>NZ_CP036132.1:305000-5114971 GCF_018742245.1 Bacillus mycoides
AAGCGACCTGGAAAGGTCCGTCACAGAGGGTAACAACCCCGTAGTCGAAACTTCGTTCTCTCTTGAATGTATCCTGAGTACGGCGGAACACGTGAAATTCCGTCGGAATCTGGGAGGACCATCTCCCAAGGCTAAATACTCCCTAGTGATCGATAGTGAACCAGTACCGTGAGGGAAAGGTGAAAAGCACCCCGGAAGGGGAGTGAAAGAGATCCTGAAACCGTGTGCCTACAAATAGTCAGAGCCCGTTAATGGGTGATGGCGTGCCTTTTGTAGAATGAACCGGCGAGTTACGATCCCGTGCGAGGTTAAGCTGAAGAGGCGGAGCCGCAGCGAAAGCGAGTCTGAATAGGGCGTTTAGTACGTGGTCGTAGACCCGAAACCAGGTGATCTACCCATGTCCAGGGTGAAGTTCAGGTAACACTGAATGGAGGCCCGAACCCACGCACGTTGAAAAGTGCGGGGATGAGGTGTGGGTAGCGGAGAAATTCCAATCGAACCTGGAGATAGCTGGTTCTCCCCGAAATAGCTTTAGGGCTAGCCTTAAGTGTAAGAGTCTTGGAGGTAGAGCACTGATTGAACTAGGGGTCCTCATCGGATTACCGAATTCAGTCAAACTCCGAATGCCAATGACTTATCCTTAGGAGTCAGACTGCGAGTGATAAGATCCGTAGTCAAGAGGGAAACAGCCCAGATCGCCAGCTAAGGTCCCAAAGTGTGTATTAAGTGGAAAAGGATGTGGAGTTGCTTAGACAACTAGGATGTTGGCTCAGAAGCAGCCACCATTTAAAGAGTGCGTAATAGCTCACTAGTCGAGTGACTCTGCGCCGAAAATGTACCGGGGCTAAATACACCACCGAAGCTGCGAATTGATACCAATGGTATCAGTGGTAGGGGAGCGTTCTAAGTGCAGTGAAGTCAGACCGGAAGGACTGGTGGAGCGCTTAGAAGTGAGAATGCCGGTATGAGTAGCGAAAGACGGGTGAGAATCCCGTCCACCGAATGCCTAAGGTTTCCTGAGGAAGGCTCGTCCGCTCAGGGTTAGTCAGGACCTAAGCCGAGGCCGACAGGCGTAGGCGATGGACAACAGGTTGATATTCCTGTACCACCTCTTTATCGTTTGAGCAATGGAGGGACGCAGAAGGATAGAAGAAGCGTGCGATTGGTTGTGCACGTCCAAGCAGTTAGGCTGATAAGTAGGCAAATCCGCTTATCGTGAAGGCTGAGCTGTGATGGGGAAGCTCCTTATGGAGCGAAGTCTTTGATTCCCCGCTGCCAAGAAAAGCTTCTAGCGAGATAAAAGGTGCCTGTACCGCAAACCGACACAGGTAGGCGAGGAGAGAATCCTAAGGTGTGCGAGAGAACTCTGGTTAAGGAACTCGGCAAAATGACCCCGTAACTTCGGGAGAAGGGGTGCTTTCTTAACGGAAAGCCGCAGTGAATAGGCCCAAGCGACTGTTTAGCAAAAACACAGGTCTCTGCGAAGCCGTAAGGCGAAGTATAGGGGCTGACACCTGCCCGGTGCTGGAAGGTTAAGGAGAGGGGTTAGCGTAAGCGAAGCTCTGAACTGAAGCCCCAGTAAACGGCGGCCGTAACTATAACGGTCCTAAGGTAGCGAAATTCCTTGTCGGGTAAGTTCCGACCCGCACGAAAGGTGTAACGATTTGGGCACTGTCTCAACCAGAGACTCGGTGAAATTATAGTACCTGTGAAGATGCAGGTTACCCGCGACAGGACGGAAAGACCCCGTGGAGCTTTACTGTAGCCTGATATTGAATTTTGGTACAGTTTGTACAGGATAGGCGGGAGCCATTGAAACCGGAGCGCTAGCTTCGGTGGAGGCGCTGGTGGGATACCGCCCTGACTGTATTGAAATTCTAACCTACGGGTCTTATCGACCCGGGAGACAGTGTCAGGTGGGCAGTTTGACTGGGGCGGTCGCCTCCTAAAGTGTAACGGAGGCGCCCAAAGGTTCCCTCAGAATGGTTGGAAATCATTCGTAGAGTGCAAAGGCATAAGGGAGCTTGACTGCGAGACCTACAAGTCGAGCAGGGACGAAAGTCGGGCTTAGTGATCCGGTGGTTCCGCATGGAAGGGCCATCGCTCAACGGATAAAAGCTACCCCGGGGATAACAGGCTTATCTCCCCCAAGAGTCCACATCGACGGGGAGGTTTGGCACCTCGATGTCGGCTCATCGCATCCTGGGGCTGTAGTCGGTCCCAAGGGTTGGGCTGTTCGCCCATTAAAGCGGTACGCGAGCTGGGTTCAGAACGTCGTGAGACAGTTCGGTCCCTATCCGTCGTGGGCGCAGGAAATTTGAGAGGAGCTGTCCTTAGTACGAGAGGACCGGGATGGACGCACCGCTGGTGTACCAGTTGTTCTGCCAAGGGCATAGCTGGGTAGCTATGTGCGGAAGGGATAAGTGCTGAAAGCATCTAAGCATGAAGCCCCCCTCAAGATGAGATTTCCCATAGCGTAAGCTAGTAAGATCCCTGAAAGATGATCAGGTTGATAGGTTCGAGGTGGAAGCATGGTGACATGTGGAGCTGACGAATACTAATAGATCGAGGACTTAACCATATAATATGAAGCAAATGTTATCTAGTTTTGAAGGAATATACCTTCATCAGTTTGGTGATGATGGCAGAGAGGTCACACCCGTTCCCATACCGAACACGGAAGTTAAGCTCTCTAGCGCCGATGGTAGTTGGGACCTTGTCCCTGTGAGAGTAGGACGTCGCCAAGCAACTTTAAGACGAGTCAGAATGACTCGTCTTTTTTGTGTTTAATAAAATAAGCTTGTTATCTATGGGTTTCTTTAGTCATAGATGACAAGCTTATTTGCGTAAAAGTAAAGGTATTACTTCTATTTATTATAGTTTCACTTTATTTTTTATATCGATAAGCTCAAAACGTTCACAAACGAGTAGTATATCTTCAGAAAAACCAAGGCCAAGCTCATGTAGTTCCTTTGTAAAGAACTGTATATGGGTGTCTCTCCAGTAATTATAAGTAAGATCGCCTTCACCCTCAGCTATAGCAAATGCTTCAGTTACTTCATTCATTGGTGTTACAGTTACTTCTATTGTTTTAATTATAGCTACAGGTTCATCTTGACTATTGAGTACAATACTATAATCATTGGTTGTTGGTAGCGGTTCGTTTTCTAATTCATAAAAAATATGGCAGGAGCATGTTGCGGTTTTCACACCATCAATGACTAGTTTAGCGAGATAATCAGGAGAATCACCAAATTGCCAAGCTGTAACAGATTTCGGTTTTTCATTGTTCCCCCAATAAGTATCCCAATATGTTTGTGCTAATGGATTCATTTGTATTTTTACCTCACTTTAGCTAAAGTTGATTTTCTTTATAAACCCTGGACAATTTGCTTATTTGTAATAGCTTTGTAGTCATTTGAAATTTGTATTACGGATTAATAAAGGTAATAGGCTGAATGAATAGGGTTTGTAAATACGTTCTGTCCATTTATGGCCATCATTCTCGTAGACGCCCATAGTAATAGACGGGATGTTTAATTTGCGGATTATTTCATATGGTAATGGATATAGTTGTTATGTAGTCTATTTGTGATTTGTGCTGCAATAAAATTAGGGTTAATGCCAGACAATGTATCGCCTACGTGTACTTCTCTTACGTAAATATAGAAACAAGGAAGAAGCTTGCTAGCAGTACCTGTATAAATGTAGCGCTGAGTATCTCCATCATATAAAAGTGTTATAAAATCATTGTTAATGGCCAAACGATACTGTAATTGTTTTTCTTGCTTTAGTCTTTCGAATTCGGTTAAGGCAGAGATAATCCCACGATGTTCTCCTTCTTCATCTCCAATGAATAAGAGTAGTAGATTTCCTATATGTTCTGAGAAGTATAGTATATTGGCTAGATGAATGGTAGCACCGCTTTTCATATCAAGAGAACCACGGCCAAACAACCACTCTCCAGATTTTGCGTCGGCTTGAACATTTGTATCACTTTTGTAGGTTTGAAAATATTGTTTTAGTGTTTCGGGAGAGAAAGCATGTTCTTTTAACGATCCGAAATCTTCAATGCTGACTGTATCTAGGTGTGAATGATAAATGATAGTAGAGGGGGGAGGCGTTTTTCTTTTAAAAATGCAAATATATTTTTTCTACCTATTGTATCATGAGGTACATATTGAATCCATACGTGTTCAGAGTGCTTTTTAAAATACTATATAGTTCATCTATAATACTGACCTTGCCATTGGTACCGTTAATACTATTAAATGAAACTAAATGCTTCGTCAACAATTCGATCTGCTTTTCTAATGGTAAAGCTTGCAGTTGTTTGTATATAGACATAGGATGAAACTTCCTTAAATCTTATAATGGGGAGTCTTTCGTAGAGAAGATAAGTGCAAGTGAAAAAACTATAGTACGATTACTTAAATACAAGGAAGTAGCGGTACAGAACATTCGTTCTATAGTGGTGTAATGGGCATATTCAATCAATTGAGGTGTTTATTTTTAATTCAGTATATGTGTTTAAAGAAGAAATGCTATTACTAGGTTCGGATTTCAAGTATAGCTTTTGATCTTATATATTTTAATAATTAGTTCAAAGAATATTTGGATTATTAATGGTGGTGTATTACCACTATGCCATATTGAAGTGAGTAATACTAGAGGTGAAATAGATAAAAACCGATATTCCTTGAATATCGGTTTAATAATATGTGGCTTATATGAAGCTATAGCAATACGAAAAGTGTAAATAAGATGGCTAACAAAATACGATAATATGCAAAAGGTTTTAAACCTATCTTTTCTAAAAGCTTCAGGAAAGTTACTACCGCTAGCATTGCTACTATAAAAGAGGTAATGAATCCTATAGCAAACATAGGAATATCATCCACACTTAAATACTTCCAACTTTTTAATAAGTCTAAGCCTGTAGCTCCAACCATTACAGGAAGGGCGATGAGAAAAGAGAACTCAGATGCAGCCTTATAATTTACTTTCGCTAATAGCCCTCCAGAAATAGTAGAGCCAGCTCTAGAGAAGCCAGGATATACTGCTAAGCATTGAAATAATCCAATTGTTAATGCTTGACGGTATGTTAAATCATCTAGTAAAAAAGCGGTTGCCTCTACCTTTTTTACTTCTGTAAAAATCATAAGAATTGCTCCTGCTACAAGTCCGATTACGACAGTATACGGCTGGAATAAGTATGTTTTAATAACATCATGTAATAATAAGCCAACAACTACTGCTGGGAATACACCGAGAAAAACATGTAATGCATTGAATTTTTTCTCTTTCCGTAGAAGGGGTTTAATATTACATAAAGAAACAAGGCGTTTATGATATAAAATCGCGATAGCTAAAATTGCCCCTAACTGTATGACAATTTCAAACGTTTTTGCCCTTTCTCCTTCAAAACCTAATAAATGTCCGACTAATATAAGATGGCCAGTAGAAGAGATGGGTAAAAATTCAGCTAACCCTTCTACAATGCCAAGTATGAAGGCATTGATAAGATCGCTCATAGTTTCACTCCTATAAATTAATGAATATCTACTCTTTTAAAATAGAATAGTGTTGTAATAAATCCGAAAATAGCTGTTACTGCAATGATGATATAAGAATACTCTGGTGGATAAGTCGGTTGTAATTCGTTATTTGCTATATCTAGAGTAGCGGTCCATGGGAATAGGTCTTTATGTTTTGAATTTACGATCATAAGGTTAGTCATTGTAATAATGATTGTTAATATAATAGGCGGTACATAGGTTTTCATTACAGCTTTTCCCGAACAAGAAAGCCCATTGCCTTTAGGCATGGGATGAAAGTGAGGTTGGATGCGGAGTACCACTAAAAATAGCAAGGTTCGTGGTACTTTAAGTATCCAAAGTATAGGTAGTTTCTTCAGGTATTTTTGTTGGAATATTCCGAAAATAAATGATATAACTAGAATAAATGATGATAGAAGAATGTTTCAAAGTGTTTGAGAGGAAAACCTCCTCGTTTCATACAGTTGTAAAGTTTATAAACACGTTCTGATTTTGTTCTGATTGCTAGAAATGTATCAAATGAACACGATGTTGAAAATCAAAAAACAAGGGGATGAAACGTATGTCACAGACCCTAACAGTGAAAGTGAAATTGATTCCAACAAAAGGACAAATCCGTTTATTGGAACAAAGCAGTCACGAATATATCAAAGTTATAAATACACTTGTATCGGAAATGGTGGAAGCAAAGAAAAGTACGAAAAAAAGCACAAAAGATATTGATGCAAATATCCCAAGTGCAGTGAAGAATCAAGCGATTAAAGACGCGAAAAGTTTGTTTGCTACAAAAGTAAAGAAAAGCCATTATACAATCATCCCGATTCTAAAGAGACCTGTTTGTGTATGGAACAATCAAAATTATTCATTTGATCCTACTTATATTTCAATCCCATTGAAGGTAAATGGAAAATCGACTCGTGTAAAAATCCGAGCTTTATTAAGCGATAAAAACAATCGTAATCTGAATCTGTTAAAACATAAATTAGGTACACTTCGCATCATAAAGAAATCGAATAAGTGGATAGCCCAAATATCTGTCACACTTTCTATCAATAAAAGGACAGGAATGAAAATTTTAGGAGTAGACTTAGGTCTCAAAGTCCCTGCGGTAGCAATCACAGATGATGATAAGGTTCGTTTCTTTGGGAGTGGTAGGCACAATAAATATAAGAAGCGTAAGTTTCGTAGTGTTCGTAAGAAGTTAGGAAAAGACAAAAAAGTGAAAGCCATTCGGCGAATGGATGATAAAGAGCAAAGATGGATGCAAGATAAAGATCACAAAATAAGTCGTGCAATTATTAATTTTGCGATTGCAAATCGTATTTCTGTCATTCGATTAGAACAATTAACGAATATAAGACAGACGGCAAGAACAAGCCGTAAAAACGAAAAAAATCTACACACTTGGTCATTCTATCGTTTGGCACAATTTATTGCCTATAAAGCAACGATAGCTGGTATTCAGATTGAATATGTGAATCCAGCTTATACAAGTCAAAGTTGTCCGAAATGTGCTGAAAAGAATAAGGCTCTAGATAGAAAATACAAGTGTCCATGTGGGTTTAAGACACATCGTGATATCGTTGGAGCGATGAATATTCGCTACGCAACTGTGATTGATGGTAACAGTCAATCAGCCTAAGCACCTTTATGGTCTGGTTTAGGAGGGGCAATGAGATACCCTTATCTTGAAGGCTGTTCAAAACAGAAATGGATTGCGAACGCTTAGTCATTCAAGAATCCCACCCGTAAATCCGTAAGGATTCGGGCTTGCGACTTTAGTCGTGGGAGTCTCAAAAGAGTTAGTAGTACAATAGGTGAAGATAAAAGAAAGAGAAGTCCACCACATATTAGAAATTTCACAAGAGAGCATAAAAGTAAGGCAGTGCTAAATCCAGGGAAGCTACCTATTAGCCCTAATAATAAAGTTAGCGCCCAAGCAACTAAAGTTAGCATCATAATCCAAAGGAATAGAAGGATAAACTTACTTATAATAAAGCTAATACGTGATACTGGGATAGTTAGCAAATTTTTTAATGTATCTTCCGTGTATTCGCGGGTAAATAGATAAGCGATTACAACTCCATATAAGGGGAATCCTATAACTAAAGTAGTATGCAAGTTAACTTCAGTGAATAATTGATGAAACAAAATAATGGGGGTAGGCTGTTTTGTTTTTATATGTATATAAGATGCTACAATTACTAGAAAAGGCGCGACACCTGCTCCGATAATACTAATCAAAAACATATTGGATCGTTTCAATTTTAATAGTTCTGTATAAAGCAGATTAACCAATTGTGCCACCCCCAACTAGTTTGGTGAAATAATCTTCTAGTCTATCTTCGCTCATCACAATTTTTAATACTTCAATATCGTTGCGAACTAGCGTTCTATTAATGTGTCCTTGCTGTCCAAAGTGGGAATAAACACGAATATTTCCTTCATCATGTACCTCATAATCAAAAATTTGAAAATGATTTTCTAATAGCATCGCAGCTTTATTATCATTATTTACTTGGAATTCTATGTACTTACGATTGGCTTTACGCAGTGTATCAAGAGAAACTTCTTCTAATAACCTTCCTTCATGAATAATTCCCATACGATCGACTAGTTGTTCCACCTCAGCTAATATATGACTAGAAATGAGTATCGTTATATTTCTGTCTTGAGCTAAAGATTTAATGAGTTTTCGCATTTCTTTAATACCGATTGGATCTAGTCCGTTAGTTGGTTCATCTAGTATGAGTAGTTCAGGATAATGGAGGAGAGCACGTGCAATTCCTAAGCGTTGCTTCATTCCTAAAGAGTATTTTCCTACTAATTTTTTTGTTTCGTGCTGCAAGCCTACAATTTCTAATGCTTCTTCAATTGCATTCCTTTTATGAACTCCAATTATCTTTGCATTAATTAATAAGTTCTCTCTTGCAGTTAAGTTTTCATAAAATCCTGGGACTTCAACGATAGAACCAATTCTTCTTAAAATGTCTTTTGGATTCCGAAGTAAATCCTCACCGAATATTTCTATATTTCCACTTGTAGGTTTTATAAGACTAAGCAGCATACGGATTGTAGTTGTTTTACCAGCACCGTTACGCCCTATGAATCCATAAATCTCTCCTTGCTGTACATTTATATTTAGATTATCTACTGACTTTTGGGTCCCATAAACTTTAGTAAGGTTTGTCGTTTTTATAATTGTATTTATAGGGGGCACCTACTTTCTATAAGTTCTTAATTACATAATAAAAAGGAAGGTTTAACTGCATATTAATCATTTCTTAACTATTTCTTAAAAGTAGTGTGTTTTGGGACGGAAAAACCAAAAGTAGTTCGGTCCCAGGGAATACTGTCAACCCATATATGCCCACCATTTTTTTCAACGAGCGCTTTAGAAATAGAAAGTCCGAGGCCACTACCACCATAAGAAGGATTTCTTGATTGTTCGCTTCGGTACATCCGCTTAAATACGTTTTGTAAATCATGTTTTGGAATACCAGGTCCCTTGTCCCAAATAAGAAGCTCATATTCTGTATTGGTTTCTAGTAGTTCGACTCCTACTATTTTCCCAGGTTTTCCGTAATGGATAGCATTTTTAATTAGATTACCTATAATTCGTATAAGGCTAAGGTGATCTGCAATAATAGGAGAAGTAGATTCTGGTATGAGAACTTGTAGTTCAATGTTATGTTTTGATAGCTCGGGTAAAAATTCGATTAATACTTCTCTAGTAACTTCAGAAAAATCGAGTTCTTCTTCTTTTAATGGAAATTCATCAGCATCTAGCTTGGCCATATTAAAGATTTCATCGACCAGATGTTTTAAGTCATTAGATTTCTTATAAAGTATTTCAAGATATTCTTGCTTTTCTACTTCAGAAGTAGCGACATCATCTTTTAAAGCATCAATATATCCAATAATAGAAGTGAGTGGTGTCCGGATATCATGTGAGATATTAGATAAAAGTTGTTTTCTAGCTTCTTGGGATTTCCTTGCTTCGATCTGACCCTTTTCTAATGCAGCTATTAATTCGTTTATTGAAAACACGATATTATTTAATGAACGGTCGTTATTTGTGAATAGCCTCGTTTGTAAATTCCCTTTAAGTGCACGGCTTAATTTAGTAACCATCGATTCGTTGCTTTGAATAAAGTGAACTCTTGAAAAGAAAAGGTATATTGTGATTATGATAAGAGCAATAAATAAAGATACTTTTACATGGTATCCCATATCTATATTTAAAAGTCCGCAAATGATAAGTTGTAATGAAATAAGAAAGAGGACCTTATCAATTTTCAACCTTTTCACCTACAAACTTATAACCGATTCCCCATACAGTCTGAATAAATTTTGGATTGGAAGAATCGATTTCTATTTTCCTTCTAAGCTTTCTAATATGCACCATAACGGTATTATCATCTTCTATATAATTATCGTCCCATACATTTCGAAAGAGTTGTGTTTTTGTAAATACTTGCTCTGGGTTTGAAGCGAAGAATTTTAATAGTTCAAGTTTTTTTCCAGTTAAGTTGATTTCTTTTCCGTTCGTATGGACTGTGTATTTTTTAAAATCGATAGTTAGTCCTTTAAATGTGAAAGCTGTTTTCTCTTGTACGTTAGTATTACTTCCAAGAACTAAAAAACGTCGCATAAGAGCTTTTACTCTTGCAACCACTTCGTGAATACTGAAAGGTTTCGTAATATAATCATCAGCACCTATGCTTAAGCCCAGAATTTTATCAACTTCGTGATCTTTAGCAGTTAGCATTAATATAGGAATGTTAGTTGTATCTCTAAGCTTTCTACATACTTCGATCCCATCTACTTTCGGCATCATAAGATCTAATATAAGGAGGTTATAGTTGTTTTGATTAAATAAGCGCAGACACAGTATCTACTATGTATAACTCTCGTTCTAAATATCTTTTTAATAAATCTCGGATTTCTTTATCATCGTCTGGTATAAGAATACATATATCTTTCGTATCGTCACCTGATTCTAATAGAATGGTTATTGATAGTACAATTTGATAAACAAAGGGGAATCGGGAGCAGTAATGAAAAATAAAGCAACTTTCTACTTATATACTATTAATCATTAAAATAAAGTTGCCAGTTTAGCTGAAAAGAATCAATCGTATAAGTTCGGTAAGATGGGGGAGCGAGTCCTTTGTAATAGAGAAGTGTCTAAATTGAATAGTATTTAGAAGAATAGATTAGTAAAGAAAAGTAGACGATGGTTTCTATTTTAATGAAATCTTTATAGGTCCTTATCTAGAGCTAAAAGAGTACGAAGGTATTAAATTAAATATCTTTATAAAAAGGTGTTGACGATTAGAGTATAGAGGTGTAATATAGAACAAGTCGCCGATAGCAACAACGCAGAAAGCGACAAAAGAAATAAAAAAACTTGGTTGACATTGAAATATGAAAATGTTAACATAAGGGAGTCGCAAATGAGCGGCAGACAAGTTCTTTGAAAACTGAACGAAACAAACAACGTGAACGTCAATTTTTATTTTTAGATGCTAGACAAACTAACTTTATTGGAGAGTTTGATCCTGGCTCAGGATGAACGCTGGCGGCGTGCCTAATACATGCAAGTCGAGCGAATGGATTAAGAGCTTGCTCTTATGAAGTTAGCGGCGGACGGGTGAGTAACACGTGGGTAACCTGCCCATAAGACTGGGATAACTCCGGGAAACCGGGGCTAATACCGGATAATATTTTGAACTGCATAGTTCGAAATTGAAAGGCGGCTTCGGCTGTCACTTATGGATGGACCCGCGTCGCATTAGCTAGTTGGTGAGGTAACGGCTCACCAAGGCAACGATGCGTAGCCGACCTGAGAGGGTGATCGGCCACACTGGGACTGAGACACGGCCCAGACTCCTACGGGAGGCAGCAGTAGGGAATCTTCCGCAATGGACGAAAGTCTGACGGAGCAACGCCGCGTGAGTGATGAAGGCTTTCGGGTCGTAAAACTCTGTTGTTAGGGAAGAACAAGTGCTAGTTGAATAAGCTGGCACCTTGACGGTACCTAACCAGAAAGCCACGGCTAACTACGTGCCAGCAGCCGCGGTAATACGTAGGTGGCAAGCGTTATCCGGAATTATTGGGCGTAAAGCGCGCGCAGGTGGTTTCTTAAGTCTGATGTGAAAGCCCACGGCTCAACCGTGGAGGGTCATTGGAAACTGGGAGACTTGAGTGCAGAAGAGGAAAGTGGAATTCCATGTGTAGCGGTGAAATGCGTAGAGATATGGAGGAACACCAGTGGCGAAGGCGACTTTCTGGTCTGTAACTGACACTGAGGCGCGAAAGCGTGGGGAGCAAACAGGATTAGATACCCTGGTAGTCCACGCCGTAAACGATGAGTGCTAAGTGTTAGAGGGTTTCCGCCCTTTAGTGCTGAAGTTAACGCATTAAGCACTCCGCCTGGGGAGTACGGCCGCAAGGCTGAAACTCAAAGGAATTGACGGGGGCCCGCACAAGCGGTGGAGCATGTGGTTTAATTCGAAGCAACGCGAAGAACCTTACCAGGTCTTGACATCCTCTGAAAACTCTAGAGATAGAGCTTCTCCTTCGGGAGCAGAGTGACAGGTGGTGCATGGTTGTCGTCAGCTCGTGTCGTGAGATGTTGGGTTAAGTCCCGCAACGAGCGCAACCCTTGATCTTAGTTGCCATCATTAAGTTGGGCACTCTAAGGTGACTGCCGGTGACAAACCGGAGGAAGGTGGGGATGACGTCAAATCATCATGCCCCTTATGACCTGGGCTACACACGTGCTACAATGGACGGTACAAAGAGCTGCAAGACCGCGAGGTGGAGCTAATCTCATAAAACCGTTCTCAGTTCGGATTGTAGGCTGCAACTCGCCTACATGAAGCTGGAATCGCTAGTAATCGCGGATCAGCATGCCGCGGTGAATACGTTCCCGGGCCTTGTACACACCGCCCGTCACACCACGAGAGTTTGTAACACCCGAAGTCGGTGGGGTAACCTTTATGGAGCCAGCCGCCTAAGGTGGGACAGATGATTGGGGTGAAGTCGTAACAAGGTAGCCGTATCGGAAGGTGCGGCTGGATCACCTCCTTTCTATGGAGAATTGATGAACGCAGTTCATCAATAAACGTTGACTTGTTTTGTTTCGTTCAGTTTTGAGAGAACTATCTCTCAAGTTTAAATGTATGTTCTTTGAAAACTAGATAACAGTGTAGCTCATATTTTTTTAATTTTAGTTTGGTTAAGTTAGAAAGGGCGCACGGTGGATGCCTTGACACTAGGAGTCGATGAAGGACGGGACTAACGCCGATATGCTTCGGGGAGCTGTAAGTAAGCTTTGATCCGAAGATTTCCGAATGGGGAAACCCACTATACGTAATGGTATGGTATCCTTACCTGAATACATAGGGTATGGAAGACAGACCCAGGGAACTGAAACATCTAAGTACCTGGAGGAAGAGAAAGCAAATGCGATTTCCTGAGTAGCGGCGAGCGAAACGGAATCTAGCCCAAACCAAGAGGCTTGCCTCTTGGGGTTGTAGGACATTCTATACGGAGTTACAAAGGAACGAGGTAGACGAAGCGACCTGGAAAGGTCCGTCACAGAGGGTAACAACCCCGTAGTCGAAACTTCGTTCTCTCTTGAATGTATCCTGAGTACGGCGGAACACGTGAAATTCCGTCGGAATCTGGGAGGACCATCTCCCAAGGCTAAATACTCCCTAGTGATCGATAGTGAACCAGTACCGTGAGGGAAAGGTGAAAAGCACCCCGGAAGGGGAGTGAAAGAGATCCTGAAACCGTGTGCCTACAAATAGTCAGAGCCCGTTAATGGGTGATGGCGTGCCTTTTGTAGAATGAACCGGCGAGTTACGATCCCGTGCGAGGTTAAGCTGAAGAGGCGGAGCCGCAGCGAAAGCGAGTCTGAATAGGGCGTTTAGTACGTGGTCGTAGACCCGAAACCAGGTGATCTACCCATGTCCAGGGTGAAGTTCAGGTAACACTGAATGGAGGCCCGAACCCACGCACGTTGAAAAGTGCGGGGATGAGGTGTGGGTAGCGGAGAAATTCCAATCGAACCTGGAGATAGCTGGTTCTCCCCGAAATAGCTTTAGGGCTAGCCTTAAGTGTAAGAGTCTTGGAGGTAGAGCACTGATTGAACTAGGGGTCCTCATCGGATTACCGAATTCAGTCAAACTCCGAATGCCAATGACTTATCCTTAGGAGTCAGACTGCGAGTGATAAGATCCGTAGTCAAGAGGGAAACAGCCCAGATCGCCAGCTAAGGTCCCAAAGTGTGTATTAAGTGGAAAAGGATGTGGAGTTGCTTAGACAACTAGGATGTTGGCTCAGAAGCAGCCACCATTTAAAGAGTGCGTAATAGCTCACTAGTCGAGTGACTCTGCGCCGAAAATGTACCGGGGCTAAATACACCACCGAAGCTGCGAATTGATACCAATGGTATCAGTGGTAGGGGAGCGTTCTAAGTGCAGTGAAGTCAGACCGGAAGGACTGGTGGAGCGCTTAGAAGTGAGAATGCCGGTATGAGTAGCGAAAGACGGGTGAGAATCCCGTCCACCGAATGCCTAAGGTTTCCTGAGGAAGGCTCGTCCGCTCAGGGTTAGTCAGGACCTAAGCCGAGGCCGACAGGCGTAGGCGATGGACAACAGGTTGATATTCCTGTACCACCTCTTTATCGTTTGAGCAATGGAGGGACGCAGAAGGATAGAAGAAGCGTGCGATTGGTTGTGCACGTCCAAGCAGTTAGGCTGATAAGTAGGCAAATCCGCTTATCGTGAAGGCTGAGCTGTGATGGGGAAGCTCCTTATGGAGCGAAGTCTTTGATTCCCCGCTGCCAAGAAAAGCTTCTAGCGAGATAAAAGGTGCCTGTACCGCAAACCGACACAGGTAGGCGAGGAGAGAATCCTAAGGTGTGCGAGAGAACTCTGGTTAAGGAACTCGGCAAAATGACCCCGTAACTTCGGGAGAAGGGGTGCTTTCTTAACGGAAAGCCGCAGTGAATAGGCCCAAGCGACTGTTTAGCAAAAACACAGGTCTCTGCGAAGCCGTAAGGCGAAGTATAGGGGCTGACACCTGCCCGGTGCTGGAAGGTTAAGGAGAGGGGTTAGCGTAAGCGAAGCTCTGAACTGAAGCCCCAGTAAACGGCGGCCGTAACTATAACGGTCCTAAGGTAGCGAAATTCCTTGTCGGGTAAGTTCCGACCCGCACGAAAGGTGTAACGATTTGGGCACTGTCTCAACCAGAGACTCGGTGAAATTATAGTACCTGTGAAGATGCAGGTTACCCGCGACAGGACGGAAAGACCCCGTGGAGCTTTACTGTAGCCTGATATTGAATTTTGGTACAGTTTGTACAGGATAGGCGGGAGCCATTGAAACCGGAGCGCTAGCTTCGGTGGAGGCGCTGGTGGGATACCGCCCTGACTGTATTGAAATTCTAACCTACGGGTCTTATCGACCCGGGAGACAGTGTCAGGTGGGCAGTTTGACTGGGGCGGTCGCCTCCTAAAGTGTAACGGAGGCGCCCAAAGGTTCCCTCAGAATGGTTGGAAATCATTCGTAGAGTGCAAAGGCATAAGGGAGCTTGACTGCGAGACCTACAAGTCGAGCAGGGACGAAAGTCGGGCTTAGTGATCCGGTGGTTCCGCATGGAAGGGCCATCGCTCAACGGATAAAAGCTACCCCGGGGATAACAGGCTTATCTCCCCCAAGAGTCCACATCGACGGGGAGGTTTGGCACCTCGATGTCGGCTCATCGCATCCTGGGGCTGTAGTCGGTCCCAAGGGTTGGGCTGTTCGCCCATTAAAGCGGTACGCGAGCTGGGTTCAGAACGTCGTGAGACAGTTCGGTCCCTATCCGTCGTGGGCGCAGGAAATTTGAGAGGAGCTGTCCTTAGTACGAGAGGACCGGGATGGACGCACCGCTGGTGTACCAGTTGTTCTGCCAAGGGCATAGCTGGGTAGCTATGTGCGGAAGGGATAAGTGCTGAAAGCATCTAAGCATGAAGCCCCCCTCAAGATGAGATTTCCCATAGCGTAAGCTAGTAAGATCCCTGAAAGATGATCAGGTTGATAGGTTCGAGGTGGAAGCATGGTGACATGTGGAGCTGACGAATACTAATAGATCGAGGACTTAACCATATAATATGAAGCAAATGTTATCTAGTTTTGAAGGAATATACCTTCATCAGTTTGGTGATGATGGCAGAGAGGTCACACCCGTTCCCATACCGAACACGGAAGTTAAGCTCTCTAGCGCCGATGGTAGTTGGGACCTTGTCCCTGTGAGAGTAGGACGTCGCCAAGCAAAAACCTAAGTCGTTTCGACTTAGGTTTTTTTGTGTATATTTTTATTTACTGAATGTTAAAATCCATAAATTTAATAAGCCTAAAAACGAAAAAATAATGAAATAGAAACGGTATAAATAAAATTTGGATATTAAAGTGATAAGAAGGTTATAAAGTAATACGTTTAAATATTAATTGAAGGTAAGGATTACCTTTTTATGTTAATTTAGTTGTAGAATAAACAATAATGTTTTTGATCTAATATGAAAAGGTTATGCGAAAAATGGCTGGATGGCTATTTTTCGCATAACCTTTTTGTGGTTTTAAAGGATTTTACTTAAGAAAAAATCTATAATTAAGGTAGTTAACATATATTTTTTGATGGGTGTGGGGGATTATGAAAGAAATATGCATGTTATTAGTGGCTGTTATATTATGGGGGACGGCAATTGCGCCAACGAAATGGGCATTAGAATCTATTCAACCATTTACTTTGTTATTTATTCGTCTTTTCTTCGCAGGGGGAATTTGTATGCTTTTTTCATATGTCCAACTTCAAAAAGCGATCGTACATAAACATATTCCATGGAAAAGAATGAGTTTGCTATCTTTTACTGGTGTAGCTGGGTATTTTATGTTCACATCTTACGGGATTTCTTTAACAAGTGGATTACATGTTAGTATCATTGATGCTGCATTGCCATTAGTTACAATTCTTTTTTCAACGTTCTTTTTGAGAGAGAAAATTCAGCCGAATTATTGGATTGGGATTATATTTGGGGCTATAGGGGTACTTCTTATTACAATTTCATCTAATAATGCTGATCAAGAGGTATCTTTAATAGGAGATATCCTTATTTTATTAAGCACCTTCTTGTTTGCTTTCTATACAGTATTGTTAAAACAGCCGAAACAGGAACAGTATCTATCAAACAAGGTTTTTACAACATTAACTTTAATTATTGGATCGGTTATTTTATTGCCATTTGCAATGGTAGAAACTTTTTATTACGGTTTCCCAAAGATTGAAACCTGGAAGACTGGACTTAGTGTAATGTATCTTGTTATTGGAGCGACAATTTTAGCATATTGGTTTTGGAATAAAGCACTAGAGAGAGTTTCAGCATCAGTAAGTGGATTATATTTAAATGCATTGCCGCTAATAAGTATTGTTGCTTCAATTGTTCTATTAAATGAATCTTTAACGTGGAGAATAGTAATGGGCGGCGGCTTAGTTTTATTTGGAGTGGTATGGGCGGATAAAAGTAAATTAATTGATCTATTTATCATTTCCCGACAGAAAAGTTCCGCCTCAAGGAATGAGTAGGACGATAGTTTAAATGGAGTTCAAAAGTTTAAAGAGTGCATGTATATAATGTGTAATTAAAAGGACGTCTTGTATGTAATGGGACGTCCTTTTTTATTATTTTCATTGAAATAGAGAAATAGGATAACTGAAATTAATATAGAAAATACCTTTGGGAATTATTTTTATTATTAATTGAATAAAAGGTGTTGACGATTAGCCTATAGAGGTGTAGTATAGAACAAGTCGCCGATAGCAATAACGCAGAAAGCGACAAAAGAAATAAAAAAACTTGGTTGACATTGAAATATGAAAATGTTAACATAAGGGAGTCGCAAATGAGCGGCAGACAAGTTCTTTGAAAACTGAACGAAACAAACAACGTGAACGTCAATTTTTATTTTTAGATGCTAGACAAACTAACTTTATTGGAGAGTTTGATCCTGGCTCAGGATGAACGCTGGCGGCGTGCCTAATACATGCAAGTCGAGCGAATGGATTAAGAGCTTGCTCTTATGAAGTTAGCGGCGGACGGGTGAGTAACACGTGGGTAACCTGCCCATAAGACTGGGATAACTCCGGGAAACCGGGGCTAATACCGGATAATATTTTGAACTGCATAGTTCGAAATTGAAAGGCGGCTTCGGCTGTCACTTATGGATGGACCCGCGTCGCATTAGCTAGTTGGTGAGGTAACGGCTCACCAAGGCAACGATGCGTAGCCGACCTGAGAGGGTGATCGGCCACACTGGGACTGAGACACGGCCCAGACTCCTACGGGAGGCAGCAGTAGGGAATCTTCCGCAATGGACGAAAGTCTGACGGAGCAACGCCGCGTGAGTGATGAAGGCTTTCGGGTCGTAAAACTCTGTTGTTAGGGAAGAACAAGTGCTAGTTGAATAAGCTGGCACCTTGACGGTACCTAACCAGAAAGCCACGGCTAACTACGTGCCAGCAGCCGCGGTAATACGTAGGTGGCAAGCGTTATCCGGAATTATTGGGCGTAAAGCGCGCGCAGGTGGTTTCTTAAGTCTGATGTGAAAGCCCACGGCTCAACCGTGGAGGGTCATTGGAAACTGGGAGACTTGAGTGCAGAAGAGGAAAGTGGAATTCCATGTGTAGCGGTGAAATGCGTAGAGATATGGAGGAACACCAGTGGCGAAGGCGACTTTCTGGTCTGTAACTGACACTGAGGCGCGAAAGCGTGGGGAGCAAACAGGATTAGATACCCTGGTAGTCCACGCCGTAAACGATGAGTGCTAAGTGTTAGAGGGTTTCCGCCCTTTAGTGCTGAAGTTAACGCATTAAGCACTCCGCCTGGGGAGTACGGCCGCAAGGCTGAAACTCAAAGGAATTGACGGGGGCCCGCACAAGCGGTGGAGCATGTGGTTTAATTCGAAGCAACGCGAAGAACCTTACCAGGTCTTGACATCCTCTGAAAACTCTAGAGATAGAGCTTCTCCTTCGGGAGCAGAGTGACAGGTGGTGCATGGTTGTCGTCAGCTCGTGTCGTGAGATGTTGGGTTAAGTCCCGCAACGAGCGCAACCCTTGATCTTAGTTGCCATCATTAAGTTGGGCACTCTAAGGTGACTGCCGGTGACAAACCGGAGGAAGGTGGGGATGACGTCAAATCATCATGCCCCTTATGACCTGGGCTACACACGTGCTACAATGGACGGTACAAAGAGCTGCAAGACCGCGAGGTGGAGCTAATCTCATAAAACCGTTCTCAGTTCGGATTGTAGGCTGCAACTCGCCTACATGAAGCTGGAATCGCTAGTAATCGCGGATCAGCATGCCGCGGTGAATACGTTCCCGGGCCTTGTACACACCGCCCGTCACACCACGAGAGTTTGTAACACCCGAAGTCGGTGGGGTAACCTTTATGGAGCCAGCCGCCTAAGGTGGGACAGATGATTGGGGTGAAGTCGTAACAAGGTAGCCGTATCGGAAGGTGCGGCTGGATCACCTCCTTTCTATGGAGAATTGATGAACGCAGTTCATCAATAAACGTTGACTTGTTTTGTTTCGTTCAGTTTTGAGAGAACTATCTCTCAAGTTTAAATGTATGTTCTTTGAAAACTAGATAACAGTGTAGCTCATATTTTTTTAATTTTAGTTTGGTTAAGTTAGAAAGGGCGCACGGTGGATGCCTTGACACTAGGAGTCGATGAAGGACGGGACTAACGCCGATATGCTTCGGGGAGCTGTAAGTAAGCTTTGATCCGAAGATTTCCGAATGGGGAAACCCACTATACGTAATGGTATGGTATCCTTACCTGAATACATAGGGTATGGAAGACAGACCCAGGGAACTGAAACATCTAAGTACCTGGAGGAAGAGAAAGCAAATGCGATTTCCTGAGTAGCGGCGAGCGAAACGGAATCTAGCCCAAACCAAGAGGCTTGCCTCTTGGGGTTGTAGGACATTCTATACGGAGTTACAAAGGAACGAGGTAGACGAAGCGACCTGGAAAGGTCCGTCACAGAGGGTAACAACCCCGTAGTCGAAACTTCGTTCTCTCTTGAATGTATCCTGAGTACGGCGGAACACGTGAAATTCCGTCGGAATCTGGGAGGACCATCTCCCAAGGCTAAATACTCCCTAGTGATCGATAGTGAACCAGTACCGTGAGGGAAAGGTGAAAAGCACCCCGGAAGGGGAGTGAAAGAGATCCTGAAACCGTGTGCCTACAAATAGTCAGAGCCCGTTAATGGGTGATGGCGTGCCTTTTGTAGAATGAACCGGCGAGTTACGATCCCGTGCGAGGTTAAGCTGAAGAGGCGGAGCCGCAGCGAAAGCGAGTCTGAATAGGGCGTTTAGTACGTGGTCGTAGACCCGAAACCAGGTGATCTACCCATGTCCAGGGTGAAGTTCAGGTAACACTGAATGGAGGCCCGAACCCACGCACGTTGAAAAGTGCGGGGATGAGGTGTGGGTAGCGGAGAAATTCCAATCGAACCTGGAGATAGCTGGTTCTCCCCGAAATAGCTTTAGGGCTAGCCTTAAGTGTAAGAGTCTTGGAGGTAGAGCACTGATTGAACTAGGGGTCCTCATCGGATTACCGAATTCAGTCAAACTCCGAATGCCAATGACTTATCCTTAGGAGTCAGACTGCGAGTGATAAGATCCGTAGTCAAGAGGGAAACAGCCCAGATCGCCAGCTAAGGTCCCAAAGTGTGTATTAAGTGGAAAAGGATGTGGAGTTGCTTAGACAACTAGGATGTTGGCTCAGAAGCAGCCACCATTTAAAGAGTGCGTAATAGCTCACTAGTCGAGTGACTCTGCGCCGAAAATGTACCGGGGCTAAATACACCACCGAAGCTGCGAATTGATACCAATGGTATCAGTGGTAGGGGAGCGTTCTAAGTGCAGTGAAGTCAGACCGGAAGGACTGGTGGAGCGCTTAGAAGTGAGAATGCCGGTATGAGTAGCGAAAGACGGGTGAGAATCCCGTCCACCGAATGCCTAAGGTTTCCTGAGGAAGGCTCGTCCGCTCAGGGTTAGTCAGGACCTAAGCCGAGGCCGACAGGCGTAGGCGATGGACAACAGGTTGATATTCCTGTACCACCTCTTTATCGTTTGAGCAATGGAGGGACGCAGAAGGATAGAAGAAGCGTGCGATTGGTTGTGCACGTCCAAGCAGTTAGGCTGATAAGTAGGCAAATCCGCTTATCGTGAAGGCTGAGCTGTGATGGGGAAGCTCCTTATGGAGCGAAGTCTTTGATTCCCCGCTGCCAAGAAAAGCTTCTAGCGAGATAAAAGGTGCCTGTACCGCAAACCGACACAGGTAGGCGAGGAGAGAATCCTAAGGTGTGCGAGAGAACTCTGGTTAAGGAACTCGGCAAAATGACCCCGTAACTTCGGGAGAAGGGGTGCTTTCTTAACGGAAAGCCGCAGTGAATAGGCCCAAGCGACTGTTTAGCAAAAACACAGGTCTCTGCGAAGCCGTAAGGCGAAGTATAGGGGCTGACACCTGCCCGGTGCTGGAAGGTTAAGGAGAGGGGTTAGCGTAAGCGAAGCTCTGAACTGAAGCCCCAGTAAACGGCGGCCGTAACTATAACGGTCCTAAGGTAGCGAAATTCCTTGTCGGGTAAGTTCCGACCCGCACGAAAGGTGTAACGATTTGGGCACTGTCTCAACCAGAGACTCGGTGAAATTATAGTACCTGTGAAGATGCAGGTTACCCGCGACAGGACGGAAAGACCCCGTGGAGCTTTACTGTAGCCTGATATTGAATTTTGGTACAGTTTGTACAGGATAGGCGGGAGCCATTGAAACCGGAGCGCTAGCTTCGGTGGAGGCGCTGGTGGGATACCGCCCTGACTGTATTGAAATTCTAACCTACGGGTCTTATCGACCCGGGAGACAGTGTCAGGTGGGCAGTTTGACTGGGGCGGTCGCCTCCTAAAGTGTAACGGAGGCGCCCAAAGGTTCCCTCAGAATGGTTGGAAATCATTCGTAGAGTGCAAAGGCATAAGGGAGCTTGACTGCGAGACCTACAAGTCGAGCAGGGACGAAAGTCGGGCTTAGTGATCCGGTGGTTCCGCATGGAAGGGCCATCGCTCAACGGATAAAAGCTACCCCGGGGATAACAGGCTTATCTCCCCCAAGAGTCCACATCGACGGGGAGGTTTGGCACCTCGATGTCGGCTCATCGCATCCTGGGGCTGTAGTCGGTCCCAAGGGTTGGGCTGTTCGCCCATTAAAGCGGTACGCGAGCTGGGTTCAGAACGTCGTGAGACAGTTCGGTCCCTATCCGTCGTGGGCGCAGGAAATTTGAGAGGAGCTGTCCTTAGTACGAGAGGACCGGGATGGACGCACCGCTGGTGTACCAGTTGTTCTGCCAAGGGCATAGCTGGGTAGCTATGTGCGGAAGGGATAAGTGCTGAAAGCATCTAAGCATGAAGCCCCCCTCAAGATGAGATTTCCCATAGCGTAAGCTAGTAAGATCCCTGAAAGATGATCAGGTTGATAGGTTCGAGGTGGAAGCATGGTGACATGTGGAGCTGACGAATACTAATAGATCGAGGACTTAACCATATAATATGAAGCAAATGTTATCTAGTTTTGAAGGAATATACCTTCATCAGTTTGGTGATGATGGCAGAGAGGTCACACCCGTTCCCATACCGAACACGGAAGTTAAGCTCTCTAGCGCCGATGGTAGTTGGGACCTTGTCCCTGTGAGAGTAGGACGTCGCCAAGCAAAAACCTAAGTCGTTTCGACTTAGGTTTTTTTGTGCTTATTTTTATTTACCGAAGGTTAAAATCCATAAATTTAATAACGCTAAAGACGAAAAAAGAATGAAATAGAGGCTGTTTAAAATAATGGCAATGATTTTTTGTACTCCTGATTTTCCGAATGCTCCTAAAATAATCCCTAAGATAGGAAAGATTATTTCTATCATAAGTGTATATTTTAAATAATGAGAGTAGAAAAAATGGGATGATATAAATAAGTATTCAATAATTACAGCAATTACTGCGATGGAGAAAAATAAATAGGAAAATAACACAGTTATTTTTTTCACGGTTATTCCTCCTTAGAAATTAAATCGTTATAATATAAGTTCTATTGATGTATAGAACACAAGAGTGTATATATTTTAATTAAAACATTCTGAAGTACCATATAAACAGTTATACGTAAAATAGATCTCTAGAAATATATATTCTAATTCCCTTTCCTTCTTGTATATAGTTGCAATTCTTCTTTTGAATATAACTAAAACACGAACGTTATCGATGACTAATAAAAAAACATTCGATTATTTATTGACATTGTTTATGAAATATTGTTAATATAGCCATAGAAACAATAATATATAAGACCTCATATAATCGCGGGGATATGGCCTGCAAGTCTCTACCTAACGACCGTTATTCGTTAGACTATGAGGGAAAGTCACTCGGTATTTTTCTATTCACAAGGGATACGTATGCCTGAGTAGAGCGCTTTCTCTCATAGTAAAAGAGAAACTGTTCTATTTCAGGCTTTTTTTATTTGAATCGGGGGGATTCTAATATGAAATCACTAGTTGGAGTCATAATGGGAAGCACGTCAGACTGGGAAACAATGAAATATGCTTGTGACATTTTAGATGAATTAAATATACCGTATGAGAAAAAAGTTGTATCCGCTCATCGGACTCCAGATTATATGTTTGAATATGCAGAAACAGCTCGTGAACGTGGATTAAAAGTTATTATTGCTGGAGCTGGTGGAGCAGCACATTTACCAGGAATGGTTGCAGCGAAGACAAATCTTCCTGTAATCGGTGTCCCAGTTCAATCAAAAGCGTTAAACGGCCTAGATTCGTTATTATCCATTGTCCAAATGCCAGGAGGAGTTCCAGTTGCAACTGTTGCAATTGGTAAGGCTGGTTCAACAAATGCTGGATTGCTTGCTGCACAAATACTTGGATCATTTCATGATGACATACATGATGCATTAGAATTGAGACGAGAGGCTATTGAGAAAACTGTGCGTGAAGGTAGTGAGCTAGTATGACGAGAATCATCTTACCTGGAAAAACAATCGGCATTATTGGAGGCGGCCAGCTTGGAAGAATGATGGCACTGGCAGCTAAGGAGATGGGTTATAAAATTGCTGTTTTAGATCCTACAAAGCATTCACCATGTGCACAAGTTGCTGATATTGAGATTGTTGCATCTTATGACGATCTAAAAGCAATTCAGCATTTAGCAGAGATAAGCGACGTTGTCACATATGAATTTGAGAATATTGATTATAGATGTTTACAATGGCTTGAGAAACATGCGTATTTACCACAAGGTAGTCAATTATTAAATAAAACGCAAAATCGTTTTACTGAAAAGAATGCAATTGAAAAAGCGGGGTTACCGGTAGCATCGTATAGATTGGTTCAAAATCAAGATCAACTTACAGAAGCAATTAAAGAGTTATCTTTCCCTTCTGTCTTAAAAACAACGACAGGTGGATACGATGGTAAAGGGCAAGTGGTTTTAAAGAGTGCAGCTGATGTTGTGAGAGCAAAAGAGCTTACTAATAAAGCAGAATGCATTCTTGAAAAATGGGTACCTTTTGAAAAAGAAATATCAGTTATTGTAACTCGTAGTGTAAGTGGTGAAACGAAAGTATTTCCCGTAGCGGAAAATATTCATGTAAATAAC
This sequence comes from Bacillus mycoides, assembly GCF_018742245.1. Lineage (NCBI taxonomy): Bacteria > Bacillati > Bacillota > Bacilli > Caryophanales > Bacillaceae > Bacillus > Bacillus mycoides. The sequence continues at coordinate 329,338 of NZ_CP036132.1, forward strand.
ATTTTGCATGAATCTATCGTTCCAGCTCGCATTACAGAGGAACTTTCTCAAAAAGCAATTGCTTATGCAAAAGTGCTCGCGGATGAACTAGAACTTGTGGGAACACTAGCGGTAGAGATGTTTGCTACAGCTGACGGTGAGATTTACATTAATGAATTAGCACCAAGACCTCACAATTCAGGACACTATACACAGGATGCATGTGAAACGAGTCAATTTGGTCAACATATTCGAGCAATCTGTAATTTACCTCTTGGAGAAACAAATTTGTTAAAACCAGTTGTCATGGTAAACATTTTAGGCGAACATATAGAAGGGGTCCTAGGACAAGTGAATAGACTAACCGGGTGCTATTTACACTTGTATGGAAAAGAAGAAGCAAAAGCGCAGCGGAAAATGGGGCATGTTAATATTTTAAATGATAATATTGAAGTCGCTCTAGAAAAAGCGAAGAGTTTGCATATTTGGGACCATCAAGAACAACTGTTGGAGGGAAAAAGATGATTAATCGTTATACACGCCCTGAAATGGGTGCGATTTGGACGGAAGAGAACAAATTTAAAGCGTGGTTAGAAGTTGAGATTTTAGCTTGTGAAGCATGGGCTGAGCTTGGCGATATTCCAAAAGAAGATGTTAAAAAAATTCGGGAGCATGCATCATTTGATATTGATCGTATTTATGAAATTGAAAAAGAAACACGTCATGACGTAGTTGCTTTCACTCGTGCTGTATCAGAAACACCAACATTAGGTGAAGAACGTAAATGGGTTCATTACGGTCTAACATCTACAGACGTAGTAGATACAGCTTTATCTTACATCTTAAAACAAGCAAATGAAATCTTGTTAAAAGACTTAGAAAACTTCGTTAGCATTTTAGCTAACAAAGCGAAAGAGCATAAATACACGATTATGATGGGAAGAACGCACGGTGTTCATGCAGAACCAACGACATTTGGTTTAAAACTTGGTCTTTGGTATGAAGAAATGAAACGTAACGTAGAGCGTTTCAAACAAGCTGCTGATACAGTTCGCGTTGGTAAATTATCTGGTGCGGTTGGTACATATGCAAATATTGATCCATTCGTAGAAAAGTATGTTTGTGAAAACTTAGGATTAGAAGCAGCACCAATTTCAACACAAACATTGCAACGTGATCGTCATGCACATTACATGTCAACACTTGCACTAATCGCAACATCTGTTGAGAAGATGGCAGTTGAGATTCGTGGTTTACAAAAGAGTGAAACACGTGAAGTTGAAGAGGCTTTCGCAAAAGGTCAAAAAGGTTCTTCTGCAATGCCGCATAAACGTAATCCAATTGGATCTGAAAATATGACTGGTTTAGCTCGTGTTATCCGCGGTTATATGATGACAGCTTACGAGAATGTTCCGTTATGGCATGAGCGTGATATCTCTCACTCTTCTGCAGAACGCGTAATTTTACCAGATGCTACAATCGCGTTAAATTACATGTTAAATCGCTTTGGTAATATCGTTAAAAATTTAACTGTATTCCCAGAGAATATGAAACGCAATATGACAAGAACATACGGATTAATTTACTCTCAACGCGTAATGCTTACACTAATTGACAAAGGTCTGGTACGTGAAGAAGCTTATGATATCGTACAGCCTAAAGCAATGGAAGCTTGGGAAACACAAGTGCAATTTAAAGAGCTTGTAGAAGCTGACGAGCGTATTACAAGTAAGTTAACGCAAGAGGAAATTAACGAATGTTTCAATTATGAACATCATATGCAACACGTTGATACAATCTTTGAACGCCTTGGATTAAACGAAGCGTAAAATTTTATATGGCACAGAATAGAGTCATTCTGTGCCATTCTTTATAAAAATATTATTCACATTTTTCAAACTACAGGGGGCTTGCGAAATGCAAAAGCTAGAATTGCTGTATGAAGGTAAGGCAAAAAGAATTTATCGTACAGAATCAGCAGATATGGTTTGGGTAGAGTACAAAGATAGTGCGACTGCTTTCAATGGGGAGAAAAAAGAGACGATTACAGGAAAAGGTCGTTTGAACAATGAGATTACAACTTTATTGTTCAGAATGTTACAAGAAGTAGGAATAAAAACACATTTTGTTGAGAAGTTATCTGAAACAGAGCAACTTGTAAAAAAAGTGAGTATTATTCCTTTAGAAGTTGTCACAAGAAATGTAATTGCAGGAAGCCTTTCAAAACGATTAGGAATGGAAGAGGGAACTGTACTTGCAGAACCAATCGTAGAATTTTACTTCAAAGATGATGATTTAGGAGATCCGCTTGTAACGGAAGATCATATTCGTGTATTAAACGTTGCGTCACCAGAGCAAGTAAGCGTATTAAGAGATATGGCTCTACAAATCAATCAAGTATTGATTGAGCATTTCGCAAGCTGTCGTGTAAGATTAATAGATTTTAAATTAGAGTTTGGTGTAACGGAAGAAGGAGAAATCATATTAGCGGATGAGATTTCACCAGATACTTGCCGTTTATGGGATGAAACGAGCAATGAAAAGTTTGATAAAGACGTATTCCGTCGCGATCTTGGAAATTTAACAGAAGCTTATGAAGAGATTTTAAAACGTTTAGGGGGAATTTCACATGTATAAAGTTAAGGTATATGTAACGTTAAGAGAAAGCGTATTAGATCCACAAGGAACAGCAGTAAAAGGGGCACTTCATAGTCTTTCGTTCACAGAAGTACAAGACGTTCGAATCGGAAAATATATGGAATTAACAATTGATAAATCAGTATCTGACCTTGACGCAAAGGTAAAAGAAATGTGTGAAAAACTATTAACAAACGTTGTAATGGAAGACTTCCGTTATGAAGTTGAGGAGGTTGTCGCACAGTGAAATTTGCAGTCATAGTATTCCCAGGTTCGAACTGTGATGTCGATATGTTCCATGCAATTAAAGATGAGCTTGGTGAAGAAGTAGATTACGTTTGGCACGATAGAGAGAATTTAGATGAGTACGATGCGATTCTACTACCAGGTGGATTCTCTTACGGTGACTACTTACGATGTGGGGCTATTTCTCGCTTTGCTAATGCAATGAAAGCAGTGCAAAAAGCTGCTGAGCAAGGAAAACCAATTTTAGGGGTGTGTAATGGATTCCAGATTCTTGTTGAATCAGGATTACTACCAGGAGCACTAATGAGAAATGAAAATTTAAAATTTATGTGTCGCACTGTTCAGTTACGTGTTGAAAATAACGAAACGATGTTTACATCACAATATGAAAAAGATGAAGTAATCAATATTCCAATTGCACATGGTGAAGGGAATTACTATTGTGATGAAGCGACTCTTAAACAATTAGAAGAGAATAATCAAATCGCATTCCGTTATGTAGAAAATCCGAACGGTAGCGTTTCAGATATTGCTGGTATTGTAAATGAAAAGGGAAATGTACTTGGTATGATGCCACACCCAGAGCGTGCTGTAGATGAATTGCTTGGTGGTGCTGAAGGGTTAAAAGTCTTTCAATCTATCTTAAAACAGTGGAGGGAAACATATGTCGTTAATGCTTGAACCAAATCCAACACAAATTAAAGAAGAGCGTATATATGCGGAAATGGGGCTAACAGACGAAGAGTTTGCCATGGTTGAAAAGATTCTAGGCCGTTTGCCGAATTATACAGAAACGGGACTATTCTCTGTTATGTGGTCTGAACATTGTAGTTATAAAAATTCAAAGCCAGTTCTTCGTAAGTTTCCAACGACAGGTGAGCGTGTCTTACAAGGACCTGGAGAAGGCGCTGGAATTGTAGATATCGGTGATAATCAAGCGGTTGTATTTAAAATGGAAAGTCATAACCATCCTTCTGCAATTGAGCCATATCAAGGGGCGGCAACAGGTGTCGGCGGTATTATTCGCGATGTATTCTCTATGGGCGCACGTCCGGTAGCTCTATTAAACTCACTTCGTTTCGGTGAATTACAATCACCACGTGTGAAATATTTATTCGAAGAAGTAGTAGCAGGAATAGCAGGATACGGTAACTGCATCGGGATTCCTACTGTTGGTGGAGAAGTACAGTTTGATCCATGTTATGAAGGAAATCCACTTGTAAATGCAATGTGCGTAGGTTTAATTAACCATGAAGATATTAAAAAAGGGCAAGCGCATGGTGCTGGTAATACAGTAATGTACGTAGGAGCATCAACTGGTCGTGATGGTATTCACGGTGCAACATTCGCATCTGAAGAGCTATCTGAAAGCTCAGAAGCGAAACGTCCGGCAGTTCAAGTAGGAGATCCATTTATGGAGAAACTTCTTATTGAAGCTTGCTTAGAACTTATTCAGTCGGATGCACTTGTTGGAATTCAAGATATGGGAGCTGCTGGTTTAACTTCATCTTCTGCAGAAATGGCAAGTAAAGCAGGTATGGGTATTGAAATGTACTTAGATGATGTACCACAGCGTGAAACGGGAATGACACCATATGAAATGATGCTATCTGAATCACAAGAGCGTATGTTAATTGTTATAAAAAAAGGTAGAGAGCAAGAAATAGTAGATTTATTTGAGAAGTATGGTCTTGCAGCAGTTACGATGGGGAAAGTAACGGAAGACAAAATGCTTCGTTTATTCCATAAAGATGTAATGGTAGCTGAAGTACCAGCAGATGCTCTTGCAGAAGAAGCACCAATTTATTATAAGCCATCAAAAGAAGCAGCATACTTTGCTGAGTTCCAGCAGATGAAAATGGAAACACCAAAAGTAGAAGACTATAAAGAAACGTTATTCGCTTTGCTACAACAACCGACAATTGCAAGTAAAGAGTGGGTATATGATCAATATGATTATCAAGTACGCACAAGCACAGTTGTTACACCAGGTTCAGATGCAGCGGTTGTACGTGTACGCGGTACAGAAAAAGGATTAGCAATGACGACGGATTGTAACTCTCGCTACATTTATTTAGATCCAGAAGTGGGCGGTAAAATTGCAGTAGCAGAGGCAGCACGTAATATCGTATGTTCTGGCGGAGAACCACTTGCAATTACAGATTGCTTAAACTTTGGTAACCCAGAAAAACCAGAAATCTTCTGGCAAATTGAGAAATCAGTAGACGGTATGAGTGAAGCATGTCGCACACTACAAACGCCAGTTATCGGCGGGAATGTATCAATGTATAACGAGCGTAGCGGTGAAGCTGTATATCCAACACCAACTGTTGGGATGGTTGGTCTTGTACATGATTTAAAACACGTAACAACACAAGAATTTAAGCAAGCTGGCGATTTAGTTTACGTAATCGGAGAGACGAAAGCTGAGTTTGGTGGAAGTGAATTACAGAAAATGGTCCACGGCAAAATTTTCGGCCAATCACCAAGTATCGATCTAGATGTAGAATTAAAACGTCAAAAACAAGTATTAGAAGCAATTCAAGCTGGCCTTGTTCAATCTGCACATGATGTTGCTGAAGGTGGTTTAGCAGTTGCAATTTCTGAAAGTGCAATTGGTGCTAACGGTTTAGGTGCTACTGTGAAATTAGACGGAGAAGCAACGGCGGTATTATTTGCGGAATCACAATCTCGCTTCGTTCTAACTGTAAAACGTGAAAATAAAGAAGCGTTCGAGAAAGTCGTTGAAGCAATTCAAGTTGGAGAAGTAACAAATACAAATGAAGTAACAATTCATAATGAAGAAAATGAAGTATTACTTACAGCAAATGTAGATGAAATGAGAAAGGCTTGGAAAGGGGCAATCCCATGCTTGCTGAAATAAAGGGGTTAAATGAAGAATGTGGCGTTTTCGGAATTTGGGGGCATGAAAATGCAGCACAAGTTTCGTACTACGGATTGCACAGTTTGCAGCATCGTGGACAAGAGGGCGCAGGCATTGTTGTAAATAATGGGGAAAAGATCATCGGTCACAAGGGGTTAGGTTTAATATCAGAAGTGTTTTCAAGAGGTGAGCTAGAAGGATTAAACGGAAAATCAGCAATCGGACACGTACGATATGCGACAGCTGGTGGAAGTGAAGTTGCTAACGTTCAGCCATTATTATTCCGTTTTTCTGATCACAGTATGGCGCTAGCTCATAACGGAAATTTAATTAACGCAAAAATGCTTCGCCGTGAATTAGAGGCAGAGGGAAGTATTTTTCAAACAAGTTCAGATACAGAAGTACTTTTACATCTCATTAAACGTAGTACGAAAGATTCTTTAATTGAAAGTGTAAAAGAAGCTCTAAATAAAGTGAAAGGTGCGTTCGCATATCTTTTACTAACTGGAAATGAAATGATTGTTGCGCTAGATCCGAACGGGTTCCGTCCTCTTTCAATTGGAAAGATGGGGGATGCTTACGTTGTAGCATCAGAAACATGTGCTTTCGATGTAGTAGGTGCAACATTCATTCGTGATGTAGAACCTGGTGAATTACTTATCATCAATGATGAAGGAATTCACGTAGATCGTTTTACAAATGAAGTAGATCATGCAATTTGTAGTATGGAGTATATTTACTTTGCACGTCCGGATTCTAATATTGCAGGTATTAACGTTCATGCAGCACGTAAAAACATGGGGAAACGCTTAGCGGCAGAAGCTCCTATTGAAGCTGATGTTGTTACTGGTGTACCAGACTCTAGTATTTCAGCTGCGATCGGCTATGCGGAGGCAACAGGCATTCCGTATGAGTTAGGATTAATTAAAAATCGTTACGTTGGACGTACATTTATTCAACCTTCTCAAGAACTGCGCGAGCAAGGGGTAAAGATGAAGCTTTCCGCAGTAAGAGGTGTAGTTGAAGGGAAACGAGTTGTTATGATTGACGACTCTATCGTAAGAGGAACGACAAGTAAACGAATTGTTCGTATGCTTCGTGAGGCTGGAGCGACAGAGGTTCATGTAAGAATTGCTTCACCGCCTCTTAAGTATCCATGTTTCTATGGCATTGATATTCAAACGAGAAAAGAATTAATTGCAGCAAATAATACAGTAGAAGAAATCCGTGAAATAATCGGAGCAGACTCTTTAACATTTTTAAGCGAAGATGGATTAGTAGATGCAATTGGACGTCCATATGAAGGGAAATATGGCGGTCTATGTATGGCTTACTTCAATGGAGACTATCCAACAGCTCTTTATGATTATGAGCAAGAGCTTTTAGAAAGTATGAAATAAGAAAGTGAAAAAAGCTTCTACTTCTTTTGATGTAGAAGCTAGCTTCTTTCTTAAAACGGCCGCCCTGGATGGGGAGAAATTAAAAGACGAGGTGTAAATAACGATGGCGAATGCATATAAGCAAGCAGGAGTAGATATTGAAGCTGGATATGAAGCGGTATCTCGCATGAAAAAACACGTACAAACAACAATGAGAAAAGAAGTACTAGGCGGTTTAGGCGGTTTTGGGGGTATGTTTGATCTATCAAAATTTGCATTAGAAGAACCTGTATTAGTATCTGGAACAGATGGCGTGGGAACGAAATTGATGCTCGCTTTTATGGCAGATAAACATGACACTATTGGTATTGATGCAGTAGCAATGTGTGTAAATGATATTGTTGTCCAAGGGGCAGAGCCGCTTTTCTTCCTTGATTATATTGCTTGTGGTAAAGCTGAACCTAGTAAAATTGAAAACATCGTCAAAGGTATATCAGAGGGCTGTCGCCAAGCTGGTTGTGCATTAATTGGTGGAGAAACAGCTGAAATGCCAGGTATGTATTCTACGGAAGAATACGATTTAGCTGGTTTTACAGTTGGGATTGTTGATAAAAAGAAAATTGTAACGGGTGAAAAGATTGAAGCTGGTCACGTATTAATTGGCTTAGCATCTAGCGGTATTCATAGTAATGGTTACTCTTTAGTACGAAAAGTGTTACTAGAAGATGGAGAACTATCTTTAGATCGTATTTATGGACGCTTAGAACTACCTCTTGGTGAGGAGTTATTAAAACCAACGAAAATTTATGTCAAACCTATTTTAGAACTATTGAAAAAACATGAAGTATACGGTATGGCGCATATTACAGGTGGCGGATTCATTGAAAATATTCCACGTATGTTGCCAGAAGGAATCGGTGCGGAAATTGAACTAGGAGCTTGGGAAATTCAGCCGATCTTCAGTTTACTTCAAGAAGTTGGGAAACTAGAAGAGAAAGAAATGTTCAATATTTTTAACATGGGTATTGGTATGGTAGTAGCGGTGAAGGAAGAAGATGCAAAAGATATTGTTCGTCTTCTTGAAGAGCAAGGAGAAACAGCTCGTATTATTGGACGTACTGTACAAGGGGCTGGCGTTACCTTCAATGGGGGCACAGCACTATGAGTAGATTAGCAGTTTTTGCTTCTGGAAGCGGATCTAACTTTCAATCTCTCGTTAATGCGGTAGAAGAAAAAAGATTGGATGCAGATATTAGTTTATTAGTATGTGATAAACCAGAGGCGCGCGTTATTGGACGGGCACATTATCATCATGTTCCGTGTTTCGCTTTTTCAGCGAAAGCATATGATTCAAAAGAATCATTTGAAAAAGAGATATTAAAGAAGCTAGAAGAGTATGAAATTGATTATGTTATTTTAGCTGGATATATGCGTTTAATTGGGCCAACTTTACTAGAAGCGTACGGCGGGAAGATTATTAACATTCATCCATCATTACTACCGAGTTTCCCAGGTAAAGATGCTGTTGGTCAAGCGTTAGAAGCGGGTGTGAAAGTAACTGGAGTAACGATTCATTATGTAGATGCAGGTATGGATACAGGTCCAATTATTGCGCAAGAAGCAGTAGTTGTTTCTGAAGGGGATACGAGAGAAAGCTTACAAAAGAAAATTCAACAAGTTGAACATAAATTATACGTAAATACAGTGAATCAAATTGTTCAGTCTGTGAAAAAAACAACTGTTAACTAACATACAACCAGGGGTGAAGGATAAATGAAAAAGCGTGCATTAGTAAGTGTTTCAGATAAAACAGGAGTAGTAGAATTTGTTAAAGGTTTACTTGAACAAGGGATTGAAGTTATTTCAACAGGTGGTACGAAAAAATTATTAGAAGAAAACGGCTTACAAGTAATTGGTATTTCTGAAGTAACTGGTTTCCCGGAAATTATGGATGGCCGTGTAAAAACATTACATCCAAATATTCATGGTGGTCTATTAGCAGTTCGTGATAATGAAACGCATGTAGCGCAAATGAATGAATTAGGTATTCAACCAATTGACTTTGTTGTTGTTAACTTATACCCATTTAAAGAAACAATCGCTAAGCCTGATGTAACATTTGCTGATGCAATTGAAAATATTGATATCGGTGGCCCAACAATGATTCGCTCTGCTGCGAAAAATCATAAATTTGTATCGGTAATTGTAGATCCAGTAGATTATGATGTTGTATTAGCAGAACTGAAAGAGAATGGTGAAGTAACAGAGGACACGAAACGTAAATTAGCAGCGAAAGTATTCCGTCATACAGCGGCATATGATGCGTTAATTTCTAACTACTTAACAGAGCAAATGGGCGAAGAAAGCCCAGAAACATTAACGGTGACATTTGAGAAAAAACAAGATTTACGCTATGGCGAAAATCCACATCAAAAAGCAACGTTCTATAAAGCGCCATTCGCAGCAACTTCTTCTGTTGCATATGCAGAACAATTGCACGGTAAAGAATTATCTTACAACAATATCAACGATGCGGATGCAGCGCTTAGCATCGTGAAAGAATTTACAGAACCGGCAGTAGTAGCGGTAAAACATATGAATCCATGTGGCGTTGGGGTAGGCACGGATATTCATGAAGCATACACACGTGCTTATGAAGCGGATCCAGTATCAATCTTCGGCGGTATTATTGCAGCAAATCGTGAAATTGATAAAGCTACAGCTGAAAAGTTACATGAAATTTTCTTAGAAATTATTATTGCACCTTCGTTTTCACAAGAAGCTTTAGACGTGTTGCAAAGTAAGAAAAACTTGCGCATACTAACTGTAAATATTGAAAAGGCAACGACTGCAAGCAAAAAGCTAACTTCTGTACAAGGTGGTCTTCTTGTTCAAGAGGAAGATACGTTATCATTAGATGAAAGTGCAATTTCAATTCCAACGAAACGTGAACCATCAGAACAAGAATGGAAAGATTTAAAGCTAGCTTGGAAAGTTGTAAAACATGTGAAATCAAATGCAATTGTTTTAGCGAATGATAACATGACAGTTGGTGTAGGCGCGGGACAGATGAACCGTGTAGGTTCTGCAAAAATCGCAATTACACAAGCTGGCGAAAAAGCACAAGGTAGCGCACTTGCATCTGATGCTTTCTTCCCAATGCCAGATACAGTAGAAGAAGCAGCAAAAGCTGGAATTACAGCGATCATTCAACCAGGCGGATCGATTCGTGATGAAGATTCTATTAAAATGGCAGACGCGTATGGGATTACGATGGTGTTCACTGGCGTACGTCATTTTAAACATTAATAGAGTAATTTTAGAAATAACAAACTAGGAGCATAGCTTCTAGTTTGTACTTATTTAATTATTGGGGGATGAAATATGAATGTTTTAGTAATCGGCCGCGGTGGACGTGAGCATGCTTTAGCTTGGAAGTTTGCACAATCTGAAAAGGTAGAAAAAGTATATGTAGCGCCAGGTAATGAAGGTATGCGAGATGTTGCAACACCAGTTGATATTGATGAGAATGATTTTGATGCACTAGTCTTATTTGCAAAAGAGAATAATGTAGGCTTAACTTTCGTTGGACCAGAAATTCCACTTATGAATGGGATCGTTGATCGTTTTAAGGAAGAGGGACTTCGTGTATTTGGGCCTAATAAAGCGGCTGCTGTTATTGAAGGTAGTAAAGCTTTTACAAAAGAATTGATGAAAAAGTATGATATTCCAACTGCGGCATATGAAACTTTTACAGACTATGAAGAGGCAGTAAAGTACATTCAAAAAGTTGGTGCGCCGATCGTAATTAAGGCAGATGGGTTAGCTGCTGGTAAAGGTGTAACGGTAGCAATGACGCTTGAAGAGGCATTGCAAGCTGTGAAAGAAATGCTACAAGATGTGAAATTCGGCGCAGCAAGCAAGAAGGTCGTTATTGAAGAGTTTTTAGATGGACAAGAGTTTTCATTAATGGCATTTGTAAATGGAACAACTGTACATCCGATGGTAATTGCTCAAGATCATAAACGAGCTTTTGACGGTGATAAAGGTCCTAATACAGGCGGAATGGGCGCATATTCTTCAGTACCGCAAATTCCGGAGTCAGCGGTTCAAGAAGCGATTCAAACAGTATTACATCCAACTGCTAAAGCGATGATCCAAGAAAATCGTTCGTTTACAGGAATTTTATATGCGGGGCTTATTTTAACGAATGATGGTCCAAAGGTAATTGAGTTCAATGCACGCTTTGGTGATCCTGAAACGGAAGTTGTATTACCACGCTTAGAAAATGATTTAGTTGATGTATGTAACGCTGTATTAGATGAAAGTGAATTAACGTTACAATGGTCAAAGGAAGCAGTTATTGGTGTCGTACTTGCTTCGAAAGGATATCCAGAAGCATATAAAAAAGGTGAAATTATTAACGGATTAGATGCACTGCAAGATGTGATTGTTTTCCATGCGGGTACAGCGATGAAACATGGTGACTTTGTAACAAACGGTGGCCGTGTATTATTTGTTGCTTGTAAGGCGAATAGTTTACAAGAAGCGAAAGATAAGGTCTATAAAGAAATCGGTAAAATTGAGAGCGATGGTTTATTTTACCGAAGTGATATAGGATATCGTGCAATTGGTCATGAGATGACGAGAAGCTAATGTATAAAAAATCCCGCTGATTTCTCAGCGGGATTTTTATGCATCTTTATCTTTTTTTAATTTCCCTTTTTGCTTTGCCATTTCTCGAAGTAAATACTCGATGTGTGCATTGACGCTACGAAACTCATCATTCGCCCATTTTTCGATGACTGCGTGTAATTCAGGATCAATACGTAATGGAAAGCTTTTCTTTTTGGCCATAATCACTTACAACCTTTAGTATAGGCTTCCTGTATTAATAACTGGTTGCGCACCTTTATCTGAAACGATGGCAACTAATAAATTGTTCACCATATTTGCTTTACGCTCGTCATCGAGTTCCAGTACGCCTTCTTCATCTAACATATGGATTGAATCTTTCGCCATCTTCACAGCACCTTCAACAATCTCTTTTCTAGCAGCTAATACTGCTTTTGCTTGTTGACGTTGGAGCATTGCATGGGCAATTTCTGTTGCGTAAGCTAAATGTGTTAAACGAGTTTCTAATACTTCTACGCCAGCGATTTCAAGGCGTGCTTCTAACTCACGCTTTAATTCTTCAGAGATTTCTTCAGTATTTCCTCGTAACGTGATACAAGTTTCATCTTGGAAATTATCATAAGGATATTTTGTAGCAACGTGGCGAATTGCTGTTTCACTTTGAATTTCTACGAATCGATCGTAATGCTCAACACCAAACATTGCTTTTGCAGAATCAACAACTTTATATACGATAACAGCTGCAATTTCAATTGGATTTCCCTCAACATCGTTTACTTTTAATTTTTTACTGTTAAAGTTTTCTACACGTAAAGATACAGTTTGACGAAACGCGAATGGAATTGTTAAAAATAAACCATTTTGACGAATTGTTCCTAAATAACTACCGAAAAACGTAATTACTTTTGCTTGGTTGGGTTGAACGATACCAATACCTGTCGCGAGAACCGCGGCTAAAATAATAGTTAATGCTGCTACTATGAAAATTTCTTGTACAAGGCAAAATGCACCGATAGCGGCTAAAATTAAAATCCCGATAATACCGAGAAAACCATTTACATAAAATACTTGTTTTTCTTTCATATGATCGCCTCCTGATATAAAAATGATATCACTTTTATATCATTACATGCAAGGTTTTTATACCTAATTTTCTGAATTTTATTAATTGATTTATGTACGTTTTAGGGATGAAACTCCAAAAAGATAAGAATATACGTTCTGTTTTGTGATAAAATAAAGAAGACTTAGCCGCCCACTGCAGCAGCTAAGTCTCTTTGAGAGCATCTTGCATCGTGACAAATGATTCAAAGCGGTTTTGCCAGGATTAATTCTTCAATCGCTGACTCAATCTCTTTGTCAGAAGTGTCATAACTTCCATTTGACTTTGGTTTGTCATGACTGGAAGCTTGCTTAACTTCCTCTTTATTATGGCCTTTTTCAGTAAAGTTCATGCTAGGCATTTTAAATGCGCTCATATTCATATATTTTCCAAACTTACAGGCTTGAACAATAGGGCAGAAACGAACGATTCCCTCCGCAATTTTCATGGCACCAATCCATAGCAAAACTTTAGACCAAGTGCACCAAGGTTTACGTACGAGTTTAGCTGTACTACAACCGAAGAGGATAAGTCCGAGTGTAATTCGAATTAGAGCACTAATTGTGCCGATGTTTTGCTTCATTAGAAAAACACTCCTTTTTGATGAACTTCGAAATAGAAATACTATTTCATTTGTTAGTATTCCGTATAAGCTTTTTGATATGTAATCCAACATTTGACGTTGAAAAAGATGTTGGATTAGGCGTGTGTGTAGGTAGCTTTTTTTGTTATAATGAAAGAATGCGTAAAAGGAAGTTCAAAAAGTCCGGTAAAGATAGCTGTCGCATTTCATCGTTGCATGCGCCAGTCCGGTACTCATGTAGGAAAAACTACATTCCGTTCCTCCTGGCGAATGCGCCTCGACCTGCTCGGCTCTCTATATCCTCCTTTTTGAACAAATATAGTAAGGAAGTTCAAAAAGTCCGGTAAAGATAGCCATCGCATTTCATCGTTGCATGCGCCAGTCCGGTAAAGATATAGCAAGGAATTTAAAAACTCCTGATAAAAATTAACTGTTATTTTGAACAGAAATATAGATATAACTAGAGAAAAGAAAGGGTGTTTTCATGTACGATATTTCCAAATGGAAACATGTATTTAAGCTTGATCCAAATAAGGAGTTAAGTGACGAACATTTAGAAATGATTTGTGAATCTGGAACGGATGCTGTTATTGTCGGCGGAAGTGATGGAGTTACAATTGATAACGTATTACACATGCTAGTTAGCATTCGTAGATATGCAGTTCCTTGTGTGTTAGAGGTTTCTGATTTGGAAGCAATTACACCGGGATTTGATTTTTATTACATCCCAAGTGTTTTAAATAGCCGAAAAGTAGAATGGGTAACAGGTGTTCATCATGAGGCATTGAAAGAATTTGGGGATATTATGGACTGGGACGAGATTTTCATGGAAGGGTATTGTGTTTTAAATCCAGAAGCGAAAGTAGCCCAGCTTACAGATGCAAAATGTGATTTAACAGAAGATGATGTTATTGCATATGCACGTTTAGCAGACAAGTTATTACATTTGCCTATATTCTATTTAGAATATAGCGGGACGTATGGAGATATTGAACTTGTTAAAAATGTAAAAGCAGAATTGAAGCAAGCTAAGCTATATTATGGCGGTGGTATTTCAAATGCAGAACAAGCGAAAGAAATGGCACAGTATGCTGATACAGTAGTTGTTGGAAATGTTATTTATGATGATATAAAAGCTGCGTTAAAAACAGTTAAAGCAGTAAAAGGAGAGTAGGTGCAGGCGCATATGAGTACGACAGATAGGTTATTAAATGGTTTAAATCCGCAGCAACAAAAAGCAGTACAAACAACAAATGGACCACTTCTATTAATGGCAGGCGCAGGTAGTGGGAAAACACGTGTGTTAACACACCGTATTGCGTATTTACTTGGTGAAAAAGGTGTGGCGCCATGGAATGTACTAGCAATTACATTTACAAATAAAGCTGCTCGTGAAATGCGTGAGCGTATTGATAAACTTGTTGGACCAGAGGCAGAAGATATTTGGATTTCTACGTTCCACTCTATGTGTGTACGTATTTTACGACGTGATATTGACCGCATTGGGATTAATCGTAACTTCACGATTTTAGATGCAGGTGATCAGTTAACTGTAGTAAAGAAAATTATGAAGGAGCGCAATATTGACCCGAAGAAGTTTGAGCCGCGCTCTATTTTAGCGGGTATTAGTAATGCGAAAAATGAACTGTTATCTGCAGATAAATATGCAAAAAAAATTACAATGGCTGATCCATATGAAAAATTAACGAGCGATGTATATACAGAATATCAAAAACGTCTTTTGAAAAATAACTCATTAGATTTTGATGATTTAATTATGACGACGATTCAGCTATTTGAACGTGTTCCAGAAGTACTAGAGTTCTATCAGCGTAAGTTCCAATATATTCACGTTGATGAGTATCAAGATACGAACAAAGCCCAGTACCTTCTTGTTAAACATTTGGCATCACGTTTTAAAAACCTTTGTGTTGTTGGTGATTCGGATCAGTCTATTTACCGCTGGCGCGGGGCTGACATTTCTAACATTTTGTCATTCGAAAAAGACTATGAGAATGCACAAGTTATTCTGTTAGAACAAAACTATCGTTCATCACAAAATATTTTAAATGCAGCTAATGCCGTAATTGAAAAAAATTCAAACCGTAAACCGAAGAAATTATGGACAGACAATCAAATTGGAAGCAAAATCTCGTATTATCGTGCTGCAACCGAAAAGGACGAAGCGTATTTTGTTGCGAAAAAAATTCGTGACGATATTCAAATGGGGAACCGAAAATATACTGATTTTGCAGTGTTATATCGTACAAATGCCCAGTCTCGTATGATTGAGGAGATTTTCCTAAAATCTAATATCCCTTACAAAATTGTCGGCGGTACTAAGTTCTATGATCGTAAAGAGATTAAAGACATTTTGGCGTACTTACGTTTAATTGGGAATCCAGATGATGAGATTAGTTTCGCGCGTATTATTAACATGCCAAAGCGCGGGATTGGTGCGACTTCTATCGATAAAATTATTAATTATGGTGTGCAAAACGGAATCTCATTAACTGCTGTATTTGATGAGATTGAGCATGTTGGTGTAAGTGCAAAAATAACAAAAGCAGTAAAAGAATTCGCAAGTTTATTACACAACTGGGTAAATATGCAAGAGTATTTATCTGTTACAGAATTAGTAGAAGAAGTTATTGAAAAGACAGGCTATCGCGATATGCTGAAAAATGAGCGTTCTTTAGAAGCAGAAGGTCGTTTAGAAAACTTAGACGAGTTTTTATCTGTTACACAAACATTTGAATCTCAAAGCGAAGATAAGAGCCTTGTTGCATTCTTAACAGACTTAGCTCTTGTTGCTGATATTGATCGTGTAGATGAAGATCCAACTGCTGGTGAAGAAGTTATTTTAATGACTATGCACTCAGCAAAAGGGTTAGAGTTCCCAGTTGTCTTTATTGTTGGCTTAGAGGAAGGGATATTCCCGCATACTCGTTCTCTTATGGAAGAGGATGAAATGCAAGAAGAGCGTCGTCTTGCCTATGTAGGTATTACTCGTGCAGAGGAAGAATTATATTTATCCAATGCGCAAATGCGTACTTTATTTGGTAGAACAAGTATGAATGCAGCATCCCGATTTATTACAGAAATCCCGGCAGAACTAGTAGAACCATTAAATGAAACAGCACCGAAGCGTGAAACTTCGTTTGGTGCAAAAGGAAGAACGACAAGCGCAACGACAACACGTTCTCGCTCAGCTTTCGTGCGTCCGGCTGTTAAGACGACAGGTGGCGAGCAAATTGGATGGGCAGTAGGCGATAAAGCTTCCCACCAAAAATGGGGAGTCGGTACAGTTGTAAGTGTGAAAGGTGAAGGTGATGCAAAGGAATTAGATATTGCGTTCCCAAGCCCAATTGGTGTTAAACGTTTATTAGCAAAATTTGCACCTGTGACGAAACAATAGGAAAGGACTGAGGATATGTCAAAAGAGATAACCAAAAAACGTATAGAAGAACTGCGTGATTTGTTAAATACATTTAACTATCAATATCACGTATTAGACAATCCTTCTGTTTCTGATGCGGAATATGACCGTGATATGCAGGAGCTTATGAAATTAGAAGCAGAGAACCCTGAATTTGTAACGGAAGACTCCCCCTCTATTCGAGTTGGGGGAGCTGTACTTGATATATTTGAAAAGGTAACGCATAAATCACCGATGTTAAGTTTAGGTAACGCATTTAATGAAGGAGATTTGCGTGATTTTGACCGAAGAGTACGTCAAGGAATTGATGATACGAATGTAAGATATATATGCGAATTAAAAATTGACGGACTTGCTGTTTCACTTCATTATGAAAAAGGACGCTTTATTCAAGGTGCAACACGTGGTGATGGTGTAACGGGTGAAGATATTACCCAGAACTTGAAAACGATTAAAGCGATTCCACTTCGATTAAATGAAGAAGTAACGTTAGAAGCGCGAGGCGAGGCTTATATGCCGAAGCGTTCATTCGTTAAATTAAATGAGGAAAAAGAGCAAAATGGTGAAGATGTATTTGCGAATCCACGTAATGCGGCAGCAGGATCGATACGCCAACTTGATCCGAAAATTGCAGCGAAGCGTAACTTATCTATGTTTGTGTATGGTCTTGCTAATGTAGAAGAAAAAACAATTCCATCCCACAGTGAATCGCTGGATTTCTTAGGTGAGCTTGGATTTAAGACGAATCCAAATCGTCGTACATGTGAAACAATTGAGGATGTAATAACGTATGTAGCAGAGTGGCAAGAAAAACGTCCGCATCTTGATTATGAGATTGATGGAATCGTTATAAAAGTAGACGATGTTGCTATTCAAGAAAGCTTAGGAACTACAGCAAAGAGTCCAAGATGGGCAATAGCTTATAAATTCCCAGCTGAAGAAGTTTTGACGAGATTAACAGGGATTGAATTAAGTGTCGGCCGCACAGGGGTTGTAACACCAACTGCGGAGCTCGAGCCAGTTAGAGTGGCTGGTACTATCGTTCGTCGTGCTTCTTTACATAACGAAGATTTAATTCGTGAAAAGGATATTCGAATTGGTGACTACGTTGTTGTGAAAAAGGCTGGCGATATCATTCCTGAAGTTGTGAACGTTATTTTTGATAAGCGTACTGGTGAGGAAGAAGAATATCATATGCCAACGCATTGTCCAGCATGTGAGAGTGAACTTGTTCGTTTAGAAGAAGAAGTAGCACTTCGATGTATAAATCCGACTTGTCCAGCTCAAATTCGTGAAGGATTAATCCATTTCGTTTCAAGAAATGCAATGAATATTGATGGACTTGGAGAACGTGTAATTACACAACTCTTTGATGCGGATTATATTCGTACGTTTGCTGATTTATATTCATTGACGAAAGAGCAATTATTACAACTAGAACGTTTCGGTGAAAAATCAGCAACAAATTTAGTACAAGCAATTGAGAATTCTAAGGAAAACTCATTAGAGCGATTATTATTCGGTCTTGGTATTCGCCACGTCGGTGCGAAAGCCGCACGTACATTTGCTGAGCATTTCGAAACGATGGATGAGCTTGTGAAAGCAACGGAAGAAGAACTAAAAACAATTAACGAGATTGGTGAAAAAATGGCTCAATCCGTTGTAACGTATTTCGATAATGAAGACGTATTAGAGCTATTACAACAATTTAAAGAGTATGGCGTGAACATGGCATACAAAGGTATAAAAGTTACTGATCTACAAAATGTTGAATCGTACTTTGCAGGAAAAACTGTCGTCTTAACAGGGAAATTAGAAGTTATGGGACGCAGTGAAGCAAAGAAGAAGATTGAGGCATTAGGTGGAAAAGTAACAGGAAGTGTTAGTAAAAGTACGGATTTAGTTGTTGCTGGTGAAGCTGCTGGTTCGAAATTAGTGCAAGCAGAGAAGCACAATGTTGAAGTTTGGAATGAAGAGAGGTTCTTACAAGAGCTGAATAAGTAAGAGGTGCAAACTTACGATGAAAAAAATAGCGTTAGCGGTATTAAGTCTTAGCCTACTTGTAAGTGGGTGTAGTATGGGTTCCAATAAAGATGAAAAAGCAGTTGAGAAATCGGGGAAAGCGAAAGAACAAGCAGTTATCCCGAAATACTCCATTTCGGATGAATATTATAAGACAACGGTTCCGTTTGATCCAGGTAAAGCACGTGGTTTAGTTGTACAAGGTTTAAATAGTCGTCTAGATATAGATGAATTTGAAACAGGACTAATGCGCATTGCCAAAGAATCATTTAGTACGAAAGATTATTTCTTTAAAGGCGGAAAGGTTCTAGATGCTCAAACTATACAAATGCTTGTAAAAAGGAAGCGTACAGATGCTGAACAAAAAGAGCTAGAGGATAAGTTGAAAAAAGATGCAGTTAAATTTCCGAATATCGGACTGAATCCAGCCTTAAGTGAAGGTTCGGAGTCACTAGAAGTGAAAAATAAAAAAAATCCAATGTATATCTCAAATATTTTAGAGCATGATTACTACGTACAAAAAGGTGGGAACGATGTTGAACCTGATGGCATTGTAATTGGATTAGCGATGAATTCTATTCAATATTATGAGGAAGAGCATGGGTATCCACGTGAAGCTGCAATCCCAGATGAAAAAATGTTAGCTGAAGGGAAAAGAATGGCACAAGAAATCTTGAAAGTCATGCATCAAAAAAACGCTAACACAAAAAATGTTCCGATAACATTTGCAATTTATCGTCAAGGTCCAAAGTCTTCACTTGTGCCAGGGAATTTTGTTTCTTATGCTAAGGTAGAAAAAGGTAGTGAAACGGTTGAGGATTGGAAAGCAATCAATGAGAAATATTATTTGTTCCCGTCTGAACAAGCAAAAGCGGATAATAAACGTGAAGACCTTGCAAGGGTGTCAAACTTTAAAGCGAAGTTAAGTGAGTATTTCCAAGGTGATTATACAGCTGTTATCGGTACTGGAATGTATAGAGATGATGAATTAAAAGAAATGAAGCTCGATATTCCTGTCCAATTCAATGGGAAAGCTGAAGTAATTGGTTTTACACAATATGTAGCTGGACTTGTTATGGAATACTTCCCGAATTATATGAAAGTACAAGTAACAATTAAATCTGTAGAACGTCCAGAAGCAATTATTATACGTGAAGCGAAGCAAGATGAACCATTTGTGAAAATTTTAGATTAAAGATGAGAGCTGTCCATAAAGGAACAGCTTTTTTTTCTGAAAAATTTTGTTATAATTTTAAATGTTATAAATAAAGGGGTAAGGGGCAAAATCATGGAAGAACTAAGCTTTCAAGTCATTATTTTATTAATTGCATTCGGGTTTTTAGCTGCTTTTATTGATTCGGTTGTTGGAGGGGGAGGGCTAATTTCGCTTCCTGCACTTATGTTTGTTGGTTTATCACCAGCTTCGGCAATCGCAACGAATAAATTAGCTGCAACGATGGGGACGCTTACGAGTACAATTTATTTTATTCGATCAGGCAAGGTGGATTTTCGGATTGTAGGAAAGTTAATCCCGTTAACTATTATTGGAGCAGTCGCAGGTGCTTTAGTAGTAAAGTTTATTCCGCCTGATATTTTGCGTCCACTAGTACTCGTAATGTTGGTTTTTATTGCTATTTTTATTATTGCAAAAAAAGATTGGGGAAGTGCATCTACCTATAAAAAGATGACAAAAGGAAAAACATTAATATTTTTCTTAGTTATTTTAATGATAGGGTTTTATGATGGTTTTTTTGGACCGGGGACAGGATCCTTTTTAATTTTTGCATTTTTATTAATTGGTTTGGATTTTATTCAAGCGGCAGCATCTGGAAAACTTTTGAACTTCGTTAGTAATATCGTATCTTTAATTACTTTTTTATTTTTAGATGTGATTCATTTTGAATACGGTATTATTATGGGGTTATCAATGATTTTAGGTGCTTATTTTGGATCGAAGTTTGCGGTTCAAAAAGGTGTTGGATATGTAAGGACTTTATTTTTATTAGTTACTATTTTATTAATCGGGAAAAATGTTTTGGAATATACTCATATTTTGTAGATTCATACGTATGTATGAATCTCTTTTTTTTATTATATTTTAAAAATTTATTAATTTTTAAAATATAAGTCTAGGAATATTTGAATAAATCTAAATTATCGTGTAGAATAATGTTGTAAAATGTAAACGTTTTTCTAAGGGGAGGCTAAAAAGATGGTAGTAGCATACAAACATGAGCCATTTACAGATTTTTCAGTAGAGGCTAACAAATTAGCGTTTGAAGAGGGTTTAAAGAAAGTAGAATCTTATCTTGGACAAGACTATCCATTAATTATCGGGGGAGAAAAAATCACTACAGAAGACAAAATTGTTTCTGTAAACCCTGCAAATAAAGAGGAACTTGTTGGTCGCGTTTCAAAAGCAAGCCGTGAATTAGCTGAAAAAGCAATGCAAGTAGCGGATGCAACATTCCAAACTTGGAGAAAGTCAAAACCAGAAATGCGTGCAGACATTTTATTCCGTGCTGCAGCAATCGTTCGTCGTAGAAAACATGAATTCTCTGCTATTCTTGTAAAAGAAGCAGGTAAACCATGGAATGAGGCAGATGCTGATACAGCAGAAGCAATCGATTTTATGGAATATTATGCTCGTCAAATGTTGAAATTAAAAGACGGTATGCCAGTAGAAAGCCGTCCAATTGAATATAATCGTTTCTCTTACATTCCATTAGGAGTAGGTGTTATCATTTCTCCTTGGAACTTCCCATTCGCAATTATGGCAGGTATGACAACAGCTGCTTTGGTTTCTGGTAACACAGTATTACTAAAACCAGCTAGTACAACTCCTGTAGTAGCAGCGAAATTTATGGAAGTATTAGAAGAAGCTGGTTTACCAGCTGGCGTAGTAAACTTCGTTCCAGGTAATGGTTCTGAAGTTGGTGACTACTTAGTAGATCACCCTCGTACACGTTTCGTTAGCTTCACTGGATCTCGCGATGTAGGTATTCGTATTTACGAACGTGCAGCAAAAGTAAATCCAGGACAAATTTGGTTAAAACGTGTTATCGCTGAAATGGGCGGTAAAGATACAATCGTTGTTGATAAAGAGGCAGATCTTGAATTAGCAGCTAAATCTATCGTTGCATCAGCATTCGGATTCTCAGGACAAAAATGTTCTGCATGTTCTCGTGCAGTAATCCATGAAGATGTATACGATCATGTATTAAATCGTGCTGTTGAATTAACAAAAGAATTAACAGTAGGTAACCCAGATGCAAAAGATATCAACATGGGACCTGTTAATGACCAAGCTGCATTCGATAAAGTAATGAGCTATGTTGCAATTGGTAAAGAAGAAGGTAAAATCGTATCAGGTGGCGAAGGAGACGATTCTAAAGGCTGGTTCATCCAACCAACAATCGTTGCTGACGTTGCAGAAGATGCTCGTTTAATGAAAGAAGAAATCTTCGGACCAGTAGTAGCATTCTGTAAAGCAAAAGACTTTGATCATGCACTTGCAATTGCAAACAATACAGAATACGGTTTAACAGGAGCAGTTGTTACTAACAACCGTGACCATATTGAAAAAGCACGCGAAGACTTCCACGTTGGTAACTTATACTTCAACCGTGGATGTACTGGTGCAATCGTAGGTTACCAACCATTCGGTGGCTTTAACATGTCTGGTACAGACTCTAAAGCTGGTGGCCCTGACTACTTAGCACTTCACATGCAAGCAAAAACTACTTCTGAAACTTTATAAGAAATAGTAGAAGAGATCTTCACATACTGTGAAGATCTCTTCTTTTTGAGAAAATCTTTATAATAGAAGCTAGTTAATTTGAATCGAGAAATAATTACTAAATATTACTATTTATTCTTTGGAACTAGCTAAACCCTATTAATATCGGGATAAACATGAAAATAGAAACAAAACAACGAGAAAAATTGACTTATTAGTCATATTTTTTAGTATTCATTTTGAGGATTTCCTGTATAATACAATTTGAAAGAAAATCTATGGTTTGACAAGAGAACACTCCTTTCGGTTTTGCTCACTGAAAGGAGTGTTTTTTTTAGGTCGCTAAAAACTCTTCTGTACTCATTATATTAGCGTATACTCCATTTAAACTTGCCAAAATTGTATTATGAATATAAACAGCTGGTATAGTAGCATTCTTAAATGAAAGATCTTTTGTAGCACAAGCATCGTGTATTACGGTACAGTGAAGGCCAAAATCAAAAGCAGCCCTTACCGTAGCATCAATACACATATGGGTCATCATCCCGCAGATTACGACGTGCTCAATTCCTGAACGTTGTAATCGTTCTAGAAGATCAGTTTCTCGGAAGCTATTTGGAGAATGTTTAAGGATAACGGATTCCTCTCTAAGTGGACGGACATTTTCGTGAATATGGACACCTTCTGTATTGGGTAGGAAAAAAGTAGCGCTATCTTTTATAGCTACATGTTGGATATGAAAAATAGGTTCGTTTCTAATTCTAAAATGTTGTAGTAGCTGACTAGCATATTCACTTGCTTCTACTGGATTACGTAATTCCATCTTGCCATTTGGAAAATAATCATTTTGAATATCGACGAGCAAAAGGGCTGTTTTCATATATTTATCTTCCTCCGAATTCATATTCAAATACTGTTATTCAATTAGTATCGAAGATTCTCCTTTTTAAAAGTATGAGTGAGGAGGATTTTACATAACTATAAAAATTACTATTGTATTGTGATTTTTTATTTGAAAATTTTAATAGAGGAATAATTAATTTTTTTCTGAAAAATGTATTGACTCTTATTATTCTGAGTTCTATAATGAGAATTAATTAAATGACAATTAAATCGATACACTCTTATCCAGAGAGGTGGAGGGACTGGCCCTACGATACCTCAGCAACGGGTTTTTTAATACCGTGCTAATTCCAGCAAGCTTAAAGTAGGCTTGGAAGATAAGAAGATGTGAACGAGTACATAAAAGTGCTCTCCTTCTTATCTTTTACAAGTGATAAGAAGGAGAGCACTTTTTATTTTACCTCGAAAGCTCTACTTCAAGTTTTACAGCATATAGGAGGGAAGAAAATGATTTCTTTTAATAATGTAAGTAAAGTATATGAATCAGGTGGACAATCCGTTCATGCCGTGGAGGATGTAACGTTGTCAGTTGAAAAAGGCGAAATTTTTGGCATTATTGGATTTAGTGGTGCTGGAAAGAGTACGTTATTACGTCTAGTAAACATGTTAGAAAGGCCAACTGCGGGAACGATTTCAATAGATGATAGAGATATTACATCATTAACAACAAAAGAATTAAGAAAGCTAAGACAAGGAATTGGAATGATTTTCCAAAGTTTTAATCTATTTAATTCAAGAACAGTGTTTGGGAACATTGCTTATCCATTAAGGTTAGCGAAATTGCCGAAGAATGAGATAAAAGAAAGAGTGAATGAACTACTAAAATTTGTTGGTTTAGAAGATAAAGCGAACTATTATCCAGAACAGTTATCAGGTGGGCAAAAGCAACGTGTTGGGATTGCAAGAGCTCTTGCGACATCACCAGATATTCTCATATGTGATGAGGCAACATCGGCTTTAGATCCGGAAACAACAACAGAAATTTTAAATTTATTAAAGAAAGTAAATAGAGAGTACAATTTAACGATTCTACTTATTACACATGAAATGCACGTTGTGAAAGAAATTTGTCACCGTGTAGCTGTTATGGAAAAAGGAAAAGTAATTGAAGAAGGAAAACTGTTTGATGTTTTCACACAACCAAAAACAAAGACAACTCAAAATTTTGTACGCTCTGTTATTAATGATCACTTACCAGAAAGTGTTCTAGCGAAAATTCAAAACGGGGGTCAGATTTATCGCCTGACTTTTACTGGTGAAGAGACAGGGCAGCCTGTACTATCATATATTGCGAAAAACTATAACGTCGATGTAAATGTTCTTTATGGAAATATTATTGAACTCCAAAATGTGCTATTTGGAAATCTTCTTGTAGAACTAGAAGGTGAACAGAAAGAAATTCAAAAAGCATTACAACATCTAAGACTGCAAGTGCAGCTGAAGGAGGTAGAAGCACATGCGAGTTGATTGGAGTATATTTTGGCCTCGCATATTAGATGCGACGGGGGATACCCTCTTAATGGTAATTGTAACCCTTATATTTGCTACAATTCTTGGTATACCTCTAGGTTTACTTTTATACGTAACGAGAAAAGGAAACTTTTTAGAAAATAAATGGGTCTTTTCTATTCTTAATATCGTAATTA
Organism: Bacillus mycoides; assembly: GCF_018742245.1. Lineage (NCBI taxonomy): Bacteria > Bacillati > Bacillota > Bacilli > Caryophanales > Bacillaceae > Bacillus > Bacillus mycoides. The sequence goes on from NZ_CP036132.1 coordinate 354,532, forward strand.
ATACAATTCGTCCGGTTCCATTCATTATCTTTTTAGTAGCTTTAAGTCCGGTAACAAGAAGCGTTATTGGAACGACAATTGGAACGGCAGCAGCAATCTTCCCAATGACGTTAGTTGCTTCAATTGGTATTGCGAGAATGGTTGAAACAAATCTTGTTTCTGTTCCGAAAGGAGTAATTGAAGCAGCACAAGCAATGGGGGCTTCACCACTTAGAATTGTTTTTGAAATCCTCGTGCCAGAAGCGTTAGCGCCATTAATCTTAGGTGTAACGTTTATGACAGTTGGTTTAATTGAATTTTCTGCAGTTGCTGGGCTTGTCGGTGGTGGCGGTCTTGGTGACTTAGCGATGACATACGGTTATCAACGCTTTGATACCTCAGTTATGTTTGTAACGGTCGTTTTACTTATTATTCTTGTACAGGTAGCTCAAAATTTAGGGAATTACTTTGCGAAAGTCTTTTTACGCAGATCATAAAAAGGAAGAGGGGAAAAGAAAATGAAGAAAATTTTAGCATTTGCATTATCAGCGATTGTAGGGATTTCGGCATTAAGCGGCTGCTCAGGTGGAGACACAGGTGCAGGAGCGAAAGAGAAAGTAGTTCGTGTTGGTGTAACTGGAACGGATGGAGACGCTTGGGAAATCTTAAAGAAAAAAGCTGAAAAAGAAGGGATTAAGATTAAACTGGTTGAGTTCTCTGATTACACAACGCCCAACAAAGCGTTAGCTGATGGAGATATTGAACTAAACTCATTCCAGCACATTGCTTTCTTAGAGCAATTTAAAAAGGAGCATAAGTTAGATATTACAGCTGTTGGTACAACGCAAATTGCACCGATGGGCTTATACTCTGAAAAATATAAGAAAGCAAATGAAATCCCAGATGGTTCAGAAATTGCTATTCCAAATGATCCAACGAACCAAGCGCGTGCGTTAAAACTTCTTGATGCAGCTGGATTATTAAAGCTTAAGAAAGATTTCGGTCTATTTGGAGATCCAAGCGGCATTGCTGAAAATCCGAAGAAGTTAAAAATTACACCGGTTATCGCACAGCAAACACCTCGTGTGCTAAAAGATGTAGCGGCTTCAGTTATTAATAACGGTGTTGCTGGTCAGGCTGGATTAGACCCGGCGAAGGATCCAATTTTCTTAGAGGATCCAAATAATGAAAATGCAAAGGCCTATATTAATATTTTTGCAGCTCGTACGAAAGATAAAAATGATCCAACACTGAAAAAAGTAATTGAGTTATATCATTCAAAAGAAGTAACAGATGCAATTAAGAAAGAAACAAATGATGGTTCAATTTCAGTAGATCTTTCACTTGATGAGCTTGAAAAAATCGTAAAATAATTATTGGGTTTAACGACTAACAGTAGGAACCCCTCCGCTGTTAGCTCGTTCAACATATAATCTACTTAACAAACAAAACCCTAATTCTGTACCTTCTAATTTTGTATAACATAGAATCCAATGTTTGTTAAGTAGAGTGATGGACCAGGAGTTTTCCTGGTCCTTTTTTAATTAAAGCAGCTAGCTAATAATAAGGAAATCCAAATTATGATTGGATAAGAGATTAAACTAAAAATGAGTGTACTTGCTAATTTCTTTTTAGGGATTAATAGTTTCTTTGATGAAAATAAGAAAAGAGAAAATAGGATAATGATAGATGCTGAGATTACTCCGGGATTATAAGAACGATAAATGAAATACAAGATAATATGCTGAACGGCGTTAAAGAAGATACAGCCCTGTATAAAAATGATCAAGTAAATAGAAGATATGATGCTTAATTGATATAGAATGACTATGATTAAGACGAAGGTTGTTAATATGGAAATTGCAATGAAAAATTGTTTGTTAGTTATAAAATGGATCGAAAATTGATTAGCAAGATATTGTGGCATTTGGAAAGCCTCTTCAAGGTTATGAAAGAAGAATAGAAGGGGGATTAGCCAGATCGTACGAGTAGTAACATGTCTTGCAGAAGATGTTTTCATCAATTTGCATCAGCTCCAATAAAGGGATAGAAAGCCTATAAGAAAAGGCTTTCTACAAGGGTATAGTTATTCAATTATGATGCTTTTTAAATTACTCTCAGGTTGCGGTTGTTCTTCCGCATAAGAGGAGAGCTCCTCTTGCAAAATATTTAGTATTTTCTTAGCTGATTGCTGAATCGGATTCGGTAGCTCTTCTAATACACGCATACCGACTTTTATTTTTGTACGAATTACCTTTCTTAGTAGTTCATCATGCATGTACTACACCTCCAAACCGAATGTTTAGTACATCATCTTCAAACTTAGCTCCTTGAATAGAAAGGTGCGTTAATGTTTTTGGCAATGTGATATTTCGCTTCGCAGAACCAGCTCGAATAATAAGCTCATCACCTTTTTGATTTAATGAAAGTTCATTTTTGTTTGAGAAGGGAATGGATAGAACGAAAATATACTCATCGCCATCTTTTTTCACATATTGTGTGCGACCATTAAATTTCACTTCAGTAGGACAAGGGTCAGTTTTAAATAAAGCGTCTCCTACACGTTCTAACATAGACAAACCAACAACTTCTTGTTCAAACATCGGAGCTTCGTAAATAGGAAGTGGCTGAAAACTATCTTGAATTAATGTTTTATATTTCTTTTGTGTATCTTTCCATGCCTGAAAATAAGGATCGGTGACAGTGTTAGGGATGACGCGGTTAATCATAATGGCATCAACGTTATAATCGTATAAGTTTAAATACGTAAAGCTGCGCTGGGCTTCTTTAATGACCATTTTTTCAGGATTTACAACAACGCGAATGCTTGTTACCTCTCGGTTTGATAAAATATCTCTCATTTCTCCGAGCTGCTCAAGTGTATTTGTTAATTCGTCCATAATATCGTCTGTTGGGAGAGGGACGCCGAGAAGTGGTTGTGCTACAGGACGGACGACTTTTAAAACCTTTCTTTTAATAGGAAAGAGTTTTTCCATCCACCAGCCGAGCATGTCTGGAAAGCTAAGCATTGCTAAAGTTTCTCCAGTCGGTGCGCAATCAATAATGATGACGTCGTAAGTGTTGTGTTTATAGTAATCGAGTACTCGAAGTAAGCTAATTAAATCTTCCATACCAGGGAACATCGTTAATTCTTCTGTTGTGATATCATCGGCTGCTTTGGAAGTGAAGAGTAGTGTAATATATTTCTGCAATTTCCCCCAGCCTTTTTCCATTTCATAAATAGTATTAATTTCTTGTGCCCATAAGTTTTCGCGAATTTCTAATGGTTCAGAAGATAGTTTTATACCAAATGAATCTCCTAAACTATGAGCAGGATCTGTGCTCATTACTAATGTTTTTAATCCTTGTTTTGCACTTTGAAGTGCTGTTGCTGCTGAAATGCTAGTTTTCCCTACGCCGCCTTTACCTGTATACAGAATAATTCTCATCATTAATATCCCCTTTGTTTCGAATGTCGAATATTACGAGTGTCGAAGTAAATAGTTGAATAAAAACCCAGTTAGGGCTTTATTCAATCGGAATATTTTTCATTTTAGGTGTAGAAACCTTCTCTTCTGTTTTTTGCTGTGACGTAGCGATGTGATTCATAATCTTTTGGAAGATTTGTAGTAAGAATGCTTTTTCTTCTTCTGACAATGCTTCCGTCACTAGGCTAAAGTAATGGGCCGCATTTTGTTTCACTTCTTGAACGAGCATTACGCCGTTTTCTGTTAAACGAATTAATACAATACGTCGATCGCTTTCATCGCGGTAGCGTTCAATATATCCCTTTTTTACAAGGCGATTTACAACGCCTGTCGTTGTACTCATCGGTATATCAAGAAGGTCAGCAATTTTTGTCATTGTAATATCTGTATTTCGCTCCATCCAAAGTAAACAAAATACTTCTGTCTTGGAAAGTGTTAAATCAAGGCTTACCCATTCTTCAGGATAGAAAAGTTTCTTGGCGTTATCTAGCAGTAAGTCTAAAAAATGTTCATATTGCAACAGTTATTTCCACTCCCGTATATTTCGAGATTCGTAATATTTGTTTTTATTTTATGTGAAATTGAAATAAATGTCAATGTTTTTGGTTGTTTTTTCAGATTAGAAAGAAAATTATCTTCAAAATAGCAATTTTTTGTGATAGATTAATAAATAGAAAAAAGAAAATTTACATAAAAATCCATTGTGATAAATATATTTATCTATAATGGGTGTACAGCTAACGAGGGGGAGAACGATGAGAAGACGAAATACGCAAGCGTTCACGTTTTTAGCATGGACTTCATTTGTTTGTGCGCTGTCAGGAATGCTAATTGGGATTTACACGTTAGATGAAACGCTTAGTGTAAAAGGGTACTATTTAATAGGAACATTATTTTTAACGATGTCTTGTTTTGTATTACAAAAAACAATTCGTGATAATGAGGAAGATAATGAAAGATTTCCGAAAAATAAATCGTTAGATAAAGAGTAAATTGTAAAGAAAGGCACTTGCCTTTCTTTTTTTATGTAAAAATGCCGTAAGTGCCGTGTGTTGACTTGCTTGAAGTACTGGAAATTTGGTATCATCAATAGTATTGTAGATTGAACGATATATTATGGAGGTGGCCTAGCCGTGTCAAGAATTTCCGTTGAGAATGTAAAGCACGTAGCACATTTAGCACGTCTTGCAATTACTGATCAAGAAGCAGAAAAATTTCAAAAACAACTAGATGCAATTGTTACATTTGCAGAACAGTTAAATGAATTAGATACAACTGATGTAAAACCAACAACTCATGTATTAACTATGAAAAATGTTATGCGTGAAGATGTGCCAGAAAAAGGTTTACCAGTAGAAGAAGTATTAAAAAATGCACCGGATCACAAAGATAATCAAATCCGTGTTCCAGCAGTATTAGAATAGAGGAGGGAATTTCGATGTCATTATTTGATCATTCTGTATCAGAGTTACATAAGAAGTTAAACAACAAAGAAATTTCCGTTACGGATTTAGTAGAAGAATCTTACAAACGTATTTCGGATGTTGAAGATAACGTAAAAGCTTTTCTTACATTAGATGAAGAAAATGCACGCGCGAAAGCGAAAGAATTAGATGCAAAGATTGGTGCTGAGGATAATGGTTTATTATTCGGTATGCCAATCGGTGTAAAAGATAACATTGTAACTAACGGTCTTCGTACAACTTGTGCGAGCAAAATGTTAGCAAACTTCGATCCAATTTACGATGCGACAGTTGTACAAAAGCTAAAAGCTGCTGACACAGTTACAATCGGTAAATTAAATATGGACGAGTTCGCAATGGGTTCTTCAAATGAAAACTCAGGCTTCTACGCTACAAAAAATCCATGGAACTTAGATTACGTTCCAGGCGGATCTAGTGGTGGTTCTGCAGCAGCAGTAGCAGCAGGAGAAGTATTATTCTCTCTAGGTTCTGATACGGGTGGTTCTATCCGTCAGCCAGCTGCATATTGCGGCGTTGTAGGTTTAAAACCAACTTACGGACGCGTATCTCGTTACGGATTAGTAGCATTCGCATCTTCACTTGACCAAATCGGACCGATTACACGTACAGTAGAAGACAATGCATACTTATTACAAGCTATTTCAGGTATTGACCGTATGGATGCAACTTCTGCAAACGTTGAAGTAGGAAACTACTTAGCTGGTTTAACAGGCGATGTTAAAGGTTTACGTATTGCTGTACCGAAAGAATACTTAGGCGAAGGTGTTGGCGAAGAAGCTCGTGAGTCAGTACTAGCTGCTTTAAAAGTGTTAGAAGGTATGGGCGCAACTTGGGAGGAAGTATCTCTTCCGCACTCTAAATACGCTCTAGCAACGTATTACTTATTATCTTCTTCTGAAGCATCTGCTAACCTTTCACGCTTTGATGGCGTACGTTACGGTGTTCGTTCTGATAATGTAAATAATTTATTAGATCTTTACAAAAACACACGTAGCGAAGGCTTCGGTGATGAAGTAAAACGTCGTATTATGCTTGGTACATTTGCTCTTAGCTCTGGTTACTATGATGCATATTACAAAAAAGCACAACAAGTACGTACATTAATTAAAAATGACTTTGAAAATGTATTTGCTAACTACGATGTTATTATTGGACCAACAACGCCAACTCCAGCATTTAAAGTGGGCGAAAAAGTGGACGATCCAATGACAATGTATGCAAATGACATTTTAACAATTCCAGTAAACTTAGCGGGTGTTCCAGCGATTTCTGTTCCATGTGGATTCGGTGCTAACAACATGCCACTTGGTTTACAAATCATTGGTAAACACTTCGATGAAGCGACAATTTACCGCGTTGCACATGCGTTTGAGCAAGCAACAGACTATCATACAAAAAAAGCAAGTCTGTAAGGAGGCGAGCATAGATGAATTTAGAAACAATTATTGGTTTAGAGGTTCACGTTGAGTTAAAAACAAATTCGAAGATTTTCTCTGCGAGTCCAACAGAATTCGGAGCGGAGCCAAATACACAAACAAGTGTAATTGACTTAGGATACCCAGGGGTACTTCCTACTTTAAATAAGGAAGCAGTTAACTTTGCAATGAAAGCTGCAATGGCATTAAACTGTGAAATCGCAACGGAAACGAAGTTCGACCGTAAAAACTATTTCTACCCAGATAATCCGAAAGCTTACCAAATCTCTCAATTTGATAAGCCAATTGGTGAAAATGGTTGGATTGAAATCGAAGTAGACGGTAAAAAGAAACGTATCGGTATTACACGTCTTCATTTAGAAGAAGATGCTGGTAAATCAACGCATACAGCTGAAGGTTCATTAGTAGATTACAACCGTCAAGGTATGCCTTTAATCGAGATCGTATCTGAGCCAGATATGCGTACTCCAGAAGAAGCATATGCGTACTTAGAGAAGTTAAAATCAATCATTCAATATACAGGTGTATCTGATTGTAAGATGGAAGAAGGTTCTCTTCGTTGTGATGCGAATATTTCACTTCGTCCAGTTGGACAAGAGAAGTTCGGTACAAAAGCAGAACTGAAAAACTTAAACTCTTTCACTTACGTGCAAAAAGGTCTTGAGCATGAGCAAGTGCGCCAAGAGAAAGAATTATTATCTGGCGGTATCATCCAACAAGAAACACGTCGTTATGATGAAGCAACGAAGAAAACAATCTTAATGCGTATAAAAGAAGGATCTGACGATTACCGTTACTTCCCAGAGCCAGACTTAGTTGAGCTTTACATCGACGATGAGTGGAAAGAAGAAATTCGTGCTTCTATTCCAGAACTTCCAGATGTACGTAAAGCTCGCTATGTTGAAGAAATTGGCTTACCGGTTTATGATGCACACGTATTGACATTAACGAAAGAGATGTCTGATTTCTTTGAAGCAACAATTGTAGATGGTGCTGATGCGAAATTAACATCAAACTGGTTAATGGGTGAAGTACTTGCATACTTAAACAAACAACAAAAAGAATTAAAAGACGTTGCGTTAACGCCTGCTGGTTTATCTAAAATGGTTCAATTAATTGAAAAAGGTACAATTTCTTCTAAAATCGCGAAGAAAGTATTTAACGAATTAATTGAAAAAGGTGGAGACCCAGAAGAAATCGTTAAAGCGAAAGGGCTTGTTCAAATTTCTGACGAAGGAACACTTCGTAAGGTTGTAACAGAAATTCTTGATAATAATGAGCAATCTATTGAAGACTTTAAAAACGGTAAAGACCGTGCAATTGGCTTCTTAGTTGGTCAAATTATGAAAGCTACAAAAGGACAAGCAAATCCACCGCTTGTTAACAAAATCTTACTTGAAGAGATTAATAAGCGCTAAAATAGTATAGATTCTTAAAGATTAAACAGAAAAAACACCCGTATTTGGGTGTTTTTTCTGAGTTAATCAAACGTTTGTTTAAATGGTGAAAAATAATTTAAACAAACGTTTGATTAACTGTCAAAAGTGAAAAAATGTTTCTATAGCAACTATGGTATGATAGTTGCAAAAAGGTGGGAATAATGATAAATCTAGACATAGAGGTTTTTTTTCATCTCATGAAATAATAGATAATTATTATTCATTATATGTAAATTGATGTGAGAGAATGGATAGACATAAAGTGAAACTTTAATCAGTGGTGGTTTTGTTCATCCCCCACTGATTATTAGCCTTCACGAATCGGGCATTTACGGGCAGCCCGACTCCAACCTAACTTCTTTGCCCCAGCCGAATTTTGAGGTGGGAGTTTTACTGCCCGCAAATAGCGGGATAAATTTCTTGGTTAAATAAAACAAAACTATCAGGAGTGAACAGTTACTTTTGATGGGCTACACGAATCGGGTTCTTACTGCCTGTTTGAGCGGAATTAAAGAAGGATAGGAAGATGAGAGGAGGTAGGCATAGGGATACTGAATAAGGGTTCGGTGTATTCGTTTTTCAATGAATAAGGAATTTCCTGTGCTAATAAATGATGAAGCGAGCAAGAATTATTTATAATCCTACTTCTGGGCGCGAGCTATTTAAGAAGAGCTTACCAGAAGTATTACAAAAATTAGAACAAGCTGGATATGAAGCGTCTTGTCATGCGACAACTGGTCCTGGAGATGCGACTGTGGCAGCGAGGCAAGCTGCTGATCGTAAGTTTGATGTTGTTATCGCAGCTGGTGGTGATGGTACATTAAATGAAGTAGTGAACGGTTTAGTAGGACATGAGCATCGTCCAAAGTTTGGTATTATTCCAGTTGGAACGACAAATGATTTTGCGCGTGCGATCGGTGTACCTCGTGTTATTGAAGAGGCTGCGGATATTATTTGTGAAGGAACAACGGTACCGTTAGATCTTGGTAGAGCGAATGATACATATTTCATTAATATCGCTGGTGGTGGCCGTATTACAGAATTAACATATGAAGTACCAAGCAAGCTAAAAACGGTATTAGGCCAACTTGCTTACTATTTAAAAGGAATCGAAATGTTACCATCATTACATCCAACATATGTTGAAATTGAGTATGATGGGAAACTGCTACAAGAAGAAATTACGATGTTTTTAATTACGAATACTCGTTCAGTTGGTGGATTCGAAAAAGTAGCACCATATGCATCTATTAACGATGGATTATTTGATTTATTAGTACTGAAAAAAGGTTCTATCGCTGATTTAATTAAAGCAGCAACACAAGCGCAGCGTGGGGAACATATTAACAATCCGAAAGTGCTATATACACAAGCGAATCGTATTAAAGTTCATTCCCCTGATAAATTAATGATCAACTTAGATGGTGAATATGGCGGAGACGCACCAATGGAATTTGAAAATATATATCATTGTCTGGAACTATTTGTTCCTGAACATCAAGAGGATGCCCTGTAAAGGCATCCTTTTTATTATATAGAGGAATTGTAAATTGGAAGTTAGTTTGATTTTTATGGTATTTTTACAATTCGTTTATGTTATATCCATACTTTATTGATACACTGGAGGAGATAAGAAATGAGAGGTAGGGTAATTAACTGTTACGATTTATTTAACCACTTATAACTAAAGTTAATTAAATATATCAGCAAGCCCTGCTAGTCAAGTGATTGGCTAGTAGTGAGGGTTAACTGCGGGCAATCCCTAAAGCTGATTGAACTACAACGTGGCTAGAAATAGCGAGCGTGAATGTCGCGAAAGCAGAAAAAATCAATCAGATGGTGCAAGGTTAAATCCTAAACACTAGAACAATGGGTCTTCCGCCTCGAATCATCTAAGTCAAAATTGATAAGATGAACGTTCAACGACTATCTCGTATAACTGACGAGAGTACATCACAAGCCTATGGTGGTGGAAAAATCCTCTATCTTTAAGTAGATAAACATATAGTCTGCGCTCATGTGAAAACATGAGAAGTTCATAAGAGAACTGGCTAAGGAATTGCGCCCTTAGTTGAACAAGATAAATTTTATTGAATCTATCAAACTTTATTGAATTTATCGGACGTATGTACTGTTGCGGATTCAATGAGGTGAGAATAATAATGAAATTTTTACGAGTTAGTCAAGTATCAGAATTAACAGGTTTGCATCCGAGTAGTCTCAGGAGAATGCTGGTGGAACACGCTACTATTCAGAAGAACAAATCTTTCATTATCTGAAAGGTGAGTGCCCGAATAATCGCACAGTAAAGGAGTTAAATTCTGATGATATTGGCGAAGAAAGTCAGACTGATTCCAACGCCTGAACAAGAAAAAGTGCTTAGAAACCATGCTGGCGCTGCAAGATTCGCTTATAACTATTGTAAAAGAATGAGTGATAGATACTATAAGTTATTTGGAAAATCTGTTTCACAGTTAGCTTTACAGAAACGATTTACAAAGATCAAGAAGCGAAAGAGATATGAGTGGTTAAATGACATCAACGCACAAGTTCCCAAACAGGCTTCAAAAGATTTTGACAAGGCGAGAAAAAATTCGTTCAAAAAGTACAAAAATGGTTATCACACTTCTTATAAATCCAAAAAAGATTTAATTCAAGGATTTTATGCCAATTATGAAAGACTGATTATTGGAAAGAAAGTAGTTGATATTCAGTCTATTGGAGAAGTGAAAACAGGCCAACAACTACCAAGAAACAAAAAACCATCAAATCCAAGAGTTACATTTGATGGTCGTCACTGGTGGATTAGTGTAGGATTCCAAGAAGACTTTGAATCACAAGAACTAACCAATGAGTCGATTGGTGTGGATGTTGGTTTAAAAGAGCTGTTTGTAGCTTCTAATGGTACGAAAGAACGAAATATAAACAAAGATGCCAAGGTTAAAAAACTTTTGAAAAGGAAAAAGTCGGCGCAAAGAGATATGTCTAGGAGATTTAAAAAAGGTGTAAAAATTCAGTCTGCCGGATATGAAAAGGCTAAAACTGAGCACCTTCGGTTATCTAGGAAAATTACGAATATCCGAAATAACCATATCCATCAAGCAACAGCTAAATTGGTGAAAACCAAACCAATGAGGATTGTTGTGGAAGACTTACCTATCTCAAACCTGTTAAAAAACAAAAAACTATCGAAAGCATTTTCATTTCAAAAATTACACTTCTTCTTTCAATGTTTATCATACAAGTGCGAGAAGTATGGCATTGAGTATGTAAAAGCTGATAAATGGTTCGCCTCAAGCAAGATTTGCTCATGTTGCGGAGTAAAATACGACCATTCAGTTCAACCAGAAGGACAGTGGAGTTTAAAAATACGTGAGTGGCGTTGTGTTCCATGCAATAGCCATCACGATAGAGATTTAAATGCTTCGATAAATTTATCAAGATGGGTAAAATAAATGCTTGATAATATGAGGTAACGATACTGCCTCGTGTGGAGTGTTATACCCCTCGTCCCTTCGGGGTTGCGAGAACACGATGAAGCACTAACTTGTGTAAATTTGATCGAATTGTATAGATTTAGTTAAGTTTATCGTATCGGTGCTATGGAGAAGGTAAAAGCAATACTATTTGATAAAGATGGGACATTAATGGATTTTCATTCGATTTGGATAAAAGTAGCTGAAGAGCTCGTTGCAGAATGTATAAATTTATATCAATTACCAGAATCAATGCAGCAGGCTTTATTAAAAGAGATTGGCGTAGACGGAGCCTTTGTTCATCCTCGTAGTGCGATCGCTGCTGGAACGAGTCTTGATGTGGCCAAGGGGCTTTGTAAGTATATTGCATCATCTAGAGAAGAAGAGATGCATCAATGGGTGAGTGAAAAGTTGTTTGCTCTTATGTACGAGCATCGTTCACATATGAGAATGACGGCAGATTTACCGAAAGTTTTACAAGCGTTAAAGGATAGAGGATTTATTCTAGGTGTCGTTACAGCTGATGATTTCGCGCCGACAGAATTATTTTTAAAGCAATATCAATTGGAAGATTTTTTTGATTGTGTTATAGCTTCAGATACATTTCCAGCACAGAAGCCAGATAAAAAAATTGTAGAATCGTTTTGTGAGAGATTTAATTTAGAGACATGTGAAGTAGCGGTCGTCGGGGATACACCGACGGATTTACATTTAGCGAAAAATGGTGGCGATTGTTATGCGATTGGTGTACTATCTGGTACGGGTGATCGTCAAACGTTAGAACCACTTGCAGATTTAGTATTACAATCTGTTGAAGATTTAATTTCTCATACAGGTGAGTTTATTTGGAAACAAGGAAAGTCTAATGTATGAATTGATAAGTCTATAAGGACTCTATATGAGTCTTTATAGACTTATTTTTTATGCCGAGATATTTAGAGAATGGGATGAATACTAGAAATGGGGAGTTGGCACACATCTTGCAATATAAAGAGAAAACATTGTATAAAAAAGGATGGGGTACACAATGAACACAAAAAAATTTGCTAAAGTAAATGAACAAATTCCAGGGCCGAAAGCAGCGTCTTTATTAGAACGCCGCCAAAATATAGTACCAAAAGGAGTAAGTAATGGTATTCCAACATTTGTACAGTCTGCAAATGGTGCACTCGTAACAGATGTGGATGGAAACCAGTATATTGATTTCGCAGGAGCAATCGGGACAATTAATGTAGGACATTGTCATCCTACTGTTAAAGAAGCGCTTCATAAACAAGTAGATCAATATATTCACACTGGTTTTAATGTGATGATGTATGAGCCATATATTGAATTGGCAGAAAAACTGGCAGCATTAGCGCCAGGTAATTTCGATAAACAAGTGCTGTTTTTAAACAGTGGGGCAGAAGCGGTTGAAAATGCAGTGAAGATTGCTCGTAAATATACGAAGAGACCTGGAATTATCGCATTTTCTAAAGGATTTCATGGGCGTACATTAATGACAATGACGATGACAAGTAAAGTAAAACCATATAAATTTGGATTTGGCCCATTTGCTCCAGAAGTATATAAAGCGCCATTCCCATATGAATACCGTCGCCCAGAAGGGTTAACAGAAGAGCAGTATGATGATTTTATCATTGAAGAGTTTAAGAACTTCTTCATATCAGAAGTAGCGCCAGAAACAATTGCAGCTGTTGTAATGGAGCCTGTTCAAGGGGAAGGCGGATTTATTGTTCCAAGTAAGAAATTTGTTCAAGAAGTACGCAGTATTTGTTCAGAGCACGGTATTTTATTTGTAGCTGATGAAATTCAAACAGGCTTTAGTCGTACCGGAAAATACTTTGCAATTGATCATTATGATGTCGTTCCAGATTTAATTACGGTATCTAAATCATTAGGTGCTGGTGTACCGATAAGCGGCGTGATTGGGCGTAAAGAAATTATGAATGAGTCTGCACCGGGGGAACTTGGCGGAACGTATGCAGGAAGCCCACTAGGATGTGCGGCTGCATTAGCTGTGCTTGATGTAATAGAAAAAGAGAAATTAAATGATAGAGCGATAGAATTAGGGAAAGTCGTAATGAACCGATTCCAAGAGATGAAAAACAAATATAATTGCATCGGTGATGTGCGCGGCTTAGGGGCAATGTGTGCATTCGAGCTCGTTCAAGATCGCAAGACGAAAGCGCCTGATAAAACATTAGCGTCTAATTTATGTGCAGAAGCAAATAAACGCGGATTACTTCTACTATCAGCAGGAACATATGGAAATGTTATTCGTGTGTTAATGCCATTAGTTATTACAGATGAGCAACTTGAGGAAGGTTTAACAATAATTGAAGAATCATTGCTAGCTTGTTATGAGCAAGCAAATATCGCTCGTGTATAAAGAATTGGGATAACTTAAAAAAGGGCATAAAGCTTTTCTTTTTAGGCGGAAGAGAGCATCTGGCCATGCATAGAATCGGTCAGGCCCTTTTCCTGCCCCATGCCAAGCTAAAACAAAGTGAGGGTGTGGTTGCGATGGCATTCTGTATTTTTCAAGGCAGCGAATTATGTGTTGAAAAATATAAATAGATTTGTATAAATAACAAATTGAAAACATTCTAGCTGACTCTATATAAAATGCAGAAAATTCATTTTATAATAAAGGTAGTAAAGTGAATCGATGGATTTGAAGTAGGGAGTGGCTAGAATGGTTGCAGAAAAGGAACGAATGTTGATGGATTTACAAGATGTATTTGAATATGCATTTGATGAAATTTTTGTTACGGATGATAAGGGAATCGTTGTACGTGTAAATAGTATGTGTGAAAGACATTACCAGCTCTCTGCTAAGGGATTAGTAGGAAAGCATGTACAAGAACTACAGAAAGAAGGAATTTTTTATCCGTCTGCAACGTTAGAAGTAATTGAAAAGAAAAGGCCAGTTGAACTTGTTCAAACAACGAAATCAGGAGAGTATTTGCATGTTCGTACAAGGCCTGTTTTTGATGATGAGGGAAATTTAAGAAGAGTGATTAGTTATTCTCGTGATCTTACTGAACTCTATCAATTACGTCAAAAGGTAGAGGAAATGGATAATCAGCTAAAGACATATAAGAAAGAATTAAGAGAAACATATGAGCATGAAGGGCTTATTTTTAAAAGCATCGCTATGCAAAAAATAATCGAAACAATAAAAAAAGTATCTGTGGTAGATAGCACAGTTCTCGTATTAGGTGAGACTGGAGTGGGGAAAAGCCGATTAGTACGCCATTTGCATGAAGTGAGTCACCGGAAGAATGAAAGTTTCTATGAAATTAATTGTGCGGCATTGCCGACGAATTTAATCGAATCTGAGCTTTTTGGATATTCAGGTGGGTCTTTTACAGGTGCAAATCGTGAAGGGAAAAAGGGGCTATTAGAATCAGCGCATAAAGGGACCCTTTTCTTAGATGAAATTGGTGAAATGCCGCTTGAAATTCAAGCGAAGCTTTTGCAAGTATTGCAAGAAAAAACGTTTCGCCCTATAGGCGGAAGAGAATTAAAAAAGGTGGATGTTAGAATTGTAGCGGCAACAAATAGAGATTTAAGTATGATGGTGAAACAAGGAACATTTCGGAAAGATTTATACTATCGTCTGAATGTCATTCCAATTTCAATTCCGCCACTTCGGGATAGAACAGAAGACATTTTGCCGCTCATCTATCATTATTTACAGCATTTTAATAAAAAGTACGGACGTGATGTGAAGTTAGCTCCTAGTACGTTACAAATGTTTGTAGGGTACCCTTGGGAAGGAAATAATAGAGAGATTGAAAATGTAATTGAACGAATTGTTATCACTGCTGATGATTTTGTAACGGTAGAAGATTTGCCACTATCTATGCAAGAGACAACGGTTGAACAATCCGGACAAAGTCTTTATAGAATGTTGGAAGAGGTAGAGAGAAATATTATTCTTAAAGCGTATAAAACGTATGGATCAAGTTATAAAGTGGCTGAGTTTTTGCAAATAAGTCAATCTGCTGCCACTAGGAAGATTAAGAAGTTCATAGAGGAGGAAGAAAACATTGGATAAAAAAGCGACGTTCGTAAACTTAGAGAAAAAGGCGATGTATATAAATGGTGAGTGGATTACACTGCAAGAACAAATCGAAGTGAATAATCCAGCGACAAAGGAAGTATTTGCAACTGTACCAAAGGGCGGGATTACAGAGGCAAAGCAAGCGGTTGATGCTGCACATGAAGCTTTTAAATCATGGTCAAAATTAACGGCAGCAGATCGTGCAGTAAAGTTAAAAAAGTGGTTCACACTCATTGATGAAAATAAAGAAGAAATTGCAGCAATCATGACGAGAGAACAAGGAAAGCCGTTTGCAGAGGCGCTTGGTGAAGTGAATTATGCAAATAGTTTTGTTGAATGGTACGCAGAAGAAGGAAAGAGAATATACGGTGAAATGATTCCTGCTTCTCACCCGAATAAGCGTATTTTAGTTATGAAGCAACCAGTTGGAGTTATGGCAGCTATTACACCGTGGAACTTCCCAGCTGCTATGATTACGAGAAAGGTAGCTCCAGCACTTGCAGCAGGCTGTACAGCAGTTGTGAAACCAGCGAGTCAAACGCCATTAACTGCATTGAAGTTAGTTGAATTAGCACATGAAGCAGACATTCCAAAAGGTGTAATAAATATTGTAACAGGTAGTGCAAAAGCAATTGCTGATACGTGGATGGAAGATGAGCGCGTTCGAAAAGTTTCCTTTACAGGATCAACTGAAATTGGAAAAGAATTAATGGCTAGCGCTGCGCAAACGATGAAAAAGGTTTCGCTTGAATTAGGTGGTCACGCTCCATTTATTGTTATGAATGATGCTGATTTAGATAAGGCGGTAGAAGCGGTAATTGGTTCGAAATTCCGTAACGCAGGACAAACGTGTATATGTACAAACCGCGTCTTTGTTCAAGAAGAAGTGTACGAAGAATTTGCAGGAAAGTTCACAAAAGCTGTAGAGCAGCTTAAAGTTGGAGATGGATTCGGCGAAGGAACAACTGTAGGTCCACTTATTGATGCGAATGCAGTTTCGAAAGTACAAGAACATATTGAAGATGCAATTCAAAAGGGCGGAGAAGTTTTATACGGTGGCCATAAATTTGCAGAGTTAGATGGTTATTTCATTCAGCCAACAGTAATTGGATTGGCAAATGACACGATGCTTTGTATGAATGAAGAAACATTTGGACCGGTTGCACCAGTTGCGAAATTTAAAACAGTTGAAGAAGTAATCGAGCGAGCAAATAATACACCATATGGCTTGGCTGCTTATATTTTTACAAAAGATATTAGTCAAGCATTCCAAATTAGTGAAGCGTTAGAGTACGGTATTATCGGTTTAAATGATGGCCTTCCATCAGTTGCACAAGCACCATTTGGTGGCTTTAAAGAAAGTGGTATCGGACGTGAAGGAGGCCATTTCGGCATCGAGGAATATTTAGAAATTAAATATATTTCGTTAGGATTATAAGTAGTATACTAGAATCTTCATAAGCTAAAAAAGAAGGAGATTCTAGTATGGTATATTGGCTATTATTACTTGTAACAATTATTTTTGAAGTAGCTGGAACGATAGCGATGAAACTATCGAACGGTTTAACAAAGCTCGTTCCAAGTGTACTTATTTTTGTCTTTTACGGTATTTGTTTCAGTATATTTGCTATCGTCGTAAAGAAGATTAACTTAAGTATTGCTTATGCGATTTGGTCGGGCTTAGGGACACTTCTTATTACGATTATTAGTGTGTACTTTTTTAAAGAGCATATTAATTTATTCCAAGCATTTTGTATTCTCTTTATTGTTTTAGGAGTAATTGGACTGAAAGTGTCATCGGCATCATGAAAGCTATCTTTTGTAGAAGATAGCTTTTTTCTTTTGGTTACTATGTCATGTGACAAAATATGACAAGGAATAGCAAAGAGTATTGTTATGATACATATATGAAATCTCGTCTCATGCGGAGGGAAGAGTATGTTAAAAAAAGTGAGTCGAATTGTTTTAATTTGTGGCATAGCTTTTAGTTTAAGTGCTTGTACTGAGACTGAAAATAGTAATGAAAGTAAACAAGAGGACGTTCAAGATAAAGTTTATAAAATAGGAGAGACAGTAGATGTAGATGGTCTGCAAGTAACTATCGAGTCAGTTCAATTAGGATATCCAGATTATGATGAGGGTAAAAAGAAAGAGGAGATTTTGGGGATTGTTTTCGAAGTGGAAAATAATAGTGAAAAAGAAATACCTTTTGCATTTTATGAATTTGAGATTACCGATAAGAAAGGTACAAGATTTAAAGAATATAATAACTATGATAGCTTCATTAGTAAAAAATTAGCACCAGATGAAAAAATCCAAGATATCATGCTATTTGACGTAGCGAAAGAAAATACGTATATCGCTACGTATAGGCCTGAGTTTACGCATGAAAATAGAACAATAAAATTTGAATTGAAGCCAAACAAATAAAAAACACATTGGGTAATCCAATGTGTTTTTATAATGGTTAACTTAAAACGCCCAGTTACCTTTACGGAAAATCGGCTCATGTCTTCCATCAGCTGTAATACCGTCGATATCAAGCTCAGCTGATCCAATCATGAAGTCTTCGTGTGTAATACTAGCGTTTGCACCATTTTCAGCAAGTTCTTCTTTAGACATTGTTTTCCCGCCATCTAAGTTAAATGCATAAGCATTTCCAATTGCAAGGTGGCAAGATGCATTTTCGTCAAATAGCGTATTGTAGAATAAAATATTTGTGTTTGAAATTGGTGAATCGTGAGGTACTAAAGCTACTTCGCCTAAGAAGTGAGAACCTTCATCTGTTTCTACTAAATGTTTTAAAGCTTCTTCACCAGATTCAGCTTTATAGTCTACGATACGTCCGTTTTCAAATGTTAACGTAAAGTTGTCAATAATGTTACCTGCAAATGCTAACGGTTTTGTGCTAGACACTTGGCCGTTCACACCTGTTTTAAGTGGCATTGTAAATACCTCTTCAGTTGGAATGTTAGCCATAAAGGCTACGTTCTTTTCATTTAAGCTACCAGCACCAGCCCATACATGCTTCTCTGGAAGTTCGATTGTTAAGTCTGTTCCAGGGCCTGTATAGTGAAGAGCTTTATAATGTTTTTCGTTTAAGTAATCCACTTTTGTATGTAGTGTTTCATCATGTTCTTTCCATGCTTCCACAGGATTTTCTAAATCAGCACGAGTTGCTTTGAAGATAGCATCCCATAGTTTTGCTTCTTGTTCTTCAGGCGCTACATCAGGGAATACTTTTGCAGCCCATTCTTTCGTAGGAACAGAAATTACGCACCAGCTTACTTTATCTGCTTGTACATAATCACGGTATACTTTCATCGCTTCTCCAGCTACTTTATGAGCTGTTGCAATTTTCTTTGGTTCTACACCTTTTAATAGATCAGGATTCTCTGCATAGATGGACATAAATGCAGCGCCTTCTTTTGCTAATTCTTCACGAGCATGTGCTTTCCAAGAAGGGAATTCGGAGAAAGCTTCTTCAGGAGCTAGATCGAATTTTAAGCGTGTTAACGTCTCATCATTCCAATCAACATATACGTGTTTTGCACCAGATTGATATGCTTTTTCTGTAACGAGGCGTACAAACTGTACAGCCTCAAGAGGTGCACTAATTGATAAAGTTTGTCCGGGCTGAATATTAACACCAACATTGACTGCAAGGGCAGCATACTTCTCTAACGTTTGTTCAAATGACATATGTATAATCTCCTTTAGTTTGAAAGATTTCTTACTATATATAATACAAGAAAATTCTAAAAATATATATAAATATAACGTAAAAAGAGAGCTCAAAATGTATTGAGCTCTCTTTTTACGTTATTTAATCGAAGAAGCAAATTGTTCTACAGTCGTTGTATGGTGTATGCGAACACGCTTCATTTTTAACAACTCATCAGGTTCACCCTTCGTAATGAATTGTCCAGGCTTCGTTGTTGTTGCAAATTGATAGTATTTCTTTGTTTCTGCGACAACTTTATCGTCTACATGACCGAATGGATAAGCAATTGCGATAACAGGCTTACCTGTTATTTTCTCTAGCTTTTCTTTTGATCCTTTTAACTCTTCGTCATAGTTTGTAATTTTTGGCAAGTTTGCATGTGTCGCTGTATGAGATTGTACAGAAAAAATACCTGAATCAACCATTTCTTTTATTTCAGATGTAGAAAGGGCGCCTTCTACATCAACGTTATCAACAATCATATATTCTGTTGCTGCTGGTTTAAAAGTATCATCTTTTAGTTTTTGTAAAATGCGAAATGCATTCATATTATTTTTCATACCGTCATCAAATGTAACGAAAACCGGCTTGTTTACTTTATTAATATCGCCCCAGCGTTCAAATGTTAATAATGTATAACCATTGTCTTTTAAATACTTCATTTGTGCTTCAAAGTTAGCGGGTGATACGAATAAATCTTTAATACCTTGTCCATGATAATCATCAATTGCGTGGTACATAAGAACAGGAACTTTTTGCTCGAAAGTAATAGTAGATTTCGTAAGTGGAATAGCTTTTCCGCCCTCTGTTGTTCCTGTTGCTTCAATTTGATATTCACCGCGTTTTCCTTCAAATTCTTTTATATCAAAGGGAAGTGTAAATTGTTGATCTTTCTCTTTAGAAGAAAAAGATTTAGCACTTTCCTTTCCATCAGCAGTGCGCCAAATTTTATATTGTACTTCAGTTAAAGCATCTTTTATATCTGTTATATGAATAGCTGTGTTTGTAGATTCGTGCGTAACTGGATTATAAGAAATTTTACCTTGTATTTGTACAGTCTCTTCTTGTTTTTTTACTTCTTGTACCTTTTTCTCTTTTGCAGGTTCTGGGCTAGCATTATTTGTATTACAGCCTGCTAGAATGGCAGACGTACATAAAGCAATCGCTGCGTATTTTCTCATGGAATCACCTTCTATTGTGTATTATGTTGCATACTTACATTAAAATCCCCACCGCTATAAGAGAGGTGGGGATATACCCTTGTTCATCATATCATTTGAAGAAAATGAGGGGAATATGATTTTTAGGAGGAGCTATTAGGGCGATAGATTAATGACTTTGAATCGATGTATTCTTTCGTTTCTTATTGGAATTGATAATAATATAACCTACTACAAAAATGAGAGGAATAATAAAGACATAGATAGGTATTCCCCATACATAATAGCTTTTCATGCTTAAAACTAGTAAATATAAGAAGTCGAAAAGGGCGTGGGCTTTCATAATATCCTCCAATGTATTTTTTTACAAATTATAACATTGTTCATTTGTAATTTGTATATTTTGGTAAATGATTTAAGTTAATTTTAAAGTAAGAGAAAGGTTTATTAATATGCAATTTTGCATATGTAGAGTAGTTTATATTAAAATATAAGGGTTTTGGACTATAATAAAACCGCTATAAATTTAAGTAAGAATGATGTATGGAGTGGAGAATAGAAATGAAATATAAAAAAATAGTATATATCCTTCTCATATCGCTATTCATAGTCGGTTGTCAAAGTGAAGCGAGTAAAGCGAATAGTGTGGAAGAGTATATTCCACCGCATCTTATGAATGCGGAAGTGACGGCGGATATTATGACGATTGAGATGGATCGTGATACCCGTAAAAAAGTAGAGGCTATTACTAAAAAAATGAGAGAGCATGTGGAAAATGATAGAGAATGGTATGTAAAATATATATCAGGGTACATAGATAAACAGGTGAAGCCGTATCATCCGAATTTTGGTGTTACGGAAGAAGAATATAACTTCTTTAGGAACGCCGTTGAGAATAGTAGTTTATCTAATACAAGTGACGGAAAACTTCAATTTAAGCAAAAAAGTAACCATGAGATAGAAATTGTTTCAAGTAAAAACTTAGAGCTATTTCGAAATATAGTAATTGATACTGAGGAAAATATAGTAAAAACTTCGTTTGGAGAATGTCAGTATGTTGGAGAAGAAAAAACATCTTTGGAACAAAAGATAACGGGGCCCTGGCATGGCAAGCAATGGATGCTAAAAGAACGAAATTTAATTTATATATTTTCTTTGGGTAAGCTTGAAGGAGAGGATAAATCCATTATTGATATTTCAGTAAAAGGTATACACGAAGGAAAGCTTATTAGTAAAGAGGAAGTAATTGAATTCCGTTCTATTTCATAAAGAATCAAAAAAATCACCTTACTTAAAAGAGTAAGGTGATTTTTTATTAAATAAACAATCCAGCGATTGTTGCAGATAAAATAGAAGCAAGTGTTGATGCAAATAGCATTTTCCAACCAAATTTAGATACGATGCTTCCTTGTTTTTCAGAAAGGGCACGGATTGTACCAACAATCGCACCAATTTGGCTAATACTTGCGAAGCTAATTAAGAATACTGTAACGATTCCAACTGTACGTGGAGATAATGTTGCAGCAGCGCCTTTTAAATCAAGGATTGCTACGAATTCATTTAAGACAATCTTCGTACCCATAATACCACCAGCTGGGATGATATCTTGAGTTGGAATACCCATTAAGAATGCGAATGGAGAAAGTATATAACCGAAGATTTGTTGTAAAGTAACAGCATATCCCATTGCACCTGAAGCGGCGCTAATTACGTAGTTTACAACTTCCATAACACCAATGAAGGCAATCATTAATGCGGCAACGATACCAGCTACTTTTAACCCATCAAGCGCACCGTTAATCATAGCGCCGATAAAGCTATCTCCGAATAAGCTTCTATCAAATTTTTGAATCACTTCGTCTTCTTTTTTCGTATCAACTGGTGTTAATAACGAACAAACGATTAAGCTTGAGAATAAGTTTAGCGGAAGAGCTGCTAATACATATTTCGCATCTAACATCATAACGTATGATGCTGTAACAGAAGCAGAAACGGAGCTCATTGCTGAACAACAAATGATAAACATACGGTTTTTATTAAAATGCTGTAAATCGTTTTTAATAACGATTAACGCTTCACTTGAACCGAAGAATACAGAATTTACTGCGTGGAATGATTCAACGCGTGGTAAACCAGTAATTTTTGAAAGTGCACCGCCGACAATACGAACGATGAATGGTAAAACACCTAAATAACTAAAGATAGAAAGTAGTGCTGAGAAAAATACGATAATTAGTAATACGTTTAAGAAAAAGACAAAATCTCTTTGAATTCCATTAAAGAGAAAATCGACACCTGTCGTACCAAGTTTAATTAGTTTGTTGAAAACTTTACTAATGAAGATGATAATTTGCTGTCCGATCTTTGTGCCAAACATAAACCAACCGATTAAAATTTGGAAACTAATCATAATAGCAATTGCACGGAAGTTGATTTTACTTCTATTGTTTGACAAAGCAAAGCATAAACCTAAAACGACAAGAATACCGATAATGCTCATTACATATTGCATGTAGTTGCCCCTTTCAGAAGTTCGTATAAAGTTTTTACATAAAACGCTCGTTATATTACTAAAAATAAAGTAATGGAGGTTTCATGTCATACGTAAGATGTCTGACCTTTTTGAAAAATAAAAAAAGACCCCTATGGATTCACTTTCATCTATAAGAGAAAGCTAATCAATAGGAGTCTTTTTTATACATAGGCTAATATTCATTAGTTTTCCCCATAGTCCAGCAATTTAAGGTTGCCGGGTAGAAACTCTCGATCCATATTATCGACTATATATGAGGTAACATCGTCCGTATTAAATTAGTAGTAGCGTAACATTACTAGAGAAGTATCGTCAATAGCTTTTTTTCTTCCAATAGAAATAGACCATATAAGTATGATAAAATGTAACGCAGTGTTATGAAAAAGAGAGGTCGGAAAATGAGTACAAAAATGACGCCACCAGTTGAAAAAAACGAGTTTATAGATGTAGTGTTTGAAGATTTAACACACGATGGTGCCGGTGTTGCGAAAGTGAAGGGATATCCTATTTTCGTAAAAAACGGATTACCAGGTGAGGAAGCGCAAATTAAAATTATTAAAGTGAAGAAAAACTTCGCGTTTGGTCGTTTAATGAAGCTTCATCAAGAAAGTCCATATCGTAAAGATGCAGAATGCCCCGTGTACAACGAGTGCGGAGGTTGTCAACTTCAGCACTTAACATACGAAGGACAATTAAAAGCGAAAGAAAAACAAGTACGTGACGTTATGCAGCGCATCGGTGGACTAAGCGATGTTCCTGTTCATCCTGTACTGGGCATGAAGAACCCGTGGGTATACCGTAATAAAGCACAAGTACCAATTGGAGAACGCGAAGGTGGACTTGTAGCTGGTTTCTATCGTCAAGGAACGCATGACATCATTAATATGGAATCATGCTTAATTCAGGCGGAAGAAAACGATACATTAATTCAAGAAGTAAAACGCATTTGTGAAAAGCACGGTATCTCGGCTTACAATGAAGAGCGTAACAAAGGAACACTTCGCCACGTAATGGCTCGCTACGGACAAGTAACAGGGGAAATTATGCTTGTCTTCATTACACGTACAGCTGAACTGCCAAATAAAGAAGCAATCATTGAAGAAATCGCAGCGAAATTCCCAGAAGTAAAATCGATTGTTCAAAACGTAAACACGAAACGTACAAACGTTATTTTCGGAGATAAGACGACAGTACTGTACGGATCAGAATATATTTATGACTTTATCGGTGACATTAAATTTGCGATTTCAGCACGTTCATTCTATCAAGTAAACCCAGAACAAACGAAAGTGCTATACGATAAAACGTTAGAATACGCAAAATTAAATGGTAACGAAACAGTAATCGATGCATATTGCGGAATCGGATCAATCTCTTTATTCCTAGCGCAAAAAGCGAAAAAAGTATACGGTGTTGAAATCGTTCCAGAAGCAATCGAAGACGCAAACCGAAACGCAGCACTAAACAACATGACAAATGCTGAATTTGGTGTAGGAGAAGCAGAAGTAGTCATTCCGAAATGGTACAAAGAAGGCGTAATTGCCGACACAATGGTCGTAGACCCACCGCGTAAAGGCTGTGATGAAGCATTACTAAACACAATCATCGATATGAAGCCAAAACGCGTCGTATACGTATCATGTAACCCAGCAACATTAGCACGCGACTTAAAAGTACTAGAAGAAGGCGGATATAAAACGCAGGAAGTACAGCCTGTTGATATGTTCCCGCATACGACTCATGTAGAGTGTGTGGCTTGGCTTAAGTTGGTATAATAAAAAAGCAGTTGATATAGAAAAAATCTATACCATCTGCTTTTTGGTTTATAAAAATACCATTCAGCAACGATTTTAGTTAAAATAAATATTGCTGATTTTCACAAATTATAAATTGAGAGTTTGAAGATGTATTCATAGTGAGAGGATTTGAATTTGAAATGATAGATAATTTTTGGCGTGATTTACCACGACCATTTTTCGTACTTGCACCAATGGAAGATGTGACAGACGTTGTTTTCCGTCACGTAGTAAGTGAAGCTGGTCGCCCAGATGTATTTTTCACAGAGTTTACAAACTCGGATAGCTATTGTCATCCAGAAGGTATGAAAAGTGTACGTGGCCGTTTAATTTTTACAGAAGATGAACAGCCAATAGTGGCGCATATTTGGGGAGATAATCCTGAATATTTCCGTCAAATGAGTATTGGTATGGCAGAGCTAGGATTTAAAGGCATCGATATTAATATGGGCTGCCCTGTACCGAATGTAGCATCAAGAGGAAAAGGTAGTGGCCTTATTCTACGTCCAGACGTTGCGGCAGAACTTATTCAAGCAGCAAAAGCGGGCGGACTACCTGTCAGCGTAAAAACACGACTTGGCTTTAAAGAGTTAAGTGAGTGGGAGGATTGGTTAACGCACATTTTTAAACAAGATATTGCGAACCTTTCTATTCATTTACGTACAAGAGAAGAAATGAGCCAAGTAGATGCGCACTGGGAACTAATTCCGGAAATTAAAAAATTACGTGACCGCATTGCACCAAATACGCTAATAACAATCAACGGAGACATTCCTGACCGTCAAACTGGAATGGAACTTGCTGAAAAATACGGTATTGATGGCGTTATGATCGGACGAGGAATCTTTAAAAATCCATTTGCTTTCGAAAAAGAGCCAAGAGAACATAGCAGTAAAGAACACCTTGATCTTCTAAGACTACAGCTTGATCTTCAAGATCAATATGCAGAAGTACTACCACGCTCAATCACAGGGCTTCATCGCTTCTTCAAAATTTATGTAAAAGGCTTCCCTGGAGCTGCTGAACTAAGAAATCAATTGATGAACACGAAATCGACTGATGAAGTGCGTGGGTTGCTTGATAAGTTTGAGGGTAGTGTTGATAAGGATGGGGATAGTGAAACGGTGTAACTTTTGAAAGTTAGAGGGGATAGGAGATAGCGATTTTATGAGCGTTTGTTTCATTTTAATTAAGGTGATCCGTATCATAAGTAAGTGAGGTATTCTATGTAAAATAAGGACAAGACAAGAATACAGGAGAAAATTGAAAATGGCAGGTTGGTCTTGATTTTCACTCATATTATCATGTTTATCCCGCTACTTGTGGACAGTAAAACTCCCACCTCAAGATTCGGCTGGAGCAAAGAACTTAGGTGGGAGATCCACTACCCGTAAACGTCCGATTGGTGAGGGCTGATAATCAGTGGGGGATGAAGAAAACCCCCACTGATTAAAGTTTCACTTTATTTAATTATGCCTATAATTGGAGGCTATGTGAATGTTAAGTGATCAGACGAGATATTCTAGGCTCGCGAATATAACAAAAATAATAAATACAAAATTAGAACTACGTGAAGTATTGCAGCGTGTAACAATGGCGATATCAGAGGAGATTGTTAGGTGCAACGCTGTTGGAATTTATTTACCCCAGGAAGATGGAACATTTAGAGGGTTTGCAGGAAAACCAGAGACCATAAATGGCGTAACGCTCGATACTCAGGTAATTGATCCTGAAATAGACTTACTGGCAAAAGAAGTTATTGAAACCAAAAAAAACATCTATATCCCTGATACCTCAAAGGATCATCGGCCGGATCCAAGACCAGTTGATGCGTTCAAAATTAAGTCCTTATTAGCCCTGCCTATCTCATTTGGACAAGAGTTATTTGGTCTGGTTTTTTTATTTGATTATGGAACTCCAATGAACTTAACAGATTCAGAAATTCAAAGTGTTGAAGCTTATGTAAATATGGCTGCGGTCGCAATTCAAAATGCAAATAATTTAACACAAAAGGAAAACCTTATTGCCGAGAAGCAGCTGTTACTAAATGTTACCCGTGATTTATCAATGTGTTCCTCGATACAGGAGAGTTTTGATAAATGTTTTTTTTACTTAGGACAGATTTTAGAGAGTAAAAACATGGCTGCCCACCTTTTAGACCCGCTAGACAAAACAACGATTAAAACAACGAAGTTAAGCAAGGACTGTGATTGGACAGAAGCGGATTGGATGGAGAAAAGCTATGAAGCCAAGATCCAAGAGGTTATTCAAACAAAAAATATAGATAGTAAGGGTCTACTGATGATTCCATTGGTTTCAATGGGAGAAATATTAGGGGTAATCGTCGTTGGCAAAGAGGGAAAAGCTCACAATTACGATACTTCCCAAATTCAACTGGCAAAATCTATCGTTGATGCCACAGCTCCTACGTTTTCAAACTTGTTATATATGGATCAACTTGAAAGTATGGTGGAAGAGCGAACGAGAGAACTAGCTGCTGCTAATGAAAAAGTTACAAGTGTGATTGAAATTATTACGGATGGATTCTTTACTTTGAATAATAAATGGGAATTCACGTACGTAAATAAGCATCAATATTTTCCACAAAGAAAAACAGCAAAAGATGTATTAGGTAAGAATATATGGGAGGTTTTCCCGAGTAGCGTCGACGCAGTTATGTATAAGGAATTTCATCGTGCAATGTCAGAGCGAACTACAGTTCATTTCGAATTTTTTTCTATCTCTGATGAATATTGGCACGAAGTTATTGCATACCCGTATGATGATGGTATTTGTTGTATTTTTAAAAACATAACGGAAAAAAAGCAATATGAGCAGGAATTGAAAAGGTTATCCAACATAGATTTAATAGGGCAAATGGCAGCAGGTATCAGCCATGAGATTAGAAATCCAATGACAACAGTACGAGGATTTTTGCAGTTATTAAAAGAAGAGAACACCTATGAGAAACAGAATAAGTACTTTAATTTAATGATTGAAGAACTTGACCGTGCCAATTCTATTATTACTGAATTTCTCTCGATAGGTAATACAAAGAAATCGGATTTGCAGATGTTAGATTTAAATGCAATTATCCACGATATTATTCCTTTAATAAAGATTGATACGTATAATCAAAATAAATATATTCAAGTCGATACAAATGATATTCCGGAATTATTTTTAAATCGTAATGAGATACGACAATTATTAATAAACCTATACCGTAATGGCTTAGAGGCGATGAGCACAGGGAAAGTTCTAACCATTAGCACCTACAAGGAAGGTCAAAATTGTGTGGTGCTTGCAGTGCGGGATCAAGGGAAAGGTATCAGGCCTGAAGTGTTAGAGAAACTGGGTACTCCATTTTACACAACCAAAGATAATGGAACTGGACTGGGGTTAGGTATATGTTATGCCATTTCTGCCCGTCATAATGCAAAAATAGAAATTCAAACAGGATCGGAAGGCACTACCTTTTTTGTTAAATTTAATTATGAAAATAATGAACAATAACCTCATTTAGATTCGTTACGGTGAACCGTACCACAAATATTCATGTTTGAGTTGCCCACTAAATTAGAGTTGCATAAAAAGAAATGGACAAACCTATATCAGGTTAGTCCATTTTCAAGTGTGTTAACTAATAGTAAATCCCCATCCGTAATTTCGCACGATTAGCCCATCCTTTTTTGCTGTTTTAAAATCCTCCCCAAAAGCATTAATCCACCTAAGACTACAAAACCAACCTCTAAAATGTTAAAGTAGTAACTTAACGACATTAATTTACACATGCTAAAAGCATTACTATATTCAACATTTCAGGAGGAAAACCAATGGCAATGAGCAACAACGATATATTAAAAAGAGTAAGATATGCTATGGATATAAAAGATATAGATATGGTGGAAATATTTAATCTTGGTGGCATTGAAGTAACGAAAGAGGACGTACTTGATATGCTTACAAGAGTAAAGAGAAGTCCACAACACGAAGCGGAAGATGCTGATGTAATCGAAGATGAGTACGTACTAACATGCGATATGATGATGTTAGAGTCATTTTTAAATGGATTTATTATTTTAAAAAGAGGAAAGCAAGATCCGAAACCAGGGCAACCTGCGGGACAAGCTGCACCTTTACGAAGCAATGAAAGTGCCAATAACCTTCTTTTAAAGAAAATGAAAATCGCACTATCTTTAACGAGTGAGGATGTGCTTGATATATTAGACAGCGTAGGAGTCATCGTAACAAAAGGAGAGTTAGGCGCTTTATTAAGAAAAAAAGGCCATAAGCATTACAAAGAGTGCGGCGATAGATACGCAAGGAATTTCATTAAGGGATTGGCTGTAAAGTATAGAGGATAATAAGTTTGTTAAAACAGTAAATGATATAATAGGTAGAGTAGGACGATTGTAGCCTACTCTTTTTTATTGGTAAAAATAATTATGAACGAATACGTTAGGTGATGAAATGGTACATACATATTTGGGTGAGACAATTAATTTTCATATAACTTATAAGAAGAAAAAATCAGTACGTCTTTTTGTAGATTCTTACGGAAATGTTGAGGTGCAAGCTCCGAAAGGGACACCTGTTGAATACTTAGTCCAGTTGCTAGAGGAGAAATGGGATTGGATTCAGAAAACACGTAAGGAAATGCAGGAGCGGGCGCTTGGACCACAGGAAAAGGATTATGATCAAGGAGAGGGCTTTCTGTATTTAGGGAGTACGTATCCGATACAGATTTCTCAAGATGCAAGTATTACGCAAGACAATGCAGTGTTTGAAGGGGATAAGCTACACATTTATGTGAATGAGCTTAAGGATGAGAAAATACAACAAGCTTTAAAACGTTTTTACTATAAACAGTGCAAGGCATTAGTAGAAAAGAGTATTAAAGCACATCAAAGCAACTTTAAAACAAAGCCTCGTTCTATTCGTATTACAGATAGTAGTCGTACGTGGGGAACTTGTGATTCAAATCTACAACTAACATTCAATTGGAAGCTAGCGATGGCACCACAGCAGGTAATTGACTATGTAGTTGTTCATGAAATGTGTCATATGGTTCATTTAAATCATGATCGATCTTTTTGGCGTCTTGTTGGGAAGATAATGCCTGATTATAAGGAAATGGAAAACTGGTTAGCGTTATCGAGTTGGAAGATGACGGTTTAGTAATGCGCTTTATATAAGTTGCGATTATTGTAAATATTTGTCGGTAAGTCGATATATTTCGAAAATCGCTGATATAATTTCATTCACCATAGAATCGTTCAGTGAGGAGAACGAAAAAAGGAAGGGATACCCCTTCCTTTTTTCCATATAGATTATCGTCCAAACTTCACAATGAAATTCCCATCTATTTTCTCCATCTCATACCCACGATATCCCTCCGAAAGTAACGCTTGCTTTTCACTAACATCACTCATCGGAATATCTTTAACATCCGTCCAATCTCTTTCTGTATCCTTACGCAATTCCTTCACAAAAACATACCGCATACTCCCGCCGTACTTCTCCTTCAGCGCAGCAATTTCCATTCCTTGCGCGAACTTATCTTTTAAACTAGGAATGTTAAAAGGTGCAACGGTGCAGCAAACGTAATCGTATTTGCTGTCTTCTTTTTGTAATTCATCCATGATGATTGTGGCTAATATTTTTTGCATACCATTTCCTCGGCAGCTTGGATGAACGTTTGAGATTTCTTGATAGATGACGCGGTGTAGCTGACTTTCTGGTAGACCAATATCAAGCCCTAAATGTTCATCGTCGATAGGAGGGACTAGTAGGGCACGAAATGCGATGAGCTCGTTTTCGATAAAAGCACCGATCATCATTCCGTTTCCTTCTAGAATGTATTGAAATTCTTCTAGCGATAGTGGTTGTAAACGACCTTTATCTTCTAGTGCTTCAACTACAACGTT
This sequence comes from Bacillus mycoides, assembly GCF_018742245.1. NCBI lineage: Bacteria > Bacillati > Bacillota > Bacilli > Caryophanales > Bacillaceae > Bacillus > Bacillus mycoides. The sequence continues at coordinate 385,049 of NZ_CP036132.1, forward strand.
TTGTAGTGATAAAATTTGTTCGATATGCTCTCTTGATAGTAATGTAACGTGAAATGGATCGTTGTTTTGTTTTAATGAACCTTCATATAGAATCGTCATGTGTTAGTCCTCCTTTAGCGTACAACGTCTTGAAAGACGGTTAGTTCTTGTAGTGTATCTTCATTTATTTCAATGCCGAGTCCCGGCTTTTCGTTTAAGCGAATAAATGGTACGTCGTAATGTAAGTTTCCAATGTCTTTCGTGAATTTTAATGGTCCTGTCAGCTCGACGCTAGTAATGATTTTTTTTGAGAAAGCGACATGGAATCCTGCGGAAGAGGCAACAGATGATTCGACCATGGATCCAACTTGGCATTCAATGCCTGCCATTTCAGCTTGATGAGCGAGTTTTACAGCTGGATATATGCCGCCGCATTTCATTAGTTTTATATTCACTTTATCAGCTGCGTCTAATTTAATAATTTGGCGCATTTCACGAGAGCCTTTTAATCCTTCATCAATCATAAGTGGAAGATCTGTTTTCGAACGAATATGAGCCATTGCGTCAATATCGTCCGCGACAACAGGCTGTTCAATCCAGTCGATGTTTAAGTGACCTAATGAACGAAGTGCTGTTAATGTGTTTGCACTATTTTTCCAGCCTTGGTTTACATCAACGCGAATCGCGATATCATTTCCTACACGTTCACGTACAGCTTCAATTCGGTTTACATCTTCTTTTACATTCGTGCCGACTTTCATTTTGAAAGAGTGGTAACCTTTTTTAATCATAGAAGCTGCTTCTTCAGCCATATTTTCTGGAGCGGCGATACTTAAGACGTGAGTGACAGGAAATTCTTCATGGTAGCGTCCGCCAATTAGTTGATATACAGGTTGATTTAGTTTTTTGCCCATTATATCAAAACAAGCGATGTCAATCGCAGCTTTCGCTGTAGGAACACCGTAAATTGTGTTGTCCATCATATCGTGTATTTTCTCGATATTCATTGGGTTTTTCCCGATAAGAGCAGGAGATAGTATATGTTTTAAAATATGGAAAGTACTTTCCCATGATTCACCTGTAACGTGATCATCAGCAACGCCTTCACCGTAACCGATAATACCTTCATCTGTTTCCATTTTGACGATAATAGAAGGCATATCAGAATAAGAACCATAACTAATAACAAATGGATCGCGAAGTGGTAAACGAATTGCGTAAAGATGAATAGCTGTAATTTTCATTGAATAAAGACCCCTTCCTGTTTACAATGGTTTTGTACATTTGATATAGTTGACGTTAAATAGTCGTTAATTAATGATAAGGAGTTAGAGAAAATGATGATAAAAATTGCAGTTGTTGGTTCAAAAGAGTTTATGGAGAATCTTTTACCTATTGCTCATAAACTAGAAGAAATAGAGATTGATCCATATATTTACCTTCACCCGGCAGAATCTTCTGAAATATTAAAGCGTTTAAAACCTTGTGATGTTATCTTTTTCTCAGGTGCCCTACCTTATTATATGGCAAAAGAAATAAGAGAACAATTGCGAATTCCAAGTACGTACTTACAGCAAGACGAGACAACTGTCGCATCTTCACTCCTTTCTATAATATATCATCAAAGTATTCAACCTCATAAAATTTCAATTGATTTAGTAGATCGTTCGTTTATTATAAATGTGTTCCATGATATCGGTCTGAAAGAAACGCCGCAAGTGATGGATTATGAAAATATGTTATGGAGTAATGATGAAATTAAGAGCATCATTGATTTTCATTTAGCTAAATATCAATCTGGAGAGGTCGATTTAGCTTTAACTAGTATTCACGCTGTCTACGACGAACTTCAAAAAATAGGTATTCCTTCAGAGCGTATGATAGACCCGACGCAATCAATTATACACGGGTTAAAAGATGCAAAAATAAAAGCAGAGTTAGCAAAAAGCCATTCAGCTACTGTTGGTGCTTGTATTATATCCTTTATAGAGTTACAAGAAAGCTCGCTTGAAAAATTAAATGTAATTTCAAAAGAATTACGTGGTTCATTTAAACAAGTTGATGAAATGACTTTTATTTTGTATACAACTCGTGGTGATATCGAATCGAGTACAAAAACAAATACAATAGATCGTTTATTTACGAATATAGAAGGAGCGGTATCTATTGGATTTGGTTACGGAAAAACAGTAAATGAAGCGGAACAAAATGCAAAAATCGCTCAAGGTTTCGCAAAAAATAATCCGATAGAGCGCCGCTTTTATATACTAACAAGTGATAAAGAATTATTTGGTCCGTTCCCGAAAGAACAGAGGGTACAAAGTTTAAAAAACGATAATCCTGAATTAATGAAAATAGCGAAGGAAACGAAGCTTAGTCCTGCAAACTTGTCAAAAATTATTCAGTTTAGTCAATCGCATCCATCATTGAAATTTACAGCGGCCGATCTTTCTGAGTACTTACAAGTGACTCGGCGATCGACGGAAAGGCTGTTAAAGAAATTAGTTGATTACAGGTATGCCAATATTTGCGGCGAGGAAATGCCCTATCAACAAGGGCGCCCTCGCGCAATATATGAGCTAAATTTACCGTTGTATTCGTTTCAAAAATTTTAGGCTTCTAGTTGCGCTTTTTGTTTTTTCAATAGGTCTGCTTTTTCAATATCCGATAGCTTCGTAATTGTGAAGCCAGTTATACCATAAATGATTGAAATAATAGGTACGATGAAATTCAATATAGCATAAGGAGCATATTCGAATGCACCGACTCCAAGTGTTGCGAGTATAAATACACCACATGTATTCCAAGGTACGAAAACAGAAGTTAATGTTCCACCATCTTCTAATGCTCTGGATAAATTTTTAGAATGTAGCCCTTTTTCTGTGTACGCATTTGCATACATTCTTGAAGGAACAACAATCGAAATATATTGTTCAGAGCAAGTAAGATTCGTTGCAAAGCAAGATGCGATAGTAGAAGCGATAAGTCCTTTTGATGATGTCGCTAATTTTAAAATTTGATTTACAATTGAGCGAAGAATGCCAGTATGTTCTAGTACTCCGCCGAAAGTCATAGCGACAATTGTCATAGAAACTGTATTCATCATCGAATCTAAGCCACCGCGGTTAAATAGTTCGTCTACTAGCTTGTTTCCAGTGTCTATGACAAATCCAGTTTGGAGTGCACCGACAGATGCTGAGACAGAACCACCTTGAATAAAGACTTGTGATAAAAATCCTAAAATAATACCTACGAGAATAGCTGGTATAGCTGGTACTTTTTTAGCGACCAATACCATAACGACTACGGGTATGATTAATAGGAAAGGCGAGATAACAAAGTTTTGTTGCAATACTTGTAACGTTTGATCGATGCTTTTTGCATCAATATTGTTATCACCGAAGCTTCTTCCTAATAAAGCATAGACGATAAGAGTAATAATTAAACCTGGAATTGTAGTAAATAACATATGACGAATATGTACGAATAAATCTGTATTTGTTAATCCTGCGGCTAAGTTTGTTGTGTCTGAAAGCGGTGACATTTTATCGCCAAAATAAGAGCCTGAAATAATGGCACCAGCAACCATTGGAGCTGGGATTCCCATACTTAGGCCAATTCCCATTCCTGCAACACCAATTGTTCCCATTGTAGACCAAGAGCTACCGATAGCTAATGCAACGATAGAACAAATAATTGTAATTGAAACTAAAAATAGTGATGGAGTTAAAAGTTTTAAGCCGTAATAAATCATAGTTGCGACGATTCCGCCGCCAATCCAAGCACCGATCGTTAAACCTACAAGAATAATGATAACGATAGCGGGTAATGCAAGGCGAATTCCTTTATACATCGATTCTTCAATGTCATTCCATTTGTAACCGTATCGCCAAGCGACGATCGAAGCAACGGTTGTACCGATAATAAGTGGGACGTGAGGGCTTTGTTCTAATACAACAATTGTAACCATCATAACTGCAACTGTAATGATAATAGGGATTATTGCTATGCCAAAAGGTATTTCTCTTTTCATAAACTGCCTCCTCATTATGTATGTTTGTATTTTTAGAATTGTCGCAAAATAGACGTTATTAAGTTATAATAACTAAAAATAGATGTAAGCGTCAACATGAAAACAGAAAATATCGAATGTTCTATTTGTATGGATATCTTTATAAGATGAGTTGAAATCGGGTATTAACGGTATTAAAAAATAAATAATTGACTTTTTTCTTAAAATTCAATATGTTCATAAAAACATCTGTTTTTCATAAGTATAATTAATCTGAATGGTTTGTAATTAGGGGAAGGAGAATGAAGCTTTGAAAACATTAGAACTACAAGAGCGTTTAACTGAAATTTTTCAGCATTTACATGAAAACCCTGAAGTAAGCTGGAAGGAATATGAAACGACAGCTTATATTACTAACTTTCTAAAAGAAGAAGGAATTTCATATAAAATATTTGATGATTGCCCTGGCGTGATTGCTGAAATCGGAAGAGGGAATCCAGTTATCGCGATTCGTGCTGATATGGATGCACTATGGCAAGAAGTAGACGGAGAATTTAAAGCGAATCACTCATGCGGCCACGATGCTCATATGACGATTGTGATGGGACTTATTTTACAATTGAAAAATATGAGATGGGATAGCGGTACTGTTAGATTTATTTTTCAGCCGGCAGAGGAAAAAGGAAATGGTTCCTTAAAGATGGTAGAGAAGGGCGCCGTGGATGATGCAGATTTCTTATTTGGTGTTCATTTAAGACCGATTGAAGAACTGCCTTTGAAACAAGCTGCACCATCTATTCGTCACGGAGCAGCAGGATTTTTAGAAGGTATGATTCATGGAGAGGATGCACACGGGGCACGCCCACATCAAGGTATAAATGCAATTGATGTCATTTCGATGATCAATATTGGATTGAAAAATATATGGTTACCGCCGCAGACGTCTTATTCTGTTAAGATGACGAGATGCCAAGCTGGTGGTGATAATCTAAATATTATTCCAGGTAATGGACATTTTAGTTTAGATGTAAGAGCAGAAAATAACATATTACTAGATGAATTGAAGCGAAAAATAGAGCAAGTAATTCAGTCAGCTGAATCAATGGGATCTAAACTTTCTTATGAGTGGATTGATCTCGCACCAGGAGCTGAAGTGTCAGAAGAAGCTGAGCGTTTCATGCGAAAAGGTATTCTTGAAGTATACGGGGAAGAGGGATGTACTGGACCACTGTATACGACAGGAAGCGATGATTTCCATTACTACACAGTGAAGAGACCGCATTTAAAAGCTGTCATGCTTGGACTAGGGGCGAACTTACAACCTGGATTACACCATCCGTATATGAAGTTTGATCATAGCTGTATAATGGATGGAGTAGAAATATTGAAACAGACTGTATTGAAAGTGCTGGAAGACAGGGGCTAGAAAGCTCCTGTTTTTTGTAGGAATTTGTCGTTAAGTCGATATATTCGATTTTGCAGCGATATAATTTCACGTACCAATTAATTTGATGGAAAATTCTCCTCTAGTACATGGTGTATAATAATAAGTACCATTTGTTAATAGGAGAAAAAAATGAACGAACAATATTACGATGCTGTATTAAATATAAAAACCGTTGGTGAGCAAAAAGGGTTTAATAAATCTATGCACTATCACCGTTATGAACCGACACCGTATAGCGGGTTGGATGAGTTATTGAATCAATATGAAATAAAAAGTAGCGATCGAATTGTAGACTTTGGGTGTGGAAAAGGGAGATTGAATTTTTACATGCATCATAAGTGCGATGCATCAGCGGTTGGAATTGAAATGAATGAAGCGTTTTATAAAGAAGCAATGGAAAACCGTGAGCGTTATGCAAGGAAGGTAAGAAACAGTAAAGATAAAATTCAATTTGAATGTTGTTTAGCACAGGAATATGAGATTGATCCACGTGATAACCGGTTTTATTTCTTCAATCCATTTTCTGTCCAAGTGTTTATGAATGTAGTAAATAACATTTTGCTTTCGGTAGAGGAAATAGAGAGGAAAGTGGATATTATTTTATACTACCCTTCTGAAGATTATATTTTCTTCTTGGAGAATCAGACTGCTTTTGAATTGAAGAGAGAAGTTAGATTACCGGGTGCTTATGAGAAGAATGGGAATGAGAGATTTTTAGTTTATACATTAGGATTATAAAAAAAGCAGGTGCCTTAGCACCTGCTTTTTTTAAACTCACGTCTATATGATTAGTTACGGATTAAGTAATCAAATGCGCCTAAAGCTGCATTTGCACCTGAACCCATAGAGATGATGATTTGTTTGTACGGATTATTTGTACAGTCACCTGCACCAAACACTCCTGGTACGTTTGTAGCGCCGTGCTTGTCTGTTACGATTTCACCGCGAACGCGTTCAACTGTTTCACCTAACCAGTCTGTGTTTGGCACAAGACCGATTTGAACGAATACACCTTGTAATTCAACATGATGTACTTCTTCAGTTTCACGATCGATGTAAGAAATACCGTTTACTTTGTCAGTACCAGTGATTTCCTTCGTTTGAACGTTTTTCAGAACAGTTACGTTAGGTAAGCTGTTAAGACGTTCTTGTAATACAGCATCAGCTTTTAATTCTGGCATGAATTCAAGAACAGTTACGTGCTTAACAATACCTGCTAAGTCGATAGCTGCTTCAATACCAGAGTTACCTCCGCCGATAACCGCTACATCTTTTCCGATGAATAATGGACCGTCACAGTGTGGGCAGTATGCTACACCTTTGTTTTTGAACTCAGCTTCACCCGGTACGCCAACATTACGCCAGCGAGCACCTGTTGAAACGATTACGCTCTTACTTTTCAGAATAGCGCCGTTTTCAAGTTCCACTTCAATAAGTTCTTTTTTCTCTAAACGTTTCGCACGTTGTAGATTCATTACATCGATGTCGTATTCTTTTACGTGCTCTTCAAGGCTTGCTACTAGCTTAGGACCTTCAGTGCGTTTTACGCTGATGAAGTTCTCAATACCCATAGTATCCATTACTTGACCGCCGAAGCGCTCAGCAACGATACCAGTGCGGATGCCTTTACGTGCTGCATAAATTGCTGCACTTGCACCAGCTGGGCCGCCACCAACAACAAGAACATCGTATGGATCTTTATCAGAAAGCTCTGATGCATCTGGACCGTTACCCATTTTAGCTAAAATTTCTTCAAGTGTCATACGACCGCTTCCGAAAGATTCACCGTTTAGGTAAACAGTTGGTACTGCCATGATGTCTTTGCTTTCTACTTCCTCTTTGAATGCAGCGCCATCAATCATAGTATGTGTAATACCAGAGTTTAGAACGCTCATCACGTTAAGAGCTTGTACAACATCAGGACAGTTATGACAACTTAGGCTGATATAAGATTCAAAATGATATTCGCCTTGAATGTTTTTGATTTGATCGATTAATTTTTGTTCAACTTTTGGAGCACGTCCACTAACTTGTAGTAAAGCTAACACTAATGAAGTAAATTCGTGTCCTAATGGAATACCAGCAAATACGACACCAGTGTCTTCGCCAGGGCGATTTACGCTAAAGCTTGGTGTTCTCTCTAGTTCAACTTTTTCTACTGTAATCTTAGATGACATAGTAGCTAATTCATCTACTAGAGATAACATATCTTTAGATACGTTATCGTCTCCTGCGCTTACTTTAAGTAAAATATCGTTCTCCATTAACTGAAGGTATTGGGATAGTTGTGTTTTTATATCTGCATCTAGTATCATTTTGATCGAACTCCTTAGATTTTGCCTACAAGGTCAAGGCTTGGTTTAAGTGTTGCAGAACCCTCTTGCCATTTAGCTGGACAAACTTCACCTGGGTTGTTACGTACGTATTGAGCTGCTTTAATTTTGTTAACAAGAATGCTTGCGTCACGGCCGATACCGTCAGCATTGATTTCCATAGATTGGATAACGCCGTCTGGATCGATGATGAATGTACCACGAGCAGCAAGACCTTCTTCTTCCATTAAAACGTTGAAGTTTGTAGTGATTGTGCGAGTTGGGTCGCCAATCATAATGTATTCGATTTTGCCGATAGTTTCTGAGCTATCGTGCCATGCTTTGTGAGTGAAGTGAGTGTCTGTAGATACAGAGTATACTTCAACGCCTAAGTCTTTTAGAGTTGCGTATTGGTTTTGTAAGTCTTCAAGTTCAGTTGGGCAAACGAATGTGAAGTCTGCTGGGTAGAAACAAACTACGCTCCATTTTCCTTTTAAACTTTCGTCAGTAACTTGGATAAATTCTCCATTATGGTAAGCGTTAGCTTTAAACGGTTTTACTTCTGTGCCGATTAATAACATATTAAAATTCCTCCTAAAGGTTGGTTTTGAGCATCGGAAATTAGTTTGCTCATAAAATATATTTTTTAATTAACTGTAATAATTCTAATTCGATATTAATTATCATATAAAAGTGGTTATTTTGTCAAGAGAATAAACCAACTTTATACCAATTTAATTAATATTTATTCTCAATTAAGGCTGTTAGGGAATTAAAAGGTAATTTTCAAGTCATAAATTTTCAATGAGTGTTTGAAAGGGTAGTGTGTATGTTAGAGACATGGTGTAAGTATAAATTCTTAGGAAGGAAATATTTCTTAGAAGTTGTGGATTTGAAAAGGAACTGCTTACTTCTATTTTACAAAGAATTGTGCAATAAATAAAACAAAATGTATCGGAATCTTTGTGAACAATTATTGTCATCTTAAATATATATAATAAGAAGTATATTGCAATGAGAAATAGAAACATTGACGCTCATTTCTAACAAGATATAATAAAAGCGAGATATGTATTGCAATAGAGAAGATATAGTATAGATTGAAAAAATTTCAGTCTATTATTTTTTACGGCTTTTAGAAAACGTTTACATTTAGTGTGGAGGGGAAACCATGTCTAAGTTCACGAAGTATTTTTTAATGGAAGCTAAAGATGTGATTACATATGTGCAAGAGAAATTACCCAAGTTCGAACATGTAAAGGGGCTAAAGTGTAAAGAAATAGGTGATGGTAATTTAAATTATGTGTTCCGCGTTTGGGATGAACAGAAGAACATTTCTGTCATTGTAAAGCAAGCTGGGGATACAGCGCGTATTTCAGATGAGTTTAAGTTGTCGACGAATCGAATCCGTATAGAATCAGATGTTTTGCGATTAGAAGGAGAGTTAGCATCTGGACTCGTGCCAAATGTATATTTGTTTGATAGTGTGATGAATTGTTGCGTGATGGAAGATTTATCAGATCACACAATATTGCGCACAGCACTCATAAATCATCAAATGTTTCCGAAGCTTGCTGATGATTTAACTACTTTTATGGTAAACACTCTTCTATTAACATCAGATGTTGTAATGAATCATAAAGAGAAGAAGGAACTCGTGAAGAATTATATAAATCCTGAGTTATGTGAGATTACAGAGGACCTCGTATATTCAGAGCCATTCACAAACCATAATAAACGCAACGAATTGTTTCAATTAAATGAAGGTTGGATTAGGGAGCATATTTATAGTGATAAAGAGCTTCGTATGGAAGTAGCAAAACTTAAGTTTTCGTTTATGACGAATGCACAAGCGCTACTTCATGGTGATTTACATACTGGTTCTGTTTTTGTAAAAAGTGATTCTACAAAGGTTATTGATCCTGAATTTGCTTTTTATGGACCTATGGGATATGACGTTGGAAATATAATGGCAAATTTAATGTTTGCATGGGTGAATGCAGATGCAGTGATGCAATCTGGTATTGAGAAAGATACATATATGAACTGGATAGAATCTACCATGATAGATGTAATTGATTTATTTAAGAAGAAGTTTTTAGATGCTTGGGATATTCATGTGACAGAGATTATGGCGAAGGAAGAAGGCTTTAACCGAGTTTATTTACAATCTGTATTAGAGGATACAGCTGCAGTGACGGGTCTTGAGTTAATTCGTCGTATTGTTGGTCTAGCGAAGGTAAAGGATATGACTTGTATTGAGAATGACGCAGAGCGTGCTAGAGCGGAGCGAATTTGTCTTCAAGTAGCGAAGAAGTTTATTTTACAAGCGAATCAATATAAAACAGGTAGCAGCTTTGTAGAAACGTTAAAAAAACAGTCAATGCATAGTGCGAAATAAGGGGAGAAGATGATGACAGAGCAATTAATACCAATTCAGTGGAAAGATGATGCTTTAGTGTTATTGGATCAAACGGTATTACCGAACGAAGTAGTCTATGAATCTTTTAAAACGGCTGAGGGTGTGTGGGATGCGATTCAAGTAATGAAAGTACGAGGAGCGCCGGCAATAGGTGTTTCAGCAGCCTACGGTGTGTATTTAGGGGTAAATGAAGTTACTAAAAGTTCGGCGGAAGAATTCATATCGGAAGTAAAAAAGGTATGTGCATACTTAGCGACATCAAGACCGACGGCAGTAAATTTATTTTGGGCGCTTGAAAGAATGGAAAGTGTAGCGAAAGAGAATGCTCACTTATCAATTGCGCAGTTGAAAGATAGATTATTAGAAGAAGCAAAAGAGATTCATAGAGAAGATGAAGAAATTAACCGTCAAATTGGAGAACATGCATTAACATTATTTCATGATGGCATGGGGGTATTAACGCATTGTAATGCAGGTGCGTTAGCAACGACTAAGTATGGTACTGCGACAGCTCCAATGTACTTAGCGAAAGAAAAAGGATGGGACTTAAAAATCTATTCGGATGAAACACGCCCTAGATTACAAGGTTCAACGTTAACAGCATTAGAACTGCAGCGAGCGGGAATTGATGTAACGGTCATTACAGATAATATGGCAGCAATGGTCATGTCACAAGGGAAAATTGATGCAGTAATCGTTGGATGTGATCGTGTAGCAGCAAATGGGGATGTAGCAAATAAAATTGGAACATTAGGTGTGTCGATTTTGGCTAAATATTATAACATTCCGTTTTATGTAGCAGCACCAACGCCGACAATTGATTTGAAAACACTGACAGGAAAAGAAATTCCAATTGAAGAAAGGGATGCTTCTGAAGTGATTAATCGTTTCGGACAATACTCTGCTCCGCAAGAAAGTAAAGTATACAATCCGGCATTTGATGTCACGCCATCTGACAATGTAACAGCGATTATTACGGAAAAAGGAATTGTGAAAGCACCGTTTACGGAGAATTTAAAAAAGCTATTTCAATAAGTAGATAGTTTTTTAGAAAAATAGTCATCATAAGCTTCATACTTAGGGGGATGTATATGTTACTGCAAAAAGAAAGAGAAGAAATTGTAGCGTACGGAAAGAAAATGATTTCTAGTGGTTTAACAAAGGGGACTGGCGGTAATATTAGTATTTTTAATCGTGAACAAGGTCTTGTTGCAATTAGCCCAAGCGGTTTAGATTATTATGAAACGACGCCTGAAGATGTAGTTATATTGAATTTAGATGGTGAAGTGATAGAGGGAGAGAGAAAACCATCAAGTGAATTAGATATGCATCTTATCTATTATAGAAATCGTGAAGATATAAATGCGCTTGTACATACACATTCTCCTTATGCGAAGACAATCGCATCATTAGGATGGGAACTTCCTGCTGTGTCATATTTAATTGCTTTTGCAGGTCCGAATGTCCGCTGTGCATCGTATGAAACGTTTGGTACGAAGCAATTAGCAGAGGCTGCTTTTGAAGGAATGATTGATCGTCGTGCAGTTTTGCTTGCGAACCATGGTTTAATGGCTGGAGCGAATAATATAAAAATGGCGTTTACTATTGCAGAAGAAATAGAGTTTTGTGCTCAAATTTATTATCAAACGAAAAGTATCGGAGAACCGAAATTACTGCCAGAAGACGAGATGGAGAATTTGGCGAAGAAGTTTGAAGGGTATGGGCAGCAGTAGAATGAAATGAAAACCCCCTCAAGAAAAAATCTTGAGGGGGTTTCTTTATGCTTTCTTGAGCAACAAATACATAAAGTAAGGTGCACCAATTAAAGCAACGACAATACCAGCGGGAATACCGTTAGGTTCAACGATATTTCGTCCGATTGTGTCTGCAAATAGTAATAGCCATCCACCAATTAAAACAGCGATTGGCATGAAGATTTGATGCCTTGGACCTACTAAAGATTTCGCGATGTGAGGAGCCATTAGTCCAATAAAGCTAATGCCACCTGTTACAGAAACAGCAGCGGCAGCAAGTGCAACGGCTGCGATTAATAAGTATCTTCGCTCTTTTTCAATTTCAATTCCAACACCGATTGCTACTGGCTCGTTTAATGCTAGTATATTTAATCGATTTGCTTTATAGAAGACAAATGGGATTAATACGATTAGCCAAGGAAGCATTGCTAAAACAAATGTCCAGTCATCTCCCCAAATGTTTCCGGCAATCCATTTGGCGATAAAGTCCACTTTCATACGATCAGCGGATGAAATAAGGACAATCATTATTCCAGATAGTGCAAATGAAAAACCGATGCCGGTTAATGTTAATCGTATTGGCTGAAGGCCGGTGGATTTACTATATGAAAATACGTAAATTAGAACAGCTGTTAGAAACGCACCGATAAATCCAACAACTGGTAGTAGGTAAAGGAATGAACCTACGTCTATCGGGAAGTATAGAAAGAAAACAGAAACTGCAACACCAGCACCAGCGTTAATGCCGAGAATACCAGGTTCAGCTAAATCGTTTCGGGTAATACCTTGTAATACAGCACCTGATAAAGCGAGTGCCATACCAGCTAATAATGTAATGACGATTCTAGGTAGCCTTAAAGAATATAAAACGAATTCTTCTTTAAATGTACCTTGTCCCATAAGTGTTGGGATTAATCTGTCATAGGAGAGAGCGGCAGAACCGAGTCCCATTCCAATTACAATTGTTGTGATGGTAAGTATAAGTAATGCAAGTATGATAAGGCGTTGTTTCTTTAGAATAGATTGCATCATGAGAAAGTTCTTCCTCCTTTACGTACAATGAATAGGAAGAATGGTAATCCTACAATTGCGACGATTGCAGCAACTGGTGTTTCATACGGAGCGTTAATTGTACGTCCGATTGTATCTGCGAGCAGCATAAAGGAAGCACCAGCGATCGCTGACATCGGTATAACAAAACGGTAGTCTGGTCCAACGATTGGACGAACCATATGAGGTATCATTAAGCCGATAAATGCCATGTTTCCGACAAGCGCTACAGAAGCACCTGCAAGCAAGATAATAATGATAAATAAAATTGTTTTAATGACGATAATTTTTTGACCGAGTCCAACGGCAACTTCTTCACTGAAACTAAGAACTGTTAATTTCTTTGCAAGTAAGATAGCGATAAATATACTTATTGAAATAACCGGAATAATAATTTTTAATTGACTCCAACTCGTTCCAATTACGCCCCCAGCCGTCCACATTGATACATCTTGTGAAATTTTAAAGTAAATGCCGACTCCTTCTGAAATTGCGAGTAGAAATGCTGAAACAGCAGCACCGGCTAATACAATTCGAAGGGGAGAAAGTCCGCCCTTTTTCACCATGCCAATTCCGAATACCATAATAGCGCCAATTGCAGCGCCGATAAAGCAAGCTAGTGTTAAGTAAAGGTAGCTTATAGAAGGATTGAAGGCAAGTGTTAGTGCAAGTGCAGCATTTGCACCGCCAGTTAAGCCTAGTAATCCCGGATCGGCAAGTGGGTTTCGAGTTAATCCTTGCATAATTGCACCAGAAACAGCGAGTCCAGCTCCTACAAAAATAGCAGCAACTTCACGTGGTAAACGTATTTCACGCAGGATGGATAGCTTATCTCCTTTAGCAGAGGAAGTAAGTGCTAACCATACGTCTTTTATAGAAGTATCTGCAGCGCCTAACACCATTGCAAATATAAAAATAAGAAAGAATGCAATGATACTCAAAATTAATTTGTATGTAAAAGCGTTGGAACGTAGGTTGTCTTGCTCTTTTTTCATCAGTTTCACATCTTTTCTTTTCATAGAATAAAGGAAGAGGAATTCTTAAATTAAGAATTCCTCATGTTTGTATTATTGACCAAGAAAGCTCTTCTTGAAGAAGTCTAGTTGGAAATCTAATGTAAGTGGATCATTGAAATAGAATTCCATCATGTTTGCTTCATATACACGATTATTTTTTACTGCTGGAATGTTTTTATATGATTCTGTCTCTTGGAATGAGTTATCAGTATCTTTGTTTTTACTTACGATTAAGTAATCACCAGCGAACTCAGGTAATACCTCAGTAGATAATGCGTAGTATCCTTCTTTTAAAGCTTTTTCTTTTACTTTTTCAGGCATTTTTAATTTCATTTCTTGGTAAAGAATTTCTGTTCCACGGCCCCAGTTTTCGCCGTATACGTAAAGCTGTTTGTTGAAGTTTTCAACAACAGAAACTGTTGCATCTTCACCGATCTTCGCTTTAATGTCTTTTCCAGCTGTTTGTGCGCGTTTCTTGAAATCATCAACCCAAGTTTTTGCTTCTTTTTCTTTATTTAATAATTTACCGATTTCTAAGTGTTGTGTTAAGTAATCAACTTTTCCGTAAGTGTATGTTACAGTAGGAGCGATTTTCTTTAACTTATCAACATTTTTAATGTTTGATAACCCAATGATTAAATCTGGATTTAATTCAGCAATTTTTTCAACATTCTCATCTGATACTTCAGCGACATTCTTCAGTTTGCTATCGAAACGTGGGTTTTGTTTAGACCATGAGTCTACCCCAACAAGGTTTACACCTAATGACATTACGTTACCAGCGAATGATGATAAGACAACAACACGTTGTGGATTTGCTGGAACTTCTACTTTACCATTTTCTGATTGGTATGTAATTGTTTCTGATTTTTTACTTTTTGCGTCGTTCTTCTTGTCTGTTGAACCATTGCTACAAGCACTCATAACAAGGACGAACAGAACTGTTAGTGAAATAAATAATTTTTTCATCGTCTTTCTCCTTTAGATAGATGATATGTGATATACAATAAATTGTTTAGCTTTAATCTTTTGAAAAGTTAGTGGTAATACAAAAGTCTTATTAATAATCTTGAATATGAGATTTTACCATATAGTATTCACCATAGTAATAGAAGAAGATGTAATCTCACAGTTGCTAATAATTAACAAATTGATAATGATTATCAATATTGATTCTTTAAATACTATAATTTTATATAGGTGTATTGTCAATAGTGATTTTGATTGTAAAATTTATAAAAACAAGTTATATTTTATTGAGAATGATAATCAATGACTAATAGCTGAGGAGTGAGCTCGAATGAATCAAGAAGAATTGTTTGATGTAACCGTGATAGGCGGAGGGCCTGCGGGGCTTTATTCAGCTTTTTATAGTGGACTAAGAGAAATGAAAACGAAAATAATAGAATTTCAACCACAGTTAGGTGGAAAAATACATGTTTATCCGGAGAAAATGATTTGGGATATTGGCGGATTATTACCGGTTACTGGTGAGAAATTAATTGAGCAACTTGTACAACAAGGATTAACATTTCAGCCTGAAGTTGTATTGAATACAAAAATAGAATCAATTATTCGTAATCAGGATGGCATTTTTACGTTGAAAACAAGCTCTGGGGAAGAACATTTTTCAAAAACAGTGATCGTCGCAACTGGTAGTGGTATATTGAATCCACAAAAGTTATCAATTGAGGGTGCGGAGAGATTCGAAGTCTCAAATTTAAATTATACAGTTAAATCGTTAAAACGTTTCAAAGATAAAACGGTAATTATTTCAGGCGGAGGGAACTCTGCAATTGATTGGGCGAATGAATTAGAACCAATCGCGAAAAAAGTTTATTTAACATATAGAAAAGAAGAATTATCTGGTCATGAAGCACAAGTAAAACAACTTATGAACAGTTCAGCGGAATGTTTCTTTAATACATCGATTACAAAATTAATTGCCGGTGATAACCATGAAGCGATTGAACATGTAGAATTAACGAATCATGAAACTGGAGAGGTTTCGCATTTACCTGTTGAAGAAGTTATTATTAATCATGGATATGAACGTGACATTACATTATTGGAAAATAGTGAGCTAGATGTCGCAATTGTGGATAATTACTTTATCGCTGGGAATGCAAATAGTGAGTCCTCGGTAGATGGATTATATGCCGCTGGAGATATTTTAAAGCATGAAGGGAAATTACATTTAATTGCAGGGGCGTTCCAAGATGCTGGAAATGCTGTGAATAAAGCGAAACAATTTATTCAACCAGATGCAAGTGAGTACGGAATGGTTTCTTCGCATAATGAAGTATTTAAGAAGAGAAATCGAGAATTGATTAAGCAGATGATGAAATAATAAAGGAACAAGTATACCCCCATTCACTTCTCTATTCGTATGGACGAGAGAGGTAAATGGGGGTTTTCCTGTTTATTATATCTTCAATCATTATCATGACACCGATTTCATTAGTTCATGTGACATGAACGTTTTATTTGTAATCTCTCTAGAAAACAATGAATTTAGGATTGGTTTATGCTGTCCCTTTTGCCTGTTCATTAGGAAATGGCATATTTAGTATAGATGCAATGTATTGTTTTCCATGTTTTCGAGCTAATGATTCTAATATTTGGCGAACGCGTTTTGTAAGATGACCTTGTTTTTTTATAGACTCACAATATGCGTCATAGAAAACGTATTTAGCCCAAAGGAAATCATCTTGTTGGAATAAGAAATGATTTTTGTACCATTCGCCAATCGTATGATAGCAATTGCTTTCATGTACTGCTGCACTTTGTGAAAGAATACGATCGGATAAAGAATTAGATAGATGAGAAATTGTGTTTTCTGTTTCAACTCGTAATGTGTTTTCTAACATTGTAATGATGTGACGAGTAGCCATATGTTAACTCTCCTTTGTGTAAATGGGTAATACCATTCTATATTTAAAAAAATACTTACTATACTATTATACAATATATGGAATGCATCTACCTGCTTTTTAATTTGTATTTACAAAATCTTTTTTATTTGTTTACAAAAATAAAGTAAGATACAGTATATATATGAAAAAATAATAAAGGAATGAACACATTGTATATAACAATAGAAGAGGCTGCGGAGTATTTGAAATTACCAAAATCGTATGTTGAAGACTTAATTCAGCAAAAGAAAGTGCGTGCACTGTTTGATGGAGAGCAATATTTAATAAACAAGGAACAGTTTAATACACATTTAGAACAAATGGAGAAATATAAGCAGTTAGTGGAAGAAATATTAAACGAACCAATTCCAGAAGATATGGATGTTAAAGACGAAGATTAAATTTATAAAAATCCCCCGTATTAAGATATGCAGAAATGTATCTTAATACGGGGGATTTTTATATTAAGGGATGAAAAGGTCATCCGAAATCCTAGAGTTACTTTAAGGGAAAGAAGATTTTATAGGGATTAGTACTATTAGTTAAAAGCATATTTTTTTATACAGGGGACAAACATAGAGAACGTAACCTGTACAGATACATATACTATCAGTGCAAAAGCTTATAAATTAATGGAAGGGGTTTTCTCGTGAGTTTATTTCATTGTGATTTTTTGAAAGACTTAATTGGATCTTATGTAAGAGTGAACAGAGGTGGACCAGAATCTCAAAGAGGAATAATAGTAGCGGTATATGCGGACTACTTTGTATTAGAGAATGAAAAAGGGGAGTACCATTACTATCAAATTCGCCACCTGAAAAGCATTACAAAAAATACGAAAGATTGTGGAGCAGCGGATTACGGATGGTTGGAAGAAGATAGTGCAGAAGACTTTGAAACGCTACTTCAAAGCTTCAAATACCGCTGGGTGAAAATTAACCGTGGTGGTCCAGAGAAAGTTGAGGGCATTTTACAAGACGTTTCTTGCGATTATGTAACGTTAATTATAAAAGAAGAAGTTGTATTAATTGCACTATCTCATATTAAAAGTGTTAATTATAACGCACCAGTATGTGGAGAGAGTGATGAGAGTAGCGATGAGAAAAGTGATGGAAATAGCAATAACTCAGGTCGTGCTCGCGCACAAAGACAATCAAGTAGAGGAAAATAATACAGAAAGGGGATACGAAATTGGAGAGTGTAGTATGCTGTGATCAAATCAAGGGTTTAGTCGGTGAGAATGTAAAAGTAAATCTTCGCGGACCAGAAAGTCGAATAGGTGTACTGTTATCGTTAGGAAAAGATTACCTTACGTTACAATTACCTCATGGAGAAGTAGTGTATTATCAGCTAAAACATGTGAAGAGTCTAGTCAAGAAAGTGAAAGAAACAAAATGTGACGATTACTATGGTTCATGTTTCTATTCTGATGAAGATACTTTTTTAGATGTATTAAGTGACTTGAAGTATAAGTGGGTAAAGATTAATCGTGGCGGACCAGAGAGTGTGGAAGGTTTATTAAGCGAAGTGCATGACGGATGTATTACACTAGTAAACGGTGAAGAAGTCATTTACGTGATTAATTTTCATATTAAAAGCGTAAATCAAATAGTTAAATATAAAAAGAATGAAGAAGAATAATGTTTAATAAATAAGAGGGGCATTATAATTGAAATGGAAGAACGATTTCTTATTTCGCTGTAATTATTTCGCGGTATATGAAAAGGATTTCTTACTATTAAAAGACAGAACATTGCCCCTGATTATTTTTTAGAAATGAATGACAGGAAAATTGTAATTTCATAGAAAGGAGGATATAGATGAATGAGTTAAACAAGAACATTGGGGAAAATATATACGTTAAATTAATCGGTGAAAAAAGATTTAAGGGTGTATTAATTGATGTAGGAAATGATATTGTTGTTCTCTACAATGGACAAGACTATGTATATATATCTTTATACCATATCCAATATTATAAATTTTTAAGAGAGCATGATGAAGAAATATTAAAACCAGATGTGGATTCTGTAATTAAGAGGGAATCACCTTCAATTTCTTTGAGAAAAGTATTAAGCACATCTAAAGGGATTTTTACAGAAATTTATGTGGCAGGAAATGCTCCAATACACGGTTATGTTACAAGTGTGATGAACGATTATATTGTTTTTTATAGCCCAGTTTATAAAACAGTATATATATCTTTAAAGCATTTGAAATGGTTAATTCCTTATAAAGAGAACCAAGTACCTTATTCCCTCAATAAAAATGAACTCCCCGTAAATCCATTAAATATTACTTTAGCTAGAACGTTTGAAGAACAGCTTATTAAAATGGCTGGGAGAATTATGGTGTTTGATTTAGGTGAGGAATCTAATAAAATTGGAAAAATGGTGAAAATTGATGAAGGGCATATTGAAATATTAAAAGCACGTGACGCAAAAATGTACGTGAATATTCAACATGTAAAATCTGTCCATTGTCCGTAGGCTAGTTAAAAGGGCTGGCTTTTTCTTTTATATATGCAGAAGAAAAGGTCGAGCCTATTTGTTTACCGCTATTTGGATATGAGGGGGGAAGTGAATTGAATATATAAGTATGGTACTGTTTTTTACTTATGAAGAGGTAATCTTGTACGAAATTATAAAAAATCTGTACGAGCTATCTTTTATTGTATTCAATTCATTTTTTGAGGAAGTACTGCTCAACTAATCTATTAAAGGGGTTTTGTTTGTGGAGCAGTTTCCAAATGCGTTTTCGATTACATTACTTGGCAGTGCTGGTGGAGCAGCAAAAGCAGTGTTAGCAATTTTGAATCAAGCGGTAGTAAATGAAAAAGATCCAATTTATGAAGTTATAAAGAATGTGAACTTCCATTTGGTGGATATAAAACAAAAAGATAAAAGTTATTATGAGGAGTTGTTTCCAAATCTGAAAGAGCAATTTTTTTTATATGAAATAAATCTTCAAGATGTAGTCAAATTTAAACAACATTTAAAAGAAAAAAGAACGAAGGTTGTTATTGATGTTTCAGGTGCAGATACGATTAGGGTACTGAGTTGTTGTAATGACCTTGGCATTTGTTATATTAATTCGGCTTTGGAAAATGAGGCGGTAGATCAAGACGATAGTTTACTTGGCTTTCAGCTTACGGAAAGGTATACGAGGTTTGAGAAGGAGAAAGAAACATTTACAAATACAAGAGCGATTATAGGCTCAGGTATGAATCCGGGTGTTGTTCAATGGATGGTTGTTGAACTTATGAAAGAACGTCCAAATGAAAAACCGCGAGCATGCTATATTGTAGAACATGATAATTCATTTTTGGGTGATAAAGGGCTAATAAAACCTCATACACTTTATGCATCATGGGCAGTAGAACGTTTTCTTGATGAAGCGATATGGAGTTATCCTATGTATATGAGTCATCATCGTCCACTTTATTTTTATGAGGATGTATATGCTTCAGAGTATAAAGTAAAGTTAGGTGAAAAAGAATTTTATGGTTGCTTAATGCCGCATGAAGAAGTTTTAATTTTGGGGAAATCCTTTAATATGGAAGTGGGTTTTCTTTATCGGATCAATGAGTATACAACAAACTTAATTAGACAGAACTTAGATAAAGTGGAAGATTTATGGGATTGGAATCGTAAAGTCTTTAATCCAGCAGAAGATGATATTATAGGAGAAGATTTAGTCGGTGTGTTACTCGTTTATGAACATAACGAGACATACATGTATAATGTAATGAATAGTAGCCAAGTTTTTCAAAAATATAAAACAAATGCGACGTACTTTCAAGTAGGGTGTGGAATTTATGCTGGCTTATGTAGTTTACTGTTAGATACTTTTGGACAAGGTGCTTATTATGTAGAAGAATTATTATTAAATACTGAAAGTAAGTATGGGGAATATTTAAATTTATATATGAAGGATTTTGTAGTAGGACATAATAATTTTACAGATGGATTGCTAAATGATAGGGTAAGATGGATATAAATTGTGATTGAAAAGGAAGGAGATGTATCTCCTTCCTTTTAGTATTAGAAGGTTACATGTTGCCCTGAAAGCAATTTCATAATTATAATTTAAAGAGATAATAGTTGAAATGTTTTTTTGGGTATTGATCAAGAGGAGTTTTTATATGAACAAATACAAGAGCTTGATTTATGAAGAAAGAGAAGCTTTAAAAGTATTTATATTATTATTCTATATTATATTTTTTTTATATGACGCTATCTATTATTTCGTTTATCCTGCTATGAATATTAATGAAGCAATGGTAGGGTGGCCAGAAGGTGGTATGGGAATAGGTGTATATATATTAGTAATATCTTTATTTCCTATTTCAATATATCTTCAAAAACAAGGTTATGTATATTTTGTAAAATATTTATTTTTAATTGGGTACATGCTTATTGATCTTATTAATAACTTAATGATTTATTTACACAGTGATCGTGTTTTTGAACAGGGAAATATGGTTGAAATATTTTTAATTTTATTTGCACCGATTTTCGTGAATAGAAAATATTTTTATTTCGTTTCCTGTAGTGTAATTGGAAAATATGTATTTTTTACTTTGATATTACAAGATGTAAAAGTTGTGATTCCGCTTGTATTATGTATATTCTTTTTCATCATTTCGCATTCTTTATTAAAGAGATTTCAATCTTATGTAAGGACAGTTGTTGAGATGATGAACAATATGAAAGAGACAGAAAATTTAGCTGTTATTGGGACTATGTCTACAACAATCGCTCATGAAATTCGAAATCCATTAACAGCTTTAAAAGGATTTACACAAATTCAAAAAGAAAGAAATCTTGAAGATACGATGAGCTATGAGATTATGCTGCAAGAAATTGAGAGAATTAATGAGTTTGTTAGTGAATTGATGTTATTAGGAAAACCGAAGCCAACAAATTATGAAGGGTGTAATATACGGGAAATCCTTTTATATGTTGTGCAGTTAATGGAAAGCTATGCGACTCAATATAAAGTGAAATTTCATTTGCAAGTAGATGGAAATTTACCCGTTATAAATGGTGATGATAAGCAATTAAAACAAGTGTTGCTAAACATCATCAAAAATGGAATTGAATCGATGCCAGAAGGTGGGGATATTCAAATTCACGCATATGAAAAAGTTGGAGAGAACTTGTGTATTTCTGTTGAAGATCAAGGTTTTGGGATAGAAAATGAGAAAATAAAAAAGATCGGAAAAGCTTTTTATACAACAAAAGAGAATGGTACAGGCCTTGGATTAATGATTACATATAAAATTATTGAAGAACATCAAGGGAGTATCGTGATTCAAAGTAGTATGGGGGTAGGAACGAAAGTGGAAATTTATTTACCAACAGTGTAGTACATTAGACGAAATTACTTTTCAGAAAAGTGTTCTTGTTGTGTAAATATAAACATTTTATAAAATGTTTAAAGAAGGGTTTTTTTTATAAAACACTTCGTTTATAATGGAGGAAAATATCGACATAGAGCTTTTAGCTCATGTAACGGTTCGGTAGTGTTATGCAAAGAAAAGTAGGGGTGCACGCGCATCCTTTTTTCTATGCAGATATGATGAAAGGGGTGGTATGATGGAATTAACATTGAATTCAACTGTATGTTTACACACAATTCAATTTCGAAAAGAGAGATTAAATTATATTGTAAAAGATACAATTACAGGAGAAACATATGAAATGCCGCCACTTTGGATTGATGCACTAGCAATGATGCGTGACGGTTTTTCATTGGGAGAAATTGAGGAGAAATTAAAAGAAGAGTATCCGGCCGAAGAAGTAAATATGCTAACATTCACGAGGCAACTGTTAGCGCTAGAACTTGTCGGAATGGTAGATGGAGAAGAGATAGCTTGTACAAAGAAGAAAGATAAAGATTATTTAGCTTGGGTACGTCCAAGGGTGGAACAATTCTTTCTTAACTTAAATAAAAAATATAAAAGCAAAGGTCAAAAGTGATCTTTGCTTTTTTAGTGCAATAAAAAAATAGGTATTCACCCAAATAAAGATTTTCGCATATTGTAGCTTATGTAAGTAGAATGCTGCGAAGGAGTGAGTGCAGTGACAGGGAATGTATTGAATTATTATGCCGGTGGAAATACAGCTAGAGGATTTCACAGCTTATACGAAGAGAATTTGAAGGGGTTAGACAGGTTGTTTATTTTAAAGGGAGGCCCAGGAACGGGAAAATCTTCTTTAATAAAGGCAATAGGGCGTGAATGGGTCGATAAAGGGTATAATATTGAATTTTTACATTGTTCTTCTGACAATAAATCAGTTGATGGTGTGATTATTCCAAAATTAAAAGTAGGGATTGTTGACGGTACATCACCGCACGTTATTGAGCCGAAAATGCCTGGAGTTGTTGAAGAGTATATAAATTTAGGTGTTGCTTGGGACTCAGATAAATTAAGAAAGCAGAAAATAGAGATTGAACGATTTGTTTCAGAAGCAAGCAAAGCCTTTCAAGCAGCTTACGGGTGTTTTAAAGAGGCGCTAATTATACATGATGAGTGGGAGAAAATATATATTAATAACATTGATTTTAATAAAGCAAACGAATTAACAGATCAGCTTGTACAGAAATTATTTGCAGATAAAGGCGGGAAGAAATCAATTGTGAAACATCGTTTCTTAGGGGCTGCTACACCGAAGGGAGCAGTTGATTTCGTTCCTAATTTGACAGAAGGGCTTCCGCATCGCTATTTTATAAAAGGTCGCCCAGGTTCTGGAAAATCAACAATGCTTAAAAAATTAGCTAAGGCAGCAGAAGAAAAAGGTTTTGAAGTAGAAGTGTATCATTGTGGATTTGATCCAAATAGTCTCGATATGATTATTGTAAGGGAGTTAGGATTTGCCATTTTTGATAGCACAGCACCGCATGAGTACTTCCCAAGCCGTGAGGGGGATGAGATTATCGATATGTATGATCTCATTGTTGCACCAGGGACAGATGAAAAATATGCTACGGAAATTCGCGACGTTTCAATTCAGTATAAAACAAAAATGAATGAGGCGATGTCTTTCTTAGCAAAGGCAAAATCAGTTCGTGATAAATTAGAACGAATTTATATTGCCGCTATGGATTTTTCAAAAGTCGATGCATATAAAGAAGAAATCCAAAAAGAGATTGAACGAATTGCAATTACTGTAATTGAAAAGAAAAAATAGGTGTTTTGTTAGGCTGTCGGGAATTTTCTGACAGCTATTTTAGTATGTGGTAAAATTGGTCTTATATTTGTCGAATTTCCAGGGAAATGATCAAAAAATGGGGAGGGTATGAAATGAGAGAGAAAATTGAATTAGAACTAGAACGAATTGAAAAAGAGAATGATGTGAAAATTTTATTCGCTGTAGAATCAGGGAGCCGGGCGTGGGGGTTTCCATCGAAGGATAGTGATTATGATGTTAGGTTTGTTTATATACACCCTGTAGAATGGTACTTATCAATCCATGATAAGCGTGATGTAATCGAATATCCAATTAGTGATGATTTAGACATAAGTGGCTGGGATCTTAAAAAGGCATTGCAACTATTTGCAAAATCTAATCCAGCGTTACTCGAATGGATTAGATCACCGATTTTTTATTCGGAAAACTCGAACCTTCCAGAAGAGCTTCAGCAAATGAGTAAAAAGGATTTTGATCCGAAAGCAACAATATACCATTACTTACATATGGCTTCAAAAAATTATCGTGAATTTTTACAAGGTGAAAATGTAAAGTTGAAAAAGTACTTTTATGTATTACGTCCTATTTTAGCTTGTAAATGGTTAGAGGAGAAATCGACTTTGCCTCCTGTAGAATTTGATCGATTGATTACAGAATTAATATTAGAACGTAGCGTGTTAGATGAAATTGAAAAGTTATTAATAAAGAAAAAAGCAGGTACTGAATTGGACGTTGGATTGAAAATTGAGGTGCTAAATCAATTTTTAGAAGAACAAATTAATTATTATCAGCAATACGTGAAAGGCATTGAAAAGAGATTAGGGATTGATATTGAGAGTTTGAATACATTATTTCGAAATATGTTGTTTGAAGTATATGAAAAAGAGCACAAGTGAGTTTGTGCTCTTTTTTGTGTTTTAGGAGTAAAGAAAACGGCGCTAGTTACGATTAGTCTTACGAAAGGGAGTAAATGAAAATTCACGCTGAATCTGTAATTATTCGTTATCAACTCGTTTTAATGGTTGATCTGCTGGACCTTCCATAACATCCCCATCAATTGAAAAACGGGAACCGTGACAAGGGCAATCCCACGTACAATCACCGTTATTCCATTCAACTTCACAGCCGAGGTGTGTGCAAGTTGTATCGACGATATGTAATTTTCCTTCTTTATCTTTATAAGCACCTGCTCGTTTACCGTTGACATGTACAACAGATCCTTCGCCAACTTCAAGATCTTCTGGCTTACGTAATGCGGTTTCAATTTTTCCTTCAATTAAGTGTTTAGCAACATCAATGTTCTGAGAGAGGAAAGTTTTTATATCTGGATTTGCATGAAAGCGTGATGGTGCAAACAGCTCTTTATATGGACTGTGGACTTTTAGAATGGAGTCCTTCAGTAAATGAGCTGCTGCAGTTCCAGTCGTCATTCCCCATTTACGATATCCAGTTGCCACAAATATATTTGGATTCCTTTCGTTAATATGTCCGATATAAGGAAGCTTATCTAGCGTGATTAAATCTTGTGCTGACCATCTATAGGGAACTTCATCTACTCCAAAAGTTGCTTCAGCAAAAGAATAGAGTGCTTCGTAATGAAGCATCGTATTAATTCCTTGGCCTGTTTTATGGCTCTCTCCGCCAATCAATATCAGCTTTTCTCCATTGCTTGTCGTATAACGTATGGAGCGTTTTGGATCATCGATACTTAAATACATGCCCCCTGGGTAATCCGTTTTTGCTTTTATTGCGAGAGCATAGGAGCGTTCTGCGTACATTCGCGTAAAGAAAAAGCTATTAGCATCATAAAAAGGAAAATGTGAACAAGAGACAATATATTTACAAGTGATGCGATGGTCACCCTTTGTAATTACTTGTGGATAATCTCCTTTTTCCACATCAATAGCTGTTGTTTGCTCATAAACCATTCCGCCCATTTCCACAAACTTTTCTAAAAGTGTTTTTAAATAAAGGAGGGGATGGAATTGCGCTTGATTTTTCATCACAAGTGCAGATTGTACGGGAATAGGAATCGACAGAGATTGAACATAGTCACAAGGTATATTTAATTTTTGATAGGCTTCATATTCTTTCGTTAAATTTCGCAGGCCACTATTGGTAGTTGTATATAAATACGAATCTTCATTTGTGAAATTACAGTCGATTTTATATGTTTGCACAGTATCACTTATGAATTGTAGAGCTTTACTATTTGATTCGTAGTAAAGTTGGGCTTTTTCAACACCAAAATTGTTTATTAATTCATCATAAATAAGATCATGTTGAGCGGTTACTTTTGCGGTTGTATGCCCAGTTGTTCCATTCAAAACAGAACCAGAATCAATTAAAACGACTTTCATTCCTTCTTTAGCGAGTAAATAGGCGGTGGTAATGCCTGTAATACCAGCACCGATAACGGCAACTTCTGTCTTAATATTTTCGGATAAATGAGGAAAAGTAGGCAATTGAGTAGATTCAATCCAATAGGATGATGGTAACTGTGGAAATGTGTCATCTGTCATTTTGGAAACCTCCTAAATTAGAACAATTTTCCTTTTAATATTTCCATATTATATGGAATTCATGTATGTTGTTTTCGTAGCGTTCTATTTTATTAAATGAAAGATAAAATTATTTTAATATAATTATTTATTAGGGGCAGTATGAAGAAGTAGGATTTATATAAAGCTAAATTCAAATGATTACATTTGTTGATTACATAGAGAGTTCTTGAATAAGATAGAGTCTGTGTTGTTTAAGTGTATGTGTGTATATAGCGGATAAAGCCTTATGAAATCTATGCTTTTTCTTTAGTGAAATAAAGTATAATTATAAAAATATAACCAACTTTTATTACTAGGTCATAAAAGTTGTTGACAATATAGAAATTCTATTGTTATGATTCATCATGTGGAAAGGTTGATAGAGAGTAAAAAGAGAAATGTTTTTCATTGATAATAAAAGCGGAAAAATAAGTGACGATAGAGTGAGTATATTTTCCTTATGATAAATGCTTTTTGGAGCACTTAGTAAAATCAATCTGGAAGCAAGAATCAATATATGCAAGTTGCGCAGGGCGCGGCATAAGAAAGGGGCAAAAGGATGAAGGAGCTTCATACGTTTGGGTGGTATGCAGCGCGTGTATCACCACATTTGCCGAAAAAAGCATTTAAACCAGTTCCTACTCGTTTATTTGGTGGACTGGCTTATTTACTCGTGGCATTGGCTGGTTTAATAACGATCGGTGTATTTGAATTGAATGTGTGGGTAAATCTAGGAATTGCAATTGTTCTTGGATTATGTTTTGCTTCACTTGGATTTTTAGGACATGAAATTTTACACGGAACAGTTGTAAGGAAGGCATGGCTTCGTGATTTTTTAGGTGCGATAGCATTTATGCCATTATCAACTGGTCCAAAACTTTGGAGAAAGTGGCATAATGCAACGCATCATGTTCATACACAGCATGAAGAGAATGATCCAGATGCATGGCCGACATTTGAGAAACTGAAAAAGAGTAAGTTTTTGAGTTGGGTATATCGCATGCCTCTTCATGTACGTTCATTCTTTAGTTTTCTGTCACTAACAATTCAATTTACGTTACATTCGACTCGAATGTTCTTTCATTTTATAAAAGAATTTAAGTCATCCAATCAAAAATCTGTATGGCTACAACTTCTTTTGCCCTGGACAGTTTGGATTAGTTTATTATTTATTATGGGACCTGCAAAGTGGTTCTTTGCATACGTGATTCCGTTGTTAATTGCTAACTTTATTGTAATGGCGTATATCGCAACAAATCACCGCTTAAATCCAATTGTTCCAGTAAATGATCCGTTAGCAAACTGTTTATCAGTAACAGTGCCGCGCTGGATAGACGTTTTACATTTCAATTTCTCATACCATACAGAACATCATCTGTTTCCTGCTATGAGTTCTAAATACTATCCATTAGTAAAAGATAAAATTAAAGAAATGTGGCCGGAACGCTATCACGAAATGCCGATGACAAAAGCATTGGCAGCACTTTGGAATACACCACGTGTGTATTATCACGGAAGTGAATTAGTTGATCCGCATAGGGAGCATTTCTATGGTTCTTTAGGAAATGGATTGGATCCTCATAATATTTCATATCGTGAGGAACATATAGAGGAAAAAGAGACTATAAAAAAAGCAAATCAATAATAGATATATTTTATGATGAAAAAGCAAGCTCTTTTAGAGCTTGCTTTTTGTTATAAAGAAACTTCTTTCTTGTTCTTTGTCTTGACTTGGACAGAGTTATTTTCTTTCCGTTGTAGTCGTTTTTCTAGAAGACTAACAAGATAAGTAAATAGAAGAACTAGTGCGAGATAGTATACACCAACAATGATATATGTATCTAATTGCTGGAAGTTACCTGCGGCAATTGATAAACCGGATCCCCATAATTCGGACATTCCTACATAAGCGACAAGTGAAGAATCTTTTAATCCAATAATAAATTGGTTCCCTAGAGGGGGAAGAGATAGACGAAATGCTTGTGGTAATATAATCCGGCGCATCGCTAAAGGGTAAGGCATCCCTAAAGAGCGAGCAGCTTCTAATTGTCCACGGTCAACGGATTGAATTGATCCGCGGAAAATTTCAGTAATATATGCACCGTTATGAATTGCTAAAGCAATTGCTCCTGCCCAAAAAGGGGTAAAAACAACAACGGATGTAATCCCAAAATAGAGAATGGCAATTTGAACAATTAAAGGTGTACCACGAATAATGGCGATGTATACATGAGCAATACTATTTAAAACCTTATTGTTAGAGATTCGAAAGAAAGCGACTAGTAATCCAATTAGTGAACCGAGTAATAGGGATGTTAATGTTAATTGTAATGTGACAATAGTAGCCTTTAAGAGTGTGGGATAGGTAGAGATAAAAATTTCAAACATATGTGTCACCTCATATTGTATGGATTTTAGTAGGGAATGAAATGCCCCACATAAAAAGTGGGGCATGATTTATGAAATCTTTGAATAGCCAACTTACTTTGTTTTTGCCTCGTCTCCAAGAATATTACGCCCAAACCATTTCTTACTAATCTTTTCATACGTGCCGTCTTTAATGATTTCATCTAGCGCTTTATTTACCTTTTCGACCATGTCTTTATTGTCTTTATGAATAGCAATTCCCATTTCATCAAGGTTTAACGGTTTTCCAGCTTCTTTTATATTTGATTTACCTTCTTTAATCATACGAAGACCAACCATTTGATCAGTAATAACTGCGTCTACACGTCCTGGTTCTAAGTCCATAAGTGCAGTAATATCACTATCATATTCTGTAATTTGATCTGTATGTTTTGCAACAAGGGTTTTGAAAGTACTTGCTTTTACAACACCTATTTTTTTACCTTTCAAGTCCTCTGGAGAAGAGATAGATGTATTCTTTTTAGCTACAAAAATTTGTGCACCAGAGCGATAATATGGATTTGAGAAATTCACGGCTTTTAATCGCTCTTCTGTAATAGCCATACTTCCTAATATCACATCATATTTTTTTGATTGTAGACCTTGAATCAATGTTTCCCAAGGATTTGTAACAGGAACGGGTTTCATTCCCATCTTTTTCCCGAGAGCTTCACCTATTTCTACATCAAAACCGACAAGTTTCCCGTCATTTTCTTTATAGTTAAAAGGTTTGTATAAACCACTCATCGCATAACGAAATTCATTTTTACCATTAGATGAAGTAGTAGAGCTTTCCTTACTACAGGCTCCTAGTATGAAGGATGTACATAATGTAATACTCGCAACAATGGTTAATAGTTTTCTTTTCATAAAACCCCTCCTATATATTGATCATACGGATTGTTTTCAATATGTTATGGAGATATTTTATTTGGATAATTAGTTGTGCCCCGTATGAATGCATTTCTTTATGTTTGAAACAGAAGTTACATTATAAAACGTTGCGTAAGAATTGCTTTGCCCGTTCATGCGATGGAGCGGAAAAAAATTGCGCTGGCGAAGCATCCTCTACAATTTTCCCGTCATCCATAAAGATAACGCGGTCAGCTACATCTCTTGCAAAATTCATTTCATGAGTAACAATGACCATTGTCATTCCTTCTTCAGCAAGTTCTTTCATAACTTGCAACACTTCTCCAACAAGTTCAGGGTCTAAAGCTGAGGTAGGTTCATCAAATAGCATAATTTTAGGATTCATGGCAAGAGCTCGTGCAATCGCAATTCGTTGTTTTTGACCACCGGAAAGAAGGTGGGGAGTTACATCTGCTTTATCTTGTAGGCCGACTTTTTGTAGGAGTTGATTTCCAATCTCCTTTGCATTTGCTGTCTCCAATTTTTTTACGTGAATAGGTGCTTCTATGATGTTTTCTAGTGAGGTCATATGAGGAAAGAGGTTAAAGTGCTGAAAAACCATACCGACATTTTCACGGACTTTGTTTAAATTTGAATGCTTTGGATCAATTCGCTCACCTTGTAAGTGAATTTCACCTTCATCGTACATTTCTAAAAAGTTAAGACAGCGAAGTAATGTACTTTTGCCGGAACCACTGGCACCGATTAAAACAACAACTTCTTTTTCTTTTACTTCTAAATCAATTCCTTTTAAAACATCAAGTGATCCGAATGATTTTACTAGATTTCGAACTTGAATCATACAAAACCCCCAGTCAAAAATATATTTACAAATGTTGCCCCGTATTTCTGTTATTAGTCATAAATTGTCAGAATCCTTTATTTTTTTCGGGGGATTTGATATTCAAGGGAATAATGATTTTAAAAATCCCTATATCTTTCTATAACGAAAATATGGATAATAATATATAGGCAGTACATATATTGCTTATAAAAAGGGGGAAGAAGAGATGGAAAAAGAAAGGAAAACATTTTCCTTTGGCTTACGTACACAACTTATGCTATTCACTACAGTTTTAGCTTTCATTACATATTCAACAAGCTTATTTTTTATTTACGTTATATATGATTATTTTCAAATTTATGTAAGTCGAACTGTTTATAATATTATCGTTATGTTATTAGGTGTAGTATGGTCTGGAATTTTAGCGTATGGAGCAGCAATATTTTTAATTAAACCACTTCGAAAGTTGGAGGAAGCTGCAAGGAAAGCGGCTGATGGTGATATTGGTGAAGATGTCCCGTTGCCAAAAGTAGATGATGAGATTAAATCTTTAAGTGTTGCATTTAATATGATGCTAGGGAACTTAAGGGGCATGGTAAAAAATATTGATACTACATTTTCGTATACAAATAATCAAGTTCAGCAAATTAGAAAACAAACAGGGGAAGCGACGAAGCAAGCACAAGGTGTATCTGAGACCCTTGCAGAGATTTCTTTCGGCGCGGAGCAATCAGCAGCATCGATTCAGGCGATTGTTTCTACTGTTGATACAACAACTTCTATTGCAAGTGAAGTAGAAGAAAAGGCGAAACAGTCTGATGACTTGTCTTCAGAAATGGTTCAAGCTTTAGGACAAAGTACACGTGTCTTTAATTCTTTAATTCAAGGTATTCAAACATTGGCGAAAGAAAATGAAGATTCGATGCGAAATGTACAACAGTTAGAAGAACGAATGAAACAAGTTGAACATATTGTTTCTGTTGTGAGTGAGATTGCTAGCCAAACCAATTTATTAGCACTCAACGCCTCTATTGAGGCAGCTCGTGCAGGAGAACATGGAAGAGGCTTTGCGGTTGTAGCAGAAGAAGTACGTAAACTTGCTGATGAAAGTGATCATTCGGCAAGAAACATATCGCAGTTATTACGGAATATGCAAGATGAAGTGCAACAAGTCGCGATGAAAATGACCGAGCAAGTGAAAAAAGCTAAAGAAGAGGCGAAACGCGGGGAAGCTACAGAATTAATTTTAAAAGAAATGTCATCAAGTATTATGGAAGTAGCCGATGCAACCAAGCAAATTAGTAGTTATATGAATGAACAAGTGAGTCACATTCATCAAACAGGAGCACAAACAAAGGCTGTAGCAGCAATTGCTGAGGAAACGTCAGCTGGTTCACAAGAAGTGACACGTGTAACGAGACAACAATCTAAAAACATGGTGATAATCGATCGATTATTAAAGGATTTAGAGAAGCAAGCAGCTGATTTGAAACAAACGATTGAACGATTTTCAATGTAAAAAGGAAGAACAGAATTCTGTTCTTCCTTTTTACGTATGGAAAGGAGGAATGCTTTGTTGAAAACGAAAAACATTACAAGGGTCATATACTGTCTTCACTTTACGCAACCTTTGAAAATTAGAGCCATAATAACTAGTTTGCCAATTTTTTATGTCGATATCGGGCCAATTTACATAGTCTCCCAGTGTGTAAGGATCTAAGCTTTCCCGTAAATCTTTAACCCAGCGTATATTTCGGTTTTCTTCATCGTTGCATTTCCAAGAAGTAATATATTCTTGAGCAATAATTGCCTTGCGGTGGAAATAAGCTGTTTCATTAGGGGAAATGTTTTCTACAGCACCTACGAGTGATTGGTGCCAAATACTCGCATCTTTATTTGGTGCATGCGAAAGAAAATGTTGCATGATTTGAATGCCTTTAAGGGGAATCGTTTTATATACATAGGAACCAGAGCGCTTAAATTTTTCAGGGATATTACCACTATTAAAGAATTGAACAGCCTTTATATAAGGAACTTCATCTATAAAGAGAGAGGGGTTACCAGTTTCAAGAAGAGGAAATAATAGAGGATAGAGTTCAGAGGGAGAGCCAACAAATTCACCTTTCACCTCGATTTTATTTCGTTGTTTGGAGAATAATTCAATTGATGAAGTGAGACGTTCATCTATATAAGGTGCCCAGTTTTGCCAAGCTTGAAATGCAGCAATAAAGTCTTCCCATTCCCATGTAAGCGAGAAAATTGAGACGTTTTTTATAGGATGGACTCGAAAAGTTAAGGAAGTAACAATCCCGAAATTCCCACCCCCACCGCCGCGGCATGCCCAAAAAAGGTTAGGGTTTTCTTGTTCATTTGCACGAATGAGTTTTGCACCAAATTTTCCGCACGCTTGTACCATTTCGACTTCTAATAATTGATCACATGTTAGTCCAAATAAGCGTGAAAGCATGCCGATGCCACCACCAAGTGTTAATCCAACGATACCAACACTTGCACTTGTGCCAGCTGCTATTGTAACACCGTATTTCCAAAGTTCTTTATAAACAGTGCCAAGATTTGCACCCGCTTCAATTGTTGCTGTTAATTTATCTGTATTGACAGTAATGCGATGCATTTCACTCACATCAATAATAAGTCCTCTATTTAAAAGAGAAAAATTTTCATAGCTATGGCGTCCGCTTCTTAAGCGAAATGGTATATGACGTTCACGAGCCCATTTTAAGGCGTTACACACATCATTTTTATTTTGACAAAAAACAATAATGCAAGGGAGTTTTGGAATACTTAAATTTAAATTTATTCGAGCTACGTCATATTCAGGATCTGAAGGAACGACGATACGACCAGTTAATTTTGTTTGTTTCAATTTATATCTCCTTTCTGAAATAATATGAGCTTGTATTAGTATATGAAGAGTATATTTAACACGCATGGACGAGAAGAGGAGAAGGATTAGATTTATTCCGTTATTTGCCAAGCAGTAAGACAATCCGGCTGAAGCAAGAAGGTAGGGCTGCTCGTAAAAGTCCGATTGGTAAGGGCTAATTATCAGTGGGGAATGGACACCCCCCACTGATTAAAGTTTCATTTTACCTTTGCGAGAAATAAATAAAGCATAAGAATAAGGAATCTACATGGAGTTCAATGAAAACAGTTGCAAACTCTCTATATTTTGTTATGATAGTGTTACGAAAACGTTTGCATAAAAAATAGAGATGCAAAAGGAGAGAGTTATTATGAAGAAAACATGGTGGAAAGAAGCAGTTGCTTATCAAATTTATCCACGTAGCTTTATGGATTCAAATGGTGATGGTATTGGAGATTTACAAGGTATTATTGCAAAACTGGATTATTTAAAAGATTTAGGTATAGATGTAATTTGGATTTGTCCAATGTATAAGTCACCTAATGATGATAATGGTTATGATATTAGTGATTATCAAGACATTATGGATGAGTTTGGTACAATGGCAGATTTTGATGCTTTACTAGATGAAGTTCATAAGCGTGATATGAAGCTTATTATTGATTTAGTTATTAATCATACAAGTGATGAACATCCATGGTTTATTGAATCGCGTTCATCTAAAGACAATCCGAAGCGTGATTGGTATATTTGGCATGATGGTAAAGATGGTGCGGAACCAAACAACTGGGAAAGTATTTTTAATGGTTCGGCATGGGAATACGATGAAGTAACAGGACAATATTATTTACATTTATTCTCACGTAAACAACCAGATTTAAACTGGGAGAATAAAGAAGTTCGCGAAGTATTATACGATACGGTTAATTGGTGGCTTGATAAAGGAATTGATGGTTTCCGTGTGGATGCGATCAGTCATATTAAGAAAGAAGATGACCTCAAGGATATGCCAAATCCAAAAGAATTAAAATATGTGCCATCTTTTGATAAACATATGAATGTGGATGGTATTCAACCTTTATTAGAAGAGTTAAAAGAAAATACATTTTCTAAGTACGATATTATGACTGTTGGTGAAGCTAATGGCGTTAAAATTGAAGATGCTGAGCTTTGGGTTGGAGAAGAGCAAGGTAAATTCAATATGGTATTCCAGTTCGAGCATTTAAGCTTATGGGATGCAGAAAAGAAGAAAGATCTTGATGTTGTAGGGTTGAAAAAGGTATTAACGAAATGGCAAAAAGGATTAGAAAATAAAGGATGGAATGCTTTATACATTGAGAATCACGATAAACCACGTATCGTTTCAACGTGGGGAGATGATAAACAATATTGGCGTGAAAGTGCAACAGCTCTAGGAGCGATGTATTTCTTTATGCACGGTACACCATTTATTTATCAAGGACAAGAAATTGGTATGACAAATGTTCAGTTACCAAATATTGAAGATTACGATGATGTAGCAATTAAAAATTTATATCGCGAGAAAATTGCAGAGGGCGTATCACATCAAGATATGATGGAAATTATATGGGCTTCTTGCCGCGATAATTCACGTACACCTATGCAGTGGAACGATGAGATGAATGCTGGTTTCACAACAAGTACACCTTGGTTTGGCATGAATCCAAATTACAAAGAAATTAATGTTGAAAAGCAAAAAAATGAAGAAAAGTCTATTTTCAATTTCTATAAGAAAATGATTGCCTTGAAAAAAGAGCACGATGTATTGAACTACGGTACGTACGATTTACTTTTAGAAGATGATCCACAAATTTATGCGTATACACGTACGTTACAGGATGAAAAAGTCATTGTAATTAGTAATATCTCAAAAGAGGAAGCTGTGTATAATGAGAGTTTATTTGCATTAGAACGCAAACGTTTGCTTTTAAATAACTATGAAGTTGCGGAACATGAACAAATAACTACAATCACGTTAAAACCTTATGAAGCAAGGGTTTATCGCATTTTATAATGAAAAAGGATGCTCCTTGAGCATCTTTTTTTATGAAAAAAAATAAATTTCTATTGCAATGTGAAAACGCTTTTATTAAAATAGATTTATGAAAACGGTTGCGTAAAGAGGAGAAGTAACATAAGGAATCGTTTTCATAAGAGAAACAGAAATTATAATTTAAATCATTATGTTGTTATAAATAAAGGGGAGGAAGAACAGATGAAAATTACGTCTTTTGATTTTTGGCAAAAGTTCGGGAAGGCATTATTAGTTGTTGTAGCTGTAATGCCAGCAGCGGGCTTAATGATTTCGATCGGTAAGTTAATTGGGATGTCTGCTGGGGATATTAACGCAGTTCATACAATTGCTCGAGTAATGGAAGACATCGGTTGGGCAATTATTACAAATCTACACATTTTATTCGCAGTAGCAATTGGGGGATCTTGGGCGAAGGATCGCGCAGGTGGTGCATTTGCAGCACTATTAGCATTCGTCTTAACAAACAGAATTACAGGAGCTATCTTTGGCGTAAACGCTCAAATGTTAGCGGATTCAAAAGCGACAGTTTCTTCATCATTAGCAGGTGATTTACTTGTAAAAGATTATTTCACTTCTGTACTTGGTGCACCAGCATTAAACATGGGAGTGTTCGTAGGGATTATCACAGGTTTCTTAGGAGCTACTTTATATAACAAATACTACAATTATAATAAACTGCCACAGGCACTAGCATTCTTTAATGGAAAACGATTCGTACCATTCGTTGTAATTGTATGGTCTACAGTCACTGCGATTGTATTATCACTTGTATGGCCATTTATCCAAAGTGGATTAAATGAATTTGGTCGCTGGATTGCAGCATCTAAAGACAGTGCACCAGTTGTTGCACCGTTTGTATACGGAACGTTAGAACGTTTATTATTACCGTTTGGATTACATCATATGTTAACGATTCCGATGAACTACACAGAGCTAGGCGGAACATATACGATGTTAACTGGTTCAAAAGTTGGACAAATTGTAGCAGGACAAGATCCATTATGGCTTGCATGGATTACAGATTTAAATAACTTATTAGCAAATGGAGATACGAAAGCATATAACGACTTATTAAATAACGTTGTACCAGCTCGTTTCAAAGCTGGACAAGTTATCGGCTCAACAGCAGCGTTAATGGGGATTGCATTTGCGATGTTCCGTAATGTTGATAAAGAAAAACGTGCAAAATATAAACCAATGTTCTTATCAGCTGCATTAGCAGTATTCTTAACAGGTGTAACAGAACCAATTGAATTCATGTTCATGTTTATTGCACCAGTATTATATGTTGTGTATGCAATTACAACAGGACTTGCATTTGCATTAGCAGATTTAATTGATTTACGTGTTCATGCATTTGGATTTATTGAGTTAATTACACGTACACCAATGATGGTCAATGCAGGATTAACAAGAGACCTAATTAACTTTGTCATTGTTTCATTAGTATTCTTCGGTCTTAACTTTACGTTATTCAATTTCTTAATTAAAAAATTCAATTTACCAACACCAGGGCGTGCAGGTAACTATATTGATAATGAAGATGAGTCATCAGAAGGAACAGGAAATGTACAAGACGGTTCATTAGCAACAAAAGTTATTGATTTATTGGGCGGAAAAGATAATATTGCTGACGTAGATGCTTGTATGACACGTTTACGTGTAACAGTAAAAGATTTAGATGTTGTTGCACCAGAAGCAAAATGGAAACAAAATGGTGCTTTAGGACTTATTGTTAAAGATAAAGGTGTACAAGCCGTATATGGCCCGAAAGCTGACGTATTAAAGTCAGACATTCAAGATATGTTAGGTGCGTAATAATATGAAATTGCTAACTTTAAATTGTCACTCTTGGCAAGAAGAGAATCAAATTGAAAAAATAAAGTATCTTGCTAAAGCAATTCAAGAAGAAGATTATGATGTGATCGCATTGCAAGAAGTAAGTCAGTCTATACAAGCTGAAAATGTATGCGGTAACAAGAAAAAAGATAATTTTGGACTTTTACTGCTAGAAGAGTTAAGAGCATTAAATGTAAAAGAATACAATATTATTTGGGATTTCTCTCATATTGGATATGATGTGTACGAAGAAGGATTAGCAATTATAACAAAGCACAACATTGTAAAGGAAGATACGTTCTTTGTCTCAGAAAATAAGGATACAACGTATTGGAAAACACGCAAAATTGTAAGTGCAACAATTGCTTATAATGATAAGAATATAACGTTTTATTCTTGCCATCTCGGTTGGTGGAATGATGAAGAAGAATCATTCAAAGACCAAGTTGATCGTTTAATGGAGCGTGTAAATAGCAATGAACTTTCCTTCTTAATGGGTGATTTTAATAACAATGCTCGTTTGGAAGGAGAGGGTTATGAGTATACGATGCAAAAAGGTTTATATGACACATATGAACTAGCGATAGAGAAGGATGAAGGAACAACTGTCCAAGGAGAGATTGCTGGTTGGGATGAAAATAAACAAAACTTACGAATCGACCTAATATTAAGCAATCAAAGTAAAACAGTTAATTCTTCAAAAGTCATTTTTAATGGAACAAATCGAAATGTAATTTCTGATCATTTCGGTGTAGAAGTACAATTAGATATATAATAGAAGAAACCCTCACAGATAATGAAAAGCTGGGAGGGTTTTTTGATAAATACAAGTATTCCCAAGAGAAAATACTTGTATTTTTTATGACATTTCCTATATATTTGTTATTATTGAATGTAAAACTAATTTGGTCATTTTGTATGCATACTTTTTTTACTTCGTTATATAATGAAGTAAGTGAAATATTTAATGGGAAAAATAGTATGTTTTCGTTTAATCCACGATGTAGAAAGTGATATAATTGCAAAATGTATGTATCATTTTCTAAAGAAAGAAAAATATATAATTAGGTGATTGCTTATATGAAACAGATTTGGCGTATTTATAAGACAGATTTACGGAATGTAGCCAAACATTGGGCTGCAATTGTTATTGTTTTAGGATTAATGATTTTACCATCGTTATATGCATGGTTTAACATCAAAGCTTCTTGGGATCCTTACGGAAATACGAAAGGAATCCAGATTGCAGTTTCTAACCAAGATGTTGGATCAAATTTAAGAGGGAAAGATATTAACATCGGGAAAGAAATTGTAGATTCACTTAAGAAGGACAAAAATTTCGGGTGGAAGTTTGTTGATGAAAAGCAAGCAATTTATGGAGTAGAGCGTGGAGATTATTCCGCAAGTATTACTATTCCAAAAGATTTTTCTGAAAAGATTGCAACAGTCTTGAATGAAAATCCACAGAAGCCGGAAATTGATTACTATGTAAATGAAAAGGTGAATGCCATTGCACCGAAGATTACAGCTAAAGGTGCATCGGGTCTTACAGAAGAGGTTAGTAAAAACTTTGTTAAAACAGCAAACGGTGAGATTTTTAAAATCTTTAATGACCTTGGAATCGATTTAGAAACTAACTTACCAAGTATTGAGAAGGTCAAGGATCTTGTATTTAAGTTAGAAGCGCAGTTCCCAGAAATGAATACACTTGTGGATAAGGCATTAGATGATGCGACTCGAGCAGAAGATGTTGTGAAAGTAGCACAGAAAGAGTTGCCAGTTGTAGAAAGTGTTATTAATGATGGGCAAGAAGCGTTAGGGAATTTAGATAAATTCTTTGCGAGAAATGATGAAACATTGAAACGTGCTCCAGGAACTATTAAGAATAATTTAATTGTAATGCAAAAAGGTTTAGATGGTGCGGCGGCAATTACGGATTACTTAAAAAATCCGGCATTTGATTTTAATCTGACACTTCCAGATCCAGCTAAATTACCAGAGTTACCTAATATAACTATTCCACAAATACCAACGCTTCCAGAGTTACCGCAAGTGAATGGTGAGGGATATAAAAATATTGCTACAAATATTGATCAAACTGTAAACAATGTTTTCAATTCTACTCGTGTTGGAACGGCATATGTGAAAAGTGTTATGGATGGGCTTCAAAATAAGGGCGTGGACCCAACTGTAGCTCAGAAAAATGTTCAGGATGCTTCAAAACTTCTCCAAGACCGTATTGATAGTGTTTCATATTTAATTGATTTCTTTACAACTTTTAAAGAATCAGCTTCAACGGACTTTGGTAAGCAGTTCTTTGGAAACAGAGCGGAAAGTCTAAAAGTGCTTAAAAATTCTATGGTGGATGCTAACAATAGAGTTAAGCATGTAGGGGATTTAATTAGTTCTGGTCAAGAAGTTAAACAAGATGTACGAGATGCTGTAAATCAAAAATTAGATGCAGTAAATAATTTAGTAAATCAAGCTGAAAAAGACTATAATGCAACATTTGTAGCTGACTTTGAAAAAGCAGTAAGCACAGCTGAACAATTGAAAAATAAGGCTGAAAATGTACAAGGAGATGCTCAGCAGCTAAGAGGCAATTTAAATCAAGATATAAACAAAGCTAATGAGATATTAAACAATGGTAGAGAGAACTATGATCAGGCTGTAACGGATTATGCAAAACTAAAAACTAATCTTGAAAAAGCAACAGCAGACTTAAGTAACAAAGGCGTTAATGGATTAGATTCCACAAAAGTAGCCTTAAATGATTTAAATGGACAGTTCCAAGCAGGATGGAATTTAGTTAACGATATGATTCCGGTTATGGAAAGTACAAATAAAGTTTTGGCCGATGTGAATAGTGGTAAAAATCTTAATGGCACAATTGCTAAGTTAAATAAGGCAAAAGATGGTTTGCAAAAAGGAATGGATTTAACTGATAAAGGAATTGACGCTATTAATAAAGGTCAAAAACCAGCAGCAGATGTTATTGAAAGTATTAATCAAGTATCTAAAAGTGTTTCAGGACAAATAGGTGACATCTTAGCTAATTACGATTCAGAAATTGTTCCAAACTTTAACGCAGCAATTGCTCGTACAAAAGAGATGTCTAAAAATACATCTCAAATTTTAGGCGAGGCAGATAAGAAGCTTCCAGATGTGAAAAAATTACTTGAAGACTCATCAAAAGGCTTAGTAGATGGTCAAAAGAAAATTGCAGATATTAAAGCTGAAATGCCAGCTACTGAGAAAAAGATTAAAGAATTAGCAGATAAAATTCGTGATTTTGAATCAGAAGAGGATATAAAAGACATCATTCGTTTATTGAAAAACGATGTTGAAAAGCAAAGTGATTACTTTGCGAATCCAGTAAATTTAAAAGAGAATAAATTATTTGCGATGCCGAACTACGGTTCAGCAATGTCACCATTCTATACAGTGCTTGCATTATGGGTAGGCGCATTATTAATGGTTTCATTATTAACAGTGGAAGTACACGAAGAAGGCGCGAATTATAAGAGCCATGAAATATACTTCGGACGTTTATTAACATTCTTAACGATAGGTCTTTCACAAGCGTTTATCGTATCGATGGGGGATATATTCCTACTCGGTACGTACGTAGTCGATAAGTTTTGGTTTGTGTTATTTAGTTTATTTATTGGGGGAGTATTTGTTTGTATCGTGTACTCACTCGTTTCTATTTTCGGAAACGTTGGGAAATCGATGGCGATTATTTTACTTGTACTACAAGTAGCAGGATCGGGTGGTACGTTCCCAATTCAAATGACACCACCGTTCTTCCAAGCACTGTATCCGTTCTTACCGTTCACATATGCTATTAGTGCAATTCGTGAAACAGTAGGTGGAATGCTTTGGGATATAGTAACTAGAGATTTGCTTGTGTTAAGTGCTTTCGTAGTAATCATGGTTGTGGCTGCATTATTACTGAAAAAACCAATTAACAAATCAAGTGAAAAGTTTGTTGAGAACGCAAAAGGAAGTAAAATTATTCATTAAAAATAAAAGGTTCCTACCGATAGTGGTAGGAACCTTTTTGTTTAGTCAAATTTTAATTTCTTTAATGCTTCTGCGAATGGATTGTTTAATGGTTCTTCTTCTTTGTTCTGTTGTTTCATATATTTTTGGACGTCACGTTTATCAGCTTTGCTGCCGGATTCTTTTTTACGTCTTTCTTGGAAGGTAGAAAGTTTCTCACGATAGCCACATTTACATGCGAAAATTTGGCCCGCTCCTTCACCACGAAGTTCTAGTTTCTTTTTACACTGAGGACAGCGTGCGTTTGTAGTGCGGGATACATTTTTACGGTGACCACATTCGCGGTCTTGGCATACAAGCATTTTACCTTTTTTACCGTTTACTTCTAACATTGGTTTACCACAGTCTGGACAAGACTTCGTTGAAATGTTGTCGTGCTTATATTTTTTATCGCTTGATTTAATTTCAGTAACAATTTCCTTCGTATAGTTCTTCATTTCTGAAATGAATACTTCTTTCTTTAACTTTCCTTTAGCGATAGCTTCTAACTTTTGCTCCCATTCACCAGTTAGTGTAGGAGATTTCAGTTCTTCTGGCACTAAATCAAGTAACTGACGGCCTTTTGAAGTAATATGAATATCTTTACCACGTTTTTCAAGTAAGAACGAATTGAATAACTTGTCGATAATATCAGCACGTGTAGCTACAGTACCTAATCCACCAGTTGATTTTAATGTATCAGCAAGTTGTTTGTTTTGCGTATCCATGTATTTTGTTGGGTTTTCCATCGCTGAAAGTAATGTTGCTTCATTAAAACGTGCAGGTGCTTTCGTTTGACCTGATGTTTGGACAATTAGTTTTACGTTTAATGTGTCGCCTTTTTCGATGCGAGGTAAGATTTGTTCTTTTACATCATCGATTGCATCATCATCTTCAAATCGATTTTCATAAACCTCTTTCCAACCAGCATGTAAAATCGTTTTTCCTCGTGCGATGAACGTTTCGTCACCAATTTTCGTGCGCAATGTTAGTTGTTCATATTCAAAGACCGGGAATAAAACAGCTAAGAAACGTTTTACAACTAAGTCATAAATTTTACGTTCTTTATCGGTGAAAGCTGAGAAGTTTACATAGCTCTCTGTTGGAATAATTGCGTGATGATCACTTACTTTACTATCATCAACAAATGATTTATTAGATTTTACAGGTTTCTGCAATACTTTATGTGCTAAAGGACGGTATTCTCCAACTCCACAAGCCTTCAGACGCTCTGGAAGTGTTCCGACAATATCAGATGAAATATAGCGTGAATCTGTACGAGGGTACGTTAAAACTTTATGCTGTTCATATAATTTTTGCATAATGTTTAATGTTTCTTTCGCAGAGTAACCAAATATTTTATTCGCATCACGTTGTAGCTCAGTTAAATCGTAAAGACCAGGAGCGAACGATTTCTTTTGTTTTTTATCAATGTCTACAACAGTAGCGTTTTGCTTACTAATTTTGTTCACGATTGCATCAGTTTTTTCTTTATTAAAGCTACGGCTATTTCCTTTTGTATCTTGCCAAGTTAGCTTTAATCTCTCAGCTGTTTGAGCTTCGATACCATAGTAAGTTTGAGCTTTGAAATGTTTGATTTCATCTTCACGGCTTGCAATCATGGCTACAGTAGGTGTTTGAACACGACCACAATTTAGTTGGGCATTAAAGCGGGTAGTTAATGCTCGAGTCGCATTAAGCCCGATATACCAGTCAGCCTCTGAACGTGCGACAGCCGAAGCATATAGATTTTCATATGCTTTTCCTGGTTTTAAATTTGCGAAGCCATCTTTAATTGCTTTATCGGTAACAGATGAAATCCATAGACGTTTAATCGGTTTCTGCATTTTAACTTTATCGATAATCCAGCGTGCGACCAACTCTCCCTCACGACCGGCGTCAGTAGCTATAATGATTTCATTTACATCTTTTCTAATAAGCTGACTTTTCACAGCGTTAAACTGTTTCCCTGTTTGTTTAATAACTGTTAATTTCAAACGCTCCGGTAGCATCGGTAAATCTTCTAAATTCCAATTTTTATATTTCACATCATAGCTTTCTGGATCAGCTAATGTAACGAGATGACCTAAAGCCCAAGTTACAATATATTTACTACCTTCAAGATAGCCGTTTCCTTTTTTATCACATTTCAGTACACGCGCGATATCACGTGCAACAGAAGGTTTTTCAGCAATTACAATACTTTTTGCCATTTAATCGAACTCCTTTATTAACTATATATCGTCTAATATACCACAGTTTTCAAGAGGGAATGTAAAGGAGCCCCCTACCTTATAGGAGGCCACTGAAAAACGTAAGTTTTTCAGTGGCCTCATTTATTGCGCTTATTGTTTTATCAGTTGCGTCTATTTTCATTGGTGAAAAAGATGTTAGTCTGAATGATATTTTGCATATGGAAAGGTAAAGAGCTTGTTATTTTACTAGAATAAGAGTAGACTCTGAAGTAAGTGAATAAGAAGCACATGGGGGTTTGTGGATGCAAACTGAGAGTATGACTAATAGTCCGTCATTGACCATTTGAACCTGTTGGATAATGCCAGCGTAGGGAGAGTGTAAAAGCACATGTTCAGGCACTTTGCGTACGCGCAAAGTGCCTTTTTGTGTATCTCCCATCACTATAGTTAGGAGATGAAAAGGATGAATATGAAAGAAATTAGTAAAGTAGTGGATTTGGTAAGAGAGTCTAATCCGCTCGTTCATAATATTACAAATGTTGTTGTAACGAATTTTACAGCAAACGGTTTATTAGCATTAGGGGCATCGCCTGTAATGGCGTATGCAAAAGAAGAAGTAGCAGAAATGGCTAGCATTGCAGGAGCTCTTGTTTTAAATATGGGTACACTTC
This sequence comes from Bacillus mycoides, assembly GCF_018742245.1. Classification (NCBI taxonomy): domain Bacteria; kingdom Bacillati; phylum Bacillota; class Bacilli; order Caryophanales; family Bacillaceae; genus Bacillus; species Bacillus mycoides. The sequence goes on from NZ_CP036132.1 coordinate 429,486, forward strand.
GTCCTGAAGAGGTAGAAGCGATGTTACTTGCTGGTAAATCAGCAAATACGAATGATGTACCGGTACTGTTTGATCCAGTTGGTGCAGGAGCGACCTCTTATCGAACAGAAGTTGCGAGATATATTCCAGCTGAGATCGATTTAGCTATTATTCGCGGAAACGCAGCTGAAATAGCTAATGTTATTAATGAGAGATGGGAAATTAAAGGTGTAGACGCTGGTACTGGAAATGGTAATGTTGTAAATATTGCAAAACAGGCAGCGGATGAATTAAATACAGTTTCGGTGATTACTGGAAAAGAAGATGTTGTTACAGATGGAGAGCGAACTATTCTGATTCGAAATGGCCATCCTATTTTAACGAAAGTTACTGGAACAGGTTGTTTACTAACTTCTGTAATAGGAGCATTTGTAGCGGTAGAAAAGGATTATGTAAAGGCAGCAGTAGCCGCATTAACATTCTATGGAGTAGCAGCAGAAATATCAGCTTCGAAAACAGTAGAGAATGGACCAGGAAGCTTCCAAATTGAATTTTTAAATCAGTTAGCGAATACAACTTCAGATGATATTGAGAAGTATGGAAAGATTGAGGTTATACAGTAAGGAGGGGAACTAGATGTCGCGTATTACAATGGATGAAATGTCTAGGTTATTACCGGTATATTTTATTATGGGAAGTAACAATTGCATGAAGGAGCCACTACAAGTATTGAGAGATGCACTAGAAGGTGGTATAACAATTTTTCAACTTCGTGAAAAGGGAGAAGGGGCTTTAACGGGAGAGAAACGTATTGATTTTGCGAAGGAACTACAAGCGCTTTGCAAGGAGTACGGTGTACCATTCATCGTAAATGATGATGTGGAACTAGCCCTCGAGTTAGATGCAGATGGCGTACATGTTGGACAAGATGATGAAGGAATTACATCTGTTCGTAAAAAAATGGGAGATAAAATTATTGGAGTATCTACACATACAATTGAAGAAGCACGCTGGGCGATTGAAAATGGAGCCGATTATTTAGGAGTTGGTCCAATTTTCCCGACGAGTACGAAAAAAGATACGAAAGCGGTTCAAGGAACGAAAGGTCTAAAGTATTTTAGGGAACAAGAGATTACAATACCGATCGTTGGGATTGGTGGGATTACCATTGAAAATACTGCTTCTGTTATAGAAGCGGGTGCGGATGGTGTTTCAGTTATTTCAGCGATTAGCTTAGCAGAATCTGCGTATGAAAGTACGAAGAAATTAGCTGAGGAAGTAAATAAGAGTTTGTAGAGTCGCAAAATGGGTTGTTTCGTTTATCCTGCTATTTGTGGGAGCCTTGCTGCCCGTAAAGGTCCGATTGGTGAGGGCTAATAATCAGTGAGGGATGAACAAAATCCCCACTGATTAAAGCTTCACTTTATTTAAACAAACGTTTGATTAAAAAAGCACAAACCCTTTAGAAGTGTAGGTTTGTGCTTTAATTTAAAACATAATTGAAATTAAGAGCATTCCAATTCCGATAGAAGTGAATGTTGCAATTAGGCCCGGAATCATAAAGCTATGATTTAATACATATTTACCGATGCCTGTTGTGCCAGTACGGTCAAAGTTAATGGCAGCAACGATTGTTCCATAGTTTGGAATGAAGAAGTATCCATTTACTGCAGGGAACATTGCAATAAGTAATGCCGGCGGAATACCAAGTGATAGTCCAAGTGGCACTAAAGCACGAACTGTTGCTGCTTGGCTATACAGTAAAATAGATAGAATGAATAGTGCAATAGCAAATAGCCATGGTGCACTTGTCACTAAGTGTTGAATTGATCCTTGAATTATATTTAAGTTTCCGTTGAAGAAAGTATCTCCCATCCAAGCGATACCGAAAATAGCAACAACTGCTGTTGCGCCTGCTTTAAAGACGTTACCAGTTACAATGCTTTCCACATTTGGCTTACAGAAAATAATAATAAGAGCAGCAATGGTTAACATGACCATTTCAATTGTGTTTGGCATTGACAGACGAACTAATTTCCCATCAACCATCCATCCTGGACGAAGTGTTTCAAATGAACCGAGAAGTACAACAAGGAAAGTTGCGACTAGGAAAAGAATAACTGATAATTTCGCGCCTTTTGAACCTACAAATTCTTTTTTCTCTTCAAGTTTAGGAATCATTCCCTCTTTTAATCGCTTCAAGTATTCAGGGTCTTCATTTAATTCTTTTCCCATTTTACTAGCAACGAATGCAGCTACCATACAAGCGATGAAAGTAGAAGGGATACTGACTTTTAAAATATCTAACAAGGTGATTTTATAGTCGGCTAACATTGCTAAAAGTGCAACTGTTGCAGCCGATATTGGACTAGCTGTAATTGCCTGCTGGGAAGCGATAACGGCAATTGACATTGGTCGTTCAGGTCTAATTCCTGATTCACGAGATACTTCGGCGATAACGGGAAGTACAGAATAAGCGACATGACCAGTTCCTGCGCATAGCGTGAATAAATAAGTAACAATAGGAGCAAAAAATGTAATGCGCTTTGGATTTTTTCGTAATGCTTTCTCAGCAAGGTGGACGAGATAATCCATTCCTCCAGCAGCTTGCAAAGCACCGGCAGCTGTAATTACTGCTAAAATCATAAGCATGACATCAATAGGAGGAGCTGTAGGTTGTAAGTGGAAGACGAAAACAAGTATTGCCATACCAACGCCACCCATTACTCCTAGACCAACTCCGCCTAGGCGTGCACCAATAAAAATACAGAGTAGTAACGTAAGAAATTGTAGCCAAAACATGATAAACTACCTCCGAAATTCGTAAGTTAAGATATATTCGAATAGTTTAATTTGAATGAAAATTAAATGAATATCCGGAATAATCCTTGTGTTGTATACGTTTTTTATTATATAACACAAGAAATGTAACATTCACGAACTTTGTTAAATTATTTCGAAAAAATAATACATTAAAACTTTATATTTACATCTTTAAATGGGTGGACATTTTAATTTTTATGTTGTAATATTTGGAAGAGAATATTTTAATTCTCATAGAACTCCCATATCGTTCAACTCGTTCAGCGAGAAAGGCAAACTTATGGAAACATGAGGACGCAAAACTACAGGGGCTAAGGTCGAAGGGCTAAGCTAGCCAGTTACCGGACGGATAGGGTTGGTCTTGGCCAATGCTTATTACATTGGTCTTTTTTTATCTTTATTCATATTGAGAACCATTTTCAAACAAAATATTCTTATATTTTGTTTTTTTTTTGCTGGAGATATTAGGGAAGGTGAAGTTAATGAAAAAATATTGGCATAAGTTATCGTTTCTTCAAAAGAATGTATTGTTAACTGTATTAGTTATTTTGACGCTTGTTGGTAGTATGGGGGCGTTAAGTTTTAACATGTTTCAAAATAGTATGATGTCTATATTCGAAAGGCATTCTTTTGAAACAGGAGATACGGTATTACATAAATTAGACGCAGAAATAGTGAGAGATGTTGCAAAAGATCCAACGGCAGAAAGAGAAAAGAGAGAGAAGTTAACAGAGAAATTAGATGAATCAACGGAAGAATTGAACAGTGTTGGACAAACGTATATTGTTGGAGCAAAAGAAAATGAAAAAGGTGAGTTACAAATCGTCGACTTGTCTACAGACTTAGCAAATGTTGTTGAAGTAAAGCCGGGGGACTATTATAAACAACCAGATCTTTGGATGAAAGCATATGATAAGGTAATGAGCACGAAAAAAGCAAACATGACAGTAGTATATGAAGACGCATTAGGATCATGGGTAACGATATTAGAGCCAATTAAAGATGGAGAAGATAATATTGTGGCAATTGTTGCAGCCGATGTAGATGCCTCTATTGTTCCTATTACAAAGGGGAAATTCATTATACAAGGTTTAATGTTTATTTGTATTTCTGTTTTAATTGCAACTGTTATTCAATTCTTAATCGTACGTAACGCACTTGCTCCATTGCGGGATTTACGTGAAGGGTTGCGCAAAGTCGGTGAAGGTGATTTAAGTATTAAATTAGAGGAAAGAACAGATGATATTGGTATTATTAATGCGTATTTTAATAATACCATCGAGAAGTTTAAAGGAATTATAGATAAAGTGAAGCAGACAGCAGAACAGGTTTCCTCATCTTCAAAAGAATTGTCAGTGAGTACGAAAGAGAATAGCATGGCAGTTCAAGAAATCGTAAGTTCTATGGTTGAGTTAAGAGCTGGCGCCCAGTCACAAGAAACTTCAGTACCACAGTATTTAGGTATTGTATATGAAATGGAAGATAAGATGGAAGAGATAACGAATGCTGCAAAACAAATGGCGAAAGAGTCTGAAGGTATGGAGCATTATTCAGTAAAAGGAAATAGTGTTATTGAACAGACGATTAATCAAATGAACATAATACAAAATGCAGTACAAGATTTATCTTCTATTATTTATTCTTTGGAAACAAGATCAAAAGAAATTAGTGATATTGTAACAGTAATTACAGATATTTCAAATCAAACTAATTCGTTAGCTTTACATGCTACTATTGAAGCTTCACGTGCTGAGGAAACTGGAGAGGGATTTGCCGTTGTTGCTGATGAAGTGCGTAAATTAGCAGAGCAGACGGAAGCATCAGCAAAAGATATAGCAAAATTAATTGGGGAAACACAAGCTGGAACGGAAGAAGCTGTTGTTTCAATGCAAAAAGCTTCAAAAGAAGTAGAATCAGGAATTAAACTTGTTGAAAGTAGTGGTGCTTTCTTTGAAAAAATTTCGAAATCAGCACAAACTGTTACCAATCAAGTTAGAGTTGTTTCTAGCAATTCAAATGATATATTGCAAAATAGCCAAAATATTGTTCGTGTTGTAAATGAACTATCACTTATCACAAATAAGTATGCGAATAGTAGTAGTAATGTTCAAGAAAGTATGAAAGAACAGGAAATGTCTGTACAAGATATTGCTGAATTAGCTAGTTCTTTAAGTTGGCTTTCACAGGAGCTACAAGAGTTAATAGGAGAATTTAAAAGTTAATAACATAATATACACCGTCTAATGAAGTTGAAGAAAGAATAGCGAAAGCTTGGATTGATGTATTAGGAATCTCAAAGATTGGTGTACATTTATTAAAAGTATTGAGAGCTTTAGCGTTATTAAAAGAAGATTTTCCACATTTAACAATTCAAGATTTCTTTAACGAGAGAACGATATACGGATTAGCTCGAATTGAGGGAGAAATAAAAGTAGAGACAGAAGAAGTTGGATATTTTCCGAAAATAATGAAATGATATGTACGCTTTTGTTTGTTCAATAAAATAAATCATGCTACAATGAAAACGAATTAAGAACCGGGGAGCCAATTGGCTGAGAGGATGTAAGTATACATCGACCCTCAACCTGATCTGGATAATGCCAGCGTAGGGAGTTACTTTAAAGTGATGTAGCATAAGTTATTATAGAATAACTTGTATACAAGGCTTTCCTACATGGTAGGAAAGCCTTTTCTTTTTTTGAAACCATATTTTGTAAGGGGGATTTTATTATGTCACAACAAGTTACAATTTCATTTTCAGTAGTACCACAAGCGAAGAATAAAGATGTGTATTCCGTTGTTGATAAAGCAATTGAAGTTGTACAACAGTCGGGAGTTCGTTATGAAGTAGGGGCAATGGAAACAACGTTGGAAGGAGAATTAGATGTACTTCTTGACGTCATTAAACGCGCGCAACAAGCTTGCGTCGATGCTGGAGCAGAAGAAGTGATCACTTCTATTAAAATTCACTATCGTCCAAGTACGGGCGTAACGATTGACGAAAAAGTTTGGAAGTACCGTGATGAATATGCAAAACCAGAAGCAATCTAAACTTATTACAACTATTTGGCTTATCCTTCTCATTGTGATATGGGAAGGATCTGTCTCATTATTTAAAATTGAGCCATGGATTTTACCAAAGCCTTCGGCCGTTGTTCAAGAGTTAATTGGAATGAAAGATCTATTATTACCAAATACGATGCAAACACTGCAGGAAGTTATAATCGGACTGTTTTTTGCGATTTTACTTGGGACGAGCATTGCAATTCTTATGGACGTTATACCTTTATTTCGTATTTTAATAAACCCGTTGCTCGTTATTTCGCAAACAATTCCAATCGTTGTACTTGCACCGTTATTTATTATTTGGTTTGGATATGGGATGTTGCCGAAAGTAATGGTCGTCATACTCGTTTGTTTCTTCCCAATTGCGCTTAGCATTTTAGAAGGGTTTCAAACGGTAGATAAAAACATGTTGAAATTGTTGCAAACAATGAAGGCAACGAAATGGCAAGTTTACCAAAAAGTAAAGTTTCCAGCAGTGCTCCCATACTTTTTCTCAGGCTTAAAAATTGCAGTTACATATAGCGTAATGGGGGCAATTATTGGAGAATGGCTCGGTGCAAGTGAAGGGTTAGGGGTTATGCTTACGAGAGCTACAAAATCCTTTTTAACTGCCCGAGTATTTGGTGTTGCAGCGATTATCGTCATGTTGACATTATGCCTGTATTTTATCGTGGAGTTTATGGCAAGAATAACAGCACCATGGATATATAGAAAGGACGGCAGGAAATGAAAAAAGGTTTAAAAGTTATGTTAGCTGCTTTATTAGCAGTAGGGGTGGCTGGGTGTAATCCGGCGAAGAAAGAAGAAAGTGTAAGTAAAGACCAAAAAGTAAAAGTAGTGTTAGATTGGTTTCCAAATACGAATCATACTGGCTTATATGTAGCGCAAACGAAAGATTATTATAAAAAGCAAGGGCTTGATGTAGAAATTATCCAGCCTGGTGATAATGTAACAGCAGAGCAGATGATTGCTTCTGGGAAAGCAGACTTTGCAATAAGTGCACAGGAAAATGTAACACTAGCTCGTGTTGAAGGGATCCCAGTTGTGTCTGTAGGGGCGATTATTCAGCATAATACTTCAGCTTTTGCATCGCTAAAAAAAGATAATATGACGTCACCGAAAGATTTTGAAGGGAAACGTTACGGCGGTTGGGGAGGACCTGCAGAAGAAGCGATGTTAAAAACGATTATGGAGAAACATCAAGCTGATTTTAACAAAGTCGAAAAAATTATTCTTGGACAAACAGACTTCTTCAAATCAATCGGTCGTGATGCAGACTTTGAATGGATTTATTATGGATGGGACGGCATTGAAGCGAAGCGTCAAGGAAAAGAGTTAAACACAATTATGGTGAAGGATCTAGATCCGGCGCTTGATTTTTATAGTCCAGTCATTATTACAAGTGAAAAGCATGCGAAGCAAGATAAAGACTTTGTGAAAAAGTTTATGACTGCAACGACAGAAGGTTATAATTTCGCAATTAAAGAGCCAAAAGAAGCTGCTGATATTTTAATTAAAGCTGTTCCAGATGTGAATAAAGAATTAGTACAAGAAAGTCAAAAGTGGCTAAGTATGAAGTATCAAGATGATGCAAAAGCGTGGGGAGTACAGAAGGAAGAAGTTTGGACGAATTACATGAATTTCTTATATGACAACAAAGTTATTAAAAAGAAAATCGATGTAAAAGATGCCTTTACAAATGAATTCCTTCCAAGTGAAAAATGAGCGGATTACAAATAAAAGATATTGTGAAATCTTTCGATGGAAAGAATGTATTAGAAAATATTAGTGCCTCTATACAGGAGGGAGAGTTTGTCTCTTTTGTAGGTCCAAGTGGTTGCGGGAAAAGCACATTGTTAAATATGATCGCGAGTGTCGAAGAACCAACGAGCGGAGAGGTATTTTATAACGAGGAACATGTGAAAAAACAAGATGCTGTAAGCTATATGCCGCAACAAGATTTATTATTACCGTGGCGATCGGCTTTACAAAATATTGTTCTTCCGTTGGAGATTGAAGGGAAACCTAAAAAACAAAGGTTAATAGAAGGAATGGAAGCATTAAAGCAGTTTGAGCTAGATGAATATGCGGATCATTATCCAGATGCACTGTCTGGTGGTATGCGCCAAAGAATTAGTTTTCTTCGCACATATTTATGTGAAAAACCAATTATGTTACTTGATGAGCCTTTTGGAAAATTAGATGCCTTTACAAAAATGGAAGTACACAGTTGGCTTTTAAATTCTTGGCATCAAGAAAAGCAAACAATCGTTATGGTTACACATGACTTAGATGAGGCCATCTTGCTTTCTGATCGCGTATTTATTTTATCTCAACGACCAGCATCAATTGTCGGCGAGGTGCAAGTGAAATTACCTCGTCCTCGAACGATGGATATGTTAACGTCACTGGAGTTAAAGAAGGATAAGGAAGAAATTTTGAGAGTATTAGCTCCTTATATGAAAAAATAGAAAAAGCTCTTACCAGATTTTAAGATAATTGCTGGTAAGAGCTTTTTTTATAGAAAATGAAAAGAATGAGAAGGAACAAAAGAAAAAATAGAGAATAGAATATAACAGAGTAGTTTATACTCTTAATATAACAAATGTTAAAGGAGTGAAAGGATAAAATGACTTTATCAACTGTTCTTCAAATGGTTTTAGCTTAAGACGGGAGAAGTCTGCCCATTTTTAACAAATAAGCTAAATTGAAGACAGCAGGTAAAGAACCTTAATCCTTTTTTACGATAATATGTAATGGGTAAGGTGTATTCACCTTACCCATTTTTATATGCACAATTAAATAAGGCTTTATACTGTTGGTCTCTCTATTTAGCTTATGGATGATAAGTAAAGGAGAGAGAAAAATGAGTATATTAACAGTAGAAAATGTAGGTTATTCATATGGCGAAAAATCCATTTTATATAATGCGAGCTTCCGATTATTAAAGGGCGAGCATGTTGGCTTGGTAGGTAAAAACGGAGTTGGAAAGTCTACGTTATTAAAGGTTTTAACAGGAGAGCTCATACATGATGATGGGAAAATTGAATGGTTTCCACATGTGAAAATTGGTTTTTTACAGCAACATGTAGATTTGCAAGAAGGTATAACAATTGAAGAGTACTTGCAAAGTGCATTTTCTGATTTATACGCAATTGAGCGTGAGATGTTAAAAATTACAGAAGAGATGGCGACAGAAGGAGAAATAGAAAAGCTGTTAGTAACATATGGAGAACTACAAGCTAGATTAGAGGGCTCTAATTTTTATCAAATTCATACAGAAATTGAAGAAGTGGCAACGGGTTTAGGGTTATTTGAAGTAGGGATGAAGAAGGACGTTTCAAAATTAAGTGGTGGTCAGCGAACGAAGTTATTACTTGGAAAGCTTCTTTTAGAAAAAGCTGATGTTTTATTGTTAGATGAGCCAACAAACTATTTAGATACAGCACATATAGAGTGGTTGCAATCGTATTTACGAATGTATGAAAAAGCTTATATTATCATTTCGCACGATGAAGTATTTTTGAACAGTATTACGAATGTTATTTATCATCTAGAAGAACGAAAGGTAAAGCGCTACGTAGGTGATTATAGTAGTTTTGTACGGAATTACGAGCTACAAAGGAAGCAATTACAAGCGGCGTATGTGAAGCAACAAAAAGAAATCGCGCATTTAGAAACTTTTATTCAAAAAAATAAAATTAGAAAAGCAAAGCAAGCAAAAAGCCGAGAGAAAGTACTGGAGAAAATGCAAAAGGTTGAAAAGATTAATCATGTACCTCGGTCCCGTTTTGTTTTTAATGTTTATAATGAGCCAGTGAGTTGTATATTGCAGGCTGAAAAACTAAGGATAGGGTATAGTGATCCGTTATTTCCAGAATTGGATTTGCAAGTGAAAAAAGGAGAGAAAATCGCCATTGTTGGTCATAATGGGATCGGAAAAACGACAATGTTAAAAACGTTATTAGGTCAAATAAAACCACTAAGCGGTTCAATTTCTGTTGGGGAACGAGTAACCCCTGCTTATTTTGCCCAGGAAGAGTTCGCTTCGGAAATAACGCCATTAGAGAAAGTTTGGACAGAACGGCCAGACATGACAAAGAAAGAAGTGCGTCAAGCATTAGCGAAGTGTGGGTTGAAAGAAGAACACGTATTAAAGCCTATTTGTTTATTAAGCGGTGGGGAACAAACGAAAGTGCGATTATGTGACCTTATCGTAACGAAAAGTAATGTTTTAATTTTAGATGAACCGACTAATCATTTGGATATAGAAACTAAGAAGGCTTTGCAGGAAGCGTTACAACAATATAAAGGAACGGTTTTAATTGTTTCACATGAGCCTTCTTTCTATGAAGCGTGGATAACGAAGATATGGAACATAGAAGAATGGAACGTTGAAAAATAATCATAAAGAAAAGGCATTAGCTCATAAAAGCTAATGCCTTTTCTCTATGATTAACATGATTTTCGAGAACTCTTACATAAGAGTGCTTTTTCTTTTGTTATATTTATAATAATACTAGATGCCTTTCCCTAATAGGCCACTATCTTTCTTTATATATATAGATAGTTTGAAATGGAATGAAAATAATTCCTATATGTAAAGGATAAGGTGATTAAGATGGGAAGACAATAGAGCTTAAAGGAAATTCATGTAAAATTCAGATGAACTTCACAGGAACTTCATATTATAAACTGAATATAACTATAATAGGTTATCGTTATATTTGTTTTTATTTTTCCCTAAAATTAAAAGTTTGGCGGGATCTTGTGTTTTTGTCATTGCTTGAAGAGAAGGGGTATCACCGTTTTTTTGTTGATTAGTAATTTTATAATGATTATTTGTTTGACTACTAATTGTAGCCTGGGAAATTTGAAGTCAATCTTGAATGGCGTAGCAAGATAATAAAATTTCATGTAAAATAATAGTAAAAATATGTAAAGGAGGGAATGGTGTGGATGTGTTTTTGAACATTGCTGAAGAAAAAATTCGACAAGCAATACGGAATGGGGATCTTGATCATATTCCGGGAAAAGGAAAACCACTACAATTAGAAGACCTTTCAATGGTACCTCCAGAACTGAGAATGAGTTATAAAATTTTAAAAAATGCGGGTATGATTCCACCAGAAATGGAACTACAAAAAGATATATTAAAAATAGAGGATTTAATCGCTTGTTGTTATGATGAAGTAGAGAGAAAAAATTACAAGAAGAGTTAACAGCAAAAACGCTGCGTTTTCAGCAGGTAATGGAAAAGAGAAAGATTAAAGATAGTTCAGCATTTCGTATGTATCAAGATAAAGTGAAACTATAATCAGTGGAGGGGGCTCATCCTCCACTGATTATTAGCCTTCACCAATCGGGCATTTACGGGCAGTTGACCTCTCATCTAACTTCTTCGCTCCAGCTGAATTTTGAGGTGAGAGTCTTACTGCCCGTTAATGCGGGGTAAAGTATTTCGTAAATTACGCTAAGAGGGATAAAATGAATAAATTTGAAACGATAGAAGAATTAGCGACATATATTGAAGAACAACCAGTAGTACTTCTGTTTATTAAAACGGAAAATTGCGGTGTTTGTGATGTCATGTTAAGGAAAGTAAATTACGTATTAGAGAATTATGATTATGTAGAGAAAATAGAGATATTGCTACAAGACATGCAAGAGGTTGCAGGGCGATATGCAGTATTTACAGGGCCAACAATTTTATTATTTTATAATGGAAAAGAGATTCTTCGTGAATCACGCTTCATTTCACTTGAAAATTTAGAGAGAACGATTCAACTATTAGAGAATTAAGGGAGGTTTTTATATGGAATTTATTATTGTCATACTATTATTTGTTGTGGTTGGAACAATTGTAACAGCAGTTCGATCAAACAAAAAGAAGGTAAACCTTACGAAACAAAATAACATACATAATTCGTCGAACAGCTCGTCACCATTATTTTTCTTTGCTGGATCGGATAATGATAGCTCGCACGATGGTGGTTCACATGATTGTGGCGGTTCTTTCGGTGGAGATAGTGGAGGTAGCTGCGGTGGCGGCGGTGATTGATGAAAATACGCCTTATATAGGCGTATTTCTTTTTTAAACAAACGTTTGATTAGTTGGCTTACATATGCATAAAAACAGTTAAACAAACGTTTGATTAATATTTTTAACACACTAAGGGGAAGGGAACTGAAAGTAAAAAACAAAGGGAAAGTAGTATTATTCTTGTTAGTTGCGGGAGGGGTATTTCTCGTCAAACCAGTATTTAAATTTGGAACAATACATATGATTCAAACGTGGTTTGAAAGTGTGTTTTCTTAAATAAGGAATCCAGCCTCTTGCAATTGAGGTTTTTTATTTGTTAATATTAGACTGAACGGTCGGTTTAAAGAGGTGTGAATATGAGAAAAAGCGCAGAAGAAATAAAGAAGGAAATCGCATATAAAGCAGAAAGTCTGTTTTCACAAAAGGGTTATGCAGCCACATCTATGGAAGATATTTGTGAAATTACAGGGCGAAGTAAAGGCAGTATTTATTACCACTTTAAGAGTAAAGAAGAATTATTTTTATTTGTAGTGAAACAGCATACATATGATTGGCTTGAAAAATGGAATGAAAAAGAGAAGTTGTATAGTACTAGTACTGAAAAGCTATATGGTCTCGCTGAATATTATGTAGAAGATATACAACAACCTATTTCGAATGCAATAGAGGAATTTTCTATGAGCCAAGTTGTAAGTAAAGAGATTCTAGATGAACTGTTAGCTTTAACTAGAGAATCATATGTTATGGTTGAGCGATTAATCGAAACAGGCATACAGTCTGGAGAGTTTCGTGAAGAAAATACGCGCGATTTGATGTATATTGTAAATGGCTTATTATCAGGGCTTGGAGTGCTTTACTATGAGCTAGATTATAGCGAGCTAAAACGTATTTATAAAAAGGCAATAGATGTATTGTTAAAAGGGATGGCAGCTGAATAATAAATCAGCAGCTTTTCTTATAAAATAAACTAGACCGAACGGTCGGTTTATAAAGAGGGGGATGAAAATGAAAGCTTTATTTAAAAATCGAGCATTTATGCTCGTTATGGCATCTGATATTTTACAGCAATTTGCAATTTGGATTAGAAACATGGCTCTACTGTATTTCATAATGGAGAGGACGAATAATGATCCAGTTTCAGTATCACTATTATCAGTCATGGAATATGCACCTATTTTTATTTTCTCATTTATTGGTGGTGCATTAGCAGATCGCTGGAATCCGAAAAGAACAATGGTTGCTGGAGATGTGTTAAGTGTACTGTCTATTATAGGAATTGTCTTATTGTTAAAGGTCGATTATTGGCAGGCCATATTTTTTGCGACACTCGTTTCTGCAATTGTAGGTCAGTTTTCTCAGCCGTCATCTTCACGCATATTTAAGCGATATGTAAAGGAAGAACAGGTAGCAAATGCGATTGCATTTAACCAAACACTACAGTCATTGTTTATGATCTTCGGGCCAGTCGTAGGATCACTTGTATATACACAACTTGGTTTATTTACGTCACTATATAGTTTAATCATTTTATTTTCGTTATCTGCTATCGCCCTTTCATTTTTACCAAAATGGGTTGAACAAGAGCCAGCAGTGAGAGAGTCATTAAAAAATGATATAAAAGAAGGGTGGAAATACGTTCTTCATACGAAAAATTTACGTATGATTACGATCACTTTTACAATCATTGGTTTAGCAGTTGGATTAACGACCCCATTAGAAGTATTCCTTGTAATCGAACGTTTAGGCATGGAAAAAGAAGCTGTTCAATATTTAGCAGCAGCTGATGGAATAGGTATGTTAATTGGTGGTATTGTTGCGGCAATTTTCACTTCAAAAGTAAATCCGAAAAAAATGTTTGTATTCGGGATGAGTATATTAGCAATATCATTTTTAGTAGAAGGGCTGTCTACATCGTTTTGGATTACTAGCTTTATGCGATTTGGAACAGGGATTTGTTTAGCTTGTGTTAATATCGTTGTCGGTACACTTATGATTCAGCTTGTACCAGAAAATATGATTGGCAGAGTGAATGGGACAATTTTACCGCTGTTTATGGGAGCTATGCTAATTGGCACTTCTCTAGCTGGAGGGTTGAAGGAAATGACTTCACTAGTTATTGTATTTTGTATAGCAATGTCACTTATTTTATTAGCGATAGGTCCGATTTTACGTATGCAAATAAATAAAGAAGCTGTTGCTAATAAAGAGGAACTAACGAATTCATTAGCTTCGAAATAGCTATTGTAAGGGAGCATATTTGCTCCTTTTTTCTATGGGGATCTTTTGACAACTATATGAGCCAATTATATACTGATGTTGTAAAAACGATTTTACAGGTTAGGAGAAATGGTGTGAAAAATCAAATTTATGAATTGCGCACTGAAAATAATATTTCACAAGGTGCATTAGCTGATAAGTGTAGTGTATCAAGACAGACGATAAATGCAATTGAAAACAATAAATATGATCCAAGTTTAGCGTTAGCCTTTCGTTTAGCGGAAGTATTAGGAACAACTGTTGATAAACTATTTTTGTATAAGCTGTAGAGTCTTTAATTGTAAGACGTTATCGATAAAAATAAACAAAGATCCTCTTCTTGTTTGAAGAGGATCTTTTTCTTATAGCGTTTTAGCTTTTGGATTGGGTGGTGTAACAGGAGTATCCTGTTCAGGCACTTTTGTTAACAGAATGCCACCAATAACAAATAGTATGATAATACTAAGTACACCAGCGTTTGTTTTTCCAGTTAACTGAGTCGTAACCCCAACTAATACTGGCCCCATAATGGCTGCAAATTTACCAAAGATATTATAGAATCCGAAGAATTCATTAGCAGATTCTTTTGGTACTAGCTTTGCAAAATAAGAACGGCTTAATGCTTGAATCCCGCCCTGAGATGTGGCAACTAACATTGCTAAAATCCAGAAATCAAGTGTCGTTTTTAAGAAATAAGCATATGTGCAGATAATGATATAAATAATAATACCAACATATAGCATTTTTTTACCGGTAAATGTTTCCGAGAGTTTTCCATACAATAAAGCGAACGGACAAGCAACGATTTGTGTTACAAACAAGATGATTAATAGATTAGTTGCACTAATCCCAAGATCCGTTCCGTAAGCTGTAGACATGGTGATAATCGTATCAACTCCGTCAATATAGAAGAAGTAAGCGATTAGAAACATAAATACAGTTTTGTATTCTTTAATATTTTTAAACGTATCAGCAAGGCGCTTGAAGCTCATTGCAATTGGTCTTGGATGGCGTTCGATATAGTGTGTTTGTTCTACGTTTTTGAGCATTGGAATTGTAAATAACCCCCACCAAAGAGCTGTTATCGCGAAGGAAATTTGACTAGCAATGCCGACTGATAGAGGGATAGTCCCTTTTTGAGCAAGAATGATAAGAGCAATACAACCGATAAAAGGAATTGTGCTCCCAATATAACCTAAGGCAAATCCTCTTGTAGAAATTTGGTCCATTCTATCTTTAGAAGTAACATCTACTAAGAATGCATCATAAAAAATATTTGCTCCGGCAAAACCGACTAATGCGAGCATATAGCACCCTAATAATAAGTACCACTGAGATGTTGGAACAACTGCTAGCATACTTGTAAATACGATACCGAGCCCAAAGAAGAATGTGAAAAAGCGTTTTTTAAATCCTTTATAATCAGCAACCGTGCCGAGAATAGGGGCAAGTATAGAAACTAAAAGTGTAGCGAATGAGTTTGCATATCCCCAATAGGCTGTTGAAGTTGCTCCAGATAGTCCGGCTTCTTTTGCAGCTGCTTTAAAGTAAATTGGAAATAATGCAGTTGTAATGACAAGCGAATATACCGAGTTCGCCCAATCGTATAATATCCAGCTTTTTTCTTGTCTGGACATTTTTTTCATATAATGTTCCCCCTTAAATTTGTTCTACTAACAGTGTACAAAATTAAAAATTGTAAAAAGAGAAACAGTGGTGATTTTTACATAACTTTTACATATATACACAGTTCTTTACAATTGAAGCAAATCCTCTACAATCGCTCCGTCTGTTTCACCTAAGTGCAAACCGAGTAATCTAGCGATAGTAGGACCTTCATCAATAAGTCTCATATACGGGATTGTAACGCCGCTTTTTATACCTTTCCCAGCAGCTATAAAAATTGTTTCATAGTTAGGTTTTGTTGGAGAATATCCATGAGTTCCGAATGTATATTTTTTACTAGGAGTAACATCTTTTTGAACAATGTCTTTTATAAAATCTCCTGTATAATTTTCAGTGAAATAATACCCTTCTTGTGCTTCTAACATAAATAAACAATTACCATCTGCACCGCATTCCTTCGCATCTTCATCATGAAGGATAAATTCAATTCCGTTTTGTTTATTTTGAAGCAATTCTTCAAGAAGTAGTTGTACTTCTCGGATTGTATCTGTATCGTTTTTGTCCTTCACATATACATAGGCAGACCCGTCGCAACTTTGACAATAGGCCTTCCAATCTACTATTTTCCCTTTTGAATTTATAGAGATAAGCCCATTTTGATGAAATAGCACATTTAATTGAATTGCTTTGTTTTCACTTAAAGCGCTATGATCGCCAAGAGCAATAATTGTACTCTCTTCGTATATCCCGCTTTCTTTTAATGCATGAATAATTTTTCCGAGGCGTTCGTCGTGTCTATGGATTGCAGCTACTGTTTCCTCGGACTCGAAGCCATGGTAATGTCTTTGAGTGTCTAAATCAGTAAAATGTACAAACATCACATTAGGCTTTTTCGTATGGATTGTATGTACGGCAGAAGCAAGGACGAAATCATCAAGCTCAGGCTGTGATAATCCATTTCGTATATGGCCGAAACGACGATTTAAATCTAATTGATATAGCGGGCTACCGCTAAATAATGAAACTAAAATTTGATTTTGCCACGGTCTATTTGGAAAAATTTCTGGTAAATTGTAATCGATATTTGCTCTTCCAGTAACAGGCCATAGAAGGGCTGCTGTCGTTAAATTTGCTTTGCGTGCTTCATCATATAAAGTTGTTCCTTTAATGGACTTTCGATACCAATGCCAATCTGGTGACTCACGTCCTGGTTGAAGTAATGTATTGCTGACAACGCCATGCTTATTAGGATAATTACCGGTTACGATTGTTGAGTGGCTTGGATATGTTACAGAAGGATAAATTGGCTCCACTTTTTTCGCAATCGCGCCCTTTTTTATTAAAGTTTGGAAATTAGGTAGTTTTTGTAATATAGGAAAATCTAAAGCTGATAAGCAGTCGAAAGATAAAATAATGACGTGATTTGTTAATGCTTTATCCATAAAGTTTCCCTCCTGATTATATAAAACCTATTCTTATATATTACTATTAATACCTGGTAATAAAAATATATTTTCGAATAAAATTCTATTGTTTATTTTCAGAAAAATTAAACATATAATAAGTATAAGGGAATGAATGGAAGGAGGGAATACGGTGGATTGGTTAGATGGATTTGGTATCTTTTACATCATTGGTGGAGTCACGATTCTCCTTGTATTTTTTATGTCATATTTACTAAAGAAACGTTTTCCAGACAAACAGTTTGATATTATATTTGCACTTAGTTTAGTACTTCTTTGTTTAGCCTTCTTTCCTGTAACAATGATTGCTATTGGTGGATGGGAAGGAATGGGATATGGATTTATTTGTTTCTTCGTTTTAATTGGTACACTTATTGGTATGATTGCTCATCAACTTGTAAAAATAGTTCGGAAAAGTTATGTATAAAACAGTAAGAATTGAAAAGAATGTATAAAAAAAAGAAAATTCACTCTTGTTTTGGAGTGGAATTTATATTATGATATTCAACAAATTTATTTCGTTATAACGATGAAAAAGGAATAGTACATGTCTTACCTTTTTGCAGAGAGAGAATCCTTTTGGCTGGAAGATTCTTAAAAGACGATATGGAACCTACCTTTGAGTTCTGCATATGCAGCGGGAAATTCCCGTTATCAAAAAGAGAGCATACTCAATTTTTTTGTGTATGAATCAGGGTGGTAACGCCGACAAAGCTCGGTCCCTATTTGGGGACGCGGGCTTTTTCTATTTTCTAAAGGAGGAAGAATGACTATGGTAAAAGAACAAGTACAAGCCATTACGAAGATGGAAGAAGACTTTGCTCAGTGGTATACCGATATTGTAAAAAAAGCGGAGCTTGTTGATTATTCAAGTGTGAAAGGTTGTATGATTTTACGTCCATACGGTTATGCATTATGGGAAAATATGCAGAAAGTGATGGATGAAAAATTAAAAGAATCTGGTCATGAAAATGTGTACATGCCAATGTTTATTCCAGAGAGTTTATTACAAAAAGAGAAAGATCATGTTGAAGGATTTGCTCCTGAAGTAGCATGGGTTACTCATGGTGGGGATGAAAAGTTAGCGGAAAGGCTTTGTGTACGCCCTACATCTGAAACTTTGTTCTGTGAGCATTTTTCAAAAATTGTTCAATCATATAATGATTTACCAAAGTTATATAATCAGTGGTGTTCAGTAGTTCGTTGGGAGAAGACGACGAGACCATTCCTTCGTACAACTGAATTTTTATGGCAAGAAGGTCATACGATTCATGAAACGGCGGAAGAATCTCAAATTGAAACATTAAATATTTTAAATCTATATGCTGCTTTTTGTGAAGAGTATTTAGCGATTCCGGTTATTAAAGGGCAAAAAACAGAAAAAGAAAAGTTTGCAGGAGCGAAGGCAACTTATACGATTGAAAGTTTAATGCATGATGGAAAAGCACTTCAAACAGGAACATCTCATAACTTTGGAACGAATTTCTCTGAAGCATTTGATATTAAGTTTTTAGATCGTAACGGTAAGTGGCAATATGTACACCAAACTTCGTGGGGTGTATCAACGAGAATGATAGGTGGACTTATTATGGTCCATAGCGATAATAACGGACTTGTAATGCCGCCAAAAGTCGCTCCAGTACAAGTTGTTATTGTACCTATTGCTCAGCATAAAGAAGGTGTGTTAGAAAAAGCAACAGAGTTACAAGGACGTATTCAGAAGGTTGCGCGTGTAAAAATAGATGCTAGCAATAAAACACCGGGCTGGAAATTTAATGAGTATGAAATGAAGGGAATTCCAATTCGATTAGAAGTTGGTCCAAAGGATATTGAAAAGAATCAAGTTGTACTTGTAAGGCGAGATACGAAAGAAAAAGAATTTATAGCAATGGATCAATTAGAAGAACGTATTCCATCATTACTTGAGGAAATTCATCATTCTTTATTTAATAAAGCAAAAGTATTTCGCGATGAGAATACGTATAGTGTGACGAATTTCGAAGAGATGAAAAAAGCAGCTGATGAAAAGCAAGGGTTTATTAAGGCGATGTGGTGTGGAGAACTAGCTTGTGAAGAGAAACTAAAAGAAGAAGTTGGAGTATCTTCACGCTGTATGCCTTTTGAACAAGAACATTTAGCTGACGAATGTATTTGCTGTAGTAAAGAAGCAAAGCACATGGTCTATTGGGGAAAAGCATATTAATACTCTTTCTGATAGATGCCAAAAGGACTTTGGGTTGCATAATAAACTGCAATCCAAAGTCCTTTTTAGTTTTATATTGGTTTCATGTATTTTTTAGATGGAAGGATGTTGGTCTTTATTTTGCATTTTTACGGCGAATAAACAATAGCATACCAATTAGGAATGTTGAAAGTCCCATTAAAATAGATGCAGGATAATGCGCTGCAGTAGTAGGTAACTTATCACCTTGTTTTGTCGCATTATCTTTTACGTTACCACCTTGTGAACTGCTATCACCTTTAACTCGATTGCCCTCTTGAGAGCCTTTGCCATCTTGCGAACTGCTATCGCCCTTAACTCGATTGCCACCAGAACCACTGCCATCAGAACCGTTGCCACCAGAACCGTTACCACCGGAACCGTTGCCACCAGAACCGCTACCACCAGAACCACTGCCACCAGAACCGTTGCCACCAGAACCACTGCCATCAGAACCGTTGCCACCAGAACCGCTACCGCCAGAGCCGCTACCACCGGAACCATTGCCACCAGAACCATTGCCACCAGAACCGTTGCCACCAGAACCACTGCCATCAGAGCCGCTACCGCCAGAACCGTTGCCACCAGAACCGTTACCACCAGAACCGTTGCCACCAGAGCCGCTACCACCAGAACCACTGCCATCAGAGCCGCTACCGCCAGAACCGTTGCCACCAGAACCGTTGCCACCAGAACCGTTGCCACCAGAGCCGCTACCGCCAGAACCGTTGCCACCAGAGCCATTGCCGCCAGAACCACTATCGTCCTGAGAACCGTTGCTTCCTGGAGGTTTATTATTATCTTTTGAGTTTCCTTCTGCTAAATGATCACTGTTTTGTACAATAGCGTTTGTTATTGGATTGAAGTTTTCAGTTGCAGCACTACCAATATTTAAGCCGCTAAAAAAGGATAAAGAAAGTGTTGATGCTAAAATGAAGATTTTTGTCATTGTTTTCCTCCTGAAGAAAAAATTATTGTTCCATCTAAAATACACACCTTCGTAATATTTCATAGGAAAAAGAGTTTTATGCAAAAAAAACTATATATAGAAAAAGGTGGTGTATTTCTAAAGGGAGAAAAGAGTTAATGTAAATTTTTTGCAAATAGTAGAGTGATGGAGAATTTATACTCATAACAGTAGAGGAAGTGGCAACGGATGAAAGAATATATTGCATTTGATATTGGTGGTACGCAAATTAAATATGGAATTGTTTCAGAAATAGGGGTAGTACTAATGCATAAAAAGGTCCCAACAGAAATTCACTTGGGCGGGGAACAAATTGTTCAAAAGCTTATATATTTATCAAAAAAGTTAATGACTGAACATACTATTTCCGGAATTGGTATTAGTACAGCGGGAATTGTTGATATTGATAAAGGAGTGATAACGGGAGGTGTGGATCATATTCCGCGTTATGCTAATATTTCTATTGTTGAGAGATTACAAGAAGCATTAAAAGTTCCTGTATCTATTGAAAATGATGTTAATTGTGCAGCCTTAGGCGAGAAATGGAAAGGTACAGGGAGGAGAGAAAGCGATTTTATTATGCTTACGCTTGGAACGGGCATTGGTGGAGCAATTGTTATAAATGGGGAGTTATACCGTGGACATTCGTTTGGCGCTGGGGAATGGGGGAACATGTTAATAGAAGGGAATACTTTTGAGGAGGTTGCCTCAATTTCGGGATTAATTCATCTTGTACGAAGATATAAAGGGGAAAAGGAGTGGGATGGTAAAACAATTTTCGAATTATATGATAAGGGTGATAGCGGTGTTACTCAAGCCGTGAAGATTTTCTTTAAACATTTGGCGATTGGAATTAGTAACCTTGCTTATATTTTTAATCCGAAAATAATTATTATTGGTGGAGGAATTACTGAAAGAGGAGATGATTTCTTAAATGAAGTGAAGAAAGAGATAGGAACATACTTAAATCAAGAGATTTATAGTAATTGTGAGATTAAACTTGCACAAAGCGGCAATTGTGCAGGAATGATTGGTTCTATTTACCACTTATTACATCAGTATAAATAAATATAGTATCTGTTTTCATATAATTGAGAATTTATCCTTTTTCTCATTAGATAAATAATGCTACAATATAAGAGGAGAATACAATGTTTTCCGATTTGGAAAATGCTTTGTAGAAAGGAAGAAACTTCATGCCTATTATTTTAGAAAAAGGACAAAAGATTGATTTAACGAAAGGACAACCGAGAGTAGCGAAACTGCAGGTTGGCTTAGGCTGGGATCCAATTGGGCAATCAGGTGGGTTTCTGTCTTCTTTATTTGGAAGTAAACCAAGTGTAGATTGTGATGCATCTGTTGTTATGTTAGAAGGAGATCGTTTTTTAAACAAAAATGATTTAGTTTACTTCGGCAACAAACTTTCTACTTGTGGTAGTATTATTCATTCAGGAGATAATTTAACAGGTGAAGGCGCTGGTGACGACGAAACAATTTTCGTAGAATTACATAAAGTTCCGAGCCGTATTAATCGTTTAGTATTCGTTGTAAATATTTATGACTGTGTAAATCGTCGTCAAGATTTCGGGATGATTCGCAATGCATATATTCGTATTCAAAACCCACAAACAGGTGAAGAATTAGCACGTTATAACTTGTCAGATAATTACGCTGGCAAAATGACTTTAATTGCAGGGGAAATGTATCGAGACGGAAACGAATGGAAGTTTTCAGCAGTTGGAGAAGGAACACAAGATAAAAACTTAAGTGAGATTGTATCACGTTACCAATAAAATAAACCAAGGAGGAATTGTATATGGCATCAATTTCATTGAAAAAAGGACAAAAGGTAGACTTAACAAAAACAAATCCAGGTCTTTCGAAAGTTCTTGTAGGGCTTGGTTGGGATACGAATCGTTATGACGGACAAAACGATTTCGATTTAGATGTTAGTATCTTCTTAGTAGGTGCTAACGGTAAAGTTTCAGGAGCAGAGGATTTCGTCTTCTATAATAATCCAAAAGGTGCGAATGGTGCTGTAGAGCATTTAGGGGATAACCGTACAGGTGAAGGTGAAGGCGACGATGAAACAATTAAAATAGACTTAAAAAATGTTCCTGCACATATCGAACGTATTTGCTTCACAATCACAATTTATGATGGAGAAGGCCGTAGCCAAAACTTCGGACAAGTTTCTAACTCTTTCGTACGCATTCTGGATGAAGAAAAGAATGCAGAATTAATTCGTTACGATTTAGGAGAAGATTTCTCTATTGAAACAGCTGTAGTAGTAAGCGAATTATACCGTCACGCAGGTGAATGGAAATTCAATGCAATCGGAAGTGGATTCCAAGGTGGATTAGGTTCTCTATGTAATAACTTCGGTTTAGATGTAGAGTAATAGATTTATATATCCATCAGTGAAACGCGTATTTACTGATGGATATATTTTTTGAAATTAAAATATAGAGGTGAATATATATGGTTATTCAATTGCAAAAAGGACAGAAAATAGATTTAGCAAAAACAAGCCCAGGTTTATCACGAGCAGTAATTGGTCTTGGATGGGATATTAAATCTTATGATGGTGGATCTGATTTCGATTTAGATGCATCTGCCTTTTTATTAGATGCGAACGGGAAATGTACGAAGGAAACTGATTTTATTTTCTATAATAATTTACAGTCTCCTTGTGAATCAGTTTTACATACAGGAGATAACCGTACTGGTGCAGGTGACGGTGATGATGAGCAACTTGTTGTCGATTTGAAAAAGGTTCCAGCAGATGTTCATAAAATTGCTATTACAGTTACAATTTATGATGGAGAAGGCCGTAATCAAAACTTTGGACAGGTTGCAAATGCATTCGTTCGTTTAGCAAATGAAGAGACAAACGAAGAAGTTCTTCGTTTTGATTTAGGGGAAGATTTCTCCATTGAAACAGCAGTTGTCTTTTGTGAATTATATCGTCATAATGGACAGTGGAAGTTTAGTGCAGTAGGAAGTGGATTCCAAGGTGGATTAGGTGCGCTTGTAAGAGCGTATGGCTTGGATGCATAAGAAGGGAAACGGCATTCGTTTCCTTTTTTTGACCTTTCTATAAATCTAGCAAAGAATAGGGGATAAAGGTAAGATGAGTATTTTGCAAGGAATCCTTGATACGTATGCTCAGTTTTTCGACTTGGACATGTGGATTAAAGTGTTACAAGATCCAGTATCTTGGGGGTTAATAGGTACACTTGTTGTACTTGAAGGTTTATTATCTGCTGACAATGCACTTGTGTTAGCGGTAATGGTAAAACATCTTCCAGAAGAAAAACGAAAAAAAGCATTATTCTATGGACTGATTGGAGCTTATGTATTCCGTTTTATTGCAATTGGAATCGGAATGTTCTTAATTAAATTGGCATGGGTAAAAGTGTTAGGTGCGCTTTACTTAGCTTGGCTGTCAATTAAATATTTCATTGATAAAAGAAAAGGCACTTCAGAAGAAGAGGAAGCCCATGGTATGAACCAAAATAGTATTCTCTTCAGAATGTTCGGTGTTTTCTGGGGAACGGTTGCGATGGTTGAATTAATGGATATCGCATTCTCTGTGGATAGTGTACTTGCTGCATTTGGTGTATCGAATGAAGTTTGGATTTTACTATTAGGTGGAATGCTCGGTATTTTAATGATGCGCGGTATCGCTGGCGTATTCTTAAAATTGTTAGAGCGTATTCCAGAACTTGAAACGACAGCATATATTTTAATTTTAATTATTGCAGCAAAAATGCTATTGTCTGTCATTCATATTGAAATAAGTCATACAGTGTTCTTTATTGTTTTAGTTGTAGCGTTTGCAATAACATTTATAATTCACTACATGAAGAATAGTGGACAAGCACGAGAAGAAGTTGCAGCTACTAAAAATGAACATAAATAATTGAAATGGGTTTGCTCGTTATGCGAGCGCCCATTTTTTATAACTAAAAATAGTTTATAATAGAAGAGAGACTTTAGAAAAAACGTAAATGTTTTTGGAGGTGAACTGTTGTGTTTTCACGTTTTACACTTCAACCATGTGCATTAAAAGATGAATCAGATTTAAAGCAATTTGAAGCGCTTTTAGAAAAACGCCCACAATATGAACTGACAGAGAATGAGATGAAATTTAGTTATATAGCAAGTCGCATTCTTGGTGTTCCTAATGATGTAGATGAATATTTCAATGAGCTATTTGATTATAGTGAAGCAAAAGGGATCGAGGTTTTGCATGAACAAAATTTAAATAAGGTGATTGATCCCGAAAAACTGCGCCATATTCAAGAAGTTTTTGCATTACATCAAGAAGCACCGAATGGACTTACAGTAAATAGGCTTGTAGCACATTTGTCTGGAAAACAACTATTACCGCAAGTAGACAATCCTGATTTACAGCATTATATACATACGACGTTTATTTCTGTATTGAAATTGTATGAGAAACAACATAATCAATCTTTAAAAACAGAAGGATTCCGGCGTTTCTTAATCGATATGATTAAATTAAGTGAAAATTACGTAGCGAAGTGGTTCTCTACGATTAATTATAAGAAACAAATGCCGCGTATCGTTTGGTACGGTGATGCGACGGAGAGTCGTATATATTTCTTATACTTTCTTATTATGCTCGGCTGCGATGTGCTTTATTATCACCCAGAAGGAAAAGATGGATTTGAGAGTGTAGATGAGGAAGGAAAGACCTTTGTCGTATCTCATTCGGGCCGTATTTCATTGGAACCATTTCCTGATCGGCGTCGTGAACGCGTTGCAACAGTAGCTTATCAAGCTTCAAAAGAAATCGAGCAAGTACTTCACCACGATAATTCATTATTATACAAACCGTGGCAATTCCGTTCGTATACACCTGTAGCCCGTACGCTCAAAACAACGTACGATGAACTCTTTTTAATTACGAAAGAAAAGGCATTTGTACGTCCAACATTCTTTGTTGAAAATAAGCATATTTATATTCCTTCTTTATTTGCAAAAATATCAGGTGTTTCAAAGAATGATAAAGAATATTTCCAGCGATTAAAGGCTGTTACATCATTTGATAACAGTTTCTTAATTAATACATTCCCGTTTACGAAAGAACAAAAAGCGAATTTCCAATATCATTATCGAGATGCATTGGACCGCACAGGGAAGTTACATCCGGATTTAATTATGAACAGCCATTGGTGGCCACATAAGCGTTTACCAGAAGGATTACAACATGGTATTGCAGAAGCAATCATCCATACGTGTGAAAGTGAAATGTGTAAACCAATTGCGAAAGAGACGAAACAAGATGTAGCACTGTATGTTTTCGCACAACTCTCTCAAATACCACCGAACATTTTAGAGCAGCTTGAGAAATTTGATTATTCGCAAGAAGTACCGAAAATTGTTATATTTAATAATGAGAAGAGCGGAGAATTAAGTCGTTCTGATGCTGTGTTATTACTATTTTTAAATCAAATTGGAGTAGATGTATTCCACTTTAATCCAACGGGGAGAAACGATATTGAACCGTATATTGAATCAGGAGCATTTGATTCACATTGGCTTGAAGAAGTTAATTTTGATCTTGAATTTCATGGTTCATCAGCCTATAAAAATTTATCACAAACAATAAAAGGACTATTTCGTCCATTTTTATAAGGAAAGGGAGAATATCATATGAATAACCCAGTCGTACTAGATTCGAAAACAGAATTGAATGAGCAAACCGCACAAGATGTTCGCTTGCAACTTAGACAAGATGCTGAAGTACAACGTATTTATAATGCAGTAGACATTAAAGACCAATTAGAATTAATCGAGCTTGGAAAAGAGCCTTCTATGGAGATTTCACGTTTCGCTGATCAAATTTTACATACAATGTCTTTATCGAAAGTAGAAGACTCTGGTGAATTATTAAAACAGCTTGGTAAAATTATGGACAGATTTGATAGTAAAGACTTTGCGGAAGAGAAAAGTGGTTTCTTCTCACGTATGTTCAAAAAAGCAGATAAAATGATTGAACAAATCTTTAGTAAGTATCAGACGATGGGTCGCGAAATGGATAAAGTATACGTAGAAATTACGAAGTATCAAGATGAAATGAAAAAATCAATTGGTACGTTAGATGGTTTATATGAGCAAAACTTAAAGTATTATTTAGACTTAGAAAAATACGTAGTAGCAGGGGAAATGTTATTAGAGCGTTTAAATACAGAGTTAGTTCCGATGTACGAAGAACGCATACGTAATAATGATCAGTTAGCAGGTATTGAATTAGAATCGCTTAAAAACTCTGTTGAAATTTTAGAACAACGTATTGATGATTTAGAAAAAGCACGTATGGTTGCTCTATTAACAGCGCCACAAATTCGTATGATTCAACGCGGTAACAATAAATTAATCGGTAAAATCAATACAGCATTTATTACAACGATTCCTATTTTTAAAAATGGTATCATTCAAGCGGTAAATGCGAAACGTCAAAAACTTGTTGCGGACTCTATGGCTGAACTTGATCGCCGTACAAATGAATTACTTAAGAAAAATGCACAAAATATCGCAACTCAAAGTGTGGAAGTAGCGAGAATATCAGGTTCTTCTAGTATTAAGATGGAAACACTTGAGGAAACTTGGAACATTATTTCAAGAGGTATGCAAGAAACACAACAAATTGAAGAGCAAAATAAACGTGAGCGTGAAGAAAGTCGTAAGCGTATGGCTACATTAACAGAAAACATTAAAAAAGAATTACAAGGATAAACAAAAAGGCAATGAGGAATATTCCTCATTGCCTTTTATTCGCTATTTGCGTGCTAATAATTAGTGGGGATGAACAAAATCCCCACTGATTAAAGTTGCACTTTATTTTCTCTTAAATAATTTAATGATTTCATTCACAACAAGCGGAATGATACTTAACAAGAGAACAAATCCCCAATCTCGCATTGTTAATGCATGCACACCAAATATATTGGCAAGAGGTGGGATGGAGATGATACACACTTGCATAAGAACACCGATTAGAAGTGAGAAGACTAAATATTTATTTGTAAATATCCCAATTGAAAAAATTGATTTCGTTCTTGAACGTAAGTTAAATGAATGAACGAGTTGAGAAAAACTAAGAACGACAAATGCCATCGTTTGAGCGTGTAATAGAGCGTCTTCATCAATTTGATCTGGGAAGAGAGGAAATAAATTTGTATCTCCTGTATAGAGCTTTGCCCCAACGATAAAGGCTGTTAAAGTAAGAAGTCCAATTACAACCCCATTGAAAATAAGAAAAGGAACGCTGCCGCTAAATAAGCTTTCTTTCGCATGTCGTGGTTTGTCCTTCATCACATCTGGATCTTCAGGATCAACACCGAGTGATAATGCAGGCAGTGTATCTGTAATTAAATTTACCCACAAAATGTGAATAGGTCGTAGTGGTGTTGCCCAGCCGAGTAAAATAGCTAAAAAGAGAGCTATAATTTCGCCGAAGTTACAAGAGAGTAGGAAGAGAATAGACTTTTTAATATTACGATAAATATTTCTTCCTTCTTCAACAGCTTTCACAATAGATGAGAAGTTGTCATCTGTTAAAACTACATCTGCTGCGCCTTTTGCGACATCTGTTCCTGTAATTCCCATCGCTACTCCAACATCAGCTTGTTTTAAAGAGGGAGCATCATTTACACCGTCACCAGTCATGGAAACGATATTTCCTTCATCACGTAATGCTTTTACAATCTTCACTTTATGTTCTGGAGAAACCCTAGCAAAGACATTTAAGTGATTAATTTTACTTGCTAGTTCTGTATCTGAAATGTTATCTAATTCAGTTCCAATCATAATTTCAGATTTTTCTTCAGCAATACCAAGTTCTTTGGCAATTGCAAAGGCGGTATCCTTATGATCACCAGTAATCATAACTGTGCGAATACCAGCTTTTTTACATTCTATAATTGAATCTTTTACTTCTGTGCGTGGTGGATCAATCATACCGACAAGACCGATAAAGATGAGATTTTCTTCGAGGTGATTAATATCCACATCGTTTGAATCGTATCGTTTATATGCGAATGAAAGTACTCTCAAGGCTTCTTGCGACATTGACCCGGCAGCTTCTAATATTTGATTTTTATCAGAATCTGTTAGGACCTCCAGTTTATTATTTATAAAAATATGGGTACAGTGAGGTAAAAGTTTATCAATAGCACCTTTCGTCATGCTATAGTAGCCTTCATCGTACGTATGTACAGTTGACATCATTTTACGATCAGAATCGAAAGGCAATTCGTTAACACGATCATGTTTATTTTCTAAATAATCTTTTTGAATGTTAAAAGAGCTTCCGGCAACAAGAAGGGCAATTTCTGTAGGATCCCCCGTTTGTGAGTCGGCACCGTAAGAAGCATCGTTGCATAAAACCATATTTTCTAATAATAGACGGTGTGCAGCATTATTTACATTCAAATTTTCTAGCTGATCGTATGCACGATCACTATAAAAGTGAGTAACAGTCATTTTATTTTGAGTTAATGTACCTGTTTTATCTGAACAAATAATCGTGACAGAACCGAGAGCTTCAACAGCTGGTAGTTTACGAATGATAACGTTCTGTTTAATCATACGCTGAACACCAATTGCAAGAACGATGGAAACGATAGCTGGTAAGCCTTCTGGAATGGCTGCAACAGCTAAACTAATTGCGGTCATAAACATTTCCAAAGTATCTCTTCCTTGTAAAAAACCGATGAGAAACATAATAACGCAAATAGCTACAGCGACAAAACCTAAATATTTTCCTACTTGTGCTAAGCTTTTTTGAAGCGGTGTCATATCATCTTCAGCTTCATGCAAAAGAGTTGCGATTTTTCCGATTTGTGATTTCATTCCAGTTTCGACAGCAACACCGACGCCACGTCCGTATGTTACTAACGTCGACATAAAGGCCATGTTTTTTTGATCGCCTAATGGTACTTGCTCATCACTTTGCATGGAAGGGTGGTAGACTGCATCTTTATCGACAGGGACAGATTCACCAGTTAGAGCAGATTCTTCAATTTTTAAATTCGCAGTTTCGATAAGTCGTAAATCGCAGGGGATATACCGCCCAGCATCAAGCATAACGATATCACCTGGAACGACGCGCTCAGATGGAATCTCTTTAAGTTCACCATCTCGCTTTACGATAGCTTTAGGGGTTGCCATCTTTTTCAATGCTTCTAAAGCCTGTTCTGCTTTCGATTCTTGGATTACACCGATAACAGCATTTAAAACTACAACGAGCGCGATAATACTTGCATCGGCCCATTCACCTACAAAGGCGGAAATAAGGGCAGCGATAATAAGGACATATACGAGGACGTCATTAATTTGGGCGAAAACGCGCTGCCATAAAGTACGTTTTTGTTTCGAAGTCAATTCGTTTGGACCATACTGTTTTAAACGTTCATTTACGTTTTCATCTGTTAAACCGTGCTGTTCATTTGTTTCTAGGTCGATTAATGTTTGATTTTTCGTCTTACTGTACCAATTGCTCATAAGTAAGCACCCCCAGTAAAAACAGTTAGCAATGGTAGTGTGGCAATTTTTTTAGAGTAGTATGTATGGAGAAAAAATCTAAGGTGAGGTTCTACTTTCATTGTACAGTATTTTAGAATGTGATGAGGAAAAGAGAAGAGTTGTCATGAATTTGTTGAAATTAAAAGAGCCTCGAATACGTGAGGCTCTTTGTTATTTTTTAATTAATGTACCTAATTCCTCAGTAATAGCTTGCATTTCACTAATACTGAATGTTTCACGTTTCATAACATGCTCATAAATGTCACGTAAGTCCTCGTACATTTCTGCGTTAAAACTAGCAGCTCTCATTGCTCCAGCATTAACCATGCGTAATTTTTCTTTAATAGCTTCTACCATATATTCAACGTTTGCTTCTGATTTTACGGATAAATCCACCGAAGTGTCCCCCTTTAAAATAACATAAGGTTATCTTAACATTTTTTTATCATTTTCGTTAATGAAACTTTTCAATCCTATTAAATTAGTAGGGATTTCCTTTATATTTAATAATTGGTTGTTTATACTATATAAGTATATAGTAAGAAATGCACCAAGAAGGGAAGAAACAAAAATATG
Source organism: Bacillus mycoides (assembly GCF_018742245.1). NCBI lineage: Bacteria > Bacillati > Bacillota > Bacilli > Caryophanales > Bacillaceae > Bacillus > Bacillus mycoides. The sequence goes on from NZ_CP036132.1 coordinate 460,064, forward strand.
GTCCGGGTATTGTTTGTTTGTCTTGGGAACATTTGTCGTTCTCCAATGGCAGAAGCAATTTTTCGAGATCTTGTCGTAAAAGAGGGACTCGAAGAGAAATTTGTCATTGATTCTGCAGGAACTGGAGATTGGCATATTGGTCATCCACCACATAAAGGAACACAAAAAATTTTAAAAGAAAATGAAGTCTCTTTTGAAGGAATTAAAGCACGGCAAGTAGAAAAAGAAGACTTAACAAAGTTTGATTATATTATTGCCATGGACAACAAGAATATAGCGGATTTAAAAAGTTTTGATAAAACTGGAGGCTATATTGGTAGACTGTCCGATTTTGTTCCAGACGGTGGCTGGACAGACGTTCCTGACCCTTACTTTACAGGGAACTTCCAAGAAGTGTATGACCTTGTAACAGAAGGGTGTGTAAAGCTATTAGCTTTCATTCGAAATGAACAAGGAATATGAGGAAGCTTAGAAAGTAATACTTTCTAATATAAGAAATGAAAGGGTGAAGGAATATGGCAAAGAAAAATAATATTGCTCGAAACATTGCGATTGGTGTAGCTGCAGGTGTAGCTGTATCTATGTTAAAGAAAGAAAACCGTGAAAAAGTAAAAAACACGGCAGAAAAAGCAAAAACAAAGATGATTGAAATTGGTGAAAATGCGAAGATAAAAGAAAAAGTGCAAACTGTTACAGATAAAGGACGCGAACTTGCTGATTTCAATGTAGTGAAAGCGAAAGTAGCAGAAATTAAAAAATTGACGCCGTCTGTTGTAGAAACGTTAAAAGAAACGAAAGAAATTTTTAGTAAGAAAAAAATTGTTCCAGTAGAAAAGCCGGAAACGATTGAAATTCAAGCTGTATCTCCAAAGGTAGATGAGCTTAAAGCAGAAGAAGAGCCAGTGGTAGCTGAAGATGGTGGTATGAAAGAAGCTCGTGAATTATTTATGAAGGACTCAAATGCAGAGGAAAAAAAAACTGAAGAATACATTGAGTTAAAGCAAAATAAAGAAGAGAAGAAAAGCGTCTAAAACATATGAAAAAATTTCTAGAAAAAGCAAAAAGACATCGTACTTTTTCGTTTGGGAAAGATTTATATGACCGGACGATGCGCGATGATGTAGCGGGCTTAGCAGCACAGCTCGCTTATTTCTTCTTGCTTGCGATTTTTCCTGGGCTTGTTTTCTTAATTACGCTTCTTGGCTTTATTGACCTTCAAACAGAAAGTGTGCTCAATTTATTAGAACCGTACGTACCAGAAGATGCGATGAACTTAATTGAAGTAAACGTAGATAAAGTTGTAAACGAACAAAATGGTGGTTTATTATCATTCGGTTTACTATCGATGTTATGGTTTGCTTCTAATGGAGTAAATGCGATTATGAATGCTTTTAACCGTGCTTATGATGTAACAGAAACACGCTCCTTTATTAAAACAAGAGCTTTATCAATTGTGTTTACATTAGCTATTATTTTTATGATTGTGTTTGCGCTAATTGTTCCAGTATTCGGACAAGTAATTGGTGCAGCAGTGTTTAAAGCAATTGGTTTATCGGATAGTTTTGCTTATGTGTGGAGTATTGCACGTTTAGTAGCGAGTTTCTTCGTTTTGGTCGCTTTGTTTAGCTTTTTATATACGTTTGCACCTGATCGGAAATTAAAGCGAAGAGAAGTCATATCGGGGGCTTTATTTGCTACTGTAGGGTGGATTGTGGTATCGTACTCATTTGCCTATTATGTAGATAAATTTGCAAATTACGCTAATACATATGGTGGTCTCGGTGGTATCATTATTTTAATGTTATGGTTTTACTTAACTGCGTGGGTAATTTTACTTGGTGGTGAAATTAATGGTTTACTCCATCATTATAGAACGGGTGACAATAATTCCCGTAATGAAAAATGAGCTCTTGTTCCATAATAAAAGGGAACAGGGGGGATATTTCATGAGTAATAATAAAAAGAACCACAATAATAAAAGCAACAATAAACAAAAGAGCAGTTCGCATCCAAAGCATAAAACAAGCAGCAGTGCGAACGGTCATAATAGCTACCATTAAAAAAAACGGGTCCTTCATCAGGGACCCGTTATTTATTTCCTTTTAATAATCGTAAACCATTCAAAATGACAAGGATGGTACTTCCTTCATGTCCAATAACACCGAAGGGAAGAGCTAAAAACTGTAAAAAATTTGAACAAATCAGCATTGCAATGACAGCTAAAGAGAAGATAACGTTTTGCTTCACAATACGGTTCATTCGTTTTGATAAACGGATTGCTTGAGAGAGACGAGATAATTCGTTTTTCATAAGAACAACGTCTGCAGTCTCTAATGCTACGTCTGTTCCTTCACCCATTGCAACACCAATACTAGCAGTAGCGAGGGCAGGTGCATCGTTTATACCATCTCCAACCATGGCGACTATGCCATACTTTTCTTTTAACTGCTTTATCGTTTCAACTTTTGTTTCCGGTAAACATGATGCGTAATATTCTTTTATATTACTTTCATTGGCAATTGCTTTTGCTGTTTCTTCATTATCACCAGTAATCATGATTGCTTCGACACCAATGCTTTGCAAATCACGAATAGCCGCTATCGTTTCTTGGCGAAGGGTATCTTTTAAAGCGATCAGTCCAAGAATACCATCCTCATCACTAATATAAACGACAGTTTTCCCCTCTTTTTCAAGTGAAGCAGAAATGCCATTATGGAATGTTTTTATTTCTTCCCCGATAAAATCAGCTTTACCAATTTTATAAGCTTTGTTTTCTAATATTCCTTTTAATCCAAAACCAGTTACATCTTCAACGTTTTCTGGTTTTTTTATCGTAATGTCGTAAGCATGTTTTGCATATTTAACAATCGCTTCTGCTAAAGGATGTGTAGAGTGACTTTCAATCGCTGCTGTAATAGAAAGTACTTCACTTTCTGCTATGCCTTCTCGAACATATACATCTGTTACAGTAGGTTTTCCTTGTGTTAATGTTCCTGTTTTATCAAAGGCAATCGCCTTTACTGAAGCTAGACGTTCTAAATGAATACCACCTTTAAAGAGAATACCGTTTCTCGCTCCGTTTGAAATTGCTGATAAAGTTGCCGGTGTAATGGCTGCAACTAGTGCGCAAGGAGAAGCGACTACAAGTAAGATCATAGCGCGATAAAACGTTTCATTCCAACTCCAATCAAGTAAGAAATGAGGAACGAACATCATAAGCGCAACAACAAGTAGTACACCTTTTACGTATGTTCCTTCAAATTTTTCGATGAATAGTTGTGATGGTGATTTTTCGCTTTGTGCACTTTGAACGAGACGAATAATCTTTTGGAATAATGTTTGATCGCTCGGCTTCGTAATTTTAACTTCAATAGCTCCACGTAAATTTACAGTGCCAGCAAATACTTCATCACCGAATTTTTTCTCATTCGGAATAGGTTCTCCTGTAATAGCAGCTTCATCAATATTTGTTTCACCAGTATGAATTGTGCCATCAGCAGGAACACGCTCACCTGGCTTAATTAAAATAATATCGTTAATTTGTAATTGTCCAACTGGAATACGTTCCTCGGTTCCGTGTGAAATACGTAATGCTTCTTCAGGTTGTAAGTCAAGAAGCGCTGAAATTTCTTTTTGGCTTTTACTTAATGTATAAGATTCCATTGCTCCGCTTAATGCAAAGATGAAGATTAAAATAGCACCTTCTGCCCAGTAACCGATAACTGCGGCGCCGATAGCTGCAAAAATCATGAGCATTTCAACATTTAGCTCTTTCTCTTCAATTGAGTCTGCAATACCTTCTTTCGCTTTTGCGAATCCTCCAATTACATAAGCAAGGATATAGAAAGTAATACCTGCACTTATTGCATCATTTTTTGTGAATAACCAGCCAGCTAAAATAAAAATACCAGATGCGATTGCAAATATAAGTTCATAATGTTTCTTTAATGTATCCCATAAAGAGGGATGAGAAATATCTTTTTGTGCTTGTAATGTTTTTACGTCTGCGTTCATTAATACTCGCTCCTTCCGAATTCTTATTGAGAAAAAGAATCAAAATCGAAACCCCTATAAAACGACGAAAGCTGCCATCCATAATGGATAGCAGCATTTCTGTTGAATCTGATTTTAATAGTTATTATGTTGTAATTATTCTATAGTATATCATATGTTTTTCTTAGATGATATGTTTTTGTTTTAGTATAAAGTGAAACTTTAATCAGTGGGGGTTTTGTTCATCCCCCACTGATTATTAGCCTTCACCAATCGGGCTTTTACGGACAGCGGGGCTCCCACCTAACTTCTTTGCCCCAGCCGAATTTGGAGGTGGGAGTTTTACTGCCCGGCGAATAGCGGGATAAACTGAAAACTTGTGTTTTCGCATTTCCTTTGGTATATATGAATATTGTTCATAAAAAGGTCGGAAAGGAAGACATCAAGTTGAAGACAGAGAAATTTTTTACCCATCCGATTGGCGTGTTTATTGCTGCAATAGTAGCAACATTTTTATGGGGAAGCGCATTTCCCTTTATTAAATTAAGCTATGTTGAACTTGGAATTCAGCCACAAGAAGTCGGGGAACAAATATTATTTGCTGGCTATCGCTTTTTCTTATCTGGTGTAATGCTCTTATTATTTTTTAAAGCGTTAGGAAAAGATATGAAGTTCAAAAAAGGAACAGGAAAGCAGTTAGTTCAAATTGGCTTGTTTCAAACTTTTCTTCAATATATATGTTTTTATATTGGAATGAGTTACAGCTCAGGAATTGAAGGAGCGATTATTTCAGGAACATCATCATTCTTTCAAATTTTACTCGCACACTTTTTATATAAAGATGATGCTCTAAATAGGAGAAAAGTAATTGGAGTAGCTATCGGTTTTTGCGGTGTGATTTTAGTGAATGTACCGAGTGATGGAAGTTTATCATTCCATTTTGGAATAGGTAGCTTATTACTTCTTGGAGCAGCGATGATGTATTCGTATGGAAACATATTAGCGAAAGAAGGTAGTAAAACGTTAGATATTGGGTATATGACAGCATATCAGATGATTTTCGGATCAATTGGTTTGATATGTATAGGTGCATTTCAAGTTGGAATGGTGCCATTCGCATTTAATCTACATGCAATACTTATGCTCATATATTTATCGTTCTTATCAGCAGCGGGATTCTGTATATGGAATACAATTATGAAGTATAACAAAGTAGGGAAAGTCTCGATGTATATGTTCTTTATACCAGTGTTTGGTGTGCTACTATCAAGTCTGATTTTAGGGGAAGCAATTCATTCCTTTGTACTATTTGGTTTAGCATGTGTCGCAGCGGGAATTATTGTAGTAAATCGTAACCCGGTTAAAAAGAAAGTTGAGCAAGAAAAACAACTAGCATAGAGAACAGAAAAACGATTAAAATGGAAGAACAGTATTGTTCTTCTTTTTTTACATAGAAAAAGGAGAACGTGCTATATGTAACGAAAAAAAGATAGAAAAAGCATTTATTGAGGAGAACATATTATGAATGTACTTTACATTGTGTTAGTCGGGCAAATTATTCTTTTTTTAATGGGAGCAATTTATGCAATAGGACAGACGAAAAGAACGAGAAATAATATGCCGTTACCTTTAGCGGTTCGTCTTATTCTTAGTTTTTCTTTAACAGGAAGTGCAATTTGGATATGGTTACAAGATCCATCGGTTGAGTACAGTACGTGGGTTGCACTCGGTATGACATTGTCAACTGTAGGGGATTTATTTATGGCAGGATTAATTCCAATTGGTCATCGATTAATTGGAGGAATGGTTACTTTCGCTCTTGCACATTGTTTCTATGTGAAAGCATTTTTACAAACAGGTATTTCATGGAATGGTTTTTGGATCGGTTTACTCGTATACGGACTTTTTCTAATTATAGGATGGTTCTTTTTTATCCGAAATGAAAAACAGGATAAATTGTTTACGATTGGGGCTCTAATTTACGGTTTGTGGGTTGGAGGAATGGCATGTTTTGCATTCGCCTTATATTACGAGAATACAGGAATATGGTGGGTGCCAGCACTTGGTGGCTTATTGTTTGTGATTTCTGATTTTATTATCGGTGTGACAGATATCGGGGGGCGCAAACTGAAGTATGAACCACTTTGGATTTGGTTTACATATGTCGCAGCGCAGATGTGTATCGTATATGTAGGATTATAAAAAGATACTCTCAAAAATAGTTGATAGACTATTTTGAGAGTATCTTTTTTATTGCTATGCTACTATATTTGTTTTTTAACTTATGCAGTATTCTATATTTTCTAAGCATGAATGTCATAGAAAAAGTCCTGTTTAGTAGATGAAAAATATAGTATATAAGGATAGTAAATTTATGGGGGGTTATTATTTTTATATTTGTAATATTCTAATGTTATAATTCAGAATTTTGTGGAAATTCACCGGTCGGGGTACTTATAATAAAAATAAAAAGATGATGAGATGGTGGAATGATGCAAAAGAAAAAACGTTTGCGTGAATTCTTTGAAATAATTGCGATTGCATGCTTAGTGGTGTTTTTGGCAAAAATCTTTTTGTTTTTTCCTACGACTGTAAAAGGCGCATCGATGAGGCCGACGTTACAAGATGGAGATAAAGTAATTATTAATAAACTTGCAAAGAGATTTGAAAGTTATGAGAGAGAGGATATTATTGTCGTGAAGACAGATAATTTCTACGTGAAGAGAGTTATTGGATTGCCAGGAGATGTAATTGAGATGAAGAATGATCAATTATATGTTAATCATCAAGTGAAAAACGAAGAGTATTTAAAGAATAATAAAAAACAGGCAGAAAAATTACTTATCAATTTAACTGAAGATTTTGGACCGATTACAATTCCTAAAAACAAAATTTTTGTGATGGGAGATAATCGTTTAGTTAGTAGGGATAGTAGGAACGGCTTAGGGCTCATTGATAGAACAGAAGTATTAGGAAAGCTCATGGCGATATATTATCCATTTGAACATGTGAAAATGGATAATTAGAAATAAGAAAAACCAAGCGAATTAGTTGCTTGGTTTTTCTTATTTAAACAGTTGGTGTTTTATTTATTGTTTCTTGTGAAGTAATGATTTCATTGTTTCGGTCGATATTTAACATGAATTTTCGTTGTAACAATTGCAATTTAAAGAGTGTTAAAGGATCATGATAAGTTTCTGGGTTCGTTCTTAGCTTTGTTAAAGTTTGCTCATCTTCTTGTATTTCAAGTTGGGCCGCTTCTACGGTTTGTTTCAATATGCTAAGAGGGTCTTTAAAGAACATCATGATATCACGTTCTAGCGCACCTTCAAATACTTCAAATTGAAGGAAAAATTGTTTTGAAATCATCTGAGCAACTTCTGTATAATCTTCTGTTTCAATATATTGTTTATATTTATTTGATAGCATAGATTGATTTTTTTGCATATTACCGAATAATTTCCCTGCACTCTTTAAGAAAAATTGTGTCGGTGTAAAGCGTAATAAAATATTGATGTTAGCTACTGTAATTCTATTCGTCATTCTTGCAACATCTCTATCCCAGTCATCTAGTAATTTGAAATCACAAGGAAGTTTAATACGCTCTTCCTCATAGAGCTTATTAAAGGTATCGCCCATTTCATCTAAATAAGCCTGAGCTTGAATGAATTCATTATGAGCAGTTTCAATCCATTCTTGAATAGATTGAGTAAATTTAGGGAGAAGCACTTGCTGTACATGTTTTTGAATTCTTTCATTCATTGCTACATTTAGTTCTTCATGGACCAATTTGAAATCACTATCTTCTTGAACAAGATCAGAGCAACTCTGCAACAATTCAGGAATTTGAGAATGTATATCCTGCGTAATCTCCTCTTTCGTTAAGAGATAAGATTCTGTAATGGAACGAATTTTATCTTTTTGGATGGCAGTAAGATTATTAATAAAACCATCAAGTTTTACTAAAATATGTTTATTCCAGCGGACGGATTTCACTAACGTATTTTCTAATTCCACACGTTCATTGACAAGGTATGCGATTGTTTTTTGGATAAACCATAATAATTTTTCAATGCGTTCTTTTTCAACGTTACGCTGAGTAAGGTTAGAAAGAATAGATTCTGTTACGTTACCTAGCTGTTCACTACTCTCTTGTGAAGGAGAGTAAGGGAAAAATTGTGCTTCTGGGAAATGTACGAGTATTTTCTTTTTAATGTTGTTCGTGATGTTTTCACTAGTATTCGTATCAATTGTTTGTAAGACGAATTGAATTTGTAAATTTGGTACTTGCTCACGAATATATAATAATGTATCGAGCTCTTCATCATGTAATGGTGAAGCTGAATTTAGTACATAGATGAGACTATCTGCTGCCTGTAAGTATTCAAAGTGAGAGCTGTTTTTGTCAAGTTGTCCATGCACAGTAGGTGTGACAAGGAATGAAAACTTATTTTTTCGTAAAAATCTACTTGGTAATTTAACTTCAATACATTTTTTTTCTAGTTCTGACTGAGAAGGTGCCGCTAGTATGTTATGAAGTTCGTCAAAGTTTGGTATATTTCGTATATCTAGCTCTGTAAGCTCAGTTATTTCAGTTTGACTATCATCTTTAAATGTAATTGAAGTTGTTATAGCCTCATTTAATATATTTTCTCCTAGAATAGAGTTAATAAAGGCTGATTTATCATAATCGCTAGCGCCTGCTACTAGAAGTTGTGTAACAGTTAAATCGTATAACTCACGAACAAGTAGTGTGAATTGATGACCTAAATCTACATCATTCTTCTCAGCCCATACAGCAATCGTTTCAAATAATGCTGATACGTCTGCCATATCAACATTTGCATGAGCTGATGCATTTGAAAGTAAGGCACCTGCGCTTTTTACGAGTAATGATTCTAGAGTTGTCGGTGAAACTTCATTCCATGCTAATACTGCTGCGGAGACAAGTAAAGAATCCTCGGTTTTCGTTAAACTAAACCAATTTGTTAATAAATCTGGTACAAGTCCTTGTAATTCGTGCATGAAATATTGTCCAGTAATCAATTCAAAATACGTCTCTTGATAGCGAGTAGAAATTTCATTCCAATCATCATTAGCGTCTACTTCAATATGTAAGAATAAGTGATTTATTGTTTGAATCCAAGGTAGATGTAATGATTCATTTTGATAACTGTTCCAAAGTGAAATAACAAGCTCTTTAAATTGAACTTGATCAATTGTATATAAGGCTTTTAAAGATTCATAGAAATACTCAGGTTTAATTTTTTTAGTAAAGCCTCTGTTCACATAATTTATTAAAGTATCGAACCAGTGTAATGATTTTGTTCGAATTCCTTCTTGAACAGCGAGTTCAATAGCATTATTCCAATCTTCTTGTTTTTCATAGAACGATCGAGCAATCGCAGTAATATTCGGATAGTCTGGTTGAAATGCAACAGCTTCACTAATCGTCTTAAATGCCAGTCCTAGACGGTTTTGCTCGATATAAAGAGAAAGAAGTTGTAGGGAAACTTCCATCGTAAGAGTTGTATCTTCTGATTGAATAGATTTATAAAGTTCCTCTGCTTTTGGTAAGAAACCTAATTCGAAATAAGCATCTGCAATATTCTTCATGGCCCAGAGAGCAAGTTCATTATTTACTTTCTCCCATTTAAATATTGCTGCTTCAAAGTCGTTATTTTGAAAGTAAACTTCACCTTGTGCGAAGCGAATATTAGATATATTGGAGAATTCATTTTTTGATTCATTTATATATGCTTCACCGAGTACTTCCGTTACCGGAATGGAAGTTTCTTCTGTTAAAAATGTTTTATAGTAAATCTTTTGGATAAATTGTTTTTCAATGGTCATGTTCGTTCCCCCTGTATAATTTAGAAAAATGATGTTGTATGTAAAAGGGTGCATGTTACTCTATTAGGTAGAAGTTGCATTATATAGACCAAACTACGTTTTTGCTAGATATATCATTTTTCCTGAGAGTTAAACCGTTGCGAAAAGTAACTTTCCTTTATTGTAACAAAAAAACAAGCCTATGAATTTTTATTTTTTAATCCCGGTTGGTGCAGGCTAATAATCAGTTGGGATGGATAAAAAACCCACTGATTAAATCTCTGTTTAAGGAATGGAATAGAAGTAGAGTTCATTATAAAAACAATGTATAGTGAATATGTATACCATGTTTGCCTTAAAGATAGAATGGGCACAATATGGAATAACGATCGTGTATAGGATGTGTCTTCCGAATGGAACAACATATTGGCGAGTTAATCGCACATTATGGTTATTTTGGAATTATTATAGCTCTAGCTGGCGGGATTGTTGGATTACCTATACCGGATGAGTTTTTATTGACTTTTATTGGCTATAACATTTCAAAAGGAGTTATGTCAGGAACAGCTGCTTTTTTAAGTGGAATGGCAGGGGCAATGCTTGGCATTACATTAAGTTACATATTAGGTTTAAAACTTGGGCTCCCTGTTTTAAAAAAATATGGTCCGAAAGTTAGAATTAAGGAACATCATATTGAAAAAACACATATTTTATTTGAAAAATACGGTCCATTTCTTTTAATGATTGGATACTTTATACCAGGAGTACGTCATTTAACAGCATATTTTGCTGGAGTTTCAAATTTAACATGGTGGCGTTTTTGTTTGTATGCTTACGGTGGTGCACTAATCTGGATAAGTGTTTTTATTGGCCTAGGTTGGAAACTAGGAGAGAAGTGGCGCTTCGTTGAGTATAGTTTACATCATTATGGAATGTGGATTTTATTTATTTCGGCAATTGTAACATTGATTGTGTGGATTTACATAAGGAAAAGAAAAAACCGCTAATAATAGCGGTTTTTTAGCTGAAAGCAACAAATAATACACCAGCTGTAATAAAGACTACACCAATACCAGTCATAAAGTTTAACTTTTCCCCCAATATAATCATCGCGAGAATAATGGAAAATACTACACTTAATTTATCGATAGGTGCTACTTGTGAGACTTTTCCTGTTTTTAGTGCAAGAAAATAAAATAGCCATGACGAAGCACCAGCGATTCCACTTAATGTGATAAATAGCAGTGCTTTTTTATTTAGGAGGACATCACCGATATTTTGAAATTTACCTTGGATAATAATAACCCCTACCATAAATAATGCCATAATAATAGATCGAATAGTTGTTGCAACGTTGGCATCGATTCCATCTAAGCCAATCTTTCCAAAAATAGATACGAGGGCAGCGGCAACTGCTGATAATAGTGCGAATAATAGCCATGAACTCATAGGGAAATTCCTCCAATCTTACATTATTATACATGAAAATCATTCTCATGTATAAATAACGAAATAAACCCCCGCCCTATATTTTTAATAAGGTGGGGGTTTATTATGCTACTCTGCTATTTCTTCATATAAAAAGTACGTTACATTATAAATATGTTCTACTTCATCATCCGTCATAAATAATAATTCGTCACGTTCAATCCCTTTTTTCTTTTCAATAAACTCAATCATGTTTTTTCGTTCTTCTCTTTTCATCAATTTTTATTTCTCCCCTCAATCTGTTTTAATACAGTTTATTTAAGTTACTGCTATTATATAACAGAATCTTTAGAAAGTTCCACCTATTTTATTGTTTTTTTTAGAAGAACCTTTCGACAAAACAAGCCCGCTTAAAGGGCTTGTTTTCATTTTAAAGTCGTAAAAACTCGGGCTCGGTCGTACCAGCACCATCGATGTAATAAATTGTATCGGGATTGATTTTTATTAGTACGTAATTAGGGTCTTCCGCACCGAGTAACCAGCGTTTTAAGCTATTAGTCCAAAATTTGTTTTTTAATGTTTGATCTTCTTCGATGGAAGCTATACCTTCAACTTCAATGTAATCTTCATCTAATTTCTTTCCTTCACGTCCAAGTAGTACATGTACATTGGGATTTTTTTCGATATCTGTTATCTTTTTTGAATTTCGATCTGTTGCAACATATAGTACAAAATCTTCGTGGAAAAACATCATAAAGGCGCTATGTGGCTTATCGTTACGTACAGTAGATAATACACCAGTACGTTGACCTTGAATAATAGTTGCGATTTTTTCTTTTAAGTGCATATTTTTAGCCTCTTTTCATAATTCGTAATTTTTTCTGTCTGAACAAGATAATTTAAATATCTTTCATACTGTTTTCTTCAATCCGATTTTTTAAACGTAATTGTGATGAAATCGGACAAGTTAGGAGATGAATAATAATAATATCGAGGAGAAATACATACGATGGAAGGATGAAAAGCATGTTTAATAAAATATTTCTTACAGTAGCGCTTATAGGTGTACCACTTTCTGTAATCGGAAAAACACTTCATTGGCCACAAACCATTATGTTTGCTGTATACTGCATTACTATTATTGCATTAGCTGGTTTTATGGGGAGGGCGACAGAAAGTTTAGCAATCGTTTCTGGGCCTCGGATAGGTGGTTTATTAAATGCCACTTTCGGTAATGCCGTTGAACTTATCATTTCAATTTTTGCACTTCAGGCAGGGTTAACAGAAGTTGTTTTAGCTTCCTTAACTGGTTCTGTACTTGGAAACTTATTACTGGTAGGAGGGCTATCCTTCTTTATAGGTGGCCTTAAGTATAAAAGACAAAGTTTCAATGTTTATGATGCAAGACATAATTCAGCTTTATTAATATTTGCTGTTGTCGTAGCCTTTGTTATTCCGGAGATTTTTTCAATGAAGATGGATGCTGGAAAGACGTATCAATTAAGTATTGGTGTTTCTATTATCATGATTATTATGTACCTTGCTGCATTGCTATTTAAGTTAGTTACGCACCGTGGTGTATATCAACATAAAAGTGATGAAGTAGCGCATGAGGAAGAGCCAGAGTGGTCAAAGGGTAAAGCGCTACTCATTTTAGCGATAGCAACACTTGCAGTTGCTTATGTGTCAGAGGCACTCGTACATACTTTTGAAACGGTCGCAAAGTCGTTTGGCTGGTCAGAGTTATTTATAGGGGTTATTATCGTTGCAATTGTTGGTAATGCAGCAGAACATGCATCTGCGATTATTATGGCATATAAAAATAAAGTGAATATCGCAGTAGAAATTGCAGTAGGTTCTACATTACAAATCGCCATGTTTGTTGCTCCTGTGTTAGTACTTCTTTCGATGCTCTTTGCACAAAAGATGCCTTTAGTCTTTACAATACCAGAACTTGTTTCTATGATTACAGCTGTTTTCTTAACCATTGCGATTTCAAATGATGGGGATACAAACTGGTTTGAAGGAGGCACTTTATTAGCGGCGTATGTCATTATGGGAATTGGTTTTTATTTATTATGAAAAATAGGGATAACAATGCGTATGAGAGAAAACAATAAAGTGAAACTTTAATTAGTGGGGGATGTCCATCCCCCGCTAATTATTAGCTGAACCAATCGGGCTTTTACGGGCAGTTGATTTCCAAAATAATTTCTTTGTTTAATTGGAATATTAAGGTGGAAATCTTACTGCCCGCAAATAGCGGGATAAATACAGTAAATTATATACCTTTATGTAGGAAGGAGCCAGACAGGTGAAACGAGTATACAGCATATGTCTTTCAACCATGGTCTCGTTTATCTTATTATTTCCTAACAGTAGTTTTGCAAAGACAACGGTAGAAGTAAAAATGCCTTCATCTGTTTTAAATATTTCAAAAGATAATACATTTCCGAATGATGCACAAGATTTACCGCGTTTACAGCCAAGTAAGTTTGCGCAAGAACTATTGAAAACAGCAAATATCAAAATTGAAAATCCAGATTTAATTCGAATGTTTAATGAAACAACAATTTCGAATGCACCGCTTGCGGTAGGATACCGGGCGAAAATTTATTTAGGTCAATGGGCATTAAATTATGAGTCAATAGATACAGCGATTAATTGGGAATATAAGCAAGTGAATCGCAACGTGTACGATAATCGCGGAGGTGATCGCTTATACCCACTTCGCTATAAGCAAGAAACCCAAAAGACAATCGAAGGTGATTTAACAGCAGATATGAAAGATGCCACAGATGTGAAAAAAATGATGCTTCTAAAAGCGCTTGAAAAAGTACAATTGCCACTTTCATTTAAAACAACCATTGGTTATGGTACCGGACATGAGCGTGTTTATAATATTAGTCCAAGTCAAATTGGATATTTATATGCGTATACACCAGCAGTAAATGAAAAAGGAAAAGTAACATTTGGAGAAGTCTACCTTGTGTTAAAAGGGAATCAAAAAAGACTTGTCGTGAAAAATATTACATCTCAAGGAATCGGAGCTGCTATTCCAATTCATGATCATTTATTTTTTAAATTTGTTTCTTCATCGCATTCACAATGAAATAAAAAACGTCAGCCTATAAGCTGACATTTTTTATTTATCCCGCTATTTGCCGGACAGTAAAACTCCCATCTCAAAATTCGGCTGGAGCAAAGAAGTTAGGTGGGAGCCCTGCTGCCTGTAAACGCCCGAATGGTGAAGATTAATAATTGGTGGGGGATGAATAAAACCCCCACTGATTAAAGTTTCACTTTATAACATAATGTTTGATGTTTTTGATAAGAAATCTTCTTTTGGATAGTAGCTATTTTTTACAAGAACATTTGGTCCAAGGCATTTCACGGCAGGACAATGGCAACTTAATGATTTTGCTGTTTTTGAGTCACACCATTTGTCGTAAGCCTCTTGTAGTGTATTTGTTTGTACATTACCTAGAAGCGGGACATCACCGAAATCGGTCACGATAATATTTCCATCGAAAATATTTACGTTCAAACGAGAACGACCATCGGGATCATTGCGGACAGTTACATTTTTACTTTCATGTAATCTCTTCAATGTGTATAAATCACGTTCATCATCACTACATGCATAGAAAGGTAATGTTCCAAATAACATCCATACATTTTCATCACGGATCTCTAATAAATGTTCAATTGCATTTCGAATTTCTTCTTTTGTTAAAATTTCAAGTGTGCTAGCGAAGTCACTCGGATACATCGGGTGCACTTCATGACGTTTACAGCCCATTTCTTCAACGATTTGACGGTGAATATGTTCAATATGTGGTAGAGTTCGTTTGTTTAACATAGTTTCGGCTGATACGAGTACACCTGCCTCTGATAAAGCTTTACTATTTGTAATCATTCTTTCAAATAATTTAGCGCGCTGTTCATAAGTAGGTTTACGCTCCATCATTGCAAATCCGCCTTCAACGAAGTCATCGATTGTTCCCCAGTTATGTGAAATGTGCAATACATCTAAGTAGGGAATAATTTGTTCGTAACGTGCTAAATCTATAGTTAAGTTTGAGTTGATTTGAGTGCGAACGCCTCGTTCATGGGCGTATTTTAAGAGTGGTGTTACATAGTTGTCGACGGATTTTTTTGAAAGCATAGGTTCTCCGCCTGTAATACTTAAAGAACGTAGATAAGGAATCTCATCTAATCGTTTTAATAAAAGCTCCATCGGAAGCGGATTTGGATCTTTCGGCTGTAATGTGTAACCAACAGCGCAATGCTCGCAACGCATATTGCATAACGTCGTCGTTGTAAACTCAACGTTTGTTAATAGTAGTTTGCCGTACTCTTCAAGGTCCATATACGCTTCCCATGGATCGTAAGAAGGAGTAATCGGCTTCATTATTTGTGATATCGTCATATGAAATACTCCTTTGACTATTGAAATAACAATTTGTCCATTCTCTATAATAGAAGAATATGTGCTTTTTATAAAGTGAAACTTTTTTGTGAAAAAAGAGAGAGGGCTTACATTATAATGAATTACTGAGACAAATTTGATGAAATTACATGCCCATAGCCATCATTTTTGCGGTATAATAAAAGCAACTCGAATTAAAAGGAGAGTGCCTTCATGGGAAAAGCAATTCAAGATAAAGATTCACAACTAGTATATTTGAAAAAACGTTTAAATATGTTCATTGAAGTAATTGATACGATTGAACCAGAAGAGGTAGAATTAGAAGATGTAGATCGTCTTCTTGCAATGTTAGATGAATTAGAACTGAAATGTGAGCAATTTAAAAAAGACGAATAATATATTAAAAAGGCTGCCACTACAAAATTGGCAGCCTTTTTCTGTACGGATAATAGAAGGAATATAGAAAAAAAGGTATAATCAAGTTGTGAAAAATTTCATTTAACCTTTAATGGCGTGAAATAAAGTGAAACTTTACTCAGTGGGGGTCATTCCCCACTGAGTATTAGTTGAACCAATCGGGCGTTTACGGGCAGTTGATCTCCCACCTAACTTCTTTGCTCCACCTGAATTTTGAGGTGGGAGTCTTACTGCCCGCAAATAGCGGGATAAATAAACAGCTGAAGAGTATAACAATGGAATTTTCATTTCATAACGTTTTGGTAGCGTTCACAATTGAGGGGGAAGTAACAATGGAAAAGCTTCAAGAAAGCATGTATCAACTAATTGTTGAAACGTCAACGAACTTACCGAAAGATGTTCGTCGCGCAATTCAACAAGCGAAAGAACGAGAAAATGCAGGAACTCGTTCGGCGATGGCACTTGGCACAATTACGAATAATATTAAAATGGCAGATGATAATATCTCGCCAATTTGCCAAGATACAGGGATGCCAACGTTTAAAATTTATACACCAGTTGGTGTGAATCAATTAAAACTGAAGGAAGCTATCTATAGTGCGCTTGAGCGGGCTACAAAAGATGGTAAACTTCGTCCAAACTCTGTTGATTCTCTTTTTGGAGACAATAGCGGAAATAATTTAGGACCAGGTACACCTGTTATTAAGTTTGAACAATGGGAAAAAGATTACATTGATGCACGTTTAATTTTAAAGGGCGGGGGCTGTGAGAACAAAAATATTCAATATAGCTTGCCTTGTGAAATAGAAGGACTTGGACGAGCTGGGCGTGATTTAGAAGGAATTCGTAAATGCCTTCTTCATGCAGTATATCAAGCGCAAGGGCAAGGGTGTAGCGCTGGGGTAATCGGCGTCGGTATCGGGGGAGACCGCACATCAGGTTACGAATTAGCAAAAAATCAATTATTCCGTACATTAGATGATGTAAATTCAGTTCCAGAATTACAAAAGCTTGAAGAGTACGTATTAGAGAATGCAAATAAGCTTGGCATTGGTACGATGGGATTTGGCGGAGAAACAACTTTATTAGGTTGCAAAGTTGGAGTATATAATCGTTTGCCAGCAAGCTTCTACGTATCTGTTGCATATAATTGTTGGGCATATCGTCGTCTTGGTGTAACAATTCATCCTGAAACAGGTGAAATTATGGATTGGTTGTACCAGGAAGGTGAAGATACACTTCAGCAAGATGCTGCGCAAGAACAAACAGAGCAGCGTGAAATCGTATTACAAGCTCCAATTACAGAAGAGCAAATTCGTGAACTTCGTGTTGGTGATGTTGTTACAATTAACGGCATGATGTATACAGGACGTGATGCGATTCATAAACATTTAATGGATAACGATTGTCCAGTAGATTTAAAGGGACAAATTATTTATCACTGCGGTCCAGTTGTAGTGAAAGATGAGAATGACAATTGGCAAATTAAAGCGGCAGGTCCAACGACAAGTATTCGTGAAGAGCCATATCAAGGCGATATTATGAAAAAGTTCGGTATTCGTGCTGTGATTGGTAAAGGCGGTATGGGTGCTAAAACATTAGCAGCTTTAGAAGAACACGGTGGTGTGTACTTAAATGCAATTGGTGGTGCAGCACAATATTATGCTGAATGTATTAAAGAAGTGAAAGATGTTGATTTCTTACAATTCGGTATCCCAGAGGCAATGTGGCATTTACGTATCGATGGTTTTAAAGCAGTTGTAACGATGGATTCTCATGGTAAAAGTCTACATGCTGATGTTGATAAAACATCACTTGAAAAATTGGCGAGCTTTAAAGAACCTGTATTTAAGTAAAGAGAAATGCATCTCGAATTATTCGAGGTGCATTTTTTGGTATATATAGAAAAACATGTTCAGCATGAAAGAAAGCAGGGAAACAGAAACTACAGGTACGATTATATATGGAAAGGAGACTATTTATGAAATATAAATGGTTATATATAGGTCTCATTTTTTCAATTATGATGGCACTTGTTCCAGTTTCAACATTTGCTTATACGAATACACCACATAACTGGGGAATTCCACGTCCTAAAAATGAAACGGTGCCAGATGCAGGGAAACTATATACAGAATTACTACAAAAAAATGGTGGGTTTTATTTAGGAGATACGAAGAAAAAAGATATTTATTTAACATTTGATAATGGATACGAAAATGGATACACAGGAAAGATTTTAGATGTATTAAAGGAGAAAAAAGTACCAGCAACTTTCTTTGTGACGGGACATTATATAAAAACACAAAAAGATTTATTATTAAGAATGAAAAATGAAGGACATATTATTGGTAATCATTCTTGGAGTCATCCAGATTTTACAACAGTAAATGATGCAAAACTTCGTGAAGAATTAACGAGCGTAACGGAAGAGATTAAAAAAGTAACAGGGCAAAAAGAAGTGAAATATGTACGCCCTCCGCGAGGTGTATTTAGCGAAAGAACGTTAGCTCTTACGAAAGAAATGGGATATCATAACGTGTTTTGGTCGCTGGCATTTCTTGATTGGAAAGTAGATCAGCAAAGAGGATGGCAATACGCTCATAATAATGTAATGACTATGATTCATCCAGGATCTGTTTTGTTACTTCATGCAATATCAAAAGATAATGCAGAAGCACTTGCGAAAATCATTGATGATTTGCGCGAGAAAGGGTATCATTTTAAAAGCCTAGATGATTTAGTAAAAAGCAATCAACCGTAAGCATGTATGCTTGCGGTTTTCTCATGCTATAATGATGTGTAAAAAGGATGGGGAAACGTATGTGGAGCGAACATGTTACGTTAGAATATCCGTACCATTTTGAAGAAGTGCTAAAGCGTTTAGCTTTCGACCCGTTAAACGTCATTCAATTAGACGAGAAAGTAATTTATGTCCCGCTTTTTATAGACGAAGAACAAATTGTTGTTCGTTTGCAAGGGATTGGTACTGTTCAAAATCCACAGTTTTGGATTTCTAGTCAGGCAGGAGATCAAGAGAAAGTAATGAAACGAATGAGGTCCATTTTTCACTGGAATGAACCGTTTCAAAATATACAAGATCATTTTTTAAACACATCATTACGTCCACTGTTTGAAACATATGCTTATACTCCAATTATATTAGAATTTGATTATTTCGCTTGTCTTCTTCGTTGTATTATTCATCAACAAATAAATTTGAAATTTGCTACGGTGCTAACAGATCAATTTGTAAAACGATATGGGACAGAGAAGGACGGCGTTTTCTTTTTCCCAACACCAGAAAGAGTAGCGAATATTTCAATAGAGGAATTGAGAGAGCAGAAGTTTAGTCAGCGAAAAGCCGAATATATAGTAGGATTAGCAAAACATATTGCAGGCGGTAAATTAGATTTAGCAAGGATAGAAAACGAAACAGAAGAAGAAGTATCGGCACAATTGTTACCAATAAGGGGTATTGGAGCATGGACAGTGCAAAACTTTTTAATGTTTGGGCTTGGCCGGAAAAACATGTTTCCAGAAGCAGATATCGGGATTAGGCGTGCACTTCAAGGTGTATTTCAATTAGATAATAAGCCTGATGATGCATTTTTAGAAAAAGTGAAACAAGAGTGTGAACCATATTGCAGTTATGCAGCGTTATATTTATGGAAAAGTATAGAGTAGAGGTGTAATAATGATACAAGAGCAACAAGAGAGTAAGTTGGAAGTTGGTCAAACATTTCCTGTGACAATTAAACGTCTTGGGATTAACGGAGAAGGCGTTGGTTATTTTAAGAGACAAGTTGTTTTCATTCCAGGGGCATTACCAGGAGAAGAAGTTGTTGCTGAAGCAACGAAAATTCAGCGTGGCTTCGCTGAAGCGAAAGTGAAAAAAGTTCGTAAATCATCACCACATCGTGTGAAAGCACCATGTTCAGTATATGAGGAGTGTGGTGGCTGTCAATTGCAGCACTTAGATTATAAAGAACAATTAAATCAAAAGCGTGATATCGTTGTACAAGCATTCGAGAAGTATATGAATGACAGTCTAGAAGAGAAAATTCGTCCGACGCTTGGTATGGAAAATCCATGGCATTATCGTAATAAAAGTCAATTGCAAGTGGGGCGTAAAGACGAAAAGGTTATTACAGGGTTATATAAGCAAAACTCACATCAGTTAATTGATATTTCTCATTGCATAATTCAGCATAAAGCAACGAATGAAGCGACAAAAGTTGTAAGACGTATATTAGAAAAATTAAATGTTTCTATTTACAATGAGAAAAAACAAAAAGGTTTAGTACGCACAATTGTGACACGTACTGCAGTTCAAACAGGGGAAGTGCAAGTCACACTTATTACAACAAAAGAAGAATTACCAAATAAAGATCAATTTATCGCAGAAGTACAAAAACAGATGCCAAGTGTTAAATCAATTATGCAAAACGTAAACTGGCGTAAAACATCTGTTATTTTCGGTGATAAAACATTTAAATTAGCTGGAAAAGAAGTAATTCAAGAAACACTAGGTGATTTATCATTTGAATTATCAGCACGCGCATTCTTCCAATTAAATCCAGAACAAACGGTTGTTTTATACGATGAAGCGAAAAAAGCAGCTGCTTTAACAGGAAACGAGAAGATTGTGGATGCGTATTGCGGTGTCGGTACGATTGGACTTTGGCTTGCGAATGATGCAGCGGAAGTACGTGGTATGGATGTAATTCCAGAAGCGATTGAAGATGCAAAGAAAAATGCAAAACGCCACGGATTCACAAATACAAAGTATGAAGCTGGTAAAGCGGAACAATGGTTACCGAAATGGGTGAAAGAAGGCTGGAGCCCAGATGTCATTGTTGTCGATCCACCGCGTACAGGTTGCGATGATAAATTACTTGAAACGATTTTAAAAGTGAAACCGAAACAAGTTGTTTACGTGTCTTGTAATCCATCTTCATTAGCACGTGATGTACAAACATTAATGAAGAGTTATGAAGTGGAGTATGTGCAACCAGTTGATATGTTCCCGCATACAGCTCATGTAGAAAATGTAGTGAAACTTGTTAGAAAGTAACATTCAATAAGGATATGTCCCTCACAAAGCAGGAGTTATGTGAGGGTATATTTTATTTAGCGAATGGAAGTAAGGAGAATACGATGAACAATTATAAATTGACGATTCAATATGACGGTGCGCGTTATAAAGGGTGGCAACGTCTTGGGAATAATGACAATACGATTCAGGGGAAAATCGAAAGTATAATATCTGAAATGGTCGGAAAAGAAACTGAAATTATCGGCTGTAGTAGAACGGATGCTGGTGTACACGCTTTGAATCAAGTAGCTAACTTTCAAAGTGATGAGAAGTTAGTAGAACATAAAGTGAAAAAGTATTTAAATCAATATTTACCAAATGATATTAGTATTACGAGTGTAGAAGAAGTACCAGATCGTTTCCATGCTCGTTACAATTCTAAAGCAAAAACATATCTGTATAAAATTTGGAATGAAGAGCATACGAACCCATTTATGCGTAAATACAGCATGCACGTGAATAAACCATTAAATGTGAAAAGCATGAAAGAAGCTGCGAAACATTTAATTGGTTCACATGACTTCACTGCTTTTTCAAATGCAAAGTCTAAGAAAAAATCTATGGTTCGAGAAGTGTATACACTTGATGTTTTCGAAGAATCAGGATTTGTACAAATTAGAGTAAGTGGTAACGGATTCCTTCATAACATGGTGCGAAAAATTGTTGGAGCATTGATTGAAGTTGGATTAGGACAATTAGAGGCGGACGCAATTCCAAACATTTTAGAGGAAAAACAACGTAATCAAATTAATTGTCTTGCTGAGGCGAGCGGGTTGTACTTGGAGAATGTTAAATTTTAATAATAAGTAAAAAAATCGAGCTGATAAGGCTCGATTTTTTTTGTACTTTGAAATTAAGAAGATTTTTCTTTCTTCATAAGTAGCTTCAAATTCCAAAAAGCAGCAAGCATAATAGCTGCAAAGGAGCCGCTAATTGTGCCTAAGAGCTTTGCATAAGGAAAGCTGCTCATATCAGCATTAATGAATAACATCATACATAGAACGGCAGGGAGAAGGTATAAGTATTGTAATAACTTTAATTTTTTATCATTACTCATATATATAGCCCCTTTCTAGCATGTTATATGTATATTGTAACATATTTTTCCAAGTAATTACTTGTACTTGGAGAGAGAGTCATTTTATATGTGTAAATGCAATTTTTTAATTCGATATTGTAAGTTTTGTCTACTTAATCCTAAAAACTTTGCGGCTTGTGAGATATTACCTTTATTTTCTTTAAGAATTTGATTGATGTAGTTCTTTTCCATTTCTTCTATCGTGTACTTTAAAGTTTTAGGTGTATCAGTATTGTGAGTAGTTAGTGAAGGTTGCATATTGAATTCTTTTTTTATTCGTTCGCGAAAGCGAGTGGGTATATGAAAAGCTGTTATGATATTCTCGTCTTCTATTAAGTTCATTGAACCTTCAATTATATGTTCTAATTCTCTTACGTTTCCAGGCCAATCGTATACATAAAAGAATTCTCTTACATTTACATCTACATCCGTTACACCGAGCCCAAATTGAATGTTATACTTTTCAATAAAGTGTTGAACAAGATATGTAATATCTTCTTTTCGTTCCCGTAAAGGTGGAAGACATAGAGTAACAACGCTTAATCGGTAATATAAGTCTTGCCTTAATCGATTGTGTGTTATGGCTTCAAGAGGATCTTCATTAATAGTTGCTATAATACGAACATCAATTTCTTTTTCTTGTGTGCCTCCGATTCTTCGTATTGTTTTTTCTTGTATAGCCCGCAGCAATTTAGCTTGAAGTGTTGGACTTAATGAGTTGATCTCATCTAATAACAAAGTCCCACCGTTTGCTTCTTCAAATAAACCTGGTTTATCTATTGCTCCTGTAAAAGCACCTCGATTTGTACCAAATAGTAGACTTTCCATTAAGGTTTCTGGTATAGCGGCACAGTTTTGCGAAATAAATGGTTTTGTTGAACGCTGGCTTTCATTATGGATGCTCTGCGCAAATAGCTCTTTACCAGTTCCTGTTTCTCCGATGATAAGTATGGAGGAGGATGTACGTATTACTCTCTTTGCTTCTGCAATGACCGATTGAATAGCTCTAGAATCACCAATTATGTGATCAAAGGTAAACTTAGTATTTTGTTTGCGAGAAAGGTTCGTTTTCATTGTTTGCTTTAAATGACTAATCTCTTTTGAAATTTCAATAGCGCCTTTAATTTTTCCATTTTCTATTATAGGAAAAGTATCGTTAATCGTCGTAATCTCTTGTCCTTTATTGTTAAAATACGTTTGTTTTATATTTTTGTTTGTTTTTCCAAGTTTTAATGCTTCTATAAGAGTACTATTTTTATTTTCTTCAAATGCAAATACTTCTAAAGGGTTTTTATCTAGCACATCAGAACGATCCATTGATTCAATGTCCATCATTTTGCGGTTATAGATAATCGTTTTACTTTCCTCATTAATAATATGAATCCCAATATCTAGTTCATTTAGTAAAGTTTCATATAGCATATTCATTTCAATAATCTTTTTAAAATTGATTTCTTCTGTATGCATGTATTATCTTCTCCTCGTTATACCCTATGAAGACTGACTTTTTATAATTTTATTAAAATTCTCATAAAATCGCAAAATTTTTTTGCTATTTTCTCTTAAAACTTTTCAAATGATAGAAAAATTTTGCGGTTATGCAGATTTTTTTCTTAAGAAATCCCAATTTCACATAGGTGTTGAGGTTGGTACGTATTTTGCATGAATAGTAGTTGAGATCTCTAAATTTAAAGAGTAGGGGGATTAGGAATCTTTATAGGTTATGCAACGTTTCAGTGCCAATTAATAAGAGGGAGGAATTTATAAAGTGAAGACGGTTGTAGAAGGCGTGTATAGTCCTTGTTACGGGAAAGTAGAGAAATTATTTGTTACTGAAAGTTCTTACGTATATGAGTGGGAGAAATTAGCGTTAATTGAAACAATAGATAAGCAGCAAGTGGAAATTAAAGTGGGAATCAGTGGTTATATCGAATCATTAGAAGTGGTAGAAGGACAAGCTATCGCTGATCAAAAACTATTAATAACAGTGAGGGATGACCTTTTAATAACAGGTAGTGATTAATAGAAGTAATATGTATTTTTGCTCTTTTAAATAATTATTTTTACTATGAAGAATTTTTAAAACGCTTACATTAAATGGATTTGCAAAGTGAAAAGGGGGGATTTATATAATGGATCAAAACCAAGGATTAAAAAGGGAATTGAAAAGTCGGCACATATTTATGATTGCACTCGGAGGGGTTATTGGTACTGGGCTTTTTTTAGGATCCAGTTATACAATTCATGAAGCTGGACCTGGAGGAGCGATTGTAGCGTATCTTGTCGGTGGGTTTGTTATGTATTTAACGATGCTCTGTCTTGGAGAGTTAGCAGTTGCGATGCCTGATGCAGGATCTTATCAAACGTATGCTACAAAGCACATTTCCCCTGCAGCAGGTTATGTAGTGGGATGGATGTCGTGGCTAAACTGGACGGCTACGATAGGTATTGAATTAATTGCAGTTAGTATTTTAATGAAACGATGGTTTCCGGATGTACCGTCATGGATTTGGTGTGTAGTGTTTGCAGTGTTGCTCTTTGTTATTAATGCGTTATCTTCAAGAAGTTTTGCGGAGGTTGAATTTTGGTTTGCAAGTATTAAAGTCATTACAATCATTGCATTTATTATTTTGGGCGGGGCGGCAATGTTTGGTTTTCTAGATATGAAAGGAAATGAGCCAGCACCAATGTTTTCTAGCTTTACTGATTATGGTGGATTGTTTCCAAATGGATTATCAGCTATTTTAATTACGATGATTGCAGTTAACTTTTCCTTCCAAGGAACAGAACTAGTTGGTATTGCAGCTGGAGAGAGTGAAAATCCAGAGAAAACTATCCCGAAGGCAATTAATAATACAGTTTGGCGCATACTGGTTTTCTTTGTACTATCTATTTTTATCCTTGCTGGATTATTTCCTTGGCAGCAAGCAGGAGTTATAGAAAGTCCATTCGTAGTTGTATTTGATAAAATTGGTATTCCTTATGCGGCTGATATTATAAATTTCGTTATTATTACAGCTGTACTATCAGTTGCGAATTCAGGATTATATGCAACTTCTCGTATGCTATGGTCTATGTCTAATCAAGGAATGATTAGCCCGATTTTTGGTAAGTTATCTAAAAATGGTGTTCCTATTTATGCATTGATTGTAAGTACGATTGTAGGCTGTCTCTCATTACTATCAGGGATTTACGCGGAAGATACAGTTTATTTATGGCTTCTTTCTATTGCTGGGTTTGGTGCGATATTAGTTTGGGCATCTATTGCTCTATCTAACCTATTAGCTAGAAGGACATACGTGAAGCAGGGCGGAGATATTAAGGATTTGAAATTTAAAACACCACTGTATCCATTTGTTCCAATTCTTGCGTTAGTATTAAATTTAACAGTAATTGTAGCTATGGCTTTTATTCCGGAACAAAGAATGGCATTATATTGTGGTATTCCATTTATGATTATTTGCTTACTGTTTTACCGTGCTACAAGAAATAAGGGAAGTAAAGTAGAACATATTGAAAAGACAAATACAACAGAAGTAGAAAGTTTACCCCGCATTAACGGGCAGTAAAACTCCCACCTCAAAATTCGGCTGGAGCAAAGAAGTTAGGTGGGAGATCAACTGCCCGTAAACGCCCGATTGGTGAAGGCTAATAATCAGTGGGGATGAACCCCCCCCACTGATTATAGTTTCACTTTATAATATTGATTAATTTGGAGACTGTAAGATTGTAAACAGTCTCTTTTTTTGTGAAAATAAAGCTGGAAACATACTACGTATGTAAAGGGGAATTAGCAATGAATCGAGAAGTTTCACAGCTATTAAAACAAATTGATTTACGAAAAGACGAGCTACTAGAACTTACAAAAGCGTTAATTCGCTTTGAAACACCAGCACCACCAGCAAGAAATACAAATGAGGCGCAAGAATTTGTGGCAGAGTTTCTAAAAAAACGAAATTTTAGTATTGATAAATGGGATGTATATCCGAATGATCCGAATGTTGTTGGAGTGAAAAAAGGGACAGCAAGTGAGTCACATAAAAGTCTCATTATTAATGGGCATATAGATGTTGCAGAAGTATCAAAGGACGAGCCGTGGGAAACAAATCCGTTTGAGCCGTTTATAACAGATGGTTGGTTAGTTGGGAGAGGCGCGGCAGATATGAAAGGTGGACTAGCTGGAGCCTTATTTGCTATTCAGCTTTTAGAAGAAGCGGGGATTGAATTACCTGGGGATTTAATTTTTCAATCGGTAATTGGCGAAGAAGTAGGAGAAGCAGGGACACTTCAATGTTGTAAGCGTGGTTATGATGCTGATTTTGCAGTAGTAGTGGATACGAGTGATTTACATATGCAAGGACAGGGCGGTGTAATTACTGGATGGATTACTGTGAAAAGCCCGCAAACGTTTCATGATGCAACACGTAGACAAATGATCCATGCTGGAGGACGCCTATTTGGAGCGAGTGCGATTGAGAAAATGATGAAAATTGTACAAAGCTTACAAGAATTAGAGCGTCATTGGGCAGTCATGAAAACATATGAAGGCTATCCATCTGGAACAACTACAATTAATCCAGCTGTTATTGAAGGAGGACGTCATGCGGCATTTATTGCGGATGAGTGCCGATTGTGGATAACCGTACATTTTTATCCAAATGAAACGCATGAACAAATAATAGAAGAAATAGAAGAGTATTTAGGAAAAGTGGCAGCAGCAGATCCATGGTTAAGCGAGAACCCACCACAATTTAAGTGGGGCGGAGAATCAATGATTGTGGATCGTGGCGAAATTTTTCCTTCTTTAGAAGTAGATAGCGAACATGTTGCTGTAAAAACTCTAAGTTCAGTACATGAATCTATTTTATCTAAAAATGCAATTTTAGATATGTCAGCAACGGTAACTGATGGCGGTTGGTTTAGTGAGTTCCACATTCCAGCGATTATTTATGGACCAGGCACACTAGAAGAAGCACACTCTGTAAATGAGAAAGTTGAAGTGGAGCAGTTAATTGAATTTACAAAAGTAATTACTGCTTTTATATATGAATGGTGTCATACGAGAAAATAGTTTGATTTTTGAATCGTGCGAGTGAGTATGCTTGTACGATTTTTTTGTAACTATTTCAGAGGTGGATAAATTCAATATCTGAAATAGCTTGTTATGCTTTTTATGTTCTTCGTTTGACTTCAATTAATTTCTCTTTAGCTAATTCAACGGCAATGGCATCATCTAAATAGCCAATTGGAAAAAGGTAATCGGGGATAATGTCTGTTGATAAAATGAAATATAGTAAGGCACCCCCAATAATTGCACGTTCTTCGTTTGAAATGGTTTCTGTACAAAATTGTTGGTACATACTTGTTAATTGTTCAATGAAAGGGCCAGCACTATCAATTTGTTCTAGTTTACTTTTGAAGCTCTCGTGAATACGTTTTTCGCCTTCAGTAGTTTGAGCATAGCGCTCGTAATTTTCAAGTTCTTGTTTCACACGAGTTGTTGTGTACTCGAAGTCGAATAGGTTAGAGGATTGTAATGTTTGTTGAATTGTATCGAGAGATGTGTACATATCTGCTTTTTCCTTATTTATGTGTGGAGAGTCAGGGTACATTTCATCAAGTAATAATTGCGGTGGAACTTGTAGACATTTTGCGAATTTTTGTAAATGGTTTTGCTTCGGTTGTTGTTTGCCATTAATTATTCTTGAAATTGTTGCAGGATCAATATTTGTCAGTGTTCCTAGTTGGCGCATAGATAGAGCGCGCTCCTTTAACAGTTTCTTTATTAATTTACCGAGCCGCTCATTTGGATTTTCATTGGGCATAATGTAGGCACTCCTTTTCTAGTGTTTATCGTTGAAAAAATGTTGAGCATTTATTACAAGTATATGAAACAGACAGGCACAGTTGCTCAACATTTTCATAATATGCATTGAAAAGTGAGAAAAGGGGTGACTGTATGATGAGTACAGCGGGTTTATTTTCAATTTTTTTAATCGGGATTGCGTCTAATTTAGATAATGCAGGTGTTGGGATTGCATATGGCATTCGCAAAATTCGAATTTCGTGGTTTAACAATTTTATCATCGCATTTTTTGGATTTTTATTTACTTTACTAGCTGGATTTTTTGGGAATTGGATCGCATTATTTATTTCAGAGTTCACAGCAAACATTATTGGAGCAATCGTTTTAGGCATAATCGGGGTGTTTATTTTATGTCAGCCTTTCTTGAGTCAACAAGATACCGTAGGATCTAAAGATAGTAGTGTACTTATGGGGGTTTTACGTGATCCAGAAAAAGCAGATTTTGATGGTTCTAAAACAATTAGTTTTTCGGAAGCAATTGTTTTAGGAGTTGCATTATCCATAAATAATATTGCAGGTGGATTTGATGCTGGAGTAACAAATTTAAATCTTTGGCTTACGGCATGTATTTCTGGGATTTTTAGTTTTATTTGTATTAGCGGTTTTACGTATGTGGGTAAAAGATTTTTAGCTGAATACTTAGGGAAATGGGCAACTATAATTGCAGGTGTGTTATTAATTCTTATTGGAATTGATCAATTGTTGTAAGAAGGATAGAGAAAACAGTATTCGAGTATTTCCTTGGAAATACACTAAGAAATTGCATATATCGACGTGAAATCTTTTCGAGGTAACGAAAATTTGCAAGTATTATCCAATTTTTGCGCAAAAGGTTTAAAAAAATAAAAGCACCTGTATAGGTGCTTTTTAGCGTATATCTTCAATTAGTTGTGCACATTCATCATCAGGCATACTGTACTCACTTAAAACTTGAATACAAAGCCATTTCAGTTCTTCAATACTATGCTCAAGTTCTTCGGGAAGTACATGGTAAATGTCTTCAAGTCCCATTCCGAAATGAATAAGTTCTAGTACTTGATCATCGATGTTCCGATCCATTAATAGTTCAAGCACTTCTAAATTGAATATGTATCGGTGAGCTTCATCGAGTGAAACAACTTTTAGTTTCAAACTTTCTACAATACTCAATATGAAAAGGAGAATTGTTTTTTCGAGAACAGGTTGTTTCTCCATTTGAAATATGAGTTTCATCTTTTACACCTCCACATACAGCGCTAGGTTGTACTATATTATTCAGGAGGGGGGAACAAATATGCATAATAAAGAGAACTTTTATTACTGTTTTTTTGAATTGTGTTGATGCCTAGTAGAACGGACTTTTTCGTGAAATAAAAAATCCTGCCAATATAGCAGGATAACTTCTAAATTAAAACATACTCCAACCTTCTTGGGCAGAAAGTAATTCGAGAATTTTAAAACCAGCGATACTATTTCCGTTTGCATCTAAAGCTGGTCCGAAAATACCGATTCCCATTTCGCCTTTTACGCAGCCGAAAATGCCGCCCGCTACACCACTTTTTGCAGGGATTCCAACACGAATTGCAAATTCACCAGATTCATTATACATCCCGCAAGTAACCATAAATGTTTTACAGATTTTCGTAATATGTTTAGGGATGATCTGTTTCTTTTTATATGGATCATATCCATCCATTGCAAAAATTAAGCCAATACGTGCTAAATCGATACAGTTTACTTCAACTGCACATTGACGAGTGTATAAATCCATAAGTTCTTCAATATCACAATCGATAATGCTGTTTTGTTTCATATAGTAACAAAGTGAACGGTTCAAGTAAGCAGTCTCTAATTCTGAATTAGCAACTGTAGAAGAATAATTAATAGTAGGATTATCTGTTATTTCACGTACAAAATGAAGAATATGCTCCATTTTTTCTTCGTTATCTTTTCCAGCTAACATGCTTGTAATAGCTAGTGCTCCTGCATTAATCATTGGATTAAGAGGTTTGGAAGGACTTGTCGTTTCTAACTTAATAATAGAATTAAAAGGGTCACCAGTTGGCTCCATTCCGACTTTAGAAAATACATATTCTTCACCACGATCTAAAAGGGCAAGTGCAAGTGTAATTACTTTGGAAATACTTTGAAGAGTAAATAGTGTTTGTGAGTTGCCAGCATGGATATATTCTGTTTCTTTATGGAAAATGGCAATCCCTAAATCAGCTGGATCTGCATTTCCTAGTTCGGGGATATAAGTAGCAAGTTTTCCTTTTTTCGTATATGGTTTTACTTGTTCTAACAACTGCCGTAAGTTGTTTGTTTCAATGCACTGCATAGTACCAACGCTCCTATTTCGAATTAACTAAGTTTACTTTTCCCGATATGCTCGGAAATAAATAATAACATGAAAAAGTGGAATGATAAAACGAAAGTTAAATGTTTATAGTGAGTTTTCAGTGCCAATGATCTGCTATTAAAAAAGGAGAATTTTCCTTTTATATAACAGTTTAGAAATAGAAAACTTATCCATAAAAAGTTCGGAAATAAAAACTACACATCTATACAACTATATGTTATTATGGTTATGTAATAGAAAGCGTTTTCTAAAGCGTACTTATAATGATAACGATTTCATAAATTTGATAGGGGGAATTAAAATGTTGCAGTTTTTACAACGTATTGGTAAAGCGTTAATGCTTCCAATCGCCGTACTACCAGCAGCAGGATTATTGCTTCGTTTAGGGCAAGAAGATGTATTTAATATTCCTGTTATGGCACAGGCCGGTGCAGCAATTTTTGATAATTTAGCACTTATTTTTGCAATTGGTGTTGCAATCGGTTTGTCTATTGATGGTAGTGGAGCAGCAGGACTTGCTGGGGCAATAGGATATCTTGTTTTACAAAATACAACGAACGCTCTAAGTAAGGCATATTCAGCAGCAGAGCTGAATGATAAATTAAAAAGTGTTCAGGATTTAGTCGGTTCAGCAGATCCAACTAAATTAGCAGATACAATGACAAAAGTTTCAAAAGCAGCGGCGTTAACGCCAAAAATAAATATGGCCATACTTGGTGGTATTATTGCTGGGGTTGTTGCGGGGTTACTATATAACAAATTCCATAAGATTAAATTACCAGAATGGTTAGGTTTCTTTGCGGGGAAACGTTTCGTACCAATCATTACTTCTATTGTAATGCTTCTTCTAGGATTAGTATTCGGTCAAATTTGGCCAACAATTCAAAGTGGTATTGATGCGGTAGCACACGGCATCGTGAACTTAGGTTCAGTTGGTGCTGGTTTATTCGGATTATTAAACCGTTTATTAATTCCAATCGGTTTACACCATGTAATGAACACATACTTCTGGTTTGTACTTGGTGACTTTACAAACGCAGCTGGTGATATCGTTCATGGTGATATTGCACGCTTCTTTGCAAAAGATCCATCAGCAGGTATGTTTATGACTGGTTTCTTCCCAATCATGATGTTCGGTTTACCGGCAGCATGTTTCGCAATGATTGCGGCTGCTAAACCAGAAAAACGTAAAATGGTTACAGGTATGTTAGGTGGTCTAGCATTAACTTCATTCTTAACTGGTATTACAGAACCAATTGAATTCTCATTCATGTTCTTATCACCAGTATTATATGGTATTCATGCAGTATTAACAGGTCTTTCTTTATTCATTACAACGACACTTGGCATTCATGATGGTTTCTCATTCAGTGCCGGTGCAATCGATTACGTTTTAAACTTTGGTATTGCAACAAAACCAGTATTATTAGCGGGAATCGGTTTAATTTACGCAGCAATTTACTTTGCAGTATTCTACTTCTTAATTAAGAAGTTCGACTTAAAAACTCCTGGTCGTGAAGATGAAGATGAGTTAGCTGAAGAGGGTGATGCACCAGTTGCAGGTTCAATTGGTGAAACTTACGTAGCTGCTTTAGGCGGAAAAGAGAACTTAGCAGTTATTGATAACTGTGCAACTCGTCTACGCTTACAAGTGAAAGATGCAAGTTTAGTAAATGAATCAGCATTAAAACGTGCCGGTGCAAAAGGTGTTATGAAATTAAGTAACACAAGTGTACAAGTTATCGTAGGTACAAACGTTGAATCAGTTGCCGATGATATGAAAAAACACGTATAGATAGTTAGATAAGAGGATATCCCAAAAGATTGATAACATCAGTCTTTTACAGGATATCCTCTTTTATTATGTTGAAATTTCAAAGGGAATCTTACTTTTGTAAATTTTCTTTTTCTTTTTTATGCATATAGGTTGGTAATATGTTCAGCGCGTGATAAAGTAGGGATGATATAGAATGGAGTGTCTATAATCTACTGAAATGATTTGGAAAAAGTCTTGTGTAGATGAATTAAATTATCGGTAAATAAGGGGAAAAAGGTAATCATGGATCAGGAAAAAAATACTGTTAATGGGAAAGTAAGTCGTCCGATTGTATACATAAAAAGAACAATCATTCTAGCCCTACTACTTTCACTTGTATATTTCATGTATACAAAAATTGTTGCGCATAATAAAAAAGAGGAAACTTTAAAAGCAGCAGCAGAAATGAAGAAGCAAGAAGAGATAAAAAAGAAAGAAGAAATGAAAAGGCAAGAAGCTGAAAAACAAAGAAAACAAAAAGAACAGGAAGAACAGATAAAGCAGGCGCAAGTTATAGAGAAACCTGCTGAAGGACCGCCTCAAGAGATTAATGAAAACGCTCAATTGGATCAATATTTACAAAACGCAGGATTTAGTGGGACAGCTGTTATTGTGAAGAACGGAAAAGTTCTTTTGAATAAAGGATACGGTATGGCGAACAAAGAGAAGCAAGTACCGAATAATTCAGAAACAACCTTTTATATTGGCTCTATTTCAAAGGCATTTGTAGCGACCGCTATTATGCAATTGAAAGATCAGAATAAATTACAAGTAGAAGATACAGTAGCGAAGTATATCCCAGATTTTCCTCAAGGTAATAGCATTCAGCTAAAACATTTATTAACACATACATCAGGAATTCCTGAATATGAGCAGGGAACAGAAGATATCTCTCATGAAGAACTGATAAAGCGGATAGGGAATCAAAAGCGTATTGGCGGTCCAGGAGAGAAATGGAAGTATTCCGATTCGAACTACTCTATACTTGCTTACATTGCTGAGAAGGTAAGTGGACAACCGTTAGAAGAATATATTAAACAACATATTTTTGCTACTGCTGGTATGAAGCATTCTGGTTTTGGTAAAGCGTTAGAGCAAACAAGGTTCCCATCAACGGGCTATAAAATAGTGAATAACAACATGACAACACCTAACATTCCGAGCATGTCACAACTATATGGTTGCGGTGATATATATACAAGCGCGCATGATCTATATTTATTTAATGAAGCGCTATTCTCTGGAAAATTAATTTCAAAAGAGAGTTATGATCAAATGTTTACAGCCGTGAAAAAGGATTACGGATTTGGCTGGTATGTAGATCCAGGCAGTTATTCAAATCACGGTGTAATGCCAGGTTGGAATTGCTTAAATGGATTTAGTAAAAACGGAAGTGTGTATGTCGTTTTATTATCAAACATTCAAAATAACATTAAATCATTTGGTAAAGTGAATAACGACATTTATACAATGTTACGAAATATAGAAGTGTAAAAGACTGTCCTTTTGGATAGTCTTTTTTGCATTGAGGAAATATATGTGCGGTGCGATAATGAAATAAATGGAAAAGGGGGAGGTTTATGAGTATACATAAGCATCATGCACGCAATGCGAAACGAACTTTGTTTATAGCTATCATTGTATGGATTATCGTTGTAATTGGATTAGTTATGGAATATAAAAAAGGAACAATATTCACTTCAGATAAAGAAATCCTGAAATTAATAGGTATTTTGCTACCAGCGTTTGGATTACTAATATATAGTTTTATAGAAAAGCGAAGAGCAAAAATGCTTAAACAGGACAATTGTAATATAGGGAGCTCTAGATTATTTGAACAACAAAAGTTCGTTGTTCGTAGAGAGGTAGGGGTATTTCAAGTAATAACGTACTTTGGGTTAGATGGCAAGGCAGTAGGGTTTTTAAAAGAAGAGTATAATTCCGTTATTCAAAGTATATGGAAAGGTGCACTTTCTTTTCTTTTTAAGGGACTACATAAGCAACAATTTTATTTATATAA
Source organism: Bacillus mycoides (assembly GCF_018742245.1). NCBI lineage: Bacteria > Bacillati > Bacillota > Bacilli > Caryophanales > Bacillaceae > Bacillus > Bacillus mycoides. The sequence goes on from NZ_CP036132.1 coordinate 494,382, forward strand.
TCAATCGGGAGAAAGATTGCTGCGTGTTCAAAAGAAGATGGGCGTGCGTAACTTCTATATATTTTATAGTATAAATGGAAAGAAAATTGGAGAGTTGAAACAAGTACTAAGTTTAACAAAATGGGAATGGATATTTTTAGAGATGAATGGTAAGGAAATTGGTAAAGTGACTGGGGACTTTTCAGCAACAATGCAGAAAATAGACTGGCAAGATGGAACACATATTGATGTGAAAGAAGATGGTATTCCGTTAGAAGCTGCAAAATATTTTTCGGCAAGTGGTGGATCCCTTGTTACAGCTTCTATATCCGAACAAGCAGAATTATCAAGAGCGGTATATTACGGCGTAGCTGCCATTGTGACAATTAAAAATTAAAGATTAGCAAAGAGATAGATGGGAAACCATCTATCTCTTTTTATGCTCTGAAACAATTATTTCTTTTAGAAAATGTATGCCTTACCTATCACAAAAAAAGCCTGCTTTGTATAAATTAAGATGTATGGATGTAAATTTTTATACTTTAAAAATAATAGGAGGAGAAGCGTATGTGTCTGTTCAGAAAATATTGGCACAAATTATCCAGACTGTTTAATAGACAATTAGGTTATTTTTTAGATGACAAGTTACTGCCTGCTGTGGAACGACTTTTATTTTCGCAAAACTTCGCGAGATTTATTCAAAGAAATTCTAAGCAAGCTACGGAAGAGTTTATAGAATCAAGTCAATTTCAATCTATTATTTGTAACATTTTAAAAGAATGCAATACATCACCTTTTAAAGAAATTGCAAAGCAATATTTAGGTAAAAACGTAGAAATTACTGTGACAGTTGGACAGTTAACAGGTGTTATTGTAGCAGTTGGTGACGATTTCTTAACGCTGCAAGAAGGAATAGGAACAGAAGTTTTATTACCATTTACAAGTATTATATCAATGAAAGAAGCGTAAGAAAGGAGACTTATATATGTTATTTACTGATGAATTGCGTAACCATGTTGGTGAATTAGTGCAAGTTGTAACAGCTGTTGAAATTGTAGCAGGTATTCTTTTATCTGTGACCGACGGGGCAGTAAGCGTTCGTACATCTCCTTCTTATGGACCACCTGAAGATGTACTTGTGCGTATTCCTATTATTGCTTATGTTCGCTTGGAAGGGTAAGAGTGATACAAGTATGAGAATATCAGTTATTATTCCAGCGCATAATGAAGCAAGTACTTTATCACAAGTTTTAGTAGAAGTGGAAAAGCTGAAGCCGTATGAAATTATTGTAGTAGATAATGGATCGACAGATGGAACGAAGGAAGTCGCATTACAGCATAGTTGCCATGTGATTTATTATCAACATTCTCTTGGCAATGATGTAGGAAGGGCAATTGGAGCTAGGGAAGCAAAAGGCGAAATTGTATTGTTTTTAGATGGTGACATCGTTATTGAGAGCAAAGAGCTACAACGTTTCGTGAAAGGAATTCAGCAGGGGCATCAAATTGTTGTGAATAATTTAACATGGTCTGTTTATTTAAAGATGAGACCACATTATACGACAGTTGGAAAATTCGTGTTGAATCGTTATTTGAATAAAAAAGAGCTTGTTGTTGGTTCTTTAATCGCAATTCCACATGCGATGAATCGGGATGTTATTGAGAATCTTGGGTGGTGGAATTTAGCAGATCCCGCATTATTTCAAGCGATGGTGATGTCTAGAGGAGTAGATATTGCCGATATGGCTTCGGTCGATGTAATTCACACGAATAAGGTTCGTCCTGTGCATACGGGTACATCACCTGGTTCTCCTTATCCGAAAGCGACTAGTCGTATTATGGGTGATCATTTACGTGCTTTGCAATATGTAATCGAAACATATGGTAAACGCGGCGGTTTTTCGGAGGGAAACAGGGATAGAGAGTTTATAGGGAAGTATAAACCAGTTTTATTACAAAGGAAAAAAGCGAAATACAGTGCGATTATACCAGTATCAGAAGAAAGAATGACTATAAGATCTGTCATACAAGAAGTGAAAAAAGCAGGTGTAGATGAAATTATAGTTGTTGCGAATGGAGCGGATGTAGAGACAATTAAACAAGCAAAACTAGAGAATGTTATTGTAGTTGAATTCGCGAAGGCACTTGGACATAATGTAGCTCGAGCGATAGGGGCTATGCATGCTACGGCAGATATTTGTTTATTTGTTGACGGTGATTTTGCTATTCCGGCAAAAAAGCTAATTCCATTTTTGCATGCTATTGAAGACGGAAATGATGTGGCGTTAAATGATTTGCAATGTTTGTTAGATATGTTTCACCCGGCAGATCCAATTAGTATGGGGAAATATTTCGTGAATTTGGTAGCGAAACGACCAGATTTATGGAACAACTCATTAACGGCAGTGCCACATGCTATGCATAAAAAGGTAATAGAGAAAATTGGATATGATTCTCTTATTATTCCACCATTAGCTCAAATGAAAGCTATTTTAGAAGAATGCTCTATTACAGCAGTGGAATTTGTAGATGTTATAAAAACAAATCGAGTACGTCCAGAGCAACACGGGTTTGTAAACGGACGAATTCCTGCATTTGATCGTATTTTCGGAGATCAGCTTGAGGCGATTGCTTATTTATTACAGCATACAGACGAGCGCGGAAGTTTTACAGATGGAGAAAGGGATAGAGATATAATACTACAATTGAGAAGGGAAGAAGAGAATATAGATGAATGCTAGTAGTAAAGTAACCATTATTGGATTAGGATATGTTGGCCTTCCTTTAGCGGTCCTTTTTGCAGAAAGAGGACATGCTGTACTTGGATTAGATAAGGATACTAGGAAAATAGAATCAATTATAAAAGGAGAAAGTTATATTCCTGATGTTTCTTCTAACATATTACAAAATTTATTGAACGAGAGAAAATTAATAGTAAATACACCAGATAAAGGTGTTGCGGAGTTCCAAAATAGTGAGTATGTTATTGTGACTGTGCCAACGCCAATTAATGAGCAGAAAGAACCAGATTTAAGTGCCCTCATTTCAGCCTCTTATTATATACAACAAAACCTTCAAAAAGGACAAACCTTCATTTTTGAAAGCTCCACATATCCAGGTACACTGGAGGAAGTTATCATTCCAATTATTTCTCAAACAGGTAAAAAGGTAGGAGAAGATTATTATATTGGCTATTCTCCAGAACGCATTGATCCAGCGAATAGCCAGTATTCAGTCCAAACTATTCCGAAAGTTATTAGTGGACAAACCGAGCGGTGTAAACAAAAAGTACAGGATTTGTATAGCGCTATATTTGATGTCGTCGTTCCAGTTAGCTCTCCGAAAGTGGCCGAGATGTGTAAGCTATTTGAAAATATTCAGCGCTTAGTTAATATTTCATTAGTAAATGAGTTAAATATACTTTGTGAAAGTTTGAATGTTAATTTTTATGAGGCGCTTGAAGCTGCATCTACAAAACCGTTTGGATTTACTCCATATTGGCCAGGTCCAGGGATAGGGGGACATTGTATTCCAGTAGACCCTTTATATTTTCAATGGAGAATAAAAAAGAGTGGAGCAATTAGTCAATTAATTGAGGCGGCACATGTAATTAATGAAGAAATGCCAGAGAAAATAATTGGGAAAATAAAAGGTATGGTGCAATCACCCGCAACGGTGTTAATTGTAGGGGTTGCGTATAAGAAAGATGTAAATGATCTGAGAGAATCACCAGCGTTGCCAATTATTCAATTATTAATAAAAGAAGGGTACAAGATAGAATATCATGACCCTTATATTTCTTCAGCGAAAATTGGGGATACACTATATCAATCCATTCCATTAGATGAACAAAGAATTAAACAAGCAGATTGTATTTTAATTGTAACTGATCACTCTAGTATCGATTGGAAGCTCTTTAAAGGAATTGAGCGATTAATAGATACACGTGGAATTATAAAGAAGGTGAGTGTATGAGTAAAAAATGTTTAATTACAGGTGGAGCAGGATTTATTGGATCGCATTTAGCTGAAGAATTGGTGAAAAGAGGTTATGAAGTTACTATTGTTGATAACTTCTATAAAGGAAAAAATAAATATCATAATGAGTTAATGAAAGAGATTTCAGTTATTCCAATAAGCGTGTTAGATAAAAGTTCAATTTATGAATTAGTAAATCAACATGATGTGGTGTTTCATTTAGCTGCAATTTTGGGAGTCAAAACTACAATGGAAAAAAGTGTAGAGCTTATTGAAACGAACTTTGATGGAACGAAAAACATTTTGCAAGCAGCATTAAAAGGGAAGAAGAAAGTAGTTTTCGCATCTACTTCGGAAGTATACGGAAAGGGAAAACCTCCATTCTCTGAAGAAGGAGATCGTTTATACGGTGCAACTTCCAAAATACGTTGGAGTTATGCAATTTGTAAAACGTTAGAGGAAACATTGTGTTTAGGGTACGCATTAGAAGGCTTACCTGTAACGATTGTTCGTTATTTTAATATTTATGGTCCAAGAGCGAAAGATGGTCCGTACGCAGGAGTAATTCCACGATTTATTCGTGCGGCTTTGCAAGGTGACGATATTCTCGTGTATGGAGATGGAAAGCAGACACGTTGCTTTACGTATGTAAGTGATGCGGTCGAGGCAACGATTCGTGCAATGGATGAAAAGGTAAATGGTGAAATTATTAATATAGGTTCTGAGAATGAAAAAAATATAAGGGAAGTAGCGGAAGATATAAAAAAAATAACGAAGTCTGTTTCCAAAATTGTGCACGTTCCATTTGAGGAAGTATATCCACATGGATTTGAAGAGATTCCAAATCGAAAGCCGGATGTAACGAAATTAAGAGAACTTGTTCAGTTTCAAGCGAAAGTAACGTGGGAACAAGGATTGAAAGAAACTATGAAGTGGTTTCGTGAAGAAAACCATGACTAAATCAGTATCTGTTATTATTCCAGCGTGTAATGAAATAGATACAATTTCTGATGTTATTCATTCAATAATACCTTTAAATCCATTGGAAATCATAGTAGTGACTAATGGGTGTACAGATGGAACAGATAAGGTCGCTGAAAATTTAGGATGTAAAGTTATTAATTATAGAGAGTCACTTGGGAATGATGTAGGGCGTGCAGTAGGTGCCAAACATGCAAAAGGTGACGTTCTATTATTTGTAGATGGTGATTTTGCTATTCGAACTTCACAATTGCAATTATTTCTTAATCCAATTTTATATGATCAGGCTGATGTAGTTTTAAATAATTTGGGCGCATTATTTTTAAAGAAACAAAGACCGCACTCTATTACAGTATGGCGCCAAATATTAAATGCAATGTTAGAGAAAGAAGAATTACAAATTGACTCTTTACTATCTGTACCTCATGCGCTGACGAAGGAAGTTGTGCAAAATATTGGATACGAATGTTTTGTTAATCCTATTGTGGCTCATCTACGTCTAGTACAAAGTAAATGGAGAATTAGCCGTCATTGTGCGATTGATGTTATTACTCCGAATAAATTTCGCCCACTCGAGCATGCTGCATACGGCACGAATCTTGCTCATTCCGAAAAACGAATGATAGGCGATCATATAGAAGCTGTAGCAGAGAGGATATTAGGCAGTGATACGCGCGGGGGATATTGCGATGGAAATAGGAAAAGAGATAGTGTCTACCATACTCTAAATTTTGAAGATTTTTATCAAGGGTGGGGCATTACATCTAATTTGTATAAAGGACAGCAATTATCGGTTATTATTCCTGTGCAAAATGAAGAGATGACGATTGGAAAGATTATAGAAGAGCTTCGCAAAATTGAACCATTGGAAATCATTGTTGTTGTAAATGGTTCGTCCGATAAAACGGCAACAATTGCAAAAGACAAGGGAGCAACAACAATTGTGTATAAAGAAGCACTTGGAAACGATGTGGGGCGTTCACTTGGAACTTATTTTGCAAAAGGAGAAATTGTTTTATTTATAGACGGTGATTTTGTTATCCCAGCTAGTGAGCTATATCCCTTTGCAAAAGCTATTGCAGATGGAACGGATGTCGCATTAAATGATTTAAATCATTATTTAGATTTGAGAGTACCACTTCATCTTGTAACAGCATTTAAATATGCATTAAATTTAGCTTGTGATAGAAAAGATTTAGGAGTAGGCTCTCTTATTGCTGTACCTAATGCATTTAGTCGTACTTGTTTGAAGGAAATAGGGTATAAATCATTATTGTCACCTTGTGTAGCACAAGTTAAAGCTGTACTCTCAGGTTTTGAAATCGCTTGTGTAAGTCGTATCGATGTTGATAAGATGAACCGTATTCGTCCCAGTGAACATTTCGCAAAAATAGGTCATCCTCCAGCTGTCCTTCGAATTATTGGTGATCATATAGAAGGATTAGAGCAATTAATTACATTAACAAACAGTCGTGGTGGATTTTATGCTGGAAATAGAAAAAGAGATGTTTTATAGTGGTAACAAAAAAAGTGTACAACGTATGTACACTTTTTTGCTCTGTTATAAAAACTATAACAGATTAGGAGATAAGAGTATTACAGCTCTACAATGGGTATCGTTCTTATATTACAAAATAGGACTCGTATATAAGGGTACCAAAAAAATACAATTAAAGAAAGGTTTAGTTATAAAGACTTTTACATGAAGTTAACACTACGGGCATAGTAGTTTGCTCAACATTTCACAAACATGTCACAACTATTTCGTCCACCTCCGAAAAAAAGTAGTATTCTAAGTGTGTAAGCTGTTATATAAAAAAACGCAGTCCTGTACTAATCAAAAATGGAGGAGATTAGGATGACTCAAGTATTAGAAAATGTAAAAAACGCGTGGGAAAACTTTAAAGGTGAAAAATGGAAAGCAGAGATTGATGTTCGCGATTTCATTTTAAATAATGTAAACGTTTACGAGGGAGAAGACTCTTTCTTAGCGGAAGCAACTGAAGCAACGAAAAAACTTTGGGATCAAGTAATGGATTTAACAACAAAGGAACGTGAAAACGGTGGCGTTCTTGATATGGATACAAAAATTGTTTCTTCTATTACATCACATGAACCAGGATATTTAAATAAAGATATTGAAAAAGTGGTCGGTTTCCAAACTGATAAACCATTTAAACGCTCTTTACAACCGTATGGTGGTATTCGTATGGCGGAACAAGCTTGTGAAGCGTATGGATATGAAATGGATAAAGAACTTAGCAAGATTTTCAGAGACTGGCGTAAAACTCATAATCAAGGTGTATTTGATGCATACACACCAGAAATGAAAGCGGCTCGTAAATCAGGTGTTATTACTGGTCTTCCAGATGCATATGGACGTGGACGTATTATCGGTGACTATCGCCGCGTAGCGCTATATGGTATAGATCATTTAATTGAAGCGAAAAAAGCTGATTATAATTTAACTGGCGGTGTAATGAGCGAAGATACAATGCGTTTACGCGAAGAATTATCTGAGCAAATGCGTGCACTTCAAGAGTTAAAACAGATGGCTGCTTCTCATGGATTCGATATTTCTAAGCCAGCTACAAATGCACAAGAGGCCTTCCAATGGTTATACTTTGCTTATCTTGCAGCAATTAAAGAGCAAAACGGGGCAGCAATGAGCCTTGGACGTACCTCTACATTCTTAGATGTTTACATTGAAAGAGATTTAGCAAATGGTACTTTAACAGAAGAAAAAGCACAAGAAATTGTTGATCATTTCATTATGAAATTACGTCTTGTGAAATTTGCAAGAACACCTGATTACAATGAACTATTCTCTGGAGATCCAACTTGGGTAACTGAATCTATCGGTGGTATGGCGTTAGACGGTCGTCCGTTAGTAACAAAAAACTCATTCCGTTTCTTGCATACATTAGATAATTTAGGACCAGCACCAGAACCAAACTTAACAGTTCTTTGGTCTAAACAATTACCGCAAAACTTTAAAAACTACTGTGCAAAAATGTCTATTAAAACATCAGCAATTCAATATGAAAATGATGACATTATGCGTTCTGACTACGGTGATGACTACGGTATTGCTTGTTGTGTATCAGCAATGAGAATTGGTAAACAAATGCAGTTCTTCGGAGCACGTGCAAACTTAGCGAAAGCATTACTATATGCGGTTAACGGTGGTAAAGATGAAAAGTCAAAAGCACAAGTTGGTCCTGAATACGCACCAATTACTTCTGAAGTATTAGATTATGAAGAAGTTATGCGTAAATTCGATATGACAATGGAATGGTTAGCTGGTCTATACTTAAATACATTAAATGTAATTCACTATATGCACGATAAATATAGCTATGAACGTATTGAAATGGCACTTCATGATACAAATGTTCTTCGTACAATGGCAACAGGTATCGCTGGATTATCTGTAGTAGCAGACTCTTTAAGTGCAATTAAATACGCAAAAGTAAAACCAATTCGTGATGAAAATGGTATTGCAGTTGATTTCGAAATTGAGGGAGATTTCCCTAAATACGGTAACAATGATGATCGTGTAGATGAAATCGCAGTAAATCTTGTGAAAACATTTATGAACAAGATTCGTAAACATAAAACATACCGTAATTCTGTTCATACAATGTCAATCTTAACAATCACATCTAACGTTGTATACGGTAAGAAAACTGGTAACACTCCAGATGGACGTCGTACTGGAGAACCATTTGCACCGGGCGCAAACCCAATGCATGGCCGTGATACAAAAGGTGCATTAGCGTCATTATTATCTGTAGCTAAATTACCATATGAAGATGCACAAGATGGTATTTCAAATACATTCTCTATTATTCCAAAAGCACTTGGTAAAGAAGATGATGTACAAGTACGCAACTTAGTATCTATGCTTGATGGATATGCAATAAAACAAGGACACCACTTAAATATTAACGTATTTAACCGTGAAACATTAATGGATGCAATGGAGCACCCTGAAAAATATCCACAATTAACAATTCGTGTATCTGGTTACGCTGTTAACTTTATTAAATTAACTCGTGAACAACAAATTGATGTAATTAACCGTACAATGCATGAAAGCATGTAAGTGAAAAAAGTGTCCCTCCGCTTTTAATATATAGCGGAGGGAGGCTGTTTCAATAAAGGAGGAAGTAACATGGTAAAAGGAAGAATACATTCTGTAGAGTCTTGTGGTACTGTTGATGGCCCTGGGATTCGTTATGTCATATTTACACAAGGGTGTTTATTACGTTGTCAATATTGTCATAATGCTGATACGTGGGAAATCGGTAAAGGTAAAGAAATAACAGTTGAAGAAGTGATACAGGATGTGACATGTTACCTTCCATTTATTGAAGCTTCTGGAGGCGGTATAACAGTTAGCGGTGGAGAGCCACTATTGCAGCTAGACTTCCTAATTGAGTTGTTTAAAAAGTGCAAAGAAGCTGGTATTCATACAACAATCGATTCTTCGGGAGGTTGTTATTCTGAAGAACCAGAATTCCAAAATAAGCTAGATATTTTAATGGATTATACAGATTTAGTTTTATTGGATTTGAAGCATATTGATTCAAAGAAACATCGTAAATTAACAGGGAAACCAAATGAACATATTTTACAATTTGCTCGTTATTTATCGGATAAAAAGAAACCAATTTGGGTAAGACATGTATTGGTTCCCGGTGTTACCGATGGTGAAGAGGATTTACAAAATTTATCAAACTTTATTCAAAGTCTATCTAATGTTAAGAAAGTGGAAGTGTTGCCATATCATAAACTCGGTGTTTATAAATGGGAGGCACTTGGACATAAGTATCCACTTGCGGATGTGAATCCACCGACAGAAGAAAATGTTGAGCATGCGAAATATATTTTAAAAGCAGTCTAATCCAAATATTGGATTAGGCTTTTTGTTTCTTTATCCTGCTATTTGTGGGCAGCCCGATTGATGAAGGCTAATAATCAGTGGGGGATGAATAACCCCCCCACTGATTAAAGTTTCACTTTATAATAAAATCTAGAGTATATATTTAGAAAAGAGTATACTGAAGAGAGAATATCCATATTTTTGTAAAGGATAGGCGGAGAAATTTACATAATTGTAAAGGGAAATCAAAATAGTAAAAAGAATTAAGAAGTAAAAGAGTGAGTATCATGAAATATAGAACATTTGTAAGTTATTGCGAAAGCTCTTATAGGAAAGTATAATGTAAAGATATGAGCACAGATAGGATTAAGGGGTCAATCTTATATGCTTTGCATATCCACGACAGGTACATAGCTAACAGGGGAATATTGGAATCCGAGTATGTAATGTTTAAGGAAAATGTTTTTCCTATTGTCGTATATGCAATATGGAGAAACAAAAAGCTAGGAGTGGATTTGTTTGATAAAAAACCCCAAGGTTTTAATATTAACTGCACATTACGGTAACGGTCATGTGCAAGTAGCGAAAACATTAGAACAAACCTTTCGTCAAAAAGGAATCAAAGATGTAATAGTATGCGACTTGTTTGGAGAATCACATCCAGTTATAACCGATATTACAAAATATTTATATTTAAAAAGCTATACGGTAGGAAAAGAATTATATCGTTTGTTTTATTATGGTGTAGAGAAAATTTATGATAAAAAAATAGCATCTTGGTATGCGAATTTTGGGAGAAAGCGTTTGAAGACGCTATTACAGGTGGAGAAACCGGATATTGTTATTAATACCTTTCCAATCATCGCTGTACCAGAATTGAAAAAGCAAATAGGTATTTCTATTCCTGTTTATAACGTATTAACGGATTTTTGTGTGCATAAAATATGGATCCATCGAGAAGTAGATCGTTATTTTGTAGCAACCGATCATGTGAAAAAAGTGATGGTTGATATCGGTGTACCTGCAGAGCAAATTGTTGAAACAGGGATTCCGATTCGCAGCAGTTTTGAGCTAAAGATAAATCCAGCAATTATATATAATAAATATCAGTTATGTAAGGATAAAAAGATGTTACTAATTGTAGCAGGTGCTCATGGTGTGCTAGGGAGTGTAAAAGAGCTATGCCAGTCATTTATGTCAGTACCAAACTTACAAGTAGTTGTCGTTTGTGGGAAAAACGAAGCTTTAAAGCAGGATTTAATGGAACTACAGGAACAAAGTTCTGATGCTTTAAAAGTATTTGGTTATGTTGAAAACATTGATGAGTTGTTCCGTGTTACTTCTTGTATGATTACGAAGCCAGGTGGTATTACATTAAGCGAAGCAGCAGCATTACAAGTACCTGTCATTTTATATAAACCTGTCCCAGGACAAGAGAATGAAAATGCGTTGTATTTTGAAAAAAAAGGGGCTGCAGTTGTAATTCGTGATGATAGTGAAGTTTTTGCAAAAACAGAGGCGTTATTACAAGATGATATGAAGCTTCTTCAAATGAAAGAAGCAATGAAAAGTATTTATCGTCCTGAGCCAGCTGGTCATATTGTGGATACAATTTTGGCAGAAAATCATGCAGAGCCGAATCATATACCTATTAAATCACCAGCTCTTGCCGAATCTTTTACTTAATATGAAACCCCTCTTTTAAGCATTTAAAGAGGGTTTTTTTATTGTTGTAAAAAAAGTAAACGTGAATTATTAACTTATCCCGCTATTTGCGGGCAGTAAGACCCCTACCTCAAAATTCAGCGAAAGCAAAGAAGTTAGGTGGGGGATCAACTGCCCGTAAAAGCCCGATTGGTGAAGGCTAATAATCGACAAACCCCCGCTGATTACAGTTTCACTTTATCCACAACGGATTGCGCTTCTATTAGACAGTAAAGTCGGAATATTAACAACTATATCCACATAGTCCACAATTTTTAGAAAATTATCCACAATTCTCACGTTTAGAATTCATTTAAATAGATGAATTCGTAAAATACTTTTGGAATTTATGCACAATTCTACGATTTTTGTGGATAAAGTTATCCACAAAAAAGATTCCTTATTTATAAGGAACCTTTTTTGCTAATCTATTGGAAGATCTTATGTAATGAAACTGAATAATTAGGGGGGAAACCTTCTAATTATTCAGTTTCACTTTAAATGCTTTTTGAGCGATAGCCCGCTGCACGATCTGCTTTTCGAAATTCTCGTTGATAGAGAACTTCTTGTGTACTAGATAATGTGTTTTTTGCTTTATCACGTTTCTTTTTATCCATTACAAATCACCTCGTGTCCTAAAGTCACTATCTATCGTTTCCAAAGACATGGGGTGATATACATATATGTCAAACTAGAAAAGATTAATTATCATTTCTGAATTTTTAGATTACGCTTCTTTTAATTGGTGTGCTTCTTGGAATGTTGTATCTCGCATTGTTGCAAGTGTATATTGATCTTTTGGAATTTCATATAAATTATATACTTCTTCATGCGCGTTAATTTCATCATAAACGGCTTTTCTTGTTTCGTTTGCTAGATTTACATATTGTAGTTTTTCGGCAGCCTTAATAGACCGGATATTTATTTTACGAATACGCATAAAAATCGTTTCAATATCTAATTCGTAGAAAAGTTCGCTAAAAAATGAATCTTTCGCTAATTTATTATATCCTTTGCCATGATAGGGTTTGCCAAGCCAGGTTCCAAGGAATCCGGCTTTTTCTTGCACATCAAATAAAGTAATTGTACCGATAGGGTTACCCCATTCATCTAAAATTGTGCGTGAGATTAATTCTCCACGCTCTTCGGCTTCAATTGTTTGTTTCGTTAAAAATAAATATTCTTCATAAGAATAAGCCTTTTGACGCACAAAAGGGAAGACAGCTGGATCCACCATTAACTCGTATAGAACGTGGCTGTCGTGTAAGTCGCGTTTTTTCAACACACTAACTCCTCCTCACACGAGGGTAGCATGACGAAAAAACACCCACCCTCGAAATTTTTATATCAATCTTTAAAAAATTTCGGGGTGGGAATCGAACCCACTAGAACCAGTTTATAACGCTGGTGGCGCACCATTTGCCTTCCCCATTCATCAATTTGAAAATGATAATCACGACACAAATTGATTATGGTTTCATTCAGTTTATAATCGTATAATACTTTATCTAGTCAAAAAAATAAACTAGTTTTTTTTATTTTTTTTGTAAATTATTTTTCCGTCAATCATGGTGAGTACAGGCTTGGCTAAATAATGGAAAGGATGGTGAGTCCATAACACGAGATCAGCATCTTTTCCAACTTCAATGCTTCCAATTCTATTCTCTAAACGTAAATTACGAGCTGGAAAAATAGTTATTCCTTCCAAGGCAGTTTTTTCATCTAATCCTTCTCGAACAGCGATAGCGGCACAAACATTTAAATATTGAATGGGTGTATAAGGGTGATCTGTTGTAATAGAAACTTCTATGCCACTTTTCGATAATATATGATAAGTATCCCATGTTTTGTTTTTAAGCTCGATTTTCGAACGTCGTGTAAGGGTCGGACCAACTGAAATCTTTAAATTATGTTTCGAAAGTTCCTCAACAATAAAGTGTCCTTCTGTACAATGTTCAATACGTAAATCAAGATTGAATTCTGTCGCAAAGCGTAAAGCTGAAGTGATATCATCTGCGCGGTGAGCGTGGATACGTACTGGTATTTCTCGGCGGAGTGCTTTTAAAATAGGGAGCATTCGAAAATCAGCTTCATGCCCGTAGTGTTGTGCGTCATAGAATGTTTCACGAAGTAACCCCATAATTCCCATACGTGTTATTGATTCTTTTGTGCCGTTGCTATGGACCTTTTTAGGGTTTTCTCCAAAGGCAATTTTTAAACCAGCGGGTTCCTGAATAATCATATGATCAATACAAGTTCCAGCAGTTTTTATTACACAAGTAGTACCGCCGATAATATTTTGGCTTCCGGGCATAACGTGAACAGTCGTAACCCCATTTTGTACAGCGTCTTGAAATGCAATATCAAAAGGATGGATCCCGTCTAAAGAACGGATATGTGGTGTTGAAACTTCAGATGTTTCATTTGCATCATTACCAGCCCAACCAGTGCCTTCGTCATAGAGACCAAGATGAGTATGCACATCAATAAATCCAGGTAAAAGATGAAGAGCTCGTGCGTCGATAACAGTCATATCTTGAGTAGGCTTAATATAAGGTTTGACCTCGGTGATTCGTTCTCCTGTAACCAGTACATCTCCTTGAAATTTTGGAGAGGTAATAGGATATACGATGGCTTGTTTGAGCAATGTTTTCATAGGTACCTCGTTTCTGTTACTTTGTAATATTTAGTGTAAGTTAAGACAAAGTAACTGAAAGGTTGTTCGTGTAGTAATGCTCCGGAGTTTAGAAAGTGAGAAGTTTTGAAGGAGATAAACTACCCGTAAAACTATTTTAGAAGTACTACATTGTATGCAAGAGTATATTTTGTAATGCATGGTTAACTGTAGGAAATGTGTATCGATATCCATGTTCAATCGCTTTATTGGGTAATACATGTTGCCCTTCTAATACAAGTATACTCATCTCACCGAGTAAAGCGCGCAGTACAAATGAAGGAACAGGTAACCAATGAGGTCGCCTAGTTATAGTGGCAATAATTTCACCGAACTCTTTCATCCGTATTGGCGTTGGCGCTGTAATATTAAAAGGTCCGTCAATTTTTTTTGTGTGAATGATGAAATCAATCATGCGAACGACATCGTCTATATGAATCCATGATAACCATTGGTTTCCAGATCCAATTGTCCCCCCAATATATAATTGATAGGGAAGTAGCATTTTTGGAAGAGCTCCTCCGTCTGCACCTAATACGACTCCAAATCTTGAGTAGATTGTTCTTATTCCAAGAGAACGTGCTTTAGATGCTTCTTGCTCCCATAAAAATACTGTTTCTGCTAAAAAGTCATTTCCGGGAGTTTCTTGTTGCTCAGTAAAAGACTCTGTTTCAGATGTTCCATAGTATCCAATAGCGCTTGCGTTAATAAATGTGTGTGGTTTTGTTGCGAGTGCTTGTAATTGTTTCATGAGTCCTTTTGTTGTTTGAATCCTACTGTTTAAAATTGTTTCTTTTTGTTTCTTTGTCCATCTACTATTAATAGACTCTCCAGATAGATTAATAACTACATCGATAGAGGAGAGGGGGAAGGTCTGTAAATCCGGTGTCCACTGTACGTATTGAAGGTTAGTATGTGAAGTTTCAGCAGTTTTTTTTCGAGTAAGAATGTAAACAGTATACCCCTTTTGAATAAAAAAATTAGAAAGGTATTTGCCGATAAAGCCAGAGCCACCAGAAATTGCGATTTTCACAATCATTTCCTCCTCATTATATATATTCTTGAAAAGCAAAAACGTTCCTTGACTATGTTAAAATAATAGAGAGGTGAGAGTATGGCTGTCATTACAAAAATAGAAGTGCAAAAACGATCGAAAGAACGATTTAATATTTATATTGATAAAGGCCAAGGTGAAGAGTACGGGTTTAGTGTCAATCAATCAATCTTAATGAAACATGGGTTACAAAAAGGCTTAGAAATTGATGAAGTAGCGTTAGGAAATATTTTGTACAATGAAGAGGTACAAAAAGCATATTTACAAGCAATTTCCTATTTATCCTATCAAATGAGAACAAAACAAGAAATAGAAGATTTCTTACGAAAAAAAGAAGTGGGACAGGCCATCATCTCTGAAGTCATTTCGAAATTATTACATGATCGATATATTAATGATAAAGAGTACGCGATTTCATACGTGCGAACGCAAAGTAATGTGAATCAAAAAGGTCCAACTGTTATTAGGAGAGGGCTATTAAGTAAAGGTGTTCAGGATTTAATCATTACACATAGTTTACAAGAGTATCCAAAGGAGAAGCAAATTGAGAATGCTTTGTTTCTTATAGAAAAGAAAAAAAAATCTTATCAAAAGCATTCATTTTTACAAATGAAACAAAAATTAGAAGAAATGCTTGTTCGTAAAGGGTATTCTAGAGAGGTAATTCAAATTTGTTTGGAAGAATTGAAAGACGAAAAAGATGACGAACAGCAACAAGAAGCGTTACACTATCATGGGAATAAATATTATGAAAAATATAAGAAGTATGATGGTTGGACATTCGAAAATAAGGTGAAGCAAGCGTTATATCGAAAAGGATTCTCTATTGATGAGATAGATATATTTTTACAAATGAAACGTGAAGAGGGATGAGGAAATAAGATGGGTATGCCAAAACGCTACAGTGAAATGACGCCACATGAGCTAAGGGAAGAAATTGGGGTTTTGAAGGAGCAAGCAGTAAAGGCTGAGCAACTTGGAATTGTAAATGAATTCGATGTATTAATGAGAAAAATGGCTATGGCTCGTGCTTATATGATAGATATAAATAAATTCCATATTGGTGAGACATATGAATTAGTAGAAGAACCTGGTGTGGTATTTAAAATTACGTATTTCAATGGGGTATTTGCTTGGGGATATAAGCAAAATGATAATGAAGAGATTGGAATACCAATTTCCTTGCTGCAGGAAAAATAAAAACCAGAGAGTGAATATCTCTCTGGTTTTCATCTTTGGTAGGCGTTAAAGGAGATAGGAGATTCTAAAATTGGCGTTTTTTACATTCGTTTGCCAGTATAATGAGAGACTGGGTTTGTTGCGTCTGTCCATTAACTTGCGCTTTCGCATGTTTTGGACGAGTCCACGTATGGTTAAATAATTCAGAACGACGATCTAAATGGTCACGGTAGCTCATCTTTATCACCTCGTGTAGGAAGTTAATTTAGTTTGTTACTGTACTACTCTTCCTGCTGATTTGCAGCACGCATACGTTCTTGTGGGTGCGTGTTAATTGTGCCGTTAGATCTTTTCGAAGCGAAGCGTGATTTCGCTTTCGGTTGACCTTCGATTTTGCTGTTGTTTTTTGACTCAGACCAAAATTCGGCTTGTCTACCCATTAAGGACGCCCCCTCATTATCAGTCGATACCTCTTTAAGAAGTATCACTTATAGAATGTGCAAAATAGAAGAAACTATCCTTTAGAAATTAAGGGAATAAATAGGTAAAAGGAGAATAGAACATGAATGATATTTATGAAACATTAACGAAAGAATTATTAGATAAGAATGACAACCTTTCTTACGCACAAGCTCGTGCATGGGTTGAATTACTGTGGGAAGACTTCCGAACAACTTATGCTAAATCAGGTCGTTACCAAGGTGAGGAAATGACTGAGCAAGTGGTACGAACATGGATTAATAATCATGGAAGTCGCCTTCATGAAATGCGTACAAATAATCCGAAGTATAGCCATTTAATCAATCAAGAAGATCATTTGAAACATTAAAAAAAGCGACTTAGGTCGCTTTTTTTAATGTGGAAGCAATTCTAGTTTTTTTCGAAGTTTTTCTTCGCTGAAAATCCATCCTGTATAGGAACTAATAATATTTAAATTTTGATCGAGCTGAACGATTGCGACGAATGGATAATAATCTTTACTTCGATACCGTAAATCAATAAATCGAACTTCATAATAGTTATCATAATCGAAAATATCCCAGCGATATACAGGTGAGAAAGATAAGAAAGCAGATATATTTTCATCTCGCACAGCAGCTTGCATAATGGCAGTATTCGGGAACGGTACGCGATTAAATTTATCGTATACAAGGATGTTACCGCGGTGCCATCTTGCGACGTAGTAATGTTCAGTTGTAACGACAGCTAAATGGTAATGGTAAAATTTGTAAGAAGGAGAAATAATTACTTTCTCTACATTTTTGAAACGTTTGTATACTACACTTTTGATATTTCGATGCATCATAATGCGGCCGATGTAGTAAACAAACATTAATATATACGCTGCTAAAGCAGTATAGCCTTTATGTGCTCCGACAAGCATACAGGCGATAGCGAGTATATGGATAAAGAAAATGACAGTATCAAACGTATTAATTATGCCGAGCGCTACCCATTTTTTTGTGAAGGGCCTTAATGCCTGTGTACCATAGGCATTGAAAATATCCACAAAGACATGAAGAAAGACGGCAATAAATGACCAAAGTAGTAGATGCAGATAGGGAGCGTCTGAAAAGAAGGCGAAAGAGATGCCACTTATAAGGAGTGACCAAAGAATCACTGCAGGAATGGAATGAGTAATCCCACGATGATTTCTTATATATTTAGCGTTATTACGCAATTTTAAAACTGTATCGATGTCAGGAATATTGGAACCAGCAATTGTTGCAAGCATCACTGCTTGTGGCCCAATATCACTTTGTGCTATAGCCGGATCTAATGTTGCCAAACTGCCTAGAGTAACGCCCATAACAAGGTGAGTGGCTGTGTCCATAGAAATCCACCTCCGTTTTTTATTAATGTAACTCTTTTTATTCGATACCTCAAGTCCTTTGCCTTCTATTTCCTATGTCATCTTACTTAAATTTTTTCCTAAAATCTTTATAATAGTACGTATATGCAAAAAAATGAGGGGGATCAAGTTTGACACTTGAAATATTAAATGAGTTTAACATAGAACAGTTTCAAAATGATTTAATTGGTTGGTTTGAAAAAGAACAACGTGATTTACCGTGGCGAAAAAATAAAGATCCATACCGTGTTTGGGTTTCGGAAATTATGTTACAGCAAACAAGGGTAGAGGCTGTAAAACCATATTACGCAAATTTTATGGGGAAGTTTCCTACGCTTGAAGCGCTAGCAACTGCCGATGATGAAGAAGTATTAAAAGCATGGGAAGGCTTAGGTTATTATTCTAGAGCACGAAATTTACACGCTGCAGTAAAAGAGGTAAAAGAAGTATACGGCGGGACAGTACCGAGCGATGTAAAGAAAATTGAAAAATTAAAAGGAGTGGGACCATATACAAAAGGTGCCATTTTAAGCATTGCATATGGCATACCAGAGCCAGCGGTTGATGGAAATGTTATGCGCGTATTATCTCGTATTTTATCAGTGTGGGATGATATTGCAAAACCGAAGACGAGAAAAGTTTTTGAAGAGATTGTGCGTGAAATTATTTCGGCTAAAAATCCATCTTATTTTAACCAAGGTTTGATGGAATTAGGGGCATTAATTTGTATACCGAAAAATCCCTCTTGTTTACTTTGTCCTGTACGTGAACATTGCAGAGGGTATGCTGAAGGTGTTCAAAAAGAACTACCAGTGAAAAGTAAAGCGAAAGCACCTACAATGGTACCGCTCGTTGCAGGAGTACTTCAAACTGAAGATGGTCGTTACGTAATTAATAAACGCCCAAGTACGGGATTACTGGCTAATATGTGGGAGTTCCCGAATATTGAACTAGGTGAAGGTATTCGTAATCAGAAACAACAGCTTACGGATTATATGAAGGAGAGCTTTGATCTCTCGGTTTCAATTGATGAATACGCGATGAATGTACAACATACTTTTACACATCGTACTTGGGATATATTTATATTTTACGGAAAAGTAACAGGTAATATTGTCGAAACGGATACATTAAAGTTTGTGTCGAAAGAAGCGTTCGAACAGTTACCTTTCTCGAAATCACATCGTACAATTTACGAAAAGTGTGTTGAGAAAATTACAATGCAATAAAGTGAAACTTTAATCAGTGGGGGTTTTCTTCATCCCCCACTGATTATTAGCCTTCACCAATCGGGCTTTTACGGGCAGCCCGTCCCCCACCTAACTTCTTTGCTTTCGCTGCATTTTGAGGTGGGGGTCTTACTGCCTGGCGAATAGCGGGATAAATAATAAAAACGTGTTCCAGAACTTTGGAACACGTTTTTTATATTGAAAATAAATTTGTATTTTGAGGTTGAAAATCCACGCGTTTATAATCCGCCCCGTGACTCAATTTCTTTCACAATTTCTTTATAAATCGTTTGTCCCTCTACATTTAGATAAGGCATAATTTGCTGAAATGAATGATGAAAATGAGCTAATTCATCCTCTTTCCATTCATTTTTGGAAATCATAGTTAGCTCAGTCATATCACGTCCAGTATACATATTCCCACCTCCATCATATGTAGTTTGAATGAGTGATAAGAGATATATGCGTGAATTTTTTTAAAGAAAATTAAGGATAACTTCTAAGTGAATTGGTTACATTATTGATTGTGGAGGTGAGAAAGATGAGTAAAAAACAACAAGGTTATAATAAGGCAACTTCTGGTGCTAGCATTCAAAGTACAAACGCTAGCTATGGTACAGAGTTTGCAACTGAAACGAATGTACAAGCAGTAAAACAAGCAAACGCACAATCAGAGGCACAGAAAGCACAAGCTTCTGGTGCTCAAAGTGCAAATGCTAGTTATGGTACAGAGTTTGCAACTGAAACAGATGTGCATGCAGTGAAAAAACAAAATGCACAATCAGCTGCAAAACAATCACAATCTTCTAGCTCAAATCAGTAATGAAGGAAAAACACTTCTCCGTTCGAGAGAAGTGTTTTCTTTGTGTGCGTGTCACTGTAATGAAAATAAAGTGAACGACATAACTTCTAATAAGTCAACAAATGTAGTCAAAGGAGAAAGAAGTTCACGATTAGAAATAGGTAATAGGAATTATAACTGGCGAATGAATCAAAAAGGGGGTAAGTGATGAACGACTTTGATAAGTTGGTAGGAGAGCAGTTGGAAACGATGGATGAGCTTTTAAAGTTACAATCACATTTAGAGAAGTATCAGCAAATTGAAATGAGTGGAAGGGATACGTGCGATAAAAAAGAATTGCATTTTATCCGTCAAGAAATATACAGAACAGAAATAGCATTAAAACTTTTGCATGAAAAATTTGAACAGCAAACGAATAATGTGATTCAATCTTTTGAAACCGAAAAAATAATTTAAAATTAAGGGTGAGATATGTTGTTGATTTTAGGGGGAAGTCCTTTCTTAAACAGAGATGAGGGGGACTTTTCTTTTTGTTATATCTTCGTTCAATCTTCTAAATACGTATTGCTAATTCATAGAGGATTTTCCTTTAGTAAAAGGATCGGTGATGTGGTATTCAATAGTACAAACTTCATTATATTCCTCATGAAAACAAGTGTCCTATCGCTTTAGTTTTAAAATTTCGACAAAAAAGTTATAATAGAAAAAAAGTGAATGCAGTTCAAGGGGTAGTTAGGACAACTTAAGAATGGCATTTGCAGTTGAAAGAAGGGAGCATATATGGGATTTCCCAAAGAAGGAGAAAAGGTACAAATACATAGTTATAAACATAATGGCTCCATTCATAGAATGTGGGAAGAGACAACGATTTTAAAAGGGACGCAGAGTCTTGTGATCGGAGCGAATGATCGTACAGTAGTTACGGAATCAGATGGTCGAACATGGATTACTCGCGAACCTGCGATTTGTTACTTCCATGCTAATTATTGGTTTAATGTGATTGGAATGCTGAGGGAAGAAGGAGTATATTATTATTGTAATTTAAGTTCTCCTTTTGCATATGACTCTGAAGCATTAAAGTATATTGATTACGACTTAGACATTAAAGTGTATCCAGATATGACATATACACTTTTAGATGAAGATGAGTATGAGAAGCATAGTCAAATCATGCAGTATCCACCTGTTATTGATACAATTTTAAAACGAAATGTAGCACATTTAACACAGTGGATTCATCAAAGAAAAGGTCCATTTGCACCGGATTTCGTAGATATGTGGTATGAAAGATATTTAATGTACAGAAATTAAAACAAACCTGCAGGGGATTTCCCGGCAGGTTTGTCCTATTAGAGGGGGGATTATGTGCAAGGTATAAAAAGATATTTACAATTTGTTAAACCATATCGATGGCTCATTGCTATTACAATAATTATTGGTCTTGTGAAGTTTGGTATCCCGCTTATTATGCCATGGTTATTAAAGTATATTATTGATGATGTTATTCAAGGCGCGGGCTCACTTCAAGAAAAAACGTCCCAATTAATAACCGCAATCGGGATTGCTTTTTTTATTTTTGCAGTAGTAAGACCACCAATAGAATATTATCGCCAATATTTCGCGCAACGTATCGCCAATACAATACTATACGATTTACGAAAATATATTTTTGGACACTTGCAAAAATTGAGCTTACGTTATTATTCGAACACAAAAACAGGGGAGCTTATTTCACGTGTAATCCATGATGTAGAACAAACGAAGGATTTTGTAATTACAGGTCTTATGAATGTCTGGTTAGATACTGCAACAATTGTTATTGCCATTATCGTTATGTTTTCTATGAATATAAAATTAACCTTTGTTGCTTTATTAATCTTACCTATTTATGTAGTTGCAGTGAAATATTTTTTCGGGCGCCTTCGAAAATTGACGAAAGAGCGCTCACAAGCGTTAGCGACTATGCAAGGGTATTTACATGAACGTATTCAAGGAATGCAAGTGACACGTAGTTTTGCATTAGAGGAGTATGAAAGAGGGCAGTTTGAAAAGAGAAATAATGAATTTTTAACGAAAGCACTAACTCATACGAGTTGGACGGCGAGAACGTTTTCGGCAGTGAATACGTTAACGGATTTAGGGCCATTACTTGTTATTGGTTTTGCGGCGTATGAGGTAATTCAAGGATCGTTAACACTGGGTACTATGGTTGCTTTTGTTGGATATATGGATAGTTTATATAGTCCGCTTCGTCGCCTTGTTAATTCATCTACAACATTAACACAGTCTTTCGCCTCGATGGATCGAGTGTTTGAATTGTTGGATGAAAAATACGATATTGTTAATGTGCCAAATGCGGTGCAAACGAAAAGGTTAAATGGGGAAGTTACATTTGATAATGTTTCTTTTCGTTATAATGCGGATGAAAAAGAAATATTGCATAATCTGTCATTAACTATGCGCCCGGGAGAGAAGGTTGCGCTTGTAGGGGCAAGTGGAGGAGGAAAGTCATCTCTTGCTAGTTTAATTCCGCGTTTTTATGATGTTTCTGAAGGCGCAGTTTATATAGACGGGATAGATGTAAGAAAGTATAATATGAGAAATTTACGTAGTCATATTGGAATTGTGCTACAAGATAATTTATTATTTAGCGATACAATCGGGGCTAATATTTTATATGGCAATCCGAAAGCTACAGAGGCGGAAGTGATTTCAGCTGCCAAAGCTGCACAAATTCATAATTTTATTATAGAGTTGCCAGAGGGCTATGATACTGTCGTTGGGGAACGTGGTGTGAAATTATCTGGCGGGCAAAGACAGCGTGTAGCAATCGCACGGGTTTTTCTGAAGAATCCATCTTTACTTATATTAGATGAAGCAACTTCCGCTTTAGATTTAGAGAATGAACGATATATTCAAGAGGCGCTGCAAACGTTAGCTGCAGATCGGACAACAATTATCATTGCACACCGATTAGCGACGATTACGCATGTCGATACAATTATTTATGTTGAAGATGGTGAAATAAAAGAAAAGGGTTCTCATGAAGAGTTAATGAAAAAGAGGGGGTTTTATTACAATCTATATCAACTTCAGCATATAACAGAAACAGCTCCTTTAGTGTAAAAGGAGCTGCTTTTTATTCGTCTTCTTTTTTATCTTCGATTTGGAGTTCACTCTCTGGTTTATGGTATGTGTAGAAGCTATCCACAAGTAAATCTAAATGCTCTACTTCCTCACTGTAGTTAATAATTGAAGAAATAAGAGGGAAGAGATGTAACCATATTTTATATGCTTCCTCATCGTCCTTATTTTGATAATCCATAAAGATATCAATCAATTCTTGTTTACCTGTTTCAACTTCATCAAGCATTTCAACAGATTGTTGTTTCTTTGCTTTACCAATAAATTTTAATAACACTTGTTCGTGATAATGCGTTAATGAATCAAGTTCGTTTTGAATAGATTCCTGAAACTCTTCTGGCATATAGCGCAGTTCATTTTCAGTGCGATGCAATGACTTTAACGTGCTTAAAGCGCGGCTTGTTGTCGCTAGCATTTGTCTGAATAAAACGAGCTTACGAATTTTCGCGAATTGTATTTTTTTCGTATAGCTTCTTTCTTCTTTATACAGCAAATAGTAATGATTTAGTTTAATCATTTTTTCTTTCATGCGATCAATATCGGTTTTTAGCGTTGTAAAATCAGAAGCTTGCCTACTGTTCATACGAATCCATTTAACAATTTCCTCTGTATTATCAACGATACGATGGTAAAGTTTTGTTTCATATTTTGGCGGCATAAATACTAAATTTACAAGTGAAGCCGCAATAATTCCAATCATAATCGTCGCGAATCGAAGTAAGGCAAAATTAAAGAAATCTTCGCCTTGATACTCCATAATGGCGATAACTGTTACTAAAGCGATTGATATTGTTTTTTCTAAGCGTAATTGTAAAGTAAGAGCAATTACTAATATACACGTTAATCCAATAATAAAAGGATTATGTCCAAAAGCAGTAGCAAATACGATAGCGAATACCGCACCAATTACGTTTGCTTGAATTTGCTCAAGAGCTGTTAAATACGAGCGGTATACAGACGGTTGGACAGCAAAGATAGCTGAGATTCCCGCAAATACTGGACTCGGTAATTGAAGTAAAATACAAGCAAATAAAGCTAATGTAATGGCAATACCCGTTTTTAAAATGCGAGCACCAAGTTTCATACCCTTATTGATATCCTTTCTCTTGTCATAATGAATGTACAACATGATACTATACATTCATTACAATATGTTAGCAAGTGATATTTTAGTGACATTCAAAAGAAATTAAGATTCATTTATACTTTTTCCTAATTCTTTTTAAACATCAATTTTTAGTGAAAAAACCTGCTGAATTTCAGCAGGTTTCAAATTGTTACTATAGATTACTATGAGAAGTGTACTTCGTCAATTTTTTCTTGAAAATGAAAATTAGGCATATCACTCTGTTGAGATAGACGGATCAGCCTGCTCTTTTTTCGGAATAATTTCAAAAAACTGATGCTGAATATCATCGAGTAACGGTGTTAACAAAGCGACTTCCTCGTATTGTTCATGCTCATTTAATACAAGAATGTAGTCTAATAATAATTCGTTCACATCTTGTAAACCATGTTTACTAATTGGCTGCAATGTTACATTTGCACCTTTAGCGATTCTTCTTTTTAAAGCGTGTTCTGTTAAACCTAAGTTTGGCTCATGACGTAAATAAACAACACCACCAGTCATGCCGGCACAAATCCATGGACCAGGGTCTCCTAAAACAAGAGCACGACCATTTGTCATATATTCAAAAGCAAATCCTTTTATATTAGAATATACTCCGATATTTCCTTGTTCTTTTTCGCGAAGTGGTTTTGTAATTCTGCCTCCAATTATCATATCTGCTCCAGAAAGGCGAATGCCAGCACGAGCATCAGCGTTACCTTGCACGTATAATGCACCTTTTTGAGCGCCGTATCCAAATCCTTTTCCGACAGAACCGTTATAATATGTTCCATCTTTTCCTTTTGCTTTCGTTATATAAATGCCACCGCCAAATGAAGTTTTTCCAATTCCATCTTGCGCGCCACCATTTACGTGTATAAATAAGTTCTCGCTATTATACGCGCCTAATCCGTTTCCAGGAACAGATCCGTTTGTATACTTTAATGTAAGTGGTTCAAGATGGGTGTTTTCATATAATTTGCTACGAATACGATAACAGGATTCTAGACCGCCCATTACGCGTTGCTCTACGCCGACGCTTACTAATTCTTTTGACTGGAGAGAATTTGTTGTTTCAAATTGTTTTTCTTGTACAGATGCCGTTATTTTCACGGATGAATCTTCTATCGTTTGTATTAAATTACGTAAGTCTAATAAGTCCTTGCCTCGAGTTTGTTCTAATAAATCCGATCGTCCGATAATATCTTGTAAGTTTGTGTAACCGAGCTGCCCTGTTAAACGTTTCAATTCTGTACCGAAAGTAGTGAATAGGCTTAATAGCCCTGTAACTGCGCTTTCTAATTCACGTGGAACGAAACGGCGCAGTCCATGTTCTTTCGCTTGAGCTTCAGATTCAATTTGTGTTGCAATTCCGACGTGGCACGTATCGAGATGACAACCACGGCAAGTTGTACAGCCAATTGCAATCATTGATAATGTGCCAAATCCGATCCGGTTTGCTCCAAGGAGCATGATTTTTAAGGCGTCATTGACACTTCGAATACCGCCATCTGCCCAAATTTCTACTTTATGTCTCATATGTGCTTCTAATAGAGCGTTATGTGCAGCTTTAACACCGATTTCTACAGGAAGACCTACATGTTGCAATGCGTGAATACGCGCAGCGCCTGTTCCGCCATCAAATCCACTAATGTTAATAAAGTCAGCGCCAGCTTTTGCGATACCGACAGCAATTGTTCCGATGTTAGGAACGACAGGAACTTTTACAGCTACTTTTGCAAGATGATTAGCCGTTTTAATTTCTGTAATCATTTGAGCCAAGTCTTCAATTGAATAAATATCA
The DNA here is from genome assembly GCF_018742245.1 of Bacillus mycoides. NCBI lineage: Bacteria > Bacillati > Bacillota > Bacilli > Caryophanales > Bacillaceae > Bacillus > Bacillus mycoides. The sequence continues at coordinate 520,757 of NZ_CP036132.1, forward strand.
TGGTTGTTAGAAGGTGAAATTAAATCTGAACCAATTGTAGCATTACGTGCTTCAGCAATTTTGGCAGTTACTTTTGAACCAGGCAAATGTCCACCTTCACCAGGCTTTGCTCCTTGACCGATTTTAATTTCAATTAAATTTGATGAATTTAGTAGTTCAGCGTTTACTCCAAACCGGCCAGATGCAACTTGTTGTCCGCGTGTATGTGGGTATTTACCAATCATATCTTTAATTTCGCCGCCTTCACCGTTCAAACTAATCATATTTAGCTGATTGGCAGCTTCTGCATATGCACGGAAGGCAATTTCATTTTGAGAACCGAATGACATAGAACTAATAATAAATGGTAAATCATGATTGTGAATGCCGATGGACACTTCTTCAGTCGGAATTACATGTTCTGTTTGTTTTGTTTGAATAAGGTGCCTGATTGCGATAGGGTTATTTTCTTCTAATTCACTTAACTTGTCGCGGTAATCATCATAAGAGTTTCCTTTTGCAACATCACCAATTGCTTTCCAAATCCGGGGGAATATATGAAATGATTTTCGCATTCTAACTTTTGGATTGTTATAATCATCAGCTCGAATTTTCGCATCTTCAGCAAGTGATTCAAGTGAAAAAGCTAAATCATTTGAACCGAAGAAGTTTGTAATTTGTAATATATTTGCAATTTCCTCATCTAATCCAATAGAGGAGAAGAGGCGACCGTAACCGCGTAATTCATGAATTCCAATCGTTGAAATTACTTTCTCTAGTCCTTTATTAAGTGCGGTATACAAATTAGTAATTGGTGCTTTTGTTCCATCATTTACCGTTGCGAACAATAAATATGGATTAATACCATCTGCCCCTAATCCGTATAGCGTGACGATATCGTGTAAGGAGCGAAGGGCGCCAGAACGTATAACGAGAGAGCATTTCCGGCGTAATTTATTTTCAGTTAATGTTTGATGTACTTTAGCAGTAACTAAATGTGGATCAATCCATAACAGTTCATTTTGATGAGATTTAGCGTCATCTAATAAAAGTAGGGAAGCCCCGTTTTTAACGGCTGTTATCGCCTCGGAACTAATTCGATTTAATGCGCTTTGTAAAGTTTCTGATGGGCTAAATGTAACAGGAATTGTAGAGACAGAGCTATGAGTGATGAATAGCTGTACAAGTTGTTCGTACGTAATCGTCTGTAAGTCTGCCGCGATAGATTGAGCTAAACTCCCTTCTAAAATAATTGGTGAGAGCATCTCAATTACAAATGGTTGTTTAGAGTTATCTAATAAACTCGGACGCTCTCCGAGTACAGTACGTGTGGAGAAGTGTTCGACTTCTCGATCACGATCGATTGCTGGATTGGTAACAACGGCTACACTTTCTTTAATGAAATCAGCAATATTTCGTCTATCTGTATCAAGTGCGGCAAGTGGTGAGTCATGCCCAAGTGACCGAATTGGTTCGACACCTTTTGTTGCCATCTGTTCAAGGAGCTGAATATGTTCTCGATCCCAGCCGAAAGCGACGTATTGCTTCGTTTCAACTTGAACAGAATCACATAATCCCTCAGTTTCTTTCGTTTCAGGGATAGATAAGTTTACATGATAGTTGGTAACATCGATTCGTTTCTTAAAACGGTTGTATACTTCAATTTGATAATTATCGTATTCATAGAGAACAAGCTCACCTTGTTCATTCCATTTTAATCCAACCTTTTCGCCAGGAGCGAGTGGTTTCGGCTCTGCTACATATTCGGCTGGTGATACAACTCCAGGTTCAGAAGAGAAAATATAGGAGCTCTCTGTCTCTACTTTCCAAACAGGGCGTAATCCAAGGGAATCGACACTGAAAACAGCTTCATCTTTATAACGTGAAATGATGCCAGCTGGACCTTGTGCGAAATGCCCCCAAGCCTCACGTATATAAGTGTATAAGTTTTGTAAGTTTGTTTCGTAAAGTTTTATTTCATTAATAATTGGTGGAAATAATATATCCATTGCTTCAAATAAACTGTAGTTATACTGAACGAGAAGGGTTTCTAAGGTACGGTTTAAATCTTGGGAATCACTACCCCCAGCAGTAAGTGGTACATTAATCATGTCAGCTTGATCGCGTAATTTTGCAATCGTGTTAATTTCACCATTATGCCCAAGAATACTAAATGGTTGTACACGAAAAAAATTAGATAAAGTATTAGTAGAATAGCGATTATGTCCTAGTGTCATAGTTGAAGCGATAAGTGGGTGTTGTAAATCATTGTAATAAGCAACGAGTGTATCACCAGCGCCGAGAACTTTATATACAACATGTTCATGACTTAATGAGGCAACATGAATTGCTTCATTTTCTTCGATTTTTATTGTTACAGAAAATAATGTTTGTTCAATATTTTTAACTTCACTTTCGGCGATAAGGGCAATTTGCCAAAATAAAGGTTCTTCTTGTTTACCAAGAGGACCGAGTGCATCTGAGTTTATTACATCATCATTTTCGAGAACAATTGTAAACTTTTCATTGTTTAGTTGCGTACGAATGTAATCTTTTAACTCAGCAATGTTTTCTTTTTTGTTTAGAAAAAAATGTCCAACGATAAAGTGGGGATGATCCACGATCGTTGGATTATATCCGCTACTTTTCAGTTTTTCATGCCAAAGTGCCTTTGGCATGTCGATATGAATTCCGATGCCATCTCCTTCGCCATTAATGAAACCAGCCCTATGATTCATTTTGACTAGTGATTGTATACAAAGGTCGATGTTTTCTTTTGTAGGAATTCTTCGTTTTTCCATAACGGAAACGATTCCACACGCATCATGTTCTGTATTTTTATAATTCCGAAATAAAGACGGTGTCCATTTATTTTTTTTATTGAGCATCCGTCAATCCCCCCTCTGGAAAATGATTTTTGAATAATCTTACTATTTAAGGCGTGAACTGCCTTGTATACAGGGATAGTAAGGATATAAAAGAATATAAAACAGATAATTATGAATAATTATACTATTAACGAGGGATTTATGAAATAGAAAAAAGGAAAAAAGAAAGATGGGCTTTCTTTTTTCCTTTTGAATGAAGAGATTATTTATTGTTCGCTAGGGTAGAAAATGCTCTGCCAACAGCTTCAATTGTATATTCAATATCTTCTTTTGTATGTTCTGTCGTTAAGAACCATGCTTCATATTTAGAAGGTGCTAAATTAATACCTTCTTGAAGCATCAATTTGAAGAATCTACCGAACATTTCACCATCTGTATTTTTGGCTGCATCGTAATCTTCAATTATATTTGTCGTGAAGTATACAGTTAATGCACCCTTTAGACGGTTTACTGTAATATCGATGTTATGTTTTGTAGCTTGTTCTAAAATTCCTTTTTCAAGCATTGCGCCAAGTGCATCTAATTTCTCGTATACGCCTTCTTGTTGAAGTACTTCTAGGCAGGCAATACCTGATGCCATAGAAGCAGGGTTCCCGGCCATTGTACCAGCTTGGTATGCAGGGCCGAGCGGTGCAACTTGTTCCATAATTTCTTTCTTACCACCGTAAGCACCAATTGGAAGGCCACCGCCGATAACTTTACCAAGTGCTGTTAGATCTGGGGTTACGCCAAGTAAGTCTTGAGCGCCGCCATACATAAAGCGGAAAGCAGTAATAACTTCATCATAAATTACTAGTGCACCAGCTTCGTGAACAAGTTCATTAACTTTTTCAAGGAAGCCAGGTTTTGGCTCTACAATACCGAAGTTTCCAACGATTGGCTCTACAAGGATAGCTGCTACTTCATGTCCCCATTTATCTAACGCTTCTTTTAAAGTTTCTACATTATTAAATGGAACAGTAATAACTTCTTGGGCGATACTTTGTGGCACGCCAGCTGAATCAGGAATTCCAAGGGTAGAAGGACCAGAGCCAGCTGCTACAAGTACTAAATCGGAATGACCGTGGTAACAACCAGCGAATTTCATAATTTTTGTGCGGCCAGTGTAAGCACGAGCAACACGAATGGTTGTCATAACGGATTCTGTACCAGAGTTTACGAAGCGGACTTTATCTAAAGCGGGCATTGCTTCTTTTAACATTTTTGCGAATTTTACTTCTAATGCTGTTGGAGTACCGTATAGTACGCCGTTTTCAGCTGCTGTTTTAATTGCTTCTGTTACGTGCGGGTGAGCATGTCCAGTAATAATTGGGCCATACGCTGCTAAATAGTCGATATATTTATTTCCATCTACATCCCAGAAATAAGCACCTTTCCCGCGTTCCATTGCAACAGGGGAACCGCCTCCAACTGCTTTAAAAGAGCGAGAAGGACTATTAACACCACCAACGATATGTTCTAACGCTTCTTTATGTAATGCTTCTGATTTCGTGAAATTCACTACAATTCATCTCCTTACAAAAATCTATGTATTATTCTAACATGTTTTTCGAAAAGACGTATTGTTTGTGATAGAAGGAGCAGTTGGGTAAACTATTCGTTGTGACATTTAGGAAGGGGGTCCGATTATGAAATCGGTAATTGAGGTACAAGGGTTACGTAAAGAGTTTACAGCTTATTCAAGTCGTCCGGGCTTAAAGGGTGCGTTTCGCGATTTATTAAATCGTAATTATAAAATAGTGCCAGCAGTAAATGATGTTTCTTTTACTATAAAGCAAGGTGAAATGGTTGGTTATATTGGTGAGAATGGTGCTGGTAAATCAACGACGATTAAAATGCTTACAGGGATTTTGACTCCGACATCAGGACAAATTACAGTGAACGGAATGAATCCACACAAACAGAGAGAAGAATTTGTAAGAACAATCGGTGTTGTGTTTGGGCAGCGTTCGCAGCTTTGGTGGGATATCGCAGTGCAAGAATCATTTCGTTTATTGAAGAAAGTGTACGGTGTATCAGACGCTCAGTATAAGGAACATATGGAACATGTTATTGAAACGTTAGATATCGGTCCTTTATTAGATAAACCGGTACGGAAATTATCTCTTGGTCAAAGAATGCGTTGTGAATTAGCAGCGGCGTTAATTCATAATCCGCCGTTATTATTTTTAGATGAACCAACAATTGGACTAGATGTTCTTGTGAAATTGAAAATACGAGAATTCTTAAAAGAGATGAATGAACGTTATAAAACAACAATTTTATTAACGACACATGACATTACTGATATTGAAGCTTTATGTGAACGCGTCATCATGCTTGATGAAGGAAATATTATGTATGACGGATCTTTAGATAATCTTCGTACACAGTGGGGAGTAGAGAAGGAAATACATTTTCAATTTGTTGCCCCAGTTTCATACCAGGAGTTATCAATGGTTATGCCAGATAGTCATGTTGTTTGGTCAAAAGCGAAAGAAGAAAACGCATGGGTTGCAAAAATACCGAATGAAGAAGTTATCATTTCTATGTTGATTTCTAAAGTAGTACAAGCCTTTCAAATTAAAGATTTGAAAATTAACGAAGTGTCTACAGAGGAAATTATTCGTAACATTTATGAAGAAGGTATTATGCATGGGTAAGTATATTGAAATGATTCGGATTCGTTTTTTAATGATGCTTGCTTATCGTACAAATTATTACAGCGGGATTTTAATTTATACGATTAACATTGGTGCTTATTATTTTTTATGGCAAGCAATTTATAGCGGGAAAGAGAATATTGAAAGTTTATCTATTTCGCAAATGACTACGTATATTGCGATCGCATGGATGGCACGCGCTTTTTATTTCAATAATATAGATAGAGAAATTGCGATGGAAATTCAAGAAGGACGTGTGGCGGTAGAACTAATTCGTCCATATAACTATTTAGGTATGAAAGTTATGCAAGGGCTTGGAGAAGGGATATTCCGTTTTGCTTTCTTTTCAATTCCGGGTATGGTTATTGTTACGTTATTATTTTCATTACAAATTACAACGAATTTTCAAACGTGGTTATATTTCTTCTTATCTTTAATATTTAGTTTTATCATTAATACACAAATAAATTTAATGACAGGAATGCTTACATTCTTCTTATTTAATAATAGTGGAATTATGTATGCGAAACGTGTTGTTATCGATTTATTTTCTGGTTTATTATTACCGATTAGTTTTTATCCGTTATGGGCCCAAAAAGCAATGGTGTTTTTACCGTTTCAAGCAATTAGTTATATTCCGAGTATGATTTTCTCTGAAGGTATACAAGGAAGTAAGTTATATGAAGCTTTATTATTTCAAATGATTTGGGCAATTATACTTATTATTCCAATTGTACTGATGTGGAAAACGGCGAGAAAACGTCTAATCGTACAAGGGGGATGACGAGATGATATATATAAAATTATTTTTGCAATATGCAAGTCAATATATAAAAACAAAATTGGAGTATCGTGGCGATTTTATCGTCGGATTACTTTCAGATTTATCACTACAAGCTGTTAATTTAATCTTCATTCTCGTTGTGTTTGGGCATACTCAAGCACTAAAAGGGTGGAGCCGAGAAGAAGTAATCTTTATCTATGGGTTCTTTTTAGTACCGTTTGCCATTTTTTCAGCTTTCTTTAATATATGGGACTTTAATGATCGTTACATTATTAAAGGAGAAATGGACCGTATATTAACGAGACCGATTCATAGTTTATTTCAAATTATATTAGAAAGAATGGAACTTGAATCTTTAATTGGAGCTATTACGGGGATTATTGTGATGGGTTATGCAGCAATGGAGCTGCAATTATCTTTTTACTGGTATGATTTCTTCCTATTCCTACTTATGGCAGGGGGAGGGGCACTTGTGTACGGCGGGATATTTGTTACGCTTGCAAGTCTTGGCTTTTGGTCGGATGCGAAAAGTTCCATTATGCCGCTTATGTATAACATAGGGAATTATGGACGCTATCCTGTTGATATTTATAACCGTGTTATTCGCTTTGTTTTAACGTTTGTTTTACCGTTTGCATTTGTTGGGGTATATCCAGCAGCATACTTTTTAAGAAAAACAGAGTGGAATAGCTATGCTTTCGCAACGCCAATTGTTGGTGTTATCTGTTTTACTATTGCAATTACCCTCTGGAATCAAGGGGTTAAACGATATCGTGGTGCAGGAAATTAATTATAGAAGCTTGTTCGTTTCTAAGGGATAAATCAGCTATAGTCCTCATACATATAAAATGAGGTGGAGGACATGTTATGGGGATTTATTCTATTAATTGCAGCAATCGCTATTTTGAGAAGTGTCCAATTATTATGGAGTTCATATTCAAACTCCAATCGTTTCTTTTCGCTGTACAATTTAGCTACGTTGTTTTTGATTTATACAACGGTACTGATTGCGTTTGGATTAAGTTATGTTGTGCTAGAGGAAATGGGGTTTGCAGTTTTGAAAGAAGATGGGGATAGGCTAAGTGCTCATTCCTTTCAGCTCGTTGAAATATGTTTATATTTTAGTGCGGTTACTTTATTGTCCGTTGGATACGGTGATATCGCTCCGATTGGAATCGGAAGATGGATTGCAATTGGAGAAGCGCTAATTGGATATACATTACCGTTTGCCTTTGTGGTAAGGACTGTAATGGACAATGAAAAATAAGGTAGCATTTGTTATAGTAATAGAAAAGAAAAGGAGTGATAACAATGATCACAGTAGGAGAAATAGCGCCGGAATTTACATTAGAGGGAAGTACCGGAGAACAAATTCGCTTAGCTGACTTCCGAGGTAAAAATGTAGTTTTATATTTTTATCCGAAAGATATGACTCCAGGCTGTACAACTGAAGCATGTGATTTTCGTGATGCATATGGATTATTCCAAGAGAAGGACACGGTCATCCTTGGTGTAAGTCCTGATTCGGTGAACAGACATATGAAATTCATAGAGAAGCATGAGCTTCCATTTGTACTTTTAGTAGATGAAGATCATAAAGTAGCAGAATTGTACGATGTTTGGAAGTTGAAAAAGAACTTTGGAAAAGAGTACATGGGAATCGAGCGTTCTACATTCCTTATCAATAAAGATGGTGAACTTGTAAAAGAATGGCGTAAAGTGAAAGTGAAAGGACATATTGAAGACGTTCTTTCTTATATAAAGTGAAACTTTAATCAGTGGGGGTGTCTATCCACACTGATTATTAGCCCGCACCAATTGGGCTTTTACGGGCAGTTGATATCCCGCCTAACTCCTTCGTATTTGCGGAATTTTGAAGTGGGAGTCTTACTGCCCGCAAATAGCGGGATAAAATAATCTATATTAATGTGGAGAAAAAATATATATGTAAGGCATGCGTCTATACATATTTTCTTGTGATACATAAAGTGAAAGTGTAGGGCATACCTCCTCAGATGATAGTATTCCAAGTGCGATTATGTCGCACTTTTTTCTATGTAAATGTATAGGAACTGGGGGAAGGTACATAAGAATAAGGCTATATACAAAAATAAACCACATACTTATAGTAGAAATATTGACGATTTATAAGAAAAAGAGTACACTCTTTATAAGAATTATAAAATAATAATCCGTATAGAATCGGGGTGCATGACGGTGGTCAAAGAAGAATTAAAAGAAGCGCTAGAAATGCTGAAAAATACGGGTGTACGCATTACTCCACAGCGTCATGCTATTTTAGAGTACCTTGTGGAATCTATGACGCACCCAACAGCGGATGACATTTATAAAGCATTAGAAGGTAAGTTTCCAAATATGAGTGTTGCAACTGTCTATAATAACTTACGTGTGTTTAAAGAAGTTGGACTTGTAAAGGAATTAACTTATGGGGATGCTTCAAGTAGATTTGATTATGTTACAAGTCAACATTATCATGTGATTTGCGAAAAATGTGGTAAGATTGTTGATTTTCCTTATGGAGGTTTGGAACAGCTTGAAGAGGAAGCTGCGAAAACGACAGGTTTCGTTATTAATAGTCATCGCTTAGAAATTTATGGCGTTTGTCCAGAGTGTCATAAGGCGTAATATATAATAAAGAAAGAGGGTGACGATTTCGTCACCCTCTTTCTTTATTATATGGGGATGAAAAAATACTAAAGTGAAAGTACGTGTTATCCTTTATAGCTTTTTTTATTGTACTTCTCATTAAATTCTTTTCCTTCTAAACTCGGATCGAGTGTTAAAGGTTGGTTGCAATGCATACATGCGTCGACACGACCAAGCATTTTTGTTGGCTTATCGCAGCTTGGACAAATAATTTGTACAGTCTTAGTAGATAACATACCAATCCAAAAGTAAACGACAGTACTAGCGATAACAGCTAAAAAGCCAACCATCATAAATGTTGTCATAATAATAATGTTGTCACGGAAAAAGACTCCTAAGTATGCAATGAAGAGGCCGATAAATACTAAACTTAATGCAAAGGTTCGGATTTTATTAATTTTGTTCGAATATTTAATACCCATTCCCACCACACTCCTATAGGAATAATATAACACACAATTTAGAATATTTTATGAAAGTGAAGGCGATGATTAAATTTATCACTTATTAAAGAACAGTAGTGCTTTCTTTTAAGATGCAATACAGAAAGAGATTAGGTGGAAGAAGCATGTCTATAAAAGAGGAGTAGTAATTTTTTCTATAGTTAATTTAGCTTTTTAACGGGATGTGAAATTTTTTTAGAAAAAGTATTGACCCTATATATACTGCGTGATATATTAATAAACGTCGCTGATGCGGAAACGCAGAAAACGACAAAAAAGAAATTTAAAAAACTTAGTTGACATCGAAAAACGAAGATGTTAACATAAGGAAGTCGCAATTGAGCGGCGAAGTAGTTCTTTGAAAACTGAACGAAACAAACAACGTGAACGTCAATTTTTATTTTTAGATGCTAGACAAACTAACTTTATTGGAGAGTTTGATCCTGGCTCAGGATGAACGCTGGCGGCGTGCCTAATACATGCAAGTCGAGCGAATGGATTAAGAGCTTGCTCTTATGAAGTTAGCGGCGGACGGGTGAGTAACACGTGGGTAACCTGCCCATAAGACTGGGATAACTCCGGGAAACCGGGGCTAATACCGGATAATATTTTGAACTGCATAGTTCGAAATTGAAAGGCGGCTTCGGCTGTCACTTATGGATGGACCCGCGTCGCATTAGCTAGTTGGTGAGGTAACGGCTCACCAAGGCAACGATGCGTAGCCGACCTGAGAGGGTGATCGGCCACACTGGGACTGAGACACGGCCCAGACTCCTACGGGAGGCAGCAGTAGGGAATCTTCCGCAATGGACGAAAGTCTGACGGAGCAACGCCGCGTGAGTGATGAAGGCTTTCGGGTCGTAAAACTCTGTTGTTAGGGAAGAACAAGTGCTAGTTGAATAAGCTGGCACCTTGACGGTACCTAACCAGAAAGCCACGGCTAACTACGTGCCAGCAGCCGCGGTAATACGTAGGTGGCAAGCGTTATCCGGAATTATTGGGCGTAAAGCGCGCGCAGGTGGTTTCTTAAGTCTGATGTGAAAGCCCACGGCTCAACCGTGGAGGGTCATTGGAAACTGGGAGACTTGAGTGCAGAAGAGGAAAGTGGAATTCCATGTGTAGCGGTGAAATGCGTAGAGATATGGAGGAACACCAGTGGCGAAGGCGACTTTCTGGTCTGTAACTGACACTGAGGCGCGAAAGCGTGGGGAGCAAACAGGATTAGATACCCTGGTAGTCCACGCCGTAAACGATGAGTGCTAAGTGTTAGAGGGTTTCCGCCCTTTAGTGCTGAAGTTAACGCATTAAGCACTCCGCCTGGGGAGTACGGCCGCAAGGCTGAAACTCAAAGGAATTGACGGGGGCCCGCACAAGCGGTGGAGCATGTGGTTTAATTCGAAGCAACGCGAAGAACCTTACCAGGTCTTGACATCCTCTGAAAACTCTAGAGATAGAGCTTCTCCTTCGGGAGCAGAGTGACAGGTGGTGCATGGTTGTCGTCAGCTCGTGTCGTGAGATGTTGGGTTAAGTCCCGCAACGAGCGCAACCCTTGATCTTAGTTGCCATCATTAAGTTGGGCACTCTAAGGTGACTGCCGGTGACAAACCGGAGGAAGGTGGGGATGACGTCAAATCATCATGCCCCTTATGACCTGGGCTACACACGTGCTACAATGGACGGTACAAAGAGCTGCAAGACCGCGAGGTGGAGCTAATCTCATAAAACCGTTCTCAGTTCGGATTGTAGGCTGCAACTCGCCTACATGAAGCTGGAATCGCTAGTAATCGCGGATCAGCATGCCGCGGTGAATACGTTCCCGGGCCTTGTACACACCGCCCGTCACACCACGAGAGTTTGTAACACCCGAAGTCGGTGGGGTAACCTTTATGGAGCCAGCCGCCTAAGGTGGGACAGATGATTGGGGTGAAGTCGTAACAAGGTAGCCGTATCGGAAGGTGCGGCTGGATCACCTCCTTTCTATGGAGAATTGATGAACGCAGTTCATCAATAAACGTTGACTTGTTTTGTTTCGTTCAGTTTTGAGAGAACTATCTCTCAAGTTTAAATGTATGTTCTTTGAAAACTAGATAACAGTGTAGCTCATATTTTTTTAATTTTAGTTTGGTTAAGTTAGAAAGGGCGCACGGTGGATGCCTTGACACTAGGAGTCGATGAAGGACGGGACTAACGCCGATATGCTTCGGGGAGCTGTAAGTAAGCTTTGATCCGAAGATTTCCGAATGGGGAAACCCACTATACGTAATGGTATGGTATCCTTACCTGAATACATAGGGTATGGAAGACAGACCCAGGGAACTGAAACATCTAAGTACCTGGAGGAAGAGAAAGCAAATGCGATTTCCTGAGTAGCGGCGAGCGAAACGGAATCTAGCCCAAACCAAGAGGCTTGCCTCTTGGGGTTGTAGGACATTCTATACGGAGTTACAAAGGAACGAGGTAGACGAAGCGACCTGGAAAGGTCCGTCACAGAGGGTAACAACCCCGTAGTCGAAACTTCGTTCTCTCTTGAATGTATCCTGAGTACGGCGGAACACGTGAAATTCCGTCGGAATCTGGGAGGACCATCTCCCAAGGCTAAATACTCCCTAGTGATCGATAGTGAACCAGTACCGTGAGGGAAAGGTGAAAAGCACCCCGGAAGGGGAGTGAAAGAGATCCTGAAACCGTGTGCCTACAAATAGTCAGAGCCCGTTAATGGGTGATGGCGTGCCTTTTGTAGAATGAACCGGCGAGTTACGATCCCGTGCGAGGTTAAGCTGAAGAGGCGGAGCCGCAGCGAAAGCGAGTCTGAATAGGGCGTTTAGTACGTGGTCGTAGACCCGAAACCAGGTGATCTACCCATGTCCAGGGTGAAGTTCAGGTAACACTGAATGGAGGCCCGAACCCACGCACGTTGAAAAGTGCGGGGATGAGGTGTGGGTAGCGGAGAAATTCCAATCGAACCTGGAGATAGCTGGTTCTCCCCGAAATAGCTTTAGGGCTAGCCTTAAGTGTAAGAGTCTTGGAGGTAGAGCACTGATTGAACTAGGGGTCCTCATCGGATTACCGAATTCAGTCAAACTCCGAATGCCAATGACTTATCCTTAGGAGTCAGACTGCGAGTGATAAGATCCGTAGTCAAGAGGGAAACAGCCCAGATCGCCAGCTAAGGTCCCAAAGTGTGTATTAAGTGGAAAAGGATGTGGAGTTGCTTAGACAACTAGGATGTTGGCTCAGAAGCAGCCACCATTTAAAGAGTGCGTAATAGCTCACTAGTCGAGTGACTCTGCGCCGAAAATGTACCGGGGCTAAATACACCACCGAAGCTGCGAATTGATACCAATGGTATCAGTGGTAGGGGAGCGTTCTAAGTGCAGTGAAGTCAGACCGGAAGGACTGGTGGAGCGCTTAGAAGTGAGAATGCCGGTATGAGTAGCGAAAGACGGGTGAGAATCCCGTCCACCGAATGCCTAAGGTTTCCTGAGGAAGGCTCGTCCGCTCAGGGTTAGTCAGGACCTAAGCCGAGGCCGACAGGCGTAGGCGATGGACAACAGGTTGATATTCCTGTACCACCTCTTTATCGTTTGAGCAATGGAGGGACGCAGAAGGATAGAAGAAGCGTGCGATTGGTTGTGCACGTCCAAGCAGTTAGGCTGATAAGTAGGCAAATCCGCTTATCGTGAAGGCTGAGCTGTGATGGGGAAGCTCCTTATGGAGCGAAGTCTTTGATTCCCCGCTGCCAAGAAAAGCTTCTAGCGAGATAAAAGGTGCCTGTACCGCAAACCGACACAGGTAGGCGAGGAGAGAATCCTAAGGTGTGCGAGAGAACTCTGGTTAAGGAACTCGGCAAAATGACCCCGTAACTTCGGGAGAAGGGGTGCTTTCTTAACGGAAAGCCGCAGTGAATAGGCCCAAGCGACTGTTTAGCAAAAACACAGGTCTCTGCGAAGCCGTAAGGCGAAGTATAGGGGCTGACACCTGCCCGGTGCTGGAAGGTTAAGGAGAGGGGTTAGCGTAAGCGAAGCTCTGAACTGAAGCCCCAGTAAACGGCGGCCGTAACTATAACGGTCCTAAGGTAGCGAAATTCCTTGTCGGGTAAGTTCCGACCCGCACGAAAGGTGTAACGATTTGGGCACTGTCTCAACCAGAGACTCGGTGAAATTATAGTACCTGTGAAGATGCAGGTTACCCGCGACAGGACGGAAAGACCCCGTGGAGCTTTACTGTAGCCTGATATTGAATTTTGGTACAGTTTGTACAGGATAGGCGGGAGCCATTGAAACCGGAGCGCTAGCTTCGGTGGAGGCGCTGGTGGGATACCGCCCTGACTGTATTGAAATTCTAACCTACGGGTCTTATCGACCCGGGAGACAGTGTCAGGTGGGCAGTTTGACTGGGGCGGTCGCCTCCTAAAGTGTAACGGAGGCGCCCAAAGGTTCCCTCAGAATGGTTGGAAATCATTCGTAGAGTGCAAAGGCATAAGGGAGCTTGACTGCGAGACCTACAAGTCGAGCAGGGACGAAAGTCGGGCTTAGTGATCCGGTGGTTCCGCATGGAAGGGCCATCGCTCAACGGATAAAAGCTACCCCGGGGATAACAGGCTTATCTCCCCCAAGAGTCCACATCGACGGGGAGGTTTGGCACCTCGATGTCGGCTCATCGCATCCTGGGGCTGTAGTCGGTCCCAAGGGTTGGGCTGTTCGCCCATTAAAGCGGTACGCGAGCTGGGTTCAGAACGTCGTGAGACAGTTCGGTCCCTATCCGTCGTGGGCGCAGGAAATTTGAGAGGAGCTGTCCTTAGTACGAGAGGACCGGGATGGACGCACCGCTGGTGTACCAGTTGTTCTGCCAAGGGCATAGCTGGGTAGCTATGTGCGGAAGGGATAAGTGCTGAAAGCATCTAAGCATGAAGCCCCCCTCAAGATGAGATTTCCCATAGCGTAAGCTAGTAAGATCCCTGAAAGATGATCAGGTTGATAGGTTCGAGGTGGAAGCATGGTGACATGTGGAGCTGACGAATACTAATAGATCGAGGACTTAACCATATAATATGAAGCAACGTTATCTAGTTTTGAGAGAATATAAAAAACTTATTGACTTTCAGGTTGAATAAGTTATAATAATGATTGTCTCAAAAGAATAATGTCTGGTAATGATGGCAGAGAGGTCACACCCGTTCCCATACCGAACACGGAAGTTAAGCTCTCTAGCGCCGATGGTAGTTGGGACCTTGTCCCTGTGAGAGTAGGACGTTGCCAGGCAATATTATTCCGCAGTAGCTCAGCGGTAGAGCTATCGGCTGTTAACCGATCGGTCGTAGGTTCGATTCCTACCTGCGGAGCCATTGGAGAGCTGTCCGAGTTGGCCGAAGGAGCACGATTGGAAATCGTGTATACGTCACAAGCGTATCAAGGGTTCGAATCCCTTGCTCTCCGCCATAAGGATTTTATAATATTTGGCCCGTTGGTCAAGTGGTTAAGACACCGCCCTTTCACGGCGGTAACACGGGTTCGAATCCCGTACGGGTCACCACTTTTGGAGGATTAGCTCAGCTGGGAGAGCACCTGCCTTACAAGCAGGGGGTCGGCGGTTCGATCCCGTCATCCTCCACCATATAAATTATATGAATAATATTGTCGCGGGGTGGAGCAGTACGGTAGCTCGTCGGGCTCATAACCCGAAGGTCGCAGGTTCAAATCCTGTCCCCGCAACCAAACATTCTTGTAATTTGGTTGCTAACACTTATCATATAATTATATAAATAATATTATCGCGGGGTGGAGCAGTACGGTAGCTCGTCGGGCTCATAACCCGAAGGTCGCAGGTTCAAATCCTGTCCCCGCAACCAAATGGTCCCGTGGTGTAGTGGTTAACATGCCTGCCTGTCACGCAGGAGATCGCCGGTTCGACCCCGGTCGGGACCGCCATTTTAATAAGGCTCGGTAGCTCAGTCGGTAGAGCAGAGGACTGAAAATCCTCGTGTCGGCGGTTCGATTCCGTCCCGAGCCACCATTTTAATAAAATATGCCGGCTTAGCTCAATTGGTAGAGCAACTGACTTGTAATCAGTAGGTTGGGGGTTCAAGTCCTCTAGCCGGCACCATGTAAGTTTCGGAGGGGTAGCGAAGTGGCTAAACGCGGCGGACTGTAAATCCGCTCCTTTGGGTTCGGCAGTTCGAATCTGCCCCCCTCCACCATTTTACATAGGGGCATAGTTTAAAGGTAGAACTGAGGTCTCCAAAACCTCCAGTGTGGGTTCAATTCCTACTGCCCCTGCCAAATATATAAACACAACATGGCGGTTGTGGCGAAGTGGTTAACGCACCGGATTGTGGCTCCGGCATTCGTGGGTTCAATTCCCATCAGTCGCCCCATTTTATTTTTAAAAATTACAAATAAATTAATGGATACTTACATATAATTAAGTAAAACTTCGGTGGGCTATAGCCAAGCGGTAAGGCAACGGACTTTGACTCCGTCATGCGCTGGTTCGAATCCAGCTAGCCCAGCCATTTTTGCGGAAGTAGTTCAGTGGTAGAATACAACCTTGCCAAGGTTGGGGTCGCGGGTTCGAATCCCGTCTTCCGCTCCATTTTAACTTCATATGGCGGCATAGCCAAGTGGTAAGGCAGAGGTCTGCAAAACCTTTACCACCGGTTCAAATCCGGTTGCCGCCTTTATTTTATGCCGATGTGGCGGAATTGGCAGACGCGCACGACTCAAAATCGTGTTCCTTCGGGAGTGTCGGTTCGACCCCGACCATCGGTATCGGTGACTTAAAAAAGACTCTAACAGAAATGTTAGAGTCTTTTTTGTTAAATTATGCTATGTGATTCTAAAATTCGTAATAAACTTAGGAATTCATGTATAATATAACTTGTCGAAAGAACAAAATGATAGTGATTTATATTATGTCTGTAATATGAATCAAAAATGAACTTTTTATATTTCTTTTAAAAATGTGTTGAATACACATTATATTTCATATTAATATTTTTATGTAGATTTAAAATGGGAAAGAGAGTGGAAAGTATGGGTCGTAAATGGAACAATATTAAAGAAAAAAAAGCATCAAAAGATGCAAATACAAGCCGTATATACGCGAAATTTGGACGTGAAATTTATGTGGCAGCAAAACAAGGCGAGCCAGATCCAGAATCAAACCAAACGTTAAGAGTTGTATTAGAACGTGCGAAAACATACAACGTGCCAAGAACAATTATTGACCGTGCGATTGAAAAGGCAAAAGGCGGTTCAGAAGAAAACTATGACGAGCTTCGTTATGAAGGCTTTGGACCAAACGGATCTATGGTAATTGTAGATACACTGACAAATAACGTAAACCGTACTGCAGCAGATGTACGAGCTGCATTTAGCAAAAACAGTGGTAATATGGGTGTAAACGGTTCTGTGGCTTACATGTTTGATGCGACAGCTGTTATCGGTCTTGAAGGTAAAACATCAGATGAAGTTCTTGAAATTTTAATGGAAGCAGATGTAGATGCACGTGACATTTTAGAAGAAGAAGATTCTGTTATCGTTTATGCTGAACCTGATCAGTTCCATTCAGTACAATCTGCACTTAAAGGTGCTGGTGTTGAAGAATTTACAGTTGCAGAATTAACAATGCTTGCACAAAGTGATGTAGAACTTCCTGAAGATGCTCAAGTACAATTTGAAAAAATGGTTGATGCATTAGAAGATTTAGAAGATGTACAACAAGTTTACCACAACGTAGACTTAGGAGAATAATAAGACAGGAGACCCTTTCGTTTAGCGAATAGGGTCTCTTTTTTATGGATTTTTTAAAGGTGTTTTTATTGTCGGGAGGGAATATGGTTATATGATATATATGAAATAACCGTATTTCTAGGAGGTATTTCTGTGGAGCATAAAACACCGAAGCATATTGTTGCTGTAGCAGGTTACTTAACAAATGAAAAGAATGAGGTGCTTTTAACGAAAGTGCACTGGCGAGCTGATACGTGGGAAATGCCTGGAGGACAGGTAGAAGAAGGGGAAGCGCTCGATCAAGCTGTTTGCAGAGAAATAATGGAGGAAACAGGATTAACTGTGAAGCCTATCGGAGTTACAGGGATTTATTATAATGCTTCTATGCATATTGTAGCTGTTGTTTTTAAAGTAGCATATGTTAGTGGTGAAATAAAAATTCAACCTGAAGAAATACAAGATGCTAAATTTGTTGCTTTAAACGAAGAGAACATTGATGAGTATATAACGCGTCCTCATATGAAATCAAGGACACTTGATGCGATGAAAGCAATGCATTTCATTCCATACGAAACATGGGAAGTTCAGCCATATAATCTTATAGGAAGATTGTAAAGTTTTGGTTAGTTATTTGAGGACATCTCAAATTGCTAACCTTTTCTTTATGTATACTGTTTCAGAAAAAGGTCACAATAATAAAGTGTAGGCTAATAATTAGTGGAGGAAGCAGGGCTACTACCTAATTTTCTAGCTTTAGCCAAGTTTTGAGGGAGAAGTCTTACTGCCCAAAAATAGCGAGATAATGCGAAAGCTACTATTGATTTACGGAACGTTTGTTCTGTAAAATAGTGATATATCATATATAATTAGATTGCTAGATGTTTAAAAGTATAAATGTATAAACTGATATAATAAAAGAATAAAATGAAATTAAGGAGAGTCCTACTTCCTATAAATAGTATGATAAACAAATGTATATTCAATATTTCATATGAATAGTAGATAAAAAAGGACTGTGATACAATACACTTTTACACCTTACAATGTTGTAAGGTAGGTGTAAGAGAAATCGATGGGATATTCTTTTACAACAAGGTATTCTTAAATTAAGAGTTATATATGCTGTGTGGAAAAGAGGTGTTCGAGATGAAAGAACGAGTATTATCTAGAGTGAATTATCATCAAAAAGTTGCATTAAATCCATTAACTAAATTTCTTTATAAAGCCATTATATTATTATTATTGTTAAGTTTTGCATTATTATTCGTTGGAAATGTAATGATTGAGCGAAGTGATATTAGTAAATTACATGTACCCGCTAAGTTAGAGGTGCCAGAATCATTAACACACGCATTTATTGCGACGGAAGATAAAAGGTTTTATCATCATAACGGTTTAGACTATATAGCAATTATTCGAGCTTCTATTGAAAATATAAAAGCTGGTGGTGTTGTGCAAGGAGGAAGCACGATTACACAGCAGCTATCTAAAAATGCTTTTTTATCTAATGAACGTACATTTTCTCGTAAGTGGAAAGAAATTTTTTATACGAAAAAAATTGAACGTACATTCACAAAGGATGAGATTTTAAAATTATATGTGAGTAATATTTACTACGGAGAAGGAGCATGGGGAATTGAAAAAGCAGCAAACCTTTACTTCGGTAAAAAGGTGGATCAATTAACATTGGCAGAGAGTGCAATGATGGCTGCTGTAGTAAAAGCACCAGCTTATTACTCACCTGCACAAAATTATGATAAAGCAGTTGAGAGACGGAATGTAGTTTTAAGGCTAATGGAGAAAGAAGGGTATATAAATCATGATGAATATGTGCAAGCAGTTAGTGAGAAATTAGTAATTCGTCATGATATAAAAACAGAGCAATCCATGTTAAAAAATGCCCGTGAAAAAGCAGTAAGTTAAGAGAAGTTCCTATATAGGGACTTCTTTTTTTGAATAAATTGTGACAAATCGTGACACAATATCGTCACAAATGTTGTATTTTTGTAATTTATGTGAGCGTGTTCATTGCGTGACCTATGTAAGTATTGATATTATGTGTATTGTGTACAATGCTGTATACAGAATATGAATTTAAAGAGGAATGTATATGAAATCATCGAACAAACTCATGGTTCTTGGTGTAGTTTTTTCTATCGCAGTATTGATTGTAATCGGGACAATTGTGTATAGCATCATAAATGACAAGAAAGATAAAGGGAATGAGATGTTTGCTTATTCTACGCAACAATCTTTAGGGAAAGATGATGCTCCAGTTAAGGTAGTTGAATTTGGAGACTTTAAATGTCCTGCTTGTCGTACTTGGGATGTAACGGTATTACCACGATTAAAAGAAGAGTATATTGATAAAGGTAAAGTGCAGTTATATTTTATTAACTTCCCGTTTATCGGAAAAGACTCTGATTTAGGTGCAGCTGCCGGTGAAGCAATTTATAAACAAGATCAAGATTCATTCTGGATTTTCTATGATGAGATTTATCAAAATCAAAAGAAAGATACGGAAGAATGGATTACAGAAGAATTACTTCTTAATATTGTGAAAGAAAAGCTTCCGAAAATTAATGTAGAACAGTTTAAAAAAGATTTACACAGTAAAGAAATGAAAGACAAAGTACGTAAAGATTCAGATCGTGCTCAAAAATTAAAAGTTCAAGGTGCTCCTTCAGTATATATAAATGGGAATCTTGCAAACCCTGATTTCGATAGTATGAAGAAGGCAATTGATAAAGAATTGAAAAAGTGATGAGGTATCTCATCACTTTTTCGACTTTTTTCGATAAATTTCTTGCTTCGATTTTTTTTACATGCTATACTACTTTACATAAGTTATTTCAATATCTTATATTTATTCATATTTGCGGGTGTAGTTTAGTGGTAAAACAAGAGCCTTCCAAGCTCTGGTCGAGAGTTCGATTCTCTTCACCCGCTCCAAATTTTATTTAATGTTTTTCTGATAAATTGTGATCAACGCAGTGTTTCGTTTCTAAGATAAACGAAGCATTGCGTTTTTTTAATGTTTGAAAATCATAATTATATGCGAAAATAGAAGTAAAGAATATTATTCCAAAAGTGAATTGCTAACCAATATAGTCGTTACATAAGGGATGGATTCATCGGAGGAGGCGATAAAGAATGGATTTTGAACAATTAAAGCAAGATGTAATTGCGTATAGTAAAACGATTGGTATAGATAAAATAGGTTTTGCCAGTGCTTCACCATTTGAGGAGTTAAAGCAGCGTCTAATCCAGCAACAACAGTTGAATTATCAGTCTGGATTCGAAGAACCTGATATAGAGAAGAGAACGAATCCACAGCTATTGTTACCTGGTGCGAAATCAATTATTGCGATTGCTTTAGCGTACCCTTCAAAATTAAAAAATGCACCATTAAGTAAGCGTGGAGAACGTCGCGGGATTTTTTGTCGTGCTTCTTGGGGCCAAGATTATCACCTTGTTTTACGAGATCGTTTGCAAAAGTTAGAGGCGTATTTAATCGAAAAGCTTCCGGATATAGAAGTGAAATCAATGGTTGATACAGGGGAGCTAAGTGATCGAGCTGTTTCAGAGCGTGCCGGTATTGGATGGAGTGGTAAGAACTGCGCTATTATTACGCCGGAATTTGGTTCGTATGTATACTTAGGAGAAATGATTACGAATGTTCCATTCCCTCCTGATCGGCCAATAGAAGATCAATGTGGAAGTTGTACGAAATGTATTGATATTTGTCCTACAGGTGCTTTAGTACAAGGCGGCCAGTTGGACTCGAAGAAATGTATTGCATTTTTAACACAGACAAAAGGATTTCTGCCTGAAGAATATCGCGATAAAATAGGAAATCGTATATATGGATGTGATACGTGTCAGACTGTTTGTCCGAAAAATAAAGGAATGGATTTTCATAACCATCCTGAAATGGAGCCTGATCCTGAATTAGTTAAGCCATTATTAACACCACTTTTAACAATTAGTAATCGTGATTTCAAGGAAAAATATGGGGTTATGTCTGGTTCATGGCGAGGTAAAAAGCCATTGCAACGAAATGCTATTTTAGCACTTGCACATTTTAAAGAAACAGCAGCAATTCCTGATTTAATCGGTGTTATGAAAGATGATCCAAGACCAGTACTTCGGGGAACAGCAGCATGGGCACTTGGGAAAATTGGTGGAGACGGAGTAGGAGAAGACATTGAGAAAGCAATGGAACGTGAGAAAGATGAAGAGGTTCTTCATGAAATGAATCGTGGACTTGAATTGTTAGCACAGAAAAAAGAGTAGATAATATTTCCCTTTTTCATATTGTAATATGGGAGGGAGACGAAATGGTTGTAAAAGCGAATATTGAAAAGCAAGTGCAACAGTTTTTAGCATATATAACAGAGAAACGAACAGATGTAGATGGTATTGCAGTAGATCTGTTACAAATGGTACAGAGAAAGAAACAATTGTTTCAAAAGCGTAGTGCACATATAGTGGAAGCAACTGCAGATATTTCTTTCATTAGACAATTGAATAGTAATGAGCATCAAGAAATTGATTATCAAATACACTTGAAATATTTAATTAA
Organism: Bacillus mycoides; assembly: GCF_018742245.1. Classification (NCBI taxonomy): domain Bacteria; kingdom Bacillati; phylum Bacillota; class Bacilli; order Caryophanales; family Bacillaceae; genus Bacillus; species Bacillus mycoides. The sequence continues at coordinate 542,475 of NZ_CP036132.1, forward strand.
GCATAAAGAATTATTTTATATCGAAGAGGAACAATTAAAACGACGAGTTTGTTTAAAAAATAGTCGTATAATAGATGATTATGCTCTTGAAGTGTCAGAAGAAATAGAAATAGGTGAAACGTTAGAACGGGAAGTCACGAAAGAAAAATACGGTTCATATCAATATAATCGTTTAGAGGCAGTGAAATATGCAGAGCGTTGGTGGGATGATCGCAATCCTGCATACCGTAATTTTCCTGATAATTGTACAAATTTCATTTCACAATGTCTGCACACTGGAGAAGTGCCAATGAATGGACATCCTAATATTCGTAAAGGGTGGTGGCAAAGGGGAAACCAGTGGAGTTGGAGCTGGGCTGTAGCACACTCTTTTTATTGGTATTTGTCAGGTGCTACAGCTGGTCTTCGAGCAGAAGCAGTAGAAAAGCCAGAAGACCTTATTCTTGGCGATGTAATTGCGTATGATTTTGAGGATGATGGTAGGTGGAATCATACGACAATTGTAGTAGCAAAAGACGCAGCTGGTATGCCGCTTGTAAATGCACATTCAGCGAATAGCCGCAGGCGTTATTGGAACTATGAAGACTCTAGTAAATATACACCACAAATGAAATATAAATTCTTTCATATTATTAATGGGTAGAGATTTTTCGTTCAAGTGGTATAATACGTAGTAGACAAAAAATAGAGGTGAATATCGCGTGGGAGTACATGTTGTTTTATATCAACCAGAAATTCCAGCAAATACAGGGAATATTGCACGTACTTGTGCAGCAACTGGAACAGAGTTACATTTGATTAGACCGCTTGGATTTTCAACGGATGACAAAATGTTAAAGCGTGCAGGACTAGATTATTGGCAGCACGTAAAAGTTACGTATTATGATTCAATCGAAGAATTTTATGAGAAAAATAAAGATGGTGAATTCTTCTATTTAACAAAGTATGGCGAGAAAGCTCATACAGCATTTGATTATAGCAAACGTGAGAAGGATTACTATTTCGTATTTGGAAGAGAAACAAATGGATTACCAGCTAATGTAATTGAAGAAAACTTCGATCATTGTTTACGTATTCCAATGACGGATAAAGTACGTTCATTAAATTTATCTAATACAGCAGCAATTTTAATTTATGAAGCGTTCCGTCAACAAAATTATCCAGGATTAGATTTAGAAATCGTTTATTAAAAGTCGCCATTTGGCGACTTTTTTATTTTTTTGAAAAAATATGTAATCATACATTTTAAAAAAGGTACATATTCATATAGAATGAGATATATGAATAAAAATAGATAAGACGGGTTGAGATAAATATGAAGGAACAATATAATAATCAAAATACCTTTTTAAGTATGATAGATATGGATTTAGTAAGACAGGGACTGTTACATGCTATTCAAGATTTAGTGTTTATTGTGAAAGTTATTGACGATGAAACTTTTAAATATATTTATGTGAATAAAATAGGAATGGATCACGCCAGGCTAGGGAAAGAATGTTATGGAAAAACTTTTGCAGAAGTATTACCAGAAGATACGGCAAGATTATTGCAAGGACAATATGAAAAAGTAATGAGAGAAGCGAGAGCAAATACATTTTGTGATGTAATTAGTTTGCCAACTGGAGATATACATTATGAATCTTCACTTAATCCAGTATGCGATGTAAATGGAACATGTCAGTTTATTATTTGTATTACTAGAGATATTACAGCACAGGTTAAGAAAAAAGCGGAAATAGAAGAAAAACAAATGTTATTTAAGTCATTACTAGAATATAATAATGATTCCATTGTATCTGTAGATTCTATTGGAAGAATTACATATGCAAATCCAGCAACTTATGAAATTTTTGGGTATCGATATGAGGAGTTAAAGGACCAATTTATTTTTCAGTTTATAAATAAAGAATATGAAAAAACTTTTCAAATTATATTTAAGAATGCTTTACAGGGAAAAGCAAAACAAATTGTTGCAAAGAAATATGTTCATAAAGAAGGATATGAACTTTATATTTCTGTGAGGACTATCCCCATTATTGTGAATAGTGAAATCGTCGGGGTGTACATTGTTACGAGAGATGTTACGAGGCAAGTATTAAATGAGATGAAAACAGAGTATTTGGCTTACTTCGATCAGTTAACGGGGTTAATGAATAGAATATCATGTACAAATAAACTAAATGAATTTTTAGATGATAATAAAGAATTTGCATTGGTTTTTATAGATTTGGATGAATTTCACCTTATTAATGATACATTTGGTCATAAAGAAGGGGATCAAGTATTAAAAAAAGTTACTGAATGCCTACGAGAACTAAAAATAGAAGATATGCATTTATTTAGAGAACATGATGATCAATTTGTTATGTTAATAGAAAATATAACGAAAGAATGCGTAGAGGAAGTGGCACAAACAATATTAAAAAGAATTAGTGAGCATTTTGTAATAGAAGAAGAGGATGTTTATTTGAGTGCATCAATTGGGATTGTAATGGCTCCAAAAGATGGAATGGATGAAAAAATGCTTTTCCAAAGAGTCGACACAGCTTTGGAAAAAGCAAAGGAAAAAGGAAAAGGATATTATCATTTTTATTGTAGTGGATTAGATTGTGAACGTGAACAAAGGTTTATAATAGAGAATCAGTTACATCGTGCTATAGAGAAAAATGAATTTTTCCTATATTATCAACCTCAAATTAATATTGAAACGGGAAAGATAGCCAGTATGGAAGCGTTAATAAGGTGGGAGAATAAGGAGCTAGGATTTGTCTCGCCAAATCAATTTATCCCACTTGCTGAAAGAACTGGATTTATTATTAAACTTGATGAATGGGTAGTACATCAAGTTTGTGAACAGATACGTGAATGGTTAAATAAAGGGTATGAAGTTGTACCAATTGCAGTTAATATTTCAGCTAGACATTTTCGTTCTATTACATTAATAGAGATGATTACACGTGCTTTAAATAAGTACAACGTCCCCCCTCATTTATTAGCAATAGAAGTTACAGAAGGGGCTCTTATACATAAAGATTTATCGAAAAGAGTGTTAATGCAGTTAAAAGAACAAAATTTAAAGATTCATTTAGATGACTTTGGAACGGGATATTCATCTTTAAGTTATTTAAAAACATATCCGATTGATACGTTAAAAATTGATCGTTCTTTTATGGAAGGTATATATAAAGATGAAAGAGATACGAATATTACGGCTGCAATTATTCATTTAGCACATACTCTAGGGTTAAATGTAATTGCAGAAGGAGTAGAAAAATCGGAACAGATACAATTTTTAAAGGAAAAGAATGTGAAACTCGTACAAGGTTATTTTTATAATCGTCCTTTGTCAATATACGATGTAGAAAATATTTATTTTAAATAGTGTATAAAAAACAAGAAAAAAAGTGATGTGCTGAAAAGCACATCACTTTTTATGTGTACCTGGTTTATCGTTATAACCAGATGTGAAAATAGCTGTAAGAAATGTGAGTGATACACCTAAAATTAATAATAACTTCATCCTAATTTCCTCCTTACTTTTTCGGTTTACGAATCCTATTTGTGAATCGAAATGTATGTAAGGTTCCTAGAAGAAAAGAATTTATTTACAATGAATAGCAGCGTGAAAACTTTAATACCTTTATTATACAGAATTTTCTTTGAATTTTGGAGAGAATTTTATAGCGCTATTATATATTTCGTTTTGATTTAAAGAATGTTTAAGGACATCCTAGCATACCTTTTATAATAATCCGATTGAACAAGGAGATGGGGGAGGAGCTATAATGGATATTCTAAAGAAAATTGAACAATATCGGGAAGCAGAAGAACGTTTACAATGGGAAGGTACGTTTGCGGAGTATTTGGAGCTTGTGAAAGAAAGACCATGGGTGGCTCAAACAGCACACTCTCGCATTTACAATATGATAAAAGATGCTGGAATTGAAGAAGTTGATGGTAGAAGAAAATATAACTTCTTTAGTAATCAGCTATTTGGATTAGAGGATGCTTTAGAACGCCTTGTGGAAGAATATTTTCATCCATCTGCAAAACGATTAGATGTTAGAAAACGTATTTTGTTATTAATGGGGCCTGTTAGTGGTGGGAAATCAACATTAGTTACGATGTTGAAACGAGGATTAGAAACATATTCACGAACAGATCGTGGAGCGATTTTTGCAATAAAAGGCTGCCCAATGCATGAAGATCCACTTCATTTAATTCCGCAGCATTTACGGAATGATTTCTTTGATGAGTATGGAGTAAGAATTGAAGGGAATTTATCACCATTAAATGTTATGCGTCTAGAGCAAGAATATGGGTCAAGAATTGAGGATGTAGTTGTAGAGCGTATTTTCTTCTCTGAAGATCGCCGTACAGGAATTGGTACATTTAGTCCTTCTGATCCAAAATCACAAGATATTGCCGATTTAACAGGTAGTCTAGACTTTTCTACAATTGCAGAATACGGTTCGGAATCAGATCCTCGTGCATATCGATTTGATGGAGAATTAAATAAGGCGAACCGTGGAATGATGGAATTCCAAGAGATGCTAAAATGTGATGAGAAATTTTTATGGCATTTATTATCGCTTACGCAAGAAGGAAATTTCAAGGCAGGCAGATTTGCGCTTATTTCAGCAGATGAATTAATTGTAGCGCATACAAATGAAACAGAGTATCGATCCTTCATAGCAAATAAGAAAAATGAAGCATTGCATTCACGAATTATTGTAATGCCGGTTCCATATAATTTACGGGTTAGTGAAGAAGAACATATTTATGAAAAAATGATTCGTGAAAGTGATGTGTCCAATGTTCATATTGCACCGCATACACTTCGCGTTGCAGCAATGTTCACTATTTTAACTCGTTTAAAAGATCCGAAGCGTCCAGATATTGATTCAATTAAAAAGATGCGTTTATATGATGGAGAAACGGTAGAAGGGTATAATGCGATTGATGTAGAAGAATTGCAACGCGAATATCAAGATGAAGGTATGAAGGGGATTGATCCTCGTTATGTCATTAACCGAATTTCTTCTACAATTATTCGAAAAGAGGTACCATCTATTAATGCACTAGATGTACTGAGATCGTTAAAAGACGGATTGGATCAGCATCCATCAATTAGTAGTGAAGACCGAGAGCGCTATATGAATTTCATCTCATTAGCGAGAAAAGAATACGATGAAATTGCTAAGAAAGAAGTACAAAAAGCGTTTGTTTATTCATACGAAGAATCAGCTAAAACACTTATGGATAATTACTTAGATAACGTCGAAGCGTACTGCAATAAATCAAAATTACGTGATCCTTTAACAGGTGAAGAAATGAGCCCAGATGAAAAACTTATGCGTTCGATTGAAGAGCAAATTGGAATTTCAGAAAATGCTAAAAAGGCATTCCGTGAAGAAATTTTAATTCGCATTTCTGCCTATGCACGTAAAGGGAAACGCTTTGATTATAATTCACACGAACGTCTTCGTGAAGCGATTCAGAAAAAACTATTTGCTGATTTAAAAGATATAGTGAAAATTACAACATCAACGAAAACACCAGACGAAAATCAGCTTAAGAAAATCAATGATGTTGTTGCACGCTTAATTGATGAGCATGGCTATAATTCTTCATCTGCGAATGAATTGTTACGATATGTAGGTAGTTTGTTAAATCGATAGTTTGATAACAAAACGCTGTCTCTTATTCTCGGGACGGCGTTTTGTTATCTATTGATATTTGTAAAAAATGTCATAGCTTGTCCGAATATAATAAATTAAGATGCGATTTTATGAATTTCTTGTCAATTATTTTTACAATATGCATATGATAGAGTAACCAACCATTCATACAAAAAAGCCAACACAATATAATATGTTGCAAAACGAAAATGTGTGCAACAATGCATTGTGTTTCTTTCTTATCAACGGCTGAATGTTTATTTCTATTATGTGAGTGGCAAAATTTTGTTTAAGATGCTCGGAGTATTGTATGAAAAACGCTATATATGTTTATGGGATGATTTTCGATGAACAGTTATTTTTTAAATATTATAGTTACGCACACTAGAAAACAAAATTATAGATTGCTGTTCATAAGAGAAAACAAATACAGTAAGGAGGGAAAGGCATGGGCGAAGAAAATCAACCAAACTATACAATTTCACAGGAAAACTGGTCCCTCCATCGCAAAGGATATGACGACCAACAACGCCATCAAGAAAAAGTACAAGAGGCAATTAAAAATAATTTGCCAGATCTTGTAACAGAAGAAAATATTGTTATGTCTAATGGTAGGGATGTTGTGAAAATACCGATTCGTTCTTTAGATGAATATAAGATTAGATACAATTATGATAAAAATAAACATGTTGGGCAAGGGAACGGTGACAGCAAAGTTGGCGATGTCGTTGCGAGAGATGGATCAGGTGGTCAAAAGCAGAAAGGACCAGGAAAAGGGCAAGGGGCAGGAGATGCAGCTGGAGAAGATTATTATGAAGCAGAAGTCTCAATTTTAGAATTGGAGCAAGCGTTTTTCAAAGAGTTAGAGTTGCCTAATTTAAAGAGAAAAGAACTGGATGAAAACCGGATTGAACACATTGAATTTAATGATATTAGAAAAACAGGATTATGGGGAAATATCGATAAGAAACGAACGATGATATCTGCATATAAACGAAATGCAATGCGTGGTAAAGCATCTTTCCATCCAATTCACCAAGAAGATTTAAAGTTCCGTACTTGGAATGAAGTGTTAAAGCCAGATTCAAAAGCTGTTGTATTAGCGATGATGGATACGAGTGGATCGATGGGGATATGGGAGAAGTATATGGCACGTAGCTTCTTTTTCTGGATGACAAGATTTTTACGCACAAAGTATGAAACCGTAGACATTGAGTTTATTGCCCATCATACGGAAGCGAAGGTCGTTACAGAAGAAGAATTTTTCTCAAAAGGAGAAAGTGGTGGAACGATCTGTTCTTCTGTGTACAAAAAAGCACTTGAGTTAATCGATAATAAATATTCACCAGATCGCTATAATATTTATCCATTCCATTTTTCAGACGGTGATAATTTAACTTCGGATAATGCTAGATGTGTAAAGCTTGTTGAAGAGTTGATGAAGAAGTGTAATATGTTTGGGTATGGGGAAGTGAATCAGTACAACCGCCACAGTACACTTATGTCAGCATATAAAAATATTAAAGATGAGAACTTCAGATATTATATTTTAAAACAAAAAGCAGATGTATTTCATGCGATGAAGAGCTTTTTTAAAGAAGAATCAGGAGAGAAAATGGCATAACCCCTTTTGAAGGGGTTTATTTTTTTGTAAACTTTTTATTTTTTTAGTTGACAATGATAATGAAAATCATTATCATTTATTCGAGAATGATTACATTTTGATTTATATATTTCGGAGGAGATGTAAAGTTGAAAAAAAATAAAAGAAAACATATAAATGCAATGTTAATAGCGGCGACGTTATCGTTACCGTTTGCTGTATATTCGACACCTGCTTTAGCGGCAGTAGCAATTGAGGCAAATAAAACTGGATATGCTTTAGAAAATGGTACATATGATGCTGTTATTAAAGCGTATAAAGATAAAACAAATGAAGAGTCCATGGCAGCTGTTTATATAAAGGATCCGAAATTAACAATCGAGAATGGAAAGAAAATCGTAACGGCAACGTTAAGTGATAGTGATTTCTTTCAATACTTGAAAACAGAGGATATTCATACTCCTGGTGTGTTTCATGATGTGAAAGTAATATCTGAGGATAAAAAGAAAAATGGGACGAAGGTTGTTCAATTTGAAGTTGGAGAACTAGGAAAAAGGTATAATATGCAAATGCATATTTATATTCCAACAATGGGATATAATAATAAATATCAAGTACAGTTTGAAGTAAATACTTTAAATTTAGAAAATAATGTTCCAGAAAAGCAAAAGGAAAATAAAGAGGATAAAGTGGAAAAACAAGAAAAAGTTGCGAATGTAGTAGTTGATAAGAAATTACAACAGCATATTAATAAGTACAATTTAGATAGAAAAAATATAAATGAACCTATAACGAAGGAAGATTTATTAAAGATTAAAACATTAACCATATATTCAGGTGAAGGAATAAATGAAATAGCTGGTTTAGAATATATGACAAACTTAGAGAAGTTGACATTAAGAGAGTCTAATGTAACAGACATATCTGCTATCTCGGAATTGAGATATTTAAAGTTTTTAGATTTATCCTCTAATCCAATTGAAAGCATTCAACCCGTTTCTAAGCTAGAGAATCTTGACATGCTCTTTTTAAGAGATAACAAAATTGCGGATCTTACACCATTAAGTCAAATGAAAAAGATTAAAACATTAGATTTAATCGGTAATAATATAAAAGATCTTACACCATTATTTACAGTGTCATCTTTAAAAGAAGTATACTTAGCAAATAATCAAATTAGTAATCTTTCGGGTATTGAGAAGTTAAAGAATGTGAAACTACTATGGATAGGAAATAATAAAATTAGTGATGTTGAGCCTATTAGTAAAATGAGTAACCTTATTGAACTAGAAATTGCTGATAGTGAAATAAAAGATATATCACCATTATCTAAATTAGGAAAATTACAAGTACTGAATTTAGAAGAGAATTATATTTCTGATATATCAGCACTTGGCGAGCTAACAAATTTACACGAAGTAAACCTTGCAGCGAATGAGATTTTTGATATAAGGCCTGTTCAAGAACTAGGTAAGCGAATTTGGATTGACATTCAGAGACAAAAAATCTTTTTAGATGAAGCAAGCGTAGATGAAGCAATAAAAATTCCAATATATAATCTTAAAGGAGAACCACTTCAAAATATTAATTTAAAAAGTGAGGGAGCTACTCTGAATAACGGATTTATAAAATGGAATAGCCCTGGAGAAAAAATATATGAATTTAGATTAGATACGAATTCTGCTGAAAGTAAAATAAGGTTTAATGGGATGGTTATACAGAATATAGTTGAAAAACAAAAAGAAAGTGAAAATGTAATTCTTGATAAAACTTTACAACAACATATTAATAAAGAGAATTTAGGTAGAGAGAATCTCAATGCCCCTATAACAAAAGAGGATTTATTACAGATTAAAACATTAGAGATACTTAAAGAAAAAGGAAAAGAGATAAAGGATGTAACTGGTTTAGAGTCCATGGTGAATTTAGAAAACTTAACTTTAGAAGGAGTGGGCTTGAAAAATATTGAGTTCATCTCGAACTTGAAACAATTGAACGCTATGAATGTATCTCATAATCAAATTGAAGATATAACACCGTTATCTTTATTGAAAAATCTACAGTGGTTAAATCTTGCAGACAATCGTGTTAAAGATGTATCGGTTCTTGGCTCGATGTTAGACTTAATTAGTCTAACATTAGCTGGAAATGAGATTCGTGATGTAAGGCCGTTAATACAGTTAGGTCAGTGGTTTACAATTGATGTCGGAAGACAAAAAATCGTTTTAAATGATGCAAAAGTAAATGAAGAAATTCAAGTTCCTGTATATGATTTAGAAGGAGAAACTATTGAGAATATTAAATTGTCAAGTGAGGCGGGAACGCTTAATAACGGAGTAATAAAATGGAGTACTCCAGGCGAAAAGGTATATAAATTCGAGTTAGATTCTGATGAAATTAGTATAAGATTTAACGGAACAGTGATTCAAAATATAGTTGAAAAAGAAGAAGTAAAAGAGCCGGTAAAAGAAGTTGAAGAAACAAAAGAAGAAGTAAAAGAGCCGGTAAAAGAAGTTGAGGAAACAAAAGAAGTTGAGGAAATAAAAGAAGAAGTGAAAGAACCGACAAAAGAAATTGAAGAAACAAAAGAAGAAGTAAAAGAGCCGATAAAAGAAGTTGAAGAAACAAAAGAAGAAGTAAAAGAGCCGGTAAAAGAAGTTGAAGAAACAAAAGAAGAAGTAAAAGAGCCGGTAAAAGAAGTTGAAGAAACAAAAGGAGAAGTAAAAGAGCCGGTAAAAGAAGTTGAAGGTATAAAAGAAGAAGTGAAAGAACCAGCAAAAGAAGTTGGAGAAACAAAAGAAGAGGTAAAAGAACCAGCAAAAGAAGTTGGAGAAACAAAAGAAGAGGTAAAAGAAGCGACAACTAGATTGGATCAAGAGCCAAAAGGGGATAATCAAGTTGGGTCAGTGAAAGTGGTAGGACAAGAGAGTACGAAAGAAAAAGATTCAAATAAACAACATGCTAAGAAGCAAGAGGAAAATCAGAAATCTTTAGCAGCAACTGGTGGTCAAGCTAACACATCGAGTTTACTTTCTGGATTAGCACTTGTTTTTTCAGCATTAAGTATGTTTGTATTTAGAAAGAGATTATTTAAGAAATAAATAACGTTTTATCTTATTATTACAAAGAATATATATTTTTTGAGAATACCTTATCATAGCAATTTCATGTTGAAATATGCTTATGATAAGGTATTTTTGAATAGGGGAAGGATATTAATACGAGGATGTTTTGATCACTTAAATAATGGAGAAACTGTAGCGGAAATTGTGAGTACTCTTCGTTCACGATACGTTCAAAATGTATGAAGAAATAATATGAAATATTGCATTTTATATCACTTTATCCAGATAATATGTTAATTTCGTGAATGGAATATATAAATAGGGGGCAATGATATGAACAAGAAATTAAAGATTAATAAAGTGATGCTTAGTATTAGTACAATGGCGCTATCGTTAGGAGCAATTCAAACGAATGTATTAGCAGAAGAACAGGTATCGTATAACGTGTTGAAAACGAAACCGGTTGGAATTGAAAAGCCAGTAGATGAGGTTGGACATGCTTCTAAAGCCGAGGAAACATTATCGTTTCAAGAACGTTTAAAAGTAGGAGACTTGTCACAGCGACCAGCACCTATTACGAAGAGTTCAGAAGTAAAGCAAGTTAAAGAAAGCTATTCGATGGCTGATTTAAACAAAATGAATGATCAAGAATTGATTGAAACGTTAGGAAGTATTAAGTGGAATCAAATTACAGACTTGTTCCAGTTTAATGAAGACGCGAAAACTTTTTATCAGGACAAAGGAAAAATGCAAGTAATTATAGACGAATTAGCTCATAGAGGTAGTACATTTACGAAAGATGATTCAAAAGGAATTCAAACGTTTACTGAAGTGTTACGTTCGGCTTTTTATCTTGCATTCTATAATAATGAATTAAGCGCCTTAAATGAAAGAAGCTTCCAGGATAAATGTTTACCTGCTTTAAAAGCAATCGCAAAAAATCCAAACTTTAAGCTTGGAACAAATGAGCAAGATACAGTAGTATCTGCATACGGTAAATTAATTAGTAATGCATCAAGTGATGTTGAAACGGTGCAATACGCATCGAATATTTTAAAACAATATAATGATAATTTTAATGCATATGTAGACGATCGTATGAAAGGACAAGCTGTGTACGATATGATGCAAGGCATTGACTATGATATACAGTCTTACTTAATTGAGGCTCGTAAAGAAGCGAATGAAACGATGTGGTATGGAAAAGTAGATGGGTTTATTAATGAAATAAATCGTATTGCTCTTCTAAATGAAGTAACGCCAGAAAATAAATGGCTCGTTAATAATGGAATTTATTTTGCTAGCCGTTTAGGAAAGTTTCATAGCAATCCAAATAAAGGATTAGAGGTTGTTACACAAGCAATGCATATGTATCCACGTTTAAGTGAACCGTATTTTGTTGCGGTAGAACAAATTACAACAAACTATAACGGGAAAGATTATAGCGGGAATACGATAGATTTAGAAAAGATACGTGAAGAAGGGAAAGAGCAGTACTTACCAAAAACGTATACATTTGATGATGGATCTATTGTATTCAAAACGGGAGATAAAGTATCCGAAGAGAAAATTAAGAGATTATATTGGGCAGCAAAGGAAGTAAAGGCTCAATATCATCGTGTAATTGGAAATGATAAAGCTTTAGAACAAGGTAATGCAGACGACGTATTAACGATAGTAATCTATAATACTCCAGATGAATATCAGTTAAATAGACAATTGTATGGATATGAAACAAACAATGGTGGAATTTATATTGAAGAGACAGGTACATTCTTTACATATGAGCGTACGCCAGAGCAAAGTATTTATAGTTTAGAAGAGCTATTCCGTCATGAGTTCACTCATTATCTTCAAGGAAGATATGAAGTTCCTGGTTTATTTGGAAGAGGAGATATGTATCAAAATGAAAGATTAACTTGGTTCCAAGAAGGGAATGCAGAATTTTTCGCAGGATCTACTCGTACAAATAATGTAGTACCGAGAAAGAGCATCATTAGCGGATTATCATCTGATCCTGCAAGCCGTTATACAGCAGAGCGTACACTATTTGCTAAATATGGTTCTTGGGATTTCTATAACTACTCGTTCGCATTGCAGTCGTACTTATATACTCATCAATTTGAAACGTTTGATAAAATTCAAGATTTAATTCGTGCGAATGACGTGAAAAATTATGATACATATCGTGAAACTTTAAGTAAAGATCCGAAGTTAAATAAAGAGTACCAAGCTTATATGCAGCAGTTAATTGATAATCAAGATAAGTATAATGTGCCGGAAGTAGCAGATGATTATTTCAATGAACATGCACCAAAATCGTTAACAGAAGTGAAGAAAGAAATTAGTGAGACGTTGTCTATGAAAGATACAAAAATGACAAAATATGAGTCTCAATTCTTTAATACATTTACATTAGAAGGTACGTTTACAGGTAGTGTAACAAAAGGTGAATCAGAAGACTGGAACGCAATGAGTAAAAGAGTAAATGAAGCTTTAGAACAAGTATCGCAAAAAGAATGGAGCGGCTACAAAACGGTTACAGCATATTTCGTCAATTATCGTGTGAATAGTTCCAATCAATTTGAATATGATGTAGTCTTTCATGGTATCGCAAAAGATGACGGAGAAAATAAAGCTCCGACAGTTAATATAAACGGTCCTTATAATGGGCTTGTAAAAGAAGGAATTCAATTCAAAAGTGATGGATCAAACGACGAAGATGGAAAAATCGTTTCTTATTCATGGGAGTTTGGAGACGGAAGAACAAGTACAGAAGTTAATCCAGTACATGCATATGAAAGAGAAGGAACTTATAAAGTAGCGTTAAGAGTAAAAGATGATAAAGGAAAAGAGAGTAGAAGCGAAACAAATGTTACGATTAAAGATGGACGTTTAACAGAATCTGAACCAAATAATCGTCCAGAGGAAGCAAATCGTATCGGGCTAAACACTACTATAAAAGGTAGCCTTATCGGCGGGGATCACACCGATGTTTATACATTTAATGTAGCATCAGCGAAAGATATCGATATTTCTATTTTAAATGAGCATGGAATCGGGATGACATGGGTACTTCACCATGAATCAAATATGCAAAATTATGCAGCTTACGGTCAAGCTAATGGAAATCATATAGAAGCAAAATTTAATGCAAAACCAGGTAAGTACTACTTGTATGTATATAAATATGATAATGGCGATGGAACATACGCATTATCAGTAAAATAAATGCTTTTCCAATGTATGTTTAACTTTACTTTTTGTGGAAAATAGTATATTATATAGATATATAATATATCGGTTATTTACTAGGAGGAGCCTGTCACAATAGGTTTCTCCTGTTCTTTTTTAGGGGCCTGTCTTACAGGTTTTTCTTTAAAAAATAAATAACTGAAAATTAAGAACGATAATCTTTGAAAGAGGTGATTCATACAAATAAAAAGAGGGTTGTTTAAGAAAGGGGGATAAGAAATGATCTTGTTTGGTTATCCACTTGAAACAATTTATTTATACGGATTTATAATTGCAACTATACTTACTGTTATTTATATCTTTTTTGGAGATATTTTTGAATCAATATTTAGTTTTGGAGGCGGATCTGTATCCGTTGTAACGTTGCTACTTAGTTTTTTCGCAATGTTATGTGGACTTAGTTATATAGGAGAGTATTTATATTCCTATAATAGTCTCGTTATTTTCGGGGGCTCATTTGCTATATCTTTTATCGGTGTTTTCATAATGAAAATACTAATTTTAAAACCAATTGCAGAAGCAGAACAAAACACGGTGCAGCGTATGGATGAATTCATTGGTTGCAAGGGAGAAGTCATTACGACAATTCCTACAGAAGGATTTGGTGAAGTATTAATCTCCTCTAAATTTGGAAGTAATGCAATCCCAGCTAAAACAATTGGAAAGAAAGATATTTCACAAGGAACTGAAGTTATTATCGAGGGAGTTCAAGATGGTGTTTTGCTTGTACAGAACATCGCTTATTCTTTAAAAAAACCAAAATTATAAGGGGGAATTTACATGACGATTCCATTAATTATCGGTGGAGTTTTACTCGCAATTTTAATTCTACTCATTTTAGTATTCATTACGAAGTATCGTACAGTTGGTCCAGATGAAGCATTAATTGTAACAGGGAACTGGCTTGGTGGTGGAAAGAATGTTGTTACCACTGATGATGGAAAGAAGATTAAGATTATCCGCGGTGGTGGTACTTTCGTTGTGCCAATTATGCAACGAGCAGAACTTCTTAGCTTATTAAACTATAAATTAGAAGTTGGAACACGTGATACGTATACGAAACAAGGTGTACCGATTACAGTAAACGGTGTTTCTATTATTAAAGTAGGATCGACAATTGAAGAAGTTTCTACAGCAGCTGAACAATATTTAGGAAAAGAAACGGAAGAGTTAAAAGTAGAAGCAAAAGAAGTTTTAGAAGGGCATCTACGTGCTATTTTATCTTCTATGACAGTAGAAGATGCTTATAGTAATAGAGAGCAATTCGCACAAAAGGTGCATGAAGTAGCTTCTACTGATTTGAAGAAGATGGGACTTCGCATCGTTTCCTTTACAATTAAAGAAATAATGGATAAAAACGGTTACTTAGATGCACTTGGTCAGCCGCAAATTGCAATGGTTAAGCGTGATGCAACAGTTGCAAATGCAGAGCGTGAAAAAGAGGCGAGAATTGAAAAAGCTCGTGCTGAGAAAGAAGCAAAAGAAGCAGAATATCAACGTGATGCACAAATCGCTGAAGCTGAAAAACATAAAGAATTAAAAGTACAATCTTATAAGAGAGACCAAGAACAAGCTCGCGCAGATGCAGATCTTTCTTATGAATTACAACAAGCGAAAGCACAACAAGGTGTTACAGAAGAGCAAATGCGAGTTAAAATCATTGAGCGTGAAAAGCAAATTGAGTTAGAAGAAAAAGAGATTGCGCGTCGTGAAAAGCAATACGATGCAGAAGTAAAGAAAAAGGCAGATGCAGATCGCTATGCTGTTGAACAATCAGCTGAAGCGGAAAAAGTAAAACAAATGAAAAAAGCAGATGCGGATCAATATAAAATTGAAGCAGAAGCAAGAGCACGTGCAGAAGAAGTTCGTGTAGAAGGGTTAGCAAAAGCAGAAATTGAAAAAGCACAAGGTCAGGCAAAGGCAGAAGTACAAAAGGCACAAGGTACAGCGGAAGCAGATGTTATTAGATTAAAAGGTTTAGCAGAAGCAGAAGCGAAACAAAAAATTGCAGAAGCATTTGAATTATATGGGCAAGCCGCGATTATGGATATGGTTCTTAAAATGCTTCCAAGTTATGCGAAAGAAATTGCGAGTCCACTTAGCAACATTGATAAAATTACAGTCGTTGATACAGGCGGTGGTGGAAAGAATAGCGGTGCCGGGAAAGTTGCAGGGTATGCGACAGATTTAATGGCAACAATGCAAGAAACTTTAAAAGCCTCTTCTGGTATTGATTTAAAAGAATTACTAGAAGGATTTGCTGGAAAAGGTGCAGTACAGCAACTATCAAACGATAAACCTGTCGTATCTGTAGTAGAAGGTGAGAAAAAAGAAGTAGAGAAAGATAAGGAATAGTAAGGTGAAAAGCCCCTCTAGTAAATAGATATTAGAGGGGCTTTTGTGTGTTTATATGACTCTCTGCTAACACTAAGGCAGAGTAGTGAATAATGATATAAAAGTAAAGAAATAAATGTGGTATGATTAAGTTGAAAAATCTGTATATTCTTTGAATTCTATCTTCAGTAATGTTAGGGGAATGATTTTGAAATTGAAGAAATTGAAATTGCAACCGAGAATTACATTAACTATTAGTACACTTATTCTTGCTGTACTGCTGTTAACGAGCTATTTATTTTACTATATATTATCTGAAACAGTAGAAGAGCAAATTGGAAAAAGGGCGTTGCATGTTGCGAAAACAGTTGCTGCTATACCGGAAATCGGGGAAGCTTTTCAAAAAGAAAATCCAGCTTCTATTATTCAGCCAATTGCAGAAGAAATTCGAATCGAAACAGATGCTGACTTTATTGTAGTTGGAAATAAAGATGGTATTCGTTATGCACATCCTAAGCGAGATAAAATAGGAGAAGCTATGGTGGGTGGAGATAACGAAGGGGTTCTATTAGAAGGGAAATCTTACGTTTCGAAAGCAACGGGATCATTAGGGCCTTCATTACGTGGAAAAGTCCCAATTCGTAATCAGGATAATGAAATTATTGGTGTAGTATCTGTTGGTTTTTCAATGGATGATATTCATGGAGCGATAGAAGTGTATGGAAAGCGTGTGTTTTGGATTACAATAACAGGTCTGTTAATTGGGATAATTGGCTCTGTATATTTAGCAAAAAGTATTAAGCGGATGATGTTTGGAATGGAGCCAGAAGAAATTTCATCTTTATACGAGGAGCATAGTACAGTTATTCAATCTGTACGTGAAGGAATTGTAGTAATCGATAAAAATGGAATGGTTAGTTTAGTAAATCAAGCGGCATACGATATCCTTTCTTTAGATAAACAACAAAATATAATAGGGGCATTTATTTTAGATGTTATTCCTAATTCATCGATACTGGATGTACTTCAAACTGGAGAAGAACAATTTGATCGCCAATTAAATATAAAGGGGCAGGATGTTATTGCCAATCGTCTCCCTATTAAAGTTAATCATAAAGTAACGGGTGTAGTATCCAGCTTACGCCTGAAATCTGAAATGGATCAATTAACAGCAGAATTGTCTCAAACGCGGCAATATACAGAGGCATTGCGGGCACAAACGCATGAATATAACAATTTATTATATACGCTTTCAGGTCTTATCCAATTAGAGTCGTATGAAGATGCTTTAGAGCTTATTCATAAGGAAACGGCAGTATATCAAGAGTTCGTTCAATTTATTATGAAACGAATTCAAAATCCATGGTTAGGTGGGATTTTAATTGGATTTTATAATAGGGCGCGAGAGTTGAAGATTGATTTTATGTTAGATAGGGAAAGTAGTTTAGAAGAGTTAAGTCCGCATATTGAGAGTAATTACGTTGTTTCTATTTTAGGGAATTTGATTACGAATGCATTTGAAGCAATTGAAAGAAATCACGAGCATAATAAGAAAGTAAGAATGTTTGTAACAGACATTGGTGAAGAAATATTAATTGAAGTGGAAGATTCAGGACAAGGTGTTCATGATGAAATAATTACAAGCATATTCTATAAAGGTTTTTCGACGAAAGCGGGCGAAAAACGTGGATATGGGTTAGCAAAAGTGAAAGAGTTAGTGGAAGATTTAAATGGAAGTATTGCGATTGAAAAAGGGGATTTAGGTGGTGCTTTATTTATCATTGCATTACCGAAAGAGAGAGGCGAATTGTAATGAATGAGGGGATTGAAGTATTGATTGTAGAAGATGATATTCGGATTGCGGAAATTCATCGTCGTTTTACTGAAAAAATTGAGGGGTTTAAAGTAATTGGAACAGCAACGACTGGGGAACAGGCGAAGGAATGGTTAGAGTTTGTAAAGCCGCAACTCGTTTTATTAGATGTATATTTACCTGACATGCAAGGGACTGAACTCGTCACATATATTAGGCATAATTTGCATGATACAGATATTATTATGATTACAGCCGCATCAGAGACGGATGTAGTGCGGCATGCTTTACGAGGCGGAGTAACAGATTATATCGTAAAGCCACTTACGTTTGATCGGTTTAAAACAAGTTTAGAAAGTTATCAAAAGAAGATTACGAAGTTAAAGAAAAATGCTCAATTATCTTCAGAACAGATTGAACATCTATGGTCCCAAAGAGGGGTGCAGGCAAATCAAATAGAATATGCACCAAAAGGAATCGATCCTTTAACGTTAGCAAAAATAAAAAAGCATATGTTAACTGTTAATGAGGAGGGAATTACTGCAGAGATGCTAAGTTCAATGGTAGGTGTAAGCCGATCAACTTCGAGGCGCTATTTAGAGTATTTGATCTCTGGAAAGAAAGTGCATGCGGAGCTTATATATGGAAGTGTGGGGAGGCCAGAAAGAAGGTATTTCCGCGTTTCTTCATAGGGGACTTTCACAACAATAAAAACAGTAGAGGATTACATTTCCTCTACTGTTTTTATTGTTTCATCTTATATTGGAATAATTCCAATTGCAATTCCAGTAATCAACATAACCATTGTCGTTCCAACAGCCCAAAGTAAAGTAAATCGTTGGTGTTCACCAAAATCAACCTTTGCCATACCGACTAATAAATAAGTGGAAGCAACGAGGGGACTCAGTAAGTGAACAGGTTGACCGAGTAACGAAGCACGTCCCATTTCTGCTGCACTAATTCCGTAAGCTGCAGCAGCTTTCGTTAAAATAGGTAATACACCGAAGTAAAAAGCATCATTAGACATGAAAAATGTGAACGGCATACTTAGTAAAGCTGTAATAATTGGAAGCTGGGGGCCAAGTGCATCTGGTATAAGAGTAACAACACTTTGAGCCATCGCATCTACCATTTTTGTTCCAGATAGAATACCTGTGAAAATTCCAGCAGCAAAGACGAGAGAAACAACCGCTAATACGTTCCCAGCGTGAGACGCAATACGCTCTTTTTGTTGTTCTAAGTTAGGGTAGTTAATCATAACAGCAATAGCAAAAGCGACTGTAAATAAAACAGGTAACGGCATAATCTCTAGTATGAGACAAACGAGGAGGGAAGCAGTTAATAAAAAGTTAATCCATAGCAGTTTCGGGCGTTTATGTATTTCAGCTTCAACTGTCGCAGCTTGCTCATCCATTGTTTGCATGTGTTTTAAGTATTGCACATCCATAATTCCTAAACGTTTTCTTTCTTTTTTTCCAAGATAGTAGGCAACGAAAACTACCCAAATTGCACCAGCAATCATTCCTGGTATAAGTGGTGTGAAGAGTTCTGATGCATCAAGTCCAAGAGCACTCATAACCCGAGCTGTTGGTCCACCCCAAGGTGTAAGATTTGTCACACCTGCTCCTAACATAACAACCCCAGCTAATATAAGTGGATTCATCCCAAGACGTTTATATAGTGGATACATTGCGGAAACTGTAATCATATATGTTGTTGTTCCGTCCCCATCTAATGAAACGATAATAGTAAGGATAGCCGTACCAACAACAATTTTTAAAGGGTCACCTTTTACAAATTTCAAAATTTTACTAATGACAGGATCAAATAAACCACTATCAATCATAATCCCAAAATATAAAATGGCGAACATAAGCATAATACCAGTAGGTGCTAACTTTTTAATACCGTCTAACATCATAGGACCCATATTTGCATAAAATCCACCAATTAATGCGAAAATAATTGGAATTAATATTAATGCTACTAATGCTGACATACGTTTAGTCATAATCAAAAACATAAAGACAAATACCATTGCAAATCCAAGTAATGCTACCATGTAATCTCCCCCTCAAAAAAATGATTGCGCTTTCAATATAGAACGAAAATTCAGATAAAAGGTTTTTTATTTATAATAAAAGGTTCAATTCGAATGGTAAATAATTAAAGAAATAACATCATTAGAAACATAATCTTTATTTTGATCATTTTGTTCACGAGGTAATTTTGAATTTTTAAAAAGATAAATACCTGTATGCAAGAATGGTAGAATAAGGTGAAAAAGAGAAGCGCGTGAAGTAGGGAGTAGATTTTGAATGGAAACAAGAATAGAAGAAATTTATAGTTCATGTACAGGAATAGTAGAAGAGATTTTTATTAATGAAACCTCTTACGTATATGAATGGGAGAAATTAATGATGATCCGAAAAAATGACGGCGAGATTGAAAAAATCGCAGTAGGGATCAGTGGAAATATAAGATTAGTAAATGTAGAAGTTGGACAGAACATTGATACGGACACATTATTAGTTAAGTTGGAAGATGATTTATTAATTACTGGTTGTGAATGATGAGAGATGTGTAGAAGTAACTGCACATCTCTTTTTTGTTCCATATATTACAAAAAGAACATTGTTTTTTCACAAATCTCACACAGTTTTTTGATATTCTTCTAGTTGAATATAAATATAACGAATAGATATTTTGAAATAATGTATTCTCGTTGAGGGGGATTATATTGTTTTTTAGGGAGGAAATAAGGATGAGAGTAAAGTATGCTGCGCTTGCTATATGTTTATGTTTCGTATTTACAGTAGTAGGGTGTGGAAAAAAGGAAATAGAAGTTGTTGCAGTTGATGAGAAAAACGATAAGTGTGATATTTGTCAAATAGGGGTAATGGATAATCAATTCACAACAGAAATTATTTTGGAGAATGGAAAAGCATTAAAATTTGATGATATTGGCTGCATGTATAAATGGATGGATAACAATAAAAATGAGAATATGAAAGAAAAATTTGTGCGAGACTACGATACGAAAGATTGGATTCCATTGCAGGAAGCAACTTATGTATATGATAAAACAATAACAACACCTATGGCTTATAACGTAATTTCTTTTAAAGATAAAAAAGATGCAGAAAGTTTTGTGTCTAAATATACTGGGGCGGTCCTTTCCTATAAAGATTTATCAGAGCATAGGTGGGAAATGAATAAAGAGATGATAGGGAAACCGAAAAAAGGGAATAGCGGAGGACATTCTCATTAATCCGAAACAGTAGTTACATAAAGGACAACCATCTAAGGTTGTTCTTTTCTTTGGCTGATGAGATGAAAAATTGAAAGATAAAAGGTGTAAAATAGTTAGAAGAACAGTTACAATATAATATAGTGACATATTCAGAGTGATTACTATGTGTATTTGAGTAATTAAGGGTAACAAAGATGTACAAGTATCGCTGAAACATGCTAAACTAATTGCTCCATAATATTAATGATGGAGCTGGGTGGCATATCATTCCAAACATGAATTATATGTTGAGAAAACATGAGCATAAGTATACTATGACAATTGAAGAAGGAATATAAGGTGCTTATGGATAAATCTATTGAAGAAGAGTTATTGCATGTGATGGAGGAATGGTTAAGAAAACATTATCTTTCATAGGAGCTGTAGTTGTGAGAAAACAAAAAATTTTATTATGTACATTATTAGGACTTTTAATGATGGTAGTGGCTTGTGATAAGCAAGAAGAACCTGAATCGAAACCGGTTCACGTGAAAAACGAAAAAAAGCAAGAAAAGCATAAAGAAAAGGAAAAAGATAAAGAAGAGACTGGTATAAATTTAATGGATAAGCAATTATTGCTTTCTGCGACCCTAGGTGATACAGAAACGACTATGAAATTAATAAAGGACGGGGCAAATATAAACGTAGAGGGCGATAATGGAGAAACACCTATCTTGGCAGCGGTGTATCAAAATCATATAGAGACAGTTAAAGCGTTAATTGATGCAGGCGCCGATATTGAAATCCAAGATGAAAAACAAAGCAATCCATTTCTTTATGCTAGCAGAGAGGGCTATACAGACATCGTAAAACTACTAATTAATGCAGGTGCTAATACGAAAGAAACTACTAGGTCGGGTGGAACAGCATTAATTTCTGCATCAGAGCGTGGTCATGTAGAGGTCGTAAAAGAATTATTAGAACATACGGATATTGATGTGAATTATAAAAATAATCGTGGTGGGACAGCATTATTAGAAACGATTGTGTTAGGAAATGGTAGTGACAGCCATAAAAGGGTAATTCAAATGCTTATTGAGCATGGAGCGGATGTAAATATGGCTAACAATGAAGGGACTAGGCCATTGCAACATGCTGAAAAAAGAGGTTTTAAAGATATTGCGAATATGTTGAGGGTAGCTGGAGCGAATGAAGTAGTGCAGCCACAACAACCAATGGAGTAAAAAGAAGAAGAAATAAAGGGTACGAATTAATCCCATTTAGATAGACAGAATGAAGAAGTCATTTAGTATGATGGATTCAGTAATGTGTATTTAAATGGGGTTTTTGTTTTGAACATGAAAAATAGAGTATGGATGGATAGTATATGGAGACACACATAGTAACTAAGGAGGATATAAATGAGGCTTTCAGAACTTGAGTTAATAGCAATTCAGGCAGAGGTTTTATTTGTTCATAATCAAGTAGGAAAAATGATATGTGTAAATGAACAGGGAAATTCGAAAGCACCGCGTTTTTTTCTTGGCAGAACTCGTGAAGGGAATATAAAGAGATATCATTATAATCTGGATAGTGAAATGATAAGTAAGATTGAGAAAATAATTTTAGAATGTTCAAATCATATAGAGATAGCAAAGATTATTAAAGTATTAAATGATGAGAGAACGGTGGAGAATATTTGGATGGGTTCTGCTTACATGTTTCCAAATAATTTAAATAAGCCGACTAGGGCGATACAAATAACAGAGAAAAATAAAGAGCTTTTGCGAGAAAATTTCCCTAATCTAATAGAACAGATGGAATGGAGGCAACCTTATTTTGCAATTGTTGAAAATGAACAAGTAGTTTCTATATGTTGTAGTGCAAGAAGCAGCCCAGAGGCTTCTGAAGCGAGTGTAGAAACGTTAGCTGAGTTTCAAGGGAATGGATATGGTTCGGATGTTGTTACAGCCTGGGCGATATCGGTAAAAGAAGAAAAACGTATTCCACTGTATAGTACTTCTTGGGAGAATTTTGCCTCACAAGCAGTGGCGAGAAAACTAAAATTGATTAAATACGGAATGAATTTACATATCACTTAAATTTTAAACACAGTTGTTTGCTGTTGGAGTTTATTCGAATATCTAGATTCCTGTAAAGAAAGCCGCATCCTTGTTCAGGATGCGGCTTTCTTTACAGGGAGATAAGGGATCAAAGAAATGATGAAGTCTTATCTCTTTTATATGAGTAAAGGGTCTAGAATGAATTTTGTCCTTGTCATTATTTGTTTAACTCCATTGCAACCTGTTTCCCATTTACGAAAACCTCTGCCACCGCTACTAAAACTTCCATCACTTTTTTCATATCTTATCTCTCCTTGTTTTTTGTTTTATTTCTTACTTTTAGTATAAGGAAATGCAGTAATTACAACCATCGAATTGGATGACAAGAGACTTACAGTGTTGTAAGGATAATAGTTTTAGTTTGTAATAAATGTGATTTCGAATATCGATTCAGAAATTTCTGTCGTTTTGAATTATAATTAGAAAGAGAATGGTTTAGAAAGAAGAGGATAATATGAAAAGAATTCTTGTTATTAGTGATATTCATGGAGAAATAGAAAAGTTCGAACAATTATTGGAAGAAGCTCACTACGATACAAAACAGGATCAACTAATTTTATTGGGGGATTATGTAGATCGTGGCCCGAATGCACGTGCTGTAATTGAAAAGGTGAAAGATTTAAAAGAAGAAGGAGCGTTCGTTTTAAAGGGGAATCATGAAGATATGATGATTAAAGCGTTAACGACTGATGAGGAACGTTCATGGAACCATTGGGTAAAAAGCAATGGTGGGGATAAAACATTATATAGCTATGGATTCGTAGAAGAAGACATTGTGGTTAATGAGGAGGACTTCCAAAAGCCGATTTTAAAATCTCATGTATTAGAGGAACATGTAAAGTTTATTCAAGAATTAGATCATTACATTGAAACAGAAGAGTATATATTTGTACATGCTGGTGTTGAGACAATGAAACAAGTTTCTGAATCTGAACCGTACACGTTAATGTGGATCCGTAATGAGTTTCATAGTGGGTATAGTGGCGAAAAGGTTGTTGTATTTGGCCATACGGAAACAAAAACGCTTCATGGTAGTGAGAATTGCGGAGTGTATTTTGGTAGTAATCGTATTATTGGAATTGATGGCGGGGCTGTGTATGGTGGTCAGTTAAATTGTTTGGAGTTGCCGAGTAAAAAGGTATATGTAGTAAAAAATTGAAAGAGATAAGGGCAATCTTATTTCTTTCAATTTTTTATTAAGCGAAATTTAAGAAAGAGCTTTTATAATAAAGGTTTAAAATTCTCTATCGAGCAAAAATTCAGCAGGGGATATGTGGGAATGGAATTACATGATATGATTACATTCTTTCGTTAGGAAGAGAAGAAATGTAATAATAAATAGAATTGAACTATATTGTGGAAGGTGAGAAAGGCCGATGCGCTTACTTGTAGTAGAAGATAATGCTTCTTTATTGGAGTCTATAGTACAAATTTTACGTGATGAATTTGAAGTGGACACGGCAATGAATGGGGAAGATGGTTTATTTTTAGCATTACAAAATATATATGATGCAATATTACTTGATGTCATGATGCCAGAAATGGATGGATTTGAAGTTATCCAAAAAATACGAGATGAAAAGATTGAAACGCCAGTTTTATTTTTAACAGCGAAAGATTCTTTGGAGGATCGAGTTAAAGGCTTAGATTTTGGCGGGGATGATTATCTCGTTAAGCCGTTTCAAGCACCGGAACTAAAAGCGAGAATTCGTGCTTTATTAAGACGAAGTGGTAGTTTAACAACAAAGCAGACAATTCGTTATAAAGGAATCGAATTGTTTGGAAAAGACAAAGGCGCACAAGTCGATGGGCAAGCAATTAAGTTGACCTTAAAACAGTATGAACTTCTAGAGTACCTCATTCAAAATAGCGGTAAAATTTTAATGCGTGAACAAATTTTTGATCGTGTTTGGGGATTTGATTCAGATACAACAGTAGCTATCGTAGAAGTGTATGTTCATCACTTACGTAAAAAATTAGAGCCATTCGGTTATCAGAAAGATATTCAAACTGTTCGTGGTATTGGATATATATTAAAAGGACAATGAAAAAGGGAAGTATGTTTCAAAAAACACGTATTCGTCTGACTATAGTAAACTCATTAGTATTTATCCTATTAATAGGAGTATTAGGGAGTATTATTTATTCATACACATATAAGCGCATTTATAATGAAGTAGATACATCCATAGAAAAAATGGTTCAGCATAGAGAGATTTCAGATGATAAAAAACTACCTAAAAAAATCAGGGGATATTTCCCAATTGGGGATCCAAGGATAATAGAGTTAACTTGGAGTGGAAACAGAGTGGAGATAGGTGGCGAAAACGGCAAACGTCGTTTTATCTTCGAAGACAATTTGGAAAAGTTTTCTCCAAAAAAATTAGAATCTTTGCAAGATATTGAAGTGCAAGGGCTATATTTTAGAACGTTCGCGTTTCAAAAAGATGGAAAAATAGTTCAAATCGTACGCGATATAACAGCTGAAGAAGAAATGCTAAATACATTATTTTTAATTCTCGTTATAGGTTGTAGCGTAGGAAGCCTATGTGCAATAGGAATCGGCTTTTTCCTAGCTGGTAGAGCACTCATACCTATTCAAAATTCATGGGAAAAACAGCAGCGGTTCGTTTCTGATGCATCACATGAATTAAGAACACCGCTTGCAGTTATTCAATCAAAAACGGATGTGTTATTCCAGTCACCATCCGCTACGATAGAAGAAAAGGCGATGGATATTTCTACAATTTCAAAGGAATGTAGGCGGTTATCGAAGCTAGTTAGCAATTTATTATTATTAGCACGTTCGGATTCTAATCAAATTGAGGTGGATAAGAAAACATTTAAACTTGATAAATTGTTAGAAGAAATAGTAGATCCATATAAAGAAATTGCTTCTTATCAAGAAAAAGAGATGATATTAAAAGTAGAACACGACATATTGTTTATGGGCGATAGAGAGAGAATCCATCAAATGATGGTCATATTGCTAGATAATGCGATGAAGTATACGAATGAAGGCGGGCATATTCAAATCGATTGCACGCAAACGAACAGTTCGATTCGTATACAGGTGAAAGATGATGGGATAGGAGTTACAGAAGAGGATATTCCAAAATTATTTGATCGTTTTTATCAAGGCGATAAAGCGAGAAGTACATCAGAGGGTGCGGGATTAGGTCTTTCAATTGCGAATTGGATTGTAGAAAAGCATTACGGGAAAATATCAGTAGAGAGTAAATTGGGAGAGGGCACCTGTTTTGAAGCGATTTTCCCTAAAAACCAAAGAATATAAGTGAGAAGACGATCTTGTTTTTACAAGGTCGTCTTTTTTTAAGGGAAAGTTAAGGAACAACTTGTAGCATGTATTACATAATGGAAACTTGTGATGGAAAGAAAAGCTGTAAGGTTTTTTGAATGAACTGGATAAATCATAAGGTTATTTCTAACAGAGATGAAGTTTATGTATAGTATAAAAAAAATTATGGGAAAGCTGGAAAAAGAAAGCGTGAGAGGGAGGAAGAAGTCTTGAAAAAGAAAATGATGACGGTATTCACTATTGGAGTAATGAGTTTAAGTATATTAGGGGGTGCCTCTCCTTCTGGAATGACAAAAGGAAAGACAGATTACACGCAGCGTAGTAAAGAACAATTAAACAATGGGAAGATACATGCAATACATACAGAAGAAAAAGCAGAGAAATTAGGAATTGAAACAGAGGGAAAAGAACAAATTACGTTAGAAAAAGAAATTCATGAGACGGAAGTAGGAAGAGAAGCTGATCAATTAGGTATCTCGGCAGAAGGAAAAGATGTTGGAATTCTTTCAGAAGAAATTTATGAAACAAAAGTGAGGCAAGAAGCGTTGAAACTAGGAATATCTATAGAGAATACGCCGATTGTAAGTTTAATTGATCAAATTAATAAGATTAAAATTAATAATGAAGCAGAAAAGCTTGGTGTTTCAACTGAAGGAAAAGAAATAGAAGAAATTGAGGAAGAAATCTACGGCACGAAAGTTAAAGAAGAGGCAGAAAAGCTAGGTATTGCTCAACAAGGAAAAGAGATGGAAGAGTTAGCACAAGAAGTGTACGAACAAAAAGTACAGGAAGAAGCAAAAAAATATCATATTGATTTATATGGCAAAGATATATATCAAGTATTAAGAGAAATAAATGAGCAAAAGGTAATAGAGATAGCAGAGGAGCTTAATATGGATAGAACGAATATGGGCATTCAAGAGCTAGCGGAAAAAATAAAACGAGAACAACCTGAAAAAGGAAACGAACTAAAATTTATACCAATGATTCAAACAGATGCAGATGCGTTTTATTCGTATTTAACGAATTAAAAAGGGCGTGAGAGTGATACGAAAATGGAAGTGGTATATATGTATTACCGTACTATGTATAGGAATATGGTGGGCATATACAAATGGGATTACAACGTATGTGGAGAAAGTAAAGGGGTTACTATTATCAAGTATACAAAGTCAAAAACGAATAGAGTTTAGTAATAACGATGAAACAGTCATGTTATCAAATGTGCCCTTAATTCAGCAGTTACCAGAGCTAGAGAGAGGCTGCGAAGTAACAAGTTTAGCGATGATGTTACAATACGCGGGTGTTTCTGTAGATAAGATGAAATTGGCGAGTGAAATAAAAAAAGTTAATTTTTTAGACGATGGTGTAAGAGGAAATCCGAATGAAGGATTTGTTGGGAACATTTATACGTTTTCTGAATCGGGATACGGTGTATATCATGGACCACTTTTTCAATTAGCGAAAAAGTATTTACCGAATGAAGCTGTTGATTTAACAGGGAAGGGTATAGAAGAAATTTATAAGAGTGTAAATAATGGACAACCGGTAGTCATGATTACGAATGCAACATATGCACCGCTAGATGAGGATGAATTCACTATATGGGAAACAAATGGTGGAGATGTTTCCATTACTTATAATGAACATTGTGTTGTTCTTGTTGGATATGATAAGGAATATGTATATATTCGCGATCCTCTTAATGAGAGCTTGGATGTAAAGGTGCCAAGAGGAAGCTTTGAACAGGCATGGATGCAGATGGGAAGTCAGGCAATTAGTTATGTAAAAGGTGTTTTTAAGAAGCGAAAGTGATATGAAACAAGAGAACTTCTATATGGGGTTCTCTTATTCTGTAAGTTAATCTTTTTAAAAATAACTAAATATGCAGAAATGCATAATTGAGCAAAATAATACATATTATTATATATTGTTTCCAAAGTTGTTGAAATAACGAAGAGTGCAGCGGCTGTAGAAGAATAAGTTTATTTGATGGAAGAAGAAAAGAACTATAAGAAACGACTGTAAATTTAAAGTATAATAACAGCAAATAAGTAAGGTGAAAATGATACCACCTTACTTATTTTTCTATTTAATAACTAGGGGAGCTATTGAAGGAATGAGAAAAAGAAAAAAACTATGGAATTTATGGAAAACGATTACATTATTAGTGTGTACAGTTGTAATTTTTTCTTTACTCGTAACAGATATTTTAATTAGCCATAATGTTGAACGAACGACAGAAGAAAGTCAGGCAGAGAAGGCAAAAACGATTGCACGTATTGTGGCAAATGATTCTATTGTAATTGATGGATTGGCGGGGAATGTAGATACCTCCTTGATTCAAGTGTATACAAATAAGATATTAAAGAGTACGGATGTTCAATTTATTGTAGTTATGGATATGAATGGAATCCGAAAATCTCACCCCAATCCTCAAAAAATAGGGCAACATTTCATTGGAGGAGATGAAGGAACGGCATTGAAGGGAAAGGAACATGTGTCGTTAGCAGAAGGAACTTTAGGGGTCTCTATGAGAGTATTTATACCGGTTTTTTCTGAAACAGGGGAACAACTTGGAGCGGTTGCGGTTGGAATTTCAGCAGATAATGTAAAAGAGCGAGTTAAGGAAAGTAGACATATTATGTATATCGGTGTTGGAGTTGGAGTGTTAGTTGGCATTATAGGAGCGATATTGCTAGCTAGACATATAAAGAAAAGTTTATTTGGTCTTGAGCCGCATAGGATAGCGAAAATTCTTGAAGAAAGAAATACGATGTTACAATCGGTCAAAGAAGGTATTATTGCTGTGGATAAAGAAGCGAAAGTAACGTTAATTAATAATGAAGCAAAACGGCTATTTAAGAAAAGTGGACTTGAAGAAGACTTTATTGGTAAAGATGTTGAATTGTATATGCCGAATTCACGTATAAAAGAAGTGTTGCAAACAGGAGAGGTACAATTAAACGAAGAACAAAAGATTTATGGGATTACGATTGTTACTAATCGTGTTCCTTTATATGTAAAAGGAGAAATAGTTGGTGCAATTGCAACATTTCGTGATAAAACAGAAATTAGAAAATTAGCAGAAGAATTAACTGGTATTAGGCTATATGCGGAAGCATTACGGGCTCAATCTCATGAATTTATGAATAAAATGCATGTCGTATTAGGGCTAACACATATGAAACAGTATGAAGAATTACAGAAATATGTAAGTAGTATGGTATCAGAGCATCAATATGAAATGGGGGGGATTATGAAAAAAATTCAAAGCCCAGTATTTGCTGGATTTTTACTAGGTAAACTCAGTTATGCTAGAGAGAAAAATATAAAGTTAATTATAAAAGAAGATTCTTACTTACCAGAAATATATGATGAACGTATCATTCATGAACTGATCACCATTGTCGGAAATTTAATCAATAATGCATTAGACGCAGTGACGAATTGTGAGAAGAAGCAGGTTGAAGTTGGAATACAATATGGGGATACATTAATCATTACAGTACAAGATACGGGGAAAGGCATAAAAGAAGATGAAATTGATGCATTATTTATAAAAGGTTATTCTACAAAGGGTGATAATCGGGGGTATGGTTTGCATCTTGTAAAGGAAAGCATACAGCGAATAAATGGAGGAATTTATGTTCAGTCATTGTTAGGAACAGGAACGACAATAACGATTGAAATACCTAAAAGTAGGGATGAGAGATAAAATGATCAAAGTTTTGATTGTAGAAGATGATCCGATGGTTGCGATGTTAAATACGCATTACTTAGAGCAAGTTGGAGGGTTTGAACTTGTCCATGCAGTTAACTCAGTTAAATCGGCGATAGAAGTGTTAGAGAAGTCACGAGTAGACTTCATATTACTTGATATTTTTATGCCTGAGGAGACTGGATTTGAGCTTTTAATGTATATTCGAAATCAAGAAAAAGAAATTGATATTATGATGATTTCAGCTGTACATGATATGGGAAGTATAAAAAAAGCATTACAATATGGAGTTGTAGACTATCTAATTAAACCATTTACATTTGAACGCTTTAAGGAAGCATTAACTGTGTATCGAGAAAAATTTACTTTCATGAAAGAACAACAAAAAATTAGTCAATCGGAATTAGATTCGCTAATTTTACAAAAAGAAAAAAGAGAGTCCTTTGACTATAAAGAGCTTCCGAAAGGATTAACAAAGCAAACATTGCAACTAATTTGGCAGCAAATCAAATCGCTTCACGGGCAAGCATTTACAACAGATGAAATGGCGAAATTAGTAGGGGTTTCAAGAGTTTCTATTCGAAAGTATGTAATGTTTTTGACTGAAATTGGAGTTTTAGAGAATGAAATGGTGTATCAACATGTGGGAAGGCCGGTAAGTAAATTAAGGTGTATTGACCAAAATAAAATAGACTTTTACGTATAAGCGACTTATTATAGGTCGCTTATACTTTTTTTAATTACAAAAGTAGTTACAAAACTTACAAAAACTATTTTTACTATTGAAAGCGTTTTAATATTGTTATTAAGAAAACAAGGGGGTGCCATATGGGAATTCAAAAGAATGTGGAAGCGGTATCATTTTCTGAGGGGAATGAGGTACAAAGAGAATCGTTCGCTTCTAAAATTATGAATGTAAAAATCGGTGTAATACCTTTACCGTTATATGTAGTATTGGCTGCTATTATTTATGGGGCATCTGTATATAATAAATTACCAGCAGATATGATTGGTGGATTTGCAGTTATTATGATTATGGGTATTTTCTTAGGTGACATTGGGATGAGAATTCCAATTCTAAAAAACATCGGTGGTCCAGCAATTCTTTCATTATTTATTCCATCGTTACTTGTATTTTTCAACTGGATGAATCCAGCTTCAATGGAAGCTGCGACTATGTTAATGAAAAAATCGAACTTTTTATATTTATATATTTCTTGTTTAGTAGTAGGAAGTATTTTGGGAATGAATCGTAAAGTGTTAGTACAAGGTTTCGTTCGCATGTTTATTCCTTTAGTAGTAGGAACGTTAGCTTCTATCGCAGTAGGCTTATTAGTAGGTTCACTATTTGGATTTGAAATGAAGCAGACATTCTTCTTTATCATCGTACCAATTGTGAGTGGTGGTATTGGGGAAGGGATTTTACCGCTATCACTAGCTTACGGTGATATTTTAAATGAATCATCAGCAACATTTGTATCACAGCTTATTCCAGCAGCTATTATCGGAAATATGTTTGCAATTGTGAGCGCAGGCTATATGAAGCGTTTAGGTGAGAAGAGACCTGAGCTTAGTGGGAATGGTGTATTAGTAAAAACAGATAATCAAGCAGAGTTATTAAAAGAGCAAAATACAGAAAAGCCAATTGATTTCTCATTAATGGGAGCAGGGTTATTGATTGCATGTACATTCTTTATTTTCGGAGGATTTGCTTCTAAATTTATCGGTATTCCAGGAGCAATTATTATGATTTTTTCAGCAGCACTTGTGAAATACTTTAAATTAATGCCAGCAAAAATGGAGCAAGGTGCATTCCATTTATATAAATTTATTTCAAAGAATTTAACTTGGCCGTTAATGGTTGGTTTAGGATTGCTATATATTCCGTTAAAAGACGTAGCAGCAGTTCTTTCTGTAGGATATGTTGTTGTTTGTGCATCAGTTGTTCTTACAATGGTAGCATCAGGTTTTCTTGTAGGGAAAGTGATGAAAATGTATCCAGTTGAATCAGCAATTGTAACTGGATGTCATAGTGGTTTAGGTGGAACTGGAGATGTTGCTATTCTATCAGCTTCAAATCGTATGGAATTAATGCCGTTTGCGCAAATTTCAACGCGTTTAGGCGGGGCAGCTGTGGTCGTAACAGCAACAATTTTATTAAAAATGTTTTCATGATCAAAACAAGCTAGCTATATTCGTATAGCTAGCTTGTCAAATTAAGGGGAGATTATAAGTATGTTAGAAAATGAAATTAATGAAAGATCATTATTATTGCATAAAGAGTTAGTAGGGAAAATTGAGATTACAAGTAAAGTAGAAGTGAATTCAGCAGATGATTTAAGTCTGACTTATACACCAGGGGTAGCTGAGTCTTGTAAAGCAATTGCAGCAGATGAAGAAACAGCGTATGACTATACAGCAAGAGGGAACATGGTGGCAGTTGTTTCAGATGGAACAGCAGTACTAGGTTTAGGGAATATTGGACCGAAAGCGGCTATGCCTGTTATGGAAGGGAAAAGTATTTTATTTAAGAAGTTTGCGAATGTAGATGCTTTCCCGCTATGTTTAGGGACGACTGATGTGGATGAAATCGTTACCCTTGTGAAAAATCTAGAGCCTACATTTGCAGGTATTAATTTAGAGGATATTGCAGCACCACGCTGTTTTGAAATTGAAAAACGATTAAAAGAAGAAACGAATATTCCTGTATTTCATGATGATCAGCATGGGACGGCTATTGTCGTTTTAGCAGCTGTTATTAATGCATTAAAAGTTGTAAGTAAACAAATGGATGATGTGAAAATTGTTATTAACGGTGCGGGTTCGGCAGGAATTGCAATTGGAAAATTATTATTAAAAGCTGGCGCAAAACACATTACGTTAGTTAGTTTAGAAGGTATTGTTTGTGAAGGTGAAACATGGATGAACGAAGCGCAAATCGAAGTTTCACAGAAGACAAATCGAGAATATGTACGTGGAACATTAAAGGAAGCGATTCATCAAGCTGATATTTTCATCGGTGTATCTGCTCCAAACGTATTAACGAAAGAACTTATACAGACGATGAACGAGAAACCAATTGTGTTTGCAATGGCGAATCCAATTCCAGAAATATTCCCAGAGGACGCATTAGAAGCTGGGGCAGCTGTAGTAGGAACTGGGCGTTCTGATTATTCGAATCAAGTAAATAATGTATTGGCGTTCCCTGGAATATTCCGCGGTGCGTTAGATGTACGTGCGACTGATATTACAGAAGAGATGAAATTAGCGGCAGCATATGGGATCGCTAACATAATTACAGACGAAGAGCGTAATGCGAATTATGTAATTCCAAATCCATTAGATAAAAGAGTTGTTCCAAGTGTTGCAGAAGTAGTAGCGAAAGCAGCCATTGATTCAGGGGTGGCGCAAATTACGAAAATGCCAAGTTATAGATAGTCAAAAGCAGTGCCTTAAAAAGGCACTGCTTTTTTTGAGATAAGAAATCAAAATAATGAAGAAGGATAGAATTATTTATGTCCCTTCATTATTTATTTAATTCCATTGTAACTTGTTTACCATTTACTAAAACCTCAGGTACTGCTACGATCACTTCTATCATTTTTTTCATCTCTCATCTCTCCTCGCTTCATTTCTTACTTTAAGTATAAGAGAAGAGAGAGAATCCAACTATTGAAGTACGTGACGTAGAAATTACATTGTTGTAAGGAAGTATTCCAGTTTTGTCACTTTATTCGGCAGTGATTACAAATTGATCATAATATCTTTCATTCACATATATGTTTAATACCCATAATCCAGATGAAGGTAGTGACATTACGAGAGGGAGTTCTTTTATTGTAGTATCGATTGTATTTGAAGTAGTCCAATTTGGTTCGGAAGTTTCTTTTGGAACGATTATTGGTGTTGGAAGGATAGAGCCTTGTTTTAAAGCAATAATAGATAGTTTTCCAGTTGGCATTTTAGGATCTAGGAAGAACCACATTATTTCATTTTGCTCATTTGCGATAATAGAGCTATCAGCCATTGCAATTTTTCCTTCAATGCCTTTTAACGGTATTTTTCCTTCTACGAATGATGGCGCTTCTTCCCAATTTACACCTTTTAGGACACTAAGATGAAAAAAGGAAGGTGCGTTAATTTGAGAGGATGACGTTTCTAGTACTTCTTTTTTAGGTACATTTGAATCGGGTTGCACTTGCGCGCAGCCAGTGATGAGGAAGGAGAAAAGTAGCATAGTTCCGATTTTTTTCATGGTGCCACACTCCTAATTTTTATTGTTAGTGTAATTGTATTTGCTAGAAGACGAGACAATTCCTTTAAATCATAAAAAGAGGTCGTAAGTTTTGTACGACCTCTTTTGACATTTTCTATCCCGATTGGTGCGGGCTAATAATCAGTGGGGGATGGAATCTCCCGCTGATTAAAGTTTCACTTTATATTTGTTCAGTTGAAAAGGTTGGTTCTCTTTCTTTTTGAGGCATTGTTAAGAAAATAACAGAAAGAACGATACATACTCCGCCTAATAATTGATATGCTCCAAAGGATTCATTAAGCCAAGCGATTGAAACGATGGCAGCTACAAGTGGTTCAATGCTAGATAAAATACTTGTTTCTGTTGCTGCTAAATATTTAAGACTCCCGATATAAAGAAGGAAAGAAAGAGTGCCACTTATAATGATAAGAATAAGCATAGAAAAAGTTTGAAATGTGAAAGTTTGCGAAATCTGATTCCATCCAAAAGAACGATTACAAATAAGCAGTGCAATCCCTCCAATTAACATCCCCCAGCCAATTACTATAGTTGTTCCGCATTCTTTAATAAGAGAAGCCGGATGAAGGGTATAAAACGCAAAACCAATCGCTGTTAATAGGCCGAAAGTAATAGCTGCTTTAGATAAAACAATATTTTCAATTGAACCGTTTGTAATAATAAAGTATGTCCCTGTTAGAGCAGTTATAATTGCGAGTATTTGCATAGAAGCAGGGAATTTCTTTCGCTCAAACGCAACGTAAATGGTAATAAGAATAGGACCTAGAAATTGAAATAGTGTTGCCGTTACCGCATTACTAATATGAACTGTTTCGATAAAAGCGTACTGAGCACCAAGCATGCCAAGAATAGAGAAAATTATAAGTTGTATAAAGTGTTTAGGATGTTTCCAAATGTGAAATATGTTTTGTTTTTTAATAAGTAAGAAAGCCAAAATGAATATTCCTGCGAGTAAGAGGCGAATTGTTAAAAAATCAATTGATGATACGTTCGTATGTTGAAATAGCCACTGAATCATGGGACCAGATAATCCCCACAGGGTAGCTCCTGTAATAATCATCATAAGTCCGATGCGTCTACCATTGTTCATTATCATGCATCTCCTCTCTAGTATTTGATTATTAATGTGTTACATGATAAAAGGAATTATATAGAACTTCTGGTACTGTAAAAAGTATCAGTTATGTGTTTTTGGGAGGGGTCAGATGTTGTGTTAGAACTAACACCTAATTTGAGTGCAAATAGTAAGACAGCATTGTATGTACAATTGTATGAGTATATAAAAAAAGAGATTAAAGATGGAACGATTCCGGCCTTTACGAAATTACCGGCTAAGAGGAAGCTGGCGACATATTTACAAGTGAGTAAAAATACAGTTGAAGCTGCTTATGAGCAACTTCTTGCTGAAGGATATATTGAGTCGATTTCTAGAAAAGGTTATTTTGTATGTGAAATCGAGCAAATGATTCATGTGGAAGGCAGCGAAGAGGTAATAGGAGAAGCGCCTTTTCAAGATAAGAAGTATAAATTTGATTTCACTCAAACGGGTGTGGATACTAATACTTTTCCGTTTCATGTATATCGAAAAATCACGAACGAGGTATGGCAATTTGAAAATAAAGATTTACTTTTTATTGGACATCCGCAAGGGGAGGTAAGTTTACGAGAAGAAATCGCGAGCTATTTGTATGAATCTAGAGGTGTACGATGCGTAGCTAGTCAAATTGTAATAGGAGCGGGTACGCAAATATTAGTAAAAATGTTATTTCAGTTGTTAAAGGGAAGTCGTTATGCGGTTGAAAACCCTGGGTACCATCGGAAAATGGTTGTTTTCGAGCAAGGGGAACAAAATGTACAAATGTTATCTTTAGATAGAGATGGAATTCGTATGTCACAGTTAGCGGATAGCCATGCAAATGTTGTATTTGTTACACCTTCGCATCAGTTTCCTTGCGGGATGATTATGCCAATTACGAGAAGAATGCAGCTTTTACAATGGGCGGAAAAAGAAGAAGGAAGATATATTATTGAGGATGATTATGATAGTGAATTTCGCTATTCAGGAAAGCCAATTCCAGCGCTGCAAGGGTTAGATAGAGATGGGAAAGTAATTTATATGGGGACGCTCTCTAAAGCGCTATTACCGTCATTACGGATGAGTTATATGGTGTTGCCAAAATCCCTCATTAAGCAGTATCAGGAGCAATATTTATTTTACACACAAAGCGTTTCAAGAATCGATCAAGAGATCATTAAGAAATTTTTAAATGACGGGCATTGGGAAAAACATATTCATAAAATGCGTGTTGTGTACCGAAAGAAGAGAGACCGTCTTGTTTCGGTAATAGAAAAATATTTTTCTAATCGCATTGAAGTAATAGGGGAAGATTCCGGCCTACATATTTTATTAAAAGTGCATAACGGGATGGAAGAGAAAGAATTAATGGAAGCTGCAGCTGAAAGGAGTATTAAAGTGTACCCTGTTTCGATGTATTATAGGGAAGGGACTTCTCCCAAAAGTACAGTATTGCTTGGATTTGCGACTTTATTAGAGGAAGAAATTGAAGAGGCCATTCAATTATTATATACAGCATGGTTTACAAGAAAGTAAAAAACATCCTCATAAATGGAGGATGTTTTTTTATTATTTTTCTTCATCTAGGAAAAGAACCATATGCTCTTCATCCCAATATTGTCCGTTATATTTTAATGAGCGTTCTTGCACACCAAATGTTTTAAATCCTAATGACTCATAAAGTTTTTTTGCACCATCGTTTCCGACAACAACATCAAGCATAACTTGCTCTACTTCTAGAGATTTAGCAAGTTCAAGACATTCCTTAATAAGTGATTTTCCTGCTCCAAGTCCGCGTGCTTTTGGAGACACGTATACTGAACCAATTTTCGCTTTATGTTCTTGTTTTACATATGGTTTCGTTTCCAGTGTTGCAACTCCGATTAATTCTCCATCTTTAAATGCACCTAGTGTATAGTTCTCATCTTGTGCTAATTTTTGGGCTTTATATTCAATAGCACACTCTTTATTAATAATATCTTCATAAGAAGAGCTGAAAGCTTCCGGGTTTTGTTTTAACCCTTCTACTCGAAGTTCTAAGTAAATTTCTGCTTCGTCTTTTGTTAATACATGGATATCCAATTATATCACCCTCCAAATCTTTGACAGTTATACCTATATTTTATATTGAAATAAGAATAATTTCAAAAGCTTAGCTTATATGAGCTGGTTTTATAAATAAAATAGCACCAGTAGTGTTGACTACTACTGGTGATTTCACACATATATTATTCAAATGGTAATTCAATTATAAATTCTGTTCCGACTTCTAACTCGCTTTTAACTTTGATAGAACCATTATGAAGTTCTACAATTTCCTTTGCAACAGCTAGTCCAATGCCTTTTCCTCCTGTAGCTCGTGTTCTAGATTTATCGACACGGTAAAAGCGATCGAAAATGTGTGAGATATCCTCTTTTGGAATACCTTCACCTTCATCTTGTATACTTATTATAAAAGTATTCGCACTGGTTAGTACACGTATTGTTATAGAAGTGTTTTCTGGCGAATGTTGATAAGCATTATGCAATAAATTTAACATCACTTGTTCCATACGCCTTTCATCTATACAAACTTCTAAATCATTTTTACAGTACACATGAATTTCTATTTGTTTGTTTGTTAATGTTGTTTTTGTTTTTTCAACCATTCGTTCTAAAAATGGCCTAAGGAGCATTTTTTGTTTTTTAATAACGAATTGATGTTGCTCTAATTGTACGAGCATAAATAAATCTTGTACGAGATCAGTTACACTATCGGTTTCATCCTCGATGATTTGTAAATACTCTTCACGTTCTTCCTTCGTTAAAGAATCTCTCTTTGCCACTTTCGCATAACCTTTCATATAAGTTAGTGGAGTGAGTAACTCGTGCGCTACACTGGCAAGAAATTCGTTTCGCTCTTTTTTCATATACGTCAGTTCACTAGACAGTTCCTCAATGGTTGTGGCTAAACTTCCAAGTTCATCATTGCGTTTAATCCCTAATTGAATTGGCTTGTTTAATTTTGACATTTTTTCTGTTGCTCTCTTCATCTTTATAAGAGGATCTGTAATAACTCGAGAAAAAACAAAGACAGAAATAGTTGTTAAAATAAGTGTTAAAATACTCACGATAATGAATTGATTCATGAGTCTAAGTAGCATATCTTCTAAGAAGGATGTTTTTAAGAACATGTGTAATTTGCCTTGAAAGTCTTTTGTATCAATTGGTGTTACTGTTGAGATGAATTTTGATTTTTTCCAATTCTTTTCTACTATTAATCCGCCCCTTTTAACGGGGGCGATTTTACAATGAAGTTGTTTTTGCATATCTTTTGTTACTGTTTCTGAGGCCGAAGTGATTTTTCCATTACTGTCAGTGATAACAATGGCTATATCAGAATTAGTAAGTGCTTCTGTTTCCATTAAGTCTTCAGCGGCACTTTCAATAGAGAAGCCGGAAGAGGCAGGGCGGTTGAGATGTTCAGTATGTTTTCTTTTCTCAGCGTATTTGCCGTATTTGCTCCATTTTGCACGCTGTTCAATCGTATTACGATAGCGATTTCCTTTCTCTAAAAGAGCAAGCGTCTCCTCTTCAACACGCATTTTTGAAAGACTTTTATAAAAAGATACGAAAGCGATTGTCTCAATACATAAAGCTAATATTAAAAAGTATGTCCCAACTTTAAGGGAAAGTTTGCTCATTTTCTCACCATACCTTATTTCATATAAAGTGAAACTTTAATCAGTGGGGATTTATCCATCCCCACTGACAGAAGTAATTATTCATTTTTCCATTTATATCCGACTTTATAGACAGTTTCTAAGTAATCTTCAACTGGAAATCCTTTTTTGCGTAACTTATCCCGTATGTTACGAATATGTGAATCGATAGTTCTATATTCGATATCTGTTTGATAGCCCCAAATCTTCTCGATTAAATCGTCTCGGCTGTAGGCACGGTTTGTATTTTGTAAAAATAGTCCGAGTAACGAAAATTCAATAGGAGTTAGTGAGATTTTTTCATTATAAACTGTAACAGTATGTTTCGTTTTATCCCACTCAATACCATTGAAGCTAACAAAGCTATCTTTCTTTGTACGACGTAATATAGCCTCGATTCGCGCGACTAATACATGTTCATCGAATGGTTTTGTAATATAGTCATCTGCTCCCATGGTCAGGCCTTTGACCATATCATAATTTTGGTTGCGAGCTGTTAGCATAATAATTGGAACGTTGGAAATTTGACGGATTTGATAGCAAGTATCCCACCCATCCATATTTGGCATCATAACATCTAATAAAATAATATCGAAGACCTTTTGTTCGATTAATTCTAGCGCTTCAAGGCCAGAGGTAGCTTTCATACAAAAATAGCCACGAGGGCTTAAGAACAGATCTAATAATCGTAACATACGTTCTTCATCGTCTACTAATAAAATTTTCACCATAATCTTGTGCACCCCAAACTCTTCATTCTACTTGTATAGTTTACATGAAAATAATAAAAAACTCTTTTTATGTGATTGAATGGATGGCTGATTTTTTCAATCAGGGCAATTGACATAAAAAATGCACTAGTTTTGCACAACTATTTTTTATAATAGAAAACGTAGCGACACAAATACCCTATGTTGCGACATAACGTCATGTCATTTTATTTATAAAATGACAATTCCATTCTATTGTGTATGTGAGATAGAGAGGGTTTTCGTATTCACCTCGCATCGGATAAGAAAAATTTCCTATCTCACACTTTTTTTAATATAAAGGGGATTGTACACATGAGTAAAAAAGTAGAACATTTACAAAAAGAAAAGCAAGATCGTAATGCGATTGTAATGTGTGTTGCGGTATCTATGCTTATTATGATAAGTTGTGTAAATAAATTTTTCGGGATTTTATAATAGAAAAAAAGCTTATTGCTTCTTAAGAAGCAATAAGCTTTTTTAATGTTTTCTATATAATAAACCAAGGTAGAATTGCCAGTCCAGAAGTTACAATTGCTGTAGCAAATATTAAAAAGATAGCTTGTTTGTTTTGTTTCATGTTACATTCTCCTCTACATATCAATTGCATGCTATACGTTCATGAAATACTCAGCGGGAGATAGATTATCCCCACTGATTAAAGTCTCACTTTATATTTTTAGTATAACGAATGGAAAGGATTGGAACGATTGATAAAGGTGACATGAAGATTACATTGTTGTAATGAAAAAAGCATCTTAATTAATAAGAAGATGCTTTTGAAAAATTATATTAAAATGTTAATTATTTAAGAATAAAACCATATGCTCTTCGTCCCAATATTGGCCATTATGTTTTAAGGACCGTTCTTGCACACCGTAAGTTTGGAAGCCGAGGGACTCATATAATTTTTTTGCAGCAGTGTTATCAGCAACAACATCAAGCATGAGCTGTTCTACATGTAATTTATCGGCATTTTCAATAATCGCTTTAATTAAAGCTCGTCCTGCACCGAGACCACGCGCTTTTGGAGAAACAAAAACGGAGCCGATTTTTGCTTTATGCTCTTGCTTAATAAATGGCTTTGTTTCTAGAGTAGCAATACCGACTAAATCATTATCTTTGAAGACACCTAGAGTATACTTATCCGGATTGCTTAATCGCTTTGCCATAGCAGCGACAGGGTTTTCATGTTTAAGAACATCTTCATAAGAAGAGCTAAAAGCCTCAGGGTTTTTCGTTAAACCTTCCATACAAACTTTCAAATAAATTTCTGCGTCCTCTGTTGTTAATAAGCGAATTTCCATAGTTGTAACCTCCTAGATTGATTCAAATTTAATTCATTAACTTTGTAAGATTAAGTTTAGTTAAATGTATTCTGTGACTATTCTTTCTTAATTTGTAAAAGAATGAAGAGATTATGCTACTATGTTTTTATTTTATTTATGTAATGAAATTATATATTAACTTCATTAACTATTCAAGGATTTAATATATTACATTTTT
This sequence comes from Bacillus mycoides, assembly GCF_018742245.1. Lineage (NCBI taxonomy): Bacteria > Bacillati > Bacillota > Bacilli > Caryophanales > Bacillaceae > Bacillus > Bacillus mycoides. The sequence goes on from NZ_CP036132.1 coordinate 583,928, forward strand.
ATAACTAAAATTCCCACTTTGTAAAGGAGTCATTTTTATCCCACTATTCGTGGGAGTCGGGTTGCCCGTAAAAGCCCGATTGGTTTGGGCTAATAATCAGTGGGGAGGGAAAAACCCTCCACTGATTAAATTTCCACTTTCTTTTACGTAGTCAATCGTTTATTTTGTAGCCATCGATTCGTTCTGGATGTGTATAAATATTGCAAGATCCATTTCGAATAAATCCTACTACGGTAATACCTAAATCATGGGCGAGTTGCAGAGCTAGTTTAGTTGGAGCTGATTTAGATAGAACAATTTCGCAACCTATTTTTGAAACCTTTAACAAAATTTCAGATGAGATGCGTCCGCTAAACGCAATGATTTTCCCTTGAACGGATATATTGTTTCGTAAACAATGACCGTATATTTTATCTAGCGCATTATGTCTTCCGATATCCATTCGTGCTAAAAGAATGTTTTTTCGATCACATAGAGCGGTATTATGCACACCACCCGTTTGGCGAAATGTAGTTGAAGATTGTTGTAAGGAAGTCATTAGGTGAAAACATTCTTCCGGAGTAATAGTTATATGTATATCATGTAACTTCTTTGCTTTTGCTGCATCGTTGACGAAAACAAAACCTTGTCTACTTTTTCCGCAACAAGAAGTTACGTACCGTTTATTATATAAAGTTTGATAGAGCGGATTAATTTTTGATGATTTTACATGAACAATACCGTTTTCTTTTTGGATCCATAATTCTTCAATATCTTTATAAGAAGAAATAATTCCTTCAGAAATTAAAAAACCGATTACCATATCTTCAATGTAATTAGGAGTGCATACAACTGTTACGTATTCTTCGCTATTTAATTTAATTGTAATAGGAGATTCCGTAACAACCTCATCGGTTTGTTTTGAAAATGTACCAGATTGATAGCGTACAATCGTATATGTTTCTTGAGTAGGCCCCATATTAAATTCCCCTTTATATATATTTTTCTCCATATTTATCATAAAACATCGAAAAAACAAAAGCATCTACTAGTAAGAAGATAGCAGATTATTTTGGTTATTATTGTATATGTACGATATAATAGATTTGTAGAATAGCGACATTTTCAAGCTTTCGTAGTTATACCTTATAACATCTAGAATCGACTTCCAAAGGAAAGTATTTTAACAGGGCGTTTCAAAAATATGTACAGCAACGCATTTTTGAAAACGGATTCAAAAATGTGTTGTACAGTTAGTTGTAAGGAGAGGGGAAACTATGACAGAACAGACAGTCCGTGTAACCGTTGATGGTAAAGAATTTTTCGCATCAGGTGAAAAGACGATACTCCAATTATTTAACGAAAGTAATTTAGAACATCCTCAAATTTGTCATGTACCAGAGGTAGATCCTATTCAAACTTGTGATACATGTATTGTAGAAGTAGATGGAAAGTTAATGCGTGCTTGTTCAACAAAGTTGGAAGATGGCATGCATATTGAGAGGCAATCGGAACGTGCGAAGGAAGCACAAACTGAAGCGATGGATCGAATATTAGAGAATCATTTATTGTACTGTACGGTATGTGATAATAATAATGGTAACTGTAAAGTCCACAATACAGTAGATATGATGGGAATTGAAGAACAGAAATATCCATATGAACCGAAAGTAAGTGCATGCGAAGTGGATACGTCGCATCCATTCTATCGATACGACCCAAATCAATGTATTGCCTGTGGGCAGTGTGTAGAAGTATGCCAAAATTTACAAGTGAATGAAACTTTATCGATTGATTGGAGTTTAGACCGCCCACGTGTTATTTGGGACAATGGTGTGAATATAAATGACTCGTCTTGTGTTAGCTGTGGGCAATGTGTAACAGTTTGTCCTTGTAATGCATTAATGGAAAAAACGATGCTAGGAGAAGCTGGATTTATGACTGGTTTAAAACCAGATGTGCTAAATCCAATGATTGATTTTGTAAAAGATGTAGAGCCTGGATATAGCAGTATTTTAGCAGTTTCAGAAGTAGAGTCCGCGATGCGTAAGACGAAAATTAATAAGACAAAAACAGTGTGTACATTTTGTGGTGTAGGTTGTTCATTTGAAGTCTGGACGAAAGATCGTCAAATTTTAAAAGTGCAACCTGTTTCAGATGCACCGGTTAATGGTATTTCCACATGTGTAAAAGGCAAATTCGGATGGGACTTTGTGAACAGTGAAGAGCGTATTACAAAGCCGTTAATTCGCCAAGGAGATATGTTTGTTGAGGCTTCATGGGAAGAGGCTCTTGAAGTTGTTGCATCTAATATGCAACATATTAAATCAGAATATGGTAGCGATGCGTTTGGGTTTATTTCTTCTTCGAAAGTAACAAATGAAGAAAACTATCTTATGCAAAAACTAGCTCGTCAAATATATGGAACAAATAATGTAGATAACTGTTCCCGTTATTGCCAATCTCCAGCAACAGACGGTTTATTTAAAACTGTCGGTATGGGCGGAGATGCTGGAACAGTGAAAGATATTGCTGAGGCAGGTCTTGTTATTATTGTTGGTGCAAATCCAACAGAAGGACATCCTGTACTTGCAACTAGAGTGAAACGTGCTCATAAATTACATGAACAAAAACTAATTGTCGCAGACCTTCGTAAACATGAAATGGCGGAGCGTGCTGATATATTTGTTCACCCGAGTCAAGGGACGGATTATGTATGGCTTGCTGGGATAACGAAATACATTATCGATCAAGATTGGCACGATAAAAAGTTCATAGCTGAAAATGTAAAGAATTTTGATGAATATAGCAAAATGCTAGAGAAATATACGCTTGATTATACTGAGAAAATTACAGGGATTTCTAAAGCTCAGTTAAAAGAAATGGCTCGTATGGTATATGAAGCAGATGGTACTTGTATACTTTGGGGAATGGGTGTAACTCAAAATACAGGAGGAAGTACAACGTCGGCAGCAATTTCAAATTTACTTCTCGTTACAGGTAACTACCGTCGTCCTGGTGCCGGTGCGTATCCGTTACGCGGGCATAATAACGTACAAGGTGCTTGTGATATGGCGACATTACCGAACTGGCTTCCGGGTTACCAAGCAGTTTCAGATGATGTGCATCGTGCGAAATTTGAAAAAGCATACGGTACTACCATTCCGAAAGAACCGGGATTAAATAATATCGCAATGTTACTTGCGGCCGAAGAAGGAAAACTGCGTGGTATGTATGTTATGGGAGAAGAAATGGCTTTAGTAGATTCAAATGCCAACCATGTACAACATATTTTAGCGAATTTAGACTTCCTTGTTGTTCAAGATATGTTCTTATCGAAAACAGCTCGTTTTGCCGATGTTATTTTACCGGCAGCACCAAGCTTAGAAAAGGAAGGAACATTTACAAATACAGAGCGCCGTATTCAAAGATTGTATGAAGTATTGAAGCCACTTGGTGATTCTAAACCAGATTGGTGGATTTTACAAAAAGTAGCTCGTGCACTGGGCGGAGACTGGAATTATGGAAGTCCAAGTGAAATTATGGATGAAATTGCATCGCTTGCCCCGTTATATTCACAAGCAACGTATGACCGTTTAGAAGGCTGGAATAGTTTATGTTGGGGTAGCCATGATGGTAGTGATACACCGTTATTATATGTAGATGGATTTAACTTCCCAGACAAACTAGCACGATTATCACTAGATGAATGGGTTCCGCCAGTTGTAGCACCAGATGAGTATGATTTACTATTAAATAATGGCCGTATACTAGAGCATTTCCATGAAGGAAATATGACGAATAAGTCGGCTGGAATTTTATCTAAAGTGTCTGAAGTATTTGTTGAAATTTCACCTGAACTTGCTAAAGAACGCAATGTGAAAGATGGTGGTCTTGTAGAGTTAGCATCACCATTTGGAAAGATTAAAGTACAAGCGCTTGTTACAGATCGTGTAACTGGAAATGAGTTATATTTGCCGATGCATGCGACAGTAAATGAAGAGGCAATCAATATTTTAACAGGAACAGCAACAGACATTTATACGTGTACACCAGCTTATAAACAAACAATGGTGAAACTGCGCGTATTACGTGAAAAAGGAAATCGTCCGTTACCATCTTCAAACCCGAGAGATAAAAAACGCCATCCGCAAAATGGTGTTGAAATCGAGAAAAAGTGGCAAAGAAAACAATACGTATCACTTGTGGACCAGAATTAGGGGGCGGAGATAGTGGCAAAAGAGATTACTTTAATTAAAAAGAAGATTGTAACAGAAGAAGAAAAAAAACAGCAAGTAACAGATGAGTTGTTAAATGATCTAGCTGAAAATAGAGAAGCAGTAGAAGAGACGATGCAGCTATTAGCGCAGTTGCACAAAGCTGGAATTTTAGATGCAGCAATTAGTTTACTTGCTGCAAAAGAAGATGTTTCCAAAATAGCTGTTGAACAATTGAATCGTGAACCAGTAAAAAACGCATTAAACAATATGATGGGGGCAGGAGAGGCATTATCTTCAGTGGACCCAGAAATAACGAAACAAATAACATCTAGTTTAGTCACTGGATTACAATTTGCAACGGATGAGCTGAAAAATGGAAAGAAAACAAAAGTGATGGATTTCTTTAAGGTATTAAAAGATCCAGATATCAACAGGGCGATTACATTCGGTTTTAGTTTCTTAAAAGCATTTGGACAAGGATTAGAGAAAAAATAGAGTGAGTGAAAAAAAGTGATGGGATTAGCCATCACTTTTTTCATTATATGTATAAGAGTGTTCATGTTAAGCGGAATATATTATTATTAAAAAGATGGATTGGAACTGGAAATGTGGAATCCATCTCAAATACCGTTTTAGAATTTGGAGGAATATATGCAACACCGTAAAAAACTATCTATACCAGGAGTAATGGGACATTCCTTTCAAACAGTTAGATTTGCTTTTTGGAATGTATTAACCTTTCAACTTGTTTATAAATTATTAGCAGCGATTGTATTTGTCCCGCTATTTGGGATCATTTTTAATAAGTTATTGTATTTTGGTGGTTATGCAAATGCAACGAACGATGAATTATTAGTGTTTTTAAAGACACCATACGGCATCGTGGCAATCGTAATTTTGTCATTGTTAGCACTGTTTCTTATTTTTACGGAATTTGCGGTACTTATTATTATTTCGTATTTTGCTCATAAAAGACAAAAGGTGAAATTACGTCCGATTTTATATAAAACGGTAACGTATTTACCTACTCTTTTCACATATTGCTTACCAGGATTTATTTTATATGCTGTCGTATTATTACCTCTTTTAAATATGGGATATGAAACGGCATTAATTCCGCAAATTCAAATTCCTAACTTTATTACAGGAGAACTCTTCAAGACAACGATGGGACAAGTTGGTTATTACACGTTCTTTGCTGTAGTCGCGTATTTGAACCTTCGCTGGATTTTTGTTCTACCTATTGTCGTTTTAGAGCAAAAAACATTTCGCGTGGCAGCACGCAAAAGTGCAGCTTTAGTAAAAGAAAGCTTTTTTAAAGTACTATTCTTTTTAGTAGGTTTTTTCATTTCAATAGGGATTGTGTATATTGTATTTTGGGGAATATATTTATTGTGCCTATGGGGTGTGTATGAATTTACAAACCCGAAAGGAACATTCGCATTGTTAGCTGAATCAACAATGTCTGTATTCCTAACAAGTACATTGTATTTATTTAGCTTTATCGTGACACCATTTTATATTATGGCGATTACGCGATTGTATTTGCAAAAGGTTCCGGTTGAAGATGTTTTACTAGAAGAAGGATTAGACTATTCAAAATCGAAAGCAGATAAATGTTTCTTCCAAAAACATCGTTGGAAATTTATTGGTGTATATATTGTGGGAATTATTATTGCTGGAATGGTCGTTGCCTTCATTGTAACCTTTATTTCAAATTCGTATAAAGAACCGATTATTATGGCACATCGTGGATATATATCAAAAGGGGTAGAAAATACGAAAGAAGCTGTGCAAGGTGCTATTGATGCAAAAGCAGATTACGCTGAAATCGATGTACTGCAAACGAAAGATGGCGAGCTGGCAGTAATTCATGATTTGAAGTTAAAACGTCTTGCCAATGAGAATGTACATGTATCAGATTTGACAATGGATGAGTTAAGGAAACTTACTCTTAGCCAAGATGGATTCTCAGGGGGAATTAGCACATTAGATGAAATTATTAAGCTTTCAAAAAATAGAATAAAACTCAATATAGAAGTGAAGCTTCACGGTAATGAGAAGGATTTCGTAAATAAAGTACTAAAAACAATTAAAGATAATGACTTTGAGAAACAATGTGTTATTCAAACGTTACATTATCCGCTCATTAAAGAGTTTAAGCGTGCAAATCCAGATATAAAAGTAGGATATATACTTTATGCAAGTAGAGCTAACTTAAAGAATGTGAAGGCTGATTTTTATGTAGCAGAAGAATATATGTTAAATAAGAAATTAGTAAAAGAAGCAAGGAAGTTAAATAAGCCAATTTACGTATGGACAGTAAATGATATGGAAAGTTTAAAGGCATATTATAAGTTAAACGTAGATGGTATCATTACCGATTATCCTGAAGACGCAGGTGAAACAATTAAGATGTTAAAAGAACAAGAAGCTGAAGAAAGCGATATATTTGATAAAATTACAGAAACGACAGAAGACTTGTTTTCAAAATTATTTATAAGTTACCCAGCTGCTGGTTAAATGCCAGTAGCTGTTTTTTTTATGAAAAGAATATATTTCTAAAGTATTGTACAAAGTAATAAGTGTATATGTATACGTAACTACTTAGTTTTTTTACATTGTTACGTTATTGTCAAATAATAAATAATAACTATGCATTTTGAATGGATATAATAGAAATAGAGTGATAGATGATGAAGTGGTACGCAGAACTCAATAGAATCCATGTTTTATATATTTACACTATTCTAAATATATAAACTTTAAAAAAATAGTATGTTAGCGTTTTCATAACTTTTAAGTTATGCTAGAATAAGGACATAAGTTATTAATTATTTAAAAAAGAAAAAAGAATTCCTTTTTTCTGTTAATTATAAGGGGGCATTTCATTATGCGTATTGGGGTACCAGCAGAAATTAAAAACAACGAAAACCGTGTGGCAATGACACCAGCAGGTGTTGTACATTTAGTTCGTAACAATCACGAAGTATTCATTCAAAAGGATGCAGGTGTAGGATCTGGTTTCACAGATGCTCAGTATGTTGAAGCGGGAGCAAAAATTGTTGATACAGCTGAAGAAGCTTGGAACATGGAAATGGTTATGAAAGTTAAGGAACCAGTTGAAAGCGAATACAAACACTTCAGCGAAGGTTTAATCTTATTCACATACTTACACTTAGCTCCAGAACCAGAATTAACAAAAGCGTTAATTGAAAAGAAAGTTGTTGCTATCGCATATGAAACAGTACAATTAGAAAACCGTTCATTACCATTACTTGCACCTATGAGTGAAGTAGCTGGTCGTATGGCTGCACAAATCGGTGCGCAATTCCTTGAGAAAAACAAAGGCGGTAAAGGTATCTTACTTGCAGGTGTTCCAGGAGTTAAACGTGGTAAAGTAACAATTATCGGTGGTGGACAAGCTGGTACAAATGCTGCTAAAATTGCAGTTGGACTAGGTGCGGATGTAACAATCATCGACTTAAGTGCAGAACGTCTTCGTCAATTAGATGACATTTTCGGAAACCAAGTAAAAACTTTAATGTCTAATCCTTACAATATTGCAGAAGCTGTAAAAGAATCTGATCTTGTAATCGGTGCAGTATTAATCCCAGGTGCAAAAGCGCCAAAACTTGTAACAGAAGAAATGATTAAATCAATGGAACAAGGTTCTGTTGTTGTAGATATCGCGATTGACCAAGGTGGTATTTTCGAAACAACTGACCGTATTACAACTCATGATAACCCAACTTATGAAAAACACGGCGTTGTGCATTATGCAGTTGCAAACATGCCAGGTGCGGTTCCACGTACATCAACTCTTGCATTAACAAACGTAACAGTACCATATGCAGTACAAATTGCTAACAAAGGCTACAAAGAAGCTTGCCTAGGCAACACTGCATTATTAAAAGGTATTAATACATTAGAAGGCTATGTAACATTCGAAGCAGTTGCAGAAGCTCACGGTGTAGAGTACAAAGGTGCAAAAGAATTATTAGAAGCAGAAACAGTATCTTGCTAATAGAAGCATTATACAAAACAAAATCGAACAATATATAAAACAACATGATAAGAGCTAAGAGATAATACCTCTTAGCTCTTCTTGGTAAAAGGGGGCATTCATCGTGGCCAACCTATTTAAAAAGAAATCCGTTACGCAATTGTTAGGGGAAAGTAAAAGTAAAACTTTGACGAAAACGCTAGGGGCATTTGACCTAACAATGCTAGGGATTGGTGCGATAATTGGTACAGGAGTTCTAGTATTAACGGGATTAGTAGCAGCAAGAGATGCTGGTCCAGCAGTTATTTTTTCATTCATGATTGCAGCAATTGTTTGTGGATTTGCAGCTTTATGTTATGCAGAGGTTGCATCTGCACTTCCTGTTTCAGGTAGTGTGTACACATATTCATATGCAACAATTGGTGAGTTTGTTGCCCATTTAATGGGATGGACATTGCTATCCGTATATGTCGTAACAACTGCCGCAGTAGCTGGCGGATGGACAGGTTATTTCAATAATTTAGTGAGCGGATTGGGAATTGAAATTCCTAAAGCATTGTTAACGATTCCAGCGCAAGGTGGTATGGTGAACTTACCCGCAGTTATCGTTACGTTGGTGATAACTTGGTTATTATCACGTGGTACAAAAGAAAGTAAGCGTGTGAATAACATAATGGTATTAATTAAAATTGGTATTGTTGTTTTATTCATTGCAGTTGGTGTATTCTACGTGAAACCAGAAAACTGGATACCATTTGCACCGTACGGCTTAAGTGGAGTCTTCGCCGGAGGAGCAGCAGTATTCTTCGCTTTCTTAGGATTTGATGCATTAGCAACTTCTGCTGAAGAAGTGAAAAATCCACAACGTGATTTGCCGATTGGTATTATTGCTTCATTAGTCATTTGTACAATCATTTATGTTGTAGTTTGTCTCGTTATGACAGGTATGGTTTCTTATAAGGAATTAGATGTACCTGAAGCGATGGCCTATGTATTAGAAGTTGTAGGACAAGATAAAGTGGCTGGTGTAATCGCTATTGGAGCTGTAATTGGTATTATGGCTGTAATTTTCGCATACATCTACGCTACGACACGTGTATTCTTCGCTATGAGCCGTGACGGTTTATTGCCAAAATCTTTTGCGAAAATTAACAAGAAGACAGAAGCACCAACATTTTCAGTTTGGTTAACAGGAATTGGTAGTGCTTTAATTGCCGGATTTATCGATTTAAAAGAATTGTCGAATTTAGCGAATATTGGAGCGTTATTAACATTTGCGATGGTTGGTGTAACTGTCATCATTCTTCGTAAAACGCATCCGAAATTACAACGTGGATTTATGGTACCACTTGTACCGATCTTACCGATTATTTCAGTTGCAAGCTGTCTATTCTTAATGGTAAATCTACCGTTAAAAACATGGATATACTTCGGTGTTTGGTTAGCAATCGGAGTGGTTGTATACTTTGTTTATTCGAAAAAACATAGTCATTTAAAAGACGATGGAAGTTCGCAAGATAGTTTAGAAAAAGCTAATTAAAGGGATATAAAGTTAGTAAGCCTTGTGCGTCTAGGGAGCGCGCAAGGCTTTTTCTTTTGGGGAAATAAAGGAGACCAATGTTATGTTGTCGAATTTTTATGTCGGAATATAAGAAGGGGTGGAAAGATGGAGGCGAAAGTTGTCGTTGGAGCAGAGGGATATAATAATAACCCAGGTTGGTTACATACGAATGAAGAAGAATTAAATTTATTAAAAAGAGAAACGTGGCTTAATAAATTTCAGCCTAATTCTTTATCAGTAATTTTGGCTGAACACGTATGGGAGCATTTATCGTATGAAGAAGGTATAGAAGCAGCTAAAATATGCTATGAATTTTTACAAGATGAGGGTTACATTCGTTGTGCGGTACCAGATGCATTTTTTCCAAATGAAGAATATCAGCAAGGTGTGCAAGTAGGAGGGCCAGGTCCATTAGATCATCCGGCTGCAAGTCATAAAATTGTACATAACTATAAAACGATTGTATCTATGTTTGAAGTAGCGGGTTTTCAAGTAAAGTTGCTAGAGTATTGCGATGAAAATGGAGAATTTCAGTATAATGATTGGAATGAGCAAGGAGGTTTTATTTATCGATCGAAACGTTTTGATTATAGAAATCAGGATGGTAAATTAGGATTCGCTTCGTTAATTGTGGATGCAGTGAAAGTTAATAAATAAGAAAAGGATGTGCGATAGCTTTCGTGCATCCTTTTTGTATGAAGAGCATGATAGATGCGGAGAATATTTAGGTGTTTATTTTGAAATGTGAACGAAATTGTCAAAAAAATCTTACGGATTTTATTGACACATATGAACAGACGCTCATATAATAAGAGTATAAGATATATGAATGATTGTTCATATGTTCAATTAAAGAGGTGAGCTATAATGGCTGGAAATAAAATAGAAACGCAACAGGAAGCATGTTCTCAAACGGTAATTCACGAGGAAATCGTGGATCAAGTAAAACAAACAATTCCGACTGATGAAAGTTTAAGTAAAGTAGCAGAATTATTTAAAGTATTAGGTGACCGTACACGTACGAGAATATTACATGCATTATTTGAAGCTGAAATGTGTGTTTGTGATTTAGCTTATTTATTAGGAATGACGCAATCTTCAATCTCACATCAGCTTCGTGTATTAAAGCAAGCAAAGCTTGTAAAGAACCGTAAAGAAGGAAAGGTAGTTTATTATTCATTAGCTGATCAACACGTAATTCATATCTTCGAGCAAGCGTTTGAACACGTAAACGAGGAAGAATAAAAACGCGAGGAGGGAGAACGATGGCAGAAGCATTAGTGAAAAAGAAACTTATGCTAGAAGGTTTAGATTGTGCAAATTGTGCAATGAAAATTGAAAAAGGTGTTGGGAATATAGAAGGAGTAACGTCTTGTTCCGTAAACTTCGCAACAAAAACGATGCTTTTAGAAACACCGCAAAATAAAGAAAATCAAGTTGTTACGGAAGCGAAGCAACTTGTTACAAAATTAGAGCCGCATATTAAAGTGCAAGAAGAACAAAAAACAAAATCAATAAAAGAAGTATTTGTATTAGAAGGCTTAGATTGTGCAAATTGTGCAATGAAGATTGAAAATAAGGTAAAGGAAATGCCAACAGTTTCAGAAGCGACTGTTGATTTCGTATCAAAGAAACTACGAGTAGAAGTTACGAATAAAAGAGAAATTGAATCGACTGTGCAAAATATAAAAAATGTTGTTCAAAAGTTAGAGCCAGATGTAAAAGTTGTTCGGGAAGAGGAAAAAGGACACGACCACGGTCATGATCATGGTGATGGAAATGTGAAAAAGATGATAGGACGATTAGTAGTCGGTGGAATTTTGACAGGAATTGCTGCATTAGCTGGATTACCGCAAATGATAACAATTCCATTATTCGTCCTTGCGTATTTATTAATAGGTGGAGATATCGTTTGGAGAGCGGTAAGAAACATAACTCGCGGCCAAGTATTCGATGAAAACTTTTTAATGGCGATTGCAACTTTAGGAGCTTTCGCGATTCAACAATATCCAGAAGCTGTAGCAGTTATGCTATTTTATCAAGTAGGGGAATTGTTCCAAAGTATTGCAGTAAATCGTTCTCGAAAATCAATTACGTCATTAATGGATATTCGTCCTGACTATGCGAATGTGAAATTTGGAAATGAAACGAAACAAGTATCACCAGAAGATGTGCAAATTGGTGAGTATATTATCGTAAAACCAGGTGAAAAAGTACCGTTAGACGGGAAAGTAATTGAGGGAACATCAATGATGGATACTTCAGCGCTAACAGGTGAGTCTGTACCGCGAGAAGTAGAAGTTGGTAATGACGTATTAAGTGGTTTTGTAAACCAAAATGGTGTATTAATTGTTGAAGTTACAAAAGAGTTCGGTGAATCGACTGTATCGAAAATTTTAGACTTAGTACAAAATGCAAGTAGCAAAAAAGCACCAACAGAAAACTTTATTACGAAGTTTGCACGTTATTACACTCCTGTTGTAGTTATAACAGCAGCAATAATGGCATTTATTCCACCACTTATTTTAGAGGGTGCTACATTCTCCGATTGGATTTATAGAGCGTTAGTGTTCTTAGTAATCTCTTGTCCATGTGCGCTCGTTGTATCGATTCCTCTTGGATTCTTTGGCGGTATTGGTGGGGCATCTAAAAGTGGTATTTTAGTAAAAGGAAGTAACTATTTAGAAGCATTGAATGATGTGAAATATATCGTTTTTGATAAAACAGGAACATTAACAAAAGGTGTCTTTAAAGTTACGAAGATGGAGCCTAGTGAAGGTATTACAGCTGAAGAGCTATTAGAATATGCAGCATTTGCAGAAGTATATTCAAATCATCCGATTGCACAATCTATTCGAAATGCATATGGAAAATCAATCGATGAAAATGCTATTGAAGACTATAGTGAAATTTCTGGTCATGGTACGGTTGTAAAAGCACAAGGAAAAGAAATTTTCGCAGGTAATGCTAAATTAATGAGCAAAGAAAACATTACATTTAAGCAACCCAATACAGTAGGTACACTCGTTCATGTTGCTGTAGATGGTAAATATGCGGGTTACATCGTTATCTCTGATGAGGTAAAAGAGGATTCAAAACAAGCAATTCAAAAGTTAAAAGAACTAGGTATTAAGAAGACAGTCATGTTAACTGGTGATGCAAAATCAGTTGGTGCAGCTGTTGGTAAAGAATTAGGTTTAGATGAAGTTCATGCCGAATTATTACCACACCAAAAAGTAGAAGAAATCGAAAAAATTGATGCAGCAAAACGCGGTAAAGAAAAGATTGCATTTGTTGGTGATGGTATTAATGATACACCAGTATTAGCACGAGCAGACGTTGGTATTGCGATGGGCGGTTTAGGGTCAGATGCAGCAATTGAAGCTGCTGACATCGTTATTATGACTGATGAGCCTTCAAAAATTGTGACAGCAGTAAAAATTGCAAAACGTACACGTAGCATCGTATGGCAAAATATTATATTTGCATTAGGGGTAAAAGGGTTAGTGTTATTACTCGGCGCCTTTGGTATTGCAACAATGTGGGAAGCGGTCTTCTCAGATGTTGGTGTGACGCTACTTGCAGTTTTAAATGCAATGCGTGTACTGAGAGTGAAAGATTTATAAAAATAAGAGAGGGCGCGATTACGCCCTCTCTTATTTTTATTATTTTACTGTGTTATTGAGGATGACTGTTGGTAGCGTAATATTGAAAAAAACAGAGAAGGAGAAACTTCTCTGTTTATTTTTGTATATTTTTCGCAACCTTTTCTCGAACAGTTTGAATATAATTCATTTTATGATCCCAACATTCTTGGCTTAAATCGACAGGGTACTCTTCAGGGTTTAAAGTTCGCATATACTCTTCCCAAAATAGTGAGAGGCTGCGTTCGTTATATTTTTGGATATCTAATATATTGGGTAATTCATACGTTCTTTTACCGTTAACGAAAATATCTTGATGCAGTTCGCGTGCTTCAAAGTTTGTTACGAATTTACTTATATATGTGTGAACAGGATGGAACATTTTTAAACGTTCTTCTTTTCCAGGTTCTTCTGACTCTAACGCAATATAATCGCCTTCTGCATGATCGTTAACACGGTTAATAATACGATAAATTCGTTTAAGTCCTGGAGTGGTAATTTTTTCAGGGTTAGATGAAATTTTAATTGTATCATTTAATTTTCCGTCAGTATCTTCAATAGCGACTAGTTTGTAAACAGCCCCTAATGCTGGTTGCTCAAAGGCTGTAATCAGCTTTGTGCCAACACCCCATACATCAATCTTTGCCCCTTGAGATTTCAAATGCATAATCGTATATTCATCTAAATCGCTAGAAGCGATAATTTTTGTGTTTGTAAATCCAGCTTCATCAAGTTGTTTTCTTGCTTCCTTTGATAAATATGCCATATCACCACTATCCAGGCGAATGCCATAAAAATTGATACGATCCCCGAATTCTTTTGCGACACGAATCGCATTTGGAACACCAGATTTCAAAGTGTCGTATGTATCGACGAGAAATACGCATTTTTTATGTGTTTCAGCATATTTTTTAAACGCAACATATTCATCACGATATGCTTGAACGAAAGAGTGGGCATGTGTGCCGGCTACAGGGATGCCAAAGCGTTTCCCTGCCCGAACGTTACTTGTAGAAGAGAAACCGCCAATGAAAGCAGCTCGTGTTCCCCAAAGGGCAGCATCAAACTCATGAGCACGCCTTGTACCGAACTCTAAAAGCTCATCGTTATTTGCAGCGTGCTTCATACGTGCAGCTTTTGTAGCAATTAATGTTTGGTAATTTACAATATTTAAGAGGGCGGTTTCAATTATTTGTGCCTCGCCAAGTGGTGCATCGACACGTAATAAAGGCTCATTATTAAAAACAACTTCGCCTTCTTGCATACTACGAATTATTCCAGTGAACTTCATATTTTGTAAATAATGAAGGAAGTCTTCTTCAAATTGCAGCTCGGCTAAATAAGCGAGATCACTTTCGGTAAAGCTGAAATTTTCTATGTACTCTACAATTTTTTCAAGCCCAGCAAAAACAGCATAGCCGTTTTCAAACGGAAGCTTTCGAAAGTATAGATCAAAAACAGAACGGCGAGTATGAATACCATCTTTCCAATATGTATAAGCCATGTTGATTTGATATAAATCTGTATGTAAGGCGTAACTATCGTCTTTATAATGATTCATTGCGAAAACACCTCCGTAATTTGGTTATAGTATACCAATTTTTCCCCTTTCGTAGCAAAGAAGTAATAGGGGATTGAAGTCAAGAGAGAAAAAAATGAAATAATGCATATTTTTTAGAAAATTTACATTTATCAATTTATATTTCTTTAGATTTTATGTATTATTAGAGTAATGGGGGTAATGAGAATGGAGGAGGACAATGCAACAAACATTAGAAAAAATAGGCAAGCAAGTCTTTTATAAACGGCTACAGCAAAAAATGACACAAGAAGAATTATGTCAGGGCATTTGTTCTGTCTCATATTTAAGTAAGATCGAAAATGGAAAGATTGAAGCATCAGAAGAAATTCTACAATTGCTCTGCACAAGACTAGAAATTGCTGTGACAGATTTGAGAGATGTAGAAGAAGATGTGAAGGTGAAGTTGGACGAGTGGTTGAATGCACTAATTCATTTGGACAAGCAACAGGTAGAACGCATATATGAAGAGTTACAAGGTGAAATAAAACATGTTGTAGATTTTGAAATTATAAATTATTATAAACTGCTTTATACACGTTATTTAATTATGAAAAGGGATTTTCCTGCTGTTGAAGAAGAGTTAGAGAGCTTAAAGAAGATGTACAAAAAGTATTCACCATTCCAGAAATTATTATATACGTATAGCAAAGGGTTATATTATTTTTTACAACATAAATATAAGAGGGCTTTGGAGTACTTGGCTCGAACAGAAGTAATGGCAAAGGAACAAGGTTATCACGAAAATGGAATATATTTTAATTTAGCTCTTGTTTATAATGAATTAGAAGTTGAACATATGACTTTACATTTTGCTAATGTAGCGATGGAAGGATTTAAGAATGAATATAAGTTCCGTTATGTGATAAATTGCCAATTACTTATTGCGCTGAGTTATATACAAAAAAAACAATATAATGAAGCGCTATCTATTTATAACAATATTTTGAGAGAAGCAAATTCTTTCGCTGATAAAGAAAGCATAACAGCTATTGCTTTAAATAACTTAGGATTCTTGTACTATAACTTAAAAGATTATGCAAAAGCTAAAGATTATTATTTGCAATGCTTACAGTATAAGAAGGAAGAGGATTTAAATTATATTGATGCAGTATATGAGATTGCTTTACAATGTATTGAATTAAAAGAATTTGAAGAAGCGAAAGATTGGATCGGTAAAGGGATAGATGTCGCGAAGAGGGATGAAAAGTATAAAAGTATGCTATATATACTTTTAATGCTTAAGTATAAATACTTTGAAACTAAAGATGTTTATAAAAAATTTTTAGAAGTTGAGGCAATCCCATTTTTTAGAGGTGAAGAGAATAAAAAGGAATTAAAAATGGTGTATTTAGAACTAGCAGGGTATCATGAAGAATTATTAGAGTTTCGAGAAAGTAATAACTATTATAAATTAGCAATTAATTTATTAGAAGAAAAGGGAGGAAAATAATATGAAGAAAATAATTATTGGTGCTTTGGCTTTGGTAGCTGTATTAGTGGTATTGGAACCGCAATATGCTTGGACATCGGATATCTATGGTCAAGGAGAGAAAGTAGTTGAAGTGATAAACTCTTAATAAAAACCCCTTTCCAAACGGAAAGGGGTTTCTCATTATTTGTTCCCTAAAATTCTACAAAACTTGAGAAAAAAGTTATTTGAATTTTTAGTATATTAATAGTGGAAACATAATGCTAATATGAAATTACTCTTTTTCAAAAATTTTTTATTAGGGGGAAGGTTATATGAAAAGGAAGAGTTTAGCGTTAGTGTTAGCGACAGGAATGGCAGTTACAGCGTTCGGAGGGACAGGCTCTGCATTTGCGGATTCTAAAAATGTGCTCTCTACAAAGAAGTACAATGAGACGGTACAGTCACCTGAGTTTATTTCTGGTGATCTAACTGGAGCGACTGGTAAGAAAGCGGAATCTGTTGTGTTTGATTACTTAAATGCGGCAAAAGGTGATTATAAGTTAGGGGAAAAGAGTGCGCAAGATTCTTTCAAAGTGAAACAAGTGAAAAAAGATGCTGTAACTGATTCAACAGTAGTACGTATGCAACAAGTTTACGAGGGAGTACCTGTATGGGGGTCTACTCAAGTAGCTCACGTAAGTAAAGATGGTTCTTTAAAAGTACTGTCTGGAACAGTTGCGCCTGATTTAGACAAGAAGGAAAAGTTGAAAAACAAAAATAAGATTGAAGGCGCAAAAGCAATTGAAATCGCGCAACAAGATTTAGGGGTAACACCTAAATATGAGGTGGATCCAAAAGCGGACTTATATGTATATCAAAACGGTGAAGAAACAACATATGCATATGTTGTGAATTTAAACTTCTTAGAGCCAAATCCAGGAAACTATTACTATTTCATTGAAGCGGAAAGCGGTAAAGTGTTAAATAAATATAATAAACTTGATCATGTAACGAATGATGATAAGTCACCAGTTAAACAAGATGCTCCGAAACAGGATGCGAAAGCGGTTGTAAAGCCTGTAACAGGAACGAATAAAGTGGGAACTGGTAAAGGTGTATTAGGAGATACGAAATCGCTTAATACAACGTTATCTGGATCATCTTACTACTTACAGGATAATACGCGCGGAGCAACAATTTTCACATATGATGCGAAAAACCGCTCAACATTACCAGGAACATTATGGGCAGATGCAGATAATGTTTTCAATGCAGCGTATGATGCAGCAGCAGTAGATGCTCATTACTATGCAGGTAAAACATATGATTACTATAAAGCTACATTTAACAGAAACTCTATTAATGATGCGGGAGCGCCATTAAAATCAACAGTTCATTACGGAAGTAAGTATAATAATGCATTCTGGAACGGCTCACAAATGGTCTACGGAGATGGTGATGGTGTAACATTTACTTCGTTATCTGGTGGCATTGATGTAATTGGCCATGAATTAACACATGCTGTTACGGAAAACAGTTCAGATTTAATTTATCAAAATGAATCAGGAGCGTTAAATGAAGCAGTTTCTGATATTTTTGGTACGTTAGTAGAGTATTATGATAACCGTAACCCAGATTGGGAGATTGGTGAAGATATTTATACACCTGGTAAAGCGGGAGATGCACTTCGTTCTATGAGTGATCCAGCGAAATATGGTGACCCAGACCATTATTCTAAGCGTTACACTGGTTCAAGTGATAACGGTGGAGTTCATACAAACAGTGGTATCATTAACAAACAAGCTTATTTATTAGCAAATGGCGGTACGCATTTTGGTGTAACTGTAAATGGTATAGGCAAAGATAAATTAGGTGCAATTTACTACCGTGCAAATACACAGTATTTCACGCAATCTACTACATTTAGCCAAGCGCGTGCTGGCTTAGTGCAAGCAGCAGCTGATTTATATGGTGCTAGCTCTGCAGAAGTAGCGGCAGTTAAGCAATCATTTAGTGCTGTTGGTGTAAACTAAGATATTTCTATTCATATGAGATAGGTATTAATAGAATATACTTCAAAAAATAAAGAAGGAGCATAGGCTCCTTCTTTATTTTTTTCTCCATTTTTTCCACAAATAAAACAATCCAACGCAACCCGCGATTGTTACAATCCACTTCGCTTCATTTGTTCCGTTAATGACATGATATGCAGAATATACTTCAATCAATAAGGCTGGTACTTTCCCTATTGTACTGGCAATACTGAAAGAGAGTAATGACATTTTGCCGAGAGCTGCAAATAAAGTAACGATACTGGACGGAATGAAAGGAATAAAACGAAAAGATAGGACGAGTAGAAATGCCTCTCTGCCTTCTACGTAAAGAAGACGTTCTACCTTTGGATACTTATTTACTTTATCGTGAGTGAACTTTTGAAGGCCTATGCGATAAATATAAAACGAGATAATAGCCCCTAATGCCTCACCTGAGATCGAAATGATTGTGCCATTTGTTACACCGAAGAGCTGTATATTAATGGCGGTCAAAAAAATACTAGGGATAAAACCTAAAAGACTGATGATGATGTTGATTAAGATACTAAGTGGAATTGCGATTGAATAATAGTCTGTTAAGAAGTTTTGAATTGTTTCAGCCATTTTATAAAATCCTTTATCTTTTTTTGCATTACACCATATTTCCATTGTATAGGCAAGTGCAAATTTACATAATGTAGAAAACAGTTGATAGAAAGGGGTTTGTATACCTTATATAGGTATTGGGTATATAAAAGTAGGGGTATATTTATTCTGTTTAAAAAACACTCCATAAACCCTATATTTAAAGGATTTATGGAGTGTTGTGATTGGTATTTTTATCTGGGAAATAATCAGAAAAACATGGGGGTATATTTTAAGGGGGGCGAAAAACAGTGATTTGATGAAAGGGGGTTGGAAAATATAGTGAAATGAATGAGGGATTTTAAAACTGTATACATTTTTTCTTTGTGAAATTGACTTTTAGTGGAGTTACGATAATAATCATGGAAGAGGTGATACGATGAAACGACTAAGTAGTCTTTTCTTGAGTAGTTTATTGGCACTAATGCTGATTTTAAGTGGATGTGCAGGAAAAGAACAAAAAACAGAAAAACCAAAAGAGGATCATTCTACATCAGTAGAAAAAATTAGTGATAATATTTTAGATGAAATGGAAGGGCCACCTAAAAATGGTCATACGATTGAAAGGCATGTTGGAAAGACAGAAGAAGAGCTGAAAAAACGTTTGAGTACAGATAAAGTTTCAGCGGCAAGTACATACTATGATAAGGAAACAGCGACAAAGGCTGTGAAAGATAGTTTAAAACAACATGATAAAGAAATTCAGGATTGGTTAAAAAACTCTAAAGAGGCTCGCCTTGTATTGAATACAACTCATTCATTCCCAGTTGGAAAAACAGTAATAAAGAAAAATATGAATGTAAAAGACAAACTAGTAAAGACTGTTACTGTTTTAGCGAGAGATAAATCAGGAGATCTAGGATTTAAGATTATTACTTCTTATCCATCAGATAAATAAAGGGGGGAGTATATATGTATCCAACATTACAATACTTTTTAAAATCATACTGTACGTTAAGTATTCATGAGGATGAAATAGTAAGCGTGATGGAAGAGTTTATAGAGCAAGAAGATGAAGGAATTGTTTTGAAATTACGCGATGAATTAGTAAATATGAAGAAAAAGAACGCGTGGGAAGAAGCGTGCGTATTAGCTGCGAAGCAAGGGAATCGTATGTGGTCTTTAGAAGAAACGAAAGACCATCTCGAAACTTTTTTACTATTATTGCAAAAGAAAAAGGCGTGAGTAGATCACGCCTTTTTGCATACGCTTTTTGAAATTTGTCCGTTTGATATTATCTCATTGTTTTGGGGCACTTTTATATACGCTTTTTGAAATTTGTCCATTTGATATTACTTCACCGTTTTGTGTTACTTTTTTATACGTAACCGCTGTTATTTTATCACCAGTATTACTAATTACTTGAGAAGAAACTTCAACATTTTTACCAGTATTTGTACCGAAAATGCGAGTAGTAATACTACCTCCATTTGAAAATGCTTGAATGTAAATATGCTTACCTGTATTGTTTTTAAATTTTAAATCCGGACCATAATCTGCCACTGCTGCATCTTGCCCAAGTGGTAAATAATTTACGGGCATAGAATGATTGCTTCGAGAAACAATTCCTAAATCTGCCCTTAAAGCTGCGCTATATAAAGTACTACTTACTTGGCAAACACCTCCGCCTGCACTTTGTATAACTTTACCTTGTGAATATACTGCTGCGGATTTATAGCCATTTGCAGCATCAGTTACGCCAACACGACCATTAAAACTAAACGTTTCATCAGGTGCTACAATAACTCCACTTAAAGTATTAGCTGACTTATTTACGTTATAGGACTGATTTCCATTACGGCCAGCCATTGGGGTAGAGTATTCAGCAATCACTTCTTTAATCCCCATTTGTTGTATATCTTCTGTAGAACGTTCAGGTTTTATTGGTGTAACTGGTAATACCACATCGGATGTGCCAGAAGTAATAGCCTGATTCGTTAAAGCGGTTAATTGTCCTTTATCAATTTTTTCCCCATTTTGACTTTGGCTAATATTCACTGTAGAGCCTTCAACACTTAATTCGGCGTTGACAGGATTTTTTAATGTTTCATTATATTTATCCTTTATAAAGGTTTCATAAGTTGTTGTATTTAATTGTGGTGTTAATTTATAGTCACGTTTTACTTCACCGTTTTCAGCTTGCTTACGCATGTTGTAACGATTCATTACGTTCCCTTCTTGCTCTTTAAAGATATTGTCGACAATATCCTTCTCTTTATAATCTACTCCTAAATCTTTCCATGTGTAATTTTGTTTATCATTTTGGAATACGTAGTTAAGAGATTTTTGATTTAATTCATTCACCTTTTGATTAACAAGGGCTTGAATATCTGCTTTATTTTTTCCATCAAGAGAAATACCTTCAAATGTAGTGTTTGGTAGTGCAGTTGTATTTAGTTGATTATTTAATTTGGATACATATTGATATCCACCAATACCACCAACACAAAGTAATATGCCACCAGCAATAGCGGAACCAATCAGTATTTTGCTTAGCTTCATTTATTTCCCCCCAGAAAAATTTGTATAAATATATGTATTACATTTTTTGTATAAAAATGATGAAAATAACATTATGTACGTACTAGTATACTATTATTTTCACTACGCGTGTAATGTTTTTATAAAAAATGTTACACCGTTGTAATAATTGTCTCTTTTTGTCACAATATGCATGAGAAATATGTTGAAAATTATAATAAAAAGGCTGCTTAGAAAAATCTAGCAGCCTTTTTATTATAATTTTTTATGCTCATTTTTATTCGTAACACCGAGATGTTCTTGAAGTGTTGTCGATATATCATTAACACTCTTTTCGTTGGGAACGTAATAATAAATACCACCTATATATTTATCAGTACCTTCCACTTGCAATTTATCCATTTTTAAATCTGAACCCATTGAATTTTTTGCAATCGTCATCATATCATCGAAAGTTAAATTTGTTTTTAAGTCTGTATCGACAGCATCTAATAGGCCACCGATTTTATTAATGGAATTAAGGGACAGTGCTTTTTCAGCAATAGCTTCTAAAACAAGTTGTTGTCGTTGACCACGCATATAATCACTGTCGATATGACGAGTTCTCGCTAGTGCAAGTGCTTCTTCTCCATTTAAATGTTGACGCCCTTTTTTTAGGTGAATAGCATCTGCTTCGTCACTACTATTTTGTTCTGTGAACTCAACTGGAACGTCGACAGTTATACCACCTAGAGAATCAACGATCTTGATAAAGGATTTGAAATTAAATTTTACATAGTAATCAACTGGGACATCTAAAAAGTTTTCTACTGTATCAATTGTGCTGTCTACACCACCAAATACGTGCGCATGTGTAATTTTATCATATTTATCACGTGATTTAATGTAGACGCGTGAATCACGTGGAATGCTGACCAGTTTAACAGATTTATCATTTTTATTAATTGTTGCAAGTAGTAATGCATCTGTACGAGTCGCTTTTCCGTAACCTTTTTCCCTGATATCACTTTCATCAACACCCATAATCAGGACAGAAATATTGTCAGTCATAGGTTTAACAGCTTTTTCACGTTTGCTGGATTTATCTCCTCGGCCTAGTTCAGAATAAGCATTACTTAAAACAGATTTTGCTTTACTGTATATATGGAAGGAGTAACCTCCTGCCCCAAGTGCTACAATCAATAATGGAATAAGAATGAACCAAAGTAGACGTTTTTTCTTAAAGCGTCCTTTTTTGGCTCGAGTTTCGTTGTTAATGTCGGATTTCATCATTTTTTCTCCTTTAAAACAATCAAAGTGTATACATCTAGAAGCGTATTAAAACACATAAAAAATATTGTACGCTAAATAAAAGGTATTGTACATGTATAAAAAATAGATGTCTTGATTATTTATAAGACATCTATTCGTTATTGTATACAAAAGACAGGGATAAGAAAATGATAAAATTTTACCTAATTAAAGCATAATACTTACAATAATCGCAGATAAAATACTAACAAGAGTAGCTCCGTATAGTAATTTTAGGCCGAAGCGGGCAACAACATTTCCTTGTTCTTCGTTTAACCCTTTTACCGCGCCGGAAATAATTCCAATGGAAGAAAAGTTGGCAAAAGAAACGAGGAAGACAGAAATAATACCAACTGTACGGATAGAGAGAGTGCTAGAAATTTTATTAAGATCCATCATTGCTACAAATTCATTTGTTACAAGCTTTGTTGCCATAATGCTACCAGCTGTGACAATCTCAGAACTTGGTACGCCGATAAGAAATGCAATAGGGGCGAATACATAGCCTATTAGTTGTTGGAAAGTAATGCCGAATATAATGAGGAATAGGTCATTAATACAACTCATTAATGCGACGAATCCAATGAGCATAGCGCCGACGACAATGGCTACGCGAAAACCATCAAGAATGTATTCTCCAAGCATTTCAAAGAAACTTTGTTTATCCCCTTTGATTTCCAAAATGTCTTCATCATCGTTAACGTCGTAAGGATTAATAATGAGTACGATAATAAAACCACTAAATAAATTGAGAACGAGTGCGGTTACTACATATTTTGGTTCGATCATTGTCATATAGGCACCGACAATAGACATAGATACTGTTGACATAGCAGAGGCGCAAAGTGTATATAGTCGATGTTTTGGAATTTGGGCTAATTGTTTTTTTACCGTAATAAAAACTTCTGATTGGCCGACAATAGCGGAAGCGATGGCGTTGTAAGATTCTAATTTCCCAAGACCGTTTATTTTACTAAGAAAGAAACCAATCCAACGAATGAAGAATGGTAGTATTTTGAAATGTTGTAATATACCAATTAAGACGGAGATAAAGACAATCGGTAATAATACGTTAAGGAAAAATGGCATTTCCCCTTTATTTGCAAGGCCGCCAAATACAAAGTTTATACCACTGGCAGCATATTCAAGTAGCCTCGTAAACAGGTTGGAAATTATCGTAATAAGTATGAGGCCAACTTCTGTATTTAATAATAAATAGGTTAAAATTACCTGTATAATAAGCATGATGAAAATTGGTTTGAATTTAATGTGTTTTTTATTGTTGCTAGCAATGTAGGCAAGAATAAAAACAACGATAAGTCCAACGAAAAAAGTGATAAATTTCATAATAAGCCCCCTAAAAGAGATATTCTGATATATGTTTTTCATTTAAAGTGAGAATATGCATGTTTGGTAAAGAGAGGAATAGAGGAATCATGAATATATGTAGAATACATCACGTTGCAATTATTTGTTCAAATTATGAAGTGTCAAAGGATTTTTATACACGAATATTAGGTTTCAAAGTGAAGAATGAAGTATATAGAAAGGAACGAAATTCGTATAAGTTAGATTTATGTGTAGGAGGAGAGTATCAAATTGAATTATTTTCATTTCCAAGTCCGCCTGACCGCGCAAGCTTTCCAGAGGCTGCTGGACTTAGACATTTAGCTTTTGCGGTTACTGATATAGAAGATGCTGTTAAACATTTAAACCGATGCGATGTTGAGACGGAATTGATACGTGTTGATGAGATAACGAGAAAAAAATTCGTCTTTTTCCAAGATCCTGACGGTTTGCCATTAGAATTGTATGAAGGCTGAAAATTGGTGAATTTTATATAGGGTTGCTTTCAAGTAAATGAAGAAACTAAAGTGAAACTTCTTTATTTAAAGGAGGTGTAACTTTAGCTAAGAAAAGCTAAAGGACATATGTGGATATTTTAAAATTATTGATGGTAGCTGTTCTTATTGCGCTGACAGGTTTCTTTGTAGCTGTAGAGTTTGCAATTATAAAGGTGCGTAGCAGTCGTATCGATCAACTCGTTAGTGAAAAAAGACGAGGCGCATTGGCAGCTAAAAAAGTAACTTCAAATTTAGATGAGTATTTATCGGCATGTCAGTTAGGAATTACGATTACTGCTTTAGGGCTCGGGTGGTTAGGAGAACCGACGATTAAACATTTACTCGAACCGCTATTTTTAAAATTGGATTTATCTGCTGCAATTGCAAGTACAGTTTCATTTATTATTGCATTTGCAGTTATTACGTTTTTACATGTTGTAATTGGTGAACTTGCTCCAAAGACTTTTGCAATCCAAAAAGCAGAGCAAGTTAGCTTATTATTATCAAAGCCCATTATTTATTTTTACCGAGTTATGTATCCATTTATTTGGGCTTTAAATGGCTCTGCGCGATTTGTGACAGGCTTATTTGGTTTACATCCTGCTTCTGAACATGAAGTTGCGCATTCTGAGGAGGAACTAAGATTAATCTTGTCTGAGAGTTATGAGAGTGGCGAGATTAATCAAACTGAATTTAAATATGTAAATAACATCTTTGAATTTGATAACAGGGTAGCAAAGGAAATCATGGTACCTCGTACTGAAGTTGTTGGTTTATATGAAGATGAGCCGTTTGAGACACATATTAAAGTAATCGCACAAGAAAAATATACGAGATATCCAGTATTTGGTGAAGATAAAGATGAAATTATTGGGATGGTTAATGTAAAGGACTTATTTATTCGTTATATGGATGGTAATCGAGATGAAGAGTGTTCGATTACACCATATACACGTCCAGTTATTGAAGTGTTAGAAAATATCCCAATCCATGATTTACTATTGCAAATGCAAAGAAGGCGCATTCCATTAGCTGTATTATATGATGAATATGGTGGCACAGCAGGGATTGTTACATTGGAAGATATTTTAGAAGAAATTGTTGGAGAAATCCGAGATGAATACGATGAAGATGAGCATCCACCTATAGAACATATAAGTGAAGTGTGTAAAATCACAGAGGGGAAAGTGCTTATTAGCGAAGTAAACGATTTATTTGGCATACATTTGGTCGCTGATGATGTTGATACAATTGGTGGTTGGATTATGGTACAAAAGCAAATCGTTGCTGAGGGGGATATTATTGAGAAACACGGCTTTTCTTTTAAAGTTCTTGAAAAGGATATGCATCAAATTAAGCGAGTTGAAATAAAGAAAGTAGAAGAATGAATTTTCTAT
The DNA here is from genome assembly GCF_018742245.1 of Bacillus mycoides. Taxonomy (NCBI): domain Bacteria; kingdom Bacillati; phylum Bacillota; class Bacilli; order Caryophanales; family Bacillaceae; genus Bacillus; species Bacillus mycoides. The sequence goes on from NZ_CP036132.1 coordinate 610,021, forward strand.
TATATAAACTTTAATAAAAAGTATATATAGAAAAATAAATGTTTGCGCTTTCAAAAAAGGTGCTATATAGTGAAGGTGGATACTGAAGAATTCTTTTAATGATACTCGTATTTTATAGGGCGAATTCTTTAGATAAGGATTTAGAATGAAAAGTATAGGTGATGAAAAATGATAGCAACGAAGGATATACGTATAGAAAAAGATTTTTTAGGTGAAAAGGAAGTACCGAGTATAGCTTATTATGGTGTACAAACATTACGTGCCGTAGAAAACTTTCCTATTACAGGATACCGCATTCATCCGTCACTCATTACGGCAATGGCAATTGTAAAGAAAGCGGCAGCGCTTGCGAATATAGATACAGGTTACTTAGCTAAAGATATCGGGCAAGAAATTGCAGAAGCAGCACAAGAGATTGTGGATGGAAAGTTACATGATCAATTCATTGTAGACCCAATTCAGGGCGGAGCAGGTACTTCAATTAATATGAATACTAATGAAGTAATTGCTAATAGAGCGTTAGAACGTATGGGATACGAAAAAGGTGGATATGCGAAAATTAGCCCAAATACTCATGTGAACATGGCCCAATCAACAAATGATGCGTTCCCAACTGGGATTCATATTGCAACTCTTATGATGCTAGAAGAACTTCTTGTTACAATGGAAGAACTTCACTCTGCTTTTCATGATAAAGCAAAAGAGTTTGATCACGTCATTAAAATGGGGCGTACACATTTGCAAGATGCAGTTCCAATTCGCCTTGGGCAAGAATTCGAAGCATATAGCAGAGTGCTAGAGCGTGATATAAAAAGAATTAAACAGTCTCGTCAACATTTATACGAAGTTAATATGGGTGCGACAGCTGTCGGTACGGGATTAAATGCAAACCCTACTTATATAGAACAAGTTGTGAAGCATTTACGAACTTTTAGTGGTTTCCCTCTTGTTGGTGCAGAGCACTTAGTTGATGCGACGCAAAACACAGATGCGTATACAGAAGTATCTGCATCACTAAAAGTATGTATGATGAATATGTCTAAAATTGCAAATGACCTTCGTATTATGGCGTCTGGTCCACGTGTTGGATTGGCGGAAATTCAATTACCAGCTCGTCAACCAGGTTCATCTATTATGCCGGGTAAAGTAAATCCAGTTATGGCAGAAGTAATTAACCAAGTTGCTTTCCAAGTAATTGGAAATGACCATACCATTTGCTTAGCGTCAGAAGCTGGACAATTAGAGTTAAATGTAATGGAGCCCGTATTAGTATTTAATTTAATTCAATCCATCAGTATTATGAACAATGGATTCCGTGTATTCCGTGAATATTGTATTAAAGGAATTACAGCGAATGAAGAGTTGCTTAAGCAATATGTTGAAAAAAGTGTTGGAGTTATTACAGCAGTGAACCCTCATATTGGTTATGAAGCAGCTTCTCGCATTGCACGTGAAGCAATTGCGACAGGAAAATCTGTTAGGGAGCTATGTTTAGAACATGGTGTACTTACAGCAGAAGAGCTTGATATTATTTTGGATCCATACGAAATGACGCATCCTGAAATTGCTGGTGCATCTTTATTAAAAAATAAAAAAGTATAAAGTAAAACACCGATCCCCCTTATATAGGGATCGGTGTTTTATTTTAAAAGATATTAAATACAGAGTTAAGTTGAAGTAAGCTAATAATAGCTAAGAAGATTAAACTATATTTCATCACTGTTTTAAATAAGGCAGATTCTTGACCAACTAGTCCAACTGCTGCACAAGCAACTGCTACAGATTGTGGTGAAACCATTTTTGCGATTGTACCACCAACTACGTTTAATGAAACGAGAGTAGATGGAACGAGGTTTAACTGATCGGCAGTTACTGCTTGAAGTGGTGCGAATAATGAACCACTTGATACGACTGAACCTGTAATGAATACGCCAATCCATCCTAAAATTGGAGAAAGAACTGGGAATGCATTTCCTGTAGAAGAGAATGCAAGTCCAAGTGTAGATGACATACCAGAGTAGTTCTCTACGTAAGCTAAAGCGATAACGCTACAAATTGTATATACTGGAACTTTTAATTCTTTTATTGTTTCGATCATTAATTCTTTAATTATTTTGCCGTTTACGCGGTAGACGATAAGTGAAACGATAATTGCTAATACAATCGCAGTAGTTGTAGAAGAGAATACATCTAGTTTGAAAATAGCTGCGAAAGGTGTATCAGCCTTTGTAATTGGTGCAGTTTTCATAACCGCATTATGAAGACCAGGGAATTGAATGTTAAATACTAAGTTTGCCAATGGACCATCCGGAGCAAATAAAGCTTTAATCGGTTTTAAATTAAAGATTGTTACGAATGCAGTTAAGAATACGAATGGAGACCAAGCATATAAAATTTGATTGAATGTATGAGATTCTTTTTCTTCTTGTTTTTCTTCTTTAGCAGAAGATTTTGGTTGCCACACACGTAAGAATAATGCAAGAGAGACCATACTTACAACGGCTGCGAAAATATTAGTAAGTTCTGCACCTAAGAAATAAGTTACAAGGAATTGAGTAATTGCGAAAGAAACACCACTTACAAGAATACCTTGCCAAGTTTCTTTAATACCTTTAATTCCATCTACCATTGAAACAAGTAAGAAAGGTAAAACAATGCTAATGAATGGTAAAATGTAAACAGTTTGACGACCGACAGTTAATGCATCAAGCTGAGTTAATTGTGCAGGTACTGTAACTGGAATACCCATAGCACCCATAGCACCACCAGCGATATTAGCTACTAAGCAAATACCGGCTGCCTTTAATGGATTAAAGCCCATACCTACAAGTAATGCTGCTGTAATAGCAACTGGAACACCGAAACCAGCCGCGCCTTCTAAGAAAGCACCGAAAGAATAAGCAATTAATAATACTTGTAAACGTTGATCATTTGTAATGCTTGAAATACTATCACGAATGACATTGAATTGTTCTGTTTTAACAGTTAATTTGTAAAGGAAAATAGCTGCGATAACAATAGTACAAATTGGATAAAATCCAGATAAAACACCAAATCCCGCAGATGCTACGGCCATAGTTGCTGGCATTTTATAAACAAATATTGCAAGAATAATGGCTACAATTACACTATAGAGACCAGCGATATAACCTTTCATTTTGAATCCCACTAAACAAATAATGAAGCAGAAAATTGGAAGTGCAGCGATTAGTGCAGATAACCAAATGTTGTTTAATGGGTCATAAATTTGTGTCCAAGTACTCATAATAATGACAACTCCTATCTATTATATGTGAAGAAATTCACATTATTTGTGAAACTATTCACAATCAACTTACATGCTTAGTATATTCTCCTTCAACACTATTGTCAACGTAAAAAAGTATAATTATTCCATAATAGTGTTAAAAGAAAAGCTTTGTTCATAAAGTAGACAAAAAGCGTAATCAAATTGATTTGATTACGCTTCTATAAATTATTTACATATTCTTTCATTTTTTCATATGTCATTGGTCCTACATGCTTATATTGAATGACACCGTTTGTATCGATGACAAAAGATGTTGGAATGCTGATGATTTGATATGCGGCACTTGCCTGTCCTTTCTGATCTAATAGGACGGGGAAGGTATATTTGTTTTCTTCAAGAAATTGTTTTACATTGTTCGGGTCTTTTTCAGTAGCTGTCGCATTTACAGCGACAATTTCAATCCCCATATCTTTAGTATCATGATAAAACTTTTCCATATCAGGCATTTCTATTTTGCAGGGACCACACCAGCTTGCCCAAAAATTCAATATTACTTTTTTTCCTTTATAGTCTGTAAGGTGAACTTCTTGACCAGTAGTTGTTTCCAGAAGGAAATCGAGGGCAACATTGCCAACTTCAGTTCCAATTGGGATGTTTGATTTTGAAGCTATATCTTCTTTTTTGTCTAATAGGAAGTGAGCGATAATAGTCCAGCCAACCGCAATGCTAATTAACGCAATAATAAACCATTTTTTAATACTACATCATCCTCCTTACTTAAATTTCCTTTTTATCGTAACAAAGTGGTTAAATATGGTCAAATTACTTTACGATAGGTTATCAATTATAGACGATATTTTACAATATCATTACTGTACATTTCAGTAAGGTGAAAATATAACAAAAAGGCTGATAAATCAACATTTGTAAGCAAAGTATTACTATCCCTTTGTTTTGCTTTTTCTTTATATCATATAGTATAATATTCAAAATCAGCAGGGATTTTTTCCTGAACTGTGTGCTGATAAAAGGAGGAAAAATTTTTCAGCATTATAGGTTGATAAAGTTATGTCGTAACAGGAAATATAAGAACAGATATATAAATAAATAATAAAGAAAATAAAAAACGAAAATGAGGGGAACTTTATGAACCAAAATCAATTTGACTGTCGTATTTCAGAAGAAGACGTGCAGATGTTAAGAGCATTAGCTCATCCACTTCGTCTACGTCTAGTAATGGAACTAATGCAGCGTGGAACATGTAATGTAACACAATTACAAGAGGTATTAGAAATTCCGCAATCAACTGTTTCGCAGCATTTAACGAAATTAAAGCAAAATAAAGTAGTACGCTTTGAGAGACGCGGGTTAGAAGTGTATTATCAAATTCATAACGATAAAGTAAGTGAAGTAGTAAAAACATTATTTTCTTAATTTTTGAATATTATGGAAAGAAGACGTGTGAAATATACGTCTTTTTTTATTTGGAAAGGGTCTAATAATAGGAAGATTTGAGAGCGTATATATTAGCGCGTTAGAAAGAAACAAACTATCGGTTGAAGTGCTAAATTGACGGAATATATTCTGAAGGGATATGAAAAGATAGAAAGGAGTGTTGTAAGCCAAAGGAGGAACAATATAATGGATGTAAAACGTGTGAAACAGATATTATCTTCTTCAAGTAGAATTGATGTTACATATGAGGGAGTCCCCGTATGGATTGAGAGCTGTGATGAGCAGAAGGGGAGTGCTCAAGTGTATGACGTATCCAACCCAGGAGAGAGCGTTCACGTGGATGTGACGGCTTTAGAAGAGATGTAATAGAAAAGACGCTTCTAATTGTAGAAGCGTCTTTTCTGTGTTATTCCATCATACTTGCAACTTTTTTAGAGCAGAGAAGAAGTACAAATCCTAGGACGATAACGATAATACCGATACTTGCAAATACTTCAAGATAGCCTAATGATTGTGTAAAGGAAGCAAGCTTACCAGCTAACCAGTTAGCCATACCTGAACCAGCTAACCATACACCCATTAGTAATGATGCTAATTTAACAGGTGCAATTGCACTTACCATTGATAGACCGATTGGTGATAAGAATAGTTCGCCAATTGTATGGAACATATAAGTGATAACGATGAATAATAAGTTTGCTTTAACAGTTATATCAGCTTCACTACTTCCAGTTTTTAGAACCGCTAATGTTAAAACAAGGTAACCTATACCTAGTAAAATCATACCAAATGCCATTTTTGTTGGTACTTTTAAATCGCCACGCTTTGATTTAGAAAGTTTTAACCATAGCATAGATACGAATGGTGCAAGTAGTACGATGAATGCTGGGTTAACTGATTGGAACCAAGATGTTGGAACTTCCCATCCGAAAATTGTACGATCTACGAATTTATCTGTATAAAGTGTTAAAGAACTACCAGCTTGTTCAAATCCTGCCCAGAAGAATACAACGAAACAAGTTAAAATTACAATTGCCCAAGTGCGATTTTTTTCTTGTTTTGTTAAAGGTTTCTTTTCAGTTGCAGGTTGATTTTTTGTTTTTTTACCAACAACTGTTGTTCCTGCTGTACCAAGGTAGCGAGGAGCTAATAAGTTGAAAACAATTTGGCCAATAATCATACCGATACAAGCTGCTAAGAATCCGTATTTATATCCCATAACCATAACGCCATCAACGCTTGTTTTAAAGAAATCTTCTGCTAAAAATCCACAAATAAGTGGAGCGAAGAAAGCACCTACGTTAATACCCATATAGAAGATAGTAAATGCACTGTCACGACGTGAATCATTTTCGTCATACAATTCACCTAACAGTGTAGAAATATTTGGTTTAAAGAATCCATTACCAATAACTAATAGTACTAATCCAAGTAATAGTCCTGTTTTTGTATTCATGGAGAATAGTACAAAGTTACCAATCGCCATAATAATTCCGCCGAGAGTAATGGCATGACGTCTTGTAATATAATGATCAGTTAGCCATCCGCCTATAATTGGCATGAAATATACTGCCGCTGTAAAAGTACCATATAATTGCACTGCAACTGCCTTATCAAATCCTAACCCGCCACTAACAGCAGCAGTTGTTAAATAAAGAACTAAAAGGCCACGCATTCCATAATAACTAAATCTTTCCCACATTTCTGTTAAGAACAACAAATATAATCCTGGTGGATGTTTTTTTGGTGATTGTTGTTCTCCAGCTTTTTCTAATTTTAAAGCTGCATCCATTTTTGTTTCCCCCTAATCCTGTATAACGGATATTTATGTAATTATTTTAATTCACAAAATATTTAGAAGTCAATAGAATTATATGGAAATAGCAAGAAAATTTCTAAAAAAATCTATTTTTCTTCAACCGTTATTGTATTTTTCCCTGAAAACAAGATAATAAGCGTTTTCAAATGTAGTAATTGAATTCTAAAAGAAAGTAAAATAGTGACAAATCAGAAAATTTAGATTAGAATATTTATTCTGATATAGAGAAAATAAACTATATTTACTTTTATAATATAACATATCGGGAATAAAAATACAAAATGAAATAATGTGACACTTCAGTGAAATGAAAAAACCAGCTCCATAAAAGAGGGAGCTGGTTAGAATGAAATTATTTAACAAAGCGTTTTTCAATGTCGTCTAGTAGTAAGTTAGCAGCCATTACACCGCCAGCTGTATTCCAAATAACGTCGTCAACTTTGTATGCTTTTCCGTTCTTTACTGCATTTAAGTTTTTAAATAGAGGGTCGTTTATATATTCTTTTTCTAGTTCAGAGCCTTTTTTCTCGTTGCCTTTATCGAATGTGAAGTAGAATAATACATCACCATCCATTGCAGAAATACGCTCTTTAGATACATTGCGTTCTGCGAAATCATCTTTGTTTTGATCACCAGGACGCTTAAATCCAAGTTCTTTTAAAATAACGCCAGAGAATGTATCACCGTGATAAATACGAACATCACCAGGCATAAAGCGTACCATAGAAATTTCTTGATTTACTTTATCACCAAGTTTGCCTTTTAAATCTTCCATACGTTTTCCGTAATCAGCTAAAACCTTTTGACCTTCTTTTTCTTTATTTAAAGCTTTTGCATAAAACTTAAAGTTATCTTTCCATTCACCACGTAATGTTTCAGAGAAAACAGTAGGTGCAATAGCTGTTAGTTGCTCGTACACTTTTTCGTGACGCATTTTGTTACCGATAATTAAGTCTGGTTTTAAAGAAGCGATAGTTTCAACGTTAACTTGTCCTTCATCACCAACAACTTTTACATCTTTCATTTTATCCTTAATATGCGGATACCATGGGTCACCTGTCCAAGACTTTACAGCACCGACCGGTTTCACACCTAATTCAAGTAAAGCTTCAGTTCCTTCATTAGTTAAAATAACTACACGTTTTGGATTGGCAGGAACTTCTGTTTTACCCATTGCGTGCTCAACTGTAATCGTTTCTTTTTTATTATCTTTTGTTGCTTCTTCTTTGTTATTTGATTTTCCACAAGCACTTAAAAGAAGTGAAAATGCTAGTAAAAATACAAATACTGTAAACGATTTCTTTTGCATGAAATTCATTATGTACCCCCTACATGTTGAGAATATTTTTCAATAGCAAGCATGATATTAAAACTTTTTGGTTCGATTGTCAATGAAAATAATTCTCATTATCGTTGACAATGAGAATTAAGTTGAAATACACTTACAACGTATCATTATACATTGAAGGGGAAACGCTGCATGTTATTAAAAACAAATCAAGCAAAATGGATTGGATTATTTGTTGGAATCATTGCAGTCGTTATTTGTATTTGGGGAAGTATTATTTTCGGATATACAAATACGAGTTGGAAATTAGCGCTAGATGCTTTTTTTCATTTTAATGGTTCAAATGAGCATATTATTATTCAAAATGTGCGTTTACCAAGGGCGTTAATTGCAGCAAGTGTTGGTGCTAGTTTAGCCATAGCGGGTTGTTTAATGCAAACTTTAACAAAGAACCCACTTGCTTCTCCAGATTTTATTGGATTAAATTCAGGTGCTGCTTTCTTCATAGTTGTAGCAATTGTGATTTTTTCCGTTACATCATTATCAGCCTTTACTTGGATCGCCTTTTTAGGGGCAGCAGTTGCTGCAGTACTTGTATTTGCCTCTAGTTCTTTAGGAAAAGAAGGGACAACGCCTCTTAAGTTAACGTTAGCAGGTGTCGCGATAAGTGCTTTGTTTTCATCATTAACACAAGGGTTACTTGTTTTAAATGAAAAAGCATTTGAAGAAGTGTTATTTTGGCTTGCCGGATCTGTGCAAGGAAGAAAGTTAGAGATTTTACAATCTGTATTCCCGTATTTATTAATAGGCTGGATTGCATCTCTTATGATGGCAGGGAAAGTAAATACATTAATGATGGGGGAAGACGTTGCAAAAGGACTTGGACAACGAACAATTTTAATGAAATCATTCGTACTACTTATTATTGTACTGCTGTCTGGTGGTTCAGTTGCGGTCGCTGGTCCAATTGGATTTATTGGTATTGTTACTCCGTATTTTGCCAGATTCCTTGTTGGAGTAGATCACAGGTGGAGAGTACCGTATAGCGGCTTGTTAGGTGCAATACTATTACTCTTAGCTGATATAGCAGCTAGATATGTCATTATGCCACAAGAAGTACCAGTAGGGGTTATGACAGCATTTATCGGGGCCCCATTCTTTATTTATATTGCACGTAAGAGAGGGCTTAGCAAATGAAGAAGTATATTCCGTTTCGTATAGGAAAAGGTGGGCTCTCGTTTTTAATGTATAAACGAGCTGTTCTAGTCTTATTCAGTTTACTAGTTGTTTTAATAGGATTATTTTTTGCGAGCGCAGGTATGGGAGATATGAAAATAGCTCCTTATGATGTATGGCAAGCGATTACCGGAAATGGTGATGCGATGTCAAATATGGTTGTAAATAAGTTTCGTATGCCGCGTATTTTAAGTGCGATCCTTGTAGGAATCGCACTTGCTGTAGCGGGGTGTATTTTACAAGGGCTCGTTCGAAATCCGCTTGCTTCTCCTGATATCATCGGAATTACGGGCGGGGCAAGTGTTGCAGTTGTACTATTTTTAGCTATATTTAGTGATAAAAATAATGCGCTAACAGTAAGCATTCATTATATGCCGCTCGCAGCCTTTGCTGGGGCAACGATTGTAGCGTTATTTGTATATTTATTTGCATGGAGAAATGACGGGTTATCACCGATTAGCCTTGTTTTAATTGGTGTTGGATTTTGGGCATTAACGAAAGCAGCAACGACTTTATTTATGTTGTTAGCACCAATTTATCAAGCGAGTCAAGCGAATGTATGGATTACAGGTACTGTTTACGGTTCTTCATGGCAAAATGTTATGGTACTTGCGCCGTGGGTTCTTATTTTAACTGTAATATCATTTATAGCGGCTAGACAATTAAATGCCCAAGAGCTAGGGGATGATATTGCAGTAGGACTCGGTATTCCTTTAACAAAGTCGCGCGTATTCATGCTATTACTTAGTACAGCTTTAATTGGTGGAGCAGTTGCTTTCGCAGGAGGAATTGGATTTGTTGGTTTAATGGCACCTCATATTTCTCGAAGGCTAGTTGGTTCTTTATACGGTGCCTTACTTCCAGTTGCGGCGATTGTCGGTGCAATTCTAGTGCTTGCTGCAGATTTAATTGGGCGTACAGTTTTCACACCACTTGAAATTCCAGCAGGGGTATTTACATCAGCAATTGGTGCACCTTATTTTATTTATTTACTTTATAAAAGTCGGAATTCATAAAGGGAGATGAATATGCAAAAAGCATTGGAGACGAAACGCTTGACGCTGTCGTATGGTGAAACGATTATTATTGATGAGCTGAATTTAGAAATTCCAAAAGGGGAAATTACAATCTTCATCGGTTCTAACGGTTGTGGGAAATCAACTTTATTACGTTCACTAGCTAGATTATTAAAGCCAACAACTGGTGACATTTTGTTAGATAATCAAGCGATTCAAAGTATGCAAACGAAGCAAATTGCTCGTCAAATGGCGATTTTACCGCAAGGGCCACAAGCGCCAGAAGGACTTACAGTATTGCAACTTGTTAAGCAAGGACGTTATCCATATCAAACATGGCTGAAGCAATGGTCCGAAAAAGATGAGGAAATGGTACAAAAAGCGCTTGCGGCAACGGGTATGACAGAATTTGCTGAGCGTGATGTTCATGCTCTTTCAGGTGGACAACGTCAACGTGCTTGGATTGCAATGACCCTTGCACAAGATACTGATATTATTTTACTGGATGAGCCAACTACATATTTAGATATGACTCACCAAATTGAAGTGTTAGATTTATTATTCGAATTAAATGAAACAGAGAAAAGAACGATTGTTATGGTATTACACGATTTGAACTTGGCATGCCGTTATGCAGACAACATTGTAGCTATTCAAGATAAACAAATATATGCGCAAGGTAAACCAGAAGAAGTTGTTGATCAAAAGTTAGTTCGTGATGTATTCCGTATGGAGTGTCAAATAAGCGCTGATCCATTATTTGGAACACCGCTCTGTATTCCGCATGGAAAAGGAAGAAGTGTACGAAAAGAAGCTGTTCAGGCGATGAGATAAAAAAACGATGAATAATTCATCGTTTTTTTTATTTTTTGCAAGAAAATAGTAGGAAAAGGGGAATACGTAAGCGACGTTCATATTCTTCTTTTCCCTGAAAACAGTTTCGATTTGGTGTGGCTTCTTTTAAGTTTGTAATTGTAAATCCGGCTTGTTGTAATAATGTAAAATATTCTTCCGTTGTCCGATGATATTTAATAACCTCTTGATCAATCCACGGCTCAACTCGTTTTCCTGTTTTGAAATAATCATCGACGAGCCAGCTAGTTCTTTTACCACTTGTTTGTAAGCTTTCAAACGAAGAGGTAATAACGGGATGTTGAACGCTAAAGGTAAAGGTCCCGTTTGTTTTTAAAGTTTGAAACACATTTTGAAAAATGATATCAAGATGTTCAATATAATGTAAGGCGAGTCTAGATGTTACTAAATCAAAAGTAGAAGGAGGATAGGTATAGTCTTTGAGGTTTATAAAATGAACAGATCCATTTTTATTTTCTAGGTGCTTACTAGCTTTTTCATACATGAGCTCGGAGCCTTCAATGCCAGTGTAAGAGTGGCAACCATTTTCTAATAATTCCTCGCCAAATTTAGCGTCACCACAACCTAAATCGAGAATTTGTTTTCCTTGTACATCACCAATGAGCTGAAAGAATGCTGGTTTTTCAAGTACTTCGTTTGGGCTATTTTCTCGATATCTTCGCTTCATATATTGTTCTAAAAACGATTCGTTATTATATACATCAGATTCTGTAAATGCCATGTTTGAAGCCCCCTTGAATATTTTTTTCATTCTATCAAATATGAAAAGTAAATAATAGATTTCTTGTAATGAATCGTATATAATCTAAAATTGTAAGCGGTTTCTTTAAACTATTTTTCTATAATAAATTCTGAAAACGTGTTAAGCTAGTAGAGGGATTATTAGAACTATTAAGACAATAATTCGCTTACATGAACGATGGGAGGCTTCACAATGTCTAGTAAAACACTTGCAAACTTTTTAGAAGAAAATTTAGAGGATTTAAAATCAAAGGGGCTTTATAACGTAATTGATCCGCTTGAAAGTCCAAATGGACCGATTATTACAATTGGCGGAAAAGAATATATTAACTTATCTTCAAACAACTATCTTGGATTAGCGACTGATAATCGCTTACAAGAAGCAGCAATTGGTGCAATTCATAAGTACGGCGTTGGAGCAGGAGCTGTTCGTACAATTAATGGTACTTTAGATTTGCATATCAAATTAGAAGAAACAATTGCAAAGTTTAAACATACAGAAGCAGCAATTGCTTATCAATCAGGATTTAACTGTAATATGGCAGCGATTTCAGCTGTTATGGATAAAAATGATGCGATTCTTTCAGATGAATTAAACCATGCATCTATTATTGATGGTAGTCGTCTATCAAGAGCGAAAATCATCGTTTATAAGCATTCTGATATGGAAGATTTACGCAAAAAAGCAATCGAGGCAAAAGAATCAGGTCTTTATAATAAATTAATGGTTATTACAGACGGTGTTTTCTCAATGGATGGAGATATTGCAAAATTACCAGAGATTGTTGAAATTGCAGAAGAGCTGGATTTAATGACATATGTAGATGATGCACACGGTTCAGGGGTACTTGGCAAAGGTGCAGGTACTGTAAAACATTTCGGCCTTTCTGATAAAGTTGATTTCCAAATCGGTACATTATCAAAAGCAATTGGGGTAATTGGTGGATATGTAGCTGGGAAACAAAACTTAATCGATTGGTTAAAAGTGCGTTCACGTCCATTCTTATTCTCAACAGCTTTAACACCAGCTGATGCAGCTGCTTGTATGAGAGCAATTGAAATTTTAATGGAAAGCACAGAGTTACACGATCGTTTATGGGAAAATGGTCGCTATTTGAAACAAGGGTTAAAAGAACTTGGCTTTAACATTGGAGAAAGTGAGACACCAATTACACCTTGTATTATTGGTGATGAAGTATTAACACAAGAATTTAGTAAACGTCTAAATGAAGAAGGCGTATATGCAAAATCTATCGTATTCCCAACCGTAGCAAAAGGAATGGGACGCGTTCGAAATATGCCTACAGCAGCTCATACGAAAGAAATGTTAGATGAAGCAATTCGTAAGTATGAAAAAGTAGGGAAAGAAATGGGTATCATTTAATTAACGACATCTTTTGAATAGCTTGCAAATGAGGAGTGGGAAAAATGAAAAAAATTCTAGTAACCGGTTCTTTAGGGCAAATTGGTTCTGAACTAGTAATGAAACTTCGTGATGTATACGGTGCATCAAACGTTATTGCAACAGATATTCGTGAAACAGATAGTGAAGTGGTAACGTCTGGTCCATTTGAAACGTTAGATGTAACAGATGGACAAAAATTACATGATATTGCAAAGCGTAATGAAGTAGATACAATTATTCATTTAGCGGCTTTACTTTCAGCAACTGCAGAAAAAAATCCGTTATTTGCTTGGAATTTAAATATGGGTGGACTTGTAAATGCATTAGAAGCAGCACGTGAATTAAACTGTAAGTTTTTCACGCCAAGTTCTATCGGTGCATTTGGTCCATCAACGCCAAAAGATAATACACCACAAGATACAATCCAGCGTCCTACTACGATGTATGGGGTAAACAAAGTAGCAGGAGAATTATTATGTGATTATTATCATCAAAAGTTTGGCGTTGATACGCGCGGTGTACGTTTCCCAGGTTTAATTTCTTACGTAGCTCCTCCAGGAGGCGGAACAACTGATTATGCAGTTGAAATTTATTATGAGGCGATTAAAAAAGGTACATACACCTCATACATTGCTGAAGGAACATACATGGATATGATGTATATGCCTGATGCTTTACAAGCGATCATCTCATTAATGGAAGCTGATCCAAGTAAGTTAGTGCATAGAAATGCATTCAACATTACAGCAATGAGCTTTGAACCAGAGCAAATCGCAGCATCAATTCGTAAACACATTCCGAACTTTACAATGGATTATGCTGTAGATCCAGCTCGTCAAACGATCGCTGATAGCTGGCCGAACTCTATTGATGCAACAGCAGCAATGAAAGAGTGGGGCTTTAAAGCAGAATATGATTTAGACAAAATGACAACTGATATGTTAGCCAAGTTAAAAAAAAAGCTTGCAGCTGAGTTAGTGATGAATTAATAGGAAGAGCTGATTCTTAGGAATCGGCTCTTTTATTTGTATTTTTAGGAATATACAAACAATTATAAACGTGATAAAATGAGTTAATTTGTGCATAAAGGGGAGAGATAAAATGGAGAAATGGGAGTTAGCAAAGGAAATTTATAATACGTCGCGTTTAACGGGCACATTTAAGCTTCGATCAGGACAAGTATCAAATCAATACTTTGATAAGTACTTATTTGAATCTAACCCAGTACTGTTATTAGAAATTGCCAAACAATTGAAAGAACTCATTCCTCCTGAAACAGAAGTGCTAGCAGGTTTAGAAATGGGAGGTATTCCAGTAGCAACAGCATTATCTTTACAAACAGGGATTCCAGTTGTATTTGTAAGAAAAGAAGCGAAGAAATATGGAACATGTAAGTTAGCAGAGGGTATTGATATTGTTGGGAAAAATGTTTGTGTCGTAGAAGATGTCATTACGACAGGCGGTCAAATATTATTAAGCACGAAAGATTTGAGAGAATTAGGTGCGAATGTGAACCATGTGCTAGGTGTTATTGAGCGTACAAAAGAAGGAAGAGATAACTTATTAGAAGATGGATTGCAGTTACATTCCTTATTTACAATGGCCGAGTTAATTGAAGGAGAAAAGCAACATGCAAAGAGTTGATGTCGTATATGCACTAATACATGATGAAGAAACAGATAAAATATTAATGGTACATAATGTAGAACAAAACGTTTGGTCACTGCCGGGCGGGGCTGTTGAAAAAGGTGAAACGTTAGAGGAAGCTTTAGTAAGGGAAGTAAAAGAGGAGACAGGCTTAACTACCGTAACAGGTGGACTTGTCGCAATAAATGAGAAGTTTTTTGAGAAGCAAGGCAATCATGCGCTATTGTTTACATTCCAAGCAAATGTTGTAACAGGTGAACTTGGTGCAGAAGATGAAGGAGAAATTTCCGCAATCGAGTGGGTAGATAGAAAAATCGCGAATGAGCGATTCCCATACTACGATGGAGGGTTCGAATTATTATTAGAAGTTTCCATTCCATACAAGTTTCAACCAGAAACAAAGTAAGTTAACGAAGAAAAACAGGAGCCTCGTGGCTCCTGTTTTTCTATTCAATCGTCTTCAGTAATAGTTTCTTCAACAATGGTTTAATCTTCAGGCGTAAATCTTCAGCATGATTTGCAACTAAGAAGTGATGGTTATAAATGTTTTTCATTAGTTGATAAGTTGCTTCTTTCGCTTCGCCTTCTTCGATGAAGATACCGATTACTTCCATACCACTTTTACGAGCGAGTTTGACAGCTTCATGTGTATCTAAAATACCGTCTTGTTGATAGTCTAATGCAGAAGGCTCACCGTCTGTAAAGACAAGTAAGAATTTATGCTTTTCTGGTCTTTTCGCAAGCTTTTCAGAAACGATGCGAATAATATACCCGTCGCGGTTATCTTCTTCTTCGCGAAGTTGCATAATTTCTGGACCGACATTTGGTAACGTTGAGTTTTTATACGTAACAACTTCATGAATAACATTCGGTTTATCTTCAGGTTTAGCACTAGAAGCATCTTCCCAAAATCCGCTAATAGCGTGCGGGATTTTTAAAGATTTTAAAGCTTCATGGAATAGGACCACACTCTTCTTCGTTTCTTCCATTTTGTTATACATAGAACCAGAGCAGTCCACTAATAGTTGGAATGCAACGTCTAATTCTTGAGATTCTTGTCCTTTTTTATAAAACATCCGCGGCTGCTTTTCTGTATAAATACGAAGGAATTTCTTACGAAGTCTTCCGTAATATTTATCACTATTTGCATTCGTTTTGTTTTCAATTGTTTTTTCGATGATTTTCTTTAATTCTTTTACATCTTTATTAACGACTGATTTGATACCTTGGTAATCTTTTTTCTCATCAGGATTTGATTTGCGAGCTTCTTTAAATGTATGAGAAGCTCCCACATTATACTTGCCGTATGCACCGTCGTTTTGGCTAGAAGCATGAGACGCTCTTGCTTCTTCTGTATCAGCACCATCAAAGTTAGATTGTGTACTTTTTTGGGAAGTACCTTGTACAGAACCAAGTGCTTGGTCACCATCTTCTGATTCACGAGCAGTATCACCCATCATATTTGTTTTTGTTCCGCTTTCTAATTCAAAGCGGAAAAAGTTCTCGTTTTCATTGTTTTTATTTTCACGGTGCCATGTCGAGAAGCTTTCATCCATTTTGTTTTTGTTATCATCGTCATCTAGGAGCTGCGTATCATCATTTGCTAATTTTTCAGCGCGACTGTCTTTCTCATCTGCAATAACAGATAAATAAAGCGGGGCATGTCCGAAATAATTATTAAGCATATCACTTTCAAGAAGTCCTTCTAAGCGATAGCGAATTTTCTCAACGATATACATAATATCTTCCGTATTACGAGCTTGGAATGTTTCATGCAAAATTGATTCAATTTGCTCGAAATATTCATTATTAAACATTTCATATTTATCACTCGTTAATGAAAGATAGCATAGACAAAATAGACGGTCACCGTGATAGTTACGAACACGATTTATTTCATTTTGTGAGCCAAAGTAATTGCGATACATTTCTTTTCGGCGTTTAAAAATGTGTTTTGTGCCAGGACGTAAATTTTTGACGATTTCCTCAACACGTAAATCTTCTAATAGAACAAATAATTGTGTTAAAAACTTTTTTAGAGGCGATTCTTGTAATTCAATCGCATAAGAACGAATTAAAGTCATGTCCGAGTAATGTTTATTACCAAGTGCCTTTAAGAACACTTCGCTTTTTAATCCGATTACTGTATCCTCTTCTTTTCGATCATCCCAAAAGTGACTAATGACAACCTTTTTTTCAATTTCGTCGTAGTATGCTTTATAGCCATACTCAAGATAGGCATCGTCTTCTTTTAGAAGAGCATACATTAAGTTTTCCATTTGTAGAAACAGCGACGCATCAATTTTTTTGTCACTAAAAATTTGTCTCATGAATTATTCCTCAAAGAAATAACTTTCTGCTAATTCACGGACAGTCATTTGTTCTGTTTCATCGTTTAATTTTGCGATAATACTACGTTCAATTGCACGCATAACAGGAATATATACACCTAAATCACATGCATCGATAATGCCACGAATACTAGCTGCTTCTTCACTTACGCGTCCATCACGAGCTAAAGGCATAAGATCGCTTGCGAATGCAACGAACTTTTCAATTGTTGCAACATCATTTAATTTTGATTCAGATAGTAATAGTTCTTTTAATGTATCACCTTGAATGTAAGGAACTTCAATAATAACGAAACGGTTTTTTAACGCTTCGTTTAGTTCACTTGTCCCAACATAACCTTCGTTAATCGCAGCGATTACGCGATATTCGTCATCACCGTATACAACTTCTTGTGTAAATGGGTTTGTAATCATTTTACGATAATCTAACGCACCATGAAGAAGTGGTAATGTTTCAGGTTTTGCCATATTGATTTCATCAATATATAAGAAATGACCGTTCTTCATTGCCTTCATAAGAGGACCATTAACGAATGTAACTTCAGATGCACCCTCTTTTGTTTGTAATGTGTTGTATCCTAAAATACCTTCTACATCTAAGTCGACAGAACAGTTAATGCTATGCATTGGTTTTTGGAATAAAGAAGAAAGAGTTTCCGCTAGTACTGTTTTACCACTACCAGTTGGTCCTTTTAATAGAATGTTTTTACCAAGTAAAAGTGCTGTAATGGCATCTTCAATAATGCTGTTATCAGATGCTTTATATATTTTCTTTCCAATTAAATGTGCATTTTCGCCAGCTTCTTGTTTGTTTTTTTCGTGAAGGGCTGAGAGCTGTTGTTTTAAATCAGCGTGTATATGAAATTGTTCTAACATGTATTTCCCACCTAACATTATTTTCATAAAGTAATACATCTTATGATAACTTGTTTTAATATGGTATGCAAAGAAAAGGAGAGAGGGGAAATGTAAAAGAAAAAGCAATCAATATTATATTGATTGCTTATAGCAAAGGAGAAATGAGTCGCATGAAAGACTCTAATATTCGTTTTTTGATACTTCTTTTTTGGAACGAGTTCCATTTAATTTCAGTGGAATGCTTAAAGTCTTCTTCAAAATCATGTTTAATATCATGAACGGTTTCTGATTCATAAAGTACACTAATAATTTCATAATTTAACTCAAAGCTACGCACATCCATATTTGCTGTTCCAATTGTTGCGATCTTATCATCAACGAGTACAATTTTCGCATGCATAAAACCATCTTTATAACTGTAAATGGAAGCACCGGCTTTTAAAAGTGGAGTGAAATAGGATTGAGATGCTTGATCACTAATAATACTATCACTTTTACCTGGATATAAAATGCGTACATCTATGCCGGATATTGCACTTAAGCGTAATAATGTTAAAGTTTCTTGATCGGGAATAAAGTATGGCGTAGCGATCCAAATAGATTTTTTGGCAGAGCCCATAACAGCTAGTAACGTATTACGAATACTTTTATCATCTGAGCTTGGTCCACTTGCTACAATTTGAACAGCACCTTCTGCATTCGAAATTTCTTTACCAGGGAAGTATTGTACATTCATAAATTGATCCCAAGAATAGTTACTTAAACCACTAGAGGCATAGAGCCAATCTTCTAGAAAGATTGCTTGTAATTTATATAATGCTTTTCCTTCTATTTTTAAATGACTATCACGCCAAACGGGAAATTTCTTTGAACGGCCGAGATATTCGTCACCGACGTTGAGTCCTCCAGTAAATCCAATTTCTCCATCTACAATAACAATTTTACGATGGTTACGATAATTGACTGTTTCAAGTAACCAAGCTGAAAAAATAGGGTCAAATTCCACAATTTCAACTCCAGCTTCTTTCATAGGCTGTAAAAATCGTCTTCTTAACGTGTTACTTCCGAGTCCATCATAAAGGAAGCGTACAATAACCCCGGATTTTGCCTTCTTTATTAAAGCATCCCGAACTTTTGTACCAATCTCATCGGCTTTATAAATATAGTATTGAATATGTATATGGTGTTTTGCATGCTCAATAGCGTGCAGAATTTCTGAAAATGTTTGATCTCCGTTTGTTAAAAGTTTTGTAGTCGTTCTATCTGCGGCAGGACCGCCTCCGAATTTTTGTACTACTTCTGTTAAATGGATAGAACGCTCATGTAATGGAACTGTAAGAGAAAGTTCTAGTCGTCTTCCTTCTAATATTTCACGGAATAACTTTCTTTGCTCTTCTGAGCGATGTAGATGCTTTTTTCTTCTCCAACGGCTACGCCCGAAAAGGGAGTATAAAAGCACACCTAAAACAGGAAGAAGTGCTAATACTAAAAACCACGCTAAGGTGCTTTGAGGAGACCTGTTTTCGATAAAAATAACGAACGAAATTCCAACGATTGTAATAGACCATAATACACCGACGAATGTATATAACGAGATAATCGATGTATTTAATAGGAAGAGAACGATAGATACAATTGTAAATACCAATAATAATTGAACGATAGGCTTCTTCATTTCTATAAAATTCCTCTAATCTTTCTTAAATATAGACTTCTTATATAAAAGGTGTAATCTGACATTCTTATTATAAAGTGTTTTGTTTTTTTTACAAAATATAGACATTTTCCCCATGCTTTCCGCATTTGTCCTACATACAGTATATTATTACATTTTTATATAGAAAAGGGGATGAATAAAATGTATGGTCGTCCAGTTGGAGGCTTCGGACATGGCGGATTTCATGGGAGTTTTGGACATTCTCCATTTTTGGGCGGAGGATTCTTTCCAGGATTTGTAGCAGGGGCTTTACTTAGTCCTGCGTTTGGCTATGGCGGATATGGTTATCCATATTATTCAGATACTCCATACTATACGGAGTATGAACAGTATCCTTACTATTCATACAACACATATTAAAGTAGGGAAATTGAAAAGGAGAGGAAGAGAAATGAACTATATACTAAATCACGGAGGATATTATCGTAATCATCATGGTGGGGGAGGACATCATCACCATGGTGGACACAATCATTATGATCATCATCACCACCATCACGGCGGCAGCTGGGGTGGCGGCTCGTGGGGCGGAGGATTCTTTCCAGGAAGTTTTGCTGGTGGAGTATTAGGGGGACTTACAGCTGGAGCATTAACAGGTGCAGCTAGTGGTGGGGGATATTACCCAGCGCCGTATCCAGTAACTTACCCAATGCCATATCCAGCACCATACCCAGGTTATCAGCAAATACCGTATCCAAATTATTAAATTAAAAAAGAGGATATCCTCTTTTTTAATTTAATAATTTATTTATAAAATACTTCCAAAATTAAGGTGAAAATATGTTAATATTTTGTTATTGTAATTCAGTATATTAAATGCAAATTTTGATTTTATCCCGCTATTTGTGGGCAGTAAAATTTCCACCTCAAAATTCAGGTGGAAGCCCTGCTACCCGTAAACGCCCACTGATTAAAGTTTCACTTTATATTATTATTCGTGAATCGTTGCATTTTGTATTTTAATCTCTATTTCATTATGTATCGGCAGTTAGATTTATATCTTAACATTTCATGAAATAAAAGAGATTAGATGTGAGGCCACATTAGTAGGGAGCAGAGGCTAATAGTGATGAAATTGTCACTTGGAAAATTCAAAGAATGCAAGAGAATACTGTATAATAAGCTTAAATAAGCAGAGAGATGAGAAGCTTCTACTATAATTAAAACAGCACGATATTGCTTTTTTTTATAAATAATATTATGTTATTTTAATCGGCCTATTTAGAAAAAGTTTGTGATTTATCCCGCTATTTGTGGGCAGTAAGACTCCCACCTCAAAATTCGGTGAATGCGAGGAAGTTAGGTGGGAGATAACTGCCCGTAAAAGCCCGATTGGTGAAGGCTAATAATCAGTGGGGGATGGACAAAACCCCCACTGATTAAAGTTTCACTTTATGTAAAGGCATATTGTTAGAAAATGAAATATCTCTATTTCTATGAAGAGAAACGAATTGTGTTTTAGTCAGATAGGAAGCAAGGAGAGATGCGCATGCTAGAACAAAGAGGTCATGCATTATATGACTCTTCATTGCAAGATTTAAAATTAGCATTAGATGAGTCTTCAATTGTTGCTATTACAGACCGAAATGGTCTTATTACATATGTGAATGATAAATTTTGTAAAATCTCAAAATATAAAAGAGAAGAGTTAATAGGAAAAGATCACCGTATTTTAAATTCCGGATATCATCCGAAAGCATTTTTTCAAATCCTATGGAAGCGTATTTTGAGTGGAAAAGTCTGGACGGGGGAAATTCGAAATCAAGCAAAAGATGGTACGTATTATTGGGTTAAAACAACAATTGTTCCATTTTTAAATGAAAAGGGAGAACCCTATCAATTTATTGCAATTCGAAATGATATAAGTAGTAGGAAAGAAGCAGAGCAAAGATTACGATTAAGCGAAAGTCGTTATAGGGAACTTGCTTATCATGATGCGTTAACAAGTTTACCAAACCGTTTACAGTTAATTACGACTGTAAATAAGATGATCGCAGAGAAAATAGAGTTTGGCATGATTTACTTTGATTTAGATCGCTTTAAATTAGTGAATGATACGTTAGGTCATATGATAGGAGATTTACTTTTAAGTGAAGTCGCTTCCCGATTGCATTATGTACTAGGAGATAAAGATGTTCTGGCTAGGCTTGGTGGAGATGAATTTGTACTATTAACAAAAAAACATACACAAGATGAGATGAGGCAGTTAGCGACATCTGTGTTGTCATGCTTTCAAGCACCATTTATGCTGGAAGGTCATGAAGTATATATTTCAGCCAGTCTAGGACTTTGTTCCTATCCGCAAGATGGAAAAGACGTTGAAACATTATTGAAAAATTCAGATTTAGCCATGTATAGTGCGAAAGAGCAAGGAAGAAATGGGGCGTGCTTCTTTACAGATGAATTACGTGCGAAAATAAATCGTAGAATGAAAATAGAGTTTGCTTTGCAAAAAGCAATTCGTGACGAAGAATTAAAAGTGGCATTACAGCCCATTATTGATTTGAAAACAAAGAAATGTACTGGTATTGAGGCTTTAGTACGCTGTAAGACAGAAGAAGGTCCTATTTCACCAAGTGAATTTATACCTGTAGCTGAAGAGTGTGGACTTATTATAAAACTAGGAGACTGGGTACTAGAAAAGTCATGTCGATTGTTTAAAACTTTGCCAGAGTATCAAGAGGGACTGAAGTTATCTGTTAATTTATCAATACAACAATTGATGCAAAAGCGCTTTATTTTATCTGTTCGTAGTATATTGAAGCGAACAGGGTTTCCGCCAAATCGTTTAATATTAGAAATAACAGAAAGTATAGCTGTACGTCATTTTGATTATATTATTGCTACATTACAAGAATTAAGAAGTATGGGGATTTTAATCGCTTTAGACGATTTCGGAACAGGGTATTCCTCATTATATTATTTGAAAAAACTACCACTTGATATTGTGAAAATTGATCGTAATTTTATTCGTGAGTTTCATTATGATCACGCACAGCCAGAGCGAACGATTGTAAAATCAGTTATTGAAATTGCCCATAGTTTAAATTTATTAGTGGTTGCTGAAGGGGTAGAAACGGTAGAACAAGAAAGTTTATTAAAATCAATGGGTTGCGACTTTGTACAAGGTTTTTATTATGCGAGACCGTTAGATGTAGGTGAACTAAAAGAAAAGTTATTAACTGACTTTTAATAAAAAAAAAGAGAAGCGGAAAGCTTCTCTTTTTTTTTATTTTTTTTGTGAATCTTTCATTAAAATTGGATAAAGAATAAGGCCTAATACAAACAACCCAATTCCTAAGAAGAACGTTTTTAAATCAGCAGTTCCTGTTTTAATAACCCAAATGGAATATAAAAATGCTAGTGCAGTAATGATCCCATCTTTTATTCGAGATCCAGGCATTATATCATACGTTTCTCCCGTAATAACTAATTTTAACTGGTACAAGGTAGAAACAAGGTACGGGATTAAATATGCTAATGTCGCTACAACAATAGCGAAATTATATGCTTCGGAAACAGTACCAGAAATCGTTGAAAATAAGAAAATTTGTGTCATCACATTTGTAATAAATAATGATTTTGAAGGACTTCCTTTTTTATTTGTTTTTCCGAAAAACTTAGGGAAAACCCCATTTTTTGCTGCTTGGTAAGGTACTTCTGAGCTAACAACGATCCATCCTACAGTAGAGCCGAATAAAGATACGAGTGCAAGTAAGGCCATTATATAAGCACCCTTAGTACCAATTGCTAAATTTAATGCATCTACTAATGGCTTTTGAGACTCTTTTAAAACGTCTTGTGGAAGAGCACCCATTGTTAGTAGAGTAATTGCCATGTAAATAAGAAGAGCGATGATTAATCCGAAAATCGTAGCTTTCTTAACATCGTGCTGAGATTTTGCGCGGTTAGAGAGCATAACTGCTGACTCAATACCGATAAACGCCCAAAGTGTTGCAATAGCAGCTGAATTTATTTGTCCACCCAACGAAATAGGTTGTCCAGCTTCATTCATAAATGTTTGACCGTCCCCGAAATTAGAGGCATTGAAAATGAATAATGTGATTACAATAAACATTGTAAATCCGATGATTTTTGCGATTGTTGCAAGAAGGTTCATATTTCCTGCTCTATCAATATTTTGAGAAAGAATATATTGAATTCCCCATAGCATCATACTACATACTATGAAGGTTAAAGCTTTTCCAAGTTCTAATGAAAATCCGTTTGTTGAAAAGAGAATTTGCTTACTTTGTAAAACTGGGAAGAATGTTGATAAATATCCTGCAAAGGAAATAATTACAGATGCTGTAGCAGCCCAGTTAGCAGCCCAGTACCCCCAAGCCATACTATATCCTGCAACTTTACCTGCCTTTTGGGAGGTAAACATTGCTTGGGCGTAACTTTGTGGTCCTGCTTTTAATTCTGGTTTACGAATTGCTAAATTTCCAAATACGAGTGCAATCATAAATACACCAAGTCCTGTAATACTCCATGCAAGTGTAGATCCCATTGGACCTGATACGTGTGCTAAATTTGCTGGGAGCATAAATACGCCACCGCCAACCATATTCCCGATAACAAAAGCTGTTAAAATCCATAATCCCCATTTTTTCGTTTCCATTTTTGTTAACTCCTTTGTAGTAAGTTTTGCTTAAACATCATTTTTTACTAGCATTTTTTGCAATAAAAAAAGAGCCATGTAGATAAAAAATACCTACATGGCTCTTTGCCAAAGCGTAGGTACAATGGGAATAACCCTTGTACCTACGCGTAATTTTTCCGCTAGGTTTCAAGGGTTAAGTATGATGATGATGTTTTTGTGCAAATGTAACTACAGTTGTATAAGTAAGCATAGTTTTTTGCTCCCTTTCTCCTCTGATTTTGAAGTTAGTATACTACATGTTTTTTTGAATGAAAAGAGAAATATAAAAAAATTTATAAAAATACGTTTTAGAGACTAAATATTTACCTATAGTTTTCTTGTACTGGAAAATAAGTGAGAGATTGGCAGAAGAGTATAGCGTGGTATAATACATATAGAACTAGAAGGTGACAAGGGGCTATTGTAGATGATGAGTAAGTATGAACAAATTTATACAGCAATCAGCAAGTCTATTGATAATAAACAATTAAAAGAAGGATGCAAAATTCCATCAGAAACGGAATTAATGAAGCAGTATGAGGCAAGCCGGGGTACTGTAAGAAAAGCTGTAGATTTATTGCAAGAGCGTGGATATGTTCAAAAAATACACGGAAAAGGTGTTTTTGTATTAAAGCGCAAAAATATTGAATTTAACTTTGGTGGTATTGTAAGTTTTCAAGAAGAAAATGAACGTTTAGGACGTTACTGTATTACGGAAGTCGTGGAAATAGAGAAAATGACAGCTACGAAAGATGTAGCAAAGTTATTAAACGTGAAAGAAAAAACGGAAATAGATCATATTAAACGTGTACGAAATATTGATGGAGAAAAAGTAATTTTAGATATAAACCATTTTGTATCGGAGTATATTCCAGGATTAACGAGAGAAATTGCAACTGCATCGATTTATAAATACATTGAGAAAGAATTAGGGCTACATATTAGCTATTCACAGCGGGTAATTGAAGTACAACCATGTACAGATGATGACCGAAAGTATTTAGATTTAAATGGAACAGACTATGTTGTCGTTGTAAAAAACTTTACTCATTTATACGATGGGAGTCAGTTCGAATATACGGAATCACGTCACCGTTTAGATATTTTTCACTTTTCGGATGTGGCGCGAAGAAAATAAAGAGATGGGGCGAAATAATCGTTCCATCTCTTTATTTATCCCGCTATTTGTGGGCAGTAAAACTCCCACCTCAAAATTCAGCTGGAGCAAAGAAGTTAGGTTTGAGCCCTGCTGCCCGTAAACGCCCGAATGGTGAGGGCTGATAATCAGTGGGGGATGAACAAAACCCCCACTGATTAAAGTTTCACTTTATAAAAAAAACACCAACTTATATATACGAGTGTTGACTAACTTATATATACGAGTTAATATGTAAGTGTAAACGGTATCAAAAAAAGAAAAGAGGGACGGGAATATGGGGAAAGACTATCGTAAAACAGCAGAAGAAGTGTTGCAGTATATTGGTGGGAAAGACAATATTGAACAAGCTGCGCACTGTGTAACGAGGCTCCGTATCGCTGTAAAAGATGAAAGTAAAATAGATAATGATAAATTACAGTCTGTTTCATTAGTAAAGGGAGCGTTTCATAACGCTGGGGTATTTCAAATTGTAATTGGTCCAGGCGATGTCGATCGAGTATACGCTGAATTGATAACGCTTGCAGGTATGGAAGAATCGACAGTAGCTGACGTAAAAGATTCTGGAAACCAAAAGTTAAATCCAGTTCAAAAGTTTGTAAAAGTATTTTCAGATGTATTTATGCCGATATTACCAGCGATTGTAACAGCTGGTTTACTGATGGGGATTAACAATTTATTAGGGGCAAAGGACTTATTTTTTGATGGTAAAAATTTATTAGATGTTTATCCGAACTTAGGCGGGCTTTGGGACTTAATTAATATGATGGCCAATACAGCATTCGTATTCTTACCGGCACTTGTTGGTTGGTCAGCGACGAAGCGTTTTGGTGGTAGTCCAATACTAGGTATTGTTATGGGATTGATGCTTGTGCATCCGGCCTTATTAAACGCGTGGGATTATGGAAAAGCAGCGACTGGTTTAGAGGGACAAAAGATTGAGTACTTCGATATTTTAGGGTTATTCCAAATTGAAAAGGTAGGGTATCAAGGTCAAATCTTGCCGGTTTTAGTAGCGGCATTCGTATTAAGTAAAGTGGAAATCTTTTTAAAGAAACATGTGCCAAACGCAATTCAATTATTAGTTGTGCCAATTACAACAATCGTTGTAACGGGTGTATTAGCATTAGGGATTATCGGTCCAGTTACACGTCATATTGGAGATTTATTAACAGCCGGATTAGTAGGAGTATATGAAACGGTACCAGCACTTGGGGCAATATTATTTGGAGCATTATATGCACCGCTTGTAATTACGGGAATGCATCATATGTTTATTGCAATCGACTTACAATTAATCGCGCAGCACGGCGGTACATTTATTTGGCCAATGATTGCTCTTTCTAACATTGCACAAGGTAGTGCGGCACTAGCGATGTTCTGGATTTCTAAAAATCAAAATGATAAAAGTATGGCATCAACATCAGCAATTTCAGCGTACTTCGGTATTACGGAGCCAGCGATGTTCGGTGTAAACTTACGAAATAAATTCCCGTTCTATGCAGCTATTATTGGATCTGCTATTGCGGCGATATTCATTACTTTAAATGGTGTATTAGCACCTGCTATCGGGATTGGCGGATTACCAGCATTTATTTCTATCATTCCGAAATCGATTCCAATATTTATTGTCGGGATGATTATCGCGGTTGTAATTCCATTTACGTTAACATGGTTATTTGCAAAACGAGTAAAACAGAAGTAGGAGGAAGTTAAACATGAAGGATTGGCATAAAAGTGTAGTCTATCAAATTTATCCGAAGAGCTTTAATAGTTATTACAATAAAGAAACTGGTGATATAAAAGGAGTTACAGAGAAACTAGATTATTTAAAAGAACTCGGAGTAGATTATATTTGGTTAACACCGATATACGAATCACCACAAAACGATAATGGATACGATGTAAGTGATTATTACAGTATTGATCCATCTTACGGAACGATGGAAGAGTTTGAAGAGCTTTTAGAAAAAGCGAAAGTACGTAACATTGAAATCATGCTTGATATCGTTGTAAATCATAGTTCGACGGAGCATAAGTGGTTTAAGGAAGCGAAGGAAGATAAAAATAGCCCATATCGTAATTACTATATTTGGCGTGATGAAAAAAATAATTGGCAGTCTAAGTTTGGTGGATCTGCTTGGAAATATGATGAGAAGACAGAGCAATATTTTTTACATCTATTTGATGAGACACAAGCTGATTTAAACTGGGAAAACGAAAACCTTCGTGAAGAAGTGTATGATATGATGCGCTTTTGGCTGGAGAAAGGTGTAAAAGGATTCCGCCTTGATGTTATTAATTTAATTTCAAAAGATCAAAGATTTTTAAGTGATGAAGGCACCACGGCTACAAGTGATGGGCGTAAATATTATACGGATGGTCCACGCGTCCATGAATATTTACAAGAGATGAACCGAAATGTTTTTGAAGGGAAAGATGTAATTACAGTTGGAGAAATGTCATCTACGACAATTGATAATTGTATTAAATATTCAAACCCAGAGCGTAATGAACTAAGTATGACGTTTAGTTTCCATCATTTAAAAGTAGATTATCCGAATGGTGATAAGTGGACGAAAGCTGATTTTGATTTCATTAAATTAAAAGAAATTATGTCTGATTGGCAAAGTGAAATGCAAAAGGGCGGAGGATGGAATGCGTTATTTTGGTGTAATCATGACCAGCCTCGTATTGTTTCACGGTTTGGTGATGATGAGAAGTACCGAAATGAATCTGCTAAAATGTTAGCGACAGCTATGCATATGCTGCAAGGAACACCGTACATTTATCAAGGGGAAGAAATCGGTATGACGAATCCTAACTTCCATTCTATCGAGCAATATCGTGATGTAGAATCGTTAAATATATATGATATAAAACAAGAAGAAGGATTATCTAAAGAAGAGATTATAGAGATTTTAAAACAAAAATCTCGTGACAATTCACGTACTCCGATGCAGTGGAATGAAGAGGTGAATAGTGGTTTTACAACAAGTGCACCTTGGATTTCAGTGGCTGAAAACTTTAAAGAAATAAACGTGGAAAAAGCATTAGAAAATGATGGATCTGTATTTTACCATTATAAAAAGTTAATTGAACTAAGAAAAACGTATGATGTAATTACAAAAGGGAAATATGATGTTTTAGATGGGAATCATCCTAAGATTTGGGCGTATACACGTACTGTAGACAATGAATTATTACTTGTTGTAAATAACTTCTACGGAGAAGAAATAACGTATTCTGCACCAGTGAATGTTCAATTGGATGGAATGAAACAAGAAGTATTATTATCAAATTACAAAGATTCAAGTAAGGATATTACGAATCTTAACTTAAGACCGTATGAGTCAATTGTATATCGATATACGAAATAAAAAGGTTGTATGCCCGCTTGGCATACAACCTTTTTATTTTAAGACGCCGCTATATAAAATCTTTACTTCTACTTCCGGTTTAAATTTTACCTTTGCATAATCTTTATTCCAATTCTTTTTCTTCCATAGACAAATCAGATCGAGTTAATAGTGGTTCAAGAGCTAATTGGTGAATTAAATTGGGGTCTGTTAAAGATTCGATATATAAGATTTTTCCTTTTCCATTTTGAGAAGGAACATCTAATTTTTTTATATCATCGGAATGAGAGAGCTTGTTTTCAATGTAATTAATATTTTCCGCAAGTGATGGAAACATAGGCTTCGTTTTATTCGTCTGTTGGTTATTGTTTTGTTCTGTCACATTGTCCACCCCTTTTAGGATTAAATTATCACTGTTAATTTTTGTTTTTTATGAAAAATTTATGCTTGGATTATTTGAAAAAAATTAACTTGAAAGTTACGTTACGTCATCTTCTATACTAAAGAAAATGAGAAGTAGGGGGATGGTATATATGACTTTAAAATATATGTGGGGATGGAAAGAAATTTTATATTTATTTGTTTTTGTATTTATTATTGTTCCAGTAACAATTGAATCCATTTTTTATAAATATGCTTTAAATCTATTAGGGAATTCATTATATGCTGGGGTTTTAATGGGATTTATTATGGCAGTTGTATTTACTTTTTTAGTTTATGTGTTTTGCATAAAAAGATATAACTTGTCGTGGGCAGATATTGGGATTCGGAAGCTTTCATGGAAAGATTACTTATGGACATTTGTAGCGGTTATTTCTTTGATTGTAGTTAGTATTGGTGTATTAATGATAATGGAGAAAATGGGTATTTCCTTTGAAAATAGTAAAACGGATACGGTCCAAAATGATAAATCAATATATTCATTTTGTATCGCGGTAATTGGAGCGGCGGTTATATCACCAATATATGAAGAGATTTTATATCGGGGTGTTTTTTATACGTTTTTTCGAGATAGATATGGCATATGGGGCGGTGTGCTTATAAGTTCAATAATATTTACAGTTGTTCATATTCCCACATATAACACATTACCGGTGAATTTTTTAAGCGGAGTAGTATTTGCGTGGTTATATGAGAAAACAAATTCTATTTTATCGGCTATGATCGCCCACGCATTATTCAATTTCATAGCAGTACTTCTCACATTCATGTCGAATTAATTAGAGGGTACATATAGGAGGGAATAAATATGGAAATAGCTGTGGAACGAGTTTTTACAAATGAGATTTTAGCAGAAGCTGCAAAGATATTTAATGTGAAAGTAGAAGAAAAGCCACTTGGTGATTTTGAAAATTATATTTTTAAGGCGAAAGATAAAAATGATGAAGATTACGTATTACGTTTAACGCATTCTTCTCATCGGTCTAAAAAAGAGGTAGAGGCCGAACTAGATTTTTTACGGTATGTTGCGGAGCATGGGGCGAAAGTGGCGGGACCTCTTAATTCAATATCTCAAAATCTTGTAGAAGAAATCGGAGCGGAAGATGGCACTTTCTTTTTTGCGTCTTTATTTATATATGCAAAAGGTGAACAAGTAAAAGGAGATGAATCGCCTTATTGGGGAGATGCTTACTTTGAAGCGTGGGGAAAAGCGATTGGACAACTGCACCGACTTACAATGAATTACCCTATAACTGACTACCGTGATACGTGGGAGGAGGATGAGAGTGCAATTGTTAGCGGATTAGAAGATGCGAAGGTGAAAGAGATTGCTACTGTATTAATGGATGAAATAAAGGCTCTGCCGGTTAAAAGAGAAACATTCGGTCTTATGCATGGTGATATTCATCCAGGTAACTTTCAGTATGACGGCAAAGAGCTAACAATCTTTGATTTTGATGATGCAGCTTATAATTACTTTATACATGATTTAGCAATGGTTCTTTATTACTCTGTTCTTTTTACACCGTGGACATTGGAGAAAAAGACGGAATTTGCTCGTAAACAGTTACAAGTATTACGAAAAGGTTATGAATATGAGCACAGACTGGCGGATAGTTGGTATGGATCGTTACCGCTATTTTTACGTCTACGCGATATTGGTTTATACGGTACGCTTCAAAAGAAGTTTAAAGGGAAAGATATGCCAGATCATTTTCGAGAATTAGCAGAACAACTCTATGAAAGAATTATAAAGAAGGAAGCAATTGTGAATATATAATACATTCATCTCAAAACAAAGTATGTAAAATAAATATATACTTTGTTTTTTTATACAAAAATATGTTTGTTTTATTAAAATAATATTGTCATAGATTCGATTTACATTATATAATTTTATTTATATTCTGAATATTCTTTACAAAAAGGAGGAGGAATGTTGGAAGCTATCGTAAGTTGGATAAATAATATTGTTTG
The DNA here is from genome assembly GCF_018742245.1 of Bacillus mycoides. Lineage (NCBI taxonomy): Bacteria > Bacillati > Bacillota > Bacilli > Caryophanales > Bacillaceae > Bacillus > Bacillus mycoides. Next base: position 641,255 of record NZ_CP036132.1, read on the forward strand.
GAGTCCGGCACTTGTCTATTTATGTTTAGGAGTAGGCTTATATTTTTCCATTCGAACGAGGTTTTTACAAGTAAGACATGTAGGAGAAATGGTGAAGCTTACATTTCAAGGAGAAAAATCGGATGCGGGTGTTTCTTCGTTCCAAGCGTTAGCACTTTCGTTATCAGGACGCGTTGGAACGGGAAATATTGCCGGTGTTGCAACGGCTGTTGCCTTTGGTGGTCCAGGGGCTGTCTTTTGGATGTGGGCGGTAGCCTTTCTAGGAGCTGGTTCTGCATATGTAGAATCAACACTTGCACAAATATATAAGACGAAGCATCAAGGACAATTCCGCGGTGGTCCGGCTTATTACATTGAAAAAGGACTAGGGGTTAAATGGTACGCATTGGTGTTCGTCGCAGCAACGATTCTTGCAACAGGAATGCTGCTTCCAGGTGTTCAAGCGAATAGTATTGCTGTAAGTCTAGAAACAGCTTTTGGTATTAATACTTCTGTATCCGGAGCAGTATTAGTAGCGGCATTAGCACTTATTATTTTTGGTGGAGTTAAGCGAATTGTTAACGTAGCGCAAGTTGTAGTGCCGTTTATGGCGCTTGGTTATATTTTAGTAGCTTGTGTAATTGTAGCTATGAATATTGAAAAATTACCAGACGCTTTCATGTTAATTTTAAAAAGTGCATTTGCACTAGAAGCAGCTTTTGGCGGGATTATCGGTTTAGCAATCTCTTGGGGTGTAAAACGTGGTATTTATTCAAATGAAGCAGGGCAAGGAACTGGGGCCCATGCGGCGGCAGCTGCTGAAGTATCGCATCCAGCTAAACAAGGGTTAGTACAAGCATTTTCCGTTTACATTGATACATTATTTGTTTGTTCAGCAACAGCATTTATGATGATTATTACAGGCATGTATAACGTATTTGATGCAAGCGGAAAAAACTTTATCGTCAATAAATTAAATGGTGCACAGCCAGGTCCTGGTTATACACAGGCAGCGGTAGAATCTGTTTTCCCTGGATTTGGAAACGGTTTCGTCGCAATCTCTCTACTATTCTTCGCATTTACAACAATTATGGCTTATTACTACATTGCAGAAACGAATATAGCTTACTTAAATCGTGATAAAGACCGCCCTTGGATGTCTATCGTACTAAAGTTTGTATTCTTAGGGGTTGTATTCTACGGTTGTGTAAAAACAGCAGAAACAGCATGGGCTTTAGGAGATATTGGTGTAGGAATTATGGCATGGGTTAACATTATTGCGATTTTATTATTACAAAAACCGGCATTGATCGCATTAAAGGATTATGAAAAGCAGAAAAAAGAAGGAAAAGATCCAGTATTCGATCCACAGTCATTAGGAATTAAAAATGCTGATTTCTGGGAGCATGAATATGGGAAAGATAAAAAAGAAGAAGTATCTTAATAGAATAGGAATGAGAGAGCAAAGGGAAATCCCTTTGCTCTTTTTATGGACAAAATGAAGCTGAAAGTTATTTTTTTGCCCATTTTTGAATATAAAAAGAATGTACATGCTTTGTTAGGGGAAGGGGGGAGTATGTTGATTGAGTTTCGTAAAGTTAATAAATATTACGGTAACTTTCAAGTTTTGAAAAATATTAATGTACAAGTGAAAAAAGGTGAAGTGGTAGTAGTTGTTGGCCCTTCGGGATCAGGAAAAAGCACGTTGCTTCGGTGTATAAATCAGTTGGAGGCGATTACCGATGGAGAATTAATTGTACAAAATACAGACGTACACAATAAAAAAACAGATATGAATGAATTACGCCGAAATATTGGGATGGTCTTTCAACACTTTTATTTATACCCGCATAAAACAGTTCTTCAAAATATTACACTAGCACCGATTAAAGTAAATAAAGTTTCCAAAGAAAAGGCGGAGCAAACAGCGATGTTTTATTTAGAGAAAGTAGGAATCCCGGAGAAAGCAGGTGTATATCCACATCAATTATCTGGTGGACAACAGCAAAGGGTGGCGATTGCTAGAGGGCTCGCGATGCAACCGGAAATTATGCTATTTGATGAGCCTACGTCTGCTCTTGATCCAGAGATGATTGGGGAAGTGCTTGATGTTATGAAAGCGCTGGCTAAAGAAGGAATGACGATGGTTGTCGTCACACACGAGATGGGATTTGCACGTGAGGTAGCAGATAGGATTTTATTTATGGATGACGGTCAAATTATCGAAGATACAACACCAGCACAATTTTTTGCAAATCCTGAACAAGAAAGAGCTCGTCTATTTTTAAGCCGAGTGTTAAATCATTAAAGGAGGAATTTCATGCTTAAAATGAAAAAGCTGTTTACCCTAATCGTATTCTCATGTTTATTCGTGCTTATTGTTGCTGGATGCGGGGGTAAAAAAGACGAGGCGAAAGAAACAAATACGAAACAAGGCGGAGTTATTGAACAAATTAAGAAGCGCGGGAAATTAGTAGTTGGGGTAAAGAACGATACGAATTTATTTGGATTAAAAAATCCTTCAACAGGGCAGGTAGAAGGATTCGATATTGATATCGCGAAGGCGCTTGCGAAAAAAATTCTTGGTGATGAAAAGAAACTAGAGCTGAAAGAAGTAACGTCTAAAACACGTATTCCAATGCTGAAAAATGGAGATATTGATGCCATTATTGCGACAATGACAATTACAGAAGAGCGTAAAAAAGAAGTAGATTTTTCAGATGTATATTTTAAAGCGGGTCAATCGTTACTTGTGAAAAAAGGAAGCAATATTAAAAGTATTGATGATGTGAAACAAGGGGTTAAAGTATTGGCTGTAAAAGGCTCAACGTCTACAAATAACATCCGTCAAAAATCACCAGAAGCAACAGTATTAGAATTTGAAAATTATAGTGAGGCATTTACAGCGTTAAAAGCAGGTAAAGGCGATGTTTTAACGACAGATAATGCGATTCTTTATGGAATGGCAAAACAAGATTCTAATTATGAAGTTGTAGGGAAAAAATTTACGGATGAACCGTATGGAATTGCAGTGCAAAAAGGTGCAGACGATTTAACGAAAGAGATTAATAGTTTACTAAAAGATATGAATGCGAATGGGGAATACGATAAATTGTATGAAAAATGGATCGGTCAAAAGCAAGAAAAATAAAGTGAAACTTTAATAAGTGGGGAAGGGTTATCACCTACTGATGATTAGTAGCCTATACCAATTGGGATAAATAGTAAGAGTGAGAGGATGAGAGATGCTCATCCTCTTCTTATAAAGAAAGAGGGGAGAATATGTGCCTGATTTTTCTATTTTGACGAATAATATTGATATGTATTTAGAAGGATTTAAATATACGGTAATGTCTAGTGTAGTTGCGCTAATAGGAAGTTTTGTTTTAGGAATTGTTATGGCAGTGATGCGAATTTCACCTATTCGTATTTTGAATTGGATTGGCTCTGCCTATGTAGAGTTTGTTAGAAATATTCCACTCGTATTAATTGCATTCATTTTCTATTTTGCTTTGCCTGTAATAGGAATTACTTTCAACGGTTTTGTAGCAGGGACAGTTGCACTTACAGTTTATACAGCGGCTTTTATTGCGGAAGTAATTCGTGCTGGTATTTTATCAGTCGCGAAAGGTCAAATGGAAGCAGCGCGTTCTTCAGGATTAACTTATACGCAAGCGATGTATTATGTCGTCTTACCTCAAGCGATGAAAATCGTAATTCCTCCTCTAGGAAATCAATTTCTCAATTTAGTAAAAAACTCTTCAATACTCGGAATTATTGCTGGAACGGATTTAATGTATCAAGGAGACTTAATTTCAACGAAGACGTTTGTTACGTTTGATGTATATATATTTGTGGGGATGTTTTATTTAGTATTAACAATTCCGCTAAGTATGCTGGTGCGTTATTTGGAAAGACGCTTGGCAAAGGAGGGGGTGTAGATGGATTTTCAAGGTGCTATTACAGGAGATCATATACTCTTTTTATTAAAAGGATTGCTTATCACGCTAGAAGTCGCTCTTGTAGCAATTGTACTTAGCTTTATTATTGGTAGTGTAATAGGAATATTGCGCTATACGAAAATACCTGTCGTCGCACAAATATTAGGCTTGATCGTGGAAGTAATTCGAAATTTACCACTACTTTTAATTATATTTTTCACATATTTTGCACTCCCAGAAGCGGGCTTGAAATTAGAAATTATAACAGCTGTAATTGTTGCTTTAACAATATTTGAAGCAGCAATGATATCTGAAATTGTTCGAAGTGGTCTATTATCGATTGAAAAAGGGCAGATTGAGGCCGCAAGATCTTCAGGATTAACGTACGTTCAAGCGCTTTGGCATATTATTTTGCCACAAGCATTACGAAGAATGGTCCCACCGCTTGTCAGTCAGTTTATTTCATTGCTGAAAGATACATCATTAGCAGTTGGTATATCACTGCCGGAGCTTATGCATAATGCTCAAATTATTAGCGGGCAGAATGTAAATTATATGATTCCAACGTTTATAGTAGTAGCTTGTATGTACTTTATCGTAAATTATAGTTTATCAATTTTATCGAGAAGATTAGAACCTCGTTAACTCTTACAATATATGTAAGGGTTTTTCCTTGTTTATCCTTATTTTCCTCTAATTAGAATCTGAATCTCGCGATAATTCGATTTTTTATATTGTTTTATCAGAAAAGTTTTAATTTTATATAGAAATCGTAATCGCTTTCGTGTATATTTTTATTATCAGAAAATTTTAACAAGATATAGGGGTATCGGTAGGGGGAGGATTAAGATGCAGCAAACAACGAATGAGCAATTACATCGTACGATGAAGAGTAGACATTTATTTATGATCGCACTAGGTGGTGTAATCGGAACTGGTTTTTTTCTAGGTTCAGGTTATACCATTAATCAGGCTGGACCAGGGGGAGCCATCCTTTCATATTTAGTGGGCGGATTTATTATGTATTTAACAATGCTTTGTCTTGGAGAGCTAACGGTAGCAATGCCAGTTTCAGGATCTTTCCAAAAGTATGCGACGAAGTTTATTGGACCAGGAACTGGATTTATGATCGGCTGGTTATACTGGATTGGATGGGCAGTAACAGTAGGATTAGAATTAACATCGATCGGTTTAATGATGAAAAGATGGTTTCCGAATGTGGATGTTTGGGTATGGTGTCTCGTATTCGGGGTTATTTTATATGCTTCAAATGCAATATCAGCGAAGAGTTATGCTGAATTAGAGTTTTGGTTCTCTAGTATTAAAGTAGTTACAATTATTGCATTCATTCTACTTGGTGGTAGCGCATTACTAGGATTTTTACCATACGACGGAAAAGAAGCAGCGCCTCTTTTCTCTAACTTTGTAAGTGATGGAGGGCTATTCCCAAATGGACTAGCTGCAGTGCTTCTTACGATGATTACAGTTAACTTTTCCTTCCAAGGAACAGAGTTAATCGGGATTGCAGCAGGAGAGAGTCAGAATCCTGAAAAAACAATTCCACGCGCAATTCGTAATACAGTATGGCGCATTATGTTATTCTTCATTTTAACAATGACAATTTTAGTAGGGTTAATTTCTTGGAAAGAAGCAGGGATAATTGAAAGCCCATTCGTAGTTGTATTTGATAAAATCGGTATTCCATATGCAGCTGATATTATGAACTTCGTTATTATTACAGCTTTATTATCTGTAGCGAACTCAGGATTATATGCAGCAACGCGTATACTATGGTCACTTGCAAATGAAGGAATGGCACCAACTTCTTTCAAGAAGGTAAATAAACGTGGTATTCCAATTACAGCGCTAGTCGTAACGATTGCTGTTGCGGCGTTATCTTTATTAACAAGTTTCCTTGCAGAAGATACAGTATATATGTACTTATTATCTATAGCTGGTTTATCTGCTGTTTCAAGTTGGATCATTATTGCTTTATCGCAACTTCGCTTTAGAAGTCAGTATTTAAAAGGCGGAGGAAAATTAGAGGACTTAAAGTATAGAACACCACTATACCCGCTTGTTCCAATTTTAGCTTTAATTACAAATAGTATCGTTGTTATTAGTTTAGCGTTTATTCCAGAACAAAGAATGGCGTTATATTGTGGTATTCCATTTATCATTTTCTGCTATATATATTATTATATTAGTAAGAAACGGCAGAAACCGATGAAAGTGGAGATGGAGACAACAAATGAAACTAACAATCAAACACGATGATATTGAGGCAGATTTATCGTATGGTCAATTAGCGATTGGAAAAGAAAACGGGTATTCACCGTTACAATTACTCGTTTCTTCTATCGCAGGATGTAGTGCAATTGTCTTTCGAACAATTTTAGAAAAGAAACGTATTTCATACGATACGTTTACAATTGAAACTGAAGTTGGTAGAAGTGAAGCTGTATCAAAACCAGTTGAAAGTGTTCATTTGCACTATAAAATTAAAGCGCAAAACATTACAGAAGAGCAATTAGACAAGGCACTGCAACTTGCGGTGAAAAATTGCACAATTGTTCAATCTGTAAAGGATAGTATAAAAGTTACGGAGACAATTGAATTAATGAAGTGAAATGTAAAAACGTGAGAATAGGGCGCTCACGTTTTTATGTTTTTGACAGAGGGGGAAGCATGATGGAATGTTTAGGGTGTAAATTAGCAAATGAAGAAGAAATTATATATAAAGTGTATGAAGATGAGTATGTAACGTGTTTTTTAGATCATGTGCCCTTCTACCCAGGACATACTTTAATCGTTCCAAAGCAGCACGTTTTAGAAGTAGACGAATTAGATGATGTTGTAGCAAAATCAATTATGGATGCTTCTAAGCTTATTGCAAAAGCGATTAAGGCATTATATAAACCAGATGGAATTACGATTTGTCAAAATGGTGGGGTTTTTAATGAGTTAGCACATTACCATATGCATGTCGTACCAAGATATAAAGAGCGCTCGTTTGCTGAGTTTTATACGGTACAAGCAGAAGAAAAGCAGAATCATAACTTTGAAGAGACACAGAATTTGTTAAAAGAAGCGATAGAACAAATATTGCTTACTGAAAAGGTGTAAGAGGGATGTTCTTAAGGGAACAGTTAGGAAAACTCTAATATTAAAAAGCACAATTTCTCAGTTAAAATAGAGAAATTGTGCTTTTGTTTATTCTATTATTATATTATTAGATTTTTTTATTGAAGAATTACTCATTCGTGTTTTCAGTGTCACAAAGTATATCGTCCATTCGTTATATAGAGTGAGAGGAGGAATTATATGAAATTTACAAACAAAGATTATGAAAAGATGGAAGAGCTATACGAGTTATATGAACAAAAGATTTATTATGTAGCTTATTCTATTTTAAATAATATTCAGCAGGCTGAAGATGCAGTTCAAGAGACGTTTATTACTCTATATAAGAATTTGGAAAAGCTCCATAGCTTGAATACTCAAGAGCTTAAACGCTATATTTTGAGAATCGCGAAAAATAAAGCGATTGATAGCTACCGGAAAAATAAAAGGCATGAAGTATTCTTAGAAGAATATCAACGAGAATCAACAGAAATAGTAGATGAAAATATTGAAGAGTGGGAAAAACGTGTAATGTCCGAGGTTCAGATTGATACATTGTTAGAAGAGTTAAATGAGTCTAACAGACAGGTGTTTAAGTACAAAGTCTTCTATAACTTAACGTATCAAGAAATTTCAAATGTCATGGGGATAACGGAGGCCAATGTCCGCAAGCAGTTTGAACGCGCTCGAAAACGAGTCCAAAATATTATAGGAGGGATACAAAATGACGAATTTAAAGAACTCCAAAGAAATGTATGACCTTGCTGAAAAGATTGCTTTAGATGATTTTGATAAAATCGAAGAACAACATGAATTTTCACATACATATACGCGTAAAAAGAAAGTGTTTATGGAGGAAATGAAGCTGAAAGGCGAGCAACCGCAGAAAAAGCGTAAAAGACATCGTATGTTAATCGCTGCTGCCTGCTTATTGATTGGCATGCCGACAACCGTTTTTGGTGCAGTAAAAGTCTACAATATGATTGTCCAAAAACAAAATTACGAAGTAAATGTTTCAGTAACAAATAAGGACTCGAAAAAAATTGATAAGTGGTATAAGTTGAAAATTGGTAAATTACCAGAAAATATGGAAGCAATTGATGACTCTGCTATGAAATATTCATTTAAAGATAACGACGCAAATGGAGGCTTTTCATTTAGTCTTTGGAGAGTAGGGGAAAATGCGGATTTTCAAACGCTGTACTCGAAAAGTTACGAAGAAAAAGAGGTAAATGGTAGGAAAGCAGTAATTGTCCATAAAGAAACTGGAAACAACAATTTAATGTTTGACAGGAAGGTCTTTCTCTTTTTTGAGAAAGAAGGGATTATGTTAGAAAGTTATATTGGATCCGATGTAAATGAAGAACAAATGATGGATGTGTTAGGGAACATCTCACTTGAGCCTACGTCAAAAGAAAAGGCATCACATATAGTAGATTATGATGAAAATCGTTCTAGCAAAGCAGATGAACCTAAAGAAACTAAGGTTATTCCTTTGAAAAAAGATAGTAAACGACTATTTAGTGTAGGTCAAAAGATTCCAGTAACGATAGAGCAAATTACAGATAACAACAAACTTGAATACGTTATAGAAAAAGTTGAAGTCTTTGATTCAATCAAAGATTTTAAACAAGATAACTTTTATGAAATGGGCTTAGGAATACTAAGCAGGAATCAAGCTTTGGATCAAGCGGGACAATTGATACCATATAGACGAGATAAATATAAGATTGGAAATGGTAAAGATGCAATTGATAAATTAGTAGAATCAAAATTAGTTCATCCTAAATTTGTCTACCTAACAACAACAGTGAAAAATATAGGTAAACAGGCGACAGAAGAAATCTATATGCATCCATCTATAAAACTGCTTAAATCTGAAGGTAATGCATGGAACTACGCTAAAGAAGATGGAATTGCCGAAAAAAATATTATGACGGGCGAGGTTGATTATCTAGAACCCCACGGAGACGGAAAAAGCTTTTATAATATTGGCAGTATCCGACCAGGACAAGTGATGAAAGTTAACTTAGGTTATTTTGTAGATGAGGATAAACTAGATTCAATCTTCCTTGATGCTTTCCATTACAGAGGATTTAGTGGCACTGAAAATATGAATGCGGAATATCGTTGGTGGATTGATATTCGTCAATAGTAAAAACAATAGGAACAACTAGACTAAAAAGCTGCTTATATTTAGCAGCTTTTTTCGTCTCCATACATATGTAAAACTTCTTTCGCACGTATACGTAAACCATCTATTAATTCTTTCGGTTCTAAAACTTTTGCATCTTTTCCAAGCCTATAAAATAAAGGGGTAATAAAGTTAATTTCACCTTTATCAATTGTTGAATTTATATATCCTGTCCCGTCTTCGTTTACTACAACGAACTCTTCAAGGTAAGGAACGCTTTTACATTGGCGCACGCCTTCTGTCGTTAATAAAACATGTAACTGAGTAGGAATGTTTATTACGTTAGAGTTAGAGGCAAACCATTCTTCTAAATTCATGAATGTATCTTCATTTTCTTCCGTTGATAATATAGAAAGAATACGATCGACGCGATACAGTAATACCTTTTTTCTACTAAAGTCATAGGATGGCAAATACCATAAACCGTCGTGAGCATATACACCGATAGGATGAACATGTTTTGTTTTTATTCCAGATTTAGATTCGTATTGAAAGTGTAAATTTTTATTTTCAATAGCCGCGGTTAACACTTCTTTTAAAAATGGTGTCTCAATTGTTCTCTTCGGATTCCAAAAAGCGATATAAGAACGTATTTTATCGACTTTAACTTTCGCATCATTTTGTAGAGAGCTATACAGTTTATGAGTAACAGAATTGATTTCTGTATTAAAAGGCAAGTCTCGATAGTAGCTTAAAGATTGAAAAGCAAAAAAGATGGAGACTGCTTCTTCTTCGGTAAATAAAATGGGGGGAAGCATGTTGTTTGTTAATACTTTATATCCTCCGTTTCGACCTTGTTCAGCGTAAATGGGTAATCCCATATCACTTAAATCTAAAATATATCTATGGACAGTACGAACGGATATATTGAACTCATCAGCTATTTCTTGAGCTGTAAATTTTCTTTTCGCAGAAGCAAATATAAGAATGTCTAGTAAACGTTTTGCTTTTGACAAATATATCACTCGTTTCTTTTTTTACATGACATTAATTGTCATGTTTTACGGTTAGTATATTGTTTATATCATAATTTTATCAAGATGAGACGCAAGGAGGAAAAGAAATGTCACGTAAAATTGTTTTATTTATTGCAGCGAGCTTAGATGGATTTATCGCGAAAGAAGACGATGATTTAGAGTGGTTAATCGAAACGGAAGGAGAGGGAGACAACGGTTATACGGAAATGTATGAGACAATTGATACAATAATCATGGGAAAGAGAACGTACGATTATGTAGTAGAGCATATGGAACCATTCCCGTACCTAGATAAGAAATGTTATGTTTTTTCTAATTCTGAAAAAGGTTCAAATGGACATGTGGAATTTGTAAATGGAGATGTAGTAGAGTTCACCAAAAGGTTGAAAGAGCAGGAAGGATCTAAAATATGGATGGTCGGTGGAGGGAGTCTACTGAGAGAATTTTTTAGGAATAATCTAATTGATGAATATGTTGTTACGATTACACCTCACATATTAGGTTCTGGTATTCCACTATTTAAAGAAAAGAACCCGGAAATTAATTTAACTTTAACGGATACAAAACGTTTTGGTCAGTTTGTAAATCTATATTATAAAGTAAAATCTTAAAGGATAAAGAAACACGACTACTGATAGTAGTCGTGTTTTTATATAGATGGCAATGAAATTGTAAAGCAAGACCCGTGGTCAACTTCACTTGTGGCAGTAATATTCCCGCCGTGTAGTTCTACGATTTCCTTCACGATAGAAAGTCCTAAACCGGTTCCACCTGTAGCTCGTGTTCTTGCTTTATCAACACGATAAAAGCGGTCGAAAATGTGAGGGAGGTCTTCAGGAGGAATACCTTCTCCCTTGTCCTCAATTTTGATGGAAATATGTTTATGTTCTTCTGTAACAGAAATATTAATATGAGAATGTTCTTTTGAATGTCTATACGCGTTATTTAAAATGTTAGCCATAACTTGTTCAAAGCGCTGCTCATCTAGCTTTACTAAGAGTGAGAGAGGACATGTAAAAACAACTTTAATTTGTTTTTCTCCATACATCACATTTATTTTTTCAGTGATGCGAGTAAGGAAAGTGTGTAAATGCACTTCTTTTACTTGAATGAAAAAGTTATGCTTTTCCATTTGAGCGAGTGAAAATAAATCTTGAACTAAGTTTGTAATATAATCAGATTCGTCTTTTATAATGGATAAGTATTGTAAACGTTGCTCAGGAGGTATATCTTCTTTTAATGCAATGTCAGCATAACCTCTTACGTACGTTAAAGGTGTTCGTAATTCATGAGCAACACTCGCTAGAAATTCACTTCTTTCTGTTTTCATATAATGTAAATCATTTGCTAGAGTTTGGATAGATTCTGCTAGTTCACCAATTTCGTCATTTCGAGTAGTCGTTAATGAAACTGATAAATCGCCCTTACTCATTTTTTCAGTCGCTTGTTTCATGTGTAACAATGGTTTTGTTAATAAACGTGATAATAGAAAAATGGTGATGGCTGTTAATAGAAAAGTAATGACTCCGGCGATAATGAATTGTCTTGTTAGCCCGTTAACCATTTCTTCGATTGATTCCGTTCCGAGAAACATATATACATAGCCTTCCGTTTTTCCTGCCACTACAATTGGACTAACTGTACATATATAATTAGATGTTTTCCAATGATTCTCTATAATCGCTCCATCATGATCTGTTCGTGTTTGCATTCCTTCAATATGTTTTTTTATAGTAGTATTTATTTCATTGGATTTAGCTAGTACTTCTTTATTTGCATTTGTAATAATAACAGTTGTTTCAGCTTCGGATTCCATTAAAGCAACATGGGAGATTGTTTGCTTATCAAAATACTTTTCAAGGACATCTCGGTGACTATTTCCACGCTTTAATAAAGCAGTCATTTCTTCATTTACTCTAGTGTTCACAAGGCTATAATAGAGCAAGACAAATAGAACACTTTCGATTAAAAGTGTAACAATTAGAAAATAAAATCCGAGTTGAATAGAAATTCGCTTCATCGCTTTGCTCCTTAATCTAGGGTATCAATCCATCGATACCCTACTCCATATACAGTTTTTAAATGGTGATCAATAGGGAAATTTACTTTTCGTAATTTATCACGCAAATTACGAATATGTGAATCGACTGTTCTATCTTCTGTATTTGTATTCAATCCCCAAATTCGTTCAATGAGCTGATCACGGCTTAATACATAGTTCACATGACGTAAAAATAATCCGAGTAAAGAGAATTCGATTGGTGTGAGAAGAAGTTCTTCATTATAGACAGAAATGAAATGTTTGGCCTCATCCCATAAAATGCCGTGATATTGGATTTGCGCGTGTTGATTTGTTCGCCTTAAAACAGCTTCAATTCTTGCGAAAAGTTCCTCTGCGTGGAATGGTTTCGTCACGTAATCATCCGCTCCAAGTTTTAACCCTTGGATGACATCTACCGTTTGATCACGAGCAGTTACCATAATGATTGGAACGTTACTAAATGATCGAATTCTTTTGCACGTTTCCCACCCGTCCATCTTTGGCATCATAATATCGAGTAAAACAAATTTGAAGTTTCGATTTTCTATATGTGAAATAGCTTCTTCTCCGGACACTGCACATACGCAGTTGTATCCGATTGGAGTAAGATAAAGTGATAATAATTCAAGCATTCTCGGTTCATCATCTACAAGTAGTATATCGATCATAGAGTACCTCCGCATTTGTAGTCATTACTTAAATTGTAAGTCAAAATCATGAAGAAATGGTGCAGATTATAATGTATCTGCATAATTTCTTCAGAATTGCTTGTTATTGTAAAGTTGAAATTCCATTTTAGGTAATAAGATTGGTTCGAAAACAATTACGGGGGCGATATAGTGAAAAAGATGACCCGAATTTTTGGGATAACAATAATTGCGGCAGTCGGTCTTGCGGCATGCGGACAAACGAATACAGATCATAAAAATCATGAATCTACAAAAGAGAAGAAAACAGAGCAAAAGGAAATGAAAATGAATCAGGAGATAACTGCGCCGAAAGAAATGAATGCCGGGGCATCAGAGGATTTATTAACGACAAGTTTAAAAAATGTAACGAGATTAAATACAAATAATCCTCTGCAAATGGCAGTGTTAACTTCGCAAACGATATGGCCAGCAACGCATAAAGAGAATCAGCCAGGTGCTGTTATTTTAGTGCCAGTGAACGAGTGGCAATTGGGTATTGCAAGTGCGGATCTTATTCATCATCCGAATAACGGACCGATTTTATTTATAGAAAAAGAAGTGGTACCCGAAATGACGTTAAAAGAAATAAAACGATTAAATCCGCTCGGAACGAAAGATGGAACGCAAATTATGGTGATGGGGGATGTAGGGGCATCTGCGCTTGAGCAATTAAAAGAGTATAAAGTGAAGCAAATAAAAGAAACGGATTCAGCTAAATTTGCTAAAGATGTTGATAAAGAATATGCCGATATAACAGGGAATTATCCAAATAGCGTTATTATCGGTTCGTCTGAAGAAGAAGGACGTTTATATACAACACCAGCTGTAAATTGGATTTCTCATATGCCAGAGCCACTTTTATATACAGAAAAAGATAAGGTGCCAGAAGCGACAGTAGAGGCATTAAAAATGAGAAAAGATAAAGCAAATATATATGTGTTAGGACCAGAAAAAATCATTTCAAAAGAAGTAGAAAAAGAGTTAAGTAAATACGGTAAAGTAACACGTATTAGTGGGGAGACTCCAACAAAAAATTCGGTTGCATTTGCGAAATTTAAAGATAAAAAAACGAAATTTGGCTGGGGGTTCACAAAACCTGGTCACGGTTTGTCGTTTGTTTCGAGTAAAACACCAGACTTAGCAATTGCGGGAGCACCGTTTTCACATATGGGTAAACATGCCCCTGTTGTTTTGCTTGAGGAAGGAAGAGCTTCACAACCAGTTTATGACTTCCTTGCTACTATTCAGCCGAAGTTTAAAGATGATCCAACACTTGGACCGTATAACCATGGTTTCCTATTAGGAAGTACTAGTGATATTTCATTTGAAACACAAGGGATATTAGATGAGAGGTTAGAAATTGTTCAGGAAAGTGGTCAAGGTCACGGTGGACATTAATGAAATGAGAAAAGACGCTGTTAAGGTAGCGTCTTTTCTTTAGGAAACTTTTACATAGCACAACATCCTTTGCTCGTTATATAATAGCCTTCGTGCAGTCGGCCCTGATTTTCTTACGGAGAAAATCAAATGATAAAAGAGTAGAGGAGTGTTACTTTGTTTCAAACTATAAAAAATGAATGGTTCTCAAATGTGAGAGGGGACGTGCTATCGGGGATTGTTGTTGCTTTAGCATTAATTCCTGAAGCGATAGCTTTTTCTGTTATTGCAGGTGTAAATCCGACGGTTGGATTATACGCCGCTTTTTGTATTGCAGTTACAATGTCATTTGTTGGCGGAAGATCTGGGATGATTTCAGCTGCAACAGGTGCAATGGCATTATTAATGGTGACGCTCGTTAAAGATCATGGTTTGCAATATTTATTTGCTGTGACAATAGTAACAGGTATTGTTCAAATTATTTTTGGAGTGTTCAAGCTGAGCTCATTTATGAAGTTTGTTCCTAAATCCGTTATGAGTGGTTTTTTAAATTCACTTGGAATTTTAGTTTTTACAGCGCAATTGCCGCATTTTAAAAATGCAACTTGGCAAATGTATGCACTTGTCGCATTAGGACTTGCAATTATATATGTATTTCCACGTATTACGACGGCTGTACCGTCTACACTTATTTCAATTATTATTGTGACAAGTATTGCACTTATGAGTGGATTACAGTTGAAAACAGTAGGGGATATGGGAAGCTTACCGAAAGAATTACCGTTCTTCAGCATTCCTGATGTGCCGTTTACACTTGAGACATTAGGTATTATTTTACCGTACTCAGTTATGCTTGCAATTATCGGCTTACTAGAGTCATTATTAACAGCTTCGGTTTTAGACGATATGACACATACGGAAAGCAATAAACATAAGGAAGCACGTGGGCAAGGTATTGCAAACATTGTCGCTGGTTTCTTCGGAGGAATGGCAGGCTGTGCAATGATTGGACAATCTGTTATTAACATTAAATCAGGTGGTCGCGGGAGATTATCGACGTTTGTAGCCGGTGGCTTTTTAATCGTATTGCTATTTGTTTTAGGGGATTACGTTGTTCATATTCCGATGGCTGCTTTAGTTGCTGTTATGATTATGGTTTCGATTGGGACGTTTGATTGGAATTCTGTAGCAACAATTCATAAAGTACCGAAAGGAAACGCATTTGTTATGATCGTAACAGTTGTGATTGTCCTAAGCACACATAATTTAGGATTAGGTGTAATTATCGGAACGATAATTAGTGCGGTTTTATTTGCATTCAATATGGCAAAGATTCACGTGAAACATTTGTATATTGAAAATAAGAAAATATATGAAATTCACGGCCAACTATTCTTCGCATCTACGGCAGAGTATATAAATGCTTTTTCATACAATGAAGATGTGAAAGAAATTGAGATGAACTTTACTCATGCACATGTATGGGATGATTCAGCAGTAGCGGCAATTGACAAAGTTATAATGAAGTATGAACAGAACGGTGTGAAAGTAAGGATCACAGGGTTAAATGAACGAAGCTCGAAGATTGTTTCAAATTTAGCTATCTATAATAAGAGAATTGCTAGTTAGAAGCCTCCTTTTTAGGGGGCTTTATTATATAATACGAGTAGGATAACGAAAAGGGGATTCAGCATATGTACAAACAAATTTTATTAGCATGTGATGGTTCTGAACATGCACTTCGAGCAGCCGAGCATGCAACATATATTGCGAAATTTAACGAAGAAACACATGTTGAAGTTGTGTACGTAGTAGATAATAGAACGGCAAAATCAGATATTATACAAGGACAAACGGATTTAGAAACAATATCAGCTAGTCGAAAAGATAAATTAAAAGAGATTGAGGGTTTATTAAAGAAAGAGAACATTTCCTACAAAATTACGATTCTACATGGCGATCCAGGAGATACGATTGTTCAATATGTAAATACAGGAGATATAGATCTTGTTATTGCTGGGAGTAGAGGGCTAAATACACTGCAAGAGATGGTGCTTGGTAGTGTAAGTCATAAAATAGCAAAGCGTGTGAAATGCCCGGTGATGATTATAAAGTGAAACTTTAATCAGTGGGGGTTTTGTTCATCCCCCACTGATTATTAGCCTTCACCAATCGGGTATTTACGGGCAGCCCGACCCCCACCTAACTTCTTTGCTTTCGCTGAATTTTGAGGTGTGGGTCTTACTGCCCGGCGAATAGCGGGATAAAATAAATTGAGTGAGATAGTCTGTAGTGTAAGCGAGACCTTGATATAATTCGAGGTCTTTTTTGATGTATAGAGGGGGGGATTATGGCCATACTAGATATAAGTTTAGAGGGAAATTGTTAACTTACAAATTTGTAAGTTAGTTGTCAGTGAAATCGATGTTATGAAATTTTTTCCATTGATAAAATAAGAATATCAAAGGGGATATAGGGAGGATGGAAGGTATGAAATCATTTCAAAATTTGTCTTATAGCCAAGGAGTAAGTTTAATTTGTTTAGGTGGATTTGCTGGATCTGTTATGTTAGCTGTTTTAATAAAGATGTTTCAGCAAATGTTTTAATCGTATGAATAGAAAATAGAAGGGAATTGATTAATATAAATAGCAAGAGAAGAACGATAAATAAAAAATAGCTCTTAGCATGTAAGTAAATGCTGAGAGCTATTTTTATGTTTATTTTTCTACACATTATATTTTGTTTAAACTGCTTTTGATTTTGCAGATCCTGTATTTAAAGTAAGAGCAAGGAAGAACATTGCAAGCACACAAGAAGCAAGGAGCAAAATGAATCCGCCGTCCCATCCGAATCCATCTACAATAAAGCCCATAGCTGCGCTAGCAAAAGTAGCTCCGCCTAGGTAACCGAAGAACCCAGTTAACCCAGCGGCAGTTCCAGCAGCTTTCTTTGGTGCTAAGTCTAGCGCGTGAAGACCAATTAACATAACAGGTCCGTAAATTAAAAATCCAATGGAAACAAGTGCGATACTATCAATGATTGGATGCCCAGCAGGATTTAGCCAGTAAACAAGAACGGCAATGAATACACCGACCATAAATAAAATACCAGCAGGTGCGCGGCGCCCCTTAAATAGTTTATCACTCATCCATCCGCAAAGAAGTGTACCTGGAATACCAGCCCATTCGTATAGAGCATAAGCTGTACGTGAGCTACTATGAGTAAAGCTTTTTTCTTCTACTAAATAAGTAGGAGCCCAGTCTACAACGCCGTAACGAACGAAATAAACAAAAACGTTAGCGATAGCGATATACCATAAAAATTTATTGTTTAATATGTATGTAAATAAAATTTCCTTTACCGAAAGCTCGCGTTCACGGTCCGCTACTTTTTCATCTGATGGATATTCCCCAGTATGTTCTTCAATAGAAGGTAATCCGCAAGATTGAGGTGTATCTCTCATCGTAATTAATACATAAATACCCACTAAAATTGAAAGAATACCTGGGAAGTAAAATATACTTTTCCAGTCATTTGCAAAGAAATATAAGCCTAATGTAACGAGAGAAGGCATAAGCGCGCCGCCGACATTATGAGCGACGTTCCAAATAGACATTTTTGTACCACGTTCACTAATGGAGAACCAATGAACCATCGTACGGCCACAAGGAGGCCATCCCATACCTTGTACCCATCCATTTAAAAACTGAAGTACAAACATAAGTATGATGCTCGTTGTAATGAAAGAAAATGAGCCGAAAATAATATTAATGATACCGGATAAAAATAGCCCAGCTGCTAAAAAGTAGCGAGGATTACAACGATCGGATACGATACCCATAAGAAATTTACTTAATCCGTAAGCGATAGATACTGCTGAAAGGATAACCCCAAGTTCCCCTTTACTAAAGCCTTGTTCGATTAAGTATGGCATTGCGAGTGAAAAGTTTTTTCGAACAAAGTAGTAACCCGCATAACCGATGAAGATGCCTAAGAATACTTGTAAACGCAATTTGCGGTATTCGCTATCAGTGCGATCAGCTGGTAAGCGTTCTGCGTGGGGCGCAGGTTTAAATAATTGTGTGAAAAACATAAAATGAAAATCCTCCTCTAATTAATTAGAAGCGTTTTAAGACAGAGAGAATACAAAAAGGCTATGAAATATAAAAAAGTTCCCTTTTTTATATTTCATAGCCTTATACTCCGATTCTCCGTGACTGTCAATATTAACTTCGACGAAAATTATACAACTTTGTGACAGGAATGTAAACGTTTTTATGAAGAAAGTTGTTGACGTATTTTGTTTGTGGGATTAATATTTAAATACGTTAAATATTTTATTGCTTAAATAAGAGGTGGATAACATGCCAAATGATATGACTCATATTGATAAGATTCAAGCTCTTACATTCGCTATAGGAAAGAAAATGCAAACAGAGCTATTAGAACAAATGCAAGCATCAGGACTTACACCACCGCAGTTTTATATTTTAAAGATTTTAGATCATTACGGAGCTTCAAGAGCGACACAATTGGCGGAGAAAATGTACGTGAAACCGAGTGCGATTACAGTAATGATTGATCGTTTAATTGATCATGGGTTAGTAGAGCGCTATCACGACGATAATGATCGCCGCGTTGTTATCATTGAGCTAACGAAAAAGGGGAAAGCTACAGTAGAAGAAGCGATGGCGGCTCGTAATGAGCATATTGCAAAATACTTCTCACACTTAGAATTACAAGAGAGGGAAGATTTGTTACGCCTCTTTGAAAAGCTAGAAACAATTATTTGCGGGACACAAGAGAAAAAAGAGAAAAACTAAGAGGAATTGAGGAGATTACATGGAGCAACAAGAAAATCAGAATAGAAAGTTGTTGTTAATCGGTTTAGTAATCGCGATGCTATTTGCTGCATTGGACGGAACAATCGTTGGTACAGCAATGCCGCGTATCGTCGGTGAGCTAGGCGGATTAAGTTTAATGACATGGTTAACAACAGCTTACATGTTAACATCAACAACGGTTGTACCGATTGCAGGTAAATTAGCGGATTTACTTGGGCGTCGTAACGTATATATAGCAGGATTAATTATCTTTATGGCTGGTTCAGCGTTATGTGGTATGGCAAACGGTATGACAGAATTAATTATTTTCCGTGGTATTCAAGGTCTTGGTGGCGGTATTATGATGCCAATGGCTATGATTATTATCGGAGATATGTTCACGGGAAAAGAACGTGCTAAATGGCAAGGTATTTTTGGAGCTCTATATGGTCTTGCCTCTGTAATTGGACCACAAGTTGGTGGTTGGATTGTAGACGCAGTGGACTGGAGATGGGTATTCTATATTAACTTACCAGTTGGTATTTTAGCGACAATCTTTATTGCAATGGGATTAAAAGCACATAAACAAACAGGACCAATTAAAATTGATATCGCTGGAATCTTCACGATGATTCTCGGTGTTGTAAGTTTATTACTTGCGTTAACGTTTGGTGGAAAAGATTATGCATGGGGTTCTTGGCAAATTATCGGGTTATTTGCACTAGCTGCCATTGGTATTGTTAGCTTTGTTATTGTTGAAACGAAGGCTGAAGAACCAATTTTACCGATGCACTTCTTTAAAAACCGCACATTTACACTACTGAATGCGATCGGTTTCTTTATGAGTATCGGAATGTTTGGAGCAATTATGTTCGTACCGTTCTTTATGCAAGGAATTGTAGGCGTAAGTGCTGCTGAATCAGGAACGATTATGACACCGATGATGATCACAATGATCGTTATGAGTATTATCGGTGGTCAACTTGTATTAAAAGTTGGTGTGAAACCACAAATTATTACAGGGATGCTTATTATGGCTAGTGGTTTCTGGTTATTAACAACGATGGATATGCACACAACTAAGCTTACCGCTACTTCTTATATGATGATTATCGGTTTAGGAATGGGTCTTGTTATGCCGATACTAACATTAGCATTACAAGAAAGCTTTCCGAAAAAAGATCTTGGTGTTGTAACATCATCAAGTCAATTCTTCCGTCAAATCGGTGGAACGTTTGGGATTACAATTTTAGGATCAATTATGAATAACACTTCAGGTACAACGTTAACAAATAAATTAGTACCTGTATTAGATACATTCCCAAAAGAAGCGGGACAAATGGTAACAAAATTGAAAGATATGATTCATACAGATCCACAGAGTTTATATTCTATGCTCTTTAGTCCAGAGGCATTAAAACAAATGCCAGAAGCATTTTCTAACAGTATCGTACCGGTTTTGAAAAGTTCTTTGGTGGATTCGCTTCATACTGTATTCTTAACAGGATTAGTATTTATCGTAGTAGGTGCTATCTTCACGATTTTCTTACAGAAGATTAAACTATCTGATCGTAAAAAGGGCGCTGAGGAGCCTGTTGTAGAAGAGAAAGAACAAACAGTATCATATTCGTAATGAGAAAGCATCGCCATAAGGCGATGCTTTTTTTGAGTATAACCTTAAAACCTTTTTAGTGAGAAATGATTGACGTATTTTTATAAATGCGTTATATTATTTTGTGTAAACGGTTACATGAAATGAGGAGAAAAGAGAATGAGTACGATTAAAGACGTTGCAAAATTAGCAGGGGTATCTGTTGCGACCGTTTCCAGAGTGTTAAATAAAAATGGATATGTTCATGAGGATACATTAAAAAAAGTAGAGCGAGCAATTGAAATGCTAGATTATAAGCCTAGTACAGTAGCACGTTCTTTATACAATAAAAAATCTCGTTTAATTGGCTTAGTTGTTCCAAATATCGTGAATCCATTCTTTCCAGAAGTTGCACGTGCCGTAGAAGATGTAGCACATAAGCAAGGTTACACAGTTGTCCTTTGTAACTCTGATGAAAGTTTAGAAAAAGAGAAACAATACATTGATGTGCTTAGACAAAATAATGTGGATGGGTTTATTGTGGCAACGAATCCACAAAATAGTGTTAATTACATGAATTTGTCTATTCCAGTTGTTGCGATTGACCGAATGTTTAATGAGCGCATTCCTACTGTATATGCAGATAACTATGCAGGGAGTCAGGCGGCGACAAAGTTATTAATAGACAAAGGGTGTAAACATATTGCACATATTCGCGGACCGCGTGATGTGAGCACAGCTAATGAACGTTTTGAAGGTTTTGTAGACGTTATTACGCAAAATAATCTTTCTTATATGATTGCAGAGAGTACATTCGATCCAGCTAATAGTGAACAGGTCGCGGTAGGATTATTGGAAGAATATCCGCATATTGATGGGATTGTTGCTGGGAATGATTTAATTGCAATCGGCGTTGTAAAGGCTGCACTTCAAAAGGGAATTTCTATTCCAGACGATTTACAAATTATCGGATTCGATGGAATTTCTTTAACAGAAATGATGTATCCATCTATTACAACTGTTGCACAGCCAATTTATGAAATGGGGAAAATTGCAACAGAGTTGTTGTTAGAGCAGATGGAAGGAAATCCATTAGAAGAGAAACACTATCGTTTACCGATTGAAATTATAGAACGAAATACAACGAAGTAAGGAGATGAGACAGATGCCAAATATTGCAGTAGTAGGTAGTATTTCAATGGACTTAGTGGCTGTTTCAAAAATACGGCCGAAAGCAGGCGAAACGGTAATTGGTGAAGCATTTCATACGATCCCAGGAGGGAAAGGGGCCAACCAAGCAGTAGCTGCAGCTAGATTAGGAGCAAATGTAGCGATGGTTGGTGCGGTAGGAAATGATGATTACGGAACAGTAGTTAGAAAAAATTTAGAGAACGAACGCGTTTTTATCGACTATGTGGTACCGGTTACAGATAGAACGACAGGAATCGCTCATATCGTTTTAGCAGAAGAGGATAACAGCATTGTTGTCGTACAAGGAGCAAATGCTCTTGTAAGTGATTCGATTGTAGATCGTTCAAAAGACCTTCTTGTAAAAGCAGATATGGTCGTTCTTCAACTAGAGATTCCGCTTGAAACGGTAAAATACGTTCTGGCTATTTGTGAGGAGCACAAAATTCCAGTTATGTTGAATCCGGCTCCAGCACAAATTTTATCAGAAGATATTTTAGAAAAAGCGACTTATATTACGCCGAATGAACATGAATGTCGCATCGTATTAAATGATTTCACATCACCAATTGAAGAGTTACTTGCGAAATATCCAAATAAGCTATTGATGACGGAAGGGTCTAACGGTGTTCGATTCCATAATGGAACGGAAGTTGTTCAAGTTCCAAGTATTGCCGTAGATGTAGTAGATACGACTGGAGCTGGTGATACATTTAATGGCGCGTTAGCAGTTGCGCTTTCTGAAGGAGAAATACTTCAAAAGGCTATTCGTTTCGCAAATATTGCTGGTGGTCTTTCTGTAACAAGACTTGGGGCTCAGGGCGGTATGCCAACGAGAGATAGAGTACGTGAAGTGCAGGTGATTGTTGGATGAAAAAGCATGGTGTATTAAATAGTGAAATTGCGGCAGTCCTTGCTTCACTTGGACATACAGATACGATTGTAATTGCTGATTGCGGGTTACCTATTCCTGATGGAGTAAAACGAATTGATTTAGCAGTTGAAATTGGAAAGCCTAGCTTTTTAGACGTATTACAAGTAGTTGCTGATGATATGGCAATTGAGAAAGTGACGTTAGCAGAAGAAGTCATTATGAATAATGCGGTGGTAAATAAAGAAGTTGAGATGTGTTTAATAGAGCCAGCATTTGAATATGTGTCTCATAAGGAATTTAAAGAGCATACAAAGAGAGCGAAGGCGATTATTCGTACAGGAGAAGCAACGCCTTATGCGAATGTTATTTTACATGCAGGCGTGATTTTTTAATAAAGGGATGTGATGAGAATGCATATTGAAATGAAGAACATTTCAAAAGCGTTCAGTGGTAATCCTGTTCTAAAAAACGCACAGTTTATGATTGAAACAGGAGAAGTCCATGCATTGATGGGGGAAAACGGAGCGGGGAAATCGACGCTTATGAAGATTCTAACAGGTGTATATAAAAAAGACAGTGGAGCAGTCACAATTGATGGACAAGAACGAACTTTTAAAAACGCGAAAGAAGCGGAAGAGTACGGTATTGCATTTATCCATCAAGAGTTGAACATATTACCGAATTTAACGGTAGCTGAAAATATGTTTCTTGGAAAAGAGTTAATGTATGGAAAAACGGGCATTTTACGTACGCGTCAAATGAATGCGATTGCCCAGCAGCAATTGGCAGATCTTGGTCTACATGTGAGAGGCGCTATGCTAGCAGGTGAATTATCAGTTGGACAACAGCAAATTATTGAAATTGCTAAAGCATTAATGACAAATGCGAGCGTTATCATTATGGATGAACCTACAGCAGCATTAACAGATCGCGAAATTGAAACACTGTTTATTGTTATTAATAAATTACGTAAAGAGGGCGTTTCATTCGTTTATATTTCACACCGGATGGAAGAAATTTTTTCAATATGTGATGCTATTACGATTTTGCGTGATGGAGAATATGTAGGGAAAAGATTAATTCCGGAGACATCATTTGATGAAGTAGTTAGCATGATGGTGGGTCGTAGTATTGGTGAACGTTATCCAGAACGAAATAGTCCAATTGGCGAAGTGATTTTTGAAATGCGTAACGGAACGAAAAAGGGGAAATTTGAAAATGTTTCGTTTCAAGTTAGAAAAGGTGAAATCCTTGGTGTTGCGGGCTTGATGGGAGCTGGTCGCACGGATATTATGAAAGCAATATTTGGATATGAACCACTTGATTCAGGACAAATTTTTATGAATGGACAAGAAGTGAAAATTGATAGTCCAATTGATGCGATTAGACAACGAATTGCCTTTATTACAGAGGATAGAAAATCTGAAGGGCTTGTGTTAGATTTTTCGATTCGTGAAAATTTAGCTTTACCAAATTTAGAAAGTCTTTCAAAGGGAAGCGTTGTTAATAAAGGTTTAGAACAGCAATTTACAGAGGATATGATGAAGCTTCTTAATGTGAAAGCAGCAAACGGAGAGCAAGCTGTAAAATCTCTTTCTGGTGGAAATCAGCAAAAGATTGTAATTGCAAAATGGTTAGGTATTCATCCACAGTTACTCATTTTAGATGAACCAACGAGAGGTGTAGATGTTGGGGCTAAAAAAGAAATTTACTCTATTATGAATAAGCTTACCGAGCAAGGAGATTCCGTTATTATGGTATCGTCTGAGCTTCCAGAAGTTTTAGGAATGAGTGATCGTGTTCTCGTCATTCATGAGGGGAAAATCGGTGGTATTTTAGAGAAGGATCAGGCATCGCAAGAGTCTATTATGGCACTAGCTACAGGGGGAGAGTAAGATATGGCTAAGAAGGGGAATGTATTACAACAACTTGGTTCTTTAATTGGATTAGTATTAATTATCGTAGTAATTACAGCTTTAAATCCAGCATTTATTGAAATTCCAAATTTATTTAATATACTGCGCCAAGTATCGATTAATGCACTCATTGCATTTGGAATGACCTTCGTTATTTTAACAGGGGGTATTGACTTATCGGTAGGTTCTATTTTAGCATTATCAAGTGCACTTGTTGCCGGAATGATGGCAAGTGGCATGGATCCGTTCCTTGCAATGGTAGTTGGATTATTAGCAGGTCTTGCAATGGGAATTATAAACGGTATCATTATTGCGAAGGGAAAAGTAGCTCCGTTTATTGCAACTTTAGCAACAATGACTATTTTTCGCGGGTTGACGCTTGTTTATATGGACGGACGTCCGATCACTGGTCTTGGTGATCATTTAATGTTCCAAATGTTTGGCCGTGGTTATTTCCTTGGTATTCCTGTGCCAGCCGTTACAATGATGATCGCTTTTGCAGTACTGTACTTTATTTTAAAGAAAACAACGTTTGGTCGCCGTACGTTTGCGATTGGTGGAAATGAAGAAGCGGCAGCTTTATCTGGTATTAATGTTACGAGAATTAAAGTAATGATTTACGGTCTTTCCGGAATTTTGGCAGCGCTTGCAGGTATTGTCTTAACATCAAGATTAGATTCTGCACAGCCGACTGCTGGTACTTCTTACGAATTAGATGCAATTGCTGCAGTTGTGTTAGGAGGAACGAGTCTTTCAGGTGGAAGAGGATGGATTGTTGGTACATTCATCGGTGTGCTTATTATTGGTGTACTAAATAACGGTTTAAATTTATTAGGTGTATCTTCTTTCTTCCAACAAGTTGTAAAAGGACTTGTAATCTTACTAGCTGTACTAATTGATCGTCGAAAAGAAGCGTAATGGAGGGGCAATTCATGAAAAAATGGTTACTGATACTCGTTGCATGCATCATGGTAGTTACTGCTGGTTGTTCAATGGAACCACCAGATTGGGCAAAGGATTCTGGCGATAAAGGTCGAAATAAAACTATTAAAGTTGGATTTTCTGTTTCAACTTTAAATAATCCATTTTTCGTCACGTTGAAAAAAGGTGCAGAAAAGAAAGCAAAAGATAGCGGCATTGAATTAATTGCTGTTGATGCACAAAATGATGCAGCGAAGCAAACAAACGATGTTGAAGATTTAATTCAAAAAGGTGTCGATGTAGTTGTTATTAATCCAACCGACTCAGATGCTGTTGCTTCAGCGGTAAGTGCAGCCAATGCAGCCAATGTTCCTGTTATTACAGTAGACCGAGTTGCGAATTCAGGTAAAGTTGTTTCTCACATTGCTTCTAACAATGTCGAAGGTGGTCAAATGGCTAGTGATTACATTCGGGAATTAGTTGGTGAAGGAACAAATGTTGCTGAGTTAGAAGGAATCCCTGGATCGTCTGCTGCTCGTGAGCGTGGGAAAGGATTCCATAACGTAGCTGATAAGTCTTTAAAAGTAGTAGCAAAACAAGCAGCTGATTTCGATCGTGCAAAAGGGTTATCCGTTATGGAAAATATTTTGCAAGCAAATAGCGATATAAAAGCAGTGTTTGCTCATAACGATGAAATGGCATTAGGCGCACTTGAGGCGTTGAAATCTGCTGGCAAAACGGACGTAGTCGTTGTTGGATTTGATGCAACGGACGATGCTGTAAAAGCGGTTAAAGATGGGCGCATGGCAGCAACAGTCGCTCAAAAACCGGAATTAATCGGAGAGAAGGCGATGGAAACAGCGAAAGAAATAACACAAGGTAAAAAAGTGGACAAATTTGTTCCGATTGAATTAGAGCTTATTAAGAAAAAATAAATAAATATAAAATGAAAATTAGGAAGGAAGAATAACAAATGAAATTTTTTATTGATACAGCAAACATTAACGAAATTAAAGAGGCAAATGCATTAGGTGTAGTAGCTGGAGTAACGACAAATCCATCACTTGTAGCAAAAGAAGGCGTAGATTTCCATGAGCGTATTCGTGAAATTTGCAGCTTTATTGAAGGACCTGTAAGCGCAGAAGTAATTAGCTTAGAAGCTGATAAAATGATTGAAGAAGGAAAAGAGTTAGCAAAAATCGCTCCAAACGTTGTTGTAAAAGTTCCAATGACAACAGAAGGCTTAAAAGCAGTAAAAGCATTCTCAGATTTAGGAATTCGTACAAACGTTACATTAGTATTCTCAGCAGTGCAAGCATTACTTGCAGCTCGCGCTGGTGCGACATACGTTTCACCGTTCTTAGGTCGCTTAGATGATATCGGTCATAACGGTATGGACTTAATTCGCCAAATCGCAGAAATCTTTGCAATTCACGGCATTGAAACAGAAATCATTGCAGCATCTGTACGTCACAGTGTTCACGTAACAGAAGCAGCATTAAACGGTTCACATATTGCAACAATCCCAGCAAACGTAATCGCTTCATTAGTGAAGCATCCATTAACAGATCAAGGAATTGAGAAATTCTTAGCTGATTGGGAAAAAACACAAGAGAAATAATACGAAATGGAGAACCCAAGTTTAATTAACTTGGGTTCTTTTTTTTGTTTGAAAGAATTTTCATGCAATTGTGCATATTGTCTTTTAAATTTTTAATATAAGCTATTTAATATATACAAATCACTCTTTATTTTTCACATTTCGACATAAAAAAGATAGAGGGTCTGACCAGAAAACTGGAGGGCATGATTCTATAACAGAAAGCTTATTTCTTATAGAATCATGTCTTTTATTATACAAGGGAGGATAGATTACGTATTTTTATCTGAAGTTTAAGATTGATACAAGGGGATGAGTAAAATGAGAAAAAAAGCGCCATTTAAAGTGTTGTCATCATTAACGATCGCGACACTCATCGGATGCTCAGCTGTAATGAGTGCTCCGTTAGCATACGCAGAAACGCCAGCAAAAGAAAGTGTGTCTACAACGTCAATTGATCATAATTTAATTCAAGAAGATCGTTTAGCGGAAGCGCTGAAAGAAAGAGGAACGATTAATCCAGCCTCTTCTAAAGAAGAGACGAAAAAGGCTGTAGAGCAATATATTGAAAAGAAGCAAGGGGATCAGGCAAATAAAGAAATTCTTCCAGCGGATACTGCTAAAGAGGCATCTGATTTCGTGAAAAAAGTAAAAGAGAAGAAAATGGAGGAAAAGGAGAAAGTAAAGAAACCTGAAAAAAATGTGAGTCCTGAGCAAAAACCAGAACCAAATAAAAAACAACTGAATGGACAAGTCCCAACTTCTAAAGCAAAGCAAGCGCCATATAAAGGGTCTGTTCGAACTGATAAAGTATTAGTATTACTCGTTGAATTTAGTGATTATAAACATAATAATATTGATCAAACACCAGGATATATGTATTCGAATGACTTTAGTAGAGAGCATTATCAAAAAATGTTATTTGGTAATGAACCGTACACATTATTTGATGGTTCAAAAGTAAAAACATTTAAACAATATTATGAAGAGCAGTCTGGTGGAAGTTATACGACAGATGGATATGTAACGGAGTGGCTAACTGTTCCAGGAAAAGCGTCTGACTACGGTGCTGATGGTAGTAGTGGTCACGATAATAAAGGACCAAAAGGCGCACGTGATTTAGTGAAGGAAGCTTTAAATGTGGCAGCTGAAAAGGGATTAGATTTATCTCAATTTGATCAATTTGACAGATATGATACAAATGGTGATGGTAATCAAAATGAATCTGACGGTGTAATTGATCATTTAATGGTAATCCATGCTGGTGTTGGTCAAGAAGCTGGTGGCGGTAAATTAGGTGATGATGCGATTTGGTCACATCGTTCAAAATTAGCAACAGATCCAGTAGCGATTGAAGGTACAAAATCAAAGGTAGATTACTTTGGTGGAAAAGTAGCAGCGCATGATTACACAATTGAACCGGAAGATGGAGCAGTAGGTGTATTTGCGCATGAATTTGGACATGACCTTGGCTTACCGGATGAATATGACACGAAATATACTGGAATGGGTTCACCTGTTGAAGCGTGGTCATTAATGAGTGGAGGTAGTTGGACAGGGAAAATTGCAGGAACAGAGCCAACTAGTTTCTCACCACAAAATAAAGACTTCTTACAAAAGAATATGGGCGGCAACTGGGCAAAAATTTTAGAAGTAGATTACGATAAAATTAAGAGTGGTGTAGGCGTTCCTACATATATTGATCAAAGTGTTACGAAATCCAATCGTCCAGGCGTTGTACGTGTTAACTTACCAGGTAAAAGTGTTGAAACGATTAAACCGGAGTTTGGAAAGCATGCATATTATAGTACAAGAGGAGATGATATGCATACAACACTAGAGACACCATTCTTCGATTTAACAAAAGGAACAAATGCAAAATTTGATTATAAAGCGAATTATGAACTAGAAGCAGAGTGTGATTTCATCGAAGTACATGCTGTAACTGAAGATGGAACGAAAACATTAATTGATAGATTGGGAGAAAACATAGTCCAAGAAGATAAAGATACAACAGATGGAAAATGGATTGATAAATCATACGATTTAAGTCAATTTAAAGGGAAGAAAGTTAAACTACAATTCGACTATATTACAGATCCAGCTTTAACATATAAAGGTTTCGCAATGGATAATGTAAATGTAACAGTTGATGGACAAGTAGTATTTTCAGATGACGCAGAAGGACAGTCTAAAATGAAGTTAAATGGATTCGTTGTTTCTGATGGGACAGAACAGAAACCACATTATTATTATCTAGAGTGGAGAAACTATGCTGGATCAGATAATGGATTAAAAGCGGGAAAAGGTCCGGTATATAATACAGGTCTTGTCGTTTGGTATGCAGATGATAGTTTCAAAGATAACTGGGTTGGGTTACATCCAGGTGAAGGCTTCCTTGGTGTTGTTGACTCTCATCCAGAAGCGTTAGTTGGCAATCTAAACGGGAAACCAGCATACGGTAATACTGGAATGCAAATTGCAGATGCTGCATTTTCATTTGATCAAACGCCGACATGGAGTGCAAATTCATTAACACGTGGACAATTTAATTATACTGCATTACAAGGTGTTACAACATTTGATGATTCAAAAGTATACAGCAACAAACAAATTGCTGACGCAGGACGCAAAGTTCCAAACCTTGGTCTTAAATTCCAAGTTGTTGGACAAGCAGATGATAAGTCTGCAGGTGCTGTTTGGATTAGACGTTAATAAAGTGAAACTTTAATCAGTGGGGGTTTTGTCCATCCCCCACCAATCGGGATAAAATAAAAGCACATTCTTCATATGAAGAATGTGCTTTTTTATTTGTACAGTAAGTTATTATTTTAGCTTGTGTAATACAACTGTTTATCTATGTGTAGTGTATCAAATTATGTGGGGAAAGGAAATATTTCCGAGGAAATTGTCGAAGTATCGTTGGTATTTATAAACTTTCTTTTTAAAAGAAGAGATGTAGCATTGCTTTTACAGTGCAATTTATTTACATTGTTATTTGGCTATACACAAAAGTAATATATTAGGCGAAAAAAGAGCTCTATTGGATAGAGCTCCTTTTTAATGACAGAAAGGAGTGAGTTATAAATGAAAGAAACAATTGCATGTCCACAATGTGAAGAGATTATTACTGCACAACATATTATCGATATCCCACATCCTTTTTCATTAAGGTGTCCGCATTGTAAGGTAAAGCTGAAAGAAATGAGGATAACACCATGTTTAATATTAGCGGCAATTTGTATTATCCCACTGTTTATTATTATTGGAGAGAGTATTAAAGAATTGCTAGGAAAACATTTTTCTATTGTAGATCATGTACCAACGGTACTTATTTTCTTCTTATTTTGTTATCCGTTGTATTATTTCTATGAAAAATATAATGCCATATTATTCATTAAATATGGTTTGTTGAAAGTTAAAAGTTGAATTGAATAGGAGATTATCATTATGTTGTGGAAAATTTATTTAGTAATTGTAGCGATATTAGCTATTACTTCGTTAGTAAGAGGGATGTTTCAAACACCGATTCAAAAGTTTGATTTTGTAGTGTCTATTATTACATGGATAGGACTATTTGGATTTGTTTTTGATGTACAAATATTGACGCCGATCGTTTGGAAATGCATCTTTGTGTTTAGCATCATTTGGACTTTAACTGCAGTTTTTGTTTTACGATTATATGAAGAGAAAGATGAGCCATTACCTTTTATATTTAAATTAATTGGCATTATCCCAACTTTTCCGTTATATTACGGATTATATCAATATGCATTTTAAAAAAAAGACAATGATGGAATTAACCCATCATTGTTTTTTTTACTTTGCTTCTTACATAAATCATTCCAGCAAATGTTAATAAGAATGCAGTTCCGATAACAAAGCTAGCGCTAGGTGATGCCCCGATTGCTCCGACTGTAAAGGAGCCAGCAACAACTCCTAACGAGAAGAATGCATAAAACAATCCGAATGCTTTCCCTCGGTTACCATCTGTTGTATTTTCAACAAGTAAAGCATTAATTGCTGGGAAGAGGATAGCGAATCCAATTCCATAAATCATCATAACGATAAAGAGCATGCCTTTTGTTGCAAATAATCCGAGTAAAGATAACGCTAGTGCCATTACTGCAATCCCGATTAGCATTAGTTTTGAACGATTAAATCGATCGTAAATGCGATTTGTTGGCAGTAAGAAGAAGAGGATAGCGGTAATTCCGAATACACTTAACATCATGCCTGTTGTAGATGCTTTAAGTGCTAACGCCTCAACTTTTACTGGTAACATATAAGTGACAATCCCTTGTGAAAACATTAGTGTGAAAGCACCAATATATGCTTGTAATAAAGGTTCAGATCTCAATAGTTCAATCATATCTTCTTTGTTCATCATTTGTGTTCTTGATGTATCTTTCCTTGATACGTTATTTGGTAAGAAGAATAGGGATACGATTGTACCAAGGATCATTAAAATAGAAATGGTAATGAACACCCACTCTATACCAGCTGTTGCTTTCATAATGCCGCTGAAAGCAGGTCCTACGATTGCCGCTGTTCCAACAGCAGCACCAGATAGAGCCATTGCCTTACCTTGCCTTGCTGAATTTGTTTGTTTTGATAAAAACGTAAAGGCAGCAGGAATTAAAAATCCGTCACTAAAACCGTGCATAAAGCGCACAACTAATAGTTGTTCACCACTTTGAACAACGGTGTATAACAAGACTATGAAACTCGTAATTCCCATGCTTATATAAAGGATTTTTTTTGCACCAAATTTATCAACAGCGGCTCCAGCAATAATATTACCGATCATATTAGCGAATGAGTACATACCGACAACTAGCCCGATAACAAGAGGGGTTCCTCCAAGGCTTTGAGCGAAAGTACTCATAATAGGTAATTGTGAAAATGTATCTAAAAACGCTACGATAACAATAAAGTAAATAAAATATTTCAAGCGATATTCACCTCTCCTATGCTATTATGGCATAATGCTAATTTCAACCGCAATGAAATTGAATTAACAGATGTGGAAAAAAGTACAAAGTGACAAAATATTGAACGTTATTTGTTAAAAATTAGTGAAAACGAGATTGCTTTTTGAAATATATGGATAAAAGTATTATAATAGATTTGTAAACTTCACCAGGTTAAGTATATACATAGAGAGGGATGTATAAAATGAAAGCATTACTTTGGCATAATCAACATGATGTACGAGTAGAAGAAGTACCAGAACCAACTGTAAGACCAGGAGCAGTGAAAATTAAAGTTAAATGGTGTGGTATCTGCGGGACAGACCTGCATGAATATTTAGCAGGACCTATTTTTATTCCAACAGAAGAACATCCATTAACACACGTAAAAGCACCGGTTATTTTAGGTCATGAGTTTAGTGGTGAGGTAGTAGAAATTGGTGAAGGAGTTACATCTCATAAAGTGGGAGACCGCGTTGTTGTAGAACCAATTTATTCTTGTGGTAAATGTGAAGCTTGTAAACATGGACATTACAATGTTTGTGAACAACTTGTTTTCCACGGTCTTGGTGGAGACGGCGGTGGTTTCTCTGAATATACAGTAGTACCAGAAGATATGGTTCATCATATTCCAGATGAAATGACGTATGAACAAGGTGCGCTTGTAGAACCAGCAGCAGTAGCAGTTCATGCAGTACGTCAAAGTAAATTAAAAGAGGGTGAAGCTGTAGCTGTATTTGGTTGTGGCCCGATTGGGCTTCTTGTAATCCAAGCAGCAAAAGCAGCAGGAGCAACTCCTGTTATCGCAGTGGAACTTTCTAAAGAACGTCAAGAGCTAGCTAAATTAGCAGGTGCTGATTACGTATTAAATCCAGCAACTCAAGATGTACTAGCAGAAATTCGTAACTTAACAAATGGTTTAGGTGTAAATGTTAGCTTTGAAGTAACAGGTGTTGAAGTTGTACTTCGTCAGGCAATTGAAAGTACAAGCTTTGAAGGCCAAACTGTAATTGTTAGTGTGTGGGAAAAAGATGCGACAATTACTCCGAACAACCTTGTATTAAAAGAAAAAGAAGTTATCGGTATTCTTGGATATCGTCATATATTCCCAGCTGTTATTAAATTAATTAGCTCTGGCCAAATTCAAGCAGAGAAATTAATTACGAAAAAAATTACAGTGGACCAAGTTGTTGAAGAAGGCTTTGAAGCACTTGTAAAAGATAAAAAACAAGTGAAAATTCTTGTTTCACCTAAATAATATATAATAGAAGAAAGTAGCTCTTTTCTAGAAATAGAAAAGGGCTACTTTTTTTCTATACTGAAAGGTGATAGACTTTCCTTTAACTAAAGGTATTTTTGTTTGGAAGGGGAAGTCCAATGCTTTCATTTATGTTGACATTGAAACGGATGTTAAGAGCCTGTTTACGAGCATGGAAAGATAAAGAGTTTCAAGTGTTATTCGTATTAACAATTTTGACATTAACATCGGGGACGATTTTTTATAGTACAGTTGAAGGGTTACGTCCTCTTGACGCTTTATATTTTAGTGTGGTCACGTTGACGACTGTCGGTGATGGGAATTTTAGTCCGCAAACTGATTTTGGAAAGGTATTTACGATCTTATACATATTTATCGGGATTGGATTAGTGTTTGGATTTATTCATAAATTGGCAGTTAATGTGCAACTGCCAAGTATATTATCGAAAAGAAAAAAAGAGTAAAGCAGTTAATCGCTTTACTCTTTTTTTACATTAGTTTAGACAAGTATTTGCAGTAGCTTAACAATACTTTATTACAATGTAAGTGTATTCGTTCATTACGTTCACTATGTATAAAGTTATAGCGGTATGAACATTTGCATATTTTAATTTAATAATAGAAATTCGGTGAAAGGTGAGATATTCTAATCATAGGTTAACCGGAAGACATCATAGGATCCTAAAAAAATATGAACAATAATTCAATTATAAAATGGAGGATTTCAGATGAAAAAGAAAGTTCTTGCTTTAGCAGCAGCTATTACGTTAGTAGCGCCATTACAAAGCGTTGCATTTGCTCATGAAAACGATGGAGGACAGAGAGTTGGAGTTATTCCGCGCTGGTCTGCTGAAGATAAGCATAAAGAAGGCGTAAACTCTCATCTATGGATTGTAAACCGTGCAATGGATATTATGTCTCGTAATACAACACTTGTAAAACAAGATCAAGTTGCACTATTAAATGAATGGCGTACGGAGTTAG
Organism: Bacillus mycoides; assembly: GCF_018742245.1. Classification (NCBI taxonomy): domain Bacteria; kingdom Bacillati; phylum Bacillota; class Bacilli; order Caryophanales; family Bacillaceae; genus Bacillus; species Bacillus mycoides. The sequence continues at coordinate 675,705 of NZ_CP036132.1, forward strand.
AGAACGGTATTTATGCTGCTGACTATGAAAATCCTTATTATGATAATAGCACATTTGCTTCACACTTCTATGACCCTGACAATGGAAAAACTTATATTCCATTTGCAAAGCAGGCAAAGGAAACTGGAGCTAAATATTTCAAATTAGCAGGTGAGTCATACAAAAATAAAGATATGAAACAAGCATTCTTCTATTTGGGGTTATCTCTTCATTATTTAGGGGATGTAAATCAACCGATGCATGCAGCAAACTTTACAAATCTTTCGTATCCACAAGGGTTCCATTCTAAATATGAAAACTTTGTAGATACGATAAAAGATAATTATAAAGTAACGGATGGAAATGGATATTGGAACTGGAAAGGTACAAATCCAGAAGATTGGATTCATGGAGCGGCAGTAGTTGCGAAACAAGATTACTCTGGCATTGTAAATGATAATACGAAAGATTGGTTCGTGAAAGCAGCTGTATCACAAGAATATGCAGATAAATGGCGCGCTGAAGTTACACCAATGACAGGTACGCGATTAATGGATGCACAACGTGTTACTGCTGGATACATCCAGCTTTGGTTTGATACGTACGGAAATCGTTAAATATTTGAAAAAGGTCAAATCTCAGAATAGAGTATTTGGCCTTTTTATCACTACACAGTACATGGAGGTATGAAACGTGAAAGGTAAATTGCTAAAAGGTGTACTTAGCTTTGGTATTGGTTTAGGAGCTTTATATAGTGGATCTTCAGCTCAAGCAGAAATGTCTACAAATCAAAATGATACGTTAAAAGTAATGACCCATAATGTATATATGTTATCAACGAATTTATATCCAAACTGGGGACAAAATGAGCGTGCGGATTTAATTGGGGCAGCGGATTATATGAAAAATCAAGATGTTGTTATATTAAATGAAGTGTTTGATAATAGTGCTTCAAATCGCTTATTAGGAAATTTGAAGAAAGAATATCCAAATCAAACGGCAGTATTAGGTCGTAGTAGTGGAAGCGAGTGGGATAAGACGTTAGGCAACTATTCATCTTCGACTCCTGAAGATGGAGGTGTAGCGATTGTGAGTAAATGGCCAATTGTTGAAAAGATTCAATATGTATTCAAAAAAGGCTGTGGACCAGATAACTTATCAAATAAAGGATTTGTATACACAAAAGTTAAGAAAAATGATCGTTTTGTGCATGTAATTGGGACTCATTTACAAGCTGAAGATAGTATGTGTGGAAAAACTTCGCCGGCATCTGTACGTACAAAACAGCTACAAGAAATTCAAGAGTTTATTAAAAATAAAAATATACCAAATAACGATTATGTGTTAATTGGTGGTGATATGAATGTGAATAAAATAAATGCTGAAAACAATAGTGACTCAGAGTACGCATCCATGTTCAAAACATTGCACGCTTCTATTCCATCTTATACTGGACATACTGCAACTTGGGATGCGACGACAAACAGTATTGCGAAATATAACTTCCCCGATAGCCCTGCCGAGTATTTAGATTATATTATTACAAGTAAGGACCATGCTAATCCATCGTATATAGAGAATAAGGTGTTACAGTCGAAATCGCCACAATGGACTGTTACGTCATGGCTCAAAAAATATACATATAATGATTACTCGGATCATTATCCAGTAGAGGCGACTATTTCTATGAAGTAGAGTAGCCTAAAAAAAGTTTCTTCGTAAAGAAGAAACTTTTTTTATTTGAAAACAGGAAAATCATTCTTTCTTTCCAATATGTATAAGACATATATAGAAGAGGAGAGAAAAATGTGGATAGAGGAATTTTTAAGGAAGTTCCATTACCGTGTGCATTTTTAGATGAAGTGGCTTTAGAGAGGAATATTCAATCGATTATAGAGTTAAGTGGAGATAAGAAGATTCGCATAGCGAGTAAATCATTACGCTCTGTTCCAATTATGAAAAAGATTTTAGCTGCAAATAATCGCTTTCAAGGTATTATGTGTTTTTCTCCTAGAGAAGCTTTGTTTTTAATTGAACAAGGATTTAATGATCTACTGCTCGGATATCCTGCTTATGATGAAAGAGCTTTATATGAAATTAGTTTGCTAACAAAGCAAGGGCACATTATAACTTGTATGGTGGATTGTGAAGACCATATTGTTTATTTAGAAAAAATTGCTGAGAAGTCTAAAGGGTGTTTTCGCGTTTGTTTGGATATTGATATGAGTAGTCGTTTTTTAAAATTTCATTTTGGTGTAAAAAGATCCCCGGTAAAAGATGTGCAGAGCGCTTTGAAAATAGTAGAAAAGGTGAAGGGTTCATCATATTTAATACTAGATGGTGTAATGGGATATGAAGCTCAAATTGCCGGGGTGGGGGATCATATACCGAATCAATGGATGAAAAGTAAAGTGGTTTCGTATTTAAAGAAGAAATCAGTGTTAGAGATTAAAGAAAGAAGAGGACGTATCGTAAAAGAACTAAAAAACCTTGGTAGTGAACTAAGATTTGTAAATGGGGGAGGAACGGGAAGTATAAAAACAACGGAGCAAGATAACTCAGTTACGGAGATTACTGTAGGATCCGCCTTTTACTCTCCTAAACTGTTTGACTATTATAAAGAAGTAAAATTTCAGCCAGCCGTTGGATTTGCTTTACCAGTTGTGCGTAAACCAGCTCCGTTTACGTATACTTGCCTAGGCGGCGGATATATTGCCTCAGGTGCAGTTGGTAAAGATAAAGAGCCTGTGGTTTGGCGACCGGGTGGTGCAAAACTATTAGCTTTAGAAGGTGCTGGTGAAGTGCAAACGCCAATTTTTTATAACGGTGAGGAACGAGTGGATATAGGAGATTCTATCTTGTTTCGTCATAGTAAAGCTGGAGAGTTATGTGAGCGTTTTCCTGTTTTGTATCGCATTAAACAAGGGGAAATTGTTGGAGAGTATTCAACATATCGGGGGGATGGACAATGCTTTCTATAAAGGGACAAAAATGGAGAAATTGGACAGGGAATGTAGAAGGAACACCGCATTATACGATGTATCCAAAAAGTATACAAGATGTAGTAGAAGTTGTGGGGCTTGCACGAAAAAAAGGAAAGAAAATTCGTGTTGTCGGTTCAGGGCATTCTTTTACACCTCTTGTGCAAACGGAAGAAATTTTAGTTTCTTTAGATGAATTGAAGGGCATTATGAATATTGATGCAGAGAAGATGACTGTTGAAGTGTGGGCGGGAACAAAGTTACATGATTTAGGGAAGTTACTTCAGGAAAAAGGTTATGCGCAAGAAAATTTAGGGGATATTGATTCACAATCTATTGCGGGAGCGATTAGTACGGGAACTCATGGGACGGGTGTTACATTTGGGAGTTTATCAACACAAGTTATAGAGATTACGGCAGTTTTATCTACAGGCGAGAGTATAGTTTGTTCAGAAACCAAGAACGTCGAATATTGGAGAGCATTTCAGTTATCGCTTGGAATGCTAGGTATCATTGTAAAGATAAAATTAAAGGTTATCTCAGCGTATTCGCTTGTTTATGAAAGTGAAAAACAAGCATTATCTACTGTAATGAACAAACTAGAAGAATATAAGAAGAATCGTCATTTTGAATTTTTCATTTTTCCTTATTCAGATGAAGTGCAAGTGAAATTTACAAACGAAACAACGAGTAAAGAAAGTGATTTGAAATGGCATAAACTAAAGGTGGAGTTACTGGAAAATAGGATGTTCTCTTTATTATCTAAAGGGTGTAAATGGTTTCCTTCTATAAGCAAGGGAGTAAGTCGATTATCAGCTAAGGCTGTACCGAACACGAAAATAATTGGCGCAAGCTATGAAGTGTTCGCTACATCACGTACAGTTCCATTTTATGAAATGGAGTATAGTGTTCCTTCAAAGTATATGAGGACTGTTGTAGAAGAGATTTCAAATCTTATTGAAAAGAAAAAGTATAAGGTACACTTCCCGATTGAATGCCGTTATGTGAAAGGTGATGATATATGGCTCAGTCCAGCGTACGGAAGAGATTCAGCGTATATTGCTGTTCATATGTATAAAGGTATGACGTATGCTGCTTATTTTGGTGAAGTGGAGAAAATTTTTCTAAAGTATGAAGGTCGCCCGCATTGGGGGAAAATGCATACGTTAACGTACGAGAAATTACAAAATATATATCCAAAACTATATTCGTTTCTAAAGGTGAGGAAGTCATTAGATGAAACAGGAATGTTTTTAAACCCTTACACTGAAAAATTATTTACGATTATGAAAAAAAGCTGACAAATTATTATTTGTCAGCTTTTTTAAGTGTAATTGCATTTCTTGTATGACTAATACGCTCGTAAAATAGTAATTTATCACTGCTAAATACATGTAATAAAACATGAATAATAAATAGCCCGTTAATTACGAATTGGAATAACAATATAACCAGTAATACTAAAGGCTCTGTATGATTTAAGATAGAGCTACTAGAAAGAATATAATTGATTCCACCTAAAATGAAATAGAATATACCGTAACGAATGAATAATTCTTTTAGTGTAATACGCTCTGCTTGTCCTTTAATGTAAATACGAAGCAACGCTTTCCCTATTGTTCTTCCATTTGTAAAGTATGGGATGATAATAAAGTAAATTAAGATTGAACATGCAATGAAAAGGAGTTCGTATACATTTGTATAAGATTGGATGTTAGAAATAAATAGTGAGTTCCCTTTGTTTTTAATGAAAGGTACAACGATAGATAAGAAAATCCAATCAATTTGCATAGCAATGAGACGACGAACGAATCCAACTGGTTTCGTTTCTAAATCAATATGACTATCTAACTCGCTCGCTTTCGGAAGGAAGTACGTAAATATTGGTGCGATAATAAAACCAATGATTCCTCCTAATGTATTTAAAAACAAATCGTCTATATCGAATAGGCGATAGGCACAATTATATATACCATATAATCCAGTTACCTGTGTTAGCTCGAAAAATAGTGAAAGACAAAAAGAAATACAAATAGTCTGTAAGAAACTACGTCGGAAATAATAACGTAAGTAAATACCGAATGGAACGGTTAATAGAACGTTAAAAGCAACTTGTAAAAATGCAGATTCTTTTAATAACAAGAAATAAGTAGTTGGTTTCGTTAAAATTGCCGATGTATGGTTACTAATCTCTTGTATGAAATAAAATGGTGAGAGTTGCATATGCTGTGTATTAGCGGGTTGTAGGCTACAAGTATCATACGTTTGTGGTAACGGCAAAATAACAAGAAAATAGGCATTTAATAAGTAAAGTAATAATGAGTATAAAATAAATGAGCGCCATTTATTTAAATAACCGTATTTTCGATAATTAAATATTAAAAAAGGAATTAATAGAAACATTGCTAAAATAGGAAATAAAATAAAAGCTGTTTTTACTGGAAATAAATATGCAGTCAAAATGAAGCTCCTTTCAATGAAATTTCGTTTATCATTATAGCGCTTAAAAGAATTTAAAACAAAGTTGAAATAGCTCGAAATAGAAAAAATCACAAATTTTAAATAGATTAAGTTATAATAAGTTTAATATAAAGATATTATGATTATACAAGTTGAAAGAGGGTACATGATATGCAATATGAGCTTTTTTCGGTAAGCGGGGATCATATTACAACTTTTGAAAGCACATGGCGTTTTCAGGAGGGAGAACAGATTTTTGTTCATGATGATAATACAAAACGAAATTTTATTATTATTCGCTTAACACATGATTTATTTCAAAAAAATACACATGTTATTCGCTTGTATTGTCAGGAAAAGAAAGTTTATGCATAAGGAAAAACCTCTTACTATACGGGGGCAGTAAGAGGTTTTTTATTGTATATAGGCAGCATTGGATTTTGCAGAAAGGATATAATTTTGTATTTGGTGTTTCCACGTTTCATCATTCTTTCTTAGAGAAAGCCATTCGTGATAATCTTGTTGAGTTTTCCATAACATGCGAACCATATATTCGGCTCTATTATCTATATGATGCATCTGTGAAAATTCTATGTTAATAAAGCCTTGTGTTCCATATGATGGAGAATGCTGTTTAAGTGAATGAAATAGTTCATTTTCATAGCCATATTTAATATGAATAAGTTTAGTAACGATAAACATACGAACACCTCTTTTTCGATAGTATTAAAAAAATGGGATAGAAGAGAGAAATTTTATTCCGTAAAATTCCGATTGGTGAGGGCTAAATAAAGTTTCACTTTATTTTCTTTACAGTAAGAAAAAGTAACGAGAATGATTAATATTATACTATTCAGAAAATTAAAAGTAAATAACGAAACGTATTTAAAATTGAAATATAAAAAAGCAAGTCATCCTATTTGAATAGAATGACTTGCTTTAAAGAGTGTTAATTATCATTTTATCCCGCTATTTGTGGGCAGTAAAACTCCCACCTCAAAATTCGGCCGGAGCAAAGAAGTTAGGTGGGAGTCGGGCTAATAATCAGTGGGGGATGAACAAAACCCCTACTGATTAAAGTTTCACTTTATAAGAAAATGATAGTTAGTAAACCTACGATAATACAGTAGAAAGAGAAATATTTTAAATTTCCTTTTGCCATAATGTTCATAAACCATTTTAATGAAATATATGTCATGATAAATGTTGCGATGAAAGCAACAATATAAGGTACAAGTAATGTATCTAAATTTGGATCGTTTGCAATGTCTGTAATACTTAACAATAAACCACCTAAGCTAACAGGAATGTATAGTAAGAAGGAGAAGCGAAGAGCTGTTTCTTGCTTCATACCAAGTAACATTGCCGCTACGATTGTAGCACCTGATCTGCTTATACCAGGAATTAGTGCGCAAGCTTGTGCTAGACCAATAATGATTGCATCTTTCATAGAAAGGTCGCCATCATTTTTACGTCCACGTAAGTTTCGAATAATCCAAAGGCCGATAGCAGTAATTAGAAGGGAAATCCCAACCATTTTAACACCTTTTAAATAGTGGTCGATATAATCTTTAAATAAAACTCCAATTACACCTGCTGGAATGGTTGCAATAACAAGGTAAATAATGAAGAAGAAATCTGATTTTGCGTCTTCTGCTCTTGTAAATATATAAGATAGACCATTCTTCGTTAGACGAATTAAATCATTTCTATAAATAAGTAATACAGCTAATAATGAAGCTGAATTAACAAGTAGTTCGAAGCTAAACCCTTCTATTTTTAGTCCTAGCAAATGCTGTGCTAAAACGAGGTGACCGCTTGAAGAAATCGGAATTGGCTCTGTTAGTCCTTGGAACAGACCAAGAATTAAGTATTTTAAAATGTAGTAAAATTGTTCCATAACATCCTCCTTGTTAATTAGTCTAAAGAAACAACTTTTCCATTATAACAAAGATATAGATGAATATTGAGAAGGAATAAATATTCGAAATATAATAAAAACCCCTTATAGCGATATAAGGGGCTTTTATTGTTAATGAGAAGATACTGTTTCTTGAAGACCTTTAGTCAATTGAACATCGACTTTTTCAGCATCATGAATATGGCTCATAATAGTAGTATTTAATTTTTGGAACATTTGTTGAGTGTTTGCAAATTCTCTTAATATATCATCATTACAAGATTTTTGGTTTTCAATTGCTTGAATAACATTTGTAGCACCATTTTGTAACGTTTGAATCATGATTAAAATATTTTCGATTCTAGCGTTTGTATCGGCACTCATTTCTACACCTTCATCGACCAAATGTAAATTATCTTTTGTGTTTTCGTATGCTTTTTCAATTTCTTCTTGAATTTTTTTCGTTAAGTTGCCGATATTTTTTGTACTTTCAGCTGTGCTTTCTGCTAGTTTTCTTACTTCATTGGCAACAACAGCGAATCCTTTACCATGTTCGCCAGCACGTGCAGCTTCAATACTTGCATTCAATGCTAGTAAATTTGTTTGTGCTGCAATGTTTTGAATCACTTCTACAATTTGTTCAATTTCTTTAGAGCGTTCGCTTAAATGATTCATACTATTAGAAGTACGTTGTGATTGTTCACCTAATTTATTAATTACAATGAGTAAGCGATGAACGGATTCTTTTCCTTCATTAGAGCAATCGATAATTTCTTCAATAGATTGAATTAAGTTGTGCTCTTTTTGCAGCATTTCGTTATTTAATTCGTTGGAATGTGTAGTACGCATAGAAACATTTTCAAAGCATGCGTTCAATTGTTGAATTAAGTTTTGGAGTGTATGATGTTGGTTATTGACAAGTTCGTGCTCTTGCATAACGCTTTGTATACGATTGTGGATAGAAGAAATAGTCTCTTGTTTTTCAATATCTTTTTGTTTTAATTCTGCTTCTAATTCTTGTATACGATTTTCTAACTGATCAATTTTATGTTGGAGTGCCTTCTTTTGAGTAAACATGTATTTATTTCAACCGCCTTTAGAAGTTATATTTTCTCTATATTTGGATTTTAGCATCTTTTATAATTTTTAAATATAGGAATTGTTAAATATTTAAGAATCTATTACATTTTATTCATAATTCTCTTTTTTTTGTCATGAAAAATAAACTGTATTTAATGGTTTTGTAAACAAACTGTAAAATAAATCATGTATAACTGTATAAGAAGGGAGTCGGATTATGAACTATTTTAAGCGAATCAGTAGTCTAGTATTAGCAGGAATTATTGTTCTTTCTAGTACAGTCGCTGTAAAAGCAGAGTCAAACGACGAAAAACTTAACAACATGCAACAGCAATTGCAGCAAAACGATGCAGATATGCAGAAGAAAGAGCAAGAGAAGCAAGCTGTTAGTAAAGAAATTCAAGGTATCGAAAACGAACTACATAATTTAAATAATACAATTGCAAAAAATAAAGAGGATCAAGCTGCTATTCAACGTAAAATCGATGAAACACATAAGCAGATTGAACAAAAAAAGAATGAAATTGTCGTTTTAGAGGATAAAGTCCTTGCTCGTAAGGATATTATGAGAAAACGTATGGTTTCTGTTCAAAACAGTTCAAATACAAGTTTAGTAGTAGAAGTTGTTGTAGAATCAAAAAACTTTGCTGATTTCATACAACGTATGAACGCAGTTACTACTATTCTAGAAGCAGATAAAGAAATTTTACGTCTACAAGAACAAGATCTTCGTCAAATTGAAGAAGATAAGAAAACAATTGATGAAAAAGAAGCATCTTTAGTAGTAGACAAACAAAAATTAGCAAAAGCACAAGCTGATTTGCAAGATAACTTGAAAAAACGTCAAGATAACTTACAAACAGTTCAAGCTAAATATAATCAGGTTGCAAGCCAACTTAATTTAGCGGCAGAAGAGAAAGCTAAAATCGAATCAAATATGAAGGCAGTACAAGAAACAATCGCTCGTGAACAAGAAGCAGCAAGAATTGCAGCGGAAGAGCGTGCGAAAGCAGAAGCAGCTGCAAAGGCTGAGCAAGAAGCTTTAGCGAAAGCACAAGCAGAAATTGCTGAAAAACAAAAGCAAGAAAAAGCTAATAAACCAGCTGAACCTGTTGTTAATAATAATTCGAAAGTAGAGCCTGAACAACCTAAGGTAACTGCTGGCGGAAAAGAAATGTATGTACACGCAACAGCTTATACAGCAGATCCGTCTGAAAATGGTTATGCAGCAGGTCAACAAGTATATTCTAAATGGGGACCGGGCGGTAAGCCTTATAACTTAACTGCAAACCCAGGAATGAAATTAATTGCGGTGGATCCATCTGTTATTCCATTAGGGTCTACTGTAAATGTTGAAGGCTATGGAATTGCAATTGCAGCAGATACTGGTGGCGCGATTAAAGGTCACAAAATTGATGTTTTAATGCCAGATAAAGCTTCGTCTAGTAATTGGGGCAGAAAAAATGTTAAAGTTACAATTTTAAACTAAAACGTAATCCAACTTTACAAAACGTAAAGTTGGATTTTTTTGTGAAAATAATGTTAAGTTGAGTTTACATTTTGTTAAGAGTAGCATACAATAATAGTGAGAGGTGGTAAATTTGACCATTTTAAACAGAGTGAAGGAATTAAGAGCTCGCTTTAATTTTACGCAAAGTGTATTAGCAGAAAAGGTTGGGGTGACGAGACAAACAATCGCTGCAATTGAAAAAGGGGATTATGTTCCTTCATTGTTACTAGCGTTAACGATTTGTGATGTGTTCCAGTTAAAGATGGAAGATGTGTTTGTTTTAAATAAGGAGGGGGAAGAGGATGAATAGAATTGGGGTTTCTTATATCGTAAATGTACTTTATACGGCGCTAGCATGCTGGACATTTGTTGAACTTTATAATGTGGTCACAGAGCTCGCAGATATAATTAAAAACGAGAAATTCCCATTTGAAGTATGGTTTAATGGAGTACCATTCGTTTTATTATTTATTGGAGCTATTATAGTTACAATTTTTTATAGAATGCAAAAGAAAAAATACAAGAATTTATCCTTTTGGATGTATCCATTATTGTTTCCGTTAGAAGATGAACGTGAAAAAGCGATTACGGAGAAAGCTTGTCGAACAACTTTTGTTTCGTTATGGTATGTGTTACCTTGTGCAGTTGGATTTTTAACTCTTTCTCCTATTGTTAATTTATATATTCCAGGGTATACGCTATATATTGCATTTGGTATTTTCTTTATTCAAATGACAGTCTTCCACGTATCCTTATACAGAAATAAATTAGTCTAAAAAGAAGCCTTCTTGCATTAGCGAGAAGGCTTCTTTTTCAGCTTACACTTGTACATATAGCAATATTGTCTTATCATTTTATATAGAGTAAGATTTTGTAACGGAAAGGAATTGTATATGAATAAGCAAAGAATTTATAGTATAGTAGCAATCCTTCTATTTGTTGTAGGTGGTGTATTAATTGGAAAGCCATTTTATGATGGATATAAGGCAGAGACGAAACAGACAGCGAATGTACAAGCTGTTCAAAAGATGGAATATGAAAAGCACGACACGGAATTTGTAGATGCTTCAAAAATTAATCAACCAGACTTGGCAGAAATAGCGAATGCATCGTTAGATAAAAAACAAGTAATCGGTCGTATTTCGATTCCAAGTGTTTCATTAGAAATTCCTGTTTTAAAATCTTCTACTGAGAAAAACCTGTTATCAGGTGCAGCGACAGTAAAAGAAAATCAAGTAATGGGAAAAGGGAATTACGCACTAGCAGGGCATAACATGTCTAAAAAAGGTGTTTTATTTAGTGATATAGCATCTTTGAAAAAAGGCGATAAAATTTATTTATATGATAATGAAAATGAATATGAGTACGCTGTTACTGGTGTATCTGAAGTAACTCCGGATAAATGGGAAGTTGTAGAAGATCATGGGAAAGATGAGATAACGCTTATTACATGTGTATCTGTAAAAGATAATTCTAAGCGTTATGTTGTAGCTGGTGATTTAGTAGGAACGAAGGCGAAGAAGTAAAAAAGAAGGTCAACTCTTTAAAGAGTTGACCTTCTTTTTTACTATTGTTGAGAAATAATAGAATATTTTAGTTGGTATTTAAAAATCCTTCTATTTATGTATAATAAAGTTAGAATTCTAGATTTTGGGAGGAACAAGAGTGAGACAACAGGTGAAGAAACTTCTTTTAACAACAAGTGTAGCGTTATTGGTAGCACCAATTTCTGCTTATGCACATCCAGGGCGTACAGATGCGAATGGTGGACATACGTGTCGTACAAATTGTGAAAAATGGGGATTACAGTACGGGGAATATCATTATCACAATAAACCAGCTTCTAGTAGTGGTGCAACGAGTCCAGCTCCTAGCCAAAATAATAATGGTGCTGTAGCAGCTGAAAGACAAGCAGAAGCGCAGCGCAATGCGGAGGCAGAAAAGCAACGTGCTGCAGAAGCACAGCGTAAAGCAGAGGAAGAGAGACAGCGTGCTGCAGAAGAACAACGCAAAGCTGAAGAAGAGAGACAACGTGTAGCCGAAGAGCAAAGAAAAGCAGAAGAGGCACGTAAGCAAGAGGAAGCCCAGCGTCAAGCTGACATGGAAAAAGGGCAGCTTGAAGGTCAAAAAAGTGGAGAGGCTGATTTTAAAGCAGGGAAAAATAATGCGGAAGGGCATTTAACTGGAAAATCTGATACATATAAACAAGCATTTACAACTGCTTATACTGCAGCTTGGTCTTTAGAAGAGCAGAAAAAAATGCATTCTGAAAAAGGAAAAGAGCAAGGGTTAGCACAAGAGAAAATGGACGATAGTCAAATTACTCCTGAGTTTAAGGTGAACTTTGCAGAAGGTTTCCAAGTAGGTAATAAAGAGAGAACCAAAAAGATTGAAAAAGAACAAGCGGAACTTGGTGAAAAGGCTGGTAAAGAATTAGCTGAAAAGAAACCTGGAAATACTGAAAAGGATACATATGTGAAAGCATATGAAACCGCGTATGAAAAAGGATATAAGTCTGCCCAAAAAATGGCAGAAAAAGCTGGATATACATATGCATTTGAAAATTATGATTTAAAAGTTCCTGCTAAGTATGAAAAGCACGAGTCATTAAAGAAATGGTTTACGGAAGGATTTAAATCAAATAAAAAGGCAGCAGAAATCCGAGAAGAAGGATATAAAAAAGGAGATAGCTGGCTGTCATTTTTCTATAAAAACTTCGTGCCAAGTGAATATAAAGAGCACAAAGATCTGTATGAACAAGCAATAGAAAAAGGTAAAAAAGCATAAAAAAAGATGAGGAATTTTTCCTCATCTTTTTTAATCCATCCATTTCACTAATTTCTTAGAAATTAATAATAAAACACAACCTAAAATAATTGCTGCAGCTCCGATTACTGTAAATACTTCAGCATATCCAAGTGAAGTTGTGAAGCTTGCAAGTTGTCCGCCTATAATGTTGGCGATTCCTGAGCTTGCTAGCCATACTCCCATTAATAAAGAAGCAAGTTTTACTGGAGCAAGTGCGCTAACCATTGATAGCCCAACAGGTGATAAGAATAGCTCGCCTAACGTATGGAAAAGATACGTAAAGACGATAAATAGTAAGTTTGCTTTTTCTGTAATATTATGTTCATCACTACCTGTTTTTAATGTAGCGATAACGAGAATGATATAACCGATACCGAGTAGGATCATACCAAGTCCCATTTTTGTTGGGATTTTTAAATCCCCATTTTTTCTAGTTGCAAGTTTTGCCCATAATGCTGAAATGACTGGAGCAAGTAAAATAATAAATAACGGATTGACCGATTGGAACCAAGATGTTGGAACTTCCCATCCGAACACAGAGCGGTCTACAAATTTGTTTGTATATAATGTTAACGAACTACCAGCTTGTTCAAAGCCAGCCCAGAAGAAGACAACAAAGCATGTTAAAATGACGATAACTGCGGTACGTTGTTTTTCTTTTTTTGTTAACGGTGTATTTCCTACTGTTTGTTGTCCAGCAGCTGTTTGCAAATCGCGAGTTGGTTTTTTACCGATATCACCAAGGAAGCGATTAGATAGTGTTGTAAATAAAATTTGTCCAATAATCATTCCGATTGAAGCTGCTAAGAAACCGTAACGGAATCCGTAATGAACAACACCGTCCACTGTTGTTTTAAATAAATTTTCTGATAAAAACCCACAAACGAGTGGAGCTAAAAATGAACCGACGTTAATACCCATATAGAAAATTGTAAATGCACTATCACGTTTTGGATCGTGCTCTTCGTATAATTCTCCAACAAGTGTAGAGATATTCGGTTTAAAGAATCCGTTACCGATAATAATAAGCGCTAATCCGAGGTATAGACCGACTTGGTTTTGCAAGGCAAATAGTGTAAGGTTACCAATTGCCATCGTTATACCACCAATTGTGATGGCTTTTCGTTTACCTAGAAAACGGTCTGTTAAGTATCCACCAATTAATGGGGTGAAGTAACAGGCTCCAGTATAAAATCCGTAAATGGAAAGTGCCCATGCGGGACTAAACCCAAGACCACCGCTTACTAAAGCTGTTGTTAAATATAATGTTAATAATCCTCGTAATCCATAGTAACTAAATCTTTCCCACATCTCTGTAAAGAAGAGTAAGTACAAACCTGGAGGATGTTTCTTTTTTCTTTGTTGTTCTCTTTCTAGTTGTATCGTTGATTCCATGTGATTTTTCCTCCTGACACAAACAAAAAACAAAGTTAATAGTTTTATATATTTAATATTTTACTTTATTAACTATTGAAAGTCAATAAAGGTTGATTTTTCAGAAGAAATTGGAAAAGGGAAGTAGATATAGAATGGGTGTTTCTTTTGTGGTAGACTATGGACTATGTTTTCTTTGTAAGGAAGCGGATTATCGCGTTTTTCCTACGTGTGGAATAGATCTCATGCGAGATGAAATTGAAGAAGGAGAAAGAAATGAAATTGTTACAGAAAAAAGAAATTTTGCTTATTAGTCTTATGTTATTCTCTATGTTCTTTGGAGCGGGAAATCTTATATTCCCACCTTTCCTTGGATACGAAGCGGGAGAGCATGTGTGGATTGCATTGCTAGGTTTTATTATGTCAGCAACAGGGCTTCCGATATTAGGTGTTATCGCTATTGCGAAAGCAGGGAGCTTTCAAACGTTAGCGGGCAGGGTTCATTCTTCATTTGCAATTATTTTTCCATGTATTGTGTACTTATTTATTGGACCAGGTCTTGGTATACCACGTGCAGGAAGCTTAGCTTTTGAAATGGGACCAGGTCAGTTGTTTCCAGAAGCGGGTAGTGTAGTTTTGTTATTGTACACGGCTATTTTCTTTAGTATTGTTTACTGGTTAAGTTTATCACCGTCTAAATTAATGGGCTTGTTTGGAAAGGTGTTAACGCCTTTATTATTATGTATGATTGCTATTATATTTATAAAAAGTATGTTTACATCAGTAGGCAGTGTGAAAGGGCCTACAGGAAATTATGGACAAGCTCCTATGTTTCAAGGATTTTTAGATGGTTATTTAACGATGGATGCATTAGCGGCTTTAATATTTGGGATTGTTATTGCAAATGCCCTGCGTGCAAAAGGTGTAGAGGATGATAAAGGTTTAGCGAAATATATGAGCATTGCTGGTATTGGAGCAGGGCTTTTATTATCTATTATTTATGTCATTCTTGGATATGTTGGCTCAATTAGTGGTTCATTGGGTACATTTGATAACGGTGCGAAAGTGTTAGCACAAGTTATGACGACATTATTTGGACAAGGTGGGTTAGTTTTATTAGGTCTTATTTTTACTGTCGCTTGTCTATGCGTTTCCATAGGACTTGTTACGTCGTGTAGTCAATTTTTCGCAAGTGTATTTCCGAAAGTATCTTATAAAGCTTGGGCATTTATATTAAGTTTTGTTAGTATGGTGTTAGCTAATTTAGGATTAACGCAAATTTTAAAAGTATCGGTACCGATTCTTGGATTTATTTATCCAGTTGCACTAACGCTTATTATTTTAGGGTTATTCCATAAGTATATTGGAAAGTATGTATACGTATATTCGGTAACGATTGGAATCGTAGCGTTATTTAGTGCGATTGATGTTTTAAACAAAAGTGTACTGATGAATAAATGGACACCACTACTAAAAATGCTTCCGTTTTATTCAGAAGGTGTAGGTTGGATTGTTCCGGCATTTGTAGGTGTCTGCCTCGGTGTAATTGTTAGTATTGCTATAAATAAGAATAAATAAGTAAGAGGTGTTTTCCTATTTGGGAAAACACCTTTCTTTTTTGGAAAAATAGTATTGAAAATGAATAGACTAAGAGTATGATAAAGGTAATTGGTAATATATAGGTCAAGTGAAAAAATCGATGATGAGGGGGATTGTATGAAGGAGGATTTAAATAAGAAAATAGAAGCGCTCGAAACGGCAATTGAAACGATGCAAGAGACACTTTATGAATTGAAAGCGAAACAAAGAAAAATAGAAGTAGATAAAGTTCAACAAAATGTTAATAAGGAAAAGAAAGAATATATTGAAGCGGTAAGTAATGAAAAGTTACAAGAAGATGTAGTTAAGACGAGGGAGTCCATGCAAGAGCCAGAGGTGAAACAAGTAGATATATCTGCATTTAAACCAGAACCATTTAATATTATAAAGTTTTGTCAAACGTGGTTACCACGCATATTTGTCGGTATTATGCTACTTGGCGTTATTTGGTTATTTAAAGCAGGGGTAGATACCGGATTGTTAACACCAGCGATACGGGTTGTGTTTGGTATCGTACTATCTGCCGGTTTGTATTATGTAGGAGATATACAAATTAAAAGAGAGCGGCAAGCGTTAGGGTTAGTATTAGCTGGGGGAAGTATTACGGGAATTGTTTTAACAACGTTTGCGGCACATTATTTATATGAATTTATTCCTGCAAGTATAGCGTTTATTTGCAACATTATATGGGTTGTTTTAGGGATTTATTTAGCGAAAAGATATAAATCGGAATACCTCGCTATTTTCGTGGCGGTGGGAGCATTTTTTGTTCCTTTCTTGTTAAATAGTACGACTCCTAATACGTATATTTTCTTTAGTTATGAGACGATATTAACAATTAGTCTATTATGGTATGCATTGAGAAACCGTTATAAGTACTTGTATATGATTTCTTATGTTGTGGCAGCAATTGTCCTATTTGTCTTCTTTGCTGTTATGTCAATATTAGTAGAGAATGTGCAAGTACAGTTAACAGTTGTATACGGTGCAATTCATTTACTATTATTTTGGCATATGTTTTCGGAGAGAAGTTTTATACAAGAAGCACGATTGGCGATATTTAGTGCGAATGCAGTTTTCTTTATTTTAGCCATTTCTCAAATTCCTGAATTTACAACGTGGGGATTAGTTATAAGTGCATTTGTGCATGTTGTCATGTTCGCACTTGAATATAGGAAAAATAAACATTCTGTATTTACAAATCTAATATTTGGCTTTGCAATGGGGTCATTTAGTTTAGCGATTTTATACGAGTACAGTTTGGTGAATGCAGCAATCGTATTATTGTTACAAGGTTTCCTTGGTATGGTTACTGCTATTAAAGTAAAGCAAAATATTAAATTGTATGTAAGTGCAACGATTTATGCTATTGGAATGGTGCAGACGATTTTTAGCCCGTTTGATCATTTCATTTCGGCAGGATTTGTCGCTCATATTATTTTGATAGGAACGTTCTATTATTGCATGAGACAAGCGAAAGAAGTGTTAGCGAGTTTTGGTAAATATGTGTACTCTATAGCGCTCTACTCGTTAATGGTCATTGTATTTATTACAATTACTAGAATCGGTGAAGTTCTTTCTACAGATGGAAGTATAATTAGCGTATCTGTATCGTTATTATGGATGGTATATGCGTTATTTGCAGTTTGGTTTGGCCGTTATAGACAGATGAACGAAATATTATATGCTGGCTTAGTCGTATTAGTAGTAACAGTAGGGAAGTTATTCCTTCTCGACCTACCAGAGGTGTCGATGATGATCAGGGCGGTGTTATTCTTAATCGTTGGTAGTATAGGTATCGTTATTTCAAGAATGTTTTTCTCAAAAGAAGAGAAGTGAAAAGAAGGCAATCCATATCCGGATTGCCTTTTTCATTATTTTTTATTAATCGTTACAGTTTCACTATATTTCGCTGTCGTATTTTGACGTAGACGAAGTGTTGCTTGTCCAGTTGTATTTGGATCAAGTTGTACATTCACAATTTTTTCAGCAGATCCTTGGCTATTTGTGATGAAAGAGAATGCACTGCTATATCCGAAAGAAGATGGCCAAGTGCCATTTGTATTTTGAACTTTTGCTACCTGTGTTCCGCCAGTTGTGAAGATACCTAAAGAATAATTATTGTATGTTGTATTTGGTAATAAGTTATTTACTTGAATCTTCATTTGGAACACTTCATTGTTTGGTAGAATGCTAGGGTGCGTAATTACGTAATCACTCGTTGTCACTGCACTGTTATAGCCGTATGAACCTGGTTTGAAAGTATTTGTATTGAACCACTGGTAACCTTGACTTGGTGCGCTCCAAGGTTCTGGTTGTGGTTCTGTTGATAAGCTTGGTTGTTCAAATGTTTGTAGAGCTGTAGGTGCATCAAGCTGTAAACCACTCACTTGATCTAAGCTTGTAAATGTTTCTTGCTTCGCTAACCAATTCACGATGTTTTCTAATAGAACAGCATCGTTTTCTTCTTTATAACCATCATAAGTTTTCTTTGATTGACCTGAATCTTCACGAACATATTTTGGCGAGGCATCTTCAACAGGAGAAGAATCACCAATAAAGGCTGCTTTTCCAAGGCCAACTTTCGAAATAGCAGCATAAGGCCCCTCTGCAACGCCACCACCGTTATAAACGCCGCTATCAACAGCGTTATTCCATTTTGATGGATTTTCTGGAAGATATACAAGGCCTTTCGCTAGTTTTGGATTTGTAATCGCAAGAGTAGAGCCGGCATGCATTGCTACAGATGAAACGCCAGTTGTAATTCCGAATGATTGCGCAGGTGAGACAATATTTTTAGCTGAAACATCACCAAGTGCATTGTAACGGAAGCGAATACCGAAATTATCGGATAGCCAATCAGAGCTTTCTACTCCTTGCATAGCTTGTGAAGTTGTTTCTTCATTAGACATTCCCTTTGCTGGATTATCCCATGCCC
This sequence comes from Bacillus mycoides, assembly GCF_018742245.1. Taxonomy (NCBI): domain Bacteria; kingdom Bacillati; phylum Bacillota; class Bacilli; order Caryophanales; family Bacillaceae; genus Bacillus; species Bacillus mycoides. The sequence continues at coordinate 694,334 of NZ_CP036132.1, forward strand.
CGCGTCTATATCCATTGAACACTTCTGAGGAGTCCCAGCGGTTTTTATTACGATCTGCATTATAATGATCGGCAATGAAGAAAATACTGCCGCCATTTTTCACGTATTGTAACATTGCGTCTTGCTCAGATTTTTTATAAGGAATATTTGCTTCGGGAACGATAAATACATTGTAATTTTTTAAATCGTCGTATGTAATAGATGTTGATTTACGAAGTTCTTTTACATGATATCCGTTTTGGGCAATGCCGTTTCCGAAATCAGAAAAACCGCCATCAATAACCCAATCAGCTGTCCCGGCCGTTTGACCGTGTGTATTATCGAATAATACTTTCTTACCATTGTTTTGATTTATAACTTTTGCAGCAATTTCAGGAGCTGGGTCTACGGAGCTTTCGGCGTAAGTAGACGGAATGTAAGAACTCCCTATACTAAGTGTGATTGCTGTTGCTAAAGAAAATTGAATCCATTTTTTATTCTTCATAGAAGAATCCCCCTAATAATAAATATATGTGCTTTAATAATGTAATTGATTTTTCTATGGAAATAAAGATAGAAAATATTAAATAGTGTAAAGATAACGTTAATTTGATTGAGAAATATTTGCGCGAATAATGAAAAAATCTCTCCCTAGTAAAGTAGGAAGAGATCGTGGACTTAACTAATTTTTGAATTAGACGATTCATCAATCTTATGAAAACCTTTCATATAATACACGATAGCTAAGCCGATAAGCCAAATTGGCCCGACGATTAATGCGATTCGTGTATCTTCTGAATAGGCCATTATACCCAGTACAAGTACAAGGAAGCCGAGTGAGAAATATGAACTCAATGGGTGTAAAGGCATTTTATATGCTAGCTTATCCTTTTTATTAGTTTGTAACCCTTTACGGAATTTAATTTGAGCGACTAATATAATACCCCAAGTCCAAATTGCCCCGAAAGTTGAAATACTAGTTAGCCATGTAAACACTTTTGCAGGAACAAGATAGTTTAATATAACGCCAACGAGTAAAACGATTGCTGTTGCGATAATTCCTTGACTCGGAATACCATTTTTATTTAAACGACCGAATCTTTCGGGTGCTTTCTTTTGTTGTGCTAATGTAAATAGCATACGGCCTGTACTAAACAAACCACCGTTACAAGAAGAAAGAGCTGCTGTTAAAACAACAAAGTTAATAATGCCCGCTGCCTTTGCGATACCAATTTGCTGGAATGTTAGCACGAAGGGACTTCCTTTTTCGCCAAGTTCGTTCCAAGGGTAAATTGCCATCATAACGAATAGAGCTCCAACGTAGAATATTAAAATTCTCCAAAATACATTATCAATTGCTTTTGCGAGTGTCTTTTTCGGATTTTGAGCCTCACCAGCTGTAACTCCGATAAGTTCGACTCCTAAATAAGCGAATAATACCATTTGTAAGGAAAGTAATAATCCAGAGAAGCCATTTGGGAACCAGCCCCCATGTTCCCAAAGATTTGAAATACCAGTTGCAACGCCGCCATTTCCAAATCCGAATAGAATAATACCAAAGCCAATCACTATCATACAGATAATTGTGACAATTTTGATGAGAGCAAACCAAAACTCAAGTTCTCCAAATACTTTCACAGATAAGAAGTTGAAAGCACTCATTAATAAAAGAGCTAGTAATGCCCAAGTCCAGCGCGGGATATCAGGGAACCAGTACTGCATGTAAATGCCTGCTGCTGTAATTTCCGCCATACAAGTAACAACCCATAAAAACCAGTAATTCCAGCCTGTAATATACCCAGCTAGTGGGCTGATGTAATCATTTGCATATTTACTAAAAGAGCCAGCAACCGGTTGTTCAATTGCCATTTCTCCGAGTGCGCGCATAATGAAGAAAATAACGAGTCCGGCAATCATATAGCCTAGTAAAATAGATGGGCCAGCTAGTTTAATAGCGGAAGCTGATCCTAAAAATAGTCCAACGCCAATAGCTGAACCGAGAGACATTAAAGTAATATGCCTTTGTTTTAAGCCACGGTTTAAATTTTCAGATTTGTTTGTTTGCTGCATAAGAAGAATACCCCCTGTAGAGTGAACAATATTTGAATGAATCTACTAAATATTTAACTATTTCAAATTATAAAACATTTCTATCTGTTATGCTACAAAAATAATCATAATACACTGTACTACATCTGTATTTGTCAGACTTAAACTTAAAATTCTAACTATTAGAGAATATATTGACTCTTCTTTTTATTGATTGTTAAGATTAAGTATTACATTTTCTCACATACTAATAAGAAAAGAATGTGTGATAATAATTCAAGTGTAGGAAGGGTACATAAGTATGTTTCAATTACAAAAGTATAACACTTCTGTGAAGCAAGAAATTTTAGCTGGCATCACAACTTTTTTTACATTTGCGTATATTCTTGTCATCAATCCGAAAATATTATCTGATGCAGGTGTACCATTTGATCAAGCATTTACAGCAACTATTATTGCGACAGTTGTTGGAACGCTATGTATGGCGTTTTTAGCTAACTATCCAATTGTTATTGCTCCAGCTATGGGAATGAATGCATATTTTGCTTACTCTGTTGTTCAACAGGCAGAGGGGATTACATATGTCATTGCGTTTTCAGCAGTATTTGTAACAGGTATTATTTTTCTTTTATTATCTTTCACCTCGTTTAGGCAAAAGCTAATTGTCGCAATTCCGGACAGTTTAAAACATGCAATTGCGGGTGGAATCGGATTATTTATTGCTTTTATCGGATTGCGACTTTCGGGTATTATCGTTGACCACCCATCTAACTTAGTTACAATCGGGGACTTTCATTCACCGGCTGTTATTTTAACAATAGTTGGTTTAGTGTTAGCGGCGGTATTAATGGTATTACGTGTTAGTGGTGCATTGTTTATTAGTATGATTGTGACAGGGATTATTGCTTTCTTTACAGGGCAATTAAAGTTTGAAAATAACATTGTCGCAATGCCACATTTACCAGAAGGAATTATTGTTTCAAACCCTATTAATGCATTTTCAGATGTAATTCAGTATGGATTATATGGGGTTATTTTTTCATTCTTACTTGTACTTTTATTTGATACAACAGGTGCGTTACTTGGTTTAATTAAACAAGCAGGTTTAAATACAGATAACACTGAAAAGCGCTTTGGTAAGGCGTTCATTGCAGATGCAATTGGCGGGACGACAGGTTCTATCTTTGGGACAAGCCCGACAGCAGCGACAATTGAATCGTCAGCTGGAATTGCGGCAGGTGGTAAAACTGGATTGACAGGTATTGTAGTCGTTTGTTTAACGATTATAACGGCATTCTTTAGCCCTGTTATTGCCTCTTTATCAAGTGTAGCAGCTATTACAGCTCCTTCTTTAATTATAGTAGGTAGCTTAATGGCACAAAGCATTCGTGATATTAATTGGAATGAATTTGAAGATGCATTACCGGCATTTTTAATTTTCATTGGTATTCCGTTAACATCTAGTATTGCGAATGGAATTGCAATCGGATTTTTAGTGTATCCAATTTTAAAAATCGTGAAGGGGAAAGGAATGGAAGTACATCCGTTACTATACTTATTTACAATTTTGTTTGGATGTCATTTATTCTTATAATATAGATATAGAAAGGGGCTTCTTATGAGAGGCTCCTTTTTTGTGTATAATAAAGTGAAACTATAATCAGTGGGGTTTTGTTCATCCGCCATTGATTATCAGCCCTCACCAATCGGGCGTTTACGGGCAGCAGGGTTCCCACCTAACTTCTTTGCTCCAGCCGAATTTTGAGGTGGGATTTTTACTGCCCACAAATAGCGGGGTAAGGTGAAAATTAAATTAGTCACGTAAAATATAAATTACTTAATGGAATATATATGTTACTATAAAGATAGAGGAGGAACATGAATGGCTGTAAGTAAAATAAAAGTCGCGCGTGTTCAGTTAGATTTAACACAGCAACAATTAGCAGAAAAAGTAGGCGTTACAAGGCAAACGATTAGTTTAATTGAGAAGGGGAAATACAATCCATCTTTAGATTTATGTTTGAAAATTTGTTATGCGGTAGATAAAACATTGAATGATTTGTTTTGGGAGGAAAAGGAGTGATAGGGTGAAAATCGTGAAAGATGAACGTTTAATGATCGAGGGGTTAAAGCATATTAGACTAGCTTTCATCTTACAAAATATTGTCATACTAAGTATCGTGTTTTACCGTTATGTTTTGCAAGGGGCAGGATATGAAAGTGTTTCGGATTTATTAATGGTATTTATGGGCGGGATAATAGTTATTAACTTTTTAAACTTAAAAAATTCGGTGGAAGTGTATGAGCATACAGGGGGAGTATCTCGTAGTTATTTCATGAAGCTATTATTCATTCCAGTAGGTATTGTTATTGGTATTTTAGCTATTTGTATCATTGTAACACCAGATATTTCGATAAAGGAAATTAGCATAACAGGACTTATTATGTTTGCTTGTTTTTTAGTTCCTAGTTTGTTTATATACATATATAGGAAAAAAATAAAAAGTGAAGATGAAATATAAGAAAAGCTTTCTGCGATATGCAGAAAGCTTTTCTTATATTTCTTTATACATTACTTTATGGAGTCCTATTGGATCAATCTCGAAGATTTCACCATGCTCATGGAAACCTAATCGTTTGTAATAATCCGCTACGGTAATTCGGGCATTACACCATAGAATATTTGCTTCGCGTTCTTGGAGGACTTGTTCAGCTTTACGGATTAAGGAAGTGCCAGCATGCTGGTTTCGGAAATTAGGTAAAGTTGCCATTCCTCGTAGACGATAGTGGGTACCAGCTTGTAAGGCAGGGTATAGTTCTTTTGAAAAGGAGGCGATGCTAACAAGTTCATCATGTAGAAATGCACCTAAGTGGAAGGAGTCTATTTCGTAATCTGAATCGTATTTACAATCTTCTAATGATTGATTGGGACGCAAAATTTTTTGGCGTAATAAGTATGTTTCAGATGCATCAATATGTTTCACTGTAATCATAATATCATCCTTTCTTATAAGCCTTTTTCTATAAGTTGTAAGAAGAAATATGCGGGTGCAACGAGAAGTCCTATTATACTAGCAGTTCCGAGAAGGAGTGAAAGTAAGAGACAAAAGTACTTAATTCCATTCGATTTTTTCCATCCATAGCTACAAATTTCAATGCTAATACCGATGAGAATAATGGCGACGAGTACTTCTGCTAATAATAAGAGAGCTAAAGTTGAAATAGACATAATGTTATTCATCCCCATAATATGTGATAGTAACATTTTACCATATGGAAATGAAAAAATGCCCCTCATTTATGTGAGGGGCATTTTCTACTCTAATATGTTTTTCATTGTATCAATATGTTCTTTTGAACCCGTTACAAGTAAAGTATCGCCATGCTGTAACTTCGTATCACCATGTGGTATTAATGCTTTATTGCCACGATAAATTTGAATGACAAGTACATCACCTAAAAACGGAAGGCGACGAAGTGCTAAGCCATTATATTTATTACTCCGTAGTTCAACCTCACGTACTGTTTCATTTGCTGTTGTAATTAAGCGAACGAGACTTGGTTTATCAATAAGTGCACGTAATAAAATACGTGTAGAGTTAATAGTCGAGAATACAGCGATATGTTCTTGAGTCGCCTTTTCTTGTAGAAGGGGATCTTCTACACTTGCGATGACGTGTTCAACACCTAATTCTTTTGCGTGTTCTGCTAATAATAAGTTTTGTTCATCATCACTTGTCGCAACAACAACACGGTCTGCTTCGAAAGCTTTTTGTTCCATTAAAGATTGAATAGTAATCTCATCTAATTTTACAATAGGGAAGTCATGAGATTTCGCTTCCTCATCATTTATTTTATTTTGACGTATCATATATAGTGTTACGTCATACTCTTCACGTTTTAAATCAAGTGATAGCGGAAGGGTAATTCTGCTTGCACCAATAATAGATACTTTCGGTTTTGGTGTTTCCACTTTTGGAAACATCTTGTTAAATAATATAGGTGCAAAAATACAAGTAATAACTGCGCTTAAAATAAGAGATGCTGATAAACTTGGGCTAATGATGCCTAGCTTTTCACCAATTTGTGCAGCCGCAATAACTAAAGAAAGTGTTGATGTTAACAAAATAGCACTTCCGAGTACGATATTGCGTGGGTACCATTTTCGTAAGACGAGTGATGGCAACAGTTTTGAAATAAAGAGCCCCACAATTAGAATTGGGATCATTAGCATACTAGAAGGCTCTTTAAAAATAGACCATACTTCTAGATTTACACCAACCATTACGAAGAAAATAGGGATGAAGAAACCATATCCGATGGAATCAAGTTTTTCAACCATATCTTCATTTGGTGATAATAAAGATACGAGTACACCTGCTAAAAAGGCTCCCAAAATATTTTCTGCCCCAACAGATTCAGATAATCCAACTAATATTAAGATGAGTGCAAAAATAGCTCGTGTATCAATTTGTACACTACCGGCTTTTAGGCTTTCTAGGTATGGAATATTTTTAAAACGTCTTGCGACAAAGTAAATTACAATACCAGCACCGAATAGAAGAAGTAGAAGCCACATACTTTGGCCACTTTCGGAATTTAATCCGACGAATACCGCGAGTAAAATCATTGTAACTAAGTCTGCAATAACAGCGACTAATAAAATGATTTGCCCGATTGCGGTTTTTCCTAAGTTATTTTCTTTTAATGTGGGCACAACAACACCTAAAGAAATAGTTGAAATAATTAAAGTCATGAACATTGCATTGTCTACGAATCCTAGCCATACGAATAGTAATGATAGGGCATAAGATAAAATGAAAATAAATAAGAAGATAATGCTTGCTGCTTGGAATGTGTTTGGTTCGTTTGTCGTATTCTTTTTCCCTTTTTGCTTAAAGATCGAAAAGTCAATTTCTAAACCACTTAAAAACATTAGGAAGATAAACCCTAGTGTTGATAAGACTTGAAGCCACATATCTGGCTCAATGATGTTAAATCCACTTTTACCTACAAAGATTCCTGCGATAATTTCTGCAACAACGACAGGAAGTGCTTTTAATTTAAAGCGCTGTAACAAAAGGGGAACGAAAAACGTGATTGCGACAACAACCATCAGTGATAGAACAGAAGAATGATGTTCCACTGCGTTCTCTCCCTTCAAATAAATATAGTACCTATTTAGCCATATAATAGGTAGAAAAGCAACGCATATGGATTCGATTTCATAAAGAAAGAGTTTTCTTAACGTTTGTCATAATAAGTATATTTTTCATGATTTTGTTGTTAATTCCGTAATGTGGATGTAATAGGGGAGAGAATAAAAAAAGACTGCCGAGGAATCTCAGCAGTCTTTTTCATGCAAATTACATTGAGAAGAAAATCCATACAGTAAGACCAACTGTTGCAGCTGCAACGAAGAAACTGTATATCATTGTAAGAATTTGAATGCTTCCTTCTCCTTCTTTTAAGTGCATGAACATAATTAATTGTAATAACGCTTGCGCAACTGCCATTATGATAATAGTTGTTAATATCGTTGAAAGTGGCAAGTCTGTGTAAAGTGCAACATATAAAGCAAGAAACGTTAGTGCAAGCGATAAAATGAATCCGAAAACGTGTGACCACGGGAATCCGCTATGCGCATTTGCTTGATTGTTATTTTGACCCATTTACGCCACCATCCCGTTCAAGTAAACTAGTGTGTAAATAAAGACCCAAACAAGATCAAGGAAATGCCAGTATAAGCTGATAATAAATACTTTACGAGCTGTAACTGGTGTTAAACCTCGTTTTAAAATTTGGATAATAACACAAGTTGCCCAAATGATACCACCTGTTACGTGGGCACCATGCGTTCCAAGAAGAACGAAGAATCCAGATAAGAATGCGCTTGTTTGAATCGTTGCGCCTTCACCAACGTACATAATGAACTCTTCGATCTCGAAGAATAGGAAACCTGCACCTAAAAGTAATGTAAAGATGAACCATCCAAGCATTGCTTTTTGGTTGTGTTTACGCATTTCGTGAATTGCGATACCACATGTGAAACTACTTGTTAAAAGTAATAGCGTTTGAATTAAAAGTGTTTTAACTTCAAACAGTTGCGCTGGTGTTGGGCCATCTGCCGTACGACCAGCAAGGACTAGATAAGAGGCGAAAAGTGTTGCGAACAGCATAATTTCAGCCCCAAGAAAAATCCAGAATCCTAGGATATTCAATCTGCTTTGCTCGGATTGATATTCCAAAGGTAAGCTTTTATCTAAAGCCGCCATGTCATTTCACCTCTCATGCTATATGTTCTGTTTCTTTAATTTCATCAACACTTACGTAGTAGCCATCATCATAATCGAATGAACGATAGATTAAGCAACCTAAAATACCAATACCACCGATTGCTGCAAGCCAGAACCAGCTAAATACTAATGCAAAACCTGCAAGACCGAAGAATGCAGACATAATAATAGGCACACCAGAATTACTTGGCATGTGAATTGGTTTTAATTCATCAGCTGTTGGTGTAATTGTTTCTCCGCGTTTTTTCATGAACCAGAAAGCATCAGCTTCTTTAATTTCAGGAAGTTTCGCGAAGTTGTAATGTTGTACAGGAGAATGAGTTGCCCATTCAAGTGTGCGGCCATCCCATGGATCTCCAGTTGTGTCACGTTCACCGTGACGTGCACTCCAAATTACGTTGTAACAAAGAAGTACGAATCCGATACCCATCATTACTGCGCCGACAGATGCGATTTGGTTCAACCAACCCCATCCAAGGCTTTCAGAGTAAGTGTACATACGACGAGTCATACCATCTAAACCTAGGAAGTACATTGGGAAGAAACAGATGTTAAATCCGCTCATAAAGATCCAGAATGTCCATTTACCAAGGCGTTCATTTAGCATATGACCTGTCATTTTTGGATACCAGAATGTGAATCCAGCAAGCATAGCGAATACTGTACCTGCGATTAATACGTAGTGGAAATGAGCGACTAGGAAGTAGCTGTTATGGTATTGATAATCAGCTGCTGCCATTCCAAGCATAACCCCTGTAACTCCACCAACTACGAAGTTTGGAATAAATGCCAATGACCAAAGCATTGGAACTGTAAAACGAATACGTCCTTTATACAGCGTAAACAACCAGTTAAATATTTTAACACCGGTTGGAATCGAAATCGCCATTGTCGAAATCGAGAAGAACGAGTTAACCGCTGGACCTGCACCCATCGTGAAGAAGTGATGAAGCCATACGACGAAACTTAGTAAAGAAATTGCAACCATTGAGTATACCATCGCACTGTAACCGAATAGACGTTTACGTGAGAATGTACTAATGATTTCAGAGAAAATACCGAATGCCGGTAAAATAACGATATATACTTCAGGGTGACCCCATACCCAGAACAAGTTGGCCCAGAGCATTGGCATACCGCCGCTCGCCATCGTAAAGAAGTGAGCATCAAATAGACGGTCAAATGTCATTAATGCAAGAGCTACTGTTAATACTGGGAAAGCGAAAATAATGATTACACATGTAATTAAAATAGACCATGTAAACATTGGCATTTTCATTAATTTCATTCCAGGTGTACGCATTTTTAAAATAGTAACTAGGAAGTTAATACCTGTCATTAACGTACCAATACCTGAAATCTGTAAGGCGATTGCGTAGAAGTTATTTCCTACACCAGGAGTAAACTCTGTACCCGCCATTGGGAAGTAAGAAGTCCACCCAGCGTCTGGAGAACCACCGATTACGAAAGCGATGTTGAATAACATTGCTCCAATAAAGAATAACCAGAAACTTAAAGCATTTAAGAACGGATATGCAACGTCACGAGCACCAATTTGTAATGGTACAACGACGTTCATTAATCCTAGAACGAATGGCATCGCCATGAAAAGAATCATAACTGTACCATGTGTTGTAAAGATTCCGTTATAGTGTTCAGCGTTTAAATATGTTGTATCTGGGAATGTTAACTGGGCACGAATCATTAAACCGTCCATACCACCACGGAATAACATTATAACGGCAGAGATAATATACATGGTTCCTATTTTTTTATGGTCAACAGTTGTTAACCATTCATCCCAAAGCCATCTCCATTTTTTGTACTTTGTTAGTACGAAAAGAATCGCTAATGTCACAAGAACGATAGATGCGTCAGCTCCGTAAATAATCGGGTCACCTGTGACAAAAAATTCATCAAGCTTCACTGTGTTCACTCCAATCTGTTGGAATAATAGCTATTATTTTTTGTTTTTGTAGTAGTTGTAATCACAATATTCAAGTGATTTTGGATCTACATAACTTAAGTGATGACTAGAGAATGTCATACGACCAACTACACCAGGTTTAACAATATCGTTGTACTTATCTTCTGTTAGTTTAGGAGCAGTTTCTTGTACTTCTTTTACCCACTTGTCATACTTTTCTTTTGTTTTTGCTTCAACTTCGAACTCCATGTGAGTGAATCCTTCACCAGAGAAGTTCGAGCTACGACCTAGGTAAGAACCTGGTTTGTCAGCTTGTAAATATAAGTCCATGATCATGCCATCCATTGTATACTTCATACCACCAAGTTCTGGTACCCAGAAAGCATTCATTGGACCTACAGAAGTCAGTTTAAATTGAATTGGTACACCAGCTGGGATGTTTAAATAGTTAACGGTTTCAATTTTTTCCTCCGGGTAACTAAATAACCATTTCCAGTTTGCAGATGTAACATAAATTTCAACTGGTTTAATATGTTTGGACTCTTGCGGAACCTCTTCCGAAGCATAAGTTGCTTTAACTGTTGGAATCGATAATGCGATAACGATAATAACAGGAATAATCGTCCAAATGATTTCTAATAATGTGTTACCGTGTTGATCAGGTGGCTCATAGTCCATATTCTCTGGTTTTTCACGATAACGAATCAAGATGACTGTAAACAAGATGAATACAATTGCGATAATTAATGACATAAGCACGAATGACCAAACAATTAAATCATACTGTGCCTTTGCAACAGGTCCTTGCGGATTTAATACTGCGAGTTTTTTATCACAGCCACCGAGGAACAGAACTAATGATAACGGAAGAAGCGAAGCCAACTTCCAAAATGCTTTCTTTAGTTGCACGATTGAAAATCTCCTTTCTCCTTGGATTGAAACTATGCCAATAAAACAATATAAACCTATTAATTTATAGTTGGCAATAGTTTTTGTTATATTGTTAAAAAATAGACACAAATGCACGCTTTTTAAGGTGAATATCATTTGTAACTTGATAACATTGTAAACTATTTTCCAGATAAAAACGTTATTGTGAGAATTTTAAGATAAATAAAGTTATACCAACATATCCAAGAAATAGAAAAAAGCTATCTTATCATAAGAAAGATAGCTGAATATTTTGTGTATTTAGTTTATTTCCTGAGTTATATTTCGTTGTTGTTCAAATGTGACAACTTTTTTATATTTAACTTGGTATAAAATGTAACAAATGATCATAAATGGAATCCCGCAATAAAGAGCAATTCTCTGATCTGGAATGAAAGCTAAACTAATAAATGTAATGAAATTGAGTGAGAAAGCTACGATTGGAACTATTGGATAAAGTGGTGTACGGTATTTTAAATCATTTATGTTGCCGCCATTTTTCACGAAGTTTCTACGGAAGAAAAACTGTGAAGCTGCGATCGACATCCAAACGACAACAGCCGCCATAGCTGCAATCGATGTTAAAATTAAAAAGACAGTATCTGCCGCGAATATACTTGTTAATAAAGAAAGGCTTGCAAAAATTAGGCTGAAAATTAATGCGTTTAGCGGTACACCTTTTTTAGTTAGTTTTGTAAAAGCTGGACTTGCCATTCCTTGTTTTGCCATCGCCCAAAGCATACGAGAATTTGCGTATAGACCAGAGTTAGCTACGGATAATACAGCTGTAATAATAACAAAGTTCATAATGTCCGCTGCATATGGAATACCAGCCATATCAAACACAAGTACAAATGGACTTTCAACTAGATTAGCTTCTTGCCATGGGAGTAAACCTACAACAACTGAGATTGCTAAGACGAAAAAGAATAGAGTACGCCAAATTGTGTTTTTTATAGCTTTCGGGATCGTTTTTTCAGGGTTCTCGCTTTCCCCTGAAGCAATTCCGATAAGTTCTGTTCCTTGGAATGAGTAATTTACAGTAATCATTGTAAGAAGAACTGCTAGTGCACCGTTTGGAAATAAGCCGCCATTTTCAGTGAAATTGTGGAGCATTGGTGCTGGCTTTCCATTAAAGTCGAGAAAACCAAACATAACTGCGCCTCCAAGTACGATAAAGATAACAATCGTTGCAACCTTTACGCTAGCGAACCAAAATTCAGTCTCTGCATATGCTTTTGCTGATAGAGCGTTTACAAGAAAGAGTGCTGCTGCAAATGTAACACACCAAATCCACGAAGAAACGTCTGGAAACCAACGTTTCATTAAAATACTAACAGTTGTTAACTCTACTCCAACTGTAACAGCCCAATTTAACCAATACATCCAACCGACGACAAATCCAAAACCAGGTGAAATAAATTTGCTTGCGTAGCTTTGGAATGAACCTGCTTCTGGCATAGCTACTGATAATTCACCAAGACATAACATAGTTAAATACATAACGAAACCACCGACTAAAAATGCAAGAATAGCTCCTCCTGGTCCAGCATTATGGACGATTTGTCCAGAACCCATAAATAATCCTGTTCCAATGACTCCACCAAGTGCAATCATGAATAAGTGTCTACTTTTCATTGTTCGTTTTAAATCTGTTTGTTCTACTTGTTGATTCATATGCCCCTCACCCCGTATTTTTCTTGTATGTGTTAACTTGATTTCATTCTGGGATTTTAATCATTAGTGGGGGATGAAAAACATACTCGGTTTATTTTGTTGTGAACTGAGTATGTAATAGAAAAACTAACTATGACTAAATACCTTAGAATGTTTATTAACATAGTGAAAGAAATATGATTCTTTCACTATGTTAATAATTTTGATTTTAGCAAAATATTCTGAAAAAGTATATTGTTTTTTCTTTTTATTAAAAATAATTAGAATTTTAAAATGATATTTGTGAATAATAATTCGCAGAATCTTTCTAGCAAACTAGTAAGAAGAAAGGTACAATGATAGAAGTTGAGCCTTAAAAATAATTGATATAATGGAGTTTGGTTTATGATGAAAAAGTTAAAATATATTTTTATTTTAGGTAGTATATTTGCTGTCGTATTTTTTTTCGAGAAAGATAAAATTATGAGAAAGGCACAGGAATTACGGTTAGACCTTTTCTCTGAGATGAAAGAAAGTACAATGATTACAGAGGTTCCGTTTATTAGACAGTTACCCGAATTACCTAGAGGTTGTGAAGTGACAAGTTTAGCTATGCTACTGCAACATAAAGGTGTACAAGTAGATAAGATGCAACTTGCTAGTGAGATTCATCGCGTCCCATTTGAACAAAATGGTTTGCATGGAAATCCTTATGAGGGATTCGTTGGAAATATTTATACGAAAGCTGAGCGAGGATACGGTGTATATAATCAACCAATTTTTAATTTAGCAGAAAAGTATGTTCCTGAAAAAGTAATTAATTTAACGGGCAGAGACGTGCAAGATCTATATAAAGTAATTAGTTCTGGTTCTCCGGTATGGGTAATTATTAATACAACGTTTAAACCATTAGCTGAAAGTAGTTTTGAAACATGGAATACGAGTTCAGGTGAAGTGAAAATTACATATTATGAGCATAGTGTTGTAGTAATTGGATATGATCAAAACTTTGTATACGTAAATGATCCTCTTGCAAACAATCCACGAAAAGCCGTTCCTCGTGCTGAATTTGAAAAGGCATGGGAGCAAATGGGGAAACAAGCGATTACTATTTTATAAAGTGAAAAGTCATCTTGAGATGGCTTTTTATTTTTAAATGTTTATTATAGAAAATTCTGAAGATTCTTTCGAAAGTTAACAGTTCGCGTTATAATAACATTTAACTTGGTGAAGAAGGGGAGAAGAGAAATGGATGTCGCAAAGGAACTTGTTTTATCAAAGAATCAGTTGATTGAGTGGAGAAGGCATTTTCATAAGTATCCAGAGTTATCTTTTCAAGAGGAAAAAACATCTCAATTTGTATTCGACATACTTCGGGAAATTCCGTATTTAGAAGTTTCGCGACCTACTAAATATAGTGTAATGGCAAGGTTAATAGGTAAGCAGCCTGGTAAAACTCTCGCGGTTCGTGCTGATATGGATGCTCTTCCTATTCATGAAGAAAATAAGTTTGATTTTATTTCTACATATCCAGGTGTGATGCATGCGTGTGGTCACGATGGTCACATGGCAATATTGCTTGGTGTAGTACATAAGTTGGTAGAGGAAAGAGAGAAAGTTAAAGGAGAGATTCGCTTTTTATTTCAACATGCAGAAGAAAATTTTCCGGGTGGTGCAGAGGAAATGGTCGCAGCGGGAGTGATGGCAGGTGTGGATTGCATTATTGGTGCTCATCTTTGGGCGTCATTAGAGGTTGGAAAAGTAGGTGTAATTTATGGCCCTGCGATGGCGGCACCGGACGTTTTTAGAATTAAGATAGAGGGAAAAGGTGGGCATGCTGGAATTCCGCACGAAACAGTTGATAGTATCGCCATTGGTGCGCAAGTAGTTTCACAAATCCAGCAAATTGTATCTCGCCTCACGAATCCGTTAGATTCTCTCGTAGTATCTGTTACGCAATTTCATTCTGGGACAACTCATAATGTTATCCCGGAACAAGCGGAGATTGAAGGGACAGTGAGAAGTTTAAGGCATGAATTAAGAGAAGAAACAAAGAAGAAGCTTGAAAGGATTGTAAAACATATTACAGAATCCTACGGTGCTAAGTATACATTTTCTTATGAGTATGGATATCGACCAGTTGTGAACGATTATGAAGTTACAGAGCTTATTGAACATACGGCATTACAGCTGTATGGAAGAGAGAGAGTTGTTCGTTTACAACCAACGATGGCAGGAGAAGATTTTTCGGCATTTTTACAAAAGGCACCAGGGACGTTCTTTTTTATAGGGGCAGGAAATGAAGAGAAGGGAATTATATATCCGCATCATCACCCTCGTTTTACAATTGACGAAGACGCATTACCAATTGGAGTGGAAGTCTTTGTATCATCCATTATGAATTTTATAAGTAAAGGAGAATGAGATGAAGAAAATACACGTGCTAGCACTTATTCCAGTTCTTTGTTTAGTAGTTGGACCAGTATTTGCAAATTCGGTCACTCCTTACGTATTGGGGATGCCATTTCTATTATTTTGGATACTATTATCAGTGCTTATTACGTCTCTTTGTATGGGGCTTGTGTACGTATTCGATCCTGCTAATAAGGGGGATGTAAAATGACAGCACTACTTATTATTATTTTATTCTTATTTCTAGCACTATTTTTAGGAATTCGAGCACAACATGGAAAAGATATGAATTTAGAGCAATGGTCAGTTGGAGGAAGAGGGTTTGGAACTATTTTCGTTTTTCTCCTTATGGCAGGCGAAATTTATACGACATTCACATTTTTAGGTGGAAGTGGTTGGGCGTATAGTAAAGGAGCTCCTACTTTTTATATTTTAGGATATGGTGCATTAGCCTATATTTTATCGTATTTCTTATTGCCTCCAATTTGGAAATATGCAAAAGAACATAACCTTGTTTCACAGCCGGATTTTTTTGCAAAGAAATATAGAAGTAAAGCGCTTGGATTGATTGTTTCGATTGTTGGTGTTGTTTCCATCATCCCATATCTCATTTTACAGCTAAAGGGGTTAGGGATCATCGTTTCCGAAGCTTCTTATGGAAGAGTGTCACCTGTTATTGCGGTGTGGATTGGTGCTATTGTTATAACTATATATGTAATGGTTTCAGGTATACATGGATCGGCTTGGACAGCTGCTTTGAAGGATATTATGATACTATTTATCGTTATGTTTTTAGGTATATATTTACCGTACCATTATTACGGAGGGTTTCAGCCGATGTTTGAAGCTGTAGAAGCAGCGAAACCAGGTTTTTTATCTTTACCTGAAGAAGGAATGAGTATTTCTTGGTTTGTTTCTACTATTATATTAACGGCCCTTGGTTTCTATATGTGGCCCCATACATTTGCTTCGGCTTTCTCTGCAAAAAATGAAAAAGTATTTAGGAAAAACGCGGCGATCATGCCACTGTATTCTTTAGTGTTGCTTTTCGTATTCTTTGCAGGTTTTGCTGCTATCCTGCAAGTTCCCGGATTAAAGGGAGCGGATGTAGATCTTTCGTTATTCCGTCTTGCTCTTCAAACTTTTGATCCTTGGTTTATTGGAATTATTGGTAGTGCGGGGGTATTAACGGCATTAGTTCCAGCATCCATGCTTGTTATGGCTGCTTCGACATTGCTAGCGAAAAATATTTACCGAACGATGGCTCCGTCTGCTTCAGATAGACAAGTTGCTAAAGCGGCAAAATTATTTGTGCCTGTAGTAACGCTTGTAGCCGTTTTGTTTACCTTTAAAGGAGGAGAAACGATAGGGGCGCTTCTTTTAATGGGGTACAGTATCGTTACGCAGCTTTTCCCTGCGCTTGTATGTAGTTTGTTTCCTCGTCAAATTATTACGAAGCAAGGAGCGATTGCAGGAATGGGGATTGGGTTGTTAGTTGTCGCATATATCACTTTAACAGGTTCTACTTTAGCTACAATGTTTCCGAGTTTCCCGCAGTATATAAAAGATTTGAATGTAGGTATAGTCGCATTGTTAATTAATATGATTGTGATGTTTGTAGTTAGTGGATTCACGAAAAATGTATCTATAAAGGCAGACAATATAATAGTAGAAAAGTAATCAGTATGTTAGAGCTATCTTTGAAAAGAGATAGCTCTTTTTTTGTATATATTTCCTTCTATTAGCGGAATCTAACTAAAAACTTGTTGAAAAGGAAGCTAGGTGGGGAATTTGTTAGAGTTAAAAGGTAACTTGTTTGAGGTTATGAAGGAAATTAGGGATGAGTTAGGTTCACCTAATGATTTAACAATTAGAGAAGTTGCTCTTGCTGGTAGTTCTACACGCTGCGCTGTCATTTTTTTATGTGGGTTAACAGATAAGGATAATGTTTATAAATATGTAGTTCGTACGCTTCAATATGAAGAAATAGAAAAAGAAGCAGCTGTTGTTCAAACGTTATTGGATCGTTTTATTTCTATCGCAGAAGTCGGTATGAAGACAACGTTTCCGGATATTATAAATGCAATTCTAGCGGGAGACACAGTTATATTAATTGATAATATTCAAACGGCTATTGTTGTTAACAGTAGGGCTTGGGAGAAAAGAAGTCTAGAACCTCCAGTGACAGAAGATTTAATCCGTGGACCGAGAGTTGGATTAAATGAAGATATTAATGTGAATAAAATGCTAATTCGCCGTGGTTTACGTGATCCGAAGTTGCGGTTTCAATCTTATATTATGGGGAAGCGATCACAGAAAGAAGTAACCCTAGTATATATAGAAGATATTATTAACCCTTATATTGTAAAAGAACTAGATCGGCGCCTTCAATCAATAGTGACAGATGTTATTTTTGAGACGGGTACGATTGAACAATTAATTCAAGACAATAATTTATCGCCGTTTCCACAGTTTTTGAACACAGAAAGGCCTGACAATATTGTGGCCTCATTAACGAAAGGAAAGGCGGCTATTTTAGTAGACGGATCACCGTTCGCTCTTATTGCACCACTCGTATTTGTTGATATTTTTCAATCTGTAGAAGACCATTACGAGCGTTGGCTGATTGGGACGTTATTAAGAATTTTACGAATGGTTTCTGGTATTATGGCGGTTTTGTTACCGGCGATGTATGTAGCGCTTGTTTCATACCACCAAGGGCTTATTCCGTCTAAATTGGCCTATTCAATTGCTGGAGCGCGAGAAGGGGTTCCGTTTCCAGCGTATATTGAAACATTAATGATGGCATTAACGATGGAGTTAATACGAGAGGCTGGAATTAGATTGCCAAAGCCAATGGGGCAAACGATTGGTATTGTAGGTGGTCTTGTAATTGGAGAAGCGGCGGTGAATGCCGGGATTGTAAATCCATTTTTAGTAATTATTATTGCAGTTACTGCAATTGCTACCTTTTCGCTCCCTGTATATAGCATTACGATTACGTTTCGGATTTTACTTTTCGTCTTTGTATTAGCGGCGACTGCTTTTGGTTTGTATGGAATCATTTTAGCTCTTATTGCACTTGCTGTTCATATTACGAATTTGAAGAGTGTTGGTGTTCCGTATACAACGCCTATTGCTCCTGCATTTTATAAAGATTGGAAAGAAGAACTTATTCGTATACCAAAATCGATGTTGAAAGAGAGACCGGAATATTTACAAACGAAAGACTCTACATTACGTCCAAAGGAGCGAGAATAATTGAAACCATTTGAGTATGGCGATGAAGAGATTGGATCTCGGGAACTTGGGTTTGCGGTATCGTCGACCATTATTGGTATAGGTGCATTGTCTATGCCAAGGGATATTGCCAACCAAACTTTATTTTCGGACGGTTGGATTATTTTGCTTTTGGGTGGATTGATATGTGCAGTTTTAGGTTGGTTTGTAACGAGGGTGGCTATTTTATTCCCAAAACAAAACTTTGTTCAATATACAAGTACACATTTGACGAAGCCTGTTGCATACACAATTAGTAGCATTTTAGTATTAACGTTTGCTGCTTTGACAGCATATGAATCGCGAATGATTGCAATTATTTCACAAACGTATTTATTTAGTGATACACCAGTACAACTATTGTCGTTCTTTTTCCTATTAGTTGTTATTTATGGAATAGCAGGGTCGAGAGCGGCTCTATTAAGGTTAAACGTTTTATTCTTACCTATCGTTTTAATTGCAATCGTACTGCTTTCTTTATTGAATGTGAACTTAATGGAAATAGATAATTTACTACCGGCTTTTCAAACGGACGTCAGTCAATATGCTGTAGGAGTTAAAAATTCTATTTTCACATTTATCGGATTTGAGGTAGCTCTGTTTTATGCTGTGATGTTGAACGATAAGACAGTGAAAAAAGCGCCAATGGCAGTTGCAAAAGCGGTGATAGTAAACGTTTTGTCATACATTTTAATTTATGTAACTTGTATTAGTGTTTTTTCGTATATGACAACACGTGGATTGACATTTCCAACAATTGAACTAGGGAAAGAAATTGAAATTGGTGGAGGATTTTTAGAGAGATTTGATGCGATTTTTTTTACTACTTGGATTATTACTATTTATAACACTACAGCAATGTATTATGACGTCGCATCTTTATTGTTTTGTGCTATGTTTCCAAAAGTGAAGAAACATGTATTTATTTTTGTGAGTGCTCCTATTATTTTTATGGTGAATATGATACCTGGCAATTCGAATGATTTATCAAATTATGGGACTTATTTAGCTTGGATAGATATGGGGTTTGTTGTGTTAGCACCTTTGCTAGTTTTTATTGTATATAAAATAAAAAGAAGGAATGGTGGAAATGAAACACCTTCTTAAAATTATAATAATTATGTTTTTAGCTGGATCTATTAGTGGGTGCTCTGAGCTGGAGGAGATAGAAGAAAGGGGATTTGTAGTAGGCGCAGCTTACGATATTGTAAAGGCAAAGAAATCAAATCCAATTATGAAAGGGACGTATCAGATGGTACTCCCAAGTAAATTGTCGCAACAAGGTGGACAAGGGGATGGAGATAGCCAAAATTATATTAATGTTAGTGCGAAAGCAGATAGTGTCTTTGAGCAAATACGAATTATTGCTAAAAAAATTAGTCGCGCATTATTCTTTCCGCATATACAAGTGATAATTTTTTCTAAAGATTTACTAGCGAATCCATATGTTTTACAAAATACGTTAGATGTATATATTCGCGATCATGAAATGAGAAGAAATATTCGTTTGTTCGTTTCTAAGAAAAATGCAGAAGCTATTTTAAAGCAGAGTGCCAAGCCTGAAAATTTGCCAGCGCAGTATATAGATATGTTAGCTGAACACCCACCGAAAAATGCCCAAATGATTGAGGCTGCAAGAATTGGTGAAGTACAGGAAAAGATGATTTCTAACCAGAGTTTCGTATTACCTATTCTCGAACTAACAAAACAAGGGGTACAAATGAACGGAGCGGCGTTGTTTCGCGGGAAGGATAATAAGTGTGTAGGCATTTTGAATGGGGAAGAAACGTTAGGAATGAATTATATAATAGGTAAAAAAATTGGAGGTTTTTTTACTATCCGTAAAAAGAATCAACTTATTACATATGAAATTCATAAGATGCACCGAAAGATTAAAGTATCTACGGAAAATGCTACAAAACCGAAGTTTGATATTCATTTATCTTTGGAAGGGACATTAGCCGAGTTGCATTTTAGTGATCATAAACAAATTATGAGTGAAAATCGATTAAAGAAAAACATCGCGGAGGAAATGGAGAAACGCATCCAAAAATCGATTAAGCTTGTTCAAAAAAAATATAAGGTAGATGTATTAGCATTAGGGGAAGTATATAAGCGACATAATTATAAAGAGTGGAAAAAGATAAGTAAGAATTGGGATCAAGGTGAAAATTACTTTAGTAATGCTGAAATTACTGTTCATGTTCATCCAACGATTGCACATTCAGGTTCAGCTTTACCGAAGAGAGTGAAATAAGGTGATGGAAGTTGTTTACTGGATTGGGAATTAGTTGCACGATATTAATGGCGGTTCTTCCAGGGACTATATATTTGATTCATAAAAAAATTACAACGTATGGTGCCCAGCCGTGGAAAGAAGAGGCGCAAAAAAAGAAACCTGAATAAATTTTAGGTTTCTTTTGTGCACAAAGTATATGTTGAAGGGGGATTCCTTCTATGTATACTTTGCTTTTATACAAGACCTAACCAATGTACCAATTGTGTAGAGAGGAATGTAACAACAATGGCAATAACAGTAGGGATTGCAAACGATAAGAATGTCCATTTGGCACTTTTTGTTTCTTTATATATGTTAACTAGTGTTGTTCCGCATGGGAAATGAAGGAGTGAGAACAACATTGTGTTTAGCGCAGTTAACCAAGTCCAACCGTGTTCTAAGAATAGATTTTTAATTTGATTAAAATCATCTATTTCAGTTAAAGCACCAGTTGATAAGTAAGACATTAATAAAATTGGAATAACAATTTCATTAGCTGGTAGCCCAAGGATAAATGCCGCTAGAATAAAACCATCAAGTCCTAGTAATTTAGCGAATGGATCTAGGAAGTTTACGAAATGCATAAGTAAGCTTGTGTCACCGACGAAAATATTAGCAAGTATCCAAGTTAATACAGCGGCAGGTGCAGCTACAATTACAGCTCGTTTTAAAACATATATTGATTTATCGAGCGTTGAACGCACAATTGTATTCCAAATTTTAGGTTTACGGTATGGTGGTAACTCTAACGTATAGTGAGTTGGAACGCCTTTTAGAGCAGTTTTTGATAAAACCCAAGAAACAGTTAAAGTTACAATAACGCCAATTACAACCATTCCAACGACAACGCCGGCAGTAACAAGTGTTTGCATGCTGCCTGTATATCCAGCAGCCATAAATAATGAAGCCATTAAGATTAATGTAGGCCAGCGTCCATTACATGGGACGAAGTTGTTTGTTAAAATGGCAAGCATACGCTCACGTGGTGATTCGATAATACGTGTTGACATAATAGCGGCAGCGTTACATCCAAACCCCATTGCCATAGTTAAAGATTGTTTCCCATGCGCGCCAGAGCGTTTAAATAAACGATCCATGTTAAACGCAACGCGTGGTAGATATCCATAGTTTTCTAAGAGGGCAAACATAGGGAAGAAGATTGCCATAGGTGGTAACATAACGCTAATAACGGCTCCGGTACCACGGAATAAACCAAGTATTAAAACGCCATGTAGCCATTCTGGTGCATGCATTGCTTGGAACCAAGATGTTAAATATCCTTCGGCCCAGCCGAAAAATTCAGCAATCATCTCGGATGGCACGTTAGCACCGGCGATTGTAAGATAAAAAATAATAGATAAAATACCGAGCATAATTGGAAATCCCCAAATAGGAGAAGTGAAAATCTTATCTAATCTTTCTGAACGATATAATTTATCAGTATTCGTATATTGGACAGCTTCTTTACATATACTTGCGGAGGTTCGATAAATATCTCCGACAATATCATCTCGTATGTCCTCTTTTGAAAGTGTTTGTGCATGTTGAACAATATAGTCCAGAGGAAGATCCTTACTGGCTGAGTGAGATTCCATTTATTACGACCTCCCTTACAAGTGGTTCGTTATGATGTTTTTGAAGTGCAGTTAAGAAATTTTTATCTCCATCTAAAATACGTAACGCAATCCAACGTGCTGGATACGTATTGCCGAACACTTTATAAATTTGTGGTTCTAATTCTTGAATCATATTTTCAATTTTTTCATTATAAGTAATTTTAATTGGTGTTGGAATGAGTTTTTTAGTTGCTACTTTAGCGATGACGCTTAGTAAATGTCCGATACCAACTCGGTTTCGGGCTGAAATTTTAACTACCGGTACACCAAGTGATTTTGCTAATTTCTTTTCGTCAATAATGATTCCTTTTTTCTCTGCTTCATCAATTAAGTTAATACAAATGACCACATCGTTTGTCATTTCCATCACTTGGAGTGCTAAATTTAAATTTCTTTCCATTGCAGTTGCGTCTATAACAACTACAGTTACTTCTGGTTTTTCAAATATAATATAATCTCGTGCGACTTCTTCATCTGCCGAATTTGAATACAGTGAGTAAGTTCCAGGTAAATCTATTATTGTATATATATGTCCGCCATGCTTATATTCCCCTTCAGCCTTTAAAACAGTTTTCCCCGTCCAGTTACCAGTATGTTGTTTTAAGCCTGTTAAAGTATTAAATAATGTACTTTTCCCGGTATTCGGGTTACCAGCTAACGCAATGCGATGGTTACTCATCTGAAATCATCTCCTATTAATACCCCGAAAATAAGGGAGCTTTCTTCACTACGCAGTGCAATAGTTGTGTTGCTTACTTGATAAGCGACTGGGTCTCCAAGTGGGCTGCGTTGTAATACTTTAATTGTCGCTCCAGGAAAAAATCCTAAATCTAATAAACGTCGTTTCATAGTTCCTTCTAATTGTATCTTCTCAATTTGTACAAATTCCCCTGTTATGAATTCGGAAAGGGGTTTAGTATTAGCCGATACCATAAAAGTTACCTCATCTCTATATTTTTAGTTTTAGTTTAAAAAGTTTCCTTAGGTAAACTTTTTGATACTAATATAGTAGACTACATTGAATGATGCTGTCAATTAGTACTTTAAAAATATTCAATTATTTTTAGAATTGTTCCAATTTATTGAGTTGTACCGAAAAATATTACTGAAATTCTTCTTAATGTAAATAAAGTAAGAGTGTAAAATTTTAAAAATATAGTGGATTTGTAAATATAGTTTTAACTTAAAGGGCAAAATAAAGAAAAATATTTACATTGGATTTACATTGTTAAGAATAAATTTACAATACTGCGTGTTTAGTGTGGGTTTTGTTGGCTTTTTTAACTATAAATGTTGGAATGTCTAGCTTTTATGGGGTGTTATCGCTATTTACTTAAACTTAAAAATTGCTTAACACTCACATAATATTGTTGTCCTACAATGAATTTGTGTTCGAAAGAAGATGAATTCGAAAAGTGATAATCCAAATGGGGGTACAAGACATGATCATGAAAAAGGGTATTAAATTTTCTTTAGCGGCTTTAGTTGTTGCAGGTGCATTAGTTGGATGTGGAAAAGCAGAAAGTACGGATAATAAGGAAGCTGCTAAAGGTAGCGATGCAAAACAAGAATTATCAGGTACGATTGCAGCGGCTGGCTCTACAGCTCTTCAACCTCTTGCGGAGGAAGCTGGAAAGAAATTCATGGAGAAAAATTCAAAAGTTTCTATTCAAGTTCAAGGTGGCGGTAGTGGAACTGGGATTAACCAAGTAGCATCTGGTGCAGTACAAATTGGTAATTCGGATGTTCCGGCTTCAGATAAAATAAAAGATGCTGAAAAAGCAAAAGAATTAGTAGATAACAAGGTAGCGGGTATCGCATTCGCGCTTGTCGTAAATAAAGATGTAAAAGTTGATAACTTAACAGCAAAACAAGTACAAGATATCTTCACTGGAAAAGTGACGAACTGGAAAGAGTTAGGCGGAAAAGATGAGAAAATCAATGTAATTAATCGTCCAGCTTCATCTGGTACACGTGCTACATTTGAAAAAACAGTTATGAAAGAAGCTAAAATTAATGATGGAACTGGTACAACACAAGATTCTAACGGTGCAGTAGAGCAAGCGATTAACTCTACTCCAGGTTCAATCAGCTATTTAGCAATGTCTTACATGGTTGGCGATAAAAAAGGTGCATTACAAACTGTGAAAATTGATGGTGCTGAACCGAAAGTTGAAAACATCTCTGCTGGTAAATATCCATTCTGGTCTTACGAGTACATGGTAACTAAAGGTGAGGCAAAAGAAGCGACAAAAGCTTACATTGACTATGTAAAAGGTAAAGATTTCGAAAAACAAGTAGAAGATATGGGTTACATCCCAATGTCGAAATTAAATAAGTAATAAAATTTTATGGGGCTGGCTACAAGGCCAGTCCTGTTCATTTCAATCTATGAAGTGGGGTCTGTCCTGTGATGAAGGGGAAAAAACAAATTAATTACGTAAAGAGTGAATATATAGGTAGATCACTTGTTACGTTTTGCGGTATCTTTATTGTTTTTATTACATTAGCTATTATTGCGTTTATTTGCGGCAAAGGAATTCAATCTTTCACGCAAAGTGGTATCTCATTTTCTGAGGTGTTAACTTCGACAAAATGGAATCCAAATGCTGATCAAGGTACGTATGGTGCTGTAATCTTTATTGTCGGTTCGACGCTTGTGTCGCTAGGTGCTGTTGTCATTAGTGCACCAATTGCTATAGCTCTTGCTATATTCATGAATTTAATTTCGCCGAAGTTTGGGAATAAAGTATTAAAGCCTGTTTTAGAATTATTAGTTGGTATTCCATCAGTTGTATACGGATTATTAGGGGTTACGATCTTGGTTCCTCTATTACGTGATTCGTTTGGTGGAGTGGGCTTTAGTTTAATTGCGGGTATTATTGTCCTGAGTATTATGATTTTACCTACTATTGCTAGTATTGCCTCTGATGCAATACGCTCTGTTCCGTTTGATTACTTGGAAGCTTCTTACGGTCTAGGATCGACGAAATGGCAAGCGATTAGCCGAGTTATTGTTCCTGCTGCAAAACAAGGGATTTTAACAGGTATAGTTTTAGGATTAGCGCGTGCTTTTGGTGAAGCGTTAGCGGTTCAAATGGTAATCGGGAACACGATTAAATTACCGGAAGGAATATATAGTCCAACAGCAACGTTAACTGGTATTCTGACAATGGATATGACGAATACATTGAATGGAACAGCTTGGAACAATGCGCTATGGACGTTAGCAATGATTTTACTTGTTATTTCATTCCTGTTTATTTTAGTAATTCGAGCGATTGGTCAAAGAGGTGAGCGATAATAATGAATGCAAGAACGGTAAATAAAGTTTGGACAGGTATCTTTTATGCGGTTGCAGCTTTAGTTGTAGCTTTGCTTGCTTTTTTAATGTACGAAATTCTACAAAAGGGATGGGGATTTTGGGATCCTAGTTTCTTATTCGGAGAACCAAGTAATACAAGAGCTGGTGGGGGAATTGGTCCACAGTTATTCAATTCTTTCTACATGCTTGTTATAACGCTTATTATATCTATTCCTCTTGGATTAGGGGCTGGAATATATTTAGCGGAGTATGCAAAACAAGGTCGTTTTTTAAGTTTTGTTCGTTTATGTATCGAAACAATGGCGTCTTTACCTTCTATCGTTGTTGGACTATTTGGCTTATTAGTATTTGTTACAATGACAGGCTGGGGATATACAGTAATGGGTGGAGCGCTTGCTTTAACTATTTTGAATTTGCCTGGTTTAACACGTGTTTGTGAAAATGCGATTTCTGAAGTTCCTCATAATGTAAAAGAGGCGAGTCTTGGACTAGGTGCAACGAAATGGCAAACAATTACCCGTATCATTATTCCGTCGTCGTTACCACAAATCATTACAGGTATTATTTTAGCAGCAGGCCGTATATTCGGTGAAGCTGCGGCGTTAATTTATACAGCGGGTTTAACATCACCTATTTTAAATTCAGCAGCGGACTTCTCGAGCCCCTCGCATCCTTTAAATCCATTTAGACCAGCTGAAACGTTAGCTGTTCACATTTGGAAATTAAACTCTGAAGGGATTATCCCGGATGCGAAGTTAATTGCAACGAAATCTGCAGCTGTATTAATTATTATGGTATTACTCTTTAATATCATTTCACGCTTTGTGGCATCTGTATTACACAAACGTTTTACAGGAGCGAAAAAAAGTCGTAAAACGACGAAGAAGGTAAAAGCGGCATAAATTGAAGGCAAGAACTCTCTGTTTATAAACAGGGAGTTTTTTTACGGTCATTTTGTTGTTGGCAGGAAAAGAAGAAGAGTGACCGAATAGGTAACTTGATATATAGAAATTCGGATGAAAATAGGGAGGGGTTTGAAAGTGTTCTTTCTGCAAATGTCAGGATTTCCTGGATCAGGTAAATCGACACTTTCTAAGTATATCGCTAAGTTAACAGGTGCTGTTATTGTGGATCATGACGTCGTGAAATCAGCTTTATTAAAATCATTAAAGGCAAAAGGTGTTGAACCAACAGTGGTTGGGGGGATCTCCTATGATATTGAGTGGGAACTGATCGATTTTTTGTTGGAGCAAGAACATAGTGTTATATTAGATAGTCCATGTCTCTATGAAGGGATGGTTAAAAAAGGAATAGATTTATGTCAGAAACATGTTGCTACATATAAATATATTGAATGTTATCTTAATAATATAGAAGAAATTAATCGTAGGTTACAAACGCGTGAACGTAAGATAAGTCAAATTACACAAGTAGAATCAGAGGTAGCATTTAAAAAATGTCTGGATGGCAGTAAAAGGCCTTTACATGGTGAATATCTTATTGTGGATTCTGGAGAGCCGCTAGAGAAGTATGGTAAAAAAGTGATGGATTATATTATGGATAGGTAGAGGGATAAAAAGGCGTTATCTTCATAATTGAAGATAACGCCTTTTGGTTTAAATATCAGGTGTTTCTGTAGAAGTACTTATTTTTCTGCGGGAGCGTCTTTTTCTCCCGATTTTATCTAATAGTTCATACATAACAGGAACAACTACTAATGTAAGAACGGTTGAAACGGCTAAGCCACCAATTACAACGACAGCTAGACTTTTTGATACCATGCTGCCCGCTTGAGATTGACCGAATAGGAGTGGTAGCATAGCGACGATTGTTGTTATAGCTGTCATAATAATTGGACGTAATCTAGTAGATCCGGCTTCTAGTAAGGCTTCTCTTGTTTCCATACCGTTTTCCCGATTTTGTTGCACTCTTTCTATTAATACAATAGCATTTGTAACGACAATCCCGATTAACATTAATGCGCCGATTAATGAATTTACGTCAACAGGTGTTCTTGAAATGATTAATCCTAAAATACCGCCGATAGCAGCTAATGGTAAAGAGAATAAAATCGCGAAAGGAGCACGTGCTTGCCCGAAGGTGATAACCATAATTAAATATACAATCCCAATTGCAATCCCCATAATTTTGAATAAATCTGTGAAGTTCTCTTGCATAGACTCGGTAGCGCCTGCGATATTTACTTTTGCTCCGTTAGGTAAATCTAAGTCGGTTATAGCCTTGTTTACTTCTGCGCTTACTTTACTTAAATCTTCACTTGAAGCTTCTGCAGTAATTTGTATCGTTTCTTTCCCATCTTTATGGAAGATTTCTGTTTGAAGTTGCTTTTCTGAAATAGTTGCAATGTCTTTTAAAGGAATAGGTCCGTTAATAGGTGAGAGTATGTTTGTGTTTAAAATATCTTCTTGTTTGTTAATGGATGCCTTTTTATGTTCTATCATAATAGTTGTTTTTTCATTATTGATTGAAATTTCCCCGATAGGAGATTTCTTCATAAGGAATGATACTTGTTGTGCTACTAATTCTGGTGTTAAACCGAGTTGTTCCGCCTTTGTTTGATCGATATGAATTTGCCATTCTTTTTTAGAGTCTTCTATATTTGTTTTTACTTTAGAGAGAGCGTCCATACTTTTTAGTTTTGTTTCGACGATGTTAGCGGCCTTTTTTAAATTTGTCTCGTTAGTAGCGGTTACGTTAAATTGTAAGTTGTTTCCGCCTCCGGAGTCAGAGTAACTAGTTTTTATATAATCAAGTTCAGCTGGTTCAAAAGCATTATGCTCTTTTTTTAATTCTTTAATATATTGGTCGATATCAGATCCCTTTTTAAAGACTACAAATATAGTTGCAAGATTGTTTTTAGTTGTCTGTCCCCATTGTGCATCTTCTGCACTAGATCCCATTCGCAAAATAACATCTGTTACATCAGAATTAGAGAGTAGTTTCTTTTCGAAATCAAAGGCTTTTTGTTTTTTAGCTTCAGAATCATAATCGGTTGGAAATGTCATGTTAACGGATAGCATTGTATCGTCCTCAGACTTTATGTTCGCTTTCGGTAGTAATATGTAGGCTGCAATGGATCCTGCAAACAATAAAAAAGAAGTGAGTAGAATGATAAACTTATGAGAAAGAGCCCACTTTAATGTAGCGACATATCGCGGTGAAGAATGAGAATTGCGACGTTTTGTTTTTTTGAGTAGTAAAAAAGCCATAAGTGGAACAACTGTTAACGCAACGATTAAAGAAGAAAGGATAGAATATACAACTGCTAATACCATAGGTAACATTAGTTTTCCAATTACTCCCGATACGAGACCGATAGGTAAAAAAACGGCGACTGTTGTTAAAGTAGAAGAGGTAATTGCGACTGCGACCTCTTTCGTTGCTTCAAGAATAATATTTTTAGAGAAGGTTTCTTTTTGTAAACGACGGAAAATGTTCTCGATGACAACGATACTATCATCGACGAGACGTCCCACAGCAACGGCTAAGCCACCAAGAGTTAGAATGTTAAGCGTGATGTTGGATTGATGGAGTAAAAATAGTGTTAATAAAATAGAGAGCGGAATACTAACGACAGCGATGAGTGTTGTTCGGAAGCTGCGTAAAAAGATTAAGATAATGAGAGTTGCAGCAATTGCCCCAAGGATTACTTCTTTGCCCATACTAGTAACAGCATTTTCAACTTGCTCATGAGTTGAAGCTAGAAGTTTAATAGAAAACTGATCTTTATATTGCTTGCTTATATCTTTAATCTTTTTATCAATCTCTTTTCCAATTGCAACCGCGTTTTTACTTGGCTCTTTCATGATGATTAATCCTGTTCCTTCTTCTCCGTTAATGTGCGAGATTGTATCATGATGTTGTTTTAGTTCAATTTGAGCGACATCTTGTAACTTTACTTGAGGTGTAACGGTAATATTTTTAATGTCATTTGCATTTTTTATATCTCCGATGACACGAAGGTTGTATTCTTCCTTATTAACGGTAATTGCTCCGGCTGGAGTGGAAGTTTCTTTTCCTTGTAAAACTGCTAATACTTGCTCTGATGTTACGTTTTTATCTTTTAGTTGGTTAGGGTCAAGTACGATGGATAATTCGGAAGTTGATTTTCCGAAAAACATAACATTGGCAACACCGTCAATGCTTTCGAGTTGTGGTACGATTTCTTTCTCGATTTGTTTTTCGTCAGCTTTTGAAAATCCGTTCTGCTTCTGGATGGTAATTTGAGCGAGTGGAATCATAGAAGTATTTAATTGGCTAACTACAGGCTTAGTTACATCTTTAGGTAATTTAATTGTATTAATTGTTTTTTCGACTTCGCGTGCCGCGTCTTTCATATTTGCCTTGGATGTATATGCAATGTCGATGCGTGATAATCCCTCGTTTGTGGAAGAAGTGATGCCATCGATATGTTCTAAATTACGAAATTGTTTTTCAAGGGGATCAGTTACGTCCTTGGCCATCGTTTCAGCATCGAGTCCTTGAGATAATGTCGTGACAGTTATTGCAGGGTTATCGATACTTGGTAAAAATTCCATAGGTAATTTAGAGCCAGAATAAACACCGAGTATGGAAATGAGAAAAACCATGATAATAATAGCGGCTCGGTTTTTTAATGAAAATTTTGTTAACCTATCCATAAGATAATTCCTCCATTAGTTTATTTATAGTTTTGTGGGCACTTTCTTACTATATAACAAAAAATGGATATCTTTCATTAATTAAATGTAAAAAAATTCTAACAATAATCTTAAGTTAATATTTCGAGGGGAAGTTCGTTATTTGTGGAAGTAAAGTTCCTGATTGGAGAGAAAAATCAGGAATTAAAGTTTTGCTCTAGTATAGTGGCCTCGTTTTTTGTTACTCTACATTTAAATAGTTATTTGTCTTTGTTAAGTAGAACTGTGGTAAATGTAAAATTAAAAAAGGAGAGGACTAAAGGTTAGGAAGTTGCCTGGTTGATGATAGTGTATAGTAACTTGTATACAATCAAAATGAATGTTTTCAGTAGAAAGGATAAGGGTTCTTTCTATAGAAGAAAGTAGGGTAGATAACTTTTTGTGTTTTTTTTATAAAAAATACTTGTTATTTAAAAACCATGATGGTATATTAATAAACGTCGCTGATGCGGAAACGCAGAAAACGACAAAAAAGAAATTAAAAAACATAGTTGACATCGAAAAATGAAGATGTTAATATGATGAAGTCGCTTCTGAAGCGGCGGACAAGTTCTTTGAAAACTGAACGAAACAAACAACGTGAACGTCAATTTTTATTTTTAGATGCTAGACAAACTAACTTTATTGGAGAGTTTGATCCTGGCTCAGGATGAACGCTGGCGGCGTGCCTAATACATGCAAGTCGAGCGAATGGATTAAGAGCTTGCTCTTATGAAGTTAGCGGCGGACGGGTGAGTAACACGTGGGTAACCTGCCCATAAGACTGGGATAACTCCGGGAAACCGGGGCTAATACCGGATAATATTTTGAACTGCATAGTTCGAAATTGAAAGGCGGCTTCGGCTGTCACTTATGGATGGACCCGCGTCGCATTAGCTAGTTGGTGAGGTAACGGCTCACCAAGGCAACGATGCGTAGCCGACCTGAGAGGGTGATCGGCCACACTGGGACTGAGACACGGCCCAGACTCCTACGGGAGGCAGCAGTAGGGAATCTTCCGCAATGGACGAAAGTCTGACGGAGCAACGCCGCGTGAGTGATGAAGGCTTTCGGGTCGTAAAACTCTGTTGTTAGGGAAGAACAAGTGCTAGTTGAATAAGCTGGCACCTTGACGGTACCTAACCAGAAAGCCACGGCTAACTACGTGCCAGCAGCCGCGGTAATACGTAGGTGGCAAGCGTTATCCGGAATTATTGGGCGTAAAGCGCGCGCAGGTGGTTTCTTAAGTCTGATGTGAAAGCCCACGGCTCAACCGTGGAGGGTCATTGGAAACTGGGAGACTTGAGTGCAGAAGAGGAAAGTGGAATTCCATGTGTAGCGGTGAAATGCGTAGAGATATGGAGGAACACCAGTGGCGAAGGCGACTTTCTGGTCTGTAACTGACACTGAGGCGCGAAAGCGTGGGGAGCAAACAGGATTAGATACCCTGGTAGTCCACGCCGTAAACGATGAGTGCTAAGTGTTAGAGGGTTTCCGCCCTTTAGTGCTGAAGTTAACGCATTAAGCACTCCGCCTGGGGAGTACGGCCGCAAGGCTGAAACTCAAAGGAATTGACGGGGGCCCGCACAAGCGGTGGAGCATGTGGTTTAATTCGAAGCAACGCGAAGAACCTTACCAGGTCTTGACATCCTCTGAAAACTCTAGAGATAGAGCTTCTCCTTCGGGAGCAGAGTGACAGGTGGTGCATGGTTGTCGTCAGCTCGTGTCGTGAGATGTTGGGTTAAGTCCCGCAACGAGCGCAACCCTTGATCTTAGTTGCCATCATTAAGTTGGGCACTCTAAGGTGACTGCCGGTGACAAACCGGAGGAAGGTGGGGATGACGTCAAATCATCATGCCCCTTATGACCTGGGCTACACACGTGCTACAATGGACGGTACAAAGAGCTGCAAGACCGCGAGGTGGAGCTAATCTCATAAAACCGTTCTCAGTTCGGATTGTAGGCTGCAACTCGCCTACATGAAGCTGGAATCGCTAGTAATCGCGGATCAGCATGCCGCGGTGAATACGTTCCCGGGCCTTGTACACACCGCCCGTCACACCACGAGAGTTTGTAACACCCGAAGTCGGTGGGGTAACCTTTATGGAGCCAGCCGCCTAAGGTGGGACAGATGATTGGGGTGAAGTCGTAACAAGGTAGCCGTATCGGAAGGTGCGGCTGGATCACCTCCTTTCTATGGAGAATTGATGAACGCAGTTCATCAATAAACGTTGACTTGTTTTGTTTCGTTCAGTTTTGAGAGAACTATCTCTCAAGTTTAAATGTATGTTCTTTGAAAACTAGATAACAGTGTAGCTCATATTTTTTTAATTTTAGTTTGGTTAAGTTAGAAAGGGCGCACGGTGGATGCCTTGACACTAGGAGTCGATGAAGGACGGGACTAACGCCGATATGCTTCGGGGAGCTGTAAGTAAGCTTTGATCCGAAGATTTCCGAATGGGGAAACCCACTATACGTAATGGTATGGTATCCTTACCTGAATACATAGGGTATGGAAGACAGACCCAGGGAACTGAAACATCTAAGTACCTGGAGGAAGAGAAAGCAAATGCGATTTCCTGAGTAGCGGCGAGCGAAACGGAATCTAGCCCAAACCAAGAGGCTTGCCTCTTGGGGTTGTAGGACATTCTATACGGAGTTACAAAGGAACGAGGTAGACGAAGCGACCTGGAAAGGTCCGTCACAGAGGGTAACAACCCCGTAGTCGAAACTTCGTTCTCTCTTGAATGTATCCTGAGTACGGCGGAACACGTGAAATTCCGTCGGAATCTGGGAGGACCATCTCCCAAGGCTAAATACTCCCTAGTGATCGATAGTGAACCAGTACCGTGAGGGAAAGGTGAAAAGCACCCCGGAAGGGGAGTGAAAGAGATCCTGAAACCGTGTGCCTACAAATAGTCAGAGCCCGTTAATGGGTGATGGCGTGCCTTTTGTAGAATGAACCGGCGAGTTACGATCCCGTGCGAGGTTAAGCTGAAGAGGCGGAGCCGCAGCGAAAGCGAGTCTGAATAGGGCGTTTAGTACGTGGTCGTAGACCCGAAACCAGGTGATCTACCCATGTCCAGGGTGAAGTTCAGGTAACACTGAATGGAGGCCCGAACCCACGCACGTTGAAAAGTGCGGGGATGAGGTGTGGGTAGCGGAGAAATTCCAATCGAACCTGGAGATAGCTGGTTCTCCCCGAAATAGCTTTAGGGCTAGCCTTAAGTGTAAGAGTCTTGGAGGTAGAGCACTGATTGAACTAGGGGTCCTCATCGGATTACCGAATTCAGTCAAACTCCGAATGCCAATGACTTATCCTTAGGAGTCAGACTGCGAGTGATAAGATCCGTAGTCAAGAGGGAAACAGCCCAGATCGCCAGCTAAGGTCCCAAAGTGTGTATTAAGTGGAAAAGGATGTGGAGTTGCTTAGACAACTAGGATGTTGGCTCAGAAGCAGCCACCATTTAAAGAGTGCGTAATAGCTCACTAGTCGAGTGACTCTGCGCCGAAAATGTACCGGGGCTAAATACACCACCGAAGCTGCGAATTGATACCAATGGTATCAGTGGTAGGGGAGCGTTCTAAGTGCAGTGAAGTCAGACCGGAAGGACTGGTGGAGCGCTTAGAAGTGAGAATGCCGGTATGAGTAGCGAAAGACGGGTGAGAATCCCGTCCACCGAATGCCTAAGGTTTCCTGAGGAAGGCTCGTCCGCTCAGGGTTAGTCAGGACCTAAGCCGAGGCCGACAGGCGTAGGCGATGGACAACAGGTTGATATTCCTGTACCACCTCTTTATCGTTTGAGCAATGGAGGGACGCAGAAGGATAGAAGAAGCGTGCGATTGGTTGTGCACGTCCAAGCAGTTAGGCTGATAAGTAGGCAAATCCGCTTATCGTGAAGGCTGAGCTGTGATGGGGAAGCTCCTTATGGAGCGAAGTCTTTGATTCCCCGCTGCCAAGAAAAGCTTCTAGCGAGATAAAAGGTGCCTGTACCGCAAACCGACACAGGTAGGCGAGGAGAGAATCCTAAGGTGTGCGAGAGAACTCTGGTTAAGGAACTCGGCAAAATGACCCCGTAACTTCGGGAGAAGGGGTGCTTTCTTAACGGAAAGCCGCAGTGAATAGGCCCAAGCGACTGTTTAGCAAAAACACAGGTCTCTGCGAAGCCGTAAGGCGAAGTATAGGGGCTGACACCTGCCCGGTGCTGGAAGGTTAAGGAGAGGGGTTAGCGTAAGCGAAGCTCTGAACTGAAGCCCCAGTAAACGGCGGCCGTAACTATAACGGTCCTAAGGTAGCGAAATTCCTTGTCGGGTAAGTTCCGACCCGCACGAAAGGTGTAACGATTTGGGCACTGTCTCAACCAGAGACTCGGTGAAATTATAGTACCTGTGAAGATGCAGGTTACCCGCGACAGGACGGAAAGACCCCGTGGAGCTTTACTGTAGCCTGATATTGAATTTTGGTACAGTTTGTACAGGATAGGCGGGAGCCATTGAAACCGGAGCGCTAGCTTCGGTGGAGGCGCTGGTGGGATACCGCCCTGACTGTATTGAAATTCTAACCTACGGGTCTTATCGACCCGGGAGACAGTGTCAGGTGGGCAGTTTGACTGGGGCGGTCGCCTCCTAAAGTGTAACGGAGGCGCCCAAAGGTTCCCTCAGAATGGTTGGAAATCATTCGTAGAGTGCAAAGGCATAAGGGAGCTTGACTGCGAGACCTACAAGTCGAGCAGGGACGAAAGTCGGGCTTAGTGATCCGGTGGTTCCGCATGGAAGGGCCATCGCTCAACGGATAAAAGCTACCCCGGGGATAACAGGCTTATCTCCCCCAAGAGTCCACATCGACGGGGAGGTTTGGCACCTCGATGTCGGCTCATCGCATCCTGGGGCTGTAGTCGGTCCCAAGGGTTGGGCTGTTCGCCCATTAAAGCGGTACGCGAGCTGGGTTCAGAACGTCGTGAGACAGTTCGGTCCCTATCCGTCGTGGGCGCAGGAAATTTGAGAGGAGCTGTCCTTAGTACGAGAGGACCGGGATGGACGCACCGCTGGTGTACCAGTTGTTCTGCCAAGGGCATAGCTGGGTAGCTATGTGCGGAAGGGATAAGTGCTGAAAGCATCTAAGCATGAAGCCCCCCTCAAGATGAGATTTCCCATAGCGTAAGCTAGTAAGATCCCTGAAAGATGATCAGGTTGATAGGTTCGAGGTGGAAGCATGGTGACATGTGGAGCTGACGAATACTAATAGATCGAGGACTTAACCATATAATATGAAGCAAATGTTATCTAGTTTTGAAGGAATATGCCTTCATAGTTTGGTGATGATGGCAGAGAGGTCACACCCGTTCCCATACCGAACACGGAAGTTAAGCTCTCTAGCGCCGATGGTAGTTGGGACCTTGTCCCTGTGAGAGTAGGACGTCGCCAAGCAAAAACGAGAGAATATAAAAAACTTATTGACTTTCTGAGTGAATCAAGTATAATAATGTTTGTCTCAAATAAATATAGTCTGGTAATGATGGCAGAGAGGTCACACCCGTTCCCATACCGAACACGGAAGTTAAGCTCTCTAGCGCCGATGGTAGTTGGGACCTTGTCCCTGTGAGAGTAGGACGTTGCCAGGCAAAATGGAGGATTAGCTCAGCTGGGAGAGCACCTGCCTTACAAGCAGGGGGTCGGCGGTTCGATCCCGTCATCCTCCACCATATATGTCGGAGGGGTAGCGAAGTGGCTAAACGCGGCGGACTGTAAATCCGCTCCTTTGGGTTCGGCAGTTCGAATCTGCCCCCCTCCACCATTTCTTAATTATTGGGCTATAGCCAAGCGGTAAGGCAACGGACTTTGACTCCGTCATGCGCTGGTTCGAATCCAGCTAGCCCAGCCATTAAGAGCCATTAGCTCAGTTGGTAGAGCATCTGACTTTTAATCAGAGGGTCGAAGGTTCGAATCCTTCATGGCTCACCATTTTCTTAAAAAAATATGCGGGTGTGGCGGAATTGGCAGACGCACCAGACTTAGGATCTGGCGCCTTTGGCGTGGGGGTTCGACTCCCTTCACCCGCACTTTTAATGAAATATCTCATACATGTCTTGCGGAAGTAGTTCAGTGGTAGAATACAACCTTGCCAAGGTTGGGGTCGCGGGTTCGAATCCCGTCTTCCGCTCCAATTTTCAATATGACATGCCGGGGTGGCGGAACAGGCAGACGCACAGGACTTAAAATCCTGCGGTGGGTGACCACCGTGCGGGTTCGACCCCCGCCCTCGGCACCATATGCGCCCGTAGCTCAATTGGATAGAGCGTTTGACTACGGATCAAGAGGTTAGGGGTTCGACTCCTCTCGGGCGCGCTTTTATTAACGGGAAGTGGCTCAGCTTGGTAGAGCACCTGGTTTGGGACCAGGGGGTCGCAGGTTCAAATCCTGTCTTCCCGATTTTCCCAAAAACATGGGGCCTTAGCTCAGCTGGGAGAGCGCCTGCCTTGCACGCAGGAGGTCAGCGGTTCGATCCCGCTAGGCTCCACTTTATTTTTTATATGTCGGAGGTATACCCAAGTTCGGCTGAAGGGATCGGTCTTGAAAACCGACAGGCGGCGAGAGTCGCGCGGGGGTTCGAATCCCTCTACCTCCTCCATTTTTTTAAAAGTGGTTTAGTTACATATAAAAATGAATAAGATGTTAATTTTTTCCTTCATGGAGGTATACCCAAGTTCGGCTGAAGGGATCGGTCTTGAAAACCGACAGGCGGCGAGAGTCGCGCGGGGGTTCGAATCCCTCTACCTCCTCCATTTATTTTTAAAACATAATATCGTCGCGGGGTGGAGCAGTACGGTAGCTCGTCGGGCTCATAACCCGAAGGTCGCAGGTTCAAATCCTGTCCCCGCAACCAATGGTCCCGTGGTGTAGTGGTTAACATGCCTGCCTGTCACGCAGGAGATCGCCGGTTCGACCCCGGTCGGGACCGCCATTTTATGTTGGCTCGGTAGCTCAGTCGGTAGAGCAGAGGACTGAAAATCCTCGTGTCGGCGGTTCGATTCCGTCCCGAGCCACCATTTTTTTGTTTTTTTTTATGCCGGCTTAGCTCAATTGGTAGAGCAACTGACTTGTAATCAGTAGGTTGGGGGTTCAAGTCCTCTAGCCGGCATCATTTAGGGGCATAGTTTAAAGGTAGAACTGAGGTCTCCAAAACCTCCAGTGTGGGTTCAATTCCTACTGCCCCTGTAAAGTATATGGGCCTATAGCTCAGCTGGTTAGAGCGCACGCCTGATAAGCGTGAGGTCGATGGTTCGAGTCCATTTAGGCCCACCATATATTCCGCAGTAGCTCAGTGGTAGAGCTATCGGCTGTTAACCGATCGGTCGTAGGTTCGAGTCCTACCTGCGGAGCCATGGCCCGTTGGTCAAGTGGTTAAGACACCGCCCTTTCACGGCGGTAACACGGGTTCGAATCCCGTACGGGTCATAAAAAAAGAGTCAGCATATTGCTGACTCTTTTTTATTATGTATAAGCCTCTTTTTATCACCTTATTTTCCTCAAATAAATAAAGGGATTTAGGAAAAGCTATGGTATGTATTAAAAGGAGGAGATGAAAAATGACACAAGTTAGAGAACTTATGAGTACTCATATCGTACATTGTACTCCATTAGACAATGTATATGAGGCGGCTGTAAAAATGAAGGAAGAATCGGTTGGATTGATTCCTGTTATTGAAAATCAACAAGTTGTTGGGCTTGTTACTGATCGAGACTTAGTTGTTCGTGGGATTGCTGAAAAACATCCTGGATCTAATCAAATTACAAATGTGATGACAACAAACATTGTTTCAGTTTCTCCAGATGATTCTATTGAAAAAGCTACAGAATTAATGGCACAATATCAAATTAGACGGTTACCAGTAGTTGAGAGCGGTCAACTTGTTGGGATGCTAGCACTAGGTGATTTAGCTATAAGAAAATCAGCAGATGATCAAGCAGGGTTTGCTTTAAGTGAAATCTCGGAGCATACGGAATAAATTATGTATAAAGATCAGATACATTATTCTAGTATATATGGATTAAACTAATATGTTAGCGTGATGTATCTGAGACATTATATAATAAGTATAGAGTCAATATTTTTGACAGTTTTTTTAAATTTGTCATTCCTAATTTTTAATAAGAGAAAAAGTGATATACTGAGAGATATAAGTATTATGATAGATTTTGAATATAACAATATTTATTGTTAATGATGTAATAATGAATTAATATTTCCTACATAGATAAAGTGAAACTTTTATTATTGGGGGGCCATCCCCCAATAATTATTAGTTGAACCAATCGGGCTTTTACGGGCAGTTTTATCTCCCACCTAACTTCCTCGCATTCGCCGAATTTTGAGGTGGGAGTCTTACTGCACGCAAATAGCGGGATAAAAAGGGAAGGGGAATTATATGAGGGCTGTACAGGGCGATCCAAATTGGAATTTGGTTACAGATACATATATAGAACCAAATAATTTCGCTGAGTTATTTTCTTTGCTTGTACCTTGTCATCCAAAAGGTGAAGGGAAAGAGCGAACTATATTAGTATGGAAAGAAAAAGAATTTTATAAAGAAGAAAATTTAGCTGCATTTATCGTATATGGCATGAATAAAGTAAAAAATTTACCGCAGTTTCATAAAGATGAAATTCCAACTCTAGTACGTATTCTTCGTTTATGTCAAGAGATTGGTTGGTATGAAGAGGCAAATGCTTTTATGATGACCCAAGGGCTAGATGAATTTGTCCAAACTTCATTGGAGTATGAAACATGGGATCTTTTGACGAAAGCAGTTGCTTTAAACTATTTAATTATTAAATATCGTATTGGTGAATTAACAGCTGAGGATGTAGAAATTTGGGATCGAGTTAAATTTAATGAGAAATGTATAACAGATTGCAAACATCTATTATCTCATAAAGAAGTATTGGAATTTACATTTTTTTATATGTGTAAGCGAGCGAAAACACTATCAAAAGAGCAATTAAATAGTGATATGATGAGTCTAGCAATGTATTGTAATACTTTTGTGTATGATTTATATAAACATGACTTATTACGAAAGTATCGTAAGTGTACAGACTTCCTATCATATTATGGACCTAGTCAAGCAGTTTTAGCTTGTCAAAGGGCTGTACTTTCTCAAATTTCCGATCGATTAGACCCTTTAAAGACAACCCATGTAGATGATTATTTATATGTGATGAAAGAAATGATGGAGCATATGACGATAGGGGTAATGGATCGGTATGGTCATTTTATTGGAAAGTTACTATCATATGTACCATTTTTCGAAATGATCCAAGTGCCACAGCATGCATATTATTGTGAAGAATTACTGTATATTTGTAAGGGGATTGAATACAAAGAAGAAATACTACGCAATTATATATTTATACAATTACATGATTGTTTACCATCATTCTTTAAACTATTTCTTAAAAATAAGCGTTATGCAACGATTCATGATATTCTTTTCTATTGGTGCGACGATGAACAAAGAATGAGCTTAGAGAAAAAATATAATCTTAGTTTTATTTATGAAAAATATGCTTGTGGATAAACCGTACTTTACATATTAAAAATTAATATAAATTAAAAAGGATCTCAAGTTTATGTGAGATCCTTTTCTGTTAGTAAAGCAAGGAGAAAGTAACTAAGATAAGAAATAACATTCCATAAAGGAGAAGTTGTGCAGTATAACTTCCTTGTATACCAAAAAAAGTATTCATTTTTTTATATAAATTCAATATATATTTCATTGGATTATCTTTGAAAGATGGGTACACAGTGTCTCCTCTTTCTAAGCTTCTTGTTCGTGTTTTTGGTTATTAGGAATATGAACGTATCTAGCTATGAATAATAAAACACCTATAAAGAATACAGGAAGTACGGTAGATAAATAAAAACCATTACTAATTATATTTGTTATAAGAGCACTCAAAAGAAAAATTGCATTATAAACATGGGCAATTTTTTGTTTTAGCCGCATTTGTAATGCTTCCATAATGATTTCTAAGGCAACAAAAGCAATAATAATAGATAAGAATGCAGTGTTCGTATTATAAATGATTAAACAACAGATTAAACCTAAAAAGGCCAGGTATTCAATAAAGAGAGGTATATTGCGTGGCATATAATTTACCTAACTAAATATGGCAGTGGGTTCACTGCATTTGTTTTTTCAAAATTCCATTCCCCATTATGTAATTCAAAATGGAGATGTTGCCCGTATGAATGACCTGTGTTTCCCATATGACCTACTAATTGTCCAGTTTG
The DNA here is from genome assembly GCF_018742245.1 of Bacillus mycoides. Classification (NCBI taxonomy): domain Bacteria; kingdom Bacillati; phylum Bacillota; class Bacilli; order Caryophanales; family Bacillaceae; genus Bacillus; species Bacillus mycoides. The sequence continues at coordinate 735,054 of NZ_CP036132.1, forward strand.
TACTTGATCACCAGCTTGTACAGTGCGATCCTTCATATGAGCATAAACTGTTGTATATAATTTCCCATTTATTTGATGGGCGATGAACACGACATTGCCGTAGCTAGCCGAATAATAAGATTTCACAACTTTACCTGCAGCAGCAGCTTGAATAGAGACATTTCCTTGTGCAGCTATATCTATACCATAATGCATTTGCTCCCAGCGCATATCAAAAGTGGAGCTGATTTTCCCTTGAGTAGGGAATTTGAAAACTGCTGGAATTGATGCAGGTTGAGCTGTTTTAGCTTGTGCTTGATTTTGCACTACATAGTGTTTTGCTACATATCCGTATCCTGTGCCAAAACGAATTTTATACCAAGTACCTATCGTTTCTACTACTTGTACTTGTGTACCATTTTGTAATGAGCCAAGTAGAGTGCTACTTGTACTAGCGTTGCTACGTACATTTAATTTTGGTGTTGCAACAGTATAAGAAGGAGAACCTTGTACTGTTACACCTTTTACTAGAGGTGTGGATCCATTAGATACAAATGTTTTTTGTACGTATCCAATTTGACCGTTATGTAATATTTTGTACCAATCCCCTTGTTCACCTTCAATGGTAATGAATTGACCATTTGGTAATATATCTAGAATAGAAGACTCTGTATTAGGTTCAGAACGAACGTTTAATGCATTTGCATTTACGATATATTGATTCTTTGGTTGAACATTTTTTTTGAATAGAATTGCATCTTTTTTCATATAGCCTGTTTTGTTGTTAACAGATACTTTATACCAATCTTGAGTTGTCTCAAGAATAGTAACCGGGCTATTAAATCGAATGTTATCAATTATTGCACTGTCTGCATGGTTATTTTGATGTAGTGCAACGTTGTCAATTTTTACATATCCAGTTTTTACTGTAGATGGTTGCTTAGCAGCCGCTGTTTGTATATCGGATTCTCCCATAGAAGGAAGTAAAGAAGTAATTGCGATAGTAGTTGCTGTTAAAGCTGTAGCTTTCATATTCATGTAATAAAGACCCCCTCTAGTTGTATAGTTGTAATTTTATTATAGTATAAAGATATAATATATTGGTCGTATTCACATAAATGTAATATGAAATCAATAAAAATAATGCTAGAAGAGAGATTCGTATATAAATATTGTATATATCATTTGTGGGGTCGCATTTATATTTGTTTAACATGTTGAGATTTAATTCGCAATTAAGAAAATTAAAACAGTTGATGATGTCTTATGGCGGTGTTATACTGACAGTGATAATTTTATAGTTTGCTAGGAGGGCTGGTGTTGCCAGCTGAGAGTAGGGCCGTAAGCCTTTGATCCTTTTTATTACCTGATCTAGATTATGCTAGCGTAGGGAAGCAATTCGGACATTAACAATGAGTCCCCGTTTCTTTGCGTATAGAAACGGGGCTTTTTTATTTGAAAATTTCATATTAACACCACTAGGGGTGCTTTTCGTGCTGAGAGAGGAATAATCCTTAACCCTTACAACACCTGATCTAGATAATACTAGCGAAGGGAAGTGGAACAACGAATAAATTATAATTTTATTTGCTGTAACCACTTCTTATATACAGAAGTGGTTTTTTTATTGAGATAAATAGTTATATAGGAAGGGGAATTATTAATGAAATTTTGTGAAAGATTATTTGATACGGTGCAGCCTGTTTGGGAGAAAAGTCATAATCATCCGTTTGTAGTAGGTATGGGGGATGGTACGTTGGAAAAAGACAAATTCCAGTACTATATTATTCAAGATTATTTATATTTGTTAGATTATGCAAAGCTATATGCAATTGGGGTTGTAAAGGCAACGAATCCACAAGTTATGGCAAAATTTGCAGAGCAAATTGATGGGATTTTAAATGGTGAAATGACGATTCATAAACAATATGCAAAAAGACTGGGCATTTCTGCACAAGAGATGGAATCTGCGAAACCATCTGCTAAAAATTTAGCCTATACAAATTACATGATGTCTGTATCTCAAAATGGCACACTTGCAGAATTAATATCAGCTTTACTTCCATGTATGTGGAGCTATTGGGAGATTGGAAAGCGTTTAAATGATATTCCTGGAGCAAGAGATCATGAGTTCTTTGGAGAGTGGATTCAAGGATATAGTTCTGAAGAATACGGTAACCTTTGTATTTGGTTAATAGATTTATTAAATGAAATGGCAGTTGGAAAGTCAGAGAAAGAGCTAGACCGATTAGAGGAGATTTTCTTATATTCCAGCCGATTTGAATATTTATTCTGGGATATGGCTTATCGTAAGGAGATGTGGGGTTTTGAGGAGCAAGAACATACTACAGTTTCATAATGTTTCCTTTCATTATGATGAGAAACCAATCATCGATGAATTAAATGCTTCTATACAAGATAAAGAGTTTGTAAGTATTATTGGACCGAGTGGGTGCGGGAAAAGTACTTTGTTTCGCCTTATTACAGGCTTAGAAGAGGCAAGTACTGGACAGATAGAGCTGACAGAAACAAAGAGTCATCCTGTAGGGTATATGCCCCAAAAAGATATGCTCTTGCCGTGGAGGACGATTATTGAGAATGCGGCCCTGCCGCTAGAGTGCCAAGGTGTGGAGAAGAAAGAAGCACAAGTAAAAGCGAAAGAACTGTTACATAAATTTGGTTTACAAGGGTACGAGAAAAAATATCCGAAAGATTTATCTGGTGGTATGAGGCAACGCGTATCTTTTATCCGAACTTTATTAACAGGCGGGGAGATATTATTGTTAGATGAACCTTTTAGTGCATTGGACGCTTTAACGAAGGCATCTTTGCAAGAATGGTTGTTTGAACAATGGAAAGAGTGGGAAAAAACAATTTTATTCATCACTCATGATGTTGAAGAAGCATTGTTTCTTTCTAATCGAATTTTGGGTGTAGAAAATCAACCGATAGCAACTTTAACTGAGCGAATCGTGCCGCTTGATCGTAACCGAACAAGAAAAGATTTATATAAGCCTGAAGTGTTAGCGCTTAAAGAAGAGATCCTTAGTATGTTACAAAGGCAGGTACTCGTATGATGAATCGCTTGAAGGAGTTATTACCTGCCCTCATATTAAGTGGAATTTTACTTGCTCTATGGGAAGTAGGCGCAAGAATTGTAGATGAGATGTACATTTTGCCATCACCTTCTGCAATTGTAATGAAGATATGGGCGCTGAAAGATATATTATTTACCGTTCATTTACCTGCAACGTTGTACGTCGTTTTAATAGGCATTGTTATTTCTATCGTACTGGGCGTAGGGCTAGCAATGTTAATGAATGCGAGTACGTGGATGGAAAGAGCATTTTATCCATTATTAGTAGCCTCTCAAACAATCCCGATTACCGCACTTGCGCCACTATTTGTTTTATGGTTTGGATATACCATTTGGAGCAAGGTTGTTGTCACTGTCTTAATTACGTTTTTCCCAATTGCGGTAAATACGTATGATGGACTGCGTAGTACGAAGAAAGAATGGGAGGAGCTCTTAGTTACGTATGGTGCAACAAAAAAAGATATTTTTCTAAAGCTAAAGTTGCCATCTGCTCTTCCTTACTTTTTCTCAGCGTTAAAAATTGCAGTTCCGCTTAGTGTTATCGGGGCAGCAATTGGAGAATGGCTCGGTGCACAAGCTGGGCTTGGATATTTCAGTAAAAGAATGATGACGCAGTTAGACGGAGCTGGTGTATTTGCACCAATTGTATTGCTATCATTGTTAGCTATTTTTTTCGTCATACTTATTTCTATGTTAGAAAAGAAATTCATTAGTTGGAGGAAGCATTCATGAAATTTTTAAAACGCATCTTTGTGTTTACATTATTAGTTGCAATGATTGCAGGGTGCTCGAGTAATTCAGCATCAGATAAGAGTAAGAAAGAGAAAGAAATAACGGTCATGCTTGATTGGTATCCCAATGCGGTGCATAGCTTTATTTATGCAGCAATTGAAAAAGGCTACTTTAAAGAAGAAGGAGTAAAGGTAAATATTAAATTCCCTTCTAATCCGACTGATCCATTAACGTTAGCTGCAGCAGGGAAAGTGACAGTTGGCTTGTATTATCAGCCAGATGTTGTCATGGCCAGAGCAAATGAACAAATTCCAGTAAAATCAATTGGAGCTGTCGTACGTTCACCATTAAATCATGTCGTATCGCTGAAATCAGCAGGTATTCAATCACCGAAAGATTTAGAAGGCAAAACAGTAGGTTACTCTGGAACGCCTTTAAGTGAAGCGTATTTAAAAACGATGATAAAAGAAGATGGTGGTAATCCAGATACAGTGAAAGTAGTCGATGTTGGGTTCGATTTAGTACCAGCATTAATTACGAAAAAAGTGGATGCTGTAACAGGGGCATACATTAACCATGAAGTGCCTGTTATGCGTCATGAAGGCCATGAACCAGCGTACTTTAATCCAGCTGATTACGGCGTACCGAACTATCATGAACTTGTGTTTGTAACAGGTGATAAAACATTGAAAAAAGATAAAGAGGCGCTGCAAGCTTTCTTACGTGGTGCGAAAAAAGGGTATGACTTTATGAAGAAAAACCCTGATGAAGCATTAAATATTTTATTAGATCATCAAGAAAAAGAAAACTTCCCGCTTGTGCCAGAAGTTGAGAAGGAAAGTATGAAAATTTTATTAGAGAAGATGGAAACGAAAGATGAGCCATTCTTATCAGATTCAAAAGAGTCTTGGGAGAAACAAAATAAATGGTTGAAAGACAAAGGAATGACGAAAGAAATCGTTCCAGCTGATGAATTATTCGAAAACATTTTAAAGTAGGCGAATGAATATGAAAAATGAGCTCCATGTAATCTCAAATGGTCACATGCCATTCGAAGAGTTAGTGAATGTAGCGATGCAAATTGAGAGTGAGATTGATTATCTGCATATTCGTGAGCGTGAGAAAAGTACGAAGGAATTGTATGAAGGTGTGGAAAGTCTTTTGGGGAAAGGCTTTCCGGTATCGAAGATAGTGATAAATGATCGAATTGATATTGCTATTCTATTAAATATTCCGCGTGTGCAGCTAGGATATCGAAGCGCAGATGTAAGGTCGGTGAAAGAAAAGTTTTCTTATTTGCATGTTGGCTATTCAGTACATTCTTTAGATGAAGCGATAGTGGCATTTAAAGATGGAGCGGATTCACTCGTTTACGGTCATGTATTTCCAACGGCTTGTAAAAATGATGTGCCAGCAAGAGGATTAGAAGAAATTGCTCATATGGCAAGATGTTTATCCATACCAATAACTGCAATTGGTGGAATCACTCCTGAAAATACAGGTGATGTTCTTGCAAATAGTGTAAGTGGCATTGCTGTTATGTCCGGGATTATAAGCAATAGTAATCCGTATAGCAGAGCGAAATCTTATAAGGAATCAATAAGAAAGTGGGCGGAAAAACATGTGTAAGAAGTATGATGTAGCGATTATTGGCGGAGGTGTAATTGGTAGCTCAGTTGCACACTTTCTAGCAGAAAGAGGACATAAAGTAGCGATTATAGAGAAACAAAGAATCGCATCTGAAGCTTCGAAAGCAGCTGCTGGTTTGCTCGGTGTGCAGGCAGAATGGGATGAATATGATCCGCTGTTTGAGCTTGCTAGAGAAAGCCGTGCTATATTTCCACAACTTGCAGAAGTTTTACGTGAAAAGACAGGCATCGATATTGGGTATGAGGAAAAAGGCATTTATCGCATTGCCCAAAATGAAGATGAGAAGGAAAGAATTCTTCATATTATGGATTGGCAACAGAAAACAGGTGAAGATTCCTATTTTCTAACGGGGGACCATTTACGGGAAAAAGAGCCATTTCTATCCGAGTCAATTATAGGAGCGGTATATTATCCGAAAGATGGTCACGTTATTGCGCCAGAGCTTACGAAAGCATTCGCACATTCCGCGGCATTTTCTGGAGCTGACATATATGAACAAACAGAAGTGTTTGATATTCGTATTGAGAATAATAAAGTGACTGGGATTGTTACGAGTGAAGGTGTAATCACATGCGAAAAAGTCGTTATCGCTGGAGGGTCATGGAGTACGAAATTACTACATTATTTCCATAGTGATTGGGGTACATATCCTGTTAAGGGAGAGGTTGTTGCAGTAAGAAGCAGGAAACCTCTCTTGAAAGCTCCTATTTTCCAAGAGCGATTTTATATTACGCCGAAGCGCGGTGGCCGTTATGTGATTGGGGCAACGATGAAGCCTCATACGTTCAATAAATCTGTACAACCAGAAAGTATTACTTCCATATTAGAGCGTGCTTATACGATATTGCCTGCTTTAAAAGAAGCAGAGTGGGAAAGTACATGGGCAGGATTAAGGCCACAATCGAATCATGAAGCTCCTTATATGGGAGAGCATGAAGAAATAAAAGGTTTATATGCTTGTACTGGACATTATCGAAACGGTATTTTATTAAGTCCTGTTTCGGGTCAGTATATGGCTGATTTAATAGAAGGAAAGCAGGAGAATCATCTGCTAGATTCATTGCTTTCTAAATCGGTTTAGAAAGGGGATGGAAGTTTGAATTTAAAAATTAATGGTAATCAAATTGAAGTACCAGTGAGTGTGGAAACAGTAGCTGAGCTACTTACACATTTAGAATTAGATAACAGAATTGTTGTAGTAGAGCGTAATAAAGATATTTTACAAAAAGATGATCATAAAGATACATCAGTTTTTGATGGAGACCAAATTGAGATTGTAACTTTCGTAGGAGGCGGTTGATTATGTTAAACATTGGACCATTTTCATTTCATTCTAGACTTTTATTAGGAACAGGGAAATTCTCTGATTTTGATGTACAGCAAAAAGCAATTGACGTTTCTGAGGCTGAAATTTTAACATTCGCAGTACGTCGCATGGATATATTTGATGCGAAGCAACCTAATTTATTAGAGAAACTTGATGTGAAAAAATATACGTTATTACCAAATACAGCAGGAGCAAAAAATGCTGAAGAAGCTGTTCGAATTGCGAAATTAGCAAAAGCTTCTGGACTTTGTGACATGATAAAAGTAGAAGTTATTGGTGATGATAGAACGTTATTACCTGATCCGGTAGAAACGTTAAAAGCATCTGAAATGTTACTTGAAGAAGGATTTATCGTTCTACCGTACACATCTGATGATGTTGTATTAGCGCGTAAATTACAAGAACTTGGCGTGCATGCCATTATGCCAGGTGCATCACCGATTGGTTCAGGACTTGGTATTGTAAATCCATTAAATTTAAGTTTCATTATTGAACAAGCGACAGTACCAGTTATCGTGGATGCTGGTATTGGTAGCCCAGCTGATGCGGCATTTGCGATGGAATTAGGAGCAGATGGTGTGTTATTAAATACGGCTGTGTCGGGGGCAAAAGATCCTATTAAAATGGCATACGCAATGAAATTAGGTATTGAGGCAGGGCGGATAGGCTTTGAAGCAGGCCGTATTGCACGTAAACGTTGTGCAACGGCAAGTAGTCCTTTAGAAGGAATGAGCGTAGTTGAATAATCGATATTCTCGCCAAGAACTATTTTCTCCAATTGGGGGAGAAGGACAACAAAAGATAAGAGAAAAGCATGTACTTATTATCGGTGCAGGTGCATTAGGTAGTGCAAATGCAGAGATGTTTGTAAGAGCTGGCGTTGGTAAGGTGACAATTGTTGACCGCGATTATGTGGATTGGAGTAATTTACAAAGACAGCAATTGTATGCAGAGAGTGATGTAGAGAATAACCTTCCGAAGGCTGTGGCGGCAAAAAAACGTCTAGAAGAGATTAATAGTGAAGTAAGAGTAGAAGCTCTCGTTCAAGATGTAACGGCTGAAGAGTTAGAAGAACTCGTTACAAATGTTGATGTAATTATCGATGCGACTGATAATTTCGAAACGCGTTTCATTGTGAATGATATATCGCAAAAATATTCTATTCCATGGGTTTACGGGGCATGTGTAGGAAGTTACGGTCTTTCTTATACTATTATTCCAGGCAAAACGCCATGTTTATCTTGTTTATTACAATCGATTCCGCTTGGCGGAGCGACATGTGATACAGCGGGGATTATATCACCTGCTGTATCTCTTGTCGTTTCTCATCAAGTAACGGAAACACTTAAACTGTTAGTAGAAGATTATGACTCGCTTCGAGAGGGGCTTGTATCATTTGATGTATGGAAAAATGAGTATTCATGTATGAATGTGCAAAAGCTTCGTAAACATAATTGTCTATCATGTGGTGAGCAAGCATTATATCCGTATTTAAATAAAGAAAACACTTCAAAAACAGCAGTGTTATGCGGGAGAAATACAGTTCAAATTAGACCACCTCATAAAGAAGAAATGAATTTTGAGCAATATAAAGAATTGCTAAATAATCGCGTGAATGATTTGAATGTAAATCCATATTTATTATCATTTTCTGTTGAAGAAAAGAGATTAGTTGCTTTCAAAGATGGTCGTGTACTTGTGCATGGAACGAAAGATATAAGTGAAGCGAAAACAATTTATCATCGCTATTTTGGATAGAAGAGGATGAGTGGGATGAAAGTGAATAAAGCTTTAACGATTGCAGGATCTGATAGCGGAGGCGGCGCTGGAATTCAAGCAGATTTAAAAACATTCCAAGAGCTTGGTGTGTATGGAATGACGGCTATTACAGCAATTACTGCTCAAAATACGCTTGGCGTTCAAGGGGTATATCCTGTTTCTTTAGAAGGAATTACGGAACAGCTGAATTCAATTGGTACGGATTTAACACCAGATGCGGTGAAACTAGGGATGCTATTTAGTAGTGAAATTATTCAAATCGTTGCAGAACATATTAAGAAATTCGGCTGGAATAATATTGTACTAGATCCTGTTATGATTGCAAAAGGCGGAGCATCATTATTACAACAAGAAGCAGTACAAGCATTAAAGGAATATTTATTACCAGTAGCAACTGTTGTAACACCGAATGTTCCGGAAGCAGAAGTGTTAACTGGGATGGAGATTCAAAATATAGAAGATAGTAAAGAAGCTGCGAAAGTATTGCACGAATTAGGTGCTAAATATGTGCTTATGAAGGGCGGACATGCAGAATATCAAGGTAATGAAGTAATTGATTTACTCTTTGATGGAGAAGAGTTTATTGAATTTAGAAGTGAACGAATTCCTTCGAAGCAAACGCACGGAAGCGGATGTACATTCGCATCGGCAGTTACAGCAGGACTTGCAAAAGGATACTCAATTGAAGAGGCAGTTCAAGAGGCAAAACGATTTATTAGTATAGCAATTGAAGAGCCATTGAATATTGGTAGTGGTCATGGACCGACGAATCATTTTGCATATAAGATGAATAAAGCATAAGCACAAAGAATGGAAAAGCCAGTTTTACAACTGGCTTTTTTCTGTTTACTTTTTCCAAACACAGGAGTAATATATCAGCCAGAATACATTTTTGTAATACGCTGAGTCCAAATTTATGGAGCGGAGGAACCAATTTGTGCGTCGTCACTAGGGGTGAATCTTTCAATGTTGAAAGTAGGGATACTCTCAAAGTCCGAATCCGACAGCTAACTTCGTAAGCGTCTTGAGAGAGGGCGGTGCCATGATGGATATATCACTTCATCGATCTGATTAGTATAGAAGAATATCAATCTATGTTTGGATTCTTTTATGCTAAGGAGGATGAGGTATATGGAATTAACGCTTATTTGCGTTGGAGAAGAAAATAAGATAAAGAGTTTAAGAGAGCTAGTAGCATTTCAGCATGAGTTAATTATTTTTACAGCAAATGAAGAGATAGCAGCTGAAGTTAGGAATTGTGGATTTGATTCGACTTATAGCTGTAATAAGGAGCAGGATTTTACTAGTATTTTCGAGCGGATTAAGAAAGTAATTTTATTAGGAGATGAGCTTCCGATAGTTAGCTTTTTCACAGAACGCATTCGTTTCTCTTTTCAAGCGCCTATTACTGTTGTTACAAAGAATAAACGCTATCCAGCCAGGCTCTATGAAACAATTGGAGCTAAATTTGTAGTGTTTACGAACTGTGATAATATTTCTTTTTTATTTTTTGAATAGGGTGGGGGAAATGAAGATGAAGGTGTTGTTACTAGGAGATATAGCGAATCGTTGGGCGGCATCGGTAGAGAGAGTTCAAGAATTGGTAGTGCTCGATCCTATTTTTCCAAGGCCATATATAATATTGCCATCGAAAGATGCTTTATATTTAAAAACGGATATTATCGAATATGAGCAGCTAAATGCAGAACTGTCGCAAGTTTATATTCGGGGAAGAAATTTACGTGCATTTTTACGAGGAGAATAAAGGTTGAATGAAAAAAGAGCGAATACTGAGTGCAACAAGCTATGCACTTCATGTAATTCGCTCTTTTTATTTCATATTTAAAGGATCATTTTTATGAAAAAGAAAGAAAAGACAAGAAAACAGATGAAAGAATATTAATAACACTTAATGTAAACGCTTAAACGACGGAATATTTTCTTTTTTTTAGTAATTTGCCTCTTTACAAGTTAAATATAGAGGAGTATATTTACTCTCATAAATCATTTATGAAATTTCCAAAAAAACCTAAAATCGCTGAGTTCCAGAAATGGAGCGGGGGAACCAATTTTGTGCATCGTCACTTGGGGTGAATCTTTCAATTTTGAAAGTAGGGCTACTCTTTAGGCCCGAATCCGACAGCTAACCTCGTAAGCGTTTAGAGAGGAGGTTTACTTTGTGTTGTTCGTTTCGAACACTAAGTAGAGCTTAGTGTTCTTTTTTTGATAATTAGATGGTAAATTTTAACAAAAGTGAGGGGTAGTTATGTTAGATGTTGTAATGATCGGGATTTTTGTTGTGTTAGTCGCATCGATGGCAAGTCTTGCAAGTTGGTCAGATAAAGTTGTGAAAGAAGGGAAGCAATCATGATGATTGCCTTATCGGTTATTGTTGCAGCGATTACGGTGTACTTAGTGTACGCATTATTAAATCCAGAAAAGTTTTAATTAGGGGGAATCATTCATTATGATTTGGGTTGCAGTCGTTATTACAATGCTCTTGTTTATTTTAGTAGCAAAGCCAACGGGGATTTATTTAGAGAAAGCCTTTCAAGGTAGCAAAACGCTAGATAAAGTATTCGGGCCTTTTGAAAAACTTATTTTTAAAATTACGGGTGTAAAAGCATACAATCAAACGTGGAAACAGTACGCATTATCATTAGTTTTACTCAATGGATTCATGATTGTTGTCGTATATTTCATTTTCAGATTACAAGGTGTGCTGCCGCTAAATCCAGCACATATTGAAGGAATGGAGCCTACGCTCGCTTTTAATACAGCGATTAGTTTTATGGCTGATACAAACTTACAGCATTATAGCGGTGAAAATGGTTTATCTTATTTATCACAATTAATCGGGATTACATTTTTAATGTTTGCGGCACCAGCAACGACGTTAGCGCTCGTTATGGCTTTTATTAGAGGACTCGCTGGAAAAGAACTCGGTAACTTTTTCATTGATTTTACGAGAGCATTAACGAGAGTTTTTCTTCCTATCGCATTTATTGCGGCGCTAGTTTTTGTCGCACTTGGTGTACCACAAACGTTAGATGGGGCGGTTACAGCACAAACAATCGATGGTGCGAAGCAAAGTATTTTGCGTGGTCCAGTTGCATCATTCGTTTCCATTAAGGAACTTGGAAATAACGGCGGTGGATTTTTCGGGGCAAACTCTACACATCCTTTCGAAAATCCAGGACAAATGAGTAATATTTTGCAAATGATGCTTATGATGTTATTGCCAACAGCACTACCATTTACGTACGGACGAATGGTAGGAAATAAAAAACAAGGACGTATCCTTTTCGTTTCACTATTTATGGTGTTTTTACTAGGGTTTATAACGATTACTACAGCGGAATTAAATGGGAATCCAGCGTTAAATGGAATGGGTATCGAACATGTACAAGGAAGTACAGAAGGAAAAGAAGTACGATTTGGAACAGTATTTTCTTCGCTATACGCAACAGTAACGACAGCTGCTGAAACAGGGGCCGTTAATACGATGCATGATACATTAACACCGATTGGCGGTTTAGTACCACTCGTAAATATGATGTTAAATACAGTATACGGCGGTGTTGGAGCAGGCTTTGTCAACATTATCATGTATGCAATTATTGCAGTCTTTATATCTGGGTTAATGGTTGGACGGACACCAGAGTTTTTAGGTAAGAAAATTGAGGGTAAGGAAATGAAATTAATTGCGGTAACGATATTATTTCATCCATTACTTATTTTAGGGTTTTCAGCATTAGCTCTTTCAACAAATTTAGGGACGGATGCAATTTCTCATTCAGGTTTCCACGGTTTAACGCAAGTTGTATATGAGTATACATCGTCAGCTGCGAATAATGGATCAGGATTTGAAGGATTAGCAGATAATACACCGTTTTGGAATATTACAACTGGTTTAGTTATGTTTTTAGGGCGCTATTTCAGCTTAATTACAATGTTAGCTGTGGCAGCTTCATTGAAAGAGAAGACGGTAGTGCCAGAAACAGTCGGAACGTTCCGTACAGATAATGGTTTATTTGGAGGGATCTTTATCGGAACGATTGTAATTGTTGGTGCGTTAACATTCTTCCCGATGTTAGTACTCGGCCCAATTGCAGAATTTCTTACATTGAAGTAATGGAGGGTAAATGATGAGACCGGTAGTGGTAAAAGAAAAACAAATAAATCAGTCACAAATACATGCTGTAGAAGATGAGGTTAGACAAGCGAAAACGTTGGATCGTGATATCGTGACGCATGCGATGAAACAATCCTTTGCGAAATTGAATCCGAAAGTAATGATAAAGAATCCGATTATGTTCATTGTGGAAATTGGCTTTATAATTACGTTCATTTTATCCTTTCTTCCAAGTAGTTCTAATAGTGTACCAGGATGGTTTAATATAACAGTTTCTCTCATTCTATTATTTACAGTTTTATTTGCCAACTTTGCAGAAGCGTTAGCTGAAGGTCGTGGTAAAGCACAAGCAGATTCTTTAAAACAATCGAAGAAAGATGTGTTTGCAAATGTTGTAAAAGAAAATGGAGATATTGTTCAAGTTTCAGCAACTGATCTGAGAAAAGGTGACGTTGTTATTGTAAAACAAGGAGAAATGATTCCGAATGATGGTGAAGTAATTAAAGGATTAGCGTCTGTAGATGAATCTGCAATTACAGGAGAATCAGCTCCTGTAATAAAAGAGGCGGGCGGTGATTTTTGTTCAGTAACAGGCGGGACGATGGTCGTAAGTGATGAGATTACAATTGTAATTACGAGCAATCCTGGTGAATCATTTATTGATAAAATGATTTCTTTAGTAGAAGGAGCTGCTCGCCAAAAAACGCCGAATGAGATTGCTTTAAATACAGTATTAACGAGTTTAACTCTTATTTTCTTAATCGTTGTTGTGACGTTGCCGATTTTCACAAATTATTTAGGGTTTCAAATTGATACAGCTGTACTTGTAGCGTTGTTAGTTTGTTTAATTCCAACGACAATTGGTGGGTTATTATCAGCGATTGGTATTGCTGGGATGGACCGTGTGACGAAATTTAATGTGCTAGCAATGTCAGGGAAAGCAGTAGAAGCTGCGGGTGATATTAATACAATTATTTTAGATAAAACAGGTACGATTACTTTCGGGAACCGGATGGCACATACACTGCTACCTGTAGGAAATGAAACGATTGAGCAAGTAGGAAAATGGGCTGCAATTAGCTCAGTTTTAGACGAAACGCCAGAAGGTCGATCAGTTATAGAATATGTACAAACGAAATCTATATCATATAATAGAGAACTTGCAGAACAAGGTGAATTTGTTCCATTTAAAGCAGAAACGAGAATGAGTGGTGTTGATTTACAGGACGGAACGAAAGTGAGAAAAGGAGCTGTCGGTGCCGTTATTGAATGGGTTCAATCGCAAGGTGGAACAATTCCGAAAGATGTGAATCAAAAAGCAGATTTAATTTCAAAAGAGGGCGGGACACCGCTTGTAGTTGCAGTAGATGATCGTATTTACGGTTTGATTTATTTAAAGGATACAGTAAAACCTGGTATGCGTGAACGTTTTGAACAATTGCGCCAAATGGGAATTAAAACGGTTATGTGTACAGGTGATAATCCATTAACAGCAGCAACAATTGCGAAAGAAGCAGGGGTAGATGAATTCGTTGCTGAGTGTAAACCAGAAGATAAAATTGCGGTTATTAAAGCAGAGCAAGATAAAGGGAAACTTGTAGCAATGACAGGTGATGGTACAAATGATGCCCCGGCGTTAGCGCAAGCTGATGTTGGATTGGCGATGAATAGTGGTACCACAGCTGCGAAAGAAGCGGCCAATATGATCGATTTAGATTCGAACCCAACGAAAATTATTGAGGTTGTAGGAATCGGTAAGCAATTGTTAATGACACGTGGTGCGTTAACGACGTTTAGTATTGCGAATGATATTGCAAAATATTTTGCAATCATTCCAGCAATGTTTACACTTGCGATTCCGCAAATGGAAGCATTAAACATTATGAAATTAACATCACCACTTTCAGCAATCTTATCAGCATTAATATTTAATGCGGTTATTATTCCATTACTAATTCCGCTAGCGATGAAAGGTATTGCATATAAACCGATGAGTTCGAATGCATTGCTTAGCCGAAACTTACTCATTTACGGGCTTGGCGGAGTTATCGTTCCGTTCATTGGAATTAAAGTAATTGATATGATTGTCGGCGTGTTCATATAAGGAAGAGGGGAAAAAAGATGGCGAAAAAACAAAGTATACTTTCACCAATTATTCGTATTACTTTTACGTTCTTAGTCTTGTGTGGACTTGTATACCCGCTAATTGTAACTGGTATTGCGCAAGCGGTAATGAAGGATAATGCGGATGGAAGTCTTATATATAATGATAAAGATGAAGTAATTGGTTCGAAATTAATCGGTCAAAATTTCACAGACCCACGTTATTTTCATGGACGTGTCTCTAGTATAGAATATAAAGCAGAAGCATCTGGTTCAAATAACTATGCACCGTCTAATCCAGATTTAGAGAAACGAGTAGAGAAAAGTATTACAGATTGGAAGGAAAAAAATCCAACTGTTCCAGTTACAGAAGTACCGATAGATTTAGTGACGAATTCAGGTTCAGGGCTTGATCCTGACATTAGTCCGAAGGCGGCTTCCGTACAGGTAGATCGCATCTCGAAATTAACGAATATTCCGAAAGGAAAGCTTGATCAATTGATTAAGGATCAAACGGAAGGCGCTGCACTCGGTTTATTTGGAGAAGATCGAGTGAACGTCTTAAAGTTAAATTTAGAATTACAGAAACTAATGAAATAGAAATAGTGCTACCTCAATCTAAAGGATTGAGGTAGTGTTGTTTCGAAAGAAAGGTTGTGAGTGTTTTGTATGCGGATGACTATAAACCGACGTTTCAAAGGCGAACGCCAGAGGAATATTTAGAATATATTCGTCAGCAAAATCGCGGGAAGTTAAAGCTATACGTAGGGGCTGCACCAGGAGTAGGGAAAAGTTATAAAATGCTATTTGATGCTAGAGAAATGAAAAAAGATGGTATTGATATTGTAATTGGTTTAATTGAAACACATGGGAGAATCGAGACAGAAGAAGCAATTGCTGATTTAGAGAAGATCCCTTTAAAAGAAATAGATTATAAAGGAAAGGGATTTTATGAGCTTGATGTGGAAGGAATTATAAAGCGTGCACCGCAAGTAGTTGTAGTGGATGAACTTGCGCATAGTAACATTCCTGGATCCAAAAATAAGAAACGTTATATGGATGTTCAAGAATTGCTAGAGGCTGGCATATCGGTATTATCAGCGTTTAATATTCAACATTTAGAGAGTGTTCATGATATTGTAGCTCAAATTACGAATGTCAAAGTACGAGAGCGTATCCCGGATTTTATTTTGCAAAAAGCAAATGAAATTCAACTCGTTGATGCAACGCCGGAAGTGCTAAGGAAGAGATTAATAGATGGAAAGATATATAAGGAAGAAAAAATAGAGCAAAGCTTACAAAACTTCTTTACGCTTAATAATTTAGGGGCACTAAGGGAATTATCGCTTCGCGAAGTTGCAGATGATATGGATGAGAAAATCAGCCAAACAGTTATAGAACCGATTGGTGTAAAGGAAAAAATTCTCGTTTGTGTGCAATATAGTTCGACAGCGGAAAAATTGATAAGACGGGGATGGCGCATGGCTGATCGGTTAAACGCTGAATTGTATGTGTTAAACGTAGAAAGGGAAAATATAGATTCCCTTTCAGTGGGGAAAAAGCAAACGATTGAAGAGTGGAAATCGCTAACGAATCAATTTGATGCGAGCTTTGTATTAGAAGAAGCGAAAGGAAGAAAGCCAGCTGATGTTATTATTGAAGTTGCGAAAAGACTACAGGTGACACAAGTTTTACTCGGACAATCGGCGAGAACACGGTGGGAAGAAATACGAAAAGGCTCTATTGTAAATGAAATTATGAGACAAACGAAGTATATTGATATTCATATTGTTGCTGATCAACGAGCTTAAAATAGAGCTGACCTTTTGGGGGCTCTATTTTGCTTTTTACATATTTTCCTTTTTGTAGTCTATGGGGATTGTATTCCTGTGAGAGAAAGACATTCGCTTAGAAGTGGACCTAGGTTAAGAGAATGAAAATAGTCTAACTTTTTATTGACAATGATAATTATTATCTTTAATATTGATTTGATTTTTCATTAAATTGAGGGGGATATGTATGAAAGCTCGTAAGGTTATTGGAAAGATTCATTTATACCTGAGTATGATAGCTGGGATGTTTATTGTGCTGATTGGGTTGACAGGGAGCTTGCTGGTTTTTAAACACGAATTAAATCGTGTGTTACATCCTGATTTATACAAAGTAACAGAAGGCGAAAAGGTTACTTATCAGAAAGCACTTCAAACTGTATTGGCAGTACATCCAAAGGGTGAGATTCAGCGAGTATATACCCCAGATGAACCAAGTGCTCAAGGTGTTTATTTATTTAATTTAAAAGAAGGAAAGGCAAAACAAGAAGTTTACATCGATCCAGGAAATGGTAGGATCAATGGAGAGTTAGGTGAAAAATCATTTTTTAATCAGGTTGAGGAACTTCATTATCATTTACTTCTTAATGATTTTAAGGGGAAAGAGATTGTTGGCATCATTGGATTTATTTTCTTTTTCATTATTTTATCAGGTTTATATTTATGGTGGCCGGGGATTAAAAAATGGATGCGCGGATTTGTTATACGCCGAAGTAAGAATTCGTATGTAAAACAATATGATCTACATAGAGTCATTGGAGGTGTTTCAGTTCCGTTTTTGCTAATCGTTTCATTAACAGGTGGTCTGCTTGTGTATGATAAAACAATTTTCGGATGGTTTGGAGCGAAAGCTAGTGTGGCACCATCAAAAGAGATACTTATTTCGAAAGCGCTTTCGGGAGGGAAGCTTCCTCTTGATTACTTGTTGAGTGAAGCGGAAAAAGCAGTACCAAAAGGAATAATTATGCAAGTAAGAATGCCAGAGAAAGTGAAAAAAGGCAAGGCAGAAGGTGCTGTGGAAATCCGGATGAGCCGTTCATATGATCCGGGGAATGGGAATATAAAGGTATGGATGGACCAGTATAGTGGAAAAGTATTAGCAAAGCTAGACCCAAAAGTAGATAGCGGACTAACATATCAAATATGGCGTCTTCCTTTACATACAGGAACATTTGGAGGAGTATTTACAAAAATCTTGTATGTGATTGGTGGGCTTACCCCATCTATTTTAATGTTTACTGGTGTGTATATGTGGTGGTATAAGAAAAAGAATAAGAGAAAGGGGAAAAAGGCCTCGGTATCTGCAGCGTAATTATATAATTCATATACGAGTAAAAATATGATTTGATGAAGAGAGAAAGAGAAGCATTAAAATGGTCAGTGCATACTGATAAGCGTAAGTGTCATATGGAGCATGAAAGGTCTTAAAAATGAAAAATATATAATGTAGAACTATGTGGTGGTATCCCACATCCACCAATTTAAGGATTAAGACTATTCTTGAAGTTAAAAGCACGTTACTATTCTCTTATGTTAATGAGAAAGGGTGATGTGCTTTTTATGAATATGCATCAAAAACAAGAGTTGTCTTTATTTGCCGAAGAGTTATATCGATATATGTCCCCCGCTATACTTAGTCAATTAATTATAGAAGTAGGCGGAATGAAACGAAAACGTAAGTGCCATGGCACCATTTTTTATCTTAATGTGTATGGTTAAATCAACAAATCGCTACTACCTCTCTTACTCAATTTTGTAGTCAATTAGAAACTCGTCAGGGTTTATTTGATGTGATGATATCCCTAGGAAAAGAAAAAAAACCTCTATTCCAAGCCTTTTGAATATAATTTCTGAAAGAACTCATATATAATAGAAAAAGATACTTAACATAGTGAATAATTAAAGAGTCAATATATATAGAGGAGAGAGTAACATGCTTGAAAATACGGGATTAGTATTAGAAGGCGGCGGTATGCGTGGTGTATATACGGGCGGGATACTAGAATATTTTATGGAACAAGATTTATATTTTCCATATGTAATCGGTGTATCAGCTGGTGCTTGTCATGCAGCGTCGTATCTTTCCAGACAAAGGAATAGAAATAAAACAGTAAATATTGATTATGCATCACATCCACAATATTTATCGTATAAAAACTTGTGGAAAAAACGTCAACTATTTGATATGGATTTCATTTTTCATGAAATTCCAGAAAAGCATGTGCCATTTGACTTTGAAACATACTTTAATAGTCCTGAGCGTTTCCTTGTAGGAACAACGGATTGTGAAACAGGACAGTCTGTTTATTTTGAAAAAGAGGGAACGAATGATGATGCGCTAAATTTATTACAAGCATCTAGTTCATTACCTTTCATTGCACCAGTAGTAAATTACCGTGGTAAGCAGTTGTTAGATGGCGGGATTTCTGATCCGATTCCAGTTCGTAAAGCACAGGAAGATGGATTTGAAAAATCAGTCGTTATTTTGACGAGAAATCATGGTTACGCAAAGAAAAAATCAAAATTTGGCTGGGTTGCAGCGAAGGCTTATAAAAAGTATCCAAACCTTGTTAATACGATGCTAACTCGTTATGAAGTGTATAATGAAACACTTCACTACATTGAAAAAGAAGAGCAAGCGGGTAATTTATTTGTTATTCGCCCGGAAGTGCCGCTTCAAGTAGATCGTATGGAAAAAGATTCGGCAAAACTACAAAGTTTATATGAGCAAGGCTATGAAGATGCAAAGAGACAGTTTGCAGATTTACAGTCGTTTTTGCAAAAATAATAATTAGGCTGTGGAGAATGAGTTCTCTGCAGCCTTTTTTGTATTGCTACTTATACGTTACTTTTTAAAAATGTATTAATGTTTAAGTGTTTAAAGAGTTTGTAAAACATATGGGTTTATTATTGAGAAAAATTGGCTTGAAGGGTATTATGACGATGTAGCGCTACTAAACTATTTAATTTATGAGGTGATTGTTAATGAAAGGAAAGGTTTTTTCAATTACGACTTTAGTATTATTAGCAACATCAATCTCAACAAGTGCATTCTATCCAACTTTAAGTGGTCACAAAAGCGGTAATCTACTATCTTACAGAGCTCAAACGACTACGAATCAAAATGCATCTCGCTGTTCAGTAGCAATTTCTTTTATTAATTCAAATGGAAATAATTCATATATTGAAAGCGCTTCGGATAAATTAGGATCCCATGAATCTGGAAGAGCATTAAATGCTACTGTGAGTAATGGTGCATATAACGCCTTTGGTGCAAAAGGACTATACTCTGAGCATTATGCTAATGAGGATAATGACTATCAAGAAGAGATTCGTAAAGGTAATTTTGATAGTAATGGAAACTTACGATTACAAAGGTACCTTTAATAGTAATAGGAACTTACGATTACAGTAATAAAAAATATTAAATAGTTGTCTTTATAAATATTTGGATAAGGAGAAGGGGATGTTCATCGTCTCCTTCTTATCTAAAAGGAGCAGAGACATGTATTTAGCTTTTAAAAATATAAAAAGCAACAAACTATTTTCAGTAATTCTTCTTATGGCATTTTTTATTTCTTTTCTTTCTATATCAGTTGCCGCGCTTTTAACAGAGTCTAAACGAAATTTTATATCTGCTTTTCAAATCGGTTTCCCAGAAAAAAATCAAATTTTAACTGTTCCGATAGCGAATGCAACTGAATTGGAAGCGATAATTCCTTTCATACAAGATACTTTTGTGAAAAGTGATATTTACGTAGAGCATTTAAAAGCATTAAATAGTTCAGGGCAACAAAGATCATAGCTGTGAACTTAAAAGATGAGTATTATTGGACGCCATATATTTCTGAAGGGCAATATTTTCATCGTGAAAATGTAAATGATATGGTTGTTGGTGATCAAACGAATGTAGAGGAATTATATGAATTTGATGATACATATAAAAAAATAGGAACTATATCGAGAAAAGACAGTGACGTCGGCGTAGCAGGCATATACGTTCCACTTCAAAACTTACCTACTATATCTAAAAAAGGTATTATCGCGAGTAAACAATTACAATTAACAGTTGTTAACCCTACATCATCTATCCATAACGAAATAAAAACTTTTATGAATAAGAGCAAAGAAGTAATTTCGGGTGAGGTTCAAATACTGAATGAAATAGATCTTCAGGAACTAAATGTAACATATATAGATCCAGCAAATAAGTATTATTATAAATTCATTCTTGTTGCAATTGCTTCTGGCATTTCTGCGGTTTTATTTTGGATTTATAAAAAAGAAAGAGAGATTGCATTAAAAAAAGCAGTAGGTGCTTCTAATATGTCTATTTACTGCGAACTATATATTCAAATTTTGTTTATTTCTCTAGCAGCGATGTTGTTGGTTTTTCTTACGTTAGAAATATTTTCTGGAATAATTCATACGTATTTTCAGACATACTTATTAAAACCATTAACACTATATGTATTGATATGTAATGTTGTTTTTATAATCTTTCTTACAATGTT
Source organism: Bacillus mycoides (assembly GCF_018742245.1). Classification (NCBI taxonomy): domain Bacteria; kingdom Bacillati; phylum Bacillota; class Bacilli; order Caryophanales; family Bacillaceae; genus Bacillus; species Bacillus mycoides. The sequence continues at coordinate 756,199 of NZ_CP036132.1, forward strand.
TGTTACTATAATTCCAATCAAGCACATTATAAATATATATCCCGGAAAACATTTAAGAACGTAGGAGGTCGTCATGTTTTTTATATTTGATTCTATACGGTCTGTGAAAAAACGGTTGTTACCAAGTTTGATTATAGTAATTTCTTTAATTATTGCATTTTCTTCAGCAATAGAATTTATTAGTAATCTTTCGGGATATCGAAAAATGATGACAGTAGCAAATAATTTATCGACTCATAAAAATTTCTATGAACTTTATGCGACGCAAGATATAACGTTGTTTAGCGAAGAAAAAGCGAAAAGTGATTATCAACATTTCATTCAAGCGTTATCTAATACGATATCAATAACAAATACAACAAATTATTTGTTCCGTAACTATTCACTTAGCTTAAAAAAAGAAAATGGAACGATAAAGACTCTTATTATTGATAAAGATATTAATAAATACTTTCATATACGACTTTCACAAGGAAGGTATTTTGAGGAATCGGAATTTCATAAATCAGTATTTGATATTAGACCTGTGATATTAGGTGCTAATTATAAAGAAAAGGTATCTATTGGTGATGTCATACCATCTGGAAAAATGAAGCTAAAAGTAATCGGTTTTTTAGAAAAAAATTCACCATTTACATATCCTCGAAGCGGTGAAATATCGGATAATCGTATTACATTATTAGATGACATGGCTATTTTACCAATTGGAACAGAAGAAATAGAATTTTATAGTGTAGAACTTTTATACAATGGGCTGATTATAGAAACAAATGGAAAAGTGGATATAAATGAATTTCAAAAGAAAGTATTAAAGGTAACAGAAGGCAAGGGGTATTCGTATTATATTACAAATCCGAATAAATTGTTAGAAAATGAAAAGCAAGGCATTGATAATATGTCATACCCCTTATTATTAAGCGGTACAGTTTTATTTTTTTCATTTATATCTATTTTATTAACATCAATGGCAGCGCTTTATATGGAGCGTAAAAATATTTCTATTAAATCAGCATTAGGAGCAAGTACTTTTCAACTATGTCTTACGTTTGTTATTGAGTATATGTTGTTATTCATTTTATCTATATGTATAGGAATTATGTATTTTCAATGGGAGAATAGCGGAGTAATTGAAATTCAGAAAGGGCTAGAAAATAGTACAGTATCTTTCTTTGGAACGTTACAAGTCTCTATAGAATCATTGATTGTTATAGGTGCTCTATCAATTGTAATGATCCTCATTATATATGCAATCATTTACTTCAATGTACTAAAAATAAAAAATACACATATGAAAGAGGTGTTATAGATGATTCAGCTCGCAAATGTGGCTAAGGGATACGGAAAGAGTAATTTTAGTGCTTTAAAAGATATTAATCTTACAATAGAAAAAGGCGAAATGATAGCCATTATGGGACCATCTGGTTCAGGGAAATCAACCTTACTTAACATTATTGGCTTAATTGATAGCCCCTCTACTGGAAAGTATTTTTTAGATGGCATGGATACGAGTACATTAAAGTCAAACTATCATAAGTATAGAAATAAGGAAGTTGGATTTGTGTTTCAGAACTTTTCGCTACTAGATGATTATACAGTTATTGAAAATGTAATGCTTCCACTTATATATAGAAGAATTTCTCATAAGAAACGTATACAAATATCAAAAGAAATGCTGGAAATGGTAGGGCTTGAGAGGCATATTAACAAATATCCTTACGAGTTATCAGGTGGAGAACAGCAAAGAACAGCAATAGCAAGGGCTTTAGCACAAGATACAAAAATTATACTTGCTGATGAACCGACTGGTGCTCTCGATCAAGAAAACGGGGACAAAATTATGAGCATTTTAAAAGAAATTAATAAACAAGGAAAAACGGTACTAGTTGTAACACACGACCAAAAGGTAGCTGAATATTGTGAGAGGACAATAAGTTTGCTTGATGGAAATATACAATAAGTAACATGGTATAATATGGATAAAAGTATGTGGAGAGGTGATACATATGGAAAATGTATATAAAGGGCTTAGACATACTGGATTTACTGCAATGCTTATTTTTGGCGGTGCATTTCTGCTGCGCTGGTTGATTTATGATGAAATGCTACTAGATCAGCTTATTGGGTTTAGTGTAGGAATGATGATGGTTATTTCATCGGTTTTCATTCAAAAGTGTAGTAAAGAATTACAGGTAGATGAGAGGTATTAGAAATTGTGAGCTCCCTTTATATTTGGAGGGGGCTTTTTTATTTATGAAAAAATCCCTCTTTATGAGGGATTTTAATGTGGTAAGAAAACTAATTGATAAGCGAACAAGATTCCGAATAAATACACAAGCGGGTGAACAGCACGGAATTGTCCTTTTGCCACTTTCATAAGTGGGTATGAAATAAATCCAAGTGCGATACCTGTTGAGATACTTGATGTAAGTGGCATGCTTAAGATTACTAAAAATGCTGGGAATGCTTCATCGAACGTATCCCAATCGATATATCGAACTGAACCCATCATAAGACTACCAACGATAATTAATGATGGTGCTGTAATAGCTGAAACGCCAGAAACAGCGCTCACTAACGGTCCAAAGAATGCTGCTAATGCAAATAGAACAGCTACTGTAACAGTTGTTAAACCAGTACGACCACCAGCTGCGACACCAGCAGATGATTCAATGTAAGCTGTTGATGGTGTTGTTCCGAACATAGCTCCAATTGTTGCTGAGAATGAGTCAGATAGAAGAGCTCGTCCTGCTTTTGGAAGCTTTCCGTCTTTCATAAATCCACCTTGTTGTGCTACACCAAGTAATGTTCCGGTTGTATCAAATAGTGTAACAAGGAAGAATGAGAACACAACGCCGTATAATCCGTAGTTAATTACATCAGATACAGCAGTAATTGGATTTGAAACGATAATTCCTTCTGGTAATCCAGGGATTGATGTAACGCCGTTTGAGAATGTTAATTGACCGGTGAAGTAAGCGATAATACCAGTTAATAACATTCCGATAAATAGTGCCCCGTTTATATTTAAAGACATAAGGATAATTGTAATTCCAAGGCCAGCTAATGCTAGTAGAACTGGAGGAGAGTGAAGATCGCCAAGCCCAACTAAGTTTGCATCATTTTTTGTAACAATTCCTGTTAAGCGCAAACCGATAAAAGCAATAAAAAGACCGATACCAGCAGTCAGTGCATGTTTTAAGTTTTCAGGAATTACTTCCATTAATTTCGTACGGAAAGATGTGAATGATAACAAAATCAAAATCATACCTGCTACGAATACAGCAGAGAATGCAATCGCGAAAGTCATGCCTTCATGAGCTTTTACAACAGAATAAGAGAAGTAAGCATTTAATCCCATACCCGGTGCAATTGCGATTGGTAAGTTTGTAAAGATTGCCATAAATAATGTTCCGACAACAGCTGCAATGATTGTCGCTGTAAATGCTTGTTCAAATGGAACGCCTGCATCCCCAAGGATAACAGGGTTTACGACAATGATATATGCCATTGTTAAAAAGGTAATAATACCTGCCATAATTTCAGTTTTAATAGAAGTTTTATGTTTTGAAAGGTTAAACATATAAACATCCTTTCTTTTTACGAATAATTTTCACAACAGTTATATATAATATTCGCTTTTTAACTATTTTGCAATAGTTTTGCATAAAAACTTTAGAACAATTCATATTTTATGTCGTAAATTCGAATATTAACCGTGAAAATGAGCGTGAATTGCGGTTTTTTAATGTGTAAGTAGTTTTTAATATTGTGTACATTATAAGGGGAAAGGAGTTGAAGGAAGTTATGCCACAGCAAAAAAACTTTTTAACGATGCCAGCGCAACATCAAAATAAACAGCCTGGTATTGAATCGTTAATGAATCCTCGTCCAAAGTTTGAAGATCCTAATTATAAAGGAAGCGAAAAGTTAAAAGGAAAGAATGTATTAATTACAGGGGGAGATAGCGGGATTGGACGAGCTGTGTCCATCGCTTTTGCAAAAGAGGGAGCAAATATTGCGATTGCTTATTTAGATGAGGACGAAGATGCAAATGAGACGAAACAACTTGTTGAAAAAGAAGGCGTGAATTGTGTATTACTGCCGGGGGATTTAAGTAATGAACAACATTGTAAAGATATTGTGGAAGAGACCGCCCGGCAGCTGGGGAGTTTAAATGTTCTTGTGAATAACGTCGCACAGCAATATCCGCAGCAAGGGCTAGAGTATATTACAGCGGAACAGCTAGAAAAAACGTTCCGTATTAATATTTTTTCTTATTTTCATGTTACAAAAGCAGCACTTTCTCATTTAAAGCAAGGGGATGTAATTATAAACACAGCATCTATCGTTGCGTATGAAGGAAATGAAACGTTAATCGATTATTCTGCAACGAAAGGAGCAATTGTCGCTTTTACAAGATCGCTATCTCAGTCGCTAGTACAAAAAGGAATTCGTGTAAATGGTGTTGCACCAGGTCCAATTTGGACACCGCTTATTCCATCCAGTTTTGATGAGAAAAAAGTATCACAGTTTGGGAGCAATGTTCCTATGCAAAGGCCTGGTCAGCCGTATGAATTAGCGCCTGCATATGTATATTTGGCGTCTAGTGATTCGGCATATGTGACAGGGCAAATGATGCATGTAAATGGTGGAGTAATTGTGAATGGATAGTTTTCATTTATAAGAGCAAAGTAAAGCTAATTGCATTTATCCCGCTATTTGCGGGCAGTAAGACTCCTACCTCAAAATTCGGCGAATGCAAGGAAATTAGGTGGGAGATAACTGCCCGTAAATGCCTGATTGGTGAAGGCTAATACTCAGTGGGGATGGACAACCCTCCCACCGAGTAGAGTTTCACTTTATTATGATGTTATTTGCTAGGGAGGATTTAGATGAAGAAAGTATGGTTTATCGTAATCCTATTTTTCTGCCTGCCAGCTAGCGCTTTTGCTAATACAGATCATTTAATATTAGTTAACCTTACGACGAATCAGCTGTCTTTTTTTGAAGAGGGAAACTATACGAGAACATTTCCGATAACGACAGGAAGAGACAGGACCCCCACGCCTGAGGGTGATTTTTGTATTATAACTAAATATAAAAATAAAGAATACCATCGTAAAAAAATAGCTGGGGGTGCTCCGAATAACCCTCTCGGTACGAGGTGGTTAGGTCTAGATAAAAAGGAATATGCCATTCACGGGACAAACCGTGAAGGAACGATTGGAAGTCGGGAATCAAATGGTTGTATTCGAATGCATGATCGCGATATACAGTGGTTATACGACCGGGTACAATTACAGACAAAAGTAATTATTTCTCGTTTTCATACGAGTCCCGAATATGAAGCTTATAAGCTTGGTTATCGTGTTGTGAGCTGGAATGGTCGTAAAGTAGAAGAAGAACAAATTGGAATGCTTACGTTAGTAGATCGTGTAAATATATATTGGCAAGAACCAAATGGACAATTGACGAAAGTAAAAACGGTATTGCCAAATGAAAAATACAAAGTGTATTCCAAACGAAAAGATGGAACCTATTATATAGGAAACAATTTGTATATTGTAGAGGAAATGGGAGAAAAAATTCGTTATGAGCAATTACCTTATTCGATTTTAAGTAACATATATAAAAGGAAATATAATGTTCCATAATAGCTACCGTGTATAGGCGGTAGCTTATTTGTGATGAATTTTAGTTGTTTTTATTGATTTCATACCAATCGTGTGCCTGCAAATAGTGAGATGAAAAAATTGAAACAGCAACTATTATGTTTTGCTGAATATAATACAGTACAGATTGGGGAGGCGGTTACATTATGAAAAGTGAATTTGCATTTAAAATTTTCTTAGTAACGACCTGTTTATTTATCGTGTATTTGTATGCGTTTCTCGTCTTTTCTTTTTATGTTCCATATGTTGATTTAATATTGTTCGTCGGATTTATTTGGGCATTTGTTAAAGCGAGGGAAGGGGAGAAGAGTATATACCGACGCATTACTTTATGCGGGACGGTCCTTCTCGTTATTTTGTACTTTTTTATGATGCATGATTTTTGGAGGGGAATGTAAAAAAGCATACGACTAATCGTATGCTTTTACGTTTAATATTTCGGTTTAAATGTATGACAACAAGTCTCTACACTCGTTGTTACAGAGCTTTCTAGCGTCTCGTTTGTTAAAGCGGCGCTTGTATACGAACTGTTTTCAATTTGACTTGCTTCTTGTGCATCAGGTTGAACAACGATTGCACTTGCTTGACAAAGGTTACCTTGTCCCCAAAATGAACAATTGGAAACAGAGCATTTCACTTCTGGCATAAAACCCCCTCCTTATACATTAGTGTGGGATTTTACACGCATTTCATGTATAGAAGGAGTTTCCTTTTCTCGTTATTTCTTCGTTTGCTCAAGCCATTCTTTTAATTTGTCTTCCGGTTGTTCGCCGCTAATACGGCTCACTTCTTTACCATCTTTAAAATGAATGATTGTTGGAGTACCTTTAATTTTATATTCATCCCAAGGAGCATCTAATTTTTCAATATCCATAACTTTCATATCAACATTCAAGTCTTTAGCCATTGGTACTACGATAGGAGATAATTTTTGGCAATGAACGCAAGATGTTTGATAAAAGTATACTGTTTCTTCTTTTTTCTCTTTTAAATTCTTTTTGAGATCTGAAAGAGAAATTTTGTTTGTGTAGTAGTCAGGACCATCTGATTGACTAGTAGCGTTATCAATTTTTTGGCTTGTTGAAGCATTTTTTTCTTCCATTTGTGTTACAGCGAAAATTGCTGCAAACAAGGCGATAATAATACCACCAAATATAAGCATTTTTTTCATTCTTTCATCTCCTTATTTGTTTTTAATTACAATAAAGCTGCAAATAGCGATTGTGATAAAGCCAATAAGAGCTAAAAACGGGATTGTCACAAAGCCGAACCAGTTTATGTATTCTCCCGTACAAGGTACGCGTCCGCAAGCTGCTCCTGCAGCTGATAGTGCTGAAAGTTTTTGAATTGCATAATGATATAAAGAAATACAAGCACCAATACTTGCAATTGGTAAGGAATAACTTGCAATACGATAATCTTTTTTTACTACAGCAATGCCGAGCCATAAAACGAATGGATACATAAAGATACGTTGATACCAGCAAAGGACACAAGGTTCAAATTTCATGATTTCGGAAAAGTATAGGCTACCTAGCGTAGCAATAAAAGAAGCTCCCCATGCAGTAAATAAAGCATACTCTTGCTTTTTTTCTCGTCCCATATTTTATACCTCACTTATAATAGTTACATACTAAATTATAGTATGAAGTAGTACAGAAAAGAAAGAGAAAATATGTTTATCAATAAAAGTTTTGTAAAAGGAAACTTTTATTGATATAAAAATGTTCAAAAAAGCGCCATTCTCTAAGAGAGAATAGCGCTATATTTTACATTTGAATTTGCTCTACTACTTCTTCTACATGTGACTTCTGGGATGCATGGTCAATATATTGAAATAGGAGCTGCAATTGTTTGTCAACTTCTGGTAATTCTTTACTGTATTGATAAGCGTGTAAAAAGTGTTCAATACGCTTAGAAAATAGTTGATCATTCGTTTGAACCATTAAAACGAGTAGTTTATCCCAATTACAGCAATACGTGTAATAGAGAGCTTTGTCATAGTCGTTATATGTTTGCACTGTGTACCCTCCTTACTGAGGAGTTATATATAGTGTGTGACAAGCGAGGAGAAATACACTTGAAAGAATTTGTTAAGAAAAAAAGTGAATGAAAAGAAAAAAACGAGGAGTCTCCTCGTTTTTTAAGCTTTTGGCATTGGCGTAGGTGTTGGTTTCCCATATCCTTCTTTGTATTTATTATCAATATAATTACGAATTTCAAGCGTTGATTTTCCTTTTTGTTTCATCGAAGCAGATTCAACTGCGATTTCTAAGCAATTTACACAAGTTGTTGCATGGGAATCCCAAACAACTTCACCATTCTTTTTGATTTCACGAATAAAGCAATTTTTATTATTTTTATGTCCTACACTTTCACCACAACCGCAGTAACAAGGAATCCAATCTAATAGTTCAGCATTTTGTCCAGCGACAGTATAGATTTCTTTCATTTGTGGATCAAGTTTGTCTAGGAAGGCCGGAAGTGTGTCGACTCCTTTTGTCTTTTCTTGAATGTCAGCTTGCTGAGTATGTGCTGCATGGTCATGCTCTTCTTTTGATTCAGAAGATTTTTTTTCATTTGTACCAGTACTCCCGCATCCAGTAAGAATTAAGCTCAGTACTACAAGTAAAGAAAATACATATTTCTTCATAGGCTTGTCCCCTTTGCAAATGTATTAATCAAATTGTATCAAATATCATGGTGTGTCGGTTGAAGATTCTTTCGACTTATTTTTGAAGCGCCATCGTAGTGAATGGAATAGAAATAAGATTGGGATATAAGCGTATACAATATATAAACCTGCTTGAGATAGTACTGTATTTAATGTATTGATACTCTCACGGTTTGTAAAAAATAGGGATGAAATAAATACAATTGTGATAAAAAGTGGCAATGTAATTTTAAATGGTATGCGAAAAGAACATTTAATAGTACGACAAGAAGACCAAATCGTTACACAAAGGTTAGGTAAAATAATAAGGAACCATACGAAAATAATTATGTATTCAAATCGCTGAATAAAGGGAATTTTAATAATTTTTAACATCGTTAATGTAGGCCAAATGGTATGATGCAATTGCCCTTGGCTATAGTACATAAAAGAAATGATTGCCAAGAGTACATATAGAATGGTTGAGAAGGCTATGCCGCCATGCGCCCATTTCTTTAGAGATTTTCCTTTTTCAATAAAAGGATAAAAGATAAGGATTGCTTCGAACCCAAGAAATTCTAATACAGAAGATTTGGCCGAAGTTAGAATGTCTATGGGTGAATGAGTGAGAATAGGTAAAATGTTGCGGAAATGTGCGTATTTCATCGGGAAGGCTAAAAATAGTACTACAAAAAACGGTAATACAGTGCCCCAAAAACATATTCCTGTTACAGAGCGGAATCCGCCTTTTATAACATAGTAAGTCACGAGTAAAAATAATAAAGTTAATTTCCATGGTTTAATTGTAGGAAAGACCCACACTTGAATGATCTCAATATATGTACGAAGAACTGTAAGACAAAATAATAGAAGGTATAAGGTGAAACAAACGGAAAGAAAGGTACCAAGCCACTTTCCGAAACATGTCATATGAATATTAATTAAATCATTATCTTTTTCTAACATTTTAAGCATACAAAATAATACGATATGAGTTGCAATACCTGCAATAATAAGGGAAATCCAGGCATCATAGCCAGCATATTGCGCAATAATTCGTTGATATCCTAATACACCTACTCCGATTTGAAGGGAGTGTAATAAAAGAAATACGAAATAAGGAGAAACAGTATTCTTTTTATTTTGCTCAGCCATTTTAGCACCTCATTATTCTCCGATACCAGATTGTACGATATTAACTTGCACATTAACAGCAACGTCTACGCTAGGGTACATTTCTTGAATTTGTTTCATACTCCATTTTCTTGAGTGACTACGAATTTCTTCACGTATACCTACTGGATCAATATCTTTTTCTTGGAATTGTTTTATTAATTCCTTTAAATGTCTTTCAAGTGTTTTTTCTACATGTTTTTTTACGTAAGTTATATTCTCCTTTTTAGATAAATCAAGCCAATCAGGAGTATTTTTTATGAGTCCATTTAGTTTTAAGTGGATGTGAACTTTCGGCATACTACCATTTTGAGAAACGTCACAAACACTTTTTCCAGATAAGTTTTGAGTGGCGATTAATCCTTTATGTTTACCTTGACGTATCGGAACTTCGTAACGTCCATTTTTAGTTGGATTAATGAGTAATTTTAATAAAAAAGAGCCCTTTTTATCTGTATACATAGCCACTTTATCTTTTTTTAAAAAAGCGATTCCTTTAATAGAAGCTGATTTGTCTTCGTCAATTTCAATATAGGGAAGAAATGGATCGCCCCCTGATGAATAAAAGTTATACAAAAAAATATTTAAAGCGGTCCGAGGAATCGTTTCAGTTTCTATATTTTGCTCAAGTAAATCAGCAAGATAGAGCGATCCATTTGTTTTAACATGCTTGAGAAGTTCTTCTGTTGATCCATCTACAAGTGCTAGCTGTACATCTCGGCCGATGTTAGGGTCACGTTGTAAGTTGTTAATAACATTACCAAGCCCGCGTTCACCAAATGATTTTCCGAATAGGGCAACACGCATTTGACCTATGGCGATAGTATGTGGTGATTTGGCGTTTAGCTGTGAAGAGATTGTTTCAATTGTATTTGCAGTAGTTGATTGAGTTTCTGGTTTTGATTGTACGTCCTTTGTATAATCTGGATAGAGAATTGTCCCGCGAAATTTATTGTCTTTCGTTATATCAAATCCACTTACATGAATAATTCGCTGTGTATCCACTATGTTCGATTGCGTACAACCTGATTGGAAAGTAAAAAGGATCATAGTAAAGCATAGTAAAATCTTTTTCATTTCTTTTCACCATCACGTTTCGTTTTCGCTTTTTCCGGATTATAGCGCCATTTTGTTTTCGGTCTAAGAAAAGAAGCACGTGCAGCGGTTTGACTAAACGGTAAACGAAGGAGACCTTCCGCAGTTTTTACACCTCGAAATGGGTATAAAGGTAATAAATATGGCGATCCAAGTGACTTCAAACGAATTAAATGAGCTAAAATGAAGACGAATCCGACAATGAGACCTAATCCGCCAAATGCTCCTGCTAAAACGATGAGCGGAAATCGAAGTAACCGGATAGTAGAAGACATCTTTACCGTCGGTGTTGTAAAAGACGCGAGTGCAGATAATGCAACCGCAATTAATAAAATAGTGCTCGTTAAAGCAGCCTCAACAGATGCTTGTCCAATTACAATTCCCCCAACAATACCGATTGTTTGTCCAACTTTTGTCGGTAATCGTGCCCCTGCTTCGCGAAGTAACTCAATTGTAATTTCTAAAAATAGGGCTTCTAAAACAGGGGGGAACGGTACATTCGCTCTTGAATAAATGATTGGTCCAAGTAAATCAGCAGGAATCATTTGATAGTGATACGTTAATATAGCTGTATAAATAGCTGAAGAAAATAAAGAGAATGCCGCTCCGAAAAAACGCACCATTCGAAGAAATGAGCCTGCTACCCATGGTAAATAATAATCTTCTGGAGAGACAAAAAAATCGAGTAACGTCGCCGGTCCGGCTAATGCATAAGGTGAACCGTCTGTTAAAATGACGACTCCTCCATTAATTAATGCAAAAACAGAACGATCTAACCGCTCTGTAGGTAGTAAAACAGGGAAGGGAGAGTTACTATTATCGCTAATAAACTGTTCAATCATAGTTGCATCGAAAGGAACATCAAAGTCAATGTCTTGTAGGCGCTGCATCGCAGTATTAACGTGCTGCTCATTCGTAATGCCTTCGATGTAAGCAACTACGACTTTTGTTTTTGATATAGAACCAACTATAACTTCTTTGAAAACTAATTGTTCTGTTACGATATTTCGCCGAAGTAAGTGTATATTTGTATCGATATTCTCAACGAACCCGACTTTTGGACCGATGACACTATATTCATTCTCTGTATCGTTATATAACCGTGTACCTAAAACTGAACTTTCAGCACGAATAAGTGCATATTCTGCGATTTGAGAATCATTTTTTAACTGTACAAGTACATACCCACTTAATAATTTTTCACGAATATCATCAATAGAAGGGCCGGTGATAATCTCCTCGAGTGTGACGATATTTGCTATATCGCTTATATTTTCAATGTGATCTAATTCTCTTTTTATAGGTGTTAAAATGAATCGATTAATGAGGAGTGATTCGGCTGTAGATTTATAATAAAACAAACATAACGTCCCATCTTCTACGATGTTATAAGAAACGAAATCACTAGACCCTTTCATAGTTTGAATAAATTCTGGAATGGAACAGATTGTTTTTTTATTCTTTTTAGACGAAAAACGAAACATTTTCTCCCCCCTTACCTACATTATTTACTTATGTTAGTTTTTGGGAAAGACGGGAATTTATACTTAAAAATTGAAAGTTCATAAAGAAAAGGAAGAGTATTGAATATCTCTTCCTTTTTGGCAGGCTAATTTGTTTTCTTTTCTTTAATAGACTTCACTAATTTAATCATTTCTGCCCGTATATCTTCTTTTTTAACATTTAATTTTTCCGCAATTTGTTTAATATCCATCCCATCTTTTTTCATTTTCAGTACATCATCGAGAGACGTATTACTTTTTTGAGCGATGATTGTTAATACCGTGAGCTGACGTAAGCTGATATTATACTCTTTCATTTTTTGTTTTAGTCCATCTGGTGTGGACTTTTGCATATTTGCTAATTCTTGCAGTAGTGCTTTTTTCGTTTCTTTATTCATATGATGCTTTTTCAATTTACTTGGATCTACACCGAAATGCTCGGCTGTTTTCTCCCAAGATTTATTTTGCTTATAGTAAGCTAAAACGTCTTTAATTTCCTTTTTACTGATTCTTGCAATGTGGGCAGCTTTCCAAATTTCATGTTTGTTATAGCCGAGTTTTTCGAGAGACTGCATTTCTTCCTCTGAGATTGGCTTATGATGGTGCATTGTTACTTCTTTTGGCGAGGCAGCGGAAGCAGGGAAAACAGACACCCCGCATAATAATGCTGCCATAGTCATACTTACTGCGATTTTCTTATACATGTAAACTCCTCCTAGATGGGTAATGTGGAAAACTCACACATATCATTTCCATAAAATGTGAAAAACTTGTGAACAAGTTAAGTTTTTTTATTCACAGTATGAAAAGAAGTTTTTATAAGTTTTCCAACATAAAACATTGATTAATAGTGAAAAACTAGGTTATAATCGAAATTGAAAATCAATATCAATAACAAACTTATACATATAGAAGATAAAAATAAGGGAGAGAAAAATATGACTACATATACTTCCATCGCAAATGTGATTAAAGAAAGACGTTCTGTTCGTACATTTACAGATAAAGCAGTAGACAAAGAGCTATTAATTGAACTATTAAACGACGCAACATGGGCACCGAATCATAAAAACCGTGAACCATGGAATTGTAAATTATACATTGGAGAAGGCCGTCAGAAATTAGTAGACGCAGTATTAAACTCTTTCACAGAAGAAGAAAGAGTGAAACGCGGCAAAATTTTATCTGACCGTTTCTTAAGCACACCTGCACAAATCGTTGTATATATGAATGAAGATCCGCGTCAAATTCCACGTGACGAAGATTACGCTGCAACATGTGCATTTATGCAAAACTTCCAATTACTTGCTTGGGAACGCGGCTTAGGATGTGTTTGGAAATCAGGTGGATTAAACTACAATCCACTATTTATAGAAGGAATCGGTTTAACAGGAGGCCAACGCATCGTTGGAATTCTTCATATCGGCTATTTCGATAAAGCACCAGAAGGAAAAGCTCGTACGCCGATTACGGAGAAGATGGAGATTATTGAGGGTTAATAGATGAGGCATTCTCGTTTTTTCGGGGGTGTCTTTTTATTATGCAATCAATCCTCATGAAAGCTTGTTCCTCATCATACACTTTCTTAAGGGAAAGTGTAAGGAGGGAAAATAATGAGAGCAAGTGAAGATAAAGCATTGCAATATGCGATTGCGGAAATTACGGAAATTGCGACTGGATTTGGGCTTGATTTTTATCCGATGCGTTATGAAGTATGTCCAGCGGAAATTATTTATACATTTGGTGCATATGGGATGCCGACGAGGTTTTCACATTGGAGTTTTGGAAAGCAATTTTTCAGAATGAAATTACAATACGATTTAGGACTTAGTAAAATTTATGAACTCGTTATTAACTCTGATCCATGTTACGCCTTTTTATTAGATACGAATTCTTTAATTCAAAATAAACTAATCGTGGCGCACGTTTTAGCGCACTGTGATTTCTTTAAAAATAATATTCGTTTTTCGAATACGAAGCGAGACATGGTAGAAAGTATGGCTGCAACAGCGGATCGTGTGAAAGCATATGAGCATAAGTACGGAAAGGCAGAGGTAGAAACATTTTTAGATGCCGTACTTGCCATTCAAGAACATATAGATCCATCACTTATGCGCCCGAAACTTGCATGGAGTATTGAAGATTTAGAAGAGGATGTTGAAAAGAAAAAGATATCACAGTACGATGATTTATGGAATTTAGATGATCGAAACAAAAAGAGGGAAAGACCTAATATGCATAAAAAGAAGAAAATCCCTCCGCAACCAGAAAAAGATTTACTCCTCTTTATTGAAGAATACAGCCGTGAGCTAGAAGAGTGGCAGCGTGACATATTAACGATGATGCGCGAGGAAATGTTATATTTCTGGCCGCAGCTTGAAACGAAGATCATGAATGAAGGCTGGGCTTCGTATTGGCATCAACGCATACTTCGTGAAATGGACTTAACATCTGGTGAAGCAATTGAATTTGCGAAATTAAATGCAGGTGTCGTACAGCCATCAAAAACAAGTATTAATCCATACTACCTCGGTATTAAAATGTTTGAAGATATTGAAGAACGCTACAACAATCCGACAGAAGAAATGAAAAGGCGTGGTGTGAAGCCTGGTTCTGGTCGCGAGAAAATGTTTGAAGTACGGGAAATTGAATGGGACGTATCGTTCCTAAGAAACTACTTAAATAAAGAACTCGTAATGAGAGAAGATATGTACTTATTCCAGCGCCAAGGAAAAGAATATAAAGTAATTGATAAAGAGTGGGAACATGTACGCGATCAACTCGTAAATATGCGTACAAATGGAGGTTTCCCGTACTTAGTAGTAGAAGATGGCGACTACTTAAAGAATGGGGAATTGTACATTAAACATAGCTATGAAGGAATTGAGCTAGATTTAAAATACTTAGAAAAAGTATTACCGTATCTTCATCAGCTATGGGGAAGAACGGTGCATATGGAGTCGATTGTGGAAAGTAAGGGCGTTGTGTTTTCTTATGATGGGAAGATGGTGCATCGGAAGTATGTGTGAAGAAAAGAACGGACATAGAATTCTATGCCCGTTCTTTTTAATTTGGAACAGAATTAAATATGCTATTCTTGAAGAAAGGGAGTTATATATAGAAATGGAGCAATTCAAATGAGCAAAATAGGGGTATGCAAGGTGGATATTACGCCTCCTGTAGGTATTGATTTTGTCGGATATTATAGAGAGACAGGAATAAATAATATTGAAGAGCGTATTTATGGGACAATCTTTGTATTTGAAAAAGATGAAATGAAGACTGTGTTTATAAGTATTGATAATATTGGGATGATAGTAGACGATACGAATATTATTCGTGAACGAGTAGCTAGTGAGCTTCATGTGCCAGTTGAGCGAATAACAGTTGTTTATACTCATACACACTCTGGTCCAGAAACGGTCGGAGATGACCCTCTAGTACAGTCGTATAAAATGATTTTAGTAAATAATGTAGTGCAAGGTGCCGTTACTGCGAATAACAACTTGAAGCTATGTGAAGTTGGATGGGGTGTTACGACAGGTGATATTGGAGTAAACCGAAGAGAGAGAACATCTGATGGAAAAGCGAAGATGGGAACAAATATAGAGGGCATTGTAGATAAACGTATTGGTGTTTTAACAATGAGAAATGCTGAAACGGAGGAGTTAGTTGGGATCGTTGTATTTTGTACTGCTCATCCGAATGTTTTAAAAGGGGATAGCGATGTATTATCAGCGGATTATCCTGGAATGACGAGAGAGATTCTGGAGAAAATAGTAAATTGTCCAGTTGTTATTGTTCAAGGTGCTGCTGGAAATGTGAATGCGAAATATCGCGGTTCAAGGGAAGCATTAAAACAAATGGCTTACACACTTAGTGGACATGTATTAACGATGTTGCCAATAGTTACATACAGCCCAATTGTAAATTTAAGAACGATTTCGAGTACGATGCAAATGAGATTGAAGGATCTGCCCGAAATTGATGAGATACGAAGAATGGCTCGCTCAGCTGAGAGGCAGTGGGGTGTGAATACGGATGAATGGCTTACTATCGTTTTAGAGAAATATAAGCAAGGTATTCGGCAGTTAAGTATCGATTTAGAAATTCAATTGTTTCAAATTAATGATGGTATATTCTCTGGAATACCGATGGAACCTTTTTCAGAAACTGCTTTAGAAATGAAAGAGAGTCTTCAAAATGAACTAGCTTTCTTTGGTGGCTATACGAATGGATATATTGGTTACTTACCGACAAAAGAGGAGTATGCATATGGTGGATATGAAGTGGAATTAAATCCTGTTGTGTATGGGCCAGTTACAAACTTGTTGATGCCGCCAGAGGAGAATACGGCAGAGCTGATCGTGCAGAGAGTTACGGAATTATATAATGTATAATATATGGATATCCCATATATTTAAAACAAAATTTAAAGGAATCAATGATTTTAATAAAGCTGTAAAAAACGAATCCATTTTGAAAAAGAATAATCAAAGTGGATTCGTTTTTTATATGGAGTTTTTGTTCACCAAACAGGTCGTATGCTTGATGATAATTTTCCTGTATTTTCTTTAGTAACGAATGTTGTTAAATCCTCTTTAAGCATTTGCATTCGTTCTGCACCTATATTTGCAATCCATCGTTGTTCTATTTCAGCTATTATTTCTTCTTTTGCTTGCATTACTGCTAAACCACGTTCGGTTAAAACAATGATTTTACCTCTTTTATCAGTAGGATGCGTTTGGCGCGTGACATAACCACTGTTTTCAAGAGAATCTACCATTTTACTTATAGCTTGTTTTGAAACCCCTAAATATTCAGCTAGTTCTATACCAGTTGCCCCATTAGGAAGGATGCGTTTGAACATAAAACCATGCGCTGGCCTAATATCTTCAAATCCCAATTCACTTAATTTGTCATGTAGTTCAGTAATTAATGTGCTGAACGATAATGATAAAAGTGAAGTGAGATCTAATTCGTTAAATGTTTGATGATCCATGTATATAACCTCCGCACTTGTAGTCAATTAAGTTGACTACTGGTAAGGTCTATTGTACTATACATACTATAGTCAATCAAATTGACTATAGTATGTTGGTAGAACAAATAATGATTTATATAAATAGAATCAATGGAGGTTTCACATGGTTAATATCGTTAAAATTAGAGGAAGTGTATTTGCACCATATGCATCGCTGGAACCTATTAAGGATCCTGCAACAGGAAGAGTGTTTGAATATGCTGGGGATGCACGGGAGTTTACACCATGCGCTGTGAACACAAAGCGTTCAAGATTAGAACAAGAAGTGAATATTGATTTTTATAAAAGAGAGATTTTCACATATGCAGATGCTTGTATCGTCACTGTGAAGATTACAAATCCAGATGGCTCAATTGAGTATCAAAAAGGAGAAACAAGTACAGAAAACATTGCATGTACAAATATTGTATGGAGTGAAGATGAAGTTTCATTTGAAATGAGAGCAAGTGCAAGTAATCCGTTAAACGCGGCAGCACCTGCAGCAGATTATTTTTTGACTATACGGGTTAATGAAAGTGGCGCTGTGCACGTTGAAGGTGTACATGATGGTTTCCCTTGCTATGAATTTTATAAACAAATAGACTTTGGTTCATTTGAATTAATATATACACATGATTTCAGAGAAACGGATGATACCCCAGCAGCACTAGCTGGAGAAATGGAATATAGCTTTAAAACGAAAATCTAGATATAAATATAGCGCTATTTTTTAGAAGGAAGTAGCAAACGTAAAAGAGAAAGCTATTGGTTCTAGGATTGAAATTGTGGTCTATTTTATTCAATAGTATGCAGTATATAAAATTAGAATTATAGGGGTGTTTCTTATGACGAATATCGTTAAAATTAGAGCCAGTGTATTTATTCCAATGTCTTGGACGGAACCGAGGAAGGATGTAAAAACAGGAAAAGTAATTCAATTTGAAGGTGATTCACGTGAATTTACACCACATGCGGTAAATACTATGCGCTCTAGAGTTGAGCAAGAGGTAGTAGTGGATTTTTATAAAGAAGAAGTGTTTTCATATGCGAACACGGGGATTACGACAGAGAAGGTTACAAATCCAGATGGTTCGGTGAATAAAAGAACAGGAAAAGCGAGTACTGAAAATATTGTGTGTACTGATATTGTATGGAATTCTGACGGTGTCCAATTCAAAATGAGTGCAAGTGCTAGTAATCCGTTAAATGTGTATGCCCCTCCTGTGGACTATTTATTAACTGTATGTGTGAAAAAGGATGGCAGTATCGATATTCAAGGAGAACATGATGGATTCCCTTGTTTCGAATTTTATAAGCAAGTAGATTTCGGTTTATTTGAACAAATTTATACACATGATTTTAGAAAAACTGGTGATACAGCTGAAGCGTTAGGTGGAGAGATGGATTATAGTTTTACAAAGAGATTATAGGAAGTATGATAATAAAACGGTTGATTCTTTCGTTCGTAAATGAAATGAATTAGTTGGACTATCCAGCAGTGTAGTTGAGCAATGCAAAAGCCAATAAAGTTAGTGGCTTTTGCATTTTTACTATACCCTAGAAGGTTTGACAAAAAAACAAACCGCTTTACAATATACCCTCAAGGGTATATGATATTATACAAAGTTAAAAAGTAATGTATAATATAGTTATAATTACGGAGGTGGTTTATAGTGGAATATAATCAAGATATGAAAAATAGGTTGAAACGTATTGAAGGTCAAGTTCGTGGTGTGCTTCGCATGATGGAAGAGGGAAAAGATTGCCGAGATGTTATTACACAGTTAACTGCATCCCGTTCTGCGCTAGATCGTACAATTGGACTCGTTGTGGGAACAAATTTAGAGCAATGTTTGCGCGAGCAGTTTGAAACAGGTAATGGCTCAAATGAAGAGTTAATTAAAGAAGCTGTTCAATTACTTGTAAAAAGCCGATAATCTGTCAAACGTATGTGTTGACAGATTTTTAAAAACATTTTAATATACCCCTATAGGTATAAGTGTGTAAGTTATGGAGGAATCGACAATGAGTATAAAAGTTGATACGAGTTTAGACTGTAAAGAATTGGCTTGTCCGATGCCAATTGTGAAGACGAAAAGGGCGATGGAAGGGTTGGCAGCAGGGAAAGTTATTGAAATAGAGGCGACGGATAAAGGTTCTACGCTAGATATTCAAAGTTGGTCAAGTAAAGTAGGGCATCAATATATTGGAACGAAACAAGAGGGAGATATATTGAAGCATTATGTACGAAAAGCCCACGAACATGAAGTAAATGAAGTTGTGAAGTATCCTCATACAATTACGAATGGGGAATTGCAAAATATATTATTAAGTGGTGAAGATTGCACTGTATTAGATGTTCGTGAAGCGGCGGAATTCGCCTTTGGTCATATTCCATCCGCAATTTCGGTGCCGTTAGGCGAATTAGAGAGTGCAGCGTTAGATCAGACGAAGCAAATTTATGTTGTTTGCCGAACTGGTAATCGTAGTGATATAGCTTGTCAAACGTTGAAAGAAAAAGGTTTTTCAAATGTGAAAAATGTCATTCCAGGTATGTTAGAGTGGCAAGGGAATATGGAAAAATAAAATTTTTTAAATGAAAATATACCTATGGGGGTAATTGTATGGTCGCTAAGATGTTACAAGCAAAAGATGTTGCAGAGAAAGTTTTATTCGGAGAGTTATTTATTTTAGATGTTCGGAATGAAGCGGATTATGAAGAATGGAAAATTGAAGGGAAACAAATTTCTTCATTGAATAAACCGTATTTTGATTTATTAGATGGTGTAGAACATATTGTAGATGAATTACCGAGGGAGAAAGAGATTTTAGTCGTATGTGCGAAAGAAGGTTCTTCGCAGTTTGTCGCAGAGCAATTGTTAGATGCTGGTTTCAATAATATTTATTATTTAGCTGGGGGTATGAAAGCTTGGAGTGAGTATGTGAAGCCGGTAAAGGTAGGGGATGTACAGGGCGGAGGAAGTATATATCAATTTAATCGTCTTGGAAA
This sequence comes from Bacillus mycoides, assembly GCF_018742245.1. Classification (NCBI taxonomy): domain Bacteria; kingdom Bacillati; phylum Bacillota; class Bacilli; order Caryophanales; family Bacillaceae; genus Bacillus; species Bacillus mycoides. Next base: position 776,327 of record NZ_CP036132.1, read on the forward strand.
AGGATGTTTATCTTATATGGTAGTTTCAAACGGTGAAGCAGCAGTCATTGATGCGGTGAGAACGATTGAAGCATACGAAGATTTTGCAAAAGAGAACGGAGCTACTATTACGAATGTAATGGATACACATTTACATGCAGATCATATTTCTGGAGGGCGTAAGTTAGCTGAAAAAGTAGGCGGTACGTATTGGTTACCTCCAAAAGATGCGGAGGAAGTTGTTTTCTCTTACGAACCGCTAGTAGAAGGTACTGTTATTACGGTGGGGGGTACCCTAATTAACATTGATGCACTATACTCACCAGGGCATACGATTGGGAGTACATCATTTATTATCGATGAGACGTATTTATTATCAGGAGATATTTTATTTGTAGATTCAATTGGCCGTCCCGATCTTGCTGGGAAGGCGGAAGATTGGGTGAGTGATTTACGAAATACATTATATAAGCGCTATAAGGAATTATCTCAAGAGTTAATTGTTTTACCAGCTCATTACTCAAAAATAAGTGAAATGGATGAAAATGGGATTGTGAGTGCTAATTTAAAACAATTGTTTGAAGTGAATGCAGGATTAAATATTAAAGATGAGAATGAATTCCGCAAAATTGTAACGGAGAATCTACCACCTCAGCCGAATGCTTATCAAGAAATTCGTCAAACGAATATGGGGAGAATTCATCCGAGTGTGGAAGAAGAGCGTGAAATGGAGATTGGTCCAAATCGTTGTGCAGTTCATAATTAATAACAAATTGGAGGAATAGATGATGAATATAAAACAAGTATTAGATGCGAAAGGTTTAGCATGTCCGATGCCGATTGTAAGAACGAAGAGAGCGATGGATACTTTACAATCTGGAGAAGTGTTAGAAGTACATGTAACGGATAAAGGGTCAGTTAAGGATATTCCAGCATGGTCAAAAACAGGTGGTCATGAAATAGTAAAGCATAATATAGAAGACGATGTGCTGAAGTTTTGGATTAAGAAGGCGTAGTGAAGAACTAGTTTTGTAAATGCGGAGAGGGTGGTTATATGAATACAATATTAAGTACGCTTTTCATTGTACTTGCTGCATGGTTTGTTATTTCACGTTTTTTACCGGTGAAAGGTGTTCAAAATATAAATGGAAAAGAATTAAAGGGTATAGTGGGAAAAAAGGAGAAACAATTTATCGATGTTCGTACAGTAGGTGAATATAGAGGAAATCATATGAAGGGATTTCAGAATATCCCGCTAAATGAGTTAGCTAGTAAAGTAAATCAGTTAGATAAAAATAAGGAAGTAATTGTTATTTGTCAGAGCGGGATGAGAAGTAAGCAAGCAGCAAAAGTATTAAAGAAATTAGGATTTCAGCGCGTTATAAATGTTTCAGGCGGTATGAACGCTTTGTAAGGGGAAAATAGTATCGGGTGTAGCTAGATAATTGGAGCCTTTTTACAATTTTTAAAATACCCCTATAGGTAATTAAGAGGAGGACAATATGGAACAACAGAAGAAAACGACGATTGTTTTATTTAGTGGAGATTATGATAAAGCGATGGCAGCTTACATTATTGCGAATGGTGCAGCGGCGTACGATCAAGAGGTGACTATTTTTCATACTTTCTGGGGTTTAAATGCCCTTAGGAAAGATGAGCATGTGAAAGTAAAGAAAACGTTTATAGAGAAAGTGTTTGGAAAAATGATGCCGCGCGGCGCTGATAAGATGGGATTATCAAAAATGAATTTTGCTGGTATGGGGCCAAAGATGATTAAAGGTATTATGAAGAAGCATAATGCGATGCCTTTGCCTGATTTAATTGATATGGCGAAAGAACAGGGAGTTAAGCTTGTAGCTTGTCAAATGACAGTAGATTTATTAGGGTTAAAAGAGGAAGAGATTATGGAAGGGGTAGAGTTTGCAGGAGTAGGTGTATATTTAGCAGATGCTTCGGATGGGAATGTGAATTTATTTATTTAAATCACCTTCTTTTTAGAAGGCGGGGGATACAATATGAGTTTAACAGTGCTACTTTTTATTATTGGGTTTATAGGGTCGTTTATTTCAGGAATGGTTGGGATTGGCGGTGCAATTATTAATTATCCGATGATCTTATACATTCCAGTATTGCTAGGATTTGCTGGATATACATCACATGAAGTGAGTGGTATTACAGCGATTCAAGTATTCTTTGCAACTTTTGCAGGCGCGTGGGCGTACCGGAAAAGTAACGATATGGATAAAACTTTAGTTGTGTATATGGGAGCTAGTATATTAATAGGAAGCTTTGTAGGTAGCTTTAGTGCGAATCTATTAAATGAGCATACTGTAAATGTTGTTTATACATTACTCGCTACTATTGCGGCTATTATGATGTTTATACCGAAGCGAAGCAATCGTAAGGGGACAGAAGGAATTATGTACAATAAATGGCTAGCTAGTTTGTTAGCGTTTATTGTAGGAAGTGTTTCCGGCATTATTGGGGCTGGTGGTGCATTTCTTTTAGTACCGATTATGTTAGTTGTTTTAAAACTACCGATACGTACGACAATAGCAACATCTATCGCTATTACTTTTATTTCCTCGATAGGAATTACTACTGGGAAAGTGATTACTGGACAAATAGTTGTTATTCCGGCTCTTATCGTTGCGATAGCAAGTTTATTTGCCGCTCCTCTTGGGGTGAGAGTAGGGAAGAGAGTGAATCAAAAAGTTTTGCAATATGTATTGTCTATTTTAATTGTAGGAACTGCGGTAAAGATGTGGATCGATATGATATGAATAAAAAAGGATGCTGCATACGCAGCATCCTTTTTTTAGTTTGGTACGTGCCCTAAAATTACTTCAATTAACTGTTTATGATTCTCATTAGCTAATGAGAATAATCCTCTCGTATGTTCGAAGACAATAGCAGGGTTAAAGTATGGTTCTGAAAATGTAAGAGAAGTTGAAATATCAATACCGTTGTTTTTGTTAAGTGTAAATTTTGCAAAGCGATATTTTGTGTTGAGTTCATTGATTACTTGTAAAACATCGGCTGTCAATGCTGGATTGGGTACGTGAACAATATTGAAACAGTATATATCGACAGTAGGATCATCATTTTGGAATGCAACCATAAGGTAAACTTGAAGCCCGTTTTCTAAATTAGGGATTGCTGAGAAATGTACAGAACCATCATTTTCATCTATATTTTCTTCCATGTATATATCGTTTGATTTTAAGTACTCTTTAAAATCTGAAATGTTATGTTTTACTGCAGCTTTCATATGTATGAGCCCCCTGATAATTGGAATAGATTACTATTATTTATTATAATTTAAAAATATTAAAAAAGATAGTTGGAAAGTTCTGATTTTTCATTTTAAAAGAATTTAAAAGAAGCAGTGCTCTACCTCCATAGAGCACTGCTTCTTTTTATTCATTGTCATTAGACGATGTTTCTGTATCTTTACTGTTATTTTTATTCTTATCTTTAGTTTCATTGTTACTTGATTCGCGTTCACTCGTATTTTCAGACTTAGATTCTTTTGTTTTCTCTGAGCTTGTTTTTTTCGAATCAGAATCAGAATCAGAATCAGAATCAGATTTTGTATAGGCAGGTAGTCCAAGGTGACTACGAAGTTCATTTGTAACATTAGCTAATTCTTTTTTATCTGGATTGTAGTAGTAAGTTCGGCCACCACCAGCTGACTTACTACATGTATCATCACCTTTTGCCATGTAACAGTCTTCACCTTGAATTTGTAATTTCTCAATTGAAGAATCTGCTCCGTATTTATAGAATGAAAGCATATCATCGAATGTTAAGTTCGTAACGAATTGGCCATTAATGTCATCAATGATGTTACCAACTTTTGTTACTGATCCAACGCTCGTTAGTTTCTTTAAAATGGCTTCAATAACGAGTTGCTGACGTTGACCACGCATCGCATCACTATCGATGTGCCTTGTTCTAGCAAGAGCAAGAGCTTCTTCGCCATTTAACTTTTGAACACCTTTTTGCAGATGAATTGCCTCAGCAGTATCATTGCTATCTTGCTCAGTAAATTCAACTGGTACATCAACTTCAATTCCGCCCAAATCATCGACGATTTTTATAAATGATTTAAAGTTAAATTTTACAAAGTAATCGACAGGAACATTCGTTAATTTTTCAACTGCATCAATACTTGCTTGTGGTCCACCATCTTTTCCATTTTTGGTAGAACCGAATGCATGAGCGTGTGTAATTTTATCTTTTTTCTTTTCTACTGGAATATAAGTATATGTGTCTCGTGGAATACTTAATAGTTTTACCGTTTTGCTATCTTTATTAAACGTTGCAAGTAATAATGCATCCGTTCTTATAGCTTCACCATATTCTTTCCCGCGGACATCGCTTTCATCAACACCCATGATTAAGACAGAGACGTTGTTTGTAATAGGTTTTACAGCCTTATCACGTAAATCAGATTTATCACCGCGCGCTAAATCGTGTGCGGCATTTCGAATAGCAGAAGATGCTTTATTTACTAAAAACCAAGTATAACCGCCACCTATTATTAAAAAGAATAAAATAACGCTTATAATAATTTTTGTTTTTTTCTTACTATTTTTCGGTTTACTTCGTGTATTTTCTTGCAAAGATGGGTTTTGCTCCATTTCTTGTACTCCTTCATTTGGATTGAAATACGACACTCATATCCACTTATTATAATGAAATTTAGCGAAAAAAAACATTACAAATCATTTACATTTCGTAAAAATTCAATTTATTTATAAAAAGTCAGATTTTCTATATTTTATTTTTAAGATGTAGAACAAGTATAATGTGTTTTAGTAGAAATGAAAATATGTATTGTGAGAAAGTGATAGAGAAGTAAGATTTGTTGAAATATAGCCAAGAAGAAGCGATTAGCTTTACATTCATTTTTTATATAATAAAGAAGTATTCTACGGATGAAGGAGAGAGCGTAATGAATCATACATCATTCCGAGCAATTGTCGTGAGAGAAAAGGAAAATAATCTATTTGAAAGAACGCTTGTTGAGAGAGAAGTAAATAGTTTACCTGAAGGAGACGTATTAATACGTGTTCATTATTCTTCATTAAATTATAAAGATGCCCTTTCAGCTACTGGTAATAAAGGTGTGACGAGAACATACCCTCATACACCAGGCATCGATGCAGCGGGAGAGGTAGTTAGTAGTGGAAATAACGCCTTTCAGGAAGGCGATCAAGTTATTGTAACTGGATATGATTTAGGTATGAATACTTCTGGTGGTTTCGGAGAATATATTCGCGTGCCATCCTCTTGGGTTGTTCCTTTACCAAAAGAAATGTCTTTGAAGGAAAGTATGATGTACGGGACAGCAGGTTTTACAGCTGCCTTATCGGTATATAAGCTCATTAGAGCGGGAATTACGCCTAGCACGGGAGATGTTTTAGTAACGGGTGCTACGGGCGGAGTAGGCAGTGTAGCAGTTAGTATCTTAGGAAAGCTAGGATATAGCGTAGTAGGGGCAACAGGGAAAATGGAAGAGAAAGAGATGTTGCTACGTTTAGGTGCAAAAAAGATGATTCGCCGCGCGGAATTGAGTGATGAATCAGGAAGACCGATGCTTAAAGGAATATACGCTGGGGTTGTCGATACTGTAGGCGGAAACATGTTAGAAAGTTCTTTAAAGGTAGTTAAGTATGGAGGCTGTATAACAACGTGTGGTAACGTAGCAGGGCATGAATTAAATACAACTGTATACCCATTCATATTACGAGGGATTAGCCTTTTAGGAATAGATTCAGTTCAATGTCCAGTAGATGTGAGAAGAGAAGTGTGGGCATTGCTAGCCGGTGAGTGGAAAAATTCAGAGCTATTATCTTATACAGAAGAATGTACATTAAAAGAATTAGATGAGAAGTTTGCACTTATACTGCAAGGAAAGTTAAAAGGAAGAACGGTTGTAAATATGAAATGAAAAAAGAGACGCTAATTTGAGCGTCTCTTTTCTATTATAATGATTGTTTTAAATTTACTTTTCCTTGTTCACCTAAAACGCCATCAGCAATATTTACAGCGTGATCACCGATACGCTCTAAGTTACTTACCATATCAACGAAAATGATGCTTGCATCACCTGAACAGCTACGTTCGTTCAGACGTAATACATGACGTTTACGAAGAACACGTTCCATTTGGTCAATTTTACGTTCTTTTGCAATAACCGTTTGAGCTAGTTCAGTGTCGAAGTTTGTTAAAGCATTGATTGCATCTTGTAATGTTGAAATTGTTAATTCAAGCATTTCATTTAATTCAGCTAGTGCTTCATCTGATAGTGAAACGCGGTTTGAAATTTGGAAATCTACAAGTTCTACTAAGTTTTCTACATGATCACCAACACGTTCAATATCTCCAACAACACCTGCTAGAACTGAATGCTTTTCAGAGTCTGTATGTGAAAGTGGTTTTTCTGATAGTAAAACTAAATACTCGGTAATTTTTTTATCTAAATTGTTAATAGCTGCTTCTAATTGCGTAGCCATATCAGCGTGTTTCTTTTCTTGTGTATTTAAAAATTGGTTTGCTTCTTTTAATCCTTGTAAAGAAAACTCAGCCATGCGAACAATTTCTTTTTGCGCTTCTGTTAGTGCGATAGCAGGAGATTGTTCAATAAAGATTGGATTTAAATGTTGCGGTTTGAAATCAATAGCAGAATCTTCGCCGCGAATAAGTTTTGTTACAATCCATGCTAACACTGCAATGAATGGGAACTGAATAACCGCATTTGTTACGTTAAATGTTCCGTGTGCAAAAGCAATTGTCATTTCTGGATTTAAGTTTAAAGATGTTTGGAAATATTGAATTAAACTTGTAAATGGTACTAATAAAATCGTAAAGATAATTGTACCGACGATATTAAAGATAACGTGAACTAATGCTGCGCGTCTTGCTGCAATAGAAGTACCGATTGCTGCTAATACAGCTGTAATTGTTGTACCAATGTTATCACCGAATAATACAGGAAGAGCAGCTTGTAAATCAATTGCACCCTGGCCAAATAGTTCTTGTAAAATACCGATTGTCGCACTTGAACTTTGTACAATTAAAGTGAAGACTGTACCAACAACGATTCCTAAGATTGGGTTATCACTCATACTAACCATTAATTCTTGGAATGATTCTAAAGAGCGAAGAGGTTTCATACCTGAGCTCATTAATTCTAAACCAAAGAATAACATACCAAATCCGAATACGACTTGACCTAAAGACTGTACTTTTTTATTTTTAAAGAAGAATAATAAGATTGCTCCGACTGCCATAATTGGAAGAGCGTATTCTCCGATTTTAATTCCGATAATAAATGCAGTAACTGTCGTTCCGATGTTCGCACCCATAATAACACCGATTGCTTGTCTTAATGTCATAAATCCGGCACTTACAAGTCCGACTGTTAAAGCGGTTGTTCCTGAACTTGATTGAATTAATACTGTAACTAACATACCTGCTAGTACACCCATAAGAGGATTTGTTGTAAAACGATCTAGAATATCGCGAAGACGATCTCCGGCTGCTTGTTGCAGTCCATCGCCCATGTATTTAATCCCGAATAAGAAAATACCTAATCCACCAATGAACTGGAAGATCATATCTTGAATATTGTATTCCACGCATTCCACTCCTTAAATTTCATGTACGATGTAATTATTAACTAAACCTTGAGGCACTGTAAACGGTTTGTCTATAATTTTTACACTAAATTTACAAAGTACTAAAAAGTTTACAATTCTTTAAAGAAACTCCTGGATTTAATTGGTTTTCATGCATGGTATCTGACTATTTCGTAAAGAAGTCACATTTATCACACTATTTATTGATAGTAAAAATAGGAGAGATAAACTATCCAAATTGGGTGTGCTAAGTAAAGTTTCACTTTATTTATAATGGTTCTTTGCATATTTTTTAATCAAAGTTAGAAAAATATGTAGGGGAAATGGGGAGGTTTGAAATGAGTGTACTGATGAAAGTGAAAAAATGATTGAAGTATATTAATCCACTTCTTTGGAGTGCTTGCAACATTAAAAAAGAGCAATTCGCATATGAATTTGCCCTGGTTTTTTATGTTAAAAAAGTTTGAGTACTTCGTATTGTAAAAACTGTGTGCAGTGTGCTTGTTTAGCCTGCTATTTGTGGGAGATAAAGCTACCCACTGATTAAAGTTTCACTTTATTAGGAGTTGTCGTTATGTTTCAAGTTTATGACGACATTTCCCTTTTTGTGTCCTTTTTCAACATATATGTGAGCTTCAACAATTTCCTCAAAAGTGTATTGCCTATCAATGACCACTTTTATTTTACCATTCTCAACAAGTTCTTTAAGGAAATTTAATGCTTCGGAAGTTTCAGGTGCGTTTTGACTTAATATGAGTTTCATGCGACTTGTCAATTTAGTCCAGAGCATTTGAGCACTTGGTAACGGTTCAACGATATTTATATAGGTACCATCTTCCTTTAACATTTTAATACAATCTGAAAAGGTACTCTTATTTACGGCTTCAAAGATAACATCATAAGCTCCGTCTATAGTAGAAAAATCGCTTGCGGTGTAATCAATTACTTCGTCAGCTCCTAGGGACTTTACTAATTCTAAATTTGAGCTACTGCACACCCCTGTAACTTTTGCGCCGAAATACTTGGAAATTTGCACTGCATAACTTCCGACACTTCCAGAAGCTCCGTAAATAAGAATGTTTTGACCGCTTCGAACGTTAGCTTTCCTAAGGAAAAACAAGGCTGTACGTGCTCCAATTGGGATGGCTGCGGCTTCTTCATAGGATATATTGGAGGGCTTCATGCACACTGCTCCATCTTCAGGTATACAAATGTACTCAGCATAAGAACCGAAATTTGCTTGGGTAGCAGCAAAAACTGGATCTCCTACTTTAAAACGCGTAACGTCTTTTCCTACTGATTCAACCTCACCAGCCAATTCCATTCCAAGTATTTGTTTTTTCGGTTGTTTAAAGCCAAGTGCAATTCGAGCGGGTAGCCAAACCGAAGAGGGAACTGTAAAACTTCTTGAACGAATATCTCCTGCTGTTACGGTTGTCGCATTAATTTTTATTAGTATTTCATTGTCTTTAGGTGTAGGTTTTTCAACTTCTTTCAATTGAAGTACGTCGGGGGGACCATATTTTGTATACAATATTGCTTTCATTAATGTTTCCTCCAATTCGTTCTATATATTAATATCATACGAACAACATGAATAAATAGAACAGCGGTTCAACTTTCAATACAATGCAAAAAGAAGTGCGATTTTTTTGGAATCCACTGCTTTTTTGCATTTGTGTATATATAATTTTTTTAGTGTAAGTACTTTGAAATGGAGCGAGTTAACATTACCCAACGGCTTTTTCGTTTATTTTATCTTTCTGTTTTTGTTTCCGTAAGCTTGTAATGTAAATGAACAGGAAAGCAATAAGTAATAGAGAGGAATAACGATATACAGTTGCATAGTTGGTAAAGTGTGCAATGAATCCAAAAATAATCGCTCCAGCACCAATTCCAAGATCAAATGCTGAGAAGAATGTTGCTGTTGCCACTCCTCTCCGGTGCGGTGCTACTCGGTCAATCATCCATGCTTGTAGTGCTGGTTGAATTGCTCCGAAACCACTTCCGTAGCACGCTGCGGCAATAATTAAGCTCGGAATTGTAGTTGTATACGACAGTAAAATAATACCTGTAAACGTTATAATAACTCCTGGAATGATGACGAATGTATGGCCCTTCGTATCATATAATTTTCCAGAAAACGGACGAGTTACAGCGATTGCAAGTGCGTTAAATAAAAAGAAGAGACTAATATCGGCAATGCCGACTTCCGTAGCAAATAATGTGATAAAGCTCCCAATTCCCCCGTACATTAATGTAATACATAATATTAATAATGAAGGAAGTAAAGCTTTACGCTCAATAAATCCATCGAGAAAGGTACCAGATGTTTGCTGTGGTGGTTGCGGCGATTTTTTGATTTGAAGTAGTTTCGTTAATATTAATGAAACTATTGTGCATGAAAGTGCACATAAAAAAAGAATCGTGAAGTTATATGTTTGCATAAGCCAAAGTCCGATAAGCGGACCGAGCGCCATGGCGATAGTTCCAGAAAGACCGAAATACCCCATGCCTTCACCGCGGCGAGCTTGCGGAATTAAATCTGAAACGACAGTTCCGTATGTAGTCGTTGTAATACCAAAACCAGCTCCGTGTAAAATTCGAACGGCAAGCAATAGGAAAACGGTTGAAGCGAAAAGATAACTGCCCATAGCGAGTAAACAAATAGCGGTACCGATCATTAAAATGATTTTTTTGTTGAATTTTTGCAAGGCATTTCCAGTTAGCGGCCTAATAAAAAGTGCTGCAACGGTAAACATGCCGACAACGAATCCGATATTTGAACTTGTGCCCCCAATTTCTTTCACATAAACAGGTAAAGTTGGAATTAACATTTGAAATCCTAAAAACATACATAAGTTTGCTAGAATTAGCGCAATAAACTCTTTTGTCCATAACGGTTCTCGTTTTACGAGTACTGCCTCTCCCATATATTCATCCCCTATATAAAAGTTTTCCCGCGTTAACGGGCAGTAAGCCTCTCCCCTCAAAATTTGGCTGGAGCAAAGAAGTTAGGTGGGAGCCCTGCTGTCCGTAAACGCCCGATTGGTGAAGGCTAATAATCAGTGGGGGATGAACAAAACCCCCACTGATTAAAGTTTCACTTTATCTCTGTTCTTTCGAGTATATGTAGTGGTCAACGTAACAGTCAAGGAAGGTGCCTTGAAAACGTATAACAATTTTTGAGGCAAAAAAACTGACAAATTTGTGGAAAGACTACACAATTTTGAAAAAAAGATGTAAAGTATAGATGTATAGACTAGTAGTTGTTATGAATGATAGAAATTGTTTTTTCTTTAAAGAAAGCGGATTCAAATGGTAGTGGATGAGAAGGGGATACATACTTTTTCACTACATATATTTGAAAAGGTTTACAATATGATGAAGAAAGAGGCGTGTACATATGAGACGATTAGGTATTTCTATTTATCCAGAACATTCGACAGTAGAGGAAGATAAAGAGTATTTAACATTAGCAAGTAAATACGGATTTACACGTGTATTCACATGTTTATTATCTGTAGATGGCGAAAAAGAGACGATTATAGAAGAGTTTAAGGAAACGATCTCTCATGCGAATGCAATAGGGTTTCAAGTATTAGTTGATATTAGTCCATCTGTTTTTGAACAACTAGGTATTTCGTATAATGATTTATCGTTCTTCCATGAACTAGGTGCTTATGGTATTCGTTTAGATGTCGGTTTCTCAGGTTTAGAAGAATCAATTATGACGTACAATCCATACGGCTTAAAAATTGAAATTAATATGAGTAACGGTACGAAGTATGTAGATAACATTATGAGTCATAGACCAAATCGTGAAAATTTAATTGGCTGTCATAATTTCTATCCACACCGTTATTCAGGATTATCATACGATCATTTCATTAAATGCTCGAAACAATTTAAAGATTACGGTATGAGAACCGCTGCTTTTATTTCATCATTCGATGCAACATATGGACCTTGGCCAGTAACAGAAGGGTTATGTACGTTAGAGCAGCATCGTGAATTACCGATGACAACACAAGCGAAGCATTTGTTTGCGACAGAATTAATTGATGATGTTATTATTGCGAACGCGTATGCTTCAGAAGAAGAATTACAAGCACTAGGTGCATTAAATAAAGAGAAACAAACATTTGATATAGGACTATATGATACAACAACAGAAATAGAAAGAATTATTGTGTTAGACGAACCGCATTTTTATCGCGGAGATGTATCTGAATATATGATTCGTTCTACACAGAGTCGTGTGAAATATAAAAAAGAAGAGTTCAAACCGCATAATACGCGCGAAATTAAGCGCGGGGATCTTTTAATTGATAATGAACAGTATGGTCAATATAAAGGTGAATTGCAAATTGCTTTAAAAGATATGGTGAATACAGGAAAAACAAATGTAGTTGGCCGAGTGGTAGAGGAAGAAACCTTCTTATTAGATTATTTACAAGCTTGGGATAAGTTTGGATTTACATTAAAGAAATAGAGAAAATGAAAAAGGAAAAAACTACTGACTTCAGCAGCTTTTTCCTTTTTATATATATAGCGAGAGGAAGAGCTATGACAAAAGTGCATCAGCGATTAATTTCCATTTTAGAGGAGTTTTTAGAAGAGAAATCGATGTTAAATCGAGCTTTTTTAGCGAGCCGTTTACATGTATCAACGAAGACGATTCAAAAGGATATAAAATTATTAAATGATATATTGGAAGAACATGGAGCGAAAATTGAATCACAAAGGGGGAATGGGTACGAACTAGAAATTATACAAACTAAGAAGTTTGAAGATTTTTGCGTAAATGTATTTCAAAAACAGACGGAAAAGATTCCAACTTCTTATGAAGAAAGAGTAGCTTATATTTTACAACGTATTTTAACGACAGATGGGTATATGAAGCTTTCACAGCTAGCGGAAGAGATTTATGTGAGCAAATCTACTGTAAACTTAATTATGAAAGATGTTACGGATATTTGTAGTCGCTATGAGTTACAAATTGAAAAAAGACCATATTATGGTATACGTATTGTGGGAGAAGAATTTAATATTCGTTCTTGTTTATCACAATATGGTTTACCGCGGTATGACCATACTCCGTTTCATGAGAACTATGAGCAGACGGACACGTATTTATCGTTACCCCATATTTCTCTCATCCGCTCAGTTATACTAAAGTATATCGAGGGAGGAACGATATATTTATCAGATATAGAAATTGATAATTTATCAATTCATATTGCGATTGCTTTAAAGAGATGCAGGGATGATCATTACATTCAAACACTGCATGTAGAGGAATCTGAACTTATAATAAAGAAAGAATATAAAATTGCGAAACAGATTTTAGGGAATTTAGGGGAAGAGCTAAAACTTCAATTTCCAGAAGAAGAAATTTTATATGTGACGATGCATTTATTAAGTACTGCTGTTACAGCAAGAGATCGCTATGAAAATGTGGAAGAGCTATTAGGGAAAGATGTATATGCATTCATGCAGCATATTCTTTTCAAAGTAGCGGAAGAACGGAATCTTACTTTTTATTATGATGAAGAATTATTATTTGGTTTTGGTGTTCATTTAAAAACGTTATTAAATCGTTTGAAATATAAGTTAAATACGAGAAATCCTCTTTTAGCAGAAGTGAAAAAAAATTATCCATATGCTTTTGAAATTGCAGTTCTCGTTGGAGATATAATTGGTGAATATACCGGTGAATCCATTCCAGAGAGTGAAATTGGTTATATTGCCATTCACTTTGGAGGGGCGATGAGCCGTTTACAAGAAAATAATCAAAAGAAAAGATGTTTATTAGTTTGTGCGACTGGTCAAGGGAGTGCACAGCTACTGAAATATAAAATTCTATCACAGTTTCGAGATAAATTAGAGATTGTAGGTATTACAGGCTATTATCAATTGAAAGTAGAAGACCTTTATAAAGATAAAGTAGATTGTATTATTAGTACGATTCATATACCGAGTGGTTTGCCTGTGCCAGTTATAAAAGTGAATTCAATATTTGATGATAAAGAGATTAAATCGATTGGTCAGCAGTTATTTACGCATGTGAATAATAGTGTGCAGCAATATATTAAGGAAGATTTGATTTTCTTAAATCGTAGTGCTTCTACGAAAGAAGAGGTTATCCAGTTTTTATGTGAGAAAGCTGCTGCGAAAAGTTATGTACCCGTAAACTTTTATGCTTCTGTTATGGAGAGAGAGAACACATCTCCTACAGCGGTTGGGAATTTAGTTGCGATTCCACACCCGATGCAGTTATTAAGTGAGCAAACATTTTTGATGTTTTGTACACTTGAAAAGGCTGTTGACTGGGGAGATAAGAAAGTACAAGTTATTATTTTATTTAGTGTGAAGCGTAATAATAATGAAGATTTACAAAAGCTTTATGATTTTTTATATGATATTATGTCTAGCCAGAATACGATAGAGAAATTAACTCAGGCTGAAGTAATTGAAGATTTCCAAGAGATATTATTATCTTTATAAGAAAAGTATATAAAAACTTCCGTTACATAACGGAAGTTTTTTATGTTTAATTGTATGCGTTTTCATAATAAGATAAGAATATAGAAAAAAATAGCTTGGGGGAATTTAAAATGACTGATATGCAAACTCCATTTGCGTTAATTTTACATGGTGGCAACGCTAGAAGCGCGGCACTTGAAGCAATTTCTTTTGCAAGACAAGGAGATTTTCAGAATGCGAGTGAAAAGATGGAACTTGCTAGTGAGGAAATATCATCCGCTCATCGTATTCAAACGGATTTAATTCAAGAGGAAGCAAGAGGAAACCATGCAGAAATAAGTTTATTATTAGTGCATGCACAAGATCATTTAATGAATGCCATTACAGTGAAAGAACTTGCTGAGGAATTTATTACTCTTCATAAACGAGTGGAAGAGAAAGTGACAGTATAATATGTACATTTTATTATGTTGTGCAGCAGGCATGTCAACGAGTATGGTTGTAAGAAAAATGCAAGAAGAGGCAAAGAAACAAGGGAAGGATTATAAAATTAAAGCAGTCGATTCGGAACTTGTGAAACTGGAAATAAAAAATTCTGATGTTGTTTTAATTGGACCACAGGTGAAGTATTTGTTTCCAGCGGTAGAGTTTCTTGCGAAGTCATATGATATACCAGTTGCAATTATAGAACAACGAAATTATGGCATGTGTGATGGTTTGAAAGTACTTAAGCAAGCTGAACAGTTAGTTTTAGCGTAATGATATTTTTTTAAATATAAACATTATAATGTTATAACTTTTGTTTTCGACAGATTGAACATAGGGAGGGTTATCGATGAATGGTTTTATGAGTTTTATGGAACAGAAGATTATGCCGACAACGCAAAAGATTGCGGGGCAACGACATTTATTAGCAATTCGGAATGGAGTTATTTCTACATTACCGTTAACGATTGTCGGGTCATTTTTCGTTATCTTTTTAAATTTACCAATTGATGCATATATGGAGTGGATTGCACCGTTTCGCCATATTTTAGATATTCCATTCCGATTTACAGTAGGTTTAATGGCTTTATACGCAGCATTTGGGGTAGGGGCCTCACTCGCGAACTTTTATCAGCTCAATCAGTTAAGTGCAGGATTATTATCTGTACTCGCCTTTTTACTAGCATCAGTTGAACCAATTCAAATAACAAAAGCTGTACCAGGTGTTATTGATGCAGGAAGATATATTTCAGTAGGGACATTAAGTGCTACGTCTTTATTTGGAGCTATTGTGACAGCATTAATTGCAGTTGAAATTTATCATTTCATGATTAAGCATAATATCTCGATTAAATTACCAGATAGTGTACCACCAGCAGTTGCAAATTCATTTGCAGCATTAATTCCAACTTTAGTAGTTATTCTTTTATTCTGGGGCATTCGTTACGGTTTGAAATTTGATGTAAATACAACGATCACATATTTAATTGCGCCATTAAAGTCAGTATTAGTAGGGAATAATTTATTCGGTGGTTTATTAACAGTATTCCTAATCGTATTCTTCTGGTCGTTCGGTATACATGGTCCAGCGATTTTAGGACCAATTATTCGTCCAATGTGGGATTCAGCAATTCTTGAAAATATGGAAGTTTTCACCGCTACAGGAAACGCACATCAGTTACCGAACTTATTTACAGAACAATTTATTCAATGGTTCGTATGGATTGGTGGATCAGGCTCAACGTTAGCCTTAGTTATTATGTTTATGTTCTCTAAATCTAAGTTCCTAAAAGAATTAGGTAGATTATCATTCGTACCAGGTTTATTCAATATTAACGAACCAATTATTTTCGGGGCACCAATTGTAATGAACCCGATCTTAATTATTCCATTCGTTATTACACCGTTAGTTACAACGACAGTATCATATTTCGCAGTTGTTTCAGGTATGATTCCGCTCATGATGGCGAAGCTGCCATTTACGATGTTAGCGCCAATTGCAGCTATTATTAGTACGGACTGGACAATTATGGCTGGTGTACTTGTACTTGTTAACTTTGTTATCTCATTCGTTATTTACTACCCATTCTTCAAAATGTATGAGAAACAACAATTAGCAGGAGAGGAGAAATCAGAATGCTCGGAGCAATTATCATCTTAATTACATTCGTAGCGGGGCAGTGCATTGCGCATTATTCAAAGTGGGTACAAAATAAATCGTTATTAGTTTTACTACTTGTGTCGATATTGTTTATCGGATGTTCAATGGGAGCTTATGTAGCATTTAGCTTACAATCACCATTCTTTATCATCGTACCAACGATTTTATGTGCAACATGTTTATCTGCAAAATATAGATTTACGAGTATGGCATTAATACAACGTGTGAAGGAGATGCAAAAGCATGGAGCGTAAATTAGGAATTTCACTTTATCCAGAGCATTCAACGAAAGAAAAAGATATGGCATACATTTCAGCAGTGGCACGTCACGGTTTTTCAAGAATATTCACTTGTTTACTATCTGTTAATCGTCCGAAAGAGGAAATTGTAGCTGAATTTAAAGAAATTATTGCGCATGCAAAAGAGTACAATATGGAAGTTATTTTAGATGTAGCTCCGGCTGTATTCGATCAACTTGGTATTAGTTATAGTGATCTATCATTCTTCGCAGAGTTAGGTGCAGATGGAATTCGTTTAGATGTAGGGTTTGACGGGTTAACAGAAGCGAAAATGACGAATAATCCATATGGCTTAAAAATTGAGCTGAATGTAAGTAATGATATTGCCTATTTAGAAAATATCCTTTCGCATCAAGCGAATAAATCAGCTTTAATTGGTTGTCACAATTTTTATCCGCAAAAATTCACTGGTCTTCCGTATGATTATTTCATTCGCTGTAGTGAACGCTTCAAAAAGCATGGTATTCGCAGTGCAGCCTTTATTACATCGCATGCAGCTGACATCGGTCCATGGGATATTAACGACGGATTATGTACATTAGAAGGGCATCGTAATGTACCAATTGAAGTACAAGCGAAACATTTATGGGCAACAGGGCTTATTGATGATGTTATTATCGGAAATGCCTATGCGAGCGAAGAAGAATTAGAGAAACTAGGCAACTTAAATCGTTACATGTTACAGCTAAAAGTACAATTTGTAGACGAAGCGACTGAAGTAGAGAAGAGAGCGACACTGCAAGAATTACACGTAAGACGCGGCGACATAACAGAATATATGGTACGTTCTACAGAAGTACGTAAAAAGTATAAAGACGACGATTTCCCAATGCGAGAAAGTGTACCGCAGGAAAGAGGCCAAGTTGTAATTGGTAACAACTCATTCGGAAAGTATAAAGGTGAACTACAAATCATCTTGAAAGAAATGCCGATAGATGAACGGAAAAATATTGTCGGTACAATTGCTGAAGAAGAGGTGTTCTTACTAGATTATGTAGGAGCTTGGACACAGTTTACTTGTGTGGAATAGGAAAGGGGAGAGGATGCTATGGCATCCTCTTTTTTTTTGTTGAAATAGTAGTCTATCGTATATAGAATGCAAAGAGATGGATTTAATTTGGACGGGAGAGAAGGAGATGGAAGAATATATAGATGATTTATTAAGGCGGATGGGTGATGAGGAACCAGGTATTCGACAATGTGCATATGAAGAGGCGAGATGGTTAAATGATTTATCGTTTTTTTCTTGTTTACAAGAGAAAGTAACAAAAGCAAGAAAAGCACATATAAAAACAAATCTATATTTTTTAATTACACAACTTGCAATAAATACTAAAGAGATGTATATTGCAGATTATTTGATAGATCGGTTAGAAAGTGAAGAAAGCAGGGTGGTGTTAGATAGTCTGCTCATAGATTTAAGTAAATTATCTGAAGCAAGCAATGCACATAAAATTATTCCTTACATATATCATAAAAATAGTGGAGTTCGTTATTCTGCTGTCATCGCTTTAAAGTTGTGTAAATCGTTGGAAGCAGAAGATGCTTTATTGAAGTTACTTACAGTGGAAGAGAATCGAGATGATATTGTAAATATATGTGCCACTTTATATGAGATTGGAACAAAGCGATCAATTCTACTTTTAACGAAACTTTTACACTGCGATAGTGCTTATATTCGTTCAGCGGCTATTGAGACTTTAGCGGAAATCGGAAGAACAGACTTACAAATAGTTTATATTGATGCTTTAGCTGATAGCAATGTCATAGTGAAATATGAGGCCATTCGAGCTATTTATACATATGGAGATGAAATGGCGATTAAGCCAATTTGTGAACGTGTGAATAAGGTTGTTTCTAGAAGACGTAAAAATGAAGTAGAGCCTACTGATGAATCAGAGATCGTCATCGCTCTTCGTTTCTTACATAAGTTTGCTAATCATGAAGAAGTTTTAAAGACGTTTGATAAAGTGTACAAAAAACGTGGAAACTTGTTTATGTCGGAGAGGAAGTGGCTTAGAGACAATATTACTTACTTTCAAGAGAAAGAAAGAATATAAGAATCATAAAAAAGAGCCCGCCTCAACGATGAGACTGACTCTTTTTTTTCTAACTAGTTTAATACTTTAACTGTAACTGTTTTACGTCCCCAGCTACTTGATGAACCTTTGTCTGGCATTAAAACGTCGATTTTATTTCCTTTAATAGCTCCACCAGTATCACCAGCGATTGCTACTCCGTAACCTTCAACCCATACTTTTGAACCTAATGGAATTACACTTGGATCAACTGCAATTAGTTTCATGTTTGGATTAGCTGTTAAGTTATGACCCATAGCTGATTTTACTTGGTCTCCGGCTTTGTAACCATTTTCAAGTGGATCTGCTGTGTAAGCTGTTGCTTCAACTCTTAATTCACGAGAAGAAGATGGTGCACTTGTTTCAGTTTCTTTCGCAACAGGTTGTTGTGTAGCTGGTTTTTGAGGTTTAGCCGCTTCACGAGCTTTAGCTGCCTCTTGAGCTTTAGTTGCTTCTTGAGCTTTAGCTGCTTCACGAGCTTCAGCCGCTGCCTGAGCTTTAGCCGCTTCACGAGCTTCAGCCGCTACCTGAGCTTTAGCCGCTTCACGAGCTTCAGCTGCTTCTTGAGCTTTAGCTTCTGCTTGAGCTTCAGCATCTGCCTGAGCTTTAGCTGCTTCACGAGCTTTAGCTGCTTCTTGAGCTTTAGCTTCTGCTTGAGCTTCAGCATCTGCCTGAGCTTTAGTTTCTGCTTGAGCCTTAGCTGCTTCACGAGCTTTAGCTGCTTCCTGAGCTTTAACTTCTGCTTGAGCTTCGGCTGCTTCACGAGCTTTAGTTGCTTCCCCGGCTTTAGCCTTTGCTTGAGCTTCAGCTGCCTCCCCGGCTTTAACTGCTTTACGAACTTTAGTTGTGTCTTGAACGTTAGTTACTTTTTCAGCTTTAACTACTGGCTGAACTTTAACTGGTGCTTTCCCTGTTAAGTAAGGAACGTGTACATAAGCTGTTTTGCCGTTATATTCAAATTGGATCCAATCATTTTGTACTTGGTTTGTTGTTTCGATTACATCATCTTTTTTCAATTTACCAAGAATCTCTGAATCTGTATTTGCTCCAGCACGTACGTTTAATACGTTTGCTGTTACGTAGTAAGTATCTTTTGTGTAGTCAGCGCTTATGAAAGCCTCTTTACCACTATTTAATTTAACTTTTGACCATCCGTTTTCTGTATGTAAAACGTTAACTTTATATCCATCTAATAACTTTCCGACAACTTGTGATTCAGTAGTTGGGTTTTCTCGTACATTTAGTACATCAGTCGTTACGATTGTTTCTGCTTTAGCAGATGTTGTGAAAATCCCAAGACCAAAAACCGCTGCTGTTGCTATACCCATAAATTTTTTCATAATAGCCTCCATTGCATTTGTTTTCGTTGACCTCATTATAGCAACCATTATTTTCTTATTTGCGGAAAACACAAAACTACAAAGCATTCGTAACGAGGCGTTAATATTCTGTAATAATTCCATTAATATCCTGATAGCGTTTTCTTCGCGTTTTTTAGGGGGTTAGAACATAGTATTCATAAAATCAATACTTTTTTAATTACTAATAGGTTAATAATGTATCAGTAGTGTTACGTATATGTTTCTAAAACGTTACGAAAAAGGGGTATTTAACGGTTTGAATCGGAATATAGTTATAAAAATATAATCTTTTTGTGTGTAAAGTCATATATATAGGGGTAATTTTAATGAAATAGAGATATAATTGTTACAAAATAAGTTGTAGTATGGAAAAAATTACGCCTTGAATTTGTTCTTTTACATATTATTTTTGCAATAATAGGATTGCTTGATAGCTTTCGTGAGAAATGAAAGTTTAAATGCTAAAAAGATATTCGTAACATGAAACATATATAATAGAAGAAACATGATTTAAAGGGACGATATCGTTATGAATTGGTTCACGAATTGCAGTAGAATTATCCCGCTATTTGTGGGCAGTAAAACTCTCACCTCAAAATCCGGCTGGAGCAAAGAAGTTAGGTGGGAGATTAACTGCCCGTAAACGCCCGATTGGTGAAGGCTAATAATCAGTGGGGGATGAACAAAACCCCCACTGATTATAGTTTCACTTTATATAATAGAAGTTAGAGGTTTTTATTTTTGTCAAAACGTTGATGGAATTACATTTGCCTTCAACAAAAAAACGTAGGAGTGCAAACTCCTACGTTTTTTATTTACTCATATCGTAAACATTCAATTGGATCAAGTTTTGCAGCTTTGTTAGCTGGTAGTAGACCGAATGCAATACCGATTAGCATTGAAATACCTACTGAAAGAAGTCCAAGTTCTTTTGAGATAACGAGTGGCCATCCGGCAAAGATTGAGACGATCCAAGCGAAGAAAATACCGAGCATGAATCCGATGAAACCACCGAGTCCTGTTAAAATACAAGATTCAATTAAGAATTGCGTTAATACTTTACCACGCGTTGCACCAAGTGCTTTACGAATACCAATCTCACGTGTACGTTCTGTTACAGATACAAGCATGATGTTCATTACACCGATACCACCAACAAGTAAAGAGATAGCAGCGATACCACCGAATACCATTTTCATCATACCGATTGATTCATCTAGTTGCTTCGTAAATTCACCCATATCTTGAGCTTCGAATTTATGCTCAAATTTAGGAGCTTTCATTTCGTTTAGAACAGAAGCGGCTTGTTTTTCTACACTTTTACGTTCTGCTGGCGAAGTTAATATTAATCTTACAGAGTCATACTCAGTTACTCCTGAGATTACAGGAGCGTTTTCAAGTGATGTATAACCTTCTGACATCGCCATTCCGAAATCATTTTTCGTTTCATACACACCGACTACTTTATATGGCTTTCCTTTTATGTCAGTGTATAAATTTGATTCCCAGCCGTTAAATAATTTATTGAAAGCTTCTTCATTTAAAATAACAGCAGGGATTGCTTGCTTTAATTCACTATCATTTAATTCAC
The DNA here is from genome assembly GCF_018742245.1 of Bacillus mycoides. Classification (NCBI taxonomy): domain Bacteria; kingdom Bacillati; phylum Bacillota; class Bacilli; order Caryophanales; family Bacillaceae; genus Bacillus; species Bacillus mycoides. The sequence goes on from NZ_CP036132.1 coordinate 797,919, forward strand.
GACCGTGAACTAATTTTATTTTCGCATCTGTCATGAAGGCGCCTGTTCCACCTTTTAAATCAAGAGAGACATCCTTTGAACCAGAAGATGCTTTTACTTTCATACTTACATCTGGATAAACATCTTTAACGCCTGGCACAGTTTGAAGACGTTTTAACATATCAGCTGTAATTTTGGCACTATCAGTTCCGTAATCAGGGTTGTTGTAGTAAATCGTTACTTCCGTATCTTTTCCTTGGCCTAACTCTTTTTTAAACTTTGCGTTTGTACCATCACCCATTGAAATGATAGTAATAATGGCACTAATACCAATAATAATACCTAACATCGTTAATATAGAACGCATTTTATGAGCAAAGATAGAGGAAAGGGCCATGCGTATATTTTCACTCGTATTCAAAATTAACCTCTCCAATCTTGGACGATATTTCCGTCACGAATTACAATTTGACGTGCTGCCGCTTCCCCGATTTCACGGTCATGGGTAATCATAATGATTGTTGAGCCTTGTTTGTTTAATTCGTAAAAGAGGTCCATAATTTGTGTACTTGTTTTCGTATCAAGTGCACCTGTTGGTTCATCGGCTAAGATGAATTTCGGGTTATTTACGATTGCACGGGCAACGGCGACACGTTGCTTTTGACCACCTGACAATTCGTTCGGTAAGTGAGTAGCACGATCAGCTAAACCTACTTTTGTTAAAGCAGCTAATGAGCGTTCGCGTCTTTCTTTTTTATCGACTCCAGCGTAAATAAGAGGTAGTTCTACATTTTGAAGTGCTGTAAGTCTCGGTAATAACATGAAGTTTTGGAATATGAACCCGATCTCTTTATTACGAACGTGTGCAAGTTCTGTCTCAGACATGTTTGAAATGTTTTGACCAGCTAGTTCGTACGTACCTGTCGTTGGTTTATCTAAGCAACCGATAATGTTCATTAATGTTGATTTACCAGAACCAGATGGTCCCATAATAGAAGTGAATTCTCCTTGGTTCAGTGTTACGTCAATTCCGTGTAATATTTGAACGGACTCTGCACCATTTTGGAAGGATTTCGTGATGCCTTTTAAGTTAATCATTCAACGACAACCTCCATACCATCTTTTAAGTCTTTTTCAGGTTTAGAGATAATTTGCTCTCCTTTTTTCACTCCAGAAACTTTTGCTTCGCTATCTGTCTCGAATTCAACAGTAACCGCTTGTTCTTTCGCTTTACCATCTTTTACAACGAAGACAACATTTTTGTCACCTTTTTTCACAATGCTGCTTTTCGGAACAATCGTACCAGTTGCTTCGCCAGATTTACTCGTTACGTATACATGGAAGCCGTTTTGTAATTCTTCACTATTGTCTAATGTGACAGTGAATTGATAATTAGAAACAGTTTTATTTTCGTCCATGCTCTTTAATGGTGTAGAACCGATTTCTGTTACTTTCCCTGTCCAAGTCTTACCAGCGACCGTTTTTGATGAAACAGTTACTTCTTGCCCAACCTTCATACTAGCAAGTTCATATTCAGAAAGTTGGCCTTTTACTTTAAATTGACCAGCGTGACGAAGTGTAATGCCACTCATACCTGTTTTTTCATCAGCAGTTTTCACGATATCGTCAATTACACCATCAGCAGGGCTCGTTACAGAAAGTGTGTTTACTTTCTCTTTTGCTACTTTAATCATTTCATCAGCTTTTTCTACTTCAAACTTCTTCATTTCAAGTTGTGATTCTAATTGTTGCACTTCGATTTCCGATGCTTTTAATGCTTCCTGAGGAAGGCCGGCATTTTTATCTTTTTGTAATTTTTGTTTTGCTGCATTTAGTTGTTTGTTTAGTAAGTCAACTTCTTTGTTAGCAAGTTTCTTTTGCATTTCTGCTTCCGTTACACCTTGTTTAGCGGTAGGGTCATTATATTTAAACAGAAGCTGACCTTTTTTCACTTCATCACCTTTTTTAACAGCTAATTCATACGTACCTTTTGTTGGATCGAATGAAATTGTTTCAATTCCATTTGGAATAACTTCGCCGCCAAATTTTTGTGCATTTTCAATTTGTTTTTCCGTAACTTTATAACCGCCATATGCCATTGCTACTTCTGAACTACCGCCAGCTAAAGCGAAATATGATCCAGCTGCAATTCCGATTGCTACTACACTAGTAATTAACACTTTATTTTTCTTCTTCATCTATTTATCACCTTTTCGTTCGTTTTAGTATCTACATTAAGTATAGAAGAGGTGAGGAATATGACAAATCGTTTTAGCTTACAATAACCTTACAGTTTTGTAAGGTATAAATATGCAGATGTAAGGTAGGGATTGTCCTAGTTTAAGCAGATGAATTGACTCGTTGTTTCTTTCTTACAATAATATTGTATGAAGGAGAGGAGGAAGGAAGATGGAAGCTTATTTTAGTGCGTATCCATTAAAACCATTTATTCCATACTCAAGACAACATGCCATTATATTATTTATTGTGTTGGTGGGGATAATTTTTTTGTATCAATACCAAGATGTATTACGTCAAAGTGAGTGGAATATAACGGTTCGATATGCGATTGCATTTCTATTTGTAGGAAGTGAAATTGGGCTTCATATGTGGGAATGGGAAGCAGGTATTTTTGAGCTAGGCACTTCATTACCATTTGAGTTATGTACGATAAGTTTATTGTTAGCATCGATTATGATTGTAACGAAAAGTTATAGAATATATGAGATTGTGTTTTTTACAGGAATTATCGGTGCATCACAAGCTATTTTAACGCCAAACTTGCAATACGCTTTTCCACATTTTCGCTTTATAGAATTCTTCATTGCACATGTATTACTCATTTGGGCACCGCTCTTTATGACGTGGGTAGAAGGATATAGACCGACCTTGCAATCGATTAAGCGTACGATGATATTTTTAAACATAGTAATTCCAATCGTTTCATTCGTGAATTATAAAACGGGCGGTAATTATATGTTTTTAGCTCATAAGCCAGAAACTGCTTCATTACTCGATATGCTAGGGCCGTATCCTTATTATATTATTTCATTAGAAATTGCAGCGCTTATTGGATGTTTCATTTTGTATATGCCGTTTGCGAAAAGAGAAGAGCATGTGCATAAAAAATCGCTAGGATCATAACCTAGCGATTTTTTATGTTTAAAATATTTACAATTCAGAAAAATAAGAATAAAATTAGAGGGTAAATTATATATAGAGAGAAGGGAAAACGTGGTCAAAAAAGTTTTTCTGAATGGGATGGAAATGACAATTCAATTTATCATTTCAATTTTGGGTATTATTTTTTTAGGGGCACTGCCGAAATTATTTTATGGATTTGAGCTGAATGTATCAGCGTACATACAGAGTCTAAAAGAAGTATTTGCGAACTTAATGGATATCTCCAATTTGCAATATGTGAGAGATAAATTTTTATTTCCACAGTTGTTTGTCCATTATAAAGAAACGATTGTTATTTTTTTAGCTGCATTTTGCATTTCGTTATTTGTAGCATTTTGTATCGTTTATATGATTATGAGTAGTTCACCGCGTATACAGCACCGAATTAAATCATTTCTCATCTTTCTAGAATCCATTCCAGACATTCTTCTTATTTTAGGATCACAAATTTTAGTTATATGGTTTTTTAAACAAACAGGTTTTTTACCTTTTCAAATTGCGTCAATCGGAGGCGAGTCGATTAGAGGATTGCCAATATTTTGTTTGAGTATACCGACTACGATTATGTTTGTAAAAATGTTAGTGCTTCGTTTTGAAAATGAGCTGGAAAAAGATTATGTATTATTTGCTAAGGCGAAAGGGCTGGATCGTTTTCATATTTTAAATCGTCATATTTTACGAAATGTGTTGCTTAGTACACTTTTCTTTGCGAAAACGAATGTTTTTTTTATGTTATCTAATTTATATATTATAGAATGGATTTTTAATACGGGTGGTATTTTTATGTTTTTGAAATCGTATGAGGGTATTAGGGTTGAGGTTTTCATCGTTAGTGTGCTGCTTATTTATATTCCGATTTTTATTTTATTCAAATTGTTTCATTATCTCATTCCAGCTGCGATGAAGGAGAGATTATAATATGTGGACGTATATAAAACGCGATAAAAGGTTTTGGATAAGCATTGGGTTTCTTCTCATATTAGTTCTTTTGAGCATCGGAAATATGATATGGAATGATGGACAGATTAAAAAAGTTACACTGCAATATGATGCGTCAGGAAACCCAGAAGTGCCACCATTTTCACCTTCATTACAATTTTTACTCGGGACAGACTGGAAAGGATATGACCTTTTACATTTAGTCATTGAAGGCGCGAAGTGGACGATTGGTATATCTATTTTAATTGCGGCACTTAGAATGGTAATAGGTGTGTTTTTTGGTGTTGTACTCGGAACGTACATAAAAAGAGGGTTTTCAAAAATCGAGGCTTTTTTTGATAGTTTTACAGTTATTCCAACAGTTATGATTGCGTATTTCTTTCTCCAATCTGTGAATACCTTTGGAAGTGGAGAGGAAACAACAACTTTCTTTGAAAGGGCTTCGTTTCAAGTTGTATTACTTGTAATGCTTGTGATGCCAGTTATTGCACTGTATGTTGCGAAAGAAGTTCGTAAATTACAAACGGAAGAATTTATTGATGCCGCGCGCATATTAGGTGGATCAAGAAGACACATTGTTATAAAGCATCTTTTTCCGCACCTATATATGACGTTTATACTTGTATTTCTTCAGCAGTTTACGCAGACTCTTACTATTTTACTGCACTTAGGGTTACTGGAAGTATTCTTTGGCGGAACTGTTAAGTTTTTAGGACCGGTAGAAGAAATAGACTCTTACACACATGAATGGTCAGGTTTAATTGGAGTTTATTTTAGATCATTAACAGTGCATCCGTGGATTCCTCTCGTTCCAATTACATTTTTTGGACTTACTATCTTTTCAGGAAATATGATTGTGAAAAGCATAGAAGAAGCGATGATGAAAGTAAGGTTAGGCGGTGAGATAAAGAAGACAGATGTAGAAAAGGAACAACCTGCTGTGCAGTCAAAAGAAGAGCTATTTACGTTTAAACATACGATGTGAAAATAAAAAAGAAGCAAGCATAATCAATGCTTGCTTCTTTCTATTTTGCAGAAACTTCACCTTCAGCTTCTGTTTGCGGAATACAGTATCCGATTATACCACCGATTATTGCCGGAACGATCCAGCCTATTCCTAAGTTATAAAAAGGAATAGTGTGTACGATATTAGCGATAAAGTTTGGAATCATTCCCACATTATCAAGTGCATGAATACAGCTAATAATGAATGCCGCGATCATCGCTCCGATATAGACAGAAGGTTTACGTTTCGTATATTTATCAATAAATGATACGAAAATTAAAATGATGGTAATTGGATATAAAATAATTAATACAGGTAATGTAATTTTAATTAATAAGCTTAAGCCTAAGTTTGAAATGATGAAGCTAAAGATACAAACGTATAGTACCAGTTTCTTGTATGAAACATTCGTTAACACTGTTGCGAAATAGTTTGCGAATGCACTTACAACACCGATTGCAGTCGTTAAACAAGCAAAGATAATTGCGATACTTAATAAAACATTCCCGCTTGTCCCAAAGAATTGATACATAACAGTAGCTAATAGCTGACCGCCGTTTTCAAATTGTCCTAAGTTTCCGTTTGAAGCGCCAATATAACCGAGTAAGAAATAAACAATTGTTAAGAAAAGGGCAGCAATGCTTCCGCAAATAATTGTATATTTCGCAATCGATTTCTTATCTTGTATACCGTTTTGACGAATTGCATTTACAACAATCGTTGATAATACGAGTGCTCCAATTGCATCTAAAGTTAAAAATCCTTCAAGAAATCCTTTGAAAAACGGGATGTCTTTGTAGTCACCGATAGGCTCAGTGAATGATCCTGGTGAAAGAATTGCCTTTGTTGCCATAATTGCAATAATTACAAGTAAAATTGGCGTTAATATTTTACCGATATGATCTACTAATTTGGATGGATTTAATGATAGGAAGTAAACGACTGTAAAGAAAATAGCGCTAAAAACTAACATAGAATACCATTGATCTGGGAAAAGTGGTGCGATTCCAATTTCGTAAGATACAGTTCCAGTTCGTGGAATAACAAATAGTGGGCCGATTGAAAGATAAATAATGATAGCGAATACTGCTGCGAATTTTGGATGAACACGGCTTGCTAAAGTATTAAAACTACCACCGGCAAGGGCAACAGCCACGATAGCTAGTAAAGATAAACCGACATCTGTAATAATAAATCCTGTAATGGAAATCCACATGTTTTCTCCGGAAGAAAGGCCGAGAAGGGGCGGGAAAATCATATTACCAGCACCGAAGAAAACTGCGAATAGCAATAAACTAATCGAAAGTATTTGCGCTGGTTTTAAAGTTGTACGCATATAAAGAAAATCCTCCTAATGAGTGTTTTTGTCGAAAATTCAAATAATTTGTCGAGTAACTGTTATTATTTTAAAGGTCTGATGACTAGAAAGCAAGAGGGAATTTTAAAAATATTTTAAAATAATGCGTAAAATTGAATAAATATACTATTTATATGTTAATGAGGAAGGATTTTACTTTTAACGTAAAAAAACACATATCGCTAGGATATGTGTATTAAAAATAAATTTGTCTATCACGTTCTTCTTTTAAAATTTCTACAGCCTCTCGGAAACGTTGTGAATGGACAATTTCTCGTTCGCGTAAAAAGCGTAAGCTATCATTTATATCGGGATCGTCTGATAAATCAATTAGCCATTGATAAGTCGCTCGTGCTTTTTCTTCAGCTGCAATATCCTCGTATAAATCTGCGATAGGGTCTCCTTTTGCTTGAATGTAAGTAGCAGTAAAAGGAACACCACCTGCATTATGATAAAACAAAGCGCTGTCATGATTCGCATAATGCGCGTCTAATCCGGCAGCTTTCATTTGTTCAGGTGTTGCATCTTTTGTTAATTTATAAATCATTGTAGCAATCATTTCTAAATGGGCGAACTCTTCTGTACCAATATCAGTTAGTAAGCCAACGACTTTGTCAGGAATAGTATAACGCTGATTTAAGTAGCGAAGAGCAGCAGCTAGTTCGCCGTCCGCACCACCGTACTGTTCAACTAGTAATCTTGCGAGTGCTGGATTACAAGTACTCACTTTAACAGGATATTGTAATTTTTTTTCATAAATCCACATAAATCTATACCTCCTTAGCAATGCATTATTATTATTATTAAGCCTATTGAGTAGGGCTCGTTTATTATGACTAATTAGTAGTATGGTTATTAATAATGAGTACTGCTTAAAGAAAAATTAACTTTTCTAATATGTTCTTAAGATTAAAATCCTGAATTTTTAATGTTTTTTAAAGAGGAAATTAATTAAACTTATTTAATTTGAAAATACAATAAAAGAAAACAGGCAAAAAATAAAGATAAGGGCGACAGCTAGTTTATGATGTAATTATTATATTGAAACTGATATTATAAAAAATAGGAAATATGTTTATAGGAGGTGCGAAATGAGTGAAATTGAAAATGGAGGAGCTATTGCTATAAAAGGCTTCAACTATCAAAAAGCTTCTATTATTCTAGTAATGATTCATAATTATAAAAAAGATAACTTTAAAGTTATACCTGAATCAAGTGAAGATTTTGAAATTCAGCTTGGAGACACTACTTTTTTTATCCAGGTAAAGGGGACAAAAAAACTATCAGTAAAAAATTTGATAAAAAGAACGAAAAAGCGATCTGGCGCTATGAGTCCATCAATTATTGAAAAAAATTTAGCGCCTGGGAATGATACGGACAAAAGAAAAATATTTCTTTGGGATTTGAGTGAAAATACAAAAGATAAGCTAGTTAGCCAGATCGGGAATTTGGTTTCTCCTATATACTGTTTATCTAATGAACAAAAAGAGACTGTTAAAGAATCATTAGAACTAGATAATTCTCAAAAAAATAGACTAGATAATCAAAAAATTTATATAACGCCATTTTCAAATGATTTAGATGTAGCTTTAACTATGTTAAAAGGTGTTATGGTCAGTAGAAATTTGTTAGTTACTAACGATAGAGCTAAAATTGTCTTAGGTGAATTATCATTAGAAATAGATCAAAAAAGTGAAATATTAGTTACTAATGATAGTGATATTGAAAGAAAAGAAATTAATGGGGAATACTTGAAAAAAGTATTTATTAATATACAACAAAAAGAATTATTTGATGAAGTTCTAAATAATCTTTCAATTAATAGTGTAATGAAATATAGAATAAAAATGGAAAAGTCGCGTATTCCACTTATTTATCAGACAGTTAAAGACAACGTCAAAAAACAAGCAGATACTAGTTTAATTAAAACAAAAAGTGATGACGAAGCTATCAATTATTTCCTAGATATATTGAAAGCGGTAGCACCAGAAATAGAAAATACAGAGTTGTCTACTGCTTTGGCAATAGATTGTTTCTGTGAGTTAGGAGGGGTAAATTTATGATACTAAATTCTTTTTCCATTGTTGATTTTAAAAATAAAGAAGCAAGAAATTTTGTTTTTAAACAGGGAAATAATCTAATTGTTAGTAGTGGAAATACACAAGGTAAATCAAGTCTCTTGAAATCATTGTATTTTACATTAGGATTTGATGTAAGACAATTTCCTAGTGGATGGACTACTGATAATATGTATTTTCAATTAGAATTAGAAATAGATAATTCAAGTTATACAATCACTAGACAGAAAGATATCTTTAGAGTCAGTGATGAAGATAAGCTTATGAATGTGAAAGAATACTCAGAATGGTTACAAAAAAAAATTAACATTAATATGCAGCTAGCTAATGTTTATACAAAAAATTTACATAATGCTTATTCATCGGCAATAATTTTACCTTTTTATATTGACCAAGATGATTCGTGGGATGGTGTGATGTATCGAAGAGTATCGGATACATTAGGTCAATATACGCGCATCCCAAAAGATATATTTGAAAGTATTTTTTCTCTTTCTAATTTAGAAATAACAGAATTACAAAATAAGCTTACTAATTCTACTAAAGAAAAAAATATAGTAGAGTCTACAATAACTAATTTTTATAAAATTGTTGAAGAATATAAAGAAGAGAATATAAATGCAGCTGGTGTAGTAAAAATTGATAAAGTAGTGCTGAACAACGATATTAATCATTATTTAAGCATGGTGAATAAATTTAATGAGGAAGCAACAAAATACAAATTAAAGCTATTAAATAAGCAAGAATTGCTGGATTTACAAAAACAAGAATTATCTGAACTAGAACAACTCTTAATAATGAATAGAAAAAGATATAAGTCTATAAAAGCGGAATGTAAGTATTGTCATTCTCAACTAACTGTAGAACAATCTTTAACACGTCTTAATTTGTCAAATAATGAATTTGAGATCTCTCTTCTAAAAGATGAGGTAAAACAAGAAATTGAAAAATTCACTAAAGAAATTAAAGAATTGAGAATACAACAAGTTTCACTTGGACAAAAAATCGATGAAATTAATACAAGAATTCAAAAATCGAAAAAACTGCTGACAATAGATGATTACGTAAAAGAGTCTGCTAAAAATGAGGCTGTGAATGAAATGGAAAATCTGATTGATAAGCAAATTATAATAAAACATAACTTAGAAGAAAAAATTAAAAAACTAAGAAAACAGATTAAAGAATTAAATGAAGAAAAACAAGAGTTAAGGACATCTATTGAGAAAGACTTTGATGTATTAATTTCAAAACTAAAAGGTTCCTTGACTGGTATTAATATAAATGAATTGAAATTTCTAGACTTTAAGAAAATAGCTGGTAGTGGTATGGATAAAAATAAAAAATATCTAGCGTATTATTTAGTATATTTTAATTTATTAGAAAAATACAGTTCTTATAGAATTCCATTTTGTATGGATTCATTTATTAAAAATGAAATATCTGGAGACAATGCGAATGAAATGTTTAGTGCTATTGAAGAATATTTTTTTAGTAATGATAATCAAACGTTTTTTTCAATTGTCTCGGAAAATCTTAGACATTTAAAACATGAAAAGAAATACAATAAAATTGAAGTTGATGGAAAGCTCTTATCAAAGGATATGTATACTGAAATTAGTTCAAAGCTTACCTTTAAAGACTAAGAACAATATTGTGAGTTTGCGCAAAGCATAAAATTGTGTACATACATAAATTTTTTAAGTGATTTATATGGAGTGTTTAAATAAATCATACTCAATGAAATTGGAATGTTACATTAATGCTCAGACGACTTTAATTAAAATCAACAACCATTTTGATAAAATATCAAAGGGGCATTTGGTTTTATATCGATTTTAGCTAAGTACTGAAAAAGAAAATTATGATGTAACGAAAAGATATATTTTATAGAATTTAATCTTGATAAATAAACAAAAAACCTTCAAGTTAAGAAGGTTTTTTGTTTTAAATATTAGTGACATTTTATTCACTGTGTATTTAGAAATCATTGTCGCAATCATTTCTAAATGTGCGAATTCTTCTGTACCAATGTCGGTTAGTAATCCAACAACTTTGTCAGGAATTGTATAACTCTGATTTAAGTAGCGAAGAGCAGCAGCCAGTTCGCCATCCGCACCGCCATACTGTTCAACTAATAATTTGGCGAGTGCTGGATTACAAGTACTCACTTTAACTGGGTATTGTAATTTCTTTTCATAAATCCACATAGTTTCTCTCCTTTATATTTGCCAGGGCCAAGGGCCTTTGCTCCATTCCCATGGAGCGTTAGAATAACTGTTTCCAAACTGCTGAAGTGGTCCGTATCTTTCTTCAATTTTTTGTTTTAATACTCTTCGTTTATAAGAAAAATCGTTGAATTGATTTATAGCTGCAGTATCGTCGGGATGCGTATCTAAATAGAGAGTAAGTTCAACTAATACAAAGTCTAATTCTTGCAGCTCTTCAATCCATTTGTAATATTCATCAGGCAATGTTTGTGTCACGTTTTTATTCACCGTCCTTTTTTGTAAGGATTTTCATAATAATCATAAAAAGCAGGCCATAAAGTCCCTTTTCTTAAAGCTTCTTTTGGTGTGAATTGGGGTAAATTAGTTGGTTGGAAACCCATATATAAGTGCGGGGGAGTTGAGTAATATTTCTTTCCAATTGGAGGACAAGGGTCTTTGGGACTGTGGTAAGGTATGTAAGATTTCATGAATTTATCCATGTTACACTCCTCCTTTATAAATGAAATATTCATCACTACGTATTGTATTCGTACATAATTGTAAATTATGACTCATATAGAAAACTAATAGAGACAGGGGGAGTGCGGATGGGAAGTATTACAACATGTATTGTATTAGAATCTAAAAACTTAAAGGAAACATTATATTTTTATGAAGGAATTCTAGGATTTAAACCGAGCAAGGAGAGACCACAATTACGTGTAACAGGTGTTTGGTATGATGTTGGTTCAACGAGAATTTGTTTTGTGGTAAATCGGAATTTACGAGGGCGAGAGAAGGTTGCTAATTCTTCGTGTGAATTAATAACCTTTTCAATTCTTGATATGGAAAAAGTAAAGAGAAAATTACAGTTTTATAAAATATCTTTTGCGGAAGAACAGCATGCGGATGGGGTGGTAATTACTCTTTATGATCCAGATTGCTATAAGCTTCAAATTTCATCAGAGGCATGAGTAATCATAGGGGGGATAGCGTGGATAGAATGTATGAAGAAAGCGCACTGTTTGAACATAAATTTTGGCTCAAAGTTCTCGGGGATCATGCTCAGTTTTTACTAGATGCTTTAGCTCCACAGGAGAAAGAAGATATAGAGAAAGCCACCTATTTTGTAGGGGAATTCACGAAATTTTTAAATGAAATTCATACTGTAAATTTTATTGCATTTTCAAAAGATGCAGAACAAGCTGCAGAGGAGATTCGAGCATTTAAATTAAATATTATACAAAAGCAATTGGAAGGTAAAATTGTAATTCATTTTACTCCGACTTTTATTAATCATATGGTAAATGAAGTGGAGGAATATATAACAGTATTAGAATACTTAGGGAGGGGAGAAGTCCCGCCCATTTTTCATGAACTACACTATCATCTCGCGTGGTTAACGGATGCAGCAGGGCATGCTGGTTCTATTTCAGGCGGATTAGATGTTGTGGAAAAAAGATTGAAGGAGAAAAGTGATTTGTTCGCTAAACATTTTGAACAATTTTATTTAAAAGCAGTTGAAATGACAGGTTATTTACGGGCAGAACTGAAACATTTTCCAGCTTTGAAGAAGTTTACAAAAGACGTTTCACTAGAGCTAAAGTTATTCTCGCATTTCCTTCGAGAAGTAGAAGAATTAGAGTTGTCTGAGCAAATATTAAGTTCATTATCAGCCAGGATGGCGGATCATATGGCGAGGGAGGAGTGTTACTATTTATTGAAGTTAGCACAATCCTCAGGGTTAGAGATACCGAAATGTAATCCGCTTTAAAAATAGATTGTAGGGAAGAATAAGCAGACAAATTGTAACAGTGATAGAAGTATGTGAACAGGTTTCATTATGAAAAAAATATTGACAAGCCCCTCCAAATATCTTAATGTGATTGTATAAAATTGTGTATCTAAAGGGGAGTAACTTATTACAGTAAAGTCGTCATTACAGGGAGAAACCCTCGGCTTTATTGGCAACGTTTTGTTGTTAGTGAGACCTTTACCAGCAATGGTAAAGGCCCCTTATTGTCTTTTTTAGGACCCTTACCATATTTGGTAGGGTCCTTTTTGTATACAAAGAGAGGAGCTAGAAAATGAAAAAACTTATTAGTAGATTAAGAGTTGTATTTCATGTCCGCCGTTTTGTTTCATTCCTATTTGACTTTTTCACTTCAAAAGAGGTTTCCATAAAGAAGAAAATTTTATCTATTGCTTTTTTAGTTGGGTATGTTGCGATGCCACTCGACTTCATTCCAGACTTCTTGCCGTTTATTGGTATTTTAGATGACATTGGAATTGTGTTATTCATTTTGAATCGAATCGTAAAGATGGCACCAGTTCAATTGCAAGAAAAGCATAATGTGAATATAGGATAGGGGGTTAAAAGTATGGAGCAAATTATTTTAGATATAATTGAGTATTTAAAGCAGTTTTCTTATTTTGGAGTTGTGTTAGCTTTAACTTTTGAGTTTATTCCAGCAGAGGTAGTTTTGCCGCTTGTTGGGTATTGGGTGTACGAGGGAGATATGAATTTTTGGCTTGCGGTGTTAGCCGGAACACTTGGTGGAACGACAGGACCATTAACGTTATATGCGCTCGGTTATTACGGCGGGCGCCCTGTATTGGTGAAATACGGTAAATATTTCTTCATTAAAGAAGAACAAATTCAAAAAGCAGATGATTTCTTTGAGAAATATGGACCGGTTGTAGCATTTGTTGGACGCTTCGTCCCGGGAGTTCGAACGCTTATTTCCATTCCGTGTGGTATGGCGAAAATGAACATATGGAAATTTAGCATATATACATTTGTAGCAATGTTCCCGTTAACGACTTTGTATATTTATTTTGGAATGAAATTAGGTCCGCATTGGGAAAAAGCAGCGGGTGTTGTTGGACAATATATGTTACCTATATTAGTCGTCGTTCTTATTGTTGTAGGTAGTATCTTTATCTATAAATTTATGAAAAAACGAAATAAAACTGAATCTATTTAGTTTATTTTGCTATTTGCGGGCAGTAAGATTCCCACCTCAAAACTTAGCTGTAAGGCAAAGTTTTGAGGTGGGAGTTTTACTTTACATTATGATGTGATTATTTTTGGAAATAGATGAATAGTACAGGCAAAAGACTCTGCAGGACATACACATATAAGGAATAAAAAAGAAAGAAGGGAAAGACTATGTCTTGTGAATGCTCAGGAACAGTTTTAACGTGTTGTCCAGATGATAGTAGCAATTTTGTACAAGATAAAGTTTGTAATCCATGGTCTAGTGCTGCAGCTAGTACATTTACTGTGTATACGAATAATGTAAACCAAAATATTGTTGGAACGGGTTATTTAACTTACGATGTTGGACCAGGAGTTAGTCCTGCAAACCAAATTACAGTGACAGTACTGGGCTCAGGCGGAGGAACAATTCAAACGTTTACCGTTTCTGAAGGAACAAGTATTTCGTTCACGTTTCGTCGTTTTGATATTATTCAAATTACGACGCCAGCTACTCCATTAGGAACTTATCAAGGAGAGTTTTGTATTACTACACGTTATTTAATTTCATAGAGAGGGGAAAAATAAGATGGGGAATTGTAGTACTAATCTTTCATGCTGTGCAAATTCGCAAAAAACGATTGTTCAAGATAAAGTTTGTATTGATTGGACTGCAGCAGCTGCTGCTGAAGTGATTTATGCAGATAATATTGCTCAAGATATTTATGCATCGGGGTATTTGAAAGTAGCTACTGGTACTGGTCCTGTTACAATTGTGTTTTATAGTGGTGGGATAGCAGGGACTGCGGTAGAAACAATTGTTGTTGCAAGTGGAAGTAGCGCATCTTTTACAGTTCGTCGTTTTGATACTGTTACAATTCTTGGGACAGCAGCTGCAGAAACGGGAGAATTTTGCATGACGATTCGTTATGCTTTATCATAGGATATTATAATATTAAAATAAAAAAACGTGCAAACTATTTCGTAGTTTGCACGTTTTTTAGTGAACTTTTGGATATTTTACAAAAGTAATAGTTGTTTGTAGATAAAAATAATGCAATCATACGCAATCTCGCTTTGATCTGCAATAAGTGAGTTGAAAACAATAGCGTCCCTCTATATAAATAGAAGGATCTGTTGGAATATCTATTATCGAAACAGATTGTAAATTAGATCCTGTGTATGAAAATGTATTACCTGGTAAAACGGTGAAAGTACTTATATTATTGCCTACTATTTGCACGAATAAAGCATTTGCACTATTCCTATTGTTATATACAGATATAGTGCCGGAAACTGAAATAACTCCATCGGATTCCCAAATTTTTAATGTTGGATAGGTTTGTTTTAGTTGTCTTTGAGAAACTGGGATAAAATCATTTGAGATAAAGATATTACCGGCGAATTCATTTGTAACAAGTTCAGCATTGCAGGTAGGGGGTGGTGGAATTGGAGGGCAAGGACATGTTGGCTGACAGATGATAGATAAAGGAGCAAAGCAACCAATATTTTTATGGGGTTTCAATAGGATTCCCTCCTTTTGAAATGTTATTTACTATTATTAAATGTAACAGCATGGCCGATGTGTTAAGAATGGACAAAAAAAATAAAATCGTGATAGTTTCATAGGCTCATACCTCGTAATAGTTTTTATAGGGAAAAGTTAGTTGTCTATTAGACAAAAAGTGCTTGTTTCATGTAAATGTGGCAGTTCACATAAAGATAACTGTATATTTACAAAAATTAAACAAATTTTATTTTTAATTTAAACGAAGTTAATATACGTTCGATACAATAATCATTGTAATTAATTTATTATATGAGGAGGATTTACGTGGAAAGAACTGCTTTAAGAAAAGTAAAAGGACTTATTGGATTATTAATGGTTTTTGTATTAGCATTCGTGTCATTTCCGTGGAGTACGTCGGTTAAAGCGGAAGGGAAAAAGCAAGAAAAGGCACCAAGTGAGAAGAAAATCGTTTTCCCAGTTGTAAGTGATGTGCATATTAAAGATAGTGGAACAGATGATACGTTCCGCTGGAAAAGAGCGATTGAGCAATTTAATACGCTTGCACCAAAGCAAGATGCGTTTGTCATTGTAGGTGATTTTACTGATTCGGGTTCAGTAAAGCAATACGATCGTTTCATGCAAGTGTATAGCGAAAATGCAAATAAAGATGCGGTACGAATGAATTCTCTAGGTAATCATGATTATTGGAACGGCTTATCTGTAGAGGGAGCACAGAAGCGTTTCTTAGAAAAGACAGGAATGGAATCGATTTATTATCATAAAGTGGTAAAAGGGTATCATTTCCTTGTTATGTCTCCAGAGGATGGGACAACACATGGCTATTATTCGGACAAGCAAATTAATTGGTTAAAAGAAGAAATGGCAAAGGCACAAAAAGATGATCCAGAAAAACCGATTTTTGTGTTTTTACATCAACATATTAAAGATACAGTGTACGGTAGCCAAGAATGGGGAACGAAAGATAGTGCAAAAATTAATGCGGTGTTAAAAGAGTACCCACAAGTCATTACGTTTTCAGGTCATTCACATTATCCATTAGATGATCCAAGATCGATTCATCAAAAAGACTTTACGTCTGTTGGCACATCTTCTGTAAGTTATATGGAAGTTGAAGGTGGTAAAGTACAAGGAAATATCCCGCCAGGAGCTAGCACATTAAGTCAAGGTTTATTAGTAGAAGTAGATGATAAAGAAGTAACAATTAATCGCCGTGATTTCCATACAAATTCTTGGACAGGCGAGCCATGGAAAATTCAGTTGCCATCAAAGAAAGAAACATTTACGCATGTAGAAGATCGTGATAAAGAAAAGCCATCTTTTGCGAAAGATGCGAAATTGTCAGTATCAAATGTAACGGAAAACGCAGCAACAGTAACATTCCCACAAGCGGTGGACAACCTTCTTGTTCATTCTTATCGTGTACAAGCGAAGGATAAACAAACGGGTGAGATTAAAAATAAGTTATTAGCATTCTCAGAGTTTTATCGTGATCCAGTTCCAAAAGAGCTTACATTTACACTTGCAGGATTAGATGGCGGGAAAGCATACACACTTGAAGTAGTTGCAATTGATTCGTTTGGCAATGAAAGCGTGCAACCGTTAACGGCAGAAATCACAACGAAAAAAGATGATATTGATCCGAATGTAAAAGTGCCAAAGGCAGACATTTTTGATGTGAATTTCTTAGATGGTACATTTAAAGACAACTCACCGTTTGGAATAAAAGGTGATGTGAAAGGGAATGTATCTATTGCATATGATAAAGCTTTAAAAACAAATGTAATGAAATTAAATGGAAAAGCAAATACATTTGGGTATCTTCCATTTTCAGCAGCACAAAAAGAAAAAGTAGCAAATTCATTTACGTTAGAAACTGTATTTTCAATGAATGAAATTCGCGGACAAGGTATTTTGCAAAATACAGAGAGTGGTGGAATTGGTTTTGAGTCTACAGGAAGTGGCTATGTAGAATTATGGGCTCATATTGGCGGAAGCTATAAACGTGTTGGCGTTCAATTAGAAGCAAACAAAACGTATCATTTAACAGGAACGTATAACGGAAGTGAAGTAGCAATTTATGTAGATGGTAAAAAAGTAAATAGTCAGCCAGCTAGTGGGAAAGTGTATCATCCGAACGTGCCATTTGCACTTGGTGCAGATCCAGATAGCAACGGAAATGGCGGTATTCCGTTAAATGGACAAATTGCGCTCGCAAAATTATATAGTAAAGCATTAAGTTCTTCAGAAGTAGTAGCAGCATATAACGAGTTTTCTAATCGTACAAAATTAGAGCAAGTAAATGCGTTATATGAAGAGATTGCGAAAGTGAAAGAAGTATTGGCAGGTACTTATGAATTTGGTGAAAAGCCAGGTCAATATTCACAAGAAGCTTTCAAAGAATTACAAAAAAACTATGACAATGCTAAGAAAGTGTTTGGGAATATGACAAGTACAGGAGAACAATTTGTTCAAATGTATAATGAATTAAAAACAGCAAACCAAACATTCGTACAATCAAAAGTGGCAGAAGAACAGCCAAAAACACCGAAAGAAAAATTACAAGTGAATGTTGAATTTGCAAAAGCTTTAGTAAAGAAAGCACAAGATGGAAATATAAAAGACGGTTCAGTTAAATCATTAAGTCAAAAAATCACTGTTGCAGAAGTTGTGTTAAAAGATAAAAATGTAAAAGATGAGTATGTTGAATCAATGAATCGTACGTTAGAGAATGCTATTTCACTGGTTGAAAAAAGTATCAACAAGTAAGGTATAACAAAAAGAAGCTTATCATGATAGGCTTCTTTTTTGTTATACTAAAAGTAGTATAGAAAAAGGGAGCGAATAATTTGGAAGAGAAAAAGCTAAAAAGAATTCTTGAATATGTATGGATCGCCGTTGTGCTCCTTGTAGGATATTATTTATTAAAAGATAAAAGTATATGGGTTCTATTTTTAATGACATTTTTATTAGCGGGACTAGGAACGCTATTTATTAACTTTTTCTTTGATAGTGTAAACGCATGGAGAAAGAAAAAGAAAGAGGCGAAGTAAGGGGGAAGAAGTATACAAAAGTTGCAGGTTATGTACTAACTTGCATCGGTATATTTTTCCCGCTATTAACGGGCAGTAAGACTCCCACCTCAAAATTTGGTGAATACGAGGAAGGTAGTGGGGAGACAACTGCCCGTAAGAGCCCGATTGATGAGGGCTAATAATTAGTGGGGGATGGACAAAACCCCCCACTAATTAAAGTTTCACTTTATCGTTTTACAAGCGTTAACGAAAAAACATAATAGAACGTGAAAATAGCTCGCCTTTATTATAGGCGAGCTATTTTTTATGCTTCTTTTTTCTCATCATTTGTTTTTTCAGTAGCTAAATGACTATGTTTTCTAGAGTAGAAGAAGTAGACGCATAAACCGACTATAAGCCAGACTGCAAAGCTGATCCATGTCGTTTTAGACAAATTAAGCATTAAATATAAACAACAAATAATAGCGACAACTGGTAGTGCAGGTACGAGTGGTGTACGAAAGCCTCGTTTTAAATCAGGATGAGTTTTCCGTAAAATAAGTACAGCAAAGCAAACGAATGTGAAGGCTGTTAACGTACCGATGTTTACTAAATTTGCTAGTAAATGTAGGTCTAAAAGTCCTGCTAATAAAGCGGAAACAACGCCAGTAATCCATGTGTTTAGTAAAGGGATTTTTACTTTTTTATTTACGCGTGATAACGCTTTTGGAAGTAAGCCGTCTCGGCTCATTGCATAAGAAACACGAACTTGTCCATACATAACGACCAAAAGAACGGTTGTCATTCCTGTCATCGCACCAACTGCAAGTAGCCCCGCAATAGTATCTTCACCAACGAAATGCAGTGCAAATGCAACTGGATCAGAAACATCTAATTGCGTATAAGGAACCATACCTGTTAAAACGAAAGATACGATCATGTATAAAACTGTACAAATAAGAAGAGAACCGATAATGCCAATTGGTAAATCACGCTGCGGTTTTTTCGTTTCTTCTGCCGCAGTTGCGATTGCATCAAAACCTAAAAAGGCGAAGAAGACAGTGGCAGCTCCCGTAATAATACCGTCGTACCCGAATGGAATGAACGGTGTCCAATTTTCAGGCTTTACATATTTTGCGCCTGCTACGATAAAGGCGATAATAACTGCTAATTTGATAAGGACCATAATATTATTAATGCGTGCGCTTTCGCGTATACCAAAACTTAAAAGACCAGTAATGAGAAGTAAAATACAAACAGCCGGTAAATCAATGAGACCACCTTTTCCTGTTCCGGGGGCCGAGGAAATAATGGCGGGAAGGTGTATATTGAACCCTTGAAGCAATGATTGTAAATATCCAGACCAGCCAACAGCTACCGCTGCAACTGCGAGTAAATATTCGAGCATTAAACACCAACCAACGATGAAGGCGACAACTTCTCCTACGGTCATGTATGCATAAGTATAAACACTTCCTGAGACTGGTATAGAAGAAGCGAATTCGGCATAACAAAAAGCTACACAAGCACAAGTAAATGCAGCAATAAGGAATGATAGCATAATACCAGGACCAGAATGTTTTGCTGCTACAATACCTGTTAATACAAAAATCCCTGTCCCAATTACGGCGCCGATTCCTAAAAACGTTAAATCGAGTGCCGTTAATGTTCTATCTAGCTGCCGTGGTGATTCAGTACTAAGCGCTTTTTTTCGTAATAATGACTTCACTTTGGACTCTCCCCCCGTTTTTACATTTCCATAACTGCGAATAGTGTGAAGCCATTGGAAAAGAGTACGTAAGTGAATGTAGGTACAGTTATGGTATGTAGTTTTTTGAAATTTCTGGATTAATTTTATTATAATTCAGAATATTTTGTCAAATAAAACTTTAACAAATAAAATGCCAGTTGTAAGGAGAAACTATGTGCAGAAATAGATGCAGGTTAACAAAAAGATTTACTTTATATAGTAGGAGAAGATGCTATGTTATTTTATTTTGAACTTGTCGTCATTTTACTTTGTACGAAATTAGCTGGTGATATTAGCGTTAGGCTCGGTCAGCCTTCTGTACTGGGTAAATTAATTGTTGGTATTATTATCGGTCCTGCGGTGCTAGGTATTATTAATAGTTCAGAACTTATTGATGAGCTTAGTGAAATTGGTGTTTTGCTACTTATGTTTATGGCGGGACTCGAAACAGATTTAGAAGAGTTAAATCGGAATTTAAAATCATCATTTGCAGTAGCGGCTGGTGGAATTATTTTTCCTTTCATTGGTGGTTATGTGGCAGGGTTGTTGTTTGGATTAATGCAATCTCATGCAATTTTTATAGGGTTATTACTTTGCGCAACATCGGTTAGTATTACAGTGCAAACGTTACGTGATTTAGGGAAGATGAATACGAGAGAAAGTACTACGATTTTAGGTGCTGCCGTATTTGATGATGTAATTGTCGTTATTTTATTAGCGTTTGTTATGAGCTTTTTAGGAACGCAAGATGTGAATATAACACTGGTTATCGCAAAGAAACTTATTTTCTTTGTAAGTATTGTTTTTATCGCATGGAAAGTTGTTCCGTGGATTATGAAAATGCTCGTCCCGCTTCGCGTGTCGGAAGCGTTAATTAGTGCGGCTCTTATTATTTGTTTTTCATTTGCTTATTACAGTGAGCAAATGGGGATCGCCGGTATTATTGGGGCATTTGCAGCAGGAATTGCAATTTCTCAAACAGAGTATAAGCATGAAGTAGAACATAAAATTGAACCGATTGCTTATGCGATATTTGTACCAGTGTTCTTCGTAAGTATCGGAATGGAAATTACATTTCAAGGTATCGGAAGTCAACTTTGGTTCATTATCATTATGACGCTCATTGCAATATTCACAAAGTTAATTGGATCAGGTTTAGGAGCAAGATTAACAGGGTTTAATTTACAATCTTCTATTAGTATTGGTGCAGGGATGGTGTCGCGCGGAGAAGTAGCACTTATTATCGCAGCAAATGGATTAACTGCGAATTTATTAGCGAAAGAAAATTTCACAGCTATTGTCATTGTTGTTATATTGACAACGATTATTACGCCGCCACTTTTGAAGAAGTACTTTGTATAGAAAGGGCTTATCTGATGTAGGTAAGCTCTTTTTTTTATCGCAAAAAAGCAATGGTTATGTAGCATGAACAGGTTGTAATTATGGTAAAATCTACGTATATGCTAGGGTAAGGAGAGAAATAGATGAAGATTACGAGGGGAAAAGTTATAGGTGTAGTTATACTTCTTTTACTTTGCATACCATTTATTGTAGGAAAAGAATCAAAAGTGAAAGGTTTTCCGGTTTCTATTTTTTCTTCCTATGTGGAAGGGGATAATCCGAAAGAACATAAGTACACCGCATTTTTACCTGACTTCGCAATTTGGATAGACGGATGGGAAAAACAGAGATCTGAAGGTGAAATAACTGCATATAAAAAAGGGAATCGAACTGTAATTGTTCATCATCCTCCTGGTGATGATGGCTATTATCTCCATGAAGAAGAATATGCGAAATAAAAAGTAGCTGTAAGAAGTGGAGGTTAAATGGTGAAAGCTTCAACATTACTATTTAAAATTGAAAATAATATGGATCAATTTTCACCAGCTGAAAAGAAGGTTGCCATGTACATAATGGAGAACGCAGAGATTGTTCCAAATTTAACGACAAAAGAAGTGTCTACAAATGCGGGATCGAGTGAGGCGAGTGTTGTACGTTTTTGTAAAACAATCGGTATTGGAAGCTTTAAAGCATTTAAGATAGCGCTCGTTCGTGAATTAACAATTGTTGATTATAATATTAACGATTTTTCAGTGATGAATACAGAAGATGGACCGTACGATTTGTTTAATAAAGTTACATATGTGAATAAAGCTGCAATTGAGGCGAGTGTTACTGCGATAGATAAGAAGGAACTTGAGAAAGCTGCAGATAGTATTGTAAATGCTAATAAGATCATATTTTATGGTGTAGGTGGATCAGCTACACCGGCGATGGACGGAGCTTATAAATTTACTAGGCTTGGATTTACTGCAATGATGCTATCCGATTTTCATATGATGTTGCCACTCGTAACAAATTTAAAAGAGGGAGATATATTTGTGGCGATTTCAACTTCTGGGCGGACGAAAGATGTGCTTGAAATGGCGCAATATGCGAAAAGACAAGGTGCTACAGTTATTGCGATTACGAAGCTAGATCAATCATCTCCTCTATATAAAGCGGCAGACATTCGCCTTTGTATGCCGGATGTAGAGCAAGATCATCGCATTGCAAGTATTGCTTCACGAATGACGCAACTGAATATGATTGATGCTTTATACGTTATTACTTTTAACCGTATTGGCAATAATGTGATAGATCAATTTATGGAGACGAGAGAAGAAGCTCTGCGGTTACGGAAGTTAAAGTAAAAAGATGGGGCAACCCATCTTTTTTGTGTGGCTGGACATAAATTTGTCATGAAAAGAAATGAAATTTCATAAAATAAGAAAGTAATATTGATTTTAAATTTCTGGAATTTATAACAAAAGTATGAAATTAAATTTCAAAGAAGGTGACAACATGTTAGAAAATTTATCTACAGAACATCGTAATGAGAAGACGATGAATTTAGATGAGATGAGCATAAAAGAAGTTTTACAAAGTATGAATCAAGAAGATCGAACTGTTGCGTTAGCAGTTGAAAATGAAATAGAAGAAATTGAAAAGGTTGTACAGATTGTTATTAAGTCTTTTGAAGAAGATGGACGATTAATTTATATTGGTGCTGGTACGAGTGGTCGTTTAGGCATTTTAGACGCAGTGGAGTGCCCACCGACATTCGGTACAGATGACAAAATGGTGCAGGGATTTATAGCAGGTGGATTGAAAGCGTTTACCAAAGCGGTAGAAGGTGCTGAAGATCGTGAAGAGTTAGCAGAAGAAGATTTAAAAAGTATTGGATTAAACGAGAAAGATACGGTGATTGGAATTGCAGCAAGTGGTAGAACGCCTTATGTAATTGGGGGATTGAAATACGCAAATAGTGTGGGAGCGAGTACAGCTAGTATTTCCTGTAATAAAAATGCTGTGATAAGTAAATATGCAAAACTAAATGTGGAAGTGGAGACAGGCGCAGAAATATTAACAGGCTCAACACGATTGAAGGCTGGCACAGCGCAAAAGTTAGTACTGAATATGATTTCTACAGCGTCTATGATTGGTGTAGGGAAAGTATATAAAAACTTAATGGTAGATGTTCAATCTACAAATGAAAAATTGGTAGAACGCTCAAAACGAATTATTGTGGAAGCGACCGGCGCTAGTTATGAAGTAGCTACAGAGTATTATGAAAGAGCAGATCGAAATGTGAAAGCTGCAATCGTTATGATATTACTACAGTGTGAATATGGGGAAGCACTAGAAAAATTAAAAGGTGCGAAAGGATTTGTGAAGAAGGCACTTTAAACTCTGGGGAGGGGGATTCTGTTATGAAGAAAGAAGATATAATGGCGAGTAGGATTACGGAGCAACTTGGGGGAGTAAAAAATGTTCGTGGCATTGCTCATTGTATGACGAGGTTACGATTAACGCTTCATGATGAAAGTAAAGTGAACATGGACCTTTTGAAAAAGGTTGAAGGCGTTATGGGTGTGATTGAAGATGAAACACTTCAAGTTGTCGTTGGTCCAGGAACGGTAAATAAAGTAGCGGCTGAAATGGAAGTTTTAACAGGACTCAGAATTGGTGAAGTGGCAGATCATCACCTTGAAGATCTCGGCCGGGAGATAAAGTCAGATATGAAGAAGAAAAATAATACACCAGTGAAAAACTTTTTAAGAAAAATAGGAAGTATTTTCATTCCGTTAATACCTGGTCTTGTCGCATCAGGAATTATAAACGGGGTTGCTAACTTTGCGAAAAATGCAGGTGCTGACCCGAATGCAACATGGCTACAAATGTTACTTTTAATTGGCGGCGGTATCTTTACATTCTTAGGCATTTTAGTCGGCTGGAATACAGCGAAAGAATTTGGCGGGACACCAGTTCTTGGGGCAATTGCAGGTATTTTAATTTTCAACCCAGCGATGGCGAATGTAAAACTATTCGGTGAAGCGCTCGTACCCGGACGGGGCGGATTATTTGCAGTTATTTTTGCAGCATGGCTTATGGTTGTAGTTGAAAGACAAGTTCGAAAAGCAGTGCCAAATGCAGTTGATATTATCGTGACACCACTCATTACTGTATTAGTGGTAAGTATAGTAACGATGTTAGCAATTCAACCAGTTGCAGGTTTCTTATCTGAAGGAATTACAAGCGGAATTAATGCTATCTTAAATATTGGCGGAGCATTTGCCGGAGCTGTACTTGCCGGAACATTTTTACCTCTCGTTATGGTCGGATTGCATCACGGTTTAACACCGATTCATATGGAATTTATTAATCAAACGCACGTAACGCCTTTATTACCAGTATTGGCAATGGCAGGTGCTGGGCAAGTAGGAGCAGCGATTGCGATTTATGTAAAAACAAAAAATAAACGACTTCGTAATGTGATTAAAGGTGGATTGCCAGTTGGATTTTTAGGAATTGGCGAACCGTTATTATATGGGGTTACATTACCACTTGGGAAACCATTTATTACTGCTTGTTTAGGAGCGGCTGTCGGTGGTGCATTCCAGGCAGTAATGAAAACGGCTTCACTCGGAATCGGTGTATCAGGATTATCTTTAATTCCGTTAATTGCTGATAATAAATATTTATTATATTTCTTAGGGTTAGTGATTGCATATACTTTCGGATTTATCTTTACGTACTTCTTCGGCTTTAAAGAAGAAATGGCAGAAAACATATAGAGAAAGGGATTCCTTTCTCTTTTTTTATATTAGTAGAAGGAGAGATTTATATGTTAGGAGTTTCAATTTATCTTTCAAAAGAGCGAGTAGAGAAACAAGAAGCATGGGTAAAACTAGCGAAAGAAAACGGATTTTCATCTATTTTTACATCTCTTCACATTCCAGAAGATGATCCGAATACGTATCAGGAGTTAATTCAAATACTTGGGAAACGAGCTCTCGAAAATGAAATGGAATTAATGGTTGATGTCTCTCCAAAATCGTTAAACCATTTAGGAATAACATATGAAAATGTGGAAGAATTATTGGAGTGGGGCATTACTGGTTTAAGAATGGACTACGGCATTGCGCCAAAAGAAATCGCACGCGTATCTCATAAGATGAAAGTGGCTTTAAATGCGAGTACGATTACAGAATCATTTTGGAAAGAGTTACTTGCAGAAAATATACAAGTAGAGAATGTAGAAGCATGGCATAATTTTTATCCGCGTCCAGAAACAGGACTAGCAAAGTCATTTTTACAAAAACAAAATAAGTATTTACATGATTGCGGAATAAAAACGATGGCATTTATTCCGGGAGATGGTGAAAAACGAGGTCCTTTATATGGAGGTTTACCAACGTTAGAAAAGCACCGCAATACGCGGCCACTTGAAGCGTATTTAGAACTTGTTCAAGAGTGTGACGTCGATAAAGTGCTGATTGGAGACATAAGCACGAGTCTAGAAAGTGTACAAGAAATCGCGATGGCGAGTAATGGGATTATTCCGCTGCGATATGAGCCATTTACAAATGAAATGGAAGTATTGAAAGTGGTAGAGAAAGTGCATACGAATCGGCTTGATCCAGCTCGTGATGCCATTCGTTCTGTAGAATCGCGCGAAGAAAATAAAGCTGTATTACAGCCGATGAATACAATTTCAAGAAAACGAGGCAGTATTACAATTGATAATGAATTGTACGGTAGATATGCTGGCGAAATGCAAATTGTTATAAATGATTTGCCTGAAGATAGGAAAGTAAATGTTGTTGGAATGGTGATGGAAGAAGATAGTTCTTTATTGTCTTGTGTTCGTGCTGGGGAAAAATTTAAACTTTTTTCTAAGGAATAGAGTGAGAGCTTGAATTAACGCTATTTTGTAAAAAAACATTATCCGCAAAAGGGATAATGTTTTTTGTATTCTTTTAAAAAAGTATTTGACGAATGAAAAAAAATACCGTATTGTTTTGTCTTGTGAATAAATGTTCACCATAACAAAACAAATAAGGAGAGTTCAGAATGAATCAATATATTGGTAATTTAATTATTCGTATCGTGTTAGGAGTTACGTTTTTTGCACACGGTTTAGCAAAGTTTCAATCAGGTATCGATAACGTAGCAGGATGGTTTACAAGCATCGGCTTACCAGGTGGTCTTGCATACGGCGTAGCAACAGTTGAATTAGTAGGTGGTATATTATTAATCATCGGTTTAGGTGTACGATATGTAGGATTGTTATTCGCTCTTATTTTAGCTGGAGCTATCGTAAAGGTAAATGGAGCAGCAGGCTTATTAGGAGATGGAAAGAATCCGGGATATGAATTAGATCTTGCATTATTGTCAATGGGTGCGTATTTATTCGTTGTAAAAGCAGAAGGATATGTAGATCGTTTCTTAAAAGAGAAAGTAATGAAAACGAAGTAAATCTCATTTTTTAAGTGTTGACTTGGCGACTTAGTGTAACTATAATAATTACACTAAGTCAATTAGTAATAAAATGATTCGTATATTTTTTTATTATAGTTGTAACTAAAATAGTTACAACTATAATAAAGCTTAAAGAATAAAGGAATATAAAAGAGTAAATAAAAAGTGGAGGAAATAACATGTCAAAATTACATTTAGAGGTTTTTACAGGATCTGAGCAAGCATTTCAAGTTACATCCACAATTGTATACGGAGAAAAAGATGCAATTCTTATCGATGCACAATTTTTATTAAGTGATGCACATCGTTTAGCAGCTCAAATTATTGAAACAGGAAAGAATTTAGCTCATATTTATGTAACTCATTTCCATCCAGATCATTATTTTGGATTAAATGTATTACATGAAGCATTTCCAAAAGCGAAAATTGTAGCGTTGCGAAATACAGTAGAAGATATTCGCAATACGTTTGAAAAGAAAGTGGAACAATGGAAACCATCTATTGGGCATAATGTTCCTCATCAACCAATTGTTCCAGAAGTGTTAGAGGGAGATAAGCTTACGTTAGAGGGAAATGACTTAATCATTAAAGGTGGTCTACAAGGTGATACACCTAATAATAGTTACGTATGGATTCCGTCATTAAAAGCAGTAGTTACAGGAGATATCGTGTATAACAATACTTTCGCATGGACGTTAGAAACAGATGCTGAAGCTCGTCATAAATGGTTAGAAACATTAAGTGAAATTGAAAATCTTCATCCTGAAATTGTTGTAGCTGGACATCGTGATTATGACGTACCAAATACAGCAGATGCGATTAAGCATACTCGTAAATATTTAGTAGCATTTGATGAAGTTCTTGCAGGAAATCCTTCAAGTGAAGAAATTCAAACGGCAATAAAGGAACGATTCCCGCACGTTAAAGCGTTAGAAATTGGACTTGTTTTAGCGGCAAACGCATTTGGGGTGAAAAAATAATGGTACAAAAAACAAATTTAGAAATTGTTCGAAGCACATATGAAGGACCATCTTCTTCAAATGCAAAACATTTAGCGGAAGCCCTCTCTGAAAAAGTAGAATGGACAGAGGCAGAAGGTTTCCCATACGGCGGAACGTATATAGGTACAGAAGCTATAATGGAAAATGTATTTAGTCGTTTAGGATCAGAATGGGATAATTATAAAGCGAGTGTAAATACGTACCATGAAGTAAACGGAAAAGATGTAATCATTGCTGAAGGTATGTATTCTGGAGTTTATAAAGAAACGGGAAAATCATTTGAAGCAGAATTCGTTCATATATGGCAGCTTGAAAATGGAAAAATCGTAAAATTCAAGCAATATGTGGATAGTTATATTGTGCGAGCAGCGATGAAGGTTTAAAATGAAATAAGGAAACAAATGGAATCGGCTGTGCGCAGGCGATTCTATTTGTTTATGTGATTATTAGGGGAATGGGGAATACATAATATGAAAAAATGGATTATAGGGACAATTACAATGATTGTAATTGCGATAGGAGCTGTATTCGGTGTTACTAAACTGCTTAATTATATAGAAGAAGAGGAGAAGAGTCTTAAAGCACAAAATGTAATGGGGCAACAAGGGAAGAAAGCAAAGGAAGAGAAGCAACAAGCTAGTGAAGATGAAATTATTTCTACAATGCATAGGATGGTACATCAAAAAGTGAAATCCTCTGAAAAATGGGGATTTATTGAAATGACAAATAAGGAAATTCGTAGTGCGAAGAACGCAGTAGAAAGCAGTACGAATTTTAAACATAAATCAAAGCTACTTTCTACTTTGGAGCGTTGGGAGAAAGGAGACTTTTCACAAACGGTTGAGGAGCATAACTTTTTGTGGGAAATTCAAGGTGGTGATACCGGAAAGGCAACAGAACGCTTATCGCCAGAAGAAGAAAAACAGTATGTGAAAGAAATGAAAGGTAAATAAAAACATCGCCACTCTGGTGGCGATGTTTTTTCATTAAGAATGCTTTCGCACTAAAGTTCTAGTTGGCTGAGAAGCAGCGGTTTTAAAATGAGAAAATAAATAACATCCTGTCACGACGATAATTGTCCCGGAAATTTGAATCCATGTTAGTTCTTCTCCAAGGAAAATAAATGCTAAAATAGCTGTGAAAATTGGATTGAAATTTAGAAAAATACCCGATGTAGTAGCTCCTAATTTCTGTACACCAATGTTCCAAAATACCATACAAAGGACCGTTGAAACGAGTCCTGTATATAAAAGTGATGTTATGAAGGAAGAATTAATATTGGAAACAGTGAAGTTGCCTATGTTAAATGGAAGCAATAAAATGACGCCGAAAATACCAGAATATAACGTCGCCATTAGCGGTGTAACTGTTTTTGTCGCCCATTTACTGCAAACAGAGTAAATACCCCAGATACATACTGCCGCCATCATCCATAAATCTCCGCTATTAAAATGTAGTGAAAATAAAAGTGCGAAATTTCCTTTTAAAAGGACGAGCATAACCCCGAAAAATGAAAGAATCATAGAAAGCATTTGAAGTGTATTTACTTTTTCTTTTAGAAATAGCACAGAAAATAATGCAATCGAAATAGCGTTCAATGTAGAAATAAGACCTACATTCGTTGCGGATGTTTTTTCTAGTGCTAAAAATTGAAAAATGTTAAAAAGAACGACTCCTGAAATTCCCATAAGTATTAACGGAAGTATTGCAGAGCGTGGTGGAATGATTTTCTTCTCTTTAAACCATACCATTGGTAATAAACAAATGATCGCAATTATCCATCTTAAACTTGTCAGTGTCGTCGGAGATGCATGATCGACGAGTGATTTCCCAACGACGAAATTTCCTCCCCATAATAAGCTTGTTAATAATAGTAAAAAGACATAAAAATAAGGCATGCTAAAAACCCCTTTGTTGAAATAAGAATGAACTGTAAATAATTTTAGCATTTTTCTTTATTGTCTAATATATTCTTTTGTATAATGGTAAAAATCCGATAAAATATTTCGTTAAAAATCTCATTTACAGAAAAATATTCAGTTTTATATAAGTTGTGAGATGTTTCTTCGAATAATCGTCGGTAAGAAAAAAGGAGGAATTTTGATGGAGTCATCTGTTATTAAAGTGCTTGATGATTTGGATGTGCAAATTTTAGATATATTGCAGAAAGAGTCACAAGTAAGTAATGCAGAATTAGCACGCCGCGTTAATTTATCACCAGCTGCTATGCATGCAAGAATAAAAAGATTAGACGGGGAAGGATTCATTGATAAGCAAGTAGCAATTTTAAATCAAGAAAAGCTTGGATTTGATTTATTATGTTTCATTTTTATGAGCACGAATATTCATCAATCAGATAAGCTGGAAGTGTTGGAAAAAGAATTAGAAGCGATGCCGGAAGTGTTAGAATGTCACTGTTTAACAGGAGAGTATGATTATTTATTAAAGGTTGCAAATCGTGATCGTAAAGAACTGGAGCAGTTTATCAGAAAGTTGAACAAGCTTGGTATTACAAGGATACAGACGAGTTTAGCACTTCGTGAAATTAAATATTCGACGGTATTGCCGATACGAAATGAGGAACCGAGCATCGATTAAGTTGCTTGGTTTTTTGTTTATATAAAATTCAGAAAAGTGATTGACGGAGAGAAAAGAGAGATGTATTATTATATGGAATTATGAATTAAAATTCAACTAATGTTATAAATATTAACACTGGGGGCAAGGGGATATAATATGAAAATCTTTAATGCGGTTACAAGTGATGTGAAAGAAATTTATAATCTCATTGAAATGTATGCAAAAGAAGGAGTTGTTTTGCCGTGTGCTCTTTTGTCTCTCTATCAATATTTACAATGTTTATATGTTATGAAAGAAGGAGAGGAAGTCGTTGGAGTTGCTGGCTTACATGTGTTAGGAGAGGATCTTGCAGAAGTACGATCGTTAGTAGTTTCGCATACATATGCAGGAAAAGGGATAGGGCGTAAGTTAGTGAATCATGTAATGAATGAGGCGGCAAAGATAAAAGTGAACAGGGTAATTTCTTTAACATATGAAACGGAATTTTTTCAAAAGTGCGGGTTTGATTTTGTGAATAGAGAAGCATTACCAGAAAAAGTGTGGATTGATTGTAGACATTGTCCAAAAGTTGATTATTGTGATGAGGTGGCGATGATACGGTATGTTGGGTGAAATTTTTAGAGAGAAAAAAGGCCCACTATTATTTAAGAAATAGTGGGTATCTATATTTTAGTCAGAAATGAGATGTTGTTAAGAATTTGAATTCGTTTGTCTTACTGTAAAATTATAAAGCGGATCTCTAAGCTCAAAGTTATACGTAGAACCATCGACAAGTCCTACAACTTTATCGTTATCATAAAGGTCAAGCATAAATTGTGCCATTTGTTTTGCAGTATGAAATTTCGGTACAACACCATCATATTGGAACTCATCAATATTAAATGAACGTTTCGCAAATTCTGTTTCAGTTGCAGCAGGAGCTAAAACTTTTGCTTGTAGTTTTGCACCTTGTTCTTTCAGTTCGTGAGATAGTCCTTCTGTAAATGCACTTACATAAAATTTCGTAGCACAGTACGTAACAGCATTAGCCACAATCGTGTATCCACCGCCCGATGAAACGTTAATAAGCTGTGTTCCATCAACCATTGAATAATCTCGAACGAAAAGGGAAGATAG
Organism: Bacillus mycoides; assembly: GCF_018742245.1. Classification (NCBI taxonomy): domain Bacteria; kingdom Bacillati; phylum Bacillota; class Bacilli; order Caryophanales; family Bacillaceae; genus Bacillus; species Bacillus mycoides. The sequence goes on from NZ_CP036132.1 coordinate 829,441, forward strand.
TATTGTTAGTGCTTCTATATTTACATGCAACATCGTTTCTATCTTGTTTAAATTTTGTTCAGCAATTGAGGCGAAATTACCAAAACCGGCGTTGTTAATCCACGTTTCAATTTGAAAACTTTGTAGACTTTCATAAAATTTATAAACTTCTTCAGTGACGGATAAATCGGTTTTTCGAATGATAACATCTAAGTCCGGATTCATTTCGTTAATTTTCAATTTTAATTCTTCTAATTTTGCTTGTCTTCGAGCTACAAGTATTAAGTTTTTTCCGCGAGATGCAAAGGCTAAAGCGGATTCATAGCCAATTCCTGAACTAGCACCAGTAATAACAGTATATTTCATATAAGAGCCTCCTAAATTCAAATTAATTTATCCCGCATTAACGGGCAGTAAAACTTCCACCTCAAAATTTGGCTGGAGCAAAGACGGTAGGTGGGAGATTAACTGCCCGTAAACCCCCACTGATTATAGTTTCACTTTATTATGGTTAGATTGTATTTGTTAGAGTATACTCTAAGTCAAATGTTTTTTTATTATTTGGAGGCAGTAAAATGTATGAGAGTAAATGGCGTGCGGAGGGAGTATGATTATGTACACAATTAGCGAGGTAGCTAAATTATTAGGAGTGAGCACACATACATTACGTTATTATGAAAAGGAGAATATATTAATTGCAAATCGCGATGCAAATGGGAATAGATTGTATGCAGAGTCACATATAAAGTGGTTGCAGTTTGTAATGAAGTTAAAACAAACACAAATGCCGATAGCGAAAATAAGAGAATACGCTAGATTATATACAGAAGGAGAGCACACAACCGAAGCTCGTTTACAACTTTTAGAAGATCATAAAAAATCTATTCAAACTCAAAGAGAAAACTTAGTAATTACAGAGAAGATGCTTGAAAATAAAATTATTGCATACAAAGACTCGTTGGAAAGTAAATAGCGTACAAAATATTTCGTTCTTTGTTGCATGTTGAAAAGGGAGTACAGGTCTTTGTTTTGGAATTTATCTATGAGTATTTTATTATAATGTGCCGATAAATTAAAAAAGAGCAGTTAGCTAAAAGCAACTGCTCGATTCAAAGGGATCTCCAAGGGGGGAATGGAGAAAATATTTTGTTACTACCATTATTGACAGATTATTAAGAAATATACACGTGGATTTAAGAAATCTAAAATATTTTTTTGTTAAGAGAATCCGGGTGTTGACACTTTATCAATTGGTCATGTAGAATATTTATGAATGACATTCAGTCATTTTTTTTATGTGAAAGGGTGTAGATAAGCAACTTTTATATGTAGTTAGCTTAATGACGGAACAAATATAAGGATAAATGAGGATGATATTGGCTTTTTAAATCGTAGTTAGCGTGAGATTATATTTTTTTAATCAAAAATGACTGATGGTCAGTCATTTTATAATAGAAGGTGAGAGATATGAAAAATAAAGCTTGGTTATATGTCATATTAACATGTATTTTTGAAGTCTTTTGGGTGTTTGGTTTTAATACAGCTCATACTTGGTGGCATTGGGTCATTATTGTAGGAGTTATCGCTGTTGATTTTTACTTCCTTTCTAAAGCGTGTGAACATCTTGCGACAGGGACAGTATATGCGGTGTTTGCTGGGGCTGGTACTGTAGGAACTTTCTTAATGGATGTTTTTCTTTTTGGCGGCAGTTTCAGTGTAGGAAAACTATTCTTTATCGTGATGGTCGTAGCGGGCGTTATCGGTTTAAAATTGGCTGATAATAAAGAAGAAACTGTGGAAAAAACTATGGAAGGAGCTGCTTAAAAATGGGTTGGATTTTCGTATTTTGTGCTGCAATTAGTGAAATAGTCGGTGTGATAGGCCTTAAGATGTATAGTAAAGATAAGACGTTAGCAAATGGAGCGATTTATATAGGTGGATTTGCAACTTCCTTCGCATTTTTATACACATCTTTCTTGTTCTTACAAGTAAGTGTGGCTTATGCGGTTTGGATTGGCATTGGAACAGCAGGCGCAGTTTTATTAAATATGTTTCTGTTTGGTGAATCGAAAAGTAAGGCACGTTTGATTAGTGTAGCTCTTATCGTATGTGGAGTTACGGGATTAAAGGCTCTTTCATAAGAAAATGATATGAAAGTTGAATCTCCTAACGATTTGTTGGGAGATTTTTATTATGAAAAGTGCACTATAATTGACAGTACAGCTAGTTATTTTATAAAATGAGTGACAGTCATTCAATACGCGTGTGAAAGGGTTTAGATGATGAATAAAAAAGAAAAAATTGTCTATGCAGCTATTGAAGTATTTCAGGAAAAGGGCGTTGAAAAAACGAAGATTTCTGATATCGTGAAATTGGCTGGCATTGCGCAAGGAACGTTCTATTTATATTTTCCTTCTAAGTTATCTGTTATGCCTGCAATAGCAGAAGTGATGGTTGAGAAGATGATACTTGCAGTGAAAGAAAAAGTACAGAACGATGCACCTTTTTCAAGTAAAGTTGAGCAAGTAATAGATGCAGTGTTTAACTTTATAGCTGAATATCGTGAAATACAAGCATTAATGTATGCGGGCCTAGCATCTACTGAACATATAAAAGAATGGGAAGCTGTATATGAGCCTCTTTATATATGGCTAAGTGAATTTTTAAGTGAGGCAAAAGAATCAGGTGAAATTCGCGATTCGGTTCACTCAGAAAGAACAGCAAAGTTATTTATCGCTCTTGTTGAATCAGCAGCGGAACAAGTTTATTTATATGATCATAAAGATGATGAGCAAGTCGAGCTACAAAAGGCAGAAGTACTAGATTTTTTAACACATGCACTACATATAAAGTGAAACTTTAATCAGTAGGAGGGTTCATCCCCACTGATTATTAGTTGAACCAATCGGGCATTTAAGGGCAGTTATCTCCCACCTAACTTCCTCGCATTCGCTGAATTTTGAGGTGGGAGTCTTACTGCCCGTTAATGCGGGATAAAGAAATAGTAAGGTGAACCTGTCTGAAAAGGTAGGTTCATTTCTGCGGGAAACTGAATGATAGTCATTCACCCTGTATTTATGTATGTGTGGAAGGGTAGAGTGAAATTCTAATGAGTAGGGGCATCTTCACTCATTATTAGCCCACAAATAGCAGGATAAAGAAAAAGTTTCTTGGGTATTATTTTTGAGAGGAACTTACGGGAAGAGGTGTTAAAAATTGAAGAAACCGATAAAAGAACAAAAGATGGTATTGATCATTCTTTTGAGTAATATATTTATCGCTTTTTTAGGGATTGGATTAATCATTCCGGTTATGCCATCCTTTATGAATGATATGAATTTAACAGGAAAAACGATGGGCTATCTCGTTGCAGTATTTGCAATGGCTCAGCTTATTACTTCACCTATTACGGGTCGTTGGGTCGATCTTTACGGTAGGAAGAAAATGATAATCATTGGATTATTTATTTTTGGTGTTTCAGAGCTTCTTTTTGGATTAGGAAAAGATGTGTGGATGCTTTATGCAGCGAGGGTGTTAGGCGGGATTAGTGCTGCGTTTATTATGCCGGGTGTTACGGCATATGTTGCTGATATTACCTCTATTCAGGAACGTCCAAAAGCGATGGGATATCTTTCAGCCGCTATTAGTACTGGATTTATTATAGGACCTGGAATTGGTGGGTTTATTGCAGAATATGGTATACGTGTACCATTCTTTGTCGCAGCCATTATTGCCTTTATAGCATGCGTTATGTCTATATTTATTTTGAAAGAGCCGTTAACGAAAGAGGAGCTTGCAGAGATTTCTGTTAATACGAAAGACTCAAGTTTTATCGGGGATTTAAAGAAATCTTTAAATCCAATGTATGCAATTGCATTTATTATTGTATTTGTACTCGCTTTCGGTTTATCGGCATATGAAACTGTGTTTAGCCTGTTCTCTGATCATAAATTTGGCTTCACACCGAAAGATATTGCTGCAATTATTACGATTAGCTCAATCTTTGGGGTAGTTGTGCAAGTATTTATGTTTGGTAAATTGGTCGACATATTCGGCGAAAAAGTGTTAATTCAAATATGTTTAATTGTAGGCGCAGTGTTAGCATTTGTTTCAACTATAGTCTTTAATTATTGGATTGTACTTCTTGTTACTTGTTTTATTTTCCTAGCATTCGATTTACTCCGTCCAGCTTTAACGACGTTTTTATCAAAAGCGGCTGGGAAAGAGCAAGGATTTGTTGCTGGAATGAACTCAACTTATACGAGCTTAGGGAATATTGTAGGGCCAGCGATGGGCGGAATATTATTTGATGTAAATATTAATTATCCATATGCTTTCTCAGGAGTTGTTTTAATAGTTGGTCTCGGCATTACATTTATGTGGAGAGAGAAGCAGCTGGCTGAAAGTTTTGCGAAGTAATTTAGTGAGTAATGAAAAACCCCTTACCATTGTAAGGGGTTTTTGTTTTATCAAGCTATTTGCGGGCTAATAATCATTGGGGGATGGACAAAACCCCCAATGATTAAAGTTTCACTTTACAAACTTAATCCAAATCGCTTTAATTCAATAAATATCCCCTCTAATTGCTTTCCTTTATCCGTTAAGGTGTACTCTACACGAGGCGGAACTTCTGGATACACTTTTCTCGTTATTATGCCTTGTGTTTCTAATTCTTTTAGTCGAAGTGATAATGTTTTCGGACTAATCCCGTCCATTGATTTTTGTAAATCACTAAAACGTAATGTGCCTTCGATAAGAAGGTCGCGAATGATTAAAAATGTCCATTTTGTACTAATTACGTCAAGAGTTTTAGCGATAGGACATGGGATGCCAGGTAAACCTTTCGTTAATATAACTGGATCTATATTGGTCATGGAAATAGCCTCCATAAAAATTTTTTGAATGAATTTGCTTTATCGTATCACAAAACTATCTTTTCGGTAACTATATGAAAAAAATATCACTACTTCCATAAAGGAAGTTAATGCATATACAATAGCAATACGAAATACAAAGGGTTTGCAGCAGGAGGAGGTGATTTCCATAGGTATGAAAAGGTTATTTGCGTTACTTAGTTTTTTTGTCATTTGTATTGTGCTTGTAGCGTGTAGTGGGGAGGAAAAAACTGAAATCCAATTATTGAAGGAAATGCCGAAGCCAAAAACAATGACAATCGATCCTTCACTAAGCAAAAAAGAAGCGACAGAAATGGTTCATGCAGCCCAGCGCTTTTATGCATTTTGGGATACAGGTAGGGAGGAACTTATTCCGCAAACGGTTACTGAAAATTTTTTCGATAATACACTGCCGAAAGGTCGACCACAAGGCACTGAAGGATTAAAGCTTGCAGCACAAAACTTTCGTAAAGTAGTTCCAGACATACATTGTGAAGTTGAAGATTTATTAGTGGTTAGTGATAAAGTAACAGCTCGTCTTTCTTTTACAGGAACTCATAATGGTAAAAACATTCGTTTTTTTGCAATTGATATTTTGCATGTGAAAGACGGAAAGATAACGGAAGATTGGCATTTAGAAGATAATATTACGCTGAAACAGCAACTTGGATTAATAGCTGAAGAGTAAAATAAGGGAGAGAAAAGTTATGAAAAATATATTCATTATAAATGGGCATGAAAAATACGGTTCAAAGGAAGGACGATTAAATAAAACGTTAGTTGATTATATGGTAACTGTATTAAGCGAAAATAATCATGTGAAAACAACAACGATTCAAGATGGATATAGTATTAAAGAAGAACAAGAGAAGTTTTTATGGGCCGATGTTGTGGTTTATCAAACACCAATTTATTGGTTTAGTGTCCCGGGATTATTTAAAACGTATATGGATGAAATATATGAATACGGCTTGTTCTTTAAAGGTGCAGATGAATACGGAACAGGTGGTTTATTAAAAGAGAAGCATTATATGTTCTCTACAACTTGGAATGCACCTGAAAAAGCATTTGGAGATAAGACGAAGTTCTTTGAAGGAGAAAGTTTAGAGTCAACGCTTAGTCATTTACATCGTGTGCAGAAGTTTCTCGGTATGAGTCCGTTAAAGAGCTTTGCGTGTTATGATGTGGTGAAAAATCCGGATATAGAGCAATACTTATTAAACTTGAAAAATCATTTGGATGAAGTAATTAAATAATAGTTTGCATCTTTGTGTGCAAGAAGGTTCCTCTTTAAAAATGTAAAAGAAGGTATTACTAAGGATGTAATACCTTCTTTTACATTCGTGAAAATTGCTTAATTCTTATTGGTTTAAAGTCTTCATAAGCGGAATTTAACCTTTTATGAAATACGTTGAAAATCTTTACTCATACAGGACTGTTTTAGTTTTTTTGATTTAATCAAATATTTAATATCAGAGATGTTATCATATGAAAGCTGAATATGATAATAGTTTATATACTCAAATAATGCAAAAACATAAACAAATAGTGCGAATGATAGCCCGATTAAAGGTAATTGAGGATACCAAATTACAAAATCAATAGTAAACATAATAAGTCCTGTGATAATCAATCCGATATTTATCTTTTTTAGCATTTTTAAATATTGAATAATCACAATAGGTGTAACAGATGTTTTCTCTTTTTTTAGTCGTTTCCACTTTACGTACCAGTAAACAGTTCCTTGTAGTAAGAGAAACTCTAAAAGAAGAAATGAGATCCAAAAAGAGTATAGGGAATATAAATATAATGTAGGATAAGCATAATTAATTAAGTAACTTGTAAAAATAAAAGTAATAACTGAAAATAATTCACCTGTATATAGATAGGAAAGCCTTTTTTCTAGGTTGCTTTTCATGGTTCTTCTCCTTTTATAAAAAACTTTGCATTTTAACGCAGGGATGGCTGTATCCATAACTTCGCAAAATTCGCCCAACCGAATGAATCAATTGTTACGTTTTTTAAAGAAGAGGGATAGGTTTTTCTTTTTAAAACGTGATAGTTAAATAAAATAATGTACTCAGTTTGTAAAAACTCTTCAATTTCATATATGAGCTCATAGCGCTTTTCTTTATGTTCTTCTAATAAAAATGTATCTAGCAAGCAATTAATTTGCTTCGCATAGTGCGGGTCCAAGAATCGATTGATAAAACAACTTTTATTTTTAAATACGTTTAAAAATGCCATTTCATGCTCGGCGGCAAAAACTTCTCCCATTAAAATAATATCGGCATGTTTATCAATAGAACGATCCGTATAATCTGAAACAAGGAATGGGTGAAGTTCTGCGTGCACTCCTAATTGTTCACAACATTCTTTTAGGAAGTCAGCGTCGTTTGCACTATCTTTAAATGCGAAGAAGTAAATATGTATCGTTTCGCCATTATAGGTGCTCTTTTTCAAATACTCTTTCGCTTTTTCTAAAGAGTAGGACCTATTAGGAGCTTGGCGGCTTCTTTCAGGAAAGAAGCTTGATGCTGTGATTGTTCGATTTCCTTCTAAATCACGGAGGATCGTTTCAACATCATATATTTCTCTCCAAGCTTTACGAAAGTAAATATCGTGATGTGGACCAGGTTTTGTAAAGTTGAAGCTAGCGTAAATACAACCTATTTCTTCTATTTGTATATTGTGTCTTTCGTTTTCCTTTTCATTTGGTAGTTCATAATCAGCATCAATTTGCACATGATCTGGAATACGCCAAAACTCAATGCGGTCTAGTAACGCACGTTCTTTAAAATAATGGGTAAAAGCTTCAAGCACGATATTATCTTCAGAGTAATGAGTAAGTTTGAAAGGCCCAGTGCCTATGTAATGATAATTTTGGATACTCGCATCATGCGGTAAAATTGCGAGTTGCATGGAACTTACATAATGTAAGAAAAATAAATTCGGTTTTGCTAAATGGAATCGTATTTGTAGTGGTGATGGTGTTTCAATTTGAACAATTTCTTCTGTTAACCATTCGAAAGGAGATTGAATTTGCTTTAATCTTTCAAATGAAAATTGCACATCTGTAGAAGTTAAAACCGTTTCATTATGAAAATGTATATCTTTTCGTAAATAGAACGTCCATGTAAGCTGGTCTTCACTTAATTCCCACGTATGAGCAATGTGCGGTTCCATTTTTTCGGTAACATCGTTATAAACGACTAATGTATCAAAAATTTGACTAGTAAGATGGCTCTCTGTTGTGACAGCCGCAAAAGCCGGATCTAGCGGCATTACTTTTCGTGATATGGGGATTTTTAATATATCGTACATATCATTTGAAGGTTCATAGCCAAAATGATGATGGAGTTTATTTTCTATCTTTTTTTGAAGTGCAAGAGGAAGGGGCTCTTTTAAAAGAAGAAAGACATCCTTTAACTTTTCTTGCACTAACAGTTCATCTGTATAGGATTCAATTGCTTCTAGGAAACTATGTGCAAATAAAATTTCCGTTTTATTCCCGCGGCCTCGCCCTGGAGTCCAGTGAATTAATTGCTCTTCGTTCATTTTCTTTAATAAAATCTTTACGTTTTTCGTACTGCAATATAAAACATCAGCTAATTCTTGTAAGCTATTTCGTATATGTTGTTGATCTTGTGCGTGTAGTCTTAGTCTAATGTAATAGTCCATAATTTTCATATATACACTTCCTTCTTTAATAAAAGGGGAAACTCTTTAGAATATTCTAACCTTTTTCTTCCTTTTTTTCAAAGTAAAATAAGTAAGCATAAGGAGGGGGAAACAATGGGGTTTTGGAGTATGCATCGAAATATAAAAATTAGAATTATAACTTCGTTTTTAACACGTACTGTGTCCACGATGATCTTTCCATTTATGGTGATTTATTTTTCAATAAAGTTAGGTAGTGCGATTGCTGGAGCTTTATTACTCATCAATGTGCTAGCTTCATTAATTATCGGTTTATATGGTGGGTATGTTGGAGATCGGCTCGGTCGTAAAAAAGTAATGATTATTGGCCAAAGTATACAAGTCGTTTCCATTGCTTGTATGGGAATTGCAAACTCAGATTATGTAGATTCACCGTGGCTAACATTTGTGTTTATGTTAGTGAATAGTTTAGGATCTGGACTTATGAATCCAGCGACGGAAGCGATGTTAATAGATGTGAGTACACCTGAAAATCGAAAAGTGATGTACAGCATTAACTACTGGGCTATTAACTTATCAATTGCGATTGGAGCAATATTTGGTGGATTACTATTTGAAAACTATAGATTGCAGCTGTTTATCGTATTAACGCTTGTTGCAGTCATTACTTTATATGTGATGGCTGTATATATGGAAGAGGTGTATGTAGCACGAAAAACGGTGGAGAAGAAAAATGTATTAAAGGATATGGCGGATAGTTATAAAGTCGTGATGAAAGATAGAGCGTTTTTAATTTTTTGCGCAGCAAGTATATGTACATTATCTTTAGAGTTTCAAATTAATAATTATTTAGGGGTACGTTTGCAGAAGGAATTTGAAACGGTGCACTTTTTATTCGGGAATGGTTTTACGTTTGATTTAACAGGTATTCGAATGCTGAGCTGGATATCAGCAGAGAATACAATTTTAGTTGTGTTATGTTCAGCGCTTCTTATTAAAATGCTGAAAAGCTTCAACGATTTGAAAATCTTATATGTAGGCTTATTTATTTACACGATTGGCTTTACGATACTCGGAACGAGCAATAGCTTATGGATTTTATTAATTGCAGGGCTTTTCCAAACGGTAGGTGAGATGATGTATGTGCCAGTACGTCAATCTATTATGGCAGATATGGTGCCAAATGAGGCAAGAGGTTCTTATATGGCGATTAATGGGATGGTCTTTCAAGTGGCAAAAATGAACGGGGCATTAGGTGTTATGCTAGGTTCATTTATTGCATCTTGGGGCATGAGCGTTCTATATTTCATCGTAGGTATGAGCAGTATTTTATTATTTATGAAGGCGATTGGGAAAGAGCAGTATGAGGGAGAGAAGGAGGTTTCTCAGATTGGATAAAACTATATAAAAAGCGAGCCAGTTATACTGGGACTCGCTTTTTATATGATTTTTAAAATGGATCAACTTCAGCTAAATTTGGATTGGCGTTAGGGTTTGTTAATAAGGTTTTCAGCTCACCTACTTCTGAGAGAGCGACGAGGATATAACCACTAATAAGGACGATGAGTCCGATGACACGTAATGTTTGCAGTGTAATGTCACGGCTATTATTTTCGGAGTTATCTTGGGGCGGAGAAGGTGGATTATTGTTCATAGTTAGGCTCCCATCTGTTTTATTTATATGTGTAAAATCATTATTTAACTTATGGATAGGAATTGTATAGTCATTTTCACTATATGAGAAATGCCTATGAAAAGTGATTAGAAATTTTAGGACGAGAAAAGAGGCTGCTATGTGCAGCCTCTTTTTTAGTTATAAAGAAGAAATACGTTTCTTCGTTTTTTGTACAATAATAAACTTTATCCAAAGTACGCCGATCACCATAATAATCAAAGCATGTAGTAACTGCCCTGTAGCAACGAGTATAACACTTGAAAATACAATGAGTTGAATACTTAGTAATGTGAGAATTAAGCTGAGAAATTGATTCATTCTTTCTTCAGTAGCAATTGGATATAATGCCACGATAATATTTCCTGAAAAATATTTCCACAGCGAACGAAGCTGCATAGAGATCATGTATAGGACGATGTAAGCGATAGCGCCTTTTACGTATAGATTCGGTACGAAATATACGATAAAGGAACCGATTAACCCCAAGCGAATATATATACCAAAATAATCATTCCCACGTAAAAACGATAGTGTATGTAAATAGAAGAAAGTAGCTTGTTTTTTATGTAGTAAAGGTTCGATCCAATTTGTAAGCCATTTTCTGCCGTTTACTTGTTTTTTTAGCTGCGGAACATCAGTGAAGATGCTAGCGAATTGATAAAAGCGTATGTCCATTTTTTCTTCTTGTTCGATTATGTATTCCCACGGTATTCGCTTTGTGGGCTGTTTTTTTGTATATAGGAGTAGGAAGGCAAGAAGTAATAGTAATAAGCCACCTAGCACAATGATATTTGCAACATAAAACAGCATGTAAATGATAAGTGCATTACAAGCAACACGAATGATAAGCCATATGCTTTTTTCATAACTATCACGCCACATCCAATGTATGTATATGTTCCAGCCCTTTAGAATCATTAAAATTATAAAGATTGTACATAAAAAAGGTACGGTTAATTGTAATGATTGCATGGCAAGCGGTACGATAATAAGGAACATAAATACAAGCGGGAAAAGTTGAATGATGTAATTATATAGAAGAGATTTTTTAAAATAAGATGTTAATTTCTCTTCTAGCGCTAGTAAATAGACAGCGTCAGGTTTTTGAATAAATGTGCGAATTGGGCATCTCGTTATAATGAGTGTAAGTACGATTGTGATGAGTAATAAAGATATTCCTTTAGAAGGATCTGTTTTAAGAAACTTGGCGTAATAATATGCACCTACACATGAGACGAAGATGAAGCTATATAGCAAACCGTTAATCATACGTGCAAAGTATGTGATGGCATTTTGAATATGTTGTTGAAAGCGAGAGCGCCATAGTGATTCGATTGACATGTTTTTCACCTCTTTTTTCTATTATATATGTTTTATTAAGCAAAAAACGAGCAAATTGCGTTATGCAACTTGCTCGTTTTTCTTTTCGTTATTTTTTTTCTGATCACGATTCATTAATGGATAGAAGGCAAAGCCAATTACGAATAAACCAATCCCGAGAAGGAATGTTTTTATATCGGATGCGCCTGTTTTAATAACCCATAGTGCATAGCAAAGTGCGATCGCTGCGACTATGCCATCTGTAATTCTTGCCCGCATTTCATTTTTGTATGTTTCACCAGTTGCGACTAGCTTTAACTGGAAGATTGGTGAAACGAGATATGGAATGAGGTAGGCTAAAGTTGATACGGTAATAACGAATGTATAAGCTTCCGCAATTGTTCCTGATAATGTTGAGAATAAGAACACTTGCGACATAATGTTTGTTAATCGTAGTGAATGAATTGGACTTCCTTTTTTATTTGTTTTTGCGAAGAAGGAAGGGAAGAAACCTTCTTTTGCTGCTTGATAAGGTACTTCTGAGCTTAATAAAATCCAGCCTAATATTGAACCGAATAGGGAAGTAAGAGCAAGTAATGCCATAAGTTTCCCGCCGCCGTGACCCATTGCAGCGTTTAATGCATCTGCTAATGGACGTTCAGAAGCTTGTAATTTATCAACGTGAAGTACACCCATTGTTAAAATTGTAATTCCTAAGTAAATTGCAACTGTTATTAGTAAACCGGCAACTGTTGCACGTTTTACCGTTTTGGGAGAAGTAGCTCGGTTTGATAAAAGAACGGCTGATTCAATCCCGATAAATGCCCAAAGTGTTGTAAGAGCAGCTAAATTTACTTGTGAAAGGAGACCGTGTGATACGCCTTCTTTATCGATCATTGGTGTGTACCATTGTCCAAATTTTGAAGCTTCGAACGCAAATAACGTAACAATGATGAATAGAAGGAATCCAGTCACTTTCGTTGTTGTTGCTAAGAAGTTAAGTTTCCCAGCTCCGCTTACACCGTTTGTTAAAATTAAATGAGTGCCCCATAGTAAAACAGAACAAATAGTAAATGTAAGTAGTTTTCCAACTTCTATATTGAAAGAGCCGATTGAAAACAATAGTCGTGTATCTTTCATAATCGGGAAGAAGAGCGATAAATATCCCGCGAAAGATGTAATGATGGCAACGTTACTTGCCCAGTTTGCAACCCAATATCCCCATACTATGCTGAAACCAGCCATTTTTTTCTTTTTTGGTGATGAGAATAAGGCATATGCATGACTTTGTGGTCCTGTCGTTAAATCAGGACGACGAATTGCTAAATTACCGAAAACAAGAGCTAGCATTAAAACACCAAACCCTGTTGTTAACCAAGCTAAAGTGACACCGAGAGGGCTAGCTGTTTGTGCCAACGTACTTGGCACCATGAAAATACCAGCACCAACCATGTTACCGACAACGAAAGCTGTTAGTACCCAAAAGCCCCATTTTTTTTGTTGCATAGAAAATACCTCCAAAGTTAGTATAACCAAGTCAAGCGAGGAGATATGTATGTCTTCCTAAGTAAGGAAGAGAAGTCCCAAACAAAACAAAAAAAGCACGTAATTTGCCGCTACATGCTTTCTATCTTATAAGAAACCCACGACATACCTCTCGATAGCTCTCCACAAACGAAACGTTTGTGACAGTTCTGCACTTATTAAATGCAGACCCAGCAAGCGCGCATGGTGGGCACGTCTTACTTCGGCAACCATTCCTTTCTCATTCCTTCATCAATGCCACTACATCTCCTGAAATGATACTTTTAATGATTGCAACCTCTACCTCACCGAGATACGAATGAGGATTTAAATATTAAATTAACGTATTTAAGAGTAACAAATGTATTTTTATACGTCAATGGATATGGTAATAATCAGATTATAGAGAAGAGTTCGTGATTAAAAGTGAGAGGGATTGTTATACAATATTTGAATTTTCGTAATATAATACATGTTATTAGTGCTAGAAGATTGAGAAGGGGATGAAGTATATGTCTGTATGTAATAAAAATTCCGTAATAGGTGTACTAGATTCAGGGGTCGGGGGATTAACAGTTGCTAGTGAGATTATGCGTCAATTGCCTAAAGAGAGCATTTACTATATTGGTGATAATGAGCGTTGTCCGTATGGGCCAAGAAGTGTAGAGGAGGTACAATCTTTCATATTTGAAATGGTTGAGTTCCTCAAACAGTTTCCATTAAAAGCTCTAGTGGTAGCATGTAATACTGGTGCAGCTGCTGCATTGACTGATTTGCAAGAAGCACTTTCCATTCCAGTTATTGGCGTTATACATCCGGGAGCAAGAGCTGCAATTAAAGTGACAAAGAAAGGGAAAATAGGGGTAATTGGAACTGTAGGTACGATAAAATCTAACATGTACGAAAAAGCATTACACGAGCTTGATACATATTTGGAAGTGCATAGTCATGCGTGTCCGACTTTAGCTACAGTTGTAGAAAATCACTTAGAAGATACAGCATATGTAACGCAGCAAGTGAAACAAGCTTTACTGCCATTAACGAAAGAAGATATAGATACGTTAATTCTTGGGTGTACGCATTATCCACTTTTAGAGTCCTATATAAAAAAGGAGTTAGGAGAGGCTGTGACAATTATTAGCTCTGCAGAAGAAACAGCGATAGAGTTAAGTACCATTTTACAGCACAAAGGAATTTTGTCTGACAATCTTAATCCGAAGCATCGATTTTTTACAACAGGCTCTGTTTTATCGTTTGAACATATTGCTGAGCGTTGGCTAGGGTATCAAATTTCTGTAGAATGTGTGAATTTACCTATGGAAAAACAACTCGTGAACTAAATTGTATAAAAAGAAGCTGATCTAAAACTAGATCAGCTTCCACATATAAGATTAAACTAAGTTTAATACAGTTACTTTTTCACGTGTCATAGACTCGAGGCTCTTATGAATACCTTGTGCGCCCATACCTGAACCTTTTATACCGATGAATGGGAAGTGGTCAGGGCCGCGCTCTGTGCGTCCGTTAATTTGAACAGAACCAGTGTCGATTTTGTTAGCAATTGCAAACGCTTTGTTAATGTCTTTCGTGAAGACACTTGCTTGCAGACCGAAGTCTGATTTGTTAGCAATTTCAATCGCTTGTTCGTCAGAAGAAACACGGATGATTGGAAGGATTGGGCCGAATGGCTCTTCCCAAGCAACTTTCATTTCTTCTGTTACGTGGTCGATTAATGTTGGGTAAATTAAGTTGCGCTCACGTTTGTTACCGATAACGATTGTTGCACCTTTTTCTACAGCATCATCAACTAAGCCTTGAACGAAGTCAGCAGATTTGTCGTCGATTAATGGGACGATTGTGCTGTCTTGTTCTGGAGATCCAACTGATAATTTAGCTACTTGCTCTTTTAATAAGTCAACAAGCTCGTCTGCTACATTTTCGTGTACAAGTACACGTTTAATAGCTGTACAACGTTGACCAGAGTAAGAGAATGCACCGCTTACGATATGGTTTGCAGCATCTTGTAAGTCAGCATCTTCACGAACGATACCAGGGTCTTTACCACCAAGTTCTAATACAAGTGGAATCATTGCAGCTTTTTTCGCTAAATGTTTACCTGTATTTGTACCACCTGTGAACGATACCATATTGATGCCAGGATGTTCTACTAAGTAGTCACCAATTACAGAACCGCGTCCTGTAGCTACGTTTACAAGACCTTTTGGAAGGCCAGCTTTATGAAGTGCTTCAACCATTTTAACACCGCTAATTGCACCTTGAGTTGCTGGTTTGAAGATAACAGCGTTACCCATAATAAGTGCTGGTGCAAGTTTTGCAGCAGATAAGTTTACTGGGTAGTTAAATGGTGCGATTGCTAATACAACACCAAGTGGTGCGCGTTGGATAATCGCAAGTTTAGATTTCGTTCCGCCAGGGAAGCTATCACCCATCATGCTTTCTCCGTGCATATGAAGAGCTTCTTCAATAGTGTAACGAATGAAGTCAGCTGTACGAACAACTTCTTTTTTCGCATCTTTATATCCTTTACCGACTTCTTTCATAATGATATCGGCAATTTCATCTTGCATATTTACGAGCTCATCAGCCCATTTATATAAATATTTTGCGCGATCTTGTAGAGAAGCTTCAGCCCATGATTTTTGAGCTTCTTTTGCAGATGCAATTGCTTCATCCACTTCTCCTTGAGTAATTGCTTGTACTTGCCCAATTACTTCGTGTAAGTATGGAGATGGAATGTCGATTGTTTGACCAGAAGAGCTTTCTCTCCATTCTCCGTTTAAATAAAATTTGTACGTATTGCTAGTTGTCATGATTAGTCCTCCTAAAATAGCAACTTGTAAGAGTGAGTATAAGGTGATTGTAGGTGGTTTGATAATATTTTTCAAATGAAATGTTTGTGAAAACGATTTCTTATTATTTTTTTATTTTGTATGCCCTTTCTTACAGAAGATTCTCTTATTTCAAACTGAATTATAAGTAGAATGCATCACTTTCATTTTTTGTGATAAAAGATTATTTTATTCTAAAGCGAAAAAAATAATTGACAGAATACTCAATAAAGTTGTAAGATTATAAATGGAAAATAAATGAAGGGGGTGTGCGTAATGATTGTAATCGTAAATGTAATGGGCTTAGCTCTGTTAAATGGCGGAAAACATTCATATCATTACGCAACCCGTGCGGATATATAGGACCTTTTTGTCTTATGAGAAGCGTACGTTGCGTATATCGTAACGTACGCTTTTATGCATTCTATTGCATATCGTCAAGCGGCGGTATGCTTTTTTTTGTTTATTTTCCTCGTTACTATAAAAAATAAGAATTTGGAAGGTGGAAAAATGTGATGAAATACTGTGGTTTTCAAAATGTAAATGTGATGGATTTGGATAGCGGATAAAGAAATGTGAATCAAATGAGAACGAGAAAGGAGAGGTTATATTGTTTTCAGTATTACTAAAGTTAAGCTGGTTTTTTAGGGAGCATTGGAAAAGGTATAGTATCGCAATTGGGGTACTTTTAATTGTAAACGTGATAGAGGTAATTCCTCCGAAAGTGTTAGGAATTACAATTGATAATATTAAAACAGGAGCCTTAACGAACGAGGCGATTATGCAATATATTTTTATTTTACTTGGGGTAACGATTGGTGGGTATGTGCTTACTTTCATTTGGCAGCACCAACTATTTGGCGGTGCGTTCGTACTGGAGAAAACGATGCGTTCAAAATTTATGGGGCATTTACTCAAGATGACACCGACGTTTTATCAAAAAAACCGTACTGGCGATTTAATGGCGAGAGCGACAAATGATTTAAAAGCAATCTCCATGACAGCTGGTTTTGGTATATTAACGCTCGTTGATTCTAGTCTATATATGCTTACAATCGTTTGTATGATGGGCTTTTCAATTAGTTGGCAGTTAACATTTGCTGCGCTTATACCGCTTCCGATTATGGCGTATGCGATGAATAGATACGGAAAGAAATTGCATGAAAGATTTACTGTCGCACAAGATGCGTTCGGAGATATGAACGATAAAGTGCTGGAATCAATTGCGGGTGTACGCGTGATTCGTGCGTACGTACAGGAGAATGCTGATCAAGAAAGGTTCCATCATTTAGGAGATGACGTATACGAGAAAAATATGAGAGTAGCAAGAATCGATGCATTATTCCAGCCGACTGTGAAAATGCTCGTCGGTCTTAGTTATTTAATTGGTTTAGTGTACGGTGCATATCTCGTATTCCAATCAAAGGTGACACTTGGTGAGCTCGTTTCTTTTAACGTCTATTTAGGGATGATGATTTGGCCGATGTTTGCAATTGGTGAATTGATTAATGTTATGCAAAGAGGAAATGCTTCGCTCGATCGTGTAAATGAAACGTTAGCTTATGAACCGGATGTAAAGAATCCGAAAGATCCAAAGGTTGTACAAGAGCCAGATTACATTCAATTTGATAACGTTACTTTTTCATATCCTTCATCAATTGAAACAAATTTAAAAAATGTTTCGTTCTCATTAAAACAAGGAGAGACACTTGGAGTTGTTGGGAAAACAGGAAGCGGGAAAACGACGCTTGTACGTCAGCTTCTTCGTCAATATCCACTTGGAGAAGGGGATATTGCAGTTTCTGATGTGAAGCTAGATAAAATTCCGAATGATAACGTACTTGGCTGGATTGGGTATGTACCTCAGGAACACATTTTATTTTCAAAAACAGCGAAGGAAAATATTTTATTTGGAAATAGAGAAGCGACTGAAGAAGAACTTGAAAAAGCGATTGAAATAGCTGCGTTTAAAAAGGATTTAGAGTTTTTACCAGAAGGTTTAGAAACGCTCGTTGGGGAAAAAGGTGTTTCTTTATCAGGTGGGCAAAAGCAAAGGATTTCGATTGCGAGGGCTGTTATTCAAAATCCGGAAATTTTAATTTTGGACGATTCTTTATCAGCTGTTGATGCTCGTACGGAAGCGGCAATTATTGAAAACATACGAACAGAAAGAAGCGGGAAGACGACGATTATAACGACGCATCGCTTGTCAGCTGTGCAGCACGCGGATTGGATTCTCGTTATGGATAACGGTGAAGTTATTGAAGAAGGTTCGCATGAAGCGCTCATTCGAAATGGGGGCTGGTATGCAGAGCAGTTCGACAGACAACAAGGTGAAAGTGAAAGTGCGGATAGCGGGGTGAAAATATGAGTGTTTCAAAACGATTGTTTCAATATGCGATGAAAGTGAAGGGGCCGATTTTTGCAGCGATGGCGATGCTATTTGTTTTTGTTATTGCAGAACTCGCGGGTCCTTTCGTCGCAAAAACGATGATTGATGAGCATATCGTTGGAATAGAGAGGCCTTGGTATGAAACAGAAAAGAGTGAGGATGCAGTTTCATATAATGGCGCCTTTTATAAGCGAAGTGATCGCCTTGAAGAAGGTGAGAAAAAAGGGAAAGAAGTCCGAGTGATTCAAGTTGGTTTTCAGTACTATTTTGTGCCGAATAAAATAACGCTTGAAGGAAGTCGTTCTGTTAAGGGTGATGTGCTTACAGTACAAAGTGGTAAGGCTGTGCAAGTGTATAAAACGAAAGCCTTAACGAAAGAAGAAGTATTTGCGTTTTATAAACCGGAAATAAATCGTTTACTATTACTTGGCGGTGGTTATTTCGCTTTATTAGTAGTCGTATCATTATTTGCATACGGAAAGCAGTTCTTCTTACAGAAGGCGGCAAACAAAATTATTCAAATTATGAGGGAAGACGTCTTTTCCCATATTCAAACGTTGCCAATTCGTTATTTCGATCATTTACCAGCAGGGAAAATTGTATCGCGTGTAACGAATGATACAGAAGCGATTCGTGATTTATATGTAACAGTGCTTGCGACATTCGTCTCTAGTATCATCTATATTATCGGGATTTTCGCTGCACTATTTTTACTTGATGTAAAACTGGCGGCACTATGCTTACTTATCATCCCAATTTTAATTGTTTGGGCGATTATGTATAGAAAGTATGCGTCTGTATACAATCATAAAATGCGTTCGCGTTTATCGGATATTAACGGAACAGTGAATGAATCGATTCAAGGGATGCCAATTATTCAAGCATTTCGTCAAGAGCGTGAAACGAAGAAGGAATTTGAAGAACTCAATGGCGATTATTTTAAATATCAAAATAAAATTTTAAATTTAAATGCAGCAACTTCGCATAATTTAGTGTCTGTATTAAGAAACATCGCTTTTACAGGTGTAATCTGGTATTTCGGTGGTGCTTCATTAAGCGCTTCGGGCATCGTTTCACTCGGGATACTATATGCTTTCGTCGATTATTTAACGAGATTATTCTCGCCAATTACGAATATGGTGAACCAACTTGCTAACTTAGAGCAATCGCGTGTTGCATCAGAGCGTGTCTTTGAATTGCTAGAGGAAAAAGGAGAAGCAGTAGAAGAAGAACGTATGCCTCGCTTAACCGGAAATGTGAAATTCGATAATGTTTCGTTTTCTTACAATGGAAAAGATGAAGTGTTAAAAAATATTTCTTTTGAAGCGAAACAAGGGGAGACAGTGGCACTTGTCGGCCATACTGGATCAGGAAAAAGTTCCATTATGAATGTGCTCTTTCAGTTTTATGAATTTCAAAAAGGGAAGCTTACGATTGATGGTCACGATGTAACAGAGATGCCGAAACAAGCAACACGTGAACATATGGGAATTGTATTGCAAGATCCGTTTTTATTTAGCGGGACAGTGGCATCCAATGTAAGCTTAGAAAATGAAAAAATTTCAAAAGATCGCATCGTAAAGGCATTACGTGATGTTGGTGCTGAAAGGTTTGCAAACAATATAGATGAAAAAATTACGGAGAAAGGAAGTACACTTTCAACCGGAGAACGTCAGCTTATATCGTTTGCTAGGGCACTTGCTTTTGATCCGGCGATTTTAATTTTAGATGAAGCGACTTCCAGCATTGATACAGAAACAGAAGCGATGATTCAACAAGCGCTAGAAGTTGTGAAAAAAGGACGAACGACGTTTATTATCGCTCATCGTCTTTCAACAATTAAAAGTGCTGATCAAATTATTGTGCTTGATAGAGGAACGATTTTGGAAAAAGGTTCCCATGATGAATTAATGAAAAAGCGTGGGCGCTATTACGATATGTACAAAACGCAAATGGAAGGAAACCAGAGCGCTTAATTTTTAGAAGAACTTGCGATTTTCGCAAGTTCTTTTTTAATCGTATTGTCCGCTCTGAAGTTAATATATTTCACCGGTAGAAAAACTTATAAATAAGTAAGTATTGTTTTACCTTTTTCTTTATAAATGCTATATTAAAAAATGTTACTTATTTTTTGTATGTAGCGGTATTTTTCCATTTTGTTTGATTATGAAGAAAAAGGATAAACTAAATAAGAACATTTTCATTGAAAAATTGTTCGAAATTGCATACAATCAATATAGTTTTTAAATTCCTATCAGAATACTTGGAGGACTACTATCATGAAAAAATTATTTTCAGTGCTTGCAGTAACTACATTAGCGATTGGGATTGTAGCGGGCTGCGGCAAAGAAGAGAAAAAAGATACAGCTAGTCAAGATGCGTTACAGAAGATAAAACAAAGCGGTGAGCTTGTAATTGGTACAGAAGGTACATATCCACCATTTACGTTCCACGATTCAAAGGATAAATTAACTGGATTTGACGTTGAATTAGCAGAAGAAGTTGCAAAACGTTTAGGTGTAAAACCTGTATTTAAAGAAACACAATGGGATAGTTTACTTGCAGGAGTAGATGCAAAACGTTTCGATATGGTTGCGAACGAAGTTGGTATTCGTGAAGATCGCCAAAAGAAATATGACTTCTCTAGTCCATATATTTCTTCTTCAGCAGCATTAGTTATCGCAAAAGATAAAGATAAGCCTGCTACATTTGCTGATGTAAAAGGATTAAAAGGAGCACAATCTTTAACGAGTAACTACGCAGATATCGCTAAGAAAAACGGTGCGAATATCGAGGGTGTAGAAGGATTTAGTCAAGCAGCAGAATTATTAAGTTCTGGCCGCGTTGATTTCACAATCAATGATAAATTATCAGTGTTAAACTATTTAGAAATGAAAAAAGATGCAAAAATTAAAATTGTAGATACAGAAAAAGAAGCATCACAAAGTGGATTCTTATTCCGTAAAGGTAGCGACAAACTTGTACAAGAAGTAAATAAAGCGTTAGAAGATATGAAAAAAGATGGTACGTACGACAAAATAACGAAAAAATGGTTCGGTGAAAATGTTTCTAAGTAGTGCAGTGATCTCAGATCGATTGTCTACATGGATAGATATTATGCAGACTTCCTTCTCGCCTATGCTGAAGGAAGCTGTCTTTACGACAATTCCGTTAACGCTTATTACATTTATTATCGGTATTATACTTGCGACGTTAACAGCGCTCGCGCGTATTTCAGGTAGTCGTATTTTACAATGGATTGCTCGTATCTATGTATCTATCATTCGCGGAACGCCACTTCTTGTACAGTTATTTATTATTTTCTATGGTCTTCCAACTCTTAATATTGAGGTTGAGCCATATACAGCAGCAATTGTTGGTTTTTCATTAAATGTCGGTGCATATGCATCTGAAATTATTCGTGCTTCTATTCTTTCTATTCCGAAAGGACAGTGGGAAGCAGCTTATACAATTGGGATGACATATCCGCAAGCATTAAAACGTGTTATTTTACCGCAAGCAACGCGTGTATCTATTCCGCCGCTTTCGAATACATTTATTAGTTTATTGAAGGATACGTCATTAGCGTCGTTAATTTTAGTAACAGAAATGTTCCGAAAAGCGCAGGAAATTGCGGCAATGAACTATGAGTTTTTAATTGTTTATTTTGAAGCAGGTCTAATTTATTGGGTAATTTGCTTCTTATTATCTATCGTGCAACAAATATTAGAAAAACGTTCAGAACGTTATACTCTAAAATAACCCTTTCATAAAAGGAGTTTTTGTTTTTATGATTTCAATTCAACATTTACAAAAAAGTTTCGGAGATAATACCGTACTAAAGCATATAGACTTATCAGTTGAGAAGGGTGAAGTAGTTGTTATTATCGGGCCATCTGGATCTGGTAAAACGACATTCTTACGTTGCCTCAACGTGTTAGAAACACCGAACGCTGGTAGCATTCGCATCGGTAATAAAGAGCTCGATTTCTCTCAAAAAGTATCGAAGAAAGATATTGTAAATCTTCGTACGCAAACAGGTATGGTATTCCAGCACCATAATCTATTCCCACATTTAACAGCAATTCACAATGTAATGGAAGGGCTCGTTACAGTGAAAAAGATGGGGAAAGAAGAAGCGAAGAAAAAAGCGAACTACTTCCTTGAAAAAGTTGGTCTTGCGGATAAAGTAGACTTATATCCGTTCCAATTATCAGGTGGACAACAACAGCGCGTTGGAATCGCTCGTGCGCTTGCGATGGAGCCGGAAGTATTACTATTTGATGAGCCAACGTCAGCACTTGATCCGGAGCTAGTTCAAGAAGTTTTAAAGGTTATGAAAGAACTTGCTAAAGAAGGAATGACGATGGTCATTGTAACGCATGAAATGCGCTTTGCTCATCAAATTGCGAACCGTGTTATTTTCATGGATGGCGGTGTCGTTGTCGAACAAGGTACACCGGAAGATGTATTTACAAATCCAAAAGAAGAACGAACGAAGAAGTTTTTACAAATGTTGCAGTAAATTAAGGAAGGTCTCAGGGCATATGCCCTGAGACCTTTTTGCCATATATATTTATTTTTGGAATCCGCCAAGGCTTTGCTCAGCCATTGCAACTAGACGTTTTGTAATTTCTCCACCAACAGAACCGTTAGCGCGAGCCGTAGAATCTGCTCCTAATTGTACACCAAATTCTTGAGCGATTTCGTACTTCATTTGATCGATTGCTGCTGTTGCACCTGGTACTACTAATTGATTGTAAGAACTTTGGTTTGCCATAGGAATATATCCTCCTTAGAGTTATAAAAGTTTTTTGGTTGGACTAGCTGGATTTGAACCAGATTATCGCCCCGTTTGGCGCTAATCCATCGGTAATTAAGTTTGTACTCATAGTATGGATGTTACCTAGAAAGATATACAAAATAATAATTTGTAAATTTTGTAAAAAATATTTCATCATTTCGTAAATTATGAAATAAGAGTAATCGTTGTATTTTTAAGAAAGAAGGCTAAACTAAGAGCAAAATCATATGCGTTTTTTCATTGTATAACCAGCCTGGCTTACTTAACTTATGATTTGTTAAAGTGAGAAAAATTCCAGCTTAGTAAAATGAAAACTAAATCGGTATCAACTGTATAGTTCTGTTTTAACCCGGGATGGGGCAAGAAAAAGGAACTAACCGCTCCTATGCAAGGCTAGATGCTCTCTCCAATCCAAAAAAGAGAGGCTTTTAAACGAAAATATAATTAAAGTAAGAAAAATTCCAGCTTAGTAAAATGAAAACTAAATCGGTATTAACTGTATAGTTCTGTTTTAACCCGGGATGGGGCAAAAAAAGGAACTAACCGCGTCTACGCAAGGCTAGATGCTCTCTTCAATCTAAAAAAGAGAGGCTTTTAAACGAAAATATAATTAAAGTGAGAAAAATTTCAGCTTAGTAATATAAAACCTAAAAAGGCATCAGCTGTATAGTTCTGTTTTAGCCCGGGATGGGACAGAAAAAGGAACTAACCGCTCCTATGCAAGGCTAGATGCTCTCTTCAACCTAAAAAAAGAGGCTTTTTAATTGTTTTTAAACGCCAACGTATGGAGGAATAACGATGGGAATTTGCCCGCTTTGCAACGCGCTAGAATCACAAACATATTCTTGTCAAAATTGCCAAGGAATACTCCAAGATTATGGGAAAGCTGTAGATTACATAGATGATTACAGTGCATATATGGATCAGGAATTATTAAGTGCGGTAGATGGTTTAACACATAATAATTCAAATGAGTACTGCAATCATATTTTTTATTGCGGAGTATGTAATGTGGAAACGGAAGTTGTAGTGAAGTTTGTATAAAGTGAAACTTTAATCAGTGGGGGTTTTGTTCATCCCCCACTGATTATTAGTTGAACCAATCGGGCGTTTACGGGCAGTTGATCTCCCACCTAACTTCTTTGCTCCAGCCGAATTTTGAGGTGGGAGTTTTACTGCCCGTTAATGCGGGATAAATAGAAAACTTCCACCTTATGAGTGAGGTGGAAGTTTTTGTATTTGTATTTGTGAGTTAATCATAGGGGACGGAATATTTCCGGTGTTAGGTGCAGTATTCGATTGGATTTGAGATGTTTTTTCTTTCGGACCGCACAAAGAATGTTCAGTTAAATAGATGGCATATTCATAAAATAATTGGCGCGTAAGTTCACTTTGTTCTTTTAACTTTTCATCTTGGAATACAGTTCGCCCCGGTTTAGAATTTGCTTCAAATAGCCACGGATTTTCCGCGGTGTCTAAACCAATGTCAAAACCAATTTCTCCAATGTTTCCGGTTACTTGTTGGTCGAGTGCATAACTGATTTGTAAGGCTGTTTGTTTTAGTTTATTTTCAATTTGAACTTGCTTTGTTGAATCAGGAAACAGTTCCTGAAGTAATTTCGTATCACCACCGCTATTTACATGAGTTGTTAAGCTACCTTTGCCGGCGATTTTTGCGACGATTGCACTGACGACCCAATTACCAAAATGATTTTTATTGGTATGAATGCGAAAATCGACGTGTTGCCCTTCGAAGCGGAGCAGTGAGATACCTTGTTGTACGATAAACTTTTTTAAATCATGTCCTTTTAACACATGGTTAAGAAGTGCTTCTAATGATTGATACTTTCTTAGTTTATTTTGTTCATTTTCACGATAACGACAATAGTAGCAATTATCAGTTTGAGAATAGAGTATTTGATGAATATTTCTTCCGAAGCTACCGTGTATTGGTTTCATATAAATGTACTTATACGTACCGAGAAGTCGTTCTACTTGTTCAAAATGTTGAAATACTTCTGTATTTGGTAAGAATGGTTTAATTGAATCATCTTTCATTAAAAGTTGATGCACTTCCCATTTATTGAAAAATCCCGGATTAAACCACGGAATCGCATAGTCGCTTTCTAAACGTTTTTTTGCTCTTACGATAGGTTTGTAATTTTCTGCTTGCCGATTTGGTAAACGGTCGTAAATGACATTTGGTAAAGGGACTTTGTTTTTTACCCATTTGCTTTCTTGAAAGAAGTACCCTTCAATTGTTTCCTCTTCCCAGTTTATATGTTGAATGCCAAAGACAAATACAAAGGGCTGCAATGTGAATGGTGGTGTTAGTAACTCGCCGAGAGAGATGGAACGATTCCCTAAAGGAGAATTAGAATCATCGTTAAAGCCAGTTGTGAAAATCCCGATTAATGGACCGAAAACAATGGTTTGATTTTGTATGAAGGCATGGATTGTTGATGAATGCGGTAGTAAAAGTTTAGCTGCAATTTGTTCTCCAATAATGATTTCTCGAGTGAATGAATAATGAATTTTAATACTCTCACATGTAATATAACGTAAGCCAAAGGAAAGGGATGTAATTGGTGGTGTAATAGAAAAAACGTAAGGTAAAGTAATACTATTTGGATTCTCATCTGAAATACTTAATGTATATATGTGCTCTTTCAACGGGGATTTCCTCCTTTCGTTATGGTGTAAATCGGCTAAACTTTAATGGACCATGAAAAATTTGTTCAGCGAGTTCGTCGTTGTACCTAGTATAAACTTCGTAAGACGGCATCGTATTGACGTACATAAGCCAAATGGCACCTTTTTGATCCATAATGGTAGAAAGCTCTAATTCAAATAATGACGAATAGGACTGATCGAGTGTTTTAAACACTTCATTTACAACATCATGTAAAGCATCTTTCAATAATTGAACACCAGTTGAAGAAAGCAAATATTTAATTTTGGAAAATGGATGTAACATGGACCGCTCTGTTACTGAAAGTAAAAATTGCGCTGGGAATGAAGACTTTTGTATGAATTGACCGAGTACTTCCCAATTCTGTTCTTTGTTTTTTTGCATAATGGTTCGAATATGAATTGGATATGATAGTTGATTTGGAGGTTGTAACATTGGATGGATCATATAATGGGATGAGTGTACGTTCGATTTGCACCATGATATAAAGTCATCTGTCCGTTTGAACTTAGTAGAAGTACAATGCTGTTCATTTATTGTATCGATATGAAATGTTTTATGTTTGTAAGTGACTCGATATAAACTTTCATTAGAGTGTATATTGATAGGACGTATAACAATATCTCTTGTTTCTAGTAGTAATTTGAAAATTCCTTGGACCGTTCCTTTTTTTATTTTTGGAATGTAAGGAGAAAGACGTTTATTAGTAAGAAAAAGATTGTGTAAATCACTTGGATTAATAAGAGTGTTATTTAAAAAAGTAGTCGAGGAACGTTTGCGTAATGAATGAATAATCGATTTTGCTTGTTGGAATGCTTTATCCTCCTTGAAATGACAGCGATCATATATATATGAAGGAATGGGAAAGGTTTGATCTATCCAATTTCCTGTATCTGTATCGTAAATAAGACCAGAAACAAGATCTGTCTTTGAATCAATGCTAAACGGTGTGAATTGGGCAACGACGTTATGATAAAGACGAGCTCGCTTAGCGATTTCGGTGTAATACATTTGCTCGTGATGAAATTTAGAAGTTAAAAGACCAAGAACCAACGAAATCACTCCTTTATTAACAGGATGTTTGCATAATAGGCGAAGCTATATATTGCAAATACATTTTTATACCATTATACTTTTGTCCGTATGATGATATGCTATAGTTTTGGAGAAGTGAAAGGTTGATTATGATGAATATATGGTTGAATATGTTAACAACGACAGGACTCGGGGCGATTATTGGAGGGTACACGAATCATTTAGCAATAAAAATGTTATTCCGTCCTCATCGTCCGATTTATATTGGGAAGTTTCAAGTTCCATTTACGCCAGGGTTAATTCCGAAGCGCCGCGATGAGCTTGCTGTTCAATTAGGGAAAATGGTTGTAGAACATTTGTTAACACCAGAAGGAATCGGAAAGAAATTAACAAATGAAGAGTTTCAAGCTAGTTTAATTCGCTGGGCACAAGTGGAAGTTGATAAAGTAATTACGAATGAACAGTCGTTACGGGATATGTTAGAAAAATGGAATTTAGAACATGTAGAAGAAGAGGCGATCGGGAAAATCGAACATGTTATTACAGAAAAAATTCATGCATTTTTAGCAGAGTACTATACATATACATGGGAACAGGCTTTACCTCATTCTGTTCATGAAAAAATAGAGAATACGATTCCGAATGTAGCATCTTTTATTTTGAAAAGAGGAATTAGCTTTTTTGAAAGTGAAGAAGGAAAGGCACGCCTTTCAAAAATGATTGACGACTTTTTCGCTTCTCGCGGGACACTACTTAATTTAGTCGGTATGTTTTTAGGGAATGTAAGTTTAGTGGATCGTGTGCAGCCGGAAGTAATTAAGTTTTTAGGACAAGATGGAACAGAGCGGCTTTTAACTGATGTACTGCAAAAAGAGTGGGAAAAGTTAAAAGGAAGAGACGTACAAGAATTAGAAACGTTTGTAGAGAAAGAAATGATTGTGAGCTCCATATTGTCAGCTGTTAAAGTAGAGGAAACGGTGAGTAAATTTTTAAACCAATCTGTGCAGAAAGTATGTGAACCAGTTCGAGAAACGGTTATTGAAAAAGTAGTTCCAAGCGCAGTAACGAAAGGCTTGAAGTGGGGAACAGAAAATGTAGAGAGCATACTAAACAATCTACATCTTGCAGAAATTGTCCAGCAAGAAGTATCTACATTTTCAACAGAGAGACTAGAAGATCTCGTATTGTCCATTACAAAAAATGAGTTGAAAATGATTACGTATTTAGGTGCATTATTAGGCGGAATGATTGGACTTATGCAAGGGTTGTTACTTCTGTTCCTTAGGTAATAAAGATGAGTACATAGAAATAAAAGTGAAATTTCTTCACATCTCTTGCATAGTTTGATATGGTAAGAAGAGGTGCCTATGTAAATGCACTTAAAAGGCAGTGCGAGCGAAAAGCGCTAGCCTTCTAAAGGAGGAAAAATAAAATGACAAAAAACATTCATGATGTTGCATATGAATTACAAAAAGCAATTGCTGAAAACGAAGATTTCCAAACATTAAAAGCAAGCTACGCAGCAGTACAAGGAGATGCAGAGTCAAAGAACTTATTCGAAGAGTTCCGCACGATGCAACTTGGCCTACAACAAAAAATGATGCAAGGTCAAGAAATCACTGAAGAAGACAACCAAAAAGCACAAGAAGTTGTAGCTCGCATTCAACAAGATGCTAAAATCACAAAGTTAATGGAAACTGAGCAACGTTTAAACATCGTTATCACTGACGTTAACAAAATTATCATGAAGCCACTTGAAGATTTATATAACGCGCAACAACAAGCTTAATGATAGAAGACGCTCCTACTATAGGGGCGTTTTTTTTATTTTCTACCATTAAGTTTATCCCGCTATTTGCGGGCAGTAAAACTCTCACCTTAAAATTCGGCTGAAGCAAAGGAGTTAGGTGGGAGATCAACTGCCCGTAAACGCCCGATTGGTGAGGGCTAATAATCAGTGGGGGATGAACAACACCCCCACTGATTATAGTTTCACTTTATTAAAGCGCTTTGGGAAAGAAAAACCTGTCTTGAACAAGTTATCAACTTGTGTGAGTTTGTTACCTGATCTAGTTCTACTGAAAGTACCGTAGACGCCGCTTGTTGAAATGGCGAAATCACAACCGATTTTTTTCGTTTAAAGATACGGAACGATGGCTGAATTATCAGGAGAAAACTTAGAGAATGATATCGTGGCCGCGGAAGGTACGGAGTAAAAAGGAATCGAAATTATGTATTCTCTATATAAAGAACCGAAGTCTTGTTCAGGCTTCGGTTTTTATCATTGGTTCGTAATCCTCTCGTGAAATTCCCCTATCCAATTTCACCGCAGGCCTCATTATGTGTAATTTGTAAAATGAAAACTCAATTTTGAAGCAAAAGAAATATAAATTTCTCTCCAAACATATACATCAAAAGGATAGGGGGGATATGATGGAAAACTCCATTACTATTAGTTTATGCATGATTGTAAAAGATGAAGAACAGACTATATCAAAATGCTTAGAGTCGGTCAAAAGTGTTGTGGATGAAATTATTATTGTAGATACAGGTTCAACAGATGCTACAAAAGAGATTGTGAAGAAGTACGATGCGAAAGTTTATGATTTTCAATGGATTGAAGATTTTTCAGCGGCACGAAATTTTGCATTTTCTAAAGCTACAAAAGAATATATTCTTTGGTTAGACGCAGATGACATAATAGATACGGATGATGGAAAGAAATTGCTACAGTTAAAACGTACGTTAGATCGTAGTACGGATGCAGTATCTATGAAATATTATTTAACTTTTGATATAGAAGGAAATCCAACGCATTCTTTAAGGAGATATCGATTAGTCAACAGAAGTAAAAATTTTCAGTGGCATGGATTTGTTCATGAATATTTAGAGGTGTATGGAAATCTTATAAATAGTGATGTAGGGGTAAGTCATAAAAAAGAAAAAGCATATACTAATCGTAATTTGAAAATATATGAAAAACATCTTGAGAGTGGAAAAGAATTTAGTCCCCGTGATGTGTACTATTATGCAAATGAATGTAAGGATCACAGATTATATGATAAGGCTGTTAATTGGTATTCAAGGTTTTTAGATGAAGAAAAGGGTTGGGTTGAAGATAATATTCAAGCTTGTTTAAAAAGAGCCGAATGTTATTTTGAGTTGGGGGACTTGAAAAAATCTATCCATTCTTGTTTACAATCATTTATGTATGACACACCTAGAGGAGAACTTTGTTGCCACCTAGGACGTGTATTTTTGCAACAAAGTGAATATGCCAAAGCAATATATTGGTACCATGCAGCAATTGACGGACCGCGATCAAAAGATTCTCCATTTGTCCGGGAAGAGTGTCATACATGGTTGCCGCATATTCAACTATGTATTTGTTATGATCGAATAAAAGAATATGAAAAGGCAATTTATCACAACGAACAAGCTGCACAGTTCATACCTAATAATCCAAGTATTGAATATAATAGAAAATATTTTGATGGTTTATTTAAAAAATAGTATTTAATAATACTAGATAATTATTTCGGTTGCTGAGAGGAGTCTGATTCATGCTCACAAGTATAATTATATTAACTCATAATCAATTACAATACACAAAAGAATGCATCCAAAGTATTAGAACTTATACAGTGGAACAAGAGTATGAGTTAATAGTTGTGGACAATGCATCAACAGATGGTACTGTAGAATGGTTACAAAAACAATCGGATATTATACTAGTGGAAAATGCAGAAAATATGGGTTTTCCAAAGGGATGCAACCAGGGAATTAAAAAGGCAAAAGGTGATAATATTCTATTATTAAATAATGATGTGGTCGTAACTAAAAATTGGTTAAGAAACTTAATTCGGTGTTTGTATGAAAACGAAGATACTGGAGCTGTAGGACCCGTCACTAATAATGCTGCTTACTATACTGCTATACAAACCTTTTATAAGGATATTCAAGGGATGCAGAATTTTGCAACTTTATATAATCAAAGTGATAAAAATAAATGGGAAGAACGTATGAAATTAATAGGATTTTGTATGCTTATAAAAAAATCAGTGTTAGATGAAGTTGGAGTATTAGATGAACGATTTACACCAGGGAATTATGAAGATGATGATTTGTCGTTAAGAATTTTTGAAAAGGGATATAAATTGTATTTATGTAAAGATACATTTATTCATCACTATGGAAGTGTATCGTGGAGAGAAGACAGTGTTAACTTTTCCATAGTTTTACATGCGAATAATATAAAATTTTATGAAAAATGGGGATTTTATGGTGAAAGTTTATACATTCATTATGATTTACTAGCAATTGTAGATCGATTTGCGCCTGATCAAGTAAATATTCTTCATATAGGAGCTGGATGTGGTGCAACTTTATTAGAAATGAAAAGGCGTTACCCGGCAGTTTCCATATTCGGAGCAGAAATTAATGAAAAAGCGGCAGCTCTTGCAAATAGGGTAGGCCCTACA
The DNA here is from genome assembly GCF_018742245.1 of Bacillus mycoides. Taxonomy (NCBI): domain Bacteria; kingdom Bacillati; phylum Bacillota; class Bacilli; order Caryophanales; family Bacillaceae; genus Bacillus; species Bacillus mycoides. Next base: position 860,747 of record NZ_CP036132.1, read on the forward strand.
ACTTCTGGTGAGTATGACAAGTTACATGAGGTGTTTACAGATGAAAAATTCCAGTACATTCTACTATCACATCCTATTGAGCCGTCGCAATTACCTCATGTCATACAATCTATTTCTCAGCTTTTAACTCCAACAGGAACTTTCATTATGACGAAATTCAATTTAGATAATTATAATGCATTAAAAAATTCATAAGAAAATTAATGTTTTTTTAGGTTCCTCTTCGGAGGTGAACTGTATTTGGGGATTTTGGAGAGGAAATGGTTCCTTCTATATATACAAAACCGAAATCCGAGCCCGGATTTCGGCTTTTCGATGTGTGATGAAATACGAAATTACCTTCGTATTTTTGTTAGTTTGGTCACTTGCAAATATACAGGATGGGGCAGTTCAAAGTCAGTGAAACATTATAGGATAGCTCCTTTACTTTGAAACACACGGATGCTTTTCATAATAAAACCGCCATGGATAGTGAACGGCTTCTTTTGCATAATCAATATTAATACGAGGACCAGCTAGTATGTTATGTGTGGATGATAAATGGCCTTCTTCAGGAACTAATTCAATATGTAACGTATCACTTTGAAGTGATACGCCGCGCTCTTCTAAAGTGATTCCGAGTGCGCGGCATAGTTTTCCGGGTCCATTTGTTAAGTTTTTATACTGAGCTTTCGTAATGTCAGTTTTGTTGTAGCGCGCTAGTGTCATGTCTTCGATTCCGTCTACAGGTTCAAGAGCACGAATAAGAACTCCTTGCGGGGTGCCGATTGGTGCTGTAATTACGTTAAAGCAATGATACATACCGTAAATTAAATATACGTAAGCATGTCCTGGTGCGCCGAACATTACTTCTGTTCGGTTAGTCCGTCTTCCTCCGTAACTATGAGCGGCCTTATCATCTGGACCTTTGTATGCTTCTACTTCTACAATAATTCCGCTTCGCTTTATGTCGTCTACAATATGAACGAGTTTATGCCCGAGTAACTTCTTTGCGACCTCTAACGTATCGCCTTCATAAAAAGAAGGTGGTGCCTGCATTGTACTATCTCCTTTGCTAGTCGTATATGTATATAGTAAACCAAATTTTGAGTAGTAATTCTAACTCGTTCTATTTACTACATTTATTTCATAAATTATGGATAGAGTACAACAGCGAAGAGGGGGAGTGCGACATGATTTATCGCTTACTAGCTCTTAATATAGATGGGACACTACTATACAACAACGGAAAAATCGCAAAAGGGTTACGGGAGACAATTGACTTTGTGAAAAGAAAAGATGTATACGTTACATTATTTACGAATCGTAATTTTCAATCTGCTCATAAAATAGCGAAGGCGTTAAAATTAGATTCTATATTAGTTACACACGGTGGAGCTTTCATTTCAGCAACGTTAGATAAGCCGTTCGCTCAAAGGAGATTATCTGAAGAGAAAACCTTTAATATTGTGCAAGTGTTAGAGCATTTTGATTGTAATGTTCGCATTTCTCATGAAAGATATTCAATTGGGAATCGTGAGAGAAATACACCAAACTTAATTGCGCGTACTGTATTATCAAGCGCAGATCCGTTATTTTATCCGGTTCAATTTGTAGATTCGCTAGGGGATGCCCTGCGTGATCACCCAGTAGCTGCACCAAAAATTGATATTGTTTTCCATACGAAAGGTGAAAAAGAAAGAGGGATGAATACGTTAAGAAAGGCATTTCAAGATGTAGAGTACGTCGATTGTGATGAGAGACGTATAGAAATTCTCCCTCAAAATGTATCAAAACTACGTGGTTTACAATTACTTGGGGAGCATTTAAATATTAACCTTAGTGAAATGGTTGCGATTGGAGATAGCATAGAAGACTTAGAGGTAATTGAAAATGTTGGGCTCGGGGTAGCAATGGGGAACGCTCCTGTAGAATTAAAGCAAGCCGCAGACTGGATTACACGTTCTAATACTGAGAACGGCGTAGAGTATATGATTAAAGAGCATTTTCGTAAGCAATTCCCGCTTCCTTTTTTAAAGAATCATAAACATACACCAAAACGATGAAAGAAAAAGGCTTTAAAATGAGAACTGTATCTGAGATCTATACAATTCCTTTGAATACTTTAGGCAACTATTGATGTTGTCAAAACTTTATGACGTGAATGCGTCAAGTTATATAATCTTAGTGGCTGCAACTGGAGAACTAAGCAAAGGTTTAGAAAAACCACCAACAATAGAAAGCTTCCAGTTACAAGGTGTAGTACACATTCTCTGCCACTTATAGGTGTGATTTTTCTGTTACTAGGAATATGTTTAAGATTTATGACTAAAAATAGTTAATAGATGTATAAAAGGCAAAAGAGATAATATTATCTCTTTTGCCTTTTAAGTTAATACAGAAGGATTAAAGTAAAAACATTTAGTTATAAATGTTTTTAAGCTTCAATCACGTTAAGCATTCTGTTTATAAATGCAGCTGCGTGAGCGCGTTGTGATGGTCCTTTTGGTACGAATTGATTAAATTCATTACCTTTTACAATTCCATATCCATACACTCTTTGTACTTCTTCTTTAGCGTAAATTAAGTTTTGGTCTACGAATGGTAGTTCAACTGGTTTTGCGAAAATACCAGCGTGTTTTAGAGAACGATCGATCATAATAACAGCTTCTTCGCGTGTAATTGTAGTATTTGGATCAAAGGTATTATCACCACGTCCGCGGATTATGCCTGCGCTTGCTGCACGATTAATACCGTCTCTTAAAGATGGATGTACTTGTTCTAAGTCTGTGAAATTAGCATTTCCATTTGGTAATTGTAAAGCACGAGTAATTAATGTAGCAAATTCAGCACGCGTTACAAGACGTTCTGGGAAGTACTTGCCGTTCCCTTCTCCTTGCATAATGCCTCTAGCTGCTAATTGACGAATGTCTTGTTCATACCATCCACCTGTAATGTCATCAGTTACTGGATCTTTTCGGTTTTCCTTATAGTATGTTTCAGTTCCTTTTAAGAAAGCATCCCATTGTCCGCGTTGAATCATATATGCAGGGCAGTTTTTTCCTGACCAAAATTGGTGTTTTTGGACATTATCTAGAGAAATATTTAATTCGTTCATTAAATAAGCTGCCAATTTACGGGCATTCTCTACCGCTTTTTCATAGTTTCCATCTTGATTAACGGCAATTTCAATTCCGATAGATTCATAGTTTCCAGTTTTATTTCCAGCATGCCATCCAACTTCATTTACTGGAAGATGTTGATAAATTTCTTTATCATCTACTGTGAAATGCCAAGATGCGGCGCGATCAGCTGTTCCGCGTGCTTGTCTATCTAAGAATTTTGCATGACTTAGAGCATTGGCACCTTTTTCTGGATTAGCCGTTTCGTGAATCGTAATATATTTAGGTACCATCGCGTAGCCAGGGCGAATATCGTCATTTCCTTTTGGGACAATCATTTCTTTAAATGTAACGCCATAAATATTGTTTGTTTGTAGAGTAGCTGGAGCTCTCAATAAATTGCTTTTAGCAGAACGGCCGTTTTTTAATAATGAAGCTTTTGTGCCTTCAAACGTAGCAGAAGGTGCATAAATCCATTTTGATGTTTCATTTATTTGGACTTTAAACCAATTTCCTGCTTGTTCAGTAGGAATAATTACTTGTGGCTGCAGTTTATCCTCTTCTTTAAACGATTGGAATGGTAATGAATGTATGGAAGCTTCTTCTTTCACAATTAATTTTTGATTAGATAATTTATGAATCTCTTGAACTTCTAAGCTATTATCATTGTTATTTATCCACCCAGCGCCAGCTGGAGTTGTTATGTAGTATGCATTCCCTTTTTTCTTTGTCGCCATTACTACTTGTTCTGTAACCTCTACATTCGATTTGTTTTTTAAATCACTTGAGTCATATAATGAATGTTTTTTTGATGTGTATAGTAGGAATTCGCCAGTGACCTCGATATCCTCTTCATGTGTGCTATGCTCTTTAACATGTTCTTCAATACTTTTGAAAACTTGCTCATCCGTATATACTTCCGCGGATTTTTCAGCACTCTCTGCAAATGAATAAGTAGGTGCCATAACAGTTTGTAATGCAAGAGAGAGGGTTAAAACGCTATAAAGTTTCTTTTTCATATTTGTTTTTAACACATTAGATTGTTGAATCTTGTGTTAATATTCCTCCTTTATATATTTTATTTTTTGCTAAGCCTTAATTTAGCACTACTAAATTTTAACAAGAGTCAATCAGTGTGTCTATATATCTAAATAACATTCGAGAAAAAATATATGTAAGAGAAACAGGTAAAACCTTCTGTATTGACCTGTAAACGCCCTTCAAGTAAACTAAAGAGAGTTTGCAAATGAAAAGGTGATAATGTTGTTAATTTCAATTAAAACGTTACAAGATGATCGTTTTTTACGTCCGCTACAAAATATTGGCGGTTTATTTTTTGAAGAGAGCAAGATAGGGTTTGAGCAAGAAGAAGCAAATCTTATCGTTGATATACAGATAGAAGGTAATGTGACAGCATCGGCTCGTTTAACAGATGTTGCAACCGGAAATGTGTATGAAGAAACATTCGCAAAAGATTTATCTGCTTTCACAGAAGAAAAAGAACGTATGAAGCAAGTGAAACATGTTGTTTCTTACGTATATCTTTCTGTACTTCAACAGCTAACTGGACTTGAACAGAGCTGGGGAATATTAACTGGGGTACGCCCAACGAAACTTCTTCACAAACTGCTTCAAAATGGTATGTCAAAAGAAGAAGCGCATAAAGAACTTCGTGAAAGTTATTTAATTCATGAAGAAAAAATTGAGCTTCTTCAGCGTATCGTTGATTGCCAATTAGCGGTTGTTCCGGATTTATACCGTTTGAAAGAAGAAGTAAGTATTTACATCGGTATTCCGTTTTGCCCTACAAAATGTGCGTACTGTACGTTCCCGGCTTATGCAATTAACGGACGCCAAGGATCAGTTGATTCGTTCTTAGGCGGGTTACATTATGAAGTTCGTGAAATTGGTAAGTTTTTAAAAGAAAAAGGTGTTACAGTTACGACGATTTATTACGGCGGTGGTACGCCGACGAGTATTACAGCAGAAGAGATGGATATGCTGTATGAAGAAATGTACCAAGCGTTCCCTGATGTGAAAGATGTACGTGAAGTAACAGTTGAGGCAGGTCGCCCAGATACGATCACACCAGCAAAGCTAGAAGTGTTAAATAAATGGAACATTGACCGTATTAGTATTAATCCGCAGTCATACCATCAAGAGACACTAAAGGCAATTGGACGTCATCACACTGTAGAAGAAACGATTGAGAAGTATCATTTAGCACGTGAAATGGGAATGAACAATATTAATATGGATTTAATTATTGGTCTTCCTGGTGAAGGATTAGACATCTTTAAGCATACGTTAGATGAAACAGAAAAGTTAATGCCAGAATCGTTAACAGTTCATACGTTATCATTTAAACGTGCTTCTGAAATGACGCAAAACAAACGTAAATATAAAGTAGCAGGTCGCGAAGAAATTACTGCGATGATGCATGAGGCGGAAGAGTGGACGAAGAACCATAACTACGTGCCATACTATTTATATCGTCAAAAAAATATTTTAGGTAACTTAGAAAACGTTGGGTATGCAATACCGACGCAAGAAAGTATCTACAATATTGTTATTATGGAAGAAGTACAATCGATTATCGGACTTGGTTGCGGGGCATCAAGTAAATTTGTTCACCCACAAACAGGAGCAATTACACACTTTGCGAATCCGAAAGATCCAAAATCATATAACGATGGCTTCGTGAAATATACAGAAGATAAACTGAAAATTTTAGAAGAGCTATTCGTTTAAGGAGAAGGGGGTTGTTCCAATGTGGAACAACCTCTTTTTATATTGTCAGTTTTTGTCGGTAAGTCGATATATTCGAAAAATCGCTGATATAAATTGAGTTGCGTGCGATATATTTTAAAAATCGCCGATATATTTCAAGTTGCGTTCGATATATTCAAAAAATCGCCGATATAATTTCATTTACCATCAAACGGTCCATTTGTAAAACTATGTCGATAATAATCAGAAAAATTAGTCAAATTATTAGAGGACAATGTCTACTTATAGACGAAATGATAGATTTATGAAAGAGAAAAGGGGGAAATTGTTGGCATGTACATGACGATAGGGAGAATTTTTGATTTGGCAGTTGGCAAATATCCGAATAAAGAGGCGTTAGTAGAACCAGAAAAAAAAATTCGCTGGACATATAAACAGTGGGATGAGCAAATAAATAAAACGGCGCAAGCTCTATTGAAAGAAGGAGTAAGAAAGGGAGATTGTGTATCTGTTTACTTATATAACTGTCGTGAATTTGTAAACGTTTACTTAGCCTGTGCCAAAATTGGGGCGATATTTAACCCGATTAATTTCCGCTTAAAAGCAAAAGAATTATCGTATATCCTCCAAGATGCAGCCTCGAAAGTAGTTGTCTTTGAAAAAGCAGTTGAATCAACTGTTGCGATGATTGAACGAGATTTTCCAAATTCGTCTTTTTGGTATGTAGAAGACGATGCACCTTCTTATGCTAGTTCCTACCATGAAAAAGTAAATGAAGCATCAGCTGAAAAAGTAGATATTGTAGTCGATGAAATGGATTATTGCTCTATGCTTTATACGAGTGGTACGACGGGTCATCCGAAAGGCGTATTACATCGCCATCGTGATATGGCTGAGCATAGTATGATTTGTACGTATTTCATAAAATATAACAGGGATAGCGCCGGGCTTGTGGTTGCGCCTTTATATCATTGCGGCGAGTTAAATGCTGGAATCATACCGCGCATTCAAGTTGGCGGAAAGAATGTTATTTTACATCATTTTGATACGGATAGAGTATTACATACCATTCAAGAAGAGAAGATTACGACGTTTTTTGCAGCACCAACGATGTGGAATATGTTACTGCAAAAAGATCTAGCCGAGTATGATTTAACTTCGATGAAGATCGGTGTATATGGCGGGGCTGCGATGGCTCCAGCGCTAGTGAAGGAGTGTAAAGAGCGTCTTTATATTGATCTTGTCCAAATTTACGGAATGACAGAAATGGGACCGGTTGTTGCGTTTCTCGTAGAAGAGGATCAAATTACGAAAGCTGGTTCGGCAGGAACACCGTGCTTTAGCCATGAAATTCGAATTGTCAAACCGAACGAAGATGCACCAGCAGAGCCAGATGATATGTTGCCCCCTTATGAAGTAGGGGAAATTATTTTGCGCGGACCGACTATGATGGCTGGTTATCATAATCGAGAAGAAGCAAATAAAAAATCGATGTATAAAGGATGGTATCATTCTGGTGATTTAGGCTACTTCGATAAAGACGGTTATTTATTCGTTGCAGATCGCGTTGATGATATGGTAATTAGCGGTGGTGTAAATATTTACCCTCGTGAAGTGGAAGATTTCCTTCATAGTCACCCAGGTGTATTAGATGTTGCAGTACTTGGTGAGCCAGATGAACTATGGGGAGAGCGTGTCGTTGCGGTTGTTGTAAAGAAAGATGAAAATATTTCAGAAGCTGATTTAGAAATGTATTGCAAAGAAAGTGATGAATTAGCAGATTATAAACGTCCGCGTCATTACTTATTTGTAGATGAACTTCCGCGTAATGCGAGTGGGAAATTACAAAAGTTTGTGCTGAGAGAGTCGTTGAAAGGCGCGAAGAAATAAGGAGTAGAGCAGTTGTCTATACGAATAAGGCTATCTTTCTTAATAAGGAAAGGTAGCCTTATTATTGTGAAATTATTAAAAATGAGGAGATAGCAGGTTGAAAAATTTGTATGTACCTTCTATTTATAATTACTTCCTATTATTATTATTATAGTAGAATATATTTTTTCTTAATGATTTGATTTTAAAATCATATTACCTGTTTTAAATAGGTAGGGTTTTGAAGTGGATGAGAAATATTAAAATAGTAAATGATGATGTGTAATTTCGGAATATGTTCGTGCTTCAGTACTAGTGGAATAAAGTTATTAGGGGAGAATGGTAATGGATAACATTCGAAAGAGAAAAATAGTCAGTCATCAGACGACCATATGAATGAAGTGGTCATTCAGTACATTTTGGTTACTACTAATATAGTAACAAATTAATATGTAAATGAACAGTCTTGTAATGTATTTTCATAAGTACTAATATTTATTGTTGGCTGCCAAAACAAGCGAACAATATGGTTAATGAATCGTGTTGTTTACTGCTTTGTTTTGTATGATTAAAGATAGTTTGATGCTGCAAATATTCTTTAGTTGTAACCTTTTTTCAAAGTGGTTTAGGGTAAAAGGGTTTCACCGCAGGAAAATTTGATGATTAAAAACGGAGGCGTTATGAGTACATATTTAAAAAGAATATCTGTAATTTGTTTTATTTTTACTGTTATTATTGGACAAGTTTTTATGCCTATTATAAGTCATGCTCAAGAATTAAACACAACAGGATTAGTTGATAGTTTTACATTCGACAAAACGGAATTAAATTATGGAGAACGATCGGGAATAAGAGTAGATTTTAGTGATAAATCTGGAAATCAAATGAAGGCCGGAGACACGCTAACATTAACACTACCTGCAGAACTAACAGGGTATAGTAAACGAATTGACTTGAAGAATGATGCGGGTGTTAGTTTTGGTACTTGCGAAGTAACAAAAACTAATGTGGTATGTACATTTAATGATACGGTTGAGAAACTTCAAAACATTAGAGGCTATTTGTATTTGGAATTCAAAGCAACTAGTAATGTAGGAGTGAATCAAACGATACCAGTTGATACAAATTTAGGTACAGGTTTAGCAACTCAAAGGGTAACAATTAAAGGGCCCACAGAATCGACGGGCTCATCATCATTTATCTATAAAACAGGTGAAATTTACCCAGACGCTCCCAATGAGGTGAAATGGGAGTTGAATGTAAACGCTAGTAGTAACAAGGAACAGTTAGATGCTGATATTGTTTTGACTGATACTTTACAATCAGGTCAAACGCTGAAGCAGGAAGGGTTTATTATAATAGTCGGAAATACGGGGGTAACTCCGCAACAATTTATCGATCAAGGTTATGGTACGATTACGTTGAACGGTAACTCTTTTTCCCTTAGAGGTTATAAGGATCAGGTAAGTGGTAAGGGTATCAGCATTCGATATAGCTCGATTATAACTGATAGCGGAATGAATCAAGATGAGTTTTATAATGATTATACAATTGATTACCAGATTTTAAATCAGCCACCAGTAACTGTTTCAAAGAATGCATGGGTTAAAAATATAAACGCAGGTGGTGGTGCGCAAGGTGATTTACCTTCTAAAGGAACGTTAAGAATTGTTAAGCATATTGAAGGAAACGAAGGGAAAGTTATCCCAGGTGTTTCTTTTAAATTGTACACAGAGTCAGGTCAGCAAATTGGTGATTCCTATACAACAAATCAAGACGGAGTAGTTGAGGCACCAAACCTTGCTCCAGGTAATTACTATGTACAAGAAATTTCAGCACCGAACTATGTAGAGTTCGATCCGCAAACGAAAATTCCTTTTACAATTAAGAAGGATGATGTAAATGGAATAAAACTTATGGTTCCAAATAAGTTGAAAACTACATCTGTTGCAGGAACGAAAACGTGGGAAGGCGATAATATAAATAATCGCCCGGAAACAATTAAAGTAGATTTACTGCAAGATGGTAAAGTCATTGCAACGAAAGAAGTTACTGCAGCAAATGGTTGGAAGTATGAGTTTGAAAATTTACCAGCTGTTGATACGGCAGGAAAAGCTTATAAGTATGAAGTGAAAGAGCAACCAGTATCGGGATATCAATCGCACGTTAAAGGATATGATATTATAAATATAAAGATACAGGAAGCGCCAGAAGTAGAAGATCCAGGTAAAGAAGAAACAATAGAAGAACTGGAAGATTCTAATAAACCGGAAGAACCAAAGGTAACAGAAGAGCCGAATGAGCTAGAGAAGCCAGAAGTTACAGATAAGCCGGAGATTCATGTAAAACCAGAAGAAGAACAAGTAGAAGAAGAAACAACAGAAGAGTTAAAAGAAGAAAAACCGGAAGAACCAAAGGTAACAGAAGAGCCGAACGAGTTAGAGAAGCCAGAAGTTACAGATAAGCCGGAAATCTGGGTGAAACCAGAAGAAGAGCAAGTAGAAGAAGAAACAACAGAAGAAATAAAAGAAGAAAAACCGGAAGAACCAAAGGTAACAGAAGAGCCGAATGAGCTAGAGAAGCCAGAAGTTACAGATAAACCGGAGATTCATGTAACACCAGAAGAAGAACAAGTAGAAGAAGAAACAACAGAAGAAATAAAAGAAGAAAAACCGGAAGAACCAAAGGTAACAGAAGAGCCGAATGAGCTAGAGAAGCCAGAAGTTACAGATAAACCGGAGATTCATGTAAAACCAGAAGAAGAACAAGTAGAAGAAGAAACAACAGAAGAAATAAAAGAAGAAAAACCGGAAGAACCAAAGGTAACAGAAGAGCCGAACGAGTTAGAGAAGCCAGAAGTTACAGATAAGCCGGAAATTCATGTAAAACCAGAAGAAGAACAAGTAGAAGAAGAAACAACAGAAGAAATAAAAGAAGAAAAACCGGAAGAACCAAAGGTAACAGAAGAGCCGAATGTGTTAGAGAAACCAGAGGTAACAGAGAAACCGGAGATTCATGTAAAACCAGAAGAAGAACAAGTAGAAGAAGAAACAACAGAAGAAATAAAAGAAGAAAAACCGGAAGAACCAAAGGTAACAGAAGAGCCGAATGTGTTAGAGAAACCAGAGGTAACAGAGAAACCGGAAATCTTGGTAACACCAGGAGAAGAGTCAAATAAAGAAGAAACAACAGAAGAATTGGAAGAACCATTAAAACCGGAAGAACCAAAGGTGACAGAAGAACCGAATGTTCTAGAGAAACCAGAGGTAAAAGAGAAGCCGGAGATTTTGGTAAAACCGAAAGAAGAAGAAAATAAAGAAGAAACAACAGAAGAAATCGAAGAGTCATTAAAACCGGAAGAGCCAAAGGTAACAGAAGAACCGAATGTTTTAGAGAAACCAGAGGTAAAAGAGAAGCCGGAGATTTTGGTAAAACCGATCGAAGAAGAAAATAAAGAAGAAACAACAAAAGAGTTAACAGAAGAAAAGCCGGAAGAGCCGAAGGTAACAGAAGAACCGAATGTGTTAGAAAAACCAGAGGTAAAAGAGAAACCGGAAGTATCAAACAAACAAGAGGTACAAGATAAAGTAGAAGTACAGAACAAACAAGAAGTACAAAGCAAACAAGATGTACAAAATAAATCTGAAGTACCATCTAGTAAAGAAAATAATAAGCAATCAAAATTACTTCCTCAAACAGGGGGAACATCAACTGAATCTACTTCTCTTATTGCAGGTATGTTCGCATTAATTTTTGGAGCGATGTTGTTTAGACGTAAAAAAAATTAATGGTGAGAGTTAGTTCGGAAACAAAATGTATGTGAAAAAGCGGAGACTATGGGTCTCCGCTTTTTTTTATCCCGCTATTTGCGGGCAGTAAAACTCCCACCTCGAAATTCGGTGAATGCGAGGAAGTTAGGTGGGAGATAACTTCCCGTAAAAGCCCGATTGGTGAGGGCTGATTAAAGTTTCACTTTATTATTTGTGTAATCAGCTAAGCTGGATAATACTTATGGATGAACGATTTTAATAACATGCTGCTCGTTTTAATTTAGATTTTTTATAAACACATGCTTTATTTTTTTGCGAAATCGGGTGATTAGCGCAATGATAATAATACCGAAGATAATTTTCCAAATGTGTTGTTCAAGTACTAGGAATATAACTTCTAGGTTTTCCCCTAACCAGTAACCACTGATTAAGAAGAATGATACCCAAAATAGGGCGCCTGAATAAATTGTCATCGCAAAGCGGCGAAACGGTAAGTTGATAATTCCTGCAAAGTATCCTGTGAAGTGGCGAACGCCTGGAATGAAAAAGGCGATAAAGATTAGAAAATAGCCGTATTTATCAAACCACATTTTCGTTAAATTAATTTTCCGTTCTGTTAAAAATACATATTTCCCGTATTTTTGAATGAAAGGCATGCCAAGTTTATTTCCTAAAAAGTATTGGAACGTCATACCTACGCTTGTCCCAATAAAGGATAAAATAATTAAAATTGGTAAACTCAAATCACCTTGATGTGATAAAAATCCTGCATAGGCTAATGTTGGCTCTCCTGGAAACGGAAGAGCAATATATTCTAAAAGCAATCCAACAAGTACTACATAATACCCATATTGCTGAAATAATTCGTGAATCCATTCCATATTGTGCGCTCCTTTTTACATTGAAGTTGTTACACATCTTCCTCTTTTTCGCACTAATCGAACTGAAACAATAGTAGTAGAAGAGTTTGGCTGGAGGATTTAAGCTAGTATGATTTTTTGACAACCATTCGCGAGTGATATCATACTTAATATAGCTCTTTGCTAATTAGCAAAGAGCATCGAAGTGTAAATGTTACTATTAGTTAAAGTTATAGCGGTACAAAAATATGTTGAAATCTTCTTCTTTTGGTCCAAAATTAATTGCTTTTTCTTGTATACGTTGGAAGTTTTGTCTGTCATAAAATTCATAGTTGCATTCATTGTCTGTATATAAATATAAAGATGTAACATCTTCTTTTGTCATGTATTGGAATAAGTGATTTAATAAAGATTTCCCAACTCCAAGACCTCTAGATTCTTCGGATACGATGAATAATTGTATGCATCCTTGAAAATGATCTTCTTTTCCTTGAATTAGTTCTTTATATGTTTTTTGAACTTTTATAAATGCTTTTAAAAATCCTCTATTCTCTTTATTCGTCATGAATAGTTTCAGCGTGTTAAAGGAAAAGCTAACAGTATTATGGAATCTCTTTAAACGGTTTTTATCTTTTTCAGAATCGCCTAAAATGACACCGATAACTTTATTATCTTTTTCAGCTACCTTACTAAAGGAACTTCCTAAAATGCAACTGTGTAGGTAGAAGTTTAATAGTGAATTTAAAAATTTTTTATCTGTAATGAATTTATTAAACCCAAATGCCTCACCAATTAAATGTTTTATAGGCTCATAGTCTTCCTTAACAAGACTTCTATATTTTACTGTGTTCATATTGTATACTCCCTTTATTAATGTAAATGACTTATTATAAATAGTAAGGTCTCCTCTAAGGGGAGAGTCAATGGTTGCATGCGAAAAAATAAAAAGGAAGAGATTCAGGTGAAAACATTATTTTCTATTGGAGAAGTTGCAAAAATAAAGGATATAACGATAAAGGCATTAAGGTACTATCATAAGATGGGAATTCTTACTCCAAAACATATTGATGAATCAACAGGATATAGATATTATTCTATAGATCAATTCATTCACATTGATATTATAAAAAGTTGTAGAGAGTTGAATACGAGTATAGTAGAACTTCAAGAGATTTTTAAGGAATGCAATACGGACAAGTTGCTGCAATTTTTACAAGTAAAGAGGGCGGAAGCGGAAGAACATATAAAGAAAATGAAAGAGGTAATTGAAACGATTGATGACTTAAATGAAAAAGTAGGGAGTTCACAGGAAATATTAAAAAGTGATGAAGTGTGTATTCAGTTCTTTGAACAGCGTTATGTCATTGTAGCGCCTTGTAAAGAAGTGGGGAGTTTACAAGAGTTACTGTATTATTCTAATTTAGAGAAAATCATTCAAGAGTATGAAGATAAGATGTCAATGGAAATGGGTATTCTATACAATGTCAATGAAAAGTGGGATGTAGAGCCAAAGTATGTTTTTAATAAAGTACAAGATCATGTCCATATGGAAGAGATGCCAAATATAAAAGTATTACCGGGCGGGAAATATGTAACATTAGCGTATAGTAAAGAAAATGAAGAAGAACGTAGAAATACTATGATTAAATATACAAAAGAAAACAATATAGAAGTGGAGAGTTTTATTGAAGTAGAGTTAGTTAATGATTTTTTTAATACGGAGTCGTATAGTTGTCAAATTCAAATTTTTATAGGGGATAGTGAGAATAAGAAGTTTTGATTCCATAATTTTATGGAGGGGAGTTATGTTCTTATTGGGTAAAATTGCAACAGTGCATGAAATTAAGTCGACTTAACTATAAAATACGACAATGATAGTCTACCTATTAATAAAGGCCGTCCCAAAAAACTTTTGGGACGGCCTTTATTAGTAGTAAGAAACGTATTATTTACGTGAGAAACCTTCTTCATCAAGGTATTCCGCAGCTTCTGGATAAGAGTTGAATGTACCGTCTAAGTTTACGCCAGCGTAAACGTTCCACATATCATCCTCTTGAATAAGAGTTAGGATATGACCGTCTTCGTTCTTCCATTCTTCTTCTGCAGCAGGTTCCATTGGTGCTACAATTTCCTCTTGCTCCTGTGATAGACGTTCAATTACTTTTTCAATTAATGAACGTAGTTCTTCTTCTGAAAACTCACGGATGTTAATCATACCTTTATCATCTGTTTTATAACCTTTAATGAAGTTTGCATATACAAATCCGTTTCCATTTGGGTGTAAATGATATACAACGTTCTTTTTATCTAAACGACTTTCTTCAAAGTGAAAGTTTACGCGTTTTAATGATACGTTCTTTCTTTCTAATTCCGGAAAAGATTCAATAATTGATAATTTTTCTTCAAAAGTTAGCATAGTGCCTCCAAGTATATAGTAAAAGATTTAATTTGTTCATTATAGCATAGTCAAGTTTGTTTCCAAAGGTAGATTCATCATATTGCTGTTTTTTAGTTTGACTTGGGAAGGCTATTTATCAATGTAGACGTTTACTTCACGAGACTGTAAAGAGTTTTTTATAAATACGCTAACGAATGATTTGTTTTAGATGTACAATGGAACGTGGACTTTATACAAAGGTGGTTATTTATATGTTTCAAAAAATAGCAAAGGAATGTTTAGCTGGGTTTACTGTTGCGATTGTTGCTTTGCCGTTAGCAATTGCATTTGGTATTGCCGCAACGGGAACGTCTGAGGGAGCATTGGTCGGATTGTATGGCGCGATTTTTGCAGGTTTGTTTGCGGCGTTATTTGGCGGTACACCGGGGCAAGTAACGGGTCCTACTGGGCCGATTACAGTTATTGCAACAGGCGTTATTGCAACTCACGGATTAGAAGCAAGTTTTATTGCATTTATGATGGCAGGGTTATTTCAAATCTTATTTGGTGTATGTAAGCTCGGCTCTTACGTTCGTTACATTCCATATCCTGTTGTTTCAGGATTTATGAACGGGATTGCACTGATCATTATTTTAGGTGAAATGAAGCACGTACAAAATAGTTTTCTACTTGTGTTATTAACGATCATTGTAATGATTGTTTCTGGAAAATGGATTAAGGCCATTCCATCAAGTTTAGTAGCATTAGTAGGTGTTACAGTAACGTTGCCGTTATTTTCTTCTATGCTACAAGGAATTACGGTAAACTTACCAGTTGTAGGAACTCTTTCTTTAAATAAGATGATTGAAAAGATTGGTGCAATTCCAGAGGCGATGCCATCGCTTCACGTACCGAATTTAGACGCAAATGGCATGTTAGCACTTGTATTACCAGCGCTTAGTATTGCTTTACTAGGATCAATTGACTCATTATTAACGTCTGTCGTAATGGATAATGTGACAGGGACACGTCATAAAAGTAATAAAGAGTTAATCGGACAAGGTATTGGTAATGTTGCGAGTGGTTTGTTCGGAGGATTAGCAGGAGCAGGTGCAACTGTTAGATCCATCGTCAATATAAGAAGCGGGGGGAAGACGGCACTTTCAGCTTGTATGCATAGCGTCATCTTATTCATTTTCATTATGGGACTCGGTTCAGTGGTACAATATATTCCGCTTGCTGTATTATCAGGCATTTTAATTTTAACTGGCATCGGGATGTTTGATTGGGAAAGCATGAGAAAAGCACATGTAGCACCGAGAGGCGATGTGATTGTTATGTTCGTGACGATGTTTGTGACAGTGAAATTCGATTTAATGGTTGCTGTTGCGTTTGGCATTATTCTTTCCTTCATTATATACATGGTGAAATGTAAAGAACGTAAAGCTTCTATTATAAAAGAAAAAGAAGCGACGTATACGATTCAGGGACCACTTTCATTTCTATCAGTAGATCGTATTTTTGCTTCTTTACAAAATGTGAAGTCACCAGTTATTTTGCGTATGAAAGATGTACGTTATATGGATGTATCAGGAGCTATGGCATTATTAAACTTTGTTGAGCAATCGGATAAAGTAGGAGCGAGTGTGACACTTGAACATGTACATCCGCATGTTGAAAAGACGATAGTAATGATGGCGAATGATGAGCAAAAAGAGAAATTACACTTTTTGAAAGCTGAAGCAATATAATAATAATAACCTTCACATGAATTGTATTATAGAGTGTGAAGGTTATTATTATTTGTATATGTTTGTAACATCCTTCTTTTCTCTAAAAAAAGAAAGTATTCAACATATAAGAAATTTGTTATGATAATTTAATGAGAGAAAAGGCAGTCTCTATAGTTCATAACAATTTGTTTGAGAATATATGCTTGAACGCCCCGCTAGTTATTTTAGTAGGCTTTATCCGTATTTCCTACAGTGCAAAAAATTGTATACTGATTGGATCCATACGTCCCTGAATGGCTTGGTTTTCGCTAGGTCCAGAATTTTACGTTGAAGATTTTACATTGTATACCCGCTACAACCTCATATCTTCAGTTTTCAATGAGAAATTTGTACAAAAAAACATATGTTTTTCTATACAAAAAGCCGATTCATCTTCCTCAATTTGTGTTTTACACTTACACACAAATTGAGGAAGGAGTCTTCTTGGTTAAGAATGATAAAAGAAAAGAAAAGAGAAGGAACATGAATAAGAAGTTTGTAAAAGGTGCAGCAATTTTAACAATTACAACTTTTTTGTCGAAATTGCTTGGGAGTTTCTTTCAAATTCCATTGCAAAATATTGCAGGAGATGAAGTGCTTGGTATTTTTCGTCTTGTTTTTCCTGTATATATGATTGCTCTTACATTATCAGTAGCTGGTGTTCCGCTAGCAATTTCGAAATTGATTGCGGAGTTGCATGAAAAAAATAATCAAAAAGGAATTGCGAAATTATTTAAATCGGCATCGATTATAGGAGTGGCATTTGGAGCTTTCGGATGTTTCATGATTATATTATTTTCTACTGAAATTGCAAATATGCTTGGTGGACAAGAAACAAGGTTGCCGTTACTTGTTACTTCATTGGCGCTACTTGTTGCACCATATATGGCGGTTTATCGTGGTTATTTTCAAGGGTTCGGTGATATGAAACCGACGGGGATATCACAAGTAATTGAGCAATTTGTGCGAGTATTATTTATGTTAATAATCGCTTATATACTAGTATATTGGAATAAGAGTAGTGCGGTTATTACTAGTGGTGCAATGGTTGGATCTTTTCTCGGAGTAATTGGTTCACTTATATATTTGCGTATGAAGTATAATAAAAGTCCATACTATTATAAGGACACCTCGTATTCGCTTCGAGATTTAAGAGAAGATGGGAAAAGGATACTACAGGTATCGATTCCAATTGCTATAGGGGCTTTATCAATGCCACTTTTAAACTTAGTAGACTCTCTTACAGTGCCACATGTGTTACAAGGATCATCGACAGAGATTCAAGCGCAATTTGGAATATATAGCCGTGGCTTTGCATTCACGCAATTAATTGTTGTTTTCGCAAGTGCAATTGTATTTCCGTTAATACCGCTATTAACGTCTGCATTAGCAAAAAGAGATATAAATTTAGCGAAAATAACAGTTCAAAATACAAACAGACTAGTGCATGTTTTGACAGCGCCATTAACAATATGGTTAATGGCATTAACAGTACCATTAAATGAGGGATTGTTCACAGATGCAAAAGGAAGCGGTATGTTAGCGGTTATAATTGGTAGTTCGTATTTTACATCGGTTATGGTATTATCAATAGGGATTTTACAAGGGATTAACCGCTCTGCACAAGCTGCATGGATTGTTATTGGAGCAAGCTCTGTGAAAGTATTGTTAAACATCGTATTAGTGAGAAAGTTTGGCATCGATGGGGCGGCTTATAGCACATTGATTATATATATGTTAATCTGTATCGTAAATCATCTGTGTATTCGAAAATCTCTTTCCTATCCTATTCATATAGGAAGATTTTTTGCTGTAATAGGAATAGCTTGTATTTTTGGATTAGGATTGTATGAACTATCTACTATTATAGAGGTTACATCGTCAAGAATAATTACGCTATTTTATAGTGGTGTAGCACTTACTATTACGACAATTTTGTATGGGGTATGTGCTTTGAAATTAAACTGGATATCAAAAAAACAAATACCATTTTTGAAAAAATAAATATATAACTACGAAATTATAGTATTGGCATTCGGGCGGGCTTATTAAGAGGATACATTTTAAAGTATTTCGTTTTTTAGGTAAGGAGTTGGCGCCAACTTATGATGGGTGAAAAATTGGTTGCCAAATGTTGGAGGAGATTAAGAGTGCAGTTAGTTTTATCAGGATATTATGGTTTTCATAACATTGGAGACGAAGCTATTCTACAATCGATTATCAAATCGTTAAAAAAAGAAATTCCGAATATTCAACTCGTTGTGATGTCAAATGATCCTGACTATACAAGGGAAATGTACGATGTAGAAGCTGTAGATCGCTGGGACATAAAGGCGGTTTATGACGTGATAAAAAAAAGTGACGGACTTATTAGCGGTGGAGGAAGCCTCCTTCAAGATCAAACGAGTATGAAGAGCATTTTATATTATACAGGTATTCTGGGATTTGCGCGGTTATTAAAAAAGCCCTATTATATTTATTCACAAGGAATAGGACCGATTAGGAAAAGACATAATCGTTTATTAGTAAAATGGCAGTTGTCGAAAGCAGCTTACATATCTGTGCGAGATGAGGATTCTTTTTTCTATTTAAAAGAACTTGGAGTGAAAAAGGATATTGAACTCGTTCCAGATCCAGTTTTAACATGGAAACGAGAGAAACAATCAGATTGGTTACAAAAGCATTCGCTACACGGGAAAATAATTGCGGTTAGTGTACGTTATTGGGATGCAAATGAAGATTATATAAAAAAGTTAGCTATTGCACTGAAAAAATTGAAGCAAGAAGGGTACCAAATTTTATTTGTCCCGATGCACAGTCCATTTGATCAAGATGCTTCGCGTGAAGTAGCAGATTTAATGGATGAAGAGATTTATATGCTTCCAGATAAAATGGATATTGATGAGAAAATATCTATTTTATCAGAGTGTTCACTTTTAATAGGCATGCGTCTTCACGCTCTTATTTTTTCTGTCGTAGCGAAAACGCCAATGGTCGGAATTTCATACGATCCAAAAATTGATTCGTTCTCACGACAAGTGAAGCAACCAGTTATAGGAAGTGTAGATGGAGACTGGAGTGCCGAAGATTTATATAAGATTGCGAAAAAGCAAATGACGCAGCAAGACAATATACAGCAAGCTTTACACCGGACAATAGATGAGCTTCAGTTGCAAGGCGAACAGGCAACAAAGAAACTCGTTCATCATATAGAAAAAAACACTCTATTAAAAAAATAGAGTGTTTTTTGTATTGTTTTTCTTTACGTAGCAATTTCTAAAAAATAATAGTGTTAATATTTGCAGTGATTTAAGTACAACAGAGCTATCCTACGTAGTTATTTCTATAGGAATAGAATTGAATATGAAATCATAAAGGATTCAATATGGGTTTGCAATATCTTAATATAATAAAAAACAAATAATATTTTATATTAATTTTTGTTTATTATTCCGATATAATTAGTATATAATCAGTTTTGGAATAATAAATTCGTAGATTACGAGGAGGACAACCGTGAAGACTTTTTCAAAAGGTATAACAGCAGTGGCGTTAACGGGATCATTACTTTTAACTCCTATTTCAAGTTATGCGGCAAATGATGATATTACAGGACATATGTTTGAGACTCATATGCGTTCACTTATTACTAAAGGAGTTTTAATGGGGTATGGTGAGAATGTATATGCACCTGATAAATTAGTAACAAGAGCAGAGTTTGCTACATTCATAGCAAGGGCTTTAGATTTACCGAAAGCTGATTCGAACTTCGAGGATGTGCCGAAGACTTACGGTTTATATGATGGTGTAAGTAGAGCATATGGAGCGAAAATTATTAATGGTCGTACTAACGAGACGTTCTCACCAAATGATGTGATTACACGTGAAGAAATGTCTATAATGGTAAAGCGAGCATTAGACTATAAAAATATTAAAATAGCTGTAAGTCCGCTTACCTTTACTGATAAAGATAGTATTAACTATAAAGAGCATGTACAAGTTATGGTGGCTACTCAAATTATTAAAGGGTATCCAGAAGATAATACATTTAGACCACATTTATCAGCTACAAGAGGTATGGCTTCAGCTATGTTGGATCGCATGCTTCAGACGATTGAAAAAAATGGGAATAGTAATCTTGTAGAAACAAAGAAATATGTCGTGACAAATGTAAGAGAAGATGGGACAGAGCAAGAACTAGAGCGCTATAGTACATATAAAGAAGCAGTTACAGCTGCGCAAAATAAAGGTATTAATGCAGTGAAGTATGAAAATGAATTCTTATGGATTAAAGATGGATTTGCAAGTGCGAAGCGAGTAGAAGGACAAAATATAATTAATGTTTATGGTAACGATTTACAAACAGTTTATACGTATGTTCAGTATGGAACGGAATTTAAAGTGCTAGAAGTTGGCGAAGATCGTGTGAAAGTTCAACTTTCTGATTTAACGGGTTATGTGAAGAAGAATGAAATCAATTTAATTCCTACAAATGAAATGAAACAGTCGTCTTATTATGTAAAAACAGATGGATATTTATACCATAGATATTATACATATAATACAAGTTCACCTGGATATACAGAATTTAGATATGGTACGGCACCTTCTTTCATGAAGCAAGGACAGCAAATGTATAGTGTAGATGGAAAGACATTTGGAGACGAAACTTTCTATCAATATTTCAATTATTTATCATTACGTTCGAAAACAGATTATACAGCTGAACAACTAGATAGTTATGTGAAATCGATTAAGCCAGACTCTCCATTAATTGGTTTAGGAAAGAAATTTAAAGAAGTAGAAAGTAAGTATAATGTAAATGCATTATTCTTATATTCATTAGCAATTCATGAGAGTTACTATGGAACAAGCGCTCTTGCAAAAGACAAAAATAATTTATTTGGTTTAAAAGCAACAGACGATAGTCCATATGGTAATGGAGAAGCATTTAATTCAAAAGAAGATTGTATTGAACATGCAGCAAAAGTATACATGAATGAAGGATATTTAAATCCAGGACATTGGCGTTATACAGCAACATATACAGGTGATAAAGCTGCTGGTTTAAATGCGAAATATGCATCTGATGCGAACTGGGGTAAAAAAGTAGCTGGGCATATGAATCGTTTTGATTCTTATTTAGGTAAAAAAGAATACAACAAGTATAAACTTGCACGTGTGATGAATAATGTGGAAGTGAAAAAGAATCCTAGTATATCAAATGAGCGACTGTATCGTTTAAATACAAATGCAGTTGTCACAGTTACTGGTGAAGAAATAATAAATGGAAAGGCATGGGTTAAAGTTATTTCAGATAATCCTACTGTAACTGAAGCGTATATCGCAAAAGAAAGTTTAGAATACGTAAAACATTAATTAAATATAAAAGAGAAAAACTGATTATCTAGATGCATTTTAAAAAAAGGTGCTCAAAAAGCCAGCATAACTGACTTTTTTGAGCACCTTCTTTTTTATTATTCAATTTCAAAATCAACAATTAAGTAAGCGAGTATAACGACGAAGAAAATACTAACGGACGGCGCTGTTAATACGTGGCCGGACATAAAGCCGATTCCGAGTGATAGTACAACGGTGCTAGCTAATAGCATATATTTCACAGTTAATATTTTCTTGAAGTTTGTGATGATGCGAATGAATAATTTAATACCGAAGTATAGAAGTGGTATTAAGTAAATAAGGAAACCGACGATTCCGAATGCAAAGAATAGGTCGTGGAAGTCCATTTCGATTAATTTAATTTTAACCGTATAGTTACCAGCATAGCCCATTCCGAATAATTTTTGTGATAGTGGTGCGTCTTTATAGTATTGTTTGTATACTTTTAAAAACTTATCGCGATCACTGTAAATTAAACTTTTGACCTCAGAGTCTGTTAGCTCACCTTTTGCATGTTTTTTTGCTTCGCCCGGGTCTTCTTTAATTACTTTTCCTTCTTTTCTATCCTTTTCTTCTTGTACTGATTTTTTGTATTCGTACATTTGCATGTGGATGCCCATATTTTTTGCGATAGGAGTATGTGGTGTAAGTACAATTAAACCTCCTAGTACAATAGCGGCAACAACTGTATTTACGAGATATGTGAATCCTTTTCCTTCTTTTTTGCGATGAATCATATATTCAATGAATGAGAATAACAGTGCCACGCCAAGCGTTAGAACAATTGCACCATATCCTACTTTCGTTCCGACCATAATACTTGCATACATCGCAAGTATTGTTGGAATCCAGTAATAGATTTTCGAGAAAGAAGTTGTTTTATGAATCGAATAGAGCACTACGATTGGGAACATAATTGCAAAAATAGAACTTAAATCATTTCCAGCAAAGAACCAACCTCTTGAGCCAATCTTTGAGTGAGGGTAGCTTGGGAAATCTGTACCAGTTTGCATTGCAACAATCAGTGTGATGCTTAAAATTAAAGTTGTATATAAGAAATATGTAATGATTTTATGCAACGTATATTCTTTATTTTTCAACTCTTTAAAGACGATAATATATCCAAACAGTAGCACAATTGGATATATGCTCTTTAAAATAAATTTCACTTCTTCGCCAAATGAAACTGGAGATTTAATCATCATATTATTTGCAAGACCAATTGCTAGTACGATCCCGAGTAGGCATAAATAGAGAATGTACTTTTTCGCTCCAGGTTGTTCTCTATGAAGAAGTAGATAACCTAATGCAAGAAGCATAAAGGCGAAACGGACTACGATTCCAACTGTTGCGCTCATGTGTAATACATAGATTGAAAAAGACGTTAATAAATCTAAAATTGGTTGAAACACAATGAATAGCAATAGGAAATGCGGGAAGTAGTTATCCGTTTGTTTCAACTTATTAACCATATATTCCTCCATGTCTTCATTCCTTTAGTTCAATACCCAAGAGATGGGGATAAAAGCCTTATTTACATAATAAGGCGAATGAATTTCAATATTTGTTTTTTTGCATCAAACTTAAGAATACACCATTTCATTGTAATGGTAAATAGATGAAAAGCATTGATAAACCGACTTTAATTTCTATATTTTTTAACGAAATTGTATGTTTTATACGGAGATATATACAAATTACGAGAAAATTAGACAGAAAATTAAGAAAAAAGAAGGATTTTTAATATGCTTTCTATAATTATATAAGTATAATCTTTATGTGGAAAAGAGGGGTATATATAATGGAAGTAACAAGTAAAACAGAATCTGTTGTTGTGAAATATGAAGGGCGCGTAGCAACGGTTATGGTCAATCGTCCAGAGGTTTTAAATGCATTAGATGAACCAACGTTAAAAGAGTTATTACAAAAGTTGAAAGAAGTGGCGGAAAGTTCTGTTCACGTTGTTGTTTTATGCGGAAGTGGCCGTGGTTTTTCTGCGGGTGGAGATATTAAATCCATGCTTTCAAGTAATGATGAAAGTAAGTTTGAAGGCATCATGAATACAATTTCTGAAATCGTTGTGACGTTATATACGATGCCGAAGCTTGTTATTAGTGCAATTCACGGGCCGACTGCTGGACTTGGATTAAGTATTGCATTAACAGCTGATTATGTCATGGCAGATATATCATCAGTTATTGCGATGAACTTTATTGGAATCGCTTTAATTCCAGATGGTGGCGGCCATTTCTTCCTTCAAAAGCGCGTCGGTGAAAATATGACGAAGAAAATCATTTGGGAAGGGAAAAAATTATCAGCGACAGAAGCGTTAGATATCGGTTTAATTGATGAAGTAATCGGTGAGGATTTCCAAACGGCTGTGAAGCAAAAAATTAATGAATGGTTACAAAAACCAATCAAGGCGATGATTCAAACGAAACAAATTTTATGTGAAGTAAATCGTTCTAATTTAGAACAAACGCTTCAGCTCGAAAAGCGTGGTCAATATGCGATGAGACAAACAGCGGATCATAAAGAAGGTATTGCTGCTTTTCTAGAAAAACGTTTACCAGCATTTAAAGGGGAATAAAGTGAAACTTTAATCCGTGGGTGTTTGTTTATCCCCCGCGGATTATTAGTCTTACTGCTTGTTAATTCGAGATAAAGGGAAGAAAGTGCTAACACATTTTAGTATAATTGTGTTAGCACTTTTTTTAGGAGTAATAAATGAAGAAAATTATCGGTGTTATCGTTATGATTTTACTTACATATTATGCTTTGCATAGTACACCATCTCTTGCGGTACGGACTGCATTATTCTTTGAGGGACATCCAACTGTTGCTTTCTCTGGTGAAGTGAAGAAAGAACGGGATGTGAAAAAAGAGGCGATTCCTGATGAGTATCAAACCTTATACGGCGATAAGAAAGAAGAACCAGAGCATTACTTCTTTCCGGTAGTAAGGGCGCACGGATCAGGAATTGATATGTTAAGTGCTTGTGTGAAAAAAGAGTGGTTTTTCTATAAAGTGAAACTTTAATCAGTGGGGGTTTTGTTCATCCCCCACTGATTATTAGTTGAACCAATCGGGCGTCTACGGGCAGTTGATCTCCCACCTAACTTCTTTGCTCCATTCGAATTTTGAGGTGGGAGTTTTACTGCCCGTTAACGCGGGATAAAGCAGAGCTCGGGTGTTTTTAAAAATAGGAGGTAAGTGATGTCAACTTATAACAGGTTAGTAAGAGATCGTGTCCCGGAGAAAATTTTAATGTCTGGAAAAACATATACAGCACAAAAATTAACAGGACAAGCTTACATACAAGCGTTAGCGAAAATTGGTACAGAAGAAATTCGTGAATTTGCTTCGATGAAAGATCGTGAACATGCGCTAGATTCACTTGCAGATGCACTTGAAGTTATTGTTTCATTAGCTCGCGCAGAAGGTGCAACAATTGAAGATGTTGAGCGTATTCGTAAGCAGAAAGAAGAAGAGCGCGGCGGGTTTACAAGAGGGATTTATTTGATGGACGTTTCGGAAGAGTAGTTTTATAGAAAAAGCACAGCTTACTGAGTAGCGCTGTGCTTTTTTGTCATTAAAATTAGGGTAAAGTGAATTTTATTACAATTTAGAAAATTAAACTATATTAGTAGAGGTTTTATAGTAATTTCTGTATACTAAATAGTAGAAAAAGCGAGGGGGAAACGACAGTGGCACATCATGCGAAAGAAACGATGGAATTAATTAAAGAGCTTGTCTCTATTCCGAGTCCATCTGGGAATACGACGAAAATTATTAATTTTATTGAAAACTATGTAAGTGAGTGGAATGTAGAGACGAAGCGTAATAATAAAGGTGCTCTTATTTTAACGGTTAAAGGGAAGAATGATGAGCAGCATCGTTTATTAACTGCACACGTTGATACGTTAGGTGCCATGGTGAAAGAAATTAAGCCTGATGGCCGTCTTAGTCTATCTATGATTGGTGGATTTCGCTGGAACTCTGTAGAAGGGGAATATTGCGAAATTGAAACGTCAAGCGGTAAGACGTATACAGGTACAATTTTAATGCATCAAACTTCTGTCCATGTGTACAAAGATGCAGGGGAAGCGAAGCGCGATGAGAAAAATATAGAAGTGCGTATTGATGAGCGTGTCTTTTCAGCAGATGAAGTACGTGGGTTAGGAATAGAAGTAGGAGACTTCGTTTCATTTGATCCACGCGTTCAAATTACAAAGAGTGGATACATAAAATCACGTCATTTAGACGATAAGGTAAGTGTAGCAATTCTATTAAAATTAATTAAAAGATTGCAAGATGAAAAGGTAACATTGCCATATACAACACATTTCTTAATTTCTAATAATGAAGAAATTGGGTACGGTGGAAACTCAAACATTCCAGAAGAAACGGTAGAATATTTAGCAGTTGATATGGGAGCGTTAGGTGATGGACAAGCATCTGATGAATATACAGTATCCATTTGTGCGAAAGACTCTAGCGGTCCATACCATTATGCTTTACGTAAACATTTAGTTGAACTGGCGAAAGCGAATGCTATTGAATCTAAAGTGGATATTTATCCATACTACGGATCAGATGCATCAGCTGCGATTCGCGCCGGATTTGATGTGAAACATGCGTTAATTGGAGCCGGTATTGATTCTTCTCACGCATTTGAGCGTACGCATGAAAGCTCGATTGCACATACAGAAGCGCTTGTTTATGCATATGTAATGTCTAATTTAATTGAAGAATAATTTCATAGCAAATAGAGAGGGCTGATTGAAAATATTATTTTTAATCAGCTTTTCATTTTGGGGACAAGATGAAAAAACTATTGATAGGCAGTATCGTTGTAAGTTTAGCGTTAAGTGGATGTTCTCAAGAAAGTTCGGGGGGATTTTTTATATTCATAAAGGGAAAGTACTCGAAATGAAAATTGGCGAAGGTGATCTAGGTATTGCAGGAACTTGTTTTAAAGCTTTAGATAAAGGGAAGTTTCTTATTGGAAATTAGGATAACAGAGAAGGAATATGGTACTTCTCGACTTTCCAAACAAATCTTGAGACGGGAAAAGCAGAAAGGATCGATCAGATAAAGCTTCCTTTGTAGGAAGGGAATATATATGTTAAAGAAAATTTTAAATAATACATTAGGAAAAGCGATTAGAGTAATATGTACTAATCGCTTTTTTATATACATTCATTATCAGTTATATATATACGGTTTTTGTTATGTGAAGGGAAAACGTATTTACTATACATATATAATGTTATAAACTATGAAAGGATTAATTATTAGTTAATATTTTATAGTTAGTTTCGTGGGAATAATTGTATAAATATGAAGTTTCGAGAGGAGATTTATTTTTCATGAAGTACAAAGCAATAGCCGCAGGTATATTAGCAGCAAATTTACTAGCACATCCAATTAGTAGTTTAGCAGAAACGAAGAAATTTCCCGATGTTTCAGACAATGCGTGGTCAAAAGACGCAATTTATTATTTAGTAGAGAGAAATGTAATTAATGGTATGCCAGATGGTAACTTTATGCCACAAGGAAATTTAACACGTGCTCAGGCGGCAAAGATTATCGCAACAGCAATTGGCGTTAAAGTAGATCCAAACGCGAAGCCATCTTTTAATGATTCAAAAAATCATTGGGCAGCTCAATATATTGCAGCGATTGAAAAGAAGGATATTATTAAAGGACGAGGACCAGGAGTATTTGATCCTGAAGGGCAAGTAACTCGCGCTGAAATGGCGGCTATGCTTGTAAGGGCATATGAATTGAAAAGCCAAGTAACAGGACCAGTTCCCACAAAATTCGCTGATTTAGAAAATCATTGGGGTAAAGAAGAAGTAAATATTTTAGTAGAATTAAAACTTTCTTTAGGTACAGGTGACGGCTGGAAACCAGATAATTCTATTACGCGTGAACAGGCAGCTCAGCTTACTGCTCAAACAGATAAATTTGGAAAGAATAGTAATCGTCCAGTAGAAACAAAGAAAATATATATGGATAGAAAATTCATTACATATCACGGACCATCATTAACATCTGGGATTAGTGCAAATCAGCATGATCCACAAATGGTTGAAGTAAAAGAAGAGCGAGATGGATGGATCAAAATTGCAACAAGTAACGGTGATAAATGGACACCTTTAGTAGAGAAAACAGAAGCTATTAATGAAGGATTCACTACATATGCAGGGGATTCCCATACTTCTAAAGTACTAGGTACATATGGAGCACAACAAGTAACTGTTATTGAAGAAAGCGGTAGCTGGATTCGCATTCGTACAAATAGTGGTTTCCAATGGTTTGATAAAAATCAATTGAACCCAGTGAAACAAGGGAACTTCTTAGAAGGAAAAGCGATTATTATTGATCCGGGGCATGGCGGGGTTGATCCAGGGCATTCTGGTGTGAAAATGGATGAAAGTGCTATCGTATTAGATACATCTTTACGCGTACAAAAACTATTTGAACAAAAGACACCATTTACTGTTTTATTAACACGTGATGATGATACACGTCCAGGAAATACCCCTGGTGAATCTTTGAAAAAACGTATAGAATTTGCGCAAGAAAATAAAGGTGATATTTTTGTAAGTATTCATGCGAACGGATTTAATGAACAAGTAGAAGGAACGGAAACATTCTACTACAGATCAGCAACAAATCCAAACTCAGAAGAGAGCCGTGTACTAGCAGAAAAAGTACAAAAACGTTTAGTACAAGCACTTCAATCAAATGATAGAGGTGTAAAAACAGAAGACTTCTATGTAGTGAAATACAATACAATGCCTGCTATTTTAGCTGAACTAGGTTTCATCGATGCTAAAGGCGAAGGTGAAAAACTAGCTACTGAAAAATGGAGACAACGTGCAGCAGAAGCTATTTATCAAGGTATTCTAGATTACTATGAAGCAATGGGTAATAACGTATCTTCTTACCGTTAATAAATATAGAGAATGATAGAAGAGATTGCTGAGAGGCAGTCTCTTTTATTTATTAAATGAATTATAAAGGTTTCTCTTTATTTCGGGCATGTGATATCATTTAATTTTATATAAATAGTATTCGAGTAATTGTAATCATAACAATTTAAAATGATAAAGGATGATCATAGATTGAATAATCATAGTAAAACACCTGCATGTATATATACGTATGCGTTTCGCGAAGAGGAGCGTGCTTTATGTTACTTGGAAATGCGCTCGTTCTTTGGGATGGAGTCTCACGTTAATATTTTGAAAAGTGAAGTCAAGATTGCTCCGAGTAGAAGTCCGTTTATTAAAGAGCGCGTTGAGGTTATGTATGAAGGAGACGACTTAGAAAGCATCTTGAAACAAGTGGAACAAATTGACTTGGCGGGAGCGACGTTCAAAGTCATCTTCGTTAAAATTAATGACCTTGTTGGAGAAAATAAAATTGAATATGGGGAAAGACGCCTTATTGAACGAGACCTTGGCATGCATATTGAAGGAGAAGCGGATGTTCGTAATCCAGAGCGTGTATTCGGGATTGTTCCTCTTGGAGGACGCTGGTACTTCGGACACTATGTAGAAAGTGATCCGGTTTGGTATCATCATATAAAAAAACCGCATAGCTATTCGACATCACTGAGCACACGTGTTGCTAGAGCTGTCGCAAATATCGCTGTACCAAACCCAGAGGGAGTACGAGCTATTGACCCGTGCTGCGGCATTGGAACAGTAGTAGTAGAAGCACTTTCTATGGGGATTAACATCGTTGGTAGAGATATCAATCCACTTGTAGTTCTTGGAACGAGAAAAAACATCGCACATTTCGGGTTTGAAGGAACAGTAACAAAAGGCCCAATTGAAGAAATTACTGAGAACTACGACGTCGCAATTATCGATATGCCGTACGACCTATTTACGCACGCAACACCAGAAGATCAACTCTCGATTCTTTCAAGTGCGCGCCGCATTGCAAAAAAAGTAGTCGTTGTCACGATGGAAACAATGGACGACATGATTCATGAAGCGGGATTTGAAATTACAGACCGCTGTATCACAAGAAAAGGATCATTTTCTAGACAAATTCTTGTTTGTGAATAGGAAAGGTCACCCGTTTGGGTGACCTTTTTTGGTTTGTATTATTGTAGCATGATGTGTGATTGGTTGGTGGAATGGAGGGATGATTTGGCGGGATTTGTCGAAACATCGATATATTAGAATAATCGCCGATATATTCAGAGAATCAACCGATATCAAATTATTCTTCTTGCGTCTTCTCTTGTTGTGCGATTAATAAATTGCGTAATACGTGTCCGCGGTAACTTTCTAGTTTTCGTCCTTCATGATAGCGAACACCTAATTTTTTAAGCTCAGCTACGTACCAGCCTTTTGTTCCGTAATACATGAGACCACTTCCTTTTTTTCTTTTGAACAGTATATGTGCCGGGGCGAGAGAATTTTCTTTTTTTATTCATAAAATTTACAAAAGTGAATATTGAATATTCTGTTTATTTGTATTATGATTAGCTTATTATCGGATGACAGTGATTAGCCTCCCTGCAAGCCCGAGTTTACTTTTGTTCAATTGAATAGCGGAGCTTCTTTCCACTTGAACTTCCTTAGCAGGAGGACGAGCCATACGGATAGAGACAGTAAAATCCAATGTAAATGTGTACATTGTTTTTCTGGCTCTTTTTATTTTTTAGTCAAAGTAGGAGGGGATTTTTAGAAAGCGTTGTCAATGGAGTATGGTGCACGTTCACGCTAATGGAGGGGCTGGTGAATTGTTTGGCTAAAGAGAAAAAGGAGTTACAGAAGGATTTAAAAACTCGGCATATAACAATGATTTCGATCGGCGGGGTTATCGGTGGTGGTTTGTTTGTAGGAAGTGGAACGATTATTCAATCGACGGGTCCAGCAGCGATTTTGTCCTATATTATCGGCGCTTTAATGGTTGTGCTCGTGATGCGGATGTTAGGAGAGATGGCAGCGGAAAATCCTGATAGCGGTTCTTTTGCAACGTATGCGAATAAAGCAATTGGGCCGTGGGCAGGGTATACGATTGGGTGGTTATATTGGTTTAACTGGGTCATTATTATCGCAATTGAAGCGGTGCTTTTAGGCGTGATGATTAACAATTGGTTCCCGTCGGTTCCGGCATGGCTGGCGAGTTTATGTATGG
The DNA here is from genome assembly GCF_018742245.1 of Bacillus mycoides. Taxonomy (NCBI): domain Bacteria; kingdom Bacillati; phylum Bacillota; class Bacilli; order Caryophanales; family Bacillaceae; genus Bacillus; species Bacillus mycoides. The sequence continues at coordinate 891,797 of NZ_CP036132.1, forward strand.
TCCTTTTAATGACGATGACGAATGTATATTCAGTAAAACTCTACGGTGAGTTTGAATATTGGTTAGCGTTTATTAAAGTTATTGCGATTGTTGCGTTTTTAATTTTAGGAGTTTCGATGTTTTTTGGTCTTGTTCCGGGAGTGGAGAGACCGAGTCTCGCTATGGTTACGGAAAATGGAGGCTTCTTCCCGAATGGAATTGTTCCTGTCTTACTGAGCGTTGTATTTATTTCTTTCTCTTTATCGGGAAGCGAAGTCGCCGCGATTGCAGCCGGGGAATCGGAAAATCCAGAGAAGAATGTTATACGAGCTATTAATAGTGTAGTGTGGCGCCTTATGCTTTTCTTCGTAGGATCAGTAACAATTTTAGTTATGTTTATTCCGTGGACGGATAAGGAGTTATTAAAACTTCCGTATGCAAGTTTATTTAATATGGCAGGGGTACCTGCAGCCGCAGAAATTATGAATGGTGTTGTATTTTTATCACTACTTTCCGTTATGAACTCAGGTATATATACGAGCTCGCGTATGTTATTTTCACTTGCTAAAAAAGGCGATGCTCCGGCTAGTTTCTCACGGTTAAATAGTAGAGGGACACCGGTTGTAGCGATCTATGCAAGTATCGTATTTGCATTTATTTGCGCGATGTTGAAATTTATATCTCCTGATAAACTGTTTGCGTTTTTAGCGAATAGTTCAGGCGGGGTAACGATGCTGATGTATATGTTCGTTGCCGTTTCACATGTCAGGTTAAGACGAGAGAGGGAGAGAGAAGGGGCTGGAAAGCTGAAAGTGAAAATGTGGTTATTCCCTTATCTCACATATGCAACGCTTTTAATGATTATTACGATATTTGTTTCACAAGCATTTATAGAAGATATGCGGATGCAGTTTTACATGACGTTACTAGCAACGATCCTAGTAATAATAAGTTATTTTCTAAGAGTTAGAAAGTTCGATAAGCAAAAGTTGAATGATTTTACGATTATAAAAGATTCGGAAGTTAGCATAGAGAAAGAATAAGAAAAGGGGTTGTGTTCCATGTTGAAAGAGAAGAAAGATATTACAACTACAAAATCTAGCATATTACATGAAAGAAGAAAAAATGCGGTGCCAGAAGGGCCTTACAATATTACAGAGTTGTATGTGCAATCAGCAAAAGGAGCGATTATTACTGATGTAGATGGTAATGAGTTAATCGATTTTGCGGGCGGAATTGGTATGCAAAATGTTGGGCATTGTCATCCGAAAGTAGTAAAGGCGATTCAAGATCAAGTGGAATCTTCTATTCATAGTTGTTTTCACGTAGCGCCTTATGAAAGTTATATTACACTCGCGGAAAGACTAAATGAGTTAACGCCAGGTGATTTCAAGAAAAAAACGATGTTTGCGAATAGTGGTGCAGAAGCAGTAGAAAATGCGGTGAAGATTGCGAGAAAAGCTACGGGAAGAAGCGCGATTGTTTCGTTTGAGCGTGCATATCACGGACGTACACTTTTGACGATGTCACTGACAAGTAAAGTGAAACCGTACAAGCATGGATTTGGGCCGTTTGTATCAGAAGTATACAAATTACCATATCCGTACTATTACCGCGCTGAAGAAGGACTAACACCAGAAGAAGTAGACGCGCAAATTTTAGCGTATTTCGAACGCTTTATGTTAGAGGAAGTAGCAAGTGATAATATCGCTGCAATTATTTTGGAACCGCTTCAAGGAGAAGGTGGATTTATCGTTCCGACGACTACGTTCATGCAAGGTGTTCGAAATATTTGTGATAAATATGGAATTATTATGATTGCGGATGAAATTCAAACTGGTTTCGCTCGTACGGGAAGCTTATTTGCAATGGATCATTTCGGCGTAGCTCCTGATTTAATGACATTTTCAAAATCAATCGCTGCTGGAATGCCGCTGAGCGCGATAACAGGAAGAGCGGATTTGATGGATGCACCTGGGCCAGGTCAATTAGGTGGTACTTTCTCAGGAAGTCCGGCTGCTTGCGCGGCTGCATTAGCTGTTTTAGATGTAATCGAAGAAGAGAATTTAGTAAATCGTGCTGTAGAAATTGGCGAGCGCATGATGGAAGTGTTTAATAGCTGGAAAGAGAAATACGAACTAATTGGTGATGCCAGAGGCCTTGGTGCTATGACTGCAATTGAGCTTGTAAAAGATAAAGAGACGAAAGAGCCAGCAGCAGAAGAGGTTAAAGCGATTATGAAGGAAACGCATAGTAAAGGGGTCATTACGATAAGCGCTGGTATTTATAGTAATGTACTTCGCTTCTTACCGCCTCTCGTTATAACAGATGAACAGCTTGAAGAAGGGCTTACTATTTTAGAAGCTGCTATTGCGAAACTATCAAAATAAAAACGGTGGGGGCAGGGGAATGAGGTTTTTCAATTATATAAACGGTGAGTGGAGAGAACCTTCTACGAATGCATACGTGAAAAATTATAATCCGCATAACGGGGAAGTACTAGGTGAATTCCCGTTTAGTTCAGTAGAAGATACACGAGTAGCAATCGCATCAGCGAAAGAAGCGTTTCATAAATGGCAAAAGTTATCGTTTCAAGAAAGAGCAAGTTATTTATGGAAAGCGGCAGCTATTTTAAAAGAAAAGGTAAATGAAATTGGCCTAGATGTAACAAGCGAAGAAGGAAAGACGATTGCGGAAGGAATAGGAGAGACGAAGCGGGCGATTAGCATTCTTGAATATTATGCCGGGGAAGCGAATCAACCGATTGGAGAGCTGATCCCGTCTGCTAATGAAAGTACAATGCTTTACAGTAAACGTGTAGCAGTAGGGCCAGTTGGATTAATTACACCGTGGAACTTTCCAATTGCGATTCCAGCGTGGAAAATGGCGCCGGCACTTATTTACGGAAATACGATTGTCATTAAGCCGGCCGAAGTTACGCCAAAATCGGTGTACCATCTTGTAAATGCCTTTCATGAGGCAGGCATTCCAGCAGGCGTTATAAATTGTGTATTCGGAAAAGGCTCTGAAGTTGGAGCAGAATTAACGGGAAATCCGGATATAAAAGCGGTATCCTTTACTGGTTCTAATCACGTTGGAAACATCATTCAAAAAGCAGCGGTTGAAACTCAGAAAAAAGTACAATTAGAAATGGGCGGAAAAAATCCGTTAGTTGTATTAAACGATGCCGATATTGAAAAGGCGGTAAGTATTGCGATAAAAGGTGCGTTTATGTCAACGGGGCAAAAATGTACCGCAACAAGTAGAGTAATCGTGGAAGAGGATATTTATGAAGCGTTCAAGGGTCGACTGTTGCAGCGCACTGAAGCTCTTACAGTTGGGAACCCGCTAGAACAGGATACATTTATGGGCCCATGTGTTTCCAAGGGTCAGCAGCAATCTATTTTATCAATGATTGAAGTAGGAAAAGGAGAAGCTAGCTTACTGTATGGAGGTAGCGTGCCAGGCGAAGCTAAACTGGAGCGAGGGTGCTATGTTTTACCGACTATTTTTGAAAATGTCGATAAAGATGCACGCATTGCGAGAGAAGAGATTTTCGGCCCAGTTATATGTTTATTTAAAGTGAATAGTTATGAAGAAGCAGTTTCTTTAGCGAACGATACAGAATACGGACTCAGTGCATCGATTTGTACGAATAATTTAAGTTTATCGCAAAGGTTTATTGATGATATGGAAGTCGGAATGGTACACGTGAATTCAGAAACTGCAGGAGCAGAACCACAAGTTCCGTTTGGCGGAATGAAAAACTCTAGTGCTGGACCGCGTGAACAAGGAAAAGCGGCGAAAGAATTTTATACGAGAATAAAGACAGTATACGTAGATCAAGTATAAGCGATAAAAAACATAGTAACGGAGGATGAAATATGCGTAAAGGGACATTTTTTATGGCAGGACATTCGAGACTTCCGAAAGGGATGGCTGTTCGCAGTATGTACGAGACACTAACAATTACAATTGAGGCAGATCATAAATATCATGTCATTATTGAAGCGTCATGTACGCTTGCGACAGAGCATGGTAGAGACTTCGTCGCTCAAATGTTGAGAGGGCATAGTTTGCAAGATGGTATTGAAGAAATCGTTCAAGATATTATGGACCATTATCAAGGAAAAGCGCAAAATGCTATCGTTAGTGCGGTAAAGGATTTACATCGCCAATATGTAAGTTATTTAAATGATGAACAGCCTGGGCGTGAGTACGAGGAAACAACACCATAAAAACTGTCTAGTTTGTATAGCTATAAACGAGAGCCAGTTGTATTTCTTTTAAAGGGATACGACTGGTTTTTTATATTGAGGAGGCAAGGAATATGAAAAAGTTAAATGAAGTTCAAACTGTGAAACAAGAGGAGAAAAAAAGAGGATGTGCTGAAAGTAAGGGTATTTGTAAAATGTGTAAAGTATGTCGAGAAAATAATAAAAAACGAATTGACAGTTAGAATGTTATGAATTATTATTTAATTAATAAGATCCATACGAGAAATTAGCCTTCTCTATATTCGATCTTGCTTTCCTGTTTTACAAATATTTTCATACAAACTGTCTATTATTATTGTACTTTAAGAGATTAAAGAACATTCGTAATTATGAGCCAGTTATACGTTTCTACGATTTTATGTCGTGGATGCGTATGACTGGCTTTTTCGATGTTAGGGCAGTAAGACCGAATCTCAGCATAAGAAGATAAGGATAACTGTCTGTAAAAAACGTCAATAAGTTCTTCATATTTAAATTAGGGAGGAATTGAAATGTCGATTATTACAGAACAAAGTACGAAGATGAAATTTGCAAAGAAATATGAGGGATATGAGATTGTTCCTCATCCGGAGCATAAGCGTTTATATCATATCGTGTTAAATCAGCAATTGCTTAAGCAGTTTTTTGAAGAGGTAAAAGAGCATTCAGAGCAGTCATTACAATACATTCCTTATTCTCGGTTTAATCTTGCGGATGGAATGAGAAAGATTTTTGGGCAATCATTTATGGATAACATTCGCGGCATTGTTCATGACCGTGAAACGGGCGGATTTACAATTGGGGTACAAGGTGAAACGGCAGATCCAGCAGACTACGTGAAATTTGCAACAGCGTTAACACATTTAATCGGGGAGCCAAACTTTGATGCAATGACAGGAACGTATTATGCTAGATTTAATGTGAAAGATACAGATAGCAGTGATTCTTACCTTCGTCAAGCGTACCGATTGTTTACACTTCATACAGACGGTACATTCGTTGATGAACCGACAGATTGGCTTCTTATGATGAAAATTGAAGAACAAAATGCAGTAGGAGGGGAATCCCGTTTACTACATTTAGATGATTGGGAAGATCTTCAGAAATTTAGAGATCATTCGCTCGCATCTGTTAAAGTTACGTATAAAGCACCACCAAGTAAAAATGCGCAAGAAATCGTCTATCGTGAAACGTTTTTTGATGTGAATAACGCACCATGTATTTGTTTTATTGATCAGTTCGCTTATCCAGATAATATTGAACAAGCAAACTATCTGAAAGATTTATCATATTCTGTTGAAAACTCACCAGCAACACATGCATTAAAATTACCAATTGGTGATTTAGTTCTTTTAAACAATTTATTTTGGATGCACGGAAGAGCTGCGTTTGAGAAAAATAAAGATTTATATAGAGAACTAATGCGTCAACGTGGTTGTTTTTCTAAATAATATGTACGGCGGGTCTTTTAAAGAGACCTGCCTTTTATACTATTAAGGGGGAAGTAGGATGTATGACTTTATAATTATTGGCGGAGGAATTGTTGGGCTTTCAACTGGAATGGCTTTAACGAAAAAATTCCCTCGTGCGAAAATCGCGATCATTGAAAAAGAAAAGGAACTTGCACATCATCAAACTGGACATAATAGCGGAGTAATTCACTCTGGAATTTACTATAAACCAGGGAGTTATAAAGCGAAGTTTGCTAAAGAAGGAAATGCAGCTATGGTTCAATTTTGTAAAGAAAATGACATCGCTTATGACATGTGCGGAAAAGTAATTGTCGCTACAGAAAAGGACGAACTTCCTCTTTTACATAACTTATATGAAAGAGGCTTACAAAACGATTTACATATTGAAAAAATAGGTAAGGAAGAATTAGCTGAAATTGAACCTCATGTAAAAGGACTTGGGGCAATCCGTGTTCCTTCTTGTGGGATTGCTGATTATAGAGGAGTAAGTTATGCGTTTGCTCGCTTAATTCAGGAAAGCGGTGGGGAAGTACATTTTGGAACAACCGCAGAGCGTATTACTGAGAAGAAAGACGCTGTAACAATTGAGACAAATCAAGGTGTATTTAAAACGAAATTTCTCATTAACTGCGCCGGCTTACATAGCGATCGCATTGCGAAAAAGACAGGGATATTAACGGATATGAAAATTGTTCCGTTTCGTGGTGAATATTACGAACTTGTCCCAGAAAAACGCCATCTTGTAAAACATTTAATCTATCCAGTTCCAAATCCAGAATTCCCGTTTTTGGGTGTTCATTTCACAAGAATGATAAACGGAGACGTACATGCAGGACCAAATGCAGTATTAAGCTTCAAACGCGAAGGCTATACGAAAACGGACTTTGATATTAAAGACTTCATGGAAACAATGACATACGCAGGCTTTTGGAAAATGGCGATGCCCAATATGAAAGAAGGCATAAAAGAAATGGTGCGCTCATTTAGTAAACAATCATTCCTAAAAAGCTTACAGCACCTAATACCAGAACTTACAGAGAAAGATATCGTGCCAACCCATGCAGGTGTAAGGGCACAGGCTATTTTATCGAACGGAAATATGGTTGATGACTTCTGCATTATCCCTGGCATCAATTCTCTACATATTTGTAATGCGCCATCCCCAGCCGCAACGGCTAGTATAAAGATTGGTGAGGAAATTGCTAAGCAAGTGCCGGATGTGGTGGCGGTTAGGGTATGATGGGGTCCCCCGAGGTTTCGGGGGATTTTTTTGTTGGGGTTAGGTGTGTGGGTTTGAAATAAAGTTACGATGTTGCTAAAAAAGATGCAAAAAACAAATAGCGCTACATCACTTTGTTAAGTTAAATTAAGTAGTGGCCCTTGCAATAGAGAAGTCCATGCTATTTTCGCAAGCGAATTAGTGCATTCTTATTTCCTACCACTCAAAATCATTGCATTTCCTAATACTTTTTTGTTCAATAAGAGTTTTGGTAACTCCATTTCTTCAGCAAGCTTGTAGCTATTCAATTCAGATACACCATGTTTCTTTAAGACATTTAAGAGCTCTATTTCATCCCCAAATATTTTTTCATCCATAAACAAATCTAAGAAAACAAATTCACCACTAGGTTTTAACACTCTTAATGCCTCTTTAATTACTTCAGTTTTATTTTCTCTATCTTTTACTTCATGAAATGTTAGACAGCTTACAATTATATCAAATTCATCATCAGTAAAAGGGAGTTCTGCAGCACTTGCTTTCAGAAAATCAATTCTATCAGAGACCCCTTCTATTTCAGCATTCTGTTGGCATTGGGATTTGGAATATTCCCAATTTCCGCCCCAATAATCAATTCCAGTTAGAAAGGACTTAGGAAAAGTCTTTGCCAGTTTAATAATCAGTGAGCCACTACCGGTTCCTATATCTAGTATTTTTTCTTTTCCACCCCAATTCACCTTGGCAACAATTAAATCATGTATTTTTGACTGATAATTCCCACCAAATGCTGCAAATTGGTAAACTGAATAAGAAAGTATAAATGCTATATAAATAAAAGGTAACGCAAAAATACCTGACAGGACTCGCAAATATAAATTAACAGGTAATAATGTTACCAAGAGAAGAATGAGTGAAATAACCAAAAAAATAATTAGTTTGTAAATTCGTATCCAAGTTTGATATTTAGTTTTTGTTTTCAACATATCAGCCATCCTTAAATAACCTATCTTTTGTTTACTATAATTATATAGGAAATAAATAATCCCGTCCTATAGTTTAAGTACATGACTTCATAATCCCCATCTATTTTAATATTAATATCCAATTATTTTAGAAGAGACCCTCAACAATCTGGCCCGTTTGTTGCAAAAGAAAAGGAGGTGCCACAGCACCTCCCAAGAACGAATATGTAGCTTGAATTCCACAATGAATAAATGACTTTTTAATGGCTTATGAACATACACACACACCGCTGATTATCGCTCTACTTCATAAGTAATCCCATACTTCTTCAGTTTCTTATATAAATTAGCCCGGGACATGCCTAACTTTTTCGCAGCGATGCTTTTATTTCCGTACGTGTCTTCGAGAGTTTGTACAATTCTAGTTTTCTCTAAGTTCTTTTTCTCATCAGTGAGTGAGCGCTCTGTATGATAGACAGATTTTTGCGAAGGTAATAGTTGTAAAATATTCGCTTCACGTATTTCTTTCCCGTCATGAAGGACAATTAATCTTTCTATTATATTGCGTAGTTCGCGAATATTACCCGGCCAAAAATATGTATGTAGCCTGTTCATTGCTTCTTGATGAACGAATGGAGCGGGCTTGTTATATTTAAAAGAAAATTCCTTTAAGAAATGATGAGTTAAAAAGGAAATATCGTCTGTTCGCTCTCGCAGCGGCGGGATGTGCGCCGTAAAAACATTTAATCTATAAAACAAATCAGATCGAAACGTCCCGCTGAGCACCATGTCTTCTAAAATACGATTCGTTGCGGCGACAATTCTTACGTTTATTTTTTTCGGCGTTTGTCCGCCAATCCGGTAAATTTCTTTTTCTTGTAAAGCGCGAAGTAGTTTTACTTGCATATCAAGCGGGAGCTCGCCTACTTCATCTAAAAATAAAGTACCGCCATTTGCTAATTCTAACTTTCCTGCCTTTCCGCCCTTAGCGGCTCCAGTATATGCTCCGGATTCATAACCAAATAACTCACTTTCAAATAGGGCGGCAGGAATGGCGCCGCAATTAATCGGGATAAAAGATTGCTTACTTCTCAGGCTTGCTTCATGAATGGCCTGGGCAAAGAGTTCCTTCCCAACGCCGCTTTCGCCTGTAATTAAAATCGTCGCATCTGTTTTTGCTACCTTTTTCATGTTGTGGATTATGTGCTGAAGTGTTGCGTTACTTCCTTTAATCGTGCTGAAGGGGTCATCTTGTTGATGCTGAATCATTTGCTTTAATTGCTGTAATTCTTCAGAAGTAGAGGATAATTTTTCATTTAACTTAATCGTTACGGTAATATCTCTTTCTACAGACATAGATCCAATTAATTCATTGCTTTCGTCATAAATAGGAGTCGTACTAATTAATACATGCTTATCTGGCCGAGGAAGATGATAAATATCTCGAACCGGTTGCCCGCTCTCAAGAACTTTCAAATTCATAATATCTTCCTTTGAAAAAAACTCTTGCACATTTTTGCCGATAATATCTTCTTTTCTTATGTCATACATTTTTTCTGCTGCCTCATTCCAGTACAACATAACGCCCTTCGTATTTACGATAGAAATCGCTTCTTCCACGTAAGAGAGGAGTGTATGCAACGTTGGAACTGCAAAGTTATCGAATTGTTTCATAGTGTATCCCCCAAAGTTTTTATAAAAAAGTAGACAGTGGTATACAGATTTGTTGCCAAAAGGATACACCTTTTTCTGAAGAATGTAAACAAATTAACGCTCTACACTTTGGCATGATATTTGCAATGGAAATGGTATAAAGATATGAAGGAGAGATAGAAATGAAGATTAGTAAAATATACACAACAATTGATGCTCACGTAGCTGGGGAACCACTTCGAATTATTACGGGCGGAGTGCCAGTGATAAAGGGAGAAACACAACTAGAAAGACGCGCGTACTGCATGGAACATTTGGATCATCTTCGTGAGATTCTTATGTATGAACCGAGAGGACATCACGGGATGTACGGTTGTATCATTACTCCGCCTGCAAGTCCTCATGCTGATTTTGGCGTATTATTTATGCATAATGAAGGCTGGAGTACGATGTGTGGTCATGGCATTATCGCTGTTATTACAGTTGGAATTGAAACAGGTATGTTTGAAGTAACAGGTGAAAAACAAAAATTCATTATTGATAGCCCTGCTGGGGAAGTTATTGCGTACGCAAAATATAACGGAAGCGAAGTTGAGTCAGTATCATTCGAAAACGTTCCTTCGTTCGTATATAAAAAAGACGTTCCTATCAAAATAGATGACTATGAATTCCAAGTAGATATCGCGTTTGGCGGAGCATTCTACGCTGTTGTAGACTGTAAAGAATTTGGTTTGAAAGTAGATTTCAAAGACTTATCTGCTATTCAAACGTGGGGCGGTAAAATTAAACATTATATTGAAAGTCAAATGGAAGTAAAGCACCCACTTGAAGAAGATTTAAAAGGAATATACGGCGTTATTTTCTCAGATGAACCGAAAGAAAAAGACGCTACTTTACGAAATGTCACGATCTTTGCTGATGGGCAAGTAGACCGTTCCCCTTGTGGCACAGGAACTTCCGCAAGAATCGCAACCCTTTTTGAAAAAGATGCCTTACAAAAAGGAGAGATTTTCATCCACGAATGCATTACTGACGGCAAATTTGAGGGAGAAGTATTGTCGGTAACAGAAGTAGATAAATATGAAGCTGTCGTTCCGAAAGTAACGGGGAATGCATTTATTACAGGATTCCACCAGTTTGTTGTAGATCCGAGGGATGATTTGAATCGGGGGTTTTTGTTAGGATAGAAGGAGGAGGTGAACAAATATGCTAGTCATAAGCGCAAATGAACAAAGAAACTTAGTAAATATGAACGAAGTCATTGAATACGCGTCGCTTGCTTTAAAAGAGTTTTCCGCAGAAAGAACGATCACACCAATACGCGGCTCATTACCATTTGCGAACGAGCAAAATACCGCATTAATTATGCCTTCAGTAGCGGAAGGACTTGGGGCTCTTGGTTTAAAAGTAGTAACAGTAGCTCCTCATAATAAAAAGATTGGAAAGAAAACGATAAACGGGATCGTTATGCTATCAGATTTTCAAACGGGAGAACCGCTCGCACTTTTAGAAGGTTCGTACTTAACGATGATCCGAACAGGCGCTTTATCAGGTGTAGCGACAAAACATTTAGCTCGTCATAACGCGAAAAACTTATGCATTATCGGTACAGGGGAACAAGCGAAAGGAATTGCAGAAGCTGTACTCGCCGTTAGGGATATCGAAAAAATCATTCTATATAACCGAACGGAAGAAAAAGCCTATGCATTTGCACAATATATACAAGAGAAATTCAATAAACCTGCATACGTCTATTCCAATGCAAATGAAGCAATAAGCGAAGCAGACATCATCGTCACAACAACGAATGCATCCACACCAGTCTTCACAGAAACATTGCAAAAAGGCGTCCACATAAACGCCGTCGGCTCATTCAGACCGAGCATGCAAGAACTACCATCCCATGCTATCGCTAATGCAAACAAAGTAGTAGTCGAATCAAAAGAAGCGGCACTAGAAGAAACGGGTGACCTTCAAGTTCCGATCAAAGAAGGCTTATTCGAAGCGAGCAACCTCCACGCCGAACTCGGTCAAATTATAAGCGGAGAAAAAGCCGGCCGCGAAAACGATGAAGAGATTACTATTTTCAAATCAGTTGGTTTGGCAGTAGTAGATATTATCGTTGCGAAGTATTTGTATGAGAAAGCGGTGGAGCGTGGGGTTGGGAGTAGTATTGAGTTTTGAGAGACTGCCTTTTGGTAGTCTTTTTAATTTGGATTAAAAGTTACTTTATTTGGTGATTCATATATTTTTGTGCATGAAAGTGTATTGAGATTGTGGTGTTCTTTTTGTTTATAATGCGTGTATGGATCTCAAATGTGATGTGTAGTGATTGCAAAGAAATGGAGATTTAATAAGAGAGGAATTTAGGGTTATTAAGGGGAAATCCTTAGGAATAATTATGGCTATTCCTAAGGATTGCAACAACGGATAAATAAGAGTATGCAATTTTATAAAGAAGCTGATGGTAATCTAGAGGAAGAAATATGCTCTCTCGTAATTACACGCCATAGATGTGATGCAAATAAATCAGGTAGTGCAATCATAGTTTGATTGAATTTGATTGAAAATTTCGGATCAATTTGTTGTAAATTTCGTGTAATAACAGCAGCTTCCATAGGGGTATCTAATTGTACAAATGAACTTAATTCCATGTAGTGTTCTTCTTCAATATTATTTTCATAATCTGCTGTTTCTACTATGCCTGTAGCAATTCCCCTTGCGATAATTCCTTTTCCGTTGCTATATAAAAAAACTAAGTCATTTGGGCGAATAAGGCTGATGTAGTGTTTCCAAGGGGAATAGTATGCTGCGCATTTTTCTAGTTGAAGCATTTGTTGTTCACAATCCTGATTATGGGTAAGATTGGTATTAATAATATAGGCATTTCGCATTTTATTTTCTCCTCTCCTCTCAAATGAATACAATTTATTATACCATGTATATCCAGTTGGGGGTGATTAAGTAAAATATGGAGTATATGAAGGTTGTTGCTAATTAGGTGTGTGCAATTTGGAAGTTATGGAGAACCTATTAAATCTAATGTTAAAATAAGAGTATGTTATTATGCGCGGTAACAAAGGAGTTTTACATAATTACAACATCAATGTGGTGTGAGGTATAAAAAATACATGTACTGGAAATTCAGAAGGTTGTATCATGTATAATATATTGAATTATTAACATGAAATGAGTGATATAATATGAGTTTTCGATATTTATATTATCCAACGATGACATTTCCAAATAATGATTGGCTAAAGAGAGTTCTGCTTTATTCAGATGGAGTAGCGTCAATTGTCCCTTACGAGTTACAAAATATGATAGGGTACGATTTTGAACTACTACAGGATCTTGGAGAATTTAGTATGTTAAGTCCTGAGCCATATCTTTGGAATAAAGAATTTGAAAATGAAGTTATAGAACACTTTAATTCTAAAGAGTATCAAGATATTGTTGCAAAGTTAAAAGGAAATCAGTATTTTGATATCCATCAGTCTAAATTATCATATGCAATGACAGACTTATTACAAAGGCATCAAATGTTTGTTGAAGATGGTGATTGGTACAAGGTTCCAAAAAAAGTAGCTGATAGTTATATGGGAATACTAGCTAAGCATATGGGGAGATACCATGACTATATACCTACAACAGATAAAATGGTACATGAAAATTTAATTTATGCTACAAGAGATAGACATGCAGGAAGAATTGCTGGGAAAATCAGTCTATTAAATTGTCTTCCTGTCCCTTCAAGGCAAACACCTTTTGAAGACATTATTGCTTTTAAAAGAGAGCGAAGAGAAGAGTTATTGACTTTTAGGCAGATGTTATTAAAAAATGTACAGGATTTAAGTAAATGTGATGATGAAGATGAATTCAGATTGCTTGTAACAGTTTTTCAAGAAGAAATGGAACAGGAAACACTTAAAATACAAAGGCTTTTAAAGGAAAAACGGATTAATTTTATGTTGGAGGGATTTAAATCGTTATTAGAAGTAAGAAATCCGCTTATGTGGGCAGCAGCATATACTTTGTTAACAAACAATAATATGTCTCAATCAAGTAGTATATTAGCGGCTGGGGGATTGATGGTAGGATATCAATATATAAAAGCGCGATCGGAAGTAAGAAGTGATTTAATTAATTCTCCTTATGCATATATTTTTCATGCTCAAACTCGATTTGGCGCACCAAGTTATAATTCCCGTTCAATCTCACTTAATCAAAAATAGGTGGCTCATGGTTAGTATATATAGGAAATGGGAAAGGGGTAAAATTAAAAGAGCAAGTAAAATCATTTTGTAAAGACATCTAATTCAGTTTGGGTGTCTTTTATTTTCCTTTGTTTTAAAGTGAAAACTTCTCTAGTATAAACTAAAACAGGGGTGAACAGGGTTAACTGTACTTTGGTGCAATTAATAGAGAAATGAATTTATTGACAAATGCTGGAGGGAAAGAAACATGCTGACATCATAAGAATATATTGTAAAAAGAAAGCGAGAAGATCAAATAAACGAACTGGATAAAGATGAATGAATAGAAAATTCGCAAAGGCGTGTGAGTTATGTCTTTGAGTATTTTAATAATTATTTGGACATTACCAAGATGGAAGAACGGACAAGTCTTAACAATGAAAGACTTGAAAAGTACAGCATATTTATTATGCCTATCATAACCCAATACCGCAGAGGTAAAGAAAAAGAAGGCTTATCCTATGGCATTGCTGGATTTTTGTCCATTACCTGAAAACAAAAGAAGCTTGTGTAAGTAAGTTTTCGGTTTTGGGTATATATATTAGGATATAGTTTCAAAGTTTGATAGGGATTTTTGTAATGAAAGGGATAGAAGAGCTTGGAATATGGAACGGGAAAATGTATACGACAGCTGTATGTTTTAAGATGAAAGTTATATTATTGCTGTTAAGAGAAGTTTTGTATATGAATAAGTAAATAATATATGTGTTTTAGAACATATGTAATATAAAGGTATTTACATAATAATTTGTATTAAAAAAAGTACTCATTTACATATTACCTAATTCTCATTGAAATGTGGAAAGGGATTCGGAAAAATATTATTACTCTAACTAAGGGGATATAGAATATATCCTATAAAATGGAATGATTTTGTTATAGGATAGTAATTAGATATTGTTATATAAAGGGAGGGGTATATAAATGAGTAATCATGAAAATGTGAAATTTGACCAAATTGATGATTTGTTAAAATCTATTTACGAGATGCTGTCCAATTCGAAGTTACCCGAAATGATAAAAGGAAAAATAAAAGAAGAACTTAAACAATTGAAGGAATTTGCATTGGATGCGAGACCTGCAAGAATTGCTATAGTAGGGAGAAGAGGAGCGGGAAAATCAAGTTTTATCAACGCCGTTTTTAGTGAATTGAGAGCTGAAATTGGTGATGTAAAGGCGAGAACAGGTATCGGGAAGTGGCATACATATAAATCTAATTCAGGTAACCTGGAAATACTTGATACAAGAGGATTAGGTGAAGCTGATCGACCAGAAGAAGAAATTTCAAAGGTATCTGCAATAGAAGAGGTACAAACTTCAATAAAAGAAAAGTGTCCAGATGTAATATTGTTTTTAAGTAAGGCTAAAGAAGTGAGTTCAAGAATCGATGAAGATATGATGCAACTTCTAGAATTGAAGAGAGCGATTCAGCAAGAACATGAATATGATGTACCAATCATAGGAGTTGTAACTCAAGTGGATGAATTAAGTCCAAAGTCTGTGAGTACTCCCCCATTTAATCATGAAGTAAAACAAAAAAATATTGATGAAGCGATAGGGGTTTTATCAACAAAATTATGTGACACCGTTTCAAATCCAGTTAAAGTGATACCTATTTGTTGTTATGTGGAATTTGAAAATAATGAAATAGTGTATGATATAAGATGGAATGTAGATACTTTATTAGATTATCTTATTGAACAGTTACCCAATGAGGCGCAAATGATTCTGGCAAGGTTGTCAAAAGTTAAAGCTGTTCAGAGAAAAGTAGCAAAGCGAATAGGGAAGGCGATTGCGGGGATAACAGGAGGTATTGGAGCAAGTCCAATACCATTGGCTGATTTACCCATAATAACAAGTTTGCAGATGGGAATGGTTACTTCTATTGCATTAATTAGTGGGAGAAAAGTTGATAAAAAGGGAGTAATTGAATTCTTTGCCGCTTTAGGATTAAATATGGCTACAGGGTTTGTTTTAAGACAAGCAGCCCGTCAATTACTAAAACTTATTCCTGGTGCGGGTAACGTTATTTCGGGGGCAATTGCTTCAGCAGGTACATACGCTTTATGTGAAGCGGCCATCGAGTATTTTATAGATGAAAAGCCGATGAACAGTGTAAAAGAAGCATATAAAGATGTATATAATACGAAGAAAAATGAAGTTGAAAAGAAAGTAGTGTTAAATTAATAGTAACAAAAAAGACCTTCAATTAGTTTGGAGGTCTTTCCTATTTTAACGCTTAATTCAAACCATATTTCATGCATAACTAATTTCCAACCGAATGAAGAGATAAGGGGCTTATCCTTTTTGTTTTAAAGAAAGAATATTTACTTTTTAACGTTTCGGTATATCATT
The DNA here is from genome assembly GCF_018742245.1 of Bacillus mycoides. Classification (NCBI taxonomy): domain Bacteria; kingdom Bacillati; phylum Bacillota; class Bacilli; order Caryophanales; family Bacillaceae; genus Bacillus; species Bacillus mycoides. The sequence continues at coordinate 907,949 of NZ_CP036132.1, forward strand.
CCTACTCCTTTACCGAGTATTTTTTTGGGAAAGTGGGACGAGACCCTTTGGTACATAAGGTTTGTCCTTTTGTCGGTGAATAAAAAACATTCTGATTCTTAACCTCTCGGTAAAAGGTTGAATGATTTACTTATTATTCGGCAAAAGGATTAATAATTGACTATTTTTCAAAGATTAATAGCTATCCTTAGGGTAAACAATGCATACAGATCAGATAGCAAGTGAGGTTATATTTTTAGGGTTATTCTCTGATTGTTAGGTAAGTTATTATATTACATTTGTTAAGTAACATCTGTTTGTTGATATCTTTTAGGAAGCGTTTGGAATTTAACTAATATCATATTTCAACAGTGAAACTCTATGTATCACAACATAGAGTTTAGTTTGTTAAAAAACAGAGAAATCTATATATAGTTATAATTGATTGTGTGTAATCTATATACGGTTTATAATATTTGTAGAGAAATTAGTGTAAAGGGGAAAGAAGTTTGGGGAATATTGAGTGGTTAGTAAAATATGAGCGAGAAGGTACAAGTTTAGATTTTAAAAGAGAACAATATCAAAAAGAAAACAATAAAGATTTAATAAAAGATATTATGTCAATGGCTAATGCACCGACTAAAGGTGAAAAATATATAATTGTCGGTGTCAAAGATAAAACAGACGGAACAAAAGAATTTCATTCTATTTCTAGAGAAAGTTTTGTAGATCAAGCAACTTATGAACAAATAATTAGAGAAAATATTGAACCAACTATTGAATTTTCATATTTTCCATTTGAATTGGATGGATGCTTACTTGGTGTATTTGAGGTTGGTCCGTGTAATAATCCGCCTTATATGATGAAAAAAGATTTTCAAGGGTTAAAAAAAGGAGATTGTTACATTAGGAGAGGGAGCCAACAAGATCGGTTAACGAGGCGAGATTTAGATGAATTGCTGTTATTTCGATTACATCAGTATTTAAATGGGAAAATTTCAGTTGGTTTTAATAAAAGATTAGAGACAAAAATAGTTATAGAAGGAAATCAAGAGGTAAAGTTTCCTTCTGATTTAGCCAAAGAAAAAATTGAGGCAGAATTGAATAGGAGAGAAAGAGAGGGGGAGGATGCAATGTTCGTTCTCCAGCATATGTGGGTTCCTCCTTTTGGATCATTACCTTATGAGAAAAGAAGTACAGAAGAACTGAGAGGAAATTTAAAAAATGTCAAAGAAAATTATAATGATGATGACTGTTATTATGTGGGTGAAGAGATTTCAAATAAATTTAATATAATCCTTCGAAATGACGGCGATAAATATTTAGAGGATGTATCTATTCGGATGAAAATTCCAAGAGAAGATGGGATTATTGTGATGGATCGCATTCATACGAAGCCACTATCAGGTATTCAAGCATTGCGTACATCTCTTTCAGGGGGAGAAATGGCAAATACGATGTATTATCCAAGTGTGGAAAAAGAAGAACATTATTATATTGTTGAAGCAGAAATCGGTGCACTCAAACACCAACAGAAAACGGAAGCTTTTGGTGAAGAATTAAGGGTGGCGTTTGGTCCGAAAGCTTGTGGGAAAGTGCTTAATTGGGAATACACAATATATGCTAAAAACCTTCCAAAGCCCATTGTTGGGGAACTCACAATAGAAGTTGGAAAAAAGGAATTATGATAATTTCTTTTATATGGATTACAATTTTGAGAGAAAAAATAACATAAATGGTATAATTATATAATAGTAAATTTTGAAACAGTGAAAGGGTTTTATGATGAGAATAAAATGGATTGAGATTAAAAATTTTAGATCAATTAAAGATTCAGGTAAATTTTTTTTGAATTCAAATATAAGTATACTCGCTGGAAAAAATGAATCAGGAAAATCAAACGTTTTGAAAGCATTGAAAGCATTTGGAGAAAACAAGTTTCGAGAAGAAGATATAAGTCAACATTTAGATAATACTGAGAAATCTGCAATTAAAATAGCTTTTTTAGTTACAAAAGAGGAATTGAGTAATATAGAAGAGATACAAAGATTGGAAAAAGAAAGTTATATTCTTGAAGTAACTAGAGATGGAAAAACTACGGGTTTCAGTGGGGAACTTTGTGAAAAGCTCATAGTGAATGGAACAGCGAGTAAATTAGAAATGTATAGAGGAGAGATAGATGATCTGTTAGAAGAATTGAAAGAAGAATATGAAGTAATAAACTTAACGGAGTCTACGGACGATGAATATATTGAATATATAAGAGCCCTATTATGGGATGAAGTTGGAGAAGAATATATCCTTGAGAATCCAGATAATGAAGAAAAAGTTTCCTTACTCAAAAAATATTATAATGCATTTAAAGAAACCTTGGAGTATGAAATTGAAATTCTAGATTATTTGGAAGATATTTTACCTACGTTTGTTTTGTTTAACTCTTTTGAGGATATGTTACCAGAACATGTAACAGAAGATGAAATAGAGGAAAGCAAGATTGTGAATCGCTTTTTTAAACTAACAGCACACGATCCGAAAAACTTATTTGAAGAAGAGCATGGTTTGAAGAGACGTAAAATAACAGATAAGATTTCAACCTTGGTTTCAGGAGATTTTCAAGAATTTTATACCCAAGATAAGGTGAAAATTGAAGTGCATTTAGATGGTGAGAAGATCCATTTTATTGTTTATGATGAGAATGAGCTAACACCATTTTCTCCAAAACAGCGTAGTCAAGGATTTCAATGGTTCTTATCATTTTTCTTAACATTAAATGCGGAGAGTAGGAAAAATTCTATCATACTAATTGATGAACCTGGCTTGTATTTGCATGCTAAGGCACAAGAAGATGTATTGAGAGTTTTGGAAAAGTTATCTAACCATCATCAAATTGTTATGACAACACATAGTCCATATTTTATAGATCCTAATCGTTTGGAACGAGTAAGTTTGGTTCTTAAAAACAAAGACAGTTGTACTTTTGTTGAAAATAAGATTCATAAAGGGAAAGATCAAGAATCCTTAACTCCTATTATTACTTCAATTGGATTAGATTTAACTAAAAGCCTAACATTTTCTAAAAATTTTAATTTGCTAGTAGAAGGAATATCCGATTATTATTATTTGCAAGCTGTTAATAAATATTTAAAAAAGTTTACAGATATAGCGGAGTTTAATATAATTCCATGTCGTGGAGCCAGTACTATTCCTAATGTAGCGAGTCTTTTGATTGGATGGGGTCTTAATTTTACAGCAGTAGTGGATTATGACAATGAAGGAAAGAAGACAATAAAACAGTTGGAAAAATTGGGGCTAAATGAAGGAAGTTTTATTTTTGTTTCAAAAAATCGTGATGAAGCTATTGAAGATTTGTTTTCAAAAGATGATTTTAAATCGTATGTATGCACTGATGCAGATCAAAGATATAGTAATTCAAGAAATGCAAGTAAATTTAACAAGGTACTATTGGCAAGAGATTTTAATCAAAGAGTAATGAATAATGAAAATATAATGTTATCTGAGGAAACGCTTTCTAGATTTCAGGAACTCTATAAAGCATTAAATCTAATTAAAGAAGAAGTGTTTATAGTATCATAATTATGGTTTGTTAATTCATTTTTATAAATTATTTGTATATTAATGAATAAAAGGTTTAACATAGTTGGAAAAAACGGGCCATTAAAAAGGCTCGTTTTTTTATACTTACAGTTAGCGTATACATTTGAAATCGAGCATAAGTATAAATGAATACCGAAAAATTGGGATTTGTAAGTGGATTTTGTGAACCAAATTCGAAGTAGGTGAAATTCTTGCAGTCTTATGCAGTTTATGTTCGTGTATCAACGGATCGAGATAAACAACGTGTTTTTAAAGATGAAGGAATTAGTGGTACCTTATTTGTAGATCGTCCTGCTATTCAATTGTTACTGTAAGAAGCGAAAGTAAAAGAAATTGATATGGTTGTTTTTAAATCGATTTCTCGTTTAGCAAGGGATTGCTATTCATCAGGATGGATCAGTAAATATTAGATATACATTTGTAGTTTCATGATATATGAAAAAGATTGGGGGAAACGAAACCCCAATCTTTTATTTTATATAATGTATGAGATGGTTTTCCCAAATTTGTTTAATAATATTATCGGGTTGCATCGGTTGATTTTGATTATGAAGACCTATTAATCCTTTAAGAGCCATCTCATTGTTATTGTTAACTTCACAAGAAAGCATTCCATTCATGGTATTATCGTTGAATGGTTCAAGGTGATGTCCAAAAGAAAAATTAATGTTTGAGCTACCTCCAAAGGAGGAACCTAACCATATTTTTACTCCTGTTTTAAGCATTCCATTAACATATATTTTATATATATGTTTTTTGTCGTTTATAACATCTTGTGTATATTTAATGCTTGGATCTTGTGTGTTAATATGTTGAAAAAGTTGTTCTAATTGATCGTTGATTTCTTTATAATTCTGGAATAAAAACATTTCTTTATCTAAATCTGTAACAGTATTCAAGCTTGCAAGAGATACATAAGAGAAATCAATTGATGGCTGAGATTCTTTTAGAATTGTTTTTCTTGGTTGTAAATTTGGGATATCTCCAATGGGAGCCTCCTCATAAAGAGGTACTTGATAAAGTCGATGTAATAACTCTTCAAATTTATCTTCAAATTGTGTATCGTCTGAAAAATCAATTGCATAGTAACCTTTCAAATGGAATGGAAATGCATTTGAAAATGATTCTTTATGACGTAATATAAAGATTAATTTTTTTGGATTCTCTTGTAGAATTGGCAGAGATAGTGTTGTTTCAAAACCGACGCCACCCTGTAAAGAATCTGCTTTTTGAGCATAATTCTCTGTTAAAACTATAATAATATAGTCATTATTTTTCATGTTTTGAATCATCATTGTATTTAGATTGGTTGTTGCTTGTTGGGTTATCATTTTATCGATAGTACAAACGACTCCTTTGTTTCTTAATGAGTTGTTTAATTCAAAAACCCATTGTTCGTGTTGTGGATTATCCCAACTGTAACTAATAAAAGCTTTTTTTCTTTCTACAGACATGAACTCAGCTCCTAATATGATTGTTAAATATAACTTAATTATATTTAACAATCATGTAGAAAGTAAAATGAAATACTTCCTTTTTTTGCAAACACTACGCATCTCAAATGTAATGCAAAAGCTAGTGTTAAAGGGCATTCACAAGTAGTTGTTGAACTCCTTCGCAAGGGAGAGCTTGAATGATAAGAAAGCAGCCGACTTTTATACAAAGAGTCGGCTGTTTTTCTGTTTATTTAATACTCTAAAGATACACATCTTAAAGAATATAAGATATTTATGTTCAGAACGCCTTGGTAATTGAATAGAGAAATGAGTTTGGAAAATAGATTAATTTTAGTTAGAGAAGAAGAACTTAGAAAAACATCTAATCATATTATTAATTTGAATGAAAATTTTAATATATCTCAGTATTTGATTCTATTGGAGTTGTCTTTGTTTGTCCCTTCTTTTCCAATTGGAGAAGAAGGGACAAAGTTTTATGAAGGAGTAAATTTAGACACCAAGTATGCAGCTTGTTTACCATTCTCGCCATTCTTCTGTGATGTCTTCTTCGGATTCTAAGCCAGCTATCCGTGCTGCTGTATCGATAAATTCATAGAGATCTTCTCTTTCCATTGTTTCGATAAAATAGTCATGTTCTTCATTTAATTCATTTATATTAACAACTACTTCTTTAACGACTTGCATTATTTCGACTTCGGTTGGATTCTCTCCCAATAGCTCTAAATTGTTAATGTAAGTGTCGAGAACTTTATTTGTTGCACTTATATTTTCTTCAGTGAAAAACTCCCCATCTTCATCATTCTCAATCCATGGGGTTGTGGGTTTGTTTTTTTTCAATTCATCAAATGTCATGATAACCTCCTAAAAATGTTTTTTTATCTTTAATCTCATTCTACATTTTCAATTATATATAACAACCATTTCAGAGAAAATTTCTGTAGGCTATTAGTTTTTTAACGCATTTTGCGAGTCTATCTTTTCGTGGTCTTTTTATTTTACCCCCCGCATAAATATATTTTATCGCAAGAATTCATTGATAGATTTCAAACTTTCCACATATACAAAAAAGTTTGACTTTACATACGGGTAGTGGTAATTTAAAACCTATAAGAAAACTCGGTATTAATTCCGAGTTTTCTTATAGGTGTAAATAGTCGAGAGGGGTCGAAATATGAAGAAGAAGTTGTTTGCATTACCATTTGTCCTACTATTACTTATTGCATTAGCGGCTTGCTCAGGGGAGAAAGATTCTTCGAAGCAAGCAAACACTAGTAAATCAGGGACTCCGAAAGATGGAGGAACGTTAACAGTTGGTGTTAGTGATAATCCAGATACGATGAACCCGCTTTATGCGAATGATCGAGTGTCGTTAACTGTGCAGCAAGCTTTATATGCACCGCTGTATCATATGGAAGACGGTAAGAAAAAGTTTGTTCTTGCTGAGAGCTTTACGCCTTCAGAGGATCAATTAACATGGACTTTAAAACTAAAAGATAATTTGAAATGGCATGATGGTAAGAAAATTACATCAGACGATATTGTATTTACATTCCAATCTATTTTAGATGAGAAACAAAATAGTTCAAGCCGTGAAAACTTTATTTTTAAAGGAAAGCCGCTTGAGGTGAAAAAGGTGGATGAGCTAACGGCTCAATTCGTTTTACCACAAGTAAGTGCATCTTTCGAAGGGGTTATGAATGACTTTTTCCCAATTCCGAAACATGTATTTGAAGGTGAAGCGGATTTAGTGAAGAGTAAGAAAAACCTACAACCTGTTGGATCAGGTCCATTTAAATTAAAAGAGTTTAAATCAGATGAATATGTTGCGCTAGAGCGATTCGATGATTATTTTGCTGGTAAAGCGAAATTAGATTCTATCGTGTACCGCGTTGTAAAAGACCGTAATACAGCAAACGTTTCACTACAAAATGGCCAAATCAATATGAAGATGATCGAACCGCAAGACTTTAAGAAATTAGATAGCACTGGGAACTTCTCAATGGTGACATTCCCTGAAGGTAGATTATTCTACTTAGCTTATAACTTTAATACAGATCTTATGAAGAAAAAAGAAGTGCGCCAAGCAATTGCGCATGCATTAGATAAGAAAGAAATGATTAACTCAGCATTCGTTTCTAGTCAATTTGCAGAACCAGCAAATTCAATCTTAACGCCAGACGCTATGTATTATGCGAAAGATATTAAAGAGTATAAGTATGATCAAAAAGAAGCGAAAGATTTATTAGCAAAAGCTGGTGTGAAAGATAAAGAAAAAGTACGAGTTATGTATGTAACGAACAATAAAATTATGGAAAGTTTAGCGCTTTATACACAGCAAAAATTACAAGAAGTTGGCTTACAAGTTGAACTAAATGCATTAGATGCTAGTGCGGCAAGTGAAAAAGGCTTAGATAAAGAGAATAAAGAATATGACATTACATTCGGTGGTTACATAATGGGACCAGAGCCAGATTCATATAAGAGTCTGTACTTAAGTAATGCGGAATACAATTATGCACGTTATAAAAATGCTGACTTTGATAAGTTATGGGAAGAGGCTGCAGTTGAAACAGATAAAACGAAACGCGCAGAGCTATACCATAAAATCCAAGATACAGCGAGAGAAGACTTACCTTATCTTCCAATCGCATATCCGAAAGCAGTTATTGCAGTAGATAAAAAGTTTGATGGATTAAAAGAAGCAAAGGCAATTCCTGTCACAATGTTTGAAGATCTATCGAAAATTTATGAAGTGAAATAAGAAACTGTAAAGAAGCTGGTGAAAATCAGCTTCTTTATCCCGCTTTAATGGGCAGTAAGACTCCCACCTCAAAACTTGGCGAATGCGAGGAAGTTAGGTGGAAGTCCTGCTGATTAAAGTTTCACTTTATCTTGAGGGGGGAAGTTTGTGTATAAAGTAATTGCAAAGAGGCTTTTAAATGCGATTCCGCTTTTATTTGTTATTTCTATTATTTCTTTTCTATTAATAAAACTAGCGCCGGGCGATCCCGTTCGAAACTTTGTAACGCCGAATATGAGTCCGATTGACGTTGAACGTATTCGCAAAAGTTTAGGACTAGATCAGCCGATTTACGTGCAATATTTTTTATGGTTAAAAAATATTTTAACAGGGAATTTTGGATACTCACTTCAAAACCATCGTCCTGTTTTAGAACTTATTACAGAAAGATTACCCGCAACAATCGGGTTAATGGGATCATCTTTACTCGTCTCATTTGTAATCGCAATACCGCTTGGGTTATTTACAGGTGTGAAAAAGAACTCGTTCTTTGACCGCATTGTGAACTTCATCTCCTATGTGGGAATCTCAATGCCAGTCTTTTGGTTCGCGTTACTATTAATCTATTTATTCTCTTTAAAATTGAACATGCTTCCGAGTATGGGTATGCGCACAGTCGGTCAAGATTCCTTCTGGGATATTGTCCAGCACGGCATTTTACCTTGCATGGTGCTAGCGTTCCAAAACATCTCTGTCTATATGAGATATATTCGCTCAAGTACCATCCAGCAATTAGAGGAAGATTACGTACAAATTCAATATGCGTACGGTGCTTCACAGAAAACAGTTTTATTTAATCACGTACTTCGAAACGTATTAATACCGATCATTACAATTTTCGGATTATCCATTCCAAGTTTAGTAGGCGGAGCGTTCATTACGGAAACAGTATTCTCATGGCCGGGACTTGGTTCACTCGGGGTGAATGCTATTTTTAGATTTGATTATCCAATTATTATGGCAATCACATTATTATCATCGTTCATGTTAATTCTCGGTAATTTAATTGCTGATATTTTATATGGCGTAGTAGATCCACGCATTCGAATGAGGGGGTGATTTGGAATGAACAATAGGAGATTTCAAACGATAAAAAATAGTTTTACAAAAAATAAGTTTGTAGTAATGGGAGTTATTATACTGGGTGTTTTAACAATCGCGTCTCTTTTCGCATTTGTATCGCCGTACGATCCTAGTAAAATGTCGATTCCAGATCGTTTACAAGAACCGAGTTTAAGTCATCCTTTCGGCACAGATGATTATGGAAGGGATTACTTAACGAGAGCGTTATATGGCGGACGAGTTTCCCTTGCGGTTGGTTTTCTAGCGATGGTTGTTTCCATTACAATCGGCACCGCAGTAGGAACAATAAGTGGATATTTTGGCGGAAAGTTAGATGACTTCTTAATGCGAATTGTTGAAGTTTTAATGTCAATTCCTTCGTTCTTTTTAATGCTGTTATTAAATGCGTATTTAAAACCAGGAATTACAACGCTTGTTCTTATTATCGGATTATTAACGTGGATGGATACCGCGCGTATCGTAAGGGCAGAAACGTTATCTGTAAAAGAGCGTGAGTACGTGTTATACGCAAAAGTATCTGGACAAAAATCACTCATGATTATTGTAAGACACATCATTCCTAACATTTTATCAACCATTATAATCGCAGCGACATTAACAATTGCGACATCTATTTTAATGGAATCATCACTTAGCTTCTTAGGTCTAGGTATTAGAGAACCAGATTCTTCTTGGGGCAGCATGCTAAATAATGCGCAAGGATACATAGGTGAAGCTTGGTATTTAACACTTTTCCCGGGGTTCCTTATTTTATTAACAGTACTAAGTTTTAACGTAATCGGTGAAGCGTTGAAAAAAGCTTTCGCACCAAAAGGGGCTCATCATGAGAACTAATGCTTTAAGTGAGGGGGAGTGAAAAGCGTGTCTGAAAAACTATTGGAAGTAAAAAACTTAAAGACTTCTTTTTTCATAGAAGACGGCGAAGTAGAAGCTGTTCGCGGCGTTTCATTTAGTTTGAAAAAGGGTGAAGTCGTTGGGATTGTTGGCGAATCGGGAAGCGGAAAGAGTGTTATGGCGAAATCCGTTATGGCTCTCGTTACGTCGCCAGGGAAAGTGAAAGAAGGAGAGATTCTTTTTCAAAATGAAAACGTGCTTTCTAAATCGGAAAAAGAATTACGTTCTATTAGAGGAAATCAAATTTCACTCATATCCCAAGATCCAATGTCAGCATTAAACCCAGTTGTGAAAATTGGTAAGCAAATGACGGAAGTAATTATTCGGCATCAAAAAGTGAAAAAGAAAGAAGCACAAAATATCGCGGTCAACTTACTAAAACAAGTCGGTCTTTCTTCACCAGAAGAAAGGGTAAAACAATATCCGCATGAACTAAGCGGCGGTATGAAGCAGCGGGTTATGATCGCAATGGCAATGTCTTGTAACCCAGACCTTCTCATTGCGGACGAACCGACGACAGCGCTTGATGTAACGATACAAGCGCAAATACTAGATTTAATGAAAAACTTAAAGAATGAAACGAATATGTCGTTGCTTCTTATTACGCATGATCTTGGAATTGTTGCGCAAAACTGTACACGCGTTATTGTGATGTACGGCGGGCTTATTATGGAAGAAGGACCTGTACTTAATATATTCCAATCGCCGAACCATCCATATACGAAAGGGCTATTAAACTCTCTGCCGAAAATATCGAACGGCGTAAAAGAAAGACTAGCGCCAATTCAAGGTGTAACGCCAAACTTATTACATCCGCCGAAAGGATGCCCATTCGCAGAGCGTTGCCCGCATAAAATGGACATTTGTGAAACAGAACGTCCACCATATTTTGAAATCGGAAACGGAAGACGCTCTATGTGCTGGCTAAACGATAGGGCGGTAGGTGATTCCCATGCATGAAGAAAACTTAATTGAAGTTCGGAACTTAAAAAAGTATTTTCCTATTAAAAAAGGACTATTCGGCAGAAAAACAGAGCAATTAAAAGCAGTCGATGACCTTAGCTTCACAATAAAAAAGGGTGAAACATTCGGATTAGTAGGAGAATCAGGCTGCGGAAAATCAACGACAGGAAGAAGTATCATTCGCTTACACGACGTCACTTCAGGTAACATTCTATTCGACGGAAAAGATATCGCAGATCTAAAAGAAAGCGAACTAAAAGATTATCGAAAAAGAATGCAAATCATTTTCCAAGACCCGTACGCATCATTAAACCCGACAATGAATGTATTCCAAATTATTAGCGAACCGATGAACATTCATGGCTCTTACGAAAAAGAAGAACAAAAAGAAATCATTTTAGACCTGCTGAAAAAGGTAGGCCTAAAAGAAGAACACTTATATCGCTACCCGCACGAATTTAGCGGAGGCCAGCGCCAGCGCATTAGCATAGCGCGCGCACTATCTGTAAAACCAGACTTCATCCTATGTGACGAACCAATCTCAGCACTCGATGTCTCAGTCCAAGCACAGGTCGTAAACATGCTGCAAGACATTCAAGAAGAAACAGGCGTCACATACTTATTCATCGCACATGACCTATCCATGGTAAGACACATATCAGACCGAATCGGAGTCATGTACTTAGGAAACATAGTAGAAATTGCCGACAGCGAAGACTTATACACAAAACCGGCACATCCATACACACAAGCACTACTCTCATCTATGCCAGAACCAGACCCAACAAACGCAGGCAAAGAACGAATCATCCTAGAGGGTGAAGTTCCAAGCCCGCTAAACTCACCATCCGGTTGCAAATTCAGAACGAGATGTAAATTCGCAACCGAAAAATGCGCACAGGAAGTACCGAAAATGGTGGAGATTGCGAAGGGGCATGAGGTGGCTTGTCATTTGTTTTAGGGGGGAAAGCATCGGGGGGGGACCTGGTGCTTTTTTCTTTTGTGTGGGGGTGTGGGATTACTTGTAGACTAATGGTCAGTGAATGTCTATATTTGCATCTCCTATCATATAATTCCCCTTATTTTTTAACTATGATTTTAATGACGAACTTCTTTTTGTTGGGAAAGCACGTAAAGTAAGACAACGTATTAAAAAGCATTTTGAAGATAATGTATCACCAATTAAAAGTCATCGTGATGAAGTGTATTGTATTGATGTATGTATTGTAGAAGATCCGATGGAAAGAGAAATTTACGAAACATATATGATTAACGAATTTCAAGCGAAGTATAATGTGGATAAAGTATTTTATAAATAACATCAACGTAAAACATGATCTTGGTACTACATCAAGATCATGTTTTTTATATGCAATAAAAACGATTGATTATTCTTAATCATTCGACAAAATACAACAATTTAAGATCATATTTTTTGCTATGATAAGTAAGGAATTTATATATCGTGTTATTGGGGGATAAAAAGAGATGTTGAAAAAATTTACTACATGTATTTTAGGTGGCGCTTTAGTATTCAATTTATCTGGTTGCGGCAATACATCCGACAAAACTTCTTCAGAATCTAAAGAAACCAATTCTAAACAAGAAGAAAAGAAAGTGCAAACAACTGATGAGGCGAAAACGAAAGAGAATACAAAGCAGAAAAATACAGAACAAACAAAAGAGAAATCAAAAATAAAAGAAAAAGAGTATGCTGTAAACAAGGATTTTCATACACCTAAATTTGATGTAACTGTAAAAAGAGTTGTAGAAAGAGATAAGGTTGGTAAAGAAAGTATAGGATTCCAAAAACCTGAAGATGGACATGTCTTTATTGTTGTAGAAGCAGAAGGGAAAAACATCACAAACGAACCGATGAAATTAGCCGTTTTACCATCAGTGGATTTAGTGGATGAAAATGATAATGCTTACCAAAGTGATGTGTGGGCAGCTAGTAGTTATGGGGTTGAAAAAGGCGAGACCTCTACTATTACTAAGGAATTAAAACCAGGGGAGGTAAGGAGAGAAAGTAAAGTTTACGTGATTAATAAAGAAAAATTTGATACAGGAAAATGGTATGTACTTGTTAACCATGAGTATAAGGAACAAATTAAGTAGTGTTTATTTATTAAGAGGAGATGGCTCCTCTTTTTTTGTTACAAGTTAACACAGAATTTCGTTATGAGGGACTGCCTTTTGGTGGTCTTTTTTGCATAAAATCTTGTAAAACAAGAAAAAGTAGAATATTAATATTCTAATATTCAATAGAAAGATAAAACGTTTAAAAGTTCAGAATAATACATTATAATGTGTTTAGTAAAATTAACCAATATATATTTTGCTCATTATGTATTAAAGGGGAAATGAAAATGGCTGGACAAATTCGTATGTCACCAGAGGAGCTTAAATCAAAAGCGGCTCGATATGGACAAGGTGCAAATCAAATTGAGGACATTTTAAGTCAACTACAAAACTTACAAAATGAATTAAGAGGAGAATGGGAAGGACGTGCTTTTGAAGGTTTTGACCAACAGTTCAATCAATTAAAGCCAAAGGTACAAAACTTTGCACAGCTATTACAAGAAATTAATATGCAGCTTAATAAAACTGCAGAGGCTGTTGCTTCTCATGATGAAGAATTATCACGTAATTTCGGTTTGAAATAAAAATTATCATACTCTATATAACAAGCATTTCAAATGAGCCATACAGCTTATATTGTATGGCTCATTTGATTGCATGCCTAGCGAGCGATATTGATAGGGATATATATTTAATGAGATTTCTTTGATGCGTTTGGAAAATTTATAGAAAGGGTTTGAAAGAATGGGACAATTTCAAAGTAATTTACAAACAGCAACGCAAATTGCTACGAAAATGGAATCAGCCTCTGATAGGATTCAAAGTGCAACAACTCGTTCTATAACAAAGGCGACGCGTACAACATTATCTGTTAATTTGAAAGCACAAGAAGCGAATCAGCAAGTTTTAGACTTGACGAAACAATTTTCCACTGCCTTTCAACAAGCAGTTGATAATATTCATTCGGTATCTAATGAATTTGAGAGAATGGATAACGAACTTCACAATACTTTTCGCTAATGTGACAACCTACGTAAAGTAAAATAGTAGGAGGAATATGATGAGTCAAGATATTGAAAAACAAATTAATCAAGTAAATCAAAAGTTACGAAGTGTATTTGAAGAACAGGACCGAAATCAATCTGCGATTCAAGCTCAAGAACAAGCGGAAGCAGATTTTTATGAATGTAGAAGTCGAAATCGTCGTTTGTTTGATCGAATTTTAGGAACTTGGCATGGTGATAGAGAAATGTCCCAGTTTTTTATGAATACGTATCAAGATGCACAACATATTGAACGAAAAGTCACATTTGAATTGGAAAACAAAAAAGAAACATTGTTTAAAGAGAAACGAGATCTTAGTGATTTAGAAAACGACCTTTCATATCAGCAACAACAATTAGTAAAGGAGGCTAATTCATGAGTTTAAATATGTATTTGGGAGAAGTACAGAACCAAACTCAAAGTATGAATGCTGTATGTACGGCGACCATTCAAGGTATGGAACAAGCGATTCAGTCGATTGATGCTTTTGCAATTGATACTGTGTTACAAGGGCAAACGTATAGCAGTGCAAAATCATTTTTTGTACAAACTTTTCGTCCTCTAGCGCAAGGAATTATTTACTTATGTGAAGAACTAATCCGTCAGAATAATGCCTTTCCAAGTCAATTTCAATCACAGGTAGCTTCAACTGATGTTATTGAACAAGAAGTGTTAGAACAAATTCGAGAAATTGACCGAATGAAAACAAGTATGGAAGCTGTCAATCAAGCTATGCCAATTCCGGGTATGGATGCCATGGTAAATCTTTTTATTGTTATGAGGCAAAAACTGCAAGAAAAGCTGGATCATTTGTATCAATTCAATCAGACCTCTAGTAATAATTATAGTACAGCAATTCAATTAGCAGCGAGTATTGCTGCAGGTCTTGCGGAAGTCCAAAATGGAAAAGGTTTTAATGCTTTAACAGGGATATTTAGTGTGAAAGAATTAAATATGGAATGGACAGTAGCTATTCAAAAAAAATCAGAAGATAAAGTTCATTCTGTTCAAATTGAAAAAGAAGCTGTTAAAAATGATTGGTTTTTGATGGATTCAAAAGTAATAAAGGAAACAGCTGAGGAAACAGCTAATGGAGTAGCAACAGTTACTGGAGTAGTTGTAAAAGGAATTGGTAGTATAATAAATGGTAAAAAGTATGAAAAATCATTTACTGAGGAAAAGGGATATGGTGGTATATTTATTAAAGGTCTTACACTTGAAGCAGAGCCATTTGTAAGTTCTCGTACTTATGATAGATTTGATGTAAAAGATAAAGAAAAGAGAGAACAAACCTATGGACCTATGGTTGGTTTTACAGTAGCCCAAGCCGGAATAGAACAAGAGAATATTAAAGGATTTGGAATAGGAGCTGAGGCTAAAGTAGCTCTTGCTACTGCAGAGTTAGGCGCTCATGTGGAAAAGGGAAATTTACATATAGGAGCTGAAGCTACTCTAGTAAAATATGAGAGTGCTATAAAAATTCCTATTCCATTTATGGATAAAAAGTTACAAATTGGGGGATCAGCATCGCTTGGAACACTCGGGGGATCTTTTGAAGCTGGAAAAAGTGGATTCAAATTCCATGTACCATTTGGTCCTGGTGTAGGTTTATGGGGATTTGGTTTAGAAGTTAGTGTTAAGGAATAAAGGAGATAATTAGTATGAATAAAAAAGTGAAAAATTTTAAATATCTTATGATTATATTAGCTTGTATTGCAATTTTCGGTACAATTTTACCTAATGCATTGGATCCAAATGAAACATTAGCAGGTAACATTTCGGTTGCAGTTTTTGGTACAATTGGTACTTGTTTGTTGTTTTCTATCACTTATTTCATTATAAAAAAGGCTATTTTAAGAAGGGGAAACTAAGATGGGACAAAATTTAGAGTTAGAATTACTTCCAATAGGTTCTGTTGTAATGTTTAAAGATTGGGAACATCCATTAATGGTTTATGGAAGAAAACAGATGGATTCCGAAACAAAAAGAACATGGGATTATGTATGTTGTTATTTTCCTCATGGTAATATTTCTTCGGAGTATAATTTCTTTTTGAATCATGAAGATATTTCTAGTGTTTTACATCTTGGTTTTATTAATGAAACAGAATTAGAGTTTCAAAAATTATTTAAAAAAGAAGTTGAAGAAAAACGGTGATTCTTTTAAGCTGTTAGTGTTTTTGAAATAGTTAATGGATGAATGTTAATACATATATATTTAAAGGAAGGGGACTCTCTATGAAATTGCTTCGTTCATTTCTCATTTTCACTCTTGTTGTATTGTTAAGCGCATGTAATACAGCAACAAAAGTCACAAAGGTTCAAAAAAATGGCGAAACGACTTTAACAATTGGTTCTTTGCAGGGGTATTACGATGTACAAACGCTTAAAGCTGAAAAAGGAAATGTGGAAATTCCTTATGAGGCAGCAGTTGAAGAAGGTACGATTTTATTGCAAGTCACAAAAGACGATAAGGTCATTTATGAAGAAGAAGTCACTTCTCAAAAAGAAGGTTTGCTTTCTTTTGAAGCGCCAAAACCCGGATCATATGATTTAATTGTACGTGTGAAGGGTGAAGAAGAGAAAGCAAAAGGAATTCAAATACATACAAAGCTATAAAAAATGGAAATTGGGTTTTACCCGTTTGCCAATTCTATTTCTAGTTGGTTTTGGTAATACATGCTTATTAATTTTAAGAAGTAAACGTAAAGTAGCTCCAAAATATACAATAAAAATTGATTTTGGAGCTACTTTCACTTTTGGTGATTCGATTCTTAATAAAACATTTAATAAATTTTATAATAATTTAATTCTAATCATTAAAAATCCTACTTTTTCTTACTTTAATAGTTTCTAAAATATAAATAAGAATACCTAAACCAAATATCTTTTCAGCATTAGAAATATTATTACCTAATTTAATAATAGGTACATTTAATCCGAATTTTTCACTCCATTCTAAAGGCATATATCCTTTTTTACAGTTTATTAATATACGATCATCTATTGTACGAAAAGATGTTTCAAAAAAATCAAATTCAACTTCTATCTCAGAAAGTTTTATCTCTTTTTCATTTATTAAAGAACCACGTACCATTCCAAATCCCTGTATAATATTTTCTTTAAACATGCCTACACAATTATAATTTGAATCATAAATAGCCCAATCATAATTTTCAATTTCACTATGAAAGTATGCAAGAATTTCTCCATCACTTGCTTCTAATCCAAAAACTTCTTTATTTTTTAAAATAGGTAATGTTGAAGAAATCATCTTTGTTCCTGCTACATATCTTCCATCAGGAGTATATAAACCTAAATGTTTATTATTGCCGGGTAATTCTAACAAAACATAAGTATCAATATCCCAAAATGTTAAATCATTTTTAACTATATTTTTTTCTAGTAAATTTCCTTTTTTTAATTGCCAAAATCCAATACTAAAAAATACAAGAGAAGCTATAATAATTAAGATTACTGGTCCCCAATTAATATTACCCCAAGTATTATACATACCAATTAATCCATAAAGAAAAAGCCCAGTTCCAATTAAACACTTAAACTTCCCCTTTTTTTTATAATACTCAAATAATTCCACACAAACACCTCTATCAGTTGATTTTAATACTCCAATTATTCTTTAAATATAACAAAGAAAAAATGTATAATCTAACGTTTTTTCGAAAATATAATTTGAAAATAGTAATTCTAAATAAATTAAATTTGAAATGTATCAAGAATATTATCTTTTTCTTCTTTATTGATTCCAATATATTTGAGTGTAATTTGTGGTGTGCTGTGGTTTAATATTTCCTGCAACATAGCCACGTCTTTTGTTTGTTTATAGAACCAATAGCCGAAGCTTTTGCGCATGGTGTGAGTCCTAATAGATTCGATACCGGCAAAATCTCCGGCTTTTTGAAATTTTTGATAAGCCTAGATCTTATTAATGGGGTGATCTTCTTTTCGAGAAGGGAATAATATTTCACAGAAGGTGTAAAATGGGATGTTGATTTAGATGGTGATGGTGAAGATGATAGTATTAAGGATATGGTGAAAACGGGTGCGAAAAAAACTTGGTCAACAGTAGCGGGGTGGTTTAATTAATATGAAAAAAAGTATAGATTTTAATAAAAAAGCTTTTGCACATTATATGGCTCTTTATCCTGTAAATGAAATAAGAGTCCATGTAATTGGTCTTGTCCTTTTGGGGGCAGACGTGTTTGTTCTTTTGCCTGCTTTTGCGAATCCTTTTCGATTACTCTATGTATATATAGTAACTCCTCCAGTTATTTTTTTAAATTTGTGGGCGATATGGATTGCTATCAATCCTCGGAAACGACAATTACAATACACTCTATTTCGAGGAGTATATGGCACCATATGTTCAGTCGGATTATTGGTTATAACTCAAAAATATGCTTATGAAGTGTTACAATTACAAACTCCCATCTATTTTATTCTTTCAGTTGGTTTGTATGGTTTTGCTTTGTATTATTTTTATAAAAATCATATTGAAAAACTTCAGGAACCAAGAAAAAAATCAAAGTCGTCGAAAGGAACTGGTGGTGTAAAAGTAGCAGCTATTGCAGCGGGATTGGGGCAGTTAATTGCTAATATAATTCTTAGCATTGCAACACAACAGATGGGGGCAATTGTATTTATGTCTGCATGCACAGTGATTTCGTTTGTTTTGTTTTATATGATTATAGAACTCTATAAGTATTATTATTTACGGAAGCATATAGAAGATGGAGGGAAAATACGTATAGGCTTTTAAAGAAAATTTGTTGAATTTTAAGTATATAATCGCATTCTTCTTATGGAAGCCATTCACGAGGCTTATAGCAATAAAAGATGTATAAGTGGAAGATTATATTCTGGTAAAACATCTGAAGGAATGGAAATTAGGTTTGTTCTTATTAATGATAAGATTATAACTGTTTATCCAATGTATTAAAGAATGTGAGGTACTCAAAAATGAAAGTAACTACTCAGCCCATAGTTAAAAATGCAAGACAATATAGAGGTAATTGCTAAGAAGCACTCCCCCTAAGTTTCAGATGAAATTAAATGATTGAATATTTATATTTAAATAACCGACTATTTATGCTTTAATATTTCTATGTACATAACTGGGATGATTAGGAAATTATATTTAATATGTTTTAAGAAAGGGGAATGTTTTTTATATGGAAACTCCAGAAAATCAATTTAAACGTGCACTTAATCCTTGGTTCTCCATTTGGACAAAACCACGTGATACAATGAAAGAAATTTTTATATCCAAACCTAAGAATGTGTTTTTACTCATTTTATTAGGCTCATTCGTACAGACTTTAGATCGAGCATCTTCTAAAAATATGGCGGATTCAATAAGTAGTCCATTTTCAATAATCTCAATAGTTATATTCGGTACCTTCGTTGTTTTCTTAACTTATTATTTTTTGCTACCAGCGTTATTTAATTGGGTGGCAAAAAAACTTGGTGGACAAGGTACCTTTGAAAAAACACGTTACTCAGTTGCCTATTCTTATATCCCTTACGTTTATTCTCTTATATTAGTTTGGATGCCTTCATTTTTCTTGTTTGGGATAGAAAACTTTACGAGTGAGACACCGAAAATGGATAGTAGCATAACTTTAACGATTTTGTTTCTTATTTTTGCCATAATTGATGTAGTTATTGGAATTTGGACAATCATTATTTCCTTAAAATGTTTAGGAGAAGCACACCAATTTTCAGCATGGAAAGCATTATTAACAATAATAGTGTCCTTTATGATTATCATTCTTCCTTTGGTAATAATAGTATTTCTTATAGTAGGGGTTATAACCCTTTAATAATTTATTTGCTTCTTATTTATCCAAACGTTTTCTACGCGCTGTTAGTAATATTGACTTGCTGCGGTGTACTAGTGGTTAACACGTGAAAATAGAGATATAAAAGAATTATCGTAACTACTCAGCCAGTAGTTACAAATGAAATATATATAAAGTGACAAAAAATGAAGACCTAGATTCTTTAAAAATAGAATTACCAAAAGAACTAGAAATTGTAGCAACATTTTTAGAAAACGATATCCAAGGGATTCCAGTTAAATGGTGGTTACAAAAAATCGATGAAGTATTAAATAATTTAAAAGAATATAATGAATTTCAAGGTACATTATGTGCAATTCAAGTAAAAAAGGATGAAACTATACTTGTAGATTTATATTCTATCCATGATCCTAATATATGTAAGATTGAAACAACTGAACTTAGAAATTTAATTAAGGTTTGGGGACAAGCACAAAAAATGTATAAAATATAATAACTAAAAAATTAACTTTTATAAAAACATTGAAATTAAAATTCTTCTTAAGCGTGGGCCCAATAGCTCACGCCTTTTATTTTGAGTGACTACAACATTTATTTTTTAAATTTATAATCATACTATTTGTTACGAACAAACTTTCAAAGAATCTATTGGTGCTTCATTTGCTGTTACATAGTATGTTTTTCTGTTGCTATTGTATACTTAAATATAATCCCAGTGCCAACCTTTACCATCTAACCAGCCAGTAAAGTCATCTGAAAAAGAAAGAAAAGATTGTCCATCTTTTTAATTAGGGGTACAGCCAATGTACTAACATAAAATCCATGCTAAGGATTATTTGCAAAGTAACAATACTGTACATTTTTGTTACTTTGTAATCTGATAATGGAAAAAAATACAGACTTTAATCTAAAATTACATGTATCTCAGCTGAATCCTAATGAGATGTTTTTTTTTGATTATTTACCTTCTATCTCTTTGTTTACAACGCTTTGAATGTATGCTTTTCTTGCTAACTTTGAGGATATCAGGGGAATTGGGATGAAGTCAATATTTTTACGGATTCGAATGTAAACTAATAATAAAAAGTTTGCTTTCAAATTAGAAAAGGTTAGTCCCTCACTCCACTCCAGCTAAAAACCTCACACCCAAAAACAAAGGGGAACTCAATTGTTCAAACTCATATAAAGTTTCAATCTTGTCTAAGCATCCATTAGGATATACAATTGATCATCTATTTTTCTTTACATAATCTCCAGATACAGTCCATATCAACTATAGATTCTTGTCTTATGCTAAATGTAATCAAAAAGCAAGTAGATAAAGATAATGACTAAAACATTAACTCTAGATACTTTTTTGATGAATATTACAAATAAACAGGAGGTAATGAAAAATGATTAAAACGTTATTAGCAGGAGCACTTTTAAGTACAGGATTGGTAGCGGGAGGTGCAGTAGGTGCAGATGATGCGAAAATGGACAATTTAAAATCAAATGAAGATAGTTCAAATCAAGTAATTACACAAAGTGCAGATGGAACAACGTCTTTCTCACAAAACTTTGATTTACCTAAAGATGCATTGCCAGCAACTCCTAAAGGAGACGCAAAAACTGTTGAAAGAACAGAAGGTACAGGTTCTCAAGAAGGAAAAATGGTACCAACAAAAGAAGGTACAGATTCTCAACCTGGATTTGAAATGGGAGCCCCTGAAAAACCAGAGCATGCAAAAACTGTTGAAAGAACAGAGGGCACAGACTCTCAAGAAGGAAAAATGGTACCAACAAAAGAAGGAAATTAAATAATATATAGTTATAACGAAGAGCATCCAAAAAGTGGTGCTCTTTTTATATTATAGGAATCAACTGGTTTTACTCAATATAGAACTGTAGCGGGAATTCAAGCTAGAATATGGGTTACTGTCTCTTCAAATCATGGTCTTTGAAGCACTAGTTTTGGTGGTAACGTTACAACATAAACATTTTATTAAAGATTTTTTAAATTTACATACACTCTAGATAGACTACATATCAACTTCAGATACTTGTTTTATGATACAAGTAATCAAACAAAAGGAGGGCAATACAAAATGATTACAACAGTATTAACAGGGCACTCTTTTAAGTACAGGAGATTATTAACAAGTGGAGAAAATGTTGAAGATGTACAGACAGATAAACATATTCCATATGAACAAAATGAATTGCAGCAAGCTCTAGAAAAGTGCGATTCGAAGAAATTTGAGTTATAAAAAGAAAAAAAATAAATATAGTGAAAATAGATAAATTGACAAGAGAAAAGCACTTTGTGTATATCACAGGTGCTTTTTATTTTCATTTTAATATAGGGCTTGAATTAAATTTTTACACTAAAATATATACGGCAAAAAGGGGGGAGTTCATTGCACAAAGTTATTTATGGAATATTAATTTTAATTTATACTTTGTATTCATTTTTTGTAAGTGATGGAAGTGAAGTAAGGTTTATTATGGTGTTAACTATAGTACTTATCTTTTCTGTGGTTTTAGAAAAAGGAAATGCAAACAAAACGACTGATTAAAGGTCTTTTTGTTTGCATTTTTTAGTTGGCTATTACAGTCCAGATGTTTTAGGGATAGCACCAAATCGCCATCAAGCTTAAAGAACGATTTATCCCCAAACAATAAAAATGAGCTTTTTATTATAAGTTAGCACCAAATTTCGTTTTTGGGACACTATTAAATTTTTAGTTGATGAAAACACCCGCCTAAAATAGAAAACTTTTAACCTATTATCATTTATTCCGTAGCTTTTAAGGTATTTAACACGACTTTGGTTGCATCTGCAATAAGTTTATCATCGTATTTAGCATCTTCTTTATCATGATTAGAAAGTATAGCAAGAACAATCGGCTTTTTATTTGGTGGCCAAATAATTGCGATGTCATTTCTTGTTCCGTAAGATCCCGCGCCTGTTTTATCAGCTACTTCCCATCCTTTTGGTACGCCAGCGCGAATCAAATTATCTCCAGTTGTATTTCTCTTCATCCAATCTACTAATAGCTCACGTTTTTCTATTGGAAGTGCAGTTCCTAATGTAAATGATTGAAGTGTCTTAGCTATCGCTTCTGGTGTACTGGTATCATGTGTTTCTCCTGGATGCACTTCATTTAATTCAGGTTCAACTTGTTCTGAAGTAGTAACAGTATCTCCCATTTCTCTCAAGATTTTTTCAAATTCAGAGGGACCCCCTAACTGTTTAAGAATCAAATTATGTGCTGTGCTATCACTATATCGAACAGAAGCATCTGCAAGTTCTTTTAACGTCATTCCTGTATCAACATGCTTTTCAGTAATTGGATTATAATTAGAAAGATCTTCATGAGTATACGTAATCCTTTGATCAAGAGCTTCTAATGAGTTCTTGCGTAAAAGAGCGCCCACAGCTAATGATTTAGATGTAGATGCAAATGCAAAACGATCGTCTGAATGATAAGCAACAGTTTGATTCGTACCTGTGTCCAGTGCATAAATACCAAGCTTAGCATCATATTCTTTTTCAAGTTTAGCAAAAGATTGATTACCTGTATTTTTCTGTTTAATTTGATTCGTTTGATTCGCTTGTTTAGGTGGTTCAGATTGAGTGTTACTATTGGAACAGCCTATAAGTGATACACATGAAAGTAATACTACAGGTACAATCTTTTTGTAATGTAAAATGTTAAAGAACTTGTTTAAAACGAACATAAATTTTCAACCTCTTTCAAGAATATATGGATTTTGTCTAGGTATTCTAAATACCAATGCAATTAAAGATGGCATAGGGTAACAATACTACTGCAGCTGAAATTTCACAGGTTAAATGACATCCAAAACGTTTATCCCGCTATTCGCCGGGCAGTAAGACCCCCACCTCAAAATTCAGCGGAAGCAAAGAAGTTAAGTGGGGGTCGGGCTGCCCGTAAAAGCCCGATTGGTGAGGGCTGATAATCAGTGGGGGATGAACAAAACCCCCACTGATTAAAGTTTCACTTTATATGATTGATAAGTCACGGGTTGGGTTGTTTCTTTTTTGTTTCCACTTGTAATGGTTCACCTGTGAAAGTATTAAACTTGTAATACTTAACCGTAGTATTACGATGCATATTTTTCACTTTTTGGGATAATAAGTCCTTTCATTTTTTTGTAATACATAAGAATAGATGTCAAACGGGATATGTTGTATCCAATCTGGACAACTCATATTAGAAATACACTTATTAGACACTCTAAGTAATAAATTTGTTCCACTTTAAGATGAGGAAGAATTTGGGGTTTGTAAAATAACAATGGAACTACGTGTTTTTTCGTCATACAAAAACCTCTACATATAAATAGAAGAAATGGGAGAACAAATGGGGGCCTCCAGAACAACCGCAAGAAGATATTTAGAATACTTAGTAGCGACAAACGAATGCACAGTAGAGTACACATACGGCATTATCGGGCGACCAGAAAGAAAATATCGAATAGGACGAGGGTTATGAAAAAATGATTATTACTATGTATATTGCTCATGACAGGAGTAATAGCTGGTTGTTCGTCGGAAAAACCTCAAACGAATACAGTAAACATAGACAAAGTAGAAATCGTTGCGCCGAACGTTCAAGGGGCAGGATGGGACTTAACAGCACGAGCGATGCAAAAAACGCTAACAGAAGAAAAAATCTTCACAAAACCAATCACAGTCACAAACAAAGTAGGCGGCAGCGGTGATGTCGGATGGAAATATACGAAACAAAAAGGCGGTCACGTACTTGCGATTAACTCAAGCTTACTCATAACGAACAACCTACTAGGCCACAGTAAACTAACATATAAAGACTTCACACCGCTCGCGCTACTTGCATCAGACTGGGAAGTCGTTGTCGTATCAAAAGACTCAAACATAGAAAACGCAAACCAACTAATAGAACAACTAAAACAAGACAAGAAAAACTTCAAAATCGGCGTTGCCCCTGGCCTAGGAAACGACGATCACCTATCCTTCGTACAAGTAAGCAAAGCATTCGGCATAAACCCTGCTGAACTAGAATTCTTCGTCTACGAAAACAAAGAAAAAATCATAAACGCCCTAACGAACAAACAAATTAACGCCGCAACAATGACGCTATCAGAAGCCGAAAAACAATACAAAGCCGGCAACATAAAAATACTAGCCGTATCCTCAGAAAAACGACTAGACCGACTACCGGACATTCCGACTTGGAAAGAACAAGGAATTGATGTTGTATTTCAGTACTGAAAAGGGATTATGGGCCCGAAGGATATGACGGAGGAAGAGGTTGCTTATTGGGATGATGTGATTAGGAGGATGGCCCAGAGTGATACTTGGAAGGGGATTTTGAGGGAGAGGGGTTGGGAGAGTTTTTATAAGGATAGTGGGGAGACTAGGTTTTTTTTTGAGGAGCGTGTTAAGGACTATGGGAAGGTGATAGTGATTTAATGTTTAATAGGACATGTGGTTTTAAGTATGTATAAAGTGTAAATGCGATGCTATGGATATAGGATCTGTGAGTTTATCTAGATGGACGTAAAATAATCTGATTCTAGCTGAAGGTTATTTATCTATTGCTTGAATGTAAATAACATTTCAGGGAGTTACATGCTTACTAAAAAGCCAGTAGGGAGAGCATATGAGTGAGGTAGTAGGAATTTATTTATGTAGTTAATTTGAGAAATTATGTTTGTTCTTGGGATTTTCTATTGAGACTATTAGTCAAAGGCCATGAAATAATTCTTCTAAAGTAATACCTAATCCACGTGTTATTTTTGCTAAACTTTCTATTGTAACGTTTTTTTCACCACGTTCAATGGCACCTATATGATTTGTATGTATATCGGATAATTCTCCTAAACGTTCTTGACTTAAGTTTTGTTCTTTCCTTAGGAATCGAATACGTTCGCCTAATACTTTGATGAGTTCCATCTTTTCAACATCCTATCTATGTACCAATAAATTTTTATCTTATTATAACATTTATAATTCGCATTGTGGTAAGCATTACATATAGGGTGCCAATAAACGAGTTAGAAATTAAATTTTGGGATTTATTTTGTATATAGGTAAAGTTTCGCAGATACTTAAATGTTGATATATCAGTAAAATTAAATTAGTATTAACAAGGATATATATTAGATAGTATGCCATAAATTATGTCGAAAAGACTTTGAGATAAAGAATGTTGTCCTTTTATGGAGCTGAAAAGTCTTTTTTGTTGATTACTAAAAGAAAATGGAATAGGATACAATAAAAATAATAGAAGATAAGTATCAAATTCTGTATGGGAGGGAAGAAAAGTGCCTGTTTATTGTAAGGGTGAATTTTTTAATGGTCCCGGCGGCTTTGCAGTGGGTGCTCGTATGGCAAGAGTTGTAGATAGAAATGGTGAAGAGTATAAGGTAGAACATACTTGGTCGAATGAAATTTGTCCAGACGCAGCTAAAACCTATGCGAATAATATTTGTCCAATGGCTCCTGATACAGTGATTGTTCAAGATGTTCGTACGTTAGAAATTGAGAGTGACCCACGATTAACCCCGATTGATGCATTTGTTTTTGGCTTTCCTTGCAATGACTTTAGTATTGTAGGTGAGCAGAGGGGGATAGATGGTGATTTTGGTCCACTATATAGCTATGGGATTCGTGTATTAACACAGCATCAACCCCAATGGTTTATCGCTGAAAATGTAAGTGGATTACAAAGTGCTAATGATGGCGGTGCGTTTGTTCAGATCTTACGTGAAATGCAAGCAGCAGGATACGCAATTACGCCTCATTTATATAAATTTGAAGAGTATGGGGTTCCGCAAGCGAGACATCGAATTATTATTGTAGGGATTAGAAATGACATAGAAGCTGAATATAAAGTGCCTGCACCAACTCATGGACCAGGTAGAGAATATCCATATGTTACTGCCGCACAAGCTTTGGAAAATATTCCAGAAGAAGCTGCAAATCATGAATTTACAAGACATAAGCAGAAAGTGATTGATATGTTAAATCATATTCCACCTGGTGAAAATGCGTGGTATGAAGGGATTCCGGAACATCTTCGTTTAAATGTAAAGGGTGCAAAATTAAGCCAAATTTATAAAAGATTAAATCCTAATACACCTTCTTATACAATTACAGGAAGTGGCGGAGGTGGGACCCATGGCTATCATTGGGACGAGCCACGTGCATTAACTAATCGTGAACGAGCTAGGATACAAACGTTCCCAGACGATTTCATCTTCTCAGGTGGAAAAGAAAAGGTTCGTCAGCAGATTGGAATGGCAGTGCCACCGCTTGCGGCAAAAATCATTGTAGAGTCCGTATTGAAAACGTTAGCGGGTGTAGAATATGAATATACACAGCCGAAATGGAATATTAATAAACTATTAGGAGAACAAGAGCTACCTGCGCTTGTATAAAATAAGAGGCTGTTCCTAGGGGAACAACCTCTTATTTTTAGTTTTGGTTTATTTCCTTATATAGAGAAGGAAATGTGACGAATCCTTTATTGTTAATTGCACGTAAGAATAGCAATACTCTTTCTTCTTTTGATAAATTATTTTCTATACAATAGTCTAAGAAGCTTAATAAAGTTTTTGCGTTCATTATAAAACCTTTTACTTCACGACCAGCAATATGATTTTTAGCTTTTTCAGTAATTTTACCTAAATTTCTTTCTCCACCGATTTGATCAGCTGCAATATAACCAAAGAAGCTTACATTTCTCCCTTGATATCCCTCGTAATTTGGAATATATTCACTTGCCATATGGGAAGCAAGGTTTGCTGGAAGAGAGAACTTACTACTACGGTAATTTTTAGCATCAATTAGCCCTAATCCATTATTTCCATATAATAAAACAATTTCGATTTCCGTATGATCACCGGTTGTGGATTTTGGTCGCATAACAACGGTGAACCCGATTTGAGTTAAAATCTCACCAGTTTTGTCCTCGAACGCTAGATTATCTTTTTCTGATAAATAAGCTTCATAAAAGTCTTCATTTGAGAATGCATAACCTTGCTCTTCTAATTTTTCTTCAATAATTGATAAAGATTCAATTGGATTGAATCCAGCTATTTCTAGTAATTCTATTGCTCTGTCTTTGTTATCTTCGGATAGAACGGATACTCCTGATAGAGCTTCTTGAATAAGTAATGTCCGTTTACCTTTATTTGTAGCCGGTTTTTTATCATGAAAATGAGTTGCTTTATAGCTAGCTATATCTAGTCCATTATTTTCGGCCATCCGTTCTAAAGAAAACTGATAACGATTATTAAAAGGATATCGTTTGTCATACTCCTCTATTTTTTGTGTT
Organism: Bacillus mycoides; assembly: GCF_018742245.1. Taxonomy (NCBI): domain Bacteria; kingdom Bacillati; phylum Bacillota; class Bacilli; order Caryophanales; family Bacillaceae; genus Bacillus; species Bacillus mycoides. The sequence continues at coordinate 936,017 of NZ_CP036132.1, forward strand.
ATTTCTTCAATGTGTATAGGGTTAACACGTAAGCATTCTCCACGAATATATTCTACAAATCCTGTGTAATCACAAAGTAACATGAATGTATGTGCTACATCTGAATGAGCTGTTTCGAATCCACGTGCAGCACTGTCAGAGCGGCTACGATGTTCATATTGCTCGGCGATACCCATTTTTATTTGTTTTTTTTCTTCTTCATTTGCCTTACGGAATTTTAGAATGTTTTGCGTTACTTGATGTAATTGATTATCCTTTGACGCCGTTAACACAAAGTAAGTTATTTCTTCTTTTGTTACATAATATCCTAGTGATTTTTGATTGGCTAATTTAATTAGGAAACGCGCTGGGCGAATTTTGAAATAAGATACAAATTTCGGTCTGAACCCTGTTTCCATAAAATAGGCATTTGGTATTTGTAAAGTAAGAATTTGTTTCGAAATATTTTCGAACACATTCTCTCTATTCAGTAAAGCCTTACCTACCTTAGTAGGAACTAAATATCCACTTTCATTTATGTATATATAAGCGAATGTTTTTAACATGGCGACCCATGTACGACCGCCAGAACCATCAGTACTAATAGTAGGTGTTTTTAATTCTCTATTTCCTAGGACTTCTTCATACCTTCTATGTAATTCTCTATTTCCTTTCCAAGGATGTTGAAAATTATTTGTGGCCTCTTGTAGTGCGCTGAGGGCAAGAGCGTGAAATTTTGGGTCTCTTTCTGGACGGGTAATAAACCATATCTTTCTTTCTGTCATTCATGTTCCTCCTAATTACCTATGTAATTCACTGCTTTATATCTATGTATTGTTGATTTCTTTTTTATTATGTTAATACTTTTTATGGTAGCATAATTGGCATAAAAATGGTTTTAATTTTTATAAGTTATTTATATATGAAAATGATTTATAGGATGATTGACAGAAACCTAAGTTACCTAAAAATAAAACTCTATTTGGATGTATTTCAATTAGGTTGAATGCTAAGAAAGAGATGGGGAGGATTGAAGTTCTCTTCGAAATGCTATTTTATTGAATATATGGTGGTTTATGAAATATAATTACTCTATGCACTTAATAATTTTAATATTATATTTAAGGAATGGAGGGGTTTTTCATGGCAAATGCTGGCGATTTTTTTATAACTACTTTGAGAAAAGCTCATTTAGAATGGGGATCTTATAGGCACACTAGTACAAGAGGTGTTGTTTACGGTGAAGGATACTTGCAAGTACCTAGGTATGAAGCGAAAAGAATAGGAATTTATAATAGTAATCATCCTGGACAGATGAATATCCTTACATGTAGTTCAGCGGATGGTTTTTTAGAGAATGTTACAGTAAAAGCAGCTGGTTCTATGAAAGCTAGGGATGAGTATGCTAAACAATTACAGGGGAATGGGGATTTACAATTATTTGGAGATTGGTTTAATCATATTAATGCACAAGTGGGAGATAGAGTAAAAATTACTTGGGTTACTTCGAATGCTATTGTAATAGAGAAGATTTAATTTGAAAAACTATTGAATATATTTCTTAAATAAAGTTGGTTTTTTTCTGTAATAATGCTACGTTTTAATAATTATTATAGAAAAGGTATTCGGAATTTTAATATAAAAGAGCTTCTCTAGAGAGAAGTTCTTTTGTATGTACAAAATAGTTTAGAAGTCCTGAGATGTAATTAAGCATTTGTTTTAAATATTAAAAAGGTGGGTATTTATGAGGCCAATTGATATAAAGAAAGTAGAAGAGTTTAAAAAAAGTTTTCAGGCAAAGAAGAAAAAGGGAGGGCTCCTTGAATATATTAAATTGGAATATGAAACGAAGGGAATGGAATTTCATAGACTGTTTTTACATAGTGGATGTGCTTTGGGAATGAGTCTAGGTGATTTAAATCTTTTATTAGAGAAGTTAAATTCGTTAAATTTAGAAATTTATTCCTTAATTGCCAAAGATATTGAATTTGCAATTTATTTAAATGAAAGAATTAAGGGTTGTAATAATATAATTAAGGTGGCTTATTTAAATTCTAATAAAAAAATATATATCGAGGATTTATTTTCTTATTTAGAGTATGTAAATTTCAATATGCGTAATAGTGGGATAGGTATAGATGATAAAACATATGAAAGTGAAATTCTTAATTCGCAATATAACCATCTTTTAGATAGCTTTCCAGGCATAATTGAATTTATCAAAGAGTATGGCATTAAAGCAAGGCTTAAAGAGCCAAAGAGAATTAATAAGGAATGTAAGACAATATTTCAAGTAATTGCTACTAAGTATTCTTTGAGGAATTTTTTTCTTTCATTATCAACAGAGTTAATAAAACCAGAAAAATTAGAAAATTATAAAGTGAAGAATATAGATGTAGGGAAAGTGTTTTTTTTAAGACATAACGTACCATATTGGTCTAGTTTAGAAAGGTATAGGGATCTGAATTTTACTTATCAACAGGATCATATTATAGATAGTCAAGAAATGTTTGACATAATGAAGAAAACAAAGAGTATAAAATCATATTCTGGAGGAGAGATTCTTCATATGGATCTTTCAAAGGAAAATATTTGGAAAGCTGATACGGATATCTGGTCTGCATTCAAATTATTAGTTCCTATATATGGGGATGAGTGGGTTAAGTTTAGTGTGAAAAACTATGAAGTTGAGTATGTCATTAATGATCTATTAACTGTATACAAAGCTATATATAAATTGGCGTTAGATATTGAAGACAATATGGGGATGGATACTGGCAATTTTATAAAAATATATGGTGAAAAACAATTAATAAGATATTTAGGATTAGAGCAATCTCACAAGATTTTGTTACAGTTTTTATCTTATGATTTAAATGCTAAACAAGAAAATACATCATTTCTTGTAAGGTATAAGCCATTAATGAGACGAGGAGATATATATTATATAATACCAGCTTGGATCCAATGTGTTGCACCTCAAAAAGCTATTGATAAGATCCTTTCAAGTGATGAGATTCAATTGCAGCTGAATGATAAAACGAATAAAGGGTATGTGTTTGAAAAATCAATAGAGTTGTTTTTTAACAAAATTAATATATGTTTTAATAAATTAGATAGGGATGAAGCTAATGGCCTGCCGGAGATAGATGGTATGTTTGTATTAGGTGAATATATATTTATCTTTGATGCAAAAGCTACTATAAAGCCTGAAAATCTTATAGAAGTGTATAATAATTTACAAGGTCATCTTTATAAGGCGTATAATCAATTAGTTGAAAGGCTTAATGTACTAATATCCAGTAAAAAAAATCAAGATCTTATAAAGGAGAAAACAGGAATTGATGTCTCGGGAAAGAGAATTGTTCCTTTTATATTATTAAATCACCATTATTTTAATGGTTATCGAGAATTAAAAATAAACGGTGGGGATCAAGAATACCATATACCTATTATTGATTTCTTTACTTTAAAACAGGTTATGGAATTCAGAAAGATACCTGTTTGGGAGTATAATGAAAAGAGTGAAAGCTATTATAGAAGTGAAATTCCTTTTGAGAATTTTCAAAGTGGAATGGAGTTATCTCTTTATCTGTCGCAACAAATAAAAGGGATGTTAAGTGAGGAGAAGCCAGCATATCAATTGACAGAGGAAGGAATTCTATTTAAAATCGTAAAACCTTTTAAATATAAGGCTAAATGAGAGTAAATTATCATTGTTTTTTTGGGGAGGGATATAAAAATAGAATTAAGGAATTAATGATATTAGTAACAGTTGCAACTTAATTTAGAGAGTAAAATAGAAAAACTGGCCTTTTTGAGAAGAGAAAAGGACAATTTTTCTATTTTTTATTAGTCTGCATATCGAACGCATTTTTATAGCAAGCTCAAATTAAAATATTATTTAAATATCTTTTCACGATGATATTGCATGAATGGTTTATGCATTGGAGAAAGTGACATTGACATATTCATGTTTAAATTATATTTAGAATAATCCTCTACAGGCAGTTTTTCAGAAATGAGTATTTTTCCATGATCATTAAAACTTATAAAACCTTGATCGAAAAGTGCATCGTGCATAACACATAATAACAGGCCATTATATGGATTTGTTTTCTCGGATGAGCTTGATAATTTCCATGGCTTAGCATGGCTAGCTCTTAATAATTCAGGTAGTTTAATTGAGCATATCGCACAATTATGAGCCCAGATATTTAATAATTTTTGCTTGTAAAGTAAATGCCCTATTCTAGCATGAGTTTGCTGAAGCACCTCTGTTCCAGTAAATTCAATTTCTTTGTTTTCTTGGATTTTGTCAAAGAAGTAGTTTGCGAGCTCAAGCGGACAAGGATATAATGAACCATTGTTAGGTGTGCCATCCTGTTGAAAGGCAGCATACATTTCGGGTAAATAATGTACAAATTCTTGTATATATTGTCTGATACGAATAGGTTTTTCGAGATTGTGGAATTCGACTATTAAAGAGAATGAATCATCCCCTTGCACACGGACTTTTTCATGGACGGTACTAATTCCTTTTATATACCCTTTTGCGTAATGAAATAATATTGCATTTTTATTTAATTCAAAAAAACGACGCAAAAAATGGGGAGAATATGATTTTGAATATATTGGAATTTGCAATTTGAACATTGAATTGTTTAAGCATACAAATTGTTCATATTCCTGATGAAGATATAAATATACCATATTCATAATTATGATTTCGCTTTCTTTTTGCGCTTTGCTTTTATCGATTCTTGTACTTTTGGTGGGATACGGCCAAGAAAATAATCTTCTATTAAATCCCAGAATTCCTGTGTTTCAAATTGTTTACGGAATATATATTTTAGCATTTCATTTGAAATGGCGTGCTTATCATAGATGCCTTGTAGGATATGATTTTTATATTTATTCGGATTTTTAGAAATGCTTTCCAACATTAAAGTGGAATTTATACGAATATAGATTTCTGGAGAACTCCCTCCACGAGTTTGATAGTTTAATCCAATAAATGCCTCTAAAATTCCAAATACAACTGTGATTTTTTCTATAATATCTGGCTGGTTTTTACCAACAAATAGTTCATAAGTACCTTCTTCTGTACTAATACAATAATCTGGTTTTATAAACTGTGTAATTAACATTTTTATTTGATTAAAGAAATCCGTATAATTTGGTCCAACTTTATAACCGCGTAGGTCATTTTCACTTATTACATTTTTTACGTTAGAGTTCCCAGTAAAGTTGTTTGTCCGGCTCATCGCTTGTAAAAATACTTGAGCTTTCGAATCAGCCAATTCCTTATCGATTTTAAAACGACGGCTTATAAAATTCCCTAAGTCTTCCTGTTTAAAGAAGGTACCTGTTAAAGCTTGGTTACCAAAGAATTCAGATAATTTTTCTAGTGTATTAAATATGGTGTGTAGTGTTGATTCTAATGACTTATTTAAAGTATAACGTAAAATCATTACTGGACGAATATGTTGTAAAAAGGGCAATTTTAAGCTTTCATCACTATTATTAAATCTCCATTTAAATTCAGGGAATGAAATGTTTTTATACTTATTTTCCCAAATGTATTTCAAATCAAATTCATAAATGGGCATCATATTTGAACTTGATTTGTCAACAATTAATGTGGCAAACTGCTCATATTTTTTCAGGTTTAATTTCTTTTGGCCTTCATTATCTACTCTATAATATTCCCGACCGAATATTCCTCGAGGTCTTGCAACAAAAGGAGAGTATTTTACTATATTTGTGAAATCTTTTTCGATTAATAATAAAGCCGTTTTTAATTTCCCATCAATATCACTATCTTCAATTTTATTTGAACTATTGAAAATATAAGCAAAATCTTCAACGTTTACTAATAAATTACGAGATTTCTTCTCTTTATAAACAGCTAAAATTTTCTCAATTACCATTAATAAGTGTGATTTACGTAATGTTGACATGCTATGCAGGCTATTTATATATGAGAAATCATGCTCTAAGTAATCAAAATAGGCATCGCCTTCAATGTTCGTACTACGAGCAGCGCGTCCAATTTCTTGTATATAATCACATACATTACCTGTAGGTGCAAAATGATATACGTTATTAATATCCTTAATATTTATTCCCATACCAAATGCTTTTGTAGCAAACATTACTTGATTTTCACCGGATTGGAATTTATTAGAGTTTGAATGTTTTTCTTCCTTTTCGAGCTTCCCATGATATTTAGTTGTTTTTTTGTATAACATTGGATGAGAACTCTCTAGATAGCTCATGAATGTATCAATTAAAGGTACAGTTGGAAAATAAACAAGTACTTTTTCGTTTTGCGAAACAAGTTTTTTTATTCTTTTAGTCATTAAATCAAACTTAATCTTACGATACTCATTTAGTGTCATTTTCTTTTCTGCAGCTTGAAGGTGAATATCTATATCATCGCGACGAACTTTTCCTAAATAGATAATGGGATCTACTAAGCCTAAACTATCACGAGTTTCTTTATACATATCTTCTTCACCACCATAAATGGCTGTAGCAGTAAATGTCGCAATTGGGAAAGGCATTTCTTTGCGAAGTTTCTGCAAATATGTACCTAAATACCAATAATCTGAACGGAAAGCTTTTCCCCATGTAGTGACAATATGTGCTTCATCAATAACAAAAAGTCCTACTTTTGTTTTATCACCAATTAAGTATCTTATATCTGAACGATTTATTAATGTTTCCGGAGAAATATATAGTATTGCAATTTCTTGATTTGCGATCCGACGTTGGATATCAATTTTTTCCGCAGGAGTAATATTAGAGTTTATGGTTGCAACATGTTTAATGCCACTTTCTTTTAATCCCTCAACTTGGTCATTCATCAAACCAATAAGAGGAGAAATTACTATGGTTAAATATTTATGTTTTTCGTGTAATATTAAAGCTGGTAATTGAAACATTAAAGATTTACCTGCCCCAGTGGATGATGTAACAAAAATATCACGTAAGCTACCTGTATTTCTTGCATTTCCTACTTGTTCTAAAATATCATCAATAATCTGTGATTGCTGTATGTTAATTGTTTCTTTTGATGTTTCAGGGTCGCAATACATTTCCAGGGAATTAAATGATGAATATCCAAAATACTTATCTAAGTAAGGAATATATTCCCGTTCATTGACACTTTTTTTAGTGAGTGCATGTTTAGTGAAAGAAAATAGTAGATTTTCACGTAATAGTTGAATAATTGCTAATCGTTGTAAATAATTGTTGTTGAATGCATCAAAATTTGTAGAGTGTACTATTTCTACATGCTTAATATTCTGGTTATTTAAAAGATTTAAGGTGAATTGAATAAAGTCGGTATCATCTTCAGATAGACTATATGTGATATCATAATTGTTTAAACCCAGATCATGCATTTCAAGGTTAGTATCAATGTTGTAATATGGTATCCATTCAATAGCATCTAAATCTGTAGTATATGCTGCAAATAGTTTAGAGTGTATTAATTTCAAGCTATTATAAAATTCTGATACATACTCGAAATTTTCGGATTTTATATTTTCATCTTCATCTTCAAAATCTAGCAATAGTTGTTGAGAGTCTTCGAAGCTATAAAAAATAGGGAAAATTCTATCATAAAAATTATTAAAAATAAAATGGGTATTGAAAAATGTTTCTATTTGTCCTTTAAAACAAAATTGATATTCTTCCATAGTTACCCATAAAAAAGGTACCTGCAGTTGGCTTTTTGTTAAGATCAGTTGGAGAATTTCACTTGATTTTTGCAACCGATTTAGATCAGTGGGAAAAGGGTAATCAAGAAATTTGTATGCAAATAGCTTAGAGACTTGTTCCGGCTCAAAACCGATGAAAACTACTAAATCTTTTTTTTCGGAATCTACTGAGGCTAACTTAATTTTAGATGAAATAACTTCTTCTAGTAAAATAGTATTCATACAATACACCTCTCAAAATGATATGATATAATTCATTATAACTATAAAAAGAATATTCTGGAAGTGATAGGATGAGGAATAGGGAAGTTAAAAATGATGATTTAGAATTTAGTTTGTTAAGTTTTATTGAAAAACATCAAAAGGAAAAACACCTTGATACAATCAATATGTTTAATTCTTTTAAAGATAATATATTCTTATTAAGTGAATTAGAGGATTCGAAAAATGAAGAATATTGTATGGGATTGATTAATCAGATAGTTAAAAATAACCAACGTCTTGTACAAAAAATTGCCAATAAATATAGAGGGCAATCAGGTACACTTAATTACGAGGATCTTGTAAATGAAGGGAATCTTGGATTGTTAAAGGCTATTGAAAAATTTGATGTATCAAAAGAAATACAATTTTCTACTTATGCTACTTGGTGGATAAGACAAGCGATTACTCGAGCAATTGCAAATAAATCATTAAATGTGCGAGTACCAGTTCAACGTTTCGAGAAAATCAGGAAAATGCGTAAACTGGAATCTAAAATGGTCACAAATTCTGATTATAATTTTGAAGCCATGTTAAACGAACTTGATATTTCAAAAGAACAGTACAATGAATTAAAACTCTATGAGGTACAATTCTTTAATATGAACTCTGTTAATGCACCTATGAGTGAAAATGATGACAGTGAACTGTTGGCTTTTATAAGTGCTAATTCAAATGATAATTTTTTGTTTACGGAATCAGAAAAAGATTTTGATGTCGAACTTTCAATAAACCAAATTTTTCTCAGGAAAGATTTAGAAAAAGCCCTTTCTTCATTGACAGATCGTGAATATAATGTGCTTTCATTAAGATTTGGGTTAGGAGATGGACATGAACATACGTTAGAAGAAATAGGTTGTATATTTGGGGTAACTCGTGAACGAATTCGTCAAATTGAGGCAAAAGCACTTAACAAGTTGCGTACACCTAATAATATTAAATTAATTTATGATTATTATATTGAATAATAATTTCTGAATTTATACATATTATGAAGTTAAAGCTACAAAGGATAATCTTAGAAAAGTAAATTTTGATTAGAGTGTCATTACTAATTTAATTAATAATATATAGAAGTAATAAAAATTAATTTAACTCATCTCAAAGTGAGGTAGAAAGTATAATCCCCACTATCCGAATTCCAAACCCTCTTCACAACGGAAGAAGAAAACTATATAAAAGAAGCAATGAAGCAGTTTAACACCTAGTTAAACTGCTTTTCCATTATAATAGAAGAAAAACCAAACGGAGGAAAATCCCATGCCAACCTACAACAAACTAATCAGAAACAAAATCCCACAAATAATAAAAGCTAACGGAAAAACCCCCACAACAAGAATCCTACCCGAAGACGAATACATAACCGAAATCTGTAACAAAACACAAGAAGAACTAACCGAATACCTAGAAGCAACAACAAAAGAACATAAACTCGAAGAACTATCCGACCTACTAGAACTAATCAACGCCCTAGCCGAACACGAAGGCACAACACTAGAAGAAATCAACAACATCCGTAAAAAGAAAGCGAAAGAACGAGGCGGCTTTTCAAATCGAGTCTTCTTAATGGAAGTAACCGATAACTAGCACCTCATAATCCCCTTACAAGCACCTACCAAGTAATAAATCACTAAGAAAAAACATAACAAAACAAAAACAACTACAAACACCGTAGTAGTAGTCAAAAAAAATTTTGAAATAACACGCCAAAAACCCACCCCTCCTTCCTATATATAGTACATAGAGGGAATTTTCATTTTTGAATGGAGACGGGAGGGATTGGGATGGCGGTGTATCGTAATGTGCAGGTGAATTTTTGGCAGGATGATTTTGTTTTGGATTTGACGCCGGAGGAGCGGTATTTTTATGTTTACTTATTAACTTGTTCGAAGACGACGCAATGCGGGATTTTTCCTTTTCCGAAGCGGTTAGCTGAGATGGAGACGGGTTATAACAGGGAGACTGTTGATAAGCTTGTGCAGCGCTTTGTTGATTATGGGAAGATTCTTTATGATGCGGATACGCGGGAGTTATTCGTTTTGAATTGGCTTCGTTATAATCCGGTGACGAATACGAATGTGGAGAAGTGTGTGCTTCGTGAGCTTAAGGGTGTGAAGAATAAGGAGTTTGTACATATGTTTCTTCAGAAGTGCGTAGAGGAGGAACTGAATGTTCCGATGCTTTTAGCTCATTTCGGTATGCCGAGTGATTTGGCGGTTCATGATGTTGATCCGGTTTGTGAAGAGGCGGAAGAAGAGGTTATAGAGGAAGAGACGGGAAGTCGCGTGTTTTCTTTTTATGAGCAACATTTTGGTAGTTTGTCTCCGTTTGCGGTGGAGGAACTGAGTGCGTGGCTGGTTGATTTGTCAGAGGAGCTTGTGCTGAAGGCTCTTCAAATTGCATTTGAGAATAATAAGCGAACGGTTGCTTATGTGAAAGGGATTTTGCGTGGCTGGCACGGGAAGGGATTTACGAAAGTGTCGGAGGTTGAGGCGGATACGGCTCAGTTTAGGAAGAAGGAGTCGTCTGTTAGTACTGGGGAGACGGAGGAGTTTTTGACGAGGTGCGAGGAGTGGGAGAAGAATGCACTGTCAGAGGAAGAGTTGCAGCGCTTTTTAGCGGAACGCGGGTGGCGGCCATGAGTATTCAAAATATGGAGGCGGAAAAGACGGTGTTAGGTTCTCTTTTAATTGATGGGGAGCTTATTAAGGAGTGCCGTTTGACGGAGCATTATTTTTCTATGCCGGTGCATAAGTCTATATTTCGGTTAATGCGAAAAATTGAAGATGAAGGGCAACCAATTGATCTTGTGACGCTCGTTTCTCGGATGAATCCTAATTTTTTGGAGAATATCGGGGGAATGGAGTATTTTATAGCATTAATAGAGGGTGTGCCTACGACTAGCAACTTTTCTTATTATGAGGGGCTTGTTCGAGGTGCGTGGAAAATGTATCAGGCTGGCGTTCTCGGGCACAAGATGGGAGAGCGTCTTATTGCGGAGAAGAATGAGAAAATTATTGGTGAGACGATTACGGCGCTTTGTGAGTTAGAGGAAAAGGACTATGTATGTGAGTTTGATTTGAAGGATGCTTTAGTTGGGCTATATGAGGAGCTTCATCAAGATACGAAAGAGAATACTGGTATTGAGACTGGTTATACATCGTTAAATAAGATGACGTGCGGATTGCAGGAAGGTGATTTTGTCGTTCTTGGAGCGCGTCCTTCTATGGGAAAAACGGCGTTTGCGTTAAATATTGCACTGCATGCGGCGAAGTCTGGAGCGGCAGTTGGATTGTTTTCGTTAGAGATGAGTAGTAAGCAATTGCTAAAAAGGCTGGCGTCTTGTGCGGGCGAAGTGTCAGGAGGTAGGCTGAAAAATCCGAAGCATCGTTTTACGATAGAAGACTGGGAAAAGGTGAGTAGGGCGTTTGCGGAGATTGGTGAGTTGCCACTTGAGATTTATGATAAGGCAGGCATTACAATGCAAGATATTTGGATGCAGACTCGTAAGTTAAAGAGGAAGCACGGTGATAAAAAGCTGTTAGTTATTGTAGATTATTTGCAGCTTATTACGGGCGATCCGAAGCATAAGGGTAATCGATTTCAAGAGATTAGTGAGATTTCTCGTAAGCTTAAGTTATTAGCGCGTGATTTACATGTTTGTATAGTAGCATTGTCACAATTGTCTCGTTCCGTAGAATCACGTCAAGATAAGCGTCCGCTTTTATCGGATTTAAGAGAGACGGGACAAATTGAGCAAGATGCGGATGTCATTATGCTTATGTATCGTGAGGATTATTATGATAAGGAAACGATGCAGAAAGAGATGACGGAGATCCATGTGGCGAAGCATCGGAATGGACCTGTGGGTAGTTTTAAGCTGAGGTTTTTGAAGGAGTTTGGGCGGTTTGTGGAAGGGGGGAATTAAGTGCTGAGAAAAAAGTTGCGAATCATTATATTACTTGTTTTGGTTGTCGGAATAGGCGTAATTGGTTATAGATTACTAGGCCCTTTTATAGATGGGCGAAGTATTATTATAGCCATACTGCTTTTACAGATCTTTCAAATGAATCGATTGGAAAGATGAAGCTTCATGATAATATTTCTAAAGATTCTTTTAGAGAACAATATGGTGAGCCTATCGGCAAGAAAGAGAACGTATTATATGATTATTACTCTTGGGAGAACGGAGTAGAAACGGCTTCGATTATGAAAGGAAAAGAGAAGGGGAAGATTGTTCGTTTAATAATTGGAGAAAATACAGACCTTAAGACGGCAAAAGGGATCGGGCTTGGTAGTACGAAGCAGGATGTTATTAATTCGTACGGTTCGAATTATTATGAACGGACGGAACAGGGTACTACTATTATTGGCTATGCTGATCATAAACTTCATATAACAATTGAGTTTTGGTTAGGAGAAGGGAAGGTAGGGCATATTCGTTTGGACGATGCGGATGTTGAATAAGAGCAGTGTTTATATTACGCCTTTTTTATGTCTTGTGACATAATGTGACAAATTTTGAGTCGGAGCTTTGTTAAGATTGGCTTGGGAATATTGCGTTATATGTAATGGGAGGTAATTAAAATATTAAAAAAGTTAGGGATAATTGTTTGAGGTAGTGCTTTGGGATTAAATTTAGTAGCTTGTGATGATTCTATAAAAGAAGCTGCTAATAAGACAGGTGATCCTTTAACTGGTGACGGTGGGGATACATACGAAGATGGGATCGCGAAGTTTGGAGAACCGGATAATAAAGCGGAATCTCAAGCTGGGGATATTAAAATGATTATTGCTAGATGGTCAAAAAATATTAATGGTGACCTTGGAGCGAATGTTAATGTTACATTTACTGAAAAAGATGGACAAAAACTTGCTACGAGCAAAGCACAAATGGGAATGAAATAAAGGAAGGATAGGATATTCAAAATGAAACGTACAACAGAATTTGTATTAGGACTTATTGGTGGTATTTTCGGTATTTTATGCGCATTTATTGCGTTATTTATTGGTGGGCTTGGTTCTGCTTTAGATGCGGATGGAGCCAATACACTTATCGGTTTAGGATGGGGAAGTGTTCTTCTCTCTATATTAGGAATTTGTGGATCTGTTGTAGTGAAGAATAGAGCTAAGCTTGGCGGTGCGATGATGACAATCGCTGCAGTTGGTGGATTAATTTGTATTTCTTTCTTTTATATTTTACCAGCCATTCTCCTATTTATTGGTGGGCTAATGGGGATTTTGCGTAAAGAGAAAGTGCTAGTTTCTGCATAATGAAGGGGAACTGTTATATGCAGTTCATCTAGTCTATGTAAAACAATAGGTTGAAAATCTAAATGCCCGACTATTATATGGAATAATAGTCGGGCATTTGTTTTTTCTAATGAACCGCAGATGTATGTAGTTACCTATTCTATATTCTTTTTATAACTCACCCGCAACAACCCCTTAAAATCCACCTCAGCAATCAACACACTTAACAGTATAAGCGTTGCCCCTAAGTATCCTTTCCCTGTGAGCGTTTCACCTGTGAAGAAGAAGGCAAACCCTGCGGAAAAGACAGGTTCTAATGAAAAGATAAGTCCTGTATGTGTAGGCGTAGTGTATTGCTGGGCGATAACTTGCACAATGAATGCGACTGCGGTGCAAAATATGCTTAAGGCTAAGATGATCAGCCATGAGTCGATAGTGCCAGGAAGTTTTGGGGTTTCCATCACTAATGAAAAAATAAGACTAAATAGGCCGACAAAACCAAGTTGTACTACCCCAAGTGCAATTGAATTCACATGTTTCGTTACGCTTCCAGTAATGATGACGTGAATCGCATAAAATAAGGCAGACAGTATGCAAAAGATATCGCCGTTACCGATCTTGAATTCACTAGTTAATGTTAGTAAGCCGATTCCTATTATCGTTAACACAATTCCTAATATAACTTTCTTTTCAGGAATGTGTTTTAAAAATATAGCTGATAATATTGGAATGAAAATGACTGTGAGACATAGTAAGAAACCTGCATTAGATACACTTGTATACTTTGTACCGAATGTCGCAAAAATATAGACGATAAATAAAACGGAAGCCAATATAAATGCATATTTTACAGTTTTAAAATCAACTTTGAATAAATGTTTGTAAAATATTAAACCTGATAAAAGAAAGGCAATAATAAATCGTAATGCGATTAAATTATATTCTTCTATGTCATCAAGTCCAAGCTTTGTAAGTAGGATGGATGCACCCCAAAAAAATGTAACTAGTAGTAGCATTAAATCAGCTTTTAATTGAATTCTCATTTCTATTCCCTCGTTATGTATAATTTGTAATACCCGTAGCTCCATTGTTTATTTTAATATTAATTCTGAATATTTGGAACAAAAATTTATCGACGCATTTTTCTCCATCAAATGGTGTGGAATCAAAAACGAAATCATACCAATTGATGGACGATGTGATGAAGCCTTTTAATCCTCTTTTGAAGCGATTTTATGAGTAGCTTGGAAGAGCGATGGTGCGAGTTGGGAAAGATGGATATTCCCATTCGGTTATTGAAAGTTCGGATTTGAAGAAGCTCGGTATGTAATAGTATGTATATAAAAAAACGCCTATTTCATATGGGCGTTTTTTTGATGTTGAAGTTATTCCTTTTCAAACTGAAAAATATCCCGATTAATGAGTTGGTGGAAATGTTGATCCATTTCTGCCGCAGAAACTTTTCTTTCATTTTGAAACCACCATGTGCTTAATGAGGTGATTACTCCTGAATAAAATTCAGTGATTAAATCATTTGGCATCGTATGGTTTTTGCAAAGTTGATTTAACGCTTCTGTTTCTTGTTTTCTTGTTTCGTGACTTAAATAATGTATGCGGCTATTAAATTGTTCATCAGACATTTGCGTCTCTAATATTTTACCGATTTCTTCATGATGTAGGAATTGTTCCATTACTTGAAATGGCTTACTTAAACGATATGAAATCGGTATTTCAGCAATCATCGTTCCATATCGTTTAAATCCAAATGCTAATAAAGCATCTTTATCTTCAAAATGTTTATAAAAGGTTGTTCGGTGTACCATCGCGCGATCACATATTTGGTTAATGGTGATAGAACTATATTTCTGTTTTGATTGCGTCATTAATTCAAATAAGGAATCCCACAGTAATTTATGTGTACGTCTAATACGTAAATCAAGCTGTTTTTCACTATCGTTCATCTACAATTCTCCTTTTTTGTAGATTAAATATACAATGGTTTTAAATTGATTCTCCCTTTTTAATCTACATATGTATATTATATTACATGTGTTCCGGTTTATCCCGCATTAACGGGCAGTAAAACTCCCACCTCAAAATTCGGCTGGAGCAAAGAAGTTAGGTGGGAGATCAACTGCCCGTAAAAGCCCGATTGGTTCAACTAATAATCAGTGGGGGATGAACAACCCCCCCACTGATTAAAGTTTCACTTTATATAAAGCATTTTAAGTAAAAAACAGGAGGAGAATCAATACATGAATATGACAACTAAGAGCCCTGCAAGTGGCAAAGTTGATACTTCTAATATGAAACATACGCCCATTTTAATTGCATTACTTTTAGGGGCAATGGTTGCATTATTAAACGAAACATTACTTGGTAATGCGTTAACGGTATTAATGAAAGAATTTGACGTAACAGCTTCAACAATCCAATGGCTTTCTACAGCATACATGTTAGTAGTGGGTGTGCTGGTACCGATTACAGCGTTACTTCAGCAATGGCTCACAACGAGACAAATGTTCTTGATCGCTATGGTAACATTTTTAGTCGGTACATTAATTGCGGGATTTGCACCGACATTTTCCGTTTTATTAGTCGGCCGTATCGTCCAAGCAGTAGCGACGGGGTTAATTTCACCGTTATTAATGAATACGATTTTAATTATTTGTCCACCTGAAAAACGTGGTGCCACGATGGGGTTAATCGCACTCGTTATGATGTCAGCTCCAGCAATTGGTCCTACATTATCTGGAGTAATCGTTGATTCATTGAATTGGCGCTGGTTATTCTACTTTGTCGTTCCAATCGTAATTATTTCCATTGTAATTGGAATGAAGTACATTCAAAATGTTTCAGAGTTAACAAGGCCAAAAGTAGATTATCCATCTATTCTTTTATCGACGTTAGGATTTGGCGGGATTGTGTATAGCTTTAGTGCATCAGGTGACTTAGGGTGGTCTGATCCGAAAGTGTATGGTGTTTTAATTGTTGGGCTTATATCACTATGTATTTTTGTCGTGCGACAATTAAAAATCGATAATCCAATTTTAGAACTACGTGCTTTTAAAGTTCCGATGTTTACAATATCAGTTGGATTAATCGTCATTGTTATGATGTCGTTATTTTCAACGATGACTTTATTACCGATGTTCTTGCAAACAGTTTTACTCGTTACAGCTTTTAAATCAGGAATTATAATGCTTCCGGGAAGTATTATTAGCGCCATAATGGGACCAATCGCAGGTAAACTATTTGATAAATTTAGCCCGAAAGTTGTTATCGTTCCCGGTATTGTGTTAGTAGGGATTGCAAT
Source organism: Bacillus mycoides (assembly GCF_018742245.1). NCBI lineage: Bacteria > Bacillati > Bacillota > Bacilli > Caryophanales > Bacillaceae > Bacillus > Bacillus mycoides. The sequence continues at coordinate 952,556 of NZ_CP036132.1, forward strand.
GTTCTTATTTAAAGGCATTACTCCTGACACATCAATGGTACAAATTATTATTATGCATAGCGTATTAATGGTTGGACTCATGTTTGTAATGACAGCACAAACATACGGTTTAAATCAATTAACACCAGATTTATATCCGCACGGAACAGCACTGTTTAATACGTTACAGCAAGTAGCTGGCGCAATTGGTACGGCTATCTTTATTTCGAAAATGTCTTCAGGAACAACTCAGTATATGGAAAGCTCAGCAAATCCAATGGATCTAGTAGAGAAGTTAAACGGTTTAACATCTGGATTCCAAGGTGCATTTACACTAGGGTTAATCTTTATTGTTGTTGCTTTTATCGTATCGCTATTCTTAAAAGAAGAGAAAAAGGGAGTAGAAGCAGCGGGGGTTTTACAGAACGAAAATTAAGGTTCATATATGAAAGCTATGGTAAAGTTTTCAAAATAAAAAGGAGGTGTCACTGAGTCAAATAAATCGACTTATAGGACAGCTCCTTTTAAGTTTTAGGAACTAAAGATGCTTCAATGATGTATCGATCTGGAGCATCGCCGATGTAGTTGAAAGGGTAACATGTTGTTAATGTTAATGTCGGTGTATCTTTCTCTACAATAACGGTACGATCTTCCGCGTCTGTTATCCAATGTTTGTTAATGTTGTATGTATAGGTATTATTTTCGTATTCTACAATAAGTTGGTCATTTTCTTTTAGCTGATCTAGTTCGGTAAATACAGTATCTCGATGGCCACTTAAAACTGTATGGCCATTTCCAGATGGTGCAGTCGTTAATTCACTTACAAACATGCCCACACCTTTTTTTAGTACTTTATCGTCAGCTCCCCAATATATGGAGTATTTCTTTTGTATTTTAGGAATGATTAAATATGCTACTTTTTGACCTAATTGATGATTTACTTCTGAAGACGGAATTTGCACAATTTCTTCGTGGGTTTGAGGAGTTTCTATTGTATCGTTCTTGTCTTCAGGAGGTGCTGTGATTGGTGTTTGAGTTTCGTATTTCTTTATTTCACTAGATGCTAAAGATTCGGCCGAGCTTCTAGCACTATACCATTCTATAAAACAATAAGAAAAAATCGAAATTCCAACTATAAATAAACATAACCCTATCCATTGATTTATTTTCATTTATATCACTCCATTTTAAAAGGACAGGGGAATCCTGTCCTTTAAAGGAATTATTTTACGCGTTTGTTTTTTTACGACGGAACATTAATACAGATCCAATTGCAGCTAAACCTAAGCTTGCTAACATCATTGTAACACCATTTGATGCTGTGTTTGGCAATTTTTCGCCTTGTTTTTTGTTTTCTGTTTTCACAGCTGTATTTGTGTCTTTCTTTGTTTCTTTTGCAGTTGTTTGAGTTTTAGTTTGTTCTTGCTTTTTGTTTTCTTGTTTAGCAGGTTCCTGTTTAGTATTCTCTTGTTTAGCAGGTTCTTGCTTAGTATTTTCTTGTTTAGTTTGTTCTTGTGGTTTGTTTTCTTCTTGTTTAGTAGTTTGTTTACTAGCTATAAATTGGTCATAATCCCCTTTTTTCACTTCACAAGGTAAGCCATCGTTGTCACGGTCTAGATCGTGAGGATCGTTAGTTGCGCTATATCCATTGCTATGCCAGAACTCCATAACTTCTTGTTTGTTGTTGAAGTGACCGCAGTTCTTATCGTTTGGATTTTTTGCTGCAAATGCAGAAGAACTGTACCCCACAGTTAAAAGTGTGAACGCTGTTGCTGAAACTAATAATTTTTTCATGAATTTCTCCCTTTTCCCAATATTATGTAGTACATTGAAATATTTTACATTCTAATATTTAAAAATACAATAGAAAAAATTAAGAAATGTAAGATTTTTTAAAAAATATATTTTTGTAACGTCATACGGTAACAATTGTCTCTAAACGTAAAATTTCTCGAAAATGTCTTCAGGAACGACTAAGTATATGGAAAGCTCCGCAAATCCAATGGATCCAGTAGAGAAGTTAAACGGTTTAACATCGGGATTCCAAGGTGCATTTACACTTGGGTTAATCTTTATCGTTATTGCTTTTATCGTATCTTTGTTCTTAAAAGAAGAGAAAGAGGGAGTAAAGGCAGCGGGGGTTTTACAGAACGAAAATTAAGGTTCATATAAAAAAGACATCTTTACGAGATGTCTTTTTACATTTCTTTCGTAATATCATACTGCAATAATTGCCGCTGATCATAAAATTTTTCAAAAATAATGCCCATTACGTAGAAGAACAACAGACCGAAGCAAATGTGAATGAGCGTAAAGGTAGCTCCGAATGAAGAAAATTCATACACCATAATTGGTAATTTCGCAGTTGTCCAAACGCCTAAGAAAAATACGATGTATCTAATGCTTGCGCCTTTTTTTAATAGTAGTGCTGCAATCGGAAAGGCAACATAGAGGGGACCAGCTGCAATTCCGCCTAATAATAGAGAAAATAAGATGCCATATATGCCGGACTTTTCTCCCATATATTTCATTAGCGTTTCTTTCTTCACCCACTGATCAAGTAACCCTACAAATACTAGGACAGGGGGGAGTAGAAACAGCATATCTAAAATGCTATTCCCTGTTAATTGTAATGCGCTCCATCCTAAAGATTGGTTTATAAAAGTTAATAAGAGGAGCCCAAACAGTAATATGAAAAAGAAGCGATATCTTTTTAGTTCCTTCATACCATCACCACCCAAATGATATATGAGAATAGGAGTGACATGAGTAATGCAGATGCATTACGAGCGTAAGCAAAGCTTCGTCCGAATATCTTTTGTTCCATTGGCAAGGTTGTCATTCCTACTGACATTAATGTAGACATGAGTGCCGCAACTTGAGGAAGGCCTGCGCCGTGCTGTATTAACGTATTACCAAGTGGGAACACGACAAAGCTTGGAATAAGTGCCACAGATCCGAGTATTGCTGAATAAATAATACCTAAAAATCCGGACTGTTCTCCAATGATAGAAGAGATGAAGGACGGTGTTAAGATAGAAAGTGATAGTCCGACGAAAAGCATAATGGAGAGCATGGCAGGGAGGAGGTTTCGAAATGTTTTCCATGATTTTAATAGGGCAGCTTTCGTTTTATTCCGATCCTTCATAAAAGAAATCCCCGTAAGAACAATGGCCAAAGTGTAAAGGATAGCGCCATTAATCATGATAAGATTCCTTTAAGTCTTTATATTTGTCTAAGAAAAATGATAAGTTTTTCATTTTTTCCTCAATATCCATTTGAAAATCTGCTAATTGTTCTTTTCCGGCTGTAGTAATTTTGTACATCTTTCTCGGCTTATCTGGAACTGATGTACTTACATAAGATTCAATAGCACCTTCGTTTTCTAATTTCTTCAGCGTGCGGTAAAGGATGGCACTATCGATTGGATTGACCGGAAGTTCTTCTTCACATTTCTGAAGTAGTTGCCCGCCATAGTTATCACCTTCTGCTAAAAATAACAAAAGAAATGCACCTGTGTGTCTTCCTGTATGTTTCATGAATATACCTCCTAGAATGAATTGGAATATATACTGTTAATGACAGTATACTGTTGTTAACAGTATATGGTGCATGAAGTGCTATGTCAATTTTAAAATGTGCAATTCAAATGTTACTGATTAGAAATGGTGACCCCTATTCTAATCTTGTTAAATAACAAAATAAAAGCCTACTGTTTTCTTGTGACAGTGGCTTTCATAGTTGGTAAACTACTATATTACGCTTAGGGAATCTCGCACTTTGATAGTAACACATATATGTTAGATGTATATTGAGAAATAAAAAAAAGACACTCTCAAGAGTGCCTCTTATTAGCAGCCGATTCCGCCTCCCCAACAGCTAGCTCCAACGATGATTAATAAGATAAAGAGCACAACAAGTAATGCGAATCCGCCGCCAAAACCACAGCCTCCACCACAACTACCACCATAGCCCATATTAACTCCTCCTTCCATAAAGTCCATATATTAATGGATTTATTTCACTTTATGTTTTTACGGATAAACTTGAGCAGGTCCTTTTGAAAAATAAAAGTACTCGGTATTTTAAGAGAGTTGACGAACCTATTTTTGTCACGAGTATTACGCTTATTACATATGGTATTTTATTCTGTGCATTGTGGGAAAGGAGATCGTTATGGCTAATTCTGAGATGATATTACGTTTACTTACGGATTTAAAGATTGAACAGCAAGCGTTAAGAGAGCAGTTGGAGAAAATGCAAACAGCTTTGACTATTCTTGAAGAAAAACCAACTACTCCTGAAGAAAAACCAGCTGTTACAAAGCAACGCGGACATTCTGGGTTTCCAACATCTTTTCGTGATTGGAGAGCATCTTCTCAAAAGAATTAAGGAATCCTGTTATAGTAAGTTATACAAAGTCACAAATGAAAAAGTACAGTCTACTGTAGTTAATACAGAGGCTGTACTTTTTGTTATGTTAGTATAAGTTGTGATAGGCGGTTTGTATTTTCTTTGACTATTCCACCTTTAACTCGATCCCTTTATCCAACATATCTCCATTAATTTTCAAAGTTAATCCTTGCGTCTTTTTCGGTACATCGAATACAATGTTCCCTTCCAAATTTTCACTAGGATTAAGAACACCAAATTTAAATGTAGCGGTATTTGCAGCTTTAAGTACTAATTGAGATTCATTAGAAATGTGATATTCTCTTCCGGTACCGTCAATTAATTTAAAGTTGTTGCTATTTAGTGTAATGGGTTCCTCGTGACCATTATGTACTCTGACGTCTAATACTTTAAATACACCTTGTGCTTTAACTTCTCCATTACCTATAACATCTAATGAATCGACAGAGCCTATTGATATGTATACACCAGAAGAATCTTCATGGGTGGGAAGCTCTTTTTGAGGATCCTTGTTGCTAAGTTCATCATTTTTTGTTTCTTTAGAAGTCTCCTGTTCGTTTTTCGTGTTACTGCTAGATGTATCATGTGAACTGCAAGCTGATAATCCAAACAAGAATGTGCTACATAATAATGATGTTACTAACTTTTTGTTCATAGTTTGTTCCTCCAAAATAGAAGTACTTTTATGGGTGCCATAATGATTTAATAAATCTATATTTTTCTTTATATGTACTAAATGTTACATCTTATTATATTGTTTTTGGGATAAAAAGGAAAATTAATAAGAATTTCTCCGACTGGATACTCGTTTGCCGTTTTTTTATAAAGAGATATTTAATGATCTATAACACTCCAAACAGTTTCATCACTATCTTGGTCCCAATAAGCATATAACTCGCTTACTTTTCCTTTCGCGTTGCTTGCTTGTTCATCTTCTAACCAATTTCCAACATCTTCTGTTTTAAAATATTTTTCTTGAATGAAAGCTAAATAATGTTTAGTGTCATTTCCCCAACTGTTAATAAAAGAGAGTATTTTGTTAACATCTTCGTAGAATACATCGTCACTTACAGAAGCACCCTTATATTTCATTTCTACGGCTGCTAATACTCTAATTACACAATCTTTTAAATGATAGTCTTCAACTGCTATTGAATCAATTTCAACAATAGCTAAGTCAATTCTTTCGCCATTAATATAGTATTCTGTAAATATTCGTAAATTATTATTTTTTAGGAAGTCTTCTCCTAGTCTGTTTCTTAAATGAAAGTAAAAAGCATTTTTCAATGAATCTTCCTTTAGAAGGAAGTTGTTAGCATAATCAATTTTTAAGTCTTCTAACCAAACTTTTTTTATAGCTGTATCAATGCTTTCGAAAATTCCATTACCCATCATTAAATCCCCCGATTTTTAACATGAAAAATAAATGTAAATAAAAAAGACACTGTAAAGTGTCTTTTTTATTTACGTTATGCGCATTGCTTAATAAGACGTTAGTTACTCATCCTGAACATGAGTAACTATGTAGGATAATTAAATTATAACATTTTAACCAATAATGGGTCTATATGGAATTTGTAAAATGGTTAATGTTTGGGTATTTGGAATTAAATATGTGATGTAGTATTGTTGTTTGTCTAAAGGAATTGTAAATGATAAGGATAGTGAAGGAACAGGCTCGTTAAAAAGATCGAAGAAGAATAGTTTCAATTGGTATAAAGAAGTAATTGAAAAGAATGGTGAAAGCCTGAAATATTAAGTATAAAAAGAAGATATCAATTAAGATGTCTTCTTTTGTACAATGGTAAGTCAAGGAGGGAGACAGATTTCCCTTTACACGAACATAAAGGTATAATATAGTTTAGTTAAGTTAACTAAACTAAACTATATAATGGAACGAAATATCAGCATGATCGGAGGAAGAATGCTATGACTAGATCGTATAAAGAAGTAATTAATGAAATGAATCGAGCCTACAATGACTTCTACATTTTACTATTTCAGGAGTTAAAGGATGAGTTCGGTCTTACAGGACAGCAAGAGAGCATGCTATTTCATATCAATTTAAATGAAAACACGACAGCAAATCACATTGCGAGCACTTTTAATATATCGAAAAGTGCCGTTAGCCAAGTTTTATCTAAATTGGAAAAACAGAAGATGATTTCGAAACAAGTAAACCCTAATAATAAACGGGAGTATTTCCTTACACTTGGTCCAAATGGTAGTAAGTATATAGAGCGGTTGTCTGAGTTAGATGATGTATTAATTGAGAAATACTTTTCTAAAATCGATATAAATGCTTTAGAGCAAATGACTGATACATTAACGAAAATAAATAAAGTTATATTAGAAGAAAAACAGAAGGACATTGATCCGACTGAGTAAGAAACACTATATGAAGTGGATAGTTGAAAGGAGGAAAAGCATGTTATGAGTTACATACCAAATATGATTACGATAGCCAATTTTGTATGTGGACTTCTCGCTATTTACGCTATTCTCGTTCACGATATGTATTTGGGAGCAGTTTTTATTATTACAGGTATGTTATTTGATTTTTTTGATGGCATGGTCGCTCGGAAACTTGATGCTGTTTCGGAAATTGGCGGAGAATTAGATTCATTTGCAGATTTAGTTACTTTTGGTGTCGCACCGTCTATTCTTGCATATAGTGTCGCTTTAAAAGATTTACAGTTTATCGGGATGATATGTGCGCTTGCTTACAGTGTTTGCGGAATGCTTCGACTTGCGAGATTTAACACGCAGCAAAGCAAACTTCCGACGTTTATTGGAATGCCTATTCCATTCGCGGCAATGTGTCTCCTTATTATATGCTTTTTGAATAATCCAGTTTCCGTGGCGTTTGGCACATGCGTACTCGCTTATTTAATGGTGAGTAAAATTAAATTTCCTCATTTTAAAAAAGATATATCCGAAAAATTGGAGTCTGAAAGATGGAATTAGTACAGCAGGTTATAACAGATTATGGTTACCTCGCTATTTTTTTGATGCTTCTTCTTGGAATTGTAGGATTACCAATCCCTGATGAAGTCATAATGACAGTAGTAGGTTACTTTACGAATATTAATGTTTTAAATTATGAGCTTGCCATTTTAGTCAGTTTTGTAGGAGCGTTGTTGGGTATGGTGATCAGTTATATGATCGGCAAAAAGGCAGGGCGTCCTTTCATTGATAAGTATGGAAAATGGGTTGGTTTGAAGGAAAAGAGAATGAGCAAAGTTGCAAAATGGATGGAGAAATATGGACCCTATTCTCTTGTTTTGGGTTATTTCATTCCAGGCGTTAGACATATAACATGTTACCTTTCGGGGGTTAGCAAAATGAATTTGAAAACTTATATTTTGTTCGCTGCTATCGGTGCATTTTTATGGTGTTTCACTTTTATTACTATCGGCAGAGGTATAGGAATTATCCATGAATAAGAAGGTGTTGAATGATCGAAAAGATTCTAACTGGAAAAGTTAACTTTAAAATGATTCAAGACCGTTTTGACAATGGTTTGCGATTAACGCATTCTAGGGAACACGTTATCAAAAGTGAAAAATTGTACGTCTAGACACCATTTAACTGATTACCTGTACGTTGGGGATAAAGTGTTATTTTGTACAGAAAATCCGTGTTATTGAATAGATATATAAAATAAAAATCCGACTTTTATATGGAAGAGAGCATATGGCGTTGGATAGTAGCAGACGTAATTGATGATACGTAAATACAACGAGAAAGATAAAGGGGTACGGCATGATTCGTATGGCACTAAGATCATTTAACGTACAAATGTATTGCTTGCTAGGTGTGATGTTGTTGGGATGGTTTATGACACCTTTCCCATTCCATTTTGTAGGGATAAGCATTGGCCTTTTGGTGAGTATGTACTGCGTCTGGATTTTAGGAAGGCGTATTGAAAAGTTCGGAAATAGCATTGTAAAAAAAGAAAAAGCACCGATGCTTGGAATGATGAATCGATTTGCAGCCGCGATACTCGGTGCGATTATTATGTATGAAATTGAACACCACGATTTCATGTGGACATTTGCTGCTGGAATTATGGGTGGGTATTTCTTGATTATTATTAATTTAGGATATTACAGCATGAGAGATGCGAAGAAATAAAGTGCTGTGTAAATAACTAATTTGGATAACTTGAATGTATAAACCTAAAAACTTTCCTTTATAGAGAGCTTTTTATTACAAAGAAAAGACACCCATATAAGAGTGTCTTTTCCAATAGTTTTTTAGCAGAAGCAAGAAGCTCCAACAATGATCAATAAAATAAACAATACAACTAATAAAGCAAAGCCGCCGCCACAACTACTACAACTACCACCAAATCCCATAATAGCTCCTCCTTTAATAAGAGGGGAAAACAAGGGTACACTCATGTATTTTAACGGATTCAAATTACTTTATGTTTTTTACGCAATAATTGAGCAGGTCCTTTTGAAAATAAAGAAAAGACACCCTAAGGTGCCTTTCTCCGACTTGAACCATCTTAATTTTAATAATATTGGACTCCCGTCCGAATATTATTTTACCATGTTAAGTTGTTTTTGGAAATATGCCATATCGATAATTACAATCATATCATTAATAAGAACCCCATAAATGATAAACCATTCCACTAACAAAAAACACTAATCCTAAAAACAAAACAATTAAAGCAAGTACTCCATTTTGATTATGTTCCATAAAACTAGCTCCTTTTAGATTTATTTTTATATACAAAAAAGCCTTTAGTCGTAATTATGGCTAAAGGCTTTGAGCATTATACTTGTCACTTTATAAAATCTTATGAGAAGAATTTATAATGTTTTTTTATCAAATTTGAAACTGAAAATGTACTAGCTTGATAATGAAGCCTGGCTATTAGAATTGAAAAATTTTAGTTTTACTATAATTAATAGAAATGAGAGTAGTGTGAATATAAATCCACTCCAAATAAGCTGGTGAATACCTAGGTTTGAAATGAACCAGCCGCCAATAGTTGTTCCTAGAGTAATTCCGAGATTTGAGAACGAAACGAATAGACTATTACCAAATTCAGGTGCTTCTTTTGCTTCGCTTATTAACCATGTTTGACCAACAATTAATCCACCAGCATGTACGATTCCCCAAATAAATACGATAAAAATCATTGGAACAAGGTAGGAACCTAAATAATAAACCAATATGTAAACAACAGAATATAGAATAGGGAATGATATTATAGTGTTTATTATGCTTTTTTGTAGGAGACTACCAAATAAATGATTACCTAAAATCATAACTATACCAAATATGAATAGCATGATACTGATGAGAGATCCATTCATGGAAGTTACTTTTGCAAGGTACTCAGCGAAGTAGCTGTATACGGAAAACATGGCTGCAAAAAGGAATGTGACGGTTAAAATATTTAACCATAATCCAGGTTTGCCGAGTATACGAATTTGTTTACCGAAAGACATTTTTTCTTTAACAGGCATAGAAGGAAGTAGGATTAGTATGCCAATGAATGCAAGAGTGTTAACGAACGCTCCGAATAAGAAAGCAATTTCGAGTGAAAATTGGTCTGCAAGGTAAGAGGTTAGTGGTACACCTAAAGCAAAGCCAACAGTAATTCCCATGAAAACTTTTGTAACTGCTTGACCGCTCTTTTCTGGAGGGACAAGTTTAGCAGCTGTTACAAGAGCGATTGAAAAGAAGAGTGGATGAAGCGCTGCTGGTAAAATACGAAAAATAAGCATGATTTCAAATTGTGTTGTATAAGCGTAGATTATATTTGAAATAACAAATATGAAAATTGCTGTTAATAAAATTATTTTGCGATTAATACTAGAGACGAGCAGAATTAAAAACGGACCAGAAATAGCAACAACTAGTGCAAATATACTTACTAAAAATCCAGCTTGTGTAGTTGAAATTCCGAATTTTTGAGTGATTTGTGGTAATACGCCGACAATACCCATCTCGGTAGTAATAATTCCGAACACACCTATTGCGAGTGTCAGAATAAGTAAAGGATTTACTTTTTTCATTTATAAAATTCTCCATTCATATCAGTATTTTGAAAGTAAATTCATTAACAAAGAAGCATTATTACAAGCATGATTGGATGCCAATATTATCAGGACTATGTAATCTGAAATACAATAACAGATATCTAAATAACTAGATATGATATGTTAAAAAATTTTCTCCTTTCCATGTTTCTTGCTTTTATAGGTAGTGCAATTTTATAAAAAAGTAATTGGATACCTGTAAAAAAGCAGAATGTGTGAAAGCTAATAATCAATTGATATGCAGATTGATTATTAGCTTTCATTTTATAATTCGTTTTGGACGTATTCAGAAAACTCTCGTATTGTTTTTTCATTTCGGCGATAGTATGTCCATTTTCCAATTCGGTCAGATTCTAGTAGTCCTGCCTTTTTCATAGTTAATAAATAACTAGAAATAACCGATTGAGCTAAGCCAGTTTTAAGCTGGATATCTCCTACACAGACTCCAACTTGAAAGTTAAGGTCTTGCTCTAGATAAGGTTTTTCATCGAAATGGTTTTCTGGATTTTTCAACCATGATAAAATTTGACATCTTGTTTCATTTGACAATGCTTTATAAATTAATAAAGGTTCCATAAGGATATTATATCTACTTTTATAGATTTGTAAATGGGATTTGGTGATTTTGAGGGAAGAAGGTATATGTGATCCCCTTAAATAGTAAGGAGGTGCTCTGGATCTATACCCTTTGTAAAGGACATTCTAAAAAAGTTAGGTAACCTCAAGAAGATGATTTCTGTATGCAAACAGGAGTCATCTTCTTTAAATTCCATTGATAGCAAGAATGATTATAGTACGTCATATATGGGGTAGAGTCAGGAAAATGCGCATTTACAACGATAAGCATTTTGATACAAGTCTTATGAGACATTATGAAGTCTAATTTAAAGGTGATTTGATTATGTACCAATAGGCTTTACTCTATTGAGATTGTGAAGTTTCCTACTTAAACTAACGGGGCAGGTTAGTTTGATAAGGTGATATTTGGATTAAGATAGATATAATTAGAAAAATTAATAACAAGGGGTGATTTTTTGGAGGGAAATATTGGGGATGTAGATTTTTTTAAACAAGTAGTAAAAAGACTTTGCAACTAATAAAATAATAAGGTTTACTTCAGTAAAATAAGGTATAGTATATTTGTTGAATAGATTCTCTTTAAAGATAAGAAAAGTAGGTGAACAAAGTGGGAAAATATCAATTGGATTACAAAGGTCAGGCAGCTGTGGCAAAGTTTCATGAAAAACAGACGCCTGCCAAATTTGATAAAAAGCAGCAACTTGAAAAATTGCGTGCGGAGTATTTGAAAAAGAAGCAAAAACAAACAGATAAATAATATGTTACGTTTTTCCCGATTTTCTGTATATGGTGCAAACACAAGAAAATAGGTAAGTTATTCATCGTTCAAATATATACAGGCTATTTTTTCAAACCTCTTACTTATGCAACTAACGCATGCGTTAGTTCATTAAGAATAACTAAAGAAGTCGATTCCTTGAGATGGAAATCGGCTTTTTTAATAAGTGACATTTCCTTAGCGTCAGGAAAATGCGGATTTACAACGTTAAGGAGTTTACAATATTAAAAAGTCCAATTTCTCGGTATTAAGAAATTGGACTTTTTTCGTTACTTCGGAAAGGCGCCCTTTTATTGAATAAGAATTTTCTTTAAATCGCAGCGTGAATACTGTGTTATATGACGTACCCGATTTCTTCGAGTTACTTTACACTGCTTTTCTGTTTCAATTTTCACTTCAGTAATGTATATTTCATTAAAGGCTTTTTATAAAACATCACTTACTTATTTGTTACCGAGTTGTTCCGCCAAACCGATTAGAAGTCCTTCGGTTCCACGAATGTAGCAGAGACGATACGAGTCCTCGTACTGAACAACTTCGCCAACGAGCTGAGCACCATACTTAGTAATAAGTCTGGATACCATTTCGTCAATGTCTTCAACGGTGAACATGACGCGTAGATAACCGAGGGCGTTTACAGGAGCAGTCCGGTGATCTGCTATAGTAGGTGGGGTGAGAAATCGCGAAAGTTCAATTCGGCTATGGCCATCTGGGGTAACCATCACAGCAATCTCTACGCACTGAGAACCGAGTCCCGTTACATGGCCAGCCCATTCACCTTCGACAGTGGCTCGTCCTTCGAGGTTCAAGCCAATCTCCTCGAAGAAAGAGATTGTGTCATCAAGGGATTCTACAACGATGCCGACATTGTCCATTCTTAGTAATTTGTTTTTTGCCATAGTTTTATCTCCTTAAGTGTAAAAATTTATTATCTGATCATCTTCATAATTATTCTGTTACAAATTCCTTCCAAACAAAAAACACTTTGTCACAATTCATGATAACAAAGAAAAGTCACAGTATAGGAAAATGTGAAATTGGGTTTTCGGGTATGTCATATAGCATCTTGTTAACGAACAACACTTCGTAAACCCTCTACTATTGGAATATTCGCGAACCTTATTTCGTGAATGCCATCATGTTCAAATAGTTTCAAAATTTGATACCGTAGTTGCTATACGATAAAACAACTTCGACTTCCCCACAAAATATTCCTGCCCTGTACTCCATTAAATGGTCCTTTAAGGAATAAGGAATGATTATTTGTTCCCTTCCGATTTCGTTCAATTGCTGAAATTGCCTTGAAGGATTTTGACTAGTCGAACTGACACGAATATAACCGATTTTCCGCAAAATATCACCTCGTTTTGAGACAAATCTTATGAGACACTCATAACTATGATTTTATATATGCTTCATCGGTTAAAGTACTACGAGGCTGTTTTTTATGTAGTTTGCTCACTTGTAGGTGTGATGTTAATTTATTATCCAGCTGTATTTGGAAGACCTATAATCTTCCAATGAGGTGATTAAGATACTGTCAGATAATATAAATATAGCAAATTAGTTCATAAAACAACTGGAAAAGGTTATAATGGTGCATTTAATGTATGGCATTTCCGTAAAGATACAGGGCATCATTATGTGTTGTGCAAAAGGGTATAAAGTTCAATATGGGGCGTGCTTCTAAAAGCTATTAAGATAGGTAGGTGTAAATGTGTTACGTGTTCAATTATCTCAATACTTACTAAAAGAGTCTCAATCTGCTCTTCATACAGATGGAAAACGAGTGTATATGTTAAATGATGAAGGGTTATCACCTTATCCTATCTATTTAAATTATCCTATTATGATGGGTGTGGGAACGAATTGGAATCAGCATAAAGGATTTGAAGAAATCATTAAAGGATTTATAGGCGTAATTAACAAAGTTCCTATGTATATGTTATTTGAAACTTATTTGTGTAGGGACTTTATTGAAGGGTTTTTAGAAGAGAATAAATTCCCGTTTGAGCTGGTTTTTACTAATAAGAAAAGGGATACGAACTTTTTTAACGTGTTAATTACTAATAGTGATGATATAACTACACTTATGAAGTATTTCTTCCAATCAGCACAAGATTCCCTCTATACGGTATTAAGTTATTCAGCGGACTGTAAGATTATTAGCAATAATACTGGGGAGATTGGATTAAAGGCTGACAGTTTCTATCCAAGCTTTTCATTTATGTATGATGCGCAAGAATTATTTGTTATTGGTGGGGAAGAAAAGTGGTCAGATATCCATTATATAAAAAGATTTTTCCATCTTGAGCAGATTACAGATGAGCTAACCATTGATTTAAGAAAATGAATTTAATGATGATGTGTGTTTTAATTATATAAGTCTTGGATCTAAGGAATTAAAGTTAGTTGAGCAACTTTGTGTAGCGGAAGGATTATGTGTATGTCACACCACACTAAAGACCGAAAGTGATAAAGTGTTGTGTAAATAACTAATTTGGATGACTTGAATGTATAAACCTAAAAACTTTCCTTTATGGAGAGTTTTTTTATTACAAAGAAAAGACACCCATATAAGAGTGTCTTTTCCGATAGTTTTTTAGCAGAAGCAAGAAGCTCCAACAATGATCAATAAAATAAACAATACAACTAATAAAGCAAATCCTCCAGAAAAACCGCAGCTTCCGCCGCAACTACCACCAAATCCCATAATAGTTCCTCCTTTAATAAGAGGGGAAAACAAGGGTACACTCATGTATTTTAACGGATTCAAATTACTTTATGTTTTTTACGCAATAATGGAGCAGGTCCTTTTGAAAATAAAGAAAAGACATCCTAAGGTGCCTTCCTCCGACTGGATAACGACATTTCATGTATTGGATTGTGGGAACTGGTGGATAAATTGCAAATTTGTTACCAACTACTCACTTCAACATCCGCCTTCAACCACTTCACCCAATCCAAATCTTCTACCTTAAGCAAACTGAGCGAAACACCCTTCATATCTAAAGAAGTGAGAAGGGTACCAACCTTTACGAATTTAACTTGTAAGCCTTCCAGCTCACATAAACGGCGAATGTCGTTTGCGAAAATGTATTGTTCCATTAATGGTGTCGCACCTAGTCCATTAATGAGGATGGCGAAGTTGTCGCCTTTTCTCCAGCGATAAATGCTTTTTAGTTTATTCATAAGTTCGATCGCTAATATTTCAGAAGAAGATAGTGCTTCTTTACGGTAACCTTTTTCCCCGTGGATACCAACGCCGTAAAACACTTCATCATCATTTAATGTGAATGAAGCTTTTCCTTGTACTGGATCATTTGCAGGGGAAAGGGCAACTCCTAATGTGTGTAAGTTTTGGATGACAGAACGGCCAAGTGCTGTTAGTTCTTCTAAAGAATGTCCTTCAAGAGCGGCCGCGCCTAATATTTTTTGAACGAAAATGGTGCCCGCTACGCCGCGTCTTCTTTTATTAAAAGAAGCATCATCTTCAATTGAAACGTCGTCATTTACGATGATGTGGTCAATTTGTCTTCCTTCTTCTTTGGCGATTTGTTCTGCAGCTAAAAAGTTTTCTACGTCATTTTTAAAGTTTTTAATGATGAATAAAATACTTTTATCTTTTGGTATGAGGCGAGTTGCCGCTGCAATTTGTTCGACTGTAGGCGGAGTGAAGATACTGCCGTTTACTGCCGCTGTAAGCATTTCTTTTCCTACATAACCTATATCAGCAGGTTCGTGTCCGCTACCACCGCCGCTTATAAGGACAACGTTTTGCTTCATTTTTTCGATATCTTTTACATAAATGATGTTATGTGTTTCGTCATAGTTTACTTTGTCGTTATGTTCAAAATAAAAGCCGTGCAGCATATCTTGAACAATATTTTCTACATCATTCATAATCTTTTTCATTGCTTTTGCCACCCTTTAATTACTTTGCTGATTGCTCAAGTAAAAGTAGTAATTGATTGTTTATCATATTTTTCATGAGAGAAGACATAATGGATGGATCTACTTCACATTTACTTTCAATCCAATCTTTTATCGTTCCAACGAAGCCGTGACTATAAAAGGAGGCAATCGTATTTTTTGTTTCAATAGAAAGAGTTAATCTACAGCTCATAGATAGTTCATCAATAATCTTCATATATAAGTTTTTCGTATGCTCAAATAAATAGTGATTAAACGAGTTTTGCTCAATGACTTTAAATGCATTTCGGTAAAACTTTTGATTTTCATAAAAGTAATCAAATAATAAATCGAAAATATTTTCCCATGTTTCATAGTCGAGAAAGTCGATAATGTTTTCTTTCGTTTCTTCTCTATAAATCCAGCTTAATAGTTCAAATTTATCTTTAAAATGATAATAAAAAGTTTGCCTACGCATTTGACAGTGTAACATAATATCGCTCACTGATATTTTATGAAACGACTCTGTTTCCATTAAATGTTTCAATGAATTCGCGATTATCTTTTTAGAAATTATAGAAGAGGTCATCTTAATCATCCCTAGAATGTTAGTAATATAAGGCTGTTTTCTCAAAGATTGTTGCTGTTAAAACTAAAAGGCAGATTTAATCTACAAAACGTGTAGAATACTTTGCTATAATCAATCCAGGATATATAATTATGGTTAATCGAAAGGAGGGATAATAATGAAACAAGTAGCTCTCCATCATTTGCACAAAGAGCATAATAAACGAATAGCAGAATTTCATAAAAACCACGAAATTGAAATTCAGCGTGGTGAAAATGGGAACGGTTTGTTAGCTAAATGGGAAAGATTTTTTTATAACAAGGTAATTTCCCCTCTAAAGAATGTGAAATAATACCTACCTATTAAATGAATTGTCATCCGTGTACAGTTCATTTTTGTATCGCGTTTTAAGTCAAATACGCATTAATCTTTTGTTCTTATTCAACTAAACTGCTCCGTTAGTTACATAACAATAAACCACTGAATCTACCTAAAAAGCATCTGATTAATGATGCTTTTTATCTTTTCTTAATGCTTCAACTGTGAAATAGTTAGATTTTTGACAAGCTGAAATAAGCATTTGCTCTACTCGATTTTCAAATGCTAAGTTTTTATGTAACTCAAGCCAACGATACCAGTAGAGGTAACTATCCAAATAATACGTATCTCCACATTATTGAACGCCTCCTGAAAATGCATTATATTCAACCATAATCAGTATTTTCAAGAGAGCAACAATCTATACGAAAATAGCCTAATATAAAAATCCTATCCATAAATGAGAGCGGTGTCTTTAGACAGATTGTCCATTTTGTCCGTTTACTATAAAACGCTTTCATTTTAACATGAGTAGTAAGAAGAAGATTTCAAATATATCACAATATATTAAAGGAATTGAGGGAGAATCACAATGAAAAAGATTATAAATAAACCAGAAACATTAGTAATGGAAATGTGCAACGGAATGGTTATGGCTCATCCAGAACTTGAGCTTTTGAAAAAATATAAAGTGATTAAGAAGAAAGAAATGAACGAAAATAAAGTAACGTTAATTAGCGGCGGTGGTAGTGGTCATGAGCCAGCACATGCAGGATTAGTTGGAAAAGGAATGTTAGATGCGGCAGTGTGCGGAGATGTGTTTGCTTCTCCTTCACAAATTCAGGTATATCAAGCGATTAAAGAGACGGCAAGTAAAAAAGGTACGTTATTAATTATTAAAAATTATAGCGGCGATATTATGAATTTCAAAAACGGTGCGCATTTAGCGACTGAAGATGGAATTGAAGTAGACTACGTAAAAGTGGACGATGATATTGCGGTAGAAGATAGTCTGTACACAGTAGGACGCCGCGGCGTTGCGGGAGTTATTTTAGTTCATAAAATTGCCGGCGCAGCAGCGGAAGCAGGTATGGATTTAGGAACGGTGAAAGCTATCACAGAAAAAGCAGCGGTTAACGTGCGCACAATCGGTTTAGCGTTAACTTCTTGTACAGTTCCGGCAAGCGGATCACCTACTTTTACACTTGCGGAAGATGAAATGGAATACGGCGTAGGTATTCACGGCGAACCAGGAATTAAACGTGAAAAAACGCTGTCAGCAGATGAATTAGCTAACCGTATGACAAATGATTTAGTAAAAGATTTAGGAGTAAAAGATGGCGAGGAAATCGCGCTTCTTGTAAATGGTTTTGGCGGAACACCACTGCAAGAACTTTACCTATTTAACAACGCAGTTACGAGAGAATTAGCTGCTAGAAACATTAAAATTAATAGAGTATTCGTCGGTAACTATATGACGAGTATTGATATGGCAGGTATGTCTTTGACAGTAATGAAATTAGATGACGAGCTAAAAACATTACTATCGAAAGAGTGTAATACACCAGCGTTTAAAGTAGATGGACCAGTTGAAAGTGTAGAGTATGTTAATGTGCTTGAAGATGTAGAAGAGAAGGAAGTTTCATTTGAACTAGAAACAGCGGAAGAGCACGCTGTTATGAAAGATAATGTAATTACATTAAACAACATGATCTATCTCGTTGATAAAATGAGTGACATTATTATTAAAAATGAAGTACCATTCTGTGAGTTAGATACACATGCGGGTGACGGCGACTTCGGAATGAGTGTGGCAAAAGGATTTAAGCAATTAAAACGTGAGTGGCATTCTATTTTAGGACAAGAGAATGTAACGATTGGATCGTTCCTTGATAGTTGTTCTATGATTATTATGGAACATTGCGGCGGCGCTTCAGGTCCAATTTGGGGCGGTGCATTCCGTGCAGCTAGTAAAGCAGCAGGCGAAAAACGTGAGCTAGCAGTAGGAGAGTTCGCTGAAATGTTGCAAGCAGCACTGCAAGGTATACAATCTATCGGTGAAAGGTCATTCGGTAGAGGAGCAGTAGTTGGTGATAAAACGCTTGTTGATGCACTTGCTCCATGTGTAGATTCTTGGATCGATAGCGCTTCAAATGGTACAGACGTGAAAACTGCCTTTGAAAAAGGAGCAGAAGCAGCGGTTAAAGGAGCAGAGTATACGAAAGAAATCGTAGCTCGCATGGGCCGCGCCGGTACAGTTGGTGAAAGAAGTTTAGGATATCCTGATGCAGGTGCGCATGCGCTTGGGGTTATCTTTACGGAGATTGCGGGTAGTTTGAAATAGAAATGAGAAGATCCCTTCTACCTTAAGGTAGAAGGGATCTTTTTATATTATTGATTGATATATAATTTTGCTAGATGCTTTCCCCAGAAAGATATGTATGTTTATAAATACTAAGATAATAGTGTTAAAAGAAGCAACGTGAGTTCCTATAAATATGGAATTCAGGTTGTTTAATTGTATTTTTGAAAACTGACTAATCGACAGGAAGCACTTCAAAAGGTGGTGTTTATTGTTTTGGGCTTCAAAATTATGGTTGGCCACCTTCTGAAGTGGTTTGAGTGGGATAAAGAGATTATTCCAGGTTCTGGTGCAAAGATAAAATAAAAGAGAATATAGCGCATATATTTCGAGCAGAATTGTATTTTATGCTGTTAGCCCAAACAATTGATGGATGAATTCTTTCTGATTTTGAACAGACTGATCCCGTAAATCAATCTGTTCTTTTTTAATCATATGCATAGCTTCTACTCCTGCAAGAATGGATGTAGCTGTGCCAAAAGACTTGAACCCTAACATAGAACGCACACGTTTCTTAATAAAACGATGATTTTGTTCCACTATATTATTGAGATATCTAACTTGTCTTAGCTTAATGCCTTCAGGCATATGATTTTCTTCTTTCAACGCTTGAATTGCTACAGGATAGGCAGGGTTCTTATCTACTGTTATCACGCGAGGTTTAGAAACGTACGAAAAAGCCAGGGCTTTCTTGAAAAAGCACTTGGCGGCTTGTTTATCTCTTGATTTACTTAGATGAAAATCAATGGTATTCCCTTTTGAATCAACGGCACGATATAAATACATCCATTGCCCTTTTACTTTAATATAGGTTTCATCGACTCTCCATGAATCATTGGTTGATTTTAGATGATGTCGTACTTTCTCTTCTAATTGAGGTCCATATTGATGAACCCAGCGCATAATCGTTGTGTGAGAAATGGATAATCCTCTTTCCTCCATCATTTCCACCAAGTTACGGAAACTCAAATTGTACCGTAGGTACCACCTTACTGTTAATAAGATTAGTTCAGGCTGATAATGTTTCCACTTGAATAGGTTTTGCTTTTCCATACTGATCAGGTCCTTTTTTAGAGTACTAGTATCAGTATGTCCAAGTTTCAGAGATTAGTTACATAAATCTTATAGTTTTTGCACCAGAACCCTATTTCTTCTGTGTTTAAATCAATGAATTTTAAAAAGGTTTCTGTGGGTATGCTATGAAAATATTAATTTAATTTTGGTTTAAGGTGAGCTTCGCAATTTCAATCCAGCCTTTTGATCTTTAGTGATACTCTTGAAAGAATTTTGTTACAGTTTTGAAAGAAAATTGAAAGATGTTTAAGATAAGATGGGTTTACTGATATTCGTTTTATGTTACAACAAGGGGGAACTACAATATGAAATTACGAAATCAATTATTATTGATGAATATATTAAGCACCAGTATTATGCTAATTGCTATTTGGTATAGCGAAATGAAAATGTTACTTAGACCAGAACAAACGCAATTATTTATAGGAATTGTAATCGTAGCAATGGCGTTTTCAACGATGATTTACTGGATATTAACACGCCCTATTACGGAATCGATTCAAAATTTAATTGCATTAACAAAACAATATAGTGATAGACAATTTGGAACGATGTATAGGATTGGGTATGGACCACAAGAGTTTAAAGAATTAGCGACTGCTTTTCAACAAATGGCTAAAAATTTAGAGGAAGGGTTTATTCAGTTAGAAGAAGGAGAGAAAGCGCGTACAGAGCTTATTGCGAATATTTCACATGATTTACGAACACCTATAGCTAGCATACAGTTGATGATAGAATCATTACAAGATGATGTAATTGAGAATCCCGAAATGAAGGCGCAGTGCTTAACGACAATCCATAAAGAAATACAAAGATTAAGTGGACTTATCAATGATTTATTTGATCTTTCTAAGTTGGAACTTGGACAAGAAGATTTTTATCCAAGTTTTACACATATGGATCGTATTCTATTAGAAGTGCTAGATTCGCATTCTATTTTATTAAAAGAAAAACAGATCCATTTACAATTACGCGTTTCTGATACATTGCCTAAACTCTGGATTATGCCTTGTAAGATAGCACGGGTTATCAGTAATTTGTTACATAATGCGATTCGATATTCTCCAGTATGTGGAGCAATCGAGTTAATTATAGAGGAAAATAAGCAGAAGCAGCATGTTCAATTCATTTTACGTGATGAAGGAAAAGGCATTGCTTATAGTGATCAACTGCGCATATTTGAACGCTTTTTTAGAACAGATCCATCAAGAAGTTCACAATCTGGAGGGTCCGGACTTGGATTAGCCATTGCACAATCGTTAATTGAAATGCACAAAGGTGAAATTGGTGTGCAAGATCGTTCAGATGGTAAACAAGGAAGTGAATTTTGGTTTACTCTTCCTGTTACCTCAGAAAAGAAATAAGGTTATGAAAGACTTTTGTAACATTTATGAAAGGGATTTGAAAGGTATTTAAATTAAACTGAACTTCCGAAAATGAAATTCGGATGAAGTATGTAGATAAAAAACAAATAAAAAGCGAGGAATGACATTATGAATGGAAAAGCAACAAAAAGGGTAAAAAAGATCCTCCCTGTAGGAATTGGAAAGAAGGTAATCCCTGCAACAGCAGCACTAGGTATTCTTTTTTCTATGGCTCCTGTAGCAGAAAATAAGGCTAGCGCAGGGGTAGGTGCGGTAGTGGATATAACTATTACTGTATTAGGTGCTGTAGCAAACACTTATGAAGCACTTGGAATAAACCCAGGGAATCCAGACCCAGGCACTCACATTGATGTATATGCAGAAAACGAAACTTACCAGGCTCCTAGTTTTAAATCTGGGGAATTTAATATTTCCATGTATCATACACAAGGTGATGGGAATTTTCTTAAACCAGTTAAAGTACGCTATCCAAATGGAAGAATTGAAATTCATCAACTAAGATCTGGGCAACAGCTTAAAATTACTGAAGCAGGTGCAATTATAGATTTAAACCCTAATGCAGCAAATGTCTCAGAACACGATCTTCTTTATATTACACAAGCACAATTAGACGAAGGAAAGACCGGAGTTGTGATAAATCAAGGCCAACATGCATTTGTAGAAAAAGCATCTGGTAAAAACCCAAGATTTCTTGGTCCACTTTACAAAAAATATTCCGGCGACTCCTTTGGCGATTGGACGGTGATTGCTAGAAATTCAGATTACCTATTTGATCAGATAGCAAATAAATTATCAGATGAGCAAAAACGATTGATAACATTGACTTCAAAGCCAGTAGATAAAGATGTCCTTAACAACTATGTTAATAATGATCCTAAAGCTCGTGCAGATTTTTATGATCGATTATCTGATATATTGGCGGAGCGTACTAACGTCCTAGAGACATCTATGGCACTGCCATTCATTACACTAAATGATGGTAAACCTTATCAAATTATCCCTTATAAAAAAGGAACGAATAAAGTAATCGTAAAAACAGGTTCAAAATATCTTTCAGGAAAAGAAGGAAACGGACTTCAATATTCCGATTTGCTTGGCGATGATGAAGTGTTTGAACTTGTTCAGATAGGAAATTCTAACGATGGTAAATTTCAGTTCCGTTTGAATAACAAGAATGGAGTAAGTTTAGCTGGTAATCAGTATATTTCTGGATTCGCTACGGATTGGAGTTTCAAATCTGAAATTCGTTTCGATGATAAAAGTAACAATGAAATTAACAATTGGTTAATAGAGTGGTATCCGGGTAAAGAAAATGAGAGACAGAAGTATGATGAAGTACAGGCTGTAGCTGATGAAAAAGATTCTACTAAATGGATTGCAAAAGATTCCTCTGGAAACGTGATAAAGAACAGTTGGATAAACCGAGGTGATGGGTATTCCTTTACAGATGCTGAAGGAGTCATTTTGACAGGCTGGCAAGAAATTAAGGGGAAGACTTATTATTTCTCAGCGCCTTATGGCTACATGGTTGCTGGAAATGGAAGTGATTCACAGATTGAGAATAAATACTACTACTTTAATGATGATGGTGTTTTACAACGATCAACCTGGGAGGGAGATTCCTATGCCGATGCTTCTGGAGCATTCGTTAAAGAAGGTCTAAAAGAAGTAGATGGTAAAATTTATTACTTCCAAAATTACAATGTAAATAAAAAGGAAGTACGTATAGAAAATCGAGGGGTTATCCTTCACTTTTCCGACAAAGGTGTGCTTGAGAGAGTTTCTGATCTAAATGGAAAAGTTATAGACAGCGTTGTTAATGTTGAGTTGGACAACAAAATATTATCATTTAAGCATGACGGTTCGCTTTATAAAACAGGGCTCAACAAAAGTGAACAACTACTGGAATATTATAGTTTAGAAGATGGAATTTTCTATACCGGTTGGAAAATGATAGACGGTAAAAGATACTATTTCACAAATGGTCGCAATTACACGTTCAATGCTTATGAAAACATTGACGGAAAAAAATATTATTTTCATGAAGATGGATCAGTTAATCGCGCAGGATTTGAAAAAATCGATGGTAAGCTATACCATTTTGACAATAACGGCGTAGCACAAACGGGCTGGCAAACGATCGATAATAAATATTATTACTTCGATGAAAATGGGGCAGCTAAAACAGGATGGTTCCAAGTTGGTGGTGGATATAGACCTTTCCCTCTTGCATACGGATACCTTTGGTATTGTGCTAGAGAAGATGGTTCCCTTTATTCAGACGGTTGGTTTAAAATTGATGGTAAAGATTATCACTTTGACCAGTGGGGACATAAAATGTAATAACATAATGATAGTTTGAAAAGTTAGCCTATACGTATAAAAATGGGTCATGACATGGACTGAGTTTATTTTCCATGTTATGATCCGTTTTAGTTTTTTTAGGTATACTCCCTATTATTGCTTGCCAATTCGATTCTTTGAGACTGAATAAAACATAGATATTTTTACTCAATTGAAATCATGCTATGAAGCCTTGAGAATTCTTTGCTGTACAAAAATGACCACCATTAAAAAATAAGACATAATTAAATTTGTATGATATCGGAGGTGTAACAAAATGAAACAACTACATATAAGATTATCTTTCATACAATTATTTCTTCTAGTTTTGAATCTATTTATATTTTCTTCAGCTCTGCCATTTTTACCTTGGTTTGTTGAAAATGCTTTTGGTTGGATAGGTATCTTGGCGGTTCTGGTGCAAAAACTATTTTATGAAACTAGATACCGTGATAAAATTCTAGTTGCTGTGTATCTAATCATAAAAAGTAAGTTTCTTTGTTAAAGAGTTTTGTAATCTTTATATTTTGGAAATAGTTCATACTTTTTAGAGAGAATGAAATTAATAGGTTTTTATAGTAAAAGTATTTGCGTAATTTTCAGATGAATATAGGGGGTGACTGTGAATGCCCGAACCATTAAAGAAAAATAGTCGCTATATGGTTGGATTGGACAGTCTAAGGGGCCTAGCCATACTAGGTGTCATTTTGTATCATATCAATTTTAATTGGATGCCCGGTGGATTTTTAGGTGTCACTGTATTCTTTGTACTTTCCGGTTATTTAATTACAGATATTCTGGCTATAGAATGGAAGAATAATAAGAGAATTGACCTGAAGAAATTCTGGCTCAGTAGGGCAAGGAGATTACTTCCTGGAATGCTTATCATGCTCATCGTCACCTTAGCATGGATTACAATTTTTCATAGTTCTTTACTTGTAAAAATGCGAGGAGACTCACTAGCTGCTTTATTATATTTTAGTAATTGGTGGTATATTTATCATAAATTATCTTATTTTGATAGCTTTAGTCAGCTTTCCCCGCTAAATCACTTTTGGTCGTTAGCTGTTGAGGAACAATTTTATGTGGTCTGGCCATTCGTTATTAGTTTGGGGTTTTATTACATAAAAAAACAATCACGCATGATCTTATTTATTTGTCTAGGAGCGATTGCTTCCGCTTTAGCAATGGCAATCCTATATGAGCCAGGCTCTGACCCGAGTAGAATTTATTACGGTACTGATACACGGGCTTTTTCTTTACTAATTGGAGCGGCACTTGCCTTAATTTGGCCAAGCAGTAGGCTTGCGAATAAAATTATTCCGCAAGCACGTCTAATTCTTGATGTCATTGGGGGACTTGCTCTTATCATCATTCTCATTATGTTTTGGAAGACGAATCAATATGAGCCGTTTCTATACCGTGGGGGAATGGTTCTTTTATCACTGGCTACTGCCTTGTTAGTCGCTAACCTCGCTCATCCGGCTAGCAGAATCGCACAATTTTTGAGATTTAGACCACTGCGTTGGATGGGGGTACGATCATATGGGATATATCTTTGGCATTATCCGATTATTACATTGACGACTCCGAAGGTAAATGCTGGGGAGTTTTCGTCTACAAGAGCAATTCTTCAATTTCTTCTTATTATAATTGTTGCACAAATTTCGTGGAAGTTTATTGAAAATCCAATACGAAAAGGCGCATTGAAGAATATTCGGATTAAGAACTTGAAAATAAGAAACTTAACTTTAAGTGGTAAGTTAGCTTTAATATGTGCAGTATGCATTTCTTCGATAGCTACTTTTGGATTAACAACAGCTAGTAAAGAAAAGGAGAATCCTCAAAAAGAAAAGGTGGAAGCAGTGCAAGAAGAACAGGCTAAACATCCAGTTGCAGTTTGGGAAAAACCAGCCGATGAACCACCTCAAAATAAAGAAGAACAAAAAGAAGAGAATCCCGCACAGCCTAAAGATCCTCTAACAGTTACAGCTGTAGGAGACTCAATCATGATTGATATTGCTCCGTATTTAAAAAGTGCTTTTCCTAATATTAGGATTGATGCGAAAATAGGAAGGCAAATGTCACAGGCAATCTCTGCTGTGGAACAGCTAAAGAATGAGGGGAACTTAGGAAGTCATGTCATTATTGGATTAGGTACAAATGGAGCCTTTACCAAGGAGCAATTAGCATCATTAATTGAAGTAATCGGGAATGAACGTAAAATTATATTAATCAATACGAGGGTACCACGTCCGTGGGAATCGCTGGTGAATGAGAAGTTAAAAGAAGCAGCATCATCTTACAAAAATGTGGTGTTAGTTGATTGGTATTCAGCAAGTGCTGGAAATAAGGCGTACTTTGAACCAGATGGCGTACATTTAACGAAAACAGGTGCAGAAGCATATGCTGCTCTTGTAGCAAAAGAAGTGAATCAATAGGGGTACGGAAACGACTCTGGCGCAAAGATTTACAAACATAAACGTGGCTCAAGGGCATATGGCTTGAATTTAAATTAGTAATGCATTTATAGGAAAAGGTGAAGGAACATATTGGTCCTTCACCTTTTTTATTTTTTATAAAAAGATTTCAAAACTTTTAGTTTTTGGGGTTCTGGTGCAAAGATTGTATTTATTTGAAAGAGGTATATAGATGCCTAATGGAATCTATTCTTATGCAGCCATTCCGAATAGTTGATGAATAAACTTCACTTCATTTTGGACAGACTTGTCCCGTAAAATAAGTTGGCCTTTTTTAATGATATGCATCGCTTCTATTCCTGAAAGAATAGATTTAGCTGTACGAAAAGATTTCAATCCTAGCATTGAACGAACTCTTTTTTTAATAAAACGATGATCTTGCTCTACAATGTTATTAAGGTATTTTACCTGCCTTATTTGGATGCCTACAGGCATCTTTTTCTCTGTCTTCAACTCTTCAATCGCTATAGGATAGGCCGGATTTTTGTCCACTGTAATCACACGGGGCTTTGAAACATGAAAAGACTGCAAAGCTTTCTTGAAAAAACGCTTTGCAGCCCTATGATCTCTTGTTTTGCTTAAATGAAAATCAATTGTATTTCCTTTCGAATCAACAGCACGATATAGGTACATCCATTGACCTTTGACTTTCACATACGTCTCATCGACTCGCCAAGAATCATTGGTTGACTTAAGATGACGTCGTACTCGCTTATCTAATTCGGGACCATATTGATGAACCCATCGCATGATAGTTGTATGAGCAAGGGATAGCCCGCGTTCTTCCATCATTTCGACTAAATCACGAAAACTGAGGTTATACCGTAGGTACCATCTCACGGTTAATAAAATAATATCCGGTTGATAATGTTTCCACTTGAATAGATTTTTCTTTTCCATACCAATCACATCCTTTTTTAGAGTACTAGTATCAGTATGTCCAAGTTTAGGAGGTTACTTACAAGCGTTTTGGAGTGTTTGCACCAGAACCAAATTAAGTGTGATAGAGTGATAGATTGAAAGAAAAAACTTTTTCAATAATTTTCTGATAATTTAAAAGGTAATTAGAATATAAATAGAAATTCAACTAGGATTCCTTAGGTGGTGATCATTTATTTATTGTCAAAAAATAAGTGAATCGAGCAAGTATGACTATTGCACTTAAAATAAATAACAGCCTTTTTGTAAAGTGAATCTACATAAACTGATTCAGAATCTTATAAGAATCCATATGGAAAGTATTCATTCAAATAACAAACAGCCCAAGTTCCAATGAGGAACTTGGGCTGTTTGTATGTTTTATTTTCTTAGTATTGTAAATAAGCATTTTACTCTATCGCCATCAAGATAAAAGAAAGAGTGATCCCACTTTATGGTTATGTAAAAAACTTGAAAAAAGCATAAACCAGCAGAACCCTTGTATTTTGCTATCGTACGTATTTCACCCTGCACAAAAAAATATTTCTCAACATCTCATCCGTTGAAAAATATTGAATATTCTTATTATAACGAATATTATGTTGTTATCGACAAAAAAATGATAATTCGCAGACACTGGGGAGGAAATACATTGAAAAAGAATAAGAAGTTAAAACCTTTATCAGTTTTAGCAACAGCGGCAGTACTAAGTAGTAGTTTTGCTTTTGGAAGTCATGCAGCTTATGCTGAGACACCACCATCTCTACCAATAGATGAGCATTTAATACCGGATGAGCGTTTGGCAGAAGCGCTAAAACAAAGGGGAGTAATTGATCAATCTGCATCACAAGCTGAGACGTCAAAGGCTGTTGAGAAATATGTTGAGAACAAGAAAGGGGAAAACCCTGGGAAAGAAATTATTAAAGAAGATAGTCTTACGCAAGAGGCTTCTGATTTTATGAAAAAAGTAAAAGATGCAAAAATGAAGGAAAATGAACAGGCTCAGCAGCCTACAGTAGGGCCAGCAGCTGGACAAGGTGCTGGATTGAATTCTAGTAAATTAAATGGAAAAGTACCTACTGCACCAGCGAAGCAAGAAGAGTACAACGGTGCTGTTCGAAAAGATAAAGTACTTGTTTTACTTGTAGAATTTAGCGATTTTAAGCATAACAATATTGATCAAGAGCCAGGATACATGTATTCTAAGGACTTTAATCGTGAACATTATCAAAAAATGTTATTTGGTAATGAACCATTTACGTTATTTGATGGATCGAAGATTAACACATTTAAACAATATTATGAAGAACAATCTGGCGGGAGTTACACAGTTGATGGAACTGTAACGGAATGGCTTACTGTTCCAGGAAAAGCTTCAGATTATGGTGCGGATGCGGGCACTGGACATGATAACAAAGGTCCTTTAGGGCCACGTGATCTTGTGAAAGAAGCATTAAAAGCAGCGGTAGCAAAAGGAATTAACTTAGCTGATTATGACCAATTTGATCAATACGATCAAAATGGTGATGGAAATAAAAACGAGCCAGATGGCATTATTGATCATTTAATGGTTGTACATGCGGGCGTGGGTCAAGAAGCTGGCGGCGGTAAATTGAAAGATGATGCAATTTGGTCTCATCGTTCAAAACTTGGATCAAAACCATATGCGATTGATGGCACAAAATCTTCTGTTTCAAATTGGGGCGGAAAGATGGCTGCATACGATTATACAATCGAGCCTGAGGACGGAGCAGTTGGTGTGTTTGCGCATGAGTATGGTCATGATTTAGGATTACCAGATGAGTACGATACGAAGTACTCAGGACAAGGTGAACCTGTTGAGTCATGGTCTATTATGAGCGGCGGCAGCTGGGCTGGAAAAATTGCAGGAACAGAGCCAACAAGTTTTTCACCACAAAATAAAGAGTTTTTCCAAAAGAATATGAAGGGCAACTGGGCGAATATCGTTGAGGTAGATTATGATAAACTTCGCACAGGAGTCGGTGTTGCAACATATTTAGATCAAAGTGTTACAAAATCAAAACGACCAGGAATCGTTCGTGTTAACTTGCCAGACAAAGATATCAAAAATATCGAATCGGCATTTGGTAAGAAGTTTTATTACAGTACAAAAGGAAATGACATTCATACAACACTTGAGACACCAGTATTTGATTTAACAAATGCAACGAATGCTAAGTTCGATTATAAGGCATTCTATGAACTTGAAGCGAAGTATGATTTCCTTGATGTATATGCGATTGCAGAAGATGGAACGAAGACACGTATTGATAGAATGGGCGAAAAAGATGTAAAAGGCGGCGCGGATACAACTGATGGTAAGTGGGTTGATAAAACTTACGATTTAAGCCAATTCAAAGGGAAAAAAGTAAAACTGCAATTTGAGTATTTAACAGATATTGCAGTAGCTTATAAAGGATTTGCGTTAGATAATGCAGCATTAACTGTAGATGGCAAAGTTGTTTTCTCTGATGATGCAGAAGGCCAGCCAGCAATGACGTTAAAAGGATTTACTGTATCTAACGGATTGGAACAGAAAAAAAATAACTACTATGTAGAGTGGAGAAATTACGCTGGTTCTGACACGGCGTTACAACATGCGCGTGGCCCGGTGTTTAATACAGGAATGGTTGTATGGTATGCGGATCAAAGCTTTACAGATAACTGGGTAGGCGTTCATCCAGGTGAAGGATTCTTAGGAGTAGTAGATTCTCATCCAGAGGCAATTGTAGGGACATTAAACGGACAACCGACTGTGAAGAGCAGTACGCGTTATCAAATTGCCGATGCGGCATTCTCATTTGATCAAGCGCCAGCATGGAAAGTGAATTCGCCGACTCGCGGTATCTTTGACTATAAAGGATTACCAGGAGTTGCAAAATTTGATGATTCTAAGCAGTACATCAACAGCGCTATTCCAGATGCAGGACGTAAGTTACCGAAACTAGGATTGAAGTTTGAAGTAGTAGGTCAAGCTGAAGACAAGTCTGCAGGTGCAGTTTGGATTCATCGATAGAATAAGGTGAAATTAAGAGGGAGCTGCCTCATAAGTCGGTGAAACTGACCTATGGGCAGCTCTCTTCTTATTGTGGAAACAGGGCAGTTTAGGAACCAGTTCATTGGAAAGCAATTCGTTGAAAGTGAAAGAGACTATAGTAAAAAATATATAGACTATCAAATATGGAAATGGAATTAAAACTCTATACTTTCGGAATTTTTCACACAAGCAAACCATTGACCTATTATCTCGTTATGATGCTTAATAATTTGAGACGCCGATAATACTGTAGAATTATATGTACTATGTCCATTTTTTACAAGAGTAACGTCATATCCTAAGCTGTATGCACGCCGGCATGTTGCATCTATGCAAATTTCAGATTGAATTCCTGCTATAACAACTCGGTTTATATTTCTCATTTCCAGCTCTTGTTGAAGACTCGTTTTATGAAAAGAATCCGGATGATTCTTTTCAAGAACGACATCTCCTGTTGCTGGAGCAATTGATTTATGAATTTCCCATCCAGGTGTCCCTTGTCTAAGCGAGGAACCAGACTTCCCGTTAAACTTCATATAAAAAATAGGGGCTGAAGCAGAACGTGCTTTAGAAATCAATAATTGAATAACTCTTAATAATTCCGTTCTATTATATAGGACTTTTCTCTCCTCAAATGAACCTACCTGTACATCAATAATAAGGAATGCTGTACAGCTTTTCATCATAAATACCCTCCTAATACTTGGTTCAAAAATACAAAAGTGAAATATATGTAAACTACAATGCTATGCATATTTAATGTATCCAAAAGTTCCAAAGAATATTGCATGGAGGTATGAAGTGGATTCCAATAATTACAATTTGTAAAAACTGTTTTAAATAAAGGATATGAAATTGGCGATCATACAATGAATCATGTTAAAAGGTATGTTCTCAGGATTATATTGCGATTTTAATGGAGATAGTATTGTTTTTTAGGCTACATTTTGGCGAAATAAAAGCTCAAAAAGCGATATGTATATTAACAATGTTACATTCGTGTTTTTCTTTTTCTTTTTATTTATATATTCGTAAGTAAAATAGCATAATATTAGTACGAACCACTATAGTAATATGAATTTTTGCATATTTTGAAATTCAGTATATCCTCCGAAAACTTTTAATTGTATAATGTGTTTTGTTATATTTTTTTAGATTTTCCGACAAAAAATAACAAAAAATAGAAGACGTATTGGGAGAAGGCATTATGTACACAAAACTATTAAAATCAATTACATCATTATCACTAATAGGTGGCGCTTTATTATATACAAATGGCAGTGATGTGAAAGCTGCTGAAGCGGGCGTTTTTTCTGATGTGCCTACATCGCATTGGTCGTATCCGGCGATTAAAGATTTAGCGAGCAAAAATATTATTTCAGGTTATGGAAATGGGATATTTGGCTTTGGGGATGTTGCGACGAGGGAGCAAGTTGCAGCTTTAATTTATCGAGTGCTAGTGCCGAATAAGCAAGGCGGTTCGTTTAGTAATGATGGAACTCGTTATGTATTAAAAGATGGCTCTACGTTTAAAAATCCTTACGGTGATATTAATCGAGATTCTACAATGTTTCCAGAAGAGGTATTAACTTTAACGAATTTAGGGGTTTTTAAAGGTGATGAAAATGGCCGATTTAGACCTAAAGCTTCTGTGAGTCGTGCGGAAATGGCACAAATTCTTACAAATGCTTTTCATCTTGCTGCTAAACAAAAACATACATTTAATGATGTTCCAAGTCCATTTTGGGCAGAAAATGCGATTAGTGCGGTGCAATCAAACGGAATCGCAGATGGTACAGGCAACGGGGAATTTGAACCATATGGCACAGTAACACGTGAACAGTATGCACAGTTTTTATATAAAACTTTGAAATATAAAAATACTGATGTAAAGGATACAGGAGATGCGGCATTATTAACAGCGTTTAAAGACGAAGTACAAAAGCGTATTAATACATACGAAACGAATATTACACTTCCATATAAAACGAAAAATAGTAATAAAGAAGAAGTTATGAATACACTTTTTAACGCATATAAAGAAGTCGCAAATAAAAATGAGTATACAAATTATAATAGATCGAATGTTTCATACTCACTATCTGGATCGCCCGGGAATTATACGTTTACGCTACATATTACATATCGCGAAACGAAAGAACAAACCGAGTATGTGATGAAAGAAGCGAAAGCGATCGTTTCTTCTATTATTCAAGTCGGTATGGATGATCATGAAAAAGTGAAGGCGGTTCATGATTACGTAGTAAAACATGTTTCTTACGATACGTCTTATAAAGCGTATACAGCATATGAGGCACTCGTGAATCGTTCTGCCGTTTGCCAAGGTTACACACTATTAACCTATCAATTATTAAAAGAAGCTGGAATTGAGAATCACTTTGTAGTAGGAACTGGAGACGGTCAGCCTCATGCTTGGAATTTAGTTAAAATCGATAACAAATGGTACCATCTTGATACAACATTCGATGATCCTGTGCCAGATGAACAAGGGCGAGTAACATATTCTTATTTCAACTTATCAGATGAACAAATTGCAAGAAATCACGAGTGGAACCGCGGGGACTATCCGCAGGCTACAACAAATTATTATGATACACTTACAAATAAAATTGCAGGGGGTAGCTCGAAATCAGCTGCATACGGACAAATATTAAAAGATACAAAGTTAAATTATTTAGGAAATGAATACGTTGCGAATAACTATAACGAATTAAAAAGTAAAATGCAGCAGCGCTATAGTGCAAAGCCTGAAAAGATTGAAATTCTGTATAAGCAATCAATGGACGGCGCACTGCAAGATGTGAAGAAGGCAATTGGAGAAATTCGTTTCCCGCAAGGCGCGAACCGTGTTTCTTATAAAGCGGAGCCGTATAATGCAAAAGAAGGGTATTCTTTGGTGACGATTACGTTTATGTATTGAGAATGAGAAAAAGCATCTGTTTCAGATGCTTTTTTATTATTTTGATTCGACATAATGTGATAACGGAACATAACTGCATCTGTTATGATAACTTTTGAAATTTTATATTTTGGAGGATTAGTAATGGACAAAAAGAAGATTTTTGCTGCGTTAATAGGAATCGTGGTTTACTTGCTTTTGTTATCCATCCAGGAGTCCCAGACAAACGTGTCCCTCTAAAAAATAAACTGGCAGTAATCTTTCCATTGATTGTTATAGCCGGTTTAATTTCCTTGTATATATAATTAAAACAAGTACTTATCAAGTAACATTAAGATAGGTAGAGAAGTATATATATCTACTTTTCTACCTATGTGTAGTTTAGTAAAAAACCTCACCAGTACTTCCACTGCGGCTTCTCCTTCACGATAATCACTTACTAATTCCTTTGGCTTAATATGTAAGATATACAGTATAAATTTTATTGATATGTTACGCCGGTCAAAAAAATCTGCTTTATAGAGCGTGCCCCATGCCCATCAACTTAAAAGTTTAGAATTACCCCAAAACGAAGAAATGAATTTTTTTATTACAAGTTAGGATACAATCTCGTTCTGGGGTAGTTGTATTTTCTTAGCTTGATAGTGATGGGAGTCCAATACATATTATTAAAATTAAGATGGTTCAAGTCGGAGGAAGGCACCTTAGGGTGTCTTTTCTTTTTTCTAAATGAGAGTTTTGGCTTAAAGAAGATAAATTTTCAATGGATTATTGCCATGAATATATTGATAAAGTTCATCAATATATTTGTAGAAAGGAGGAATTCAAATGAAGAGAGATGATAATAAGATTGGTCACTTTACATCTGAAAAAGGAAAGGAAGACTTTCAAATTGCCTACGATGAATCAATGGCACTTCTTCCAAAACCTAACGATACGAAAGATATAAAAACTAAATACGGCACAATTCGTGCTTATTACTTTACTAAAGAGGAAAACAAACATAAGGAACCAATACTCTTACTCCCTGGACGTGGTGCATCTACTCCAATGTGGGTACCCAATTTAGAAGGGCTAAGGGAGAAAAGACCTGTTTACACGATAGATTTACTCGGTGAACCTGGAATGAGTGTGCAAACTAAGGTGATTGAAAACCAAAAACAACAAGCAGAATGGTTAAATGAAGTAATTGAAGGATTAGGTTTAGAAAAAGTGCATATCGTGGGTGTCTCAATTGGTGGTTGGACAACAATGAATTTGGCCAGATATAATCCAGAGCATATTGCTACGGCTAGTTTATTGGACCCAGTCTTTGTATTTGCGCAAATGTCCATAAAGATGATTCTTGCATCTATTCCAGCTTCGGTCCCTATTGTACCTAAGTTTATAAGACAAAAGATGTTAAGCTATGTATCCGGAGGAGCAGAAACAAATGACGATGAGCCTATCGCTAAGTTAATCGAGTCGGGTATGCGTAACTATAAACTTAAAACGCCAGCACCTGATCTATTTAGTAAAGAAGACTTAAAAAATATCAATATTCCAATACTTGCATTAATGGCTGAAAAAAGTACAATGCACAATTCAGTAAAAGCAGTTGAAACTGGGAAAAAATACGTTAAAGATATCGATATAGTTAACTGGAAAAATGCATCTCACGCAATCAATGGTGAGTTCTCTAACGAAGTTAATGCCAGGATTCTTGATTTTGTAGAAAAACATTCTAATGACAACTAAGTTGAAAGTGGAAAATATGTTGTAATAACAACTTTATCTCTATATAGCTATTTAGGGGGATTTAGCTCATTTTTTTATTTTGGGATATTTTAAAATCTTAGCTTGCTGGAGATAGGGTATCGCCAGCATTTCGGAAAAAATACGCTAAGGGCATGCAGGACTTTATACAGTTTTCCGGCTAATCCAGTACCAAACTAAACTCATGGTCCGGAACACCAACAGGTGATTGGAGTTGGGCTAAGATTAATATGAACGATTACTACTATGCAGATATGCAAAACTACGATACCAACCCTGAACGTGTTGTTTCTCATGAAATAGGGCATGCTTTTGGTCTTGCTCATAACGATATTAGTACAAGTGTAATGCGTGATAAATGGCCGCAAGTACTTGCGCCAAGTAAAGCTGATTTAGATGAAATTACAAGGATGTACCCATAATAATTAATAGGAGGACCTTAAAATGAAAAAATATATTCCATTTTCTATAATAACAACAGTTGTATTATTGGCTTCTGGATGTTCTCAGTTTAATAGTAAAACCGATGCAACGGTAAATAAAACTCAGATAAAAACTGCTGAGGTAGCAAATAACTCCCAGTCAAATGATTTTCCTATAATTAATATGGGTGGAAAAATGGTGAAATACTATGACGACACATCCACTTTGGTAAATGACAGCTCCTCTGCAATTGAAGGGAATATAGTTAAAAATAAATATATTATATATAACGAAGTATATTTTACCATTTCAACAGTTGTTGTCACAGATGTATTAGAAAGTAATGATAAGCTTAAAGTAGGCGATAAAATAACGGTTCTTCAAACTGGTGGAGTTTTCGAATATAAGTCCGATCCAAAAAATAAAAAGACATTTGATACGGAGCAATCAATGAAAGATGGCCAACAATTTGAAGTAGTTTTTGAGAATGCTCCTGTTATAAAAGAAAATAAAAAAGTAATTCTTTTTTTGGAAAAATATAAAGGCCCAATTAGTTGTCAATATGTAACTAGTGGTGATTTCCAAGGGAGATTTCCAGTGGATGAAAATACAGATACTGTGAGTCCGCAAAATAAAGATTTTAAAGAAAAATTCATAAAAACAAATGACTTAAAGGAAAAAATTAAAAAGTTAAAAAAGGAAAAACAATAAAACGAAAATAATTAAGCTACTAAATAATAGAAACGAAACCAATTGTGCTATTTAAAATGGTACAGTTGGTTTCGTTTTGGTATTAACGCTTGCGAAGGTAAAGTTTTTTGCGATTTTGGGCATTTTTTCATGAAGAAAAGACACTCACATGAGTGTCTTTTCCGATAGTTCTTTAGCAGAAGCAAGAAGCTCCAACTATGATTAATAAAATAAATAATACAACTAATAAAGCAAAGCCGCCGCCACAACTACTACAACTACCACCAAAGCCCATAACAGTTCCTCCTTTAGATAAGAGGAGAAAACAAGAGGTCACTCATGTATTTTAACGGATTCAATTTACTTTATGTTTTTACGCATGAATTGAGCAGGTCCTTTTGAAAATAAAGAAAAGACACCTTTTAAGGTGTCTTTCTCCGATTTGAACCATCTCAAGTTTAATGATAGGGGGTCTCGCCACATACCTATCAAGCTGAAGGGGATCTTTTTTAGCTTTTAAAGAAATCCTTCATCATTTTAGCGCCTTCAATGTTCAATGTCACACCTTCTACTTTATCTTTCTTTTCATCTTTAGCGATCGTAATTTGCTCCGTATTATCAACCCACACAAGAAATTCTTCTTTTGAGTCATCTTTATATGTAACGGTTATAGTAGAATGCGCAGATGCCCTCTTTTTTTGATCTAGTGTGATTGTTTTAGGTGTTCCATTTTGAACTGCCGAAACGATAGATTGTATCATTTTTTCGTTATCTGTTTGAGATTTGGAACTAGTATTACTTGATGTTCTAAGCATCTCAATGTTTGTAATGTCTGCAGAGTTTAATTGAATGGTATTTTTCGTATTTTCTTGCTTAGTTTTTGGAGTATTATTTGTAGTAGAAGTGCTTGTACAACCTATTAAAGTGAAAGATAGAACACTTAGAGCACATATATAAGTGATTTTTTTCATTTTATCTCCTCCTCTAATTTAATTATAACAATATTCTGTTAATTTAGGTAGTTATTGTAAGGGGAAAGGTAAAATAATATCTCATCCTTACAAAATTGTCACATTCATGTAAGGTAATTCAATAGATTCGTTACTTTTTCCATGTCATAATAAAGACATAAGAAAGCTAATCAAAAAACTATAAGTTATTAGGAGAGTGTCAGTCATGATTGTAACAACAACGTCTGGAATCCAAGGTAAAGAAATTATTGAGTATATTGATATTGTAAATGGTGAAGCTATTATGGGTGCAAATATTGTTCGTGATTTATTTGCTTCAGTTCGTGATGTTGTCGGAGGTCGTGCTGGTGCTTATGAAAGCAAGCTAAAAGAAGCTCGTGATATTGCAATGGGAGAAATGAAAGAAATTGCAAAACAAAAAGGTGCGAACGCTATCGTTGGTATTGACGTAGATTATGAAGTTGTTCGCGATGGAATGTTAATGGTTGCTGTAAGTGGTACAGCTGTACGTATATAATTAAATAAAAAACAGGCTCACCCCTTGAAGCGTATGCTTTGAGGGGCTTTTTTTGTTTTCAAGTAGTAGAAGTAAAAAGAATGAGCTTGATCCTTTAGGAAAAAGCTCATTCTTTTTATTTAAGCTATAAGATCTTTTGCTTCTACTTTCTTTTTGTTCATGACTAAAGTTAAAATGAACAAAATTAAGCTTAAAAGTGCCATTATAATAAAAACTTGCGTATAACCATCAAAATAATCACGAGCGATTCCTGCTAAGACAGGAATAAATCCGCCCATAATGTACCCTCCGGACTGCATCATAGCAGTCCATGCACTCGCATCTTCTGAAGTTTTTGTTTCATATAGCGGTAGCATAAGAGCGAGTGGGAATACGCCGCCGAGCCCGATACCTAGTAAAATAGAAGGGATCCATGGTGTAGTTAGTGGGTAAATCATAAGCGATAAACCTACGAGTACGAAGCATATACTCCCTAATAACCAAAGTGCTCGGTTTTTATAAATATCCGCTAATGTTGGAATTAAAAAGCTACATATCATTTGAATAACTGTAAATACAGTTATGAGAGTACCAGCTTGTTCGCTACTGACGCCCATATTTTGATTTGCGGGCGCAAGCCAAGTTGTAATGGAGTAAAAGATTCCTGATTGTAGTCCGAAAAAGATTGTGAACAACCATGCTTTTTTATTTCTTAAAGGTAAACTATTATTCTTTTTATCTTGTGTACTCGTATTCTTTTTTCGTTTCATAACCGGATACCAAAATATAATAGCGATAATAGTAAGTACACCCCAAAAAGCGAGTGCCATATTCCAATCGTCTTTTAATACATGTTGTAAAGGAATCGTTAATCCTGAACTTAAAGAAGCGCCAGTTCCCATGCCTACTGAATATATTCCAATCATTAAGCCGATTTTCGTAGGGAATTTTTCTTTAATAAAACCTGATAGTAACGGACCTGCAAGTGCAATTCCAATGCCGATAAATAAAGAGCTCGCGAATAATGTGGAAATGGAAGAGGTAAAAGCCCTCATACATGTAGCAAAGCCAATTAAAATAAGACAAGCCATAATTGCTTTTTCTGCCCCATATTTTTTAATTACCTTCCCAGTCAGTAAGGCGAATGTCCCCATACAAAAAACAGGAATGGCTGTTAAAAAACTAACGGAAAAATTGCTTATATTTAAGTCTTGTCGGATTGTTTCTAATAAAGGTGAAACAGATGTAATTCCGATACGTAAATTAATAGAAACAAAAAATAGTGCTAGTATATACAAATAAGTTCGTCCTTGATGTTTCAATTTAATTTTCTCCCCTCTTAAACATCAGATGTTATTCAGTATATCATCTGATGTTTGAGTGTAATATATAAGGAGCTTATTTCAGCTCCAAATTTTGAACGGCGTATGTTCGTGCCTCTTCGGCATTTTGTTTAAAAATAGCTTGGAATAACTTTTCATGAATGTCAGAGTTATCTTCATAGTTCACTGTATTTAATATTAATTGGCTTAAAATGTGGCGAAGGGCAGGTACGAAAGATTGATATAAATCAAGTAGAACTTCGTTTTTGCTCGCCTTTGCAATTGCTAGATGAAACTGAATATCTGCGTCTATGTATGCTACATAATTTCCTTCTTGAAGGGCATTTTTTCTTTTATTCAAATGTCCTTTTAAGTATAAAAGGTCCTCTTCACTTCGGCGCTGTGCCGCTAACATCGCTACTTCTTTATCCAACATATTTCGTGCTTCATATACATGATTAATATTAGCTGTTTGCAATCGTTTTTCAAATGAATCCTGTGTTGTATTTAGTGAGACAATACGAGTACCTTGTCCTTGTCGAACTTCTAAGATGCCGGCATGTACTAATATCTTTATGCTTTCTCGCAGCGTCGAACGCCCTACACCTAACTCTTCCATTAATTGCGGCTCTGTAGGGAGGCGATCACCAACTTCATACTCGCCAGAAAAGATTTTTTCTTGTAAACGTTCCAACACTTCATCGACTAATTTCCGTCGAGAAACTTTTGAAAAAGATTTCTTTTCGTTTATATTCATCTGCTCATCTCCTGTTATATTCGCTTTTATGATAACCAATTTAAGTTCTGTTGACAATGTTATTTTTTAGA
The DNA here is from genome assembly GCF_018742245.1 of Bacillus mycoides. Taxonomy (NCBI): domain Bacteria; kingdom Bacillati; phylum Bacillota; class Bacilli; order Caryophanales; family Bacillaceae; genus Bacillus; species Bacillus mycoides. The sequence continues at coordinate 992,193 of NZ_CP036132.1, forward strand.
TAGTTGGAGCGGGAGGGGATAACGTTGATGAATAAATGAAAGGACAGCACATATTTTATATGACTCATATGTACTGTCCGCGCTTATTCCACAATTGTGTTTGTTTTTAGATTATGAAAAATCGTTTCCTGTCTTGCTATAAATTTCATAAGCAAAAAATCCAAATAAATAGCCTATTCCAGCTCCTAAACTAAGTGCAAGCAGTAAAGAATCCGGGAAAAATATGCCGAAAATCAAACCGATAGTACAGCCAAAAAGCATTCCCATTGGTATTAAACTATCTAATAAATTTTGAGCTTCTTTTGATTTTTTCTTACCTAATTTTCCTTGAGTATATTTATGTTTCATTCTAGCAATTACATATAATACAATTCCTCCAACTATTACAACAGGTGCAATTGCTGTAATTAACCACATGTTAGAATCTCCTTTCACTTTTCAATTAAACTATACCATAAATTTACAATTATTTTTCATTAAACGTACTATCCACGGATTAATTTAGTCTATTTAAAAGATTAATCAAAAAGAATTTAATAACTCGTCAAAAATACTTTCCCTTTTGTTTTTTCAGCAGACTGAACGACATCAATCGCAGTTTTCAAATCTGCTAAGTCATACGTAGAATGTACCGTCATAAAACGTAATTGTTTATCTTCTACTAAGCGAATTAAGTGACGAAACGTTTCTTGCCATTTATATGCGGACACTTCTTTATTCCAATGTCGTAAATGAAATATGTTAGCATGCACTTTTGCTTTCGTGACAATCTCTGCCCAGTTTACTTGTATTCCTGATAGAAGGCCTATAGTTAAAAAGTGCCCGTTTGGACGTAAAGAAAAAGCTAATTCATTTCCATCGGATCCTCCAATAGAATCAATTGCAGCATCTGCACCTATCCCGTTTGTTAATTCCATAACTGTCTCATAAAGCGGGGTAGTGGAAGTATCTATTACATGATGGGCACCAAGCTGAAGTAATTCTTCTGTATGTTTACTATTTCTAGTCACTGCAATTAATCGGAAGTTTAAAATTTGTGATAATTGAACAAAAAGGTGTCCAATAGCGGATCCACAAGCATTCACTAATAAAACGCTATCTCGCTTTAAGTTTAGCGTTTCTGTACACGTAACCCACGCTGTAAGGGGATTAATATACATTTGTGCTGCTGTGAAATCATCAATAGAATCAGGAATAGGGACCACGAAGTCAGCCGATGTTGTAACAAATTCTTGCCAAGTACCTTCCCCGCGTAAAGGTAAAACGCGTTTACCGATAAGGTCTCTAGAAACAAAAGCTCCTACATTTTCTACAATACCAACACCTTCGTAACCAGGTATGTTAGGTAACGGAATTCTATGTGCATACGCTCCGGTTACTGGAATTAAGTCAGATGGATTTATAGGTCTTGCTAACATGCGAACTAGCACTTCATTATCTTTCGGTGGTTCTATATTTTTATATTCAACCTGTAACACATCTTTCGGATTGCCAAACTCATGAAATTGAATGCATTTTCCGCGCAAAATAAATGGTCCCCCTTAGTGTGATTGGATTAATTATAGCATTTTTGGTTTAAATGATTATTTCATTAGCACTAAATAAAAGGGAACAGAAAGTCGTCGTTTATACATCTGATAAAATCGTAGAAAAAGGTACTGCTGTATGTACAAAATTTAATGAAAAATAGGCTCGACCCTTGGAGTTTATGCTTTGAGGGGATTTTTATTGTGCAAATTTCAAAAAGATACATGAATTATGTAGCATTGTATGAATTGTAGAATTGATTTTCTGAATAAGTTATTAGGTACATAGTAATATAATAAAAAGACGCCCTTGTGAGCGCCTTTTTCCGACTTGAGATAGATGTATCATTATTGTTCTATTAGGATACATAGCTCTCGTTTAAAGTTTACTCACACAAATGATCTGTGTATCAATTTGTTTTGATATACAGATCATTTGCATGATAATTCTTATAGATAATTGCTGAATGATAACCTTACATGAATGCTTTTAAAAGTTCTTGAACCAATGGAATTACTCCACCTACGAATTTTAAAACTGCCATTGCGATTTCCATATGATTGCCCCCTTTTTTTAATAGTAAGATGTAATGAATCTTTATACCCTCATTATAGTAAGCGTTTACAAATACATCAATGCATTTCGATATGCAATATTTCATATTTGTATTCGGTAATGAGGAATCAGTAACCTATCAAAATATAAGTCGCATCTTGTATAGTATAATGTAATGGTGGAGGTCGGATATGAAAAAAATAAATTCAAATATAGATTTGGATACAAATGTATTGGAAGCGGTATTTATTCCAAGAAGGTTTATTGTTTTATGGATTATACTCGTATATATAGCTTCAATGCTTTTAGAATTTCGGAATAATATTCTCTCTATGGATAGTTTCTTCTTTACAATAGTCATTGTTATTCATACTATTTTTCATTGGTATGCGAGTTCATTAAAGAATAGGCAATTGTTGTATTTCTTTTTTGTACAACTCTTCATTGTGTTTCTCGCTGCATTTATTGTACCAAATGGTTCAATAGCTATTTTTGTTGGATTACCCCCTATTTTAATTGCCCAAAGTCTATATGTTTATAACAATATATTTAAAGTAATGGCAGTTTTTACTCTTATGTATGCCATATTTTGTACTGCAATCAGTATCAATTATGGTGTGAATAAAGTAGCTATTCTTATCTCCATGTTCCTTTTAGTATTAGCAATTATTATTCCTTTTTCCTATATTAATAAGCAGCAATTTGATGCACGTAATCGTATACAGAGCTACATTCAAGAGTTAGAGTCTGCATATATGAGAGTGGAAGAATTGACATTAGCTAATGAAAGGCAGCGAATGGCAAGAGATTTACATGATACGTTAGCGCAAGGTGTAGCGAGCTTAATTATGCAATTGGAAGCAATAGATGCCCATATGCAAAAAGGGAATACAGGACGATCTCAAGAGATTATGAAACAAACTATGGTAAGAGCGAGACAAACTTTACATGATGCAAGGTTGGTTATTGATGATTTGCGTCATACTACCAATTCATTTAATGAAGCAGTAGAGGAAGAGATTCAACGTTTTTCTGAGGCTACGTCTATACATGTGAGATTTACTATTCAAAGCCCCCCGCATATTTCAAGCTTAGTAAAGGAGCACTGTTTATATGTAATTAGTGAATGTTTAACGAATATCGCAAAACATTCGCAGGCAACAGATGTAAATTTAAAAGTTGAATATATCGCTGACATTGAAAAGCTTACTATTGAAGTTGAAGATAATGGAATTGGTTTTGACACTGGATATATCGGTAAGAATCCTGGACACTATGGTTTAATTGGCTTAAATGAGCGTGTTCGATTGATTAAGGGAGAAATACATATATTGAGTGAAAAGATGAAGGGTACGAAAGTGTATATTCAAGTGCCTATAAATAAAGAAGGAGATAGCCATGAAGTATAACGTATTAATTGTGGATGATCATTTCGTTGTAAGAGAAGGTCTGAAATTAATAATAGAAACGAGTGATTCATTTCAAATTATAGGCGAGGCTGCAAATGGAGAAGAAGCCCTTTCTTTCATAGAAAAAAAGAAACCCGATGTTATTTTAATGGATTTAAATATGCCTAAAATGAGTGGTTTAGAAACGATTGAGGCTTTGAATAAAAAACAAAATCATACGCCGATTATTATATTAACTACTTATAACGAAGATGAATTAATGTTAAAGGGAATTGAGCTAGGAGCAAAAGGATATTTGCTAAAAGATACGGATCGTGAGAATTTATTTCGAACGTTGGAAGCGGCTATTCGAGGTGAGATTTTACTACAACCAAATATTATGGAAAAGATTGTGAACTATAAAAGGAAAGAAATACATGCTGATAAGGTTGAAGGGAACAACTTAACAGAAAAAGAATTGTTTGTGTTGAAAGCTATTGCGCGCGGATATAAGAATAAAGAAATTGCATTTGATATGGGGATAGCTGAGCGAACGGTAAAAGCGCATTTAACAAATATATACAATAAATTAGGCGTTAACTCACGGTCAGAAGCAGTAGCTGTGTCTATTGAAAGGAAGTTAATTCATTTTTAAAACATTATATATGCCCAATCGTACATTATAGGCTTGCCCTTTTGTACGATTTTTTTATTTCTTTCTCATGTTATGCTTCAGAAAGTATGAGAGATTTAAGAACAGTACAATTACAGACGTTTTCTTTTATCCCAACATAGAACGTATTGCTGTAAATTCATTCAAAGATTGCAGTTGATAAGAAATGGGGGAGTTAACACAGATGTTTCTACCTATTACTACATTTTATAGGTTTAGTTGGCTGGGGAGTTTTGCTTTCTCTTCAGAAAAGGTTAGCAGGAATCGAGCGCTTTCGAGGGCCGAAGAACTAAATGCTAATTTGTATGAAAAGAAATGTATAGATTCAGTTAGTAATATTCATGAGGAAATAACGATAGATTTTGTGAAATATGGTGATAATTATGTATCGGGTCATGCGGAACCTTATTCAACAATTGTCATAACGAGCGGCGATATGCTTATTGGAAGTGGACGGGTTAATGAGTATGGAGAATTTAAAATATATACGAATAATCATCTGGAAGAGTATTTGATAATAAAAGTTCAGTCGATATTAGGTGGTTTTTATCAAGAGAGTATAATAGTAAAGGTAGATTGTTAATTTATAATGATTCCAGTTTTTATTTTCTAAATAAAAATGAAAGGAAGCAACAAATTGTTGCTTCCTTTTTCTATTAAGCCGAAGCTTTCTTCATTCTCTCAAGTAAACTAGATAAAATATGCGTACGATAAGATTCTAGTTTTTTACCTTCATAAGTACGAATACCTAATTTTTTAAGTTCTTTTACATACCAACCTTTGCTTCCGAAATACATGTGATCGCTCCCCTTCAACTTTTTTTATTTGTCCTGATTGTACTTGGAGGTACAGGTAATATAATGAAGGAAATGAATTTCGCGCGAAAATGGTTAACTTTGTTGCAAAAGACATATATACTAAAGGTAGTATACAACGAGGTGGGCAAGACGTGATTATAGAGAAGCACGAAATTCAAATTGACCAAATTACGAGCGGTAAAGTGAATATCTTTACTTTCTATAGAAATAGAAAGCAAGTTGATGATCATTTTTTACGATTGCAAGAACCATCGCTTACAGCAAACTACTTCTTCCATTTTCATTTTGATGCAGAGAGCTTACATCTTCTGCAGGAAGAGTTTCCGAGCGTATATCCGTACGGCGGTAGTGAAACGATTCACGACTGGACGGAAAAGATGAAAGCGGAATTGCAACATCAGATCCAAACAGGAAAATGGAATAAGCGCGTACGTATCGGTAATCGCATTCTAGATGTGGTGTTTACGTGGTGTGACGAAGATATAGTAGAGTGAAAAAGAAGCGGATGACGCTTCTTTTTTTAACGCTGGAATAAAACGAGCTTGCCTGCAGTAGATGTGCAGCGATGTGTTTTTTCGTACAATCCTTTTTCTTGTAAAATAGATTCACCTTTTGCTTTCGCTTCTTTTTCAGTTGCCGCCTCGAATGATTCATCTAATGCTTTTGAACCATCTTTTTCAAAGACTGTTAGAACGTATACTCCCATGAAAATTCCCTCCAATAATTAAAATCAGAATCTTATAACTATTTTGTCATAAATCAATAGAATATGCAAAGAAATATATGACATTGCGTGGTAAAATAAGGTGTAATAAGCGGGGGAGTCTTTTCATCCCACTAATTATTAGTTTTCAGCTATTTTAATATTGATAAAATGAAACTTTTGAAATATAGAAAGGATCGTTATTTGTGAAACAAGTGAAGTTTATACATGCGGCTGATTTGCATTTGGATAGTCCGTTTAAAGGGATGGAAATGAATGTACCACAGTCTGTTTGGGAGAGAATGAAGCAAAGTACGTTTGAATCATTTGAGCGTATTGTTGATAAAGCGATTCAAGAGCGCGTTGATTTCGTATTACTAGCTGGGGATTTGTATGATGCGGAGACGAGAAGTTTGAGGGCGCAAGTGTTTGTGCGTGAGCAAATGAAGAGACTTTCGCAGTACGATATTCCCGTTTTTATTATCCACGGTAACCACGATCATTTAGGAGGAAGCTGGGCAGCAATTGAGTTTCCGGAAAATATTCATGTGTTTACGGAGCCTTATGTAGAAGAGAAATCATTTTATAAAAATGGTGAACTGTTAGCTTCTATTTATGGTTTTAGTTATTTGCAGCAAGCAGTAACGGATAATATGACAGCGCAGTATATGAAAATGAGTGATGCGCCTTTTCATATTGGGATGCTTCACGGGAGTGTGGAAGGGGATGCAGAGCATAATCGCTATGCACCGTTTCAAATTCGTGAGCTGAAAGAAAAGCAGTTTGATTATTGGGCTCTTGGCCATATACATAAACGTGAAATTCTATCGGAAGAGCCGTATATTATTTATCCAGGTAACATACAAGGGCGTCATCGTAAGGAGACCGGCGAGAAAGGTGCATATCTTATTGAACTCACGAAACAAGGATCGCATTGTTCATTTTTCCATACGGCGGATGTTGTATGGGATGAGATAGAAGTGAGTATCGATGGACTTGAAACTGTTGATGATCTTATGACGAGCGCGTCAAGTGCGATGAATGAATGCCGAAGAGAAGAGGAAGGCACGCTTTTAACTGTTGTATTTATAGGGCAGGGACCACTTTCTCCTTATTTACGTGAAGACAAGCGCGTGGAAGAGATTTTTCATATTTTAGCAGCGGGAGAAGAGCGAAAAGACTTTGTGTATGCGATGAAGTGGAAAAATGAGACGGTTTCTTTTGCGGAAATTGAGCGTTTGAAAGAAGAAAATCATTTCGTCGGTAGTGTGCTAAAAGAGTTAGAAGCTTTCACAAATATGGACGGAGTGTTGCGTACGATTTGGACATCTCCTGTAGCACGTAATAGTATTGAATCTTTTACAGAAGAAGAGAAGAGAGAGATTCAAAAGGAAGCGGAAAATATTATTTTAGAGCAATTATTCCAGCAAGAGAGGGATAAAAAATGAGAATTGAAAAACTCCATATTTATGGGTACGGAAAATTAGAAAATGTGGAAATGGATCTTTCATTGCTGACGGTGTTGTACGGTGAAAATGAAGCGGGGAAATCGACAATTCGCTCGTTTATGAAAAGTATATTATTTGGTTTTCCGACGAGAGGACAGCGCCGTTATGAGCCGAAAGAAGGCGGAAAGTACGGCGGGGCGATGACTGTTCAAACAGAGAAGTACGGCCGTTTGAAAATTGAACGATTGCCAAAGACGGCATCTGGTGAAGTGACCGTTTATTTTGAAGACGGGAAAACTGGCGGCGAAGATATTTTAAACGATATATTAAGCGGTGTGAATGAAAGTTTATTTGATTCTGTTTTTTCATTTGATATGCATGGTCTTCAAAATATTCATCAGCTCGGCGAAGCGGATATCGGTAATTATTTATTTTCGGCCAGTGCAGTCGGAAGCGATGCGTTATTGCAGTTAGATAAGAAATTAGAAAAAGAAATGAATCAGCGTTTTAAGCCGAGTGGTCGTAATCCTGAAATTAACGTGTCACTGCAAGAGATGAAGAAAATTGAGGAAAAGATGAAAGAGTGGCAAGGGAAGATTGGCACGTATGAAAAACAGGTCGAGCAGTTAAAAGAAAGTGAAGAGAAACTTGCTTCTGTTCGTGCGGAAAAAGAGTCAGCCGAAAGACGAAAGCAAGACTATGAAATATTAGCAGCGCTGGAGCCTCTCGTTATTGAAAAGAGTGCGCACGAGAAAGTGTTAGAAAACGAAAACGGGCAGTTTCCTGTAAACGGGATGGCGCGCTATGAGGCGGTAAAGGCAAAGATAGAACCGCTGCAAGTACAAGTAGATTCACTTCAAAAAAAGATAGAAACAGTGCAATCAGAAATTGATTCCACAAAAATAGATGAAGCATTTTTACAAAAAGAAAGTTATGTAGAAGAACTTCGTATGCAGCATATGTCTTATGAAAATGCACGTCAAGAAATGCGTGATATGACAGGAAGTATTGCGAATATAAAAGAAGAAATCGCAGAACTACAGCAACAAATTGGTGCTACTTTTGAACAAGAGACTGTTCTTTCATTTGATATAAGTTTAGCGACGAAAGAATTAATTACGCAAACTGTGCAAAAGGCGCGCGAATTAGAAACGCAAAAAGCACAACTAGATGATCGTTTTAAAACGGCTCAAGAGCAATTAGAAGAGCAAGAAGAAAATATAAGACAGATTAAGAAACAAATGTTAGCTGATGAAGAACGAAATACGTTAGTTGAGAAAGAAAAATCATTTCAGGATGCTGCATTCTTAGGTATGGGCGCAGAAAGAATGAAGCGCAAGTATGAGGAAAAAGCAGGAGCGGCTATGCAAAAGAAAAAACAGTGGCAAAGAATTTGTCTTCTGTTACTTCTTATTAACACGCTTGTTTTATTCACGAGTCTATTTATAGATAACCGCGTGCTGTTATTTATTAGTGTGATTGTTTTTGTAGGGATTGTCCTTGCTCTCGTTTTATATAAAGATTCGTCAAGTGGATTACAAGAAGAGCTCCTTACTCTTCAGCAAAGTGCTGGTGGGCGCCAAAGTGAAGAAGCGATGTCCGTGCGCTATCAGTTAGAAAAAGATGAAGAGCTTAGTAAGCTATTTGAACGCGAGGCGTATAAGTTACAGCAAATGGAACGTGCTTATGATAAAGTCGTTTCATCGTATGAAGAATGGGAGAGGGAAACTTTCCGTATGAGAGAACAAGTAGATGCGTATAAAACGCGCTATATGTTCCCTGAATTTTATACGTATGCGCACATATTGCCGGCGTTTGAGCGTATTGAAAAAATGCAGCAATTATATCGTGATTTAGAGAAGCAAAGTGCGCGGAAATCTTCATTGTATGAAATGATTTCGCACTTTGAGCATAAACTAGAAACTGTTATCGGTAGTAAAGAGTATAGTAATTTGCATGAGGCGAAAAGTCGTATGCAAAATGAGAAAGAAAAGCGCCAAACTTGTAAGCAGCTGAAAGAGAAGCTGGCGGAATGGCAAGAAGAATATGAGTTCATGCAAGAGCAATTAAAACAACTGCTAGTAGAGCGAGATGGGTTATGGCATATTGCAGAATCTACAGATGAAGAGATGTTTTTAGAAGCAGGTAAACTGGCAGAGAAACGTGAAGATGCGGATAAGCAAGTGGGGCGTTTATTACCTCAAATTGATCTGTTAGAACAGCGCTTAACGAGTTTGTCATTAGCTGAGCATTATGAGGCTGACGGTTATGATGAAAAATTAAAGCAAGAAATTACAGCCGCGCAAAACTGTCTTGCAGGGGAGAAAGAACTGACAGAGCGTATTGCGAAGCATCGAATAGAAATTGCGAATTTAGAAGAAGGCAGTACGTATGGTGATTTACTACATGAGTGGGAAATGAAAAAATCACAAGTGCGTGAACAAGTGAAGAAGTGGGCTGCATATGCGGCCGCGAAGACAGTATTAACGAAAACGAAGCAATATTATCATGAAGTGCATCTTCCGCGCATTTTACAAAAATCTGAAGAGTATTTCGTGTATTTAACGGGCGGACGATATAGTAAAATATTCTCACCGTCAGAGGCGGAACCGTTCATTGTCGAACGTAACGATGGTATGCGTTTTTACAGCCATGAACTAAGCCAAGCGACAGCGGAGCAGTTATATTTATCGTTAAGATTTGCACTAGCGAAAACGTTTGAGCATGATTATCCATTTATTATTGATGATAGTTTCGTGCATTTTGATGCGGTAAGGACGAATCGAACGATTGAACTAATAAAGGAAATTGCGAAAGATAGACAAGTTATCTTCTTTACGTGCCATGCGCATCTACTCACGTATTTTACAGAAAATGAGATTATAAAATTAACGCGTAAGCGTAAAGAAAATGAGTTGTAGTATGCTATACTAAAAGTAACTGATTTGGTGGAGGAATTCGAATGAAAAAGAAAATTGTAGAATATGAAGTTGGTGAACAAGTCGATGTTTTCTTGTTAATTAAAACAGCGACAAAAGGTCTCGCAAGCAATGGCAAGCCGTTTTTAACAGTAATCTTACAAGACCCAAGTGGAGATATTGAAGCGAAGCTATGGGATGTATCACCAGAAGTTGAGAAACAATATGTAGCGGAAACGATCGTTAAAGTAGCTGGCGATATTCTAAACTACAAAGGACGTATTCAATTACGTGTGAAACAAATCCGTGTTGCGAATGAGAATGAAGTAACGGACATTTCAGACTTTGTAGAAAAAGCTCCAATAAAAAAAGAAGATATGGTCGAGAAAATTACGCAATACATATTTGAAATGAGAAACCCGAACATTCAGCGTCTAACAAGACATTTGTTAAATAAGCACCAAAACGAATTTTTAGAATATCCAGCAGCGACGAAAAATCATCACGAGTTCGTATCTGGACTAGCTTATCATGTCGTATCGATGTTAGATTTAGCGAAAGCTATTTCTACACTGTATCCATCTTTAGATAAAGATTTACTTTATGCAGGCGTTATTTTACATGATCTTGGTAAAGTATTTGAGCTATCTGGCCCGATTTCTACGACGTATACGTTAGAAGGAAATTTACTTGGCCACATCTCTATCATGGTGAACGAAATTGGTAAAGCAGCAGAGGAACTACAAATCGATGCAGAAGAAGTATTAATTCTTCAGCACATCGTCCTTTCTCACCACGGAAAAGCAGAATGGGGTAGCCCAAAACCACCATTAGTAAAAGAAGCAGAAATTCTGCACTACATCGATAACTTAGATGCAAAAATGAACATGATGGACCGCGCATTAGGACGTACAAAACCAGGCGAATACACAGAACGTGTCTTTGCTCTTGATAACCGTTCGTTCTATAAACCGACGTTCCATAATTAAGATTGTAAATAGAAGGGCCTCATTAAGTGTTAAAAAACTTAATGAGGCTTTTTTGTATGAATAATATATTAAATTTATCTCGAATTCGAGATAAAACACTTGCTTTTTAATCACTTGAGTTGTAAAGTGATAGTAACGAAAGGAAATGCTTCATATGAGAAAGGTACACTTCGTTCTCTAAATTGCTTTCGTACGAATTATTTTTTAGCTATCACTTGACTAGTAAAATGAATTGATTACTTATTATAAACACGTGCTTCGTTGACCAGCGAGCCGAAATAAAACCATTAAATATAAATTAAAATTATTGGAGGAATATATAATGAACCAATTAAAAGGAATACACCACGTTACAGCGATTACAAGTAGTGCAGAAAAGAACTATGAATTTTTCACTCATGTTTTAGGAATGCGTCTCGTTAAAAAAACAGTAAACCAAGATGATATTCAAACGTATCATTTATTCTTTGCAGATGATAAAGGTAGTGCAGGAACAGATATGACATTCTTTGACTTCCCGGGCGTTCCGAAAGGTGTACACGGGACAAATGAAATTTCAAAAACTTCATTCCGAGTTCCAAGTGATGCGGCATTAGCATATTGGGTGAAACGTTTTGATCGTCTTGAAGTGGAACATACAGGAATTAAAGAGCAATTCGGTAAGAAAACTCTTTCTTTCGTTGACTTTGATGATCAACACTATCAATTAATCTCTGACGAATTGGATAAAGGGATAGAATCAGGTACACCGTGGCAAAACGGTCCAGTTCCATTAGAATATGCAATTACTGGATTAGGACCTGTATTTATTCGTATCGCGAACTTTAGTTATTTCAAAGAAGTACTAGAAAAAGTTCTATTATTTAAAGAGATTGCTCAAGAAGGAGAATTCTATTTGTTTGAAGTAAACGAAGGTGGAAATGGTGCCTCTGTCATTGTAGAACATAATACGGTTCTTCCTGAAGCACAACAAGGTTTTGGTACAGTGCACCATGCTGCATTCCGCGTAGAGGATCGAGCTGTATTAGAAGAGTGGATTGAGCGACTAAGTCGAGTTGGACTCCCTTCATCTGGTTATGTAAATCGTCACTTCTTTGAGTCATTATATGCAAGAGTTGCGCCGCAAATTTTATTCGAGTTTGCAACAGATGGCCCAGGGTTTATGGGAGATGAGCCATATGAAACGCTTGGAGAGAAATTATCTTTACCTCCGTTCTTAGAGCCAAAGCGTGAAGAAATCGAAAAATTAGTTCGTCCGATTGATACAGTGAGAAGTACTAAGGAATTTATTAAAGAGTAAAAATAGAGATAATAAGTAGAAGAGCAAGTAGTTTTAGCGAATCGCTAGAATTGCTTGTTTTTTTATCATTAAAATAATTGACTTACTTTTAATGTGTAACTATAATGGTTACATAACAACCATCGGTAATAGCGGTGAGTAATATTTTTTTAGTATAATTGTAACTATTTCAGTTACAATTAAAATTAATCATAAAACAACCAAAAAATGTAAAAACTTTAAATAGCAACTTAAGAAAGGAGACGGAAATTTGAAACGGTTTAAGTTTTATATGATTAGCGGTATTGTGCTCGTTTTTTTAGTAGTATGTAACTTCGTCGATAAGCCGATTGCGAAGGTTGAAGAAGTGAAGGATACTGTTATGATGAAGATAAATACGAAAGAGAAGATGGCGCAGATTGATGGACAGACGATTTATTTTAAGCAAATTGGTGAGGGAAAACCGCCCTTACTTATGCTTCACGGATTCGGTGGTTCTTCAGATGGATTTAGTGATATTTATCCGGAACTGGCGGGAGACCATACGATTATCGCTGTTGATATTTTAGGATTTGGGCGTTCTTCTAAGCCGATTGATTTTCAGTATTCGTTTCCTGCGCAAGTGAATTTATATTATAAGTTAATGAAGAAACTTGGATATGATCAATTTGCGGTACTTGGTCATTCGATGGGGGGAGAGATGTCCCTTAATTTAGCGTACTTATATCCGGACGCGGTTACGCATCTTATTTTAGCGGATTCTACAGGGATTGAATCTTTCCAGCAAAAAGAAAGTTATGAAGTGACGCCACTATCGACGGACTTACAAACTGTAACAGAGATTACGGATTATAATAAAAATGAAGTGAAAAATAGTCGTAATGATAAAAAGCATTATGATGAGCTTACGAAAATGAGAGAGCGCCGCGTTGCGATGGAAGCGGATAAAATTAAGGTGCCGACTTTGATTATTTGGGGTAGGCACGATAAGAGCGTTCCTTGGAATAATGGTGAACTGTATCATCAGTTATTTACAAATAGTACGTTTCATATCATTGAAAAAGGATACCACGCACCGTTCCGTCAAGAGCCAATCGAGTTTATGGAATATGTACAAGCGTTCTTCGCGAAGAATCCACAATGAAAAATTTAAGCATAAATCCACTTCTTTCCTCATAGAGTGAAACTAATAAGGCTTGTCTAAGGAAAGGGATGAACGAAAGTGGAAATTTTACCATGGTGGATTTATCTTGTAATCATTGGGATTGTATTAAGTGGCTACATGGTTTTATATACTTCGAAAAAAGAGCAAGAGATGGATAACGATTTTATCGAAAAAGAAGGCGAAGTATATATGAAGCGCTTAGAAGAAGAACGAGAGAAACGTAATCAGGATAGCGATAAAGATTCGGTATTGCTTTAATAGAAATTTTGAAAGGCTACGAACTAGGAGAACTTTATATCTAGGTGGTAGCCTTTTTCTTCTGGGGGAGCAGGTTATATAAGTTTAACTTTACATGTATACGAGATTCATCATGAACTTTTATTAATGGTATTTATATATATGTTTCCTCATAAGAATGGAACTAGCGCAGTATCTACAGGGGGGATTAACAATGCATAGGGATGAAACATCATTACATCCTGATACAGGTGTTACATCTGTAATGTTTGTTGAGCGTTCATTAAATGAAATTCGTTTTTGGTCTAGAATCATGAAGGAGCATTCTTTTTTTCTTCGCTTGGGGTTTAGATGCGAGGATACTCAACTAATCGAAGAGGCTAATCAATTTTATCGATTGTTTGAACATATCGAACAAATAGCGCATTCCTATACAAATGAAACAGATCCTGAGCAAATAAAAAGATTTAATTCAGAAGTACAACAAGCCGCAACTAATATTTGGGGATTTAAAAGAAAAATTTTAGGATTAATTCTCACATGTAAATTGCCAGGACAAAATAACTTTCCACTGTTAGTTGACCATACAAGTAGGGAAGCTGACTATTTTAGAAAACGTTTAATACAATTAAATGAAGGGAAATTAGATGCCCTTCCTGATGCTATTATTAAAGAAAATGTTTTCTTTTTAAGGATTATGGCAGACCATGCTAAATTTATTGGTCATCTTCTTGATCCATCGGAAAGAAAGCTTGTAGATACAGCACGGAATTTTAGTAATGATTTTGATGAATTGATGTATCAAGCAATTGACTTAGAATCTATGAAGCCACAATCCCAAACAGTCCCTCTTTTAGATCAATTTTTAGATCAAAATCGTGTGTCCGTTACATCTCTTCGGGATTTTAAGAAAACAGCACGTGATTTAATTGAGCAATGTAAAATAAAGAGTATCATTCATCCGTTATTAGCAGACCATGTTTTCCGTGAAGCTGATAGATTTCTTGAAATCATTGATATGTTTGATGTTCATCTTACAAATATTCAATCACAACCTAGATATTAGAAGATAAGGAAAGATAATATTTTACTTTCAGCTGAGAAGTTAACAATTTATTGTTAGCTTCTTTTCTTTTTGATGAAAATGTTTAAAAATGAAACTTTACGTTATTCTTTCTGGAGAATGATAAGAAGGGATGGAGTATTTTTTTATGCTTAATCTAGTCATCCGTTCATTGTATTATTGTTCGGGAAATTATTATAGAAGAAAAGTATATGGAATCTAAATACTGCATAGCGCTATTTTAAAGTGTAACGCACAAGTTGCACAGGCTATGCAACAATAACTAGCTTTACTCTTCATCATTTATTTGACCATACTAGGCGTAGAGAGGTGATAAGAACAGTATGATTTTTAGCGAACGCTTAAAAGAAGAACGAGAAAAACGAAATTGGTCGCAAAATGATTTGGCTGAAAAAATTCATGTAAGTAGGCAGTCTGTTTCGAAATGGGAGACGGGAAAGAACTATCCGAGCATTGAAATTATTATTCATTTAAGTGATCTGTTCGGTATTACGATTGATGAGTTGTTGAGGAGCGATGAAGAGTTGACGCAGAAGGTAATCGAAGATAGTAAACAATTAGCGTATCCAAAATGGAAGGTGTTTTTTGATAGTCTATTCATGCTGGGCGTATTTTTGTTTATTACAAAAATTGTTGTATGGATGGTAAATAAGTTTGTAGGAGCAAGCATTACAATTGTCGCAGATGCACCATATGTAATGAATTTTTTACCCCTCATATTAATGGTTATAGGTGGTACGGTTTCTGATAAGTTGAAGAAAATATATAGATAAGAGAAAGATTTGTAAGAAATCCCCTACACTAGCTTTTCTTTTCACTTAAATTGTGTACTATAAAGGATAGGATGATATAAAGAAGGGGACATTTAGAATGGAATTTCATGAACAGAAGATATTGCCGGCAGTGAGGCAAATTAAAGATTTGGAAAAGCTATTACATAGTTCGTATGAGTATATTGTTATTTTAGATATTCATGTTGGTCAATTGAAGAGTGTTGTGTCACTCGCGAAGCAGCATAATAAAAAAGTATTTTTACATGTTGATTTGATCCATGGATTACAAAGTGATGGGCATGCGACGGAGTTTTTATGCCAAGAATATAAACCGTACGGGTTATTATCGACAAAGGCGAGCGTAATTATGAAGGCGAAGCAAAAAGGTGTCGTCTCCATTCAACGCATCTTTTTAATTGATTCTAGCGCAATGGAAAAGAGCTGTAATTTACTAGAAAAGACGAAGCCGGATTATATAGAGGTGCTTCCTGGTGCGTTAACGGGTGTCATTGCTGAGGTGAAAGAGCGTACAGGTGTACCGATTTTAGCAGGTGGTTTTATTCGAACTGTAGAAGACGTTGAAAGAGCGTTAAATGCTGGTGCGACAGCAATTACGACATCGAAAAAAGAATTATGGAAACATTACCAAAAAAAGTGACGGAAATGTGAAAAAATTCTGTTGACACCGCTTTCATTAGAGGTTAACATTATAGACAAGTTAATAAACGTGACGGAGAAAAGAAGAGATCCACATTTTATTGTTTCTATATATTATATAGAAGCATGTAAGCTGTGGATCTTTTTCTTTTGAAAAAAAAACGAATGGCCATTCATTTTACCTCTATCGCATTTGAAAACGTTAAAATTGATAGTGGAGGGATACTATGTCAGCATTTTTAGGAGAGTTAATAGGGACTGCGTTGTTAATCTTACTTGGTGGCGGTGTTTGCGCTGGTGTAAGTTTAAAGAAGTCGTTTGCGAAAGATTCTGGTTGGATTGTAATTACAATGGGCTGGGGCTTAGCGGTTGCTATGGCAGCGTATGCAGTTGGATCAATTAGTGGGGCACATTTGAATCCGGCTTTAACGATAGGACTTGCTTTTAAGGGAGCGTTCCCATGGAGTGACGTACCTATGTATATCGCAGCACAAATGATTGGGGCAATTATCGGGGCAGTTCTCGTATATTTACATTACTTACCACACTGGAAAGAAACAGAAGATCCAGGAACAAAGTTAGGCGTATTCGCAACAGGTCCAGCAATTCCGAACACATTTACAAACCTTTTAAGTGAAATGATTGGAACATTCGTTTTAGTATTTGGTATATTAGCAATTGGAGCAAATAAATTTGCAGATGGTTTAAATCCATTTATCGTAGGTTTCTTAATTGTAAGTATTGGTTTATCATTAGGTGGAACAACAGGATACGCAATCAACCCGGCTCGTGATTTAGGTCCGCGTATTGCACACTTCTTCCTTCCGATTGCAGGAAAGGGCGGTTCAAACTGGAAGTATGCATGGATTCCAGTAGTTGGTCCGATTCTAGGTGGATCACTTGCAGGATTATTCCATCAAGTTGTATTTGAAGGAAAACAAAATTCAGCACTTATTTATGTGATTATTGCAACTGTGATTGTACTAGCAATCTCTTATATGACAAGTAAAAAAAGTGAAACTACTACAAAGAGTAGAAAAGTAGCATAGGGGGAAACTGATATGAAAAAATATATTCTTTCATTAGACCAAGGAACAACAAGCTCACGCGCAATTCTTTTCAATAAAGAAGGAAAAATCGTTCATTCAGCTCAAAAAGAGTTTACGCAACATTTTCCAAAGCCAGGCTGGGTTGAGCATAATGCACAAGAAATTTGGGGATCTATTTTAGCAGTTATCGCAACTTGCTTAAGCGAAGCAGATGTGAAGCCAGAACAAATCGCTGGTATCGGTATTACGAACCAACGTGAAACAGCGGTTGTATGGGATAAAACGACTGGGAAACCAATTTATAACGCAATCGTATGGCAATCTCGTCAAACAGTTGAAATTTGTGATGAGTTAAAAGAAAAAGGTTATAGCGAGATGGTTCGCGAAAAAACAGGTCTTTTAATTGATGCATACTTCTCTGGTACGAAAGTAAAATGGATTTTAGACAACGTTGAAGGTGCAAGAGAAAAAGCGGAAAACGGAGAGTTATTATTCGGAACAATTGATACATGGCTTGTATGGAAATTGTCTGGTGGTAAAGCGCACGTAACAGATTACTCAAATGCATCACGTACATTAATGTTTAACATTCACGACTTACAGTGGGATGATGAGCTTCTAGACATGTTAACAGTACCAAAGAGCATGCTTCCAGAAGTACGTCAATCATCTGAAATATATGGAGAAACAATTGATTACCACTTCTTCGGTCAAAATGTACCGATTGCAGGTGTAGCTGGTGACCAGCAAGCAGCATTATTTGGACAAGCTTGTTTCGGTGAAGGTATGGCGAAGAACACTTACGGAACTGGTTGCTTTATGTTAATGAACACAGGCGAAAAAGCAGTAGCTTCTGAGCATGGCCTATTAACAACAATTGCATGGGGTTTAGATGGTAAAGTGAATTACGCATTAGAAGGAAGTATTTTCGTAGCAGGTTCTGCAATTCAGTGGTTACGTGACGGAATGCGCATGTTTAAAGATGCGAGTGAGAGTGAAGTGTATGCTAGCCGTGTTGAATCAACTGAAGGTGTATACATAGTACCAGCATTCGTAGGATTAGGTACACCGTACTGGGATAGTGAAGTACGCGGCGCTATGTTTGGTGTAACGCGCGGTACGACGAAAGAGCATTTCATTCGTGCAACGCTAGAATCTTTAGCATACCAAACGAAAGATGTACTATGCGCGATGGAAGCAGATTCAGGTATTGAACTGAACACATTACGCGTTGACGGGGGAGCAGTTAAGAATAACTTCTTAATGCAGTTCCAAAGCGATATGTTAGACGTTCCTGTAGAGCGTCCAGTGATCAATGAAACGACAGCTTTAGGTGCAGCATATTTAGCTGGTCTTGCGGTTGGATATTGGAAAAACCAAGACGAAATTAAAGCACAGTGGCATATGGATAAACGCTTTACACCGGCAATGGAAGCGGAAACAAGCGAAGAGCTATATGCTGGATGGAAAAAGGCAATTGAAGCAACAAAAGCTTTCAAATAATCATAAACAGTGTTATAATGATGACAAGTTAATAATTCGGTAGGAGATTTGGAGAGACCACAACACGCTATAGAGGCGAAATCTATAGCGGAGTTCGTGGTCTCTTTTTTCGTTATCAAAGGGAGGAATTACCATGAAATTTTCAAGTAAACAACGTAAAGACGTATTAAACGGAGTAAATAAACAAGAGTTAGATGTGATCGTAATTGGTGGAGGTATTACTGGTTCTGGTATTGCATTAGATGGGGCAACACGTGGTTTATCAACGATTGTGTTTGAAATGCAGGACTTTGCAGCAGGTACATCAAGTCGTTCAACGAAACTTGTACACGGCGGTTTACGTTATTTAAAACAACTTGAAGTGAAAATGGTAGCAGAGGTGGGGAAAGAGCGTGCGATCGTATATGAGAACGGTCCCCATGTAACAACACCAGAGTGGATGTTACTTCCGTTCCATACAGGCGGCACGTTCGGGTCATTTAGTACATCAATTGGTCTTCGTGTATACGACTTCTTAGCAGGTGTAAAACGAAGCGAGCGCAGAAAAATGTTTAACCGTGAAGAGACGCTAAATAAAGAGCCTCTTGTAAAACAAGAAGGATTAAAGGGCGGCGGTTACTACGTAGAATATCGTACAGACGATGCGCGTCTTACAATTGAAGTAATGAAAGAAGCAATTGATCACGGTGCGAAAGCTGTTAACTACGCGAAAGTAGATAGTTTCTTATATAAAGATGGAAAAGTATGCGGTGTACGTGTAATCGATTTACTAGACGGAGAAGTGTACGAAGTTTACGGTAAGAAAATTGTAAACGCAGCTGGTCCTTGGGTAGATACACTTCGTGAAAAAGATAACTCTAAAAAAGGGAAAGTACTTCAGTTATCAAAAGGTGTGCATTTAGTAATTGACCAAAAACGTTTCCCGTTAGGTCAAGCGATTTACTTTGATACACCAGATAAACGTATGGTGTTCGCGATTCCTCGCGAAGGAAAAACGTACGTAGGTACAACAGATACGTTCTATGATAAAGACGCAGCTATACCGCACATGACAACGGAAGATCGCACATATATCATTAATGCGATTAACTACATGTTCCCAAGCGTGAAAATTACAGAAAAAGATGTGGAATCAAGCTGGGCTGGTGTACGTCCGTTAATTTATGAAGAAGGTAAGAATGCATCTGAAATTTCTCGTAAAGATGAAATTTGGACTTCTGAATCTGGTTTAATTACAATCGCGGGCGGAAAATTAACAGGATACCGCAAAATGGCTGAAATGGTAGTAGACTACGTAACGAATCTATTACAAAAAGAAGGACATAGCGCATATCCGAAGAGCGATACGAAACACATGCCAATCTCTGGTGGTCATGTAAGTGGTTCACACGGATTCTCAGCATTTATCGCGAAAAAAGTAGGAGAAGGTACGAAATATGGTTTAACGACAGCTCAAGCTGAAGAATTCGCGAAATTCTACGGCTCTAACGTTGACGTACTGTTCGGCCTAGCGAAAAAACATAAAGACGAAGCGAAAGAATACAACATGCCGCTAGACGTTCTAATCCCACTTGTATACGCAATGGATTACGAAATGACAGCAAAACCAGTTGACTTCTTCGTACGCCGCAGAGGCGCTGTATTCTTCAACATCCACTGGGTATACGAGTGGAAAGAAGCAGTAATCAACTACATGGCTGCAAAACTAGGCTGGAGCAAAGAAGAGCAAATGAAATACACAGCTGAACTAGAAAAAGCATTAAGAGACGCTGTAATTCCTGTAGATCAACAAGAGCAGGCAGCTGCGTTAGCGTAAAATAGAGAACCACCTGAAGGGGCTCCCCATTAGGTGGTTTTTTTGTTATTTAAATATTTATAAATTATATAACGTTTCTTAAAAGTGCACCTGTCTAACGATGGAGCCCTTCATTAAACGAGTTCTCTTTTTAATTTAGTGGTCTTGACTATAGAAAACTAGGACAAAATCTTTATTTCAAAATTAAAGAGTGCCTTGGGAGAAAGACGCCCTTTAGGTGAATGTATTGTAACGACTATTCGGTTTATTATATGTAATTTGCTGAGGAAGTGTTTTATAAAAAATGTTATTTAAAAAAGAAAGGAGCCATTGATGGAATCAAAAGTTCCTAAGGTACTATTCATTAGGTATTTTTTCAATGGCACCATCATTTGCAATTGGTGGTGTAGATTTAGTTGTTACGCCGAAAGATATAAAGAGTTTATCCCCCAATTGATAATTCCTATTTTTTTCGATAGGAATTTTTAATAGTTTGTTTGGAATAAATTTTATTGCTTCCATCTCGGAGTAGGAAAGTGCTTCCTTTTTTGTAGGGGTATCTGCAACGAGTATGTATACAGTGTCAATTGAAATAACATATCCTGTGAAAGTCTCCGTTTTCAGAGAAGCAGTATTAGTTTGGTTTGGCGCATCTAATGCTACTGTGCATCCGCAAGCTAATGTTAGGGTGGTTACTAAAGTTATTATTGTTTTCTTTGTCATTCTTATTTTTTGCCTCCATATAGTATACGTTTCGTAATAAAATATTTGAATGTCTAGAGAAATGAAATTATACCATGAGAAAGTGAATTGAATATAAATTAAAACTTCATTTTGTAAAAAGAAGATTATCCTCTACAAGTAAACGAAGTGTAATTTTAAGTTACATATATAGTATAAGCGCGATTAAAAATATTATGTGGAAGTGAAAATGAGCTTGAATTTTAGAGTGAAGGGGAGTTAGCTAATGAAGTTAAAGCGATAGTTCATTTATAAAGGTGTAACAAAACGGCAGTGATTATTACAGTTGTACCCATTTGCTTATTTATTATTAGGATGTCCTTTTCCCTGGATTCAGTGAAAAGATACTACTGGCCTACCTTTTTAGTATATATAAATCCAGAGCGTGATGCACATGGTGCAGGGTTTATGTATATACGTTTAAAAGAGGTAATGTCATCGGCTGGTTGGTTTGGAACATATGGAGATACAAAGTTCATTCCTGCTGGGGATACTGATTTTGTGTTTGCAAGTTTGACTTACTATTATGGGTATGTGCTTGCGCTAATTCTTGTCTTCGTTCTTTCTCTTTTTGTAGCAAGGTTAGTGGTCATATCTTATAAAATAAATGATTCGTACGGTAAATTGCTTCTCGTTGGAGGAATGACTCTTTTCGTAGTTCAGTTTATTTATAACGTGGGCATGATTCTAGGCTTATTGCCGATTGCTTCTATATCATTGCCTTTTATTAGTTATGGAGTAACACCAACTGTATTTCATGCACTTTTAATGGGGATTGTGCTAAGTGTATATCGACGTAAAGATATTTCGTTTAGAATGAGAAAAACATCTTAATACGTATATAAATTGTATATAAAAGAATTCATTATTATAATCAAGTACAAACGCAAATAGATAGTAGAAGAGGGGTATGATAAATCCCCTCTTTTCGTGTTTAAATAAGGGGGCTGTTTTTAAATATTGACCACTCGGTACAAAAAGAGTATTCTATTAATGTTATCTTTAAAATGAGAGGAGGATACGATTGAATAAACGCGGCAGACCCCGAGAGTTTGATTATTCCTCAATTGTAGATGTTGCAATGAAAACATTTTGGATAAGAGGATATGAGGGGTGTTCTACACAAGATTTATGCAGTGATACAGGAATTGGTAAAGGAAGTTTATACAATACTTTCGGTAGTAAACATGAACTGTATAAACAAGTATTAGAACGTTACCATGAAATTGGGATTAGGGAACAAAAGAAATTGTTAGATACTCCAATTCCAGTTAAAGAACGATTAAGTAATTTTTTTGAGTGGGCATTGAAGGAAGACTTTGAGAATGTTGATCAAAAAGGATGTTTATTGATTAATGCCAGTGTAGAACGTGCTAAAAACGATTTAATGGTACAAGAAATTTTCTCAAAGCATGTTGAGCTTCTTAAACAAGCTATTGAAACAGTGATGGAGGAAGGATTGCAAACGGGTGAAATTTCAAGGAAGCAATCAGCTGAGGAATTAGCTAGTCTGCTTTTAAGCAGTTATTACGGATTCCGTGTTCTTAATGTATCGATGCAAAATCGGATGTTATCTGAACAGGTTATCAATGGAACAATGGAGTCTATTTTTGGCGCTTAGTGCGCTTTTTTTTCGCACTATTTTTGTACTAATCGTTACAATAATGGATAAGGAGTGTTTTTATGCCATCAATTATTTATTTATTAGCTTTAGCAATCTTTTGTATGACTACATCAGAATTTATGGTTGCAGGTATGATGAATGAACTTGCTCTTGCATTTCAGGTTTCTGTATCGTCTATTGGGTATTTAATTACAGCTTATGCAGGAGCAATGGTGATAGGAGGCCCTATTTTAACTGCAATTCTCTTACGAATACGCAGTAAACAAGCATTATTATTTTTAATGTTTGTATTTCTAATTGGTCAATCAATCGGAGCTATTGCTTGGAACTATGATATTATGATGATTTCACGCATTATAACTGGTATCGCTTCAGCTTCAGCTTTTGGAGTTGCGATTTCCTTTTCTGCAACATTGGTTCACTCTGATTCAAGGGGGAGAGCAGCATCGATTGTACTTGCAGGTTTAATGATTGCAACTGTTTTAGGGTTACCTATAACAACCTTTATTTCGCAATATTATGGCTGGCGTATTAGCTTTGGGGCTGTTTCTGTTCTTGTTCTAGTATCAGGAATTATGATCCAATGGCTGTTACCATCATCTTCAAATAAAGAGCAATTAAATTGGAAAGATGAACTTCTGCAATTTAAGAATATTCATCTTTGGGCAGCATACGTAACAAGTATGTTCATTATTGGTGGTACGTTTGCAGCATTTAGTTATTTCACTCCTATCTTTACAAATGTTACAGGGTTTTCAAGCACAAGCATGCCATATTTACTTGCCCTCTATGGTAGTGCGACGGTAATTGGAAATATAATAGTTGGCAAGTTCGCTGATAAATTTACAATGAAAATACTTATGGGTGGATTAATTATATTAATCGTAGCGTTGTCTTTATTTGCTTTAAGTGCAGAGAATAAATACATTGCGGTTATTTCTACGATTTTTATTGGTTTAACTGGTGTAGCGTTGAATCCGGCTATGGTTGCGAGGGTAATGAAAACAGCTAGTAATGCAACAATGATAAATACCGTTCATAGTTCTTTTATTACACTGGGTATTGTTATTGGTTCGTCACTAGGTGGTCTTGGAATCAGTAAAGGATATGGTTTTGTATCTCCGCTATGGATTGGAGCTTGTTTAGCTATCCTTGGGGTGATTTCATTACTCCCATATTTACATAAGGGAAAGGCAGATTAAGAAATTGGTAGTCCCCAAAACGAAGAAAATTTTCGTTCTGGCGGTATTATGATAACTTAACTTGATGGGCATGGTGTAAGTCCTGCATAAAAAAGAAACACCTTGAATCATCAAGGTGTTTTCGTTATAAGTTCAAAACTCTCCGAATCAGCCCCAAGTACAAAAGGACTAACCTCACCAACGCTATAAAGCTGTAATTCATGCATCGCGCGCGTACAAGCAGTGTAGAACAATCTACGAAGGCTTGCATCACTGTACACATCTTTAGAGGCATTGTAAATAATAACAGCATCAAATTCGATACCCTTCGCTAAATAAGCAGGAATAACGACAATGCCTTGCTCATACTCAGCAGAGTTACTTTTCACAAGTTTAATATTCTCAATATGGCTGAGTGCTTCGTAGGCAGCGGCACTTTCGGCTGCGGATTTACATATAATTGCGATCGTATTGTGCTGTTGTTCTTGTAGTTCAACAACTTTGGAAGTAATACAATTATGCAGTTCGTTGTAATCAGAAACTTTCGTTACTGTAGGTTTCTCGCCGTCACGTTCAAAGGCGTTAATGTTCTTTCCTTCCGGTACGAGATAGCGTGTAAATTCAATAATCGGTCTTGTTGAGCGATAGCTACGAGTTAAGTTGATGCCGTTTGTTTCGTCTGGCCCGTATAAGCTAGTAAGTGTATTGAAATTAACCGTTTCCCTCGCATGAGCGAATATCGCTTGGTTAAAGTCTCCGAGTACCGTCATTTTTGCGGCAGGGAAGAGACGTTTTAAAAACTCGAATTGAAACGGAGAATAATCTTGTGCTTCGTCTACGAGTACGTGTTTAATGGATCTGTTTGTTTGGAAGCCTTCAATTAATTCTTTTAAAAGTAAAAATGGAGTCGCATCCTCGTAATATAGCTTTCCTTCATCAAGCATGTTTACTGTTAATGAGCAAATGTCGTCCCATTCTTTAGGTTTTTCTCCAGTAACCCATGATGAATTTGTGAAGAGTTGTTTATATATTCCTGTGAAATTGATGAAGCGCAATGTTTGAACGCCTTTACGAAGTGGCTTCAATTTTTTGCGGACAATCATACGTCCGAGTACTTTCGTTTCTTTCTCATAATCATTAAAGGAATTGTCGTCAAACTCTCCTTTTTTCTGTAAGTATTTATAAGCCTTTTGATATTCATCTTTACTAAGTAATTCAATTTCCTCTTCTACCCAAGGTTTTTTCAGTTCTGCTTTTTCGATTGCATCTATTTGTTTATTTAGCCAATCCGTTAACTTCTCGATTCTATTATGGAAGCGGAGGGAGGAATCAGTATTATAAAATTGCTCTGTAATTTCTTTAGCAGAGGCAATCAGTTTTCCTCTAAATTTCATTCCTCTAAATAACATGCCTGAAGATTCAAGAGATTGTCTGTACGTTCTAATCATATCGAAAAATTGAGTAGATGCTTTAAATCGAATGCTCGCATTTCTAGTTTTATAGGCAGGGCTATTCGTTTCAGTTAGCATATATTCTAGTTGTTCATAAGGATCTTCAACATCAAATGACTTGCTTAGTCTATGGTTTAAATATTCCTGGAATGTAACTTGCTGCATATTTTCTTCACCGAGTTCAGGTAGTACGTTAGAAACGTAGCTGTTGAACATAGAGTTAGGGGAGAAGAGAATAATTTGATCTGCTTTTAACCATTCGCGATATTTATATAGTAAGTAGGCGATTCGCTGCAGGGCAGCTGACGTTTTACCGCTACCAGCAGCTCCTTGAACGATAAGTAGTCGCCCTTCATCGTGACGGATAATTTCATTTTGCTCGCGCTGAATAGTAGCAACGATACTTTGCATATGTTTGTTTGTTCCTTTTCCGAGCGCTTGTTGCAGAATTTCATCTCCAATTGTGAGGCTCGTATCGAACATGGAATCAATCTCGCCATTCTGAATAATATATTGTAATTTCTTCTCCACATTGCCGCAGATTACGCCTCCTGGTGTGCTGTATTCAGCCGGTCCTGGTGGATAATCGTAGTAAACACTTGAAATTGGTGCGCGCCAATCGTATATAAGAAAGTTTTCTCCACTTGCATCGGTAAGTGTAGCCACCCCGATATAAATTTGTTCTGCGCCAGATTCGCCTTCTTCTTTGAAATCAATTCGTCCGAAGTAAGGTGCTTTATGCATACGGCGTAGTGCGGCAAGTCGATTAAAGGTGTGCTTATGGGTAATTTGTGTTACGGCTAGTGACTGAGCTTGTTGTCTTAAGTTGATAACTGTTTCAAGATAATCGTCAAAAGTATCAGTGTTAACTTTAACATCATCCCAGAAGTGTTTGCGAATGTTGATTACTTCTGCCCGGCGTCTGCCAGTTTCGCTTTCCAGTTTATCAATTTGCTCCGTAATCGTTTCTATTACGTTATCCAATCGTTTTTGCTCTTGATCAAGTTTTTTGTTCATACGGTAAGCACTCCTTTAAAAGTGAAAAATAGAGGTTGACTGAAGATGTGTTTTGTTATACAATTAAGATACGGATAAATACATTCTCTTGTTTTTTAAGAATGCGTTTCTGTACTAATTTAACATAGTTTTTTAATTTAATCAATGATAACGAGGTAAAACTCTAATTTCCTGTTTAGTTTAAGGGAATTAGAGTTTTTGTGTTTTAGAGGCGTTTTTGAATTGTATTTTATAATATTTGGAAGCGCTATATTTTGTGTGAATAATATTTTTTATTCGTTATATAATGAATAAAGGGTTTGATGTTAAAAATATGAAAAAATAGCTTATTAAAATTAAAAACCTATTATATACTATAAAATATATGTGCAAATGTAATATTTATTTTATGCAAGGATTTCCTTGGGAGGAGAGAGAGAATTGAAAGAATGTCCAATATGTTTAGATGGGGTGGAATATCCCAAAAATGTTGGGGAATGTCCTAAGTGTAAAAACTTTTTAAGGATGAAAAAATCATCAGCGAAGGTTAAGGTGGATGATGATTTTGCAGACGTATTTGACAATACTCTGTATGAAGAGGAAAAACACACACCTCCTAATAAAACAACCGATCCTTTTGAATCTACATATACGGAGCAACAAACAAGTGCTGCGAGAGAAACGGTAAAGGTGCATAAAGCGAAAGCTAATGGATCTATAAAAGGGCAGGTAAGCAATTTTCATGAAGAAGTGATAGCAGGTAAAACGCTTGGAAGATGGCTCGATTCATGTATCAAAGGAATTCCGTTTATGAAAGATGGGTATATGAATACATTCCAAGTATACGATCAAGATGGTGAAGGCCATGAAGTAGTTTTATATGGAAAGATTTTGCGAGGGAAGATTGGAGATCATAATTTAGTTCAAGTATTTGGAAAACGTGATCGACATGGGACAGTGGTAGCTAAACGTATCGAAAATTTAAATAGCAATACAACAGTTTCAGTCAATAGTGGTATGTCGGCAAATAGTGTGAGATTTTTGACAGCAATTATTATATTCTTATTATTCTCTATTATAAATTTTGTCACTTCTTTTGATTGGATTGGATTTGTTAATTATGCTGTGGCTGTCGTCTTGAATTTTTTAACAAACATATTCATCGCTGTATTACCGTTAATCATTGTTCTTTTTGGAATTTGGATAATGATAAAAAAATTTTTTCGTTAAATAGTTTACTAAGAATGAGCACTCAAAAATATGAGTGCTTTTTTATTCAGTGTTTAGTTCATTTATGGGGGGATTTTTTTGCGTTTACATAACATTGATACATTAGAAATAAGAGAAAAAGATCATTTATTGAGAAAATCATATTTAGATAAATCGAATTTGAGTCCGAATTTTGATATGGAATCATTAGGGCAGCTTAGCTTTGTTAGAATAAAAGGTCTTTCGAATTTTTGGGAGGATAAGGACGGGAAGGAATTTGATTTTGATGCCATTATGAGCGATGTACTCAGTGGTTTTTCATCTTTACAATCAACATTTACATTTCTTCTCATCGGTAGTCAAAAGGAGATAGGTGTTTATGTTGGAACGGATCAATCCAATCAATCTATTTTATCTTCTTCATTACAGGCATCATATCCATATGTCAAATTGCAGGATGTTGAGATGGATGAGATGTCACGGAAGCTACGCTCTGTTGGAAATAACGGAGGGATTATTACAGGTATCCCGACTAATAAAACTTTTGGAGAAAGTAAGAGTCAACAAATTGAACGTTTATGTACAGGGATGTATGGGAGTTCTTGGGCGTATATTGCTATTGCAAAATCTATGAGTCCCTTTCAAGTGACATTGGCACATGAGAGGATATTGAATGAAATTGATAGTGTAAGTAAGTTTATAAAAATATCGGAATCAGGTGGGAATTTAGGTAAGGAGTCTTGGGAAGTAACGAATTTAACCCTTCAAAGGTATGTAGATAATCTAAACTCATTGGAAGCTAGTATAGACGGTGGAAGAACGATGGGAATGTGGAGAGTTGTCGGCTATTACTTGGCGGACCAACTTGTTAATGCAACCAAACTGCGAAACTTAATTACTTCTGTCTATAATGGTGAGCAATCTAAACCAGAGAAAATAAGGACTTTACCTATAAATAATATTTTGCATTATGCGTCTAATTTTCAGCTTCCGGCTAATGAATTACCACCCTTAAAGGTTACGAAGCATCCGATAGGAGCATGGGACTTGCACGGTGAAGGGATAACAAAGACCGTTCATTGCTATAAGTATTTGTATCAAACGATTTTGCCAACTGAAGAGCTTTCAACTTTATGTCAAATCCCGCGGAAAGAAATGCCGGGTTTTTATATTGACCAATATGTTGAGTTTGATGTTGCAAATCGCCGTTCGGTGTACGAGGAGAATGAAGGTTTTACAGTAGGGAAGATTATTAATGGTAATGAAGAGATAAAACCATATGAAAAATTAGAATCAAGTGATCTCATTTATGATATGGATTTAATGGATTTAAGCCGACATGGACTAATTGTAGGGATTACTGGTGGAGGTAAATCAAATACCTCTAAGAGCTTGCTTCGGAACTTATGGAATAAGCATCGTATTCCTTTTATGGTAATTGAATCAGCTAAACGGGAATATTGGGAATTGTACAATATGGAAGGGTTTGAAGACATTTTAGTGTTTACATTAGGAGCGGAAGATGAAAATTCAGTTCCGTACCGAATTAATCCATTTGAAAAAGTGGAGGGAGTACCGTTACAAACGCATATCGATTATGTACTTTCAACTTTTAAAGCAAGCTTTGAGCTTTATGCACCAATGCCGCATGTTTTAGAAACTAGCATTTATCAAATATATGAAGATCGAGGCTGGGATATTTTAAGCAATAAAAATAAATACGGTGCAAATGTTTATCCAACCTTAGATGACTTATACTACAAAATTGATGTTGTCGTTGATAATTTAGGATATGATCAGCGCTTGAAATCAGATATTACGGCAGCACTTAAAGCAAGAATTCACTCGTTACGTGTTGGTGGTAAAGGTGCCATGTTAAATACGGATAAGTCAATTCCGATTGCAGATTTATTGTCTAGACCTGTTATTTTGGAACTAGAGGATATCGGAGATGATGATGTTAAAGCATTTATGATGGGAATTATTCTAGTTCAACTTTATGAATATAGAAGGACGAAGCTTACTAGAAATAAAGGATTTGAACATCTTATTTTAATTGAAGAAGCACATAGATTGTTAGCTAATGTATCGGGTGGTGGAGAAGGAAATGTTCGTGCGAAATCCGTAGAATTCTTTACAAATTTATTAGCTGAAATCCGTAGTTATGGACAAGGCTTTTTAATTGCGGATCAAGTTCCGACGAAATTAGCACCAGATACATTGAAAAATACAAATTTAAAAATTGTTCATAGAATTGTTATGAAAGAAGACCGGGAATTAATTGGACAATCTATGAATATGACGCAAGAACAAATTGAATATATTAGTTCTTTAAGAAGAGGATTTGCTGCTGTTTATGCAGAAGGAGATACACGGCCAAAACTCGTACAAATGCCTTATGTGAAAGAAGACTTTGATTATCCAAGGCAAACCGTTATTCAAGATGTGAAAGGCAAGGTGAAAAATGAATTTCATCATTATGATAGAAAGTATGATTTTGGACCTGCCTGTGCCTTTTGTATGGATAAATGTAATCGCCGAGAAGATATGAGTAATGTAAAGGAGTTTATTGTAAAGCAAAATTGGTTACGTGAAATGTTGGATGATGCTAAAAATGCAGAGTTTAAACCAGATTGGTTTGAGGGCTTGTTTGAAATGTTAGAAAAGAATGGAATGAGCTCGCTCCGAAATTATCATACGAAATTATGTACTTTAAATGTTTTTCTAAGTGACAGGGATTTAGAAGAAAGTTATAAACGAGAAGCTGTTATAAATTATATGAAACATAATCTATTAAAGGATGAATGAATATGAAAGATTTCGATCGAAAAGACCATGTTGATAAAGTAGAGGAAGAAGAAAAACTTGAAGCCAAGAAAGAAAAAAGTATAGAGAAAGAAAGTAAAAATGAGCAGGCTTATAATTTTGATAAATATAATGAACAATTTGAGGGGCGTAAGCAAGAAACAATTGAAGATGGATCTGCTGAGAATACTAAAAATATTAGTTTTGATAAATATCAAAAGCAATTAAATAAGGAAGTAAAGGAACAACAAAATGAACGAGATGCAATTAACCCTGAGTTAGATTCTCCGGAAGTCATGGAAGAAAAAAAGATTGTACAGGAAAATACTGAGGGGGAAACTCCGTTTGAGAACCTAGAAGAAACTGAGAATGTAGAAGGAAAAGAGAAAGACTCTGCGCTTGAGAATCCAGAAGGAACTGAGAAACTGGAAGGGAAAGAGAAAGATGCTGAGCTTGAGAATCCAGAAGGAAAAGAGAAAGATTCTACGCTTGAGAACCTAGAAGAAACTGAGAATGTAGAAGGAAAAGAGAAAGACTCTGCGCTTGAGAATCCAGAAGGAACTGAGAATGTAGAAGGAAAAGAGAAAGACTCTGCACTTGAGAATCCAGAAGGAACTGAGAAACTGGAAGGAAAAGAGAAAGATGCTGAGCTTGAGAATCCAGAAGGAACTGAGAATGTAGAAGGAAAAGAGAAAGATTCTACGCTTGAGAACCTAGAAGAAACTGAGAATGTAGAAGGAAAAGAGAAAGACTCTGCGCTTGAGAATCCAGAAGGAACTGAGAATGTAGAAGGAAAAGAGAAAGACTCTGCACTTGAGAATCCAGAAGGAACTGAGAAACTGGAAGGAAAAGAGAAAGATTCTACGCTTGAGAACCTAGAAGAAACTGAGAATGTAGAAGGAAAAGAGAAAGACTCTGCGCTTGAGAATCCAGAAGGAACTGAGAATGTAGAAGGAAAAGAGAAAGACTCTGCGCTTGAGAATCCGGAAGGAACTGAGAAACTGGAAGGAAAAGAGAAAGATGCTGAGCTTGAGAATCCAGAAGAAAATGAGAATGTAGAGGGAAAAGAGAAAGATTCTACGCTTGAGAATCCAGAAGGAACTGGGAATGTAGAAGGAAAAGAGAAAGATTCTACGCTTGAGAACCTAGAAGAAACTGAGAATGTAGAAGGAAAAGAGAAAGAGAAAGAGAAAGACTCTGCGCTTGAGAATCCAGAAGGAACTGAGAATGTAGAAGGAAAAGAGAAATCCTCTGAGCTTGAGAACCTAGAAGGAACTGAGAAACTGGAAGTGAAAGAGAAAGATGCTGAGCTTGAGGATCCAGAAGGAACTGAGAATCTGGAAGGAAAAGAGAAATCCTCTGGGCTTGAGAATCCAGAAGAAACTGAGAATGTAGAAGGAAAAGAGAAAGACTCTGCACTTGAGAATCCAGAAGAAACTGGGAATGTAGAAGAAAAAGAGAAAGATTCTGCGCTTGAGAATCCAGAAGGAACTGAGAATGTAGAAGGAAAAGAAAAATCCTCTGAGCTTGAGAACCTAGAAGGAACTGAGAATCTGGAAGTGAAAGAGAAAGATGCTGAGCTTGAGAATCCAGAAGGAACTGAGAATCTGGAAGGAAAAGAGAAAGATGCTGAGCTTGAGAATCCAGAAGGAACTGAGAATGTAGAAGGAAAAGAGAAAGATGCTGAGCTTGAGAATCCAGAAGGAACTGAGAATGTAGAAGGAAAAGAGAAAGATGCTGAGCTTGAGAATCCAGAAGGAACTGAGAATCTGGAAGTGAAAGAGGAAGATTCTGCACTTGAGAATCCAGAAGAAAATGAGAATGTGGAAGAAACTCCGGAACAAGAAGTAAAAGAAGAGTTGAATCCATTCGAGCAAGTGGAAGAAGAGACGGCTAAAACTGAGTTAGAGCAGAGAAGTGAGACCGAAGAAGAATCGGGATTCGATCTAGATGCATTGTTAGATCAGAAAAAGAAAGAGATAGATCAAAGAACGATTGGGCAAATTTTAAAAGAAAGAAAAGATGCCTGGAGAGAAGCTGGTTATGGTGATAGTTTTAAAGAAATGTGGAAGAATGCCATACAAGCACAAATAGATGCAAAAAAAGAAGGCAGATGGCTGAAATATAATGCAGAAGAGTTTAGTAAAGAGATAAAAAATGTGTATGAAGATGGAATGAAGTTAGCGAATAAAGTAATCGAAAATAATAAAATATTGGGACCTATAAAAGAAGTATTGGAAGAGCGTAATAAAAAATGGAATGAAGCTGGCGAAGGGAAATACACACTAAAGAGTAGTATTGAGGCGCAAATAGAAGCGGCAAAACAAGGGCCGAAAGCATGGTGGGAGTACAATAAGAAAGAATTTAGTAAAGAGATAAAAACGGCATATGAAGATTGTGCGAAAATGGCGGATAAAATTACTGACAATTATAAAACGTTAGCAAATATAAAAGTGTCACTGGAAGAGCGTCATGAAAAACGGATAGAAGCTGGTGAAGGCGCAACGCTATTAGAAATGTGTAAAAATAGTGTGAGGGCACAAATAGATGCGGCAAAAGAAGGTCCGAAAGGGTGGCTGAAATATAATGCAGAAGAGTTTAGTAAAGAAATAAAAAATGTGTATGAAGACGGAGTGAAAATAGCGGATAAAATCACCGATACTTATAAGGTAATAGCAAATGCAAAAATATCATTGAGAGAGCGACATGAAAAGCGAATAGAAGATGGCGAAGGCGCAACGCTAATGGAAATGTGTAAAAATAGTGTGAGGGCACAAATAGATGCAGCAAAAGAAGGTAGATGGCTGAAATATAACGCAGAAGAGTTTAGTAAAGAAATAAAAAATGTGTATGAAGATAGTATGAAAGTAGCAAATAAAATGATAGAAAGTAATAAAATACTATTTTCTATAAAAGAAGTTGCTATAGAACGTGAAAAAATATGGAGCGAAGCTGAAGACGGTAAATACACATTGAAATATAGCATTAAAGCACAAATAGAAGCGATAAAGCAAGGTCCGGCAGAATGGTTCAAATATAATAAAGAAGAGTTTAGTAAAGAGATAAAAACTGTGTATGAAGATAGTATGAAAGTAGCGAATAAAATAATTGATAAGTATAAGCCGTTAGCAGATGCAAGAGATGTTTTGGAAGCGCGTGATAAAAAATGGAGAGAAGCTGGTGAAGCAAATACGATAACAAGTAGCTGGAAAGCACAACTAGAGGCAGCAAAACAAGGTCCAAAAGCATGGTGGGAATATACTAAAAAAGGTTTTGGGGGAGAAACGAGACATCTATTTGAAGATGGGAAATCGTATCTTATCAAATATATGGACACACCAGGGTTATTTGATGAAGTTGATGATAAGGCTTCTGAGAAAAAAGATGATAAAAAAAAGGTTAGAGAAATAGAAAGAGAGGGGATAGAGAATCAAGTAGAGACGGATGATTCAATTAAGTATAAAGAGCAGCTTCCACCATCTTTCTTCGACCAAATGATGGCTGAAATTGAAAGTGTTGAGGAGACCGATTATAAAAAATTGGTAGCAGAACTACGTGAAGAAATTAGTTTGGAGACGGCTAGAAGAAAAGAAGAAGAAGATTTAAAGAAGGACAGTAAACAAGAAGTTAGGGATACATTTATTGATTCGGCGGCGGAAGCTTATGTTAAAGAAGATATTGTAGAAGAAGTGTTACGAGTGGAGACAGATACAACACTTGGAGAAACATTTATTGATAATCTTGGAGAGAAAATATCTAGTAAATTATACTTAGATGGCTGGGAAGATGTTAAAAAGCAATTTACAGAGGCGACGCCGGGGTTACTGTCAACGGAGACAGAGAATACGATAAATGAGTTTGCCGAAGAAATACAAGAAGTAAAAGTTGATGTAGACGTAAGTGACCTTATGGACTCGTTGCAAGGAAACAATAGTATACTTGCTGAATCGGTAGACCATTATGTGAAAGGTAAACTCGGTGTAGATGAAATTCCCGAAGAAATAAGTGAAACATTACAAGAGGGAATAGAAGAAATTATAGATGAACTTGCAAGTGAAGTAACGGAATGGTTGTTAGGAGAAATTGTTCCATTTCTTCGTCACGTTCGTACACGTGTTGAGGAAGGGAAAAAAAATGGTGAAGGAGATACATTTGTAGAGCAATGGAAAAATGCCATTGCGCATTATAAGGAATTAATTAGAAGAAAAGAATTTACGAGGGAATTTGCGAAAGGGCTGGGAGAAGAAGCTAAAAATGTGGGCCGTCACGTTACGTATGCTACGATCGCTATCCCTCTCCTGACTATTAGATTAGGAAAACTGTTGTGTAAGCGAAAAAAATAGTAGTTTAATAAAATATTTATGAGGTGGATAAAATGTCAACATTAAAAACAATAAAAGAGAATTTAATACAATCTGTAATTGCATCGGTATTAGCGGTGATTTCGGAAAAAGGATTAAAGCCAGTAGAAGAGTTGAAGATAGATGGATCTCCTATTGAATATGCTGGTGATGTAGGGATGTTCATTTCGGCTCTTATTGAATTACATGATATTTTTGAGTTGAACTTTGAAATGAATTTGAATGAAGTAGGAACGAAATTTCCAACAATTGAATCGCTTGTTGAGTACTTTATGATTCGAATTGTAGATGAAAAAATTTAATAAGTTTGTAGTTCGGGTGGTTTGTAGTGTATGTGCTAAAGCCACCTGATTTTTATACCGGAAAATATTTTGTAACTTTTCTGAAAAAATATAACAAAAATGGTCGTAGAAGTTATAAAATAAACATAAAATGATGTAGTTAAATTGCGGGAAATTTTCATTGACGGAACTTTTTTAACTATTTATTATAATAAATGAGTCTTGTTTATGGCAAATTTGTGAAAAAAATGTTAGATTTATCTTATTTGTTATACCGATATGTATTGTAAAAAGAATATTGAGGAGCTGATTAGGTGATTATTGGTATCGATTTAGGAACAACTAACTCGGCGGTGGCATACATAGATGATAGTGGAAACCCAACAATTCTGCCAAACCGTGAGGGAGAAAGAGTTACTCCATCAGTTATATTTTTTGAAGATGGATCACCTGTTATAGGTTCAACTGCAAAAAGTATTTCTGTATCAGACCCAACAAATACTGTTCAATTTGTGAAGAGACAAATGGGAAATGCAAGTTATAAATTCCCGATAGCTGGAGATGTATTTACACCTGAGGATCTTTCGGCTCTTATCTTGAAACGTTTAAAAGAAGATGCAGAAGAAGCAATAGGCGCTAAAGTGACAAAAGCTGTTATCACAGTACCAGCTTATTTCGATGATGCGCAAAGAAAAGCAACGCAAGATGCTGGGAGAATTGCTGGTTTAAATGTACTTAAGGTAATTAACGAACCAACGGCTGCTGCATTAGCATATGGTTTAGCGAATCGTGAGCAACAGCAAAACGTAATGGTGTATGACTTAGGCGGCGGTACATTTGACGTGACGCTGATGCAACTAAATCAAGATGAAGTAATTGTTAAGGCTACTGGAGGAGATCGTAACTTAGGTGGTTTCGATTTTGATAACAAAATTTTTGAATTAGTAGAACAGAAATTTGAAGAAGAGCATGGATTAGATTTATATGATGATTTAAATGCAGTACAAGATTTACGTGAGAAGGCTGAAGCTTGTAAAAAAATGCTATCATCTCGTAAAAAATCGGTTATTACACTTTCATCTCAAGGGCGCACAGTAAAAGTTGAAGTGACAAAAGAAAAATTCGATGAAATTCTTTCGCCTCTTTTAAATCGTACCGCTTTAATTATGAAAAATGTTTTGATGGATGCTGAATTATCTTGGGAAGATATTGATAAGATTGTACTTGTTGGCGGCTCGACGAGAGTTCCAGCTGTTTCAGATTTAATTGAACGTACAACAGGAATTAAGCCTTCAAAAGATGTAAATCCTGATGAAGTAGTTGCGCTAGGAGCTGCTATTCAAGGAAGCTTATTACAAGTAGATAATGAAGCGTCTGACAATGCAGAAGAGTTTAAACCGAAAACGAGAGTAGTAGATGTAAACTCGCATAGTTTAGGGATGTTACTTGTTGATCATAACACTGGTGGAGACATTAACCAAAAAATTATTGTTCGAAATACACCAATTCCAGCTAGTAAAGAAGCTGTGTTTTATACAGTTGATGATGGGCAAACATCTCTTCGCGTTCAAGTAACAGAAGGGGAAGACAGTGACCCTGATTTTGTAAAAATTATCGGTCAATCGAATCTAGATTTAAGAGGACCAAAACCACAAGGATACCCAGTTCGCTTCATTTTTACATATGATGAAAATGGCGTTGTACACGTTTATGGAAAAGATGAAAATACTGGTCAACATTTAGGTGAAATGCAAATTGAAAGAAAATCAAATTTAACAGAAGCAGCAATTGAACAAAAAGCTGAAAAATTAGCAGGAATTTCAGTGGAATAACGATTTTTTTTGATGTATTTTATACGGATAGGGGTGTTTAACCTTTGGAGAATTATTATGAATTGCTGCAGGTTGATCCGAATATTGGAGCAGCCGAGCTGAAAGAGAAGTTAATTGAGGCGCAGCGAAAATGGTTAGGGAGAACGAATGCACCTGATTTAAAGCGTAGACAGGAAGCTGAACGAATAGTTGAGATTCTTGCTGAAGCCGAGGCAATTCTTTTGGATGAAGCGAAGAGAAGCGAGTATAACCGTACGTTAGAGGGTTCTACTCCTGAAGTGGATACAAATTACCAAGAACCGTTTGATAATACAACAGGATCTACTGCACAAGAATTAATAGATGAAGCATGGAATCTATTAGAGCAAGGAAGAGTTGCAGATGCAATTGTTGTAGGAAAAAGAGTGACTGAAAATTATGGAGCTAACGCACATGGATGGGCGATATTAGCGAGAGCACATTATATGTGGAATGAGTTTGATGATGCGATTTATGAGTATAGAAAAGCGATGGACATCGAAACAAATAACGATGTATTCTATTATGATTTATCTGATGTTTATTTGGATCATCCGAAATTAAGCTTCGAAGAGCGATTAGATCACGCTGAAAGATTAACTCAACAAGCATTAAGTATTAAACCGAATGAGCGAGCATATCGTTTTAGAATGGCAGTAATTGCAAGATATAGAGATAACTATGATCAAGCGATTGATATTTTACGTCAATTAATTGAAACATATGGAAAAGACCCAAGTTTAGGCAATGAATTGGCTTATAATTACTACTATAAGTGTTTATCGATGCTATATGCTCAAGAGAGTAATGGTGAGACTTATTATAGCTATATTTCTCAAGAGAGCGCTGAACAAGGACTAATCTTATTAAGAGAAGCAAAGATTTATGCAACAGATAGAGATTTACTTGGATACATTCAAACATTTATTGATTTAGGCGAAAAAGCATTACAAACAAAGTTTCTAGTAGGGCGTTTTGCTGGTTTAGGTTTTATACCTGCAATATGGTTCTTAAATGCACTATTTTCTTTTTCATTTATTAGTTTATTAATTAGTGGAGCGTTACTTTACTTTGTTTGGAAAATTAGTAGAATTCCAGTTTGGCTTGATAATAAAGAAGTTAATACTGGTCAAAGAGAACAACGAAATCGAAGTATTTTAACCGCCATAGCGGTTGTGTTCGGTAGAAAATAATGAAACATTTTGAAAACTCCTGAATAGGAGTTTTCTTTATTCATAAGTCTTGAATTGCTTTATAGGAGGGATACAATGTCAACGGCAAATTTGTATAACAAAGAAGAGTTTTTGGCTTTTAAATCATTATTTGAAGCGAATGTCCATTCAGGAGAATTGTCAAAAGCATTGACACAAATTGATGGATTACTTGCTCGATATCCTGATCATCCGGGGTTATTTTATTTAGCTGGATTGTTATTTTCACATAATCAAAATTACGATAAGGCAAAAACTTATTTTGAGCAAGCGCTATCACTAGATGAGAGTAATAGCGAATACATGGTGTATTTAGGGATAACATATGTAGAATTGAATCAGCTTAATCAAGCAGAGACGTTGCTTCTAAGTGCATATAATTTAGGAGAAGCAGATATAACTACGGTAATGGGGTTAGGAAAATTATATTTAAAACAGGAAAACTATGAGAAAGCTAGATTTTATTTTAATAAAGTTTTAAGTCAAGATTCATTGCACCATGAAGCGAATGTCAGAATGGGACAAGCTTATCTGTTTGAAAAAAAGCATGTGCAACAAGCAATTACACATTTCGAACAAGCGTTGAAAAACGGAAAGAGTGAAGAATTAGAGTATTACTATGCGAAAGCTCTTTTACAATCAGAAATGGAAGCGCAATGCATAAAGTGTTGTAAGAAATTTTTGATGAGAAATCCGAATTCCTCGTGGGCTGATCGATTCCGTGAGTTAATGCTAAATGCTCAAGGAGTAAATACGAAGCAAACGCCTAAAGAGGACTACAAGCAGCAAAGAAGAAGAGACCCCAATTTCAATTCGAATACAGGGGAGCAAAATCATAACAATGAAATCGATAAGTATCAAAGAGTGTTTGAAGATGCGAAGAAGCGTTTAAATAGCTATATATTTGGTCAGGAAGAGTTTATCGATCAGTTATGTATGGGTTACATGAGAAGCTTTATTTACGAACGTCCAGATGCGAACTTAAAAAATGTTATTTTTGTCTCTGGTCGAAAAGGTACAGGAATATATAAATCAGTAAAATATTTAACAGCGATTATGAATGAGTATAGTTTATATGAAAAACCAGATGTACACTACATTGATATTAGTAGTTCGCTTGGAGCATCAGATATTGAAAGTACTTTTTTATCAGATGTGTATAGAGGGATCACGTCTAAATCAGATGTACTGTACTTTGATAATGTCGATAAATGTCCGCCTAATTTACTTTCTAATTTATCAGAGTTAATTATGAATGGGAAAGTTAAGTTGAAGGATCGCTATGTTTATAATGCGAATTTGCAAGCGCTCCAAAAAACATATAGCAGTTTAGCGGAGAAAGGTATTGATTCGATTCAAATAGAAAATAAGTTAATTATTTTATCTACTGAAAAGGATTTGAAAGAAATTCGTACAATGTTTCCGGTCACAGTATTAGAGAAAATAAAAGATTATCCGCAAACATCTGTATTACCGCTCCATACTTTGACAAAAATATCAGAGCGCTATTTGAAAAAATATCAAAAACGTATTCATACGAAATTACAAGTGAATATGAACTGTACTCATGATGTATCTGATTTTATTGTTGAGAAAGCGAATTTAGCAATGGGTGTACACGGAATTAAGAGTTATATAGAAGATGATATTTATCAGTCTATTACAAATCTGCGTATATCAGGGAAAATAGAACCAGGCATCATTTATCAACTTACAGCATCGGATGAATTATATTTAGATGATGGTGTGGAGAAAATACAAGTTACTCGTAAAAAAGCAGGAGCAGAAAATTTAGAAAATATTAAAGGTAAATTTGAAAAAGTCATTGGTTTGAATGCAGTTAAAGAGAGAGTCTTTCAATTGGAAGAGTTCTTGACACTGCAAAAAATTAGACAATCACGCGGATCGAAACAAACACGTTTAACGATGAATTTTATCTTTACAGGAAACCCTGGTACAGGTAAGACTACTATCGCACGATTAGTCGCGGAATATTTAAAGGCTGTAGGTTATTTATCCAGCGGTCATTTAGTCGAAGTAGATCGATCTCTTTTAGTCGGTCAATATATAGGAGATACAGCGCCAAAAACACAAGCTGTGATTGATTCTGCAAAAGGCGGGGTTTTATTCATTGATGAAGCATATTCTTTAGCTAGAGGTGGAGAAAATGATTTTGGGAAAGAAGCTATTGACACTATAGTTAAAGGAATGGAAGACCTTAGAGAAGATTTAGTTGTAATTCTTGCTGGATATAAGGATGAAATGGACGGTTTTTTAAAGACAAATCCAGGCTTGCAATCTAGATTTAATAATCATATAGATTTTCCTGATTATACATCTGAAGAGCTCTTCATGATTTCTGAAAAAATTGTAGAAAGTGAAGGGTTTACTATTGCAGATGATTTGAAAGATGATTTGATTGAAGAATTCTCGAGAAAACAAATACCAGGAAAAAATGATTCTGGAAATGGACGATTGGCAAGAAATATCGTTGAGAAGGCTATGGCGGAGCAAGCAGCTAGACTTAAAAATTCTGGTGATACGTTAAAACTTTTAAGCGATGAAGAATTAAATATGTTAACGAAAGATGATTTTGGATTAGGCGCAGAAAATACATTTGACTTAAATGCTGAATTAGATAAAATCATTGGCCTTGATCAAGTGAAAGAATTTATGAGGGGGATGGAACTTCAGCTTGTAGCGCAGAAGAAAAGAAAGAATGCTGGATTACAATCTCCGGTTGGGCAAAGTCTGAATATGATTTTCACCGGTAATCCAGGAACAGGTAAAACAACTGTTGCTAGATTATTAGGGACAATGATGAAAGAAATGGGGATTTTAAAATCTGGACATTTCGTTGAAGTTGATCGAGGGGGACTTGTTGGCCAGTATTTAGGACATACAGCACCGAAAACAACTGATAAATTTATGTCTGCTTTAGGTGGGATTTTATTTATTGATGAAGCGTATTCATTGGCTACTGATAAATTTGGAAAAGAAGCAATCGATACGATTGTAAAACTTATGGAAGATCATCGAGAGAATATTATCGTCATACTAGCTGGATATGAGAAAGAAATGAAAGAATTCCTAAAAACAAATTCAGGTCTGAAATCTCGATTCCCTCTAAATGTCGACTTCAAAGATTACTCTGTACATGAGCTTGTTGCCATTGGAGAAAGCATGATTAAAGGAAGAGAGTTCATTTTACCAGAAGAGGCAAGAGACGCTTTAGTGGAAAGAGTAGAATCTGAAATGCAGCTATCTTCCGCAGAATCAGGAAACGGAAGAATGATTAGAAATATTGTGGAGGAAGGGATTCGTAGACAGTCAGCACGAATTAGTGAGGATGAATATGCAGACTCTACAGAACTTATAACTTTCAGAGCGCCAGATTTTCTCGCAGATACAAGAGATAAAGAATTTGATTTAGAAAAAGAACTGGAAAAAATCGTAGGATTAACAGACATAAAAGATTTCGTCCGTTCATTAGAAAAACAACTAATTGCCCAGCAGCTTCGCCAAAGTGTTGGGATTAAGAATAAATTTTCTCAAAATCTAAATATGATTTTCACCGGTAATCCAGGAACAGGAAAAACGACTGTAGCTCGTGTAGTTGGTGATTTATTAAAGCGAATGGGGCTCTTAAAAAGCGGTAAATTGGTTGAGGTGGACAAAGGTAACCTTATTGCACCTTATGCTGGTCAAACGCCTGAGAAGGTAAAAGAAGTATTTATGTCTGCGCTTGGCGGAGTGTTGTTTATTGATGAAGCATATGCGCTGAGTAACGATAATGTTGGTAAAGAAGCGATTGATACATTAGTTAAACTAGTGGAAGAGTATAGGGATAGCGTTATTGTTATACTAGCTGGATATGAGAAAGAAATGCGAGACTTCTTACAAGTTAACTCAGGTCTTAAGTCGCGCTTCCCAATTGACGTTCATTTCCCGGATTATTCGGTCGCTGAATTAGTGGAGATTGCAAAGTTAACGACAACAAATGATGGGTTTGTACTAACAGAGCAATCAATTGCTCCGTTATCGAAAGTACTTGGGAGAGAGATAAAACGTTTGAAAGCTGATGCAGGGAACGGAAGATTAGTACGTAATGTTATTGAAGAGGCTAAGAGAGAACAGGCTAATCGAATTGTAAATGAAGGAATTCTAGATGAGAATGAAATTATGAACTTGCTTCCTGAAGATTTTGAGAAGGAACAAAATAATGCAGTAGCAGAATTCCAATTAGAAGAACATTTGCAAGCAATTATTGGATTAAACGAAGTGAAAGATTTTATGAGAAGTTTACAAGATCAAATTCGAATTGCGCAAACAAGGAAAAGTTTAGGCTTGCCAGTAGAAGAAGGGTCTTCATTACACATGATCTTTACCGGTAATCCGGGAACAGGAAAAACGACTGTGGCAAGAATTGTTGCTAATTTACTTTATCATTTAGGGATCTTATCTTCTAATAAGACGATTGAGGTGGATCGTTCAGGCCTTGTTGCTGGATATGTAGGGCAAACAGCTATAAAAACAAAAGAAGTGATTCAATCAGCTCTTGGCGGTGTATTGTTTATTGACGAAGCCTACGCCTTAGCTAAAGATGTGAATACCAGTCATGGTTTCGGAAAGGAAGCAATTGATACGTTATTAAAAGCGATGGAAGATTATCGTGATGATTTAATCGTTATTCTTGCTGGTTATACGAATGAAATGGAAGGATTTTTAAATACAAATCCAGGGTTGAGATCGCGTATACCAAATGTAATTGAATTTAAAGATTATAGTGTTGATGAGTTGTTACAAATGGGAGAGAAAATGTTTAAGGGAAATGGATATCAGTTAACAGAGACTGCTGATCAGAAACTTCGAGATAAAATTGAAATAGCGTGTAAGGAAGAACAATTTGGAAACGGAAGATATATACGTAACGTATATGAAGAAACGAAACGGAATCAAGCAGTACGTCTACGAGGTGTAGAATTAACTCGTGAGAATTTAATGCTAATTGAAGATACTGATATTAAGTAATAAAAAAAGCTTGGGGCTACCCAAGCTTTTTTTACTTCATTATTTCTTTGCGTCTTTTTTAGCGTCAGCTTTTGGTTCTTCGAAAAGATCTTTCAAATCTTTATCGTCAACTTTTACGTCAGCTTTTTTGATTTCTTTCATCATAAGGTCGTTCATGAATTGAGCATCTTGTGCTTTCTTTTGAACAAGGTCTTTTTTGATGTCGCCTTTTACTTCATCAAATGGTTTTTGTTCTTTAATATCTGTTACTTTAATGATGTGGTAACCGAATTGTGATTTTACAGGTTCGCTTACTTCATCTTTTTTCATTTTATAAGCTGCGTCTTCGAATTCTTTAACCATTTTACCAGCTGTAAAGTAGCCAAGGTCTCCGCCTTTTTCTTTTGAACCAGTATCTTCAGAGTATTGTTTCGCTAACTCTTCGAAAGATTTACCTTGTCCAAGCTCTTCTTTAACCTTTTTCGCAGTAGCTTCATCTTTTACAAGAATGTGGCTTGCTTTAATTTCAGGCTTGTAGTTTTCTTTTAGTTCTTTATCAGTGATTGTTTTTTCAATCGCTTGTTCTTGAGCTAATGAAGCGCGAACGCCATTTTTAACTGTTTCTTCTTTAAGACCTTGTTGTTTCATTAGTGTATCGAATTGGTCACCGACTTGCTTTTTCATTTCATCGTACTTTTTGTCCACTTCTTTGTCATCGACTTTGTAGTTGTGAATAAGTACTTTTTCCATAACCATGATATTTAGTACTTGTTTACCAGATTGTGTCTTCATTTGATTGTAGAACTCTTCTTTAGTGATGTTACCAGCTTTAGATGTAACAATTTTGTCTGATGATGATGATGTTCCACATGCTGATAATGCGATTACACTTGTTGCGGCTAAGGCAAGCATAGCTT
This sequence comes from Bacillus mycoides, assembly GCF_018742245.1. Classification (NCBI taxonomy): domain Bacteria; kingdom Bacillati; phylum Bacillota; class Bacilli; order Caryophanales; family Bacillaceae; genus Bacillus; species Bacillus mycoides. The sequence goes on from NZ_CP036132.1 coordinate 1,036,391, forward strand.
TCTTCATTCAATAAACACTCCTACTATTATGTATTTTTAATTTATCCCGTACAAATGAAGAAACGCCTTATGATAGGTTATTTTCGTTCATAAGAACCTGATTAAGTCTCACTGATGTCTTTGCTTTTGTTATATGTAAAAGCACGCTTAACAGGGCTTACCTAGGCTTTAGGATAAAGTTTAGATGCGTGTCATTTATTTCATAGTATAAGCAATATGTACAAAATTTAATATATCATATTTCGACGAGTTTTCCTATTGATAAAGAAATTTTAACCAGTTTGTGTCAGATTTTGAAAGGGTACCATATTGGGCGAATGCCGCATATATAGAAAAGAGGAGGGGATGGGGGATGAATTCTCAACTTATTTTATTACTTGTACTGTTTATTTTATTAGTTATAGTAGGTATAATTTGCTTATAGAGGAAAAAAATGAGGAAGGGGCTTCCTTCCTCACTTTCCATGAAATATAATTTCTACATAACTAGAAATTAATAGAATGGTAATACATACGTTAATAACTCGAAAGACACCGGGCTGGCGGCTCGCAGATATTTGTTTTCGCTCACACAGTGTATGTGTCATGAAATTCGTGTAAAATATAACAAGAAGTGCGAATGCGACAAAGACAACGGTTATAAGAGTCATGAGGCGAGACCTCCTTTTGGCTAAAATACATATACTTTATATATTGTATCATACGATATTTTGTTCGTGTTACAAAATTCAGAAATAGAAGACTTTGTGTTAGGAAGCGAGGGAGAAAATGGACGTTGTAAGAAGACTAGAACAAGCTGAATATTACGTAGACCTACTATTTAAAATGATTGATGAAGAAAAGTGTCCATTTTATTCTTTAATCATAAAGAAAAAAGCTCGTAAAAAAGACATTGAACGTATACTAAAACTTTGTGAAAAACTGAACGAACAATATGTAGTGGAGAAAGCAGAAGGCCTTCTATTGTTTGATGCGTTATTAGATCAATTTGAAAAAGCGCTTCCACATCAGCTCGAAGTACACGAAACTGCGGAAGCGCTAGCAAAACAAGGTTTATTTAAGCCACTTATGAATGAATTCTTACGCATGATTGCGAAAAAATAAATAGATTATTTCTTAACTAACTTTTGATCGGATTCCGTAAAGTTCTCCTCGATATCTTCTAATGATTTCTCAAAAATATCGATGAAGTCTTGTCCGTAAATATTACGCAGGATTGCAATCAGTTCGATATTTTCTGGGAACTTACCGTAAAAATTACGAAGTTCAAGTGCCCCATTAAAAACAGAATTATTTTCAGGATCATACTCCTCCATTAAGCAAAGTAGTAATTCTTCCCCTTTGTCTGTAATTTCAATGTACGTATTTCGTTTATCATCTTCTTTTTTTGAGAATACAAGATAGCCGCGTTCTTCAAGCTTTTTAGAGAAGTTAAACGCCGTTGAGACGTGCATAACTCCAAATTTAGCAATCTCAGAAATAGAAGCCCCTTTTAAATGATAAGCGATGGTTAAAATGTGATGCTCATTAATGTTTAAATCGTAAGGTTTAATCCACTGTTGCCAATCTTTCTCTACGCATTTCCATAACGCTTTCGATAATTGAGCAATACGTTGGCTGAAAATCATCGCTTCTTTTACCGAGTAATTTTTTTCTCCACTTTTCATTTACTCACCCACTTTAACATTCTTTTTTCATTATTATCTATTATGCCAGTAAAATAAAAATTAATAAAGTCTTTTTGTGAGAATTGTGAAAATTTTTCGGAAAAACAACATTCTATACAAATCATGCATAACTATGGAAGCGTTTTATGAGTCAAGAATACATGTGTTTTCTTTACATGTTAAGGGATAACATATATTGTAAATGCATAAAAACACGGCATATCTATGTGATATGCCGTGTTAAGGTCAATTCGTATGAAAAATATTTGTTATATGCAAAAAACTAAGCAGGAATATGTTTACGCTTTTTCTGGAACGGCTTCTTGTAGTTTCTCGATTGACTTTTGAATGTCTAAAATTTCTTTTTCAATATGTCGTTTGTTTTGAGAAATATCTTGTTTCCAGTTAGAAAGCGTGTCTTGCATATCGTCTTTTAGTTCTTGGAATACTTCTTTACCTTCTGAAGCAGTTTCAACGATTTGACGCTTTAATAACTTTGTATCAGCTGTAATATCAGCTAAAGTCTTTTTAATATCAGTTCCTTTTTCTTTCAGCTTACCGCGCATAGCTTTACCAGAAGAAGGAGTTGAGAAAAGAACGGCTAGTCCAGCAACTGCTCCGCCGCAAAGTACACCTGTAATAAAGGATTTAGCTTTTGACATAAAAGGAAACCTCCTTATTTTTCGTTCGTATTCATGATGTATAAAAGTGTGCATATCTTTAAGACAAGGGGAAGAAAAGTGAGCTTTTCTCTCTCTTGTACATGCTATGCACAAAAAATCATATCCCCGGCATTTTTGGTGAAGAAATAAGCCATTCAATAAATGCCAGAGGAATCGGCTTGATATGTATTACTTCTTATTATAGTGGCACTATTTCACACTATTTGCAATTGTACTTGCGATGTTTTGTAAATTTTCCATTGTATATTCATTTTGGTGTGATTTCCAAACAGCACCGAAACCATCGTTTTCACCGTAGCGTGGAATTAAATGAAGGTGGAAGTGGAATACAGTTTGTCCAGCTTTCTCGCCGTTATTGTTAAGTAGGTTGAAGCCAACTGGATTAAATTCTGCTTTCATTGCATTTGCGATTTTTGGAACGACAGCAAAAATATGTGATGCGATTTCTGGCGTTAACGCAAAAATGTCTTGTTTGTGAACTTTCGGAATAACAAGAGTATGTCCTTTTGTTACTTGACTAATATCTAAAAATGCAAGTACATGTTCATCTTCGTATACTTTTGAGCAAGGGATTTGCCCGTCAATGATTTTACAAAAAATACAATTGTCCGCTGTATGATTCATCGATCTCATCCTTTCAAATAGTCTTAGCCGTATTTTACCATAATTACATAGGAGAACAAACACGAAAAACAGGAAGCTGACTCAGCTTCCTGTTTTCTGAAGAGGGATTGAAAAAGCATTTTTTTATAATTTACGGTTCGCAGACACCTCATTTATATAAGAAATGCACGGTAAATCGGCTAAAGTTTCTGCCGTAGACACCCCATTTTCAAGTGAAATGAATTGCAATCTTTTTAAAAATGAAATTGTTTATTTTTTAAAACAGTATATGCTCTTTCGGAGACACCCCGTTTCGAAAATGAAACAAATTATCTGGTTATGTGTAAATTTCATTGTCCAATTTGGACACCCCATTTCATGATGACTTCACTATGTTGTTGTACTCATCAATTGGTGGTTGCTTTTTCAAGTGTGTTCCTTCTTCACTAATTATGATGTCCGCTTTCGTAAAAATATATGCGAAGAAATTTAAATTTTTTTTTTGGAGACATCGATACTATGTAGTGCACCATGATTTTTGGTAAGATGAATATATACATTTCTTACAAAAGAGAATGAATATAAATGAAGAAAGTGGTGTCGTATGAGCGAGTTATTGCGTGTAGAAAATGTTACAGGAGGATATACGAAACGACCTGTACTGCAAAATGTTTCGTTCTCTGTTAATAAAGGCGAACTTGTCGGCTTAATCGGTTTAAATGGAGCCGGGAAGAGTACGACAATTAAACATATCATCGGTTTAATGGAACCGAAAAAAGGAACTGTCACAATTAACGGGAAAACAATTCGTGATGATATGACAGCGTACCGTTCTAGTTTTTCTTTCATTCCAGAAACGCCAGTATTATATGATGAGTTAACGTTAGAAGAGCATTTGAAATTAACAGCGATGGCGTACGGTGTAGATGAAAAACAGTACGAAGAACGTGTAGGACAACTATTACAAGAATTTCGCATGAAAAATCGTTTGAAATGGTTTCCGTCTCATTTCTCAAAAGGGATGAAACAAAAAGTGATGATTATGAGTGCATTTTTAGTTGAACCATCACTATACATTGTGGACGAACCTTTCGTCGGGCTTGATCCGTTAGCGATTCAATCACTTCTTCAAATGATGGATCAAATGAAAAAGAGTGGTGCGGGCATCTTAATGAGTACACATATTTTAGCGACAGCAGAGCGCTATTGTGATTCATTCATTATTTTGCATCAAGGTGAAGTGAGAGCGAAAGGAACGTTGGCTGAATTGCAATCACAATTTAACATGCCTGGTGCAACGTTAGATGATATTTACATTGCATTAACAAAGGAAGAAGATTATGAATAGCACAGCGTTATGGAAAGAACGATTTCGGCACTTTCTAAAAGAAGTTCGTACATATAGTAAATACGTATTTAATGATCATTTGAAATTTATTTTCGTATTTATCATCGGCGCAGGAGCGTATTATTACCAGCAATGGTTACAAACGTTAACACCTTCGTTTCCGACAGCGGTCGTTATGGCAGTTTTACTTGGCCTCGTATTAACAGCCGGATCCATACAAACGCTATTAAAAGAAGCGGACCTTGTGTACTTGCTGCCAGTTGAAGAAAAGTTAAAGCCTTACTTTACAAAGGCATTTCTCTTTACGTTTATGATTCAGTTATACATAATCGCAACGGTAGCCGCTGCGCTTGCCCCGTTATACTTCCAGCAAATGAAGCAAACAGGAGCGGCTTACATATGGATTGTAATCGCGTTCGTCATTGTAAAGGCATGGAATTTATTCGTAGCGTGGGAAAAATCATTTTTAACAGATCAAAGCGTTCAAAAAGCAGATTGGTTCATTCGCTTTATCTTAAACGGCTTATTTGTGTACGTCCTTGTAGAACGTACTTCAGTCATTTTTACCGGTGTAATTGTCTTTTTAATGGCGCTATACCTTGCTGTTATGCATCAAAAGGTGAAGGGAAAGCCGCTAAACTGGGAGTATTTAATTTCTGAAGAAGGTAAAAAAATGATGCTGCTGTACCGCATTGCGAATATGTTCGTTGATGTACCAGCGTTAAAAGAGAGAGTATCACGTAGGAAATGGCTTGATTTCATTCTTTCGATGATCGGTGAGAAACGTACATATTTATATTTATATACGAGAACGTTTTTAAGATCAGGTAACTATTTCGGCTTATATATGCGTTTACTCGTTCTTGGAGGAGTCATTCTTTACTTCATCCCATTTTTATATGGACGTTTTATCGTAAGTCTTATTTTCTTATACTTAATCGGCTATCAGCTATTAACCCTTTGGAAACATCACCGCATGAAAATTTGGCTTGATTTATATCCAGTAGGGGTAGACGAGAAGAAGAACGATTTTCTTACTTTATTAAATGCGATTCTCATCATCGGTAGCGTTGTATTTACAGTTATATTTGCACTTGCGACGAAAGATTTCATAATGACCGGCATTTTATTTGTCGTAAGCATATTATTTAGTATTGGTTTCGTTTATCAATACGGTGCGAAACGCATTGAGCGTTTAAACTGAAGGGAATGAACCTATGATTACATATGAAGAGAAGGTTATAAAAGAATTGGAGCAGTGGAAAGCTACATTCATGAAAGATTCTTCTATGATGACACGGTTCTCTAAAAAAGTGCAGGTGAAAGTGCAACAACTAGTGCCGGCGAAAGTGCAAAAGGTACTAACAGAAACGATTCGGATGATGGTACAAACAATTAGTGCTGGATCAAACTTCATAAAACCGAAGCTAAAAGAAACGAACTGGTCACTGCAAAGACGAGACGATGAAGTACGTAAAAAAATGGATGAGTACAAAAAAGTCGCAGCGGCAGAAGGAGCAGGAACGGGAGCAGGTGGTATTCTCCTCGGTCTTGCTGATTTTCCGCTTCTACTTACCATTAAAATAAAATTTTTATTTGATGCAGCAACATTGTACGGATTTGATACGAGTAAAAAAGAAGAGCGCCTTTTTATTCTTCACGTTTTCCAACTTGCTTTTTCGAGTGATGACCATAGAAAAGAAGTATGGAAAGCAATTGAAACGTGGGATACAGAAGAAGAAAATCATATGGACTGGGAAAAGTTCCAAACAGAGTACCGAGACTATATCGATTTAGCGAAAATGCTTCAGCTTGTCCCAATCATCGGTGCCCCGGTCGGCGCGTATGCGAACTATCAATTATTGCAAAGGCTTGGGGAAGTGACGATGAATTGTTATCGTATGCGCTTGCTTAATAGAAATTAATTTGCTTTATAAAAAAGAAGGCATCCTAACTTACACATTTAGGATGCCTTCTTTTTTATTTATATTTATTATTCCCTGACGAATGAAGGAATGGAGCGCAGTCCCTATAATATATTTACGGAAATCTTATTAAACCATAACAATATCTTTACCACCCCTAATCAATTACTTATAAGTGGGGTCTCGCCACATCGCCATCAAGCTAAAATTTTATAGTACCCCCAGAACGAAATTTTGTGCTAACTTGTAACAAAAAGCTCATTTTCTTTCTTTAATTTCAAACTTAGCTTCAGTAAAGTTTGATACTTTTCCGTTAGGATCATCGTTTTCAAATTGAACAGCTGTTACTGTGTGAATACCAGGTTTTAATTGATCTTCACTTAAAGCAAGATTTGTTTCCACAAATCCATCTGATGTAACTCCTGACTCTTTTAACTCCTCAATTTGTTCTTCAGAATGGAATTTTTTATCAATATAAATAAATACCTGTTTATCTTCTTGGAATTTAGCTAACTCAATACCTAACTGAGCTAAAAAGATATCTTTAGTCATAAATTCAACTGGGACCTTTCCATCCTTTGAATTCCCCTCTGATGTAGTTATTATCAATTTCCCTTTTCCTACTGAGTTAGTTTCCTTAGGAAATGGATAATCGGTTGTTTTTTCTGAGGTTGTTTCAGCTTTTTGGTTTTGCTGTGTCGTATCTTTTGTATCATCAACATTTTCTACAGAAACACAGCCTGTTAAAAGCCCTACTACTAATCCTATTGTAATAAATTTCTTCAATTCTTATACTCCTTTACCTCTATATTCCTGTTCATTTATGTATTTCTTATGCTTTAATTATCACATTGAAATAATAGTTCAACTATCTAATAACCTTACATAAAGATGACAGTTTTGTAAGATTTCTTTCATAAGTAAAAAATAGATAGACCCGTTTTCATTTAATACGAATCTATCCGTATTTCCCCTTTGTTATATGTGTAAACACACCCAAAACAGAACCATCCGTCTTTGCTCTTAAATTCCTTCGTCCACCTTGATGTGGATGTCGCCCCACAGGGTCCATGCCCGAAGTTTAGTTACTTGACTGACTAATCTGTTCTTCAATAGTTCTTAATACCAATTCTGACTCTATAATCCTACCTAAAACAAGAGTTAAGCGAGTGGTGTCCTAAGTTATTGTTCGTTTTTTCTTCGCAGGATAAAATATAGGACAATAAAGAAGAAAAAGAATCCTATTTCCACGATGACAATAACAGCTGTATCGATTTGTTGCCATATGCCAGTTAGGCATAAGAAGGCTGGAATGGTTGCGGTCACCCATGATTGAATAATGGCAACCCAACCGGTATATGTTTCGATGTCTTTTCTTTTTGCCAGAAGTAGATAAAATAATATCCCCAGAAAAGACCACATAAGCCAGATGATCGTGAAAGAGATGTCATGAAGGTGAAAGTAGTTAACACAAGCAAATCCTATTGCTAGAATAGCAACCCAAAGTGAATAATAGCCGACCCCACTGTTACAGGTATTGGTTAAATTGGTAATACCAACATACAAATACGTGAATCCAAATAAAAAGAGGCCAGATGCTGAAAGAATCGTCGAGGTGTCTCCATTTGCAGTTACGATCAAGTAAATGGGTGTAAATACTTGAAGAGCACCTACAAATAAATTAAAGATACCAGCGCTTTTTTTATCAATTTTTCCTAGTAACATATATCCATTGAGAAATAAGACAGTTCCTACGTACATTAATCCAACGTTACTCATGATATAAATCTCCTTTGCTGTAAAATACAAGTTGATTTGATTTCGTTTGTAAATCTGTAAAACTATTTTCCTACTATTTGAATGAATTTGTTTAGTGATTGGAGTTTCAATCTATGTATGAATCATTCGTGCTCCCTACGATTTGTTTTAGACTTTTTTGAATATAAATTTTTTCATTTATTTATACGAAAACCCTGTTTTATAAATGGAAATATTAGATTTTTGATCAATCTTTTGAACTAAAGCACCCGTTAGCCATCCATGCAGCACAAAATAGTGCTGCACCACAGAGAATGAAAATGGTTAAAGAAGTCAATACTAGTAGTCTACCGAAATCAATAGACATATTAATTTACGCTCTCCTCTTTTTTTAACGATTGAGCAGGGTCTATTTATTTTCATGGTAGTTAAACAAGGTACTTTATATTCGTTCACCACTTATCATTTCTAAGTGCGTTTTTCAATATAAAAATACCATTGAAATGCTATCGCAGAAATTTCAATGGTATTTAAAATTAACTATTTTTTAGTTAGAACAAGCTACGTTTTTTGTAATACAGTGAATTCCTCCACCTAGAATATTTAATGCAATTGTATCAATCATAATAACTTTTCTATCTGGGAATACTTCTTCAAGAACTTTTTGTGCTTGTTCATCTTTTTCTTTAATTTTTTCTGAAAGCCCTTCTTTCCAATATTTTTGTCCAAGTACAATATTATTCAGAATTAAGAAATTACAATAACTTAATGCTGGTTGCATTTTTATTTTCCCTGTCGGAAATGGAGTTCCATCACGCAATGTATCACCAATATTTTCAATTACTTTGTAATATTGCCATATTTCATGAATTTCATCACCTGGAACTGCAGTTAAATAAATTGGTTCAGGAGTAGGTATACGAATTATATCAAAGGGATTTCCTTCTGCATCTGTTTCTTTTGATAAGATATCAAAAGCCAAATCCAAGCGTTCTTTTGTAATCTTAGCTGAATTTAATTCTTCTGCTTCTTCATCAGTTACTTCTGCCAGTATAATTGTATTTTTACCAACGAAACGACACATTTCATCAATATGTCCATTTGCAGATAAAGAACGGAATACGGGTTCTCCATCTACAATATCTAATATTCCATCATAAACTTCTTCATCGTCAAAAGAGGAATGTGGCAACCAAATAACTTTATCTAAATTAAACAATTGTTTATATTCTTCTTCTACTTGCTCTTTCGTGTAAGAAGGATTGCGTTTATAAACTTCGGTTTCCTCAATAGTCATCAGTACGCCATTACCATTAAATTCTTTATTTCCGCCTTCTGTGATTAACTTAGAATTTACAATATCGGTACATCCTAACTCAATAGCATGATGAAGAGCAATTTTTTTGGCATCTAGAGCTGCAACTCCGTTCTCATCTTCCATACCATATGTATTAAAATTGAAATTAATTAAACGCTTGTTTCCATCACTATCTACTATGATATCGGCACCATAATCACGTGCCCAGTTTAATGTATCTTTAAATTGTGTAAATATTATTTTCTCAATATCAACACCATTCTTTGCTAATTGTTCTTTACAAATCTGAAGTGAACCTTCGATACCACAATTTACATAAACCTGAACTTCATCTACTAAATTCTTAATAACCTCAATAAATACTTGCTGAGCATTATACCCTTTTGCAGCTTCAGCCTCACTTACCCAGCATAACATTACAGAATCTTGTGGCTCGAATTCGCCTGGGTATCTAAATTTGTTTGTATTCATATAAACTCCTCCATTTATCTAATATTATTCTAAAAAAACAACTATCTAATACATATAAAAATCACATGTTCTTTGTTTTTCTTATTCTATTTTGTATAATAAAGTATCGAGTAACCCTATAGTCAAGAGGTGATTTATATAACAAATAATAATAGAAACAACTATTTAACAACTGGTGAATTTGCAAAAATAGCAGGTGTAACAAAACATACTTTATTTCATTATGATAATATTGGAATTTTTTCTCCTGAACTAAAACTAGATAACGACTATCGTTACTATTCCGTTACTCAATTAGAAGTTTTTGATGTTATATGTATGTTAAAAGAATTAAATATGCCTTTAAAAGAAATAAAGGAATATATGAATCAAAGAAATCCATTGTACTTAGTAGATTTACTTAAACATGAAGAGAAAATCATTCAACAAAAAATTCAACAATTAACTAAAATGAAAAAATGGGTACAGAAAAAAACTTCCATTATTAAATCTACATTAGCTACTGATCTGAACCAAATTACTGTTCAACAACAACCTGAACAATATTTAATTTTTGCACATCTTAATTCTTTTGATGATAATACCCTTACAAAGGAAATTGGAAAATTATATTCTTTTTGCAAATCTTATGGTATCAGAAGTCCTTATGGACTTGGTGTTACTCAGAAGTATTCATTTATTAAAGAGAATATCTTAAATCATTATCCTATGATTTACATTCTATTAGATGAAAAGCCTAAAAAACTTCCCTATATGACGAAACCAGCTGGTGATTACCTCTGCGTGTATCACCAAGGAAGTTATCGAACAATTGGAGCATCTTACGAACGTCTATTAGACTACGCAAAGACGCATCAGATACAATTTATTGGTGATTTTTATGAAGATGTATTATTAGATGAAATAGCTGTTAAAGGCTATGATAACTATGTATTTCAAATAACAATCAATATTATCTCGTAAATGAAAAGTCCATAAAGGGTTCTTCATGGAGTCCCGCCCCGTGTCCATCAAGCTAAGATAATTTTGTGTCTATATAATTAAAAAAACGCTATTCTTTCTGTAGAATCATAGGAAAGGATGGCGTTTTTTTATGTCTATTTCTGTATCCAATGAATTACAATTATTTGCTCAAGAGATTCAAAGCTTTTTATCTCCAAATATCTTACGCGATCTTGCTAGAGATGTTGGTTTCGTGCAACGAACCAGTAAATACCAAGCAAAAGATTTAGTCGCTTTATGTGTATGGATGAGTCAAAATGTCGCTACAACTTCTTTAACTCAATTATCTAGCTGTTTGGAAGCATCAACAGAAGTACTCATCAGTCCTGAGGGACTGAATCAACGGTTTAATAAGGCGGCCGTCCAATTTTTACAATGCCTACTGGCCGAACTACTAAGCAAAAAATTGGCCGCATCTATGCCGATTTCTTCTCCATACACTTCTGTTTTCAAGCGTATTCGTATTTTAGATTCAACTGCATTTCAAATCCCGGATGTATTTTCATCGGTTTATCCAGGTGCAGGAGGATGCAGCCATACAGCTGGGATAAAAATTCAACTTGAGTATGAGTTGTTAAGTGGACAGTTCCTACATATTCATACAGGTCCAGGTAAACAACATGATGGCACTTACGGCTCTCTGTGTACCCCAACTGTGACGGCGAATGATTTATGTATCCAAGATTTAGGTTATTTTCATTTAAAAGACCTTCAATATATACAAGATAAAGAGGCCTACTATATCTCTCGTATCAAGTCGAATACACGTATTTATCAAAAAAATCCTAACCCTGATTATTTTCAAGATGGAAGAATTAAGAAAGGTACGGAGTATATACAGATAGATATGGAGACGGTAATGAGCTCTCTTCAATCAGGGCAAACATGTGAAATAGCTGATGCTTATGTAGGTATGATTGATAAAGTGCCAGCTCGTGTAATTGTTCATCGATTAACAAAACAACAGCAACAAAAACGATTACAAGATCAAGCTGTAAGAGAAAAAAAGAAAGGAATGAAGTATTCTCCTCGTAGTAAACGACTCAGTGGTATCAATGTATATATGACAAACACCCCTACAGATATTGTCCCGATGGGACAGGTACATGACTGGTATTCTTTGCGTTGGCAAATCGAAATTTTATTTAAAACGTGGAAGTCATTTTTTCAAATTCATCATTGTAAAAAGATAAAACCAGAACGATTGGAGTGCCATTTATATGGTCAATTGATTGCCATTCTACTCTGTTCTTCTATCATGCTTCAAATGCGCCAATTGCTCCTCATGAAGAAAAAACGAGAGCTTAGTGAGTATAAAGCCATATATATGATTAAAGATTATTTTCTTCTTCTATTCCAAACTATACAAAAAACACCCAAGAGCTATCAAAGGTGTTACTTCGCCTGTTCAATCTCCTACAGCAAAACGGGCAGAAATCTCATCGATATGAGAAAAGAACGGTCTTTGATATATTAGGTGTCGTTTACAATTGTAACCTGTCTAATAATCAAGCTGCGTAATTCAAAAAAGTGAAACCCGCTAGGGTTTATTTCGTATGCAAATCTTTCAATCAACTACACTTTCCCTTTAGAAAAAAGAAACAATCTCGTCTAAAATTGACTTTGCGTAAGCTTAGCTTGATAGCGATGGGGTCTCGCCATATCGCCATCAACTTAAGAAATTGGCATTTCCCCATATCGAAAAAAATGAGCTGAATTATTATAAATAACTCTGGAAAGATAAAACTTTCATTTTGGGGATACTTCAAAATATTAGCCTGATGGACATAGGTATCACCACATGTCCATGGATTAAAGGAAGAGCCTATTATTAAACTGTACCCTACTCTTTGGGTCGGAAGAGGTGCTATAGATGAATGTAAAGACATATAGGGCTCAAGTGTTTTCTTGGTCTAAGGAGGCCAAGGTAGAAATAGTAGAACTCATTTCCGCCGGCATAGGTATGGCCGGACCTGTTCTATTCGCCACAGTTCTAGGCTATCCCGCTCTTGGTTTTACTGCATCGGTCGGCAGTTTGGCAGTCAGTAGCGTGAAAGTCGGTTCGAGTTTTATAAATCACGGGAAAAAGTTGGCATCAGCGCTGATATCAGTAGTGCTCGCTGCGATTGCTGCTGTTCTCTCTTTCGGACATGGCTATCTGACATTTGGAGTCTTGATCCTGCTGGTAAGCCTTGCTGCGTTAATTGGCGGATATAGTCGTGCCTTGGCGATGGCAACAACACGCTTTGTCGTATTCTTGATCATCATCCTCAACATGGTCGACCAGACGGAGTACTGGATGGAACTAATTTTTTCAATCTTAGCAGGGGCGATTTGGACCGTCAGTATCAGCTTGGTGCTAGGCATCTGGGTACACCGTTGTTATAAATCATCGCTGGATGGAGATGTGAAAGGGCCAACATCGAAAAAAATCATCCTATGGCGGAATTCTCTTGCACATCTATCCGGTTGGCAATTCCCAATCAGGCTCGCATTATGTCTAGGTATAGCTGAGGGATTGCGAATACTTTGGCCCGAGCACCACTTCTATTGGATTGCAATTACCGTAGCGATCCTTACTCAGCGGAAAATAGAACTCTTTCCAATCAAAACAACACAACGAGTGCTTGGTACAGTAATCGGCGTGATTGTTGCGAGCTTGCTTCTCGCAACTAGTCTACCAATTTGGGGGTTAGTTATAAGTATCGGGCTATTCGCAGGTGTTCGACCTCTTCTAAAGGTTCGAAATTATCTTGTATACTCTGCAACCATGATCCCGCTCATTATTTTGATCATGGAAGCAGGCAAGCCGTTCCAGTTTATCATTCTGTTCGACCGTGTATTTGCAACTCTTATCGGTGCAGTCATCGTGATTGCAGTGAACTTGATATTCAGTAGAGAGATGGCGAAATCAGTGTAAAGGTGGTTATCTAGCCAAAGATGCTTTAATATTTCGGGTATCTTTTCCAGTTGAAAAAAATCCCCCCTAAAATGAAAAAAACGCTATTCTTTCTGTAGAATCATAAGAAAGGATGGCGTTTTTTTATGAATCCCCCACCTATCCCAGTGAAATGGAGGAAGAATGGAAGCTGAACTTGGTTTTTCATGTGGCCAATCGCTCGGCAATGAAGCTTCTGTCTTATGGGAAGTATAAAGTGAAACAATCTGAAAGTGGATGGATGAGATATACAAATCCATAAGGTTTACTTAACATACACTAACTAGCTTGGTGAGCATGAGGCACCGTCACATGCCCATCAACTTGAGATCTTGAAATAGCCCCAAGTATTTTGGTGAAAAAAAGAAACATTTAAGTTCCTAATGACATTTTTCTAATATAAGTTGTAACATTGCCTAAACAACAACTACCTTGTAGATTGTTTACTTCACAACCACATCGGTTTTCTCTTATGTTTTCGCGAATATGCTCTACTGGATTAGGAGTAAGTCCATCTTCCACATATTGTTTGATTTTTTCTTTTGTCCAATCAAAACAATAACAAATTGGTGTAGTTGCTGAGTCATCTTTTTGATTTACAGCTACCTTTATGTCAGATACAAAGTATTTTTTATTATTCGTATCAAAATAGACTACATCACAATCTTCGTTTGAACAAAAATAGTGATTTTCTTTAGCATTTAATGTTTCTAATGCAGATGGTTTAAGCAATGATTTTAGTGTAATCAACTTTACATTCTTTCCCCTCCTAAAACTACATTTTATCATTCCCTCCTGTTTTTGGGTGTGAGTGCTGGCTAGTCGTGTGGCGATACCCCATGCCCATCAAGATAAGGTCTTTAAGTACCTCCTAAACAAAATTTTTAATTTTTCTACAGTTATTTATGTGAATTCAACTCGTTTTTTTCGTTTTAGGAACAATGCATTTTTTAAGTTGATGGCTATGCTCAAATTTGAGAGTCTTTTTTTTTGCTATTTCTATTCATATTTTTTTGTTTTTTACCAATAATATACAGATAAGGTGGATTTGTTTATAAAGCTACTTGAGCTTACTTTACTGTATTTAGGGGGGCAAATATGAAAGTATCAATATTTATTACTTGTGTTGCAGATGTTTTTTATCCAGAAGTAGGAAGAGATGTTGTGGAAATTCTTGAAGATTTAGGGTGTGAAGTGGATTTTCCTAAAACTCAAACTTGCTGCGGACAACCAGCTTATAATAGCGGGTATGTTAAAGAAACAAAAACAGCTGCAAAACATATGATTGAAGCCTTTGCTAGTTCAGAATATGTTGTGGCACCATCGGGCTCTTGCGCTATGATGGTTCACGAGTTTTCTAGCTTATTTTCTGAAAGTGAAGCGGAGTGGAAGAAAAAAGCTACTGAACTTGGAAATAAAACATATGAGTTCACACAATTTCTTGTGGAAGTATTAGGGAAAGAAGACTTAGGTGCGGAGCTTCATAAAAAAGCAACGGTTCATACATCTTGTCATATGAGCCGATTAATGGGGATTAAGGAACCACCGCAAAAATTATTAAAGTGTGTAAAGGGACTGGAAGTTGTTTCACTGCCGCATAATTATGATTGCTGCGGATTTGGGGGTACATTCTCAGTGAAAATGCCAGAAATTTCTGAGCAAATGGTTGAGGAAAAAGTAAAGCATATTATGGAAACCGGTGCGGAAGTGTTAATTGGGATGGATTGTAGCTGCTTAATGAATATAAAAGGACGTTTAACACGCAATGGTTATCCAATTGATGTAAAACATATTGCTCAAGTATTAAATGAAGATCGAAAACAAGGGGGGATATAGAGATGGGAATGAAAATTGGGAACGATCCCTTTCATAAGCGTACTAAAACAGGCATTGGGGATCCATTTATGCGACAGGCTGTCAGGAAAGCGCAAGATGGTCTTAGAATCAAGAAATTAAAAGCTACTGAGAGTCTTGGAAACTGGGAAGAATGGCGAGCTTTAGGAGAAGAAATTCGAAAGCATACATTAGAAAACCTTGATTATTATTTATATGAGCTGAGTGAAAATATTGAGAAAAACGGTGGTTTCGTTTATTTTGCAAAGACTGCAGAAGACGCAAGGGAATATGTAAAAGGGATTGTAAAAAAGAAAAACGCGAAAAAAATTGTGAAATCAAAATCGATGGTAACGGAAGAAATCAGTTTAAATGAAGCGATTGAAGAAGCTGGAGCGGAAGTGTTAGAAACAGATCTTGCTGAATTTATTCTACAAGTGAACGACCACGATCCGCCGTCACATATTGTTGTTCCGTGTCTTCACAAGGATAAAGAACACATTTGTGAAATATTTAAAACAAAGTTAGATTATACGGGAACATCTGATCCGAGGGAAATGGCGAGGTTTGTAAGGTCGTATATACGTGATGATTTTTTTGCAGCGGATATAGGGGTGACTGGATGTAACTTTGCTGTTGCAGAGTCTGGATCAATTTCTATCGTAGCGAACGAAGGAAATGCAAGGCTTACTACGACACTTCCGAAAACGTTGATTACAGTTATGGGGATGGAACGTATTGTTCCGACATGGGAAGAGCTTGATGTTTTAGTAACACTACTCTGCCGAAGTTCTGTAGGACAAAAGTTAACAAGTTATATTACAGGGTTAACTGAGCCTGGCGGGACAGATGGACCTGAGGAATTTCATTTAGTCATTGTTGATAATGGTCGTTCCGATATTGTAGGAACAGAATTCCAAAGTGTCCTTCAGTGCATTCGTTGCGCGGCATGTATTAATGTGTGTCCTGTATACAGGCATATTGGTGGACATGCATATGGCTCTATTTATCCAGGACCAATTGGAGCTGTGTTAACACCGCTTTTAGGGGGATATGATGAATATAAGGATTTGCCTTATGCATCTAGCCTTTGTGGTGCTTGTACAGAAGCGTGTCCAGTGAAAATCCCGTTACATGACTTATTAATTAAACATCGCAGCCGCATTATAGAAGAAAAACAATCCCCCGTAGCTTGGAACGTGGCTATGAAAGGTTTTGAAAAAGTGGTGAAGAGTCCTAGACTATTTTCTTTTGCAGCGAAGAGCGCTCCATATGCATTAAAACCTCTCACAAAAGGAGATAAGATTGAGCGCGGCATTGGACCGTTAAAAGCTTGGACGGACGCGAGAGATTTTCCAGTTCCGAAAAAACAACCGTTTCGAGAGTGGTTTGAAAAACACGTAAAGGAGAACGATGATGGCCATCCAAAATCGTGAGGAATTTTTACTCCAATTATCAGAAAAGCTTGGTAGAAAACGTCCAGAAGCAGTGAAGAAACCGAAATGGTCTTTTTCCCCGCAGTGGAATGTTTTTGACGGACTGGCGCAAGACGAACTTGTATTAAAGTTAATAGAGCACTGCGAAGTAATTCATACAGAAGTAAAGCGAACAACAACGGAAAATCTTGTTGAAACATTGGGGTCTTTTATAAAAGAATGGAATATCAAATCTGTTATATGTTCGAATGATGAGCGCTTTAATGAGTATGGTCTTACGCCATGTTTCAGCAATGAAGGTACAACACATTTTCGTACATGGGGATTAGATCATAGAGAAGAGGACATAGCATTTGCGAAAGCTGCCGACCTTGGCATTACGTTCAGTGATATGACTCTGGCAGAATCAGGAACCGTTGTGCTATTTAATGATGGGTTAAAAGGAAGACATGTTAGTCTGCTTCCAGAGTCATACATTGCAATCGTTCCCAAAAGTACGATTGTACCAAGATTAACCCATGCTACAAAACTGATTCATGATCAAAATAAAGCGGGAGAAAACCTGCCCGCTTGTGTGAATTTCGTTTCGGGTCCGTCAAATAGCGCGGATATTGAAATGAACCTTGTCGTAGGTGTGCATGGGCCGATCCGAACAGCGTATATTATTGTGGATGATCAATAATGAAACACACATGATGTATAAGAATGCTGAAAATAGAAAGCACTGGCCGTTAATATAGCCAGTGCTTTCTATTTTGCGTACCCTTACTGGTGAAAGTTAAAGACCAAGTCCACTATAGCTGACTCCAACTACGATTAATATGATAAAGAGCACAATGAGTAATATATAACCGCTACTAACGCCCTTACCATCTTGTCCAGCTTCACCGCCGCCGCTACCACCACTACCACTACCACCTTTACCGCCAAGTCCCATATGAATATCCTCCGTATTGTTATATGTTGCTTTTACTTTATACTTTTCTGTATTTACCAATAAACCCCTTCTGTAGCGCTGACTAACTTGCAAATCATTTCGTTGCATTTTATAATTTACTTACCGACCGGTAAGTAAAAATAAGTGAGGTACAGTATGACAAAGAATTTACAAACATCGCAAAACATTGTAGAGGCATCGTTTAAATTAATGGCAGAGCATGGTATTGAGAAGATGAGTCTTTCTATGATTGCGAAAGAAGTAGGCATATCAAAGCCAGCTATTTATTATCATTTTCCGTCTAAAGAAGCGTTAGTTGATTTTTTATTTGAAGAGATTTTTTCTGGATATCAATTCGTGGGTTACTTCGATAAAGACCAATATACGAAAGAAAACTTTGAAGAAAAGTTAATTGCAGATGGTTTACATATGTTGTCGGAGTATAGAGGTCAAGAAGGTATATTACGCGTTATCAATGAATTCATCGTAACTGCGACGCGAAATGAAAAGTATCAGAAACGCTTATTTGAAATACAAGAAGATTTCTTAAATGGATTTCACGATTTATTGAAGCAAGGTGTGGAACTTGGTGTTGTGTCACAACATGCAACTGAAGAAAATGCTCATACGTTAGCGCTTGTGATCGATAATATGAGTAATTACATACTAATGGGATTCCAGTTAAAGTATAAAGAAATTTGGATTCAAAATGTGAAAAACGTCATGAAGGGGGAATAAATAATAAATTTTCAATTTTATGTAAAGTTATGTAAAATATAGATTGAGACAATTCATATATTAGATTACTAGATTTGGAGTGGTTACATGGAGCCATTGAAAAATGAAATTCACCCTGACATGGTCAAGGTGTGGAAAACGCGTTCCTTAATTGAGCTAGGGATCAGTATTATAGTCATTTTGGCATATCTTTTCTTTATGATTAAGTTTAATTGGTGGGCTTGGATTTTCTATGTCCTCATCGGATTAACAATTGTATATACGCCGTTTGATTACTTTACGTTTCCGAAACTGCGTCAGCGTTATTATAGCTATCAATTAAATGAAGAAGAGCTTGAAATTCAGCACGGTCTTTTCGTTGTAAAGCGCGTATTAGTACCGATGATTCGTGTACAGCACGTTACAATTGAACAAGGGCCAATTATGAGAAAACATGGATTAGCAGAATTACATATTTCAACGGCAGCAACTTCTCATAGCATTCCCGGCTTAACGATGTATGAAGCTGAAATGCTGAAAACGAGAATCGCAGAATTAGCGAAAGTGAGTGATGAGGATGTATAAGAGGCAGCATCCAATCACGATGTTATTAGAATTAAAATTAACAGATTTTATACCATTAATTATTTTCATGTTTAGTTTAAACGGAAAGTTCCCATTTTGGTATTTAATTCCCGCTGGATTCGGTTTACTCACCGTTTTTTCAGCGTTTGAAAAATGGTATTACACAACATACTGGGTTGAAAATAACGTATTACATGTTAAACAAGGGCTCTTTGTGAAGAAGGAGAGCTACTTAAATAAAGAACGTGTCCAAACGATTAATACGAGTTCAGGCATGCTGTATCAAGTGTTAGGACTAAAGAAAATTAAAATTGAAACAGCTGGCGGAGGCGATGATGCAGAAGTTAGCTTAGCTGGTATTACAGTAGAAGAGGCGACTGAGCTTATTGCAATGCTAAATGAGCCAACTCCAGAAGTGAAAGCAGAAGAAACATTAGAAGAAGTAGTAGAAACAGAAATTATTACAGAGGAAAAACAAGCGACAGAGTACAAGTTAACGTGGAAAGAAATTTTATTAGCGTCTATTACATCTGGTCAATTTGGATTATTATTCTCTTTAATATTTGTCGTTTATAACCAAGTGGATGAGTACATTCCGAAATGGATAAAAAATAGCGTAGAGTCGTATGTAATGGATCATGATATATACGGCTGGATTTACATGGTAGCCATTTTGCTCGTCGTTTCTTGGATTATATCCACAATTGGATATGCGTTAAAACATGGTAATTTCACAGTAAATCGAAAAAATGATGAAGTCCGTATTTCGCAAGGATTACTTGAGAGAAAAGAACTCGTACTAAAGCTACACCGTATTCAAGGGATTTCAATAAGAGAAGGCATTTTACGCCAACCGTTCGGTTATTGTGCTGTGCAAGTAGAAGTCATTCAAAGTGAAGGAAAAGAAGAAAAAGTTACGCTACATCCTATCATTCGAAAAGATCGCGTGCAACACTTACTCGCTCATTTACAATTACCATATGAACTGAATACAAATATTATTTCATTACCAAAAGCAGCATTGCGCCGTTATTTAATTGATAGTTTCATTTTCTTCGCAATGCTAGCAATCCCGCTTACAGGAATAATCATATACTTTGGAAAGTATTTCATCATGTGGGCGTTATTACCGCTCGCTATCCTCATCTTTACACTTGGATACGCAACATTTAAAACAAACGGTTATGGTGTAACCGGAGAGCAAATTACAATGGTACATCGTAGTATTGGGAAACATACAGGACTTGTAAGAAGAAGACACGTCCAATCAATTGAAAAGACACAATCATATTTCCAGCGCCGAGCGGATTTATGTACGTATACGTTTTCTAGTGCATCATCGAATTATAAACTAGAGCATACGAGAGTAGAAGATACGGAGAGAATGCAGGATTGGTATAAGAAGAGAATAAG
This sequence comes from Bacillus mycoides, assembly GCF_018742245.1. NCBI lineage: Bacteria > Bacillati > Bacillota > Bacilli > Caryophanales > Bacillaceae > Bacillus > Bacillus mycoides. The sequence goes on from NZ_CP036132.1 coordinate 1,057,024, forward strand.
TGAGAAATAACCTGAAAAGGCTTGCCTAGTATGAAAGGCAGGCTTTTTTATTATAGAGAAATGAGTAGTTTACAATTGGATTAGGCTTTCTTTAGTTTAATCCATATATTAGTACAACTACAGCGCACATTTATCAATACGTATCAGAAAAAAAGGTAGCTGCTTCTATTTCAGGGAAATTCGTGGGATTTTTGATATAAATGGTATACTAGTGTAGAAATAGTATTAGGAGGTTATATATGATAAGTCAGTTGAAAAGAGAAGCACTTGATGCATTAAAAGGAAAATGGGGATTAGCGGTAGGGGCAACCTTATTACTTGGAATCCTTATTGGAGCTGTCGAACTTCTAACCACAGGTGTTTTCTCGATGTTTTGGGGCTGGAAAGAAGCAAGTGAGTCGCTTACAGTAAGTATTATTGCAATGCTTGTTATCGGTCCGTTAACAATAGGCGCCTATTATCTTGTTTTAAATGCAATCCGTGGGACTAGTGCTCGCATTGGTCATTTATTTAGATGGTTTAGTGATGGAAGTAAGCTTATGAAGTCGTTTTTAACATATTTATTAATGTATGTATACTTGATTCTATGGACATTACTTCTTATTATTCCGGGTATTATTAAATCATTTTCTTATGCTATGACGTATTTTATTTTGAATGATCATCCAGAATACACAGCGAATCAAGCAATTACCGAAAGTCGCCATATGATGAATGGACATAAAATGGATTACTTTTTATTATGCTTAAGTTTCCTTGGCTGGTTCATTTTAAGTATTCTTACGTTTGGAATCGGTTTCTTATGGTTAGCACCTTATTTCTACGCGACATCGGCAGCATTTTATGAAGAGATTTCAAAAGAATATTATAAAAAAGAAGGTACTACTTTCTAATAAACCACCTAAACCACTTATCCCCTAAAGAATATAGGGAACAGATGGTTTAGGTGTTTTGATATGTGTTCTGTTTTCGGGGTTCACTTCAGGATGAGGTATAGGTTTTTATATAGAAATTCTTCCCTCTATGTTTTATCATAGAGGGTTATTTTTTTATGTAAAAATGATAGAAAATAAAGAATAATATATGTAAAGGGAAAAGTGAGGTGAATGAGATTGAGCAAATTTTTAATTCCGTATTCATTTTCTATATTAAGTTTATTTATTTCATTAACGGTACTTGATTTATATGATAGGATGGAAAGATTTAATGAGGAGACTTCGACCATACTTGGAAATGTAATTCAAGCTACTGCGCAAATGGGAGTCCTTACATTGTATTTCGGAGTACCTATTATTTTAGGTGGATGTCTTCTTGGAGAGTTATTATTTAGAGGTATCATTTTACGATTTAAATTAAGCTATATTATATCTTTATTATTATATCTACTTTTAGCTTTTAGTATTGTTTTTATTTTTTTGTCTGTAATGGTAGGATTTCCAGCTGCATATGAAGAAGTTCGTACTCTTCAAATGATGTATTTCATGGGGATAACTATGATTTGCGCTGTTACATTCTTTGTGAACCGGAATATATGGGAGAAAAAACAAGTTAATAATGGAGTGACAAAATGAAAAAATACACGTGTCCATGCTGCGGATATAAAACATTAGAAGAAGAACCACCAGGTACATATGAAATTTGTAACATATGTTATTGGGAAGATGATCCTGTTCAGTTTAACGATCATGACTATGAAGGCGGAGCAAATAAGCCCTCGTTAAGACAAGCGCAGAAAAATTTCATTGCATTTGGTGCTTGCGAGGAATATTTCGTTGGATCAGTTAGAAAGCCGACTAGTGAAGATGTGAAGGATGCTAGTTGGAGAGAAATTTGTTAAGTGGTTTATAAAAAAAATGATATAAAAAAAGCATCTAGCAAAAGTACTAGATGCAAATAAAAACACAAGGGAAGATAAATGTCTTCCCTTTTCCCGTAAGTAATTATATCAAAAAAATTATAAAAAACTAGCTTTATTTTTAATATAATGAATGTGTGAAGCTATGAAAGTAAAAGATTACACTATTTTCGTAGTGTTTTATTAAGGAAAGGAGTTGTATAAATGATTAATTTCAAACCAGAAAATTTAAACCAACTATTAAAAGTGATGCTGATTAGTGCGAATAAGTCTTATGATGCGATTAAAGATTATGAATTTACGGGAGAAGCGGTAGCATTCCGTATAGATTTTGAGTATATAGATGTTGCTCTTATGGTTACAGATATGTTAGGAAGATCTGCTTCTAAATTTAACATTTTGCCATATGCTTGTCCTAATACGAATGAACTAGATTATATTCAGTTTCAGGTGTATTCAATTAATGAAGGGAATTTTAAAGAAATGCTCGACACGATGTAAGGAACTATAATTTTACAAAACTGTATATAACAACTAATATGTAATTAATAAATTCATATAATTGGAGTGATGAGATGCAGCCGTTAGAAAAGGAGATTCATTCTAATATGCTGAAAGTGTGGAGGATTCACGCTTTAATTGGGGCGGCGATTATACTAGCAGTCGTAATAGCGTATTTCTTTTTTATGATTAATTTTAATTGGTGGGGCTGGTTGTTTGGATTGTTAGTGACAGGAGCGGTTATATACATACCACTTGATTATTTTGTATTTCCAAATTTACGTCAACGTTATTATAGTTACAGATTAAATGAAGAAGAGATTGAGATTCAAAAGGGAATGTTCGTTGTAAAACGTGTGCTTATTCCGATGATTCGTGTGCAGCACGTAACGATTGAGCAAGGACCGATTATGAGAAAGTATAATTTAGCAGAATTACATATTTCAACAGCGGCAACTTCTCATAGTATTCCAGGTTTAACGAAAGAGGAAGCAGAGCAGTTGAAAAGACAAATTGGAGAGCTTGCGAAAGTGAGTGATGAGGATGTATAAGAGGCAACATCCGATTACGATTTTATTAGGTATTAGAATTGCGACTTTGTTGCCTTTTATTTTTCTTGTTCTATTTCGTTCAGATGGTGAAGTAGAGCCTTGGTATTTCTTACACCTTGTTCTTTTAGCTATATTATTCATGATGGCTATTTTTTCAGCTGTAAAATGGTATTTCAAAGTGTACTGGATTGAGAATAATATTTTACATATAAAACACGGTGTTTTTGTGAAGAAGGAAAGTTATTTAAATAAAGACCGTGTGCAAAACATTAGTACATCTTCTAATATAATTTATCAAATGCTTGGACTTACGAAATTAAATATAGAAGTAGCGGGCGGCGGTAGTGAGCCAGAAGTGATGTTAGCTGGTATTAGAGAAGATGAAGCGAAGGAACTGATTGCTTTATTACATAAAGAGAGAAGCGTTGTGAGTGAAGAGACGCTCGCAGAAGAAGAAAGTAAGACAGTTTATCAGTTAACAGCGAAAGAAATTTTATTCGCATCTATTACATCCGGCAGATTTGGATTAGTGTTTTCTATGTTAGTAATCCTTTACACAGAGTTTAATGAGTTTCTTCCAAAATGGCTCATAAATAAAGTGGAAGCGTATGTGATGGATAACGGTGTATATGAATTAATCGTTATGGCCGCGATTTTAATGGTGGTTTCGTGGGTCGTTTCGACAGCTGGCTATGCGCTAAAATATGCGAACTTTAAAATAGAGCGAAAAGGAAATGAAATTCGCATCGTTCAAGGGTTATTTGATAAGAAAGAGTTTGTTTTAAAATTACACCGCATTCAAGCGATTACTGTGAAAGAAGGAATTCTCCGCCAGCCTTTCGGTTATTGTTCTGTCGAAGTGGAAGTGATTCAAAGTATAGAATCCGCCGGGAATGAAGTGATGTTACACCCTTTTATGAAGAAAAAAGATGTACAGCAGTTACTCGCATATTTACAGTTGCCGTATGAAGTAGAAGAGGAAATCGTTCATTTACCGAAGGCTGCATTGCGCCGTTACGTCGTAATGGGCTGGATTACAAGTGCTGTGCTCGCAATGCCGATCGCCGGTGCGAGTATATATTTTAAACAACATACTGCGTTGTTCGTTCTTATACCGCTATTTATTGTATTTACGTTACTTGCATACGCTAGATATAAAAGTGGTGGATATATGATACGAGAAAATCAGTTAGTAATGGTGTACCGAGGCCTTGCGAAATATACAGGGATCATGCGAAGAAGGCATGTTCAAGTAGTAGGATATAATCAGTCGCATTTTCAAAAGAAAGACGAGTTATGTACAGCTGCCGTATCGGTAGCGGGACATGGTTATGAAGTGAAGCATATGCGAAAAGAAGACGCGCTTCGCATATATAATTGGTACAAAGAAAAAGGAAACACCAGTGTGTAATGGTGTTTCCTTTTTTGTGTCGTCATTTGTCGATAAGTCGATATATTCAAAAAATCGCTGATATAATTTGAGTTGCGCCGATATATTTCAAAAATCGCTGATATATTTCGAGTTGCGCCGATATAATTTCACATATCGCAGGCTCCGAACTCCGAAAATTAAACTAACACATCAAAAGTAGTCACGAATGACGGGCGAGAGAAAATGCTTTTTTGCTGTTCTGCATGTGGATGCGCTTGTGTCTGTCCTTGTCCTTCTGCTTGTGCAGGGCGTTTTTTATGAGCGTTTTCGAATGAACGTGATTCTGTCCAGTCTTTAAAGTTTTGCTCTGTTTCCCACATCGTTAAAATGACGTATGTATCATTACTTAATGGGCGAAGAACGCGAATTGCTTGGAAACCAGGTTCGTTTTCGATAAGACCTGCGCGGTTTTTAAAACGGTTTTCAAATACAGGGCGACCTTCGTCTGTTACAGAAATGTTGTTACAAACGATGTAGCCAGGTTGTCCTTTAAATTCTCCAACAGCGTCTAATACGTCATATTGAAGTGTGGATTCTACAGATTCTTCAGTATTTTCTTTATAAAACATATCTTTTTCGTTATTTTTTGCAGTGAAATGAGCTTGTTCTAGAGGTGTTTCGTATGAAATAATAGCCTTCATTTTAATGCCCCCTTTATAGTTTTGTCTCTATTATATCAACTCTTGTGAAAAACTTCGAAGATTATATACATAAAGATAGTCCTTTTTCAAATAATAAATGTACCATCATTTGGAAAGAAGGCCGATGTATGAAGAAAGCAAAGTGGACTTTATTAGGCGGGGTAGCAACGTTTGTAGTAGCAATTGTACTCTATAAACTTATTGTGTTAACTGGTGGCTATATGATGGATGAAAAGCAGCTTGTTTTCCACTCTTCATCACGTATCGTTGACCAGAAAGGAAAAGAAATTACGAAATTATATGTAGAAAATAGAGAGCTCGTGCCAATCGAAGAAATTCCAAAGTACGTACAGCAAGCATTTATTGCTGTGGAAGATTCTCGTTTTTATGAGCATCAAGGAATTGATTACCCTTCTATATTTCGGGCGCTTTATAAAGACGCTTTAGCTGGAGAGAAGGTAGAAGGTGGTAGTACGATTACGCAGCAACTAGCTAAAAATGTCTTTTTAACTCACGAAAAAACATTTACGCGTAAATTGAAAGAGGTCGCAATTTCTCTTCAATTAGAGCAAAAATATACGAAGCAGCAAATTCTTGAAATGTATATGAACCATATTTATTTCGGTCATGGGGCATATGGTATTCAAGCGGCGGCTAAATTGTATTTTAATAAAAATGTAGAGGATTTAACAGTGGAAGAGGGAGCGATGCTTGCAGGGCTTCCGAAAGCGCCAAATGGCTATTCACCGTACTTATCTCCTGAGAAGAGTAAAGAACGCCGTGATCTTGTTTTGTCACTTATGCATAAACAAGGCTATTTAACAGCAGAAGATAGTGTTCGTTACCAAGGAAAAACAATCGCTCTTTATAAAAATGCAGATGAACGTGAACTCGCATATATGCCGTATATCGATATGGTTATAGATGAAGCAGCGCGTTTATACGGTTTATCGCATCAAGAAGTACTGCGCGGAGGATATACATTTGTCGTACCAATGGATGAAAAAGTTCAAAAGGTAGCATATAACCAGTTTCAAGATGCGAGAAATTTCCCTGGTAAAGAAAATGGGGCGCAAGGTGCATTTTTATTAATGGATAACCAGACTGGCGGAATTAAAGCCGCGATTGGTGGAAGAGAGTATGTTCCGAGAGGGCTTAATCGTGTTTTTGCAAAAAGGCAGCCGGGTTCTGTTTTAAAGCCACTTATCGTATATGGACCAGCACTTGAGACGAAGAAATATAATCCATATTCTTTATTAACGAATGAAAAAAGTTCGTTTGAAGGCTATGAACCTCGAAATTATAATCATGAGTATACGAAAGAGATGACGATGTACGATGCGGTATTAGAATCAGCAAACGTGCCAGCTGTATCTTTATTAAATGAATTAGGGGTAGATGAGGGAAAGCAATATTTAGAGAAAGGAAATGTTCATATTTCGGACTCAGGTTTAAGCACAGCACTTGGCGGGCTAAAAAACGGCGTTTCTCCATTTGATCTTGTTAAAATGTACCGCTCTTTTTTAGCAAACGGGAATATTATCGAACCGCACGTTATTGATAAAGTGTTAAATAGACACGGGGCAGTCATTGGAGAATCATCAAAAGCTGAAACGAAAGTCTTTTCAAAGCAAACGGCATGGTATATGACAAAGATGCTTGAAGGAGTTGTGAAAGAAGGTACGGCGAAAGCTGGCGTATATAATGGAGCTTTAGCTGGAAAAACAGGCACAACTTCACTGCCGAATGATGACCATGGTGCGCGCGATATGTGGTTTGTTGGATATACACCGAATTTAGTAGGTGCAGTTTGGATTGGCTATGACCGCACCGATAAAGAGCATCAATTACAAGATGGAAATGCATCGGCAACGATGTTATTTAAAAAGATTTTAACGAAAGCAAGTATACAAGATAAAGCGAGTTTTCATAGGCCAAAAGGTGTTGAAACAATTGGACTGCCAATTCGTTTAGATAAGATTCAAAACGTGGAAGCAAAACTAGCTTTTAGTCCTTTCGGTTTATTTGCAATGAAACTAAGCTGGACGCCGCTTCCTGATGAGAGAATTATGTACCGGATTTATAAAGTTGAAAAAGGAATGCATACTCACGTTGGAACGGTAAAAGGAACAGGGAAATATGAGGAAAAGTTTATAAATATATTCTCAAAACCAAGTTTTTACATCGTACCATATAACACACAAACGAACCGTGAAGGAGAAAAGTCAAAAGTAGCTAAACCATAGTTTTTCTCTGTGTTATAATAAGAATGTTGTGAAAATAGTAAGCGGTTTTACGAATGTTTGTGTCAATTTAATGAACAACGTACATAATGTTATGCATTTTGTTTTTACAAGCTGTATAGTAAAAAAAGATAAATATCGGAATAGAGCATATTTAAAGAAAAAGCATTGGTAAGGAAGGGAGCTAGGGTCTTGGTAAGAACTATAAATGAGACATTTTTAAAAGCATGTAGGGGGGAACGTACAGAGTATGTACCAGCATGGTATATGCGTCAAGCAGGTCGTTCGCAGCCGGAATATAGAAAGATAAAAGAAAAGTATTCTTTATTTGAAATTACACATAATCCAGAGTTGTGCGCTTACGTTACAAAGTTGCCAGTTGATCAATATAACGTAGACGCAGCAATTCTTTATAAAGATATTATGTCACCACTACCTGCAATTGGTGTTGATGTGGAAATTAAATCTGGCATTGGTCCAGTTATCGATAATCCAATCCGTTCTTTACAAGACGTAGAAAAATTAGGGGAAATCAATCCAGAAGATGATGTACCTTACATACTAGATACGATTCGTTTATTAACGACAGAAATGTTAGATGTACCGTTAATCGGTTTTTCAGGAGCTCCATTTACGTTAGCGAGCTATATGATTGAAGGCGGTCCTTCTCGTAACTATCATAATACGAAAGCGTTCATGTATGCAGAGCCGAAAGCTTGGTTCGCTTTAATGGATAAGCTGGCAGATATGGTTATTACATATTTAAAAGCGCAAATTAATGCAGGAGTAAAAGCGGTTCAAATTTTCGATTCTTGGGTTGGAACAGTAAATGTAGCGGATTACCGCATATTCATTAAACCAGCAATGGAACGTATTTTTGCAGAAGTTCGCACGATGGGTGTTCCAATGATTATGCACGGCGTTGGGGCAGGACACTTAGTGAATGAATGGCATGACTTACCTCTTGATGTAGTCGGTTTAGATTGGCGCTTATCAATCGAAGAGGCACGCACGCGTGGTGTTCATAAGGCGGTACAAGGAAATATGGACCCTTCATTCTTATTAGCACCTTGGTCTGTTATTGAAGAACATGTAAAAGGTATTTTAGATCAAGGGATGAAGCAGCCAGGTTATATCTTTAACTTAGGTCACGGCGTATTCCCAGAAGTAAATCCAGATACATTAAAACGCTTAACTACATTTATTCATGAGTACTCTAAAGAACAGTTAGCGAAGTAAAGGAGATTGTCTGTATGAAAAAGAGAATTGGTTTGCTTGTAATGGCATACGGAACGCCGTATAAAGAAGAAGATATTGAACGTTATTATACACATATTCGCAGAGGAAGAAAGCCAAGTCCTGAAATGCTAGAAGATTTAACAGAGCGTTACCGTGCAATTGGTGGTATTTCTCCTTTAGCTACTATTACATTAGAGCAAGCTAAAAAGTTAGAGACGCGTTTAAATGAAATGCAAGATGAAGTAGAGTACCACATGTATCTTGGTTTAAAACATATTGAACCGTTCATTGAAGATGCAGTGCAAGCTATGCATAAAGATGGAATAGAAGATGCAATTGCACTCGTTCTTGCCCCTCACTATTCTACTTTTAGCGTGAAGTCGTATGTAGGACGAGCGCAAGAAGAAGCAGAAAAACTTGGAAACTTAACAATTCACGGCATTGATAGCTGGTATAAAGAACCGAAATTTATTCAGTATTGGGTTGATGCAGTGAAAGGTATATATAACGGTATGTCAGAAGCAGAACGTGAAAAAGCTGTGTTAATCGTATCTGCACATAGCTTACCAGAAAAAATTATCGCACTCGGCGATCCATATCCAGATCAATTAAATGAAACAGCTGACTATATTGCACGCGGTGCTGAAGTAGCAAATTATGCAGTTGGCTGGCAAAGTGCCGGAAATACACCAGATCCTTGGATTGGTCCAGATGTACAAGATTTAACGAGAGAACTAAATGAAAAGTACGGATACAGTTCATTCGTATATGCACCAGTTGGATTTGTTGCGGAACATTTAGAAGTTTTATATGACAATGACTTTGAGTGTAAAGTTGTAACGGATGAAATTGGCGCGAAATATTATCGTCCAGAAATGCCAAACGCATCGGACGCATTTATCGACTGTTTAGCAGATGTTGTATTAAAGAAAAAAGAATCTGTAATGTAAGTAGAAAGGGGGAGCTTACTTGAGGAAAAAAGTTGTGATCATCGGCGGTGGCATCACAGGATTAACAACAATGTATAACTTACAAAAAGAAATTCGTGAAAAAAACTTGCCGATAGATGCATTGCTTATAGAAGCGTCCGGTAAACTTGGTGGGAAAATTCAAACCGTTCAAAAAGATGGATTTACAATTGAACGCGGTCCTGATTCTTTCTTAGCAAGAAAAAAGAGCGCAGCTAAATTAGTGAAAGAATTGGGACTTGATGCTGAACTTGTAAATAATGCGACCGGTCAATCGTTCGTTCTCGTAAACAATCGGTTACACAAAATGCCGAGCGGTTCAATGATGGGAATTCCAACGCAAATTACGCCGTTTCTATTTTCCGGATTGTTCTCCCCAATTGGTAAACTAAGAGCTGGTTTTGATCTGTTAATGCCTAGATCAAAGCCAGTATCTGACCAATCACTCGGGCAGTTTTTCAGGCATCGCCTTGGAAATGAAGTTGTTGAAAATTTAATTGAGCCATTATTATCTGGTATTTATGCAGGGGATATTGATGAAATGAGTTTAATGTCAACATTCCCTCAAATTTATCAAATTGAACAGGAGCATCGTAGCATTTCACTCGGTATGCGTACGCTCGCTCCAAAGCAAGAGAAGGCTGAATTGAAAAAGGGAATCTTTAAAACTGTGAAAAACGGTTTAGAATCTATAGTGGAATCTCTTGAAGTGAAGATTCCTAATGATATGGTAATGAAGGGAACTCGTATTGAAAAAGTTGCAAAACTTGGTGATAGTTATACGATTACTCTTAGTAACGGAAAAGAAATGGAAGCAGACGCGATTGTAGTTACAGCACCGCATAAAATATTGCCGTCTATGTTTGCGCAGTACAAGCAGTTTCGTTTCTTCCGTAACATTCCGTCTACATCAGTTGCAAACGTGGCACTTGCTTTCCCGAAGTCTGCAATTCAGCGTGATATTGATGGTACGGGATTTGTCGTATCAAGAAATAGTGATTACACGATTACAGCGTGTACGTGGACACATAAAAAATGGCCGCATACAACGCCAGAAGGAAAGGCACTTCTTCGTTGTTACGTTGGACGACCTGGTGATGAAGCGATTGTTGAACAAACTGACGAAGAAATTGTGCAGCTTGTATTAGAGGACTTACAAAAGACAATGGATATTACAGAGGATCCAGAGTTTACAATTGTAAGCCGCTGGAAAGAAGCGATGCCTCAATATACAGTTGGCCATAAAGAGCGAATGAAAAAGCTCACAACATTTATGGAGAATGAGTTGCCAGGTGTTTATTTGGCAGGTAGTTCTTACGCTGGTTCTGGTCTTCCGGCTTGTATTGAGCAAGGTGAGTTAGCGGTGAAACGTGTGTTATCTCATTTAGAGAAAGAAATGGAAACCGAATTAGTCGCACATTAAAATAGTTCAAGCAAAACGCCTTTAATTATATTGAAGGCGTTTTGTTTATTATATGAAATACTTATTAACCAATAAACATATATAAGTTATTTGACTTTATAACGGCATCTCCCGCATAAATAACCCACTCTGTTAAGTTGTCAAAATCTAAATGATAAGAATTCCCTTCATGCATCTCTTCTATAAAATACGGTTCATTAATGAGTATTCCTTGAATGAGATCTTCCGTAAGGTCTTGCATTTCAAACCACATATGTTCACTTTTCCCTTCTTCGTAAGAGACACCAAACTTAGCGAGGAAACGGAAATCTTCATTTGATTGTTCAATTTGAAAAATGTTGCTGAAATACCCGAAAGTATTTTTTGCATTATAAGCCATACGAGCCGTTTCACTATTTGTTTTATAGAACATGAGCCCTGTAGCTTCTTCATGTTCTTTGAAAAAGCTTTCTATATATTCTCCGGAAGTATTATATTGGAACAAGAGAACAGATGGAGATTGATGGTACTCATCTCGGGCATCCATCCCGCCAAGGAATACGTTTTGTGCATCTATTGGTTGTAATTTCACTTCTTCATCTTCAATTGAAGATAATTGATCCATACTCGTTTTACGTCCAATATAAGACAAACCTTTTTCCCACGGAACAGCTACTGTATGTATGGAACCTTGCTGACTATGTGCGATAACGATAGGCTCATTCATTGGGACTTGGCCATTCTCAACGGCATTATTAGCAAATGTTTGAAAAAGATCGCCAATGCCGTAGTAGGAAGAAATACGATTTGGAATAATTAATTCTATTTCTGTTACGCCTGCTCTTAAAAGGCCGTGTGTATGAAACCAATATTGTGTGGGCTCGTCTTCATAAACGGAATGAATAACGTATAAGTCAGGAATGTCAGGTAACAACTCATTTTCAACGTGATATTCAATATAGTTTCTAGATATTACTTTCATTGCTGCACTTGAATCAATTACAAATAACAAATCTGGTGCGAGGTGCCATAAAAATTGTACCTGCTGGAAAAAGCAGCTGAGTACATCGCCTACAAATAGCGTACGAGTGAAAATTTCAGTGCCGAAAGCCGCATCTTCAAAAGTACGGTCTATTATTGTGGAATCTTGTCTATTGTACATTTTATATTCTTCTGGATCATTCGTTTCATCAATATGCAGTTCATACGGTATGACTTTTTCATCCATATGTAACTCAACAATAAGGCTTGTCTCATCACTATAAACAATTTTAAATTCATCAACTTTAGTAGAGAGAGTTTCTAGCCGCTGTTTTAGCTGATCAATTGTAATTCTAGTTGGTATAACAGCAATCATATCTGAAAAATGCCGTTCTAATGTTCCATTCATAGCTGCACGGTATGTTTCTGTTTGTACTTCCATCCAATCAACTCCAATTCAAATGAATACATTTTACATGCTGATAAAAAAATTCGGTATTTTCTGTTTTCTCTCTCTAACATTATAGAGTGCATTCGTAGAAGCTGTAAAATTATTATTTTGTATTATAGTTTGAAAGCTTGTAAATTAAATAAATTTTTTGTAAAAGTTGTCGAAATAACGTTCTATATAACGAATCGTCTGATATGATAGACATGTTGAGAAAATATGAAATAGGGAGAGGAAATGGCTGTGAAGAAATTATTAAGTGTCTTTTTATCACTCTTGCTATTGCTTTCATTTACTGGAACTTTAGCGCAGGCGGAAGAAACTACTTCTATGTCAGTAGAAAAAGCAATTCAAGTATTTAAGCAGCAAGGGAAAACGAAGGGGATAGTGGAAGGATATATCGTTGGGTATACGCAAAGTCCTTCTAAATACACGAAAGATCCGGCTAAGTTTGACGACACAAACGTGGCAATTGCCGATTCGCCAAACGAAACGAATCCAGACAAGATCATGCCTGTTCAGTTGCCAAAAGGCGATGTGAGATCGGCTGTAAATGTGAAAGACCATCCTGAAAATATCGGGAAGAAAGTTAGCTTGACAGGGACGCTTGAATTATATTTTAGTAGCCCAGGTTTAAAATCAGTAACAGCTCATAAGTTTCAAGGAGAAGGACAAAACCGTGTTAGCGATGTAGTGGCATCACCAAATGGCGGGGAAGTTGCAAAAGGGACAGCGGTAACATTAACAACGAATACAGAAGGAGCAACAATCTACTATACGTTGGATGGCTCTAATCCTACAAATAAAAGCGTTCGTTATAACGGACAAATTGTAGTGAATGAAAATAGTGTAGTGAAAGCAATCGCAGAAAAAGAAGGGCTTACTTCTTCAGCAGTTTCAACATTTTCATTTATTATCGTAAACAATGAACCAGTTCGTATTCATGATATTCAAGGGAAATCACATATTTCTCCTTACAATGGGAAGAAAGTAAACAATGTGGAAGGCGTTGTAACAGCGCTTGATAAAAATGGTTTTTATATAGAAGATAATCAGCCAGATAATGATCCAGCTACTTCAGAAGGTATGTACGTATACAAAAAAGATGCGAATGTAGCAGTAGGAGACCTTGTCCAAGTTGATGGAGAAGTAGAAGAATATGTTGGGCCTGGATACGCAGAACGATTTGAAACAGACTTAACGACGACAGAAATTAAGGCGAGCCGCATTGCTGTAATCGCAAAAAATCAACCTTTACCAGCACCGGTTGTACTTGGAGAAAACGGTGTGAAAATCCCTGATCAAATTATCGATAATGATGCATTCGGTTTATTTGATCCAAATGAAGATGCAATCGATTTTTATGAAAGTGTAGAAGGTATGCGCGTTACGATGCCAACGCCAAAAATTATTGCTCCTCAGAAAAACGGGAATTTATATGTAACAGTACAAAATGGCGGTGATAAAGTAGTAACGAAATATGGCACACCTCTTTTAGATGAAAATCAATTAAACCCAGAGCGTCTTTCTGTAAAAGTACCTCGTGATTATGTGGCAAAAGTAGGCGATACTTTCACTGGAGATATAACAGGGGTAGTAGGATATGATTACGGTTCGTTCCGTATTTCGCCAGTAACAGAATTACCATCTGTAGTGGACGGTGGGTTTAAGCAAGTAGGGGCAAATATTCAGCCGCGTCTTGATAAGTTAACAGTTGCTACATATAATATTGAAAACTTCTCAGCGAACAAAAAAGAAACAACAGATGAAAAAGTAAAAGCGTTAGCGTATTCTATTAAATACAATTTAAAAATGCCAGATATTATCGGTGTAGAGGAAATGCAAGATAATAACGGATCGATTAATGACGGTACAACAGATGCTTCATTAAGCGCAAAACGTATCATTGATGCAGTGGTAGAAATTCGTGGTCCGAAGTATGAGTATGTAGAAATCGCTCCAAACAACAATCAAGACGGAGGAGCACCAGGAGCTAACATTCGCGTCGGTTTCTTCTATAACCCATCACGCGTGAAATTAGCAACAGTACCGAAGTTACTTGATAAAAATGTTGTTCGTATCGGAGACGAAAATTCATTATTTGAAAGTACACGTAAACCGTTAGCGGCAGAATTTACGTTCCAAGGACAAAACGTTGTTGTCGTTGCAAATCACTTAAACTCAAAAATAGGAGATGCAACGCCATTCGGAAAAGTACAGCCGCTCGTATTAAAGAGTGAAGAAAAACGAGTTCAATTAGCACAAGAAGTGAATCATTTCGTACAAGATATTCAGAAAAAGAATACGAATGCACCAGTTGTTGTATTAGGTGATATGAATGACTTTGAATTCTCTAAACCTTTAGAAGCACTAGAGGGAACGATATTAAAAGATATGTTAAACACAGTGCCGAAAGAGAATCGTTACACGTACATTCATGAAGGTAACGCACAAGTGTTAGATCATATTTTAGTAACAAATAACATCGCACCACACACAATTATAGACCCAGTACACTTAAACTCAAACATTATGAAAGAACATGGACGTGTAAGTGACCACGATCCAGTACTTGCTCAAATTGATTTGAAGAAGGCTTCTTAAAGTAGGGGAACGCTTAGGTATCTAAGCGTTCTTTTTTGTTTTTGCATCGTCATATAATTATGAAGATAGAATTCCTTTTTTTGTAATATGGTGATAAAATTAATTGAATATTTAGTTTTCGGAAGAGGGGCTAAAGATGCAAGCGCTAACAAGTGGGAAATTAATGAATCAAATCGCAATCTTTTTTAGTAGTATCGTCATGATTCAGTTTATAGCCGAGATAACAGGACTTACACAGAATTTAGATATTACGTATAACCTAATAAATACAGCAAGTTCTTATATAACATTTAGTTTGGCAGTTATTTTTACTTTAATAGGCGCAAGAAGAGAATTAAGTAAATATGCAATTATTTCATTATGTTTAGTGGTAGGTATTAAAGCAATTTACTTTGCGGCTGTTGTTATTTTGTGGGGATTGGCTGGTACGCCGTAAATGAATAAAAAAACCTAATTTCCAAGAAGACATGAGGAAATTAGGTTTTTATGCTTGAAACGCTTTTCTACATCGATCTCTTCTTTGTAGTCTTCTTTTGTACCTTTTTCTATCACGCTGTACGCCTTTTATATACATACATAGGCTAACGAAGAAGAAGAAGGCACATTGCATCGTTAATATGTACGGTGACATGCCATGTAACGGTTGCTTTGGGTCATATAAATGAAAAGGTGCTCCGCCTATTGTAGGGAATATTGTATTTAGCAGGACGTAAGGAATGGAGGCAACTGCAAATGGAAATAGAATTGCCATATAGTCCTTTTGTGACCACGCAGATGCAGCAAGTCCTAAAAGAGCCATTAAACCTGCAAATAAAAAATTAATTCCGATATATACAGTAATGTAAGTGAGGGGAGAATCGTAATATAAGTTTGCGAACATCCCATTATCATTTATGATGCCTGAACCAGCCGTCGGTTCTCCATCTGGAATAGTTAATTTACAAAATAATAACGATAAAATGAATGGAAACGTATAAAGAAGTCCTCCGCAAAAAAATGTAACGATATATTTCGTTACTGAATAAGGGAATAACGAAATTTCTTTACTTACAAACGGTTTAAAGCCATCTGACTTATCCGAGTTGTAACTTGTACTAAAGGGGAAACTCGCAATAACTGGCATTAATAATAAATAAACATCCATTTCATTGTCGCGAAATCCAATCCATTTAAAAGCTGTTGTTACAAACGCATCTGTCCCGTCTCCAACATAACGAATTACATAATAATAATGATAAATACAAATAAGAACCAATCCACTAAACATAATAATTAAAGAAACACGATTACAAAAAGCTTGCTTTATATTTAAACGAAGCGCACGCATCATGACTGAAAAAGCCTCCACTATTTTGATGAACTTGTCTATTTTCTATATTACTATTAATTGTAAAGATTTTCTTGTTTTTTTATTTGATTATTAGAAAAAGGGGAATTTTGTTGTTGTGAAGTAAGGTTTACATGTAATTGGTTTTTTTCTAAAATATGGTTGACAAATAAGTATTACATTTGTAATCTTTAAAGTAGATTACAAATGTAATACTTAGGAGTGAAACATACGATGACAAATCAATTACCTAAAATATCTGAAGCGGAACTAGAAATTATGAAAGTACTTTGGTCGAATTCTCCACAAACAGCGAATGAAATTATAGAGGAACTAGAAGATGCAATGGACTGGAAACCGAAAACAATCCGTACATTAATTAACCGGCTAGTACAAAAGGAAGCCGTTTCTTATCATCAAGATAAAGGGCGTATGTACGCGTATTATCCGTTAGTATCACAAGATAATTATTTACAAGTTGAAACGAAATCTTTACTAAAGCGTTTTTGCGGTGCGGCGTTTAAGCCTTTACTTGTCAATTTCTTAAAAGAAGAAAAATTGTCTTCAGAAGATATTAATGAGCTAAAGCGCATTTTAGACGAGAAGACAGAGGAGAATAAGAGGAAGGATAGATAAAAATGATAGACATGCTTATAAATATATACCTTCCTCATTTTTTTGATTGGCTTATAGAAACGTCACTTATGGCCAGTATATTGGTTGGATTTATTTTATGTATAAAAGTTCTATTTAGAAATAAGTTGACGCCCCGATGGCAATATATGCTGTGGATCGTATTAATGATAAGACTTCTTTTACCATGGTCACCAGATAGCTCTTATAGTATTTATTCATTACTTTCCTATAGTTCTAGTGTATCGGAAGTTATTCAAAAAAATACGACGTCTACTGAGAATACAGTGAACACAGAAAGCGACCCTACAGTGAAACTGGAATCAAATTCTGAAACTGTGACAAAAAATAGCGAACAGGAAGTAAGTGCGAGTGCGGAACAACATACTACATTTTCTTTATACAAACTTGCTCTATATGTTTGGCTAGCTGGGGTAATCGTATTAGCAGTCATAACGTTTATTACAAATAGACGTTTATATTCTTACATAAAGAAACAAGCGGATATTACGGATGAACAGGTCGTTACAGTGTTTAATCGCTGTAAGCAGTCTATGAAAATGAAGAAGGCAGTTTCATTACGTCTAGCAGGAAAGATTGCGAGCCCAACTGTTTTCAGTTTCTTTCGTCCGAAAGTATTACTATCAAAAAAACATATGAAAGTATTAAATGAGCAACAATTACAATATGTCTTTTACCATGAGTTAGCTCATATTAAGAGAAACGACGTAGCTGTAAATTGGATTATGTACAGTTTGCTCCTATTAAATTGGTTCAATCCGATTCTTTGGTACGCCTATTTCTGTATGCGAGAAGATCAAGAATTAGCCTGTGATGCATATGCGCTTACTTTTATAGATAAAGAGGAGCAAATTGCATACGGTCATACAATTATTACTCTTTTAGAACATTATTCCTATCAAGCACCAAGCCTAGCAAATTTAAGTAGAAATAAACGAACACTGAAAAGGAGAATCGTTATGATTAAAAAGTTCCAAAAGAAATCGTATCGTCTTTCTTTACTTGGGATCATTGCTATAGCTGCTATAGCAGGGGGATTCTTATTGAATGCAACGATAACTGAGGGAGATGAAAGACAGAAAGAAAAGGTTGTAGAAAAAAAGCAATCTAAAGCAGCATTTGAAAAAGCGATAGAAACAGTATTAGGTACACCAGAGAATGCAAGTAGAGAATGGGGTATGTCAATAAAGTCATATAAAAGGGATACAGATTTTTTGTATTTGGCAGAAAAGAATTTTACAAAAGAAGAATTTGAACAATATATTCAATTATTTAAGGAAGCTAAAGAAATTCATAAAAAAGCAATGGTTAAGAAAAAAGTGCCTGAGAATTATGATGGAGATACAAAGGAATTTAAACGTGAACGCTTGAATAAAACGGATCAAGAAAGACTAGCTATTATTGAGAAGAAATTAATTCCACTTTCGGAAAAGGTGGAGAAGTCTTTAACATATACTGTGGAAGAAGCGAAAGATCATGTACCGTTTCAAATAAAGCAGCCGACTTATATAACTGAAGGTTATGAGTTAAAAAGAGAATGGGCTGACTCATATTTTGGAAGAGATGTAGAATTAGTTATTAAATCAGAATATACAAAAGGGAAATATGGTTTTACAATTTATCAGTCAAGGATGTATGTAGGTGGTAATAAGGATCCACTACACTACATGATGCCTGGAGAAGATAATCTAGAAAGTTATAGTTTAGACGGGAAAGGAATGGTCTATAATAAATCTTCTCATGGAGAGGGTAAGTTAAAAGGGGTCAAAATGTTTGTACCAGCACAAGGCAAGAATAGTGATTATCAAATTGTCATAGTGAATGATATTTTTACAAGAGGTACAAAGATATACGAAGAGATAATCGATGATGAGCTAACTAAGAAAGAGATGGAGAAAATATTACTTTCTATGTCAAAATAAAAGACAGTGTTCTTAAACTTTTGGTTTTAAGAACACTGTCTATTTAATTAGATTTCTAGTGTGATCTAGCCAGCAATTATTATGAATATATTCTAGCTTTCCATACAAGTATAATTTTTGATACACTATGGACAGTATGATATAACTTGACTGGAATTTTTTTATACTGGGAATAACTAAAAAAGAGAACTTGTATAGAATGTAAGCGTGTGGTAATATCAAAGATGTACTAATTGACTATATTGTCCGATTGGTCATTTTTGGAGGTGATGATGTGGCGATGGATCGAAAACGTTCTATTATTGAAGCTGCAACAAAGTCTTTTTCAGCATTCGGTTATAAGGCGACGACGATGGATCAAGTTGCGAAGTTAGCGAATGTAGGAAAAGGAACAATTTATACTTTTTTCAAAAATAAAGAAGAACTATTTGGCGAAATTATTTCTAATTTAATTACAGAAATGAAGCAAGTCGCAAAAGACGCAATTCGTTCAGATATTTCATTTTTTGAAAATGTACATAGAGCATTATATAGCATATTAGAATTTAGAAAAGAACATCAGCTCATGATTAAACTAATTCAAGAAGAGCGTGATATGGGAACGAAAGAAGTACAAGAAGTGATGCAACAAGTAGATGTGGAAATCATTTCTGTCATCCAATCTTATTTAGAAATTGCGATTGAAAAAGGTGAGATTAGCAAATGTGATCCAGAAATTACAGCATTTATTATGCTTCGCCTATACGTATCGCTTATTTTTGATTGGGAAAAAAATCATGAACCGTTAGAAAAAGAAAAGATCTCGGAATTATTCGAACTTTATTTACTAAAAGGATTGTCAAATTAAGATAATCCTTTTAATATTATAAAAAAATGACTAATTGAACAAATTGGTCAAATGTATAAAGAGGGTGGTTAAATAGTATAATCAAGTAGTTGAAAATGTGCATAGTATAAATTCGGGGATAAGGCATATGTATGAACAGATATAGCCTTTTTATTTGGGTGAAAATGACTAAATAGACATTTTGGTCATTTTTGAAAAGGGGGATAAATTATGAAATGGCATAAGTTGCTTAGTAAAGAATTTGCAGAGATTATAAAAAGTAAAAAAATATTAATCCCAATCATTGCGGTTTTATTTGTACCGATCTTATATGCTGGTATGTTTTTATGGGCCTTTTGGGATCCGTATGAGCAGCTAGATGACTTGCCAGTTGCCGTAGTCAATTTAGATAAAGGTGCAGAACTTGATGGGAAACCAATTGAGGTCGGGAAAGGGCTCGTTGATAACTTAAAAGATAATAAAAGTTTTAAATGGGAATTTGTAAGTGAAAAAGAAGCGAAAGAGGGAATGGAAGGCAGAAAGTATTACATGTTAGTACGTATTCCAGATGACTTCTCAAGTAACGCTACAACGTTATTACAAGACGATCCGAAACCATTAAACTTAGAATATATTCCAAATGAAAGTTTAAACTTCTTATCTTCACAAATTGGCGGTACAGCTATTGAAAAAATTAAAAGTGAAGTATCAAGCACGTTAACGAAAACATATGCAGAGAAAATGTTTGATTCTATTAAAGACGTCTCAAAAGGATTAGCAGATGGAGCGGACGGAGCAAATAAGTTACATGATGGAGCTAGTGAATTGCACGATGGATCAAGTAAAGTGACGGATGGACTCCATACACTTCAAGGGAAATCTGGGGAGATGAAAGATGGAGTTCAGAAATTAGCAGATGGATCTAATAAATTGCAAGATGGGTCCGGAAAAGTAACAGATGGTTTAAATACATTAAATAGCAAAACGGGTGAAATACAAACTGGTATAGGGAAATTACAAGATGGGTCTGGAAAAGTAACAGATGGTTTAAATGAATTAAATAGTAAAACAGGTGAGATGCAGACAGGTATAGGGAAATTACAAGATGGGTCTCAGAAAGTAACAGCAGGTTTGAATACATTAGTAAGTAAAACAGGTGAATTAAAAACAGGAACGAATGAATTATCAAATGGTATGGAACAACTTGTTGGCGGACAAAGTCAATTAGAGGGAGCCTCTCAAAAAATTGAAAAGGGTTTGCAAGAGTTAAGTAGTACAGTGAAAAATTCTGTTGCAGGCCTAGAGGAAATACAGTCGAAAGTTCCTACTATATTAAATACGGTAAATCAGAAAATAGATGGTGCTGGAGAAAATGTAAATCAGTTAAATGAATTTACTCAATCAACAGCAGGAGATGCGAAAAATGCAGCACAAGATGTAGCTAATTTGCAAAAGCAAATCGAGAGTTTACCAAAAGAATATCAAGAGCAGTTACAACCATATATAACAAATGCGGCAAAAAGTACAGCGACAGTTCAGCAAAAAGCTATTGGAGTAGCAGGTGGAACAAATAAATTAAATGAAGAAGTAAAACAATTAAAAGGTGCAATAAATCAAACAACAAGTGATGCGCAAAACAAACTACCGAATACAGAGAAATTGCAATCTTTAACGAGTGGTATTGAGGAATTAGCCAGTGCACAAAAAGGATTTGTTGAAAAATTCCACGGGTTTGGTGAGAAGTTAAATACTGCTAAAGAAGGCGCAAATACATTTAAAAACGAATCTGGTCAATTAATTGCTGGGATAAATCAATTAGCAGATGGCTCGAGTAAAGTAACAGGTGGCTTAGACACATTATCTGCAGGAGCAAATCAAATGGCAGGTGGCGTAAATCAATTAGCAGATGGTTCAAGCCAAGTGACAGGCGGTTTAGGTACATTATCTGTAGGAACAAACAAAATAATAGGTGGCGTAAATCAATTAGCAGATGGCTCGGGTAAAGTAACAACTGGCTTAGGTACTCTAAATGGTGGTCTAAATAACATGGCAACTGGCTCAACCCAGCTAATCGACGGAGTAAATAAACTAACAGACGGCTCAGGAAAAGTGACAGACGGACTCGTAAAAGTAAATGATGGGTCAGGTACACTGGCTGAGAAACTTGGTGAAGGTGCAGAAAAGACAGGAGAAGTAAAAGGAACGGATAAAACGTATGATATGTTTGCAAGCCCAGTAAAAGTGAAGGTGGAGAAAATAGCGGAAGTTCCAAACTACGGAACAGGATTTACACCGTACTTCTTATCACTCGGTTTATTCGTTGGGGCATTACTATTATCTATCGTATACCCATTACGCGATACAGTCGGCGTTCCGAAATCAGGATTCAGCTGGTTTATTAGTAAGTTTGGTGTTTTATTATCAGTCGGTATTATTCAAGCAATAGTAGCAGATGTCATATTACTATTCGGATTAGGTGTAGAAGTGCAAAGCATCCCATACTTCATACTCTTTAGCATTATTACAAGTTTAGCATTCATTGCATTAATTCAATGTTTAGTAACAGCATTCGGTGATGCGGGCCGTTTCATTGCGATCTTAACATTAATTATGCAGCTTACAACTAGTGCTGGAACATTCCCGCTAGAGTTGATTCCGAAGTACTTACAACCCTTTAATGCTTGGCTACCGATGACATACTCTGTATCAGGGTTTAAAGCAGTCGTATCAAGCGGTGATTTTAACTTTATGTGGCAAAATATAGGGATACTCATGATCTTTATCGTTGTATTATCACTTGGAACAATTGCTTCATTAACTTGGATGCATAAGCGCCAGTTTAGAAACATTGCTGAAAATCAATCATTTGAAGCATAAATAAAAAAGCACCGAAATGGTGCTTTTTTATTTATCTTATTTTAATTAGAGGGTTATCCTCCATACTTTTGCTGTAGTTCTTTATTTTTAGTGAGCACATTTTCAAATTTTTCTTCATGTCCTTTTGGGAAGAGGACGCCTAAACCGTACGAATGTGAAAATTCTAGGTGAGGGTATTGTGCTTTTAAAGTATCCCATAATAAATGTACACCAAACCCATTTTCGAAGACGGCTATATCATGAAATAAAATAATACCGTTCTTTTTAAGTTTTGGTAACCATGTAACATAATCGTGTGAGACCGCCTCAAACGTATGAAACCCATCGATATGTAATAAATCGATGCTTTCATCTTCAAATTGATTTAAAGCATCATCAAATGTAGAACGAATCGTTTTTCCGATTCCTGGATAACACGTGTCCAGCACATTTGTTACGGTTTCGAATACATTTTCTCCATAGTAACCACCGTGTGGATCTCCTTGCCAAGTATCAATTGCAGTACATTGTGTCGGGAGTTGTTCATCTTTAACAGCCTGACAAAAACTGTAGAAGGAAGATCCGTAATATGTTCCTAATTCTACTAGTGTATTAGGTTTGAAAAATGTAACGAGATCGTAAGCAAACTTGTTATGCCCAGCCCATGGCGAAGAAGTTCTAACAGATGGAACGACTTGATCTACTTCAAACAAAGGATCATAATAAATCCACCGCATTCATATTCCCCCTTGACTTGTAATTCATCCATGTAAATATATGTGAAAGTTCATTGGATAGAACATATCACTTTTATTTAAAACTTCCTGTAGGCCTACCTAGAGGAGAGGGGAATATTAAAAAAGGGATTACAAAGATTTGAATAGAATCATATGCAGAAAGAGGAGGAGCTATGAGAAAAAAATTCAACTATTATTTCATACTATATCCATGCGTCTATTTCCTCGTTTTCACCATATCACCCATTTTGTTTCGCAAAGAAGAACATACTAGCGTAAAAGATACGTTAGCATTTCTTGGATTCTACTATTTCCTTATAAGCGTAGGGTACGCACTGGACCTTTTCGGTGAAAAAGACAAGGAAAAGGATAAATAATAAGGAGGAAAATAAAATGACTGAAAGCCAAATGAAATTTCGTGATACGACCATTCGTAATTTTTTCGATAAAGAGGATCGTTTAAAATCGATTTCAGGTCAAAAAAAGAAAAAGTTAGTACTGTTAGAGCATTTGATTAGCAAGTTAAACGCTGAAAATCAATATACAGAAAAAGAAATTAATGCATTCATAAAACAATATCATGATGATTTTTGTACGATTAGACGAGAGTTTATCCCGCATTAACGGGCGGTAAAACTCCCACCTCAAAATGCGGCTGGAGCAAAGAAGTTAGGTGGGAGATCAACTGCCCGTAAACGCCCGATTGGTTCAACTAATAATCAGTGGGGGATGAACAAAACCCCCACTGATTAAAGTTTCACTTTATCGTGCATGGGTTTATGGATCGAGAGGATAATGTGTATCGTGTAAATGGGAGAGAAGTATGGACGAAGTGGGAGGAATTAAAATAATGAATCAGCGGGGGGATTCCACTGATTATGAGTCCGCGCTAGTCGTGCATTTTCTTTGTAGTAAGTCTATGAACTCTTCAATATTTGAACTTGTAATGTATCCCAACGTTATATATTCATCTTCATAGTAAAATATTATTTTTTTATCAAAGATTCTTCTCTTCGTTTCTATAGATAGAATTTTTTCATACTCAAATTCGGCAATCAATGTATTTTTATATTGGCCCAAAAAGAGAAGTCTTCTGTTAGTAGCAAATAACATGCCTGGATACGGGACTTTATGCGTATTAATATAGTCAGTAAGTGAACATTTTAAAGTAGAGACAATAACTTCGCCTTTATGTAATAGTTGTTTTGCAGCTGTTAAAATTGGATTCATTGTATACATTCCTTTTATATAGATGTAAGAATATTATATTAAAAGTGAAAAGATTCTCAATATGTAATGTTGCATATTGAGAGTTTTGGAGATTCCTTAGTTTGATAGATTCAGTATTAGTCTTTTAAGAAAAAGGTAAGAGGTGATTTGGTGATACGATTAGCCAAAGAGGTTGATGCGGAATCAATTATGGATATTAGAAAAGAAATTGTATTATCGGAAACTACTACAAAGTTTTTTATAGTATCTCCAAATAAATTACCAGATGATATTGATTTAGAAAGAGAAAAGATACGGAAAAGTAATGAAAAAGGTAATCTTTATATAGTTTATGAAGTAGATAGTAAGGTGGTTGGATTTTTACTTTTCAATCGATATGAACTAGAACGCCTACGACATGCAGGTACAATGGGAATGGGGATTAGAGAGGCGTACTGTAATCAAGGCATTGGTACGAAGCTAATTGAATTTCTTATTAGTTGGGCTAAAGGGCAGAAAGGTTTAGAGAAAATTTGCTTAGGTGTAGTTTCTATTAATGATAGGGCAATTAAAGTGTATAAACGTACTGGCTTTGTAGAAGAAGGAAGACAAAGAAAGCAAATTAAATATGAAGATGGATCATATGGAGACGACGTATTGATGGCTTTTTATATTGGCTAAAAAAGAGAAACCTTCTATTAGTAGCAAGTAACATGCCCGGATAAGGGACGTTTTGCGTAATCATATAGCCAGTAAGTAAACACTTTGAAGTAGATATAATAACTTCGTCGTTCTGTAATAGTTGTTTTGCACCTGTTAAGATTGGATTCATTGTATACATTTCTTTCATTTGGATGTATGAATGTTGTATCGAAATTGAAAAGAATCCCAATATTGCATATTGGGATTCTCTTTTTAGTAGAAGTGTTTACACTTAGCAAACCTTAAGCTCTAGCCGATCTTTCTGACGAAGATGGTGTGCAAAATGCATAGAAATGAGCTGGAACCACTCTGCCGCATTTAAGTAACCAAGTCCAGGGTGCTCTACTTTACAATCATTAGGAATAGAAGTAAGTGTTGGCTCAATGTTTTTTACAGCTGTAATTAATTTTAGAAAACGCTCCTGTAGCTCTTCTTTGCATGATGGATTTTCAGGTGTGTATCCAGGGCGATTAGGTATTTTTATTTGTATAGGAGGGAAAGCACCCATTTCATATACTTTTTCACCCATATCCGTTTTGTTGTTAGCTACAAATGGTGTTTCAGTTTTACATTTCTCGATTGCATCTAACTGCATATATGTGGCCGAAAGTAAATGATTATACATTTGACCGAGAGACCATTCTTCAGCAGAAGGTTTTGTCTTAAATTGTTCAAGAGAGTACTTTTCTAATTCCTCTATGTAATACGTTGCTAAACTTTCAAATTTCTCTAACATAACGGTACTGTTCATATTATTAGCTCCTTTTTATGAAAATGTATTTGTTAATACCTACAATAAAGGAGGGCTACTGACAACATTATGTCAGTAGTAAAATAAAAAATTAAAGTTTTAACATTTTTTTTACTTCATCATATATTTTCTCAGAAAGAATTTTTGGCTCTAGTACTTGCACTTGGCTCCCAAAGCTTAATACCCATTGAAATACTTCGTCTATATTTCTTGATTTCAAAAAGACATGAAAACCATTATCCTGATGCTCGTATGAATCTATAAAAAAGTATCGTGATTCAATAATTTTATGTGCAATATGGGATGGAAATAATAAATGAATCGTAACAGTACGATTGTTTTCAGGTTGATAGTCTTGTAAAGAAAAGTCCTTCGATTTTGTAAAGAATTCTTGTTCTTGCTGTAATGTATCCATACGGTCTAAACGAAAATTACGTATTTGTTTTCGAAGTAAGCAATGAGCAACGATGTACCAAATTCCTGAAATATTGACTAAACCGTAAGGATGAACGGTCCGCTTTATTTTTGAAATATCTCTTGGTTTACGATAGTAAAAGGAGATAGATTGCTCTCTTTGAATAGCTTCTTGCAATAAGAAAAGTTGGTTTTCTAGTTGTTCTCGCTCGGGTTGCTGATGTGGAAATATAGGAGAAAGGAAACGGAAAGTTCCTCGCAGCTCTTCAACTTTCTTTTTTTGATCAGTAGAGAGGACAACCTCAAGTTTCTCTTTTGCCGATTGCGCATGTACAGAAAAAGAAGAAGTGAAAGTTTTCCCAATATAATCACTGCCTAATAAAAGAGTAACAGCCTCTTCAGGCGTAAGTTGAATGGGTGGTAAGAAATAACCATCCATTAATGAATAACCGTGACCAGGCATTGCGAAAAGCGGGACGCCAGATTCACTAAGTGCATCCATATCTCGATAAATAGTGCGTATACTTGTCTCAAATTTTTCAGCTAAGCTTTGTGCTGTAACGGTTTGTTTTCTTTGTAATTCAATTAATATAGCTAATAAACGATCCGTCCGATTCATGAAATATCATCCTTTATTTTATAAATATTCTTATTGTGAAATTCTAAAAGTAGTGTGTAATTTCCTGCAGTTAACAGACTTTTCCCTATGTATAATATTAATATAGTAAAATCATAAGAACCTATATTGCAGTTTCCAATAATATACTATATAATCAGGATAAGAAAACGTTTTCATGCAAAGGGGGAAAATTTCGTGTCGACTATCGAGGACGTGGCGAAATTAGCGGGGTTATCAAGGACAACGGTTTCTAGGGTGATCAATAATCATCCATATGTTTCAGATGAGAAGAAGAAAAGGGTTCAATTAGCAATGAAGCATTTAGGCTTCGTTCCTAATTCTGCGGCGAGAAGGCTTCGTAAACAAAAAACAGAAACAATTGCGGTGCTTGTTCCAAGGATTACAAATCCTTTTTTTAGTAGATTTATTGAAGCAATCGAGATTGCTGCTTCTGAACATAAATATAAACTGATTATTTGTCAAACAAGATATTTACCGGAAAAAGAGATGGAGTATTTACAATTATTATCTACGAAACAAGTAGATGGGATTATTCTATGTTCACTAGAAAATCCATGGGAGAATGTGGAGCCATACTTGCAACACGGTCCAATCGTGTTATGTAATGAATATATTGAGGAAGCAAATGTTCCGACAGTGAAGTTTGATCATGCACAGGGAGCATACATAGCTGCCAATCATGTATTAGAACAAGGATATCGTAATCTTATTTTTTGCCGTGGTAACGAAACGAAAGTAGTGAGCCAACAGCGAAAAATGGGCTTTTTACGCGCTATTACTGAAAAGAGTAGAGAAGTGGAAGCGATTGATTTTCTTGAAAACGCTTTCTCTTGGGATGATGGGAAACGAATATTCCATGAAGTATTAAAGGACAAAAAAAATCCTACCGCGATTTTGGCAGGAGGCGACGAGGTTGCAGCTGGAATTATCTCAGAGGCGAAACGCCATGATTGGAGTATTCCAGAAGATCTCGCTGTGATCGGTTTTGATAATCAAATTTTAGCGCAGATTACAGAGCCAGGCATTACGACAATTGAACAGCCAATCGACGAGATGGCCCGAAAAGTTGTGGACTTAATGATGGATAAAATCCATACGAAAAATTATCGACAAAAAGAATTGTATGAGTTTGAACTGGAGCTCTTGGTGAAAGGTTCAACGATGAAGGATACGATGTTATTAGCCTAGTAGACTATGTCTGCTAGGTTTTTTTATGTTCACAAACTACTATTCTTCGTGAACGCAATCGTCACATTTGTTATGGTATGCTTCGTGTTGCTCATCAATTTCCTTCCCGCAATGAGCACAAGTTTTCGTCGGTAAATTTCGGAAAAACTCCATTGGTTGATCAATCATGTCAATCCCTCCATTTCCATTTCTTACTATCATTGTATTAGTACAAAAAACAAAAGTCAACAACTGTTTTATAACAAAAATGAAAATTAATGAAAAAGTTTAGGAAATGGATTATAGTTAACAATGTAGGATGTAAGTAAAAAACTTTCTCAAGTACGGAGAAAAACGGCATTCCTACACGGTTTTAGAAAGGATGGATACATATGAAGATGACTGTTGTCGGCTTTTGGGGCGGCTTTCCAGAAGTGGGAGAAGCAACGTCGGGGTATTTGTTTGAACACGATGGTTTTCGTTTACTTGTAGACTGTGGTAGTGGTGTACTAGCACAGCTTCAAAAATATATAACACCATCTGATATAGATGCAGTTGTATTGTCACACTATCATCACGATCATGTTGCAGATATTGGGGTATTGCAATATGCAAGATTAATTACGAGTGTGACAAAAGGACAACTACCGGAGTTACCAATATACGGTCATTCGTTTGATGAGAATGGATTCCATTCTTTAACGCATGAACCGCATACGAAAGGAATCGCGTACAATCCAGAAGAAACACTTCAAATTGGACCGTTCTCCATTTCATTCTTAAAAACTGTTCATCCTGTTACATGCTTTGCGATGCGTATTACAGCTGGCGATGATGTTGTTGTATACAGCGCTGATTCAAGTTATATTCCTGAATTTATTCCGTTCACAAAAGATGCTGATCTTTTCATTTGTGAATGTAATATGTATGCACATCAAGAGGCTGCCAAAGCAGGGCATATGAATAGTACAGAAGTAGCAAGTATTGCGAAAACTGCGAATGTAAAAGAACTTTTATTAACGCATTTGCCGCATACAGGCAATACATCTGATTTAGTAACAGAAGCAAAACAAATTTTCAGTGACCATATTACGCTTGCGCATAGTGGTTACGTTTGGAATTCATGAGGTGATACGATGTTATTTATTGATAATAAAGGGATTACAGATCCTACGATAAACTTAGCGATTGAAGAATATTGTGTTAAAAATTTAGATATTAACGAAACATATTTACTGTTCTACATTAATGAGCCTTCGATTATCATTGGTAAAAACCAAAACACAGTGGAAGAAATTAATGCAGATTACGTAAAAGAAAAAGGCATTCACGTCGTTCGTCGTTTATCAGGCGGGGGCGCAGTATATCATGATTTAGGAAACTTAAACTTCAGCTTTATTACGAAAGATGATGGAGATAGTTTCAGCAACTTTAAAAAATTCACAGAACCTGTAACGAAAGCGCTTGGTAAACTAGGTGTAAATGCAGAGCTAAGCGGTCGTAACGACATTTTAGCTGAAGGTAGAAAAATTTCAGGTAACGCGCAGTTCTCAACGAAAGGTCGTATGTTTAGTCACGGTACGTTACTATTTGACTCTGAAATCGATCACGTTGTATCAGCACTAAAAGTGAAAATGGATAAGATTCAATCAAAAGGAATTAAATCAATCCGTAGCCGCGTTGCGAATATTACAGAGTTCTTAAACGAAAAAATGACGACAGAAGAGTTTAGACAACTTCTTCTAGAAACAATTTTTGAAGGTGAAGCAGATATTCCAATGTACGAATTAACAGAAGCTGATTGGAAAGAAATCTATAAACTTTCTGAAGAACGTTACCGTAATTGGGACTGGAACTACGGAAAATCTCCGAAGTTCAACTTACAGCATTCACACCGCTTCCCAGTTGGACAAGTTGATGTTCGTCTTGAAGTGAAAAAAGGAACAGTAACAGAATGTAAAATTTACGGTGATTTCTTCGGATCACTAGATGTTCATGACATTGAAGAACGTCTAACAGGCGTACAATTTGATAAAGATACATTCACTGTAGCTCTAGAAGGCGTAGATATCGCGCGCTATTTCGGTAATATTACAACAGAAGATTTCTTACATTTATTCTTCTAAACAGAGGAGGCTGTCAAATGGCAGCCTCTTTCTTTTTGCGTAGATTGTCAGGTTTTGTCGGTAAATCGATATATTTCAAGAATCGCTGATATAAATTGGTTTACGGTCGATATATTCGAAAAATCGCCGATATAATTTCACTTACCGCAAAACGTATATTTACAGGTCATCTGCTCCTTATAAAGGAATATATATACTAAAAGGAGGATGATCGAAATGAAAAGGATAATACACTTTATATTATTGATCAGCTTCGTTATTGGAATGACAGCTTGTAACGATGAAACTTCTTCAAACCGTACGACTTTGTCTATTGGAAAGCCAGCGGAGGATAATGTTATATATTATACGCATACAGATAACAAACAAAAAATAAATGATATACAAACTATGTTTCAAAATAAGAAATGGAAAAGAAATGAAACGTTTAGTAGCGTTAATAAAACACCAGATGTTGTCTTGTCGATAGATGAAGACAATAAAGGATTACCGACACTATATGTTACAGTCTACTTGCATGAAAATGGAGCGGACGCTCTCAATTTGTATGGGGAGTATACGGCTTTAAATAAAGAGGAAGTTGAAAAACTTAGCGGAAAGATGAGTGCATATTATCCTAAAATGATTTTAGCTACAGTTTAACTATATGTTTGTACCTGTTTCTTTCACATATAATTCTTGCATCTTACTAAAGTGTTCCGGAAGAAAGTGGTTGATGTATATTCGATTAATAGAATATCACTTGCTACTTTAATTTTCTTTTAATATAATTAATTTAGAATTTTTAAATATTCTAAATTTTATAAAGGTGGGGTTTGTGTGAATCTCGTTCAATCTTTGGCTGAAACGGCAAAAAAGAAGGGGGATAAACCGGCGTACATATTTATGGATCAGTCGGTCTCGTATGACCAATTAAACAAAGTAGTCACTAGGTTTTCTAGCAATTTAGCAAAAATGGGCATTGGAAAAGGGGACAATGTCGCATTAGCTGTAGGCAATTCACCACATTTTTTAGTAGGTTTATACGGAACAATGAAAGCCGGAGCAACTGTCATTCCGATTAATCCAATTTATACAGCAGACGAAATACATTACATATTACAAAATGGAGATGTAAAAACAATCATCGTACTCGACGTCCTTCTACCTGTTATACAATCTCTTACAACAAGACTTCCTTCACTTGAAAATATCATCATATGCGAAACCTCATCAGATTTTAACCATATAGAAACCGAAAAAATGAAAACGTTTACTAGTTTTATAGGAACTGGAGATGTAACTTACGAAGGTCCTGAATTAGATGAAGAAGATGTAGCTGTTATTTTATACACTTCAGGTACAACTGGAAAGCCAAAAGGCGCTATGTTAACACATAAAAATTTATATAGTAACGCTAGCGATGTGGCGTCATATTTACAATATACTGCGGATGATCGCGTCGTTGCGGCACTGCCGATGTTCCATGTGTTCTGTTTAACAGTTGCGGTAAATGCGCCGATTGTGAACGGGGCAACAATTTTAATGTTACCGAAGTTTAGTCCGAAAGAAGTATTTCGCATTTGTCGTACGTATGAACCAACGATTTTTGCGGGTGTACCGACAATGTATAATTACTTATATTTATTTGAAGAAGCAAGCGCAGAAGATGTGAAGACACTTCGCCTTTGTATTTCAGGTGGTGCATCGATGCCTGTTGCGCTTCTGAAAAACTTTGAAAAACGTTTTGACGTTATCGTTTCAGAAGGATACGGTTTATCAGAAGCATCACCAGTTACTTGTTTTAATCCGTTAGACCGTCCTCGTAAACCAGGGTCAATCGGTACAAATATTTGGCACGTAGAAAATAAAATTGTGAACGAACTTGGGGAAGAAGTACCTGTTGGTGCAGTTGGGGAATTAATTGTTCGCGGACCTAACGTTATGAAGGGTTACTATAATGCGCCAGAAGATACTGCGGCGACAATTAAAGATGGTTGGCTATATACAGGAGACTTAGCGAAAATGGATGAAGAAGGTTACTTCTATATCGTCGATCGCAAAAAAGATATTGTTTTAGTTGGTGGTTATAACGTATATCCTCGTGAAGTAGAGGAAGTATTATATACTCATGATTCGGTAGCTGAAGTTGTCGTAATCGGTGTTCCTGATGAAAACTTAGGAGAAGCAGTGCGAGCTTACGTCGTTCTGAAACAAACTAGCGTAACAGAAGAAGAGCTTACGCATTACTGCACGTTACATTTAGCGAAATATAAAGTGCCAATGAGTATTGAGTTTTTAACAGAATTGCCGAAGAATACAACTGGTAAATTGTTAAGAAGAGCTTTGAGAGAGAAGGCATTGCAAGTATAAAAATAAAGATATCCATCTCTATGACTACATGTTTAGAGATGGATATCTTTTTGTCCTGCAAAAGCTCGATTGGTGTGGATGGACAAAATCCCTACTGATTAAAGTTTCACTTTATTTTTTAGAATTGGTTAAGCTATAAGCCCATATATTTAAACCGTAATATGAATAATAAGGAGGAGATATACGTGGAGCAGAAGGAATTACGCTTACGGAAAGTGCAATATCTTATTTGTGACATTATGGATGAAATGAATATGGAGAGTGAAAAGAAGAACTTAGAAACATTGCAAAAGGTAATTGATCACCTTTCAGGGGCGATTGGGGATTTAGTAGATCCATCGAGTACGTATTCGTTGGACTATTTAGAGAGAAAAGTGCATACGGCTCATTATTTATTGTTTAAAAATGACCGGAAAGCGTATTTATGTAGAAAATAAAAAAGATTGGCTTTTATTTTTCTGTTCAATTGATAATTATTATCAATATGATAGTTATGATGGATAAATGAATATAAAAGGAAATGTCATATTGATAATGATTAAAAAAGATTTATTCATATATTCGTTGTTGATGGTGAAAGGGAATAGTTAGGGATATTTGTATAAGCCCCCGAAGCGATAAAGTGAAAATTCCAAGTTGACACATATGAATTACAGAATTAAAATGAAAAGAAATCAAACAGAATACAATAGAAGCTCATCAGAGAAACTGAAGGCGCACAACGTTCACTTTTGTGAATAGGTTGTGTGCCTTTTTCTATTGTACAAACTAAGGGGGCTTTATATATGAAACAGTGGGGTAAGACAGCGTTTATGAAAAGTACAGGTGTCTTATTGTCAGCATTTGTTCTTTTGTCAGGGTGTGGCTCGGCAACATCTACTAGTAATTCTGAAGGAGGCGGGGATAAGAAGACAGTTGAACTTTTAAATGTTTCATATGACCCGACGCGTGAGTTGTATCAAGATTTCAATAAAGACTTTGCGAAGTATTGGAAAGAGAAGCATGGTCAAACAGTAAATGTAAAGCAATCACACGGGGGATCTGGAAGTCAGGCACGC
This sequence comes from Bacillus mycoides, assembly GCF_018742245.1. NCBI lineage: Bacteria > Bacillati > Bacillota > Bacilli > Caryophanales > Bacillaceae > Bacillus > Bacillus mycoides. The sequence goes on from NZ_CP036132.1 coordinate 1,090,630, forward strand.
TCCGTTATTGACGGTTTAGAAGCAGACGTTGTAACACTAGCGCTCGCTTATGATATTGACGCGATTAGTAAGAAGAAACAACTAGCAGAAGATTGGCAGAAGCGACTTGCGGATAATTCTACTCCGTATACATCAACGATTGTATTTCTTGTGAGAAAAGGAAACCCGAAAGGAATTAAAGATTGGGATGATTTAACGAAAAAAGGTGTGTCTGTCATTACACCAAACCCGAAAACATCTGGGGGAGCACGGTGGAACTATTTAGGGGCGTGGGGATATGCACTGAAGAAATATAACAATAGTGAAGATAAAGCGAAAGAGTTTGTCGGTCAAATTTATAAAAACGTGGAAGTACTAGATTCAGGAGCACGCGGGGCAACGACGACTTTCGTTGAAAAAGGAATTGGTGACGTGTTAATTGCTTGGGAAAATGAAGCGTTGTTATCACAAAAAGAACTTGGAAAAGATAAATTCGAAATTGTAACGCCTTCGATTAGTATACTTGCGGAACCGCCAGTAGCTGTTGTAGATAAAGTAGTTGATAAAAAAGGAACGAAAAAAGTAGCAGAAGGATATCTTGAGTATTTGTATTCAGAAAAAGGGCAAGAAATTGCGGCGAAAAACTTTTATCGCCCTCGTAATGAAAAAGTAGCAGAAAAGTACGCATCACAATTTCCGAAAGTTCAATTATTTACAGTAGATGAGTTATTTGGCGGCTGGAAAAAAGCGCAAGAAAAGCATTTTAATGATGGCGGCGTATTTGATCAAATGTATAAAAAATAAGGGGGGATGAGGTGACGTTATATGAGGAAGAAGCGTGTTTTACCAGGGTTTGGATTATCTCTTGGATTTACAATGCTGTATATGAGTTTATTCGTACTTATACCACTTTCTATCGTATTTATTCAAACTTCGCAGCTAGGCTGGAAGAAGTTCGCACAAGTTATAACGAGTGAGCGCGTTTTGCATTCGTATCAAGTGAGTTTCACAACTTCACTTGTAGCGGCAATCGTAAATGCCATTTTCGGTTTATTAATTGCTTGGGTACTCGTTCGCTACACATTTCCAGGGAAGCGGTTATTAGACGGACTAATCGATTTACCATTCGCTCTTCCGACTGCAGTAGCTGGTATTACACTTACGACGCTTTATGCGGAAAATGGCTGGGTTGGAAAAATATTTAGTGTGTTTCATATAAAAGTAGCTTTTACCCAGCTCGGCATTATTGTGGCGCTTACGTTTATTGGCTTACCCTTTGTCGTCCGAATGGTGCAACCAGTACTACAAAGTATTGATAAAGAAGTAGAAGAAGCAGCTTCTAGTTTAGGAGCGTCGCGCTTCCAAATATTTGTGAAAATCATTTTGCCCGAAATATTTCCGGCTCTACTTGCTGGTTTTTCACTCGCCTTTGCGCGGGCGTTAGGGGAATATGGATCTGTCGTGTTCATTGCTGGTAATATGCCAATGAAAACAGAAATCGCACCGCTCATGATTATGACGAAACTAGAACAATATGATTATGCAGGCGCAACAGCGGTGGCGGCTGTGATGCTTATTATTTCTCTCCTTTTCCTACTACTTATTAATATGATTCAAACTTGGAGTAGAAGGCACGAACTGAAAAGCGAATAGGAGGGGAGAAAATGGAACCAACATTATTAGAAAAGAAAATAGTAAAAAGCATGTCAGCTAAAAAAGAATCTAAGTTTGTACCAATTCTATTCATTACGATAACAATTTTATTTTTATCTCTCTTTCTATTACTGCCGCTCGTGACAATTTTTATGAAAGCATTTGAACGAGGAGTTGATGTATATATTGCCGCTGTAACAGATCAAGAAGCATTTTTGGCAATTAGGTTAACACTTCTCGTTGCATTAATTGTTGTACCGCTTAATACGATATTTGGAATAGCGGCTGCGTGGCTTATTACGAAGTTTCAGTTTAAAGGAAAGCAAGTATTATTATCTCTTATTGAACTGCCGTTTGCTGTATCACCAGTCATTGCAGGATTAGTATTCGTTTTACTTTTCACACCTCGTGCGAATCTTGGCGGATGGTTATTGGAACACGGGATAAAGCTCATCTTCTCTGTCCCTGGTATTATCATTGCGACGATATTTGTTACGTTTCCGTTCGTTGCACGTGAATTAATCCCGGTAATGCAGGCGCAAGGAAAGAGTGAAGAAGAAGCAGCTCTATCACTTGGCGCAAGCGGATGGAAAATGTTTTGGCGCGTCACATTACCAAATATAAAATGGGGTCTATTATACGGCATGATTTTATGTAATGCTCGCGCCATTGGTGAGTTCGGCGCCGTTTCCGTTGTGTCCGGTCACGTGCGCGGCATGACAAATACAATGCCGCTTCATATCGAAATTTTGTACAATGAATATCAATTTTCAGCAGCGTTTGCTGTGGCGACTTTAATGTCACTCATCGCAGTCTTTACGCTCGTTATAAAAAACTGGATTGAATGGAGAATGGAAAAACGACAATAAGGGGTGAGTGCGGTGAGTATTCAAATTCAAAATGTATCAAAACAATATGGTACATTTCAAGCGCTGACAGACATTCATTTGGATATTCCAAAAGGTGAACTGGTCGCTTTATTAGGCCCATCAGGTTCTGGAAAAACGACGTTATTACGAATTATTGCAGGGCTAGAAGAAGCGGATGGAGGTTCGATTTCTTTTGATGGGGAAGATTTAACTGATATTCATGTAAAAAACCGGCAAGTCGGTTTCGTCTTCCAGCACTATGCACTTTTTAAACATATGAATGTATTTGAAAATGTCGCTTTCGGTTTAAAAGTAAGAAAGAAAAATGTAAGACCGTCAGCTGAAGTAATAGAAGAAAAAGTAATAGAACTATTGAAACTAGTAAAAATGGATGGTTTTGCAAAACGTTATCCAGCGCAATTATCTGGCGGACAACGACAGCGTATCGCATTAGCCCGGGCACTTGCAGTCGAGCCGAAAATTTTATTGCTAGACGAACCATTTGGTGCACTTGATGCGAAAGTGCGGAAAGAATTACGAAGATGGCTCCGGAAACTACATGACGAATTTCAAATTACGAGCGTATTCGTAACGCATGATCAAGAAGAAGCGCTAGACGTTGCGGACCGCATCGTTGTAATGAATGAAGGACGCATTGAACAAATGGGAACGCCGGAAGAAGTATATGAAAAACCAGCAAGTCCGTTCGTATATGACTTTTTAGGAAACGTGAATTTATTTCACGGCCGCGTTCATAAAGGTAAGCTAAATGTAGGATCAGTGGAGCTAGAAGCACCAGAGCATAAGCACGTTTCAAACGTAGACGGAGTGGGATACGTAAGACCACATCACTTATCAATTGATCGTACGAAACAAAGTATAGATGCCATCCCGGCGAAAGTAACATACTCACATGCAGTTGGCCCTGTCGTATATGTAGAATTGAAGCGCGACGGAACAGATGAGTATCTAGAAGCAGAAATTAGTAAAGAACAGTTTAGACAACTAGGCATTCAAACAGGTGAGTTTGTATACGTACATCCGAGAGAAGTGAAAGTGTTTATTCCGGAGGATTTTGTTATTTAAGAGAGTTAAAATCAGCAATCTATTAATAAGAGGAAGCCTTCTAAAATATATTTTGGGAGGCTTCCTCTTTGTTTGTAGTGATAGTTTTTCGTATGCGAAATGTAGTGGGGAAAAACTATAGATATCATAAGAAGAGGGGGAGCGTGTTCAAACAGTTATTTGGTATGAATAGTAAGGAAGATATTCTAATTACCCGCTATAAATAATGGTATTACAGTTAGGGAACCATATTTACCCCAGGAATATGAAGATCAGTGTACTAGATTCATTGAATGTTAGAACAAAATCGAAAGTGAAAATAAAAGGTTAGTTGAATGATGTTCATATCATGTCGCTAGCGAACAATAATAGATAAAATTATCGTAAATTTTTAAATATATAACAAAAACAGTTATCTGTAATGACATTTATAAAATTGTTGTTAAATTGTCGGATTTTGTGCACAAAATCTTCAAAACTTTAAAACTATATTTACTTTACTCTTTCCTTTGTTTAAATTGTGATATGTAACATTATATATGTTAAAAATATTTCAGCGAGGTGAGTTTATGAAAGAAAAGAAACAAAAGAATTGGTATAGGTATTTAATCCAACTTATGGTAGTTGCATTAATTGTTACCTCTATACCACTGAATGGATTGGCGGAAACAGCACCACCGTTTACACCATCTCCGAATTCAGAACAAAGTCCAGAAGTGGAAAAGAAAGAGGAAAAGGAGTTACCAGCTCCACATCCAGATCAGTTAAAGAAGGATAAGGCTAAAGCACAAGCAAATCCAACTGAGATTGTAGAAGAAAGAACGGAAACCGAAAAGGTTTTTGATAACAATGATGGTACTTTTACAAAGAAGGTATATACGGAACCAATTCATGCAGAGAAAGATGGAAAGCTAGAAGAGGTTTCACCAAAATTAGTAGAAGCACCAAATGAAAAAATTGTAACGGAAAATACAAAATTAGAACCAGAGTTTGAGAAAACAACACAAGATGGAAAGTACGTTCAATTTAAAGTAAAAGATCATACTATTCAGTACAAATTAATGAGTGCAAATGGTGAAAAAGGTGAAGTGAAGCCATCACCAGTAACCGCAACACATGAAAAAAATACAGTATGGTATAAAGGGATTTTCCCAAATATTGATTTAAAGAGTACGACATTTAATGAAAATGTAAAAGAAGACTTTGTATTACGTGAGTATACAGGGCATCATATTTTTACGTTTGCATTAGAAACAGATTTAACACCGAATATACAGGAAGATGGTTCAATCGACTTCCAAAATGAGAAAAAAGAAAAAGTCTTCACATTACCGAAACCGTATATGAACGATTCAAATGTAGATCAACAATCAGGTGAGGCTGTAACGTCAGATGCGGTTCGTTACAATATTGAGAAGACAGATGAAAAAACATATACGTTAACTGTTACAGCGGATCCAAAGTGGTTACAAGCGCCGGAACGAAAATATCCGGTATATGTAGACCCTTCAATTGAACTGGATAACTTTGAAAATGCTTATGCTTCAAGCGCGTATCCAACTGTCAATTATTCAGGAGGAAAGCTTTGGGATGCTGGTCAAAATGCTTATACATTAAAAGTAGGTTATTATGACGGGGCCTCTGGGACAAACTTTTCATTCATTAAACCAGACGTTTCAAATTTAAAAGGTGCAAAGATTGAAAGTGCAACATTCCATGCCTATGCAGTTTGGCATTATTATGGAAATCAACCAAATGGTGTTTGGTTAGATGAAGTTACAGGTGGATGGAATGTCGGAGGTATTAACTGGAATAATAAACCAGGTTCTAACAACATTGCACACGCTGATGTAGGCCGCGGAAAATGGGCTCAGTTCAATGTAACGAATACAGTGAAAGCATGGGTAGAAGGTGCGAGACCAAACAACGGTTTTAAGCTACATGCAAATGGAAATGGTCAGAATCATTGGAAAAAGTTTATTGCAGCTGAAAACGGAGAAAATGCACCGTACTTAGAAGTTAAGTATTCGTATGCAAAACCGAATACACCGAGAGTACAAGCTTACTCGAATGGGAGTGGAAGTAGTTCAGGTCACTTTAATGTACAATGGGATCCAGTTCCAGGAGCAACAGAGTATAAAGTAGCTATTTTTAATGGATATGACTATGAATATATTTCAGTTGGTAATGTGACAAGTTGGACAACGAAGGATAAAAAAATATTCCCAACGCCAGAAGAAATTGCACAAGGGCGTTACTGGATACATGATGACGGACAAGGTGCAGAAGCACCTACTGACCCAGGACAAATATATAAAAATGCTTATCAAGCAGGAGGTCCATACGGGGATTATAGCGGAAGAAGTAGCTACTGGATTCGTATTGTGGCAGAGTATCCATTTGGTGATAGTCCGCTTTCTGATGGAGTAGTTCCATTTATTCCACTAGAACAAGTGAAAAAGCCAGATGGCTCTGCATATATTAATGCGACAGATCAGCAAACTGGTTATGTAACGTTGAAGTGGGACTCAGTTCCAGCAGCAACAGGTTATAAAGTTTGGATTTATAACGGAAAAGATTACGAAGCGTTCGATGTGGGAAATAAAACAAATTGGACAACGCAAAATGAGAAGATTTGGCCAACGAAAGATGAAATAACGAAAGGCCAATATTTACTTCATCACGATAAAAAAGGTGCAGAATTAGCAGTTGATCCATCACCTGTGTATAAGAATTCTGGTGGAATCTATGCAGGTTCGAAAAACTACTGGTTCCGTGTAACAGCGTATAGTAAAGCTGGACATGCTGAAAGTGAAATTTCGCATGAGTTTGTTCCTAAATTCTCCCAAGATTTTGGATTTATAGGGATGTTTGATTACTGGGCATCAGTTCCGGTGTTAAATGGTAAAGTAAATGCTACAAATGGTAACTTTATCATGAGTGAGAAAGATATTACGTTATCAGGGCGCGGGCCGGATGTATCAGTAGAAAGAACGTACAATAGCCAGAGTAAAAAGGTAGGCTTATTTGGTACGGGGTGGTCTAGTGGATTAGAAGAAAGAATTTGGGCCGACGGAAATGGAAACTTACTTTTAATTTCTGCCGATGGTGCGAATATTACTTTTACTAGAACAGGAGATAATACGTATCAAGCTCCTACTGGTATATATTTAGAAATTAAGCAAGTATCAGGTGGGTATGAAATAAAAGATAAAGACCAAACTGTTACTTTCTATAAATCTGGCGATGCACAGGGGCGTATTGAGTATACAAAAGATAAATACGGAAATACGACGACATATGAGTATGATGGCGAATTCCGTTTATCAAAAGTAAAGAACGCTTCTGGCAAAGAGTTATTAGTACAATATGATGGGAATAATAAAAAAGCAGCAAGAGTAATCGGTCCAGATAATAAGACGATTACATTTAAGTATGATGGAGATTTACTCGTTTCTTCTACAACACCAGAAGGAAAAGTATATAAATACGGATATGATAATGGTTTATTAACATCTATTTATGACCCGCAACATACAGATGCAAAACCGTATAAAACATCGTATGCATACGAGAATAATAGATTAGTAAAAGTGACAGACCCATTAGGGAAAGCAACAACATTAGCATATAATACGGATGCGAAAGAAGTTACGTTAACGAATCCAAAAGGGCGTAAGACTGTTTATACGTATAACGATGCTGGAAATCCAGTGAAAACAGTCGAAGATTCTGGGCGTCTGAATTTAACAACGGCGTATGAATATAATGCAAATAATTTAGTGAAAACTACGACTCCTAAAAATCAAACAGAAACAGCGACCTATGATAATAATGGGAATGTTACGTCTGTTACCGATGAAATGGGGACAGAAAAGTTTGAGTACAATAAAGACAATGGGATTATAAAAGCGACAGATAACGAAAATCGTGAAACAACTGTTGCTTATAAATCAGCAAATACAGAAGTGTCTGAAACTGACCAAGCAGCAAATACATCATCTTTCATGCAGTATGATCAGTTTGGAAATCCAATTGCAACAACTAGAGAGCTGGGAACAGGAGAAAACCTGATTCAAAATCCAAGCTTTGAAATGAATAACACTGAGAGATGGAATGAAGAGAAGACTAATAGTCATGGATCATTGAAAAAAGATGAAATATTCGCGCCAGGTGGATTGGGTGGATCTTCATCTTTACAAATGATAGTAAAGGCGCAAAATGCTGGTTGGGGATACCATAGTGCGATTCAAGATGTGGTAGTAGAACCAAATACAACATACACATTAAGTGGGATGATGAAAACATCATTAACTCACGCTGGTGCATTTTTTAATGTTCAGTTATTAAAAGAAGATGGAACTCCTCTTGGAAGTGGAAATAACTGGTTTGATACACGTCATAATAGGATAGAGGGCGAGAAAGATTGGACGAATCGCCAAGTAACCTTTAAGACAACAGATCAAACAAAAAAAGTTAGAATATATCTACAAGTTGATTATAATCGAGCGGATTCAAGTGGTTCAGCATGGTTTGATAAGATTCAATTGGAAAGAGGAGAAGTGTCTTCCAGCTTTAATCCAATTGAAAATAGTAGTTTAGAAAATATAGCGGGAAATGGCTGTATGCCAGGTTGGATTCGAGGAGATGGAACAAGTTGTGATGCAAAAGATATTTCTCATAACGAAAGCTTTACAGGAAATTCGTCTATTGTATTAGAACGTAGCCAATATGGAGGTTCAGATGTAGGATATGGCAAGCATATCACTATAAATCAGAAAAAAGCAGAACCAATCACGCTAACAGGAATGTCTAAATCTGAAAATGTAGAAAATACTGCACCAGATAAACTTTCTCGAGATTACTCTATTTGGGCGGATGTGCATTATCAAGATGGAAGTGGGGAAAATTTCCAAGCTAAATTCCCAAGTGGGACAAATGATTGGAATCGTAGTGCATTTGTAATCCCTGCCACTAAACCAATTAAACGTATGGAAGTTTATCTTCTATTTAGAAGAGAAAACAAAGGGAAAGTTTGGTTTGATGATATACGTTTACTAGAAGGAAATGCTCTTATTAAAAATGAGTACGACAACGATGGAAGTGTTGTTGCCACGTATGATGAAGAAGGACAGAAAAACACCTTCACATATGATGCATCAGGAAATAAAAAGAGCGAGACAGATGAAAAAGGAAATACAAAATTATATGATTACAACAAAGATAATCTATTAACAAAGGTTACCCTGAAAAATGGTACCTCTGTAAATTATCTTTATGATCATAATGGAAATACAACAGAGAAATCTGTCATGTTTGGTGGGAAAACGCAAACACACAAATATGAATATGATGTAGATAACAAAAATACAGTGTATATCGACGCGTTAAACCGTCGTATTGAAAATACGTACGATGAAAATGCAAACAAGATTAAGACTAAAATGCCAAACGGCTCGATTTTAGAATCTGTTTATGATTCAGCGGATCGCGCGATTGGTGAAAAACGAAATGGAAAAGATTCATTTACATTCGAACGTGATCAAAATGGACAAGTTACGAAAGTAAAAGACCTTGTCAATGGTGTAGAACGTACAAAAACATACGATAAGGCAGACCGTGTCACTAGTGCAACGGATAGTCGAGGCGGAAAAGTTGACTGGACATATCATGACAAAGCAAACAGTAAGACAGAAAAATTAAAAGAACAAACAGTAACGCAAGGTGGATACACAAATAAAGTATCGTATGACTACAACACGTTAGATCAAAATATTCGTGTGACAGACGGTTCTCAAACGTACCGATTTGATTATGACGATCAAGGAAACGTTCGTACGTATACAGCTGGAAATGGTTCAGGTTCTACCTTCAACTATGACCACGCAAATAAACTTAAAGATTTAGTAGTAGGTACGTCAAACAGTATTCTACTTTCTGAACGATACGAATATGACCAAGCCGGTAACCGTACGAAGATTAGACATGAAGGTGCGGGCGGAAAAGTAACAGAAACAAGCTTTGTATATGATCCAATTAACCAACTATTAAACGAGGCATTACCAAACGGAACAAGTAAATCATACACATATGATGGATTTGGAAACCGTACGAGTGTGAAAGTTGTAGAGAATGGAAAAGAAACAAAGTCTATAGCGACAACGTTTAATGACGGAAATCAGCTTGTAAAATTCGGAAACGAATCGTTAACGTATGATGCGAATGGAAACCGTACATCAGACGGAAAGTACAAGTATACATGGAATGAAGATGACCAGATTGTAGCGATTACGAAACAAGGGGAAAGTAATGCATTTACGACATATAAGTATGACGATGAGGATCGTCGTATTGAAAAGAATGTAAATGGAAAAGTGACACGCTACTTCTATGATGGAGATAGTATTAATCCGTTATATGAGACAGATGGAAATGGGAATGTACTGCGTCAATATGTATATTCTACAGATGGTGTACGTTTAGCTATGAAATCACAAGGACAAACGTTATACTATCACTATAATCCTCGTGGTGATGTCGTTGCGATGACAGATCAAAATAGAGAAGTTGTAGCAACGTATGAATATGATTCGTGGGGTAACGTATTAAAGAGTGATACGAAAGGTATCGCAGCAGACAATCCATTTGGATATGCGGGATACATGTATGATAAAGAGATTGGTATGTATTATCTAATTGCGAGATATTATAACCCAGATCATGGTGTGTTCTTATCGGTGGATCCTGATCCGGGTGATGAGGATGATCCAATTACTCAAAATGCTTACACGTATGCTCATAATAATCCAGTGATGAAAATAGATGCTGATGGACATCATCCAGTTATTATTGCTGGAATATACGGATATCGTATCTATAAAGGGTATAAAGCTTATAAAAAGGTGCAAAAGCTATCTAAAATTACAAAAAGTGCTAAAAAATATAAAGGGAACATTGGGAATAAAACCTCAAGTTATAAAGATGTTACAAAACCGGGTTCTATTGTTAATAGGAAGACCAATTTAACGAGAAGACAGTTTGAAAATAATTTATCACAAAATGGGTGGAAAACTAGTAAATCTAAAGATGGAAATGTGTCCATAATGATAAAAAATGGAGCAAAATATATTGTAAGAAATAATGCAAAGTCAACAAAAAAACCAACGGCAGATTATACTCCAAAAGGTAAAAAAAGGACTACATTGAAAATTAGATTGAAAGGATAGATTAGGAGGAGCAATATTGAATTTAAAATCATTAATTATTAAAAATAAGGAAGTGTTTGATAAGTGGAAGCATGAATTAGATGGGATGATTCATTTTGATTTAAAATTACCAAATCAAGTGTTTCAAAACGATTATGGAAATTATATGTTTGGTGAATTTGATTCTTTAATGTATGATAGTGGCTGGAATGAAATAAGAAAATTAGCTCAAACTACACATGATTCTTTTGTTATTATGGGCGTGTTAGATCCTCACCCTGAAGAATATTATTATAAGGAATTTGGATATTACAATTGGTTAAAACTTCCATGTGATTTGACAGGAGAGCAATACATGGATGTATTAGAAGAATATCCTCAAGACAGTATGGCTGATTCTATTATGAATAATTCATTTGTAGTAGTCTGGTTCCCTCCATCAAGAGAATGGATTATTATTGGAGATAGAAGTTATGGTATTAATATACTGGCAACTAAAAATGAGAGTGGCTTAAAACATAAATTTACACCATTTTATAATTGGAGTTCGTTAGATAATTTTATATCCTTGGATTTTGAAGAGGAAGTACAATATAAAGAGTTTATTAAAAACATTTTGAAAAATTATAATGGGAATTAAATAAAAGAGAATGTAAAAAGATTACTGGTTCTGTTGCAAAGTTTGGACAAAGTATAAACTGTTTGGTAAATGAGGAACGATGTTTATGCAGTCGCTAGTAAGTATTGAAGTTCATTGTACGTTGGAAAGGCAGAGTCTCTTTGAAGACTTCGCCTTTGTTTATATATTATTTGTAGATAAATAAATTATAATTGAGAGTAAGCGTCAAACTTATTAAAATTAAGGAAGTTTGACGCTTATTTTTTATGCTTAGAATCGATGAGAGGGTTTTATGATTGGAATAATATGTATTAATCGAAGAGCAGTTAGAACTCTTAATGTTGTTATATGAGAGGAAAATACAAAGTCCTAATAAGGTAATTAAGCTCTCGGAAAATGAGATAGCGATGATTGGAACTGATAATGTGGAAGGGCTACAAGAAAGTAAATCTTCCTTTGAACAAATCAATATTACTTGGGAATCTTGAAGTAAAGGAGCGCGTTATAATTGGCAATGACAAATGAACAATTCGAGAATTATCTTGTTATGTGTTATGACAAATTAGAAAGTAAACAGCAAAAATTCATTTCGGATTATAATATCGATAACTTTGATGAGTATTGGTATGATCAAGATCAATGTATATTACAGTTTAAAAAAAATGGTCAAGTTTTACTTGAATTTAGTGTTGTTTTTATAGGTTCTTGGTCTGGAAAGAGTAACAGTTGGATGTGGTCTTGGGCTAATGAGAATGTGGCTGATTATGCAAGAAGTAAGTCTAACTGTTTGAGAGGTTTACAAAATATTACAGGGAGTGAGGTTTTTATAAATTCACTTTTTGAATGCGATCAAGAAATGGCGTATGAGCTAGCAGCCTTTTCCATTGAATATTTAGATGCAGCAGGAATGTATATAGCACCAGGTGAGAGAAGTGATGTATTTATGGCTGTTATGTTACCGCATCATTGTAAGTAGTGTAAACAATATATATACAATAAAAAAGGAAAAACAGTAGGAGAATTACATACCAGTCAATCATAAAAAACAAATAGGGAAAAATTCCAATTAATAAGTGCTATCCAACTCATTATTAGGCTTATTATCCAGGACCTTCAAGTGAATGGAGGCACATATCTATTTTGGGAAAAACGCTAAGTATGTGATTAGAGGTGAAGAGAAGATGTCAAAAACATACTTTATAGAAGATTTATATGATTTAAGTTTTGAACAAAAAAAAGACTTACTGAAATTATTTGTTAGTGAAAATGAAACACTATGTTTTTTCTACGTAGAAGAAAATTTAAAAAGTTTAAATAATAAAGAAGAGAAAATGATTTTAACAAATTTATATGAAAAAAGTCCAGAGTGGCTTGTTCCATTGGGGCAAGTAAGGGAACTTAAAGGAATGATGTGGTATAAGGTAAAAACAGATGAAGAAATTATTCAGGCTATTGAAATAGAACAATTATTTTGGTGTATTATTGTAAAGGATGGGGATCCTGTAAAAGATTTTTCATATAGCTTTGCATTAATTGAAGATGATTGTATAGAAGAATTGGTTATAGAAGAAAAAGAAAAAAATAGCTTTGTTAATAAAGTTTTTCCTAAAATAAGAGAGATGTTTGGAGATAAATTAAAAGTTAGTTAAAGTAGTTTTTTCTACGCAAAAACTTTAAGACAGTTATAAATAATCTCTAGGTCTAGGATATAAGGTATATCCATCAACTTTATTAATTGAAAAGGATGTGGGGGAATTCTCCACATCCTTTTTCAGTGAACTAAACGAAAGCCAAAAGATGATTTGCATGATATAAAAGCACCTGAGGTAGGATTATTCTTTAAGAGATAAAAAACTCATGTAGTATGAAAATATGGTGAGACAACATAAGGAACATTGTACAAGCAGTATAATGTTTATATGAAATTCGAAGCGTGGGGGACAAAAAAAGAAATGCATCAATGGCAATATCAAATTCAGTATATGAAAAGGGAAATAATGGGAAATTATCCCCGTTAAATAAAAGGATGAGTGATTATGAGATTTTTTTTAAGTGGTGAATTAGAAGGTGACATTGCTGAGGAATTTATAAATATAATTTCAGAAATCGGTAATGAACTTGAAGGATTAAATGGTAATGATTATGGTAGCGAAGTAGAAAAAATAGCTATAATCCCTATAGTAGTTAACATAACTCCGGAATATGAAGATGCGGGTTTTCATAAAGAAAGAAAGCTCTTTAAAAGGAAGAGTAAAGGAGCAGATTTTAGATTAAGGATTGATTATGAAACATTTTTGTTGGCAGATGATTCAGGGAGAAAAATATTAATAATCAAAAACATTATTCAATCTATTAGGATATTGGGTAAAAGGGCAAAGTCTGATTTTAATGCAATAAAGTTAGAACAAGATATTTTACAAGTTTTTGATATGAAAGAGGAGATATGAGTAGATACTCATATCGAATTATTAAATGAAAATAGTAAGATGAAATGGGAATGAAATAATTATAACCTTGAGAAAAAAGAAGGTGTATTAAGGATTTTACATTTGAAAAAATTCAATATGATAGTGCACTTTTAACCATTGCTGGTTTTTACCCTTCAGGAAAATTTGAAGTGATGTTGGATGTAAATAGTCTTTGAAGGAGAGAATTTCATGTTTCCAATAGGTGAACAGCCACGCATTCTTAAAGATTTGGCTGGAATAAATGAAGATGTACAAGAGATAGCTATTAGCGGTAAAACAAAGAATATAGAACTTTTAGGTAAGTTGAAAATTAAGGAATTATGGATTTTTGCAGTGAATCAAAAGCAGTTTGATAAAATTATGGAGTATGTTAATCCTGAATTACTATATGTTTATGAAATGAGAGTAGAAAATTTATCGATATTACAGACGATGTCTAATGTAAGGGAATTATATTTATGTTGGAATACTAAAAATACTGATTTATGGGATTTAAGCTATAATAAAAATCTTTCTTATCTATTAATAGAAGACTTTTCAAAATTAGAAGACTTAACACCAATGAAAGATGGAGAGAACTTAGGCGGTCTTTATTTAGGTGGCGGGATAACAAAAGCACTTAATGTAAAAACGCTGGAGCCAATTGGTGATTTAGTACGATTGAATGAGTTAACTTTAATGAATATTAAAGTTCAAGATCGTTCTTTAGAGCCATTAATGAATTTGAAAAGGCTTAAGAAATTGAATATATCTAACCAATTCCCTATGGAAGAATACGCTAAATTATCGGTAGTATTACAGAATACAGAATGTGAATTTTTTAAACCATATGTACGCATGGAGTCCACAGAAGGAAAAGATATAATGATGATTGGTAGAAAAAGACCTTTTCTTAATTCGAAGACAGATGCTGAAAAAATAAGAAAATATGAGCAAGAATTCAAAAAGGTGCAGGAAGAATTTAGAGATGGAATGAAATGAATGTAGTCCCTAAATAAGGGGCATGTAGAAGGAGTAATGATATGGATGTTTATGAGTTAATTAGTGATGTAGATTCAAAAGAAAAATTAGTAGAGTTTTTGCTTCATCTTCAAAAAGATTTCAAAGAAAATCAAGATGAGTGGGAGAATATAACATTAGAAGATTACTTAGAATCAATGGAAGCATGGATAAATGATTGTGAGGGAGCCTACCAAAACAGAGGTGAAGAGATGCCTAAAAATATATCATGGGGTTTTATTGCACAGGTGTTATTGGCGGCAGCTCACTATGAATAAATTTAAATAGATTAATTTATTGAGGTCTAAGTTTAAATAAAAGCGAAGAGACTAAATAGCAGGTGAAGATCTTTCAAATCTCGTAAAGAAATATAATCCTCGTGGCGACGTACGAATAGGATGCATAGGGTAGTGGGTTAAAGAGTGATGTCAAAGGCATAGCTGTAGACAATCATAAAAGACCACAACCATGGTGGTAAGAATAGGGAGGATATACTAACAAATGATAGAAGTTGTGTTTTATGATTGGCGTAAAAATAGATCGAAGAAACAGAAATTACAAGCTCATGAAATAAGAATTTTTGAATTGATTTTTTCTAGAAAGTTAAGAGAGTTTGATTTAGGACTAAATGATATTGGATTTATAGAAGTATTTTGTTTAGCTAAGGTTAATAAAGGGGATTTCTGTGAGGTCATGGTGGATATGAATCAAATTGGTATATCTATCTCATATGATTTTATGGATTTTTTAACACTTAATTCAGTCGAAGAAAAATATGAAGAGTTTTGTAAATTAGTGCGCCAATATGTAATACCTGCACTTGAAGAAAACTCAAATCTATCACCAAATATTGTAAGAGGGTATATTGAAGAGTCCTTGGATGAAATAGTAAAGCAAAACTATGAAGGGATATTTTTGGTAGGTAAAACTCCTAAGAAAAGTCCTAGCCGTAAGAAGATAGCGATATTAAAAGGAATTCATCGCGTCCAAGGTTTTCAACTTCGATGTGAGGTATATGATGAAAAGGGAATGAAAATTAAAGATAAATTACTAGTTGAAGAGGTAGGAAATGAAATGGTTTATGGCCGATTTTTGGGCACATTGAAATGGGAAAGCGAAAATTTAATTGTAGTTAATTCGAAATCCAGTAGTTGGAAAGAAGAAGTTTATATTTAAGTATGAAAGTATTTTGGAGAAATGTTTATCGATTATTACTAATTGGAGGGATTGTATGAACTTCATTTTACATGGATCTGAACATACAGTTTTAGCTTCTGTTTTTGACTCATTTCAAGGTAAGGAAAAAGAATTTAATTGGCTTATAACAGATTTGGAGATTGCCACAATTCAGGAAGAGAGACTTATACGAGATTATCCTGAAATGTCTCATCCAATAGTTTGGATAGCAGGTGAAGATCTCTCAAATCTCGTAAAGAAATATAATCCTCAATTTATTTGGGGCGTACTATCTGCTTTTGATAAGTCTATAAACATTGATATTAATAATTTGCTTGTAGAACCCTATGCAAATGGAAACGAAGAACTCTGGGTACCAAGTCCAAATATTCAGCATCCCCAAGCAACACTTGAGATTGTTTGTTGGGATTCCGGTTTGATGTTGCTATTAAGCAACGATATAAATATTGATGATAAATTTAGAAATTATTTTAAAGACGCTAGGGATTTAAATGTTTATAATTCAGAATTTTGATTTTAAATTCTGAGGAGGCGTAAAAGATGATAGGAATACCACATTATATAATTCCAGTACAGGTTCATCCCTATGCAATAGATACTTTAGAGAAAGAAAAAGATATAAATATACTAAGCGTAACACCAGTAGTATCAGAAAATGATATGAATCAAATGATAATAAGTTCAAATATATCTATTCAATTAAGAAGTGATTTGTATGTAAATATATCTGTTGATAGAGCTGATATGAATTATCAGGATGAGGTGGAATATCTTCAGATGACGCTAGATAAAGAGGTTCCATTTATAACAAATGGAAATCCTAAAAAGAAAAAGGTTTTTGAAACATTTTTTAATATTAAAGGGAATATACAATGTGAACTATTAATGGAAGAAGATCAAGAGGTGGATCTCTCTTTAAAAAAAGTATTGTATACGGCTAAATGTGGAACGGGAATGCTATTGAAAAATGAAGTAGGAAATATTTTAATAGCTTGTCATGAATTTTGTATGCTTTTAGTCACAAGAGATCAAGAAAAAATAAGTAATATATTGAGAAACCGTTATAATAAGCAGGGATTTTAGGGACTCGGATTCTGTTATAAAAAATATACTGAGATACAGTATCCCAATGCTGTTCTTGAGATTGTTTGTTGGGATTCGTCTTTAACGCTTCTTTTAAGTAAAGATGAGGACATCGATGATAAATTTCAAGACTATTTCAAGTCCGCTAAAAAATTGGATTTTTAAATAGGTCGTTCTCGAGTAATAAAATGAATGTATGAATAACAATCTCTTTCATGATTATTGGAATATTAGCTAGCATTTTTGAAAAAGTAACTTGTAAAATTTCGGAGTGAATTGTTAACTTCTGATGCGATAGGAAATCGTAAATAAATTTATGAAGGAGAATTTAGAGGTGACAGAGTTTTTTGGATATTTATTAATTTTGGTTTTAAATATGCTAGTAGCATCTATCGTATTTTTACAAGAGTACTGCATAGGTAGTATAAGACTTTCTCATTATAGGAGAATCTTTGCTACGGTCATGGCTATACGTTCATTGTTGAGTATATGGATCATTTACCCTATGACAGCTACCCTGTTAGGGACGTTAAATATTTTAGTGATTCAATCAATTATATTACTTTGTCTTTGGGGGCTTATGCAGTGTGTAAAGAAGTACGGGGGAAAGTGGTATATTACAATGATTGCACTTATTATTTATGGTCTTAGCTGTTATTTTCATATTATGTATGCGAAAACTGTATAGATAATTAGAGGGTATTTGTAGACTTAGTTACATGATAGTAAGAATCTGTAATGAAAATTATAATAAAATGATGTCAAAAGGGATACTACAGTTTGGTTAGTATCCCTTTTGTATCAGATTACAAGAGCAGTTGCTTTCCATATGAAAAATGGTAGGGATTACGAGTGTACATACTCTTGTTTTGATATACTATATCCGTTAAAGAATACGTTTTCATTTGTTTGATGATGAGTTTTAATAGTGTAGATAATTTATTTTGGATACTTTTAAAGTATCCAATGCGTATAATTTTAATATGTATTGGCAGAGGAGTGACAGGGTGACTGGATTTGATGAACGTTTAATATGGATGTATGGGGTTATAGTAATGATCTTTTTCGGGGGAAAGTTTATTGGCCTTATTATTAGGAGTAAGATGTATTCATTAGCTATGTTTTTAATCCCATTTGCTGTTCTCTATGTATTGTATTTTACGCCCCTATCATCAATTTCTGTATGGATCCGTCTATTGATATTTGGATTATTTTTTGTGATAGTATCCGTTATGTTCTATTTCATTGAGGTAAGATGATGGGTATTAATAGAATTGAGGTTAAATGAAAGGAAGCGGGAAGACGTTAATGAAGGGAGACTAAAAGTGTTTATAGAAATTTTAGAATTTGCTTCTATCTTGACTTTAGTAGTTGTATTAACATTAACTGTTATGTTGCAAGATATATTTTTTATAGATATAAATAAACAATATACTGAAACACGTATTGGGGCGATTATTTTTTGTATTCGGATGTTGTTCGGGACATGGGTAATATTTGTTACGGAAACTACTATAATTGCTGTCTCAAAAGTGACTGCAATTCAATTAATTATTTTACTTCTTATTTGGGCATGCTCGAAGTATGTACAAAAAAATAGTGAAAATTGGCTAATTACTATAGTTGCTTTTGTTATTTATGGTGTTGGTACTTACATGTATATTCAGTTTGCTTTTAGAGGCTATTAATATATCACCAGAAAAATTAGTGGTTAGAAAGATTCATTTGTTAAATATGTGTATAAAGATTTACTATATAATGTAGAAAAAAGAGGGGGAATAACAGAAATTTTATATAATCGACAACGTTGATCGATGGTTTGAGTTACATTAGGAGGTATAAAAGAAGTGATATCAATGTTAAAACGAGAGCCTTCAAAGCTCATAATAGAGGAAAATCAACTTTATATACCTTGGGTGCACTGTAGCATACAGGATAACTGTATTGTTGTGGATTCTAAATCCTGAAAGTTACAGTTTAAAATTATATGCCCAACATATAAGACCTTAGTAGAAGATGATTTTTTGGATATATATTTAAATAAGTATCCTGATTTTATACATAAGGATTATAGTTATTATTATAAAGAGTTTAATTTTCAAGAATGGGAATTTAATATAGAGGGAGAAATTTTTACTGTCCTTAATGGAAACGTTCGAATTAGTTATTTATCAATAAGGACCTTTTCTATAGAAATGGAATTAGAATTAAGAGCGAGTGATGGTTTAAGAACTATGGCTACTTTATATTTATATCCCCTTATTAAGGAAGTAGCAACAGATGAGAGCAATTTGTACTTTAGTAATCTTATTCCTAAAGTAGTTAAAGAGGCAGGATCAACGGTCGGTTCAACTAATGGAAAGCTAATAGAAGAGTTAAGCCTTGAAGATTTCTCTGTCGCACCAATTTGGGAGTGGGATCACGAGAATGAAAGTGTAGACGGTCAAGACGAGACTTGGGTTTGCCCGTCTATTGTTACAAATATATTTGAATTCGAGAATACGGATGTTTTTATAAAAGCGGACTTAGCATTAAATAATGAGGATATTCTATATCAATGTATTTTAAATATAGATATAGAACAAGGAGCACAGAAATTTTCTATTATGGAAGGAGCTGTGTTCGCAAAAGAAGATTATATCGATTTGAGAGATTTTTTATTTAATCCGACAGTGGATATACAGAAGATAGCTTTTCATATTCAAGATCAAATAGTTGAAAAGATGAATCCGATACATTATAGAAAAAAACAATGGGATTTAA
This sequence comes from Bacillus mycoides, assembly GCF_018742245.1. NCBI lineage: Bacteria > Bacillati > Bacillota > Bacilli > Caryophanales > Bacillaceae > Bacillus > Bacillus mycoides. The sequence continues at coordinate 1,110,530 of NZ_CP036132.1, forward strand.
CATTTTCTTTGAGAGATTAAAGTGTAGGTATTATTCTTATAGAAAATGATGTGGCTATATTTGAACAAAGCTGGAAAAAGAGATTGATACAGAAACTTTCTGTGATCCACATCGTCTATCAACGGTTTGAGGATTGGGCTACTTTTGATGAAAGTAAAAGGGATAACAGATAACGGCTACACATGTGAAGATATATATATCGAATGGGTGGGTGAAATCATGCATGATTTGTTAAAAGATGCAATTTATCGAGGGGACATTGGAAATGCGATAGCACATGCAAATAAAATAAGTATTGAGGAATTAGAGGATTTTTTAATAGAATGGTCTTTTAATGAACCCAATATTATTGTATACACTTTCTTGACTAGTTATTTAGAGAGTCGAAATGATGTTAGATTACATGCACTAGCATCAGATATTTTATGTCACCCACTCTGTCATTTAGAGGGTGCATATGTAGCTGCTTTTTACCATGCAAAGAAGTGTATCGAATTGGAGCCTAATAATATGCAATATAGGGAGTTTTTATTGTTTTTTGCTAATGTTCCAGATGATGTTTTTGAAGAAAAATCAGCTATGAATTGGGCAAAGGATATATTAAAAGATGACCCAAGTAATAAGGTAGCTAAAAATTATATAAAAGAGAATTCGTGAAAAATGGATGTCTAAAAAGAAGAGCTGACGTAGGCTCTTCTTTCTTTATAGATTATGATCCAATGCATTAACGTTTTAAACACGACATTACAAAAAATCAAAAGAAGGTTTCCAGGAGTGATAAAAAGTAGATTATTATTGATTCATTGGAGGTTTGTTAGTTGTGGAAAAACTAGTATTTAATCAGCGGATGGATTTTTCAGATGTAGAAGGAGACATTCTCTGTATTACGGCGGGAAATAAAGAAGATATTATCATTTTAATATTGGATAAAAAGGTGACAGATACTTATTATTATAAAATTATACACTCGTTGAAAGATGGCGTTTTGAAAGAGTATGCGATAGAAAATGATCAATATTTTAACTTCATTCAACCTCTAGGCGAAAATTGGATTTTGGTTAAAAGCTTCGTTGAGAAAAAGGAAGATACGACGGCTACAATTTTTGATGAAAAAGGAAACATTATTGCTGCATATTACTTAGGAATTGGAATAAAATATTTTCAAGTTGATGAAGAAGAACATGTATTGGTTGGATATAGTGAAGAAGGTATATTTACTTCTGTAGATGAATTGTTTATTTCAGATGAAGAGTTTGATTCGATAGATTGGGAAAATATACATGATATTAATAAATTTGAAAAGAGCGGATTAGCTATTTTCTCTAAAAATGGCGATTTAATTACTAATGAATTCAATAATTCAATAAAGAGATCTGTCTGTGATTGTACAGCAATACATATACAGAAGACAGGTGATATTCTAATGTCTTACTATAACGAGCAAGGAACATATACATTCACACAGATTCATAAAGAACGATGCGAACAAGTTATTCTTTATGAAACAACATTGAATCATACATCACTATATTTGAAAGTGAAAAATAACATTATCTTTGGTGTAGATAACAATCAAATACATGCATATTCACTTGTAAATAAAACATTATCAACTTTGTTAGCAGTAAATAGCGATGGAAATCCTATTCAATTTGAGTATGTTTTTTCAAGGAATCAAACGATATATGCTGTTAAAGGGAAACGTGTATTTTGCTGGGAGCAATATGAAATTTTAGAAGAGGAAGAATGATTGATAGAGAGAAAAACTGATATAGGCTGTTCTCTCTTTTTGTATACATTCATTTTTGTTGGCTATAAAATCATAAGGATAAACGTTATACTATCGTTATAATTCTAAGGGGATTTAACGCTTGTTTTTTATATTCAGAATAAATGAGAGGGTTTTAATATATATGAAAGATATTGTATGTAAAGAGTTAATAAGTTTTAAGTCTATTGTTGAAGCCTATCAATTTAAACAAATGAGTTTGGATTATAAACAAAATGTAATGTTACTCGTACAAGACAAGCAGAATCGACCTTGTATGATTTATTTGGATAAAAATAGTGAAAATATAAGTACATTCAATTTAAACGTAAATATTAATGTTGAATCTGTGCGATGTATACAACGAATCGGAGAGAAATGGTTACTTATATTTAATTACGAAGATGATAATGCAGTCATTTATAATCCGGACGGAAGTGAACATTGTAAGTTTTATGCTGGAGAAGGGATTCAAGATTGTCAGGTTGATGTGAATGAAGAGATATGGGTTAGCTATTGTGATGAAGGAGTTTTTGGAGAGTCCTCGATTGGAGCAAACGGGATAGTTGCTTTTGACTCTACAGGTCACTTGATTTTTAATAATTATGATCAATATGTAGAAAGGTTTAATGTACCTCCTATAGATGATTGTTATGCAATGAACGTTATAGATGGAGACGTTTGGCTCTATTATTATTCAGAATTTCCTTTAGTTCAAATGAAAGATAAAAATTTTCATATGTTGTGGAATGAAATAAATGTAACAATGGAAATATGGTCAGAAAGCTTTGCGGTTGTTCAAGGTAAAGTAGTATTCATTACTCGAGATAAAAAGTTGGTTGTTTATGATTTAAATAATAATCATGTGTATGATATGAATCTTCGTAATGAACTAGGAGAACCGATTCAATTTGTTACTTATTATAGCCGCGGATCTGTTATGTATTTTCAGACGGATGATACGCTGTATTATGTTGAGTTACTTAATACATGAGGGGATAAATGTGAGCGAACGTTTAAAGAGAATTGCAATGTTAAGAGAAAGGGTTCTCTTTATACGCAGGGTTTTATCTTTGGTATTCTACAGGTAAACATAATTATAAACAGCAAAATAGGCCAGGCTATAACAAGGAATATGTGAATAAAGCTGCTAGAAAAGCAGGTTAAAATTAGGCCTCAAAGCATTTGTGGGCGTTAGATTAATAGAAAATGCTTATGGCAGTATACAAAGGACATAAACAAACATATAAAAACTAGCGTTAAAATAATAAAAAATCCAGAAAGTGATCTTGGTGAATTTGATGATGAATTTTAATAGTGTAGATAATTTATTTTCGATACTTTTAAAGTATCCAGTACGTATAATTTTAATATGTATTGGAATCGGCTGGATTTTTAAATGTATCAAACAAGGTTTCTTATTTTCAGCCGCACTTATGTTAACGATACTTACACTACTTTTTATTGTTACATTTACAGACATATTAGCGTCTGTTTTAAATGGTATTCCCCTTGCTATACAATATAGTGGTTTAGTATTTTTGGTAATACTATCATGTATTATATTTGACTATGAATCTTCTTGTCAGTAAACTACTCACCACTTACCGTTCTTGCAGACTGTTTTTCTATGTAGGTGTGTTGGTATAGCTAGTGGGATTTTATAAAAGAAAAGTAGCTCTTATAATTAAGTGAAAATATAGCGACATCAGCGGTCAAAGGAGCGCTATTCACTGGTAGTAAAGCTGTTGGAGGGATAGGACTGATTCCGGACGTGGCGGTTTTTGTAGATGGATATTATAAGGTGTATAAAAAAGGATATACGGATTATAGACCGAAAAAAACTTATTCTAAGAAAAGGTGGTTTTAATATATCAGTTACAAAAAAATGTTCGATTTAATGCAAGAGGATCACAAATAGCAGGTTACTATAAAGAAAACCTGTAAAAATAACTTTGTGCTGTAACAGATAAAGCAGCTTATTACGGTCCGTTTGGAATGCTTACTATTTACGTTCTAGGCACAGAACAAGTTATAATAGAAGAAATCAATAAGGAGGCTAGCAGTGAAAAATTTTCGTTATCTCAATATATTCACTATTTTAATTGTATACACACTACTCATGTTTTACATCGGCTGGAACGGATGGGTTTGGCTCAGTACGGTGTTCGGCTGGGAATCTTGGGGATATTACGCTTTCGTAGTTGGTTTCATTTCATATGCGTATATTCTCGTACAAGTGTTTAAATTCCTTCCTTTCCTGCGAACGGTCGGTTCAATTTGGTTTGCGGTTATACAATATGCGCTCATGTTATTGCCATTAGCCGATATTGCAGTCTTCTTTTTACAGTTTTCTATAGAGAAAGACACGGCAATTATTTGGACAGGGGCAGTCACTTTACTCGTATTTTTCTTTATCTTCGCATACGGGGTATTTAATGCGTATAGCCCGGTTGTAAGAAAGTATGATGTACATATACCGAAAAAGGTAGAAGGACGTAAAAGTTTACGTATTGCGATGGCTTCTGATATGCATTTCGGTAAACTGTCTGGAGTTGCTCATTTAAAGAGACTAGTCCACCATGTAAATGAAATGAAACCAGATATTATTTTACTGCCTGGTGATATTATTGATGATCATCCAGGTGTGTTCATTCAGAAAAATATGGGACCAATCATGAAACAGATGAAAGCTCCATTAGGTGTATATGGTGTGTTAGGAAACCATGAATATTACGGCCGAGCTGTTCCTGAGTTTTTACAAGAGATGGATAAGATTGATATTCGTATTCTTTTAGATGAAGTCATTACAATTGAAGATGATTTTTATCTCGTTGGAAGAAGAGATAAAACAGAGCGTGATCGTCAAAGTTTTGAAAATCTAATGAGTACGGTAGATAAATCGCTTCCTGTTATCGCAATGGATCACCAACCATTTGAATTAAAACAAGCAGCGGATACCGGCGTCGATTTACTATTATCCGGTCACACGCACCGCGGACAAATGGCGCCGAATCATATTGTGACGAGAAGAATGTACGAACTAGACTGGGGATACGCACAAAAAGGTGCATTCCACGCGATTGTTTCTTCTGGATTCGGATTTTGGGGACCACCGCTTAGACTTGGAAGTAGATCTGAGATTGTGCAGGTGGAAGTTACGTTTGAATAGGTATGTGAAATAGAGAGCTGAGTGCTCTCTATTTTTTAATTTAAAGGTACAAAATATTCGAGTGAAGTTCTTTATTTACTCTCTGAAAAAAGAGATACTATAAGAAGACTCTGCTTGAAAAGGGGGATTATAAGTGATCATATCAGATGTAATATACGGTGAGTTTAAAGTAGATAAAGTGCTAGAAGAATTAATTTTAAGTAAACCTGTGCAAAGGCTGAAAGGGGTTCATCAGGCCGGAGCAAGTTACTTAATGAATGAGAAATGGAATGTAACACGTTTTGATCATTCAGTTGGTGCTATGTTGTTAATTAAAAAACTTGGTGGTTCAGTAGAAGAACAGATTGCTGGTTTACTGCATGATGTATCGCACACTGCTTTTTCTCATGTGATTGATTACGTTTTTGATAACGAAAATGAAAGTTATCATGAAGAAATATTTAGCTCTGTTGTGAAAAACTCGGAAATCCCGGCGATTCTTTCAAAACATGGTTATAACTATGAAGATATTTTATTAGATGATTCGAAGTGGACATTACTTGAAAGATCCGCACCGGAATTATGCGCAGACCGAGTGGATTACACATTGAGAGATATGTATACATATGGATATATTTCTTTAGAAGAAGTTCACAGTTTTTTAGAGGATGTAATCGAAGTAGATGGGAAAATGGTCCTTCAAAGTATCGAAATTGCTGAATGGTTTACAGAAACGTATTACAAAGAAGTAATCGATTTCTTTATGAAACCAATTAATATTTACGGAAATGATATGTTAGCTAAAACGTTAAAGTTAGCTCTTCATAAAAAGGTTATTCATGCAGATGATTTTCTTCTTGAAGATCATGAGCTGATATCGAAATTGCAACTATGTAAAGATCAAGAAGTAGATGCTTTATTAAGAAAAGTTCATCCAAGTATAGAAGTAAAAGAAGATAGAAATGAGTATGATCTACATCAGAAAAATAAAGTGCGTCTCATTGACCCGCCATTACTTCGTGAAGGAAAAATCGTTCAGTCGTCTGTCGTATCAGAAAAAATAGGGCAGATGAGTGATGTCGCTTATGAAAAGGCGGTAAGAGGGATGTATGTGAAAGTGATTTCCAATTAGTTTATTTGTAATAGGAAAAGGTGTCATCAATTATGATGACACCTTTTCGCTTTAAAGGGTTGTTCGTATGGAAATGTGTTACATTTTTACGAGACTATTTTATTTTACTAGAAAAATACCTTTTATGGTAAGGAAATAACTGCTAAAAAGTTTTTCGTTGAAAATAATTTGTGAAAAAAGTACTAATTTTTAATGTGACAAAAATAATATATTTTAAAATAATCGCTTTAGGATCTTTCGTTCTTTATATATGGATTCTCATATTTTTCAAGGGAATTCAAAGGGTTTTGTCGTTTTTTTTTGTAATCTTCATATTATGATAAACCTAATGTTCGGAATCAACCGTTATAACGGAAAAAAATTAAAAAAACAGAATTGAATCGCATTGCTTATTTTAATATAATTTATTTGTTAATTAATAACATATTTGGGGTATGATTCTTTATTGCGGCGAGAATTCTTTTTAACATAGGGGGATTTACAGAATGTTTAAAACGGCGGAACCTGAAATGATGAATTATTTAAAAGAAACAGTTTACAAATTCTTTCCAAAAAATATTGCGAAAGAAGAAGAATTGTACGAGGAATCTAAAGAGCATAAACGATTTATAGAGCTAAAAGAAACATTTATAGAAAACGAAAGCTTTCAAAAGGAAGTTTTGTCCTTAATCGAGTCAACATTTTGCGATTATCATGTGTCAGACTATACAGATTTAAACCTATACAATTGTCTAGAGTATAACGTGTTATTAAATGGAAAAGAACTGATGTTAAATGATGATATTGATTGGATACGAACATCACGAGGTGAGCTCCTTGATCTAGGGGTTTTTGTTAGCTTACTTAATAAATATTATTATTACTACGTATTAAAAACAACATATGATGAAGATGTAAGAGAGTGGACTTTTGAAACAACCGATGTAGAAATGGATAACATTTGTAAGTTTGAAAAACTAATGAATACAAAAGGATTTGTAAGAGTAGAACGAGAAGTTGCGAGAACTGCAATTCCTGATATAGAAACGGAATGTTTACGTATGGGGGAAGTTAACGTATTTCATGCTTTATTCACGGATTCGGTTAGTGAAATATAAAATTGCTATATTTTTTTAGGTTATTATTAAAAAGGTTGCGTAGGAAATAGTAGCTATTTTCTTCTAATCTTTTATCATCATTAAGATTTTGAAAGTTAACGTTTTCAGTTAGTAGCAAATAAAAAAAGAAGTAGCACATTAAAAAAGGATGTGCTACTTCTTTTTCAGTATCAATCAAACCAATTCCAAACCTCAATATCTCCAAGAGTCGCATAACGTACGTGAGGCGAGTTTTGTAATTTTAATAACTCTTTTGACGGGCCAGTAATGACAATGCCGTATACTTTTACGCCGTTATCTTTTACATATTTATAACGTTTATCTAAGTTTAGTTCGTTTTCTGGAAGTGAAGCAACTGTACTTACAGTTTTTTTATGTGTAGAAAGGATGCGCATCATTTCGATTACTTTGTCTTCTTGCGTTTTCTGCTTGTCAGTTTCATTATCAAGGAATCTTATATGCTCTGGAAATCCGATAGATTCCCCGCTGTGTAGGATGAAATTTTCTACATCTTTTTTCTCTTCTCCTGTTTCTAAAGCGTACCATGTAGGAGTTGGAGGGAGTTCTTGTGCTTCAAATATGCTATATAAAAGTGGTTCTAATTCTTTCAAGGTGTAAGATTTATCAAAAGAAATCGCTATTTCTGCAACGGTTCCATCATGTACTTTTACAAGTGTATCCCATACTTTTTTGGAGGATTCCTTTAAATAATCACCCTGCTCTGTTTTTGGATGAACAAAGAAAAGTTTTGGCTGATAGAATGGATTCATCCAAGTTTGGTTTGTGACATCTACAGATGATAAGAAGCTTTTTGTTTCTACTGTACCGAGTGGCATTTCTTTTTTACCAACCGTTTTCACTAAATCAAAGTGGCTATTTGTACGAAAGAAAGCTTCTACACTTGTTCCGCCCCCCATAACGCGGCTATTTGGGATAGTTGCTTCAAGTGCGAGGGAGGGAACCTCTCTTATTTCTTCTAGCCTTTTATCATTATTAGCTTGAAAATAAAAGGCAGATAATACTCCGCCGATCATATATATAATGATGCAAATTGATAGTATAAAACCAAACATCTGCAAACGATGTTTCCATTTAATCCTCCAAAAAGGAACTTTAAGATCTTTTGGCGGTAACTTTTTCTTAACGGGTTCTGTTTTTGTTAATAATTCATCCAAATGCACTTCACACTCTTTGCATGTCTCAATATGACTTTCTAATTTTTCTTGTTCGTCATGTGTGAGTGTTCCGTCTTCATATTTCTCCCACAGTTTTTTAAACTCTGCACAGCCCATCTGCATCACTCCTTTATGATTTTTGCTTCTTTTCGTCCTCGGTGTAATTCAATTTTTACTTTCGCTAACGAGAGGTTAGTCATTTCTGCTATTTCCTTATAGGAGAATCCGTAGTAATCTCGTAGTAGCAACACATTTCGTCTTTCTAGCGGAAGAGAGGATATACTTTGTAACCAACTAGTAATCTCATGTTTTATGAAATAAGAGTGCTCTGTACTTGGCACGTTTGGTAAATGGAATTCTTCAATTTGCGTTGTTTTATACTTCTTTTCTTTTCGGTACCAATCGATAAAGGCGTTGTAGGCAATTGTAAATAACCAAGGCCTAATTTCTGCTCCTTTATAATAGTCAATATGGACGAGCATTCGGTAAAAAGTTTCTTGCATGAGATCTTCAGCACAGTGGGGATCTCCGGTTAGGGAGAGAAGATAGCGAAATAAATCATGCATGTGCTCTGAGTAAATGTCTTCTAATGATTGACTTTGTTTCACTACATTTCCCTCCCTTCATACATAACAACGAAATACATATAAAAAAGTTACATTTTTTTATGGAATTATAGTAAAAAACGTCAAGAATTGGTTTGCGTTCTCTTTTATCATAATACATATAAGGCGGGTGAACAGAGATGGAAAGCTATGAAACACAAGTTCAAAGGTCAATTGATTATATTGAGGAAGATGTAATGGAAAAACAAACGCTGCGTAATTTAGCGCGGATTGCAGGTTTTTCTGAGTCGCATTTTCATCGTGTATTCCAGGCGTTAGTAGGTGATACGGTAATGGAGTATGTTCGAAAGAGGAGGTTAGCCCGGGCAGCTTATCAACTTTCTCATACGGATGAAAAAGTTATTGATATCGCATTTGAGCATGGCTTTCAATCTCACGAAACGTTCACGAGAGCCTTTAAAAAATTATTTCAAATGACACCGAGTGAATATCGAAAACAAGAAATTGAAACACCGATGTATTATAGAGTGAATGTAAAACAAAGAAAATTAAATCCGTATTTAGGGGGCATACAAATGGAATATCGTATTGTAAATAAACCAGAATTTTTAATGGCGGGTTATGAACTGAAGACGACGAGTAAAGAAGGAAAAAATCATCAAGACATTCCAGCATTTTGGCAAGAATATTTACAAAAAGATCTTGGAACGACAATTCCGAATCGTAAAGATACGAGCCAATGGGTAGAACTTGGATTATGTACTGATTTTAATTTAGAAACAGGGGACTTCACTTATATTATTGGAATGGAAGTTACAGACTTTGAAAATGTACCGAGTGCAATTGCAAAGCGTACATTCCCATCCGCAACGTATGCAGTATTTACAACACCAAAAGTTCCTCATGAAGAAATGGTAGCGTCTATTCATCAAACGTGGAATGCAGTATTCTCAGAATGGTTCCCGCATTCAGGATACGAACATTGCGGAGTTACAGAGTTTGAACAATACGATGAGCGTTGCCATGCAGATAAGAGTGAGTTCGCTCAAGTTGAGCTTTGGATACCGGTGAAGAAGAAATAATAGATTAAGAGCGAGTCATTGAGAGATGGTTCGCTTTTTTATAAGGGGGAAATGGAAAGATGTTCAAAAAACTAGAATGTGTATCTATACATACGAAGGATATAGAAAAGTCGGTTTCTTTTTATGAAGAAATGGGAATGAAGCAAAACTGGATTATAGAAAGAGAACTAGAAGAAAGGGGTATTTGGACGTTAATAGGATTAAAGTTTCCAGATGAAAAAAGTTCCGAGCTAGTAATAAGTAATCATCCGGATATTAATTTTATGGAAGTCGAAGTATTAGTAGAAGATGTACAACAAACGTATGAAAGTTTAAAAGATAATAAAGATGTAAAATGGATTCGCGAACCATTTCCAACAGAATCAGGACATGTTGCGGTAATGGAAGCACCTGATGAGAATGTGTTTGTGTTAGTGGGAAAATAGGAGAGAGGACATAGTGAGAATTAACGTAGAACTTCGTCAAAAGCTTGAATATTTAAAAGAAGAATTAGAAATACCATACCCGTCAGAAGATATAGAAAGAATTGAAGAGGAATATAAGACAGAGTCTTTTGCGGATGATTTTTACAGCTATACGTCATTAATAGATGGAAGTTTGAGTTATGTTTTTGCCTTGAAAAAAGTTCCAAAGTCTCAAAGAGAGATGTTGTATAAAAGTTTTTTACAAGCGTATCCGGAATATGTATTTTTAGGTAATCTGGGACAATATGTGGAACTGAATCAACAACTAAGCATATATGAACAAATCCGGAAGTTATTAATGGTAGTCATAGAAGAGTATTAAAGAAAAGGTGCTTTTGTAAAGCACCTTTTCCTACGAACTAAACGGAAACACAAGTATAATCGTCGTTCCTTTTCCAAGTTCACTATCAATGGAAATCGTTCCGTTATGAGCAAGAACGAGCTGTTTTGTAATGGCGAGGCCAAGGCCAGTTCCAATGTTGCTTTCTTCTGTATTCGTTCCTCTGTAATATCGCTCGAATAGAAGCCCCTTCGTTTTATCGTCCATACCTTTTCCATCATCTGAAATAGATAGTGTAAATGAATTTGTATTTTGCGAAAGTTTTACGATTACGTTTGTTGTTTCATTATTATGTTTTACAGCGTTTGCTAATAAGTTTTCGATAATACGTTGGAACCACTTTTCTTCAATAAAATATTGGATTTTGCTTGAACTTGGCACGAATTCAATGTTTTGATTTTTTAGTGTCGGGTTATTAATAAATTGTAATAATACTTTTTGGACGAACTGATTAATTTCAACATTTACGTGTTGTGCAGGAAGAGTATCATTTTTTAATTGATATGTTAAGCTTAAGTCGTCAATTAATGTAGTCATATATTGAGATTTTTCTTTCATTACATGGCCAAATTGTTGAATGTCTTGATCAGTCCAATTATATTGCTTCGATTCTAGTAATAATGCATAGCCGTATATAGAGCTAAGCGGTGTTTTTAAATCGTGTGTGAGACCAGTAATCCATTCTTCACGTGTTTGCTGCAGTACTTGCCTCATCGCATCATTTTTTTTGAGTGTTATAGAAAGGTGCTCTAGTGAACTAGTAACATCTCTAAATAAGCGAAATGACCATTTTTCTTTACCGGATCGCCTGAATCGAACTGGTTTTCCTTTTTTACTAACAGGTTCTTCATATTTTCCACCAGCGATATTTTTAAGCCAACGCATCGCGTGTAGTAACGGTTTCCCAAACTTATTTCCGTACCAAATAGATAGAATGACTAAATAAACAAAGACGATAAGAAGGATTAATCCGCATCCGATTAGAAACTTCTTAGTAAATACATCCTCAATTTCGTCATCTGGGTAGTAGCGTTCATTTTTTGCTGTAATGACGAGAAGCTGACCACTATTTGCATCGTAAAAGCTAGACGTGTTTTCTTTATGATTCCACGGTTCTTTTTCGTTAAGAGCAGTCTGTATTGTTGAAAGTGTTTTTTTCTTTCCAGTTGGATAGGAAAAAACCTCTTCGCCATTATGATTAAATATTTGCAGTGTTGCTTTTTCTTTAGAGAGTAACTGTTTTTCTTGTTCCGTTAATGTGAATGAATCTGTAGATACAGAAGGGTGTTCTTTCTGAATTGTTTTTAATAATGCATTACTTTTTAACATACCGCCGTAAATAACAAGTACGTTCTTTTCTTCTACTTCAATTTCCCAATATGTAAATGTATAAGGGCTTTCTATATGATTCTGTATATGTGCGAGTAAAGATGTTTTTGTATAAGAAGTTGGGACATCACTTGGTGTATTAAATTGATAGAGGACTTTTCCGTTTTCTTCTACAATCTGAATCCAATCATTTTTCTCTTTAATTAAATCTTTTACTTCCGTTTTTAACGTAATATCGCCATCCTCTGAAGAGATATATCTTGAAATTGTAAAACTATCAGAATCCGGAATATTAGGTTCGTATGAAATGCTAGTGACAAGAAAAATTAAATAAGTGAAAGCAGCGACTACAGCAATAAGTAATGTAACTAAAACAAAAACGTGTTGCAGTATAAATTGGATGATAAGCCGTTTATTAAGATTCATATCGTCACCCTACTTTGTAACGAACTTATAGCCAAGTCCACGAACCGTTTTGATGTACAATGGATTACTTGGATTTTGTTCAATTTTTTCACGTAGTTTTCGAATGTGAACCATAACAGTATTGTCATCGCTATTATAGGCTGGTGCTCCCCAAACTTTTTCGTATATTTCTTCTTTCGAAAATACGTAGTTCGGATTCTCGCAAAAGAAGAGTAGTAGTTGAAAGAGTTGAGCGGAACATTCGACAACGTTCCCATCTACTGTTAGTTCCGCAGAATGTTGATCAATTTCAAATCTCCCAAATGAAATGGAGTGTGCGTTTTGTTCGTGTGGTACTGTTTGTTTCATATGTCTTCGAAGTTGTGCTTTCATACGAGCTACGACTTCTAATGGATTAAATGGCTTCGTAATATAATCATCTGCACCGTATGAAAATCCAGATATTTTATCTAAATCAGATGCCTTCGCTGATAGGAAGAAAATCGGACAATCTGTTTGTTGGCGAATAATCGGACAAATATCAAAACCAGATTGTCCAGGAAGCATGACATCTAAAATAATTAAATCGTAATTGTTTTTTTCGGTGAGAGATAAAGCTAATTCAGCTGATGTTGCAGTTGTAATATGAGAAAAACCTTCTTTTTCAAGAATGGTAGTTAGTAGTTGTAAAATTGCTGTTTCATCATCGATGAGTAATATATTTGCTTGATACATAAGAATCCCCCTTAATTTCCTCGAATATCATATCATCTTTTTGTAACATATGGAATTTTTAAGGAAAATTTAAGGTTTTCTTTCACAAAAAATTAAGAATCAAATGATATGATAAAAGTAACATAGGGGAGGAGATGAGTGTGAATCCGTTTCAAATGATGCGAGCTAGATATTTTTTAATTGTATTTGCACTATTAATTTTAGTAGCGAGAAGTAGTGGGGAATTGTTAGAAAGTACATTTCATATACAAAATTCTTCTTTTATAAATATACTTATATTTTATATCCTTCCGATTGCATGGATTTTTTATGAGTATAGAAAGCACCGTGTTTCATTTTCATTATTTGTTAATAAAAATGAAACATTTAACTTGGTGCAAGTTTTGTACATCGCGATTATGCTTTGTATGTTTAGTTACGGCTATCTTATTTTGTACATGTACAGCTTTGCATGGATTACACCAGATTTTATTATGAATGCCTTGCATGAACCGATTATAGATAGTACCGGGGGATATGTATATCAATTTATTATGGTTGTATTTATCGCGCCTATTATTGGGGAATTTGTTTTTCGTGGATTTTTACTTCAGCGCTTTGCTGCAAAATGGGGTACTAGTATAGCAATGGTCGTTGTAGCACTTTTATTTGCGTGCTTACATGTTGATTTCCTTGGCGCATTCGTGTTTAGCATCGTACTATCCATTGTATATATTCGTACGAAAAGCTTACTCATGCCAATTGCTATTCATATGTTAAACAATGCGTTTGTACTTACTTCTTCTTTTCTAGTAAGCAGAGAAAAGATAATGAGTTTTGCCGATTTTTCGAACTATACGACATTCTTTCCAGGATTAATTATTTTTATGGCAGGGTTAAACTTAGTACTCATCTTTTTATTTGTTAACCGCAAATACTGGAGTAAAGAAGTGCCTGTTATATATGCAGAGCAGGTAAAGAGTTTTGCAGATGTAGTGGGAGATAAATGAGATGAAGAAGACGTTTTAGAAAATATTGAAAGATATTATAGATGCTACGTCTATTACTGATATGTGTGATAAAAGCTTTTGTAATTGGATTCAACCTGTAGTAGATACGATTGTGTTTCCAGAGTATTACTTATTTTCTAGTACTCATTTAAAAGAAAATATTATTTCTCTTCTTATTGTATTAGGGGTTTTACTAATATTTGGTCTAATTGTAGAAGAAATGATGAAGCGCATCTTCAGAAAAAATGAAGAGAAGTATATGTGGGTTCATAAAATATTCGTGAAAGTAATAGTGGCTTTCCTTTTGTTTTATAGTATGAAAACAATCATTTACTTTATAGCTTTGAAACATCATTAATTCGAAATTTGAAAGGGATGTATAAAATTATATGAATGAAACGATATCATCAAATAAGTTTTTTTATTTGATTTTACTTAGCATAGTGCTAATAACGACAGTAAATGTTATTCTCCGCTGGGAGGAAGCCTACTTTTTCATGTATTTAGCGCTCCATTTATTAGGGGTTTTATGTATAAGTGGTGGCATGGTTACTGAAAAAAAGAGTGACGAAAGTGTTAACTATATGTGTGTGATCGGTCTTGTTTTACTTTTAGCTGTACAAGGTATTATGAAATATAGTTCTTTTTCTGTACAAGATTTCAGTTTGTTAATAGATGTACTGCCTTAAGGGGGGAGTATCTATGTTATCGAAGAAACAAATAGGATATATACTTGTTTTAGTAGGTTTTTTTACGATTATTATAACGACGCTATTTTTTCAAGACTATGAATATATAAAATATGTAAAAGGCGCCGGTTTAATGTGTTGGTTTGTAAGTGCTTTTCTTATTCCGGATTATGAACCGAGGAAAGTGTCTAAAAATAGGTGAAACTCTTCTTGTAATAGAAGAGTTTTTTTATGTAAATTGAACGGGCTAGAACAATTCTCACGATTAGCTTGTTCTAATTTTGAAAGTATGAACTTACAATAATAATAGACAGGCAGCATAGAGGAGGGAATAACGTGAGGAAAGTTATTGGGTGGTCGCTTTTTTTGTACGTTGGGTTTGCGTTATTTATATATTGGTATTTATTTGGATGGAATCATGAACTCATTCCGGAGATGTATAAAGGAACGAGTGCAGATCCAGAAACTTTTATGAATGCGAAAGAGCTTACGCTAAGCCAAGATTATTCGCGCGTGAAAAATTTACTGTATTTTTTAGCGACGCCTCTTGAATGGATTATTTTATTATTTGTACTCGTGCTCGGTATTTCAAAAAAGTTTGAGAAATGGTCAAAGGAAACGACTAAAATAAGTGTCTTACAAGTTGCGATTTATTTCTTTTATTTATCACTACTGACAACAATTCTTGCATTACCGATGCAATGGATCGGGCGTAAAGTGTCCGTTGATTACGGCATTTCCACGCAAAGTACACAAAGCTGGATAAAAGATCACGTTATCGATTTTTGGGTGAATTATGCGACTATGTTACTCATTGTTACAGTTCTTTTATGGCTTATCCGTAAATTCCCGAAGAGATGGTGGTTAGCAGGATGGGCGCTCTCTGTACCATTTACAATCTTTTTAACGTTCGTGCAACCTGTTATTATTGATCCACTTTATAACGATTTCTCGACGCTGAAAAATAAAGAGTTAGAAACGAAAATTTTAGCGATGGCAGACAAAGCTGACATTCCTGCTAAACATGTATATGAAGTAAATATGTCGAAAAAAACGAATTCGTTAAATGCATATGTAACAGGAATTGGTCTTAACTCGCGTATTGTAATGTGGGATACAACGCTTAAGCAATTAAAAGATAAAGAGATTTTATTTATAATGGCCCATGAAATGGGACATTATGTTATGAAACATATATATTGGGGCGTTGCTAGTTATGTCTTGTTATCGTTTGTAGGTATGTATTTAATTAGTCGTATTTTAAATATGTGTATTCGAAAATGGGGAGATACGCTGCAAATTTCAAAAGTGGCATGTTTCTCAATTTTACCTTTGTTTTTCTTAATTTCCTCGTTATTATCTTTTGCATCACAGCCAGCAACAAACTATGTTTCACGTATAGAAGAACGCGCGGCAGATCAATATGCTTTAGATATGACGAAAGATGGGAAATCAGGTGTGAAAACATTTCAATACTTATCAAAAACAAGTTTAAGCCAAGTAAATCCGCCTGCGTTAGTGAAATTTTTCTTATACACACATCCACCAATTTTCGAAAGAATTCATACGTTTGAACAATATGAAAAACAGAAGAAGCAGTAGGATACTGCTTCTTTTTATTGTGGAGTATTCGAATTTTGGGAAATTATAGTGTATAATATATGGAATATTCAGTTAAATATTTAGGAGGTTAATAGTTTGTTTCATTCAAAATCAATGCCAGCTATAAAAATGATTCTTTCGATGTCTATTTTCGGATCGATTGGATTTTTTTCTGTACAAACTGGTTTACCGTCTTTTGAATTAGTATTTGTTCGTTGTATTTGTGCGACTTTATTTTTAGCATTATGTTGGTTCGTAACAGGGCAATACAAAAGTGAGAAATGGAACAAAAAAGAAACCATACAAATATTAGCTTGTGGTGTATTTCTCGTTTTTAACTGGGTCTTTTTATTTAAAGCATTTGAAGTAATGTCGATTACAATTGCGATTTCTGTCTATCATCTTGCTCCAATCATCGTATTAATGATTGGCAGTATCGTATTTAAAGAGAGGCTAACAGTATTTGCGGTTATATCGATCGTTATTTGTTTTATCGGTACAGTTTTAGTAGCTGGTGTAGATGGAAGTGTGTCGTTAGAAAAGCTAATGTCATCTGGCATGGTGTGGGCACTTCTTGCAGCTTTATTTTATGCTTTTACAACGTTGCTAGGAAAAGGAATTAAGCATACGAGTGCATATGCGATGACATTTGTACAAACATTTTTAGGTATATTTTTATTATTACCATTTATAGATTTCGGGAAATTTCAAGGATTAACAGAGATGAACTGGATGATGATCACAGCGACAGGTCTTATACATACTGGGTTTGTATATTATTTATTTTTTGACAGTCTAAGAGATTTATCGACGAGATTAATTTCGGTATTAGTGTTTTTAGATCCTGCGGTTGCAATACTATTAGATACAGTCTTTACCGGATTTAGACCGACTAGTATGCAAGTAGTGGGGATTATCCTTATATTTGTAGGAATGGCACTTACTTTCTGGAAGCCGAGGGATGAAAGAGTGAAAGTGTACTCAGAAGCATAATATTTACCGGGATTAAAAGTAGCTACGTCATTAACGTTAATAGGTGGAATGTTTTTTAGTGCAAATGGACAATATTTGCACTTTTTTTGTCTGAAAAATGAAGTTTTTATAAGCAAAGGATTTAATGAAAATCTTATAGAATATTGTTAGTGTACAACATTGTAAATCCTTTGAAACTGAAGAAGGATTTACAGAGTGTACGTCATAATAATTTGTCTATGATTCGGTATACCAATTGAAATGAGAACGAATTTGCTTTCCTTTAGTAGTAATCTTCAAAATAATAGATGTTAAAAATGAATGTATTACATGAGATTTGCAAATACAGCATATGTAATATGGAAAAAGAATGTAGTCTATTATTTTCCATTTTAATGAAATGGAAATGAAGGAGAGAGGGCAATGAAGAAAAGAATGTTGCGTATAATGACGGCAGCGACTATTATGGGTGGTTTATTATTAAATGCAAATGTTCCTAATATAAAAGCAGAAGAGTATCCAGAAATGATTGTATTTGATGATGTTCCAGTAGACTATTGGGCATATGAATATATTATAGACGTTGCATATAATAAAGTTATGCTAGGTTATGGAAATGGGAAATTTGGTGTTGGCGATAATGTAACGCGAGAACAAGTGGCGGCAGTACTGTATCGCGCACTTAATATAAAACATGAAGGACCGTTACATAATCCGTATAAAGATATTTCTGAAAGATCAACAATGTTTCCAAAGGAAATTTTAGCATTAACAGAACATGGTATTTTTAAAGGCGATGAGAAGGGGAATTTCAGACCGAGGGAAACGATAACACGTGCAGAAGTAGCACAAGTCCTTACACGAGCATTTTCATTTGAAGTGAAGAAGAAACATACATTTATAGATGTACCAAATAATTATTGGGCAAAAAATGCAATTAGTGCATTGCAATCTAATAATGTCATAATAGGAACAGGGAATGGAAAATTTGAACCAAATAAATTTGTAACACGTGAGCAATATGCAGCATTTTTATATAAGGCTATTATTAATTTTCATTTGAAAGATGAGAAGTATTAAGCGGAAATTCAAAAGTTGTTAATAGTAAGGTGAAAATATTTTAATTATAGTAATATGTTATTTTGAAAAAAGCGCAAAAGTTTTGCGCTTTTTTTTATGTGATTTATGTATGTTTATTCATCTTAATACGAAATAGGAATTTACTGAAAATGGAAAAATTAGGTGTGTTAAAGTGACAATTCATAAGAAAAAGACATTATTTAGTAACTTTATTATTAACGAAGTGTAAAGGGAAGTATGTGAAAAATTGTTCGCAAATTAGACAAAACTTATATAAATAAGTATATTGATACTTTTTTATTAATTCTTTATATTAGAAAAAAAGTATGTTTTTAGGGGGAAATGCGGTGAAGAAAAAGTTTTTAAAAATAGCAACGGCTTTAACAATTATGGGTGGAGTTGTATTGAGTGCAGAAGGTACTAAAGTAAATGCTGAAGTAGTTGTGAAGCAACAACAACAAGCAAATTCTGTTGTATTTAAAGATGTACCGAAAGGTCATTGGTCTTCTGAAGCTATTCATACTCTAGCAGGCTGGGGAATCATTAATGGTTATGGAAATGGGAATTTTGGTTTTGGTGATAATGTAACACGTGAGCAAGTAGCGGCTTTAATTTATCGTACGTTTGATTTTAGCGAAGTGTTTGAGGAAGGCGACGTACTTGAGAATCCATACAAAGATATTAATGAAAACTCAACAATGTTCATAGAAGAAATTTTAGTATTAACAGAAGTAGGTATCTTAAAAGGTGATGGAACTGGGAACTTTAGACCGAAGGATACGCTAACACGTGCGGAAATGGCACAGGTTCTTACGAATGCTTTTGAATTAGAAGCAAAGGGACCTCATACTTTTAATGATGTTCCAGTAGATTCATGGGCAAAAAATGCAATTAGCGCAATACAAACAAATAATATTACAAATGGAATAGGAGAAAATAAATTTGGTCCGTCTATGAGTGTAACGCGTGAACAATATGCAACATTCTTATATAGAGCAATTTTAAATGATGAGCAACAATAATTTATAAAAAGAGCTGGTGTTATACAACACCAGCTCTTTTTTTGCTTGAAATAAATATATCTTTGGAAAAAATCTGTTAAATTTTCAAAAAAAACTTCCTTTTCTGAAGATTTGTTATATAATATAAAACATAAAATCAAATCTGTTATAAAACAGTTTAAGAAGGGGATGCTAATATGTCGACGCAAACTTCACGGGTTACACTCGTTGGAGAAGTGTTACCAGCGTACAACGAAATATTGACACCTGAGGCGCTTAGTTTTTTAAAAGAACTACATGAAAATTTCAATGAACGCCGCACGGAACTTTTACAACAGCGTGTGGAGAAACAAAAAAGAATTGATGCAGGGGAGTTACCTAAGTTTTTAGAAGAAACAAAGCATATACGTGAAGGTGATTGGACAATTGCCCAGCTTCCGAAAGATTTAGAGGACCGCCGCGTGGAGATTACTGGACCGGTGGATAGAAAGATGGTCATTAACGCTTTAAATTCAGGAGCACATCTTTTTATGGCGGACTTTGAAGATTCGAATGCACCAACTTGGAGAAATGCTGTCGAAGGTCAAATTAACTTACGAGATGCGAATAAGGGAACGATCTCACATAAAAATGAAAACGGAAAAGGATATCGTTTAAATAGTAAAACAGCTGTATTAATTGTGCGTCCGAGAGGGTGGCATTTAGAAGAAAAACATATGCAAGTTGACGGCAAGAACATGTCTGGCAGTTTAGTAGATTTTGGCTTGTACTTTTTCCATAATGCGAAGGTGCTTTTAGCAAAAGGAAGTGGCCCGTATTTTTACTTACCGAAAATGGAAAGTTACTTAGAGGCAAGATTATGGAATGATGTTTTCGTATTTGCTCAAAAATATATCGGCATTCCGAACGGAACGATTAAAGCGACTGTGTTAATAGAAACGATTCACGCTTCATTTGAAATGGATGAAATTCTGTATGAACTAAGAGATCATTCTGCTGGTTTAAACTGCGGGCGATGGGATTATATATTTAGTTTCTTAAAGAGCTTTCGTAATCATAATGGATTTTTACTTCCGGATAGAGCGCAAGTCACGATGACAACGCCGTTTATGCGCGCGTATTCTTTGAAAGTTATTCAAACGTGTCATCGTCGTAATGCGCCGGCAATCGGAGGAATGGCAGCGCAAATCCCGATTAAAAATGATCCAGAAGCAAATGAGGCGGCTTTCGAGAAAGTGCGTGCTGATAAGGAGCGCGAAGCTTTAGACGGTCATGACGGGACTTGGGTTGCCCACCCGGGACTTGTACCGGTTGCAATGGAAGTATTTAATCACATAATGAAAACGCCAAATCAAATTTTTAGAAAGCGTGAAGAAATACGTGTAACAGAAAAGGATTTATTAGAAGTACCGATGGGAACGATTACAGAAGGTGGTCTTCGCACAAATATTAATGTAGGTATTCAATATATTGCATCTTGGTTAAGCGGGAGAGGAGCAGCTCCAATTTATAACTTAATGGAAGATGCGGCAACAGCGGAAATATCAAGAGCACAAGTATGGCAGTGGATTCGTCATGAGGGCGGGAAGCTAAGTGATGGCCGTAATATCACTTTTAAATTGATGGAAGAATTGAAAGAAGAAGAACTAGCAAAAATAGAAAGTGAGATTGGTAAGGAAGCGTTTAAGAAAGGGAGATTTGAAGAAGCTACAAAACTGTTTACAAACCTTGTTCGTAATAACGAGTTCATGCCGTTTTTAACATTACCTGGTTATGAAATTTTATAAGAAACAAGAAAAGGGGATGGAACATATGAAAAACGAAAGAATTGATAAATTGCAGGAAAGCTGGGAATTAGATACGCGCTGGAAAGGAATCACACGTCCATATACAGCTGAAGATGTAATTCGTCTGCGTGGATCGATTGATATTGAACATACGTTAGCGCGCTGCGGTGCAGAGAAGCTTTGGAAATCACTTCATACAGAAGATTATATTAATGCACTTGGGGCATTAACAGGAAACCAAGCGATGCAACAAGTGAAGGCTGGATTAAAAGCAATTTATTTAAGCGGTTGGCAAGTAGCGGCAGATGCGAATCTTTCTGGACATATGTATCCTGATCAAAGCTTATACCCAGCGAACAGTGTGCCGGCTGTTGTAAAACGAATTAACCAAACACTTCAACGTGCTGATCAAATTCAGCATATGGAAGGAAGCGGTGATACAGATTATTTCGTACCGATTGTGGCTGATGCTGAAGCTGGGTTCGGTGGACAATTAAATGTATTTGAACTAATGAAAGGAATGATTGAAGCAGGTGCATCTGGCGTGCACTTTGAAGACCAATTATCTTCAGAGAAAAAATGCGGGCATTTAGGCGGAAAAGTATTATTACCGACGCAAACAGCGGTGCGTAATTTAATTTCGGCACGTCTTGCTGCGGATGTAATGGGTGTACCAACAATTATCGTCGCAAGAACAGATGCAGATGCGGCAGATTTAATTACGAGTGATATCGATCCAGTTGATCAAGAGTTTATTACAGGTGAAAGAACGCCAGAAGGGTTTTATCGTACGAAAGCAGGTCTTGATCAAGCAATTGCACGTGGTTTAGCGTATGCGCCGTATGCAGATCTCGTTTGGTGTGAAACGTCGGAGCCAAATTTAGAAGATGCAAAACGCTTTGCGGACGCAATTCATAAGAAATATCCAGGTAAGCTACTCGCTTACAACTGTTCTCCTTCATTTAACTGGAAACAAAAACTAGATGAAAAAACGATTGCAAGCTTCCAACAAGAAATTGCATCGTACGGTTATAAATTCCAGTTCGTAACGCTTGCTGGATTCCATTCATTAAATTACGGCATGTTTGAATTAGCGCGTGGTTATAAAGAACGCGGCATGGCAGCGTACTCTGAATTACAACAAGCAGAGTTCGCAGCAGAAAAAGATGGTTACTCTGCAACGCGCCATCAACGCGAAGTAGGAACAGGATACTTTGATGAAGTAGCACAAGTAATTACGGGCGGTACTTCATCAACGACTGCTTTAAAAGGATCTACGGAAGAAGAACAGTTTACGAAATAATGATAGAAGTAGGTGCCTGTTATAGGCATCTACTTCTATTTAAAATATCCAATCTAATATAGTGAATATACCAACGATAGCAGTAAAAAGAAGGAATGCGAATAATGCTAGACAGCCCCATGTAAATAGTTTGTCTTTCCATGTTTCTTCATAATCATCAATTAGTTCTTCTACCACTTTTTTCTGCAATGGCTGTAAAGGATGTTCGGTGTATAGTCCTGTAATAATGTTATGATCTCCTTTGAATTTTAAAGCACGTACAATATGATAAGAGTCGTTTCCCATCGAGTGTTCAAATTGTAGACATGCCGCGTGCATAACATCTGTTTTCTCTTTTTCAAGATACCAATACCGTCCAGCCATTTCTGGGTATTGTAATGTAAAGTAAATATCACCGAGCTTTTTTCTAAGTGCTAATTCATTCGGATAAGTAGCGATTAATCCGTGTAATCTATCTCTTGCTTTTCCAAGATTGTTATTTTCAATATCTTTTTCAATTCTCTTTAATGTTTTTTTAGGGATTATTTCTGTCATATACGCCTCCTTATTAGAATGGGTGTGGTTATATTGTATAAGAAATACTAAAATTTAGAAATTTTATTTTCAAAAAGGATTGTACATTCTATTTTAAGTATGCTATGATAATACCAGTTGAATAATTAAATTAAGCAATCCATATATTATCAAGTGCCGAAAACAAACGGGAAAAAGTATGTGAGAACTAGTTTATGTTTCGAATTTGATAATGTGTGGATTCTTTTTTTATACATGAAGACTAAATAAAATGTATTTTCGTAGGAGGAAATAATTATGACAGTTACAGGACAAGTAAAATGGTTTAACAACGAAAAAGGCTTCGGTTTCATCGAAGTTCCAGGCGAAAACGATGTATTCGTACATTTCTCTGCAATCGAAACTGAAGGTTTCAAATCTTTAGAAGAAGGTCAAAAAGTTAGCTTCGAAATCGAAGAAGGCAACCGTGGACCTCAAGCTAAAAACGTAATCAAACTATAATTTTATAGTTTATTATAGAAAAAAGGATGGCTTATGCCATCCTTTTTTTTGTTGAATATGAAGAATAATGAACTGGATAATCAGTATGTAAAAAGGCTTTCCGTAAAGGAAGGCCTTTTAGTGTTCTTTCACAGCTTTTTTCTTTTCACGTTTCTTACATTCAGGACATTTAGATTTACGAAAAGGCTTCGCGAAGAACAGTAAAATAAAAAATAAACCGAATATAATACTCGCTGAATTTTTTACGATAACAATGCTACTATTTTTCATTTGAATTGTTGGATGATCTTGCTTTTCTTCCATGAGAGACCTCCGTATATTTGATTTATATTTTAATTATAGCAAAATTAATTGCTGTAATTATATGAAAAGCAGAATGTGTTAAACATAGTACAAATGATATAAATTCTTTTTTCGTATATAGAATCCTCTTTTTATACAGGTTATTTATTTGTTATTCATATATAATTATTAATAGATTTATATTATATTTGATTTATTATAAGTATTTGTAAAGAATCGTAGAATGTAAACCATTTCCTTTTCGTAGGTGCTACTATAAAAGGGAAATTAAACAGTAATCGAAAATTTAAAAAAGAGAGGTGAAAAATCTGTTACTAACAAAAGTGCGAATATAGATAAAAATATTCTTAGCGTGCAAAACTACATACTCTAAGGATATACATTTGTCTATATTTTTAGTAGCAGACAGTAGACTATGGAAAGTAAAGTAGAACGTTATGTCGAAAACTATGTTGTAAGCAAAAACACAATGGCCTTACTTCCGGTTGTTCTAGGGGAAAAGAAAGTTGTTACGCGAATTATTGAAATGGAAGATTCTTTTTTCGTATTTCAAAAGCCTCTCGATATTATAGAGAGAAGTTGCCGGAAACATGGTTCTAGTTTCTTTGGAAGAAAAGAAGGAACGAAGGAGTTAACTCGTATTACACATAAAGCTCCTATCGCAATTAGCCCGACAGATCAACTTTATTTTTTCCCTACGTATTCTTATTCTCGAAAAGAGTGTGCGTGGTTGTCTCATTTTCATATTGAAGGTAATAAAGAATTAAAAGATGGAAATCTTATTATTAGATTTATAAATGGTTTCGCTGTGAAACTAGAAATGTCAAAAAGTAGCTTTGAAAATCAGCAAAATCGTACAGCGAAATTGCGGACAGAATATGAAGACCGTAAGAAAAAACAAGGGAATCCTTGCTTTAAAGAGATTGATAAACATGAAGAATCTAAATTAACACCAGCATATGAGAAAGTGTATTTTGTGAAGGAAGGCGAAGTGTGAGAGGATGGGGAGACCCCCATCCTTTTTATTTGTCCGTTTTTGTCGGAAAGTCGATAAATTCGAAAAATCGCTGATAAAAATTGAGTTGTGGTCGATGTATTCAGAAAATCATCGATATAATTTCATTTACCGAAAAAATCATCAAAAAATATTGTTCCTCAAACAACCAAACGTATAACAAAACCTGTCGAATATTGAAAGATTATAATAGCATAATAATGAAGGAATTCTAACGAAAGGTATGGAAACTTTAATAAATGCATCTCCATATGTCGTATCTACCATTTCCTCTTTCATTTAAGCAATGATACAGTAGAGGTAGTAATTAGAGTAAAGGGGTAAAGTGTAGAATGGATTTTCAAACGATCAAAGAGTATTTTTCACCAGAAAATATGGATCATATTGTTGAAAGTTATAAGGCGTTTGGACCGCTTCTCGGTATTGGTTTACCGATGATAGAGGCGCTCATTCCAGCATTACCACTCATTGTGTTTGTGTTGGCAAATGCTGTTGCATTTGGCTTTTGGTATGGATTTCTTTATTCGTGGCTTGGGTCAGTAATTGGTGCAATGCTTGTATTTTTCATTATTCGCAGCTTTGGACGAAGTCGTTTCTTTTCTTTTGTAAATAAGCATGAGAGAGTGCGAAAAGCGATGGGATGGATTGAAAGAAAAGGGTTCGCGCCAATCTTTGTTATATTTTGTTTTCCGTTTACACCATCTGCGCTTATAAACGTTGTAGCTGGTTTGTCTCGCATTAGCGTAAAACAGTTTGGACTAGCATTAGCATTCGGAAAACTTGTTATGATTTTTATTTTAACGTATATCGGTCATGATTTAGTGTCATTTATTCATAATCCGGTGAAATCGGTTATTGTGGGTATTGTTATTTTTATTTTATGGTATGTCGGTAAAAAAATTGAAGTAAAGTTAGAACTACATTAGGAAAAGTCTTCTTTGTAAAGGAAGCTTCATTATTAAAGGGCGAGGGGAGAAGCGAATGAAGAAAACTTTGAAAAAAGAAGGGCTAGAGTGGATAAGAACAATTTTAATTGGTGTACTATTAGCTGTATTTTTTCGAACGTTTTTCTTTTCAACGTACGTTGTAGAGGGGAAGTCAATGATGCCGACATTGCAAGATGGAAATATGCTCGTTGTGAATAAGGTGAGTTATCAAGTAGGGGACTTGAATCGATTTGATGTCGTCGTTTTTCATGCGAATAAAAAAGAGGACTATGTAAAGCGAATTATCGGCTTACCTGGGGATCATATCGAATATAAGCATGATAAACTATATATAAACGGACAATTCGTGGAGGAACCTTATTTAGAGGCGTATAAGAAAGAGATAAATGGACGGCAATTAACAGGTGATTTTAAATTAGAAGAATTAACGAAAGAAAAGTTTGTACCACCTGGTTCTATTTTTGTAGTTGGTGACAACCGCCTTGGTAGCTGGGATAGTAGGCACTTCGGTTTTGTAAAAGCTGATACAGTTGTCGGTAAAGTTGATTTACGATATTGGCCGATTCGAGAGGTACAAACGAATTTTTCAAAAGGCTGATATAATAAAATGAAGTATAAGGAAAAGACAAACGAGTATGTTTGTCTTTTTTATTGTCCTATAATACAATTATGATAGCAAACTAACGTTCGTTATGTAAGTGAAAGGTGGGGTTACATGTCACTTCGATTTGTGATTGGTAGAGCTGGAAGTGGAAAAAGTACACTTTGTTTACACGAAGTGCAAGAAGAGTTGAAACAACGCCCAAGAGGGAAAACAATATTATATCTTGTGCCAGAACAGATGACATTCCAAACACAGCAGGCGTTAATTGGGAGCGAAGATGTAAGAGGTTCTATTCGGGCGCAAGTTTTTAGTTTTTCGCGATTAGCGTGGAAGGTGCTGCAAGAAGTTGGGGGAGCGAGTCGTCTTCATATTGATGAAGCTGGTGTCCATATGTTGCTTCGTAAAATTGTAGAATCTCGTAAAGATGGACTATCTGTGTTTCAAAAAGCAGCGGAGCAAAATGGCTTCTTTGAACATCTTGGTAGTATGATTGCAGAATTTAAACGTTACAATGTGACGCCGTCTAACGTATATGAAATGTGGCAACAATTAGATACGCATAGCAGTAGTGCAGAGCAAAAGCTACTAGCGAATAAAGTGTATGATTTACAGTTATTATATGATGATTTTGAACGTGCTTTAATCGGAAAATATTTAGATTCAGAAGACTACTTACAATTATTAATTGAGAAGCTTTCAGACTCTGAGTATGTAAAAGGCGCGGAAATTTATATAGATGGGTTCCATTCATTTTCTCCTCAAGAGCTAGAAATTGTTAGAGGGCTAATGAGATTAGGAACTAGAGTAACAATAACATTAACGATAGATGAAAAAACGTTAGCGCAGCCAGTGAATGAACTAGATTTGTTTTATGAAACGACGTTAACGTATGAAAGAATAAAACAAGTAGCGCGTGAAGAGAAAATAGAAGTTGAAAAAACAATTCCACTTATGGAACAGCCGCGTTTTCATTCGCAAGCATTAGCGCATTTAGAAATGCATTACGAAGCGCGTCCAAATGAAAAGTTTCACGGTGAAGCGAGTGTGACAATTAGTACAGCAGCTAATTTACGAGCTGAAGTAGAAGGTGTTGCTCGTGAAATTCGAAGACTTGTGGCGGCTGAAGACTATCGTTACCGAGATATAGCAGTACTTCTTCGTAACGGAGAAAGTTATTACGACGTAATGCGAACGTTATTTACGGATTATAATATCCCGCATTTCATCGATGAAAAACGCCCAATGTCACATCATCCGCTAGTAGAATGTATTCGTTCGGCTTTAGAGATTATTAGCGGAAATTGGCGTTATGATGCAGTGTTCCGCTGTGTGAAAACAGAACTTTTATATCCACTAGACGTAAGAAAAGAAGCGATGCGCGAAGAGATGGATGAGTTCGAAAACTACTGTTTAGCGTACGGTGTACAAGGGAAGAGATGGACTTCTGAAGATCCGTGGATGTATCGTCGATATCGTTCTCTTGATGATGCGAGCGAAATGATAACAGACAGTGAGCGTGAAATGGAAGAGAAAATAAATCGACTTCGCGACGTTGTAAGAACGCCAGTTATTCGTATGCAAAAAAGACTGAAGCGTGCTGGAACAGTTATGCAAATGTGCGAAGCGGTATATTTATTTTTAGAGGAGCTTGACGTTCCGAAAAAACTAGAGGCATTACGTATTCGTGCAGAAGAAAGCGGAGATTTCTTATTTGCGACAGACCATGAGCAAGTATGGGAAGAAGTGATGAGTCTTCTTGATACGTTCGTTGAGATGCTTGGCGAAGAGAAGATGTCCCTGTCTATGTTTACTGATGTAATGACGACAGGTCTTGAGGCACTTCAATTTGCGAACATTCCGCCGTCACTAGATCAAGTGTTAGTTGCTAATATTGATCATTCTAGATTATCAGATATTAAAGCGACGTTCATTATTGGCGTAAATGAAGGCGTGATTCCAGCAGCACCTATGGATGAAGGTATGCTTTCTGATGAGGAAAGAAATGTTCTCACCGCTGCAGGTATCGAATTAGCACCAACGACGAGACAAACTTTATTAGAAGAACAGTTCGTTATGTATCAAATGGTGACGAGGGCATCTGAGAAGTTATACATTTCCTGTCCGCTTGCAGATGAAGAAGGAAAGACGTTACTTGCTTCTAGTTTTATTAAGAAAATAAAAAGAATGTTCCCTGATGTGAAAGAAACGTTTATTACGAATGATGTAAATGACTTATCGCGTTCGGAACAAATCTCATATGTAACAACGCCAGAAGTAACTTTGTCTTACGTCATGCAGCAACTGCAAACGTGGAAGCGTTACGGATTTGAAGGCAATTTAGACTTTTGGTGGGACGTATATAACTTCTACGTTACTTCAGATGAATGGAAGCAAAAAAGTAGCCGCGTGTTATCGAGTTTATTCTACCGAAATCGTGCACAGAAACTAAGTACAGATGTAAGTAGGGATTTATATGGAGATACAATTAAGGGAAGCGTTTCTCGTATGGAACTATTTAATCGCTGTGCGTACGCTCATTTCGCTCAGCACGGTTTATCGCTAAGAGAGCGCGATATTTTCAAACTTGATGCGCCAGATATCGGTGAACTATTCCATGCAGCGCTGAAGAGAATTGCAGACAAGCTATTACGTGAAAATCGTACTTGGGCAGATTTATCAATAAAAGAGTGTGAGCACCTTTCTGCTTTAGTAATAGAAGAAATTGCACCATTATTACAAAGACAAATTTTATTAAGTTCAAACCGTCATTTCTATTTAAAGCAAAAACTACAACAAATCATTTTCCGTACATCACTTATTCTTCGTGAACATGCGAAGTCGAGTGGCTTTGTACCAGTTGATTTAGAAGTACCGTTCGGTATGGGCGGGACTGGATCGCTTCCGCCAATGGAATTTGCGTTGCCAAATGGTGTGAAGATGGAAGTAGTTGGCCGTATTGACCGTGTTGATAAGGCGGAGGATGAGAGTGGTACGTTCCTTCGTATTATTGACTATAAATCAAGTTCGAAAGCGTTAGATTTAACAGAAGTGTATTACGGACTCGCACTTCAAATGTTAACGTATTTAGATGTTGTTACTTCAAATGCACATACGTGGATGAAAAAGGGTAGTACTGCATCACCGGCGGGTGTATTGTATTTCCATATTCATAACCCGATTGTTGAGATGAAAGGCGACGCATCTGAAGAAGAAATTGAGAAAGAAATTTTAAAGAAATTTAAAATGAAAGGGCTCGTACTAGGAGATGCTGACGTTGTACGTTTAATGGATAATAAACTTTCAACAGGAAGCTCTGATATTATTTCTGCTGGTCTGAAAAAAGATGGTAGTTTTAGTGCGCGTTCTAGCATTGCAAGTGAACAAGAGTTTAACGTACTTCAAAAATATGTACACCACTCGTTTGAAAATATCGGAAAAGACATTACAGAAGGTGTTATCGATATTGCTCCTTACAAAAAGGGGAATAAAGCGGCATGTACGTTCTGTAACTTCAAATCTGTTTGTCAATTTGATGAATCACTTGAAGATAACCAATTCCGTATGTTAAAAGATATGAAAGATAGCGAAGCAATGGAGAAAATTAGAGAGGAGGTTGGCGGAGAATGATAGAAAATTGGCCTGAGAAACCAGAAGGTAGTCAATGGACAGATGATCAGTGGAAAGCGGTTGTAGCGAACGGACGTGATATTTTAGTCGCAGCAGCAGCTGGATCAGGGAAAACAGCAGTATTAGTTGAACGTATTATTAAAAAGATTATAAGTGAGGAAAATCCAGTCGATGTCGACCGCCTGCTCGTTGTAACATTTACGAATGCAGCGGCGCAAGAAATGAAAAATCGAATTGGAGAAGCGTTAGAAAAAGTATTAATTGATGGGCCAGGTTCACAGCATATAAGAAAACAGCTTAGCTTATTAAATAAAGCTTCCATTTCTACCATTCATTCATTTTGTTTACAAGTTATTAGAGGATATTATTACATGCTTGATGTCGATCCTCGTTTTCGTATTGCGAACCAAACAGAAAATGAGTTATTAAAAGAAGAAGTGCTAGATGACATATTAGAAGAAGAATATGGAATCGAAGATAATAGTATTTTCTTTGAATTAGTTGATCGTTATACGAGTGACCGTAGTGACGATGACTTACAACGAATGATTTTAGCGCTTCATACAGAATCAAGAGCGCATCCAAATCCGGAGAAGTGGCTTGATAAATTAGTAGAAGCATACGATGTTGAAGGAAAGACGATTGAAGATTTGGTTTACGCTTCTTACCTATTAGAAGATGTAAAGTTTCAGCTTGAAACAGCGGAAGAGCATATTCGTAAGGCGACTGAACTCGCAATGCTTCCTGATGGTCCAGCGCCTCGTGCCGAAACTTTACAAGCGGATTTAGCTTTACTTGGAACGTTATCATCAGCAGCTCGTGGATCGTGGACAAGCGTTTATGAAGCGATGCAAAATGTATCGTGGCAAACGTTAAAGCGTATTAAGAAAAGTGATTACAATGAAGATGTTGTAAAACAAGTAGATTCTCTTCGTAATAAAGCGAAAGATGAAGTAAAGAAATTACAAGAAGAGCTATTTAGCCGCAGACCTGAAAGTTTCTTACGAGATTTTCAAGATATGCATCCTGTATTAGAAAAACTCGTGAAGCTTGTAAAAGTATTTACAGAGCGTTTCCAAGCGATTAAACGAGATAAAGGAATGGTCGATTTCACAGATTTAGAGCATTTCTGTTTGCAAATTTTAAGCGAGCAAAGTGAAGATGGTGAAATGAAGCCGTCAGCAGTAGCACTTCAATATCGTAATAAATTTGCTGAAGTACTAGTCGATGAATATCAAGATACGAACTTCGTACAGGAATCAATTATTAAATTCGTAACGAAAGATTCTGAGAGTGAAGGAAACTTATTCATGGTTGGTGACGTAAAACAGTCAATCTATCGTTTCCGACTAGCAGAGCCTGGTTTATTCTTAGGAAAATATAAACGTTTCACACAAGAAGGATTGGGCGGCGGAATGAAGATTGACTTAGCGAAAAACTTCCGTAGCCGTCATGAAGTGCTAGCTGGTACGAACTTTATCTTCAAACAAATTATGGGCGAAGAAGTCGGAGAAATCGATTATGATGCTGACGCTGAATTAAAGCTAGGTGCTAGCTATCCAGAAGGTGAAGATGTAGCGGCAGAACTACTATGCATTCAGCAAACTGAGGAAGAAGTGCAAGAAGGTGAAGAAGGTACAGAAGTAGAAAAAGCGCAGCTTGAAGCTCGTCTTATGGCGCAGCGTATTAAAGCGATGGTTGATTCAGGCTATGAAGTGTATGATCGTAAAACTGATAGTATGCGCCCGGTACAATACCGCGACTTCGTTATTTTACTTCGCTCCATGCCGTGGGCGCCGCAAATTATGGAAGAGTTAAAATTACAAGGAATTCCAGTATATGCTGACCTTGCGACTGGTTACTTTGAAGCGACAGAAGTAAATATTATGATGAACGTATTCCGCGTTATTGATAATCCGATGCAAGATATTCCGCTTGCAGCTGTACTTCGTTCACCGATCGTTGGACTAAATGACGAAGAACTTGCGACGCTTCGTGCTCACGGAAAGAAAGGCTCGTTTTATGAAGTAATGAGCTCATTCTTAAAAGGAGCGCCGCTTGAAGAAGAACAAGAACTGCATGATAAATTAGAGTGGTTTTATAAATTACTGCAAGGATGGCGTGAATTTGCGCGTCAACAATCTCTTTCCGATTTAATTTGGAAAGTGTACGGTGAGACAGGCTATTACGACTTTGTCGGCGGTTTACCAGCCGGAAAGCAAAGACAGGCAAACTTACGCGTATTATATGACCGCGCAAGACAATATGAAGCAACATCGTTTAGAGGATTATTCCGATTCTTACGCTTTATTGAGCGTATTTTAGAACGCGGTGATGACATGGGAACGGCGAGAGCTCTTGGAGAACAAGAAGACGTCGTTCGCATTATGACGATTCATAAAAGTAAAGGGCTAGAGTTCCCAGTCGTATTTGTAGCTGGACTTGGTCGCCGTTTTAATACACAAGATTTAATGAAGCGTTTCTTACTTCATAAAGATTTCGGTTTCGGTTCACAATTTATCGATCCGCGTAAACGAATTAAATATACGACATTATCGCAACTAGCGATTAAGCGTAAAATGAAGATGGAATTAATTGCGGAGGAAATGCGCGTATTATACGTAGCGTTAACGCGTGCGAAAGAGAAGTTAATTTTAATCGGAACAGTTAAGGATGCAAATAAAGAAATGGAAAAATGGCTCGATGCAAGGGAGCATAGTGAATGGTTATTACCAGATCATATACGTGCCGGAGCGTCATGTTATTTAGATTGGATTGCACCTTCATTATATAGACATCGTGATAGTGAAATGCTTCTTGAATTAGGACAAGGGAATATTCCAGGCGAAATTTATGGGTATAGTGCGAGCTGGAAAGTAGAAGTTGTTGACGGCAAAACGTTACTTGCACCAGAACCAGTTCAAGAAGAGAAACAAGAGTTATTAGAAGCGCTTCGCGATAAAAAAGCTGTTCCGTTAGAAAGTGAACGGAAAGAAGAAGTGTACGACAGATTAATGTGGGAATATGGGTATGAGGACGCGACATCTCACCGTGCGAAACAGTCTGTTACAGAAATAAAGAGAAATTATCAATCTGAAGAAGGTAGCGATAACGCCTTTATTAAAAAACTTCGTGCACCAATTAAAACACGTCCGCGCTTTATGGAGAAAAAAGGGCTAACATACGCAGAGCGAGGGACAGCAGTTCATGCCGTTATGCAGCATGTAGATTTGAAGAAACCAATTACGATTGAAGTTCTTCAAGAACAAATTGCAAGAATGGTAAATAAAGAACTATTAACATTTGAACAAGCTGAAGAAATAGCGATTGAAAAAGTAATTTCATTCTTTGACAGTGACTTAGGTAAAAGGGTATTAGCAGCAAAAAGTGTTGAACGTGAAGTACCATTTACGATGATGCTTTCAGCAGAAGAAGCATATCAAGATTGGCAAGGTAAGAGTGACGAATCGATACTTGTCCAAGGGGTTATCGACTGCATGATTGAAGAGGAAGACGGAATTACTTTAATCGACTTTAAGACAGATACGATTGAAGGGAAGTTCCCAGGTGGATTTGATCAAGCGAAACCAACTTTAGAAGACCGATACAAAGTACAGCTTTCACTATATGCAAAAGCACTCGAGAAAAGCTTAAAACATCCTGTGAAAGAGAAATGTTTATACTTCTTTGATGGGAATCATGTTGTAAATATTGAGGAATAGAGCTTAGAGAGGGGTTATGGAGTATGGCGACGTTAAGAACTTGTGATCAAGGACACGAGTACTACAAAAGTAGCGATTGTCCAACTTGCCCAACCTGTGAGAAAGAGAGAAAGCCAAAAGAAGGCTTTCTTTCTCTTCTTTCAGCACCAGCAAGAAGGGCGTTAGAACATTATGGAATTCATACTTTAGAAGAACTTTCAAAGTATAGTGAAAAAGAAATTTTGAAACTGCACGGTATGGGACGGGCATCTTTACCTAAATTGAGAACGGCTTTAGAAAATAAGGGATTATCATTTAAATAAAGAAAAACTAATCATTAGTGGGGAGTAGTATCTTCACTAATGATTAGTTTATATAATCGGTATTAATAAGCTCGATAAAGGCGTATAACGAAATCTCATTTTGAAAATCGTAAATCGATGGACGAAACGATTTAAAGATGGATTTGTGAAGTGTAGAGAACTTGATAAAGAAGATAGGTGAATTGATTATAATATTAAGGAAGGAAGTGCAACACTATGGATTTTGAAACAGTAATGCAAGAGCTTGAAACTCTCGGTAAGGAACGAACTAAAAAAATATACATATCTAATGGTGCAAAGGAGCCACTTTTTGGCGTAGCTACAGGTGCTATGAAACCAATCGCAAAGAAAATAAAAATAAATCAAAGTTTAGCTGAAGAGCTGTATGCCACAGGTAACTACGATGCGATGTACTTTGCAGGCATTATTGCAGACCCAAAAACTATGAATGAATCGGATTTTGATCGTTGGATGGATGGGGCGTACTTTTATATGCTGTCCGATTATGTGGTGGCAGTAACTTTATCAGAATCAGATTTTGCACAAGACGTTGCTGATAAATGGATTGCAAGTGGTGACGAACTAAGAATGTCAGCGGGCTGGAGTTGCTACTGCTGGCTTTTGGGGAATCGAAAAGACAATGAATTTTCCGAAGGTAAGATTGCCAATATGCTAGAAGTTGTGAAAAATACAATTCACGATGCGCCAGAACGAACGAAATCTGCTATGAATAATTTTCTAAACACTGTGGGGATTTCATATGTGCCGCTACATGAAAAGGCAGTTGAAACCGCAAAGGAAGTAGGCATAGTAGAACTAAAACGGGGCAACAAGAAAAGCAGTTTTCTAAATGCTTACGAAAGTATTCATAAAGAACTTGATAGAGGAAGACTGGGGTTCAAACGTAAATATGTAAGGTGCTAAAAATTAGGATTCTGAAATTCTGTAAAATATTCAACTTTTGTATAAATACATCTATTCCTTTATTCTAGAAAAGGACGCTATTTTTTGAATAAAACTTAGATTTTTAAATGACTTTATTGCTATAAATTTAACCCTGTCCTAAATTTAGAACGGGGTTGTGCTTGTTTGAGCTTTTAAAATATAATAAATTTATTTTCATTTTATAAAGAGAGTAAATATCATAAGAGGTATATATCTGTGTGGAAATAAACAATTGAAGGGGAATGTGCATGGATCCCATTAAAGAGAAATTAGATTTATTACGTAATGAAATAAAAGATATGGGTGGTATAATCGATTTAGATTGGTGCGATAGATTGTTATACCCTTATTATAAACACTTTAATGATAGTGAATTGAGATATCGATCAGGTTCATTGTTAGCATTTTGGGGAATTCTCCTAGAGTGGGAAGATGAAAGTGGGTTTCCATTTTATACAGGCACTCAGGAGTATGATTGTCATCATTTTGATATGTATTTAAAGGGATTTCTAAAGTACGCTCCTAAGATTGAGAGGCAATTTCCGAATATTTATCTTGTTATTGTTGGATCACTGATGGAGTTGGATGAAAGAGAAAGATGGGAAAGTGAATTTCCTAACATATGTAAGGAGTTATTCGATGCTGTTAGGGAGGAACTGTTCCATACTGATGTTACACAGATAAATGATGAGACATATCAAAATGCATATAAAGAAGGAAGAATGCTATATTAAAAGAATATAAGCTTGAATTAAAATTATCTTTAATAGAAGAAACAGCCCTAGCTCTACACAATATAGAGCTAAGGCTGTTTCTTTTTTACGCTGTTCCAATCTGATCTTGGTCTGCTACATCCGAATCGAATGTATTTGTTGCACTAACGCCACTAAAAGTGTTGACGACAAATCCGACATTGGAAGCCCCAGATCCGTTATAAGCTTTCGTATTTTCTTTCGGAGACACGTTATAAAAATCTCCTAAGTTGAAAGAGCCGTTACTGTTTTGAACGACAAGATTCCCTACAACCGAAGGCATACCATTCACCTACTTTACTAAGCTTTTTAATTACTATATGAATTATTTAGAGGAAGGTTCATCAGTAATAAATTGGCGGATTTGTAGCGTACGAGAATTATTAAAAACATAGTCAACATTGCCGATTTGGAAGCACGCGGAATTTAAAATTGTTCGCAAGTGAACATCATTTACTTCAATAAAAGGGCACTCATTTACAATATTCATTTTTACATCTGTTGTTCGCTTTGGAATTGTAATGTATTCATCTGTAAAGATTTCAAACGCATCAAAACGACCTTCACCTTTTATATAACAAGGGATTTCTCGGTGAACGATAAGTGCTCTATTTTTTAATTCTATTTGATTAGCATCCCCGACCTGGAAGACGGCTGCAACCCCCATAGAAACGATAGAAACATTTTGTACAATTGAAGTATGACGGAGCATAATTTTTCCTCTCCTCAACCTGGAGTCGGAGGGACATCTGTTACTAATGGTACAAATGGTCCCTCTGTAACGGATTCGAATGGCGTATCAAGAATTGAAGAAAGGATGAGAAGGTTAGCATCTCCAATTAAAAATAATGCGGAAGAAGAAACCCCGTTCATTTTAATCTGCCCTACTTTTAACTCACGGTTCACAACATTTAAATTCATACATACTTACTCCTTTCGGAAATTGCCCGGTATGTGTTGAATAAAGGAAAGGAAGGCTTTGTCAATATCTTGTTTCATCGCTTGAATAATGACGTCTCGTAAATAATCGGGATCTGTAGAAATACCCTCATACGATTGAACTTGTGACAAATAATACGGAAGTCTATGTTCCATCTGTTTTTTTATGTCATCCACCATCATTTGTCGATACATCTCATCAAGCGGCGTTCTCTCTTCTTGTTCAAAATGGAGAATTCGACTATATGCTTCTTCATCTAAATAGCGATGCATTTCTTGAAGGATACCTTGATAAAAGTCTGGATTTATTTCTGTTTCAGGATTTACTTTTAACGTTTCTGTATCTACTTGAAAATCTTCAATTTGTTGCTCTTTTGTTGAAAATGGATTCAAGCCAATATTTAAAGTGCCATTTAAATTTTCTACTTTTAATTGATCGAATTTATATTCCACTTTTCCTATAGAAGAGGAGGGGCGACTTTTTAACTCATTAAGCTCTTCTTGTAGTAGGCGAACTTGCTCTTCAAGGTTTAGAATAGTTTGCTGCTGTATTTGGAGAGCTTGCTGAAGTTGGTGTAGGTAAGTGTATATATCTTGATTCATTTTGTGAAACCTCCTTTTCAATAGGGAGGGTATATTAATGCTATATATTTATGATAAGGATGGTCTAAGAAGAACTAGTTGAAGGTTTAATAGAAATAATTTGTCCTTTCGCACTTAAAGGGCGAAGAGGTTCTGTAAATCCGCCAGAATTTGAGAATTTAGAAAGAGCCTTAATACTACCTGCAGTTCCAATTTGAAAAACGGAAGAGGTCGTAATGCTATCGATTCTAATGCTGTTAATGATGATACTTTGGTTCACATAAAAATTCAATGCAATCGCCTCCTTTAGCTCGAACCGATTATTGCTTGATCAATTACATCTGAATCATTGACAGTCGTTGAGCTTTGATAATTGTAGACAGAGATGTTATCCCCAACGTTAAATGAACCGGCTCCGGCAAAAGCGCGTGAATAACTAATAGGCCTAATCGCAAATACATCTCCAATATGAAAAATACCACTTGATCCAATATTAACGATACGAATATGTCCGACCATAGCTGGCATACAAAACACCTTTCATTTTTAAAATTTTCTTTTCTACTATTGTATGGGCGTTTTCAATAAAATGTGTCCTTTTTTGAAATAAAAGAAACACATACGTTATTGCGTATGTGTTTCGAACATTTGAGTGTGTGTGCAATCTGTATGTATAGGCCAAACAACATTTAAGAGCCTGTCCAGTTCTTGGCTACAATCCACTGTTTTTTGAGAAGTCATTCCGTAGCGTTCAGCAAAATAGATCATTTTTTCGCGTTTTTTTTCGATAGCTTGCTCAAACATTGAAATCGGCTCCATCTCTCAATAAATTTTATGTATATATGTAGTACATATTATACAAAAATTCCATAAAAAAGAAACACCTTCGCCAAAAAAAGTATAATTTCTACATTTTATGTCAAATGAAGGGTGAGGAACGAATGTAAGAAGGGAGGAATATTGTAAAAATTAGCGTGCGTGAGAAGGTTTTTTTCTTAAGGATGCGAATACAATTATAAGGTATGAGTTTTAGGATGGAGAGTGGGAATGTTGCGTTTTGTAACGGCGAAGAAAGAAGAAAAGGTATTTGTAGGTATTGTGGATGAAGAGGAAGAAAAGGTATTACATTTAAGAGAAGCGCAAAGACAAAAAGAGGAAAAGGTTACTATCCCAATTACCATGTTAGAGTGTATTGAAAGAGGAAGCGAATGTCTTGAGAAGGTGTGCGACATTGTAAATTGGGCGAAGGAAAATGCGGGATCGGCGTATTATCCGTTAGCAGAGGTGAAAATATTAGCACCGATTCCAAGGCCGAGAAAAAATATTCTTTGCGTTGGAAAGAACTATCGTGAGCATGCGGTAGAAATGGGCGGAGTAGAGTCTATCCCTGAAAATATAATGATTTTTACAAAGGCGCCAACAACAGTGATCGGAATTGATGAGCAAATTAATGGTCACCCTCACGCAACGAATGAACTTGATTACGAAGGTGAACTAGCAATCGTTATCGGTAAGCGAGGGAAACAAATAAAAATAGAAAAAGCTCTTGATCATGTTTTTGGATATACAGTTATAAATGATGTAACTGCTCGGGATATTCAAAGAAAACATAAACAATTTTTCCTAGGGAAAAGTTTCGATACATTTTGTCCAATGGGACCGTATTTAATTCATAAATCGATGGTTAGAACGCCGAATGCATTACACATTGAAACAGTGGTAAATGGAGAAGTAAGGCAAACTTCAAATACGAGAGAAATGATTTTTTCAGTAGAAGAAATTATTTCAACTATAAGTAAAGGTATGACATTAGAGCCAGGAGATATCATTGCAACAGGGACACCAGCTGGTGTTGGTAAAGGTTTTACACCACCAAAGTTTTTGCATGCTGGTGATGAAGTTGTTGTTACAGTAGAGGGAATTGGTACGCTAAGAAATATAGTGAAATGAAAAAAAGAGCTATCTTGTGAAAAGATAGCTCTTTTCTATGGGCGTGGATTAACGGAGTAATCTATAATGGCGAAAATATACAATCCGATTAATGCTAAAGTGCAAATTCCAATTAGCATAACTGCAAGTGCGCTTCTCTCACGGCCAAAACCGATAATTGTAAGGAAAACAGCAGTCCAAAATGATGTTTTAAGTAGTGTGAATGTATTAGGAGTTGAATAGTGATTGAGTAACGTTGTAGATAATATGAAGCCGATGAATGTCATAGAAATAAAAATTGTAGCTAAATAGTTAATGTGTTTACCGTATTTCAAAAGCATGCAGTTACCCCCTTTTTAACGAAAAACAGAATATTCAATTTTATTTTACGGTAAATTACTAAAAAAAGAAAGAGGTTGTCCTATATTTAGGACAACCTCACTATGATTAAGATAGTACAGCTTTAATTTTTTGGAATGCCCACTCTAAATCTTCTTCAGAGATTACTAGAGGTGGTGCAATACGAATTACGTTTTCGTGTGTTTCTTTACATAATAGCCCAGCTGCTTTTAGTTGTTCACAGTAAGGACGAGCTGGCTCGTTTAATTCGATACCGATGAATAAACCTTTACCGCGAATGTCAGTAATCATTGGGTTATCAATTTCTTTTAATTGCCCAACTAGTTTTTCTCCTAATTGAAGAGAACGCTCTGTTAATTTTTCTTCTTCTAATACTTCAAGAGCTGCGATAGAAACAGCACATGCAAGTGGGTTACCACCGAATGTAGAACCGTGAGAACCTGGCTCGAATACGCCTAAAATGTCGCTGTTTGCTGCAACACAAGAGATTGGGAATACGCCGCCGCCAAGTGCTTTACCAAGTATGTACATGTCAGGAGTTACATTGTCCCAGTCGCAAGCAAATACTTTACCAGTACGCCCTAAGCCTGTTTGGATTTCATCTGCTACGAATAAAACGTTTTCTTTTTTACATATTTCAAAAGCTTCTTGTAAGAAACCAGCTGGTGGAATGTTAATTCCTGCTTCACCTTGGATTGGCTCTAAAATGAATGCAGCTGTATTTGGTGTAATCGCAGCTTTTAACGCTTCTAAATCACCGTAAGGAATTACAATAATGCCAGGAAGCATTGGACCGAAGCCGCGCTTGTACTCTTCGTTTGATGACATAGAAACAGCACCCATTGTACGTCCGTGGAAGTTATCTTCACAAACGATGATTTCTGCACGGTTTGCCTCTACCTTTTTCACATCGTAAGCCCAGCGACGAGCTGTTTTAATTGCAGTTTCAACAGCCTCTGCGCCTGTATTCATAGGAAGTACCATATTTTTATTTGTTAGTTTCGCAACTTTTTCGTACCAAGGACCTAATTGATCGCTATGGAAAGCACGAGAAGTTAACGTCACTCGATTAGCTTGGTCAATTAAAGCGTTAATGATTTTTGGGTGACGATGACCTTGGTTTACTGCAGAATATGCACTTAGTAAGTCCATATAGCGGTTTCCTTCAGGATCTTCTACCCAAACACCTTCTGCTTTAGAAATAACGATTGGAAGTGGATGGTAGTTATTTGCCCCGTATGTGTCTGTAAGTTCGATAATATCCTTAGTTTGAATCATGATTGTTCCCCCTTTTGTTATTACAAGAAGTTTGTAAATACTCTAAATATTATAGCATTTAAATGTAAAAAAGCGAAACATTTCCTGAAAATAAATGAACATGTTATCATATAGAGTGAAAAAGTGTGAAAAGAGGAGGCAGGGATACGATGGTACATATGCATATTACAGCATGGGCGTTAGGATTAATTTTATTCTTCGTTGCGTATTCACTTTATTCAGCAGGAAGAAAAGGTAAAGGTGTACATATGGGGCTTCGCCTTATGTACATTATCATTATTGTGACAGGTTTCATGTTGTACATGAGTATTGTGAAGACGGCAACAGGTAGCATGCACATGTGGTACGGCATGAAAATGTTAGCTGGTATTTTAGTTATCGGTGGTATGGAAATGGTTCTTGTAAAAATGAGCAAGAACAAGGCAACAGGGGCAGTTTGGGGATTATTTATTGTCGCGCTAGTAGCGGTATTTTATCTTGGATTGAAATTACCAATTGGCTGGAAAGTATTTTAATTAAAAATAAAACCACCTTATGATCTCAAATGTTTGGGAGATAAGGTGGTTTTTTTATTTTATGTCGCATCGAGATGCAACTCTTCTCCGTTTACTTTCGTAAATCGTAAAATATTTTTATTAGAGGAAGAGTGGCGTACGAAATGATGCTGCAATGTACAAATCATTTCGTCGTTATCGAACAAAAGAATATTTACTCCTTCGCATGCTTCATCTTTCGGCAAGAATGATAAATAATTATGACAATACATGCAATCATATAAAGAGTAATTAAGTGATTGCAATGATTCGGTTAATAATGTAAAGACAGAGTCAGGTAATTCCTCAAGCCATTCATTATAGCTAAGAAGTAATTTTTTTCGAATTCGTATCATTTCCCCGTTTTGGAGAGAATGTTGTTCATTTGCAATTTGTAATATGTCTTGTTCATA
Organism: Bacillus mycoides; assembly: GCF_018742245.1. NCBI lineage: Bacteria > Bacillati > Bacillota > Bacilli > Caryophanales > Bacillaceae > Bacillus > Bacillus mycoides. The sequence goes on from NZ_CP036132.1 coordinate 1,152,462, forward strand.
AAAACGAGCTGGTAGCCAATTGTTGTTATATAAAATTTCAAAACCATCTTCAGCAATATCTTCTAATAGAAAAGCTTCATCATTTTCATCATCAAAGAATACCCATTCATTGTTTATATATTCGACATTACCGACTGTATGAGCGCGCGGTTGGTTATACAAAATATGTTTGCGTTGTACCATAGTTCATTTCTCCTTTTATAGAAATAGTTATTCTTGTTATGGACAGTTCGTACGTTCTTTATAACTAGACACACCTAAAGAGAGGTGGGCATACAATAAAACACGCTTTACACTGTGAAACTGCTATTCCATATATGGATAGTTAGTTATCGTCAAGTTTGTTGTTTTTATGTATCCGCACTCATAGGGTGGGGATTACTGCACGTTCAGAAACAGATATTAGATTAGGAAGGATGATTTTATGTGCGGGATTACAGGATGGGTGGATTATAAACGCTCATTAGAAGGGGAAAGGGACATCGTGACGAAGATGGCGGAAACGCTAGCGAAACGCGGTCCGGATGATAATAAAGTTTGGATTAAAGGGAACGTCGCATTTGGGCATAAACGGTTAATCGTTGTAGATCCTGAAGGTGGTAAACAACCCATGACTTGTTTGAAAGATGAAACTAGTTATGCGATTTGCTATAACGGAGAGCTCTACAATACAGAAGATATTCGCAAAGAGTTATTAAGAAGAGGTTATACATTTAAAGGGCATTCCGATACAGAAGTACTATTGGCCTCTTATATTGAATGGAAAGAAGAATGTGTTGATCATTTAAACGGCATATATGCGTTTGCAGTATGGGATGAGAAAAATGAACGAGTCTTTATTGCGAGAGATAGATTAGGTGTAAAACCGCTTTTTTATAAATATGATAGCGGACGATTATTATTTGGTTCAGAATTAAAAGCGATACTAGCGCATCCAGATGTGAAGGCGGAAGTAACGTTAGAGGGATTATCGGAAATATTCGGCCTTGGCCCATCTAGAACACCTGGTCACGGTATATATGCTGGTATTCAAGAACTGCGTCCGGGTCATGCGATGACGTTCTCAAAAGACGGTTTATGCATATGGAGATATTGGAATGTGGAAAGTAAAAAACATGAAGATTCATTTGAAGAAACAGTAGAGAAAACTCGTTTTTTATTACAAGATGCGATTACGAGACAATTAGTTTCTGACGTACCACTATGCGCTTTTTTATCAGGCGGTGTAGATTCAAGTGCTATAACAGCAATAGCTGCAAAAGAGTATGAAAGATCAGGAAAAGGGCAATTACACACGTATTCTGTTGACTATGAAGATAACGAAAAATACTTTAAAGCGAATGCGTTTCAGCCGAATTCAGATGCTCCATTTATTAATTTAATGACAGAGACATTTCAAACAATCCATCATCGCTGCGTTATTTCAAATGAACAACTAGCACAGTATTTAACAGAAGCAGTACTCGTTCGTGATTTGCCTGGTATGGCAGATATTGATTCGTCATTATTATGGTTTTGCCGTGAAATAAAACAAGATTTCGTCGTCGGTTTATCTGGAGAATGTGCAGATGAAATATTCGGTGGTTATCCGTGGTTTTATAGAGAAGATGATTTACAATCAAGTGCATTTCCGTGGATGCGTTCTACAGAAGCGCGTGAACAACTTCTAAAGAAAGAATGGAGAAATAAATTAAATTTACAACAATATGTGCAACAACGCTATGAAGAATCCATTCAAGAAGTTCCTATTTTAGAGGGAGAAAGCCCATTAGAAGCGAAGAGACGACAATTATTTTATTTAAACATGGTATGGTTTATGACAACATTATTAGACAGAAAAGACCGTATGAGTATGGGGGCAAGCTTAGAAGTACGCGTTCCATTTGCGGACCACCGACTTGTCGAATATGCGTGGAATATTCCTTGGGAAATGAAAATGTATAAAAACCGCGAAAAAGGTCTATTGCGTAAGGCGTTAGAAGGATTACTTCCAAATGATATATTGTATCGAAAGAAAAGCCCGTATCCGAAAACACATAATCCGCACTATACGAAAGCAGTCACAGTATGGCTCCAAGATTTATTAACGGATAAAGGCTCAATTTTGCATGAATTGTTCGATAAGGAGCAATTGAGCGGGTTGATTGAGTCGGGCGGAAGTGCATTCCGAACGCCATGGTTTGGTCAATTAATGACAGGGCCTCAACTTTTAGCTCATTTAGCACAAATTCATGTTTGGTTTAAAGAGTATGGGGTGAATATAAAAGAATAGGGAAAAGGGCGGCTTGCAAATTGTTGTGAGCTGCTTTTTTATTAAATTAATTATCATATAAAATTCAAAATTATATTAGAAATAATACTTATTTATAATTATTATTTTGACGTATTTATTATTGCTTGTTATACTTGAAAACAAATGTTCTTGAAAAAGATTCTCATTTCAAAAATTGAGTTGTCATATAGATGACGAATAAGAAAATAGGTTTGCTTGTGATGGTGTATGGAACGCCAGAGTCATTAGGTGATGTAGAGGTGTATTATACTCACCTTCGTCACGGGCATAAGCCGTCTGAAGAAGCACCCCAAGAGTTAATCGAACGGTATAAAGCAATTGGTGGAATTTCACCGCTTGCGAAAATAACGAAAGAGTAGGCGCATAAATTAACAGATTCAATGAATAAAATGTTTACAGAGTATGAATTTGTTTGTTACCTAGGTTTAAAGTGCATTGCCCTATTTAGAAGTTTTATCCCGCTATTTGTGGGCAATAAAACTCCCACCTCAAAATTCAGCTGGAGAAAAGAAGTTAGGTGGGAGTAGGCTGTCCGTAACTCCCCACTGATTAAAGTTTCACTTTATATGACAACCATTATGAATGTAAAGTTGTAACTGATGAATTAAATGCCGCATATTTTAGACCGAATATGCTCAATGCACAATCTGTATTTATCGATTGTTTAACTGGAGTTGTTTCCAAAAAAAATGAAGGAAATAGTTGACAAGGATTTAGTTTATAATAATTTTAAATAAATAATAATTACTGTGAAAGAAAGAGGAGGATCCCCCTTGATGAATCCAAATAATCGCTTAACAACAAACCAAGGTGCTCCAGTTGGAGACAACCAAAATTCTCGTACAGCTGGTCGCCGTGGACCGGTATTGTTAGAAGACTATCATTTAGTAGAAAAACTTGCACACTTTGATCGTGAACGTATTCCAGAGCGTGTTGTGCATGCACGTGGTGCAGGTGCTCACGGTGTATTCGTAACGAAAAACAGCATGAAGCAATATACGAAAGCGGCTTTTTTACAAAATGAAGGAACTGAAACGCCTGTATTCGTTCGTTTTTCAACGGTTATTCATGGTCAAGGTTCTCCTGAGACAGCTCGTGATCCGCGCGGGTTCGCTGTTAAATTTTATACAGAAGAAGGAAACTACGATATCGTAGGTAACCATTTACCAGTGTTCTTCATTCGTGACGCAATTAAATTCCCTGACATGGTGCATTCTTTAAAACCAGCACCTGATACAAATGTTCAAACGCCAGATCGTTACTGGGATTTCATGACGTTAACTCCAGAATCTACACATATGATGACATGGGTATTTTCTGATTATGGTACACCGGCAAACTATCGCGAAATGGAAGGTTTCGGTGTCCATTCATTTAAATGGATTAATGCAGAAGGTAAAATTGTTTACATTAAATATCACTGGAAGCCACAGCAAGGTGTACGTAATTTAAGTGCAAAAGAAGTGCAAGAAGTACAAGGAAAAGACTTCAATCATGCAACTCGTGACTTATTCGACGCGATTGAAAAAGGAAATTATCCGAAGTGGGATCTACACGTACAAGTGATGCAATTAGATGAAACGGATTCTTTAGATTTCGATCCACTAGATCCAACGAAAGTATGGCCAGAAGATCGCTTCCCGTTAATTGAAGTAGGGACAATGACGTTAAATCGTAATCCGAAAAACTTCTTCGCGGAAGTAGAGCAAGTAGCGTTCTCTCCAAGTGCAACTGTAACTGGTATTGAACCATCTGAAGATAAATTATTACAAGGTCGTTTATTCTCTTACCCAGATACGCAGCGTTATCGCCTTGGTGCAAACTATTTACAAATTCCTGTAAACTGCCCGTACGCAGCTGTTCGTAACCAACAACGTGATGGTGCGATGCAAGTGGATCAAAACCCATCTACAATCAACTATGAACCGAGTCGCCATACTGAAAATCCGGTTGAAGATCCAGCTTACCGCGATTCAACTATGAAAGTAGAAGGCTACGTATCTCGTGAAAAAATTGAGAAACCAAATGACTTCAAACAAGCGGGTGAGCGTTACCGTTCATTCTCTAAAGAAGAGCAAGATAACTTAATTGCAAACTTAACAAATGACTTAAAAGACGTAAATGAACGCACGAAATTACTAGCTGTTTGTAACTTCTTCCGTGCAGATCAAGAGTACGGTATGCGTTTAGCGCAGGCATTAAATGTTGATATTACGCAATATGTAGGGAATACTCCGAAATAAATAGGAAAAGACGACTGGAAGAATTTTCGGTCGTCTTTTTATTTTACTTGTAGCGTTAGGGGGTATTCTTCGCTTTTGTCATGTCGACATTTGTTGGTAAATCGATATATTAAAAAAACGTTGATATATTCACGAAATACAGGGTGGGGTATGCCGTCCAGTGCGATAAAAAAGAGATGGAATCTACTATTAATAGATTCCATTTCTTTTTATTTAATTTACTCGTTCAGTATACTCATAAGCTTTCTCGCCGTGCATCGAAATATCAAGCCCCATTTGTTCTTCATGCTCATCGACGCGAACAGGGAGGAAAAAGTTAATGGCTTTAATAATGGCGTACGTCATTATGATCGTGAATGCATATGTTGCCCCGATCGCTACAAGTTGTTTGAAAAGAAGTGCAGCATTCCCGTAAAATAATCCGTTAGCGCCATCACCGTTTACAGTAGTAGTTGCAAATAGTCCAGTTGCAATACCGCCCCAAGTTCCTCCGATGCCGTGGCATCCAAATGCATCGAGTGTATCGTCGTATCCGAATTTGTTTTTTAAGAAGAAGACAGCGCCGAAGCATAATATACCGCCAATTGCTCCGATAAGAAGAGCGGAGAAAGGTGTAACGAATCCGCAAGCTGGCGTAATTGCGACTAAACCAGAAACAACCCCGCAAGCAGCTCCCATCGCAGTCGGCTTTGATTGGAAGAACCATTCAGAAAGCATCCAAGTTAGAGCTGAGGCAGCGGCGGCTATATTTGTATTAATAAATGCAGTTAAAGCTACGTCATTTAAAGATAATGCACTACCGACGTTAAAACCGAACCAGCCGAACCAGAGTAAGCCTGCGCCTAACATTGTAAATGGTAAATGATGAGGAGAGGTACCGCTTATGTTTTTTCGTTTTCCTAGGAAGATAGCTAATACGAGACCGGCAACGCCAGATGTGATATGAACGACATTACCGCCAGCGAAGTCTAATGCGCCGAGTTCTCTCAGCCATCCGCCAACGCCCCATACCCAATGAGCGACAGGATTGTAAACGATTGTTGTCCAAAGAAGGATAAAAATAAGAAAGGCAGAAAATCGCATTCTTTCGGCGAATGCCCCTGAAATTAAAGCGGGAGTTAAAATAGCGAACATGAGTTGGAACATCATAAATAAATTGTGAGGAATAGTAGATGAGTAGTCTGGGTTTGGTGCGTAGGTAACTCCGTTTAGACCGAACCAATCGAGATTGCCGATAAGTCCGTGCCAATCTGGTCCGAATGATAAAGAATAACCGATAACAATCCATTGAATCGAAACGATAGCCATTGCGCTATAACTGTGCATGGTCGTGCTGAGTACGTTTTTACTGCGAACCATACCCCCGTAAAAAAGTGCTAATCCTGGTGTCATCAACATGACCATTACTGTGGTTACAAAAATAAAAACTGTATCTCCCGTATTCATTCTCTCTCCTCCTATGATGTTAGAAAAAATAACATCGACTTGTTATGTTTCATATCATATTCGAAATAAAAAGAAAAATCAACTAAAAATTCAGAAAACTTTTCAAGTTATGTTAGAAAACCTAACATTAGGTATTTTGGAGGAATAAAATCAACGTATGCGATTTGTTCTGAAAATTGGTATAATATTCTTACAATTGGAAGTTTGGGGGATGCGTGTGAAAAAAATATGGACTAAGGAACTATTCATTTGTTTTTGTTTAGCTGTTATTTTGTTTGTACCAGTACATACTTTTGCGGAAGAAAAAAGGGAATGGCGAGATGAAGTTATATATTCCATTATGACTGATCGCTTTAATAACGGAGAACCGAAAAATGACAAACAGTTAGACGTTGGTAATTTAGAAGGGTATCAGGGCGGAGATATAAGAGGGATTATAAAAAGATTGGACTACATAAAAGAAATGGGATTTACTACTATTATGCTTTCTCCGCTTTTTGAAAGTGAAAAGTATGATGGATTAGGCGTTCAAAACTTTCAAAAAGTAAATGAACATTTCGGAACAGAAAATGATGTGAAAGAACTTGTAAATGAGGCTCATCAAAAAGGAATGAAAGTTGTCTTTCAATTTCCGTATGAAGAAAATGAACAAAGATTAATAGACTCGATGAAATGGTGGATAAAGGAAGTCGATTTAGACGGAAGTTATGTGATACATAGTGAAAAAAAGCCGCGTACTTTTTGGGATGAAGTGCAAAAGGATTTGCAGAAGGTAAAGAAAGATTTTCGCATTATGACAAAGGAAGATAATGAGTACTATAAAAAAATAGTAGAGTCATTTTCAAAAGCAGATATGTCTGTGAAACCTTTATATGATGTGAGCGGAAGAGAAGAGGAATTCGCTACGTTTTTAGATAATCAAGAAACAAAGCGATTTGCGCGTATTGCAAAAGAAAATATGTATTACCCGCCGTCTCGTTTAAAACTAGCGCTCACTTACTTATATACATCCCCAGGGATACCGAATTTTTATTACGGAACTGAAATCGCATTAGATGGAGGGGATGCTCCAGATAATAGACGATTAATGGATTTCAAATCGGATGAAAAGTTTATGCAGCATATAACGAAGCTAGGTGAACTTAGACAAGCGAGACCATCTTTACGACGCGGTACGTTTGAACTTCTATATGATAAAGATGGAATGAGTATACTAAAAAGAAAGTATAAAGACGAAGTAACATTAGTAGCGATTAATAATACGAAAGAAACGCAAAAAGTTTCCTTACCTGTAAGTGCAATTGGTGATAAACAAGAGTTAAGAGGATTGTTAGAAGACGAAATTATAAGAGAAGAAAACGGAAAATTTTACCTTGTTTTAAAGCGCGAAGAGTCGAATGTGTATAAAGTTAGCGAAGAAACTGGTGTGAATTGGTTATTTATCTCCTTAATAGTCGGTGTGAATGTATTGTTTATTGCATTTTTAATTGTGGTTAAAAAGAGGAGGAAATGAGGGGGCTCTCTTTTGTGCTAAATTGATAGTTTATGATGAGGTGAGATGTTTGAGAAAAAGAAGTGGTTCGCTCTATGTTTATCCCGCTATTTGTGGGCAGTAAAACTCCCACCTCAAAATGCGGCTGGAGCAAAGAAGTTAGGTGGGAGATCAACTGCCCGTAAACGCCCGATTGGTGCGGGCTAATAATCAGTGGGGATGAACAAAACCCCCACTGATTAAAGTTTCACTGTATGTCTTCTTATCGTATTCGTAAGTTTGCATTTTTGGGACAACGGTGACGATGGGGAATTTGTTCGGTGGGGCGATAGTGTTCATTCTGTTGATACAGCGGTTCTTAAGCGAAGTAATATTAAATACAAAGTTGAAAATGATAAAGTTTATATTCCAGAAAAATCATTTGATAAAGCGATAATGTGTTGCTCTTAAAAATGTGTACAACTTAAAATGTTATAACCCTTAATAAGTAAAAAACTCCTCTAATGAGAGGAGTTTTCTTTTTAGCGATAGTTAATGAACTGTACGTCGATTGGTAAGTCAACGCTGCGAACGGCTGCGATTACTGCTTGTAAGTCATCACGGCTTTTCGCTGTTACGCGTACTTGGTCATCTTGCACTTGTGTTTTCACTTTTAATTTCATTTCTTTAATGATGTTGTTGATTTTTTTCGCGTTATCTTTATCGATACCTTGTTGCAGAGTTGCACGTTGGCGAACAGTGTTACCAGATGCAGCCTCAACTTTTCCGTAGTCCAAGTTTTTAATTGGAACGTTACGTTTTACAAGTTTAGAAATTAGAACGTCTTTTACTTGGTCTAATTTGAACTCGTCATCAGAAGTTAAAACAAGTACTTCTTTTTCTAATTTAATATCACTTTTACTACCTTTAAAGTCATATCGGTTTTGGATTTCCTTTAATGCGATGTTAATTGCGTTTGTTACTTCAGGTAATTCTACTTTCGAAACGATGTCAAAAGAACTGTCTTTTGCCATAGTTAGCACCTCCAAATAAATTTCTATCTTTTAATGCACCTAAATAGGCTATGTAATATACATATTAAAGTATAGCGGAAAATACATCGATTAGATAGAGTGTTGCAACTTAAGTGTTTTGACGGATCATCCGTAGGGTAATATAGTCCTATAGATAAAGTCTTTATTTAATTATAGTGAATTTTGGGCAGTTGGACAAATAAAGGAAAAATCGTGTTATAATTAACTTTTGTTTGGAATGATAAAAAAGATAACTTTATATATATAGAAGGGAATTAAAAAATATGTATTTGCAATTAGGATCGATTGAACAGGTAACTGTTTTACGCGAAACGGAAATCGGATATATGGTTGGAAACGAAGAGGAAGAAATCTTCCTACATAAAAACGAATTAGCTGGAGAAATTGCAGAAGGCGATACGATTGATGTATTCTTATACCTTGATCACCAAAATCGTATTTCAGCAACAATGAAGGAACCAATTATTACAACACATGATTGGAATTGGGTAAAGGTTGTAGAAGTTATTCCTAGTTTAGGTGTGTTTGTTGATATTGGTGTATCAAAAGATATACTAATTCCACTTGATGAGTTTCCAATTTATATGCCAGTATGGCCTCAGGAAGGCGACGAATTATATTGTACGTTAAAATTAACGAATCGTGATCGTTTAATTGCTCTTCCGGCAAGAGACAGTGATATGCAAGAAATTATCGTAGATGCAACGCCATCTATGCGTAATAAAAATGTAAATGGACGTGTGTATCGCTCACTTCAAGTTGGTTCATTCATACTAACTGACGAGCATTTCCGTGCTTTCTTACACCATACAGAAAGAAAAGAACAAGTCCGCATCGGTGAGCGCGTAACAGGCCGTATCATTGACGTGAAAGATGACGGTACAATCAACATTTCACTTCTTCCTCGTAAAGAAGAAGGAATGGAAGATGATGCAGCAGTACTTTATGCATATATGGAAGAACGAGGCGGAGCGATGCCGTTTTGGGATAAGAGCAACCCAGAAGACATTAAAGAACGTTTCAATATGAGTAAAGCTGCCTTTAAGCGTGCACTTGGTAAACTGATGAAAGAAGAAAAGATTTACCAAGAAGAAGGCTGGACTTACTTTAAAAAATAAAGTGAATGAAAAAGATCTATTTTTCTCTAGTTTGTTAGGAGGAAAATAGGTCTTTTTTTATTTCATTTTTTTGTAAAAAAAGACAAATTAATTGAAAATTAGATATTTTCTTGATATTATTCGAATTGTTGGGGATTATTTTAAAAAAGGAGAAGTTTCTTCTAGTTTCAATCCTATTACAAATAGTAGTGTAGAGAATGTAACGGAACAAGGATGTATTCCTGGATGGATTCGAGGAGACGGGACAAGTTGTGATCCAAAAGATGTTTCTCATCAGGAAAGTTTTACAGGAGGTTCATCTATTTTATTAGAGCGTAGCCAATACGGTGGTTCAAATATAGGATATGGTCAGCATATAGACTTAAATCAGAAAAAGGCAGAAACATTAACGCTAACAGGAATGTCTAAATCTGAAAATGTAGAAAATGATGCTACAGATAAATTATCTAGAGACTACTCTGTTTGGGCAGATGTACATTATCAAGATGGCAGCGGTGAAAATTATCAAGCGAAATTCCCAAGTGGGACAAATGATTGGAACCGTAGTGCGGTTGTCATTCCAGCTAAGAAACCAATTAAGCGGATTCAAGTGTACCTATTATTTAGAAACAATAATAAAGGAAAAGTATGGTTTGATGATGTTCGTTTATTAGAAGGAAATGCTCTTATTAAAAATGAGTACGACAACGACGGAAATGTTGTTGCTGCATATGATGAAGAGGGGCAAAAAAATACATTCACGTACGATGCATCAGGAAATAAAAAGAGCGAGACAGATGAAAAAAGAAATACAAAATTATATGATTACAATAAAGATAATCTATTAACAAAGGTTACCCTGAAAAATGGTACTTCTGTAAATTATCTTTATGATCATAATGGAAATACAACAGAGAAATCTGTCATGTTTGGTGGGAAAACACAAACACACAAATATGAATATGATGTAGATAATAAAAATACAGTGTATATCGATGCATTAAACCGTCGTATTGAAAATACGTACGATGAAAATGCAAACAAGATTAAAACAACAATGCCAAACGGCTCTATTTTAGAATCTGTATATGACTCAGCAGATCGCGTCATTGGTGAAAAGCGAAATGGAAAAGATTCATTTACATTTGAACGTGATCAGAATGGACAAGTTACGAAAGTAAAAGACCATGTCAACGGTGTAGAACGTACAAAAACATACGATAAGGCTGACCGCGCGACAAGTGCAACGGATAGCCGGGGCGGAAAGATTGACTGGACGTATCATGACAAAGCAAACAGTAAGACAGAAAAGCTAAAAGAACAAACAGTAACGCAAGGTGGATACACAAATAAAGTATCGTATGACTACAACACGTTAGATCAAAATATTCGTGTGACAGACGGTTCTCAAACGTATCGATTTGATTACGACGATCAAGGAAATGTTCGTACGTATACAGCCGGAAATGGTTCAGGTTCTACATTCAACTATGACCATGCGAACAAAATTAAAGATTTAGTAGTAGGTACGTCAAACAGTATTCTACTTTCTGAACGATATGAATATGACCAAGCGGGTAACCGTACGAAGATTAAACATGAAGGTGCGGGCGGAAAAGTAACAGAAACAAACTTTGTATATGACCCGATCAACCAACTATTAAACGAGACATTACAAAACGGAACAAGTAAATCGTACACATATGATGGATTTGGCAACCGTACAAGTGTGAAAGTTGTAGAGAATGGAAAAGAAACAAAGTCTATAGCGGCAACATTCAATGAAGGAAATCAGCTTGTAAAATTCGGAAACGAATCGTTAACGTATGATGCGAATGGAAATCGTACATCTGACGGGAAGTACAAGTATACATGGAATGAAGATGACCAGATTGTTGCGATTACGAAACAGGATGAGAGTAATCCATTTGCAACTTATAAATATGACGATGGTAATCGCCGTATTGAAAAGAATGTAGGTGGAACCGTAACACGCTACTTCTATGATGGAGATAGTATCAATCCATTGTATGAAACAGATGGAAGTGGAAAAGTCCTCCGTCAATATGTATATAACAAAGACGGCGTCCGCCTAGCAATGAAAATACAAGATCAATCGGTATACTACCACTACAATCCGCGCGGTGACGTAGTAGCGATGACCGACAAAAACGGACAAATAGTCGCAAGCTATGAATATGATGCGTGGGGTAACGTATTAAAGAGTGATACGAAAGGTATCGCGGCAGATAATCCATTTGGATATGCGGGATACATGTATGATAAAGAAATTGGCATGTATTATTTGATGGCACGTTATTATAATCCAGATCATGGTGTGTTCTTATCGGTGGATCCTGATCCGGGTGATGAGGATGATCCGGTTACAATGAATGGGTATACGTATGCAGACAATAATCCGGTAATGAAGATCGATCCTGATGGGCATGCTCCATGGTGGGTTGCAAGTGCAGCAATGGGTGCTGGTTTTGGATTAGCTTCTTATTTATACAAAAACAGGAAGAGTGGATATAGTTGGAAAGGTGCTTTAAAAGCCACAGGGACAGGTGCTTTACGTGGTTTGGCTTTCGGAGGAGTAGGGAGAGTTTTAGGTTTTATAGCTCCTATGAAAGGTGGGCAAGACTTCTGGGGAAAACTATCCAAGGAAGAGTGACTGTCCCGTTTAAACAGGTCGGTCGTAATGTATCCCGATTGGCTAAAAATCCGAAAAAACATTTTGGAAGGCTTCCAGGAGCGAGGTTAGAGAGTATAGCTAAAGCGAGGAAGAATTCTACAAAAGCAAAGTTAATGCGTATTTCTAATGCGATAGGAAAGCGTAAATAAATTTAAAGAAGGAGAATTGATAGCGGTTTTGGAATTTATTGTGATTCTTGTTTTAAATATTTTAATAGCGTCTGTTATTCTTTTGCAAGATTACTATGCGGGTAGTATAAAACCATTTTATTATCAAAAAATCGCTGCTGCGGTTATAGTTATACGTTCATTTTTGAGTATATGGATTACCTATTCTATGATAGCTACACTATTGGGGACATTAAAAATTTTAGTAGTTCAATCAGTTATATTACTTTGCCTTTGGGGGCTTATGCAGTATGTAAAGAAGTGCGGGGGAAAGTGGTATATTACAATGATGGCACTTATTATTTATGGTCTTAGCTGTTATTTTCATATTATGTATGCTATGACAGTGTAGAAGAAGTTTATAAAATGTAGGAAATATTGGTGTATATAATGTTGGTTTAATTGTAGTTGTATTAGCGATGGTGTTAAAAAAGAGACACTATAAGGTGGTAACGGTGTTAGTGGTGAGTCTAATATATATATTCATAGCAACCTATACTCCATATAGGTCGTTCTTTAGTAATACAATTAATATATTAATACTAATCGCTTTGATGATTAGTGGAATATTAGCTAGTATTTTTGAAAAAGAAAAGTAAAGCCGATTCGGTGTATCTCAAAATCTAAACAAATAGTTTGATTTTGGGATACACTTTTTTATTTTAAATAAACAGCAAACCTTATATGTGCTTCTGATGCTATGGGAAAATAACTTGTAAAATTTAGGGATGGATTGTTAACGTATGATGCAAATGGAAATCGTACATCAGATGGAAAGTACAAGTATACGTGGAACGAAGATGACCAGATTGTAGCGATTACGAAACAGGATGAGAGCGATGCATTTGCAACTTATAAATATGACGATGATAATCGCCGTATTGAAAAGAATGTAGGTGGAACCGTAACACGCTACTTCTATGATGGAGATAGTATCAATCCATTGTATGAAACAGATGGAAGTGGAAAAGTCCTTCGTCAATATGTATATTCTACAAGTGGTACACGTCTAGCAATGAAATCGCAAGGACAAACGTTATACTACCACTATAACCCTCGTGGTGATGTAGTTGCGATGACAGATCAAAATAGAGAAGTTGTTGCAACGTATGAATATGATGCATGAGGTAATGTGTTAAAGGGTGATACGAAAGGTATCGCAGCAGACAATCCATTTGGATATGCGGGATACATGTATGATAAAGAAATTGGCATGTATTATTTGATGGCACGTTATTATAATCCTGAGCATGGTGTGTTCTTATCGGTAGATCCTGATCCGGGTGATGAGGATGATCCGGTTACAATGAATGGATATACGTATGGTGATAATAATCCGGTGATGATGGTGGATCCGGATGGGCATTGGGCATATCGTCCTTGGGGGACGACACAATTGTGGGTTTATGATAAAAGAACAGCTTATGCCAACTCTAGGGGAGTAAGAGCGGGAATAAAAAGTTGGGCTGAGAGCTATGGTTTTAATTTTTCTGGAGCTGGTAAGGTCATGCCTTTTGGAATAGCTGGATATGCAGGTTGGTCCGGATCTATAAAACAATCAAAACAAAAAGCAGGTAGCGTAAAAGTTGGAAATAGAGTCGGAAAATATGCAGTTGTGAATAATGCGAAAAAAACAGCGACTAAAGCACTAATTATGAGGGGAAGTAAGGCTTTGGGGATATATGGATTTCTTCCAGATACAGGAGTGTTTTTAGATGGATATTATAAAGGTTATAAAACAGCATATAAAAATTATAATCCTAAAAGAAACTCTAGGAAAAGTAAGAGATAGGAGCGGTATATGTCTAGTAGTGAAATTATTTATGGTGTTTTTGCTTTTGGTTGGATTATATACGCTGTAATTATTACTTGGAGGGCAAAAGAATATAAGAGATTGAGTGTAGCGTTAATATTATTCGTTTATATGATTTTGATAGCTTTTACTTCTTATTTTGATTTTTTTAGTTGGAAGGTTAAATGTTTAGTTGTATTTTCTTTATGTGTGCTTTTTATCATAGCTGGCTTTTTTGAAAAAGAGAAGTAAAGAAAAGCTGATTCAGTGTATCTCAAAAATTAAACAGGTAGTTTGATTTTGGGATACACTTTTTTATTTTAAATAATACATTCCTGCTACTATGGCAACAGTAGGAAAGTCTATGTAAGATCAATTAGCAGAATGCTAGATGTCTATAGGTTTCGGAAAGCGATTTAAGAGGAGTGATAGGATGAATGAATTCGATGAGCGATTAATATGGATGTACGGAATCATAGTAATGGCCTTTTTCGGAGTAAGGTGTATTCATTAGCTATGTTTTTCATTCCGTTTGCTGTTCTCTATGCATTGTATTTTACGCCACTATCATCAATTTCTATATTGATCCGTCTATTGATATTTGGATTATCTTTTGTAATGGTGTCCGTTATATTTTATTTCATTGAGGTAAGGTGATGGGTATTAATAGAGTCGAGGTTAAATGAAAGGCACCCAGGTGCTAGACTTGATGGAATGAAAAGGGCAAAAAAGCATTTAAAAATTCAACGACAGCGAAACTTATGAAGATTTCGAATGCAGTGGGAAGACGTTAATGAAGGGAGACTAAAAGTGTTTATAGAAATTTTAGAATTTGCTTCTATCTTGGCTTTAGTAGCTGTATTAACATTAACTGTTATGTTGCAAGATATATTTTTTATAAATATAAATAAACAATATACTGAAACACGTATTGGGACGATTATTTTTGGTATCCGTATGTTGTTCGGGGCATGGGTAATATTTGTTACGGAAACTACTATAATTGCTATATCAAAAGTGACGGCAATCCAATTGCTTATTTTGCTTATTATTTGGGCATTCTCGAAGTATGTACAAAAAAATAGTGAAAATTGGCTAATTACTATAGTTGCTTTTGTTATTTATGGTGTTGGTACTTACTTGTATATTCAGTTTGCTCTTAGAGGCTATTAATATATCACCAGAAAAATTAGTGGTTAGAAAGATTCATTTGTTAAATGTGTGTAAATGAAAAGTTACCATATGATGTAGAAGAGGATGAAGAATAAATATAGAAATGATTTGTGGAAGGAAGAGCGAACATAGGCTCTTCTTTCTTTATATATGTCACAGTGATGTAGTCGCGATGACAGATCAAAATAGAGAAGTTGTCGCAACGTATGAATATGGTGCGTGGGGTAACGTATTAAAGAGTGATACGAAAGGTATCGCAGCAGACAATCCATTTGGATATACGGGATACATGTATGATAAAGAGATTGGCATGTATTACTTAATTGCGAGATACTATAATCCAGATCATGGTGTGTTCTTATCTGTGGATCCTGATCCGGGTGATAGTGATGATCCTGTGACGCAGAATGGGTATACGTATGCAGATAATAACCCTGTAATGAAAATCGATCCTGATGGACACAAAGCGTGGAAGAAAAAAGGGAAACAGATTTGGTATGCAACGAAGGCTGGCGCGAAAGCTTGGGCTGATAGTTATCTGAGTATTGGAAAAGGGTTGGCTTTGGGCGCAGGGTATTATTATGGGTATGCTACAGGTAAACAGAATTATATAAATAAAAATAAGCCGGTCTATAACAAAGCATATGTGAATAAAGCTGCTAGAAAAGCAGGTTTAAAAGTAGGTCTCAAAGCATTTGGGGGCTTTGGATTAATAGAAGATGCTTATGTTTTTGGTTCGGCAGCATACAAAGGGTATAAAAAGGCATATAAAAACTATCGCTAAAATAATAAAAAATCCAGAAAGTGATCTTGGTGAATATGATGATGAATTTTAATAGTGTAGAGAATTTATTTTGGATACTTTTAAAGTATCCAGTACGTATAATTTTAATATGTATTGGAATAGGCTGGATTTTTAAATGTATCAAACAAGGTTACTTATTTTCAGCCGTACTTATGTTAACGATACTTACACTACTTTTTATTGTTACATTTACAGACATATTAGGGTCTGTTTTAAATGGTATTCCTCTTGCTATACAATATGGTGGTGTAGTATTTTTGGTAATACTATCATGTGTTATATTTGATTATGAATCTTCTCGTCAGTGAACTACTCACAACTTATCGTTCTTGCAGACTGTTTTCTATGTATGTGTGTTGGGATAGTCAGTGGGATTTTATAAAAGAAAAGGGGGAAGATAATTAGTAAAACGGAGATGAAAAATACATTTATTGGTATTTGTACTGAAAAAGAGACGATATAGAGTGGTAACGATTTTAGTAGTAAGTCTAATATATATAATCATAACAGCCTTTACTCCATATAGGGCGTTCTTGAGTAATAAAATTAATTTATTGATCATAATCTCTTTGATGATTATTGGCTGTTGTTTTTGAAAAAGAAAAGTAAATTCAGTGTATCTCAAAATCTAAACAAATAGTTTGATTTTGAGATACACTTTTTTATTTTAAATAAACAGCAAACCTTATGTGTGCTTCTGATGCTATGGGAAAATAACTTGTAAAATTTAGGGATGGATTGTTAACGTATGATGCCAATGGAAATCGTACATCGGATGGAAAGTACAAGTATACATGGAATGAAGATGACCAGCTTGTAGCAATTACAAAGCAAGGTGAAAGTAATGCGTTTGCAAACATTAGGTAAAAACATATTGTTGTATCAAAAACTAAAACAATAACATTATTACTCTAGGGCATCGCTCGCAGAAGGATAAACATTGGAAGAAGGTGGCATGGTGGAAATAGGAAAAGAACTTGAGATGGTATTTTTAGGGGGAGAAAAAAAGATAACCATTGCATCATTTGGATCTTTGTATCCAAATGATGATGAGTTGTATTTACGTGATTTACAACTGAATTTCTTAGCTGTATCCTCAAATAATGTCCATTATGAGTATAAAGGGCCAATGTTTTTGATGAGTGAAATAATTGGATTTGGTAAAAAACTAGAAGCATTACTACGAAAAGAAATTAAGGAAGCTGTATTGAGTGCCGATGAAGAAGAAATAGAATTTGAAGTGAAACTTAAAAGGGATCGGTTTCTAGTATGTTTTACTTTTGTTAAAAATGACTTAATTAATGAAAAGTGGGAGTATGAAACATCATTTTGGGTGGAAGCTAAAATTGTAGAAGAGGTATGTTATACAATCAAAAAAATATATGGTTAATTATTATATGTTTTTTTGAGCGGTGTTCTGATTATAGTATTTCTTAAGTTATTGATTACAAAGGCTATGAATCTAATAAAAGGATATAAGAGATTTATCACAGTGCTTGTACTGTTTATATATAAAATCTTGATAGCTTTTACACTGTATTTTGACTTTTTACAACGGTGAAAGCATCAAAAACATTAAGTACTTAGGATGATAATATGCATATTTGGACACTAACAAATTGGGAGAAATATTATAATCTAGAAGAGAAGAGTCACCGTACTGGACTACGATTAAAATTTGATACAGATGTTGATCCTGAAGTAAGAAGAGCCATTAAGGAATTTTGTAAATGGTTGCGCCAAGAATACTTTTTCCCAATTAGAGTACCTATTTATGTGAAAACTTCATATAAAATAAAGACAATGGATGGAGAGCTAGTCTATGGTACTTTCTTTGGGCCGTTTGATCGAAATGTTGAGCCGTATATTCGTATTTCGGCAGGGGATTATTATGATACGGTGCAGAAAAATGGAAAAGATAACGCTTTAGGGTACTATCTGGTTACTATTGCGCATGAGCTAACGCATTATTTCCAATGGATTAATGATATAAAACTAACGAGAATTGGATATGAGAGGCAGGCTACTGCTTATTCAGGATATATTATTGATGAGTATAAAGAAACTAGAGAGCATCCGTAAAGTAGAAACTGTATAGCTAACTGGAAGTATGAGGATTCTACATTTGTAATGAATGTTTAGTAACTCTTTGAAAAGGAGATATGTATATGAAATTTTATAACGCTGGATACCTCATAATTTCCTATGATAGGGAACTTATCTATAAAGAATGCAATATTGAGGGACTATCAAAAATGATTTTAACGATATGTAATGGGATACGGCCTACATTTCCGGATTATTGGTTTTTCCCTTGGTGTAATTCAAATAAAAATGATCCTATTGCTCAGATGATAAATGGAAGGTTGAAGATTAGTAAAGAGGAACATGAAAGTGGACAATCCTTTTTAGATACACTAATGGAAGAAGAAAAGTTCTCGTGGCCGAATACTTTTAAAAATTTAGAAGATGCGAGATTCTTTAAGCGAAATTATTTAAAAGGGATAGAAGATTTAGAGATTATTAGTTTGCATCTTTCAGAAGAGTATCGGACGGATTTTTTAATGAATGAGCGAGAAGAAAATGACTTTAAAGTTTCTATATATGACTTTCTCGAAAGTTCATTACCTGTTGATGTTGAAAACGATGAAATATTAGGATTTGATATATGTGGCTTTAGTAACAATAATTTTTATTCTTTTATTCATAACAATTTACAAGAGGATTTTGAAGCGTTTGGCAAGAAATTAAATGATTTATCACTTGTTGATAAGTATGAAGATGCAAAGTAGATTATCCATTTAATTGATGATGGGGAAATTGAGACAGAAGAGGTATTGTGGTATCCGTGGTTAATTTTGAAATGTTAAAGAAAGAGGTATGAGCATCGGATTAAAAGGGGGGCATGATAGTGCAAGATAATGTACTAGAACAATTAATAAACCGTCTTTCCGTATTATGCCCTGAAAAAGAACGTGAAATATTAGCGGTGGATTTAAATGATATATATGAGAGTAGTGAAAGATTCGAAAAATTGCTTGAAAATATTATGAAATCTCAGCAAAATAAAGACGACTTAATAGATATATTAATTGAAGTAGAGGTAGAACTAGATCACATCAATTGGCATTATAAAAGTCTGAAGAAAAAGCTGAAAGTATTAATGAAAGAATAAAAAGCACGACCTTATTTTAAAAAATAAGATCGTGCTTTATTTTAGTTCTCTTTTCCAAAAAGATGAGAAAATGTATCTTTCAAATCACTATCGTTTATTTTAATATCCGCCTTTTTTAATTCATCTTGTAATAATTTTTGACCGAAGGAAGGGTCGGCAATACGTTCTTCTTCTAAGTCTTTACGTATAGAGTCTTTCACTTTATCGTAAGGTTTTAAATCTTTTTTATCAGTTAGTTTAATAATGTGATAGCCGTTTGGTGATTTAACGGGATTGCTAATTTGTCCAACCTTTAATTTGTAGGCAGCTTTTTCAAATTCAGGTGTCATTTTGCCTGCCCCGAAGTATCCGAGGTCTCCGCCATTATCTTTTGATAATATATCTTGAGACTCTTGTTTCGCTAATTCTTCAAATGAAGTGCCGGTATCTAATTTCTTCTTTATTTCTTTCGCTTCATTTTCGTCACTTACTAAAATATGACTAGCTTTAATTTCTGGTTTATAGTGGTCTTTCACATCTTTTTCTGTAACGCTTTGTTTAATCGCTTCATTTAATGAAAGTTTGAATCTAATTTGATTTTTGAAATCTTCTTCATCTTTTAAACGATTATTTTCTAGTGTTGCTTTGAATTGTTCTCCATATTGATCTTTTGCTTTTTCTACTTCTGTATCTACTGCATCATTAGATACTTTATATTTTTTAGTAATAACATCTTGTGCTACCATTTCGTATAGCATGTCTTTTCCATATCGATCTTTCAATTGTTTTTCGAAATCGCTCTTCGCAATGGTTGAGTTTGTTGTTGTAGCGATTGTGGCCGAGTCATTTTTTTGTCCGCAAGCAGATAGCATTAATATACTTATTAGTGCAGTGATAATGAATGTATTTTTTCCTTTCATGCTAACACCTCATCCGAATATGTTATCGCTATTGTAGAATATAGAAGTGAACATGAAGTGAATTTTTAATGTTTTTTCCCTGTAAAATGTAAAAAAAGTACATCAACATTAACGTTGATGTACGATGTAATCAAAGGTGATCGGTTTTCTTAGAATATGCACGTTTTCCTTGCTGAATATTTTTTTGCTCTTGTTCATTTTTTTGAGTGCGCTTTGCATTATTGTCGCGTGCTTTTTTGTCGTTATCGCTCGTATGTGGCATATGTATCAACTCCATTTCTAAACGTTGTATGTTTATCATTTCCTTTTTCGTAAAGACTATGTATAGCAGTGCATTCATGAATACTAAAGGTGGATTAGAAATGGATTTGAAGCTGAATTATACTGAACTTATTAAGAAGTTAGTCGTTGTGATTATTGCAGGTTTATTAAATGCGATTGGGATGAATTTATTTTTAACACCAGCGAAAGTATATGCGAGTGGCTTTGCTGGATTGTCTCAATTATTATCGCAAGTATTAGGTGACTTTTTATCCATTCATATATCTACGGGTGTATTGTTTAGTTTATTTAATATTCCCGTCGTTATTTTAGCATGGAAAAAGGTTGGAAAGGCTTTTACGTTTTTTAGTTTTCTTTGTGTTATATTTATGACTTTGTTTTTAGAAATTATCCCAGTTAGAGCGGTTTCGAATGATATTATATTGAATGCGATTTTTGGTGGTATTATTTCAGCGAT
This sequence comes from Bacillus mycoides, assembly GCF_018742245.1. NCBI lineage: Bacteria > Bacillati > Bacillota > Bacilli > Caryophanales > Bacillaceae > Bacillus > Bacillus mycoides. The sequence continues at coordinate 1,173,512 of NZ_CP036132.1, forward strand.
TGGGGTAGGAGTTGCTTTAAAGTGGGGGGCTTCTACAGGTGGCCTAGATATTATTGCCATGATTTTATCAAAGATAAAAGATAAGCCTGTCGGTACATATTTTTTCTTCTTTAATGCAATTATCATTATCGCTGCTGGCTATGTGTATGGATGGGAAAAAGCATTATATACTTTAGTCACTTTGTATATATCAACGAGAATTATTGATGCGATTCATACCCGTCATGTGAAGATTACGGCATTAATTGTTACGAAGAACGGGGCAGATGTGCGAAAAGCGATTCACTCTCGCTTAGTGAGAGGGATTACAACTATACCAGCAACAGGTGCTTATACAAATGAAAATAAAGAAATGTTAATGATTGTTATTACTCGTTACGAGCTGTACGAATTAGAGAGGGTTATTAAACAAGTGGACCCAGGTGCATTTACAAATATACTGCAAACGGTCGGAGTGTTTGGGTTATTTCGAAAAGATTAAAGAGGACCAAAGCTGGTCCTCTTTTTTAATGCGAATTCGTAATGTTTTGCAATTGCTCCTGCATTTCACGTAGCTGAACTTTTTCAGCAGTTGAAGAGTTTGCATAAGCAGAGTGCAAAGAGTTTTTTGCTCTATAAACGAGTTCCTGTTGTTCAGCACCACTTGAACAAGAAACGGCACTTGAAACAGCGTCTCTAGCTTGTTGGAATAGTAAGTTTCCCATTAAACCCCTCCAAACGAAGAGTTACTTCTCGCTTTTTCTGCCTCAGCTAATGTACCTCTGTACGGGAATCTTGCATCATGCTTCATAACAGCATCGGCTCCTTGCTGGATAAAACGTTTTGATTTGTTCTTTTTACCCATTCGAAAAACCCCCTTTATTTAGCTGAAAACAATTGACGCGCTGACTTTTGCGTCTAATAATAGTATGAGCGTTTGGCGAGAAACTATAAGCAGGGAATTTTTAGATTACAATCCAAGAACCTCTTCTAAATATAGAGCGATACCATCTTCTTCATTCGTTAATGTCGTATGATTTGCGAGTGATTTTAATTCAGGAATTGCATTACCCATTGCGATTCCATGACCAGCAAATTCGATCATTTCAAAGTCGTTATCCTCATCACCAAAAGCGATAATTCGCTCTTTAGGAATATTATAATGGCCTGAAATTTTTTGTAATCCGACAGCTTTATTTAATCCGCTTTTTACAATTTCAATAATTGGCCAAGGTGCACCCCATTTTCTATGGTCGATGACTTCAGCATGCATATCTGTTAAATGTTGGCGAATTGCAGCAGAGTGCTCGTCATGTGCATCGATTAATAAGCAAGTTGGATGGTCGTTTAAAGTATTTAATAAATCTCCTGTGAAAATCTTCGGAGAACCGAATTCAAAAATATGTTTTTTATCTTCATCAATTTCACGGACATACACATCATCGATGACTTCAGCATAGACATTTTTCACGCCGAAATCAAAGCAAGCTCGGACGATTTCTTGCGCTGTTGAAAGTTCAAGAGGAGAGTGATGTGTTCCCCAACTTGAATCAAGAGGGTGATGCACGTAAGCTCCATTAAAGTTTACGATTGGTGTGTTAAGGCTAAGTTCTTTATAATAATCGTAACTAGCGCGGAATGGGCGCCCTGTTGAAATAACGACAATATGTCCTTGTTCTTTTGCTTTTGCAATTGTGTTTTTCGTTCTTGGAGAAATTATTTTATTGTCTGTTAATAAAGTTCCGTCTAAGTCTAATGCGATTAAATGTTGTTTATTCATAATTTCACCTCTTATAATAATTTTTTTATTTCTATCTGTATTTCCGTTTTTAATATGCAGAAATAAGAGGTTAGACTGGGTGAAACTACTGTAGATGAAAGTTTCACTATATATCCATCTTACGTCGCGAAGCGCTGTGGTGTCTACTATTTCTCATTGGAAATCAGGAAAAAGTCAATATCTTTTTAGAAAGTTCAAACAATGTTTCTTTCATTATGTACAAATTGTGAAAAGGGTTACATTGTTTGGATGATGCGACTTATAATGAACATGTAATCTTCTCGTATATGTTTGACTCTCCTTTGGAACTGGCCTAAACTTAGGTTGGTTTCTTTTTTTTCAACAAATATACCAATAATTCCTGCTTAGGCTTGTGTAATTATATATATGTACATGGATAAACGGTAGTACTGTTTCCTAAACATGACAGAAAAGCTTTCTTTTAAAATGGATATACTAATGAGGCAAGACGTCATGGAAGGAGAATGGAAATGGGACAAAATCGCAGGTTTCGCTCAGGGCAAAAGGCGCCAAATGATGGCATTTACGTAGAAATTGGTGAAACGGGAAGTATGGTGAAAGATCCACAAATGGTGAAATTAACTGCCGGGGAAAGGTTTCCAGAGAACGCAAATCATAACCGTCAGTGGACATATAAAAGAAAACCGTAACAGAAGCCGCAATCGTTATTGCGGCTTTTTTGATTAGGAAAATGAATGTTACTTTTTTCTTTTTCCAATAATAAGTTGGAACTACATAAGCAAAATTATTGTATAAAAAAGTCAGTTGGCGTATAATCAAATCAAAGGTCAAAGAAAGTCAAACATTTGGAGGGCTGTAAAGATGGACTTAAATCAAATGACAACGAAAACACAGGAAGCGATTATGAGTGCTCAATCTTTAGCGGTATCTCATCATCATCAAGAAGTAGATACTGTTCATCTATTGCTTACGTTATTAGAGCAGCAAGACGGATTAACAGTACGTATTTTTCAAAAAATGAATGTCGATATAGAAGCGTTAAAGCAAGGCGCCGAAAGTTTAATTAAGAAAAAGCCTTCTGTAACTGGAAGCGGGGCAGAGGCAGGGAAATTATATGTAACAGGTGCTTTGCAACAACTGCTTGTAAGAGCAGGAAAAGAAGCCGAGAAATTGCAAGATGACTACATTTCAGTCGAACATGTACTGATTGCTTTTTCTGAAGAAAAAGGCAATATAAATCAATTATTCACAAAATTTCATATTACGAAAGATAATTTATTACAGTCTTTAATGACAGTTCGGGGGAATCAAAGAGTGACTAGTCAAAATCCAGAAGCAACTTATGAAGCGTTAGAAAAATATGGCCGTGATTTAGTGGCTGAAGTAAGAGCGGGGAAAATTGATCCTGTAATTGGCCGAGATAGTGAAATTCGCCGCGTGATCCGCATTCTTTCACGCAAAACGAAAAATAACCCTGTTTTAATCGGAGAGCCAGGTGTTGGTAAAACAGCAATTGTTGAAGGATTAGCACAGCGTATTGTGAAAAAAGATGTCCCAGAAGGATTAAAAGATCGAACAATTTTCGCTTTAGATATGAGTGCACTTGTGGCCGGAGCGAAATTCCGCGGTGAGTTTGAAGAGCGCCTGCAAGCTGTATTAAATGAAATTAAAAAGAGTGAAGGTCGCATTTTATTATTCATTGATGAACTTCATACAATCGTCGGCGCTGGTAAAACAGAAGGAGCGATGGATGCAGGAAATATGTTAAAACCGATGCTAGCGCGTGGTGAACTGCATTGTATCGGGGCGACGACATTAGATGAATACCGTAAATATATTGAGAAAGATCCAGCATTAGAAAGACGTTTCCAACAAGTATTAGCAGAAGAGCCAACTGTTGAGGATACAATTTCCATTTTACGTGGTTTAAAAGAGCGTTTTGAAATTTATCACGGTGTAAATATTCATGACCGCGCGATTGTAGCAGCATCTGTTTTATCAGATCGATATATTTCAGATCGTTTTTTGCCCGATAAAGCAATTGATCTTGTTGATGAAGCTTGTGCAACAATTCGAACAGAAATTGATTCTATGCCAACAGAATTAGATGAAGTAACGCGCCGCATTATGCAGCTGGAAATTGAAGAAGCTGCTCTTGGGAAAGAAAAGGACTTAGGTAGTCAAGAGCGCCTAAAAACATTGCAACGTGAATTATCGGATTTAAAAGAAGTTGCAAGTAGTATGAGAGCGAAATGGGAGAAAGAAAAAGAAGACATTCATAAAGTGCGTGACTTACGTGAACATTTAGAGCGCTTGCGCCGTGAGTTAGAAGAAGCAGAAGGAAATTACGATTTAAATAAAGCAGCTGAGCTTCGCCATGGGAAAATTCCAGCTATCGAAAAAGAGTTAAAAGAAGCGGAAGAGATGGGTGCACATAATAAACAAGAGAATCGTTTATTACGCGAGGAAGTAAGTGAAGAAGAAATTGCAGACATTGTTTCAAGGTGGACTGGTATTCCTGTCGCAAAACTCGTTGAAGGTGAACGGGAGAAATTATTACGTCTTGAACAAATTTTATCAGAGCGTGTTATCGGTCAAGAGGAAGCGGTAAGCCTTGTATCAGACGCAGTTCTTCGTGCTCGCGCTGGCATTAAAGATCCGAATCGTCCAATCGGTTCATTCATTTTCTTAGGCCCTACAGGTGTTGGTAAAACTGAGCTTGCAAAAACGTTAGCACAAACATTATTTGACAGTGAAGAGCAAATGATTCGTATCGATATGTCTGAGTATATGGAGAAACACGCAGTGTCACGCTTAATTGGTGCGCCTCCTGGATATGTTGGATATGAAGAAGGCGGACAATTAACAGAAGCAGTAAGACGTAAACCGTATTCTGTTATTTTGTTAGATGAAATCGAAAAAGCACATCCAGAAGTATTCAACATTTTATTACAAATGTTAGACGATGGACGCATTACAGATTCACAAGGACGTACAGTAGACTTTAAAAACACAGTTATTATTATGACTTCAAATATTGGATCGGCTCACTTATTAGAAGGGCTAGAAGAAGATGGTTCTATTAAAGAAGAGTCAAGAGAACTTGTAATGGGACAATTAAGAGGACATTTCCGACCAGAATTCTTAAACCGTGTCGATGAAATTATTTTATTTAAACCTCTTACAAGGAATGAAATTAAAGGTATTGTTGATAAGATTGTACAAGAATTACAAGGGCGTTTAGCAGATCGCCACATATCATTAGAATTGACGGAATCTGCAAAAGAATTTGTTGTAGAAGCTGGATTCGATCCGATGTACGGAGCTCGTCCGTTAAAACGATACGTACAGCGTCAAGTTGAAACGAAATTAGCGAGAGAATTAATTGCAGGAACGATTACTGATAATAGCCACGTAGTGGTCGATGTTGAAAATAACGAATTAGTCGTTCATGTAAAGTAAAAAAAGAGTTCGGATAAAATCCGGACTCTTTTTAGTGTTGTTCTACTGGCTCGTTTGGAATCGCAGCTGCAATCGCTAATACTAATACCGCAAGAACAACTGAGAAAATAGACGCTTGGTTAAAATCGTATGTACCGCCAGTCATAGAGCCGATTACGTAGCTCATCATATGTACAAGCGCGAACGACCAAATTAATGCCCAAATGAAACGCATATTTTACACCTCTATTCGTTCAATCTGTCCTTATTGTAACACAATTGAAAAAAGAATATAGAAAAATATTTGTAGATTTTTCAACGCAAATTTGCATTCTGTTCATACATTATAAAAGAGTACTTTTATACGTTTAGAAAATAAGGCGGGGGAAAAATGAGTATTACAGAACGTTTTTTTTACTTAGAAAAAGAACCATGTGTAATTTATTTACCGGAAAAGCCAAATGGATTTTCTGTTATGCTCCTAGGAGATTATAACTATTTTATTGAGAATGGTACAAGTTTATGGACACAGCATGCAGGGAGAGCTTATTTTTTACAGGGCCTTATTGAAAAAGGTTACACAGTCTTTTCGTCTAACTTATACGGAAGGCATTGGGGGAACGACCGAGCTGTTCGTCTAGCAAAACGTTTGTATGATGTCGTTCTAAGAAAAGAGACATTGAATACGAAAATGCACATTATGGCAGATGGTATGGGAGCACTTGTAGCACTGGAGATGATGAACAAGTACCCTGAATGTATACGTTCGGTCGTTATGTTAAATCCGTGTTTAGATTTACCAGAATATGTGGAGTTTGAGAAAGAGCATAAGTTTTTTTACAAAAGATTAGTGAAGGAATTAAGTTTGGCGTATGATTCCAAAGAAGAAGAATTAGAATCAAAAATAAATAAGAAATCATTTGCGTTTCTTCCGTCTTGTGTACCTGTTAAAATTTTCGTATCAACACAAGAAAAAAGAGGAAGAAAACAATTGTTACGTAAATACGAGAAAATGAGGCAATTAAATCAATGTGATACTTCTGTTTTATTCCATCTGCAAGATGTGAAATATAAAATGGTTAGACAAACGACTGATTTCTTTAAAAAATATGAAGAAGAATTGTGAAGCTCCCATATACATAAATGAGGAGCTATTTGTTTCAAGGGGAAAGGGTTGGTGGTATGAAACGCGTGCTGATTATAGGTGCACTTACGTTTGTAGGTTATCACCTTGTAAATAAAATGATTGCAGAAGAAATAGAAGTGTATGGTCTTGATTTTGATGAATTTGATAGTATGACAAAAATTAATGAAGAGAAATTATTGTTGATTGGGCGAAATGCGTTATTTACGTACTATTCTATAAGGGATGAAGACGGATGGCGATCGGTAGAGGAAGAGAGTTTCGATACAGTTTATTTTTGTTTGTATGAGCCGAATCAGCAAAGTGGATTTCGGAATGAAAGGGTCATATTACAATATTTAAAACGAATCGTAAGGATGTGTGAAAAAAATAACGTAAAGTTAAATCTAATTTCTTCTATTGAAATAGGAAGCACTGAAGAATCCGAAAACAAACGTCTATTTTCGAAGGTGGAAGAAGGGTTGAAAAAAGGCGAATTACAATATAGTGCATATCGAGTTCCTACATTATATGGGCCGTGGCAACCGTCGTTTATGATGTATCATCAGCTTATTTTATCAGAACTTGATGAAAAAGAGTGCCGTTGTATAAATGGAGAAATAGGAAGCGATTTACTTTACGTTGAAGATGTATGTGAATATTTATGGGAACATGGAATGAATGTAAAGCACCTCGGTGTATATAATTTACTTAGCGGAAAAGAAGAGTTATGGGAAAAAGGTATGACCTTGCTGCATGCAGATGATAAAGTAAATAAAAAAAATGTGGAAGTAAAAGATGAAGCTGTAGAGGTTATTTCTATTCAAAAAAATACACCAGTAGAATTCGGTTTAAATAAACAATTGGCACATATGAAAAAATATAAAGAGTTATACGAAGGGTAGCGCACGTGTTAAACTATTGTATGGATAATTGATTGAAAAGCTTTAATGGAGAGGAAGAGATTACATGAACGAAAAAAGTATGCAATTTTTACAAATCGCAATGAAACATTTACCAGAAGCTAAGGCAATTTTAGATTCTAATGGAATTGCGCTTGATATGGAGAAAGCACAGCCGGTGTTAGAGCTATTGATGAAAGTAATGGGCGAAGCATATGAGCTTGGGAAAGCGGATAAAGAATAAAACTGAAAAACAAAACCTTCTTTTTGGGAGGGGAGAGGGGCTCGAGCCGTGGATAGAAGCGGTTGGGGCTTTTTTTAGTCTCGAGCGGGGTAAGGGTAAGTGTATGGAATAATTTGTATTTTGAAAGAGCAGGAATTTTTCTGTTTCTTTTAATGAAAAATAAAGTTATTAATACGCTGTCCTATTTTTTAGTTGAAATATATTCTAGACAAAAGTACATTTATGTTTTAAAATTAGTACCAAGTCATAATAATTGATATAAAACGGAGGGCTGCAATGTGAACGTGGGCATTTTAGGGATCGGAAGATATGTGCCAGAAAAAGTAGTCACAAATCACGATTTAGAGAAAATCGTAGATACATCTGATGAATGGATTCGTACGAGAACGGGAATTGCAGAAAGACGCATTGCCGATGATACAATAGATACTTCATATATGGCGGTAGAGGCTTCTAAAAAGGCACTTGAAGATGCCGGGATTAGCGGAGAGGATATCGATCTTATTTTAGTGGCAACAGTAACGCCCGATCGCGCATTCCCAGCAGTAGCTTGTGTAATCCAAGAAGCAATTGGCGCAAAACACGCAGCCGCAATGGATTTAAGTGCAGCATGTGCTGGCTTTATGTACGGAATGATTACAGCACAGCAATTTATTCAAACGGGAACTTATAAAAATGTATTAGTAGTTGGTAGTGACAAACTATCTAAAATTGTAGACTGGAACGATCGAAATACAGCCGTACTATTTGGGGACGGAGCAGGTGCTATCGTAATGGGAGCTGTTTCGGAAGGAAAAGGTGTACTTTCCTTTGAATTAGGAGCGGATGGAAGTGGCGGTAAGCATCTTTATCAAGACGAGTATGTTATGATGAACGGCAGAGAAGTCTTTAAATTTGCTGTTCGCCAACTTGGTGATTCCTGTCTTCGCGTGTTAGAAAAAGCAGGACTTACGAAAGAGGATGTGGACTTCTTAGTACCACATCAAGCGAATATTCGTATTATGGAATCTGCAAGAGAAAGATTAAATTTACCGAAAGAAAAAATGAGTATGACAATTGAAAAGTTCGGTAATACATCGGCTTCTTCAATTCCAATTGCAATGGTAGAGGAATTGCAAAATGGACGTATTCAAGACGGTGATTTAATTATACTAGTCGGTTTTGGCGGCGGGTTAACATGGGGAGCAGTAGCTCTTCGTTGGGGTAAATAAGGACTGAGAGAAAAAAAGGAGTGTATTTTGTATGGAAAAAAAGAGGGTCGTAATTACAGGGCTAGGAGCTGTTACACCGATCGGAACAGATGTTGAAACAGCTTGGGAAAACATTAAAAACGGTGTATCCGGAATCGGACGACTTACAAGAATAGATTCAGAACAAATTCCTGCAAAAGTAGCAGCAGAAATTAACGACTTTGAAGTCGAAAAATATATAGATAAAAAAGAAGCGCGCCGTATGGACCGCTTTACGCAATATGCAGTAGCAGCAGCGAAAATGGCAGTAGCAGATGCGAAGCTTGAAATTACAGAAGAAAATGCACCACGCATTGGTGTATGGGTTGGTTCTGGTATTGGTGGTATGGAAACATACGAAGAACAATTTAAGATTTTTACTGAAAAAGGTCCGCGCCGCGTGAGCCCATTCTTCGTACCAATGATGATTCCAGATATGGCAGCAGGTCAAGTGTCAATCGCTACAGGAGCGAAAGGAATTAATACTTGCTCTGTAACAGCTTGTGCATCTGGAGCAAACTCAATTGGTGATGCGTTTAAAGTAATTCAGCGCGGTGATGCTGATGCGATGATAACAGGCGGAGCAGAAGCGCCGTTAACAAGCATGGCATTCGCTGGGTTTAGTTCAGCGAAAGCATTAACATTCAATGAAGATCCAGCAACGGCTTGCCGCCCATTTGATAAAAACCGTAGTGGTTTCGTAATGGGTGAAGGATCAGGAATTCTTATTCTTGAAGAATTAGAGCACGCATTAGCACGTGGTGCTCACATTTATGCGGAAATTGCTGGTTATGGTGCAACTGGTGATGCGTTCCATATTACAATGCCTGCTCCTGGCGGTGAAGGCGGAGTTCGTGCGATGCGTCAAGCTTTAGCTGATGCAGGTCTAGAGCCAGAAGATATTGATTACATTAATGCACATGGTACAAGTACAGATGCAAATGAAAAGTATGAAACGATGGCAATTAAAGAAACTTTCGGTGAGCATGCATATAAAGTAGCGATTAGCTCAACGAAATCAATGACAGGTCATTTATTAGGAGCAGCTGGTGCTGTTGAAGCGATCTTCTCTATTAAATCAATTACAGACGGAGTAATTCCTCCGACGATTAACTATGAAACACCAGATCCAGAATGTGATTTAGATTACGTACCAAATACAGCGAGACATCAAGAAGTGCGGGCTGTATTAAGTAATTCATTAGGATTCGGTGGTCATAACGCAGTATTAGTATTTAAAGCATATAAGTAATATGTACAATAAGGTGTCTTTTCGTAAAGTACTACGAAAAGACACCTTATTTATTTTTTATCACCTTTACGTTCCTTTCTTTTTTTGCATATACATAAGAAAAGGAGGGATGAAGGGTGGGGGTTGTTGAAACGGCAGAATGGTTACATCTGTATTATGGACGCCCAGAAAAGCTTTGTGAGAAATTTACAAAGTATATTCCATTGCCAAAAGAGAGGCTGTATCGTTTTTTAATCTCTAAAGGTATGTATCGCCCAGTAATGCGGGGGGAGCAGGAAATTAAAGAGTTAGAGAAGAAAGAAATTTGGAAAGAACTTAGCATGGAGTATGAAAAATTGAAAAGTTGGCTAAAAGGTCCAGATGTCCCTATCTTTATTTTATTATCAGATTCATATAATCGAACGGTACAAGAGGAATATAACGGGAAGGCTGGTTTATCTATGCGTCACGTTATTTTCTTATTCGTATGTGGACGTAATTCAGTAGAGGAACTAAAAGCTTTATTAACGCATGAATACCACCATATATGTAGATTACATCAAATTGAGACGAAGGAAACAGAGTATACATTACTTGATACGATGATTATGGAAGGGTTAGCTGAGCAAGCTGTGTATGAAAGGTATACAGAAAAAAGATGTGCACCATGGACTACTTATATTTCAAAAGAAGATGCTATTTATTATTGGAGAAATTCAATACAAGAACGAATAGATGTAAAGAGAGGTACGAGGGAGCATGATGTTTTATTAAATGGACTGCACTCGTACCCAAAAATGCTTGGCTATGCACTTGGATTTCATATTGTGAAAGATTGTGTAGCATTTGAAGGAGAAAATACACTGTCTTTATTATCTATAGATGCGAAAGAAATATTGAATAAAGCAAATACATTTCATGTTTCATAAAAAAAACAGGAGCGTTACCTCCTGTTTTTTTTATATTATAGAAGAAAAAATAATAATTAGAATATATTTCCTTAAGTGGAATAAAGTTAAGCAAAAATGAACATAATGATTGGTACAAACAGTAGTGAAGTGAGGGGTAGTGAATGTTATATCTACATGATGTATGGGTAAATTGGTTTGAAGGTGAAGAGAATGGGTATAACGTTTGTCATTTTTACGAATGGCGGAAAGATGATACGATTGAGCTATTAGATCAAGTGCCATTATTAAAAGTAGATGCCACATTATATCATTACATCGAGAACGAATTATTAGAGCTTCCGCAAAAATTATTGGAAGACGTATATCATAAGGCTTATATTCGTAAAAATCACGAACGTTTGCAACAAGAATATTGTTTTGTAGTTACAGATGGAAAAGGAATTATTGCGATTGATTCAATCGGCTATAATGTGCCAATTAGAAAAAGTAGGCTTATACCTCGTCAAGAGCAGATGGTATATGAGATGGTAGAAAGTGTGCAAGCAGAAAAGTATGAGTTCCAAGTAGAAGAGATTGAAAAAGAACATCATATTTTATCACCATCACCGTTCATTATGAATGGCCTAACTCGTAAAGAAAGACAGCTAAAACAATTATTATTTATGGCGTTAGATCAATTACATACAACGAAAAATCCAGCTGAAATTCGCTATTGGTTCACAGAGTGGGATCCATCAGCGTATGGAATGGTCCAACATATGGAGTTTGAAGATGTTTGGGCTAAACTTTATGATGAAGCGAAAACTGGATGGTCTGAGAAGCACGAGCAATTATGTGAGCGGCTTGTAAAAGGACAGCCGTTTTTTGAAAAGTTATGGGAAATGGAAAATGAGCAGAAGGTAAATTAAAAAAAACCGCCAATTGGCGGTTTTTTTTATGGAGGTGGCAAGAATATTCGGTGGCTTTGCGCCTTCCTGCGAGGCAAAAAGCGCCTCTACGTCAGGAGCTCCATCCTCCTCACATTCTGAACGAGCCGCTTCCGCTTTATGTGGAATCTAGCTCCGGCTCCTAGCCCTTCGCGTCTAAGAACCTTCCCCACGAGAAGGTAAAAAGCACCTTCTGTGGGGAAGAACCTTATCCGTCAGGGCTAAGCAGTCGCCTCCGCTTTATAAATAAATCTAGCTCCAGCGGCAAGAATGTTCGGTGGCTTCGCGCCTTCCTGCGAGGCAAAAAGCGCCTCTACGTCAGGAGCTCCATCCTCCTCACATTCTGAACGAGCCGCTTCCGCTTTATATAGTAATCCAGCTCCGGCGGCAAGCTCTTCGTGTCTAAGAACCTTCCGCATAAGAAGACAAAAAGCGTCTTCTATGCGAAAGAACCTTAGCCAGTCAGAGCTGAACGAGCCGCCTCCGCTTTATATGTTACCTACGTTTTCTGCTTAGTCCCATTGCGTTTTCTACTTTGCGTAGTTGTTTGAATGCAACGCGGTTTGCTTTTTCGGCACCTTTGTCTAGAATTTCGTCTAGTTCTGGGGAGTTGATTAGTTCGTTATATTTGTCTTGGATTGGACGAATTGCTTCTACGACTACTTGTGCTAGGTCACCTTTGAAGTCGCCGTATCCTTTTCCTTCGTACATTGCTTCTATTTCTTCTACTGTTTTTCCTGAGAATGAAGAGTAAATTGTTAATAAGTTAGAGATTCCAGGTTTATTCTCTTTATCAAATTTAACGATGCCTTCAGAGTCAGTTACGGCACTTTTTATTTTCTTTTCGATTGTTTTTGGCTCATCAAGCATACTGATCATTGATTTTGGATTTGGATCAGATTTACTCATTTTTTTCGTAGGTTCTGTTAATGACATAACGCGAGCTCCTACTTTTGGAATACGAATTTCAGGAACTGTGAACACTTCACGGAAGCGTTTGTTGAAACGCTCTGCTAGATCACGTGTTAATTCCATATGTTGCTTTTGGTCATCACCAACAGGCACGATTTCTGTGTTGTAAAGTAAAATATCAGCAGCCATTAATGGTGGATATGTAAGTAATCCAGCTGGAACTGAATCTCTTCCTGAAGCTTTGTCTTTATATTGTGTCATACGTTCTAATTCTCCAACGTAAGCAACGGATTGCATAATCCATCCTAGTTGAGCGTGTGCTGGTACTTCTGATTGTACAAATAAAGTAGCTTTTTCAGGATCGATGCCGCATGCAACGTATAGCGCAGCAAGACTGCGGATGTTTTTGCGAAGCCCTACAGGGTCTTGAGGTACTGTAATCGCATGTTGGTTTACAATACAGAAATAACAGTCGTGTTCGTTTTGAAGCTCTGTAAATTGCTTCATAGCTCCTAAATAGTTTCCAAGTGTAATTGTTCCGCTTGGCTGAATACCAGAAAAGATAACTGACATAAGTAATTCCTCCTAAAATTGAATGTGCGATGGGGAAGAGAAGGCATACAAAAAAGCCCATTCATCCCAAATTACATAGGGACGAATGGACCGCGGTACCACCCTAATTATTTCACAGCTGTGAAATCTCTCAAGATCCATAATAACGTCTGGATATAACGCCAAAGCCTACTACTTTCGGTTCGGTTTGGTGCTCAAAAGCCCATTCCATACTGTACAATTACTTGTTCACACCACCCACAAGCTCTCTGAAATTGCCCCAATATGTACTCTTCTTTATCATCGCATACATATAAATTTATTGTTAACTGAGCCCTTTTAATATGAAAGAACTAAAGTTTTATAACAAAATGTTTTGCTGATTATTATATCATATGGAGCAGTGTTTGCAAACTACATCAAAATAGTAAAGCTAATGAGGATCGAGAACAACCCAAGTACGATACCGGTAATACAAATCGGATACGTCCATTTGAATGAATATGTTTTATAAATACGTTCTTTCTTATCGATAGGTTCCTCTGCTTCTTCAATTAAAGAGTCAATTTTTTTATTCGTACCAAATACTCTTTGGAATGCGTAAATTGTTACGTTAAAAAATCCATTTTGAAATATGAATAAAAAACCACCTATAAGAATAAAAATCAATGCAATATAGAATGAGATGTTGACAAAATTCAACAAAAACTGAGATGAAACGAGGAATGCGCCCACACTAGAAGCGATTATCGCAACCAAAAATAGTATACAAGTATGAAAAAAAACGTTATTCAAAATATTCCCCTCCGTCAAAATATTACTAGAATTATTATACTATAAAAGCTATAATAAGTAATATAAATAATTTTTTGAAAATTATACGCAATTGTGGTTCTAATTTCAAGATGATGGTAGCAATGTTAACCTATCCCTTTACGAAAAATTAAAAATATAAACATTTTATTAAAAATTTTAACAAAAAAACAAAAAACTATATTCACAATCGTCATATTATATGTATAATGAAAATTGTAGAAACTTGGAGATTATTCTTTCAATTCTGTTTTTCTACAAGTGAGGGTACAGGAAGTGCAATTAGGGGAGGCAATACAACATGAAGAAAAAGATACCGCTATTGCTTGCATCGACGTTGACAGTAAGTGTGCTAGGAGCCTGTAGTTATCAAAAAGATGATAATAAGGCAAGCGCGAAAGGATCCAGTACTTCAAATAAGCAAGTATTGAATCTAACAGAAACTGCTGAGATACCAACAATGGATACGACGTTATCAACGGATGCAGCATCTTCTAACATCATGAATAACACAATGGAAGGATTGTATCGTCTGGGGAAAGACGATAAACTTGTTCCGGGAGTCGCTAAATCTTATGAGAAATCAGAAGATGGTAAAAAGTATGTATTTAAATTACGTGAAGATGCGAAATGGTCGAATGGTGAACCTGTAACAGCTAAAGACTTCGTTTATTCTTGGAGAAGAGCTATAGATTCAAATACGGGTGCCAAGTTTGCTTACATACTATTTGATGTTAAAAATGCGGAGAAAATTAACAAAAAAGAGTTACCAGTTGAAGAACTTGGTGTAAAGGCCATTGATGATCACACATTTGAAGTGGAATTAGACAACCCTGTTCCTTATTTTGTAAGTTTAACAGTCTATCCAACATTTTATCCTTTGAATGAGAAGTTTGTAAAAGAACAAGGAGATAAATTCGGATTAGAATCCAATACGACACTTTATAATGGTCCATTCATATTAAATGAATGGAAGCATGAACAAAGTTTCCAACTTAAGAAAAATCCAACGTATTGGGAAAATAAAGAAGTAAAACTTGAGGAAATAAACTTCAATATTGTTAAGGATCGTTCAACTGCTATAAATTTATATGAAACGAAAGCGATTGATCGTGTCGTATTAACATCAGAGTTTGTAGACAAATACAAATCAGATGCTGACTTTAAAACGATTAAGAGACCATCTACACAATTTATTCGCTTAAATGAAAAGAATAAATTTTTAGCAAATAAAAATATCCGAAAAGCAATTGCAATGTCCTTTGAACGTGAAAATATCGGAAAAGTGATCTTAAACGATGGTTCAGAGGGGATATATGGTTTTGTTCCGAAAGGCTTAGCAAAAGGTCCGAATGGAAAAGACTTCCGTGAAGAAAACGGAAAGCTTATAAAAGAGGATATTAAAGAAGCACAAAAATATTGGGAAGCTGGTAAAAAAGAACTTGGTGTAGACAAAGTAGAGTTAGAGTTATTAAACTTTGATACTGATGATGCCAAAAAAATTGGAGAGTATTTAAAGGGACAATTCGAAAAGAACTTACCAGGTTTAACAGTTTCAACAAAAATGCAGCCATTTGCACAAAAGTTAAAACTTGAAGCAAGTGGAGATTATGCGATGTCATATGCGGGATGGAGTCCAGATTATATGGATCCAATGTCATTCCTTGAAATGTATACAACAGGTAATTCACAAAATAAAGTGAATTACGCAAACCCAGCTTATGATGAACTAATTAAGAAAGCCAAAACAGAAGTAGATGTACAAGCTCGTTGGGATGCTCTATTAAAAGCAGAACAACAACTGCTTGAAGATGCAGCGATTGCTCCAGTATATCAACCTGGAAAGGCATATTTACAACGTAGTTCAATTACAGGCCTATTAGAACATAAATACGGCGGAGAATTTAGCTATAAGTGGGTTGAACTCAAAAACTAAAAATGGTTTCCATCATGAATAAGGGTATATGCCTATGATGGGCATGTGCTCTTATTTTAAAAAAATAAAAGTAAGAATATTTCAAACTATCTTATTGCTTTTGAGAAAAACGGGGAGGTGCTTGACTATGGGACGTTATGTATTAAAACGTTTCGTGTACATGGCTTTGACATTATTTTTAATTACTACACTGACTTTCTTTTTGATGAAATTACTACCGGGTTCTCCGCTTAAAAACCAGGAGAAGCTATCACCGGCACAAAAAGAAATCATTCTTGAAAAATATGGTTTAAATGATCCAGTACCAGTTCAATATGCACGTTACTTAGGTAACTTAGCGCAAGGTGATTTAGGGGTATCATTCCAATATGATAACCGCCCAGTAACAGACATGATTGTGGATCGCATTGGACCATCAGCACAACTTGGTTTACAAGCGATTATATTAGGAACATTTATCGGTTTACTTTTAGGAATTGTTGCGGCACTTCGTAATAATACATGGGTCGATTATAGTGCAACAGTTATTTCGGTACTCGGGATGTCGGTACCATCGTTCGTATTCGCCGCATTACTACAATATTTCGTAGGGGTAAAACTTGGCTGGTTCCCAGTAGCGTTCTGGAAAGGACCAGAGTTTACAGTAATGCCTACAATTGCATTATCGATGGGAGTTATCGCAACAATCGCACGTTTCTCTCGTGCAGAATTAATTGAAGTTATGCAGTCTGATTATATTTTAACAGCGAAAGCAAAAGGAATTAGTCAAGGCGTTATCATTGTCAAACACGCACTTCGTAACGCGTTAATTCCAGTTGTAACAATTTTAGGACCAATGGTTGCTGCATTAATTACAGGAACACTTGTTATCGAGCAAATTTATGCTGTACCAGGACTTGGGGAACAGTTCGTTAAATCTATTACAGTGAATGACTATACAGTTATTATGGGAACTACAATTTTCTATAGTGCGATCTTCATCTTAGTTATTTTCATTGTCGATATTTTATACGGAATTATTGATCCTCGTATTCGTTTAGCGGGAGGGAAAAAATGATGAAAGATGTACAAAAATTATCTCCAGATTTATTTCAACAAGCCAATCAAAATAATGTTGATAATGAAGTCATTGCCCGTCCAAGCTTAACGTTTTGGCAAGATGTACGAAGACGCTTGTTCCAACATAAAGGCGCGATGTTGGGTTTTGTATTATTGAGCATTATTGTACTACTAGCAATTTTTGGACCGATGGTAAGTAAACATTCTTATAAAGAGCAGGATTTAGGTCGTGCGAAAATGCCACCGAAAATTCCAGTGATTGAAAATATTCATTGGTTACCATTTGACGGCACAGATCAATATGGTGTTGACCAATATGCAAAACGTGATATTAAAGAGTACTTCTGGTTTGGTACAGATGATCTTGGTCGTGACTTGTGGACAAGAACATGGGAAGGTACACGCGTATCATTATATATCGCTCTTTTAGCAGCAGCAATTGACCTAGTAATTGGGGTTGCATACGGGGGTATTTCAGCATTCTACGGCGGTAGAGTAGATAATATTATGCAACGTATTATGGAGATTATTAATGGTATTCCATACTTAATCATCGTTATTTTAATGGTAATCATTATGGGATCTGGTATTTGGTCAATCACACTCGCAATGGCGATTACAGGTTGGATAGGGATGTCGCGGATTGTTCGTGGACAAATCCTAAAATTAAAAAACCAAGAATATGTATTAGCATCTCGTACATTAGGTGCAACAAATACACAATTAATTGTGAAACACTTAATTCCAAACGTTATGGGACCAATTATCGTAATGACAATGTTTACAATTCCATCAGCGGTGTTTGGTGAGGCATTCTTAAGCTTCATCGGTTTAGGAATTCAGCCACCATTCGCATCACTTGGTTCTCTTGTAAATGATGGATATAAATCAATTCAAACGTATCCACACATGATGTTCATCCCTGCGGTTGTCATCAGTATGTTAATTCTAGCATTCAACTTAATGGCAGATGGATTACGCGATGCGTTAGATCCGAAAATGCGTAAGTAAACGAGGAGGGAGAAGTAAAAATGAAAACATTGTTAGAGGTAAAAGATTTACAAGTCTCCTTTGATACACATGCAGGTGAAGTACAAGCAGTGCGCGGAGTTACTTTTGATTTGAAAAAAGGGGAAACATTAGCGATTGTAGGAGAGTCTGGTTCTGGGAAATCAGTTACTTCTAAAGCGCTAATGGGATTAATCCCGAATCCTCCAGGCCGTATTAAAAATGGAGAGATTGTATTTGACGGTCGTGATTTAACGAAATTAACGGAAAAAGAAATGCAGCAAGTACGCGGTAAAGATATTGCGATGATTTTCCAAGATCCAATGACATCGTTAAATCCAACGATGACAATTGGTAATCAGATTATGGAAGGTCTTATTAAACACCAAGGGATGAGTAAAGCGGATGCACGTAAAGTCGCTTTAGAATTAATTGACCTTGTAGGTATTCCAAATCCAGAAGCTCGTTTAAAACAATATCCTCACCAATTCTCAGGTGGTATGAGACAGCGTGTAGTTATTGCTATGGCGTTAGCTTGTAATCCGAAATTATTAATTGCCGATGAGCCGACAACGGCTCTAGACGTTACAATTCAGGCGCAAATTTTAGAGCTTATGAAGGACATTCAGCAAAAAACAGAAGCAGCAATCATTTTCATTACGCATGACTTAGGTGTAGTGGCAAACGTTGCAGACCGAGTTGCGGTTATGTACGCTGGTAAAGTTGTTGAAATTGGAACTGTTGATGAAATTTTCTACAATCCACAACATCCATACACATGGGGCTTAATCGCATCTATGCCAAGCTTAGATGGTTCAGAGGACGAGCTATATGCGATTCCAGGAACGCCTCCAGACTTATTAAAACCGCCAAAGGGTGATGCTTTTGCACCACGTAACCCACAGGCACTGAAAATTGATTTTGAAATGGAACCACCTTTATTTAAAGTAAGTGATACACATTATGCGGCAACTTGGTTACTTCATGAGCAAGCGCCAGAAGTAAAACCACCAGCAGTTGTTGAAAAACGTATTCTTCAAATGAAAGCAGGTGAACAACATGACTAAACAACGTGAGAAATTAATTGAAGTAAAAAATGTGAAACAACACTTTGATGTGAGTGGTGGTGTTGTTAAAGCAGTTAATGATATTTCATTTGATATTTACCGCGGTGAAACATTTGGACTTGTAGGAGAATCTGGTTGTGGTAAGTCAACAACTGGAAGAACGATCATTCGTTTATACGATGCAACTGCCGGTGAAGTGTTGTTCGATGGTGAAAATGTACATGGGAAAAAATCACGCGCAGAACTTAAGAAGTTCAACCGTAAAATGCAAATGATTTTCCAAGATCCATATGCATCATTAAATCCTCGTATGACAGTAGGGGATATTATCGCAGAAGGTATTGATATTCACGGACTAGCAAAAGGTAAAAAAGAGCGTATGGACCGTGTTCACGAGCTGTTAAATACAGTTGGTTTAAATAAAGAGCACGCGAATCGTTTCCCGCATGAATTCTCAGGCGGACAACGTCAACGTATCGGTATCGCTCGTGCGCTAGCTGTAGAACCTGAATTTATCATTGCTGATGAACCAATCTCAGCACTTGACGTATCGATTCAGGCGCAAGTTGTAAACTTACTGAAACAGTTACAAAGAGAAAAAGGTTTAACATACTTATTCATCGCCCATGATTTATCGATGGTAAAATACATTAGTGATCGCATTGGTGTAATGTACCGTGGTCAAATCGTTGAGCTGACAACAAGTGAAGAGTTATATGCGAATCCAATGCATCCATATACAAAATCACTACTATCAGCAATTCCACTTCCAGATCCAGATTATGAGCGCAATCGTAAACGTATCGTATACGACCCATCGCAGCATGATTATGGTAGTGAAGTGCCAACAATGCGCGAAATTCGCCCAGGACATTTTGTATTATGTTCTGAAGCAGAGTATAAGAAATATAAAGAAATCTATCAATAAAAAAGTAGAGCCATTCTTCTATTACAGAAGGATGGCTCTATTTTTTTATACTAGTTAAACTTAAGTTAGTATAAAGCGATTTTATCCAAGTTCTTTTTCTGTTTAAAGACAGCGAAGTAAGAGTTTCCGAGAATGAAGAAAAAGGCGACTGAAATCAGCCGCCTTTTCTTCATTTAGAAACACTTTTATTTTATTGCGCTTGAACAGAAACGCTCTTATCTTGCTCATCAGGTTTAACAAGTGCATAACTTTCCCACGATCTACTTCTCCATCGGAAGAACATAATAATCGCCCGCGTCCATTCATCGCTAGCGATCGCTAGCCAAATACCAACGAGACCCATATCTAAATGGAAGGTGAAAAAGTAACCGAGTGGTAAGCTCATTAACACCATGGAGAATGCTCCGATTAAAACAGGATATTTGGCATCTCCAGCCGCACGAAGTGAATTAATGATGACGATGTTCATCGTCCGTCCTGTTTCCAGTAGTACACTTAGTAAAAGAACGCTTGCTCCTAGAGAGATAATATGAGGATTATCCGTAAATAGTCCCATTAATTGTGTTCGGAATGTAACAACGAGAATGACCATAAATAGAGTTACACCAATCGCCCATTGTACACTTTTCCATACACGTGTGTACGCTTCATCTTTTTCATTTCCGCCAACTAGGCGTCCAACGATAATAGCTGTTCCCATACCGATAGCAATGGCGAATAAATAAGTGAACATGGAAATGTTAGTAGCGTATTGTCTTGCTGCTAATGATTCCGTACCTAAGTATGTTGCATAATATAAGAAGACAATTTGACAAGCTTGATACATGACTTGCTCGAATGCCGATGGAATGCCGATCTTTAAAATTTTGCCAACGTATTCTTTTGATAAAGTGAAGTAATATTGTAATTTCACACGGTATTCCATAACGCGATACAGTAACCAGAAGAAAACGATAAGTGCGATTAACCGGCTGACAGCAGAAGAAATAGCAGCCCCTTGCACACCAAGTTCAGGGAAACCGAATTTCCCGAAAATAAGTACGTAGTTTCCGGCGATATGAATAATATTCATTCCAAGCGAAACAAACATCGCTTGCTTTGTAAAGCCGTGAACGCGGATAATTGCGGCTAATGAGTTAATAATAGCTTGAAGGAAAATAGCTCCTCCGACGATGGATAGATAGCTTTGTGCATACGTTAATACATCGCCTTGTAAGTTCATTGCCATCATCATATGTTTTGAGAATAAAAGAAAACCGGCGCTTATAACGAGCCCGACTCCTAAATTTAATGTTACTGCTAATGCTGATATTTTTGATGCTTCCATAAAGCGTTTAGAACCGAGGTATTGGGATACAACGATAGCTGCACCATTCCCGATGACTTCTAGTACTAAAATCGCGATATGAAGGTATTGATTCGCTGCACCAACCCCAGATACAGCATCGTCTGATAATGCACTTAACATGAAAGTATCAGCGATCCCCATCAGCATAAAAAGAAAAACTTCTAGAAAAATAGGCCATGTTAATAAGAATAAACTTAATTTCTCTGTTGGCCCGTTTTTTGAGCGAATTGCTGTCATGTCCGTCCCCTCTTTACCGATATCTATTTTTAGCAAAGTGTATCGTAACACACTTTCATATCCTTTGCACTTATTTTAGCCTACATATTTTCAATATGAATAAACCTTCATTTTATGACAAAAAAGGAAGAATAATTATACGTAAGATATTATAGGATATAAAATTTGTTTTTCTCTGATAATTTAGAAAAGTATAAAATTTGATATTTTTAACACTTTAGTTCAATAAATACGCAGTATGAAACGTTTACAAATATACTAAACGTTAACAGAAAATTTTAATAAAATAGAAATATAAATATACAAAGAATATATTTGTGTGTATAATATGAATTATTAGAACATATATATATTTCTTTCTGTTTGAAAATGAAAGGGCTAACATTTTTTTGGAGGGGTGGAAGTATGAAAAAAAAGATACCAGTTTTTGTAGCATCAACAGTAGCAATGAGCATGATTTTAGGGGCATGTGGCTACCAAAAAGATGAACCGCAAGCGAACGCAAAAGGGGATAGCGGGAAAAGCGGTGCGAAGCAAGTTATTAACTTAATTGAAACACAAGAAATTCCAACGATGGACCCAGCGTTATCAGCTGATGCAGTTTCTTCAAAAGTAATGAACAATACGATGGAAGGTCTATATCGCCTTGGGAAAGACGATAAATTAGTTCCAGGTGTAGCGAAGGAATTCCAGAAGTCAGAAGACGGTAAAAAGTATACATTTAAATTACGTGAAGATGCAAAATGGTCAAATGGTGACCCTGTAACGGCGAAAGATTTCGTGTATGCATGGCAAAGAGCGATTAATCCAGATACAGCTGCGAAATCGGCGTACATTATGTACGATATAAAAAATGCTGAGAAAATTAATAAAAAAGAGATGAGTCCAGATCAATTAGGCGTGAAAGCGATTGATGATCATACATTAGAAGTAGAATTGGATAATTCTATTCCATATCTTGTTGATTTAATGGTCTATCCGATCTTCTATCCTGTTAATGAAAAGTATGTGAAAGAGCAAGGTGTGAAGTTTGGTTTAGAAGCAAATACAACACTCTATAACGGACCATTTACATTAAGTGATTGGCAACATGAACGTAGCTTCAAAATGACAAAGAGCCCATCATATTGGGACAATAAAGAAGTGAAGCTTGAGGAAGTAAACTTTAATATTGTAAAAGATACATCTACGCCAATTAATTTATATGAAACAAACGCAGTCGATCGAGCGACGTTATTAGCAGAGTTCATCGATAAATATAAAGGAAAACCAGATTTCAAAACGGTAGAAGATACTTCTGTATTCTTCCTTCGCTTAAATCAAAAAGACCCAGCTTTAGCAAATAAAAATATTCGTAAAGCAATTTCTCTTGGTTTTGACCGTAAACCATTCGTTGATACATTATTAAATAACGGTTCTAAGCCAGCGACGGGATTAATTCCTGACAATTTCATTAAAGGACCGGATAAACAAGATTTCCGTGCTGAAAATGGAGATATTGTAAAACCAAATGTAAAAGAAGCGAAAAAGTATTGGGAAGCTGGTAAAAAAGAGCTTGGTAAAAACGAAATTGAATTAGAGTTATTAAATGAAGATGTTGAATTATCGAAGAAAACTGGTGAATATTTAAAAGGTGAGTTAGAAAAGAATTTACCAGGATTAACAGTGAAAATTAAACAACAACCATTCGCGCAAAAACTAAAATTAGAAGATGCTGGCGATTATGTAATGTCATTCTCTGGATGGAGTGCAGACTTCCCGGATCCAGTTACATATCTTGATATGTTTGTAACTGATGGAGCGCAAAACAAAATGAAGTATTCTAATCCGAAGTACGATGAGATTATTATGAAAGCGAAAAAAGACGGAAGCGATGTAAATGCTCGCTGGAAAAACTTATTAGAAGCAGAAAAAATGTTACTTGATGATGCTGCGATTGTTCCAGTATATCAACGTGGTAGAGCATATTTACAAAGAGAAACAATTAAAGATATGTACAACCATAAGTATGGTGGCGAAGTAAGCTTCAAATGGGCATCAGTAGAGAAATAACAAAAAAAGCAGGTGATTACCTGCTTTTTTTAGTACGTACGTTTTTTATAAATGCCTTTTCCGCCAACTTGGTTCCAGCCAGATTGTACATCTAAACTTTTGTTAACAAACTTCATTTTTTCTTTCCCACCAAAGAGTTTTTCACCGATGCTATTTGTAATGACACCAATCAATGCTGTTATTCCGATGATGAGGGTAGCAACAATGATAAAATCAGTAAAAAAAGCGATCATATGCACATTCCCCCTTTGCCTGTCTTTATTTTTATTGTATGAGATAAATGGTAAAAAAGAAAGAAATGTCAGAAAAATATTCGATTTACTTTAGAAAGCATATAGACATGAGCGGGGAGATTCGTTAAAATAAGAACAAGTGTTCTTTTTGTTTCTAATCTTTAGAGTCTTACATTTCTCAATGGTTTTGTCGGGAAAAGGTAAGAAAACGTTCTCTTTTTAATGGGGAAGATTATGAAACTGTAATTGTATATCAAGTGAAAATTATTGTAGAAAGCAAGTATCAAAAGGGTTGAAGGCCGTTGTTAAAGGACAGTTTTAATGAGTGTAATCATGTTACATAGCAGTGGAGTACACGGATAATTTTTCTCAACTAGCAGTAAATTCACTGTATATTTCTTGCAAAAACTATTGTATAATGATTATAGAAGTTACTTATTAAAAGTAATTGTTGTTGCTTACATGAATTGCGATTTTTTACTTTGCTATAAGACAAGTTATCGCGAAAAATTGCGGAAGTTAGAAATTTAAACTGTAATTAGTACAGAATTTGTACTCTTTAAGGAGAGTGAGCTTTGTATGGTAACATTATATAGTTCTCCAAGCTGTACGTCTTGTAGAAAGGCGAAATTATGGCTAGAGGAAAATCATATTCCTTATACAGAACGTAATATTTTCTCAGATCCATTAACGATTGATGAGATTAAAGAGATTTTACGTATGACAGAAAGCGGAACGGATGAGATTATTTCTACTCGTTCAAAAGTTTTCCAAGAATTGAATGTGAACTTAGAGTCTTTACCACTTCAAGATTTATATAAGATGATTCGTGACTATCCAGGTATTTTACGTCGTCCAATTATGATTGACGAAAAACGCCTTCAAGTAGGTTACAACGAAGACGAAATCCGTCGTTTCTTACCACGTACAGTAAGAACGTTCCAATTACGTGAAGCACAGCGTCTTGTAAATTAATTATAATAATATGAAAACCTTCTACCTATTATAGAGTAGAAGGTTTTTTTTTACTGTTTAACATTACGTAATCGCACTTGTTGAACGATAAAGCCTATGCATAAAATCGTGAAAATGAACAAATAAGGGATACTTGTGGTAAAACTAGGATTATGATGAAAAAACGTTGCAAGTCTGTCTTCATGTGTAATCATTTTTCCTGCTGTATAGGCGAGAACTGCTGCTCCGCAATAAATGAGAAATGGAAAGCGTTCCATGAGTATTAAAATAAGTTTGCTTCCCCAAATGATAATCGGGATAGAAATTAATAAACCGATAATTACGAGTGAAAGTCTTCCGTGAGCTGCTCCTGCAATGGCAATAACATTGTCAAACCCCATAACGAGATCCGCGAATACAATTGTACGCACAGCTTGAAATAAAGTTGTTTTTCCTTTGATAGAAGAAAGATCGTTGTTATTATCAGTGAGTAAATTTACCGCAATTAATGTGAGTAAGATTCCGCCGATGAGTTGTAAAAATGGGATATCAAGTAAATAGACAGCTAGTATTGTGAGGAGAATTCGTAGCACAATTGCTAAAATAGTACCAATCAAAATGGCTTTATTTCGTTTTGCTTCAGGTAAATTTCGGCTAGCTAGTGCGATGACAATTGCGTTATCGCCACCTAGTACAACATCGATACCGACAATCATTAGTACAGATGTTAAAAACTCTAAGTCCATTCGTCTGCCTCCATTTATGATGTTTTAATAAGCGAAATATATGTATGTGGTGAAGAAAGTTTGTCTAGTTTTGATCCCGCGCCCCCCGGGGACAAAATAATCACCTATAATAGAAGTTTCACTTTATTACAGTGTACGGGGGAATATGGGAATGTATGTCCAAATTTTTTGTGAACAGTGAATTGGTATAATGGTATATTTATCCCGATTAGTGCGAGCTAATAATCAGTGGAGGATGAAAAAAATCCTGATTAATGTTTCACTTTATGTAAACGATCGAATACAGATAGGTATATAACTATTTTTGTAAAATAAATCGATTTTATTTCCATTCTGGAGAATCTTATCATAAAATGAGAGTACAAGAATCTATTGTTTTGTCATATGAGTGGGGAATCCCTTCATAATAATTCTGAGCAGGAAGGGAGAGTTGTATTTTGGATATTGAAAGAATTAATGACCATACGATGAAATTTTTTATTACGTACATTGATATAGAGGACAGAGGGTTTAACCGTGAAGAAATTTGGTATGATCGCGAACGAAGTGAAGAGCTCTTTTGGGAGATGATGGACGAAGCTCGTGATCATGATGATTTCTTTGTCGATGGACCGTTATGGATTCAAGTGCAAGCAGTCGATAAGGGGATTGAAGTACTTGTAACGAAAGCGGAGCTTTCAAAGGATGGACAAAAGCTGGAACTACCAATAGGTGTGGATAAAATTATAGACATTCCTCTAGATGAAGGCATCGAATCATTATTCCAGCAAGAATTAGTGGAAGAGGTAGAAGAACAAGTAGGAACAAACTTTAATGAAGATGGTACGTTTGGCTTTTTAATTAAGTTTAATGATTTTGAAGATGTCATTTCATTAAGTCATCGTCTTATCTTTGAAGATATAAAAGATGAATTGCATTCATTTGAGGACCGCTATTATGTATATGTGGAATTTGATGAAGTGCTACATGATGAAGAAGAGATTGATCGTATTTTAAGTATTGTTTTAGAATATGGAGAAGAATCTACTTTAACGATTCACCGTGTAAGTGAGTATGGGAAACAGGTTGTGAAAGAGCGTGCGCTTGAGACAATTCGCAACAATTTCCCTCCTAAAATGTAGGCCGATTTCTATAGTATGAAATCGGCTTTTTTTATGAAGAATAGGAAGGCTTTCTTATTTAGGGGGTAAGAGATGAAAAATACACTAAAACTACTTTTCTTTTTTCTACTACTGTTCGCATTATTTGTTTCATTACGCATGTTTATTGATGTAGCATTTTATTCGGATGTCATGGGGATAAAGGATGTTTCGATTTTAGGTATTATTAGTATTTTATTTACGGTTTCCGCATTTTTAATTGGATGTGTTATTTTCTTAGAAAACCGCCATCCGTCAAAAACACTTACGTGGTTAATCGTACTAGGTATTTTTCCAGTGTTCGGTTTCTTTGCTTATCTTTTATTTGGACAAAACTTTCGCAGAAAAAGAATGTTCCAAAAGAAGGCATTACTCGATGAACAGGCGTTTTTACAATATAAGGGACACGAAGATTACGAAGAACGGATTTTACGAGATCATAAGCATCAAGAATTGTTATTTCGTTTAGCAGATCGACTCGGTGCTTTAAATATTTCATTTCAAACTGAAACGAGGACATTAACAAATGGAGACGAAACGTTTCAGGCAATTTTAGATGGGTTAAATCGAGCGAAACACCACATTCATATGGAGTATTACATTGTGCGTGATGACAAGCTCGGTACAGAAATTAAAGATATTTTAATAAAAAAATCAAAAGAAGGCGTTGTCGTTCGTTTTTTATACGACGCGGTTGGAAGCTTTAAATTATCAAATTCGTATATTGAAGAATTGAATGATGCAGGAGTAGAAATGATTCCATTTTTCCCTGTGCGTTTTCCGATTTTAAACGATAAAATTAATTATCGAAACCACCGAAAAATCGTTATTATAGATGGAAATGAAGGGTTTGTAGGTGGATTAAATATTGGTGATGAGTATTTAGGGAAGGATAAATATTTCGGTTTTTGGCGAGACACGCATTTATATTTACGCGGTGAAGCAGTTCAAAGTTTACAGCTGATTTTCCTTCAAGACTGGTTTTATATGACTGGTGAGGCGGTATTAGCACCTGAATATTTACAAGCGGAAGCAGTTGAGGGTGATCATTGGGGCGGCGTCCAACTTGTTGGAGGTGGACCAGATAATAAATGGGAAACAATTAAACATTTATATTTTGCAATGATTGCTTCAGCTAGGAAATCGATTTGGATTGCAACACCATACTTTATTCCAGATGATGATATTTTATCTGCATTAAAAGTAGCTGCACTTGCTGGTATTGATGTTCGTTTGTTAATGCCAAGTAAGCCGGATAAGCGCACTGTCTTTTATGCATCAAGATCGTACTTTCCGGAGTTATTAGATGCAGGAGTAAAAATATATGAATATGAAAAAGGTTTTCTTCATAGTAAAGTCGTTATCGTGGATTCTGATCTCGCATCAATTGGGACAGCTAATATGGATATGAGAAGTTTTCATTTAAACTTTGAAGTAAATGCCTTTTTATATGATACAGATAGCATTCGAAAGCTCGTTCAAGATTTTAAAGACGATTTAGAAGAATCAAGTGAAATTCATGTTGACCGATTTCATAAGAGACGTCTTCATAGGCGGATTGTTGAATCGACGTATCGGTTATTATCACCCTTATTATAGAAAGAGATGTCCTAATTTAGGACATCTCTTTTTTTGAAAGGAATTTGTAGTAAATTGTAGAATACAAGGAGTTGAAAGGGTGTGATTGTGATGTTTATTGCAAGGAGAGAAAACGGAGAAAAAATTCATCTATTATATAACCGGGATGAAGAGCTTTTACGCGAAATGCGTAAACGAGAAAAATTCTTTTGTACAGCTTGCGGAAAAGAAGTGCAAATGAAATTAGGAAAACAGAAGAGCTGGCATTTTGCTCATAAGAAAGTGGATTCATGTCTTACCTTTTATGAAGCAGAATCTATGTATCATATGCACGGTAAAGAATTGTTATATAGCTGGTTAAAACGTCAAGATTTTCATGTAGATATAGAGCATTATCTGCCGGTAATCCAGCAACGGCCAGATATTTACGTAGAGAGAGCGGATAGAAAAATTGCGATTGAATATCAATGTGCAAATCTTTCCGTAGAGCAGCTTTATAAGCGAACATATTCGTATTGGCAAGCTAGTATACAAGTCATCTGGATAATCGGTGGAAATCAGTTGAAAAAGCAATCCGCATATTGGATGACATTCTCCGCCCTTATGGCGTTCTCCTTACAACCTTATCCTCAGCCATTTCTTATTTTCTTTTGTCCGAAACAAAAATCGTTTATGAAATGCGCATTTATCACTCCGTTTTCTACAAATGTTTCTTTCTCACATACTATTTATTTACCAACCGATACGACTACTGTTGACATGCTCTTTTCTCCCGTTCCTTTCCGGAAAGAGTTATTAGGACAAGAATGGAAGAGAAAAAAGAACCATTTTCGGCAAAACGCTCTATCTATCTGGAATTATAATCATAAGTCACTACTCCACCTCTTATATCAATATAAATGTACCCCAGCGAGTTTTCCTTCTGAAATCGGTGTTCCGCTCCCATCCTCATTTGCTTTTCAAACAAATCCATTTATATGGCAAGCTTCTCTTTATATGAAGTGTATAGGTATGCTTAAGGTAGGGGAGTATATTTCTCTGCAAAACGTATGTAACTATGTGGCGAAGTATACGAAGAGGCGTCTACTTCCGTATTTTGCACAACATATATGGAAGGTAGCAGTTGCAGAGTATATGACATTTTTATGTTGTGTAGGTGTATTAATAAAAGTAGGTATTAATAAGTATCGAAAAATAAGAGATATTATGTTGTTAAAAACAGAGGAAGAAATTATGAAATATGATGAAATTTGCTTAGCGCATGCACTATCTCTATTTGAGACAAAGTACAACATGAGAGAGGGAAAAGGGGATATAATAAAGACTGATCGTGAAGGAATTACATAAGAAAAATCGAATTGTACTTAAGTAGAGATATTATAAGGAGGGCTTAAAGAATGGCTGAACAAAATACAGTGAAATCATTGCCAAATCGTAATGAGATTGAAGAAGCAAACACATGGCGATTAGAAGATATTTTCCAAACAGATGCAGAATGGGAAAAAGAATTCCAAGCTATTAAAGAGCTATTGCCAAAGTTAACTGAATTTAAAGGAAAGCTTGGCGACTCTGCAGACAATTTGCTTGAGGCATTGCAATATGAAGATGAAATTTCAATGCGATTAGGTAAGCTATATACATATGCACATATGCGTTACGATCAAGATACAACAAACTCTGTGTATCAAGCATTAAATGATCGCGCAACAAATTTATACTCACAAGTATCTAGTAGCACAGCTTATATCGTACCTGAAATTTTATCTATTTCAGAAGATACATTGCAAACTTTCTTACAAGAAAATCGAGAACTAAGTGTATATGAGCATGCATTAGAAGAAATTACACGTCAACGTCCGCACGTATTATCTGAGGCAGAAGAAGCGTTATTAGCAGAAGCATCTGAAGTGATGAGTGCATCAAGTAATACATTCGGTATGTTGAATAATGCGGATTTGAAATTCCCATCTATTAAAGGTGAGGATGGAGAAGAGGTAGAAATAACACATGGTCGTTACATTCAGTTTTTAGAAAGTGATGATCGTCGTGTGCGTGAAGATGCATTCAAAGCTGTATATGAAACATACGGAACATATAAGAACACATTTGCAAGTACGCTAAGCGGGGCTGTGAAACGTAATAATTTCAATGCACGCGTTCGTAAATACGATTCTGCACGTCAAGCTGCATTAAGTAATAATAATATTCCTGAGGCGGTGTATGATCAACTTATTGAATCGGTAAATGATAATTTACACTTACTACATCGATACATTGATATTCGTAAGCGTGCCCTAGGTCTTGATGAGCTTCATATGTACGATTTATATACACCACTTGTACCAGAAGTGAAAATGAATGTGAAGTATGAAGAAGCGCAAGAAATGTTATTGAAATCTTTAAATGTACTTGGTGATGAATATGTTGAAATTTTAAAAGAAGCATATGAAAATCGCTGGGTAGATGTATACGAGAATAAAGGAAAACGAAGCGGAGCATATTCATCTGGTGCATACGGAACAAATCCATATATTTTAATGAACTGGCATGATAATGTAAATAATTTATTTACACTTGCTCATGAGTTTGGTCATTCAGTGCATAGTTACTATACAAGGAAGACACAACCGCACGTATATGGTGATTATTCAATCTTCGTTGCAGAAGTAGCTTCAACTTGTAATGAAGCGCTTCTAAATGATTACTTATTGAAGACGACAGAAGATAAGAAAGAGCGTCTATATTTATTAAATCACTATTTAGAAGGATTCCGTGGTACTGTATTCCGTCAAACAATGTTTGCAGAGTTCGAGCATATCATTCATAAAAAAGTACAAGAAGGACATGCTGTTACGCCAGATATGTTAACGGAGATTTACTACGATTTAAATAAGAAATATTTCGGGGACGCTTTAGTAATTGATAAAGAAATCGGTTTAGAATGGTCTCGTATTCCGCACTTCTATTACAACTATTACGTATATCAATACGCAACAGGATTTAGTGCAGCGACAGCTTTGTCAAAACAAATTTTAGAAGAGGGACAACCAGCAGTAGAACGTTACATTAACGAATTCTTAAAAGCTGGAAGCTCTGATTACCCAATTGAAGTGTTGAAAAAAGCAGGAGTAGATATGGCATCGCCAGAACCTGTAAAAGAAGCATTACAAGTATTTGAAGAGAAGTTAAATGAATTAGAAGCACTATTGTTTGAAGAGAAATAATGAGAAAAGACGAGGGATTTTATCCTCGTCTTTTTTGTTTGGAACATTTTCTCAAAAGTACACGATGTCGATATTTGTCGAATAATTAAGGTGATTTTCTTTACTTTTTCTATATGAGAAGGAATTTTTACGACTTATTTTTGTAGTTAAAATCCTTTAAATCGTTTTCTATAGTTGAAATAAGAGACAGCGATGACGATAACTCCGAATAAAAGAGGGAAGGCAATAATTTTAGGAAAAGCTTGTAATAGAGAGAGGATATACAAGAAAAAAGAAACAATAACACATAGAAAGATAAGAAATATATGAGACTTTTTCATAAGGAAACCTCCTAAATTGCTTTTTTTATAGCTTATTCAAGAATGAAAACGTTTAGAATGTGACAAAAGTGTGAAATTCGACAAAAGGGGTTGTCATCTGACGTCGAATCTTGTAATATAATAAGCGTGAACGAATTCACATACAAACATATACCCCTTTGTTTGAACGTGAAAATTTCTCCCATCCCCTTTAATATTTTTATAAGCCGTAAAGAAGAAGACCTGGTGTTTACACCAGGTCTTTTTCTTTTGCTATCCATTTCCAATAACGCTCGCACTTCACTTCAATCATTTGTACTTTTCGTTTTAGTTGTAATTTCTTTAGTTCACGCTCTATTTCTTGTTGAGGGCAGTCATATATAAATGAGATTTCCTTTGAAGAAATAAATTGTGTTGCTTCTAGTAATACTTCTAAAGGAGGTAATGGCTCTGGCTCAATCTCGCATTTTACAAGTTCTTTTAATAGCTGTACGTATACATCATAGGAATAAATTCCCGCGATTTTAATACCTTCCTCATCTGAATTTGCATGAAAAAATAGGAGGGAAGGTATTTCTGTAATATGCATCTCATTTGTGAATTTTAGGTCGCATTGGAAAGCTTTTTTTGCGCTAACTGAGTGTAGGTCTTTTTTAAATTCCTCTACATCAATGCCACTATCTTTAGCGCATGTCAACAATAATTCACAGTCAGGGTTTGATACATTTTCAAGAAGAATGTATTCTTGGAGTTTTCGCAAAAATTTCGAACCTGCTTTTCGGCCTTGCAACTCCGCCGCCTTAATTGCCATCGAAACTAAATATGGTGTTGACGATGCCTCTTGCATATGTACTTTTCCATCACATGAAAACCCTTGTAAACTTGTTGTTTTTTCCCACACAAATCGAATATTAGCAGGTTTATTCCATTTGTGTGAGGAAGCGTTTGCTCCGTCCACTTTTCCTGTTACGATATGACGAATAGAGAAGTATTTCCCATACTCAAGCCATAGTTTAATAATAAATGGCTCGATATCCCAGCAATCTTTACAAAGTGGATCAATAAATAAATATGCTTCTACAGATTTATGCTCGCATGTGGAAGGAGAAGGCATATTTATATGCTTTGCTTCCTGCTTATCCATTACACTTCACCTGTTTCATTTGGAGTATTGACCATATGTTGAGCAGTTAATGCTAAACGTTCAAAAACAAACTCTCTTATATGACCGTGCACTCCTGTATCATCCATTGCTTGCTCCATACATGATAGCCAAGCTTCTGCGCGTTTTGGAGTAATCTCAAACGGAAGATGGCGTGCTCTTAGCATAGGATGCCCATGTTCTTCAGTGTATAAATTAGGACCACCTAAATATTGTGTTAAAAATTGTTTCTGCTTCCTAGCAGTTTCTGTTAAATCATCCGGGAAGATCGGAGATAAGTCAGGGTGTTCACTGACATAGGAATAAAATGTATCCACTAATGTTGCAATGCATTGTTCACCGCCAATTGCTTCAAATGGTGTCATCGGTTGCTTGCTCATCCTTTATAAACTCCTTTTTCCATGAAATGTATATCTATTGTAGCAATGGAATGTTATGAAGGGCAACTAAACAGCCTTCATAACATTCTTTGCTTATTCTATATGTTGCTAATAAATCTGCACTTTCCAAAAAGGTGAAACATAGCCACCAGTAAATCACTTCTGCACTGATGGAAATTTTACTTTAGCGCTCTTCGTTTTGTTTGGCAAGGAAAAAGCGTTTTACTTTGTTGTTTGTATGACGAACTGGTACGTTATGTTGCTTTAATAACCTTATAAATGCTGCTTTACCGGTCTTTTCATCTTGCACTTCGTATTCAATTTCATAATCATCGTGATTGTAATAGAAACTATGATCAAAGACAAGCGTTCCGCCTTCAAATAATATTTCAGCTCTTTCTGTTGTTAAACTACCCATATAAGTTAAAGAGGAAACGGGAATTTGTAATTTGTGTAGCTGATCCATTACAGTTCCTTCAATGAGTGCGTTTGTTTCCATCATAAGTTTTGCTTCTTTTTCTGTTACAGACTGATGAGTTTCTAATAAACCAATTTCAGCAGGTTGTTTTAATGTTAATGTATAAGTTCCATCTTTATGACGAATACGAAGTGCAGAGCCTGCATCTTTTAAAGAGAAGTGAGGTGTTTCAAAGTAGTGATTCACTTGTTTTGTAAATGCTTCAATAGAAAAAGATTTGCATAATGTTTGGAATTCTTCCTCTGTAACCATATTTTTAAATTCAATTTCAATTTCTTGTGTCATTTTATGCGCTCCTTTTGAAAAATAATTCTTTCCACATTATCGCTTTTTCGCAAATTTGGTTCAATGTTTTATTTGTTTGCGTCCATGTTATGATACAATAATACTGTTAAGTAAGACAGGAAGTTGAGATGGAGGAGTTTGAGAATGCAAAATAAAATTCAAGTTAAGAGCGTAGAAATGAGAGAGAATGCGCTTATTTTTTGTGCGGAAAATACTGAAATAGAGGTAAAGGAGTTAAGTGCGCGTAATCACGTACTTGTAGACTCAGACAATTTATCATTTTTATATATCTTAGAAAATGAATCATCTTTCATTTATGTAAGTATTCCGCATACATGCTGGGAAGCAATGCATGAAGCGATGAATAAAGATACAGCGATGTTTATTCGCGTGAATGATGTTGAAATAGAATTAGAAGGATTAAAAGAAGAAGTTGAATATTTAGTTGAAAATATTGAAGGTAATGCAAATTACGGAGAAGAACTAGTAACTGCTGTAGAAAAAGTGTTTCTATAAGCAAATGGATTGATTTTGGTGGTGGTTGAAATGAATCGTAATTGGGAAGAATTTTTAGCGCCTTATCACCAAGCGGTGGCGGAGCTGAAAGTGAAACTAAAAGGAATGCGTACTCAATTTGCAATGTTAACGGAGCATTCTCCAATTGAGTTTGTAACAGGAAGGGTAAAGTCGGTTGCAAGTATTATTGATAAAGCGGAGAAGAGAAATGTACCGCTAGACCGAATTAGAGAAGATATGCAGGACATCGCGGGCCTTCGAATGATGTGTCAATTTGTTGATGAGATTAAGCCTGTTGTAGAATATCTTCGAAAACGAAATGATTTTGAAATTGTGGAAGAACGTGATTATGTAACGCAAAAGAAAGATAGCGGCTATCGCTCTTACCACGTTGTCATTAGTTATCCTGTTCAAACGATACAGGGAGAAAAAAAAGTGTTAGTGGAAATTCAAATTCGCACGTTAGCAATGAATTTTTGGGCAACGATTGAGCATTCTTTAAATTACAAATATAGTGGACGTTTTCCTGAAGATATTAAAATACGCTTACAACGTGCAGCGGAAGCGGCGTTTTTATTAGATGAAGAAATGTCTTCCATTCGTCTTGAAATTCAAGAAGCGCAAAAGGTCTTTTCACGAAAGCAGGAAACGAAAGATTCTGAATCATAAACTAAAGGGTGTTGGGCGATGAAATTTACAATTATGTCAAAGGGTGATCAATCATCAGATACACTAGCAAGTACGATGAAAGAATACTTGCTAGATTTTGGGTTTACAATGGATGAAAAGGAACCTGATATTGTAATTTCTGTTGGCGGAGATGGAACGCTTTTATATGCATTCCATCGTTACTATAATCGATTAGATGAAACCGCATTTGTTGGTGTACATACAGGACATTTAGGTTTCTATGCAGATTGGTTACCAACGGAAGTAGAGAAGTTGGTGATTGCAATCGCTAAAACACCGTTCCAAGTGGTTGAATATCCACTTTTAGAAGTAATTATTCGCTATGTGAATGGTAGTAAAGAGTCGCAGTATTTGGCGATGAATGAAGCGACTGTAAAAAGTGCAGAAGGTACATTAGTAACAGAAGTGGAAATACGCGGAGAGTATTTCGAAACGTTTCGCGGAGATGGTCTTTGTATTTCTACTCCTTCAGGAAGTACCGCGTATAATAAGGCGCTTGGCGGAGCAATTATTCACCCTTCTATTGAAGCGATTCAAATTGCAGAAATGGCATCTATCAACAATCGTGTATTTCGTACGGTAGGTTCGCCGCTCGTGCTGCCGAAGCATCATACATGCGTTTTAAAGCCGGCTGCAGGAATGAACTTGCAAATTACGGTGGATCATTTGACGATGGTTCACCAAGATGTGAAATCAATTCAGTATCGCGTTGCAAACGAGAAAGTACGATTTGTTCGTTTCCGTCCGTTCCCATTCTGGAAACGTGTTCGTGACTCGTTTGTTGCAGATAAATAGAGAGGGTTTATATATTTGAACAGATTTACATTGAAATGGGATATAGGGCTGGCTGAAGAAGGAACTTTAGTTAGAGAATTTTTGAAAACAAAAGGGATTTCGAAAGCTGCTTTAACGGATATAAAGTTCCGCGGGGGAGCAATTGAAGTAAACGGTCAACACACGAGTGTTCGTCACAAGTTACAAGCTGGTGAAGAGTTACAAGTCTTTTTTCCAGTGGAGGAAAGAAGTGAAGGGATGGAAGTGGAAGAGATCCCTTTATGTATCGTATATGAAGATGACGCGGTTCTTGTTATAAATAAAGAAGCAAATATGTCGACAATTCCGTCTAGGGAGCACCCGTCAGGAAGTGTTGCAAACGCTCTTTTACATCATTATGATAAACAAAATCTTGCAAGCACGGTGCACATTGTGACGAGGTTAGACCGTGATACTTCAGGGCTTATGTTAATTGCGAAAAATAGATTCGTTCACCACCTTTTATCGAAGCAGCATCAACAAAAAGGGGTGAAACGAACGTATGAGGCAATCGTTCATGGGACTATTTTAGAAGAAGTAGGAACGATTGACGCGCCAATCGGACGAAAAGCGGATAGTATTATCGAGCGAACTGTCTGTGAAGATGGTCAAAGAGCTGTTACTCATTTTAGAGTGATGGAGAGTTATTCAGATAAGATGCATGTAGCGCTTGAGCTCGAGACGGGAAGAACACATCAAATTCGTGTACATATGGCATATATAGGACATCCGCTACTTGGGGATGATTTATACGGCGGCCGAAGAGATGTGATAAAACGTCAAGCGCTTCATAGTACATCTTTGACGTTTTATCATCCTATTTTAGAAAAGGGAATGACTTTTACCGTAAGTATCCCAGAGGATATGCAATACGCTTTACATAACAATTAAAAGGGAACAAAATTCTTATCATAAAAAGAATTTTGTTCCCTTTTTTTAGCGGAATAATATTAAAATTTGATGTTCACCAGTACGCTTTATAACGAAAAAGCCACTTTCAGCTTTTGTAGCAATGCCGTCATCATTTGGACGACAATATCCGTGTGTTTCGCAAGTACCGTCATCACGTACTAACATTTGTCCAATTAATCCGACAGGAAGCCACTCAGTACGGTCTCTTCTTGATAGATACTTACAAGCTGGATTCCATTCTGTATTTAAAAGAGGTTGTATTTCTTGCGTATCCGTACGCGTATATTGACGTTTTCCGAAGCGGTCTGTTTTATAGCGTTTTTGCCAACTTAAAGCACCGCTATTTCCTATGAGAGCAGGAGTAGCGCTAGATATGCCTAATATGAATGTATCATTTGAAGTAGCTTTTCGAATTTTTTCTTCGTTACTAAATGTAATGAAATAACCGACATCAATAGGGCTATGGTCTGCTGCCTCAAACATTTGTGCAAAATCAGTACCACCTGCATTGTAAGAAGCACCATCGATATACATTTCTCCGTTATGGGCAAGCCATTTGGCACCTATATTATAATCAGTGTCATTTGTCCCATTTGCAATAAACCAGGAATAAGCTTCTTCTGCTGTACCAAATTTCCCCATAATATGGCTGCCTGCAAAATTAGCTGTTGATGTATGATTTCCTTCCGCATGAGATGAGAATCCGTTAGCGATAGTTGCGGTTCCTTCTGCATGTGCTGCTTCGCCGAAAGCAATTGTATGATTTCCTTCCGCGTGAGAATAAGGGCCGCCTGCTGTCGTTTCACTTCCTTCACTATGCGAACTATGTCCAGTTGCCTTTGTTTTTGAACCTTCTGCATGAGAAAAGGAACCCTCTGTATGAGTAAGAAATCCTTCTGCATGTGAGGCTATCCCGTCAGCCGTAGAGTGAAGGCCCTCCTTATATGCGTATCTGGCTACTTTTTCATTCTCAGCAGGAGTAGGTGAAAGTATAGGGGGCTGAGTGATAGTAGAATCCTCTTTTTTTATTTCATTGGTTAAAGTTAATCCCTCTTTTATTTTTGTTACTTGCTGTATAATATTGGTGGGAATTTCAGCTTGGGCTTTTTCTTTAATTGCTTTAGGAATTTCAGCTTGGACCTTTTCTTTAATTGCTTTAGGAATTTCAGCTTGGGCTTTTTCTTTAATTGCTTTAGGAATTTCAGCTTGGACCTTTTCTTTAATTACTTTAGGAATTTCAGCGTGGATTTTTTCTTTAATTGTTTCAGGAACTTCTTTGTTTATATTCTCCTGTAAATTCTTTGACTCAAGTATAGGCTCATTGTTATGAGAAAGGCGTTTCTTTTTTTGTAGTGCCTTTATTTTTCTGTTATCTATAATTCGTCTCAT
Source organism: Bacillus mycoides (assembly GCF_018742245.1). NCBI lineage: Bacteria > Bacillati > Bacillota > Bacilli > Caryophanales > Bacillaceae > Bacillus > Bacillus mycoides. Next base: position 1,211,970 of record NZ_CP036132.1, read on the forward strand.
AACAGCATGTTCTAAAGAAATATATGTTCCTCTCGTTTTCCCTGTTTTTATTTCCTCTCGTTCTTCTATTTCCTCAATAGCCGCGGCTCGTATGCTACACCAGTTGTTAATTCCATATATGGGATGATATAAAGGAGAGAAATTTCTTGTTTGTTTAGATCGTTTTTTCTTCATTCCGTCACCTCCTGCGACAGTATATGCCGCATAGTAAAAAAAAGATGCACTTCATAGCATCTTTTTTTACTGTATGACCGATTTTTAACGAGGAATTCGCCTAGAAATCCTTCTTTATACGTACTCGGAATGAATTGTACAAAGGTAAATGTAATTATGAAATTGGGCGGAACTTCTCAATGACAAAAGGTAGGGAAGAAGGGACGGAAATGGTCTCCATTTCAGGATAACGAAGTCCAGTTAGTTTGCCGCCAAATACAGCGCCGGTATCAATATTGATTGTATGATTCACAAAGCGAGGCTCGTTGACAGGTGTATGTCCATATATAATCCATGTTTCCCCCTTATACTCTTTCGCCCAATCTCGGCGTACAGGTGAGCCGTCAGGATGCTTTTCTCCTGTAATATCACCATATAATACAAATGTTTGCACTTTTTTATCATTTCTTTCTATGTAATCCTGACGAATGCCAGCATGGCATACGATTAATTTCTTGTTATCCAGTATGTGATACAAGGGGGACTGCTCGTAAAGCGTAATGAACTTTTCTTTTATGATTTGTTGTTTATTAGAAGGTAATGCTTCATATTCGGCAACAGTTGTTTCGAGTCCATGAGCGATTGAAACATTACGCCCAAGGAAAAAACGATACAGTTTATTACAGTGATTCCCAGGCGCATAATAAGCTTCTTTTCTATTTATTACGAGCTCCCATACGATTTCAATCATACGTAATGAATGAGGGCCTCGGTCTGTAATATCACCAACGAACGCCAGCTTTCGTTTGGCATTATGTATAGGGAGACCACTAGCCCAGCTGTATCCTAGTTTCGTTGTTAAATCTTGAAACTCTTGGAAGCATCCGTGAATATCACCTATAATGTCATACTTCATATGTAAACCTCCAGTTCATCTTTTCATTAGTATATCTAAAATGAATATAGAAAAAAACATACCGGTTTTCCGATATGGTTCATTTAAACATAAAGATTTGTGTTCTTGAACGTACGTTTAAAATAAATCCAATAGCAATCATGTATGTGAGTAGTGAACTCCCGCCATAGCTCATAAGAGGTAATGTTATTCCTGTAATAGGGAGTAAACCGATTGTCATCCCAATATTTTGGAATACTTGGAAGGTGAACATTCCGATTGTACCAGCGCAAATATAACTACCGAAAGGTTCATTGCTTTCTAAAGCGATATGGATCATTCGGTAAATGAGTAAGAAAAAAAGTGAAATAATAACACTTGCTCCTAAAAAACCGAATTGTTCAGCGACATTTGTGAAAATAAAATCTGTATGTGGCTCTGGAAAATATACTTGTCCATTTTCCCATCCTTTTCCTTGCATTTCTCCTGAACCGGTAGCTAAAAATGCCTGTCTTAATTGGTATCCTTGTGCGTCATATTCGTAAGGAGATATCCAGCCATAGAAGCGGTTTAATTGATACTCTTTTAGAATATGCTCTTTAAAGAACTCTGTATGAGTGAAATAAATATATATTAAGGTAGAGCCTGTGACGAAAATGACGGAGGTTAATCCGAGGATAAGGCGCCAACGTATACCAGAAACTAAAATCATTGCTGCAAGCATCGCGGAGATTACCATAGTGTTTCCTAAATCAGGTTCTTTTGCGATTAAAAGTAGTGGAGGTAAACTAGCTGCGAATATTTTTCCAAGTAAAATAAAATCTTCACGGGTTGTCCGGAAAAAGTACTTTTCATTATGATTTGCTATAATTCGTCCAATGATGATAATTAAAAATAATTTCATAATTTCAGAAGGTTGAAAGTTTCCGATGCCTGGAAGTATATACCATGCGGTAGCCCCTTTAATCGTAACGGCACCTGGAACTTGAAGCTCTAGACCAATAAGAAGTATGAGGGCAAAGCTATACAAATACCAAGCAATTTGTTTATATCGATCGAAATCAATAATCATAATAACACCAATTGCCACAAATCCAATGACATACCATTGAATTTGTTTTAATGCAAAATTTATGTTTTGTAAAAATGGTGGTAAAGAAGCTTGTGCACTTGCAATAGCAAAGCAGCTAACAGTCCCAATGGCAAATAAAATAAAGATTAGTATGTAGTCTATTTGATATTGAGAGTTCGTATCTTTCACGGTATGTATTCCTTTCTATCGCCTAGTAAGTGTGATGATGACGTGATTGCAAAAAAATAATATGCAAGTAGACTGTTCATACATTTATTCCACTATTAATGGAAAGTCATACATAATAGGAAGGAATATCTCTTTTGTAATTATATTCAAGTTATAGGGAAGATGTACATCCGCATTTAGAATGAGGTTGGGATGTTATCTATAAAATTGCGAAAGCAGTAAAACTGATACCAGTTTTACTGCTAAGGAAACAATTATGCAATTTTTTCAATAACAATTGATGCCCCTGTACCAACAGCTAGTGATAATACCGCCTCTATACCAATTACTTCAACTGATACTGGAGCTGTTGTAATTTGTATAATCGCTTGGATAACGATAGGTGTTCCAAGTGAAACTAAGTTTCTTGCAGCACCTGGTACTGCTAGGCCATTTACTTGAATTTCAATGCCACCGAGTAAACCTGATGTTGCGGTATATACGATAACAGTAATTTTATATAATCCACTTTGGTGTATGGTGAAAGTATCGCTATCTAATTGAGTAATCGCTGTACCGAGCTGTGACCCAGCGGTATTAAATGGTACAGGCGTGTTAATCTCAACGTTGATGCTACTCGCAGCGGAGTTAAATGCGTACAATCCTGCTGGAAGTCCTAATCTAGATGGTCCAGTAGCACCAGTCGGTCCGGTAGTACCAGATGGTCCAGTATCGCCGATTGGTCCAGTAGCACCAGTCGGTCCAGTATCGCCGATTGGTCCAGTAGCACCAGTCGGTCCGGTATCGCCGATTGGTCCAGTAGCACCAGTCGGCCCAGTATCGCCGATTGGTCCAGTAGCACCAGTCGGTCCGGTATCGCCGATTGGTCCAGTAGCACCAGTCGGTCCGGTAGTACCAGATGGTCCAGTATCGCCGATTGGTCCAGTAGCACCAGTCGGTCCGGTAGTACCAGATGGTCCAGTATCGCCGATTGGTCCAGTAGCACCAGTCGGCCCAGTATCGCCAGTCGGCCCAGTGTTGCCAGTCTGTCCAGTAGCACCAGTCTGTCCGGTAGTGCCAGATGGTCCAGTGTTGCCAGTCGGTCCAGTATCGCCAATCGGTCCAGTGTTACCGATTGGTCCAGTATCGCCAGTCGGCCCAGTGTTGCCAGTCTGTCCAGTGGCACCAATCGGTCCGGTAGTACCAGATGGCCCAGTCGGTTCAGGTGTCAAAGAAAATTGTGGAAATGCAGGATCAGATGTGCTGGAAGATAAAGAGTCAACTGGATTTAAGCTGTTTGAATCATTATGATTGGACATCAATTCACCTCCGTAAATCTCTCGTTATATAATAGGTAAAAATTAATGAGAAAATGACATAGATATTTGTATGCTTGAAAAGAAACTTTAATTATATGGAACAATATAAAAAAATGGAAAGTTTTGTGTGCATATAACATATGATTGAGATGGAACAGAGTAAGTATATGGAACATTATAAAGATGTACTATCTCCATCATAAGGGAGAGATGCATAATGAAAGGGATTATTTTAGCGGGCGGAACTGGATCGAGACTATATCCAATAACGAAAGTAACGAATAAACATCTACTTCCCGTTGGGCGGTATCCGATGATTTATCATGCAGTATATAAACTGAAACAATGTGAGATTACAGATATTATGATTATTACAGGTAAAGAGCATATGGGAGATGTTGTTAGCTTTTTAGGAAGTGGTCACGAATTTGGTGTGTCCTTTACGTATCGTGTGCAAGATAAGGCAGGCGGAATTGCGCAAGCGTTAGGGCTTTGTGAGGATTTCATCGGGAATAATCGTATGGTAGTTATATTAGGAGATAATATCTTTTCAGATGATATTCGTCCATATGTTGAAGAATTCACAAATCAAAAAGAAGGTGCTAAAGTGCTGCTTCAATCTGTAGAAGATCCCGAAAGATTTGGTGTGGCACATATTCAAAACCGAAAAATAATTGAAATTGAAGAAAAGCCGAAGAAACCGAAAAGTTCTTATGCTGTTACAGGAATTTATTTGTATGATTCGAAAGTCTTTTCTTATATAAAAGAATTAAAACCTTCCGCAAGGGGAGAACTTGAAATTACGGATATAAATAATTGGTATTTAAAACGAGGGGTACTTACTTATAATGAAATGAGCGGCTGGTGGACGGATGCAGGAACTCATGCTTCTCTTCAAAGGGCGAATACGTTAGCGCGGGATATAAACTTTGGGAAACAGTTTAATGGAGAATAGGTGAGAATATGAAAGTTGTAGACACAAATTTTACCGATGCGAAATTGTTAGAACCAAAGTTATTTGAAGACGATCGAGGTTTCTTTATAGAAAGTTATAATAAGAGGGTGCTAGAAACATTAGGAATTACGGATTCATTTGTACAGGATAACGTATCTTATTCAACTAAAGCAGGAACGATTCGAGGACTACACTTCCAGAAAAAACCGAAAGCACAAACGAAACTCATTCAAGTTGTTCAAGGGGCAATTTATGATGTTATCGTAGATTTAAGAAAAGATTCACCAACCTTTAAACAATGGAAAGGTTATATTTTAAGCGCGGATAATCACCGGCAATTATTAGTGCCAAAAGGATTTGCTCATGGTTTTTGTACGCTTGTACCTCATACAATTGTTATGTATAAAGTAGATGAGTATTATAGTGCTGAGCATGATTCAGGTTTGCTTTGGGAAGATAAAGAACTAGCAATTCCATGGCCGGTAACAAACCCTATTTTGTCTGATAAGGACCGCATATTACCATTACTTCAGGGATATGAAGATAGTTTTTAAGTAGGAGAGTTGTTTATGAATATACTAGTAACAGGTGGAGCAGGATTTATTGGAAGTAATTTCATTCACTATATGTTAAAAAACTATGAAACATATAGAATTATTAATTACGATGCATTAACATATAGCGGGAATTTAAATAATGTAAAGTCAATTCAAGACAATCCTAACTATTCATTCATAAAGGGAAAAATCCAAAATGGAGAGCTGCTGGAGCATATTATTAATGAACGTGACGTGCAAATAATTGTAAATTTTGCAGCGGAATCACATGTGGATCGTAGCATTGAAAATCCTATTCCTTTTTATGATACGAATGTAATCGGGACAGTCACCTTATTAGAGTTAGTGAAAAAATATCCACATATTAAACTCGTGCAAGTATCAACAGATGAAGTGTACGGGTCTTTAGGGAAAACAGGGAAGTTTACCGAGGAAACCCCGTTAGCTCCAAATAGTCCATACTCTTCCAGTAAGGCGAGCGCTGACATGATAGCTTTATCTTATTATAAAACATATCAATTACCAGTCATAGTGACGCGTTGTTCCAATAACTATGGGCCGTATCAATATCCTGAGAAGTTAATTCCATTAATGGTTACGAATGCGCTGGAAGGAAAAAAACTACCGTTATATGGTGATGGATTAAATGTAAGAGATTGGTTACATGTAACGGATCATTGTAGCGCGATTGATGTTGTTTTGCATAAGGGGCGTTTAGGAGAAGTATATAATATAGGCGGAAATAACGAAAAAACAAATGTAGATGTTGTGGAACAAATTATTAATCTATTGGGAAAAACGAAAAAAGATATTGAATTTGTTACAGACCGTTTAGGTCACGATCGTCGTTATGCGATTGATGCACAAAAGATGAAGAATGAGTTTGATTGGGAACCGAAGTATACGTTTGAACAAGGGTTAAAAGAAACGGTGGAATGGTATGAAAACAATACGGAATGGTGGAGACGACTAAAAGAAAAGTAAGGGGCATGTAAATGAAAGAGCGGGTTATCATAACAGGAGCAAATGGTCAATTAGGAAAACAACTACAAGAAGAATTAAATCCTGAAGAATATGATATATATCCATTTGATAAAAAGTTACTAGATGTAACAAATATATCCCGAATTCAGCAAGTGGTACAAGAAATAAGACCACATATAATCATTCATTGTGCAGCGTATACGAAGGTTGATCATGCTGAGAAAGAACAAGATCTTGCTTATTTAATAAATGCGATAGGAGCTCGAAATGTAGCGGTTGCTTCACAATTAGTAGGGGCTAAGTTAGTTTATATTAGTACCGATTATGTATTTCAAGGGGACAGACCGGATGGATATGATGAATTTCATAATCCAGCGCCGATAAATATATACGGGGCCTCTAAGTTTGCGGGGGAGCAGTTCGTTAAAGAGCTACATAATAAATATTTTATCGTTCGTACATCGTGGCTATATGGTAAGTATGGAAATAATTTTGTGAAAACGATGATGCGATTAGGAAAAGAAAGAGAAGAAATATCTGTTGTAGCGGATCAAATAGGCTCTCCTACGTATGTGGCGGATTTAAATATGATTATTAATAAGCTCATTCATACTTCTTTATACGGTACGTATCACGTATCAAATAGAGGCTCATGTTCTTGGTTTGAATTTGCTCAAAAAATATTTTCATATGCAAATATGAAAGTGAATGTATTACCTGTTTCAACCGAAGAATTCGGATCGGCGGCAGCGAGACCGAAATATTCTATCTTTCAACATAACATGCTGCGATTAAATGGTTTTTTAGAAATGCCTTCTTGGGAAGAAGGATTAGAGCGGTTTTTTATAGAAACAAAAAGTCATTAACGAATTTAAGTTAATGACTTTTTTGTTTGCCTTTAAGAGGTTTTATGGTACTATTATTATAGTATCAGGTACTAATAACAAGTATAAGTATTTCTGGGAGGATATATCATGAAACTATTACAAGGGAAAACATTTGTTGTTATGGGCGTTGCGAACCAAAGAAGTATTGCATGGGGAATTGCTCGCTCTTTGCATAATGCAGGTGCAAAATTAATATTCACATTTGCAGGAGAACGTTTAGAAAGAAACGTTCGTGAATTAGCGGATACATTAGAAGGGCAAGAATCACTTGTATTACCTTGTGACGTAACGAATGATGAAGAACTTACAGCTTGCTTTGAAACGATTAAGCAAGAAGTTGGTACAATTCATGGTGTAGCACATTGTATTGCTTTTGCAAATCGTGACGATTTAAAAGGCGAATTTGTAGATACTTCTCGCGATGGATTTTTACTTGCACAAAATATTAGTGCATTCTCTTTAACAGCTGTAGCAAGAGAAGCGAAGAAAGTAATGACAGAAGGCGGAAATATTTTAACGTTAACATACCTTGGCGGCGAGCGTGTTGTGAAAAACTATAACGTTATGGGTGTTGCGAAAGCTTCATTAGAAGCTAGCGTGAAATATTTAGCGAATGATTTAGGACAACATGGCATTCGCGTTAACGCTATTTCTGCAGGACCAATTCGTACGTTATCTGCGAAAGGTGTAGGCGATTTTAACTCAATCTTAAGAGAAATCGAGGAGCGCGCACCACTTCGCCGCACAACAACTCCAGAAGAAGTTGGGGATACAGCAGTATTCTTATTCAGTGATTTAGCACGCGGAGTAACAGGTGAGAATATTCATGTTGATTCAGGATATCATATTTTAGGATAAATATGATATCGATTATAACTTTTTAAGGGCAGTCTCTATATAGTGAGACTGCCCTTTTGATGTTTTAGAGAAAGAAAGAATTTTAACGAAAGTTATTGCGTTAGGATGAATATAACTATAAGAGTACACGATTTATTCAACAGTAGAGGATAATCAGGCTTTTCCCTTTAGATTTAGTAAGTGTAAAGAGTCTTGGTGGACGTTAGCCTAATTTGTTCAATTAATAATTAAATAGGGAAAAATTCCTCGTTGATGAAAGATTCACTTTATGGAAGTGGGAGGGACGAGTGTGGAGAATAAAAATAAAGGCTCAACAGTTGGAAAACCGTTGCTATATATAACGCAAGTAAATTTAGAACTTGATACACTGAAAATAAAAAGAATTCTCCTTACAAACTTTGAAAATGATAATAGGCAGGAACAAGGTGATAGAGAGCAATCCAGTATAAGTAGTGCGGTGGAAGAAATGGTAATACAAAAAGAAGTTGAGAAAGTGGTAGAACAAAAAGAAATTGTGAACAAAGAGAAACAAGAGGAAGTGGAACAAATAGAAGTTGGAGAACAACGAAAGCAGGTGACGACAGTACCACATAATAAAGCATTTAAAGATATGAACAATGAAGAAAAAATTCATTTCTTATTAAACCGCCCTCATTACATTCCGAAAGTAAGATGTAGAATAAAAACAGCGACAGTCTCATATGTAGGATCCATTATTTCGTATCGAAATGGTGTTGTATCAATTATGCCGCCAAATAGTATGAGAGATATTCGAGTATCTATAGAAGAGATAAAATCAATTGATATGGCTGTTTTTTAAATTATGTAAAGGTGGTAGATAGATTCTACCACCCCAATAGTTTTTTAGTTTACTTATTAAATAGTAACATCACGTAAGCACTGAATAGCACAGAAACAGCTTAAGTCAACGGTAATACAAGTATTTGTACCGCGTAAAGTTGAACTTGGTACATTTAAAAACGTACAAATTGGATTGTCACCAGGTGGAACAGGATCTCCGCCGATAGTTACAGTTAATACACGTAATACAGCACAGCTATCATCATCTACGCTCTCGACACGGAAAATCGGAGATGTACAGCTAGTAAGACTTCCTGATGGTGCAAATGCTTCAAAAACTTCTCCATTTTTTTTGTATAAAATAAAAGGACGTGTATTTGCTACTGATGAACTGCTGTGTGCTCCTAAAAATGGAATTTCGCAACCAGATCCGCATGTTGTAGTAGAACAATCTTGTAATTCATTGATAAATTTTACAACATCAGCTACGCAATGAGAAGAGCTATGGTGTTTATTTTCGTTACAACTCATTAATGTCACTCCTTATCTTCTTGTTTGTATTTACATTAATAAGATATTGGAGAAAAGGGGAATCGGTCACACTCTAAAGCGCTTTTTTTTTAAATAGGCTAAAGAAGGTAAGGGAAGGTGAAAGTATGCTATTTACAAGTTGGCTTTTATTTTTTATTTTCGCACTAGCTGCTTTTCGATTAACACGCCTTATCGTTTATGATAAAATTACTGGCTTTTTGCGAAGGCCGTTTATTGATGAGTTAGAGATTACAGAGCCAGATGGAAGCGTATCGACTTTTACAAAAGTGAAAGGTAACGGATTAAGAAAGTGGATTGGAGAATTATTAAGTTGTTATTGGTGTACAGGTGTATGGGTTAGTGCTTTTTTATTAGTCTTATATAATTGGATTCAAATTGTTGCAGAGCCATTACTAGCAGTATTAGCTATTGCAGGAGCAGCAGCAATTATTGAAACAATTACAGGATATTTTATGGAAGAATAATAAATTTTCATGTTAGAGAAAGCGGAGTTTAAAAGGATGAGGGAACGGAAATAAGGAGTTGTTCATATAGTAAATAGACAGAATTGAGAGTAGAGGAGATGTTTGCTGTGAGCAATAATCCAAGGCCAAATTCATATGACCTTCAGCAGTGGTACTACCTACAGCAACAGCAACAAGAACAACAACAGGCATATCAAGAACAATTACAGCAACAAGGCTTTGTGAAGAAAAAGGGATGTAATTGTGGCAAGAAGAAAAATACAATAAAACAATATGAAGAATGAAACACTCATGTTAATGTGAGTGTTTTTCATTTAATAATTAAAAGTGGTATCTCAAATAAGAAATACCACTTTTAGTTAATCAATTTGTACGACTGTTAATGCAGCAGCGCGAATATCTACAATACCTTCTAATTCAACCGGTACGATTTGAATGAAATTACCAGGGTTTAAGTTAATGAGAACAGTACCACTGGAAACTTCTACTTCACCAGTACCAATAACGTTAGAGCGTACTGCTGTACCAGATCCAGGAATAACATTCTGCGGCGTATTTAATGATAAGAAAAAACGAGCCGCTGATGGTATAAAATTAGGATCATTAAAGTTTATTGATAATGTATAGCTGATTTGATAAATACCAGTTCTTTGGATTTTAATGCCATTTCCTACACTTACTGTATCATTTATTACTGGAACAGTGAGATCTGGATTTGAACTTGTACTAGGTAATAATAGTGGTGTGAATAATGAAGCGAATTGAGGGGCGAGAGCGTTGAATGCAAAGCCGAAAGCTGGCAATGTACTAACGGCTTTTGCGTTGCAATCAATTTTATTAAATTTATATTTATCAGAAGAGAGCATGTTTTTCACTCCTTTATTTCTTCTACTTTTATTCAATGAAAGGGATAAGTTCTTTGTTCTAGACAAGTTCCTAATTTTATAAAAAATATATTAGTACCTTTTAAGCATGGATTGGGTGACAGAAATTTCTGCCACCCAATCCATGCTTAAATCATTATTCAGTTTTAAATCGTAACATCACGTAAGCATTGAATAGCGCAGAAACAGCTTAAATCAACAGTAATACAAGAATTCGTTCCCCTTAAAGTTGCAGTTGGAACATTTAAAAACGTGCAAATTGGATTATCGCCAGGTGATATAGGATCGCCGCCTATAGTTACGGTTAGTACACGTAATACAGCACAGCCATCATCATCTATGCTTTCAACTCGGAAAATAGGAGAGGTACAACTAGTAAGGCTTCCTGAAGGCGCGAATGCTTCAAAAAGTGTTCCATCTTTTGTGTATAAAATAAAAGGACGTGTATTCGCTACTGATGCGCTGTTATGTGCTCCTAAAAATGGAACTTCGCAACCCGATCCACATGTTGTGGTTGCACATTCTTGTAGTTCATGTATAAAACGAACGACATTAGATACACAGTTGAAATCACAATCATGGTGATGATGATCTTCATTACAATTGCAGCTCATTATGTTCACTCCTTATCGTGAGTTCTGACATACACTATTACAATATGAACGGGATATGGTTGATATTACGTTAATTCTCAGGATAGAAACAGGGAATTTATATAGAGGGGATGTACATATCGTGATATGGAAAAAAGACATCCTTATTTAGCGGATGTCTTTTCAGGTAAATCTTTTCGCGTAGTATATAAAAAACGAGATATATCTAGTTTCTTTCCTCTGAAAAATTGCGGGGAGGAAATGTAAAGTTCTTCTTTAGCACGCGTAATTGCGACATAGAGTAATCGTCGTTCTTCTTCTAATGCTTCAGAAGTCTCCGTCACACGGTCATTGGCATCTTTTAAAGAAGAAGTATGCGGCAGTATGCCATCGCTTGCACCGAGTAAGAAGACGCATGGAAACTCAAGGCCTTTCGCGTTATGAATCGACATAAGCGATACGGCATCTTTTTGCGGCATTGTTTTTAATGCTTCCATTTCTTTTTGACCTTGAATGGCCTCATTAATAAATTGTAAGTAAGCTGAAATATCCGTAAAGCGAGTTGCTGATTCCATTAATTCTTCTAACATCTCTTCTTGTATGTCCTTATGCATCGTAAAGGAAGAACGATCATTACTTTGTAAGTACTCTAAATACTTTCCTTTACCATGAATAATTTCTTTCAATGCTTTTTTCGGTTCAAGTTCTTTTATAAACTTAATAAAATCGATTCGTTCATTTACTTTTTTAACTTGAAAAGGTTTCAAGCTTGGGTTTAGTAATAGAAAATGAAGAAGAGAAGGGAAACGGCCCTCACCATATTTCCATTGTTCACGTTCAATAAATGAAATGCACTCATCACGGCCAATATACATTGTTGGTAATATATTTGAAAGTGATTCGAGGCGGAACGGTTCTAGCACGAGTCGTAAGTGATCTAATACGGGCCTAATTAAAGAATGCTCGTAGAACGATTGGCTCGCTCCATGTTTAATAAATGGAATCTTATGAATTGTAAGCTGATCAAGTAAAGAACGGCTTACAGAATGTGTACGATATAATAAACAAAAATCTTTATAATTTCGTTCACCACTATCTACTTTTTCCTGAATGAGTTGCAAAATTTGATTTGCTTCATCAAGAGTTGTCGCAGGTCGTGCATAAAAGGGCTGCATGCCATCGTTACGAACAGAATATAGCTCTTTATCAAAACGTTCTTGATTGAGCTTAATAACTTCATTTCCAAGTCCGACGATAAATGGATTAGATCGATAATTCGTATTAAGTGCGATAATCGTTGTATTATCAAATTCCTTTGGAAAAGATAAAATAATTTGGTGACTTGCCCCTCGCCAGCCGTAAATCGCTTGATCGTCATCACCTGCGATAAATAAATTATTTCTTGGCGTGGCTAACAATTTTACAATTTCATATTGTGCATACGACGTATCTTGAAACTCATCTACTTCAATGTAATGAAAACGCTCTTGTAATTGAGTAAGCAGGGGAGCGTTATTTTCTAACAGATAATACATTTCTAATAAGATGTCGTCAAAATCGATATAATTGTACCGTTGTTTTACCTCTTCGAAACGTTCGTATACTTCTTTGAACTCTTGTTCAACCGGTGTTTTCGCTTTTACATCTTTCGGACGATTCAATTTGTTTTTCTCAAGTGAAATCATAGCGAGTATCGTTTCGGCATCATAAGCGTCTTTTAAGCGTAATTCTTTCAAAATTTTCTTTATCATAATTTGTTTATGTTTTTCATTTGCTAAAATTTGCTGATTATATCCTTGACTACGAAGCAATTTTAAAAAGACAGAGTGGAATGTACCAGCAACGACATAGCTACTTGCGGCATGATTCATACCAGGTAAATTCGCTACACGGCTTCGAATTTCTTCAGCTGCTTTTTGTGTAAACGTCAGCAGCAAAATATTTCGTGGATGAACATGTTTTACATTAACTAAATAACCAACGCGAGTTGTTAAAACAGATGTTTTACCACTTCCAGCACCAGCTAGTGTAAGGACAGGTCCTTCTGTCGTTTGCACTGCTTCTAACTGTTTTTCATTTAAATAAACACCTTGCTGTTCTAAAGCGCGGAAATACGCCGCATCTGCATCTTCTTCCATAATTAAATGGGTAGATGTTTTCGGAATATGATACGTCGCTTGCGGAATGCCAGCGTGTGTTAACGGTTTTTGTGAAAATTTTTCTTGTGTCATATATTCACCTTCAAAACTATAGCATCAACATTTAACTTTAGCGGAAGAAAAAGAAAATAGCAATGTAAAAAACAGGAGGGGCTACCTCCTGCTACAAAATTACAATTCTTTTATCATTACGACGTGCGGGATATTTGCTTCCATAAATACATCAGAAGCCGTCACGTATCCTAGCTTTTTATAGAAAACTTCAGCATGTGTTTGAGCATGGAGTTTCAATTTCGGTAGAGACTCCTCTTTTGCATGCGCTTCAAGTGCATCCATAATGATTTTGCCAATACCCTTTTTGCGATGGGAGGCCAGTACGCAAATGCGTTCCATTTTTCCAACTCCATCAACAATGCGAAAGCGGCCCGCACCGACTGGAATGTCATTGTCATATACAACAACGTGCACCGAAGTATCTTCAAATTCATCATATTCTTCTTCAGAAGAAACACGTTGTTCTTCTACAAAAACCTGTTTACGTACAGAGAATGCATCACTTAGCTGCTCGTCTGTTTGTACGATTTGTGCGTGCAAATTAGTTGCTCCCCTTTCCAAGGTGGAATGTTTCATGTACAGTCCATGTTCCGTTTTCTAATTGATATAGAAGGTGGAAACGATCGATTGGTTGCTCATAATAGAAATCTTTCATACGTAATCGACCTAATACATCAGCGTGCTCTGCATCTGACAGGCTTTGACCGATTGTTAAATGAGGTACGAAAGAGTACTCGCGCTCTTGTGTAAAGAATCCATTATGCATTTCTTCATTTAAAAAAGTAAGTTCAGGTGTTTTTTCTACTTTAAAATAAAGAACATTATTAACAGGTGCGAATGAACCAACTTTTCCAACATGAAGGGTGAAAGGGTTCGTTTTGTTTGCGATTGTATGTAACTCATTCACAATCGATTCTAATTGTTCATCTTGCGTTTCAAAGGGTGTTTTCAATGTAATATGTGGCGGAACTAATGCGTAATGTGGATCATAACGTTTACGCAATCCGTTTGCTTTATCTTGAATCATTTTTGATGGGAAAATTACAATTCCTAATTTCATGTTCCAATTCCTCCCTTTGCAAGTCTAGTTAGATTTTGAGAATAAATCTCTTTATCTATTATATCAAATTATTCTGAATATCGCTCTCTATTATTTCATTGATAGAATATGAGAAAATGCTTTCGGTAAATCTGTTTGCCAATATTTCCATGTGTGATTCCCTTCAAACTCTTCATAATGCGTGATGAAATTTCTATCTGTAAGAAGAGTATTTAGCTCACGGTTCGGTTCTACGAAATCAGATACTTGTCCATCTGTGCGCTTGACAGCTGTTTCTTCTGTCCCAATGACGTGATAAAGTTCTAACGCCCCCGGATTTTTAAAGTCTCTTGCTAAGTTCATCACTGTTTCATCAACAAATGGTGACTGCATAACAACTTTACCGAATGTATGCGGATACATAAGTGCAGTCATAAAGGAAACTGTACCGCCAAGAGAATCTCCAATTAAAACGCGTCCTTTACCCATTTGATACGTTGGATAATTTTCATCAATATATGGAGCAAGCTCATGAGCAAGGAAACGAATGTAAGCAGCATTCTTTACATCGCTCGGGAAATATTTTTCCTTACGATCGTGTACATTTTTATATGGAATACCGACAATAATTGTACGGTCGATTTCTTCAGTTTCACGAAGACGCTCAATTACACGGTGCGCTTTACCAAGCTGAAAATAATCTCTACCATCTTGTGCAATAACAACCGTATGCTTATGAAGAGGTGTGTAATTTACTGGTAAATAAACAAGAAGTGTAAGTTCCTCTTGAAGTGATGTACTAAAAAATGAAATTTCTTCAATTCTCCCTATTGTTTGATTCATGTAGATCCCCCTAAATAAAAATTTACTGTAATGATTGTAAGAGCGACGCTTGTAGTGAAAAGGAAAGAAATAATCACTAATAGGTGCCTTAATTTCTATTTTACCATAATGGTACGAAGAATCTAAAAAATTAGTATTTAAGTTATGAAAGAAAACGGATATAATGAAGTGGGATTTTTTACAGGTGAGAGGGGAGACAGGATTTGAAACAAGAAAGATCAATCGCACTACCATTAGCAATTTCCATTATAGCCATTTCATTCGCAGCTGTTTTTGTAAAGATGTCCTCAGCACCATCTTCAATTTTAAGTATGTATCGATTATGGATTATCGTACTTATTATGCTGCCTATCGTTTGGAAAAAACGGGAAGAGTTTAGTAAGATTCAAATAAAAGATTGGGGATTTTTAATTGGATCTGGTTTCTTTTTAGCACTTCATTTTCTTTTATGGTTTGAATCCTTAAAGCATACGACAGTAGCAAGTTCGACGATTATTTTAGCGTTGCAACCTATCGTATCTTTAGTTGGAGGTTTTTTTCTATTTAAAGAAAGAACAACCTATTCAGCAATTGCGACGATGGGAATTGCGATACTAGGCGTAATGTGTATTGGCTGGGGAGATTTAGGGCTAAGTGAGCAAGCAATTTATGGGGATATATTATCCTTTTTAAGTGTAATAGCAGTTGTCGGTTATTTATTTATCGGACAAACGACAGTAAAGAAAGTATCGCATTGGATTTATAGTTTCACTGTATTTGCCTTCGCTGGTATATTTATAGCGATTTATAACGTTATACTTCAAGTGCCATTTACAGGCTATACGAAGTGGGATTGGAGTATTTTTCTTTTACTTGCGATTGTACCGACAGTGTCACACGTCATTAATAATTGGTTATTAAACTACGTAAATGCAACAACAATTTCAATGAGTATTCTAGGAGAACCAGTTGGGGCATCTATACTAGCGTTCTTCTTACTTGGAGAAAAATTAAACGCAATGCAAATTATCGGTAGCATGCTCGTATTGTTTGGTGTATCTGTTTTCTTACTACAGCAACAAAAGCGAACAGCAAAAAATGTAGTAAACAAACCGGTGTATACACAGGAATTATAATGTTAGGGGAGAAAAGAGAAGTTGTGATACTTCTCTTTTTGTTTTATAGAAATTTAAGTGAGGAAGGGGGAGAGAAATGGAAGAGATATTAAAGAAATATATGAAGAGTTTTACAACATTAAGTGAAGAAGAGCAGCAACTGATCCTCAGTGAATTACAAATTGAAGAATATAAAAAAGGAACAGTGCTCCTAAGACAAGGAGATGTTCCGTCTAAATGTTATTTTGTATTAAAAGGATGCGTGAGGCAGCACTGTATAGATGAAGCAGGGAGAGAGGTTACATCAAATTTTTATACAGAAGAACAAGCAATCGCAAATTTCAATCATCATAAACAAGATAAATCATCCCCGCATACGTTAACGTGTTTAGAAGACTGTATAGTAGTAGTTGGCGATCTGTATAGTGAAAAGGACATGTATAAGAAATATTCACAGTTAGAAGAAATGACGCGCCAAATGATTGAATACAATTTTGGTGAAGTACAAGAAGAACTTACATTATTTATTGCATCGACACCAGAAGAGCGCTACAAATCATTATTACAAAAACGCCCGCATTTAATTCATCGTGTTCCTCAATATCAATTGGCAAGTTATCTAGGTATTACGCCAGAATCATTAAGCAGAATTAAGAAACGACTCAAACAGTAGAGTTTTTTCCACCTCTAAGCAATAGCCATATACTAAATCCTAGTTCACCTGCGATCATCGGTAGTTGAAAGACAACGTTAAGAATGGAGATAATCGCATCATATTGTGAAAACATCGTATTCATGACGTGAATTACGATATAACCGATAGCAGCGATGAATAGTAGTACACTAATAAATTTCGGTATTTGTCTAGATAGAAAAGTTACATATCCTAAAACGAGAAGATGTAAGCCGAAAATGACTAATCCTACAGACCAAATGTATTCAAAAGCTTCTAGAAATAACATTGTATATGCTTCTGAATTAGCAACTGTACTTTTTGAAAGAAGTAATACAAATGTTAAATTGAATATAGCAATCCCAAGTATAGCTGTATACATAAGACGAAGACAGGCAGCCAGTAATGAGAAGCTAGCATGGATAGGTTTTAGAAAGAAATAAAGAGCCCACGAGGCGATAATATCCGTAATAAAAATGATAATCCATCCGAAAATTTCTGCTTTGAAAAGTGAACTTGAAGTTTGAATATTATGGAGTGTCGTGCTCGCATCTCCTTGTACAACGAGATTTCCGTGAACAAAACCGTAAGAAAAAAATGCAGCGAATGCCATAATAAGAAGAGAAGTACCAGCAAATAAGGCAAACTTTCGTTCATTCATATGTCGTCCTCCTATTTCAATATTACTTTTATTTTAATAAGAGAAGGAGGGGAATTCATTAACTTAAATCAAGAGAGGAGGGAGCGTAATGGAATTTCCATCAAAAAAAGATGCATGGTTATATCTGGTCTTTATAATCGTTATAGGTGCCTGTTTTGCTCCAATATTTGCAGGGAGAGAATACTTTCTCTTATTTTTTACAATTCCATTAGCCATACTGTTTAGTTGGAGTTGGTTTTCAACAAAATATATTGTAGGGGAAGAAGAGATTACTATTAGATCTGGTTTCGTTAAAAAACGTATTCTTATAAGGGATATAAAGCGAATTTCAGATACGAAAAATCCAATCGCAGCTCATGCACTATCATTCGATCGATTTGAAATTCTATACGGATCATATGAAACAGAACTTATTTCTCCAAGAAATAAAGAAGAATTTATTTTGTTGTTAAAAAGAAAAAATCCTGGAATTGAAATAAATTAAGAGAGTGGATTCATATCCACTCTCTTTATATCACTTTGGATTTGTCATATAAGGTTGTACGTGAACGACACATAAGTCGCGGAATTTTCCTTCAGCAGTTGTGACAATTACGACTGCTCTTCCTGCACTTTTTCCAGTAATCGTTACCGTATCACCTTTTGGATAGATTGTGATGACATCAGAATTCATATTTGTCCAAATAAGCTCTTGGTTCGTCGCTTGCATTGGCAAAACGGAAGCTGATAACTCAGTACTTTGCCCAGTTTTTATTTTTAACTTATTTTTTCCCATATGAACACCGATAACTGAAATAACAGAAGGAGCAATTGAAATTTTGGGCGGATTAGGTTGAATGTTTAAACAAGAAGCAGAAGTATTTGTGATGGGTGAAAATTTTCTTATATGTTTTTGCTGGAAAGCTGCTAACATTGGTGGAGTCCCCTTTCTGTATAGGTGTCGATACTAATAATATAAAGGAAGAATGTTATAGTAAATTTAACGAAACATAAAGAAATTGTTAAATTTGAGAAGAATATTGTCGAACTGTAGTAAAAAAAGCTCTGCTGTTACGATAACAGCAAAGCTTTTTTATAGACTATGACTATGTTGTTTTTCGAAATCCTCAAATTGCTCTTCAACTTCTTTTGAAGGTTGTGTTAGTAAACTAACGATTATGATTGCTAGTAAACTAATTGTGAAACCAGGAATCATTTCATATAAGAAGTTTGTTAAGAATTTAAATTGAGTCCATATAATAACAGTCGCGGCACCAGAAATCATACCAGCAAGCGCGCCCCATTTCGTCATACGTTTCCAATATAGACTTAATAAAATAGCTGGTCCGAATGAAGAACCAAATCCAGCCCAAGCGTATCCAACAAGAGCTAAAATCGTATCATTTTGTTTAAACGCTAATGCGCACCCAACTAAGGCGATACCAAGAACAGCCATACGACCGACAAATACAAGCTCTTTATCAGAAGCAGAACGTTTAAAGAATGTATGATATAAGTCTTCTGTTACAGCACTTGAAGTAACGAGAAGCTGAGATGAGATTGTACTCATAATAGCTGCTAAAATCGCTGCTAATAAAAATCCAGTAATAAGTGGATGGAATAAAATTTTTCCAAGCTCAAGGAAAATTGTCTCTGGGTTAGATAATGTCAAATCTTGTTGTGAATAGTAGGCAATACCGATAAGACCAGTAAACATAGCTCCGACAACAGAGAAAATCATCCAGCTCATACCAATTCTTCGTGCGCTTTTAAGTTCTTTTACAGAAGAAATTGCCATAAAGCGTACGATAATATGAGGTTGTCCAACATAACCAAGGCCCCATGCGAATAAGGAAACAATTCCTAAAGTGGAGGCACCTTTAAAAATATCTAAACGTGTTGGATCTACAGATCGAATTGTATCAAATGCAGGTCCAAGTCCGTTTGCATTCATAATTGTTACGATAGGAACAAGAATAAGAGCAACTACCATAATGATTCCTTGCACGAAGTCTGTCCAACTTACAGCTAAGAAACCACCAAATAATGTGTAAGCTACAACAACGCCTGCTACAATGAATAATCCAACATGATAGTTCATACCAAATGAATTTTCAAATAATACAGCGCCTGAAACTAGTCCTGAAGCTACATAGAAAGTAAAGAAAATCATAATAACAAGTCCGGATACTAAGCGTAGCATGTGAGATTTGTCGTGGAAGCGGTGTTCCAAAAATTCTGGGATAGTAATAGAATTATTTGCAATTTCAGAGTAGGTACGTAAGCGAGGAGCGACATAAAGCCAGTTTGCGTATGCGCCTAGTGTTAGGCCGATCGCAATCCAACTACTACTTAATCCAACGCTAAACATTGCACCGGGTAATCCCATTAAAAGCCAACCACTCATATCGGATGCTCCAGCACTTAATGCTGTTACTGCGGGGCCTAGTGTACGCCCGCCAAGCATATAATCTGTTAAGTTGGACGTTCGTTTGTAGGCGAAATAGCCGATTACTAACATCCCGAGCATGTAAATAGAGATAGAAGTTAAAGTTAACATCTGCGTACTCATGTAGTTCCCCTTCCTTTTGTCATGTCTTTTGATGCATTTTGCATATTTATAATCTATCATGATTATTCAGAAAAATCCATGCGCAAATAAGAATTTTCTGAAATTTAAGCGTTTTTTGACATCTTTTTACTTTTGGGATATATAACTTTCTGGCAAAAAACCTTAATTTTAATAGAGTATTTATTATTTTTACATAAAAACAGGTTGTTTTGTCAATATAATATCGAACGAAGAAATAATATTTTTTTCGGAAAAAGTATTGACTTATTAGAAACATGAGGAATATAATGAGTGCAACTTAAAAAAATGCAAGCGTTGATGAAGAAGAGTACACATGATGAACATGTCAGAGAGCTGATGGTTGGTGCGAATCAGTATGGGATTGATGTGGAATGGGCTTCGGAGCTTCCAAACCGAAACGAAAGAAGTAGGCTTTGGCGACATGATCTCATCGATACAAGAGACACGTATTATTTTTTGATACGGCAAAGTGCGTTACATTCGTAACGAATTAAGGTGGCACCACGGGAGTACCCGTCCTTTCTATAGGATGAGTACTCCCTTTTTGTGTACAAAAAATTGTTGAACGCCCTATAAAAATTAAATAAGTTAAATCGTTTAAGTAAGAAGAGTACGTATATTTGGAGACGTTACAGAGAGCCGGGGGCAGGTGGGAGCCCGGTACGGTGCCATATACGGAATGGGCTTACGAGAGGTATGCTGAACAATTTTATTCAGTAGGCAACCCGGGTTCCGCCGTTACAAGGATAAGGTATATATTTTGTACCTGAATAAAGCGGGATGCTTTTGCATCCAACCTGAGGTGGTACCACGGTAAATTTATCGTCCTCTACATATTTCGATATGTAGGGGACTTTTTTATTTTTCAGAGTGAGGTGAAAGGCATGATGACGAAAGAAGAATTTATGAAGCAAAAAGAACAAGGAAAAACATTTTTAGTAATCGCTGAAGAAGAAGGAGATAGCATTACGCCAATTTCTTTATATAGACGTATGAAAGGGAAGAAGAAGTTTTTACTAGAAAGCTCACAGCTTCATCAAGATAAAGGACGCTATTCTTGCTTAGGATGTAATCCGTATGGTGAAGTGAAAAGTGTTGGTACGGAAGTGGAACGAACGATTTACAGCCAAACAGAAAAGCTGCAAGGTAACGTACTGCAAGTGTTAGAAGAGGTAATCGCACCAGCGCAAGTAGAGAGTCCATTCCCGTTTTGCGGGGGAGCAGTTGGATATATCGGCTACGACGTAATTCGGCAGTATGAAAATATAGGAGTAGACTTACATGATCCATTAAATATTCCAGAAGTACACCTTTTACTGTATCGCGAGTTTATCGTTTACGATCATTTACGCCAAAAACTATCGTTTGTATATGTATGCAAGGAAGATGAATCAGCTTCTTATGAGGAAGTATACGAGAGATTGCAACAATACAAAGAGGAAGTGCTAAACGTAGAAGAAGAGAAGGTGAGTGAAGTAATATCATCTTTAGCATTCACTTCTTCAGTAACGGAAAAAGAATTTTGTGAAATGGTGGAAACAGCGAAAGAATACATTCGGGCCGGAGATATTTTTCAAGTTGTATTATCCCAGCGATTAAAAAGTGAGTGTAAAGGAGATCCGTTCGCATTATACAGGAAACTTCGAATTGCGAATCCATCACCATATATGTTCTATATCGATTTTCAAGATTATGTTGTACTGGGCTCTTCGCCAGAAAGTTTACTATCAGTAAGAGATGATAAGGTAATGACAAATCCAATTGCCGGCACGAGACCGAGAGGGAAAACGAAGCAGGAAGATGAGGAAATCGAAAAAGAACTGTTAGGAAATGAGAAAGAGCGGGCGGAGCATATGATGCTTGTGGATCTAGGCCGAAATGATATTGGCAGAGTAAGTGAAATTGGCTCTGTGACGATAGATAAATATATGAAAGTAGAGAAATACTCTCACGTTATGCACATTGTATCTAAAGTTTACGGAACATTGCAAAAACGGATGAGTGGATTTGATGCATTAGCGTATTGTTTACCAGCCGGCACAGTATCAGGCGCTCCGAAAATAAGGGCGATGGAAATTATTAATACGTTAGAGCATGAAAAAAGAAATGTATACGCCGGAGCAGTTGGATATATTTCATTCTCAGGAAATCTTGATATGGCGCTAGCAATTCGAACGATGGTTGTAAAAGATGAGAAAGCGTACGTTCAGGCAGGAGCGGGTATCGTCTACGATTCAGACCCTGTAGCTGAATATGAAGAAACATTAAATAAAGCGAGAGCGCTTTTGGAGGTTATGAAATGATTGTACTGATCGATAATTATGATTCCTTCACATATAACTTGTATCAACTATTAGGCGAGTACGAGGAAGAAATTGTTGTAGTAAGAAATGATCAAATAACAATTGAACAATTAGAGGAGATGAAGCCGAAAGGAATTGTGCTATCACCAGGACCTGGAAAACCAGAAGATGCTGGAATTTGTATCGATGTTATTCGTCACTTTTATAAGAACGTTCCCATCTTAGGAATTTGCCTTGGCCATCAAGCAATCATATCCGCATTTGGAGGAGAAATTGTTAGAGCAGAGCACATTAAACACGGAAAAACATCGCGTGTGAAACATAACGGAACGTCAATCTTTTCGTACGTTACGCAGCCGCTAACAGCGATGCGTTACCATTCACTCGTCGCAGCGCAAAATGGTTTGCCGCAGTGTTTTGACATACTCGCGACAGCGATGGATGACGGAGAAATCATGGCAGTTCGTCACAACTATTATCCGCTCTTCGGATTACAGTTTCACCCAGAATCAATTGCAACAGAAGAAGGCGGAAAGTTAATACGTGCTTTTTTGGCAGAAGTGAAAGAGGAGGAGAGAGTATGAACAGTTATCTTCGAAAGTTAGTAGAGGGACAACATTTAACAGAAGAGGAAATGTATGAAGCGGGACTTCTTTTATTAAGTGACAACATATTGGAAAGTGAAGTTGCAGCTTTCTTAGTATTGCTGAAAGCGAAAGGCGAAACAGCAGAAGAAATATACGGTCTCGTTCGTGCTCTTCGCGAAAAGGCATTACCGTTTTCAAATCATATAAAAGGCGCGATGGACAATTGCGGAACGGGTGGTGACGGTGCGCAAACATTCAATATTAGTACAACATCGGCATTTGTACTTGCCGGAGCTGGTGTAAAGGTTGCGAAACATGGAAACCGCGCTGTTTCTAGTAAAACAGGAAGTGCTGATTTATTAGAAGAACTCGGTGTAAACATTAGTTGTACGCCAGGTGAGATTGACTACTTATTAGAAAATGTAGGGATTGCCTTCTTATTCGCACCAGCGATGCATCCAGCATTAAGACGCATTATGAAAATAAGAAAAGAATTAAACGTTCCGACGATCTTTAACTTAATTGGACCGTTGACGAATCCGGTTAATTTAGAAACACAATTTGTCGGTATTTATAAACGAGATATGTTATTGCCGGTAGCGGAAGTATTGCAGAAACTAGGCAGAAAACAAGCGCTCGTCGTAAACGGAAGTGGATTTTTAGATGAAGCATCATTACAAGGAGAAAACTGCGTCGCTATTTTAAAAGACAATGAAATAATTGAAATGAGTATTGCACCAGAAAACTACGGTTTTTCAAGAGTGAAAAATGAGGAAATTAGAGGCGGAAATTCAAAAGAAAACGCAAAAATTACGCTCGGAGTATTGAGCGGAGAAAAAAGTGTATACCGCGATACCGTTTTACTAAATGCAGGGCTTGCTCTTTTCGCAAACGGAAAAGCGGAAACGATTGAAGAAGGAATTAAACTAGCAACGCATAGCATTGACTCCGGAAAAGCATTAGAAAAATTAAACTTATTAATTACAGCAAGCCATGAAAAGTTAGAAAGGGTGAATTAAAATGGGGACGATTTTAGACAAAATTGTAGAGCAAAAGAAAGTAGAAGTTGCGGAGTTATATGAAACATATTCACCAGTGAAAGAAAAAAGGAAAACACACTCACTTGTAAAAGCTTTAGAGCAATTTACTGTAATCGCAGAGGTAAAGCGAGCGTCTCCATCAAAAGGCGATATAAACTTACACGTTGATGTACCAAAACAAGTAAAAACATATGAAGAATGCGGCGCTGGAGCGGTTTCTGTTTTAACAGACGGTCAATTTTTTAAAGGATCGTTTCACGACTTACAAACTGCAAGAACAGAAAGTAACATTCCGCTTTTATGTAAAGATTTTATAATTGATAAGATTCAAATTGATAGAGCTTATGAAGCTGGTGCAGATCTTATTTTATTAATCGTTGCAGCATTGTCAAAAGAGAAATTAAAAGAGCTTTATAACTACGTACTAGAAATGGGATTAGAAGCGATTGTTGAAGTTCATGATGAACAGGAATTAGAAATTGCAACCCGATTAAATCCGCACGTTATCGGAATTAATAACCGTAATTTAAAAACGTTTGAAGTAGATTTAAGCCAAACTGAAAAACTCGGAAAACGACTGAATGAGGAAAATCTGCTTTGGATTAGTGAAAGTGGTATTCATTCAAAAGAAGATATCATCAGAGTCAAACGAGCTGGTGCCAAAGGCGTATTAGTCGGAGAAGCGCTTATGATATCATCTTCTATCAGTACCTTTTTTGAAGACTGTAAGGTGAGCATATGAAAGTGAAGATTTGCGGCATCACTGATATGGAAACAGCGAAAAGTGCGTGTGAATATGGCGCAGATGCAATCGGATTCGTTTTTGCAGAAAGTAAACGCCAAATCACTCCAGGGCAAGCGAAAGAAATTATTGGGGAAATTCCAGCCCACGTTTTCAAGGTCGGTGTTTTCGTAAATGAATCGGTAGAAGTGATCCAGAAAATTGCAGAGGAGTGCGGGTTAACGCATGTGCAATTGCATGGGGATGAAGACAACCATCAAATCAGGAGATTGAATATTCCGTCTATAAAAGCGTTAGGAGTAGCTTTAGAGAAAGATATTGAACATGCGAAAAAATACGAAACAGATTATCTGTTATTTGATAGCCCGAAAGAAAAGTTTTACGGAGGAAATGGAAGGACATTCTCATGGGAATTACTTGAGCATATGCCAAACGAGTTGCGAGAGAAAACGATATTAGCTGGCGGATTAAACGTCATTAATATAGAAGAAGCCATTCAAACCGTTCAGCCATATATGGTCGATGTGAGTAGCGGGGTAGAGACAGAAGGAAAGAAAGATTTGGAGAAAATAAAACAATTTATTAAAAAAGCGAAGGAGTGTTCCAAATGAACTATGCATATCCAGATGAAAAAGGTCATTACGGTATATACGGAGGACGATACGTTCCAGAAACGTTAATGCAATCCGTACTAGAACTAGAAGAAGCGTATAAAGAAGCGATGCAAGATGAAGCGTTTCAAAAGGAATTAAATCATTATTTACAAACGTATGTTGGAAGAGAAACACCGCTTTATTTCGCTGAAAATATGACGAAGTATTGCGGCGGAGCAAAGATTTATTTAAAGCGTGAAGATTTGAACCATACGGGAGCTCATAAAATTAACAATACAATCGGTCAGGCACTTCTTGCGGTAAGAATGGGTAAGAAGAAAGTTGTCGCTGAAACAGGAGCAGGACAACACGGAGTTGCAACAGCTACTGTATGTGCACTTTTCGGTTTAGAATGCGTCATCTTCATGGGAGAAGAAGATGTGAGACGACAAAAATTAAACGTGTTTCGAATGGAATTACTCGGAGCAAAAGTAGAAAGCGTTGCGGCAGGTAGCGGCACGTTGAAAGATGCGGTAAACGAGGCGCTTCGTTACTGGGTTTCACATGTACACGATACGCACTACATTATGGGATCAGTTCTCGGGCCACATCCATTCCCGCAAATTGTTCGTGATTTCCAAAGTGTAATTGGGAAAGAAACGAAAAAGCAATACGAAGCGTTAGAAGGAAAATTACCAGAAGCAGTCGTTGCTTGTATTGGCGGTGGTAGTAATGCAATGGGAATGTTTTATCCGTTCGTACACGATGAAGAAGTTGCTCTTTACGGTGTTGAAGCAGCTGGAAAAGGTGTTCACACAGAAAAGCACGCAGCCACTTTAACGAAAGGAAGTGTCGGTGTTTTACACGGATCGATGATGTACCTTCTGCAAAATGAAGAAGGGCAAATTCAAGAAGCACACTCTATTTCGGCAGGGCTGGATTACCCAGGTGTTGGGCCAGAACATAGCTTGCTAAAAGATATTGGCCGCGTTTCTTATCATTCCATTACAGATGAAGAAGCGTTAGAAGCATTTCAATTATTAACGAAAAAAGAAGGGATTATCCCGGCATTAGAAAGTTCACATGCTGTTGCATACGCTTTAAAACTAGCGCCGCAAATGAAGAAAGACGAAGGACTTGTTATTTGTTTATCCGGCCGTGGTGATAAAGATGTAGAGAGTATAAAACGTTATATGGAAGAGGTGTAAAAAATGGGAGTAGAAAAAATTAAAGCAGCGTTTGAAAATGGCAAGAAAGCATTTATTCCGTATGTAATGGGCGGAGATGGTGGACTTGAAAAGTTAAAAGAAAGAATTCGTTTTCTTGATGAAGCAGGAGCAAGTATCGTTGAAATCGGTATTCCGTTCTCAGATCCAGTCGCAGACGGTCCAACTATTCAAAGGGCAGGAAAAAGAGCATTAGATAGTGGTGTAACATTGAAAGGTATTTTTCAAGCATTAATAGAGGTGAGGCAAGAAGTTCAAATTCCATTTGTACTTATGACATATTTAAATCCAGTACTCGCATTCGGAAAGGAACGTTTCATTGAGAGCTGTCTTGAAGCAGGGGTGGACGGTATTATCGTTCCAGACTTACCGTATGAAGAACAAGACATTATTGCACCGCTCCTTCGCGTGGCGAATATCGCTTTAATTCCACTCGTTACCGTAACGAGCCCTATTGAACGAATCGAAAAAATTACGAGTGAATCACAAGGATTCGTCTACGCCGTTACAGTAGCGGGCGTAACGGGAGTACGTCAAAACTTTAAAGATGAGATTCGTAGTTACTTAGAAAAAGTAAAAGCACACGTCCACTTACCAGTAGTCGCAGGATTCGGTATTTCAACACGAGAGCAAATTGAAGAAATGATTACAATATGTGACGGTGTTGTCGTTGGAAGTAAAGTCATTGAGCTGTTAGAAAATGAAAAGCGAGAAGAAATTTGTGAGTTAATACATGCAGTAAAAGAAACAGAAGAGGCATAAGTCTCTTCTGTTTCTTTTATGTGAAAAGTGTTAAAATATACAGAAAACACTTATAAATTAGAGGTGAGAAGGCATGCTAAGACGGAAACTATTATATCTTCTTTTAACCGTACCACTATACGCTTGGCTAATTAGCATGACAAAAATAGAATTATTGGCTCTATTTCTAGGATATTTATTCATCTTTTCCAACTTAAATCGAATACAAGAGCAATCTATTTTCGAAGTATGTATATTTTCGGTTAGTATAGAACTATTTAGTATCGTTTCGATTGTATTATTAAATGAATTATTCCAATGGATCCATTCATTTGAATTAATAAAACTTGGGAATATTGTATTGCAAGTAATATGTGCTTATATTGTGTTTGTTGTACTAGAAAAAATGATTGGACAGCAGACGGTTTTTCAGGATAAAAGAAAATGGGAGTGATCCAAAAAAAGAGCTGTTTGGCTCTTTTTTTAATCTGTTTTAAAAATAATTGAAAATCGTGTTATCTGTTATATAATAGTTAAAAATTGTATTTTTAACGAAATGAGATGATCACATGTCCATATTGTTGGCACTTATCCCGATTATGATGATTTTCATTTGTTTATTTTTATTTAAACAAACGTCATTAAGATCCTCATTAATTTCTTATGCCGTTTCTGTTGGAATTGTTTTACTCTCGCCAACATTTCGGTTAGGGATAAGTGAAACTGTACATGCAACGATTAAAGGTTGGTTAATTTGTTTTATTGTTGGATACGTTTTGTTTTTCGGTATTTTTTTATTTCACCTCATGAACAAAATGGGATACATCGATCAAGTAGCGAGATTTCTAGAACAAGTCACGCGCGATCGATTATTGCAAATGCTTCTTATGTGTTTTGGTATTTGTCCACTTATTGAATCAGTGAGTGGGTTCGGAATTGGTTTTATGGTCGCAGCACCTATTTTTCTTTCTCTCGGTTATAAACCGTTTCAAGCTGTGCTACTTTCGTTTATCGGTTTACTTGCAAGTTCATGGGGCGCGATGGCAACGGGTACGATTATCGGTTCTCAGCTTATTAACATGCCACTCACGACTCTTGGTACAAATACAGCATTATTAAGCATTCCAATTTTTGCGTACTTCATCATCCTTTCCTTATACGTTGTCGGTGGATTTCAGGCGGTTATAGAAAAGTGGAAAGAGGGAGTTGGTTTCTTTCTATTATTTTCTCTAGGAATCTATCTTTCTAACGCATACGTAAGTGTGGAACTAGCAGGGATATTAAGTTCTATCGTTACCATTACATTTGGCTTTCTAATCATTAAACTAAAAGGAAAAGATGAGCAAAACCTTTTAACAGAACATGCGGCGGCTACGGAGAGAGAAGTATCCATTATAAAAATTATTAGCCCTTATATTTTTTTAACGGTTTGTATTTTACTTTCTCGCCTCGTTCCAGCATTACATGATCTACTCAGGTCATATGCAGTTCTCGATTTAAAATCATATTCTTACAAACTAGAGCTACTATATTCGCCAGGGTTTTGGCTCGCCATGACTTGTTTATTTACAATCATTTTCTTCCACATTCCATCTAATATTATTAAACAATCACTCTCGCAAACGATAAAACAATGGATTCCATTCGCAATTACAACGACAATGTTTATTGCGATTTCAGAGCTAATGGGGGCATCTGGTATGCATTCATTGCTCGCAAAAACAGCTGGTGAAACCTTTGGCACCTTTTTCGTTTTCGTAGCTCCGTTTATCGGCGGAATCGGTGGCTTTTTAACAGGTAGTAACGCAGGATCAAATGCGATGTTTATTAAGCTCCAAATGCAAACAGCGCAAAACGTAGCACTCCCGTGGCAATACGTCACAACACTCCAAAATACCGCATCATCAGTAGCGACAATTGCTTGCCCATCACGTATTACACTAGGTGCTTATTTATGTAATATTCCGTATCGTGAAAACGAACTACTAAAGAAGACGACGTTAATGATTTTTGGTGCGGTGTTGCTTGTAGTCGTAGAGGTGATTTTTTGGTATATGTTGATAAAGTGAAACTTTAATTAGTGGGGAGTGTTTTTCATCCCCACTAATTATTAGCTTCACCAATCGGGCTTTTATGGGCAGTTAGGCTCCAGTTAGATTTTTTGGTGGGAGTCTTACTGCCCGTTAATGCGGGGAAAAATAAAAAATCCTCCTGGTAAAGGAGGATTTTCTTTTTATATGGATAATGGCTTAAGTATGAACAGCTTCTACTAAATGAATAGGAGATGAAAGGTATGCCCTTAAAAAACTACGGTGTATTAAAAGGTACAGTTATACAATCTAAGATTGGAAAAGGCAAAACACCTCATTATCAAGTTCATTTACAAGGTGAAGCAGGAGTAGATTATCGCATTGCAATTAACGTGAAATCGCAAAGTTATCCGTCAGAAGTTTTATATTTTGCGAGCGACGATATTCGATCAGAGGCGATTCATATTTTACCGACATTACCGTTTGGTTTTACAGAAGTAAAAAACAATGAGCCGAAAGTAGCTTTAGACTACGTAAGAGGTAAGTTATTTGATTCGAAACAAATGATTCCTTTACCTGCTGAAAAAGTAGGAGTTGACAATGATTTAAATGAAAAAATAGAACGTTATATAAAACGAGCAATAGAAGAAAAAGCGACTATTTATGCGTTTGGTGAAAGGTGGGGACCAGAAGAAGAGGTTCCGGATTCGTATTTCCACTTTACACCTGGAAATGGTATACATGATATTCATATGAACCAAGGGAATGTAGAGAAATGGCAAGGTGATGATGGCAAATGGCAAGACGGTGGGATATTGATTTACTTTGAGAAGAAGGAAGAGTGGATTGGTATTTTTCTTGCCTTTCAGTCACAGTCATGGTGTACGGATGAAGAAGGGCATGCTCGTGTTTCGGTTGAGCATTGTGATTATAAGAGAAATAACTAATAAGAAGAGGGCGTTCACAATGAACGCCCTCCTCTTATTTTATAAAACCCAAAACTCACAAGTGTAGAAATACCAGAGAAAAGAAGCGCCACACTAGAAAATGCAATGAGATACATATTATATTTCATAATTTTACCGATTAGTTGGTTACTATCGTACTGAAACAGTCCCGCTATTATATTGAATAAAAATAACACGATAAACATGACGATAACACCGTCTATGGATCCTTTAATATCTGGTTTACTTAAAGCGATATGTGCGGAAATACAAATAGCGATAAATAAAAATAACCAAAAAGAAGGGGTCAATAAATTGCTCATTGTAAACAAGCTTTTTAATAAAAAGAATGTTGATAAAAACATGTTTTGGATCATGTCTAAGTTAATAGAAGTCGATGCAATTGTTGTTTCAAGAGTCGTATTAAATAAAGAATATGACTCTGGTACGAAATAGCGCATTAAAAGGATTAAGGCAGTAATACCAGAAATAATAGGACCGATGCCGATAAAGAAATTCCCGATTCGTTGATATATGCTTTTTTGATTGTATTGATGTTGTACGTAACCTAAAGCTCCCTGACTTGTATCTGTCGGGAAGAACTGCGTTGCTACAATTTTATGACGAAATAATAGACACATAATTGCATGTCCAAGTTCATGAATAGGGACACCGATCCATGCAGTCAAAAGAAAGCCTTTCCTTCCGAAAGCTCTCGACCAATACGTTCGTGTGAGAGATTCTAAATAACCTAATATAAATCCAATTACAATGATGATTCCAATTAAAGAAAATAATTGGATCACACTTGTAAGGAGTGTTTGAAAAATCGAGTTTACAAATTCCATTGTCTTCATCCAATCTGTTAAAAATGTTAGTTGCTCTGTTTCATAATAACATTATTTTTCTATATTACTAGCACGCATAGTTTCGTTTAAAAGAAGGATTTCATATTCTTTTTCTTGTAGTCATGTTTTATGTACAAAGTCATATATTGAATTTGTAACACCCTATAAGGTATATGCTTAAGGAGGGATGAGAGAATGAAATGTACGGCGTGTAATACAGAAAATGCAGCGGAAGCAAAGTTTTGCGGGAATTGTGGACATTCGTTATCGGAAGAAGTAGTAGTAAGTGGTGTGCAGGAAGAAGGGCAACTATCGAGCGCGGCACAAGTAAAGGAAACTCGCCCAAATGAAACGGTAGAGCAGGCGAAACAATTTGCAAGTGGCTATTTTCAGTTCTTTAAAAATGCTTTTAAATCACCATCGGCCATTATGGAAAGTGGAAATATTGAAGTGCGAAATGGAATTGTAAGTCTTGTGCTTATTTGCTTTTTAGGAGCATGTATTTTTTATAGAATGATGAGCACAGCGGCGACTGTTACGAGGACATTAGTGCCAGATGTATCTACTCCTACTTTCTTTGGAGAATCTGTAATGGTCTTTTTCTTTTTATTAATTTTAACTTTATTTGTCGGATTTATTATTTTTGTAAGTGGTAAGATGATGAAATCATCTTTTTCTTTTCTTGAAGCATTCGGCATATGGGGGACGATAGCGACGCCAGCTATTGCTATACTAGTTCTTTCTTTTCTTTTTAGTTTCTTATTAATCTTTTTCTTACCAATATTACTATGGATAGCTACGACATATATAGGGATTAGTATAATTGTAGCTATATTAAAACTAGATAACGGTGGATTAGATCCTGTGTACACACTTCTTATCGCAAATGTTTTAATTGGAATTGCAACGTTTATTGTGTTTTGGTCTTACATTAACACGATAATTCAAACCTTTACACAGGGATTAACTGGCTTCTAACGAAAAGGTGGTTGAATGGATGAATGTATGAACAAAGTGTGGGATTCATTTTGAAGACGGTGTGCAATTTTGTCAAAACTGCGGGACGAAGAGGGGAAATCCTGTAGTAAAGAAGCAAAAAATGAGCAAAGGGACAATAATTGGAATTACACTTTTAACATTTTTTATTATAGTATTGGGCGGATTATATGCGTATGGCTCTTCATATTACTCACAATCATCGCAAGTAGAGAGAATTATTACTGTTTTACAAGAGAGGGACGGAGAGAAATTAGCTGAGATCATAACGGCAGATGATCCAGCCGTTATTGTAACGAGAGAGAGTTTAACGCCTCTATTTTCATATATAAAAGAAAATCCATCTTACGTGAATGAATTGAAAGAATATTTGAGGCAAGGTGAAAAACAAGGGGATGGAATAGAAAGAGCAGATTTTTCTTTAACGAAAGACGGGAAGTATTTCGTTTTATTTGATCGGTATAAATTGAAAGCGAAGACGTATTATACGACTCTGCTTACAAATGAAAAAGGTACATCTTTAAAATTGAACGGAAAAGAAATTGATAAAACAAATGATAAAAAGTTTGACAAGCAATATGGACCGTTTCTTCCAGGAACTCAAGTATTTCAAGCAGAATATAAAAATGACTATGTAAAATTATTACGTGAGGAAAAGGTTGTACTTATGAAACAAAGTCAAAATAATGTAACGATAGATTTAACACTGCAAGGGCAATATATTACAGTTCAAACGAATGCGCCTGGTGCGACATTATACGTGAATCAAAAGCCAGTTACAGCGTTGACCGGAGAAGAAATTAGGTGGGGACCGATAGCGACTGATGGAAGTGCGGCGATTTATTTAGAACGAAATGGAGAAAGCGGAAGGGAAACGACAAAGGTAGAAACGGTAACGGCACTTTCGGCTTATAACCTTCCGTTTCAAAAGAAAAGTGTAGAAAAAACAGTTGTTTATAATGTCACTCCGCCAACTACTACTCATTATGTATATAATGGTTTCATCTTCCCTGATAGTGATATTCGAAAATTAACAAGTACGGACTTAACATATTTATCGAAAGAACAGTTGAAAATTGCTAGAAATGAAATATACGCAAGGCATGGACATATGTTTCAAACGAAAGATATGCAAGCGTATTTTTCAAAACAGTCTTGGTATAGAGAAAATCCGTATTTTACGGGAACGTTAACGAGTGTGGAATCTTATAATGTTGAACTGATTAAATCAAGAGAATAGAGTGCATGAAAAAGGTACAGTGTATATTACTGTACCTTTTCTATGGTTGTTTAGCTGGACCGGGATCCCTTGAGAAAAAGATGTGAAAGAGGAATGTGACTTTACTTGCCTTTCCGGATGTACTAGCCTGTACAGCGGATAACGAACTGGGTGATAAAGCCACTTCAGAATGGGGTGGTACGACTGTTTTGAGAGTATGATCTGCCTCTCCTGATGTAGTAACTGTTATTGTATCTGAAGATAAGTTAATAACTTTAATAGTACCACTTGGAAATATGGACTTACCAGCATGTGATGCTGAAGCGAAGCGAGTGCCTTTCCAAATATCTTGAGCGTAAGTATTATTGTCAGACAACCAAGCACGAGCGCTGTATATTGTTGCGTTAATGGAAAATTCTTGGTCAAGTGGCGTGGCGGCTTTCGGTTCTTGCGGTTCCTCTGGAGTTTGGGCGAGAAGGCCAGGGCACATGTATATTTCACCTACTTTCAATTGCTTCTGTTATAGCATATTACACATGTTGTTTATAAGACACGACGGATACCTATTCAAGCATAGGTTTGTGCACAAAATTTGTAGATGAAATGCACATTCTTTACAATAGAAGTAGGTGTTATTTCTATAAAATATGGAAATCGTAAAGAGTATGTAAAAAGAAGGAGTGGTAAAGTGAACTATGTCATTATTGGCGGAGATGCAGCAGGTATGAGTGCAGCAATGCAAATTGTTAGAAACGATGAAACTGCAAATGTTGTAACGTTAGAAAAAGGTGAAATCTATTCATACGCTCAGTGCGGATTACCGTATGTGATTAGTGGTGTTATCGCCTCTACTGAAAAGTTAATTGCACGCGATGTAAAAACGTTTCGTGATAAATATGGAATTGATGCGAAAGTGCGTCATGAAGTAACGAAAGTAGATACAGAAAAGAAAATTGTATATGCAGTACATACGAAGACGAAAGATGTATTTGAATTTTTATATGACCGTTTATTAATTGCGACTGGTGTACGCCCTGTTATGCCGGATTGGGAAGGTAAAGATTTACAAGGTGTTCATCTTTTAAAAACAATTCCGGATGCTGAGCGTATAGTAGACACATTACAAACAAATAGCGTTGAGCACGTAACGATTATTGGCGGCGGTGCAATTGGTCTAGAGATGGCAGAAACATTTGTAGAACTTGGTAAGAAAGTAAGAATGATTGAGCGAAACGATCATATTGGCACAATTTATGATGCTGATATGGCGGAATATATACATAAAGAAGCAGATAAACATCAGATTGAAATTTTAACGAATGAAAATGTAAAAGCGTTTGTAGGAAAAGAACGAGTAGAACAAATTGAAACAGATAAAGGTACGTATAAAACAGATCTCGTTTTAGTATCTGTCGGTGTACAGTCAAATACTGATTTTCTTGAAGGGACAAATATACGTAAAAATCCTAAAGGTGCAATTGAAGTAAATGCTTATATGCAAACGAATGTACAAGACGTATATGCAGCAGGGGATTGTGCAACGCATTACCATGTAATAAAGGAAATGCACGACCATATCCCGCTTGGAACGACTGCGAATAAACAAGGGCGACTTGCCGGACTCAATATGGTTGATAAACGAAGAGCATTCAAAGGTACGTTAGGTACAGGCATTATTAAATTTATGAATCTGACGCTCGCAAGAACAGGCTTAAATGAAAAAGAAGCGAAAGGGCTAAACATCCCGTATAAGACGGTCAAAGTAGATTCAACAAATATGGCGGGCTATTACCCAAGTGCTTCGCCACTTCACTTGAAATTACTATATCACGCCGATACGAAACAATTATTAGGCGGACAAGTAATTGGAGAAGAAGGTGTAGATAAACGTATTGATGTTATCGCAATGGCACTTTTCAATAAAATGAGCATTCACGATTTAGAAGATGTTGATTTAAGTTACGCACCACCATATAACAGCGTTTG
The DNA here is from genome assembly GCF_018742245.1 of Bacillus mycoides. Lineage (NCBI taxonomy): Bacteria > Bacillati > Bacillota > Bacilli > Caryophanales > Bacillaceae > Bacillus > Bacillus mycoides. The sequence goes on from NZ_CP036132.1 coordinate 1,247,465, forward strand.
GGATCCAATTCAACAAGCAGCAAGGCGAGCGGAATAGCACTTTTTTAAGTGCTATTTTTTTGTTAAAGGGGAATAAATAAAGTTTCACTTTATTTCGAATATACCGTTCGCTCTTGAAAACATAGTACGTATCGCTTATATTGTCATATAGTATTTATTTTTTAATAAAGCAATGAACGAACCAGGGGGCACAGTATGGCAATTAACATGAATACAATCGAAGAATGGATTGCTGAATCAAATGCAAGAAACGAAGAAGACTTAGGAAACGTTGTTGAAGAGATGAAAGAAGTATGTGTCGGACTTGATAACGCGACATTAATTTATACGAAAAACGTATTTTGTTTCGGTAAGAAAGTAGAAGTATTGTTCTTCTTCCAAGATCACGTTGTTATCGGAGAAGAGAAGGAAGAGTATATTGAGATTGGAAAATTAAAGTATGATGATATTACAAATAGTAACTTAAAAACAAATGACAAAAATACAACGTTAGAATTAAAGTTTGCTAACGGACAATCTATCAGTTTAGATAGTCTGAATGATAACTACGGTACGAAAAATTGGTTATTTGCGAGACAAATTAAGAGTATTTTTAAATTAATCTAGTGAAAAGCAGACCCCTAATGGTCTGCTTTTTTACTTATTTCCTATTACGCAAAGGCAACCTCTTTCTTCGTAACATTTCACGCTTGTAAATCCCGTCTTATAAAAAAGGTTTACTAATTCTTCGGTCGTCTTAAATTTATCCATATGATATTGAATTTTGAAAGTTTCAGCGACTAGTAAAAAGGATCCGTTCGGTTTTAAGACGCGAAATACTTCTTTCATATCATTCCCAACATCAGGCCAAAAGTAGTGGGTTTGAAAAGCGGTAATGAGATCGAAGAAGTTCGTATTGTATGGAATAGAGGAAACGTTTGCCTGATGAATGATTATTTTTTCTGTTTTTACATCCTTCATATTGGTTTTCTTTGAGTTTTCAACAGCTTGTTCTGAATAGTCAATGCCGTATATTTTTCCGTGGGGAGTTAGTCTTGAAAGGCTATGTATTGTTTTCCCACCTCCGCAACCGATATCTAAAATAACTGCATCTTCACGTATATGTATTTTTTGTAAAGCCCAATTTGTTAGTCTCGTATGCGCAGCATTCATAATGCAAAGCATAGAGGAACCAATTGTCCCGCGAGGGTTTTTCGCTTGCTCGATTAATTTTTGTAAAATACTCAATTCAAACTCTCCTTTTATATAAGAATATGTATTTATTTCGCTTTTAATAATTTAAGTCCTTTAAAAAAAGCACGCCATCAACCGGCGTGCTTCTAATTATGCAAATATCCCTTTAGCCAATTCCGCGCTCGATACGCTCCAACCGGAATTTGAATGAGTGAAGTTTTATTTCCGGCATCAATCCCGTACAATTGATCGCATGAATTTGTATCAAAACTTAGTAACGGATGCCCGCCCATCCCCAGAGCGGTTGCAGCTAAAACGAGTTTATGAACGAGCATGCCAGCTTCCATTTGATGAATTCGATATCCTCTATAACCTAATTTATTTTTATAGTAATCTTTATTTCCGATTACATGTAGACAAAGTGGTGCTTGAAAAAGATTTACGTTATCCATCGTCATACTGGACTGAAGAGAATAACGAAGGTCTCCATGCTGTATTGGCTGTAGGGAATGTGTCCTACTGTTATAAGCGTAAGCACCGTTTTCTATGTCTTTTACGTTATAAAAACATCCATATAATGAGACCCGTGCGTTTTCATTTACATACTTGCCATCAAGATCGTTGTAATAAGGGAAAGAGAGGCTCGCTTCTTGTAGTAGAGTAGCGAGCTCGGCTGCATCCCATTTCGTTAAAATGAAGTCAGAATCAGGTGAATATCGTTTTTTACAAAGTTGTAAAAAATCATATGATAAACGTTCCACTTTAGGTAGCTGTACAGCATGTGGACTATATTGTTGTCGTTCTTCACAGGTAAATGTTTGGAAGTGTTCTGTCGATTCAATCATAGATGCCGCGTTTATTTTTTTTATCATCGGATAGTCATCTACATGTTTTGAACGAACGAAATGCTCATGTGCTAATGGCGGGATTTGCTGCAGTAAGTTATGAGAAGTAACTGTTTTATTTTCGTGATGATCATCATGAAACCAATCTGTATTCGGTTCTGTACTTAAAGGAATAACAGCATACACACTTTCTTCACCTTCAGACAGTCCAAGTAAATGATTCATTGCCCGGTCTAGAAACTGAAAATATAAACCATTTGTATAACCGAATTGTTTTGCACATTCAAGTAATTGACCGATGAGCACACCGCTATCTAATCCTTGCAGACGATACGAAAAGTTATTGTATTTAAAGAAGTTTTTCCAAAACATAGTGGATACGAATGCAGCACCAAAACAAGAATGTATGTTGCAACGATTGCCGAGTGCTTCTGTAAGATAAGAATCGAAATTTCCTTCGCGAAGTAAGATAAGACGGTGATGTGCGGCGTCGTAATGGTAAATGCCGTCTGGATAATGCTCAATTTTTAAATACATATATAATTCATTTGGATATAAAGCACCCCCAGAAGGGATGAATCTTCGAAATAGAGATGTTGTTTTATTATTTTCTAGGTTAGTAGTAGGCTGACAGAATTGTGTTAAACCAAATGAGTACCAAAGATAATGACCGATATCCTCTAAGTTAGGTTTAGTAGAAGAATTCCGCAAAGTTAATGGGATTTCTAAAGAGAGAGGGATGACTGGTAAATTTCGATATAATTTATAAGGAAGTGGTGCGTCTTCCCAATCAATCTCTTTATCAGACGACATAATTTCATTAATAGAAAAATGGAGATGATGTAAAAAGGTATCCAGTTGCATCAAATTTCCCCCTCGCTATGAATTATGGAAACGGATGCGGGTGTGGATTTAACTTTTCATTCGTTAAAGGCTCAGTTCTATATCCAAGTGTCATCGGTACGGTATAGACTCTATCCAGTCCTGTAACCCGAGTAAGATGGTGACCGAACGTCATCGGTAACATGCCTGGAATAATGACTTTTACACAATGTAAGCCGTTCTTTTCTATAAGGCGGACCGTTTGATCTACAACGATTACTTCAAGTCTAGATTGATGTAGCCGGTTTAAAAGTTGATGAAGATCAGATGTTAAATCCATATCAAATGATTGTAATGCATTCATTTCTTGGAACGTTTGCACCGGAGCATCTTCACGTAAAAGGAAGTGAAGACGTTCTTCCGCTTCTTTCAATCCGTACAGCATACTATGATCTTCCATTTTATTAACGAGGTAGGGATCTTGTAAGCAGTTTTCGTAATACTCTCTTTTTTGATCGAGCTCTTCGTCTGCTATAAGTAACATGCCTGCTATTTCATGAATTGCACTCTTTAGAGCTCGGATTGGGTCTAAATGAGAGCCTCCTGCACAAACAACGTTCATTCCATTTTCACGCGTATTTTTTGCAATGACCCATAGGCTCGGGATGCCGTGTTCCATCGTTGCATTAAAAGCATGTAATTCATACCCGGTAATCGTGTGTAACCGCTGGATCATTAATTGTAATTCTGTATCATTTGCTGAACTGAGATCAAGGCGGGGAAGAGGTAATTCGGCATACCAAGTGAGCAAAAAGGCGTCACGCTCTACAATTTCTAAAATGCCGTGAAAAATTGCCTCTTCTAAACTACCACCAATTGCACATCCATTTGATGTTTCATATACGAAAGCATCTCGATGACCGAGGCTATAATAAGCGATTGATTCTGGAACTAAAAGTGGCTGGCTTTGTGATAAAGAGTATCCCCATACCCAGTTTTGCTCATAATCAGGATCAAACGGCTTAAATGGACAAGTATCACGATTGTAATGTTCAATTGTATGCACACCGAGTGTGAGGGGGTTCAGTGCAATATGCTCTAGCTCATGAAAACTACCATGCACATTTGGCTTTTTCCCGCGAGGCGACATACCGCAATATCTTTCTAACCCTTCTAGAATAGCGGTTGCTTCACTAAGTGCGAATGAATGAGTTCGGCCCGCGACACCTTCATTGCCGAACATTAATGGCATGTTTATAATAACATCAGAAAACGGTAATAAAGAATGTTGCATTTGGCCGTTTAAAATACCAGTCCGGTAATCTAAATAGTCTCTCGTTAAAAATGTGTTTAGCTCATGAATAGAACGGCAGCGATACGTTTCAGTACTCGTTTTTAAACTTGGTTGTAAAGAAATTTGCGCTGCATCTGCTGTATCGTCAGACAAATTGCTGCATACCGGACAGAGAGGGTCTGGAAGAAACGAATGCCGGGTACATTGTAACGTTTGTAAGTCCAGTAAAATGAGTTCATTGTTTATAGAAGAATGTTTGTTAGTTAATATCTTCTCTGTTTCAGCATGAATGAGCTGGCACATTTGTAACATTCCATTTTGGGTGGCGCGTACATCACGCCGTGTCACGTTATCTGCTTTTAATGCATATTTCCGTTGTAGTTCCCACATTTCTTTTTGATCAAATCCAGCTATAAACCGGCGTCCATCAGCGCAGTGGGAACATCCAGTTGTAAGAGGCTGAACGTAAGGACCGATAATACCTTCACCAAACGAAGTAAACGCGCGAAGCCATGGAATATTATTTGAGCGAAAGATAAGCTCAGCATCATGATGTACGGAAGAAGGAGACCCGTCATGTAAGACGAGAGCAAGATGAATGTTTTCAGGGAGAATTTCTGGAATGGTATGCTGGCGGATGAGTGAATATTGCTTACACAATTGCTCATGTACATAGTCTGTGAGTAGGCCATCTCCTATAAGTAATATGTTTTGAGTCATTGGTCATCCTCCTTTGCAATTAATACCCCATATACACCGTCTAAGTTGTCTCTTAAAAATGACTCAATAGCTAAATCAAAAACGAATGGATAAAAGTTGTTTTCCGTTAAATTTTGCAAAGCAACTTGTAAAGACTGTACGCCCGGAATTTCTTCCTCTTCTTGTATTGCTACTCTAACAGAATCCGTACTATATAAAACAATGGATGATTCCGGTAACATATTAGCTTTATAAGGAATCTCTTCATTTTGAATATGAAGGAGTGCTTGTTGCAGAGCATTTCTTAACGCGAGTGTTATATTAATATTTGCCGCACCATACCATCTATCATTTATACCGATCCAAACGACAGGAAAACCAAGTAACTCCTCACTCATTCCTACTTTAGGTATTTCATGAATTGTAGAGAGAGCATCGTAGTAAAACCTACAATGTTTATCATGAATTGCGGTTAAATCAAGCTCTGTAATCTCTTCTAGCATATGTGATTGGCGTTCACATAACTTATTATTTAAATGTTTTTGTAGTGCTCGGTATACACCTTCTGTCATCGTTTCCCCAGCACCAATACCGATATCAGTATGTTCGGGGATAAGACGATGAATCATTTCAGCTACATATGTTTCAACTCCTGTTAAACCAGCTTCGCGGCGTGCTTCATTATGAGTTAATCCACCGCAAGTTATAGTAGGAAGGGGAGAGGTAGGTCCATCTGATAATGGATTTGCAACTTGAATATAGCACTGTGATAAAGGCAATTGGTGTAAATCTTGTTCATCCCACATGTGGAATATGCCAGCTTCTTTAGAAGTTAACGTATCAAAAAAACGAAAAAGTTCAGTTGAAGTATATTGTCCGGAACGATGGGCAAGGTTTTCTTGAAGATTTTGCACTGTGTCAATTGTAAAGATTTCATCGGTTGCGAGAAGATGTTTTATGAAAGGGTGCCACTTTCCTTCAAGTGTTTCCAAGTTTAATAAAAAGAATTGAGGATTATGCTGCCTGTGTGAACCTTCAGCGACATGTTTAAATAACTCAAAAACGATAACATTTGCTAACATTGCAGATGCAATTGGTGAGAAAGGTTCAGGTGGATTTTCACTTTGTAAAGTAGTTTCGTGTAGACGATGCCAAGCTGATTCCCAGCATTCTTCACGGTCTGCGGTTACGACGGGTCCAGCTAAACCAATTCTTGATAAGCAAATAGCTGGTATGAAATTTTTCCTAAACTCTCTACAAATAGTATGGATTGCTCTTAAACTTTCAATATCTCCATTTTGGGAAACGTATAAAATCCAGTCGAAAGGCTCGAATACTTCATGCAAAGGGCGATCAATTGTAATATCTATTTCTTGAATAAGTACATTGTCATCATTTGCATATGCACGTTCGCTTAGTTCATGAATTCGATCGTAGTTTGTTTCAGCACGATCTGTAACAAGATAATGAAATGTAGGTAAACCAGATTCTAATAAAGAAGAAACTAGGGAAGTAAGCATATCGCCAGAACCAATTATAAGCACATTTGCTGCGCGGTACGTTTCGAATTTTAAAGCGCCTGAATGGGAATCAGCTTCTAAAAACTCAATTTGCGAAGCGTATCTGTCGAGTAATGCACTGTTTAATTCGTGGGGAGCATCTTGGCTTACATCACGAACGAAACCATTTTCATATAAAATCTCTCCAATTTCAAATACTCGATTTTGATAGGGGAGAGGGAGACCATCGGTTATTTCTGTCAAAGAATGATTACCGTTAAACATAGGCATTAATTTCTCAATCCAGTCATAAATTCCATCACCATCCATACGGAATGAACTGGAGTTATTTCGAAAGTAAACACCCCCGTTTGAATCGGGGAGGAAGAAAGTATCCTTATTTGCTTTAAGTTTTGCATGAACTGGAAGGTTACTCATTTTTATCCCCCTTACGTTTTAGACATACATTATTAGTCTATGTAGTGTGATGTGTCCCGTATGAATACAATAAAAAAAGGCTGTAGAATGAAACATTCTACAGCCTTTAATAGATTAATAATCTATCAACCTTCTAATAATAATGATTTTGGATCTTCAAGCATATCTTTAACAGCAACAAGGAAGCTAACTGCTTCTTTACCATCAACAATACGGTGATCGTAAGATAGTGCAAGGTACATCATTGGGCGGTTTTCCATACGCTCGTTATCGATCGCAACTGGACGTACTTGGATTTTATGCATTCCTAGAATACCTACTTGTGGACTATTTAGGATTGGTGTTGACATTAGAGAACCGAACACGCCACCATTTGTGATCGTAAATGTACCACCTTGTAGCTCTTTTAATGAAAGTTTATTATCGCGTGCTTTCAGACCTAAATTACGAATCTCGCTTTCAATTTCAGCGAAGTTCAATTGGTTAGCATCGCGTACAACTGGAACAACTAATCCATCTGGAGCTGCTACTGCAATACCGATATCATAGAATTTTTTAATGATAAGCTCATCGCCTTGAATTTCAGCATTTAATAATGGGAATTGTTTTAATGCTGCAACAACTGCTTTTGTGAAGAATGACATAAAGCCAAGACGTACATCATGTTTTTTCTCGAAAGCATCTTTGCGTTCTTTACGTAATTCCATGATTGCACTCATATCAACTTCGTTAAATGTAGTTAACATTGCAGATGTTTGTTGAACTTCTACAAGACGTTTTGCAATTGTTTGACGGCGGCGGGACATTTTCACACGCTCAACTGGTTTTTCGAATTCAGTTTTTGCAACTGGAGCCGGACTTTGTTTTGGAGCAGCTGGTGCTTCTTTTGGAGCTGCAGCGTGAGCTTGTACATCATGTGGTCTCACACGTCCAAGTAGATCTGTACTACGTACGTCGTTTAAGTCGATTCCTAATTCACGAGCCATTTTGCGAGCAGCTGGTGATGCGATAGGACGATTTGTATTTGGTAAACCTTGCAATGCTTTATTTTGTTCAGCACTTGGAGCTGCTGCTTTCGGTGCTTCAGTAGTTTCTTGTTTTGGTTGCTCATTAGCTGGAGCAGGTGTACTTACTGCAACTGCTGCACCGTTTGCGTCTAAAATTGCGATAGTAGCGCCAACTTCAACTGTATCTCCAGGTTCGCCTAGTAACTTCGATACAATACCTGAATCTTCTGCAATGATTTCTACATTGACTTTGTCAGTCTCAAGCTCAACAACGCTGCCACCTTTCTCAACTTTGTCGCCTACGTTGATAAGCCATTGTGAAATAGTTCCTTCTGAAATAGATTCTGCAAGCTCAGGTACTTTAATTTCGATCATTTTAAATGTCCTCCCCTTATTTGCCTAACGGTGTGTTTTGTCTTCTTTAATCTTCGGTAATCTCCATTTGTTAGCCCGGCTGTGGCAGACTATCTGCCACAGCCGGGCCTGAAAAACTCATTGTTACTTTCAGTTGCTAAAAACTTCAATTTCTTGTTTATCTTGACGGAAGTTGTACTTCACATCTAAAGCGTGTGCAACGATTAATTCTTGCTCAGCTTTGTGAGCGAATGGATCGCCACCAGATGGGCTAGAACGATCCGGGCGTCCAATGTAACCTGTTTTCACTTTATCCCCAGCTAGTTCAAACAGAATTGGAGCCATGTAATGCCAAGCGCCCATATTACGAGGTTCTTCTTGAACCCAAATGATTTCTTCTAAGTTTTTAAAGCGTTTAATAATAGATTGAACTTTTTCAGCAGGGAATGGGTACAACTGCTCGATACGAACCATATGAACTTCATCTAAGTTGTACTCATGCTTACCACTTTCGATTTCTGCTGCTAAGTCAATTGCCATTTTACCTGTACTTAAAACAAGGCGTTTTACTTTGTTTGGTTTTGCACCAAGGTTTCCTTGTTCTAAAGCAGGTTGGAAACGTCCTTCACTTAACTCACTACCTGTAGAAAGTGTAAGTGGGTGACGTAATAAGCTTTTCGGCGTCATAATTACTAATGGTCGAACAGCCTCTGTTCCTAAGATAGATGCTTGACGGCGCAAGATATGGAAGTATTGTGCCGCGCTCGTTAAGTTTGCAACTGTCCAGTTGTTCTCCGCAGCTAATTGTAAGAAACGTTCTGGACGTGCACTAGAATGCTCCGGTCCTTGACCTTCATAACCGTGTGGTAATAGAAGAACTAGACCTGATTTTTGACCCCATTTCGCTCTTCCTGCTGAAACATATTGATCAAATAATGCTTGCGCAGTATTTGAGAAGTCACCATATTGCGCTTCCCACATCACAAGAGTTTCTGGAGCAAATACGTTGTAACCATATTCGTAACCAACAACAGCAGCTTCTGATAACGGACTGTTATGAACAGAGAATGATGCGTTAATGTTCGGTAAGCGATGTAATGGTGAATATGTTTCGTTTGTATCAGTATCGTGTAATACGATATGACGATGCGCAAATGTACCACGCTGTGAATCTTGACCAGTTAAACGAATTGGCGTACCTTCTTGTAAAATAGAAGCGAATGCTAACGATTCAGCAAGTGCCCATTCAATTTTACCGTTTTCTTCAAGAGCATCTTTACGGCGCTCAAGAATTTTCTTCACTTTTGGATATACGTTAAAGCCTTCAGGCCAAGATAATAGTCCTTCATTAATTGCACGAAGTGAGTCAATTGAAACACCAGTGTCAATCGGTTGAATTCCTTTTGCAACAACTTCTGGAACTTTAACGTGAATTGTTGCAGCACTCGTATCAGCTGGTGGCACTTGTGCGTATTCAGCCTTTAATTCCTCTTGTATAAACTGAGCAATTGTTTCAACCTCATCTGCATTCAGAACGCCAGCAGATTGTAATTGATCTGCATAAATTGCTCTTACAGTTGGGTGGTTTTTAATTTTTTTGTACACTTGTGGTTGCGTAACTGCTGGATCATCCATTTCGTTATGACCATATCGGCGGTAACCGATTAAATCGATTAAGAAGTCCTTTTTGAACAGCGTACGATATTGGATCGCAAGGTTTGCAGCAGCAAGACAAGCTTCTGGATCATCAGCATTCACGTGAACAATCGGAATATCGAAACCTTTTGCAAGGTCGCTTGAATATTTAGTAGAACGAGAATCATAGCTATCAGTCGTAAAGCCGACTGCATTATTTGCGATAACATGAATAGTTCCGCCAGTTTGGTATGCATTCAATCTACTTAAGTTCAATGTTTCAGACACAACACCTTGACCAGGGAATGCAGCATCACCATGAACTAAAATTACGAATGATTTTGTAGTATCTTGTTCTGGAAGACCAGATTTTTTACGATTCTCTTGAGCTGCACGTGCGAAACCTTCAACAACAGGGTTAACGAACTCAAGATGACTCGGGTTATTTGCTAATGTAACACGAGTGCTAACTTCTTCATTACCAACGACTTGTTCTCTACCTAAATGGTATTTCACGTCGCCAGTCCAGCCAGCATTTGCCTTTACACCTTCTATTTTTGCATGTTTGAACTCAGCAAACATGTGACCATATGGCTTTTCTAATACGTGAGCGAGTACGCTTAGACGACCACGGTGAGCCATACCAATCATGACATCTTCTACGCCGCCTTTAGCACCTTCTGAAACAATTTCATCTAGTACAGGTACAAGCATATCAACGCCCTCTATTGAGAAACGTTTTTGACCAACGAATGTTTTATGCAAGAATTGCTCGAAACCTTCAACAGCAGTTAAACGTTTTAAAAGAGCAGTTCGTTTTTTATTTGATAATGGTTGACGCAATGAATTTGATTCCACCATTTGATGCAACCACGCGCGTTCTTCACTATCTTGTATATGTGAGAATTCATAAGCTAAAGATTTTGTATAAACGTCTTTTAATCTATGAATTACATCAAGTGCAGTGTGAATACCCTCTGGTGCATCTTGCCATACTGTTTTAGCTGGAATCGCTTTCAAATCAGCATCGCTCAGTTCGTTCATTGTTTTTTCGATAAGAGATTGTCCGTTTGCAGCATCTTCCATTGGGTTGATGTGAGCCAACGTATGCCCGAAAGAACGAATCTGTTCAACAAGTTGAACGACTTTAAGAATTTTTTCAATGTTACCTGTGTTTTGAGGAGAAAAATGTGTTGCTGTGTTGTCCCCTGTTACGACATCATCTTGAAACGAAGGAGCTCCAAAAATTTCAAAAAGCTCTTGTAATTCCGGATCAACAGAACCTGCTCCAGTTACGTAAAGATCATACTGTTCAATAACATAACCAAGGTTCGGACCATGGAACTTGGCCCAAGGGTTTGTCGTTGTATTCTTCCTCGTCATTTGTTTAAACCTCCCAATGCATATAATCCTTTTCCTATACAAAAGGTGCATTTTGCTCTTTTTCAATAATTGATGAACTAATAATTAATGTAAATGTTATCTTTACTCTTATGTTATTACAATAATTTACATAATACCAAACACTATTACTTATCTGTTTTGTAAAAAAACATTCACAATTACTTATCACCCAAGTTAATCTTTCATGTTATAAAGTAATTTTACAGAAAAATGGGGTGGATATATTTGGTATGCCTACATTAATAACTATAATTGTTGCATTTAAATATAAGTATAACTGTCGGAATGTTTCGATAAAGTTTAGTTCGAATTATGTATATTGAAATAATAAGCGCTTTCATTGATATTATACAACAATACAACGGAATATAGTATAAAAAATAAAAAATTATGAATTTACCATAAACTTTATATCGATAGTGTTAAATATTGAAAGGAAAATGAAGGATTTCTACAAAAAAAGTGGCTATACATAAAAAATGCTTCATAAACCGTTAGTTTCTATAAATATGGCGAAAAACAACGTAAAAACAATAGCGCACATCACCCAATAAGGAGAAGAATGAAATATTTTAAAAGGATAAAACAAATATGGAGATATTAAATTTTCACAAAAGCGGGGAGGAGATATAGTAACGGCTATATACATTGTTCCATGTTTCATTTCAAAATAGACGTGCTGAATTTGAAAAGTTTCTTCTATATAAATAGAATGCAAAATAATCTAAATGAATGTAAAGGAACCTTGACGTAAAGTTTCCTTTACCTATATACTCGGTATAAGGGAGGAGGGAGAAATTTCCTTGGAAAATAAAATGGTCGAATACCGAAAAAAATTTGGACTATCTCAAGAAAAATTGGCTGAGAAACTTGGAGTTTCCAGACAAACCATTATCTCGATTGAAAAGGGGAAATATGATCCATCACTTCCGTTAGCATTTGAAATAGCGAAAACATTTCAGACAACGATAGAACATGTATTTATTTACGAAGGAAAAGAAGAGGGGGAATAGGGATGAATTATTCACAAAAGTACTTTGTAATCATGGGAATTATTTTTCTATTTATGAGTGGATTTATGATATTAACAGGTATAATGACGCATTCTGCACCACCAGAAATAACTTATCCGTTGCTTGGGATGATGATTATGAGTTTCTGCCTAAGTTACTTACATCCGCAATTTAAAGAAAAAGATGAGCGAATGAAACTCATTCGTTACAAAGGAATGTTCGTGACATTTTTTGCATTAACAGCATACTATCTTCTTTTCTCTATTGGCTTAAACTTAAAAGTAATTACACTATCTGCGGTTGAACTATTGAACATATTAATGGCATTAACGATGAGTACAGTCTTTATCTCGTTTGTTGTTTTGTCGAAAAGATATTAAGATGTAAGAGAGAAAGGAAGATTAACATATGCAAATGATGTATGCTTTTGGCATGGGGCTTGTTTTATTTTTAGCGGTATTCTTATTTATTCGTAAAGACGTCCAAGGTGGGACGTTAACGAAAAGAGGATTTTATAAAATGATCGGCTGTTTAGTTGTTATGTTTATAGCGATTATCGTAATGATCGTTTTAATTAATAAAACATTATAGAATTTAAAAACGGAACCTTACTTTATAGTAAGGTTTTTCTATTTGAAATTAATACTAAAAATAACCATAAAAACCATTTACTAACTATACCTCCTGTTATATAATCCAATAAAATGATAGAAAGGAGAATAGTATATGAACAAAAAAGCTATCTTCTTTTTATTAACATGTCTACTACTTATAGCTAGTATTACTTATATAATATGTAACAAACGAGAACATGTACCACCTATATTAGTATGGGAGGGCCAGGAATACTACGTTACGAATGAACCTGCCAAAGCAGAAGAAGTCGGGCAAAAACTTGGCGAAGTAACAAAGAAAATGGAAACAAGCAAACAGCCTACTAAAGATAGTGAATCCAACATATTACAAGAAAAAACAGAAGTATTTGAAATAATTTTAGAAGAAGAGGATGAAAGGCGCCCATACTCGTAAAAGAACCTCATAGTGAAGAATATAGAGTAGCAAGGCCGATGTTAAAACAAGTACTATAATGAAAAGGAGATTCATATGCAGACAGTAACCTCATATCCATGGTCGTTAAGAAAAACATTTGTCTTTTTCCTTTGCTTTATTCTGCCCCCTATCGGTGCCATTTACATTTTGATGAATAGAGAGGCATTACAAAAAAGAGATATCATTTCATACCTATTATTTGCGGCTACTAATATATCACTTTGGTTATCGCTTATGGTTTTTGATCGGAGCATATGGATGGTAGCAGGACATTATGTACTTGGAGTAATTATTATTGTTTTTTCAAATATGAATAAGAGATAAACCAGCAATCTTAAAGTTGCTGGTTTTTATTTTATAAAGAAGGCCTTGTAGAAATACTACAAGGCTCTTTGTCTTTTGGGAAAGAATAGAAAACAAATCATATAAATGATATACTAAAAAATGTTTGTAATGTAAGTTTCATACTATTGTATAGTGATGACTTACTAGAAAAGATAAGAGGAGAATGAACGTGAAAAAGGTACAGAAATTATTGCTGCTAATGATGGTAATAGGATTAACAGTTGGTGTTCTAGCAGGATGTGCAAACCCGAAAGATACTGCTGAAGAATTTTTAACAGCGATACAAAAAGGTGACCTAGAAAAGGCTCGCACATTTGTTGAAAGTGATAAAGAGTTTAGTAAACTAAATGAAAAAACAGACGATGCTGACGGAAAAGCAATGCTGAGCGCAATTACGAAAAGCTTTAAATTTGAAAAGCTAGAAGAAGTATCAAAAAAGGATGACAAAGCAGAAGTGAAAGTGAAAGTTACATCTGTTGATCTGTCTATTGCCGTAACAAAAGCAATGGGAGAAGTTATGCCAATGGCCTTCGCTAGTGCCTTTAGCGAAGACAAAGAGCAATCCGAAAAAGCAATAGAAAAAACGATGACATCAACTATCATCAAAAATTTATCGGATAAAGAGGCAGCAATGGCAACTCGCGAAGTTACATTGAACTTAAAGAAAGACAAAGATGGCGACTACAAAATCGTTGCTGATGACAACCTGCAAGAATTGTTATTTGCTAATGCGAAATCTTTGGAGAAGATGTTTGGTGGGAAGTGATTAACTGGCAAGGTTTTTAGTTTTTATAAGAAGTGACTTGGAAAAAAGAGACACCATATCACCTAATAGGTTGATATGGTGTTTTTTTTATGATCCCGGAGAGGCTCGAACTCACGACCTCCACCCTGTCAAGGTGGCGCTCTCCCTGCTGAGCTACGGGATCTTCAATAATGCTTATGTAATAGCATCTTTAATCATTATGCTAAAGCAATTATATATAATTAACTGAAATTTTACAATATTTTCGTAGTAATCTTTTAAAGGTAAAGTATTTGGAATCACGCTAGTAGTGTATTAAGGAATATATAAGAAGAGCATTGAATTGAAAGTGGATTTTGAATAAACCGGTTATATTATGATTTCCGATACCAATCCAAAGGACCTTTATCGCTTAAATCAACAAGAAAAGGGAATAAGAAGTGTAAAGGTAAGCTTATGAGTTCTGGCATGGCATTCAATGTTTTCTTTGATATATATTGTCTTCCAAGACAATACGGACAATCTTTTTCAAATGTCAAGAGTATTGACCATACATCTTTTATTTTCCACTTCGTTTTACAATACGTACAACGCGCCATGGAGTTCCTCCTCATTTTAAAGTGTTTTCTAATATATTCCATTTGATTGTACTAAAGTCAAGTGTATTTGGTGTGATAGAATGTAAGTTGGTTTGTTTTTTTATATGGATGTATTCCGTAATTTATGACCAAATGAATGTAGTGTGAGGATTATATAGTAAGAGATTTTCATTTTTAATATGCAAATTGGCCAATATATCCTTTTTACAATTTTCAAGAAATCATGTATAAAAGAAGTACAAGATATTTATAAATATTCAGGAGTAGAGGGAGAATAATTGTAATGGTAAGAAAAACGTTCAAGATGCGTGTGTCTAGAAATAGAACGATTTCGATTGATGGTTCGATTCTTGATGTGGATGTGACGCATGATGAGTTTTTGCAAGAGTTCGTTGAGTGGGTCGATTCTAAAGGTTGGTCGTTTATGGGTATGACGGATGAGATTACGCCTGAGGAAGCTAGTCAAAAGTTAATAGATTCGTTGATTGATGAGAAGGATAAGAAAGAGTAATTCCTTCTTATTTTTTATTGTATATTTATGTTCCTTATCGTAAAAGTGTGATATAGTAAAAAATAGTGAATATTCTTCCAATTTAATACAAATTACATATAGATTGGTAGAGTTATTTTATAGAATGTGAAAGTAAAGGGAAAAGGGAGAGTCATATGGTAAATTTTAAGAAAATTTCGGTTTTTAGTATGGTTATTTGTTTATTTTTTTTGACACCTATGACGTTATATGCTGAGACGAATGTTGGAGTAAATCCGGAGCAAGTGGCACCTCCACCTGCGGAAGGGCCGAATGTTTTTAGTCAGTTTGCGACTACGATTGATGCGAAAACAGGAGATATGTTGTACGACAAAAATGCACATCATCGTGCGTTTCCTGCTAGTATGACGAAAGTGTTAACGGCGATTTTACTGATGGAGCATACGAAGCCAGAGGATCAATTTACGTTTTCACAGTTAGCATTAGATCAAGAGAAGAGTAATTATCAAATTGAGTTTCAACCTGGTGAGACTATTAATAGAAATACTGCACTTATGATTTTAATGGTGCTGAGTGCGAATGATGTGTCGTATGCGATTGCGGAGCGTATTGGAGGAAGTGTTGAAAATTTCGCTAATATGATGAATGAAAAGGCGAAGCAATTAGGGGCTAAAGATAGCCATTTTGTAACGCCAAATGGATTGCATGATCCAAATCATTATACGACGCCATATGATATGGCCATGATTACGAGAGGTGTGCAAAAGTATCCTGAAATTTTACAAGCGATGAATACGAAAAGAACGACGGTTACGACATCTACGCAAACAGTTTCTATTTTTAATAAGTCTACTTATTTTGAAAATCCATATAGCATTGGTGGTAAGACAGGGTTTACGAATGAAGCGCGCAATACGCTCGTTTTATTAAATGAGAAGGATGGGAATCGCATTATAAATGTAGTAATGGCTTCTCAAAGACCTGAAATTTATGAAGATTTGAAGCAGATGGCGGAATATTCTTTTGGGCAATTTACGAAGCAAACTGTATTAGATAAACATAGCTGGCATCAAAAGACAACGTATTTAAATAAAGATGTTGATTCTGAGCTCGAAAAAAGTGCTGAGCTTATGCTAAAGAAAGATGAAGGGAAAAATGTAAAAACGGCTTTTCGGGTTAATTCAGTGGATAAAGAAGCTTTGTACCAAAAAGGAATTCATCGCGGTGAAGTAGTTGGTGCGGTAGATATTATAAAAAACAATCAAACAATTGCAACTATTAATGTTCTTTCAAAAGAAGATGTTACGTTTGCGATGCCTAAAAAAGATACAGTTGCACCTGAAGTAAAGGAATCCAATGTGAAAGTGATCAGTGTTGGGATAGGTGCGATTGTATTATTTGGAGCCATTTTATATGTAGTGCTGCGCCGAAATAAACAAGGAATGAAATCAGAAGAAAAATAAATTGCTAGTATGGAGACTGTGATGAGGTTTTGTCACGGTCTTTTTGTATGCATTTCAAAAGTGATTTAACTAATAATTGTAAATTTTCTTATTGCATTTCTGTATTGTTCGTTATATTATTTACTTGTGTTCTTGTTAAAGAACTAAAGTGGATATTACATATTTCAAATAATATAAAACAACGGAGAGGGAGAGAGACGATGAAATTAGTTTGGAAGATTATTAGCAACGTTATCTCATTTGTTTTATTTGCGGTAATGGTTTGTTTAGCTTTTGTAGTTATTTCTTCAAAAGCGAGTGGTGGTGATCCAACAGTGATGGGATATCAATTTAAAAGCGTTCTTTCAGGATCGATGGAACCAACATTTTTAACAGGATCAATCATTGCGATAGAGCCAACGAAAGATGGTTCTAAATATCAAAAAGGTGATGTTATTACGTTTAAAGAGAAAGATGACAAAATTATCACTCACCGTATTATCGGTGTGAAAGATACAAATGGAAAAGTAATGTATGAAACAAAAGGGGATAACAACAACGGACCAGATTTAGCACCAGTACTTGCAGAGAATGTAATCGGAAAGTATGCAGATATTACAGTTCCATACGTTGGTTATGGACTGAATTATGCGAGTTCAAAAGCGGGAGCAGCATTACTTCTTATTATTCCAGGAGTCTTTTTACTTGGTTATTCCGCGATTTCTATTTTTGGCGCTATTCGTAGCATCGACGGAGAAAAGAAAGATAAAAAAGTAGAACAATCCGTATAGTTAGTTTGGTTATATCTTCCTATTAGGAAGTTAACAAATATATATTATGGGGGATTTGGACATGACTTTAAAGAAAAAATTAGGAATGGGTATCGCATCAGCAGTACTAGGAGCAGCATTAGTTGGTGGAGGAACATTTGCATTCTTTAGCGACAAAGAAGTGTCAAACAATACATTTGCGGCTGGTACACTTGATTTAGCGGCAAACCCATCGACAGTTGTTGATGTATCGAATTTAAAGCCTGGCGATACAATTAAAAGAGATTTTAAACTAGAAAATAAAGGCTCTTTAGACATTAAAAAAGTTTTACTAAAAACAGATTACAAAGTAAGCGATGCGAAGGGCGACAATAAAGATGATTTTGGTAAACATATTAAAGTAACATTCTTAAAGAATGTAGATAAGCATGAAACAATTGTAAAAGAAACAACGCTAGATAAATTGAAGGGTGACACACTTACAGCGGTAGATAATGATTTATCTGCTTGGTTCTGGGATGAAAAAGGTATTTCAGCAGGTAAGTCTGATAAATTCGCAGTGAAATTCGAGTTTGTTGATAATAAAAAAGACCAAAATGAATTCCAAGGCGATAAACTAAATTTAACTTGGACGTTTGATGCACAACAAACAGAAGGTGAAGTAAGATAATAATAAAAAAGGGCTATCACATGGATAGCCCTTTTTCTATTTTTCTAGCATATGGCTATCATTTTGTATAGTTCTTTATTATAATAAAGATAATGTTCTGTATAAAGAACGCATTGTTCGATGGGAGAGATTAAGATGCTGAAAAGACCGCGTAATTTAAAAAAGATGCTTATATTGCCGTGTGTGTGCTCTATTACGTTTTATTTAGGATCTCAAGTCATGACGCATACAGAAGCGGCATTTATTCATGAAACGAAAGTAGAAGCGACGCTTTCTACAGCAATTATATTTCCGAAAACAGTTAATACGTTAAAAGAGCAAGCTGAGCAACATAAACAGTTTATTGAGCATGAGTATGGAACAATGAAGGGGAAATTGAAAGCAACTTCTATTGAAGAAATAGAACAGACAATTGTAGTATGGCAGCAAGGACGTGAGAAAATTACTTCTGAGAAGGAAGCTTTACAAAATGTATATACTGCAATAGAAACTCCTTATAATCAAATACAAGAAGAATTAAAGGGAAATAAAGATGAGTCGATTCAGCAAGTAGCTTTATATGTGAATGAAGGCTTTCGCAGTATAAAAGAGAAGCGCGATTATATTGAGAAAGAAGTTAGCTTGCAAGCTATTGATGAACAGATCCAGGCTCTCCAGCAACAATTAAATGTTGCACTTGAAGCGGAAGGGCAAAAGAAAGTAGAAGAACAGAAGAAAGTAGAAGAACAGAAGAAAGTAGAAGAACAGAAGAAAGCAGAAGAACAGAAGAAAGCAGAAGAACAAAAGAAAGTAGAAGAACAAAAGAAAGTAGAAGAACAGAAGAAGATAGAAGAACAGAAGAAAGCAGAAGAACAGAAGAAGATAGAAGAACAGAAGAAAGTAGAAGAACAGAAGAAGATAGAAGAACAAAAGAAAGCAGAAGAGAAAAAGAAGGTAGAAGAACAGAAACAAACAGAAACAGCTAAGTAGCCTGAGCAAGTGATTTAATGAGAATGCTACTTCAACTAACCAATAATATTGTGGCTAGCACAACTTAGAGATCGTCATGAAAGAGAATAATGTATATAAGTGTGAGGGAGTATTTATCCTCGCACTTATTGTCTTGCTCTCGTGTGCTTCTAATAGAAAATGTGTTGGAATGAGCTAAAAAAACTGAAAAATCAAAACAATATTGAGAAATAAAAATAATTGAAAATACTAAAAAATATTGTTGTATTTATATAGGTTTGTTCGTTATAATGAACTTAAGGTTTTTAGAAAAGAACAAATATTAGCTAAGCTAATATAGTTTTAGTTACACCTCTTATTTTGAAATAAGAGATAAAAATACAAAAAACAGCTAGGGGGAATTGATTGTGAGTCTGAAAAAGAAATTAGGTATGGGAGTTGCATCAGCAGCATTGGGGTTATCTTTAATTGGTGGAGGAACATTTGCATTCTTTAGTGATAAAGAAGTATCGAACAATACATTTGCAGCTGGGACGTTAGATCTTACATTAAACCCTAAAACGCTTGTAGATATTAAAGATTTAAAACCAGGGGATTCTGTTAAGAAAGAGTTCTTATTAAAGAACAACGGTACTTTAGCAATTAAAGATGTTAAATTAGCGACAAAGTACAGTATTACAGATGCAAAAGGTGATAATGCTGGTGAAGACTTTGGTAAGCATATTAAAGTGAAATTCCTTTGGAACTGGGATAAACAAAGTGAGCCTGTATATGAAACAACTTTAGCAGATTTACAAAATGTGGATCCAGATGTTTTAGCTAAAGACATCTTTGCTCCAGAGTGGGCAGAGAACGGTGGTCTAGCACCAAATTCAGAAGACTATCTATGGGTACAATTTGTATTCGAAGATGATGGTAAAGATCAAAACAAATTCCAAGGCGATTCATTGAACTTAGAATGGACATTCAACGCAAGCCAAACAGATGGCGAAGAAAAATAATAAAGCAAAAAGCGGGGATTTCCCCGCTTTTTTTTATAAAGAAAAAAAGAAGTGCCCGTTTTAAGCACTCTTTCATATGTATTATTGTTGATTTTTCTTCCATTGTGTAAATTCAAGAAATTCACGAAACTGTTCTTTTGAGACACCGGAGCTCATCGCATCTTTAACGAGTTGTGTCCATTCGGAGTCTAGATGACTTTCTGTTGTTGTTTCATCGTGAAGTAACGTATCAACTGGAATTTGTAGAACAGCTGAAATTTTTTCGAGAAACTGAATGGAAGGGTTTTTTTGTAAATTTCGTTCTATAGAACTAATGTAAGATTTAGCTACACCAGCTTTTTCGGCGAGTTCTGTTAGTGAAATGCCTTTTTGTAAACGAAGGCGTTTTATACGTTCTCCTATCATATTTGCGCACCTTTCTATCAATATGTAGTCGTCTTATGATGTGATTATTATAACATAAACTTCGTTAAAAAGAACGAGGCTATTGAGCCTGGCTCGTATGCTTCATACGTTGAAGAAAGTGTTCAATATCTTGCAGGGCAATGCCAGCATCTAGAGCTTCAAGTATTAAATCAATCCATTCTTGATCTAGTGAGTCAGCCTTATCTTTGTACAAATGTAATTCCTCCCTAATATTGGTCATAATTGCTGCTACATAAGTAGACGATAATTAACCGAATTTTATATTTTATGTGTCAAATTATCGAATATTGTGTAGATGAAACAAAGATAAAATCCCCATTAAATTCCCTCTATGGAAATTATAAGGTCTTAGTCGAAACTTTTCAATATTTTCAGAAAACATTGTTGAATTGTGATATATTCGTATACTAACTATGAAATTTTTACAAATATATTAAAAAAATTACATAATGTGACTAAATATTGAAAAAATATTGAATATTTAATAAAATAAAATATGTAATACATATTTTATATTAGGGGAGGAAATAAGGGATGATAAAGAAACCATTTAAAGTGTTATCAACAATTGCTTTGACAGCTGCTTTAGGCCTTTCGTTTGGCGCTGGAAGCCAGTCTGCGTATGCAGAAACGCCTGGGGATAAAACAGCTACAAGCCCAGTTGATGATCATTTAATCCCAGAAGAGAGATTAGCAAATGCGCTAAAAGAACGTGGGGTAATTGATTCGTCGGCTTCAGAGACAGAAACAAAGAAAGCTGTCGAAAAGTATGTAGAGAAGAAAAAGGGTGAAAATCCTGGGAAAGAAGCGACAAATGGGGACCAACTTACGAAAGATGCATCTGACTTTTTAAAGAAAGTGAAAGATGCGAAAGCAGAAACGAAAGAAAAATTAGACCAACCTGCGACAGGTACACCTGCAGCGACAGGCCCAGTTAAAGGCGGACTAAATGGTAAAGTACCAACTTCACCAGCAAAACAAAAAGGATATAACGGTGAAGTTCGTAAAGACAAAGTACTCGTTTTACTTGTAGAGTATGCTGATTTCAAACATAACAATATTGATAAAGAGCCTGGCTATATGTATTCGAACGATTTTAATAAAGAGCATTATGAAAAAATGTTATTCGGTAACGAGCCGTTTACGTTAGATGATGGAAGTAAAATTGAAACGTTTAAACAATATTATGAAGAGCAATCAGGTGGTAGTTACACAGTGGACGGAACAGTCACAAAATGGTTAACAGTTCCAGGTAAAGCTGCTGATTACGGTGCAGATGCTGGTACAGGTCATGATAATAAAGGACCAAAAGGACCACGTGATCTAGTAAAAGATGCATTAAAAGCAGCTGTAGATAGCGGCCTTGATTTATCACAGTTTGATCAGTTCGATCAATATGATGTCAATGGTGATGGGAATCAAAATCAACCGGACGGTTTAATCGATCACTTAATGATTATTCATGCAGGTGTTGGACAAGAAGCTGGCGGTGGTAAATTAGGTGATGATGCAATTTGGTCACATCGCTGGACAGTTGGACCAAAACCATTCGCAATTGAAGGTACACAAGCGAAAGTTCCATATTGGGGCGGAAAGATGGCAGCATTCGACTACACAATTGAACCAGAAGATGGCGCGGTTGGTGTATTCGCACATGAATATGGCCATGATTTAGGTCTTCCGGATGAGTATGATACACAATATAGCGGTCAGGGTGAGCCGGTTGAAGCTTGGTCTATTATGAGTGGTGGAAGCTGGGCGGGTAAAATCGCAGGAACAACGCCAACGAGTTTATCACCGCAAAATAAAGAGTTTTTCCAAAAAACAATCGGTGGTAACTGGGCGAATATCGTAGAAGTAGATTACGAGAAATTAAATAAAGGTATCGGTCTTGCAACATACTTAGACCAAAGTGTTACGAAGTCAGATCGTCCAGGTCTGATTCGTGTTAACTTACCAGATAAAGATGTAAAAGGAATTCAGCCTGCATTTGGTAAACAGTATTACTACAGCACAAAAGGTGATGACCTTCATACAACGATGGAAACGCCACTATTCGATTTAACAAAAGCAACGACTGCGAAATTTGATTTCAAATCATTGTATGAAATCGAAGCAGAGTACGATTTCCTTGAAGTACACGCTGTAACAGAAGATGGTCAACAAACGTTAATTGAAAGAATTGGTGAGAAAGCAAATAGTGGAAATGCAGCTACGACAAATGGGAAATGGATTGATAAATCATATGATTTAAGTCAGTTCAAAGGTAAGAAAGTGAAATTAACATTTGATTACATTACTGATGGTGGTTTAGCGTTAAACGGATTCGCTCTTGATAATGCATCATTAACAGTAGATGGTAAAGTTGCATTCTCTGATGATGCAGAAGGTACACCACAATTTAAATTAAATGGTTTTGTTGTATCTAACGGAACAGAGAAGAAGAAGCATAACTACTATGTAGAGTGGAGAAACTATGCGGGTTCAGATAACGCATTGAAATTTGCTCGCGGTCCAGTATATAACACTGGTATGGTTGTATGGTATGCGGATTCAGCTTACACAGATAACTGGGTTGGCGTACATCCAGGACATGGTTTCCTTGGTGTAGTTGATTCTCATCCAGAAGCAATTGCAGGAACTTTAAATGGCAAACCAACATTTAAAAGCAGTACGCGATTCCAAATTGCTGATTCGGCGTTCTCATTCGACAAAACGCCAGCTTGGAAAGTGGTATCTCCAACGCGTGGAACATTCGTATACGATGGATTACCAGGAGTACCGAAGTTTGATGACTCTAAAAAGTATATTAATGAGCAAATTCCAGATGCAGGACGTATTTTACCGAAGCTTGGTCTGAAGTTTGAAGTAGTAGGACAAGCTGATGATAACTCTGCAGGTGCTGTTCGTTTATATCGTTAATACAGTAAAACTACCGGGAGATTTTCTTTCGGTAGTTTTTTTGTGAGCAACGAATTTTATATAAAGGGAAAAGTTATATATAATGTAACTTTAAGAATAGAAATTTGTTACATATGAAGTCTATATAAATAATGAAAGAATTGGATAAAAATAGTGGGAGAAGGTGAGCGCATGAGTATTTCCTCTATTGTAAATAAACAAAAGGAATATTTTTATAAAGGACATACGAGAAGTGTAGAGACAAGAAAGAATAATTTGAAGAAGCTTTATGATGGAATTCAGCGTTTTGAGGATGAGATTTTTCAAGCGTTGAAATTAGATTTGAATAAATCAGTTCACGAATCATTTACAACAGAAATTGGATATGTACTAAAAGAGATTTCTTTTCAAATGAAGCATATTTCATCTTGGAGTAAACCAAAGCGTGTTCGCACAGCTCTTACTCATTTTGGATCGAAGGGGAAAGTAGCGCCAGAACCGTATGGTGTGACACTTATTATCGCACCGTGGAACTATCCGTTTCAATTAGCAATTGCCCCACTCGTAGGAGCATTGGCAGCCGGAAATACAGTCGTTTTAAAGCCGTCAGAGTTAACGCCAAACGTTTCAAAAGTGCTTACGAGAATGCTAGAAGAATTGTTCCCAGAAGAGCTTGTATCGGTAGTAGAAGGCGGTGCTCAGGAAAGCACTGCACTTTTAAAGGAACCGTTTGACTATATTTTCTTTACAGGTAGTGTTGGTGTTGGAAAAGTTGTGATGGAAGCAGCGGCGAAAAAATTAACGCCTCTTACGTTAGAACTTGGCGGGAAAAGTCCATGTATTGTACATAAAGATGCAAAAATAGATGTAACCGCAAGACGTATCGTTTGGGGCAAGTTTTTGAATGCTGGGCAGACGTGTGTAGCGCCTGATTATATGTACGTTCATTCTTCAGTGAAAGAGCAGTTAATCGAGGCATTACGACATGAAATCGCAGAGCAATATGGAAAAGCTGCTTTGCAAAATGACAATTATGTGCGAATTGTGAGTGAGCGTCATTTTGAACGTCTATGTACATTTTTGCAAGACGGTAAACCTGTGATTGGCGGGAATTATAAGAAAGAAACATTACACATAGAGCCTACAGTGTTAACGAATGTTACATGGCAAAGTGCTGTTATGGAAGATGAAATTTTTGGACCTATTTTACCAATTATAGAATACGACAAAATAGAAGAGGTAATTGAAACGATTCAGCACCATCCAAAGCCATTAGCACTATATGTATTTTCTGAAGATAGAAAAGTGCAAGAGAAAGTGACGAGTAATATTTCATATGGCGGAGGATGTATAAATGATGTCGTATATCATCTTGCAACGCCATATTTACCTTTTGGGGGCGTTGGAAGTAGTGGGTTAGGCAGCTATCACGGTGAACAAAGTTTTCGGACTTTTTCACATTATAAAAGCATTTTGTCCCAATCTACAGCATTCGACATGAAAATTCGTTACTCTTCTACAAAAAGTGCTTTAAAATTCATACGAAAGTTGTTAAAATGATGATGGTGTTTATCAGTAGGCGTAGCCGTATGATAAAAACCCCTTCGCAACTGAAGGGGTTTTTCTGTTCGACATATGTATCATGCGAAAATGAATCAAACATACTACATAAAGAATAGAAGAGAACGCTGCTAAACAACCATTTTTGTTTGGATCGAAACAAAAAATAGTCTATAGAACATAAATATTTATTCATGAATATAAAAATTAAAATTTAAGGTAGATAGGACGGGAAAATGAAAAAGATTATTAAAGTTGAAGCAGTAGAAAAACATTTTGGAAATCAAGTGATTATCCCCCCTCTTTCTTTAGATATTAAAGAAGGAGAATTTTTAACAATTTTAGGACCGAGTGGTTGCGGGAAAACGACTTTACTTCGTATGATCGCAGGATTTGAAACGCCAACTAAAGGGAATCTTTTATTAGATGATGAAAAGATTAACGATTTGCCACCATACAAGCGTCATATGAATTTAGTGTTCCAACATTACGCACTATTCCCACATATGAATGTTGAAAAAAATATTTGTTTCGGTATGAAAATGCAAAAAGTATCAGCAACAGAACAGAAAGAACGTGCGGAAGAGGCAATGCGTTTAACGCAGTTACTTGAGTTCCGTAATCGTAAACCGTCGAAGCTTTCTGGTGGACAGCAACAGCGTGTAGCAATTGCAAGAGCAATTGTAAACAACCCACGTGTATTACTATTAGATGAGCCACTTGGAGCGCTTGACTTTAAGTTAAGAAAAGATTTGCAACGTGAATTGAAAAACTTACAACGTAATTTAGGAATTACGTTCATATATGTAACGCACGATCAAGAAGAAGCAATGAGTATGAGTGATCGTATTGTCGTTATGAATAAAGGGCATATCGAACAAGTCGGCACGCCTAAAGAAATTTACAATCAACCGAAAACATTGTTTGTTGCAACGTTCATCGGTGAAAATAATATCGTGAAAAATGGGGAAAACTACGTAGCAGTTCGCCCTGAAAATGTAAAAGTTCGCTCGGTTGAAGAGCCAATTTTAAAAGAATACCACCTTGGGCATATTGAAGATATTGAATTTGTTGGAAATATGGAAAAGCTATATGTACGTGAGGAGAAAACATCGGAATTACTAATGGCATACCAAACTGCTGAAGAAGCAACGCAGTGGAGCATTGGAGATAATGTATATGTAGGCTGGGAGCAAGAGGACGAGGTGACCTTAAATTGAAGAAAGGGAAATTACTCGCATTACCTACAGTCGTATGGCTGTTACTCTTCTTCCTAATTCCACTTCTGTTCGTATTAGCATTTGCCTTCATGCAGCGCGGAGCATACGGGACAGTGGAAATGAAATTTACATTAGATAACATAGCGCGTGTGTTTGATCCATTATATATGGGGACGTTATGGGAAACAGTGAAAATTGCGGTTATTACGACAGTACTATGTTTATTAATCGGTTATCCATTTGCCTATACAATTACAATTGTTGATCGTAAATATCGTTCTATCCTTTTATTATTGGCAACGATCCCGTTCTGGATTAACTTCCTTGTTCGTTCATACGCATGGATTGTTATTTTACGTTCACAAGGTCTTGTAAACACATTGCTATTGAAACTAGGTATTATTAGTGAACCTTTAAATCTGTTATATAATACACCTTCTGTAGTACTCGGAATGGTATATTCTTTATTACCATTTATGATTTTACCAGTGTATGCAGCAATTGAGCAGCTTGATAAGCGTAAGCTAGAGGCAGCTTATGATTTAGGAGCAACACCAGTAAAGGCATTTTGGAATGTAACAGTACCGATGACGATGTCAGGGATTACTACTGGTTCTATTTTAGTATTCGTTTCTTCTATCGGAATGTTTGTTGTATCAGACGTTATGGGTGGATCGAAAGTAGCATTAATCGGAAACGTAATTCAAAACCAATTCTTAGGTTCACGTGACTGGCCGTTTGGTTCCGCGTTATCTATGATTGTTGTTCTATTCTCTGTTCTGTTAATTTACTTATATTATCGTGCAACGAAAGTATATAAATATGATGGAAACGGAGGGGAATAGGCAAAAATGAAGAAGTTTTTAGTTTCTTATTCTTGGTTAATCTTATTGTTTTTGTATTTTCCAATGATGGTTTTAATGGTATATTCCTTCAACGATTCTCGCATTAATGCGGAATGGGAGGGCTTTACACTCCATTGGTATACAGATTTATTTCAAAAACAAGATGTTATTGATGCGTTTGTAAATAGTATTACGATTGCTCTTATAACGACAATTGTGACGACAGTTCTTGGTGTGATTTTTGCTATTGCATTACACCGTTACAAATATCGTTTTGAAGGGGCCATTAACGGTCTTGTATATTTACCAATTTTAATTCCTGATATTTTAATGGGGTTATCTTTACTTATCCTATTTAGTCAATTAGGTATGGAACTTGGAAAAACAACAATTATTATTGCACACATTACATTCAGTATTTCATTTGTTGTTGTTATTTTAGCGGCACGTCTTTCTGGTATGGGACGTGATTTAGAAGAGGCTGCAAACGATTTAGGAGCAACGCCGTGGCAAACGTTTCGTTATGTAACGTTTCCAGCAATTGCACCAGGAGTTATTTCAGCCGCATTATTAACATTCACATTATCGATTGATGATTTTGTAATTAGTTTCTTCGTATCAGGACCAGGATCAACAACATTGCCATTATACATTTATAGTATGGTTAAGCGCGGAGTATCACCTGAAATTAATGCTCTTTCTACAATATTAATTGTTGTAATTGTAGGATTAATGGTGCTATCGGAAATTTTCCGTAATAAAGGTGCAGACGGTGAAGAAAACTCTGGAGGACACCTTCCTTTATAATACGAATGATATAGAAAGAACGAGGAGGTAAAAAATCAATGAAATTGATGAAGACATTAGCTGGCGCAGCTATTAGCTTCGGCCTTGTTGCAGGTGTACTTGCGGGCTGTGGTGAGAAGAAAGAAGAATTGAATATTTATAGTTGGGCTGACAACTTTGATGAGCAAGTTTTAAAAGATTTTGAAAAGAAATATAACGTGAAAGTTAACTATGATAAATATGCAAGTAACGAAGAAATGCTTGCGAAATTACAAGCTGGTGGCGCGACATATGATTTAATTCAGCCATCTGATTACATGGTGAAAACGATGGCGAAGATGGACTTATTAGCACCTTTAGATAAGAAGAACATTCCGAACATCGAGAATCTTGTTTCTAACTTTAAAACACCTGCGTTTGATCCAGAAAATAAGTATTCTTTAGTATATACTTGGGGTGTAACAGGAATTGCATACAATAAAAAGTATGTGAAAGAAACACCTACAAGCTGGAATGATTTATGGAACGAGAAATATAAAGGACATGTTACTTTATTAAATGATTCTCGTGAAGTATTAGGAATGGGACTTAAGAAAAATGGTTTCTCTAATAGCACGAAAGAGGATGCACAGTTAAAGACAGCGTCAAATGATTTACAGAAGCTACTTCCAAACTTATTAGCATTCGATACAGATAACATTAAACAAAAATTCATTACAGAAGATGCTTGGATCGGGACAGTTTGGTCTGGAGACGCAGCATTCATCGCGAAAGACAATAAAGATGTAGGATACGTTGTACCAAAAGAAGGCGGCACAATTTGGGCTGACACATTAGCAATTCCAAAAGGTGCGAAACATAAAGAACTTGCAGAGAAGTTTATGAATTACTTATTAGATGAAAAAGTAAGTGTGAAAAACTACGAGTCAATTGGTTACAGTAATCCAAATGAAAAAGCTTATCCTCTTCATAGTAAAGAATATCGTGATAATCACATGATCTTCTTAACAAAAGAAGAATTAGATCGTACAGAATGGCTTGTTGATGTAGACGATAAGTTAAAAGACTACGATCGTTACTGGACAGAGTTAAAAACAAAAGGTAAATAAGTAAGAAAATGCGGTTTCTAAAGTAGAAATCGCATTTTTTCATAAGTAGGAGGAAATCGTTTGAAGAAAAAGTTACATCGATATGAGTTCATGTGTATGATTTTATTACTTGCTTTATTCGGCATTATCGCTTGGAGAGTACAAGCAAGCGGAGTTACAGCAGTGGATACATATGTCCGAGAGATGGTAAAAGGATTACAAACAGAAAGCTCAATTACATTCTTCACATATTTTACAAAGTTAGGATCTGCAATTGGAGTTATAACGACACTAATTATAAGTTTGCTCGTTTTTTGGAAAAAACGTTATTATGCTGCTATGATTGTGTATCCAATGGCTATATTAACGACACATCTTGTTAATAAAGGGATAAAAGAAATTGCAAAAAGAGACCGCCCATCATTAAATGAGGCACTTGACGCACTTGGGTATAGCTTCCCAAGTGGACATGCAATGCTATCTATCATAACATTCGGTTTTCTTGCCTATATCATTGCTGCGAATGTGAAAAGTATAGCTGGAAAATGTGGTATTACGATTTCGATGGGCATATTAATTATATTGATTGGATTAAGTAGAGTTATTTTAAATGTTCATTACCCGACTGATATTTTAGCTGGTTATTGCGCAGGTGGCATTTTGTTAATCATCGCAATTTATTGTCATCGTTTACTCACCGAGAGATTGGGACTTAATAACGAAAGATAGAAAAACGTCTAGAAAAACTAGTATTATAGTTTTTCTAGACGTTTTTTGTTTATGGAGAGATGTGATACAGTATAAATGATAAGTGAATTATATAAAGTAGGTGAAAATGTGTGAAGACAAATGTACATAAAATTGATAAGTGGGGGAAGTTAGGAACTTTTTTGTATCAATTTCGTTATACAGTAATTGTAGCATTACTACTACTTGCGATAGTGCTCGGTATTTTTGCACCAAAACTTCCAGGAGTATTGGGCGGTGATGGTTTTCAAACAGAAGGGGATTATCAAAAGACGAAAGAAATTTTAGATAAAGATTTTAAGCAGTCTCAAGATACACTTTTACTCGTTTTCGAGAAGGAAAAGGATACTTCGCATGAGGATTTCCAAAAGCGTATAGAGGGGATAATAAATCAAATTCAAGAGAAGGAAACATACGAATCTTTCCATCATCCCATGCAAAATAAAGAAATGTTACAAGATGATATCGGTTATGCGACGATTTTATTTTCCGGGAAAACAAATAAAGAACGAATGGAAAAGACATTACAATTCGCCGAAAAAATCGAGAAGGAAAGTAATAGCGTATTAAAAGTAACACCGACAGGATATCCGAAAATTAATCAAGAGATTAATGAAAGAACGCAAAATGATTTAAAAGTAGCAGAGATGATTGGATTACCTATTGCTTTTCTCGTACTATTATTCTCATTTGGTAGTCTGATTGCGTCTATTTTACCGATTGTAAATGGCGCGCTTAGTGTCATTAGTACGATGGGGATTTTATATTTTATAGGTAGTGATAAAGAGCTATCTATTTTCGTGTTAAATGTTGCGCCGATGATTGGGCTCGCATTATCAATTGATTTCGCACTGTTATTTGTAAATCGTTTCCGAGAGGAAGTTGCGAAGAGAACAGTGAAAGAAGCGATAGCGATTACGTATCAAACGGCAGGACGCGCTATCGTATTTTCAGGGTTATGTGTATTCGTCGGTTTATCAGGCTTATTTTTCTTTAAGATAGATTATATTCAGTCTGTTGCTATTAGCGGGATGATTGTCGTTATTATGAGTATTTTGTTTTCGCTCACACTTCTTCCAGCACTATTATCTTTAATTGGTAAAAGGATATTAAAAAAGAATCAGGCGGCGCCTACGCCATCAAAGGTCTGGCGTAAATTTGCACAGTTTGTAATGAAACATCCAATCGTCATGATTATTGTTGTTATAACATTTATTGTTATTTGTTTATTACCGCTACGTACAGCTAACTTGCAGTTTCCTGGTGTTGAAGCGTTACCTGAAAAGAGTGATACGAGAATTGCATTTGAGAAGTATGAAGAAGCCTTTAATAAGACTGTCAAAACACACGCCGATGTTACTTTAGTAGTAGAGACGAAGGATGATATAACAGAAAAAGAAAGCTTACAAAAGGTAGAAGATGTCGTTCAAAAGTTAAAAGATGACAAGCAAGTATATAAGGTGACAAGTGTATATGACGGGCTAAATGGAATGAAAGCAGATCAAGTTGCGGGAATGTTACAATCACCAGAAGCGGCGAAAATAGCTCCTGTATTTGAAGCGTATACGAAAGGAAATAAAACAACAATGGAAGTCTTTTTGGATACGAAGCCAAGTACAGAAACTGCAAAACAATGGGTTCGTGATTTCAAAAAGAATTATAAAGAAAACGATGTTACTTATTATTTAGGCGGGATGACAACGTTCCAACAAGAGTTGGAAGATGAAATTAAAGATAAAGTTGCAATTGGTATGTCTGTTATATTTGGGTCAACCTTTGTTATTTTATTATTCGCATTCCGCTCGATACTCATTCCAATAAAGGCGATTATTATGAATGTACTTAGTTTAAGTGCAACAATTGGAATTGTTATTTGGTTATTTGAAGGTGGTCATTTCGGATTAGATGAGAGTTCAGTTTTATTTGTATTACCAATCTTTATTTTCGGCCTCGTATTTGGGCTTAGCATGGATTATGAAGTATTTCTTATTTCACGTATTCATGAGCTATACGAGGAAACAGGAGATAACGATCAAGCAACGCTAGAAGGGCTTGTCTCGACAAGCCGCATCATTACATCCGCTGCTTTAATTATGATTGTTGTTACCGGTGCGTTCGCCTTTACTGATATTTTGCCAGTAAAGCAGATGGGTATTGGAGTCGCATTAGCGATATTTCTTGATGCAACAATTATTCGACTTATGCTTGTACCAAGTTTAATGAAATTGTTTGGAGATTGGAACTGGTGGTTACCATTTCGAAAGAAAAGAGAAAAATCATCGTAAAAAATGCTCATCTATAAGATGAGTATTTTTTTATGAATAGCGAGGCCTATATTTTGCAAATAGTATGTGATAAGAACAATACATACAAGTAGGTGAAGGCAATGTTTCGTTATTTTAAGTTTAAGCTAAATGATACAGTACAGTTTGCAGAAAAAGATGGGCATTTGTATCGCATTGTCGGTTATCGGTTAGAAAAAGGGTTTTATCCAAAAGATGAATGGACTCATATCATATATGAGTTACTTAGAGACTTTGACGGGTATACGATGGATGCGGAAGAAGAGGAACTTGTAAAAGTCATTCAAGTAGAGGATGAGTATTATAAAATACAAGAAGTATCGGGATATCGTTATCCAGTAAAAATGAAGCAAAAGCAGCAAGTTATGAAAGGAGAGAAAATAGACGACTTATTAGATACGTACAACGACTATAAACGATTGGCGGATTTCTTTAAAGATCTATTGTATGAACAAAAAGCTGAAGAAGTGTTGCAGGAGATGAAAAGGCTTAGAGCGTGAGGGGACAGTCGATTATAAGACTGTCCTCTATTTTTGACGGTGCATCAAAGTATGTTTTCCGTTACAATGAGAGAATCAATAGAAATAAGGTGATTATAGTATGGAAACAAAGAAAAAGGGCGAATGGTGTGAAATTACGGTTCCAGCGACGTGGAATGGTATAAGTATTGAGTCGTTGTTAAAAGTAGAATGGGAAGTACCAAAAAAGTTATTACATCAGCTTCGTATGGAAAAAGGTGTTACGGTTAACGGAGAACAGAGGAGATGGAATGAACTTTTAAAAGAAGGAGATAAGTTACAAGTTCATATGTTTATGGAGGAGGAGTACGGCGTAGAGCCGGAATATGGTGAATTAAATGTAGTGTTTGAAGACGATCACGTACTCATTGTAAATAAGCCTGAGCAAATGGATACACATCCTTCTGGAAAAAATGGGACGGGAACACTTGCCAATCTTGTTGCTTTTCATTTTCAAATGCAAGGTTTAGAGACGAAGGTTCGTCATATCCATAGGTTAGATAAAGATACGACAGGTGGTGTTGTATTCGCAAAACATAGAATTGCGGGTGCAATTATGGATCGTTTATTAATGGAACGGAAAATTAAAAGAACGTATACGGCACTTGTTGAAGGAAAAGTAAAAAAGAAGCAGGGGACAATTGACGAGGCCATCGGAAGAGATCGACATCATGCTACAAGGCGCCGTGTTTCTCCAAAGGGAGACCAAGCTATAACGTATTATAAAGTAGAGAAATATTTTAAAAAACAAAATGCTACGCTCGTAACGTTACAGTTAGAAACCGGTAGAACGCATCAAATTCGCGTTCATATGAGCTATAATGGAAATCCATTAGTTGGGGATGTATTATATGGTGGGCAAACAAAATATATGTCCGGGCAAGCGTTACATGCGATGAAGATTAATTTTTTGCATCCGATTACGAAAGAAGAGATCGTGGTTGACGTACCTTTCCCTACAAATTTAAACGACACAATGAAAAAATTTGAAAGAGAAAATGGGTAAAGTGTAAGCTTAAAGTTGAAAAAGGTAGATTTTTGCAGGGATTTCTCTAAAAGAGGCGAAGCCGTTAAGAGAAAAGAGAGGTGAGAATTACTTGATCAAATATAAATATATGCTAGGGATATTTTTCGCTTGTCTTTTACTTACTCTATGTATTTATCCATATTTACCAACTCGTATGGCAGTGCATTGGAACGAGAATGGTGGAGCGAACGAGTTTATGAGTAAACAAGTTGTCGTATTATGTATTCCTGTCCTTATTACTATTTTACATGGATTAATATATATTATTTCACATAATGTATATAAGTTTAATGAAGGGGAGCATTTCATTATAAGTGGATTTATAAAGAGTATTACTTTATTTATGATGTTTGTCCATATACTAATTCTTTTTATTAATTTGGGAAGTATTATATCCTTTCAGACAGGACTAACGATTGGAATTAGTATGTTTCTTTTTATGTTTAGTAAAGTGTTTAAAAAGGTGAAGGATAGAGAGAAAGAACCGATCAAATTACAAAAGATCCGTTTAGTTAGTAGGCGAATCTTTCAAGTGATGGCATGCAGCGTATTATTTTCATTGCTTTTGAGCCTGAAGTGGGGATTTTATTTGTTAATTAGTGTAATAAGCTGCGGGTCTATTTTGTTTATGTTCTACATTTTATACGCATACATATTAGAAAGCTATGAAACATAAAAAAGAGTCTTCTCATCATGAGAAGACTCTTTTAATCTATTTACTTCGTAATAAATTGTTGTGTCCAGTAGTTGCCGCTTTCTACATAACCAACACCGATATGAGTGAAGCCGCTATTTAAAATGTTTGCACGGTGTCCAGCACTGTTCATCCAAGCTTGTACAACTTCTTCTGGTGTACGTTGGCCTTGTGCGATGTTTTCACCTGCAGATGTATAAGAAATACCAAATTTCTTCATCATGTCGAACGGAGACCCGTATGTAGGGCTGTTATGATCAAAGTAGTTATTCTTTTGCATATCTTCAGATTTAGCGCGTGCAACTTTGCTTAATTCAGTATCAATTTGTAATGCTGGTAAGCCTTGTTTTGTACGCTCAGCGTTTGTTAATTCAACAACGCGTTGTTCGAATTCGCTTAAAGATTTTGCTTCTTCAGCAGGCTTTTGCTCAGCAGGTTTTTGTGTTTCATTTTGAGTATTGTTGTTTTCAACTGGTTTTTGAGCTTCTGGTTTAGCAACTTCTTCAGCAGGCTTTTGTTCCGCTGGTTTTTGAGTTTCCTCAGCAGGCTTTTGAGCTTCTGGCTTAGTTGTTGGTTGTTCAGTTACAACATTTTCAGTAGGCTGTTGACCAGGAATGAAGCAATCTTGTTGGAATTGACCTTGATTCCATTGTGCTAATGACTCAACTCCCATAGATTGTAAGAATGCTTGTAATTCTTGTTGGCTCATTTGTTTCATCATTACTTTTGAATGCTGAATATTTTGAACCTTTATGTTAGATGGTTGTACTGTTGCAGCTTGTGCATCTAAAGATGATACTCCTAAAGTAAGAGCTGTTGCAGCAGCTACAGATAATAAAACACGCTTTTTCATGATGTGTGTCCCCCTATATAAAGTTTTAATTTGTTTTCACACGATTTGTTTTTGACAGCCTGTCTGACTGACAAATCCATCGTAGCATACAATTTACAAGAAAAAAGATGGAAAAAAATTCATAGACTTTGAAATTACCTAATTTATCCTAAGAGAAGAAAAGGGAAGAAATAAGAGAAACATAGAGTATAAAAGGAATTTTTAGCATTTTTATACTTGGTTTTAAGAGAGGGTTTTTGGATAGATTTACCTAAATGGAAAATAAAGAATCCTATTGTATCAATGGTTTGAACATTTTTTTGAGGAATATACTGGATTGATTTTTACAAAACTGTAATGTTTCTGTTGTTCTTTTTTATAATAAAGTAACATATTTTTAATGTTGTAGCAGACAAAAAAGCGGCTATCTCTTTACATAGACGAAGGAGATAGCCGTTTTCCTATTATTACGTATGTTACGAGTTATTACGAGTTGGTTTCAATTGCTTCTAATAATAAATCTACAATGTGAATTCCTCTCATTTTATGAGAAAGATCTTCTCGTTCAATACCTAATTTCATTTGTAATAGACAACCTGGATTTGCAGTAACAATTGTCGCCGCGTCTGTTTCATGCACACGGTCCATTTTATAATCTAGAAATTCCATTGATAACTCTGAATGAACAATATTGTAAATACCAGCAGAACCACAGCAACGGTCCGCATCTTTCATTTCACGGTATGTTGCACCTTGGATTGCTTCTAGTAACATACGAGGTTCAGAAGATGTTCGCATAACATTGCGTAAATGACAAGAGTCTTGATACGTAATGATTTGCGGCGTGAGTCGTAAGTCATTACGTTTATGGAAATCTAGTTCTACTAGTATAGCAGTAATATCTTTAATTTTAGAAACAAATTGCTTTGCGCGCTCAGCCCATTCTGGATCATCCTTTAAAAGGTAATCATAGTCTACGAGGTAAGCTCCGCAACCACCTGCATTCGTAATAATATAATCGATGTTTAAATCTTCGAATGCTTTTATATTTCGTTTTGCTAATTCTTTTGCTCCACTCTTTTCACCAGCATGCCCATGTAATGCCCCGCAGCAACTTTGTGTTTTCGGAATAACGATATCACAACCAGCTAACTGAAGAAGTTTCATCGTTGCGTTATTTGTTTCTAAAAACATCGTATCCATTAAACAACCTGTGAAGAATGCAACTTGTTTTTTCTTTGCTACCTCAGCAGGTAAAAATTCAGGACGATCTTTCATTGCTTTCATTTTAGGGACTTTTGGCAAAACGAGATCTATCGTTGCAAGTGTTTCAGGGAATAACTTCATAATACCAGTTTTATGTGTTAGCGTTTGTAAACCAGATCGCTGGTAAAATCCGATTAGCCCTGTTAATGTTCTCATTCGGTTTTGATGCGGGAATAGTCCTTCAAAAACGACTTTACGAACGGCTTTCACTGGCACTGAGAATTTTTTATTTTGATTAATAATATCACGAGCTTCTTCTAATAAATGTCCATAATTCACACCAGACGGACAAACAGGTTCACAAGCACGACAGCCAAGGCAGACGTTTAATGTATTTTCAACATCTTCATCTGGCTCAATTAAACCATCAGCGACGGCTTTCATTAATGCGATACGCCCGCGCGGCGAATGTGATTCTTTATATCCAGATTGAATGTAAGTAGGACAAGTCGGTAAACAAAAACCGCATCGCATACAATTTAATAGTTCATCTTCACTTAATCGTTCTTTAAATTCCTTTTGAATGTTTTCTTTATTTAATGTGGTCATCGCTCAACCACCACTCTTTTACGAGAGTCTTTCGCGAACATCTTTCCAGGATTCATAATGTTGTTTGGATCGAAGGCTTGTTTAATCCCTTGCATAGCAGCGATACCTTCTTTACCTAATTTCATTTCTAAATACGGAGCTTTCATCGCGCCAACACCATGTTCACCAGTAATCGTACCACCAAGCTCAATCGCTTTTGCAAATATTTCAGCAAAAGCTTGTTCAGCACGGTGCATTTCTTCTTCATTACGGGCATCTGTCATACAAGTTGGGTGCAAATTACCATCACCAGCATGACCAAAAGTACAAATAGGAATATTATATTTCATTGCAATTGCATTAATTGCTTCAACCATTGGAGCGATTTGTGAACGTGGTACAGTTGCATCCTCTAATATTGTTGTCGGTTTTAGTCTTGCAAGTGCTGATAGTGCACTACGGCGTGCTGTACGAAGCGCATCTGCTTCGGCTTCATCTTTTGCAACGCGAACATCGACCGCATTCATAGCACGGCAAACGTTAGCCATTTTTTCGATATCTCGATTGACAACCTCGGGCGGGCCGTCTTGTTCAATTAATAAAATTGCTTTAACGTCAGTTGGTAAACCGATTTGTGCAAACTCTTCTACAACTTCAATTGTTGGTTGGTCTAAAAACTCAAGTGTCGCTGGAATAATTTTATTTGCAATAATAGCAGAAACAGCTCGAGCAGCTTCGTTAATATCTTCATATAGCGCAAGCATCGTTTTCTTCGTTTCAGGCATAGGGACAAGTTTTAATATAGCTTCCGTAACAACACCAAGTGTTCCTTCAGAACCAATAAATAAACGAGTTAAATCATAACCAGCTACATCTTTTGCTAATTTACCGCCAGTGCGAATGATATCGCCGTTCGGTAAGACAATTTCAAGCCCCATTACATAATCACGTGTTACGCCATATTTTAAACCACGTAATCCGCCGGAGTTTTCATTAATGTTACCGCCGATTGTAGAAATTTTCATAGAGCTTGGATCTGGTGGATAAAATAAACCTTTTTCTTCTACTGCTTTAATAATATCAAGTGTAATAACACCAGCTTGTACAGTAATTGTTAAATTCTCTTCGTCAATTTCTAAAATATTGTTCATATGGCGGAAAATAAGGACGATACCACCTTCAAGTGGACACGTACCAGCGCAAAGATTTGTTCCAGACCCGCGAACATATACCGGGATTTTATGAGTGTTACACACTTTTAACACATCTGCTACTTCATTTGTATTACGAGGAGCAATGACTGCATCAGGCATCGCTTGGAAGTTTGGAGTGGCATCATAACTATAAGTTAAACGCCCCATATTGGATGTATCTACATTATCTTCGCCAACAATAGATACGAATGAATCAATAATTTGCTTTTCTAACATTGGAAATCCCCCTCAAACTGTTAACGTATTTAGTAATAATAAAAAACGTTGTAACAGTGCTTTCATTATAATGATAAAAAAGTAGGGGGATTCTTTCTATATACAATCATCTAAAGATTAATCTGTTTTATCGTTATTTTTTGTATGATTATCTAATAAGAGGAGTGCGAAGTATAAAACATTTAAATCTTTGAATTGTTTCGGGTCAAGTCCTGTATGTTCTTCAATCTTTTTTAGCCTGTAATGCAGTGTGTTAATGTGTATATGTAATTGCTCAGCTGTTTGCTTATAAGATTGGTTATAATCGATAAATAAACGTAGAGTGTGCATAAGCTCAGGAGATGATACTAAGTTTTCAATAGTACGCTCTAGAAACTGTTCCCGGGTTTCAGTAGAAATATCTTGTAAGCACATTTCTAAACGTAAATCTTCATTAAATACAATTTTTTTCGTTTCAAGTGATACTGAAAGGGCGCGTAGTGCTTGTTCGTACGATAGGTTCATATTGCTTGGCGTAACTGTTTGCCCAATCCCGATATATAAAGTAATAGAAAATAAAGTTTCACAGTCTTGTTTTAACCGTTTTAAAAATTGAAAGGTTTGCTCTTTGGAGTGCATTGTTGTAAACAAAATAAACCGATCATTTCCCCAGCGAACAAATAAATTTTCTTTTGCTAAAATGTTGCGCAGATGTTGCCAAATTTTACGCTGGAGCATCGTATTATCTTGGGCGATTGATAATAAAATAAGTTGTTTCTTCTTATATAAATCAATGCCAAGCGTTTTTGCACGATCGAGAAAACTTGGAGACCAGTCTGTATTTTGAAGCCAATCAAAGACAAATGCTTCATAAGAACGGTGCTCAAGTTCTAGTTGTTCTAAAAAGTAGTTTTCATGAATTAATAATTCGGTCATCTTACGTAATATTTCTCCGTATTGTGAAATATTTTCAGGTTCTCCTGTAATTCCAATCACGCCGATTACTTCGTCATGGAATAGTAAAGGAAGATTCATCCCAGCTTTTACACCTTGCAGTCGTCGTTCATCATCTTTTGTAATAATGACAGTATTCTTTTGTTTCGCACAGCGGAGTGCCCCTTCATGAAATTGACCGATTCTTTCCGCATCTGTACTTGCGATAATAATGCCTTGTATATTAATAATAATAATATTTTCAGTAATTAATCTGCGTACTTCACGTACAATTTTATTCGCTAAATCAGGAAAAAGCATAATTTGCACACCTCAAATTCTATTTGTTGTACATTATATATGTAAGTTTATTAATAAAGGAAGATTTCACATTTTCCACACATTTATTTGTTACTTTACAATTATAACGAAATCATCCGAAGATGGAGGGAATCTTTTGAGAAAGTATGTTTTTCTTCTCTGTTTTTTATTTCTATTAGTAGGGTGTCAAGGAAGTTCGTATACACCGATTGCTAAAGATAAAAGTGTTATTATAACAACGAATATAAAGGAAGGTAGTATTAGTTTTATTGATAAAAAAACAAAGAAGCTATTAACAACATGGGAATTAAATGAGCCGATTGCGGGGGTTACGCTACTTCCAAATGGCGAGGAAATACTCGTTTATGGTAAGCAATTAGAATATATGTATGTATATTCACTAGCAGAAGGAAGACAAGTGGACAAATATAAGACTGGAAAAGGAATTGCTAATGTTATCGCATCAGATGATGGAAAACAATTATTTGCTGCCGATCAAAATGAACAAAAGGTAAGGTTCTTTACGATAAAAGGAAAAGAGACAGGGAGTGTTTCAACAGGAAAAGGGCCGATAACGATGGTAGAGCATCATAACCAGTTATCTGTACTCAACTTTTATGATACGAAACTAACGACCATTGATACAAAGAAAAAAGAAGTGATACAGTCCTTTATGATTCCGCCAGCATCAACAGGAGCGACGGTTAGCGCTGATGGGAAAGAGATATGGATTGGTGGACATGGTGATGGAAGTCAAGTGAATGAGAAAGTATTAGTGTATTCTTTACAGAGCGGAGAGATGATACGTTCTTTACATGCTCCGTTTATGCCTGTGAATATAACAAAGGATGATAAGTATGTATATGCGCTAAGTCACGGTTCAAATACGCTTAGAAAGTTTGATGCAAGTACGTATCAAGAGGTAGGATTTGCAGAAGTAGGATCTAATCCATTTGCATTTTTGAAAAGCGGTGCAGAAGGATATGTAGCTAGTTATGATAGCGATGAAGTATGCGTAATGGATATGAAGAATATGAAAATAAAACAAACAATTAAAGTCGGTAAAGGACCGTTTCAACTCATAGAGAGAGAAGGGGAAGGGCAATGAGTAAATATAAAGTGCTAGTCGTAGATGACGAAAGTGATATGAGGCAACTTGTCGGAATGTACTTAGATAACTTCGGATACGAGTGGGGAGAAGCTGAAAATGGAAAAGAGGCACTTCGAAAATTAGAGACGGATCATTACGATTTCGTTGTACTAGACATTATGATGCCTGAGATGGATGGGCTTTCAGTTTGTAAAGAGATTCGAAAAACGTCGGATGTACCTATTATATTTTTAACAGCAAAAGGTGAAGAGTGGAATAGGGTGAACGGCTTACGTATGGGAGCAGATGATTATATTGTAAAGCCATTTAGTCCTGGGGAACTAATTGCTCGTATGGAAGCTGTTTTAAGACGATATACAAAGCAAGAACAGCAAGAAGAGATTCAATTTGGACCGATTCTTATTAATGAAAAAAGTAGGAGGGTCGAGACGAATGGTGAGACGATTCCTCTTACGGTAAAAGAGTTCGATTTACTATATTTTCTTTGCCAACATAATGGACAAGTATTTAGCCGGGAACAATTGCTTGAAAAGGTGTGGGGATATGATTATGCAGGAAGTACAAGAACGGTAGATACGCATGTGAAAACGATGCGTCTAAAGCTAGGAGAAAGTGGAAACTACATTCAAACCGTTTGGGGTGTAGGTTATAAATTTGAGGTGTAACGTATGTTTACGATGGTACAAAAGCTTTGGCTTACAGTAGTATGTGCAGTATGTGTAACAGTTTCCTTTCTTTATTTTGTATCTTTATACTCATATGAAAAGTTATACGTTGATAATTTAAAAGATTCATTAGTAATGGAAGGGAAACGTCTTGCCACGCAATATGATAAACGTGAAGGAGTATCCACTTTTGAAGAGAAAGTAAGGGCATATGATCAAATATCTAGTTCAGATGTCCTTTTCGTATACAATCCGCGTGATTTAAGCGCATGTTTGCCTTTTGATGTTCATCATCATTCTCTTATAAGTGAAGGGGATAGACAGGCGCTATTAGATGGGAAAACTGTGACAAAGATAGGGTATGAAGAACATTTTAATCGTAATATTATGGGTGTTGTCATCCCTGTTTTAGATAATAAAAAATTAGTTGGTATTGTATACTCTTATATTCCTTTAAAAAGTATAAAAGATTTAATATTTGATATGGGTCTTATTCTAGCGCCGTTAGCACTTGCAATGATTTTAATTACAATATGGATTGGTAGAAAAATTATTATCGCTATTACGAGACCGCTTTCGCAAATGGAACGAGTTGCAAATCATTTGGCTACTGGAGATTTCTCAGAGCGGATTACAATTTCTTCAGAAGATGAAATTGGACGATTGGGAAAAGCTTTTAATAAAATGGCAAATTCTTTAGAAACAGAAGATGTAAAGCGTAAGGAATTTTTAGCTAATGTTTCGCATGAACTTAGAACACCGCTTAGTTATATTAAAGGATATAGTGAAGCTATTTTAGACGGTGTAGCGAAGGGGCCGCAGCAGGAAAAAGTAACGCAACTTATTCATAAAGAGGCAGGTCGCATGCAGCGCCTCGTTCATGATTTATTAGATCTAGCGCAGCTAGAAGGTGAACACTTTCCCCTAAAGAAACAACCTATCGTTTTTTCACAGCTTATTGAA
Organism: Bacillus mycoides; assembly: GCF_018742245.1. Lineage (NCBI taxonomy): Bacteria > Bacillati > Bacillota > Bacilli > Caryophanales > Bacillaceae > Bacillus > Bacillus mycoides. The sequence continues at coordinate 1,289,851 of NZ_CP036132.1, forward strand.
GATGTACTAGATACGTACGAGTTACAGTTTATAGAAAAAACCCTTCGTATTTCAACGAATTTAAATCCTGAAATTATCGTAATGATTGATGAGGATCGTATGCAACAAGTACTTCATAATGTGTTAGATAATGCGATACGTTATACAAATCAAAACGGGGATATCATAATAACATTAAAGCAAATCGATGATTATTGTGAATTGCACATAAAAGATACAGGAATAGGTATTGATAGAGAGCATTTAGAAAATCTCGGGGAACGCTTTTACCGAGTAGATAAAGCGAGAAGTCGTCAACACGGTGGAACAGGTTTAGGTCTTGCAATTGTAAGGCAACTTGTTCATATACATGATGGTGAGTGGAGAATAGAAAGTGAAAAAGGTAAGGGAACGACAGTTATTATTAAATTAAAAGCACAAGATGAGGAGAGCATATTCTAACTTTTGGAATATGCTCTTCATATTGAAGGTAAATAGTTACGCGTAAATGTATTAATTAATATCAAACAAATATCAAAAAATTGACTATTTTATGAACAAAACATTTGTACTTCTTACTAATTCGTTCTAAAATAGTTATGGATGCTAAGTTCTTATAAAACGTTACAATTGTTGTTTGGAAGATACTGAGGTGATTTAACTGGAGTACAAATCTATTAAACCGAAGAAAATTTACGAAGAAGTATCTGAAGCTATTTTAACAATGATTAAAAATGGTACGTTAAAACCTGGTGACAAACTACTTCCTGTTCATCAATTAGCTGAGCAGTTTCAAGTTGGCAGATCTGCTGTTCGTGAAGCGCTAAGTGCGCTAAGAGCAATGGGCTTAATTGAAATGAAACAAGGAGAAGGTACATATGTAAGGAATTTCGATCCTTCTTCATTAACAAAATCACTAAATAACAAGTTATTAATGAAGAAAGAGGATATTTTGAATTTATTAGAAGTACGGAAGGTGCTCGAAGTGGGGGCAGTTCGAGCGGCAGCGGCAAAACGTACGGAAGCTAATTTGCAAAATATGAAGCATTGGTTAGATGAAATGGCAAAGAGCATTGGAGATGAGAAGGCTGGCGAAAAAGCAGACTTTCATTTTCATATGGGAATTGCAGAATCTTCGCATAATAACATCTTACTTGAGCTCATGAATCATGTTTCAGAGATGATTGCTGAAACGATTGGTGAATCAAGACGCATTATTTTATATGGTGAACAAACAACATCAGAACGACTTTTAGAAGAGCATCAATCTATATATAATGCGGTGTTAAAGCAAGATGTGGAATTAGCGCAGCAAGCAATGCTAAATCATTTAACAAATGTAGAACATATTGTCACAGGTAAAAGCGATATAAATTCGTAATTTAATCTTTTATTTTTCTAATTTTCTGATAAAATAGAGAGAGATTAAGTAAACGTTTTCTTTAGAAGAGGGAGAGGATAGGCCATGGTTGAGCCTACTTCTTCTAATCTTAGTCATCTGATGACCATATGATTGTTGGCGAAGTTGTAATGAGGGGGAATTATAGTTATGAAAGTCACTTTATTTGTTACTTGTATAGTCGATATGTTTGAAACAAACGTCGGCAAAGCAACAGTTGAAGTATTGGAGCGTTTAGGTTGTGAAATTGAATTTCCAGAAGCACAAGTTTGTTGTGGTCAGCCTGCTTATAATAGCGGCCATGTAGAAGCAGCAAAAGAAGCGATGAAACATATGATTGAAACTTTCGAAGATGCAGAATATATCGTTACGCCATCTGGCTCTTGTGCGACAATGTTTCATGAGTATCCGCATGTTTTTAAAGATGATCCGAAGTGGGCTAAACGTGCACAAAAGGTTGCTGATAAAACATATGAATTCACACAATTTATTGTAGATGTTTTAAAAGTTACAGATGTTGGTGCAAGTTTACCAGGAATAGCTACTATTCATAAATCTTGTCATATGACACGCCTGCTGGGAGTAAAAGAGGCACCAGGAATTTTATTATCAAACGTAAAAGGATTAACTGTGAGAGAACTGCCAAACGTGCAAAATTGTTGTGGGTTTGGGGGAACGTTTTCAGTTAAGATGACTCCAATTTCTGAGCAAATGGTAGATGAAAAAGTAGATAGTGTAATGGAAACAGGTGCTGATTATTTAATCGGTGCAGATTGTGGGTGTTTGTTAAACATTGGCGGACGTATTGAGCGTTTAGGAAAAGAAGTAAAAGTAATGCATATTGCTGAGGTCTTGAATAGTCGCTCATGAAGGGGGAACATAAGCTATGTCTATGAAAATCAGTGAGAAAAAATTTAATGATCGCGTTGGCGATGGAATTCAAGATTCGTTTATGCGCGGAGCAGTATCTTCTGCACAAACGCGTTTATATACAAATCGATTGAAAGCAGCTGAAGAGTTAGGAAACTGGGAAGAGTGGCGTGAACTAGGTGAACAAATTCGTCAACATACGTTAGAAAATCTTGATTATTACTTAATGCAGTTAAGTGAAAATGTATCAAAAAGAGGCGGTCACGTTTACTTTGCGAAAACGAAAGAGGATGCAGCAAAGTACATTCAAGACGTTGCAAAAAAGAAACAAGCGAAGAAGGTTGTAAAATCAAAATCAATGGTAACTGAAGAAATTAGTATGAATCATGCCCTTGAAGAGATTGGTTGTGAAGTGTTAGAGAGTGACTTAGGAGAGTATATCTTACAAGTAGATAACGATCCACCATCACATATTATTGCGCCTGCACTTCATAAAAACAGAACGCAAATTCGTGATGTATTTAAAGAAAAACTTGGATATGAAAATTCTGATGATCCATACGAAATGACAAAGTTTGTTCGTAAACAACTTCGTGAGAAATTTATGGATGCAGAAATTGGTGTGACAGGTTGTAACTTCGCTGTTGCAAATACGGGCTCTCTTTGTTTAGTAACGAACGAAGGTAATGCCGATCTTGTTATGTCGATTCCGAAAACACAAATTGCAGTAATGGGTATGGAACGTATGGTTCCGACAATGGAAGAATTAGATGTTTTAGTTGGTTTACTATGTCGTAGTGCAGTAGGTCAAAAGCTAACAAGTTATGTAACGGTAGCAGGACCAATTCAAGAGGAAGAGGTAGATGGACCAGAAGAGTTTCATTTAGTCGTTGTTGATAATGGCCGCTCTCAAATTCTTGGATCGGAATTCCGTTCAGTATTGCAATGTATTCGTTGTGCTGCTTGTGTCAATGTATGTCCTGTGTATCGTCACGTTGGTGGACATTCATATGGTTCTATTTATTCAGGACCAATTGGTGCAGTGTTAACACCACTTTTAGGTGGATATGATGATTATAAAGAACTTCCTTATGCATCTAGTTTATGCGGAGCGTGTACGGAAGCTTGTCCAGTAAAGATTCCGTTGCATGATTTATTATTAAAACATCGTCAAGTTATCGTTGAGCAAGAAGGACGTGCCCCACTTGCAGAGAAATTAGCAATGAAAATGTTTAGTATGGGCGCATCTTCAGCAGCTTTATATAAAATGGGATCAAAAATAGCACCGGCAGCAATGAGTCCATTTACATCTGGAAATCGTGTATCAAAAGGTGTTGGTCCACTTAAAAACTGGACGGATATTCGTGAATTCCCGGCTCCAAGTAAAGAACGATTCCGTGATTGGTATAAAGATCATAAGAAAGGCGGGGACAAATAATGACAGGATTAATTCAAAACCGTGAGTCCTTTCTAGATAATATCGCAAAAGAACTTGGGCGCGCGCGTAAAACAGAAGGCGTAGAACGTCCAGCATGGAAAAGTAATGTGAATGTAGAAACGTTAAAAGATTATTCACAAGAAGAATTGTTAGAAGTATTTAAAAATCAATGTACAAACATTCATACAACTGTTGTGGAAACGACAAACGACCGCTTACGTGAAGATATTCAAAAAGTAATCATTGAAAACGGCGGAGGACCTATTATATTATCAGCAGATGAACGTTTTGATTCCTATGGATTGACTTCTTTATTTAAAGAAGAGCTTCCAAAGCAAAATGTTGAGGTAAATGTATGGGATCCTGAGAAAAAAGAAGAGAATATGCGTATAGCGGAAAAAGCGAATATCGGTATTGCATTTAGTGATTATACATTAGCTGAATCTGGTACGATTGTTGTACAAAGTCATAAAGGACAAGGGCGTTCTTTACACTTTTTACCGACTGTATACTTTGCTATTATTCCACGTGAAACACTTGTACCTCGCATTACACAAGCAGTTCAACATATGAATTCTCGTGTGGAAAAAGGTGAAGCAGTCGCATCTTGTATTAACTTTATTACAGGACCAAGTAACTCGGCGGATATTGAAATGAATCTTGTTGTCGGAGTACATGGGCCATTAAAAGCAGTATATTTCATCGTATAAAATAGGGGAAAGCAGGCCGGAAAACGGCCTGCTTTTTTAATAGAATAAAGATAATATGAAGTAGAAGTTCTCTCCTTTTTTTGTTATGTTTTTTTGGAAAGGAGAGGAAGGGATGTTCACTTATTTATATGCATTGTTAATGGGTATGGTGTTTGGTTCTTTTTTTATGGTGATTGCGATGAGAGTTCCAGTAGGGGAATCTATTATTACACCGCGTTCGTACTGTTATTACTGCAAGTATACGTTAAAGCCGAAAGAACTGATTCCAATCATTTCATTTTGTATACAAAAAGGGCGTTGTACGAATTGTAAGAGGGAAATCTCAAGTTTGTACATAGTATTTGAATTTGTTACAGGTAGTTTATTTTTTCTTACTGTATATGTAATTGGAATAGAACGAGAGCTCATCATCATTTTATCGCTCTTTTCTTTACTTCTTATTATTTCAGTTACAGATTTAGTATATATGCTAATACCTAATCGTATTTTAATTTGGTTTGGGCTTTTGCTTATTTTAGAATGTATTTTTGTACCGTTAGTTACTTGGATAGATAGTTTAGCTGGTAGTGGAACTATATTCATTTTGTTATATTGCATGCAAAGGATTTATCCAGATGGTCTTGGCGGAGGTGATGTGAAATTACTTTCATTACTTGGATTTATAGTGGGAGTGAAAGGGGTTTTTATAACTTTATTTTTAGCATCTTGCTTTAGTCTTTGTTTTTTCGGAATAGGTATAGCGTTAAAACGTATAAAAATAAGAACCCCAATTCCGTTTGGACCTTTTATTAGCCTCGGAGCAATATGTTACGTGTTGTTCACATATGCAAAATAAAGAGGAGATAGAAAATGAATGTATATATGGATGATCAAAGAAGTTGCCCGTACGGATATGTTTTGGCAACTACAGTAGAATCTGCATTACAATTTGTTCGGAGTAATAAGGTAAACATCCTCTCTCTTGATTTTAACATGGGATGGAGGCAAAAGAAGGGGTTAGATTTTGTAGAAGTCTTTTGTACAGAAGGTCTATATGTTAATGAAATTCACCTTCATACAAATGATGTCATCGGTATGCATCAGATGAAACAGAGAATAGAGAGAGGGAAGGAAGAAGGGGAAATTAATCCTTGTATTGCCTTGAAATATGTAGGGAGCTAAAAACTCCAAAGTGAAACTTAAACAGACTATAATAAGAAGAGTTTTCGATTTGCCTGCAACCCACCAATCAGGATTAGATGAGATTCTTTTTGATTGTACGTATCGATAAGCTCTCTACTCGTATACCAGTTATCAACCAGCGCATATACTTACTCATCACTTGTTAGATAGTAATATTCGATATCAAAATCCTCTTATACATTAGTTATCAATACATATTTTCTATTGTTGTATAGATTCTTTCTATAATTCATCCCTTAAAAAGGAACTTATAATTAAGTCAATCATTCAAAATACATTTACAGAAATACTAAGAATGTTATTAAGATTAGACTTTCAAAATATGTTTAAAAGTGGTGAGTAAAATGCAAAAAATTGTTGGGATTATTGGGGGCATGGGGCCTTTGGCGACTGTTGATTTAATGAACAAAATTATTTCTTATACACCTGCAATGAAAGATCAAGATCATATCCATATCATTGCAGACAACTATTCTCAAATACCTGATCGGACAACGGCTATTTTGGGAAAGGGAATGGATCCGACCCCGTACATTGTACAATCAGCGCAGCGACTGCAAAACGCTGGTGCGGATTTTCTTGTTATTGCGTGTAATACCGCTCATTTTTTCTATAAAGCAGCTAAAAGGTCTGTTAATATTCCGATCTTGCATATGCCTTTAGAAACGGCTCGTTTTGTGCAAAAAAATAATTTTAGAAAAGTAGGTTTGTTAGCTACGGATGGGACGATTAAGACGGAACTATACCAAAACAGTTGTCAAAGTTGCAGGATTGATGTCATTGAGCCTGATAAAGAAATGCAAGAAAAAGTGATGGAAGGAATATATGCTATTAAAAGTGGAAATTTAGAAAAAGGATTTTTATATCTTTCAATGGTTGCTGATAAATTGAAAGATAGCGGAGCTGAGGCTATTATAGCAGGTTGCACAGAGGTTCCTCTTGTATTGAAATCATCCGAAAATATTTGCGTTATTGATCCAACAGAAATTGTAGCTAAAATGGTTATTAAAATAGCTAATAGAACAGAGAAAGAAATAATAAAAGTGTAATTTAGAAGTTGGGAATGCGGCAGAAGTGTTGCATTCTTATTTTATGGATGTTTGATGCATACGATTTTACGTGTACATGTTATAGTAAATTATAATAGAGAGCTAAAGTAAGGAGCGTTTAGACATGAATATTGAAAATATTGAAGCTTTTATATATGTTTGTCAACTTGGTAGTTTCAATAAAGCTGCCGAAGCTCTTTATTTAACCCAACCTTCTGTAACAGCACGTATCCAATCACTTGAACGTGAAATTAATATAAAGCTTTTTCATCGAAATGGCAATAAGATTTCTTTAACTGAAAAAGGAGAGTATTTTTTTCCACATGCACAAAAAATTTTGCAATCTTATCAGGAAGCTAAGTATGGGTTGCAACAAGTAACAATCCCATATGACTTGGTAATTGGGAGTGCTTTATCAATATCTAATAATATCCTCCCTGAAATTTTACCTGGTTTCAAATCTGAATTTAAGGATGTTAGAATAAAAATTGTAACTGGTCATTCACAAGACATCTTACAGAAGGTTATTAATAAAGAAGTTGACTTTGGCATCGTACGAACAGAAAAACATCCTCAAGTAGAATCAATCCGTCTTTATAATGACCCTATTGGCCTTTTTGTGCCTCGAAATCATATATTTTTAAAAGAAGAAAAAGTAACAATAGAACATGTAAGTAAACAACCCCTTATCTTCTTTGATTATGGATCAATGGATTGGCTCATGATTCATCGGCTATTTTCAAGTAATGATGTAAGCCCGACTATATCTTTAGAAGTAGATAATATGGAAACAGCGAAAAATTTAGTGATACAAGGGATGGGCATTAGCTTCTTGCCTGAACATTGTGTCAAACAAGAATTAGAAAATGGAGAATTGATCCGAGTGGAAATGACACCTCCAGTGAAAATTAATATTAGTATTGATTTTATCTATTTAAAAGGCAGACCAAAATCTGTTTTTATTGACTTTTTAAAAGAGAAGATGTGTAAATAAAACAAACTGATTGGTATATCAATCGGTTTGTTTTTGTTCTGGAGTTGATAGGCATGGGATCCTGGCGTATACCTATCAAGCTAAGAAAAGAGGTCACCCAAAAAACGATAAAATAATCTTCTCTGTTATAAGAGGGTCTAAAATTTCGTTCTGGGGGTGCTGCAAAATATTAACTTGATGGGAATGTGTCGCTACCCCATGCCCATCAACTTAAGAATTTAGAATTCCCCCCAAAAATTATGAGTTTTTTGTTACAAGTTATCACAAAATTTCGTTTTTGGGGTAGTTTTATTTTCTTAGCTTGATTGCGATGAGCGGTACCCCATAAAGGCCCCTGATACATAATTGATGTTCTGCCATTTGTAGAAAACAATCCACTTATACCATTTTAACAAGAAGAAATATCTCGTCCATGTTGTAATATTGGCTTACGTTAAGCTTGTGAAAAAATCATATTCATGTATAATACAATTGATGTATGATACATTAGTTGTAGGAGGGTGACCTTTTTGAAAAGAGAAGATGCCTTAAAACTAAGAACAGATATTAAGAAAATGATTATAATAACTGGGGTTTTTGAATCTCAAAATTTGCCCAATGGACCATTTGAAAAACCTTTACCAACTTCTCAAATGATGGCGTTAGAGGAACTAGAGGTGGAAAAATTAACTGTTTGGCAACTATCCAATAAACTTAGATTAGAGACTTCAACTGTAAGTAGATTGGTAGATAAGTTAGTAAAAAAGGGGCTTATTTATCGTGAAGTAAATGAAAAAAATAGAAGAGAACTTTTTCTGCACCTCACAGAAAAAGGTCACATAACTGTTAATTGCTTAAGAGAGCAATCCATTACATTTTATCAAAGTATTCTCAATAATTTATCAGAATCAGAACAAAAAATAGTTGTGGATGGTTTTGAATTATTTATTGATTCTATTTCTAAGCCTTTTGATTAGAGTGAGGTAAATCATAACATTTGGAGGATAAAATGAGTTTGGATTTTGAACGTCCTATTATTGAATTAAAAGAGAAATTTGATGAATTAAAGAAAATTATGAAAGAAAATAATGTAGATTTATCGTCAGAAATTCATGTATTAGAAAAACGTTTAAATAAAATGCAAGATAAAATTTATTCTAATATTACACCTTTTCAACGAGTTCAAATTGCAAGGCTACGTAACCGGCCCACGACATTGGACTATATACCTTTATTGTTTACAAACTTTCTCGAACTTCATGGTGATCGATTATATGGTGATGATAAAGCAATGATAGGTGGTATTGCAAAATTTAAAGGGATGCCCGTTACGGTTATTGGTCATCAAAGAGGTAGAAATACAAAGGAAAGTATAGAAAGAAATTTTGGAATGGCACATCCAGAAGGTTATAGAAAAGCGCTAAGACTTATGAAACAAGCTGATAAATTTAATCGCCCTATTATTACATTTATTGATACAATAGGCGCCTATCCAGGGAAAGGGTCTGAAGAACGTGGAATTTCTGAAGCGATAGCTCGAAATCTATTTGAAATGGCTACACTTAAAGTGCCAATTGTTTGTATTGTAATTGGAGAGGCATCAAGTGGTGGAGCTCTTGGCATTAGTGTCGGTAACCATATCCATATGTTAGAGTATTCATGGTACTCGGTAATTTCGCCAGAAGGAGCAGCATCTATCCTATGGAAGGACGCTAAGTATGCTCCAGAAGCTGCTGAACATATGAAAATTTCAGCAAAAGATTTAAAACATTTAGGAATTATTGATGAAATCATTCCTGAAATTAAAGGTGGAGCACAAAATGATATAAAATCACAGGCAAAAATGATTGAATCTGTAATCGAATCATCTCTAAAAAAATTGATACTATTATCCTCGGAAGAGCTTATACAACAGCGATATGAAAAGTATAGACAAATAGAGAATTATAAATGAAAATATTTAAAGTCCGTATTACATTTCGGAGGATTCTCGCAAAAAAATTCTAAATATTTTGTAAGTAACCTCTTAAACTGGGATATGCTGATACTATTACTCTACAAAAGATGTGTGATCGGTATGGAAAAGGAAAATTTGTTCAAATGGAAGCATTATCAGCAAGATATTATTTTGTTAACTGTACGTTGGTACGGTACAACTTAATTTTTCGTGATTTAGTAGAAATGATGAGGAACCAGGATTATCCTACCATTATGCTAGAAATATATATGTTATATTTTCTTTTCCACTACCTTTGCACCAGAACCAAAAAATACGCTATTCTTTCTGTAGAATCATAGGAAAGGATGGCGTTTTTGTATGTATCTATCAATTTCTGACGAATTACAATTATTTGCTGAAGAATTATATGAACATCTTACCCCTTCATTTTTGGAAAATCTTGCTAGAGAGCTAGGTTTTGTAAAACGAAAACGTAAATTTTCAGGGTATGATTTAGCTACTATATGTGTCTGGATTAGTCAACGAGTAGCGAGTGATTCATTAGTCCGATTGTGTAGTCAGCTACATGCATCAACAGGAACTCTTATGAGTCCTGAAGGACTAAATAAGCGCTTTAATAAAAAGGCAGTGTTCTTTTTGAAACATATTTTCTCCACATTATTAAAAAATAAAATTTGTGGAAAGTCAGCAATTCCAAGTGCTTCACTTACCTATTTTCAGCGAATTCGTATTTTAGATGCAACCATTTTTCACGTACCAAAACACTTGGCCAATGTATATCCTGGATCAGGTGGTTGTGCACAAACAGCGGGTATAAAAATCCAGTTAGAATATGATTTACATAGTGGTCAGTTTTTAAATTTCCAAGTGGAACCAGGGAAAAATAATGATAAAACCTTTGGAACAGAGTGTTTATCAACATTACGCCCTGGTGACCTATGTATTCGGGATTTAGGCTATTATTCACTGGATGATTTAGATCAAATGGATCAACGTGGTGTGTACTATATATCGCGACTCAAATTAAACAATAGGGTATATGTCAAAAATGAATTTCCTGAATACTTTCGAAACGGAACAATAAAAAACAATCTCAGTACATCAAAGTTGATTTAGAGCACATCATGGATACCTTAAAACCAGGACAGTCCTATGAAATAAAAGAAGCTTATATTGGAAAGGATAAAAAACTATTTACTCGGGTGATTATGTATCGATTAACAGAAAAACAACTTCGTGAGCGTATGAAAAAACAAGTGTACACAGAAAGTAAAAAAGGGATTACATATTCGGAAAAAAGCAAACGATTAGCTGGCATGAACCTATATGTTACCAATACACCTTGGGAGATTGCTCCGATGGAACAAATCCATAATTTTTACTCTCTCCGCTGGCAAATTGAAATCATTTTTAAAACTTGGAAATCCTTATTTCAAATTCATCATTGGCAACATATTAAACAAGAGCGATTAGAATGCCATGTTTATGGAAAACTCATTGCCATTTTTCTATGTTCTTCTACTATGTTCTTCTACTATGTTTAAGATGCGACAATTAATTTTACAAAAGAAGAAACAAGAATTAAGTGAATATAAAGCAATTGGAATGATTCAAGATCACTTATCGAGTTTGTATCAAGCCATACAACAAAACATCCAAGAAATAACAAAGATCCTAATCAGCCTGTTCCACCTCCTACAGAAGAACGGAAGAAAATCTCATCGATATGAGAAGAAGACTGTTTTTGATATTATGGGTGTTGTTTATGAGTATAATGGGTTGAAAAAACAAAAGAAAGTTGCATAATTTAAAAAAGGAAACCCGTTAGGGTTTATTTGGTATGCATATTATTAAGAGTATGCTTCTATTTTAGGAATGCTTACCTCCACAAAATGAAAGTACACTTTGTTTTCATTTTTAAGTTGATGGGCATGTGTCGCTACCCCACATCCATCAACTTAAGGATTTAGACTATTCTTAAACATAAAAGCACGTTACTATTCTCTTATGTTAATGAGAAAGGGTGACGTGCTTTTTATGAATATGCATCAAAAACAAGAGCTGTCTTTATTTGCCGAAGAGTTATATCGATATATGTCTCCCGCTAGACTTAATCAATTAGCTATAGAAGCAGGTGGAATGAAACGAAAACGTAAGTGCCATGGGCACCATTTTTTATCTTTGTGTGTATGGTTAAATCAACAAATCGCTACAACCTCTCTTACTCAACTTTGTAGTCAATTAGAAACTTCAACAGGAATTTTATTAAGTCCTGAGGGACTGAATCGACGATTTAACTCGGCTTCTGTAGCCTTCTTTCGAAATGTATTTACTACACTTCTACAAGCTAAAATTGGAGGATCATCTACAATTTCTCATTCTCTTTCTGCTTACTTTGAGCGGATTCGCATCCTTGATTCTACAACCTTTCAAGTTCCAGATCGATTCGCAGCTACTTATCCTGGTGCCGGAGGCTGTAGTCATACAGCTGGTGTGAAAATTCAATTAGAGTATGACTTGTTGAGTGGAGAGTTTTCTGATGTGAAAATTGAACCAGGAAAACGAAGTGATCAGGCATATGGGGCGACTCGAATGGACATGACACAAAAGAATGAACTATATATTCGTGACTTAGGGTATTTTCGTTTACAAGACTTTAAATCGATCCAAGATAAGGAAGGGTATTATTTATCGCGTCTTAAATTACCAACTAAAATATATAGAAAAGAATTCGAAACAGTGGTATTTAAAACAAAACCTGCTCAATTGAGACCGGTATATATACAAATTCATTTGGAAGACATCATGAACCAATTACAACCTGGCCAAGTGTATGAATTACATGATGTATATGTAGGGAGCAAAGACAAACTACCCACTCGCATTGTGGTTTATAGATGTACAGAGGAGCAAAAACAGAAACGTCTACATGATCGAGCTATTCGTGAAAAGAAAAAAGGGATTACATATACAGAGCGTACGAAACTTTTACAAGGAATTACAGTATATATGACAAACATTCCTACGGAATGGGTACCGAAAGAGAAAATCTATGATTTATATTCACTGCGTTGGCAAATTGAGCTGTTATTTAAAATATGGAAATCTTGGTTTCGAATTCATCGTTGTAAATCTATTAAACAAGAGCGATTAGAATGCCACCTTTATGGACAACTCATTAGTATCCTATTATGTTCTTCTACTATGTTTAAAATGAGAGAACTCCTGTTACGTAAGAAACAGAAAGAACTAAGTGAATATAAAGCGATGTACATAATTAAAGATTATTTCTTACTTTTTCATCAAGCACTACATAAAAACACCCAAGAATTATCAAAGATTCTCCTTCGTCTGTTTAACCTCCTACAGCGAAACGGACGAAAATCTCACAGATATGAGAAAAAAACAGTCTTTGATATTTTAGGTGTTGTGTATGAGTATACCACTTCTGCCCATCAGGTAGCATAACGAAAAATTTGAAACCCGTCAGGGTTTATTTGATGTGCCTACTTTTATAACATCTATAAAAGATAATAAAAAACTACGTGGAAAGACCGCATTTTGTATAAAAATATACGTTAAGTTGATGGATGTGTGTCGCTACCCCTATATGTTAGATTTCTTGTTTAGTGCAACAGTTAAATCAATTTTTTGATTAATTTAATTTAAACCCCCCTAACATATTAGACACATATAATATGTTAGGGGGGTGATTTAATAATATTTTTTTAAATTAGGTCTTGATAACAGACACTTTGGAGTTTTTAATGTTTCATATGTGCTTGTAAAGGAATAATTTCCTCTGTTTGAGCTGCTACTAATTCAGTTTCTTCTTGTTTAGCAACAGGTGCTTTCTTTGTTAAGTAATGATATACCATACCGACAAATACCGATCCGCCAATAATGTTACCGATTGTAACTGGAATTAAGTTATGAATAGCCCCAGCGAAAGTAATCGTATCAGGATGTGGTGAAACTAAAGATAAGGCAAACAATGATAAGTTTGCGATGCTATGCTCATAGCCAGATAAGAAGAATGTGAAAACGAGCATCATTATCATCAATATTTTTGCTGTATCACCTTTTACTTGAGAAGGTAAGAAGCAGGCAAGACATACGAGCCAGTTACATAAAATTGCTTTAAAGAATAATTGCATTGTAGGTGTGTTCATTTTACCTTCAACGACTGTATTCATTAAATGACCGTGATCAATTGCTCCGAAAATGCCAGTTGCGTAAAATAGTAAGGCAAAGAATAAAGCGCCAGCTAAGTTACCTGCATAACAAGCAACCCAGTTACGAAGTGTATCAGAAATCGTTGTTTCTTTTCGTAAAGTTGCCACTGTGAAATACATTGTATTTCCAGTAAATAGTTCAGCACCGCCATATATAATAAGTACGAGGGCAATTCCGAAAAACATGGACTCAGCTAAATAGGTTGCTGGTGAATCTGCAATGTGAAAAAAGTTACCTAATTTAAAACATAGTACAATAACAAAACCGATATAAATACCAGCAAGTGCAGCACGAATGAAATATTGCATTGGGTTTGTATCTATCATTTGCTTTTTGCTCTTAGCCAGTTTGACAACATAATCTAATCCTTGTTCTAGCATGAGTAATACGCTCCTTTAGTACATCGTCTATAAATACTCCTTATATGAATAAAGTACATGGATTTGTTCTCGTTTTCAATAAGTTTGTTCAATATTTCACAAAAAGGACATACATCCGAAAAGGAAGCGTTTACAAAAGGGAGTATAATGGAATTTTTTCTAAAAATAGAGAGGGATTGAAACGAGGAAAAAAGAAAAAGCGCTGTAATTACAGCGCTTTTTCGTCTAAATTCTTTTCTACTTTTACTTCTACTTCTTTCGAGAAGAACCAACCGCCAACTGCGATTCCAATTAATACAATCCAGAATGTAAGCTTCCACGGAGTAGATTCTGGGAATGAATGCGGAATGACACCTAAAGCAGGGTGTGCTAGCGTATAAATCGCTAATTTCACACCAACCCAACCTACAATTAAGAATGCTGCAGTTTCAAGTCCTGGTTTACGTTTTAATATTTGTACGAAAGCAGTTGCTGCAAATCGCATTATAACTAATCCGATAAGTCCACCTGTAAAGATAACGATAAATTGACCTGTATCAAGACTACCAATCGTACCTAATCCTGTTTTTGGTAAAGTCACTGCTAATGCAACAGCAGCTAAAATTGAATCAACAGCGAAGGCGATATCAGCAACTTCGACTTTAAATACAGTCCACCAAAAGTTCTCTTGTTTTTTCTTTGCTTCTTTTTCTTCTGTTTCTTCATGTGAATTCTTTTTAACATACGTTTTAAATAAGTGATTCCCCGCGATAAACATAAGATAAATCGCACCAATTGCTTGCACTTGCCATACATCTACTAGGAACGAAATCATAAATAGTGATCCGAAGCGGAAAACGAACGCTCCTGCTAATCCATAAAATAGTGCTTTTTTTCGTTTTTCTTCTGGTAAATGTTTTACCATGATTGCGAGAACGAGAGCGTTATCAGCCGCTAAAATCCCCTCTAGTGCAATTAGGATGAGTAATACCCAACCATACTCCAATAATAATGATACATCCATGTACATTCTCCTCTCATTTCTATAAAGACTAAACAAGTGAAGAAGTTCCCCACTGTTTAGTTTCCCCATACTCCTGCGTATCAACGGTGGAAGGAATTTGAAAACAAAAAAGACCTCTGCCGTTGATAGGCAAAGGTCTTGCTAGACATATGTAATGAAAATGCCAACAAAGCCGGAAGAACTAAGTTCTACGTAATGACGACTTTGTTTCCAAGAAATAGTTCTTGGACGCTACTCCCCTTTGGAGATATGCTATTGTATTCTCATTATATGGATAATTTATACGGTTGTCAACCTGTTAAAATATCTTCGTTGGGATATTTTATTTTTCTTTGTTTTTTACGTGCAAATGAAAAGGCTAATGTTAAAGGCCCCATCTTTCCAAAAAACATCATAAAGATAATAATTGTTTTGCCAATGATTGTTAAGTGTGGCGTCAAATTCATGCTAAGGCCGACAGTTCCAAATGCTGAAAATACTTCAAAAGCACTCATTAATAAAGGAACTTTTTCAGTGATGCTTAAAATTAAAATGGAAAGAAAAATAAACGAAATTGAAATAATAGTAATCGTTAATGATTTGACAATGAGCGTATCTTTAATGGATTTTTTAAATACGACAATATCATCTTGTTCTTGCAAAAATTTAAATACGCCTAAAAACATAATTAAAAAAGTTGTTAACTTAATCCCGCCACCAGTAGAAGCACTACCAGCACCAATAAACATAAGAAGCATCATTAATAAAAGAGATGGTTTTGATAATGCAGAGATATCAACAGTATTAAACCCGGCAGTACGCGTTGAAATCGCTTGAAAATAAGCAGCCATACCTTCTTCAAATGGTGTAAAACCTCTCATGGAAATTGAATTATGAAACTCGAATATGAAAATAAAAACTGTAGCAATAATATTGACGATCAGAGTAGAAGAGAGCATAAGCTTTGAGTGCAAAGTAAGGTTTTTAAAGTTTTTCTTTCTTTTTATATCTACGATAACCGTAAAACCAATCCCACCTAAAATAATGAGGGAAGAAATAACGAGATTGACGAGAATACTATGGGAGTGCGACATTAAATTATCGCTCCACACAGAAAACCCAGCATTGTTAAAGGCTGAGATAGAATGAAAAAAGCTGTAATATATCCCTTTGGCAACCCCGTATTTTGGTACCCATTCAAAGGAGAGAAATAAAGTAGCGATACATTCTACAGTAAAAGAAAATAAAAATAATGCTTTTGCAAGACGAATGATTCCGCCGACATTTGTTTGGTTTAATGCTTGTTGTAATAAAATCCGGTTTTGAAGGCCGATTTTTCTGCCGAGCATAATTGCGATTAAAACAGCAAAGCTCATAATGCCAAGCCCGCCAACTTGTATAAGTGTTAAAATGACACATTGGCCAAATAAGGTAAATACTTTACCAGTGTCCACAACACCAAGCCCTGTAACCGTACAAGCAGAAACCGTTGTAAATAAGGCATCTAGCCATGAAATAGACGTTGTTGTAGCAATTGGCAATTTCAATAGGCATGTACCGATAATCGATAGCATAATAAAAGATACAGTAAGAACACGGGGAGGACTCATGCTAATGTTAATCCGTTTCATTTCACATATCGTTCCTTTCGATTTGCTCTTACTAGTATGTGAAGAAGCACTATTATGTATGTTAAAAAAGAAAGAGGCAGAGAATATCTGCCTCTAAGCCATAGGTTATATAGTTATCCGCGTAATTGTTGTTGAGCTAAAGCAACAAGACGTTTCGTTACTTCACCGCCAACTGATCCGTTAGAACGAGAAGCTGTATTAGATCCTAAGCTTACACCGAATTCTTGTGCGATTTCATATTTGAATTGTTCAAGTGCTTGCTCTGCACCCGGAACTAGTAATTTGTTTGTTTTCACCATGTTGATACACATCCTTAAAGAGTAATCCAGTTTAGCTAAGTGCTACCTGGTAATGTTATTTTATGTGTAAACGACGTACTCATACACGGAAGTAAACGGTGTGATTAGAAGTTCTTGGATAGAAAAAAGAGTAGCAAATTTGCTACTCTTTTTTCAGTATTGTCGCTGTACCTTCTACGACAATATCATCAGATTGATTATATATGTTTGTTTGCAATGTGATGATTTTTTTATCGTCCCGCTTTTTAATAACTTCTGCCACAACGCGAAGTGTATCACCGATTTTGACAGGAGCACGGAATGAAACGTTTTGTGATAAATAAATCGTATTTTTGCCAGGGAGTTTCGTTCCAAGAATGGTAGAAATAAAACTTGAAACGAGCATGCCATGGGCAATACGTTCTTTGAACATTGTCGTTTTTGCAAAAGAGTCTAGAATGTGAATAGGATTTACATCTCCAGTCAATTTTGCAAAATTGATAACGTCCTCATCCGTAATTTTTTTTGTAAGTGATGCTTGATCACCGACTTGAATCTCATCGTAACGAAGCTCTGGGACAGTTTGTGCTTCTTGAAATGGATTCATTTTGTCCTCCTTCTTTTCCATATCGAAAAATGTAAGCCATCTTGATGTAGTAGGAGGAAGAAAGAGTTTTGTTTGTGCTGCAGTTAGTTGCCACATTTTTCTTACTTGATGGAAGTAAATAGATTTTTTGAGTTTTCTTCGAACTGCTTTGCGAGTTCTAGTTGTTTGGACTTGAACTCTCCCAAAAAAACTTCTAACTGTTTTTGAACCTCTTCACGCTGCGACTGTTGTTGTTCGATAAAGTGTTTTGTTGTTTCTTCAAATTGGCCGCTAGTTTGAGTAAGAATAGACAAAGATGTTTTCGTAGGCGAAACAGTAAGTTGGTGCATTTGATTAGAAAGCTCATTCCACTTTTCTTGCCACTCGTTAATTTGATCATTTAAGGAGTTTCCAGTTAATTGCTTCACATAGTCTGTATATTGGTTATTGAACTGAGCAGTGAATTGGTGTAGTTCTTTTTCTAGTTCATCTACTCCTGATGTTAATTTATGCAAAGCGTCTTGTTGTTGTTTTAACGTTTCTAAAGTAAGTTGCTCTAATTGTTTCCCAGCTGAAGAGAAGAGGGAAAGAGATTGAGACCAGTTTTTCCAAAATGCATCGACTAATTCGTATGGCTTAGTTTCCATTGTGTGACCTCCAAATGTTTTTTTGCATATTGTGAACGCAGATTACTCTGCTGTACCACCAGGTGAAGATGAAGAATCCTTTTCATCCTTTTCTGGAGAAGTAGAAAATGGAAAGAATGCATTGGTGTATAACGTGAAAAACGTCCGCAACATATTTTGATAATGTTCAAAAGAAGTCGCACATGTTGTTAAATATTGCTCTCCATATTCTGTTAAAGAATAAATTCGTTTCGCTGGCCCGCCTTCGCTTGTATCCCAAGTAGAAGAAATAAGATTTTCTTTTTCTAATTTGCGTAGTGTCCTATACACATTACCTTGGTCAACAGAAGAAAAGCCGATGTCCATTAGCATTTGAATAAGTTTGTAACCATGAAGACTCCAGTCTTTTAGACAGAGAAGTAAGAAAGGAACTAAGAAGTTTTTTGGCATGGAGTTTGGTTGTTTCGCTTGGTTTTTTTCCAAACTTTCTGGGTGTTCTGGTTCATTATGTAGCATGATTGTGCATCACCTCATGAATCAGTTAGATGGAATTTTTTGCTTATAAGTGCAATTTACACCTATCTGTTTTTAATGTCAATACATTTGTTGGAAAATAAAGAAAAATAAAATATAGACTTGAAGTTTTATTCGGAATATTAGAAAATAGTGAATAGGTTGAATTGTTTCAAAAACGATAAAGGGAGTGTAGGCGAAGTGATTGATCAAAAATTCGATCCATTGCAAGCATGGAAAAATGCTTATGAACAAACCGAAACATTTTGGGGAAAAGCGCTCAATGAAACAATTAAAACAGAAGAATATTCTGCTTGGATGGGCAGCGTTCTAGATTTGAATTTGTTTTATCAAAAAGCATTAAATGATACGACAAAAAATTATTTAGAACAGGTGAATGTGCCGACGAGAGAGGATATCGCTAGAGTAGCTACGCTTGTTATTAACTTAGAAAATAAAGTTGATAACATCGAGGAAATTCTAGAAGAGAAATTGGATTCATTAGGACAAGCTCCTACATTAAAGCGTGATGTTACGAAAGTAAAACAAGATATGCGCACGTTGGAAACGAAAGTTGATCAAATTTTAGAATTGCTAGAAAAGCAAAATGCAGTACTAGCTAAACTACAAGTACCTGTAAAAGAAGAAGTAAAGCCTGTAAATAAGCCAGAAAATAAAAAATGATAATTGCGTTTGTTTATAACGTGTAAAAGAGAGAGGGAGAATCTCTTTTCATGTATAAACAACGAAACATAATTAATATATGGACTCAATTAGTATGAGTACCAAAATGATTCATAACAATCGTTCACAAATTCATTTAAGGGGGAAAAGAAATGGTTCAATTAAATGGCAAAGTAGCAATCGTAACAGGTGGGGCAAAAGGAATTGGAAAAGCAATTACAGTAGCATTAGCACAAGAGGGAGCAAAAGTAGTTATTAACTATAACAGCAGTAAAGAAGCAGCTGAAAATTTAGTAAATGAATTAGGAAAAGAAGGACATGATGTTTATGCAGTTCAAGCGGATGTTTCTAAAGTAGAAGATGCAAACAGACTTGTAGAAGAAGCTGTGAATCATTTTGGTCAAGTTGACATTCTTGTTAATAATGCTGGTATTACAAGAGATCGTACATTCAAAAAATTAAATCGTGAAGATTGGGAGCGCGTAATTGACGTGAACTTAAGCAGTGTATTTAATACAACAAGCGCGGTACTTCCATACATATCGGAAGCAGAAGAAGGAAGAATCATTAGTATTTCTTCTATTATTGGTCAAGCTGGTGGATTTGGACAAACAAATTACTCAGCAGCAAAAGCAGGTATGTTAGGATTTACAAAATCATTAGCGCTAGAACTTGCAAGAACAAATGTAACTGTAAACGCAATTTGCCCAGGATTTATTGATACTGAAATGGTAGCAGAAGTACCAGAAGAAGTGCGTCAAAAAATCGTTGCGAAAATCCCGAAAAAACGTTTTGGTCAAGCTGATGAAATTGCAAAAGGTGTAGTATATCTATGCCGTGACGGTGCGTATATCACAGGTCAGCAATTAAACATTAACGGCGGATTATACATGTAATGAAGTAAGAAAAAAGTGCATATCCATAGCAGGAATGCACTTCTTTTTTTAGAAAGAAATTGACCAAAAAGGAGATAGAAAAAATGACTACATTCGTAACGGAATGGGAAAAGCAATTGGAGTTGTACCCAGAAGAATATCGTAAAGCATATCGCCGTGTGAAAAGAGCGAGCGAAATTTTATTACGCGAACCAGAACCACAAGTTGGTTTAACACCGAAAGAGGTTATTTGGACGAAGAATAAAACGAAGCTTTATCGTTACATTCCAAAACAAGAAAAAACACAGAGAGTTCCAATCTTATTAATATACGCTCTTATTAATAAGCCGTATATTATGGATTTAACTCCAGGTAATAGTTTAGTGGAATATTTAGTAGATCGTGGTTTTGATGTGTATATGCTTGATTGGGGCACATTTGGTTTAGAAGATAGTCATTTGAAATTTGATGATTTCGTGTTCGATTATATTGCAAAAGCAGTGAAAAAAGTAATGAGAACTGCAAAATCGGACGAGATTTCTTTACTTGGTTATTGCATGGGTGGAACGTTAACATCTATTTATGCAGCGCTTCATCCGGACATGCCAATTCGTAACTTGATTTTTATGACAAGTCCTTTTGATTTCTCTGAAACAGGATTATACGGTCCTTTATTAGATGAGAAATATTTCAATTTAGATAAAGCGGTTGATACATTCGGAAATATTCCGCCAGAAATGATTGATTTCGGAAATAAGATGTTAAAACCAATTACAAACTTTGTCGGTCCATATGTTGCTTTAGTCGATCGTTCAGAAAATGAGCGCTTCGTCGAAAGTTGGAAATTAGTTCAAAAGTGGGTAGGCGATGGTATTCCGTTCCCAGGCGAATCTTATAGACAATGGATTCGTGATTTTTATCAAAATAATAAATTAGTGAAGGGTGAACTCGTTATTCGCGGACAAAAGGTAGACCTTGCAAATATTAAGGCGAATGTCCTAAATATTTCTGCGAAACGTGATCACATTGCTCTGCCATGTCAAGTAGAAGCTTTACTTGATCATATTTCTAGCACAGATAAAGAGTATGTATGTTTGCCGACAGGACATATGTCTATCGTGTATGGTGGAACGGCTGTAAAGCAAACATATCCGACGGTTGGGAATTGGCTTGAAGAGCGTTCTAATTAAAGAGAAGAAATCCAACTAGCGTATGTTAGTTGGATTTTTTTATGGGAAATGACGAAACATAGGAAGGAGAAAAATACATTGTAGGAGTATAATTATGAAGCTTATGACTGGTAAGTTGTTTTGGAATGCTGGGGTTTCTGTACCTTGTTATCCAACGTTAGAAAATGATATGATATGTGATGTACTAGTAATTGGAAGTGGAGAAGCAGGTGCTCATATAGCGTATTCGTTAGCTAAAATTGGAATGCGTGTTATGCTCATTGAAAAAAGAGCAATTGCATGTGGTAGCACAGCTGCAAATACAGGATTATTACAATTTGTTCATGATAAATCGTTGACCTCTCTTATTCATACATTTGGTGAAGAGAAAGGGGTACGAGCATATAGACTTTGTTATGAAGCGCTGCAAACAATGGAGAAGGTTGTGCCAACTCTCGATATTGATCCCCATTTTATTCCGCGAAATAGTTTGTATTATGCAAGTAGAGATGAGGATATTTCATTTTTACAAGAAGAATATAATACGTTACGCCATTATGGATTTCCGGTTGAATATTTTACAGAGTCTGATATTAAGAAACGTTATTCTTTTGCAAAACAAGCAGCGTTATATACAAGCGGTGATGCAGAAGTAAATCCATATTTATTAGCGCATAGTCTTTTGCATAAAGCGAAACAAATGGGCGCTACTATATATGAACATACAGAGGCATTACATATTAAACAAATTCAAAAGGATTTAATTTGTTACACGAATACAGGAAATAAAATCGTAGCAAAGAATATTATTATGGCGACAGGTTATGAAGCAATTTTTGGAAAGAAAGAAAAAAACACAATAGTAGAAACGTCTTATGCCGTTGTGACAAATAAGATAGATCATTTTGAAGGCTGGCATGAGCAATCATTAATTTGGGAAACAGCACGTCCGTATTTGTATTATCGAACGTATCAAAACCGCATTATTGTAGGCGGATTAGATGAGGCGCTGAAAATTCAAAAAATCGGCGACACGAAATTATTGCATAAGCGTGATCTCCTTATTAACATTGTAAAAGAAATGTTCCCACTGCTTAATAATTTACAGGCAGAATACTATTGGGCAGCAGCATTTGGTGGCAGTCATGACGGTCTTCCTATTTTGAAAGAAGATAAAAAAATACATAATTTATATTACGCACTGCCATATGGGGGAAATGGAACTGTATACGGAATGGTATTTGCGAAACTATTTCAGCAGTTATTTACAAATGAAGAAAGTGATGATTTTTCTTTATTTAATCGATAGAAAAAAGGTAGCGAAGTGATGGAATGAGAGATATAAAAAAGTTTTTACAAAAGTTACGTCCCGTGCAACTTATCGTTGTATTTTATTTACTAGCGGTAGTTGTATCGGTAATTTTACTTAGTTTACCATTTGTTACGAAGCCTGGCGTGAAATGGACATTTATAGATGCGCTGTTTACATCTGTTAGTGCTGTAAGCGTTACAGGACTGTCTGTTGTGACTATTTCAGATACGTTTACAACAGCAGGAATTATTGTTTTAGCCCTGATTTTACAATTAGGCGGATTAGGAATTATGGCACTTGGTACATTCGTTTGGATTATAACGGGTAAAAAGATTGGTTTGCAGCGAAGAAGGTTAATTATGGCAGACCATAACCAAGGAAATTTATCGGGCCTTGTAGAATTGATGCGTTCTATTTTAATTGTAATTATTTCGATAGAACTCATTGGAGCAATACTGTTAGGTACAAGATTTTTACTATATTTCCCGACTTGGCAAGAAGCTTATTTTCACGGTTTCTTTGCCGCTGTGAGTGCAACAACGAACGGAGGATTTGATTTAACAGGACAATCACTTATTCCGTACAAAAAAGATTATATTGTTCAAATGATTCATATGTTGCTTATTATTTTAGGAGCTATCGGTTTCCCAGTGTTAATGGAAGTAAAGCAATTCCTTAGTAAAAGGCGACAGCAACTATTTCGCTTTTCATTATTTACAAAATTGACGACAACGACATTTTTTGCACTCGTTATTGTCGGAACAATTATGATTTTTCTATTAGAACGAAATCATTTTTTAGTAGGAAAGTCATGGCATGAAACTGTATTTTATACATTATTCCAATCTGTGACGACGCGAAGTGGTGGACTCGCTACAATGGACATACGTGAATTATCACAACCAACACTGTTATTTATGAGTATATTAATGTTCATTGGAGCATCTCCAAGTTCAGTTGGGGGCGGGATACGTACAACAACATTTGCTGTTAGTATATTATCGCTATATACATTTGCAAGGGGTGGGAGAACAGTCCGAGTTTTCAAACGTCAGCTACATGAAGAGGATGTGTTGAAAGCATCTGTCGTTATGACAATGGGGATTTTATTATGTGCCTCGGCGCTATTTATTTTATCCATTACGGAAAATGTACCACTTATGAGTTTAATAGTTGAAGTTTGTTCTGCTTTCGGGACGACTGGACTATCAACAGGTATTACTCCAGAGCTAACAACTGTTGGTAAACTTGTACTCATTGTACTTATGTTTATCGGACGCGTCGGTATTTTAACATTTATATTAGCTAGTGGTGGAAGAGAACAACCACCTCGCTATAAATATCCGAAAGAGAGAATTATTATTGGATAGTATGAAACCATTCTACCTACGTTAGGTAGAATGGTTTTTTTAATCGTTAATTCCAAATTGAGGGTGCATAAAAGCATCATTTTTGTTGTCAACTTCGTTTTTTAGTAGTTCTTGATTTTCTTCTGAAATCCACCCAATATCATTTGTAGGATGGATCCATTCTTCTCCAGCCATAATGGCAGGGTCTACCTCATCACTCCAGTTATTAAGAGGACTGTTAGTGGAATTGTATTTACTGTCTCCAATTACAACATCGTATTGATTAATAAAAGGTTGTTGCATTGGTTTTCCTGTTCCTTTAAAAGAGGGAAAGTTCATTTGATGAGGGAGCGTCTCGTCTAAAATTGGTGATTGGATCGTTTCTTTCTCCTTCAAAGTCATCGCTCCTTTTTATAATGGCTTGTTCGTATGTAGTATTTCCATATATAAGCTCTTATGTACTTGTTAACACTTCCCAGTAATAATTACTGTAAGTTGTTTCAAACTAGAATAGAAAGTTATTTAGTGAGAGCAGGTGAGTATGGTGGTAAAAAGAAAAGTAAAACAAAATGCAGCAATTAATAATAATAAAACTCCGAAAGAAAGCTTACCAGATGCAGAATTTGCATTAGAGTACGAAGGAGAAAATAGTGCGAAGTACGCAAATCGTAATTCAAAAAAAGGTAAACAAAAATGAGGCGTTTTTTACAAACGCCTCATTTTTTTGTGGGATTATAAAGGTTTTTTTAATTATTTGTAAATTTCACGTTAGATATTAGCAGAAAAATGCGAAAAAACATAGAAGTAGCAACGTATTACACAAAAACAAACAACAAACAAAAGATTAATGTTGGTTTAATACTGCTTTTACACTAGTTGTTTATATTTGAGTTGTACATAAGATTTGTAAAAGGAGAGAGAGACAGTGAAAAAAACAATCTTTAAAGCTGTAGCAACTGGAATGGTATTTTCGTTATTAATGGGGTGTGGTGCAAAGAAAGAAGAAAGTGTTGGAGCAAAAGTGAAAGATGATAAATTATCTGGATCATTAACTATTTACACAGCGATTGAAGAAGAGCTTGTACCGATTTATCTTGATTCTTTTAAACAGAAGTACCCAGACGTGAAGTTGAACATTGTTCGTGATTCAACTGGAGTTATTACAGCGAAATTGCTAGCTGAAGGAAAAAATACACAAGCAGATGTTGTATGGGGAACTGCAGCGTCTAGTCTATTAGCTTTAGATAAAAAAGATATGTTAAAAGGATACTCTCCAAAAGGAGCAGATCGTGTTCTTCCGCAATTTAAAGATGATAAGCAACCAGAAAAATGGGTAGGTAATACGGCATTTATGACGGGGATTGCTGTAAATAAAGAAGAATTAAAGAAGAAAAATTTACCGATGCCAGAATCATATGAAGATTTAACGAAACCAGAATATAAAGGAACGCTAGTTATGCCGCATCCAGCTTCTTCTGGAACAGGATTTTTAACAGTTTCTGCATGGCTACAAATTATGGGAGAAGATAAGGGCTGGGATTACATGAAGAAACTTCATGATAATATGGCAACTTATACGCATTCAGGTTCAAAACCAGCGAAATTAGCAGGGGCAGGTGAATATCCAGTTGGTGTATCAATGGTTTATAGTGCTTTGAAAGAGAAACAAAAAGGTGCACCAGTTGAAGTTGTACTGCCGAAAGAAGGATTAGGTTGGGAAGTAGAAGCGAACGCACTTATTAAAAAAGATAATGCAAAAAATGATAAATTAGCACAAGCATTTTTAGATTGGGCAATTACAGATGATGTAATGAAGTTATACTTCGAGAAAAATGGATTTGCGACAATTAAAAATGATTATAAACTTCCAGATGGATTCCCTAAAGATGTGACAGAAAAGTTATATAAAAAGAATGACTTTAAATGGGCAGCAGAAAATCGTGACAAAATTTTAGAAAAATGGGAAAAAGAGTTTGGCCAAAAAGCAGAACCGAAAAAGTAAGTGAGTGGGAGAGAGAAAAATGAGCGAATATTTATCAATTCAACACATTCAAAAACAGTTTGATGCATTTACAGCGTTAAAAGATATTTCTTTTACTGTGAAAAAAAATGAGTTTGTTTGTTTATTAGGCCCAAGTGGTTGTGGGAAAACGACGTTGCTCAGAATTTTAGCAGGACTAGAAGAGGCAACAACAGGTAGTATTGCTGTGAATGGAAATGATATTACAGCATTACCACCTGGAAAGAGGAACTTCGGAATGGTTTTTCAATCGTATGCATTATTTCCGAATTTAACTGCACTTGAAAATATTGAATACGGCTTAAAGACAAAAAAATATGGAAAAGCAGAAGTAAAAGAGAAAGCGCTATCGGCGTTAGAACTTGTTGATTTGATGAATGTAAAAGATAAATATCCTGCTCAAATGTCCGGTGGACAACAGCAGCGAGTAGCACTTGCACGTGCGCTCGCTCTGTCTCCCGATATTTTGTTACTTGATGAGCCGTTATCTGCTTTAGATGCAAAAGTGCGTGAAAAGTTGCGTAGAGAAATGCGTGATTTGCAAGAAAAAGTGGGAGTAACAACTATTATGGTAACGCATGATCAAGAAGAGGCATTAACGATGGCTGATAAAATTGTTGTAATGAATCATGCGGAAATTATGCAGATTGGAACACCAGAGGAGATTTATCAAAGACCAGCCAATCCGTTTGTGGCAGATTTTATTGGTTCTATTAATTTCTTTTCGAAAAATAACGAAGAACATGCAATTCGTCCTGAACATGTAACTATTGTACAAAATAATGGTATTAAAACAGTTGTAGAAAGCATGGAATTTCGCGGGTCTGTATACCGGACGGAAGTGCGGGTCATAGAAGAGAAAACACACCTTTATAACGAGAAAATTGTAGTGGATATATTGGCATCAGAAGTAGAGGAAACTGCTATTAGAAAAGGAAAGCCAATTCAAATCTCTTTCTCAGAAAATCATATGTTGTCATATGGAAAGAAGGTCATTGTATAGATGGAGATGTTAGAAAACTTTAAGGTGGAAAGTACGAAAAAAAAGATTAAGAGACGTATCGGTAAAGAAGAGTGGATACAAAGACTATTAATTATTGGTATGCTTCTTTCATTTTTTATCATGCTTGTATTGCCTTTATTACAACTGTTTACACAAGCCTTTTATGATAAAGATGGAGCTTTCGTTGGTGTTGCGAATTTCAGTAAATATTTCACAACACCAACGCTAGTTCAATCATTACAAAATACGGTATGGATTTCGGGCGCTACAACAATTATTTCAGTTACACTCGCTTTCGCTTATGCATATGCAATCGCTCGTACGAATGTTTTTGGAAAGCGCGTATTTCAATACATAGCATTATTGCCATTATTTGCACCGACGATGATGCATGGTATTGCGCTTACATATTTATTTGGTAATCAAGGGTTAATAACGAAAGGGATGTTTGGTTTATTTGAAGGAATACAAATACCGTTATATGGACCAGTAGGAATTGTAATGGCTGAAGTTATGTATACATTTCCGCAAGCATTCCTTATTTTATTAATTGCTTTCCAAGGTTCTGATTATCGTTTATATGAAGCTTCTAATATGTTAGGTGCAAGTAAAGCGAAACAGTTTCTTACGGTTACTTTACCTAGTGTGAAATACGGATTAATTAGTGCGATGTTCGTTGTATTTACACTTAGCTTTACTGATTTTGGGGCACCGAAAATTGTTGGAGGACAATATAACGTACTTGCTACTGACGTATATAAGCAAGTAATTGGACAGCAAAATATGTCCATGGGCGCAACTGTCGGAATGATTTTATTAATCCCAGCTATTTTCGCATTTGTAGTTGATCGTATTACGCAAAGAAAACAGGCGAATCTCTTATCTTCAAAAGCAGTACCATACAGAATAATAAATAATAAAAAAAGAGATGTTATTTCATTCGTATATTGTAGCGTAGTTACGTTTATGATCATTCTTTTATTTGTGGCAGTTGGTATTGCTGCAAGTGTGAAAGTATGGCCATATAATATGAGTTTTACACTTGAGCATTTTAATTTTTCAAGTTTGACAGGAGACGGACTTGAAGCATTTAAAAATAGTGTAATTGTCTCAGCCGTTACGGCAGTTATCGGGGCGATTTTAACATTTGTGTTCGCTTATGCGATTGAAAAAATAGAACAGCTACATTTTTTCAGAAAAGTAGGTTACTTTTTTTCTATTGTACCGTTAGCGATTCCTGGATTAGTACTTGGATTAGGATATGTCTTTTTCTTCAGTCAACCAACAATTCAAATTCTAGGACTTTCAGTAACAAATCCGTTTCATTCCTTATATGGCACAATTGCTGTTTTAGTATTAGTAAATATCATTCATTTTTACTCTGTAACGTTTGTTACCGCAACGACTGCTTTAAAGAAACTGGACCGAGAGTTTGAACTTGTTTCACAGTCGATGAGTGTACCATTCTATAAAACTTTCTTTCGAGTAACAGTACCGATGTGTTTACCAGCTATTTTAGAAATGGTTATGTACTATTTCGTAAATTCAATGGTAACTGTATCGGCAGTAGTGTTCTTATACGCGGCTGATTTTAAACTAGCTGCTGTATCAATTGTAAATATGGATGATGCAGGAAATGTAGCACCAGCAGCTGCAATGAGTGTACTTATTGTTGTTACAAATATTGTAGTGAGAGTTGTATATGAATGGGGAACGAAAGCACTTCGTAACCGAACTTCACAATGGCAAAAAAGATAAGTAAGAAGGGTGATGGATAGAATGAAAATTGAAGCAGTTATTTTTGATTGGGCAGGTACAACAGTTGATTACGGATGTTTTGCACCACTGGAAGTATTCATGAAAATTTTTCATAAACGTGGTGTTGAAATTACAGCAGAAGAAGCACGTAAGCCAATGGGATTATTAAAAATAGATCATGTAAGGGAACTAACAGAAATGCCTCGTATTGCGAATGAGTGGAAGCGTGTTTTCGGACAATTACCAACAGAAGCAGACATTCATGAGATGTATAAAGAATTTGAAGAAATTCTCTTTGCTATTTTGCCAAACTATGCCACGCCAATTGATGGGATAAGAGAAGTAATTACTTCATTACGTAAAAGAGGCATTAAAGTTGGCTCAACAACTGGCTATACGAGAGAAATGATGGACATTGTTGCAAAAGAAGCAGAGATACAAGGGTATAAACCTGATTTTCTTGTGACACCAAATGATGTTCCAGCAGGCCGTCCGTATCCGTGGATGTGCTATAAAAATGCGATGGAATTAGGTGTATACCCAATGAATCATATGATAAAAGTTGGAGACACCGTATCAGATATGAAAGAGGGCAGAAATGCTGGAATGTGGACAGTTGGTGTAATCCTCGGTAGTAGTGAGCTCGGTTTAACGGAAGAGGAAGTTGAGAATATGGATCCGTTAGAGCTTCGTGAAAAAATAGAAGTAGTTCGTAATCGTTTCGTTGAAAATGGGGCTCATTTTACAATTGAAACGATGCAGGAGCTCGAAAACGTAATTGAACATATCGAGAAACAAGAACTTATTATTTTATAAAGGAGGCATAGGGTCATGAATGAAAATCACTATTTATTATTAACGCCAGGACCATTAACGACAACAAAAACTGTAAAAGAAGTTATGTTATACGATTGGTGTACGTGGGATGTTGAATATAACACGATGGTGCAAGATGTAAGAAATAGGCTTGTATCGTTAGCGACAAAGGAAGAAGAAAAGTACACAACAGTTTTAATGCAGGGAAGCGGTACGTTTTCGGTTGAAGCAGTAATTGGTTCTGTTATTCCTAGAAACGGAAAGCTGCTAGTTTGTACAAATGGTGCGTACGGTAAGCGGATTGTACAAATGGCAGAGATGTTACATATAGATGTGGTGGTCAGTCAAACAGAAGAGTGGGAGCCTACTAATATTGCAGAAGTAGAACAGTTATTGCAACAAGATAAAAAGATTACGCATATAGCAGTTGTTCATTGTGAAACAACGACAGGTATTATTAATCCAATTGTAGATGTATGTGAATTAGGAAAACAATACGGAAAAGTTACACTGGTTGATGCGATGAGTAGTTTCGGTGGTATTGAAATAGATATCGCTGAGTTGCAAATTGACTTTCTAATTAGTAGTGCGAATAAATGTATTCAAGGTGTTCCCGGATTCGGTTTTGTCATCGCAAATCGTGATGAATTATTGAAATGCAAGGGGCAAGCCCGTTCTTTATCATTAGATTTATATGATCAGTGGGAAACGATGGAAGAGCAAAATGGGAAATGGCGCTTTACCTCACCAACCCATATTGTACGTGCCTTCTATCAGGCATTGCTTGAATTAGAAGAAGAAGGCGGGGTAAGAGCCCGTTACAATCGATATTATAACAATCAAAAACTATTAGTGAACAAAATGAAAGAAATAGGCTTTAAGTCATTAGTAGATGAAAAATATCAATCTCCTATTATTACATCTTTCATTTATCCAGAAGCAGGATTTGAATTTAAGCAGCTATATAACGAATTAAAGCAGTATGGATTTGTTATTTATCCAGGTAAAATTTCGAAAGTAGATACGTTCCGCATTGGAAATATCGGTGATGTACATGAAGAAGATATTAATCGCTTAGTTGATAGTATTGCTAAAGGGGTTGTTATAGGGTGAAAGTATTTTGCTTAGGTGGAGCAGGTAAAATTTGTCGTGAAGCAATTTTAGATTTAGTTCAATTTTCATCTTTTGAGACGATTACGGTAGCCGATTTTAATGAAGAGGAAGGCCGAAAAGTAGTAGAGTGGTTAAATGATCCTCGTGTTGATTTTGTAAAAGTCGATGTGACAAATCATGAGGATACGGTCGCAAAAATGAAGGGCTATGACATTGTAATGGATGGCACGACGATAAAGTTAAATGGCTTGTCTACTCGCTGTATTGCAGATGCCGGCTGTCACGGTGTGAACTTGAATGGATTTGGTGAAGAAAATAAATCCCATTCTATATTTGTTCAAAACGGAAAAGCATGTTTACCTGGGTTTGGTATGACGCCAGGTGTAACGCAAATGATGGCTATGTATGCAGCAAATCAGCTAGATACTGTAGAGTCAGTTAGAGTAAGTCATGGCTCATATCGTCCAATTGCTTTTTCTGCATCAATTACAGAAACAACGACATATGAATATGATCCACATTTACCGTCGCGTACAGTGTATGAAGATGGTGAATTTAAGCAAGTACCTCCGTTTGCGCGCCCGAGAGAAATTGCATTACCAGCGCCTTACGGAAAAACAATGCAGTATATCATCCCGCACTCAGAAACGATTACGTTAGCGAAGGCACTGGAGGATAAAGGTGTTGGGCTGATAGAAACGAGAGGTACTTGGCCAGAGCAAAATATGCAGCTCGTTCGTGCTTTATATGATTATGGTATATTGCGTAATGATCAAATTGAAATAAACGGTAAAGAAATTGGTATTATGGATTGTATTTCGAAGTATCTATTACAATCGAAAGAAGGGCAAGCAACAGAGCTTTATGGTTATGCACTTCATGTAGAAGTAGTAGGTATGAAAAATAATCAAAAACAGCGACATGTATTATACCATACACATCCGCTATCTGACGGTTCTGTAGTAGGTTGGGAGAAATTAAGAGCCTATACAAGAAATGTTGGTATCCCATTTGGAGTTGCTACAGAGTTAATTGCAAAAGGAGTAGTTAATAAAGTCGGTGTTATTACTCCTGAAGAAGCTTTTGAAAATCCACAAATTATTTTTGATGAATTGGAAAAGCGTGGTATTTATATTCATGAAGAAATTTCTACTTACAAAGAAAATTATAACTTTGTATAAGTAAGGCAGTTTATGAGGTAGATATAAATGGGGTGAGGCTATGTCTGTAGTAGGTGAAGAGAGAAAGAGGACAATTCTTGAGAAGGTAGAGTTTAAAGGGAAAGTAAAAGTTTCAGAATTAGCGAGAGAGTTCGCAGTATCAACAGAGACGATTCGTCGGTATTTAGAAGAATTAGATCGTGAAAAAAAATTGAAGAAAGTGTATGGTGGAGCTGTTCAACTTCCGGGAGCTGGGATAGAGGCACCGATGTTAGAACGAGAGATGCTGCATATAGAAGAGAAGAAAAGAATTGGGTATAAAGCAGCAACGTTTGTGGAAGATGGGGATGTTATTGCGATTGATGATGGAAGTACACCACTTCAAATGGTGCCATATCTTGTTCATCGTAAAAATTTAACGATTGTTACGAGCTCTTTTCCAGTAGCGACACAATTAATATCTTCTATTAATAAAAAGATGTTTCACGGTGAAGTTTTATTTATAGGCGGGAAAGTATCTCCAAAACATTCACGTGTGTCGGGTTCTATTTCGCAGCAAGTGATTCATCAATTCCATTTTCATAAAGCATTCGTTTCGATTGATGGATTGTTACCTAGCTTTGGGGTTTCCAGCTTTGAATTAGAAAAAGCGAAACTGTCAGAAGCGATGATTAAATTATCGGAGAAAACGTATATTTTATGCGATCATACAAAGATAGGCGTAAAAGGGAACTACCGAATATCAGGATTTTCTCGTATTCAACATGTTATTTGTGATAAGAAAATGCCATATAGTTTTGAAGAAGAAGTTAAAAAGCATAATATTCAATGGACAGTTTGCTAGTAATCAGTGGGAAATTCCATCTCTCTTTAATTATTAGTAATGTTTAACGTGAATTTTGAGATGCTCATGAATAATGAGTAATAAAGGTTTGTATTCGTGCAAAAAAAGTGGACACATTTTCTCATTTCCTTCATATAATTTACCAATAGAAAAAAAGTTGGCTGAAGGAAAGAGGGGACAGGAATGTCGGAACGGGTATATAACAAGCTTGTATTGTACGCGAATGTTTTGCAGAAGATCGGTGTTATTAATGAGAAGGAAAAAAGTGAAATTCTTCATACGTTAAGTAAAAAATCCCTTTGAATAAAGGGTTTTTTATTTTTTTCCTTTAAAAATATAAATTTAATGTAATATTCTCATTGACAACGATAATGATATTCATTATCATTTATTTGTATATAATTGATAAGTGTTATCAATTATAGAAATTATATATGATAGGGGATATTATTTTGAAAAAAAATTATATTAAGGCGCTAGTAGTAGCAACAACATTAGCAATTCCATTTGCTACATACTCTACTCCAGCATTAGCAGCACTAAAAATTGAAGAAAACCAGTCAGTAGCAGCGGCTAGTGATCGCACGTATGATACTGAGATTAAAATATATAAGGATCAAAAAGATGAACCATCTATGGTTTCTCAGTACATAAAAAATCCTAAAGTAGCTATTGAAGACGGGAAAAAAATTGTTACTGTAACGGTACAAGATAGTGATTATTTTCAATATCTTAGAATAGAAGATAGAAACCAACCAGGTGTATTTCATGATGTGAAAGTTTTGTCAGAAGATAAGAGGAAAAATGGAACGAAAGTAGTTCAATTTGAAGTTGGCGATTTTGAGAAGAAGCATAATATGCAAATGCATATACTTATTCCGGCTATTGGATATAATCATAAATACCAAGTTCAATTTGAAATTAAAGATCCGACTTTAGGCGAGAAAGAAACAGGGAAACCAGATGATGATTCTAATTCAGGCAATACGGAAACAGATACTCCAGTTGATAGTCAAAACATGATAACAGATAAGAAACTAAGAGAACTTGTTAATAAAAAAGTATTTAATAGAAAAGATTTAAATACACCAATTACGAAAGAAGAGTTATTACAAGTAAATGATTTGTTTTTAAATACGAATGAGATTCTTGATTATAGTGCATTAAAATATATGCCAAATTTAAAATCTTTAACAGTTGCGAATGCGAAGATAAAAGATCCGTCGTTCTTTACGAACTTAAAGCAATTGAAACATTTGGCTTTACGCGCTAATGAAATTGTAGATGTAACACCACTTGTTAAGATGGATAATTTAGAATCTCTTGATTTAAGTAATAATAAAATTACGAACGTTGCACCACTAACGGAAATGAAAGATGTAACAAGTTTATATTTAGCAGGAAATCAAATTGAGGATGTAGCACCATTAGCGAAAATGGAACAATTAGATTACTTGAATGTGGCAAACAATAAAATTTCAAACGTTGCTCCGTTAAGTAAGTTGAAAAATGTAACATACTTATCTTTAGCAGGAAATCAAATTGAAGATATTACACCGCTGTATACGTTACCGTTAAAAGATTTAGTATTAACGCGTAATAAAGTTAAAGATTTATCAGGAATTGATCAATTGAATCAATTACAAGAGTTATGGATTGGGAAAAATGAAATAAAAGATGTTACTCCTCTAAGTAAGATGACACAGTTGAAAGTTTTAAACTTACCTAACAATGAGTTAAAGGATATTACTCCATTATCAAGTCTAGTAAACTTACAAAAACTTGATTTGGAAGCAAATTACATTTCAGACTTAACACCAGTTAGCAATTTGAAAAAGTTAGTATTTCTAAGTTTTGTTGCAAATGAAATCCGTGATGTTCGACCAGTTGTAGAGCTAAGTAAAACAGCTTACATCAATGTTCAAAATCAAAAAGTATTTTTAGAGGAAACAGAAGTAAATAAAGAAGTGAAAGTACCTGTATACGAAAAAGATGGTAAAATCTCTACAAAAATTCGTTTGAAGAGTGAAGGTGGTACGTATAGTAACGATGCAGTGAAGTGGAGTACACCAGGTGAGAAAGTATATGAATTTGGTGTGAAAGATCCATTTGCGGATACAGGAATCTTCTTCACAGGGTCTGTTATTCAAAATGTTGTAAATGAAAAAGTAGCGGAAGAAGTAATTGAATTTAAAGATGTGCCAAAGGGCCATTGGTCAGAAGAAGCAATTAACTATTTAGCGAAAGAAAAGTTATTTATAGGCTATGGAAATGGGCAATTTGGATTTGGTGACAACATTACTCGCGGGCAAGTAGCACTTCTAATACAAAGGTATTTGAAATTAGAAACTGACTTAGAACAAAAAACGATGTTTACAGATACGAAAGGAAATATGTATGAAAAGGCTATTGATGCAGTAGTACAAGCTGGAATTATGACAGGATACGGTAATGATAAGTTCCGTCCAGATGGAGTATTAACTCGTTATGAAATGTCAGTGGTATTACAAAGGATATTCCAGTTAAAGGCAAATGGAAATAGTGTAGAGAGCTTTAAAGATGTACCATCTGGTCATTGGGCGGAAGGATATGTGAAAGCTTTAGTGGATAATAAAGTATCAAAAGGTGACGGCAAAGGGAATTTTTCAGGTGATGATTTCGTAACACGTGAACAATACGCACAATTTTTGTATAACGCAATAACTAAATAATAAATGAGAAAAATACGTTATTCTTTAATAAGAAGAATAACGTATTTTTTATATGTACAAAATCAAGTGAGAAATAGACAGGAGTACTTAGATGTGATATGCCTATTTTTCCGATAGGTACTGAAACCATATTGACAAAAAGGCATTCTCGTGTGATAATTCAATTAAATTTTTGGAATAATCAAAAAACATTCCTTTTACATAGAAAGGATTTGAACATTATATTAATATTACGCCGGGGGTGACGAAATGTTATTTTTTCTGAAGAAATGGAACGAATTAAAAGATGTGAAAGCAGAATTGGCACTTCGCGATTGGTTTTATGGTACAAAAATTAGTTTATCGATGTGTACGTCAAAAGAGCCATTAACATTTTTAGTGAATGTAGAGGGAAGAGATAAAGGGGTATTTTCTGAAGAAGATTTTATTGTCGTAAATTGCATGTGTGAGCCAGTATTTGAAAACGAAGAAAAACCAGCTATAGAGTCATTTATGCATGCGGATATTTATAAAAAAAGTAGTGCAGAATGTATTTTACAAGTGCAAACTGTAGATAGTCATTTAATGTCAGAGCTATATGGGAAAGAAGGAGAAGTAACATTCGAAAAACGCAGTGTGGAACGTGTTTTTGGAAAAGAAGGTATTACAGAAATGACAATACCAATTGTAGAAGATGAAAAAAAATTCGCTGATTTATTAGAAAGTAATGTTCCGAATTTTATTGAAGGTGGCGGAGTAGTACTTGTTCATAATTACGGAATGATCGTGTGGGGGAAAACCCCAGAAGAAGCGAAAAAATGGTTGGAAGGTATAGAGTATTTAATGAACTATCACGTAAAGCTTTTAATGATAAAAGGGGCAAAGAGCTCTGTTATATAAAAATGTATTCACAGTGGTTACCATTCCATAAACAAATGAAAGCGTTTTAAAAATAATTTTACTCATAAAATATAGGTCTCCTTATTATATATAGATTACATGTTGACATGTAAGGAGGAACATATTTTGCGAGTTAAATATCATTTTCTGCCAAAACAGCAGGTGACATTTTGCAAAACGAATGATTCTGGTGAAAAGGCGTTACAAATTATGAATGAAACGGGATTTCGCGCAATCCCTGTATTAGCAGAAAATGAGAAGGAATTCACGGGGATTATTTATAAAGTAGATCTGTTAGAAAAGAAGTGTAATAGCAGATTAGAGGATGTAAGTACAGAAGATGTACTGGAAAATCCAAATTCGTTTATTTTTGAAAAGGATTCTTTTTTTAGAGCTTTTTACGTTATCCGTCGTCTCCCGTTTTTAGCGGTTTTAAATGAGTATAATGAATTTGTCGGCATTTTAACACACTCTAATGTATTTGATGTTATTGAGGATTCGTTCGGTATGCGGACGGGTGGTTATATATTAACAATTGCAACACAAGATTGTAAGGGAACAATTAAAGAGCTTGGGACATTATTAAAAGCATATAATATCGGTGGACTGTTTACGCTTGATAACGGTGATCAATATATTCGCCGTGTTATCGTAAATATATCGGATGAGTTAAATGAAAAAAAATTAAAGCAATTAATTGAAAAGATAGAGAAAAAGGGATTTAGGGTGAGTCATGTAGATTATATTTAAGTTAAACAAGGTACCTATCTGCTACATGTAGATAGGTACCTTGTTTAGTGTGAGAAATGAATCTTATTTTGAAACAGAAGGTGGAGACAATGCTAAATCAGATAAAAAAATAAAGTCTGCATGCTCACGAATTTTAGGAATAGAAGTTTCTATAACACGTGATGTAATTTCACCTGGAGCCCCAACGTGTCCGATAGCTACCATAATGGGTTTGTCTTGGATTTTTTTTATGAGTAATTGTGCTTGTTTTGAAATGTGACTTACCGTATATACATCATCAAAAAATAATTGGTTTTCAATAATAGGCACGCCTAATTCTTTCCCGATTTTTGGGACAACACTATTAGGGTTTGTTTTACTATCTAAATAAAATAAACCGTGTTTTTTACAGGCAGAAAGTATAAGACGTACAATCCTTTCATCAGCGGTTACTTTTGATCCCATATGATTGTTCATACCTATTGCATGAGGTATTTCTTGAATTGCTTGTTCGAGTCGGTTGTTTATTTCTTCATCGCTTAAATCTGTTGTAATCGCTTTTGGTCCAAGCCACTCTTTTTTTCCTCTAATTGGTTCCATTGGCATATGTATAATAACTTCATGCCCTTTTTTATGGGCAGCTATTGCATCTTGTTTAGTAGAAGGAAGAAATGGCATAACAGCAACAGTGAGTGGAATAGGAAGTGATAACATCTTATCTGTGCCTTTCATATTATTGCCGAAATCATCGATGACAATAGCAACCTTATTCGTATGAGCATTTGCTTGAATAGGAAATAGGAAGAAGGGTATGAACAAGGTGAAGACGAGAAATGTAATAGTATATTTACGCATATAAATATTTCCTTTCTATTTTATTCCGCTATTTGCGGGCAGTAAGACTCCCACCTCAAAATTCGGCTGGAGCAAAGAAGTTAGGTGGGGGATCCACTGCCCGTAAACGCCCGATTGGTGAGGACTAATAGTCAGTGGGGATGAACAAAACCTCTACTGATTAAAGTTTCACTTTATCAATCATCATTATGTTTTGCGTTTTTATATAAATTAAACAAAAAATGTCGAAGAAAAGTATATGGAAAATAGGGAATCCGCAGTTTACTTGGTATTTGCTAAAAAAGAAGATGAAAAAAATGTCTATTATTGCGAATGTATTTACAAAGATAGAATAATTTGTAATAATTCTCAAAGTGAGGGTAAAGATTTGTAAATTACAGGGGGAAAATGTTAAAATTTCTGATTCTTCAAATTCAAATAGGATTAAGTGTTTAAAGGGCTAAAGTAGAAGAGACGTTGAGAGTATGGAAGAAAAATAAGGGGGATATGGATGTTTACTGTAAAAAGGAAGTACACATTAGAAAAGCTTTCGCATGATATTCATATGAAACGTGAAGAAATGATTCATTTAGGATTAACAAGTGGATTAAATAGTATGGAGACAATTCAAGTTAGTCAAGAATTGGACAAGCTTATCGTACAGTATCAGCGTTACAAAGAAAAACAAACACCGAAATGGTTTTCAATTATAAAGGTTCCTATTTTTCAAATTGGGTATGAAGGGAAATCGAGCAATTTTTGGAGAATGTTTGTGGCTGGTTTTATGAAATAAGTATAATTACCCTTTTAGGATAAGGATAATTATACTATGTGTAATGGAATCTCTATATGAACTGTCGTTCCTTTGTTTTCTTTACTATCAATAAATATATGCCCGTTGTACATCTCTATAATTCGTTTACATATGACAAGCCCAAGACCTGTTCCAGTATCTTTATTAGTAAAGAACGGATGAAAGAGGTGTTTTTGAATATGTTTTGGAATCCCTTTTCCAGTATCAATAATTTGCAATTGTGCATGTTTTTCATTGTTTGTTACTACAATGGTTAATGTATCACCAGAAGTCATAGCTTCAATTGCATTTTTTGTAATGTTTAAAACCACTTGTTTCATATGGTCTTTTGAGCAACGTATATGAACAGGGTGGTCTGGCACATGTAAATGGAATATAATATTATGCAAATTCGCCTCGGATTGAATAATTAATGCTACCTCATTAAGAATCGTTCTTACATCATATGTTTGTTCAATGATAGCAGTTGGCTTTCCAAGAATAAGAAATTCGCTTACAATTTCATTAATACGTTCTATTTCTTGTTCAATCACTGAAAAATAAAACTGATCCTGTTCATCTTTATATTTTTCTTTTAACAGAGCAACGAGTCCTTTAATTCCAGTGAGAGGGTTACGGATTTCATGGGCTGTACTAGCTGCAAAAGTTCCAACCAATTCAATTTTTTGCAGTTCATTTTGTTGTCTTTCTAGTTTTGTTTGACGTTTTAATAACATATATTGAGCAAGTAAAAATAAAATAGACAGTAAAAATAAAGTAGCTATACACTCTATTGAAACCCACTGGTATAAAGTTTTTTGATGAATAGGTAACGGAGAAACAGAGACTTTCCAATTTAATCTTTGGAGTGGGGTAGTAAGCATATTAGAATGCCCATCGCTTGTTTCGTTATTATCATCGGTTAGAAAAACTACATCATGTTTATCAGTCACTTCGAAATGATATTGTGGTTTAATAGCATTTAAAGAATATGAAATGTAGTCGAAGCGTAGACTTGCTAATAATAAGCCTGAGAGTTCCTTTTGCCTATTAAATATTGGCGAGGCAATCATAATAGCTTGATGTCCAAGAACGCGATCTGTAATAACTGATGATACAGTTGTTTTCTTAGATTGCAATGCATCTTGGATGTATTGGCGGTCAGAAACGTCAATAGGCGGCGAATCGCCTTCGGATGCGATTGTAATCATCCCATCTGTCGTAGCGTAATATAGACCGGAAAAACGTTCATCATTTCCATCCGTATCATGTACAATCTGTTTAATCCCATTGATGTTTCCAGTTTCGGTCCCTACGACTTTTGCGAGCATTTCTAAGGCAGATATAGCTTCACCAAGGTGATGGTCTAAATAGTCTCTATATAGGAAGAGAACAGTGTGAGCAGATAGTTTGTTTGCCTGTTTCATTTGATAAGTGTGATACGAAAAAAATGTGGCACCAATCCCTATCGTTGGCAATATAACAAGCAGTATGTAAAAAACTATGCTTTGTAATTTGACTTTCAAATTTGGTACTCCTTCTTTTTTTATTATCATTATATATAAACTATGTTAAAATTGTCATGTTTTTATTCAAGAATCATTTGCATTACATTAGGGAAAGGAAAAAGGATGAGTGAATATTCATTCGGCAGTTGTAATGAAGTGCTACGTTGCTTTTCTTTTTGTTGCGGAGAATTTAAGTGAAGGGTTGAAATGGTATGACATCAAACAATGAGCGAGAAGACATTTCTCAATCTTTAAAAGTATTTATTGCATTATCCCGTGTACATCGTTCTGTTATGGATACTACAAATAAATCCATACAAAGTAACGGATTAAATCCAACTGAGTTTGCTGTATTAGAATTACTATATCATAAAGGAGGCCAACCACTTCAGCAAATCGGTGAGCGTATTTTAATAGCTAGTGGCAGCATTACATACGTTGTAGATAAGCTAGAGAAAAAAGGGCTTGTAAAACGAATTCCATGCCCAAATGATAGGCGTGTTATTTATGCGCAATTAACGGAGTCTGGAGAGAGCTTTATTGCTTCTATTTTTCCAGGTCATGAGCAAGTTATACATCAGTCTTTTGAAATGTTAACGAAGGATGAGAAGGATGAATTACTTGATCTATTAAAAAAAATTGGAAAGTATGAAAAATGATGATATGTTCCAAAGAAGCTTTGGATAAAGAAATCCAAGGCTTTTTTGTGTGCATATATTCATGACATCATCTACCGCATTTTGCTGAAGAATAAGAGGAGATTTGTAAGTAAGCATTGAATTATAGTAATGATGCATATAATGGAGAGGGGGCTCGTTCATGTCATTTAAAGACTATGAATATAAACGGCCAAATATTGAAGAATTAAAAGAGAAGTTTATTGTTGCTTTAGAAAAGTTCGATAAGGCAAAAACGCTTGAAGAACAACAACAAGTAATTAATTCAATTAATGAAATTCGTAATGATTTTGGTACAATGGGGAACCTTTGTTACATTCGCCATTCTGTTGATACGACAGATGCTTTTTATAAGGAAGAGCAAGATTTCTTTGATGAATACTCACCAGTTGTGCAAGGTTATGGAACAAAATATTATAAGGCGTTAATTAATTCTCCATTCCGTGAAGAATTAGAAGCGTATTATGGAAAGCAATTATTTGCTCTAGCTGAATGTGATTTAAAAACATATTCAGATGAAGTAGTGAAAGATTTACAATTAGAGAATAAATTGTCTTCACAATATACACAGTTATTAGCATCTGCAAAAATTGACTTTGCAGGAGAAGAAAGAACGTTATCGCAACTTATTCCGTTTATGCAAGGAAAAGAAAGAAGCGAACGTAAAGCAGCAAGTGAAGCATACTACGGATTTTTAGCTGAGAATGAGGAAGAGTTAGATCGTATTTATGATGAGCTTGTTAAAGTGAGAACGAAAATCGCAAAAACACTTGGTTTTAAAAACTTTGTTGAATTAGGATATGCAAGAATGTATCGGACAGATTATAACGCTGAAATGGTAGCGAACTATCGTCAGCAAGTATTAGATTATATCGTTCCGGTTGCAACAGAGTTAAGAAATAGACAAAAAGCACGCATTGGTGTAGAAAAGCTCGCTTATTATGATGAAAACTTTGAGTTTGCTACAGGTAATCCAACTCCAAAAGGCGATGCCGATTGGATTATTAATCACGGGAAAACGATGTATAAAGAATTATCAGCTGAAACAGATGAATTTTTTAATTTCATGCTAGATAATGATTTATTAGATTTAGTTGCGAAAAAAGGAAAAGCTGGTGGTGGATATTGTACATATATCGAGAATTATAAAGCGCCATTCATCTTCTCAAACTTTAATGGAACGTCTGGTGATATTGATGTATTAACACATGAAGCTGGTCATGCTTTCCAAGTATATGAAAGTCGTAAGTATGAAATTCCAGAATATAATTGGCCAACATATGAAGCGTGTGAAATCCATTCAATGAGTATGGAATTCTTTACATGGCCATGGATGAAGTTATTCTTTGAAGAAGATGCGGATAAATATTACTTCTCACACTTAAGTTCAGCACTTCTATTTTTACCGTACGGTGTATCTGTAGATGAATATCAACATTATGTATATGAAAATCCAGAAGCATCGCCAGCAGAACGTAAGTCAGCATGGCGTAACATAGAGAAGAAGTATTTACCACATCGTGATTATGAAGATAATGATTATTTAGAGCGTGGTGGTTTCTGGCAACGTCAAGGCCATATTTATAGCTCACCGTTCTATTATATTGACTACACGTTAGCTCAAATTTGTGCACTGCAATTTTGGAAACGTGCAAGAGATAATAGACAAGAGGCTTGGGAAGATTATGTGAATCTTTGTCAGCAAGGTGGAAGTAAATCATTCTTAGAATTAGTAGAAGTTGCAAATTTAACATCACCATTCGCTGAAGGGTGTGTAAAAAGTGTAATTACAGAAATTGAAGAGTGGTTACGTGCTGTTGACGACACAAAATTGTAAAAAACATGCACTTTTTTCACATGTTTAACATCGACATAATGGAAAAATGATGAGATAATAAAAGAAAATTCAGAATTATTTTAGGGGTGTTTCTAATGGGGAGCACCCCTTTTCACCAACAAAAAGGGGGAAAGCACTATGCTTCAATCTAATATGGATGTTAGTTTAGAAACTTTAGTCCACTCATTACAGTCTACACGAAGCACGCTGTTATCAGAAATTGAAATGTTAAATGATACGGAGGTGAATGTAAAGCCACGCCGTGATAAATGGAGTATTATTCAAATTTTGCATCATTTGCATTTAGTTGAACAGTCTGTCACATCTGCCCTTGTATATGCTTTGCAAAAAAAAGAAAGAAAACTTGCTCCATTTAAAGACCTCCAACTTACGCTTGATCGCACACATAAACGAGAAGCTCCTCAACAAATGAAACCAACAGAAACATTAATGAAAAAACTGCAAGGAATTCAATTACTAGAACATTCACGACAAGAATTATTTCATGCACTTCATAGTGTGATAGATGAAAAAGAATTATTTGAAAATGGATTAAAACATCCTATTTTTAATGATTTGAATTTATATCAATGGGTTCAATTTCTGGATTTACACGAACAAAGACATCTTACACAGCTAAAAGAAGCGAAACATGCAATTTTACAGCGGTAAAGTGAAACTTTAATCAAGGGGCATATCACTGATTATTAGTCCGCAACAATCGGGCTGTCATCAAATAGCGGGAAAAAGGAAAAGAAGCGGCGAACCGCTTCTTTTTCCTTTTTTACTCATGCATAGTTTTATTTCTTATTTTGGAATACTACATGAGGAAGAGAAAAAGGAGTTGAAAAGTATGTCAAAGAAAAAGAGAGAAGAAGAGCGCGCTTGGAAAGCTCGGAAAGAAAATCAAAAGCCGCATGGAAAGGTGAAAGCTTTTGCAGAATTAGTTGAAGGAACAGAAAAAACGTGATGAACTTCATCACGTTTTTTGTATGATCGGGAAAGTTAATAAAAATGTTGTACCTGTTCCTTTTTCACTCATAATGTCAACCTTTCCATTCATTGCTTGAATAACACTGAAGACGACCATCATCCCCAGTCCGGTCCCTTTTTCTTTCGTCGAGTAGAAAGGTGACCCGAGGCGTTTTACTTGTTCTTGATCCATACCAATACCTGTATCTTTTATATATAATTGTATATGTTTATGATCTGGAACTAATGTAAGAATAAGGTCACCACCGTTAGGCATAGCCTCAATACAGTTTTTTAAAATATTTAATAGGCATTGGTTCAGCTTTTGCTTTTCACCAGCTATAAAGAAGGATGTACTTTGTTTTATGTAATGTATACGAACATTTGTTAAATTGGCGAGAGGTGTAATTAAAGATAACGCATGGAGTAATTCTTCCTCTACTTGTAATTGTTGTTCTTTTTCAATACTCGGTTTTGCAAAAGTTAAGTAGTCTGTAAGAACATGATTTGCTTGTTCGATACCATTAATGGCTATGTCGATATATAATTTTCGTTCCTTCTCAGAACATGTATCTGACTGTAAAAGTTGCAAAAATCCTTTCGTTGAAGTTAAAGGGTTGCGAATTTCATGAGAGATAGAAGCTGCCATTTCACCGATTAAATGAAATTTTTCAGCATTCATAAGTTCATTTTGGAGACGAACTTGCGTTTGTAATATGTGTAGCAAATATAGAATAAGGATTGTACCGAGCATCGTACATAGTTCGTACACGATAATATGTGGTATATAAGCTGCCGTATTTGTAACCTCTGAAAGGAAAAATGGTATCCAGCCAAATCCGAATATGAGGCTGTAAAAGATAGCGAGTGCTATTTTTATACGATTAGAACTTCGGTTAAACAGTTTGTATGTTAATAGTAGAACAATGAATAGTAGAACCGAAGCTATAAAGGATGGGAAAACAC
Organism: Bacillus mycoides; assembly: GCF_018742245.1. Lineage (NCBI taxonomy): Bacteria > Bacillati > Bacillota > Bacilli > Caryophanales > Bacillaceae > Bacillus > Bacillus mycoides. The sequence continues at coordinate 1,334,652 of NZ_CP036132.1, forward strand.
CTATCCCTCCTAATAAAAAGCGATATATGTTTAATACAGCTAAGATGGAAGCACCGGCAATAGGACCTCCTGTTAATGTACCGACAATTAATACGATATGACGCATATCAAATTGAAATCCATAGTTTGTTTTTGCTGCGAAAGTGATACATAGTATGGTAGCGAGGCAACATAATACAATAAACATAGCTGAATTTAATTTAGGAGAGCGTTTCCCTTTTTGATTCCAAAATAAATGATATAAAAGCATTGTAACAAGGATGGATAATATATTTAAAAAGAGATAAATAATAAAGAGTTTCAGTGGGATGTCTCCTCTCTTCTAACATTAAATTAATCATACTATAAAATGAAAGAAATGAAATATGAAATAGAGGAAAAAATCAGAAATTTTTTCTGGTAGTATACAATATGTTACAATAATCTTTGTCAATGAAAGAAGAAATTCCGTGCACTGCATGGGAGAGGTTCGCGAACTCCCTCTATAAAAAACTATGGAAACAACAATATCATTAGGTATTGTTTTGTTTTTTTATTGTGACAGTTCAAGAACGTTCTTTCTTCTTATTCGTAGTAGAGAAGGAGAATGAGTGAAATGAAAAAAGAAAAAGCAGTTGTTGTTTTTAGTGGTGGACAAGATAGTACAACATGTTTATTTTGGGCAATACAACAGTTTGCAGAAGTGGAAGCTGTAACGTTTAATTACAATCAACGTCATAAGTTAGAAATTGATTGTGCAGTGGAAATCGCGAAAGAGTTAGGGATTAAACATACGGTACTAGATATGAGTTTATTAAATCAACTTGCTCCAAATGCGTTAACGAGAACGGATATGGAGATTACACATGAAGAAGGTGAATTACCATCAACATTTGTAGATGGACGAAATTTACTGTTTTTATCATTTGCGGCTGTATTAGCAAAACAAGTTGGAGCACGTCATATTGTAACGGGTGTATGTGAAACTGATTTCAGTGGTTATCCAGATTGTCGTGACGTGTTTGTGAAATCATTAAACGTTACATTAAATTTATCTATGGATTATCCGTTTGTTATTCATACACCACTTATGTGGATTGATAAGGCAGAGACATGGAAATTATCTGATGAACTTGGAGCATTTGAGTTTGTTAGAGAAAAAACATTAACATGTTATAACGGAATCATTGGTGATGGTTGCGGTGAATGTCCAGCATGTCAACTTCGTAAAGCAGGATTAGATACGTATCTACAAGAACGCGAAGGAGCGAGCAACTAATGGATAACTTTTTTGGATTTCGCATCGTAGAAAATTTGCAAAAAATGGACAAGGATATTCAGCGTGAACAACTCAAATATCATAATAAAAGAGTAATGGTCAGCAAGGAATTTACATTTGATGCAGCGCACCATTTACACTGCTATGAAGGGAAATGTAAAAATTTACATGGTCACACATATAAAGTCGTATTTGGAATTAGCGGATATGTAAATGAAATAGGCCTTGCAATTGACTTTGGAGATATAAAAGAAATTTGGAAAAATGAAATAGAAATTTATTTAGATCATCGTTATTTAAACGAAACATTGCCAGAAATGAATACGACTGCTGAAAATATGGTCGTTTGGATTTATGAAAAGATGGCAGAAGCATTAACGAAAGATAATCGTGCGAACGAATACAAGGGAGCTCGTGTTGAATTTGTTCGTCTTTTTGAGACGCCAACTAGTTATGCGGAAGTAAGACGGGAGTGGATGCTCGATGAGTAAAATCCCCGTCTTAGAAATATTTGGTCCGACCATTCAAGGAGAAGGGATGGTTGTAGGACAAAAGACGATGTTTATCCGTACAGCGGGCTGTGATTATAGCTGTGCTTGGTGTGATTCTGCTTTTACATGGGATGGATCGGCCAAAGATCAAATTAAACAAATGACACCGGAAGACATTTGGAATGAGCTTGTAGAAATTGGTGGAGAAAATTTTTCTCATGTTACGATTTCGGGTGGAAATCCTGTTTTGCTGAAAAATATGCAATTTCTTCTTTCTATATTAAAGGAGAATGGAATGCGAACAGCGGTAGAAACGCAAGGGAGTAAATGGCAAGATTGGTTGCTTCAAATTGATGAGATAACGATTTCTCCAAAACCACCAAGTTCGGCAATGCAAACAGATTTTCAGATGTTAGATTCTGTTATTCATAAACTAGCAGAGAAAGATTTTAGTTTAAAAGTAGTAGTATTCGATGATCAAGATTTTGAATATGCAGTTAAGATGCACGATCGTTATCCGAATGTACCATTTTTCTTACAAGTAGGAAATAATGATACGAAAACAGTGGATGATGCGGTGCTTATAAAAAACTTATTAGAAAAATATGAATGGCTTATTGAAAAAGCTGTGAATTGTAAAGAAATGAATGATGCGAAAGTACTGCCTCAGCTTCATGCGTTAGTATGGGGAAATAAACGAGGGGTATAATGAGAAGGGATGTTTAAAATGACAGGAAGATTAGATGAAGATTTAAAAGATGTAACATTATTAGGAAATCAAAATACAAAATATTTGTTTGAATATAGCCCGGGAATTTTGGAGGTATTTGATAATAACCATCCAAACCGTGATTACTTTGTAAAATTCAATTGTCCTGAATTTACAAGTTTATGTCCGAAAACAGGACAACCAGATTTTGCAACAATTTATATTAGCTACATTCCAGAACAAAGAATGGTAGAGAGTAAATCTTTAAAGCTATATTTATTTAGCTTCCGAAATCATGGTGACTTCCACGAAGATTGCATGAACGTTATTATGAATGATTTAATTAAATTAATGGATCCACGCTATATTGAGGTATGGGGGAAATTTACACCACGTGGTGGTATTTCGATCGATCCATACTGCAACTACGGTCGCCCAGGAACGAAGTATGAACAAATGGCAGACTACCGCATGATGAACCATGATCTATATCCAGAAACAATTGATAATCGTTAATATATAATAGAAAGAAAGGATCTGTATAACATACAGATCCTTTCTTTCTATTATATTATGCATTTTGATTGATGACAGTATAGTTTTTATGACTTACAACTGTAAGAGGTTCCATATCTAGTTCTCTAAAATTCTCCATAATTGTTATATCAACAATAACAGAGTTTTGATTTACCTTTTGAACACGGCCTTGCATGCCACCTTTAAATTCGATGATATCTCCAGTTTCTGCGATCTGCATAAGCAACTCTCCTTGTTCCAGTTTTCCCAAAAAAAGAATAATTTGGGCTTTTTTATTTCCTCTTATTTTGAACTATATTTACTACTTTGTAAATGTTTCCAAAGCAAAAAAACGAAAAAAATTCACTTTTTGTAAGAAAATATGTAAAAAAATATTGTTTAGGGGAGGAATGATGAAAGTGCATACATTGTTTAGGGGAGGAATGATGAAAGTGCATACATCTTTATATAGGAGTATAATGAAAGATACAATAACCTACTAAAGTGGGAGGAATTAGGGGCGGTAAAATGATGTTTGAAGTTGTGGGGAGCTTTATAGCGATTTTATTATTTTTATTTTCTTATATACAGTTGAAGAAAGTGCGTCATCATGAAACAACTACATATTTTGATGGACTGGATGGTGTGCACACATCGATAACACATGATAGTGGTGGGGATATATAACTTTCTTTTTATGCATGGTATGATGGCAATAAGAAATAGTACGTAATATAGTTCGTAAGTGATGAATGGGGAGTGGAAAGAATGCGAATTTCTTTTATTCGTCATGGTCGTTTGGACAGTACTATAGAGCCAATGACAATTATTTCATTTCGTGAATGGATGAAGCAATATGATTTAGGGACTACAGTAAAAGAAATTCCTATACCAATTGAAACAATTGAGATGATTGAATCAGCGAATTTGATCGTAACGAGTGATCAGCGGCGTGCTGCGCGATCAACAGCCGAATTAACGGATTCTTTATCTTTTGTGCAAAATCCTCTTTTTAGGGAAGCTGAAGTTCCAACGAGTTTTTATTCTCCAAAATGGTTGAAATGTAAACCTAATGTATGGATGTTTATTGGACGTACACGATGGATAGCTGGTTATAGTAAAGATGTTGAGTCTTATAAGGAAGTACGAGAAAGAGCAAGGCAAGCTGCTAATATGTTGCACCGCTATGCGCTCGTACATGGACGTATTGCCCTTGTAGGTCATAGTTATTTTAATCCGATGATTGGGACTGAACTGAGGGCAATGGGGTGGTCTGGTTCGCCTATTTTCCATAGGAAGCCATGGGGATGTACAACGTATACATTTCATGAGGCGATGGATGGAAATGTATTAAATACAAAATTAACTTAAAAGAGGCTGTCCCTTTGGCAGCCTCTTTCTCTACATAACAAGCAAAAAAGAATTGTCCTTTTAAGATATAGAAACCAATGACCGTAATGGTTTTATTAGATGGGCATACGGTTCGCCAACGAGCATAACGGTTGTATCTTTTTTATAACCAAGTTTTTCATATAGTGAAAAAGCGCGTTTGTTTTCTAAATTAACAAGTAAGGCAATGTTTTCATGACCTTTTTCAGTTGCATGAAGTTCAGCTGCATCGATTAATTTAGAGCCAATGCCACGTCCACTGTACATATTTGAAACTGACAACGTGTCAATATAATACTCATCAAGTTCAGCTTCTTTTTCTAACGTAATGGATTCATCTTCATGTAGTTCTCTTAAGTGGTGTACGATTGGTGCATCAAGTTGCTCAGCGTCACTACCGTGATAAACGACAATAACTCCAACTACTTTTCCATCTTGTTCAGCCACTAAACAGTTTTCATAGCTCAATCGATTATTTTCTTTTGCGAACCATGTTTCAAGTCCTAGTATTACTTTTGCTTCAATTGTGCTACCTGTGATTTTTTCAGCAATTTCGTGCAGAGCGTCATACAGTAAAGGTGCTACTCCTACCGCATCTGTCTTTTTTGCTTTCCGAATCATAGTATCCCTCCTAGTTCTATGTATATATTGTAGCATAAAATAAAATAACAAACAGTGGCTTGGAACTTTGTTATACAGAGCGCCAAAAAGTTTGATATAGAGAAGTAGCTATGTTAGTATATGATATTTAGTGCGAATATAATAAAGTGATATAGCTATAAAAATAATGAAAGTGAATTACATAATAGTAACGGGATAATTTTACCGTTGTCGACCTATAGAAGATGCGATAAAATAAACTATTGCAGAGAGGTGAAATACATGGATAAACAATTAGCAAATGCAATTTTGGATCAGCTGAAAAATGGTGAAATAAAGGAGTATGTTGCGACGAAAGATGTATTTTATACGTTCAGGGAAGTTGTTGTAAATCGAGAAGATTTTAAACATATTATCGGGAACGCACAGCGCGGTGGACAGGTAATTTATACATATTCAGAAACACCACGTTCATAAATAGAAGATAAAGGAGAGGAGAATTATGGGGGATTTTAAACAAGGCATATTGCCACATTGGGATTACATGTGGAAAGATAGAGCTGGGAATAGGTTTATGGGAATGGTTATGTATCCAGAGAAACGAAAACGTTCAGCAAAAATGCTTCGGAAAATAAAAAGAGCATATGAGCAAGCAATAGAAATTAAAGTAACTGTACAAGTTCAACATACATATCAGTACGTAGAAGGAATGATTGTATACTTTGATGAAGAAGCTCCTGTATGTACAATGCTTGATAAAGATGAGAATCCACATCATATATTTGTAAAAGATATTTTGCGTATTGAGCACCCTGAATAATTTTTTTCATAAATAAATTGAAGTTCCATAATAATAATCTTTTTCTATAATAGTTATCTTTTAGTATGTAACGAGGAACGAAAGAGTATGTATAAATATTTAATAAAGTAAAATTGATAAATGTAATCGTTTTTTGGAACAGATTATCGTTTAAGGTCTGTTCTTTTTTGCGTGATGCTGGAGAAATATATTACTCCAGCATTTACTGTTTTATGACAAAAAATATTGTTAACTTTTTAAAAAATAAGGTTAAATTCGTTGACAACTTTTTTGAAAAGCACTTTATTGACATGAGTTTTAGAATGTTGTTTCATAGTCTTTGTATTGAAAAAAATCGACGGTCATGTCGAAAAGTAAAAGTTAAAAAAAGAAAGAATTTATACATATATCTTGTGTCTTATTTTGAAACGTAATACAATATATAGAGAAATCAAGAAACGACATACAGAGAATATAGATTGGAGAGGGAGGGTCGGAAATGTTAGTTGCATATGATTCTATGACAGGAAACGTGAAGCGTTTCATCCACAAATTAAATATGCCGGCCGTTCAAATTGATGAAGCTCTAGTATTAGATGAAGACTTTATTCTTATTACGTATACAACAGGTTTTGGAAATGTACCGGAACGTGTTTTAGACTTTTTAGAACGCAATAATGAAAAATTAAAAGGCGTATCTGCAAGTGGCAATCGTAATTGGGGAGACATGTTTGGTGCAAGTGCTGACAAAATTTCTACTAAATATGAAGTGCCTATTGTATCAAAATTTGAGTTATCTGGAACAAATAATGATGTAGAATATTTTAAAGAAAGGGTGCGGGAGATTGCGACACATTGAACTGAATAATGAAATCACGCAAATGCAGGACGGTTTTTATCAGCTTCATAAAGATAAAGAGGCATTAGAAGTCTTTATGGAAGAAGCTAGAGAGAATACCGTTCATTTTAATAGCGTGGCAGAGCGAATGGAGTATATGAAAGAACATGATTACTATTACAACGTTCTGGACGAGTATAGCTTGGAGGAAGTAGAAGGAGTTTATAACATCTCTTATGGTGAAAACTTCGAGTTCCAATCTTATATGGCAGCATCTAAGTTCTATAAAGATTATGCGTTAAAAACGAATGATCAAAAACAATACTTAGAAAGCTATGAAGATCGTGTAGCAATTGTTTCATTATACTTAGGACGCGGTGATGTTGCGAAGGCAAAACACTTCGCAAGCATGATTGTAAAACAAAACTACCAACCAGCGACACCAACCTTTTTAAATGCGGGAAGAAGCAGAAGAGGAGAAATGGTGTCTTGTTTCTTGTTAGAGATGGATGATAGCTTAAATTCAATCGGCTTTAACATTAATACTGCAATGCAATTATCGAAAATCGGTGGTGGAGTAGCTTTAAACTTATCTAAGCTACGCGCACGTGGTGAGCAAATTAAAGGTATTGATAACGCCGCAAGTGGTGTAGTACCTGTTATGAAATTACTTGAAGATTCGTTTTCATATGCGAATCAACTTGGCCAACGAAAAGGTGCCGGCGCTGTATACTTAAACATTTTCCATTGGGATATTATTGAATTCCTTGATACAAAAAAAATAAATGCCGATGAGAAGAGCCGTATTCAGTCTCTATCAATCGGAATTATCGTTCCGAGTAAGTTCTTTGAGCTTGCTGAGAAAAACGAACCTTTCCATGTTTTCGCGCCTTATACAGTATTTAAAGAGTACGGAAAACATTTAGATGATATAGATATCGACGAAATGTACGATGAATTAATGAGCAATCCGAAAGTGAAGAAGAAGCCACTAGATATTAGTGCGCGTGATATGCTTATTAAAATTGCTATGATTCAGCTTGAGTCTGGTTATCCATACTTAATGTTTAAATCAAATGCAAATAACCAACATCCACTGAAGGATATTGGAACTGTGAAGATGTCGAACTTGTGTTAAATATGTAGCACCTTCTAGTAGAAATGCTAGTCGAAAACTCCGTTAAACGGGGAAAGCCTCAAGTTTGAGGTAACCTACCGTGCTAAATCTTATCTTAGAATGAAAATATAAAAGTTCAGAATGTATCTTATTATTTTGTATAGCAGAGTTATTGAACAACATAAAGTAATAAGAGACTTTCTGAAAGATTAAGATAAGTAAAAGCCTAACGACTATCCCATTTGGGAGTAGAGCGCAAGCGATTGGCGTTCGAAAAGCGGAGCACCTAACCAGGTAATGCTGTAGGTGGTGATATAGTCTGTCCTGTATGGTGACATACAGCAGTTGCATGAGCAACGGACTGAGGAGTAGCGAACTCGGTTGAACATTCGAGACAGAAATCTTCCAGCTTCAAGAAACTTCTGAAATAAATGATTACGGTACAGAAGACATTATCCGCCGTGATATTAACTGTAACTTAGGATCGTTAAATATCGTAAACGTAATGGAAAATAAAGAAATTCGTGAAGCTGTTCATGCGGGAATGGAAGCTTTAACAGCTGTTTCTGATATGACGATCATTCCGAATGCCCCAACTGTGAAAAAAGCAAATGATGAGCTTCATTCAGTTGGACTTGGAGCAATGAACTTACATGGATATTTAGCAAAAAATAAAATCGCTTATGAAAGTGCTGAAGCGAAAGAATTCGCTCGTACATTCTTTATGATGTTAAATTACTACTCGATTGAGAAAAGTATGGAGATTGCTAAAGAAAAAGGCGAAACATTTAAAGACTTCGATAAGTCTGATTATGCAAACGGCACATACTTTGAAAAGTATGAAATGACAGATTACAGCCCAGTAACTGAAAAAGTTCAGCAATTATTTGAAGGAATTCATATTCCAACAAAAGAAGATTGGACAAGTTTAAAAGAGCAAGTACAGAAGAATGGTTTATACAACTCATATCGTCTTGCAATCGCTCCGACACAATCGATCAGTTACGTTCAAAATGCAACTTCAAGCGTAATGCCAATCGTAAGTCAAATTGAATCAAGAACGTATGCGAATGCGACAACATATTATCCAATGCCGTATTTATCAAAAGATACGTTCTGGTACTATAAATCTTCTTACGATATGAATCAGTTTAAACTAATTGATTTAATCGCAGAAATTCAAGAACATATTGACCAAGGAATTAGTACAATTCTTTACGTTAATAGTGATATTTCAACACGTGAATTAGCACGTTACTACATTTATGCACATAAAAAAGGCCTGAAGAGTCTTTATTATACGAGAACACGTAAGTTAAGCGTGGAAGAGTGCGTGGCTTGTACTGTTTAATATAAAAAGTGAGACATTATGAGCAGGGTTTTTCTGAACCCTGCTCATGCTTAGTTATCAATTTTTTATGTTTATTTAGAGAAGGGGCGATTTAATGCGTGCGGTAAACTGGAACAAAAAAGAAGATGATTTTAGTTTAATGTTTTGGAAGCAAAACATCGCTCAGTTTTGGACAGAAGAAGAAATCGCAGTGTCTTCTGACAAAAATACTTGGGCACAATTATCAAAAGAAGAGCAAATTGCTTATAAGCGTGTATTAGGTGGTTTAACACTTTTAGATACGAAACAAGGCGGCGAAGGGATGCCTCTTGTACTTGTTCATCTTGAAAATTTACAAGCGAAAAGTGTATTAGCTTTCATGGGCGCTATGGAAGAAGTACATGCGAAGAGTTACAGTCATATTTTCACAACGTTAGCTACTGAAGAAGAAATTGATGATATTTTTGAATGGGTAGATAACCATCCATTACTTGAGAAAAAAGCTGGTATTGTTACTAGTTACTATCGTCGTTTATTAAAGCCTGAAGTAACGAAAAAAGAGTTATACATGGCAATGGTAGCAAGTGTGTTCTTAGAAAGTTACTTATTCTATAGTGGGTTCTTCTATCCACTTTACTTAGCAGGTCAAGGCAAATTGACGGCAAGTGGTGAGATTATTAACTTAATAATTCGTGACGAGTCCATTCACGGCGTATTCGTTGGTATTTTAGCACAACAAATCTTCGCGGAACTTTCTGTAGAAGAGCAACAAGAAGTACAAACGGAAACGCAAGAGTTATTAATGAAACTGTATGAAATTGAATTGGCATATACAGAAGAAATTTACACTTCTATCGGTCTTGTAGAGGATGTAAATCGTTTCGTTCGTTACAATGCGAATAAAGGACTTATGAACTTAGGGCTTGAGCCGAAGTTTGAAGAAGAAGAAATTAATCCAATCGTTTTAAATGGTTTACGTACAGATACGAAAAATCATGACTTCTTCTCTGTAAAAGGAAATGGTTACGTAAAAGCAACGAATGTTGAAAAGTTAGCAGACGATGACTTCGTATTCAATTTTTAATATAGTGTTGTAGAAAAAGCTGTCTTTATAGAAAAGACAGCTTTTTTGCTATGAATAGTTTACATAATGTTATTATTTCATGGAAATATTTTAATCTTGTAAAAGCCCAATTTTTGAGGGAGTGGGAATAAAAAAACAAGGATTAAAGTTTTATTTTTCATATTTAGTCGTATGAGAGATTGAATAACTTATGCCAAAATGAATAAAAAATGAGAAGAAAAGAGACCAAACTCTACCTATATGTTCTTTTTAGTATTGAATTTTTAAATTATAGAAATTTTGGCTTAAAAATTGCATGAATATTTAAAAAGTAACGAAAAGGGAGGCAATACTCGGTGTGATATATATAGTTATTTGAAAGCGCTTCCTTTTAGCTGTCGATTTTTAAATGGAAATTAGATAGAGAAAGTAGGAGGAATGATAGGTGGGAAAAGTAGTTGGTTTAAAACGTTCATTAGGGCTTTGGTCAATTGTTATGCTAGGGGTCGGGTATATGACACCGATGGTTGGGTTTGACACATTTGGAATCGTTTCTGAAAAAACGGGCGGTCATGTTCCAGGAGCTTATCTTATTGCATTAGCAGGGATGTTGTTTACCGCGGCAAGCTACGGCAAAATGGTAAAGGTTTTTCCTACCGCAGGATCTGCCTATACGTATACACAGAAGACCATTAGTGCAAGGCTTGGGTTTCTTGTTGGATGGTCCGCGTTATTGGATTATTTGTTTCTACCGATGGTGAACGCACTATTAACGAGAATTTATATGTCAGCATTTTTCCCAAGTGTTCCTAATTGGGTATGGGTCATTGGCTTTGTTCTCCTGATTACATTAATAAACATGATTAGCGTAAATGCTACTGCTAATTTCAATACTTTCTTAGTAATATTTCAAGTATTAGTAATGGTCGTGTTTGTTTTTCTAGTTATAAAAGGCTTATTATCGGGAGAGGGAACAGGAGAAATCTTTTCCATTCAGCCGTTTTTTCAATCAGATATACAAATATCACCGTTAGTTGCAGGTGCGACAATTCTTTGTTTCTCGTTTTTAGGTTTTGATGCAGTAACTACATTTTCTGAAGAGACACCAAACGCGGAGAAAACAATTCCTCGAGCTATTTTTCTTACTGCTTTAATCGGTGGAGTTTTATTCATTACTACTACGTATTTTACACAATCTATGTTTCCAGATACATCTGTATTTAAAAATCAAGAATCAGCATCTCCAGAAATTGCACTATATGTTGGTGGGAAATTATTTCAAGCTTTCTTTTTAGTAGGAACCCTTATGGGGACACTTGCGTCCGGTTTAGCTTCTCATACAAGTGTATCCAGGTTACTATACGTAATGGGGCGAGATAATGTAATTCCGAAGAAAATATTCGGATACATTCATCCTCGCTGGCAAACTCCAGTATATAATATTATTTTTGTAGGAATTATTTCGCTCTTCGCTATATTCATTGATTTAGAAACAGCAGCATCTCTTATTAACTTTGGAGCGCTTATTGCATTTACATTTGTTAATTTGTCTGTGATTTCTTACTATATAATCAAGAAAAAAAGATATAAAACGATAAAAGATTTCTTAAATTACCTAGTTATGCCTATTTTGGGTGCTGCTACTGTAGCAGTACTATGGTTTAATCTCAATATCCATTCACTTATTTTGGGACTTTGCTGGGCTGCTATTGGAATTGGTTACCTTCTATATATTACGAACATGTTTCGTTCAGCTCCTCCGCAAATGCATTTTGAAGAAGTACAGGAAATATAAAGTGAAACTATAATCAGTGGGGGTTTTGTTCATCCCCCACTGATTATTAGCCCTCACCAATCGGGCGTTTACAGGCAGCAGGGCTCCCACCTAACTTCTGTGCTCCAGCCGAATTTTGAGGTGGGAGTTTTACTGCCCACAAATAGCGGGATAAAAAAGCAAAAGACATCGGGAATGGATCCGATGTTTTTTGCTTTGAAGATTGGGCAATCATGCAGTATTGCATAATTCATTCAACGATTCATAAGAAAGAGGGGCAAGTCTAGGGAGGATGGCTGATAAATGATGGTCAATATAGTATTTTCATTTGGCACAATTATTGCTTTGTACAATTAGTAAAAATATAAAAGCGGGGTGTTATTGTCGTAATCCAAGCAGAAAACATAATACAGTTGAACTTGAAAAGCATTTCATTGAAGGTGGTTGCAAAGTTATAGGAATAGCACGTCTAATATGCTAGTTGCATTTTTAACCTAAAGGAGGGACCAAATGAAACTGGATATTTTATTAGAAGAAGTGGAGAGACAACAAATCGGCTATTATTGCATTTTGTCGAATAGTCATCGTTACGATATAGCTGTTACGTATTCGCAACAGTTTCTTGGAAAAGCGATGGTTACCTCAATTCAAAATGGGAGAATGGTTTTATTAAGTCAAGAAGATATTGGAGAGGAACAATATTGGGCACCAAGGCTAGGAATTGAGGTAGAAGATATAGAAGAGCTTCAAAGCTTTTTCTATATGATTCTTCAGTCACAAAGGTTAGAAGAACAATATTAATAGAATAAAAGAAAGGGATGATTGATTGTGTATTATGATATTATTACGAGTCCGTGTTATGGAATAATTGAAAAAGTGTCTATTAATAAGGATTCGCGAATTTATGAATGGGAGCCATTATTCTCTATTAAAGATATGAATGGTAAACTGGAAGTAATTAAGATGGGATGTAGTGGAGAAGTTCAATCTTTAGAAGTAGAGGCAGGGGATAAAGTAATTCCAGGTATGGTATTAGCTTATATTCAAGAAGATCTTTTCGTTAGTGGTAGTGATTAAAGATAGAACAATGAGGAAGATGGAGGCGTTCATCTTCCTTTTTTTATTAGGTAAAGGAAAAAACGTTTTATTTTCAGATTAATTAAAAAAATATGTTTTTAATGTTACAATACAAATTAAATAGTTCAAAGGAGGAATAGCAACATGTTTTCCATTGCTCATAAAAAAATTAGACCTATTGTTTCTCTACCTATCGATCAATCTGAAAAGGAATGGAATATAGATGTTAAAAATATAAAAGAATCTTTTCTATTTTTAAAAAGAGAGGAGAAATTATTTGCATACGTTCATGTGAAGGATCTGCTATCAAATAGCAAGGGATTAACTTCTAAGGTATTGCTTTCAAATGCTGTTTCACTAGATACAATATGTCATCTTAGTAAAGATATTTCTTTAACAGCTCTTTTTCAAATTATTGGAGCGCCGATTGCGATAGTAAAAAATGAAATGGATGAGCTAACAGGATATATAAGAAGAGAGGATGTTTTTGCAGAACTATTTAAACAAGAAAATCAGAGTGTTGATATATTGAAAATTATTTTAACGTCTATTCCAATGGGGATTTTTGTAGTAGATTGTGAAAAGAAAATTGTAAATTGCAATGAGTCTGGTTTGAAGATGATTAAATCGACTCCTGAAAAAGTTATGAATGTACCAGCAGAAATGATTTTTAATGAAGAGCACATTAATAACGTATTTACAACGGGAAAAACGATCTTGAATCAATTACAAATCACAAATGAGATGGGTGTATTAGTTGACTATAGTCCGATTCCAAACTTTGATCAAAGTATTGAAGGGATGGTTATAATTGTACAAGATTTGCCGATGGTCGAGGACATGGCGATGGAAATTGAATATATAAAGGATTTAAATAAAGATTTACATGCAATTTTGTCTAGTATTTATGATGAAATATTAGTTGTTAATCATAAAGGGGAATTAATTCGTTATAGTGAAACTGTTATCAATGATTTTTGGGGGAGTAATTTGAAAGACCTTTTAGGAAAAAATCTTTTAGACTTAGAAAAGAAAGGATTATTTAGTCCATCTGTTACGCGATTAGTGTTGGAAAAACAAAAAAAGGTATCAGTTGTACAAGAAACAAAAAGCGGAAGAAAAATATTAGCAGTTGGAAACCCTGTATTTAATGAAAACGGAGAGCTTCATCGTATTATTATTGCCTCAAGGGATATTACCGAAGCAACGAGATTGAAGACGGAATTACATGAAATAAAGAAGATATCAGAGCAATATAAGAAGGAGTTAGATGACTTTAAAAATAAAGATCGTTTTCTTAAGAAGCTTATTTACTGTAGTCCGAAAATGGAGCAAATTATTAACCAAGCTAAAAAAATAGCAGATTTTTCTTCCAATGTTCTTATTTCTGGAGAATCTGGCGTGGGAAAAGAAGTAATTGCTCAGGCAATTCATCAACTTGGAAATCGATCTTCAAAGCCATTTTTAAAATTAAATTGTGGTGCAATTCCAGAAACTTTGTTAGAAAGTGAACTATTTGGTTATACGAAAGGTGCTTTTACAGGAGCCGATAAAAATGGAAAAGAAGGATATTTTAAGCGGGCTGATCAAGGTATTTTATTTTTAGATGAAATTGGAGAAATGCCTTTACATTTGCAAGTGAAGTTGCTTAGAGTCTTGCAAGAACAAGAAGTAATTCCTATTGGAAGTACAATACCTACGAAAATAAATGTACAAATTATTGCTGCTACAAATAAGAGTCTTGAAAAGATGGTGGAATCTGGAACATTCCGTGAAGATTTGTTTTATCGCCTAAATGTAATTCCGTTGCGAGTTCCTCCTCTACGAGAGCGAATGGAAGATGTTCCGGTACTTGCCTTTCATTTCTTGCAACAGTTAAATGAAAAATATAATAAAAATTATCATTTAACTCCAGATGCGCTTAGCTTACTAGAGTTTTACTCATGGCCAGGAAATGTACGTGAATTACAAAATATGATTGAACGTTTAGTAGTATCAGCAGACGATCCAGTAATTGAAGCGGAGTTTGTTAGTAAGTTTTTAACACCTGGTTATGACTTTAAAAAATCAAAACCAGTTATTACAAGAGTATTACCATTACAAGAAGCACTACATTCTGTAGAAGAACAATTGATTTTACTTGCAATGAAGCAGTATAAAACAACGACTAAGGCTGCAAAAGCTCTTGGAATCAGCCAATCTTCAGTGAGTCGTAAATATCAAAAAATTGTTAGTGAAAAAGGGATAGCGGCTGATATCATCTCTTATTCCTAAAAAAGGAGAAGGTCACATAGACTTCTCCTTTTTGTGTGCGCCCAGCATGTACATATTCTCTAGAGTTCAAGTCCGGGGTCGTGAAGGCGGTAGCGGTAATGATTAACGTTCCGTTTTATGCAAAATGGAATAGTGTATGCAGGAGTGCATAAATTGTTTGTTGTTTTAAGAAAATAGTCAGTTTATCCCGCTATTTGTGGGTAGGAAAACTCCCACCTCAAAATTCAGGTAGAGCAAAGAAGTTAGGTGGGAGCCCTGCTGCCTGTAAACGCCCGATTGGTGAGGGCAAATAATCAGTGGGGGATGAACAAAACCCCCACTGATTAAAGTTTCACTTTATGTATGATTCCTTTGAATTTTAAATATTGGCATGAAATTTGCTTATAAATATATAAACGATCGATAAAGGAGGATTCAATATAGTGCTAGATTTAAAAATGTATGTAAACGGTGAATGGAGAGACTCTAGTAATCAAGAGAAAAGAACGATTATTAACCCTGCGAATGGCAAGGGTATAGCATATGCACCTGAGGGAACGATTGAGGATGCAAAATACGCGATAGAAGTGGCAAGAGCGGCTTTTGATAGCGGAATTTGGTCAGAGACATCCACTGCTGAAAGGGCATCATATTTATTTAAAATAGCAGATGAAATTGATAAAAATATGGAAGAATTAGTATACCTTGAAACAATGGATAATGGAAAAACGTACCGTGAGGCAGAAGGAGATATTGGAGATGCAGCGGCTTGTTTTCGCTATTATGCCGGATTGATTACAAAGCCAGATGGTCAAACATATCATGTAGCCGATCCGATGCAAGCGATGGTTGTAAGAGAGC
The DNA here is from genome assembly GCF_018742245.1 of Bacillus mycoides. NCBI lineage: Bacteria > Bacillati > Bacillota > Bacilli > Caryophanales > Bacillaceae > Bacillus > Bacillus mycoides. The sequence continues at coordinate 1,350,727 of NZ_CP036132.1, forward strand.
CAGTTGGTGTTTGTGGATTAATTGTTCCATGGAATTATCCGCTATTGATGAGTGTATGGAAAATTGCACCTGCTTTAGCAGCTGGAAATACAATTGTGTTTAAACCTTCTGAAGTGACACCAATCACTGCAACAAAGCTATTCGAAATCCTTGAAAAAGTAGGGCTACCAAAAGGTGTTGCCAATATGGTAATGGGGGCCGGTCCAATAGTAGGAAATGAAATTGCAGCGAGTAATAAAGTGGACATGATTTCCTTTACAGGTGGAACAAAAACAGGTAAGCACATTATGAGAACAGCGGCAGATAATATGAAAAAGATTTCGTTAGAACTTGGAGGGAAATCTCCAAATATTATTTTTGCAGATGCAGATTTTGAGACCGCTATTGATTATGCTCTATTCGGTATTTATGCAGGTAGCGGACAAGTATGTTCAGCAGGATCAAGAATCCTTGTAGAAGAAAAGATTTATGATAAATTTGTTAATAGTTTTGTAGAGCGAGCACAGCAAATTAACGTTGGGCCTGGTGATAATCCAGAATCAGAAATGGGGCCACTTGTAAGTCAAGAACATATGGAAAAAGTATTACGTTATATTGAAATTGGGAAAGACGAAGGTGCAAACGTTGCTTACGGAGGTAGACGAATAATGGAGGATGGAAAAGGTGATGGTTTCTTTATTGAACCAACAGTCTTTGTCAATGTAAAACCTGATATGCGTATTGTCCAGGAAGAAATCTTCGGTCCTGTTGTAGTAATTCAAAAGTTTAAAGACGAACAGGAAGCAATTGAGTTGGCAAACGGTACAGACTATGGTTTGGCTGGAGGGGTATTTACAGTTGATGGTGCAAAAGCAATGCGTGTGATTCGCAAACTTCGCGCAGGAATTACGTGGATTAATAGCTATCATCCAACATACAATGAGGCACCTTGGGGCGGATATAAGCAAAGTGGTATAGGTCGTAGTCTAGGAACGTTTGGTTTAGAAGAATTTCAAGAAATTAAGCAGATTAATATAAATCTAGAAGTAGAACCAATAGGCTGGTTTGCAAATAAAAAAAATGTAGGAGTGAAATAGATGGGAACGAACGTAGAAAATAAATTGAATGAGAAAGATGTAAAAGGTTCAAATGTAAATGAGTATATTACGAAAGTACTACAGTTAATTGAAAAAGAAAAGGTTACTGAAGAAGAGGCGAACTGGATTCAAAAAGAAACAGTAGATGGATTTAGAGAGCATGTAAACCCTGGTTTTCTTGCTTATAGAAAAACAGTAACAAAAGATGGACAATTTGCAGCAGTAGAATGGTCAGATGAAGGATCTTGTTTCATGGATATTAACGGTAAAAGATATATTGACTGTTTAGGTGGATTTGGAATTTATAATGTTGGTCACCGTAATCCGAAAGTGGTAAAAGCTGTGACAGATCAATTAAAACGTCAAGCATTGCACAGTCAGGATTTACTGGATCCACTTCGAGCAATGCTTGCAAAGATTTTAGCGGACATTACACCTGGTGATTTGAAATACGCCTTCTTTACAAACAGTGGTACAGAAAGTGTGGAGGCAGCATTAAAACTAGCAAAAATGTATAGTGAACGAACAACTTTCATTGCTACAACTCGTGCCTTCCATGGTAAGAGTCTTGGTTCCTTATCAGGAACGGCAAAAGGAATGTTCCGTAAGCCATTCTTACCATTGATTCCGGGTTTTCGTCACGTTCCATTTGGCGACATTGAGATGATGAGAAAAACATTTGAGACATGTGCATTAGTAGGAGAAGATGTCGCAGCAGTTATTTTAGAACCAATTCAAGGAGAGGGCGGTATTATTTTACCTCCAGAAAATTATTTGAAACAAGTACGAGAGCTTTGTGATGAGTTTGGATCACTCCTTATTTTTGATGAAGTACAAACTGGAATGGGACGTACAGGAAAAATGTTTGCTGCAGAATTATATGATGTAGTGCCGGATATTATTTGTCTTGCGAAGGCGTTTGGTGGAGGTGTAATGCCAGCGGGAGCTATTGTTGCGAAAGAAACAGTATTCAAAAGTTGGTTTGAAAATCCATTTATGCATACAACAACATTTGGAGGAAATCCTCTTGCATGTGCTGCTGCAATTGCAACAATCCATGTATTATTGGAAGAGAAATTACCGGAACGAGCTATGGAAGTTGGGGAGTATTTCTTAAATGGATTGAAACAAGCAGCAGAAGGGCACGAAGATAAAATCTTTGAAATTCGTGGTCAAGGTTTAATGATTGGGATTGAATTCCATAAAGACGAGATTGGTTATGAAGTGTCAAAGGCGATGTTTGATCAAGGTATTCTTGTTGCGGGAACATTAATTAACTCAAAAACAATTCGTATTGAACCATCCCTTACAATTAGTTATGAAGAAGTAGATACAGTTATTAATACGTTTAAATCTGTGCTAACTCAAGTAAAAGTAAAATAAATTTCGCAAAAGGTTATATGTGAATTCAAACGATTGAAACTATAATTAGAATAGATTTACCTGTATTTTATTACAGGAAGGCAGTGTAACGAAAAGTTACACTGCCTTTTTATTACATTTTATTCCGCTATTTGCGGGCAGTAAGACGCCCACCTCGAAATTCGGCGAATACGAGGAAGTTATGTTGTAAGTATTTACATATAATTTGTCTTAGTGTACTATTTAACTAACACACTAAGACAGGAGGGGGAAAATGAAAATCGAGTTTTCTCCAAACACACCAATTTACATTCAAGTAATGGAATGCATAAAAAAGGAAATTGTAACAGGACATTTATTGTCTGGTGATAAAATTCCCTCCGTACGTGAATTAGCGAGTGAATTGCAAGTAAATCCAAATACGATTCAACGTACATTTCAAGAGCTAGAACGGGATGAAGTTGTTGTAACACGTAGAGGAATGGGGCGATATGTAACGAATGAAGGGGAGAAAATTATGGAGCTGCGAAAAGATATGGCGAAAGAATTACTTCATTCTTTTATAGATGGAATGGACAATTTAGGTTTTTCAGAAGAAGAAATTCTTTCAATTCTTCGTTCTTCATTAAATAAGAAAAGGGAGGAGAACGAATGACAGAGCTATTAAGAATAGAGAATCTATGGAAGCGATATGGATTGAAAGCGGTGATCCGGGAATTAAACATAGAGATTACAGAAGGAAAAATCGTTGGGCTTGTTGGAGATAACGGGAGCGGGAAAACGACGTTATTGAAAATGATTGCAGGCTTGCAACATTCTTCAGAAGGTAGCATAGCAATTAACGGTAAAAAAATAGGGTTAGAGACGAAAGAAATCGTTTCATTTATGTCTGATAAGCCAGTCTTTGATGATTGGATGACTGTAAAAGATGCATTATTCTTTTATAGAGATTTTTATAAAGACTTTGATATTCAAAAAGCAGTAGGTACGATTGCGGAATTTAAAATACCATTAGAAGAAAAAATTACAGCATTATCAAAAGGTATGGTTGAAAAGCTTCAAATTATTTTAACGTTTTCTCGAAAAGCGAAGTTATACATACTGGATGAACCACTTGGTGGGATTGATCTCGTTTCTAGGGAACATGTACTTGAGCTAATCCTTAAATTTTATCGTGAAGATTGTACGCTGCTTATATCGACTCATTTAATAAGAGAAATCGAAAATATATTTGATGAAGTAATCTTTTTGAAAGATGGAGAAATAATATTGCATGAAAATGTGGAAGAACTACGATTTCAAAAAGGGAAAGCAGTACATGAGCTGTTTAAGGAGGCCTATGAGAAATGAATCAGCTTTTTCGTTATCTGTATAATTGTAATAAGAGAAAGATAGCCATTATTTACTTCGGATTTATTACAGTTTCATTAATTCTTTTATTTAATATGAAAGGAGTTTCAGGAGCTAGAATTTCAGGTAGGCAAGATATAATCATTATTATATTTTTAATCGTACTAGGTATAAATGGATTTGCAATTTTTCTAACAGGTATATCGTCTTTTCGAAAAATGCTAAAAAACTCTATGCTACGTTGTACTTCTATTTCAGCACAAAAGTATATATGTGCAAATGTTTTATTTTCTGTACTACTCTTTATGATTTTACTAGGAATAGGAATCATTTTTCTATACTATTTTTCTTTAAATATTTACAATGGAAAAACAAATTTAGGTGTTCAGCAAGCAATCCACAGTTTATATGATTATGGAATATTCCATCATATGTTATCTATTTTCTTATGGGGACTAGATTTTGTTAATATGCTAGTTTCAATTTATTTAATTATAGTAATTGTGAAGCTATTCAATGTGAAATCATCGATGAGTAAGATTGTTTGCGTAGTCTTATTCGTCATTTTTATCGCATTTAATGGGGGAATAACGTATATCTTTCAGCAAATAGAAAAGTATATGTTTGCCATAAATAATATTGGATTTATAGATCAAAATGGCTTTTTAAATACATCATTCTATTCTGGCACAGATATTACAGTTTTAAATCTATGTTTTAATTGTTTATTAACAATTATATTACTAGTCGTTACAGGTCGTATCATCGACAAAAAACTAGAAGTCTAAAGGAGGAGTAAGCATTGGGAAACGTAGTAGTGAAATTAGAAAATGTTCGAAAAAAGATTGGTAAGACAGAAATTATTCGGGGCTTATCATTTGAGGTTCAAGAAGGAGAAGTATATGGGTTCCTTGGACCGAACGGTAGTGGTAAGACGATGACAATTCGTATGATGACAGGTCTTATTTCGATGACAGAAGGTGATATTACAATTTGTGGCCATAGTATTCGCACAGAGCGTGAAAAGGCGCTAGAGCAAATTGGAGCGATTGTAGAAAATCCCGAGCTATATGATTATATGACAGGAATGCAAAACTTAAAGCAGTTTGCAAACATGGCAATTACCCCAATTAGTAAAGAGCGTATCGCTGAAATTATAAAGCTTGTTGATTTAGAGCATGCCATTCATAAAAAGGTGAAAACATATTCACTTGGAATGAAACAACGCCTAGGAATCGCACAAGCGTTACTTCATCAACCAAAAATATTAATTTTAGATGAACCGACAAATGGATTAGATCCAGCTGGTATTCGCCAAATTCGTGACTATTTACAACGATTAGCGAAGGAAGAAAATATTGCAGTCATTGTATCAAGTCATTTATTAAGTGAAATTGAATTAATGTGTGACCGCGTCGTTATTATAAAGCAAGGTGAGTTTGTGCAAGAGTATAACTTACATGAACAAGCGAAGCATGATGAAACGGTAGTTGTAGCGTTTGAAGTAGATCAAGTTCAGAAAGCAAATGAAATCATTAAAGGTAAGGAACAAGGGCATGTAATTGTGACACCTATAATGAAAGAAGAGATTCCGCAAATTGTAAAAGAGCTAGTAAATGCTGATGTACTCGTATACGGTGTTACTGTTCAAAATAAAACGTTAGAGGATGAATTCTTAGCGATTACAGGGGGAGTGAAAGCGTAATGTTTAAATTAATTCAAAATGAATTTTTGAAGTTACATGCGAAAAAAGGTATGTACATTTTAATAGGTGTAATTGCAGCATTGGAGATTTTGGGAGTTTTAGCGATGTTGAAATGGGGAGGAGGACATGAGTTTAAAGGATCATATTTAGACTTTGTAAGTTCAGAGATTGGTTTAATTACCTTGTTTGCAACAATTTTTGGAATTACGATTGCTTCTCGTACAATTACTGATGAGTTTCAAAAAGGTACAATTAAGCAGTTATTAATCCGTCCTAGAAAACGAATTACAGTTTTGTTCTCTAAATATATTACAGTGTTACTTACTATATTATTTATCATATTTGCTAGCACGTTAATCGCAATGATTATTGGCGGGATTGTAATGGATGGTAGTAAAACAGAATTAACGTTAGGAATCATAATGAAGTCCATTTTATATCAAGTACTTTCACCGTTCTTCTTTGCAACTCTTGCCTTTTTCTTGGCAAACGTATTTAGAAAGTCTGTATTACCATTAATTATTACGTTGTTCCTATTTTTCTTGCAAGGAGCAATTAATATGGTGCTAATAATGTTTGCAAAAGGTGTAGCGAAATTTGTGGTATTTTTCCACTTGAATTTAAGTGTTTACGACAGCAATAAATTAGTAAGTGGCGGAGTAGAACCACCATTTACAGAATTTACGTTTACAACTTCATTATTACTTGTAGTTGCATACTTTGCTGTATTACTTGTAGCATCAAGTGTATTATTCCAAAAACGTGACGTATTATAATAGAAAAAATCCCCGTGTTAACGGGGATTTTTATTAACCAGCTCTTTCTTCAATCGTTTCACGTTCCTAGCATGCTGCCAGCGTAAAATATCGGGTCTGTTTCAACTTCTTCTTGGTTTATAAAATGCAGCGAACACATATTTATTTAAGGATATACTGTTACTAAGTTGAAGATTGCTATAACACCCATAAATAGATCAGCTAAATCCTATACTACTTGAATTGTAGTGAATGAACTTAAAAATGTCATGTCAATTATAGCGGTATATCATTGAAACCGTTTTAATAGATATATTGTTTGAAATTATATGAGAAAAATAGGAAGATTTTCAACTATATTCATATTATAATTTAGTTATCCCGCCATTTGTAGGAGAGGGATTGCCTATAAAACATTGATTAAAGCTTTACTTTAACTATCTCTGGAGGTGTTCAATATTGCAATATGCACTTTCATGCATAAGGCTACGTAGTTTTTTTGGATGGATGATTATAGGGATGTTCCTAACGATGATTCCATTAAGTTTATCAGGTGCTTCTGACAATACGATAGAGTTCCTGTCACAAATATCAATCTTTTTCGCATTTCCACTATTGTGGCTATATTTAAAAACAAGTAAAAATAATATTGTTTTTAAAAGTTTTTTTGATAAACCCGGACGTTTACATTGGGGGTTAATTGTATTAGCAACGATAATGGGAATAATTTTTTCAGTCGGTATATCTCAAATTCAATTTTATATTTTAGCACATACTGTACCAAATTTCTTAGTTACTATGATAGAAGATGGAAATGTAATTAATACGAGTAACATATACATGACGATATTTACTTTCATTTCAGCATGTGTATTAGCCCCAATAATGGAAGAGGTTATTTTTAGAGGTTTTTTCTTACAACGAATGGCTTACAAATGGGGGATTAAACGTGCAGTTATTATATCCTCTCTTATTTTTGGACTAGGCCATTTTGATGTTATCGGTGCTTTCATGTTCGGTGTTATTATGTGCCTTCTATACATAAAGACAAAAAATATATGGACGAATATTGCTGTGCATGCTCTAAATAATTTGATTGCAACGAGTATGCAATTTGTAGGTGGAGATGGAAGTGACGCAATCTCGATTACTGAATTACAAGCACAAAGTAATTTATGGATCGGCATTGGTCTTGCGATTATCGGTTTATTATGGTTAATTCCTTTTACTTGGAAACAATGGCGTACTGTAAAAGAAGTAGGTGTGCCACCGCTTCGCTTAATAAATGAAGAAAAAGTGATGAATTCATCACGTGAAAATGAAATGTATAGCCAAGTTATACTAACGAATAGATTGATGGCGGTGGAACTGCCAGATGAGGCTGTCAACCAGCTTAAGTTAGAAGAAAATGAGTATGTAACAATAGCTGTAGAAGAAGATAAGATTATTATAAAAAAGGCGGATTATAGGCCATTAAAAAGTAGCTCTCCAGTATGAAAAGGAGAGCTACTTTTTAATTTGTAATAATCTCTACACGGAAGTTATTTCCGTTTTTCACGTATTTAATATCTGTAACGATCCGAACGGTTTTTAGAAGTTCAACTTTTTCACCAATTCGAGGGATGGTCGGAACATTGTCCCAAATACCAAGCAAGTCATCTAATTGTGCCGTTTTTTCATAAAACCAGATTTTCAATGTAAAGCCCCTTTCTCGAACTTTGTGTATTTTAATACATGATATATCATTTTTATTCTCAATGTAAGAGGTTTTTACTCTTTTTTGTGAATAAAGATGAATTAATCTTCTGGGAAGATATGTTCAATATCCGGAGTAAGAGCTACTTCTGATAATACGATATGAGAAACTGTCGTTGCATATGAAGAAACATCATTGATAAATTCTTCAAGTTCAACGAGTGAAGGAACAGAGATTTTTACAATGTAGCATAAGCTTCCTGTTACTCGGTAACAAAAACTTGCAGATGGATAAGACTGAATAAACTGTTGCATACGTGTTGTATCACCATTTTTTAAAGTGATTTCTAAAATACAATCTAAAACAAGTCCTGCTTTTTTATAATTGATATCGATTGTGTATTTTTGAATAATTCCTTCACTTTCAAGTTTACGAACACGCTCTGTAGTAGACGGAGCGGATAAGTTTACTCGTTTTGCCAATTCGCGCATCGAAAGGCGACTATCATTATATAATTCATTTAAAATTTTTCGATCAACACGGTCTAATTGCATTTGTAAATATACCTCCAGTAAAATGATGATTTTTGTAAAGGAAAATTATAAATTAAGATTCATATGAAATGTAAAGTGAGCTTTATTTATTTTACAATAAAAAAGAGGGAAATAGGAGGGGAAATGATGGAGAGAATTATATTATCAAATATAGGAGATACAAAGTTTCAAAAATTATTAGGGCATAATCCGGATATATTAAATTCGTGGAGTACGTTAGAGAATACACTGTATAGTACAGGGACCCTTTCCGCAGAGTTAAAGGAGCAAGTAAGAAGAACATTAGCGTTTGGGAATGAATGTCCGTACTGTATGGCAAAGGGAAAGCCGGATGATATACAAAAGATAGAAGAAATTAGCGTAGCCGTTACTTTTGCACATGCATTTGTTCATAACCAAAAGGCGATAGATGATAATATGTTTCATGTATTAAAACAATATTGGACTGAAAAAGAAATTGTAGAGCTTTGTGCCTATATTTGTTTTATTACTGCGTCACAGCAACTTGGTTTTCTGTTTCAATTACAGCCCAATTAACTAGGAGGATAATATGCTTAATCACGCAGCACTTATAATCATTGATGTACAGGAAGCATTTAACTTACCGTACTGGGGCACAAGGAATAACCTTTTTGCGGAAGAAAATATGAAAATTTTGTTAGAAGAATGGAGAAAAAGAGAATTACTAGTTATTCATATTCAGCATGTGAATAAAGAAAATGTGGAGTCAATGTTTCATCTAGATGCAGAAACAGTACGTTTTAAAAAAGAAGTGAGGCCGTTACCAGGTGAGATTATTATTCAAAAGGTTGTTAACAGTGCGTTCATTGGGACAAATTTAGAAGAGATATTACGAGTAAAAGATTATACTTCTTTAGTAGTTGTAGGATTAACGACAAATCATTGTGTAGAGACGACAACACGGATGTCAGGTAATTTAGGATTTACAACGTATGTAGTGAGTGACGCGACGGCTACTTTTAACCGCATCGGTCCAGATGGCACAGAGTATAGCGCAAAGGATATTCACAATATGACGCTTGTAAACTTGCATGATGAATTTGCTGCTATTGTGACGGCGAAAGAAATATTAAAAACTATTTCGATAAAATAATTGCAGAATTATGTAGAAAAAAATAAGAATATTTCGTATAATCTAAGTATAATCATTTTGAAAATAGGGGTGTCATCATATGGAGCAAATTCCAGTAAAGAAAATAGAAGAAGTACTCGTTTTAGCAGGAGATGATAAACAAAAGCAAAAGGAATTTTATGAATTGCTCTTAACAACGGAGTTTTATGTTGCTGGTTCATTAGAAGCAGAGGACGGGGCAACAGAAGGCACACTTCGTTTACGTCATTTCCAAGGAGAGGGTAGATGGATTGTTCCATTCTTTACACAATTGGAATTTGTAAAAGCTGTGTTGCCAGAAGGGACACCCCTTATTACGATACGTGGAAAAGAATTATTGGGTAGCATCGAGAAAGATGCTACAGCTGTATTAAATGTTGGAACAGATATGAGTAAAACATTTATTCCAGAAGAAATTGCAGAGATAGCATCAGGACGAATCTTTAATTATTATAAGTAAAAGGAAAAGCTTAGCAGCTTTTCCTTTTTAATTTGAACATGGAGTGGCTATACCAGAAGAAATAGAAACAGTTTTGTTAGTTGTATTTATTGTTGCTGTAGCTCCGAGGGGAATACCGATATTTGGACTTATATGTCCAATCGGTAAACCGAATAACACAGGTATATTATATGGCATGAAATATTCATATAATATTGTTTGCAATGATTGAGATGGCTTAGAAGGGTTGCAGTCGTGACAACTTGTAAAAATAACGCCACTGCATTCATTAAACTGTCCAGATAAAAGTAGTTGATTTAACATCCGGTCAATGCGGTACGGTTCTTCACCAATATCTTCAAGCAATAAAAGTCTATTTGACGTATTTATCTCATAGGGCGAGCCAATTATACTTGTTAACACAGTTAAATTCCCTCCAACTAATGTGCCTGTAACTGTACATGGAGAGGTAGGCACGATACATTCTGATGCATATAAGATAGATGAATACGGATGGAATAGTTGATTGAAAGAAGATAAAGAGAGAGAATCTATACCTTTTCCTAATTCTTCAATCATTGGACCATGAAAAGTTACAAGCTCTGCATAACGTGAAAAGGCAGTATGTAAAGCCGTAATATCGCTATATCCCCAAAAAATCTTTGGATTCCGTTGAATGATTTCATATTGAATGTAAGGGAGGAGACGAGCGCTGCCGTAACCACCTCGTGCACAAAAGACTGCTTTGACCTCAGTATTTGTAAATGCTTCATGTATATCATCAAGACGAACTTGATCACTTCCAGCTAAATATCCATATTTTTCATAAACGCTCTTTCCGATTATTACAAATAAACCCATCTCTTGTAATACGTTCACACCTTTTAATACATTCTCAAGTGTTGGTGGGCCAGACGGTGCAATAATCATTACTGTATCACCTTTTTGTAACGCATTTGGATGAATCATTGTTCTCAGCCTCCTTCTCTTTCAATATATTCGCTTGAGCGAAAGTTCAATCCTTGTAAAAGAAGGGGAAAGCATGTCATATAAAGAAGGTATAGGGAAAGTAGGAGGGAAAATGATGTTTACAAGTCGAGTAATAGATATATTACAAATTAAGTATCCGATCATTCAAGCAGGTATGGCAGGAGCTATTACAACGCCAGAACTTGTTGCAGCTGTGAGTAATAGCGGAGGATTAGGTACGCTTGGAGCAGGGTATATGAGCCCAGAACAAATCCGTGAAGCGATTTATAAAATAAGGGAACTAACAAATAAGCCTTTCGGTGTTAATTTACTTTTAACGAAAGAGATACAGATAGAAGAAGAGAAGGTAAACGAGGCGAAAGTATTACTTAGTGGAGTGAATAGAGAATTAGGTATAGAGGAAGAAAAGGCTTTAAAACTTCCAAAAAGCTATAAAGAACAATTACAAGTATTATTAGAGGAAAAGGTACCAGTCGTTAGTTTTGCATTTCAAACGTTAGAAAAAGAAGAAATAGATGATTTGAAAAAGGAAGGGATAAAAGTTATCGGAACAGCTACCCATGTAGCGGAAGCGAAAGCACTTGCTAAGTTAGGGGTAGATATTATCGTCGGGCAAGGTAGCGAGGCAGGAGGGCATAGAGGAACGTTTATTGGGAAAGAACAAGATGCGATGATTGGTACATTTGCATTAATCCCGCAATTAGTAGCGGAAGTACCTCATATCCCGATTGTTGCAGCAGGTGGTGTAATGAATGGGCAAGGGCTTGTCGCGGCATTTGCGTTAGGGGCAGAAGCTGTTCAAATGGGATCAGCCTTTTTAACGAGTGAAGAAAGTATTACGCATGACGTGTATAAAGAGGCGATTTTACATAGTACAGATACGAGTACAACGGTAACCCGTGCGTTTTCCGGGAAATATGCACGGGGTATTCGTAATGAATTTATAGAGAAACATGAAGGAAGAGAAAAGAATTTACCGATGTATCCAGTACAAAACGTATTGACTTCAAAAATACGTCAAGAAGCAGCGAAGCAAAATAAGGAAGAGTATATGTCGCTTTGGGCAGGACAAGCATCATCATTAGCACGAACGGAATCAGCTCAGCACGTAGTGAAACGTGTCATGAAAGAAGCAGAGAACGTAATTGAACAATTACAAGGTGTATATAGAAAAAGACCACTTGAATAATTCAAGTGGTCTTTTCGTTAGTTTGCTTTATAAAATTGTTGGATAGCTTCGTCGATGTAAACCCAGCCTTTCCAACCTAAGTGCATATGATCTTTTAAGAAGTACTTATCATATTCATGATTTGAGAAATCAGCAATTGGATAGCCAGCTTGCTTAATTTGCTCATGAACTTTATTGTAGTATAATTCGCGTTTTTCTTTCGGGAAGCCAGCGTAATCATACCAAGGACCTTTTACAGGAACAGAAATGAAGAGCGGTTTTGCGCCAGATTGTTTTAATAAATCAAGTACAATTTGTAAATCTTCATATTCTGGTGATTGGTCATAAGCATCATTTTTTAAGTAACCTTCACGTTGCTTTAATTTCTTCTTAATTTTGCTATTGAAGTAATCATCTTCGATACCATATTCGTTAGAGCTTGATTCTACTGCACCTGTTTGATCAGCATGCTTACGAGCTTCTTCCCAGTTCATTTGTTTTAATGATGGATCAAGCTTTTCTTTATGCGGCTTAATATCAAACATAACTGTAAATAAATCTTTACGATCTAGAATGTTACGATAAATATAAGCGAAAGGTTTAGCAGCAAGTGCTTTTACTTTATACTTTGTATCATCGTAGGCGATACCTTCAAGTGAAATTTTTAATAAAGTTTCTTTTTTAACAATCTCAAAGTTTAATAAGCGTTTTGCAATTTGTTTTTTCATTTCAGGTTTTAAATCATCGTTGAAAATGAAGTGGTAACCTTGTTGTTTTGAAAAGTTAGGTGCAAAGTGTGTCTCATCAATACCTTGTGGTACAAACCATTGCGGAGAAAGAACGAATATCATTTTCTTATCTTTCAATTGATCCATTGTAGATGCGAAGTTTAATACATGTACAAGGTCTTGTGTTCCGCCGCGTCCAAGTAGGAATGGTGTGAATCCTTCAGGCTTTACTTTGAAATAATTCGATGGATGAAAAGCATCCATACGTGCGAATTCCGATGAACCGTACATCGGAAGGTATTTCGGGTCTGCTAACATCTTTTGCTGTAAAATCATACTTTGAATCTTTTCTTCTTTTAAAGAAGTCGCAGCTTGTTCTACTTTCTCATCACTTAAAAGTGGGAGTAGGAAGCGCGTAGGAATAAGTAAGAATACAGCAAAAAGGGCCAATGCTAAAAGCATCGGACCAAATTTTACTTTGTTCATCGGATTTCTTCCAACTTTTTAATAACCATATTTGGTGTAGCCCACTCATCGCGGTCAAAATCAGAAATAGAAACTTCAATCTCTAAACGCTCTTGGAATTCTACTAATAAAGATACTACAGCGAAAGAATCAAGAATACCTTCTTCAAATAATTGAACATCTAAGTTTTCTTTCACAATATCGTTTTCACATACTTCTTCTAAAATATCTAATACTTGCTCTTTGAATTCTGCCATTTTTAAAATCTCCTTTATATCCGAAATATATTATATGTGCGACTTCTTAATAGTATAAGAAGGGTGCATTAAAAGTATCTGTTAAGGTGTCCAGAGAAGATCAGGAAACCGAAACATACAACGTGGAACGTAATTACAATCGCAAGGACATGCGTAAATTTATTATTTGGCCAAAACTTAAGCTTCTTGTTTTTTCGTTCGAAAATATCGAACAAGATAAACAAGGCAGCGTGATAAAGACCATAAATAATGTATTGATACACATGCTCACCAGTAATATGCCATATTCCCATGATGAAAAAGTTCAAAAATGCACCGATATACGAAATTGTGTAACGGTTTTTAATTAGCTTTTTCTTCGTTGCGAAAAAGACGAAACGCATGTAAATAAAGTCACGGAACCAGAATGATAAACTCATGTGCCAGCGATTCCAGAAGTCTTTAATGTTACGACTAATGAATGGTTTATTAAAGTTTTCTGGAGTTTTAATTCCCATCATATAACTTACACCAATTACAAATGAGCTATAACCAGCAAAGTCAAAGAATAAATATAAGCTATAGCTATACATGTAAATCATATTTGATAGGATTGTATCTTGCTGAGCGAATGCCGGATCCATAAAATATTGCTTTATTAAGTAAGCAATAATAAATTTATACAAGAAACCTTGGAAAATACGGTTTAGCCCTGTATATAGTAAATTTTGATATTCTTCTGCACTAGGTGGCTTTTGAATATCTTTTTGGAATCTGCGGTAACGATCGATAGGTCCCGTTGAGATAGCCGGGAAGAATAAAATGAATTCCCAAAAATTAAAGAAGGAAAGTTCTTTAATTAAGTTATCACGAACTTCAAATACCATTTGTACTGCTCTAAATGTTACATAGGACATTCCTAAAAATACAACAAACTTTAGCTCAGGTACAAACGGTGCGATTTTTGCCAAAATAAGCGGTAAAATCGATAAAATAACAGCCATACAAAATGTGAATGTACTATTATTTTGTTTTCTTAACATTAAATAGCCTTTAATAAGGGCATATTGCCAAATAATAAATGCTGCTAACATCATTGCTTGCTTCGGTTTATCAGAGAAGATAATAACGAGCATTACTAATGTTAAAACGGCATTATATTTACGCAACATTTTACCTTTTAATCCAGCTATGATAGTAGGTATTAATAAAATGCCTACTATAGCGAAAAAATAAAATGATCCATATGCGGTCATGCTGTAACCTCACTCAATAATTTTTTGCGATCTACCTTTCCATTTGGTGTCATTGGAATAGAAGATTGATACATGAATTTACGTGGAATCATGTAGTTTGGTAATCGCTCATTGAGTTCTTTTTTAATTGCAGATGTTAATTTGAATTCTTTTTCAAATGAATGCTCTCCAGGAACAACAACCGCTAATAAATAATCGTACTTTTCACCTTTTTTAATTGGAACAATAACTGCTCCTTCTACGTAAGAACACGCACGAAGGTGATGCTCAATTTCTTCTAATTCCATTCGATAACCATGAAGCTTAATTTGGAAATCAAGACGACCATTATAGAATAGAAGACCATTTTCTACATAGCCAGCATCGCCTGTTTTATAGGCGCGCTCGCCGTCAATCATGGTAAATGCTTTTTCTGTTAATTCAGGGCTTCCTAAATATCCAACGCTTACGCTTGGACCAACAATTACGATTTCACCTTTTTCACCGTCAGGTGCAAGTGTGCCGTCTTCTTTCATAATAAGAAGGCGACAGTCTGATTTACAGTAGCCGACTGGAAGTGATTTGTATTGATCAAGCACTTCTTCTGTAACGTGAATACCTGTTACAGCAACAGTAGCTTCTGTAGGACCGTACGTATTCATAATTGTTGCTTTCGGGAACCGCTCAATTAATTTTCTAGCCACTTCATTTGGTAACACTTCACCGCAGAATAAGAATGTTTTCATGTTTGGTAGCATACTCTCAGAGAAAGATGCTTCCATTAAACACATTTCAGCGAAAGATGGTGTCGAAGTCCATACTTGAATATCCGATTGCTCTAAAGAAGCAAACAAGTCTTTTGGACGTGCAATCATATCTTTATCGATTGCCCAAAGTGTACCACCTGTTACTAATGATGGGTAAATATCCATTACAGATAAATCGAATGAGAAAGGTGCTTGGTTTAAGAATACTTGCCCTGTTTGTAATTTGAAATCTTCTACAGCCCATTTTGTAAAGCTAACAAGACAGTTATAAGTAATCTGAACCCCTTTCGGATTACCTGTACTTCCTGATGTGTAAATAATGTAGAAGTTCTCATCACCTTTTACCGCATGTTCAGGATTTGGAATGTTCCCTTTATGAGTAAAGAAAATATCTTTTAAGTTGTCTTCACTTACAATGCGAACTGGTAAATCAGTTACAGTTACTTCTGTTCCTGATAAAAGTAATTTCGCACCAGAATTTTCAGCGATACGTTGTACGCGATCAGCTGGGATAGATAAATCTACAGGAATGTAAGCATGTCCAGCTTTTACACAACCTAAAAAGTTAATAATCATTTCAGGTTGCATATGGCCATAAACCATAATTGGTGAACGATCATCTGGATACTCAGAAGAAATCCAATGTGCTAACGCATCAGAATCTTCCTTTAATTGCTTGTACGTAATTTTCGCATCTCGCCAAACAAAAGCGGTTTGATCAGGCGTTTCTACAGCCCACTTTTCAATTTGTTCTAATAACTTCATAACGTTCCCACCCTAGAATTCATTGTAAATAAATGTACTTGTGTTTGTATCATGGAATCCATACAACCAAAGTAATGCAAATAAAATTGCAAGGTAATAAACCGTCTTTGCAACCCATTGTGTGAGTGGTTGAGACCATATCTCTTTTAATCTTTCCATGTCTTTCCCTCGCTTAATGAAATAATAGCTCTTTGTAGGTATCATGTCCTACATTATTGTGAAAAAAACAAAATCCCACATTTTAGGTAAAAATAAGTCAAAAGGCTCTTTTCTGATATTAGCACTAAATACTAAAAAAGAAAATCCCTAACTTAGCAATTATATTACATTCAGCATGAATTTGTAATGGGTTTGACATGTAAATAGAAAGTGGATTGTGTGAATACATAAAAGTGGACTATAAGAATACGTGAAAATATAATATTTGTTTTTTATTAATCGGTAGAGACTGAGCAAACTTTAAATTACTAGATCTTTTTAAAAGGAGGAAATTATCATGAATAGAGTGTGGAAGAGTCTTATTTCAGAAGAAAATATTATGAAATGGAGACGGCATTTCCATAAGTATCCGGAATTATCGTTTCATGAAAAAGAAACTTCGCAATTTATATATGATACATTATGCTCATTTTCTTCTTTTGAAGTAACGAGACCAACGAAGTACAGTGTACTAGCAATTAAAAGAGGAACGGAACAAGGGAAAGTAGTTGCGATTCGAGCGGATATAGATGCTTTACCAATTCAAGAGGAGACAAGGAAATCTTATGCGTCTGTGAATAAAGGGATGATGCATGCATGTGGGCATGATGCTCATGCAGCTATTTTGTTAAGTACAGCAGAAGCGCTATCAAATATGAAGGAAGATTTTGCAGGCGAAATCCGTCTGTTCTTTCAACACGCAGAGGAAGTGTATCCCGGTGGCGGACAAGAAATGGTGGAGGCCGGTGTTATGGACTGCGTTGATTATGTAATAGGTTTGCATGTTATGTCTGGATTAGAAAGTGGGAAGGTAGGAATTGTATATGGCCCTATGATGGCAGCACCAGACGTATTTACAATTGAAATTTTAGGAAAGGGTGGTCATGCGGCACGACCAGAAGAAACGATAGATCCTATTGCTATCGGAGCACAAATTATTACAAATTTACAACATATCGTATCAAGAAATACAAGTGCTTTTATGCACAGAGTAGTGTCAGTTACACAATTTCATGGGGGGATGGCCGATAATATCATTCCAAACAAAGCATCTTTAATGGGAACTGTTCGATCTTTTAATCAAACATTAAGAGAGGAAGCAAAAGAGAAAATTGAGCAAATTGTGAAAGGAATTACAGAAGCACATGGAGGGGATTATACATATACGTATCGTTACGGATATGATCCAGTTGTTAATAATGAGTACATTACGAAAATAGTAGAAAAAAGTGCGATAAAATTGTTCGGAAATCAGCGTATTGTGCATCTTGAACCTTCTATGGGAGGAGAAGATTTTTCAGCGTATTTAAGAAAAGCACCTGGTTGTTTCATTAAATTAGGAACAGGGAATAAAAATATTGATACTTGTTATCCACATCATCATCCGAAATTTGATGTAGATGAATCAGCTTTAATTTATGGAGTAGAATTATTTTTAGAAACAACGATAAGGTTACTAAAATCATAGAAAAGTATAAAAAAAGGCAACTGCGCTCTATCGCAGTTGCTTCTATTTCTTCCGTCAGAGAGGGCTGAGAAAGAACTATGCTCATTTATAGTATATGAATAGCTAACGGACAAGCTTGTACATTTTAACTATTTTTTTAAAAATAGTTATTGACTTTGATAATCAATTTCAATTAATCTAATGATATAATTGAAATTGATAATTATTATCAATGAAGTGGATGAGGAACCTTAATGAGAAAAACATTTCACCTTTTACGAAGGGGATTAAAAAATAAAGATGTTGATAAGCATATTGAATGGCAACGAAATATAATTCGTTCTGAATATGTAGATGAGAAGAGTACACTTCCAACAGAAAAAGAGATACAAGGTAAAAGGAGAGGTTCAGTTGAGTAAGTTAGTAATGATTTTTGCAAGTATGAGTGGAAATACGGAGGAAATGGCTGATCATATTGCGGGTGCAATTCGTGAAACAGAAAATGAAATTGAAGTCATTGATATTATGGATTCACCAGAAGCTTCTATATTAGAGCAATATAACGGTATTATTTTAGGTGCTTATACTTGGGGAGATGGTGATCTTCCGGATGATTTTTTAGATTTTTATGACGCAATGGATTCTATTGATTTAACTGGGAAAAAAGCGGCAGTATTCGGGTCATGTGATTCAGGTTATCCAAAATACGGGGTAGCGGTTGATATTTTAATAGAAAAGCTGCAGGAGCGCGGGGCAGCAGTTGTGTTAGACGGATTGAAAGTAGAATTAACGCCAGAAGATGAAGATGTAGAAAAATGTTTACAGTTTGGAGCTGAATTTGTAAAACACCTTTCTTAATGGCAGAAGGGAGATGAAGAGCAATTGCATGAAAAAATCGCAATCAAAACGATGACAGATTACCATTTGTATGATTTTATGCGTTGTCCACACAAATTTTATTTCCGTCATATAAAAAGAAGAGAACCATCTTCATTTGAATGGCAACAAATAGCACAAATGATTGTAAATCAAATTATTAATGAATATTACACGGTACCTGCCGGGCAACAAACAAAAATTTTTCTTTTAATACTTTTAGAAAAGTATTGGAAAAAAGTAAGGATTAATATGTTTGCTTCAAAGGCGGAGTACTATATTGTTTTAGCGAAGCTAACTGATCACTTACTACAGTTTGTTGAAAGGGATGGGAGTCAGGCACCGCCGTTATTTTTATATGAGAAGTTTCAAACATATATGGAAGAGTTAGGTGTTCACATGTCATTGACATTTGAAGTTGGTGAGTGGAGTGCTGAATCGTTTGTAATTAAAAAGTATGTGGTTGATGCGGATGAGGAAATGCTAGCTCTTTGTCAGAAATTAATGACTGTGTTTAGTTATAAAGCTTTCGGCATTCTTCCAGGAAAAATCGAAGTGATTAATTTAATAGAAGGAACTAAGTATGAGTACATTCCAAAGCAGGAAGATATTATAACTGGAATGGCTGATTTATTTAGAATGAAAGAAATGCTGCAACAACCTGAGCACTACACAGAGCGTCATTTTCGTTCCGAGTGTATGAGTTGTGCTTTTCGTAGTGAATGCCAAGAGGAAGAAGAAAAAGAGGAAACGTTGCAGAAGAAAAATATCGTACATTAAAGGATGCAATTTTGCATCCTTTTTATTATTGACATGAAAAGCTTTTCATCATTTACGGTATATGAGTAGCAGATTTTAATAAGGGGAGGAATAATCAATGAAAGATGAAACAAAAGTATTTCAATGGTTAAAAGAACAGAATGCTCCTTTTGGAATTCAACTGCAAATTTTACAGGCGTTTCAATTGTATAAAGTTATTGTTGAAATGGATAAAAAATTAATGATGTATGAAGAGAGAGAGTATAGGGAGAGAATTTAATCTCGTCCCTGTAATATTGCCTTCAATTGTTCTTTACTCTTGTTTAATTCTATTTCGTTATTTGTTTCAATGTTATAAATGAGGTTATGTAGTAAAGGGCTGTATTGATAAAAGGTAGTGATGCGGTGAATGAGTAATGGATCGCGGTGAGAAACAAGTGTACTGTATTGTTTATATACAGATGTAGTAAACTCATGACCGAAATCATAATATAGCCCAGCAAAATCAAAAGCGGGATCGCCAATTTGAGCATCTCCAAAATCGATAACACCTGAAATGGTTTTGTTCAGGTTGTTAAATAAAATGTGATGATGTGTAAAGTCAGCATGAATGATTGTATTTTGAAAGGTAGATTTAGCTATACAGGTAAAGAAATTTTCGAATAAACGATTTAAGGCTGATTTCTGTAATGAAGTAAGGCTGTTAGTAAGATATTGATTTAATTTTGTTTGTAGTTCTTTCCAGTAGGTAAGTGTTTTTTCGATAGGGAATCCTAACGTTTCAACACGTTTTAAAGGAATACTATGTAAAGCCGCAAGGAAAGTGGCTAATTGTGAAATAATTACTTCAAGTTCTTTTTTCTCTAACTGGGCAACTATTTCAGTTTTTAACGGTTTACCATGAATGAGAGGATAATAGCTAAAAAATGGAACAGTATCACAATTATTCTTATACAATACGCGATACTTAGGGACTTCGATTCTTTGTAATGAATGAGAAAGAATGGTACACAGCTCCTTTTCTAACGGAATTCGCTTTGCATATTCAAGTTTTCTTGGAAAACGAAACAGTAGCTCGTCATTTATAATAACCGCTATATTATCCCAGCCCTCTTCATTTTGCGAATATGAATGTATAGAAAGACCGGGCAGAGCTTCTTTTATATATTGTTTGTAAGAGTCCATAATCGTTCCTCGTTTCTAAGTTAAAGGTAGGTTATTCTACTACATGATATCAGAATTTTCTTTCTGTATATTAAAATGTAACTATCATTATGAGGGAGGGTGGGGTGTATTACGAAGAAAAGAATAGTAATCATTTCTCTATGTATCGCTTTTGGATTGTTTTGGTCATATAAAGAGGAGGTTTTTGCCACCTTTAAACCGATAGATCGCTACGAGTTAAATAAGGAATTAAAGAACAAAAGTATAGAAACTTTAACTCATAAAGAAAAGAAAATGATAGGAGAACACTTTGTGACAGCGCAATTATCAGTGTTTGAGTTTGATAATAAAGAAGATGTGAAGATAAAAAGCGAAGAGTTATTTGTAAACAAAGGGTATGAGCAATTAATGAAAAATTATTATCCAAATCGTTTTCGGAATTTAGAGTATAAATTTACAAACGAGGAGATACGTGAAGTGACAGATGAGAGTTTTTACTATCATGCTGTAGCGTACGTTGCTGGTACTGAAAATGGTAAGAGAAGTGAAATGAAATTAAATTATGACATGAAAATTGTAAAGGTTAATAATATATTTAGGGTGTTAGATCAAAAGCAGTACGTACAATGAAAAATCCCTCAAGGAGAAGAGGGATTTTAAAGATTTTCATTTTGTTGCCCAAGTTCTTTTTGAGCAATGTATAAATTTCCTTGCTCAACTTGTTTCAGTGTATGAACAGAATCTCCTGCATATCCTTTTTCTGTTTTAACAGTTCTTTTTGAACGATTTGAATCTTGTTTCTTCATATAATAGACCACCCTTCCTTAAAAATAGACGAAAATGATGAGCACGAGTAATACAGCTGCGAAAATGGTAATGCCCATTAAAAAAGAAGTATTTTTATATTTAGGTGGCTTATGTACATCTTGCCGATATCCAGGTGAAATTTCAGGGGCGAATTCTTCATCGAATGATTGTTTCTTTTGTTTTTCGTCCATATGTATCCACCTTTCTTTTTCATTATGTTACACGTTACAAGAAAAAATATGCATGAAGAAAACAGCCGCTATATCATTAGCGGCTGTTTTGCGTTGTATATTTTCTTTGTACTTGGAAGAGACGGATAAGCAGGAAGATTGCTCCAAATGCTAGACCGATAATAAGACCGATCCAATACCCTTTTGCTGCCCAGTCAGTATAAGTTGCTAACATGTAGCCAAGAGGTAGACCTATTACCCAGTAAGCTATTAATGTCATAATTAAGGCGACATTTACGTCTTTATAACCACGAAGTGCTCCTTGTACTGGAGTTGCAATCGCATCTGAAATTTGAAATAAAATCGCGAATATAAGAAATTCTTTAGCTAAATGATGGACATTTGCATTTGTCGTATAAATAGAAGCAATTTCATCATCAAAGAAATAAAGAAGGATTGAATATAAAAGAGCGAAAGCAAGGGCTAATCCAATTCCGATAAATCCATATTGTTTCGCATTATTGTATCGTTTTGCTCCAACTTCAAATCCAACTGCTATCGTCATTGCCATTGCTAAACTTAAAGGAGTCATATATAACAAGGAAGCAAAGTTCATAGCTGCTTGATGTGCTGCTATTGTTGTCGTACTAAAATTGCTCATCATAAGTGTTACCGCAGCGAAAATACTCGTCTCAAAAAAGATAGCAAATCCGATAGGGACACCAAGTTTCAGGAATTCCTTCCAGATCGTAAAGGAAGGGCGGTATAACTGTTTAAAGATATTGAAAGAAGCGAAAGGCTCTTTCGTACGAATAATAATGACGGTAATAATTAAAATACACCAATATGTTGCTGCAGAAGCGATTGCCGCACCAACACCACCGAGTTTTGGAAAGCCAAAGTGACCAAAAATTAATAAGTAATTTAATACTACGTTAATTGGTAATGATAGTAATGTAATAATCATCGTTGTTCGAGTTTTTCCTAATGCATCAATAAATCCACGTAAGACGGTGTAAGTAAATAAAGGGATAATTCCAATCGCGATAATACTTAAAAATTGTGCTGCAATACGTTCCACAGGTTCTTCTAATTGCATGCCATTTAAAATAGGTGAAACAGCGAAGAATCCGATAAGGATAACAACGAAACTAGCACAAATTGCTAAATATACTGCTTGTATGACAATGTGGGGAACGTCCTCCTTTTTCTTTGATCCAACGAGCTGTGCAACAATAGGAGTAGTAGCCATTAAAATTCCTGTTAAGCCGGTACTAACAGGAAGCCATATACTTGTCCCGATAGCAACACCCGCTAAATCAATAGGACTTGCATGTCCTGACATTGTCGTATCAAAAAAGCTCATCGCAAATAATGACATTTGCGTTACAAAAATCGGGAAAAAGAGTAATAAAAATTGCTTTAACTTTTGTGAGAATGAAGTAGTTTCTTTCATAAAATCCCCTTTCAGTGTAAAAAACAAACTCTTATTATCATACAATTTAATCAAAAAATAGAAAAGAAATAAGCGTATACAACAAATGAAATCAATAAAAAAAGGATGCACTTTGAAAAGGGATAAGGTATTATGATAAGGTGTGAAAAAATTACATATTCGTTATTAAGGAGGCACTACTTGTGGCTGATTGGTTAATTGGATTAATCATGGGTGCTGTTGAAGGTTTAACAGAGTTTCTACCAGTTTCATCAACAGGACATATGATTTTAACAGGTCATTTACTTGGATTCGACGATGAGAGAGCGAAAGTTTTCGAAGTTGTTATTCAGTTGGGATCGATTTTAGCAGTTGTTGTTATATTTTGGAAACGTTTATGGTCATTAGTTGGAATAGGGAAAGTGACTGATGGACCATCTTTAAATTTATTACATATTATTATTGGGATGATTCCTGCCGGCATACTCGGTGTATTATTCCATAGTGCAATTAAAGAAGTTTTATTCGGTCCAGGACCGGTTGTTATTAGCTTAGTAGCTGGTGGTATTTTAATGATTGTTGCTGAGAAGTTTTCAAAACCAAGTACAGCAAGAACGTTAGATGAAATCACATATAAGCAAGCATTTACAATCGGAATGTTCCAATGTTTAGCACTTTGGCCAGGATTTTCTCGTTCTGGGTCTACAATAAGTGGTGGTTTATTAGCTCGCGTTTCGCATACAGCGGCAGCTGAATATACGTTTATTTTAGCAGTACCAATGATGGTAGCTGCAAGTGGCTTAGATTTAATCAAGAGCTGGGATATATTAAGTGCAGCAGATATACCGTTATTTGCAACTGGATTTATTACAGCATTCGTTGTTGCGATGCTTGCAATTGTTTCATTCTTAAAATTGTTAGGTCGTGTAAAACTAACACCGTTCGCTTATTACCGTTTCATTTTAGCTGCGGTATTCTATTTCTTCATTATGTAAGAATAAATTGTCAGCAATCCCCTATAGAATAGACATTTGAAAAAAGTCTATTCTATAGGGGATTTTTTTATAGCGAGAGAAAAATAAAACTTTTACCTTCAATTACTTGTATTTCACCATGTGAAATATGCCATAATGATTTCGTTATAATAACTTTAAGAAAATCGATAGGGTATTTGAGAGGGGCAGTTTAGTGAGTTTTGCAATAGAAATAGTAATTCCAGCACCAATTGATGTTGTATTTGATTATGTAAATAATGACGAGAAAATAATGGAATGGAGTACTTTTATGGTAGAAAATAGGTATCCTCCAAACGTAGATATAAACAATCCCCGTGAAGGTGATAAATATATATCTGTGCAAAAGATGGGTAAGAAAATATATGAGTTTGAGGCGGAAATTTTAGAGTGTGAAGCACCTTATATCGTGTCAATTGGATGTGACATGAAGCAAGGCTATACAGCCATAACTTATATGTTAGAAGAGGATGAAGAAGGTACATCGCTTACTGTAATCGTAGAATTTGAACCGAAGAATTTTTTATATAAGATTATGTACAAGTTGACTGGATGGATGACGCGTGCGGTATATATGGGTGAGATGGAGCGTTTAGCAGAGTGCGTAGATGTTGCATATTCTCAGAAAAAAGGATTATAATTTTGTAAAATAAAAACCTGCCGAAATCGGCAGGTTTTTATTTTACTACTTTCTCAATCATGCTTTCCATTACATGTTCCCAAAGAGAAGTATCATCAGCTAATGTAGCACGGAAATTAGCGTACATTTCTTTTTGTTTTTCCTCGAATGTTGGATCTTCTTTTTCAGGCAATGTAGCACGCATGGAAGTTACTAATTCTTGTACTTTTGGAGCGCGTGGTCCAAAGACGGCTTGTTCATTTCCATCTTTATCAATGAAAATAAAGATTGGAATCGCACGTGCTGTTCCGTTTGTTAAGTATTGATCCATTAATTCTAAGTTTTCATCACGAATTAATAATCGCATATCGATATTTGCAACTTCAGAAATTCGTTTCATAACAGGTACGCATAAAAGAGCGTCACCACACCAATCAGCTGTTAATACGATAACGCGCCAGCCATCATTTTGGCGTTCTTCTAATACAGGAAGTAATTCATTTGGAATTAAAAAGTTATTGTAAATGTGTAGTAGCTCGTATTGGTTTACTTTCATTTCATTCACATATGTATCAAAGGACATACCTTTATCAGCCCATTGTTGTAAGTTCATAAGTAACACCTCTTTAGTATGATTTGTTTTTATTGTACCAATTTTTATATAGAAAAGCTTGTATTCTTACTCTTTCTTATCACTTAATAATTTATTTAGTGTGAAAAGGAATAGTGCGACATATAATTCAGCTGTATTTGACATTTGTACGCTCTCTATCCAGTCGTCAGCGGTATGAATGACGAACCAATCTAACGTAATTTCAATAATGGAGAGAAGAGCAATCGAGAGCCAATTAGGCATACTTGTCATCATTGGATGTAGGAGTACTTTAAAGAAAATGAATATAAAATATGTAATACCATCTAAGAAAAGGATAAGTAAAAAAAAGAGTAGTAGAGCTGTTCGTGATGAATATTCTATACCTGTGATTTGAAAGATTCCTACATATACAAAGAATATAAATGCAAAGAATATAATGAGAATAAGAATAACAAAACCAATAATAATAGTCTTATCTTTTAGACTGAGATTAGAAAACCTGTCTTCTTCACTCACTATTCCAACTCCTTTTTCTGGAAATTAACTTCATTGTAACATGAAATATATATTAAAAAAGTACGAATTATGGGAAAAAAAGGTGACAAAAAGTAAGATTTCATGTAAAATTATTAATAAGGTTTTTATTTAACTAAATGAAATAAAAGGGGCTGTCAAAGTTGTCTCAAAATAGAGAGCAATTAATGGAAGAACTATCGACAAATGTTTTTTCTATGTTTCGCACGTTGCGTAATGATATTGGAAAAATATTTGGTGGTTACATACCGTGGAATGAGTTCATCGTCCTTAGAATATTGAATCGTACGAATAAAGAAATGGTATCACGTGTAGCTAATGAATTAAATGTGTCGAATAGTCATATTACAGCTGTTACAGAAAAATTAATTAATAAAGGCTTTGTAACTCGTTCACGTTCTACATCAGATCGCCGAGTTGTATATTTAGAGATTACAGAACAAGGGAAAGATTTAGTTGCGAAAATGGAAGGTGAGAAAAAGAAATATTTACAAGAAAGATTCTCCTCACTTTCAGAAGACGAAATGAATGTAATGATATCTATTTCTAAAAAACTTATTTAAGTAGTTATAAATAAGAAAACGCTTACTTAACACAGAAGAAGACCTTCCTCATATATGGAAGGTCTTCTTCTGTGTGTAATAGATGATAAAAAATAAAATGTGTATGAAAAAAGATAGAGCGCCATACTACTAATAAAGGAAGGAGGGGGAAATATGACGAATCGTAATGGTAGTCAAGGAAGTGGAAATCAAGGTTCACCAAAATCAGGGCAATTCCAGCAGGAGTTTAGTGCTGATTTTGAAACAGGTAATGATAACAAAGGAAAAGAATATCGTTCGAAAAAAGGAAGCAAGTCAAAAAAGGAGTGAATCATTTCACTCCTTTTTGATTTAAGATGCTGCAGATTTATCAGTATTATATTTTTCTTCTGATTTTGAAACAATCATTGCACAAATTGTATCGCCAGAAATATTGACCGCATTCTAGACCTGTCTAGAATGCGGTCAATACCGATAATAATTAAAGCAATACCCTCTACTGGTAGATTTACTTGATTTAAAACCATCGTAAGCATTACAAGTCCAACACCTGGTACATCAGCAGTGCCAATACTAGCTAGTACAGCAGTTAATACAACCATAGCTAATTGCTGAAATAAGCGAAGAGAGTTAAGTTATGTGTTTGGAAAAAAAATAGACCATCACATGATGGCCTAGGGAAGGGGACAATTTATGTCAATTTAATTAGGGATGGAAAGCTGTTCAAGACACTGGGGAATGTCTTATAAATTAGGGAGGAACAGCTCCGATACATACAATATAAAAGATAGATGTGACCTAGATGTGAACATAGAGTGAAAGAGAGAGGGAGTTTTAAGTAAGAAGAAAGAGAGAATAAAAAAATAAGACCATCACATATAGGATGGCCTAGGGAAGGGGACAATTTATGTCAATTTAATTAGGGATGGAAAGCTGTTCAAGACACTGGGGAATGTCTTATAAATTAGGGAGGAACAGCTCCGATACATACAATATAAAAGATAGATGTGACCTAGATGTGAACATAGAGTGAAAGAGAGAGGGAGTTTTAAGTAAGAAGAAAGAGAGAATAAAAAAATAAGACCATCACATATAGGATGGTCAAGGGAAGGGGACAATTTATGTCAATTTAATTAGGGATGGAAGCTATTCAAAGACACTGGGGAATGTCTTATAAATTAGGGAGGAATAGCTCCGATACGTATACTATAAAAGGTAGATGTGACCTAGATGTGAACATGGAGTGAAAGAGAGAGGGAGTTTTAAGTAAGAAGAAAGAGAGAATAAAAAAATAAGACCATCACATATAGGATGGTCAAGGAAGGGGACAATTTATGTCAATTTAATTAGGGATGGAAGCTATTCAAAGACACTGGGGAATGTCTTATAAATTAGGGAGGAATAGCTCCGATACGTATACTATAAAAGGTGGATGTGACCTAGATGTGAACATGGAGTGAAAGAGAGAGGGAGTTTCAAATAAAAGATAGAAAGAACAAAAAAATAAGACCATCACATATAGGATGGTCAAGGAAGGGGACAATTTATGTCAATTTAATTAGGGATGGAAAGCTGTTCAAGACACTGGGGAATGTCTTATAAATTAGGGAGGAACAGCTCCGATACGTATACTATAAAAGGTAGATGTGACCCTCGTGTGAACTTGGAGTGAAAGATATAGGAATTTGAAAAGGGATAAAATAGTTGTTGTAAGAGTTATAGTATAAGTGGAGATATAATAGAGAATATTCTTTTGTAAAACGATAGGAATCTGAATATAAATAAAAGTTGAAATCTATGAAAAAAAGGATTATGCTCAACTATATTATAAGAATATAAGGTTTATCCCGCTACTTGTAGGCTCTTAAAGAGTCTTTATTTATGAGGGGATAAAAGCTTCACTTGATAAAGGGAGTTAGTGATATGGAAGTAGCAAAAAAACAAGGGTTGTATAATCGCCTTGTACGATTAAATCCACCACAAATTTTAGCATTAGGCTTTTTTTGTTTAATTGTGGTCGGAGGATTGTTATTAAAGTTACCGTTTGCAACGAAAGTACATATTAGTTGGGTAGATGCTTTCTTTACAGCTACGTCGGCAGCGACTGTAACGGGTTTAGGTGTTGTAGATACTGCAAGTACGTTTACGATGTTTGGTGAAATTGTTATTATGTTTTTAATTCAAACGGGTGGTCTCGGCCTTATGACGATTGCCATTTTAATTGTTTGGGTATTAGGTAAAAAAATCGGTTTACGCCACCGATTATTAATTGGAGAAGCATTTAATCAAACAAATATTGGTGGTCTTGTGAAATTAGTGAAACGAGTTTTTATTTTTTCTATTTGTATCGAGCTAATTGGGGTTATCTTTTTATCGATTCGCTTTATTCCAGAGTTTGGTTTTGGAAAAGGTTTATACTATAGTATTTTTCACGTTATTGCGTCATATAATAATGCCGGCTTTGCGCTTTGGCCAGATAATTTAACAAGATATGTAGGAGATCCTATTATTAATATTGGGATTTGTTCTTTAATTGTAATAGGAGGGTTAGGGTTTACTGTATTAATTGATATATGGTATAGCCGTAGTTTCCGAAAATTATCACTGCACTCCAAAATCATGATTGTTGGAACGATAGCACTTAATGTTATTGCGATGATTGTGATTTTTGTATTGGAATATAATAATGTGAAGACTTTGGGACACTTATCTTTAAATGAAAAATTATGGGCTTCGTTCTTCCAAGGAATTACACCTCGTACAGCCGGTTTTAACACGGTAGATTATGGGGGGATGGAAGAGTCATCGATACTATTTACGATGGTATTAATGTTTATTGGTGCGGGAAGTGTATCGACAGGCGGTGGAATTAAGTTAACGACATTCGTTATTTTAATTACATCAGTTCTTTCTTTCTTTAGAAAGAAAGAGGATTTTGTTTTATTTCAGCGTACGATTAAAATGTCGACAGTAACGAGAGCGTTAGCAATTGTCGTTGCTAGTCAAATACTTATTTTTACAGCGGTATTTGTATTAATGCTTACAGAAGATTTCAGTTTTATTCAGTTATTATTTGAGACAATTTCAGCGTTTGGCACAGTAGGGTTAACAATGGGGATTACTGCAAAGCTATCGGCGTTTGGAAAATGTATTATTATGTTTGTTATGTTTTGTGGATTAATCGGACCGTTAACACTTGTGTTCTCTTTGGCACGACCAGCGAAACAAAAAATTAAATATCCATCAGAAGATGTATTTACAGGATAAGGTATCCCGCATAAAGCGAGATACCTTTTTCTTTTTAAAAAAGAGAGAACAATAAACCAATAATCGCCGCTCGGAATAATATCGCAATGAGTGCAGCGATACCACCCACAATCGCTGCGGTGCCACCAGTTACAGTAGCCCCGCGATTATAAGCGTAAATACCGAGTAAAACAGACACAAGACCAAATAGTGTTGGGAATGTGAATAGTGATAATATTGCTAAAGCAAGAGCGATAAAACCAGCAGTCGATCCAGCTGCAGATGATCTTACATCATCGTTATCTTTATCATCATAATCAATACGCTGTGGTGCAACTTCAGCTGCGTATTCTTCTTTATAGTCACTATAATCACTATCTATTCGATCTCTTTTTTTATATTCATCAAATTTCTCAGTCAAAGTAAGGACTCCTTTCATAACAAGGTTCAATAGTAGTATGTTTCTCTTTACTGTTTTTATCCCGCTATTTGCGAGCAGTAAGACTCCCACCTCAAAATTTGGTTGGAGCGAAGAAGTTAGGTGGGAGTCGGGCTGCCCGTAAACGCCCGATTGGTGAGGGCTAATAATCAGTGGGGAATGAACAAAACCCCCACTGATTAAAGTTTCACTTTATCCGAACTTGTACAGGGAGTAATATCCAATCGGAAAGTGAAAAATGTTTTTTCAAAATAGGAAAACTTAGTATGACTTCCTCTATTTTGGAAAGTATAAAAAAGAATAATGAGGAAAGGGTGTAGTACATAATGGAACATCCAATTGAAAATTTAATGAAAACAGCAATGAAAAATTTAAAAGAGATGGTAGATGTAAATACGATTGTTGGAAGTCCGGTTTCAACAGCTGACGGAAATGTAGTATTAACAGTATCTCAAGTGGCTTTTGGTTTTGGAGCTGGTGGAAGTGACTTTAAAGGGGATTTTATTTCTGAAAAACATAATAGCGGACAAGGGCAGCATAAAGAGAACAAGCAAAGTCATCCATTCGGAGGCGGAAGCGGGGCTGGGGTTTCTATTAGCCCAGTTGCTTTTTTAGTAGTTGGCTCTAAGGGTGTGCAAGTATTACACCTCAATAGTAGTACACATTTAATTGAAAAGGCTTTAAATACTGTACCAAGCACTGTAGATAAATTTGTAAATGGTCGCCACAAGTGAACTTGCATTTTTTAGGAATTATGATATATTAGAAAAAGTGCGCTTTAGGATGATCGGAATAATTGAACTGTAAATATATATGATGTGTGGAATAAGGGAGAGGAATTTATGATTAATATCAAAAACTTAGTAGTTGGCTTATTTATGTTAGTAAGCGGTTTTGTTGTATATGTAATAAAAGAAAAAGCTCCATTCTAAAACAGACAAACCGTTAATGTCTGTTTTAAATTTGTGAAAAATGTTGACAAGTTATTGTATTGGTGTTAGAATTTTAATTCGTGTCTCGGTTAAAGCTAGTGTAAAGTAAATAAATCTTATGAATATAATACGAAAAGTTTGCGAAAGATCGGGTAGTCTTACCAACAACTTTTGTGAACAAACCCTATAAATTGTATATGTAAGCTTTATATGTATACTAGTGAATCAAGGAGCGGTCAGTGGAACCGTAATGATGAGAGAGAGGTAGGGCTTTCATCCAGTATATGTTACTTTCCCGTTAGGTGAATATAAAAAAGAGGGCTCCTTTTGAAAAGGAGCCCTCTTTCTATAGATAAATTGAAACTATAATCAGTGAGACCATTCCCGTTAAATGTTAGCTCGCAAATAACGTGATAAAAATGATTAAGTGCGGTTTTCAACTTGTTGACAAATTTCATCTGTTGTTAAACCATGTGCTTTAATTACAGATCCTTTTATCGATGCATCTGCAATACCCATCATATTAGAATCTTGCCCGGTTACAACGCAACAATCGCATCCATGTGCATCATTTTCAGAGTTAAGTGAAACGACTTCATGTCCTTGTTGCTGAAGAGCTTGTTGAACATCTGTTAAAGAGTTCTCAACACCAATTCTAGCCATAATTTTCACCTCCTACCACCTAGTTGCTAGTATGCTCAAGTCCATAGCATATATTTATGAAAAGATGGTAGGAAGAGAATATTTGTTTAGTCGTTATATACACCAGTAAGCATTTGACTAACGAATTGATCATTTAATGTATCTTGTGCTGAACTGTTATTGGATTGAATATCGATTGAAGCTGTATAGTTGTTATGTTTCCTGCTATTTGGTTCTACTTCAACGTAATTATCGAATTTACAAAATCCTTTCGTATCCATTAGATCAAATAGTTGTAGCATTTCTACTACCTCTTGTCTTGTTCCTTTAATTTGTACACACGCCATTTTTATTTCCTCCTTCAATTTGACAAATTGTTTTTTAAAAATAGGATTATGATTACTAAATGAAAAATATGAATGTTATTTTTAGACAGCGTTATTTTTGTTATTTTCCCCCTTTTTCACCAAAAGTCGTCGTATATTCCCGAATTTATAAAATCGGACGTCCGTTTATTGAATACAATAGATTCGTATCAATTGGCGAAAACCCTTCTTTTAAACAAATATTTTTTTAGTAGAATTTGGCGAAAAAAAAATTTTGACTTTTTGTAAACGTTAACAATGTTGTTAAATCAATATAATCAAAGATGTACGTACGATTAAAAATTAAAAATTTTCTAAAAATTCACTTGATTTATTTGAAAAGGAGAGTAAACTAGGAAACAATAAAAAACTCATAGAACATAGGGGGCGCTTTCAAGTGAACGAGCAGTGGATTTTCTTAAATGGAGAATTTGTTCCAAAAGACGAAGCAAAGGTTTCAGTATATGACCATGGCTATTTATATGGCGATGGAGTGTTCGAAGGAATTAGGGTATATAGCGGTAATGTTTTCCGTTTGAGAGAGCATCTTGTCCGGTTATATGAATCAGCGAAATCCATCATGTTAGAAATTCCATATACGTTAGAAGAAGCAACGAAAATCGTTGTTGAAACGATTCGACAAAACAAACTATCTAATGGATATATCCGCCTCGTTGTATCAAGAGGACCTGGGAATTTGGGATTAGATCCCGATTCTTGTACGAAACCAAATGTAGTAGTAATTGCAGAGCAATTATCTTTATTTCCACAAGAATATTATGAAAAAGGGATTCCGATTATAACAGTTGCAACGCGTCGTAATCGCCCGGATGTTTTATCGCCTCAAGTAAAATCTTTAAATTACTTAAATAATATTTTAGTTCGCATTGAGGCGAAACTAGCTGGAGTACAAGAAGCACTTATGTTAAATGACCAAGGATATGTAGCTGAAGGCTCTGGAGATAACGTATTTATTGTGAAGGGAAATAAATTAATTACACCACCAAGTTCTGCTGGAGCGTTAGAAGGTATTACACGAAACGCGATTTTAGAAATCGGTGAAAAACTTGGATATGACGTAAGAGAAGAATTATTTACAAGGCACGATGTATATGTAGCTGATGAAGTGTTTTTAACAGGAACAGCTGCTGAAGTAATTGCTGTTACGACAGTAGATGGAAGAACGATTGGTTTAGGGAGAACAGGGCCACATACGAATCGTTTATTAGAAGAATTCCGTAAATTAGTTGTAGAAGATGGAGAGAAAATTTACGAAGAAAATAAAGTTGGATAATAGCTCTTTATGACATGATAAAGCGTTGATAGGGAGGAGTAGTTGACTGTGAAGCCTCACAGAGAGTCGGTGGTTGCTGGAAACCGATGGTTCACGTCGACGAACATCACCCTTGAGTGCTAAGCTGAAGTGTTTGTTTAGGCTTAGACGGTAGCTCCGTTATTAGCTAGACTCATATCCCGAGTCACTGAGGCAAGAGTAATCTTGCAAAGAAGGGTGGTACCGCGAAATCTTTCGTCCCTTCAGCACATAGCTGGAGTGTGGACGTAGGATTTTTTTATTTTATAAATGTTTAAAAAAAGGGGGCTTATAAGAAAAATGTCTTCAAAAACGGAAGAGAAACTGGCAACTGGTGCACAGCTATTGTTAGAAGCGCTAGAAAAGGAAGAAGTAGAAGTGATTTTCGGGTATCCAGGTGGTGCGGTTTTACCTCTATATGATGCGCTTTATGATTGTGAAATTCCGCATATTTTAACGAGGCATGAGCAAGGTGCAATTCATGCTGCTGAAGGATATGCAAGAATTACAGGGAATCCAGGAGTGGTAATTGCAACAAGTGGACCGGGTGCTACAAATGTTATTACTGGTTTAGCTGACGCGATGATTGATTCATTACCGCTTGTTGTATTTACAGGGCAAGTAGCAACAACGTTAATCGGAAGTGATGCTTTCCAAGAAGCAGATATTATGGGGCTTACGATGCCGGTGACAAAACATAATTATCAAGTGCGAAAAGCATCGGATTTACCCCGAATTATTAAAGAAGCATTTCATATCGCTAGAACAGGAAGACCGGGCCCAGTCGTAATTGACCTTCCGAAAGATATGGTAGTAGAGCAAGGCGAGAGATGTAGCGACGTACAAATGGATTTACCAGGATACCAGCCTAATTATGAACCGAATCTACTACAAATAAACAAATTATTACAAGCGATTGAGGTCTCAAAAAAGCCATTAATTTTAGCTGGAGCAGGTGTATTGCATGCGAAAGCATCGAAAGAATTAACAAGCTTTGCTCGCAAATATCATATTCCAGTTGTTCATACATTACTTGGTCTTGGCGGGTTTCCGCCAGATGATGAACTATTTCTAGGGATGGGAGGAATGCACGGTTCATACACCGCAAATATGGCGTTATATGAATGTGACTTACTTATTAATATAGGTGCAAGATTTGATGATCGTCTTACTGGGAATTTAGCTTATTTTGCTAAAGAAGCGATTGTCGCACATATAGATATTGATCCAGCGGAAATTGGGAAAAATGTGCCGACTGAAATCCCTATTGTTGCGAGTGCGAAGCAAGCATTAGAAGCTATACTCACTTTTAAAGAAGGGGAAGTAGATTATAATGATTGGCTTTCGTTATTGAATAGTAGAAAAGAAAAATATCCTCTTTCTTACAAAGAACATGCAGAACGTATTAAACCTCAATATGCAATTGATATGCTATACGAAATTACGAAAGGAGAAGCGATTGTAACAACAGATGTTGGGCAACATCAAATGTGGGCAGCTCAATATTATCCATTGAAAAACCCAGATAGATGGGTAACTTCTGGGGGATTGGGAACAATGGGCTTCGGGTTTCCAGCAGCAATAGGTGCACAAATCGCAAAGCCTGAAGAACTAGTTATTGCAATTGTCGGTGATGCTGGATTTCAAATGACCTTGCAAGAACTTAGTGTGTTGAAAGAGCATTCTTTACCGGTTAAAGTTTTTATTTTAAATAATGAAGCTTTAGGGATGGTAAGACAATGGCAAGAGGAATTTTATAATAGGCGATATTCGCACTCCTTACTTTCATGCCAACCAGATTTTGTCGCACTTGCCAATGCATATGGTATAAAAGGTGTTCGTATTGAAGACCCACTTCTTGCAAAGCAACAATTACAGTATGCAATTGAATTAAGAGAGCCAGTCGTAATTGATTGCCGCGTACTTCAATCTGAAAAGGTTATGCCGATGGTTGCACCAGGGAAAGGGGTTCACCAAATGGAGGGGGTGGAGAAAAGGTGAAGAGAATTGTAACAGCGACAGTTCGAAATCAAAGCGGTGTGTTAAATCGAATTACAGGTGTTATGACACGTAGACATTTTAATATTGAAAGTATTTCAGTAGGTCATACGGAATCATCGGATATTTCGAGAATGACGATTGTTGTACACGTTGAAAATGAACAGCAAGTTGAGCAGTTAATTAAACAACTTCATAAGCAAATCGACGTACTGAAAGTATCAGATATTACAGAAGAAGCGATGATCGCTAGAGAACTTGCACTTATTAAAGTAGCAACGTCTGTAGCAAGAGCAGAATTATATAGTTTAATTGAACCATTTCGAGCCACTGTAATAGATGTTGGGAAGGATTCCATAGTGGTGCAAGTAACAGGTACTCAGGAGAAAGTAGAAGCGTTAATTGAATTACTTCGTCCATACGGTTTGAAAGAAATTGCTAGAACAGGTGTAACAGCATTTACACGTAGTATGAAAAAACAAGATAAACAAGTTATGTTAATTCAATAATTATTTAAAAAATAGGGGGAAATGAAAATGGCGAAAGTTTATTATGAAAAAGACGTAACGGTAAATGTATTAAAGGAAAAGAAAGTAGCGATCATCGGATATGGATCGCAAGGCCATGCGCATGCACAAAACTTACGTGATAACGGATTTGATGTAGTAGTTGGACTGAGGAAAGGGAAGTCATGGGATAAGGCGAAAGAAGACGGATTTTCTGTATATACAGTAGCGGAAGCAGCAGAAAAAGCGGATGTAGTAATGATTCTACTACCTGATGAATTACAGCCAGAAGTATATGAAGCTGAAATTGCACCAAACTTACAGGCAGGTAATTCTCTTGTGTTCGCACATGGCTTTAATGTTCACTTTGATCAAGTAAAACCGCCAGCTAATGTAGATGTATTTCTAGTAGCACCGAAAGGTCCAGGACATCTAGTACGTCGTACGTTTGCAGAAGGGGGAGCTGTTCCTGCATTATTTGCAGTATATCAAGATGCAACAGGAGTTGCGACTGAAAAGGCACTTTCATATGCAGATGGAATTGGGGCGACGAGAGCAGGTGTATTAGAAACAACGTTTAAAGAAGAAACAGAAACAGATTTATTCGGAGAGCAAGCTGTACTTTGCGGCGGAGTGACTGCACTTGTAAAAGCGGGATTTGAAACGCTAGTTGATGCTGGCTATCAACCTGAACTTGCATATTTTGAATGTTTACATGAACTGAAATTAATTGTTGACCTTATGTATGAAGGTGGACTTGAAAATATGAGATACTCAGTTTCAGATACAGCGCAGTGGGGTGACTTCGTATCAGGGCCACGTGTTGTTACTGAAGATACAAAGAAAGCGATGGGGGAAGTATTGGCAGAAATTCAAGATGGTACATTTGCAAGAGGCTGGATTGCAGAGCATAAAGCGGGAAGACCAAATTTCCAGGCGACAAATGAGAAAGAAAATGAACATGAAATCGAAGTAGTTGGACGTAAATTACGTGAAATGATGCCTTTTGTACAGCCGCGAGTAAAGGTAGGGATTAAATAATATGAAGCAGATTTTGTTCATGGATACGACGCTTCGTGATGGCGAACAATCACCAGGAGTTAATTTAAATGAACAAGAGAAATTACAAATTGCGAGGCAACTAGAGAGACTTGGTATTAATGTAATGGAAGCTGGATTCGCAGCGGCTTCTGAAGGTGATTTTCAATCGGTAAAACGTATCGCAAATACCATTCAAAATGCTACTGTTATGAGTTTAGCTAGAGCAAAGGAAAGCGATATTCGAAGAGCATATGACGCAGTGAAAGGTGCTGTCTCTCCTCGATTACACGTATTTTTAGCTACGAGTGATATTCATATGAAATATAAGCTGTGTATGTCGAAAGAAGATGTATTAGATAGTATTCATCGCTCGGTTACACTTGGAAAATCATTATTTCCAACAGTGCAATTTTCAGCAGAAGATGCGACAAGAACATCGAGAGCATTTTTAGCTGAAGCAGTAGAAGTAGCGATTCGTGCAGGAGCGAATGTAATCAATATACCTGATACAGTTGGATATACGAATCCAGAAGAATATTATTCTCTTTTTAAATACTTAAAAGAATCCGTTCCTTCGTATGAAAAAGCAATTTTCTCTTGTCATTGTCACGATGATCTTGGGATGGCAGTAGCGAACTCGTTAGCTGCAGTTGAAGGCGGAGCGTTACAAGTAGAAGGAACGATTAATGGAATTGGAGAAAGAGCAGGAAATGCAGCCTTAGAAGAAGTCGCAGTTGCTCTTCATATTAGGAAAGATTTCTATAAAGCGGAGTCTTCTATGACACTAAAAGAGATTAAATCGACAAGTACGTTAGTAAGTCGTTTAACAGGAATGGTTGTACCGAAAAATAAAGCAATCGTTGGAGCAAATGCGTTTGCTCACGAATCAGGTATTCATCAAGATGGTGTTTTAAAGGAAGTAACGACATATGAAATTATTGAACCGTCACTTATAGGAGAATCTCAAAATCTATTTGTGCTTGGTAAACATTCTGGGCGTCATGCATTTACCGAAAAAATGAAAGAGCTTGGTTATGAATTTACAAACGAAGAGCGCGATGTGGTGTTTGAGGCATTTAAAAAATTGGCAGATCGTAAAAAGGAAATTACGGAAGAAGATTTACGTGCGCTTATGCTTGGTGAAGCAGCATTTGCAGCGCAGCAATATAGCATTAAACAATTGCAAGTACATTTCGTATCTAATAGTGCACAATGCGCGACAGTCATACTGAAAGATGAGGAAGGAAATGTATACGAAGATGCAGCAACTGGATCTGGTAGTATTGAAGCAATATATAATGCAATTCAAAGAATTTTAGGGTTAGAATGTGAATTGGCAGACTATCGCATACAATCTATTACGCAAGGCCAAGATGCACTTGCTCATGTTCATGTTGAATTGAAAGAAGGAACTCATCAAGTATCAGGTTTTGGTGTTGCACAAGACGTATTGGAAGCATCGGCAAGAGCTTACGTTCATGCAGCAGGAAAATTGAAATCTTTTATAGCGCTTGTAAAATAATTGTTTGATAAGTGAGGGGCTTTCCTCACCTATCAAATTAAAGTTCTGAAAATTCAGTCAAAGGAGTGTTTACATTGGAAAAACGTATCGTTTGTTTAGCTGGTGATGGTGTTGGCCCGGAAGTTATGGAAAGTGCGAAGGCAGTATTGCATATGGTAGAGAGGCTATATGGACATCATTTTCATTTGCAAGATGAGTACTTTGGCGGGGCTGCTATCGATTTAACGGGGCAACCATTACCGCAGCGAACGCTTGCCGCTTGTTTAGCGAGTGATGCGGTTTTACTTGGAGCAGTTGGTGGACCTCGTTGGGATAGTGCGAAAGAAAGGCCAGAGAAAGGGTTATTAGCATTAAGAAAAGGACTTGGTGTATTTGCGAATGTTCGACCTGTAACGGTAGAAAGCGCAACTGCACATTTATCGCCATTAAAAAATGCTGACGAAATTGATTTCGTTGTCGTTCGTGAATTAACAGGGGGGATTTATTTTTCTTATCCGAAAGAACGAACGGACGAAGTAGCAACAGATACACTTACGTATCATCGCCATGAAATTGAACGTATCGTTTCTTATGCTTTTCAATTAGCGAGTAAGAGAGAGAAAAAAGTAACGTCCATTGATAAGGCGAATGTTTTAGAGTCTAGTAAATTATGGAGAACTGTTACGGAAGAAGTAGCGCTTCGTTATCCTCATGTTGAATTAGAGCATATTTTAGTAGATGCAGCTGCTATGGAGTTAATTCGGAACCCAAGGAGATTTGACGTTATCGTAACAGAGAATTTATTTGGTGATATTTTAAGTGATGAGGCTTCTGTATTGGCTGGATCATTAGGAATGCTTCCATCAGCAAGTCACGCTGAAAACGGCCCTTCGTTATACGAGCCTATTCACGGATCGGCACCGGACATTGCGGGGAAAAATAAGGCGAATCCAATTGCGATGATGCGTTCTGTTGCAATGATGCTTGGGCAATCATTTGGATTAACGCGAGAAGGATATGCGATTGAAGAGGCAATTTCTGCAGCTCTTAAATCTGGAAAATGTACAGCAGATATCGGGGGAGATGAAACGACAACTTCATTTACGAAGGCAGTTATGCAAGAGATGGAAGAGCAAGCGCTAGTAGGGAGAGGACGATAATGGGAAAAAGATTACTAGATAAGCTTTGGGAGAGACACGTAGTTACGACAAACGAAAATGGATTGGATTTATTATATATCGATCTTCATCTCGTTCATGAAGTAACGTCACCGCAAGCCTTTGAAGGCTTGCGGCTTGCAAATCGAACGGTCCGGAGACCTGATTTAACATTTGCAACAATGGATCATAATATTCCAACGAAAGACGTTTGGAATATTACCGATCGCATTGCAAAGCAACAATTAGATACACTTCGTGAAAACTGCAAACAATTTCAGGTGCCATTAGCAGATATTGGTGATGAAGAGCAGGGGATTGTTCATGTTATAGGACCAGAGCTTGGACTTACGCAACCGGGAAAAACGATTGTTTGTGGTGATAGTCATACGGCTACTCATGGTGCGTTCGGTGCACTAGCATTTGGTATTGGTACGAGTGAAGTGGAGCATGTATTAGCAACGCAAACGTTGTGGCAACGAAAGCCAAAGGCGATGGGTATTGAGTTAAAAGGAAAGTTACCGCAAGGTGTTTATGCTAAAGATATTATTTTGCATCTCCTTTCAAAGTACGGCGTAGCAGTTGGAACAGGTTACGTAATGGAATTTTACGGAGAGACAATTCATGATATGGAGATGGAAGAGAGGATGACGCTTTGCAATATGGCAATTGAAGGGGGAGCAAAAGCGGGGATTATCGCACCAGATGAAAAAACATTTTCTTATGTAAAAGGGCGTAAATATGCACCGAAAGACTATGAATCTATTAAGAAAAAATGGTCGGAACTTTATACAGATTCAGATGCGATTTATGATTTACATATTTTGGTTGATATTTCAGATTTAGCACCGTACGTTACGTGGGGAACAAATCCGAGTATGGGTGTTCGTATTGATGAAAAGTTGCCAGAAAAGCATGATGCAAATGACGAAAGAGCATTTTCGTATATGGGATTAAGCCCTGGACAAAGCACGTATGACATTCCAGTTCAGCATGTTTTCATTGGATCTTGTACAAATTCCAGGCTCTCTGATTTAGAAATTGCTGCATCTGTTGTGAAAGGGAGAAAGGTAAAAGAAGGTGTGCGAGCACTCGTTGTGCCTGGATCGAAAAGAGTAAGGGAAGCGGCGATGCAAAAAGGATTACATCACATATTTGAAGAAGCAGGATTTGAATGGAGAGAGCCTGGATGTTCGATGTGTCTCGGAATGAATCCAGATCAAGTACCTGAAGGAGAACATTGTGCATCTACTTCAAATCGAAATTTTGAAGGAAGACAAGGAAAAGGCGCACGAACGCATTTAGTTAGCCCAGCAATGGCAGCAGCAGCTGCGTTATATGGTCATTTTGTTGATATTAGAAAGGAGAGTTATAATGGAGCCATTTCGTATTCATAGAGGTACTGCCGCGGTACTTATGAATGATAACGTTGATACAGATCAAATTATTCCGAAGCAATATTTAAAGAGAATTGAAAGGACAGGGTTTGGAAAGTTTTTATTTGATGAGTGGCGATATGATAATGATCGTCATGAAAATCCTAAATTTCCGCTTAATGCACCAGAAAGAAAAGGCGCGAGTATATTAATTACCGGGGATAATTTTGGATGTGGTTCTTCAAGAGAACATGCTCCGTGGGCGCTTGCTGATTATGGTTTCCGCGTTATTATCGCCGGGGGATTTGCAGATATTTTTTATATGAATTGCATGAAAAATGGTATGTTACCGATTGTAATGGATAAAGAAATGCGTGAACAACTTGCTAAAACGGATGCGAGAGAACAAATAGAAGTAGATTTGGAGAATGAGGTAATTACAACGAATACGCATAGGTTTCATTTTACAATCGAAAAAATGTGGAAAGAGAAATTATTAAATGGTCTAGATGAAATTAGCATTACGTTGCAATACGAACGAGAAATTGGAGAGTATGAAAGAGAGATAGCCTTATATTAAGAAATAACGGAATATTAAAAAATCTATTTACATTCAGAATTAACTGTTATATACTATGTGAAAATCAGAGGAGAAAGGGAGTAAGTATTATGAATATCGTACAATCTATTAAAATGCTTACAAAACTACATCATCATACATGAAACCCTTGAACCTAACGTGAAAACGTGTAGGCACAAGGGTTATTCCCGTTGTACCTACACTCTACTAAAGAGCCTTGTAGGTATTTTTTCTACAAGGCTCTTTTTATTTTCGGTTTAGGTGAATGGAATGAGCATACATTAAAGAGGGAGAGGTGTGTGAAATGAGATGGCAAAGTGGAAGCGTGCAAATCCGAATGGAACGAGGGATTACTTATTCGAAGAATGTACGTTAATTGAAGAAGTGGAACAAAAATTAAGACGGACCTTTTTAGGCAGAGGTTATGAAGAAATAAGGACACCTACAATTGAATTTTACGATGTTTTTGCATTTCAAAATAGGCCAATAGATGAAGAAAAGATGTATAAATTTTTTGATGAAAAAGGGCGGATTATCGTTTTACGCCCAGATATGACAATTCCTTTAGCAAGAGTAATAGGAACGCAGAGATGGGACACTCCTCTTAAAGTGACATATAGTGGAAATGTATTTCGGGCAAATGAGTCGCTTTCTGGCAAATATAATGAAATGGTACAAAGTGGTATTGAAATTATCGGGATTGATAATGTAAGAGCGGAAATTGAGTGTGTCATAAGCGTAATTCAAGCACTTCAAAAATTGAAGGTACAATCTTTTACAATTGAGATTGGGCAAGTGCAGTTATATAAATGTATTGTAAAAAAACTCTCCATTCATGATGAAGAAGAGAAGTTACTTAGAACATATATTGAGAGTAAAAATTATGCCGGTCTCTCAAATTTTATCGAAGAAAAAAAATTAGATCGGTGTGATGAAACAGTAAGATTACTTGAGAAACTACCAAGGTTATTCGGGAGTTTAGATGTTATTGAGGAAGCAGAAAAACTCGCCTCAAGTAATGAAATGAAAATGGCCATTGCAAGAGTGAAAGAAATATATGAAACAATTGAACAGTTAGGATATGGCCCTTACATATCAATTGATTTAGGTATGGTTCAACATTTGGATTATTATACGGGTGTTATTTTCAAAGGGTATATATATGAAATTGGAGAAGAGATTGTTAGTGGCGGAAGGTATGATGAATTAATTGGAAATTTTGGAGAGATGATGCCAGCGGTTGGGCTCGCGGTGCAAGTAAATCAAATAGTTAAGGCACTTCAAGAGCAGCAAGAACCATATAAACGAAAGAGAATAGATATTATGATTCATTATGAGTTAAATAGATTAGCAGAAGCGGAAAGGTTACGAAATTTACTTCAAAAGGACGGGAAGAATGCCCAATTATCTTTATTCTCTAATTTAAACGATACTTTTCAATTTGCAAACAAGAATAAAATAATGACAGTCGTTGAGACGAAGAGTGAATCATTAGTGGAATATGTATGGAGAGAGAAATGGATCATCCAGAAAGAAGGAGAGGCTTCATGCGTAACATTCAAATTGCGTTAACGAAAGGAAGATTAGAAAAGCATGTTATTCCACTGTTTGAGAAAATTGGAATTGATTGTTCGGAGCTCAAAGATAAAGGAAGAAAACTTGTGTTTAAAAGTAAAAACACAAACATTTCATTTATTTTAGTGAAAGCGGTAGATGTTGCTACTTATGTAGAACATGGCGTAGCTGATATTGGAGTCGTTGGAAAAGATATATTAATGGAATGTGAGAAAGATATATATGAGATGGTGGATTTAGGAGTAGGCGTGTGTAAATTTTGTGTCGCTTCTATTCCTACGTATAATCCGAAGAGTTATCGAAAAAAACGAATTGCTACGAAATATCCGCACATTACTTCTACATATTTTCATGATAAAGGGGAGGATGTAGAAATTATTAAAATAGAAGGATCTGTAGAGATTGCTCCACTTCTAGGTTTGGCAGATGCAATTGTGGATATTGTTGAAACAGGAAAAACATTACAAGAAAACGGGTTAATTGTATTTGAGGAAATGTGCTCTATATCAGCTCGAATGATTGTGAATAAGGCTGCATTGAAAACTAAAAAAGACGAAATATTCGGTATTATAAATATGATGGAACAAGAAATTTTGTCAGGGAAATAGGGGGACTTTCAATGGAGATAGTTTGTGAAGATTTCCAAGAGGCTTTATCGAAAATAAAATTGCTACGAGAAAGCGCTAATTTAATAGAAGAAACTGTTCAAAGAAGTGTAAGCGAAATTGTTCAAAACGTAAGGGAGAGTAAAGATAAAGCTGTATCGTTCTATACAAAAAAGTTTGATGGTGTAGAGATAAAAGATTTTCGTGTAAGTGCAGAAGAAATAAAACAAGCAAGTAAGTTTGTAGAACAAGCTTTTTTAGAAGCGTTAGAAGAGGCAAAGAAAAACATTGTCTCGTATCACGAAAAGCAAACAAGACAATCTATGTTCGATTGCGTGAGTGAAGGGGTAATTAGAGGACAGCTCATTCGGCCGTTAGAAAATGTAGGTGTATATGTGCCGGGCGGGACAGCTTCGTATCCTTCATCAGTATTAATGAATGTATTGCCAGCAAAACTCGCAGGAGTGAAAAAAATTGTAATGGTAACACCGCCGAGGCAAGGAGGAATTGATCCGCATATTTTAGCTGCTGCAAGTCTTGCAGGTGTAGATGAAATTTATATGGCCGGTGGTGCTCAAGCAATTGCTGCTCTAGCATATGGAACGGAATCGATTCCTAAAGTAGATAAAATAGTTGGACCTGGAAATTTATATGTTGCTCTAGCGAAGCGAGAAGTATATGGGATAGTCAATATCGATATGATTGCTGGACCATCAGAAATTGTAGTTATCGCAGATGAAACAGGAAATGCCGAATATATTGCTGCTGATT
Source organism: Bacillus mycoides (assembly GCF_018742245.1). Lineage (NCBI taxonomy): Bacteria > Bacillati > Bacillota > Bacilli > Caryophanales > Bacillaceae > Bacillus > Bacillus mycoides. Next base: position 1,395,355 of record NZ_CP036132.1, read on the forward strand.
TATTATCACAAGCAGAGCATGACGTGAGAGCGACTGCCATTTGTATTACAACGAATGTACAGCTTGCTAAAGAAGTAGAAAGAGAAATAGAAAGACAGCTAGAGACGTTACCAAGAAGTGAAATAGCTCGTGAGTCAATAAAAAGAAATGGAGCAATTTTTATTGTTCCTTCTTTAGAAGAGGCGTTTCACTTATCAAATGAAATCGCCCCTGAACATTTAGAGCTACACATAAAAGAGCCAATGAATGCTCTAGCTTATGTAAAGCATGCTGGATCAATTTTCCTTGGTCCATATGCACCTGAACCGCTTGGAGATTATTTGGCGGGGCCGAATCACGTATTACCGACAAGTGGAACGGCAAGGTTTTTCTCTCCGTTATCCGTCGATGATTTCGTGAAAAAATCAAGCTTCGTTTCTTATACGGAAGGAGCGTTAAGAAGTGTACAGCATCATATTGTAGAACTTGCAAATAAAGAAGGCTTACATGCACACGCAAGAGCAATCCAAATTAGGTTTAAGGAGGAAGAATAATGCGTCAATCTAGTCAAGCACGTGAGACGACTGAAACAAAGATTAAATTAAGTTTGCAGCTCGATGAAAGTACGAATGTTTCTGTGCAAACGGGAGTTGGTTTTTTTGATCATATGCTAACTTTATTTGCTAGGCATGGAAGATTCGGTTTGCAAGTTGAAGCTGAAGGTGATGTATTCGTCGATGCGCATCATACGGTTGAAGATGTTGGCATTGTACTTGGAACTTGCTTGAAAGAAGCATTGCAAAATAAAGAAGGGATTAATCGTTACGGCTCAGCGTATGTACCGATGGATGAATCTTTAGGATTTGTCGCGATTGATATAAGCGGGCGCTCATATATTGTATTTCAAGGTGAATTAACAAATCCGAAGCTAGGAGATTTTGACACAGAATTAACGGAAGAATTTTTTAGAGCAGTTGCCCATGCTGCAAATATTACGTTACATGCTCGCATTTTATACGGAAGCAATACACATCACAAAATTGAAGCTCTATTTAAAGCATTTGGTCGAGCGCTTAGAGAGGCAGTCGATAAAAATGCCAACATTACTGGTGTAAATTCAACGAAAGGGATGTTGTAATTGATTACTATTATAGATTATGGAATGGGGAATATTCGCAGTGTGGAACAAGCATTAAAATATATTAGAGCAGAGTACATCGTAACGGATGACAAAGAAGAAATATTGAGAAGTGATGGCGTTATTTTACCGGGAGTAGGTGCATTTCCGAAGGCGATGGACATTTTAGAAGAAAAAGATTTAGTATGTGTGCTAAAAGAAGTTGGAAGTTCAGGAAAACCACTTCTAGGTATTTGTTTAGGAATGCAGCTTTTATTTGAAAAAAGTGAGGAACTACAAGACTGTAACGGATTAAATTTATTGCCAGGTGTCATTAGAAAGTTAAAAGTTCCTTATAAAATTCCACATATTGGGTGGAATGAGTTGAAGAAAGATGGAGAAATACCGCTTTGGAATGGAGTAGAGGACGGTTCTTTCGTATATTATGTCCACTCTTATTATGCAGATTGTCCAAATGAAATTGTGTATGGGGCAAGTGAGTATGGAGTGCAAGTACCTGGTTTTGTAGCAAAAGGAAATATATTTGGCGCACAGTTTCATCCTGAAAAAAGTGGTGAAATTGGAATGCAAATGTTAAAAAATTTCAAAGGAGTGGTAGAAGCATGGAAATCTTCCCAGCTATCGATGTAAAAGAAGGGCGATGCGTAAGGCTGTATCAAGGAGAGTTTAGTAAAGAAACGGTGATGAATGAAGACCCCGTCGCACAAGCAACAGTATTTGAAAAAATTGGAGCGAAAATACTACACGTTGTTGATTTAGATGGAGCAATTGCTGGGGAGTCAGTAAATTTACCTGTCATTGAAAAAATATGCAAGGCGGTACGTATTCCGGTGCAAGTTGGAGGAGGAGTTCGGTCACTCGCGGCAGTGGAGAAGTTGTTGTCAGTAGGTGTAGAAAAAGTGATATTAGGAACGGCTGCCCTTTACGATAAATCATTTTTAGAAGAAGCGGTTCGTCTATATAAGGAGAAAATCATAGTTGGAATTGATGCGAAAAATGGTTTCGTAGCAACAAGGGGGTGGCTCGATGTGTCTGAAATTTCGTACATCGATTTAGCGAAGCAAATGGAAAGCTTAGGTGTTCAAACGATTGTGTTTACGGACATTTCAAAAGATGGGACGCTTGCAGGACCAAATTTTGAGCAATTAGAGTTACTACAAAAAAGTGTGGGTATTCGTGTAATTGCATCTGGAGGTGTCGCATCTATTCAGGATGTAAAAAAATTAAATGATATGAATATATATGGCGTCATAATTGGAAAGGCACTTTACGAGAAAACGATTGATTTAGAAGAAGTGTTACAGGTAACAAAGCTATGTTAGCGAAACGAATTATTCCATGTCTAGATGTAAAAGCAGGGCGGGTCGTAAAGGGTGTAAATTTTATAGGGTTACAAGACGTCGGTGATCCTGTTGAAATAGCCGCATTATATAATGATGCGGGAGCAGATGAAATCGTATTTTTAGATATTACTGCGACGCATGAAGGGCGAAAAACGATTATAGATGTTGTAGAAAAAACTGCTTCAAAAGTATTCATTCCTCTCACAGTTGGCGGGGGGATTTCAAATGTGAGAGGAATGTACAATTTACTAAGAGCTGGAGCGGATAAAGTTTCAATAAACTCAGCGGCAGTGAGAAATCCGAAGTTAATCCAGGAAGGTGCAGAACATTTTGGCTCACAATGTATTGTCGTAGCAATTGATGCTAGAAAAGTAGCAGAAGATAAATGGAATGTATACGTAAATGGTGGAAGACTTAATACAGGGATGGATGCAATCGAATGGGCGAAGCGCGTTGCCCAGCTCGGAGCAGGAGAAATTTTGTTGACTAGTATGGATGCAGATGGAACGAAAAACGGATATGATCTTCATTTAACAGAAGCAATTTCAAACAGCGTTTCTGTCCCAGTAATCGCATCAGGTGGATGTGGTCATGTGGATCACATTATAGAAGTATTTCAAAAGACAACAGTTGATGCAGCATTAGCAGCATCAATCTTTCATTATGGTGAAGCGACTGTACAGGATGTAAAGCGAAAATTAAGAGAAGCAAACGTTGAGGTGCGGTTATGAAACCTAACTTTGCAAAAGGGTTGATACCAGCTGTTGTTATCGAGGAAGATACGAAAGAAGTTTTAATGTTAGCTTATATGAATGAAGAAGCGTATGACAAGACATTGGAAACGAAAAGAACATGGTTTTATTCCCGTTCGAGACAATTGTTATGGAATAAAGGAGGTACATCGGGAAATGTCCAATATGTGCAATCACTTTATTTAGACTGTGATCAAGATTCAATCGTTGTTGTCGTAAAGCAAGTAGGGCCTGCTTGTCATACGGGAGAAAAAACGTGTTTTCACTACCAAATTATATAGGGGGATACATATGGAAAATGTTTTTAAATTACTATTTGAAACAATTGAAGAACGAAAGGAAAGTCCACTTCCTGAATCATATACAAACTATTTGTTTTCCAAAGGAGAAGATAAAATTTTAAAGAAAATTGGTGAAGAATGTTCCGAAGTAATCATCGCATCTAAAAATAATGATAAAGAAGAGTTAGTGAAAGAAATGGTGGATGTATTTTATCACTGTTTTGTTTTATTAGCCGAAAAAAATATATCATTAGAAGATGTTATGAAGGAAGTGAAAGAACGAAACGGAAAGCTTTCGAGAGTAGGGGACAGAAGAGAAATAGATACATTATAGGGGGGATATGTATGAAAGTGGACTATCATATTCATTTAGAAGAAGGACCTTATTCAATAGGCTGGCTTGCTAAAATAAATGATGCACTACAATGTTTTGAACCGCTTAAAGAAGAAAAACATTCTATGGAGTGGCTTATGAAAACACAAGAACGCCTGCAAAAACGTGTGAAGGAAGGTCCATTTACAGCGAAATGGATTGATTTATATTTAGAAGAGGCTTTGCGAAAGGGTATAAAAGAAGTTGGTATTGTTGATCATTTATATCGTTTTCGAGAGGCGCAAGGATATTATGAGAAATATGTAGATATTAGTCATTCAAAGCTTGGTCGTTTACAGAAGGAATGGTTAGATCAAGTAAGAATAACGTCTATTTCTGAATTTACAAAGGCGATTGAAGATGCAAAAGAGCGATGGAGTAAACGGGGGATAACGCTTAAGCTTGGAATTGAAGCAGATTATTTTATCGGCGGGGAACAAGAGTTAAAAGGTTTGCTAGCACTAGGAGATTTTGATTATGTAATCGGTTCGGTCCATTTTATAGATGGATGGGGATTTGATAATCCAGATACGAAAGAGTATTTTGATACGCATGAGTTACATACTTTATATCATACGTTTTTCGCTACAGTTGAAAGTGCTGTTCGTTCTGAGCTCTTTGATATAATAGCTCATCTTGATAACATAAAAGTATTTAATTACCGATTAGATGAGAATGAACAGCTTTCTTATTATAAGGAAATTGCGCGTGCGTTAGTGGAAACAAATACCGCAACAGAAATAAATGCGGGATTGTACTATCGCTATCCTGTGCGCGAAATGTGTCCAAGTCCGCTTTATTTGCAAGTATTAGCTAAGTATGGAGTTCCGATTACTCTATCCTCAGATGCTCATTATCCGAATGATTTAGGAAGGTATGTGGAAGAGAATATAAAGACATTACGCAATCATGATATTTCTCACATAGCTACATTCACGAAACGAGTAAGAACGATGAGATTGCTTGAAGAAGAAGTAACAATTTCAAAATAAAACACGATTTTTTGATGAAAACGACCCTTTTTGTTCAAAATAAGAAAGAATGAAAAGGAGGGTGGAAAATGGCGAAACAACAAAATAAACAAAACGTACAAGCGGCAGATCAAGCTTATACTTCTGAAACGAATAATACAGCTAACTCAGTTATCGAGGAACAAATTAGTGATACAGTTGCAGAAGGAACAATAGATGCAAAGCTTGGGCAAGAATCGCAAGAGAAAGCGTAAGAAGAGGGGAGAGATGAATCTCCTCTTTTCTTATGGGTAAAAAAGTGTCGATTTTCAAAACTATAATCAAATTCCTTGGTTTTTACATGTGGATTTCTTACAATGAATTATAAGAGATATCTTATTTTGTATAGAAGAGGTGTTAGTAGTGGCGAAAATATTAGTTGCAGGGAAAATTCCAGAAATCGGATTAGAACTATTAAAAGATCATGATGTAGAAATGTACGATAAAGAGGAGTTAATTTCTTTAGATGAATTAACAGAGCGTGTAAAAGATAAAGATGCATTGTTAAGTTTACTTTCTACAAAGGTGCCGAAAGAAGTTATTGATGCAGCACCTAATTTAAAGATTGTTGCAAACTACGGTGCTGGTTACGACAATATTGATTTTACGTATGCAGGAGAAAAAGGAATTGCAGTATCGAATACACCGAAAGTATCAACTGAAGCGACAGCAGAATTAACATTTGCACTTCTTTTAGCAGCGGCACGTAGAATTCCTGAAGGGGATACGTTATGTCGTACAACTGGATTTAACGGCTGGGCACCATTATTTTTCTTGGGCCGCGAAGTGCACGGTAAGACAATTGGAATTATTGGCCTTGGAGAAATAGGGAAGGCAGTTGCAAAGCGTGCGAAAGCATTTGGAATGGATATTTTATATACAGGGCCAAATCGTAAGCCAGAAGCTGAAAGTGAACTGGGAGCAACGTATGTAACATTGGAAGAATTATTACAAACAGCGGACTTTATTACAATTAACTGTGCTTATAATCCGAAATTACATCATATGATTGATGAAGAACAGTTTAAAATGATGAAGAAAACAGCATATATTATAAATGCTTCACGTGGACCAATTATGCATGAATTTGCACTTGCTCATGCACTAAAAACGAATGAAATTGAAGGTGCAGCTCTTGATGTATTTGAATTTGAACCGAAAATTACAGAAGAGCTAAAAGGATTAAAGAATGTGGTACTTGCGCCTCACGTAGGGAATGCAACGTTTGAAACGCGTGATGCGATGGCTGAAATGGCAGTAAGAAATATTTTAGCTGTATTAAACGGTGAAGAACCTGTAACACCTGTAAATCAAAAAGTATTGGTTACAAAATAAAAAGAAACCTTCCAATTTCGGAAGGTTTCTTTTTATTTTTCTTTATTTGCTTTTTTAGAAGGTCTTTGTCTAAGGAATTGAGATAGCATATACAAAATATATAGTGGAATGGCAATGAATAAGAAAACAGAAAAATTACCAAAACCTGTTTGGTACATTGTGATAATACTTCCAACTAAAAATAGTGTAATAATTATGCTATATCGTGGAATTGGTACATCTTTTAAACTTGGGATGCGAATTCGGCTCACCATTAAAAATGCGAACGTTACAAATACTGTAATAAGAACGATTTTTGGAATGGTATTTGAAAATAATGTTAGGAAAGCGACAAGCCCTCCAGCTGCAGTAATCGGAACTCCAGTGAAATATTTCATGGAAGTAGAAGATGGTGTTACATTAAATCGTGCTAAGCGATATGCTCCGAACAGTGGGAATAATCCCGCTATGTATAGTCCAATGATTCCGTAGTTGGAAAAAGATGTGTAATACATTAAAACAGCAGGTGCTGCGCCAAATGTTACAACATCTGCGAGTGAATCAAGCTCTTTTCCCATTTGTGAATCAACGCGTAATAAACGAGCAACACGACCATCAAGACTATCTAACATCATCCCGATAAGTACTAAAATAGCAGCTGATTTATAATATCCTAAAGATGCATAGCCGATTGACAAGAATCCGCTATATAAATTTCCGAGCGTAAATAAGTTTGGAATAGCTGCTCTATACAAAATCTGATCCCTTGCTTTCTGTTATAAATTCTTAATTAGTGTACGAAAGTTTACTTATTTTATCATACCATAAATTTCTTTCTCGTACGAAAGAAATTCCCAATTTGTGAAAGATTTGAAGTGTAAGTAAAAAAGAAGCAACTTTTCACAAAGTTGCTTCCTACATTATTCAAATTTCGTTGTCATCGTTCCAGTTTTAAATCGATTGTTAGGATCGAATCGTAATAAATCTCCATAAATCAGTTTGTCAGAGAGTTTTAAATCTGTTTTTGCTTTTTCAATATACGGCTGACATAGTGCTACATCTGCCTCTTCACCTGAGCTTTTTTTGTAGCACATATTTTTTGTATACACATAATCCTCTGTTACAAAACTACCATCGCGCATTACCATAAGTGGATCTTTTTCTTTTATAAATAAGTCAGTTCCGAATTCAACTGATTGATTCGTTTTAATACCAAGTAAATGAAGCAGCGTTGGTTTAATATCAATTTGTCCTGATACTTTAGAGATAACTTTGCCTTCTTGACCCGGTACATGAATAATGAGGGGGACGCGCTGTAATTGCATAGAATCAAATGGTGTAATAGCGTCTTTCCCAAGGAACTGAGCCATAGCTGCATTATGGTTTTCGGAAATGCCGTAGTGATCCCCATAAATGACAATAACGGAATTGTCGTATAGTCCTTCTTCTTTTAATTGGTTAATGAATAATTTGAGAGCTTCATCCGTGTAGCGAACTGTTGGGAAATAGCGGTTTAGAACACCGCTTTCCGAATTAAACTCATCAACATATTGATCTTCTGGACTTAAGAGAAACGGAAAATGATTTGTTAAAGTAATAAATTTCGTATAGAACGGTTGCGGTAAAGATTTTAACTTTGGAATAGATTGTTCAAAGAACTCTTTATCTTTTAATCCCCAACCGACAGACATTTGTTCAGTGCCTACGTAATCATTTAAATTAAAATAACGATCATATCCAAGTGCAGGATACATTACATCACGATTCCAAAATGTTTTATCGTTTGAATGGAAGACAGCGGAAGAATATCCGTATTTCTTTAACTGTTCGGGTGTGGCAGTATATTCATTTGTTGCATGAGTAAAGAATACAGAACCACGGTCTAACGGATAAAGTGAGTTTTCAACGATAAATTCAGCATCGGAAGTTTTACCTTGTCCTGTTTGATGATAGAAGTTATCGAAGTAAAAACTATCTTTTATAAACTGATTTAAAAATGGAGTAATCTCTTTTCCATTGATTTTTTTATTAATAACAAAACTTTGTGTAGACTCCATTGAAATTAAAATTACATTTTTACCTTTTGCAGCTCCAAATAAGTTTTTATCAACTTGCTTATCTTTTGCGTCAGTATAATTTTTAATTTCGGAGAATCCGTCGCCACTTGCAAATACACGTTCAGCCGAAGATTTAGATTGAAGTGTAATATCGAATAGATGATATGTGTATAAACCTAAGTTTTTCACGACAGTTTGACGATCAAATGAGCGTGAGAACATTTGTGGTTTATAAATAACTGAAACAGCAATTTGCAGTGCCAATAGCGCTGTTACACCACTAAAGAAAGTCCGTTTCTCAGAACGAGAAAGTGGCGTCCTGTCACAAAATGATGGGAATTTACGTGAAATAAACATTAAAATAATTGCATCTGCAAATAAAAGTAATGTCTTGTACGTAAAGAGCTCTTTAATGCTCGTTCCTAAGTCAGCCATATTATTTGTTTGGAATAAAACAGGAAAAGTAACAAAATCGTTATAGAACCCGTAAAACATTGCATTTCCAAATAAAATAAATGACAGTATAAAACTAATTCCAATAATAATTCGGTTTCGGTACTTAGATGCAAGTAAAGCTAAACCGAAAAATAAAAGTAATGAAGCTAGTGGATTAATAAAAAGCATAAATTCTTCAAAGAAATTATCAATTTTAATATCAAATGCTAGCTTGTACACAATATATGTTTTAATCCATAATAAAACGACTGCAACGAGTGCAAATCGTAATTTTGGAAACAGATGTTGTAGCATAATATACTCCTCTCTTAAAAGCATGACAGTTCCTGTGAGTTTGTTTGAAAATCGTCTCACTATATATATACGAACAGTCCTTTATTATTATGATTATTATACTATGAGTATCATTATACGAAAATAAAGGAGAGTTGTGGGCTTTTTTTGCAACAATTGAGTAGAAAAAGCGAAGTGGGAGACAATAAAATGGAATTTCTATGTATGATTATTATCATTCGTTAAACATGGAAAGTATCGCGTAATGATACGGAGGTTATGATGCGGAAATTATTATATTTTATAGTATGCATTAGTTTTATGCTTTTTGTTTCACCGAGTGTATCAGTAGCACAATATGATGCACCGCTCATGGAAGATGCTCTTTATTCTGTGTTATTTCCAAAAATGAATGAAGCGATTGAGAAACAATATGGAAAATTAAAACCGTTTGATTGTCCCAAAATTATTAGTCTAAAAAAACTTTATAGCGGTACATATTTATTTCAAGCAGTAATTGAAATAACGAAATATGAATCAGGAATAGGTGGAAAAGTACTTCCGCCGTTTGAGAAGATAAGTATGACATTTAACAATGAAGAAGGAGAATGGACTGTTACAAAAATTTCTATAAAGCGCTTACCAAATGATACGAAATTAAACTGTAAAAAAACAATATAAAAAATTGTTTGACAAATAAAATGGTCCTTTGGTATTGTTAATAGCAACAATTAGATGTTTGAAAATTAAATAGACTTACCTCATCTACTCTCAAAGGTAGAGGCCGCGATAGGAAAGAGTAAGCTATGGGAGATTTAGTGGAATCTGTGATCATAGGTTGAAAGGGACTATTGCCGAAATATAAGAATGACCACGTTATTCATATATTGGGACTGCATTGAATAAATGTAGTACTGTCATAATATTTATTTTATGGAGAGCTATTTGGAGATGTTGATGCGGTTTCTTATTTTGAGAAGATAACAACTTGTTTATTTTTTCAATATATATTTTTCCTAATAAGAAACGCGTGTGAACATTGTTCCGCGCGTTTTTTGTCTATCTAAAAACGTGCTGCAATGAATAGAAGATTGGGGTTATGAGTTTTAGAGGAAATAAGGGAGGAATTCAAATGTATTTACACGGCACAAGCCGAATCAATGGGCAAGGACACTTAGAAATTGGAGGGTGCGATACGACGCAACTAGCAAAACAATACGGAACACCACTTTATGTATACGATGAAGAGTCTATTCGAGGGAAATGTCGTGCGTTTCATCGTGCTTTTAAAGAAAGTGGTTTCTCTTATCAAGTAGCATATGCTAGCAAGGCGTTCTTGTGCATGGAGATGTGCCGAGTAGCTCGTGAAGAAAATATGTCTTTAGACGTTGTCTCTGGAGGAGAATTATATACTGCACTCCAAGCAGGATTTCCGGCGTCGCGCATTCATTTTCACGGAAATAATAAAACAGAAGAAGAAATGATTATGGCTCTTCAGGCAAATATTGGTTGTTTTGTGGTAGATAATTTCTTAGAATTAGAAATTTTACATGATTTAGCAGTGCAACATGGGAAATTTGTGAACATATTAATCCGTGTAACGCCTGGAGTAGAGGCACATACACACGAATATATAACAACAGGTCAAGAGGATTCGAAGTTTGGATTTGGTGTTTCAAATGGTCAAGCGATGCAAGCAATTGAGCTAGCTTTGCAAAAATCAAATTATAATGTGCTAGGAATTCACTCGCACATCGGATCACAAATATTCGAAACGGCTGGTTTTGTTCGAGCAATTGAAGTACTACGTCAATTTTTAGAAGAAGTGAGAGAGCGAGCAAACTATGTGGTGAAAGTATTAAATGTCGGCGGAGGTTTCGGTATACGTTATACGGAGTCTGATACACCGTTAACACTTGAAACGTATGTGCACGCTGTAACAAGTACGGTGAGAGAGCAGTTTACATTATGTGAATATCCGCTTCCTGAAATATGGATTGAGCCAGGGCGTAGTATTGTAGGGGATGCGGGAACAACAATTTATACAGTCGGAGCGGTGAAAGAGATTCCAGGCATAAGAAAATATGTTTCAGTCGATGGTGGGATGACAGATAATTTAAGGCCGGCTCTATATGGAGCACGTTATGAGGCGATGTTGGCGAATCGAGGGAATGATGAAAATGAGGAACTCGTTTCGATTGCTGGGAAATGTTGTGAAAGTGGAGATATGCTGATTTGGGATATTAATCTTCCTAAAGTTGCTTCTTCTGATTTACTAGCGATTTCTTGTACAGGGGCATATGGGTACTCGATGGCTAATAATTATAATCGTATTCGTAGACCGGCTGTAGTCTTTGCAAAAGGCGGAACATCACAAATTGTTGTAGAACGTGAAACATATGAAAATATTATTGGGAACGATCGCATACGTATTAAAGAACTTGTTTAAATATGAAAAAAGGAGTTGTTCAGGATGAGCAATTCCTTTTTTATAAAATAATTAAAATATATCGGAAAACTAGGATTGAAAAAATTCAGAATTATGATAAAATACAAATACAAAGCTTATCAAGAGAAGCTGAGGGAACTGGCCCTACGAAGCTCGGCAACCTGCTTATAGAAAGCAAGGTGCTAAATCCAGCAAAATGGAATCCATTTTGAAAGATAAGGTAAAATATATTACCGAACAGTCTTTTCGAAATGGGAAAGATTTTTTTTATGAATAAAAAGGGGGGCTGTTTGCGTGAGCGTACGGGAACATTTTGATGAAGTGTCCGAAAAAATTCAAACGATGCTTGCTGATATGAAATATGGTTCAATTACAATTGTGGTGCAAGATGGAAAAGTGATTCAATTAGAGAAAAGTGAAAAGGTCCGTTTAAAGTAAAAAGCGCTGACTAGAAAAACTAGAGGCGGTTTTAATCTATTTTATAGATTAAAACCGTCTTTTTGCTTTTACAGGGGGAAAAAACATGTTGACGTATGAAACGTGGGAAGAAAATGGTATTTCATTTTCAGAAGAAGATGAAACGAAAGGCGCGCTATCAGTATTAAGTTGGGCTTATAAAGAATATAAAGGTGAAATTGTATATGCATGTAGCTTTGGAGTGGAAGGGATGGTTTTATTGCATCTTATAAACCAAGTAAATCCATCTGCTAAAGTTGTATTTTTAGATACAAATGTTCATTTTCAAGAAACGTACGAATTAATTAAAAAGGTACGAGAGAGATTTCCTTCATTAAATATTATAGAAAAACAGCCAGCACTTACACTTGAAGAACAGGCGAAGCTTCATGGAGAAAAATTATGGGAAAGTAATCCGAATCTCTGTTGTAAGATCAGAAAAATTTTGCCGCTAGAAAAATCATTAGCAGCCGAAAAAGCGTGGATATCAGGCCTTAGAAGGGAACAATCAGAAACGCGTAAGCATACAAAATTTGTGAATCAAGATCATCGTTTTCGGTCTATTAAAATTTGTCCGCTCATTCATTGGACTTGGAAAGAAGTTTGGCGATATGTATACAAACATAGTTTGCCGTATAATCCGCTACATGATGTTGGCTATCCAAGTATTGGGTGTGAAAAATGTACATTGCCTGTAGGAGATGGTGGCGACTCAAGAGATGGAAGATGGGCTGGGAAAATGAAGACAGAATGCGGACTTCATTTTCAATAAGATAAATCTTGAAATAAAGCTAAGAGGGGATATAAAAAGATGAGTACAACAAATAAATTAGTAAACCGTATTGATGAAACATATGACATATCGAATATTGTAAAAGAAATTGAGCTAGACAAAATTGCGCTTAGTGATTTAGAACTTCTGGCGATAGGGGGATATAGTCCACTTACAGGATTTTTAGGGAAGAGAGATTATGACTCAGTTGTAGAAACACTGCGCTTAGTAAACGGTAGTGTTTGGAGTATACCGATTGCATTACCAGTAACAGAAGAAGAAGCGGATAGATTGAAAATTGGAGAAGAAGTAAAACTGGTTAAAGGTGGAACTGTATATGGTGTTATTCAAATAGAAGATATTTTTGTACCGGATAAAGAAAAAGAAGCGTTACTCGTGTATAAAACGACGGATGAGGCTCATCCAGGTGTGAAAAAATTGTACGATCGACCGAACGTTTACGTTGGAGGAGCTATTATTCTAATACAACGCTCTGAAAATAATCAGTTTGCTTCTTATTATTTAGATCCAATCGAAACAAGAGAAGAATTTAAAAAACGGGGATGGAAAACAGTAGTTGGTTTTCAAACACGCAATCCTGTACATCGTGCACATGAATATATTCAAAAATCTGCACTTGAAATTGTAGATGGTCTCTTTTTAAACCCGCTCGTTGGTGAAACGAAATCAGATGATATTCCAGCTGATGTAAGGATGGAAAGTTATGAAGTATTACTGCAAAATTATTATCCAAAAGATCGCGTTTTTTTAGGGGTATTTCCCGCAGCGATGCGTTATGCAGGACCACGTGAAGCGATATTTCATGCGCTTGTAAGAAAAAATTTCGGCTGTACACATTTTATTGTAGGGCGGGATCACGCTGGAGTGGGAAATTATTACGGAACATATGAAGCGCAGGAAATCTTTACTGACTTTACGGTGGAAGAGTTAGGAATTACGCCGCTATTTTTTGAACATAGTTTTTATTGCGTTAAATGTGAGGCGATGGCTTCGACAAAAACGTGCCCACACGAGAAAGCGGACCATGTTATTTTGTCAGGTACGAAAGTAAGAGAAATGTTACGAAATGGAGAGATTCCACCAAGTGCGTTTAGCCGTAAAGAAGTAGTGGAAGTGTTAATTAAAGGTTTGAAGAAAGAAGCAGTAACAGAATAGGGAGAGAACGAGATGGATACAAATATTACTTGGCATGCAGCGTCTGTTTCAAAGGAAGAGAGAAGAGTGAAGAATGGTCATCATAGTTTTGTAATTTGGTTTACAGGCTTATCAGCTTCGGGTAAATCAACAGTAGCGAATGCGGTGGCTCGGAAACTATTTGAAAACAATATCGGAAACTATGTATTAGATGGGGATAACATTCGTCACGGTTTAAATAAGGATTTAGGTTTTTCTGAAAGTGAACGTATGGAAAATATAAGGCGTATTGGTGAAGTGGCGAAGTTGTTTGTAGATGAAGGAACAGTTGTCCTTACAGCGTTTATTTCACCATATCGAGTAGATCGTAAACAAGTTAGAGACCTTTTGGCAGCAAATGAATTTATTGAAGTCTTTGTGAAGTGTCCGATTGAAGAATGTGAGAAACGTGATCCGAAAGGACTTTATAAAAAAGCGAGACAAGGTGATATTAAGCAGTTTACGGGCATTGATTCACCGTATGAGGAACCAGAACGAGAAGAATTAATTGTAGAAACGCACAAGTATTCTATTGAAGAATGTGCAGAACAAATTGTGAAGTACTTACAAGAGCGTAGTTTCATATAGGGGGATAAAAGATGAGTTATGAAAAAGTGTGGGCTAATACTGAAAAATTAAATCAAACAGAGAAAAAGAAATTAGAGAAAGACGGATTAGAAATCTTTAATGATATTCCTTACTATGCGGAGAATGGATTTGAATCTATTCCGAAAGAAGAGTGGGACGCTTTTAAGTGGGCGGGATTGTATTTGCAACGACCGAAAGAAGCAGGCTATTTTATGATGCGTGTCAATATTCCTTCTGGGATTATTACAAATGCGCAGGCAGAGGTGCTAGCTTCCATCGCTGAAGATTATGGGCGTGATGTGTTAGATATTACGACAAGACAGGCGATTCAGTTTCATTGGTTAGAAATTGGGCAAATTCCGGATATTTTTAAAAGGTTAGCGAGAGTTGGTTTATCTTCAGCGGGGGCATGCGGTGATATTACGCGTAATATTACAGGTAATCCACTTGCTGGAATTGATGCGAATGAACTATTTGATACAACATCGATTGTTAAAGAAATATACGATTACTTCCAACATAATGAAGAGTTTTCTAATCTACCACGTAAATTTAAAATGTCTATTAGTTCTAACATTTATAATTCAGCAAATGCAGAGATTAACTGTGTGGCATTTACACCTGCTACGAAAGAAATAGATGGTGAGAAAAAAGTTGGTTTTCACATAAAAGTAGGCGGAGGCTTATCAGCTCGTCCGTACTTAGCGGAAGAATTAGATGTATTCGTTTTACCAGAAGAAGTGAAGGCAGTATCGATTGCAATTGCTACTATATTCCGTGATTTTGGATATCGTGAAAAACGCCACTTAGCACGCTTGAAATTTCTTGTCGCTGACTGGGGCGCTGAGAAATTTAAAGAGAAATTAGTAGAATACACAGGCCTATTGCAAAGTAAAGGGGAAAGTGCTCTCGAAGGCTGGAATGCAGGATACTTTTATGGTGTTCAAGATCAAAAACAAGAAGGATTAAAGTATGTCGGCTTTAATGTACCAGTAGGACGTTTACATGCAGAGGAAATGTTTGAGATTGCTAGAATTGCAAAGCAATATGGAAACGGGCAAATTCGTACTTGTAACTCACAAAACTTCATTATTCCGAATGTTCCGCCAGAAAATGTTGCAGGATTATTAAGTGAACCTTTGTTTGAAGCAATTTCTGCAAATCCGAAATCATTTATTGGTCATGCGGTTTCATGTACTGGTATTGAGTATTGCAATCTTGCGTTAGTAGAAACGAAAGAAAGATTACGCAAAATCGCAGAGTACTTAGATACACAAATTGCACTCGATGTTCCAGTTCGAATTCATATGGTAGGATGCCCGAATTCCTGTGGTCAACGTCAAATTGCTGATATTGGTTTGCAAGGGATAAAACTGAAAACGAAGGAAAAGGGAATCGTTGAGGCGTTTGAAATATATGTGGGCGGAACGCTATTAGACGGAGGAGCATATAACGAAAAATTAAAAGGGAAAATAGATGGAGAAGATTTGCCGGATGTTCTCGTGTCCTTTTTAAGTTATTTCCAAAAGAATAAATTACTAGCCGAAACGTTTTATGATTTCGTAGGGCGTGTTGGAGTGGAAGAATTACAAATTGTACTAAATCGTGTATTAGAAGAAGTAATAGCGTCTTAGGAGGGACAATATGGATTTATATCGATTTGAAGCTGTAATAGCGAATAGTGTTGTTCCAATAGTCGTTGTTGCTCAAAGTGAAGAACAAGCATTTAAGCTTGCCGAGATAGAACTTGAAAAATACTTTTTACCGCTACCAGAAGTGAAGGAGATTTCTTTGTTTGAAAAAAAGAAGATTCGAAAAGGGGCAGCATTTGTTATTCATGAGTAAGGAGAAGTGTAATACAAATAATAGTAACTTCCATTCGTGATGAAGAGTGGAAGTTTCATTTTATAGTAGAAATGAGGAGAGATGATGGGGAAGGTTTATATCGTTGGGGCGGGTCCTGGTGATCCGGATTTAATTACTGTTAAAGGGTTGAGATGCATCGAGAAGGCTGATGTTATTTTGTACGATCGTCTCGTAAATAAAGAATTGCTTTCTTATGCAAAGCCTGAAGCAGATTTAATTTATTGCGGGAAACTCCCAAATTATCACACGATGAAGCAAGAGACAATTAACACATTTCTTATTAAATATGCGAAAAAAGGAAAAGTTGTAACGAGGCTTAAGGGCGGAGATCCATTTGTATTTGGAAGAGGTGGAGAAGAAGCTGAAGCGTTAGCAAAGCAAAGTATCCCATTTGAAATTATTCCTGGTATTTCAGCTGGTATAGCTGCTCCTGCTTACGCTGGAATTCCAGTAACGCACCGCGATGCAAGTGCAAGTTTTGCTGTTGTGACAGGGCACCGGAAAGAAGGGGCTGAAGAGGAAGTGAAGTGGGAAAGTTTAGCGAAAGGTGTAGATACATTAGCGGTCTATATGGGGGTTAGTAATTTACCTTACATATGTGAACAACTAATAAAACATGGAAAAGATCAAAGCATACCTGCCGCTATTATTGAGTGGGGAACGACATCTATGCAGCGTACTGTTACAGCGACGTTAGGAACAATTGTAGATGTTGCTAAAAAAGAACAAATTCAAAATCCGAGTATGATTGTTATTGGAGAAGTTGTTCGTTTTAGAGAAAAGATACATTGGTTTGAGAAACAAGCGGAAAATGCATATCCAGTAAGCGGAGTATTGTAAAATGAAGGCTGTATTATATATATGTCATGGAAGCCGTTTGAAAGCAGCAAAAGAAGAAGCCGTTGCATTTATTACGTCATGTATGAACCGTGTAGAGGCAAATATTCAAGAAATTTGTTTTTTAGAGCTAGCGAGTCCTTCTATTGAAGAAGGATTTCGTACATGTGTGAAGCGTGGTGCTACAGAGATTGTCGCTATTCCTGTTTTTTTATTAGCGGCAGGACATGTAAAGAAAGATATTCCGCTTGAATTACGAAAGTTAAACGAGGAATATCCGGATATCAAAATAGTGTATGGTAATCCATTTGGTGTATCAGAAGTGCTTGTAAAAGCGGTATATAACGGAAGTGGCATCCAAGACTATGAAGAAGAAGTAACACTTTTGCTTGTTGCAAGAGGGAGTAGTGATCCGGAAACTTTACAAGACATAAATTGGATTTCTTCTTTATTTCAAAAAGAAGAGAACATTAAAGAGGTGGAAGTTTGTTATTTAGCAGCTGCAGAGCCGAAGTTTGATGAGAAGTTGAAAGAAATTGTAGAACAAAAAGAACGGAACATTGTTGTGTTACCTTACTTATTATTTACAGGCTTACTCATGAAACATGTTGAGAAAGAAGTGCGTCAATATGAGTCGGAAGAGATAAAAATAAGTCCATATTTAGGAAAGAATGTAGCGTTTCGAGAGATGTTAATTCAGAAAACAGAGGAAATATTGAAGGGAGATCAATATGTATCCACTTACAGTGCGAGTTGATAAGAAACGTGTTGTTGTCATTGGTGGAGGGAAAGTAGCAGGGTTTAAAATTATTCCTTTACTAAAACAAGGTGCGGATATTGTTGTGGTAAGTACAGAATTAGATGCAAATTTGGTGAAACTTGTAGAAGAAAAGCAAATTCGTTGGTATCAAAGAGAGTATGAGAAAAGTGATATTAAAGATGCTTTTTTAGTAGTTGCAGCGACTAGCAATTCGGTACTAAATGAACAAATTGCTGAAGATGCCTCGGTAAATCAATTGGTAAATGTTATTACGAATCCGGAAAGTGGAAATGTTCATTTTCCGGCGGCAATTCATCGTGGACTACTTAATGTAGCTGTTTCTACTGGAGGGGCAAGTCCGAAACTTGCAAAAAAAATTCGTGATGATATCGCAAATAAATATGATGAGAAGTATGAATCGTATCTTGATTTTTTATATGAAGTTAGAATAAAAGTGAAAGAATTACAAGTAGAGAAAAGGCAAAAAAATATATTGTTGCAAGAAGTATTAAAGTCGATATATGTTCAAGATGAACAAAAAAGAGAGCTTTTTTTACAAGAATTCGAGAGGGGAATTTATATAGGATAGTGAGTGAATTGTGCTTTACAAATATAAAAATATAATTTATAATCACAAGTAACTTCAAAAGATGAAATCGATGAGCAAGAAGAGTACGTATATTTGATGCGTTCAGAGAGCTGGGGTAAGGTGTGAGCCCGGTACGATAAAATATACAGAATGGGCTTGCGAGAGGTATGCTGAACATTGCAGTAGGCAACCCGGGTTCCGCCGTTAAAAGGATAGGGTATCGGAATTTTCCTGTACCTGAACAAGTGGGATTTATTGATCCAATTGAGGTGGTACCACGGTATTCTATTACATATATCGTCCTCTACATGCATATTTGCGTGTAGGGGACTTTTTTATTTTCTAAAGGAGGTGTGCGAGTATGAAATGAAAGTGTATAATTGATAAAAGTTATAATATTCAGAAAAGGAGAAATTATAATGAAAGAAACACAGCAATGGACGTCGAAAATAGGCTTTGTACTCGCAGCAGCGGGAGCCGCAGTAGGTCTTGGGGCAATATGGAAGTTTCCATATGTTGCAGGTAATGGCGGGGGAGGCGCATTCTTCCTTGTATTCTTACTATTAACTATATTTATTGGTATGCCTCTTCTTGTAGCTGAATTTGTTATTGGCCGTAGTACTCAAAAAGAGGCAGTTACAGCTTATAAAGTATTAGTACCAAATAGCAAGTTATATCCTTGGATTGGTCGTATGGGGGTTGTTACTTGTTTTAGCGTACTGTCTTTTTATAGCGTTGTAGGTGGATGGATTTTACTTTATTTATACTATAGTGTCACAGGTAGTTTCTGGAACGGAGTAGTCGATTATGGGCAATTGTTTGCTGAA
The DNA here is from genome assembly GCF_018742245.1 of Bacillus mycoides. NCBI lineage: Bacteria > Bacillati > Bacillota > Bacilli > Caryophanales > Bacillaceae > Bacillus > Bacillus mycoides. Next base: position 1,414,669 of record NZ_CP036132.1, read on the forward strand.
ACAATTGCAAATCCAGTAAGTGCGATTGGGGCGCAATTCATCTTTATGCTTTGTACCATTTTTGTTGTTAGTAAAGGTGTGGAAAAAGGCATAGAAAAGGCAAGTAAGTACATGATGCCGCTATTATTCATTTTATTTATTGCTATCATTATTCGTGCGTTAACACTTGATGGTGCTATGGCTGGGGTAGAGTTCTTCTTAAAACCAGATTTTTCAAAGCTTACAGCAGATACGATTTTATATGCGATGGGACAATCTTTCTTCTCACTAACGGTAGGTGCCTCGGTAATGGTAACGTATAGTTCGTATTTAAAGAAAGAAGAGCATTTAGCTAAATCAGCAACATCTATTGTAAGTTTAACTGTATTTGTTACAGTACTTGCAGGATTAGCGATTTTTCCGGCGATTTTCGCATTAGGAGTTAAACCGACAGAAGGACCAGGGCTACTGTTTATCATTCTTCCTGCTGTCTTTGCGAAAATTCCATTTGGACAATTTTTCTTCATTATGTTTTTAGTTTTATTCTTCTTTGCGACTTTAACATCTGCGATTTCAATGCTTGAAATTGTAGTAGCATCTGTTGCGAAAGATAATGAGAAGAAGCGTCCGTCAGCTTCGTTATTAATTGGTATTCTTATTTTTGCAGTTGGAATTCCATCAGCGTTATCGTTTGGAATTATGAGTGATGTGAAAATATTTGGTAAGACATTCTTTGATTTCGTCGATTTTTCGGTGAGTAATGTGTTACTGCCGTTAGGGGTACTAGCCATTTCGCTATTCGTACCAAATAAAATGAGTAAAGAGTTATTAATGAAAGAATTAGAAGTTACGGAAACGAAAGGGAAAACATTATTTAACATTTGGTTCTTCTTACTTCGTTATGTTATTCCGGTAACTGTAATTATCGTATTTTTAAATGCGGTAGGCGTATTTAAAATGTTTGCATAATAAAAAAGACGGAGATTTCTCCGTCTTTTTTATTATGTTGTAGAAGTATTTAATAAGCGATTATATGCTTTATAAGCTGTGACAACTGCGATAAATGATCCAATTAAAAATAACGCTGAGCCGCCGAATGTAAATAACCGACCGATGTATGTTTCTCTAGCTTCTTCTATTTCTTCTTGTAATTGTGTATTCATATTTACCACCCCGCAAAATATAGGCATTTAGTTGTAGTTTATGTAAAATGCCTAAAAAGTGTGAAATGGTAGTAAAAAAACTCGGTCTGCACCGAGTTTTTTATAGTCCGATATAAGGAGATGGATCGACAGCGTTTGTCTTACCGACATTCCATTCTCCAAGGTGAAGCTCGAAGTGTAAATGTTGTCCGAAAGATTGGCCAGTATTTCCCATAAACCCAAGTTGATCACCTTGTTTTACAGTTTGTCCATTAGATACAGAACGGCTACTCATATGTGCATATACAGTTGTATATGTTTTTCCGTTTATACGGTGAGATAAGTATACAACGTTTCCGTAACTAGATGATAATTCTGAACGGATAACGACGCCATCTGCAGCAGCCATGATTGGCACTGTCCCTGAAGCGGCAATATCGATTCCTTTATGGTTATCTAAAGAACGTGTACCAAATCCTGAAGTTTTCGATCCAGCTGCTGGTTTAATAAATCCACCTTTGTTCGTATCTTGCGGTGTTGGTGCGGATTGTGTGCTTTCTTTAGCAGAAGCGGCGGCTTGTTTTTTTGCTTCCTCAGCCTTGCGTGCCTCTTCAACTTTACGCGCTTCTTCTGCACGTTTTTCTTCTTCAATTGCTTTTTGAACAGCTTGACGCTGGTTTTCTAAAATACCTTTTGACTCTTCTAATCCTTCAATCTCAGAATCTACTTTTGCTACTTTCGTATGTAGATCGTTAATAAAAGTTTGTTGCTGTTGTTGGTTATTTTGTAACTCTTGTTGTTTTTGTACTAATTTTTGCTCGGATTCTTTCAGTTGTTGCTCTTTTTTCTCAACAGCTTCTTTTTCTGTCGTCACAGCATTTTGATCACTTGTTTGCTTTTTCACAATATCTGTATCGTTATTTAAAATTAAACTTACAGAATACATATTATCAACAAGATCGGCAATATTTGCAGAATTTGTTAATACTTCTGTAATGATACTCGTACGAGGCTTCTCTTGCATAGATTGTAGTCGTTGTTTAATAACTTCCTGCCGTGTATCTATGTTTGTTTGTAATTGCTCGATATGTTTCTTTTTTTCAGCAATTGCTTGCTGCGTTTTGCTAATTTCTTTTTTTGTATCGTTTAATTCAGCTTCGTTTTTATTAATAGAAGTAGTTAATTCGTCGATTTTTTTTTGTAATTCCTGGATTTCTTTTTCTATTTGTTCTTTCTCAGCTGATTTATTTTGTAAGTCATTTTGTTTGCCTTCTAATTCAGATTGAATATTAGATAATTTATTTTCATTCGTTTCAGCGTATACGGGTGACAGTAACGGGGAAACGAAAATCGTTCCAGCTGCTAAAACACTAAACGCTGCAAATTTCTTTTTCATTGTTGTCTTGCTCCTTTCCCTATGAATGTATATATCATAAGAAGAAGAAGGGTGTCTATTGTTGTAATCATAATGTAAAGAAAACTTTATAAAATTGCTAAGTTTTGTCGGAATTTAGTATCTTTTCGTAGTGTTTGTCATAAAGTGAAATTTTTGCATGCATACAAAAATGCACCATTTTCTATTTTGTTCTAAAAAAACATGGAAAATGATGGAGTTTTCGATGGTGAAACATTACTTTAAAAACCTATAAATCACTAGTGAGGAATCGTTCTCATGTGAGGTTTTCTGACATGGGTTTTGTTTTTGTCAAGAAAATTATTTGCATTCGGGCAAACTTATTTTGTTGTCAGATTTTAAATTTTGATTTATGATTTTTAACAGGGACAAAATGTAGTGAATTGTCGAATAATATGTAATACTCTTAATTTCATGTTTTATAGAGATAGAATGAGAGATAGAGTGACACATCGAAGAGGGGGTTACCACAAGTATGAAAAGAATAGGACTTGCATGGCAAATTTTAATAGGACTTGCGCTTGGTATTGCAGTTGGAGCGATTTTCTTTGGCAATCCGGCAGTGGTTGATTATTTAAAACCAATTGGTGATATTTTCATCCGATTAATTAAGATGATCGTTGTACCAATTGTTGTAGCAAGTATCGTTGTTGGTGTTGCTGGTGTTGGTGATGTTAAGAAGTTAGGCCGACTAGGCGGAAAAACAATTCTTTACTTTGAAATTATTACAACGATTGCAATTGTTGTTGGTCTATTAATAGCGAACATTTTCCAACCTGGAAAAGGCGTGAATATGGATCAATTGACGAAGACTGATATTTCTAAATATGCAGAAACAACAGCTCAAGTACAAAGTCATTCGTTTGCAGATACATTTGTGAATATCGTTCCAACGAATATTATGAAATCATTAGCTGAGGGTGATATGCTTGCGATTATCTTCTTCTCTGTACTATTTGGTTTAGGAGTTGCGGCGATTGGTGAAAGAGGAAGACCGGTTCTTCAATTTTTCCAAGGTGTAGCTGACGCAATGTTTTACGTGACTAACCAAGTTATGAAATTTGCACCGTTTGGTGTATTCGCATTAATTGGTGTTACAGTTTCTACATTCGGTTTATCTTCATTAATTCCATTAGGGAAATTACTCATTGTAGTATACGGAGCAATGATCTTCTTCGTTGTAGTTGTATTAGGACTTACAGCGAAAATATTCGGTATTAACATTTTCCAATTCTTTAAAATTTTAAAAGACGAGCTTATTTTAGCGTATTCTACTGCAAGCTCAGAAACAGTTTTACCGAAAATTATGGAGAAAATGGAGAAATTCGGTTGTCCGAAAGCAATTACATCTTTCGTTATTCCAACAGGTTATTCATTTAACTTAGATGGATCAACTTTATATCAAGCAATTGCGGCAATTTTCTTAGCACAAATGTACGGTATTGATTTATCCATTACAGAACAAATTACATTATTACTTGTATTAATGGTTACATCAAAAGGTATCGCGGGTGTACCGGGCGTATCATTCGTTGTATTATTAGCAACACTTGGTACAGTAGGTATTCCAGCTGAAGGTTTAGCGTTTATTGCAGGTATTGACCGTATTCTAGATATGGCTCGTACAGCAGTTAACGTAGTAGGTAACTCTTTAGCGGCTGTAGTTATGTCTAAGTGGGAAGGTCAATATGACGCTGAAAAAGGACAAGCCTATTTAAAAGAGATATCTGAAAAGGGTCAAGCGGCTTAATTATGATTTGAAAAGCTCTCACATATTATGTGAGAGCTTTTCTGTATGTAGAAGAGGAGAGAAAGTTATGAAACGTAAGTACGGTGATGGTTCTACGTGGAAGCGATTACTAGAGAAGACATACACAGTAAAACAAGCTGAAGCAGGTATGTTAGGAATATTGGATATAAAAAAGGTGAGAGAGCCTAGTTATAAAGAATACAATAGTAAAGAGCTTTGCATTGCAGGTGATGGGTATACATGGATGCAATATTTTATAAACGGGAAAAACTTTGCAATTACAGCTATGTTAGACAATCAAAAACAATTAGTGCAATATTATATCGATGTGACGAAAGAATTTAAAATAGACGATCGTGGTTTACCTTATTTTGATGATTTATACTTAGATGTAGTATTGTTACCGAACGGTGAGATCTATGTACTAGATGAAGACGAGCTAGAGGATGCTTATAAAACTGGTGATGTTACAAAAGAAGAATATGAGTTAGCATGGAATACAACAAAATGGATTATAGCGACTATAAAAAATAGAAAATTTTATTGGATCTCAATATTTGATAAAGAAATCGAAAAGTTAAAATGATTGGTTTATTCATATTTTTGTATAATTACCAAAAAAATCTATACAAAAAATAATTGACTTTTGTTTTGTAAGCGAGTAAAGTTAGGAAAGAAATTATTATTAAAAAATAAATATGAAACCTTCTTATAAAGAGAGGCGGAGGGACTGGCCCTACGATGCCTCGGCAGCGGACTCGATTTCAGAGTGCTGTGCCAAATCCAGCAAGCATGTGCTTGAAAGATGAGAAGAGTGTTTCTTATAGATGTATAAGACCTCTTCTCGTTGGAAGAGGTCTTTTGTTATTCATTAGAAAAAGGTTGAAACTAGGGAGAGATGGTACTTTGAAAGAAACGAGAGGAAATGGTTTAGCTTTATTACCACTTGGGATATTTTTGGCACTATTTATTGGTTCTGGAATTATTACAGGGGATTTCTATAAATTGCCGATACTTATAGCGATTTCAATTGCAGTAGGAATCGCATTAGCGATGAATCGTAAAGAAAGTTTTAATGTGAAAGTGGAACGATTTGCAAAAGGTGCAGGAAATCCAGATATTATGATTATGGTATTAATCTTTGTACTTGCAGGGGCGTTTTCTGAAACAGCAAAAGGAATGGGCGGAGTGGATTCAACTGTTAATTTAGCGTTATCTATTTTACCACAAGGATTTATCGTTGCTGGAATTTTTGTTATAGGGGCATTTATTTCATTAGCGATGGGAACCTCAATGGGAACTATTGCTGCATTAGCGCCAATTGCTGTAGGTATTAGTGGACAAACTGATATTTCAATTGCACTAACGATGGCTACTGTTGTGGGCGGAGCGATGTTTGGTGATAATTTATCATTTATTTCTGATACAACAATTGCAGCTGTAAGGTCGCAAGGAACAGAAATGAAAGATAAGTTTAAAACGAACTTTTTAATTGTATTGCCAGCTGCAATCATTACAATTGTACTATTAGTAATGGTTACTTTAGGAAGTGATACAGAAATTAAAGCTCAAACATTTGATTGGGTGAAGATATTACCATATGCAGGTGTACTTGTTACAGCATTACTTGGTTGGAATGTACTTATCGTATTGACAGGTGGAACTGTACTATCTGGTGTTATCGGTCTTATAGATGGAAGTTATACGTTAGAGAGTTTCTTTAAAAGTGTAACGACTGGAATGGGCAGTATGATGGAATTAGTATTACTTGCCATTTTAATCGGTGGTATGGTTGAGCTTATTCAGTATAATGGTGGTATTCAATATTTAATGAATCTTTTAACACGTAATATTCGTTCGAAAAAAGGAGCAGAGTTCGGCATTGCTGGTTTAGTGAGTATGACGAATATCTGTACAGCAAATAATACAATCTCTATCATTTTTACAGGTCCGCTTGCGAAAAATATTGCGGATCAGTATGAAATTGATCCCCGTAAATCAGCGAGTGTACTGGATCTTTTCTCTTGCTGTATACAAGGGTTAATCCCATATGGTGCTCAAATGTTAACAGCTGCAGGATTTGCTGCGTTATCTCCGATCGAATTGTTACCATATGCATTTTATCCGATCTTAGTTGGAGTATGTGGAATCATTTCTATATTAATTGGTTTCCCGAGGTTTTCTAAAGTGGCGGAAAAGAAAGAGTATCATAAAACAGCATAATTAAATATGAATTTTATTCGTAGCAACAAAAAGCCGTACAGAGAATATTCTCTGTACGGCTTTTTATGTGCGATAAAAGAGTGAGTTATCCTATCTTTCCTTATATTTTTACAAAAGGCTGAATGGAACTCAGTCTTAAGTCTGAGTTAAAAACGGTTCTTAAGCTCGTTATGAAAAAATGAAAAAATAGTTAAGATAAGAGTATCAAATCGAAGGGAGGCAAGCACAAGATGAAACAATTTCTAGCGTTTATCGCGGCCGGTATTTTGGCTTTAATTGCTCTTGGTAGTCTTGCTGGTATTGTAGGATTCGCCATTGGAGCAGGAGTTGTGTACTGGAGCTATAAATCATTTGTGCGAGCTAAATCATTCTTTGGAAAGTTAGCTTGGGGTATTGTTGGTTTAATCGGTTTGTCCATTGCACTTTCTCATTCCCCAGCATTAATCGGTATCGCAGCATTAGTAGTTTTATACTACGGATACCGTGAGTGGAAAAAAGGAAAAAATGTAGTTGTTGATTCTGCTCCAGAAAGTTCTAAACCATATAGCAACTTTGAAGATGAGTGGAACAAGTTAATGAAAAACTAATATAAAATAGATCAAATTATAAAGTAGAAGAGAGGAAGATTATAATGAAACAATCTTTATTCGGACGTGTACGCGATGCAATTTTAGCTGATTTTCATAATGTGTTAGATGAGAAAGAAAGAAAAAATCCAATTGCTATGTTAAACCAATATTTACGCGATAGTGAGCGTGAAATAACAAAAATTGAGAAGTTAATTCAGCGTCATAAAACATTAAAATCTAACTTCGCTCGTGAGCTTGAGCAAGCACGTTATTTCGTTAATAAAAGATCAAAGCAAGCTATCATCGCACAAGAAGCAGGCGAATTACAATTGCATGAACGTGCATTAGAAGAAGTAGCGTATTATGAAGGGCAAGTAACTCGCTTAGAAGAAATGTATGCTGGTGTTGTAGAGCAAATTGATGAGTTAGAGCGTCGTCTTTCAGAAATGAAAAATAAATTAAAAGAAATGAACGCAAAGCGTATGGAATTAATGGCACGTGAAAATATGGCGCATGCAAACCGCCGTATGAATACTGCTATGCATAAAATGGATGAAAATAATCCGTTCTTACGATTCGAAGAAATTGAAGATCACATTCGTGACATAGAGCTTCGTATAAATGAAGAGCATGAGCGTGATACATTTGATATGAAAATTGCAAAACTAGAGAGTGAAATGAAAGAGAAAAATGAAGTATCGTTAACGAAAGAAGTAACAAAATAATTGTAGTATATAATAAAACAGGCTTATGATATAGTGATAGGAGAAAAGGTGTTGGAAAGCAATGCCTTTTCTTCTATGTATATGTGACAAAGAGGGGGGGAGCTGAAATGAAGAAGCACTTTTCAAAAACACAATTAATGGGGATGCTCCTCATCATATTTGGATTCGGTCTTTTTCTTGATATGATACTTGGACATTTTGAACCAGGTGGTCTAATATTTGCATTTATTATGATTATGTTTGGAAGACATTATCGAAAGAAGAACCGTCATGTAAGAGGGAACGTATTTTTATTTGTCGGTGGTATTGTATTCTTATTCTTCTTATTTTCATCAGCAGCATTCGTACTTGTTGTATTTGCTTGTTTAGCTTTAATTGGTTATCAACTTATTCAACAAGGACATCAGCAAAAAGCAATGAAAGTTGAAATTAAAGAAAAGGGATATATAGATGAAGAAAAACAAATATATCGTACAGAACCGTATATAAAAAATATGTTTGTAGGTAATGTCCGGATGATGGATCATATTTATGAACTTGAGGATATTAACGTCCAATATGGTGCTTGTGATGTTGAAATTGATTTAACAACTGCGATGATTCCAGAGGGAGAAACGGTAATTGTTATTCGGGGAGTCGTTGGTAATATTCGTTTATATGTACCATATGATATTGAATTGTCTTTAAATCATTCTGTTATTGTTGGGCGCGTGCTCTTGCCAGGACACGAAGAAACTGGATTTAACCGTAATGTTACGTTTAGAACAGAACAGTATAAAGAAGCCCCTCGTCGTATTAAAATTATTTCTTCGCTTGTCGTAGGCGATACGGAAGTGAGGAAAGTATAATGAAAAAACAAAGGAATATTTCGTGGATGTATATTCGTTATTCTATGTTGTCCTCTGTGAGTATCGCACTTATTTGTACAATTGTATATGTATGGAAAAGCGAGCAACAAGTTTATGATTTACTATGGAAAGAATCCATTGCTTCTGTTCCAATTGGCTTGTTTATTGTGAGTACGAGTCTTCTTATCGGAGGAATTGTAGGATATGCAATCGGTTATTATATAGAGCAGCGTATACAAGGATTAAATACTTTTCTATTTGAAGTAGAGCGAGGGAATTTTCCAAGTGATGTTTCATTTACTGCGGACGATGAATTTCATGAAGTGGAACGAAAAGTAATTGGTCTTGCTCGTCGCTTAGAGGAGCAAGCTGGGCTATTTCAAAAAGTAACGAATGAACGAGCCCATTGGAATGAAGAGATGAGACAAGAAGCGATTTCTCAAGAAAGGCATCGATTAGCGAGAGAGCTGCATGATTCTGTAAGTCAGCAGCTTTTTGCAATGTCGATGATGATGTCAGCCATTAATGAACAAGCAGCTGAAATTCCAGACACGACGAAAAAACAGTTGCAGCTTGTTGAGAATATGGTTGTAAATGCACAATCAGAAATGAGAGCATTGCTCCTTCATTTACGCCCAGTGCAGTTAGAAGGTAAGAAACTAACAGAGGGTATAGAAGAATTATTAACAGAACTGTCTAGAAAGCAACATATGAAAATTGAATGGTTAATTGAACCGATTCAATTAAAAAAAGGTGTAGAGGATCATTTATTCCGTATTGTACAAGAGGCGCTGTCTAATACTTTACGGCATGCGAAGGCAAAGAAAACCGAAGTACGCCTTCGGAAAATTGATCAATATGCGATTTTGAAAATTATTGATGACGGTGTTGGGTTTAAAGTTGGGGTTAATAAGGCTGGTTCATACGGTTTAAGATCAATGCAAGAGCGAGTTCATGAAATTGGTGGTACATTAAAAGTTCTTAGTTTTCCGAATAAAGGTACACAAATAGAAGTGAAAGTACCGATTATGATTGAGAGAGGGGGAGAGAATCATGATAAAAGTATTACTAGTTGATGATCATGAAATGGTTCGAATGGGTGTATCAGCATATTTATCAACGCAGCCAGATATTGAAGTAGTTGGAGAAGCTGAAAATGGAAGAAAAGGTTCAGAGTTAGCTTTGCAATTAAGACCGGATATTATTTTAATGGACCTTGTTATGGATGAGATGGACGGGGTTGAAGCAACACGTGCTATTATTCAAGAATGGCCAGAAGCGAAAATTGTAGTTGTAACGAGCTTTTTAGATGATGAAAAGTTGTATCCTGTTATTGAGGCGGGAGCGACAAGTTATTTATTAAAAACATCAAGAGCGAGTGATATTGCAGACGCTGTACGAGCTACTTATGCTGGGGAAACGGTATTAGAGCCGAAAGTTACTGGCAAAATGATGTCTCGTATGCGTCAGAAGAAAGAACAACCTTTGCATGAGGATTTAACAGAAAGAGAGTCTGAAATTTTGTTATTAATTGCAGAGGGGAAAAGTAATCAAGAGATTGCAGATGAGTTGTTTATTGCTCTTAAAACAGTAAAGACACATGTGAGTAATATATTAAATAAGCTAAATGTAAGTGACCGGACACAGGCGGTTATTTATGCGTTTAGACACCAGTTGACGAAATAAGAAGGAAGCTTTGACTATATATGGTCAAAGCTTTTTGTTGACGGTTATTTATGTAAGCGTTATCATTAAGGTGTTAACAGTACATACAAAGGGGAGAGAGTGTATGTTAGTTCAAACGATATTTGGAATGGATGAAACGAAAAAATTAGGTAACTATGTGAATGCGTTGCAAGCACTTTGTGAACAATATGATATTGAAACAGATCGTATTGCAATTATTGAGGCAACAGAAGAATATTATTTATTTCTAGTAAAACAAGAAGATTGCTATGATGTTGTAAAAGTAGAAACGGTGGATACGAATATTGATTACTATACGAAAGCTTATAAAGTAAGTAGCTTTAATCATACTTCTTATCAAATGTAAAAAAACTCCCGAAATGGGAGTTTTTTTATGATACTTTCGATTCAGGTGAATGATCCGTTAATGGTACTGCTTTTGCACCACTTAATTTTGCGATAGCAAAACCGATAATAGCCCCAACTAATGCTGGCACTAACCAGCCAATTCCTTCATTATATAATGGAATAAACTCGAAATAAGATGTGATAAATGAAACAGGAATATTCCCTTGTTTTAATCCGTCAAAAACGCTAACAACTGCTGTTCCGATTAAAGCACATACATAAACAGATCGATAGCCACCGAAATATTTATGAAGTAATGATAATAACACGAGTACAATTGCAACTGGATATACAACAAGTAAAATAGGAACAGAGATTGCGATAATTTTTGTTAAACCTAAGTTGGCAACTAATAATCCTAACAAGCAAATGACGCTTGCTAACGTTTTGTATGAAAAATTTGTCAATAATGTTGAGAAGTATTGACTGCATGCAGATACAAGTCCAACGCATGTTGTTAAGCAAGCGAGTGTAACGATAAGAGATAACAGAATTAGACCATATGGACCGAATAATTGTTGTACGATAATGGTAAGTAGCTGTCCTCCATTGTTTGCGTATCCAAGAGAGACACTAGTTGTACCGAGCCAGCCAAGTGCACCATATACAAGTACGAGGCCAGTAGCGGCAATAAGTCCTGCTTTTGCTGTTGCGATGGCAATTGATTTACGGTCATTCACACCTTTTGAGCGAATTGCATTTACAACGATAATCCCAAATGCAAGTGCTGAAATGGTATCCATCGTTAAGTATCCTTCCATAAAACCTTTGAAAATTGGAGAAGTTTGATACTCTTGCATGGCTGGTCCAGATTGCCCGAGGGGTGTAAATACACTCTTAACGAATAATAAGAAAATAGAGAGTAATAAAATAGGTGTTAATACGCTTCCGATACGATCGACGAGTTTAGAAGGGTTTAAACTAAGCCAAAATACGATAGCAAAAAAGATGACTGTGTATAAAAATAGCGTTAGGTTGCTAGAGCGAATAGTTTCTGGTAAGAAAGAACTAACTCCCATTTCATAAGCGACATTAGCAACACGTGGGATGCCCATAGATGGACCGATTGCAATGTATACAATTACTGTAAAGAATATTCCGAATAATGGGTGAACATGACTTGCAAGTTGTTGCATTCCATTTCCTGATAGAGAAATGGCGATAACAGTAAGTAGCGGTAAGCCGACTCCTGTTAGTAAAAAACCAATCATTGCTGGCCAAAAGTTTTCACCAGCATTTTGTCCAAGCATTGGAGGGAAAATTAAATTGCCTGCTCCAAAAAATAAAGAAAATAGCATAAGACCTGTGAAAAAAACATGTTTTTTTGATACAGTGTTCATTGTTTTTTTCCTCCTTTTTTGTAAATTCATTGTAAGAACACAAAAAACTCGTCCCTTAAGAAAGGGACGAGTTATATTTACCCGCGATACCACCCTAATTTATACATGTAGAAATATATCTATATGTATACGGCTTTACAACGTACAACATGATACGTGTTCCTTGTAACGGGGGACGACCGGTAAGAACTTACTTCAGCATTCGGTTCTACTTCTCGGAGATGATTTTCGGTTGCGAACTGAGCATTGGCTTTCAGCAAAATACCAACTCTCTGTGGAACAGCTCTATAACATACTCGTTCTCGTCAATGAATTTTTATTCAAGTATTCTGACAACATTTTCACATGTTTTTTTTAGAAAGTCAACATATTTTTTGGGAAATACACTTTCTTGTAGAAATATAGCTGAGAATATAAGGGTTAATGCTATTTGTAAAAATGCTGTAAAACATTATAGAGAATTGTAAAGTTTATGGAGAAAATCGATATTTATAGGAGTAAGGAAGGGATTGTTTGAATTTACAGAGAATAATACAACAATCCACTTGCTGGAAAGAACAAACCAAAAGAGGTGACTGAAATGCTTGCGATGGGAGTATTATTTGGCATTATTGCTATAATTGGTTTTATGTGGTTATATTATTCGCGTTCGTTTAAACAAGCAGAAGTTTTACTCTTTCAAAAAGGTAGTTTGTTGACAAATCAGTCTAGATATTTAGTATGTCCGAAGTGTGGAAGTGCACAGGCCAGGAGTGGAGGATATCAAGAGTGTTGCAAAACTAGATTATGAAAGAAGGAAGCCTCACATTATTTTGTGAGGCTTCCTTCCTTACAATTTTTTCGCGCTCCAAATTGTCCAACGATCTCTTTCGATGATAGGAGAGACGTTTTGTAATGCCGTTTGGATATGATGTAGAAGTTGAGAAAGTTCATTATCTGTTAATTCATATAGAATGGATCGTCCGGTTCGAGGAGATAAATCTTGCAGCAATGCTTCTACAGAATCATGTGTTTTTCGTACTTCCCAGTGTGCTTGAATGGGGAACACTTGAAGAGAATATTTTTGTAATTCTTGCTGTATAGTAGTGGTTTTTGGTCTTCTTTTTGATTCTATTTCAATGAGTTTTGGAAATACAGAGAAAAAGTATCCACGAATGTGTTCAGGACTTCCTGGAATTGTACAATCTTCAATAGTTCGGTCTTGTAAAATAAGTATACCGTCTTTTTTTAATATACGAGAAGCCTCTCGTATAAATGTAGGAATATCTTGTAAGTGATGAATGACTGCACGCGAAATGACAAGGTCGAATGATTCGTTAGGATATGGAATGTTATGCGCATCACCGTGAATGAATGAAATGTTTGGGAAGGCATTACAATTTTCTTTTGCAGCTTGTAATATTTCTTTTGAAAAATCAAGCCCAACAACATTTTTGGCTCCCATAAGAGCAAGTTCTTTCGTATAAATGCCTCCACCACAACCTATATCAATTACTTGTTTGTTTTGTACATCTACAATATTGTTTATTGTTTCCTGCCATGAAATATGTGCGTTACGATTTGCATACGTATACTTATTATTTGCATCATGAAAATTAATGGACATTGTAAAATCCTCCCTTCAGTGTATAGTATAGCTCATTCTATATAATGTAACGTTTTTGTTTTATGTATGAGGATTATAAGAATTTCTTATTGGGAAAGGAGAATCGATTTGAAAGGGAAATATTTAATGTTTTTATGTGTTATTTTACTCGCGTCGTGTGGTCAAGCCGAGCAAAAGAAAGAATCAAAACAAGTAGAGGAGACAGTGAATGAAGTGAAAGAACCATTACAAGTAACTGTTATGCAAAAAGATAAAGAAGAAAAAATTTTAAAGAAAATGGATGCGGAGTTGGTGGTGGATATTATAAACAAAGCGGAAAAACAAGAAGTAACGGGTAGTTTTGGTGAACCGGAATATGAAATACAAATTAGTAGAGATGGGAAAAAAGAAACATATTATGCATGGTTAAGAGGAGAAGATCGCCGAGGATGGATTCAATATAAGAAAGATATGTATATGCTGAACGAAAAAGATACTGAAAAACTTTTGGCTATATTTCCAAAGATTCCAGAACAAAAAGAAGATGAGATGCAGGTAGGGCCTTTAACGGAAGTAACGAAAAAAGATTTGCAGATTACCGCGTTTCATATTAAAGCAGGGGATCAAAATGTGAATTATAAGGTACGTTATACGATTTCACAATCACTATATAATAAGTTAGCAAAGGAACAAGAATATTATTTGCAATTGATTTTCCCGGAAAAGGTTCAAAAATTAATTGGAGCAAAAGAGAGTGAAATGATTTCAGCTGAAAAAGTAAAGGAAGGGTATAAACAGTATGAATTGAATGTTACTGTTCCGATAAAAGATGCTTCAGAAGCACAATTAAAATCACTAGAAACCTATTATGATAATTACGATTTACAAATGTTAAATAGTAAGAAAGAAAAAGTAGGAGCATTTCAAAATATTATTCAAATTGTTAAAGAGTATGGTGAAAAAATGAATTTACAAAGATAAAGTGAAACTTTAATCAGTGTGGGGGGGCATCCCCCACTGATTATTAGCCTTCACCAGTCGGGCATTTATGGGTAGCCAAAATCCCACCTAACTTCTTTGCTCCAGCCGAATTTTGAGGTGGGATTCTTACTACCCGCAAATAGCGGGCAGTAAGAATCATAAAGTATATATGGCCTTTCCTAGGAAATGATAATAGAGGGGAAAGATCCCCTCTATTATTTTGTTTTTGCAGATGGCCCATTCATTGATTTTCGTGTAATTAGAAAGGAAATCATAAGAGCAGAAAGAATAATAAGGGCTATAAATAAGTGATTTGGCAACCAATCTAATAATAATACGTAGCTGACGGTATAAAAAATAAGAGTTGAAGCTAAAAACGATAGAGCACCTATCATAAGAGATTGTAATTTCATTTGTATTTACCTCCTTTTATTTTTATTTTTGGCTAAAAATGGATGAAATAAACATTATTTCTAACAATAGAAAAAAATATGTCATAATAGAGAAAAGAATAAGTTTTGATGAGTGTATATGGCTCAGTAAAGCGAGGTAAAGGAGAGGAATATGAAAAATAATAAAAAAGGGTTATGGGGAATTATTGTTGCAATAGGGTTATTTTTGCTATCTAAGTTAAAATGGGTATTTGCAATTTTTAAGTTAGCAAAATTTTCAACAGTATTTAGTATGTTTTTATCGCTTGGTGCATACGCAGTCATATATGGTTGGAAGTTTGGGGTAGCACTCGTGTATTTATTGTTTGTACATGAGATGGGGCATTTATGGGCAGCGAGAAAGAAAGGTATACCAACATCGCCAGCAATCTTCATACCATTTATGGGAGCTCTTATTGGGATGAAAGAGATGCCGAAAAATGCAAAAGATGAAGCTTACATTGCATATATGGGACCTCTTTTCGGATTGCTTTCATTTTTACCCGCGATCCCACTGTATATAATAACGAAAGAGCCGTTTTGGGCGCTTATTATTTTACTTGGAAGTATGATTAATTTCTTTAACTTAATTCCAGTTTCTCCGTTAGATGGTGGACGAATAATTTCAGTTGTAAGCACGAAAATTTGGGGAGCAGGGCTAGTTTTACTACTCGGCTATTCTATTTACTTCAAGAGTATTTTAGGAGGATTTATTTTTATTATCGGCTGTATGGAACTATATAGAGTAATAAAGAGAGATGAGCCGATTAAGGAATTAGGATATAGAATCGATGGAATGAAAAAATATGTTACTAGGCTTGAAGAGGAATTAAAAGAAACTGGTGCGGTGCATCGAACGATTTATATGATTCACCATGAGATGAATGTATTAAGACAAAGAGAACGTGAAAAAGAACTAAAAACAGGAGGACTTCAAAAGATTGAAGTTCTAGAGTACCTTTTACCAAAGTTTGAGCCACTTGATTATGTCCCATATGAAGATGAAAAAGAAATGCATACAATTCATATAAGAGAAGCATTTGAAATGTCAGAAAGAAAATTAAATGAATGGGAAACAGAAAAAGAACAACAAGAAAATTATTATAAAGTCGATACGAAAACGAAATGGACAGTATTTGCTTGTTATATCGGATTAATGGCTATACTCGGTTATACAGCTTATGAAGGTTATGTTGTTTTACAAGAGCATTTACCAAGGAGAAGTTTGTAGAAAAATAGTGTCGAAATGAAAAAAAGGATTTAAACAGGAATTACATTTCTACGAGAGAATGTTACAAGTGGAACAGTACATTGTAATATTCATAGTAGAAAAGGGGTTCTGTATATGAAGAAATTGTTAAGTGTATTGGTAACTATTACTGTGATGGCAATAGCGAGCTATAGTCTTATGAAAGTACTATTATATTATGCGAATAAGTCTGCTGGAGTAAATACAGTAGCACAAATAGAAGAGGTGCAAGAGAAGAAGAAGACACTCGATTTTGTTCGTACGACACATGAAAGTTATAATAATTTCTTGAATTATGGTAAGGCAGAGAAATATACAGATGGGGATTGGAAACATTTTAAACAATGGTTTCAAGAGCAAGAAGCCTCTTTAAAAAATATACATAAAGAAATAAAAAATGAAAAAATAAAACGCGATGTGAATAGAAGTTATGAAATTGTAAAAAAAGGTGTGGAGCTTCAGAATATGGAGTATGTAATCTATGCTCATCGCGTATACCATGACCTGGATATACTTGTGAATAAATATAAAGGTGAAACGAATATATGGGGGTATACAGAGTTTGGAGATGGGCAGAATATAAGAGTAATTGAACAAGCGATACAAATAAAGTAGTAGGCTAGCTAGAATTCTAGTTAGCTTTTTTTGAGCACAATTAATGAGGGCTAATTAAAATTTACTTAATATGTGCATTGTTCATATATTTTTCACAAAAACACCGTGTTAATAGTGATTAAAATCACAATATGTATTATACAATTCAGTTAAACTAAAAACAGTTAAGGAAATAGAGGAGTGGGATACAATGTTAAGTGCAAAAACAATTGAAATCGTAAAGTCAACAGTACCGTTATTACAGGAAAAAGGCGTTGAAATTACAACGAGATTTTATCAAATTTTATTTTCGGAACATCCGGAGTTATTGAATATTTTCAACCATACGAATCAGAAAAAGGGAAGACAACAACAAGCGTTAGCAAACGCTGTTTATGCAGCTGCAACGTACATTGATAATTTAGAAGCTATTATTCCAGTTGTAAAACAAATCGGTCATAAGCATAGAAGTTTAGGTATTAAAGCAGAGCATTATCCAATAGTAGGTACATGCTTACTACGAGCGATTAAAGAGGTCGCGGGCGCACCTGATGAAGTTTTAAATGCATGGGGAGAAGCGTATGGCGTCATTGCTGATGCATTCATTAGCATTGAAGCGGGTATGTATGAAGAAGCTGCACATAAAGAAGGTGGATGGAAAGATTTCCGCAACTTTGTGATTGTTAAAAAAGTGAAGGAAAGCGACGTTATTACATCATTTTATTTAAAACCTGAAGATGGCGGGAAAGTTTCTTCATTCATCCCAGGACAATATGTAACGATTCAAATAAATATTAAAGGTGAAACATATACACATAATCGTCAATATAGCTTGTCTGATGCTCCAGGAAAAGAATATTATCGTATTAGTGTAAAGAAAGAAAAAGGTGTAGATACACCAGATGGTAAAGTATCTAATTACTTACATGATCATGTAGGGGAAGGAGATGTCTTACCAGTAAGTGCACCAGCGGGAGATTTCGTATTAAATATGGATTCAACATTACCTGTTGTACTAATTAGTGGTGGGGTAGGGATTACACCGATGATGAGCATGTTAAATACGCTAATTGAACAAGAATCAAAGCGTAATGTATGCTTTGTTCATGCGGCGATAAATAGTAATACACATGCGATGAAAGAGCATGTTGAGACAGTAGAAAAAGAGTATGAACAAGTTAAAGCATATACTTGCTATTCTTCACCGACAGAGCAAGATGTGGAAATGAAGAATTTTGATAAAGAAGGATTCATTGAACGTGAATGGTTACAAACTATTATTCCAACAACTGAAGCAGAATTTTATTTCTGCGGTCCAGTACCATTTATGAAGCATATAAATGCTGCATTAATTGATTTGGGTGTTAAACAAGAGAACATTCATTATGAATTTTTCGGTCCCGCAGCAAGCTTACAATAGATTAATGTTGCCAAGCAAAAAACGAGGTATTATTTTACCTCGTTTTTTGCTTGTTCTCTTAATAAGCGATTAACTGTTTCGCGGCGTACACCTATGAGCTGACCAATTTCAGTTTGTGTTAATATTTCATAAATAGGGATGTCACCTAAATATAAGGTGAACCATTCTTGTAAACGATGAAGGCGCTCTTTAGGAGAGACAGTTGTCAATTGATCGATACGCTGTTGCATCATTCTTAACTTCGATTGTAATTGTATAGCGATATTTTCATATGATGCAGGATTTTCTTGAAGTTTGTCGTACCATTCATTGCTAATTATAGGCTCCACTTCTGTTTTCATTAAAGCGATAGCTGTACCGTGATATTCTTTCGGTGAAATTAAAGAATGGTGAGGTATCGTTTCACCAGGAACGATAATATTAAATAAAAATGGTGTTCCGTCTTCTTCTAACCGAATAACTTTTAATAAACCTGTTTTTATAAAATATAATGGACCGTCCTCACCTTGACGGAATAATAGATCTCCCTTATGTAGAATCAATGTTAGCCCCCCATTAAAATATTTCTATTTCTTATATTTTAGCGTATATGTGTAAAGACAATATGCTTTTTAAACAGCAATTTCATTGACGAAATGTATGCTATTACAGTAGTATACTATTTAGTGTGTAATAGTACTAGCAATGAATACGCTGTAGGGGGTTTAGTATATTGTTAGATGCGATGAAGATGACGGATATGAGAATTCCGGCGAATGCTATCATTCATGTAGAAGAGATGAAAGGTGGAGTCGTTTTATCCGTTGAAATAGACGGCCAAATTATTTATACGATGGCTTATGATGAAGAAACAGATAGTTATGCTGAATTATATGATCGAAACGATAAGAGGGCGTGCCAAGTACATGAAGACTTTATGGGATGGTCACTTCTTCACTAAAAAGATGTCAATATGACATCTTTTTTTATTGAATCGATAGATTATACAAAGAAATGAAATATAAGGATAAAATTTGTAATAAATGATTTTGCATTGTTAGCACTTTGTAACTGTAAGATAACTGTTTTTTCGCTATCATAAAGATAACAGTCATAGCTATAGGAGTGATCAACTTGAAGAAATTACATATTTCAAATTTTATGCTATTAAGTGTTTGTTTAGTTTTATTTGTTCTCCTAGGAGCCTTTTTATATTCATGTGTATAAGAAAAAACGCATTCTAGAAAGAACGCGTTATAAAAATGAAGTAATGATTAATCTAGTTCCAAGAATAATTAATGTGATACGTAATAAATTAATTACTGCATTACCACTTAATTTTGTGTTAATATAAGCCCCGATTTTTCCGCCAATCCATGCACCAGGAATAAGAATTAATGCATAAGCCCAGCTGACATTTCCTAGAGAGATGTGAGTTAAAGAACTTACAATTGCTGAGAGAAATACGATAAACATTGAAGTTGCTACAGCAATGTGTGCTGGGAACGCAAAAAGGAGCATCATCGCTGGCACAAGTAAGGCACCACCACCGATTCCAAATAATCCGGATATAAATCCAACTATAAAGGCAATAAAGATAGCGAGAAATGGTGGAAATTGATAGTCTACAGTATTTCCTTCGTTATCTGTAAAAGATCGCTTAATTACAGTCATATTTGATAGGGAAAGAGGTTTCAATTTGTCTCGTAGTATAAGAAGAATGGAGACGAATATAAGAAAAATCCCAAAGTATAAAGAAAATGTATCTTGGTTTAAAAATTTGTTTGCCCATGATCCGATGATACCACCAGGGCCACTCCCGATAAATAAAATAAGTCCACTTTTATAATCTACCCGTTTATGTTTCATATAAGTAAGGGTAGAAGACAGCCCCGTAAAAACGACGGTTACCATAGAAGTTCCTACTGCGAGTTGTGGTGATAAACTGTGTAATCCAATTAATAACGGAACGATAATAATTCCGCCTCCAAGTCCGACTAGGCTCCCGACTGTCCCGGCGATTAATCCGATGAAAAGTAACATGATGTATTCCAAAATTGTCAACTCCTCTATATAACTTATCCATCAATCATTATACACGCTTTTTAATAAGAAATAGGCTTGTTCACAAAAAAGTCGTCTTCCTAGAAAAATAAGGAAGACGACTTTTGATTAAAAGATTAAGTGTAATAAGTAGTAAAATAATGCAGCTAAAGAAGCTGAAATAGGAAGTGTAATAACCCATGTAATTAACATGCGTTTTGCAGTTCCCCATTTTACACCTTTCACACGATGTGAAGCACCAACCCCTAAAATAGAAGAAGAGATAACGTGCGTTGTACTAACCGGTAAGTGAATGAATGTTGCGCCGAAAATAACAAGTGATGATGATAAATCAGCAGCTACACCATTTACAGGACGAATTTTCATAATTTGTCCACCGACAGTTTTAATGATTTTCCATCCACCGACAGAAGTACCAAGACCCATTGCGATTGCACAACATAATTGTACCCAGAACGGGATGTCGTCAGAAGTATGATAGTTATTGGCCATAAGAGCCATCGTAATGATTCCCATTGCTTTTTGTGCATCATTCGTACCATGTGTGTAAGCTTGTAATGCTGCAGTGAAAATCTGGAATATACGGAAGTTCTTGTTCGTTTTCGTTAAGTTAAAGTTTTTAAAGACCACTTTAAAAATACTATATACGATGTAACCAATAACAAAGGCGATAATCGGTGAAATGATTAAAGCTTCAAGAATTTTTATAAACCCTTTATAGTTTAATGAGCTAATACCAGCAGCAGCAATTGCTGCACCTGCGATTGCGCCAATAATTGCATGAGAAGAACTACTTGGAATACCATAGTACCAAGTAATCAAATTCCAAGCTATTGCCGCAAGTAAAGCAGCTAAAATTACAAGAGAACCATTTGGCAAGGCAAACGGGTCAACGATATCTTTTGTAATAGTTTTTGCTACACCTGTAAATGTCATCGCACCTAAAAAGTTCATAATAGCTGCCATAATAATTGCATGTCTAGGCTTTAGAGCTTTCGTTGAAACAGCCGTTGCAATAGCGTTTGCTGTATCGTGAAATCCATTGATAAAGTCAAAAGCTAAAGCGCAAATGACTACTAAAACGGTCAGTATCAAGAGTGTATCCATGATCAAACTCCTTACGCGTTCTTCATAATGATTGTTTCTAATACGTTTGCAACGCTTTGACAGCTATCAGCTACTTCTTCAAGCTCTTCGTAAATCTCTTTAAATTGAATAATCTTAATCGGATCTTTCTCACGAGAGAATAGATGCTTAATCGCATGACGGCGAATATCATCACATTGTGACTCGTAATCCTTAATCTTAATCGCATTTGTACGAATATCGACTAATTTCTTTTTAGACAGTAGTTCAACAGAATTTGCAATCTCAATTGCACATTGATTAATTGCTTCAACGAATTTAATCATGTATTCATCAGCTTCTGTAATAGAATACATTTCGAATAGACCAGCACTGTGATCTAATCCGTCTAATACATCATCCATACTCATTGCAAGCTGTAGGATGTCTTCACGTTCAATAGGAGTAATAAACGCTTTGTTTAGCTCCATAATGATTTCGTGAATGAATGAGTCACCTTTTGACTCATACTCTTTCATGCGCATAGAAAACTCTTTTAAATCGCTAGCATTTTTAATTTTATACTCCACGAAAAACTGCGCGCCTTCTTTTAAATTTTCGGAAACATTCATTAGCATTTCAGAAAATTTATCTTTCTTTGATTTAAAGACCATTATTGTTACCCCCACAAAAGTAATATATGTAAAATATATTGGCTAATCAATTCTAACAAAAAACTGTCGTTTTTTAAAACATTTTATCGAAAAGTTTACAAAAACTTAACATAACTCACATTGTTGTATTAATAATATTAATACTGAATAGTGAATATCTTACTTGTAGAATGTCCTTTTCTTGTGAAAAGTATGAATGTGAAAGAAAAGCTTTACACTATAGGAATGACTACGTTATTATAATAAATTTAAAAGGAGGTATATTCTTCCTTTTAAAAAAAGAGTGTAAACAAATGAAGGAAGTGAACGAATGAAATTGAAGAACACTCACTTTAAAAAAATGCTTGAGTGGTTCAATAAGAGGAAGAAACTACGCAATTCATTAATTGTATTGGGAAGTTTACTTGCTACTCTATTTATTGTTGTAAATATAATAATTTCCATTCAAGATATATCTGAATTAAAACAAGCTGTTCCACAACCAACTTTAATTTATGATGCAAATAATGAAGTTGCGACTAAATTAGCTTCTTCTAAAACAGAAGGAGTTAAAAGGAAAGATATTCCTGATATTATGGTTCAAGCAATTGTTGCAGTAGAAGATAAGGAATTTTTTAGTCATCATGGTATTTACTATAGTGGAATCATAAGTGCTGTATTTAAGAACATTACAGCTGGTGAAGTTGTGGCAGGTGGTAGTACAATTACACAACAACTTGCAAAAAATGTATTTTTGACACAAGATCGCACATACTCACGTAAAATAAAGGAATACTTTTTAACAAAAAAAATAGAGCGTACTTATTCAAAAGATGAAATTATAGAAATGTATATGAATCAAATTTATTTTGGTGAAGGTGCTTGGGGGATAAAAAGAGCAGCTAAATCGTATTTTGATAAAGAGGTAAAAGACTTAACAATTTCAGAAGCTGCAACGATTGCAGGATTAATTAAAGCGCCATCTGCATATTCGCCGTATAAAAACTTTAATAAATCAATTGAAAGACGTAATGTCGTATTAGGTTTAATGAAGGAGCAAGGGTATATTTCTGAAGAACAATATAGTCAGGAGAAAGAATCAGGTCTTGTATTACGACGTGGTGTTGACGATAAATATAAGGGGAAATATTCTCAATACGTAGATTATATTGTTAGAGAAGCGATGGACAAGTATGAATTAACACAAAATGAAATTTTAGCAGGTGGTTATCGTATTTATACGGAACTTGACCCGAAAAAACAACAAGCGGTTGAAGATGTTGTGAATAATGATAGTTATTTTAAAGGTAGTGGTTCAGATCAGCTTATGCAAACTGGAGTGGTCCTTATGAATCCAAAAACTGGCGGTGTTCCGGCTTTAGTTGGAGGTAGAGGTCCTTATCAATTTTTACAGTTTAATCATGCAACACAATTAAAAAGACAGCCAGGTTCAACGTTAAAGCCTCTTGCAGTGTATGTACCAGCGTTAGAGCAAGGGTATGAAGTATACGATGTCTTAAAAGATGAACCGTTTAATATTAAAGAATATGCACCACAAAATAGTGATCATACGTTCCATGGTAATGTAACGATGTATGAAGCAGTGGCAAAGTCATACAATGTTTCAGCAGTTTGGCTATTAGAGCAAATTGGATTAGATAAAGGATTGAAATCTTTAGAGCGGTTTGGTATTCCATTAGATCCTGAAGACCGTACGTATCCGATTGCTTTAGGGGGTATGCATGTAGGAACTTCACCATTTGTAATGGCTCAAGCGTATAGCGCATTTGCAAATGATGGTGTCCAAGTAGAAGCTCATGCCATTAGAGAAATCCAAAATGCTGAAGGGGAAACAATTGGAAAATGGTATAAGAAAGAAACTCGTGTGACGAATGAGAAAGTTGCCCAAAAGATGACATACTTATTAAAAGGTGTTATTGAAAGGGGAACAGGTGAAAAAGCGAAAGTTAATAATATCGATACCGCAGGCAAGACAGGGACTACCCAGCTTGTAAATGGACCAAGCACTGGTGCGAAGGATTCGTGGTTTGTTGGATACACACCGGATTTAGTAGGTGCGATTTGGGTAGGGTATGATAAAACGGATAGTGAGCATTATGTGCCAGGAGGCAGCCAAATTACAACGACAATGTTCCGGGACATTATGAAGAAAGCGAATGGAAATCCAACTCAAAAGGCATTTCAGTTATCACTAATACCTGAGGCGGATTATACAAAACAATTAAAAACGATTGAGGAAGAAAAACGAAGGAAAGAAGAAGAGAGAAAACGAAAAGAAGAGGAAGAACAAAGAAAAGAACAGCAAAATGAATGGATAGATAAAGTAAAAGAGTGGATTCCATTTTGGTAAAAAAAGAGGCGAATAACGAGTTCGCCTCTTTTTTATGAGAAATGAGTGATTTTATCTCGATTCAAAATGTGGAAACAGAAAAGAAGTTAGGTGAGAATGGAGCTGCCTATAAAAATTTGATTGGTTTAACTTAATAATAAGTGGGGATGGGAAAAGCGCCACTTATTAAAGCTTCAGTTTATTTATTTAGCGTAACATTGGTCCTGCCGAAGGATTGAGAATCAAACGTGACGGTTATTATTCCTTTACTAATAGGTTCATATGGTAATTCCTCTTCGAAACTTCCAGTATTTTCATTATGGATAGAGAGTGTTATTTCATCAACGTCTTTATTTTTATATTGATCTTTAATCGTTTCAGCGATTTGAAGTAGGTTTTCATAACTAGAAGCTTCTGTAATAAGCATTCCTTTTATAACTTTTTTTTCATTTTGTGTGGAAGAGGAATACGGGATGTTGTTTTGTTTTGTATACAGAAGTTCGTATGGAATTGTTTTTCTTTCTGCTTTTGAAACATTTGAATATTTTAGAGTTAAAAGAAACCCTATACATAAAATTATGCAAACCATAAGAACAAACCAAAAACGT
Organism: Bacillus mycoides; assembly: GCF_018742245.1. Taxonomy (NCBI): domain Bacteria; kingdom Bacillati; phylum Bacillota; class Bacilli; order Caryophanales; family Bacillaceae; genus Bacillus; species Bacillus mycoides. The sequence continues at coordinate 1,439,732 of NZ_CP036132.1, forward strand.
GTCAGTGATATAATTCTCATTATCATCCCTCTTTCATGTCTTTGTCTTCACTATTTATCATACAAAAAGAGGATTAAGCTAGAGTAAATTTGAAGTAAAGAAACGTAAAGAAGGAGCACTTATCCTCCAAAATAAGTGCTCCTTTTTATTAAAAGAGAGATTTAACATGCAATCAAAATAATACAAATTACTATAAATTAAACATTCTTTGTCTTTCAAAAATAAGATAAAAACTAAAAGTTAGTAAATTCGGAAGACTGATAGTGTAGCTGTTGTGTCACCAGTGTTAGGGATGGAAATAGTATTTACTGTAGGTTGTACAGAGATTGTTGTACCAGCTGTTAAAGTAATAATTGTGGAGAAAGAAACCGCACTACCGATAACGTTAGTTGAAAAATTACGAGTAGGTGGTTGACCGTTGAATGAAATACCGAATCCAAACGGTGAAGAACCCGGGAAGGTTGTAGATGCTGAGAAACTAATATCGTATACTCCTGTTTCTAAAATAGTTAAAGTATCTGAAGTGTCATTAAAAGAGAGATTATTTAGTTCGAAAACTTGATTGAATTGGATATTTGTTCCAGGTGATATAGTTTGTGGATTAGAATTTCCTATTGCTGCTATAGTTACAGGGAGTGGTGTGCCCGACGGTCCAGTAGCGCCACGAAGTCCTTGAGGTCCAGTAGCACCGGTAGCACCAGTAACGCCACGAAGTCCTTGAGGTCCAGTAGCGCCGGTAGCACCAGTAGGACCACGAAGTCCTTGAGGTCCAGTAGCGCCGGTAGCACCAGTAGGACCACGAAGTCCTTGAGGTCCAGTAGCGCCGGTAGCACCAGTAACGCCACGAAGTCCTTGAGGTCCAGTAGCGCCGGTAGCACCAGTAGCACCTCCACCAAGGCAACCAGAGCCATATTTAACTAAAATGGTTTGGATTTCTATAATCAGCTTAACAAGTTTGTCGATAGTACAGCAATTAACTTTAAATAACTTAGCGATATACAGTAAAAAATTAAGCAGGCTTTGCAGTTCAACGTATAATGCTCCGCACGAGAAAGGTTTTGTTTTTAGAATAGTTAATAGGTTAGTAATAATAGAAGTTCCGATTTTTTCTTGTGCAGGTGATAAGTCTAAACATTTGAGGGATTTTTGTAGATTATCTAGGGTAGCTATAAGTTTATCAATATTACTTTGAGAAGGATTTTGGAATATATCTTTAATATTTTGTCCAAGAGCTTGAAGGATTTTAATAAATTCTTTAAGTTCAGATTTAGAGATGTTAATAAAACTACAAGCCCGGACTTCGCAACAATCGTTACCGAAGAATACTTTCCCTTTATTATTATTGTTCATCTTTTCATTCCTTTCTTTTATAGAATAAATAGTCTCAATATAATAAAATGAAAATAAAACTAAATTCGTGATGGACAAACTACTATTTCAAAAAAAATAAGGGTTTTACCTACTTACTTAGTAAGGGGAATTAAAGAGATTGAAGGATTTCTATCTAGCAAAAGGCTGATTAGTTGGGGTTAATAAGCAGTAGGAGATGCAAAAAACGCTGATTAAAGTTTCATTTTATATAGTTTTTTAGGAAAATGATGAGTTAAACAAAAACAGTGGGGGCAGTTTTTAACTGCCCCCACTGTTTTTGTTTATCGACACTTCAATTATCTCTTTTGGGCAACAATGGGATAGATATTGTAAAAGTTGTCCCACTGTGATCACTAGTAACTTTTAATGTGCCATTATGATTTTGAATAATTTTCTTCGTTACTGATAATCCCAGTCCCGTTCCTGAGTCTTTTGTAGAGAAAAACGGATCAAATATATATTCTTGAATAGCTGGAGGAATGCCGGTTCCATTATCTTTGAAAGTAATACGAACAAAATTATCTAAGCGATAACTAGTAATTTGAATAGAAAGAGGTTCTTCACCTTGAGCGTCGACAGCATTTTGAAATAAATTTAAAAAAACTTGCACGAGTTCATGGCGATCAATATTGACGAGTACACCATCTAATTCGGTAGAAAAATCATAGTCAATAGAAATGTTGTGCAAAAAAACTTCACTAGCAAGTAGTTGTTGAATATACTCACGTAAAAACGTATTGATTGGAAAATGTTCTCTAGTAAATTCACGCGTTTTTGAAATAGCTAAAAATTTTGTAATAATACTATTGGCACGATCTAATTCAGGGATGAGTAGACTTTTAAACAATTCTTTATTGGATGGAGAAACGCTATCTTGTAGAAATTGCAAGTACCCACGTACCGTTGTAAGGGGATTTCGTACTTCATGTGCAATCCCAGCTGCAATTCGCCCAGCTAGGGAAAACTTTTCGGCATCACGTTCTGTATTTAAATAATGAAATACACTAATAACTCGAAAAATCTCCCCATTATAATCACGAATAATACGGTTATTTACGATGCCATAGTTTTTGTCTAACACTTCCTCATTATATATTTCGGTTCCCGTTTTTAACGTTTCAATAGCTTTAATTTGTTCTTCAGGTAAGTTTAGTAATTGTTGAATTGGTTTTCCAATTATAGAATTTCGTATTACACCAAAATCATCTGCTGCAGCTTGATTACATAATGTAATGTTGCCTTTATTATCAATAAAAGTGACGTGATGCGAGAATGCATCGAAAATATGAACAAAATGTTTTTCTAGTTGTTCAAATAAAAATAGTGAATCGCAAGTAAGCTGAAAGGTAGGCTCTTTATCTTTTTGTTGTATGTGTTGAATAGAATGAGATGTTCTCGTTTTTTTTATTTGCAAACCAATATGTGGATTTTTATATGTGAAATGATGTGGTAATTGATTTACAAGTTCTTCATATAACCGTACTTTATTTTCCAATTCTTTTATTCGATTTTCATGAGATAAAATAATATCGTCTTGAAGCATAAATAAATAACTCCTCAATTTAAAAATTCTTCCATCTAGTATATCATATTTTTATACGGATACTCTTAAAGGAAGAGCGACTTTATGAAAGTGATCGGATGGTATTTTTGTGAAGTAATATAGAATGAGTGTAAGCTGAAGTTGGGAAGGGAGGAATTCATTTGTTTTTTATTGGAGTGACGGGATGGGGAGATCATGATTCTTTATATAGTAATCCCTATGAAAATAGAAATAAATTGCGAACTTATAGTGAACATTTTCCCATTGTGGAAGTAGATAGTTCATTTTATGCGATACAACCTGCGCGGAATTATACAAAATGGGCGATGGAAACGCCGAAAGATTTTTCTTTTATAGTAAAAGCTTATCAAGGAATGACAGGACATATGAAAGGGGAAATCCCTTTTTCTACGTTCGATGAGATGTTTGATGTGTATAAACAATCAATTCTTCCTTTAATAGAAGCGAATAAATTAAAAATGATTTTATTTCAATATCCACCATGGTTCGATTGTAAAGTGAAAAATGTAGATTTACTTCGGTACACGAAAGAAAAAATGGAAGATTTCCCATGTGCAATAGAATTTCGAAATCAAACATGGTTTTATCCAGAAATGAGAGATAAGACGTTACAATTTTTAGAACAAGAAAAATGGATTCATACAATTTGCGATGAGCCTCAGGCAGGAATAGGATCAGTACCGCTTGTATTAGAGGCAACAAATTCAGACATGGCGTTAATACGTTTTCATGGCCGGAATGTTCATGGATGGCTTGACAAAGGAGAAAATTGGAGAGCGGTTCGTTGTTTATATCGCTACAATAATAATGAGTTGAAAGAATGGGTAAACCGATTAGAGCAATTGAAAAAAAAGACTAAGGACATATACGTTTTGTTTAACAATAATTCGGGTGGGGATGCGGCGGACAATGCGAAACAGTTGATGGAAATGGCGAATATTACATATGGCGAGCCGAAACCAGAGCAATTAAATTTATTTGAATAAATACAAACAAGAAAAGCACTGTACAAACAGGGGGAATGTATAATGCTTTTCTATATGAAAAAGAGGGGTAACAATGTTACTGAGCGTTTGGTTGATTCATCAATTGTTGGCTTCATAATAAATGATAATGGTTATCATTATCATAGTCAATAGTTTTTCGGAAAATAAATAAAAAACTTTTGATATTTTGAAAATAAATAAAAAAAGAACAGCGATTACTGCTGTTCTTTTCCATTGACGAATTGTTGTAAATCAAAAGGAGTTATCGCTTGGATAAATTCCTTTGAGATAAGTGTTTGAACAAGAGTGCTTTCAGAAATTGTAGCACCTGTTTTCTTTTCATAAGATTTCTTTAATAAATCAAGTTTTTCAGCCGTTTCTTTCGGTAATTCAATTGTTAATGTGTTCATAATTTCTCCCCCTTACTATTAGAGTACCACTACAGTATAGGAGAGACAAGAAAAGAGAATATGAAACATAAAAAAGGTTACCAAATTTACAAATGGTAACCTTTTTTATGTATAAGAGTTATTAAGCAATACCGATATACTTTAAAGTTTTTGATGGAGTACTGTGATCAAAGAAGTGTTGTAAAAATGCAATATCAACACCTGATTTGTATGCACAATAGCCCCAAGTTTTTCGAAGTGTATGTGAGCTAATCCCTTCTAATCCAACTTCTTTTGCAGCTTTGTTTAAAATGTACCATGCATGTTGTCTCGTAATAGACTTTGTTCCTTTTTGAGACTTTAATAATGGTTCATTACGTTTCCAAGTTTTACGTTCTTTCATGTAGTCTTCGATTGCGTGCTGTAAGTCTTCATTTACAGCAAACCATTTATGTTTCTTTACTTTTTCATTGTAAAATAAAATGGAATGGCGAACATTTTCATTTTCATCGATTACATCACTAACTTTTAATTGTAAGATTTCACTTACTTTTAAGCCAGAATTTACAGCTAATACGAATAATAAGCCATCACGTTTCGAAGATTGTAAAAGTATATTTTTGATAGTTTCTAATTGTTTTTCGTTTTGAATAGGTTGTCCTGCTTGTTTCATTTCACGCACTCTCCTCTTTTATATGTGTAAAGGAAAGGATTAACTTGTTTCTTACTATAAAGGGAGAGTGTGAATTTCATGTGAACTCCTAGTGAAATTAAGACAAATTATTTGACTTCTTTCACTTTTTGTAAATTAAAATAAAATACAACGCTATTAGTGGTATTATACACACCGTACTCGGCGTGATGGAGATCTAAAATGTTTTTTACAATGGATAACCCAAGGCCAGTACCTCCAGTATGACGGCTACGAGAAGCGTCTAAACGGTAGAAGCGATCCCAAATTTTTTCAAGGCTTTCCTCTGGAATAGGATTGCCTGTGTTTTCAATTTCGATTTTCACTGTATCTTCCGTTTCTACAACAGAGACGTGTATTTTTTCACCATCTGGAGTATATCGAATTGCATTGCTAAGCAAGTTCACAACTACTTGCTCAATACGGCTACGATTTGCTTTAACAAATAGAGAAGAGTCAGCATGGATGTCCACTTGTAAATGTTTTTCCTCCATACTAAATAATAATTTTGTATAGATTTGTTGAATTAATTCACCGATTGAGAATGTCGACATTTCTAGTTTGTACGTACCAGATTCTAGTTTTGCTAATTCTAACATTTCAACAATGAGCCTGTTCATATTATCTGTCTCTTCCAAAATAACATTTGTATAATATGTCGTATCTTTACTTACGCCATCTTGAATACCTTCAGCGAAGCTACGAATAACACTAAGTGGTGTTTTTAATTCGTGAGATACACCAGAAATGAATTCTTTTCTCGTTTTTTCTAATTGACGTTCGCGTTCAATATCTTGTTGTAATTTTGTATTGGCAACATTTAATCGGTCGATGCGATCTTTTAAATTTACAGAGAGTGTATTAATACTACTTGATAACCCGCCAATTTCATCGTCTGCTGTAACAGGTAACTTCTCGCTAAAATCAAAGTTGGCCATTTTTTTTGTAACGCGATTTATCTTAATTAATGGTTTAACAATGATTTTTGAGTAGTAGAAGGATAACAAAATAATAACGAGAAACACGATAATTAAGGCATAGACATAATAATCTTTTAAAACGAGCATCGCTTCATTAACAGGTTGTAAAGATGCTATCGCAAAAGCGTACTCCTTAATTTCTCCGTTTTCCATAATAGGCTTTACAAAGACACTGTTTTTTATATTTTCCCCACTATCTAAAATATACGTGTTTAATTGATTTGAATTAGAAGTACCTTGTCTAATAGTTCTTGCAAAATATTGAACAGCTTGTAATGTTTCAAAATCCTTTGCAAGACGAACCTCAGTCTTGGAAGGAAGCTGTAATTTAGATATTACCCCAGTAAAATGGATTGGAGAACCAGTATTATCATATCGATTTTTAAGTTTATTTTTAGATGGATTACCACTAATGGATTGAAAATCTGAATTGAATTGTTCATTTTCCCATCTAGTATTATTAGTTATTAATTCTTGAGGTGTTATTATATTATTCGGTTGGAGTAGTCCGTCTACATAAATTATTCCATCTTTTTTTAATCCTAAGTTTGCGAATTTATTATATTCTTCTGGTGTTAAAAGATTGTTAAGGGGGATGGAATAGGTTTTGTTATTGTTAGGGTTAATCACATCAATGTAAAAACTGTTTTCACTTTTAATAATTCCGTTAGAATCTAAAAATTGGATTTCGGCATTTGTTTTATCATGAAATTCTTGTTTTAATTTTCTAGTTTCCTCAAATCCTTGGTCACTTTTTTCGTAATTATCTACGAATTTTTCAAAAGCCGTTTGAACGGTTTTTACTTTCTTATTAATATAGAACTTCTCTAAAAATAGAGATTGTCCAAGGAAAAAAAGGAGAAATATGATTGTAAATAAAGTTGATGTTAATAAAAATAGTTTAAAGACGATGCTTCTGTTCTTCACTGTTTCACCTCGTATGAAAAATACTGTAATATAAATGATTTCTTAATTATAACAAAGGTTACAAAAAAGTAGAGGGGATAAATCTGTCTCTCTCTAAAGTAGTTTTTTATAGAAAGTCACATAAAGAGAAGGTGCAGTGACTGTCGAAGTATTGTAGCATAAAAAAGAACTCGCCAGACGTATGACAAGTTCTTTAGTGTGCTATTGCTGAATTGCTGCATCTAAAGCGATTTCAATCATTTCGTTAAATGTAGTTTGACGCTCTTCAGATGTTGTTTCTTCACCAGTGAAGATATGGTCGCTTACTGTTAATACAGATAATGCATTTACACCATATTTAGCTGCTAATGTGTAAAGAGCAGTCGTTTCCATCTCTACTGCTAATACACCGTAATCTCCAAGTTTTTTAACCATGTCCATGCTCTCACGATAAAATACATCTGCTGTTAATACGTTACCAACACGAACGTGTAAACCTTTTTCTGTTCCAGCATCGTAAGCTTTCTTTAAAAGATCAAAGTTTGCAGCAGGAGCAAAATCAAAACCTGGGAATGTTAAGCGGTTCATATTAGAATCTGTACAAGCCGTCATCGCAATAATAATGTCACGTACCTTAACATCTTTTTGAATTGCACCACATGTCCCAACACGAATTAAATTTTTCACTCCGTAGCTTTGAATTAATTCGTTTACATAAATAGAAATAGAAGGAACACCCATACCTGTACCTTGAACAGATACACGCTTTCCTTTATAAGTTCCAGTGAAACCTAACATGCCACGCACGTTGTTATAACAAGTAACATCCTCTAAAAATGTTTCAGCAATATATTTTGCACGTAATGGATCACCAGGTAATAGAATAGATTCAGCAATTTCGCCTTGTTTTGCTTCAATATGTACACTCATGAAAAATCCTCCTTATAATGTATTGATAGAAATCAATATCATTTGCATTATACACTACGACTCCTTTCAATTAAAATCTTTTTTATTTGTAATATGTGCAAAAGAGGAGGATTTCATAAATCATAATCTAGAATATATATTTAAGAGGTTTTGTATGGATAAAGACAATAAAAATGGTAGGTGATATTTTGAAAAATCTTGTCATTGGGCTTATTGCACTAGTACTTATTGTGGCAGGAGGATTTTACATAAAAAAATATCAAGAAACTGTAGAAACGACCGGAGATGTTCAAGAAGTGAAATGGGATGTGAAGAATAAAAAGGGAAATGAAAAAGTCGATATTTCGTTTCAATTGCTAAATAAAATGAATAATGAAGTTCGTGGTGTGAACGATCAAATTCGAGCAGTGATAGTGGATGGGAATTTGAAAAACATACAACAAACGAAGCCTATATTTGCTGGAAATGGATCGTATAAGCTATCTTCAGATGTAGCAAAAGGTGAAGAGTACACGATATTTTTGTATGAAGATGAAAACAAGTCCGTGGAATCATTTGCTAAGAAAGATTTTGGTGAAGAAAAAAAGGAGAAAAACAAGGACAAGAATAAAAAGAAACTACCTGTCGATACTGTACTTACAAAAAATATAGGAGAGCATCAAGTGTCTCTTTTATTTGGTGCATTACATCCGAATGAGGCAACGACATTAACATTTCAGTTTCAAGCGAAAAAGGGAGGAAAGCTGAAATTAAATTCAGGGAGAGGTGAAGTCAACGCTCTATATATCGTTGATGAAACGAGGAAACATTTTTTATATGCGATTCCTGTTGATATGGATGAACAATTACAATATCGTATTACCTTTCCAGAAGAAGGAACATATAAAATATGGGGGGATTTCTATATAAATGGTAAGAAGTATGAAAAGGAGTTTAGTATACAAGTGCAAAAACGAAAAAACAGCTAAGTACTTAGCTGTTTTTTCGTTTTCCTATTAATTTTGTTACAGAGAGCATTGTAATTGGTAAAGAATGATTCTTTCGAAATGCTAAATATTTTCCACTCCATGCAGGTTTGTATTTTTCTTTAAAATGTCGTAAACCGCTAAAGCTATATGTGTAACGAACGTTATTAAATATTGCAGCAGCAACTCGTTCAGACCAGAACGATTGCGTTGATAAACCGACATTTGAGAGTGGTGCCATACCAATATTAAAGGAATGGTATTCATTTTCTTTTGCCCAGTGGAATAAGTGGATAAAAATTGCATCCATAATTCCGCTAGGTGCATCTGGATAATAACGCATTAAATCAACAGATAATATGCCACTTTGATATACTGGCATAAAGGTTGTGAATGCAATGATTTTTCCTTCTGCATCAGATAATGTAGCGATAGGGGCACGACTAATATATTCACGATCGAAGTACCCAAGTGAAAATCCCTTCTCTTTTTTTCCGCCGAGCCAAGCATCAGACACTTTCTTTAATTCCTCGTATAATTCGTCTGAGAATGGTGGCTTATGAATAGAGAATGTATAACCTTCTCGTTCAAAACGGTTGAAAGTAGCTCGCATACCAGCACGTTTTTTTCCTGTTATTGTAAACGTATTTAAATCAACGACAGCCTCTTCGCCAAGTTTAAAGAAGTTGTAGCCGAAATCGTGGTATAAGCTCATCCATTTGCTTTCAATTTGATAGAATACGCAAATATATCCAAATCGATCTGCTTCAGCTAAAAACTCTTGTAACACAGTGCGGTAGGAGGATGGATCACCAATTGGATCACCTAGTACAACAAGACGTTTTCCAGTAATTGAAAAGAGAAGAAGTGCTTTTCCGTCACTACTGAAGAAGAACTGTTTATCTCCTAAAAAACCTAAATGACTAAGTACGTTCCCACCATGTTCATCTAAGAAGTTTTCTAACCTTTTATCATTTGCTGGTTGCCCGGGAAATTGACTACGGTAACGATTGGCAATTAGTGAACCGATAAGTAAAAAAGTAGGAACGAAAAAGGCTGCTGCTAATGCACTTCGTTTAACTTGTGTAATATTTCGAACGACAAAATCAGGTTGGAACGCTTCTTTTGCCCCCGCAAATAAAATACCTAAGTTTTTATATAAATATAACGTAAGTAATAAGAAGATAAACACTTTTACGATGTCAGAAAGAGAGACTTCCATTTTCTCGCGTACAAATCTTTTACGAAGCATATACAACACAGCAAGTACGATTAATAAAATAAAGGTTTCTTCAATATCAATTCCTTTTAGGGTATTAAAAATTGCTGCTCCAATTAAAGAAACAATCGTCATATAGTAAGAACGCTTTGTTCCATAATATATTCCTCGCGAAAGAATCAGGAGGAGAATACCGAATGTTAATGATAAGCTAAAAGAAAATTGAATAAGGTGCTTTGGAGCTAAAATATGTAAGGCGTGAGCTCGATTTATACTAGTAGGTAAAATTGTTGATAGAATAACCATTAAGCCAGCGAATACGGTTAAAGCGGCGGATGCCCATGAACCTAATTTCCCTAAAAAATCACGTTGTAAAGTCCAAATTACACCAGTTGTTTCTAATGCAGGTGCAATAAATGGTTTATCTTCAATTTTTTTTATGGCCGCTCCTGTCATTTCAAATGCTGCAAAAATGAGACCAAGGCAGAATGGTAAGATGTAATAGACAAGTCGATATAATAACATAGCGGGTAGTAATACGCCTGTATCAACTCCGTATTGTCCTAGTCCGGTTAAGAAAACAAGATCAAATGAACCAAGGCCACCAGGGACAAGACTTACGACACCAGCTAAAGCAGCAATTACATAAACACCTAAAAACTTTTGAAATTCGATATCAATTCCAAACAATATTAAAATGACGTACATAACGATACCAGCAGATACCCACTCGACTAATGAAACTAATGAATATAAAACAGTTGGATTTTTCTCTTCTTCTTCAGTCTCTTGTCCGTCTAGCTGTTTTGTTTTTCTATTTTTAATTTTAGAAAACCCAATATATATAGGAACGAAAAGAGCAAAGAAGATAAGAACAGGCCATAACCACGGTTTTTCGTGCAGAATAAAACTAGTGTCTAATATCCCAATAAGGCCGAGGAATGACAGAATGGCTAATCCGTTAATAAAAGCAGTTGTCATCCAAGCAATGCTTTTAATAAGTTTCCCATTCTCTTTTATATGTGGACGATAGAGCATTGTACGTACACCGGCACCAACAAGACCACCAAAACCGATAAATCCATTTAAAGTGTTTGCAATCCATGAGATGCGGAAAATCTTTTGTACAGGTATATCTGCTTTTAAGTAACGAAGCATAACAAAGTCATAAAAGAACATTGTTGAAACGGCAAATGCACCGAGTGTAATCGCTAAAAATACCCCACCAGTTGGAATGTTTTTAATTGTTTCAATTGCTTCTAAAAAAGAAATGCCTGCTAATTCCTTTTTAGCTTGAAAGAAAACAATTGTTAAGACAACAAATGGGAAGATTATTTTCCCGATTTGTAAGAAACGTTTCCATGAAAACGACATAAATACAACTCTCCTTGTGTAAGAAAACTGAGACAATAATATTATTATGACAAACTTCAAGAAAAATAAAAAGGTAAATTCCTGTATAGGGAAGCTATTTTTTATATAGGTTATATTTAAAAGAATATTTTGTTTATCAGAAAATTAAGTTAAGATAAGATGAAAGAAGGAAGAGAGGGGAAGTAGATGATTATAATAGGTTATGCAGGATATGAGTTAGAAAAAGCAAAACCGAATACATCAGAAGATTTTTTCAATAGATCTGAAGTGACATATATATTAAATAATCAAGAGAAAACCTTTTCTGTCTTATATGTTCGATATTTTGAAGAAATTTTACAAGAAATTATCCCTTTTGAAGGAAATCCAGTTTATAAAGTAGAAGAACAAGACGTATATTTACGAGATATTGTAGCGATTGCTTGTTTAGTGAACAATAAAGAGCTACGTGCGCAGAAACGCTTGTATCTCAATGAAGTAACAGACTTTCAACGATACTTTGACGAGGGAACAGTGGTGAAAGTACAAGAAATATTAGCTGAATTACATAAAAATAAAAGAGTAGAAATAGCGTAAAACGGCAAAGGAGAGAGAAGCCATGTCTAATTTGATGGTTGAAAATCAAACAGAACAAGTTTCTATATTTTTAGAAGATGTAATTTCCTTGATAACTAATTATGTGAATTATCATACGTTACCTTCTTTATTGGAGGAGACACCAACAGGAAACGAGCAATATTATAAAGGTATATTAGCATCAATAAGAAGACTTCTTGTTTTTTGTGAAGAAGGACTTGATGCATGTTTTGTTTTGTTGAATGGCCAACCATTTCGAAAGACCGCAGCTGAAAAAGTTTTATATAAGATTTACCATCAAGTAATTGCAGAGTTTTTTTCGCCAAAGAATGATCATTGGTATGAAAATAGTCGTTCTGCTTATACAGGGAAAAATTCTATTGTTTTTCAGCAAATCCCTCCTGGATCTATAGAACGAGTGATGAAGGAGTTAGAAGGGAAATTTCAATTGATGCGTGAAGAACTAGAATATTATGAGACAGATTACCAAACAAAAATGTTGCACAAATATTAATTAAGGAAAAGAAGCTAAGGACACTTAGCTTCTTTTCCTTTTGTCCAGTTATATAAGGGATTTTAATTGAATATAGTTAAAGTGGATAGCATCAAGGAGGTGTGACATGAGTCAGCAAGGTGTATTTACAGATTACTTTCATGAAGTAGAAAGCTGGTGTGAAAGTGTTCTTCAAGTATTAGATAGCCGTGCAATGGAAGTGTATGATGTCCATATGCTTGCTTATAAAATTCAAACGTTATTAGAGCGTATGAAAGAGCATGAATACGACACAGATGCCGAGTTTATGTATGAAATAAGTGATGATGTAGAACATATTCAACACCATTTACAGGAAGTGTTTATGCAAGAAGGAGAGGAATATGAACTATGTGAAAGAGGGGATAGCGAACGAGCTGTTCCGATTGGGGGGCATACCCTTCCGCCATTACCTTATCCATATAATGCGCTAGAACCGTACATTTCACGAGAAATTATGATGTTACACCATGATAAACATCATCGTAGTTACGTGGAAGGATTAAATAAAGCAGAGAAGATGATGGAAGAAGCGAGAAAAACAAATCAATTTGATTTAATTAAGCATTGGGAAAGAGAAGCGGCTTTTCATGGATCAGGTCATTACTTACACACGATATTTTGGAATAACATGAAAAAAGATGGTGGTGGAAGTCCGAGAGGGGCTTTTTCACAACAAATTGAGCAAGATTTCGGAAGTTTTTTACGTTTTCAAAAGCATTTCACAGAAGCAGCTTCTAAAGTGGAAGGTTCAGGATGGGCGATTCTTGTATGGGTACCCCGTTCAGGAAGGTTAGAAATTTTACAAAGCACGCTTCATCAATTGTTTACACAGTGGGATACGATACCACTCCTTGTACTGGATGTATGGGAACATGCGTATTATTTACAATATCAAAATCGAAAAGATGAATATATTAAAAATTGGTGGAATGTTGTAAATTGGCCAGATGTAGAAAAGAGATTTGAAAGTGCGAAACAAATTGAATGGACACCGTATTAGACGCATATCCCATGCGTCTTTTTTAGTGGAGGTGGAAGGAAGATTTCGTTCATATTTTAAAAGGGCAAGCATACACTTGTACAAAAAGTGCCAAAAGGACGTGGGGGGGAAATATGAGACGAATTTGTATAATAATTACGCTAATTATAATGTACGCAAGCGTTATGCCGATTCCTGCATATGCAAAAATGAACGGTGGTGTCAGTGCTCGTAACGCAGTCTTAATGGAACAACAATCCGGTCGTGTGCTATATGGAAAATTAGAACATGAGCCACAAAAAATTGCTAGTATAACAAAAATTATGACAGCATTGTTAGCTGCTGAATCAGGAAAAATGAAAGAGTTAGTATCGGTTAGTAATGAAGCGGTACGAGTAGAAGGATCGGCAATTTATTTAAAACCTGGACAAAAAGTGAAGTTAGAAGATTTAGTTTACGGATTAATGCTTAGATCTGGTAATGATGCAGCACAAGTAATTGCTGAAAATGTGGGAGGGAGTATAGAAGGATTCGTATATTTAATGAATGAAAAGGCGAAAGAAATCGGAATGAAAGATACGCACTTCTCAAACCCGCATGGATTGGATGGGGATGGGTCGCATTATTCATCGGCTTATGACATGGCATTATTAACGAAATATGCAATGGGGAACGAGACCTTTAAGAAAATTTTTGGAACAAAAACGTATAAATCAGATTCTTGGGATTATCCGTGGAAAAATAAACATAAGCTTGTGACATCTTATTATGAATTTGCAACAGGGGGAAAGACAGGTTTTACGAAGAAAGCAGGACGGACGCTTGTCACAACAGCTTCAAAAGATGGACTAGATTTAATTGTCGTAACTTTGAGCGCTTCTAGTGACTGGGATGATCATATGAATTTGTTTGATAAAGGCTTTGAACGCTATAAGCAAACGAAAGTTTTAGGACAAGGCGCACTCGCTGAAATAAATGAAAAGAAATATGCCAACCATGTTTATACGAAAAATAGTTTTTCTGCACCTTTAACTGAAGAGGAAAGAAAGAATGTGTTATTGAAAGTTGAGCTCGATAAAAGTGCAAAACTTACGGATGGAGTAAAGATTGGGAAGACAGAAATTTATGTAGGGAACGAGAAGGTTGGAGAACGAAATTTGTTTTACAGTAAACGAAAGTTAGTAGCTACAACGGGAATGTATTGGAATAACGTAAAAGAAATCTTCTCTTACATGATAGGTGTTGGGATAGATGGTTAATCTCGTATGGGCAGCGATGGCAGTTATAGGGATTGTATATGCCATGATAAATGGAACGATGGAAGAAGTGACCAAAGCAGTGTTTGAAGGGTCAAAAGATGCTGTAACGATTTGTATTGGACTTATTAGTGTTTTAGTATTTTGGCTCGGTTTAATGAAAATTGCTGAGGAAGCTGGATTGTTAAAGAAGTTAGTATCACTTTTTATGCCGATAGTAAAAAGATTATTTCCAGAAATACCGAAGGATCACCCGTCAATGGGATTCATTTTATCAAATATGATGGCGAACTTTTTTGGGTTAGGTAATGCAGCAACACCTTTAGGTATTAAAGCAATGGAACAACTGAAAGAGTTAAATGGTGGAAAGGATTCAGCAAGTCGTTCTATGGTGACGTTTCTAGCATTAAATACTTCAGCAATTACATTAATTCCGACTACTGTCATTTCGATTCGAATGACTTATGAATCAGCAAACCCTACTGAAATCGTTGGCGTAACATTTATAGCACAAGTGTTATCGATGATTGGAGCGATTTGGATTGACCGCTATTTTTACCGGAGAAGGAGTAGAAAGGGGCGGAAAAAATGAGTATTGTAAATACAATTTCATTATGGGTAATTCCTTGTGTAATTGGTTTTATCCTTTTGTATGGCACGATAAAGAAAGTTCCAACGTATGAATCGTTCGTTGAGGGCGGAAAAGAAGGGATTCAAATTGCGGTTTCCATTTTGCCGTTTATGGTTGGAATGCTTGTATCTATTTCTATTTTCCGGGCATCAGGTGCTTTAGATGCGATGATATCGGTAATGAAGCCGATGTTAGACCTTATTCATGTACCAGCCGAAATCGTTCCACTTGCACTTATACGTCCGATTTCGGGATCTGCTGGTTTAAGTATTACGACCGATTTAATCGCTACATATGGGCCAGACTCGTTTATTGGTAGGTTAGCTTCAACGATGCAAGGTAGCACAGATACGACTTTTTATATATTAACAGTATACTTTGGGGCTGTCGGTATTAGAAAAATGGGAGATGCATTAAAGGTAGGACTTTTTGCAGATTTAATCGGAATTATTTGTTCGATTGTGTTTGTTTCCCTATTGTTTCGGTAATGCTATTCATTTTTTGTGCTATTTCGCTTATAATACGTATACGACCACTATTAACGTGTAGTTTAATAGTGGTTTTTTTATGCGGTATTTTTGACAAAATGGTGAACTTTTATCGTGGACAACATGAAAAAGTGTAAATAATAATAAAGGGTGAAAACGTGATATAGCCTTTATACGTTTATTATCATTGCTATGTTGTTAAAGATAGGCGAAGTAAATGGCATAAAGCTTAGGCGGTTGCCAAGTCTTTCTAATGTAAGGTAAGATAAATTTGAGGTGAAAAAAAGAAATGGAACGATTACAAAAAGTGATTGCGCAAGCAGGTATTGCATCGAGAAGAAAGGCTGAGGAATTAATTCAGCAAGGGAAAGTGAAAGTTAATGGGAAAATAGTGAAGGAGTTAGGAACAAAAGTAACTCCTCAAGATAAAGTGGAAGTAAATAACATCCCTCTTGAAAAAGAAGAACCTGTTTATTTTTTACTATATAAACCAACTGGTGTAATTTCAAGTGTATCAGATGATAAAGGAAGAAATGTTGTAACAGACTTTTTCCCTGAAATTAGACAACGTTTATTCCCAATCGGACGCTTAGATTATGATACGTCTGGCGTATTATTGATGACAAATGATGGTGAATTTGCAAATGTATTAATGCATCCGAGATATAAAGTTGAAAAAACGTATGTTGCGAAAATTAAAGGGCCATTAACAGGTGAGAAAATTCGCATGTTAGAACGAGGTGTTGCATTAGAAGATGGGAAAACAGCACCAGCACAAGTGAAAATTATTTCTTGGGACAAGCGTAAAGAGATGGCGATTGTACAATTAACGATTCATGAAGGACGTAACCGTCAAGTACGCCGCATGTTTGAAGCGTTAGATTGTAAAGTAATGAAATTAAAACGTGAACGTTATGCCTTTTTAGAAGTGGGTAGCTTGCGTCCTGGTGATGCAAGAGAATTGACACCACATGAGGTGAAACAATTACGTGCATTGGCTTCTACAAAGCCTCGCTAATCTATATTGTGAAACTTTCACCAGTGGAATGCTCCGCTGGTGATTTATTAAAAAATACATATATTTATCACTCGTCGAAGAGAGGGGAGACAACATGAAAAAAAATCGCTTATTATTTCGTGTTATCATTTTGCTCATTTTAAGCGGTGCGGTAGGGTTTACGCTATATCAAGGATTTTTTACTGATAAAGAGAAAATGCAAATTGGAAAAGAAGCACCTAACTTTGTTGTAACTGATTTAGAAGGAAAGAATATTGAATTAAAAGATTTAAAGGGAAAAGGTGTATTTTTAAATTTTTGGGGAACTTGGTGTAAACCTTGTGAAAAAGAAATGCCTTATATGAATGAGTTATACCCGAAATATAAAGAAAAAGGCGTTGAAATTATTGCCTTAGATGCAGATGAAACGGATATCGCAGTGAAAAACTTTGTGAAACAATATGATTTGAAATTCCCAGTTGCAATTGATAAAGGGCAAAAGATCATAGGTACATATGGAGTAGGCCCATTACCAACAACCTTTTTAATTGATAAAGAAGGCAAAGTAGTAGAGCAAATTATAGGTGAGCAAACGAAGGAACAATTGGAAGAGTACTTAAAGAAAATTACTCCATAATTAAGAAAGCCTTTACATAAGAGGTGCTTACGTATAGCACCTTCGTTTTAAAGATTCTGAGTATTGCGGTAACTCTAAGCTGAAATATACAATAGTACATATAGATAAAAGGGCGGTGAGAGCTTTGAAAGAGATTAAGTGTGAATGTGGACATGTTAATCCGATAGGAACCATTTTTTGTGAAGCATGTGGGAAACCATTTGAAAGTAATGAAAATATGAAATTATTGGATATGAGATATGAGGGGAGTGCCCGGAGATCTCTCACACATACAAAAACGATAGTCGATAAAATTTGGAGTTTTTTCTCTTCTGTAAAAGTAGGGGTATGGTTAATTGTAATAACTTTAGCTGCATCGGCAATAGGAACTATCTTTCCCCAAGAAATGTACATAACTCCAGGAATCGAACCAGCTGAATATTATAAAACCGAGTATGGATTTTTAGGACAATTATACTATCAATTAGGATTTAATAATTTATATGGATCATGGTGGTACATGATTTTAATTGCTTCCATTGGTATTTCACTTGTTATATGCAGTTTAGACCGTGTCATTCCTCTTTATAAAGCTTTAAAAAAACAAGGGGTGAAAAGACACCCAAGTTTTTTAAAAAGACAGAGAGTGCACGGGACTGGTACGCCGCATGAAGGTGACTTAGAACGAGTTCAAATTAATTTAAAGAAACGTAATTATAATGTGAAAGTGGAAGACGGGAACGTTTTAGCGGAAAAGGGACGTTTTTCCCGTTGGGGTCCATATGTAAACCATATTGGTCTTATTATCTTTCTATTCGGTGCAATGCTACGTTTTTTACCGAGTATGTATGTAGATGAAGCACTTTGGTTACGTGACGGTGAAACGAAAGAAATACCAGGAACAGATGGTCAATACTATTTGAAAAACGAAAAGTTTATCAAGGAAGTTTATGATAAGAGTAAGGATAAAGAAGTTTTTGATGAAGCAATTGATCGTGTTGGTGATAAAATGATTGCGAAAAACTTCCAAACAAATGCTGTATTATATAAAGCGGTAGGAGAAAATATAGCAGGTCAAAAACCAAAATTAGAAAAGGTAAAAGAAGCTGAAATTCGAGTGAATGAGCCACTGAAATTTGATCAATTTGCTGTTTATCAAGTGGATTACAAAGAAAGTGAATTTAAAAGCATGTCTTTCCATTTGCAAAACAAAGAAAATAATCAAAAGTGGGGACCGATTAAAGTAGATTTAGCGAATCCTACAGAAAAATATGATTTAGGAAATGGGTATTCTCTAGAACTATTAAGCTATTTTCCTGATTTTTATTTTGATGAGAATGGAAGGCCGAATACGAAAACGAAATTACCGAATAATCCTGCATTCGTCTTTAAAATGTTTACCCCGGAAACACCAGATGGTGAAGTTAGTTTCGTCGGTATTCAGCAAAACATAGAGCCTGACGGGAATAATAAATATAAAATGTCATTTGCAGGTGTGGAAATGCAAAATGCAACAGCTCTTACAGTAAGAAAAGATTTGACGCTTTGGATTCTCGGTATTGGAGGATTTATATTTATGGTTGGTGTGATTCAAGGTATGTATTGGAACCATCGCCGTATTTGGATACAACGTGTTAATGATGAATGGTGGGTTGCAGGCCATACGAATAAAAATTGGTTCGGCTTAAAGAAAGATATTGAAAGAGTACTAGAAGGAACAGCGATTCCACAACCACACGATAAAATAAATGATAAAAAAACTAGTTAAGGTGGGGAAACGATATGGTACAAATAAGCAGTAATTTTCTGTTCGCCGCGTTTATCTTATATTTAATTGCAACTTTATTTTTTGGAGGAGCAATTAAAGAAAAAGGTCATAAGTGGGCAAATATAGGTATAACTATAGCAATTTTAGGATTTATTGCGCAAATAGTATATTTTGTTACAAGATGGATTGCATCAGGACATGCACCAGTTAGTAACTTTTTTGAATTTGGTACATTTTTCGGCATGATGCTTGTGGGAGCTTTTATCATTATGTACTTTGTATACCGTGTAAGTATTATTGGTTTATTTGCTTTACCGGTAGCTCTTTTATTAATTGCTTATGCAAGTATGTTCCCGAGAGAAATTTCACCGCTTATCCCATCTTTAAAGAGTAATTGGCTACATATTCATGTAACGACAGCGGCAGCGGGACAAGCAATATTAGCAATTAGTTTTATTACAGGCGTAATGTATTTACTGAAAAATGTAGATCAATCAACAAGAAGTAAGCGTACATTTTGGTTAGAGACGGTGGTTTTCACACTTGTTTGTACAGTTGGATTTATTGGAGTAACAACTGTCTTTTCTAGTTTGAAATACGAATCGAAGTTTCAATGGATTGATAAAAATGAACAACAAGTTGAGATGAAGTATAATCTCCCTGCTTTAGTTGGACCGCATGAAGGGAAGTTAATGACAGAAAATAAATTAGAACCGGCGGTTGAAGTCCCAGCGATTGTAAATGCAAAAAAATTAAATACTGTTATTTGGTCAGTGTTAGTCGGAACACTACTTTATATTGTATTAAGACTTATTTTACGTAAGCGAGTGTCAGCGGCACTTCAGCCGTTAGTAAAGAATACGAATAGTGATTTATTAGATGAAATAGGATATCGTTCTATTGCGATAGGATTCCCAGTGTTTACATTAGGAGCGTTAATCTTTGCTATGATCTGGGCCCAAATTGCTTGGACGCGCTTTTGGGGCTGGGATCCAAAAGAAGTTTGGGCGCTTATTACTTGGCTCTTTTATGCTGCGGTATTACATTTACGCTTATCTAAAGGATGGCATGGAGAAAAATCCGCCTGGCTTGCAGTAATTGGTTTTGCAATCATTATGTTTAACTTTATTGTAGTAAACTTAATTATCGCGGGTTTACATTCATATGCATAGAGAAATAAAATAGGAGAGTGTATGTCACTTTCCTATTTTATTTTTGTCAAATTTTCTTCTTTTTTTAGAAAAACATGACAAAGTAGCGGTTGATTCTGTAAAATGATGTCGAGGACCAAATATACTGTTCAAAAAAAATACATAGTTTTGGAAAAAAAATGAACAAACTTTATTATTCTTGTGAAGCATAATATGGGAAGTGGAACGTTAAAAAATGCTTAATTAAACGAGGATAGGTGCAACATTATATTGTAGAAGGGTAGGTGTAAACCGTTGTGGTAAAAGTACGCAGCGGGTAGAAATGGAAAATGAATCAAGAATTTTAATTGTAGACGATGAGGATCGTATTCGTCGTTTATTAAAGATGTATTTAGAAAGAGAGCAATACACAATTGAAGAAGCGGATAATGGTGATACAGCTTTAGAAATGGCGTTACAAAATGATTATGATTTAATCCTATTGGATATTATGATGCCTGGTAAAGATGGTATCGAAGTGTGTAAAGGGATTCGTGAGAAGAAAGCGACGCCAATTATTATGCTGACAGCAAAAGGTGAGGAAGTAAATAGGGTACAAGGGTTTGAAGTTGGAACTGATGATTATATCGTAAAGCCGTTTAGCCCGCGTGAAGTAGTACTTCGTGTGAAAGCGGTATTACGCCGCGCTGTACCAACGACATTCTTTACACAAGATACAACGACGAAAGATGTTACTGTGTTCCCTCATTTAACAATTGATAATGATGCGCACCGTGTTACAGCGGATGGCAATGAAGTAAACTTAACACCGAAAGAATATGAATTACTATTATTCTTAGCGAAAGCTCCGGATAAAGTTTTTGACCGTGAGCAATTGTTAAAAGAAGTATGGCAATATGAGTTCTTCGGAGATTTACGTACAGTTGATACGCATGTAAAGCGTTTACGTGAAAAGTTAAGTAAACAATCACCAGATGCAGCGAAGATGATTGTTACCGTTTGGGGCGTTGGTTACAAGTTTGAGGTTGTGAACGACTGATGCTTTGGAGAAGTGTAGTAGGGAAGTTATGGATGACCATATTACTTCTCGTTTCGTTTGTTCTTGGATTTGTTGCAATTTTACTTTCGCAGTTTTTTAGAACGTATTATGTTGATATGAGTCAAGCTAGGCTTCAGAAAGTTGCAACAAGTGTCACGGAATTAATTGAAGAAGGTGCCGATGTAAAAACGATTGAGGATATTGCTTACAAATTTTCCGATCCACTTTCAAGGATTATCATTGTAGAAGATGGTAAGGAAATTTCTTCTTCGCCGAAACAAGAAGGATTAGTTACGCTTACAATGGATGATCTGAAAAATGATAAAGAATTAGCAGCTGTTTTTACAGATAAAAAGGAAATTAAGAATAATATTAGAAAAGCCTCTAATAGTAGAAAAAATAAAAACACTGAAAATGATATTATGATCGTCGGGAAACCAGTGCAGTCAAAAAATCAAAGTGCTGTGTTTGTATATGAATCTTTACAAGTTCCGATACAAGGTATGGAGAGAACGACTGATTTTATTTTCTTATCAGCCGGGATTGCGATTATTTTAACAACGTTCTTTGCATTTTTCTTATCTACTCGAATTACGGCACCACTTCGTAAAATGCGCGAGGTTGCATTTGAGGTGGCACGCGGGAAATTTGATACGAAAGCCCCTATGGTGTCGCAAGACGAAATTGGTGAGCTTGCAACTGCTTTAAATCAAATGGGGAAACAGTTGAAGTTTAATATGAATGCCCTGCAGCAAGAAAAAGAGCAGTTAGCTAGCATTTTGAGTAGTATGGCAGATGGTGTTATTACGTTAAATCAAGAAGGTGAAGTTGTTGTTATCAACCCACCGGCAGAACACTTCTTACAAGTTTGGCAAGAAGAAAAAGAAGTAGAGTTAAGTAAAAAATTGCCTTCTGAACTTGTTGAACTATTCCATCTCGTTGTAGAAAGTGAGCAACAACAAGTTGTTGAAATTAATTTGCAAAAAGGTAACTACGTAGTTCTTATGACACCGCTTTACAATCAAACAAAAATTCGCGGAGCTGTAGCAGTATTGAGAGATATGACGGAGGAGCGTCGTCTTGAGAAAATGCGTCAAGACTTTATTGCGAATGTATCACATGAACTTCGTACACCGATGGTAATGCTTCAAGGATATAGTGAAGCAATTTTAGATGATATTGTGCAAACGAAAGAAGAAATTAATGAGTTTGTTCAAATTATTTATGATGAATCTGTTCGTTTAGGTAAACTTGTAAATGAGCTATTAGATTTAGCTCGTATGGAAAGTGGGCATGTAGAGTTACATATAGGTGAAGTAGATATTCATCCATTTGTCGAAAAAATTGGCCGTAAATTCCAGGGGATTGCAAAGGATAAAGAAGTCCAATTAACAGTGGATTTCCAAAGTCCAATTGAACGATATCCGTTTGATGCAGACCGTATGGAACAGGTATTGACGAATTTAATTGATAATGCAATCCGCCATACAAATGCAGGTGGCCATGTTACACTTGTAATTAATACGAAAAATAGTGGCCTTACTTTCGAAGTGCAAGATTCAGGTGCTGGTATTCCAGAAGAAGATATTCCGTTCTTGTTCGATCGATTCTATAAAGCTGATAAAGCGAGAACGCGCGGGAAAAAAGTTGGTACAGGACTTGGGCTTGCGATTGCTAAAAATATTGTTCAAGGTCATGACGGGAAGATTTCTGTATCAAGTGTCGTTGGAGAAGGAACTATATTCTCTGTATATTTACCAAATCGTATAATTTAGATATATATGTTTTTTTAGGTAATCATGAATAAAAGCTCTACTGTTTTTTATTTTTTTGTAAGTGCAATTAAATAAAGAATGGTAGAGTTTTTTTCTTTAATAATCAGAATGAAAATAAAAAGAGAGGTGCCATAAT
Source organism: Bacillus mycoides (assembly GCF_018742245.1). Lineage (NCBI taxonomy): Bacteria > Bacillati > Bacillota > Bacilli > Caryophanales > Bacillaceae > Bacillus > Bacillus mycoides. Next base: position 1,463,054 of record NZ_CP036132.1, read on the forward strand.
GAAATGAAACTTTATACAAAAACAGGTGATAAAGGGGAAACGAGTGTCATAGGTGGCCGAGTGGATAAAGATCATATACGTGTAGAAGCTTATGGCACAATTGATGAGGCGAATTCTCATATTGGATATGCCATGTCTAAATTGCAAGAGGAATGTTTTCGTAACATTTATAACGAACTTGAAAATATTCAACATGAACTATTTGATTGTGGAGGGGATTTAGCAATAGTAGAGAAGAAAATCCCTTATAAAGTAACGATAGAGATGGTCGAGTATTTAGAGAGACGAATTGATTCGTATACAGAAGAAGCGCCGCCGTTAGAGCGTTTTATTTTACCAGGCGGTAGCGAGGTATCGGCTGCACTACACATTGCACGTACAGTTATAAGAAGAGCAGAACGTTGTATAGTGTCCTTGCAAAAAGAAGGAGAAACCAATGAAATTGTTCTAAAGTATGTAAATAGGTTATCTGATTATTTATTTGCGCTTGCTAGAGTAATAAATGCACGTTTACAAGTGAAAGATGTGGAATATAACCGCAGTGCACTTGTTTTTCGTAATAAAGAAGAGAAGGAAGTGGAGTAATTCACTTTCTTTTTTTGTATACTTTTTTCTGTAATATCCCACAATAGAGAAGGTATGACGGTTATTAGAAAACGGAGGATGTATATGAAAGCGTTAAAATGTGGCGTGGTGATATTGAGTATATTATTTTTATCTCAATTACATGTTTACGCGGAAGAGAATCAGTGGATATGGCCTGTTGATGGGCAGCTAAGTGATTATTTTGGGACAAGACATGGGAAACACTATGGTATTGATATAGCTGCGCCTATTGGAACGCCTGTTGCAGCTATTCAAAATGGTAAGGTGACAAAGTCTTATTTTTCAAGTAGTTATGGAAATGTTGTGTTTATTAAACATGGAGAATATGAGGCTGTTTATGCGCATTTAAATAAGAGATATGTAGTTCAAGGGGATAACATTTCAAAAGGAGAGCTAATTGGAGAGGTAGGGAATACAGGAGAATCGCGAGGAGCGCATTTACATTTAGAAGTGCATCAAGGGAGATGGACGATGGAGAAAAGGAATGCGATGAATCCGTTGCTTGTTTTAAATGAACAAAAAAATCAAGTCGTGTCATCATCACTATATGTTGTACAAAAAGGTGATACTTTAGTTGGCATTGCTCGGAAATTTAGTATGACAGTTGAAGAAATTAAAGTGAGGAATGGATTGCGACAAGAGCAAATCTATCCGAATCAACAACTATACGTTAAGTAAAGGAAACGTCCCAAAAGCATAACTTTTGAATAGCTTTATTTTCTTCTTTGTTAAGATTGCGATAGTAAATGAAATTATATCAACTTAATAACAAAATGCGGCAATAAGAGCAACCTATTCCTAACGAAAAACCGTCCCAAAAGATCTTTTGGGACGGCTTCTTTTACCAAAAAATAAAGACACATATAAATCCAGAAATAGCTAAGTAGCTATATAAGTAAAAGACTTTTGTTCTTGTTTTTTCTTTTGTCCGAAATAGTACGATAGTTGGTTCGATTAGACCAATTGTAAGACAAAGTAAACCAAGAAGCATAAAGCCAATTGAAAGAGAATACAGGGCGATTTGTGGTGCTTGAAATGGAATCATCCATTTTAATAAAAATGCAATAAGTGCAGTGTAACAAATGCTACCGATGTATTTATTCAATGGTGTATCAGAACGGAAACCAGGAAGTTTCTTGGAAAAAGGACGGGAAACAACTTCCGTTTGTAAAGATGTATGTTCTTCAATTATTTTTTGAGCTTCTTTTCCTTTTTGGAAAAGGGATAAAATCCAGTTTCGCTCACCTTGGAAAATAAATTGAGAAGTTGTTAAATAGTGATCAACTTTTACCTTATGCCAACTCTTCCATGGATGACGCTCACACAATTTTAATTTACTTTCTGTTTTTTTATCATACTGATAAATACTTATGCCATCTTGGTCAAAAGTAGCGTAGTATGTCTCTCTTGAGAATGTGCCTAGATCAATTGGACAGTAGAAAAGTAATTCTTTTTTCAAATAAAAGTATTCTTTTCTTAAGTTCTTTTTCATTGCTTCTCGAATAGAGTGTCTTTTATCTTTCTTCATGACATTTCCTCCATAACTCAGAAAATGTTCTTATCTTAACAATTCAACATCTTATCACTTTTAACGATATATGACTAGGGGATTCATAAGAGAAATACCGAATTATAAAAAATATGGGTTGTATTGTAAAATATAGTGATTGCTTCTTTAATAATATAAAATAAATAACTTATTTTTAATAAGTTACACTTTTTTTGTTCACAATACGATCATGTTGTTGTATAATGAAGTGGAAAATAGAATATCGGTCTATCTTCGGGGCAGGGTGAAAATCCCGACCGGCGGTGATGAACAGTTAATAATTTCGTTCTAAGCCCGCGAGCCGTTAAGGCAGGATTTGGTGTGATTCCAAAGCCGACAGTACAGTCTGGATGGGAGAAGATGGAGGTTCAAGCGTTCAAAAAAGATAAGTATTTGAACGTCTGTTTGATGTGCCTTAAAATTCTCCCTTTGTGTAAATCACAAAGGGTTTTTTCGTTCTATGAAAAAATAGGCATAGCAGAACCTTTCCACTTTCCATGAGAAGATCGATGGAAAAGGAGAGAGAAAGATGAAACAAAAAAACAGTGTAGTGCAGATGGTGAGTGTAGCGATGCTAAGTAGTATTGCGTATTTACTAATGATGTTGGATTTTCCATTCCCAGGGCTTCCGCCATTTTTAAAAATTGATTTTAGTGATGTGCCAGCTTTAATTGCGGCGATAATTTTTAGTCCAATTGCAGGTGTAATTGTAGAAGCGATAAAAAATATTTTGCATTACGGGATTCAAGGAAGTTTAACGGGAGTACCAGTAGGAGAAGTAGCAAACTTTATAGCGGGATGTTTATTTATTGGTCCAGCAGCATTCTTATTCCGAAAGTATCGCACAGTAAAAAGTTTAACGACAGGATTAATGCTAGGTACAATTACTATGACAGTTATTATGAGTGTGTTAAACTACTTTATTATTTTACCAGCGTACACTTGGTTTTTAAATTCACCAGCTATGTCTAGTGATATTATGCGACAAACTATTGTAACGGCGATATTACCGTTTAATGTAATTAAAGGAATTGTTGTAACAATTGTATTTGTAGCACTATTTTCACGCTTGAAAGTATGGGTATTTGCAAAAATGAAAAATGCTTAAAAATATTAAACCATTGGCAGCGTAACTGCTAATGGTTTTTTTGTTAGTGAGAATGAAAAAGAGTGCAAAAAATCCCCCTCATAAGTATGAGGGGGATTTTTTGAAGTTAATAAAAGACTATTCGAATTTTAAAGAGTCGCCATCAAATGATTCGTCAGCAACTTTAATTGAGTCAGTTGGACAACCTTCGAATGCATCCATCATATCTTCAATTAATACATCTGGAATTTCAACGATACCTTGGTTATCGTCTAATGTTACAAATGCAATGCCTTCATCATCATAGTCATAAATGTCTGGTGCAGCAGCACCACAAGCACCGCATGCAATACAAGTATCTTTGTCAACGATTGTATATTTTGCCATATTTTTTCCCTCCTGATAATATGTATGTGAAAAGTTCGCCAAAAAATTATAATCTTATTGTAAAACGGTTTTAAAAACTTTTCAACATAAAATTATAATGATAATGCTTATCAATTAGAGTGTCAACTTATTTTTGAATTATTTCATAAGATTTTCAAAATACTTAAATGTTATTTCGTTTGATACAATAGAATATATACAAGCATGTAGTGTGAATATGATAAGTTAAATGAATAGCAGTTAATGTGCAATTGTATTGAAAAAGGAATGAAGTTAGACAGAGAGGTGGAAGCGGTAATGCAGCTACAATATACTTTATTGTATTGTTTAAAACAATTGAATGGTGAAAGAACCGTTTCTTCGATTTATTATTTATTAAAAGGAAAGAGATCGTCGCAAACATTACAAGATGGGAATATGTTTCAAATTTCTTTTTTGTTTGGGATTTATAAGTCATTAAATAGAGCTGATTATGATCAAGAAGTTGCACGGTTGTTACGAACGGATTTAGTTCAAGGTATACATGATAATACATATGTGTTAACGACTGCTGGTAACATGCAATTAAACAAATGGGAAGGTGACTTTGCCTTTCCGACGTATTTAAATGGTTTACACTATGGTGAAATAGGTGAAACGTTTTGGAGGAGATTATCATTGATCGTTCAAACCATTTCGAATTTACAACAGGCGAATACGAAATTTATTCCAATTCAACAGGATACAGAAATAATGATGTGGGTGAAACGCTTCCTCACTGGAATACCATATATGAGAAGTGAATTGGCTAAAAGATTATGGAAGGAAATGCATACTCTTTTACAAAAAAATAATCCAGTAGAGGCGACAATCGTAACATATCGGTTAACTGGGTATGAACGTATTGGGTGTACTTTACAACAATTAGCGGAAATTACGAAACAAGATATATTTCGAGTTTATTTTTTATTTTGGGGTACAATTCATTTCCTTATTCAAGAAGTTCGCAATAAAGAAAATGAGTTTCCATTATTAGCTGAAATTATATCTTATCCAAATGAGAAAGCTGATTTATTTAGCTTATCAACGAAAAAAACATATAATCTTTGGAAACAAGGACGCTCTTTAGAAGAAATAGCAACAATTCGGAATTTGAAGGTTGCCACGATAGAAGACCATTTTGTAGAAATTGCTTTACGAGAAAAAGAATTTTCTATTGAGATGTTTATGGAAAAAGAAAAAATAGAAAAAGTAACAAAAGTAATTGAAGTATTACAAACACGTAAATTGCGTGTGTTGAAGCAAGCGGTTGGAGAGGAAATCTCTTATTTTGAAGTCCGTCTTGTATTGGCGCGGATGGAGGGTATAAATGAAGCTTGAGGAATATTTATATAAGTGGTTTGGATATTCTGAATTTCGTCCGGGGCAAAAAGGAGTTATTACGGATTTATTGGAAGGGAAAGATGTTGTAGCAATGCTTCCGACTGGAAGGGGAAAGTCAATGTGTTATCAACTTCCGGGGCTTCTGCAAGAGGGTACGGTGCTTGTTGTATCACCATTATTATCTTTAATGGAAGACCAAGTTACGCAATTAAAGTATGTCGTGAAAAATCGAGTTATTGCATTGAATAGTTTCCGGACGCTAAGTGAAAAAAGAGAAGCAATGAAAAAGCTATCTTTTTATAAATTTGTTTTCGTATCACCAGAGATGTTACAGTCGGAACTTCTAATAAGAGAATTGAAAAAAATTCATATTTCATTATTTGTCGTAGATGAAGCGCATTGTATTTCACAATGGGGCTATGATTTTCGGCCAGATTATAAAAAATTAGATAAAGTAATTGAGAGTATCGGATCTCCGAAAGTACTAGCATTAACAGCAACTGCGACAAAGGATGTACTGCGAGATATAGCGGAAAGTTTAAATCTGAAAAATATCGCTGAGCATGTGTACTCAATTGATCGTCCAAATATTGCGATGGAAGTGCAATTTGTGGAAACAATAGAAGAAAAAAAAGAGGCGCTTTTTGAGCATGTAATGTATTTGCAAGGGCCTGGTATTGTTTATTGTTCAAGTAGGGCCTGGACAGAGCGTTTAACCGAGTATTTAAGAGGAAAAGGAATTACAGGTGTAGCTTTTTATCATGGTGGTATGGAACATGAAGAGCGTATGTTAATTCAACAACAGTTTATGAATGACCAGTTGCAAATTGTAATATGTACAAGTGCTTTTGGGATGGGGGTAAATAAGGCGAATACAAGATATATTATTCATTTTCAATATCCGACAAATGTAGCTTCCTATTTACAAGAAATTGGAAGAGGGGGAAGAGATGGAGAATTGAGTATAGCCATTTTATTATGTAGTCCATTGGATCACGATTTGCCAATTTCAATCATTGAAGATGAATTACCAAGTAAATCGCAAATACAATTTTTATTTTCGTTACTACAAGAAAGAATGTTTCAAACGAAAGTATTACCATTAGAAGATGTAGAAGAAATTTGTTATAATGCAGCAAGATTTAATGAACAGTATTGGCGTTTTACACGTTATCATCTCGAACATCTTGGAATCATACAACAGCGAAATCTCATGCTAGAGAGCTTGTCAGATGAAATAATGCACAGATTAATAGCGGAAGTGGAAGTGAGACTGCGTAATAAATATAGTGAGCTAGAAAATATGAAGTCATGGATACAAGTTCAAGGATGTAGACGTGAATATTTATTACAACAATTCGGTTATAGAAAAGAAAAAGAGATAGAAAACTGTTGTGATTACTGTGGTATTACAAAAGCGGATTATAAAAAAAGACGAGCGCAACAGTTAGTTTTCGACTATAATTGGGAAACAGAGTTACAAAAGCTTTTCGGCCTAGGGAAGATGGAGGAATGATGAACATTCAAAGGCATAATGTTGAAGATATGAGTCCGAGAGAAATAAGACTGAATCTCTACATAACACAACTAATCATTCTTGGTATCGGTTGTTTACTAGCATATATATTATTTCAAGATAAAAGAGAAGTTTATAGTTTGTGGAAATGGGAACCGGTTTCTATACTTGTAATAGGTAGCTTGTTAGCGATCTGTATTGTGTTATTAGATTATGTTGCAATGCGAGTGTTTCCAGAATCTTGGTTTGATGATGGTGGCATTAACGATAGAATGTTTCAAGGAATTTCTGTCATGCATTTACTCTTTATCACGTTTATTATTGGCTTTGCGGAAGAGTTTTTATTTAGAGGTGTAGTGCAGACTCATTTCGGAATTGTAATAGCGAGTTTAATTTTTGCTGTGTTACATATTCGGTATATAACGAAGCCTTTTTTGTTTTGTTTCGTCTGCTTTATTAGTTTTGTTTTTGGTTATGTATTCGAGTGGACAGGAAATTTGTTTATAACAATCTTTGCACACTTTCTTGTTGATTTTATAATGGGGCTCCAATTAAGAAAATAAATGGAAGGTGGTGGTGAACAACATGAGAAAACGAATTCCTGATTTTGAAGAGGAGTTAGAAGTTGAGCAAGTGGAAGAAGATGAAGGTTTACCGCCGCGTAGTGAAATTCATAGAAATAAAGAGAAAAAACCAAAGTTTAAAATGAACCACATTTTCGTCCGAGTGTTAACATTTTTGTTCATATTGTTACCTATTAGTATCTTATGGTATACGGATAAGTATATACAGGTGAAAAGTGATAGTAATAATGCTGAGAAAAGTGCGTTTGAAGTGATTTTCTTTGATTCAGCTCAGACTGAATCAAAGAAGCAGTCTGAGAAAGTAGCAACTCATGTTGTGAAAGATGGAGAAACTTTAGAAAGTATAGCGAAGCAATATTTCTCAGATGAAAATGGGATAGAGATAATAAAAAAGTATAATGATTTACAAGAAGATGAAGTGAAAGTAGGACAAGAATTGAAAATTCCTATAAAAGATAAGTCCACGAAGTATGAGAGCTAGCTAAATGAGTGATATAGCTTCACATAAAATTAAGGACTATACTTTACGAGGAGGGAGAGTAAAAAATATATGTCATGGATTATATTATTATGTACTCTCATATGCATTGGTTTTGTATGTCTTCTTGGAATGTATAAAGAAGCGATGCGTAATACAGTGTTGGAACATACTTTAGTATTCGAAGAATTTCCGGAAAGTTTTCAAAAAGTTAAAGTTTTTTTTATTTCGGATATTCATAGAAGGATCGTTTCTAGCTCGCTAATTGAACGAGTGAAAGGAAAAGTAGATATCGTAATTATTGGCGGCGATTTAGCTGAAAAAGGAGTACCGTTATCGCAAATCTCTTTAAATATTCAAAAGTTAAGAGAAATAGCCCCTGTATATTTTGTATGGGGAAATAATGATTATGAAATTGAATATCACGAATTAGATGCTTTATTAATAGAAAATAATGTGAAGGTATTAGATAATACAAGAGTGGTATTTGAGTCTGAATTAGGAGAGAAAATTTGCTTACTCGGTATCGATGATGTTGGATTAGAACGAGATCGTTTAGATTTAGCGTTGTCTGATTGTAAAGAAGAAGGTTTTCGCATTTTAATTAGTCACAACCCCGATATAATAAAGAAAATGTCTGGTAAAGAACAAATTTCGCTCGTATTAAGTGGACATACACATGGAGGTCAGATTCGGTTGTTTCCATCTGAAAAGCATTTAAAGGGTGGTGTATATAAGCATTCTAATACGACTCTCTTTATTAGTAATGGGTATGGAACAACATTACTCCCTCTTCGTTTTCGGGCACCTTCCCAAACACATATCATTACGTTATGCGGAGGGAAATAATGCCGACTTTAAATGGGACATATAATATAAAAGCTGTTTCGAATATACTCGGAATTCAACCGAGTACACTTCGCGCATGGGAAAGACGCTATCATATTATTGCCCCAAAGAGAAATCGTGCGGGGCATCGTTTATATACAGAAGAGCATATTCATATTTTGAAATGGTTAATGAATAAAGTTTCTGAGGGGATGATGATTGGACAAGCAGTTCAGTTATTAGAAGGGAATCGGTTGCAGAACAACATTCAAAAAGAAAAAATTACAGATACAGAAGTTGTTTTAGTGGACGATATACTACAAGCTTTGTTAAAATTTGATGAAATTACAACTTCTGCATTATTAAACGAGGTTTTTAGTATATATTCAACAGAAAAGGTTGTTACAAGCATCATCCTTCAAGTGGCAAACAAGTTGTTATCTTTAAAAAATAATAATGAGATTACAATGTCACAATTCAAATATGTTGTATCATTCTTACAAACACGTCTAGGAATGATATATCATAATGCGTCAGTGTATTCTTCCGTTAACAAAGTTTTCGTTTTAGAAAATAATATATTAAAAGGATTTATTTTCGCGACGTATTTACGACTAAAAGGATATCAAGCAATGTATATGGGGACAAGTTTAGATGAAGAAGGTATTTTACTAGCTATTGAACAATTACAACCTAAATATTTGTTTATATCTTTTGATGATGAACGAGAACTTGAAGAGGCAGTAGAATTTATTGACTTATTGCAAGAAAAAAATGAAAACCTCTCGGGTGGTTTTATAGGAAGAAAAGGCACTGGAGATCAATTAAATCTTCAAAATATCCTAATTGGTAACACGAAAGAAGAATGGGATGGATGGTTAAAAATGTCAGAATAGTCGTTCGAAAAGAACCATCTATTTTCTATTTCATATAATAAAAATTAGATGCAATGGTTACGTAGGGAGGGTATGAGATGAGACTGGAACGTTTAAATTATAATAAGATTAAAATTTTCCTAACATTTGATGATTTATCTGAACGAGGATTAACGAAAGAAGATTTGTGGAGAAATGCACCGAAAGTACAGCAACTATTCCGTGATATGATGCAAGAAGCGAATAAAGAATTAGGGTTTGAAGCGGATGGACCGATTGCTGTTGAAGTATTTTCTCTACAAGCTCAAGGTATGGTTGTAATTGTAACAAAAGAAAATCACGAAGTAGATACAGAAGATGAGTTCCGTGACGAGTTTATTGAAATGCAAGTGACTCTTGATGAAAGTGAACATATACTTTACGAGTTTGCTACATTAGATGATGTAATCAATTTGTCAAATCGCTTATATAACCTTGGTGTAACTGATGGGAAGTTGTATACGTGGGATGATCGTTTCTATCTTTGGATAGAAGAAGAAGATCAATTTCAATTATTGAAGGCGGATTTTATAGCTATTTTAGCGGAATACGGTAATCCGTCAACAGCAACAATTTACCGCATAATGGAATATGGTAAAGAATTAATGGATTCTCAAGCAATTGAACAAATATACAATTACTTTGTAAAAAAACAAAACCTCAGCTAATGTAACGTAGCTTGAGGTTTTATTTTTATTCAGCTGAAGATTGGAAAATCTAAAATCTATAAAGTGAAGTGTAGGAAACAAGACTAGCCGATCTATATTTAAAAATATAACCAGTATTTTTTGATGAAATAATTGTTTTATCGAACGTATTTTGATGGAAATAAAAAATATTTAAATATTTAAGTATTTTACTTTTCTAAAAGCAATAAAAGGACTATAATAATAGTGAAAACGCTTGCAATGCAAAATAGTTTGTATATATTTGTTAGCGTTTTCTATTGCATTCCAAATTTAACGGTGTATACTAGGCAATGAAGGTTTACTAAACAAGTGAAATTACAGGGGGTTTACTTACTATGGTAGCCGAAAAGGGAACTCAAACGAAAACACAACAACAAGGGGAACAACATTTTGAATTGTTAAATTCAACACAAATTGTAATTAATGAAGCATTAGAAAAATTGGGTTATCCAAACGAAGTATATGAATTATTGAAAGAACCAATTCGTATGATGACAGTGAAAATTCCAGTTCGTATGGATGACGGGACTGTTAAAATATTTACAGGATATCGTGCGCAACATAATGATGCTGTTGGTCCAACGAAAGGTGGAATTCGCTTCCATCCAAACGTAACAGAAAATGAAGTGAAAGCACTTTCTATTTGGATGAGTTTAAAATGTGGTATTGTTGATTTACCATATGGTGGAGGTAAAGGTGGAATCATTTGTGACCCACGTGAGATGTCTTTCCGTGAATTAGAAAGATTAAGCCGCGGTTATGTACGAGCAATTAGCCAAATTGTTGGTCCGACAAAAGATATTCCAGCTCCAGATGTATTTACAAACTCACAAATTATGGCATGGATGATGGATGAGTATAGCCGTATCGATGAATATAATTCACCAGGATTTATTACAGGTAAACCACTTGTATTAGGTGGATCACACGGACGTGAAACAGCGACTGCAAAAGGTGTAACAATTTGTATTCGTGAAGCTGCGAAAAAACGTGACATTGATATTAAAGGTGCACGCGTTGTTGTTCAAGGATTTGGGAATGCGGGTAGCTTCTTAGCTAAATTTATGCATGATGCAGGCGCGAAAGTAATTGCAATTTCGGATGCGTACGGTGCACTACATGATCCGAATGGATTAGATATTGACTACTTACTAGATCGTCGCGATAGCTTCGGTACTGTAACAAAACTATTTAATAATACAATTTCAAACACAGAATTGTTAGAACTTGATTGCGATATTTTAGTTCCAGCTGCAATTGAGAACCAAATTACAGAAGAAAATGCTGATAAGATTAAAGCGAAAATTGTAGTTGAAGCTGCAAATGGTCCAACTACATTAGAAGCAACAAAAATCTTAACAGATCGTGGTATCTTACTTGTTCCAGACGTATTAGCAAGTGCTGGTGGCGTTACGGTATCTTACTTTGAGTGGGTACAAAATAACCAAGGTTACTACTGGACTGAGGAAGAAGTAGAACAACGTTTAGAAAAAGTAATGGTAAAATCATTCGATTCAATCTATGAAACATCACAAGTTCGTAAAGTAAACATGCGCTTAGCTGCATACATGATTGGTGTTCGTAAAATGGCTGAGGCTAGTCGCTTCAGAGGTTGGGTATAATATATAATGTTTTGAGAAAACGTGATTTCCTTTTGAGGGAATCGCGTTTTTTGTTGAAGTTACTAGTTAGAGGTGTTGGATATGAATAATGAAATGATGAATCGAGTAGATTGATTAGAAGAAAGGGTAAACCAACTAGAAAGTAAAATAGCAAGGATTAAAAATACTCAGAAAACAAGTATTTTTAGAATGTTTGGAGAGGGTTTATTGCATCTGGTTGTTGGGGGCTGATTATCGCAGTAGTAATTGGAATTATTACGTAGCTTGGTGAAAAATAAAATAAAAACAAAAAGAACGCTTGTTCTACACGAACAAACGTGCTATACTTTCCTTAGATAAGCAAAACGGAAACGATTTTAAGGAGAGATAAATGATGAAAATGACAGTAGACCAAAGATTTATGATGCCAGCAGATGTTGTGGAACGAGTGGAAGTTTTACGAAATAATCATAGTAAGCGTGGATCATTATTACAATCAGTAAATAAGTTTTTCGGTTTAGATACGAAAGAAGATTGTGTTTGGTTTTACGGTTTTTACGGAGTGGCTGTAAGTATTGTATTATTTATGGTATTCACATCAAATATTTTCGATTTTCTCTTCGCATAAGAAATAATGCCATAAGGACATTGCCACCGAATACATATATAAGGAAGTAAGGTAATTTTTTAGAGCGGGAGTTGGTAGTAATGGCGATGTTCCCTATTGAGCGTAATTATATTGGGCATGGAAATTCACGACCAGGAATTCCTCTTTCAAAAGTAAGATTTATTGTAAGTCATGACACGGGGAACCCTGGTAGCAATGCGATAGGAAATCGGGATTACTTTAATGAAATACAACCGAAAGCTTCAGCGCATACATTTATTGATGATAAAACAATATTAGAAATTGTCCCTATAAATGAAGTTGCGTACCATGTTCGATACAATGTGCCAACGGATAATGATTTATTCGGTTATGATGCGAATAAGGCTGCAATTGGGGTTGAACTTTGCTATGGTGGCGACGTAAACTTTTGGGAGGCGTATACTCGTTTTACGTGGTATCACGCTTATTTATGTCAAAATTTCGGTTTAAATCCTAAAAAGGCTATTGTGTCACACAAAACGTTGGATCCTACTCGGAAAATCGATCCTGAAAATGTATTAGGGCAACAAGGAATTAAATTTCAGCAGTTTTTAGCAGATGTCTATCGGATGTATGTTTCGTTTAGATGACAAATATATGAAAAATGAATACAATAAAGATAGGTGCCTACTGCTGTAAGTAGGTTTTTTCTTGTTTATATAAATAAAGCAGAGGTAGAAGACTAGGAGTGAACCGAGTATGCAAAAAGAAACAGTTATTATTATCGGAGGCGGTCCATGCGGATTAGCAGCGGGGATTTCGTTGCAAAAAGTGGGGTTAAATCCGTTAGTGATCGAAAAAGGGAATATTGTAAATGCGATTTATAATTATCCAACTCATCAAACATTTTTCTCCTCTAGTGAAAAATTAGAAATTGGTGAAGTTGCTTTTATTACAGAAAATCGTAAGCCATTTCGTAATCAAGCGCTCGCGTATTATCGTGAAGTAGTAAAGCGTAAATCTATACGTGTAAACGCATTTGAACGAGTAGAACAAGTTCAAAAAGATGGTGATGTTTTTAAAGTTGAAACGACGAAGCGTGACGGAAACAAAGAAATATATGTGGCGAAATACATTGTTGTTGCAACTGGATATTATGATAATCCGAATTATATGAATGTACCTGGTGAGAAACTTGAGAAAGTAGCTCATTATTTCAAAGAAGGACATCCTTATTTTGATCGAGATGTCGTTGTAATAGGTGGTAAAAATTCAAGTATAGATGCGGCGTTAGAGCTTGTTAAATCGGGTGCACGTGTAACAGTTCTATACCGTGGTGGGGAATACTCGCCAAGTATTAAGCCGTGGATTTTGCCGGAATTTGAGGCGTTAGTACGAAATGGGACAGTTCAAATGCATTTCGGGGCTCATGTGAAAGAAATTACTGAACATACATTAACATATACGGTTGATGGTGAATCATTTACAATCAAAAATGATTTTGTATTTGCGATGACTGGTTACCATCCTGATCATAGCTTCTTAACGAAGATGGGTGTTCGGATTGATGAAGAAACAGGGCGTCCGATTTATACAGAGGATAGAATGGAAACAAACGCTGAAAATATTTTCATTGCAGGTGTAATTGCTGCTGGGAATAACGCAAATGAAATATTTATCGAGAACGGTAGATTCCATGGAGATGCGATTGCGCAAACCATTGCATCAAGAGAAGAATAAAAAGAAGCTGTCGAAATTCGACAGCTTCTTTTTTAATCGTGCATATACATATTTTGGATTGCTTCATGAGAATTTGTATTCTCTAATGCGACTAATAATTTAATACGCGCCTTTTGAGCATTTAAACCGTATGTGAATATAACGCCCATATCTTTTAATTGCTTGCCGCCACCTTCATACGAATATACATCTTGAACGATACCGTTGAAACAGCGAGACACTAATACGACAGGAATTCCTTTGCCTATTAATCGTTCTAGACTTGGAAGTGTTCTTGGAGGTAGATTACCTTGTCCAAGTGCTTCGATAACAATTCCGTCTACTGGTAGTGTTTCGATTGCTGATAATAATGTATCATCCATACCTGCGTATGCTTTTAGAACGACAACGTTTTTAGAAATCTGTCGTACTGTGCATGTTTCGTGATGCACTAAAGCATGATGGAAAACAACACCACGTTTTGTTACCATGCCAATTGGTCCGTACTGTGGACTTTGGAATGTCGCGACATTACTTGTGTGCGTTTTTGTTACATTTGTAGCACAATGTATTTCGTCGTTTAATACGACTAGGACGCCTTTTTCAGCAGCTTCATTACTACTAGCAACTTTTACAGCTGATAAGAAATTATATAGACCATCAGCACCTAATTCATTACTAGAACGCATTGCTCCTGTCACAACGATTGGGATCGTTGCTTGAACTGTTAAATCAAGAAAATAAGCTGTCTCTTCTAATGTATCGGTACCATGCGTAATGACTACGCCGTGAATATCGTCTTGTTTTACTCTTTCGTCAATGATGACTTGTAATTGTAGCATTTCGCTAGGAGTCATGTGAGGAGATGGAAGATGGAACACATCTTCGACAATTAAATCAACATCGCCTTCTAAATCAGGAATAAATTTTAAAAGAGGATTCTTTTCACCTGGTTGTACGACCCCAGTTTCTTTATCTTCCTCCATTGCAATTGTTCCACCTGTGTGTAAAACTAGGATTCTTTTCAATGCTTATACCCCTTTCAAGTTGAAAAATACATTTAGAACATAACATGTTTTGAGTAAATTCGACAATGAAAATGTATAAAAGTATGGTTAGAAAATGACAATAAAATAAATTACTTTAAGTGTGCTTCGGTAAGTGGTTATTAGGTTAGGTTTTGTTTATGGAAATTTATGAGAGGAGATGTGTAAGTGTAGAGAGGGAAGGAGTGAGTTTTTTGAAAAAAGTGGAGAAAATTATAATTCGTATATTACTGATTCAATTTATTTGTCTTTCTTTCGTCCAACTGCTTTTTATACATAAATCTTCAGTGAAATATTTATCGAAAATTGTTTATTACGAAGGTGTCGTCACGCAAAATAAGGCGGAAATCTTACAGGTGAATAAGTAGTTTTCATTTTCTTCTATGATGGATTATGCTACAATAATTGAGGATTTAATGACGTGAGGCAAATGAGAAGAAGCAGGGGGAGAATACCTGCTTTTCGTTTTGTTTTTATAAGTGAAAAATGAGGTGTTACAATGGATAAACGAATTTCGATTGCTATAGATGGTCCAGCGGCTGCTGGGAAAAGTACAGTTGCAAAAGTTGTTGCGAAAAAACTTTCATATGTTTACATTGATACAGGCGCAATGTACCGTGCTATTACATATGCAGCCCTTGAACAAAAAGTGGATATTGAAAATGAAGAAAAGTTAATGGAAGTTGTAAAAAATGTAAATATTGAATTTCAGCAAGGGGAAAATACACAACTTGTATTTTTAAATGGACAAGATGTTTCCGAAGTGATTCGTACGCCAGATGTGACGAATCGCGTATCTATTGTAGCAAAGCATCGCCTTGTTCGTGAAGAAATGGTACGTCGTCAACAAGAATTAGCTGAAAAAGGCGGCGTAGTAATGGATGGCCGTGATATTGGTACACATGTACTACCAGATGCTGAAGTGAAAATCTTTATGCTTGCTTCTGTAGAAGAAAGAGCAGAAAGAAGATATTTAGAAAATATGAATAAAGGTTTCGATTCTAATTTAGAGCAGTTAAAAGAAGACATTGCTAGGCGTGATAAATTAGATTCAGAGCGCGAAGTTTCTCCTTTGAAAAAAGCTGATGATGCATTGGAATTAGATACAACTTCTTTATCAATTGAAGAAGTTGTCCAAAAAATTATGGGTATTGTTTCAGGAGTATTTGCGAAATAAAGAAAGAGGACTATCCTCTTTCTTTTTTTTTTTTTTTTTTTGAAATGTAAAGGATAAGTGAATTATAAGTCTCTTTTCTTGACAAATGGGCTAATTTGTAAGAAGTTAGTTACAGAGGGGAAAAACTGTCAGAATATATTCGCTATTATATTTCAAATCATACTTTCTTCAAGATGATTTTGCTGTATACTATTTATATAGGTTTAATATAGTTTCTTGTGAACTGTATTGAACCAGAATATGTGATGATAAATTCTTAAACATGCAAATGAAAACATTTTTTTTCATTTCGTATATACATAAAAATGCTTTGTCAATTCTGTAGGGAGGTATTTCCATGGTAGAGAAAATGAATGAAGAAGTTATGAATTCAAAAGAATTACAAGTTGGTGACGTTGTTACAGGTTCTGTAACGAAAGTTGAAGAGAAACAAGTGCTTGTAAATGTTGGATACAAAACAGATGGCGTAATTCCGATTAGTGAGTTAGCTAACGTTCATATTGAAAAAGCAAGCGATGTTGTAGAATTAGATCAAACACTTGAATTGAAAATTATTAAATTAGAAGAAGATGATCTTGTTTTATCTAAGAGAGCTGTTGACGCAGAAAAAGCGTGGGTAGAATTACAAGAGAAATTTAATTCTGGTCATGTATTTGATGTTACTGTAAAAGATATCGTGAATGGTGGGTTAGTTGTGGACCTTGGTGTTCGTGGTTTTATCCCAGCTTCACTTGTAGAGGTACATTATGTAGAAGATTTTGCTGACTATAAAGGAAAAACATTAGCAGTGAAAATTGTTGAATTAGACCGTGAAAAAAATCGTGTTATTCTTTCACATAAAGCGGTAGTAGAACTAGAACTAGATTCTAAGAAAAAAGAAGCAATCTCTTCGTTAAAAGAAGGGGATATTGTTGAAGGAACAGTACAACGATTAACGGATTTTGGTGCTTTCGTTAACGTTGGTGGTGTGGACGGTTTAGTTCACATTTCACAAATTTCACACGAGCGTGTAGAGCAACCTTCTGAGGTATTAGAGCAAGGTCAAAAGGTAAAGGTAAAAGTGTTATCTGTTGATGCTGATACGCAACGTATTTCTTTATCAATTAAAGCAGCTCAGCCGGGACCTTGGGAAAATGTTGCTGGCGAAATAAAGGCTGGAGATATTCGTGAGGGCGTAGTAAAACGCCTTGTTACATTCGGTGCATTTGTTGAAATTTTACCTGGTGTTGAAGGGCTTGTGCATGTATCTCAAATTGCAAATCGTCACGTGAAAAATCCAAATGAAGTATTGGAAATGGGACAAGAAGTAAAAGTGAAAGTACTTGAAGTCCATGTAGCGGAAAAACGTATTTCTTTAAGCATAAAAGAAACGCTTGAAGAAAATAATGTAACAGAAGATTATAGCCAATATGAGCCGAATGCTGATTCTGCTACTTTCCAGTTAAGTGATATTATTGGTGAACAACTGAAAAAATTAAAGAAATAAAGAGGGGTACAAGTGGTAAGGGCAAAACGTAAATTAGATCATATTGAATATGCTCTTTCTACTGGTCAGTCTCGTACGCATGGCTTTCATGATATTGATTTTGTGCATCAAAGCTTGCCAAATTCAAGTTATGATACTGTAACATGTGAAACAAAAATCGGCGAACTTTCACTAAGTTCGCCGATTTTTATCAATGCGATGACTGGTGGTGGAGGAGAGCAAACATTACATATTAATGAGCAATTAGCATATGTAGCGAAACATCATAACCTTGCTATGGCTGTAGGATCGCAAATGGCAGCTTTAAAAAATGAAGGCGAGGCGGCTTCTTATAAGATCGTCAGAAAGGTAAACCCAAATGGTATTTTCTTTGCTAATTTGGGGAGTGAGGCAACTGTCGAACAGGCAGAGCGTGCCGTTGATATGATTGAAGCGAATGCACTGCAAATTCATTTAAATGTCATACAAGAGTTAACGATGCCAGAAGGAGACCGTGATTTTACTGGTGTACTTCGGCGAATTGAACAAATTGTTTTAAACAGTAAAGTTCCTGTCATTGTAAAAGAAGTGGGATTTGGAATGAGTAAGGAAACAGTACAACAGTTAGCGAGTATAGGTATAACAGCAATTGATATTGGCGGCCAAGGTGGTACGAATTTTGCTGCTGTTGAAAATGAAAGAAGACAGCGAATGCTTTCTTATTTTAATAACTGGGGCATACAAACAGCTACCTCGATTATTGAAGCAACCTCTACAAATAATAACCTCTCTTTTATTGCATCTGGGGGTATACAAACAGCAATTGACGTGGCGAAGGCAATCGCATTAGGGGCGAATACAACTGCGTTTGCTGGATACTTTTTACGTATTTTAATGCAAGATGGTGTTGAGAAATTAGTGGATGAAATCGATCTTTTACATACAGATTTAAAATTTATTATGACAGCTCTTGGGGTGAAGACGATAGAAGAGTTACAATCTGTACCTCTTGTTGTAAAAGGCGAAACGTATCATTGGTTAGCGCAGCGAGGGATTGATACTGCACATTATAGTAGGCGATAAAAAATCAAACGTCCGGTTGATTTTTTTCAGAGTGTCGAGAAACCCTTTAGGGTTTCCAACACTCTGATATCTTTTAAATTTTATTAAATGAAAACAATAATAAATGATAGAAACTAAGAAAATAGCCCTTCACCTGACCCTTTTGGGTCAGGTGAAGGGCTATTTTTTCATGTTGACACAGAACGGAAAAAGAGGTTAAGACACAGTCTGTAAAAAATCAACGGTCCGGGTGGGAAGTTATCATTATATATAATTCTATAAATGGAAAAAAAGAGGGAGTTTATATTACGATATATATAGGGATATTATACGAAAAAGCTATGATTGAAAAAGTGGTTATAAAAATGAAGAAATGAAGAAAATGTGCTGCTGAATTATTGGAGGGTTCTTACTTTTGCCATGTTTGTGGAGAGAAACATGGCAAAAGTAAGAAAGTATGCCTCTCTATATAGCTGGTTAGCGATAAAACAAGATAAGAGATTGTTATTTAAGAATCAAAATAGACAAGAAAAAATTCACGATAATTTAGGGGATGAGGATGTTAATAAAAAAGGAGATAATGTATCTTAAAATAGTAAAAATCCGATAGGACGCATTACATATAATAGTGAAGATGTTAATATCCATGCACGAAATATAAGAGAAGATACAGCGATTTCTGGATATAATAAAAAGATTGAAATTTCATTAACTTCAAATGTAAGAGAAGGGGGTTCTAGTTCAACAACAGTACAATCAACAATTAAAACGGCGAATATTGCAATCGCGGTCGGGAAAAAATTGTATAGGAATCCAATGGTGAATGCAGGAAGTGGAATAGAAGCACTAATTTTGCCAAGGGAATTAGGAGAAGACAAAAATCCATCGGAAGATTCGTATGTGAATTACTATTTTAATATATCAAATGAAGTGGGTTTAAGTAATGCTGAAGTAGTATTGCTTTCTGATCAAGGAAATACCATTGTGAGTAGGGAAATTAAAGAGGAAAAAGAAGATATTGTAGGCGTGAAAAAAGAGGTTGAACGAAAGTTAAATGAAATAGGAGAGACGGATTATGTACGTGTTGAGGTAAAGAGTAAAAATCCTTCTCTTCATACGTCTTATGTTATTACATATTCTAAAAAACCAACAGGCATAGTTACGATTGATGCCTCATCAAGTGATAGGGTTTATAGTGCGAAAACCAAAGAATTATATTACGAGTAGAAATAAAATAATTGTGTAAAAAGACGGTTTCGTACATTATCGAAACCGTCTTTTTGTATTGCCCGTAAAAGCCCGATTGGTGTGAGCTAATAATGAGTGGGATGGATTCTACTCACTGAAGTTTCACTTTATTTAATGCTGATTCTGTTTTCGAGCTTGCTCCGGTGTATCAAGACTTGTTGCACCGGGATATTGAAGTGATTGGTCGCGATCAGATTCAACGCGGCGTGATTCTCTTAGTTTTCGTTCTTGGCGATCTTTACCCATTGTGAGTTACACCTCCTTATTAAAAGTTTTGCTGTTATGAGAAAAACTATGCACAAAGAAAAGGGGGATTAACTTTCATAAAAAGTTCCCATAATGGAAAACATAGGAGGTGAAGTGATGGATGGGAGTACTTTTTATTTTGTTGCTTGGATAGGGTGGATTGTCGTGACCTTTTTTATGAAAAAAGAATCTATTCGTTGGAAGATAAGTACTTGTATATTAATTTTTATTATTTGTTCTCCGTTAAATGTGACGATTGCGTCTTTCACGATATCGGTAAATGCCCTTTTTCTTTGTATTATTTCTTTTGTAGGCATCACGTTATATTCTATTTGGAAAAAATTATATACCTTACTTTCGGCACTTATTATTGCAATGTTATATACAAGCTTTCATTTGTTAGAAGTATATGATCCAATTTGGATTGTGGTTGATAGGTTGTTGCTGTTAAGTGGTGCACTTGTGTATGCATCGGTTTTATTGCACGGGGATCGCATATTACGATTATGCTCCTTATATATAGGGATGTTACAAGGTGAATTGTTGGTGACGCTTATTTTTCGTAAATTACATTTTCCTTATGAATACGGCAGTTTAGCTTTTTTAGATGTTGCTGCTGTTTCCACTTTATTTATGGCGATTTTACTTTGGATTACGAAAGCATCAGTATATATGGAACAATTTAAGAGGAAAACACGTAAAAGAAAGGCGAGGGTAATGCATGACTGAATATACACCGGCTATTTTATGTGGCGTAATTGCAGGTACAATAACTAGGGTGTTAATGCTTCGTACTGATACGAGGCAATATCCGACGAGGCTCCACGGAAAAATTATTCATATCGCGATGGGATTAATTGCGGCTGCCTTAGGAGCAATTGCGATTCCGTCTGTTTTGAAAAAAGATTTCTCTGCAATTACATTTCTTACGTTAGCAGCGACGCAATTTCGTGATGTGCGCAATATGGAAAGAAATACGCTTCAACAATTAGATGGATATGAGCTCGTACCACGTGGTAATACATACATTGAAGGAATTGCATTAGTATTTGAAAGTCGTAACTACTTGGCGATGTTAACGTCGTTTGTAACAACGTTTGCGTATATAGGATTCCATTCATGGATTGCCGGGGTAATTACTGGTACAGTAAGTTTTTTCATTGCGAAAAAATTAATGTCAGGTAAAAGACTTCATGACCTTGTAGAAATAGAACACGTTCCACTTCATTTTGAAGGAGCGGGACTTTATATTGATAATATTTACATTATGAATATTGGATTGCCAGCAAGGCAAGAAGAAATTATGAAATATGGAATGGGATTTATTTTAAAACCGAAATCGATAGATGCGATGGTTACAATCTCAAACTTAGGACAACGTCAAGCTATTTTACATGATGTTTCGGTTGCTTTAGGAATATATAGAGATTCTGGAACGCCGGCACTTGTACCGTTAGCGAAGCGTGATTTAGAGGATGGGAGAGTTGGGATTTTTGTTCTGCCGCAAGATCAAGATGCAGAAAAAGCGATAGGGGTAATTGGAAATGTACCAACATTAGAGAGTGCTGTTCATATGTCATCAGAAGCTCCGAAAGGAAGGGGAGATAAGAGATGATGTTAGAAAGTGTTATTCTCGCAGTCATTACAACAACGCCAGAGAAATTTGCAGGTGGTGCCCCTTTATTTATTTGCGAGTCGACAGAGGAACTGGAATTTGTTGCAAATAATTTAGAGGCTATTTTAGATGGGATTGCACATCGCTTACAAGATAATGTATATATTATTGTGAAACATTAGTAACGTGTGGTATAATGTGAGGTGTTTTGATACGTTGAGAAATATTCTGGAATGCAAATCCCTTCTTGCACAAAGAAGGGTTTTTTACATAATAAACAGAAGCAAGTTGAAAGGATGAAAGTATATGCCGAAACCAGTAATAGCAATAGTAGGCCGCCCGAACGTAGGAAAATCTACTATTTTCAATAGAATTGTTGGAGAAAGAGTTTCAATCGTAGAAGATATACCAGGTATAACGCGAGACCGTATTTATAGTGCGGGAGAATGGTTAAATCATGAGTTTAACATTATTGATACAGGTGGAATTGATATTGGAGACGAGCCGTTCTTGACACAAATTCGTCAACAGGCGGAAGTAGCGATTGATGAAGCAGATGTTATCATTTTTATGACGAATGGTCGCGATGGTGTAACTGCAGCAGATGAAGAAGTTGCTAAAATTTTATACCGTTCTAAAAAACCAATTGTACTTGCGGTAAATAAGGTTGATAATCCAGACATGCGTAGTGATATTTATGATTTTTATGCATTAGGATTTGGCGAGCCATTCCCGATTTCAGGTACACACGGTTTAGGACTTGGTGATTTGTTAGATGAAGCTGCAAATCATTTTCCAAAGATTGAAGAAGAAGCGTATGACGATGAAACAATCCGTTTCTCTTTAATTGGACGTCCAAACGTAGGGAAATCATCACTTGTAAATGCACTTCTTGGTCAAGAACGTGTAATTGTAAGTAATATAGCGGGAACGACACGTGATGCTGTTGATACACCATATAGTAAAGATGATCAAGATTATGTAATCATCGATACAGCTGGTATGCGTAAAAAAGGGAAAGTATACGAAAGTACAGAAAAGTATAGTGTACTTCGTGCACTTAGAGCGATTGAACGTTCTGACGTTGTTTTAGTCGTTTTAGACGGAGAAGAAGGAATTATTGAGCAAGATAAAAAAATCGCTGGATATGCTCATGATTCAGGACGAGCTGTTATTATCGTTGTAAACAAATGGGATGCAGTGAAAAAAGATGAAAAAACAATGAAAGCATTTGAAGAAAACATCCGTGCTCATTTCCAATTTTTAGAGTATGCACCGATTGTATTCTTATCTGCGAAAACGAAAAAGCGTACACAAACGTTATTACCGGTTATTAATGAGGTAAATGAAAGCCATAGCATTCGTGTACAAACGAATGTATTAAATGATGTAATTATGGATGCGGTAGCGATGAATCCAACGCCGACACATAATGGTAGCCGTCTGAAAATCTTCTATGCGACACAGGTTGCGGTAAAACCACCAACATTTGTTATATTTGTAAACGATACAGAATTAATGCACTTTTCATATGAGCGCTTCTTAAAGAATCGTTTACGTGAAGCATTCGGTTTTGTAGGAACGCCGATTCACATTATCGCTAGAGCAAGAGACTAATGGAGAGGATGTGATTTTATGACAAAAATCACAGTAATAGGAGCAGGTAGCTGGGGAACAGCGTTAGCGATGGTATTAGCTGACAATGGGCATGATGTACGTATTTGGGGAAATCGTTCTGAACTTATGGATGAGATTAATACGAAGCGTGAGAACAGTAGATATCTTCCAGGGATTACATTGCCAAGCACAATCGTAGCCTACTCTTCTTTAGAAGAAGCATTAGTAGATGTAAATACAGTACTGCTAGTAGTACCGACGAAAGCGTACCGAGACGTATTGCAAGAGATGAAAGAAATTGTTACAGAGCCAATTACTTGGATTCATGCAAGTAAAGGAATAGAACCAGGTACGTCAAAACGTATTTCGGAAGTGATTGAGGAAGAAATTCCAGAGAGCTTGATTAAGGATGTTGTTGTACTATCTGGGCCGAGTCATGCTGAAGAAGTAGGTTTGCGCCAAGCGACGACTGTTACGTCTGCAGCAAAACGTATGGAAGCGGCTGAGGAAGTACAGGATCTGTTTATGAATAGCTATTTCCGTGTATATACAAACCCAGATATCGTTGGAGTTGAACTAGGTGGTGCTTTAAAAAATATTATTGCACTAGCTGCGGGAATAACTGACGGACTTGGATTAGGTGATAATGCGAAAGCCGCATTAATGACACGTGGTTTAACGGAAATTGCTCGTTTAGGAAGAAAGATGGGCGGAAATCCACTGACATTTGCTGGTCTAACTGGTATGGGGGACTTAATTGTAACTTGTACAAGTGTGCATAGTCGAAATTGGCGTGCGGGAAATATGCTTGGAAAAGGACATTCTTTAGAAGAAGTATTAGAAAGTATGGGTATGGTTGTTGAAGGTGTACGAACAACGAAAGCTGCTCATGAATTGGCAGAGAAAATGGAAGTTGAGATGCCGATTACAGCCGCTTTATATGACGTGTTGTTCAATGGGAAAAATGTAAAAGATACAGTAGGCTCATTGATGGGGCGTGTTCGAAAACATGAAGTTGAAACGATACCTGATTTATTATAAAAAAGCGGTAGAAGTACATTTTGTGCTTCTACCGTTTTTTTGTTTTCTGGGTCTTTTCACCAATTTTTCATTTGTGCATAGGATGAAGAGTAACTTGAGGAGAGGGTGAAAAGAATGGATAACAACATTTTTAGTAACATTGAAAAGGAAGCGAAAGTGAATAAAGAAGATATTTTTAAATTAGCATCATCTGTTCAAAATGCGAACTTACGTGATGAGAAAGTGCTTCGCCAATTGATTCATCAAGTTGCTTTAATGGCAGGACGTGAAGTGCCGAAAGAGCAAGAGGATCAAATTGTAAAAGCGATTATTAACAATAATATGCCGGCGGATTTTGGTTCGTTAAGTAAAATGTTTAAAAAATAAATTATGAGAAACAAAGAGTTTAGAGAATGCATATGATAGTTATGAAAGAATGGGAATAGAGCTGTTAAGGGCATATTTGGTCAACCGAAGCGCATCATTTCGTGCTTCGGTTTTATTATTTTAAATAAAAATCATCAATTCACGGAAAAATGATGATTTTTATTTGTTTAAAGATTTTAATTTGTTAAAATAGTATAAAAATAGATTGAAAGTAAAGGGGTGTATATATGTCGGAAGGGCTTATGAAAATGTGGTTTGCTTTAGGGGCAATTGGATTTATGTTTCTTGCAGTAAGTTTTATTTTATTAAGTAGGCATAAAATGAAGAATAAATTTTTGAAAGGGATTACAGCTTTAGTAGCGTACACCCTCATGATTGTATCGGGAATTGTTATTTTCCTTGTTGTATTTAGTGGCCCTATTGAGCAATAAAGGATGTGTAGTCGGTAAATGTTACAAAGGGAACAGTCCATATTAGCATGAAAAGGTGATTGTCAGTGAAAAAAATCCATATTATTTTAATATTTTGTTGCATGAGCATTTTAACAGGGTGTATGTATCCAAGAGAAAATATGAAACAAAGTGCTATTCCTTATGAAGACCAGTTGCAAGTTGTACAAAAAGCCATTAATACATATAAGGAGCAAACGGATGGTTTATTACCAATTAAGACGCGTGATATGAGTACGCCGATTTATCAGAAGTATCCAATTGATTTTCAAAAAATTGCTCCAAGGTACATACAAGAGGCACCAGGGAATGCGTATGAAAGTGGTGGAGTATATCAATATGTATTAATAGATGTTGAAAAAAATCCGACAGTAAAGTTAATTGATGTGAGAATGGCGGAACAAATTCAAGAAGTGGCATTGAAGCTAAGGATGTATCGGGATGAACATCAATATCCACCTTTTAAAAAAGTGATTACAGATGGTGTTTATGAATTAGACTTCAAAAAACTAGGATATAAAGATGTACCACAAGTGACAAGTCCGTACTCAGGAAAAGGTCTCCCTCTTGTAATCAATGAAAAAGGAGAATTGTTTGTTGATTATAGAATCGACTTATATGAAGCGTTGAAAAAAAATGAAGGGCAATTTAAAGAAGGGGAAGATATCCGGGGGATATTATCGGAGGATTCCCCGTTTGTTCCTGCATATTCTTTGCCGTACACAGTAAAAAATGGAGAACCAATTTTTTTAAAATCATAAGTCATGAACCTTTCTTTTAGTGAATAAGTTCTAGAAGAAAGGTTTTTTATGTTATACAACTTGCGATGCAAACAAAAGGTATTTTTAAATAGTCATATGAAATTGGACAAAATTATATGATATATTGTCCGAACTTCTAGAATACCATTATATTATATCAGATATTATAGGCAACGTTAGAGAAGGTATTAGTTGACTATAAACGTGGAATTATTCCCAAAAATATTGAGGGAGGGAATCACTTGGAAAAGGTAGATATTTTTAAAGATATTGCGGAACGCACAGGCGGTGATATTTATTTTGGAGTTGTAGGAGCTGTTCGAACAGGGAAATCAACATTTATTAAAAAATTTATGGAACTTGTTGTTATTCCCAATATTGAAAATGAGTCAGACCGTCAAAGAGCGCAGGATGAACTGCCTCAAAGTGCTGCTGGTCGTACAATAATGACGACGGAACCGAAGTTTGTTCCAAACCAAGCGGTTTCTATCGAAGTAGATGAAGGTCTTGAAGTGAATATTCGATTAGTAGATTGTGTTGGATATACGGTTCCAGGAGCAAAAGGCTATGAAGATGAGAATGGTCCGCGCATGATTAATACTCCTTGGTATGAAGAGCCTATTCCATTCCATGAAGCTGCAGAAATCGGAACACGTAAAGTAATTCAAGAGCATTCAACAATAGGTGTCGTTATTACAACAGATGGAACAATTGGTGAAATTCCAAGAAGAGATTATATAGAGGCAGAAGAACGCGTTGTAAATGAGTTAAAAGAAGTAGGAAAGCCTTTCATTATGATTATCAATACTGTACAGCCATATCATCCAGATACGGAGCAGTTACGTCAAAGTTTATCAGAAGAATATGATATCCCAGTAATTGCGATGAGTGTAGAGAGTTTAAGAGAAACAGATGTGTATAACGTACTTCGAGAAGCGTTATTCGAGTTCCCGGTTTTAGAAGTGAATGTAAACCTTCCGAGCTGGGTAATGGTGCTAAATGAAGGACATTGGTTACGCCAAAGTTATCAGGAAGCGGTTCAAGAGACTGTAAAGGATATAAAACGTCTTCGTGATGTGGACCGTGTCGTTTGGCAGTTTAGTCAATATGAATTTATTGATCGAGCAAGTCTAGCTGGCATTGATATGGGGCAAGGTGTGGCAGAGATTGATTTATATGCGCCAGATGAATTGTATGATCAAATTTTAAAAGAAGTAGTAGGAGTAGAGATTCGAGGGAAAGATCATTTATTGAAGCTTATGCTCGATTTATCTCATGCGAAAACAGAGTATGACCAAGTGGCGGATGCCCTGCGGATGGTAAAACAAACCGGATATGGAGTAGCAGCGCCTGCATTAGCTGATATGAGCTTAGATGAACCGGAAATTATTCGTCACGGTTCAAGGTTCGGTGTTAAATTAAAAGCGGTTGCGCCGTCTATTCATATGATTAAAGTGGATGTAGAATCAACATTTGAACCGATTATCGGTACTGAAAAACAAAGTGAAGAACTAGTTCGTTACTTGATGCAAGATTTTGAAGATGACCCGCTATCAATTTGGAATTCTGATATATTTGGGCGCTCTCTTAGCTCTATTGTTAGAGAAGGAATTCAAGCGAAGTTATCACTAATGCCAGAAAACGCTCGTTATAAGTTAAAAGAAACGCTAGAAAGAATTATTAATGAAGGATCTGGCGGATTAATTGCGATTATATTATAAGAAAAAAATCCCTCTAATTGCAGAGGGATTTTTTTCTTTTTGAGTTCGTAATAGAAAAATAAACAGTCATTATCTAATATTTTGTTGTAAATTGTCAAGTTTCATCAGAAATTCACATTTTAAGAGTAACAATTTCCTTAAAAATATTGAATTATAAAGGAGAATCGTATAATATAGGCGTTGATAATGATTTATCTACATCTTTGTAGTATAGAATTTGCAAAAATTGCCTACAAATGAAAGTAAGACTCATTTTATGATCATTATACAGTCTTATCTTTGGGAGGAGGTGAATGGCATGAACAAGACAGATTTAATCAATGCTGTTGCAGAAGCAAGTTCCCTTTCTAAAAAGGACGCAACAAAAGCAGTGGACGCTGTTTTTGATTCTATCTTAGAAGCTTTAAAACAAGGTGATAAAGTACAACTAATCGGATTCGGTAACTTCGAAGTTCGTGAGCGTGCGGCTCGTAAAGGTCGTAACCCACAAACAGGTGAGGAGATTGAAATCGCTGCAAGTAAAGTACCTGCATTCAAACCTGGTAAAGCGTTAAAAGATGCGGTTAAATAATCCTTACATATTAACAGGGAAGAAGAGTTTCCTTTTTGGAAACTCTTCTTTTTGCTTTTAAAAACATAAATATGCTAGAATGTGTTCGTATCACTTTTAGGTTTTTCGGGAGGGCTAGCGGATGGCAAAAGTTAATTTAGAACAAATTGAACATGCAGTACGTCTTATTTTAGAGGCAATCGGAGATGACCCAAATCGCGAGGGAGTACTTGATACACCGAAACGTGTTGCGAAAATGTACGCAGAAGTATTCTCAGGGATGCATGAGGATCCGAAAGAGCATTTACACAAAGTATTTGGAGAAGACCACGAAGAGCTTGTATTAGTAAAAGATATACCATTCTATTCGATGTGTGAGCATCATCTTGTTCCGTTTTATGGAGTTGCTCACGTTGCATATATTCCGCAAGGTGGAAAAGTAACAGGGCTAAGTAAATTAGCCCGTACTGTAGACACAATTGCGCGTCGTCCGCAACTACAGGAACGAATTACATCAACAGTAGCTAACTCTATTATGGAAGTACTAGAGCCGCATGGTGTAATGGTAGTAGTAGAAGCAGAGCATATGTGTATGACGATGCGTGGTGTGAAAAAGCCTGGTGCGAAAACAATAACGACTGCGGTGCGCGGCGTGTTAGAAAATGATGCAGCAGCACGTAGTGAAATTTTATCGTTTATTAAGACGAAGTAAAGAAAAGCGGGAAACTGCTTTTCTTTTTTTTATATACAAAAAAATGATATAGTTTTAGTGTTAAAGAGCAAGAATATAAAGGGTGAAAATTACTTCTGCCTTTTGTGGAAATGAATGTTTGTAGTTGTTAGAGACGAAGATAACTCGTATGAATGAAAGGTGAGGCTTTATTCGGGGGCAGTTTGGCAGAAGTAGCCAAGTTTTGATTATAGAAAATAGAATGTATGTGTTATAATAAATTTTATGAATTAGAAAACAAGGGTGATTTTTTGTGTGTGACATCTACGGAGGGTATGCGGGTATTAAAGAGAAATTGATGGAGAAATTACGCCATCCTTATTTTATAAACTATATTGAAGAACCATTTATTGATGAAGAAAAAATAGCGCTGTTATACGGTGCATTAAAAAGTGCAAATATACATAAAGAACAAATTGATCATTATGTAGTAACGATTATGCTTGTACAAATTGCTCTTGATACACATGAAAAAGTATCAAATAAAGCAAACGAAGAGACGAGTGGATTCCATAAGCGTCGTCAATTGACAGTTCTTGCAGGGGATTATTATAGTGGTCTATACTATTACTTATTGTCAATGAATTGTGATATTATCTTAATTCGTGCACTTGCTGAAGGAATTAAGGAGATTAATGAACATAAAATTATGCTATATCAAAAAGCACATGTGGCGATTCAAGACATAATGGAAAGTGTAGTAATAATTGAATCTGCGCTTTTGCAAAAAACATGTGATCATTTTCATTTATCTAATTGGAAACCATATATAACTTATGTGTTAGGAAAAAATCGTCTTCAAAAAGAGTGTCAATTGTATGCGGATAAACAAAATTCACCTGTTTTTCAAGCGGTCCAAAAAATCTCATTGGATGACGATAAAAATCTAGAAACAGTTATTAATGAATGGCTTATGGAAATGAGAAAGCAGGAAGAAAATTTTTTAGAGAATCATACAGAAGTTAATGAGATAATTTCTATGTTAAGAGATAAATCAAGGACATAAGCAACTTTACATTGGAAGAAGGTACGAGCATGCAACAATCAAAAGAAGAAAGAGTACATGACGTATTTGAGAAAATTTCTGATAAATACGATGTGATGAATTCTGTAATTAGTTTTCAAAGGCATAAGGCATGGCGTAAAGAAACGATGCGAATTATGGATGTGAAACCTGGGAGTAAGGCACTTGATGTATGCTGCGGGACGGCAGATTGGACAATTGCACTAGCGGGAGCTGTAGGGGAAGATGGGAAGGTTTACGGTTTAGACTTTAGCGAAAATATGCTAGCTGTCGGTAAACAAAAGGTAGAAGCTTTAGAATTAAAGCAAGTAGAACTTATGCATGGAAATGCAATGGAACTTCCTTATGAAGATAATACATTTGATTATGTAACGATTGGTTTTGGGTTACGTAACGTTCCGGATTACATGCAAGTATTAAAAGAAATGACGCGTGTAGTAAAGCCTGGTGGAAAAGTAATTTGCCTGGAAACATCCCAACCAACGATGATAGGTTTTCGTCAAGGATATGTCTTATACTTTAAATATATCATGCCGTTATTTGGAAAGATGTTTGCGAAAAGTTATAAAGAATATTCATGGCTTCAGGAATCTGCTAGTACATTCCCAGGGATGAAAGAGTTAGCAAATATGTTTGAAGAAGCTGGGCTTAAGAATGTGCAAGTGAAACCATTTACTTTTGGTGTAGCAGCTATGCATTTAGGTATTAAACCAGAATCAAAATAGAAAAAAGAAAAAAGACGTTTTAGGTTAAGGTGAACAATATGAAGTTACAACTTATGTACTCTTTTTTACGATCGGATATTAATGTTATAGAAAAAGAATTGAAGAAGACAGTTGCTTCTGAGCAGCCGTTAGTAGAAGAAGCGGCATTACAGCTTATTGAAGCAGGTGGGAAGCGGATTCGCCCTGTTTTTGTTTTGCTTGCAGGGAAATTTGGGGATTATAAGTTAGATGCAATTAAGCATGTTGCGGTTGCATTAGAACTTATTCATATGGCTTCGCTTGTTCACGATGATGTCATTGATGCTGCGTTTTTACGACGCGGTAGCGCAACAGTGAATGCGAAATGGGGAGATCGTATTGCAATGTATACAGGAGACTACTTGTTTGCGAAGTCTCTTGAATGTATAACAAATATAGAAATTCCAGATGCGCATCAAGCGTTGTCTCATACAATTTTAGAAGTTTGTAAAGGTGAAATCGAACAAATTAAAGATAAGTATAACTATGATCAAAATTTAAGAACGTATTTAAGAAGGATAAAACGAAAAACAGCATTGTTAATCGCCGCGAGTTGTCAGTTGGGAGCGATTGCTGCTGGTGCTAATCGTGATACTGTAAATCGTCTATTTTGGTATGGATATTTTGTTGGTATGTCTTATCAAATTATTGATGATATTTTAGATTTCGTATCGACAGAAGAGAAGCTTGGAAAGCCTGCTGGTGGTGATTTATTACAAGGTAACATTACATTACCTGTTTTGTATGCCATGGAAGATCCAGTTCTTCGTCAGAAAATTACATCTGTGCATGAAAATACAACAGCAAGTGAAATGAAAGAAATTATTGATGATATTAAAGTGAGCGAAGCTATTGATAAAGCATTTTCGTTTAGTGAACGTTATTTACATAAAGCATTAGAAATAATAAAACCACTCCCTCGTGGACAGGCGAAGTATGCGTTGCAAAATGTTGCAAAGTATATTGGAAAACGAAAATTTTAGTGATTTTTCTAAAAAATAAAATAATCTCTCTATTTCAAAACTATTGCACAATTGTGATAAGGGTGTTACTATGTGTGTGGGGATATACAATTACATACATAATTCAGAAGTGGAGAGATTTTTTATGGAAAAAACATTTCTAATGGTAAAACCAGACGGTGTACAACGTGCCTTCATTGGGGAAATCGTAGCTCGTTTTGAGAAAAAGGGCTTTCAATTAGTTGGTGCAAAATTAATGCAAGTTACTCCGGAAATTGCTGAACAACACTACGGTGAGCATAAAGAAAGACCTTTCTTTGGTGAATTAGTAGACTTTATTACATCTGGCCCTGTATTCGCAATGGTATGGCAAGGTGAAAATGTAGTAGATACAGCACGCAATATGATGGGTAAAACACGCCCGCATGAAGCTGATATGGGAACAATTCGCGGAGATTTCGGTGTAACTGTTGCGAAAAACATTATCCACGGTTCGGATTCTTTAGAAAGTGCAGAGCGCGAGATTGCTATTTTCTTTAAGGAAGAAGAATTAGTAGACTACTCAAAATTAATGAATCAATGGATTTACTAATTATTTTGAAATAATTTGTAAACGCTTTAATAACTGTGATAATAGTAAAAAGTGCAAGAAGAATAGGGGTATTCTTCTTGCACTTTTTTTATTTCGATCAGTTACGAA
Source organism: Bacillus mycoides (assembly GCF_018742245.1). Classification (NCBI taxonomy): domain Bacteria; kingdom Bacillati; phylum Bacillota; class Bacilli; order Caryophanales; family Bacillaceae; genus Bacillus; species Bacillus mycoides. Next base: position 1,495,486 of record NZ_CP036132.1, read on the forward strand.
GTTAGGACTGTTATGATATATTGGTATGTAAAGTAAAAGGTCTATTATTATGAAAATAATAGAATAATTACAAGTAGGGAAAGCAAATACTCGATTTACTATATAATTTCTTTGTATTTTAAAGAGTGATGGAAGATAATATAGTTACTTTATGTAGCGGGATAAATACATATGCGAAAAGAGGAATAACTTATGCGATATATTACAGCTGGTGAATCCCACGGTCCGCAACTTACGACAATTTTAGAAGGTGTTCCGGCAGGATTATCTTTAGTAGCGAATGATATAAATGAAGAATTAGCTAGAAGACAAAAAGGATATGGACGCGGTAGACGCATGCAAATTGAGAAAGACCAAGTGCAAATTGTAAGTGGTGTTAGGCATGGGAAGACGATGGGGTCCCCGATTGCACTTGTTGTTGAAAATCGTGATTTTACACATTGGACAAAGGTTATGGGTGCAGAGCCGTTAACTGAGCAGGAAGAGAAAGAAATGAAAAGGCAAGTTACGAAACCTAGACCTGGACACGCAGATTTAAATGGTGCGATTAAATATGGTCATAGAGATATGAGGAATGTATTAGAGCGTTCTTCCGCACGTGAAACGACAGTTCGTGTTGCAGCTGGTGCAGTTGCAAAAAAAATATTAGCGGAATTAGGTATACAAGTAGCGGGACATGTTGTCGAGATTGGTGGTGTCCAGGTAGAAAATATTAAATATAACTCTATTGCGGAATTACAAAGTACTACAGAAGCATCTCCTGTACGTTGTTTAGATGAAAAGGCCGGTAAAAAGATGATGCAAGCAATTGATGATGCGAAGGCAAATGGTGATTCTATCGGCGGTATTGTTGAAGTAGTTGTAGAAGGAATGCCAATCGGAGTAGGTAGCTATGTACATTATGATAGAAAATTAGATGCAAAATTAGCAGCGGCAATTATGAGTATTAACGCTTTTAAAGGTGTTGAAATTGGAATTGGTTTTGAAGCAGCACATAGACCCGGAAGTGAAGTACATGATGAAATCCTTTGGGATGAAGTGCAAGGGTATAGAAGAAAAACGAACAATGCAGGTGGATTAGAAGGTGGCATGACAACTGGTATGCCGGTTGTTGTGCGCGGTGTTATGAAACCGATACCGACATTGTATAAACCGCTTCAAAGTATTGATATTGGTACGAAAGAACCTTTTACAGCGAGTATTGAACGTTCAGATAGTTGTGCAGTACCGGCAGCTAGCGTTGTGGCTGAAGCTGTTGTCGCTTGGGAGCTCGCGACAGTTTTAATTGAACAATTTGGATTGGATCGTATCGATCTTATACGTGAAAATATTGAGAAACATAATGAATATGCGAGGGGATTTTAATGGAGAACATACATATTCAAACGAAATCAAAAGAATATGATGTACATGTTGGAAGGGAGGCGTTGTTACATTTAACAACGCTTATTCAAAAAATGAATCCTGCTGTATCTAACATAATGATTATTTCTGATGAAGCTGTTGCATCACTGCATTTACAGACAGTTGTTGATGCATTGCAAGTAGAGCAAAAAGTATTTTCGTTTGTTGTACCGAGTGGCGAAAAAGAGAAGTCTTTTGAAAATTTCTATGAGGCTCACACTTCGGCTCTTGAAAATAAATTAGATAGAAATTCTTTAATCATCGCACTTGGAGGCGGAATGATTGGAGATTTGGCTGGATTTGTTGCGGCGTCGTTTATGCGTGGTATTCGCTTTGTCCAAGTTCCAACGACTTTATTAGCTCACGATAGCGCAGTAGGCGGGAAAGTAGCAATTAACCATCCACTAGGAAAAAATATGATTGGAGCGTTTCATCAGCCAGAAGCTGTTGTATATCATACGCCATTTTTACATTCACTTCCTGAAAAAGAGTGGCGATCAGGTTATGCAGAAGTGATAAAGCATGCTCTTATTGGTGATGTAGAGCTATATCATTGGTTAAAAGAAGAAGTGCAAACGTTAACGGATCTTCGTGATGAAAAGTTAATTCATATATTAACGAAGGCGATTCCTGTGAAAGCGAATATTGTGTCGCAAGACGAAACAGAAAAAGGTGTACGTGCCCATTTAAATTTTGGGCATACGTTAGGACATGCTCTTGAAAAAGAGTTAGGATATGGAAATATTACTCACGGTGATGGAGTAGCGGTTGGTATGCTATTTGCCATGTTTTTAAGTGAGCAAGTGTACAAAATTGATCTTTCTTATGAAGAAATGAAGCAGTGGTTCTTGAAATACGGTTATCCAAAAATGCCAAGTGACTTGAATGTAGAACGTCTCGTTCAGTTGATGAAACAAGATAAAAAAGCAAATGCTGGAACAATTCATATGGTGCTTATGCAGGAATATGGGGGAGTGAATGTCGTATCTATTTCAGATGAGACTGTTCATATTGCGTTAGAAGCATTTCAAAAGGATATGGTCTAAAAAAGTTGGTAGAACAGGTATGAAATGCATATTTAAAGGTATTCTCGTAATGGTGACGGTTATGATGAAAGATGACAGTAAGGAATTATAAATCATATCAATGACTGGGGGAATAAAAGTGAGAGTAAAAGAGCAATTGTTAACTTTGAGAGCATATGTACCTGGGAAAAATATTGAAGAAGTAAAAAGAGAATATGGATTGTCAAAAATTGTGAAGTTAGCATCGAATGAAAATCCGTTTGGCTGCTCTGCGCGCGTGACAGAAGCATTAACTTCGTTAGCCAATCAATATGCACTCTACCCGGACGGGGCGGCTTTTGAGCTTCGTGAGAAAGTAGCAGAGCATTTAAGTGTAAAAGCGGAACAACTTTTATTTGGTAGCGGGTTAGATGAAGTCATTCAAATGATTAGTCGCGCTTTGCTACATAACGGAACAAATGTTGTAATGGCGAATCCTACGTTCTCACAATATTATCATCATGCTGTTATTGAAGGAGCGGAAGTTCGGGAAGTACCACTTGAAAATGGTATTCACAATTTAGATGCAATGTTACAGCAAGTAGATGAGAAAACGAAGATTGTATGGATTTGTAATCCAAATAATCCGACAGGTACATATGTAGAAAAACAAAAATTACTTTCATTTTTAGAATCAGTTCCAAAGTCAGCGCTCGTTATTATGGACGAAGCATATTATGAATATGCTGGGGCAGAAGATTATCCGCAAACATTACCCCTTCTTGAAAAGTACGAAAATCTTATGGTGCTACGCACATTCTCAAAAGCATATGGATTAGCTGCTTTTCGTATTGGATATGCGATTGGGGATGCAAAGCTTATTGGGCAGCTAGAGGTAGCAAGACTACCATTTAACACATCAACTATCGCCCAAGCGGTAGCATTAGCGGCAATAGAGGATCAACAGTTTTTACAAGAGTGTGTGAAGAAAAATGCCGAAGGATTAAATCAATATTATGCATTTTGTAAGGAATATAACGTATTCTACTATCCATCTCAAACGAATTTCATTTTCTTGAAACTCGGTATACCTGGTAATGAAGCTTTCGAACGATTAATGAAAAAAGGATATATCGTTCGTTCTGGTGCAGCATTTGGTATGCATGATGGTATTCGTATTACTGTTGGATTAAAAGAAGAAAATGATGAGATTATTGAATTACTTACGGAACTTGTAAAAGAACAAGTGAAGAAAGAAGAAACGTATTCTTAAGAAATGGTGAAGGCTCCTGTAACAGGAGCCTTTTTCATTTGAACTGCAATAAGGGGAGTTGTTTGCACGTTCAAGAAAGAAAACGTTACAATAGAAGTAGACGTATAAGAAGAACTATTGTACATATAAACTATTTAAAATGTGAGGAGGATACAGTTTGAAACTAGTAGGACGAAAAAATAGTTTGAATGGGAAAATTGTTGTTCCAGGAGATAAATCTATTTCACATCGCTCTGTTATGTTTGGAGCGATAGCGGAAGGGACGACGAAAGTATCAAATTTTTTATTAGGAGAAGATTGTTTAAGTACAATTGCATGTTTTCAAAAACTAGGTGTCCAGATTGAACAGAGTGGGAACGATGTCACGATTTATGGTAAAGGATTAGCAAATTTGCAAGAACCGAAAGAAGTATTGGATGTGGGAAATTCAGGGACGACTATTCGTCTGATGCTTGGAATTTTAGCAAATACGCCGTTCCATAGTACGATAATTGGGGATGCATCAATTGGAAAACGTCCTATGAAACGTGTTACAGACCCGCTTAGTAAGATGAATGCTCAAATTGATGGTAGAGAAAACGGACAATATACACCTTTATCTATTCGCGGTGGTAAGGTAAAAGGTATGCATTATCATTCACCAGTAGCGAGTGCACAAGTGAAGTCAGCAGTTTTACTTGCGGGTTTGCAAGGGGAAGGCGTAACTACAGTAACAGAGCCTATGCAATCTCGTGATCATACGGAAAGAATGTTACGTGCATTTGGTTGTACCGTAGATGTTAATGGACGTACCGTTTCATTACAAGGCGGACAACAACTTAAAGGTGCAGACATAGAAGTTCCAGGAGATGTTTCTTCGGCCGCATTTTTCTTAGTAGCTGGTGCAATTGTCCAAAATAGTAAGCTTGTATTGGAAAACGTTGGTTTAAATCCGACGAGAACAGGGATTTTAGATGTATTAACAAAGATGGGTGCACTTATTTCTATCAATCATATTAGAAATGAAGAGTTTGAGCCGTGCGGAGATATTACGATTGAAACATCTAAACTAAAAGGAATAGAAATTGGTGGAACTCTTATTCCAAGATTAATTGATGAAATTCCTGTAATTGCTTTATTGGCAACGCAGGCAGAAGGAATTACTGTTATTAAAAACGCTGAGGAGTTAAAAGTAAAAGAAACAAACCGTATCGATACGGTTGTAGATGAATTAGGCAAATTAGGCGCGAAGATTGAATCTACACCAGATGGTATGATTATATATGGTAAACAAAGTTTAAAAGGAAATACTGTTAATAGTCACGGCGATCATCGTATTGGGATGATGCTTGCAATCGCATCGTGTATTATAGATGGAGAAGTGAAAATAGAGAATAGTGATGCGGTCGCTGTATCGTATCCGAAATTTTTCGAACAATTAGCTGCGCTATAAGAGCAAATATAGGAAGAGGTAGTTCACTCAAAAGGTTGCGTTCTTACACCTAGTTGCTTATGATAAATGAACAGAAGAGAATATTTTTTGAATTAAAGGAGACGTTTATGCAAAAGTTTGAACAAGCTGTTTCTTATATTGAAAACGGTGAAGCAGAAAAAGGATTACAATTATTAAAAGAACAACTACGAGTTGCTAATGATGAAGAGAAGTATGATATCGCTCGTTACTATCATACACTTGGGTTTATGGATGAGGCGTTAGCAATTATTGATGATTTACGCTTGTTATATCCAGAAGAAAGTGAATTTACATTATTTTTAGCAGAATTATATATTGATTTAGATAAAGAAGATGAAGCGATTGAAGTGCTTCATGATATTCCAGAAAATGATGATCTATATGTTCAATCGCTATTACTTGTTGCAGATTTATTCCAAATGCAAGGTTTTGATGATGTAGCAGAACAAAAACTATTAAAGGCAAAAGAAATGATGCCAGACGAACCTGTTATTACGTTTGGATTAGCAGAATTATATAGTAGTAAAGGTGAAGAGAAAAAGGCGATCACTTATTATGAATCGTTACTAGCAGAACATAAAGTTATGGGCGGTGTTGTCATTGCGCTTCGTCTAGCAGAAACTTTAAGTGCTATTGGAAACTGGGAAGAGGCAATCTCTTACTATGAGGCGGGGTTAGAAGAGCAAAAAGATATTCACTCACTATTTGGATATGCCTTCACATTATACCAAGGGGAAGAATATCAAAGAGCAATTGGTGCTTGGCAAGAATTAAAAGAATTAGATCCTGAGTACGCATCGTTATACATGTATTTAGCGAAAAGCTATGAAAAAGAAGGCATGCTTCAAGAAAGCTATGAAACACTTCAAGAAGGAATTAAAGTAGATGAGCTTTCTGTTCCTTTCTATGTAGAATTAGCGAATATTGCGGCGAAATTAGGTAAAATAGCGGAGGCAGAAGAAGTGCTTCAAAAAGCGCTGGAGCTAGATCCGGGACATTTAGGTGCGACATTAAAATATGCGTATATCTTAAAAGAACAAGAGAAATACGAAGAGCTAATTGCAGTTGTAGAGCGTACAATTGACAGTGGAGAACCAGATACACAACTACTTTGGGATCTTGCATTTGCAAAAAAACAATTAGAAATGTATTCGGATGCATTAAAACACTATGAAAGTGCATATACTTCTTTTAAGAATCATCCAGATTTCTTGGAAGAGTACGGTTATTTCTTATTAGAAGAAGGAATGCGAAAAGAGGCGAAAGAAGTATTTACGCAGTTAATACAACTAGACCCGACACAAATTCATATTGAAGAATTGTTATATAATTTAGAGGATTTTTCGTAAGTTGGAAGGAAACTGAATGCCGCTTCTTGAATCTAAAAAGAAAAGAGCAAGACAGAGGAGGGACTTAATCGCTATGAATACCCCTGTTTCTGTAAACGAGAAGAAGGATTTTGTAAAATGGTTTTTGAATAATTACCAACTGAAACAGCGTGAATGTGTATGGATTTTGAATTATTTAATGAGTCACGATCAATTAATGCATAAAGTCCACTTCGTAGAACATGCAAAATATTGTCCGCGTGGCTTAGTAATGTCAGCGAATTGTGTGAAAGACACACCGTTTCACTTTTTTAAACAAAATGTAATGACAACAGATGCAGAAAAGTCGTTTCATGATATTCGTTTGAATCGAGATGAGGATATTTATATTCAGCTTAATTTTAAATCATCGTTCCAAAATGCAAACTATGTAGCTGTATTAGAAGAAAATCCATATTTGCCAAAGCATATTGAAGTGAATGAAAAAGATCGATTGCTTGCAGAACGATTTTTAGAAGAAAGTGTATTCTCATTTAGAAGAGAGCGTCTTTTGAAACAAATTGATGAAGCTTTGGATAAGCAAGATAAGGAAGCATTTCATAGGTTAACAGCAGAGTTGAAAATTTTATAGAATTCATTTTGATTATGTAATCTTTACGAATTTCAGACTTTTTAAGAAAAACTACTTAATAATAGGTAGTTTTTCTTTTTTTACCTCTTTTAGTATGGTTTAATATATATAAAGTGAAAGTTCTGTCATTTATGGTGAAGGAGGGGAGAAAAGGTGAAATGGATTGTAAAAGATGTGGAACAGTTTGAGCAAGCGAGGGAGTATGTAGATACAGGGATTATCCCCCTTTTGTCTATTTCGGCAGCAAAAGAAATGAAAATGGTTGTAGAGCAAGGTGAATTTATTGAGGCTTTGAGTATGGAGTTGGAAAGGGAGTATAAAGGAAGAGTGCTTTTACTGCCCGCATTTACGTATTTGGTAGAGAGCCAAAAGAATGAAAAAGACCGTTTGCAAGAATGGACAGATCATTTGCAAAGGCAAGGTTTTAAGCATATTGCCTATGTGACAAGTGATTTTTCATGGAAAGAAGATATGCAAGAGTTGCAGGGTGATTTATTTTGGTTTCCATCGTTATCATTAGAGCAATTTAGTGATCAAGCGAAAAGGGAAGTTATTCGTGCTCACATAAAAAATATTATGGTAATGTTGGAAGAAAGATGGATAAGGTAATAATAAACAGAAAGTTCTTATTATTATGAGTAGTATGATATTGACCTATACAAGAGGGTATTATATCATGATAGTGTCCTAGTATTTATTTTTTATATAATTTTTTCACGAGGGGACAATTTCTGATAGAGGGGGGAAATTTTCGTGAGCGAGAAAGAACATCGTGTGTCAAGAAGACAGTTTTTAAATTACACACTTACAGGGGTAGGAGGCTTTATGGCGGCGGGTATTTTAATGCCGATGACGCGGTTTGCGCTTGATCCGGTGTTAAGAAAAGAAGCGGGAACAGATATGGTTGCTGTTGGACAAGTAAAGGATATTACAACAGAGCCGAAGCGCTTCGATTTTAAGGTGAAGCAGGTTGACGGATGGTACAAGTCTGAAGAGCCAAAATCTGCTTGGGTGCATAAAGATGAAAGCGGAGACATTGTTGCGTTTTCTCCAGTGTGTAAACATTTAGGTTGTACAGTGAACTGGAATTCGGACAAAGCACATCCTAATCAATTCTTTTGCCCGTGTCACGGGGGACGTTACACAAAAGATGGGATGAACATTAAAGGCACACCGCCTCTTGCTCCACTTGACGTATACGAATCCAAAGTAAAAGATGGAACACTTTATTTAGGAAAAGCGAAGCCAAAAGGGGGTGCAAAGTAGATGCTAAATAAAATTTATGATTGGGTGGACGAACGTTTAGATATTACACCGATATGGCGTGATATCGCTGATCATGAAGTACCTGAGCATGTTAACCCGGCGCATCACTTTTCTGCATTCGTCTACTGCTTCGGAGGACTTACCTTTTTCGTTACTGTAATTCAAATTTTGTCTGGAATGTTTTTAACGATGTATTATGTGCCTGATATTAAAAATGCTTGGGAGTCGGTTTACTATTTACAAAATGAAGTTGCGTATGGACAAATTGTTCGTGGTATGCACCACTGGGGTGCCAGTCTCGTAATTGTAATGATGTTTTTACATACACTCAGAGTTTTCTTCCAGGGTGCGTATAAAAAGCCTCGTGAGTTAAACTGGATTGTTGGTGTTCTTATTTTCTTTGTTATGTTAGGTCTTGGTTTTACCGGATATTTATTACCGTGGGATATGAAAGCTTTATTTGCTACGAAAGTAGGGATTCAAATCGCAGAGCAAACGCCGCTCATTGGTCCTTATATTAAAACATTACTCGCTGGTCATTCCGAAATTGTTGGCGCTCAAACATTAACTCGCTTCTTTGCTATTCACGTCTTCTTCTTACCAGCAGCACTTCTAGGTTTAATGGCCTTCCACTTCATCATGATTCGCAAACAAGGTATTTCCGGTCCGCTATAAGAGATTGCTAAATTAAAGGGGAAAGAACAAAAGGAGGGAGATTATGCATCGCGGCAAAGGGATGAAGTTTGTAGGAGATTCTCGGGTACCAGTAGCCCGGAAACCAAATATTCCAAAAGATTATTCTGAATATCCAGGGAAAACAGAAGCGTTTTGGCCGAATTTCTTGTTAAAAGAATGGATGGTTGGTGCAGTTTTTTTAATCGGTTATTTATGTTTAACAGTGGCGCATCCGTCACCGCTTGAGAGAATGGCGGATCCTACAGATGCAGGATATATACCACTTCCAGATTGGTATTTCTTATTCTTGTATCAGTTATTAAAGTATTCGTATGCTTCAGGCTCATTTACTGTAATTGGTGCGTTTATTATGCCGGGGATTGCGTTTGGAGCGTTACTATTAGCTCCATTTCTTGATCGAGGCCCAGAAAGACGCCCGCTGAAGCGGCCTGTGGCAACTGGATTTATGCTTTTAGCAATTGCATCGATTATCTTTTTAACTTGGGAATCTGTAGCACACCACGACTGGGAAGCTGCAAAAAAACAGGGAGCAATTGTAAAAACAGCACCAGTTGATAAAAATGATGATGGATACAAGTTAATGCAAAAAAATACTTGTTTAACATGTCATGGTGACAATTTACAGGGCGGTGCGGCAGCACCCGCTTTACAAAACTTAACTTTAAAACCAGAAGAAATCGCTAAAATTGCGAAAGATGGAAAAGGTTCAATGCCTAAAGGGGTATTTAAAGGTACAGATGAGGAACTGAAAAAGCTTTCGGAATTCGTTGCAAAGTATAATAAAAAATAATAGAAAAGCTGACTACAAAATTGAAGTGACCCCCGAAAGTTAGACAGGTCGTTTCATTAGGCAGCTTCTAGGGTATGAGCCCGGTATTGTACCGGGCTCATACCCTTTAATTTTGCCTTAATTCTTTTATGATTATAGTATTCTATATACTTTGCTAATTCTTGTTTGAAATGTGTTATACTTTCAAATTCTTTTCGATACAGAAATTCTGATTTCATGATACCAAAGAAATTTTCAATAACGGCATTGTCATAACAGTTTCCTTTGCGAGACATACTTTGAGTAATGCCACAGTTCTTAAGAGAATGACGGTATTGTTTCATTTGATAGTGCCAACCTTGATCAGAATGAATGAGGAGTTTATCCTGATCTGTTATACGTTCAAAAGCTTGATCTAACATCGTTGAAACAAGGGAATAGGTCGGTCTTGAACCAATTGTATAGGTAATAATTTCACTATTAAACAAATCCAACATTGGTGATAAGTATAACTTCTCCCCAAATAACTTAAACTCCGTAATATCTGTAACCCACTTTTCATTTGGTTTTACAGCTTGGAAGTTGCGATTTAAAATATTTGGCGCAATTTTCCCAACTGTCCCTTTGTAAGAGCGATATTTTTTCATACGAACAAGACATTTTAACCCTAATTCTTTCATAAGGCGATACACTTTTTTATGATTTACTTTGTGTCCACGATTCATAAGTTCATCACGAATACGACGATACCCATAACACCCATCGTGTTCATTATAAATAGCTTGAATCAGTTCTTTTACTTCTGCATTTGGATCAGGACGATTGAACTGTTTCATCCAGTAATAGTACGTACTACGTGGAATGTTTGCGAGTTGAAGTAACTCCTTGACAGGAAATTCATGCCTTAACTCATAGATTACTTGCGCTTTGTCTTGTTTGGTGATTTTTCCTTGTTTTGAACTAAGGCATTCAACTTTTTTAAATATGCATTTTCCATCCGTAAACGCTCATTTTCGGCTTGTAGTGCTTCTATTGAACCTTCTACTACTGGTTTTATTTTTTTATCTTTCATGGTTGGACGCCCCTTTTTCTTTGATTGTAGGGCATCCAATCCTCCTGTTTCATAGGCTATTTTCCATTTCCGAAGTGTTTCATAAGACGGAATATTGAAAAGCGCCGCTGTTTCTCTGATAGATGTCCCGTGTTCATTCATATAATAAAGTACATCTAGTTTATACTGAGCTGAGTATAATGTATAGCACTTGTCAAAGGCCCTTTCACCTGAAGATTCATATCGTCTAATCCACTCACGAATTAAAACAGGAGTAACTCCTATAGATTTAGCAATTGTTTTTCCACTCTCTGAACCATCTAAATATCGTTTCACCGCTTGGATTTTTTCTTTTGAAGAAAATTTAGCCATAAAAAATGCACCTCCAATTGTTAGACCGTGTCTAACAATTGGGGTGCACTTCAAATCTGTAGTCAGCTTTTTATTTTGATGACGGAAAGTTTGCTATATAATAGAGTAGAGTTCGATGAAAGAATTACTTTGTTTGAAAGGTGTTGGACATACAGCTTGGTTTACTTGTATGCAATGTTAAGGCAACGTTCGGTACTATTATTTTTATTGGTTGTTAACATATTAGGTACAATTTACGGATTCATATGGTATGGAAATCAATTAAAAGAAACCTCACCTATATTTTGGCCGTTTGTACCAGATAGCCCTATGGCAAGTCTCTTTTTTGTCTTTGTTTTAATTGCTTTTTTGATGAAGAAGAACTGGGGGTTAATAGAAGCGTTAGCGATAGTTACTTTAATAAAATATGGTATTTGGGCTGTTGTTGTAAATGGGGTTATGATTTATGTAAAAGGTCCTATTGGCCTTATGGGATATATGTTAATGTTATCTCATTTTGCGATGGCAGTGCAGGGGATGTTATATGCTCCGTTTTATCGGATAAAAAAATGGCACTTCACTGTAGCTGGCATATGGACATTACATAATGATGCAATTGATTATTTATTTTGGCAAATGCCGAGATACGGGATTATGCATTTGTTTGTAGAGAAAATTGGTTATTTTACGTTTTGGTTAAGTATTGTTGTACTGTGTATTACATATTATTATTGCTTACGTGAGAACCGAAAACAGTTTTCTTTATGATGATGAGGACATTTAGGGGGAGAAAATGAAGAAAAATAAGAGTGGTATAAACATATTGGATCGATTGATCACTTTAGTAGTTTCCTATAGCATAGCATTTTCTGTTTTCGCTCTCGCGGCAACGATAGTTGTATATGGAAAATGGTTGTATTATTTAGAAATTGATTTTTTAAATATTCCAGATTTAGCGGATATGACGAAAGATGAAATTAAGAGAAACTATGACGTGCTTATTACATATTTATCGCCGTTTTATGAAGGTGCATTACAATTGCCGACATTAGATATGTCCACAAATGGCCGCATTCATTTTGTGGATGTTAAAAATATTTTGGTAAAGATTCAATATATAATGTATGGAACGATTGTAATTGCTGTATTAGGAGGAGCGTATTTAATAAAAAAGAAAAAAGAAAAGTTTTTACTTCACGGAGCGATTCTTACAATTATTTTTCCAATAGCTCTTACGTTACCAATTGCTATTAATTTTGAAAAGAGTTTCGTATTATTTCACAAGCTTTTATTTAGCAATGATTATTGGATGTTTGATATTGAAACAGATCCGGTTATTTTAATGTTACCGGAAGAATTCTTTATGCATGCTGCATGTGTTATTTTATTATTGATTTTAGGCGGTAGCATACTTTGTTACGGTGTGTATAAATATTTAGTGAAAAAGAAAAGGATTTCAAAGAAAAAATTCTCTGTTTAAAGAGAATTTTTTTGTTTTCATAGAGATAATATATTTTTTGATTTTGTTCTGTTCTATTCTTGTCCAATTCCACATATTTTGTACTAGTAGTTATAGGGGGGACCGGGATGAAGAGAACATTAATTGGACTGATAGCATTTCTAATTATAATGTTTCCAGTACGTATATACGCTGAAGAGTGGAGTGAACTAACTGGATTGCTAGATGACTCTTTGCAGTTAGTGAAGAAAAAAGAAGATGATAAGGCAATACAAGTACTGCACCATTTCTCAGAGCAGTTTCTATCAAAGGAAAATGAAAATAATTCAAAAGTAACTCCGGGACAAATTAGAGTCGTTTCTTTAGCATACGATAAGGCGAAACAATCTCTCGCGGAAGATTTAGATAGGCAAGTTAAAGTTGATAATATGTTAGCGTTACAACTTGCTGTTGATGCACAAGTATCTAAATATCAGCCACTTTGGATGGAAAGAGAAAGAAAGATAATGAATGCTTTTTCTCAAGTAGAAAAAGCGATGGAAAAAGACGATGATGGACAGTTCCAACAGACGCTAAATACACTTTTAAATGAATTTAATATTATTTATCCTAGTTTAATGATTGCCCTGCCAGAAAACGAAGCACAGCGTGTAAATGCACATTTATCTTATTTGGATGAATTTCGTAACGTTATGTTAAAAACGAAAGGTGGACAAATGCAACTAGGGATTATTAAAGGTGATTTGCAAAAAATATTTCATACAGTAAAAAAAGATGAGATTGCTCCCTCTCTCATTTGGTTTATGACAATTACTGGAGGACTTATTTTGTTCACTTTAACGTATGTTGGATGGAGAAAGTATAAAGGGGAGAGAGAGAAGCGGAGAAGTAACTTGCATTCTAAAGATAGATAATGCGTATAAATAAAGATACGGATTGTAAGGTTTATTTATTGACAACGGTGGAAGAAAAAAATAGAATGAGAAGTACTATAATTAAAACTTCAATGGAGGTTTATGATGTTTTATTTAATTTACTTCGCGATCATTTTGATCATACCGTTGTATGCACAGTCCAAAGTACGTAGTGCCTATAGCAAGTATTCACAAGTTTATTCAACATCAGGTATGACAGGAGCGGAAGTGGCTCGGAAAATTTTAGATGAAAATGGATTGTACAATGTAGCTGTAGAAGAAACGCCAGGTCATTTGTCAGATCATTATGACCCGCGTGTAAAGACGGTTAGATTATCGACAGATAACTACTATGGTCATTCAGTTGCTGGTACAGCTGTAGCAGCACATGAAGTAGGACACGCAATTCAAGATGCGAAAGATTATAACTTCATGCGTGTACGCCATTCGTTAGTGCCAGTTGCTAATTTTGGTTCAAACATGTCATGGGTTTTTGTCCTAATTGGTGTATTTGCACAAATGTCTGGTTTGTTGTTACTAGGAATTATTTTAATGGCAGCAGGTGTTGTTTTCCAACTTGTTACATTACCAGTTGAGTTTGATGCATCAAAACGTGCAATGCAACAAATTGAAGCACTTGGTATCGTATCGACAGATGAGTACGGTCAAGCTCGTAAAGTATTAAATGCGGCAGCATTAACATATGTAGCAGCAGCTGCTGTAGCAGTATTTGAATTATTACGTCTCGTATTAATTTATACTGGTATGCAGCGTAGCGACGATTAAAGACTATCAATTATGATAGTCTTTTTTTGTTTTGTGGATTGAATCTTATAATATGTTACAAATGGAAATAATAGAGAGAATATGGGGTATAGAACTAATTAAAATAAAGATAAGTATGGAATGATGAAAGAAGGTGACAGACATAGAATATCCAGATCATTTAGTTAAACAAGTGAGGGAGCGAAGTGCTACATACCAATTAGAAGGTTTTTTAAGTGGACAGGGCCCTAGAAATCCGAAATTAATGCTTGTTGGAGAAGCACCTGGTGAAACAGAAATTCATAATGGGATTCCGTTTAGCGGGAGAGCAGGAAAGCATTTAATGGAGTTTTTAGAACGTATTCACGTTACAAGGGAAGAAGTATATATTACGAGTGCGGTGCGGAGTAGACCTTATAAATGGAGAGAGAAAAGGGAACGAAATGGCGAAATAATACAGAAAAGGTATAATAGAACGCCAAATCAAGGAGAAATACTTGCCCATGCACCTTTGTTAGATTATGAGTTGGAACTTATACAGCCGCCTGTTATTGTTACACTTGGTAATATTGCATTACAGCGTTTAGTTGGTAAAAATAATAAAATTACGGATGTTCATGGCGAATTGTTAAAGCAACCTGTGCAGCAATTGAAAGATAGTAGCGGTACAGAATTTATATGGACTGAAAAAGAATATGATATATTTCCAACTTTTCATCCAGCTTCAATTTTTTATAATCGTAGTTTATTGGAGCTCATTTATGAGGATTTGGAGAAACTGAAAAGATATGTAATAAAAAACTAGAAAAGCTAAAGAGCTTTTCTAGTTGAATTTAATTATGTAACGGATTTTTATTTTCATCTAATGTAAATCCTTCGCCAACAACATCGTGTACATCACTTACAGCGACAAAGGCGTGAGGGTCTACAGAAGTAATGATATTTTTTAATTTCACGATTTCGTTTTTTGCAACAACACAATATAGTACATTTCGTTCAACTTTTGTATAGGATCCAACTGCTTTTAAAAAGGTTGCTCCGCGCTCCATTTCTGATAAAATTTTTGAAGCAATTTCATCATTTTTATCAGAAATAATAGTTGCTCCTTTTGCTGAATAAGCTCCTTCTTGCATAAAATCAATAACCTTAGCCCCGATAAATACAGCAACTAACGTATACATGCCTTCACGATATGATAAATATGTAAGAATAGAGACAATGATAACGATGGCATCAAACATAAACATCGTTTTTCCCATACTCCAGCCAACATATTTGTGAGCTAGTCTTGCGATAATATCAACACCGCCAGTAGTCCCGCCGTATTTAAATATAATTCCAAGTCCTATACCGATAAATGCCCCAGCGAATAAAGCAGCCAGTGTCATATCATTTTGCAAGTTTAAATGTAAGTTGAGTACTTCGTAGCGTTGGAAAATCCATAGGAATAAAGAGACGCTAAATGTACCGATTAATGTATATAAAAATGTTGTTCGGCCGAGTAACTTCCAGCCAATAAAAAATATAGGGATATTTAAAATTAAGTTTGTATAGGAAGGGTCAAGCGAAAATAGAAAATATAATAATAGCGTAATACCGGTAAACCCACCCTCTGCAAGATGGTTTTCAATATTGATATTTACAATGCCGAAAGAAAAAATAGCGGAACCGATTAAAATGAAAATGATATTTCGAATCTTCAAGTTTGCTTTCATATAGAAATCCCCCTAGTTATGTAATGATTGGAATTGCTCCGCTTAAACGGTAAGACATAATAATAAGTTATTTCTAGTTGCTAGTAAAAATAGAGAATAGTATAAGGTCCTAATTAGTTCAGGCTGACCTTTTGCAAAAATCACGCAAAAGAAGTTTCACTTTACCCCGCTCAAACGGCTGGTAGGAGATAAAGCAGAGAAGACAGAGCAAACTAGCCGTAAGAGCCCGATTGGTTCAGGCTAATCTTTTGCAGAAAAACATTGCAAAAGAAGTTTCACTTTACCCCGTCCCAACGGCTGGTAGAGGGAAAAGCAAAGAAGAAAAGGGCGAACCAGCCGTAGGGACCCGATTGGTTCAACTAATCTTTTGCAGAAAAACATTGCAAAAGAAAGTTTCACTTTACCCCGTCCCAACGGCTGGTAGAGGGAAAAGCAAAGAAGAAAAGGGCGAACCAGCCGTAGGGACCCGATTGGTTCAACTAATCTTTTGCAGAAAAACATTGCAAAAGAAGTTTCACTTTACCCCGTCCCAACGGCTGGTAGAGGGAAAAGCAAAGAAGAAAAGGGCGAACCAGCCGTAGGGACCCGATTGGTTCAACTAATCTTTTGCAGAAAAACATTGCAAAAGAAGTTTCACTTTACCCCGTCCCAACGGCTGGTAGAGGGAAAAGCAAAGAAGAAAAGGGCGAACCAGCCGTAGGGACCCGATTGGTTCAACTAATCTTTTGCAGAAAAACATTGCAAAAGAAAGTTTCACTTTATTATAGTCTATCCAAAAAAGAGTCGTAAATAGGGATATGAGAGAATAATATTTGTCAAATCGCGATGAATTGGCTAACATGAAAGAGGAAGGAATAGAGGTGACAAGTATGGAAGCAAAAACGATGAAAGATATGCAGAAAGAAGTAGATGCATATATCGGTCAATTTAAAGAAGGTTATTTTAGTCCGCTTGCAATGATGGCCCGTTTAACTGAAGAAATGGGAGAGCTTGCAAGAGAGGTTAACCATTATTATGGTGAGAAGCCGAAGAAAACGACTGAGATAGAACGAAGTATTGAGGAAGAGCTTGGAGATGTGTTATTTGTTATGATTTGTATGGCAAATAGTTTAAATATTGATTTAGAAACAGCGCATAACATTGTAATGAATAAATTTAATACACGTGATAAAGATCGCTGGACACGTATTGATGAGGGAGAGAAAGAAGCATGAAAGAAATTAAAGTAATCATCGCTGGACCAAGAGGACGTATGGGACAGGAAGCAGTCCTTTTAATGGAAAGAACAGAACATTTCAATTTAGTAGCAGCAATTGATTATAAGCATGGCGGAGAGAAAATCGCTGATTTACCTGGAATGCCAGCGCTAGATGCACCTATTTATGCGGATTTACATACTTGTTTAGATGAAGTAGAAGCAGATGTATTGTTAGATTTAACAACACCAGAAGTTGGAAAGAAACATGTGACACTTGCAGTTGAACGTGGACTTCGATCTGTTATTGGTACAACTGGATTTACTGAAGAAGAACTAAAACAATTAACAGAAAATGCAAAAGAAAAAGAAGTAGGAACAATTATCGCTCCAAACTTTGCAATTGGTGCAGTTCTTATGATGAAATTTTCACAAATGGCAGCAAAGTACTTCCAAGATGTTGAAGTAATTGAATTACACCATGATCAAAAATTAGACGCACCATCTGGTACAGCTGTAAAAACAGTAGAATTAATCCGTCAAAATCGTGTACCAAAAGAGCAAGGACACCCTAATGAAACGGAACAATTAGAAGGGGCACGTGGTGCAAATGTGGATGGTATTCACATTCATAGCGTACGTCTACCAGGGCTTATTGCACACCAAGAAGTAATGTTCGGCGGAGATGGACAAATGTTAACAGTTCGTCATGATTCATTCAACCGTGCATCATTTATGTCAGGTGTAAAACTATCAATTGAAACAGTAATGAACCTTGATCATCTTGTGTATGGTTTAGAAAACATTATCGACTAAAGGGGAGACAACGGATGAAAATTGCCTTAATCGCACATGACAAAAAGAAAGATGATATGGTTTCGTTCGCGTACGCATATAAACCAATCTTTGAAAAACATGAACTTTTTGCAACAGGAACGACAGGACTTCGTATTATGGAGGCAACTGGTTTAGTTGTAACAAGATATCAATCTGGTCCTCTTGGTGGCGATCAAGAAATTGGTGCAATGATTGCAAAAAATGAGATGGATATGGTGATTTTTTTCCGGGATCCACTAACAGCGCAGCCGCATGAACCTGATGTCAATGCGTTACTTCGTTTATGTGATGTATACGCCATCCCACTAGCAACGAATATGGCAAGTGCTGAAATGCTAATGCATGCATTAGAGCGGGGAGATTTAGATTACCGAAAGTTAAGAAAATGAGGGGAACAATTATGAGTGGATTACATATATTAGCGTTTGGTGCTCATGCCGATGATGTGGAAATTGGCATGGCAGGTACCATTGCAAAGTATACGAAACAAGGATATGAAGTAGGCATTTGCGATTTAACAGAAGCTGATCTTTCTTCAAATGGAACGGTAGAACTGAGAAAAGAAGAAGCAAAGGCTGCAGCTCGTATTATGGGAGTAAAAACGAGAATTAATTTAGCGATGCCAGACCGTGGTTTGTATATGAAAGAAGAGTATATACGTGAAATTGTAAAGATTATTCGTACATATAAACCAACACTAATTTTCGCACCATATTACGAAGATCGTCATCCAGACCATGCTAATTGCGCGAAACTTGTGGAAGAAGCTATCTTTTCAGCGGGAATTCGTAAATATATGCCTGAACTTCCGCCGCACCGTGTAGAGTCTTTTTATAATTATATAATTAATGGTTTTCATAAACCGAATTTTTGTATAGATATTAGTGAATACCTTTCTAAAAAGGTGGAAGCGTTGGAAGCGTATGAAAGTCAGTTTTCAACAGGGAGTGATGGTGTTAAGACGCCATTAACCGAAGGATACGTTGAAACTGTAATCGCTCGGGAGAAGATGTTTGGGAAAGAAGTTGGAGTGCTGTATGCCGAAGGATTTATGAGTAAGAAGCCGGTTTTATTACATGCTGATTTAATAGGGGGATGTAAATGAAATTGAAAATAGGTATTACATGTTATCCTTCTGTAGGTGGTTCTGGGGTTGTTGGGACAGAGTTAGGAAAGCAATTGGCGGAACGCGGACATGAAATTCATTTTATTACATCGGGTGTACCATTTCGGTTGAATAAAGTGTACCCGAACATTTATTTTCACGAAGTAACAGTAAATCAATATTCTGTTTTTCAATATCCACCTTACGATTTAGCATTAGCGAGTAAAATGGCAGAGGTTGCTCAAAGAGAAAACCTTGATATTTTACATGTGCATTATGCAATCCCTCATGCTATTTGTGCATATTTAGCAAAACAAATGATTGGGGAGCGTATTAAAATTGTTACAACCTTACATGGAACGGATATTACTGTGTTAGGTTCCGACCCTTCGTTAAATAATTTAATTCGCTTTGGTATTGAACAATCTGATGTTGTTACAGCTGTGTCACATTCGTTAATTGAAGAAACGAATGAACTTGTAAAACCAGATAAAGAAATTGAGACGGTATACAATTTTGTAGACGAACGTGTTTATTTCAAGCGTGATATGTCTCAATTAAAAAAAGAATATGGTATACGAGAAAATGAAAAAGTGTTGATTCATATTTCAAATTTCCGAAAGGTTAAGCGTGTACAAGATGTTGTGCAGTCATTTGCCAAAATTGTAAAGGAAGTAGATGCGAAATTGCTTCTTGTTGGTGATGGACCAGAGTTCTGTACTATTTTACAATTGGTGAAAAGTTTACATATTGAGGAACGTGTCTTATTCCTAGGAAAGCAAGATAATGTTGCAGAGCTTCTTGCGATGAGTGATTTAATGCTACTTTTATCAGAAAAGGAAAGTTTTGGTCTCGTTATATTAGAAGCGATGGCGTGTGGTGTGCCTAGTATCGGAACGAGGGTTGGGGGCATTCCAGAGGTCATTCAACATGGTGAGACAGGATATATATGTGAAGTTGGAGATACAGATGGAATAGCTAAGCAAGCAATTCAACTACTAGAAAATGAAGAACTTCACCGTAATATGGGAGAGCGAGCGATGAAATCTGTATATGAGCAGTTTCGTTCGGAAAAAATCGTTTCACAGTATGAGGCGATTTATTATGACATACTAAGGGATGACAAGAATGGAAAGATTTAAAAAAGCTAGTTCAATTATTGAGATATTAAAACAGCACGGACATGAGGCTTACTTCGTTGGTGGAAGTGTACGCGATCTTATTATCGATAGACCGATTGGAGATATCGATATCGCAACATCTGCTTTACCAGAAGAAGTAATGGCTATTTTCCCAAGACATGTTCCGGTTGGTCTTGAGCATGGAACTGTAATTGTTGTAGAAAATGGTGAACCGTATGAGGTAACTACTTTTCGAACTGAAAGCGAATATGAAGATTTTCGGAGACCTAGTAGTGTTCAATTTGTCCGTTCATTAGAAGAGGATTTAAAACGACGTGATTTCACGATGAATGCAATTGCGATGACAGAGGAAGGCGAAATGGTTGATTTATTTGCTGGAAAAGAAGCGATTCGTCTGAAGGAAATTACAACGGTTGGAGATGCTGCAGACCGTTTTCAAGAAGATGCACTGCGAATGATGCGTGGTATTCGGTTCGTAAGTACGTTAGGTTTCTCTTTGGAAATAAAGACGAAACAAGCAATTGAAACGTATGGGCATTTGCTCGAACATATAGCGATTGAAAGAATTACAGTTGAATTTGAAAAATTGTTGACCGGTACATATTGTGTGAATGGTCTTCAAGAGTTAGTAGAAACGAAGCTATTTTCTCATCTGCCATATTTGCAAATGTCAGAAGAAAGACTCTTGAAAGCTACGCAGTATAAATGGGATTCTCTCGAAACAGACGTTGAGGCGTGGGCATTTTTCTTATATTGTATAGGAGAAGAGCATCCATCTGTCTTTTTACGTCAATGGAAGTTTTCGAATAAAAAGATTAAAGATATCGTAGCGGTTTTATTAGCAATTCGTTCTAGAAAGGAGAGGGAGTGGGATACAATCCTTCTTTATAAAACTGGAATTCGCATCGCTGAGATGGCGGAAAGAGTATATGAAGCGATAATAGAAAGTTATAATAGTGCGTCTGTTAAGCAAGTACAATCATTATTTCATGCATTGCCGATAAAAAATCGTCAAGAAATGAATGTGACTGGTAATGATTTATTAAGCTGGGCAGATAAAAAGCCAGGTCCGTGGGTTGCCGAAATGCTTCAAAATATTGAAGAAGCAATCGTACAAGGAGATTTAGTTAATAAGAAAGAGAATATAAGGGAGTGGCTACAAAGATGCAATCTACTATAAGAAAGCAGTTATTACAAGTTTTTTCTGAAGCAGATGGTGCATTTGTATCTGGTCAAACACTTAGTGACAAACTTGGCTGTTCGAGAACCGCTGTATGGAAGCATATGGAGGACCTTCGTAATGAAGGGTATGAACTAGAAGCTGTACGCCGCTTAGGGTATCGAATTGCTAGTAAACCAGATAAAGTAACTGCTAATGAGATTCAATTAGGATTACAAACAGAGCGTATCGGTAGAACGGTTTATTTTGAAGAATCGGTTGAATCTACTCAGCATATTGCAGCGAGACTTGCTTATGAAGGCGCAGAAGAGGGAACAATTGTCGTTGCTGAAGAACAAACAGCAGGTAGAGGACGTTTAAGTAGAAAATGGTATTCTCCAAAAGGAACAGGAATTTGGATGAGTATTATTTTGCGTCCATCTATTCCAGTTCATCATGCACCACAGCTTACTTTATTAGCAGCTGTTAGCGTAGCGCAAGCAATTGAAAAATGTACCGGTGTAAACGTAGGGATTAAATGGCCAAATGATATTTTAATTCAAGGTAAAAAAGCTGTCGGTATATTAACAGAGATGCAAGCTGATCCAGATAAAATTAATGCTGTTATTATGGGGATTGGCATTAATGCAAATCAGAAACAAGAACATTTTGATGAGGAAATTCAGCAAATTGCAACTTCATTAGCAATTGAATCGGATAAGCCGATTGTTCGTGCGGAACTTATGCAACAAATTTTCTTGCAACTAGAGAAATTGTATGAAGAGTATTTAAAAAATGGCTTCTCTGTTATTAAAATTCTTTGGGAAAGTTACGCAGTAAGTATCGGAAAAGAAATTACAGCTCGAACGATGAAGGAAACTATTAATGGGCTAGCAAAAGGGATTACGGAGGATGGTGTATTGTTACTTGAGGATCATCAAGGACAAGTGCACCACATTCATTCTGCTGATATAGAAATTAAGTAAAAGAAGTTCCTATTTTGGAGCTTCTTTTTGTTATTTAGATACTAATAAATTTCACATACCGTAATAGGGATAGAAAATTATTTTTTCGAAAAAATGTAGCAATTCCTTTTCAGAGTTTGCTATAATTAGTTCGAATATGGGCAGTATCAAAGTGAACTGCACCATTATTTTACGCAGTATGAAAAAATAATAATTTGGATTCTGCCTTGATCCAATAACGGACTGGGACAGAGGGATGAATAATGCCGACTAACACACAACCCTTCTGCCCTTTTATGGCCAGAGGGGTTTTTTATATGATTTCGGCCATCTCCTCTCTCCTGCATAAAGGAGGAGTAGTTTTTGAAAACAAAAACAGATTTTTTGAAAATGAAAGAGCAAGGTGAGCCGATTACAATGCTAACGGCGTATGATTATCCATCTGCTAAATTAGCAGAAGAAGCTAAAGTCGATATGATTTTAGTGGGTGATTCTCTAGGAATGGTTGTACTTGGGTATGATTCAACAGTTCCAGTAACTGTAGAGGATATGATTCATCATACGAAAGCTGTACGCCGCGGAGCGAAAGAGACGTTTATTGTAACTGATATGCCATTTATGTCTTATCATGTCTCATTGCAAGATACGATGGTTAATGCACGTCGCATTGTTCAAGAGAGCGGGGCACATGCATTAAAGGTAGAAGGTGCTGGAGAAGTTATATCAACTATTCACTACTTAACGAATGCGGGAATTCCCGTTGTGGCGCATTTAGGTTTAACTCCTCAATCTGTAGGAGTGCTAGGTGGGTATAAAGTACAAGGGAAAGATGCTGAAAGTGCAAAAAAATTAATAGAAGATGCAAAGAAATGTGAGGAAGCTGGTGCGATAGCACTTGTGTTAGAGTGTGTGCCAATGCAATTAGCAGAACTTATTTCAGAGCAGTTAACAATTCCGATAATCGGAATTGGAGCAGGACAAAAAGTAGATGGGCAAGTTCTTGTATATCATGATCTTATCTCGTACGGCGTAAATCGTGTTCCGAAATTTGTGAAGCAATATACGTCTGTTCAAGAGGAGATTGTGCGAGGGATTTCGCAATACGTTACTGAAGTAAAGACAGGGCAATTTCCTGAAGAAAAACATTCATTCACAATGAAAGAGGAAGAGTACTTAGCGTTATACGGAGGAAAACAATAATGAAAATCATAACTACAGTGCAAGAGATGCAGCAAATTACAAACGACCTTCGTACAAGTGGAAAAAGTATCGGTTTTGTTCCAACGATGGGGTATTTACACGAAGGCCATGCTACGTTACTACGTAAGGCAAGGGAAGAAAATGAAATTGTAGTGTTAAGTGTATTTGTAAATCCACTACAATTTGGACCAAATGAAGATTTAGATCGATACCCACGTGATATTGATAGAGATGAAAATGTAGCAAAAGAAAATGGTATTGATTATTTATTTTATCCGAGTGTAGAAGAGATGTATCCAGCAGAACAAACGACAACAGTAGAAGTTGTGAAGCGTACCGACGTATTATGTGGTAAACAAAGACCTGGTCATTTCGCTGGTGTTGCGACTGTACTAATGAAACTATTTAATATTACATTGCCAACGCGTGCTTATTTCGGTATGAAAGATGCACAGCAAGTAGCTGTAATTGAAGGATTCGTAACTGATTTTAATATTCCCGTTACGATCGTACCAGTTGATATTGTAAGGGAAGAAGATGGATTAGCGAAAAGTTCTCGTAATGTGTATTTATCACTAGAAGAACGCGAAGAGGCTCCTCATTTATACCGCAGTCTATGTATAGCGAAAGAACGAATTGAGGCAGGCGAACGTAATCCAGAAATCATTATGAATCTTGTGAAAGAGCATATTGAGAAGTATACGAAAGGCACTGTAGATTATGCTGATTTATATGCATATCCTTCATTAAAAGCAATAGATAAAATTGAAGGAAGAATCATTTTAGCGATTGCAGTTAAGTTTGAACATGTACGATTAATTGACAATATAACATTAATGGGGAAATAAGGGGGAGCATCTATGTTTCGCACAATGATGAGAGCGAAGTTACATCGCGCAACTGTAACAGAAGCAAATTTAAATTATGTAGGTAGTATTACAATTGATGAAGATTTAATGGATGCGGTAAATATTGTAGAAAATGAAAAAGTACAAATTGTAAATAACAACAATGGAGCTCGCTTAGAGACATATGTTATTAAAGGAGAGCGCGGTAGCGGTGTTGTGTGTTTAAATGGTGCAGCTGCAAGACTTGTACAACCGGGTGATAAAATTATTATTATTTGCTATGGTTTAGTGGCAGAAGAAAATATTCATAAACAAGAGCCGAAAATTGCAGTATTAGACGATGATAATCAAATTATTGAAATGTTAGGTGCTGAAAAAGCTGGCACGATATTATAAGTAGGAAGGCTATCTCTAATTAAGGAGATAGCTTTTTTGTGCATCTTTTCATTAAGATGAGGTAAAACGTGGTATAGTAACATTATATAATTTTTGTGTTTGATAGGTAAGAAATTGAGGTGTTACATATATGAGTAAGCGTTATGTCGTTGTTGATTTAGAGACGACAGGGAACTCCTGGAAGGATGGGAAGGATAAAATCACCCAAATTGCAGCTGTTGTAGTGGAAGATGGAGAGATATTAGAGATTTTTTCATCTTTTATTAATCCGAAGAGAGAGATTCCCCTATTTATTACAGAATTAACTGGGATTGATGAAGATCTTGTAAAGCAAGCCCCGTTATTTCGAGATGTAGCCCCGATGATTGTTGAGCTATTACAAGGTGCGGCTTTTGTTGCACATAACGTTCACTTTGATTGGAATTTTTTAAATGAAGAATTAAGGCAGGCTGGATATACAGAAGTACATTGTCCTAAAATTGATACAGTTGAATTGGCGCAAATTCTTTTGCCGACAGCTGATAGTTATAAATTACGTGATTTAGCTAAGCAGCATGAGCTAGAGCACGATCAACCACATCGTGCGGATAGTGATGCTCTTGCAACAGCGGAGTTGTTTTTACAATTTTTAAGTGAAATTGAAAAGTTACCACTTGTCACATTACAATCGCTTTATGAATTAAGTGATGTTTTCCAAAGTGATATAGCGGATGTACTTTCTGAAAATATTTTAAAGAAAATGATGCATGGTAAAGAAAGGGCAGAGGAGTATGAAGTGTATCGAAATATTGCGATTCGAAAGCGGAATTATTCTTTAGGCCTCAGTGAAACATGCGCATCTAAATTTGATGCTTTCTTACATAAGGCAATGGATAAACTTGAATTGAATATGCCAAAGTTTGAAAAAAGAGAAAGCCAACAAATTATGATGAAGGAAATATATACAGCGCTAAGAGATTCTAGGTTTTCACTGATTGAAGCAGGAACAGGTACGGGGAAGACGCTTGCGTATTTACTTCCAAGTATTTATTTCGCAAAGAAAAAAGAAGAACCTGTCATTATAAGTACACAAACTGTACAATTGCAACAACAAATACTAGAAAAAGAAATTCCGTTATTACAGAAAATAATGCCATTTTCATTTGAAGTAGCTCTTCTGAAAGGAAGAAAGCATTATCTTTGTCTACATAAATTTGAATATGCTTTGCAAGAGGAAGAAAAAAATTATGATATGGCGCTCACAAAGGCAAAAATTTTAGTATGGTTATTGCAAACGGAAACCGGCGATCGTGATGAATTAAATATTCCTGAGGGCGGAAAGTTACTTTGGAACCGTATTTGTAGTGATGCATATAGTCCGGGTGGGATGCAAAGTAACTGGTTTAGTCGTTGTTTTTATCAACGAGCGAAGAATAAAGCATTGTTTGCAGATATTGTTATTACAAATCATGCGTTATTATTTCAAGATTTTTCAAGTGAAGAACCACTGTTTGCTTCATGTGAACATATTATTTTTGATGAAGCTCATCATATCGAGGAAGCGGCGAGTAGAACATTCGGTGAACAGTTCTCATGTATGTATTTTCAATTAGCTTTATCTCGTCTTGGTACGCTAGAAACAGATGATGTGCTTTCCAAAGTATATAAAATGATGAAAAAATCAGAGCAAGCTTCTCGTTCGACTTTCCGTATGGTGAGTCATAGTTTGAAGGAACTTAAATTTGATGCAGATGAACTATTCCAAATGTTACGTGCTTTCATATTTAAACAAACAAAGCAGGAACAAGGGATGAGCAATATGCCGCTCATTTATCGATATAACACGGAAGTAGAGACAGGTAAGTTATGGGATAGCATTACCGAGTTAACAAATCGTTTTGTATATGATGTAAGAAAATTAGTGACTACACTTGAGAAGCAAGTTGATATATTGCAAAGTAAATTAGAATGGGAGATGCATGTTGTTACAGGTGAATTTATGCACTTAATTGAGTTGTTGAGAAAGATGGTACAATCTTTACAATTACTCATTTTAGAAAAAAATTCATACGTGACATGGATGGAGACTGAAACGAAGGGAACGATTCATTCAACAGTTTTATATGCGCAGCCTGTTCATATTAGTGAAAGATTTGCTGATGAATTTTTAACAGAAAAAAAGAGTGTTATTTTCACATCAGCAACGTTAACAGTTAGTGATTCATTCGACTATATAAAAGAGGAGCTAGGTTTGCATGATTTTGCGCCCAATACATTAAAGGTTCCATCACCATTTCGTTTTGAAGAACAAATGAAATTAATGGTTTCAACTGATGTGCCTTTTATTAAGCAAGCAAGTAATGAGGAATATATTGAATCTGTATCGGCACATATTGCGAAAATAGCGAAAGCTACAAAAGGTAGAATGCTTGTTTTATTTACTTCGTATGAAATGTTGAAAGAAGCGTATACGAATTTGAAAAGTGATGATTCATTAGAAGGATATTTATTATTAACACAAAGTGTGAATAATAAGAGCCGAAGTCGCCTCATTCGTAAATTTCAAGAGTTCGACAAATCGATTTTGTTAGGAACAAGTAGTTTTTGGGAAGGGATAGATATACCTGGAGATGCTCTGAGTTGCCTTGTCATTGTCCGTCTGCCCTTTACGCCTCCTAATCAGCCGATGATGGAAGCAAAAGGAGAGTGGCTAAAAAATCAAGGAGAAGACGTATTCGTTAAGTTAGCGCTCCCGCAAGCGATATTACGTTTCAAACAAGGATTTGGTCGTCTTATTAGAACAAATACAGATACGGGAACGGTATTTGTACTAGATCGCCGTTTGACAAGTTCTTCCTATGGAAAACGTTTTTTACAATCAATCCCAACCGTCCCGCTCTATGAAGGACCTTTAGAAGAATTGTTAGAGCAATTAAAGGAACGACCAAATAAATAAAATTGGAAGAAAAATACGCCTGAAGTACACTTAAACTTCAGGCGTAAAAAATGTGGGTAGGAGGAATTTTATTTTTCTTACTTCTTGTATACAAAATATATTGCTTTTCGATTTGAAACCTTTTTTTGCTGTACATGTCCTGCTATAATAGATGGGTGATGAAGCAGGGGTTGTAAAGAATGTACTCTTATTGTAACCGCATTGCGTTCTTCTATAATTAGAAATTTTTGTGTAACGGAGGAGTTTTTTCATGGATAAGAAAATCGAAGTCCTATCAACGACGCGTATTAAATATTCGTCTGACTTGTATAAAATTGTTGATAGCTTGAATCGTACGTTAAAAGAGCAGGACCTCATGTTCGGATTAGCATTAGACGAAAAAGATAAAGAAATAGCTGTATTTACGATTTACAGAACGTAGTGATACAATGAAAAAGTGGATCTTTGCAATCATTATCGTTATCGTTGCTAGCGGAATATATGGGGCGTATGTTTATAATAAAGCGATGGAAAAGAAAATTCCAAAAGAGTCAAAGTCTGTAGAAATTGCGAAAGAAAAGGCAAAGCTTACAAAGGTAAATGCTGTTGATTATTATAACGGAAAATCTTCATATACAGTCGTGCAAGGTGCAGATGAAAAAGGAGAACAAATTATTGTTTGGGTGCCTGATAAAAAAGGAAATGTCCTTGTGAAGAAAAAGAGTGAAGGTATTTCTGAAAAAGAAGCTTTGCAAAAATTGGCTGAACAGGCGACTGGAGAAGGTGCTGAACCTAAGCCGAAGCCAAAACAAATTGTAAAAGTAAAATTAGGTGCTGAAAACGATATTCCGTTGTGGGAAATTACATATATTGATCAGGAAGATCGTTATACGTATTATTATTTAGAAGTTCAAAATGGTGCATATGCTGGACACTACAGCATTGAAAAATAGATGTAGGGGGAACTACAAATGAAATTAGCAAAGCGAGTAGCTGCTTTAACACCGTCTTCAACTTTAGAAATTACAGCAAAGGCACAAGCATTAAAAGCAGAAGGTCATGATGTAATTGCGTTAGGGGCAGGGGAACCTGACTTTAATACACCAGAACATATTATGGATGCCGCGCATAAAGCGATGTTAGAAGGACATACGAAGTATACACCAACAGGTGGATTACAAGCGTTAAAACAAGAAATTGTGAAGAAATTTACTCGCGATCAAGGAATTGCGTATGATCCATCTGAAATTATTGTATGTAATGGTGCCAAGCATGCATTATATACATTATTCCAAGTGTTACTTGATGAAGGAGATGAAGTTATCATCCCAACTCCTTACTGGGTAAGTTATCCTGAACAAGTAAAACTCGCTGGTGGTAACCCAGTTTATGTAGAAGGTCTAGAAGGTAATGAGTACAAAATTACAGCAAAGCAGCTGCGTGGGGCAATTACAGAGAAAACGAAAGCAGTTATTATTAATTCACCGAGCAATCCAACAGGAATGATTTACAGCAAAGAAGAATTACAACAGCTTGGAGAAGTGTGTTTAGAACATAATATCTTAATCGTTTCAGATGAAATTTATGAAAAATTAATTTATGGTGCTGCAGAATATACTTCAATTGCCCAGCTTTCTAATGCATTAAAAGAACAAACACTTATTATTAATGGTGTATCTAAATCACATTCTATGACAGGATGGCGCATTGGATATGCAGCAGGAAATAAGCAGCTTATTAAAGCGATGACGAACTTAGCGAGTCATAGTACGTCAAACCCTACTTCAATTGCTCAATACGGTGCAATTGCTGCGTATGCAGGCTCACAAGAACCTGTAGAAACAATGCGTCAAGCGTTTGAAGAAAGATTGAACATTATTTATGATAAATTAATTCAAATCCCTGGTTTCACTTGTATCAAACCACAAGGTGCTTTTTACTTATTCCCAAATGTAAAAGAAGCCGTAGCGTTAGCTGGGTATGATACAGTTGATGAGTGGGCAAAAGCATTATTAGAAGAGGAAAAAGTAGCTCTTGTTCCTGGTACAGGATTTGGTGCACCAAATAACGTTCGATTATCGTATGCGACATCTCTTGAGCAAGTAGAGAAAGCATTAGAACGAATTCATACGTTCATGAAAAGCAAAGTACAGGCGTAATCTTCTGTCTTTTGTAGTAAATGGCAAGTAACCTCCCTATATATAGGGAGGTTTTTTTGACGAATTGTGGCAAAAAGAAATGGCTGAAGGTGTGTTATACTAGAGAACGAGGTGTTTGGTGATGAAAAAGAAAATGATGTTACAATGGTTTGAACAGGGAAGCATAGCAATTCCTAAATTGCTTATGATGCATTATAAAAAGCTAGGCTTAAATGAAACGGAATTTATGGTGGTACTTCATGTACACACATTTTTAGAATCAGGTAATTCGTTCCCGACTCCTTCAGAGATTTCAGAGCGGATGACGATAACAGAAATGAAATGTATGGAAGTGATTCAGACATTAATCCAAAAAGGTTTTTTAGCGCTAGAAGGTGGACAAAGATCTGAAGCGATGATGTGTGAAAGTTATTCTTTACAACCACTGTGGGAAAAAATATTGCACTTTTTAATGAATGAATCTATAGAGGAAGAGCAAAAAGAACAAAAACAAATTCAAGTAAATTTATATACAGTATTTGAAAAAGAATTCGGAAGACCACTTTCGCCATTTGAATGTGAAACATTAGGGATGTGGGAAGATCAAGATCAACACCATCCGAATTTAATTCAAGCGGCTCTTCGTGAAGCTGTTATGAGTGGTAAACTTAATTTCCGGTATATTGATCGTATTTTGTTTGAGTGGAAAAAGAACGGAATTAAAACGGTAGATCAAGCGCAAAATCAAGGCCAGAAATTTAGAGCGAATCAACAACGCACACAACAAACGACAAAACAAGAGACGAAATTTACTGGGAAAGTGCCTTTTTATAATTGGTTGGAGCAGTAGTGTAGGAGGAAAGATATGTTGAACAAAACGCAAATTCGTTATTGTTTAGATACAATGGCGGATATGTATCCAGAAGCGCATTGTGAATTAATTCATGATAATCCATTTGAACTGGTAATCGCAGTGGCATTATCTGCACAATGCACAGATGTGCTTGTGAATAAAGTGACGAAAAACTTATTTCAAAAATATAAAACACCAGAAGATTATTTAAGTGTGTCTTTAGAAGAATTACAACAAGATATACGTTCCATTGGATTGTTTAGAAATAAGGCGAAAAATATTCAAAAATTGTGCCAGATGTTGCTAGATGATTACAACGGGAAAGTTCCAGAAGACCGTGACGAGTTAACGAAATTACCAGGAGTAGGGAGAAAGACAGCGAATGTAGTTGTTTCGGTAGCATTTGGAATTCCAGCGATTGCTGTTGATACGCATGTAGAGAGAGTAAGTAAACGGTTAGCAATTTGTAGATGGAAAGATTCTGTGTTAGAAGTGGAAAAGACATTGATGAAGAAAATTCCAATGGATGAGTGGGGAGTTACACACCACCGTATGATTTTCTTTGGACGTTATTACTGTAAGGCGCAGCGACCACAATGTGAAGAGTGCCGATTACTAGAAATATGTCGCGAAGGAAAGAAACGAATGAAGGGGAAATAAAGGGTGGAGCGAGTTATAGAAATACCGAAAGAGTTTCGGTGCGTACCATTTTTTAAAGAGAGTGCAAATTCGATTACGTATCGCACAGACCAATCTTTTGAAGAAATAATACAAAATACTTACTTTATATTTGATATTGAAAGACAATATGAGCCATGGAATGAAATTGAAACAAGTATTCCAGCGGTGTTAAATATATGGAAAAGCAAGCATGAAGAAATTGCTACACTATTTCGAAACAGAAAAAAACAAGAAGTTGAGAGTCCAATGACTCTTTTTGCAGCTCATATGTTATCAGTCGTATATTGGTTAAATGAACAACCTGTGCCTAGTTTGCATGAGATACAAAAACATATAGATAAATTAGAAATGAAACCTGTTAATTTTATGGAACGATATTCATTTGTTATAAAGAAACCAGGACATTATCATTCTTATATTCAATTAGCACAGTTATACATCGAAGTAGAAAAGCTATATGCGAAGAAAATCATAACAAAAAAGAAGTCCATTTCTCATTAGGAGAAATGGACTTCTTTTTATTATGATTCTGTTGTAACAACATTTCCATCTGCGTGCGGAGTAGTATCTCCGCCGTGATTCTGTTGTTCTTGTTGGTGATTCTGTTGTTCCTGTTGTTTACGCTCTTCTTCAGCTTTCTTTTTAGCTTCTTCTTCAGCTTTCTTTTTAGCTTCTTCTTCAGCTTTTTTTCTAGCCTCTTCTTCAGCTTTTTTCTGAGCCTCTTCTTGCTGCTTACGCTGTTCTTCTGCAGCTTTCTTTTTAGCTTCGTCTTGTTTTAATTTATCTTCTGCAGCCTTTTTCTGAGCTTCGTCTTGTTTTAATTTATCTTCTTCAGCTTTTTTCTGAGCTTCGTCTTGTTTTAATTTATCTTCTGCAGCCTTTTTCTGAGCTTCGTCTTCAGCTTTCTTCTTAGCCTCTTCCTCAGCTTTTTTCGCGTCTGGAGTTCCTCCAGGAGCGGTAAAGGATGCACCGACTGCTGGACTTGTTCCAGTACCTTTTTTCGCTACTACAGAGAAGCTGTAAGTAACACCTGGTTTAATACCTCCAAGAGTAGCTGTCGTACCGCTTACTGATAAGCTACCACTACTACCGTCAGTAGCTTTATAGCTTGCAGCATACGCATCAACCTCTGATGGTCCAGACCAATTTAGTGTAACTGTGCTAGCGCCATCGAAAGCGACATTAAGGCCGCTTGGCGAATCTACTTTAATTTCTTTAACTGCATCTTTTTTCGCGCCTTTAATGTACAGTTCTCCATTTAATTCTTGTACAGAAGAAGGGCGCTCGAAACGAGATTTATCCGTAGCAAATTTGCTCATCATTGTTTGGAACATTTGCTGAGCAATTCTAGTAGAACGATCTCCAATGTAATTTTCTGGGCTATCTTTTTCATAACCGGTCCATACAGCCATTGTATATTGTGGTGTATATCCTGCGAACCAACTATCTCTGTTGGCATCTGCTGGAATACCGTATTTTTTAATAACAGATTCATCAAAGTTTTGTGTTCCTGTTTTACCTGCTACGTCTACTCCTGGAACATACGCTGTCGGACCTGTACCGCCAGAGCCAGGTTTTACTACGTCGCGAAGAACATCAGTAATCATGTAGGCCGTATGGTCATGCATCGCACGTTGTTCTTTCGGCTTAAAGTTTTTCTTTTTCCCATCCGGGAAGATAACTTCTTTTACGAAGTGAGGTTTATTATAAACACCGTCATTTCCGAATGCTGCATATGCACCAGCTACTTCTAATGGAGAGCTGTCATTACTACCAATTGCAGTAGATTCATATACCTTGCCCTCTTTAAATGTCATTCCTAAGCCTTGAGCAAATTCTTGTGACTTATTGAGGCCAACTGCTTGAGCTGTCTTTAAAGCAGGAATATTTAATGATTTTTTCAATGCTTCACGAAGTGAAACGTCACCTTTATAACTATTTGTTGCATTTCGTATTTTTTTACCGTTGGAATACGTATACTCTGAGTCGTTTAATTGATGATACGTAGACCATTGTAGGTTTTCTATTGCTGGACCATAGTCGAAAATTGGCTTCATTGTTGAACCTACTTGGCGTTTTAAATCGATTGCCATATTATGACCTTTGAAAGTAGATTTACTTTCTTTACGACCAGCGCCGATTGCTCGAACTTCTCCAGACTGAGTATCCATAAATACGAATGATCCTTGGAATTGATCGTTTGGATACTTGATGAGATTCCCATCCATTATTTTATCAGCATAGTCTTGAGCATCAAGATCAAGCGTCGTTTGGATTGTTAAACCGTCCGAACCGATATTTACATCAGGAATTTCTTTTTCAACTTCTTTTACAACTGCATCTAAAAATGCTTGGTATTTCATTTCAGTTACTTCTGAAGATGGAAGAAGTCCTTGTGTTACAGGGATTTTTATTGCTTCATCCATTTGTTGTTTTGTAATAAAATCATGGCGCTCCATAAATCCTAGTACAAGATTGCGACGCTTTGTTGCCCGCTCGACATTTTCTGGTTTAGTTGGATCATAAATGTTAGGACCTTGGGGTAAAGCAGCGAGCATTGCAGCTTCATGTAATTGTATGTCTTTTAAATCTTTGCCGTAATATTTTGTTGCTGCTGTTGCAATACCGTAAGAGCGATTACCTAGATTAATTTTATTTAAGTACATTTCTAAAATTTCATGTTTAGAGTACTGTTGCTCTAATTTATAAGATAAGTACCACTCTTGCACTTTTCTCTTTGCGGTTTTGTCCATTGTTAGAAAATAGTTTTTAACTACTTGCTGTGTAATCGTACTACCACCTTGTGATCCGAAACCACCAGTGACATTTTCCATAACTGCTTTTCCAGTACGTATAAAATCAATTCCATTATGATCGTAGAAGCGAGCATCCTCAGTCGCAAGGAATGCACTTTCCACTACTTTTGGAATTTGATCGTATGTAACATGGGTTCGTTTTTCAGCACCATATTCATAGAAGAAATTTCCGTTTTTATCAAGAAATTTTGTTGATAAAGGATTGACAAGTTTTGATTTGTCTAATTTCGGAGCGTCCTTTACCATAACAAAGAAAGTTGAAACGCCAGCTACGAGACCGACGATACCAAGAAGTAGACAACCTATAAGAAATCTTTTGAAAAAGGAACCTTTTTTCTTTGGTTTTTCTTCTTTATTTGTTTCTTTCGTTTGATTTTTTACATGATTTCGTTCTGTACGAGAACGATAATTATCTGACATTATACTTTCTCCTACCTTTCATTCTCTCCCCCAAAAGTCGAAAAAAGAGCCTTAGTGATGACTCTATCACGAAAAATAAACCGTGTCTAGTACGCGGATATAATCAATTCGAGGGTGATAACCGCATGATAATAAAGACCCATGCTCTTCTATTTCTTGTTTTGTAATCGATTTACGTCCACCAGTATTTTGACGATTCCAAAATGCAATAATATGTTTTGCATCTAATAAATAAAATTCATCAAAAAGTGTAAATTTAATAATAACAAATGCAATTCCATTATGAGCGACTACTTGCTTCATATGTTCAATTTGATGAAGGTGGAAGTTTTGAAGTGGAAAACTGGTTTTATTTTTAGTTTCTTTCGCTTCAAAATCGATATATTTCCCTTTGTATACACCGTTGTAATCTGTTGTAGATGGTTGTTTGAAATACGCTTCTTTTACCACTGCAGCACTTCGAGCGGGGTAATCTACTTTTACAATTTGAAGAGGTGTAGGTTTTTTATGTACGCATGCAATATTATGGGTTAAGTAATATTGATTGGTTTCATTCAATTCCTCTTCAAGGGACATACCTCTATTACTGTAAGTATGTTTTTTTATTGGTGTTTTATGAGGTTGTGAAGCTTGATCGTACCTTTTTCCATTTGGGTAACGAATGGTCATATTTTGTCCACTCCCAACTTGATAAGATTTACTTACAAAGGTGATTATATCAAAAAATGAAAAAAGATGTGACCTTTTTCAAGAAAGGTATGGTGACTTACTCATGTTTCGATGGAATGATTACGAAAAAATTAAACAGAGTCGTAATGATATTTTTTGTACAGAGGAGGAAAAAGCTATAGTTCTTAATATTAAGGAGAGAACGGATGTAGCTAACGTAGATAATATTTCACGTACACAATCTTACCAAGAATATTATTTGAGAAATAGAGAAATTAGATGGTCTTTTTTAGCAAGCATGGTTTCAAGGAATGGGGGATGGAACATGACAGACTTAGAAGGAGAATATTATTCTAATCTTTTATCTCAAACAGTTAAGAGACGATTATTTCATTTGTATGAGAAAGCCAATTGGCTCATTTTCTTAGATGCATTTCCTCAACTATTACTGTATGAGGAAAGTAAAAAGAGATGTGCGCCGCTCTTTCATTTGTTACAATTTTTCAACATATCAATTTTTATGGAAAAAGAATGGATCACGTTTTGGGGGAAAAAAGATATAAATAGGCTTATGACGGCACTTATTATTAATGAACAAAATAAAATTCAAAAACCAGTAATTGAGAATGCATATTTTCAAAAACATGTATTTGATACTGCACTATTCAAATTTCAAGAAATATTTCACGTTAGTGCAGTTATTTTTCCAATGGTGGAAGGGGGAATGTATGGATTTTCAGTTTATCAATTTGAAACGTTGCAAAAACGTATAGAACTGGGGAAGCAATTAGCTTGGTTATTATTTCATTCAAAGTATAAGGCTTCTTTTTATAAATTTGCAGTGCAAACTAGGCATACAGGATCAAGGATGGATTATGAATGTAATATAAAGGGGATTAGAAAATCATGTACGCCCGCTCTTAGGGATGTGTATTCTATTGTCATTCATGAAAAATTAATAGAAAAAGATTGGTTTAGTGAAGGATTGGAAATAGATTCTTTATTTTTACTTGAAAAACCTAAGGGGGAAATTAATATAACAGAATGGTATAGAAAGAAGAGGGAGCAAATACATACTCTTTCTATATTAAGTAGTTTTGTTAAAAGAATAGATGAGTTCATGATATAATAAAGAAGTCCCGCCTTCCTAAATGAAGGCGGGGCTTCTTTATTAAAAGTAATATGCTCTACAACAAATTACTTTCTAGTCCGCTATTTGCTTGCAGTACGACTTTAGCTTCAACACTTATCGAAAGCGAAGAGGTAAAGTTAGACTAGAAAATAGCGGGCAGTAAAACTCCCACCTCAAAATTCAGCTGGAGCAAAGAAGTTAGGTGGAAGCCCCGCTGCCCGTAAACGCCCGATTGGTGCGGGCTGATAATCAGTGGGGGATGAACAAAACCCCCGCTGATTAAAGTTTCACTTTATGTAGCGGGGAAATTTGGACCATCAAGCTTTGGATTACCAGTCTCAGGTTTGTTTTGTTGTTTGTTTTGCTTTTTCTTTTTTTCATTTTTATTTTTTGCCATCGTAATACACCTCCTTTTTGTATTGTTACCATTTCTAAAAATGGCATACTAAATGATTTCTTTGACGAATATCAACTAGTTTTGTCAGGTGAGAAGGAGTAATCAATCAATCGGCGAAATTACATGACAAAGGAAAGGCAAAGAAGGGGGCGTTTTAAATATGGCGATGGTTCAGAAGGAAGATGTTATGAAAAAAATGGATCAAATGTTAAGTTCTCTCGATTTGCTGGAAATGAATATTGGGATTAGAATGAATCATGCATTAAAGGGTAAAGGTGAAAAAATATGTAATAAGATAGAAATAACAGAAATGCATATAGAACATATGGAAAATAAATTAGTGCATCACGAAGAAAAAGGGAGCTGGGTAAAGACATTTCAAAACGTCGTAGTGAGTGCATAATAAGGTGGGAACAAAATGGGATATGAAGCATTAATCCAGTCCTCGGAGAAGTTAATGCAGTATAATGATGAAGCGAATGTGAAAAAAAGAGAAATGGCTGAATATGATTTTTATAAGGATATGAAGCCATTTGTTGATATTGTAGATGCGGAGTTAGAGATGTGGAAAGAATTAGCTTATAGGTGGATAAAGGAAGAACGACCTAAGTATATACATGTACAACAAATTGATCAAGTGTATGATAATTTACAAACTAATGTGCTACAATGTTTTGTTAATAAGGGAAAAGGTAAACGTTTCTTTGAAACTCATCAAGCTATTTCGTATACTTTGCAAAATATCGTAGATCAATGTAAGTAACAAGAGGGAAAACCCTCTTGTTTTTTTATGCCTCTGTCACTGTTGTAGGTTTTGTTGCACCGTTTATTTCTAATTCTCGTATTAATGTTCGGTAATCTGATATGCATACTTTTCCTTCAAGATAACAATGTCTCGCAAAGTCTAACAGTTCATTCGAATTTTCTGTGTAATACCCCTTTTTTTGAGAAAACGCTTGTTTTAAATCCCCTAATACCATGTTGATTCCTCCCCAATGAGAATCTTCTTCCTTATTATCATAGCATGGAAGGGTTTACTTTCTAATTTTTTTAAAAATTTAAACTTCCGACAAAAACAGACAGATACTCCGTCACACATTTTATTTTATAGGTACATATTCTATATGTAGAAACTTATGCGAAGGAGGAGAGAATGCATGTTTCAACAACCTAATGTATATCAGCAAACAAATCCATATGCACAGCAAAATATGTACCAATATAATGAGGATACATATTTACGATATAATATGTATCCTTTCGAGCCTCATTATGGAAACCAAAATTATTATCAACCATTTGAAGTGTCGTTTGGGAATCAGCAGCAAGCACATATGAATCAACCACAGCAAGCGCATATGAATCAACCACAGCAAGCGCATATGAATCAACCACAGCAAGCACATATGAATCAACCACAGCAAGCGCATATGAATCAACCACAGCAAGCACATATGAATCAATCACAGCAAGCACATATGAATCAATCGCAGCAAGCATATATGAATCAAGCACAACAAGCGCATATGAATCAATCGCAGCAAGCATATATGAATCAACCACAACAAGCGCATATGAGTCAGCCACAGCAAATGTATACGAATCAACCACAGGAAGCGTATATGAATTCACAAAACTACATGTCACCAGCTCAATATGTAAATCAACAAGCTATGTTTTATCCACCAAAACAACCATATCCAACGATGAATAAACAAAAGCAACAGCAACAGCAACCAAGTCAGTTTTCTAGTTTTGTTTCACAATTTAAATCATCAGATGGTAACTACGATGTAAATAAAATGATGAACACAGCTGGACAAATGATGAACGCGATGAATCAAGTAACAGGGATTGTTAAGCAAGTTGGGGGCTTTTTTGGTAAATAATAGTAGGGGGTTGTCTATAATAGGTATTACGTATGAAATTGGATACTAGACAAATTTCCATGAAATAAATGGGTATATATAACAAGCGGCTTTACCCCCTCGCTCATATTGTAAAGTGTAGTCAGATTTTTTTAATGAGAGAGGAGAGAAAAAACTATGCATCATTGTCATCCTTGCTTTGGAGGGCATAAGCCTGTAGGACCTATTTGTACAACTGCTCCTGTCATTCATCCGGCAAAACAGTGCGTAACACATTCTTTTTCAACAACGGTGGTGCCACACATTTTCCCAACGCATACAACACACGTACATCATCAACAAATTAAAAATCAAGGCTTCTTCCCACAAACAAACTCGAACGTAAACGTTGTAGATCCTGGTGATCCAGGATTTGTTGGTGGATTTGGCGGCGGATGTGGACCGTGTGGTCATGGTCATCATGGTCATCATGGTCATCAAATATCACCATTTGGTCCAGGACCAAATGTATCACCATTTGGACCAGGACCGAACGTATCACCATTTGGACCAAATATCGGACCAAACGTTGGTGGAATGTTTAAAAAGTAAATGATATGTTAGAACTAGCGAAATGCTAGTTCTTTTTTTGTAATTGGAGTGTTGATATGAAAGTTGTTGCTGTAACAGGATATAAGCCGTTTGAGCTTGGAATATTTAAAAATGATCATCCAGGAGTAGAATGTATAAAAAAGGCGCTGCGTCGTAAATTAACTGCTTTTGTAGAAGATGGTTTGGAATGGGTTATTATAAGCGGTCAGTTAGGAGTAGAGCTATGGGCCGCTGAAGTTGTTTTTGAAATTCAAGTAGAATATCCAGATTTAAAATTAGCGGTATTTACTCCTTTTTTAGAACAAGAAGAAAATTGGAAGGAAGATAACCGTGAATATTACGAATTTATTCTTTCGCAAGCAGATCACATTGATAGTATTACGAAACGGAAGTACGAAAGCCCAGAGCAATTTAAATTAAAGAATCAATTTTTTATTGAAAAAAGCGATGCACTTTTAGCTGTATATGATGAAGAAAAGTCTGGGAGCCCTAAATATATTGTAGAAGCAGCTAAGAAAAAAGGAGAAATAGAAAATTATCACAGTTATTTCATTCTTTTTTCTGATTTACAAGATATAATGGAAGAGGAACAGTGGAATAATGCAGAGTAATATGTAATATAGTACTTGGATATTTGATTGACAAAAGGCATTGTTTCTGAAAAAATTTAGTTAATGAAAGCTTTGGCAAAAATTTGAGGTGAAGAAAATGATTTCGGATAAAATTAAATTAACAGCGAAAGATATTTTAGAAAAAGAGTTTAAAACAGGTATGAGAGGTTATCAACAAGAAGAAGTAGACAAGTTTCTTGATACGATTATTAAAGATTATGAAGCGTTTCATAAGGAATTTGATCAATTAAAACAACAAAATGCTCGTTTGAAACGTGAATTAGAAGAGCAGAAAGTAGCGGCAACACAAGTTCCGCAACAACCGTTACAAACACCAGTTGCACAACCAGTATATAACAATACGAATACGGATATTTTAAAACGTCTATCTAATTTAGAAAAAGCTGTATTTGGAAGTAAGTTATACGAATAAATTAAGGTAACAAAAAGGTTAAAGTATTGTACATAGAAAAAAACATTGCAAAATCTTTTTGTTTCCACTATACTAATGTTTGTCATAACGTTTGGGTAATCGCTGCAACGCCAACGTTGTAGAGGAAAGTCCATGCTCGCACAGCCTGAGATGGTTGTAGTGTTCGTGCCTAGCCAAGTCATAAGCTAGGGTATTCTGGCTGTGAGGCTGGTTTAACGGCAGGGAAAAAACCTAAGTCCTTTCGGATATGGTTTGACTACCTTTAAAGTGCCACAGTGACGAAGTCCTTGAAGAAATGATAGGAGTGGAACGAGGTAAACCCCACGAGCGAGAAACCCAAATAATGGTAGGGGAATCTTTTCCAAGGAAATGAACGACGGAAAAGGACAGGTTTTCGTAACCTGTAGATAGATGATTAC
Source organism: Bacillus mycoides (assembly GCF_018742245.1). NCBI lineage: Bacteria > Bacillati > Bacillota > Bacilli > Caryophanales > Bacillaceae > Bacillus > Bacillus mycoides. The sequence goes on from NZ_CP036132.1 coordinate 1,536,354, forward strand.
CACCGGAGTACGAGGCGTGGGCCGTTTGCAGTACAAAGGAACAGAACATGGCTTACAGAACGTTATGAACCAACTATGAAATAACTCAGCTCTCCTTTGTTAGAGGAGGGCTTTTTATTTGTATGAAGTTATAAGTTGTGAGTTAAAATGGTAAGTGAGAATATTCTTCGTAATATGTGATAATTAATAGGACAACATGTTATTAATTATTGTTTGATTATACATAAGAGGTGAATGAAAATGGGAAAAGTTACTTTAATTGCAACAGCGGCAATGGGTATTGAAGCGTTAGTTGCCCGAGAAGTTCGCGATCTTGGTTATGAATGTGAAGTGGAAAACGGAAAGGTAACGTTTGAAGCGGATGAAAAAGCGATTTGTCGTACGAATTTATGGTTACGTACTGCAGACCGTGTGAAAATTAAAGTCGGCGAATTTAAAGCAACAACATTCGATGAGTTATTTGAAAAAACAAAAGCGTTAAACTGGGGAGATTATATTCCAGAGAACGGTGAATTCCCTGTTATTGGGAAATCTTTGAAATCAACATTATTTAGCGTTTCAGACTGCCAACGTATTGTTAAAAAGGCTGTTGTTGAGAAATTAAAAACAACGTATAGACGCACAACTTGGTTTGAAGAAGATGGTCCGTTATTCCGTATTGAAATTGCAATGCTCAAGGATATTGCAACGTTAACAATCGATGCGAGTGGTGTAGGTCTTCATAAACGTGGATACCGTCTTGAGCAAGGTGAAGCGCCTTTAAAAGAAACATTAGCTGCGTCTTTAATTAAGTTAACAAACTGGAAGCCGGATCGTCCTTTCGTTGATCCTTTCTGTGGATCTGGTACAATTCCAATTGAAGCTGCATTAATTGGACAAAATATCGCACCAGGATTTAACCGAGGCTTTGCATCGGATGAATGGGGCTGGGTTGGTAAACAAAATTGGCGTGAAGCTCGTCAAGAAGCTGAAGATTTAGCAAATTATAATCAACCATTGCAAATCATTGGATCAGATATCGATCACCGTATGATAAGAGTTGCCCAAGATAACGCAGATGAAGTTGGATTAGGGGATCTTATATCATTTAAACAAATGCAAGTAAAAGATTTCACGACAAAAGAGGAATATGGCTATGTTGTAACGAATCCTCCATATGGAGAACGTTTAAGTGAAAGAGCGCTTGTTGAAAAATTATATAAAGAAACGGGAGAGGTATTCCGCCCATTAGATACGTGGTCAATGTATTTATTAACAAGTTATGAAGCATTTGAGAAGTGTTACGGAAAAGATGCATCGAAAAAGCGTAAACTGTTTAACGGATTTATCCGTACAGATTACTATCAATACTTCGGAAAACGTCCACCGCGTAATTCATAGTATAAAACTCCTCCAGCGCGCATATACTGGCTATTATGTAATGCGTAAAGGAGGAAGTGATATGGATAGTTTCCAATTATCAATGATTCAAAAAGCTATTCACCGTACGTATGATGAGCTCGGAAAAGAAGTGGATAGTCAAGGTGCGATTGTAGATGAAATACAAAAAGCGCAGGAAGAATATTTGTCAGCTCTTTCACATGAAACAGCGATTGATAAACGGTATTTAAAGTCATTAATATAGAAAAAAATTTTCCTTTTTCGAAAGGAAAATTTTTTTTCGTGTATTTCTATGTATTGCAACAGGGGAAAGTGGCTGCACACATGTGAGTAGCAGTTGCTATATCTTTTTATAGAAAAACTGTTTGGTTGGAGGCTAAGGATGTTTACTGAGAATAGGTTACCATTTGAAGTAGGGAAACAAGATAATTTTTATGATAAGTTGAATGAGTGGATTGGAGATGTGTTTTACGACATTCTTCCGGAAAAAGGCTTTGAAGAGCGTGATGAACAGATTTTTATGGCGTTTCAGTTAGAACGCGCTTTCCAAGAGAAGAAAGTTATGTTTGCAGAAGCAGGTGTAGGAACAGGGAAAACAATTGTATATCTTCTATATGCAATTTGTTATGCACGTTATACAGGGAAGCCAGCTATTATCGCTTGTGCAGATGAAACGTTAATTGAGCAGCTTGTGAAAGAAGAAGGAGACATTGCTAAGTTATCTGAAGCATTAGGGCTATCTGTTGATGTTAGACTTGCGAAATCAATGGATAATTATTTATGTTTGCGTAAACTTGAAGATGTTATGAGTGGACGAGCTCCAGAAGTAATTGAAGATGTATATTACGAATTACCTCAGTTCGTATTCGATCATGGTACGATGCAGAACTTTACTCACTATGGTGATCGAAAAGAATTTCCACTGTTAAATGACGAGGAATGGTCAAAGGTAAACTGGGATTACTTCCAAGATTGCTTCACTTGTGATTCTCGTCATCGTTGTGGTCAAACACTTTCTCGTGAACATTATCGTAAAGCTGCAGATTTAATTATTTGTTCTCAAGACTTCTATATGGATCATATTTGGACATATGATGCACGTAAACGTGAAGGGCAAATTCCGTTATTACCAGAAAGTAGCTGCGTTGTATTCGATGAAGGACATCTTGTAGAGTATGCAGCTCAAAAAGCTTTAACGTACCGTTTAAAACAAACGATGATGGAGCAACTTTTAACGAGATTATTACAAAACGATATTCGTGAAGAGTTCGCACATTTAGTAGAAGAAACAATTTGGCAAACTGAACAATTCTTTGGGGTACTACAAGAGAATAAAAAGGAAATTGAAGGTTCTGATCGTTTAGAAATTACTGTGACAGAAAAGGTAACTGCAGAAGCGAAAAGACTTTATGCGAAAATCGGTGAAGTCGGTGATGCATTAGTATTTGAAAGTGAAATGCATACAGTAAACACATACGATTTAAATATTGTTGATGAGCATTTAGATGTGTTAGAGCATTCACTTCGTCTTTTCATGCACGAGAAAAATGTAATTACGTGGGGTGAAGAAAGTGATGGTGCCTTCACATTAGTTATTATGCCACGTGCAGTTGAAGAAGTGTTACAAGAAAAAGTATTCTCGAAGAAAATTCCGTACATTTTCTCATCTGCAACATTATCGGATAACGATTCGTTCGCATTTACAGCAAATAGTCTAGGGGTAAAAGATTATTTATCATTCTCAGTTGCCTCACCGTTTGATTATGAAGAGCAAATGGCAGTAAACTTACTATCGCATACGAAAGAAAATGAATGGGAAAGAAAGTGTCAATATACACTTGAAAATATCCAGAAAACAAATGGACGTACGCTTGTATTATTCCGTACAATGCAAGAACTTGCAGCATTTAAAGAATATGTAAGTAAAGAGCAAATGTCAGTTCCGTTCCTATATGAAGGAGATCAAGAAATTAGTCAGCTCGTTTCTCGTTTCCAAAATGAAGAAGAGACTGTACTTTGTGCCGTTCATTTATGGGAAGGTTTAGACATTCCAGGTTCATCATTATCACATGTTATTATTTGGTCATTACCATTCCCTCCAAACGATCCTGTGTTTGAGGCGAAGCGTAAACATGTGAATGATCCATTCTGGGAAGTAGATGTGCCTTATATGATTTTACGTCTTCGCCAAGGAATTGGACGTTTAATTCGTACAAGTGAAGATAAAGGTGCTATATCATTATTCTTATCAGATAATGAAGATGAAAAAGTGATAGAAGCAGTGAAGAAAGTGCTTCCGGTAGAAGGAAAAGTACTTTAAGCGAAAAAATGTTGTAGGGAAAAGTTTGGCACTTGCCAAGCTTTTTTTTCTATTAGAAAAGGAATTTATGTTTTAATGTCGAAATAAGGTTGAGGTAGAAAAAGGAGGTTTTTTTATACTATGACAGTTGCTACATATGAAGTAGAAAAACAATTTTTAACATATGTGAAGAAGATAGAGAATTATGGAGAAGCATTAAGCTTAATGTTTTGGGATTTAAGAACAGGTGCACCAAAGCAAGGCGTAGACCAGCGTTCAGAAGTAATTGGAATGCTTTCATCCGAAGTGTTTGTGATGTCGACTTCAGATGAGATGGGGAACTATTTAACTGAACTAGAATCTTTAATTGTTGAAAATAAACTTTCTGAAACGACAAAGAAAATGGTTGAAGAGTGTCGGAAAGAATATGATAGAAATAAGAAAATTCCACAAGCGGAATATGAAGCGTATGTGAAATTAGAAGCGAAAGCGGAAAGTGTATGGGAAGAAGCTCGCGAAAAATCTGACTTCGAAATGTTCCGTCCGTATTTAGAAAAAATTGTTGAATTCAAAAAGAAGTTTATTACATATTGGGGTTACGAAACGTACAAATATAACACGCTATTAGATATGTATGAGCCGGGAATCACAGTAGAAGTGTTAGATCATGTATTTGGTCAACTGCGTGAACGTATCGTTCCGCTTGTGAAAGAAATTTCTGAGTCTAAAAAAGAATTAAAAACAAATGCTTTAGCTGAACATTTTTCAAAAGAAAAACAAAAGAATTTTACTTTAGAGTTATTAAAACAATTGAACTATAACTTTGAAGCGGGTCGTCTTGATGAAACGGTACATCCTTTTGAAATTACATTAAATAGAGGGGATGTTCGTATTACGACTCGTTACGATGAGAAAGACTTCCGTATGGCTGTTTTCGGCACGATTCATGAATGTGGTCATGCTGTATATGAGCAAAATGTTGCAGAGGAACTAGAAGGAACACCGCTTTGCAGTGGAACATCAATGGGAATTCACGAGTCACAATCGTTATTCTTTGAAAACTTCATTGGCCGTAATAAGTCGTTCTGGAAGAAAAACTATGATTTGTTAAAGCGATATAGTGACGGTCAATTTGACGGCGTATCAGTAGACGAGTTTTATGATGCGATTAATGAGTCAAAACCATCCTTTATCCGTATAGAAGCAGATGAACTTACATATCCGCTTCATGTTATGGTTCGCTATGAGCTGGAGAAAGAATTATTTGATGGCACACTGCAAGTAAAAGACTTACCAGCGGCATGGAATGATAAGATGGAAACTTATTTAGGTATTCGTCCAGAGAATGACGCACAAGGTGTATTACAAGACGTTCACTGGGCTGGCGGTTCGTTTGGATATTTCCCATCTTATGCGCTTGGTTATATGTATGCAGCGCAATTTAAACAAAGGATGCTAAAGGATATTCCAAACTTTGATGCATTATTAGAAGAAGGAAACGTGACGCCAATTCGTGAATGGTTAACAGAGAATATTCATCAATACGGCAAAACGAAAAAACCACTTGAAATTTTAAAAGATGTGACAGGTGAAGGTTTAAATGCAAACTACTTAGCTGATTATTTAGAAGCTAAATATAAAGAGATTTATGAGTTATAAAACAGGAGCTGCTTAATTGCAGCTCTTTTTTATGAGGGAGTGAGAGAAATGGGCTATATGTTTACGGTAATGTCGCAAACGGAAGCGGAAGAAATTGCATACAACTGGCATTATGAAGGGGAGTATTCTTTTTATGATATAGAGGCAGATCAAGAAGATTTAGTGGAGTTTTTAAATGCTCATATGAGAGGAAATACTACATTTGTCGTGAAAGAAAACGATAGTATAATCGGCTTCTTTAGTTTTGGTAAAATAAATAATCAAACGATTGATATAGGACTTGGAATGAGACCTGATATAACAGGAAATGGATTAGGTTTACAGTTCGTAAAAGCTGGATTAGATTTTAGTAAAGAAAAATATAAATGTGACTATATAACATTATCAGTAGCGGCATTTAATGAAAGGGCAATCAAAGTATATAAAAAAGCAGGGTTCGAAGCAGTTGGGACGTTTATTCAAAAAACGAATGGCAGTTGTTTTGAGTTTTTGAAAATGAACTATATATGTAAAAATGATTAAGAAACAGAAGGGGGCTTCTGTTTCTTTTTATTTTGATGCAGAAATAAATGATGTTTGTTTTTGTACTTGTTGTAATTAGAAGTTTTGAAATTTTGGAAGAGGATGTGTATGATTGAAGTTTAGTAGCAAATAGCAAGTTTAGTAAGGAGAGGTAGAGGTAGTATGATTACAATTAAAACGAAAAATGAAATAGATTTGATGCATGAATCGGGGAAGTTACTAGCTTCTTGTCATAGAGAAATTGCAAAAATGATGAAACCAGGTATCACTACACAAGAAATTGATACGTTTGTTGAAGCATATTTAGAAGAGCATGGTGCCAGGTCCGAACAGAAAGGGTATAACGATTATCCATACGCAATATGTGCATCTGTGAACAATGAAATGTGTCATGGGTTTCCAACAGATGTTCCTTTAAGTGAAGGAGATATTGTGACAATTGACATGGTAGTAAACTTAAATGGTGCGCTCTCAGATTCTGCATGGACGTATATAGTTGGAGATATTTCTGATGAAGCAAAAAGGTTATTGTTAGTAGCAGAGAGTGCTTTATATAAAGGGATTGAGCAAGCGATAAGTGGTAACCATGTTGGAGATATTGGATACGCAATTGAAAGTTATGTAGCTTCTGAAGGGTTTTCTGTTGCAAGAGATTTTACGGGACACGGAATTGGCAAAGAAATTCATGAGGAACCAGCAATTTTTCATTTTGGTAAGTCAGGGCAAGGACCAGAATTACAAGAAGGAATGGTAATTACAATTGAACCTATTGTAAATGCCGGTATGCGATATTCTAAAGTAGATTTAAACGGATGGACTGCACGGACGATGGATGGGAAATTATCTGCACAATATGAGCATACAATTGCGATTACGAAGGATGGTCCTATCATATTAACAACGTTGTAATATGAAATGTAAGAATTTAAAAAACTCGAACGAAAATAGTGTTTTCATAAAATTTGTACGTGTTTTTACGATAAATGCTTTTCAAAGTGAAAAAAGTGCGTTATAATCCTTCTATAAATAAATAAGTTAGCTACACTCATATAATCGCGGGGATATGGCCTGCAAGTTTCTACCGAAGTACCGTAAATACTTTGACTATGAGTGAGGACGAATATATTTGCTTGTTTAGCATTCTTTTTTGCGAAACTCCAAAAGCACGTCTCTCACTTGTAACGAGTGGTGGCGGCTTTTGGAGTTTTTTATTTGCATAAGAGGAGGAACTAACATGAAAGTATTACACGAAAAGATTTTGAACGAAGGAAAGGTTTTATCTGGTGATGTATTAAAGGTAGATGCATTTTTAAATCATCAAATTGATCCAGTACTTATGCAAGAAATCGGAAAAGAATTTGCTAAGCGTTTTAAAGAAGAGAACATTACAAAAATCGTGACGATTGAATCTTCAGGCATTGCACCAGCGGTTATGGCTGCTTTAGAGCTTGGTGTAAAAGTAGTTTTTGCAAGAAAGCGTAAATCGTTAACGTTACAAGATAATATGTATGTTGCGGAAGTATACTCATTTACAAAACAAGAAACGAATGAGATTTCATTATCTCGAAATCATATTGATGAAAATGATCATGTACTAATTATTGATGACTTCTTAGCAAATGGTCAGGCTGCTTTAGGTTTAATGAATTTAGTAGAGCAAGCCGGGGCAAGTATTGCGGGAATTGGCATTGTTATTGAAAAAGCATTTCAAGATGGAGGAAAGAAGCTGCGTGAACAGGGTGTTCGTGTTGAATCACTAGCAGAAATTGCATCACTTGATAACGGCACAGTTACATTTGTACAGCAAGAAACTGCGGAGGTGAACTAACGATGAAGCAGCACCCATTTAAAATTGCATCGCTTGGCATTCAGCACATGCTTGCCATGTACGCTGGCGCAATTATTGTTCCGCTTATTGTTGGCGGGGGACTTGGTTTAAATCAACAAGAATTAACGTATTTAGTATCGATCGACTTATTGATGTGCGGCGTAGCAACGATTTTACAAGCATTATCAAATCGCTTTTTCGGTATTGGGCTTCCGGTTGTACTTGGTTGTACATTCACAGCGGTTGGACCGATGATTGCAATTGGTAAACAATATGGCGTGTCCTCTATATATGGAGCAATTATTGCTGCGGGATTATTTGTTGTTATTTTCGCGAAATTATTTGGGAAACTTGTAAAACTGTTTCCTCCTGTTGTAACAGGATCTGTCGTTACAGTCATTGGGGTTACACTTGTTCCAGCAGCTATTAATGATATGGCTGGAGGAGTTGGAAGCAAAGATTTCGGAAGTCTAGAAAATTTAGCTTTAGCATTTGGTGTTCTATTATTTATCATTATTATGTATCGTTTCTTTGACGGATTTATCCGTTCAATCTCTATATTACTTGGTCTTTTGTTCGGTACAATCGTTGCAGCATTTATGGGGAAAGTAAGCTTGCAAGCGGTTGGAGAGGCAGATTGGTTCCACGGTATTCAGCCGTTTTACTTCGGTACACCAACATTTGAATTAACGCCAATTATTACGATGATTCTCGTTGCTTGCGTAGGGATTGTGGAAGCAACAGGTGTATATTTTGCATTATCTGATATTTGTAATAAAAAGATTGGTGAAAAAGAATTAACAAAAGGTTATCGCGCAGAAGGATTAGCAATGGTTCTAGGTGGTATTTTTAACGCATTTCCATACACAACATATTCTCAAAACGTAGGCCTTGTTCAATTAACTGGAGTAAGAAATCGCGTTATTATCTATACTTGTGGTGGCATGTTAATTGCTCTTGGGTTTATTCCTAAAATCGCAGCCATTACAACAATTATTCCGAAATCAGTACTTGGCGGTGCGATGTTAGCAATGTTCGGCATGGTAATGGCGTATGGTATTAAAATGTTAAGCAGTGTTGATTTTGGAAAACAAGAGAATTTATTAATCGTTGCATGTTCTGTCGGAATCGGACTTGGTGTTACAGTCGTTCCGACGTTATTCTCACAGCTTCCGGAAAATATTCGTATTTTAACTGATAACGGAATTGTACTTGGAAGTGCATCAGCAGTACTTTTAAATATTGTATTTAATATGGTGCCGCAGCGTAAAGTGAAAGTAAAAGAAGAGCCAGTTTCGATGCAAAGTGCAGTAAGAGAAGCATAGAAAAGCAAGGTCTCATTAGGAGACCTTGCTTTTCTTTTTAAGTGGCATCATCTTACCGTACGTACCAAGGCGCCATATATATTCAAGTGGTCCGTATTGATAACGAGAAAGCCACCAGCGGCTAATGAAAATTTGTAACGTGTAGAAACCGATGCAAAATAGTGGTCCGACCCATAATGGAGTGGGATAATAATTTTTGAAAAATAGACCGAATACAAGTAACGTAACAATTGTATGCGTGATGTAATTTGTTAACGCCATTCGTCCGACATATTGGAATGGTCGTAATAATTTTTGCCATCTTTCTTTTTGTAATAAGCGCATGAGTGTAAAAATGTAGAAGATGAATAATGTTTTTCCACTAAACATTGTAAAGGCGCTCATATAAATCGGATCATAAGGTTGTTTTGACAAGAAATAACGAACCATAAAGAACCACATTGGTAATGTTAAAACGAACATAATAATTTGCCATTTTTTTAGTTTTGGATCTAATTCTTTTGAGCGGCGGAAAATATCTTTTTTGCCAGCATATAAACCAAGCAAAAATAATCCAACTGTTTCTGGAAGCATGAATGCACTTAGCCCAATTGCTTCAGAATAAAACGCATGGAAACGATTTTGTATTTGTAACATCCAGTCTTCTAATGGGATGATTGGTAAGGAGAGTCCTAGCTCATCTCTTGGCATTAAGGCAATTCCAATGCTAGTAATTAGCATTAAAAATTGAAAAATGCTTAGTAAAACTAATGCCCAAATCAAAATAGTACGAGGTTCTCTCTTATAAAATAACAATAAGAAAAATCCAGCGATTGCATAACTATGTAAGATGTCCCCGTCCCATAAAAGAACGTAATGCAAGAACCCAAATAATAATAAAATGAGCAAGCGGCGAACAAATAAAGTCTTCGGACGATCTGTTTTCGCCTCAGCACGATTCATAAAGATATAAAAACCTAATCCGAATAAAAACGAAAAAATAGTATAAAATTTCGTTTGAATAAACATATCGTAAAATAGGCGGATGTAGCTGTCTACTCCTTCGTAAATTCCTGAAATTTCACTTGAGTCAACTCCGGCAATAACTGGCCAGTTAACAAGAAAAATACCTAGTACAGCTATTCCTCTAATGATATCAATTGAGTGTATCCTCTCGCCTTGTGGAATATTTCGTGTCATTATTTTCCTCCTTATTAAGTAAATCCCTTTTATTATACAAAATGTAAGGTGAAGGGTATAGAGGAGATTTCCAATTTTTAAAACTGTTAAGATGTGCATTATGAGATATAATAAGAGTGCACAGCAAGTTTTAAACTTCTTTAAAACAGGCAGTAAAGCTCCTTTTCCCGAAGGAGCTTTCTTTTTTAGAAAATTGTTGATAATGATTCTCTTTAATGGTAAAATGTATTTAAAATTGATAATCATTATCAAAAAAGGTTGGTGTGTTAATATGGTGTATGCACTTGTTGCAGGAACGATTGCTATATATGTTGGTGTTACAAAGTATGTATTAAATGGAGTAGGAACAACAAAATGAATAATATTACATAAAATCCCTTTCATTTGTAAAAAGAATGAAAGGGATTTTTTATTTTTGATGTGAATATGCTGAAAATTTAGTATGATAATAAAGTGAAACTTTAATCAGCGGGGAGGTCTATCCCTTACTGATTATTATCCCGCACGAAACGGGCTTTTACTGCCCACAAATAGCGGGATAAAGTATATACATCTTGGATAAAGGGGAACAAGGGGATGACAAACATAGTACAGACAAACGGTATGAAAAAACTTGTTTGTTTTTATGAAGAGTGGCAAAAAAACGGTGATGCAGAGAATAGTTTGAAGTTGTTTGAAGTGATTCAAAAATATAAACAAGAGCAGCTTATGCTAGCTTTTTGTGGTCATTTTTCTGCGGGGAAATCGACAATGATGAATCACCTATATAAAGCACAATTATTACCGACAAGTCCGATTCCAACGAGTGCTAACGTTGTTAAAATTGAAAGAGGATCTAATCGCGTTGTTGTAACGATTAAGTCTGGAGAACAGTATGAATATGACGGCGCATATTCAGCAGAAGAGTTAAAACAAATATGTAAAGACGGTGATGAAGTAATTGGTGTTCATATTTATCGAAATGATGCGCCAATTCCTGAAGGGGTTATGTTAGTTGATACGCCCGGAATTGATTCTACGGATGATGCCCACCAATTAGCGACAGAATCAACGCTGCATCTAGCAGATGTTATTTTCTATATGATGGATTATAACCATGTTCAATCAGAGGTTAACTTACAATTTGTTAAAGAATTGAAACAACGTAATAAAACGGTTTATCTCGTTGTAAACCAAATAGATAAACATAAAGCAAATGAGTTATCGTTTGAAGAGTATAGAGATAGTGTAAAACAGTCTTTTTCTAACTGGGATATTGAAGTAGATGGTATTTTTTATACATCATTGCGAATGATGAATCATCCATACAATGAAATTCAAAGTTTAGAAGCATTAATTTTTTCTATCATGAAAGAAAAAGAGCAGTATGTAAGAAAGGGAATGGAGCGAGAGACAGAATATTTACTGCAAGAACATTGTTCGTTTATTCTTTCTGAAAATGAAAAACATCTCATGAAATATGAAGAAGAATTAGCATCACCACTGTCACTTTCAGAGATAGTTGAAAAAAAGGAAGAGTTAACTGAAAATAAAAATCGCGCGGCTAGTAAAGAATCTGATGTGAGAAATGAATTTATAAAAGGTTTACAAGCCATATTAGATAACGCGTATTTAATGCCATTTGAAATGAGAGAATTGGCAAATGAATATTTAGAAACGAAATTAACGAAGTTTAAAGTTGGTTTGTTATTTGCGAAAGGAAAGACGGAGCAAGAAAAACAGAGACGTGTAGATGCTTTTTATTCTGCTCTTCAAAAGACTGTTGAAACGCAACTTGATTTTCATGTGAAAGAATTTATTGTAGCCTTCTTAAAAGAAGAAGGGTTATTTACAGAAGAAATAGGGAAAGACATATATGCGTTAGAGATTGCTTTCGGACCGGAAGTGTTGGCTGAAACAATTAAACAAGGGGCTGGATTTACCGGTGATTACTTACTTCTTTATACTGCTGACGTTGCAAATGAGTTAAAGAAAAGATACTTTATGAAATCTCAGCAAATTTTCGGGAAAAGTACGGGTATATTGCAGAAGAAAATGAAGATAGAGATTGCTCGTATTGAAGAAGAAATTGAAAAACACACGATGTTACAAACAGCAAAAGAAACGAAATTACAATACATTAAGAAGTATGAGGAATATGAGATCTATTTAGGAGATATTTGGAATGAACATGTTTCTATACCAGATGGATTGCAAATAGACGAAATATTACAAAGTAAAAAACAAGTTGTTAGTGAGAAGTTTACACTACAAGAGCAAGACATTGTAAATGACAACGTAGCGGCTAGTGAAGAAGAGATTAAAGGAACGAAAGCTTTAAATATTCAGCGTATATTAGAAAAAGTGAAGAAAGCTGAAACGATATTAGATCCATTGCCTACACTGAAACATTTACAGCAAGAAGTAGTTGGAAAAAGACAGCGTGTAGAAACGAAGCAATTTACAGTAGCATTATTTGGAGCTTTTAGTGCTGGGAAATCATCATTTGCTAACGCATTGCTCGGTGAAAAGGTACTTCCTGTATCGCCAAACCCAACGACAGCAACAATAAATCAAATTTTGCCAGTTACAGAAGAGAAACCACATGGAACGGTAATTGTTCAGTTTAAGTCAGAGCAAGCGCTGTTAGAAGATATGAAAGCTGTTTATAAAATGTTTCACTATGAAATTGCTACATTGGAAGAAGCATTAATGCAAATTGATAAAATTATGAAATATCCTTCACCAAGCGGGAAGCAAAAAACAACATTTAGCTTTTTACGAGCAGTACAAAAAGGATATGAGGCAGTTGCTAATCACTTTGGGGAACAAGTACAAGTTACGTTAGAGGAGTTCTCTGATTATGTAGCTAATGAAGAAAAATCATGCTTTGTTGAGCATATGGAGCTTTATTATGATTGTGCTTTAACAAGGCAAGGAGTAGCTCTTGTAGATACACCAGGGGCGGATTCTATTAACGCTCGCCATACGGATGTTGCATTCCAGTATATTAAAAACGCAGATGCTATTTTATTCGTAACATACTATAATCATGTTTTCTCTCGCGCAGATCGTGAGTTTTTAATTCAGCTCGGTCGTGTAAAGGATACATTTGCACTTGATAAAATGTTCTTCTTAATAAATGCTGCCGATTTAGCACAATCTGAAGAAGAACTTGAAATGGTAAAAGGTTATATTGCGGATCAGCTCTTACAATACGGTATTAGAAATCCACGTTTATTTGCAATTTCAAGTTTATGTGCACTTGAAGAAAAGCAAGGGAAAAGTATTGATAAAGAAAAGTATGGTATTTTACAAAACTCTGGGATTGCTAAGTTTGAAGAATCATTTACGTCCTTTATGATGAGGGATTTAATGCTTGTATCTGTGCACGCTTTATATAGTGCATTGCAAGGAGCAAATCAGCTTCTTGTAAATATGATAAATGGCGCGAAGCAGGGAAATGATGAGAAAGAGAAGCAAACAAAAAAATATGAAGCAGAGCGTGATCAGCTACTTCATATTATTTCATCATATAGTGTACTTGCTGAAGAGCAAGCAATGCAAAATGAAGTGAAAGAATTGCTTTATTATGTACACCAACGTCTATTTTTACGCTATAACGATGTGTTTACTGAATTTATTAATCCGGCGTCGTTACGAACAGACGGGAATGTGAAAATGCAGTTGCAACAATGTGTAATGGAATTAGTTTCATTTATTCAACATGATTTATTACAAGAAATGCGTGCGACATCATTACGTCTTGAAAAATGGATAGATGAAGCGATGAAGCGTGCAAAGGATGAAATTGTTGTGAATTGCAAAGTGGAAAATGAATCGATTTCTATGGGTGGAACAGTGGATTATGAATATAAAGTTATTACACATAAAGAGCCGTTTCCTTCAATAGAAATAAAAGATTTTAAAAAGGCACTGGCACATTTTAAAAATGAGAAAAGCTTTTTTGAAAAAAATGATAAAGCTTTTATGCAAGAAGACGCTAAAGGAGTGTTAGAACCTTTCGTATCAAACTATGTAGCTGATGAAGAAGATTTATTCGTTCATCATTATAAGCAAGAGTGGGATGCAAAATGGAACCTATTCCAAAAAGTGATGCAGCAAGATGTTGAGAATTATTATGAAAGTATATTATTCGCTTTAGCTGAAACAATTGATGTATCACTATATGAACAAAGTAAAGAAGAGCTACAAAAGCAGTTAGTAGAAATTGAAAAAGAAATTTATATTAAATAGCCGTTATGAAAAAAAGATTCGTTCAATTTTCTTTTGTAGTACAGTATCTAAAGATTTTACAAACCCTGCAAACTCATCAGTAGAAATCATATGGGTAAGAACTAAGCGTCTGCCGTCTGGTGTTTCACCGCATAAGACGAATGAAGAAAACTCATACGTTTTGTTTTCTACTACTAATTTTGGATAGGAATATGTGTCGCTCTTCTTTTTCTTTCCATCAATAGAGATGACGTTGCATTTTTTCTCATTGTTGTCCATGGTGAATCCCTCCTTTCTATTATCTATGGTAGACAAGGGGGGTTTAGAACAATAGGGAAGGGGGAATTTTTATGTCTGTTGTAATAGAGCGTATTTCGAAAGAAGCTATACCGAAATCTTTATTGCTCCTTGCTGATCCAAGTGAACGCCAAATTGATGCATATGTACAGAGAGGGTTTACGTATATAGCTAAACAAGAAGAAAGCATTATCGGTGTATATGTGCTTTTGGAAACAAGACCAAAGACAATGGAAATTATGAATATTGCGGTTGTAGAACATATGCAAGGAAAAGGTATTGGTAAGGGGTTATTGTTGCATGCAATAGAAAAAGCTAAAGAATATAATATGTACAAACTTGAAGTTGGTACAGGTAATTCTAGCATTTCACAACTTGCGTTATATCAAAAATGTGGATTTCGTATTTTTTCTATTGATTTTGATTACTTTTCAAAGCATTATGAAGAAGAGATTATTGAAAATGGAATTGTATGTCGTGATATGATTCGGCTTGCAATGAAATTAAACAAATAAGTATAAATTATTAGGGGGAAGAGAAGATGGAAGTACATAAAGCAATTACAGCACATTCTCGTAAACAAAATGAGATTGTAAAAATATTTTTACAATTAGATGCGCAACGCGAAGCAGCGATTGAGGCTGCGATTGCACTTGCATCAAATGGAAAACATTTCTCAGTTGATGCAATTAATATGGTAACAAAGCAAATTAATGACCTTGCAAAACACGGCGTTGCGCCGCAGCGTAAACTTGTTACAACAGATATGGTTATGGAGTATGTAGGTCGCGTGAACGAGAAAGAAGGGCGTTAAGGATGATTGTTACAGTCGAATGGTTGCGTGAGCATTTAGAAGATGAACATGTCCGTATAGTCGATTGTCGTTTTGATTTAGCGAATCCAAATTGGGGTAAAGAGAAGTATGAGGAAGAACATATTCCCCATGCGTTATATTTTGATTTAAATTTAGATTTATCAAGTTCTGTAATAGAGCATGGTGGTCGCCATCCATTACCAAATATAGAGCAGTTTGCAGACAAGCTTTCACAGGCTGGGATTGATGAACATACGACAGTAATTGCGTATGATAGTCAAGCTGGTGCAATGGCTTCTCGTTTATGGTGGTTATTAAACTATGTAGGACATGAGAAAGTGTATATATTAGACGGTGGATTTCCAGCTTGGAAAGAGAATGGATTACACACAACGCCGAATATCCCAGTTATTGCACGAAAACCTTTTATACCGGAAATACAAGAAAATATGCTTGTAACGATGGAAACGGTCAGAGAGAATATTCATGCAGGTATAGATATTACGTTAATTGATTCTAGAGAGCCGAAACGTTATGCAGGTGCGGAAGAGCTCGTTGATCCGAAGGCAGGGCATATTCCGACGGCAGTAAACTATTTTTGGAAAGATGGAATTTTAGAATCGGGACACTTTAAAAACGAAGAGGAACAGCAAGGGCGTTTCCAAAATCTTGATAAAGAGAAGGAAACAATCGTATATTGTGGTTCTGGTGTTACAGCGTGTCCGAACATAGTTGCATTAAAATTAGCTGGTTTTCAAAATGTTAAATTGTATACAGGTAGCTGGAGTGATTGGATTTCTTATCCAGAAAATCAAATTGCAAAAGAAGAAGATTAATCACTTGCATGCAAAAATAATTTGTATTAAAATAAGGTCACAAGCAAGAGATTGCTTCAAAAATATTATATTTTACACATTGGAAACAATGTGATAATATAACGACAAGTAAATAATACATCCTGCGGTGTGCGTAACTTATTTATGTCTAAAACCGATGTTAGTTTTACGGAAGCTCAATATTTAGTGACCATCATCAAGCCTTCCTTGTGGAGGAAGATGTACGGTAACTGTGAGGGCATCCACCTGCGAGTAGCGGGTTTTTGGACATTTACGAGGAACGGCACTTGCGGGGGTCTTATTTCAACTAACATTATATAAAATTCCTACGGTGTACGTAGCTTGTGTATGTCTTAAACCAATAAGTATAATATGGAAGTTCAATATTTAAATGTAGATAGCAGGCCATCTTTTTAAGAAGGAAGTTACAAACATTTGTGAGAACATCCACCTGTGAGAGCAGGTTTATGGACATCTATAGATAACGGCATATGT
Organism: Bacillus mycoides; assembly: GCF_018742245.1. Taxonomy (NCBI): domain Bacteria; kingdom Bacillati; phylum Bacillota; class Bacilli; order Caryophanales; family Bacillaceae; genus Bacillus; species Bacillus mycoides. The sequence continues at coordinate 1,553,203 of NZ_CP036132.1, forward strand.
GGGACTATATAAAAAACCTTACGTTTTATACGTAAGGTTTTTTTGTTGAATAAATATGCTCATGTTATCTCGATTTACCTGTAAAGTTTCCATAATAAATATAGCACTTGCGGTCTTCATCAATTTCTCTTGAATCTAGGGTGAATTCCAAATGTATTCCATCCCGTTGAATATATATAATATCTGAATGGAGAGAGGGTAAGATGTCCTCGTAATTCCACACATCTTTACTTTCTATTATAATTGAGCTTGCTTCCTTTAGTTCTCGAATTTCAAAACCTATGTGCGAGTATGTAGGATCTGAAGGGTCGTTGAAAAAAACTTCTTTTTGTATATATAACACTGCTGTCCCGTCTGGATCTACTGAAGTTGCAGTAACGACATATGTATTTCCATCTTTTGTAAAATATTCACAAGTCATGCGCGCGACAATTTCAGAATTAGAAATATTTGCGTAGTTCCATAAAGCCGGATACCCGTTAGTTTCATCATTGAGCCGATATTCCAATCGCATTTTATCCCTCTTCTTCCTTTTTCTTCTACTTTATCATGACATCTTATATAATAGAAATATAATTTAAAAAGGGGAGTGCAAAGGTGACAAAAACGAAATGGCTAGTAGGTGGTGTTCTGACATCTTTAATGACGGGCACTTTATTTGGCTGTGCGCAAGATATTCCCCCCGAACCGAATGATAATAGTTGTTCTGATTGGGATTGGGATGATGAGCTTGGTGTTTGGCAGTGTGATGATAGTAGTTCAGGTTATCGTGGACATTACTTTTATGGTGGTAAATACTATCAAAATAAATCCACCTTCAAAAATTCATCAGCGTTTAAAACTTATCAATCTTCGGCCGAATTTAAAGGTGGAATTGGAAGCGGTTCAAAAGGTGGATTTGGAGGTTAAAATATGTCGCAATACATAAAGAAACGAAAAGGATTTTATTCGAATTATCCGCATTTCTGGTCGGATTTATATGAATGTGAGTATAGTTTGTTTCATGTTTTTCCAATAACAGAGCAAACGATGAAACAATTACAATTAGCAACTGAACGAATGGGGAAAATATTTTTTAAGACTGCTAGACTTCTTCGGGATTTATCTAATGAACAGCTTCTTGAACTTGGTTTTCCAGATGCAAGCTTGCCTTTTATTAGACTGAAAGGAATGTATCCTGAATCTGTTATTTCACGATTTGATTTTGCTTTAACAGATGATAATCGTATTAAAATGCTTGAGTTTAATAGTGACACTCCAACTTTTATTGTGGAATGTTTTCAAATGAATGGAAAAGTTTGTGAAAAATTAGGCTATGATGATCCAAATGCAAATCAAGAGCGCTTACTTTCTTCCGGTATTACAAAAGCCGTAATGGAGTTTACAAAAGGAATGGAAGATCCAAATGTTGTTTTCACAGCTCATCATGAACATATAGAAGATTGGAATACGACTATGTATTTGAGTGGGCTATGTCATGTTGAAAATAAAGTGATGCCAATGACAGAACTTAGAATTACAGATGATGCTTTAGTAGATAGAGATGGTGTACCAATTGATGTTTTGTATCGCCAAACATATCCAATTGAAGACTTAATTGAAGATCAAGATCCCGAAACGGGGGATTTGGTGGGAGTAGAACTTTTGCAACTTGTAAAAGAAGGAAAGCTTTTTATTATAAATCCTTTGTCGGCCTTTTTAATTCAGCCGAAATCAATTCAATGTCTTATTTGGGGATTAGCAGAAGAAGGTGCTTTTTACACAAGTGAGGAACAAAAGTGGATTAAAGAATATATGCTTCCTACATATTTTGAGCCAGATTTATTTTTGGGGAAAAGTCCTTTCGTTCAAAAACCTTCGTTCGGTAGGGAAGGTGACACGATTACGATTCGTGATAAGGATACAAATATTATGATTCGAAATGCACATGAAACGTATAAATCGTCACTTCCTATATTTCAGAAATATACAGAGCTTCCAGTTGTATTTTTGGAAACTGAAAAAGGAATTGAGAAGCTGTCGTACGTGTTTGGGGCTTTTTTAATTGCTGGAAAAGCGAGCAGCATCGGTATACGTGCCGGAGAAAAAATTACGGGAAATGAATCGTATTATTTACCGGTAGGTATTAAGAAGGAGGAAAATAAATGATTAATTTTTTACTATATTTAGCAGTATCACTTGCACTTTTATGTATCGGTCTTTTTCTTATGGAAGTGACAACGAAAGTTAAGGAATTTAAGTTAATGGCTCAAGGGAATAAAGCGGTAAGCTATGTACTTGGAGGAAGATTACTTGGTCTTGCTATCGTTTTATATTCAACGGCTGCTAATTCTATTTCAATTCTTGATATGGTTTCATGGGGAGCTGTTGGGATATTAGCTCAAATTATTGTCTTTTATTTAGCAGAATGGCTTACACCACGTTTTAATATTAATAAAAGCCTTGAAGAAGATAATCAAGCAGTTGGTCTTTTCCTTATGTTTTTATCACTTTCCATCGGAATTGTAATTGCTGGTTGTGTAACATATTAAAACCCTTACATTTTAACGTAAGGGTTTTATTTTTCATGTGCTAATTTTTTGCAATATGTGCTTAATTAATTTATCCCGCTATTTGAGGGCAGTAAAACTTCCACCTCAAAATTCAGCTGGAGCAAAGCAGTTAGTTGGGAGATTAACTGCCCGTAAAAGCCCGATTGGTGAAGGCTAATAATCAGTGGGGGATGAACAAAACCCCCACTGATTAAAGTTTCACTTTATGTAGCCGAACGCTGAGAAGGATGCGTATTAGTGTACTGAACTCGAGATAGTTGTTGTAATAAGGAAAAGTTTCCATACAAAGTGTTGACATCTATTTTAAATAGGAGTAACATTTTCTATGTAATTAAAATAAGTCTCTGTTAGGTGAGGCTCCTGTATAGAGAAATGCTACTGCCCAAAAATGTCGAGAGACGCCAATGGGTCAACAGGAATGATCGAATTAAGGTTTTTCTTAACGTAGCTGGTAATGAACCTATGCTATACAGTGCTAAAACTCGGCGAGGGAGAGGTCCGTAGATTTCTAATTATATTGGGAATCGCTTATTTGTGTATGCAATGACCTTTGCTCTCTTATGAGTAAGGGTCTTTTTTGTTACCAAGCTATGAGTAATTTCATAGTATAGATTATAACTAAAAAATTAAAGAGGAGGTGAGGAGCATGTCAAATTCTGACTCGGTTCCGTTACCCATATACTTCAAATCAAAAATATATGATGTAGGCAGGAAACGACTTGTTCCTCCCTTTATATTTATCATAATGTAGCGTTTATTCGAGTATTTAAGCGCTAGACACTTTCACGGTGAAGTGGATAAATTGAGAAACAAAGCGTTTCTTCCTATGTTGTAAAGGAGGAGACGATAATATGTTATATGTAAATAAAAGTGTGGGTAACACTCCGTATAAATTAAGTAAAAAAGCAATGAAAGAACAAACAATGCTTCAAAAAAATAAAGATTTATTAATTGAAATCGCAACAAGAGATGTAAAATCTGTATTTGCGTATTTTAAAACAACAAGAGACGGACTATCTATGAAAGAGGCACAAAAGCGTATTCAAGTATACGGTCGAAATGAATTAACTTCAAAAAGAGCGCGTATTGCAGAAGTAATGATGAAGCTAAGTGGAATAATCCCGGGTCTTTCAAAACAAAATATGCGTGATGAATTACAATGTGAAACAGTTACTGTTTCTAGAGTAGCTGGCTGTAGCGTAACAGGACTAAACAGTGAACTAAAAATGATAAAATTACCAGTACAAGAGCTTGTACCTGGAGATATGATTTTTCTTGCAGAGGGCGATACAGTGCCAGCAGATGTACGTATTATTTATGCAAATGATTTATTAGTAAATGAATCTATGCTGACAGGAAACGATGCTAGTATTGAGAAATTTGAAAGTTGCTATCATCTTGAACGTAAACGATTTATTCCATTAAAACGGATGAAAGACTATAATCCACTTGAACTTGAAAATGTATGTTTCAAAGGTACGTATATTGTTGACGGAAATGCAAAGGCTGTAGTTGTTTTGACAGGTAAAAATACGTATTCAGGAATACTTCATACTTGTTGCGGTAGAATGTCTTAATGTGTTAATGATGCTAAATATACAAAAACAATGTATAATAGACAAAGTTGAACAAAAACGTAGAATGGTAATCTATATATAACCTTACGTGATAACGTGAGGTTATTATTTTTTGTTAGTAGGAGAGGAATTATGAAAAAAGTATTATTAGTTGATGGTATGGCACTATTATTTCGTGCTTTTTACGCAACAAGTGTATATGGACAATTTATGAAACGACAAGACGGTACCCCAACGAATGGGATTCATGGTTATATGAAGCATTTATTAACAGCAACACAAGCAATCGAACCAACGCACATTGTAACGTGCTGGGATATGGGAAGTACGACATTTAGAACGGAATCTTTCTCGAATTATAAAGCAAACCGTGCAGCACCGCCGGAAGAATTAATTCCGCAATTTGATTTAGTACAAGAAATGACCGCGAAATTATCTATGCCTGTAATCGGTATGAAAGGTTATGAAGCGGATGATTGCATCGGTACGCTTGCAAAACAATATTGCAATGAAGCGGAAGTTTATATTTTGACAGGTGATACAGATTTACTTCAACTTGTTGATACGAATGTTACAGTTATGCTTCTTCGTAAAGGAATTGGAAATTACGAGTATTACACACCGGAAAAAATCATGGAAGAGAAAGGTGTAGAACCTTGGCAAATCGTGCATGCGAAAGCTTTCATGGGAGATACAAGTGATAATTATCCAGGTGTAAAAGGTATTGGTGAAAAAACAGCGTATAAGCTTATTCAAGAATACGGCACAGTATCGGCAGTACTAGAAAATATAGCATCATTAACGAAAGCGCAGCGCACAAAAATTGAAAGTGATTTAGAGAATTTAAATATCTCTTTACAATTAGCGCAAATTCATTGTGAAGTTCCAATTTCATGTTCGTTAGAAGAAGGGTTACACACAATGAACGAAGAAAAACTACGATTCGTTTGCGGCGAAATGAATTGGGGAAGACCTGAAATATTGATTAATATGCTTTAAAGGGTATGGAAAGGTAGATCAAACATAATTTTGATCTACCTTTCTTTTTTTGTTCACAAAGTTGTCAGAATATAAACTTAGTTTTCATATGAAGTTCAAATGGATTTCACAACAATCAATTATTATAAGTCTACACAGATAATTACTTATCTTTTAAATAAACCATCCTTTGATAAGTTATTTGTAATCGTTAAGGAGGAAACTAACAATGAGAAAAAAAGTGAGAAAATCTTTCAAACAATTATTAATAGAAAATAAACAATCACTATTAAGTAATAAAGAAAATATGAAAGAAATTGAAGAACGGATTGAGAAACGACATGTAGCATATAATGGTGCTAATAATTAAATAAAGTAAAAAAAGTTTAACTTTTTTTAAATTGAAAATTTTCAAATCACAATATATTTGAAAGTAGAATGTGTAGATGATATTAATGCAACTTGTTGGATTAATGTAAATGTATTTCAATCTATTTTTATTGATGGTTGCTAGTATGGAATAGAAATCGATGGAAATAGGGATTTACCAAATGAAAGTTCAGGAAATACATTTCATGATATTCAAGTGCAATGTAGACAACAAACGAAAAAAGCGTAGCCTATGGCATGAAAAAGAGATTGTAGTTTGGTTTAAATCAAACTACAATCTCTTTTATTTATTTGAATTAATTCCACCAAATCCAAGGCCCGAAATATTTTCGTATGTTCCGAGGAGTAATTCGTATAAAGCGTTCACCGTCAAAGAAGCAACTTAAGTTTGGTAAAACACGCTCTATATTTGGTGGGAGGAAAGAGACGATGTTTTCGTTACTTACAATTGTTATTGTTATAGGTGGTTCGGCAGGAGATGTTTGAAGTTGTAAGGAAATATTAGCGATGTTTATAAATTTATTGTTTACTGGCTGATCCATTACTTGTACTGTGAATGACACAATAATTACTTCATTTGGTTCAAAGTTAGTTGCAACTAGGAATCCGAAATTTGGATCAGCTAAAGGAAGTGATATGCCGTCAACTATAACGGATCTGCCAATAAATCGTAAACCTGCAGGAATGGTGTCTTGTAAAGAAATGTTTGTAATTGAAAATTCCGAGGTATTCGTAATATGCACCGTATAATCAAAATATTGGTTTAAATAAGCTGAGCTAACGGAAGCGTTTTTAAGCACAGTTGCAGTTATAAATTGAACTGGTATGCGAACAATGTTCGAATTAACGATGAAAGTAATAATCGGATCCTGTGGCGTCAGTTGGAAAGCAGCTGTAACTGTTGCAGAATTGATAATTGTACTGTTTGAAGGGATAGAAGTTACGAGAACTTTAAATGTTATAGTTGCTACTCCATCTGCAGGTAAAGCTCCGATATTAATACCAGTGTCTGGACGGATATTTGAGATTTGGGTACCGTTAATGGTTACACTATTTTCTATAAATGTTGTACCAGCTGGAATCATATCTAAAACGGAAGTATTTACTGTAGGAATTGGGGAATGATTAAATATCTCTAATGTGAATGTAATAATATCTCCTATAACGACAATAGATTTGTCAGCGTTTTTCTCAATGCGCACCATTGGATCGATGAGTGTTGTTGTAACGGTATTTGTTTGCTTTGTAATTGTAATAGGTGGTTCATTCGGATCAATGGTAACAGTATAGGAAACAGAAGCATCGTTATTGATTGCAGATTGAAGAGTCGAAGAAGATATTGTTATTTGGAACGTAATGATAACAGATTCATTAGGAGCAAGATTTCCTAATGTAATACCATTTTCGGGATTTGCATTAGGCTGATTGATTCCGTTAATTGTAACACTGCTAGTAACGAAGGTTGTATCTACTGGTACGGTGTCTATGGCAAGAAGATCTTCAATCGTCACATTACCGCTATTAGAAATTGTAATTGTATACGTTAAAGTTTGACTAGGTAATGCATTCGTGGCATTAACAGATTTTATGGCAACAACATTATCATTTTGGACAGTTGTTGTGACAGTATTTGTTGTAGTCGTATTTGTAACAGGTAAGTTATTTGGGTTGACTATATATTTAAAAGTAGTAATTGCTTGGTTGTTGAGTTCATTTGGTGTTGGAATAGAAGTCACAGTTACTTGGAATGAAGCGATAGCACTTTCGCCTACAATTATAGTACCAATTGGTATGCCGCTTATTGGATTAACTCCCGGAAGAGTTTCTCCGTTTACAATGATGCTATTTTCTATAAACGTAGTACCTTGAGGAATAATATCTTGAATGATTACATCATTTGCTGAAACATTACCAGTTTGATTTAGTGTAATCGTATACGTTAACGTATCACCGACCGTTGCAAATGCAAGGTCAACAGTTTTGTTACTAGTCAAATTTGCGTGATTAATTTCTGTTACGGCAGCTGCTGAAATAATAGTTTCGGTAATAGGCGGTCGATTCGGTAACGTGTATTCATATTCAATTGTACTCGTGTTAGAGATTGGATTTATTTGCGGAATCGAAGTAACCCGTACTTGGAATAGAATAGTTGCTGTCGTATTAGGCGGAATGTTATCAATTTGTATACCGCTAAGTGGGTTGTCATTTGGACGAGCGTTGCCATTCACAATAACACTATTCTCTATAAAGCTCGTATTTGCTGGAATGATATCTGTAACAATAATGTTTTCCACTTGTATATTTCCGTTATTTATGATGGAAATTGTATAAGGGATGATAGTTTGTAGGTCAGCGTATTGGATTGGCGTTGTTTTTGTCGCAATTACATTAGCAGAAATAACTTCAGTGAAGGTAATATTACTAGTCGATATTTTTTCTTCACCATTTATTGTATAACGAGAAGTTGATTGGTTTTGAATGTGACCGCTAGCTGGAAGAGCTACCACGGTAACAGAAAATGTGACTGGGATAGAAATGTCAGGAGCAATCGTTCCTACAAGTATACCGGCACTTGGATTGGCGTTAAGCTGAGGAATATTATTTACTAAAACGCTACCGTCTATAAAGGTTGTTCCATCAGGAATATTGTCTGTAAATACAACAGCAGTAGCATCTGTATTCCCTGTATTTGTTAAAGTTGTTGTATAAGTTAAAATGTCACCAATTGTTACAGAAGTCAAATCAACAGTTTTAAGTGAAACGATATCAGCATCATTAATTTGAACGAAAGTAGTATTGGAAGTAGTAGATTTTTGAATTGGTGCAAAGTCAGGGTTGAAAATAAAGTCGTAGACGATGTTTGCAGTATTAGGTGTTGGATTTACAGTTGGCAAATTCGTAACGGAAACTTGGAATGTTATTGTAGTCGATTGCCCTGACGCGATGTTAGGAATGGAAAAGCCGATATTTGGATCTGCTGCAGGAAGTACCGTATTGTTAACTATTACACTTCCTGGAATAAATATTGTTCCATCCTCTATAGTATCTGTAAAAAAGATGGAGTTAGTTGTAGTGGATCCGTTATTTTGAATTAATACTGTATATTCAATAGTTTCATCAATATTAGCTAATACTTTATTAGCGGATTTTGTAGCGATAAGAATAGCATCAATAAATTGTATATTTGTACTATTGGAAGAAATCGTTTCTGAAATTGGTGGTGCGCTTGGTTCCGGTTGATATTCATAGTGAATGACAGCGATATTATTAATATTATTTTGTGAAGGTATAGAGACTACATTTACTTGGAACGTAACAATAATCGTATTATTTGGAAGAATTATATCAAGGGCGATTCCGGTAATTGGATTTTCGTCAGGTCTTGGTATGCCATCCACAAGGATGCTATTTGGAACGAATGTGGTCCCAGCTGCAATTGCGTCAATTAGGAGAGTATTTGTAATAGGTACTGTACCAGAGTTTGTAACTGCGACTGTATATGTGATGATTTGACCGATGCGTGTAATGGATCTATTGGCGGATTTAATTGCACTAATATTTGCCGTCCGCACTTCAGTGTTTACTGCATTTGATAACGATCTACGCTGAATAATTGGAGAACTAGGGTCAATTTGGTATTCATACGAAGTGTCTGAAATATTAATGACTGTATTGCCGGACGGTATACTTGTAAGTTGTACTTGGAATGAAATAGTGACTGTTTCATTTGGTTGTATCGTGGCGAGAGTTACTCCGTTTTCAGGATTCGCGCCAGGCTGAATCACATTATTTATTGATAAGCTATCTTCAATGAATATAGTACCTTCTGGAATGTTATCAATGAACACAGTATTGTTAGCTGGAACGGTTCCTATATTTTGTAGTGTATTTGTATAGGTAATATTTTGCCCGATTGATATGAAAGTTACATCAGCACTTTTAACAGAAATAATATTTGCGTTTTGAAGCGATGTTGTAACAACGTTAGAATTTGCAGAGCGATTCACTGGTGGGGCTGTAGAGATACTTACATATTGGTAATTTGCAGATGATTGATTTACAATTTCGGTTTCAGTAGGTGGATTATTTGTTTGCACTTGAAATAGTATCGTTTTGGAACTGTTTGATGGAATCGTTCCAATCGGTATTCCGTTTTCTGGATTGACACCTGGCTGAAGGACACCGTTAATTGTGACACTATCGGGAACGAATGTAGTCCCAGCTGGAATAGAATCTGTGAAAATAATATTTATTGCGTCAACATTGCCGATATTTTTCACTTCAGAAATATAAAGTATAGTTCCACCAATATCTACAGTTATTGGATTGGATGTTTTTGTAATTGTCAATTGTGCTTGCACGAAATTTGTAATGACGATATTACTTGTAGATGTTTCAGTAATAGGCGGTTGCCCTGGGTCTGGTTGAATTGTATATGTTGTATTGGATTGATTTGTAATCGATTCTTGCGAGAATGGATCGTTAATAAGAATTTGGAACGAAACAAGGTGAGTAGCGTTTGCTGCTAGGTTAGGCAAAGTAACACCTACATTTGGATTGGCACCAGGTATAGCTGTTCCGTTAAGTGTAAAACTATTTTCTACGAATGTAGTACCATCTGGAGTAGAATCTAAAAATGAGAGATTAGTTGCTGAGATATTTCCGTTATTTTCTAATGTGATCGTGTAGGTCAAAATATCGCCCGTTGTTGCTTGTTGTACATTGACTGCTTTTAAAGAAAGGATAGTCGCATCTGAAATTTGTGTGAAAGCTGGATTAGACATAATTGTTCGAGAGATGATTGGAGTAGTTGGATCGGCGATAAAAGTATAGTCAATACGGGCTGTATTAGAAATTGGATTCACACTTGGAATGAATTGAACGATAACTTGGAATGTGACGGTGACGATTTCTGACGGCGCGATGGCGTTTAATGGTATCCCTACGTTTGGATCGGCACCTGGAACGGAAACGCTATTAATGGTCACGCTATTAGGAATAAATGCAGTTCCTTCTGGGACCAAATCTGTTAAAATAACTGTATTTGTAGTTGTATTTCCGTTATTTCGAACGACTACTGTGTAAGTGATTGTACCGTTTGTAGATTGTACGAGAGAATCTGTATTTTTAGTTGCGGATAATGATGCATCAACGACAGCTGTATTAACGGTATTAGAGGATGATGTTGCTGTAACTGGGGGTTGACTTGGATCGACAATATACGTGTAATTTGTAATGGCTTGATTTATAATCGTTCCTTGCGGTGGAATAGAACTAGCAAGAAATTGGAACGTAATAGAAGCAGAATCACCTGGTGCGATAATACCAACTGGAATACCGAGAGTTGGACTTGCATCTGGAAGCGGAATTCCATTTAACGTAACACTATTTGGAACGAATACTGCACCTACAGGAACTCCATTAATGAGTAATACAGAATTTGCAGGGAAGTTTCCAGTATTCGTTAATGTTGCTGTATACGTAATTACATCTCCGATAGATACAATTGTTCGATTTGCTTCTAAAACAGTTGTAACAGTAGCGTTATTAATTTGTGTTGAAGCGCTATTAGAACTTATTGTGCCTGTAACAGGAGGAGCAGTCGGATTAACAATAAATGCGTATTGAATAGATGCAACGTTTGAAATTGGATTTGAAGGTGGAGTAGATGTGACTATGACTTGGAAAGTAACAGTTAAGGAACTATTCGTACTAACGGTTCCGATATTAACTCCGTTATTTGGATTTGCCCCTGGAATGGTACTTCCATTTACAGAAAAACTATTTTCAACAAAGGTCGTTCCAGCTGGAATAAGATCTGAGAAATTTAGATTCGCAGCGTTTGTATTGCCGCTGTTTTGAATCAAAACTGTATAAGTGATTGTGTCTCCGATATTCGCAAAGGCTGTATTAGCAGTTTTTACAGCTGAAAGTATCGCTGAATTAATAGAAGTAACGAAGACGTTCGTTTCCACATTACCAGGCTGGGCTTGTAATGAATTGCCTACGTTATATTGGAAGTTAACAAATCCTAAGTTTTGGAGTTCAGGTGTGAAAGTTGTTGGGTTGCTTACAATTTGAACTTGGAATACGATTGTTACGATTTGATTTGGAGTTATTGTATTTATGCCAACACCGTCAATAATAGAAGCGGATGGTAATGGAGTACCATCAACAATAACTGATCCTGCAACAAATTGTGTCCATGTCGGTAAAGGGTCTGAGAAAATAACGTTGTTAGCAGGAATATTTCCTGTATTCGTAATAGTCGTTGTATACGTAATTGTATCACCAATAGTTGTAAATGCTTTATCTCCTATTTTAATAGTGTTTAAAATAGCACTTTCAATTTTTGTTGAAACGCTATTAGAAGTAATGTTTTTTGAAACTGGAGGATTAGCTGGATTAACGATATGTTGAAAACTAACGCTAGCTTGATTGGTAATTGGATTTATAGGTGGAATTCCATTTGCATTAATATGAAATGCTACGATGACAGATTGGTTTGGCGCGATATCACCAATTGGAACACCTGTAATTATGTTTGCATTTGGGATGCTAGTTCCGTTAAGTGTAAAACTATTCGGTTCAAAGGAAGTTCCGTCTGGAATAAGGTCGGTAAAAATAACGTTAGTTGCACTAACATTTCCGCTATTTGTAATTGTAACGGTGTAGACAATATCCTGCCCGATATCTACCGTTGACACATTTGAATTTTTTTGTGCAGTAAGGATGGCGCTATTAATTTGTGTTGTCGTTGTATTAGATTGATTGGAAGTTGTAATAGGTGGCTGGTTAGGATCAACGACATAATGATATGTGATAGAAGCAGAATTAGAAATTGGGTTAAGTGTTGGAAGTGTAGTAACAGTTGCTTGGAATGTAACGATTGCCGCATTACCACCACTAATTGAACCAATATTTACACCAGTAGATAAATTAGTGTTTGGAATGGTTTGCCCATTAACTGTGAAACTATTTGGAACGAAAGTTAAATTGCTATCAAGAATATCGATAACAGTTACATCCGTTGCAGTTGTATTTCCTGTATTAGGAAGGTTAAGGGTAAATGTTATTATATTACCAACGTCCGCGAAAGTAAGATTTGCTGTTTTTGTACTTATAATAGCTGCGTTGTTTATTTGAAGAAGCGTAGTGTTAGAATTAGCTGTACTTGAAACAGGAGGATTATTTGGATCAACAGTAAACTCATAATTTGTGGATGCTGTATTTGGTGCTGGATTAATAGGTGGGATGCTGTTAACCGTAACTTGAAAGACGATACTATATATTTCATTTGGCGGAAGTGCTGCAAGTAATACACCTGTATTCGGATTCGCATCAGGTTGTAAAATGCCATCGACAGTTAATGTGCTCGGGATAAATGTAAGCCCAGATGGTAATACATCTGTGAATACAATGTTAGTAGCATCGGTATTACCCAAATTCGCAATAGAAGTAGTGTAAAAAGCAGTTTGCCCGATATCTGCATAGGATACACTTTCATTTTTCGTCATAGATAATATTGCTTCTTTAATTTGAGTTGAAACAGGATTACTAATTGAAATTTCCGCATCAGGTGGTGAGACTAATTGGTACGATGTCGATGAGAAGTTTACAATTGGGTTTTCAGTTGGTAATGAGGTTATGGTCACTTGGAATGAAACAGTTACTGTAGTCCCAGCTGTTATAAGTCCGATATCTACACCATTCGCAGGATTTGCTCCCATTTGAGGAACACCGTTAATAGAAAATGTATTTGCAATAAAAGTAGTTCCATTTGGTGGAGTGTCTGTGAATATAACATTTTGTGCAGATGAATTTCCGTTATTTGTTAAATTTACAGTGTAAGTGAGTGTGTCTCCGATGCGGCTAAAGGATTTATCGACTTGTTTCGATGAAAGAATGGTAGCTGTATTAATTGTAGTAAACACTGTGTTTGAAGTAACATTTCTTGAAACAATAGGTGCATTTGGATCAGCGATAAATGTGTAAGAAGCAGTAGCAGAGTTAGCAATAGGATTTTGAACTGGTGTAGAGGTAGCGGTAACTTGGAATGATATAGATATAGAACTGTTAGGAGCGATAGTTCCAATTGTTACGCCTGTATTTGGAGTGAGACCAAGTTGTGTGATGCCATTTATTATGACACTATCAGGAACGAACGTTGTGCCGTTTGGTATTAGGTCAGTAAAGGTGATATTTGTCGCGTTTGTATTACCCTTATTCGTTAAAATTGTCGTATAGGTAATTGTATCACCTAGTGTTACGAGCGTTTGATCAACTGATTTTACCATCGTAATCATAGCGTCAAGTACAGGGTTTGTAACGATATTAGTTGAAGTAGAAGTTGTAACAGGAGTTCCGTTTGGATCAACAGTATAAGAATATAAAATTGTGTCATTACCCATAATCGAATTTGAAGGAGGAACAGAAATAACATTTACTTGAAAAGTAACAGTTACTGTTTCGCCAGGTGCGATATTTGGTATATTTACTCCAAGTGCTGGTTGTGCGCCGGGTTGCTGGATACCATTTATTGTGAACGAATTGGGTATAAATGTAGTGCTAGCCGGAATAGCGCTTGTAAATGTTACATTTGTAGCTGGTGTATTTCCTGTATTCGTAATAGTAGTTGTATACGTAACTGTATCACCAACAGAAATAATAGATTTATCAACACTTTTTGTTGTAGTTAATATTGCGCTATTTATTGTCGTAGTAACGGTATTAGATGAAGCTGTTTGTGTTATAGCGGGTTGACTTGGATCGACAATATGCTGAAATTGTATAGAACTAGAATTAGAGATTGGATTTATACTTGGAATGTTTGTCACAAGTACGTTTATCGTAATAGTAACCGTACCACCTGGATTTATATTTCCAATCTGAATCCCGCTCGCTGGGTTGCCTATTTGCTGTGTACCAGAATCACTTGTAAGAGTTCCGGATATAAATGTCGTTCCGTCAGGTAAAGTATCCGTGAAAATTATATTTTGTGAAGTGACATTTCCTGGATTACTTAATGTAATTGTATAGGAAAGTGTATCGCCGATCGTTGCAAAATTTTCATTTACAGATTTAACTGTTACAATTTCCCCAGAATTTATTTGTGTCGAAACAGAATTGGATGTTGTACTTCGTGAAACAAGTGGTAAATTAGGTCCTGTCATAAATTGATAATTAATAGAAGCACCGTTTACAACCGGTGAGTTTGGTCCCCCAGGCCCGATTGTGAAAATTGGATTTGGAATGCTAACTACTTGCACGCGGAATGTGACGTTTATAAAATCTCCTGCAATAATATCCCCAATTGGTATTCCATTCGCTGGATTTACCCCAGGTAATAAAACTCCACCTACTCGAACACTATCTTCTATAAATACTGTATTATTTGGAATCGGATCTGTAAAAATGATATTAGTAGCAGTCGTGTTCCCTATATTGTCTAATAAAACTGTATACGTTAAAAATGAATTTCCAGGTGCTACGTCAGAAAATAGACGATCCACACTTTTTGTTGCTTGAATAATTGCTTCGTTAATTTGAACTAAGACCGGATTACTAGTAGCCGTTTCTGTAATAGGTGGCTCGGTAGGGTCAACGATGATAGAGTATGCTGTGCTTGATTGGTTCAATGTAGGGTTTGAAGATGGTATTGAACCGACAATAGCTTGGAAGCTAATGGTTGTCAATCCTCCAACTGGAATTGGGTCTAAAGGAACCCCGCTATCTGGTCTAAATCCAAATTGTGGGATGGTGTTAATTTGTACGCTATCAGGAACGAATGAAAGTTCAGGTGGTAATATATCTATAAAAACAGGTGTATTTGCAGTTGTATTTCCGCTATTGGTAAGGGTGGTTGTATACGTAATTGTATCTCCAACAGCAGCAAATGCACTGCTCGCAGTTTTTGTTGCGATAACGGAAGCAGTATTTACTTGTGTAAAAGTTTTATTGGATTGAACTGTTCGTGAAACAGGTGGTTCATTTATATCTACAATAAAACTATATTGAAGCGATGATTTGTTAGGAATTGGATTAGGGTTTGGAATCGTTGTAATGTTTACTTGAAAACTGAGTGTAACCGATGCATTTGAATTCATGTTACCAATATTGATACCGTTTTGTGGATTTGCATTCGGGACGGTTACACCATTTATCTTAAAGCTATTTGGGACAAAGGCAGTACCATTTGGAATCGAATCTGTAAAAACAATGTTGTTCGCAGTTGTATTTCCTGTGTTTGTAACAGATGAGGTGAATGTAATCGTATCACCAATCGTAGCGAAAGTTGTACTCGCATTTTTATTTAAAACTAAAGTAGCATCAACAATCGGAGTAGCGGTCGTGTTTGTTACAGTGCTACCAACAGCAGGTGACTGGTTTGGATTAACTGTATACTCATAATTTACAAGGGCATTATTCGTTAAAGCACCACTAGGGGGAATTGCGAGTATTTTTACTTGGAATGTAATGAATATAGTATTTGCTGGTGGAATATCGTTTAACGGAATTCCTAGTGAAGGATCTAACCCAGGTTGTGAAACGTTATTTATTGTAACGGAATCCGGGATGAAGGATGCCCCTGGTCCAAGTCCATCTGTTAAAACGGTAGCGCTAGCAGGGATATTTCCTGTATTTGTAACTGCAATCGTATAGGTGACGATATCTCCAATTGCAGCTGTCGGTGTATTCACTGACTTAGTAGCGATGATCGTAGCATTGTTAATTTGCGTTGTTATTAAGTTGCTTAACGCATTGGCGGATGCTGGAGGTAAGTTAGGATTTACGATATATTGGTACGTTGTATTACTTTGGTTCGGAATTGGATTTGGATTAGGGATGGAATTCACTTTTATTTGAAACGAGATTATAGTATTTGCATTCGGATTGATTGGATCAATTGCAATTCCGTTTGCTGGATTTACATTAGGGAGTGTATTCCCATTTACTGTTACACTATTAGGAATAAACGATGTCCCGTTTGGAATTACATCTGTAAATATTACAGTTGATGCAAGTGTGTTCCCACTATTCGTTAAGGTAGTCGTGTACGTAATAATATCATTTACGTTAGCAAACTGTTTATCTGCAGATTTTGTAGCGGAAATTGAGGCGTTATTAATAGTTGTCTGTACCGTGTTAGAAGTCACCATCTGCATTACAGCTGGTTTGGATGGATCGTACGTGTATTGGAATGTAGTGCCTGATTGATTAGTAATGGGATTAATGGATGGAATAGCTGGTACATTCACTTGAAAGGAAACAGTACGTGAGGAGTTTGCTCCAATTGTACCGATGGAGATGCCGTTTGCGGGATTAACATTAGCTACAGGCACATTATCAATTGCTACACTATCTGGAATGAAAAGTGTACCACTTGGAATGACATCCGTAAAAATAACATTAGTAGCCGGAATATTTCCGTTATTTGTTAGTACAGTTGTATACGTAATGCTATCACCGACATCAGCAAAGTTTGTACTTGTTAATTTATTCGCTATGATAGTAGCAGTATTAATTTGTGTAGTTACTATATTGCTAGTAGCGTTTCTAACAAGAGCAGGTAAACTTGGATCAGCGATAAAGCTATATTGAAGTGAAGCGTTATTTTGAATTGGATTTGGTGAAGGTATCCCATTTGCACTAATTTGGAAGACAATTGTTGTAATTCCGCCTGCTGGAATTGTACCAACTTGAAGACCGGCACTTGGATCTGCTCCTAGCTGTAAAGCACCACCTATAAAAATACTATTTGGTACGAGAGTAGTTCCAGGAGGCAGTATGTCGGTAACAACAACAGTATTTGCTGTAGTATTGCCAAGATTAGCTAAGGAAATTGTATATGTGATTGGTTGCCCGACATCGGCGATAGTTAAATCTACCTCTTTGACAATAACTACATTTGCTAAGTTAATTTGTGTACTTACAGTGTTACTTAAAGATGTTTCTATAGTTGGTGGATCGCCCGGATTTAGAATAAAGCTATACTGTGTACTAGATGAATTTATTGTTGGGTTTTGTGTTGGTAAAGAGGTGACAGTTACTTGATAAGAGACGGTAAGTGAGCCGTTAGCAGGAATGGAAGGTAACGGAACACCGATATTTGGATCTGCGTTATTTTGGAGTACACTATTAATAAGGAAAGTGTTTGGGATAAAGATAGTGCCATCGGGATTTGTATCTACGAAAGTTGGACTATCAGCAGAAACACTTCCTGCATTCGTTAAAATAACGGTATAAGTTAATATATCCCCAACGGTAGCGAACGCTCGATCCACTGTTTTTGCCGAAATGACATTTGCATCATTTACTTGAGTAAATGTAGTGGTTGAAGTTGTGTTTGCACTTACAGGGGAAGCGTTTGGATCAACGATAAAGTTATAGGAAATGGAAGCGCTATTTGAAATAGGGTTAGGATTTGGAATACTAGTTATTAATACTTGGAATGAAGCTGTAATGGTAGTGCCAGCGTTGATACTGCCAATATTGATGCTAGCTGGTGTAACGCCTGGCTGAGTAACACTGTTAATCGTAACACTGTTTGGCACAAAGGAAGTACCATTCGCAATGGAATCCGATAGTAATACATTGTTCGCTGCAACGTTTCCGTCGTTTGTAACAGCAAAGGTGTAAGTTAATACATCTCCAACTTCCGCAAATGTTTTATCTACAGATTTAATAGCATGAAGATTTGCTAGTCTAATTGTTGATGTAACAGAATTAGAATTTGTTGTTTTTGAAGTTGGTGGCAGGCTTGGATTTACAGTGTAAATATAAGAGGCGAAAGCGTTATTAATGATAGGGTTTTGTGCAGTAATGTTAATGACTGTTACTTGGAAGGATAAGGTGAAAGTAGCTCCGCCAGGAATTGTACCGATAGGTAAGGCAACGAGAGAATCTACATTTTGCAAGACACCGTTTAGCGTTACAGTACCTAGAGTCAATATCGTTCCGTTTGGAAGTGGATCTGTTAGTTGAACGTTATTAGCCGCCGTATTTCCGCTGTTTGTAATAAGGATTGTATAACTTATAGTTTCGCCAATTGTGGCAAATTGTTTGTTTGTAGATTTTGTTAATGTTAAATTCGCATTGTTAATTTGAGTGGAAACGAGATTGGAAGAAATGTTTTTTGTAACGGGTGATTGGCTAGGGTTGACGGTGTATTGATAAGAAGCGCTTGATCCGTTAGATACGACATTTGACGCGGGTATTGTGTTAACCACTACTTGAAATGAAACGTTTTTCGTCGTGCCAGTTGGGATGGATCCTATGTTAACGCCATTAGCAGGATTTGCTCCAACTTGTGTCGTGCCATCTATTGTTAAACTGTTTAAGACAAAAGTAGTGCCAGTGGGAATGATATCCGTAAAAATAACATTGTTAGCAGTCGTATTACCTGTACCTACAAAGGAAACTGTATAGGTCAGTGTATCGCCAATATCAGCAAAGTTTTTATCCACTGCTTTCGCCATAGTTACAGTAGCATTATTGACTTGAGTAGATACGGTATTGGTCGTATCAGATCCATTTACTACTGGTTGGTTTGGGATAGGAACGTATTGGTAAGTTGTCGTACCACTATTTAATATTGGGTTTGTTTGAGGAATAGTCGGGACAGTTACTTGAAATGCAATAGTAGCGGTAGAATTTGCAGCGATGGTTCCAACTGATATGCCGTTTGCGGGATTCACTCCAGCTTGAGTAACGCCGTTAACAGTGACACTCCCTGGAATAAAAGTAGTCCCGCTTGGAATCGGATCCGTATATATAACGTTCGTTGCCGCAATATTTCCTACATTAGCTAGGGAAATACTGTAAGTTAACGTTTCGCCAATATCGGTAAAGAGTTTGTTAACTGATTTTGTTCCATTAATATCTGCGAGGTTAATTTGTGTTCCGGCAGAGTTGCTTGTTGCAATACCGTTAAAAGTCGTTCCCCCAGCAATTGGTGTATATTGAAATGTAATAGTAGCGGTGTTAGAGATAGGGTTTTGGCTTGGAAGAGAAACGACAGTCGCTTGGAAAGTTATTGTACGAGAAGAGCTATTATTAATTGTCCCAAGAGATATACCGGCGGACGGATTTGCATTTGTTTGTGGTACGTTATCTATCGTTACGCTGCCAGGTATAAAGGAAGTGCCATTAGGAAGAATGTCTGTAAAAGTAACGTTATTTGCAGGAAGCAGACCGGTGTTAGGAACAGTAACTGTATAAGTGAGAATATCTCCAATTGCAGCAACACTTTTATTCACGCTTTTCGTTGCTTGTATATTAGGTGAATTTATATTAATTTGTAAGCCAACTGTATTCAACATATATGCATCGCCGTTAGTTGTTAAACGGATTGCAGCGGAGACTTGGGAATTTGTTAAATAAGGAGAGATATCAATAGAAGTAATGTCCCAGCCTTGTCTACCAGCGGAGATGTTTGTACTTGTAGAAGCACTTTGATTTCGTGTTCCAAATGTACCTGTTGTATCTAAGTTTCCTGCAGCATTATTAATTTGAGAACCAAAGAAATTATTTACAGCGTTATTTGGCCCGGATAAAGCATTTAATGAACTGAAATTTGGTCCAAATAATGCTTGATCCCCAGTTAAATCAGCATCCCCTTCAGTAGAACTTATAAATAATCTCCCGCTTACAGGTCCCCCGGCAGGTGTTAAAAACCCTGAGACAGATACATCTGCACTACCAGTTTCTACAGAAACACGGTTACCAGCTACGTAAATTGTTAAATTTCTTGCGGGTAAGGAACCGTTTTGATAAGCGACAATGAGCGTCCATCCAGAAGAATTGATAGCCCCGTTAGAAGCATCTAAAGGATCAACAAGTCCAGGGACAGAACCTGTTGTATAAGATCCAGATCCAGCAGCTTGAACGAGTGAGGTTACATCTGCTGATCGTGTATAAAATCCAAATGTGACAGATCCAGAAACGAAAGTTTGATTTGAAGCTGTAACAGCTGAAGGGGTAATCGAGTATGTTGACACAGGTGTTGTAAAAGAAACTGGGTTTCCTAATACACTCGTAATGTTTTGATCACGAGATAAATAGTTCCCACCCCAAACGAGTTCGGCGTAAAGAATAGTGCTCCCAGCAGGGATATTTAAAATAGCAGTAGAACTATTTTGTGTATAGTTTAACGTTGTACCTGCAGGAAAAGTAGTTACTTGTAAAGCAGTATTCGTAGTTACGAATGCACCAATTGCCCCGATTGTACCAGCACGGTTTTGATTACTAATTTTACTTAAGCCGAGTGTGTTTCCTGTAATAGCGAGTGCGCCGTTAGTGGTGGTAGAAAATCGATTCGTAATGGGCATGTTGTCACCTCATTTATATTATAGTCTTGGTCAAAATAGGATATGTGTGTGACAGATAAAGGGAAACATGTACAAGTTGATTTGGTAATAATGATTTAAATGTCTAGATAAGGAGAGGGAGAATGATTGAATTGGAAATTAGGGTGGAGCGTCTTAGGAAAGAAAAAATAGAGGATATTGTTGCATTATCTTCTTATATTGGATGGGATTATAACAGGGAAGAAATTGAGACGATTTTGAATACGGGTATAGTATATGGTGTGGTAAATGCGAAGGAAGAGCTTATTGCTAGCGCGGCAATTATATTATACGGGGAGACATTAGCGTCTATCGGAATGGTAATTGTACATCCAGATTATAAAGGGAGAGGGATTGGAAAGATAATAACGGATTCATGCGTTAAAAGCGTATCAACTCAAACTCCAATTATGCTTATTGCTACGGATGAGGGGAAGTCCTTATATGAAAAACTAGGGTTCAGAGCTGTTAGTTATGTTTCTAAATACATATGTAACTCGTACAATGCGAATTATCATTGTGTAGGAAATGAAGAGCATATTGTGAATTATGAAGAATGTGATTTAGAAGAAATAATACAAATAGACGAAGATGCATTTGGAACAAATAGAGAAGAGTTTTTAAAGTATCGAATTATACAAAGTGAACAATGTGTCGTTATAAAGGATACAAAACAAAATGTATTAGGATATGGTATAAGTATACAAACGCCAGAAAATAAAATAATAGGACCAGTTGTTGGTAAAAATGATGCGATGGCAATGAGAATGGTACATTATTTAGCAAAAGGGCATAATGGTAAATTAAGAATGGATGTACCAGAGGGAAAGAAAGATTTCGTGAAAGAATTAGAGATTAATGGTTTTCAAAAGGTTAATAAACCACCAATTATGATGAAAAATAGTGATCTATTATTAATAAGGAATAGTGAACTATATAGCATTGCAGCACAAATTTTTGGATAAAAAAGAATCCCTTCGTGAAAAGGATTCTTTTTTATCATTAATTTAGTCGCGATATTGGTCATGAATTGGTTGAAAGATATCTTCCTCGACATCTCTAACAACGGAAAAATGATCAACATTATAATGACCGTGTAAAGTTTTATTATGATGTTCGATAATTTGCTGTGCAGTTAATACGTTAGAATCAGTTGTGGAATGACCATTTTTAATTAATGTAACGTCAAAGCCTTGTACAGTTGCTGTTCTAACGGCAGTGTCAATACAATGTTCTGTTTTACATCCACCTATAACGAGATGATTTATTTTTTCTTCTTTTAAAAGTTCAAGTAAAGAAGTGCCATAGAATGAATTCGTTGCCGCTTTATTAATAAGGATTGCAGACTGAGGTACTTGAATTTGATTATGTACCTCAAAGCCCACGCCGCTACCAGAAGCAACATCAGTATCTCTTACGAAAACAATAAGGGCTTTTGAATCTATTGCTTGCTGTACAGCTGTATTTAGTGTAGCTAATAGCTCAGTTTTACGAAAAACTTCATTTTCTTGTTCATTTCCATCAATAAGTTCTTGCTGAGCATCGATAATTAATAGTGCTTGTTTCATCGTGTCTCCCCTTTAATATAAAATAAGTGCCACTGTACATATTCCTTCATGTTGTAAGGAAATCCTCCATTGTTAACGAAGTAGACGATTGCTTTACAAAGTTGTCAAAGAAATTTCATTCTCATAGAGTATAAAAACATGTATGATAGGAAGTGGAGAATTTTTGAGTAGGTGGGAATATCATGCAAACAGTAGAAGATTATCTTTCATTCTTACATACGAAAGGATTTAAATTATCAGAGGAAGCACAAGGATTTATTATGTTTGGACAAGGATATACTGGTGCATCTGATGGGATTGTGAACGTAGCAATAGAAGCGACGATTAAACATCAGTTACAGTTTGATGGTAGTTATTTTGTTGCGTTATTAGAACGATTGAAAGAAGAAGAGATTACAGATAAAAAAAGCGCTAAGGCTTTTATGCGGAAGTTACAAGCGTAACTTCACGCAGCCCGCGCTTCTTTTTTTGTTTTTGAAGGTAATTCAACAAAAATCATACCTAGGAAAATACATAGACACCCAATAATAGCAGAAATAGAAAGCTGTTCATTTACTACTAGAACGCCTGTTAATGCTGCAAAAACAGGCTCCATTGCGAAAATAATGGCTACTCTCGTTGGAGAAGTGTGTTTTTGTGCAGATGTTTGAATGAAAAAGGCAATTGATGTCGCAAACAGGGAAGTTAGAAATAGAGCGAATAAAAAGGAATGATTTGTCCATAGTGATACTGAAAATAATTTTTCCCAATCTTCAAATAAAAAAGCGCAAATAGAAGAAAATATACCGACAGCTAATACTTGAGAAGTGCTTAGTAATAAAGGTGATATTTTCTTAGAAAAGAAACCGTTAACAAGAATATGGGCAGCGAAAGCGACTGCGCAACCGAGAACGAGTATATCTCCAATGTTTAATTGAAAAGAATCACCAGCGGTTAATAAATATAAACCTGCTGTTGCTACAGCAATACCAAGTACGATGAAAATTGTAGCCCGCTGTTTTAAAAAGATAAAAGACAAGATTGGGACCATAATGATACTAAGTCCTGTTAAGAAACCGGCTTTTGAAGAGGTTGTATAGAGTAAACCGAATGTCTGTAATAAATACCCAACACATAAGAAAAAACCAACAATTAGCCCAGCAAGACTGCTATGTTTTATATCTTGTTTTGAAGTTTTTTGAGAGAAAATAATTTGAACGAATAATAAAATAATTCCAGCGAATAAAAAGCGAATAGCATTAAAAGTAAATGGTCCAACAAAAGACATAGCATTTTGAACGACAACAAACGTAGCTCCCCAAATAAAAGAGACAAATAATAATGCGAGAGGAGCAATCCAACCTTTTTTCACACTCATACCCCCGTTAATTTTGTGAAATAGCTTTTCTAGCTAATTCATCAGCGACTTTATTTTGACTACTTGGAATCCATTTAATAAAAAAGAGATCGAAATTTTTTATGTACTGTAGTGCTTCTTCTAGAAGCGGTGCAAACATTTTATTTTTTGCGTATTCTTTTTCAACAGCCCGCTCAACAAGTTGGGAATCTGTACGAAAAGATACAATGCTATAATTATGCGCTGCGCAATACTTTAATGCTGCAAGTAAAGCGTGGTATTCTGCTTCATGGTTTGACATTGTCCCAAGTGGTAATGACAATTGTACAGGTGGCTGTACCCCTTTAATAAAAACCCCGGCACCAGAAGGTCCAGGATTTCCTTTTGATGCACCATCGATATATACTTCAATCAAAATGAGAAACCTCCAGTTATAAGGTTATCCCCTACTTGAAAATTTTTTTAGAAGTAGGGGATAGAGTACTTACTGCCCGTAAACGCCCAATTGGTGTGGGCTAATAATCAGTGGGGGATGAACACCCCCCACTGATTAAAGTTTCACTTTATCCAATTGTAATGCTATAACGACATGTAAATGTTTCATTCGCTTGTAACGATTGAATTCCTTTTTTTTCTTTAAAATCTTTTACTTGTTTTACTTCATCAGCAATTCCGTACCAAGGTTCAATACATAAGAAAGGTGCGTTATCTCCTGGTGTCCATACGCCGACAAATGGGAACCCATCAAATGCTACTTTTACAAATTTATTATGTTTATGTGAGCGAATAGAAATTTCATTCGTATTCATATTTTCAAAAATAAGCGCGTCATTTTTGAATAAATCATATGTAAGTGGCAATTTTTTCGTATTTTCAGCGATTAGTTGCTTTTTATTTGAAAGAAAAGGACCTTCTAATATGCTAGTTTCTAAACGTTCAGATCCGTTAAATGATAGATGATAATCTGCAAATGATTCGCCGTCTAATAAAGGACAGTTGAATCCAGGGTGTGCTCCGATTGAGAAGAACATCTCCTTTGAAGAAGGATTGTTTACTTCATATGTAACATGTATATTTTGTTCGTCTACTTCATAAGAAATGAGTAATTCAAATTTATATGGATATTTTTGTAATGTTTCTTCATTACTAGTAACGACATAAGTGATTTTTGTGTCGCTTTGTTCTTTAACAGAGAACGAAAGGTCACGAGCAAAACCATGCTGTGTTAATGAATAAGGTTTACCTTCTACGTAGTATGTATTATCTACTAATCGACCGACGATTGGAAACAAGATTGGTGCACGACGTCCCCAATAAGTAGAATCACCTTGCCATAAATATTCTGTGTTGTCTTCTTTTAAGCGAACGCTTTGTAATTCTGCACCTTTGTCAGAGATGGAAACGATCACTTTTTCATTTTGAATTGTTGCTGTCATGAAGTGAAACCTCCTAAATCTTTCATATGTTTTATTATACGTTGTCCGAAAGAAAAAAGGTAGTAAATGATAGGAATCTATTGACGAAAGAGTACCTATTGCGTAGAATATAATCTTGTTGCTTAAAAACGAATAACGTGGTTCGAAACCATCCCACGTAAAAAAACTAAGGAGATTTTGTCATGAATATAAGAACATTAGTCGGTAATGGTATTTTAGCGGCATTATATATTGCTGTTTCTATGCTTATTCAGCCATTTGGCTTTACGAATGTACAGTTTCGTATTTCAGAGATGTTTAATCATCTCGTTGTATTCAATAAGAAAGCAATTTACGGGATTGTATTAGGTGTATTTTTAACGAATCTCTTTTTCTCACCTATGATCGCTTATGATTTAGTATTTGGAGTAGGGCAATCAATTCTTGCACTACTTGCAACTATTATTTCTATGCGCTTCATTAAAGGTGTTTGGGCTCGTATGATTTTTAATACAGTTATCTTTACAATTACAATGTTTATGATAGCAATTGAACTTCATCTTGCATTTGATCTGCCATTTTTATTGACATGGCTAACTTGTGCAGTTGGTGAATTTGTTGTAATGGCGATCGGTATGCCTGTAATGTACTGGATTAATAAGCGAGTGCAATTTGAAAGATTTATGCAATAGAAGAAAGAGCTGTCCTTATATAGGATGGCTCTTTTTGTATGTGATTATATTGAATATAATACTGTGACTCTTGATAAAATATAATAAAATAAATATAAGAAGTCTTATAAAAGGGGAATCTAGTATGAAATATAAAATACATTGGTTGTATAAAACGAAGCGTGGTTTACAAACTGAATTAACAACAGATTATATGAACATAGAAGAAGTGCTTCAATTTGCGGAGGATTTTGAGAAAACAGGAAGGGCGAAAGAACTGCTATTTTTCGATGAAATGGACACGGAATGGTCATTAAAAGAAATGAAAAAACTGAGTAAGCAAGTGGAGGAAGAGCCTCAAGAAATTCAAGTTTATTTTGATGGTGGTTATGATGTACAGACGAAAGAAGCTGGGGTTGGTATATGTGTATACTATAAAAAAGGAAATACAAATTACCGAATTCGTCGCAATGCATACATAGAAGGCATATATGATAATAACGAAGCGGAGTATGCAGCATTATTATACGGGATGAATACACTCGAGGAATTAGGAATTAAATATGAAGCCGTTACACTTCGTGGAGATTCTCAAGTTGTACTGCAGCAATTAGCTGGTGAATGGCCTTGCTATGATGAACATTTAAATCATTACTTAGATCAAATAGAACAAAAAGCGAAGCAAATGAAATTAAAGCTTGTTTGTGAACCGATATCTAGAAAACAAAATAAAGAGGCACATCAATTAGCAGCGCAAGCATTAGAAGGGACAGCAATTGACAGTCATAAAGAAATAACCGAATAGAGAGGTGCAAAGGTGAATAAAAAGCAACTCATTACAGAGGTAAATGACTTATTAGAGACGTATTGCGAAGGATGTTTCTTACAGAATCATAATCGGAAAAATCATAGTAAATACTATGCTCATTCTTTTTGTATAAGGCAATGTACGGTTGGAGAGAAGTTGAAAAAGTATGGGGAGCAATTGTCATAAAAAAACATCCAGAGAATTTTCTCTGGATGTTTTTTTAGTGCTTCGCTTCGTGTAATTGATGCTCGCATTTGCTTAATTTTTTTTCTTCATTCATTAGAAATGGCTCATCTAAATCCGTCGCAACGGATTTCATGATTTCAAGCTGAGAACGAGCCGATTCTACTGCAGTAGTGGCATGCTCTAATGTGTCTGGATCCATTGAAATTGTTGCAGAACCTACCATTTTTTGTGCAGTTTCTACACGGAATTTTACTTCTTCAAAATCATTTACATGTGACCCCATTGTTATTGCCTCCTTTGTATTTTGCGCATTTCACATAGTTTTTGCTCTGTAAAACGGAAATATACAAAGGAATAACAAAGGAGGTTACCAAGTAAGGTAACCTCCTGTCATATGTGGGATTAAAGTTTTGCTACGTTAGCAGCTTGAGGTCCACGGTTTCCTTCAGTAATGTCGAAAGATACTTCTTGACCTTCCTCTAAAGCTTTGTAGCCGTCGCTTTGAATAGCAGAGAAATGTACGAATACATCTTCAGAGCCTTCCATTTCGATAAATCCAAAACCTTTTTCATTGTTAAACCATTTTACTTTTCCTTGCATGTCACAATTCCTCCTAAAAACGATTCCTTTTTTCATTTAGTGAAATTCATTTTAAAAAATAATATAAATAAAAAATGCTATTTTCTCGAATATTCTGCTAAATGATTAATTTAAATATACACGAATTGGTAGAATTTAGTCAAGTAAGCGCTTTTAAGTTTTTGTATTTTTCAATAATTTTTCTCGAATTTTTAAAAAGGTATAGGACAAGCCGAGTATGTAATATTCTTAAGTGAATGCTGTACATAATGAGGTGAAAGAATGGATGAGTCTTATTTATTAGATAATGAAGGAATGGAAAATAGAGTCGACATACCGAAGTGGGTTGCAAAAGAATTTCATAATTTTTCGAGTGTCGTGTTAGAACCAACTTTTCCGTGTTATTTCGGTTTAACAGCTTTGAAAAAGAATGAACTTCGTTATTCATTTCTCTCTCATAATGATTGGGGGCATTTACCCAATACAATGTTATCTTTTTTAGATTTAATGAGAGAGCGGCCGATTGTAAGAAGAGGATTTTTTCTTTTTGTGGAACCGGAATGTGAAGAAAAATCAATCGAATATTATCGAGAGTATTTTTGGAAAGTACTACAGTATTTGCATGAACAAGATAATCAATTATGGCCAAAGCAAATCCCGAAAAATCCAGAGCATTATTTATGGGAATTTTCATTTGGTGGTGAACCAATATTTGCATTTGGGAATGCGCCAGCTTATAAACAGCGAAAGACTAGGCATTTAGGAAATTCTCTCGTTATTGGATTCCAGCCACGAACTATTTTCGATGGATTAGAAGGAGATCGTCCTAAAGGATCGTATTCAAGACAAATGGTCCGTGAACGAGTTGAAAAGTGGGATCAGTTGCCGAAGCACCCTAACATTAGTCACTACGGCGATCCTAATCATCGTGAATGGAAACAATATTTCATAGGGGATGATATTGAGCCGATTAAAGGTAAATGTCCTTTTCAACATAGAGTAGAGAAATAAGAGCCATCAACAGGATGGCTCTTTTGTATATTTTGGATAAAAAAGGGTATTGTATTAGTGAATAATTTTTATGAAAGCTAGTCTATTTTCTATATTTACATCATTACTTAATAGTAAAAGAAGTAGAAAGGATAGAGCGATGTTTGGAGCAATTATACAACAAATAGTATTAGGTATTTCATTAGCTGCGCCTGTAGGTCCGATTAATATTGAAATGTTAAAAAGGGGAATTGAACGTGGATTTTGGCATGCTTGGATTGTTGGAATCGGAGGAATGACTGCTGACATTTTGTTTATGCTTCTTATTTATTTCGGTTTATCTTCTGTGTTTATGTATACATATGTACAAGCTTTTATGTATTGCGCTGGGTTTTTCTTGTTGTTTTATTTAGGGTTTCAAAGTGTAAAACAAGGAATTTCTCACTCTAATATGGAATATAAACAAGAAGAGATAGGTGGACTTAAACAATCTTTTATGGCAGGATTTTTTATCGCGATATCCAATCCATTAAATCTCGTTTTTTGGTTTGGTATATACGGAAGTACACTTAGCTCTTTGCTTACAAAGGTAACGAAACAAGAAGCTTTTTTGTACAGTCTTTGCATTATTGTTGGTATTATTTTGTGGAACTTAAATATTGCTTTTTCTGTACATTTCGGAAGAACTTTATTAAAGCAAAAAGCACTGGGCTATATTACAGCCGGAGCAGGTATTATTTTAGTAGGATATTCTATCCATTTTGCATACAAAGCTTTACAGTTGTTCATATAAGATTGAAGGGGAGATTTTTATGTATCGAACCACTATTGACGGAAAAGAAATTATCATCACTTTAGCACCAAAAATCCGAAAAGAAATTACTGATAGGAATCCACTATATGAAGCGGTATTTAAAAATGCAGCAAGGTTGCTGCAAACGAAACAACCAACGTTTGCGGTAAACCATGAAGTATTTGGGCTTATTATTGGAGAAGTACAAAGGGGTGAAGTAACAGTGTTTGCAGTAGAACACATTATCCCAAAGCAAAATATATTTGGTCCGAACACCTTTTTCTCGACAATAGAACAGCAGGCAAATTTGTAAAGTGAATAGAATAAGAATAAAATAGAAAAGAAATAGTCGTAACGATATGTTGCGGCTGTTTTTGTGGAGAAGGGGGAAGAAAGATGAAGAGAGTGGTAAAGGAGTTCTTTTTGCAACATGATATTGTTATTATGTATAGTGTTCTATTAATTTTTATCCTTATTTTAAAAATGCAATTTTTTACATGGATCGGTATGTTAGCGTGTGTGTTGGGGATTGTTTTTTATACGCTTAACGAATATATGACACATCGTTTTTTATTCCATTTAAAGCCGCCTAAAAACGCACTTTTATTAAAAATGTTAAGAAGATTACATTATGATCATCACGTCTATCCAGATGATTTGAAACTTTTATTTTTGCCTATATGGTTTAGTATACCTAGCTTTACTATATATTTACTTATATCATATGGTATTACAAAAAGTGTTACTGTTACACTTTCATTTGGAGTCGGAATGATTATCATGCTCCTCGTTTATGAATGGAAACATTATATTGCACATAAGCCGATTCGTCCCTTCACTAAGTTTGGAAGATGGCTAAAAAAACAGCATATATTACACCATTATAAAAATGAAAAGTTTTGGTTTGGTGTTTCAAATCCAGTATTCGATTTTATATTTGGAACGCTTAAAGATGGAAAAGACGTTGAATTAAGCGAAACAGCTCGTAATTTAGAAAAGGAGACAAAGACAGAAGTAGTGCGATAAGCACTACTTTTTTTATCCCGCTATTTGCGAGCAGTAAGACTCCCATCCCAAAATTCGGCGAATACGAAGAAGTTAGGTGGGAGTCGTGCTGCCCGTAACCCCCCACGCTGATTAAAGTTTCACTTTATTCTGTTTTAACGGGAATAAGAGTTTAATCGAATCAATCAAATTTTATGTTGAAAAAGTATATTGAAATTTTAGGAGAAAATGACGAAAAATGTCTATCGAAAAATCTTTGCAGGAATGTACGGATTGTCTAAAATGAAAATAAGTTTCTGAATATTTATAAAATTTAGTCTTTAGGTATGCAAGGAGAAATTGTATTTTAAGTTAAGAGAGGGGACCAGAGAATGAAACGAGATGATACGTCAGCACGTAAGTTACAAAATGAGGTGAATTATACAGAAGTTGTTCAGTCGGAAGAGTTTCAATTGTTATTAAATACGAAAAAGAAGTTTATCATTCCGATGAGTATTTTCTTTTTAAGTTTTTTTATTACATTACCTATTTTAACATCGTATTCAAAGGTGCTTAATACACCGGTGTTTGGTGATGTTACATGGGCGTGGGTATTTGCTTTTGCGCAATTTATAATGACATGGGCATTATGTATGATTTATAGCAAAAAAGCAGAATCCTTTGATGAAATCTCGCGAAAAATTCTGCAAGATATGCAACAAGGGAGGGGCTGACTTTGAATACAACCGCCTTTGCGCTATTTTTAATTATCGTCCTTGGTACACTTGTTATAACTTATTTCGCATCGAAAAAAACGAAAAATGCGAGTGAATTTTATACGGCTGGAGGGGGATTAACTGGTTGGCAAAATGGCCTGGCGATTGCCGGGGATTACATGTCTGCTGCGTCATTTCTTGGCATCGCCGGAGCGATAGCTTTAACAGGATTTGATGGGTTCTTTTATAGTATAGGTTTCTTAGTTGCTTACTTAGTTGTATTATACCTAGTTGCAGAACCGCTTAGAAATTTAGGGAAGTATACGTTAGCGGATATGATTGCGGCGCGTTTTGATGCGAAAAAGGTTCGTGGTATTGCAGCACTTAATACGATGACGATTTCGATTTTTTATATGATTGCACAATTAGTTGGTGCGGGTGCACTTATTAAATTATTATTAGGAATTGAATATACGACATCTGTTTTAATCGTTGGTACACTAATGACAGTTTACGTTATTTTTGGAGGTATGACTGCTACAAGTTGGGTACAAATTGTAAAGGCTGTACTACTTATGGCAGGTACATTTATTATTTCTGTTATCGTTTTCTCCAAATTTAATTTCAGTGTGACAGAAATGTTCGCTCAAATGAAAACAGCTACTCCATTGAAGGAATCGTTTTTAAATCCAGGAGTAAAGTATAAAGATGGTCTGGATACACTTTCTTTAAATTTAGGACTAGTTCTTGGTACGGCAGGATTACCGCATATTCTTGTCCGCTTTTTCACAGTACGTGATGCAAAAACTGCACGTCAATCAGTTGTGTACGCTACGTGGTTAATTGGTGCATTTTATATTATGACGATTTTCTTAGGATTTGGTGCGGCGGCGTTTGTAGGGAATGAGGCAATTATTCAAGCAAATCCAGCCGGTAATATGGCAGCACCTTTATTAGCTAAAGCATTAGGTGGAGATTTCTTATTCGCATTCGTATCGGCGATTGCTTTTGCAACAATTTTAGCTGTAGTAGCAGGTCTTGTATTAACAGCGGCTTCCGCATTTGCTCATGATTTTTATAACGAGATTATTCGCAAAGGAAAATCAACGGAAAAAGAGCAAGTTTCAATGGCTCGTTATGCGTCTATTGGAGTAGCGATAGTATCTATTATACTTGCTTTATTTGCGCAAACATTAAACGTAGCATTTTTAGTATCACTAGCATTTGCAGTTGCAGCGAGTGCAAATTTACCAGTTATATTATTTACAATATATTGGAAGCGTTTTAATACAACGGGTGCAATTTGTGGTATGATTGTTGGTCTTGTATCAGCAATTGTTCTTGTTGGGTTAAGTCCAAACGTTTGGAATCCTGTGGTAGGGAAAGCTATATTTGTTGGAGAGGCGATATTCCCATATACGACACCTGGAATTGTTTCTATTCCGCTTGGATTCCTTGCAGCATATTTAGGAACTGTTTTCTCTAGTAAGAAAGAAGATGCAGCAAAGTTTGATGAAATTCTTGTGAAATCTAATACTGGTCATGGTATTAGTGATGCTTCTTCACATTAAAAAAAGAGGAGCTTTTCGAAATATAAGAAAAGCTTCTCTTTCTTTTGGCATTTTCTTATAAAGTGAAACTTTAATCAGTGTGGGAGATTGTTCATCCCCCACACTGATTATTAGCCCTCACCAATCGGGCGTTTATGGGCAGTTAATCTCCCACCTAACTTCTTTGCTCCAGCTGAATTTTGGGGTGGGAGTTTTACTGCCCACAAATAGCGAGATAAATATTACTTTATTTTTGGTAGGATTTGTCTTGTGTTTGTGGAATGAAAATAGGCAGGGAGAAATTTAACTCATCATGGCACCAGCGCAGCTTTGTGAAAAATAAGTTGTTATGGAAGGTGGAAGAAATGATGAAGACAAAACAAACCGATGAATTATTAGCAAAAGATGAGCAATATGTTTGGCACGGAATGCGTCCTTTTAGCCCAAGTAGTACAATGGTAGGGGCAAAAGCAGAAGGGTGCTGGGTTGAAGATATACAAGGAAAAAGATACTTAGACGGTATGAGTGGTCTTTGGTGTGTGAATAGTGGATACGGAAGAAAAGAGCTCGCAGAGGCAGCTTATAAGCAATTGCAAACATTATCATACTTTCCGATGTCACAATCACATGAGCCAGCAATTAAGCTCGCTGAAAAGTTAAACGAGTGGCTTGGTGGAGAGTATGTTATATTCTTCTCTAATAGTGGATCAGAAGCGAATGAAACAGCTTTTAAAATAGCAAGACAATATTATGCTCAAAAAGGTGAACCGCATCGTTATAAATTTATGTCACGTTATCGTGGTTATCACGGAAACACAATGGCAACGATGGCAGCGACTGGACAAGCACAGCGTAGATACCAATATGAGCCATTTGCGTCAGGGTTTTTACATGTAACGCCTCCAGATTGTTACCGCATGCCAGAAATGGAATCGCAAAATATTTATGATGTAGAATGCGTAAAAGAAGTAGATCGTGTTATGACATGGGAATTAAGCGAAACAATAGCGGGATTTATTATGGAGCCAATTATTACAGGCGGAGGTATTTTAATGCCGCCACAAGACTATATGAAAGCTGTTCATGAAACGTGTCAAAAACACGGTTCGTTACTTATTAGCGATGAAGTTATTTGTGGTTTCGGGCGTACAGGAAAAGCATTTGGATTTATGAATTATGACGTTAAGCCTGATATCGTTACGATGGCAAAAGGTATTACGAGCGCATACTTACCATTATCAGCAACAGCTGTGAAAAAAGAAATTTATGAGGCATTTAAAGGAACAGGGGAATATGAATTCTTCCGTCATATTAATACATTTGGTGGAAATCCAGCGGCTTGTGCATTAGCGCTTAAAAACTTAGAGATTATGGAAAATGAAAATTTAATTGAGCGCTCTGCCCAAATGGGTTCACTTTTATTAAATCAATTAAAAGAAGAAATTGGGGAACATCCGCTTGTTGGTAATATTAGAGGGAAAGGGTTATTAGTTGGAATCGAACTAGTAAATGATAAAGCGACGAAAGAACCAATTGATAACGACAAAATTGCAAGTGTTGTAAATGCTTGTAAAGAAAAAGGACTTATTATTGGGCGTAACGGTATGACAACAGCGGGGTATAATAACGTTTTAACATTAGCACCGCCACTTGTTATTTCAAGTGAAGAAATTGCTTTTGTTGTTGGAACGTTGAAGACAGCGATGGAACGTATTTAATAAATAGGAGAGGAGCGAGCTGTAATATAAGGCTCACTTTTGTTTACTAGGAGGAGCTTTTAATGGAGAAATATGATCCTAACAAACATTATCACATCGGATATTATGAAGACGGATATGATTTAGAAGTGACAGCGTACAAAAGAATAAATGAGCCAGTTTGGGATGCTTATATTCCAAAATATGAGGCAGACGATTTTTATAAAAAGGTGGAGGAAATGAAACTTGGGGAATATATAGATGACTATGGCATAAAAGTATATTCATTTCGTGATGATATCGATGATGAAGAAGCACGAACTATTTTTGAAAAATGGTTAAAGACGAATGAGATTGTTTAAAGGTGAAACGAAAAAGGAGATTGCTATCTTATAAGATAGCAATCTCCTTTTATTATAGTAAACTTATTTACTTGCTTTCATTGCTTTATCTTTTGCACCAAAAGTGTATTTTAACATTGGTGGTGTAATCATCGTAGTTAAAATAACGACGATAACGATTGCTGTAAAGTAATCTTGTGCTAATAGGCCAGAAGAAAGTCCTGTTCCTGCGATGATAAGTGCAACTTCACCACGAGAAACCATACCAGCACCGATAATTGCAGAAGACTTTGCATCAAATCCAGTCATTCGTGCACCGAATCCACAACCGATTAGTTTTGTGAATACAGCGATTACTGTTAATGCTAAAATGAACCAAATTTGATCACCAATACCGTCAAATGTAATATTCATACCGATGCTAACGAAGAATACTGGTACGAACATAGCATAAGCGATTGGTTCTACTTTCTTTTCTACTTCATGTTTGTAGTTCGTTTGAGAAATAGCGATACCAGCTGCGAAAGCACCGATAATACCAGCAATTCCTAATAGTTCGCCGAAATATGCGAATGAGAAACAGATGATAAGTGCTGCGCTAACGATAGACTCAGATACGCGTAGTGGTGATAACCAACGCATAATCGCTGGAACACCTTTCCATCCGATTAAAATAATAGAAGCAAAGAATACTACTTTCTTCAAGATAACCATTGTTAAATTCACATCATCTGTACCTAAGAAGCTCATTGCGAATGCTAATAAAATAACAACAAGAATGTCATCAAATACAGCTGCTCCAAGCATTGTTGTACTTTCACGTGTTTTCATCTTACCTAAATCGCGAAGTGTTTGAACGGAAATACTAACACTTGTCGCACATAGAAGTAATCCTAAAAAGACAGCGTTCCCTTGTTCCATGCCCATAACAAGACCGGCAACGTAACCACCTACAAATGGAAGAACGATACCTCCAATTGCGACTGCTAAAGAAGAATTACGGTTTTCATTTAATTCTTTTAAGTCTGTTTCAAGTCCAGCCATAAACATTAAAAGAATAACCCCGACATTACTTAATTGCGTTAGAAGTTCTGAATTCTCAATCCAACCTAATAAAGCTGGACCGATAACGATACCGACAATTAATTTACCCAGTACAGAAGGTTGACCTAATCTAACACTAAGGTCACCAGCGAGCTTTGTACTTAATAAAATAAGTGCAATTTGAAAGAAAAATTCGAATTCCATCTGATCCTCTCCTCATCATTTTTAGTTTTATCATACGATTTCTCGGAATTTGCCTAATGAAAATATGTAAAAAACCATTAAACAAAGGGTCTGATTACAAGTTCTTTTGAACTCGTAATTTGAACCTGTAATTAATATATAATAAAATTTACTAAAAATCAATGAAAAAATAGCAGATTTTCATGATAGGATTCGATTTAGGTATGGAGGGAATCACTATATAATAAGAAGAAATAAGGCTACATTTTTAATGAATTGGAGAAGGGCATATGTTATTAAATAAACGTTTTACAATTGGGGAAATGGCAAAAATGCATAATATAGCGGAATCTACATTACGCTACTATGATGAAAAAGGAATTTTTCATCCGTCCATTGTGGAC
Source organism: Bacillus mycoides (assembly GCF_018742245.1). Lineage (NCBI taxonomy): Bacteria > Bacillati > Bacillota > Bacilli > Caryophanales > Bacillaceae > Bacillus > Bacillus mycoides. Next base: position 1,589,312 of record NZ_CP036132.1, read on the forward strand.
CCGCAAACGAATTATCGCTATTACACAATTGATCAGTTTTCACTATTAGACACGATTAAATTTTTACGCCAATTGAATATCCCGTTAAAGGAAATAAAGAAGTATATTGATGAACGAAATCCGTCTTATGCACTGAATTTACTTGAAAAACAACAAGAAATGATGCTGAAAAAGCAAAGAGAAATCGAGTATGCTTTGGCAAAAATGGAACATAAAATCCATTTAATGAAGAAAGCGACGGAATCAGAAGCGAATCAAATTATTTATAAAACTATACCGAAGCGAAAAATAACAGCGATTGCAGTTGCACCTAATACAACAGATGATATGTTTGAATATTATATCCATTCGCTACAAAAAAATATGAAGCAAATTGATAATAGTTTATTTTCAGGAGATATCGGTGTAACAGTTTCAAAAAAAGCATTACTTCAAAATGAGTTTCAAGCATATAACAGTGTGTTTATTTTATTGGATTACATGCCTTTTCAATTGCATACTTCAGATGAAATAAAAGAAGGGATATTTGCTTGTTCTTATCACCATGGACCATATGAAGAAACAGATGCAACGTATACGAAATTATTAAATCACATTGATAACGAAGGATACGAAGTATGCGGAGATGCGCTTGAGCTTGCGTTAATTGATTGGTCTGTAACAGAAAATCCGAAGGAGCAAGTAACGGAAATTCAAATACCTGTTGTTAAAAAATAGGCGTATATATTTTTCGATTCTCTATTGACCTTCAAGTAACTTGAAGGTTTAAACTGTGAACAGAGCATTGAAAAAGGAGCATTTATATGATGGAAACAACAGAAAAATTAAGAGAAAAACCTATTAAAAGTTTATTTATCACTTATTTAATACCAGCTGTTCTTGGGATGGTGTTAATGTCGGTTAATATTGTGATTGATGCGGTCATGATTAGTAGAGGAGTTGGAGCGAACGGTTTGGCTGGAGTAAACGTAGCTATTCCAGCGTTTTCAATTTTCTTTTCTATTTCATTATGGATTGGAATGGGCGGAGCAACGTTATATTCCATTGCACTAGGGGAAAATAAACTGGAAAGAGCAAGGTCTATTTTTACTCAATCTATGACAGTGGCAGTTATTATCGTAGGTGTTTTAGCGGCTATTTGCTTATGGAGAATAGAAGATATAGCATATCTATTCGGTGCAAATGAAGTGATTTTGCCATATGCGTTAGACTATTTACAAGTGTTATTAACATTTGGAATGATATACGTTTTAGAAAATATTTTAAGCACATTTATACGTAACGATGGAAATCCTAATTTAGCAATGGCAGGCCTTGTCGTAACGGCTGTATTGAACATAGTGTTTGACTATATCTTTATTTTCATCTTTGGATGGGGCGTAACAGGTGCTGCCTCAGCAACTATTCTTTCGGCGGCAATTGGTTTCCTTGTATTATTAACTCACTTCTTTAGAAAAAGTAGTGTTTTAAAGTGGACGAAATTCCATTTTGAATGGGATACGGTTAAACAAATTATGGTGATTGGTTTCCCAAGTTTTACAACTGAGATTACAGTAGCGATTGTAACGGTTGGTTTTAATATCGCTTTTGTTCAATATGCAGGAGAAGTAGGTGTCGCTTCTTATGCGATGGTCAATAGTATTCATGCAATGACATTATTATTGTTCTTCGGTGTTGGAGCCGCATTACAACCTATTGCTAGTTTCCACTATGGTGCAAATTTACCAGAAAGACTGCGTGAAGGATTACGGTTAGCTGTAAAAACTGCAGTTGTACTCGGAGGCGTAGCAATTGTTGTCGGTTTATTCTTCGGGAAATATATAATTGGTTTGTTTGATGTTCAATCCCCAGAACTATTGGAGTTAACGTTAACAGGTATTAGTTTATTCTTTATACAATATGTATTTTTAGGCTATAACATTGTGTATGGAGAGTATTTCCAATCAGTGCGACAAACGACAAAATCAGTTCTTATTATTTTGAGCCGTGGTTTACTATTTATTATTCCATTGTTATGGATTATGCCAAAAGTATTTGGTATAACCGGAATTTGGCTCGTTATGCCAGTAGCGGAAGTATTGACAGCAATTATCGTATTTACGATGAATCGTATGAAACATCCTGTTCCGTTAAACATGGCGAGAGAGAAAGAAGCAATATAGTGAAGAAAATCCCCTTGAACAAGTAAGGGGATTTTTTCATTCTTTTAAACTAATCGCAAAAGATCCATCTGTCTCCTGCACAGAAGCGAAAGCAACGTTTTTAATATTTGTAACGCCTTTCTCTTTTAACTCTGCATGTAACCACTTTTCGTTTTTATGGATTAACTTTAAGTTATCGTATTGAATTTGTGAATCAACGATAAGAGCAATTGGTAACCCTGCATACTTAACATCTATATTCATATCTTTTGGAGTCAATGGTACAAGTTCTCGCTTTGGTAAAATGCTAATGGCTCCATTCGCTTCTAAAATAGCGTATTCAATTTCATGAACACTTGGATATCCGGCGACGCGAAGATTAGAAAGCAATTCAGGGATCGGATATCTACTTTTTTGTAAGTTCTCAAAAATAATATCACCATGTTTAATTAAAATAATGGGGTGTCCGAGAATGAAACGATTTAGTTTATTGAGTAAGCTTAATTTGGTAAGAAGTAAATGCAAACATGTAATAACGACCATACCGAGAAATGCTTGTAAAGCACCAGCGACTGGTATGGCTTGAAAAGCTAAATAAGATAAAAAAATAATAGCCCCAAAATCATGAGGGGTTAGTTGTGCTAATGCAGATTTACCAAGTAGCTTAAGTGATAGTAAAAATAAGATGAAAAAGAATGATACATTAAATAAAAAGAGAAGCAAGAGGGACACTCCTTCGTGTGAAGTTGTACTTACTATTCCCGAAAGTAATATAAATATTACCTTTTATAGGATGAATTAGGGTGAATTGGAATTTGGCTGTATACAAACAAATAAATGGATATTATGATGAAGGAAGTAAAGGGAATAGGAGTATATGGATATGAGAAAGAAGAAAATAATTAAGTACATTTTAGTTGTTATAATGATCTTCGCCGTGTATGCGGGGTTTTTACAATATAACATCTATAAGCATGGGCATATGAATGCAATTGACGATGCGGATTATATAATTGTACTAGGATCGAAAGTAAATGGAACAAAACCTTCTTATTCATTGCAATATCGTATTGATAAAGCAGCTGAGTATTTAAAATCACATGATAAAACAATTGCTATCGTATCTGGAGGCCAAGGAAAAGGTGAAGATATTACAGAAGCATTAGCGATGAAACAAGGATTAATGGAACAAAATATTGCAGAAGACCGCATTATAATGGAAGACCGTTCGACGAGCACAGATGAAAATATTAAATTTTCAAAACCTCTTATCCCGGAACATATGAAAAAAGGGATGATTGTAACGAACGATTTCCATATGTTCCGAGCAAAAAAGATTGCAGAAAAACAAGGGTTGACATTAGAAGGTCTTCCGGCGAAAACACCGAAGCCAATTATTATTCAATCGAATGTACGAGAATATTTAGCGATTACGCAATATTGGTTTATGAATCGAATATAGTGAAACTCAAACTAAAATCCACCTGGAATCAGGTGGGTTTTAGTTTGAGAAAAATCTTACAAAGATGTCATGTTCATGAAAGGTAAAGCGATAGTTTCTAAAGTGGTTTCCTGACATAATGAAGGTAACAAAAAACTTTAGAGGTGAATCGGATGAAAGGAAATAATATTTTATCTTCGCTATGTTACTTTAGTATCTTTTTTGCACCATTTTTACTGCCAATTATCGTGTACTTCGTTGCGGAAGATGAAGTGAAATATCACGCAAAAAAAGCATTTTGGTCACATATTTTCCCGTACGCAATCTTATTTGGCGGATTAGCTTTATCAGGGGTATACGGTTTAAGTTTCAATCAATCTGAGAGCGTTGGAATTGGAATGGTTATAACGTATGCAGTGTTTATTCTTGTAGGAATTTATTACTTCATTTGGAATATTGTTAAAGGAATTAAAGTTTTGAAAGCAGCTTAAAAACAATTGCATAATAGCATATAAATCTTTCGTTATTTGTTGATAAGTCGATATCCTTTGTCGAAACGACCGATATAATTTCATATACCGTATTAATAGACATTAAAAAAGAGTAATTCGAAAAGAATTGCTCTTTTTGTGCTTATAAGTTGTGAATAATGAAAAAGATATGTTAATTTTTCATTATGAAGAGAAAGAAGGAGTGATTTTCATGAATGAGATGATACATAAAATGGAGCAACACGTTTCAGTTCGTAAATATAAAGAAGAACCAATTTCAAAAGAGATAGTAGAAAGAATGGTGCAAGCAGCACAACATGCGGCTTCCTCACATTTTGTACAGGCGTATTCTCTTATATATGTAACAGATCAGGAACTAAAGGCTAAACTAGCTGAATTATCCGGGAATCGTCACGTGAAAGACTGCGCAGCATTCTTTGTATGCTGTGCGGATTTAAAACGTTTAGAAACTGCATGTGAGAAACATGGAACAGAAATTAAACATGAGGGAGTAGAGGACTTTATTGTAGCAACAGTAGATGCCTCATTATTTGCACAAAACTTTGCACTTGCAGCTGAATCATTAGGATACGGCATTTGTTATATTGGTGGAATTCGTAATAACCCGAAAGAAGTGAGTGAATTGCTTCATTTACCGGATAAAGTATATCCGGTATTCGGAATGACAGTCGGCGTACCAGATGAAGATCATGGAGTAAAACCACGATTACCAGTAGCAGCAATTCTTCATGAAAATGGATACGATGAAAAGAAATATGATGAATTATTAAACGAATATGATGAAACGATGAGTGCGTATTACAAAGAAAGATCGTCAAATCAAAAAAACGTAACATGGACGGAATCAATGAGCACATTTATGTCAAAAGAGAAGAGAATGCATATGAAAGAGTTTTTGGGTGAGAAAGGATTAAATAAAAAATGAGTAAAAGACAAACCTGAGATGCGGGTTTGTCTTTTTTTGAGGAGAAATGTATTTTGTTTGCTATCATATATATAGAAATAAAAATTAATAAATTTTTACAAAAGTGATAGAAAATGAGAAATCATTGCCAAATGGTGAAATTATCACATATACAATTGCTTCAAGACCAGCATACTCTCTTGTTTCAACGATGTTAGATCAATCTTTTGAACGTTTAACAGATAAAAATACATTTCTGATTCATTCCGATCAAGGATGGCACTATCAAATGAAACAATACCGCCATTCTCTTATTAAGCATGATGTTACACAAAGTATGTCCCGCAAAGGAAACTGTTACGATAACGCAGTGATTGAAAATTTCTTTGGGATCATGAAGTCTGAATTTCTATACCGAAAAGAATTTGAGAATATAGAACATTTTAAGCAAGAACTAGCAAAGTACATAGCTTACTATAATCATAAAAGAATTAAGGCAAAACTAAAAGGCATGAGCCCGGTACAATACCGGATCCATGCCCAAGAAGCTGCCTAATGAAATAACGTGTCTAACTTTCTGGGTTCACTTCAGAATAGTCGGCTTTTCTTAATTTCCACACTGTTTTTTGCTTATCTTAACCCAAAAGTTTTACGATTCTTTTTAAATTAACGGTGAATATGGCCATTGCTCCTTGTAATTCCATACCAATTAGATCCGAGGATGAAGCCACATCGTACCCGTGTTACCCTCAAAACTCATTATTTTTATCAACTCCTTTGATGGCACTCGCTACCCCAATAGCAATGAGATTAATGCAATTACAGTTGAAGAGGCTGAATGTTTCTTCAGTAAATTTTTATTTTAGTTTACTGAATTAATTGATTTATTCACTGGGCTTTTTTCGTTCTTTATATCGTAATGGAAAATGAGTGAATGTTAATAGTTATTAAAATCTTCGGATCCTTGAATCTCAATATGGGTGAATAGTGGTGAAAAATTAAATTGAAAATTATGAAAATTAATATTGTGCTCGCTTTCCGCCTCTGATATATTATATTTAAGTGAAAATTCACTAAATTATTACTTTTATTTACTAAAAATAGAAAAAGAGGTAATCATATTGGTAACATTAAATGAAATTGCCAAAAAGGCACAGATATCAAAAACGACTGTATCAAGAGTGTTAAATGAGGATCAAACTTTATCCGTTACAGAAGAGACTCGGAAAAAAATCCTTAAGGCTGCAGAAGAGCTAGATTACATACCTAAAAAACAACGAAATATAGAAAAAAAAATTACCAATCCTAAGCAGTACGGAAAAATTGGGCTTTTGATGTATCTTTCTCAGGAATCGGAATTTGATGATCCATATTTTTTGGCCATTCGTAATGGAATTGAAAAGAGGATGATTGAATTGGGAATTGAACTATCGAAAATGTTGAGACCTCCTTTCAATAAAAAGGATCTAGAAGGATTGGATGGATTAATAGTAGTAGGAGTCATAGGTCAAGAAGAGGTGGAAAATCAAGTAAAGCAAGTACAACATTTAGTGTTTGTCGATGTATCTCCTGACGAACAACTATATGATTCAGTGGTGATAGATTCTGAAAAAGCTACTGAAAAGGTTATTCAATACTTATTGGATTTAGGACACAAAAAAATAGGCTATATTGGTGGTCAATCATATACCATTGGTGGATTATCTGGAAAATTAGAGATTCATGATGTACGAAAAAGAACATATGAAAAAATGCTAACGGAACAGGGATTATATAACCCGGAATATACTTATATTGGAAAATGGACAACGAAAGATGGCTTAACGCTAATGGAGGAAGCGGTCCATTCAGGGAATCTCCCTACCGCCTTTTTCATTGGAAGTGACCCTATGGCCATTGGTGCTTTGAAAGCTTTAACGGATTCAGGATTAAAAGTTCCTGATGATATCGCAATCTTTGGATTTGATGGGATTGAATTATGCGAATTTGTTACTCCTCCATTATCCACTGTAAAAGTTCATACCGAGGAGATGGGGAAAGTAGCAGTAAATCTTCTAGTTGAACGCATTGGTGGGAGAACACTGCCATTAAAAGTGGTGGTTCCGACTAGTTTGATTATTAGAAAAAGTTGTGGAGGTGAGGGAATTTAAAAAAATTTTAAGAAGAATGAAAGCGCATTCTTAAAGTTAGGTCTAAAGATTGTTTTACAAAAGACAAAATTGATCTTCAAAAAATGATAGGGGGATTTATGTTGAAAAAAAGAATATCGTTATTATTAATTTTAGCTATTTCTTTTGCAATGCTGCTTTCTGCTTGCGGGAACAGTGAGAAATCTTCTAGTCAAGGTAAAAGTGGGGAGAAGGTATTACGGTTTGCTACATGGGATACTGGAGAGAGTCTCAAATACCAACAAGATATTGCGAAAAAGTTTGAAAAGGCGAATCCAGGAGTGAAAGTGCAAGTTGAAGCATATGCTGACGGGTTTGAGGATAAGCTGGCTGCTTCTTTCGGAGCAAAAAATCCCCCTGATGTCATGTATATGTGGAATTATCCAGATTACTATAAATCTCTGGAGCCACTTGATGACTACGTAAATAAAGACAGTAGTTTTAAAACAACTTTTGATGATTTTTATACGAATATTCTAAACTATCATAAATTTAAAAATACTACCTATGGATTTCCAATTGGTTTTACTACTCGCGTCATTTATTACAATAAAAAACTTTTCCAAGAAGCAGGGGTACCTCTTCCGACTTCTGGTTGGACTTGGGAGCAGTTCAGTGATGCAGCGAAAAAGTTATCCAATCCTGAAAAGAAACAATATGGGTTTGTTCTCTCTTCCAAAAAAAATTCATATGCATTCCAAGAATATGTATGGAGTAATGGGAGTAGTTTCATTAGTCCTGATGGCAAAAAGGTAGATGGATATATGAATAGTTCAAAAACACAAGAAATCCTTAATGGCTTTCAACATATGATTGATGAAAATAGTGCTATTGTGTCTGATAAAGTCACTGAAAGTTTCAAATCAGGGAAAATCGCTATGATCGAGAACGGCATTTGGCCTTTAGAAGATTTTAAAAAGGCTGGCATGGATTTTGGAACTGCAGAAATTCCATCCTTTCATGGACAACCTTCAAAGGGTGTTATCCATTCTGCAGGAATTGCAATGGCCAAAGACTCTAAAGAAAAAGATCTAGCCTGGAAATTTATCAAATACTTTGTATCAGCAGAAGCAGCAAAAATGAGAAAGACTGATATGCCAGTACTTAAGAGTGTGGTTTCCGAACAAAGTCATAAAAATGATCAGTTATTAAGTACATTCTATACTATGCTTGAAAGATCATCAGATACTCCGGGCTTTTTACTTACAAACAAATGGACAGAAGTTGACAAAAAACTAGATTATGCAATTAGCAGTGTATTATTAGGGCAAAATTCAGCAGATAAAGCCTTGAATGAAGCGGTTAAATTAACAGAGCCTGCACTAAAAAAATAGTTTAAGAGAAAGAAGGGGATCATTTCATGATTATAAAAACTGAAAATAAAATAACTCAAACGGTTCCCGAACGACCCATATCCATTCTATCAAAGATTAGATGGGGAGACCTTACTCCCTATCTATTCATTTCTCCTTGGATCATTGGTTTCATCTGTTTTACGTTCGGACCCTTGATTTTTTCTCTTATCATAAGCTTTTTTGATTGGCCTACTGTTGGAACCCCAACGTTTATTGGTTTCAAAAATTATGTTGATATGTTTACAAATGATCCAGTGTTTTGGCAATCTTTAGGAGTTACCTTTAAGTTTGCTGCTATTTTAGTACCGTTAAACATCGGTATTGCTCTCTTGCTAGCTATATTATTAAATCAAAAAGTAAAATGGCTTTCAGGCTATAGAACGATATTCTATCTTCCTACGGTTGTTTCGGGAGTAGCCCTTTCAATGATTTGGTCATGGATGTACGACGGAGAATACGGTTTACTAAACTATCTACTATCATTAATAGGCATTAATGGACCAAACTGGCTAAATGATCCAACCTGGTCACTTTTTGCCATCGTGTTTGCAGGTATTTGGGGGCAAGGGACTATGATGCTGATATTCTTAGCCGGTTTAAAAAATATACCGAAAGACCTATATGAAGCTGCAGATATAGATGGTGCAAGTAAATGGCACAAGTTCAGTAAAATAACACTTCCGATGCTGAGTCCAACCATTCTGTTTAATGTCATTACTGCTATCATTTCAGCATTTCAACAGTTAACACTCGCGCTTGTTCTAACAGGTGGAGGGCCTTTAAGAAAGACGTATTTCTATGCGATGTATGTTTATGAAAATGCTTTCAAGTATTTTAAAATGGGTTATGCATCCGCAAATGCTTGGTTTATGTTCTTAATTATTTTGGCTCTGACATTACTGGTTTTCAAATCGTCTAATACTTTGGTTTACTATGAAAATGAGATGAAAAAGAAACAAAAATAGGAAAGGAGGAATATGATGATTACGAGAAGTATAACAACGAAGGTTATTGTACATACAATACTGATTATTTTTTGTTTATTTTTTATCGCACCATTTCTTTGGATGTTCATTACAGCTGTAAAAACCCCTGCTGAGACATTTGTTTTTCCTCCGAAACTAATTCCGTCTCAGTTTGAATTTAGTAATTTTTATAAAGCCTGGACTGTTTTACCTTTTACAACATTTCTGAAAAATTCTTTGATTGTTACAGGATTAGGCATCATTGGACAACTATTATCATCTTCTTTAGTAGCTTATGGATTTGCCAGATTCAATTTTAAAGGAAGGGACATTCTTTTTCTAATTTTACTAGCAGGAATGATGATTCCCTGGGATGTAACTGCAATTCCCTTATATATGGAATTTAATCAGTTGGGCTGGATTAATACTTTAAAACCACTGATTGTTCCTAACTTTTTTGGATCACCCTATTTCATTTTTTTACTTCGCCAATTTTTATTAGGAGTTCCGAAAGAAATGGAAGAAGCAGCGCTCATAGACGGGGCGAACCATTTTCAAATTTTTTATCGGATATTCATTCCGTTAATGGCTCCAGTATTGGTGGTTGTCGGTGTGTTTCAAATGTTAGGCTCATGGAATGATTATTTAGGACCATTAATTTTTCTGAACGATCAAAGTAAATACACCTTAACGTTGGGACTCATGCAATTCAAAGGGATGTTTGGAGTTGATATGACTTCTATCATGGCTTCGACTCTATTAATTTGTATTCCTCCCATTATAGTATTTTTTATAGCACAGCGCTTTATCCTGGATGGCGTTCAAAATACAGGTATCAAATAATGTTTATTTCCTACCTGATCAAGGAAGACAGAAAGGAGGAAGTGGGCCGTGATCGCAAGGATTTATCATTTATTAGAATGGATTATGAAATTGTTATGTCTTAATTTGTTGTGGATTGGATTTACATTGATTGGTTTTGGGGTGTTTGGATTATTCCCATCGACTGTTGCTATGTTCCAATTAATAATGGATTTGATCAATAAAAAGGATACAAAAATGGTAACAACTTTTTGGAATTCCTATCAATCTAATTTTAAAAAATCGAACAAAATGGGTTTTGTCATCGTTTTAATAGGATCGATACTTATGACGGATCTTTATTTTTTTCAAATGTATGACACCTTGGTAAGTAGGGTTCTTTCCCTTATGAGTTTGTCAATGCTTTTATTTTATGTAGTGAATTTACTCTATATTATTCAGACATTTAATCATTTTGAAGTAAAAACATTTCATTATTTTAAATATGCCACATTAATAGGTATAGCAAATCCGATAAAAACGATCATGATCATCATCACTCTCATTCTGATGTCACTTCTTTTTTTAATATATCCAGGTCTATTATTCATGTTTGGTGGTAGTGGTATTGCACTAGTCATCGTATTGTTTACAAAAAATATTTTTGCTCGCTTAAAAGGTGTAGCTCTATAATTCAATATTCTAAAAAAGAAAAAGAGGAGGAGAGGCTATGATCACACAAAAGGTAAACATTGAGGCCATTCATGAAGAGAGTGTCAAAGTCAAAATTGACCAAAGAGAAGAAAATGGAGTTTTATTTGTTCATATTCATATAGGGTCAGAACAACCCATTCAATTCCCAAAAGTTAATTTAGTTTGGCATCACCCAATTGTTGATATTCAATCATATTGGCATCCAGGATCCTCCCGTAGTAAAAGTTTCGGTGTGGATTGGGATGGAGGTTTTTCTTCTAAAGCAACAGTATTAGCCCCGGTTGGCTGTTTCTATAATCAAGAAGGACAAAACAGGCTGGCTGTAGCATATTCCAATGCGATGGATACTGTTAATTTTAATTTGGGCGTCCACGAAGAAACTGGAACGATGAAAGCGCAAATCACATTATTTACAGAGCCATCCAAAGTTCAATCATCCTATGATGGAGTGATTCGAGTCGATATGAGGGATATTCCTTATTATCAAGCAATCCAAGATATTTCCGTGTGGTATGAGGAAATGGATGGATATGGGCCATCCTTTGTTCCAGAAACTGCGAAGCTTCCTATGTATTCGACATGGTATAGCTTCCATCAGGACATATCTGATGATGAAATCGAGAAACAATGTGAGATTGCGAAACAGTTAGGTTGTGGGGCTGTTATCGTTGACGATGGCTGGCAGACAGAAGATGATCATCGTGGTTATGCTTATTGTGGAGATTGGGAAGTGTCTCCTAAAAGAATTGTGGGCATGAGGGAACATGTTGAGAGGGTACATGATTTGGGGATGAAATATTTATTGTGGTATAGTGTACCATTTGTGGGAATCTATTCAAAGACATGGGAGCGATTCCGAAGTAAAATTTTATATTTCAGTGATAATCTCCAAGCAGGAGTTTTGGATCCACGTTACCCAGAAGTCAGGGAATATTTGATATCCACTTACGAAAAAGCTCTGAAAGAGTGGAATCTAGACGGATTTAAATTTGATTTTATTGATTTATTTGATTTAAATCGAGCGAAGGGACAAGCAATTCAATTTGATCCAGAACGGGATTATGAATCCGTACAGGAAGCGGTGGATCGTCTATTTACTGATATTATGGAAAGTTTAAAATTAATTAAGCCATCCATTATGGTTGAATTCAGACAAAGATATATCGGACCTTATATGAGGAAATATGGAAATATTTTCAGGGTAGGAGATTGCCCGAATGATGCAATTACAAACCGTGTTGGTATTATGGATCTACGCTTGCTATCAGGAAACACTGCTGTTCATTCCGATATGATTATGTGGAGTCCAGAAGATACGACTGAAAATGCGGCACTGCAATTAATCAATGTTATTTTTGGTGTACCGCAATTTTCCATGCGTTTTGAAAAATTAAATAAAGATCATTTTGAAATGGCAAAGTTTTGGCTAAGGTTTTCGAAAAAATACCAAGACGTATTATTAAATGGTGATTTAAAGCCTACTGCACCAGAATTACTTTATCCGATAGTAGAAACTGTGAATGACTCAACCAGACTAATCGCCATTTACGCAGATGTTTGTATTAAGACTGGTACCAATATTCCCGAGGAATTTATTATTGTAAATGGCACTTTAAACGAGGAGTTCATCCTAGATTTAGAAACAGATCTTTTCAATATAACAATTGAGACATACAGCTGCACTGGCAAATTAATCCGAAAACATAAAACCGATCTATCCAAAGGGTTACATAGGATGGAGACAGAGAAATCTGGAGTTCTAATTTTTAGAAAAGCCTAAATCGGATTATGGCTTCATGTTAATGAATGCTGGTATTCAACTAGAACAAACTGTTTTTAGGAACACTGCAATGGGACGATTTTTTCCACGAATTTTTATTCTAAAAAGCCGATCCTAGTTGCTATAGATAATAAATAAAAATGGTTCATAAGGAGGATAAAAATGTCAAAGATTACTTTTATAGGTGCAGGTAGCACGGTATTTGCGAAAAATGTTCTTGGTGATTGTATGCTTGTTCCAGCGTTAGAGGGATTTGAATTCGCACTATATGACATTGATTTGCAAAGGTTAAAAGATTCCGAGAATATGTTGACCAACTTGAAAGAAAGCTTGAATAAAAATATTCAAATTAAAGCCTATTTAGATCGAAAGGAAGCGCTTAAGGACGCAAAATACGTCATTAATGCCATTCAAGTGGGTGGTTATAAGCCAAGCACAGTGATTGATTTTGAAATTCCTAAGAAATATGGTTTACGGCAGACGATTGCTGACACGGTAGGGATAGGCGGTATCTTTCGTAATCTCCGAACCATTCCTGTGCTGCTAGATTTTGCAAAGGACATGGAAGAGGTTTGTCCTAATGCCCTCTTTCTAAATTACACCAATCCTATGGCGGTATTAACAGGCGTGATGAATCGTTTTACATCAATTAAAACAGTGGGTCTATGTCACAGCGTTCAAAGTTGTACAAGCGAACTATTCAAATCATTGGGCATGGATTCTGAAGGTGTTCAAGAAAAGATTGCAGGAATTAACCATATGGCATGGCTATTGGAAGTAACAAGAAATGGTGAGAATCTCTATCCAGAAATTAAAAGAAGGGCAAGAGAAAAGCAAAAAATAAAACATCATGACATGGTGAGATTTGAATTGATGGATAAGTTTGGATATTATGTGACCGAATCATCTGAGCATAACGCCGAGTATCATCCGTACTTTATCAAATCTAGATATCCGGAGTTAATCGAAAAATACAATATTCCCCTTGATGAATATCCACGCCGTTGTGAACAGCAAATCAAGAGGTGGGAAACCATGCGGGAGGAATTAGTCAATAATAAGGCATTAGACCATGTACGCTCAAAAGAATATGGTTCAGGTATCATTGAAGCCATTGAAACGAATATCCCATTTAAATTTAATGGAAATATACTAAATACCGGAAGATTGATTAGCAACTTACCTGAAAAAGCCTGTGTGGAAGTTACGTGTATAGCAGATCGAAGTGGCATAACTCCAACGTATGTTGGAGATCTCCCTGAGCAGCTTGCTGCATTAAACCGTACCAATATTAATACGCAGCTGCTAACCATTGAAGCCGCCATTACACGTAAACGAGAATATATTTACCAGGCGGCGATGCTAGATCCCCACACGGCCGCAGAATTGTCATTGGATGATATTGTTTCCCTTTGTGATGATTTAATAGAGGCACATGGAGAGTGGCTTCCAGAATTTAAGAAAAAAGAGGAGATTGCCTTCAACTTGTAGGATTTTATTTTAATCAAGTAAAACAACGTACAAAGCTATATCAATCATAAATGATTTTTCCTGCTATCAGCAGTTACGATCTCGAAACTACTAAAAGTAGTTTCTATTTTGGTGAATCACTAAGTCTTATGCATTTATGCCGCGAAAGTCCCTTGACGATGAGGGTGTAGAGGCTCGTGGTCAAGGGAACCGTGGAATAAAAAGCGTAGGACAGATTCTAGCATAGGACAAAAAGAAAATTAGAGATTCTGTAACTCAATTCGATCTAATTCTTTTTGTCTATTTCTTTTAAAACGTTCTCTGTCTGAATTCCATATACTTAAAAGCCCGCATAAACCGGCTATTATCATTAGCCATGTAGAGAAATAATCACCATTAGCTATTAGTTTATTAAAAAAGAAGCTAATAAAACCTATGTATGCTACAGGAAGAATTCCACCTAAATAAGGGGTTTTTCGAGGTGATAAAAAGCTTTGAGTAACTATAATAATAATAACAACTATTATTCCAACTACAGGACTCATAATTAAACATTCCTTTCTTTTTTATATTTTTCTATGATGATTTTAGCGACGTCTAGACTAATTCGTTCATCAATAACAAAGCCCTTAATCATATTTACAAACTCTACATCATCTTCCTTACTATCTACTTCAATCTTTTGTATTAACCTATCTAATTTGGTACGTACTGTTGGATAAGAAACATCATACAGGTTAGACATGTTTTTTTAAAGAGCCATAATTCAATATAAACTTTCGAATAAATTTTAAGGATTCCTTAAAGGACTATAAAAAAGAGAAAACTTCCGTATCGTAATTGTTGCCGAGACAAGCTACGAGAGGAGTTTTCGAAGGTTATCAAAATGATTACGGACTTGGGTTAATTCGTTCTTTCACGGCTTCGTTTCGCTTTGAAATTGCACGTCGTTGTCACGGTCGTGCCTTGCCAGATGTGGTACGAGAATACGACATTCCTTATACCACGTTAGAAACATGTATAGAAAAAATTAGATACTGCTATTAGAAGTTACTTAAAATACGATATTGTGTCTAGAAATAATGATGAACTATTACAAGTGAGCCTGTGAATACTGAGCTGATTTTCTTATTTAAAATGAATGCAAGAGAGAGGTTTATACTTATGGAAAAGAAACGTGAACTAGCTTTAAAATTTGCTGAGGTATTTGGACCTCAAGAAACAACTCAATATTTTTCTCCAGGACGTATCAACTTAATCGGAGAACATACAGACTATAATGGTGGCTATGTATTCCCCGCTTCGATTACTTATGGAACATACGGAGTAGCTAGACGTCGTGAGGATGATAGAGTATTAGTTTACTCAACGAATTTTAAAGAAATTGGAGTAATTAGCTTCACGTTGAATGAACTGGATTACGATAAAAATGCGAATTGGGCAAATTATGTAAAAGGAGTTATCTTAACACTGAAAGAATCAGGTCATAAAATAGACTGTGGTTTTGAGTTGTTAGTTGAAGGGACGATTCCAAACGGAGCGGGACTTTCAAGTAGTGCTTCACTTGAATTACTTGTAGGGGTAGTATTAGAAGACTTGTACAACTTAGACGTAACGCGACTTGAATTAGTGAAAATGGGTAAAAAAGTTGAAAATGAATTCATTGGTGTAAATTCTGGTATCATGGATCAATTTTCCATTGGATTTGGCGAGAAAGACAAAGCGATTCTCCTTGATACCAATACGTTAGAGTATGAAATGGTTCCAGTGGTTTTGGACGACTATGCTATTGTGATTATGAATACTAATAAACGTCGTGAACTAGCAGATTCAAAATATAATGAGCGACGTGCTGAATGTGAAGAAGCACTCGCACGTCTCCAAACGAAGTTAGAGATTCATGCACTTGGAGAACTAAGCGAAGCAGAATTTGATGGAAATCAAAATCTTATTGGAGATGAAGTCCTAATTAAACGCGCGAAGCATGCAGTTTACGAAAATGAACGCACAAAAAAAGCCAAAGCAGCTCTTACTGCAGGTGATTTAGAAGAATTTGGAAAGCTATTGAATGCTTCTCATACATCTTTAAGAGATGATTATGAAGTAACCGGGATTGAATTAGATACATTGGTGGCCACTGCGCAAAAACAAGAGGGTGTGCTTGGAGCCCGTATGACTGGAGCAGGATTTGGGGGATGCGCCATCGCATTAGTAAAAGAAAGTGAAACCCACACTTTTAAAAACAATGTTTATGATGAATATATCAAAGTTGTAGGATATGCGCCTGTCTTTTATGTGGCACACATTGGTAGTGGAACTAAAGTGATTGGATGATGAATGGGGTGGAAACGATGAACACATGTCAAGCAATTTATGATTTTATTACAATTGCAATTGAAAATGGAACCATTGAAGAAAATGACCGAATTTATATGCACAATCAACTATTACGTTTGCTTGGTGAATCGGAAATGGAGGAGATTACTAGTGTAGTCGAAACGGACCCACATGTGCTGTTAGATACGCTTTTGGATAAAGCGAGGGAAAATCTTACTATTTCTAAAAACCAGGCCAATCGTGATATGTTCGAAGCACTTTTAATGAGTGTGATTACACCACTTCCATCCAAGGTCAATGCGAATTTTCAGGAGAGATATCGCAAAAGTCCTGAACAAGCAACGGATTATTTCTTTGAACTAAGTAAACGCAATGATTATATAAAGACCCGTGCGATTGCAAAAAATATTCATTATTTAGCAGAATCAAAATATGGTGAACTTGAGATTACTATTAATTTATCCAAACCAGAGAAAAATCCAAAAGAGATCTTAGCTGCAAGAAATACACCGAAGGGTAATTATCCAAAATGTTTACTTTGTATTGAAAATGAAGGGTATTTCGGTCGCTGGAACCATCCAGGTAGAAGCAGTCACCGAATCATTAACATCGAGCTAGATGGAGAAGAATGGGGTTTTCAATATTCACCATATGCATACTTTAATGAACACTCCATCGTATTATCTAAGAAGCATCGACCAATGAAAATTTCTCGTGAGGCATTCTCCCGTTTATTTAGTTTTGTAGAAATCATGCCACATTATTTCATTGGTTCAAATGCGGATTTACCGATTGTAGGAGGATCTATCTTAAGTCATGATCACTATCAAGCTGGGCGCCATAACTTTCCAATGGCAAAGGCTAAGGTTCTTAAAACATTTAAACTATCTGACTACTCAAATATTTCTTGCGGTATTGTCAACTGGCCAATGAGTGTGATTCGCCTCTCTTCTTTAAATAAAGAAGAACTAATTAATGCCAGCACCTACATCCATGAAAGTTGGAAGAACTATTCAGATGAATTCTTACAAATTCGTGCGCAATCAAAAGATGGTACAAAACATCACACGATCACACCAATTGTGCGGCGTTCCGAAGGAAAGTATGAAATTGATCTTGTACTGCGTGATAATAATGTGAGTGAAGAATACCCTGATGGAATTTTCCACTCACATCCAGATGTACAGCATATTAAGAAAGAAAATATCGGGCTTATTGAAGTCATGGGCCTTGCAATTCTCCCTCCACGTTTGATTGAGGAACTTCATGAAGTTGAGCTGCACTTGTTAGATAAGGAAGCCAATGTTCCTGAAATCCATCAAAAATGGGCAGATGAATTAAAAGCCCAGGGTGGCTATACGGAAGAGACCATTCAAAGCTTTCTTCAAACTGAAGTTGCAAAAAAATTTGAACGCGTCTTAGAAGATGCTGGTGTTTATAAGATGAATAAAGATGGTAGAACAGGGTTTGATCGCTTTATCAAAGAATTACAAAGCGCAAATCGAGAGGTGATGACGAAATGACAGTTTTAGTTTTAGGTGGTGCAGGCTATATCGGTTCACATGCCGTCAATCAATTAATCACAAATGGCTATGATGTAGCGGTAATCGATAATCTATTGACCGGGCATATCGAGTCGTTGCATGAAAAAACGCGCTTTTACAAGGGAGATATACGTGATAAGAAATTCATGTGCGAAGTCTTCTCTCAAGAAAAGAATATTGAAGGTGTGATGCATTTTGCAGCATTTTCACTTGTTGGTGAATCAATGGGAGAGCCGTTGAAATATTTCAATAACAATGTTTACGGCACGCAGATTACCTTAGAAGTTATGAGAGAATTCAGCGTGAAATACATTGTCTTTTCTTCAACTGCTGCAACGTTCGGAATTCCAGAAGAGATGCCAATTAAGGAGACAACTCCAACAAAGCCAATCAACCCATACGGTCAAAGTAAGTTGATGATGGAACAAATGATGAAATGGCAAAGTGAGGCAAGCGACATGAATTATGTGGCGCTTCGTTATTTTAATGTTGCAGGTGCAAAAGAAGATGGCTCAATTGGAGAAGCCCATAATCATGAAACACATTTAATTCCGACTATTTTACAGGTAGCACTTGGTCAGCGTGATGAGCTCATGATTTATGGGGACGACTATAATACGCCAGATGGAACGAACATCCGTGACTATATCCATGTAGTCGATTTAATAGATGCGCATATCAAAGCGCTAGAATATTTAAAATCTGGCGGGAAATCGGACGTATTTAATCTTGGCTCAGCAGAAGGCTATTCAAATAAAGAAATACTTAAAGCTGCTCGTGAGATCACAGAACATCCAATTCCAGCAAAAATCGGGCCGCGTCGCCCAGGTGATCCAGATGTGTTAATTGCATCAAGTGTGAAAGCGAAGGAAGTTCTTAGTTGGGAACCAAAATATACTTCTATTAAGGATATTATCGCTACAGCATGGAAATGGCATCAAAGTCATCCAGAAGGGTATTAAAACATTTGAAAAAGAACTGCACTAAAGGAGGTGAAACTTCTAGTGCAGTTTTATCTTTTATAAATAATACTCAAATATTTTTGCAACTTTTTCCTTCATTTTTTCTTTTATAGATAATTGATTGACGTCAAAGGATGTTACTCGCTTTGAATTTTGTAAGTCTGCATTAATGACAGGCTTTATTTTTGAAATATAGACCGGGTCATGGATATAACAGTTTATTTCTTCATTTGACATTAATACAAACACAAACTACAATGCTGACGCCGAAGCAGTTGTTGGAAAATACGGTATGCTAGAGATTGCGAAGTTTCTTGGTAGTGAATTAGAGAAAATATAATAGATAGGGAGAAAGCTGCTGATGAAGCAGCTTTTTTTGTAAGTTCAATTTGAGTAAAAATTGTTAATTTTGTATTTAAAACCAAATAAAGGAAGTGTCATGCATGCCCATCAACTTAAGACGTGGATATGAAATAAATTCACGATGTTTATAAGAAAGATGCGATGCTATATCTTTTCAATTAAAGAATTCTAAATGTGTTTTAATCAAACTTTTTTATAAAAATTCAACATCCAGTCACAAAGACAGACTCTATTTTGATCAATCTTTTTTCAAAATGGAGTCTTTTTGTGTAACACAGAATGTGGATTTGTAAGAGGTTTTTAATCAAACTTTATAAACAGTATGTTTTTTATCTTAAATCAATTATATCCATAAATTTAAGAAAAATTCTGTTATAAGATGCATCAGTACAAGTTATTAAATTTTTTATCGGATTTATGTCAGTTACAGTCATATATCTAGTAAGCAAATGATCATCTCTATAATAAGTAATCAATTTCTTCTCTTCAGAAAGAAATGAACATAATAACATGTTTTCAATACGTTCTTGTTCGTCTTGGGTTAATGTAGGGCGCTCCACTTTTGTCTGCTTTTTAACAATCTTACCAATACGTTTAAATCTAAAGCACCTTTTATGTTGAAAAACTTATTTATAACAAATTCAAACTTTCAATAAGGAGATAAATACCTGTGCAACTCAAAAGGATATATGTAAATATTTTAAAAATCCGTTGATTAAGCCATTTAAAAATAATTTGGCCTATAAACAAACCTAGAAATATGATTGGAATTGCATAAAAACTTGATTCCCAAATTGTTCTGTTCGTTCCAGTAAAGAGTATTTGAGTTATGAGACTAATGAAATATATAAACAGATAAAAAGCCAAAGTAGTTGCTCTTAACTTCCCTTTTTCAGTATCAGTTCCTGTAAAGTATAGTAACAATGGAGGTCCTGGCATGCCGATACTTGTCGTTAAAAGGCCTGATAAGCCACCAACTACGAAATCCCTAGATTGCGTTGATTTAATCTTAAAGTTACATATCAGCATCAATGTTAAGATTAAGAGCAGGATGCTGATTGCTAATTTAAAAGCGTTTATGTTAATAGAAGTGAAGATTAAAATACCAAAAGGTACACCAACTATACTTCCAAAAGTTAATCTTTTCAGTAGAATAAAGTCAATGTCCATTCTTATTTTCCAAATGAGTGATATTGAAATAATTAATGATAAAATAATGTTTATTTGTATAGCTTCTTGTGGTAAGAATAACATTAGTAAGAAAGGTGTTGCCATTATGGAAAAGCCAAAACCTGTACTTGTTTGCAAAACAGAAGCCACTAATATAATACATATGAAAATTAATGTAGTCTCCAAAATAACCCCCTATTTAATCAAATTTAATAAATATTTTTTCACTATGAAAATCGAATTTAACTGATTCGAGCCTATAGATTAAGTGTAATACTTCACAATCTCACTTTTATTTTAACATAAATATTTAGTTTCTTCTCAAATGGTAGCACTTACATTTTTAAACAATTTTATTGTTACTCAGCACTAATGAATGGTATCAACTAAAAATTAGCAATGCTTGTACTTGTTTTTTCCATTCGCTTAAATACATTTTTTCTGCCTTGAGTAGTTCAACAGGTAATTTTGCAATAAATTCTAAACTGTTTCCATCAGGATCATTAAAATATATAGAGGCGTGTGCTAGCTCGGGAAAAACGATTGGCTCAATTGGCTCCATTCCAAAGTCTTTTCGCACTGGAATTCCTTTCTGTTTGAGCCAGTGTATCGCGTTTTCTAAATCGTGTAAGCTTACTTGGAAAGCGATATGTCGTAAGGATGGATGATAATTAACTTTGTATTCTTTTCCTTCCCAAAGACCAATCCAACTTTCATTTTCTACAATCCAAAAGAAGGCGATATCTTTGTCTCTTTTATATAATTTGAGCCCCAGTGATTCATAAAAAGGTATCGAAATTTCTAAATTACAGACAGGTAAATGTGCTTCATAAAGACCTTTAATCATTATAATCCTCCTTAGTAAAAATGTTTCTTATTTTATATTAAACGATGCTTTGTTTATTGAAATCACTTAAAAGAAGGGTATTAATTCATACGAAAGTATGAAAAAACAGCTCAAGTATGAAAAAACAGCTCGAGTATGAGCTGTTTTCGTATAGTTTTTAGTTAACATATTTTATTCATTTAGGGTTTAGCGAAAAGGATACGTATTATATTTAAAACCCTCCGCCGCCACCCCAACAGCTACATCCGATAATGATTAGAAGGATGAATAGCACGATGAGTAAAGCAAATCCACCGCCGAAACCAGCGCAACTACCACCAAAGCTCATGTTTTTTCCTCCTTTTTTATTAAATTAATCTATATAACCAATGGATTACTTTATAAGATATGTTTTTATTTGGAAAAGGAGCAAGTCTTACTTTTAATTAGACAAGAGCCTGGGAGCTAATTTAGATATGATATTTACTTAGTTTCATAGCGCTTTTTTGAAAATGGTAAAACAATATGGAAGTGTATACTAGGTGAATGTATTGTAAATGAAAGGGGTATGTAACTTACAATCACATTAAAATTTCTTTTCATAAATATAAAATTTGTAAAAAAAACCATTTTTTATTTTTTTATGAGTAAAAATGTACTATAATTTTACAAGTAATATTATGGGAAAAGGGAGTTTTTGTATAGAGATGGAGATGGGACAATTACACAATAAAATAGAACACAAAAAGAAAGAGTTAATTCAACTTGTTGCTAGGCATGGATTAGATCATGATAAAGTTTTGTTATTTAGTCGAGATTTAGATATACTAATTAACAAGTTTATGAATGTAAAAGAAATAGTATATAAGTGATTAATTTTTAATTTTTTATATTAGGATTATTTATTTGTAAAGGAGAGAAAAGTTATGGAACACTTACAAGAAGAGTTGTATAAACAAATAAAAGAAGAAAAAGGTGCAGTTACTATATTCTTAAAGAGCGGAGTAAGAATAGTAGGGGAAGTAGTTGGAGTAGATAGATTTACAGTATTAATATTAGTAGATGGAAAACAACAACTTATTTATAAGCAGGCAATATCAACAATTATGAAATAAGACACTCAAAATGAGTGTCTTATTTCATAATTAAATGGTTACTGTTTGCATGCTTCAACATCAATGCCGGCAGCGATTAATTTTTTTTCTCCGTCTTGTTCAATGATTTTTTGTAATTTAGACAAGAAAGAGTCAAAATCTGTATGTTTACCAACTTGGAAAGTCATTTTATGCTCAATTGGTAGCCAAGTATCAATATCAGCTTCGTTATGTTGAATTTTCACTTCAAGTTTATCGAGCGCGTTAGCAACTTTTGCTTCATACGTTTCTTTCGCTTCGAACTCCATCCATAAATCGTATAATTCTTCGCCAAGAGAACCTTCTAGTGTATGTTTAATATTTAAAATAGCCTTTTGCTCATTTTTTTGTTTTTGTAATTGTAATTCATGGCTATTCATTGTATCAAAGGCAGGAATATCACCAGCTTCTGCTTCAACAAGATCGTGAATTATGACCATTTTAAGTAATTTTTCTATGTTTACTTTTTGATCCAAATAAGGCTCAACTAAGATAGCCATTAAGGACATACGCCAAGTATGTTCAGCAACACTTTCTTGACGTCCGTTAGAAAGCCAACTATGTCGCATTTCATATTTTAGTTTTTCTGCTAATGCAATGACTTGCAAAATGTTATGTTCCATCGTGATCCTCCTCATATTTCCATACTATAATTCTAATATGGAAATGAAATGTGTCAATTTTATGAGTATATTGCGATAAATAGATGATAAGCGTATAATGAATGTTATATGTGAAAACGCATTATTAAAATAAAAAAATGTTTTATAAAAATGAAAAGGAAGGGCAGGAATATGGGAGACGAAAATCAAGTATTAGTTAGGCCACAAAGGAAAAAGAGAAAGTTTGATATTTCTAGCCCATTTGGCATTGTAATAGGTTTCGTCATTGTAATTGCGGCGATCATGCTTGGCGGTGGTGGAATAAAAGCTTTTAAAAATTTCTTAGATGTTCCATCTATTTTAATTGTTATAGGGGGAACAACAGCGACAATTATTGTGGCATATAGATTTGGAGAAATAAAAAAATATACGAAAAGTATTTTTACTGTTTTACATAGAAGAGAGGAAAATCTAGAACAGTTAACGGATTTGTTCGTTGATTTTTCAAAGAAGTCTAAAAAACATGGTTTACTCTCGTTAGAAGTTGATGGAGAGCAAGTAGACAACCCTTTTATTCAAAAGGGAATTCGTTTAATGTTAAGCGGCTATGATGAAGCGGAATTAAAAGAAGTGTTAATGAAAGATGTTGAAACAGAAGTGTATGAGTTAAGAAAAGGAGCGACATTATTAGATAAGATTGGTGATTTCGCTCCAGCGTGGGGCATGATAGGAACGTTAATCGGTCTTATTATTATGTTACAAAACCTACAAGATACTTCACAAATTGGTACAGGGATGGCTGTTGCGATGTTGACGACATTGTATGGATCTGTGATTGCAAATATGATTGCAATACCGTTATCTGAAAAAGTGTATCGCGGTATTGAAGATTTGTATACAGAGAAGAAGTTTGTAATTGAAGCAATTTCAGAGCTGTACCGAGGACAAATCCCTTCTAAGTTAAAGTTGAAACTTAGTACATACGTATATGAAACGAAGATAAAAAAAGAAAAACGAGCAGCCTAGTAGTTTGAGGAGTGGTATGATGAGCAAGCGACCGCAAAGAGGATCGCCTCGTTGGATGACGACTTTTACTGATTTAACGATGTTATTGCTAACTTTCTTTGTATTACTAGTTGCGACTTCAAAGCAAGATACAGTAAAATTATCAAAGATGCTTGAAAAGTTCAGTGACGCGGAGCAAGTAGGTGCAAAAGTAACGGAAAATACAATACCAGATATTTCACATGAAAAAAATGATGAAAAAGCAGTTTCAAAAAAGCGCATGGATGAATTGTATAAAAAGTTAAAAGCATATGTGGATAATAATGGTGTTAGTCAAGTGAATGTATATCGAGAAGATACAGGTGTTAGCATCGTTATAGTAGACAATTTAATATTCGATACAGGTGATGCGAATGTTAAGCCGGAAGCGAAAGAAGTAATTAGTCAATTAGTAGGATTCTTCCAATCAGTACCAAATCCAATTGTTGTAGAAGGACATACAGATAGCAGACCGATTCATAATGAGAAATTTCCTTCCAATTGGGAATTATCTTCAGCGCGTGCAGCTAATATGATTCATCATTTAATTGAAGTGTATAATGTGGATGATAAAAGGTTAGCAGCGGTAGGATATGCAGACACAAAACCAGTAGCACCAAATGATTCACCACAAAATTGGGAGAAGAACCGTCGCGTTGTAATATATATTAAGGAATAATATATTTCTATTTTAGTAATAAAATAATAAAAATACAGAAATTCTTTTAAAAAAATATTAAATTTTATCGTTTTATTTTGTATAATGAGTGAGAATGATAAGGTGAAATATTAAGATATTTTTATACATAGTAAGGAGAGAACCGAAAAGAATGGCACATAAAATTTTAGTTGTAGATGATGCGATGTTCATGCGAACAATGATTAAAAACTTGTTAAAAAGTAATTCTGAATTTGAAGTTATCGGTGAAGCAGAGAATGGGGTAGAAGCGATTCAAAAGTATAAAGAGCTTCAACCTGATATTGTAACACTAGATATTACGATGCCTGAAATGGACGGACTTGAAGCATTAAAAGAAATTATGAAAATTGATTCGAGTGCAAAGGTTGTCATTTGTTCCGCAATGGGACAACAAGGTATGGTGTTAGATGCAATTAAAGGCGGGGCAAAAGACTTTATTGTAAAGCCATTCCAAGCGGATCGTGTTATTGAAGCTTTAACAAAAGTAGCAAACAGCTAATATAAGGGGTGCCACAAGGAATCAAAACAATGATAGTAGATAGATATGTGGCCCCCTTTTTTCTTGTTTTAAAACACTAAATTGTTATACATAAATGAAAGGTTTGTTAGACAGGTAGGGGATTAAAATGCAAACAGATCTATTAAATATATTTTTTGAAGAAGCAGAAGAACATTTACAGTCGCTAAATGAAAATGTGCTAAATTTAGAACGGAATCCTGCCGATATGGGTGTTGTAGGAGAAATATTCCGCTCAGCTCATACATTTAAAGGTATGTCTGCGAGTATGGAATTTACAGAAATGGCGGATTTAACGCATAAGATGGAAAGTGTTTTAGACGAAATCCGTCATGGAAATATGATGGTGAATGCTAATATTATTGATGTTATTTTTGAATGCATTGATAATTTAGAAAAGATGGTTGCAGATGTGCAGCAAGGCGGAATGGGTAATATAGATGTTGTATCAACGAAATTTAAATTAGAAGCATTATTGAACGGCAATGTAGAAGCTTCTATGGAAAATGCAGAGCAAAGTAATATAAATAATGATGATACAGTTTCGCATGAAGTATATATAACTGTTGAACAACAAGCTATTTTAAAAGCAGTACGTGCCATTATGTGTATTGAAGCATTACAAAATTTAGGTAATATACAAAAAACGGTTCCAAGCATTGAAGAAATTGAAGCGGATGCTTTTGGATTTGAGTTTACAGTATATATGAATACCGATCATAGTGTTGAAGAATTGAAACGAGTAGTGCTTCATATTTCTGAAATTGAGAAAGTAGAAGTGAAGCAAGGTAGTCATAAAGTACAAGAAGGCGTACAGGTGGAAGAAACGATTCAACAGGTTGAAACGAGACAGTTGGAGTCATCTTTAGAACTGCCAATTCAACCGGTGAGCAATACGTCAACTAAACGTACTACAAAAACGAAAAATGCTAAAGTGGAGAATCGTTCTATTCGTGTTCAGTTAGAAAAAATCGAAACATTAATGAATATGTTTGAAGAAAGTGTAATTGAGCGTGGACGAATTGATGAATTAGCAGAAACGATTCAAAATAAGGAGTTAATCGAGCATTTAAATCGATTAGGGGATATTTCAAAAGATATTCAAAATGTACTATTAAATATGCGTATGGTACCAATTGAAACAGTTTTCAATCGTTTCCCGCGTATGGTACGCATGTTAGCGAAAGATTTAGGGAAAAAAATCGATTTACAAATTACAGGTGAAGATACTGAAGTTGATAAAATAGTTATTGATGAAATTGGTGATCCACTCGTTCATTTAATTCGTAATGCAATTGATCATGGGATTGAGACTGTTGAAAAACGCCGTGATGCCGGCAAAAATGAAACAGGTACTATTAAATTAGAAGCGTTCCATAGCGGAAATCATGTCGTAATTCAAATTACTGATGATGGAAACGGTATTTATAAAGAGAAAGTATTAGAAAAAGCGATTAAAAATGGTGTTATAACAGAAACAGAGGCAAATAAATTAACGGATCGTGAAGTGTATGATCTTATTTTCCAACCAGGATTTAGTACAGCTGAAGTTGTGTCTGACCTTTCTGGACGTGGTGTTGGATTAGATGTTGTTAAACATACGATTCATAGTTTAGGTGGGCATTTAATTATTGATTCTGGGGAAGGAAAAGGAAGTACATTCAGAATTGAACTTCCGTTAACATTGTCTATTATTCAATCAATGCTTGTTCAAACAAACGATACGCGTTATGCGTTGCCTCTCGGTAATATAGTCGAAGCGATTCGAATTCAAAAGGAAGATATTCAATCGTTACAAGGAAAAGACGTTTTAAATTATCGCAATCAAATTATTGAAGTAAAACATTTAAACACTGTATTTGGTGAAAAAACAGTAGATGATGCGTTTGAATCATATGATAGTCAAATGGTTCCTGTATTAATTGTTCGTAATTCACATCGTAGCTATGGACTTATTGTCAACACAATTATCGGTCAAAGAGAAATAGTCTTAAAGTCATTAGGCGACTTCTTTGCAGAGAGCTCTAACTATTTCTCTGGTGCGACAATTCTCGGTGATGGACGAGTGGTCCTCATTTTAAACCCAGAAGGTTTATAATAGGAATGAAGGAAGCTCCCCACTTGTATACAATTGGGGAGCTTTTTGGTTAGAACTATTCATTGAGTGTGTAACAATAGTCGTTTACAAATATTGTGGGAATAATACGTTTGATAAATATAACGAGTGTAATAGAAAGTTTATATCGTTGAAAGAAAAACAGAAATGAGGAGGCAGGGAAAATGCCTGAGCAACACACAAAAGGGGATACGAGCACGATTGTGCTAGAAAAAGAAAATGAGCATTTAACGCCTCAAGAATGCGATATTCTTGGCGAGATTGCAAATATATCATTTGGTTCAGCCTCGACTGTATTATCAACAATCTTAAATAGGCAAGTAAGTATTACTGCTCCTCATATTGAATTGGTGGATTTATATGATACAAGTGATGTTGAAATTCCGCATGTTGTATTAAATATCCATTTCACAAAAGGATTAGATATGGAAAATCTACTTGTCTTAAAGCAAGACGTCGCTTTATCTATTGCGGATTTAATGATGATGGGAACAGGGGTAGTTGAAGAAGGAAAAGAGCTCAGTGAATTGGAGCTAAGTGCAGTACAAGAAGCGATGAATCAAATGATGGGTTTCGCAGCAACGTCTATGTCGGAATTCTTCCAGGATACGGTGGATATGTCCCCACCTACAATTAAAATTGTGAAACTTAAGGAAGAGATGGAGAAAATCTCTAGTATTAATGGAAGTAATGTAATTGTTAAAGTATCGTTTGAATTAAAAATAGATAATCTTATAGACTCTAAACTTGTACAAATTGTTTCAGTTGAACATGCGAAACAAATGATAAATAAATTATTACAATTATCTGGTGGTGTGGAAGAAGGAATAGAAGAGCAGACGGAAGTGGTGGAAACTGAGGTTGTAGAAGAACACGTTGAGACAGAGCAGTTAACACAAGAAGAGAAAGATGTACTTGGTGAAATTGCGAATATTTCAATTGGTTCGGCTTCAACCGTACTATCGATGCTTTTAAATCAACCTGTTTCTATTAGTACACCAAATGTAGAGGCAATTAATGTTCGTCATTATGACGGAGTGCCAGTCCCATTTGTTATATTAAATGTCGATTTTGTTGAAGGATTAAAGAATGAGAACGTATTCGTATTTACGAAAGATGTTGCTTTAACAATGGTAGATTTAATGATGATGGGAACGGGTGAGATCGATCCGGATAAAGAACTAAGTGAATTAGAGTTAAGCGGTATTAAAGAAATCATGAACCAAATGATGGGGCATGCTGCAACAGCAATGTCAGAAATATTTAAAGAAAAAATGGATATGACACCACCAGATGTTAAATTTGTTTCGTTAAAAGAAGAAATGGAATATTTGGGAGAAGCGATGGACGTGGACGAGCTCGTTCAAATTACGTTTAACATTGAAATTGGTGACCTTCTTCAGTCAAAGATGTATCAAATACTACCAATATCAGAAGCAAAAGAAATGGTTAGACGACTTCTTTATCCGATGATGGAAGGGCAAGAAGTAATAGTTGAAGAAGTTATTGAAGAGGAAGAAATTCCTGCACCAGTCATACAGCCGATTGAATATCAAGAAGTTAAACAGGTAGAGCCAGTGTATATGGATGCATCTATTCTACAAAATGTAGAAATGAATGTTAAATTTGTATTTGGAAGTACAGTGAGGACAATTCAAGATATTTTAAGTTTACAAGAAAATGAAGCGGTCGTACTGGATGAAGATATTGATGAACCAATTCAAATTTATGTGAACGATGTATTGGTTGCTTATGGAGAGCTTGTAAATGTAGATGGATTTTTCGGAGTAAAAGTGACGAAATCGCTATAGGAGTTTGAACAAATAGATGAAAAACGTAAAGTTTTTTCTAGTGAGTTTGCTATTTTTACATATATGTACTTTCTTCCCGTTGCAGGGGCAAGCGGAAGAAATAAGTGTACAAGAGCAAAATGTAAGTGAAGTGAATGAGCAAGAAGAGCAAAAAGAGCAAAATATAAAAGATCGGGAACAGTCGGAACGAACGGAAATACCCCCGGTTGAAGATGAAAAAAAAGTAGTAGAGAATGAGCAGGAGAAAGAACAACGAGAAGAAAGAAAGATAGAAACAGACCGAGGAATTATTACAGTTAATAAGCAGGAATTACAGGTTGGCGAAGAATTGCGAATTGCTGTAGAGCCAAATGAAAAAAATACTCAAAGTGTAAAAGGTGTATTGCAATTACAAAAAAATGGTGAGCAGTACAGACAGGAAAGAGTATTATCTTTCGAGTTTGAAGAAGAAACGAAACGATGGGTCGCTAATTACACAGTCGGAATATATGATTTGCAAGGTGATTGGAACCTTCAGCTCGTTGAAAGCTATAAAGAAGATGAGAAGGAAGAAGTAGTAGAGAATGAATTAAATATTCCGCTCATTCGAATTAATAACAAAATACCCACTATAGATAAAGAATTGCCGAAGTTAGAGAAGGTTACTATTGATGAGGCGAAAGAGAACTTTATTGAACGGAAAAAGGGAGAATTTGTTTATATACGAGTAAAAGCGGTAGATATAGAATCAGTTGTTAATGAAGTGCGAGTTATATTAAAAGGAAAAGAAGAAGATAACGATATTACTTTTTTATTAGATTATAATAAACACGACCTGGATTGGCAGAAACAAATTGAAATAACAGAAACGTTACCTGTTGGTCCGCACCAACTTATTGTGGAAGTAACAGATGCGGCAGGTAACAAGCTTGTGACAGAGAGTGAATATATCATTTCTATTATCGAACAAAAAGTGAAAGATGATGAAAAGATAGAAGAACATGGGAATCAAAATAAACTAGAAGATAAGAAAGAAGCTGAGAAGCAGAAAGATTCGAAAATGGAGACTCCGCTTCCGGAAGAAAAACTTCCAGTTGTTCAAATCCCAAAGCAAGACGAGAAAGTAAACTATTTTGTAAAAGAGCCGTTGAAAGAGAAAGAGGAAATCAACTACGTTATAAAAGAGCCATCGACAGACAATAAGGAAGTAAATAATGTGAAGGCTCCTAAAGAGAAAAAAAGTAAAAATGATGATCAAGTTGTTTCTAAAAAGAAAGAAAAAATAGAAGAACAACAAGAGAAGAAAGAAGAAAAAAGTGAACAGGGAGTACAAGCCTCTAATGTGTTTGCTATTATGTCAGGATTATTTGTACTGTTTTTAGTTTTAAAGAGTAATAAAGAGTGGGGCTAATAATTTGATAGTAGTGGAGGCGCTTAAGTGGAAATTAAACGTACGACAATTGAAAATAAGACGCTACACCCATTAAAACAGCCTGCAGCTATTTTAGAACATGAAATCCAGAAAGAACGAAAACGGAGTAATCTTGTGTTTACGGGGCAGTCCCAAATCATTTCGAAAAATAATGAAATAGGGATTTTACTTGCGAGTTTAGGTGATGGAAAGATTGTAAAAGAAATGCTTTCTAAGGAAATGGATACAGTGTTGCAGTTGTTTTCAAAGCTACATATGTTGTCCGAGGAAGGAAAGCAATCGGAAAAAATATATGAACAAATTGTTAGAAGTTTGCAGGGGCTTATTAAACAAGCGCATATAAAGGGAGTTCCGTTATTAGACGGAACGTATGATTTTGCTGAAGTGCAGCTTTCGTTTGGAAGAAAAGTGCATATTCCGTTACTTGATGTAAGTGCGCTCATTTCTAGAGTGGAACAAGATACATCAGAAGGAAATACGAATTTAATGATCACAGTTATTACAGCTTACATGACAAAATTGTCTAACGAAACAATTTTAATTAGTGGTACGGATCGTATTTCTAAAGAACGTGATGCAAGTGTGTGGAGAGCACTTGCAGAAATGAATATGGCTCAATTATCGCATGCGTTGAAACATACGATTCAAGAGCATAAATGGTCTGTTACAGCTCTATTTCTCTTTATATGGGTTATAGGTATTATATTGATTCGTATTATATAATAAAAAAAGGTCGTCATTTCAATTATGACGACCTTTTTCTATATTTTTTCGTAGAAGAATGTATCAAAACGCTGAAGGTTGTAGCGTTCGGGTGTTAAAATTTGTTCTGTGCTACCAACGAATAGTACGCCGCCTTTTCGTAAAGAACGACTAAATTTTTCATAGAGCTTTATTCTTGCTTCTTCTGTAAAGTAAATCATTACATTTCGACAAATGATTAAATCGTAGTTCGTATCAAATGTCTGCATTAATAAATCATGTTGTTTGAATGTAACTTGCTGTTTAATATTTTGATGCAATATATATGTATCATCTTCTTTTGTAAAATGACGTTGTTTTAAATCATTAGGTAATTCTTTCAAAGAGCGTTCTGTATATTGACCACGCTTCGCAGTTTCTAAAACATGAAAATCAAGATCTGTTGCTTGAATATCATAACGAAATGGAGCTAGATGCTTCGATAAGATTAAAGAAAGTGTATATGGTTCTTCACCGGCAGCGCAAGCAGCACTCCAAATTTTTAATTTACCGTTATTTTGTTCAAGTAGCTTTGGTAGAGCTTTTGTCTCTAACGTTTGCCAGCGTTCTTTATTTCTGAAAAACTCTGAAACGTTAATCGTAATGTAGTCAATAAAACTTAAAAATAATGTTTGATCGGTGCGTAAACTGTTTAAAAAGTTTGTATAATTGTCAAAACCTTTTCTTGAAATGAAAGCATCGATTCTTCTGCGCATTCTATCTTGCTTATAGGAAGCGATATCCATATTAAATAGCTGTTTAAAACTCGTAATAAAATGATCATAATCTTGTTCAGTTTTCATATTTACAATAGGCACAATAACGATATTGTGCCTCCCCCTTTACATCATACGAATTTTTTGTTCAAAGCTTTTTTTCATCTGCTTTTCATGTAAGCCTGGTAAATCATAAATAACGGCGTCAACTCCTGCTTCTTTTGCAATGTCAATAGGAATGACAGACGTATGTTTATCCCCATTATAAAAACAGAGAACTAAATCAGTATCTTCGACAATTTGCTTTACAAAAAACATATAATCTGATCGATAAATGGAGTCGGAAGGATGATCAAAAGCAATATATTCAGCCCCGTGTTTTTTTAAATAATCAACGACTTCTTGAAATTCGTCTGTTAATACATGTAACGGTTGTAGCGTATAAAGGCATAAATTTTGAGCGAGTCTTTCGTTTTCAATGAAAAAACGAAGAACTTCATTTTCAATAGCTTTATAGCATAATATGTAAATTTTATGTTTGTGAGCATAGTCAATTAAAAATTTTTTTATTTCTTCTTGATCTAATGCTGTTAATTGATTTGAACCACAAAGAAAAATATTCATAGATTTGTGCCACCTCATGCTAAATTGTAACATATCTTCTATAAAAAATAACTGCAAAATATGAGTGTTCAGAGTATAATTATAAATAACTGGATTTTACGATTAAGTTTTGAAAGAAATAAAAAAATAAATAGGTGATATATATGCTACGTTCTATCTCGCATAATCCAATTTTATCGCATATACCGCCTGCTACTCAAATGCCGAAAGAAGCAAATGTCAGGACAGGACTTGCATTTTCGGATAATTTGCATGCAGATCCGAAAAAAGATAAATTGTTAGAACAAATGGAAGCGCTAGTTGATAACATTGGGGAAATTAAAGAGAAAATTGAATTAGAGTTAACGCTTGATAATGTTATGGAATACAAAAATACTGTGAAATCATTTTTGAATTTTTACGTTGATAACTTACTGCAATATAAAGACGTTATGTCTCGTCATCCGCGTTATGGATATTCGCAGAAAATGACAATTGTAAAACAAGCTGAAGTGGGATTAAATGAAATGGAAGATGTTATGAATTTAATTAATACGAAAACAGGGCATTTAGAAATGTTAAATCAAATTGGAGAAATTCATGGTTTAATTGTAAATTTAGTCTTGTAAAAGGGAAGGAAGCTATATGTACATACAATTATATGAAAAGCTTGTTATCATTCAAAAAGCATATGAAAATATTCAAACGCTTGGAGAACAAATATATGAGAATTTAAAACATAAAAATGTAAATGCAGTTCAAAAGCTGCAAGTGGAACAATTACAGTACATAGAAGGTGTAAAAGGATTATCTCGCTCTTTTGAGGAGATGGTTGTTCAGTTTTGTGAAGAAAAGAAAGTCGAACCATTGCGTATGCGTTCGCTATTTTCGTATTTTTCACCGGAAGAAATTGAAAAAATGGAAGAATTACAAAAAAGTTTAAATAAATTAGAAGAAAATGTAAAAATGATTCTTTTGAAAAATCAATATTACTTAAACGTACTATTAAAAACTACAGAGAGTATTGTAGATTCCGTTTCTGAATACAATTTGGAGAAAAACAATAATTCGCAAATCTTTATGAATGAACTATTGTAAAGGAGAAGTGAAGCATTATGAGGTTATCTGATTATAATACACCGCTATCTGGTATGCTAGCGGCCCAAATGGGATTACAAACGACGAAACAAAACTTATCTAACATTCATACACCTGGCTATGTACGTCAAGCCGTGAATTTAGGGTCTGTAGGAGCAAGTAACGGTCATACGCCAGAACAGAGAATTGGTTCAGGTGTACAAACATTAGGTGTTGACCGAATTACTGATGAAGTGAAAACGAAGCAATTTAATGATCAGTTGTCACAGTTCTCTTACTACGCATATATGAATTCTACTTTATCACGAGTAGAGTCTATGGTAGGAACTACAGGAAAGAATTCATTATCTAGTTTAATGGATGGTTTTTTTAATGCTTTTCGTGAAGTTGCAAAAAATCCGGAACAATCGAACTACTACGATACATTAGTTGCTGAAACTGGAAAGTTCACAAGTCAAATAAATCGTCTTGCGAAAAACTTAGATACAGCGGAAGTACAGACGACAGAAGATATTGAAGCGCATGTCAATGAATTTAATCGTCTTGGTGCTAGTTTAGCAGAAGCGAATAAAAAAATTGGACAAGCAGGGACACAAGTACCTAATCAACTATTAGATGAACGTGATCGCATTATTACAGAGATGTCTAAATATGCCAATATAGAAGTGTCTTATGAATCTATGAATCCTAATATCACAAGTGTTAGAATGAATGGCGTTTTAACAGTAAATGGACAAGACACATATCCACTTCAATTAAATAAGGGGAACGAACCGATGACTGTTGCGATTTATGGATCGGATATTCCTTTAACAGGTGGAGCCATTCAATCAGCAATAGATACGAAAGGGAAGATTGCTAGTTATAAGAAAAATATTGAAGACTTAATGAGTTCTGTGAAAAATAAAGTGAATACAGTGATGGGAAAAGATTTCTTCGTTGGAGATCATGCGAAAGATATTCAGTTAAATCCTGAATTCGCAAAAGATGTTTCAAAAATGAAAATTTCTGCTGAAACAGCAAATAAACTGGCAGGAATTACAGATGGAGATTATAAAGAAGGTCTTTCTTATAAACAAGCGTTAGACCAATTTATAGTTGGTGTAGCTTCTGATAAAAGTGCAGTGAATGCTTATCAAAATATTCATAAAGACTTATTAGAAGGTATTCAGCAAGAAAAGATGAGTATAGAAGGCGTCAATATGGAAGAGGAAATGGTTAATTTAATGGCCTTTCAGAAATACTTCGTGGCAAACTCTAAGGCCATTACAACGATGAATGAAGTATTTGACAGTCTGTTTTCGATTATTAGATAACGCGAGGTAGAAACGAAGCCCCTTTTTTTATGTGTAGAGAGAGGGTCCTGCATAGGGTGGAAGCGGATAGAGCCTTTTAGTGGACCAAGCCGTGTAAGATCAGAGATATGAAATGATTGGATGGTAGGGAAGAAAATAGCCGTACAGTTGTGGTTGCTTCCCCGCGCCAAGTCAAATATAGATAAAGGAGAAGATGATGGATGAGAGTATCTACATTTCAAAATGCAAACTGGGCAAAGAATCAGATGATGGACTTGAATGTGCAGCAGCAATACCACCGAAATCAAGTAACTTCAGGGAAGAAAAACCTTCTTATGAGTGAAGATCCACTTGCGGCAAGCAAATCATTTGCGATTCAGCATTCTTTAGCAAATATTGAACAAATGCAAAAAGATTTAGCGGATTCGAAAAATGTATTAACACAAACTGAAAATACTTTACAAGGTGTTTTTAAATCTTTAACAAGAGCGGATCAATTAACAGTGCAAGCGTTAAATGGAACGAATAGCGAAAAAGAATTGAAGGCAATCGGTGCAGAGATTGATCAAATTTTAAAACAAGTTGTATATTTAGCGAATACGAAAGAGCAAGGCCGTTATATTTTCGGTGGTGATAGTGCTGAGCAAGTTCCATTCACAGAAGATGGTACGTATCAAGGTGGAAAAAATGATGTAAACTGGCAACTAAATGATGGCTATGAATTAAAAGCATTTCGTAACGGAGAAGAACTATTATCACCGGTTATAAAAACGTTAAAACAGATGAGTGAAGCGCTGAATAACGGTGATCAAAAAGCTTTGCAACCACTATTAGGAGAAAATAAGAAAAACTTAGATAGCATCATTAACCGTACAACTGAAGTTGGTTCAACTATGAATACAATGGAGACTTTTAAAACGATTTTAAGCGAGCAAAATTTAGCACTTCAAGAAAACCGTAAAGAAATTGAAGATGTCGATTTGGCGGTAGCAATTTCTGACCTAGCATATATCAATGCAACGTATGAAGCGACGCTTAAAGCGGTTAGTACGATGAGTAAAACGAGTATTTTGGACTACATGTAAACAATAAGGAGTGAGACAACATGGCAGGAACATTAACAGGTATTGGCGGTAGACAACAGATCTGGAACCTCGGAAATAATATGATCGATACATCTAACTTTGTAGAATTAGAAATGCAAGCGTTAGATATGAGAAAAACACCGTATGCTAATGAAAAGAACCAACTTTCACAAGATAAACTATTATACACAAGTTTAAAATCAGAATTTAGTTCTTTCACACAAACATTTAAAAACTTAGCGGCTTTTAAAGGGAATGAGAAAAAAGTTACAACAACACAAGATGGTTATATTAATGTAAAAGCTGATGGTGGAGCGATTGCAGGAACTTTTAATATGACGATTACACAGCTCGCACAGCGTCATCAAATAGCTTCTAATTCTATTGATAATATAAATGAGAAGCTTCCAAGAAATGAAACAATAAAACTAGGCGATAAAGAACTAAAAGTAACAACTGATATGACATATAAAGATTTAATTAATAAAATTAATGATGGGGATTATGGGGTATCAGCATATACACTTGGTAATAAAATTTTTATGTCCTCTACGAAAGAAGGAGAGGCAAACGCTATTAAATTAGCAAGTACACCACCTAACGTACTTACTGAACTATTTTATTCAGAGGTGAAAATTAAAGGGACAGGCACAAATCAAGACAGTGAAACTAAGACGGAAATGAAATTAAATACTATTAATGAAGCGAAAAATGCTATATATAGTATTAACGGTATCGAGGACAAAAGTCCTACGAATACAATTGAAGCTCTTCCTGGCGTGAAAATTGAATTGTTAAAAGTAACGGAGCCAAAAGTAGACGAAAAACCAGGTGAAGAAAAACCAGATGCAGGTACAACAACAGATTCAAAAGTAAAAGGTATTGATCTGAAGTTTACAGTAAGTGATTCAAATGTAACAGACGCATCAAATATTATTAAAAAAATGGTAGCTGATTATAATAAAGCTGTTTCTACAATAGATATTTTTGCTGGAAAAGGTGGAGCCTTCCAAGGTCAAGCCATTATGCAAAGTGTACGTCAAGCGATGAATAACATCGTAACATTTTCTCAAGACGGTAATTATTTGTTTTCATTTGGAATTCAATTAAAGCAAGACGGGACGATGGAAGTTAATGATGAAAAATTAACACAAGCGTTAAAAGACAAGCCGGATGCAGCGAAGCAATTTTTCTTTGGTTCTAACGGTTTAGGGAAGATGATGGAAGAACCACTTGATAAACTATTTGGTGATAAAGGTGTAGTCGGAGAGCGTGTAAAAAACATCGATTCACGTGTAAGTGATTTAGATAAAAAGATTAAAGATATTGAAACACAAAATCTGCAAAAACAAGATGAGATTGTGAAGAAGTATCAAAAGCTAGAAAGTACATTAGCGGCGCTAGATAGCCAACTAAAAACAATTAAAGCAATGACAAAACAAAAAAGTGATGATTAATGAAAGTTGAGGAAGTGATCGTATGCAAGCATGGCAACGTTATATGCAAAATGATATTATGACGAGTAATCCAATTAAAAATACAATTTTTATTTATGAAAGATGTATCGTTGAGTTTCGTAATTTAGAAGAGCTTTTAAATACTTTTAAACTACAAGAAGGAGATGCACTTCTTGAAAAATTAGAACGTATTTTTGAAGAGTTAAAGCTTCAATTAAATCCTGAGATTACTAAAGATTTATATGATAGCCTATTCGGTTTATACGATTGGATTAGCATTCAAATTCAGACGATGAAAGTAACACGTGAAGCAAAAGACATGGATGCGATTGTGCAAGTGTTACAAGATTTAATAGACGGTTACCGCGGAGCACTTGAAAATGAACAATGATATTTATCGAGCGTTTGTCGGCTGTTTTAATGAAATCGGTGAATTGCAAGTGTCAGATGAAGAATTTGCTGAGAAAAGTGCTATGTTAAATCGCTGGATGATGACTTTGGATGAAAAGACGCGAGCAGATGTTGCAGCGGAAGTGAGTCCATTAATAATAAAGGCAGCTCAACATATTCGAGATAAGCAAAAGATTTTGGAAGAAATGATTATGACAAATGATGGACGAATGAAAGCTAATTCGTTTTACGGTAAATATTAATTGTAAAGTATGGAAACGGATTTCTCCTTATTATAAGGGGAATCCATTCCGTTGTTTGAATAAAAGCGTTCCGCTGATTGAGGTTTCACTTTATGACTGTAATGAAAGAACAGAAATAATCTAAAAAATAAAAAAATGAACTTTATTTTATTGTTCTTATATCGAAATGTTATATAGATTACTAAGTGAATGCAGTTTTTTATATTCTTTTATATATTTTTGTATTTTTCTAAAGACAACAATGGGAAAATGGAATAAAATATGAAAGGGTATGTAATAGATAATATTTTAATAAATAAATACATATAAGGAAATGAATAATAAAGTGAAACTTCCATCAGTGGATGATCATGCCGTAAGCGAGCATGATGGAAAAAAGAAGGGTGTGGAATATGCCGGACTTAGTTAGTGATGTTAGTCATTATATGAATTATTTAGTAACGAAGCGAAATACTGTTTCTAGTAATATTGCAAATGCGAATACACCGGGGTTTAAAGCACAAGATGTAACATTTGCTGAACAAATGAATATGAATAATCCACTATTCAAAAAAAATGCTGCGGATTTAAAGAGTAATTCAGACTTATATCAAACGAATGAAATGCACTTACCGACAGCAAATGCGAAAAATACATATGCAAAGATTCAAACGAAATCAATGCAAACGAATAAAGATGGAAATAGTGTGGATGTAACGACAGAAATGCTAGATTTAATGAAAACAAACCAATTATATGGTATCTCAATTAATGCGATTAATACGCAATACGCAATTAACCAAGCAGCGCGTGGACGTTAAGAGTAGAAGGAGAGACAACGATGTTCCAAGCAATTAATGCAAGTGGCTCAGGACTAACTACAGCGAGAAAATGGATGGAAGTTACTTCTAACAATATCGTAAATGCGAATACGACGGGAGCGCCAGACGCAGAGCCGTATCACCGCCGAAGTGTGGTGCTAGAATCAAATAATAATTTTGCAAATATGCTAGAGGGAGCTCCTGCTAACGGAGTGAAAATAAAAAGTATTGAAACAGACCGAAACGAAAATCTAGTATATGATCCAACGCATCCACATGCAAATGAAGAAGGATATGTACGTTATCCGAACATCGATGTGACAGCTGAGATGACGAATGTAATGGTTGCTCAAAAAATGTATGAAGCAAATACAAGTGTATTAAATGCGAACAAAAAAATGCTCGATAAAGATTTAGAAATCGGCCGAGGATAAGAGGGAAGAGGGGAAATATGAAAATCCAACCAATGTTAAATACCCAGCCATTTGAAGCGATTCAACCAATTGGTGCACCGAAAACTTCACAAACATCTGTAGTTGAAGGTAAAAAGTTTATTGATTTATTGGAAGATATGAATCAAACACAAAATAATGCACAAACTGCGGTATATGATTTATTGACAAAAGGGGTAGGAGAAACACATGACGTTTTAATTCAGCAGAAGAAAGCTGAATCACAAATGAAAACGGCTGCTCTTGTACGAGATAATCTTATTGAGAATTATAAGTCACTAATTAATATGCAAATTTAGGAAAATGGACGGGTGTGTTTAAATGGAAAAGATAAAAAATGTTTTCCAATCGTTGAAAACGTGGCATAAGTTAGTAATTGGTGCTGCGCTCTTAGCGATTGTAACAGGAGCACTTTTATACTTCACCTTGCCAGATAAATATGTTGTTGTATATCAAAATTTAAACGATACAGATAAGCAAGAGATTACAGCAGAATTATCGAAGCTAGGTGTTGATTACCAATTAGCAGCCGATGGTTCGATTCGAGTGCAAAAGAACGATGCTCCATGGGTTCGAAAAGAAATGAATGGAATGGGCTTACCGTTTAATTCAAAAAGCGGTGAGGAAATTTTATTAGAAAGCTCGCTCGGTTCAAGTGAGCAAGATAAGAAAATGAAGCAGATTGTCGGTACGAAAAAGCAATTGGAGCAAGATATTGTACGAAACTTTGCGACAATTGAAACGGCAAATGTGCAAATTACATTACCTGAAAAAGAAACCATTTTTGATGAAGAAAAGGCAAAGGGAACAG
Source organism: Bacillus mycoides (assembly GCF_018742245.1). Taxonomy (NCBI): domain Bacteria; kingdom Bacillati; phylum Bacillota; class Bacilli; order Caryophanales; family Bacillaceae; genus Bacillus; species Bacillus mycoides. The sequence goes on from NZ_CP036132.1 coordinate 1,629,810, forward strand.
CAGCAATTACTATTGGTGTGAAACGTGGACAACTATTAACAGCTGATCAAGTTGCGGGTATACAGCAAATGATTAGTGCAGCCGTTCCAGGTGTGAAAGCAGAAGAAGTAAGTGTTATTGATAGCAAAAAAGGTGTTATCTCAAAAGGAGCAGATGCAGCGCAATCTACTAGTTCCTCTTCTTATGAAAAAGAAGTTGAGATGCAACAACAAATTGAAGGTAAATTAAAGCAAGATATTGATGCGACGTTAATGACGATGTTTAAGCCAAATGAATATAAAGTGAATACGAAAGTGTCTGTAAATTATGATGAAGTTACACGCCAGTCAGAAAAATATGGTGATAAAGGTGTACTTCGCAGTAAACAAGAGCAAGAGGAAAGCTCTACTGCGCAAGAAGGAGCGGATGCGAAGCCAAGTGCTGGTATTACAGCGAATGGTGAAGTGCCAAACTACGGTACGAACAATAATCAAAATGGTAAAATCGTCTACGATAATAAAAATGGTAACAAAATTGAAAACTATGAAATAGATAAAACAGTTGAAACGATTAAGAAACATCCAGAATTAACGAAAACAAATGTTGTTGTATGGGTAGATAATGATACGTTAGTAAAACGAAGAATTGATATGACAACGTTTAAAGAAGCAATTGGTACAGCAGCTGGACTTCAAGCTGATCCGAACGGAAACTTTATAAATGGTCAAGTTAACGTTGTAACTGTTCAGTTTGATCAACCGAAAGTAGAGAAAGAGAAAGAACCAGAAAAAATCGGCATTAACTGGTGGTTATTCGGTGGAATTACAGGTGGATTGTTAGCGCTTGGTGGCCTATTATGGTTCTTCTTAGCAAGACGTAAGAAAAAGAAAGAAGAAGAGGAATATGATGAATACTTAGCAGAAGAGGAAGTTGCTGCTAGTAGTGAAAGCATTATGGAAATTCCTGAAGAGAAAATAGTACCAGAGCCAAGACAAGAACCAGTAGAACCGACAGAACCTACATTAGATGACCAAGTGCAGGAAGCTACGAGAGAGCATGTAGAAGGTACTGCAAAAGTTATTAAAAAATGGCTAAACGGATAGTAAGGGAGGAAAAACAATGTTAGATGAAATCTCCTCCAAAGAAAAAGCTGCCATCCTCATTCGTACATTAGACGAAGAGGTGGCAGCAAAAGTCATTGAATATATGACGGCTGAGGAAAAAGAAGTGTTACTTCGTGAAATTGCGAAGTTTCGTATATATAAACCAGAAACGTTAGAAAATGTACTAGGGGAGTTTCTGTATGAACTAAATGTAAAAGAATTGAATTTAGTGACTCCAGATAAAGAATACATTCGTCGTATATTTAAAAATATGCCAGAAGACGAATTGGAAAAATTATTGGAAGACCTTTGGTACAACAAAGATAATCCATTTGAATTCTTAAATTCACTTACAGATTTAGAACCACTTCTTACAGTGCTTAATGATGAATCGCCACAAACGATAGCAATTATTGCTTCTTATATTAAGCCACAACTTGCTTCTCAATTAATTGAGAGATTACCAGATCATAAACGTGTAGAAACGGTAATGGGCATTGCGAAGCTAGAGCAAGTAGACGGTGAATTAATTAATCAAATTGGTGAGTTGTTAAAAGCAAAATTAAATAATATGGCATTTAGTGCTATTAATAAAACAGATGGTTTAAAAACGATTGTGAACATTTTAAATAACGTTTCACGAGGCGTTGAAAAAACAGTCTTTCAAAAGCTCGATGAAGTCGATTATGAGTTATCTGAGAAAATTAAAGAAAATATGTTTGTCTTTGAAGACTTACTCGGTCTTGAAGATCTTGCGCTTCGCCGCGTATTAGAGGAAATTACAGATAACGGTGTTATTGCAAAAGCAATTAAAATTGCAAAAGAAGAAATTAAAGAGAAATTATTTACATGTATGTCTTCAAACCGTAAAGAGATGATTCTAGAAGAGTTAGATGGCTTAGGACCGCTTAAGATGACGGATGCTGAAAAAGCGCAGCAAACGATTACAGGTACAGTGAAAAAGCTAGAGAAAGAAGGAAGAATTATCATTCAAAGAGGTGAAGATGATGTCCTTATTTAAAAACAGAATTCCGAAGAATTCTGTTTCTTTTTCTGAAGAAACGTATGAATTACAGTTTCCAAAACCAATACCAGTTCACGCTGAAGGAAAAATACAAGTAGATCATGCAGAACTTCTTGCGCAGCAAGATGCATTACATATGGAAATGAATCAGCTAAGGCAGCATCAGCAAACGTTAGAACGAGAGCATCAGCAGTTGTTGCAGGCTAAAGAAGAGTTTCAAATGCATATTCATGAACAAATGGAGCAGGTGGAAGCAGCGCGTATACTGTTTCAAAAGGAGCAACAAGAAACGGCATACGAATGGACTGAGTTATTATGGAATCAATCTTTTCAATTAGCAGAAAAAATTGTGAATCAAGCGGTAGATTCACGATTATTAGATGTTCTGCCAATATTAACAGGTATCGTCCAAACATTGCCTACTTCATTTGAAAAGTTAATTATAACGGTTCATCCAGAAACATTTGAGCGTATACAAGAAGAGAAAGAAAATACGAAAGAGTATTGGTTACTACAATTAGTAGAATGGAAGTATGATTTTTCTTTACAGTTTGGCGAATTTGTTTTGGAAGAAGAGAAAGAGTTCTTTGAATTTAAATTTGCACCTATATTTGCGAAACTTCGTCATAAATGGGAAGAAGAAAAGTTGTTTGAGGAGCAAAACGTATGAACAACAAGCTCATGAACGAACATAATAAATGGAATACGTTTATTGAAACGCCGTTTTATACGAAAGTTGGCAAAGTTCATAGTGTACAAGAGCAGTTTTTTGTAGCGAAAGGTCCGAAAGCGAAGATTGGAGATGTTTGTCTCGTTGGAGAACATAGCGTCTTATGTGAAGTTATTGCAATTGAAAAAGAAAATAATATGTTACTCCCATTTGAACAGACAGAAAAAGTGTGTTACGGAGATTCAGTTACATTAATTGTAGAAGATGTCGTTGTGCCCCGTGGTAATCATTTGCTTGGCAAAGTGTTAAGTGCAAATGGCAAAGTATTAAACGAAGAGGCTGAAAATATTCCAGTGCAAAAAATAAAATTAGATGCACCGCCGATTCATGCATTTGAGCGTGAAGAAATTACAGATGTATTTGAAACGGGAATTAAATCGATTGATTCTATGTTAACGATTGGAATCGGTCAAAAGATTGGTATTTTCGCTGGATCGGGTGTTGGGAAATCTACATTACTTGGAATGATTGCGAAAAATGCAAAAGCTGATATTAACGTTATTAGTTTAGTAGGTGAGCGTGGCCGGGAAGTAAAAGACTTTATTCGAAAAGAATTAGGTGAAGAAGGTATGAAAAAAAGCGTCGTTGTTGTAGCGACGTCAGATGAAAGTCACCTTATGCAACTTCGTGCGGCAAAGCTTGCAACGTCTATTGCTGAATTTTTCCGTGATCAAGGAAATAATGTATTACTTATGATGGATTCAGTTACTCGTTTTGCCGACGCTCGCCGAAGTGTTGACATTGCAGTCAAAGAATTACCAATCGGTGGTAAAACACTCTTAATGGAAAGTTATATGAAAAAGTTATTAGAGCGATCCGGAAAAACACAAAAAGGGGCAATAACAGGTATTTATACAGTGCTAGTTGATGGTGACGATTTAAATGGTCCTGTACCAGATTTGGCTCGTGGTATTTTAGATGGACATATTGTATTAAAACGTGAGCTCGCAACTCTTAGTCATTACCCTGCCATTTCTGTACTAGATTCGGTAAGTAGGATTATGGAAGAAATCGTATCGCCGAATCATTGGCAACTTGCAAATGAAATGAGAAAAATTTTATCTATTTATAAAGAAAATGAATTGTATTTTAAACTAGGAACAATTCAAGAAAATGAAGAAAATGCTTATATTTTTGAATGTAAAAATAAAGTAGAAGCTATAAATATGTTTTTAAAACAAGGTCGAACGGATAGTTTTCATTTTGAAGATGTTGTCCAAGCGATGCACCATATTGTATAAGATCTCGCCCTTTGAGGTCTTATTTTTTTGTTTTTAATATTTCACAGATTTTTTTGTAAAAAAACTATATAATAGAAAAAGGGAACGTTATAATAGGAAGGGGCTATGAAAACGGGTGGATAAGCAGCAGTACGACACGATAAAATTGCAGATTAATCAAGAGAAAGAACAAATCTTGAAAGAAGTGTACGAACTAACAGCTGAAAAAAGAAAAATAGAACAAAAAAAAGAATATGATCTGTATGTTGTGAAATCACGTAGTAAAGTCGTACAAACTGGGCAACGTATTATGGCTGGTATGCTGTCTTCACATACATTTTCACCTGAAAGAATAGAAGAATGGAATCGAAAAATTAAAAAAACAGAAGGTTTTATTCAAAAAAATGAAAGCCTTTTAGAGAAAATAAAAGAAAAAGAACGTGTCATTGATGAAATGTATCAAGAAGATTGTAAGAAGCTTGCGAAAGTAAAAGAAAAGTTAGAAGAAAAAATGCTTCTTGATTTAAAAATGTGTATGAACGGATGAGGTGGATGTAGTGATACAATTTGTATTACCGGTGCAACAGAGTTTACCTCCGCAAAAAGAAAAAGGGCTAGAAATACAATCGAAAAATGAAAATTCTTCATTTGATAATACAATGAGAATTGAAAATAAAAAACAGCCGAAAACGGAGAAACCGAAACGAGAAGAAGCACCAGAAGAAGAGAAGAAAGAATATCTTCTCGCAAAAAAAACGGTAACGAAAGACGAACCGAGTGTAAAGAAAGAAGAAAAAAAAGAGACAGAACAATTATTACTAGCTGTATCTGAGCAAATGATTGCAATTGAGCAATTACGTGTGCAGCCAGAATTGTTATATCAATACATACAAAAAATACAAGAATTATATAAAGAATACGGAAATATTAAACTGAACGAATTACCTGCAGCTGAATTACAGCAATTACAAGAATTGCTTTCAAACATGAACATTAAGAATGCCATATGTTTAGAAGATACAATGCAAATGGCGTTAGACAAGATGACAATGCCAGAGCAGACGTTGCAAGTATTAAAAGTCGTAGAATCAGAAACTTGTAATATTGCAAAGAAACAAGAGGAGTCTAAGGAAGTAGAACTCCCGAAAGCAGAGAGCGATGATGTGAAGGTAGAGTTACCAAAAGTCGATCAGTTAAATGACTCAAGTTCGGCCGGAGCGGAGTTATTAAATAAAGCAACGGGTACTGACCAAATAGGAAAACAAAATAGTGGAGCTGAGAAGGTTACATTACCTGACTTAGGCAAGAAGATGGAAGCACAAGTAGAAGCTCTGCAAAAATTTGTAGTGAAACAAGAACGTGTTTTATTCCAGCTAAATCCAGAGAAACTTGGTACATTAACGGTATTTATGAAAAAGCATGGAGATCAAATTGATGTCCATGTAGAAATGGAAAAACACGATGCGAAAAAACGTGTTGAAATGATTTTTGACGAATTGAAGCTAAAGTTAAAAGAAAAAGAAATTAATATTCAAATTAGTTATTCAGAAAAAGATGAACATCGTAAAGAACAGCGAGAGCAAGAGCAAAGGCAAAAACAAAAATTAGCAAATACGAAACATGAGAAACAACAATCAAAAGAATTTGCGGGATTATTGGAGGAATAAAGCGTGCCAACAGTTGGATTAAATACAACGAGTACAAATCATATTCCGTTACAAGCAGGAGCGCAAAAAAGTAATGTACCTGTTAACGGTGTACAATCGCCAGTTCAACAAACAAATGGAGTTTCAGCAGGAGAGCAAAAAACTCCTGGGGTAATGGGAAAAGATGATTTCCTAAAATTGTTTTTATCGAGTTTCCAACATCAAGATCCATTCAATGCGATGGATATGAATCAAATGATGAACCAAACAGCGCAGTTATCTCTTATGGAACAAGTACAAAATATGACAAAAGCAGTTGACTCTTTAAGAACGACGATGCATTCGACAGCGCTTGATGGTGGAATGAAGTTTTTAGGAAAGTATGTAAGAGGTATTGACGGTGAAGGGAACAAAGTAACTGGTCAAGTAGAAACAGTTCGCCTTGCAGAAAATAACGAAGTACAGCTCGTTATTGATAATAAAGTAGTGTCTCTTCGTTTCGTGGAAAGAGTGTCTGATAAACCAATTGGAGAAACGAATCCAGAAGATGCAAAGAAAGACGATCAAAAAGTAGCTGAAGAAGTAAAAACAACAAATTCATAAGGGAGTGTCCATACGTTATGATTAAAGCGTTATATACAAGTATTACAGGAATGAATGCAACACAAAATGCATTAAGTGTAACTTCAAATAATATTGCCAACGCACAAACAGTAGGTTATAAAAAACAAAAAGCAATGTTTGATGATTTACTATATAACAATTCAATTGGTTCAAAAGGCGACGATAAATACGCAGGGACGAACCCTAAAAGTATCGGTAACGGTGTGAAAATGAGCGGAACAGTTACGGATTATAGCGATGGTACAATTACGCTAACGGGTGGTAAAACACAAGCAGCGATGGAAGGTAATGGTTTCTTCGTAGTGGGTGATTCAAAAGGCGGTAACATGGAATTTACGCGTAAAGGTACGTTCGGAATATCTTCAGATTACTATATTACGAATACAGAAGGACAATACGTGTTTGCATATCCTGCAAATGAAGCGACTGGTGAAGTTGATTTATCTGGTATTCCAGGACCGTTGCAAATCCCAATGGGAACGGCAATTGGAGGTATTCGAACATCGAAAGGTACAATTAAAGGGAATATTCCAACTGATGCAACAAAAATCACGCAAGATTTGCCTGTATACGATGATGCCGGTAATACATGGACAATGCGTGTAGAGTTTACACGAACGAGCGAACATAATTATTCATATAGAGTACAGATGCGTAACGATTCGAAAAAAGCAACAACGTTTGAAGATGTTCCAAATGCAAATGGTCAAATGACGTTTGATGCAGTAGGAAATCCAAACCAGACAAACCCTGGAGCAGCTATTCCGTTTAATGGCGGAACAATAAATTTAGATTTTAGTAAACTAACAAATCATCCGACAGATAAAACATTATCAGTAACAGAAGTAGATGGTAGAGCAGCGGCAACGGTTAAAGATTGCTTTATTGCTGACGGTGGATATGTGATGGTAAAATATTCAGATGGAAGTATGAAATCTGCTGGTCAGTTAGCTGTTGCAATGTTCCCAAATGAGGGCGGTTTAATGAAAAACGGAAATGGTAACTATACAGCGACGAATACAACTGGTATTTTAGCACTGGGCGCATCTGGTCAAAACGGTGCAGGAAAAGTACGTGGTGGCGCACAAGAAGGTGCAAACGTAGATTTATCTGTAGAATTTGTTGATTTAATGTTATACCAACGCGGATTCCAAGGAAATGCGAAAGTAATTAAAATTTCAGATGAAGTATTAAATGAAGTTGTGAACTTAATTCGATAATATATTGTAAAGAAAAATTGTAACGTAGTAGAAAGGGTTTTATATTCGTATGACAAGACAAGAACGAATTTTACAATTGCCTTTTTTCGAAAATAAACGTGAGCTTGCTGAGCAAGTGTTAAAAATAGAACGAGAAGAGCATGTATATTTACCAGACCAATTTGAAATCAAACAAGTGCCTCCATATTCGTTTGGTGAAAAACAAGCAATCATTGGCCGTATACACGAGTTTTATTTCGTAAGTATTGGTAGTAATGGTGTTTGGCAGTATCAATTGTTTAAAGATGAGATGAAGTGCCGTGAGTTTTTCGTTATGTTGCCGGATATTACGGATCAGCAGCTTGCTTTTTGGTTCAATAACATTGAGCTGTTGAAAGGGGCTTAAAAGCTTTCTTTTTAGGTTTTGAGAGAGGACCCAGCGATGAGTAGTAGCGGTGTCAGTGCCTATGTGTGGTTCGTGCATTGTGAGACCAGAGATATGGAGTGGCTGGAAGCCAAGAGTATTTAGGTGATGCCTCTTTACTTTTGGGAGAGAGGATTTCTCTGATTCTAGGAGCAGTGATTTGAAATAGATTTAGATTAATTTAAGATAGCTGTGTTATATTGTACAATTAGACTAAGTTTATATAAAAGGAGAGGTGAGGAGGATGGCGCAGAATAAGTATCGCGTTACATTCATTTCGCCAAGTGAGGTTGAGCAACGTACTGTAATGACGGCGAGTAGTTTGCCTAATTTAATACGTCAAGTAGAGAGTATTATTGCAGATCCGAACGGTTATTTTGTAAATGATAAAAAGAATAATTGCTATTTTAAAGTGATTAAAGAAAATGTTACGTTTATTCAATATGAGTTACTATTTTCGGATAAGGAAATTCACATTGAAAAGTTAAAACATATAGCACCGGCGGTATTGAAACAAGTATTTAAAAAAATAAACGATCCGGAATTATATGCACTTGCACTCCTTGATGTTGATATAGCTACAAAGGAATATGTGCTAGGAGAAATGAATCCAGAGCTTAGAGTGAGAGTGGAAACAGAGCTTTCGAAAAAATGGGAAGCGATGCCGACAGAAATTGTAGGAGCGCAAGAAGTGTTACTAGAAGCACTTGCTTCCTTTATACAAGATTAAGCTTTACCACTGTTTTTATTATTTTAAAACTGTAAGGCTCAGTCAACTATCTATATTTTTCATATAGGTAGTTGACTTTTGAATGTTATTAAAGCTTAATAATTAGATATACGGAATTAATGGAAGGGGAGCGACACCTTTATGTCACAAGCACAAAGTATTTTATTAGAAAGTGGAACAAACGAATTAGAAATCGTAACTTATACTGTTGGTGAAAATTTATTTAGCATCAATGTAATGAAAGTGCGTGAAATTATTAATCCATTCCCTGTTACAACTGTGCCGGAATCTCATCATGCAGTTGAAGGTGTTGTTCAAGTACGCGGTGAAATCTTACCTGTTATTAACTTAGCGACAGCTCTTAATTTAAAATCTATAAAGCCACTTGATCAAACGAAATTTATCATCTCGGAATTAAACCAAATGAAAGTTATTTTCCGTGTTGATGAAGTGCATCGTATTCAACGCATTTCTTGGGAACAAATTGATGAGCCAGCTTCATTATCTATGGGACTAGAAGAAACGACGTCTGGAATTGTAAAACTAGATGGGAAAATTATCTTATTGTTAGATTATGAAAAAATTGTTTGCGAAATTAGTAACACTGGTTATGACAATAAAACACTTTCAGGATTAGAGCAAAAAACAGATCGAGCTGAAAAAGTTATTTATATTGCGGAAGATTCAGCGATGCTTCGCCAAATACTAGAAGAAACATTATCAACAGCTGGATATACGAAAATGAATTTCTTCAGCAATGGTGCAGAAGCGTTAGCACAAATTGAAAAACTAGCAAAAGAGCAAGATGAAAAAATGTTTGAACATATTCATCTACTTATTACAGATATTGAAATGCCAAAAATGGATGGACACCATTTAACGAAAGTAATTAAAGATAGTGAAGTAATGAAGCAATTACCAGTTATTATTTTCTCTTCTTTAATTACGAATGAGTTGTTCCATAAAGGTGAGGCAGTTGGAGCGAATGCTCAAGTGAGTAAGCCTGATATTCAAGAGTTAATTGGTTTAGTTGATAAGTTAGTGCTTTAAAAGCTTCTTTTTAGTTGGAAGAGAGGAACTAGCCATGTATAGTACTGGTTAGTTCCTTTTTAGTATTCTGCAGGCAGAGAAATCAAACGTTCCTGGAGTGTTTATGACTGTATGTATTAATAGTCTCTTTCGTGAATTTAGCTGTTTGTATTTAGGGGTTATTGATTGGTTTAATTAATAAGTAATAGGTTTTTTTCATTTGAAAATATAAGAGAATATATCTCTGGATTGTGTTAGTAATATTTCGTGATAGCGCAAAATTTTTCGGTGAAATTACATTAAGAATACCATATAATATAATTAAACACATTTTATTGGTATAGCATCGTGTTAGATTTTTTTTATTATTTTCTTAAAAAATCTTTTCTATTATTTACATACTTTTTATACTTTTTTATATGTTAATTATTTGACAGATAATTTCGAAATGTTATAATATGGATATGTGGAAATTTCTATTTTCTTAAAAGACATGGGAGTCAGATGAGAATTGTGAAAGGATGAGGGGGAGTGACACATATTATGTATCACCACACAGCAATCAATGTATTAAGTCTTTTACAAAACATGTCAAATAATAAAACGAACGATATGAAATTAGAGGCGGAATTTAAAAAAATAGAGAAACAATTCCGAATAAAGTATGAAGAGCTTATCGATTTATATAATAGAATGGTATTATTTCAAATAGATATAGAAAAAAATGGCGGTATGCGAGTATATGAAAAATCAGAGATTACATGGTTGAAGTCTGAACTAGAACTATTGTATGAAGTATATCAATTTTGTCAGCGTCAAGGCTTAAACATCGCAAACATTTCAAAATATGTTAGTAAAAATGAACTGAATTTATTTCCGAAAACAGAAAGTCAATTACAGAACACGTATTATAAATTAAAAAAACAAGAAATCCCGTTTGAAAATATCGAAAAACAAAAACCGGGGCGAAAACGTAAATATGCACCTGTAAAAGAGACAATTGCTGAGATAAAACAAGAAAGCAAGCAGGAAGTAAATGAAGACGTTCGAAATGAAGAAGATGAAAAAAGCCTCGTAACAGTTATATCTGGCATCGTGGATAACTTTGAAACAATTAGTCAATGTAGTGAAAAGAAAGAACACGAATTGCATCAGTTCATGGCGGGGATTTATAAGCTTTCTAGCATGGCTGCAGGGCGCTCGAAAGAAGAGAAGAACGCTCGGGGTCTTGAAGGTGAAGTGCATTCATTACGTGCTGAAAATGAAAGGTTAAAACGAGAGAAGGAAGACCTTGTACATGATATTAAAGAAATAACGCATCATTTAATTCATTTCATTACGAGCTCTGATATCGATCAAATTCGTACGTTGCCTTTCTTCGTAAAAGAGTGTAAACAAGATTTACATAAGCTGGGATTATATAACGCTCAAGACGGAAAAATGAAAATTCTGGTTGATAGTAGTGGTCAGGTTATGACTGTATCATAATAAAACTGGGTACAAAATAAAAGGGAAATACATATACACTATGTATTTCCCTTTTATTTTGTATGAAAATGTTCAAAAAAAGAAATATGTATTTTGTAAAAACATTGGTAGTGAAACTGAAATTAATAATGTGTGATTAACGATAAATCAAATGTCGATGTGGCTTGGAAAAAGAGGCCATGTCATTCGTTTACGGTTTTGATACGGATGAAAAGCACAATCTAAACCTGTTTTTTTGTAGAAATTCTAAAAAATAGAGGACAGAAAATTGACTGTCTAAATGTTTTAGTCGTAAGTTTTAGCATTTAATTTGGCTTAATAGGAAATTCTATTGATAGCAAAGTCTTTACCTCATTTTTGTTTTAGAAAGGAGAGAAGTGGATGGATTCAATATGGCTAGAGTATGCTTGGGCATTATTAATTTTAATTGGATTAGAAGGATTGTTATCGGCGGACAATGCCCTTGTATTAGCAGTTATAGCCAAACATTTACCCGAAGAACAGAAGAAAAAAGCTATAAATTACGGAATCATTATGGCCTTTGTTTTTCGATTTGCAGCCCTGTTTGCGATTTCATTTATTGCAAATGTTTGGCAAATACAAGCAATAGGAGCAGCCTATCTTCTTTATTTAGGACTGAAACATGTCATTCAGGCGCAATTCGGAAAAGACAATCAAAATATTCATGAGGACGATGAAAAGGAAGCGGCAGGTAAAAGCTACTGGTTCACAGTAGGTAAGATTGCATTAGCTGACCTTGCTTTCGCGATTGATTCAATATTAGCCGCAGTTGCTCTTGCTCTGGGGCTTCCGGATTCACCGCTTGATGATTTCGGAGGTATGGATGGAGGACAGTTCATTGTTGTACTTCTTGGAGGAATTGCTGGACTTATTTTAATTAAATTTGCGGCAACTTGGTTTGTTGGGCTTCTTGAGAAACGTCCAGCATTGGAAACAACGGCATATGCGATTGTTGCTTGGGTTGGTGTCAAATTAGCTGTAATTACACTGGCTCATGAGGATATTGGTATTTTAGACCATGATTTTCCGCACAGTACAACTTGGACTTTGATCTTCTATGGAGTATTAGTTGCGATCGCACTAATTGGTTGGTTTGCACCGGGAAATAAGTCAGCCAAAAATAATCCCGAAAGGTAATAAAAGGGTCAGAGCATTATGTGCTTTGTCCTTTTTAATGATAATTATATTGTGTATTTTTCGATTTAACGCTATAATTATAGTGTTAAAGATGGAATCGTGATATGACCTGTTATGAATCTATCATTTTATTTATGAATAAATGGATTGGTATTTTAGCAAGATGTGCTAATAAACTACTCCACCATGATGATAACGTGCCAAAAATGTGGTGCGTATATTTTCGTGGTGGAGTTTTTTTATTCTCAAAAAGGGGGAGTAACCATGAACGACAGCATGGTTCATATTACAATTGACGGCAAAGAATATAGTGCTGAGCCTGGTTCAACGGTACTAGGCATCATTAATGAGAACGGAATTGAACATCCACAAATTTGTTACGTGCCGGAAGTGGATCCTATTCAAACGTGTGATACTTGTATTGTAGAAGTTAACGGAAAGCTTGTGCGATCCTGTTCTACAGTAGTGACGAGCGGTATGAATATTGAGTTGTCCTCTACTAGTGCGAAGGCAGCACAACATGAGGCGATGGACCGCTTACTAGAAAATCATTTACTTTACTGTACGGTTTGTGACAACAATAACGGGAATTGTAAACTGCATAATACGGCAGAATTAATGGAAATTGAGCATCAAAAATATCCTTATGAGCCAAAAGTTGATGTAAGTGAAGTTGATATGTCTCATCCATTTTATCGCTATGATCCGAATCAATGTATCGCGTGCGGTCAATGTGTAGAGGTATGTCAAAACTTGCAAGTAAATGAAACGTTATCTATTGATTGGGAGGCAGAGCGCCCACGTGTTATTTGGGACGAAGGAGTAGATATTAACGATTCTTCATGTGTAAGCTGCGGTCAATGTGTAACAATTTGTCCTTGTAATGCATTAATGGAGAAATCGATGCTCGGTGAAGCTGGATTTATGACAGGGTTAAAACCTGATATTATGGGGCCAATGGTTGATCTTATTAAAGAGGTTGAACCTGGATATAGCGGTATTTTTGCTGTGTCAGAAGTAGAAGCTGCGATGCGCGACACTCGTACGAAGAAGACGAAAACAGTTTGTACGTTTTGTGGTGTAGGTTGTTCGTTTGAAGTATGGACGAAAGGGCGCAAAATTTTAAAGGTGCAACCAACTTCTGAGGCACCAGTTAATGCAATTTCTACTTGTGTAAAAGGAAAATTCGGTTGGGATTTCGTTAATTCTGAAAAACGACTTACGAAACCTTTAATTCGTAAAAATGGAGTGTTCGTTGAATCAACTTGGGAAGAAGCGCTTCATGTAGTGGCGAATAAATTGGGCTCTATTAAAGAAGAGTACGGTAAAGATTCTATCGGCTTTATTTCTTCTTCTAAAATTACGAATGAAGATAATTATGTTATTCAAAAATTAGCGCGTCAAGTGTTCGAAACGAATAACGTTGATAACTGCTCACGTTATTGTCAATCACCAGCGACAGATGGATTGTTCCGTACCATTGGTATGGGCGGAGATGCAGGGACGATTAAAGATATCGCACAATCGGGTCTTGTTATTATCGTCGGTTGTAATCCAACAGAAGGTCACCCGGTATTAGCGACTCGTGTGAAACGTGCGCATAAACTTCACGGTCAAAAACTAATTGTTGCAGATCTTCGTAAAACTGAAATGGCAGAGCGTTCAGATATCTTTATTAGTCCAAAGCAAGGAACAGACCAAGTATGGTTAATGGCCATTACGAAATATATGATTGATCAAGGTTGGCACGATCAGCAGTTCATCGATGAGAATGTAAACTTCTTTGATGATTTCAAAGATAGTCTCGCGGAATATACGCTTGAATACGCAGAAGAGATTACAGGCATTTCAAAAGAAACGCTCGTTCAAATGGCAGAAATGATTCGCGATGCAGATGGTACGTGTATTCTTTGGGGAATGGGTGTAACGCAAAATACTGGTGGTTCAGATACTTCCGCTGCGATTTCAAACTTACTTCTTGCAACAGGAAATTATCGTCGTCCAGCTGCTGGTGCATATCCGCTTCGAGGTCATAATAACGTACAAGGTGCTTGTGATATGGGAACACTTCCAGGCTGGCTTCCAGGATATCAGCACGTTACTGACGATGTAGAACGTGCGAAATTTGAAATAGCTTACGGAGTGAAAATTGATAACAAACCAGGTCTTAATAACATTGAAATGCTTCACGCAATTGATGAAGGGAAAATGAAAGCTATGTATCTTGTTGGAGAAGATATGGCCCTTGTAGACTCTAACGCAAATCATGTACATGAAGTGTTATCAAGTCTTGAGTTCTTTGTCGTTCAAGATGTGTTCCTTTCTAAAACAGCTCAATACGCTGATGTAGTATTACCAGCAGCGCCATCTCTTGAGAAAGAAGGTACTTTTACAAATACAGAACGTCGTGTACAAAGATTATATCAAGTGCTTCCGGCGCTAGAAGATGCGAAACCAGACTGGTGGATTGTACAGGCAATTGCTAATAAGTTAGGTGCAAACTGGAACTATAATCATCCAAGTGAAATCTTTGCTGAAATGGCGAGTTTATCACCACTATTCGCACACGCAAACTATGAAGTGCTTGAAGGGTGGAACAGTTTCCACTGGGGAAGTTTTGATGGAACGAATACGCCGCTTCTATTCAAAGATGGATTTAACTTCCCGGACAAAAAGGCTCGTTTTGCGATAGCTGATTGGGTACGTCCTGCTGAATTCCCAGCAGAATACGATCTTCACATTAATAACGGTCGTATGCTTGAACATTTCCATGAAGGGAACATGACAAATAAATCAAATGGTATTCAATCGAAAGTACCAGGTGTTTTCGTCGAAGTTTCTCCAGAATTGGCAAGGGAACGTGGAGTGAAAACTGGTTCGTTAGTACGCCTTGTTTCCCCATTTGGAGCACTTAAATTACGTGCACTTGTAACGGATCGTGTAAAAGCGAATGAACTGTATTTACCGATGAACTCGACGGATAAAGATTCGGCAATTAATTTCTTAACAGGTCCTGCTGTTGACTTACGTACAAACACGCCTGCATATAAACAAACGAAAGTACGTATGGAAGTGTTAGAAGTTGATGGCGAAAATCCGATGCCAAAAACGAACCCACGTAATAAAAAGCGTCATCCTCAAAATGGTATTGAGGTAAATCGTAAGTGGGCTCGCCCAGGATACGTACACTTAACGGATAAATAGAGAGGAGAAAAGAATATGGCAGCACCGATTCAAGCAATCCAGAAGCAGGAGCTAACTGAGGAAGAACTCAAACAACAAAAACTCGAAGATTTAAAAGAACTGCTAGCTAATAATGAAGATGCTTTAAATCAAATGTTTAATATAGTAGGTGAACTAAATGACATCGGGATGCTGGAAGCTGCAAATTCTATGCTGAAAGCGAAAGAACCAATCACAAAAATTGTTCTAGGCCAAGTCACTCGTGAACCAGTTACAAATTTAATTAATAATATGATGGGCGTTGCAGGAGCTTTAACAGAACTTAATCCGGAACTTACGAAAAAGCTTGTAGGTAGTTTATTGACAGGTATGGATGAAGGAAATCAGCATTTGCAAAGCAATAAAAAAGTAGGAATATTAGACCTTATGAAAGTACTGAAGGATCCAGATATTAATCGTGCTATCGGATTTGGTCTTCATTTCTTAAAAGGTATGGGTAAAGGGTTAAAAGAAGAATAGATAAGCAACAATAATAGTATTTCATATGTTGTTTGAGTACTTGAGATAATTGTAAAAGATGATCCATTTCGTCTCATTATTAAATAGTTTAGACGAAATGGTCATTTTGTTAAAATAGTTGTGATGGAATAATATTTGAGAAGATAGTAAGGAATAGCTGGGAAGGAATGAGAGTATGTCAAAAATGGTACATGAATTTAATGATATGATCCGAAAGCTTCGAAAAGAGTTGTTCGGGAAAGGGCCGGAACGAATTCATACTGTATTTACCGAAAATATGGCGATTGCTACATTATATGGAAATTTGACACCTACAGAGAAATTCATTTCGGGAACTACGGATGGGTCAGAAATGGTTCATATGGCTCGAACGAAAATGATTCAAGAAGTGTATGTGGCTAATCCTCATGAACATTTAGAAGAACTGGTTGGTGCGAAGTTAGTTCATCTGTTTTCTGATATGAAAGTAGATGAGGATATTGCAGTTTCAGTGTTTGTCTTTGATAAAAATATAACGTGAGAGAAGGATGCTCATCGTGAAATCGATTCAGGTGGAACGGAAAATTTTCAAATATGAGCAAGGGGAATTTAAACATATAGAGGACAGCATTGTAACAGAGTTTCCTGTTACGGTTAAAATTAACGGCCAGGAATTTGTTACAATGGTTAGTACTCCAGAGTATATTGAAGATATGGTAATCGGCTTTTTAGCCTCGGAGGGTATTATCCGAAAGTATGAAGATATTGATGAAATATGGGTGCAAGAAAAAGAAGGCTATGTACATGTAAAAACGACGAAAATCAATCCTTATTATCGTGACATGCAAAACAAACGCTATATTACTTCGTGTTGTGGAATGAGTAGACAAGGATTTGTTTTTGCAAACGATGCGCTGACCGCGAAAGAAATGAATGATATTCGCGTAAAGATCTCTGCTGAGGATTGTTTTCGGTTAATGAATGATATGCAGGAATCTGCGTCTACGTTTCAACATACAGGCGGCGTTCATAATGCAGCTTTATGTGATGTGAGTGGAATTGTTTTAAGCCGCATGGATATAGGAAGACATAACGCTTTAGATAAAATTTACGGCTATTGCTTAAAAAATAACATTTCGATTGGTGATAAAATTATTGTTTTCAGCGGACGTATCTCTTCTGAAATTCTATTAAAAGTTGCGAAAATTGGCTGTGAAGTAATATTGTCAAAATCAGCTCCAACTGAGTTAGCATTAGAGCTAGCGGAGCAGTTAGGGATTACTACAATAGGCTTCATTCGTAATGAATCTTTAAATGTATATACGCATCCAGAGCGGATTATAAATATAAAATAAGTAGAAACGAGGCAATAATCATGAAATCTGTTACATTAGACAAATTAGATCGTCCTTTAAAGGATTTACGTATTTCTGTTACTGATCGCTGTAATTTTCGCTGTCGATATTGTATGCCAGAAGAAATATTTGGTCGTGATTATTCTTTTTTGTCTAATGATAAAATTTTATCTTTTGATGAAATTGAAAGGATTACACGTATTTTCGTTTCTTTAGGTGTAAGAAAGTTACGCATTACTGGGGGAGAGCCTTTACTTCGAAAAGAGCTACCTGAACTCATACAGCGGTTAAACGAAATTGACGGGGTAGAGGATATTGGTTTAACGACAAATGGATCATTACTTAAAAAGTTTGCTCCTGATTTATATAAGGCGGGTTTATCTCGTGTGACAGTTAGTTTAGATTCTTTAAATGAAGAGCGATTCTCTTATTTAAATGGGAATAGAAGTAAAGTAAAAACGGTTCTTGCAGGAATACAGGCTGCAGCGGAAGCCGGAATGAAAATTAAAATGAACATGGTTGTCCAAAAAGGGAAAAATGAACAAGACATCGTTCAGATGGCAGAGTACTTTAAAGAGAATAAGCATATCCTTCGGTTCATTGAATATATGGATGTCGGAAATTTTAATGGCTGGGAATTAGGCGAAGTAGTTTCTAAGCAAGAAATAGTAGAGATGATTCATAAAGTTATGCCACTTGAACGTATTGAAGCGAACTATCCGGGTGAAGTTGCGACACGTTATCGGTATATCGGTAGTGATGAGGAAATAGGAATTATTTCATCTGTAACAGATTCGTTCTGTTCATCATGTACAAGAGCGCGTATTTCAGCAGAAGGAAAATTGTATACATGTTTGTTTGCTTCTAAAGGAAACGATTTAAAAGAATTACTTCGTTCTGGGTGTACGGATGAGGAGATTATTAATGTTATTCGTGATATTTGGAATAATCGTTCAGACCGTTATTCAGATGAACGACTAAGCGATATAAATAAAAAAACAATGCCGAAAATTGAAATGTCGCATATCGGCGGCTGAGAAACTATTATGAATGTAGAATCTCTTTGTTAACGTAAATAGTGGGAAATGTGCAAGTTTTGTACACTTTCTATAAGTATAGTAAAAATGATGATTGATATTTCTGTAAGAGATAAGCAGAGAGATTAAGCAGCATTCAAAAATCCTTACGATGTTAAGGGTTTTTGGTGCTGCTTTTTTTAGATGAGAAAAATGGAGGAATCGATTATGGCATTTCATAAACCGGAACAAATTGCTGCGCTTGTGATTGAATCCGGTGTTCAAAAGGTAAGGCAACCGCTATCCGCGATGCTTATCCTTGGTTTTTTAGGAGGAGCATTCATTTCGTTAGGATTTTTACTTAATATTCGTGTGCTAGGTAATGTACCGGAGCAATGGGGGAGTTTAGTCAATTTTATAGGAGGAGCGGTTTTTCCTATCGGACTGATGCTCGTTGTGTTAGCGGGAGGAGAATTAATTACGGGAAATATGATGTCGATGTCCATGGCACTTTATGCACGTAAAATCTCATTGAAACATGTGTTAAACAATTGGGCTTGGATTACTTTAACTAATTTCGTAGGTGCGCTTTTCGTCGCGTATTGTTTCGGGCATCTTGGCGGGCTTACAGAGGGAGCGTATTTAAATAAGACGATAGCGATAGCTCAAGATAAGTTACATGAATCTTTCGGAAGAACGTTAATTTTAGCAATTGGTTGTAACTGGCTCGTTTGCCTAGCAATTTGGTTAGCATACGGAACGAACGATTTAATTGGGAAGATTGTTGGAATTTGGATTCCAATTATGGCGTTTGTCGTAATTGGATTTCAGCAAGTAGTAGCAAATATGTTTGTCATTTCAGCAGTTATTTTTGCGGGGCACCTTACGTGGATGGATCTTGCTAAAAACTTTGTTCCTGTCTTTATCGGAAATGTAATTGGCGGAGCTGGATTTGTTGGATTCGCTTATTTTTCTTGTTACCAGAAACAAAGTGCTACCGAAGAAGATGTATTGAAAAAATAACAGTATATGAAGCTGATTTTTACATGAAAGGAAGGCTATCTCATGATAGAGCGATATTCACGTCAACAGCTGTTCAACCCTATTGGGAGTGAAGGACAAGAAAAAATTAGAAATAAGCATGTGTTGATAGTCGGGACAGGTGCATTAGGAAGTGCAAGTGCTGAAAGCTTCGTACGCGCAGGTATCGGAAAATTAACGATTATTGATCGTGATTACGTAGAATGGAGTAATTTACAGCGGCAACAACTTTATGCTGAACAAGATGCGATAGAAAAGTTACCAAAAGTAATAGCGGCACAGAATCGTCTCAAACAAATTAATTCAGACGTGCAAATTCAAGCTCTTGTAATGGATGCAAGAGTAGATAATATGGAAGCTTTATTGGACGGTGTCGATGTCATTATTGATGCAACAGATAATTTTGATATTCGCTTTGTAATCAATGACTTAGCACAAAAATATAATATTCCTTGGATTTACGGTTCTTGTGTCGGATCGTATGGCATGAGCTATACAATTATTCCAAAGAAAACGCCGTGCTTACATTGTGTGTTGAAAAGTGTTCCTGTTACAGGAGCGACGTGTGACACAGTTGGAATTATTAGTCCTGCCGTTCAAATCGTCGCAGCGTATCAAGTGGCGGAAGCTTTCAAAATTTTAGTAGGAGATTACGAAGCAATTAGAAAAACTTTTTTAATGTTCGATATATGGAGTAATCAACATCACTCAATCAAACTAGGAAAAATAAAAATGGAAAACTGTCCTTCGTGCGGAACAAATAGAACTTATCCTTATTTATCTTACGAAAACCAAACGAAGACAGCTGTGTTATGCGGAAGAAATACAGTTCAAATTAGACCAGCGCATAATAGTCATTACAACTTTGATGAGTTAGAAAAAGTATTAAAAAACCACGGGAAAGTAGATCGGAATCCGTATTTGCTCTCTTGCCAATTAGAAGATTATCGCATCGTCATTTTTCAAGATGGGCGTGTATTTATTCATGGAACGAATGAAATTCAAAAAGCGAAACAACTATACTATCGGTTATTAGGCTAATAGAAAGGGATTGGTAATGATGGAAAGAAGAGTGCCGATTACAGTTGAAGAGGCTGTCCGTAAAGTAATGGGATTTACTAATTGTGGTGTAAAAGAACTAGTACCACTGGAATTAGCATACGGACGTACGTTAGCAGACAATTTAGTAGCGGATCACGATGTGCCTTCTTTCGACCGCTCACCATATGATGGATTTGCTATTAGGGCAGAAGATACGTCGCGGGCAAGTCGTGAAAATCCAATTGTATTTGAAGTAATTGGTGAAATTGGAGCAGGTTCCGTATTCCATAAAGAAGTCGGAGCGTTTCAAGCAGTTCGAATTATGACAGGGGCACAAATTCCGAAAGGATGTAACGCGGTCGTCATGCTAGAACTGACTCGTCATCGTCAATATGAGAATATCGGAAAAAGCTATATGGAAGTGAGGCGCTCATTTAAAGAAGGGGACAACATATCCTTTCAAGGTGAAGATGCACGTAAAGGAACCGTTCTCGCAAAAAGAGGTTGTTACATTAATCCAGGTATTTCAGCTCTTCTTGCTACATTTGGTTATAGTGAAGTGCCAGTAGCGAAAAAGCCAGTCATTGGACTAATAGCGACTGGGAGTGAGCTTCTCGATGTCAATGAAGAACTACAACCTGGGAAAATTCGAAATAGTAATACGTATATGATATCTTCTCAAATTCGAAGAGCTGGTGGAAGAGTAAAACACTTTGGGAAGTTTAGTGACGATTTTAATACGTGCTACGAAGCAGTGAAAAAAGCGTTAAGTGAAGTTGATATGTTAATTACAACTGGTGGTGTTTCAGTAGGCGACTATGACTATTTGCCAGCTATATACGAAAAATTAGGCGCGTCAGTCCTTTTTAATAAAGTAGCCATGCGGCCGGGAAGTGTCACGACTGTAGCACAATTAAATGGAAAATTACTATTCGGATTATCAGGAAATCCTTCTGCTTGTTACGTAGGCTTTGAATTATTCGTGAAACCTAGCATTCGTACGTATATGTTTAGCGAAAAACCACATGTAAAACGAGAAAAAGCAATGCTCGGAGAAGATTTTCTAAAACCGAACCCATTTACAAGATTTGTACGAGGTAAGCTGAAGTATAACGAAGGACAACTAATCGCTTATCCATCAGGATTTGATAAATCTAGTTCCGTTTCTTCATTAGCTGAATCAAACATTTTTATCGTACTACCAGGCGGAACGAGAGGATATAAGAAAGGGATGTTTGTAGACATTCTCTTATTAGAAGATAACGAAGGTAGTGAATGGCCTTGGACATTCCGTAAAGTAGGGAGAGAGTCTGATGGGACAAGCACCATTTGAAATTGTAGATAGTCCGATTGTAGTTGAAGAAGTAACGAATAAAGTAGCAAGAAGAGAAGCAGGAGCCATTACAACTTTTATTGGAACGGTTAGAGAATTAACGAAAGGAAAACGAACGTTACATCTTGAGTATGAAGCATATAAACCGATGGCAGTAAAAAAGCTTACTGAAATTGGAGAAGAAATTAAGAAACAGTGGCCGGATGCAAAAATAGCAATCACACACCGAGTAGGACGATTAGAAATAATGGATATTGCCGTTGTTATTGCAGTATCGTCTCCGCATCGTAAAGTGGCGTATGAAGCGAATGAATACGCAATTGAACGTATAAAGAGAATCGTCCCAATTTGGAAAAAAGAATTTTGGGAAGATGGAACGGAGTGGATTGGAGATCAACTCGAAAATACTCCATATCCAGAAGGAAAACCAAAGAAAGAAGAATGAGAGAATGATTACAATTTTACTGTTCGCAAATTTACGAGAAGAAGTCGGTTCAGAGAGATTAGCAATAATAGAAAAACGAGAGATGAATGTTCATCAATTGAAAAAATGGCTGAAAGATCACTATCAATTACAGACGCTAGATAAAGTTATGGTGGCGATTAATGAAGAATTTGTAACGGACGAAGGTATTGTAAAACCCGGAGATATCGTCGCGTTTATCCCGCCTGTAAGTGGGGGTTAATTCTTTTTATTTGAATACCGCATCTTTTATACATTAAGGAGGATCATTATGAGTGAATTTTCGCACTGGAATGAAGAGGGAAGAGCTAAAATGGTTGATATCTCTCAAAAGGATAGTTCAACACGCACAGCTGTTGCGGAAAGTACAATTTCTTTATCAAATGAACTATTTGAAGCAATTCAAAGTGGTGGGTTGAAAAAAGGAGACCCGCTTCAAGTAGCACAAGTTGCTGGCATAATGGGTGCTAAAAAAACAGCGGATATAATCCCGATGTGTCACCCGATATTAATCCAAGGAACAGACTTTACGTTCCATTATGAAAAGAAAACCGATGGCTATGAATTAATCATACGAGCGACAGTAAAATGTAGTGGGAAAACAGGGGTAGAAATGGAAGCATTAACTGCCGTATCAATCGCCGCCCTTACCTTTTACGATATGTGTAAAGCAGTTGATAAAACGATGGTCATGAAAGAAACATATTTAGTTCAAAAAACGGGTGGGAAAAGCGGAGACTTTTTTCATCAAGTAAAATAATTACAATGGAAGGAATGTGTATGATGATTACTCACGAACAGATTATGAACGCTTTAAGCCATGTAGAAGATCCAGAGTTACACAAAAGTATTGTGGAATTAAACATGGTAAGAAATATACAAATTGATGGTACGGAAGTTGGGCTAGCAGTAGTTTTAACAATTCAAGGTTGTCCGTTGAAAGCAAAAATTCAACAAGATATTGAAGAATCTCTTCGAAACATTGGGGCATCAAAAGTTTCTTTAACATTCGGATCGATGACACCGGAAGAAAGAGCAGCATTAACAGCGTCTTTAAAGAAAGAAGCTAGAACAGAAACGGGAATGCCTAGTATGCTTCGACCTGATTCAGGAGTACGTTTTATTACTGTAACGAGCGGAAAAGGAGGAGTTGGTAAATCAACTGTGACGATTAACCTTGCTACTGCGTTAGCACGTATGGGCAAAAAGGTTGGAATTTTAGATGCAGATATATACGGGTTCAGTATCCCTGCAATGATGGAAACGAATGAAAAGCCAACGATGATCGATCAAACAGCAATTCCGGTCGTTAGTCATGGTGTTAAAATTATGTCGATGGGATTCTTCACAGAAGGGAATAATCCCGTTATGTGGCGCGGACCGATGTTAAACAAATGGATTCAAAACTTCCTTGCGAACACGCACTGGGGAGAATTAGACTATCTTCTTCTAGATTTACCACCTGGAACAGGAGACGTTGCGATAGATGTTGCAGCAATGATCCCACAAGCGAAGGAAATTATCGTTACGACGCCTCATAACGTAGCTTCATTTGTCGCGTCTAGAGTAGGAGTAATGGCAAAACATACGAAACACGATATTTTAGGTATCGTTGAAAACATGGCATATTACGAAGAACAAGATGGCTCAAGAAACTATCTCTTCGGAAAAGGTGGCGGTGAAATGTTAGCAGAACAACTGCAAACAGAAGTAATCGCTCAAATACCGTTTGCGAAGCGTGAAGAGAATAAAGGGTCGTGTGTATATGACGAAGACTCGCTTGTTGGGGAGATTTTTACTTCTTTAGCTGAGGATCTTATTTATAACGAATAGGTTGGTATAAAAGGGAGATACATAGCGTATATGTATCTCCCTTTTATTTTTATATGGAGTTCTTTCAATAGTTTTAAAGGTTATATTTAAAACTGCAATAACTGCGAAACCATTTGTGGAATTTGATTTGTTTGAAACCATAGTAAGTGCAACATGCATACGTCTTTCGTGCGCCTCGATGCTTAAAACATTCGTGCCAATACGCATAATAGACACTTCATATAGATTTATATAGTCGGTGTTCTAGAGCTAATAAACGGCTATGAAGAGAAAAAAGGTCCTATGCTCACTTTATCTTTTTGTTTTAATAAATGGGACGAGGAAAAAATAAGCCCTGACCGCTTCTAAGTATGGCCAGAGCTTCTCTTTAAGCTAAAAAGAAAGCTTTTAATCTATCTATACAGAAAAAACAAACCTCTCCGCAAGCAGAGAGGTTTGTTCATGAAGCTAACTCAAATGGCTTATTGTAATAATTTAGAAACCATTTGTGGAGTTTGGTTTGCTTGAGAAAGCATGCTGATACCAGCTTCGTTCAAGATCTTGAACTTAGTCATTTCAGACATTTCTTTCGCCATGTCAGCGTCTTCGATTTGAGAAGCAGCTGAAGCCATACTTGATGCTTGGCTCTTAAGGTTGTTTACGTTAAAGTCTAGACGGTTTAATGTAGCACCTAGAGTTGCACGGTTAGATGCAATTGTTTCAAGAGCGGAGTCAATTGATTTAATTGCAGCTGAAGCGTTTGGACCTGTTTTTTGAATGTCACCAGCTGCAATCATAGTAGTAGGATTAAGTTCTTTGCCAATGTTTTGGGCTGTATCAAGGTCCTTAGCACTATTGTATGCTGTGAATTTTGCCTCGATTTTTCCGATGTTTTCATCGCTCATTAAGCCTTTAACTTTATCGAAAGCTTGCTTGAAGTTATCAACAGCTGCTTGAATGTCTTCATCTTTAGCTTTAGGAATAACAGTAGTACCGTCTGCTTCTTTCCCAGTACCATCAGGTAATTCAGCTAATTTTTTTTGAGCAGCTTTTAAAGCTTTAATATCTTCAGCGGCATTTGTTAGGTCTGCATCTGTAATTTTAATAGTTTGTGTTCCAGTACCACTAATTGATAATTTATCAAGTTTTAATGTTTCAGTAGATACATTTGATAAATTAATATTAATTTGTTTGCTAGTATCAGCATTGTCTAAAGTTTGAATTGCGATAGAATCTTTAGAGCCATCTAGTAATTTTTGATCGTTGAATTCAGTGTTTTTAGAGATGTAATCAATTTGATCTTTTAATGCACCAAACTCTTTGTTTAGTGCATCTTGGTTTTCTTTTGTATTTGTACCATTCGCAGATTGGTTGGAAATGTCACGCATACGAAGTAAAATATTAGATACTGAGTTCATTGCTGAGTCAGCTGTACGGATTAAAGACATACCGTCTTGTGTGTTGTTAGCTGCTACTCCTAAACCGTTTTCACGAGCACGCATACGAGTTGCGATTGCAAGACCTGCTGCATCGTCAGAAGCGTTGTTGATACGTTTACCGCTTGATAAACGGTCCATAGCGTTACTCATTTTAGCTTGGTTTTGACGCATGTATTCTTGCGTACGCATGCTATTAATGTTTGTATTAATTCTCATAATAAGAACCCCCATTTTTTTATATTGACTTTTCTGTTAATTACAAAACGGTAATATACAAAAAAAACAATTTCGAATTTATTGTAATCCTTGCTATAACGGGTGTCAACTTAAAATTTGAATTAATAAATATAAAAAAATAACAGTTTAACAATGTAGTCATTTTTTTATTGCAAAGGATTATTGCAAACTTTTTTAAAAAACTCTAATATTAGATTATCTTTGTTTATCGAAAAGGTGATATTATGGTAGTTGGAAATATAGTAAAAGAAATTCTTGCATATAAAAAAGGACAAATTCAGCAAAAGTTAAGTAGTCCGCAGGCGTTCGTTAGTAGTCGTTTTCAAGATCAATTGCAGAGTGAACCTGCGAAGGAGACGAAGGTTACTCCGCAAACGGCAAAAGTAGAAGATATGAGTCAGCCGGTACAATCTACGAAAATAGAAACGGTTGTTAATAAACTGGTAGAGCCTATAAAAGTAGAGGAAACGAGTAAGCTTGAGGAGACGGAGAAAGCTGAAACGAAGAAAGTGGATGAAGTGCAAGTCGCGCAAAAAGAGTTTGAGCGACGTTTCCCAGAAACGAAAAATGAGACTGCTGATACGTGGGGATTAACGAATAAGTATAATATTCAGAAAATACGTTCTTCAAATGAAGGTAAGTATGAGGATATTATTGATCGCGCTAGTCGTACATATGGAATTCCGAAAACGTTAATTCAAAAAATGATTGAAGTAGAGTCTAATTTTAATCCGAAAACGGTGTCACATGCAGGGGCGATGGGGCTTATGCAGCTTATGCCAGCGAATGTGAAAGAGATGGGTGTAAAAAATCCATTTTCACCAGCTGAAAGTATTGAGGGTGGTGTGAAAGAGTTAAGCGGTTATTTAAAGAAAAATAACGGTGATCTCGTATTAGCGCTTGCTTCTTATAATGCTGGTCCTGGTAATGTAAGAAAGTACGGAGGCGTACCACCATTTAAAGAAACGCAAGGATATATTAAAAAAATATTAAATATCGACGTTTCGAAATAAGAAATTTCATTTATATATAAAGAGAATATGGAATTTTCGTGAACATGATATGGGAGTTGGCTAGATTGAAATTACAAGATGATATTCCGTTAACAATTTATTTTGAAATCGGAAATACAAAAAAGAAAATTGAAGATCTGCTTCATATTACGAAAGGTACATTGTATCGTCTTGAAAATTCAACGAAAAATACGGTGCGTCTTATGCTTGAGAATGAAGAGATTGGAACCGGAAAGATTTTGACGAAGAATGGGAAAATGTACGTTGAAATCGTTGAATTGAAAGGGTAGGGAAGGGGATTTTCATGAGTGGCGATAAATTAAGCCAAGAGCAAATTGATGCCCTGCTGAAGGCGGTAAATGAAGGCGAGGAAATGCCAGCTTTCGCACAAGAAGCAGGGAAGCAAGATAAATTTCAAGAGTATGATTTTAATAGACCAGAGAAGTTCGGTGTTGAGCATTTACGTAGTTTGCAAGCGATTGCGTCGACTTTTGGAAAACAAACGTCACAGGCGTTGTCAGCGCGTATGCGTATTCCGATTGAACTAGAGCCTTCGACCGTTGAGCAAGTTCCGTTTACGAGTGAGTATGTGGAGAAAATGCCGAAAGATTACTATTTATATTGCGTTATTGATCTGGGCCTTCCAGAGCTTGGAGAAATCGTAATTGAAATTGATTTAGCGTTCGTTATTTATATTCATGAATGCTGGCTTGGCGGAGATAGTAAGCGTAACTTTATGATGCGTAGACCGCTAACGGCGTTTGAGTTTTTAACGCTTGATAATATATTTGCTCTTCTTTGTAAAAATTTACAACAATCATTTGAAAGCGTTATTGCGATTGAACCGAAATTTGTAACGACGGAGACAGATCCGAATGCGCTGAAGATTACGACAGCGAGCGATATTATTTCACTATTAAACGTAAATATGAAAACAGATTTTTGGAATACGACAGTTCGTATCGGTATTCCGTTCTTATCTGTTGAAGAAATTATGGATAAGTTGACGTCTGAAAATATTGTCGAACATTCTTCAGATAAGCGTAAAAAGTATACGTCTGAAGTAGAAGTGAAAGTAAATCAAGTGTACAAGCCTGTTCACGTTGCGATTGGTGAGCAAAAAATGACAATGGGCGAGATTGAGCAAATTGAAGTAGGCGATATTATTCCGCTTCATACGAAAGTAACAGACCAACTACGTGGTTATGTAGATGGAAAACATAAATTTAATTGTTTTATCGGGAAAGATGGAACGCGTAAGGCGCTCCTATTTAAAAGTTTTATAGAGTAGGAGGATCCATATGAAGCATGAAGTATCTCCTGTGTCATTAATGGGATTAGAAGAATTTGCCGGGAAGCGAAATGAAGCGGGGAAGGCACATATTGATACCGTTTCAGATATTTCAATTGAACTTGGAGTAAAGCTTGGGAAGTCATCTATTATGCTTGGTGATGTGAAGCAATTAAAAGTTGGCGACGTTCTTGAAGTAGAGAAAAATTTAGGACATAAAGTAGATGTATATTTAAGTGATATGAAAGTCGGTATTGGTGAAGCGATAGTAATGGATGAGAAGTTCGGTATTATTATTTCTGAAATTGAAGCTGATAAGAAACATACAGCGCTTATGAAGGCACAAAATCAAATGCAGGATAAAGAGTAGAGGAGGAGTCATATGTCGTATATGACGACCTTATTTCAAGTCGTTTTACTGTTTGGTGCGCTCGGCTATGGTGCATATTATATGACGAAAAAGACGCGCAAACAGCAGTTTTTTAAGCAAGGTGAAAACGGACACATTCAAGTGAAAGACGGCGTGTATTTAAATCATCAAACGAGCGCCTTTTTGTTTGAAGTGGACGGAAAGCAAGTGTTCACTGTTATTAGTAATAACGGTGTACAATCTGTGCAGTTAACAGGGACAGGAAATCAGTTTCAACAAGCGCTAGAAGACGCGGTGAAGAGTGAAACGAAAAAAGTAGAGGATCCATCATGAGAATAAAGAAACAGTTATCGTTATTTGCCGTTATTTTCGCATTTTCTATTATTTTTTCATTTGTTTTTGTAAATCCAGCGTATGCAGCCCCGAACGGCTTTATTAATTTCGAAAATGGAAAAGAGTTTACGAGTAATTCAAGTGTACAACTATTCGCACTCGTTACCCTGCTATCATTATCTTCTTCTATCGTTCTTTTATTTACGCATTTTACGTATTTCATGATTGTTCTTGGGATTACTCGTCAAGGACTTGGGGTTATGAATTTACCACCAAACCAAGTGCTTGTTGGACTCGCATTATTTTTATCGCTGTTTACAATGCAGCCAGTGCTTGGTCAATTAAAGAGTGATGTGTGGGACCCGATGACGAAAGAAAAAATAACAGTAAGTCAAGCTGCGGAGACGACAGCTCCGATTATGAAAGATTATATGTCGAAGCATACGTATAAGCATGATTTGAAAATGATGCTGAAAGTGCGCGGAGAAGAGTTGCCGAAAGATTTAAAGGATCTTTCATTGTTTACGCTTGTGCCATCCTTTACGTTAACGCAAATTCAAAAAGGTTTACTTACAGGGATGTTCATTTATTTAGCGTTTGTCTTTATTGATTTAATTATTAGTACACTTTTAATGTACCTTGGGATGATGATGGTACCGCCGATGATTTTAAGTTTACCATTTAAAATACTCGTTTTCGTATATTTAGGTGGATATACAAAAATCGTCGATATTATGTTTAAGACGGTCGCCTGAAGCGTTTGATGCTATGTGATAGGAGTCATATAAATGAATACATCACCAATTATAGATATTTTCCAAACCTTTTTTTATAAAGGGGTTATGATTTTAATGCCGATTGCCGTTGTAAGTATGATTGTCGTTATTATTATCGCGGTTATTATGGCGATGATGCAAATTCAAGAGCAAACGCTGACGTTTTTACCGAAAATGGCGAGTATTGTGCTCGTTATTATCATTTTAGGTCCGTGGATGTTTCAAGAGTTAACGATGCTTATTTTAGATTTATTTGATAAAATCCCATCGCTATTGCGTTCGTACTAAGATAGGTGAACTGAAATGAATATGGAATTATGGGCGGCGACGTTTTTTGCGTTTTGTCGCATTACTTCATTTTTATATTTTCTACCGTTTTTCTCAGGCCGATCAATTCCGGCGATGGCAAAGGTTACATTTGGACTCGCTCTTTCGATTACAGTGGCAGATCAAGTGGATGTCTCTCACATAAAGACAGTTTGGGATGTAGCAGCTTATGCAGGAACGCAAATTGTAATTGGATTATCACTTTCAAAAATTGTAGAGATGCTGTGGAACATTCCGAAAATGGCAGGGCATATTTTAGACTTTGATATCGGTTTATCACAGGCGAGTTTATTTGATGTAAATGCAGGGTCACAGTCCACTTTGCTATCAACAATTTTTGATATATTTTTTCTTATTATTTTTATTTCACTGGGCGGCATTAACTATTTCGTTGCCACGATTTTAAAGTCGTTTCAATATACAGAGGCGATTTCAAAATTGTTGACGACTAGTTTTTTAGATAGTCTACTTGCAACGTTATTATTTGCGATTACATCAGCGGTCGAAATTGCGTTGCCGCTTATGGGCAGTTTATTCATCATTAACTTCGTTCTTATTTTAATCGCAAAAAACGCACCGCAATTAAACGTTTTTATGAATGCGTACGTGATTAAAATTACGTGTGGTATTTTGTTTATCGCGATGAGCGTACCGATGCTCGGTTATGTGTTTAAAAATATGACAGACGTATTACTAGAAGAGTATACGAAACTATTTAACTTTTTCTTAACGAAGTAGGGGGACGCGCATGGCAAAGGATAATAAAACAGAAAAGGCCACCCCGCAGAAGCGTAAAAAATCGCGTGAAGAAGGGAATATCGCCCGGAGTAAAGATTTAAATAATTTATTTTCCATTCTCGTATTAGCAGTTGTCGTTTACTTTTTCGGAGATTGGCTCGGCTATGAGATTGCACATTCCGTAGCGGTGCTGTTTGATCAAATTGGAAAAAATACAGATTCGACCGAGTATTTTTATTTAATGGGGATATTACTTCTGAAAGTATCGGCTCCTATATTAATACTCGTATACGCTTTTCATTTGTTCAATTATATGATTCAAGTCGGTTTCTTATTTTCTTCTAAAGTAATTAAGCCGAAAGCGTCACGTATTAATCCGAAAAATTATTTTACGAGATTGTTTAGCCGTAAAAGTTTAGTAGATATTTTGAAATCACTGTTTTATATGGGATTAATCGGTTATGTTTCGTACGTTCTCTTTAAAAAGAATTTAGAGAAGATTGTTAGTATGATTGGATTTAACTGGACAGCGTCACTTACTGAAATTATTAGCCAAATTAAATTTATC
This sequence comes from Bacillus mycoides, assembly GCF_018742245.1. Taxonomy (NCBI): domain Bacteria; kingdom Bacillati; phylum Bacillota; class Bacilli; order Caryophanales; family Bacillaceae; genus Bacillus; species Bacillus mycoides. Next base: position 1,660,998 of record NZ_CP036132.1, read on the forward strand.
TTTCTAGCCATTTTAATTATTTTAATCGTTCTTTCTATTATTGATTTCATTTATCAAAAATGGGAGTACGAACAAGATATTAAAATGAAAAAAGAAGAAGTGAAACAAGAGCATAAAGATAATGAAGGGGACCCGCAAGTAAAGGGGAAACGAAAAAACTTTATGCATGCCATCTTGCAAGGGACAATTGCGAAGAAGATGGATGGTGCAACGTTTATTGTGAACAACCCGACGCATATTTCAGTGGTACTTCGTTACAATAAACAAGTTGATGCGGCGCCTATTGTCGTTGCAAAAGGGGAAGATGAGCTCGCATTATATATACGAACGCTTGCCCGTGAACAAGAAATACCAATGGTGGAAAACCGTCCGCTTGCTCGTTCTTTATATTACCAAGTTGAGGAAGACGAGACGATTCCAGAAGATTTATACGTAGCTGTAATTGAAGTTATGCGCTATTTAATTCAAACGAACGAACTTGAAGTATAATAGCGCGTTTGGAGGGTATCTCTTTGTTTAAGATGGATTCTGCAAGAACCTATTTTTCTATCTTTTTAGCAGCGTCATTCGTTGTGGCGCTCTTAATTCCACTTCCACCATTTATACTTGATATCGTTATCGTTTTTCTACTAAGTATGTCAGTGCTTATTTATATGCGAGCTACAAGTATTAACGAGTGGGATGAATTAAAGTCATTTCCGACGATGTTGTTATTAATCGGGATTTTCCGCGTATCGATTAACGTTTCGACGACGCGAGCGATTTTAACAGACGGAAATGCGGGTCATGTTATTGAAGAGTTCGGTCAGTTCGTAATTGGCGGGAACTTATTAATTGGTATCGTTATTTTTATAGTTTTAATCATATTCCAGTTTATCGTTGCAAACGGTGCGTCTCGTACAGCTGAAGTAGCAGCTCGTTTTACACTTGATTCTTTACCAGGGAAACAAATGTCTATCGATGCTGACTTGAATCAGCGTCTTATTACAGAAAAAGATGCACAGGTAAAACGAAAAAAATTAAATATGGAGACAGAGTTTTACGGAGCGATGGATGGTGCCGGAAAGTTCATTAAAGGGGACGTTATTTTCGGGATTGTCATTTTATTTGTAAACATTATTTTCGGTTTAATTGTTGGTATGATGCAGCAAGGAATGAGCTTTGCAGATGCGGCTATTCACTATACACAGTTAACTGTCGGTGACGGAATTGTAAACCAAATCGGTTCGTTAATGCTTGCGATTTCAACAGGTATTATCGTAACGCGAGTATTTGACGGTTCATCTGATACAGTAACTGAAGGAATCTTTAAAGAGTTATTAGCGCATGAAGTTGTTGTATATGCGCTTGGTGGTTTATTTATCGCAATGGGTGTTTTTACACCGTTACCATTTCTACCATTTGCTCTCGTTGGAGGCACGATTGTTTTCTTAGGAGTTCGTAATAAAAAGCGAATAAAGAAAGAAAAAGAAGACGAGCTTCAAAAAGAATTAGAAATGATTCAAGGCGATGAAGAGCAACTGCAACAAGTGGAAGATTCATTCGGCGTCTTTACAGATAAATATCCAATTATTGTAGAGCTCGGTTTAGATTTAGCGGCACTTGTAAAGCAGAAGATAAACGGGGAAACAGCCCGTGATAAAGTTGTTCTTATGAGGAAGTCGATTATTACCGACCTTGGTATTAACGTTCCTGGAATTAACTTTAAAGATAATACGAGCTTTAGACCACGCGGACGTTACATTATTCGTATTAAAGGTGCGAAGGCGGCTGAAGGTGTTTTAAAATCAGGTTATTTATTAGCACTGAAAACACCGAACGTAATGGCTGATTTAGATGCAGAGCCAGCGAAAGATCCAATTTTCGGCGAAGATGGATATTGGATTTTGGAGCATATGGTACAAGATGCACAAATGAAAGGCTATCAAGTGTTAGAGCCGCTTAGCATATTAATTACACATTTAGATGTTGTCGTTAGACGTAACCTTCATGAGTTAATTCAGCGTCAACATGTGAAAGATTTAATTCAATCGCTGGAAACTGATAATGGCGTTTTATTAGAAGAAATTAAGAAGAAAGAAATCGATTTATCACTTGTTCAAAATGTTATTAAACAACTGCTGAAAGAAGGAATTTCAATCCGTGATTTACCAACGATTATTGAAGGTATTATTGACGGGAAAGAAATTTATCAAAACCATGTTGATGGTGTAACGGCGTTTGTTCGTGAATGTATTTCAAAAGTTATTTGTGAGAGTGCGAAAAATCCGGATGGAAAAATTTATGCAGCGCTTTTCGCTGATTCAATCGAGTTAGATGCGGATGTTGTTAATAATTCATACCAAGGTTATTTATTAAACTGGGATTTAGATTTAGAAACGCGAGTAGTAGAGCAAGTACAGCGCGTTTTTAAACAAGCTCGTTTAATGGGAAGAGAGCCAGTATTATTAACACGCAGAAAAGATTTCAGATTTGCGATTGTGAGACTTCTTGAACGTTATCAAATAGAAGCTAAAGTATTATGTATTAGTGAATTAGCACCAGAAATTGTTGTAGATCAAATTGCTTATATTGAATAGTAGGGGGTGAAGTAATGGAAAGTACAGAAAAAAAAGAAGCGTTAATGCGAATAAAAGCAGCTTCGAAAAATGAATTGTATCGAAAGTTATTTGACCAATATGGTACAGATTATTACTACGTTGTCGATGAAAGTGTAAAACGAAACATCCCGTTTTTCTGGAAGAAGAATTATGAAATGTTAGTCGCTTTTCCTGAAGATAAACAGGAAGAAAGTAACGAAGGCATAGCTCAGTTTCATGACCAATTAATGGATGTTGTAAATGAACCTTCAGAAGAAATTGTGAAGGCAAATGGAATTCAATCGGTATTGCACAATTTAGAAAACGTAACGACTTCTATGCCGTACGCAGCGATGCAAACAGGAAATAGTGAAGAATGGGCAAGAAAAAAAGAGAAACTATTACAACTGTTTGAAAAAGGGATTGTCGTTGTGAAACGTACGGAAGAGGCGAAAGCAACGAAAAAACGGCCTGCTGTGAAACCAGCTATTCCTGTCAAGAAAGAAGAGGTAGTTGTTAAAAAAGAAAAGCAGGAATCTGTGCCCTTTATTATTCAAAAAGTAATTCGGATGTTAGAACAAAACGATGTGGAACAATATTTCATTCATGCATATGCTGAAAAGTTAAAAGTGAAGTTTGAGAATGCAACGATGATTACAGAAGAGGAAGTCATCGGATACATATTGGAAGATATGAGATCTCATTTCAATACTGAAAACGTATTTGAAAAAGAAGTACAAACGATTGCATTAATCGGTCCAATTGGCGTTGGAAAAACGACGACACTTGCGAAAATGGCATGGCAGTTTCACGCTAAGAGAAAAACAGTTGGTTTTATTACGACAGACCACTCTCGCATTGGAACAGTGCAGCAATTACAAGATTACGTAAAAACAATTGGGTCAGAAGTAATCGCTGTGCGAGATGAAGCAGCAATGACAAGGGCGCTCACTTATTTTAAAGAAGAAGCACGCGTCGATTATATATTAATAGATACAGCCGGGAAGAATTATCGTACGTCAGAAACGGTTGAAGAAATGATTGAAACGATGGGACAAGTAGAGCCAGATTATATTTGCTTAACATTATCAGCTTCTATGAAAAGTAAAGACATGATTGAAATCATTACGAACTTTAAAGATATTCATATTGATGGTATCGTGTTTACGAAATTTGATGAAACAGCGAGCAGTGGTGAATTGTTGAAAATTCCAGCTGTATCATCAGCTCCAATTGTATTAATGACAGATGGACAAGACGTGAAGCAACATATACATATCGCTACAGCTGAACATTTAGCAAAACAAATGTTACAAACATCGTAAGAAGAGAGGTGAAGAATAAGGCGCCTGCCTTATTCAAACGAGTATGAATGGTCTTTATATAGGTTCTATGGGTATGATGAATTACATGCAGCGTTTAAATGTACACTCTAATAACGTCGCAAATGCCCAAACGACAGGATTTAAAGCAGAAAACATGACTTCTAAAGTATTTGATGTGCAAGACGCATATCGCCGCGGAGATGGATTGGCGACAAATATCGGTTCGGCCGATTACGCTGTCGTACCAGCTGCGACACATGTGAATTTAGCGCAAGGAAATGTACAAATTACAAATAGTGCTACAGATTTCTTTTTAGACGACGGTGTGGCTGGCATATCATCATTTTTCGTTACATCTAAAAATGATGAAACACTTTTAACGAGAGACGGTAGTTTCACAGTAAATAGTGATCGTTATTTACAAACATCTTCAGGTGCTTTTGTATTGGGTGAGAATAATGAACGTATTCGTATTCCAGAAGGAGCAAAGGTGGCTGTACAAGCAGATGGTACATTGTACGATGAAGTAACACAAAATAATATTGCCCGCTTGCAAACGAAAACAGTAGACGCAGAAGCAAACGCTCGCCTCGTGCAACGTGAAAATAAAAGTTTTACACTAGCAGAAGGAAACGTTGCCGATTTACCGAACGGAACAGGGGCAGTACGTAATCATACGCTAGAAAATTCAAATGTGGATATGACGAAAGAAATGGCTGATCTTATGACGAATCAAAAAATGATTCAAGCATCGCAGCGCATCATGACTTCGTTTGATAAAATTTATGAAAAAGAAGCGAATGAAATATTGAGATAAAGGACTTCCCATTAATGGGAGTCTTTTTTTGTTGCTTTTCTTTCAGTTACACCATAAAATGATAATGATTATCAATATCGATGTGATTTAAAAAGAATGGAAGTTGGATTGTATCAGTATTTGCTTAACTAGGTGAATTAAAGATAAGGGGAAGGTGTGTACATATGTCTACCAAAAAACAGCTTTGCATTGGGTTATGTTTGATTTCTAGAAAGAAAGAAGAAGAGAATAAGTTTGATTCAGGAATCGGTGAACAAGTAGAGTTAGCACAACTGGCAGAGAAGGCTAAGTTAGATTTTGTTTTTAAAGCGGATTATTTAGTGGCACATCCAGATTTAATTGCACGTAATAAGGGGAATGTAATTTTAGATCCAACATTACTTTTTACTGCTATTGCGTATGCGACAGAAAAAATTGGAGTCGTTACGACCGCTTCAACATCATTTTATCCACCATATATACTAGCGAGGCAACTACAATCTTTAAATTGGATTAGTAACGGCCGAGTAGGATGGAACATTGTCACATCAATTGATGGTGCTGAAAACTTTGGTGAGGCAGGGATGCCACCATCTGAGGAACGATACGCGAAAGCGGCAGAATGTACAGAGTTAGTCAGAAAACTTTGGAGGAGTCATCCTTATGAAGTTTTGAAAGAAGACAACGCAGATGTAATTAGAGAGATGGTACAGCCAATTGAGCATCGTGGTGAGCATTTTGAGGTGAAAGGTCCACTTAATATCCCTCAGCATATTTCTGGGGAAATGCCTTTATTTCAAGCGGGTGCTTCAGAGCCTGGCCGGAATTTCGCTGCTTCTGTTGCGGATGCGATTTTTGCCGCAATGCCAGATGTAGAATCAGGAATCGAACTTCGTCAAGATTTAAGAAGAAGAGCAGAAAAGCATGGCCGAAAGCAAGATGATATACGTGTATTGCCTGGTTTATATTTCTTTATTGGTGATTCATATGAAGAAGCACTAGAAATGCACAAGCAAGCTCATCAACATCTTACAAAAGAGAAGAGGTACGCTTTACTCGAAATGGTTCTCGGATTAGATGTTAGAGGGATGCCATTAGAAAGTAAGGTTACTGAACATATGCTACCAAGTAGGAATCAAACTGTACGTAGTAAAACACATGCCGAATTATTACGGAATTTCATCATTAAAAATGAACCAACTGTTGAGCAAATACTAGAACGACCAGAAGTTGTTGGATCTGCTCATTGGGTCGCTATTGGCACACCACAAGACGTTTTCAAGCAAATTATGGAAAGATTTGAAGCAGGGGCACTAGATGGATTCATTGCAATTCCAGGCGGACCTCCTAAATCATTGGATTTATTCTTTAGTGAAGTGATTCCTTTATTCGTGAAAGCAGGTGTATTTAGAGAAGAGTATACAGGTTCAACTTTACGTGAGCATTTGGAGGGTAATATATCAAATTGTTTGCAGTTAAAATAATAGGAACATTATGTACAAAAAGCCTTTTAAAAGAAGGCTTTTTCATTTGTGTTTTAAAATTCAGAATCATCAGTTGACTATGAGAGACTTCTTTTCTATATTAGTAGGTATAACAATAACTACTATCAGAAAATGGAATTAGAGCGATATAGATTGTGAGGGATTACTGATGGATGAAATAATAAAGAAATTGGGTTCTCCCAGTATGAATGTAAAGCTTATATAGGTTTATTAAAACATTACCCAGCAACTGGTTATGAAGTGAGTAATCAAACAGGCGGACCTCGTTCCATGATTTACGAGGTGCTCGGCAAGTTGATGGATAAAGGTGCAGTGCATTTAGTTCCTTCTGAACCAGTGAAATATGGACCTGTAGCAGCAACTGAATTAATGGATCGAATGCGAAAAGATTTTGAAAGGTCCTTTGAATTGTTAGACCGAAAATTAAATTATTTAGAACAGGAGCGACAAATGGATGTAATTATAAATCTAGTTCATGTCCTAACAGGAAAACGTAGTATGGAAGAAATGGAGGGAGAGAAAGGTGAATAAAGCTCAGGCACATATGACATTGCAGAGCGAGGATACATTTCAACAAGGTGTAAAGGATTGTTTACCAACTGTATTTGGATATTTGAGCATTGGTATAGCGGCTGGTGTAATTGCGAAAACAGCTGGTTTCTCCATCATTGAAATTGCTTTTATGTCCACTTTAATTTATGCAGGTTCTGCTCAATTTATATTAGCAGGTATGTATGCTGCCGGTGCTCCTGCCTCGGCAATTATTTTTACCGTATTTTTTGTTAATCTACGGCACCTTTTAATGAGCGCTGCGCTTGCGCCCTACTTCACGAAAATTCCTCTATTTAAAAACTTAATAATTGGTTCGCAAATTACAGATGAAACTTTCGGCGTTGCAGTGCAGCAAGCAGCGCAAAAAGGTTATTTAGGTGAAAAGTGGATGCTAGGATTAAACGTAACAGCATATTTAAATTGGATTATCGCTACAATTATTGGCGGACTCTTTGGTGAATGGATACCAGATCCTCATACGTACGGGATGGATTATGCCTTGCCAGCAATGTTTATTGGATTATTTGTTCTCCAGCTTATAAGTAGTAAACCGAAACTAGCAATTCATCTTACTGTTGCGGTTGTAGCTATTGTTATTGCATACGTTTCACACATTTTTATGCCAGATAGCATAGCAGTTATTATCGCAACGCTGTTAGCTGCGACGATTGGAGTGGTGATTGAGAAATGGAAATGAGATTAGACGTATTATTACTTTTATTAGCAGCAGGAGCAGTTACACTTGTGCCTCGTATATTACCTCTTCTCGTATTTAGCAAACTGCAAATCCCAGATTGGGGCTTAAGATGGTTAAATTACATACCGATTGCGATATTAGCAGCACTTTTAGCGCAAGTATTATTTATGCACGAGACAGTGCAGTGGGATTATCTTATCGCAGCAATCCCAACATTTCTTGTCGCAATATATACGCGTAGTTTATTAGGAACAGTATTAACTGGAGTGATTGTGATTATTTTGTTACGTTTATTTTTCTAAAAAGGATTCAGCTCATATAATAGCGAAAGGTGTAATAACATGAAATATATAGGGGTGGTGTTATGATACTTTTAACGATAGGCGCTATTTTATTAACGGTATTCATTTTCTTTATTATCGTTTTTATTACGTTTATGATGGTTGTTGATAAGGCGACACCTCAAATTTACTATACACCTTGTGAATCAGTAACAGTGAAATCTAAAGGTAAACATAGAAGGAAGAAAAGTTGAGTGTTGGCTTTTCTTCTTTCTGTTTTTACATCCCCGAAAGAACTAACAACAATAATCCAAATAGAAAACTAATAAAAGAAAGGAAACCGATAGATATGGAAAAAATACGATTGTTCTTCCATTCGCGTGCGAAAACGATAAAGCCTAAAACGCAAAGGAAAAACCAAATAGGTAGAAATATAAATCGACTAACTTTCTCAGGTAGTAATGAATAAAAATTTGTTAAATATAATATCCAATTCGCAAAAAATAGAGCACATACGATGAATGATTGTAAGTATGGTCGGTTTAGAAAAGTTCCTTTTTTAACCGTCATAAAAATGAGAGCTAACGCTGAAATGAAGGGAATTATTATGAATATGAGTAAAAGTAATGTAAGTGACATGTAAAACTCCTTTATCATATTGTTTGCGTAAGAAACGAATCTATTAGGTTGTATGCTTGCTTTGTAGAGTGCTCGTTATATTTTTCAGTGTACGGATTTAAAAATCCATGTTCACCGTGTAGTTGATTTATTTCTAATAAAGGGTTATTTTGTTGCTGCAATGTTTGCATTAAGGAGGATACTGAAAAACTAGCTTCTTGTTCAGGGAAAATAAGTAAGGTAGCACATGTAGGTTTAATATGAACATAGTCACGTATACGGGAACCGTAACACCCAATAATAAAATCTATTTTTGAATTGTTACTACAGAGCCAAGCGATTGTTGCCCCAACGCTAAAACCGAGAAGTCCTATATGTGTATAACTACTAGAAAGGCTAGTAATGAGTTCTTCAATTTGCTCTTTTCCATCATCAAATCCAATGTGATTCATAAAATGCTGATATGCTTTTTCTTCATCACTATAATGAAATGCATGTTGTGATTGTAGAAGGTTAGGACAAAATACATTTATATGAGATGAAGTGAAGCGGTCTATAACGTGCTGCATATGATCGTTTACACCGTATATTTCATGAATAGCAACGAGAGCTAATTTTTTCTTCATGGTTACAATGTACCTCTATGAAACTTATATTCTTTTTCAACAAGGCAGATACGCAGATGGAAGTTTTCATACCATTGCTCACGGCCTCTTTTTTTCGCTTCTTTATGTAAGGCGTTCCTTTTCCAATTTTCAATTGCTTCAAGTGACTCCCAATAAGAAATGGTAATTCCGAGTCCCGAATTACCACGTGCGCTTTCGACACCTAAAAATCCAGGTTGCTGTTTCGCAAGGTCCTCCATTTTTCCGGCAACGGTACTATAGTCTGTTGTATCATTGGATAGATTTGAAGTGAATATAACTGCATAATAATGATTCGTTTTTTGTGGAGCATTTTCCATATGAATTCCCCCTTTAATAAGTATTTTAGCATGTAATAAAAAGAAAAGAAGCATGGGCTTCTTTTCTTTTTAGGTTGTAAATTTTAATCCAACACACTTGTGCTTCCTTCTGTTGATTATTACATTCACTCATTGTTATTTGTATATTTTTGTCAACTGGTTCTTCTTGCGGAAGAATCAGTATAAGGATTGGATAATGTTATCAATGTGTAAACGGTATATGTTGAGTAAATAGCCTTTGCTAGATTATACAGAGTGGATAAATGAAGGAAAGGTATAATGACAGAATAAAAAATGAATGAATTATCTGAAAAACAAAAATAACAAGACGACTATAAAAATCTCCCAATTATGTTAATATAGTATATGAATAGAGTGTTTTTAAAATTGAGTGTAAGGAGGTGGAGGCGTTGAGTCACAATAGGGTAAAAAATAAAAAAATAATAAAATTAATTGTAGTATGGATGAGTATATTTTTAATACTATCGCCATTGCATTTTTTTAGTACACCAGAGAATGTAAAAGCAGAGATTACTGAAGATGAAGGCTTTAATGAGCCAACCTATCAATCTATACATAAAGGTGATATGTATTCTACCGGTAATGTGAATTTAGGTATTAAAGCCACTGAAGCTCAGAAGAAAACGGCATTGTATTCGGATATAACTTATACTTCGGGTACAGCACCTAATGGCTATACACGTGAACTAATTGATGTAGATGACGATCCAACGACTACAAATTCATCTAAAGCATATATCCCTGTTCCAGAGGGGGCTGAAGTTGAATGGGCAGGATTATATTGGAGTTCGACGCGTTATGAATTAACGCTCCCGCAATATATAGAACCAGTTAAGTTTACTACTCCGTCAGGAATAAGTTTTCCAGTATCACTAAGTTATACGTATTACGGAAGTGGTTTACTTTATGGCTTCGGTATTAATGGCACGTATTATTCTAACTATGCAGATGTTACTGAGCTTTTGAAGTCTTCTAATTCAAAAGGAGGAAGCTATACTGTAGCAAATATTCCTTACCCGAATACTAATCTTGCATATAGTTCTGGATATTATTCTTTTGCTGGATGGTACATGTTAGTAATCACGAAAGATAAATCAAAAACAAGAAAAGCATTTACTGTTTATGATGGTGGATTGAAAAGAGCTACTGGATCTGGTGAAAAAGAGTTTACCGTGAAAAACTTTATTGCATCAAAAGCTGGAGATTTAGATCCGAAAGTTTCTATTTTTGCTGTACAAGGAGATAGATATTGGCAGGGTGATAAACTTTCTGTATATGTTGATAAAGCATGGAAAGAAATTACTGATAAATTGAACCCGGTTGGTAATATATTCAATTCGACTATTTCTGAATATGAGGAACATATGCGAGATAAGTATCCAGGTACTTTTGCTCCGGATTATAAAAATAATTTAGGAATTGATGCAGATTTAATTAAGCTACCAGCAGGATATATTAAACCAGAACAAAAAGAAATACGATTAAAGGCTGCTACATCAGGAGATGATTACGTATTAAATACACTGGCTTTCGCAGTAAACGCCACGGCACCTGAGCTTGTCATTAATAAGGAAGTATTAAATCCGAAAGAAAAGTACGAACCGGATGATGAGGTCATATATCGCTTACGTGTGAAAAATGTTGAGCCAAATTCAACTTCAGTTGATACAAAAATTGAAGATGTTTTAGACCGTCGTTTACAGTTTATACCTGGATCAGTGAAGGTTATTTCTGGCCCGAACGCGGGGGATCAAACAGATTTAGCGATGGATGATCAAGTTGATTATGATGTAAAGACAAGAAAATTAACAATAAGAATTGGTGAAGGTGCTAATGCCACGAAAGGCGGAATTTATACTGATAAAACACCTGAAACAATTGTTGAATTTAAGGCGAAATTAAAAGGAAGAAAGATAGAAAGTGAAATTCCTAATACCGCTGTTGTTCAAGGGATTGATGAGCTAACAGGGAGTCGTATTGAAGCGAATGATTCTAATAAAGTAGTCGTGAAGGTCAAACCAGAACGAAAACCTGATATAGAACAAAAAGGCAAATTGGAAGTAGAAAAATTAGCTAGAGATATAAATGGTGGAACTCTTAAAGTAGGAGAGAAACTAGAGTATACTGTTAAAGCTAAAAACAATGTGCAAAATTCTATCTTAAAATCTGTGAAAATTACAGATAAACTTCCTGAAGGTGTAGAATATGTTCCGAATACGATAAAGATAGACGGAAAGGAACAAACGGATGTAGAAGATGATGATCAGGCACATATAAAAGATGGAACGATAGTTGCTCATTTCGGTGACCTTAAAGGTGAAGAAGAGAAGGCTATTACGTTTGAAGTAGTTATAAAACAGGAAATGGCAAATAAGAAAATAAAAAATATAGCAGTAGTAGAGTCTATTAGTGTACCAGATTCAGAGAAACCAGAAGTAGAAACGTCAGTTGATCCGTTGTATGGACAACTAGATTCGAAGAAAGAAGTAACTGGTGGAGTAGATGGAAAAGTACACGTAGATGATGAGCTTGAGTATAAAATTAAACTTCAAAATAAAGTTGAAAATGGACTCATAAAAGATGTTCGCATTGTTGATAAGCTTCCTAGCGGAGTGGAGTATATAGCAGGTAGTTTGAAAATGAACGGTAATTCATTGACTGATGATGTGGATGAAGATGCAGGATCATATGAGGACAATACAGTTAAAGTAAACTTTGGTGATGTACTTGATACAGAAGAAAGAATTGTAACTTTCAAGGTGAAAGTTACAAAGGAATCGCTAAAAACAAAAGAAATAGAAAATATAGCGATTGTGGAAGGGAAAACACCAGATGGTGAAGATTTCCCCCCAGAAAAGCCGAATGTAAAAACGAAAGTGGAAGCGAAGGAACCAAAGGTTATAAAGACAGTTTCTGATGCAGATGAAACAGAGGTAGAAAAGGCAACATTGCAAAGTGAGAATGAAGAGTTTACATGGCATGTAAACTATAATTTTGGAAATGACGTAGCAAATGTTGAAAAAATAGTATTACAAGATGATTTAGAAGATATTTTAAATGTGGTACAAGTAAGACTTGTAAATGCAAATGGTGAAGAGATACAAGTTATACCAGAAATCGATGAGCAGTCGAAAAAGGTGAAAATTGAATTGCCAAAGCGAGAAGGTAGTTACGAGTATCTAGTTGATCAAGCATATACGATGCACATTAAATCAAAGTTGGATGTAAGTAAAGGTGTGGAAGCTTTAGAAGCTTATACTGCAAAGGGTGGTATACGAAATAAAGCGGAGTTACTATTTGATCAAAAGAAAATTGTATCGAATGAAGCGTTTATCATACCACCATCTTTTGGGAAAGTTGAGATTGAGAAAGTAGATGCGAAGGATGAAAATCTCAAATTAGAAGGTGCAGTATTTCAAATGATTGATAAAGATGGAAAAGTAGTTTCTGAATTAACAACAGATAAAAATGGCGTAGCGATTTCTAATCCGTTGTTAGTAGGGAAATATACGCTGAAAGAAGTACAAGCACCAAACGGGTACATGCTTTTGAAAGAGCCAATTGAAATTAATGTGACCAACGATGTATCTACACAAAAGATAAGAATAGAAAATAATAAAAATGAGTGGATTATCCCGGAAACGGGTGGCATAGGAACAATTGTCTTTTATGTAATTGGTGGAATATTGATGTTCATTACATCTTTCTTCTTCTTTAGAAAAAGAAAGATTATGAAATAGATTAGTAGTTTGCAAAAAAAGGTAGACACAATAGGGGAGTGGAATTTGATGAAAAAGATTTTTAGCACATTTTTAATATGTATTTTAGCTTTTTCAACATTATTTAATATGACGGTTAGTGCAGAATCAAAAAGTACAGGTACTTTAGCGATTCATAAATATGAGCAAGGTAAAGATGGGAAAAAAGGTGAAGTTGGAAATGGTAAAGACGGACAAAGCGTGCCGGAAGGGGTAAAACCTTTAGCTGGTGTAACGTTTGAAATTAAACGTATCGCATCATTTGAACAAACTTCTGATGGAAAAGTGATAAAAGAAAATATTAGTAAAGTAACGGATAGTACTATTACAAAAGTAACAGACGCAAATGGAATGGCAGTCTTTAATAATCTTCCATTAGGACGTTATGAAGTAAAAGCTGTTAAAGGTCCAGACCATATTGAATTGGATACGAGTACTTTTATTGTTGATATTCCAATGACAAGTGCAGACGGTAAAGATTTAAACTACGATGTTCATATTTATCCAAAGAATGAAACGAAACATGGTTCAGTAGAATTAATAAAAAAAGGTGAAGAGGACAGGGTGTTACCAGATGCGGAATTCCATTTATTCAAAAAAAATGAAGATGGCACAAACACACAAGTAAAAACACCACATCCACTAGTGACAGGATTAGATGGTAAAATTCGTGTAGATTCTTTAGAGTATGGAAACTATTATTTTATAGAGGAAAAGGCTCCAAAAGGTTATTTAACAAGTAAAGAAGAATATCCTTTTTCTATTAAAGAAACTGGTAAACTAGTTAAGTTAGAAAAAGATGTAAAGAACTATAAAGAGCCTACAATTGAAAAAACGATTAACGACAGTTCAAAGAACGCGGGAATAAATCTTGAAACAGAGTATACGTATGACATTAAAACATTGCTTCCTGAGGATATTCAAATGTATAAAAATTATGTTGTTACCGATGTTTTAGATGACCGTTTAGAGGTTGTTGGGACACCGATTGTAAAGATTGATGGTAAAAAGATTGATGAGAGTATTGTAAACGTAATTGTAGCTGGACAAAAGGTTATTGCTTCAATAGAAGATTTTTCGAAAGTAACAGGTAAAGAATTACATTTGCAAATTACTGCAAAGATTAAAGGCGATGTTCAATCTGGAGTGAAAATTCCGAACAAAGCAGTACTTGATTTTGTAAACAAAGACGATGTTTCATCAGAAAAAGATGGAAAACCATCTAATGAAGTAGTGGTTACACCAACAATGGGGAATATTAAAATTGAAAAAGTCGATGGTAAGGATAACAACCTGAAGTTAAAAGGTGCAAGGTTTGAATTACGAGATAGTAAAGGTAAAGTTGTAACAGTAAAAGAGAAAAAAATGGATGATAAGACTGATGCAGATGGTATTATTACATGGAATGAAATTCCGTACGGTGAATATCAAATTGTTGAAACAGAAGCACCGAAGTATATAGATGAAGACGGTGCAGTAGAACAATATCAAAAGTTAAGAGATCCGATTGATATTAAAATTGATAAAGATCATAAAGTAATTGAGCTAAAAGTTGAGAACAATAAGAGCGGATGGATTATTCCAGCAACAGGCGGTATAGGAACAATTTTCTTCACAGTAGTTGGTCTGTTATTAATGGTGACAGCAGCGTTTATTTTCTTTAGAAAGAAACCTGTGAAGAATTCCTAATTTGATATTTTTATAATAATTGAGTTTTGAAAAGAGGAAAGGCATATTGCTTTCCTCTTTTCCACATTTTATCCGTAGTGAAAGAGGATGTTATGAGACGAAATATTATTTTTGGCAGTATATTTTTGTTAGGCTTAAGTATATTTTTATATCCGATGGTAAGTAATTGGTTTGCAACGAGAACGCACTATTCGGAAGTAAGCACGTACGATGCAGCAGTAAGCAATTTACAAAAAGAAGAAATTGAACGTAAGGAAAAAGAAGCGCGGGAATATAATGAAAAAGTTCAAAGTAAGATGCAAACATTTTCGGACCCATTTCGTGAAAATAGCGATGAGAACAAGAGTTCTTATGTAGATATGTTAAATATCGGTGATGTTATGGGATATGTAGAAATCCCTAAAATTGATGTGAATCTTCCAATTTATCAAGGAACGACTGAAGATGTGCTGAGCCGCGGGATTGGACAACTGAACGAATCTTCATTACCAGTAGGGGGAAAAAATACGCATACAGTTTTAACGGGGCATCGTGGCTTACCGTCAGCACTAATGTTTACTCATTTAGATAAAGTTGAAAAGAACGATATATTTTATATTCATTCATTAGATAAAGTACTTGCCTATAAGGTAGATCAAATAAAAGTTGTATTACCAAATGAAACAGAAGATTTATTAGTTGTACAAGGTCAAGATTATGCAACATTAATTACATGTACCCCTTATGGAGTGAACACGCACAGGTTACTAGTGAGAGGACACCGGGTTCCATATGATGCTGGAGAAAAAGAAATGATTACAAAACCTTTCATTTTAGAAGATTGGATGATTGTTTTTCCTATTGTTATCATTTGTATCGTCCTTCTAATGATTTATTTGAAAAAACGAAAATAGTATGTATTGAGTGGTGAGTATGTGAGAAGGGGATTTATAAGTTTAGTATTGTTCCTTGCAGGTTTATCTCTATTTCTATATCCATTGGTGGCTAATTATATAAATAATTATGTATATAAAACAGGAGTAATACGTTATGAAAAAATGGTTGATGATTTAAAAGTAGAAGATGTGAATGAGAAGTTTCGGAAGATGGAAACATATAATAATTCGTTAGGAAAAACTACTTTCAAAATGAGTGACCCATTTGTTAGGGATGCTGAAGTAAATAAGGAACCGTTAAATTTCATAAACAAAGATGAGATATTTGGCACGATTTCTATTCCAAAAATAAATGAGGAGTTGCCAATTTACTTAGGTGCAAGTCAAGAAAACTTAAGTAGAGGGGTAGGACAAATTGAAGGGATTTCTTTACCAATTGGTGGGAAAGATACACATACTGTATTGGCAGGACATCGTGGGTATCACGGAGCGACGATGTTTCGCCACCTTGATCGATTAAGTGATGGTGACATATTTTACGTAAATGTGCTTGGAAAGCAGCAAGTGTATAAAGTAATTGGCCGTGAGATTATTAATCCAAATCAAGTAGATAAATTAAATGTAATAAAAGGAAAAGACAAAGTTACATTGCTTACATGTGAACCATATACATCAAGTAAATATCGTTTGTTAATATATGGAGAGCGAGTAGAAACGGAGCGAAATGTAATTGAACGACAAAATAAAAGTATAGGAGACGTTAGACGTCATGAAACAAGAGAATTATTCAAAAAACTGGCATTTGTCGCAGTGGGTCTCATTGTAATTTTCATTGGTTTGTATGGCTTATTAAAAAGGGGAAACTAGATATAAAAAAAGAAAAATGCCACTTCAGAAGGTTGAAGTGGCATTGCTTATATTTCCTCTAAGCTATTAACTGGAACTGTTAATTCGCGTCTTGGATTTGTTACTTCATATATGCGGGCGGTTTCGTTGTTTTCGTCAACGTGTTGAATCATAACAGGCATGCCTTGAAAACTGACATTGGCTTCTTCTGATGACTCTGAAAGCTCTTTTGCGCGTTGTATATTCATTTATATTCCTCCCATTATTATTATCTTTGCTAAAAAGGAGGAATAATATACCATTTCGAGACATTCTTAAAGTTTTTGTATTATTTGTAATGTTTCTTTAATAAAAGAAGAAAAGATGGAATCCGGATAAGGTTGTATCTTTTGAGCTGCTTCTGTTGCTTCTTCAAGAGCTCTTTGCTTATCGTTAAGTTTTACATAACAAAGGGCACGATATGCACCTGCCGTTGTAAGCCATGCTTGATCAAGTGGATGCATCATATAATCTGGTATTTTAGCATGTTGAAAAGCTTTCAGAGCTTCCTCGTATTTTTTTAATCCGTACAAAGCTTTTCCGGTTTCAAGGTAATACAATCCATCCTCTTGGAAAATCGGTTCGTCTTTTAGTTTTTCTCGAAATTGTTCTACATGTTCTAATGCAATTGTATATTCTTTAGTAATCGTGTTGTAGTAATACGCTTTTAATATATCTACGATCGCAACGGATAAAGTGTCTTCAGTAAAAATGGCGAATTGCTCAGATTTCTTAATGTAATGTAAATACTGTTCTTTATCAGCCGTCATGACTTTTTGATAAGATAATATGCGATAAAATTCATCTGTTTTATAATACACTTGATGTTTTTTTGAAAATGCTAATGCTTCTAATATGATTTTTTCACATTCCTCATATTTGCCACATGCGAGTAAAATAATGGCTTCTTTTAAGCACAATCTGATATGTATAATAAGATCCATTTCTAAATGGTTCGCTTCATAATCATCTCGAATACGAGCAATAAGTTGCAAACATTCCTCATACTTTTTACGTGAGAATAACGTATAAGAGAATGTTAATTTTGTTTCAGTGCTGTCTCTGTATAAAGTATATTTTTCAAAAATAGAAGTTGCTTTTTCAACGAAAGATTCAATGTTGCAATCTTTCATTATAGCTGCTCCAGTAATAAATTGTTTATATAATCGGGCAGTATTTAAAGTGAGAGGGAGTTCCTTTTGAACGATAGGAAGTAAAGTTTCATACACCTTATCACATTTATTAGCTTTTATAAGTTGCTCCATTTTTTGAATGAGTTCTACAATTTCTCCATCATCTTCTTCTAATAAAAAACTCGTTTCACATTCAAGTTTTTCGGCAATATATTGTAATGTTTTCATAGAAGGTGTAGCTTTTCCATTTTCAATTTGACTAAGCATACTTTTTGTCAGTTCCGAACCTGCTAGTTCGGTTTGCGTAAGCTTTTTTTCTTTTCGTAACGCCTTAATTTTTTCGCCGAGAGTTGCCATAACATTGCTCCTTTATAATTGAAAAGTTAAATATAATTTAACTTTTTGTTGTAAAAATTGGAAAGTTGATTATATAATAAGTTTAACACAATTTAACTTTTAAGGGGAGAGTGTCATAATGGAAGATGTAAGTATAGGTCAAAATGATTGGAAAATGAAGATTGCAACGAGGAATATTATTTTAATGATGATTGGAAAGATGACGTCCTTGCTAGGAGCAGGTATTTATACGTTCGCAATGGGGTTATACGTATTAAAGACAACTGGTTCAGGAATGGGGTTTGCAACTACGCTTATTTGCGGATCACTTCCAAGGATGATCTGTGGCCCGATTGCAGGTGCTGTAGCTGACCGTGTTAATCGAAAATGGCTTGTCATTGGCACTGATTTATTAAGTAGCTTAACGATGCTTATTATGTTTATTCTTACAATAATGCTTGGACCATCACTTCTTTTTATTTATGTATCAGCAGCATTATTATCAATTTGCGCAAGTTTTTATTCTGTTGCGTTTACTTCATCTATTCCTAATTTAGTTGATGAAGGGCGTATTCAAAAAGCGAGTGCTTTGAACCAGACGGCAGCTTCTTTATCAAATATTTTAGCGCCGATTATTGGCGGAGTTGTATTTGGTTTCTTTTCAATTAAGTCGTTCTTTCTGTTAAATAGCATTACATTCTTTTTAGCAGTTATTGTGCAATTATTTATCGTATTTGATTTATATAAAAAAGAAGTGGCTGAGAGTAAAGAGCATTTCTTGACGAGTATAAAAGAAGGTTTTTCATATATAAAACGACAGCATGAAATATATGGTTTAATGAAAATTGCGCTATGGGTAAACTTTTTTGCGTGTGGGCTAACCGTTGCACTTCCATACATTATCGTCCAAACATTGCATTTATCTTCAAAGCAACTCGGTACTGTAGAGGGAATGCTAGCAGTCGGGATGTTAATTGGTGCGATTGCTTTATCAGTGCGTAAAGAAGTGAATAATCCGTTTCGTTCTATTTATATTGGGCTGTTTTTATTTGCGGGTTTGAGTTTATGTACAGTCTTCCCGTTGTTAGTTACCATTCCGAAAGTAGCAAGTTTTATTTACTATATGGTTTTTATGATGTTAACTGGTATGTCAATGATGATCGTAAATATCCCGATGCAAGTACATATGCAAAAGACGACAGATCCAAGCTATTTAGGGCGTGTATTCGGCCTACTTGAAACTATTGCTACTGCAATCGCGCCGCTCGGTATGATTGTATATGGATTATTATTAGATATGTTGCCGACTAGCATTGTTATGATGACATTAGGTGGAGGATTATTGTTAGTTGTATTAGTTGGAGTAAAGCAGCATATGGCGAAAAAACAAGTGGATGTATTGGCTTAAAAGAAAATTTTAACAATATAAAAATGACCAAATTAGTATTTTAGTTTTTGAAACTCCTTTTCATGTATGTTACAGTAAAGTGAGCAGGCAAAGAAAAGGAGAAAACATCATGAAAAAATTAAGTTTTGTTATGCTTTTTCTGTTAGTCGTAATGACTGGATGTAGTAATTATGACACGTATATTGAAACAGGTATGCAATCATTGAAAAATGAAAAATATAGTGATGCGATTATGTGGTTTGAAAAAGCGGAAAAAGAAAAATCAGGAAATGAAGCGAAGGCATATAAAGAAGTCGCTCAGTTACTAGATCACGGTGCGACAGCATTAAAAGACGGTAAGTATTCAGAAACGAAAGATATTGCAAATGAAGTGTTACAAAAGAAAAAAGATGATGCACTTGAAAAGGCTGTGAAATCAAATGCAGAAAATATGCTTCAAAAAGCAAAAGACGTTGAAGAGAAAGTAAATGAAAGAGTAGCGAAACGAAAAAAAGTAAATGAAGAAGGAATCGATAAACTAATTAAAGCTGTCGATAGTATAGATGAAGTAAAAGAAAAAGAGAAAAAAGTGTCAGAAGCATTAGATAAGGCTGAAGAGGCACAAGTGAAAATTGAGGAAAAGAAAAATAAATAGAGATATAGTTTAAAAGGCTGTCGTGTATAACGACAGCCTTTTAATTTTTTGCTGCAAAAGAAGTGATACTTTGTAGTAAAAAGGAAATTATTTTTGAATTCCACCTGTCCTCATGATGAATGGTATAAATATTACGCTGAAATTCAAATCCTGGGATCGGTATACAGCATAGCTCATTTCGTTGTACTTCTTGATCAATAGCAAGTTTAGAAATAAAGGCAACCCCATTACCATACTTTAAAATTTGTTTCATCGTTTCTAATGAATCTAGTTCAATTTCAGATTGGAAAGTAATGTTATGTGATAACATCCATTGTGTAAGTAAATCTCTCGTTGTAGATGGATTACGATGCAATAATATACGTTCTTTTTCGATATCTTGTAAGGATACACTTTCTTTTTTTGAAAAATGATGTTCTTTGGAAAAAGCAAGAACAAGTGTATCAGGTATTATTTTTGTTTGTTTTAAAAGTGGTTCATCAAACGGCGCCGCAGAAATTACCCCGAGATCAATTTCATGATTTTGTAGCATCGTTCGAATTTCAGGCGCAGTTTTTACCATGAGTGTTATTTTTATATTTGGAAATTCGCACTGAAATTGGTGAACAACTTCTGGTAAAAGGTAAGTTGCTGGTACATAACTAGCGCCAATTGTTATAGCTCCTTTATTAAAATCTTTAAATTCTTGTGTCACCCGTCTAGCTTCTTTCATAAGTGCATCTATTTTGCAAGCATAATGATGCAACGCCTCGCCAGCCTCTGTTAAGAAATATCTTCCGGAACGTAATTCAAATAAAGACACACCGAGTTCCTCTTCTAAGCTTTTTATATGAAATGTAATAGTAGGTTGTTTAACACCAAGTTTTTCTGCAACAATCGTAAGCTTTTTGTATTTCTTAATAAGCACTACAATTTCTAATTTTAAGAGATTCATTATGAGTTACCCTCCTTTTTTATTTTAACTATAGAAAAAATCTATAGAAATAAATAGTTTATTAGAAGTTTTTTAATTTAATCTTTACAGTACATTAACATTCAGTATAAATCTTCCATATAGAATGAAAGCAGGTTAAGAATGAGGGGAGAGAGGTGAAACGATGGATATTAAAATTCATGGATTAGAAAAGACATTTGGAGAAATGCAGGCGTTAAAACCGTTACAAATTGTAATGAAAAAAGGAGAGTTTACCACACTTTTAGGACCTTCGGGATGCGGGAAAACGACTTTGCTTAGAATGATTGCAGGACTTGAAGAACCGGATAAAGGAGAAATATATTTTGGAGATAAGTGTATGTATTCGTCTACAAAAAAGGTAAAAACATCTCCTCATGAACGGAATATCGGTATGGTATTTCAAGATTTTGCTTTATGGCCGCATATGACTGTTTTTGAAAATGTTGCATTTGGTTTAAGGGCTACAAAGCAAACGAATCATTTACGCGAAAAGGTAGAAGATGCGATAAAGCGAGTTCGCTTGCAAGGTATGGAGAAAAGATATCCACACGAACTTTCTGGCGGACAGCAGCAACGTGTCGCATTTGCTAGAGCAATCGTAACAAAGCCTCATTTTATTTTGTTTGATGAACCGTTAAGTGCACTCGATGCAATTTTACGAGAAGAAATGCGCTTAGAGCTTATGGATATCGTTCATTCCATTGGTTTAACGGCATTGTATGTAACACACGATCAAACAGAAGCTATGTCAATGTCAGACCAAATTATTGTAATGAAACAAGGGGAAGTATTACAAAAAGGAACACCAGAAAATATTTATGTGAAACCGTCTCATGAATTTGTTGCAAAGTTTGTTGGTAAAGCAAATTGGCTTGTAGAGAATAAACAAATGATTCGCCCAGAGCACGTGAGCTGGACAAAAAATGACGTGTGCGACATGTATACAGGTGAAATTCAGCACGTTACATATGTAGGAGAACGTTATGAAGTGAAAGTAAATATGGGGACACTCGGTGTATGGACAGCTTATAACAATAGTAAGCTAAGCATCGGTAAACCGGTATCGTTATATGTACCAAAAAAATGTATTCATCATATAGGGGGAGAATCGTATGAAGAAATTCAGTTCGCTTAAGTCTTTATTTGTATGTACTTTACTATTTTCTGCTGTAGTAACAGGTTGTAGCTCAAAGACAGGTAATGTAGATGCAAAAAATAAAAATTCTAATGAAAAGAAAATTGTTGTATATAGTGCAGGACCAAAAGGATTAGCAGAAAAAATTCAAAAGGACTTTGAAAAGAAAACCGGTATAAAAGTGGAAATGTTTCAAGGAACAACAGGTAAGATTTTAGCGAGAATGGAAGCTGAAAAGAAAAATCCAGTCGTTGACGTTGTCGTACTCGCTTCTTTACCAGCTATGGAAGGATTAAAGAAAGATGGTCAAACGTTAGCTTATGAAGAAGCGAAACAAGCTGATAAGCTTCGTTCTGAATGGTCGGATGATAAAGGACATTATTTTGGATATAGTGCTTCAGCATTAGGAATTGTGTACAACACAAAAAATGTGAAGACAGCGCCTGAAGACTGGAGCGATATAACAAAAGGAGAATGGAAAGGGAAAGTGAATCTTCCGGATCCAGCGCTTTCAGGTTCGGCTTTAGACTTTGTAACAGGATACGTGAAAAAGAATGGACAAGATGGATGGAAGTTATTTGAACAGCTTAAGAAAAATGAAGTTACAGTAGCGGGGGCAAACCAAGAAGCGTTAGATCCAGTTGTAACAGGTGCGAAAGATATGGTAATTGCTGGTGTTGATTATATGACGTACAGTGCAAAAGCAAAGGGTGAACCAGTTGATATCGTATATCCAAAAAGCGGAACAGTCATTAGTCCACGGGCAGCAGGCATTATGAAGGATAGTAAAAATGTAGAAGGTGCAAAAGAGTTTATTGATTATTTATTATCAGATGATGTGCAAAAACAAATTTCTAAAGCGTATTTATTGCCTGGTAGAAAAGATATAAAAGCTGAAAATAGACCAAATGTAGAAGAGATCCCAGTATTAAATATTGATTGGAAAACAGTTGAGAAAGAACAAGATGAAATAGGAAAACAATTTAAGAAAGTATTTCAATAAGATGGTGATTACATGGTAAATCGATTCGTATCAGTAAGACAAGTTGGAATGACAGTAGCATTGTTACTTGTGGTGATGTTAATCGTCATTCCGCTTTTTCTCATTTTATTTTCTAGTGTATATGAAAATAGCAGTTGGAATTTTTTAAAGCCTTTTGAAGTCATGCAGAGTGGTGGATTAGCTGGGATTTTTCTGAATTCAATGTTGCTAGGTGTACTCGTTGTACTAGGAGCTACAATATTAGCATTTCCATTAGCGTTCATTATGAGCAAAACAGATGTTGGAAAGCATAGTAAATTGGACATTGTTTTTATGATCCCATTTATGACGCCGCCGTATATTGGATCGATGGGCTGGATTTTGTTTATGCAACCTAACGGCTATTTTGAACAATTTTTTCCGATGCTAAAGACGATTTCATCTTCGTTTTTTAGTTTAGGAGGTATGGTTCTAATTATGAGTCTGCATTTATTCCCATTCCTTTATTTCATGTTAAAGAACACGTTACTTCAGATTGGGAGTAGTAAAGAAGAAGCCGCAGCAGTTCATGGTGGTGGATTCTTCTATCGTTTAAGAAAGATAATATTACCGTTATTATTATCAAGTTATGTAATGGGTGCTTTACTTATTTTCGTAAAGACGATTGCAGAATTTGGAACACCAGCTACATTTGGACGTAGAATTGGTTTCCATGTGTTAACATCTGAGATTCATAAATTTATTTCGAGTTGGCCGATTGATTTTAGTAGTGCAACAGCATTATCTTCTTTATTACTTAGTGCGTGTATGCTCATTTGGTATATGCAAAATGTATTGAATCGAAAGTACTCATATGCAATGGTTAGTGGAAAAGGTGTGAAATCTAAAAGGTATACTTTGTCTACACTTACACGTTTTATAGCATGGGTTTATGTAATTGCTTTACTAATAGTAGCAATTGGAATCCCATACTTTTCTATACTTATTGCTTCTTTGTCAAAATTAAGAGGCGGTGGCTTACATTTAAATAACTTTACAACAAGCCATTATGAAGCATTGTTTACAATAGGTTCTCCAGGATTAGAAGCTTTATGGAACAGTTTTATGTTTTCACTCGTAACAGCGATTGTTGCTGTAATTGTTGGGGTCTTTTTGGCACTTATGATTCGAAAGGGGAAAAAGTCCTCTGAAAAATGGCTTGATATGTGCGGTATATTACCGAATATGGTACCAGGAATAGTGATGGTTGTAGGGCTTATTTTATTTTGGAATTCACCATATATGCCTATATCAATTTACAATACGCCTGTCATGGTTATAGTAACGTATGTTGTTCTTTTTTTACCTTATACGGTGCAGTATGTAAAAGCATCGCTCGGACAAATTGATGATTCTCTTGTACAGGCAGGGAGTATTTTTTCTGGAAATTATATTTATATTTTTAGAAAAATAATATTGCCTCTTATTATCCCAGGCATTCTTGCTGGATGGGCGATGACATTTACGATTTCGATAAGAGAGTTAGTAGCATCGCTTCTCGTACTACCTCCATCAGTAGAAACGTCAGCAACGTTTATTTTTGCTCAATTTGAACAAGGGGAAGTATCTATAGGAATGGCGATGGCCGTTGTTTCTGTTGGGCTTACAACAATGTGCTTATTATTTCTGCAACATATGGAGCAAAAACGAAAAGGGGTAGCATGATGAGGATGGAAGTATGGGGAGGAGCGGGAGAATACGGTCGTTCCTGCTATTTTGTAAAAAATAAAGAGATGAAAATAGTATTTGATTGTGGTATTAATCGATCCTATGAGGAGAGTTATCCAAAAATAGAAAGAGAAATAGTTACATTTTTGGATGCGGTATTTTTATCACATATTCATGAAGATCATACGATGGGATTACCTTTATTGACGAAGTATGGATATAAGAAAAAAATTTGGACGACTCGTTATACGAAGGAGCAACTGCCAGCTTATTTTGAAAAATGGAGAAACTACAATCTTTCAAAAGGGTGGGATTTACCTTATAACGACCAAAATATTAAAGATTTAAATTATGTATGTATTGATGAGATTAGTAATCCAAATGAATGGATACAGATTACACCAACGTTGCGGTTTCAATGGGGGTATAGTGGGCATGTATTAGGAGCTGTTTGGTTTTTAGTGGATATGTGTAATACATACGTATTTTATTCTGGTGATTATTCAGCAGAATCTAATATACTACGAGCTAATTTACCTAAAAATTTGCGAAGCGATATAAAAATTGCAATTGTAGATGCCGCTTACCACACTGATGATGTTTCGCAAAATGAAAGATTAGACGATCTATGTACAGAAATTGAACGAGTTATGCAAAATAAAGGAATAGCATTACTACCGCTGCCGCAACTTGGTAGGGCGCAAGATATAGTATTGTATTTATATGAACGATATAAAGAATTTCCGCTTATAGTAGATAAAGAAATTTTGGCTGGATTTGAAGAGATGTTCATATATAAAGATTGGATAAAAAATAATGAAGAACTTCAATGGATTATGGAGAGTTTGAAAAGAAACATAATAGTTATGGATAATGACATTAGTATGCAAAATAGTTACGGAATAGTTGTAATGAGTGATGCGAATATGCAAACGAAAAGAGCACAGTTATACTATGAACAACTTCGGCATGAAGAACGGAATTCCATTATTTTTACAGGACATATTGCTAAAGGGAGTTTTGCAGAAAAAGTTATGAAAGAGCATGTAAGGAATACATGTAAGGTGAATCGAGTTCCGTATAAAGTTCATCAAAGTATAAGTGATGTTAAGGAAATGTTAAATACATTATTACCAGAACATACGGTGTTAGTGCACGCTCTTAAAGAGGATACGGATCGATTACAACAAAAGCTAAGTACAGCAGGATATGAAAATATATATTCACTTGCAATGGAACGTATAGAAGTAATTTAAAATGTAAAGGGGATAGGTATATGAAAAAAGTATTTGTATTCGTAAGCATTTTCTTTTGTTGTTTCCTTTATAACGTTAAGGAAGGGTTTGCTGCTAGTCCAATGAAACCTAGTTTTGAAGTGAAGTTATTATTAAAGCCAGAACAAGTATTAGGTTATAACAAAGAGATGAAGCAAGAGGTACTAGAACATTTCCAGGCTGGTACAAATTATGAAAGAATACAAGTGCAATTTTTAGATACGGTGAATAAAAGTTTAAGTAACGAAGGGTGGTTTGCGAGAATTCGAAAGAAAGAATTTAGTAAAGATTTTGAGCTAACATATAAAAAAAGATATCCTATTCAAAATGGTGTAATTCAAGATGCACTAGAAGTAGCTAAAAAAGATGGATTTGATAGTAAAACTGATAGTTATGAGGCGGAAATAGATTGGGGATTTGGGAAGAAAACGTTAAGTATTTCAAATAAGAAAAGTTACAGTGCTAAAGGATATGGGGTACTTGATTTACCAAATGAACAAGCTGCTCAAAATATGTTAATAGAAAAGTTACCAGGGAAAATGAACAAATGGTTGTATACGAATTGGGGAGAAGAGATGCTCAAGGATTCTCACATTTACGGTCCTGTATTAATGAAACGGTATACAGGTGAATTTGAAAATATAAAAACGAATATTGAAATTTGGCCATTAAGTAATACCGGGAAGATAGAAGATGACTTCGTAATAGAAGTGTCGTTTAAAACAAATGAGGAAAGTATCGCGACAAAACAAAGAGAATTATTAATGGCGAGTATAGAGAAAAAAGGATGGTTGTTACCGAAAGATAGTTTGAAGACAGAGCTTATTTTTCAGTAAATAGGAAAGAAGGAATCCATATGTCATGGATTCCTTCTTCTCATATATGAGCATTAAGCTAAATCAGCTGACACGAACATATCACTATTTTGTAGGTTTTTAGAGCGTAAACTATAAGCAACTACTTTCTTTTTATGTTGTTTTACAACATCAACATGTTCTTCATGACTATAAATATAAAATGTAAAATCCTTTTTACCACGTTTTGCATTGATAATTAAAGGAGTTCCCTCATTTTGTGGTGGTGCATAATAACGATCTAAAAATAGACCTTCGTTAAAATCAGTAATAATTTGAGATTTCTTATCGCCTTCTAAGCTATTTCCATTGATCGTTACAGTAACATTCTCTTCATCAAGTTGCGGATGTGTTTCATATCGGCTAATAATTGATTCAATAACGGAGTTTGGAAGACTAGAAACGATAATTTTAAATGCCCCAAATACAACTAACAGTACAATAAACCAAGTCGTCATATTGTATCATCCCCTTTACACTATTAAATAATATAACCCATATGGTAATAGTACATATGGTGAAGTTTTGTATATTTTGTGAAAAATTTTCCTTTTTCGAACGTTTTTTAACAAATGGAGATGTTTAAAGAATATAAGGTGATATTTGGTATGATAAAAATATAAAGTTTTTTTATTTATTTGTTAGAAAAATCAATTTTGTTACAAAAAGTTGAAATCGAAGTATTTTAAAAGAAAAAGGTTTATAATAAAAACATAACTAATTACAAGGAAGTGTAACTATGAGTACTGTAGCTATCGTGTATGGTATTATTCTTTCCACAATTATTATTTTATTTTTCGTTGGGGTTTCACGTTATATTCATAAATGGAAAGAAGGCGTTGCGAAATTAAATCACATTGAAGAAGAACTCAGTGATTTAATGTTACATCATGGTAAGTAAAAAGTTTATTTTTTAACTAAATAATGTGAAAAAAATCACAAAACATGCTCTCATAATGAAAGCATGTTTTTTTGTTGTTTAAGAAAAGAAACGTTTTTGTATAAATACTCTAATTCTTACTTAAAAAGGGAAATTTATTTAGTATAATATATAATATGTTTATTTTAGGGGGAGTATTATGAGAGGGTTAAAAGTTGTTGGAATTATAGCTGGAATTACTATAGTAGGTTGT
The DNA here is from genome assembly GCF_018742245.1 of Bacillus mycoides. Classification (NCBI taxonomy): domain Bacteria; kingdom Bacillati; phylum Bacillota; class Bacilli; order Caryophanales; family Bacillaceae; genus Bacillus; species Bacillus mycoides. The sequence goes on from NZ_CP036132.1 coordinate 1,689,094, forward strand.
ATAGCTTTCTTTTCAGTGAAGGAATATGTCAATTCAAAAGAAGATCCTAGTTATGTGCTAAATTATATAAAAGAACATAAGGATGATAAAACAGCTTCTTTAATCGTTAAAAGAAATGGTGAGATATTAACATCACTAAATGAAAATGAAAAATTACCACTAGCAAGTATGTCGAAAATCGTTATAGCAATTGAATATGCTAAGCAAGTGGCCGAAGGAAAGGTAAGAAAAGACGAGCAGATTTCATTGAAAGAATTAGAAAAATACTACGTGAAGAATACTGATGGTGGTGCACACCCTGTATGGCTAGATGATGTAAAAGCTAGAGGGTTAGTGAACAATGGGCAAACTTCTTTAGAGGAAGTAGTTAAAGGAATGATTCAATATAGTTCGAATGCGAACGCATCATATTTATTGGACAAGCTTGGAACAGCACGTGTGAATGAAAGTTTGAAAGAGTTAGGCTTAAATAGTCACGAGGAATTTTATCCGGCGTATACAGCGGCATTGTATATGAGGGGGTATGTTGAAAAAGAAATGCATATTCCTCAAAATAAAGCATTGGACAAGCTACGTAATATGTCTAATGATGAATATGTTAAGCATGTATGGCAAATACATGAATGGATGAAAGACGAGAAAGAATGGGGAAAACGGGAGATATCGTTAAAAGCCGATATGGACTCCCAACGTATTTGGTCAGATCGATTAGTGAGTGCAAATGCTAAAGATTATATGAGTTTAATGGAGAAGATAAATAGTAGGGGATATTTCCCAAAGTCAATGCAAGATGAAATTGATAATGTTTTTAAAGGAACAGTTGAAAATAATAAGTTGGAATATGCTGGTCAAAAAGGTGGTTCTACCGCATTCGTATTGACAAAAAGCTTGTATAGTACGGATAAGAAGGGAAATAAGGTTGAGGTTGTAATAATGTTTAATGATATAGATAATCAAATTACATACCAAAAGCTTAGAAATAATATAGATTACTTCATTCAAGAGGTTATAACAGATGAAGAATCCAAAATAAAGTTATAATGAAATAATTTTATTATGTAAACAAAGGGCGCTTATTAGAAAGCGTCCTTTTCTTTTAATGATACAGGATTTCCTAATTACTTCATTGAATATAGATTGAAAATAAGAAAGGAAGTTGAATAATGACTACAATATATTTCGTTCGCCATGCCCACTCTACATATACAAAAGAAGAACGGGAACGCCCCTTATCTGAGAAGGGTTGGTTAGATGCACAAAACATAACAAGCTTGTTAAAAGATGAGAAGATTGATGTTGTTATTTCTAGTCCATACGAAAGAGCGATTCAGACCGTTGAAGGAATTGCGAATGCAAATAAACTATCAATACAATTGGAAGAAGATTTACGGGAAAGGTTATTAAGTAAAGAACCAGTACAGGATTTTAATGATGCTATTCAGAATGTGTGGGAAGATTGGACTTTTGCATACGAAGGCGGAGAATCGAATGATGTAGCGCAAAGACGTGCTGTATTATGTATGCAAAATATATTAAAAAAATATAAGGGGAAGAATATTGTAATAGGTACTCATGGGAATATTATGGTTTTACTTATGAATTATTTTGATTCGAAATATGATTTTCAGTTTTGGAAAACACTTCATATGCCCGATGTGTACAAATTAACTTTTAACAGTGATAGGCTAGTTTCTGCTGAAAGAATAGAGAATATTGGTCATCAGATAAATAATTTGTAAAAGTTTATCAAAAAAAGAGGAAAGAGAGAAGGTATTGTAGAAGTATGACTTTGTAACATAAAAAATATTGGTTAAAGGAGGCTGTTTACATGTTTGAGAGAGAGAAAGAAGGGCTTATTGAAGTTCACAACGTATATGAAATCGCACCAGCAGATGGAGCAATTATAGGTATGGCAACGGAAGAAGAAATGGAGATTGCTGCTGAACTAGAGTTACAGTACTATGCCCATTCTCGTTTATTAGAAGCAAATATTCAGTTAGACGGTTCCTCCTATAAAGAGTTACTTCAGGAGTTCCAGGAGTACGAAAGAAAATCAATGAATTTTTGGAGAGCAATACATAAACGTTTAGCTGTGCCATGGGCATGGGTACTACGTATTGATGTTGCGAATGGTCCTATATATGTAAGCAATGGGAGTTCGTATTATGAAGAAGTTGATGATGACGAAGAAGACTATGAATAGATAAGTAAGGAAGCAGCTTTAGTTGCTTCCTTTTTTTGTGTGTAAAGATTGAATGACTTGAATGATAATATCTGGTCGATCATTTTCTATTCCGTGACCAGCATGTTCGGCAAGAATATATTTGCTGTTTATTGAGAGGTGTAATTGTTCACGAATAAGTTCTTGCCACATATCTTCAAGTTGTGTAGCTTCTTCTTTTGGCATACCGCCCTCAATCAATTGAGCAATAGAATATTGAGGATCTCTACCGATAACGATTAATGGTATTTCTAATGTTTTATGTTGTTTTTTTATTGAGCGAGCACAATATTTCCACTCGGACAGTTCAGAAGCTGTCGCTTTATATAATGAAGGAGATGTAGAAAATTTGATATGCTGTTTTGTTGTATTGACGAGCATAGGTTTTAGTTCAGTATAAAGCGCGTCTGCATCGATGTTGGAGTAAGTATGATATTTTTGTAGCCAAGTATCGTCAGAATCAGTTTGATCAGAAATCGGTAAATGAAGCTCATCTAATCGGTGTAAGTTCATGGAAGTAGAATCAACTAAAATAAGTGCTTTAATTTGATCCTCATGTAATATCGCAAAATGTTGTGCGCATAAACCTCCATAGGAATGACCAATTAAAATGATTGGCTCGTAAATAGCTAGTTCATGTAGCAGCATATGTAGTTCCTTTGCAGCTTGTATTGTTGTACGTGGATTAGTTCCTAGCTCACTTTCTCCGTAACCTGGGCGATGATATGAAATGACTGTAAAGTTTTGTGAAAGCTTTTCTATAATAGGAAGCCAATCATAAAATGAGCATCCCATTCCTGTTTGAATGACTACAGTTTGTTTACTACTACCTCTCATATATACTTCTACATTTTGTCCAAATATCTTTACTGATCTATTAATAGTAATTCCCCCTAAGCTTGAAATACTTTTTGGCAAGTAAAGACGATACACCAGGCACATATGCCAAAGAGTATAGATGTACTAAGTGAAAAGGAGTTCTTTAAACCGATATAAACAATAAATAATAGTAGTGCAGATGCAGGAAATCCATATAATACGCCTAAAGCGAATTGACTTAACTCTTGTTTACTCCCACCTTCGAAAGAAATCCAAAATAAACTAAGTAAACTAATAAGAGGAAGAGCTGCGATAAAGCCACCAAGTGTACTATAGTATTTAGCAAATTCGGTTACACCCCCAATAATGAGGGCGGAGACGATGACCTTAACGAGGAAATGCATATTTTGCCTCCTTAGCTAATAACGAAAAGGCTTTTTCTATTAGTTGTTGCTCTTCTTTTGATAACTGTGATTCTAATATTTGTATCTTTTCTTTATCTAGCAAAGTATGCTTTTCTAATGCTTCAATTCCTTCTGCCGTTAATGTAAGGTTCACAACTCTTTCATCTTGTTTATTTCTTTCTTTAATGATAAATCCTTTTTGAATAAGGCGTTTCACGTGTTCAGACGCTGTGTTATGAGATAAACCGAGTTCAGAAGCAACTTTTCCAATTGTTATGTCATTCTCACGAGAAATGATTTGTAAAATGCGAATTGCTTGGTGAGAAAGATTGTCTTCATACTCATATCGTAAGTGGTAGTAAATTGTCTCCCAATGTGGATTAATATCTTTCATATTATAAATCCCCCTAACTTTTATATCGTATTATAAGATATATTCGCTTGGTAAGAATTAAAATCCTGTTATTTTCATAATAAATGTTGAAAAAGTTTATTTTTATTGAAATATAAGGTAATCTATGTGTAAAGGTATACATTTAGCAAGAGAGAGGATGATAGCTGTGAATACATTTAAATGGATTAGTCATGAAAAGATGTATGTAGATCAAATACATGTTGAAAAATGTGGTCCTCTTTCAGTCGGCGTATATGGAGGAAATCAAGAGAGTGATGCATATGAAAGAGGAGATGCAGTGCTAGCTTGGTGGGATCCGAAATTAGAATTTGAATTTGTTATGATTTTTGATACACATCATAAAACGAAAAATATACATTATATAATAGAAGCGATTTCAGAAAGAGAAGGACAACTAAAAGAATTATTTTCATATCCAATCCATTTAGCTTTTCATCATACCCATATGTATTTATTAGCGTTATTTACAGATGAGCTATTTATCGAGAAATGTGACCAAGATGATGAGGAACTTGCATGTTTAATTTGTTTACGAAAAGGCGAGTTCTTATATTGGCTATCAGTTGGTGATTGCTTCGCGTATTTATTCCATTCAGAGCAAACGGAAAATGGAAAAGGTAGGCTAAATAAGCGTAAGAACTATGAATATATAGGAAGAAAAAATGTTTTTGCAGCGAATACCCCTTGTTTTACATCAGGGATAAGGGGATTAGAAAAAGGTCAGAATCACATTGTAATGGCAACAGATGGTATTTTAGAATGTGATAAACGAAAGTTTGATGATGATCAATCTTTAGTAGAAATATTACACGACGGAACTTGTTTACAGATTGAGCCTGTATTAACAAATGTACTTCAGTGGAAAGGTAGAGATTGTGCCACTATTATTGGATGGTCCATCGATACTGAAGATAGACAATGTGCCAATTAATAAATGAAAGGGAGTTCAAGGGTTTTTGTCCTTGAACTCTTTTTTGTTAAGCGATATGAATATGATACGTTTTTAACCATTCATTTACTTGTAGCATATACTCCATAGCACTTCTTGCTTCAAAATTGTTAACCACTTTATTACTTTGATCAGCAATTGCAAGTAATATGGAATGGTTAATAAGTGAGAAAACAGGATTGTTTTTATTGCTGCACATATCAAGTGTTAAATTACGGATTGTTTGTAAATAATGTGGATCTTGTGAAGTAGGATAAGCGCTTTTTCTTCTATTTCGCACATCATCAGGTAAAGCAGGTTTCAGTGCTCTACGTAAAATACCTTTTTCAATATTATCAATACTTTTTATGTTGAAAGGAACGTTCCATAAATATTCAACTAATCTAAAATCGCAAAATGGTACACGAACTTCAAACCCTACAGCCATACTCATACGGTCTTTACGGTCAAGTAAGAACGGGAGAAATCTCGTTAAAAATAAATAAAACATTTGGCGTTGTTTCGCGGATTTTTTACTTTCTCCTTCAAGAGTAGGTACTTCAAGAACAGCTTCATGGAATCGTTTATTAATATAATGCTCAGGATTACATTGAGTTGTTACGTCGCTTAATAATAGAGAAGATGTGTTTTTCCAGTTTGTTAACCACGGAAACTTATCTACATATAATAGTTCTTCTTGATGAAACCAAGGATATCCCCCGAATACTTCATCAGCAGATTCTCCAGATAAAGCTACGGTTGCATCTTTTTTCATTTCGCAAAATAGTAAATATAGTGAAGTTTCCATTTCGCCAGCACTTGGTAAATCTTTTGCACGGAGGGGAACGAATAAGTGATTTGCTAATTCTTCAGCATTCACAATAATATCATGATGCGATGTCCCTACATGTTCAGAAACACGTTTTACCCAAGGAGCGTCTAAACCAGTGCGAGCAAATGTCAGCTCGAAATCTTTTGCGCTATTTACAAAGTCAACGGAATACGTATGAAGAGTTTTATTTTCCGTTGCAAATTCTTTCCCCGCTAGTGCAGTAATACCGCTAGAATCTAATCCGCCTGATAACATACACACAAGAGGAACATCGGCAATTAATTGTCTTTTTACTGTATCTTGTAAGATAGATAAAATATGTGAAGATGTGTCTCTGGTAGATTCTTTATGGACCTTACTTTCTAAATTCCAATACTTCTTAACTACCTTTTTATCACGTGTAAAAGATATAAAATGTCCAGCACGTACTTCTTGAATATGTTTAAAGACGCCACATCCTGGAGTTCGAAATAATCCTAATCCAAATATTTCATTTATGCCATCCGCATCAATTTCAGCAGGAACAGATGGGTGAGCTAATAATGCTTTTATTTCAGAGCCGAAAATAATACTGTCATTTCTTTCTGTATAAAAAAGTGGTTTTACCCCTAAATGATCTCGTGCTAAAAACAATTGTTGCTTCTGATCATCCCATATTGCGAAAGCGAAAATTCCATTTAAACGTTGCACGCAGTCTTCTTTCCATTCTAAATAAGCGTGTAGTAACACTTCTGTATCCGAGTGAGTTTCAAAGGCATGCCCACATTTTTGAAGTTGTTCTCTCAGTTCACGAAAATTATAAATTTCTCCATTATAAGTAAGAGCATACGTGTAATCTCCGGCACGAAATGTTTTTGGCTGCGTTCCGCCTTCTGGGTCAATAACAATTAAACGTCGGTGTGCAAAGGCCGCACGAGGAGAAAACCAAAATCCTTCAGCATCAGGACCACGATGCTGAATACTATTTGCCATCTTTTCTAAAATAACATGTTGATTTGAAAGATCTTTCTTCCAATCTATCCAGCCTGTAATTCCACACATACAAATCTCATCTCCTAATTTTAAATAGTAGATTAACAAAATAAAATGTACACCAAGTTAAAGAATGGTTATGTAAATAGTGTACTACGTTAATTAAATTGTAGACTTGAGAAAATTTTCTTCAAATTCAAAGTTATATGAGACAACAGGTAAGGAAAAGTATTCCATTACATACAAAAAATAATAAAAAAGATGAGAGAAAACTTTTTTCTGGACGTTATATAGAGTGTAAAAGCTTTTACAAAAAATAAGGGGAATCACTATATGAAATCAAATGAGAAAAATTTTATAAAAAGATTACAGCGACAAAAAGAAGATGCGCTAGAATTTGTTGTTGATACATACTTACCACTCATAAAGGGGATTACGCATAAAGTTCTTCTTCCAGTTCAAAATGATGGACTCATAGAGGAATGTGTAAATGATATATTTCTTTCCATTTGGAATAACGCAAATAAGTTTCATGGAGAGCCGAGTGATTTTAAAAAATGGATTGCAGCGATTGCAAAGTTTAAAGCAATTGATTATTACCGGAAAGCAACTAAAAAAGTAGAAATCATTTCAGATGAGTTTCATATAAGTACGGAAAAATCGGCAGAAGACGAATTAATCGTTATGGAAGATAGGGAAGAATTATTGAAGCTTATTAATCAATTAGAACCGTTAGATCAAAAAGTGTTCATTATGAAATATCTACTCGGTATGAAGACAGAAGAAATAGGTGACAAGTTAGGACTAACTCGAGCGGCGATAGATAATCGTGTGTATCGCGGGAAAAAGAAGCTACAACAAAATGCTACGAATATTAGTTTTGGAGGTAGTGTAATATGAAAGATATTTATGAACTATTAAATGATATTGATATAGATGAAAAAGAACTTGAGGAAATTGAGGCTTCTGAAATTGAAAAAGAAAAAGTGAAGCGTAATTTAAAACAATCTATACGTACGAAGAAAAAGGTGAAAACTTGGAAAAAAGGTGTCGCTGCTGCATCTATTTTAGTAGGATTATCAGTTGCAACGCTCGGTATCGGATTTCCTACATATGCTGGGGGATTGCCAATTGTAGGTGACATATTCCGCTTTTTAGATAACGGTAGAACAGGATTATATGAAAATTATAAAGAGTTTTCGACTGAATTGAATATGACGAGAGAGAGTAATGGGGTTAAGGTTACAATTAATGATGCTGTTTTTGATGGGAGAACAATTACAATCACATATTCTATTGAGAGTGAAAAAGATTTAGGAGAGAAACCGTTCCTATTTGGAAGTCCGCAAGTTATGGGCTTTAATGGCGGGGGAGGTAGTTCGAACGTTACAAAAGTTGGAGAGGGAAAATATGTAGGTATGACCACTATGAGTGGTATCGATAATGATAATGAAAGGCTAGATGTTGCAAATGTTTGGTGGGATATAGAAGCAGTTGAGTTGGATTATGAAGGTAATGTAATAAAGGGGAACTGGAATTTCGCACTTAGTTTAAAAGCAATGGATAGTAAGGAAGCAAAGGTTAATGGGGTTTCTGAAAATGAATTAATAAAAGTAAATATAGACAAAATGGAAGTAACCCCGATGTCCTTTATCGTTTTTTACAATCAAGAAGAATCTAAGGCATTAAGAAGTATATGGGATAGCGCTGATGTGGAATTAGAAATAAAAGATGATATAGGAAATAAATATGCAGGTAAAGGAAATGGTGGAAGCAGTAAAGTAGCAGAACCGCATAAAAGTAGTTGGAGTGCTACATTCCAAAAATTAAACGAAAATGCTACAAAGCTTATTGTCACACCTCACGTGAACTTGCGAGTTCATACACCTGAAAATCATGGTGGAGTAGAGTTTGTTGATGGGAAAGAGAAGAAAATTGAAGTGCCGAAAAAAGAGGCGAAAAAGAAAGATATTGTGTTAGATGATATTGTGATTGATTTAAAGAAATAACAAAGAGAGACTGCCTGAAATGAATACATAGGCAGTCTCTTTTTTGTTAAGAATTAGTAACGAGTAACGCATGAGGATGCTGAGTTTTATATTCCTCTTTCCATGGAATGTTTAATTGTTCCCAAGTTTCTCCGCTGTTAACGGATTGAAACAAGCCATTATTATTTAAAGTGTAAAATGTATGCGGTTCTGCTGGGTTTGTAGCAAACATTGAAATGACTGTACCGATTGCAGAAGGTAGTCCTTGCTGTACTTGCTCGAAAGGAGTATCTTTCGTTTTTCGATAAATATAAGATTCATAAGGAATACGGTGATGAGCGAGATCAGCACTCGGTGCGGCAGAAACGAGAATTGTATTACAATCAGCTGGATCGATAGCCATGCTGTATAAATAATGATGTTCAAGTCCTTCACTACATGAAATCCAGCTGTTTCCACTGTTATAACTTTCAAGATAGGCACGATCAGGTCCGCCCATAAACCCATCACCACATGATGCATAAAGGCGATTTGGGGCTTCAGGGTGCATGAGTAATTGATGAGCATCGATAGGGGCACCGAATTTTTTATCAATCCATGTATGCCCTTTATCGTTACTTTGAATAACAGCACCAGCTTCGATTGAAACGTGGATTGCACGTTGATCGTTTGGATCAATTGTAATCCAGCGTACGTGATGGGTAAAAGGTCTAGGCGGGAAAGCCCACGTATAAGAAGATAATAATGATTTCATATTTTTAAGTTCAGTCCACGTTACACCGCCATTTTCTGAACGAAATAAAGCACTAGGTTCTGTACCTACATAAACGACTCCATATCCGTTAACTTGTTCATTAGGGCTTATCGTAATGGAAGTGATTGAAGAATGTAAAATACCGTCTTCTTTCGGAAAGTCAAAGTAACGATAAGAATCTCCAATTGGTCTCCATGAATCCCCACCATCATCGCTTAACCATAGACCTCGTCCAAATGTTCCACAATATACACGATTCTTTTGAAATGGATCAACTGCAATACAAGTAGGCTGCATATTTTGTAAGTGGTAAGTCGTTTCGTAGTTACCATCTTGTTCTTTTATTACAACAAGTTCACGCTCCATACAGAGAAATAAACGTTTCATTTAAGTAACCTCCTTAAAAATTCTTTCATTAGTAAACAATATGAAAATAAAAAAGAAGTAGTCTTGTTTTTATTTGAGAAAAAGGACTTGTTTGAAAAGTAGCGAAGTGTGTATACAGAAGGAATCGGGATAAAGTGAAACTTTAATCAGTGGGGGTTTTGTTCATCCCCACTGATTATTAGCCTTCACCAATCGGACGTTAATGCGGGATAAAGGGAGTGAGTTTGTTTCATACTAACATACAGATATTGCACTTAAAGGAGCATTTGTATGGGAAACTCACATGATCACGGTCATTCAAAAAATAAAAAGGCGTTACTAATTGCCTTCCTATTAACGACCAGCTTTATGATTGCTGAAGTTATTGGTGGGTTTGTAACGAATAGTTTAGCACTATTATCTGACGCGGGGCATATGTTAAGTGATGCAGTATCTCTCGCTTTAAGCTTACTTGCCTTCAAGCTTGGAGAGAAGACAGCAACGACTGCAAAAACATACGGGTATAAGCGTGTCGAAATGTTAGCGGCATTATGTAACGGTGTCGTTCTTATTGTCATTTCAGTATATATTTTTATTGAAGCAATTCGTCGTTTTAAAGAGCCAGTGGAGATTGCTAGTAATGGAATGCTCATTATTGCTGTACTTGGTTTGCTTATTAATATTTTATCAGCTTGGATATTAATGAGAGCCGGAGATGTGAAAGGGAATTTGAATTTAAGAAGTGCTTTCTTACACGTACTAGGCGATTTATTAGGTTCAGTCGGAGCAATTATTGCTGCGTTGCTTATTAAATTTTTTGATTGGAATGCCGCAGATGCGGTTGCTAGTATTCTTGTGTCAATTTTAGTTATTATAAGTGGATGGCGTGTAACACGTGATACAGTTCATATATTAATGGAAGGCGCACCACAGCACATAGATGCTGAAGAGGTGAAAAATACATTATTAAATATTACTATTGTAAAAGAAGTTCATGATTTACATATATGGTCCGTAACATCAGATTTTCAAGTACTAACTTGCCATCTTATTATTAAAGGTAATGAAACGCAAAGTGTATTGAAAGAAGCAACGGATGTATTAAAGGAAAAATTTCATGTAGAACATGTCACCATTCAAGTTGAAATTGAGGGTGAATTTAACCATAGTGAGACAACTTGCAAAGTATGAAAGAAAAAGGATATGAAAAAGTGTCATAACATTTTTCGCGTGGCATACATATATATAATGTGGCCACAAATACTTTGTAAGGTAAATATTTCATAAGATTACTTTACTTATTAAGAATCATCTTTTATAATCAAAAGTGGTAATTGATAAAGATTATCATTTTCAATGATCGTGGAAAGGAGTTTTTTAAAAGATGAGTAGTCAACTCCGTTTTGCTGTTGAAAATCGTAAGAGGCATTTAATTGATGAGTTAATTGGAGCAGGTGTGTTTAAGATTCGCGAACGACAATTATACGAGCTGTCTTTAGAGGAATTGGAAAAAGAGTACGAGTATATTGAAGAATTTGCAGACATTCAGGCATAGCCATATAGAGTAGTAAAGAAAGAGCATGTTACATAAAAGTGTAACATGCTCTTTTTTGATTATGGAAAAATATTGTAGATCGGTTGGTGTTAAAATGCTAGCAAGATTTTTGATTTGATTTTTTTCAGCTGCAGGTAATGCCGCAATCCATCCACCAGCCCCTTGTATTGTAATAAATGATGTGTGTTCTTTTGGGTAAGGGGAAATATAGTAGTACATATGAACTGAGAACAGCAGTGGAAATCTTTGTTGTGGCAAATATTAAAAAAGTTATTATTAGATAGTTTTTTCGAAAGAAATAAAAATACAACATTTTTTATATTTTTCATTGCGAAAAGCGCAATCTACTTTTACAATAGAAAGGGTTGTGAATATATTATACTGAAAAAATAAATCGAAATAATATGAAAATTTTGTTTTGTCTTCGCTAATTGTATACTACATACACGTAAGACGACATACATCATGTTATCGACTTGTAAGGAGAGAAAAAAATGAAAAGTGTAAGATTACCCTCGATGCTAGAAATCATCATTCTTTTATTCCTATTTCTTGCTGTCGTCTTTTCCTTCCAAACGATTTTTGATCTCCCAATTCAATTAGCGCTATTTATTTCATGGTTTTTAGTTATTGCGCTTGGATTAAGGTTAGGATTTCGTTATCAAGAATTGCAAGATGCAATTACGAAAGGGATTTCTAATGGATTAGAAGCAATTCTTATTTTAGTTGCAGTTGGATCTTTAATTGGAACATGGATTGCTGGTGGGGTTGTACCTACATTAATTTATTATGGATTAGAATTCATTCACCCTAGCATATTCTTATTGGCAACTTTAATTATTTGTTCAATAACTTCTATCGCGACAGGAACATCATGGGGAACAGTTGGAACAGCTGGTATTGCTATGATGGCGATTGGGGAAGGGCTTGGATTACCACTTCCGCTTGTTGCAGGTGCAGTTCTTTCAGGAGCTTATTTTGGAGACAAATTATCACCACTTTCTGATAGCACAGTTCTTGCAGCTTCTATGGCAAAAGTAGATGTTATTGCTCACGTTCGAGCTATGCTCGTATTAGACGTTCCAGCTTTTATTATTACCAGCATTATGTTTACTGTTGCTGGATGGATGTATGGCGGGGATAATGTAGATTTAAATAGAGTAGAGTTTTTAAAAGAAGCTTTATTAAAGCAATTTGATATTAAAATATGGATGCTTGTTCCGGCTGTAATCGTTATTGTGCTATTGGCGCTGAAGAAACCTTCTATGCCAACAATTGCTATGGGAGCTTTAATTGGTGCAATTTGGGCAACTCTTTTCCAAGGGATGCACTTTGGAGAGGCAATTGGAACAGCATATAACGGATTCTCAATTCAATCTGGTGTCGAATTTGTCGATAAGTTATTAAACCGTGGTGGAATTAACGGTATGCTTAGTTCAGTAGCCGTTATTATTTTCGGCTTAGGTTTTGGTGGACTACTTGAAAAGCTAGGTGTTTTAAAAGTAATCGTATCAAAATTTGAGAAGAAATTAAATTCTGCAGGTAATGTAACATTGTCTACATTAATCGTGGCATTCTTAGCTAATATATTTGGTTGTGCGATGTATGTATCACTTATTTTAACACCGAAAATTATGGAAGATAGCTATGATAAATTAAAAATAGATCGCCGTGTATTAGCACGTAACTCAGAAGTAGGTGGAACGTTAACTTCTGGTATGGTTCCGTGGTCGGATAATGGTATTTTTATGGCTGGTATTTTAGGTGTGGCAACGTTCTCATACGTTCCGTTTATGTGGTTAAGCTTCGTTTCATTAATTTTGGCAGTTATTTACGGATATACAGGAAAATTCATTTGGTATGTAGATGACGCTGAAAAAGGAAAACAAGCATCATAAAAAAATACCTTCTGCGGTGGCAGAAGGTATTTTTTTTATACATACGAGTGAGAATTCTTATCATTTGAATGAAAGTCTGTTAAAATGAGAAATGTAGGTATTTTATTTTCAAGGGGATGAAAAAATGGAGTACAGAATTGAAAGAGATACATTAGGAGAAATGAAAGTTCCAGCTGATAAATTATGGGCAGCACAAACACAGCGTAGTAAGGAAAATTTTCCGATTGGAACAGAGCATATGCCGCTTGAAATTGTAAAAGCATTTGCGATTTTAAAGAAGAGTGCAGCGATTAGCAATCAAAAATTAGGGAAGTTATCAGAAGAAAAAGCACAAGCAATTGTGGAAGCTGCTGATGAAGTTATCGCAGAAAAATGGAATGAACATTTTCCACTTGTCGTATGGCAAACAGGTAGTGGTACACAATCGAATATGAATGTAAATGAAGTAATTGCAAACCGCGGTAATCAAATTTTGAAAGAAAAGGGATCTGACGTACATATTCATCCGAATGATGACGTGAACATGTCTCAAAGTTCAAATGATACGTTCCCAACAGCACTTCATGTAGCGTGTGTAATTGCGGTAGAAAATCATGTATTGCCAGCTATTACGAAATTAAAAGAAACATTAGCAGAAAAAGTAACTGCATTTGAACATATTATTAAAATCGGTCGTACACATTTACAAGATGCAACACCGTTAACGTTAGGACAAGAAATTAGCGGATGGCACCGTATGCTTGAAAAAACAGAGCGTATGATTGCAGATAGCAATACATATATGAAAGAATTAGCAATTGGTGGTACTGCGGTTGGAACTGGAATTAATGCGCACCCTAAATTTGGTGAGATGGTAGCAGAAGAAATTAGTCTGTTTACAGGTAAACAATTTGTTTCTGCACCAAATAAATTCCATGCGTTAACGAGCCATGATGAAGTTGTATTTGCACACGGAGCATTAAAAGCATTAGCTGCGGATTTAATGAAGATAGCTAACGATGTGCGCTGGCTTGCAAGTGGTCCGCGTAGTGGTCTTGGAGAAATTATTATTCCTGCAAATGAACCAGGAAGCTCTATTATGCCAGGGAAAGTAAATCCAACGCAAAGCGAAGCACTAACAATGGTTGTAGCACAAGTTATGGGGAATGACACAACAATCGGATTTGCTGCGAGCCAAGGTAATTTTGAGCTAAACGTATTCAAACCAGTTATTGCTTACAACTTCCTGCAATCTGCTCACTTATTAGCTGATGCAACCGTTTCATTTAATGATAAATGTGCAGTTGGTATTGAAGCAGATGAAGAAGTAATTAATGAAAATGTAAATCGTTCATTAATGCTTGTAACAGCGCTAAACCCACATATCGGGTATGAAAATGCCGCGAAAATTGCGAAGCATGCCCATAAAGAAGGGTTAACTTTAAAAGAAGCAGCATTGCAATCGGGATTACTAACAGAAGAGCAATTTGATGAAATTGTAGACCCGAAAAAAATGATTGCTCCGAAAGAATAATAGAAGAGGCCAAGGTTCTTACTTTAGAATCTTGGCTTTTTTATTGCATATTAATTTTTAATTCCTTGTGGAAAAGTAAATACGCATAAAGGGTCATATTTTTTACTAATTTTTCTTAATTTGTTCGCGTGTGTTCCGTAATAAGCGTTCATATAATCTTTCAAATCGCTGTATGGGAAATTGACGAATGAGCCTTCTGTTATGGATTCTATATAGTCAAATCGTTGTTCTAACCATTGGGAGTTATCCTTTTTAAAGATTGGATCTTCCCATATAGATTGAATGCCGATAATATAATGTGCATCACGGTAATAAAAAGCGGTCGCATCTTTATCTACATCCTGAACTTTTCCTCCAAGTGGATAGAGGCTTAAAGCTGCAAAAATACTGCCGGAAGCTCTATCTTCAATAAGACTAATAATTTTTTCGACTTCTTCCTCGTTATATTGTTTATGAACGAATCGACCTGTAGATTTAAATTGTTCATACGGTGGATATGAAGATTGTACAATGTCCATTGCTTCAAGAAAGCTGAGATATTGTAAATTCACCTTCACCCCGTTTATATTGACTAAATCTTGTAAAATGAATGCTGCATCTTCAGGGGTACCATAATATAAACCTCGTCCATATATTGCAAGTCCTTCCGCAGCAGAGTTGTATATGCTCGCACCAATTGTCATTTTACTATTTAAATTTACTAGCCAGCTTTGCCATGTGTGAAGAAATTCCTTTTGGATGTCTACTGAAGCGTTAGGCCAATATAGTTCAACGAAAGTAACTTTATCAACTATTGGAGGGAGCTTAAAAGTTAACGAAACAACGATGCCAAAATTTCCGCCACCTGCCCCGCGACAAGCCCAAAATAAGTCTTTATGGTAAGTTTCATTAGCTGTAATTACTTTACCTTTATAGTCGATTAATTCTAACTCTATTAAATTGTCACAACCAAGGCCGAAATACCTACTAGAATAGCCCCAACCTCCGCCTAAAGTGTATCCACTTACTCCAACAGTTGGACAAGTTCCGCCTGGAAATGGATAACCTTTTGAAGAGATAAAGTCATAGATTTGTTTATTTTGAACACCACCTTGAATGACTAATGTATTTTTATGTTCATTAAGCTGCATACAGTTCATTTTACTTATATCAATTACGAGGACGTTGTTTCCGGCAGAATACCCTTCATAATGGTGTCCACCAGAACGAATGCGAATAGAAATTTCATTTTTTCTCGCCCAAATAATCGCATTACTAACATCCCATTTCGTAAAACAATAAATGATAGCTAAAGGAAACTTTTGAATAGCTCGATTCCATTCTTGTCTAGCTTCTTCATACTCACAATCATATCTTGTAATAATTTCACCTGTTAACCCTTCATAACTTAACTCATGCATAATAAGCACCTTTCATTCATTTTGTGTAGAAGTTTACTTTTTTAGAAATAGTGTATGTTCGTATCGTTTGTTTGTGATGGAGGGGTAGTATCTTTATGTAATAAAAAATAGACTAACTATTGGGTAGTTAGCCTGAGGGGAGAATAAATATGTAAACGGCGGTTTTGCTTGGGGAGGATATTCAATTCTTATATAGTTATCCTAAAAGCATAGAACTGTCTCAAACAAAACTATTCATTTGAGGTGCTATTGATTATTTTCACATTTGGCCAGTTTTCTTTTAAGAGTGAAATGAATTTCTCCTCTTTTTGTGGTACGAAAGATGTTACTGAGTCGAATAAATTATAATGAATTTCTATTTGCTGTCTTGTCCAATTTTCTGAACGAAGCTTTTTACCAGAGTATTTAATGTGGCGTATATCTTCAAATGGAATTTCAGTACGGAGTATGAAACCATGTTTAACAACAAGGGCAGATTCCGTTATTTTGTAATGAGAAAAATAGAAAGAAGAGAGATTCACGATATTTAAGAGCATCATGAGAGTGAAAAAAATAGAATTATCATTTTGAAAGAATAGGGAAATGAAAAAAACAACTAAAAACAATGAGATTAAAATGATATGAAATGGATTTTTTTTCGCTTTAAATTTCAAGTGAATCACCTCGGTATACCAGTTATTAAAATAATTAAATCACAATATTGTAATGAAACGTAAAAATATGCAACATTACATATTTTTACGTTTCATTATTCGTGTAAACTTTTTTTGATGGGGTAAATTTAAATGAAGTTTTACAAAAGTGGAGTTGCATACAATGATTTGCAGAAAAAGCATTAAAGTAATAGTCATAATTTGTTGTATGATGATGATTAGTGGTTGTTCAAATAGATTCGTTGAGGATGGAAATCGAAAACATGTATTTGTACAAGCAAGTAAAGTTTTAGTAGAGGTTGTTTATAAAATATATAAAAGGTAAAAGGTGTTTCCATATACGGAAACACCTTTTTGGTAGTTAAAATTGAATGCTGGAAGGGTCTTGAATAGTAGTCATGTTTTGTTTCACATCCCATAATAATTAGTTTGTTAAAATACATTCGTTTTTCGGTGTGATAAGTCCTATTTATCATAGTTAGATAAACATTTTTATAAAAGTTTGTAAAATAGGTAAACGAAACATTGAAATGTTTACTTTTTATATGTTAAGATGATGAAGTGATAATAAACGTTATTGTAATTTGTTTGTTTTTAAATAAACATTTTGAAGGAGTGTTTAGTATGAGTGATATATCAGAGAAGTTTTGGGATGCGTCGGTAGAGGAATTGAAGAAAGGGTATGTATTTGACGAGGTAGCAGAGGAGTATATTTGTTTAGCTTGTGGAGAAACGTTTATTAAAGGGGTTATTTATCAAGAAAATCAAGTTTTGTATGAAGCAGAGAAGTTTGTACAGTTGCATATTCAAAATGAGCATACGTCTATGTTTGAATATTTATTAAATCTTGATAAGAAGTTTACAGGTTTAACTGATTTGCAAAAGAAAATGGTTCAGTTTTTCCATATGGGACTTAACGATAAAGAGATTGTAAAAGAAATGGACGGCGGGAGCACGTCGACGATTCGCAATCATCGATTTACATTGCGAGAGAAAATGAAGCAAGCGAAAGTATTTTTAGCGTTAATGGAATTGTCAGAAGAAAAATCAAAAGTTCAAACTAAATTTGTACCGATTCATAGAACAGCTACGATGGTGGATGATCGATACAATATTACAGAGGAAGAAAATGCTGAAGTTTTAACAACGCATTTTACAGAAGGTTTGGATGGACCGCTTTCTAAATTTCCGAAAAAGCAAAAGCGTAAATTAATTATATTACGTCATTTAGCGAAGAAATTCGATAGTAATAAAAAGTATACTGAAAAAGAAGTAAATACAGTTTTAGAAAATATATATCCGGATTTTGTAACTTTGAGAAGATATTTAATTGAATATGGTTTTTTAGATAGAACAGCTGATGGAAGCCAATATTGGGTGAAGTTATAAGAATGAAGAGAAGAAAATGAATAGAAGCACATCATAAAAACAACTATACAAAGAGATAGAGGATTACAGATACGAAAAATATGTTAAAGTTCTATGATGAATTTGAAAATAGTGAGTGGAAGAAGAATTTACTTTAACGAGCAAACAGTATAGAAATGGTTGGAGTAATTACAACTATTTGAGCACGGATATAACCGTGCAGAAATTAATAAAAGGAGAAATGAAATTTGAAACCACCTACAGATAACAATAAAGAAGGTGTAGAGTCACAGCAGTCAGAAACGGAACATAAGCCGATATGGAAATCGATGTCCATGTTTTTAGTACCGTTACTTTTAAGTAATGTATTACAGTCAGTTGGACAGTTATTTGGAATGGTAGTAGTAGGAAGATGGCTTGGCGTAAATGATCTAGCAGCTATATCGGCATTCTTCCCGTTATTTTTCCTGCTCGTTTCATTTGTAATTGGAATTGGTTCTGGTAGTTCAATTTTAATTGGTCAGGCATTTGGTGCTAAAAATGAAGAACGTTTAAAAGCTATCGTTGGTACGACGCTTACGTTTACTTTTATTATCGGAGTCGTGTTGGCGATAATAGGTAGTATTTTTGCGATGGATATTATGCGCCTTATGGGAACACCAGAAAATATTATTGGAATAAGTGTGCATTACGCAAGAATTTTATTTATATCTATGCCAGTATTATTTTTATATTTTGCATACACAACATTTATGAGAGGTACAGGAGATTCTAAAACGCCATTTTACTTTTTAATCGTTAGTACAGCGCTAAATATGATCTTATTACCAATTCTTATTTTTGGCTGGTTAGGAGCTCCGAAATTAGATGTTTACGGAGCAGCCTATGCTTCAGTTATATCTACAGTTATTACGTTTATTGTCATGCTATTGTATTTAAAGAAGAAAAATCATCCACTACAATTAGACGGGACAGTAAGAAAATATCTTCGTATGGACTGGGAGTTATTAAAGTTATTGTTACGACTTGGTATTCCAGCGAGTATTAATATGATATTAGTTTCATTATCAGAAATTGCAGTAATTGCATTTGTGAATCGCTATGGATCAGATGCAACAGCGGCGTATGGTGTTGTGAACCAAGTTGCAAGTTATGTACAAATGCCGGCAGTTAGTCTCGGCATTACCGTATCAATTTTTGCGGCGCAATCAATTGGTGCGAACCAATTTGATCGATTACAGAAAGTTGTTAAGGCCGGAATCATCATGAATTATATTATTGGTGGTGTATTAATATCTCTTATTTACTTGTTCTCAAGAGATATTTTAGCACTATTTTTGACAAGTCAAAATACAATTGACATTGCTCATAGTCTAATCATGATTACATTATGGAGCTACTTAATTTTCGGTCATGCACAAATTATTAGTGCGACAATGCGAGCAAGTGGTACTGTACTATGGCCAACTGTAATCAGTGTTGTATCAATTTGGCTTGTTGAAGTACCTGTAGCGTATTATCTTTCTTACCATACGAGTCTTGGTATAGAAGGAATTTGGATTGGATACCCAGCGGCATTCATCGTCAGTTTAATATTACAGTATGCATATTATAAGCTTTCATGGCAGAAGAAACGAATTACACGATTAGTGAGTTAAAAGATGAAAATGTCCCTAAGTCATTATACTTAGGGACATTTTTCGTTAATGAATGCTTATAAATAACTTTTTAAAGTTATATCAAAATGTTGTCTAATGAGTTTTCCATTATTCATATAAAACTCCCAAGCTGTATCTGGCTCACCGATAATTTCAAATGAACCTTCGGTAATATATAAAGCGCAATTATCTTCTAATGCAATGCCCTCTATATTACCTTGGTGAGTTTGTAAAAACGTATGGAAGGCATTCATTCTATTTAATTGATTGTAATGGGGGCAAAATCTTTTATTAACAATACTCCAGCCACTACTTTCTATATAACCGGAACCTTCATAATCTGAACGAATGCTAGATGTGAACCAGCACATCGCACCGGCACTATATCCTGCAATAAGTGTTCCGCGTTTTAAAGCAAATAGTAACTTTTCATCTAGTTTATGTTCTTTCCATTGTTCAAGCATATGAACGTAATTCCCACCGCCAAGATAAATTAAATCGGCAGAATGAATCATCTCATCTATTTCATATTTAGTAGGTGTTTCGGTTATAAATCGTAAAATTTGAACCTCACAATGTAATCGCTTTTCAAACGTTTCTAAAAATAACTTTATATATCCTTCATCATCACGACTAGCTGTTGGAATGAATAATACTTTTGGGTATTGTTTATTTGTTAATTCTATAAGTCGTTCATTAATATGCAAGTGATTTGGATCGTGTAAATCACCGCCACCAATGACAGCTAATTTCATAGTAAAGCACCACCTAATAATATTTGTTATGTAAAAATTCGATAGCGGGGAGTTACATTCCTTCTGTGATTTAATGAATAAGGGGAAATAAAGTGAACAATATATTGAAATAGCATAAGGAGTTGATAGCTGTGGATAGAAAGGAATTAGAAGTAGTTTATCCCGCTATTTGCGGGCAGTAAGACTCCTGCTTCAAAATTCGGCTGGAGCAAAGCAGTTAGGTGGAAGCCCTGCTGCCCGTAAACGCCCGATTGGTGTGGGCTAATAATCAGTGGGGGATGAACAAAACCCCCACTGATTAAAGTTTCACTTTATTGATATATAATACTGGATAATATTGTTTCAAAGTATGGAAACAATATGTTTAAATGAATATAACGACGTACTAATTAATATTGAAAGAGTGTTTATATTTAAAAAGTACGGGGAATACCAGAGGTTTTACAAAAGTGGTTTTTACTTTTTATAGGGAATTACTTCATAATATGGTAAAATTATATTAATATATTTATTAGCGTAGAATGAAAAGAGGGAGCGTGAAAGAGTGGATTTTCGATTTGAGTTTGCAGCGAAGGTGAAAGAATATTTAGATGATGAAAAAGATGAAAAAATAATAAAAGATGGACACAGAGATATAATTTTTAAATATTTATATCCGTTAGAGAGTGAAATTGGCATTTTTAAAAATCCTAACTTTACTTTTTTTGCATCAGGAAGACGTTCACATATAGTATTAGAAAATATTGAATTTAAAACAGAAGTAAACGTAGAAAGTAATATAATTGAAATTACAAAAATAGTGGATAATGTGGTAATTCCATTAGATACTATCGTAGCAAAAGATCGGGAATTATTTGCACTCGGGCGTAATGAGAAATTTAGTGC
Organism: Bacillus mycoides; assembly: GCF_018742245.1. Taxonomy (NCBI): domain Bacteria; kingdom Bacillati; phylum Bacillota; class Bacilli; order Caryophanales; family Bacillaceae; genus Bacillus; species Bacillus mycoides. The sequence continues at coordinate 1,710,478 of NZ_CP036132.1, forward strand.
GCAAATATTAGAATATTATCTCTATGATACATTTGGAGAGAAGTTAGGTTTACAATGAATCGAACGCGGTACAGATAACTAATTAGTGGAGATTAGGATCCATTTAAGTATCAGTTAATATCATTCATGTTTGACCTTCTATATATTTTATACTACAATCTGTAGTGTGAAAGGGGCCATACGATGTTTACTCAAAACTACAAGTTAAATGAGCAAGGGTTAAATCACTTTTTCGGACCGCTTGAAGCGAAAATAATGGAAATTGTTTGGGCTACTGAGGGTATTACCATTAAAGATGTGCAACAGAAATTAAGTGAAGAATCCCCGGTGAATTTTAATACTGTAATGACAGTTATGAACAGATTAGTAGAGAAAGCACATTTAGAAAAGCATATCGTGAAAAGAAGTGGTATGTATCGTACTACACAAACGAAAGAAGAATTTTTATCTAATCAAACGAAGAAAATGACACAAGAATTAATGGGTGAATTTGGAAATCTTGTTGTGAACCATATGATAGATGAATTAGAACAAGCTGATCCATCTTTAATAAAAAAATTAGAAGAGAAATTAAGTCAGCTAAAAAAAGAGGACAGATAAAATGAAGTGGCAAATGCGTAAAATCGTTTTGTTAGCAGTGACTACTAGTGTTCTTTTTTTTAGTATGTTAATGTACTACGTTACATACCCATTTCTTTTTCAAAATAAAGCATTTTTCCTTTCACAATTTTGTTTATTTGAATTACAAAAGCATATGAGGGAACTATCAATACTTCGTATAATGATAGCCGGATTACTGTTATTTACTGTAATCATTATAAGTAAAAGAATTTGGAAGCAGTTTTTTTATAGTAAAAAATTGAAAAAAAGTCTCGTGTCTATTACTAGAAAAGGAAAGCAAGTGTACGTATTATCAACGTTACAGATTACGGCATTTACAATTGGGTTATTTCGACCGAAAATTGTTATTTCAGAAGGAATGTTTCAGGCGTTTTCAGAGGAAGAAATTGATGCGATTGTATTACATGAGGAATATCATCAAAAAAATCGAGATCCATTAAAGTTATTTTTCTTTACATTGTTAGCTGAAGGAATGATGTACATTCCTATATTAAAAGGAATGCTGCAGCGTTATCATGTCTATCAGGAGCTATCAGCTGATAAATATGCGATGCAAAAAATGAAATCTTCATTTGAGCTAGGTAGTGCATTATTAAAGTTAATTAAAATAAAGACGATGGAAAATCAATGTATTACAGCTTCGTTTGCGAAAACTGCAATTAATTTACGAATTGAGCAAGTGTTGAATGAGAAAGTTATTAAGTTGAATATACCATTACATACGAATTCAGTATATGTAACGTTAGGGCTATTTTGTATGTCGATTGTACTTATTGTCGGAGAGTGCATATAGCCTCTTTTTTTTAACAGTTAACACTACGTTTCGTAGTGTATTTAGGGGGAATAAAATGAATGCGGCGGATTTAACAATTTGGCTAGTAGTAGGGGCTGGGGTGCTTTCATTTATATCACCATGTTCTTTACCGCTATATCCATCTTATTTATCATATATTACAGGTGTTTCTATTCAAGATTTAAAAGAAAATCGTGGAATTATGCAAAAGTCAGCGATTATACATACAGTATTTTTTATGATCGGTTTCTCGGTTATTTTTTATGCATTAGGTTTATCAGTAAGCTGGATTGGGATCACTTTTTCATCTAATCAAAAGCTGATTCAGCAAATTGGTGGAATATTTATTATTTTGATGGGGCTATTTATGACTGGAGTGATTCAGCCTAAGTGGCTTATGGCAGAGAAAAAAGTACAATATAGAAGTAAATCGACAGGATATATTCGCTCGATTTTGGTGGGTATGACATATGCAGCAGGATGGACACCGTGTGTTGGGCCAATATTTTCTGCGGTACTTATGCTCGGTGCGACCAATCCTGAAAGTGCGCTTCTGTATATTACAGCGTACACCCTTGGATTTGCAGTTCCGTTTTTCGTGATGGCATTTTTTATCGGAAAGGTAAAATGGATTGTTACATATGCCAATGTCATGATGAAAATTGGCGGTGGAATGATGATACTAACAGGGGTTTTATTATATACAAATCAAATGACGAAAATTACAGCATTCTTTATTCGTATATTTGGTGGATTTACAGGATTTTAGAAATGAGGAGGAAGAAAAGTGAAGAAACTAATTGCTATTATACTGGCCGGGGCACTAATTTGGGCAGGGGTTAATTTTTATAATACAAAGAAAGAAGAAAAAGAAAGAAAAGCGAAACAAGCGGAGTTACAAGAAAAAGAAGTATTGCCACAAGTGGGATTTAAAGCACCAAACATAACATTAAAAGGATTGGACGGGAAGCTGTATTCGTTAAATGATGCAAAGGGAAAACCATATGTTATTAATTTTTGGGCATCGTGGTGTGGCCCATGTGAAATGGAGGCTCCTGACTTAGTTCGTTTGTATGATAAGTATAAAAAGGATGTTGAAATCTTTGCGGTAAATGCAACAATCGGGGATCCAGTACAAGAAGCGAGCGCATTCGCAGATCGCCACGGATTTAAATTTCCAGTTCTATTAGATATGGACGGAGTAGCTGGATTAGATTATAAAGTATTCTCTTTACCAACGACATTTTTTGTTAATAAAGATGGAATTATTGTAGATCAGGCACGAGGTGTATTACCTCCAGATCAATTAGAAGAGAAGTTTAAGAAAATAATTGAGAATTAAGAGGGGATTTCATAGTGATGGAGTGGATGGTGAGGTTACAACCCGTTTCTCTTATAATAGGAAGTCTATTTGGATTTACTCTGATGAAACTAAGGATGAAAAAGCAAAATATTCAATATGAAAAAATGATGGATGCAGTAACGAATGGTCTTCTCATCATTGTATTAGTATGGAAATTCGCACCGGCAATTTTAAATCCAGTATGGGCCATTGGGGCGCCGGTGCAAGCATTATTAGCTGTAGGAAGTATTCAACATATTATAGTAGGTTTTATTATGGCTAGTATATACATTGTTTGGAAAAGTAAAAAAGAGCAATTTTCTCTTCGAATTTTACTTGATACATTGCCCTTCGGATTGTGTGTGAGTATTATCTTTTATTTTCTATTCCATCAAGAAGTAGGTATACAAACGACACTCCCATGGGGGATGAAAATATATGAATCAAAATTTTTGTATCATCCTATTTTCATGTATGAGATTATACTCGCACTCGGTATAATTGGCTCGTTATGGATTAAAAATGAAAGAGTAGGGAATGGAAAGAATATAAGCTTTTTTCTAATTTGCGAGGGAATTGCTCATATCATTATTTCGCTTATTAGTGAACAAAATTCAGTTCTATTTGGTCTTTCAATACAGCAAATACTCAGTTTTTTTGTTATTAGTTTAGGGATTTTATTAGTACCAAAAAAATAAAAATAGCCATGTACGGAGAGCATCCATGCATGGCTATTTTTTTATCATCACATGAATTAAAAAATCGGCGGAGTAACAGAGAATAAAACAATCGCATTTTTCTCGAATTGATTTACCCATTTATGTTTTAAATAAGCTGGTATTTTTACGCTATCACCAGTTTCTAATGTGTATTCTTCTTCATTTAAGTGCAATGTGATTTTCCCATCTAATACAAATGCTAATTCTTCTCCTTTATGTTCTAGAACATTTTCTGATGAAGCAGTATTCGGTGGGATAGTCATAATTGCTGTTGCTAAATTTCCTGTGAAATCAGGTGATAACAATTCATATGATAAATTATCGATAATCATTTTTTTTCTTTTATTAGAACGTACGATTAAATCGTCTGTATTAGTTTCTTCAAGTAAAAAACTAAATGTTGGAACATCAAGAGCTTTTGCGAGTACCTTTAATGTTTGAATGGAAGGGTTAGCAGAACCATGTTCAATTTGACTAAGCATTGATGGTGTGATTTCGGCCATCTTTGCTAGTTCTTTACTAGTTAATCCTTTTTCTTTTCTTTGTTTTTCAATTTTTTTACCGATATCTATATTTTCCATAATAAATGCTCCTTAATAATTATTAAATTATATTTAAATAAATTAAATTAAAATTAACTGAAACTGAATTTTATGTTAAACTATATTAAAATTAATTTAATTATAATTTATTATATGGCTAGCTACAAGAATATGAGGAGGAAGAGAAATGAAGGGGATAGAGGCATTAAAAGAGCGATACCCACTATTAAACAACCTTATTGCAACGGAAGAAGTATTTTGGATGAATCCGAATACAGAAAAGTATGAAACGGCAATAAAAGGTTCGCCGCTTAATGAAGAAAATGTAAAAGATGCGGAAGAGAGATTAAAGCGCTTCGCACCATATATTGCGAAAGTTTTTCCTGAAACGAAAGAAACGAGCGGAATTATAGAATCTCCTTTAGTAAAAATACCTTCTATGAAACAATCTTTAGAGAAAAATTACGAGCAACCTATATGGGGAGAATTATTATTAAAGTGTGATAGTCATCTTCCGATATCAGGATCAATAAAGGCAAGAGGCGGAATATACGAAGTGTTGAAACATGCAGAGCAATTAGCATGGCAGCATGGAATGTTAACAGAGAAAGATGATTATTCAATTTTAGATAGTGATAGATTTAGAGGTTTTTTCGCGAAGTATTCAATTGCAGTAGGTTCGACAGGAAACTTAGGACTGAGCATTGGGATTATGAGTGCAAAGCTAGGATTTAATGTAACTGTTCATATGTCAGCAGATGCGAAACAATGGAAAAAAGATTTATTAAGAAGTAAAGGTGTAAATGTTATTGAATATGAAGCGGATTATAGTAAAGCAGTAGAAGAAGGAAGACTGCAAGCAGATGCAGATCCTAGCTGCTATTTTGTTGATGATGAAAACTCACATGATTTATTTTTAGGATACGCAGTAGCAGCGTCGCGTTTACAAAAACAATTAGAAGAGTTAGAGATTGCAGTAGATGAAGAACACCCTTTATTCGTTTATCTTCCGTGCGGAGTGGGCGGGGGACCTGGCGGAGTAGCATTCGGCTTAAAGTTATTGTATAAAGACAATGTGCATTGTTTTTTTGCTGAGCCTACGCACTCTCCGTGTATGCTACTCGGCTTAATGACTGGACTTCATGATAAAATTGCCGTTCAAGATATCGGGATTGATAATGTAACAGATGCGGATGGACTTGCGGTAGGAAGGCCCTCCGGATTTGTCGGTAAAACGATGGAACCATTTTTGAGTGGAAATTACACAGTAAGTGATGAAGAGTTATATAGATTATTAAAAGAACTGGCTGATACTGAAAATGTTTATTTAGAGCCTTCTGCGTTAGCAGGTATGGTAGGGCCATTGAATGTATGTAAAGCTGAAAATGAGTATTTACAAAAATATAGGTTAACAGAAAAGGTGAAGAATGGTACTCATATTGTGTGGGGAACTGGCGGTAGTATGGTTCCAGAAGACGTGATGAGTGGTTATTATAAAAAAGGTTCGGAATTAACGAAAGCAGAGTAAGGAAGAATGAGGCGATTTAAAGCCTCATTTTTTCATGTACATAAAAATCTTTGTTATTTTCACATTAGTTCTTTATAGTATAGTTATAAAGGATTATTCATATCGATTAAATATAATAAAAAAGCGTTATTTTACATAATAAGAGGATGTGTGTATACGATGTCATTACAGACAAAATATATAGCGAGTATTTCGCTTGGGGTTATGGGCGTAGGTTTTGCGGCTTCGATCCCTTTTCAAGGAACGGTAGCTGGGGAGATTATTCAAGGGGGATTTGAAGCGGGGTTAGTTGGTGGACTTGCGGATTGGTTTGCGGTTACAGCTTTATTCCGTCATCCGTTGGGAATCCCAATTCCGCATACAGCATTATTACCTAAAAATCGTAAGCGGGTAACAAAGGGGCTCGTTTCTACGTTAGAAAATGAATGGCTGACGAAAGAAAGTATTACAAGTAAAGTAAAAGAAATGCAGCTAGCACAAATGGTACTGGAAATTGCTGAAAAAGAGTTACAGTCTGACGCTGTGAAAAAAGGAATTGTAACAATTGCTGAGAAAGCGATTCTTCAAATAGATACGGAAAAATTAGCAGTTATTATTGAAAAAGAATTAAAAACGTATTTGCATACAATTAACACAAGCAACATATTACAAGTTCTCGTGGATCAATTAGTTGTGCAAGAATATGATGAAAAAACACTTGATTACATATTAGTAAAAGTGAAAGATTGGACAGCTCAAGATGAAGCACGTTATCAGCTAGGAAGCTTAGGTATGAAGGCGATGGAAAACATAAAAGTAGATGGATTTTTACAGTTTACTTTGAAATCATTTATGAATATTGTAGATGAAGATAAAATTGGAGGCATTTTGCAAAAGTTTATTATTAGCAATATTAACAGCTTGCAAGATGCTGATAATAGCACAAGACAACTTATATTAGCGAAGATTCGTCAAGAAATTATAAATGTAAAAGAAAATGAATCTTTATTACAGGAATTAGAGAATTGGAAAGAAAAATGGATTACCAATTGGGATGCTACTGACAAAATAAAAGAGATGCTTGAGCAAGTACAACAAAGGGCAGTTACCTTTGTGAAGAATGAAGAATTTGCCGATAAATATGTTGTTCCATTCTTACAAACACAAATGAATAAAATAAAAGAAGATGAACTGACTGTTCAAAAAATAGAAGATTGGTTACAAAAACAAGTTGTTACTATTGTTGAAAAAAATCATTCGAAAATTGGAAAGCTTGTGCAAGAAAACCTTGATAAGTTAGATGATAAAACATTAATCGAAATGATTGAAAATAATGTCGGGAAAGATTTGCAGTGGATTCGTGTGAACGGGGCTGTTTGTGGCTTTATGATTGGATTAGTTTTAGAAGGAATAAAAGCGATTATATGAGAGAAACCTTCCACAATTGTGGAAGGTTTCTTATTTTTCGATAATACTCATATTTATATTATAAGCTTTCTCGATATTTAATTTGTACGTCCCATTTCCTGTTTTTATCGAGTTTTTATACCAATGTTCTTGCGCATTTAACTCTGGATTTTCTTCTGAAGAATTATTTTCTTTTTTCGTTAAATCTTCTACTTGTTCCCAAGGTGTGTTTCCGTGAGTTTCTTTTTTGTTTGTTATGGCGATTAAAGATACATCACTTTCTTTTGCTAAATGAACAGATACATTTGAACTTTCTTGTACAAACCAATTATTTTGTAATTGACCTGGATAAAGTGATAGTTCGTTATTTGAAGCGCGAATCTCTACATTTTTATTTTGCGGAAGAACGAGTGTTTGTTTCACCTGTGGTGCTGAGTTAAATAACGTATGCTGAACAGGTAATGATTTTAAAGTTATATACATCGTTTCTCCAGCTGTTTGAACTGAAAGGAAATCCTCTCGTTTTAAATTGAGTTTTTCATTTGCTTTCGTCGTCATTTCATATGTCCCAAGAAGATGAATTTGATTTGTATTATTTCCCTCTATCGTTAGAGGGTGATGCCCCGCATCCACTACGATTTTTTTGATAGATTCAGGTATATCAAGTTGTCCATCCGGAATATTACTCGTTTGCCTAGTTGTGTTAATAGAATGACGAACTTCTTCTAGTAATCCAGTTGATAATAAACAGTAAAAAGCAATTCCAACGCTTCCTAAAACTCCGATAAAGAAAATACTAAAAATATCATATTTAATAAATGAATGTTCCTTCTTAGAAAATAGAAGGTATAGTAAAATTTCAGCGCCAAGTATGATAAGTAAAACAGGCCACCAGGCTGTTAATGTATCTAATGCTTGAACTCCTTTTACGACTGAAAATAGTAAAAAGCAACCTAATAAAATAATGGAAATCCCCATTGAGATGGTTCCAACACGCCATGTTCTCATCCTTTTGTACCACCTTTTCTTTCTTTATTTCCAAGTAACAATTTAAAGCCGCCGCCAATTAAAAGGAGGGCAACGATAGATGTTTGGAAATAGCGATAATATAACTCTGTAAGATGAATATTAAATATAGTAGAAACATACCTGTCTAAAATAGGGAGGAGTGTTTGATCTAATAAATAATAACCACCGAGTGTAATTAACCCAATGCCGATCCATCTTTGATGATTTATGAAATAATCGATGATAGGTTCGTCATTTACGCGTTCTTTTCCGTATTTTGCAGTTTGTTGTAACGTATCAAAAAAGCTATAAAACCAAATGATTGGTACTAAAAATAAAAACGCAGAAAGTCTTAATAAATCAAGTAAATAAATAGATAGTAAAAAGGCTGCCATAAGCTGAAGACCGCGGCGTTGTAAGCCTAAATACATATGTCCTGCTCCAGGGAACATTGCTAAAATAGAAGCGAATGTTTTACTTTTCTTTCCTTGTTCACGGTGCTCTTCAAATTCTTCAAAAATAGTACGATCAACTAGTTGCTCACCACGTTCTTTCTTTTGGAGTTGTTGAACAACATCGAAAAAATTATAAATCCATAAAACAGGTAACGTAACGAGAAAGATAAGAAAACTTCCTTGAGATGTTAAGAGTGCAACGAATATAATCATGCTTCCTATCCCTGTACAAGCTACTAAAAATGTAAGGCCTCGCTGCATAAGTCCTAATTGGAAATGTCCAAGTCCAGGAATGATTGATAAGAGAATGATATAAAATCGTTCGCTCTCTTTAGAGGACTCTGTAAATTGTCCAGTTGATTGTTTTTTTGATTGATTAATAATAGTGATAACTAAATCTAATAAATTGATCACCCATAACACGACTAGTAAAAATAGAGAAAGAAAAGCAATGTCACGCGCTCCTAATGCTATTGTACAAAATGCTGCAAAGGTAAATAGAAATAAAGCCCCTCCGCTATATAAAATAAACCGTCCTATCTTTTTTAAATATAGATGTCCAAGCCCAGGGATTAGCCCTAATACAAGTGCTAAAAAGGGGTTTTTATTCATGCTTTAAACCTCCGTCCTTTTTCGATGTGTCTACTGCTTTGTTTACAAGTTGCTGTGAGATAGAAGTCTCATTATGTTTCGAAGATTTTTCGAAATTAGATGTCGCTGTGAAAATATATTGGAATAAACCACTTACCATAAAAATGATTGTAGCCGCAGTTGCAATTATGTAGTGAATAATCGTGCGCTTTAGTGAGTTTGTTTTTATATTTTCATTAGATTGTAGTGTTTCAAAATTAATTTGCGTCATAACTTCGTTCGTAAATGAATCATCATTTATCATTGGAAGGTTTTCATGTTGTTCATCAATACTTTCCATATAAAGTGCTAAACAATGATCACATTCATAAAGGTGTTCTTCCATAGATTCACGTTCATTGCTTGCTATAAAATCTAAAGTATAATTGCGCCAATCTTCTTTTGAATAATGCATCATAGAAACTCTTCCTCCTTCCAATGTTTTTTAATCCATTTTCTTGCCCGATACAGTTTCATTTCGACTGTTTTCACTTCGATATTTTCCTGAAAAGCAATTTCTTGATAACTTTTTTCCTCTAAATAATGTGCGAGAACGACGTCACGGTAATTTTCGGGTAGTTCTCTTAGCTTTTGAGCAATGAGTAATTTTTGCTCTTTCGTCAATAATAAAGCCTCAATATTATGAGAGGATTTTATATTTTCTTCAGTTTCTTTACATAAGGAGAGTTCTTCGTTTTCTCTAGCTTTTTTCCTCTTATAATCAATAGCGTGATTGGTAGCAATACGTGCCATCCACGTTTTTAATCCGCGAAATTGATAATTAGGGAGAGAGGTGTGAATTTTTACGAATACTTCTTGTGTAACATCTTTAGCATCTTCTTCATGTCTTAAAATAGAAAAGATAACTTGGAAAATATAATGACGATATGTTTGTACAAGGATACGAAAAGCATGTTCACTTCCTTGTTGTGCTTTTTCAATTAATTGTTTTTCCTCAATCGCTTTCTCCCTCCTTTTTGACGCATTCTATTATATAGACGTAAGAAACGATAAGTCACCCTACACATGTTGTAAAAAAAGAATAATATATTTTTTGCAGGAGGGCTATATGAAAAAGGTGTGAAAAAATGGTAAAGAGAAGTATATAATGAGCAAGAAGGAAATGTTACACAGAGAAAGGATGTGAATGTTAGTAGGGGAAGGGCCATACTAACAAACATGAAAATTAAAATATTAATAGCCGATGATAATTCTTTTATTAGAGAAGGCATGAAAATTATTTTAAATACATACGAAGAATTCGAAGTGTTAGATACTGTAAATGATGGAAAAGAGGCTGTAGCGTATTGTAAAAAGCATGAAGTTGATATTGCCCTTTTAGATGTTCGTATGCCAAACATGAACGGGGTAGAGGCGACGAAGTTAATTTGTGAAGAGACGAAAACGAAACCGCTTATTTTAACGACATTTGATGATGATGAATATATTTTGGACGCAGTAAAAAACGGAGCGAAAGGTTATTTATTAAAAAATAATGATCCGGAGCGTATTCGTGATGCAATAAAAGGCGTATATAACGGCCAAACTGTCATGCAAGATGTAGTGCTTGATAAAATTAAGTCTAATTTAATGGAAAGTAAAGAGGAAGAATCTAAAATTGATAAGAGTCTTTTTACAGAAAGAGAGCTTAGTATTATCGCATTAATTGCGAAAGGTTTCTCAAATAAAGAAATTTCGAAGCAACTTTTCATATCTGAAGGAACGATTGCAAATTATATTACATCAGTTTTAGGGAAAACTGGACTAGAACATCGCACGCAAATTGCGATTTATTACTTAACAGGGAAAGTAGATTAATGTTATGGAATTTTGGTTAACTGTAAGTAAATTAATTGTATTTATATATATTGTGTTTAGTTACATTCACTCAAATGTTGCAAACTTACCATGGTTTATATTTACGCTACTTATATATCTTTCTGTAAACGTAATGATCTCTATATTAAAAAACGATACGTATAAAAGGGTTTTAATTTGCGTGTCAATTGGCGTAATTATGTTATTTACATGGAAGGTTCATCCGTTTTTTATTTTGTTTTTACCGTTGAACTTATACGAAATTACATCAAATTATATCGAGAGGAAATGGCAGCTCTTTTTCATTATGATGCTTCCTATTATTTTTACAAATGAAAGTATTCAAATGACATATGGATTAATTGTTGCATTTTCTTTTCTCATTTTAACTATGGCAGATCGCTACATCGCTCGTGTATTAAAGCTTGAATCACAAAATGATAAGATGCGAAAAGATATGCAGCGACTGACGAAAAGCTTACATGAAAATAAAGAGTACATAAGGCAATCGGAGTACACATTTAAGTTAGAAGAGAGAAATCGGTTATCACAAGAAATTCATGATAAAATTGGTCACTCGATGACGGGTGCACTTATTCAAATGGAAGCAGCGAAGAGACTGATGGAAATAGATAAAGTAAAATCTGCGGAGTTATTACAAAATGCAATTCATATTTCGAAAGATGGAATTGAAAGCATTCGGATTACATTAAAAAATATGAAGCCACCAACAGAGCAAATTGGCATTCACCGCATGAAATTATTCATAGAGGAATTTGCCGGTAAGCATGATGTGAACATTCCTTTCGTATATAAAGGTAACTTAGATATGATCTCTCCAATTCAGTGGAAGATTATCGGTGAAAATGTTACGGAGGCACTAACAAATACGATGAAATACGCTGATGCGACAGTCATTTCAATAGATATTCATGTACTTAATAAGATGATCAAAGTACAAGTGAAGGATAATGGAAAAGGTGCAGCTCTTGTTAAAAAAGGCCTCGGCATTATGGGGATGGAGGAGAGAACAGCGTCTGTAAACGGGAAAATTATTGTAAATGGTACAAGTGGTTTTTCAGTAACAATGTTGTTGCCGATATAGTAAGGCATGATGAGGATGAATCATCTCATATGAAAAAAGTGAATATTCTCATGTGAAAAGAATGAACTTCTGCACTGAGCAGGTTCATTCTTTTTGTTTATAATAAAGTGAAACTTCAATCAGTGGGGGTTTTGTTTTTCCACGCTGATTGTTAGTTGAACCAATCGGGCATTTACGGGCAGCCCGACTCCCGCCTAACTTCTTTGCACCAGCTGAATTTTGAGGTGGGAGTCTTACTGACCGCAAATAGCGGGATAACAGCAGAGAAACCGAAATAGGGGTGAAATGATGAATACATTGGAAATTAAAAATTTAACGAAAAAATTTGGTGACTTCATCGCGGTAGATAATATGTCTTTATCTATTAAAGAAGGAGAAATATTTGGCTTTTTAGGGTCAAATGGTGCTGGTAAGAGTACAACGATAAATATGATTGCTGGGTTATTAAGAAGTAATGAAGGCGAAATCAGCATATTAGGAAAAAATATAAAGAAACATAATCGATTTGCGAAGATGAACATCGGTATTGTTCCGCAAGATATTGCGATTTATGAAGAGTTAACTGCCTATGAAAATGTGAAATTCTTTGCCGGATTGTACGGATTAAGAGGTGCTGAACTAAAAGCGAGAGTAGAGGAAGCACTTCAATTTGTGGGGCTTAGTGATAAACATAAAAGTTACCCGAAAAACTTTTCTGGCGGTATGAAAAGAAGGCTGAATATCGCTTGTGCAATTGCACATAGACCGAAGTTAATTATTATGGATGAACCGACAGTTGGAATTGATCCGCAGTCAAGGAACTACATTCTTCAGTCTGTCCGAAAATTAAATGAAATGGGAAGTACGATTATTTATACAAGTCACTACATGGAAGAAGTAGAAGAGATTTGTACGAAAATAGCAATTGTAGATCACGGTAAAGTAATTGCAGAAGGAACGAAAGAACAGTTAAAAGCGATTATTACTGACACGAAAGATATTTGGATCGAAGTGAAGTCCGTAGAAAATTTAGACGTAGAAAAATTAAAAGAGATAAGCGGTGTGAAAGCTGTTCAAATTGAAGAGAACGTAATTAAAGTAAACTCTGATGCAGGATTAAACAATTTAAATAAAATTATTCAACACTTTATTAATCACGACATTGAAATTCGCTCGTTAGAAGAGCAGGCTCCGAATTTAGAAACTGTATTCCTTACGTTGACTGGAAGAAACTTACGAGATAAATAAAAGGTAAATGAAGAAAAGGTAAAGGGAGGTTCATCAATTGAACATCTTTAATATTGCAGTGATGCACATTAAAAGAGATTTCAGGGACGTAAGAACTTTAGTTTTTATGTTAGCATTTCCGATTGTGCTTATGCTTGTATTAGGAACAGCGTTAAGTAACGCATTTAATAGCGATAGTCATTCGATTAAAGATATACAAGTGCTATACAAAGATGAAGCGGGAAGCACGTTTTCTCAATCATTTGAAGCATTTACGAAAGAGGTCGATAAATCGGGTATCCATTTTAAAAAAGCTTCCGAAGGTATAGATGGGAAAGAAGAAGTGAAGCAAAATAAATATGCTGCATATGTAGAATTGAATAAAGATGGTGCGAAATTTTATGGAAGCGACAGAAGTAGTATTGAAGGAAGTATTGTTGAAGGAATGCTTACGACATTTGTTGATAAGTACAATGTAGCGGCAGAAGTTGCAAAAGTAGATCCAAGTAAGGTTAGCACAGTTATTTTAAATGGAAATCATAATGATTATATTAAAGAAACATCTTTACAAGCTGCTAAAAAACCAGGTTCTATGGATTACTATGCGGTTGTAATGACAACGATGATAGCACTGTATGCTGCAATGGGGGCGAGTTTTTTAATTCGAGGAGAACGAATACGTAAAACAGGAGATCGTCTCATTGCGGCACCTATAAGTAAAGCTGAAATTTTCATTGGGAAAGTGCTCGGAAGTCTTGTAGCGAATGCACTTTGTCTATTACTAGTCGTTTTATTTAGTAAATTTGTTTTTCAAGCAAATTGGGGCGACCATCTTGGAATCATATTTATTATTTTACTAACAGAAGTCTTTCTAGCAATTAGCTTCGGTTTAGGAATCGGATATATTACAAAAACAGGTGAGGCATCTAGAGCAATTATTATGGTTGTTGTGCAATTAGCTTCTATTTTTGGCGGTGCTTATTTCGTGGTGGAAGAAAATGTCGTTACGAATTTATCGCCATTAACGTGGGCCAATACAGCCATTATGAAAATTATTTATGCAAATGACATAGGAGCAGCACTGCCGGTTATTTCTTTAAATCTTGGAATTTCAGCAATCTTTTTATTAATTGCGATTATCGCATTACGTAGACGGGAGGGGCTGTAATATGAAAGATATTTTATGGCTCATACGAAAAACATTAGCTGCGCTTTTAAAAAATAAAAAAGGATTATTACTTATTGTAAGTTTGCCGATAATAGGAACACTCATTTCTTTTTCAATATATGGGAATGTAGGGCAAGGAACGTTAAATATTGGGGTTATAAATAAAGAAAATCAGCCTATCGCAAATGATACAGTGAAATTTTTAGAAGGACTCAATCATGTAAATGTTAGTAAAATTAAGGAATCTGAAGTAGAAGATAAACTCACTTCAAAAAAACTTGATGGTGTTGTTACATTACAGTCTGGTTTTTCCGAAAGTGTTCGAGCAGGGAAACCGAGTCATATTGAAGTTTCATCGATTAAAGGTGATCAAGTAACAGTATTTATAAAATCATATTTATATAACTATGTTGATAATATCACTGCGATTAGTAAAGTGGCAGGGGCGGATCAAAGTACGTTTGATAGTATGTACGCTGGTTATCAAAAAGGTTCATTTAAAGTAAAAGCAGAGACACTTGAAGATACTTCGAAAAATAAGGATATGACAAATCAAACGATTGGTTATCTTATCATGTTTATGCTATTTTCGGCAGCGAATTTATCTGGAATTATTTTAAAAGAAAAAGAGAACAGAACGTATTTTAGATTATTATCGACACCGATAGATGGAAAGAAATTTATATTATCTAATGTCGCGGTGAATATGATTATACTAACAGTGCAAATTGTAATTGCCGTATTATTTATGAAGTATGTTTTTCATACAAATATAAATATGCCTTTCACAGTGATGATTGGTGTACTCATGATATTTGCTTTAATCGCAATTGGTTTGTCTTTAGTAATTGTGTCTTTTGCGAAAAATTCAACTGCTTCAAATGCGATGCAAAATGTCGTCATTGTACCGACATGTTTATTAGCGGGATGCTATTTCCCATATGATATCATGCCGAAAACGGTACAAAAAATAGCTAATTTTTTACCGCAACGCTGGCTAATGGACACGATTACGAAATTACAGCAAGGAATTCCGTTTGCAGATTTGTATTTAAATATTTTAATCTTATTCGCCTTTGCGATAGCATTCTTCTTAATTGCTATTTATAAGTTTGGAAGAAATAATGATGCGAGGAATTTTGTTTAATGAAAAAAGGTGTGGCGTAATGCCACACCTTTTTTTGTACTCGCAATTTAAAGTATCCTTTGTAATATAGGTAAACTTTTGTATAAAACCTCATTATGTGAAGCACACACAACATATTTATTGCCAACTAAAAGAAAAACGCTATGCACAACAGCGTTACCATCACCATGTTTTGTTAGTATATCACCGACGACGTTTCCATCTGCCCATTCCAGTTTTGAATGTGAAGGGACGACTTGTAAATATTGAATTGTTTCCACTCCATCTCCTGCAATGAGTGTAGTTTCAATATTTCTTTTCTCTATAACAAATCTATTTTCATTTAATGTATCGAGGAAGGGGTTTTTCGTTTGCATCTTACTATAAGGAAGAAATGTAATAGAAGAGCCGGATCTTATAAATAAATAATTTCCGTAATCTTTACAAGGAATAACATCTTGTAATCCTGGAAAGTAAAGGTGGATCGCTTCGACTGGATTCATTTTATACAAGGTACTTAAGTAGTGTACGTACTGTTCCATATAGGAATGAACGATATTTATTTTAGAAGAGGCATGGACAGGGAGACTACCTCCAGTCCAATAACTATAATTGGGAGGAGATCCAGCGCTTGGTGTACAGAGTATAATAAGCTGCTCCACATCATTTTCATATTCTTCACTTTGAACGTAAGAACGTGCAAGAAGTCCGCCCAAACTATGACAAACTAAATTTAGTTTATCGCAACCTGTAAATTCTTTAACATAAGCAATCGTTTTTAATAAGTATTTTTGAGTAGAAAAAACAATACGCTGACGCCAGTCATAAAAACAGATAAACAAGTTTTGATTTCGTTTATATCCCATACTTTCTAACATCATGATGAATGGCTCATAAACAAACGCAGAAAGCCCAAAGTTCCAATTACCGGTACCAGGAATAATAATATTACTCATTGAACCGAAAAGACCTGGGATAAAAATAATAGGAGTTTTTCCTCTTTTCATATGCTTCTCTCCTTTAACTTTTTAACAGCTCATAAAAAGTAAGAAAGACATTTCGTATGAAAAAAAAAATTAATGAAACACTACGAAATAGTAAGTAATATGAGCGGAAGGAAATCAAAATGATTAAAAAAATATTGCGAGTTACTTCTATTATTATTGCTATTTTCGTTTTTATTTTAATTTGGATGCATATCGATGTTACCCTCGGCAGGAAAATGGAAGTTGGGAAAAATATGCCGACAGAGTATGCGCCTCATTATAGTGACTTTCAATTATATGTAGAAGGGAAGTCGTTTTATAAACAGTTATTTACTGATATAAGAGAAGCGAAGCAATTTATTTACACTTATTTTTATATTTTATCGGATGATAAAAGTAGCCATACTTTTTTAAACTTATTAAAAGAGAAGGCGAAAGAAGGAGTAAACGTATACTTATCGGTGGATTTAATTAATGATTTATCTTTTGAAAGAAAGATGAAAAATGAATTGCGGGAAAGTGGTGTACATTTTACATATAGTAGAAAACCTGAATTACCATTCGGATTTTATTCTCTTCATCATCGGAATCATCGCCGTATTACAACGATTGATGGGGGAATTGGTTATACGGGTGGATTTAATATGGGAGATGAATATTTAGGGAAAGATAAACGATTTGGATATTGGCGTGATTACCATGTACGGATAAGAGGAGAAGGAGCGAAAGATTTAGAAGAGCAGTTTGCTTTAGATTGGAAACGAGATACGAAAGAAGATATAAAAAGGAGTACGAATAAGGCTAGCAAAGGAAATACGCTACATACTATGACAAGTTATAACGGGCATTATGTTGCTCAAAAATATATAGCGTTAATAAAACAAGCGAAGCATTCGGTTGTCATTACAACGCCTTATTTTATAGCGAAAAATAAAGCATTAATGAATGCTTTAATTGGAGCGCAAAAGCGTGGTGTTACAGTAAAAATACTTTGGTCATATAAACCGGATATTCCTCTTATTAAAGAGGCAGCATATCCTTATATACGTGAAGCTGTTAAAAACGGGATTACTGTGTATGGCTATAAAAAAGGGATGTTTCATGGAAAGTTAATGCTGATTGATAATGAATTAACTGTTATCGGTACAACGAACATAACTGCTCGTAGCTTCTACATAAATGATGAGATGAATTTGTATATTCATGGTGGATCTATCGTATCGGAAGTGAATGAGGCGTTAACACAAGATTTTCATGATTCGAAAGAAATGACGAAAGAGTTTTTTGAGAAGTTATCTTTTTGGGAGCGTTGTAAGGAGAAAGTGGCGGGATTGGTTGATTTTTATTTGTGATAACTTAACTGAAATACCTGAAATTTAAAATATAGTGTGTGCAAAGAAGCACGTGAATATAGTAAATAGGAAGCTGTATTGTTTATTTAACAAGTAGAGAAGTAAGAAAGAACCTTCAAAAAACAGAAGGTTCTTTTTTGTTTTATAATTCATTATTGGTAGTTAAAAAATAATCTGGTCTAGCGGGTGCTCCTCCGCCTTCACCTATATTCACAGCTTGATTTTTAAATGAATCATTAACGCCAAGTGCTAAGATACTAATAAGTGACATACCAATAACAGCTAGATAAAATTTCTTCATTATTTTAACGCTCCTTTTTCAGATTCTTTTTGTTGAGCTGTATTACTAATATAAAAATATTGACTTGCTTTAACGTGATTTTTCTCTGCGTAAAATTTTAAAGCTAAAATATCAGCGTATTCTTTAACGCATTCCCATAATTTTTCTTTTTCAAAGTATGTAATTCCTTCAGATATGAATTTTTCTAAAGTTAGTGCAGGAACTTTAGCATTTAGTGCTTTTAGTATCATAAATCGATGTTGAAATTCTTTGTTTTTTATCTCATCACTTACTTTTAGGCCCTTTTCAATTAATTGAGCTGCATAGTTATTATTATCTAATTTATAGTATTCGAGTGCTTCCAAATAAAATGCTTTGTAGTGTGAAGGGTGATTTCTTGTTATTTCAGATATATGTCGGATTGCAAGTTTTGATAAATTTTGATTTGAATACAACCAAGCTAAGTTATGTCTTACCATAAGAATAGATTTTATATGATTATGCTTTTGGAATGTGTTTAGCGCATTATTTAAACTTTCTTCAGCTAATTCATAATGTTTCAAGTCAATACAACATAACCCTATAAAATTATCACATAATGCTATGTTTACCTCATAACCTTCATGCTTCGAAAATTCTTCTTTCGCAGCTTTAATATAATCTAAGGCTAAAACTTGTTTGTAGCTTTGATAATAAAAATACCCCATTCTATAATTAAACTCAGCGTGTTCCGCTGGCTCTGGGATATACTTTAGGAGTTCTTTTGCTTTTTCAAAGTGTTCAAATGCGTCAGTATAATTTGCGGTTAAAGTAAAATGAAAACCTTTGAAGAAATGGTAATAATAAGCTAAGAAGTCATCTGCAGGGGTTGTGAATGCGTTCATTTTATCAAAGCTATTCTGATTAATGCTTACCCAATCCATAAGAGCTTCGTATCGAAATTCTAGTAGGGAGTAGTATAAAGATAAATTTTGATCATCTTCTACATTTTTCATTTTACTATCTATTTGCATTTTTAATTCTTTTGCTTTATGCAGTTGTTGCTTTAACATGGTTTGGTACCAGTCATTTAATAATTCCATTATTTGATCATTCTCTAATTGAACATCCATAAAATCCTCCCCATCTTATATATATAGCGATTGATAATATTCATTCTACAGCTAAGGAGTTTGAAAGAATGGATAATGAACTACAAAAGACATTTAGCTAATGTGACAACCTACGGTAAAGGGAGAAGATGTACATTTAAAAGATGTCAAAGTTGAGGATATTACTTATTCTAAGAGAACTAGAGAAGAAGCTGCACAACTTCGGAGGGAATTTGATAGAAGCGTGAGAAAAGAGTTTCTTAAAACCTTAGTTAATGACCCTGATAAGATTATTGAACTCAAGAATGCTGGTATAGCAGATGCAGATATCGAATTAATGAAAAGAGGAAAACCTCCAATAGGATGGCAAGTGCATCATGATCTTCCCTTAGATGATGGTGGAACAAATACATTTGAAAATTTAACTTTGATACAAAATCATCCATATCATAAGGTTATAACTAATACACAACGTACGCTAACCAAAGGATTACAACCAGGTGACAGTGTAGACATAAGTTGGCCTATCCCAAAACACAACATCTATCCTAAAGGGGAATAAATAAATTTAGAAAGAGGTTTTTATATGTGGAAAGATCTAATTTTAGAAATCAAAGATATACTGGAAAGTGTTAATTATAAGCTGAATACACCTGCAACGGATACTGAAGTTCAGAGATTAAGAGAACATGCAAAAGAAAAATTAAATGTTGATTTACCAAGTGAATACGTGGAGTTTCTTAAAACTGTAAATAGTTTGGATTTTGATGGATTGGTCCTTTACGGAGTTGATTCTTTTTTACTAGAAACAGAAAAGGGTGAACAAATTTGTGGATTCATAGAAACGAATGAGATTTGGTATGAAAATGAATTTCAAAAAGAGTATCTTTTCTTTGGAGATTCAAATATTGCATGGTTCTGTAAAAATTTATCTGAAGGTACTTATCATGAACTGGATAAACCGTCTGGTACAGTGATGAACACGTATGATGATTTTAAAACAATGCTTGAGGAAGCATTAAAAATAACACTTCTCTAATACATGGATGAAAATTAACATAAGGAATTTATGTAGTATTCACTCATCTGAAAAGTACCTATGTAAAATGAACGATTATGTGACTACTGAAACGCTAAATATAGGTAAGCATAGTCCAGAGTATGTTATAGAAGTATACAGAGTGTTAAGTGGAGTTAAACGCTTTGGTGGGTACTTAAGCAGATTCAGTTGCTGCCTTGCCTAATATAAGAGAAAAGTTATTGGACGGAAATTAACTTAAATAATCTTAGATGCTTACTAGTTAAATTCTAAAGGAGTAAAAAGGCATGAAAATTTGGCAATTAAAAAGCTCGACTGATGATTATGAAACCTTTCAATTATTGAACTATGAAGAGGATAAAAAATATTTTAAAACTAGTTTTCATTCTACGGTGAGTTTTTCAGATTCATGGACGCCTAAGTTTATTGAGGTAACAGATGAAGGAAAGTCTGGTGTACAAATAATTAGTGAAAAATCCAAGAATGTTTTAGAATCTATAGTAGGAGATAATGTTGAATTTTTACCATTAATTCATAAACAAACAAACAAACAAACAAACAAACAAACAAACAAACAAACAAACAATACTATGCTATGCATGTTTTAAGGGTGTTGGAAGCACTTGATACTAATAAAACAATCTTTGATAAGTTAAGTTCAGGTTTAATAATAGGATGTAAAAAATTTGTATTTATTCCTTATGTTGTCCAGGACGAACCAATTTTTAAATTGAATATAAATGGAAAGGTACATCCTAACTATCTTTTAGTATCAGATCAATTCAAAAATGTAATTTTAGAGAGTGAATTAAAAGGTTTTCAATTTACTGAAGTGTGGGATTCAGAAGAGGGTGCGTAAAGAAATCTAATTTAATTAGATTATTAATGGGAATCCATATCTAAGAGAGTAAAAAATAAAAAGCTTATGCACTTGTATAAGCTTTTTATTATGAATAAGTATAGAAAGGGATGGTAATTCATATTCAAGATATATTTTAGAATCACAAAGTAAATAGTAGTAAACGATTTTTTGTTACGTAACATTCTAGTTTACTTTAGAAGATAAAAGAATAGTTAAGGGGAATAAGCATGAAAATATGGGTATTAAAGAGCGTGTTAGATAACTTTGAATCTTTCCAGTTGTTAAATTTTGAGGGGGACCATAAAAAATATATTGATGGAAAAATAAATTCAATAACTCATTTAGCAAATTCATGGGGCAATATATTGATAGAGTGTGTAGAAGGAGGTAATTATAGTGATTTCCCTAAATTTTGGGGAGGAATTGGTGCACCAATGATTAGTGAAAAAGCCAAGAGAGTACTTGAACCTTTAATAGGTGAAAATGTTGAATTCTTACCACTTTTACGCAATTCAACTAGTGAGGTATATTATTTGGTCCACGTGTTGAATGTACTAGATGCAATTGATGGAGATAAAGCAATCTTTAAAAAAATGATTACAGGCCTTATAGTAGGTTGTGAAAAGTTCGCATTTGATTTTAATATAGTTCAAAATGAAGTGATTTTTAAGGTTTATATAAATGGGAAAATTCATCCTACGGCTGTATTTATTTCGGATGAGTTGAAGATTCTTATTGAACAAAGTGATTTAAAAGGTTTTGAATTTATTGAAGTGTGGGATTCAGAAGAGCTCTCATAAAGAAATTCTAAAATTATAAATGGCCCTGATAAGTTTACGATAAAAACTTAAGTCCCCTTGTTATACAAAGTAGGGGACTATTTATCCTGCATTAACGAGCGGTAAGATTCCCACCTCAAAATTCGGCTAAAGTAAAGAAGTTAGGTGGCAAATGCTCGTAAAAGCCCGATTGGAGAAGGCTAATAATCAGTGGGGATGGACAAAACCTCCACTGATTAAAGTTTCACTTTGTTTAAGTTTGTTCTATCAACATTATGGTCACTTAAAGCACTTCACTAAAGAAGATGATCTGTAAAAGCTCCCTTTGTGTTGAAAATAATTATTATTCATGCACAAGCATCGAAACATCATCATTAATCAACGTTCCCACATGTTCTCCTAAACATATTTTCTTCATCACTCCAGGCTCATCAAAGTTAAATACATGTGCCGGCAAATTGTAGTCCCGAGCAAGTAATAAAGCCGCTTGGTCCATTACTTGTATGTTTTGCCTAACAATATCGTTATAGTTCAGTTTTTTATACATTTTCGCTGATTTATTATGTTTTGGATCACTTGTAAAGACACCGTCTACCCCTTGTTTTGCGACTAAAATGGCGTCACTATTCATTTCAATTGCTCTCTGTACACTTGGATAATCTGTGGTAACGAATGGTTGCCCGTTACCACCACCGAATATGACAACATAACCGTTATCTAAATGATGTACTGCTCTGAGGCGAATATAAGGTTCGGCTACTGCATTAAACGGGATGGATGTCATAACGCGTACTTCTTTATTTGTTTTACTTGTTAAAACGCCGCGTAGCATTAAGCTGTTAATTATTGTACCTAAAGTACCAATATTATCAGCTTCTACACGGTCAATTCCCCATTCCTCAGCTAGATGGCCTCTAAAAATGTTACCGCCGCCAATGACGATGGAGACCTCGATACCTAAATCAACAATCGATAAAATTTCATTTGCAATATGTTCTAATCGTTTGGAGTTAAAGCTATTTCCCGATTGATCGGCAAGTGCTCCGCCGCTTAATTTAATTAACACACGTTTATATGGCTTCATAACAATTCCCCCTATATAGATTGCAATAAAAAAGGAACAAAGGCGAATGCCTTTGTTCCTTCGTAAGAAAATGAAATAGAAAAGAAATAGATATGATGAACTTCTTCACGTGATTTTTCATAACATCCACTCCTTTTCATCTCCATTTATTTTGAATACGTATATCTTTTAGATTATACGAAATAATCTGATGTTTTATCAAGGTTATTTTATTTCTTTTTTATAAAAAGTGTCAATGAATATTATAAGAAAAAAATTCGAATTTTTTGTGACAAACTTGTAGGTTTTTGTATGATTTTGTAGGTTCGCCTATATGATGTGTGAGTAAGCTTTTATAAATACGAAATGAAAGCGTTCGCATAAAGGGGATGAACATAAATGAAAAAATTCGGATTGGCAACACAAATTTTTGTCGCACTTGTTTTAGGGATTGTAGTAGGGGCAATCTTTTATGGCAATAAAACGGCGATTTCTTATATCACACCAGTTGGGGATATATTTATTCACTTAATTAAGATGATTGTAGTACCTATTGTTATTTCAGCATTAATTGTTGCGGTAGCTGGTGTAGGAGATATGAAAAAGCTTGGGAAACTGGGCGGTAAGACAATTCTTTATTTCGAGATCATTACGACGATTGCTATTTTAATGGGATTACTTGCAGCGAATATATTCCAACCAGGTACTGGCGTTGATATGAATAATTTACAGCAAAGTGATATTTCTTCTTATAAACAAACAGCAGATGCTACAGAGAAGAAAGGTTTTGCTGAAACGATTGTTCATATTGTACCGAAAAATATATTTGAGTCTATTACACAAGGTGACTTATTACCGATTATATTCTTCTCAGTACTATTCGGTTTAGGAGTTGCGGCAATTGGAGAAAAAGGAAAGCCTGTTTTTAACTTTTTTGAAGGTGTACTCGAAGCGATGTTTTGGGTTACAAATCAAGTTATGAAATTTGCACCATTTGGTGTATTCGCATTAATTGCTGTTACGGTTGCAAAATTTGGTGTGTCCACACTACTTCCTTTAGGAAAACTAGTGCTAGCTGTATACGTAACTGTTATACTATTCGTTGTGATTGTATTAGGTATTAATGCACGAATGGTTGGAGTAAACATTTTTACATTAATGAAAATTTTAAAAGAAGAACTTATTCTTTCATTTACGACAGCAAGTTCAGAAGCTGTTTTACCTAATATAATGAGAAAGATGGAAGAGTTCGGTTGTCCAAAGGCAGTTGCCTCTTTCGTAATTCCGACAGGTTATACATTTAACTTGACTGGGTCAGCTATTTATCAAGCGTTAGCGGCATTGTTTGTTGCACAAATGTACGGTATACACATGTCACTGACAGAGCAAATAACGTTATTATTCGTTCTCATGTTAACATCCAAAGGTATGGCGGGAGTTCCGGGGGCATCATTCGTTGTTGTATTAGCGACGTTAGGATCAATGGGCTTACCGCTAGAAGGTATCGCATTAATTGCGGGAATTGACCGTATTTTAGATATGATTCGCTCAGCTGTCAATGTATTAGGAAATGCATTAGCTGCCATTGTTATGTCGAAGTGGGAAGGCGAATTCGATGATGAGAAAGCAAAACAATATGTAGAAACAGTCAAACAAACAAAAGCAGCATAAGAAATCGTTAAGGAGTGAAAAGTCATGGCAACATTAACTGAAGTTAAAAATGGAGTGCGAATTGAAAAAGATTTTTTAGGTGAAAAAGAAGTGCCAAATTATGCGTACTACGGTGTACAAACAATGCGTGCAGTAGAGAATTTCCCAATTACAGGATACAAAGTCCATGAAGGTTTAATTAAAGCGTTAGCAATTGTAAAAAAAGCGGCAGCACTTGCTAATGCAGATGTAGGAAGATTGGAATTGAAAAAGGGTGGTGCTATCGCAGAAGCATCACAAGAAATCCTTGAGGGGAAATGGCATGATCATTTCATCGTTGATCCAATTCAAGGCGGTGCAGGAACTTCAATGAATATGAACGCAAATGAAGTCATTGCCAATCGTGCCCTTGAATTATTAGGAATGGAAAAGGGAGACTATGATTATATTAGTCCGAACAGTCATGTAAATATGGCACAATCAACAAACGATGCATTCCCAACAGCGATTCATATTGCAACATTAAATGCATTAGAAGGCTTATTACAAACGATGGGTTATATGCATGATGTATTTGAATTAAAAGCAGAACAGTTCGATCATGTTATTAAAATGGGTCGTACACATTTACAAGATGCTGTGCCAATTCGTCTTGGACAAGAATTTAAAGCATACTCTCGCGTACTTGAACGTGATATGAAACGTATCAAGCAATCACGCCAACATCTATATGAAGTAAATATGGGAGCAACTGCAGTTGGTACAGGCTTAAATGCGGATCCAGAATATATTGAAGCAGTTGTAAAACATTTAGCTACAATTAGCGAACTACCACTTGTTGGTGCAGAAGATTTAGTAGATGCAACTCAAAATACGGATGCGTACACTGAAGTATCTGCAGCACTTAAAGTATGTATGATGAACATGTCTAAAATTGCGAACGACCTTCGTCTAATGGCATCAGGTCCACGCGTTGGATTAGCGGAAATTATGCTACCAGCTCGTCAACCAGGTTCATCTATTATGCCAGGGAAAGTAAACCCTGTTATGCCAGAAGTAATTAATCAAATTGCGTTCCAAGTAATTGGTAACGACCATACAATTTGCCTTGCTTCAGAAGCAGGACAATTAGAATTAAATGTTATGGAACCAGTACTTGTTTTCAACTTACTTCAATCTATTAGCATTATGAATAACGGTTTCCGTGCCTTTACAGATAATTGCTTAAAAGGAATTGAAGCGAATGAAGATCGCTTAAAAGAGTACGTTGAGAAGAGTGTAGGAATTATTACAGCCGTGAACCCTCATATCGGTTATGAAGCAGCAGCTCGCGTTGCGAAAGAAGCAATTGCGACAGGGCAATCCGTTCGAGAACTATGTGTAAAAAATGGTGTATTGTCACAAGCAGAATTAGAGTTAATTCTAGATCCATTCGAAATGACACACCCAGGGATTGCAGGAGCAACTCTTTTAAAGAAAAATTAAAAGAAGAGGGGGACAATCCCCTCTTTTTTGTTTACAATATAGAAATGTTATATATGAATAGAGGTAGGGATGTTATGAGTAAGTTTACAGTGGCTTCTAATGGTTCGTTAGAAACGACATTAAGAGGAGTAGAAGTATTATCAACACCACTTTTAAATAAAGGGGTAGCTTTCACGCAAGAAGAAAGAGAAGAATTAGGTTTAAAAGGGTTATTACCACCAGCAGTTTTAACGCTAGATGAACAAGCGCGTAGAGCGTATGAGCAATTTTGTTCTCAGCCGGATGATTTATTAAAGAATGTATACTTAACAGCGTTACATGATCGAAATGAAGTATTATTTTATCGTATTTTAACAGAGCATTTACGTGAAATGTTACCAATCGTATATACACCTACTGTTGGTGTAGCAATTCAAAGATATAGCCATGAATATCGTAAACCACGCGGTATTTATTTATCAGTTAACGATCCTTCGGGTATTGAAGAAGCGTTCTCAAATATCGGTGCAACAGCTGAAAATATTGACTTAGTCGTTGTAACAGATGGAGAAGGCATATTAGGAATTGGTGACTGGGGTGTTGGTGGTATTAACATTGCGATTGGAAAGCTAGCTGTTTATACGGCTGCAGTTGGAATCGATCCTAGTCGCGTGTTACCTGTAATTTTAGATGTAGGTACAAACCGTGAGGATCTATTAAACAATCCGTTTTATATTGGAAATCGCCATCCACGTGTAACTGGTGAAGCTTATGATGAATTTATTGATACATTTGTACAAGCTGTAGGCAATAAGTTCCCGAAAGCACTTTTACATTGGGAGGATTTCAGTTCTCGTAATGCACGAAAAATTTTAGACAAATACCGTCATGATGTATGTACGTTTAATGATGACATTCAAGGTACAGGTGCAGTTTCACTTGCTGCAGTATTATCGGCAGTGAAAGCTTCTGGTGTACCTTTAAATGAACACCGAGTAGTTGTGTTTGGTGCGGGTACAGCTGGAATCGGTATCGCAGATCAAGTGAGAGATGCGCTGGTTCGCGTAGGATTATCAGAGCAAGAAGCACATGAGCGTTTCTGGTGTATTGACCGTAACGGGTTAATTACAGATAATATGGAAGATCTTCTTGATTTCCAAGCTCCATATGCAAGAAAAGAAGCTGAAGTGAAGGATTGGAAACAAAGTGATGCTATCGGACTTGCTGAAGTTGTGAAATATGTAAAACCGACAATTTTAATCGGTACATCAACTGTTGCTGGTGCATTCAAAGAAGAGATTATTAAAGAAATGGCTTCTCATGTAGAAAGACCAATTATTTTACCAATGTCGAATCCAACGCCACTTGCTGAAGCGAAACCAGTAGATTTAATCGAGTGGACAGAAGGAAGAGCGTTAGTTGCAACAGGAAGTCCATTTGATCCAGTTACATACAATGGTGTAACGTATGTTATAGGGCAATCAAATAACGCACTTATTTTCCCAGGGTTAGGTCTTGGTACAATTGTTGTGCGTGCAAGCGTAATGACAGACGGTATGTTTGCGGCGGCAGCAGAAGCGGTTGCAAGTATGGTAGATACAAGTCAGCCGGGTGCACCAATCTTACCAGAAGTGGAAGAGTTACGTAATATCTCTGAAATGGTTGCAATTGAAGTAGCGAAAGTTGCAGTTGCAGAAGGTGTTGCTAGAGAGAACTTAAGTGATAACGATATCAAAATTGCAGTGAAAGAATCAATATGGAAGCCTGAGTACCGTCAAATAAAAGCGGTAGAAAAGGTTAGAATATAGAAAAAAAGCCCGTTTATTATAATAAGCGGGCTTTCCGTTTACATTTTTGAAAAAATACATAGGAAGTGGCATCTTTGAATTGGAATCAATTATGGAAGAAAGATATATCTCTTTTAATTATTTTAATGATTGTTGTCCCAATTGCTGGAGAGCTAAATTTTCATCCTTTCAACGATACGTTTCGCGTTAGCTTTGGGACACCGCTTTTCTTCTTTTTATTACTATTTTTAAGAAGAATACCAGCGGCGGTTGCAGGTATTCTTGTTGGTATATCTGTAGTCTTATTCCGTGTATGTCTTGACTGGGTGTTGCAAGGGTCTTTTTATATGACAGAATCATTTTATTTGCGCTATCCTGTGTTCTTTTATTATTTTATTTATGGAAGTCTTTTTTCGCTTTGTAGGGTGAATAAGTTCCATCAGAAGCCAATTATAATTGGCTACCTTGGGATTACAATTGAAATTATTGCAAGTATGTCAGAACTTGCAATTTATCATATGGTAGTACTTGGTACCACGATAACAATTTCTGAAGTGAATAAGCTAATCATTATTGCTATTTTCCGTAGTTTCTTTGCGCTTGGTTTTTTAAATATGATGAATTTATATGAAACGAAATTAAAAGAATCACAAGTTCGAAAAGAAAATGAAAATATGTTGATGCATCTTTCTAACTTATATGTGGAATCTGTTCATTTGAAAAAAACGTTACAAAATGCGGAGTTAATTACACAAGAAGCGTATCAATTATATCGGAATTTACAAGCGAACGATGATTCAAGTAGTAAAACAGCATTGAAAATAGCGGGAGAAGTGCACGAAATAAAAAAGGATAATCAAAGGATTTTTGCGGGATTATCTAAACTGTTATTAGATAAAAATGTAGCTGAGTATGTAGAAGGACATGAGCTTGCGGAAATGATTGTGAGAATAAATGAGAAGTACGCTGAAATGTTGGAAAAAGAAATACGTTTTTCTAAACATATTGAAGGTGAGCATGCAGAATATCATGTGTATACGGTCTTATCAATTTTTAATAATTTAGTTGCAAATGCCGTTGAAGCAATTGAGGGTAGTGGTGCTATCATTATTAAGTTATATAAACTTGATAAACGTATATTGTTTGAAGTAATTGACGATGGGCCTGGTATTGCGCAAAAATATAAAAAACTAGTATTTAAGCCAGGATTTACTTCAAAGTATGATCAAACGGGAACACCATCAACAGGAATTGGACTTTCTTACATAAACGAAATGGTAACAGAGCTCGGAGGAGAAGTAAGATTGGAAGACCTGGAAACTGGTGAAGGGTGTAAGTTTGTCGTTTGTTTACCGGAGTGCAGTTTAAAGCAGGAAGGGGAATGAAGTTGTTTTATTATATCGTAGATGATGATGAAGTTTTCCGATCCATGCTTTCACAAATCATTGAAGATGGCGATCTTGGGGAAGTAATTGGAGAATCGGAAGACGGAGCTTTTATTGAAGCAGATCAACTAAATTTTAAAAAAGTAGATATTTTATTTATTGATTTATTAATGCCCATGCGAGATGGGATTGAAACAGTTCGCCATATTGCATCCTCTTTTTCAGGGAAAATCATTATGATCTCTCAAGTGGAATCGAAACAGCTTATTGGTGAGGCGTATACACTTGGTGTTGAATATTATATTACAAAACCATTGAATAAAATTGAGGTTATATCTGTTGTACGTAAAGTAATGGAACGTATTCGTTTAGAGCGCTCTATACATGATATTCAAAAATCATTGAATAACGTTTTTAAGTGGGAACAGCCGCAAGTTCGAAATGAGCCAATGCAAGAAGGAAAAAGAATAGCAGATTCAGGACGCTATTTATTATCAGAACTCGGTATTGCGGGAGAGAATGGAAGTAAAGATTTACTTAGTATGCTGGAATATTTATATGGACAAGAAAAAGCACAAACATTTGAATTTGGATTTCCTGCTTTAAAAGATATCTTTCACCATATAACTATAAGGAAATTAGAGAATATAGCTTCAGATACACATATAGATAAGGAGAGAAAAGCATCTGAACAAAGAGTACGTAGAGCGATTTATCAATCGTTAAATCACTTAGCTTCCCTTGGATTAACAGACTTTTCAAATCCGAAATTTGAAAGTTATGCTCCGAAATTTTTTGATTTCACTGTAGTTAGAAAACGAATGACAGAAATGACAAAGGAAGAAGTAGCAACTTCTGGACATACGCGAATTAATACGAAAAAATTTATTCAAGTGTTGTATTTTGAGGCGAAACGGTTGATGGAGATAGAGTGAGAAAAGGTGCTTATAAATGAGCATCTTTTTTTATTAAATCTACATTTTATATTTTCTCGTAGAGCATGTAAAATGTTAGTTAAGAGAAACTGGTTTTAAATTAAGGAAGTGTCAAAACAATGGGTTTTACATTAAACAAATCGATTATTAAAGAAGTATGCGGAGAGACCTCATATAAAAGAGGCGAAGCTTATTATAAATCAAATAAAGTAATAATAAATCATTATGATGAAAATAAAGAAATTTGCGAGGCGACGGTAAAAGGGAACGAAGATTTTCATGTTACAGTAGAAAAAGCTAAAAAAGGTGATGTTGTTGCGAAATGTAGTTGTCCTTCATTAGCGTCTTTTCAAACTTACTGTCAACATGTTGCCGCAGTATTGATACAAATAAATTATAATCAGCAAACCGGTGGAATGCTGCCTATTAGTAGCGGAAACATGAGCGGAAATGAACAATTAACAAGCGGGATGTTTCAGTTGTTTGCAGAACAACCACTGAGGCCAAAAAGTAAACAACACCGTTTTGATACACGTGAAATACTTGATATTGAGTTTAATTGTACACCAGTAGTTACGAAAAATGGTGGGGCACTTCTTGGGGTTCAGTTGAAAATCGCCAAAACGTATTTCGTAAATCATATTAGAGAATTTCTTTCTAAAGTGGAGAAAAGAGAGGCTTTTAATTGTTCCAATGAATTTACATACACACCAGATGTACATAGCTTCAAGCAAGAAACGGATGCGATTATTCAGCAACTTATTAAAATGTATCATAATGAAAAAATGTATGAAGATACACTAGAAGTACACGCAAAACAAGATGATAGCATGATTTTAATACCGCCAGCTTCGTGGATGGATATGCTTTCTTTACTTTCTAAAACTGAGTGTGTGAGGCTTAATCAAGATGGACAATCTTTTCACGGTTTACAAATTTCAAAAGGACTACTGCCTTTACATTTTGAGTTTAATAAAGGGAGTAACGGTGGGTTTACACTTTATATTGACGGCTTACAACAAGTAGAAGTAATGGATACGTATAGTTATGCTCTATTTGGAGGGAAACTGCATCAGTTGAATGCTGAGGATTGTAAGCGGCTTATCGAATTACAAAAAATGATGAATCGTTCTAGTAGTAACCAGTTGTATATTCCAGCAGATAAGATGGAACACTTTGTAGCAAAAGTTGTACCAGGATTAATGAAGCTTGGTACTGTGCGAATTGATGAAGTAATATCAAATCGTGTTGAAACGCCTTCGCTAAAAGCAAAATTATATTTAGATCGAGTGAAAAATCGCTTGTTAGCAGGTCTCGAATTTCATTATGGAAACGTCGTGATTAATCCGTTAGAAGAGGATGGACAGCCATCTGTTTTTAATCGTGATGAGAAAAAGGAAAAAGAGATTTTAGACATTATGAGTGAAAGTGCCTTTGCAAAGACAGAAGGCGGTTATTTTATGCATAATGAAGAAGCTGAGTATAACTTTTTATATTACGTTGTTCCAACGTTAAAAGGTTTAGTTGATATTTATGCGACGACAGCAATCAAATTACGAATTCATAAAGGAGACACAGCTCCTCTTATACGAGTTAGAAGGAAAGAGAGAATTGATTGGTTATCATTCCGCTTTGATATAAAAGGTATTCCAGAGGCAGAAATTAAAGGGGTATTAGTCGCTCTTGAGGAGAAGCGCAAATATTATCGTTTAGCAAGTGGTGCTTTACTATCACTTGAGAGTAAAGAGTTTAATGACATTAATCAGTTTATAAAAGAATCTAGTATTCGAAAAGAATTTTTAAAGGGCGAAGAAATAGATGTCCCTCTTATTCGTAGTGTGAAATGGATGAATTCATTGCAAGAAGGAAACGTATTAAGTTTAGATGAGTCTGTTCAAGAATTGGTAGAGAACATTCAAAACCCTAAAAAGCTGAAGTTTACGGTGCCAAGTGGCTTAGATGCGATAATGAGAGAGTATCAAATATACGGATTCCAGTGGATGAAAACACTTGCCTATTATCGTTTTGGTGGCATTTTAGCTGATGATATGGGACTTGGGAAAACGTTGCAAAGTATTGCTTTTATAGACTCTGTTTTGCCGGAAATTCGAGAGAAGAAACTGCCTATATTAGTTGTTTCTCCGTCTTCCCTTGTTTACAACTGGCTTAGCGAGTTAAAAAAATTCGCTCCACATATTAGAGCTGTTATTGCAGATGGAAATCAAGAAGAGCGCCGAAAAGTTTTAAAAGATGTAACGAAATTTGATGTAGTAATTACGTCCTATCCTTTACTAAGAAGAGATATAAGATTATATGCAATGCCATTTCATACGCTATTTCTTGATGAAGCACAAGCATTTAAAAATCATACGACGCAAACTGCAAGAGCAGTAAAAACAGTTCAGGCGGAGTACCGTTTTGGACTAACAGGAACGCCTGTAGAAAATTCATTAGAAGAGCTATGGTCTATCCTCCACGTCGTCTTCCCAGAATTATTACCAGGAAGAAAAGAGTTCGGTGATTTAAGACGTGAAGATATTGCGAAGCGGGTAAAACCTTTCGTGTTAAGAAGGTTAAAGGAAGATGTATTACAGGAGCTACCAGAAAAAATTGAGCACTTACAATCATCAGAACTTTTACCAGATCAAAAGAGGCTTTACGCAGCTTATTTAGCAAAGTTAAGAGAAGAAACGTTAAAACATTTGGATAAAGATACGTTACGTAAAAATAAAATTCGGGTTTTAGCTGGTTTAACGAGACTACGGCAAATTTGTTGTCATCCTGCTTTGTTTGTTGATGATTATAAAGGCAGTTCAGCCAAATTTGAACAACTTTTAGAGATTTTAGAGGAATGTAGAAGTACAGGGAAGCGAATTTTAATTTTTTCTCAATTTACGAAGATGCTTTCAATAATCGGACGAGAATTAAACCGTCAAGCAGTTCCATACTTTTATTTAGACGGGAGTACACCAGCGCAAGAACGTGTAGAGCTATGCAATCGTTTTAACGAAGGTGAAGGGGATTTATTTCTTATCTCGTTAAAAGCTGGTGGTACCGGTTTGAATTTAACAGGTGCAGATACGGTTATATTGTATGATTTATGGTGGAATCCAGCTGTTGAACAACAAGCAGCGGATAGAGCGTATCGAATGGGACAAAAAAATACAGTGCAAGTGATTAAGTTAGTAGCACATGGAACAATTGAAGAAAAAATGCACGAGTTACAAGAGAGTAAGAAAAATTTAATCGCTGAAATTATCGAGCCAGGAGAAGAGAAGTTATCTTCTATTACGGAGGAAGAAATCCGTGATATTCTTATGATTTAATATGGAAAAAGCTATGCTTTCACAGAGATGAAAGCATAGCTTTTTTGTTGTAATAATTATATTTTGTTTTGTACAAAGTAAAGAGATAAAGTGAAACTTTAAATAGTGGGAGTTGTTCATCTCCCACTATTTATTTTATTTCTTTGTACCTTTACTTTTGTATGGTTTTGCAGCTTTCTTTTTCGCACTTGATTGCCAACGGTTCCATCCTTTACTTCCTGTACCTTGTCCTACACCTTTTTTCGGTTTTGCTTTCGTTTTACTCATATGATCACTCCGTTATATAAAAAATCTTATTTGATAATAGCCAATGTTTTAGAAAAATACTATCGATAAATGACTATGCTTGCTTTAAGTAAAAACAAACTGCTTGAATGCTATAGTATATCATGAAATTGCGAGTAAACTGAAAGGAATTACAAATAAAATGAAAATAATAAGAAATACTGCGGATTCTATTTTTCGAACGATCACATTACTGGTTGTGTATATGTTAGTTTCAATTAGTGAAATGTTTTTTGGATTGAAGAGACAAAGGAAATAAAAATGTTATATTAAGAACAGTCGGTAAAGGCATAAAATAAAGAATTGAAAAATATTTTAAAACTTTTTGTTGACTTTATCTATTTTTTGTATAGAATAATCATTAATAAAATGTTTCAGAGATGTGACAACAAAACGACTATGAAAGGACGAGTAGTAGTAGGATGTAGTTTAAGCGAGTCAGGGACGGTGTGAGCCTGGTACGAAGCCTATTATGAAGAACCTCCTGGAGTCGCTAACCGAAATCCTTTATAGGAAAGTAGACTTAGCCGGGAACTTCGCCGTTACAAGAAGAACAGTATCGAGATTTTTTCATCTCCGTACTGTATAAGTGAGCAACCTCTGTTGCTAATTTGGGTGGTACCGCGGAACCAAAGTCTTTCGTCCCAGTTTTTTGGGAAAGAAGGGCTTTTTTTGTTGGCTTTTTTCCACAACATCCAAACATTTTAGGAGGAAACCATCATGTATCAATCATTAATGACAGTAAGAGAGACTCAAATCGCAATTAAGGAAGTTAAAACATTTTTCGAGGATCAATTAGCAAAACGCCTTGAACTATTCCGCGTATCTGCACCATTATTCGTAACGAAAAAATCAGGATTAAATGATCACTTAAACGGTGTAGAACGTCCAATTGAGTTTGATATGTTACATTCAGGAGAAGAATTAGAAATTGTGCATTCACTAGCGAAGTGGAAAAGATTCGCATTACATGAATACGGATATGAAGCTGGTGAAGGTTTATATACAAACATGAACGCGATTCGTCGTGATGAAGAACTTGATGCAACACATTCCATTTATGTTGACCAATGGGATTGGGAAAAAATCGTTCAAAAAGAATGGCGTACTGTCGATTACTTACAAAAAACAGTACAAACAATTTATGGAATATTCAAAGAACTAGAAGATCACTTATTTGAAAAATATCCGTTCCTTGGAAAGTATTTACCAGAAGAAATGGTTTTCATTACTTCTCAAGAACTGGAAGATAAATATCCAGAATTAACACCGAAAGATCGTGAACACGCAATTGCGAAAGAACACGGTGCAGTCTTTATTATGGGAATTGGTGATGCACTCCGTTCAGGTGAAAAGCACGATGGACGCGCATCCGATTATGATGATTGGAAATTAAACGGTGACATTTTATTCTGGCACCCAGTACTACAAGCTTCATTCGAATTATCATCAATGGGAATTCGTGTTGATAGTAAAGCACTTGATGAGCAATTAACGAAAACTGGTGAAGACTTCAAACGTGAGTATGATTTCCATAAAGGTATTTTAGAAGACGTACTACCATTAACAATTGGTGGTGGTATCGGCCAATCAAGAATGTGTATGTACTTCTTACGTAAAGCACATATCGGTGAAGTTCAATCTTCTGTATGGCCTGACGATTTACGTGAAGCTTGCAAAAAAGAAAACATTCATTTGTTTTAATATAAGTGAGAGGGAGAGTAGCTGTGGAATAAGAGCTACTCTCCCTTTTTTACTTTGACGTGAAAAAAGTTATTTTGAATGAATATAGATCGTTTTTTCAAGGGAAAGAGCGAAAGGGTATATGTGATAAGAAATAAGAAGAGTCATTTATATTTCCTAGGAAAGGGTATAAAGAATAATCTAATTGTTTTATAATGATCTTCGGATATCGATAACAAGATAAAAAGCTGTCTGCATAGATTTTTAAAATTCTATGTGGACAGCTTTCTATTTATATAGGAAGGAAATAGATTAATGTAATTTGTTGTAAGTTTTACTGGCGGAAATTAAATCATTTGCACTAAAGGCTCAATTTTCGCCATAAATGATTGATGGAGTGCTTCAACACCATCTACTAAGTGAATACGGTCAATGACAACTGATACTTTAATTTCAGATGTACTTACCATTTTAATATGAATACCGCCTTCTTTTAAAGTAGTGAACATATTCGCAGCAACTCCCGGGTTAGATACCATACCAGATCCTACAATTGATACTTTCGCTAAATGATTTTCATGTTCTACAGATTCATAGTGAAGTGCCTCTTGATTTTGTTCTAACACTTCTAATGTTTCTCTTAAATCATTAGAATGAATCGAGAAGGAGAGGTGAACAGTTCCTTCATTTGTAATACTTTGAATAATAATATCTACATTAATATGTGCCGCTGCTAATGTAGAGAAAACTGTTGAAAGTGCACCTTGTTCTAATCCTTTAATTGTGACGCGTGTAATATTATCCTCAAATGCGATACCTTTAACGATTGATTGTTGTTCCATGTTACATTCTCCCCTTACAATTGTTCCGTTTTCTTGTTCCATGCTTGATCTTACTTCTAAAACGACATTATGATTTTTAGCAAATTCAACAGCGCGTGGGTGTAATACGCCAGCACCGAGATTTGCAAGCTCTAACATTTCGTCATAAGAAATTTCATCTAATTTATAAGCACCTTGTACAACTCGTGGATCAGTCGTATATACGCCTGACACATCCGTATAAATATCACATTTTTTTGCTTTTAGTGCCGCAGCTAATGCGACAGCAGTCGTATCGGAGCCACCGCGGCCAAGTGTGGTAATTTCATGTTCTTCACTTACTCCTTGGAAACCAGCTACTATAACAATCGTGCCATCAGCAAGATAGGATTGAATACGACCAGTATTAATGTCAGTAATCCGTGCACTGCTATGTACAGATTCTGTTGTAATACCAGCCTGCCATCCTGTTAATGAAATTGCGTTATAACCTTTTGTTTGTAGTGCCATTGTTAATAATGAAATGGTTACTTGTTCTCCTGTAGATAGGAGCATATCCATTTCACGTTTACTTGGATTTTCAGTAATAGCGTTAGCAAGTGCTACAAGTTTATCCGTACTTTTTCCCATCGCTGAAACGACAGAGACAATACTATGTCCTCGTTCATATTCTTCAATAATTAAATTTGCTACATGTTGAATGCGTTCGACGCTTCCGACAGAAGTACCGCCAAATTTTTGTACAATCGTTTCCATTACGAATTCCTTCTTTCGTCCATTTTTAAGAATAGGTTAGGACATATACAAATCCCAATATTCCTGTAGTTACCAGAGAGAAAAACAAAAAACACCATCTCAAATAAGTGAGGATGGTGCTGTTACAGGAAAAGGGAAACAGAAAACGGAGCTAATAAAAAAAACCGCCAAAAAAGGAATATCATAAAAATGATATCTCTTTTTTGTAGATAGCTCTTCATACGTACACGTCTGTACATATGACAGTTCTGTTTCTATTCGAAAACAGCCCCAATTGATAAATGCAGAGAAATTTATCAATTTCGGCAACACTTCCTTTCCTCTAAGATCATAGACATCTCTGTGTCTCCTTTAGAATACTTATAAGCGTTGCAACCTCTATCTCACGTTTTAGGCGAGAGTGTATGATTTATGAAGTTGTTGGTAACATTTGTTTTATAATAATTTAAATTTTTCAGGGAATCAAGTGTTTTTTGTATTTTTTTGAAATTCTATCTTTTTATTAAATTAGTTTGTGAAAAACGTAGCAAAATAAATTCGTTGCATGTACATTAAAAATATAGAGCATGGGAGGTGGAAGGATGGGGAAGAAAAAGCCTATTTATGTAGCGACAGAAATGAACACAACAATGGAGAAACTATGGGCATATACACAAGAGCCTGATATACATACAGAGTGGGATGCCCGTTTTACGGAAATTTCGTATTTAGAGAAAAAAGAAGGGGAGCCACAAAAGTTTTTATATAAAACAAAGATCGGATTCGGGCTTGAAATAGCCGGAGAAGGGGAATCGATAGGTGAAATAAGAAAAGAAACTGGAGAGCGCATTTCCTCTTTGAAATTTTGGACAGACAATAAGCTATCACTTATACAAATAGGACGAGGTTATTGGAAGTATACCCCGAATGGAGAACATATTCATTTTGAAACGCAATATGATTATGATACAAGGTTTGGTCGTATAGGGAATGTGATAGATTCATATATTTTTCGTCCGCTATTAGGTTGGGCAACTGCATGGAGTTTTGATGCTTTAAAATTATGGTTAGAAAAGGGACTTCATCCTAAGTTGCTAATTAGAAGAACGATGACGTATTGGCTCGTTTGCTTTTTAGTTGCTTTCGTATGGTTATATCAAGGGATTGTACCGAAATTGATGTTTACTCATTCAGAAGAAGTAAAGATGCTTTCTGCGCTAATCGGATC
The DNA here is from genome assembly GCF_018742245.1 of Bacillus mycoides. Taxonomy (NCBI): domain Bacteria; kingdom Bacillati; phylum Bacillota; class Bacilli; order Caryophanales; family Bacillaceae; genus Bacillus; species Bacillus mycoides. The sequence continues at coordinate 1,748,676 of NZ_CP036132.1, forward strand.
GAATGATAGTAGTATTTTTATACTTAAAATAGTTGGATTTTTAGAAATAATATGGGGTGTTATGTGGCTATTGCCCTTTCAAAAACGAAAGTTGTTTATATTGCATATTGTTATGTTAATAGGCTTAACTATAGTGGCAGGAGTTACGAATATCACAAGTTTTACAGAGCCGTTTAATCCGATTACATTAAATTTTCTTCTAATAGGGTTATCGATTGTCGGTTATATGAATAGCACTAATTTGCCGAGTGCAAAAAATTGTAAGAGGACGAGAAAGGGATAAGTATATGGTTAATATTTATGAAAGATTATTAGGGGATTCTTATAAAAGGCTTCATCCAAAATTGCAGGAACGATATGCGATAACAAAGGGAAAAAGCTTTATTGGGGAAGGGGAAATGGATGAAATTTATGGAGGATCTTTTTTCGTTAAATTAATATTAAAAATTACATCGAAGTTCCGTATGTTTTTCTCTGAGCGAGGGCAAAAAGTTCCGTTTGTGATACATAATACCGCTGAGCGAGATGGACAGGGGAAAGAATTTGTACGGTGGAATCGTACTTTTTATTTTCATAATAAGAAAAGATATTTTAACGCTGTTATGAAGTTGGATGAAGAGAATAATGAAATTGTAGATTATTTTGGCGAACCGCATATACTCGTTTCTACGTTGAATTTTTATATTGATGAAAAAGGCGGGATGCATATTTCTTCAAAGAAACAATGGTTTTTTATGTTTGGAAGAAAAATACCGTTACCTAGATTTTTATACGGAGAGGCAAAAATTGTAGAAAGTTATGATGAGACACTACAATGTTTTCGAATTCATGTACAAGTACGAAATCCGTTAATTGGTTCGTTATTTTCATATAAGGGAACATTTGTGGAAAGGGAATAAACGATATGAAAAATATACTATTTGGGCTTGTTTGTTATATTATATTTCTAATATACGAGTGGTCGAATATAAATCCTGTTGAAGCAATTATATTGTTATCTATCTTATTATTTATACCGATGTCATTTTGTATTATTGACAAAGAAACAAGAAATGGAACGTATTTATTATTTTATAAATTTGTATCGTTTTTATATCCAATTGCAGCAATCAGTGCAATGCTAGCTTTCGTAACAAATCACTATTTCTTTGCGCTACTTTGGTTTGCATATACAGGAATCGTTGCATTATTTGGTATAAGTAGATTGCTAGAAAGAGGATGGAAGCCCTTAGAGGAAGCAGCTATAGATAGTGCTTTTATTTATTTGTTTTTAGGTGGTTTTTGGTTTTTTGCTTCTGTAGCAAAATTCCCCATTATGCATTTTAGTTCTGACATAGTTTTACTCACAGCTGCACACTTTCATTATTCGGCATTTCTATTGCCGTTATCAGCTGGTTTACTTGGAAGGAAAAGAGAACAGGGAAGTAAGTTATATGACGCTATTATGTTTATCATCGTCATTTCTCCAATGACAGTTGCGATAGGAATTACGTATTCGAGGGTGTTTGAATTTTTTGCAGTGTTCATATATTTATGTGCCATATACGGATATGGAGTTTACGTGTGGAGAACGAAATTTAATGCTATAAGTGCAAAGATTCTCCTTACTCTTTCATCCAGTACACTTATGGTAACGATAATGTTTTCACTCATATATTCATACGGGAATTTCAAACAAGCAATGACGATTACAATTGCACAAATGGTTTGGATCCATGGTGTTGTCAATGGAATTGGAGTGGCGTTACCAGCATTTGTCGGCTGGATGATTGAAAAGAGTGCTCCGAAGTATAAGTATTATGGGAAAATAATGAGCAGGTTAAGAGGAAATGCGACAGTTGGTGAAGCATTTTTACATAACAGAAATTTAATAGATAACAAGGAATACAAAGGTTTAGTTGATAAAATGAATGATTTTCATAGTGAGGTATTTGACATGGCGAAGATTCCTTTAAGTATTATTCGTTTTTATGAAAATACAAAAGAGTATGAGTTACAATCGCATATTAAATGGACTCGTTGGTTTCGCCCGCTTGCATTTTGTTATGAGAAAATGAGTAAGCGTGTAGGACAAATACATTTAGGAATGGGCGGCAAGTGGGAAACTATGCATGGCTCTATCATTGGGGTAATAGATGAGAAGGATGGAAGAGAGAATGTAAGGGCTTGGCTAAGAAAAAATGAAGCAGGAGAATCTATTTTTGTAGCTCTTTACTCAAAACATACCCATGAGGATGAGAAATACATGAATATCGGATTACCTTTACCATATTCGAATATGACGGGGATTTTGAAATTATGTAATAAGAATAAAGATTTAATCATTACTAGTAAGTTGAGAAGAAATGGTAAGGGAGATGAGGGGATTTATTTACATACTCGTTTCTTTACAATACGTTTACCATTAGCAGAGACTTTTATTATTAAAGAGAGCACGGATCAAATATTAGAAGCTAATCATAGAATGTGGATATTTGGAGTTAAGTTTTTAGAAATTGATTATGAGATTAAGAAAATAGAGGAGAAGTAAGAAAAGCTTGGAGAGATTCCAAGCTTTTTTACGTATGCGTAATTGTCATCGCAACTTGTTTATCCAAGTCTCGGTCCCAAACACGTTGAATTTCAAACGTACCTTTTTCAAAAAATAATGGGAATCTCTCTTTAAACCAATCTTGCATAGGAAGATTTAGTGCTTCATCAATTGGTACCCATAATAATTCGCCTTCAGGAGGATTCAAAAGGAGTTCACCTTCAAATGAATCTGTCCAATAGTTAAATACCATATATCGAACATTTTCCTTAGGATTTACATATTCGTCTAACCCCTTGAAAATTAAATTAGAAACGTGGAGTCCGGTCTCCTCTTTCGATTCTCGTATAGCAGCTTGTAATATGCTTTCTGGGAAATCTACTTTTCCACCAGGAGCTATGTAGCCAGGAAAACCTCGATGGTCGGGGCGTTTTATAAGTAAAGCGTCATTATTTCGCTGGATTATACACATTGTATAGATGCGGTGCTCGATGTTATGAGAATTTTGAGGCATAATAATGTATTCTCCTTTATCTTTTCTTGATAATTTTACCATAACATAATAGTTTCTTATATAATTAAAAATAGAATATTATTAATTTTCGGTTATTAATTATAAAGTCTATAATCATTTGAAAAGAGGAGAGAGATATGCAAGGAGAAATACCAACAGAGAAAAATTTAAGTTATGTCGGTAAATTGTTATTGCCAGTTAAAGTGTCACTACACTTTAAGTTTTTATGGATTGGGCAACTACTTTCAACTTTAGGTAGTTCGATCACGATGGTCATTCTCCCAGTCGTTGTGTATTCATTAACTGGTTCAACAGTTGTAATGGGAATGACTATGGCAATGTACATGCTTCCTAATATTCTTGCGTTACCGTTTGCTGGATTGGTCGTGGATCGAATTAACCGGGTGAAATTGATGTTATTTACAGATATAATCCGCTGCATATTAATGCTATTACTTGCAACACTTATATTTATGGACGTTTTAACGATTCCACTTTTATATGTACTTGTTGCATTATATGGACTTATGGAAGGTATATTTCAGCCGGCATATTCAGCTGTAAGAGCGAAGGTATTTGTACCGGAAATTCGAAATGCAGCTAACGCATTAACGCAAATGAGTAATCAGGGTATACGATTAATTGGACCGGCTCTTGGAGGGTTGATTGTTTCAGTTACATCCGCCGGAATTGGGTTTGGATTGGATGCAGTAACGTACTTGCTATCATTTGTATGTTTATTATTTTTAAAAGAAATAAAGTTTAATAAAGTACAGAAATTTGAAAGAAATAAAGTTAATTATAAACAAGATTTTATGGAAGGGATTCTTGTTCTAAAAAGCCATCCGTGGTTGTGGATTACTATTCTAGTCTTTTCTTTCGTTAATATTTGTTATGCAGGTATTATCGTTGTATTAATTCCATGGTTGTTTAATGTTCATCATCATTTTGAAGCTTACGTATATGGATTGGGTATGGCTGCTTCTGGTGCTGGAGCTGTAATTGCAGCGCTAATTTTTGGTGGGAGGCAGCAGTGGCATAAGAGAGGATTACTTGCATATGGCGGTGTGTTAATAAGTGGAATGGCACTGTTAATTATGCCTTTCGTTTCTTGGGCACCTGCCTTAATTGGATTAATGGCAATTGAAGGATTCGGTATTATGATATTTGGGCTCATTTGGGAAACAAGTTTACAAGAGCTTGTACCAGAAGAAGCATTTGGAAGAGTGGCAAGCCTTGATATGTTAGGTTCATTTGCTTTATTGCCATTAGGATATGTGGTTGTAGGCTGGTTAGCTACTGTAATAGGTGGAGAGATAACAATTATAACGCTAGCTATTTTAGTACTCATAACAATTGGAATGGCATTGTCTGTACCAAGTATTCGGCGGTTCGATTGATCATGTAGGCTAAAAGGGGGATATGGTATATGACTATAGAAAACCTAAACGATTTAGTAGTAGCAGAGTTGGGATGTAAATACGTTTTGGAAGAAAAGGTATTTGAAGCAAAGAATTTTACGGTGTATATTGCGACTTCTATAGAAAATAAAATGACATATAATCGATTCATCTTAATTAAGCATTTGTCTAATGAAGTGCCTTCCGTACATGTTTGGGACAAAAAAATTTGTGTAGACGATACAAAAATAGATATTGCAACAGAAGTGACAGAAGCAATTCAATCTGGTTTTGTAAATAAAGAGTAAGCCCTAATCAAATTAGGACTTACTCTTCATTAAACACAAATGTTTGTTTCATTTTTTTACTCTCATGTACTGGATGGCCGTTGTAAGAGAAATTCTTTTCTTCCCAAGTAATGACGATTTTAAAATTATGGCTATTAAAGTCTAATGGGAATACCATGTAGTCAAAGCTTGTATGACTTTTTGAAACGTTGTTATTTGATGTAGTAGGATTAAAGGTAGTTTTAGATGTAGGTGTGTTATCAAGTATTTCTACGGATACATTTGATACATCATTACCAATATTTTTTAAGAGTAAACTATATGTATCATATACACCTTGTTTTGGCTGCACCGCTTGCTTGTTTGAGTTATGAGATTTGTCAATTTCGATATACCACTGTTTAGACTTTGACGCAATTGGTAGTGATTGAAATGTGTATGCACTAGCTTGTGTTGGTAGTGCTAAGCATATAAGGACGAAAAGAGATATTATTTTTCGTTTCATTTTGAAAAACCCCCATTCTTTAACAAAGTTATTTGTTATTATTCGCTCTGCTTGAGAAAATATACCATATAATGTAAGGGGGCAGGGGTATGAGTCTCGGCTTAGGAATCATTATAGTATTCGCTACGGTTATACTTGGCACGTTTGCTTAATAGCTGGTATATACGCGATCCATATGCTGGCTGCTACACACCAAATCCAGTCAGAGTGAATTGTAAGGGAGAACATTATATTGAAAGTACTAGTAAGCACGGGGAGTAGTATTTTTCTACAATTTTTATTTTTCTATATATTTATTTCGGGTATTTTACTGGAAGTTAACCTTTGGTATGCGGTAGTTTTATATACAAGCATTGTGATGCTAAGTCTATTTCTTGCGATATTTTCAATTATTAGCTCTATAAGGAAGAGTTCGACTGCTATCTTTCTTACAATACTGGTTGGAGTTGAAACGTCGTTATTTGCAATATTAATTATCGGCTTTACAGTGTTTGCTTATTTTTTACCGGAAGCAGGTATTCCACCGGTAATTAGTTTGTAGTATAAGTGGATGTGTCAAAAGATAAATGCCATTAAAGTGATATATTAAGGGGAATTAGATAAGGAAGCTGTGTAGAGATTTTTCTACACAGCATTTTTTGTGTCTAGCGTTCAATTACATATGTTTGTTGGTATGTAATTGAACGCCTTTGTATCAATTTATTAAACTGAAGATGGAGAGTCCCACGTATGAATCAAAAGAATGTTAATATGAAAAAATTACCAATAAATATGTTAAAATAACATTGTCATATAACAAGGGGGATTCGTTTGATGGAAAAAGAGCATCTTGCTAAAGTAGATTTAACGAAAAGAATTGATTCGAAATCTAAGTACAATAAGAAACTTGAAAAATATCAAATGCGCTTATTGGCACTACAGCAAATTTTAAAAGAAGAAAAAATAGCTGTTATGCTTGTTATGGAAGGTTGGGATGCAGCAGGTAAAGGCGGAGCGATTAAGCGAGTGACTGAACATCTTGATCCGCGTGGATTCCAAGTAAATCCAATTGGTGCGCCTGCTCCTCATGAAAAACGGTATCATTATTTGCAACGTTTTTGGCGGAAACTTCCTCAATATGGGCAAATTACTATATTCGACCGTTCATGGTATGGGCGTGTATTAGTTGAACGTGTTGAAGGGTTCGCCACAAAGGAAGAGTGGACGAGGGCGTATGGTGAAATTAATGATTTCGAGAAGCTATTAACAGATGATCATTACATAATAGGAAAGTTTTTCTATCATATTAGTAAAGACGAACAGTTAAAGAGATTTACAGAAAGAGAGAACAACCCTCTTAAAAGGTGGAAGATTACAGACGAAGACTGGCGTAATCGTGAAAAATGGGATGAGTATGTCGAAGCAATGGAAGACATGTTTGAAAACACAAATAAGCCGAATGCGAAATGGCATATTATTGCGAGTAATGATAAATTATACGCTCGTTTGAAAACATTGAAAGTAATTATTTCATTAATTGAGGATTATTTCTTAGAACATAATATAGAATTACCTTCGTATTATTATGAAATAAAAGAAGGTAAGAAAAAGGAAACTGAATCTATGCAAGATGTAGGAGTTAAATAGTAAAAAGTTTTGTATAGGAAATATGAAGAGAAGCTGTCCTGTAATTTGGTTTTTCCAAATTACAGGACAGCTTTTTTAGTTAGAAACATTTTACAATTTACAGAATAAGATATATAATCAATAATCATATTAACATTGTTAATATGATTATTGATTATATAATATGTGGGGGTCTTATTTTGAAGGGAAGAGATGTTGTTTTAGGTTTATTAATGGAAAAAGAATTGTCTGGTTATGATATTAAAATTTTGTTTGAAGATGTATTTACTCATTTTTTTGATGGAAGCTTTGGAATGATTTACCCAACTTTAAGACAATTAGAAAAAGAGGGGAAAATAAAAAAAGAGGTTGTTATGCAAGAAGGGAAACCGAATAAGAAAATGTACTTTATTACAGATGAAGGGCGTGAAGAGTTTTATCAATACATGCAAACGGATGTAGAGAAAGACGTTTTACGTTCAGATTTTTTAATGAGGATGTATTTTGGCAATTATAGTGATGATAAGGCGATAAAAAAATGGATTGAAGACGAAATTGAAAGGAAAGAAGCGTACATTGCAGATCTTCGTTTGAAATATGAACAATGGAGAGAAGGTATTACTTTCGTTGAAGAAATTTCGCTCGATGTAGGTATTGCATCATATAGTGCACAAGTAGAGACGTTGAAGAGGAAGTTAGAGCAGTTAGAAGCGAAAGAAAATAATAAAACAGAAGAATGAAAAATGTGTTCAAAATAAATAAAGGGGTAGATGAACATGGAGCAATCAAAGGGACTGAAAATTGTCTTTTTAATGTGCTTAGGTATTTTTCTTTGTATGATTGATACAACGATTATGAATATAGCTTTACCAGCTATACAAACAAGTGTGAATACTTCATTAGAAAAGATGTCATGGGTATTAAATGTATATACAATGACTATTGCGGTACTCGCAATTCCGCTAGGACGGATAGCTGATATTTTTGGAAAAGCAAAGATGTATATTCTTGGTTTGGTGATTTTCGGTGGTGGGTCAGTACTTTGTGCTTTTGCTAATACAGGTGACTTCCTCATTTTTTCTCGTTTTATACAAAGTGTTGGAGCAGCAATTTTATTTCCGACAAGTATGGTAATTGGTGTATCAGCTATGCCGTTAGCAAAGAGGCATGTTGCACTTGCTATTTTAGGAGTAACGCAAGGATTGTCAGCTGCACTTGGTCCAGTAATAGGCGGAATTATTACGCAAAATGTAGGATGGAGATGGGTGTTCTTCGTCAATGTTCCGATTTGTATTCTGGGAATCATTTTATGCTGTATTATGTTACAAGTAAAAAATGAAGAACGTATTATTTCAAAAATTGATTGGATTGGACTTATATTAAGTAGTTTAGCGATTTTTTCTTTTACTCTCGTATTAGTGAAAGGCAATACGTGGGGATGGCAAAGTAATATCGCTTGGTCTTGTTATGCCATTAGCACTATTTCTCTTATTCTATTTGTTTTAGTGGAACGAAAGATTCATAATCCGATGGTGAATTTAAAATTATTTAAAGATCGAATGTTTGTAGGAGCGTCTATCGTTGTTGTATTAAGTAATTTATTTTTAATCGGAGTAACTGTGTTGCTTCCAACTTTCCTGACAAAAATACAACACCGAACGGAAATTGAAGCTGCTTTTTTAGTGACACCTATTTCAGCTATGATATTTTTCATCTCACCTGTTGCAGCAACTTTAATTAAAAAACTTGGAAAAGTAACTATTATTTTGTCAGGGTTTCTTGTTATGGGCCTATCCTACTATTGGTTGCAAATGATTGACGTTAACTCAACAAATATAGAAATTATTATTCCATGTATGATATTAGGTGTTGGATATGGTTTAGTAGTGGGGCCAATTACAGTTTTAAGTGCATCTTCGTTTGAAGGGGAATTATTAACTGCTTCTCAAACTGTCGTATCGATGTTACGTCAAGTAGGTATTGTATTAGCAGTAGCGATATTTGTATCTAACTTAACACACAACTTATCTGTAAATAAAGAGAATGTATATCGTTATGCAGAAGAAAAAGTGCGTAATATTCATGTGGATAGTGCTCAGCAAACTGAAATATTAAAAGTAACAAAAGAAAAGATAGAGAAACAAAGTATAGAAACAAATGTAGAAAAGAAACAAAACGGAACATTTGTAGGGCTAAATAAAGAGAAAAAAGAAGAATTAATTCACAAAAAGGTGGATGAAGTATTAAGCGGAGTTCCAGTAGAATATAGAGAGATAAAAAGAGAAGAAGTTACGAATCGAGTAACAAAAGAAGTTGAAAAACAAGAAGAGAATATAAAGAAAGAAATACTCGTATTTTCAAATGACGTGAATCATTATGCTCAAAATCAGATGGCTACGAGTTTTACAGATTTATATAAAGCGAGTGTTCCAATTATTTTAGTTTGTGCTTTAGTAAGTTTGTTATTTTGGGAAGGCAAGGCTTTGAGTAAAAAGAGAAGGGAAAGAGTGGTAGAGGAAGTGTAAAGAAAAACAGGCTAATAGCAGCCTGTTTTTCTTTACGCTAGTATGAAAAATCTGGGTTTAATTCGTTAAACTTATGACTGTAATGCCTCTTATTATTAAAACCAACAAAATCTATGCCGATGCAAGGTTCTAAATTATCATCTACAACTTTAGAATCCACGAAGCTTAAATGTTTTAACTTTGGTAGCTCTTTAATGAATTGTAGATTTTGTATGTTACCACAATTTGATAAGATGAGCGTTTCTAACTCTGTTAAATAACGAAAATAGTCGTGATTTTTAATTTTACTGCAATGATCGAATTCGACGTATTTTAAAGTTGAAGCATTGTTTTCAATTTCATCAATATGTTCTAAATTTCTTAAATAATTGAGTTCTAAATGTTTTAATTTAGGAAATGCTCTACATCCTTCTAATGAGTTAATGTTCCCTTGTGTAATTCTTAGTTTTTCAAGGTTTTGTAAAGACATTAATTCTTCAAGATTTTTTTGTTTCGGTTTGTATTTCCAAATGTATAGTTCTTTTAAGTTAGGACAAGATTCGAACCCTGTAATGTTTTTATTCCACTGTATGTAAAGTTCCTCTATATTTTTAAAGCTTTCTAGTGCTGTTAAGTTTAGAGCGACTTTTGGTTCTTCTAGTGATAAAGATTTTAAGTTTTTTAATTTATATAAAGCTGAATAATCGGTAATGTATGTACTATTAATTTGTAACGCTTCTATTTTGGGACAGCGTTCTAGAAAATTAATTTGGTCGATACTATACCTAAGGTCATTAATGTAAACATTTGTATAGTTGTTTGTATTAATGAAGTCTACGTATTCATCCAGTCTATTTTCATGAATTTGTACTACGTCATCTATAACTAAAAACTCTTTCGGTTTCTTCTTAATAGATATTTGTAAAGGGTTCATATATTGAAATATTTCCGTTTTGTTTTCTAAAATAGTTTCAACACTTTTTTTGACATTAGAAACACTGTCTTTTTCTTTGTAAGCTATTAAAATAGGTTCTATTTCTGATGGATCTGTTAATAAAACTTTGGGATTCATTTCATGTATTAGATCTTCATTTGAAGGTATACAGCTAACCATTGCTTCCAGTGCTATTAAACTTAATGGTTGTCCTTTTGTTAGCCAAGATTTAATCCGTTTCCAAGTTAGTTGTGATACTGCAGCTAATCGTCCCCAATCGTTATGAAATGATACTGCATTTTCCTCTATCCAATCTAACATTGCTGAGGATTGAAAAGAATGTAAACAAATGAAGGAAGTGATCGGAAGCTCACATTCTAATACTGATTTTAGCTTTTCTATTACTAAAGGAAATGCTTCTTCAAATGATAAACAGTGAGCGGCAGCGTGTGAAAGAGGTGCAATTAAATCTTCATCAAATTCCTTCCACAGTTTTCTTATCCAATCTGAGGCATTTTCTCCTAATACACATATAACAACCTCGAGTAATCGAGTTTTAATTACACTATTTATCGTGTTAGAAAAGCGGTTCATAACAGCATCCAATACTTCGCTTTTATCGTACATATTAAGAGCTTCAATTTCTTCTTCTTGAAGAAACCATCGAGTCATTGTGTAATCAAGTAAGTTTTTAAAGTTTGAGCGAACTTCTTCTAAAGTAGGCGCGGGTGTAAGTTTGTGCTCATCCATCTCTAATTCTGGTTGCGTCGCTTCACCATCTCCTTCATAAAAATCGTCGTGCAAATAATACTTATAAGGTGAATGAACGATTGCAAGATTGTACCATTCATTTGGATGTAGAGATAACGAGATAAGACGTTCATGACATTGGCTACATAATTTATAAGGTTGATTTGCTTCATCAGATTCTTCTATTTGCTGTACTGGATTATGTTTGCAAGCTTCGCATAATTCTAGTGTTTTTTTCATTGTTTTCTCCTTGTATATTGTGAATAGTAGTATTTTTAATATAGCATGAGATAAGTAAAGTATAGTTAGAGATTTTTTAATAATTAAAGCGACGGATGAAAAATGACATTGAATATGTAACGTTAAACATAGTACATTAACAAGAGTAATGAATTTTATTAAGTGGGTGAGAAAATGCTAGATAAGGCGGATGCTTCAATAAGTAATCATATGTATACAGAAGAAGAGCAACAAAAATTATACAAACGAACGTTAATAATCGTAAGTATTTCACAAATGTTTGGCGGGGCGGGATTAGCTGCTGGAATTACAGTAGGTGCACTTCTTGCACAGCAAATGCTTGGAACAGATGCATATGCAGGATTACCGGCTGCTATGTTTACAATGGGATCCGCTGTAGCGGCTTTCTTTGTTGGGAAGTTATCGCAAAAATATGGTCGCCGAATAGGACTTGCAACAGGGTTTATAGTAGGGGGACTAGGGGCTATTGGAGTTGTATTGGCTGCTTTAACAAATAATATTATTCTATTACTAGTCTCTTTACTCATATATGGTTCAGGTACAGCTACAAATTTACAAGCTCGTTATGCTGGTACCGATTTAGCGGATAAGAAGCAGCGAGCAACCGCTATTAGTATTACTATGGTAATGACGACTTTTGGTGCGGTTGCAGGACCGAATTTAGTAGGCGTAATGGGAGAGTTTGCGCATTCAATTGGAATTCCTAACCTTGCGGGTCCGTTTATATTATCAGCAGCGGCATTTATACTTGCGGGTCTTGTCCTTTTCGTTATGCTTCGTCCAGATCCGTTAATTATTGCTAACATAATAGAAAGATATAAACAGGAACATACATATAAAGGACAATCGGTAACTAATGAAACGTTAGAAAATAAAAGGGGCATTACCGTCGGAGCAATCGTTATGATACTTACTCAAATAGTGATGGTTGCGATTATGACGATGACTCCAGTTCATATGGGACACCACGGTCATGGTTTAAGTGCAGTAGGCCTTGTGATCGGTTTTCATGTAGGTGCAATGTATCTTCCATCTCTCGTTACGGGAATGTTAATTGATAAAATTGGCCGAACTACGATGAGTATAGCTGGTGGGGTGATTTTACTTGCAGCGGGTGTAATAGCTGCGATAGCACCAAGTGATTCTTTACTATTATTAATTGTTGCTCTTTCTTTACTTGGATTAGGGTGGAATCTCGGATTGATTAGTGGTACAGCACAAATTGTTGATTCCACAACTCCTTCTACACGTGCTAAAACACAAGGGAAAATAGATGTTTTTATTGCGTTAGCCGGAGCTTCAGGTGGAGCAATGTCAGGAATGGTAGTAGCTAATTCAAGTTATGCGGCATTATCATTAGCAGGAGGGGCTGTAGCCTTACTGCTTGTTCCAGTTGTGATATGGTCTCGGACAGGTAAATAAAATTTAGATAAAAGAAGCGGCGTTCAAAGGGAGGTAACCAATCTTTGAATGCCGCTTTTTTGTGATTAACTAATAGTTTAACTGGAATCGTTGATATATTATGAGTTGTGATAGATATATTCGAAAAAACATTAATATGATTTCATTTACCGTAATGTTAGTTGTATAAAAGGAAATTTTAGTTTAAATCCCACTCCACGATAAGCCCTAAATGCGTAAGTCCACCGCCAAAACCGTACAGTAAAAGTGTATCTCCATTATTTAAATTTCCTTCTTTTCTAAATCGTTATTAGACAATATTTAATCTGGAATATAAGTACCAATTGGCAATACGAGATTTAGAATTCATAGGAACATCTCCTAACTTATTTTTATAACCTGATATTGATATCAGGTTATAAAAATGTCGATAAAGACTTTTATTGTATTGAAACGATAATGTTTAATTCACTATGGAGGAATTTGGCGAATGACGTAAAAATAATATACGAAAAGTTTCTAAAATTGATAATGTGAAGGGGTCTGAGATTCTTGAAAAGAATCGTTTATTTATTGCCTTTTGTCTTAATTTGTAGCTTTACTTTTTTTATTTCGTCAGAGAAATCTTATGCTTGTGATTGTACTAAAGCATCACCAGAAGAGAGGTTACAAAAAAATGATGTAGTGTTTGAAGGTAAGGTATTAGAAGTTCAAGAGAAAGATGGAGAAATGAAAACATTATTTGAAGTGAAGAAAATTTGGAAAGGGACAAGTTCTTCGCAAATTATCATTTATACAAGTTTTGGTAGCTGTACATTTCGTTTTGCAGAGGGGGGAGAGTATCTAGTCTTTTCTTCTTATACAGGGGAGAAAAAGTTAGGGACATCTATCTGCAGTGGAACGAAGCGATTAGATGATGCAAAGATGGAGAAACAGACTTTAAGTCATATTGCAAAAGAGTCAACTCCAACGAAGAAAGTGGATTTAAAAGGTGAGATAGTGAGCGGTTTAAGTTGGTGGCAAGTTGCTATCATTTCTATAAGTGTGTTACTGATAATTGCTGTTGTTATTTTTATTGTGAGAAGAACTCGCAAAAAATGACGATTAAAGTAAGAATATAAAGATTTTCTTTAGAGTGATATAGTCTGTTAAATCTTGTGAAAGCGAATTACTTATGCTACACTTTATATAACTTGAAATGAACGGAGGGGCTTCCTTTGATCTTAATCAGATTACGTCTCAACACTTTGTGCCAATAATTGAATAGCGCTCAAAGGCTCTGTCTGTGTACAGAGTGAACGGGATTGGTCTGCCTATTTTAAAGGAACCCTTTATTAAGCTTATATGTGAAAAAGAGGGAGGGACGAATACGCCCTCTTTTTGTTTTGCCTTTAAAAATAGAATGGGATAGTATAGGTGAACACTTGGTGTGAATACGTATATTATCTTAGGACTTTTTGACCATGTTATAGGACGAAAGCACTGCTTTCTTCTATTTCTTTGGTGAACCCTTATCCGTTTACGAAAGCACAGGCAGTGACCTGTGCTTTTTATTTACGTAATCGAAATGGAGGAATAAATATATGGAAGAATTATTACAAAGAGCAATATTAGTTGGAGTAAATTTAGGTAAGGAAGCTGATTTTGCATATTCGATGGAAGAGTTAGCGAATCTTACGGAAGCTTGTGATGTGGAAGTAATCGGTCAAGTGACGCAAAATTTACAACGAGTAAATCCGTCGCATTATATTGGAAAAGGGAAGATTGAAGAAGTAGCAGCGTATGTGAAAGAAGTAGATGCAAATATGGTCATCTTTAATGACGAATTATCTCCTTCACAAATTCGAAATTTAGAAGAGGATTTAGATTGTAAAGTAATTGATCGTACCATTTTAATTTTAGATATCTTTGCGCAACGTGCGAAAACGAAAGAAGCGCAGTTGCAAGTAGAAGTGGCCCATCTTCAGTACATGATGCCTCGTTTAATTGGTCTTCGTGAATCTTTAGGAAGACAAAGCGGGGGAGTTGGCACGAAAAATAAAGGTGTCGGTGAGAAGAAGTTGGAATTAGATCGTCGTAAAATTGAAGAACAAATTGCAGCTCTAAATAAAGAATTAGAAGCACTTGTTGCACAGCGCCAAACGCAGCGTAAACAACGTAAGAAAAATGAAATTCCAGTTGTGTCATTAGTAGGATATACGAATGCAGGTAAATCAACGATAATGAATACGATGCTTGAAATTTTTAATGGTACTGTAGAGAAACAAGTATTTGAAAAAGATATGTTATTTGCGACGTTAGAGACATCTGTACGAAATATTGATTTACCAGATAATAAATCATTTTTATTAACAGATACAGTTGGATTTGTAAGTAAATTACCGCATCATCTTGTCAAAGCATTCCGTTCAACGCTAGAGGAAGTGGCGGAAGCAGATTTACTCATTCACGTCGTAGATTACTCAAATCCCAATTATGAGCAATTGATTGATATTACAAATGAAACGTTAAAGAAAATTGGCGTGGAAAATATCCCGACGATTTATGCATACAACAAATCAGATTTGGTAGATGTTGAAATTCCGAAAGTGCAAGAAGATCGCGTTTATCTATCTGCGAAGAAACATGTTGGAATTGAAGAGCTTGTAGAAGTGGTTCGTTCACACATTTATAAAGAGTATACGAAGTGTGAAATGTTAATTCCATATGATCAAGGACAGGTAGTTTCGTATTTCAACAATCATGCACACGTTTTATCTACGAGTTATGAAAACGAAGGTACGAAAATGGCACTAGAATGTAAGACAAGTGATTATGAGAAGTATAAGCGTTTTGCTATTTAATAGAAAAGGCGATCCTAATATGTTTTAGGGTCGTCTTTTTCTTCATAGTTGCAAGCCTTCCTTTCGTCCTGTTCCAGTATAAAAGAAAACACAGAGAGTTCATATAAATAAATCCGACAAAGCATATAGAAAAAATATATTTTTTTAGAAGTTGAATTTCTGGAAATAGAAACGAAACCAGTATAGAATAGAAATGTTTCAAAACTCAGAATTTATTACACTTACTGTAATAAATATATATTTTGTACAGGAAGGAGAGATTCGTATATGCAGGCAGTTTCACAAAAAAGTGCAGTGGAAACACCGACGATATATCGAATATTATTTGCGATTAGTTTCGGACATTTTTTAAATGATTCGATGCAAGCAGTTGTGCCAGCGTTGTTTCCTATTTTGGAAAAAACGATGAATTTATCCTACATGCAAGTAGGGTGGATAGCGTTCGCGTTAAATATGACGTCATCGATTATGCAGCCGGTTTTTGGTATGTATTCAGATAAGAAGCCGTCACCATTTTTATTACCACTCGGTATGTTTTCGAGCATGCTTGGAATGATTGGGCTCGCGTTTGCCCCGAATTTTATTATTGTTATTATTTCTGTTTTATTTATTGGATTAGGTTCCGCAGTCTTTCATCCAGAAGGTGCCCGGGTTGCTTATATGGCAGCAGGTGCCAAACGTGGTTTAGCACAAGCGATTTATCAAGTGGGAGGAAATACAGGGAATTCGCTAGCACCTATTTTTACAGCGCTCATTTTCGTTCCACTAGGTCAAATTGGTTCTCTAGGTTTTACTGCTTTCGCAGCGGTAGGGATTGTGTTGTTACTTTTTGTTTCAAATTGGTATAAAAATGAATTAGCGACTGGTGCTGTAAGAAGGAAAAAGAGGGCTGCACTTGAGGCTGAAAATGCGATTGTAAGTACGCACATTAAATTTGTTATTATACTTCTTGTTTTTCTAACATTCGTGCGTTCTTGGTACGGTGCTGGTATCGGGAATTTCTATCAATTTTATTTAATAGAGCATTACGGTTTATCGATAAAAAATGCACAGTATTTCGTCTTTGCTTTTATGATTGCTGGTGTATTAGGTACTTTCTTTGGTGGTCCGCTAGCGGATCGATTCGGTAAGAAAAAGATCATTGTCTTTTCGATGCTCGGTTCAGCACCGCTTGCACTATTGTTACCGCACGTTTCTCTTATGTGGGTTGTACCGTTGTTTTTATGCATCGGATTTATTAGTTCTAGTAGTTTTAGTGTAATCGTTGTATATGCACAAGAACTTGTTCCAGGTAAAGTTGGAATGGTATCTGGATTAATTGTCGGCCTTGCGTTTGGCCTTGGAGCATTAGGTGCTGTAGTTCTTGGGAAATTGGCTGATATGTATAGTCTTCAGTTTATTATGCTATTATGTAGTTGTTTACCATTAATTGGACTAACTTCATGGTTACTGCCAAATGATAAGAAAACGATAGAATAGGAGATGCGCTATGAAAGTATGTGAAAACGTTACAGAATTAATAGGAGATACACCTGTCGTTCGATTATCTAAATTTATTCCAGAAGACGCGGCGGATGTGTATGTAAAACTGGAAATGTTTAATCCGTCACGCAGTGTGAAAGATCGTGCTGCTTTTAATTTAATTCATATTGCGGAGGAACACGGTCTCATTAAGCCAGGTGATACAATTATTGAACCGACAAGTGGAAATACAGGAATTGGTTTAGCGATGAATGCAGCAGCCAAAGGATATAAAGCAATTTTAATTATGCCAGACAATATGTCCAAAGAGCGTATTAATTTATTGAAGGCATACGGCGCAGAAGTAGTTTTAACACCGGCAGAACAAAGAATGCCAGGAGCAATTGCGAAGGCGGTAGAGTTACAAAAAGAAATTCCAAATAGTTTTATTCCGCAGCAATTTGAAAACCCAGCAAATCCGGATGTTCATCGTTATACGACTGCACTTGAAATTTATGAACAAATGGATGGAGAGCTTGATGCATTTGTAGCAACCGCAGGAACAGGTGGAACAATTACAGGGACCGGTGAAACATTAAAAGAGAAACTACCAAACTTATATATTGCAGTAGTAGAACCGAAAGGATCACCAGTGTTATCTGGTGGTGTTCCAGGCCCTCATAAACTAGTCGGAACAAGTCCTGGTTTTATTCCAAAAAACTTAAATACAGAAGTGTATAACGAAATTATTCAAATTGCAGATGAAGAGGCATTAACTACAATGAGGAACTTAGCAGGACAAGAAGGATTACTAGTAGGGCCATCTTCAGGAGCTTCTGTTTACGCCGCAATTATGATAGCGAAGCGTCTAGGTGCTGGTAAAAAGGTTTTATGTATTGCACCTGATACAGGGGAACGTTATTTAAGTATGGGGCTATTTGAATAAAAATGATGAAAACACCTTAATAGTAAGGATGAAAATCCTCTATTAAGGTGTTTCTTTTAGAAAAATAGAGAATGGATGAGTGGGGAGAATGACAATGAAACTATTAAAACTGACATACGAATATCGCGAACAAATTATGGAGTATAGGCAGGCATTTTTAAATTCAGGAGAACAACCACACGGTAGTAGTTCTTTACAAAATTTTGCTTCTCTTGATGAATGGTTTGAAAAAGTGAGTATACAAGAAGTAGGAGAAAACTTACCATCTAATCGAGTACCATCTAGTCAATTTTTAAGTTTTGAAAAAGGAGAACTTATAGGTTTTGTGAATATTAGACATCGATTAAATCCAGAATTATTGCTGGAAAGCGGTCATATCGGTTATAGTGTGCATCCTAATAAACGTCGCCAAGGATATGCTACTAAACAACTTCAACTTTCATTGGCTGAAGCGCAAAAATTAGGATTGAAGAAAGTGTTAATAACTTGTGATAAATCTAATATTGGTTCTGCTAAAACGATTCAAAAGGTTGGCGGTGTGTTAGAAAATGAAGTAGTTTCTACTCATACTGGCGAAATTGTTCAGCGTTATTGGGTAGAAATATAATTTAGTAGGAATTTGAAAAGGTAATGTAATGCGGAATATTGAAATAGATAAATGAAAAGTAAGGGGAGTACTGCAGTTTTAGGGGGAAATGAAATGGGATTAAAAGAGAAAGCGATAAAAATGTCGGAGATTTATAGGCAAAACCCGAAAGTCGAAGCTATTATTTTAGCAGGATCTGTAGCTAGAAAGTTAGAAGATGAACATTCAGATATTGAATTACATATTTTATGGTCAGCACCGCCAGAGGATGAGGATCGTCAAGGACCTATTAACAATATTGGTGGAACGATTTTGTCATATCATCCTTACGAGGAAGAAGAATGGTCGGAAACATATTTGACGAAAGAAGGAATTAAACTAGAGATTAGTAATTTTTTAACAGTGACAGTAGAAAAGGTTATTTCAGAAGTTATAGAGCAGCATGATATAAATTATGAGAAACAATGTATTGTATCATCGGTTCATGATGGTGTGAGTTTGTATGGAGAAGTGAAAGTACATGCTCTAAAAGATAGAGTTGAAGCATATCCAGAAGAACTGGCGAAAAGGATGATTTCAGAAAACCTTTGGTTAAGCAATCGTTGGCATAATCGAGAGGCTCTTTTGAAACGAAAAGATTGGCTTATGCTTTATGATGTTATTTGTGAAGTACAAAGAAATATATTTGGGGTCTTGTTTGGAATGAACCGAATGTACGTGCATCATCCTGCATTTAAATGGATGCCAGATAATGTGGAACGAATGAGTATTAAACCTGAAAATCTATATGAGCGTATGGCAAATACGCTGATAGGGGAACCGGAGTATAGTGTACAGGAGTTAGAAGTGTTAATCGAAGAGGTATTACATTTAGTAGAACAATATGCTCCAAAATTAAATATTGCTGAACAACAAAAGCATATTCAATATGCGAAGTAAAAAGAAGAGATGTAACAACAAGTTACATCTCTTCTTTTTTATTTAACTAATTTCCCTAGTACAGGTAAACGTTGAATACGATCACCGAGAATATGCGAAGCAAGTCCACTTGTTAATACGAATAAAAGATAAACAAGTCCTCCTGCTGATGCGCATATAAACACAATAATCAGTGATTCTATATAAGATTGGCCAGGAATAATCCAGCCTATAAATGCTCTTAATGCGATTACAACAGCAGACATTGCCGCGGAGTAAATCGTAATAAGAAATACTGTTTTTGCTGTTTCGCCAATTTTAAATTTCGCAAACTTAACGATGCAGTACAACATAATAATATTTGAAACGAGATATCCAAGAATTGTTCCAAGTACAGCACCATGTCCACCGAATAAGTGTAAAAGTGGTGTGTTCAGCACAATTTTAACGAGAATACCGACTGAAAATGCAATCATTGTTTTTCTTTGATAATCAATTCCTTGTAATATGGCTGCTGAAACTGTGAAAATCGCACTTAATATAGCAGACGGTGCAAATGAAATTAAATATTGTGATCCACCAAGTGCAATTTCAGGATTTACATAAACCATGCGGAATGCATCGTAAGCGATACTAGCTAAACCGAATGCTGCTGGGATAGTGAAGAATAGCAATACTTGAAATATCTTTGAAATTTGTCCTTGTAATTCATCTAGCTTCCCGCTTGTATAAGATTTCGTAATAGCTGGAATTATCGTTAATGAGAATCCAGTTGCAAGTGAAGCCGGAATCATAATTAACTTTTGTGCATAGTTCGTTATATAAGCGAAAACGGCATTCGCGGTTTCTAAAGGCTCTCCCATCGCTCTAAGGACATCAGCAACGGTATATTGATCTACTAACGTATAGAGTGGAATTGCAATACCAACAAATACAATTGGGATTGCATATCGAAGTAATTCCATATAAATATTTTTTAATGGAATATCGGATGCCCTTGACTTCAATTCACCTTCAGGAGGCTTTAATCCGTTATACTTTTTCCAGTACAGCATTAAAATAGAGACGCTGGCAAGTGCCCCGATAACAGCGCCAAACGTAGCAACTGCAACAGAAGAAGCTACTGAACCTCCTAATATTTTGGAGACGATGAAGCTACCAACTAAAATGAAAACAACGCGCGCAATTTGTTCCACAACTTGAGAAACAGCACTTGGTTTCATATGTTGAAAGCCTTGGAAATAACCACGTGTAACACTCATAGCTGGTACGATAATAAGCGCGAAACTTAATGCTCGCATTGTAAGTGTTACGTCGGCGATAAATTGTGGATCTGGTGTTTTCGAGCGAATAATAAATTGTGATATGTACGGTGCTCCAATAAATAAAGTTAAAAATCCTAAAAAGCCCATAAACAACATCAATTTTACGCTCGAGTTATACAATTTTTTACTTGTACTATAATCACCAAGCGCATTATGTTTTGCAACAAATTTTGAGACGGCAATTGGAATACCAGCTGTTGAAAAGCTTAATAAAATACCGTACCAAGAGTATGCATATCCGTATAAAGCGACCCCTTGCGTTCCAACTAATAATTGAAAGGGGAAAAAGTATATAAAACCTAAAATTCGTGAAATCATTGTTGCACCGCTTAATAAAGCAGTACCCTTTAAAACTTTTGAAGTAGACAAAATTCTTTCCTCCTACTCGTGCTGCCTTGCATTTATCGTATACTACTATAAACCTGTTAGAGAAGTTAATACAGTATAAACCATAAATGTTCTAATACTATTCATTTAAAAGTCATATTTTGAATTTTAAAATAGAATGTAATGCATAAAATTTCAAAATATAAGTTGACACTATTTTTAATGTATGATAAAAATGATAGTAATCAATTCGGAAAATAATATTTGAGCAATGAAAGGGTATAGTAGTGAAAATCTCCCTATTTCAGAGAGCTGATGGTTGGTGTGAATCAGTATATAGATTATTCATGAAGTTCGTCCTGGAGCATCTTTCATAAATCTCACATTGTGAGGAAATGAAAGACGGTAGTGCATACCGTTATCAAATAAAGTGGTGAAGATTTTTTTCACAACTAGGGTGGTACCGCGATATATATCGTCCCTACGTATTTACGTAGGGACGTTTTTTATTTAGGTCTTAACTTTGTTGTGTCTTCATAACTAGGGTGGTACCGCGATATTTTATCGTCCCTACGTATTTGCGTAGGGGCGTTTTTATTTAGGGCTTACTTTTGTTGTATCTTCATAACTAGGGTGGTACCGCGATATTTTTTGTCGTCCCTACGTATTTACGTAGGGGCGTTTTTTATTAGGGAGGAAGTGAGTGTATTAGAAAAGAGTATTGATAGAACAATATAAATACTGAATTGTAAAATAAAAATAGAAAAAGAGAGGAGATAAAAAGATGAATTCACAGCAATGGACATCGAAATTAGGTTTCGTATTAGCTGCAGCAGGTTCAGCAATTGGTCTTGGGGCGATTTGGAAATTCCCGTATATGGCCGGAATCGGAGGAGGCGGAGCGTTCTTCCTTATTTTCATCGGTTTCACATTATTAATTGGTTTACCGCTATTATTAGCTGAATTCGTTATTGGAAGAAGTACACAAAAAGAGGCTGTTGATGCGTATAGAGAGATTGCTCCTAAAACGTTATGGCCGTGGTTAGGTAAATTAGGGATTGTAACATGTTTCATATTACTTTCTTTCTACAGTGTTGTAGGGGGCTGGATTTTATTATACTTATGGAATGCAATTACAGGTAGACTATGGGAAGGGAATGGAGCATACGAAGCTACGTTTGGTGAAATCATTTCCAATCCGTATTTAGCAGTTGGATCACAGCTATTATTCATCCTTATTACTATTTTTATCGTAAGTAAAGGTGTACAAAATGGTGTTGAAAAAGTAAATAAATATTTCATGCCAGCGCTATTCGTTTTATTCTTTATATTAATTGTTCGTGCACTTACGTTAGACGGTGCTGGAGAAGGAGTTCGATTCTTCTTACAACCTGATTTCTCAAACGTAACATCAGAAATCATTTTATATGCAATGGGGCAATCGTTCTTCTCGCTATCTGTCGGTGTAGCCGTTATGGTAACGTATAGCTCATACTTACCGAAAGAAGAAAGTTTACCGCGTTCAGCATTTTCTATCGTAGCTTTAACACTTGTTATTACATTACTTGCAGGACTTGCAATTTTCCCAGTTGTGTTCGCATTTGGAATGGAACCATCTCAAGGACCAGGACTATTATTTATCGTATTGCCAGCTATTTTCAGTAAAATGGCGTTTGGAAAATTATTCTTCATCGTTTTCTTATTACTATTCTTCTTTGCTACTATTACATCAGCAATTTCGATGTTAGAAATTAGCGTTGCATCTTTAACAACAAAAGGTAAAAGCAAAGGAAAACGTGAAAAAATGGCTTTAATTGTTGGGTTGTTAATCTTTGTTGTTGGGGTACCATCAGCATTATCATTCGGTTTGTTAAGTGATGTGAAACCATTTGGGAAAACAATTTTTGATTTAGCAGACTATGCGGTTAGTAACATACTAATGCCACTTGGTGTTTTATTAGTTTCCATCTTTGTTCCGTTGAAAATGAAGAAAGATGTATTAATGAAAGAGCTTGGTGTAAGTAAAAATAAAGGCTATAAACTATTCGTATTATGGTTATTCTTACTTCGCTATATTGCACCAATTGCGATTATTATCGTATTCCTAAATGTACTTGGAATTATATAAAAAGAAAGGTAGCGTATCTTGGTATGATACGCTACCTTTTTATTTTTCTCTTTTTTGCAGTTCATTTACTGTTACGAATTGATACCCCTTTTTAGATAAAGAGTCTAAAATACCTTCAATGGTCTGCAGATTTTCATTAGATTTATCGTACATAGAGTGCAATAAAATGATAGAACCAGGTTTTATATTCTTGTTGACGTAGTCAATTTTGTCAGTTGCAGATTTATAAAAAGTATCAGGTTCAAGATTCCATGTGATAGTTTCAATATTATTTTTGTTTAAATAGTATGGTAGTCCTATTAGTTTCTTACCGTTGGGTGGCCTAAAATCAATTTCGTCGGTAAATCCTGTTTGGCGAATTAATGAATTTGTGTTTTCTATTTCTTCTTTAATGAAAGAAGGTGATTTAAAAACCATTCTGTTATGAGAATATGTATGATTTCCAAGTTGGTGTCCAGATTGAACAATCGCTTTACCTAATGGTAAATTGTTTTCTAATTCGTTTCCGATAACAAAGAAAGTAGCTTTAGCATTGTACTTATCTAGCAGTGGTAGTATTTGTTTTACATTGTTAGTAGGGCCATCATCAAAAGTTAAAGCAATCACTTTTTCATTCGTTTTAATGCGATTTGTTAAGTCTCCAAATAATTGAAAGCTTCTTGCGTTCATTAATTTGTATGTTCCGAATAAAGCTGTAGTAATAATGAATATTGTAACTATTGTAATGATTATTCTCTTCTTCATAACGCAACCTCACTATACTTTTTGATTCGATTAAAAAGTATTATATCAAACTGTGTAACTTGTTGCTTCAAAAATTGTGAAGATGCAAGGAGAGGGAATTTATCATATAATAAAATGCAAAAGGTATATTAGGAGGTGCTTATATGGCGATTACAATTCAATTGCCAGACACTGCAGCGTCTCATGCAAAGCCAAGTATGGAAATGGCGATACTTTGCGTGAGGTAGACAAGTAATATACAATCAATCGCCAAAATGAGCTCGTATCATTTTTTATATTTGGCTTTGCACCTTATTGAAATGAACCATAAAAAATAAGGGGCGAGCAGAAATGAAATACGTAAAGGCTAAGGCCGTTTTACCGGAAAGTTTAATTGCTGAAATTCAAAAGTATATACAAGGTGAAACAATTTACATTCCAAAACAAGAAACAAAACATTATAAATGGGGTACACGATCTGGCGGAAGAAAACAACTGGATGAAAGAAATAAAGCAATTAAAGACGCTTTTAAAAGTGGAATTGCAATTCATCAATTAGCAGAAGAATATTTTCTTTCCGGAGAAACGATTAAAAAGATTGTGTATTCTAAATAAACAAAAGTAAAAGAGTCTGATTCGAATATTATTTTGAATCAGACTCTTTTTACTTTGTATGTATTGAATATGGATGGGCATGATAATATCAAAAATGCAACGTCTATGTATTAAACAGAATACATAGAGTGCGGGTTAAAGCAGAAAGGTGAATAACTATGAATCATCTTGGACAAATAACGATAGAGCTTTTAGTTGGTTTTTTTGTTCTATTAATTGCTACAAAAATATTAGGGAAAACACAAATATCTCAGCTAACGCCTTTTGATTTTATTTCTGCTATCGTTCTTGGTGAGCTTGTTGGAAATTCAATATATGATCCTAAAATTAAAGTGTGGTCTATTTTATATTCAGTATTTGTTTGGGTCATATTAATTTACACAATAGAAGTGATAACGCAAAAAATAAGAGGAACAAGAAGGTTTTTTGAAGGATACCCTTCTATTATCATTCGTAATGGGCATATTGACCGAGAGCAATTAAGTGCAAATCATTTGGACATCAACCAATTACAGCAAATGCTAAGACAACAAAAAGATATTTTTTCAATCCGAGAAGTTGAATATATGATATTGGAACCTAACGGAAACATAAGCGTTCTGAAAAAAAGTAAATATGAAACTCCCAATATAAATGATTTAAGTTTAAAACATAAGCCAGTATACTTACCCATTTCATTAATTAGTGACGGAAAAGTAGTTAAGGATAATTTGAGGGAAGCAGGTTTTGATGAGGGATGGCTTTATAAGCAAATTAAGCAAAAAGGGATTACTAAATTTGAGGATGTATTATATGCGGAATGGAAAACAGATGATGGATTTTTTTGTCAGGAGATGAAAAGATTAAAATAGTAATAAAAAAACAATTTCTAGAGGCATGTCTATGCAATGTTCATTTCTAAATTATCTTTTACATATCAAAAAACTGAATCATTGTATACAATAAAACTAGATCAACAATTTGTATGGAGTGATAAAGATGGAAGCTTTTATTAGAAGTGATCAATATAATTTTATAAAGTCACAAGCTTATATTTTAGCAAATGGACATGCGACGGCAAATGATAGAGGAGTAATTCAAGCGTTAAAATCACTTGCAATTGAAAAGATAATACATGTATTTGAGAATTTAACGGATGAACAGAAAGAGTTAATTGATACGGTATTAACAGTTGAAAATAGAGAAGATGCAGAATCGTTTTTACTGAAAATAAATCCGTATGTAATACCATTTCAGGAAGTTACAGCACAAACGTTAAAAAAATTATTTCCTAAGGCGAAAAAATTAAAACTTCCTGATATGGAAGAAATTAATATGAAAGAAACGTCTTATTTAAGCTGGATTGATAAAGGAACAAGCAGGAAATTTATAATTGCAAAAAACAATAATAAGTTCGTTGGTCTACAAGGAACGTTCCAAAGCATAAATAAAAAAAGTATTTGTTCATTATGTCATGGGCATGAAGAAGTAGGGATGTTTTTAGTTGAAATAAAAGGAAAAATCCCAGGAACGTTTGTTAAAAAGGGCAATTATATTTGCAAAGATGGTGTTGCTTGTAACCATAACATGAAATCGCTTGATAAATTACAGGATTTTATTGAGAGATTGAAGAAATAAATAGAAGACCTCTAGTACTTAAACTGGAGGTTTTTATTTTTTGAAGAAGTAGTAATAGATTTCCTTTGTAGATGTAGATTAAAAATAAAGTTTGATAAAAATATCTATTTCAATACAGTTGCTTATTTTGAAGGAGGTAAAACATGGATTACATTTCACCGAAAGATGAGGTGTTAAAGGTGAAACGGTGGCCTAAAGATACGATAGCGGCCGGTCGTGGTCATACCGTTGCTCTTAAATCGGATGGCACGGCGGTAGCAGTGGGGCGAAATAAAGAAGGTGAATGCAATGTAAGCGGCTGGCGTGATATTGAAGCGGTCGTGGTGGGGAATGTTCATATGGCGACGAACACAGGTAATACTCATACAATCGGTCTTACAACTGACAGTACTGTGGTAGCAGTGGGGTGGAATAAGCATAACCAATGCGATGTAAACGACTGGAATAATATTGTAACAGTGGCGGCGGGTTGGCGGCTTACCATTGGTCTTAAATCGGATGGTACGGTGGTAGCAGTGGGGCGAAATAAAGAAGGTGAATGCAATGTAAGCGGCTGGCGTGATATTGTGGTGGTCGCAGCAGGCGACTGGCATACTATCGGCCTTAAATTGGACGGTACGGTGACGGCTATGGGTAATAATCGGTATGACCAATGCAATGTCAGTGGCTGGAGGGATATTGTGGCGATAGCGGCAGGCTATCTTCATACCGTTGGTCTTAAATCAGACGGTATGGTGACGGCTGTGGGTAATAATAAACATGGTCAACGTGATGTAAGTGATTGGCACGATATTGTGGCGATAGCGGCAGGGAGTAATCATACAATTGGTCTTACATCTGACGGCATAGTGACGGCTGTGGGTAATAATAAACATGGTCAATGTGATGTAAGTGATTGGCGCGATATTGTAGCGATAGCGGCGGGTTGTGCCCATACAGTCGGTCTTAAATCAGACGGCACGGTGGTAGTAGTGGGTGATAACGAATATGGCCAATGCGATGTAGACAGCTGGCACGGTATCCGACTGCCCAGCAATTAGTTTTTAATAACAACAAGCCAGAGAATCACTGAACGAGTTAATGGGTATTGTTCTAGAAATAAGTTTATTCAATTAAGTGGTGCTTGTACCGCTTTGTCCATTTATCTGAACATCAATCTATTAATTACAAGATTTTTTCAGGATGGCGGCATTAGTTTAGAGTCATTTGAAAAATTAATACGTTCCGAACGTGCAATGAGAAGTGAATGGACGATACAACCATTTTGTCAGTCTAAATATTTGTTGATGAGGAATAACAATATTTACTTTACAACAAATCACCAGTAATATTATTCTATTTCAGGAGTAATTATGGAATAAGATATGTAGAAAATAATCAAGCTTAAATCTACTGAATAAGAATCCTTTTTCAAAAGGGGTTCTTATTTTTTTCATAAAATGAGAGTTCACATGGTATTTTTGAACAAACTTTATTCAAAGCTACAGTAGAAGATATAATTTACAAATAAAGCATAGGAGAGGTGAAGAAATGTTTAAAAAGTTTTTACTTTCTTTACCAGATTTTTCACTTGTATGTATCGTTCTCTACATAACGTACACAACTTCTCTTAGTTTTGGAACGATGTTATTAATCGCGATTGCAATCGGAATAATTGGTGGTCTTGCTATAAGAATATGTACGGATTTATTCACATTCATCAAGTGGACAATCAAACAAAGGAAACCTTGAATATGTTTAATAGCTATAAGGAGGGAATGAAATGACGAAGAAAAAGAATAGAGTGAAAAACGAGATAGTACTTTGGACATTAACAGCGATTGGTCTTTTAATTGTATGGTACTTTTCTCAAAGATAAAAACGCATCGTACTTTTAAAAGAAAGCACGATGCGTTTTTATTATTTTTTTTGCCAATTTTCTTTTATGAAATCTTCACGACCAGATTCTTTACGCTCGGTAGCATATTTCTCTGGATTCTTTTTATAGAAATGTTGGTGGTATTCCTCTGCTTCATAAAAAGGTGCAGCTGAGCGAATTTCAGTCACAATAGGATTTTTAAACATACCGCTTTCTGCTAGAGTTTGCTTCGATTTTTCTGCAAGTTCTTTTTGTGTTTCATTATGATAAAAAATTGCTGTGCGGTAAGAGGGACCACGATCGAAAAATTGTCCGCCGTCATCAGTTGGATCAATTTGTGGCCAATATAAATCTAGTAATTTTTGATACGGGAAAATAGAGGGATCAAATGTAATTTGAACGACTTCTAAATGTCCCGATGTCCCTGATTTTACTTGTTCGTATGTTGGGTTTTCTATATGACCACCCGCATAACCAGAAATGATTTTTTGAATGCCAGGAAGCTCGTCAAATGGCTTTACCATGCACCAAAAACAACCGCCTGCGAAGGTTGCGAGTTCGTATGTTTTTTCGGACATTGCTGTAATCCTCCTAAATGTATATGTTTTATACAGTATTATATAAATTGTTTTATTGCGCAATAAAAAAGATTTGAAAATATATGTTTTTTATAAACAAGATCCTCCGCTCACATCGATCAATTGTCCAGTAACCCAGCGGCTATCAGGAGAAGCGAGAAATGCAGCGGTATCGGCAATGTCTTCTACTTCACCTAATCGATTGAAAGCTGAAATGTTAGTAGCGTACTGTTTCATCATTGGATCGATCAAGAGTTCCGCATTCATATCTGTTTTAATGAAGCCTGGAAGTATTGCATTTACAGTAATACCTCGTGCGCCAAGTTGTTTTGCTAGAGTGAAAGTCATTGTGTTAATTGCACCTTTCGTCATACTATATGCAACGAAATCAGGTAAAGAAATGCGAGTTGCGGCTGATGAGATATTAACAATCCGGCTATTGTCACGTAAACGCGGTAGAGCTTGTTGGATGATGAAGAATGGTGCTTTTGCATTTACTGAAACGATTCTATCAAAAAAATGTTCAGTCGTTTCTTCAATAAAAGCACCAGGTCCAATTCCAGCGTTGTTTATTAAAATATCAAATTCCGTTCCACCAGTTCGATTTTGCAATTCAGTATCTAAAGAGTTATATAGATTTTCTACACCGTGTAAAGATTCAAGATTTGCACCGATAGAAAAAGCTGATCCGCCATTTGATTGAATTTCATGAACAGTTTCTTCAGCATCTTCTTTTCGGTTACCATAATGAACAGCAACTAATGCACCGTCGTTTGCTAAACGCTTTGCGATAGCACGTCCAATTCCTCGGCTTGCTCCAGTAACTAATGCTATTTTACCTTTTAACATAGTTCTCTCATCTCCTCATAAATTTTTTATATGTTTTTAAGTTGTTTTTCTTTATGTAGAAAAGCAAACATACTTAAGTAATATATGAGTACGTGTAAGGAGGTCATTCCAATTTTGTTTTGAGAAAAAATAAATAACTTTTTAGTATATGAATTGAGATTGAAAAATAAATTTTCAAAAAATATATTGACAATGAAAAGAAGAAAGTCCTATAATACGTTTAATAAATAAAAGTTAATTGAGAATTTTCTGACTTTATATCTTGTATATGCAAAGAAGAGGAAAGTAGATGATTATGATCGTTTCAGAGAGCTACTCCAAGGCTGCGAGAGTAGTAACCATCGAATCATTGAATATCACCTCGGAGCATCGCTTGCGAAAGGGAAACTGAGTAGAGGGCGGCGGCATCGTCTCCGGTAAAAGGACGGGGGTCTGATTGGACCTACAGAGCTTATATTTCGTGAGAAGTGTAAGGAAGCTGAGTGGTAACGCGAAACTCTCGCCTCAGCAATCAAAGCTACTATTAAGTAGTAGTTGATTGCTGAGGTGAGAGTTTTTATTTTAAAAAATAGATTAAGTAAGAGAAAAAATGTGTAAGAAGGGATTTGACAAGATGAGAAGTGACATGATTAAAAAAGGTTTTGATAAAGCTCCGCATCGTAGTTTATTAAAAGCAACTGGTTTAAAAGATGAAGATTTTGATAAACCGTTTATAGCAATTTGTAATTCTTTTATTGAAATTATTCCAGGTCATAAGCACTTAAATGAGTTTGGGAAACTTGTTAAAGAAGCAGTGCGTGCAGCAGGCATGGTTCCATTTGAATTTAATACAATTGGAGTAGATGATGGGATTGCGATGGGCCATATCGGTATGCGTTATTCGCTTCCGAGTCGTGAAATTATTGCAGATTCAGTAGAAACGGTTGTAAATGCACACTGGTTTGACGGAATGATTTGTATTCCGAACTGTGACAAAATTACACCAGGTATGATGATGGCTGCACTTCGCATAAACATTCCAACTGTTTTTGTTTCAGGTGGACCGATGGCAGCTGGGAAAACATCTAAAGGGGAAGTTGTCGATTTAAGTTCTGTTTTTGAAGGGGTAGGAGCCTACCAATCTGGGAAAATTTCAGAAGAAGAATTAAAGGATATTGAAGATCATGGCTGTCCATCTTGTGGTTCTTGTTCCGGTATGTTTACAGCGAACTCTATGAACTGTTTATGTGAAGTGTTAGGCTTAGCTCTTCCTGGTAACGGGAGTATTTTAGCAATTGATCCAAGACGTGAGGAGTTAATTAAACAAGCAGCAGAAAAATTGAAAATTTTAATTGAAAGAGATATTAAACCACGCGACATTGTAACAGAAGAAGCAATTGATGATGCGTTTGCACTTGATATGGCGATGGGTGGATCAACGAATACAGTATTACACACGTTAGCACTCGCGCAAGAGGCGGGGTTAGATTACGATATGAACCGCATTGATGCAGTTTCAAGGCGTGTACCGCATTTATGTAAAGTAAGTCCAGCTTCTAATTGGCATATGGAAGATATCGATCGAGCAGGCGGGATTAGTGCAATTTTGAAAGAGATGAGCCGAAAAGAAGGGGTACTTCACCTTGATCGTATAACTGCTACTGGGCAAACGTTACGAGAAAATATCGCTCATGCAGAGATTCAAGATAAGGAAGTGATTCATTCTCTCGAAAATCCTCATAGTGAAGAAGGGGGATTACGTATATTAAAAGGAAACCTTGCGAAAGATGGAGCGGTTATTAAAAGCGGAGCAACCGAAGTAAAACGATTTGAAGGACCTTGCGTTATTTTTAATTCACAAGATGAGGCGCTTGCCGGCATTATGCTTGGGAAAGTTAAGAAAGGAGACGTAGTTGTCATTCGCTATGAGGGGCCAAGAGGCGGACCTGGTATGCCGGAAATGTTAGCACCAACATCAGCAATTGCTGGTATGGGATTAGGAGCTGATGTTGCACTTTTAACTGATGGTCGCTTCTCTGGTGCTTCACGTGGTATTTCAGTAGGGCACATTTCACCAGAAGCAGCTGCGGGAGGAACGATTGCACTTCTTGAAAAAGGAGATATTGTATGTATTGATGTTGAGGAACGCTTGTTAGAAGTAAGAGTTAGTGATGAAGAATTAGATAAACGTAAAAAAGAATGGAAACGACCGGAACCAAAAGTGAAAACTGGCTGGCTTGGACGTTATGCGCAGATGGTAACATCGGCGAATACAGGTGCAGTTCTAAAAATCCCAAATTTTGATTGAGCCAATTTAAAAGAGATAAGGATGATACGGAATGGTGCAAAAGGTAAAGGAGAGAGTGAAAATTGAAGATATCTTAATGGCTCATAATTGCATGAAAGATATCGTTATTAAAACACCGTTACAACGAGATTCAGTTTTATCTGAGAAATATGAATGTGATGTATACGTTAAGCGAGAAGATTTACAAGTTATTCGTTCTTTCAAAATTCGTGGTGCGTATAATTTAATTCAAAGTTTACCGAAAGAAAAGTTACAAAATGGTGTTGTTTGTGCAAGTGCTGGTAATCATGCACAAGGAGTGGCTTATACATGTAATTTATTGAAGATTTCGTCAAAGATTTTCATGCCGACAACGACACCTAAGCAAAAAGTATCACAAGTTGAATTTTTCGGTGGTGATTTCGCAGAAATTGTATTAGTTGGTGATACATTTGATAGTGCTTTCCAAGAGGCGCAGCGCTATTGTGTGGAAAATAGGATGACATTTGTTCATCCGTTCGATGATCCGTATGTCGTTGCTGGTCAAGGAACAGTCGCTGTTGAAATTATGCATGATATGGAGAAACCAGTTGATTATATATTTACAGCAATTGGCGGTGGTGGATTAGCATCTGGTATTGGTACATATGTAAAGGGGGTTAGTCCTACTACAAAGGTAATCGGTGTAG
Source organism: Bacillus mycoides (assembly GCF_018742245.1). Lineage (NCBI taxonomy): Bacteria > Bacillati > Bacillota > Bacilli > Caryophanales > Bacillaceae > Bacillus > Bacillus mycoides. The sequence continues at coordinate 1,781,096 of NZ_CP036132.1, forward strand.
AACCGATGGGAGCTGCATCTATGAAAGAAGCTTTTCTTCAAAATGAAAATGTTGCATTAGAAAAGATTGATAGTTTTGTTGATGGAGCAGCAGTTAAGAAAGTAGGAAAGTTAACTTTTGAAACTTGTAAAGATGTAATTGATGACATTGTTTTAGTACCAGAGGGAAAGGTTTGTACAACGATTTTAGAATTGTATAAGAAAAATGCGATTGTAGCTGAACCGGCTGGTGCGCTTTCTATTGCAGCACTTGATCTATACAGAGATGAAATAAAGGGGAAAACAGTTGTATGTACGTTAAGTGGTGGGAATAATGATATTGATAGAATGCAAGAAATGAAAGAACGATCCCTTATTCATGAAGGATTAAAGCACTATTTCATCATTGAATTTCCTCAACGTTCAGGAGCACTGCGAGAGTTTCTTGATAAAGGATTAGGACCGGAAGATGATATTACTCGCTTTGAGTATATTAAGAAACATAATAAAGAAAATGGTCCAGCTTTAGTGGGGGTAGAATTAAAACATAGGGAAGACTATGAAGCTTTAATTACTCGTTTTCAAAAAAATAACATTCAATTTGTGGAGCTTAATAAAAATCCTGTGCTGTTTGATTTACTTATTTAATAAAAGAAAAGAGTTAACATACAATTATACTTGAAATAAAAAAGATAGATACAAGCGGCGGGAAATATTGCTTGTTCTATCTTTTTTATTCTTTGAAAGTTAAACGAAATACGTTCCATATTTAAGAAGGATAAAGCTAGTTAACCAAAAAAGTATTGCAATACGAATGATTATGTACATTGTAAATTCAAAGGGAGAAAGTTTTCTCTCTCGCTTTATTTTTCTTAGAAGTCTAACCGAAAAAACGGAACATAAAAGCAGGATCGCTATAGATAGTTCATACACTTTTTCTAGCAGACTTATATTTTCTAACAAGTTTTTCAGCATATACATCACCTTTTTGTAATGTATATCACAGAGAAATGGATCTCATGCTGTTTAGTTGCGTTTGTTTATTATTTTCCCAGTATCATCAATTTCTACATCAGTTGAAACCGTTTGTAAATATTGTAGAGCTTTTTTCTTTTCTTCTTCATTTACAGGGGAAACTTGGTTGTTGCGAATGATGTAAGGATTGAATGACATTTGGACATCTTTTCCTTTAAAGGTTAAAGTTAATACGCCAGTTTCGGCGCTTTTTCCATTCACATAACTTGGGAATAAAAAGTTTCCTAATGAGTAAGCGATAGGCACTTTATTATAATACTCAAACCCTTGTAACCAATGCGGGTGACTTCCAACAATCGCATCAGCACCCGCCTCTACCATTTTCGGAACATATTGTTTCTGGTATTCTATCGGGCGATTTGATTTTTCGACGCCCCAATGCATATAGACGATTACATAATCAGCATCTTTCTTTTGCTCGTGAATTGTTTTTGTTACAAGATCTAGATCATATCCGTTTGCAACGCCGGGTTTATTGTCACCAGCTACCCAATTAAAGTTAGGCATAAAGCGTACAAAGGAAAGAAATTTAAACTTTTTTCCTTTTACAGTTAGTTCACGAGCTGTATAGGCATCTTCAACATTTTTTCCGGCTCCAGTGTAAGGTAGTTTTAACTTTTCGACGTGAGAAATGGTGTCTAGTAGTCCATCTTGTCCATAATCAAGCGTATGGTTATTGCCAATGTTTACGATGTCATATCCGGTGTTTTTAATGGCTTGTAGTGTGGATGGATCACTTTTAATCCAAAATTGTTGCCCAGGTACTTTTTTTTCTCTCGTTGTAAATGCTGACTCTAAATTAACAAAAGAAATATCAGCTTTCGTTATTTCTTCTTTTACATGTTGAAACGGATAATCAGCCCCATTTTTTTCAATTACGGGACGTAATTGCCAATCGAACATTGTATCACCAGAGAAGGTGAGCGTGATTTCTGGGTCTTCTATTTTCTTTTCACTTTTTGAGGCCGTTTTACTAGAATTGTTTTGCATATCGGGTTTGTCTTTCGCTTTTGAAATAAAAGTGTAATTGATTAATAAAACAATTGGTGTAATGAAAAAGGCTATTAAAATAAGTCGTTTTAATAAAGTTTTCATAGCTACCGTCCCTTTTGGTTTTGTCCCGCTTTGTTCAACTGATAAAAATCTATCACTGACTAAAGGTTCCCTGTATACCGTAATCGTGAACTTCCATAATGAGTGTAGTGGAAATAACGTATAGATAGATTCATAGATGCTAAAAAAGCGGGTTGTTAGTAATGGAAATCACTTGTTAATATTCTCAATATTAAGTTAACATATAGGTAACCTTTAAAGCAATGTGTAATCCAGAATATAGTAATAAAGAATGCAGAGGATGGAGAATGTAATATGGTTATATTAGGAGCAGTTGTAAATGGAGTCTGCATTATAATTGGAACTTTGTTTGGTAAATTATTTAGTAATATTCCAGAAAGTATGAGAGGGACGATTATGCATGCAATTGGTTTAACGGTTGCTGCACTTGGACTTCAAATGGCATTGAAGAGTGAAAATTTTCTCGTTGTGATTTTAAGTTTAGTTATTGGGGCGGTAATTGGAGAATGGCTACAATTAGAAGAAAGATTAACACATTTAGGAGAATGGCTAGAAAATAAAGTTGGATCGAAAGGTAAAGGAAGTATATCAGAAGGTTTTGTAACAGCTACGCTTATTTTTGCAATCGGCGCAATGGGGGTACTTGGAGCATTAGACAGTGGGATTCGCGGAAATCATGATATTTTATTCACAAAGGCGATTATAGATGGATTCATTTCTATTATATTAACGACAACTCTAGGAATTGGCGTAGTATTTTCAGCGATTCCAGTGATTTTATATGAGGGAGGTATTGCAGTTTTTGCAACGCAAATTAATAGTTTTGTTCCAAAAGAATTAATGAATCAATTTATAGTGGAAATGACGGCTACGGGCGGTATTATGATATTCGCCATCGGATTAAATTTACTTGGATTTATTAAAATTAAAGTGGCAAATTTACTTCCAGGCATATTAATGGTTGGAGTGATTGTTTCTATTATATATGGTTATGGTTTGATAATAAGTCATTAGGGGAAGGGATATAGATGGTGGAATTCCAATTTACAAAACGTGCATATAAAATATTGGAGATTGCAGCAGGGGAGGCTGAGTGTAATAAAGGAATTATTCATCCAGTTCATCTATTTATAGGAGCTTGTAAGGAAGGTACTGGAGTTTGTGCGGAGTTACATATGTATTTATTTCACACGGTGGGTATGGATTTTTTAGCAAAAATATCGTTACTCCAACAATATTATGCAAATGAAATAGAATACATAAATGTTGGGGAGTTTAAAGTTTCAAATAAGACGATAGAAGTTTTAAGAATAGCGAAGAAACGGAAGGAACGTTTTCAGCAAGTATTAATAAATGAAGGACATGTTTTATATGCGATTTTTCAAGGGGATACAGTTATTGAAAAGGTTTTAAGTAAAAATGTGCAAAAAGATGTATTGCAAATTACATCTGAGCCAAGAGACTTAACCGTTGCTTTAAAAAGATTTAATCCTATTTATAATAATTTAAGCTGTAATATTAGAAGAGCGATCTTTTCTGATTTTGAAAAGTTAGCACGTTTTGTTAAGGATGAATTTGGTGAGCGTTGGTTAAAATCTTTAGATTATGGATTTCGGACATATAAAGAAGAGTTACCTATTTTTATTGCGGAGGAAGGAGGAGAAATTATTGGTTTCGCTTGTTACGATGTTGTGAGAGGAAAGAAAGGGTTGTTTGGCCCTATGGGTACAGCGAAACATAATCGTGTGAACGGTGTTGGGAAGGAATTGTTACATCATTGTTTATATAGTATGAAGCAAGATAGATATGAATATGCAATTATTGGACAAGCAGGTCCGATTGAGTTTTACGAGAGAAGTTGTAATGCGAGTTTAATACAGATAGAGAATAATTAACCAACTTCATATAGGGGAGTTGGTTTTATTATGAAAACGTTGTAGGAATGTAGTGATTCTTACTAGAAAATAGCGGGTTTTATAGTAAATCTTACATGTAAAGCAAATTACTAAACTTTTTCTAGAAAACGGTGTAGAATGGGGAGCGAAAGAAAGAAGGTGTGAAAATGGCCAGCTGGAAACGAAATTTAATGATTTGTTGGCTAGGTTGTTTTACCACTGCAGCCGGTATGAGTTTAGTAATTCCTTTTTTATCTTTTTATATTGAGGAATTAGGGGTGACCGGCACTTCTAGTATTGCACAGTGGTCGGGACTTGCATTTGGTGTAACATTTTTAATGGGTGCGATTGTATCACCGATATGGGGAAAACTCGGTGATATACATGGACGGAAATTGATGCTTATACGTGCTAGCCTTGGTATGGCGATAATTATGACGCTTATGGGGTTTGTGACGGACGTGTATCAACTAGTCGCACTTCGGTTTTTAATGGGAGCGGTATCTGGTTTCCTTTCTACAGCGATGACATTTATTGCTGCAGAAACTCCGCAAGAACATTCAGGTTGGGCAATTTCTACAATCTCAACTGGAGGCGTGAGCGGTTCATTACTTGGGCCGATACTCGGAGGTTATTTGTCAGAGTTAATCGGAATGCGCCATGTTTTTCTAGTTACAGGAGCTTTCTTATTCCTTTCCTTTCTTATCGTCTTTTTCTTCTTACATGAAGAGAAACATTCTGCTAAAGCAAAAAAGGCACAGCCGAAAAAAGTATGGACGATGGTCCCTGCAAAACATTTAATAATAAGTTTATTTGTAGCAACGTTTATTATTCAGCTTGCAAATATGTCGATTCAACCTATTATTACGTTGTACGTAAAGCATTTGGCAGGACCAGGAACAGATCATATTGAAATGATTGCAGGTGCAGTCATGTCTGCGACAGGATTAGCAGTTATTTTAGCAGCTCCTAAGCTAGGAAGATTATCAGATCATATTGGACCTCAAAAAACGTTAGTTGTAGCGTTGTTTGCTGCAGGAATTATTTTTATCCCGCAAGCATTTGTAACCTCAGCTTGGCAACTATTAATTCTTCGCTTTTTATTAGGTATTGCACAAGCAGGACTATTACCTTCCGTACAAACTCTACTAAAACAACATACGCCAACCCATGTAACGGGACGAATATTTGGATATAATCAATCGTTTCAGTTTTTAGGAAATATGATTGGACCAGTACTTGGCGGACAAATTGCAGCTCATGCGGGATTCCAATATGTTTTCTTCTCTACATCATCATTATTATTTATTGCATGTATTTGGGTTTATTTTCATAGTAAGAACGCAGAGGTATCAGAGAAACAACATTTGGAAGTTAGTTAATTAGGTGAATAAACAGTAAAAAGGATGAAGCAATATTTGCTCCATCCTTTTTCATTAAAACTGAAGACAAAGATAACTTAGCGTACCAAGCTCGTAGCTACGGTGAATGACTTTACCGTCGTTCTCACCACTACCCATCGCGATAAATAGAGGAACAAAATGCTCTGCTCTTGGTACTGCTAATTGTGCATGAGGCGCATTTTTCTCCCAATTAAACAATGTATTTTTATCATTAGTCTGCATATGGTTAATAATCCAATCATCAAATTCAATTGCCCATTTTTCAGGTGTGGTTTGATTCCATTTCAATACCCGTAAATTATGAACAGTAACACCGCTACCGATTACTAAAATATCTTCTTGTCCAAGTCCTTTTAGTGCCTCTCCAATTTCAAATTGTTCTTTTGCAGGAAGGAATGGATTTACTGATATTTGTACGACAGGAATATTTGCTTCTGGATACATGCGATGCAGGAGTGTCCATGAACCATGATCTAAACCTCTCGTCATATTATGATGGACTGGAATGCCTTTGTTTTTAAATTTTGTTTCTAGCATAGACGCAATGCTAGAAGAGCCTTTCGCACGATATTTAATTTCGTATAACTCAGGAGGAAAACCTCCAAAGTCATAAATTGTTTCATATTCTTCATCTGAAGAGGAAATCGTTAATACTTCACTTTCCCAGTGAGCGGTAAAAATAACAATAGCTTTCGGTTTATATGTTTTCCCAAGTGTCTTTAAAAAGCGTGTATAGTCTGTATCTTGAATAGCAAGCATAGGTGATCCGTGTGCTAAAAATAATGATGGCATCATAATTGAAACCTCCTAAAAATATTATAATTACTTTATGTAAGTAACTATACAATTTTATTTATTGTTCGTCAACATAATAGTTTGAGAGCTAATCGGAAAAGTGCGGCATTTGTCATAATGAAAGCAATTGCATATAATACATAATAAGAATAATGAATGCATATTCATTATTTTAGAGATACATAATAGATTTGGAGGCTGTCGGAATGAGCATACAGGAAAATTTCGTTACGGCATTGGATAAATCGGAAATTTACTTGCGTAAATGGTTACCAGAAGGAAATCCGCGGGGGATTGTTCAAATTGCACATGGTATGACAGAACATGCAGGTGTTTATACAGAATGCATTGATGCTTTATTAGAAGCAGGATATGGTGTTTATGCTCATGATCATAAAGGGCATGGGAAAACAGTAAAAAGAGAAGAGGACTATGGTCATTTCGAGCCGGATATAGGCTGGAATCAGGCTGTGTCTGATGTTATCTTTGTTTCGGAAATGATAAAAGAAGAGCAGGCATGTCCATTATTTTTACTTGGGCATAGTATGGGCTCTTTTTTATCAAGACGAGCTGTGCAACTTCGAGGTGAATTATATGATGGATTTCTTATTTCAGGAACTGGGGGAAATCCAGGGGTTTTAGGCAGCATTGGCCATAAAGTAGCAACAATCGAAATGAAACTACGCGGAGCGAAAACGAAAAGTCCGATGTTAAACTTTTTATCTTTTGGTAATTTCAACTCAAAGTTTAAGCCGAATCGTACAAAATTTGATTGGTTATCTTCAGATAACAGCCAAGTAGATAAATATATTAAAGACCCGTTATGTGGCTTTATTTGCACAACAAGTTTTTATCGAGAATTATTTCATGGTGTATTAGAAGTAAATAAATTAGAAGAATACAAGAAAACGCCAAAAAGTCTTCCTATACATATATTCTCTGGAAATCGTGATCCTGTTGGGGATATGGGGAAAGGTGTAAAAGAAGTATACGAAAACTATAAAAAATGTGGTGTGAAAGATGTAACACTTCGTTTATATGAAAATGGTAGACATGAAATGTTCCATGAAGTGAATAGAGATGAAGTGTTTAAAGATTTGATTTCTTGGTTAGATGGACATATTGTATGAGAAGAAACCTCACTTTTTCTGAAGTGAGGTTTCTTTGAGGAAATGGAGGAATGGTTATGAGTGGATTTGTAAATAAAGAATATATAGAAATAGATTTTAAATATGATTTGATTAAAGAAGAGGAATTGAAAAATTGTACCTTCATAAAATGCCGTTTTAGAGGGATAGATGCATCAGAAGTTTTTACTAAAAACTGTAATTTCATAGAATGTGATTTTACTGGTGCTCTTTTTAATGCTTCTATCCATCAAGGAACTACATTTGCTAATTGTAAGTTTTTTGGTGCGAATTTATTTGTATCCAAATTTGAAGAATGTAAAATGACTGGTTCTGATTTTGAAGAGGCGAATTTAGACGGAATAACAATTATTTCCGGCGATTGGTCATATACGAATCTAAGGTTTGCGAATTTAAGTAAACAAATGTTAAAGGGGATTCGTTTAATTGAAGCTGACTTATATGAATGTAATTTAGAAAAAGCAGATTTACGTGAAGCAGATTTAACAGGTGCACAATTAGGTAAGGCAAAACTTAGCGGTGCAGATTTAAAAGGAGCTGTAGTTGATAGAATCGACTTTAAAAGTTTTGATTTGAAAAATGTGAAATTGGATATAGCGCAGGCAGTTGCAGTTGCGAGATGTTATGGTGCGAAGGTGAATTAAATCAGTTGTAACACGGTTCAATATATTGAACCGTGTTACAACTATTAATAATTTTAATAGTTATTCTCTATATAAGAAGCTATGTCATTAGCAAGAGTCGATGTTAATAGTGTAGATACATTACTTAAAATGATGATTGTAGCCTCTTTGTCAATCAACCGTAAATAAGAGGATGTAAAGCCGTTAATGCCGCCGTGATGGAATACAAGTTTACTATTTTCGCCTGCCATAGCGATGTTCCAGCCGTAACCATTTCCATAAGATCCTGCAGTAAACATGCGAGACGTCATACTATTTGAAAGCAAACGATTTTCTTTTATCGCTTGATCAAATATATATAAATCTTCGGCTGTAGAAAATAATCCACCAGCTGAATACGAGTTTGACATATGAATAAATGATGTGTTCTGTAAATCATGAATTGGATGTAACTCATACCCAGTTGCTTTATGTTTTTGAATGGTGTGATTCAGATCAACATCTGTGTTCATCATAGAGAGTGGATGTAAAATCTTCATTTTAAGAAATTCTTCATAAGAAATCCCACTTATAACTTCAATGATGTGACCTAATATAATATAACCTGAATTCGAATAATTGAATTTTTCACCAGGGTTAGATTCAAAGGGACATGTAATAATCCATTGTATTAATTCATCCGGTGTTCGAGGCTGGTAAGACTGTATTAAAAAGTTGTGTTGAGCAGTAATATTCCCAACACCAGCAGTATGACTTAATAGATGCTCAATCATAATTTGATTTCCTTTTGGGAAAGTTGGAATGAATTGATCCAATGTATCATGTAGCTGTAATTTTTTCTCTTCCACAAGCATTAAAATAGCCACTGCAGTGAAGATTTTAGTTATTGATCCGATACGAAACTTCGTTGTAGCTGTATTAGGTATGTCCCAATCGTAATTAGCTTTTCCAAATGACTGTTTATAAAGAGTTTGTTCTTTATGGGCTACTAAAATTGTACCATTGAATTTTTCGGTATTTTTATATAAGAATGAATTGATATATGAGTTTAGCAAATTTCAGGCACTCCTTCAAATTTTGGAATATTAGTTACCTGAAATGTAATCCAACGGCATAAGCAATTCCCCCTAAATGAAATATTTTTTGGAATACTTTTCTATATTATAATGCAAGTTATAAAAGAAGCAAGTGGATTTCTAATCTATGAAAATTAAAGATTTTTTGAATTACTTTCCGAATCGCTTTAGTAGTTTACATATCGAAGGTGAGGAGAAAGAATCATGAAGGTAAGAGAAGCAGTAGTAAGTGAAGCGAATGAACTAAGTCAACTGGCACTACATTCAAAAGCTACTTGGGGTTATAGTGAAGAATTTATTTTAGCTTGTAAGGAAGAATTAACGATCTCAGAGGATTACATAAAAAATAACTTTTGTATATGTTTTAGAAAATGATGATGCGAAGATTGGATTTTTCTCATTTTTACATAATGAAAATGCTCTCGATTTCCTATACATTTATCCTAGTTATAAAGGAAAAGGATACGGGAAAATACTTTGGAGGTTTGTAGTAGAGCAAGCAAATGAACTAGGATTGAAAAGTTTTACGATTGATAGTGATCCAAATGCGAAAGGATTTTACGTGAAAATGGGGGCAAAACTAATCGGTGAGACACCATCAACGGTTTTTAAAAATCGCCTTTTACCTCTTTTACAATATGATGTGTAAAACTACCAATGTCAGGGGAAGCTGAGAATGGATAATAAAAAGACAAAACCAATATATGAAGCGTTAATAAAATCTTGGTCAATAGAAACGAGTTCTAAGTGGACGAGCGAAAACCCGGCAAAGGGACAATGTGGTGTAACGGCCCTTATTATTCAAGAATTATGCGGGGGAGAGATAAAAAAGACGAAAGTAGGAGAAGTGTGGCATTTTTACAATACAGTGGATGGGAAAAGGCATGATTTTGCTTGGACTCAATTTCATGAAAAATTAAACTATATGGACGTGAAGTCGAGCCGTGAAGAAGCATTTGCAGATACAAATGACAAACAATATGACATTTTGAAGGAAAAGATAATGAAAGAATTAAAATTATCTTTTGACTCTTAATCTTTAATAAGTTACTATAATGGTGGTAACTTATTAAAGGGAACTTCATAGAGTTGAAAGGGGAAATACTTTTGAAAACAACTTATGTAAACGCTACAATTGTAACGATGAATGAACAAAATGAAGTGATAGAAAATGGATATATCATTGTAGAAAATGATCAAATTATAGATGTAAATAGCGGAGAATTCGCTAACGATTTTGAAGTGGATGAAGTAATTGACATGAAAGGAAAGTGGCTTTTACCTGGGCTTGTAAATACACATACACATGTTGTAATGAGTCTTTTGAGAGGTATTGGCGATGATATGTTATTACAGCCGTGGCTTGAGACGAGAATTTGGCCACTTGAAAGCCAGTTTACTCCAGAGCTTGCGGTTGCTAGTACGGAATTAGGATTACTTGAAATGGTGAAAAGTGGTACAACATCATTCTCTGATATGTTTAATCCAATTGGAGTAGATCAAGATGCAATTATGGAAACGGTGTCAAAAAGCGGAATGCGAGCTGCTGTTTCAAGAACTTTATTTAGCTTCGGAACGAAAGAAGATGAAAAGAAAGCAATTGAAGAAGCGGAGAAATATGTAAAGCGATATTATAAGGAAAGTGGTATGTTAACTACGATGGTTGCACCGCATAGTCCATACACATGTTCCACAGAACTGTTAGAAGAGTGCGCACGTATTGCCGTAGAAAATCAAACTATGGTTCATATCCACCTTTCTGAAACAGATCGTGAAGTACGTGATATTGAAGCACAGTACGGAAAACGTCCAGTAGAATATGCGGCAAGTTGCGGATTGTTTAAACGTCCAACAGTTATTGCACATGGTGTGGTATTAAATGAAAATGAGCGTGCTTTCTTGGCAGAACATGATGTTCGGGTAGCTCATAATCCGAATAGTAATTTAAAACTAGGTTCTGGTATAGCGAATGTAAAAGCGATGCTAGAAGCAGGAATGAAAGTAGGGATTGCAACAGATAGTGTTGCGTCTAACAATAATTTAGATATGTTTGAAGAAATGCGTATTGCAACTTTATTACAAAAAGGTATTCATCAAGATGCAACAGCATTACCGGTTGAAACGGCCCTTTCTCTTGCGACAAAAGGAGCTGCAGAAGTAATTGGCATGAAACAAACGGGATCGCTTGAGGTTGGAAAGTGTGCTGATTTTATTACAATTGATCCGTCTAATAAACCACATTTACAACCAGCAGATGAAGTGTTATCACATCTTGTGTATGCTGCTAGTGGGAAAGATATAAGCGATGTAATTATTAACGGCAAACGTGTTGTTTGGAATGGTGAATGTAAAACGTTAGATGAAGAGCGTATTATATTCGAAGCAAGTCGTTATAAACGAGGTTTACAAAGATAGGTATTTATATACCAGTTGAGAAAGCTATCCTTTCTAGGAAATAGAATAGGGTAGCTTTTTTTATTGAACGAATAAATATTCAAAAGAATGTCGCATCTTTCTATTGGTATTTCTGCTGCAATATTTGCTGTATTAGGAGATAGTATGACATCACTAAATTATGCAGACACTCCTTATTGGAAAGTGATTAGTAATGCTAATAATATAATTCCTTACAACTATGTTATTTCGGGGTCTCGTATAGCAGTGTGGGAAGGACACGACCAGTCAATGTGTACAAGATATGTAAACATGACCGATGCCGCAGATATCATTACTGTTTTCGGAGGTACAAATGATTACGGGAATACGGTTACACTTGGAACAATAAACAGTGTAGATACAGGTACTTTTTACGGAGCATTGAACGTCCTGTGTGCAGGTTAAAAAGTAAAGTTGGCTTCAAAGGCATCGCCAAAAAGGTGGTGCTTTTTCTTTTGATTGGAGTGGCAACCCAATTAGATACAGCACTTGGAAGTAATAGTGCTATTCGTGAAGAGACAATTTTTTTATCGGAAATGAGTTGCTTTCAATTTTAGAAAACGCTGGTTGTATGGGAATTCCACTACCTTCAGAACTAACGAATGCAGTTGAAATTTTAGGTGGCAAGAGCAATAAGACAAGTTCTGAATATGATAATAAGAAAGGAGATGTTGAATAATGACACGTTATAGTTTACACGGAGGGCACAACAGTATTGTACAAGGGGCTAATTCCGGAAATCGAAAAGAGCATATTATGGATCGTCAGGTGAAAGATGCGGTGGCAGCTAAGTTAAGAGCTTTAGGACACACAGTCTATGATGATACAGACGAAGTAGGAAGTACTCAAGCGCAAAATTTAAATAATATCGTTCGTAATAGCAATTCCCATAATGTGGATTTGGTTGTTTCTTTTCATCTTAATGCAAGTGATGGGAATGGACAGGGTGTGGAAGTTCTGTATTATGATCAGAAAGACCTGGCGGCTAAAATTTCAGCTCAACTAGCAAAAGATATTGGATGGCGTGATCGTGGCGCGAAACAACGTACAGATTTAGCTGTATTGAATGGAACTAAAGCACCAGCTATTCTTATCGAATTAGGATTCATCGATAACGAATCCGACATGGCTAAATGGAATGTTGATAAAATCGCAAATTCTATTGTATATGCTCTAACGGGACAAACTGTTGGGGATGGTGGAGGAAACGGCGGTTCTAATGGTGGATATCAATATGTTAAGTCTGGTGAATTCGGTATAAACTATCTAAATGAAGCGATTCAAGCTATGGTTGAACGAGGAACAAAGGGAAAAGTTGTTGTTAATCCATTAACAGGTCTTGCTTATATCCAAACTGAAGTATTGCCTAATTCAGAACTAGATAAAATCACTTGGTGGATGGATACTCGACCAGGTGGTAAGTGGTGGTATGAATATATTAAAGTGAATTAATAATTGTGTAACAAAAGAATAGTTTGGTGACAAAAAATAAAAGCCGTTAATTACGGCTTTTATTTATATTTTTGAGGATGAGCTATCTCCATTCTCTTTTATTCTTTTTTCGTGTTCTTTCTTTATTTCATCTGGAATGATGATTTCAATGTTACCCTGTATTTTTTTATATTCCTGATGTGAAATTTCGTGACGAAGAAGGGATACTTCATGCAGTCGAAGTAGATTGGTCACAGAAAATGAAAGTAAATGAAGAGAAGGTAAAAAAGTATGAAGAGTTCACTCAAATATATAAGCAGAAATATAACAGGAAGATACCAGTCATTCATTTCTTTACAGTCACCAAATACAGAGGAAAAAAACTGGAAGGGTTAGCAGCTAGGTATGATGTGTTTGTGAAAGTGTATGTAATAGAAGAAATATAAAAAGTGCAAACAAGTTTGCAAACTAACTTGCTAACATCTATACGAAAGAGACATAAAATATCGCTGATATGTCGCTTGATAAAACGATAATAATTAAACACTTATAATGAATAATGGTTTATTATAAATGAAGTCACAAAATATAACGTTTTATAATATTTTATATTTAAGGAGCGCAATTCATGAAGCGAAAAAAGAGCCGTTTAATGGTAATGGCACTTGTTACATCTTTATTTTTAACAGCTTGTAATAATAAAGCTAATAAAGGTGATGCAGAAGCTAAAAAACAAGTGTTAAATGTAACAGTATCAGAAGAAATTCCTTCTCTTGATACTACGAAAACGATGGATGGTACATCAGCACACGTAATGCAAAACATATTTGAAGGATTGTATGTGCTAGATGAACAGGATCATCCTATTCCAGCAGTAGCAAAGTCGTTTGAAAGAAGTGAAGATGGTAAAAAATATACATTTGATTTGCGTAAAGATGCAAAGTGGTCAAATGGAGACTCAGTAACAGCAAATGATTTTATGTTTGCGTGGAGACGGGCGGTAAGTCATGAAACAGCGTTTCAATATGCATACATGCTGTTTTATATAAAAAATGCGAAAGAAATAAACAAGGGAACAATTCCTCTCAATGAACTTGGCGTAAAAGTAATAGATGATTATAAGCTAGAAGTTGAACTAGAGCAGCCAATTCCGTATTTTTTACAGTTGTTAGCACTACCTATATACTTACCACAGCACGAATCATTTTTAAAAGAACAAGGAAAGAATTATGGATTGGAACCTAGTAATCTCATATATAACGGCCCATTTGTATTAGAAAAATGGAAGCATGAACAAGAGTTTCAATTAAAGAAGAATGCTACATATTGGGATCAAAAGAAAGTGAAATTAGACGAAATAAACTTTCATATCGTAAAGGATACAATGACGGCTGTAAATTTATATGAGGCTGACGATTTGGATCGAGTACCTATTAATTCTCAAGTTGTAGACAAGTATAAAGGGAATAAGGAATTACATATGTCAAGTGATCCTGGGATCGCTATGCTACGTTTTAATGAGAAAAATAACGCGTTAGCAAATAAGAAAGTACGTCAATCTATCTCATTGGCATTAAATAAAGATGATTTCGTCGCTCACTTTATAAATAACGGGGCAAAACCTGCAAGTGGACTTGTACCAGCTGGTCATATAACTGAAGAGACTGGCAAAGATTTTAGAAAAGAAAACGGAGATCTTTCTCCATATAATTTACAAAATGCGAAAAAGGTTTGGGAAGAAGCGAAAAAAGAACTTGGAGTAGCACAAGTAAAACTCGAGTTTTTAACGTTTGAACAAGATAACGCAAAACGTATGGCGGAATATATAAAAGGTGATTTAGAAAAGCATTTGCAAGGATTAACGATACAAATTAAACAACAGCCATTTAAGCAAAAATTACAATTAGAACAAACAGGTGATTACGATATATCTATGGCAAATTGGGGACCTGACTATAAAGACCCAATTAGTTATTTAGAGTTATTTACGACGGGTAATCCGAATAATAAAATGAATTATTCTAACCTTCACTACGATGAACTAATAAAAAAAGCTAAAAGCGACCTAGTACTAGATCAGAAGAAAAGGTGGGAAACTCTGCAAGAGGCGGAGCGTATTCTATTAGAGGACGCTGCGGTAGCACCGCTTTACCATATTGGTTCAGCTTATGTACAAAAGGATTATGTAAAAGGAATTGAAAAGCATCAATTTGGTGGCGTTTATACTTATAAGAATGCTTATATTGATAATAAGTAAAATTATTTATATAAAAAAAGAAACCTTACTTTTAAGAGTGAGGTTTCTTTTTTATATAATTTTTATTAAACCGATTTTAATAAAGAATAAAAATTCGTATCATATGGAATATCATCTTGATACATATAATTTTTCAGAACACCTTCTTTTTCAAATCCTAATTTTAATAGCACTTTATTTGAAGCTTCGTTTTCAAGAAATACAATTGCCCCGATACGTTTTAAATGAAGCGTATGGAAGCCATAAGATATAATTTCAGAAACTGCCTCAGTAGCATATCCATTTCCCCAGTGTTCAGGGAAAAAGGCATAACTTATATTTGCTCGTTTATGTTCAGAAGACCAATCATGAAAACCAATTGTTCCAATGAGCCCTTTCTTGTCTTTTAATTCGATTCCCCATTTAATGCCGCTTCTTGCGTTGTAACCCAACTTAAAATTATTAAGGATTTGTTTTACTTGATCCAAATTTTGCAATGGCTTTTGGCCATAATGGCGCAGGACATCGGTATTAGAAAAGCAATGTAATATACTCGGTGCATCTTCTTCGGTAAGTTCTCTTAATACAAGTCGCTCAGTTTTTAATATAGGAAACATGTCTTCACTCCTGTTCATATGAAACTAGAATGTATTTGTTATTATATAATTTAATCTGAAAATAAAGATTATTCAAGGGGTAATAAGGGTAAGTTTGATTTATGTTAAAATTGAATGTGGAATATATTTCAAAAAAGAGGTTTAGAAATGGAGAAAAACTCAATTTTAATCGTAGACGATGATCAAGATATTATTCAATTTATTAACGTGAATTTAATACAAGAAGGTTTTATTGTTTTTAGTGCTGATAACGGAGAAGAGGCATTAGAGATAATAAATCATAACAGTATTCAACTTGCTATCCTTGATATTATGATGCCTCAAATGGATGGTATAGAACTGTGTAGAAGGATTAGAGAGAAACATAGTTTACCAATTATGTTTTTAAGCGCGAAATCATCGGATGTAGATAAAGTAATTGGATTTAGTACTGGGGCGGATGATTATATTGTGAAGCCGTTTAGTACAATTGAATTTATTGCAAGAGTGAAAGCTCAATTAAGAAGATATACATATTTCAATCAAAATGTTGTCCAAGTAATTGAAAAGAAAATAAACATTAGAGGTTTAGAAATAGATGAAATTTCAAGAACAGTAATGCTGTATGGACAAACAATTAATCTTACAAAAACCGAATATGATATTTTGCACCTACTGGCAGCTGCAATGAACCGAATTTTCACTATTGAAGAAATATATGAAAGTGTTTGGAATGAAAGAGCTCATGAGAGTAACAATACGGTAATGGTTCATATTGCGAGATTAAGAAATAAAATAGAGGGAAATCCAAAAGAGCCGAAGTTTATACAAAATGTTTGGGGAGTCGGATATAAAATTGAAGATTAAATCTTTACAAGGCATTAGAGCGAAGTTTTTTCTAGCATTCATATGTAGCATTTTGTTAGCAACCGTAAGTATAATAGCGTTTCAAATTTTGATTGGAAATATATATATTCATGCTAGTGCGTTAGAAGAAAAGTATTCATTTTTATATTTTATAGTTTTTTTGATTTTTACTACAATATATTTTGCATTCATGACAAAAACAACAATGAAGAGATTGGATAAAATTAACGAGAGTGTAAAGGAAATAAGCAATGGTAATTTGGAAATACATATACCTATCTCTAAAAGCGATGAAATTGGGGAATTAGCGAAGAATATTAATAGAATGGTTAAAAGTTTAAATGAGTCCATTGAGAATGAAAGAACATCACAAGAAATGAAAAATGAAATGATTAGTAATATTTCTCATGATTTGAGAACACCAATCACATCGTTAATAGGCTATGCAGACTTATTAAGTAATAATCTGCATTTAAATGTAGAAGAATGTGACCAATATGTAAATGTACTAAAGCGAAAAAGTTATGAATTAAAAAGCCAGATAGATGATTTACTAGATTATTGTCAAATAACATATAAAGAGATTGACTTACATAAAAATGTAATAGATATGAAAGCCTTAATTGAACAAATAATGATTGATTTTGTACCGCAATTAGATGGTGCAAATATGAATTTTCAAATTCTAGGTGAACAGAAGCTGCATGTAGAAGTTGATATAGAACTTATAGTAAGATTACTGGAAAATATAATTAATAATAGCATTACGTACGGGAGCGCAGGCAAGGAAATTTTTAATTTCTATTTCAAAAAGAAAAAGTAATGTTGAAATAGAAATTAAAAATTTTGGACACCACATTCCAAAAGAGAATTTGCCTTACGTTTTTGAAAAGTTTTATCGCGGGGAAAAATCACGAAGTGCTTATACTGGTGGAAAAGGTATGGGACTTGCAATTGCGAGAAGTATAGCACAGCTCCATAAAGGAGATATCACTGTGCATAGTAACGATAAAGAAACAGTTTTCACTGTAATTTTACCGCAGTATTAATAAACGTAAGAAAGTCGTAAGTATTTCTTCCATATGTCGTAATTTTTATTTTGTATCATGGGAAACAAAGATATGTGAGTAGGGATACAGCATGTGGAAGAAATGTTTGTTAGTAATTTTAGTTGCTTTTTTAATTACAAGTTGGAGTGTAGTTTATTTAGCTAATGGTGTTATATCAGTCATTGTTTGGTGGAGTATACAAGCTTTTAGCTTAGTTTCAATTGTTATTTTGATAGGATCAGTATTACTATTTATTTGGAAAGGCATTTTTAGAAAGCAGATAGATAGAACGCTACTCTTAATAGTTCTTTTCTCAATAATTGGAGCGTGGCCCGTAGGATGGTTCGCTAACGTGGGTGGACTTGCGTACCCAGCAGATGTACAGTCTATGAGTCCTAAAATAATCGTTCGTTTCCCCTTGAATGAACGAGCGCTAGTTGGTTGGGGTGGTGATCGATTAGAAACGAACTATCATGTTATAAAACCAAATGAAAGATGGGCGTATGATATTCTTATTCCACCCGCTGAAGTGAAAAGTAGTAAGTTAGAGGATTATGGAATATATGGAGCGAAAGTAATGGCACCAGCTTCTGGAACAGTTGTATCAGTTAATAATGATGAAAAAGATTTAGTTCCGGGATCAGATGATTTTCAGTCAATGGCCGGGAATCATATTTATTTACGGTTAGATGAAACAGGAACATTTTTATTTCTCGCCCACTTAAAGAAAGGGTCAATTAAAGTTAAAGAAGGACAACACGTAAATGAAGGGGAGGCTCTTGCTCAAGTCGGTAACTCAGGAAGTTCCAGTGAACCACATTTACACATCCATCATCAGAGACAGGATCCATCCAATACGAGTATGTTTCTTACGGAAGGATTGCCACTTTACTTTCGAACGGAAGAAGATGTGATGATGCCGGAAAGAGGTACATACATAAGTGGTAATTAGAAGAAATTTATTTCGCTGAAAAAGGGTATTCCAAATTAAAATTGGAATACCCTTTTTCATTAACCAACAAATGTTTGATACAGTAAGAAAATATTTAAAACGATAACGAGTGCAGCGATTAACCATGCGATGAATGTTGTTATACGGTGGTTAACGAGTGCGCCCATAATCTTTTTATTACTTGTAAACATAATAAGTGGTACTAATGCAAACGCAATACCGAATGATAATACAACTTGGCTCATTACAAGAGCGTAAGTTGGGTTTACGCCCAAAGCGATAATAACGAGAGGCGGAATCATCGTTATAAATCGGCGTAAATATAACGGAATATGCATGCGAATGAATCCTTGCATAATAATATCACCGGACATTGTACCGACAGAAGAGCTAGATAATCCGGCTGATAAGAGTCCAATTCCAAATAAAGCAGCGGATACAGGACCGACTAAATTACTAAATTGATTGAAAGCAACATCAAGATCTTCAACATGTAGACCATTTTTAAAGAATAGTGCAGCAGCAACAATTAGCATACTTGCGTTAATAGCTCCAGCGATAACCATCGCAATAATAATGTCAATGAATTCGAAGCGGAAAATCTTTTTCTTTTGTTCATCATTTGTTCCGACTACGCGGCGCTGCGTTAAGGCCGAATGTAAATAAATTGCGTGCGGCATTACTGTCGCGCCTAAAATTCCAGCTGCTAAAAGAATACTATCCACACCTTGAAATTTTGGAGTAAATAGTCCTGAAAGAAGAGGGCTTAATTCCGGTTTTGCGTAAAAGACTTGGATACCAAAAGCGATAACAACGATAAAAATCATCCCTGTAATAATAGCTTCTAATGGACGAAAGCCTCTGCGTTGAAATTCAAGAATAATAAATGATCCAACCGCTGTAATTAAAGCAGCTGGTAACATCGGAATTCCAAATAGTAAGTATAAGCCGAGTGCTGCCCCGATAAATTCAGCTAAATCTGTAGCCATAATAACGAGTTCCCCTTGTATCCATAAACCGATGGAAACTGGTTTGGGGAAGTTTTCGCGAGCTACTTCAGGAAGGTTTCTTCCAGTAGCGATTCCTAATTTAGCTGATAAAGTTTGGATTAATACAGCCATTAAATTAGAAGCGAGTATTACCCAAAGTAATAAATACCCATATTGGGATCCAGCAGCAATATTCGTTGCGAAATTCCCAGGGTCAATATAAGCAACTGATGCGATAAAAGCAGGGCCTAAGAATGGTAACAGTCTTTTAAATCCTTTTGTTTGTCCACTTAACGCTAAATGAGCTGATTGAACTGTTGTACTTTGAGAAGGGACTTGTTCATCTTTTGATATATTTTTATTCATAGTAGTGTTCACCTTATTCTTACTCATTATTTCAATACATTCAGATGTATTATGTGACAATTTCATTTGAACATAAAAGTTTCCTTAATGCAAATTATATGACTGTGTACAATGAATGGTGTGACGATGAGAAAATGTTTTGGGAGTTTATGGTTGCTGAATAAGGGGGAAGATAATAAATTATAGGGCTGTTTTTGAAATTTTTGTGAACATACAGCCTATAATACAGCATATTAATTGATGGAAATGAAATTGTATGATATATAATATATTGGGATTACAACCTAACCGTAGTGTTTTGTTCTGTAATCTTGTTTTTATTTTTGTTAACTTTTAGAAAAAATTGTAAATAGAAGAAAATAGGCTAAGTACAATTTTGTATATATTTTCTTATTATATATGTTTTGATATGAACGTTAACTTATACATGATTTTAAAATTTAGATAGGTGGTAGAACTACATTGGCAACTACAAAACCATATAGAGTATTACTATATTACATGTACACAACAATTGAAAATCCAGAAGAATTTGCTGAACAGCATTTAGAATTTTGTAATTCACTTGAGTTAAAAGGAAGAATTCTTGTAGCAACAGAAGGAATTAACGGAACTTGTTCTGGAACTGTTGAGCAAACAGAGAAATACGTGGAAGCAATGAATAATGATCCACGTTTTGCTGGAATCGTTTTTAAAATTGATGAGGCAGATGAACATGCATTTAAGAAAATGCACGTACGCCCTCGTCCAGAGTTAGTTACACTTCGTCTAGAAGATGACATTAACCCGAAAGAAATAACTGGTAAATATTTAGAACCAAAAGAGTTCTATGCGGCAATGAAACAAGAAGATACAGTTATTATTGATGCACGAAATGATTATGAGTTTGATTTAGGACATTTCAAAGGTGCGATCAAACCAAATATTGAATCGTTCCGTGAATTACCAGATTGGATTAGAGAAAATAAAGAAACACTTGAAGGCAAAAAGATTTTAACGTACTGTACAGGTGGAATTCGTTGTGAGAAGTTTTCTGGTTGGTTAGTTCGTGAAGGTTATGAAGATGTAGGTCAGCTTCATGGCGGAATTGTAACGTACGGAAAAGACCCAGAAGTACAAGGTGAACTTTGGGATGGTCAATGTTACGTATTCGATGAGCGTATCGCTGTACCAGTAAACCAAAAAGAACATGTTATCGTTGGTAAAGATCATTTTACAGGTGAACCTTGTGAGCGCTATGTAAACTGTGCAAATCCAGAATGTAACAAGAAAATTTTATGTTCTGAAGAAAGTGAAGCGAAACATTTACGTGCATGTTCTCATGAATGTCGTGTACACCCACGTAATCGTTATATCGTGCAACATGAATTAACAGAAGAGCAAGTAGCTGCTACATTAGAAAAAATCGAAGCAGGTAAGTAAGCAGAATTAGCTTAATAAAAAAACAGATGGTAGCATCGTGCTGCCATCTGTTTTTTATTTACTTTGTATCTTTTTTCTCTTTAACAGCAGATAATACAGTTTGTTTTACCCATGCTTTTCTTTTTTTATGCTGTATAGCCCATTGGTATAAACCTTGTGCACCTAAAATGAGGGAAATGACTATACCGCTAATCGCTATTAAAAGAGCAAAATATTCAAGGGGTGAAGATATGTGATTTGAATCAGTATTTTTTAAAAGGTCAATCATAGTAAACCCTAACATTTGGCCTACTACAGAGTAGAGCGTTAAAATTAATAATAAAAGGCTATCTTTTTTAGAAGCAACATTTTCTTGATATTTAAACAAACTATCAAGATTTTGTTTCGCGTTCGTATATAGTATTTCAATGTTGAAAAGTTTTCTTAAGCGAAAGAAAATATCTTCACTTTGTGATTGAGATACTAATTCTAAAGAAAAATAATTAGCTGTAAACGAATTGATAGAGTAGATTAGCTTCTCTATTTCATTTGTATCTTGTTCAATATTTAGTTCAGCATAAGCGTTTGCCATTTTTAATAAAACAATTTTATGAAATAGGTTTAATAATAAAGCGTAATAAAACTCCCCATACATTTGACTAGCGAGTTTAGCTACTTTACCGTCATCTTCGTTCGTAATACATGTGAAAATATGTTCTTCCATTATGAAATAACGATTAGGAGCCCACCTTTGATAAGAATGTTTTGTTAAATAATCGTGAATATAAGGAACATTATTTGCGCTAATATACGGCTTACCATCGTCTGTTAATCCGGAAAGACTGGAAGCTCGATATACATCAACTACATGAAGGTCTGACTCTTTGTTTATGGATAATAAAGTTTGTACATACATTCGTTGATCTTCAAAGAATGGAAATGTTTGAAAGTAAGAACTCCGCAATCTCTTTTTCTCAAAGAAGTCTGTTAAGCCATGAAATAAATCGCCGAATATAAGTTTTTCTACTTGTGAATATTTTTTTTCATCACATTCAATACAAATAGTCTCAGTTGTATCATTTCTAGTTTCAAGTACACGGAATCGAGAAGCGAATTCGATTGCTTCTGATAATGTCATGTTTGGAGCGGTTTTGACTTCTGTTCGAATTGTTAAGAAGCCAAGCTCATAAGGACAAAGTGTTACATCAATAGAATGTATCTTGAATGGAACGGAAATAAGATTTGTTGTTAAATGTCCATTTAAATTAAGGTCTTTAGAATAGCGCTGTAATCCTTTTTGATGTTCTGAATGAGGAAAGAGAATTTTATTTGTAAATGAAAGATAATATGCTTCCATATTTCGATGTGAAACTTGAAACTTCCCGTAATATGTATTTTCATCTTCAAGGTGATCGAGTCGAAAAGGACGGAAATTATTTTTTTGTAAGAAAGGGAACATATTTTGTTCATATTCAGTTTTAAACGAAAACGGGAATATAAATTGAAATATAGCTGTTGTTATATCTTTTTCTTCGATTGTTTGTATTGCCTCCATCTACATTGTTTCCTTTCCATATAAGCTATAGAAACAACATGCCCAATTTTCCTATTAAATAACCTCTCGTTTTCACTAGTTTAAGAATGAAAATTCAGCTTATTTAATAGGAGACATGTATAATATTATGTATACTAAAACTAGTGTGATTGTTTTATGAAAAGGGGGATGTAGTATGCGCATTTTAGTATTAGGAGCTGGTGGCGTCGGCGGATTTTTTGGTGGCCGATTAGTAGAAAAGGGAGAAGATGTTACATTTCTCGTTCGCAGCAAAAGAAAACAGCAATTAGAGGAAAAAGGACTTGTTATTCGTAGTGTTAATGGAGATTTTTCATTTCAACCGAAATTGATAACGAAAGAAGATAGAACTTCTCCATTTGATGTGATTTTATTTTCAACAAAGGCGTATCATTTAAATGAGGCGATCATAGATTTGAAGCCTTTCGTAGGAGAAAATACTGTAATAATCCCGCTGTTAAATGGTATCTCTCATTTATCACTATTACAAAAGGAATTCGGCGTGGAAAAAGTAATGGGTGGTTTATGCTTTATTGAGACGACGTTAAACGATCAAGGAGAAATTGTACAAACTAGTGCTGCAAACAGACTTGTATTTGGGGAAATTAAACCTCAAGATTCAGAGAGAATAAAGCGTATTTCTAAAGCATTTGCAGATACGAAAGCTAGTTTTGTTTTAAGTGAAAATATTACGCAAGATATGTGGCATAAATATTTATTTATTACTGTAATGTCAGGTGTGACAACATTAATGCGTGCACCGATAGGACCGATTCGTGAAAGTGATGGAGGACGAGAATTTATCCGGAATTTATTTGCAGAATCTGTGCAAATCATGAAAGCCATGGAGGCTCCAGTTAAGGATAATATTATCGAGGAACATATGAAAACGATTGATAAAATTTCGTATGACATGAAGTCATCGATGCAGCGTGATATGGAAAAAGGTTCATTTATTGAAGGGAAGCACTTACAAGGATACTTACTGAATTTAGCAGAGCAATTTTTAATAGAAGCACCATTACTAGGAGCGGTATATCAAAATTTGAAGGTGTATGAAGAAATGACATTTAACAAATCCGTAATAGAATTAGATGTATGAAATAATAAAAAAGATAGCAATATATAAGTGTATTGCTATCTTTTTTATTTGAGTATGACAAATTATTTGTTTCTTTTAATTCTTTCTGTCAAATTTATTTCCTGTTCACGTTTACCATATAGCTGATTAATTTCATTTGCTACTGCATCTAAATATGAGTCGGAAAAAAGTGGCTGCTTCTTTTTAGACATACGGGTCTCCTTTAAGGGGTTTTTTAGTATTCATTATGTATATTTATCGGCGGATTATGCGCAATCATTTTGAATTTTTTATTTTTAAAAATTTTTGTTTACATTTTGAAAATAAAGGAGTATTATAATCCACAGTTTCAATTTTCTAAATCGCTTAAACCGCATGGTGCGGGGGACCCGTTTTAATGAATTAGTGCATAATTCAATGGGGTGAATCCTTGAAAAAGGTAGGGCTACTCATAGGCCCGAATCCGACAGCTAACCTCGTAAGCGTTATATTGAGAAGGAAGGTGGAGCTTGTGCGACAAAAAATATAATGTCTACAAGTCTATTTCTTGACGGCTTGTAGACATTTTTTGTTTTCTAAAAAAGTTTATGGGCTGAAACAAGCAGAAAAGTTCGTACAAAATTATTGGAGAGTGGACAGCAGTGGTTTCATCTATTAAAAGATTTTTAATTGGAAGACCGTTAAAATCAACTGAGTTAGGCGAACAAAAGCTCAATAAAACGAAGGCACTAGCAATTTTATCTTCTGACGCATTGTCATCGGTTGCATATGGTCCAGAACAAATATTAATTGCTTTAGCAGGACTTGGAGCAATAGCTTATTGGTATTCCATTCCGATAGCTGTTGGGGTATTAGTATTATTGACAGCTCTTATTTTATCTTATCGTCAAATTATTTTTGCTTACCCTCATGGTGGGGGCGCATATGTTGTATCAAAAGAAAACTTAGGGATGAATCCAGGCTTAATAGCTGGTGGATCTTTATTAGTCGATTATATTTTAACTGTTGCAGTAAGTGTATCTGCAGGTACAGATGCGCTCACATCTGCTTTTCCTAGCTTACATGCACATAATGTAATCATTGCGATTATATTTGTCATATTGATTACTATCTTAAATTTAAGGGGCGTAACGGAATCAGCTTCCGTTTTAGCATATCCGGTTTATTTATTCGTTTTAGCATTATTTATATTAATTGGTGTAGGAATATATAATATTTTAACTGGGCACGTTTCACCTACTTTACATGCGCCAATTGGAACACCAGTTGCGGGAATTAGTTTGTTTTTACTGTTAAGAGCATTCGCATCAGGTAGTTCTGCATTAACAGGTGTTGAAGCAATTTCTAATGCAATTCCAAACTTTAAAGATCCTGCCCCAAACAATGCAGCAAAAACATTGCTTGCGATGGGTGCGTTACTTGCGGTTTTATTCACAGGAATTGTCTTTTTAGCATATTATTACGGAGTTACACCGAGTAAGGAAGTAACAGTCGTATCTCAAATAGCTGAACAAACATTTGGACGTAATTTCATGTACTATTTCATACAAGGTACAACAGCTTTAATATTAATTCTTGCTGCTAACACAGGTTATTCTGCATTTCCATTATTAGCAGTTAATCTTGCAAAAGATAAGTTTATACCGAGAATGTTTACAATTAGAGGAGACCGTCTAGGTTATTCAAACGGTATTATTATACTTGGGATTTCTTCGATTATTTTAATTGTAGCTTTTCAGGGGAAAACAGAACACTTGATTCCGCTATATGCAGTAGGCGTATTTATTCCGTTTACACTTTCTCAAACTGGAATGGTACTAAAATGGCTTCGTGAAAAGCCTGAAGGATGGATTTTACGTTTAACGATTAATTTAATTGGTGCAGTTATTAGTTTTATCGTAATGAGTATGTTCTTTTTAACTAAATTTGCACAAGTTTGGTCGATCCTTATTTTCTTACCTGCTATTATCTTCTTGTTCCATCGAATTAAGAAACATTATGATGCAGTGGGCGATCAATTAAGTTTAAAAACTTGTGAACGGATTGTTCCGATAGAGGGGAATGTAATTGTCGTTCCTGTAGCTGGTATGACTCATGTAGTAGAAAATTCATTGAACTATGCTAAAGCTCTTTCAGCAGATCAAGTTATCGCTGTATATGTTGCTTTTGACAGAGAAGAGGAAAAGAAATTTGAAGAGAAATGGGAGAAGTGGCAACCTGAAGTAAGGCTTGTTACATTACATTCTCATTATAGAAGTATTATTCAGCCGCTAACAAAGTTTATTGATACAGTGCAATATAAAGCGAGTGAATCAAATTACCGAGTTACGGTCGTTATACCACAGTTTATTCCGAAAAAAGGTTGGCATAACATTCTTCATAATCAGTCTAGTTTACTCATTCGTGCGTATTTACTCTATAAAAGAAATGTTGTTATTACGACAGTACCGTATCATTTGAAAAAGTAAGGAAATTTTTTAAGGATAACTTCACGAAAGTGAAGTTATCCTTTTTTGTGCATATACTATGCATAATTGCATACGGGTTAAAAAGATATATCAATATAACATTATCGGTTATGAGTAAGCAGTGTTTTTTGTTGTGATATATGGATATTTTAATTGAGAAAGTTAATCGGATTTTATTTTGGAATAAAGACAGGAGTTCTTGAAAATAAAGGGAATGAAAATACTTCTTTACGATGGATTAATAGCTGTGTTTAAATGACCTTACAGTACAAAACTTACATGAAAACAAAACGAAATTTCATACTTTCGTACGTTAATTAGTTTAAAATGAATAATATTTTTATGTAATATATTCACTGTATGAATGTGGAAATTGCGATAAAATAGAACGCTTATACAATATTATTCATACTAAGCACATATGAAAAGTTATGGAATGTTTTATAACAATAAGTAAGTACTGTAGCAATAAAAGTTGGGAGAGATGGTTCGTACATGAACCAGGGTGAGAATGTTCTCTATTCTAACCATCTCAAATCATTTGCAAGAAAATAGAATACTAAAATGCGATAGTAATAGTTGCTAATACATAGGAGGAGTTAAAGTGAAAAAGACTTTAATTACAGGGTTATTGGTTACAGCAGTATCTACGAGTTGCTTCGTTCCTGTAAGCGCTTACGCTAAGGAGGGGCAAACAGAAGTGAAAACAGTATATGCGCAAAATGTAATTGCTCCAAATACATTATCTAATTCAATTAGAATGTTAGGATCACAGTCACCGCTTATACAAGCATACGGATTAGTTATTTTGCAACAGCCAGACATTAAGGTAAATGCGATGAGTAGTTTGACGAATCATCAAAAATTTGCAAAGGCGAATGTACGAGAGTGGATTGATGAGTATAATCCGAAGCTAATCGACTTAAATCAAGAGATGATGAGATATAGTACTAGATTTAATAGCTATTATAGTAAGCTCTATGAACTTGCAGGAAAAGTAAATGAAGATGAACAGGCAAAAGCAGATTTTACAAGCGCATATGGAAAATTACAATTGCAAGTACAAAGCATCCAAGAGAGTATGGAGCAAGATTTGTTAGAACTAAATCGATTTAAAACGGTATTAGATAAAGATAGTAACAATTTATCTATTAAAGCTGATGAGGCAATAAAAACACTTCAAGGATCAAGTGGAGATATTGTGAAATTAAGAGAAGATATTAAAAGAATTCAAGGGGAAATTCAAGCTGAACTAACTATTATTTTGAATAGACCTCAAGAAATTATTAAAGGTTCTATTAATATCGGTAAACAAGTATTTACAATCACAAATCAAACTGCACAAACGAAAACAATCGATTTTGTTTCTATTGGTACTTTAAGTAATGAAATTGTAAATGCTGCAGATAGTCAAACGAGGGAAGCAGCTCTTCGTATTCAGCAAAAGCAAAAAGAGCTACTACCACTTATTCAAAAGTTATCACAAACTGAATCAGAGGCGACTCAAATCACATTCGTTGAAGATCAAGTAAGTAGTTTTACAGAACTAATTGACCGCCAAATTACAACTTTAGAAACGTTATTAACAGATTGGAAAGTTTTAAACAATAATATGATCCAAATTCAAACAAATATTGAATCTGGCACGTATACAGACAGTAGTTTACTTCAAAAACATTTCAATCAGCTCAAAAAAATAAGTGATGAAATGAATAAGCAAACGAATCAATTTGAAGATTACGTTACAAACGTTGAAGTACATTAAAAAGAAAATCATTAATAATTCATGATATAGGGAGAGAAGAAAAATGACAAAAAAACCTTATAAAGTAATGGCTCTATCAGCACTTATGGCAGTATTTGTAGCAGGGAATATTATGCCGGCCCATACTTATGCAGCTGAAAGTACAGTGAAACAAGCTCCAGTTCATGCGGTAGCAAAAGCTTATAATGACTATGAAGAATATTCATTAGGACCAGAAGGCCTGAAAGATGCAATGGAAAGAACAGGTTCAAACGCTTTAGTAATGGATCTGTACGCTTTAACAATTATTAAACAAGGTAATGTTAACTTTGGTAATGTATCGTCAGTTGATGCAGCTTTAAAAGGAAAAGTGATTCAGCATCAAGATACAGCTAGAGGAAATGCGAAACAATGGTTAGATGTAATGAAGCCACAGCTTATTTCAACGAATCAAAATATCATTAACTACAATACGAAGTTCCAAAACTATTATGATACTTTAGTTGCTGCGGTAGATACAAAGGATAAAGCAACTCTTACGAAAGGTCTAACTAGATTATCAAGTAGTATTAATGAAAATAAAGCGCAAGTAGATCAGTTAGTAGAAGACTTGAAGAAATTCCGAAATAAAATGACTACAGATACCCAAAATTTCAAGGGAGATGCAAATCAAATTACATCTATCTTAGCTAGTCAAGATGCTGGAATTCCGCTGCTGCAAAATCAAATTACAACGTATAATGAAGCAATTAGTAAATATAATGCAATTATTATCGGCTCATCTGTTGCGACAGCTTTAGGACCAATTGCAATTATAGGTGGTGCAGTTGTTATTGCTACGGGAGCAGGAACGCCGCTAGGAATCGCACTAATTGCAGGTGGTGCAGCAGCTGTAGGTGGTGGAACAGCTGGAATCGTATTAGCGAAGAAAGAGCTTGATAATGCACAAGCTGAAATTCAAAAAATAACTGGACAAGTCACAACTGCCCAATTAGAAGTGGCGGGGTTAACAAATATTAAAACACAAACTGAGTATTTAACAAATACAATTGATACAGCAATTACAGCGTTGCAAAACATTTCAAATCAATGGTATACAATGGGATCAAAATACAATTCTTTACTTCAAAATGTAGATTCTATTAGTCCAAACGATCTTGTTTTCATTAAAGAAGATTTAAACATTGCGAAAGATAGCTGGAAAAACATTAAAGACTATGCAGAAAAGATTTATGCTGAGGATATTAAAGTAGTAGATACGAAAAAAGCATAATAACAATTAAACTGTTATAGCATTACGTATAGATAAAATATTTATTAAATAATAGAGAGCTCCTGTTCAGTAGTGAGCAGGAGCTTTTTTTACCTCTAACGTTTCATATCCTCATAAAAAGAATAGGTGATAAGTATGCGTAATAATTTCTATAAAAAATGTCTTTTAACGATAATGATTGCTGGAGTCGCAACGAGTAATGCGTTTCCTTTACATCCTCTTGCAGCAGAACAAAACGTAAAAACATTACAAGAAAATGCAAAAAATTATTCTCTCGGACCAGCAGGGTTCCAAGATGTAATGGCGCAAACGACATCGAGCATATTCGCAATGGATTCATATGCAAAATTAATTCAAAATCAGCAAGAGACTGATTTGAGTAAAATAAGTTCAATTAATGGTGAGTTTAAAGGGAATATGGTTCAGCATCAAAGAGATGCAAAAATTAACGCGGCTTATTGGTTAAATAATATGAAACCTCAAATTATGAAAACGGATCAAAATATTATTGATTATAATAATACTTTTCAAACGTACTATAATGACATGCTAGTAGCGATTGATCAAAAGGATAGCGGTAAACTAAAAGCGGATTTAGAAAAGTTGTATGCGGATATTTTAAAGAATCAAAATGAGGTAGATGTATTATTAGGAGATTTAAAAGCTTTTCGCGATAGAATGGCGAAAGATACAAATAGTTTTAAAGAGGATACAAATCAATTAACCTCGATTTTGGCGAGTACGAATGCTGGTATTCCAGCTCTAGAGCAACAAATAAATACATATAATGATTCAATCAAAAAGAGTAATGATATGGTCATTGCTGGTGGTGTACTTTGCGTAGCGCTAATAACATGTCTTGCTGGCGGGCCGATGATTGCGATTGCGAAAAAAGATATTGCAAATGCCGAAAGAGAAATAGCCAATTTAAAGGATAGAATTTCAGGAGCGCAAGCAGAAGTGGCAATTTTAACAGATGTGAAAAATAAAACAACAAATATGACAGAGACGATTGATGCAGCAATTACTGCACTGCAAAATATATCAAATCAATGGTATACGGTAGGTGCGAAATATAATAATTTACTACAAAACGTAAAAGGAATCAGTCCAGAAGAATTTACGTTTATAAAAGAAGATTTAAATACAGCGAAAGATAGCTGGAAGGGTGTAAAAGATTATACAGAAAAATTACATGAAGGTGTGACGAAATAAACAGTGGACTAGTTCTGCTGTTTATTTTTTCATCCCGTTTTTTGTGGAGAGCCGAGCTTGTAATTTTACCCATAAGTTTGCCGTGTGTTTTATCAATGTAGCTTTGGGATAATGTTTGGTCAAATTGATACTAATAACCTCGATAAACTCCTGATCACGCTTTTTATATTTAATGTTTTAAGGGAAAAAGCTATACTATAAGCAAAACTAAAAATTGGAAAGGAACTACTAAAACATGGAAAATTATTTATTATTTATCCTTACAGCAATCCTAATCATAATAATGCCTGGTCCCGGTTTTGCCTTAGTTACAAAAAACACTATCTCGCATGGTAGAAATGGTGGGATAAGGACCGTCTTAGGAACGGTATCTGGAATGATGATTCATACAATAATGGCTACACTAGGACTCTCTGCTATCCTAATGAAATTTGCTATGCTATTTACATTAATAAAATATGCCGGGGCTTTTTATTTAATTTACTTAGCTGTAAAGTCAATTAAAAGTGCCTTTTCTAAAAAAGAAGATATGTCAGGTTCAGTGGAAATGAACTCTAAGGATATTGGAACGATTAAAAGTTTTAGACAAGGATTTACCACGGCAATCTTAAACCCAAAAACTGCTGTGTTTTTCCTAAGTTTTCTACCACAATTTATTGTGAGCAATCAAAGTCATCTCTTCCAATTTCTTTTATTAGGACTCACATTTACGACTTTGACAGCAACATGGTATTTACTTTATATCTCACTAATACGTCAATTAAGAACTTTTTTAAGAAAAGAAAAAGTGAACCGTACAATAGAGGGTATTACTGGCACAGTATTATTAGTATTTGGAGTTAGGTTATTTTTCCAAAAATAAATATGTATATGAAAAGAGAAATAATCAATGGTGGTTATTTCTCTTATTCACTTATTCTAAAACTACCATTATAGATTTCTAGAGGTGAGATGATTTTTTGTTGGGTATTTATGTTACTATCACTGTAAAAATTGTGAAGAAATGTACTTAAACTAACGGGGCAGGATAGTTGAATAAGAATAAAAATATTTTTATAAGTTAAATTTATTGAATATCATAAAATATTTATAATTAAACTTTTTTCTAAATCAACACTCGATGGCGATGTGGTGTTACCTCAAATATAATTATTTTATTTGAAGGTCTCATTTTAATTTTTCAAATCTTTTCATAGGTTGATATACAAAGACGTGTAGTGATAAGCCTATAACTGCAGTAATGTTTAAAATAATACTTATAATCATTAAAGACCATTCTATAACTGGAGAAAAGTATCCGTCCGTACTTAATGTAGAAGAACTTACAGCCATTCCGAACGAGAAAGCCCATCGCCTTTAGGCATGGGATAGCACACCATGCCTATGAACTTAAGAACAGAAACTTACGCTTGAACATAATATCAAATTTAGATGAGCAAAGCTATTTCAAGTGAATAGAATCCACTCTTTAAGAATACATAAAATATATACATACAAGCTTAGTCTGATCACTACATCATTAGTGAAAGTAGGATTCTATAGATTTTGGAGGAAGAGATATGAAAAAAAAGGTTCTCCTGTTTACAGATTTGGGGATTGATGATGCGTTTGCTATACTGTACACCTTTTTTCGTAAAGACATTCAACTTGTAGGAATTGTAGCCGATTATGGAAATGTATCCAGAGAAAATGCAATAAGAAATATTAACTATTTGAAGTACATTGCGGGAAGAGAAGAGATACCCGTATTCCTTGGTGCTTCTGTACCGTTGACAGGTATATTGATTCAGTATTTCCCTGAGGTACATGGAAAAGTCGGATTAGGACCTATCATTCCCCCTGAAATTTCATATCCAGTTTATCCTTTAAATGATATTTATCAAATTATAGAATCAAATTTAGAAGATCTTACAATTATCAATTTAGGAAGACTTTCTTCGCTAGCTACGACTTTTGTGTTGAATTTAGAAACAATGCGAAACGTAAGAGAATGCATTTGCATGGGGGGAGCTTTTTTCTATCCAGGTAACGTAACTGCTGTGGCTGAAGCTAACTTTTACTCAGACCCTTATGCAGCAAACTTAATTCTGCAGCATGCAAAGAACTTGACAATTATTCCTTTAAATGTGACTCAACATGCGATTGTTACACCCGAAATGGTCCAGCAAATTGATGCATTTCATCGGAATACACAGGACCTTGCAGGACTCATCATCAAACCTATGTTAGACTATTATTATAAATTCTACTCCAAGTCTAATCCTGGTATAAGTGGAAGCCCTATGCATGATTTTGTAACAGTGTGGTATTTGCTGAATCAAGAGGCTGTTGGCCTTTCAAGAGTACCCATTAAAGTAATTCCTGATCAAGGAGAAGGATTTGGTCAAAGTATTGCAGACTTTCGTTTTGCTACTAATCCAGGCTATAAAGCGCATAATGTAGCTTTTCAGCTTGATTATGAAAGATTCAAGAAGGATATTATGGAAACGTTTTTAAAGAAGAGAGTGTAACAGACTTTATTAACTTCAGATAATAGGGATTATTTGAATGAAATGCCACTTCACTTAACGTACAGGAATTCGACTTTTTTAGGTTGAAATTCGCTTAGCATATAAAACTTCCAAAATGTTGGCTGTATCCCATCACCATCAAGCTAACAAAACAAAATCCCCCTAAAATGAAAAAATCCGCTGACTTCTCAAAGTAATTAACTATAGTGAAAGAAAATTTTTATTTTGGGGTACATTAAAACTTTAGCTTGATGGCCATGGGGTCTCGCCATCAAAACGTGAATTTCGCACGCTAAGGAATTTCTATGTTAAAAAACTTGGTTTTACCGTACGTTAAGGAAGTTCCATAAATAATATTCAATGTTTGTTATTGAAGGGTTTTGTTATCGTTACTACAGAAAGAACAAAAAGAATGAATTGAATATGAATCGATTTATCCCGTAAAAGCCCGATTGGTGAGGGCTAATAATCAGTGGGGGATGGACAACCCCCCACTGATTAAAGTTTCACTTTATCTGCTTCAAGATCATCTGTATTGAGTTTATGAAGCTACACAATAAAGTTTCATTGTATATACATAAGTGGAATAGAAGTTTAGGTGGATAAAATTCGGTAGTCGAAATTTCTTGCATAAAGCTGTATAATGCTTGTAACGAAAGGGAAATACAGGAAAGGGTTTGTAATAAGTTACTATGGAAAAAGATAAACAACAGTTAAGCGTTGAAGTTGCAAGATTATATTATCAATCAGATTATAGTCAGCAAGAAATTGCTAACAAATTAAATATTTCAAGACCGACGATCTCTAGATTATTAAAGTACGCAAAAGAAAAAGGATTTGTTCAAATTAGCATAGCCGATCCGTTTGCTGATTTAGATAACGTTGGGAATTTACTTAAAGAAAAGTACAACCTGTTAGAAGCGCATGTCGTATTTTCTCCAGTACCAGAATATGCAACGATTACGGAGTATATTAGTAAGTATGCTGCTGAGTATATGGAAAAGACAGTGAAAACTGGTGATATCGTTGGTGTAAGCTGGGGAATGACGATGTATGAAATCGCTAGAAAAATCGTGCCGCAACATGTGAAAGGTGTAGAGGTTGTCCAATTAAAAGGTGGCATTAGTCACTCAAGTGTAAATACATATGCGAATGAGACGATTGCTTTATTTGCAGATGCTTTTCAAACGACGCCAAGAAATCTACCCCTTCCAGTTATATTTGATAATGCAGTGACAAAAGAATTAGTGGAGCAAGATAGACATATTCATCACATTATCGAAATGGGAAAACAAGCGAATATTGCAGTTTTCACTGTTGGAACAGTGCGAGACGAAGCGCTATTATTCCGATTAGGATATTTCGATAAGGATGAAACGAACATTTTGAAAAAACAATCGGTCGGTGACATTTGTTCACGTTTCTTTGATGGAGACGGAAATATTAGTAGCGAAGAAATTAATAAGCGTACAATTGGAATTGAGTTAGAGGAACTTAAATTAAAGAAACGTTCTATTTTAGTTGCAGGTGGTAATAGAAAAGTAAAAGCAATTGATGGTGCGTTACGTGGCGGGTATGCAAATGTATTAATTATCGATCAGCATACGGCGAAGGAATTGTTACATTATCAAAAAGGTTAGAAATAAAAGGCTTTCTCAAAATATTAATTTTGAGAAAGCCTTTTATTTTGTTATGTATAAATGATAGGAGTCCTTCTTGGAACACAAACTTCCTTTTTAAAAATAATTATGGATATTGAGATACATACTACCAGTGTTAACATAAAAGTTTTGATTTCAACTTGTGATGTATATGAATTGTTTCTCAGCTAGAATGCACCGTATCTACTACAAGAAATTCCCTTTTGCAAAAGAGTGAACAAAATTTCAAAAGTGTATTTACATTTGTTCAACTAAGAGTTAGAATGAAGTTGTTAAAAGATATGAGGAGTGAAGATAATGAACATTGCAAAGTTAATTGACCATACAATTTTAAAACCAAATTCTACTAAAGAAGATGTTATGAAAGTAATCGAAGAGGCAAAGCAATACAAATTTGCTTCAGTTTGTATTAATCCTACATGGGTAAAGCTAGCTGCTGAAGAATTAGCTGGACATGATGTAGACGTTTGTACTGTAATCGGTTTCCCATTAGGAGCAAGCACTACTGAAACAAAAGCATTCGAAACAAAAGATGCTATCGCAAAAGGTGCAACTGAAGTTGATATGGTAATCAACGTAGGTGCTTTAAAAGATGGCGACAATGAGTTCGTTGAGAAAGACATTTATGAAGTAGTACAAGCAGCAAAAGGAAAAGCTCTTGTAAAAGTAATCATTGAAACTTGCCTTCTAACAGATGAAGAAAAAGTTCGTGCTTGTGAATTATCAGTAAAAGCTGGTGCTGATTTCGTAAAAACTTCAACTGGATTCTCAACTGGCGGAGCAACTGCAGAAGATATCGCATTAATGCGTAAAACAGTTGGACCAAACGTTGGTGTAAAAGCATCTGGCGGCGTTCGTACACGTGAAGATGCAGACAAAATGGTAGAGGCTGGAGCTTCTCGCGTTGGAGCAAGTGCTAGTGTTGCAATCGTATTAAATGATGCAAAAGGTGCTACAGATAACTACTAATCAATAATGAAGTAAAGGGCAATAGATACACATTTAAAGTAAAGTGTATCTATTGCTTTAACAATTGAAAAAGATGTAAGCGGATACGAATGGGAGGAGACGGCTTATGAAATACTTAATCGGTGTTTTAGGCCTCGTATTGATTTTAGGTATCGCTTGGCTTGCTAGTAATGATAGAAAGAAAGTCAAATATCGCCCAATCATAACGATGGTTATATTACAATTCATTTTGGGGTTTTTATTATTAAATACAAGTGTAGGGAATATATTAATTAGCGGAATAGCAGATGGTTTTGGAGAATTATTAAAATATGCCGCTGATGGTGTGAATTTCGTATTTGGTGGATTAGTAAATCAAAAAGAGTTTTCGTTCTTTTTAAGTGTATTAATGCCAATCGTATTTATATCAGCTTTAATAGGTATTTTGCAACACATTAAAGTATTACCTATTATTGTGAAATCTATCGGTCTAGTATTAAGTAAAGTAAATGGAATGGGGAAATTAGAATCATATAACGCTGTTGCTTCTGCGATTTTAGGGCAATCTGAGGTGTTTATTTCAGTTAAGAAACAACTAGGATTATTGCCAGAAAAGAGAATGTATACATTATGTGCATCTGCAATGTCTACCGTTTCTATGTCTATCGTTGGATCGTACATGGTGTTATTAAAACCACAATATGTTGTAACCGCTTTAGTACTTAACTTATTTGGTGGTTTTATTATCGCTTCTATTATTAATCCGTATGAGGTTACTGAAGAAGAAGATATGTTAGAAGTACAAGAAGAAGAGAAAAAGACCTTTTTTGAAGTATTAGGGGAATATATTATAGATGGATTTAAAGTTGCGATTACAGTAGCAGCTATGTTAATCGGTTTCGTTGCTCTTATCGCCTTTATTAATGCAGTATTTAAAGGTGTAATCGGTATCTCATTCCAAGAAATTCTTGGATATGTATTTGCACCATTTGCATTTATTATGGGTGTTCCATGGCATGAAGCAGTTAACGCAGGTAATATTATGGCGACAAAACTTGTATCAAATGAATTTGTTGCGATGACAGATTTAGCACAAGGAAACTTTAATTTCTCAGATAGAACGACAGCGATTATATCTGTCTTCTTAGTTTCATTTGCAAACTTCTCTTCAATTGGAATTATCGCTGGGGCAGTTAAGAGCTTAAATGAAAAACAAGGGAATGTAGTCGCAAGATTTGGTTTGAAATTACTTTTCGGTGCAACGTTAGTAAGTTTCTTATCAGCAACAATCGTTGGCTTATTATTTTAACAGATTCATATAATATAAAAAGGAATGGTGATTACAATGAGAATGGTAGATATTATTGCGAAAAAACGTGATGGAAAAGAATTAACGACTGAAGAAATTAACTTCTTTATTAAAGGGTATACAGATGGAAGTATTCCTGATTATCAAGCGAGTGCACTTGCAATGGCAATCTTCTTTAAAGATATGACAGATCGTGAACGTGCAGACTTAACAATGGCAATGGTTGAATCTGGAGAGACAATCGACTTATCAGCAATTGAGGGCATTAAAGTAGATAAACATTCAACTGGTGGTGTTGGTGATACAACAACATTAGTATTAGGACCATTAGTTGCTGCTTTAGATGTACCAGTAGCAAAAATGTCTGGTCGTGGTTTAGGACATACGGGCGGGACAATTGATAAATTAGAAGCAGTGGAAGGATTCCACGTTGAAATTACGAAAGAGCAATTCATTGATATTGTAAACCGTGATAAAGTGGCTGTTATCGGACAAACAGGAAACTTAACACCTGCTGATAAAAAAATCTATGCACTTCGTGATGTAACAGGAACAGTAAACTCGATTCCTCTAATTGCAAGTTCAATTATGAGTAAAAAAATTGCAGCTGGTGCTGATGCGATCGTACTTGATGTAAAAACAGGTGCTGGTGCATTTATGAAAACAGAAGAAGATGCAAAAGAATTAGCTCATGCAATGGTACGTATCGGAAATAATGTTGGACGTCAAACGATGGCAGTAATTTCAGATATGTCACAACCTCTTGGTTTTGCAATTGGTAACGCTCTAGAAGTGAAGGAAGCAATTGATACTTTAAAAGGTGAAGGTCCAGAAGATTTAACAGAATTAGTACTTGTATTAGGTAGCCAAATGGTTGTACTTGCGAAAAAAGCAAATACATTAGAAGAAGCTCGTGAAATGCTAATTGAAGTTATGAAAAACGGAAAAGCAACTGAGAAATTTAAAGAGTTCTTAAGCAATCAAGGCGGAGACAGCTCGATTGTAGACAATCCAGAAAAAATGCCACAAGCGAAGTATGTAATTGATGTACCAGCTAAAACTTCAGGTGTTATTTCTAACATTGTTGCGGATGAAATTGGTATCGCTGCCATGCTACTAGGTGCAGGTCGTGCAACGAAGGAAGATGAAATTGATTTAGCTGTAGGTTTAATGTTACGTAAAAAAGTCGGCGATGCAGTAAAAGAAGGCGAGCCATTCGTAACGATTTACGCAAATCGTGAAAATGTAGAAGATGTAAAAGCAAAAATTTATGAAAATATTTCTATCTCTGAAACAGCAGTGGCTCCTAAATTGGTTCATACAGTTATTACTGACTAATCATAATTACATTTACTTTGAGGAGGAAATAATATGGATAAGAAAAAATATATTGAAGAAGCAAATAAGATGTTATCAAAAGCGTATATTCCGTATTCAAAATTTCCTGTTGGTGCAGCGTTAGTTACAAAAGAAGGTAAAATCTATACTGGTTGTAATATAGAAAATGCTTCTTACGGTTTATGTAACTGTGCAGAAAGAACGGCAATCTTTAAAGCAGTATCAGAAGGTGAGCGTGACTTTAGTTACTTAGTCATTACAGGCGAAACGGACGGGCCGATTTCACCATGTGGTGCATGTAGACAAGTTATTGCTGAATTTTGTAATCCGAAAATGCCAGTTTTACTAACGAATGTAAAAGGCGATGAAAAAGAAGTGACTGTAGAGCAGTTATTGCCTGGTGCCTTCTCAATTGAAGATTTAAAATAAGTTAGAAGGCCATTCCACAATTAATAGTTGTGGAATGGCCTTGTTATTTTCAAGAAATAAAAAACCAAACTAACAATGTAATACTCTGTTCATATTCCGTTCATAAACTTTGCGTAAAATGATTGCAGTGAATATGGAAAGTGACGATATTAATTGTCGTTCTACAGCAGGAGGAATATAATGAAGAAATTATATAATGCAGCATTCATTTACTTAATTATTGGTTTATTATCAGGTGTATTTGCTAGAGAGTATACAAAAGCGCAAGGAATTAAAGGATCCACTATGTTGCAATTAGTGCATACACACGTATTAGTGCTCGGCTTCGTATTCTTTTTGGTCGCTTTGGCTCTATTTAAAGTATTTAATGTCCGTGAAACAAAAAGTTTTCGTGCATGGTTTGTTGTGTATAACATAGGATTAATTTTTACAATCGCTACAATGGTATTTAGAGGTATTTTACAAGTAAACGGAACAGACTTTAACGGTTTAAGCCATATGGCTGGATTAGCTCATGTCATTATAAGTGTCGGGCTTGTTTGGTTTATGATTTTGCTCAAAAAGTCTTTTAAATAGATAGGGGTGGAGAGTATGAGTTTAGCACTTTTATCAAGTATCGTAGCAGTTTGTATGGCCGTTGGAGTAATGTTTCTTCGATTTAAGTCAGCGAAAAAACCGGTAACGAAAAAGAAAATTATATTACCGCCAATCTTTATGAGTACTGGCGCATCGATGTACTTCTTACCAGAGTTTCGGTTAACATCGTTAGAAATAGTAGAGGCAATTAGTATAGGACTTATTTTCTCTATATTTCTTATTAAAACATCTAAGTTCGAAATAAAAGGTGAAGACATATATATGAAACCGTCAAAAGCGTTCATATTTATTTTAGTTGGATTATTAGCTGTACGAGTAGGACTTAAATCATATTTAAGTCAATCGATTGATTTAGCACAATTAAGCGGGATGTTTTTCTTACTTGCCTTTGCGATGATCGTATCGTGGAGAATTGCTATGTATCGCTCGTATACTAAATTAGAAAAGACAATAAAAAGAGCTGGAATTTCTATATAGGAAATCCAGCTTTTTTTATGTTTTTTGAAATGTGGTCTTATGCGCGGAACTCATTTACTAAATTTCAAACGTTCTTTAGCATCTTGTAATGCAACTGGTGTAACATTGATACCATTTGGATCAACAATTTTTGTGTTTAATAAAATGGAATCTAGGCTTCCGCGAAATGTTTTTGTATAATTTTGACGCAACATTTGTTGCTCTTGTTTTTCATCAACTGTTAATCCAGATGTTCTTTCTTTTTTTGCTAATTCGTTAATGCGGAATAAAATGTTTTGCATTTGTTTTCACCTCTATTTAATTTTAATTAGTTACTTACTAATTTATAGTTATTTTAACGCGTAATTTTTATTATGTCAACATCATCTAAAAAGGTTAATAATTGACGAAAAATTATAACAATAATAAAATGAATAACAGAGGATAATTAGTTTGAAAAACATACATAGAACGCTAGGGGGATTATTATGAAGTCAACATTTTTTGCTCAAAATAGAGAAAGATTAGTGAAAACATTACCAGATGAATCAATTGCTATTTTATTTGCTGGACAGGCACCTCATATGTCAGCTGATGCACATTATAAATTTGTGCCGAATCGTAATTTTTACTACTTAACGGGAATCGATGAGCCGAATGTTATTTTCATGTTAAAAAAGTTTGGAAATAGTGTAGAAGAGACTCTTTTCATTGAAAAATCAGATCCAGTACTTGAAAAGTGGGTTGGAAAAACAGTTTCTAAAGAAGAAGCAGAGAAATTATCAGGTATAAAGAAAGTGGTGTATTTAGATAGCTTTGAAAAGACGATGACGAATACACTTTTCGCAGAAAATGTGAAACACGTGAATTTAGACTTGGAACTTCGTGAGTGGAACGGTACTGAGACGAAAACATTAGCGTTTGCTAAACATGTAAGAGAACAGTACCCGCACATAACAATTGGGAATGTATACCCAAACATTTGTGAATTACGAGTGTTTAAAACAGAGGAAGAAATTGAAATCATTAAAGAAGCGATAGCTGTTACTAAAGAGGGCATTTATAACGTGCTGAAGCATGCAAAAGCAGATGTGATGGAATATGAATTAGAAGCTCATTTTGATTTTACGCTTAAATCATCTGGAATTAAACATCATGCGTTTAATACAATTTTGGCGAGCGGTAAAAATGCTACAGTCCTTCATTATGAAGATAATGATGCACAAATTCAAAATGGTGATTTAGTACTGCTCGATTTAGGTGCTCAAAAAGATTACTACAACGCTGATATTAGTTACACATTCCCAGCTAGTGGAACATTCTCTAGTCGCCAAAAACAAATATATAATATCGTGTTAAAAGCATTGAAAGAAACAACTGAACTTATTAAGCCAGGATTAAAGTTTGCTGCATTAAATGAGCATACAAAAAAAGTACTGGCAGAAGAGTGTAAAGCTATTGGTTTAATTCAAGAAGATGAGGAACTATCTAAATATTATTATCACGGCGTGAGTCATTTCCTAGGTTTAGATACTCACGATGTAGGAACATACAAAGAGAGAGTATTAGAAGAAGGTATGGTTATTACGATTGAACCAGGTTTATATATTGAAGAAGAATCAATTGGGATTCGTATTGAAGATGATATTCTTGTAACAAAAGATGGGTTTGAAAACTTGTCAAAAGATATCGTTAGATCAGTTGAAGAGATTGAAGAGTTTATGAGTGAAAATAATGTAAATGTAAAAGAAGATGAAGTTGTTACGAAATAATAATTAGAAGAGGCGCTCAATTTTGGGCGCCTTTTTATTTTGCTCATTTTATATCTCCATATTTTCTTGAAAATTGTCTTCTATAATAATCTTGAAAAAGAAAAAGGAGGGATTTACCATGAAGAGATTTGTATTAACAGCAGTTACAGTCTCCGTAATATCTTTAATTGCTGCATGTTCTGCGACCACAAATACAACAAATGATCATAAAAATATGAACGACAAAACAACAACACAGACTGAAACGGCTACAAAACCATTGAAAGTTGTAAAAGGGCCAGCAGTTACTTTAGTAGCGAAAGAAGAAAAACAAAAGCTAAGTAGCGGTGTTATTGTTCCAGTCTGGACATTTAATGGTTCATCTCCTGGTCCAGAAATCAGGGTGAAAAAAGGTGAAAAGGTTAAAGTGACATTAAAAAATGAATTATCTGCACCAGTATCTATTCATTGGCATGGATATCCTGTCCCAAATAACATGGATGGAATTCCGGGTGTGACACAAGATGCGGTTGAATCTGGAAAAAGTTTCACCTATGAATTTGAAGCGAACGTACCAGGAACGTATTGGTATCATTCACATCAAGATTCTGTAAATCAACTAGATAGAGGTTTGTATGGTGCTCTTATTGTAGAGGATACAAATGAAAAGTATGATAAAGATTACACATTAATGTTAGATGAATGGGTAACAGATAAAGAAGAAATTAATAAGCAGTTAAAAGAAATGACAAAAGGGCAAACAGAAAAAGTAGATGGTAATAAATCTAAGGATAATGAAAATACGAAAAAGAATGATGATATGAAAGGCATGGATCATGGAAATATGAAGATGGAAGGTCATGATATGAGTATGTATGACTTATTCACAATCAATGGTAAAAGCGGAGATTTAGTAGAGACATTAAAAGTGGATAAGGGCGATAAAGTTCGTCTTCGATTCGTTAATGCTGGTTATCTATCACATGATATACACGTTCACGGTCATGATATAAAAGTAATTGCGACAGATGGCCAACCAATAAATGATCCAAAAGTTATAAAGGATAAAGTAATTTCAATAGCACCGGGTGAACGGTATGATATTGAATTTACTGCTAATAATCCTGGGAAATGGTATGTTGAAGACCATTCAGAAAATAAAGGTGCAAAAGGAATGAAAGCTGTTATTGAATATGATGGTAGCAAAGAGATGAAAGATAAAGCAGATGAAAAAGAAAATTTACCGAAATTAGATATGACGAAATATGGTGCTAAAAAATTAGGTAGTTTCACGTCAAATCAACAGTATACTGCCACATATAATATGGACTTGAATACGCAAATGAATGGAAATGAAATGGTATATACAATTAACGGAAAGGTATTCCCAGATATTGACCCAATTCCAGTGAAAAAGGGTGACTTAGTAAAAGTAAAATTAGTAAATCGCTCTAAAGCGGACGATCATCCGATGCATTTACACGGCCATTTCTTCCAAGTGTTAAGTAAAGATGGAAAACCGATAGAAGGTTCTCCAATTGTTAAAGACACTTTGAACTTAAAACCAGGAGAAGAATATGAAGTAGCCTTTGTAGCAGACAATCCGGGTGAATGGATGTTCCACTGTCATGATTTACACCATGCTTCAGCAGGAATGGTAACAGAAGTGAAATATACAGATTACAAATCTGATTATGTTCCAAACCCTAACATTCCTAATCAGCCAGAATAATATGAAGCAGTTATCCTATGGATAGCTGCTTATTCATTTTCGTTGCAAGTGTTAATGCATATGTTGATCGTGCCCGGATGAAGATGGGGGAGTATGATCTGGAAATGTCACGAATACAGTAAGAACAATTACTACGCTAATGGAAAGTACTAATAAAAACCGGCGGTGGATATAAGTAGAAAAGGTTTCTGATAAAAGCTGAATCATACATGACATAGTTATCGTTATAGTAAGTAAAAGACTAATAAACAGAATACTATGTGCTTGTTGAGCGTTTAACATTTCTGTAATCATAGCTCCCATCATACTTGCCATTAAACTAGAGAACATTCCTTCTAAGGCAGTGTACAGGTGAAAACGTAGACCGACTAAAAAACCGATACAACCACTAATCAAAATAGCAAGCAAAGTAGAATATAGTAATTCTCCTTTAAAGAGAATACCTAAATAAAAACCGATACTTAAACCGATACTCATACTAAAAGACATAATAAATACCATATACTCCATTAGGGTACCCTTACGTTTAGAAATATATGATGTGATAATAATCGAGATACAACAAAGTGTTAAGGCAGTTAACGTATAAGCAAACATCATGATACCTCCCTGTCCTATCATTCACTTCATCATATGTTCAAATGGAGAGTACTTATGCTAATATATATCTGCAAATTATCTGCACAATTTAAAAAAGGTAAGTTCAATATAATTTTTAAATAATGATGGTTATCTTAGTAGACGATGCTTCATAAGGAATTGTTGTATTTTAAATTTTATAGAATATATGAAAGCAAATAGTGGTGAATGGAAAGGACGCTCGATGTTGGGGTGTTTTTTTTTGTTTGTGAGCATGGGAAAGAAAGTGTTATATAATGAGTTTCTATTGTGAACACATAAAGAATA
This sequence comes from Bacillus mycoides, assembly GCF_018742245.1. Lineage (NCBI taxonomy): Bacteria > Bacillati > Bacillota > Bacilli > Caryophanales > Bacillaceae > Bacillus > Bacillus mycoides. The sequence continues at coordinate 1,825,437 of NZ_CP036132.1, forward strand.
AGCGTATAATATTATAGGTCTCCCATTTGTGAGACAAACCGCGAATGATAAATAAGATTGTTGTATTATCATCGCTTCTAAACATATAGACAATGAAAGTAACACTGGAATACAGATAGGGAGTTATAAAATGAAATTAATTATTGCCGAGAAACCAGATCAAGGTTTGGCTCTTGTTTCACAGTTTAAATATCGCCGGAAAGATGGGTATTTAGAAGTAGAAGCAAATGAGTTATTTCCAAATGGAGCGTACTGTACATGGGCAATTGGTCATTTGACGCAGTTATGTAATCCAGAACATTATCACGCAGAGTGGAAAAAATGGTCATTAAATACATTACCGATGATTCCAGAGCGTTTTCAGTTTGAGGTAACAAAGTCAAAGTATAAGCAATTTAACGTTGTGAAACAGCTGTTACATAATCCTCAGGTAACAGAAATTATTCACGCGGGCGATGCTGGGCGTGAAGGGGAACTGATCGTACGAAACATTATTAATCTTTGCAACGTGCAAAAGCCAATGAAGCGTCTTTGGATTTCATCTTTGACGAAACAAGCTATTTATCAAGGATTTAAAAACTTACTAGATGAAGCAGATACGATTAATACGTATTACGAAGCATATACAAGATCTTGCGCTGACTGGGTCGTTGGTATGAATGCATCGCGTGTCTTTAGCATTTTGCTAAAGAAAAAGGGAATGAACGATGTATTTTCCGCTGGTCGTGTACAAACGCCAACATTAGCACTCATTGTAAAGCGTGAAAAAGAAATAGAGAACTTTAAGTCAGAGCCGTTTTGGGAAGTGTTCGCAACCTTTAATATAGAAGGAAAGAAGTATGAGGGGAAATGGGAGAAAGATAATGAGTCCCGCTTAAATGATCCTGATTTGGCAAATAAAATTGCAGCGTTTTGTCAAAACAAACCGGCTGTAGTAAAAGAAATGAAAACGGAGCGTAAAGAGTTTCAGCCGCCGTTTTTATTTAATTTATCAGCGCTGCAAGCGACAGCGAATAAAGCCTTTAAATTTTCACCAAAAAAGACACTTGATATAACACAAGCACTATATCAAAAAGGGATTGTCTCTTACCCTCGTTCGGATTCTAACTATGTTACACAAGGAGAGGCAGCGACGTTCCCTGATATTTTACAGAAATTAAGTCAGTTTGATGAATATAAAGGTTTATTACCAGCACCAATTGAATCGATTATGAACAATAAGCGTTATGTGAATGAAAAGAAAGTTACAGATCACTATGCAATTATACCGACAGAGCAAGTTACAAATCCAAGCAAACTATCAGGTGATGAGAAGAAAATTTACGATATGATCGTAAGAAGACTTATTGCGGCGCATTATGAAGTAGCAATCTTTGATTACACAACGATTACAACTCTTGTAGACGAACGTGCTGAGTTCATTTCGAAAGGAAAACAGCAAATTCAAGAAGGTTGGCGTAAAGTTATTTTCCAAGACGATAAAGATGACGAAACGATTCTTCCAATTGTAGCTGAAGGTGAACAAGGAAAAGTTGTAAAGGTGAAAGTGAAAGAAGGAAAAACACAGCCACCGAAGCGTTATACAGAAGGACAACTTATTACGTTAATGAAAACGGCCGGTAAGTATTTAGAGAATGAAGAGCTTGAGAAAGTATTGAAGAAAACAGAAGGTTTAGGCACAGAGGCAACTCGTGCTGGTATTATTACAATGCTGAAAGACCGTAAATATATAGATGTACAGAAAAACCAAGTGTATGCGACCGATAAGGGAAAAGTATTAATTACAGCAATCGGCGACAAAATACTAGCTTCACCGGAAATGACTGCAAAATGGGAGCAGCGTCTTGCAGAAATCGGAGAAGGTACAGCTTCACCAGCTACATTTATGGAACAAACGAAAAAGCTATCAGCTAAAATTATTGAAGATGCAGTGGAAATGTCGGAGAAATGGGATTTCACTGGATTACATGTTGAATCGATTGAGCGAAAAGGATCGAAATTTACAACAGGTAAAAAGGTCGGGAACTGTAAAAAATGCGATGGCGATGTTATTGATAAGTCGACGTTTTACGGTTGTTCTAACTACAATACAACACAATGTGACTTTACCATCTCGAAGAAGATTTTAAGCAAAGCTATTTCGCAAAAAAACATGACGAAACTATTAAAAGGTGAAAAGACCGATTTAATTAAAGGCTTTAAAAAAGGCGAGAAAACGTTTGATGCGAAGTTAGAGTGGAAAGATAATAAGATTAATTTTGTGTTTGAGAATTAAGTGGTTTTAACATATAAAAAAGCTCTTTCACGAGTAAAAGTTTCTGTAACAGGTTAGGTTTGAAAAAATTATTGATAGAAAAGAAAAAGCATGACAATTTTAAGTCATGCTTTTTTTATTTTATAATTACAGAGTTTTGTATACTAGCACTAAAATTTATTTAAATTAATTGTTTGAAAAGATGGTATGAAATAGGGTTAAGTAGCAATAAAGTTATTTAATTTACAATAAAGTCTTTTAAAATATAAAAAAGGTGTTTAAAGATCCTGCTTTAACTAAACGGCAGGTTAGTTTTAATACAATGTTTGTTTTATCATTTAACCAAAGTGATAGAAGGTCAAAGAAAAGGCAGTAATAAAGAAATGCCATTCCTAATGTGGACTGGCACTTGGTAAGATGCAAAATTCATTATTTGATTTCGGCTGAGGAATTTGATTCATCTATTTTTCCTGTACTTTATTATGATTCCTTAGGCAGCCTTCTCTGTTTTAAATACCCATTGTTGGAGAGTTGGTTGATAATACGGTATCATCCACCCTAAAATTTTGCCGATAAAATAGGCGGCAATTAGTGTGCCGATTCCGATTGAGCCTAATGATTGAATGAAAACTATACAGATTGCACCAGCCACACAAATGTTTATTAAATCGCTCAAAATTTTTGCTTTACCGAATTTTAAATTGAATTTTTCACTAATTGCATAAGTTAACGCATCATACGGCATTAATGGCAGTTTCGCTGTTGTATAGCCCATTAAACCGACCGCTATAACAAATAAACTAACAATCAAATATACACTTCGAGCAAGGAGAGTTTCAGGTGCAGGGAAAAGTTGTACAAGGAAGAGTGTTGCATCCATGAAAAACCCAAATAAAAACGAAATAATGAATTGACTCACAAATTCATTTAACTCCATGCGTTTACTTAATATCACTTGAATAATAATGTATAAAACATTTGCAAGCGCCATTGTCACACCAACCGATAAACCAATCGTTAGCGTACTTGCATATGCTAATGATGACACAGGCGATACACCAAATCCTGCTTGAATCGACATGCTAATGCCAATCGACATAAAAAATAACCCGAGCACGTATAAGATGATGCGCTTCAAGGTTCTGTTCCAATGATTCATAGTATCTCTCACTTTCTAGTTAATATTATCAATATAAAGACTATAGCTATAGAATTAAATATAACGTCAAATTCGACATATGAAAAATATATATATGATAAACTAATCATATCAAAAAACATATGACGGAGAGATACAATGGATTTCAGGCAATTATATTACTTTAAAGAAATTGTGAAACAAGGAAGCATTTCTAAAGCAGCAGAAGTGCTCCATATCGCGCAGCCCCCACTTAGCCAATTATTAAAAAAGCTTGAAACTGATCTTGGCACAACTTTAATTCATCGATATCGTCAAAAATGGGAGCTTACAGCAACAGGTGAAATACTATACCAATATGCCAATCAAATGTTAATACAAATTCAAGATGTAAAGCAGCAAATTCAAGAAATTGAACAAGGTATAGGAGGAACAGTAAGTATCGGTGTATCATCTGCATGTTCGAATATGCTCATTGACTATGTTAGTACGTTTAGAACACAATACCCTAATGTTAAAATAAACATAGTAACGGGAAATTCAGAAGAATTATTAAAAAGACTAGAACAAAGAGAAATTGATGTTGCCTTACTTTTAAGATTGGGCAATAGTGAACAATATGAGATGAAAATATTAAAAAAACAACCAACCGCTGTGATTATTCCATCAAGTTGGGCAACATCGTTTTCATCACAGCATGTGACGATTGAACAGATTGCCCAGTTCCCATTCATTATGCTAGGAGCAATGGAAGGACTCTCCTTCAATGAAGACCTTTTCAAAGTGTTTGATGAACATCAAGTCAAGCCAAATATCATTATCGAGTGTAAAGATATAAGGATGGTTGTAGCACTTGTTAGTAGAGGACTAGGATTATCCGTTATTCCAAGAATGGATTACACATCATCATTTTTAGAACATACAACGCTTTTTGAATTGAAACAATTTGATTTTCATTTAGAGCCTGTAATAGTAAAGTTAAAAGACCAAAGAATTTCCAAAGTAGCATCTCAATTTTGGGAAATGGTTGATTAGGAGATATGAACAAAGCAAAAATAGCCTTCAATCAAGTAATATAGACATCTTACGAAAAATTGAGCCGGGATAAAAAAATTCTTTACTTGAGGAAATTTCAAAACTGACTGTAGCTATATAAATAAAAGATAAAAAAGTTCTTTACTAATTTGAAAAACGCAGTAATTATACTACTTATTAGTAAAGAACTTTTTATACAAGGACATAAGTGGTTTCAACATATAAAAAAGCTCTTTCCCGAGTGAAATGTTCTGTATTAGGTTTGAAAATATAGATAGAAAAAAGCATGACAATTTTAAGTCATGCTTTTTTATTTTATAATTACAGAGTTTTGTATACTGGCACTAAAATTTATTTGAAATAATTGTTTGAAAAGATGCTATTAAATTGGACGTTTATATCATTTTGATCATTTCTTTTATATAAAGGAAAAATAAGAAATTAGAAAATGGAAACAAGCAATGAAGAGAACAACTGAAAGTAGCTTACACAGATGTTTATAAAAAGTTATAGAGCATTTCTTTGAATGAGGAATGCTTTTTGTTTTTGCTTGGAACGAAAATATACAACAAAAATATTATCTAAAATAATAATAATTTATTGCAAAACGATAAAATTTATATTAAAATCAAAATCAGAATAAATAAGTGTGGTTCTTTTTATGGAAAAGGTAACAACGTTATTTTTAAAATTAGAGGAGGTATAAATATGGACATTAACAATTTGATTATTGAAAATATGGATAACCCTCATGAGTTGGAGAGAATGTATAGAAAAGACCCGAAAGCTTTTAAAAAGTCATTCTCACAAGCATGGGCCCAAAACCCTGATTCCCAGGTGCTAGATGCTTGGTATGAAAGGTTGCATTTCAAGGAGACGGCAAATACAGAAAAACCTTCATTGTTTCAAAAAGGTTTCTTATTCATGGGCATTTTAGCTATTCTGGCAGGGCTAAGCACCAGGATAATCTTCCATTTTGTCGAACAGGAAGCAATTGCTCCGATTAACTTGGCTTTTGGTGTAACTCCCTTTATTGCTGCTTATTTTATTTACAATAATACTCCGAAAAAAAGTATTATTTATTTCCTTGCAGCGTTGTTCCTAATTTCCGGGTTTTATCTTAATACGCTGCCATTAAATTATAAAGACAGTATTATCCTTGCTTATTTACACTTTCCCATATTCTTATGGGTATTGGTAGGGCTTGCATTTACAGGGAATGAATATTCAAAAGGCAGTACAAGATTAGCCTATATTAAATTTAATTTGGAGTATTGTATTCTCTACGCCAGCATGGCAGTTAGCGGAATGGTACTAGCAGCATTAACCATGCAGTTATTTAGGTTTGTTGACTTGAATATAGAAGACTTCTATTTTAGTAATGTTGTTTTATTTGGTGCTGCCGCTCTTGCTATTGTGGCTGCATACCTGGTATCAATGAATCTGAAACTTGCTAAGAATATTACACCATATATAGCTAAAATTTTTAGTCCTCTTGTCCTGATCACATTGTTGCTCTATCTAATAACGGTTATATGGGTCGGGAAAAATCCATTCTTGGACCGCAATTTCCTGATAGTCTTCAACGGAATACTCCTTGGTGTATTGGCCGTTACCATATTTTCCATTATCGAGAGCGACTCAGACGAGAAAAAGAACATTTCAGATTATATAAATTTTGCCTTAATTGTTCTTGCACTTATCATTGACAGTGTGGCTTTGTCAGCAATCGTGTTCAGACTTTCTTCTTATGGGATTACGCCTAATAGACTTGCTGCTTTAGGAGTAAACATACTTATCTGGGCAAATCTAATTTGGATTATGCTCTCCTATATGCGTTTTCTACAAAACAAGTCCGGACCTTCAACTATCCAAGATGCCGTTACGAAGTATTTGCCAATCTATGGATTTTGGGCAGCTTTCGTTATATTTGCTTTTCCTATAATGTTTAATTAGAAAGGCTCTTTTAATGTAACGAAAAGTTAATCTTCTATTATATCATTTTTATTAATGAGTAAGAGACGATAATTATTGTTAATTCTATAATTTCTCGACAATAAAAAAACGTCCCGCAGTGGGACGTTTTTTATTATGTGTATTGCTGTTTTTTCTTAATCAGCAGCAACACTTGCGAAATGCTAGCAAGCACAGGTAATTCAATTAACGGCCCAATGACCAAGGCAAGTGCAATAAGAGGTTCGTCTGGAAAAGCAGTCACAGCAATTGCGAGTGCAACAGGCGAATTTCTCGCTAATGTTGTTAAGCTTAGGCTTACAGTGTCTTCATAGGATAAATGCATGATACGTCCTACAAACTGTCCTAGTATAAAGTTAATCATGAAGAACAGTAATACTGGTATAAGTAACAATAAAACAACATTCATATTTTGTAATAAATACTTACCTTGTGAGGCAAACATCGCTAATATTGCTAAACTTAAAAATACAATTTGAGCAGAGCTGAAAAACGGAATGAGTTTATTCTCAAGTGTTTCAGCTTTTTTCATTTTATGCATAATGAATTTTGTAGCGTGTGCAAGTAAAAATGGTAAAACAAGTACAATAACAATACTTTCTACTAAAATAGAAATTTCTACTGCTTTCATTACACCAGCAAATAAAAACAAATAAATTGGTAGCAATAATACTTGTAAAATTAAATTTACCGGTAGAATTGATGTAGATAATGCGACGTTACCTTTTGCGATCTCTGTGAAAATTAAATACCAATCTGTACACGGAGTAACCATTAACATAATAAAGCCAACCCAAAGTGCTGGGTGATCTGAAAGAAATAACGCGCCTAATCCCCAAGCGAGAAAAGGTGTCCATATAAAATTAATACCTAGGCTTGTTCCAGCGAATTTTAAGTTGCGGAATCCATTTTTTATATCCTTTAAGGGGATGCTGAGGAATAATCCATAAAGCATTAAAAATAAGAAGGGGACAATAAATTTTTCTGAATACATATGTATCATCTTAAATTGTCCTAATATAACCCCAAATATAACAGCTGCAAGAATGATAAAGGTTTGAATCTTTTCTAAAGTACTCATTAATAAATCCTCTCTATAGATGAATTTCCCTTTCTAGTTGTATTATACAAGGTATTTATGTGTTTTTGAATTTATCACTTTGACTGAGGAAATATCTTTATTTAATATTTTTAACCCGAGATATTTTTATTTTTTAAAAGTTACTTGACTAAAGTAAGTGAGTGTACTATACTCACTTACATAAGGTAATTAAATAAATAAAAGTTAAAACTTCGGTTTAGATAATGTATTTAAATGAGATAGTTTCAGCAGGACATGATGAAACCTTTTCTTAGAATAAGATTTTTAATGCTGATGAATAATGAATATGATAAGAAAGTTTAGGTGAAGAGAATGGGATTATTTAGCTCATTATTTGGTAAAAAAGAAGAAAATACAAAAGTAGAGGAGAATAAAACTATGTCAAAAGTATTATTTGTAAAAGCGAACGATCGTCCAGCGGAGCAAGCAATTAGTTCAAAAATGTATGAAACATTTGTAAGTGCTTATAAGGAAGCAAATCCGAATACAGAAATTACGGAGTTAGATTTATTTGCATTAGATCTTCCGTATTACGGAAATATCGCTATTTCGGGTGGATATAAACGTAGTCAAGGAATGGAGATAACAGCTGAAGAAGAGAAGGCAGTTGCTACAGTAGATAAATATTTAAATCAATTTTTAGAGGCTGAAAAGGTTGTATTTGCGTTCCCATTATGGAACTTTACAGTACCAGCACCATTAATTACGTATATTTCATATCTTTCTCAAGCTGGAAAAACGTTTAAATATACAGCGAACGGTCCAGAAGGTTTAGCTGGTGATAAGAAAGTAGTTGTTTTAGGCGCTCGTGGTTCAGATTACTCTTCTGAACAAATGGCTCCTATGGAAATGGCTGTTAATTACGTTACAAACGTACTTGGGTTCTGGGGAATTACCAATCCAGAGACAGTTGTAATTGAAGGACACAATCAATATCCAGATCGCTCACAGCAAATTGTTGAAGAAGGTTTAGAGAACGTTAAGAAAGTAGCGGTGAAATTTTAAATAATGATAGTAAATGTAAAAACCAATATGGATGACCATATTGGTTTTTTAGTCTATTCCCTATGTTAAAAAATGTATATTTATAAAATAAAAGAAAAGTTTGAAAATAGTATTGCAAAATATTATATATCAAACTATAATGAGTTCAAGAATAGTTGATACTTAAATTAAATATTCAGAAAATTCAATTAGTTAAAATTGGAAAATGAGATAAGGAAATTTGAATGGGGGTTATATTATGGCGAATAAAGTACCATTTTCGTTTATAGTAGTTATCGGATTAATGTTATTTGCACTATTTTTTGGAGCGGGAAATTTAATATTCCCAGCGATGCTTGGTCAATCGGCAGGTGAGAATGTATGGATTGCTAACGCTGGATTTTTAGTAACAGGAGTAGGTTTACCATTACTAGGTGTATTAGCATTTGGTTTTTCAGGTAAAGATGATTTACAGTCATTAGCAAGTCGTGCTCACCCAGTGTTTGGGATTGTGTTTACAACAGTTTTATACTTAGCAATCGGTCCGTTATTTGCAATACCAAGAACAGGAAATGTTTCTTATGAAATTGGTCTTAAGCCGTTTATGCCAGAGGGATTAGGTTCTACACCGTTAATTCTTTTCACAATTATATTCTTTAGCATCACTTGTTTTTTTTCGCTAAATCCTGCGAAAATTGTCGATATTGTTGGGAAAATATTAACGCCAATTAAATTGACATTCATCGGTATTTTAGTAATCGTTGCTTTTATTCATCCGATTGGAGAAATGCAAGCACCAGTTGAAGGGTATACATCACATGCATTTTTCAAAGGATTCCAAGAAGGATACTTAACGATGGACACGCTTGCATCATTCGTATTCGGAATCATCATCATTAATGCAATTAAAGAAAAAGGTGCGAAAACGAAAACACAAATTATGGTTGTTTGTGCAAAAGCAACACTGATCGCTGCATCTATTTTAGCAATTATTTATACAGCTCTTTCTTATATGGGAGCTTCAAGCGTTGCGAAGCTTGGACATTTAGAAAACGGCGGAGAAGTATTAGCAAAAGTTTCTAACTACTATTTCGGATCATATGGCGGAGTATTATTAGGGTTAATGATTACAGTTGCTTGTTTAACAACAAGTGTGGGACTTGTATCAGCATGCTCTTCATTCTTCCATAAGTTATTTCCAAATGTTCCTTACAAAGCAATTGCAATTACGTTATGTGTGTTTAGTGCTATTGTTGCAAATGTTGGATTAACGCAATTAATCGCAGTTTCTGTTCCAGTATTAACAGCAATTTATCCACTAGCAATCGTGTTGATTTTCTTAACATTCTTCCACTCATTATTCAAAGGAAGAGCTGAAGTTTATCAAGTGAGTTTAATCGTAACGTTTATCATCAGCTTATTTGATGGATTAAGTGCAGCTGGAGTTAACATTGAAGTAGTAAGCCGTGTGTTCACTAAATTCCTTCCGATGCAGGAAGTAGGATTAGGCTGGATCTTCCCAGCGATTATCGGTGGATTTATCGGCTATGGTATTAGCGTTGTAAAAACGAAAAATGGAGTGCAACCAGCAGCTGATGCAAATAAGAAAATAAGTTAAACAAAAAAAGTTATAGAATTTGATTCTATAACTTTTTTTGTTACTATTGATAAGAATAGAAAAAATAAAGTAGTAGGGGAAATAAAATGAAAAAAACAATTGACCATATCGGGATCGCAGTTCGTGATATAGATAGTACGATACAGTTTTATGAAAAGGTTTTATCAGGGACTTTAATAGATCGATACGTAAGTGAAGCACCCGGTGTTGAAAGCGAAGTAGCCATTCTTGAAGTTGATGGTGATAGAATCGAATTACTTGCGCCGACGAATAACACAACTTCTCCAATAGCACGATTTATAAAGCAAAAAGGGAAAGGTGTCCATCATGTTGCGTATCGTGTAGATGATTTAGATGTAGCTTTAGAAGAATTAAAGGAACAAGGCATTCGAACGTTAGAGCATACCCTTCGAATTAATAAACATGGTAGACGATTAATTTATCTTAACCCAGCGGATACAGAGGGAACAATCATTGAGTATTGTGATTATCCGGAAGAGAAGTAAAGGAAGTTTATCCTTGAGAAAAGGTGTTACGTAATAACGTAACACCTTTTTAATTTGTGTATTTCTCTTTATATGGGAGTTTATTTCACATTTTTTTCACAAATGATTCACGATAACTTTTCTTCTTTAGAAACTTACATAAATATATTTTATGCTATAATGATAATCAACTTTAAAAATATTAGTAATATCTATGAAGGTAGCTACTATTATATTGGAAGTATAGAGGTGAGGAATAAATAGAGAGTGATACTAAATAGATCCTTATACTTAATCAGGTTAATATTTTATCAAGAAATAAAACTTGGGAAGTAAAAAGTAATGAAAGTGTAGTGACGAAAAAGAAAGAAGTGAAATGATTGTGAAAGTAATGCGAAGGTTAGGGGCATGGCTATTAATAGCGTGCGTGTTTATCATATTGATACCAAAAAGCACATCTGCTCATGCGTATGTTGTGAAATCAAACCCTACTGAAAATGAAACGTTGAAGAAAGCACCATCTATTGTGAAAATTGAATTCGATGAGGACATACAAGTTTCAAGTTTTAATACATTGTTCGTAAGAGATACCTCAGGTAAAAGAGTAGATTTAAAAGATGCTCGTATTGATAAGAAAAACAAAAAATTATTAGAAGCTGGGTTAAAAGAGAATCTCAAAAATGGTCTTTACTCTATTCAGTGGAAAGCCATTTCAGCTGACGGGCATCCGATTCAAGGAGTTATTCCATTCCGGATTGGATTAGCAGAAGCGGGAACAGACGATATACAAGTAGAAGAGATGGGCTATGTTCCGCAAATCGATATGATCATGGAACGTGGGGTTCTATATACAAGTTTCTCACTATTTTTAGGAGTTCTATTCTTTAATCTTATTATGTATAAAGGGAATGCAACCCCAGTTCAATCAAGGAGTAAGAGAATAATATGGATATCATTATTTGGGATATTTATTAGTTTACTATTCAATCTACCATTGCAGGCGAAAATAAATGCTGATGTTTCATGGTTAGAAGCATTCGATCCTATATTATTAAAAGAAACATTACAGCTATCTGTTTTTGGTTATGTATGGATAACTCAAATGGCTCTTATTAGTACGCTTATGATTGTTACATATTTTGCGGTGAAGCGTGAGAAGCTTTCGTCGTTTAAAGTATGGAGCATTCCAATTGTATTATTTATTGGGTTACTTGTTATGAAAGCCTTCAATAGTCATGCATATGGACTAAAGTTTAAAGAAATTGCTGTCGTTATGGACTTTCTACATTTATTCGCAGCTTCGTTATGGATTGGGGGGCTATCATCGATTGTTCTTCTTTTACGTAAAGCGGATGACAAGTGGACTATGTATTGGGATGCGATTAAGCGTTTTTCACCGTGGGCAACAGGTGCTGTCATAGTGATTTTATTAACGGGTCTTTTTAACAGTACATTTTTTACTCCCACGATCCATTCCCTATTTGATACGAAGTATGGATTGGCCTTATTAGCAAAGATACTTTTATTCGTGTGTATGGGGATATTGGGAATTATTCATTATGTGAAAGGGAGAATGCGAGCGCAGCAAAGGTTAGGAGCTACGGTGAAAGTAGAGTTTATCATTGGAATTATCGTTTTTGTAATCGTAGCGTTTATGACAAATGTACAAACGCCGCCGATGCCTCCTACGGGACCTTTTACAGAGAGTAAACAATTAGATAATGGATATGAACTTACTTTACATGTAAGTCCTAATAAGGTAGGACAGAATGCATTTCATATTACTTTGAAGGATGAGAATGGACAGCCTGTTACTGATATGGAACAAATTGTATTGACGACTCAATCTTTAGATATGAATATGGGCAAAGGTTCATTTAAAGTTTCGGCAGTGTCACCGGGAGAATATGAAGCGGAAGGAATGTATATTAACATGACAGGAAACTGGAATATACATGTTCATGGGTTAACAAAATTCCTTGATAGTTTCGATATAGATTATAAATTTATTGTAGGTGGCAGATAAAGAAAAGTTACAGAGGAAAAGGAGTTATAAGAAAATGAAACGTATAAAAAAATTAGGAACAACAATGATAGTGACAATAATTGCAATGGGAATTTTTTCGTTACCTGTAAGTGCTCATGTGACTGTAAAACCAGCAACGTCTGACGTTAGCTCTTGGGAGACGTATACAATAAAGGTACCTGTTGAAAAGAATATGGCAACAACAAAAGTCACACTAAAAATACCATCTGGAGTTGAGTTTCAACAGTACGAGCCAGTGCCAGGGTGGAAAGTGGAAGAACAAAAAGATGCAGCTGGAAAAGTTAAAACTGTAATATGGGAAGCAACAGGAGAAGGGATTTTACCTGGCCAGTTCCAACGATTTACTTTCGTTGCTAAAAATCCAGATAAAGAGCAACAAATAGCTTGGAATGCATATCAACAATATAAAGATGGAGAAATTGTTGAATGGACAGGCGATGAGAAAGCTGAGAAGCCGCATTCACTTACTACGATTGCAAAAGGTACATCATTAACAGGAGAACATGGTGAAGTATCTAGTGTGGAAAAAAATGAAGGTACAAGTAATATGCAAACAATAGCAATTGTCTTATCTATTTTGGCGATTGTATCGTCGGTATGTACGTGTATTTTTGTAGTCCGTCGTAAAAAGTAAAGGAAAAGAAAGAGCCTACAAACGGTAGGCTCTTTCTCATATTTATTTCACTTCAACTTGCTGCCCTACAGCAAGTGCTTTCGGCTTTATATTTACAAAACAAATGCTTACGATAATAAATAAAAGTCCGATGAATAAGCTAATTGTAATGGCCTCATGTAAGAAAATAGAGCTTACAATAATAGCGATAAGAGGGATAAGGAACGTATAAGTCCCCACTTTACTTGCCTCACCAGCTCCTACAAGTGTAAAGTAAGCGAGCCATCCCATTGCAATAACAAAGACTGAGATGAATAGTAGTACACTTACAAATGGTATACTCCAAGCGATGTTAGACCAGCTTTCAAATTCTGAACCAAATCCGATTAAGCAAAGTCCGCCAATAATAAGCTGAAGTGTTACCATCCAAATGGCATTAACGCGGTGTCCAGTTTTCTTAATAAATACTGTGCCGAGTGCCCAGCCGATAGCACAGCCTAAAGCAAGTAGAACACCGATAATAGAAATATGTCCAGTTAAACTACTAGAACTAATAACCCCTACACCAATAAATCCAAGAATAAGTCCGAAAATTTTCAAGCCATACATTGCCTCTTCAAGCCAAATCCATGAGAAAATGCCAAGTAAGACGGGTTGGAGAAATACGATTGCGGAGAATAGTCCGGCGGGCATGTATTGAAGTCCGACAGTTTGTAATCCGTAAAATAAAATAATATTGAGTAAAGATGAAATAAAGTATAGATGCCAAGTTTCCTTTAAATTTAACTGTCTGTATTTCGGTAATGCGAAAATAAGTAGGATAAATCCTCCTATTAATGTTCTAATCCCTGCAAAAAGTACGGGTGGTGTGTAATGCAAAGCGAATTTTGATAACGGCCAATTAATTCCCCACATAATAACGAGAAAGGTAAGAATTATTGTCGCTTTAGTTCGAGAAAGCTGTGTCACTGCAAGACCTCCTTGTTGTTATTCATTTCACTATGATATGATATCGACTATGATAAATAAAATGAATCTTTTTTATAAGGAGTATAAGTGATTAGTTATGACCATTACACAACTGCAAATATTAATAAAAACTGTTGAGTTAGGTAGTTTTACGAAGGCTGCTAGGGTGTTAAATATGACACAGCCAGCTGTAAGTCATGCGATTTCAAGTATTGAGTCAGAGTTAGGAGTTACCATTCTTATACGCGATAAACGAAAAGGGCTAATTGTTACGGATGTTGGAAATAGAATTCTTGTACATATTAGAGAAATCTTAAACGGCGTTGAGAAGATTGAACAAGAAGTGGCGATGGAGAAAGGGCATGAAGTTGGAACAATTCGAATCGGGAGTTTTCCGAGTGCCTCGGCATATTTTTTACCCAAAATGATTAATATCTTTCGTGAAAAGTATCCGAATTTAGAATTAGTTCTTTGCGAGGGTACACTTAAAGAAGTAGAAGATTGGCTAGTATCACGAGTAATTGATATCGGAATTGTTATTTTACCTAATAAAGATATGGAAATCGTGCCCTTAACGAAGGGGAAAATGGTTGTTGTCTTAAGAGAGGATCACCCTCTTTGTAAGAAAGATTCTATTACAATAGATGATTTAGAGAATGAACCAATCATATTATGTAAGGGTGGGTACGAACCACCCATTATCGATATGTTTAAACAAGCGAACGTACCACTTCGGGCCGAATATATAATTTCAACAGTTACAACAGCTTTAAATATGATTCAAGAAGGATTAGGACTCGCAATTTTGGCTGAGTTATCTTTGACGAGTTTACCAAAGAATATACAAACGAGAGAATTGGAACCGCAAGTATGGAGAGAAATCGCTTTAGCTGTTCCTTCATTAAAGGATTCTTCACTTGCTGTACAGCTATTTATTGAAGAATTCCAAGAGTTGTTTGCAGAATAAGAAGGGATGTCTCATATAATGTAATGAGACACCTTTTTTATTTGCTTTAAAAAATCTGTAAAAAAGATTGACTTATCTTTTTGTTGTAACTATAATAATTACAACGAGGTGGTGATCACGATGAAAATTAGTAGCCGCTTTTCTATAGCTGTTCATATGTTATCTATTTTAAAAAACAATCCATCTTCACTTTGCACTTCAGACTATATGGCCGAAAGTGTAAATACAAATCCGGTAGTAATTCGTAAAATAATGTCTTACTTGAAACAAGCTGGATTTGTTTACGTAAATCGTGGGCCAGGTGGTGCGGGATTATTAAAGGATTTACATGAAATCACATTGTTAGATGTGTATCATGCAGTGAATGTAGTAGAAGAAGACAAACTATTTAACATTCATGAACAACCAAATCCAGATTGTCCAATTGGAGCAAATATTCAAGCTGTGTTAGAAGTTATTTTAATTCAAGCTCAATCTGCGATGGAAGAAGTTTTGAGAAATATTACGATGGGGCAGTTATTTGAATCTTTGCAAGAGAAAATGAATGTGTAAAATAATATCTATATTTTTTTGTTATTAATGTAACTATTTTGATTACAACTATAAAGGTAAGGTGTAAAAGTATGACTGTAAAAATGAAAGTATACTCAGATTTTATATGTCCGTTTTGTTTTTTAGCAAAAGGCCCATTAGATGAAGTAGCGAAAGAGAAAGATGTGGAAATCGAATGGATGCCATTTGAATTGCGTCCAAGTCCATATTCTAAAATAGATCCTTGGAACGAACCGGATAAGTTAGGTTCATGGGATGCTTTCATTCTTCCTACTGCAAAAAAATTAGGAATTGAAATGCGCTTACCACGTGTTTCACCGCATCCATACACACATTTAGCTTTCGAAGGATGTCAATTTGCGAAAGAACATGGACTTGGAAATGAGTATCATCACAGAGTATTTACAGCGTTTTTCCAAGAAGAACAAAACATTGAGGATATTGATGTTTTAACAAAACTGGCGGTAGAAGTAGGACTTCCTGAAGCTGAATTTAAAGATGCTTTAGTAACTCGTAAATATAAAGAAAAGCATCAAGAAGCAATTCAGCATGCATATGATGAAGCGAATATTATGGCGGTACCAACTGTCATGATTGGTGATGAAGTCATTCAAGGGCTTGCTAGTAAAGAAACGTTACAAAGAGTAATTGATAAGGAAATTGAAAAAGATAAAACAAACTCATTTGAGGGAATGAAATGTAATACGGATGGATATTGTTAATTCGTCTTGCATGAAAGAATCATATTGATTTGTTTAAATAAAAAAAACATACATTTGGAGGAATTACTATGTCAGCAACTACAACAAACTTAAAAGAAGCAATTGTGAACCGTCGTTCAATTCGTAAAGTAACAAAGAGCGATGCAATTACGAAAGAAAGAATTGAAGAAGTTTTAAAAACAGCTTTACATGCACCGACTTCTTTCAATATGCAAAGTGGCCGTATGGTTGTATTAATGGATGGAGAGCATGAAAAGTTTTGGGATATCGTAAAAGAAACACTTAGATCACGCGTGCCAGCAGAAAACTTTGAAGCGACTGTAGAAAGACTAAAAGGCTTCCATGCAGGTGTAGGAACAGTACTATTCTTTGAAGATCAAGCAACGGTAGAAAAAATGCAAGAAAATGCACCATTATATAAAGATCAGTTCCCATTCTGGTCTCATCAAGGAAATGCAATGTTACAACATACTGTATGGATGCTATTATCTGCTGAAGGAATTGGAGCGTCATTACAACATTACAATCCAATCGTAGATGCTGAAGTGAAAGCAACTTGGAACATACCAGCAGAGTGGAGCTTAGTAGGACAAATGCCATTTGGTGAGCCAAATGAACAACCAGGGGAAAGAACATTCTTACCTACTGAAGATGTAGTGAAATTTTATTAAGAAATACAATTCAAGATCAAAATTAAAAAAAGTTAGATAAATTAAAGGACAGTATATATACTATGTACTGTCCTTTCTTATTTAATATTCACACCCAATCGTGGAAGATCTTATTTAAGATAAGCATCCTTTTAGCTTAATAATAAAAGGATTACTGCGAGAACAATTTCTTTAATATTGATGACGTATAATTAAAAATCTATTATGTTTATTTTTTTGAAATGACAGTAAACATTCCCGTCATGTTTGGTGAGTAATCTTTAAAATCATATTTTTCATAGAAAGATTCTTTACCTTGTGATGCAAACAAACCGACAAACGCCTTATCAGGGCATTCTGATTTAAGTATTCAACCAAGATATGCATTATTTTTTTCCAAATACCATTTTTCTGATAATCTGGATGAACCACTATATCTTGAATATAGAAATAGATAGCCCCATCACCAACAATTCTCCCCATGCCCACAATTTGTTCATTATCCTTGACTGTGATGCAGTGGATAGAATTCTTTAGTGATGTTTCCACCACTTCAAAATTCATATAATTAGTCCATCCAACAGACTCGCACAAATATTTGTACTCTTCCAATGTTGGAATGTTATTTTTAAACTCATATTTCTTCAAAATGTATCCTCCAAGTCCTTAATTTCAACAAATAAATAAATTCGACATTTTTTTATCTATTCCTCTTATGCAACTAAACGCCCTTTAGCTATTTAATTTAGTACAGCTTATTTGTGTTAATTTATAAGAGTTTAGGGAAGAAATATAAGAAATGATCTGGTGAAAAAGGAAGTGGAAATATGAGTGATGAGAAAAAATATACAGTGGTAGGTACTGATGTCGAGGAAGTAAAGCGTTTAAACAAAAATTCAGGTTTAACGTATAACCAAGTGAAGGAATTGTTAGCGAAGCAAATGCAAAAAAGAAATGATTAGATTGAAATAATTAAGCTTTTCATTTAGCATTTTTCTAGAGAGAGTTAAGTAATAGATAACTCTCTTTTTTCAATATGAAAAATCTACTAAGGAGCAACAGTCTAAAAATAGACGTTCTCCTAAAATATAGAGTTGAAAAATAGTTTTTAGAAAAGTATTAGATGAAAAATCCGACATTAGAAAAGAAAAAAGGATTCTTCCTAATTAGTAAGAAAGATTGTCTATAGAAGTTCATAAAATGTAATATATTCAATTTCCATCCATTGAAGGGGGAGGTTAATTTTTAATGAATGAAGTGAAAAATTTCTTTCGAAGTAGAGGGTTTCAACGGTTTCTCGTTTTAATAATATTAGTGCTTGTATTGTATGGATTAAAAAGTATGATTAATTTAATATTAATTACGTTTATTCTCACGTTTTTGATGGATCGATTTCAAAAGTTTATTTCAAAAAAATTGAAAGTAAATAGGAAAGTGGTTATTGCTGGTTTATATATTGTATTAGTGACGTTTATTATAACTACACTATATAAATATTTGCCTGTACTAACGATACAAATTTCACAATTAATTTATCAATTTAAATTGTTTTTTCAGAACCCACCTGATAACGAAATAATTAAATATGCACTTTCGACAATTAATGGAATGGAAGTATCGAAATATATCGAACAAGGTGTAGATGTCATATATCAATCGATAGCAAACATAGGAAAGGTCAGTTTACAAATACTACTTTCTCTTATTTTAAGCTTATTTTTCTTATTAGAAAAAGAACGTATTATAGCATTTACTTCGAAATTTAAAGATAGTAAGCTGAAAATTTTTTATGAGGAGATTGCATATTTCGGTGAAAGATTTGCAAGATCGTTCGGAAAAGTAATTGAAGCACAGTTTTTAATTGCGGTTGTCAATTGTGTGCTCACTGTAATTGCACTTGTCATTTTAGGATTTCCGCAGCTTCTTGTATTGGCTGTCATGGTCTTTCTACTCGGTTTGATTCCAGTTGCTGGTGTTATCATTTCATTGTTTCCACTTTGTATCATTGCCTATAACGTCGGCGGGGTTATGTATGTTGTTTACATACTAGTGTTCATTACAGTAATCCACGCTCTTGAAAGTTATTTATTAAATCCAAAATTTATGTCTGCAAAAACGAATTTACCTGTTTTTTATACATTTATGATTCTTATTTTCTCCGAACATTTCCTTGGAATATGGGGGCTTATTATTGGGATTCCAATCTTTATCTTTTTATTAGATGTACTTGATGTAAATAATGATGAACCGATTAATGATACTAAGTGATAGAAAATGACCGATGTTTTCTCTTGATGAAAACATCGGTCATTTGTTATTTTTTCTTTGGAGGAGGTAGTTTAACGAAGGTATTTGCAATTAAAGCTATAATAACAGCAGCAAAAATAAAGACTGCGATTACACCAACTCCCATACCTGCCCATCCTCCTATAAGGAAGATACTTATCGGTATTGCTAACAAGCTTAAAATAAGCAGAATCAATCCGAGATTCTTATCATATTTTTTAGTTGGAAATAGCGTTCTGATGATTAAGAAGAGAAAAAGTATTAAGGATGCTACAGCTAGCAAGAGGATTACAATCGTCCAAGAATCATTCATGAAATCACTCCTTTTTATAGATAATATTACCGTTTAAATTGAGGGGGAACTATAAAAATATAAAAAAGCAATCCAATATAAATCGGATTGCTTTTTTGATTGAAAAATATGATTAAAGAACAGGAGCCATTGTTTCTTTCAATACTTGAACAGAGTGATCGAATTTTAATTCTTCCTCTTCACTTAGTTCAACTTCTAAAATTTCACGAACACCGCCGCGGTTTAAAACAGCAGGTACGCCGATATAAACATCTTGTTGGCCGTATTGACCTTCAAGATATGCTGATACAGTTAATACGCTGTTTTCATTGCTTAAGATTGCTTTCGTAACACGTAAAAGTGACATGCCGATGCCGTAGTATGTAGCACCTTTTCGTTCAATAATGTGATAAGCTGCATCACGAACGTTTACGAAAATATCATCTAAATCTTTTTGGTTATATGTGTTGTCTTTTTCAAGAAGCGTTTGTAGTTTTTGAATACCAATTGATACGTGACTCCACACCGGAAGTTCTGTATCACCGTGCTCTCCGATAATATAAGCGTGAATGTTATGAGGTCCAATATTGAAGTACTCACCTAACATATAGCGGAAACGAGCAGAATCAAGAGTTGTACCAGAACCGATTACGCGTTCTTTCGGTAATCCAGATTCTTTCCAAGTTACGTAAGTCAAAATATCTACAGGGTTTGTTGCAATTAAGAAGATACCGTCAAAGCCGCTATCCATAATGCTCCGAACAATTTGCTTGAAAATTTTAGCGTTTTTCTCAACTAAATCTAAGCGTGTTTCACCTGGCTTTTGTGGTAATCCAGCTGTAATTACAACAAGATCTGCGTCTTTACAATCTTCATAACTACCTTTCCAAACCTTTGTTGGAGCTGGTGCGAAAGGAACGGCATGGCTTAAGTCCATTGCTTCTCCTTCAGCTTTTGCTTCATTTACATCAACTAAAACAAATTCTTCAGCTACAGCTTGGTTAATCATACAGTAAGCATAACTACATCCAACTGCTCCTGTTCCTACTAATACAACACGGTTAATACCTTTTTTCATTTCAAAATTCCTCGCTATTTCATAAATTTTATTATGTAAGATAATACGTCTTACTTCTATAGTTTCATATCTATTTTATTACATTTTATAAAAGATATTCAAGTGATTGAAAATGTATCCACTCAATTACTTGAATGAAACATAGGAATCCTGTTAAACGAATATAATTCAGTAAAATCCTTCGTAAAAGGGGAATTGGCATGGGGAATCCATTATCGATGGAACAAATGCTTCAAATTGTTCATGAAGGGCTTGCCAAAACGAATAACCCCAAACGGATTACAGTTGCCGGTGCAGGGATATCTGGATTAGTTGCAGCATCTTTATTAAAAGAGGCTGGGCATGAGGTAACGATTATAGAAGCAAATAACAGAATAGGTGGCAGGGTGTATACGATTCGTGAACCATTTAGTGCAGGATTATATTTTAACGCAGGTCCTATGCGTATTCCAGATACTCATGATTTAACTTTAGCCTACATTCGTAAATTTAAACTACCGTTAAACCTTTTTATTAATAAAACTTCTTCAGATATAATTTATACGAATAACAAAAGAACGAGATTGGATGTGTTTGAAAAGGATCCAAGTGTACTTGGATATCCAGTTTTAGATAAAGAAAGAGGGAAAACGGCAGAAGGGTTAATGTTAGAGGTATTGGAACCGATACTTAATTATATTAAGAAAGATCCTGATAAAAACTGGATTATTGTTGAAAAAAAGTATAAAACATATTCGCTCGCTTCATTTTTAACTGAGTATTATTCAGATGGAGCAATAGATATGATCGGAGTACTTCTTGATATGGAAGCATACATGGGAATGTCATTAATTGAAGTATTACGCGAAATGATCTTTTTCACTTCAACGACGAAATATTATGAGATAACGGGCGGGATGGATAAATTACCAAATTCATTTTTACCAGAACTAAAGGATAATATTTTTATGTCGTATAAAGTAGACAAAATTATACAGGAAGATAATAAAGTAATGCTGCAAGTAACCCATGAACAAACGTTAAATTCATTTATAGTAACTGGTGACATCGCTATTGTCACAATTCCATTTTCAGCTTTGCGATTTGTAGAAGTCCAGCCATATCATTTATTCTCTTATCATAAAAGGCGGGCAATTCGTGAATTAAATTATATTGCTTCAACTAAAATTGCGATAGAGTTTAAAAGTAGGTTTTGGGAAAGAGCAGGACAATATGGTGGTAAGTCCATTACAGATTTACCTATCCGCTTTACATATTATCCGAGCTACGGCATTCATGCATCAGGATCAGCGATTATTTTAGCCAGTTATACCTGGGCAGATGAGGCATTAACATGGGATAGTCTCTCGCATAGAGAACGTATTCGTTATGCGTTGAAAAATTTAGCGCAAATATATGGAAACGTGGTTTATAGTGAGTATGTTGCAGGAGAATCTTTTAGCTGGAGTCAAAATCCGTATTCTTGCGGAGCATTTACAGCTTTTGAACCAGGGCAAGAGCTTGAAGTATTTCCATATATTACGCCGCCAGCTGGCAGGGTGCACTTTGCAGGAGAACATACGACGTTAACACATGGATGGATGCAAGGAGCGATTGAGTCTGGAATTAGAGTTGCTCATGAAGTGAATGAAAATGAAACGATAATATAGCAGTTTTGTTTACAAATAGTTTTTCTTTTAATAAAATGATAAATATAAATCGTAATTATTACGCTTTGAATACGTTTAGAATAAAGAAATGGATGGTCGATCGAATGAATAAAGTAGAAATTCATATATTAGGTGGCTTTTTAGGTAGTGGAAAATCAACATTATTACAAAATTTATTGTTAGCAGAGAAAAAGAAGAATAGAAAAGTTGCAGTATTAATGAATGAAATTGGTGAATACTCGGTAGATACAGATATTATTGGAAAAGAGAATGTTTTAAGAGAACTTCTTAAAGGATGTATTTGTTGTACGTTAAAAGAAGAGCTTGAAATACAATTGCATTCATTATATCAGCAAGAAAGACCAGATGTAATTTATATAGAAACGACAGGTGTTGCGCATCCAATTGAAGTGTTAGATGCATGTGTATCACCAATTTTAGCACCTTTCCTTGAAGTGAAGTCCATAGTAGTCGTATTAGATGCAGTAAGATGGTTAAACCGAAGTATATTAAGTGCAAATGTACAACAGCTATTACATGAGCAAATGAAATATGGAAGTCATATTCTTATTAATAAATCAGATTTACTAACAGATTCGGATAAAAATAAAGTATTTGAAGATGTAAAAGCAATAAATAATCATGCGAAATTGTTTGAAACAAAGTATTGTAATATATCTTTAAATGATATAGAAGAAGCTGAATTTGTGAGTGATGGAGAACGCGAGACACTTCATGTTAAACAACATTTACATATACAAACAATGACGTATCAATTTACGAAATCGATTGATCAAGAGAAATTGTATGAATGGCTTTCGAATTTACCAGATAGTATTTATCGTGTGAAAGGTTTTGTGAAATTCCATGGAGATAAATACCCTCACTTATTCCAATATTCGTTTGGGGTACCAACTTTACTGGAACAAGACTTCGGTTTCCCGACAAACTTGGTGGTAATAGGGGAAGGGTTAGATAAGAGACAATTGGCTGAAGGGTTAGAGAAAGTGGAACTTAGCTCTAATTAAGATTAAAAGACTAACTTAAAGATAAGTTAGTCTTTTTTGTATGTAGAAAAATACTTGGCGGATTTTGTCTAATGAAAATAATTGTAAAATTCAAAAATAAATTTATAATCAAATCTAAGAGGTGATTCAGGTGTCAGAAAAAATAATAATGGATGTAAAAAATCTAACAACAAAAGGACTGGAAACGAGAGAGAAATTATTGTGTGCTGCAGAAGAGGTGTTTGGTAGTAAAGGATATTATGAGGCTTCTATCGTGAATATTACGCAAGCAGCAAAGGTAGCGCACGGAACTTTCTATAATTACTTTCCAGCTAAAAAAGATATATTTGATGAATTGATTCGTAGATTGAACCGTGAGTTACGCTTAATTATTAAAGAAGAAATGAAGGGGATATCAAGTTATGAAGAGGCGCAAAGAAGAGGTTTTCAGGCATTTTTTCGATGGGTAAAAGATCGTCCTAATCTATATAACATTGTACAACAGGCGGTAGTTGTTGATGATGATTTATATAGATGGTACTATGCAAAGCTCGCAAATGGATTTTTAAAAAGTTTGTCGGCTGGTATGGAAGCGGGAGAGTTTAAAAAACTTGATAAAGAAACAATTGCGTATTGTCTTATGTCAATTGGTCAATTTCTAGGAATGCGCTGGGGGTATTGGGAAGAGAAGGATGTTCCGGAGAAGGTATTTGAGGCAGCGATGTCATTAATATTTGAAGGGTTGAGAAAAAGATAAGGGAGTGGTAAATATGGAAGGCATTGCTTATTGGATTGAAAAACGAGCATATTTACATCCAGATCGCATTGCCGTTATTACGGAAGAAGAGGAAATAACATATAAACAGTTACATGAGTATGTGAGTAAAGTAGCAGCATATTTAATTTGCGATTTAAATATGAAAAAAGGAGAAAGGGTAGCTATTTTATCACAAAACAGCTTGGAATATATTGTCCTTTTATTTGCTATAGCGAAAGTAGAATGCATTGCTGTTCCACTGAATATAAGGTTAACAGAAAATGAACTTATATTTCAGTTGAAAGATAGTGGAACCACAGTTTTATTTGTAGAGGAAACATTTCAAAATATAGCACTTTCAATGGAGAAGGAATCATATGTACAAAGAGTTCTTTCGATAAAAAATTTAAAGCGAATAGAAAATAGAAGCAACCACTATTTTGAGGATATAAATGAAAACGCATCCTTTATTATATGTTACACTTCGGGAACAACAGGAACACCGAAAGGAGCTGTACTTACACAAAAAAATATGTTTTGGAATGCGCTCAATAATACATTTGCGATTGACCTAACTATTCATGATCGCTCCATTGTATTATTGCCTTTATTTCATATTGGTGGGATTGGTTTATTCGCATTCCCAACTTTATTTGCAGGTGGAATAATCATTATTCCAAGAAAATTTGAGCCAATCACAGCGCTTTCCATGATAGAAAAACATAAAGTGACTGTAGTGATGGGAGTGCCTACAATTCATCAAGCATTAATTAATTGTTCAAAGTTTGAAAGTACGAATTTACAATCAGTACGTTGGTTTTATAATGGCGGTGCTCCGTGTCCAGAAGAGTTGATAAGAGAATTTATAGATAGAGGATTTTTATTCGGTCAAGGTTTTGGTATGACTGAAACATCACCAACAGTATTCATGCTTTCAGAAGAAGATGCAAGACGTAAAGTAGGCTCAATTGGAAAACCTGTTCTATTTTGTGATTATGTACTTATCGATGGAAATAAAAATAAAGTTGAAGTTGGTGAAGTTGGAGAGTTAATTATAAGAGGGCCAAATGTAATGAAAGAGTATTGGAATCGGCCAGATGCAACAGAAGAAACTATTCAAGGTGGTTGGTTACATACTGGTGATTTAGCTAAAGTTGATGAAGATGGTTTTGTATACATTGTCGGTAGAAAAAAAGAAATGATAATTTCAGGTGGTGAAAATATTTATCCACTTGAAGTAGAACAAGTCATTAATAGGCTTTCGGATGTATGTGAGGTAGCGGTCGTTGGTACACAACATTTACAGTGGGGAGAGATACCAATCGCTTTTGTTGTGAAAAAGAGTAGCAGTGTATTAACTGAAAAAGAAGTAATTGAACATTGTCTTCTATTTCTAGCAAAATATAAAATTCCAAAAGAAATTGTATTTCTAGAGGAATTACCTAAAAATGCAACTGGTAAAATTCAAAAAGTACAGTTAGCTAATCAATTGAAAAGTAGGTGAAGGGATGACCAAATATAGCGCTGGGCAACAAGCATCTTGTAGTAAAACAATAACAGAAACAGATTTTGTACTATTTGCAGGTTTAAGTGGGGATTTTAACCCAATCCATATTGATCATGAGTATGCGAAACAAACTAGATTTAATCAAAGAATAGCACATGGCTTATTAACTTCTAGTCTATTATCACAATTGTTAGGAGTACATTTGCCAGGAAAGGGTTCTGTTTATATGGAACAAACTATTAAATTTACAACACCAGTTTTTATAGGAGATACGATTACAGCTACGGCTACAGTACAAGAGTTTATTATCGAAAAGAGAGTAATAAAATTGTTAACAGAGTGTCACAATCAAAAAGGAGATTTAGTTTTAACAGGTGTAGCTACTATGATGGTGCCAAAAGAAGGAGGAGTAGTCTAATGAATATCGGGATTGAAACGACAGGAGTATTCTTCCCAAAAGGCGTAGAGACAGCTGCAGACCTATCTAAAAAAACAGGTATCCCTGAGAATATTATTATAGAAAAATTTGGGCTATATGAAAAGCATGTCGCAGACGAAACGATGCATGCATCAGATTTAGCTATTGCTGCTGCAAAGCCAATATTACTACAAGTTAATCCTCAATCTATTGATGTAGTCATTTATTTTGGCAGTCCACATAAAGATTACCACGTATGGTCTAGTGCCCCAAAAATTCAGCATGAACTTGGATTGAAGAATGCTTATGCTTTTGAAATTATGAACGTTAGTTCTTGCTTTCCAATTGCTCTCAAAGTCGCAAAAGATATGCTCTACTCTGATAAATCAATTGAAAACATATTATTAGTAGGTGGATGTAAAGAATCTCAAATTGTAGATTATGATAATCCACGCTCACGTTTCATGTTTAATTTCGCTGATGGCGGAAGTGCAGCCTTAGTAAAAAAAGGCGCTAGCAACGGTGAAATATTAGGAAGTGCTATTATAACGGATGGTTCATTTCATGAAGATGTACGTATTCCAGCAGGTGGATCGAAACAAATTGCTAGCTATGATACGGTTGAGAATCGACAACATTATATCGATGTAATAGATCCTATTAGTATGAAAGAACGTTTAGATCTGGTTTCAATTCCTAATTTTGAAAAGGTTATTCGGGAGGCGTTAAGAAAAAGTGGATTAACTCCCAAAGATATTAAAGTATTATTACCACTGCATACAAAACGTTCTATGTTAATAGAATTGTTACAAGGATTGGGATTAGTAGAAGAACAAGTTGTATATTTAGATCATCATGGGCATATGTCAGCGCTTGATCCGTGTATCGGTCTTCACATTGCAAATGAACAAGGGAAATTACAGCCTGGAGATATTGCAGTAGCGGTTAGTGCAGGTACTGGGTATACTTGGGCAGCTACTGTGATTAGGTGGTAGTAAGCATGGATTTTATAAAAAAAATTATATGTTGTTTTTTCATTGTTACTGTGAGTCTAGGAATGTTTACTTCTGTAGGAAGTGCCTCAGCTGTAAAATATGTGAATTCATGGGGGAGTGAGCTAGATACTTCTAAGTTATTAAGGACGCCTGTGGCAATGGCAAGGGATGCAAAAGGATTCTTGTATGTTGTTGATATGGGAAATAATAGGGTTGTGAAAATAGATAAGAATGGAGAAGTTGTTGACGCTATAGGAACTTTAGGTGAAGGTCCGGGGCAGTTTAATATGCCATTTGGTATTGCTGTTGATAAAGAAGGTAATATTTTAGTTGCGGATACAGCGAATTATCGTATTCAAAAATTTAATGAGCAGTTTCAATTTATTAAAAGTTGGGGCACGAAAGGTCAAGGAAATGAGCAGTTCTCGTTTCCTAGGGAAATTGCAGTAGATAGCGATAACAATTACTATATTACGGATGAATACAATCATCGTATTCAAAAATATAGCCCGGATGGGCAGTATATTCAAACAATCGGGAATTATGGAAAGGCGAATGGAGAATTGGCTTTACCACAAGGAATCGCGATAAATAAACAAGATGAGATTTATATTGCAGACACATATAACAATCGTATTCAAGTGTTTGATAAAAACGGGGAGTTTCAGCGAGTAATCGGAAATGGAATTGCAGGTTTAGGCCCATATCAATTCTATCATCCAAGAGGAATAAATTTCGATTCAATATCTGGATCGCTATATGTAGCAGATACATATAACAATCGGATAATGAAATTTACAAATAAAGATCAATTTTTATATACAGTAGGTAACTTTTTTCAGTTTGTTTATCCCAATCAAGTTCTTCCGGATGGTCAAGGAAATATCTATATTACGGATACGGGAAATAATCGTGTACTTTTATATAATGAGGTAGGTTTAACAGCGATAATGAAGAAAATCATAGGTAATGAAAGGAGTGGAACTACACAATATTCAGGACCTTATGATGTTGAAAGAGACACGAATGGGAATGTTTTTGTATCTGATTCCTTTAATCATCGAATTTTAAAATATGATATATCTGGGAAGATTGTTGGGAAGTGGGGAAGTTTATTTGGTGCTGGTGGACCACTTGGATTCGGAAGTCTTCCAGGACAGTTTTTTGTTCCAAGACAAATTGCAATGGATCGTTACAATAATGTGTATGTATCTGATTCTGTAAATCATCGTATCCAAAAGTTTACTAATTCAGGGATAGTGCTTGCTTCATATGGTTCATTTGGAGTATTACCAGGATTTTTTCAATTTCCATCTGGAATAGCTATTGATAGTAAAGGAAACATATTTATAGCTGATTCAGAAAATAATCGGATTCAAAAATTTAATCCATTCTTTGTATATATGAAAGAATGGGGGAGAAAGGGAAGTGGAGAGGGAGAGTTTTCTCAACCTATGCAATTAGCAATTGATTCAAAAGATAATGTTTATGTTGTTGATCGGATCAATAATAGGATTCAAAAATTTGATAACGATGGTAAATTTCTTACTAAATGGGGTACAAATCATGGGGCAGGAAGCTTAGATCCACTAGAAAATTGGAGAGAGGGTCCAGGAGATCTCTTTTTGCCAATAGGAATTGAAATTGATATAAATAATACGGTTTATGTCACAGATACTTCTAATAATCGTGTGAATATTTATAATGAAAATGGAATCTTTTTAGAGTCTTTTGGAAGTTTTAATGGTATGTCAGGGCAGTTTTTCTCACCACAAGGAATAGATGTAGATAGCCAAGGAAATATAATAATTACAGATGGTTTACTCCAAAGAATTCAATTTTTTAAGAAAGCAAATTAATACTGGAGACTCAAAATACTTGTTAGAAAGGATAGAAGTTTAATAGTGTGGGAATGCTTGTATATATAGGAATTAAATATTTATATCAAATTGTAAAGGTATTGAATGGAAATCGGAGAAAATACATTAATATTAACAACCTGGTTTATTTTTGTTTAAAGAAAAAGTCATAATTACAGATGGGGTACTTTGGCGTGTTTGATTCTATCAGAAAGTAAAGTATGGGGAGGATCACAATGTCGATGAAAAAACGTAAATGGCTAAGAACGGTGGTTACTGGTTGTGTTTTAGGGTCGTTATTAGTAACAGCAGCTTGTTCAGGAAAGAAGACAAGTACAGAAGATGAAAAAACGATTAAGGTAGGGGTTCTTGCTTCGTTAACAGGTCCACTAGAATCGTATGGAAAACAAACGGTAAATGGATTTGAATTAGGGTTAGACTATGCAACTGGTGGAACAGGAAAAGTAGAAGGAAAGAAGATTAAGTTTGTTGTAGAAGATACGGAAACAAAAGCAGATGTAGCGGTTAAGAAGGCTACGAAATTATTAGAAGAAGAGAAAGTTGACTTTTTAGTCGGATCATCTAGTTCAAGTGATACATTAGCAGTTTTACCACTAGCTGAAGAGTATAAAAAGATTATGGTTGTAGAACCGGCAGTTGCTGATAGTATTACCGGGAAGAACTGGAATAAATATATTTTTAGGACTGGTAGAAATTCATCTCAAGATGCAATCGCTGGTGCTGCGGCAATTGCTAAAAAAGATGTGAAAATAGCAACGCTAGCACAAGATAATGCTTACGGTCGTGAGGGGATTGCTGCATTTAAAGCTGGAGCGAAGAAAATAGGTGCAAATATTGTAAACGAGCAATACGCGGATACGAATGCAACTGATTTCACTGCGAATATTCAAAATATTATTAGCTCAAAACCAGATTATCTATTTATCGTTTGGGCAGGTGCGAATTCACCATGGAAACAGTTGAAAGATATGAATGTAGAAGCGCAAGGTATTAAAATTTCTACTGGTGCACCTGATATACCAGCATTAAAAACGATGGATGCGCTAATAGGGATGCAAGGGTTTTCCGTTTATTATCACTCACTTCCAAAGAATAAGGTGAACGATTGGCTAGTAGAAGAACATAAAAAACGTTTTAATGGTGCTGTTCCAGATCTGTTTACAGCAGGAGGAATGTCAGCAGCAATTTCTATCGTCGAAGCTGTAAAGAAAACGAAGGGCGATACAGATGTAGATACACTTATTAAGAAAATGGAAGGGATGGAATTTGAGACACCGAAAGGAAAGATGAAATTTAGAGAGAAGGATCATCAAGCATTACAAACTCTTTATTCTATAACGCTGAAAAAGCAAGAGGGTGTTGATTACCCAGTACCAGTGTTAGAACGAGAATTAACAATGAAAGAAACAGAACCGTCTGTTCAAAATAAATAGACTGAATTTTCTGTTGTTTCTGTATAAAGAGGGGATACCCTCTTTATACTTATTTCTTTCATAACATGGCTTTCAGTGGGAGGGATTTCATGACACATTTGTTAGAGACGAAAAATCTTTGTGTATCTTTTGGGGATCATCATGTTATTAAGGATGTTAATTTAACGGTACAAAAAGGAAAGCTCATTTCAATTATTGGACCGAATGGTGCTGGAAAGACAACACTATTCAATTTACTAAGTGGGCAAATTTCTCCGACGAAAGGTGAAGTTTATTTTAAAGGACAGGATATTACAAAATTATCAATTTCAGATCGAACGCGCTTGGGCATTGGTCGTTCTTTTCAGTTGACAAATATTTTTCCAGAGCTAACAGTACTTGAAAATGTGCGTCTAAGTGTTCAATCGTTTGTTCAGGATTATTACAGTTTCTTTCCGAATGCAGCCAAGTTAAAGCAGCAAACTGGAGAGGCGAGACGCCTTTTAAAAACAGTACTACTTCACGAGAAAGAGGGTGTATTAGCAAAAGATTTAGCTCACGGAGAAAAAAGAAAGTTAGAGCTTGCTATGTTGTTAGCATTAAAGACAGATGTATTACTACTAGATGAGCCGACAGCAGGTATTTCAGTTGAGGAAGTTCCGGCTATATTACAAGTAATCGAAAATATTAAAAAGAATCCAGAGAGCACAATTGTACTTATTGAACACAAAATGGATATGGTACTCGATTTATCAGATCATCTTATCGTTTTATTTCATGGCGAGTTATTGGCTGAAGGATTGCCGGAAGAAATGATGAAAGACGAGCGAGTACAAAGTGCTTATTTAGGGGGATTATATAGTGGCACTACTACAAGTGAATAATATAGAGACGTATTTAGATCAGTTTCATATTTTACAAGGAGTGTCCCTTTCGGTTGAGAAGGGAACGATTACAGTATTGTTTGGAAGAAATGGTGCTGGAAAAACAACAACATTGCGCTCAGTTATGGGATTTCACCGGATAGCAAATGGAGAAGTTTATTATGATAACACAAAAGTAAATGGATTATCTACACATTTAATTTCAAGAAAAGGTATAGGTTATGTACCAGAAAATCAAGGTATTTTTCATGATTTAACAGTAGAAGAGACATTCGCACTTGCTAGGGGGAAAAATGGGGAAGAAGCTGAAGAGAAGATAGAATGGATGCTCGAACTATTTCCAGATTTAAAGCAATTTTGGTATAAAAAAAGTGGGCTATTAAGTGGGGGACAAAAACAAATGCTGGCAATTTCAAGAGCATTTATTAATAGTGATGGACTATTGCTTATTGATGAGCCGAGTAAAGGGCTGTCTCCAATTATGATAGAAAAATTAATGGTAGCTATTTTGAAAATGAAGGAAAAAACGACTGTTTTACTTGTTGAACAAAATTTTATGATGGCTAGTCAAATCGGTGATTATTTTTACATTATGGATAATGGGCGTATTGTGCATAACGGTTTTATGGAGGAACTGCGAGAGGATAAGGAAACATGTCATAAATATTTAGGCATTTCTTAACATTGATACGGGGGGATAGAACGTGGATGTGCTAATTAACTTATTTGTAAACGGCGTTTCGACAGGGATGCTTATTTTTTTATTAGCGTCGGGTCTATCACTTATTTTCGGTTTAATGAGCGTACTAAATTTTGCGCATGGCGGTTTATTTGCATGGGGAGCATTTACAGGCGTTTGGTTATTTAATATGACAGATAGTTATTTATTAGCGCTAATTGGCGCAGTCGCTATGGGTATGTTTCTCGGTTTCATTTTAGAAAGATTTCTTATTAGACCAGTGTATGGAAACCATGTTCGGCAGCTTCTCGTTACACTCGGAGGAATGCTCGTTCTTAGCGAGTGCATCAAAATATTTTGGGGTCCTAATCCAATTGCTGCAAAATTACCGTTATGGCTTCAAGGAAGTTTTACATTTGGAGGAGTTATCTTAATAAAATATCGCCTATTCGTTATTTTAGTTGGGATACTAATTTACATCGCTTTACTATTGCTGCTGAAAAAAACAAAGGTAGGACTTATGATTCGCGCTGGTGTAATGGATAAAGAGATGGTTCAAGCTCTCGGAATTAATGTAAAAGCGATATTCTCGTTTGTTTTTTTATTAGGAGCAGGGATGGCGGCGTTAGGTGGTTTTCTACTAGCACCATATTCAGGAGTTATTTTCGCTGAGATGGGCATGCAGTATGCAATTTTAGCTTTTATAGTAGTGATTATTGGCGGATTAGGTAGTGTACAAGGTTCAGCGCTAGCATCTTTAATTGTCGGATTAGCCGGTGCTTTTACAGCGTATTATATGCCAGATTTATCGCTTGCAATCAATATGTTAATGTTACTATTTTTCTTAATAGTGAAGCCAACGGGACTCGTTGGTGAAAAGGGGTGACATGGTGAACAGCATATCGGGTCGAATTAAAGTATACTTCGGAGTTTTTATGATCATTTGTTTAAGTGTATTTCCATTCGTAAATGATTCACGGAGCTTGTTAATTTTGTTCACTCAAATCTTCATCTTTGCTATTTTCGCTATGAGTTTTGATGTTCTCCTTGGATATACGGGTATTGTTTCATTCGGTCATTGTATGTTCTTTGGAATAGGGGCGTATGGTGTGGCACTCTTATTTGATCGGCAAGGGGTGTCTATAATGAACTTTTTTATAGGAATAGCAGCCGCTGTTATTATATCAGCTATCGTTAGTTATATAATCGGTATGCTTTCATTACGCTTGAAAAGTCATTTTTATGCAATGTTAACGCTCGCTATTTCTCAGCTGTTTTTTGTACTTGCTGAAAAATGGCGTTCGCTGACTCACGGAGGAGATGGATTTACATTTCGTGTACCAGATATATTCCGTGATCGTTTTACGTATTATTACGTAACACTTATATGTTTAATCAGCATCTTCATTTTGTTACGTCTTTTCACAAAGTCTTCTATTGGAAAAGTATTAAATGCAATTTCACAAAATGAACAACGTGTTGAAGCGCTTGGATATAAAGTTCTCCATTATAAAATTATCGCAAGTGTAGTGGCAGGAGTAGTAGCGGCAATTAGCGGTGGTTTATTCGTTATCACATTGCGTTTTGTAAATACGACGGTATTTTCAATTGAAATGACGCTAAACGCATTATTGATGACAATGATTGGAGGAGTTGGAACGTTAATCGGAGCTATTGCTGGAGCTGGGATTATTGAATCACTAAAATATTATTTATCAGAACTAGCGACAGAGTATCCGATTTTTGAAAGATGGACGATTATTCTTGGTTTATTATACATTATCGTGCTACTAGTTTTTCCAAAAGGATTAGTTGGAACGATTAAGAAGTTGAAGAATTTTAAAAGGGGTAAGAAGGAGAAGAGTACAGGGGTGGAGCAGAACGTGTGAAATGTATGAATCATGAGGGAAGTCTTCAAGATGAAAAGGGATGTTCTAGTAGTTGAACATTTTAACTAGGTAACATCCCTTTTTATTTTATTAAGCTAAGCTGTACGATAGTATATGAAGTTATATTAGCGATTCGAAAAGGGCTATCTATTTATCAGTAAAATACGACAAGTGTAGCCTCTTTATTAATTAAATAGTTCACCTGGAATCGCTTTTTCCAAGTCTCGAGTTGTAAAGAAGTTAATTGATAGTTTTTCTATTGGCACACCTTCAATCGGTGCTAATTTATCATTTTTCATTGGTAAAAAAGCTATTCCATTTCCGTCACTAATAAACTCTTCGATAAGCGAATAAGAATCTAACTGTTGAAGTTGATGCTGAGATAGATTGTTTTCTTTTAGAAATTGTATTGTCATATTTCTAAAAGGGCACTTTTTGTCGTTACTAACAAAGAAAAGTTCTTTTGAAAAGTCAATGGTACACTGTTCCTTCGTTTTTAATAAGCCTACAGAAATTGAAGTGGTGAATACTTTTTTAAACGCTGCGTCAGGATAATCCTCATAAGTTATGACCATATCAACTTTTTGCTTTTGTAGCAGTTTTTGCAAATGACTACTACTTTCTATGTATATTTGATAATTCCTGAAATTTTCTTTAATACGCGTACTCAAATAATTAGTTAAAATAGATTGTGACGTCGCTATTCGATAAGATGTACAACTCATTTTAATTTCATTTTTTGCTTCTTCTAATAAAGTTAATATTTTGCTAGTGTAATCTAATAAAATTTCACCTGAAGGTAACAGTGAAACCCCTTTGTTATCTCTATGTAGTAAAGCTGTTTCTAATTCTTGTTCTAATTTTTTGATTCGCTCAGTTACATTTGGTTGAACATAACCTAACTCTTTAGCAGCTTTACTAATAGAGCCCTCATTCGCTACAGTTTTAAATATGATAAGATCATTTATTTCCATTCATTTCAGCCCCTTATACGGTATCATTATAAATGATAGCAAGCATAATTTATACCTATTTTACACCGATCCAACATCGATTTATCATTATGTATATAATATCGAAAGTGAGTGATAAACATGATTGGAATGCAATATAAGGTCATATTGCCAAAGGATTATGACATGGAGATTATTAGGCAAAGGGTAAAGGCTAATGGGTATAAAACAGATGGTTTTCAAGAACTGAATTTTAAAGCCTATTTAATTGCTGAGGCGGGTAAGAATGGGAATTCCTATAATTGTTATGCACCTTTATATATTTGGAATAGTCATGAAGGGATGAATAAATTTATCTTTGAAGGATATTACGATAATATTTTACAATCATTTGGATGGCAACAAATAAATATAGGTGTTCCTTTAGTTGTTAATCTAAGTGATGATTTTAAGAAAAGTAGATATGTTGTTGAATGTGAAGGAAGTATCTCTCAAAGTAAATCATTGATTGGTACTCAATTAAATACAATGAACGAAAATGTACAAAATACAGAAAAGTGTTTAGGTAATGTAATAGTTTATAATCCAGATAAATGGGGTTATAGTCAATTCAATTTTTATAATGAGAAGCCTGAAATAGATGTAATGGACAATGTTACAATATATGAGATTTTACACATTTCACAATAAAATCTTCTTGAATGCCAAAATAAGAAAAAGGAATGAGAATATATGCCTTTTGTAAACGTTTATTATCCTGAAAATATATTAAATAAAGAAACGTTGAAAAAGATAAGTGAATGTATTCATCTGTCATTAATTGATCATTTTAACATCCCTGAAAATGATTATTTTCAAATGTTTTTACCTTATCGACTAAACGAATTTTTTTATAATCCATATTATTTGTTAGAGCAAGAAGAAAAGAGAACAGAGAACATAATGCATGTTTCTATTACATGTGGACCAGGAAGAACGATAAAGCAGAAAAGAGAGTTATATCAATCGATATCACATAAAGTATCTGAATATTCAATTATCGGTAGCGCTGATATTTTTATTACACTAAATGAGACAGCTGCTGAAAACTGGTCATTTGGTCAAGGGGTGGCACAACTAGTGAAGAGGAAGGGGGAGTAAAATGATGAATGAACCAATTGAATTTTATATTCAAAAGAAAATGAGAGAAATGGCACCTGCATTTGCTCATTATAGTGAAGAGATATTGTTTGAAGAAGTGTGGCGGGATGCCACTTTAACATTAAGAGAAAGAAGCTTATGTACATTGTCGGCA
The DNA here is from genome assembly GCF_018742245.1 of Bacillus mycoides. NCBI lineage: Bacteria > Bacillati > Bacillota > Bacilli > Caryophanales > Bacillaceae > Bacillus > Bacillus mycoides. The sequence goes on from NZ_CP036132.1 coordinate 1,861,527, forward strand.
CTAATCAGTCTTGGTAATACAGAACAATTACCATTTCATCTGAAGCTAGCTAAACAAAATGGGATGATGGAGAATGAATTAGTTGCATTAATAACACATATGGCTTTTTACGTTGGTTGGCCAAAAGCTGTGGCAGCTTTAAATATAGCAATGAATGAAATGGAAAGTTAAGAATAATGATTTTGGGAGGTATTTTCAACATATTTCTACTTGCATTACTATCACTTGAGTGGTAAAGTGATAGTGAGATCAACGCTAGGAAGTGATGAAACATGCGTGAAAATACGATAGGATCGTTAATATGGTTACGCCTAATACGATTTACGAACCAAAGTAATCAGATGTCAAATGAGTTTTTGAAACGTTTTGATTTGACGACAGCTCAATTTGATGTACTTATGCAAATACGGATTTATCAGCCCCTTACACAAATGGAGTTAGCCGAAAAAGTTACTGTGACGCAAGGTGGTATTTCTAGAATGTTAACACGCCTTGAAAAAGAAGAGTATATAGTACGTAAACAAGATTGGAAAACGAAAATGATTAGCCTTACTGAAAAGGGTCAAGCAGTGTTAGAAAGAGCATTGCCAGAGCAACTTGCATTTCAATCATCTTTTTTTGATGATGTATTAGATGAGGAAGAACAGAAAATACTATACGCGTTAATGACAAAAGTTCATAAGTATAGTGAAAAAAAAGAATTACCAGCTGAGTAATTTTTTTTACACCATCAATTGACTAATCAAGTGATAATTAGAGGAGGAAATATTATGTATACAATTCCAGGGCATCACCACATTTCTATGGTGACAAAAAATGCGAAAACAAATAATGATTTTTATCAAAAAGTATTAGGATTACGCCGAGTGAAAAAGACAGTCAATCAAGATAATCCATTTATGTATCATTTGTTTTATGGCGATTTAACAGGGAGTGCTGGAACTGAATTATCATTTTTTGAAATGCCGAATGTAGGAAGAACAATCCGTGGTACAAATGCAATAACACAAATAGGCTTGCTCGTACCTTCAATAGAAAGTCTTACATTTTGGAAGAGACGTTTTGAGTCGCTCCAGGTGGCGCATGGGGAAATTACAACTTACGCCGGAAGAGACGCACTGCACTTTGAAGATCCAGATGGCCTACGGTTAGTGCTGTTAAATAATAACGGTGAAGAGGTGCCTGAATATTGGACTGCATGGGATGAATCTTCTGTAGAGCAGAATCATCGTATTTTAGGTATGGGAACAGTTGAAATGACAGTGCGCAGTTTAAATAAATTATCAAAAACATTAACAGGCTTGTTTAGTTATAAAGAAGTATCTCGTTTAGACGATGAGGGGATTTATCAATCTATTGCTGGTCAATCTTTTGGAGAAATTTTGGTGAAACAGCAAGAAGGAGAGAGTGAACGACCTGGAAAAGGAAGTATTCATCATTTAGCTATTCGTGTGAAAAATGATGAAGAACTGAGTTATTGGAATGAAGCGGTGAAAGATAAAGGGTTCCAATCAACAGGCATTATCGATCGCTTTTATTTTAAAAGTTTATATTTCCGTGAATCAAATGGCATTTTATTTGAGATTGCGACGGATGGACCAGGATTTACAGTGGATTCAGCAATTGAAAAATTAGGAAAAGAGCTGGATTTACCACCATTTTTAGAAGAGAGAAGAAAAGAGATTGAAGAGAAATTAATACCACTTGATTAAAAGGGAGAGAGCAACTATGGAAAAATACCGTATTGATACAAGTAAAGGAATTGAATTTGGATTATATTCAATTGGAGATCATATTTTAAATCCACATAATGGTTCGAAAATAAGTGCAGAAAAAAGAATTCATGAACTAATTGAAACAGCTAAGTTAGCAGATGAAGCTGGAATTGATGTGTTTGCTGTTGGTGAAAGTCATCAAGCGCATTTTACAACGCAAGCTCATACAGTTATTTTAGGAGCTATTGCACAAGCTACGAAAAATATTAAAATCGCGAGTTCTGCAACAGTATTAAGCACGTCAGATCCGGTTCGTGTATACGAGGACTTTGCCACAATCGATTTAATTTCTAATGGTCGTGCTGAAATCGTTGCTGGTCGTGGATCTCGTATTGGGGGATATAGTTTACTTGGTTACGATGTAAATTATTATGAAGAACTATTTGAAGAGAAGATGGATCTTTTATTAAAAATAAATAAAGAAGAAAGTGTAACATGGAAAGGGCAGTTTAGAACACCACTTGAACATGCGGCAATTATACCGAGAGCTAAAAATAACAATATGCCAATTTGGCGTGCTGTTGGAGGGCCACCTGCTAGTGCGATTAAGGCAGGACACGCAGGTGTACCAATGATGCTTACGACACTTGGTGGCCCAGCTGTTAATTTTAAAGTTTCGGTTGATGCATATCGTGAAGCTGCTGAGCAAAGTGGTTTTGATCCAGCAACATTACCAATTGCGACAACAAGTTTATTTTATACAGCAGAAAATTCACAAGATGCACTTAGTGAATATTATCCTCATATTAATGCTGGTATGCTTGCGCTACGCGGTGGTGGGTATCCAAAACAACAATTTACTAACGCAGTAGATCACCGTGATGCGTTAATGATTGGTAGCCCGCAACAAATTATTGAAAAAATGCTTTACCAATATGAATTATTTGGACAGCAACGTTTTATGGCACAAATTGATTTTGGTGGTGTACCATTTGATAAGATTGAGAAAAACATTGAATTAATTGCTACTGAAATTATGCCGGCTGTTAGAAAATATACAACGAAATAAATAAAAAAGTACCGGGAATATAATCTATTCTCGGTACTTTTTTATTTAGTCAGTTTAGAAAAATGACGAAAAAATGAATTTTTAGTCTAAAAAAAGGAAAGGATTTTTCTATTTGTGAATAACAATATTGTTGATTTGAATTTTGGAAATACATTTTTCTCTTGACAAAAATCTAGCATATTTTCAGATTTGATTTGAGGACATTTTTTAAGGGGAAAGTCAAGCGTATGAAGAGAAAAACATAATAACAATTGATATAAGAGTGTGTTGTATGTTTGAAAAGTACGTTTTTAAAATGTGAGAAATCTAATTCAAAAAAATTACAAAAGACATATTTCAGACAAAATCCTGTCAATAATACGTCAAAAATCACCTGAATTTATTATGTAAGTATATTATACAATTCGATTAGCGAATAAAACACTACTGAAATAGTGAAAAGGTAAATCGTATGAAGAAAGTTCTTTTGTAATTATCTAAAAAACTGACAATCTATATTTTCAGAAAGTACATAAACGAATTTATCTTTTTGTATTTCCAAATGATTGAATTGTTCGTTATGAAGTGAATTCATACAATTCAATCGATATTACGATATGAAAAATTATGAAGGAAGTGACTTTAGCATGGAAACGCTCGAATTGGCACGAATACAATTTGCATCTACAACGATTTTTCATTACTTTTTCGTTCCGCTATCTATTGGTTTAGCTTTTATCATTGCGTTAATGCAAACGTTGTATGTGGTAAAGGGACAAGAAGTTTATAAGAAAATGACAAAGTTTTGGACACAAATATTCCTTGTTAACTTTGCAGTAGGTGTTGTAACAGGTATTTTACAAGAATTTCAGTTTGGTATGAACTGGTCAACATATTCACGTTTTGTTGGTGATGTTTTCGGACCGTCACTGGCAATTGAAGGTTTATTAGCATTTTTCATTGAGTCTACATTCCTAGGTTTATGGGTATTCGGTGAGGATAAACTTCCGAAGCGAGTTCACCTTTTATGTATTTGGCTCCTCTCAATAGGAACAATGTTATCAGCATTTTGGATTCTAACTGCAAGTGCATTTATGCAATCCCCAGTAGGATATGAAATGGCTGCAGATGGACGTGCACAGATGAATGATTTCTTGGCGATTATTCAAAATCCACAACTATGGGTGCAATTCCCACATACAATTACAGCGGCACTTGCAACAGGCGCATTCTTTATTGCTGGTGTTAGTGCATGGAAAATCGCAAAACAACAAGAGACAGAGGTGTTTAAGAAGTCTTTCCGAGTTTCTATCGTTGTTGGAACAATTTCAACAGCATTGGTATTATTTTTCGGTCATGCACAAGCGCAAAATTTAATTAAGACACATCCGATGAAAATGGCAGCAGCTGAAGCATTATGGAATACGAGTGAGGATCCAGCGCCATTTACAGTATTTGCAAAAATTGATACAGAGAAGAAAGAAAATTCGTTTGAAATTCAAATCCCTTATATGCTAAGTCTATTGTCATACGATAAATTTAGCGGTCAAGTAGAAGGAATGAATCAAATTCAAAAACAATATGAAGAAAAATATGGACCTGGAGATTATATTCCGCCAGTACATACTATGTTCTGGAGTTTTAGAGCGATGGTAATGAGTGGAACATTCATGCTTCTTCTAGGAGTGTACGGCTGGTTCTTATCAAGAAAAGATCGTTTAGCTGAAAAAACTTGGTATTTAAAATTAATGGTATATGCAATTGCACTACCGTTTATCGGAAATACAGTAGGTTGGATTATGACTGAAATGGGACGTCAGCCTTGGGTTGTCTTCGGTGTTATGAAAACAGAAGATGCAGTATCTCCAAATGTTTCATTTGGAGAAGTATTATTCTCTCTTGTTTCATTCACATCACTATATATAATTATTGGAGGCATTACTGTTTACTTATTCGTTCGTATCATTAAAGGACATGCGAATAAGAAAACGAAAAAGGATTATCAGAGCCATGATCCATTTGATAAGGAGGAAGAGTATGTTATCTCTTAATGAGTTGTGGTTTCTAATTATCTCAACCTTATTCGTTGGCTTCTTTGTACTTGAAGGTTTCGATTTTGGTGTAGGAATCGTTTCAAGGTTTTTAGGAAAGAATGATTTGGAAAAGCGTATATATTTAAATACAATTGGACCGTTTTGGCACGCTAATGAAGTATGGCTTGTTTGTGCTGGTGGCGCTATGTTTGCGGCATTTCCGCATTGGTATGCAACTTTATTTAGTGGGTTCTATATTCCGTTTGTGTTTATGCTTCTTGCATTAATTATAAGAGGTGTTTCCTTTAAATTCCGTGCGAAAATAGAAAACCATAAGTGGAAAAGTTTCTGGGATTGGGGCATGTTTATTGGAAGCATGCTACCTCCTATACTTTGGGGAGTTGCAATTGCAAACTTTATGACAGGTGTACCAATCGATGAAAGTAAAAATATGGTAGGCGGATTTATGAAATTACTTCACCCATTTGCATTACTTGGAGGAGTTATGTTTCTTCTTCTATGTATTGTTCATGGTTTGCAATTTCTTACTATACGTACAACAGGAAAATTACGAGAACGGGCACGTATTGCCGCAACAAAGATTGCACCTTTTGCATTAATAACACTTCTTGTTTTTGCAGCTGTAGGGTTATGGAAAACAGATATTTTCACTGCACATGGTTCAGAGTGGCTAATGGTTCCGATTGGAGCTTTTGTAGCACTATTTGTTTCTACTTTATTAAATAAAAGAAGAAGAGATGGTTGGGCCTTCTTTATGACGAGCTTAACAATCATTTTGCTCAGTGCAAGTGTGTTCATCGGTATGTTCCCGCGTGTCATGATTAGCTCATTAGGAGCGGTAAATGATTTGACAATTTATAATGCGGCATCAGGACCTTATGCATTAAAACTGATGAGCTATTTTTCTCTTGCTATTTTACCATTTGTTATCGGTAGTCAAATATGGAGTTTCTATGTATTTAGACAACCTGTTAAGTCAGACAAAGATTTGGAGTACTAATGAAAAGAAAAAGAGGACTTCCGTCGTATCCTGGTAGCCGAGTTTTATATGTAACTTTAAGTCTTATTAGCATTTTAGAGGCGTGTAGTATTATTGCACAGACAGTGTTTTTAGCACGAGCAATCACATTTTTATTTCATGGAGAAACAGTGCAAGCTGTGCTAAATGAAACTGTTTATTTTGGGATTACGTTTGCAGCACGCCAAATGTTGGTGCGAACATCGCAAATATTGGTTGAGCGTTTCGCTGAAAAAACAGGATTTGCATTACGTAAACAGTTAATAGAAGCATATTTTACGTTAGGGCCGAGATTTGTCCAAACAAATGGGACTGGTCATCTGGTTACTTTATCGATAGAAGGTATTGAGAAATTTAAAACGTATATTGAATTGACAATTCCTAAAATGATTAGAAGTAGTATCGTACCAGGAATAATCGTTCTATATGTTTTTACACTGGACATTGAGTCGGGAATCATTTTAGTTGTAACAATTCCAATTGTGATCATATTTATGATCCTTCTAGGATTAGCAGCGCAGAAAATGGCGGATAGCCAATATGAGACATATCGTGTACTTTCTAATCATTTTGTAGATACGTTAAAAGGATTAGAAACATTAAAGTATTTAGGGAAAAGTAAACAGCACGAAGGAAAGATTGAAAAAGTAAGTAAACGATATAGAAAAGCAACGATGCGTACTTTGCGAGTTGCTTTTCTTTCTTCTTTTGCATTAGATTTCTTTACGAGTTTATCAATTGCATTTGTAGCAGTCGGATTAGGGATACGGTTAATAGATGGAACGATAATACTATTGCCAGCTCTTACGATTTTAATTTTAGCGCCGGAATATTTTCTGCCGATAAAACAAGTTGGAGCGAATTATCATGCTACATTAGATGGACAACTTGCAATAGAGCAAATAGAAGAAATTTTACAGAAACAAAAAGAAATAGAAAAGAAAGATTCAAATGTAGATATAGTATGGAATTCTTCTAGTAGTTTGAAATTACAAGATGTAAAAGTAAATAATGATGAATCTGAAAAGGCTATATTAGAGGGAATTGATTTTACTTGGCAAGGTAACGGTGCTATAGGCATTATTGGTGAAAGTGGGGCAGGGAAATCAACGTTAATCGATGTGTTAGCAGGATTTCTACCTCCTTCGGGTGGGAAGATGTTAGTAAATGGTGTGGAAATTGGTGAATCTACTCGAGAAGATTGGCAAAAAAATATTGCTTATATTCCGCAGCAACCTTATATTTTTCCACTTTCATTAAAAGATAATATTTGTTTCTATGAAACGAATACAACTGATGAAGAAGTTGAGAGAGTTATTAATGAAGTTGGTCTTCGTTCGCTCGTTGCATTATTACCACATGGGATGTACGAAAGAATTGGAGAAGGTGGACGTATGCTTAGTGGCGGACAAGAACAACGTGTCGCTATGGCACGTGCACTTTTAAGTAAAAAGCCAATCATTTTATTAGATGAACCTACAGCACATCTTGATATTGAAACTGAATTTGAAATAAAGCAATCGATGTTACGTCTGTTTGAAGGTAAGCTAGTATTTCTTGCAACGCATCGTCTCCATTGGATGAAGCAAATGGATCATATTCTTATTTTAAATAAAGGGGAAATTAAAGAAAGTGGAACATATGAAGAGCTTTTAAAGAATGAGATATTACATTTTCATAGGGAAGAGAGGGGAGAGCGATGAGTAACTGGATTAAACCTCATATACAGCAAAATAAAGGTAGAATGACGTTGACTATTTTCCTCGGGCTTCTTGGAGTTAGTTCAGGTGCGATGTTACTTTTTATTTCAGGTTATTTAATTTCTAAATCTGCTCTCAGACCAGAAAATGTAATGGTTGTATATGTTCCTATAGTTGCAACACGTGCGTTTAGTATAGGGCAAGCTGTCTTTCATTATTTAGAGCGTTTAGTAGGGCATGACGTCGTTCTACGAATTTTAGAAAAAATGAGGACAAAACTATATAGAATTGTAGAACCACAGGCGTTATTTTTGCGCTCAAGATTTCAAACTGGTGATGTACTAGGTGTATTGTCTGATGATATAGAACATTTACAGAATCTATATTTACGTACAATATTCCCTAGTATATTAGCATTAGTTGTATATAGCATTTTCGTACTTGTTATCGGTGCATTTGACTTAGTATTTGCACTTATCGCAGCTTGTATGTTAGCTGTTATTGTTTTTCTTCTTCCATTCGTATCACTACTTTTGATGAAACGACATCATATTGCTTTGAAGCGAGGAAGAAATCGTTTGTATCAACAATTGACAGATGCTGTATTTGGGTTATCTGATTGGCAGGCGAGTGGTAGAAAAGATGAATTTATTAATGCGTATGTAGAACAAAATGTCCAGCTGTTAAAGACAGAAAAGAGAGTGAAACGCTGGTACCATATTCGGGATAGTATCATTCATTTAATAGTAGGTATTGTAGTTATTTCGATGATTTTGTGGACTGGCAATCAAGCGGCAAGTGAACAAATTGCACCTACAGTTATCGCAGCATTCGTATTAATGACATTATCTGTGACGAATGTGCTTATTCCTGTATCAGATGCTATTGATCGAATTCCATCTTATGTAGAATCTGTTCATCGGCTTAATGGCGTAGAAAGTGATAGCTCTTTAGATGATGGTAAGGAGTTACCTGGAGATAAAGAATACGTTGTACCAAAACATGTAGATGTTGAACTGAGTAATGTGTCGTATAATTACCCGAATAGTAATGAATCCGTATTAAAAGATGTATCATTGCAAATAAAGGCAGGAAAGAAAATTGCTATTTTAGGTAGAAGTGGAACAGGAAAATCTACTTTACTAAAATTGTTAACTGGGGCACTATGTCCGGTGAATGGCCAAGTTATATTGAATGGTGAACAAGCTCATACGGATTTTTTGTCAAAATATATTTCTGTATTAAACCAAAAACCACATTTATTCGATACGACAATTGGAAATAATGTGCGAATTGGTAAACCAGAGGCTAATGATGAAGAGATATGGAAGGCTTTAGAGAAAGCACAGCTAGCACCGCACATTGCTTCTCTTCCAGATGGATTACAAACGAAAATGCATGAAATGGGAAAGAGGTTTTCTGGCGGAGAAAGGCAAAGGGTAGCATTTGCAAGAACTCTTATGCAAGAAGCACCGGTCATTGTACTTGATGAACCGACTATCGGTTTAGACCCTAAAACAGAATTAGCCTTAATAGAAACAATGTTTTCTGCAACAGAAGAAAAGACTGTTATTTGGATTACACATCATCTTGTAGGGATTGAACATGTAGATGAAGTGATTTTCCTTGATAGTGGTCAAATCGCTATGCAAGGTAGTCACGAACAGCTACTGAAAGAAAATGAGAAATATCGTAGATTATACGAGCTTGATAAAGGTATATAAGAATGAAATGCAAAAAAACACAAATTCTTGGTAGTTCAAGGTTTGTGTTTTTTGTATTTGTGGTGAAATCATATAAGCCGTATAAGCTATTTGATCATGAAATGGTGATATATTGTTAGAAAGGGTGTTTAAAACCTATCCTTTCAAGGCAATACTTGAGCCATAGTGAATGGATTGTTGGAAGGCGTGATTATATGTTTGAAGAGGATGGCATTGTTTTAATTCTGGAACCTGCTGATGAACGGGATATGAGGAAATTTATTTTTACAATACCGAAGTCAGTTTATGAAAAAAAAGAGATTGTATTACATTACGGAACAGCTTTAGGTCAAGGATATACGGACATTATAGAAGATATTATTAGTGTACATATAGACATAGATATTATAACGGTAATAGGGCACGTAAGAGGATAGAGTGAAGCTTTAATTAGTGGGAATCATACTGACCTTGAAAACAGACGTACTGAAAGTAAGTATGTCTGTTTTTATATTTAAATGAAGATAGTTTCGAGGTACATGTTGAACAGGATAATAATGATTTCTCTAGAATGTATAAGAGGAAGATTAAAAAGTAAGATATGATGTGATAAGGTATATAAGAAGAAAACAAAGTGTTTATAAATGAATAAAAGTATGACAATTATTTAGGAGGTCAAAATGAAGTTTACAAAAACAATGTTACTTTCAATTGTAGTTTCAATTGGTTTGATGGGATGTTCGCTAGTGGAGGAAGGGAAGAACTCCATAGATTACGCTCAAAAAGCGACAGACTATGTAAATGAAATAAGTGCATTTGCAAATGAAGCGCCAGCATTAGCTGAAAAGGCTGTTAATGATGGAGAAGCTCGAAAAGAACTAGAAACGAAACTTACTGAAATTAAACAAGATATACCAGCTTTTAATGAATTAACACCACCGGATGTAGCGAAGGATCTTCACCAGCAAATCGTCGGATATAATGAAAAGTTAAATACATTAATTGATACATCTATGACAAAGATAGAGGAAGGAAAAATGAATGTAGAGCAGTTTAAAAACTCTGAGCTTATGCAGACGATAGAACAAGTTCGTGATTTGAAAGATAAGGTTCAAAACTTAGGGCAATAGTAAAAAGATCCGTTTATCATAAACGGATCTTTTTATTATTGTATACAATAGACGATCACACCAATGACAATAATAATGTTGCCAATGATTTTTCGTTTCGTTATTTTTTCACCTAGGAAGTACCAACTGAAAATTAATATAATAATATAACTTAATGATTCTAATGCAGATGCTTGCTTTAATGCCAAGCCTTTTAAGGCAATCACATTTAATCCGGCATTAATTACAAATAAAAAGTAGCCGATGATAACATAAGGATTTACATATTCTTTTATTCTAGAATCGTATTGTTGTAAAGTAGCCTTTTTTAATAATATTTGTGAGTAATTGGCTAAAATTATCCCGAAAATCAATAATAACATATAACTATTCATCTTTTGTCACCACCACAATTCCGACGATAATAATAGCTGCGCCAAGTATGTGATTCCACTGTATCGTATCTCCAAATAGGAATACTGACCAAAGCATTGACCATAGTATTATAATCCCACGGTGTGAATATGCTCTAGAAATTTCAAAATTCTTAATGACTTGTTGCCATAGAATTGCATATCCGAATAAAAGTACAACAAGTCCGAAGTAAGCAATAAAAAATGAAATTGATGCAATAGGGAATTGAGATGCCCATTTCATGTAAACCATAATGATAGAATATATCAAGAAGGCCACATGTAAAAATACATAGTTTTTAATAGTTGGTTTCATATATTCACTCTCTTTTACATTTATATACATGTATGTAAACTCGATGTATATAATCAATAGCTTCTTATTATATATAAAAGGCATATTGAAATGATTTTTGTTTATTCCTTCACATTCCAAAATATATAGTATCATGTCTTCTAATGTAAAACAATAGAAGGCCCTACGTAGCTATAGAGTTGAAATAGGGGTAGTAGAGTTAGATTTTCCACTGTTCTATAATTTGTATTGTTTTATTTGTTGCATCCATCGCTACTTGAATACCTATTGGCAAAGTAATCATTGGATGAGTATGACAACAATCAAAATCGGCTAGAAAAGGAAGTTTTTGATTTTGTAATACTTCTAATAGTATTTCGTAAGGTTTTCGATTTGTACCACAATCATCAAATTGCTCATGTTTTCCAAGGATGATACCTGAAACTTTATCAAAAACGCCGTTAATTTTAAGTAATGAAAAACTTCTTTCGAGAGTAGCTGCATTTTTTGAGCTATCTTCAATAAAGAGAATGTCACCTTCTTGAATATGTGGCATATAGAGGCTACCCCAAATACCTTGTATAGTGTTTAAATTCCCACCAATAATACGTCCAGCAGCTTTTCCACCAATTACTGAAATCCAATTGTTCGGTAGAAGATCTTTTTCTTTTGTTTTTTCTTCCCAATTAATAAATTCATCTGACCAAAATAACGGCTGGTTTATGTTGTAAGGAAGGTGTTGATCAGTTAATAAAGTATCCGCAAAATATTTGTACGTGCAATCTACGAAAGGTTCAAATTCACCAAAAGAAGGAACGAGTGCTGGACCATAAAATGTAGGAATTCCTGTTTTTGCATAAATTCCTAGTAATAACGCTGTTGCGTCGGAATAGCCAATCATTATTTTAGGTTTTTTTTGAAAAGAAGCATAATCAATATAAGGTAATAATGAATTTGAATTCATTCCCCCAATTGTCGACATGATACAAGAAACGTTAGGGTTTCTAATCAAGTCATTTAGTTCCTCAGCACGATCTTTAATGCTCCCTGAACGATAATAATCATATTGACCTGTTAGTGAACCTTCTAATATATGAAATCCTTTCTTTTGTAGGTATAATTTTGCTCGCTCAAATCTTTTTGGAGAAGTATAGGTTACTGGTGAAGAGGGAGAGTAGATGCCAATTGTATCGCCATATTTTAATGCTTTTGGAAGTGCCATTTGTATAAATCCTTTCTATTATATAGTGTTTTTCTATTTGGGTTTTATTGAATATTATTATATTTCGTTGTTTTTAGTGTAACATACATGAAAAGAGAAAGAGGTTGAAATTATAATTGTTGTAGATGAATAAATATGCTTTTTACCTTGACGATATAAAGTAATTGTTGTTATGGTTAAACATGAGTGTATAAAAGGTTTGCTAAAGGAGTTTTAGAATGAAGTGGTTAAAATGGGGAAGATTAACAATCCTATTAGTAGTGATTCTGGGTATATGTTGGTTCTTTTTCCAAGGAGTTCAAAAGAGTGAAACAAATGTAGATACTCAGCCTTTACAAGTGGCAGAGCTACCTAAAACAGGGCTATCTGAAAAAGTAGTTCCACAAAAATATATACCACCAGAAATTGATGCAAAAGCAGCTATTATTATCGATGCGAGTAATGGAGATGTTATTTATCAAAATAATGAAAATGAAGCTGTTGCCCCTGCTAGTATGTCAAAAATGATGACAGCATATCTCGTTTTAGAGAGTATACATAATGGGAAAGTCCGCTGGGAAGATCCAGTGAAAATAAGTGCGAAATCGGCACAAACAGAGGGTGCAAAAATCCCAATGCAAGTAAATGATACATTAACTGTTAAAGACTTATATCATGCGTTAATGATTGAATCGGCTAATAATTCGGCTGTCGCTTTAGCAGAACATGTAGCTAAGACAGAAAAAAACTTTGTTCAACTTATGAATGAAAAAGCCCAGCAGTTAGAAATGTCAGATAAAGCTAAATTCGCGAATGCTTCCGGATTACAGGAGCCCGACGGAAGTGAAACAAAAATGACAGCAGCTGACGTAGCAAAGTTAGCGTATCATCTTATAAAAGACTACCCAGAGATATTAGAAGTGACTCACTTACGTCAAAGTCAGTTAGCATTTAATAATATTAATGTTACAAACACAAATGAGATGTTAAACAAAAATAATAAAGCTTTATATATAGAAGGAATAGACGGATTAAAAACAGGATTTACAGATAGCGCAGGGTATTGTTTTACAGGTACTGCAAAACAAGGCGATAATCGAATTATTACAGTTGTTATGGGGACAAAAAGTAAAACAAAACGTTTTACAGAAACAAATAAATTAATGTCCTATGCATTTCAATTGCTTAATTAGGTGAAGAAGTAAGTTAATTGCTATAAAAAAAGACAGACAGTTTATTTGAACCTTGATGTTGGTGCTAATAAGCTGTTTTTAAATTTTTGAGAGTATGGGGAGTAAAAACTCAAGTGATATCATTTGAGTTTGTTTTTGTTTGTTGATATTATAAAGTTAAGAACTTATTATTAATAAGTTTAAGAGGCGTTATATGCTTCGTACATATGATATTGCCTCAAATGAAAAATTGGAGGGAATTGTGATGGCAAAAGATTTTTACTCAGCAATTGAAGACAGAAGATCTATTTACGCGATTAGTAAAGAGCAAGTAGTTTCTGATGAAAGAATTCAAGAAGTGATTTATCATGCTGTGAAACATACACCTTCGGCTTTTAATTCTCAAAGTGCAAGAGTTGTTGTATTACTAGGTGAACAACACGACAAATTATGGAATGTTACGAAAGAAACGTTACGAAAAATTGTACCTGAAAATAATTTTGCACCTACTGAAGAGAAAATGAATGCATTTAAAAGTGGCTATGGAACAGTTTTGTATTTCGAAGATAGTAAAGTAGTAGAAAGTTTGCAAGAGAACTTTGCACTATACAAAGATAATTTTCCTACATGGTCTCAGCAATCTTCTGGAATGTTGCAATTTGCGATTTGGACAGCATTAGAGATTGAAGGTTTTGGTGCTACACTACAGCATTATAATCCGTTGATTGATGAAGAAGTAAGGAAAGAATGGGATGTACCTGGAAACTGGAAGTTAACTGCGCAAATGCCATTTGGTAAACCAGTAGTTTCTGCAGGAGATAAAGAATATCAGCCATTAGAAACTCGTGTGAAAATTTACAAATAAAATAAAAAATAAAAGGTGAACAGAGATATAATCTGTTCACCTTTTATAAGTAGTAAGGATTTTTTTTGTAGGAATTTTTCATCTGATTTTTTAATTTGTTTTTACGTGTTTCAATAGTTGATACTTTTTGTAATGTTATAATTGAAACGAATTGAAAAAAAGCATAGTACAGTTCTATATTTTTATGTATAGGATCATCTATTATGTTTTTCATAAATATATCTCCTTTTTTTATCTCACTATTTGCGGGCAGTAAGGCTTCCATATCAAAATTCAATGATACGTATAGAATACCGACCTGTAAAAGTTCGATTGGTTTCAGTGTGGGGTGAATAAAATTTGTATGGATTAAAATCCTACTTTATATATGATAATATAAATATCCTGAAAATTCCATAGATAGTGAAAAATAGATAGTGGAATGTGCATTTTCGTCAAATTAGAACAGGATTTTTGGAGTTAAATCTTACAAATCGTCAAACCTTTTAAAAACGATGGATAATATCAAAAATAGTTTTCTAAAAATATTATACTATTGATAAAAAAAGCATTTTTTGTCATGAGAAGAGTATGCTTCATGGAAGGGACTTTACTAGAAAATACATTCTTTGCATTGTATTAGATTAATAGAGTTTTTTAAAGTGGATAGCAAAAGAAAAATATATATTAAGATAATGAATGAAATGTCGAATTTTCAATGAAATACATAAGAAATTTGAAAAAAGCATTGCAAAAACACACTGTTTAATGATAAAGTTCACATGAAGTTCACACTAAATTCACTTCAATCGTTTAAAATAAACGATGTGTGAAAAATAAAACTCTTGCTAAAAAATGGAACTGGATGAATATTTTACTTTGATAATATTGTAAAGTACTAAGTTTATAGTTTTCTCAAGAGGATAGTAGGGAAAGGAAGTAAAGACAACTTATGAAAAAAGTAATCGCAGGTTTAGCAGCAGCATCTGTAGTAGGTGTAGCAGTTCCTGGAATGGATTCTGCTCATGCACAAGTTTCAAATGATGCGCTAAAAGAAATTAATGGACAAACTCAAACTCAAACTCAAACGACTGTAACTGAAACAAAAACGGTAGAAACAACTTCTGAATTAAAATACACAGTAACAGCTGATGTATTAAATG
This sequence comes from Bacillus mycoides, assembly GCF_018742245.1. NCBI lineage: Bacteria > Bacillati > Bacillota > Bacilli > Caryophanales > Bacillaceae > Bacillus > Bacillus mycoides. The sequence continues at coordinate 1,876,962 of NZ_CP036132.1, forward strand.
TACGTTCAGGTGCTGGTACAGGACATAACGTTATTTCTAAAGTGAAATCAGGTCAAGTACTTCAAGTAATTGGACAAGAAAACGGTTGGTTCAAAGTTAGTGTAAATGGTCAAACAGGTTATGTAAGTGGGGACTTCGTAACAACTGGTGGCAATAAAGGAACTACTACTACTGTTCAGCAAGGAACAGGTACTTACACAGTAAACGTTTCTTCATTAAACGTACGTACAGGCCCAAGTGCATCTCATACTGTTTTAGGTTCTGTAAATAAAGGAAAAACAGTTCAAGTTGTAGGTGAAGTTCAAGATTGGTTTAAAATTAACTTCAATGGTGGAACTGGATACGTAAGCAAAGACTTCGTAACAAAAGGTGGTTCAGCTGTATCTAACGAAACTCAGCAACCAACTACAAACAACAACAACAACAATACTACTACAGTTCAAACTGGTGGATCATATGTTGTTAACACAGGTGCTTTAAAAGTACGTACAGGTCCAGCTACATATAACCCTGTAATTGGTGGGGTAACAAACGGTACAGTATTAAACGTTACTGGCGCTGAAAATGGTTGGTATAAAATTAACCATAATGGCCGCACTGGTTACGTAAGTGCAGACTTTGTTAAGTTTGTAAAAGGCGGAGTGAACAATGTAGTTACTGGTGGTAACCAAGGTACGAACCAAGTACAAAAACCAACAGCACCAACAGGTGGAGATACATCTTCAATCGCTGGATTCGCTAGATCTTTAAATGGTTCACCATACAGAACTGCTGGTACAACACCTGCTGGTTTTGACTGCAGTGGATTCATTCACTACGTATTAAATCAAACTGGTCATAACGGCGCTCGTCAAACAGTTGCTGGATACTGGAGCTCTAAAACAAAAACTAGCAATCCACAACCAGGTGATTTAGTATACTTCCAAAATACTTATAAATCAGGTCCTTCTCACATGGGCGTTTACTTAGGTAATGGACAGTTCATCAGTGCAGAAACTGACACAACTGGTGTACGCATTAGCTCTGTAAGCAACTCTTACTGGAGTAAGCACCTATTAGGTTACACAAAAGCATACTAAGAAAAAGTATTTTATATACTTTTCGTATAGAGAAAAGGCTTTCCAGGGAAACTTGGGAAGCCTTTTTCATAGTTGGATAAACTGTCAGTATAGTAGTATTTATCCCGTTATTTGCGGGATAATAATCAGCGGGGGAGGAACAACCTCCGCTGATTAAAGTTTCACTTTATGTCAATTTCCCATGCAAAAACTTAGCATATAAATCATGAAAATAGTTTGGACGGAATAAGTTTGCTGCATGACCTGCTAATGGAATTTCTTTATATAAAACGTTCGGAAGAATGGACTTCAAATCAAAGAGACAAGATTTATAGAGATGATCATGTTCTCCCATCACCCATAATATAGGATGGGGAAGTGCTTTTAATTTAGATTTCAAGTCGAATTCTAAGCGATGTCGTAATGACTCAGCAATAATGGACGAGTGTAATTGTAATCCGAAACGGTAATAAATATTTCGTGAAATAACAGCGAACGGATTTGCCCTTAGTATTCCACTTGGAAAAATAGTACTAGCATACTGAGAAAGCCAAGATGAATATTCATCACCACGTTTTTCCCAAAATTTCTGAAAAACATTATATAAACGGGAAGGGTTATTATAATGTCCACCAATATGACAAATGCTCAATACTTTTTCTGGATGCATTTGTGCAAATGTCGTAGAGATATAACAGCCATAGCTTAGAGCACAAATATGAGCCTTTTTAATTCCCTCTTTTTCATACAAGTTCAATAATTGATCTACGAGGCGCTGTATTGAAAAGTCGATAGCTTCTCCTTTATCGTCGCCGTGACCTAATAAATCATAAGTTATAATGTTGTAGGATGCAGAAAATCGTTTATGCTCTTTTTTGAAGGCGCGGCGATTTCCAACTAATCCATGAATAAAAATGATTGTTTCCTTTTCGGAATGTGTATTTGTTTGCAAAAAGGATACTCCTTTCAATAACTGGAGATTTATATAGTATTTTAAATTAGTTATCTATAATTCACATAGAATAATAATAAGTACCAGGTAATAATATCAGATGTTTACACTTGTTGTAAAGATGAGTTTATATGTATATTTTGTAAAAATAGAAAAAGTGTGTTTACATTCAGTTTACATTTATAGCGTATTCTAGTTTTAGAGATAATAGTTTTGTTTATAACGAGGAGATGAACGACAATGGAAGTTAGGAATATAGAAAAGAAAAAAGGGAATTGGAGGCAGTTTTTACGTCTCATTAAAGATACAAATCCACCGAAAGGCATTCTTATTTTTGCATTACTAATGAGCTTACTTTCTACTGGAGCGAGTTTGTTTATTCCAATGCTAACAAAAGGTTTAGTTGATAATTTTTCGCTTTCCTCAATTAGTACGGGACAAATTGTTGGATTAATTGCATTCTTTATTATTCAAACAATTGCTGCAGGATTGTCTATTTATTTACTGAATTATATTGGACAAAAAATTGTGGCTGGACTTAGGGAACGATTGTGGAAAAAGGTACTTATTTTACCAGTGTCTTATTATGATCAAAACAGAACGGGAGATACAATTAGTCGTATGACAAATGATACAGGTGTTGTTAAAACATTAATTTCTGAGCATTTGTCAAACTTATTAACAGGCGGTATCTCAATTATTGGATCATTAATTGTATTATTTGTTTTAGACTGGAAAATGACAATTTTACTTTTAACGGTTATTCCGTTATCGGTACTAATTTTAGTTCCACTTGGACGAAAAATGTATAAGATTTCAAAAGCACTTCAAGATGAAACGGCTTCGTTTACAAGTGTGTTAACACAAGTGTTATCAGAGGTTCGTTTAGTGAAATCTTCAAATACGGAAAAAAAAGAATATGAGACAGGTAATGCAGGTATCCAAAAATTATTGCAATTTGGTTTGAAAGAAGGAAAAGTGCAAGCATTAATTTCACCAGTTATGTCGTTTGTTTTAATGGCATTGCTTGTTATTATCGTAGGGTATGGTGGAATGCGAGTTTCTAGCGGTGCATTAACAACAGGTGAACTTGTAGCATTTATTTTGTATTTAGTTCAAATTATTATGCCAATGAGTCAGTTATCAATGTTCTTTACTCAGTTCCAAAAAGCAATTGGTGCAACCGAAAGAATTAATACGATTTTAGAATATGAAGTAGAAGATCATGAAACAGGTATGAATGTTACAAATGCGAAGCAGCCGATCGTTATTGAAAATGTACATTTTGAGTATAACGAAGAAGAGAAAATCTTGAAAAATATCGACTTCACGATTGAATCTGGAAAAGTAACGGCGATTGTAGGACCAAGTGGTAGCGGAAAAACAACTTTATTCTCGCTGTTAGAACGTTTTTATGAGCCAACTAGTGGTTTCATAAAATTAGGGAAAGAACCAATTACAGCATATTCATTACAATCATGGCGACGTCAAATTGGTTACGTTTCACAAGATAGTCCGTTAATTGATGGAACGATTCGCGATAATATTTGCTACGGTGTTGAGGGCGAAGTGACTGACGAAGAAATTGAAAAAGTAGCAGCGATGGCGTATGTTGATGCGTTTATTCATGATTTACCAAGTGGATATGCAACAGAAGTTGGAGAGCGTGGTGTGAAGCTTTCTGGAGGGCAAAGACAGCGAATTGCGATTGCTCGAGCGTTACTACGAAATCCGCAAATCTTGATGTTAGATGAAGCGACTTCAAGTCTTGATAGTAAATCGGAATCAGTTGTTCAGAAGGCGTTAAATAACTTAATGAAAGGTAGAACAACTTTAGTTATTGCGCATAGACTTTCTACTGTTGTCGATGCAGATAAAATTATCTTTATTGAAAAAGGGAATCTTACAGGAAGTGGCTCACATGATGAGTTATTACGGACACATGACATGTACCGTGAATTTGCAATGCAGCAGTTGAAAATTAAAGAAGGAGCATTATAGAATGAAAACAATCAGTGAGGGGGCACTTCACTGATTGTTGATTTTAGAGTGCTAAAAAGTATGTTAAGCAGAAAGGATATGATTCCTTGATACCTAAAATATTAATTGTAGATGATGATCCGCACATTAGAGAACTTGTTTCTGTATTTTTGGAACGAGAAGGTTTTCAAACATATGAGGCCGTTGATGGATTAGATGCTCTTCGAAAAATAGAAGAAGTGAAAGTCGATATGGCGATTCTTGATATTATGATGCCAAATATGGATGGGTTTGATTTGTGTTTTGAATTAAGAAAATACTATGATATTCCGATTTTGATGCTAACTGCTAAAGGAGAAACATCTCAAAAGATAAAAGGGTTTCACCTCGGAACAGATGATTATCTTGTGAAACCATTTGATCCTCTAGAATTAGTTGTGAGAGTGAAGGCATTATTGAAACGTTACCAAATTACAGTATCGCAATCTATTCAAGTTGGGAATGTACTGTTAAATCGTAAAACATTTGAAGTTAACGCCGGAGAACAAACGGTCACGTTGCCGCTAAAAGAATTTGAGTTACTCTTTACATTAGGATCTAAAGCGGGAAGAACTTGTTCAAGAGAGCAATTAATTGAAGACGTATGGGGATATGATTTTGAAGGGAATGAACGCACACTAGACGTTCATATTAATCGGTTGCGTGAAAGGTTTCAAGAAGAGCAATCGAAGTTTAGTATAAAGACGATAAGGGGTTTAGGGTATCGCTTAGAGGTAAGTAAATGAGACAAAGAAAACGAATGAGTAAGATGAAGATGTTAAAAGTAATGGGGGCGATAATAGCGCTCTTTACTTTTCTTACTATAATTTGGTCTATAGCCTTTTTTGTATCGTCTAGTGTAATGAAAGCTCTGGAAATAAACGTATCGCCTTTTGTTACGTTTCTCATTAGTGATATGGTCGGTTTTGTATTTATTGTTCTTATTTGGGTATTGATCGGAATATTAATGAGACCGAAGCGAGAGGCGATGATTTGGACGATCATTGAACCGATACAAAAAATTGCAAAAGGGGACTTCTCTGTAAAAATACGGAATGAAGAAAAGTATGATGGCGAAATTGGTGTACTCGTAAAGAGTATAAATGATATGACAGATGAACTGAATGCGATGGAGAAACTGCGCCAGGAATTTGTATCGAATGTTTCTCATGAAATACAGTCACCATTAACTTCTATAAAAGGATTTGCTAGAGCGCTACAAGATAATAATCTTTCTGAGGAAAAAAGAAAGCATTACCTTACTATTATTGAAACTGAAACGACGAGATTATCTAAACTGAGCCAAAATTTACTGAAGCTCACCCTTTTAGAGTCGGAAGAGTATACACCAGAAAAAGTGAACTATCGATTAGATCAACAATTAAAGCAAATTGTGCTAAATAGTGAACCGCTTTGGGATGAAAAAGAAATTGAATTAGACCTTGATTTAGAAAAAGTGCATATAATTGCCGATCAAGAAAGTATGAATCAAGTGTGGATTAATTTAATTCATAATAGTATTAAATTTACTCCAAGTGGTGGCACGATTACAATCCAGTTAAAAGAAAACGAGACATTAGTGGAAGTACGTATTCGTGATTCGGGAATTGGTATATCCGAAGAACAGAAACAACATATTTTTGAACGTTTTTATAAAGCGGATTCTTCACGAAATCGTACTTATGGGGGAAGTGGCTTAGGTTTGGCCATCGTAAAAAAAGTACTCGACCTTCATCAAGGAGAAATAAAAGTCGAGAGTGAGGAAGGGAATGGTGCAGAATTTATTGTGCGTATTCCGAATCATGAAGAAAAATAGTGTTAGAAGGTTTCCCTCCTAACACTATTTTTCTTTAAAAATGCATTTACCATTACTGCAATTATATTGATAAGCTTTTCCTTCGCTATTCATACGATATGAGTAATCTGATTCTTTATCTTTCTTAAAGTCAACATATGCTTCTGCACCATTTCTATCACTATCTATATCAATAAAATGAACGTGTCGTATAGAATAATCCTTCTTTTCACTTAAACCTCTTTCTTGCAAGTTTTTATGAATACCATCTACTAACTGGTCAAACAAAGACCAGTTTAAATTAAGATTTTCAAATAATTCAGTATGTCTTCCTAAAATACCGTTGTCTTGTATTATTTTATTATTATTATTATTATTATTATTATCGTATGTATAAGAGTATGTAAAATAGGGTTCGTCTTTATATACTACCTCTGCATAATAGCCGATATTATAAATGGGAGTATATTTTCCGGTTATGCTTTGTATTTCTTCTTGCTTATAGTTTTTTATAGTATGGAGATAATTTCTAGTATCTTTTTCTATTACTTTATAATTTAGTGGATTACCAAATATAAAGTACATCGCAAAAAATATGATACATAGTCCGACTGCAGTTAGTGACAAGAACCATTTTTTTCTTTTCATACACATACACTCCCCTATGCTGGATTTATTTTTATTTTACATGAATTATGGCAAAAACATGAGACTTATAAAGTGAAACTTTAATCAGTGGGGGTTTTGTTCATCCCCCCACTGATTATTAGTTGAACCAATCGGGCTTTTACGGGCAGTTGATCCCCCACCTAACTTCTTTGCTTCCACTGAATTTTGAGGTGGGGTTCTTACTGCTCGTTAATGCGGGATAAATAAAAACTTTCTATAGTTACCTACAAGTAACCTACGCACATGAAAGTGCATCATTGCCTTTTTACATAAACATAGATACACTTTTAATATAATAAACAACTGAGATGATTAAGGAGTGTTATACTTGGCAGAATTATTACAAGGTAAAAATGCTTTAATTACAGGAGCAGGTAGAGGGATTGGTCGTGCTGTAGCGATCGCATTAGCGAAAGAGGGCGTAAATGTAGGTCTTTTAGCTCGTTCAGAAGAAAACTTAAAAGCTGTAGCGAAAGAAGTAGAAGCAGAAGGCGTAAAAGCTGTTATCGCGACTGCTGACGTATCTTCATATGAAGAGGTGACTACTGCAATTGAAACGTTAAAAAATGGTTTAGGATCTATCGATATTTTAATTAATAACGCTGGCATTTCTAAGTTCGGTAAGTTTTTAGAACTAGAAGTTGCTGATTGGGAAAAAATCATTCAAGTAAACTTAATGGGTGTATACTATGCAACCCGCGCCGCTTTACCAAGCATGATTGAACAACAATCTGGTGATATTATTAATATTTCATCTACAGCAGGACAAAAAGGTGCACCTGTAACAAGTGCATATAGTGCTTCTAAATTTGGTGTTCTTGGTTTAACAGAATCGTTAGCAATGGAAGTTCGTAAACATAACATTCGTGTAACAGCGTTAACTCCAAGTACAGTAGCAACTGACATGGCTGTAGATTTAGGATTAACTGATGGAAATCCAGATAAAGTAATGCAAGCAGAAGATATTGCAGAATTTATCGTAGCACAGCTGAAATTAAATAAACGTACATTTATTAAATCAGCAGGACTTTGGTCTACTAATCCGTAAGGGCTACATTTATCAACAAAGAAGGGACATCTATTCTGTAATGGAGTGGGTGTTCCTTTTTTATTTTTTTGTTTAAAACAGAATTTTCGGTATAATTAAATGCACATGGTAGAAAAGTATTAAAAAGGGATAGGCCGTTTCTATGAATTAATAGCTATTGATTCACGTGTGTAAGTGCTATAGCATTTCAGTACGATGTTTTTTTGTAATGGTAGTCGTAAAAGAGCGATGTAAGGAGGTAAAAGGGATGAAAAAGAAGTTTCAAAAATTATAATATGTAACGCATTTAGCTCGTGGACCTCCAATATACATAGCGCTATATTATATATTAAAAATTGGAGGATATAAGTAGATGAGAACTGAAAAAGAGATGCTAGACTTAATTATAAATACAGCAAAAGAGGATGAAAGAATTCGAGCTGTCATCATGAATGGATCACGTGTGAATCCGAATGTGAAAAAAGATTGTTTTCAAGACTATGATATTATTTATGTTGTAAAAGAAGTACAACCTTTTACATCTAATCATAATTGGATTCATAGATTTGGAGAAATAATGATTGTTCAAATGCCGGAAGAAATGTCGTTAGTTCCAGCAGATGAAGACGGGAAATTTCCGTATTTAATGCAGTTTATGGATGGAAACCGGATGGATTTAATGCTAGTTCCAGTGGATTTAATAAATAAATTTATTGGACAGGATAGTTTAAGTAAATTACTACTGGATAAAGACAATTGTATTGGAGAATTTCCGCCAGCAAGTGATAAAGATTACGTTATAAAAAAGCCTACAGAAAAAGAGTTTTTCGATTGCTGTAATGAATTTTGGTGGTGCAGCACAAATGTAGGGAAAGGGTTATGGCGCGAGGAACTTTCTTATGCGAAAGGAATGCTTGAAGGCCCAATGCGAGATATGTTAATCGTAATGATAGAATGGCATATTGGCATGAAAACAAATTTTACAGTGAATACCGGAAAGTTTGGTAAGCATTTCGAGCAATATGTTGAAAAAGATACGTGGGAGCAATTTAGAAAGACATTTTCAAATGCAGAATATGAAAATATATGGGAGTCATTCTTTGTAATGGGTGATTTATTTAGGGAAGTTGCGAACGAAATTGCTAACACATATGGATATCAATATCCGCAAGATGATGATGACAAAGTGACGAGTTATTTAAAACATGTGAAAGCTTTGCCGAAAGATAGTACATCGATTTATTAATAATATAAAGAAGTAAGACTGTCCTAATTATGGACAGTCTTATTTTTGTTCATGAATAAGAATTTCTCTAACAAAGTGCAGCTGAATCACATATGAAATTTTAGGGAGGTTTTTATCATGTATTATTTTTATTCACCAGAGATGTTCGTTCCATTTCAATGGGGATTAGAGCGAAATGTTTCGTATGCTTATATGCCATATAACTCATTTTATTATGGAGACTATATAAGTTCATTGCCATACGCTTTACATGTTCCTCAAAATTATGAAGTTCAAATAAAAGAAGATCGTGGATCATGGACACCATTTTCGTGGGTCGAAAAATATGCGTATGCATTTTCAGGACCATACAATAAAGCGGAAGTAGCTCTTACATTTGATGATGGACCAGATTTAGTATTTACGCCAAAAATTTTAGATAGGTTAAAACAACATAATGTGAAAGCTACTTTCTTCCTGCTTGGTGAAAATGCTGAAAAGTATCCGAACGTAGTAAAGCGTATTGCGAATGAAGGGCATGTAATTGGTAATCATACGTATAGTCATCCGAATTTAGCGAAAGTAAATGAGACAGAGTACCGGAATCAAATAATAAAAACAGAAGAAATATTAAAGCGTTTAGCTGGCTATGCTCCTAAATTTATACGTCCGCCTTATGGTGAAATACTTGAAAATCAATTGAATTGGGCGACTGAGCAAAATTTTATGATTGTACAGTGGAGTGTTGATACAGTTGATTGGAAAGGTGTAAGTGCTGATACGATTACAAATAATGTGTTAGGGAATTCATTTCCTGGTAGTGTCATACTGCAACATTCAACTCCAGGTGGGCATTTACAAGGATCTGTAGATGCACTAGACAAAATCATTCCGCAGTTAAAAACGAAAGGAGCACGTTTTGTAACACTTCCAAGTATGTTTCAGACATCTAAAGAGAGAAAATAAAAATGTTAATAATTGGGATGTTTAAAGTTGTATAGTATAATGAAAGTGTAAGTTAGGAGGTGGATATAATTGATAGATGTACTAGTAAACATAGGAATGAGCATATTAATTGGTGTTATATTTATACTTGCTGCACTTATTCTTCAAAAAAATCCACCAACGGATATTAACGCAGCATATGGTTACCGTACGAAACGATCTATGAAAAATAAAGAATTATGGGATGCGGGTAACAGGTATAGTGCAGAAGTGATGAAACAAAATGGATTCATTATGATGTTAATTGGAAGTGTTATTAGTATACTGTTTAGATATACACATACAATGATAGCGATTATGATTGTTATGCTATTGTTAATCATACGTTTATTTATACGAGTAGAGAAAAGGTTAAAGATACTTGAGAAATAATGAAAAAATATGACTCCCGAGTAATTTAAGTTGGGAGTCATATATTATTTACAAACTATTATTTTTTAGCAATTCTTTTCCTTGTTCTACAACAAATTCATAGTATTCAAGGTCATATGGATAAATATCTTCAAATGTTATCGTTATCGGTTTACTGTTTAGAGCAGAAATAGTCGTTAAAGATGAAATATCTCTTTTTAATAGTTGTAGAAAAGATGTTGCATGTACTTTCATCACATCGTCTACTTCTTCACCTGGTGCAAATGAAAGTGGTTTTATTACATTGTGAAAATACATATGACAAAACTCACGATCAATAAGGTTTGAAATTTCATAATCTATTTTAAAGATTCCTTTGTATGCTAAATCAGTAGTTTGAAAGGAAAGCCCCAATTCTTCTTCAATTTCACGTAGGCCACCAATTTGTACATCTTCATCATGCATAATATGTCCAGCTGAAGTAATATCCCATATACCCGGAGCTTCTTTTTTATTTTTAGAGCGCAATTGGAAATATAAGAACATATCTTCATCATCTTTTTCTATAAACCAGCAATGAAATGTTTCGTGCCAATCGCCATCGCGATGCACTTCATCACGTAATTTTTTTCCAAGTGTATTTCCTTCAGTATCAAATATCGTTAACCACTCTGTCATTTTAATTCCCCTTTCTGCAAATTTTATTATACAATATTCGTATTGAATTTTGGGGAAATAAAGAAAAAGGAGCGGGTATAAGTGGGGATAGAAAGTAAGGAAATAAAATCAATTATTTCAACAGAGGAAGAATTACGACAAATATTGGGGCAACCAAGTGAACGGGCTTTGAAAAAAGTTATTTCATCACTTGATCATCATTGTGTAGATTTTCTGTCTAAATCTCCTTTTTTAGTGTTATCTACTGCAAATAAATTAGGAGAGTGTGATGCTTCGCCGAGAGGAGATGCACCTGGATTTGTATATGTATTAAATCAAAATAAAATTATCATCCCTGAAAGACCGGGTAATCGTCGCATAGACTCTATTTTAAATATTATTTCGAATCCGCACGTAGGATTAATCTTTTTTATTCCTGGTCTTGGGGAAACACTCCGAATAAACGGTAAAGCATATATTACAAACGATGAAGAAATTTTGAAAGAAATGCAGGCTAATGGACGTAATCCGTTACTTGGAATCGTTGTTGAAATAGAAGAATGCTATATTCATTGCGCAAAAGCTTTTATTCGCTCTAAGATGTGGGATCCAGAATCTTGGTTAAATAAAAGAGAGTTACCTTCAGCAGCAAAAATGTTAATGGAACATGCGAAAGTGAATGCGTCAGAAGAGGAAGTTGCACGTTCTTTAGAAGAAAGTTATACGAAAAGATTGTATTGAAAATATTTTATAAATATAGTTTTAGGGAGTGGGAGGCTTCTCGTTTTAGAACAATTTATTTATATGTAAATGGCTGATTTATAGGTTGAAAATTTACAATATAGGTAATAAGAGGAACATTTGTATAATGTTATTGTGAAATATAATAAAAAATTACCTTGAAAATAGTTAATAAAAATAGGCTTGCTTTTTAAAAAGTTGATAACTATAATAAGTTAACAAATAGACATGAACGAAAAAGTAATGACAAGGACACGAAATCATTTTTACGGTTTACAGAGAAGGAAGCCAAGGCTGTGAGCTTCCTAACACGAAAAGTGATTTTACCACCTTTGAACTTCAATAGTGAACGAGTAATCTAGTAATTATTGACGGTATCAGCCGTTATCTGAGCTTGAGCAATCTAGAAGAAAATAAGTCTAGATTGGAACAAGGGTGGAACCACGAAAACACATTCGTCCCTTTCCTAGGGATGAGTGTGTTTTTTTATAGTTTTTAGATTGAAAATTAAAAATAATTAAAAAATAGTATTGATTTTGTTTTTTATGCGAGTATAATGAGTTAACAAATAAACATGAACGAAAAAGTAACGATAAGGACATGAAATCATTTTTACGGTTTACAGAGAGGGAGGCCAAGGCTGTGAGCTTCCTAACACGAGAAATGATCTTACCACCTTTGAACTTCAATAGTGAACGAGTAATCTAGTAATTATTGACGGTATCAGCCGTTATCTGAACTTGAGCAATCTAGAAGAAAATAAGTCTAGGTTGGAACAAGGGTGGAACCACGAAAACACATTCGTCCCTTTCCTAGGGATGAGTGTGTTTTTTTATTACTTTGAAAGGAGGTGCGGTAATATGAAACGATTAGTACGTACGGAAATAACCACCACCTGCATGGAAAAATGGCAGAGCAAGGTGATTGATAGAGATAAACAATAAAATTTTAGGAGGAGATTAGAAGATGAATAATGTTATTAATGTTGGGGTATTAGGGTTAGGTACTGTCGGAAGTGGTGTTGTCCATATTTTGAAAGAACATTATCAAAAGATTGCTCTTGATACAGGATATGCAGTAAAGGTAAAGGCAGTCGTTGTACGTGATTTGGAAAAAGAACGTGATGTTTGCATTGATGGAATCGTAGTAACAAGTAATGTCGATGAAGTTCTAAATGATTCAAATATTGATATTGTAGTAGAGGTAATGGGCGGAATTGAAGAAGCGAAACAACATATTATGAAGGCTTTGCAAAGTAAGAAACATGTCGTAACAGCAAATAAAGATTTAATGGCCGTATACGGTGCGGAGCTTTTGCAATTGGCAAATAAAAATGAATGTGATTTATGTTATGAAGCAAGTGTAGCGGGTGGGATTCCAATATTAAGAGGATTAACAGACGGGTTAGCGTCGGATCAAATTGAAAAAATAATGGGAATTGTAAATGGAACAACAAATTACATGTTAACAAAGATGAGTCAAAATGGATGGTCGTATGAAGAGGCTTTACAGGAAGCACAAAAATTAGGATTCGCAGAATCAGATCCGACAGCAGATGTAGATGGACTAGATGCGGCGAGAAAAGTAGCAATCCTTGCGAACTTAGGGTTTTCGATGAATGTTTCTTTAGATGATGTGCAAGTAAGAGGGATTCGAAAGATCGAAAAAGAAGATTTACAAATGGCTGAAAAGTTAGGGTTTACTATGAAATTAATTGGTAAGGCGGAGAAACACGGATCAGCCATTCATTTAAGTGTGGAACCGACTTTATTACCAAGTCATCATCCGTTATCGAATGTAAATAATGAGTTCAATGCGGTGTATGTTCATGGCCAAGCAGTAGGAGAAGTGATGTTTTACGGGCCTGGAGCAGGGAAGTTACCGACTGGCTCTGCTGTAGTAAGTGATATTATTTCAATCGTTAAAAATATGAATCAAGTTCCGAAAAATAAAAGTGCGTTAAAAGAACCAGTGCCTTACGAATTACAAGGAGATGAAGAAGTTGTTTCGAAATATTTCTTACGTATTTCATTACGAGATGAGCCAGGGATGTTGCAACAAGTAACAGAATGTTTCGTTAATTATTCTGTAAGTTTAAAAGAAGTTATTCAATTACCTTTAAATAGGGAACTTGCAGAAGTCGTTGTTGTGACACATCAAACTTCAAAGTATCAATTTGAACGAGTTTTAGGAGCGATAGAAGCTGTCGCAAGTGAAATAAACAGTTACTATATTATTGAGGAGGAAAAACAATATGTATAAAGGATTATTAAAACAATATGCTTCTTATTTACCAGTGAATGAAAACACACCTGACGTAAGCTTAATGGAAGGGAATACACCCCTTATTCCATTATTAAATATATCAAAACAATTAGGGATTCAGTTATACGGGAAGTATGAAGGAGCGAATCCGACAGGCTCGTTTAAAGATCGTGGTATGGTAATGGCAGTTGCTAAGGCGAAAGAAGAAGGTTCGGAGGCAATCATTTGTGCATCAACAGGTAATACGTCAGCATCAGCTGCAGCATACGCGGCCCGCCTCGGAATGAAATGTATTATCGTAATCCCGGAAGGAAAGATTGCGCATGGGAAATTAGCACAAGCGGTCGCTTATGGAGCGGAAATTATTTCAATAGAAGGGAACTTCGATGATGCACTTAAGGCTGTAAGAAATATTGCTGCAGAGGAGCAAATTACATTAGTTAACTCGGTAAATCCTTACCGAATTGAAGGGCAAAAAACAGCAGCATTTGAAATTTGTGACCAGTTGAAAAATGCACCAGATGTTTTAGCTATCCCAGTTGGGAATGCGGGTAATATTACAGCATACTGGAAAGGTTTCTGTGAATATGAGAAAGAAAAAGGCTATAAGAAGCCAAGAATTCACGGTTTTGAAGCGGAAGGAGCAGCAGCAATTGTAAAAGGACATGTCATTGAGGCACCTGAAACAATCGCAACAGCGATTCGCATCGGTAATCCGGCAAGTTGGTCGTATGCAGTAGAGGCTGCCGAACAGTCTAATGGTGAAATAGATATGGTGTCAGATGAAGAAATATTACATGCGTATAGATTGTTAGCAAAAACGGAAGGGGTTTTTGCAGAGCCAGGATCGAATGCTTCATTAGCGGGCGTAATTAAACATGTTCAATCTGGGAAAATCAAAAAAGGCGAAACAGTTGTTGCAGTTTTAACTGGAAATGGTTTAAAAGATCCTGATATCGCAATTTCTTCTAATAAATTTGATATTGCAAGTGTGTCAAATGATATAGAACAAATTAAAGATCATATTAAAGGGGTGATTATGTCGTGATACCACTAAGAGTTCGTGTTCCTGCTAGTACAGCGAATGTTGGACCAGGATTTGATTCTGTTGGAATAGCTTTGTCATTATATTTAGAAGTAAGTGTAAAGGGAGAAGCTGATAAGTGGCAAGTGATACATTCTTTTGACGATTCAATTCCAAAAGACGATAAAAATTTAATTGTTAGCACGGCATGTAAAGTATGTCCTTCTTTATCACCCCATATAATAGAAGTTACTAGTAATATTCCGCTGACAAGAGGGCTAGGAAGTAGCGCATCAGCGATTGTAGCAGGAATAGAGCTTGCGAATCAACTTGGAAATTTACACTTAACAACTGATCAAAAAGTTCAAATTGCTACAAATTTTGAAGGGCATCCAGATAATGTTGCTGCTTCTATATTAGGTGGAACTGTAATCGGAGCACTTGATGGAAAGAATGTTTCGGTTGTAAGAATTGAAAGTAAGGAATTAGGCGTAATTTCTCTTATTCCAAATGAAGAGCTAAATACAGATGAAAGCCGATCTGTATTACCAGAAATGTTTCCGTTTCATGAAGCAGTTAAAGCTAGTGCGATAAGCAACGTATTAGTAGCTGCGTTTTGTCAAAAGAAGTGGGAAGTTGTAGGTGAAATGATGGAAAGAGATCATTTTCACGAGCCGTATCGATTAGAACTCGTACCGCTATTACCATCTATTCGTAAATGTGCAAAAGAATTTGGTGCATATGGAACGGCGCTTAGCGGTGCGGGGCCATCCATTTTCATATTAACGCCGTATGAGAAGCGTCAAGAAATCGCTGAGCAATTAGCGAAAGTATTTACAGCTATGAAAGTATGTGAGCTTGAGATCGATCATAAGGGGATTACTGTAAATAAGGAAGAACATATTGGATTATAAAAAGAGCTAGCATCGCTAGCTTTTTTATGTTGTAAATATATTTTAAATCAGCATATAAAATGAAAATGAGTATTGTATAATTCAGTAAAGAGCGTATTAATTTTGGAGGTGATTATATGAGTTCAAAAGAGTCACCAGAAGAAAAAAGAGAACACATAAGACAAAGTGAGTTAAAAAATAACCCTACCGGTTCTTTGAATGATGGGCTCAATAGAGCGGAATCAGGTAGCCCTGTTGATATAACAGGGGGCATGAATTGGAAAGGTACAGGGATATTAATTTTAGTGCTAGTTTTAGGATATATTATATACACTTACTTTTTCAGTTAAGGAAAGCCTAGTGAAACTTTAATTTGTTTAATCACATTATTTGTGAGAGTAAAAAACAAGGATTAAAGTCCCGCTGTATTACATATTAAAAAATAAATTATAGTTATTTGAGAATTTTTTATACTCATAATAGAGCTAGCGTTATGCTAGCTCTATTATTTTTTGCCACATTCCTGTAACAAAGCACCTGTATATTCAGTGGTGGAGGTGCAGAAGATGAAAAAAATGATAGCGATATGTCTTCTTACAACTATATCATTTTCGACTTTAGTCGGGTGTGATGTAAAAGGTAATAATGCTGTACAAGAGTCTAAAATAAAGAAAGCGACGTATAAAGATTTTACTTACGATGTAAATCCAGAGACTTTTACGTTAACTGTAGAACATGATGGTGTAAAGGAACAGGCATCACAACCGTTACCAAAAATGAAGGTATCGAATTTAAAAAAAGACAAGGATCATACATCGTGGGAATATCCAGATCAAAAAGTAAAAGTAAACTTAGAAAAGAAAAAAGATCACTTAAATATCGAAGTGGAATCGACTGGTGCAGAAAGCTTTACATGGCCGAAAGTACAAGCTGAAAATTATACACTTCCATTATGGGAAGGTAAGCAAATTCCAAGTAATGATGAGAATTGGAAGAAGTTTTTAAAGGATGATTCGTATTCATTTGCTGAATCATTTTCTATGAAGTTTTTTGCATTAAATGGTTCTAAATATTCGATCGTATATATTGCGAATAATATGTTTAATAATGAATTGAAATTTCATTCAGATCCGAAAATAGGGTTTGATTTTACACATGAATTCCCGAGTATAAATAAAAATAAAACATATGGCTTTCAATTATATGTGACAAATAATGATGCAGTAAGTATCGCAAAACTATACAAGGACAATATTATTGAAAAAGGTGAATTTAAAACATTACAAGAAAAGGCAAGAAAAAATAAAGAAATTGAAAAACTTTACGGTGCAGGTCATTTTTATTTTTGGAATCAAAATGGTTTATCAGAAAGTAATGTAAATTGGCCAAAGCTAAGGGAGCAAATAAATAGTCCGCTGTTTAGCCATATAAAAGAGCTTATTCAAAAGAATAGTTCAGAGCCTGGGGAACTGAATGTATTTGAACAAGTAAGTAAACAAGATTTCATTGATAAGTATCAAAAAAATGTTATTTTGCGTTATGTAAACGAAGCATTATCAATGAAGGAATTGTATAAAGAGGATATTTTCCCGAAAGTTGATCAGGAAGCTAGTGTGTTATTAAAGAAAGGTGTAGATCACTTATCGAAGACAGAGCTGTATAGCTTAAATAAACATTTACTAAAGTCAGTACTCGGTGATGCGGTTGAAGAAGTAAGTAAATGGGGTAATGCAGATGGAACGGATATACTAAAGGAAATGAAAGAGGCCGGGATAGAAAAGGCATGGATTGGTCTACCGAACTGGGAACAAGGATATATGCAACCTAATTTTGTTACAGAAGCTAAGAAAATGGGATATTTAGTTGGTCCGTATGATTCTTATCATTCCATTCATGAAAAAGGTGATAAAAATTGGAACACAGCTTCCTTTAATGATCCATCGTTATATGAAGAAGCAACTGTAACGAAGAAAAATGGAGAGAAAGTGCAAGGGTTTTTAGGGAGAGGCCGAAAATTAAATCCGACATTATCACTTCCTAGTGTAAAAGAACGAATGAACGATATATTACAAAATGGCCCTAAATATAATTCATGGTTTATTGATTGTGACGCGACGGGCGAAATTTATGATGATTATTCAACAAAACATTTAACGACACAAGAACAAGATTTAAAAGCACGATTAAAACGAATGGATTATATTGCACAAGAAAAAGGTATGGTAGTTGGCTCAGAGGGCGGAAATGATTTTGCGAGTAGTACGATTGCATTTGCTCATGGAATTGAAACGCCAGTTATTAAATGGGACGATGAAGATATGAGAAAAAACAAAACAAGCCCGTATTATGTAGGTGGATATTGGTCACCAAATCAAAATGTTCCCGAAAAATATGCAAAACAAGTACCGTTGAAAGAAGAATATAAGCAAGTATATTTAAATCCAGTATATTCGGTACCATTATATAAATTAGTATACAACGATTCCGTTATTACAACGCACCATTGGGAATGGGGAAGTTTGAAGGTGAAAGATGAAGTTGGAAATCGTATGTTATATGAGTTATTGTATAATGTTCCTCCGTTGTACCATTTAGATGAAGTAGAGTGGAATAAGCATAAAAAAGAAATTACACAGCATCTGAAAGTTTGGAATGAAGTTCATGAAAAAGCAGTAAAAGAAGAAATGACGAACTTTGCATATCTGTCAGAAGATAAGCTAGTACAATCTGCTTCATATGGAAAAGATATTAAAATTATTGTGAATTTCTCAAATAAAGATGTAGAAATAGAAAAAACGAAAGTACAAGCAAAATCAGCTTTAATTAATAATAATGGGAAGCAAATGATATACACACCAAATGAGAAATAATAAAGTGAAACTTTAATCAGAGGGGGTGTTCATCTCCCACTGATTATTAGCCTTCACCAATCAAAATTTCACGGCACAAACTTGACTCTTTATTCCTGCTAAATTGTGAGGTGAAAATCTTACTACCTGCAAATAACAGAATGATAAATCTGCAAATTAGAATGTTTAGAAGTGTTAAATTTTTGAAGTTGATAAACAGTGACTTGCCAAAAATGAGTACGAGAGTATAATGTGAAATGGAATACATATTGGATTCATGATGTAACCTTACAAAAATGTAAGGTGATTGAAAGGAAATTCAATATGAAGATTACTAGACATACATTATACTAGGAAAAGAGAAAGAGAGGAGAATGAACATGAGCTCTGAATTAGAACAAAACACGAGAAGCAATAAAAAACGTTCTAAAAGAAAATCAATAAAATGGTTCATTTTAATTCCATTTTTCCTACTTGTTTTTGGAGGAGTAGGATATGGATCGTTTATATATAACAAAGCAAAAGCTGTTGTAAGTGATGCATATGCAAAAATTGATAAGTCATCAAAAAGGGACAAAGAAGTGGAACCCTTAAAGGATAATATTTCGATTTTAATCATGGGTGTCGACGGAAGCGAAATGAGAAAAAGCCAATATGGCGAAGCAGTTCGAACAGATGCACTTTTATTAGCGACAATTAATAAAGATGATAAATCCGTTAAATTAGTAAGTATTCCTCGTGATTCACGTGTTTATATTCCATCTAGAAAGAAATTAGATAAAATTACACACGCACACGTATTTGGCGGTGTTGAAAGTACAAGAGATACAGTGGAACGATTTTTAAATGTTCCAGTTGATTATTATGTGAAGTTTAACTTTGAGTCATTTGTACAAATTGTAGATTCAATTGGTGGTATTGATATTGATGTACCGGTTACTTTCACAGAACAAGATAGTAAAGACCAAGCAGGTATGATCCATTTAGAAAAAGGTTACCAACATTTAAATGGTGAACAAGCCCTTGCACTTGCTAGAACGCGTAAAATTGACAGTGATGCAATGCGTGGTCAAAGACAACAACTTGTAATTGAAGCAATTGCGAAAAAAGCAATGTCTGTTCAATCTATTAGTAAAATGGGCTCTCTACTTGATGCAGTTGATAAAAATATGAAAACAAACTTAACGTTTGATGATATGCTTGCTATTACGAAAAATATGGCTGGATCTGACCTGCAAATGGAAAAAATGCAAATAGAAGGAACGGATAAACGTATTGGTGGTATTTATTATTACATTCCAAACGAAAAAAATGTGAAAGATATTTCGAATAAGTTAAATGAGCATTTAGGTGTTACACCAAAACCAACTCGAAATGAATAAGTATAAAAAAAGGTTGGCCTCAGCCAATCTTTTTTTATGGAAATGGATTGCTTTATTTGTTTTTTTAGTAGAAAAGCTACTAGGTTTTTCAAGTCTACATTCAAATCATTTAAATTTATATAAACAAAAGGTGTAATTGTACGATATACTAGAGGAGAATAATTGGTAATTAACTCCTAAAGTAGAGAAAATAGATTCATCTCATTACAAATTGAAAGCGAATTGAATTGATGGAAGATCAAACAGGTTAAAACAAATCTTCTTGAAAGTTGTACATAGTGCAATCAAGAATTGGTATGAAAAGAATAAAGAGTTTGTTGAGGCAGGAACAATAATTTTGATAAAACTCCCACTATAATTCATATATTGTTTGTTTATATAGTGTAATAAAATAAATAGATGTATAATTATATTGGGTGATTTATATATAAGATTAATAGGGAGAGGGAATCGATAGAATGGAAAAAGCTTTTAATATTAAACGAGTAGTAGTCGTTTTAATAGCGATTGCAGCAGTAGCTATTGGGTATTTCATGTTTCAATCTATTACTTCACCAGCAAAAGCTGTTGCGAAACAAGAAAATGTAATACAGCTTGCAAGTGAACAACCGAAAGTTGAAATGAATAAAACGGCACCAAGTCGTTTTAATGGACAGGAAAGAAAAGTTGCTTACCTTACATTTGATGATGGGCCAGGAAAATATACGGCTGAATTATTGAATATGTTAAAACAGCATGATGCGAAGGCGACATTCTTTTTAATTGGTGCGAATGTGAAACAGTTTCCTGATTTAGTAAAACGTGAAAATGCAGAAGGACATTATGTTGGAATGCATAGTATGACACACAATTTTGCGAAGTTATATAAAAATGGCGAGTATGTTAATGAAATGAAAGAAGATCAAGGCTTAATCGCAAATATTATTGGGAAAGCCCCTAAATTAACACGTCCTCCATACGGATCGATGCCTGGTTTAAATGAAGGTCTCCGAAATAAAGTAGTTGAGGATGGTTTAAAAGTGTGGGACTGGACAATTGACTCTTTAGACTGGAAATACAATAAAGTACCAGTGGATGCAGCGGCAGCGCAAATCGCTCAAAATGTATTAGCTGGTGCAACAAAACCGCAAGAAGTCATTTTAATGCACGACATTCACCCGCAATCAGTTGCTGCTGTGCCAGCAATTTTAAAGGGTCTAAAAGAAAAAGGTTATGAATTTGAGGCATACCATGAAGAGAATCACTTCCCAGTGAATTTCTGGCACGATAACCGTATGTAATTGGAGGAATTGAAGTTGAAGTATGGAAAAGTAGCAGTAGTTGGAGCATTAGCAGTAGGATTATTATCAGGTTGTTTCGGTGAAAAACCAGAAGAAAATTTATATACGGCTTTTGAAACAGCAGCGACACAAGAAAAATCGTTAGCTGATGATACGAAAAAGTTAGAGCAATTAGAAAAGCAAGGGCAAGAACTATATTCTCAAATTTTACAAGAAGGTAAAGAACATAATGAAGCAGTCACGAAGAAGATAGAGGAAGCTACTGCAAATGTAAATGAGCGTGAGAAAGTATTGAAAAACGAGAAAGAACTGTTAGAGAAAGCTCAGAAGGAGACGAAATCAGTTCAAAGCAATATAGAGAAGCTTGAAGATAAGAAATTACAAAAACAAGCTAAAGCAGTAGAAGAGTCGTATAAAAACCGTTATGATGCATTCCAAAAAATGAATGAGGATTACACGAAGGCGTTAGCGAATGAAAAAGAGCTGTATGAAAAATTAAAAGTAAAAGAAACGAAGTTAAAAGAAATTGGTGAAAAAGTTAAAACTGTTAATGAGTTAAATGTGGAAGCTCAAAAGGCGAAAGAACAATTTAATAAACACACAAAAGAGTATAATGACAGTAAATTAGCATTTTACAAAGATGCACAGATTAAGACTAAAGAACAAAAATAAAGAATGATCTTAATCCTAATAAAAAAGCTATAGAAAAAGCCGGAGAAACATTGCAAAAAGTGTTTTTTCGGCTTTTGTCGTTAAATGAATAGAAAAGACTGGAATTGATATCATAAAAGAGTTATAGTGTATTATTCGAAGGAAAACATTGTAAAGTAAGGAGAATGAAATATGTCATATGAATTTTTATTCAAATTAGGTTTAGCACTCTTTTTAGGATTATTCATCGGGATAGATAGGCAGCTAAAGAATAAACCGCTTGGTGTGAAAACAAGTATGGTTATTTCTGTAGCAAGTTGTTTAATTACAATGGTTTCAATTGAATCTGTAAATGTATATTCTGTACCGGGTCATACGAATATGGATCCAATGCGATTAGCTGCCCAAATTGTTAGTGGTATTGGTTTTCTTGGAGCGGGGGTAATTTTACGAAGAAGTAATGACGTTATTTCTGGATTAACGACAGCTTCAATGGTATGGGCTGCTTCAGCTTTAGGTATTGCGATTGGAGCAGGATTTTATATACAAGCGACGGTTGCTATGGTTTTAATTATATTAGCAATCAATGTACTTCCTCACCTTGTGAAAATTGCAGGCCCATATTCATTGAGACAAAAGGACTTGTCTATCAAAATTACTGTAAATGAGCATCGAGAGTTAGACGGGATTTTTAAGCAAATTAAAAATTTAAATATGCAAGTGAAGCGAGTGAAAATTAAAGATATTGATAATGGAGCATCTCAGCAATTAGAAATGGTAATTTTAGCTCCAGAAGATTTATATACAACTGAGTTATATAGTTCTCTAAAAGAAATCGATCATGTCGTATCTGTTGAAGTTGAAAGTAGATAAAAAAGATTGAAAAGGGTGATGAAAATTCACTCTTTTTTTAATGAAAAAAACATTTTGCTATAATTAATTACAAAGGGGGATACAAGTGATGGAGATACATGTTCGAAGGGCAACGAAAAATGATATTGCAAGTATAGCAAAAGTGCATGTGGAGAGCTGGAAAACCACATATAAAGGGATATTCGCTAACGAAATTTTAGAAAATGTAACATTCGAACAAAGAAAAAAGCAATGGGAAAACATTTTTCAAAAAGAAGACAATCTAGAATATAGATTTATAGCAGAGACGTTAACTGGAGAAATTATTGGATTTATCGATGGTGGAACTGAAAGAATGGGTACATATAATTGTGATATGGAATTATATGCGATTTACATTTTACAAGAGTATCAAGGGTTGAAAGTAGGGAAAATATTATTTCAAGCTTTACTGTCAGAATGTATAAATAATAATATGGAATCTCTTTTAGTTTGGGTAGTTTCTAATAATCCTTCTAAAAAGTTTTATGAAAAATATAATCCGGAAAAAATTGACACGAAACTTTTAGAAAGACTAAATGTAGAAGAAATAGCATATGCTTGGCGAGATATGGATTGTTTATACAAATCACTATCAATTTAGAAGAAGATAATATTATTATGTAAACTTAATTTACAAGAATGAAAAAATACATCAATTATTATATTGGTGTATTTTTTGTTGATGGATTAAACGTTTTGAAAAGGTGAAAAGTTTAGTTAGATAAAAAAATTCTGAAATATACCTTGAAATGATTATCATTATCAATTAGAATCATAGTTGATAATAAAATTCAACTGTCGGAAGTTTTACAAAAAAATGATAGTGTTCGTCTAAAAGAGGAGGAGCAGTATGCAGCATGCGAAACAAATCGCGGAACATGCAACAATACAAAGCTTTTTAAATTGTTATTTAAGAGAAACAGGAAGTGGAGAATGGATTACGGAGGATAAAAGGATAGAGGATATTTTCTGCCATTCATTTCAAAGAGATACTATCCCCACTTATTTATGCTGCCCTTTATCGGCACAAAACGTTACTTTGTATGGGGAAGTTATATATAAATCATCAACGGACCGTCATCTATTTGGAGAACAATTTTATTACCAAATTGGCGAAAATAAAAATGTTATTAAAGCAGATTATATTACGGTTATTATGTTTTTAATAAAGGAAATGTCTATTAACTATGGAGAAGGTACGAATCCTGATGAACTTATGCTTCGAGTTATTCGTAGTTGTCAAAATATTGAGAAGTTTATACAAAGAAGGGAGCAGGATACAGCTGAATTATATGGTTTCCATACGACTTTTATAGAGGCGGAGCAATCTTTATTATTTGGACATTTAACTCATCCTACACCAAAGAGTAGACAAGGTATATTGGATTGGAAAAGTTCAATGTATTCTCCTGAATTAAAAGGGGAGTGTCAACTTCACTATTTTCGGGCACATAAAAGTATAGTAAATGAAAAGTCATTGTTACAAGATTCCACAACGGCGATGATAAAAAAGGAATTAAAGTACGATGAAAAGGTTAATCAAGAATTTATTGAAAAGTACTGTCAAGAAGATGAATATTCATTAATTCCAATCCATCCGCTACAAGCAGAATGGCTATTACATCAATCTTATGTGCAAAATTGGATGAATCAAGGCGATCTTGAATATATCGGTCCAGTAGGTAAGTGTTATATGGCGACATCATCACTTAGGACGTTATATCATCCTCATTCCAAGTACATGCTTAAATTTTCATTCCCTGTAAAGGTGACGAATTCAATGCGTATTAATAAATTGAAGGAACTTGAGAGTGGTCCTGAAGGGAAGGAAATGTTAAATACTAAAATTGGTGAAGTGTTAGAAAAGTTTCCGGGGTTTGATTTTATATGTGATCCCGCCTTCATTACAATAAATTATGGTATGCAAGAGTCCGGATTTGAAGTAATTATTCGGGAGAATCCTTTTTATAGTGAAAATGCGAATGACGCAACGCTTATCGCTGGATTAGTACAAGATGCAATTCCGGGTGAAAGAACTCGTTTAGCAAATATTATCCATCGCTTAGCGGATTTAGAAGGTAGAAGCTGTGAAGAGGTAAGTTTAGAGTGGTTTAGACGATATATGAATATCTCTTTAAAGCCAATGGTATGGATGTATTTACGTTATGGCGTGGCATTAGAAGCGCATCAACAAAATAGTGTTGTTCAATTGAAAGATGGTTATCCAGTTAAGTTTTACTTCCGTGATAATCAAGGTTTTTATTTCTGCAATTCAATGAAGTCAGTGCTAGATAATGAACTAGCCGGTATTGGCGAACGTACTGGAAATTTATATGACGATTATATTGTAGATGAAAGGTTTCGTTACTATTTAATTTTTAATCATATGTTTGGACTTATTAACGGTTTTGGTACAGCAGGATTAATTAAGGAGGAAATTCTTCTCTCTGAATTAAGGTCTGTACTTGAATCATTCCTTCCATATAACCGTGAACCTTCTACATTTTTAAGAGAATTGTTGGAAGAGGATAAGTTGGCATGCAAAGCAAACTTGCTAACGAGATTTTTCGATGTTGATGAACTGACAAATCCTTTAGAGCAAGCAATTTATGTACAAGTAGATAATCCACTCGTTAGAGAAGTGGCTGTTCGTTCATAAGTAGTGCTAAAATTTCACGTAATACAAATAATGGAATTCAATATTCCGTATTATAGCGGAGGGATTTATGAAAGAAGAAGTTTATCACATAAAAATATTGAAGGCACTCCAATCAAAAGAGTACATTTCAGTAAGAAGAAGAGTATTCCGGCAATTAGTAGAATCGTTAATTTATGAAGAAATCATTACGCCGATTCGTATACAAAAGGGAGAGCAAATCCTTTTTATTATACAAGGTCTTGATGAAAAGGATCAAAATGTAATGTACCAATGCTATGGACAAGAACGTATGACATTTGGGCGTATTTGTTTGCATGACTCATTAATAATGAGAGTTCAAGATGAGGAAGAAGAAATACAATCAGTTTCACAATTTTTACAGGAGATTTTTCGAATTGTTCAAGTGGATCGAACGAAATTGGATTCTTTTATTCAAGAATTAGAACAAACAATCTTTAAAGATACGATTGCACAATATGAGAGAAGTTGTGAAGAAGACTATCTTGCGAAATCGTATGATGAGCTTGAAAGTCATTTAATAGATGGACACCCGTATCATCCTAGTTATAAAGCACGCATTGGATTTCAATATCGTGACAATTTTCAATATGGATTTGAATTTATGCAACCAATGAAAATTATATGGATTGCAGTTCATGAGAAATATACGACTGTAGGATATGAAAGTGAAGAGAGTTATAACTGTACCTTTAAAGAAGAAATTGGTGAAAAGAAAATCGAAGAGTATATGGATCGTATTCGAAAAATGGACTGTGATTCGAAGAAGTATATGTTTATACCTGTTCATCCTTGGCAGTGGGAGAACTTTATTATTCCGAATTATACTGATCATATACAGGATAAATATATTATTTATTTAGGGAAATCAGAAGATGATTATTGCGCGCAGCAGTCGATGCGGACATTAAGAAATGTTACGAATCCAAAGAAACCATATGTAAAGTTATCAATGAATTTACTCAATACTTCAACTATCCGTACATTAAAACCACATTCGGTTGTGAGTGCACCTGCTATATCGAATTGGTTAAAAGATATAGTAGATCATGATCCTTATTTAAGGGATGAATCGTGTTTAATTTTGTTAAATGAATTTTCGAGTGTTACGTACGATGCGAATAAAAAAGCTACATATGGCTCATTGGGATGTATTTGGCGCGAAAGCGTTCACAAATATTTAAATAAGAAAGAAGAGGCAATCCCATTTAACGGTTTATATGCTAAGGGAAAAGATGGGACACCAATTATTGATTTGTGGTTAAAGAGATATGGAGTAGAAAGCTGGCTACAATTGCTTATTCGAAAGGCAATTATCCCAGTTGTACACCTCGTTGTAGAGCATGGAATCGCATTAGAATCACATGGACAAAACATGATTTTAGTTCATGAAGAAGGAATACCAGTCCGTATTGCACTAAAAGATTTTCATGAAGGACTGGAGTTTTATCGTCCATTTTTGAAAGAAATCGAAAAATGTCCTGACTTTACTAAAATGCATAAAACATATGCGAATGGTCAAATGAATGATTTCTTTGAAATGGACCGTATTGGATGTTTGCAAGAAATGGTTTTAGATGCGCTTTTCCTATTCAATCTAGGTGAACTGGCTTTCGTGCTGGCAGATGAGTATCAGTTGAAAGAGGAACAATTTTGGATCATTCTTGTTGGAGAAGTAGAAGATCATTTTGAAAGATTTTCACATTTGAAAGAACGTTTTGAAGCATTACAATTATATGCACCTACATTTCATGCAGAGCAATTAACGAAGCGGCGTTTATATATGGATGTGGAATCGCTTGTTCATGAAGTTCCAAATCCATTGTATAGAGCAAGGCAACTTACAATACAAAAATCAGTTGTTACAGGGGGAAATCATGCTAATCGTTAATAAACAAGAATTTAGCAAAAATGATTTTGAATTGAGATTACAAGGTTACGAGGGAATGGAACAATTTCAAGAAGCAGAAGGAAATAGATTTGCACTTTGTCTGAAAGATCCATTCGATATTATTACGCTTGTGTTTTTCCTAAAAGAAAAAAGAGCATCTGTACTACTTATTCATGAAGATACGCCAAAGGATACAGCTATTGAAATGGCAAAGCGTGCAAAGTGTACTGCACTTTTATACGGAGAAAGTAACGACTTTACAAAATTAGAAGTTCCAAATCTATTACAAGAAGAACCGTCTTTATTACAATATAGTTCAGGCACAACAGGAGAGCCAAAACTGATTCGTAGAGCATGGACGGAAATTGAAACAGAAATTGCTGCTTATAATGAAGCTTTAAAATGTGAAGAAGACGAAGTACCAATTGTAATGGCTCCAGTTTCACATTCATACGGATTAATTTGTGGCACGTTATCTGCAATTACGAGGGGTAGCAAGCCTATAATCATTACGAATAAAAACCCTAAATTCGCATTAAATATAGTTCGTAATACAGAAAAATATATCATATATACAGTACCACTTATGCTACATATTATGGGGAGTTTTCCACAAGGGACTTTTCAGTTTCATAAAATTATGACATCAGGATCACCATTGCCAGAACCGCTATTTTATAAGTTAAAAGGCATGACGAAATATATGATGCAGCAGTACGGCTGTTCTGAAGCTGGCTGCATTAGTATATGTCATGATATGAAGACACATTTAGACTTAGGGAAGCCACTTTCTCATGTAAGTATTAACATAGGTTCAAATGAAGATGAACCTGAAGAAATCGTAGTGAAAATTGCTGGAAAGGATATTTATACGAAAGATTTAGGGTATAAATCTGAGCAAGGCCTTCATTTCATGGGGCGAATAGATGATGTTATTAATGTGTCCGGTCTAAAGGTCTTTCCTATAGAAGTGGAAGAAACGATGCTTCGATTAGAAGGTATTCAGGAGGCGATTGTATACCGTGGTAAGCATCCTGTGATGGGGGAAATTGTAAAAGCGAAAGTAGTCTCTCGTATTGAACCAGTACAAATAAGAGAATGGTGCATACAGCATTTACCGTTTTATAAAGTACCGCATGAAATTGAAAATGTAGCAGAAATTCCGAAAAATAAAACAGGGAAAGTAAGTCGTAAGTTATTAGAGATGGGAGAGATAACAACATGAGGCGTGAAATGTTAAAAGAAGCAGTTTTAAGCATTATGAGAGAAAAAATGGAACTGAAAAATGTAACGCATTTAGAAGAAACGATGCGTTTAAATCAAGATTTATATATAGATTCGGTAATGCTGTTACAGCTCATAGTATACATAGAAATGGATTTAAAGCTATGCGTTCCAGAGGATGAGATAGACCCAAAGGCGTTTCTTACTGTAGGATCTTTGCTTGACTTTATGGAAGAGTTGCAGCCGTTACACGAAGTAAATGTGAATAACTAACCTTTTAGGAAAGTGGATGAGAGTATGACTTCAATTAAAGTTCACTGTTTAGTGAGTTGTTTTTGTGAAATTATAAAAAGGCGTAGCGATATAGATTTCCGTCCATTTTATTTCGGATTATGGGATGGAGATTTTGATATAACAGAAGGCGGGGTTATTTCTTATCATTCCGAAAACATTAACCATGATAACTACTTACTCTGGTATGAAAAATTGTATGGTATTAAAGTGAACGAATGGTACGATCATTCAAAAGATAAAAGTAGCAATCTAGAAACATTTTTAGAATTAGTAGAAAATAAGCCTGAAAATCGTTACGTAATTGTAATGGTTGACATGTCTTTATTGCCTGAGAGAGAAAATAAGTTTCATCAAAAACCGTTTCCGCATTACTTAATGATATCGAAGACAGAGAAAGAAGAGGAATGGTTCATGCTTGATCCTGATTTTCGCTGGGAAGGGAATATGGAAAGAGAAAAAGTGCTCCATTCTGTTAAAGACAATCCATTTGGTGGAGGTTATTTCATTGATATAGAAGGAATTCAGGAGCCAACACAAGAGATGGTAGAAAGTTATTTCATGGAAACATTCAAAAAAGATGATAATGAATTAACAATGAAATTAAAAGAATTAATAATAAAAATGGTAAATGAAGAGGATGGGTATTCACTTTCCGGGCTCGTAACGGCAGTAAAGCAAATACCCGTATTGGCAATACGTAAATATAGCTATGAACATGCCTTTGCATACTTCCGTGAAACTCTACAATATTCGGAGCGAGAATTTGATTATTGGTGTGATCGAGTGGAAGACATTGTACAAGGATTTACAAATGTACAGTACCGCGCAATCAAAATGGTAATGACAAACGATAAAGATATGTTAATCCCAATTGTTGAGAAGCTTAATGAAATGAATACAATTGAACTGCAGATTAAGGATGAATTAGAGAAACAGTTTCTGTCATGGAAAGACATGATAACAAGTCAGTCTGTCTTAACTAATACAAGTTCATTGAATTTAAGATAAGGGAGTTCAAACCAATGAAATATTCGCTATGTACAATTTCATTTCGCCATCAACTAATTTCATTTACTGATATTGTTCAATTTGCATACGAAAACGATTTTGAAGGAATTGAGTTGTGGGGGACCCATGCACAAAATTTATATATACAAGAGCGTGAAACAACAGAACGAGAAATAGATTATTTAAAGGATAAAAATTTAGAAGTTACGATGATAAGTGATTACTTGGACATATCATTATTAGCAGATTTTCAAAAAACGATGGAAAAATGTGAACAGCTGGTAACACTAGCTAATTGGTTTAATACAAATAAAATTCGTACGTTTGCCGGGCAAAAAGGTAGTGAGGATTTCTTGGAACAAGAGAGAAAAGAGTATGTGAAGCGAATTCGCATGATTTGTGATTTATTTGCTCAGCACAATATGTATATACTATTAGAAACACATCCAAATACGTTAACGGATACTTTACCGTCTACTTTGAAATTGTTAGAAGAAGTAAATCATCCATATTTAAAAATAAACCTTGATTTTCTTCATATATGGGAGTCTGGTGCAGACCCGATAGATAGTTTCCAGCGACTAAAGCCGTGGATACAACATTACCATTTTAAGAATATATCATCAGCGGAGTATTTACACGTGTTTGAACCAAATAATGTATATGCTGCTGCTGGAAGTCGTATAGGAATGGTCCCATTATTTGAAGGTATAGTAAATTATGATGAAATCATCCGGGAAGTGAGAGATACTAATCATTTTGCTTCGCTTGAATGGTTTGGGCATAATGCGAAAGATATATTGAAAGAAGAAATGAGAGCATTAACAAATAGAAAATTAGAAGTAGTAACCTCATAAGATGAAATGATGTAAGAGTCTCGTTTAAGAGGCTCCTTTTTTTTACAGAATAAATAACCAAAAATTACCATGTATTTAATTTCGGATTTGATACAATTTAATATATATAAGGAGGTGATCGGTAATGGCTAGAAATCGTAACGCTAATCAATTAGCATCACATGGAGCACAAGCAGCTCTAGATCAAATGAAATATGAAATTGCACAAGAGTTTGGTGTACAGCTTGGAGCTGATACTTCTTCACGTGCAAACGGTTCTGTAGGCGGTGAAATTACAAAACGCCTTGTAGCGATGGCAGAACAACAGCTTGGTGGCGGATATACTCGCTAAATGTAGAAGGTTATAGGAGAAAGGAAGGATTCTTCCTTTCTTTTTTATTTTCAATTAATTGGTATGGATATATTGTGAACAGGATTCAAAGAATAGGAGTAATGCTATATTTTACCCAATTTCTTTTGTTGTAAATGGAAAGTAGTAAAGATGAAATAGCCCTGGTGGAATGTGAGAATAATTTCCAACAGGGCTATTATATGGTAAGAAATATATGATGAAAGGTTCCGAAATCAACATGTTAAAAAAAGAAAACTGTTGTTTAATTGCACTTGCATCAGTTCCACTTGTTATGACGCTAGGTAATTCAATGCTTATTCCAATCCTGCCAACCATTGAAAAGAAATTACATATTTCATCTTTCCAAGTATCCATGATTATTACAATTTATTCTATCATTGCAATTATACTTATACCGATTGCTGGTTATTTATCAGATAGATGGGGACGAAAGATGGTAATGGTTCCAAGTTTATTAATTGCAGCTATTGGAGGAGCGATAACGGGCTGGGTATCATGGAAAGTTGATAACCCTTATGTTTGGATTCTTATCGGAAGAGCAATTCAAGGGATAGGTGCTGCTGGTGCTATGCCAGTTGTCATACCATGTGTAGGTGATTTATACAAAGATGAAAAACAGGTTAGTGCAGGTTTAGGAATCATTGAGACGTCAAATACATTTGGAAAAGTATTGAGTCCCATATTAGGATCAGCTCTTGCAGCTATTGTATGGTTCTTACCATTTTGGGCGATTCCAGTTTTATGTGTAATATCGATTGTTTTACTACTGGTGCTAGTAAAGGCGAAAAAACAAGAAGAAGAAGAAGTCCCACCACTTAAAGAATTTATTCAATCTATTATCTCTACGTTTCGAGAAAAGGGAAGATGGTTAATTGCCATTTTTATACTAGGTGCAATTATTATGCTTATTTTATTCGGAATACTTTTTTATCTGTCAACTATATTGGAGTCGAAGTACGATATTCATGGTATATGGAAAGGGTGTGTACTCGCTATTCCTTTACTTGTACTATCACTTAGCTCATATATGGCTGGTAAAAAAATTGGAGATAAACAAGATATTATGAAAAAGTGTATCTATATTGGATTTTTACTGGCTGCTGCATCTGTCTGCTTACCTTTATTTCTAAAAGGAATCTATTTGCTACTTCTTTGTCTCGTTATTATGGGGGGAGGAATTGGTATGGCGTTACCGTGTCTAGATGCTCTTATTACACAAGGGATTGAAAAAGAGCAGAGGGGGACAGTTACGTCATTTTATAGTTCAATGCGATTTATCGGTGTAGCAGCTGGACCACCCCTGTATTCTTTTTTTATGAAAGGGGCGGACCATGAAGTATTTTATTTAACAAGCATCTTCGCTGCTATTGGTGCGGTCATAGCAATTATTTGGATTAAACCAGCAAAAGATACAATGATGGTAAAACAGAAGCCGGAACCAACGTCATAATCCGAAAGAGAATTGCATGTTAATTACACAACATGCAATTCTCTTTAATTAGTTAGGAAAAATAACTTGTTTTAACATATAAAGTGCGACTCCCCATATGATTAGCCCTGAAAATTTATTTAATACTGTAATCGTTTTTCCTGTCGAGTCTAATCCTTTTAGAAATTTTCCAGCAAAAGCTAAACTAATAAACCAAATCCAAGAAACTATAATTGTTGCAAAAGTGAAAGCCCATTTCTCACTTCCTATGTACTGTATAGAGTTTGTTCCGATTACACCAATCGTATCTAAAATTGCGTGTGGATTTAGTAATGAAACCGATGCGGCGAAAATAATTTGATTTTTTAAAGGCATGCTTTTTTCTTGCTTTACATCATTTGAAGGATCGCTTCTCCAAATAACCCAGCCCATATACATAAGAAAGAAAAATCCAATCATATACAGAGTAGTTGTTAACCAAGAAAAAGTAAGGAGTACAAGGGATACACCTTGTACAGCAATTAATATTAATAATGTATCACATATAGATGCAGTCAAGACTACAGGAGCAGCTCGCCAAATATTTGATTGACTAGCGCCTTGATTAAAAACGAAAACATTTTGGACACCTAATGGAATGATAAGACCAAATGCAAGGATGATACCGTGAATAATTGCTTCACTCATCATATTACCTCCTACTTAATGTGATTAGTTATGATAGTGTATATTGTATAGAAGAAATGAAAATTTGTATCCATCCATATGGTTGGATAGGTTACCAACCATAAAGTATGTGAGGTGATATAGTGGAAAGGCTCGTTTGGAAACCTAATATGTCTTCGTCTATTCCTTTATATAAACAAATAGAATCTTATATAAAAGAAAGAATTGTTAATGGGGAATGGACAGTTGGAACTAAATTACCTTCACAAAGAAGTTTGGCGCATACGTTTGAAGTGAATCGAAGTACAATTGTAATGGCTTTCGATGAATTAGTAGCAAAAGGGTATATTGAGGGGAATGGCCGGAAGGGAACAATTGTTATAAATAATAGTGAGAGTACTTCTACATATGCCCCGCCTCCAAACTGGCAGTCTTATGTAGAAACAGGACTTCATTATCCGAATCTTCCTGCTGTACAAGAGATTAATCAAGCTGAATTTACTCCCAATGTAATTCGATTAGGAACAGGTGAACTTTCACCGAGTCTCTTGCCTGAGAAAAAGATGAAGGGTATTATTAGCGAAATTTTACAATCAAATGTTGCACTTGGGTATGAGGAACCGAAAGGAAATCTCCATTTAAGAAAAAAAATTGCGGAATATTTAAAAGGGCATGGGGTATATGTATCTCCTGACTCTATTTTAATTGTTTCGGGGGCAATTCAAGCACTGCAACTTATTTCTATGGGTCTTCTTCCGAAAGGAGCGTCAATTTTATTAGAAAAACCATCATATTTATATTCGCTTAATGTATTTCAATCAGCAGGAATGCGCTTGATTGGAATACCAATGAATGAGAATGGTATAAATACTTCATATATTACAAAATATAAGAAACAATTTAACGCATCTATTTTATATACAATCCCATCTTTTCATAATCCGACCAATTTTAGTATGAACGCTAAGAAGAGGGAAGAAGTGATGGAGATCTGTAATGAAATTGGATTGCCTATTATTGAGGACGCGGCATATCAAGATTTATGGTTCGATGCACCAGTTTCAAAGCCTTTAAAGGCATATGATAAACATGGTATCGTGCTACATATTGGAAGTATGTCCAAAGTCATTAGTCCTGGTTTAAGAATTGGATGGGTTGTTGGATCAGAATCCGTTATTCAAAGATTAGCAGATATAAAAATGCAAACTGATTATGGTTCAAGTTCTATATCCCAGCAGATTGCAGCGGAGTGGTTTGAAAATGGATTGTATGATGAACATTTACAGTTTGTAAGAAGTGAATTGAAAAAACGTAGAGATTTTATGATAAGTATGTTAGAAAAGTATTGTAGTGGCATTGCAACTTGGCATGAGCCAGCAGGAAGCTTTTACATTTGGCTACATATAAATCTACCAATTTCGAATCGTAGTTTATTTGACAAAGCTTTGCAAGAAAAGGTGTTATTAAACCCAGGCACTTTGTATGATAGAAGTGCTAACCAATTTTTACGTCTTTCTTATTCCTATGCAACTATAGAAGAAATTGAAGTTGGAATAAAAAAGATCGCGCAATTAATTAAAGGGTAAAAGGAGAAAACCATGAAACAATATGTGATTTGCCAAATGATTGATGGAGATAAATATTTAGCTGCTTATGCGGAAACAAAACAGGATGCAATTGAAAAAGCAGAATTATTAGGGTTAAGAACTGGAAATCGTTACATAGTAATTACCGCAGAAGAAGCAGAAGGGCTAACTTATCCTTAAGCAATGTGTGCGGTACGTAGGAGATAAATAAGCCTAGTAATATATGAAATTACTAGGCTTATTTACTATTAAAGTGTGATAGGGAAAATAATATAATTATGAGTCAAGTTGACGGAAATACCGATTTGTTTTTCGATCCTGATTTCCGTCTCTATATTCATCAACATATTGCCTGAAGTTCCAAGATTGTAAAAACTTATTAGCGGCATTATAACCAGAGTTATAGAGCCATTCTTTCTCTTCTTTAGTTAATTGGAAATTAGTACTTGTAATCGTCCCTGTAGGAATTGTAATTGTTCTTGCTTTTGATTCTTTATCTAAATGCCGTAAATCATGAGCTTGCATCATTGTTTTAAATAGTCCTTTGAACATGGAAATAGGTTCTTTATAATGGGCAGGATCAGCTTGGATTTCATCTTTTACAAAATGAAATCCAAAAGTCGGCCAGCGAGGAGAGGTAGGGGAGTCGAAAATCCAAATGGGATAATTGCTTAAAATCCCGCCATCAACCATATAACAAGGCTGCTTCCATTTTGGTGTTCTCCATTTTACTGGCTCAAAGAAGAAAGGGATTGTACTACTCATTCTTACTGCTTTAGCGATTGAGAAGCGATAATTTAAAAATCCGTAGCTTGGTAAGTCATCGGGGAAGACAACCATTTTACCGTTGCTTATATCAGAAGCGATAATTTTGAGTTTGTTTAAATCAGGTAAATCTGTAAATAAGTGAACGCCCTTTTTTCGCAGTAATTCTTCAAGCCATTCTTCTATAAATACATTGGAATAAATACCTAGAGTAGACCATGCACTTATTCCTTTACCAATAAAGGGGATTCTATCAAGACAAGTTTTCTTCATAAATTTATTATAATCAATGTCGGTTATTATTGTTTTTAATTCGGAACAAGAATATCCAGCTGCTAAAAGCGCTGCGGTAATTGAACCAGCTGATGTTCCAGCTACGCGCTCCCATTCATATCCTTTTTCGGCTAACGCGCAAATTGCCCCCACATGCGCAATTCCGCGTACACCGCCTCCTTCAAAAACACCATCAATTTTCATTGAACATACTTCCTTTCTAAAAAATGAAAATGGAAAAAAAGCACGTATTGTACGTGCTTTTTTACAATAGTTTTTAAGTTTACTAGCAGCCTACAAAGCCGCCCCAACAGCTAGCGCCGATGATGATTAGAAGGATAAATAAAACGATTAATAAAGCGAAACCTCCATAACCACATCCACCACAACTACCGCCGTAACCGTAACCGCCGCCGTAACCACCGCCGTAACCACCGCAACTATATCCGTAACCCATGTGGAATTCCTCCTTAAATTAAAAATAAAAATGAACGAGGGGAAAATGTACTGGAAGAAATAAAGAACTATCGTGTTTGTAGGAACAATGTATACTATGCTTTTTTAAACTTGTTCGCGTACGAGGGATAAGCCCGTTTTTTTGGAAGGCTTGTCGATTTTACAATGAATGGAGTATAATCTTTGTGCTATGATACAAATAAGTATGTAAATGTAAGGAGAATTTATGAGACAGCAAATTGAAGTGTTAATTGATAAATATGGACTGACACATTTAAAAGAGGAACTTGTTAATACTATATTCCCTTGTGTAAAAGTTGTGCCCGAGCAGCAAGAAACGGTTGCGATAGGTAGTTCGAAAATGGGGGGAGTTCCTGATTTACCGGATACATTTGAATATCCAACATACAAAGAGAATCCGTTACGTTTTATCGCACAGTTTAATTTAAGTGATTTACAAAACGTTGGTATGGATCACAATCTTCCTAAGACAGGGATGTTATATTTCTTTAGTATTGAAAATTACTTTGAAGAAGATGTAAATCCAAACGAAGCGGGACGTGTACTTTATTATGATATCCCTGTAGAGCAATTACGTAGAGCAGATGAAGTTCAGAGGGAATTTAATCAATGTGCAATTTCATTTGAACTGACGTATAAATTACCTGAGCTTTTCATTGAAGATGAGGCGGATTCAGATCGTTTCTTGCAATTACTTGAAGAGCTAATCCCAGACAACTATGATAATCATCAAATGTTTGGAGAACCATTCTCTGTACAAGATGAGGTATTGTATGAGACTGGACAATATATGGGAATAGATCCACAGCATATGACGCTCTTATTCCAAATTGATTCAGATACTAAAAATTGTAATATGATGTGGGGAGATTTAGGAATGCTTTATTTCTGTATTGGAAATGAAGACTTGAAAAATCGCCATTTTGAAAATGCATGCTGTGTGTTACAAACTTGCTAATGAAGAAGGTTGTTCTTGTAAAAAGAACAACCTTTTTACAATGTTAAATATGCATAATCTCATATGACCTATTTTGAAAAGTATTGTATACTCTGAAACTATACGATACTTTTTCGTATAGTTATAGAATGTAAGGAGTGACAAGATGAGAAAGCCAAATAAGTATGTGACAGTTGCCCTGCTTTGTTCAACAATTGTAATGGGTGGCTTACACGCGTCGTCTGTATCTTACGCAGCTACGAAATCGACTGTAGTTACTACACAATCAGATGCTAAATTATTAAATGATTTTCGAAAAGAATTAAAAAAACATATTGATAATCGAGATGAAAATATTACAATCGCATATAAAACAAAAGATAGAAATGCTAGAGATGTTATGGACCAATTATACAAAGAATATAATAAAATTGTAGATGCTGATGAGTATGTAAAATATAATGTAGCGTCTACTAAATATTCTATAAAAGGGATGACTGGGAATTATACATTTACATTACAAGTGAAGTATCGTGAATCAAAAGAGCAAACACAGTATGTAAAGTCTCAGGCGAAAGCAATTGTAAATTCTATCATTAAACAAGGCATGGATGAACATGAAAAAGTGAAAGCTATTCATGATTATGTTGTGAAACAAGTATCATATGATACGTCTTATCAAGCATATACAGCGTATGAAGCGTTAGCGAATCGTTCTGCCGTTTGCCAAGGATATACATTGTTAACATATCAATTACTAAAAGAAGCGGGTATTCAAAATCATGTTGTAACAGGTACAGGGAATGGACAGGCTCATGCATGGAATTTAGTGAACATTGATAACAAGTGGTACCACCTTGATACTACATTCGATGATCCGGTGCCAGATAAAGCTGGGCGCGTAACATATTCATATTTTAATATGTCTGATGACCAATTAAGCAAAGACCATGAATGGGATCGTAGTAAATATCCAGCGGCAACTACAAGTTACTTTGGTGAATTAACAAGCAAAATAAAAGCCGGTAGTTCAAAAACTGCTGTATATGAACAAATGTTAAAAGAAACAAATTTAAAGTATTTATCTGCACAATATGGAGCGGAAAATTACAATGAGTTTAAGAAAAAATTGCAGCAACAATTTGCTTCCAAGCCAGAAAAAGTAGAAGTACGATATAAGCAGTCAATGGATGGAACAATGCAAGATATAAAGAAAGTATTAAATGAAATAACTTGGCCAAAAGGTGCAAAGCGTGTATCTTATCAAGTTGCGCCATATAGTGCAATGACAGGTTATTCGTTAGCGACAATTACATTTACGTATTAATGAAAAAGAGCATCTTTAAAAGGTGCTCTTTTTGCGTTTTATAATCATTGTATTGACTGTTTTGAATTGTGTGATAAAATAATTGAAAATAGAGGATGTGAAAGCTGAATGAATTTGTTCGAAAATAATATATTCACATTGATATATACTTGTTTAGTAATCGGGCTTATCGTTTTGTTTTTTGTATCATTTACTCTGTTCATTAAAAGATTATTGCAAAACAACACTATGAAAAAACAACACGTGATCAATATGAATCAGAAGTTAGATCGGATTATTGAATTGCTTGAAAAAGATAAAAAAGAATGATGGAAGATGGATAAAAAGGAGAAGCAGATGGCGAATTATATAAAGGAATTACGTGAAAAAATAGGGCATGATTATGTTA
Source organism: Bacillus mycoides (assembly GCF_018742245.1). Taxonomy (NCBI): domain Bacteria; kingdom Bacillati; phylum Bacillota; class Bacilli; order Caryophanales; family Bacillaceae; genus Bacillus; species Bacillus mycoides. The sequence continues at coordinate 1,915,850 of NZ_CP036132.1, forward strand.
TTTTGAATTTTGCAGGTGGTTGTGTATTTAATGAATTTGGTGAAGTGCTTCTGCAAAAAAGAGGAGACTTTAATGCTTGGGGATTTCCGGGCGGTGCAATGGAAATTGGGGAGTCTGCTGCAGAAACTGCGATCCGAGAAATTAAAGAAGAAACAGGATATGATGTGGAAATTGATGAGCTCATTGGTGTGTATACGAAATATTTTCAAACATATCCGAATGGAGATCAGGCACAGGCAATTGTAATATTCTTTAGGTTTTCAATCGTTGGAGGGAACAAAAAAATAGACGGTGATGAAACATTAGATCTGAAGTTTTTCCCGTTAGACAAAATGCCGCCATTGTTTAATAAACAACATGAAGATTGTTTGCAGGATTTATTAGAGAAAAGAGTAGGGGTATTTCGTTAATATATAGAAAAAGAAGCTAATTTCCATTTAGCTTCTTTTTCTATATAATTTACTTCCACCAATCATCAAACATAGATGCTGGGACTTGCCTTTTATGTTCACTCACTTTGTAACGCTTCTCGATCTTTTCAGCAACGTCAGCTGGAACGGATTTACCTTCTAAATAGTCATCTAATTGATCGTAAGTAATACCTAATTCTGTTTCATCAGCTTGACCTGGTTTTTCATCTAATAAATCAGCTGTTGGCATTTTTAAGTAAAGTCGCTCGTCTGCACCTAACTCTTGTAATAAAGCACGTCCTTGGCGCTTCGTTAAACCTGTTAATGGTAATAAATCTGCACCGCCATCTCCGAATTTTGTAAAGAACCCTGTTACAGCTTCAGCCGCGTGATCAGTTCCGATAACAAGTAATCCTTGTTGTCCGCCGATTGCATATTGTGTAACCATGCGAATACGTGCTTTTACGTTTCCTTTATTGAAATCTGTTAATGATTCACCTAATAAGTTTTCATATTGATTTGAGAAGGAATCAACAGTTGAAGCGATATCAAAAGCAACAGATTGATCAGCTTGAATAAATTGTAATGCTAATTGTGCATCATCTTCATCTTTTTGTACTTTGTACGGAAGACGTACGGAGATAAATGTTGCGTTACCACCTTCATTACGAACTTCTTCGACTGCAAGCTGCGCTAAACGTCCTGCAAGTGTAGAGTCTTGTCCGCCGCTAATTCCAAGTACAAATCCTTTAGCACCTGTTTTTCTTACATAATCCTTTAAGAAATCAATTCGTTTACGAATTTCTACTTTCGGATCAATTACAGGTTGAACATGTAATGCTTTCATAATTTGTTCTTGTAATGTCATTATGTTTTCCTCCTATTCATATTAAAGCGGTAAATAAGTTTATATGTATATTGGAACATACTTCTATCCTTTATTATTTCGCAAAACTAACGAATATACAATAGAATGCGTGTATGAATATGAATGAAGTTATTATAAATAAATTGTTTTGTATAAGCAATTTTTTTAAACCTTTCAATAATGTAAGGTTTTTGTCATTTGAATCGATGGAAGGTATTTCCGTACTTTACTAATATAAGAGTATAGTTAGTAGAAGGGCGGAGAAGTAGTATGAACATTAGAGAACTCGCATTTCGAAATGTAACGCGAAATAGACGAACATACTCAGCTTATTTTTTGAGTAGTGCATTTGCCATTATGGCCTTTTTTGTGTATTCATTTTTTGCGTTCCATCCGGCATTAAGTGCGGGAGAATTAGGACAGTACGTATTCGTAAGTATGTCTTTTGCACAGTCTATTATTTACTTATTTACATTCTTCTTTATTTTATATTCAATGGGAATGTTTTTAAAAACGAGAAAGCGTGAACTAGGAATTTTAATGATGCTAGGTATGACGAAATATCAATTAAAGCGTCTTATCTTCTTTGAAAATATTATGATTGGAATAGGGGCAATAATTTTTGGGATTCTTTCAGGTATGTTATTTTCAGGAATATTAATATTTGTAGCCCCGATGATTTTAAAATTAGATATTTCTTTATCCTATTACATACCGATGAAAGCGATTGTTGTAACGAGTATTATGTTTTTCGTATTATTTATGATTATTTCATTGTTCAGTGCAGGAATGGTTCGTAAAAATAAAATTATGAAATTGTTTAGAGGATCAGCAGAGGCGAAGCCAGAACCGAAAGCATCAATTATTTCTTCTATATTAGCAGTAGTATTGCTTAGTGCTGGTTATGCAGGCGCTCTTATGTCACATGGTGCAATGGTATTTATTATGATGATTCCTGTTACAACGGTAGTCACTATCGGTACGTATTTGCTGTACAAGCAGTTGAGCGTCTTTATTATTCGATTATGTAAAAAAAGTAAACGTTTCTATTGGACACAGACAAATATTATTACTTTGTCAGATTTAGCATACCGTATGAGAGATAATGCAAGGATGTTCTTTATTGTAACAATTATTTCAACAGTAGCATTTTCAGCAATAGGTACATTGGTTGGGTTTGCTTCGATGACGAAAGAAATTATGGACAGACCAATTGCGTTTCACTATCATTCTAAGCAAGGTAATAGCAATGAGTCACAGCATCTGAAGATTATTGACGAAGGATTAAAGAAACATAATATAGCAGCTTCAAAAATAAATATTTCATCGAAGACAACGGAGGAGCAGTCGTTAAGAAACGCCAGTTTTATAAAAGAATCAGATTATAAGGAGTATGCGAAGTTAACGGGGGAACCGTTCAATACTTTATCAGACAAAGAAGCCTTATTTCTATCAGTAGAAATACCAGGGCCACCGATAAAGGAAAGAAAAGAAATTTCTTTCCAAAATGCCAATGAGCCCTTAAATGTGAAAAAAGTTAATGATTCTTCACTAAGTAAAATACTTATGGGTAATGTGTATGTAATCTCTAAAAATCAATATGATTCATTACAAGATGGATTTAAAGAAGAAAAAGATTATATGTATAAAACAAAAGGAACGAAAGATGAAATTGAGGTTGGTAAAGAGCTTACGAATCAGATTAAGCCTTATCAAGAACATGCAACGTTTAGTGCAGAAGAGTACGATCAAAATCAAAGTTTACAAATCGCAGGACCCATTTTATTTGTAGGTTTCTTTATTGGTATTGTATTTTTCGTTTGTGCAGGAAGCTTCCTTTACTTCCGCTTATTTTCTGATTTGGAGGACGATACTCGTTTATTTGAAATGATTCGAAAAGTTGGATTGACGAGAGGCGAATTATCGAAAGTAGTCACAATCCGCTTAGCGCTTTTATTCTTCGTTCCAGTTGGAGTTGCAACATTACACGGGGCAGTAGCATTAACTGCGTTAGGACAGATGTTTGAGTACTCACTGTTTAAAGAAAATACAATTGTATTAAGTATTTTTGTAAGTATTCAAGTTGTATACTTCTTAATTATACGATCTCGTTATTTAAAACAATTGAAAGAAAGATTGAATATTCGTTAAATGTGTTTTTTTAACTTTTGTACTATATTTTCTAAAAAGAGTAAGCCATTACCAAATATATAGTGATAAAATGAAAATAGCGAGGTGAAAAAAATTAATAGAGAGTAAGGGGGGAGTAACATGAAAGCAACAGGAATTATTCGAAAAGTAGATGAATTGGGACGGATAGTTATTCCTAAAGAATTACGAGATGTATTAGGAATACAAATTAAATCACCACTTGAAATTTTTGTAGAAGAAGACAAAGTCATTTTACAAAAATATCAACCTTACAATGCTTGTCAAATAACAGGTGATGTTTCAGACCAAAATATTTCATTAGCAAATGGAAGCATTACTGTTAGTATAGAAGGCGCAAAACATGTAATAAAAGAAATTGAGCAGTTTTTGAACAAGAGTGAGATTTAGTCTTAATTTATTATTCTTTTGAAAAACTGAAAAAGAAAAGGACCATAATCGGTCCTTTTCTTTTGTTTATTGAGAAATATTTGAGAGGAAGGGAAATGGAACGAATAAAACGAATGTTAAATCTAAACGTATTCAATAGTGGTCTGAAATGAAAATAATACATTTTCAGGAGGGATTACGATGAATAGTAGTACAGCGAATAAACAAAAAGGCATTAAATTAATTCCGTTTACTGTAAATAAAGTGGTTGAGCAAGTAAATGAAATTCCACCAGGTGTACAACTGATTCATGCTCCGCAAGTATGGGAAAAGAGTGCGAAAGGGAAAGATATTGTCGTTGCCGTTTTAGATACAGGTTGTGATATAAATCATGTAGATTTAAAAGATCGTATTATTGGTGGGAGAAATTTCACGAAAGATTATGAAGGTGATTCGAAAATTTATCTTGATAATAATGGCCATGGTACTCATGTAGCAGGGACAATCGCAGCAACCGAAAACGGAGTGGGTGTATTAGGTGTAGCACCACTTGCTAAAATGTTAGTTTTAAAAGTATTAGCTGGAGATGGTTCTGGAAGCTATGAGCAAATTATCGAGGCCATTCATTATGCTGTAAATTGGAGAGGACCGAATAAAGAGAAAGTGAGAATTATTTCAATGTCACTTGGTGGCCCGCAAGATGTACCAGAGTTACATGAAGCTATTCAAAATGCGGTAAAACAAGACGTACTTGTCGTATGCGCTGCTGGAAATGATGGAGATTGTAACGATGATACTTCAGAATTAGATTTTCCAGGTGCTTATTCTGAAGTAATTGAAGTAGGTGCTGTTAATTTAGAGCGGAAAATTTCATGCTTTAGTAATTCAAATCAAGAAATTGATTTAGTAGCGCCGGGTGATGAAATACTGTCTACGTATCCAGAGGGGAAATATGCAGTATTAAGTGGTACTTCAATGGCGACGCCGCATGTCGCTGGGGCGCTAGCACTTCTCATAAAGCAGTGTGAGAGAGAGTACGGTAGAAAATTATCAGAGCCGGAAATATACGCGCAACTTATAAAAAGGACTGTACCTTTAGGGTATGAACGTACATCTGAAGGGAATGGATTAATAGATTTATTAAAAGAATAGTAATACTAAAAACCATCTCATATTTATATGAGATGGTTTTTAGTATGGCTCAGTTGCGTTTAGTAGCCAGGGGTCTTCTTCACGAAATGTTTTGACACAGATACTTCTATTCTTTCTGAAGTAAAAGCTATGCATAGGATTAAAAAAGAAGAGATTGATTTACGGGACCAGTCTGTCCAAAATTAGAAAGAATTCATCCATCAATTATTACGTATACGTTGTTCAGTAGCGATATCGAAAAAGTGCGCTTTAGTTAAACTAAAAGCTAATGGAAGTTTATCAGTAGCTTTAATTTCGGAACGAGCGTTGATTCGCGCAACAAAGTTTTGACTCGAAAGTTTTCCATGAATCATCGTTTCAGCACCTAATAATTCAGCAACTTCTACTGTAATTTCGACGGTGGATTCAGGAGAAGATTGAAGAACGATTGGTTCATCATGAATGTCTTCGGGACGAATGCCGAGTATGATTTCTTGTCCGTTATACCCTTTTTTCTTTAATGTTTTTAGTTGGCCATCTGGTACTTTGAAGCGAATATTCTCTATATAGAAATAGTTATCTTGTAATGTTCCGGTAAAGAAATTCATAGCTGGAGAACCAATGAATCCGCCAACAAAAATGTTTTCAGGAGTATCATATACTTCTTTTGGAGTACCCACTTGCTGTATGAGCCCATCCTTCATAACAACAAGGCGTGATGCCATTGTCATTGCTTCTGTTTGATCGTGTGTCACATATATAGTGGTCGTATTTAAACGGCGATGAAGTTTAGAGATTTCTGAACGCATACTTACACGTAATTTTGCGTCTAAATTGGATAGGGGCTCGTCCATTAAAAATACTTTTGCGTCACGGACGATAGCTCTTCCTAGTGCAACCCGTTGGCGTTGTCCACCTGATAATGCCTTTGGTTTTCGTTTTAAATAATCTTCAAGCCCTAAGGTTTTCGCCGCCTCTGTTACTCGGCGATTAATTTCATCTTTTGGAAGTTTGCGTAGTTTCAAGCCAAACGCGATATTATCATAAACAGACATATGTGGGTATAGTGCGTAATTTTGAAATACCATCGCAATGTTGCGATCTTTTGGAGCGACATCATTCATACGCTCTCCATCAATATAAAATGAACCATTGGAAATATCTTCTAGACCCGCAATCATACGTAGAGTTGTTGATTTTCCACATCCAGAAGGACCGACAAATACGATAAACTCTTTATCTTCAATATGTAAATTAAAATCAGAAACAGCAGTCGTTTTATTATCATAAACTTTAAAAATATGATCTAATACAAGTTCTGCCATGATTACTCACTCCTTTTCGTTAATTGATTGAATTATAAGTTTATTTCGGGCGTAGGTAAATTGGCAGAGTGCACAAAAGAATGAGAGGTTTTTATGCAAGTTTACAAATTTACGATACGAGAAAGCACCTGTAGGACTTAAGTCCACCTTTAGGTATGGAATGAAAGTATCACTTTTGCGTAGAAAAACATGTTAAAAGGGATTCAAAGTCATGCAAAAGACTCTAAAACAATGGTGTTCTCAGAAAAATGAATATTGTATGAGGTTGCATGGATCAATTTCATTTCTTACGTAAAACAATATATATCGTCAAGTACAAGAACCTAAAACATAATGAAAATCCAACACTCTATAAGGTAATAGTACCGTAGCTTATGAACCTATATGGCCTTTCATGGGAGTGTCAAGAGATATCTAGAGAAAGAAAGGCCATATAAACTGCTACTGCACCTTCAAAAGTTTTTATATTAATTCCCGTTTTTTCAATGAATTTATCAATTCGATACTGCAAAGTATTACGATGTAAATATAATTGTTTAGCTGCAAGAGATACATTTAAGTTACATTGGAAAAATACTTTAACACTATCTATTAGTTCTTTGTCATTTGAAATATGTGCCAATAATTGATTCGTGTACTTTTTTCTTTCTTCTTTTGGTAATGAGATCATTAATTGATAAGGGAGCAGTTGTTCAATGTTTGTAATTTTTTGAGATAAATAGGGAGAAAGAATAGAAAATAATTTTCGCTCCCATTGATACAGGCGAGCAATTTCAGTTGTTTGCGTATAGTGTCTTCCAATAAAGAAGGATAGAGATATAAAAAAATCTGTTTCTAGTGTATCCAAGGCTGTTTGCAATACAGATTTCGGTATATTTTCTTCTAAGATGAGGACACCTGCTTGCGAAGTTTCCCATATTACTGTAGTGGTAAAAGGAAACATAGATTGTAAAGCATCTTGAAATTCTTCTCTCTCTACTATAGGTCGTGTTGTGAAGAAGTGTAAAAAACGAACCGACATTATAGGGATATTATTATTTTTATATAATGCTTCATGCCACGATTTTGCTTTTTCTGTTTCATAAAATGTATCAGTATGAATGGGCGTTAAGATGGATGAAAGCAATAGATGTTCCCTTTTATGTAATCGAATTTTTCGAATTCCGACTTTGTTTCCTTCAACTAAAAACCAGCTATAATCTTCAGACAACACGGCTTCATTAATTTTTATATCTGTACCATAATATGTTTTTAATTGTTGAATCATAAGAACACTCCTCTTTCTAGAATAATAGTAAAAACATATCCAAGAATTATAAATTCATTGCAATTATTCTTAAGTTTTTGCACCAGAATCTGGTTTGTTTTTGTTAGAGTTTATAGCGTTTCTGTATTGTGAAGGAGGTAGATTCGTTTCTCGTTTAAATGATTGTGCAAAGAATGATTGGGAAGAAAAACCGGTAATGGTTGAAATATTGGAAATCGAATAGTTGGTAGTTTCCAACAATATTTTACTTTCTCTAATACGGATTTGAATTAAGTATTCAATAGGTGAAACACCGACAAATTTCCTAAAGGAATGTGATAGATAATATTTATTGATATGACTGACTTTTGCTAAGGTATCCAGGCTGATATTTTCGCGAAAATGCTGCTTAATATAATTTTTAACAAATTCAATATCTTTATTGACTTTTTGAGTAGAGGTTTTCTCCACATTAAAAGCTTTTTTTCTCATCATTTTAAGCAACAAAATTTCTAAAATGTCTTGCATAATCAACTCATAATCTTCCTGCTGATTTTCCGCTTCTTCAAGCAATTGCTGAAGGTAAAAGAGACAGGTATTTTTCTCCTGTTTATAATTGTAAATAGTGATCTGACCCGGATTTTCTGTAGATGAAAAGGAGAGACCTTGAATACCAAGCGCAATATATTCGAGTGGGTGATTGGTATCAGACTTTTCCGTGTGCTCGACATTCGGGTTGATGATAATCAAATCATGCTCTTTGACGGGGATTTCTTCTTTGTAAAAGATAAAAGTTCCTTTGCCCTTGGTAATATACAATAGCTCTGTAAAGTGATGAGCATGATTGGTGCTATGCCAGTATTTATTGTATTTTGATTTTGTTACATAAAGAAGTTTCACTGGAAGATGGTTTCGTTGAAATTGTGGAATCTCATACACTTCATTGGACAAATGAATCTCTCCTTCGTAGACTTTTTATCTATATTATAAAGATTTTAGTGGGATATTCAGTAAAAAGCAAGATATCTAAAAAACAGAACAAGATGTTTATTGTGAAAGCGTTATCTATTTTGTATTCTTTAATTATGAAAGGAAGATTAGGAGATGGGGGTAAGATAAAGATGAAAAAAAAGTTTTTGTTATCTGGAATAACAGCTTTGTTATCTCTTAGTTTAATAGCATGCCAGAGTAATACTACAAAAGTTGATAACCCTAAGGGGGGGAAAGGCTCCAGTGAAAAACAAACCCTTCATGTGGCAACACTTGAATCGGCTTATGGTAAAGAAATGTGGACCAAAGTGATTGACGCATATGAAGCTGCTAATCCAAAAGTTGATGTTAAATTGACGGTGGACAAAAATCTCGAGGATGTCATAGGCTCGAATATGAAAGCAGGAAACTATCCGGATGTTGTGTTGTTGGCAACCGGGAGAAAACAGGCACTGACAGAAACATTGATTAAAGATAAAGCTTTAGAAGACATTACCGATGTTTTTGATAGGAATGTTTATGGCGAAGATGTTAAAGTCAAAGATAAGTTAGTACAAGGGCTTACTGGTACATCTGCGACTAATCCTTATAATGATGGCAAAATTTATATGGCACCGATGTTCTATAGTCCAACTGGATTATTCTATAATGCTAGCTTATTCAAGGAAAAAGGTTGGGAAGTGCCGAAGACTTGGGACGAGATGTGGGCTTTGGGAGATAAAGCGAAAACAGAAGGGATTTCTTTATTTACTTATCCTACCACTGGCTACTTTGATACATTCTTCTACTCTTTACTATTAGGGGTGGGTGGGCCTGAGTTATACAATAAAGCTATGAAATATGGAGATGGTGTATGGGAAACTTCTGAAGCAACAAAATCCTTTGAAATTATCGGAAAATTAGGAAAATATACAGAATCAACAACTGTTGCTAATGCAAATGATAAAGACTACAAGAAAAATCAACAATTGATTCTCGATAACAAAGCATTGTTTATGCCAAATGGTACGTGGGTAGTTGGTGAAATGAAAGAAGCCCCTCGATCTAAAGGGTTTGAATGGGGCATGATGGCTTTACCAACAATTGATGCTAGTAGCGACCGTTATGCATTTACTTTCTTTGAACAAATGTGGATTCCTTCGGCAGCTAAAAATAAACAACTTGCTAAAGATTTCATGACGTTTGTTTATTCGGATAAGGCAGCTGAAATTTTTGCGGAATCAAGTGCGATTCAGCCTATCAAAGGCCTTTCTAATAAACTGACAGGTGAAAATAAATCATTCTATAGTATCTATGATAATGGAGTGAAAGTGGGGATAGGTGGATTTGCTGCAACGAAAGCCGTTGAAGGTGTAAGTATGCCAGATACATTATTTAGAACAATTGACAGTGTTATTTCTGGTGATAAAAAGGTGAAAGATTGGCAAAGTTCTGTTGAAAAAGTGAGTGACCAATTACGGTCTGCATTAAAATAAATTAGTTTTTTAGTTTTCACTACGTACAATGGTGAGTCGCTAGTCTCACCGTTGTACTTATTAACTGAGGTGATGGCATGAATAAGACAACAGAAAAAAGAATTTTTATTTTTGTTTGTACTGCACCCGCACTAATTCTGTTAGCTATTTTTATGATTGTTCCTACGATTGAGGTATTCAGGATGTCCTTATATAAGTGGGGAGGATTTTCTAATAATAAGGTATTTGTTGGGCTCGATAACTTCAAGATTTTATGGAATGATATGAACTTCTTTCGATCTCTCCAAAACAGTATTGTATTAATTGTTATCGTCACACTTATCACGATGGTGCTGGCAATCTTGTTTGCCACTTTGTTAACAAGAGAAAAAATAAAGGGTAAAAGCTTCTTTCGAATTATTTTTTATATCCCTAATATCTTATCCGTTGTAGTTATCGCGGGAATATTTTCTGCAGTTTATGACCCAACTACAGGGTTGTTAAATAATATACTTGCTTTATTTAACCTTGAAAACCTTCAAAAGATGTGGCTCGGTAATCAAAAGATTGCTATTTACAGCATTGGCGGGGCACTCATTTGGCAAGCAATTGGTTACTATATGGTCATGTATATGGCGGCAATGGCAAGTATCCCAGAAAGTTTTTACGAAGCATCTGCTTTGGAAGGTGCTGGACGGGTCAGACAATTTTTCAGTATTACTTTACCGTTAATTTGGAATAACATTCGGACGACGTTAACTTTCTTCGTTATTAGTACGATTAATTTAAGTTTTCTTCTCGTTCAAGCAATGACTGGCGGCGGACCTGACGGATCGACGGAAGTGTTTTTAAGCTATATGTATAAGCAGGCTTACACCAATTCTTCTTACGGTTACGGTATGGCTATTGGGGTGGTCATTTTCCTATTCTCATTCGCATTATCTGCAATTATTAGTGGTGTCACTAAAAGGGAAGTGTTGGAGTATTAAGGAGGTCCAAAAACGATGGAAACACAAAAAAGAATGACTACAGAAACAGCTTATCAAGATCCAAAAACGATGGAAACCGAAAAAGAAATGATTGTAGAAACAGCTTATCAAGCCCCAAAAACAGTGAAGACCCAAAAAGGAATGACTACAGAAGCAATATATCGCTGTTTTATATATGTAGCACTGATTACGTTAGCAATTTCTATTATTATTCCTGTTGCATGGGTTTTCTTAGCCTCAGTGAAGAAAAACTCGGAGTTTTATGGAAGTCCTTGGACCATGCCGAAAAGTTTCTATTTTCAAAATTTTATCGATGCTTTCCAAAAGGCAAACATGGGTACCTATATGTTGAATTCAGTCATGGTAACTGCGTTGGCTCTGCTTATTTTATTGATTGTGGCCTTACCAGCAGCCTATGTGTTGGCAAGATATACCTTTAGAGGAAGCAAATTAATAAATACTTTTTTTAAAGCTGGATTATTCATCAATGTGAACTACATTGTTGTTCCAATTTTCTTGATGTTATTGGACGGAGATACCTTTTTACGAGGCCAACTGGGTGATGGATTGCTACTAGACAATTTATTTGTTTTAGCAGTCGTTTATGCGGCGACAGCGCTACCATTTACCATTTACTTGCTGTCTAGTTTTTTTCAATCACTTCCATCCACGTATGAGGAAGCGGCGTTGGTCGATGGTGCCGGATATTTCAAAACAATGATTTCAGTCATGATTCCTATAGCTCGTCCAAGTATTATTGCCGTCATTTTATTTAATTTTCTTGCCTTTTGGAACGAATACATTATTGCCTTAACATTAATTCCAGGACCGAATAAAACGTTACCTGTTGGATTAATGAGCTTAATGGCAGCTCAAAAATCTGCTGCGAACTATGGCCAAATGTATGCAGGAATGGTTCTTGTCATGCTGCCAACTTTGATTTTATACATCATTGTTCAAAAAAAATTAACACAAGGAATGACCCTTGGTGGTTTAAAGGATTAGAGGAGGATTTACATGAAAAAGAAAAAAGGCCGTGTTACTTTACCGAGTGAAGAAAATTTTCTCAAGGAAACAAAAGAATTGATGGAACGATGGGGTGCAGATGCGATTCGCGATAGTGATGGAACGAAACTAGATGATGATATTAAACAATTGGATGCGAAAATTTATACGACTTATTTTGTTGCTCGAGCTCACAATGAGTTCGCAGAGAAGCATATGGATGAATGCCAGCAACTTTATTTAATGAGCTTGTTCAATACTGCGCTTACTGACACCCTTGAAATTGATTTTATGAAAGGATACTTTGAGGAACAATTAAAGCCGGATTACGTTCACAGTCCTAAAAAATACTGGGAGGTTATTGATCGGACAACAGGAGAAGTTGTTGACGTTAATGAGTGGGAAGTAAACGAAGAGCAAAATCGTGTCTTGATTACGAAGGCGATTCCTTGGCATGAATATACGGTTTCATTCCTAGTCTATGCGATTTGGGATCCAACCCAAATGTATAATCATATTACTAATAATTGGGGAGATAAGCCACATGATATTCCTTTTGATGTCAGACAGCCACATTCCAATGAATTTATGAAAACCTATTTAAAACAATGGCTGACAGAAAATCCGGATACAGATGTGGTCAGGTTTACAACGTTTTTCTATCATTTTACCCTTGTGTTCAATAACCTTGGGAAAGAGAAATTTGTCGATTGGTTCGGATATGGTGCTAGTGTTTCAGTTGCTGCTTTGGATGCCTTTCAAAAAGAAAAGGGCTATCGCTTAAGACCAGAGGACATTGTTGATCAAGGTTATTACAATACTTCGTTTCGAATTCCAACTCCTGCTTTTTTAGATTATATAGATTTTGTTCATAAGTTCGTTGCTGAAGAAGCAAAGAAACTTGTAGATATTGTCCATGAAAGTGGAAAAGAAGTAATGATGTTCCTTGGTGATAATTGGATTGGTACAGAACCATATGGGAAATACTTTGAAAATATAGGATTGGACGCAGTAGTAGGCAGTGTGGGCGGCGGAGCCACACTACGTATGATTGCAGATATACCACATGTACGTTACACAGAAGGACGATTCTTACCTTATTTCTTCCCAGATACTTTTTACGAAGGTAACAACCCGACGATTGAAGCGAATGAAAACTGGTTAACGGCGCGCAGAGCTTTACTGCGGAATCCTGTTGATCGTATCGGTTATGGCGGTTATTTAAGTCTAGCCTATCAATTTCCGGAATTTATCTCCTATATTGAAAAAGTTACTGAGGAATTTCGTGAAATTCATGACACGATCAAAGGTGTGAAACCATACAGCGGTCTTAAAGTTGCAATTTTGAATTCTTGGGGCAAGTTGAGAACTTGGCAAACACATATGGTTGCTCATGCACTATGGTATAAACAAATTTATTCTTATTTAGGTGTTTTAGAATCCTTGAGCGGAGCTGCCGTGGAAGTTACGTTCATTAGTTTTGATGATGTCATTAACGATGGGATACCTGAGGATATTGACGTCATTATTAATGCCGGCGATGTGGGCACAGCTTTTTCAGGCGGGACTAATTGGATTAATGAAAAGTTAGTCACAACAATTAGGGCCTGGATGTATAATGGCGGAGGTTTCATAGGCATTGGCGAACCTACAGCCTATCAGCATGAAGGACATTATTTTCAATTGGCAAACGTCTTAGGTGTTGACAAAGAACTAGGGTTCAGCTTATCAACAGATAAATATTTTATTAATCCTGTTGAAAATCATTTTATTTCTGATGACAGCGCCCAATTTGATTTTGGTGAAGGAATGAAAAACATTTATGCGTTATCAGAGGAAACCGAAATAATTGAATATTCGAACGGAGAAATTCGTCTTTCTAGTCATCAGTTTGGAGAAGGGAGATCCGTCTATATAGCAGGGCTGCCATACAGCGAAGAAAATACACGTCTGCTGATGCGTGCGTTATACTATGCTGCCCATAAAGAAGAAGAATTTCACAAGTATCATGCGAGCAACATTTATTGTGAAGTTCATGCATATCCATCTATTCAAAAAATGGCAATTGTTAACAACTCGATGGTCGAACAAATGACGGGTGTCTACGACGGAAAAGGAAACAGGAAAGAAGTGACGTTGGCACCTAGTGAAATCAGGTGGGAGGATTTTTCAAATGAAGGCTAATATTTTATTCATTATTAAAATTGTTGTGTTTATCGCATGCCTGTCTTTGATTATCATCTATCAAAAGACAGCTGGTAAATTCGAACTGGGTATGATGTTGATTGGATTAGCTGGTCTCTTAGGGCTACTTTATAACTACAATCGGAAATACGTATAAACCAACCAGGGCAAGTGGATTGTTCAAGGAATCGCAGATATATGTTTAACGATAACAATTATAAAAAATTACTCAATACTTCAAATACAAACCTAGGGGTGCGGACAAATGAAAAAGGCAGTCGGCATTGATATTGGGGGAACGAAAATTGCAGCGGGAGTCATTTCGGATACAGGCGAACTGCTTGAACGTGCGGAAGTAAAAAGTGATCCTTCAGACCGGGAAAAAATGTTTGGTAGAGTCGTAGAAGCTGTGGAACAAGTTCTCAGAAAATCATCGATTTCAATCGCTGATATCGAGGGTATTGGCGTTGGGGTACCGGGAAAAGTGAATTGCGAGAAGGGAATTGCTGTTTTTCAAAACAATTTACCTTGGAGACAGTTTCCTATTTCGGTCCGTTTGCAGGAGCAATTTGGTATCCAGCGAATCACGATTGACAATGATGTCTATATGGCGGCTTATGCCGAATGGAGAGCAGCGCATGTAAAAAGAAATGAAACCTTTGTCTACGTGACTATAAGTACGGGAATATCCTGTTCTATCATTCATAAAGGTTCATTTTTTAGGGGGGCAGGATTTGCCGGAGAACTTGGTTTGATTCCTGTCCACTCGAAGGGGGTCAATGAACGATTAGAAAAAATCGCTGCTGGGCCAGGGATCCAGAGGATAGCCGAAAAAGAATTACAGGTAGATACTATTTCAACGAAGGATGTTTTTGCTCGTTATATAAATGGGGTACCGGAATATCAGTCCATCATCAATGAGGTAACTGATTATTTAGCTCAAGGTCTTTATACAATTTCCTGTTTATTGGATCCGCACAAAATGGTTTTTGGTGGCAGTGTCATTGTGAAAAATCCATTTCTACTGGAGTTGATTAAAGAGAAGCTGAAAATGTATCAACTGCCTGAGCAACAACATCTTTTGGAGCAGATGAGCATCAGTACGTTGGCACAAAATAATGGAGTTGCTGGTGCAGGATTACGAGTATTTGAAGGTATGTAATGAGGCGGCGCCGATCTTCTTTTATGGAGAGAATGATGGCAAATAGGTAGAGGAGTGGACGAATATGTTTACATTAAGTCAAGAAAACTTAGTTTCGTTAGGTGCATCGATAACAACAGCGGAAATAAAACGGCAGCCTGATTTATGGGCCGAAACCTTTGCTTTGTATATGGAAAAAAGCGAGGGAATTGAAGAGTTTTTGCAAAAATTATTAATGAAACACAGCCGGGTTCGAGTTATTTTTACAGGCGCAGGAACGTCTGCATATGTCGGGGATACAGTCACCCCTTATTTAATAGAAAAAGTCGATGAAAAACAGTGGGAAGTACTAAGTATTCCGACAACCACGTTAGTTTCAAATCCTTATCAATTCTTCAAAAAGGATTTTCCAACCTTACTCGTTTCATTTGCTAGAAGTGGGAACAGCCCGGAAAGTGTTGCTGCCGTACAATTAGCGGAGCAAATAGTAACCGATTTGTATCAAATAACGATTACTTGTGCTAAAGATGGTAAATTAGCCAAACGGGCCCTGAATAATGAAAAAAATTTATTGCTATTGATGCCTGAAAAATCAAATGATCAAGGATTTGCAATGACAGGAAGTTATACTTGCATGGCGTTAATGTCATTACTCGTTTTTGATTCTATATCGACTGAAGAAAAATCGAAGATAGTGAAAAAAATTCATCAAATGGGTGAAAGTGTCATTCAAAGGGAAAACGTCATCCAAGAGATAGTAGATTTTGATTTTGACCGAATTATTTACTTAGGTTCTGGTAGTTTAGAAGGCTTAGCGAAAGAATCACAATTAAAAATATTAGAGCTGACAGCTGGAAAAATTGTCACCGCATTTGATTCACCACTCGGATTCCGACACGGTCCAAAATCATTTGTAAACGAAAGATCATTAGTTTTTGTGTTTGTTTCTAACCATCCGTATACACGTCAATATGATTTAGATATGTTAAAAGAAATGCAGCAGGACAATATTGCCAGTTATATCTGTGCCATCGAGGTTGATGGAGAAACTAATTATGCTGGGAACAGGTTTGTATTCGGCAGCGAGACTCAGTCTGTACCAGATGCTTACTTAGCATTACCTTTTGTCATGATTGGGCAAACAGTCTCACTGTTAGCTTCCGTGAAAGTAGGCAATACACCGGATACACCTTCACTGACAGGAACAGTGAACCGTGTCGTTAAAGGTGTTACCATCTACGAATATGAGTAACTAGGATAGGGGAAAATACATGTCTATTTTTATCTTTGCAGATAAGTTTTTTCTAGAGGAGATGGCCGTAGGGCCTGGATTTTTGGAAATAAAAGATGGGAAATTCGGTGGGTTTTCAGAAAACAGGCCAGAGGAAATGGCCGAAATTATTGAGTGTACAGGACATTGGATTGCTCCTGGTCTAGTAGACACACATATTCATGGATTTAGAAATCATGACATTATGGATAATGATTTTGGAGGACTGAACCAAATTTCGGTAGGACTCCTTTCTTGCGGAGTTACATCTTTTTTACCGACAACTTTAACCTCTTCGGTAGAATTATTGAATAACGTCGTTGAAATGATTGGTGCCAATTACACGAGAGTGCAAGGCGCCAAAATTAAAGGAATCTTTTTAGAAGGGCCGTTTTTTACTGAAAAGCATAAAGGAGCACAAAACACAAAATATTTTTGTGACCCATCGGTTGATATGTTGAAAGCTTGGCAGAAATTATCAAATGATTCTATTAAAAAAATTGCGATTGCGCCTGAAAGGAAAGGGGCAGTGGAATTTATTGAATATGCTGTGGGAGAAGAGATTGCAGTGGCGTTGGCCCACAGTGACGCAACTTATGAAGAAGCAAAGCAAGCGATTGAAAAAGGGGCTTCCATTTTTGTTCATACTTTCAATGGAATGAGTCCGCTGCACCACCGTGAGCCGGGGATGGTCGGAGCGGCCATGAATCTAAAAGATGTTTTTGCCGAAATCATATGTGATGGACATCATGTTCATCCCGTTGCCACAAATATTTTAATGAATGTCCGTGGCAGAGAAAAGATTGTTATGGTGTCCGATTGTATGATGGCTGGAGGTATGCCTGAAGGAACTTATCAACTGGGAGAATTTCCTGTGGAAGTAAAAGATGGAATGGCTCGTTTGGAAAGTGGAAGTTTAGCAGGTAGCATTTTGCAATTAAAAGATGCTGTCAAAAATGTCGTCGAGTGGGGAATTGCCACACCTGAGGAAGCGATTTACATGGCGAGTACTGCACCAGCAAAAAGTATTCAGCTCGATGGCGAATGCGGGAAGATTGCCGAGGGATATGATGCTGACTTTATTGTGATGACGCCAACGATGGATGTAACTGCTACTTATCTTGATGGTATATGTCGTTTTCAAGCTTAAACAATTTTCTGAAAGAGGGATTACTAATGATTTTATCTGTCACCATGAATCCATCGGTCGATATTTCCTATTCGATTCATGAATTAAAGTTAGATGTTGTTAACCGTGTGGAAACGGTTCATAAAAATGCTGGTGGAAAAGGCTTGAATGTTGCGCGAGTGATCGCTCAAATGGATGAATTTGTCCTAGCGACAGGTGTGCTTGGTGGTACGATTGGGGAATACATTATTCAAGAATTAAATAAAGTCAATATTCCAAATGACTTTTTGAAAATCAAAAAAGAATCAAGAAATTGTATTGCCATTCTTCATGAAGGGATGCAAACAGAGATTTTAGAATCTGGTCCAACATTATCCAAAGAAGAAGGGATTAGTTTTTTAGAGAAATTCGAATTTTTACTTACAACAGTTTCACTTGTGACAATTTCAGGCAGTTTGCCGAAAGGGTTACCGACTAACTTTTATTATCAAATGCTAGAAATCTGTCATAAAAATGAAATTCCAGTAATTATGGATTCGTCAGGAGAATCTTTGAAAAACGCTTTGGTGAATAAAGAAAAACCATTTGCCATCAAACCAAATACAGCGGAATTATCTCAGCTGCTGGGCATTAACATGGAAGCGGGAATCATTGATCTGAAGCAAGCATTAAACCATGAACTATTTACTGGGATTGAGTGGGTTATCGTGTCAATGGGGAGTGAAGGTGCATTTGTTAGGCACGGAGAGAACTATTACAGAGTTACGATTCCAAAAATAGAAGTGGTCAATCCTGTAGGGTCTGGTGATGCGACAGTTGCAGGGTTAGCTGTGGCATTACATCAACATCAAATGGTCGAGACTGTTCTTAAAATGGCGATGACTACAGGAATGTTAAATACGATGGAAGCTGGAACTGGTTATATTAATGTGAATAAGTTTAAACAATACTTTGATCTCGTTAAAGTTGAAAAAATAGATTGATAGAGGAGAATGTTGATGTTAGAACTAACCAAAAATAAATTGGAAGCTCTAAAACGGTTATCTGCTGAAAATGGCATAATTGGAGCATTGGCTATTGATCAACGTGGTTCATTGAAAAAAATGATTGCGTCTGGCGGTGCAAGTCATGTTGGAGATGAGGGCATTATCCGTTTCAAAGAATTAGTTTCTGAGGAACTAACACCATTTGCTACAGCGATTCTTTTGGACCCGGAATATGGTCTGCCAGCGGCTAAGGTCCGCGATAAAGAATCAGGATTAATCGTAGCGTATGAAAAAACTGGATACGATGCGTCAGAAGTAGGACGGTTGCCGGATTTATTATCAGAATGGTCAGTGAAACGATTAAAGGAAGCAGGTGCCGATGCTATTAAATTCTTACTCTACTATGATGTCAATGAAGATGAAAAAATTAATAACTATAAACATGTCTATATGGAACGTATCGGATCCGAATGTGTAGCTGAAGACATACCATTTTTCTTGGAGATTGTTACTTATGATGCTGAAAGTGATGATGTGAAAAGTAAAGCATATGCAAAAATAAAACCGTATAAAGTGATTGAGGCCATGAAGGAGTTCTCGAAACCACAATATAAAGTAGATGTATTAAAAGTAGAAGTTCCAGTAGATATGAACTTTGTGGAAGGATATACAGAAGGTGAATTTGTTTACAGTAAAGAAAAAGCAGCTTCCTATTTCAAAGAACAAAGTGAAGCAACCGAGCTTCCGTTTATTTTCCTGAGTGCAGGAGTAAGCGCAAAATTATTTCAAGAAACATTAAAATTTGCTAAAGACTCCGGTTCTACCTTTAACGGAGTGTTATGTGGTCGGGCAACTTGGAAAGACGGTGTCATACCGTTTGCTATAGGCGGTGAAGAAGCAGGTCGTGATTGGTTAAAAAATATTGGTAAACGGAATACTGAAGAACTGAATATCGTATTGAAAGAGACAGCTAACTCATGGTTTGCTAAAGTAAAAGTAACAGCTGAGCTTCAAAGTTAGTACAATATCTTTTCTTCCATATGTCCTTCATTTCTTGAAAAAAGATTTGTACCAGAACCGCTTTTTAAATGGAATGAAGAAAAATGAGCAGACATTCGGCTGCTCATTTTTTAGTGCGTCCAGCATAGTCGCAAACCCTAGGTTGAAAGTCCAGAACAGTTAGGGGAGTAGTAACCATGACTAATGCTAGGTGGTATGAAATTTATATATAAATAAAACAATAATTGTTAATTGACGTGTAAAATCAAAACGATTGAATTTTGTAAGATTCAACAAAAAACATACCTGAAAAGGTAACAACATCCTTATTTTGTAAGCGCTTTAAAAAGACAATATATCTAAAAAAAGAAACAATATCTTTATTGAGTGGGCACTTAAAAAAAACTATTCTAAACTTAAGTGAAAGCGGTACCTTTCAGATTTTGATATATTTTAAAAATTAATGTGCAGGTATTGTTTTTAACTAAAATTAAAAATTCAAAGGAGGAGAAAATTTGGAGAGTAAGCATTTCAAGAGAGCTTTTAATACCCTTCTTGCACTTGTGCTGATTGTGCCAACATTTTTAGTGAGTATGATTGTGCCATTACATGTAGGAGCAAATGTGTCTAATCCATGGGTTACAATTTCATCTGGAGGAAACGAAATCAATGCAATAATAGAACAAAATGGGAAGTCCTATGCAAGGCTTGGAACAGGTGCCGGAAATGATAATGGGGCTAAAGCTGCAATTTTTCAAGAACAAAATAAAGTCGCTAAAGAATCGGGAACGATGGAGTATACCTTTACTCCAGAAACCAGTGGTGAAGATACTAGATTTGGTTTCTATCCTCACTATATTGACAATAATAACTTCGTTTTTGTAGGCTACGACTCACTTGGATGGTTCTATGAATACAAATATCAAGGAAAAGGTGATTGGTTAAAAACGAGACCGAATGTTCCACTTCCAGAGGCTGGGACCTCACATTCCATAAAAATTGATTATAACGCAACCACTTTGAATATTACATTAGATGGAAAAGATTTATTTGGACCAGTTAATTTACCTAATGATGTAAATAACCTCCTTACAGGTAAGGAAGCGGTTAAACTCGGTGCTTTTGGAGATAAAAAAAGTCAAGTACTCATTGAATTAGGAAATGTACCTGGGGATGGAGGCACGGATCCAGGAGATGAAAAACTTGTCGACATTACGGATAATAAATTAGAAGAAGGCGACTTTAAAATTATCTCAGGAGACGGAAAAGTTACTTATAATGAAGATGGTTCAGCAACTTTCGGTGTTACATCTACCCAAAAGAATCGAATTGTCTATAACCAAATGAAAGCGATTAAAAATGGTGTTTTTGAAGCGGATGTTACTACTAATACTGATAAGATGAATCGCTTTGGATTAATCTATCGTGTTCAAAATGCATCTACATACACATATGTAGGAACAGGGGATACGAACGATCAGTATTTTGGTGAAACATTTGGACCTATAAACAATTGGACTTCGATGACTTCAAACGTGCCGTTAAAAGCAAAACAAACATACCATTTACGTTTAGTATTCATGGACGATGTTGCGACGTTATACATTGATGGTAAAAAGGTAGATTCTTGGACTTTAACAGGTGGTGTAGATCAAGCGGGGGGACTTGGGTTTGAAAAAAGCCGAGGAGCTGCCGATATTACGATTTCTAATATCAAAATCAAGGAATATAGTGCGCCAAAACCTCCAGATACCACGCCAGTAGAAGATACATTAAAGTCAAAGTATATGGATGTCATTATTGACCAAGTATTCCCGCGGGTTGTGAAATACAAAGTTGGCGATAAAGTAATGAATGGACAAGAATCACCTGTTTACGGATTGAAAGTAAATGGTGGACTATACTATCCTAAAGTAAGCTTTGAAAAGTTAAGCGATAGTGAAGTGCTATATACATTAAAAGTTGTGGATGAAATTAAAAATCTTGATGCTGTATTTAAAGTATCTTTGAAAGTAAATGATAATAAAGTTATTTATAGTTTCGATGAAATTAAAAATAATGGTAGTGCAAAAATTGAAACAGTTGAGTTTGCTGATATGAACGTTATCTCAGTAAATTCGGAGCAAAAAGGTGCAAAAGCTAAATTAACGAATATTAGTACTGATGTTAGGAAATCAGGAGATGTGGATGTAAGCGTAGATTCTTCTATGGAGGAAATAGGTACATCTACTAAAAATTATACTGCATTTTTGTCAAATGACGAATTGAGTGCGGGTGTATGGTCCAGTTCAGAAGTGGATGGCTATAAAAACTTAGTTGCTAATCGATATGTAAATAAAAATGGTGCGAAAGCAATGGGAATAGGTTCTAGTGCACTCTATTACCAAAGAGATTTTATGTCAGAACCACAAAAAAATAAACCAACTATAAAAATAGCTATCGCTAAAGATTTGAATACTGATAATAAGACAGATTGGCAAGATGCGGCGATTGCATATCGTGATATTATGCAAGACATTAAAGGATATCAAGATGTAAACAATAATGTTGGAATGCGTATTGCAATGAATTTCGGATCACAAGTACAACAACCATTCTTAAAAACAGCAGATAATGTTAAAAAGGTTGCTCTTGCTACAGATGAATTGGGGCAAGCTGTAATATTAAAAGGATATGCAAACGAAGGGCATGACAGTGGTCATCCAGATTATGGTGATGTGGGTGAACGTATGGGCGGTGCTAAAGATTTAAATACGCTTATTAAAGAGGGACGTAAGTATAATACCCAATTTGGTGTCCATATCAATGCGCAAGAAACTTATCCTGAAGCGAAAGCTTTCAATAATGATTTTATTGATCGTTCAAGTTCTTTAGGATGGGGATGGTTAGATCAATCTTATACAATTAATAAATTAAAAGATTTATATTCTGGAGCGCGTGCGAAAAGACTAGATGAATTGAAAACTGCTGTCCCTGATCTTGACTTTATCTATTTGGATGTATGGTATCAAAATCAATGGGAATCAAATAGAATAGCAGATCAATTTAAAGATAGGGGCTGGAGACTAACAACGGAATTTGGTGGTTCTATGGCCAATTATTCAACGTGGCAACACTGGGCTACCGATAAAAACTACGGTGGACCGGAAAGCAAAGGTATCAACTCAGAAGTACTACGCTTTATTAGCAATCACCAAAGAGATTCTTGGGTTTTGAATTGGCCTGAAGTAGGCGGAACTGCTGATCATCCATTGCTTGGTGGATTTGAATTAGCTGGTTTCGAAGGGTGGCAATCTGATAAGAATTTTGATAATTTTATTCGCATGACATTTGATACGAATCTACCTACTAAATTCTTACAAAAATATTATGTAACGAATTGGACAGCTGTAGAAGGGGATAAAAGCAAGACAAACTTAGAAAAGGAAATAAAATTGAAAGACCCAAGTAATGGGGATGTTGTCGATGTAACTAGAAAAGACAATTCTAGGGAACGTGTTATTACACTAAATGGAAACGTTGTACTTGATGGACACACTTATTTAATTCCTTGGGTGAAACAAGACTTTAAAAACCCAACTTCTAATTCTGAAAAACTATATCACTGGAATTTGGAAGGTGGTACAACTACTTGGACACTTCCAGATGAATATAAAGATGCATCTAGTGTTTATGTATACAAACTGACAGATCGCGGTAGAGCAGATATGAAAGAAGTCAAGGTCGTAAATAATAAGGTAACTTTGACAGCTAGTGCGGCAACTCCTTATGTTGTTGTACCAAAAAGAGATAAAGGTTTGGAAATCCTTGACTATGATTGGAGCAAGGGTGCTCATATATATGACGCAGGATTCAATACAGGAAAAGTAAGTGCATATACAACTATTCAAGGTGATAACAAAGCTGTAAGCGCCGTTAGAACGAATCAAACTGGAAGCAACCGTAATGTAAGTAGTGGAGATTACTACTTGAATATTGATAGTCCGTCAAAAGATACAACTGTTTCACGTGTCCTTACTGGTTTGGAACCAGGTAAAGATTATGTAGCAGAGGTATATGTTGAAAATAATAGTGATGTAAAGGCCGGAATTACAGTAACAGGTGGGAAAGAAGACGTAAACAATTACACACTTCGCAGCCTGCAAAAGAACTATGTTAAGGCAGATTCACATGCCTCAAATGATGGATACAATAGCAAAATGCAAATCATGCAAGTAAGCTTTACAGCTGTAACTAATAAAGCTAAATTAACTCTCAGCCGTGATTCCGGAAAAGGAAACACAAAATTTGATGATATTCGGATCGTTCAAAAGTCCTTGAAAAATCATGTCTCACCAATGGAATTTAAACAAGATTTTGAAACGGTAGTACAAGGTATTTACCCATTCGTTATTGGTAACACAGAAGGGGTAGAAGATAACAGAATTCATCTGTCTGAACTGCATGCCCCATATACGCAAAAAGGCTGGGCAGGTAAAAAATTAGTCGATGATGTATTAGGTGGGAATTGGTCCGTAAAAGTGAACACTGGAAATAAAGGTTTGCTGTACCGTACTATTCCTCAAAATTATCGTTTTGAACCTGGTGTAACTTATAAAGTATCATTTGACTATCAAACAACAGCAAATGCATTCCGCTTTATTTCAGGGGATCAAGAAATTGATGTTCGAGACATTGCGAGTGCAAAGGGATTGAGTGTGAATAACACTCTTACTGCATCTACTGACACAAAAACAGCAGAGTTTACTGTGACAGGTTCTGAGAACGGTCAAACTTATGTTGGAATTTTCAGTGATGGAACGAATTTAAACGGGGATACTGGAGCAGGTACGTTTATTTTAGATAATTTACGTATTGAAAAGGTGACTTCAGGGGGAGAGACACAGAGATAAAAACCTCGAATTAAGATAAAGGTAGTTTTATAGTTCGTGTAATATCGGAAATTAGAGGCCTATCTCAGAGGAGATAGGCCTCATTGTGTTCATTGAATCATGGGAAACTGATTTTTAAAAAATGTTCCTTTGTATGTTTTTAGTGAGTTGTTAAAAGTGAAAAGCAAGATGTCTAAAAAATACGACAAGATGTTGATTGTAGAAGTGTTTTTACATACGTATAATGTAACAAAATAGCATACTAAACGGGCGATTCAAGTATGCTAATAGCTTCTTCGGAGAAAGCAAAACGTATATTAGAATGGTGGTTATCCCATACGTCTGTTCATAAAATTATAAAAGGTACATAGAACTTGCATCGTAACAACGAAAACCGCTATAAGGTTAGAGGAGGTATATACTGATGATATATCAAGCTATCCAGCAGTTAATTGATTGTGCTATTGAAGTTCAATTGATTGAAAAAGAAGATGAAATATATACAAGGAATCAAATCCTTTCCTTACTTCGTTTAGATGACTTTGTAGTGGAAGCGTCAGCGCCCGCAAAGAAAGCAATTTCGGAGTTATTGGAAGAGTTAATTGAATATGCTTGTATGCATAAAGTCATTGAGGCAGTAATGAACGAGAAGGAGATTTTAGCAAGTGCAATTATGGATGTTTTTATGTCCAAACCGTCCGTTATCAATTCTCTATTTTATGAAAAATACGAACAAAATCCGAAGGCTGCGACAAATTACTTCTATGAGTTAAGTAAAAACAGCAACTATATCCAAATGAAGCAAATTTCCAAAAATATAAATTATAAAGTAAATACGGAATATGGACCCATTGATATAACGATTAATTTATCAAAACCGGAAAAAGACCCGAAACAAATTGCTAGAGAGAGAGTATTGGAAAGTACAAATTATCCAAAATGTTTACTCTGTATTGAGAATGAAGGATATAGAGGGAGAATTGGACATCCAGCACGCTCGAATCATCGTATGATTCGTATGAATCTTACAGATGAAAGCTGGTTTCTACAGTATTCTCCGTATATATATTTCAATGAACACTGTATTGTATTGTCTTCAGAACACCGTGATATGAAAATTGACCGTCAAACATTTTTACGTTTGTTAAAATTTGTAGAAAAATTCCCACATTATTTCCTTGGTTCTAATGCAGATTTGCCAATTGTAGGAGGATCTATTCTAACACATGACCACTATCAAGGTGGAAGTTATGAATTTGCTATGGCTAATGCATCAAACGACCTAATTTTTGAAATAACCAACTTTCCAGAAATGCAATGTTCTATTATTAAATGGCCTATGTCAGTTATTCGCTTAAGAAGTAACGATATAGAACAAGTAGTAAATGCAGGGGAGTACATATTAGAGAGGTGGAAGGGATATAGTGACCCTTCTGTTAATATATTGGCATTTACGAATGAAATTCCACATAATACGATTACGCCGATTGCACGCCACCGGGATGGTATGTACGAATTGGATCTTGTTTTGCGAAACAATTGCACAAGTGAAGAACATCCGCTGGGTATTTTCCACCCTCATGGGGAAGTACAGCATATTAAAAAGGAAAATATCGGCCTGATTGAAGTAATGGGGTTAGCTGTACTTCCTGCTCGTTTAAAAACAGAGCTTCAGGAAGTGGAAAAATTCTTACTTGATATTCCAAGTGATATTCCATCGTATCATATACGGTGGGCAGAACAATTAAAAACCAAATATAGCAATCAGATAAATGAACAAAATGTACAGGATATTGTAAGAGAAGAAGTGGGACGGAAATTTGTACAGGCGCTTGAAGATGCTGGTGTTTTTAAAAGAGACGAAGCAGGGATATCGGCGTTTAAACGTTTTATTCAGACTTTAAATTAGGAATGGCCAGAGGGAAATAGAGAATGGTAAAAGGAAATATTTGAAGCAGAAAAGGAAGGGACCTGGTAGTTTTACGGTGATTACAAAATTATCTATTTATATGATAAGGGAGGTAATAATGTGGGGAAGTGTGAGCATAAGCAACTACAGGAATTGAAACAGGTGGGTGGCCCTATATTAATGATGTGTATAAAATGTAATCAAATCCTTAAAGTGTCAAAAGGGTCCAGTACAAAAATAAAGTAAAAAAGAATTAAGCGCATGTATTCCTGATTGGTGAAACAGCAATTGGCGGGATCATAAATCTTTTTGTGTAAATGGTTTTGCTAATTTATAGCACCCGGCTGTATATAGTAAAGTAAGATTGCAGGAAATAGATGATTTAGCAGTGGAGCAATTGGATTTAATAATGCCGAGTGGTGAGAATTCAATTAGTGCTTTACTAAAGCATTTAGCGTTAGCATGGTTATTAAATAAAGAAGGAATTGATACTGTTATTCCTGGCGGGAAGCGAGCAGCGCAAATAAGAGAAAGTGTAAGAGCGGTGGATGTTTTATTGAATGAACAAGATATGAAACAAATTGAATCTATATTAGAAGATTAGAAGGGAAGAGGTGAGTGTTTTAACGCTGAGCTTCTTTTCTACAACAAAATAAAAAATCCCTACAGAGATAGGGATTTATATATCGGCATATAGTTCCTTGGAAAAGGATATACTTAGCTTACCATACTGGAGTACGTATATTTGTGAAATAGATGTGAAAGTAATGTGAAAATGCCGTAATAAAAAGCACTGTTTTAGCTAAAACAGTGCTTTTCTCTTTGATTGCACAGTTGCTGCATTTTCATCATGTATGCCTGCTTCTTCAGTAATTCGTTTTTTTACTTTATTTAATAGATGGTCTACTGCTTCACCAAAAAAGTTAGCTTCGCTTTTTGTGCGGGCTTCTCGTAAACATTTATAGTTTTCTAGCAGTTCCTCTTTTTCGGAGTTTGTTAAGAAATCTTCTATTTTCTTTTTTGTCATACGAAACACCCTTTCTTCTGACAAACGACGCAATAGAAAATATTTATTTTTCATTATAACAATAATTTTTAAAGAAAGTATAGATTAACGTCGTAATAATTTGTCAATTTCTTGAATTTTCTCATCAGCTTTCCCGATTTGCGTATTTTTAGCCTGTTCACCACCTAAAGCTTGATGAAGTAAAAATGTTTGACCTGAAATGGCAGTTACAATTGATACTTTTATAATTTCTTTTACTGTGGTGACATCGAATAAAACGAGTCCAAGAAGTGCAGCTAGGCTACCGGTAAATATATCGGTTAAAAAACCAAAGTGGAAAAACGTTTTTAAACGGCGTGGAAGCAATAACTTACCTTGGTTATTGATCAGATGGGAAACGAAGCCAGTAACGCCACCAACAAGAACAGCAGTTAGCCATTGATACATTTCCATCGAATCCACTCCTTTTAGTGAATAAGATTCGTTTATTAAATATATATTCCTTTTTTAATTTTATATCAGCATATTGAGAAAATTTGTTCTGGCTATTTGCTTGTTTAATTTAATTATAACAGAAAAATCTGATATATTTCAGTCTATTATATGAAGCATTTTTTCACTAATATGAATTCAGAAAGGGGTGCGTGAAATGTATATAGATTATCGAATAAGAAGTGTAGATGGTTATACAAAAAATATAGGTGAACTTGTAAGTATGATGGAGCATACCCGGGCAGTAACATTACAGGAAATAGATGATTTAGCAGTGGAGCAATTGGATTTAATAATGCCGAGTGGTGAGAATTCAATTGGTGCTTTACTGAAGCATATAGCGGCTATAGAAAAAGTCCATCAGCTTATTTCTTTTCAAAATCGTGATTTTACAAAAGAAGAATTAGAAGTATGGGAAGATGCACTGTATTTAGGGGAAGCGGGGAGATCTATCCGTGGTTATGAAATACAGTATTATGTACAACTTTTACAGAAAGTTCGAGAAGAAACATTAGAGTATTTGAGACAACGGGATGATGAATGGCTAATGTCAGAAAGAAAGTGGCCTAATGGTGTAGCATATAATCAGCACTACCTTTGGTTTCACGTGCTAGAAGATGAAATTAGTCATCGCGGACAAATTAAAATGCTGAAAAATAAGTTATTTGAAAATTACGTTAAATAAAGTAGCTTTTTAACGGGATATTCCATATAATGAGAGTAATTAAAATTAGAACGGGGTGATGTATTATGGCGAAATTAACTTATATGAATAATAAACCAAATACAAAGGTGGATGGAAAGGGCGATACTATATAAGTGAGCGCACTATCCTTCCACTTAGATTATAAACTAGGGAGGATATCAATTTGAATCAAAATATTTTAGAATCGTTCGGCTGGGATTCTTTTTTTGAAGAACAAGCTGTTGAGAACTATGAAGTAGGACGTATTTTACTTGAACATAAGCATATATATCGCATTATTTGTAATGATGGTGAATATATGGCAGAACTGTCTGGGAAGTTTCGGCATGAAGCGGTAACGAAAGGAGATTACCCAGCGGTTGGTGATTGGGTGTATATAAAGAAAATAGAAAATGAGCAAAAGGCAATCATTCATCGTATTTTTTCGAGAAGAAGTTCTTTTTCAAGACAAGAAGCTGGTAATAGAACTGAAGAACAAATTATTGCAGCAAATGTAGATTATTTATTTTTAGTGAATGCACTTAACCATGATTTTAACGTAAGAAGGCTGGAGCGTTATTTACTATTAGCGTATGAAAGTGGTGCAATGCCTGTTATTGTTTTAACAAAAAGTAGTTTATGTGAAGATGTGGAACAAAAAATCGTAGAAACGGAAGCTGTTGCAATTGGTGTTCCGATCTTCGTCGTCGATAGTTTAGAGCATACAGGTATTGACTCGTTACAACAATTTGTTGCTTCAGGAAAAACAATTGCTTTAGTCGGCTCATCGGGGGTTGGAAAATCTACTTTGTTAAATGCACTCGTAGGAATTGAGATAGCGAAAACGGGAGATATACGTGAGGAAGATAGTAAAGGGCGGCATACGACAACTCATCGTGAGCTGTTCCAACTACCGAGTGGGGGCTTAGTCATTGATACTCCTGGCATGAGGGAGTTGCAGCTTTGGGAAGGAAGCAATGCAATTCAAACAACATTTTCTGATATTGAAGAACTTGCAAAAACATGCCGCTTCCGAGATTGTAAACATGAGAATGAACCAGGATGCGCAGTGCATAAAGCAATTGATAACGGGCTAATGACGATAAATCGTTTGCAAAGTTATAAAAAATTGCAAAGAGAATTGGCGTATTTTATGAGAAAACAAGATGCTATTCTCGCAAGAGCTGAGCGTGATAAGTGGAAGAAGATTTCTAAGCAACATAAAAAAATGTAAAAAACCAAAGGACTATTCCTTTGGTTTTTTGTATTTGTAAATTTTATAATAATATTATTCATATATATAGACAAAGGGGAAATATTTGTTTAAACTTTACAAGGTGTTTATCAAAAACGAATTGTAAAAATAGAGGATAGGGAATGGGATATATTCATAATTGGTTATTTATCTTTAAAACTTAATATTTAAATGTAGGAGGTTTATAATGAGTAAACTGTTAAGGTGGTTTCGAGATATAAAAGTAGCAAAAAAGCTATTAATTTCATTTTTGATAATTTTAATTGCAGCTGTCTCTATTATTGGAGGCATGTCTTATCAAACGGCTAAAAAGAATTTTGAATCACAAATTACGAGTAGTGCTCACGATAATATAAAAATATTAGATAATTTAATCAATCAAATGATTGAGGCGAAATTTAACGAAGTAAATAACTTTGCACGAGTGATTCATAGTGATATGTATCAAGGAGATAATCAAGATGAATTAAGAAAGCTGTTATCTCAATATATTAATTTGAATAAAGATATTGAACAAGTATATGTTGCCGGCAATGATAAGAAGTTTGTGCAAGAACCAAATATACAAATGGCAGCAGATTATGATCCAACAACCCGCTCTTGGTATAAAGATGCAGTGAGTAAACAAGGTGGAATCGTGGTCACTGAACCGTATAAGGCGAAAGGAAATGGACATATTGTCGTAACGATTGCGAAACAAACAGAAGATAAAAATGGTGTTGTTGCGGTAGATTTAAGTTTAGAGAATTTATTGAAAACAACAAAGTTAATCAATATTGGTAAAAAAGGCTATGCTTTCATTTTAGATGGAAAACAAAAAATAATTGCTCACCCTCAAGAAAAATCAGGTGACAAGGCAGCTGATTCTTGGGCAAAGAAAATTTACGAAGATAATCAGGGCACTTTTTCATACACGTATGACGGTAGTGAAAAGAAAATGGTATTTGCTACAAACTTAAAAACAGGATGGAAAATCGGTGGAACGATGTACTCAAATGAAGTAATTGAAGCTGCTCAGCCTGTATTTTATAATATGTTAATTGTAATGTTTATTTCATTAGTTGTAGGCGGAGCGCTTATTTATTTCGTGACACTTTCTATTACCAAACCTTTAAAACAATTAGTTGTCACTTCTAAAGAAATAAGCGAAGGGGATTTAACGCAAACAATTGAAATTCATTCAAACGATGAAATTGGTCAACTTGCAAAAGGTTTTAATGAGATGACAGATTCACTACGAACGTTAATTGGAAGAATTAATGATTCAGCCGGGCATGTTGCAGCGGCATCAGAAGAGCTAACTGCGAGTGTAAGACAAGCGAGTGAAGCAACGGAACAAATTACAATGGCAATGGATGAAATATCAAGTGGGGCAACGACGCAAACAACAAGTGTAGAAAATGGTGCGATGTTACTGTTTGATGTAACAGAAGGAATTCAGCATGTAGCAAATAGTTCATCATCTATTAATACGGCTTCTACTCATACTCGTGAAAAAGCAGAAGATGGTGGAAAGCTAGTAGGGAAAACAGTAAATCAAATGCAGTCTATTGCAGAATCTGTTTCACAATCTGATGCAGTTATACAGTTATTAAATAATAAATCAAAGCAAATTGGTGACATATTAGAAGTAATCCAAAATATTGCAGATCAAACAAATCTTCTTGCTTTAAATGCTGCAATTGAAGCTGCAAGAGCTGGTGAGCACGGAAGAGGATTTGCGATCGTTGCAGATGAAGTACGTAAATTGGCAGAGCAATCTAGCGTATCTTCCAGTGAAATTAGTAAATTAATATGTGAAATACAAGATGATATGAGTAAGACAGTAAAATCTATGGGTCATGTAAATGAAGAAGTTCAATCTGGACTAGTTATTGCAAATGAAACGAAGCAAAACTTTGCTGAGATTTTACAATCTACAAATGAAATTGCTAATCAAATTAAAACGATGGTTGAAACGGCTAATGGGATGTCAAAAGGTGCCAATGAAGTATCTATTTCAGTAGGGCAAATTGCAATGACAGCACAAAATAATGCGACGAGTACACAAAGTGTCGCGGCGTCTGCTGAAGAACAATTAGCTTCGATGGAGGAAATTGGTTCCGCAGCTGGTACATTATCTCAAATGGCTGAAGAGTTACAAGGATTAATTGAAAGATTTAAAGTATAAAAAGGGGAGGCTGTCTCAAAATAGCATTAGTGCTATTAGAGACAGTCTTTTTAGCTGATAAACGGATTAGAGGTTCAATGTATTTAATATTTGTCGAAAAATAGAGGAATTTGTTAAGTGGGTGTATAATGAATATAGTATAGATTACATATAAAGGAGATCAGTATGGGAGTGTATTGGGGAACGAAAAGAAATTCTTGGCTTAGCTATGTCTCGTTTTGGTTAAGTATTTTATTCTTTGTTGTTTTTTTAATTGAAGTGTTTGTATTTAAAACACTTTCAAATAGTTCATTACAAATTGTTAAATATCTTTATTTGATATTTGTCCCATTAAATATCATTCTTAGTTTAAGGTTATTATCTAAGAAGAATGAAAAGAAAATATTACCGATTTTTAGTTTAATTGTATCACTATTATTTGCCAGTTTAATTATAGTGTTAGCATTAGTAGCTACAGGAAAAGTCTTATGAGGAGAGTGATATAAATTACTCTTCTTTTTTGTGTTTTTTTAAGATGTATAAGTAGTGTGTAGGAAATAAGGAAAGTGATAAGTTATCAGTAAGAGGACGTACTAGTGAATAGTGAGTGAACTGAAAATACTATATGTTTTGTATGTGTATATAAAGCAAATGAGTGCGGTAAGATTCGTGATATATGGTACAATAAACATGGATAGTGATAGAGATAAAGGGTATATAAAATACTCATCGTTTTTTAGTAAGAGAGGGGTTATCTTATGCTATACGAGGATTTGATGACATTATTCCAAGCAGCTCCGATAGAATTGGATAGAGGCGGCTGGAAATATATAATCCAGGAACAAAATGATAATTATGAAATTGTTGATGAAATGTTAAAAAAGCAAATGAATGTTGAATTGTATTTTAATGAGTATGATGAGGTGAAAATCACTTTATATAAAGATGGAAGCCCTATTACTACTATGCAAAGAATTGCTATTTCAAAAGTTGAGTTGGATGAAGAGGAAGACGGCATTCAATTCGTATTAGAACGCATGCCAAGTCGAATGATTCGTTTGCAATTAAAGCCATACCTTGCAGTAGAAATGGGGCCGTACTGGGAAGTATGTGAAGACTGTGAATGAACATGAAAAAACATCCGTATACACGGATGTTTTTTCATGTTTTTTGAAGTTGTTTAAAGGCAATAATCGGTAGTAAGATGATGCTCACCCAACCGATAATAGGGTATAGAATATGAAGTAATTCACTATATCCGATGAAACTAAAGCAATAACTAATTAGTAATATGAAGTAAATAATGTTATTACTTTTCCATC
Source organism: Bacillus mycoides (assembly GCF_018742245.1). Taxonomy (NCBI): domain Bacteria; kingdom Bacillati; phylum Bacillota; class Bacilli; order Caryophanales; family Bacillaceae; genus Bacillus; species Bacillus mycoides. Next base: position 1,949,204 of record NZ_CP036132.1, read on the forward strand.
CGGTAATGGATTGCATTTGTTTTGTCATTCCGAATATATTCCCAACTAATGTTGTGAATACTTCACCAAAAATGATAAGAACAAAGAAAAAATGGAAAGTTGCATTAAACCTTCTTACAACTTCAGCCATTGGGATGTTATATTGATAAAATTGATCAACTGATAATATTGCTAAATGGCTACATAATAAAATAAAGCAAAGTCCCGCGCCTCCTAAAATACCACCCCATAAAATAGCTTTTCGATCTTTTACTTCACTGGCCAATGGGACAAGAACACTTTGGGCGAGAGAAAGATTTAATGCGACATATGTAATAGGGCTAGTAATCCATTTCATATTCCAACTTTCTGTAGGAACGGTGTCAATAATAGGAGTTGTACCATGAATAAAGGTTGTAATAGCAAGTCCGATAATAAAAATCATCATAATAGGTACGACAAGTGTATTCACTTCAAAAACACCTTGTAATCCCCGGCTCCCAATAATGAGGCAGGCGATGACTGTGATGAAAATACCAAGTTGCCTCGGGAGACGGAGTTGTTCTTCAAATACTGCCCCGGCTCCTGATAACATAACGCTAGTTACGCCAAATAATACGAGTAATAATAAAGTATTTACAACATTTCCAAATACATCCCCAAATAAATATTTGTTAAATTCTTGCGCTGAAAATGCCCCGATCTGTGATGAAAGTAACATCATCTTTGTACCGAGCCAAATAAAAAAAAATCCACTTATACATATGCCAATGGTCCCGTACAATCCGTTAACTGTAAAAAATTCAACAATTTCTCGTCCAGTAGCAAATCCAGCTCCAACGACAGTTCCGATATAAGTAGCAGCGACTTTCTTTGCTACTTGCCATTGTTGATTGTCCATGTTATCCCTCTTTCTTCTATGATGAGCTTGACTTACTATTATGCATATGTGTGAGCTTGGACAATTAGACATATGAAGTAGTTGAAAGAATACATGAATTATATGAGAGTAGGGAAATATTAAAGGTGTTAAAACTTTGTTACATGTAAGCTGTTTATTCGGAAAAATAGGGAATGTATGGTAAAATGACGTTAGGTTATTAAAAGATAGTAACATGATAAGAGGAGTGGATTGTATGAGTACGAAAACAAATGTTGTTGAAGTATTAAACAAGCAGGTAGCAAACTGGAATGTATTATATGTGAAACTGCATAATTATCATTGGTATGTGACAGGACCACACTTCTTTACATTACATGAGAAATTTGAAGAGTTTTATAATGAAGCAGGAACGTACATTGATGAGTTAGCAGAGCGTATTTTAGCGTTAGAAGGAAAACCGTTAGCGACAATGAAAGAGTACTTAGCAACTTCAACTGTAATCGAAGGGACAAGCAAAGAGTCTGCAGAAGAAATGGTACAAACTTTAGTAAACGATTTTTCTGCACTTATTCAAGAATTAAAAGAAGGTATGGAAGTAGCTGGTGAAGCTGGTGATGAAACGTCAGCTGATATGCTATTAGCAATTCATACGACATTAGAACAACATGTATGGATGTTAAGTGCATTCTTAAAATAAACATAAATTGATTACAGAAAAACTCTATCGAAAAATTCTTTCAATAGAGTTTTTTATAATTTTTCAGTTTTCTTTTATGCTATAATATAGTAAAAAGGAGGCGATACGATGTTTCGCTTTTTCAGAACTGGAAAAGAAGATAGGGAAATTACGAAAGATGAATTAGAACAAGCGATGGCTAAGTTTCTAGAAACGAATGCTAATATCGTTTATACAGTCTTAGTAAATGATGATTACACAGTAAATTATGATTTGTTAAAGCCTTATTTACCTGCATTTCCAACAAATTTTTTTCTGATAACGAAGGAAACGCTTGAAGTATTTGAACATACAGAAGAAAATTTAAACCTAGTTAAAGAAATTGATATCGTACAAAAGGCCGTAGATCAATATGTAACAGAAAAAGAAATGTTCCCAATTGTTGAAGATAGCGAAGATCGCCTCATATGCGGAGTGAAATTAGGACCATATTTAAATCGTATATTAAAAAGAAACTTATATATTTCAGAAAAGCATTATTTAGTTTCAAGTAAACCAGATAAGAAAAAAAGAATAGTGGGTAAGATGTTATGAGAACAACAATAATATATTGTTGTCTTTTTTTTTTGAAATATTGATTTTTCAGTTTATTTAGTTTTATACTACAACTAGTGGATAGGAAGGAGTGGTGTATTATGCGTATACATACATTAATTATTAAATATCATTCTGAGAAGCAGGTATTGTTAAGTTGAATTGTAGAATTCACCTACTTATACCGTGACCCTAGAATGATAGGAAGATTGGAGAAACAATTATTATAAAAAGTTACGGGGGAATTTCTATATGAAAAATAGTATGACTTATATTAAGTTATTAAATGAAACGTTAGATTGTTATGCAAATAAAGGAAGTTTTGAGGCGTATTCTTACATAATGAAAAACGCTAAAGATGTAATGGGTAATGAAGCACAAATATATAATTTTAAATATGCGTTAGCAAGTGCTGCAGGACTTGAAGAAGAAGCGATGTATTTAATGAAGGAAGCCATTATAGAGAATGGATTTTGGTACGGAAGTGAGTATTTAATTTCCGATGATGATTTAAAACCACTACATAAATTTGAAGAGTTTCATAGAATGGTTCAATTATGTAAAGAAAGAGAAGAATTAGCAAAGAAATCGGAACAAGCAGACCTGAAATATAAATACAGCAAACAAAATGAAAATCTACTAATAACACTGCATGGGGATCAAGAAAATATACAAATAATAGAACCATATTGGAACTCTGTAATGGAACAAGGTTTTATGCTGGCATTGCCTCAATCTTCCCAAATTCAATTTTCAGATGGATATGTTTGGGATAATATCGAAAGAGGAAGAGAAGAGTTAAAAGGACATTACAATAAGATTAAAGTGAATAAAACATTTGGAAATATTATTATTGGTGGCTTTTCTGCTGGGGCAAGAGTAGCGTTACATTCCATGTTGCAAGGTGAAATAGAAGTGAACGGTTTTATTTTTGTGGCACCGTGGCTCCCGGAAATGGAAGAATGGGAAGAAATGATTGGAATATTACATGATAAAAGCATAAAAGGATATATAATATGTGGGGATCAAGATGAAGATTGTTTCGAATGTACACAGCAATTTGTAAAGTTATTAAAGGATAAAGATATAGAACATAAGTATAAAGTTGTGCCTAACTTAAAACATGATTATCCTCATAATTTTGATGAGTTATTAAAAGAGGCTATTGAATATATAGGAAGCAAAAACAATTGATTGGTAGTAAGAAAGGGAGATGCATCATATGTGATGTATCTCCCTTTCGCTATTATAAATTAAAAGCGTCTGCCAATAGGCGATAAGAGTTTAATTTATCTTCAAATTGATGAGTGATTGTGACAATCATAAACTCTTCAGTATTGTAGGCTTTGCTTAAGTTTAATATTTTTTCTTTCACAGAAGACGGATCACCGACAATCATACGTTGGCGATTTTCCTTAATGCGGAATAAATCATAAGCACTATACGAATAGTTTCGAGCGGTTTCGATAGATGGAGTACCAGTAGTCCGTTTGCCTTGCTCTAATAGTAAAATCGATAAATCAAGGCTTGATGCTATCTTCTCCGCTTCTTCGTTTGTTTCTCCGCAAATAACAAAAATAGATACGATTGATTTTGGTTTATCGCCTAAATAGGAAGATTGGAATTGTTCTTGATAAGCTCTCATTACTTCAGGGCCACCGTATCCGTTAATGAATTGTGCAAATGCAAAAGAAGCGCCTTGCTTTGCAGCAATCATTGCACTTTCCCCGCTAGAACCGAGCATCCACATTTCAGGAGATGTTGGGATAACTGGAGTAGCTTTTAAATTTGCATAATGATGGTTTTCTGGTACTTGATCATGTAAGTACATAGCAACATCTGCAATTTGTTCTGGATATTGATCAAGTGAGACCATTTTACCTTCTTGAAGTGCGCGAGTTGCTATCGGCATACCACCAGGTGCTCTCCCGACACCAAGGTCGATACGGTTTGGATAAAGTGCTTCTAGAACGCGGAAATTCTCGGCAACTTTATATGGACTATAATGTGGCAGCATAACGCCACCAGAACCAACTCTAATACAATCAGTTTTCGCTGCAATATGTGAAATAAGTATTTCTGGACTTGAACCAGCTAAGCTAACTGAATTATGGTGCTCGGATACCCAAAAACGTGTAAATCCTAGTTTTTCAACTTCTTGCGCAAGTGTTACTGTATGTGAAAAAGCTTCAGCTGCTGTGCTGCCATCAGAAATAGGTGATTGGTCTAATACACTTAATTTGATCATAGAATATACCTCTCAATCTTAATGTACATTCTATTATATATTTACTTACGAAAAATGCGTAGTGAAATGCTCACACAAAAAAGAGGGTGATATTATCTCCGCTTTTAACGAGAAAATCCTCGTTCATAATGATTCATTTCGACTAAGTTTAATATATATTCGTAGTTATCAATTTCAAGTTTTATTTGTTCACGTTCTTCTTTAGATAAGTTCATATTACTAAGTTTTTTGCATAGGTGTTGTTTCTTTAATTCCAAATGCTTTTTTGTAGCGTGGTAATCATAAGTATGTTTCATTTTCAACCACTCCTTCTTTGTAGTTGCTATATTATATGAAGCATGAAGAGATGTGAGAGCTTCACCTTATGTATTTTTAGTGAATATTCCAATTGTCTATGGTGTTATGTTTGGGGGGATTAATGAATAAAATGCACTAAACCACTAATGTCCATTTTATGAAGTAAGGGGTGGAATTGTGCAGAAAGATATAATGTATAACACTGAGATGGATGAAACGTTAAAAGTTATAAATAAGGGATTGAAGAAGACGACACGTCCGAAACAAATCATTGTAGTAGGGGCTGGTATGGCCGGATTAGTTTCGGCATCTTTATTAAAAGCAGCAGGGCATGAAGTGAAGATTTTTGAAGCGAACAACCGTGTAGGTGGCCGCATAGAGACGGTTAGGATGGAAGATACCGGATTATATTTAGATGTTGGAGCGATGAGAATTCCGTATTCGCACAAATTAACGATGGCATATATAAGAAAGTTTGGGCTACAGGTGAGCCCTTTTATTAATAGGAATGAGACTGATATTATATACGTAAATGGTCGGAAAACAACGTTGAAACAATATGAAAAGGACCCAAGTATTTTAAAGTATCCGGTGGAAATGAACGAAGAGGGGAAAACGTCGGAGGACCTATTATTATTAGCGGTACAGCCAATTATAAATTTTATTAAAAAAAATCCAGAAAAAAATTGGGATATTGTAGTAAAGGATTTTGGGAGATACTCTACAGGTCAATTTTTAAAGTATCATCCTTATCAATATAATACGTATTTTTCACCGGTAACGATCGAGATGATTGGTGTTCTATTAGATTTAGAAGGTTTTTTGGAAAGGTCATTCGTTGAGACGTTACGATTTTTATACATTATGCAAGAGGAAAGTGGATTTTGCGAAATAATAGGTGGGAATGATAGATTACCAAAGTCTTTTTTACCACAATTAGAAGAAAATATTATATATAATCAAAAATTAATGAAGCTTCATCAACAAGCCAATAGTGTAACAGCCTATTACCGAAATGAGGAAACTTTTGAGTATAGTAGTATAACTGGCGATTTAGTTATTGTTACAATTCCTTTTTCAACAATGCGCTTTGTAGAAGTAGATCCATTTGATTCGATATCTCATGCGAAATGGAAAACAATTCGCGAATTGCATTATATGCCAGCTACAAAAATAGGAATTCAATTTAAAAGTCGTTTTTGGGAGGAACAAGGGCAATTAGGTGGGAGAATTATAACAGATCTTCCTATACGTTATGCTTATTATCCAAGCCATGGAATCGGTTCAAAGGGACCAGCTATTATGCTTGGGAGTTATACGTGGTCGTATGATGCGTTACTATGGGATGGTTTATCAAAAGGGGATCGTATCTATTACACACTACAAAATTTAGCAACAATATTAGGTGGTCAAGTATATGATGAGTTCATGTCTGGAATATCAAAAAGTTGGACATTAGATCCATATGCACTTGGAGGATTTGCTCTTTTTCAAGCAGGTCAAGAATCTGAATTACAGCCAGTCATTGTGAAACCTGAGGGGAGAATATACTTTGCTGGAGATCATACAACGCTGTATCACGGATGGATTCAAGGTGCGATTGAATCCGGAGTTCGTGTGGCAGTAGAGGTGAATGAGTAAAAAGTGTAAAATTCAGAAAAAACTTTACTATATATCTTGAGATGGATATTATTAAATATAAAAGAATTATGGGGAGTGTTTACTTTGAATCCATTGTTATTCGATTTTCCTTCTGAATTTTATACTGAAAGGCTTTTAATTAGAATGCCAAAACCAGGTGATGGTAAGGTTGTATATGAAGCGATTCAAGCTTCAATGAAAGAATTAAAGCCTTGGATGGTCTTTGCGCAAAAAGAGCAAACAGAGGAAGAAATAGAAGAGAGTATAAGAAAATCGCATATTCAATTTTTGCAGCGAGAAGATTTGAGGTTACTAGTGTTTTCGAAAGAAACCGGCGAATTTATTGCATCTGCCGGATTACATCGTATTAATTGGGATATACCTCAATTTGAAATCGGGTATTGGATTGATTCAAGGTGGAGTGGAAAGGGCTATATGGTAGAGGCGGCAAAAGGTATAACGGAGTATGCTTTCACTGAACTGAAAGCAAACCGGGTAGAAATTCGTTGTGATTCTCTAAATAAGAAGAGTAGAGCGATACCTGAGAAATTAGGTTTTAAATTAGAGGGGATTTTAGAAAGTGCGAGTGTTGCGGTAGATGAAAATGGATTAAGAGATATGTGTGTATTTGCAATGACGAGAAATACATATGAAAAAGAAGAGCTGTAAAGTAACGGCTCTTCTTTTTGTACATTATGGGACAGGATGTCCGTTAGAGCTTTCGAAAATTGTAAACCATTGTTGACGGTCTAAGTTAACTTTTGTTGCCATTGCAGCCGTTTTTACTCGATCTAATTTGCCAGAGCCAACGATTGGCATCATTTTAGCTGGATGAGCAAGTAACCATGCATACATAACAGTATCAATGCTATCAACGCCTAGCTCAGTAGCGATTTTTTGTAAAGTTTCACGTAAACGTACAGCACGTTCAGTTTGGCCAGTAAAGATTTCTCCACCAGCAAGAGGTGACCAAATCATTGGATTGATTCGTTTTTCTTGGCATAAATCAATCGTACCTTTTTCAAAATGCTCAAGCTGCATCGCAGATACTTCAATTTGATTTGTAATGAGCGGGAAATCTAAATATGAACTTAACATATTAAATTGAGAAGGTAAAAAGTTAGAAACACCGAAGTGACGAACTTTTCCTTCTTGCTTTAAGCGTGAGAACGCTTCTGCCACTTCATTTGGGTCCGTGAATGGATCAGGGCGATGAATGAGCAATACATCAATATAATCTGTATGTAAGTTTTGTAATGAATCCTCCGCGCTCTTTATGATATGTTCAGCACTCGTATTGTAGTGAGCAACATATCGCTCTGGAAATTTCGGTGATGGGGGAGCGATTCCACATTTTGTGATAATTTGCATGTTTTCGCGTAAGGAAGGCTTTAATTGTAACGCTTCTCCAAACAATCCTTCACATGTATATCCGCCATAAATGTCAGCGTGATCAAAAGTAGTAACTCCCATATCCATACAAGATTCAATAAAAGAAAGTAATTCTTGTTTCGTCATATTCCATTCTGCTAAACGCCAAAACCCTTGAATAATACGAGAAAATTCTAGTGTTTCGGCCATTTGAACTCGTTCCATTATAAGTACCCCCTTGATGAATGATAATGTTTTTGAAAAGGCTTTCTTGCTACATATTATTATATAGTTACAGGGTCGTACATACAATAAATATGTTTTGCTACAAAAACGATTTTTTCTATATGCTATAATGTAGAAACATAGAGCTATAAGGAGAGGTAAGAAATGATTCCAGTAACAATATTAACGGGTTTTCTTGGATCAGGGAAAACGACATTATTAAATCGAATTTTATCAGAGGATCACGGTAAGAAATTAGCGGTGATTGTAAATGAAATAGGGCAAATTGGTATCGATAATCAATTAATTATGAACGTTGAAGAAGAAATTATGGAAATGACAAACGGTTGTCTATGCTGTACTGTGCGTGAAGATTTACTCGTTGCTTTAAAACAATTACTGGACGTAAAAGCAGAAGGGAAAATGGACTTTGATGGTTTAGTAATTGAAACAACGGGTCTTGCAAACCCAGGTCCGATTATTCAAACTTTCTTTTTAGATCCAGTTATTCAATCAGCGTACCAAATAAACGGTGTTGTAACAGTTGTAGATAGCTACCATATACATAAACATTTTGAAAAGGGACTAGAAGCAAAAGAACAAATTGCATTTGCTGATGTTGTGTTAGTTAATAAATTAGATTTAATTGAAGAAAATGAGAAAGAAAATCTCTTGCATGAACTTCAAGGAATTAACCCGACTGCAAAGTTAATCGAGGCGACTAACTGTGAGGTAGATATTCCATCATTACTACAAATTCAAACGTTTAAAACGAAAGATACGTTACAAATTTACCCTCATACAGAACATAACCATCTAGAAGGTGTAAAATCGTTTGTACTACGTGAAGAACGTCCGTTAGATTTACAAAAATTGAATGAATGGATGTCAGCTGTCGTGCAAGAGCTAGGGGAGTATTTATATCGTTACAAAGGGATATTATCTATTGACGGAGTAGATAAAAGAATTGTTTTCCAAGGTGTACATACACTGTTTGCTGCTTCGTACGATAGAGAGTGGCAAGAGGGCGAAGAGCGAGTGAGTGAAGTAGTTTTCATCGGAAAAGATATTAATAAAGAATGGTTCCAAGAACATTTTGAAGAATGTGTGAAATAAGTCTGCGTAAATCGCAGGCTTATTTTTTATGAGCATTTCAATGAGATAATACTAGATTGCAAAAATGAAGTATATAAGGGGAAGAAACTAAAAATAGAAAATATAACATTGATAAACGTATAAATACAAGCCTGTTTTCACAGGCTTGTATTTTCATCTATTAGTAATTCCATTACAACACCTACAACTGGGCCCTCATCATCAATATCCCCATTTAAGCGGAATCCAAATGACTCATATAGTCCCATTGCGTGTTTGTTGTCTGGATGTAAACTTAAATAAATTATTTTACATTCAAATTTTTGTTGTAAATATTGGATTAGTAAACGAAGGAAACGTTTTGCATATCCTTTTCCTTGAAAATGCTGATCAATCATAAAACGATCTAACCATACGCTTTCATGCTTTTGGGAATACCAACCGTACATTGCATATCCAACAAGTGTTTCTTCATCATATAAGCCTACTGACGTTCCGTTTTCTTCATATAATGATTCTGCTAAAGAAAACGCATTACTTTCAATAAATTGCTGCTGTTCTTTTGTTACGTTTAAAGCAGCTACTGAACGCCAATTATTTGCTGTTACTTCACAAATGTGAAGATTCATAGTTCCAACTCACCTTCTAAATTATTATAGCCTAAAAGCTAATATGGATAATTTTACTTGTTATTTCGGTCAAGTCAAGGGTGAATACATAAAAAGGCAGCTGAATGACATATTCAGCTGCCTAGAAAATATAGTTGATTAGCTTGTTGCTTCTTTTAAAGTGTTTACGTTTTCTTCCATTAATGTGAAATAATCTTTATTTTTCTTAGCATCATCCTCAGAAATAGTAGCAAGGTGATTTAAGCGTAAAATTTTTGTACCTGTTTCTTTTTGAATAACTGATGCTACTTTTGGAGTAGAGAATGTTTCAAATAAAATATATTTTAGACCGTGCTCTTTTACTGTGTTTGTAATGTCAGCAAGCTGTTTTTGGGATGGTTCATCAGATGCTGAAATTCCAGCGATTGGAATTTGTTTTAAACCGTATCGTTGTTCCCAGTAGCCATAAGCTGCATGTGAAACTAATATTTCTTTCGTTTTTGCATTTGCAACAACAGCTTTAAATTGATCATCTAAATCAGTAAATTTTGTTTGTAGTGCTGCAAAGTTTTTTTCGAACTCTTTTTTATGTTCAGGCTGTAATTCTACAAGTGCATTTTTAATTTTTTCTGCTTGTTTCATCGCAAGAGTAGGATCTATCCAAACGTGTGGGTCTTTATCGTGATGATGTTCATCTTCTTTATGACCGTCTCCATGATCGTGCTGCTCTTCTTCAGATGAAGCACGAAGTTCGATATCTTTAGATGCATTTACAATTTTTACGTTTTCTTTTTTTAATGATTTTTCCATTTTTTCGGCAAATGGTTCTAATTCTGCGCCGTTATAAACAAATAAATCGGCTTTCGCAACTTGTACAGTCTGCTTTTGACTTGGTTCAAATGTATGAGAATCCGCACCAGGTGGGTAAATTGTTTCTACATTTACATAATCACCACCGATTTTTTTTGCAAAGTCAGCGAGTGGGAAAATGGTTGTATAAACAGAAAGTTTCCCATCTTTTTTCGCTGCACCATCTTTGTTGTTAGAACATCCAGCAAAGATGAGTGTGAAAATAAGTATAAATGAAAATAGAGCTAATTTTTTAGGCATATAATTCTCCTCTTTTCTTTTTTACAATTATATTTTCTCCAAATATAAGAAGAAAATATCGTCTTAATACAAAACGGAATAATTACGTTTTAGTTTGCGAACCTAGTATAATACATCTTTATGAAAGTTGCAATAAATAATAATCATTACGATTTGTTTTTGTTATAAATTTGTCAAAAAGAACGGTATTAATTTGTATGATTGGTGCATATGTGACAATGTTACTTTCATATATTGGGAGGGAGCGGAAAAAAAGGGGATGAGTGCTTGGGTTACTTTATGGAGGCTATCTTATTAATACTTGCCGTAGTATTGCCATTATCTTTTGTTTTAATTTTTTTAAGGAGATTAATAAGTAATTTAGGAGATGCTACAACAATTACGAAATTGCCAGCGGAAGAAAAAGAAAAGAAAAAAGAGTAAGTAAAGCACTATGCATACGCATAGTGCTTTACTTATGGTAAAATGGGGGAACGGAAACTCCTGTTAGCGACGATTAGCTATAGGAGAGAAAAGTAAATAAAGAGGTATGCATATATATGAATGAACGAACAGCGTTAGTACTTGGTGCAAGTGGATTAGTTGGACAAGAAATAACGCGTCTATTACTTGACTCAGATTACTACGATTCGGTTACTATTTTTGTAAGAGAACCATTACAATTACAGCATGAGAAATTGCAGCAGAAACAGGTGGATTTTTCAGTATTAGAGGAATATAAAGAATTTTTTGCAGTAGATGATGTTTTTAGTTGTTTAGGAACAACGATAAAAAAAGCGAAGTCGAAGGCGAATTTTAAAAAAGTAGATTATGAATATACATTGCGAGCTGCCTGCTTAGCTGAAAAACAAGGCGTGCAAAATTTTCTTGTTATTTCATCAATGGGAGCAAATCCTAAATCACTTTTCTTTTACTCGCAAGTGAAGGGGAAAATGGAAGAGGAGCTGAAAAAGCTAGTTATTGGAGGCATACATATTTTCAGGCCGTCATTATTAGTAGGAAATCGACAAGAATATCGTTTTGGGGAAAGAATGGCCGAGAAATTATCTCGTATTCTTCCGTTTATATTTAAAGGGGCTTTTAAAAAGTATAAACCAATTTCAGCTAAAGATGTGGCGAAAGGAATGTATATAACAGCGCTGCGTGAAGAATCTGGTATTCATATTTATAGTTCAAACGATATTATAGAGATAAAATAAATAGAACCGAGAAGAATAACTTCTCGGTTTTATTTATTAGTTTTAATGTGTCGGTACTGATATGGTTCTTTTGATTCAAAGCCAAGTTCATTGGCTGCTATTCTTGGGAAGTAACTCGCGTCCGATAAAAATTTGCTCTGCTTGTGATCCGGTTGTAATTAATCCTACCGTACCCATTGCGATGTTAACATGCTCATTGATTGAATTTTCTTGCATTGTATCATTCTCTTTTTTGTTTCTCTAATAAAACGCTTATACGAAAAATTTCGTCTATTCGTGTTACAATAAATAATATGTAATGAATTGGAGGATGACATATGTACCAGGCTTATTATGATAGTGAATTAGGTTTGTTAGAAATTACAGCGAACGAAGAAGGAATTACGTCTGTTATATTTGTTGATGAACGACAAGAAGAAAATAAAAATGGAATGATAGATCAATGTATAAATGAGCTGGATGAATATTTTAAAGGAAAAAGAAAAGAGTTTACTGTACCACTGTCTGCTGAAGGAACGCCATTCCAAAAGAATGTATGGGATGCACTTTACACCGTACCATATGGCGTAAGTGCTTCATATTTAGATATTGCAGATAAGGTTGGGAATACGAAAGCTGTACGAGCGATAGGAGGGGCAAATAGCCGGAATCCAATTTCAATTATTGTTCCATGTCATCGTGTAATAGGAAAGAGTGGAAAACTTGTTGGGTATGCAGGTGGTTTATGGAGGAAAGAGTGGTTATTGAAGCATGAAGGCATATTAAAATGAAGTATGGATGGAAAGAGGGATTGTTTTGAAATGTATAAATTGTGGGCGACCTTGTATTAATGATCAGTTGAATTGTGCAAATTGTCAACGGAACTTGCATAATGAACAAGGTGAAGAAAGCTCGCTAATAGACAAAGAATTAGAAGTATATGTAGGGAGACAATATCCATATTACAAAAGAAAATGGGAGCTTGAGAATAAGCGAATTGCTAGGTGGAGCTGGAATGGTCTGGCTTCTATTTTCAATGTAGGTTGGCTTGGATATCGTAAGTATTATTTACCTGCTGCTTTATTTATACTGTTATTAGTAGCATGTGATGCATTTTCTTATTATATGGGGTTCAACGTAGCGTTGCCAATCATTAATATGGTGCCTCTTACGTTTTTATTACTCATTTTCATTCTATTTGGGATGGGGATTTTTGCAAATGGATTATATTATCAATTTGCAGAAAGGCGTATATATCGAATAAAAGCACGGGGAATTAAAGATGAATCGGTTGAAAATTATCTGATCCGTGATAGTGGTGGAACGAGTAAAATGGGAGCAACAATCGTTACTATTTTAGCAGTTGCTAGTATTTTTTTCAGTCATTTCTTTTTTCCGACTGATCGAGATATTATACAAAAAGTACGTACAAGTTCGCTTTATGAATATCCGTTCTTTTCGATTGGTGAATCGTTTGAAAGCTATTTTCAAAATTCAGGGTGGATATATTATCGTGGTTCGGAAGGTATGGAATTAGTAGAATTTCAAGGATACAGCCCAGGGATGCCAAGACAAAAAGTTACAATTCAATTTATTGTTGATTATAAATTGAGTGAAATTGAGCCATATTCCCTTACGATTAATGGTGAATCTAAAAATGAAGAAGAGTTTTTGAAGATGATGGAAGAAATATTCAAGGTTCAAAATCCGTTTGAAATAGAGGATGGATTGCAAGTAAATGCTATTCAACAAAGCGGAGGGAAAGCAATTTCTGACCGCTTTTTTTCTTTTTATGAAAATAAATATTTAAAATAATCAGAATTTTTTGTATAATAAAATATATTATACAAGTTTTAACTTATACATATAGATTGGGGGAAGGAAGAATGAAGAGAAAGACAACAACAATTGCTGCACTTGCGTTATCGACTAGTGTACTGGTTGCGGGATGTGGGAATGGGGAGAAGGCTTCGACAACGAAGAAAGAATCAAGTAAGGGAATGGCAGATAAACAAGTTTTAAATTTGCTAGAAACAGCTGAAATTCCTTCAATGGATACATCTAAATCAACAGATTCTGTATCTTTCCGTGTATTTGTAAATGCAATGGAGGGATTATATCGTCTAGATAAAGATAATAAACCAACTCCAGGTATGGCCAAAGACGTGAAGATTAGTGAAGATAAAAAGACATATACATTTGAATTACGTGATGCAAAATGGTCAAATGGTGATCCAGTTCGAGCACAAGATTTTGTATATGCATGGCAACGTACATTAGATAAAGCAATAGCAGCAGAATATGCATTTATTTTATTTGATGTGAAAAATGCACAGAAAGTAAATAAAGGAGAAGTACCGTCGGATCAATTAGGTGTTAAAGCGAAGGATGATAAAACGTTAGTAGTAGAATTAGAACAACCAGCACCTTATTTCCTTGAGCTTACTTCGTTCCCTACATTCTTCCCATTAAATGAAAAGTATGTAAAAGAACAAGGGGATAAATACGGATTAGAAGCAAATAAATTATTGTACAATGGACCATTTACAATGAGTGAATGGAAGCATGAACAAAGTTACCAGTTAAAGAAAAACCCAAATTATTGGGATAAAGATGCTGTAAAATTAAAAGAAATTAATGTGGGTATAGTAAAAGAGACAAGTACTGGGGTAAATTTATATGATAGTGATCAAGCAGACCGTGTCATTTTAAGTTCTGAGTTTGTAGACAAATATAAAAAGAATAAACCAGATGAATTTAAAACGAAGCTAGACCCACGTATGTATTTCCTACGTTTTAATCAAAAAAATGCAACGTTTAAAAATCAAAAGGTTCGTGAGGCGATTGATTTAGCGTACGATAAAAAAGGAATTGCGGATGTAATTTTGAATGATGGATCATTGCCAGCTTATTTCTTAGTACCTGAAAAGTTTACGACAGGACCAGATGGAAAAGACTTCCGTACTGTAAATAAAAATTTCCGTGACAGTAAAGATAATGCTGCGAAAGCAAAAAAACTGTGGGAAGAAGCGAAGAAAGAACTTGGCCAAGATACAATTACAGTAGAATTACTAAATGATGATAACGGTAGTCGTAAAAAAGTGGGCGACTTTATTAAAGAAGAATTAGAGAAAAACTTACCTGGCATTAAAGTGAATTTGAAGCAACAACCATATAAGCAGAAGTTAGATTTAGAAAAGAAATTTGAATATGAATTCTCATTATCTGCATGGAGTCCAGATTATCCAGACCCAATGACATATATTGATATGTTCGTTACTGGAAGCTCATTTAATGAAATGGATTATTCAAATCCGAAGTACGATGATTTAGTAGCAAAATCAAAAGGAGAACTACTAAAAGATGACGCAGCACGCTGGAAAGCACTTGCAGAAGCTGAAAAAATCTTAATTGGTCAAGATGCTGCAATCTCTCCTACGTACCAACAAAGTACAGCTTACTTAGAGAAGACGTATGTAAATGGTATTGCTAACCATACGTTCGGTGGCGACTTTAGTTATAAATGGGCATATATTACAAAGAAATAGTATAATAAAAGATGAGCGAATTTTCGCTCATCTTTTATTTGTTTAGGGAGGAACGTGGAGTGTTGAAAGGAATCAATCATCTTTGTTTTTCAGTATCAAATTTAGAAAACGCTATTATGTTTTATGAAAGAGTGCTAGAAGGAGAACTATTAGTTAAAGGGAGAAAACTTGCATATTTCAATATATGTGGAGTATGGATAGCACTGAACGAAGAGGCACATATTCCAAGAAAGGAGATTCATCAATCTTATACGCACCTCGCATTTTCTGTTGAACAAGAAGACTTTGAACGCTTACTGCAGCGATTAGAAGAAAATAAAGTTCATATTTTACAAGGAAGAGAACGAGATATGAGAGATTGTGAATCTATATATTTTCAAGATCCAGATGGTCATAAATTTGAGTTTCATTCAGGGACATTGCAAGATCGTCTAAATTATTATAGGGAAGAGAAACCTCATATGACATTTTACTAAGGAGGACGAGTATTTGCATGTACTTGTAATTGGTGGAACAGGGATGTTAAAGAAAGTGTCTATGTGGCTTTGTGAGCAAGGGTTTCACGTTTCTATTATTGGACGAGATAGTGCGAAATTGGAAAATGTTAAGCAAGGGAGTTCTGTACCGGGAAATATTACGTGCCTTTCTGTAGATTATCAAAATGACGATGATGTAAAGCAATCTATTAAAAGTACAATTGAACAAAATGGTCCAATTACATTAGTTGTCGCATGGGTACATTCGAGTGCTAAGCATGCATTACGACTCATTTGTAATGAGGTAGAATTGTCGTCGGAAAAGTACAGTTTATTTCATATATTAGGTAGTAGTGCATCACGTACGAAGTCACAAAAAATAGGCGGGGCATTATGTAGTTATTATAGAATTATATTAGGGTTTATTTTAGAAGATACATATGCAAGGTGGCTTACTCATGAAGAGATAGCTGACGGAGTTATAAAAGGAATAGAAAGTAAATGCACAGAATGGATTGTAGGGAGAGTACAGCCATGGGAATTGCGGCCAAAATGGTAAGGGGGAATGATAAATGAAGACAACGGTATATGTAACAAGGCACGGTGAGACAGAATGGAATGTAGCAAAGCGGATGCAAGGGCGAAAAAATTCAGCATTAACTGAGAATGGTATGATACAAGCGAAACAATTAGGGGAGCGTATGAAGGATTTACCGCTCCATGCCATATATAGTAGTCCAAGTGAAAGAACGCTTCATACTGCTGAATTGATTAAAGGAGAACGCAATATTCCAATTATAGCAGATGAACGTTTCTATGAAATAAATATGGGTACATGGGAAGGGCAAACAATTGCTGATTTGGAAATGCAATATCCAGAAGAAGTACATTTATTTTGGAATGAACCACATCTTTTTCAATCAACATCAGGGGAAAACTTTGCGGCCGTTCATAAAAGAGTAATTGAAGGGATACACTTTCTTTTAGAAAAGCATAAAGGTGAAAGTATTTTAATTGTCTCTCATGCTGCAGCAGCGAAATTACTTGTAGGGCATTTTGCAGGTGTTGAAATTGAACATGTATGGGGAGAGCCATTTATGCATAGTGCGAGTCTTAGTGTGATTGAATTTGATGAAAATTTTGGTAAAGTAAAACAATTTGCAGATACAAGTCATTTTCAGGAAAAGTAAAAAAAGGCCGCAAAACGGCCTTTTTTTGTGGGAATAAAAAACTAGCAATTACGTTTTTTATACCAGAAGTGATCGAATTTCTTGTTTTTGCAAGAAGAGGACTTATGTCTGCAATCTTTGCAATCGTCCCATTTGTGCCCGTCATCGTGACAGTCCTTACCATGATCCCACGAATCATCACAAGAACCATGATGGCTATGAGGGAAAAATACACATTTTTTACAGAAACATCGTTTTGTCCAGAAACATTTCTTTTCAAAGCGAACGCATTTTGTAACGAAAGTACATTTTTTCACGCGAGTACGTTTTGTAACTATAACGCATTCTTTTCTACGAGTAACCTTCGTAACGAATGTCCATTTTTGAACGCGTACACGAGTACATTTTGTAACAAATGTCCATTTTTTTACATGAGTACATTTTGTAACGAAAGTACAATGTTTTACGCGAGTACATCTTGTTCTTGGACATTTACGCCCTGTTGTACATTTACGTCCTGTTGTACATTTACGTCCTGTTGTACATTTACACCCTGTTGTACATCTATGATGAGAGAATTTATCATCATCGCACTCAAAAGTACTTGGATCTTGGTGTAAGAAATCCTCCATCCCTGCACTTTTGATTTCTTCAACAGCTTTTCTGATATCACGTTTCATAGAAATCCTCCTTATCGTGTATTAAATTGAAAAGGTATTCTTTTTCCTTAACATGATATGAGATACGGTTTCTTTCTGAACAGGACAAGAGTGTAATTTTATATAAATGGATGATAGCGGATGTATGGACAAGGCGTGGTGCATACATTGAATGAAGAGAACTGAGAAGGGATGAGAAAACATGCTACCTTCATATGAATTTTTTATTCATCCAATGTACTTAGTGGAATTGAAAAAAGATATTTGGTCAGATAGTCCAGTGCCAGCAAAGTTAACATATGGAAAAAAGAAGTATGATATTGATATTGTTTATCGAGGTGCTCATATTCGGGAGTTTGAGAAAAAGTCTTATCACGTTAAGTTTTATAAGCCGAAAAAATTTCAAGGGGTAAAGGAGTTTCATTTAAACTCTGAATTTATGGATCCATCTCTTATTCGAAATAAATTATCGCTCGATTTTTTCAATGATATCGGGGTACTTTCACCGAAGTCACAGCATGTATTTATAAAGATTAATGGTCAAATTCAAGGCGTATATTTACAGTTAGAATCGGTTGATGAAAACTTTTTAAAAAGTAGAGGGTTGCCGAGTGGTTCTATTTATTATGCGATAGATGATGACGCGAATTTTTCTTTAATGAGCGAGAGAGATAAAGATGTTAAAAATGAGCTTTTTGCAGGGTATGAATTTAAATGTTCGAATAAAAATAGTGAAGAGCAACTGAGTGAATTCGTTTTTCAAGCAAATACACTATCGAGGGATGATTATGAAAAAGAAATTGGGAAATACCTTCATGTTGATAAATATTTACGCTGGTTAGCTGGCGTTATTTTGACTCAAAACTTTGATGGTTTTGTTCATAACTATGCACTGTATCATAACGATGAAACAAATTTATTTGAGGTCATCCCGTGGGATTACGATGCGACTTGGGGGCGTGATGTACAAGGGAGACCGCTTAATCATGAGTACATTCGCATTAAAGGATATAATACGTTAAGTGCAAGATTGTTAGATATACCTGTTTTTAGAAAGCAATATCGAAATATATTAGAAGAAATTTTAGAATTACAATTTACAGAATCCTTTATAAAACCAAAAGTAGAAGGCATGTGCGAATCCATTCATCCATATTTACTTCAGGATCCATATATGAAAGAAAAAATAGAAGTTTTTAATCAAGAGGCTGAGATGATTTTTCAATATATAAATAAAAGAAGCAACTATATACAAGAACATCTTCATGAATTGGGATGATTTTGAAGGAGATTGAAACATTATCAATCTCTTTTTTTGTATACTAAAGATGGAGAAATAAAAAAGCGAAATAATATTTAGTAGAATGAAGTTGATTAAGAATGGAGTTGTGTAGATATGACGGTTAAATGGATTGATTGGGTAAAACAAATACAATCAATAGCACAAGCAGGTTTAACGTACTCCAAAGATGTGTATGATCTAGAGCGTTTCCAACAATTACGAGACATTTCAATTGCGATGATGTCACATTACACAAAAACAGATTGGGAAGTAGTAGAGAATTTATTTGCAAGTGAGACAGGCTATCAAACACCTAAAGTTGATATACGGGCAGTTATTTTTCAGAATGAAAAATTATTATTTGTGAAAGAAAAAAGTGATGGAAAATGGGCATTGCCAGGTGGATGGGCCGATATTGGTTATACGCCAACAGAAGTCGCAGTAAAAGAAGTGTTAGAAGAGACAGGTTATAAAGTAGATCATTTTAGGCTACTAGCAATATTCGATAAAGAAAAACATCAACCATCTCCATCAGCAACCCATATATATAAGGTTTTTATAGGTTGCGAGATTGTTGGTGGAGAAAAGAAACTAAGTATTGAAACAGAGGATATAGATTTTTTTAGTGAAAATGAAATACCTGATTTATCAATCGCTAGAAATACAGAATGGCAGATTAAAGAAATGTTTGCGTTTATGAAGGATCGAAATAAGGAAAAGATACTTGATTAATTAAATGAATCAAGTATCTTTTTAGGGTATATTGATGAAGGGTTGTACATGTTCTTGTAACAAAAAAGAGTATAGTGTAGTCCTCTTTAAAGTCTATGAGTTAGGTGAAGAGATTCACATGATTATATTGGCAGATGGC
Source organism: Bacillus mycoides (assembly GCF_018742245.1). Taxonomy (NCBI): domain Bacteria; kingdom Bacillati; phylum Bacillota; class Bacilli; order Caryophanales; family Bacillaceae; genus Bacillus; species Bacillus mycoides. The sequence continues at coordinate 1,969,114 of NZ_CP036132.1, forward strand.
AATCTTTATGTGATAATGGAATGGTATGTGAAGAAAAAAGGAGATAGAAAAGAATATGTTAGCGAATATAATAGATCAGTTATTACAATTCTTTGCAAGTCTAGGATACTTCGGAGTAGCGCTAGGTTTAATGATTGAAATTATCCCAAGTGAGATTGTACTTTCGTATGCTGGATTTTTAGTGGAAGAAGGAAAAATTAGTTTTGTCGGAGCTGTTATTGCCGGAACAATCGGTGGTACTTTAGCGCAAATCTTTTTATACTGGCTTGGATACTACGGAGGGCGTCCGGTTGTTGAAAAATACGGGAAATATCTGCTTATTAATAAGCATCATCTAGATATTGCAGAAAATTGGTTTAAAAGATACGGGGCGGGTGTAATATTCTCTGCACGCTTTATTCCTGTTGTACGTCATGCTATCTCTATTCCTGCAGGACTAGCTAAGATGCCGTTAAAGCTCTTTACACTGTATACAGTAGTAGCGATTATTCCATGGTCAATTCTTTTTATATACTTAGGAGAAAAGCTTGGTGGAAATTGGCGACATATTAAAGAGTATGCATCTGATTACACACATTACATAATTATAGGTGCGGTTTTCTTTATTGCTCTTTACTTCGGTTTAAAGCTTTTGAAAAAGAGAAAAACAACGCATTAAAGTCAATGATTTTTCATTGGCTTTTTTTAATTGTTTTGGTTCTAAAAAAAAGGAGTTGTCCATAATGTGTAATAATAAAGCGTAGCGGGGGAATGTGATGAAAGGATCACCGTTTTTACGTGGAACGATATTTTTAACGATGGCAACGATGATATCTAAAATGTTAGGGTTCATATATGTTATACCATTTACAGCAATGGTAGGTACGAGTGGGTACGTATTATATACGTATGCATACCGTCCTTATACAATTATGCTTAGTATTGCAACGATGGGATTGCCACTTGCCGTTTCGAAAATGGTATCAAAATATGATCAACTCAATGATTATCATACGGTTAAAAGAGTATTAAAGAGTGGTATCGTTTTTATGTTTATAATGGGAGTTATTTCATGTTTTACACTATATATATTAGCTCCACATTTAGCTAAACTTGTAATTGATGGAAATGATCAAACCGGGAATAGTATAACGGAGGTCACTAATAACATTCGAATTGTAAGTTTTGCGCTAATACTTGTACCAGTAATGAGTTTATTAAGGGGCTTCTTTCAAGGATTTCAATCGATGGGACCTTCTGCACTAAGTGTAGTTGTGGAGCAATTTTTTCGGGTCTTAACCATTTTAATAGGAAGTTTTGTCGTTTTATATGTTTTAAAAGAGTCTATTTCGCTAGCGGTCGGTATTTCAACGTTTGGTGCATTTATGGGAGCTATAGGTGGATTAACGGTTTTAAGTGCGTATTATGTAAAGAGGAGAAGGCACTTAAAGAAAAAAGAGATGGCAAGTATACCACAAACAACGAAATCTTTTTTCTCGTTATATAAGGAGCTCTTTACATATTCAATACCGTTTGTTGTGGTTGGTTTAGCAATTCCGTTGTATCAGACAATTGATACATTTACAATTAATAAACTACTTATACAAATAGGATATATGCAAGGAGAAGCTGAAAAGATTAATGCGATAATTGGTCTTGTTCAGATGGTTGTACTTATCCCGGTTTCTGTTGCAACGGCTTTTAGTATGTCCCTTGTACCTGAAATGACGAAAGCTTATACAGCGGGAAATGAGAAGCTACTGTATAAACACTTTACAAGGACAAATTTATTAGTGGTAGGAATTACCGTACCGGCGGCGATTGGAATGATGGTTTTAGCAAAACCAGTGTATACTCTTTTATTTGGTGCGGGAAATGATCCAGAGATGGGCAGTATTATTTTGCAGTATTATGCTCCTGCTTGTATACTATTCTCACTATTTACAGTAACCGCTGCCATGTTACAAGGAATTAATCAACAACAGAAAACAGTGCTAGGATTAGTAATCGGAATAACTGTGAAGATAGTTTTAAATATTGTATTGCTACCGTATTTTGATTATGTAAGTTTTATCATTTCAACATACGCTGGCTATACGATTTCAGTCGGCTTTAACTTGTGGATGCTTTCTAAATATGTTATAAAGGCAACATAAGCTTTTTTAAAGGCAGAGAACACTCTGTCTTTTTCTATGTTTACAAGATTTTTCTTAAAAAAACGTTTTCAAAATAATTTTTCTATTGAAATTTAATCGTTTGTTTCATATGCTGAAAATAGCGGTTCAAAAACTGTTGTTTAAGTGAGGTAGATTCCCACATGTAAAAAGAATCGGGGTGATAGTATGTTAAATATTTATTTAACAGACCGAAACGGAAAACTACAAGAGATTGAGGAAATGCAAAAGGGCTGCTGGATTAATGTACTTCATCCAACAGAAGAAGAAATTCAGTATCTAGTACAAACTTTAAATGTAGACTTAGATTTCATTAAAGACCCTTTGGATGATGAAGAACGCTCTCGTATTGAAAAGGAAGACAATAATACTTTAATTATCGTGGATATTCCGACAGTCAGACATGATGAAGAAGGAAATTCAATTTATGACACGATTCCAATAGGTATGATTGTAATGCCAGATTGTTTTGTTACTATTTGCTTAGAAGAAAATCCAATTTTTGAACGCTTTATTAATCAACGTATTAAAGAATTTTATACGTTTAAAAAGACGCGCTTCGCACTTCAGCTCTTATATACAATTTCTACTTATTATTTAAGGTACTTAAAGCAAATTAATCGAAAAACAATCGATTTAGAGCACCAATTAAATAAGTCGATGAAAAATAAAGAAATTTTCACATTGCTCGGCCTTGAAAAAAGTTTAGTTTATTTTACAACATCATTAAAGGCAAATAAAATTGTAATTCAAAAATTAATGCGAAACAGTACATTTTTGAAAATGTATGAAGACGATCAAGATTTACTAGAAGATGTATTAATTGAGAATAAGCAGGCTATTGAAATGGCGGAAATATATAGTCACATCTTAAGTGGAATGATGAATACATTTAGTTCGGTTATTTCTAACAATTTAAATAGTGTTATGAAACTGTTGACTTCTATTACAATCATTTTATCATTACCAACGATGGTTTCTAGTTTCTTTGGAATGAATGTAAAGGTTCCATTTGAAGGGGAAGCATATGGTTTTGTAATTGTACTTATAATATGTGTAACATTATCTTTCACTTTAGCATTTGTTTTTTGGAAGAAACGTTACTTTTAATGATAAGAAAGCTGCTCTAGCATAGTTATAAAACTGCGCTAGAGCAGCTTTTTTTGCTATAAAATCTCAATTTTGGAACAGAATATAACTTGTGAAATGTAATTTGTATGAAGGTTATGAATTCCATATAACTCTTGTTCAAATAATAAAATGGAGTTAAAATTACATATTGTTAATGAAAAGTTGGAGGAAATACATCATGGAATTGTTTCAATTACCGAAAGCATTCCTGCAAATGAATACAATCTTTATCTCAATATTAATCGAAGCACTTCCTTTTGTGCTAATTGGTGTATTTATTTCTGGATTCATTCAAATGTTTGTGACAGAAGATATGGTGGCAAAATGGATGCCTAAAAACCGATTTCTGTCTGTTTTATTAGCTACTTTTTTAGGTATGATGTTTCCTGGGTGTGAATGTGGAATTGTTCCGATTGTAAGACGATTAATCGGAAAAGGGGTTCCACCCTATGCAGGAATTGCATTTATGTTAACTGGACCGATTATTAATCCAGTTGTATTATTTGCAACATATGTTGCTTTTGGAAGTAGTATGCACATGGTATGGTATCGTTCTATTGTGGCGATTATCGTAGCAATTATCGTTGGAATTATATTATCATTTATGTTTAAAGAACATCAATTAAGAGATGATCACTTCCCAGAAGTGAATCATAAGCGTCCGTTACGTAAAAAAATGTGGGATGTATGTACACATGCTGTTGAGGAATTCTTCTCAATGGGAAAATACTTAGTGTTAGGAGCGTTAATTGCTGCTGCAGTTCAAACGTTTGTACAAACTTCAACATTGCTTGCTATTGGACAAGGTCCGTTTTCTTCATCAGCTGTAATGATGGGACTTGCTTTTATTTTATCACTTTGTTCAGAGGCAGATGCATTTATTGCTTCTTCGTTCCAAAGTACATTTTCAACAGCGTCACTAGTCGCGTTCCTCGTATATGGACCGATGGTGGATATTAAAAATATGTTTATGATGCTTGCGACATTTAAAACAAAATTTGTAATTGTTGTGACGGTTACAGTTACACTTGTTGTTTATGCAAGCTCACTACTCATTTATGCGATGGGGTGGTAGGTTATGTTTCGAGCATATATATTACTAGGTTTCACAATTTTAATTGGTCAGCTTCATATTTCCGGTAACATTACGAAGTATATAAATATGAAGTATGCCTATTTATCAAAAACTGCAGCTATTATTTTAGGTTTCTTAACGATTATACAAATTATTATCGTTTTCCAGAAAGAGCATCAAAAGGAAAAAGAGAAACATGATTGCAGTTGTGATCATAGCCATTGTGGGCATGATCATTCGAAAGATGAAAATACATGGTGGAAACGAACGTTTTCTTATACTCTGTTCTGTTTTCCGATTATTTCAGGATTATTTTTCCCAATTGCAACATTAGATTCGGACATTGTTAAGGCGAAGGGGTTTCACTTTCCTGTTGCACAAGCGGAAAGTAAAGATCCATTTATGACAAGACAATTCTTAAGACCGGATACGAGTATTTATTACGGGAAAGAAGGATATCGTGGTGTAATGGAAAAAGGGAAGAAAGAGTTTGTTACGAAAGACAATATCACTTTAAAAGATGAAGATTTCTTAAAGGGTATGGAGACAATTTATAATTATCCTGGTGAATTTACTGGTAAAACCCTGTCTTATAAAGGATTTGTTTTCCGAGATGATTCTTCTAAAAAGGAACAATATTTCTTATTCCGTTTCGGTATTATACATTGTGTTGCGGATTCGGGTGTATATGGTATGTTAGTTAAAAAACCAGAAGGTGTAGAGTGGAAAAATGATGATTGGATTCAGGTGGAAGGAGAAATTTCAACTGAATTTTATCAGCCATTCCATGCAAATATTCCAGTGTTAGAAGTAACGAAATGGAATAAAGTTGAACAGCCGAAAGAACAATATGTATTTAGAGGAGCCGATTGATAAAATCGGTTCTTTTTTGTGGACTAAAAGTTCTAAAAATTGTTAATATTAAACGTGTAGTTCATGAGATGTAGTAAATGTTTGGATATTAGAGATATATAATTAAAGGGGTGATAACAATGACTGAAGTAAAGGGTAAAACAGCTAATGAATCAAGAGTTTTTAAAACAAGTCGAGTATTTCCAACGGATTTAAATGATCATAACACGCTATTTGGTGGAAAGATATTGGCGGAGATGGATATGGTTGCTTCAATTTCAGCAACGAGACACTCGAGAATGGAATGTGTCACAGCGTCTATGGATTGGGTAGATTTCTTATACCCAGTACGTTCTTCAGATTGTGTTAGTTATGAATCTTTCGTAATTTGGACGGGAAGAACTTCTATGGAGATATTTGTGAAAGTAGTAGCAGAAGATTTAATTTCAGGTGAAAAACGTGTAGCAGCAACTTCATTCGTTACTTTTGTTGCGCTTAGCAAGGAGAATAATCCAGTCCCTGTACCTCGTGTTATCCCTGAGACAGAAGAGGAGAAAGAATTGCATCGAATTGCTGTGTTACGTGCAGAACAGCGTCATATTCGTAAGGCGGAGAGTAAGAAGGTAGCTACACTGCTAACTTTTTGATGTAAAGTACTTTCCTAGTGGTACTATTTTTGTAATGGGCTAGGGGATTTTATGAAATGAAAAGCGGACACCTAAAAATAGGTGTCCGCTTTTATAGTTTTTTCATCCCCATATCGTATTACAATAACTGCTTAGCAGAAGCAAGCAGCACCGACGATAATTAAGAGGATAAATAATACGACTAGTAGCGCAAATCCATTACCATGTGCGAAGCCCATTGTTATTTCCTCCTTTTATTTTAAGATACAACATACAATATGCAGATGAGCTCTTGTTTGATATGGACGTATATCATGCAATGACATATTTTTTTGTATGATAATGTTTAAAAAAAGGAAAGATATAGGAATAACAGTAGTTAGAGAAAGGAACGTATCCATGAAGCACTTTTTAATTGTAATAATTTGTTTTATAGGTGTATTCATATGGATGAACGTTGATGTGGAAATGGGGAAGAAAATGGCTAGTGGATATGAATTAGAAAAAATTCGATCAGGGGATTTTCAATTATATACGAACGGTGATGAGTTATATAGAAGTTTATTTGAGAATATAAATCGTGCAGAAAAGAATGTGTATATTCATTTTTATATTGTAGGTAAAGATGAGGTAAGTAAAGAATTCTTACAATTATTAGAGAAAAAAGCATCTAGCGGAGTAGATGTAAAATTGTCAGTAGACCGCATTGGCGGATATAAGCTTAAGAAAAAGATAATTAATCAATTAAAAGAAAAAGGCGTGAAGTTTACATTTAGTAAAAAACTTAAATTAAAAAACTTATTTTATTCTTTGCATCAACGTAATCATAGACGCATTGTTACTATAGATGGGAAAGTTTCGTACATTGGTGGCTTCAATATCGGAAAGGAATATCTTGGGCAGGATCCTAAATTTGGTCCGTGGCGTGATTATCATGTACGCATCGAAGGGAATGGAGCTACTGATATGGAACGGAAATTTGCGGAAGATTGGCAGGAAGATACGGGAGAAAAGGTCCCTATACGTCAAGAGTTACCTGTACAAGGAAATATAAAATATCAATATGTATTTTCGAATGGGAAAGGTTTATGGCAGGAGTATGGAGCGCTTTTAAAGAAGGCAAAACATTCCTTAATTATCGCTACACCATATTTTGTACCGAGTAAAGAGATGGTAAAAGGACTGAAAGATGCATTAAATCGTGGTGTTCATGTGAAAATACTCGTTCCATTTAAAAGTGATGCCGTATTGTTAAAACAGGCTGCCTATCCTTATTTGAAAGACATGTTAGATGCTGGAGCGGAGATTTATCAATATCGAAATGGATTTTTTCATGGGAAAGTAACAATCATTGATGAGGACATCGTTGATATCGGTACAGCGAATTTTGATAATAGAAGCTTTTATTTAAATAACGAATCTAACTGTTTCATATATGACAAGAAAGTCGTTGCTGACGTATGGAGTCGATTAAAAGAAGACTTTCATAAATCAAAACGATTTTCTGAAGAAGATTTTGAGAAAATTAGTAGCTGGGATTGGTTTCTAGCAAGAATAGCGAATGGTATCGCATCATATTTATAGTATATAGATGAAAAATAGGAAGGGAGGAGCTTTAATGGATTGTATGAAAGAATTGATGACATATAGTTACACACTTATATATAAAGTTGGAGAGTACACGGGCAAGGTTAGAGATGAAGAATTAAAGGATATTTTACAGCATCATTTGCCGTATATGTTACAAGCATATAATGAACAAGTGAATTTTCAAGAAGGAGAAAATGTACAGCATATAACTTGTAAACAAATGTGGCCGGAATTTACAGAAATGGATAGGGAAACAGATAATGAATATACAGGGGATATGGGGATTGCTATTTGTTATATTACACATTTGAAACGATTGGCATTAAAGTTTGCTCAAGTGGCAGTAGAAGTTGCGAACCCGGAGTTTCGTTCTTTTCTGGAAAATTGTTTTGTGAAAATGAATCGTTACGCATATAATGTTTGGCAATATGTTGTGAAGAAGGAATATAAGATTAAACATGTATATGAAAATGAAAAATTCGCGTGAAAAGCTAAGGTGGAATGAAAGGCGCCTTAGTTTTTTTATGTCTAATTAGAGGGGGGATTAAAGATTGGTTATGTTATCCGAAAATTTACAAAAGTTTACTGTATCTTTACTGTTTTTAAATCTTTCCTTTAAAAATAAAGAGTAATATGGGATTGTACATATTCTATCAAAGGGAGGAAACGCAAATGAACAAATGGGTTAAGTCATTAACTGCTATGGCACTTGCAAGTTCTTTATTAATGGTAGGTTGTAGTAAAGATGAGGATAAAAAGAAAGAGGATGACACAACAACAAAGCAAGATGAAAAGAAAGATAAAGAAACAAGCGGAACAGATAAGTCTTCAGATTCGAAAGAAAAGAAATAAATGGATAATAGAGCTTCCTCACATATATGAGGGAGCTTTTTTGTTGCGTATTTGTAAGTTTTGCGGAAAAATAGAGAGAAAGAATTGAAAAGGAGAAAGTAAATGAAAGTATGTATATTAGGAGCGACAGGTAGAGTAGGGTCACACATTATGAAATTGACATTACATGATTCATATGAAGTGACGGTATTAGTTCGTGATTTGAGTAAAGTAGAAATAGAGCATGAAAGGTTACATATTATAGAGGGAAATGTGTTAAACGGAAATGATATAAAGGAAGTGATTAAAGGATGTGATATTGTAATTAGTGCTCTTGGAACTGATCGGAATGGGACGTTAGAGAAGAGTTTACCGATTATTATAAAGCAAATGGAAGAAGAGGGCATAAAGAAAATTGTTACAATAGGAACTGCTGGTATTTTACAAGCGCGAACAAATCCAAATATATATCGTTTCCAATCAAAGGAATCGAAAAGAAAAACAACAACAGCTGCGGAAGATCACTTAGCTGCTTATAAAGCACTACATAACAGTAATTTATGTTGGACTGTTGTTTGTCCGACGCATTTAATAGATGGTGATGTAACAGGTGTATATCGAACTGAAAAAGATATGTTGCCAACAGATGGATCGAAAATCACAGTTGGTGATACAGCTCATTTTGCATGGAGTTTACGTAATAAAAGCTTATACGAGAAAAGCCGAGTAGGTATTTCATATTAAAAAACCATCCCAAAATAGGGATGGCTAAAAAATGATATAGCATACAAAGATGATAATCATAATGATTTGGAGAATGGCTTTGGCTACTGTACTACTTAAAAAACCGACTACAGTTGCAATTCCGACTAAAAGGGCGTCTTTTGGCGCCTTTTTATGCATTAGTTCCGTAATAAATACAGATAAGAACGGTATGATAATAAGCCCGAATGGTGGGAAGAAGAACGATCCGACAATGATAGAAACCATACCAACACGTTCGCCCGATTTTGTACTTCCGTATTTTTTTAGGAAGTATCCATTTGCAATAAAGTCAGCAACGAAAATGAAGAGTGTAAAAATGACTTGAATAATCCAAAAAGATGTCGTTAACTCTCCGCCATTTATTCCAAAATGATAAATGAAATAGCCAGCCCATACGGCAAGGATGCCAGGAATAATGGGGTAAATAAAGGCAAGAAATGAAACAATGAAACAAGCAATGATACAAATTGTTAGTAAAACAGTCACTTTATAACTCCTTTGTAGTATCTAATTTATGTACAGCGATCTTTTTAATTTGATGCCCATCAAGTTCTAATGCTTTAAATTGAAAACCATCATATTCAACTGAATAGCCAGCCTCAATATTTAAATCAATTGATTGAGAGAGAAGCCAACCACCAATTGTATCTAAATCACTTTCATCGATATGTAGGCCAAACATATCATTTACTTCAGAAATGAGTACTTTCCCATCTAAAACAGTAAGCTTAGGAGTACGCTTTTCAATCATTGGTGATTCGTCTGCGTCAAATTCATCTTGAATTTCTCCGATAATTTCTTCAAGAATATCCTCCATCGTTAAAAGGCCAGCAGTTCCACCGTATTCATCCATAACAATCGCCATTTGTACGCGGTTCTTTTGGAGGTGTATTAACGTTTTACGAATGGGAACTGTTTCAAATACAGTTAAAACAGGATGTATGTAAGCATCAAGTGGTTTGTAAATGCCTTTTGTTTGATTATGAAAAATCTCTTTCGTATTTATCATTCCGATAATATCATCTTTATCCTTTTCAATAATAGGATAACGTGTATACTTTTCAGTTGCAACGATTTTCATATTTTCTTCTAACGTATTTTCAGTAGATAAACAAACCATTTCAGTTCTAGGTACCATAATTTCTTTAGCAACACGATCATCAAATTCAAAAATATTATTTACATATTTATATTCGGTTTGATTAATTTCGCCGCTTTTATAGCTTTCACCTAAAATGAGTCGTAGTTCTTCTTCGGAATGAGCAAGTTCATTTTCTTTTGCAGGTTCTAAACCTAATAATTTAGTGAAAAATACAGCTGAACTATTCAGTAACCAAATGAATGGATACATAATTTTATCAAACAAAATAAGCGGTTTTGCAAATTTTAATGTGATTGCTTCAGCTTTTTGGATTGCGAAAGACTTAGGAACTAACTCGCCTAATACAACATGGAAAAAAGTAATCACACTAAAAGCAATAATAAAGGATAGCGTGTTAGCCATTGTTCCAGTAATATTGATTCTTTCAAATAGTGGTCGTAATAAATGCTCTACAGTTGGTTCACCAAGCCAACCAAGTCCTAAAGAAGTGATAGTAATACCGAGCTGACAAGCAGATAAATAAACATCTAAATTAGATAAGACGCTTCTTGCAGCTAATGCTTGTTTATTACCTTCATTAGCAAGCTGGTCAATTCGACTTTTTCGTACTTTTACGACAGCGAATTCTGAAGCAACGAAAAAACCAGAAATAAGGATAAGTATAAAGATGAGAAAAATATTTAATATGTCCAAGTGTGTTCTTTATTCCTACTTTGGAATAAAGATGTCACCTCCTGCAATTATGTTATACTTTTATAATAAATCCAAATGAAAAGATTAGTCAAAGAAAATGGGTAAATAATGGTAGGTTTTAATAGTAGTTTTTTAATTTGCTGTTATTTTGTCCTCTATATAATAGGAATAACCGTCTACTTTTAATTTAGGTAGACGGTTATTCTATGTTATGGTTTCGAAATACTTCTAGTTAAAGTATACGTGTTCTGTTTAGCGTAGTTTGTTGTCCATAAAGCTTGGAGAAACGATAAGATGCTATATGGAATATAAAGTAGTAATAAACCAATTGTGACAACTATAGGTGCATTTTTGCCAAATTGGACGATAAATTGTAATAGTCCATTTGTATGAAAAATACATTCCATAAAAACGAATGAAAGAATAATGGAACTCAAAATAGATTTATGATTGGAAGTAAGCGCAATAAATAACGTATCAACAAGGAAAGATGAATTTTTTATTTCGTATTCATTAGTAGTATTTAAGAACGGTAGCCATTTTTTAATTGCTTGCATAACGATTATCATAGAAGTGCTACATATGATGATAAAAGAGGAGAAGAAAGGAAACTTTATGAATTTCGCGATGTAGAGAAGTGATAATAGGACTAAACATTGTAATATCACAGTGCCAAAAGAATACGGTATCCAGCGAAATAAAGAACTACACTTTTTTAATGAGTTTGGTGCTTTTAAAAATAGATGGCCAATCCCTAGACTTATAAAGAAACCGATTACAAGAGTGAATGTGAAACGAACGATTGATAAAAAATATATTTCCCATATGTAGGGGAACAGTGGTGACGAATGGTTAGAGGTATGTAGTATATTTTGTGTATGTATAAGCTGATTTGCTGAGAAAAGGATAGGTTCATGCATCCAATCAATTGTTGGAATTGAAATGGAAGAAGACTGCATTAGATTATGGAAAATACTTACAAATCCAGTTAAGTAGGAATAATTATGTGTAATGAATAATGCTGGAAGAGGACTTATGACAAAAATAATCAAAACACCGGCTATAAATTTACATATATGTGAGCGCAATAAGGACATTCAATCACCTACTCTTTGAATATTCAGAAAATTCTTGTTCTTATTTTAGCTTTTTTCGGATAAAGTTACAACACATTTTTCTCGAAGTAAGTTAGAGAGAATATACTATACTGAGATTATCCCACTTTAACGAGCAGTAGACTCCACCTCAAAATTCGGCGAATGCGTAGAAGTTAGGTGGGGAGATCAACTGCCTATAAAAGCCCGATTGGTGAAGGCTAATAATAAATGGGGTGGAAAAATCCCCACTTATTAAAGTTTCACTTTAAACAAGTGTAGGATTAATGAATAAATTATGACGGAAAAATGAATAATTTTCAGAAAAATAAAATAATATATTTATTTTTTTCTGAAAATATAATATAGTTATGGCACAGAAAGTATTTTAGCATAAGGAGGCTTTTTTATGAGGATTAAAGGGAATTATGTGCCAAAGAGGGAAGTTTTGTTTTGCTCAAGTTCAATTACGATAGGGGAAACGCTGGAGCATTTAAATAAAACGGGGTATCGTTGTGTACCAGTTTTAGATGAAAAAAAAGAGAAGTTTTTAGGGAATGTATACAAAGTAGATATTTTAGAATATAAAGGTTCACTTGAAGATAATGTATTACAATTATTGAACGATAAAAATGGGTACGTGAGAGAAGACTCTTCCTTCTTTAAAGTATTTTTTACAATTAAAAAACTACCGTATTTATCAGTAGTTGATGAAAAAGGGGTCTTCCTTGGTATTTTAACTCATAAAAAAGTTTTTGAACTATTAGAAGATGCATGGGGAGTCCATTCTAGTAAATATTCTGTCATGATTGGAACACAAGATTATAATGGGGCCATTCAAAAATTATCGACAGTGCTAAAGAAATACACTGGTATTCAAAGCTTAATGACTTTTGATAATGATGCTTTATTAGTACGTAGAATTATGTTTACATTGGGAGAAGAGTTTGAAGATAGTGAATTAGAAACATTGCTGAAGGATTTAGAAGATCATGGATTTAGAGTTGTGTATGTTGAAGAGATGAAGAATCCACGTGAAGTTGAAACGATAGAGTAACAAGTAAAAGCCATCTTATTTTTTGATGGCTTTCACTTTCTTTCACATAAAAATATTCAAATATAATAAAATATAAAAATCGTAAATCTCTAAAAAAATTTGTGTAATAGAATAAATAAAGGAGGTATGTGTGGATAATTTTGATTTTCGAAAAATTCTATTTAAAAATATGTTTTTATTTTTCAGCCAAATATGTTACTATATGTGTGATAAAAACAAAGAGGTCTGACAACTGAACTCCACGTTATAACACTCTAATGACTTAAATATTCAAAAAAATCAAAATCTATAATTTGGAGTAATTAAAAGGGGAATGGAGAAATTATGGAGAAAGACATTGCTTTGTAAGGGGCATATTTTATGATTATGAACAGAGAGGAGGATGCATAGCATATTGTGAGAATAGAGAAAAACAATGAAAAAGTGCTATGCAAATGAAAGAATGAAGGGACGATTAAGGCCAGGTGATACGCTAGCAATCGGTTTAATGTTATTTGCATTATTTTTAGGAGCAGGAAATTTAATTTTTCCACCAGTTTTAGGTCAACAAGCAGGAGAAAATGTTTGGATTGCTACAATTGGATTCCTTGTAACGGGAGTCGGACTTCCCCTATTAGCTGTCACAGCTGTCGCGTTTGTAGAGGGGGACTTGAAAGCGCTATCTTCTAGAGTTCACCCTATATTTGCGTTTGTTTTTCCACTGGTTAGTTATTTAGCAATTGGACCATTCTTTGCGATCCCGCGTACTGGAGCTGTTTCATTTGAAATGGGAATGAAGCCGTTTTTATCAGAAGCAATGGTTTCAGAATGGTACATGCTATTCCTTTACACTATAGTTTTCTTCGGAATAACGTGGTATTTATCATTAAATCCATCTAAATTAGTTGATTGGTTTGGAAAGTTTCTCACACCGTTGTTAGTATTAATTGTTGCTGTTATTGTCGGAAAGGCAATTATTGATCCGATTGGAACACCTGCTGCACCACTCGCTGCTTATAAAGAAAATGCTTTCTTTGGTGGGTTTATTCAAGGGTATTTAACGATGGATGCAATTAGTGCTCTTGTATTTGGAATTGTTGTTGTACAAGTTATTCGCTCAAAAGGAATAAAAGAGAGCGGACAAATCGCAAAAATAACAGTCGTATCAGGAGTAATTGCTGTAATAGGTTTAACGTTAATATATTTATCACTTGCTTATCTAGGTTCAACGAGTACATCACTTGGTGTTTCAGAGAACGGTGGTCTTATTTTAACGAATGTTGTAAATGAGTTGTATGGAACGAGTGGGAAAATTTTATTAGGACTTGTTATTACACTTGCTTGTTTAACGACTTCGGTTGGATTAGCATCTGCCTGTGCAGGGTTCTTTTCAAACTTATTCCCGAAATTTTCACATAAAACGATTGTAACAATAGTATGTGTATTTAGTTTAATTGTATCTAACTTAGGATTGACACAATTAATCGCAGTAACTTTACCAGTGTTAATGATCATTTATCCAGTTGCAATTGTATTAATTGTACTTTCGTATTTCCATAAATGGATTGGAAAGCGTAATACAATTTATATTGGTGCAATATTAGGTGCATTGTCGATTAGTTTATTTAATGGCTTAGAAAGTGCGAACATAAAAATTGACGCAATTTCAAATGTACTACAAATGTTACCATTATATAAAGAAGGAATAGGATGGTTAATCCCAGCATGTATTGGCGGGGTTCTCGGTTTCTTCTTCTATAAATCAAATGAATCAAGTGAGTTACAAAAGAAAGGTGCCTAGGCGCCTTTCTTTTTTTGAAGGGGATTTTTATGTTTTGTCTAAGTAATAATTGGGAGGATTGATAAAATGGCTAGTTTTGAAGATTTTTTAACTTTGGATTTGCGTATTGGGACGGTAAGAAAGGCGGAGGAATTTAAAGAAGCAAGGATTCCTGCAATTAAGTTAGAGATTGATTTTGGAGAGTTAGGGGTTAAGCAATCAAGTGCTCAAATTACGAAAAGATACAATCCAGAAGATTTAATCGGTCAACAAGTCGTTGCTATAGTGAATTTCCCGCCAAAGCGTGTGGCAGGATTTAAATCGGAAGTACTTGTACTTGGCGGAGTTCCTGAAGCTGACGATGTTGTTTTACTTCAGCCTAATATGGAACTACCGAATGGAACGAAAATTAGTTAGTGTGAAGGTAGGTGTTAATTTGGATATCGGACGAGAATATTTAAAATGTGCAATTTCGAATTTTAAAGCAACACAAAACCAAGGAGAACGAGTACTTTCTCAATTATCTTATGAACAGATAATGTGGTCTTCTCATGAGGAGGCAAATAGTATTGCGATTATTATTAAGCATTTACATGGTAATATGCGTTCAAGATGGACAGATTTTTTAACGTCTGATGGTGAAAAAATAAATCGTAACCGAGATGGTGAATTTGAAGGCGGCTACAATTCAAAACAAGAAGCTCTTGCTGCGTGGCAAGAAGGGTGGGATTATGTTTTTCGAGCTTTGGATAATGTAACGCCAGAGAAGGTTTTGCAGAAAGTATACATTCGCGGAGAAGAGCACACTGTAATGCAAGCGATCGAAAGGCAAATTTCTCATTATGCTTTACATATTGGACAGATCATTTACATTGGTAAAATGTTAAAAGAAAATGATTGGGAATGTTTAAGTATTCCTAGAAGTCAGTCTACTAGTTATTTACAGAAAAAACGTTCAACGTAATAATATGAAAGAAACCGATATAAAATAGGAAGCAAAAAAATAAGCCAAACGATAGATGGCTCGGTGAACATTAGAATGCTACCCGCAATAAGCCCATATATAATAAGAAAGAAACCAAAGAGTGTATTTATAGGAATAAAACGTGAGACAAATAATTGCTGATTTTTGAAACAAGTGTTGTGAAATAAATAAAAGCGGAAATGCCATGTAGAGGTAATAAGATCTTTCTTTCTCGCTATTCTTTTTTTACATTTATGACAGATAAATGGTGGCTGCATTTCGTTACACTCCATTTTTGGAATTCATTAGTTTCATAACAATTTGAGACAAAATTAAGTACAAAGTGTATACCCCTATATACGCTCCTGCAAGTAGAAAAAATGGATTTAGTAAAATTCCATGAATGCTTGTCATGAAAACTAAATTTTGTATTAAAACATCATATATATTAATAGAAATAATTGTCCCGAGTACATACAGTGCTAAGTATGCGAAAATATGTAGCGTAATACGAATTTTAGGATGTAAAGCAAACAAATAAAAAATAAATGATAAGACGATTGGTAATGTTCCTATTAGTAGCTTCAATTCATTTCACCTCATTAACAATATAGCCGGAATTTAAGCGGTCTATTCTCTAGAGCTTGTACATAACTTGAAATAGAGAGGGTGATAGTATGAATCGAGGCTTTTTTTACGTGAAATTAACAAGTGTACGCAAGTTAATTATATTTGTTATTACTACGGTATTAGCGACTTTCTTTCTTATTAGTATAATGGTAACTTCCATGAAAGAGACAAAGTCAACGTATTTATATAATTGGTTAAATGAGTTATCAATGAATGGTTACATGTACGTTATTGGGAAAGAGAATCATTATTTTACACAGGAGTACCGGAATTTGAATCAAGACTTTTCTATTTCTTCATTCCTCTTTTCGATGGCTACGAATATTCGTTTTGATGATGTACGTAGTTTTGTCGGAAAGGAGCTTCCGGGATTTGGAAAGTATGATACAGAAATCGTTATAGCAGGTGAAGGAACAAATTACTCCAACTTACCGATAGAGTCGAGTGTCCCTCTTGAAGAAGTAGTGAAGGAACGGACTGGAGAAGCTGGACAAGTTCCTAAGCCTGATCCGAATAAAGAGAAGAAACAACCATCTCAAACGACGGGAAAAAGGCAAGTTGCATTTATTTATCATTCACATAGCTGGGAATCTTATTTGCCGCTACTCAACTTAACGAATGATCCAAATCCAAATAAAGCAACGAGTTCTGTCACGAATATTTCAATAGTTGGCGATCGATTGCGTGAACAGTTAGAAAGTGAAGGGATCGGTGCTACTAACGATAAAACGGATGTTGGTCAAAAATTAATAAGTAAAGGATTAAACAGTAATAGTTCTTATAAACTATCACGAGAAATTGTACAAGAAGCGATGGCTGGTAATAAAGAACTCCAATATTTTTTCGATTTGCACCGTGATAGTGCACGGAAAAATGTCACGACAAAAACAATTGGAGATAAATCATATGCAAAGCTTGCTTTTGTAATTGGGAAAGGAAATAAAAATTATGAAAAGAACTTACAATTAGCAACAGCTCTTCATGAGGAAATTAATAAGAAATATCCAGGAGTGAGCCGTGGTGTAATTCAAAAAGGGTTTCAAACAGGAAATGGAGTCTATAATCAAGACTTATCGGGACAAGCGATTTTAATTGAAGTTGGTGGTGTAGATAATACAGATGAAGAATTAAATAGATCGATTGATGTTCTTGCTAAAGCATTTGGAGGGTATTTTTGGCAAGCGGAAAAAGTGAATGGATAAAGTGGGAATTTAATTAGCTCTCATCAATCGGGATACCTGTTAATACGGGAAACACGTAAGCGAGAAGCTTACGTGTTTTTTATTCATAATCTATAGGTAGAAAGACATGTCACAGTATAGACATAATTACCTATTATTATAGTAATATCGAAATTTGTCTATTTATAGTAAGAAATTTAGAAAGGAATTTTCAGAATAGTGGAGAAAATGTTTTTACAAGGAAAATTTTAAACTAACAGAATGGATAGGGGATCAAGATGATACGAGAGATTAGAGTAGAAGATGCAGCATCATTTTTACAATTAAGTAAGCAATTAGACGAAGAAACGAAATTTATGTTATACGAACCAGGAGAACGAAAAACTACAGTAGAGCAACAAGAAAAGATGGTCCACCGTTTTATAGAAAATGAATATGCGACAATATTTGTAGCAGTTGAAGATGATAGAGTAATTGGATTTATTTTAGCTAATGGTAATGATGTTCAAAGAAAGAGACATGTGGCAGGCATTGTAATTGGTATTTTGCAAGAGTATAGTGGCCGAGGTATTGGAACGAGTTTGTTTAAAGAAGTAGAGAAGTGGGCAAGATTACATGATGTATGGCGTTTAGAATTAACGGTAATGGCCCACAATACAAGAGCTCAGGCACTATATAGCAAAATCGGATTTGCACAAGAAGGTGTCAAAAAATCTGCTCTTATCATCGATGGAAAAGGTATCGATGAGTATGAAATGGCCAAATTATTAAAATAAGAGGTCGTTATATGAAAAAAAGATGGGCACTACTTGGTACCGTAGCAATGATACTGATCATTGGAGTAGCAGGAATAAATTATAAGATGTACAAGGAGCAAGAGGCGCGGGAAGTAAATGTAAACAATATATTTCCGAAAGCTAAAGAAACGATTGCTAATATGGATGGGGATATCGCAGTCATTAGTAATCCAAATTCGATGCTTGTACTTGTGAATAAAAATAGGCGTTTACCAGATGGATATAGACCGCCAGATTTAGTTGTTCCGAAAGTACGTTATTCTAGTGAAGGTGATCAGGAGAAGAAAAAGATGAGGAAAGAGGCAGCGGTGGCACTTGAGGAAATGATTCAGCAAGCCGATAATGAGCGGATTTTCCTTTTTGCAGTCTCTGGATTTAGATCTTTTGATCGACAAAAAGCATTAAATACAATGTATAAAAAACAAGATGGAGAAGCAAAGACAGCGATGTCTAGTGCAGTCCCTGGTACGAGTGAACATCAAACAGGACTAGCTATGGATATTACATCTCAATCTGCTAAATTTCAGTTAGAAACTGTTTTTGGGGAGACGAAAGAAGGAAAGTGGCTTTCTGAAAATGCCCATAAGTTTGGTTTTGTTATTCGATATACGAAAGAGAAAGAAGGGATTACCGGCTATCGTTATGAACCGTGGCATGTACGGTATGTTGGGAATCCGCAAGCTACATATTTATATGAAAACCAACTGACGCTTGAAGAAGTAACGCAGTAATGAATTGAGGGGAGAGGGCTAAGATGACAATGTTATATAAGAAAAAGGTACATGCATATATTACGAGAGAAAAAGAAGGGGTTATGCAACTACTCGTTTTTAAACATCGTGATATACGAGAGGCTGGTATCCAAGTGCCAGGTGGGACAGTAGATGAAGGGGAAACGTTAGAGGCAGCAATTTTACGTGAAGTGCAAGAAGAGTCAGGACTACGCCATTTTTGTATCGAGCGCTTCCTATCTGATTACATTATTTATATGAAAGAAAAAAAAGAATATCAAAAACGTCATTTTTTCCACATTTCATTATTAACAGATGTGAAAGATACGTGGGAACATATAGTAAGTGCTGGTGAGGAAGACAAAGGTTTGGTATTTTGTTATGAGTGGATTGATATTAACAAATGCCCTGAATTAGCAGGTAAACAAGGAGAGTTTTTATATTTGCTAGAAGAGGTATATGTAAAATAATAAAAAGGGTTTGAGGCGATATTGAATTCGTGTCAGACTCTTTTTATTTCTCTGGAAATTAAAGGTTTGTAAATAGGTGAGTTGAATTCCTGTATAGGGATAGTAGTTGTTAATGCGAGGAGCGGAAAAAATGAAAAAGTAATAGATATACGTCATATATATAAGGGCTTATAAAAGGAGAATGAAAATGGAAATTCAGTTCAATACATTATTGCAAAAAGAATTAACAATTCATGATATACAAACTGCAATGGAAGAAGGAAAATTAACGTCGAAAGAATTAGTCATGTATTATCTTCATAGAATCGCAAAATATGACCAAGATGGTCCGAAACTCAATTCTATTTTAGAAATCAACCCAGATGCTATCTTTATTGCAGAAGCGCTAGAACATGAAAGAAAGACAAAAGGTATAAGAGGTCCATTGCACGGTATCCCTGTATTACTGAAGGACAATATTGAAACAAGTGATTCTATGCATACAAGTGCAGGGACAATTGCTCTTGAGCATAATGTTAGTAATCAAGATGCATTTCTTGTTAAAAAACTGCGTGCAGCAGGAGCAGTGATAATAGGAAAAGCAAATATGACAGAGTTAGCAAATGGAATGTCTTTTGAAATGTGGGCTGGATATAGTGCTAGAGGCGGTCAAACGATAAATCCTTACGGCACAGGAAAGGATGATATGTTTGTTGGTGGATCGAGTACAGGGTCTGCCGTTGCAGTTGCTGCTAACTTTACAGTATTATCCGTTGGTACAGAAACAGATGCTTCTATTTTAAGCCCAGCTGTTCAAAACTCTGTTGTAGGTATTAAACCGACTGTTGGTTTAATTAGCCGTAGAGGCATTATTCCGTTCACATATTCGCAAGATACAGCCGGTCCGTTTGCTAGAACGGTAACAGATGCTGCTATTTTACTAGGGAGTTTAACTGGAGTGGATGAAAAAGATGTAGCTACTTATAAAAGTGAAGGCATGGCATATCAAGATTATACATCTTATCTTGATGCTAATGGTTTAAAGGGAGCGAAGATCGGTGTTTATAGCAATGCTTCAAAAGATTATTACGAAAATGGTGAGTACGATGAAAAATTGTTTGAGGAAACGATCCAAGTATTACGTAGTGAGGGAGCGACAGTAGTAGAAGATATTGATATTCCGTCTTTTCATAGGGAATGGAGTTGGGGAGTTCCACTTTATGAGCTGAAGCACAGCTTGGATAACTATCTTTCTAAATTACCTTCTACTATTCCAGTGCATTCTATTTCGGAGTTAATGGAGTTTAATAAAAACATAGCAGAAAGAGCTTTGAAATATGGACAAACTAAGTTAGAAAGAAGAAAAGATTTTCCTAATACGTTAAGAAATCCAGAATATTTAAACGCAAGATTAGAAGATATATATTTTTCGCAAAAACAAGGTATTGATTTTGCGTTGGAAAAATATAATCTTGATGCGATACTGTTCCCTTTCTATATAGGCTCTACTATATGTGCGAAAGCAGGTTATCCATCTATAGCAATACCAGCAGGATATATGAAAAACGGAAGACCTTTTGGGATTACACTTGCAAGTACTGCTTTTAGTGAAGGGACATTAATTAAACTAGCATACGCTTTTGAACAAGCGACAAAACATAGAAAAATACCAAACTTATCGTAAATAGAAACGAGAGAAGGTTGCCTGAAATGGATTTATGGAGGCCAGCCTTCTCTTATTAATAGCTAAAAGTATTGTCGATTTCTGTTGATGAATCGATATCTCATATCGAATCGTTGATATATTGTAAGTTGTGATAGATATAATTGAAAAATCGTTGATATAAATTCATTGGACTATGTAGTTGGAAGTCTTATATAAGAAATAAATCACTTAGATACAATATGTTAAATAGCAATCTCTTTCTTTTGCAATCTCTGATGCTTTAATAAACGAAAAGACAAACAAGCAGAACATAAAATAAGAAAAGAAGCGATGATATAAATAGTACGAACACCGAAAATATCGGTAATTGTAGCTGATCTAGTTGTGATATAGATGTGAGTTGTAATAATTATTATGTATACAATGTCAGCGAGGGTAATACACATTTTGGAGCCTAAATAGTAAGCTAGTGAACGTTTCGGCAATAAGAATTTCACCTTCAAATCAATAATATTTTTAAAATTATAATCTGAAAAAAATATTTTTGAAACAATTAAATTTTTTGTCATTTTTTGAAAGGAATTTTCATGTATAATGAAGAATATATTAATATAGTATTTTATTAATGCTTGTTGTAACAGCGAATATATATAATAGCTTGTAGCAAACGCCCCTCTATGAGAAAGGGCGGATAAACCATTCTTTTCTTCATATACATATAGAAAATGAGAAAGAAAGTGAGGGTTGCATATGGCTGGATGGGTGATTTGGTTTATAATAGCGGGTATTTTATTTATTGCAGAAATGTTGTCGATTACTTTTTACATGCTTTGGCTTGGAATTGGAGCTGTTGTCGGAGGTCTTATTGCTTTGTTTGCTCCTGATGCACTATTCTTACAAGTTGTTGTTGGGGCGATTGTAAGTTTAACATTGACTTTCTTTACGAAAAGAATTTCAAAAAACTTTCGAGAAGCAAAAGGTTTTACTGATACAGTAGATAAACTGGTTGGTAAAAATGGAATTGTTATGCAAGCGATTACAAGTGAAGTGAACGGTATTGTGAAAGTGGATGGAGATACTTGGACAGCTATTTCGGATACTCCTATTGATGCTGGAGAAAAAGTCGTTGTTATAAAGAGGCATAGTACTATTTTACAAGTGAAAAAGGAGAGTGAATAAATATGGCAGTAGCATTAACGTTAACGATTATTTTCGCATTGATTGTCGTTGTATTTATTGCATTGACGATTAAAATTATTTCGCAGCAAAAAGTTGGGGTTGTTGAAAGGTTTGGTAAATTTCAACGGATTATGCACCCAGGATTAAATATTTTAATCCCAATTGTAGATCGTGTTCGTGTATATCATGATTTGCGTATTCAACAAACGAATGTACCACCACAAAAGGTAATTACGAAAGATAATGTACAAGTAGAAATTGATACAATTATTTTCTATCAAATTGTTGAACCAGAGCTTGCGACATATGGTATTTCAAACTATGAATATGGTGTTCGTAATATTACATCTGCAACAATGCGACAAATTATTGGTAAAATGGAGCTTGATGAAACATTATCAGGTCGTGAAAAAATTTCAACAGAAATTCGTTTAGCACTTGATGAAGCGACAGAAAAATGGGGCGTTCGTATTGAGCGTGTCGAAATAGTCGATATTAACCCACCAAAAGATGTGCAAGTATCAATGGAAAAACAAATGAAAGCAGAACGTAATAAACGTGCGATCATTTTAGAAGCTGAAGCAGCAAAACAAGACAAAGTCCTTCGTGCTGAAGGAGAAAAACAAAGTAAAATTTTAATGGCTGAAGGGGATAAAGAAGCGCGTATTCGTGAAGCGGAAGGTATACGAGAAGCGAAAGAATTAGAAGCGCAAGGGGAAGCAAGAGCGATTGAGGAAATTGCAAAAGCAGAACAAAATCGAATTGAATTACTTCGCGCAGCAGATTTAGATGAGCGCGTACTTGCTTATAAATCATTTGAATCATTGATTGAGGTTGCAAAAGGACCAGCAAATAAAGTCTTTATTCCGTCTAATGCAATTGAAACACTTGGTACTCTTGGTGCTATTGGGGAAATTTTTAAAGAGAAACAAGCGAAGAAATTACCTTCGTCAGATACAGAAAAATAACTATAAGAGTGAGGAAGAGAAATGGGATGCCATTTCTCTTTTTTGTGCGTATATTACGAAAGGCTTGTACATATCCATGTATAAAGAAGGTGATACAGTGAAAAAGTATGCAACTCGTATACATGGGAAAAAACTAGTTTCGTTACTCTTTTTATATGCACTAATAGTAATTATTATTGCGTCGATTTTGACGTCACTTTTACATACAATGAAATCGAATTATGCGAATCAATGGTTTGGAAAAGTATCTATGCAAGGTTTTATTCAAATGATAGAAAGTGAGAATCGCTATTATGGATTTGATTATTTTAAGCAAAATAAACGAGAATCAGTTGGGAATTTAATGTTCTCTATTGCGACAGATTTGAAAATAAAAGATTTAAGAACATTTGTCGGGAAAGAAGTACCTGGTATGTCAAAGTATTACTCGAATATTATCGTAGCTGGGGAAGGGACAAACTTTACGAATATTCCAAATGAATCTAGTGTACCGATTGAAGAAGTAACGAAAGAGCGAGAAGTAGCAAAAGATAAAGTTACAGAAGCAGAAAAGAAAAATCCAGTGCAGAAAAAGAACGGAACGAAAAAAGGAGAAAGCGCAGTATACATTTATCATACACATAGCTGGGAATCCTTCTTTCCGTTATTACCAGGGGCTACCGATCCATCAAGTCCGGATGTAAATGTGTCCTTACTAGGGAAACGTATGAAAGAACAACTTGAAGGACAAGGAATTCCGGTAATTCATGATAAAACGAATATGGGGGATTTATTAGCGAGTAAAAAATGGAAATGGCCGCAATCATATAAAGCGTCTCATGGATATGTAAAAGAAACATTAGCACAAAATAATAAAATTGCGTTTCCGATTGATATACACCGTGATGATCAGCGGAAGAAGGTAACAACAAAAGTAATTAACGGGAAATCGTATGCAAGATTATATTTTATAATTGGGATGGAAAATGAAGGGCGTGCTGAAAATGAAAAAATTGCAAGGGCAATCAATAGTTATTTAGATGAAAACTATTACGGATTAAGTAGAGGGATTTTTCCGAAGTATAAAAAAGATGGAAATGGCGTTTATAATCAAGACTTATCTAAAAACGCAATGTTAATTGAAGTTGGTGGTGTTGATAATACGTTAGATGAATTATATAACACAATTGATGTGTTAACGGAAGCGTTTAGTAAGTATTATTGGAATGATGCAGAGAAAGTGAATGGGTGAGGAACGGGGAACCGTTCCTTTTTTATTTTTGAAATCCTAAAATATGATATAATAGAATTTTGTGAACATTAAACGAGGAGTGGGATAAACATGCAAATACTACTAATACGCCACGGTGAATCAGAAGCTGATATTTTAAATGTACATGAAGGTCGAGCTGACTTTGAATTAACAGAAAAGGGAAGACAGCAAGTACAAAGACTTGTACAGAAAGTGAAAGCGGACTTTCCACCAGATTTCATTTGGGCAAGCACATTAAAACGTGCCCGAGAAACGGCTGAAACATTAGCTGAAGCGATTCAGTGCCCAATTCAATTAGAAGAGGAATTAATGGAGTTTAATAATGGAGTGCAAGCAGGTTTATCATTTGAGGAAGCAAAAAAATATCCAGAGCCAAAGTTTCTTCATGACCGGTTTGAAAACGGGGAATCATTTATTGAATTTAGAATGAGAATAGAAGGAATCTTTTCTAAAATCGTGACAGAAAATACATATGATCGGATTGCAATTGTTGCACACGGTGGTGTAATAAATAGTATTTTACGAGCATTTTTCCAAATGCCAATTAGTATGGACTATTATTTTAAACTGGGAGATACGGGTATTAGTTTGATTGAACTTACGGATAAACAGAAAACTGTGCATTTTATAAATGATACAAATCATTTGGATGGATTGTAAGAGGATATGTACAAAGTTGTATTTTTCGATGTTGACGGTACTCTTTTAAGTGAGATTGATAGAAGTATGCACGAAAGTACAAAAGAAGCGATACAAAGGTTAATAGATAAAGGAATTCACGTCGTTGTTACAACTGGGAGACCATATAGTTTATGCTCACAATTTAAAGAACTGGGCATAAATACGTTTATTTCTGCAAATGGTGCACATATAAAATGTGCTGATGAAGTTATACATAAATCGGTACTTTCAATTGAAATTGTTCATGATATTTCAAATTTCGCTGAATTACATGGTCACAGTGTTTCTTATTTTACAGAAGAATTTGTAATGAATGGTATTGCCTCAAAAGACGAACGTGTAATACGAGCATTAAATGAAACGTTAAATTTAGAGCGGTATCCTGACAAAGTTAGAAACTTGTCAGAAGAGATTTATTGTGTATGTCTGTATGCTGATGAAACAGAAGCTCAAAAATTCTTTGAAAGATATCCAGCACTTACGTTTGAACGTTTTCATGGTTACGTTATGAATGTGTTGGAAGATAATAAAGTATCGAAGCTAACTGCAATTCAAAAGGTATTGGAACATCTGGGAATTTGTAAATCAGAAGCAATTGCTTTTGGTGACGGTGGAAATGATGTTGAGATGTTACAGTATGTAGGACTGGGAATTGCGATGGGGAATGGCGGAGAAGAGTTAAAAACAAGAGCAGATTTCGTTACAAAGAAATCAAGTGAAGGTGGTATTTCTTTTGCTTTAAAAGAGTTTGGGATTATTTAAAAAGATATCTTTATTCGAATAAAGATATCTTAGGATCTTTAATATGCTCAACTAATAAAATATGAATTTGCCCGCGATGATGATAAAAATGTGCAACGATTTCAAGCAACCATTCGAATCGAGAGTAAGAAATACCCCAATAAGTAGTCATAATTTCAGCTAATTCTTCATTGGAATAGGATAAAAAAGTTTTAGAAAGTAAATCGTACCCTTGTATCATCGTTTGTTGCATTTGAGTAATTGTTTCTGGTGTTTGTTCTATATAAAAGGTATGTAATTCTTTTTCCGTAATACCATTTAATATGAGTAAATCAGCATGGCAAATAAGGGAAAGATGTGTACACATTTCAAATAATGACCGCTTTGATTCAATCGGTTTTATTTTTAAATCATTTTCAGTATATTGGTTCAGTATTTGAATGGAAGTATCGATAGCAATTTTAACTTGATTCAATGCAGATGGAACAAACATTGTAATTATTCTCGCCTCCGTATATAATAATTTCTTAAGGGTATTATATCATACTCAAAATTCCGAAAATTCTAGTAGTTTGACTAGCATAGTGAAAAGTATTATATTGTAAAAGGTCATATGAAACATGAAATAGAATGGAATGTAATTATTGAGTTAGGAGTTAGACCAATGAGCTTGAAATATGGAAGAGATACAATTGTTGAAGTTGACTTAAATGCTGTAAAACATAATGTAAAAGAATTTAAAAAACGTGTGAATGATGAAAATATTGCAATGATGGCTGCTGTAAAAGCAAATGGGTATGGTCATGGGGCAGTTGAAGTTGCGAAATCGGCTATTGAAGCAGGAATAAACCAACTTGCAGTTGCATTTGTAGACGAAGCAATTGAATTAAGAGAAGCTGGAATCACTGTACCTATTTTAATTTTAGGATATACACCAGTAGCAGCTGTAGAAGATGTAATTCAATATGACGTTATGATGACTGTTTATAGAGTAGAAGATTTACATGGTATAGATGAAGTTGCAAACCATCTTCAAAAGAAAGTGCGAATTCATGTGAAAATTGATACAGGAATGAGCCGTATTGGTTTACAGGAAGAAGAAGTTAAACCGTTTTTTGAAGAGTTAAAACGTATGCGATATGTAGAAGTAGTAGGGATGTTTACACATTACTCTACCGCTGATGAAATAGATAAAACTTATACAAATATGCAAACAAGTTTGTTTGAGAAAGCTGTAAATACAGCGGAAGAATTAGGAATTCATTTTCCATATATTCATAGTTCAAACAGTGCAGGATCAATGGAACTTAGTAACACATTTCAAAATATGGTTCGTGTCGGTATTGGAATTTACGGTATGTATCCTTCAAGAGAAGTGGATCATACAGTTGCTTCCTTACAGCCAGCGTTGTCTTTAAAATCAAAAGTAGCACATGTTAAACATGCGAAGAAAAATCGTGGTGTTAGCTATGGGAATACGTATGTAACAACGGGTGAAGAATGGATTGCAACTGTACCAATTGGTTATGCTGATGGTTATAATCGTCAGTTATCTAATAAAGGGCATGCATTAATTAATGGAGTTAGAGTACCTGTTATTGGTCGTGTTTGTATGGATCAGCTTATGCTAGATGTTACAAATGCAATGCCAGTACAAGTAGGAGACGAAGTTGTATTCTACGGCAAACAAGGTGAAGAAGAGATTGCGGTGGAAGAAATAGCAGATATGTTAGGTACAATTAACTATGAAGTTACATGTATGTTGGACAGAAGAATTCCACGTGTCTATAAAGAAAATGATGAAACGACTGCGGTTGTAAATATATTAAGAAAAAATAAAAAAGCTGAATCGTTATGATTCAGCTTTTTTGCTTTTGGCAAATGAAAAATGTTCTATTTGCACCGTGTAGTTGTATATTGTTAAATCCTACAGATTTTAAAGAGGCAATAATTTCGTCTCTAAAATAACATGATTCCTCGATAGAAAAATCACTCCTATTCCAACAATCCATAATAATCATACTTTGTCATAATTTCAAAACCACATTGCGTATATAGTTTTAAAGCATTGTTATTTTTCGTTTCGACGTCTAGTTCAATTGTTGAAACTCCTTCTGTAATAAGTGTATGTACCATATATCTAAGAATATTTTTACCATATCCTTTACCTTGATAAGAAGGATGAACTGCGAATCCTGATAGTGTAGTAGATTGCTCTTGCTCAGTAACAGTAATGGTTCCAATTACTTTTTCATTAATAAGAGCAATGTAAACTTGATGAGAAGGTGAAGTCATCATCTTTTGTAGCCATGTAGACGTATTTGCTGCCGAATCTTCAAAAGCTTCACTAGCGATTTCTATAAGATCAGGAAGTAATTCAGAAGATGCAACGGTAAGATTAATATTATTTTTCATTGTTTTTTGTACTTCGTTTGTTTTGAACTCCATACCGTACTCGCTATATAAATAAGGCAAGTTCATTTGTTTTGCAAATGATTTCCCTGAAATAGAGTCACCATTAATTATAAGAAGGGCTTCATCTGCTTCTCTTTTTTGTATTTCTTTGATGGCAGTTTGTAAAAGAGTAGTGCCTATATGTTGCTTCCTGTAGTTCGGATGAACAAACCCTATTAACTCGAGCTTAGTCGGTCTTTCAAAGTCATACATACTTAATGCACCGATTAATTGAGTATCATCATAAAATAGAAAATCATTTACCCCTTCTTTATTACGAGCAGTTAAAAAGTTTACATGTAAATCTGACGAGTAATCAATTTGATCGTGTTGCCCGCAAACATGAGCTAAGTCTTTCATCTGTTGTATTTCATTTTCAACTAAAAAGTTCTTTTTCTGAATATCCATTTCATAATCCCTCTCAATCATATTTAAAAATAGGATGGGTGACATAACCACTTTTCTAATTCCACACTACCTTGAACAGATAATAAGCGATATAAATATCGGTAGGGTTGTCTACATTCTTCAAGACAAGGAATGGGCATAATGGTCTCATAACCTTGTTTAAAAGCACGAGCCTCTTTTTCTGTAAGTACATATTCTAATCCAATAAAATCGAACTCTCGTGGAGCAATTGCATAAGCTTCTGTATCTACTAAACCAGTAATAGATTGACCATCTGATAAAAACTGAGTAGGATCCATATCAATTAAAATGAGTGTAGATTCCTTCGGTGATGGCAAGGAAGAGAGTTGTGATTCAAAAGTATGAAATGCGTTATGTATGCTCGCATTATCGGAATAAAACATATTTACAAGATTCTTGCTTACTTTTAAAATATGAGACTTAAATTCTTCTAGTGGAACTTGGAAAGCACCAGAAGGGTTTCCTATGATATTAGCTTTAAATGAATGAATCTCTGCTAGTCCTTTTCCAAGGCTGAATAAAATAGAATCAGGTTGACCGATAAATGATTGCAGTGTACTTCCGGTTAGTTTTTCGACGATAATATACTCTCGTCCATTTAAAACATGTTTTTGCAAAATAGTCGGGATGGGTAAGGTAGTATGCTTTTTCAATAATGCATGTATTGTTTCTAAATGATGTACATTTCTTGGATCAATTCCAAAAAGGTTTTTGCATCCCCACCAAAAATCATTGCTTGGCTCTTCAGTCATTTTTGAGGAACGAACAATAACTTTTTCAGCTTCTGTTTTAACAAGAAAC
This sequence comes from Bacillus mycoides, assembly GCF_018742245.1. Classification (NCBI taxonomy): domain Bacteria; kingdom Bacillati; phylum Bacillota; class Bacilli; order Caryophanales; family Bacillaceae; genus Bacillus; species Bacillus mycoides. The sequence goes on from NZ_CP036132.1 coordinate 1,998,765, forward strand.
ACGTCGCTTGCATGGTCTTCATAGCCCGGATGTAGTGCTTGAACAGATAGGATAGGCGAAGTGAAGAGTTGTTGTAGCATGAAAGGGCTCCTTTTTCTGTAAATTCTATAAATTGATTATATACCATAATTTAATTAAGAGGTAAAAATTAGGAGGGTTATTATTTCTATATATAGTGTATTAAAGTTTGAAATTCTACATAAGAATTAACAAAAAGGTGAAGGATGTGTGTATATAAAGCAATTTCTTTGTATTTGCGAAAAAAATTAGTTATGATAATACTAAGAAAATATATATGTTTTGGGGGTAATGAATGAAAAAATTATTCGAATACGTATTATTAACAATTGGATCTATTATTGTAGCTGGTTCACTAGAGCTTATTTTAGCGCCTAATGGATTAGTAGATGGCGGAGTAACTGCGATTGCTATTATGGCAAATAAGGTTGCAGGGCTACCACTTTACGGAGTATTTTTAGGACTTAATATTCCTATTTTATTATTTACTGCAAAAGTAATGGGGAAGAAATTTTTCATCCGTACATCCTATGCAAATGTTGTGACAACACTCGGATTGATTTATTTAAAACCATTTCCAGCAATTACGACTTCGGAATTATTAATTGTACTTTACGGAGGGGTTCTATTTGGTGTTGGTGTTGGGATTGTTGTAAAAATGGGCGGAGCAATTGACGGATCAGAAATGTTAGCTGTTTGGATGAATAAGCATTTTAAAGTACCAATTAGTACATTTTTACTTGCTGTAAATGCAGTGATCTTTGTATTTGTTGCTATTTTATTTTCAATTGAGCAAGCGATGTTCTCATTAGCAATTTTCTATATTGTTACGAAGATGATTGATTTCATATTAGACGGTATTAATCAAGGAAAGAGCGTCATGATTATTTCGAATAAAAATAAAGAAATTGGCGAACTGCTTATGAAAGAATTACAACTGTCTGTTACGTATCTACATGGAGAAGGTGGTTTTTTAGGAGAGCACCAGAGAATTATTTATTGTATTACAAATCGTTTCATTTATCCAAAAATGAAAGATCTCGTTCTCTCTGTAGATCCAAGTGCTATAATTGAAGCTTCTTATTCAACAGAAACAACTGGTGTAAAGCGTCCAGGAAGGACAGCGAGATCAGGGCAAGTATCAAAAAATAGTGAATGAAAATAACTCCACGTAAGTATAACTTGCGTGGAGTTATTTTCAGTTAGGGAACCAGACTCTTTTCAGTAATTTGACAACAGTTTCGATACAATCTTCTGGAATACTACCAAAACCGAGTAATACAAACGACGCCTCTCTTAAATTATGAACAGAATCGTATGTTGAGAGAGGGTACAACTTAATGCGTTGTTTCGCAGCGGCATGAATAAGTTCTTGTTCGTTCATCCCATTATGAACGTGAAGTACGATATGAAGTCCTGATTGTTCACCGAGTATATGAACGTGAGCTCCCATTTCGTCCGTGACAGATTTAACTAATGAAATGTGCTTTCTTTTATATAACGTACGAATTCGATTTATATGACGTTCCCAATCACCTTTTTGAATAAAGGTGGCAAAAGCGAGTTGCTGCAGGGTAGAAACCGTTTGTTTAAACATGCCACCAAGTTCTTTATAGGCTCTTAAAAGATGAGGTGGTAAGACGATATATCCCATTCGCAAAGAAGGTAAAAAGGATTTCGAGAAAGTTCCCATATAAATAACACGTTCCTTTGAATCCAGTCCTTGTAAAGAAGGAATAGGTTTGCCTACATAACGGAATTCCCCATCGTAATCATCTTCAATAATATATCCCCCGCAATCATTCGCCCATTTTAATAGTTCGAGTCTTCTAGATAAAGGCATAATTATTCCAAGAGGAAATTGGTGTGATGGAGTGACGTATGCTACATTAGCACCTGATTCACGTAAAGCTGAAATATGAATCCCTTTATCATCTAAAGGGATAGGATGAATAGGAAAATCAGCACTTTGAATCATAGCAGTTATACGGTGAAATCCAGGGTTTTCGATTCCGTATTCTTTTCTTGAACCAAGCAGTTGAAGTAGCAGCCAAAGAAGAGGCTGCGTACCGGCTCCGATAATAATTTGATCAGGTGAAGAATGTACCCCGCGGGCATGATATAAATATTTTGAAATATGCTCTCGTAGAACAAACTCACCTTGAGGATCTTCTTTAGCAAATAATTCATTTTCATACTGGAATAAAGTTTCGTTTAATGCTCTTTTCCAGTTTGTAATTGGAAAAGCTTTTTGATCAATCAGCCCTTGGCTACAATCATAGTCATATTGTTCTTTTTTTATATTGTTAGCGCTGTTTGACACAACTTGTTGTTTAGTTTGAATGACATCAATATCAACTTCTGCAACAAAAATCCCACGTTTCGGTTTACTTTCTACATAACCTTCAGCTAGTAATTGTTGATAAGCAGATTCAACAGTAATACGGCTAACATTAAGTTGTACCGCTAAACTTCTGTGAGAAGGAAGGCGTGTACCAGCAGGTAGTAATCCCTGAGAGATTTCTCGTTTCATATATTCGTAAATTTGTAAGTAAATTGGTGTTTTACTTTCTAATTGCAATGGGATAGTAAGATCCATTTTATGAATTCTCCTTTAAAAACTGGCCATATAAAAAATAATCGAACTGTCACTTAAGTTAGGGGCAGTTACTTTTTATAATAATGATATAACATTTAGAAAATTTTATAAATAGTAAGGAGAGAATCATAATGAATATTAGAGAAGTAGTAACAGAAGCTGATTTACATGATGTATTCCCCGTATTACAGCAATTACGAACGAAACTTTCAAGAGAAGAAGCAAGTTCTTTATTTCAAAAAATGAAAGAAGAAAATTACAAACTACTCTTGTTACAGAATGAAGATGATGAAGTTGTTTGTCTCGCTGGTGTAGCGATTTGTACGAACTTTTATAATGAGAAACATGTTTTTGTATATGATCTTGTAACTGCGAAAGCTCACAGATCAAAAGGGTATGGTAAGGTTCTGCTGTCATATGTAGAAAAATGGGGGGGAGAAAAAGGGTGCAGTTCTATCGTTCTTACATCAGCGTTTCCAAGAGTTGATGCCCATCGTTTTTATGAAAGAGAAGGCTATGATAAGGTAAGTTATTCTTTTTATAAAGAGTTATAATATTAAGTAGGTTCTATGTGAGGTAACATATAGAACCTACTTTTATTTAGAAGTATAAGATGAAGAGGGTTAATTGCTTATTTTGTCGAATAGTTTCTTTATAATTGAGACGATAATATTGAATGTAAAGAAAGTTAGGGGAGTTTATACTTGGAAAAAATTCAGAAACTATTAATCCCAAAAGGTGTAAGAGTTATCGTAATATCTGATATTCATGGGGAATTAAATCTTTTAAAAGAATTATTACATAAAGTTAATTTTAAAGATGATGATTATTTAATTATAAATGGCGACCTTTGTGAGAAGGGGAGCGATAGCATTGGCGTCGTAGACTATGTGATGGATCTAGTAATTAGCAAGTCAAATGTTTATGTTGTTGAAGGGAATTGTGAAGTTGTAGTTGAAGCGCTTGTAAATGAAAATCCTGCGCTAATAAATTATTTATGTACGCGAAAAAATACAATTTTTAATGAATGGCTAAAGCAATTAAACGTTACCGTTCATGAAGAGAGTGATATTCGTGAACTGAAAAACATATTAATGAGCCATTTTTCAGAAGAAATAAAGTGGCTAATAGAATTGCCAACTGCTATTGAAACTGAGGAGTATATCTTTGTACATGCTGGCCTTGAAGATAGAGAGGATTGGAAACAAACAGATAGGAAAAATGCAATTGTAATGCCAGAGTTTTTTAATAAGTCACACCGAGCGGATAAGTACGTAATTGTTGGACATTGGCCTGTTGTGAACTATTCTGAAGAAGCGCCGTCTAATAATCCAGTTATTGATAAGGAGAAAAAAATTATTGCGATTGATGGTGGTAATGCGATTAAAGAAGCAGGGCAATTAAATGCATTTATTATTCATCGAGATATTTTAAATGATACATTTTCCTATACATATGTAGATCATTTTCCGCAGTATGAAGTATTGGCCGATTTTAATGCGAATTCAGTAATGCAGGGCGGGGTTACATATCCGCATTATTACATAGAGCCTGTGGAGAGAATGAAAGATTTTACTGTATGTAAACAAATAGGAACAAATGAACTACTTTATGTGAAAAACGAGTATATAAAGCAACTTGAATCAGGTGAGTATACAGTGAAAACGGATATTTCTTGTGCGCAAATAGGCGTTAGAAAAGGGGATATCGTTTCTCTCATTGATGGTAGCTGCATGGGATATGATTTAATTAAAAAAGATGGAGTAGAAGGCTGGATAGAGAAAGGGATTCTACTTGAGATAGAAAAGAAGGGAAATAAAATATTTAGCTAAAATAGGAGGGATATAACCTCCTATTTTTTGTGAAATATGTTATGAGTTCGTACCTCATCTAATTTTTTCTGAAGTTCCGTTTCTAAATTAAACTCGAAAAAATTAGCGAACTTACATAAATAATTCGTATCTTATAACAAAATTATACAATATAGCGTAGAGTTTTGTTTTGATTTTTCAGAAAAAACATTATAATTATATATGAAATAAAGAGAGATGTAGGAGGAAATTATGCAAAACGTTATATTAAAGGGGAACAAAGTTACAATTCGTACAATTGAGGAATCAGATATAAAAACATTATGGAGTATTGTATATAAAGAAGAAAATCCAGAGTGGAAAAAATGGAATGCCCCGTACTTCCCGTTCTCAATGCAAGGATACTCATCCTATAAAGAAAAGATGCAAACTTGTTTAAAAGAAGAACCGTTATCAAATCTTATTGTGGAAAATAATGGTCAAATTATTGGGACAGTAAGTTTTTATTGGGAACATAAACCGACGCGTTGGTTAGAGATGGGAATCGTTATTTATGACCCAGCATACTGGAATGGTGGCTACGGTACAGAAGCATTAACACTATATAGAGATTTACTATTTGAAAATATGGAGATTGGTAGAGTAGGGCTCACAACTTGGTCTGGAAATGAACGAATGATGAAAGTAGCGGAAAAAATAGGAATGCGATTAGAAGGTAGAATGCGAAATTGTCGATATTATAACGGGACATACTATGATTCTATTCGAATGGGAATGATTCGTGAAGAATGGGAAGAGCTTTGTGTAACGAAGGGGTGAGGAAGCGTGTACGCTATTATTGCTACATTTGATAGAGTGTTTACTTATAAAATTAGAGAATTGCAAAGTGAATTAACGAATATAATCGGAACAAACCAACTAGCTGAAGTAGAACCCCATATTACATTGGCTGATTATAATGAGTTAGATGTTAATTTATATACGGAGAAATTAAAGGAGTTTGTAGCTTTTCAAGAGAACATTGCTGCTGTAACTTTTCCTTCTGTTGGAACTTTTCCTACTAACGGAACGATCTTTCTAGCACCGACCATTACCAATGAATTATTAAGATTTCATCATTCTTATCATGATTATTTCAAAACTTTTCATGATAATCCAAACTCATATTACGTACCAGAAAAATGGGTTCCGCATTGCACGATTGCTAATGGGTTAAATTCAAATCAGTTTTTAAGTGTAATGGAGTATATATATGAAAAATTTGATGTTACAACAGCTTCGATTGAGAAGTTGAAATTAATTAAAGTAAATTATGAAAATGGTTCTGCCGTTTCTTCTAGTATTTTAGCAGAGTGTAATTTAAAGAGAATGGAGACATCGAGATGACATATGTAATTAGAGAAATGAAGCAAGAAGATATTCATGCTGTACAAAACGTAGCGAAAATAGCTTGGCATGATACTTACGAAGGAATTATTCCGAGAGCGATTCAAGACAACTTTTTAAATGAAGCGTATTCCGATGAAAAAATGAAATATCGCCTTGAAAATACACATTTATTTGTTGCGGAAGAAGAGGGAGAAGTAATTGGATTTGCGAATTTTTCACCAATTAGACTGCAAAATGAAGCAGAATTAGGTGCGATTTATTTGTTGCCAGATCAGCAAGGGAAAGGGATAGGGACAGCTTTGTTACAAAAAGGGATCACGACGTTAAAAGGGATTCGAAAAATGTACATTCATGTAGAAGCGGAAAATGAAAAAGGAAAACGATTTTATGAAGCAAAAGGTTTTGCGGCTTTAGAGCAATTTGAAGAAGATTTCGAAGGGCATATGCTGCAAACAGTGAGAATGGTTTTATACATATAAGGAGGATCAGGAATGAAAATTTTTGATTTCAGTGAAAAAGTGGGAAAGCATATATCAGCATTTCAATCTAACTTTATAATGTCAAAAATATTAAAACATCAAGGGAATGTACATATCGGTTCTATGCATCTACAACCGAATGGAGTTATTGGATATCATGAAGCAGTTGTATCTCAACTGCTTCTAATTGTACAAGGAGAAGGATTTGTTTGCGGATCAGATAAAGAAAAAGTGAAGATAGGAGCTGGACAAGCTGCATTTTGGGCGAAGGGCGAGTTACATGAAACGAGTACGGAAAAAGGATTGATGGCAATTGTCATTGAGTCAGACGGTCTTGAAAATGGTATTTCAATGATGATTAGAGGGCAGGAGGGAGAAAGGAATGATTACAAAAGCGAATGAGGAAGAAACGAAACAAATATTAAATTATGCAGCTCAATCTCTTTTCGAAGGAACAAAGGGGAATTGTCAGGTAAGTACAGAAAAAGCGATTGAAATTACAAAACCTTTAGTAGAAAAAGGGGCGTATTATATAGTTACAAAGGAAGAAAATAAAGTAGTAGGATGGATACTAATAGGAGGAAATGTGGACTATTTCTCTCGTGAAAAACTTGGTTTTATTTATGAATTGTATGTTTTTTCAGAGTATCGCGGGAGAGGATTATCACGAAAACTAATGAAAGCTGGGATCAAGGAACTACAAGAAAAGTATTCAGAAATTCGCTTGAATGTATTTGCAGGGAACTTTGCAAAAGAAATGTACGAAGATTTTGGCTTCGTTGAAAGACAAGTAATCATGACTTTGAAGTGAGAAAACGATTTTAAGTGGGCGAAGAAACAAGAAAAAGAAAATGAGTATGTAATTTGTAAAGGTTATATTCTGAATTTTGGGTAAAAAAAGGTTTTCTTTTTATTATTAAATAGAGGTAGAAACGCTTAGCAGTCCTTTAAAAAAAACAATAAATTTATATTATATAATATAATGTTATTATAGTAAAAGAGAAATTTTGGGAAAATATCATTTTTTTATTTAGAAATTTTTAAATTATTGATATAATCAATTTGTAGAATTGATTTTGGGTTAATTTTACTATTTTTAAATTTTAAGGGGGATTTAATAATGGCAGGACAAATTCGTATGTCACCAGAGGAGCTTAAATCGAAAGCGACTCGATATGGACAAGGTGCAAATCAAATTGAGGACATTTTACGTCAGTTACAAAACTTACAAAATGAATTAAGAGGAGAATGGGAAGGTCGTGCTTTCGAAGGTTTTGATCAACAGTTCAATCAATTAAAACCAAAAGTACAAAACTTCGCAGAGCTATTACAAGAAATTAATATGCAGCTTAATAAAACTGCAGAGGCTGTTGCTAGACACGACGAAGATCTTTCTCGTAATTTCGGTCTACAATAAAAACGGGTAAAAAGAAACATGTAATTTAGCCATGCAACTTTCGTTGTATGGCTAAATTACTTTAAAACTAGAGTAAGATAAGGAGTCCTTAACTTAATAGACTCGCAGCCGCAGGAGTGATAAGTAGTGAAAAAGTTTAAGTGGAGCATCTTGTTGTTTATTATTTTAGCTCTTGTGCTATCAACAGGAGTTTCCTATTTAGCATTAAATCAAAATGTTAAGAAAGCTAATGAGAATAGCACGCCAAAAATGACAGTTGCATTAGTAAATGAAGATCAAGGAACTGTATTTGAAGGGAATAAAATAGCGTTTGGAGATCAATTTGTTAAAAATGTAAATAAAAATACGAAACAAGAATGGTACGTAGTTAGTCGCGGAGTAGCAGAAAATGGTTTGAAAAATAATAATTACAATATGATGATTGTTATACCAAATGATTTTTCTAGGAAAGCAGTTGCGATTGATTCAGAACTACCAGAGAAATTAACTTTAAACTACAAAGTAAATGCAACTGGGAATAAAGATTTGAAAGCTGAGGCTGAAAATACGGCGTCTACAATTTTAGAGGATTTCAATAAGCAAATCATCGACGTTTATTTTGCAAGTATTATCGGTAAGTTGCAAGGTGCACAAGATAATATAGGTAAAATAATTGAAAAAGGAAACGTTCAAACAACTATGTACAAAAAAGATGTACACAGTCCTTTGGCAAATTACACAAATCAATTTAAAATAGTGCAAGATTATACTGGGGTTTCTGTTAATAGTTTTAAAGGATTTCAGGATGTATTAAAAGGGTTTGGTCAAACTTTAGATGAAGGAAATAAATCTAATAATACTTATTTGGAAGGTTTTAATAACTTTCAAAAAATGCAATCTGATAATAATTTGTTAGCTAATAATTTTTCGAGTCAATTTAATCAATCTATGAGTGAGATGGGTGCAGGTGATGCTTTAAAGCAGTTAAGCTCACTGGAATCGGCAAATAAAATTATTGCAAATCAATTTACGCTTTCAGAGAAAGAACCAAATATTTTAGCTGATGCTTCAGCAATTCAAAAATATTTAACAGATGTAAAAAAACAAGTGTCAGAATATGATACAGAACTTGCAGGAAAGTTAGAAAGTGATATTCAAGAGACGATAATTAAAAAGTTAAAGCAATCTATGTCGAACGATGGAAAGCAAGAAATCTTTATAAATACATTAATGAAACAACCAGATGTTCGAATAAAGAAACAAATCGAAAATTTAATTGCAAAATTACCTAGTTTAAACATGGAAGAAATCGTTCAAAGTGATTTGCCAGATGCAACGAAATTACAACTGCAAAATGTAATTCAATTTACAAATAAATATAATAAAGAAAATAATTTTTATTATGACCCTGTAAATAAAATATCTTTAGGAAACGCCATTAAAGAAGTAAAGGATAGACTTTATAAAGAGGGAATTACATTTAGTGATACAGCGAAAGTAATTAAAATGGAATCTTCACAAACTTTGAAGATAAATATTCCAGAAGAGTTTGAACTATATGGAAGTACCGAAGCTTTGTATATTGATGATGTGGATTACACAAGTATGTTTCTGGAGAAAAACGGAGAAATCATTATACCACCTCGTAATGAAGGGGATATAAAGATTAACCTGCATGTGAAGTTAAAAGATCCAAACATCAATATAGATGTTTTCTCTCCTGTAATGTGGGACTGGAGATTAAATGGAAATGACGAAAAAGAAACTAGTTCTGGAAAAGAAGAACCTAAAAAAGAGAATGAAGGAACACAATCCGAAAATAGCAAGGTGGAAAATGTAGTTAATAAAACGCGATATGGAATAATGCCACTAGCACATACTACTAAAAAACCTATCATTCAAAAAACAGAACAAGGTAACAATGATAATGGAGGAACCTCTGAAGGCGGAACGGGAACAGATCCAGGAGGAAACCCAGGAGGCGGAACGGGAACAGATCCAGGAGGAAACCCAGGAGGCGGAACGGGAACAGATCCAGGAGGAAACCCAGGAGGCGGAACGGGAACAGATCCAGGAGGAAACCCAGGAGGCGGAACGGGAACAGATCCAGGAGGAAACCCAGGAGGCGGAACAGGAACAGATCCAACAGGGAACAGATCCAGGAGGAGGCGGAACGGGAACAGATCCAGGAACGGAACAGGAACAGATCCAGGAGGAAATCCAGGAGGAAACCCAGGAGGCGGAACGGGAACAGATCCAGGAGGAAATCCAGGAGGCGGAACAGGAACAGATCCAGGAGGTGGAACAGGAACAGATAACGGTGGAAAATCAAAAGTTATTGAACGAACGACGAATCAAGTTGTACATCAAAAATCAGAAGAATTAACAAAAAATATATCTAGTGTATTAATAAAAGAAGCAGTAGATACAGTTGAAAGTTATCAAAGTTTAATTAGTCTGTACGAAATGTATTATGGGATTGATTTAAGAACGAAAGATGTAGGTCCTAAGCTAGAAGAGGGAAGTTTAGATGCAATTGCAACTGAACAATCTTTGTACTACGTATTAAATAAACAAAGCTTAATTGATTTAATTTCAAACCTTGTTTCATCTAGTATTACGACAGAAGTTAAGCAAGATATGACAGGTTTAAAACAAAAAATAGACTCTTATCAACAATTCATTACTAGTGCGGATCAAAATTCAATGCTACTAGCGGAGAAATTAAATGTAACGACGCAGCAGGCAACTAGTATGAATGAAAATTTAGGAGAATATTTAAAAGGTTTAGCGAAATGGCGTGAAAGTAGCTTAAAGCTAGTTGAAGAACAGCAAGTGCTAACAACAAATAATACTGGTGAGCAAACAGCTGTTTTATCGTTAGATTCTGGTATTAAATCATTAATGATGCAAAGTCAGTCATTGGTCGAGAGTTCGAAGCATAGTTTAACAACATCAGACGATGTATATAAAACATTTGATCAAATTAATGGACAAGCAAAAGAAATTCAAGACAGCGGAACGACAATTGTTTCAAAGGCTGATTCATTATTAAATGACTTTACAAAGAAAATGGAAGATGATAAATCATTCTCCAAAAACTTTACTGAAATTTTGGCTAATAGCCGAATTGGTGATCGCCAAAATGAAATGTTATACCAATTTTTATCTAGTCCAGTACAGAAACAAAATGATGGAGTAATTGTAGCTGGTAATGCTTTTACACCATATTTAATCGTATTAACTTGTTTTATTGTTGCATTATTTACAGCATACGCAATTGCGAATCAAGAAAAGAAACGAACGCAATCAGATCATTTTGAAGAGAAGTTCTCATTAATTGATATGAATGTACCAACTACAGTAGTGGCATTCGGTATATCAATTGTGGAAGGAATTAGTATAGGTATCATTTCTGGACGTCTTTTACAGTTCGGTCAAGATCAAAGTTTACTATGGATTGCGTTTATCACAATCATTATGATGGCGTTTGTATTGGTCTCAACATACTTATTACGACAAATAAAAATGGTAGGGATGTTTATACTATTAGTATTTTTAAGTATGTACCTATTTTTAACTGAAGCAGTTGGAAGTAAAGTAGATCAAATGTCGTCTGTTGGAAAGGTACGTCAATTCTCACCGCTTCAGTATATAGAAAGTTTTCTAAATGATTTTATTAGCGGTAAAGATACTGGAAAAGTTATTTTCATCGTGTTGTTTGTAATTGCCATTATAGGATTAGTTAGTAATCTGTTTGTATGGCATAAGAAATGGGAGGAAAAAGAAGTAAATGATCAAACAATGGAGCATAGTGGCTAAGTTATCATTTCTCTCTATCCTTTTACTGTTTGTCGCGCTACCGATAAGGAGCGCGGCTGACAGTTATCTTGGTGATGATGGGAAGATTAAGTTTAAAGTGGATCGACTTGAAGAAAGCGACCAAGAAAAAAATAAAAAGGAACATAAGGAAACGGAATTAGATAAAGCATCAATTGAGTTATTTAACAAAGAAGTAGAAGAAGAAATTCAGAAAAAGAAAAAGAAAGAACAAAAAGATATGGAAGCTTTACGAGATTCTCTTTTTATAAAACAAAAAGAAATAAATAGTGTTAAAGATACGAAAAATAGTTTGTTTAGCAGTGAATACGTTGTGAGAAAAAGTGCAGATGAAGTAGCGAGTAATGAAACAATGAATGAAAAGCCAATTAGTACAACAATAATAATATTATTTGGCGGTGGCATTGTACTTATTTGCATCGGTATTTATACAGTTCTTCGCAAAAGTTGGAGGTAAAGTAATGGCAATACAAACACATATTAATGTAACGGTAGATTTTAGTAAATGGAATGGAAATACATATGATTTGCGTATTCCAAATCATCAATCTATTAAATATTTATTGAAAAATTTATTAGATACGCTAAAGATTGATAATCATGAAGGTTCACATTTTGTAATTAAAGTGAAAAATAAGTCAATTGTTTTAACGGATAATGATCGTTTAATTGATCACCAAATAACAGATGGAGATATTTTACAAGTTTTATAAAGAATATTTTTTACTTTTAGTTATTTGAAAATAAGTTATTACGGGTTATAAAGAAAAGGAGAAGAGGATAAAAATGACGGAAAAAACAATTCAAATTGATGCAATGAACTATCAATTTCAAATAGAAAAAGAAAATTGGAAATTGGAGATGACCAAATCTCAAACACGTATAAAAGACTTCCGTCAATTCGATATAATTACGGGCGCATCATCTGAGTTTGTACCATTAACGATAGAAGAAACGGATGATATGTTTACTTTTATATTTCAAGTGGATAAAAAATTATATAAGTGGGACGATCTTAGCCGTTTTGGAAGAAATGAGAAATTAAGACTGCTTCGAAATGTTGCGCAGTTTCGTAAATATTTAAATAAACGAATCACGTTCTTTTTACATCCGGACAATATAGTTTTTAATGCTAATTTAATACCAAGTATTATACATAGAGGAATTAGAGATATTGTTCCACCAACCCCGTTGTTAGAAGAGCAATTTTTAACACAATATAAGTGTCTAATTATTGCTTTATTCTCCCAAAAGCACAATTTTGATGATTTGTATGCTGGGTTACTAAAAGATGCAAAAGAAACAACATTTGAACAAACCGTTGCTCAAATGGAAAGTTTAGATGCATTACTGCAGTTTCTGGATGACAGCTTTGAGAAGGAACAAACAAAAACAGAAAAAAATATGCAGTTAGTACATAAAAAGAGCTACAAATCATTTAAATATTTAGCTTTTTCCTTCATAGCGGCGACAGTTGTTTTAGTTGCTCCTTTAATATATTTCACTTTTATAAAATTTCCTTATCAAAATAAATTATTAGAAGCAAATGCGAATTTCATAGCAACTGATTATGACAAAGTAATTACTCAATTAAATGAAGAGGAATTTGAATCATTACCGGTTGCGTCTAAATATGAGTTAGCATTTGCATACATTACAGCTGAAAAACTAGGTGAAAATCAAAAGAAAGCAATTATGAAAAATATTAGTTTGAAAAGTGATGAAAAGTATTTACTTTATTGGATGTATAACGGAAAAGGTGATTTTGATAAATCATTAGATTTAGCTAAAACACTTGATGATCCGCAGCTTATTATGTACGGCCTTGTTAAACAAATTGAATCGCTGAAAAATAATCCGGACTTGTCAGGAGAAGAGCGTGATCAAAAGTTAAAAACATATGAACAACAATTAGATGAGTATAAAAAGAAATATGGCAATTCATCAAGCGATAAAGACTTGTCGGACACAGAGAAAAAAGAGTAAGCAAGCACTTGATGAGACAGTTGAAAAGGAGCAGTGAACACGGATGGAGCAACTATTAGTATTGACTTATGGAGACAAAATATATAAGTGCACATTACATCCAAATGAGCAATCAATAGTGTCGATTGGAAAAGAGTGGACAAATGATATTACGAATCCAAGTTTAGAACAAGAAGTAGAATTAAAGTGGAATAATGAAGTGAACGCTTGGATGGTAGAAGATCAATTAATAGAATTCAATAAGGAATTTGAGATTGGAAAAACGAAAGACGTGAGCTTGAAAATCTTTATATCTATTATTGGCACAACTAAAGTGTTTGATATAGGAACGAAACATTCTCTTACAATTAGTCAAAATAGTTATGATGATATCGCTATTACAGGAAGTAGCGTAGATTTAATGTTATCTCGTGAAACGTTGTACGATTCATTTAAAGTGAACGTATATGACGGGGATGTATTTCATAATTATACGAAGCTACAAGATAGCGTTATGTTAGAAGCAGGAGACCAATTATATTTTGATGGTGTCTTAGTGGAGATTGGCAGTGAAGATATTCAAGTATTGTCTTCAGAAGATAATGTGAAATCTGCATTACCTATTTTAGTAGAATCAGAAACCTTTTATCAAAGTGGTTATCCAGACTATCATCGTTCACCACGTATTATTTATCGTGAACCAGAAGAGAAAATGACAGTTGCGAAACCATCAAGTAAGCCGGCAAAACCAACTGAGCATTTAGCAAGAATAATCGCACCTTCTCTTGTCATGATTGTTGTAACAGTATTACTTGCTATTTTTATGAAATATGGTCTATTTATATTAGCATCAGTTGCAATGACTGTAGTAACGATAGTTGTTTCTGTCACATCATATATAAAAAATTTAAAGCAATATAAAATCGACATTATTGAACGTGACAAAAGTTATAGAGATTATATAAAACAAAAAACGAAAGATTTACATGCAGAAAGTGAAAAACAACGCCATGCATTACAGTATCATTATCCAAATGTTGAAGAAATACGTAATATGGCTGTTCAAGTAAATCCACGTATTTATGAAAAAACAATGCAACATCATGATTTCTTAACATTTAGCGTGGGAACGGGACAAGCTAATACGAGTTTTGAAATTCAATTTAATGAAGAAGAGTTTAGTCAAACGAAAGATGAATTAATTGATATAGCGCGTGAACTAAGGCAGCGTTATCTTTTATTAGAAGATGTACCAGTCGTAACAGATTTAATGAATGGACCAGTAGGCTACATTGGACAGCGATCTTTAGTGCTAGAACAATTACAATTATTAGTCGTACAAACCGCTTTATTCCATAGCTATTATGACTTGCAGTTTATTACTATTTTTCCTGAAGAAGAAAAAGAGAAATGGGATTGGATGCGCTGGTTACCTCATGGAAGTGTTCGCGATATAAATGTACGTGGATTTGTATACCATGATCGTAGCCGAGATCAAGTGTTAAATAGTTTATATCAAATATTAAAAGAGAGAAAACAAAAAGTAGATGAAAAAAGTTCAACAAATGAAAAACTGTATTTCGCACCACACTATATTGTACTCATTACAGATGAAAAACTAATTTTAGATCATGTTGTTATGGAATTTTTCAATGACGACCCGAGTCAATTAGGTGTATCACTTGTATTTGTTCAAGATGTTATGCAAAGTTTACCAGAGCACGTGAAAACGGTAATTGATATAAGAGATGCAAAGCAAGGGAACATCATCTTAGAACAAGGAGAGCTTGTTAACCGTCAATTTAAATTGAATCATGTACCGAAAGGGTTCAATTTAGAAGATGTTTCACGAGCACTAGCACCGTTAAATCATTTGCAAAACTTAAAAAATAGTATTCCAGAAAGCGTAACATTCCTAGAAATGTACGGTGTTGAAAAAATAAAAGAGTTAAATATCAAAAGTCGCTGGCAGAAAAATGCAGCACATAAATCTTTAGCTGTACCGCTCGGATTACGCGGTAAAGAAGACATCGTAAACTTAAATTTACACGAAAAAGCACATGGACCACACGGATTAATAGCTGGTACAACTGGTTCAGGTAAGTCGGAAATTATACAATCGTATATTTTATCTCTAGCTGTCAATTTCCATCCTTACGAAGTTGCCTTTCTACTAATTGACTATAAAGGCGGCGGTATGGCGAATTTATTCAAAAACTTACCGCATTTATTAGGAACAATTACGAACTTAGATGGAGCACAAAGTATGAGAGCGCTCGCATCAATTAAAGCCGAATTACAAAAAAGGCAACGATTATTTGGAGAAAATGATGTGAATCATATTAACCAATATCAAAAGCTGTATAAAGATGGTTTAGTAAGTGAGCCAATGCCACATCTATTTTTAATTAGTGATGAATTCGCAGAATTGAAGTCAGAACAACCAGAATTCATGAAAGAGTTAGTTTCAACTGCACGTATTGGGCGTTCACTCGGAATCCATTTAATATTAGCTACGCAAAAACCGAGTGGTGTTGTAGATGATCAAATTTGGAGTAACTCGAAATTCAAACTAGCACTAAAAGTTCAAAATACGTCAGATAGTAATGAGATTTTAAAAACACCAGATGCTGCTGAAATTACATTACCAGGACGTGCTTACTTACAAGTTGGGAATAATGAAATTTATGAACTATTCCAATCAGCTTGGAGCGGGGCGGATTATGTAGAAAATAAAGAGGATAAAGAACATTTAGACGCAACAATATATGCAATAAATGATCTAGGACAATATGAAATATTAAGTGAAGACTTAAGTGGACTTGGTAGCAGTAAAGAAGTAATAAGCGTACCATCTGAACTTGATGCTGTTATTGACTACATTCACGATTACGCAGAAGTAAATGAAATTGAAGCATTAGCAAGACCATGGTTACCACCACTTCCAGAAAGCGTATATTTACAAGACTTACACGCTATTCAATTCAAAGAAGCATGGACGAAAGAAAAGAAACCATTAAAAGCAACAGTTGGTCTACTAGATCAGCCTGAATTACAATCACAGACGCCGTTAACATTAGATATTAGTAAAGACGGGCACGTGGCAGTCTTCTCAAGTCCAGGTTACGGAAAATCAACATTCTTACAATCAGTCATTATGGATGTAGCTCGTCAGCATAGTCCGGAGCATTTGCATGTGTATTTATTGGACTTCGGAACAAATGGTTTAATGCCATTAAAATCTTTACCGCATGTGGCAGACATCATTACACTAGACCAAGTTGAAAAATGTGAGAAGTTTCTTCGTCGTATAGAAGACCTATTAAAAGATAGAAAGCAATTGCTAAGTAAATATGGCGTTGCAAGTCTTGAAATGTATGAGAGAGCTAGTAAAGAAGTATTACCAACAGTATTAATTACGTTAGATAACTATGATGCTGTTAGAGAAGCTGGATTTGTCGAAGACTTTGAACGCATTGTTGCACAAATTGTACGTGAAGGGGCAGCGGTAGGAATTCATTTAATGCTTACGGCTACACGTCAAAATGCATTGAGAGTACAAGTAAATACAAATATTAAACTACAAATTGCTCTATATATGATAGATGAGGCAGAATCTAGAGCTATTGTAGGAAGAACAGAGTTAAAAATTGAAGAATTAGCAGGCCGTGGTTTAGTTAAAATTGACGAACCAACAATATTCCAAACAGCTTTACCGACAGATGGAGAAGATGTACTTACTCGAATTGAAAATATACAAGCTGAAGGAAAAGAGATGGATTCCTTCTGGGATGGAGAAAGACCGAAAGCAATTCCTATGGTACCTGAAGTTCTGGAATACAAAGAATTTATTGCATGGCCAGAAACAAGGAAAATTATTGAAGCAGGCAAACTAACATTTGGTGTAGAAACAGAAAGCGTTACACCTCTCGAATTAGATTTAACGGAAGCGTCTAATATTGTTGTAGGGGGAATTAAGAAAGATGAAGTTGAAAATGTAGTTCATCAATTCCTTCAACAATTAGCAGACAGTGGACACTTTGATCTAGGTTTAATTGATACAAGAACACGCAATTTCTCAAACTATAGAGAGAGCGCTGCTTTATATGTAGCTGAAAAAACAGGAATTGAGAAAACGATTAAACAAGTTACAAATGCTTATAAATCGAGAGAAGCGGCGTTTAAAGAGGAGCAGGAAGCATCAAGTGAAACAGTGAACCCAGCTGAATTTATTAAGAAATTTAAGCCGATTGTAATCGTAATTGCAGATGTAAATGATATTTTAAGTAATTTAGAAGATAGTGATATATATAGTTTAGCGGAATTAATAACAAATGGTGCATTTATGGGCATCCACTTCGTAATTGGCTGTGATGTTGATTCAATTGACAGTCGATACGATTTAGTTTCAAAAACAATAAAAACGCAATCTCATGTTATTTTACTTAGAAAATCATCAGGCCAAATGGTCTTTGATGTATCTAATAAAGATTTAAGTAGTACAAAATTAAATCCATTTGAAGGGTATTTTGTTGAAAATCGTTTTGCTACTAGAATTAAAGTGCCAACTATTTAAGGGGGGATTTGCATGGGGATAGAGGAATTAAATAGTCAAAAATCTGGTTTATTAAGTAGTATAAGTCATCAACAAGGGCAATTGGCTGAATTACAAATGAAACTAAGAAGGCTAATAACTGCTAAGGGGAAATTTGTAAATAATCTTGAAGCAATTAAACAAAATCAAGAGCAGTTTAAGTCTTTAGAAATAAACGAGAGTAGTTGGAAAGGGCAAAGAGCAACTACTTTTAAAGAAACGTATGAACAACAAGTTATTTCTAATTTAGGGAAGTTTATTGGAGAACTAGGGAGAGTGCAAGAAGACATCGATCAAGCCATACGGCGGCTTGAAAGAGAAATCGCTGCATGTGAGTCTAGTATTCTTTCATTAAGTCGAAGTGTTTCAATGGTTGACGCTAGTATTCAAGTAGAAGTACAGAAGGCGGGGAAATGATAAATGGGGGAAATTAAATTAAATAAAGGGGTATTTGATGCGAAAGTAAGTGAATTGAAAAGTGGCGCTAGTGATTTAGGTAAGACTAAATTTAATGGTATGCAGTTACATCGTACGAATTTAAGTAAACTGAAAAAATATTGTGAAGCGATCGAAAAGTTATCGAAAAAAGTGCAGCAATATGAACAAATACTCCAAAAAGATATTAGTAGAATTCAGCAAACAGGACAAGAAATGGTTCAGCAAGATGAAAAGCTTGGAAAAGATTTGAAAGACAGTTCAGCTCACCGTGCTATGTAAAGGGATAGGAGGGAGAAAATATGAGCAAAATCATAGAGTTACAAGAAGTAAAAGAACTGCAAGAGCGCTTTAATTCAAGTGCCGAAGAGTTAAATCAACATTTGGAAACATTGCAGCAAAAAATAGAGGACTTTACACAAATTAACTCTTTTCAAGGGAAAGCTGCTGATACTATTAAGAATCATTTATCTACAGTTCATGGAGCTGTTATCACTGGATTTACAGTTACAACGGAAATGTTAAAAAGTCAATTTCAAAAAGCAATAGAGGAGTTTAACAGTGAGGTTGACAGTGATGCAGATGCGAAAATTCATGGAAGTTATTTGGATGATGTAAAGAAAAAAGTTAATGGATATAGTGAGGGATTCAGCCACTCTAATGAAGAGGCAAAAAAAACAGTAGGTACGATTAGTGACATCGTCGCAATTCAATATCCATCATCATCAAGCATCACTGAAGGCGCTGTAAAAAGCCAAAAAGAAATCAGTGATACATTAGAAAAATTAGAGACTTATAACAGTAAGCAAAGTGACCTGCAAGAGTTTGATGAATTAATGCGTAAAATAGATGAGGGAATGAAACAAATAAAAGTGAATAATGGGAATTTGTCTAGCGCCTCAATAGGGAAGTTATTAGCTGACACATCAATTGGAAATATCATTAAGGGATTGGCAGATGCCATGACTAAGTTTGATATTGGGAATAAGGGAGCTAAGGCTACTTTAAATGCTTACATACGCATGCATTATGTTACAAAGAAATTGGGTTTGGAAGTTCTTTTCGATCCTAAAGGCCGAAAAGGTAAAGGGGCATATACATTATCGACTTCTAAGAAAGAAGATATGGTTTTAGCAGAAAGAATACTTAAAATGGATAATAAAGATGACGTGTTATTCAAATATTTAAAGGATAAATTAGAATTTAAATTCGAGGGTTTGAAAACAACAAAGGAACAAATAAAAAAGGCACGCAGAAATATTTATAAATTACCAGAGTTTCAAAATTACGCAGATTTTCAAATGGATCGGGAGAACAAAGGATTGCCTACCGCTATTGGGAAAAAAGGACTGAGTTCATTTAAAGCTGCTTGGGCAGACGGCTTAAAGGATATTAATCCTATGAAATGGAAAGAAGCGTTTAAAGGCCTAGGTAAAGCAGGAGGAATATTGAAAGGAGCAGGTATTTTTGGAGCGGTTGTGTCAGTTGGAGGTAATGTTGTTGATGCTAAAGAAGGTGGTTGGCAGTTAAAAGATGTAGTGGATATAGCAACAGATTCAGCTGTAGATATTGGAGCAAATGCTGGAGCGATGGCAGCTGGTGCTGTAGCAGGATCGTTTTTCCTTCCGCCGCTTGGTACTGTGGTAGGAGCTGGTGTTGCAGTTGGTATTACAGCGGTAGCAAATATAAAATGGAAAAAATTCGGTGGGGACAGTGCGATTGATCTTGCTAAAAAAGGAGTCAAAAATGTAACTGAAAAGATAGAAGAAAAATTTAAAATAGGGGAGAAACTTAAATCTATATTTTGGTAATTAGACTACACGAAAGGTGCAGATAGATGATGTGGGATATAAAAGAAGAAGATTTAGATGAATTTCGAGTAACATGTAGCAGGCGTTTAAGCCCTGAAGGTGCTATGGTTTTCTTTATTGGAGGGATAGTTTATACTTCAGTATTTATGTTTTTTATTTTTATGGGGGGATTGGAGTATTATAATACTTTCTTTGACAAAACAATTGTTAAAATTGAAATTGGGTTATATAGCTTACAAATAATGTTTTTAATTCTATATTCATTTCCAAAAGTGTGTTTTAAATTACAAAAACTACAAACGTTTGTAATATTATTATATGCATTTCAATTAGGTACTATAACATTCACAGCGTTGATTCTTCCTGGGATTTCTGATGATTCAATTGACAGAATTAAATTAATATATGTAGGTATGTTATTTCTAGGAGCAGTCATTGTTCACATTGTGACAACTATCGATACGTTTAAACAAGCGAGTGAAGGTGCGTTCAGTAAGGATGAAAGATCCACCTCATTTTTTAGTAAAACAAAAGGGAATGTGATGAAGTGGGCTACACTATATGCACTAACCCTTCTTGTTTTGATTTATTTTCATACTAATTATGCGTTCGATGTCTTAGTCCTTTATGTGGTAGGTACTGTATTAATGTATACAATTGCTGTCGGTGCAGCTGAATTTCAGCTATTAATGTATTGTAGATTTAAATTCCC
This sequence comes from Bacillus mycoides, assembly GCF_018742245.1. Classification (NCBI taxonomy): domain Bacteria; kingdom Bacillati; phylum Bacillota; class Bacilli; order Caryophanales; family Bacillaceae; genus Bacillus; species Bacillus mycoides. The sequence goes on from NZ_CP036132.1 coordinate 2,019,814, forward strand.
TTCATTTAACATATCGTGGGAGCAACATAAAAGAGAGACTCCAAGATATCAAAAGAAAAATAAAAAAGGTAAATCAAAACGTAAGGCGTAAAGGAAATGAGTATAGTAGGTTTAAATGTTCGCCATTTATTATAATGTGGAAGGAATATGAAAGAGAGCGTAAGTGACATTTGAAGAAACAAAAGAATATATAGCCAAGAGAAAGAATAGTAAAAGGAGTAGGTATTATGAAAATTCAATATAAAGCATTATCACTTTTAAATTTAATTAGTATTACTCAAATTGTAAAAAAAGAAGATTGGTTATTACCTGCTATCGCACTGAGAAATCAAGTTGTTCATAATGGAATATATGCTGTAGGTCCTGTTCTTTTTAAATATCAGCCATTGGACAATGAACCAGAGTACGGCGAATATACGTATTCTGTTCCAGTAAATGAACGTGTTAAATTAGGGGAGAATTCTGCATATGAATACGTTGATGGATTAATTATTGAAGAGGCATTAAGTGTTCGATTTACTGATGAAGATGGTGATATTGAGGAGGCTTATAATTTAATACATGAGTTTGCAGAACAGCATCATATTAAATTAGATAATGGTTTTTATCACGTATGTTTAGACGTATACGGTGACATGTGGCTAGATATTTATGCTCCTATTATAGAAGTAGGTGAAACAATAAAATGATAATTGAAGGACAAAGTATTGCATATACAAATGTTGTTTCGAAAGAGTACTATTTTCATTACGAAGATATGGAAGAAGCAATTGAACATTTTATGTCAGAAATTGCAACAGCGAATTTAACAGTAAAAGGTCCGATGTTTTATGCTTTGAAAAATATACCATCTGATGAAAATATGTACGTTGAATTATTCATGCCAGTAAATGAGGATAAAATTCCAGCATCAGAAACACTTCAATTTAGGAGCTATTATTATGTTGATGAGATGCTCATGAAACGATATACGGGAGATTATGAAAAATTAACAGAGCAGGTATATGGTGAAATGCTTCTGTATATGGAGGATAATAATCTGAATTTAGCCTCGCCAATTTATCATGTGTTTAGCGGTGATGAGTCTTTACAGTATGTTGAAGTGAAAATCGCGGTATATAGTGAAGTATAATATTTGAAGCTTGAGATTTTTAAAATGTGGAAGCATCATGAAATATCTTAAAAGAGATAGTTTTGTATAGAATATGGGGATGTGACATAAATAAAACCTTCTCTTCTCTTTAGAATGAGGAGGTTTTTTATTCTAAAATCTATATGTAATTGATTGAACAATTCGACATAAGATTTTTCAATTGGATCAATCTGTATTGGTAGTAGTTACGTTCTGCAGTTCGCTTTGTTTTTATTTTGAAAGGGAAAATTTATTCGAAAGTCAATTTGTAAAGAGGGGAAGGTGTTATTTTGAATAAGGATCGGAATGTTTCGGAAACAGAGAAAAGTTTTTTTGAAAGGACAATAGTATCTATATATAAAGCGTTAGAATTTATAATGAAGTATACAATGATTATAATAATAATAATGTCAATATTTGTGATAATTGCTGCTGTTTATTTTAAAATATATGAGGGGATAGGGGCGGGTGTATTTCTCTTAATCTCGTCATTATTTGCATATTTGGTATTTTTTAAGAAAAGTAAAAATGCCTAAATTAATAGCGAAAATAAAATTTCAAAGATTAAAAACTATAATACATTATTTGAAGAGGGAAAGTTTTGAATATGGCATGAATGTATAACAGCAAGAAAACCTTCTCTTTTCGTTAAAATGAGAAGGTTTTTATTTTTAATCTACATGATTTAAGTAAAGGTAGTTAAAGGTGGGAAACTTGGATGTGGAATATAAAAGAAAAAGATTTAGATGAATTTAAAATAACATGTAGAAATCGTTTAAGTCCTGAGGCTGCTGTAGGTTTTATGTTAGGTTCAATCATATACACCTCATTAATAATGTTAGGTGTAATTTATGGTTTGGTGAAATTTGGTTGGTCCGTATATCCTAGTTTACTAGAGGAAACAATTATTAAAATAGAGTTATTTTTGTATAGCTTACAAATCATTTTTCTTATTGTATATTTATTTCCCAAATCCCGTTTTAAATTTCAAAAGTTACAAGCTATAGTTATATTGTTATTTGCACTTCAACTTGTGACTATAGGATTTGTAACAGTAGTTGTTTCGAGTATTTTCGGTTATTCAAATGATCGTGTTACATTGACTTATGTAGCCTTATTATTGTTAGGAGCTTTTATTATTCATATTTTTACAACAATTAATACCTTTAAGCAAGCTAGCGAAGGCGCATTTAGTAAGTGGGAAAATTCAGTTTCATTTTTTAGTAAGACAAAAGATTTTTTTATGATCGCTTCTATATTATATGTATTAACTCTCCTAATCTTAATTTATATTAATAATGATTATACGATGGGGCAAATAGGGTGGTATTCTGTATTGACCCTTATACTATACACGGTAGCCATAGGTGCAGCAGAGTTCCAATTACTAGCCTATTGTAGATTTAAATTTCTATCATTTTATATTTCGTGGGAGGAACATGAAAGAGAACGCCAGGAATTCTTAAAGCGTTATAAAGAGAGAGAAGAAAAGAAAGAAAAAGAAATAAAATAAGTTTTGCATCGAAATGAGGAAAGATGAATGCTTAAAATAAAGGAAGAAGATTTAGGTTTTTTCAAAATTACAAATAAAAACCGATTAAGTCCTGATGGTGTAATGGCCTTTTTAGTTGGAGTTTTTGTATACGCTTCATTACCGATGTTTTTTATTGTTTTGGGGTTTTTACAACTTGGTTGGGAGGCTTATCCAAAATCTTTTGAACGAATATTTGTTTGTGTAGAGTTAGTATTATATATTCTGCAAATCCTTTTTTTGATTATCTATTCATTTCCGAAATTAAGATTTAAATTACAAAAGTTACAAGCCATTGTAATTGTGTTTAACTCGTTTCAGGTTGCAACGGTAGGGTATGCTTATGTATTAATTGAAGCGATATTTGGATATACTTGTAAAAAATTAACCGTATGTTATATAGGTCTATTATTATTAGGAGCGATTACTACTCATATTGTAATTACAATCCATACTTTTAAAAAAGCAAAATATGGAGGCTATAAGTTGGAAGGGGAATCAGTCTCATTTTTTACTAATACAAAACTCTGGATGTTAATTGGAATGGTAATTTATATAGTTGTCCTATTGATATTAATCTTTGCAAGTATTCGTTTTGCGCTAAAGCCGATGGTGTTTTATTTTTTACAAACAATTATATTATATGTATTTGCCGTTGCATCAGCAGAATTCGTCCTATTAGTGTATTGTCGCTTTAAATTCCCATCATTTAATATTACGTGGGAACAACATGAAAAGGATCGCCAAGAATTTATAGCAAATAGAAAAAGAATAAGAGAGAAAGAACAAAAGCAAAATAAAAACTGAAATGATAATTGTAAATAATAGTAATAGATTATTTTTTTATGGTGGAAGAATCTATTTGTGAAGAATTAAAACATTGTATAAGGGGTAGTGATTATGAAAGTTCACTATAAAGCATTATAGCTTTTTAATTTAATAAGCATCACTCAAATTGTAAAAAAGGATGATTGGTTGTTGTCAGCTATCTCACTTAGAAATTAAGTAATTCATAGTGATATATACCCAAAAAGTAGCTAGAGGTGTGTAACTAGATGTGGGATGTAAAAGAAGAAAATTTAGAAAAGTTTAGGATGATATGTAGAAGGCGTTTAAGTCCAGAAGGTGCTTTAGGTTTTATGATAGGAACAATAGTGTATGTTTCAGTTATGATGTTTTTTCTTATTGGTACTTTAGTAACGTTTGGTTGGGACTATTATACTACTTTCTTTGAGAAAACAATCGTTAGAATGGAACTTGTGCTATATAGCTTGCAAATAATTTTTTTAATTCTATATTCATTTCCAAAAGCTCGATTTAAATTTCAAAAGTTACAAACGATTGTCGTGTTATTATATGCATTTCAATTAGGTACGATATTATTCACGGCTTTAATTCTTCCTGGAATGTCTGATTATACAATTGACGGAATTACATTAGTATATGTAGGTTTCTTATTTATAGGAGCAGTGATTGTTCATATTGTGACAACGATTGATACGTTTAAACAGGCAAGTGAAGGTGCATTTAGTATGAATGAAAGATCCGCTTCCTTTTTTAGTAAAACAAAAGGAACTATGATGAAAGTAACTTCAATATACGTATTAATCCTACTTATTTTGATTTATTTTCATAATGATTATGCGATTGATACTTTTATTGGATATGTAATAGGTACTGTTTTACTGTACACAGTAGCCGTTGGTTCAGCAGAATTCCAGCTATTGGTGTACTGTAGATTCAAATTTAAATCATTTAATATGACTTGGGAAGAAAATGAGAGAATGCGTGGGAGAACTCGAAAACAAAATGAAAAATTCAAAACGAAAAGTAAATAATGGTGAAATAGAATTTAAGTGTATGAGAATTATTTAAACTATATAGAAGGTGAAAAGGCTGAATGTGGAATATAAGAGAAGAAGATTTGGGCTTTTTTGAAATTGCAAATAGAAACAGATTAAGTCCGGATTATATAAGAATCTTTTATGGGGGAGTCTTTGCATATACTTCTATACCCATGCTTATTATGTTTTTAATTTTTTTGCTAAATGGTGATAAAATTTCTTTAACTCCTTTTGAGAAGATAGTTGTACAAACTGAAGTGAAATTGTATGTTTTGGAGTTCATTTTTTTAATGTTATTGATGTCTAAAAAGATCGCTTTTAAATTACAGAAACTCCAAACCATTGTGACTGTATTTTATTCTTTTCAGTTAGCAACATTACCATTTATGGCTATGGTGGTTGAAGAAATCTTTGATTTTCCATGTGATAATAAAACACTGTTTTATGTTGGTTTAATACTTTTAGGTGCAATCTGTACGCACATTGTAGCAACGATTGATGTTTTTAGAAAAGCAAAGCATGGAGGATATAAATTGGAAGGAAAGGCTGTCTCGTTTTTTACTAACACTAAATTATATTTATTGATTGGAATGACAATCATTGTAATCGTTCTACTTATATTCATTTTTTTAAACCTTAATTATGCATTTGATGAAATGGCAATTTATGTGATACAAACAATAATAGTATATACATTTGCAGTAGTATCAGCAGAATTCGTCCTATTAGTGTATTGTCGCCTTAAATTCCCATCATTTAATATTACGTGGGAAAAACATGAAAAGAAACGCCAAGAATTTATAGCAAATAGAAAAAGAATAAGAGAGAAAGAACAAAAGCGAAACAAAAACTGAAATGAAAGTTATAAATGATACTCGTAAACTTATATAGAATAAATGCATTATTCATAAGTTAACTAGTAAAGGGAGGGATGTAATATCTTGAATAAAGATCCCAAAACTGTAAAAACAGAAAAAGGTTTATTTGAAAGTGTAATAGCACCTATTATTGTCGGGATCATGTTTATCTTTTTAATTCTATATAAAGTAGCAGAGTTTCTGGGGAAGTGGATTGTTATCTTTGGAATAATATTTTTTATTGGTAGTATATTTCTTTGCATATATCTAGAAGAATATGGAGGGGGATTGGGCGGTGAGATAGGGTTAATATCGATGTTATTGTTATATTTTATGTTTATTAGAAAAAGTAAAAAAGCTAGTTTAATATGAAATACTAAAAACATTTATTTACTTTCAGTTTATCTACAAAAATAGAGTTATTACATGATTTTAGAAAAGATGGTGTAATTATATGTGGAATATAAAAGAAGAAGATTTAAATGAATTTAAAAGTACTTGCAAGAATCGCTTAAGTCCCGATTGGGCGACAGGGTTTATGTTTGGAACGATGTTTTTTATTTCATTAATAATGTTTTTTCTTATTGGAGGGTTAATAAGGTTTGGTTGGAGTTATTACCCGACTCTCTTTGATAAAATAATTGTTAGCCTTGAGTTAGTGTTTTATAGTCTTCAAGTAATTTTTTTAATTATTTATCTGTTTCCTAAGATGCCATTTAAATTACAGAAACTACAAACACTTGTGGTACTATTATATGCATTTCAGCTAGGCACTATAACATTTACAATGTTGATAATCCCAGGGATGTCGAATTATTCAATTGATCAAGTTACATTAATGTATGTCGGGTTATTATTTTTAGGTGCAGTCATTTTACATATTTTAGCGACTATTGATACTTTTAGACAGGCAAGTAAAGGGGCATTTAATACGGGAGAAGAATCCTCTTCATTTTTTAGTAAAACAAAGAGGATTGCAATTAAGTGTGCTCTAATTTATGTGTTAACTCTTCTCATTTTAATTTATGTGCATAATAATTATACACTAAATATTTTAGGATTGTATGCGGGAGGAACTCTAATCATGTACGCGGTAGCCATAGGTGCAGCAGAGTTCCAATTATTAGCCTATTGTAGATTTAAATTTCCGTCATTTTATATTTCGTGGGAGGAACATGAAAGGGAACGTCAGGAATTCTTAAAGCGTTATAAAGAGAGAGAGGAAAAGAAAGCGAAAGAAATAAAATAAGTTTTGGTTTCTGAAAATTCGAATAGAATATATAAGCAATTAAGAATTGTATATAAATCGATGCTATTAAAAATTAAAGAATATTCAATATAATCTGTATGAGTAAATAAATACCAGTAAGTAAAGGTGAAGTGTATTACTTTCCAAAAGGGAACATAATGAACCTAAAAATGCCTAGAGTAACTAACGGGGTGTCAGTATGAAGTTAAAGAAGAAAGCTAAGATGATAATAGTTCTGTCAATAGTAGCAAGTTTATTAAGTGGATGTGGTTTTGGGGAGACGAAGATAGAGTATGAGAGATTAGTAAAGGCGTTGGATGAAGGTGAAAAGAAGATGGTTATACTTAAGTGCAAGAGAGAAGAGTATTTGGAACTTTTGAGGAGAAAGGATACTATTTGAACTATCAAAAAGCAATCTGATTATATGATTATCGTAATTAATGTGGTAATGGTATACCTAAAAAATCATCTGAATTTAGTTGTACAAAGATCTATGTACTTAAAAATATTAAGAATGTAATAGAATTTTAGTGAATGAAAATTATTTAAACTGTATAGAAGGTGAAATGTCAGGGTGTGGAATATAAAAGAAGAAGATTTAGATAAGTTTCGAATGACATGTCAAGGGCGTTTAAGTCCTGAAGGTGCTGCGGGTTTTATGCTCGGAACGATATTTTATACTTCATTATTTATGGTTATTATTTTTGTGGGAGGAATGGATTATTATACTACCTTGTTTGATAAGGTAATTGTTAGGATTGAATTAGTGTTATATGGTTTGCAAGTAATGTTTTTAATACTATATTTATTCCCTAAAGCTCGTTATAAATTTCAAAAATTACAAACGCTCGTGATATTATTATATGCATTTCAACTTGGAACTATCGGATGCACGTTATTTGTTCTTTCTGGGATGATAGAGCATTCAATTGATCTCAATACACGTGTTTATGTAGGTCTATTAGTATTAGGTGGAATTATTGTTCATATTGTGACAACAGTTGATACATTTAAACAAGCAAGCGAAGGTGCATTTAGTAGTGGGGACAAATCAGATTCGTTTTTTAGTAAAACAAAGGGACATGTTATACAAGGTGCTGTAATTTATGTGTTAATTCTTCTTGTTTTGATTTATATAAATAATAATTACTCATTAAACACAATGTTTGGTTATGTTATGTGTAATGTTGTTATGTATGCAGTAGCCATTGGAGCGGCAGAATTTCAACTATTGGTGTATTGTAGATTTAAATTCAAGTCATTTAATATGACATGGGAAGAGAATGAGAGAATGCGTGGGAGAATTCGAAAGCGAAATAAGAAATTCAAAACGAAAAATAAATAATATATTAATAGAATTTTAGTGCTCGAAAAATAATTGAAACGTATAGAAGGTGAAAAACTGAATGTGGAATATAAAAGAAGGAGATTTAGATGAGTTTAGGATGACATGTAATAATCGTTTAAGTCCTGAGGGTGCTACAGGATTTATGTTTGGAGGAATACTTTACAGTTCAATAGCCGTTTTTTCTATTATTGTATCAGGTGATTGGGATTACTGTATGGTTCTCCTTAATATAGGAATTGTTAAGCTGGAAGTGTTGTTATATGCTCTGCAAGTAATTTTTTTCATTCTATATTTATTTCCAAAAGCTCAATTTAAATTTCAAAAGCTACAAACAATTGTTGTATTATTAAATGCATTTCAAATGGCAACAATATTACTCGTAGTTTTGATTGGTACTAAAATGGCTAATAATTCAATTGATCAGATTACATTACTGTATGCAGGATTATTATTTTTAGGAGCAGTAATTTTTCATATTTTGACAACAATTGATACGTTTAAACAGGCAAGTGAAGGTGCATTTAGTATGGATGAAAGATCCGCTTCCTTTTTTAGTAAAGCAAAAGGAAAGATGATGAAGTGGGCTACATTATACGCAGTAACTATTCTTATTTTTCTATATTTTCATAACGATTATGGATTTGATACTTTAGGTATGTATGTAGTAGGGACCTTTTTAATGTATACGATAGCTATCGGAGCAGCTGAATTTCAGCTATTAACATATTGCAGGTTTAAATTTTCGTCATTTAATAAAACATGGGAGCAACATAGAAGAGAGACTCCGAGATATCAAAAGAAAAATAAAAAAGGTAAATCAAAACGTAAGGTGTAAAGGGAATTGGCAGAATAAATTTAAATGTCCGCCATTTAATATAACGTGGGAAGAGAATGAGAGAATGCGTGGGAGATTTCGAAAGCGAAATACAAAATCCCAATCGAAAAGTAAATAAGAGTGAAATAGAATTGAAGTGAATGAAAATTATTTAAACTGTATAGAGGGTGAAGAGTCAGGATGTGGGATATAAAAGAAGAAGATTTAGATAAGTTTAGGATGACATGTGAATATCGTTTAAGTCCTGAAGGTGCTACAGGATTTATGTTTGGAGGAATACTATTTAGTTCAATAACCATTTTTTCTATTGTTTTATCAGCTGGGTGGGATTACTGTATGCTTCTCTTTAATATAGGAATTGTTAAGTTAGAAGTGTTATTATATAGCCTACAAATAATTCTATTAATTATTTATTCATTCCCGAAAGCTCAATTTAAATTTCAAAAGTTACAAACAATTGTTGTATTATTATATTCATTCCAAATGGCAACAATAGCGCCTACTGCTTTGACTGTTACTAAAATGGCTAATAATTCAATTGACTGGATTACACTAATGTATGCAGGTGTATTGCTTTTGGGAGCAGTTGTTGTTCATATCGTGACAACAATTGATACGTTTAAACAAGCGAGTGAAGGTGCGTTTAGTATGGATGAGAGGTCTGCTTCTTTCTTTAGTAAAACAAAAGGAAAGATGATGAAGTGGGCTACACTATACGCAGTAACTATTCTTATTTTGATATATTTTCATAACGATTATGGATTTGATGATTTATTTATGTATGTAGTAGGGACCTTTTTAATGTATACGATAGCAATCGGAGCAGCTGAATTTCAGCTATTAGCATATTGCAGGTTTAAATTTCCGTCATTTAATATTTCATGGGAGCAACATAAAAGAGAGACTCCAAGATATCGAAAGAAAAATAAAAAAGGTAAATCGAAACGTAAGGCATAAAGAAAGTGTGTATTGTAAGTTTTGATGGTGAAAAAGTGATAATTTATAGGAGAGTATTTGAACTACAAAAAGAAAATTTACTTATGTAAGGTGATTAAAGTGATTAGAAGATAATCTGATCGAAAATATAGAGAGTGTAGTGTGATGATGAAATGAACACAAAAAAGGTTTCTAAAATGATTACTATCATAATAGCGACATAAGTGTGATGAATGTTTCATAAATATTTCTATTTGTAGTGGAAAGAATTTGAGAATAAACATGTAGCCCCAATTGCTGGAGTAGATCCAATAGTTGGGGCGTTTATCTGTCTAAATTTAGTTTGAATGCATAACAGTTTTTAGTTAGAGTCCTCGCTCCTCAAGTAGTTTCTTCATCTTCATAATAACGGTGTGAAGTTTTTGTATAATCGGCTTTTATTGCAAAGTTACAACTATTTCCGCTTTTAGAGTACCCCTTATTATCGATACATCGTCCACATTCCAATATCTTTAAATCCTAACCGCTTATAAATTCGTCCAGCAGCTGGATTGTTATAAAATAAACAAAGTGTTCGGCCTTCTTTCGTAAAGTCTTGAATCATTTTTTGTAATATGAGCGAAGCATATCCATTCCCGCGATAATTCGGGTGTGTACATACACCAACTACCATTGCGGATAATGAATTTTCAGCGGAAGTAGAGGCGGATGCGATGATTGCGCCGTTTTTTTCAATATAATATGTACGTCCTGTAGTTGTTTCGATAGCTTGCCTTAACATTTTTTCTGATTCATTAGCAGCTGGGAATTCAGAGATGTTACTTCGTAATTGCATAATTCGTTCTATATCATCTAGTGAGGCAAGTTTAATTGTTTCATGAATTGGTGTGTTAGGTAAGTTATTGTCATCTAGACATTCACAAAAATACATTTCATTTTTGGCCCCCAGTTGTATACTTGGAGCAGTTTCAAATCTTTCTACAATAGTTGACTTACCAGAGAGTTTAAGCGGCTTATATGCTGAAAGAAGTGCCTCATAGTCAGTAACCACAAACTCTTCTTTACTATAAGGTATAAACGCATCATGAAAGCGAAGTAAAATAGATTTTAATGTTCCGCTTTCTTCAAATGCTCCCCATAACTCTTGAAAGTCTGTTTCGTAACCAAAAGCCTCAATATCTCCAATAATAAACAAGTTAAGGGCTACTTCTTCTTTTAGAAAAGAAAATACTTGTTCATGATCTTTCTTTGTTAATTTTCGTATCATAACAAACTACCTCTTTTTTGTTTTTTCTAAATATTATAACTTTATATTTTTGAAATCAATATAAAATTTTATGTTTAGTTCACAAACTTTCGGAAAAACTAGGAAAGATATGACAAAGGAGGTTATGAACGGTGGATCATCCAATTCAAGGGTTAATGAAAGCAGCGATGGAAAATTTAAAGGAAATGGTCGATGTAAATACGATTGTTGGGGAGCCTGTTCAAACGGCTGACGGTGGTGTAGTGTTAACAGTTTCTAAAGTAGCGTTCGGTTTTGGAGCAGGAGGTTCTGATTTCCAGACGAATGATGGACAAAGAGCGAATGGTAACCCTGCATTTGGTGGCGGTAGTGCGGGTGGTGTGTCAATTACACCAGTAGCATTTCTAGTCGTGAATAAAGATGGGGTAAATATTCTTCATTTACAAAATGCGACACATTTAGCAGAAAAAATAATTGAATTAGCTCCACAAACAATCGATAAAATTCAATCGATGTTCCAAAAAGATGAAAAAAAAGAGGGGAATCATCACCCTCAAAATCCAGATGATATCCTTTAAAAACGCCTGCTTATGAGCAGGCGTTTTTTCTTGTAATCAGTATGTAATAAAACACATGAAATTGTAAATAGTTTTTGAAGTTTTTTCTATGTTTCTAAAATTTTTCATGTTAAAATATGCTATAGAATTGAAACATATAAAACGAAGGTGGCTAGGTGCTTTGTCTGGAGGATCTGACCAAGTAAACAATATGATATATATTAATGGTAATCGTCGGGGTCATTGTTTTATTACATCTGGAATTACGTTTAAAGAGTTTGCAAGTAACATCCCTTCACCGCTTCATCAAGTATTGCTTTTAAAGCATAATTTTGAGTGGACAGATTTTCATTATCATACTTTATTTGAATATGTTGAGGAAGAAAACATACATAAACTCATTCAAGCAGAGATTGATGAATTTGATGAATTTTGTTGGGTAGATTTCGATGATGCAAGCGATTTAGATGAGTTAGAGCCAAAAGAAATTGCAGAATTATTATATTTGGCTCACAAAAAAGAACCACTTGGAAGAACGTTCTTCCCATTGTTGAAGAATAGATTCGTTTATTTTTCACATGATGACGGTTGGTACAACAAAGTGTATTACCGTAGAATCGGTGATTTTGTAGGAATGCTAAGTAAAGTGATTCCATATAAACTCGGTTCGTTTGGAAAGAAACGTTTTACTTTCTTCCAAAAATCAAAAATTTTCCCAGCAATTTCAAAGGAAGTTATCCTTGGGCTTATGCCGTTAATGGAAGATGGGTTATACATTGATTTAGCGGGGAAAATTGAGTCGAGAAGAGGTCTTGAAATTCCGGTATATGTAGTAGGATCATTCGAAAGTACGGATGAGGTACTAGATAATATCGATGAATTGAAAGCGGAAGCAACAGAAACGGGTTGGCTCATTTTTGATAAGAAAGAACAAGAGTGGCAATGGGTTGTGGACTAAGAAAACTTGGCGCATGAAGTCAAGTTTTCTTGTCTTTTGAAAGGAGAACAAATGAAGAAATATTATACAATTGTGGGTATTGTAAGTATTATTCTCGTGGCGATATTACTTATAACTTGTCCGAAAGAATCAGATTTTAAATTGTATTTAGAGGATAAGTATGCATTGAAATGTGACGAGAGTAGCTTTGAATGCACGCAAAATGTAGATGAAAAAAAAGAGAAATTACAGTTTGAAAGTATTGATGCACGAAATGGTGTTTTCTTTATGACTGTAAAGCAAACGTATAAAACAGAAGCTGGTGTTACGAAAGAATATAGCGGAGTAGGTATATTCGGTACATTTCTTTTTGTTTCAGAGAAGACTTTCTAGTAATAGAAGGTCTTTTTTTTATGCTTATGTTCATATAGATGAAGTAAGACAAGCATAGGAGGGGTATTGATGAAGAAGGGATGTATCGTTTGTGGTGGTGAGGAGTTTTTTTCTTCAACATTATATGCACGTACGAAACAAGATTGGGCATATGCGCCAAACATGTACCGATTTGAAAAGGTGTTTATTGAGCATAGAGATGAAGAAAATTATCCGGTTTTTCAAGAAATTACAGCGAAGCATTGTTGTGGATGCGGTCATATCATGTTGTATCATGAATGAACACACCAAGTATAACTTGGTGTGTTTTTTTTAAAACGCTGATAAAGCAAGCGGATATAGTAGAGTGAATAAAACAGAAAAACTGCCAAAACCAATTGCGGTATATCCAAGTGTTCTCGCTCCAAAATTGACAGCTAATAAACCAACTAAAATAGCTAGGGAGCCGAGTGTAACAGGATAAAAAGCAATGGAGAATAACGAAAGAAATAATGCGACATAGCCGATCATTGCACCGGTATTTGTACCTTCTATTTCATTTGCAATTTCTTTGCGCTCATGTCTAATCGGAATACCAGCTGGAGATATTTCAGCTGCATACTCTTCGTTTTTTTCACCACTTTTAAAATGATGATTTCTCTTTCTTCGCATGTACATCCCTCTCTTTCAATTGGGTGTATCTATAGTATCTTTCATAAGGAACAGAACATGAGTATGAGTTAAACCCAAGTAAAGCAAAAATTGGAGAAAATAGATTTCGTTGTTATCCTGTTCATCTCCTTATTAAGATAAAATGAAACTTTAATCAGTGGGGGTTTTGTCCATCCCCACTGATTATTAGCCCTCACCAAGCGGGCTTTTACGGGCAGTTATCTCCCACCTAACTTCCTCGCATTCGCCGAATTCTACTGCCCGTTAATGCGGGATAAACAGGAATTTTGGAAAATGATGTAGAATGAAATGAATGATAATACGTGAAGGTAGGGGAATGTATGACGAAGTTTAATTGGCATGAATCGGCAGAGAAAAAATGGGATAACAATGCAGAGTTTTGGAATCAAAATAGTCAAGAAATGTGGGATAGCGGGAGCAGGAGTACAATCATTCCATTTTTTGAGCAGTACGTGGAAAAGGAAGTACAAGTGTTAGATGTTGGCTGTGGTGATGGGTATGGTACATATAAATTAAGTCTTACTGGGTACAAAGCGGTTGGGGTGGACTTATCGGAAGTTATGATTCAAAAGGGTAAGGAACGCGGAGAAGGCCCAAGCTTATCTTTTATAAAAGGTGATCTTTCTTCATTACCATTTGAAAATGAGCAATTTGAAGCAATTATGGCAATTAATTCTTTAGAATGGACCGAGGAGCCATTGCGAGCATTAAATGAAATAAAGCGTGTTTTAAAGAAAGAGGGATACGCATGTGTTGCAATTTTAGGACCGACAGCAAAACCGAGAGAGAATAGTTATCCTCGCCTATACGGCAAAGATGTTGTTTGCAATACGATGATGCCTTGGGAATTTGAACAGTTAGCAAAAGAACAAGGATTTGAAGTTGTAGATGGCACCGGCGTATATAAGCGCGGAGTAAATGAGAAGATGTTAGGTCAACTACCTACAGAGTTACAACAATCGTTAACGTTCTTATGGGTATTTATGTTAAAAAACGTATAACGAAATCAAAAAATTTTTAGGAGGTAAAAAAGTGCAGAAAATACAAAAAACTGATACAATATCATCAGAACCAATTAAAGGGGGACTAGGGTATATGACAACTACTACAACAGTTAAATCCGATATTGAAATCGCACAAGAAGCAAGTATGAAGAAGATTCAAGAAATTGCAGCTAATTTAAATATTTTAGAAGAAGAACTAGAGCCATATGGACATTATAAAGGCAAGTTATCTCTTGATATTTTTAAGCGTTTACAAGATGAGAAAGACGGTAAAGTTGTTTTAGTAACAGCGATTAACCCAACTCCAGCAGGAGAAGGTAAATCAACAGTAACAGTTGGTTTAGGTCAAGCTTTTAATAAAATTGGTAAGAAAACAGTAATTGCACTTCGCGAACCATCTCTTGGACCAACAATGGGATTAAAAGGCGGAGCAGCAGGTGGCGGTTATTCTCAAGTAGTACCAATGGAAGATATTAACCTTCACTTTACTGGAGATATTCATGCGATTACAACTGCCAATAACGCATTAGCGGCGTTCATTGATAATCATATCCAACAAGGAAACACACTTGGAATTGATACGCGTAAAATCGTTTGGAAACGCTGTGTTGACTTAAATGATCGTGCCCTTCGTAACGTAGTAATTGGCCTTGGTGGACCGGTTCAAGGTGTGCCACGTGAAGACGGTTTTGATATTACAGTAGCATCTGAAATTATGGCCGTATTCTGCCTTGCAACAGATATTCAAGATTTAAAAGCTCGTCTATCTCGCATTGTTGTCGCTTATAATTTTTCAAATCAACCTGTAACAGTTAAAGATTTAGGCGTAGAAGGTGCGTTAACACTGCTATTAAAAGATGCATTAAAACCGAACTTAGTACAAACATTAGAAAATACACCAGCTATCATTCATGGCGGACCATTTGCGAATATCGCTCACGGTTGTAACAGTGTTATCGCTACGACGATGGCAGCAAAATTAGGTGATTATGTTATTACAGAAGCTGGATTCGGTGCAGATTTAGGTGCTGAGAAGTTTTTAGACATTAAAGCACGTGCAGCTGGTATTAAACCAGAAGCGGTAGTTATTGTTGCGACTATTCGTGCGCTTAAAATGCACGGTGGCGTGGCGAAAGATCAATTAAAAGAAGAAAATGTAGATGCGTTAGCAAAAGGAATGGAAAACTTACAGAAGCATGTTGAAACAATTCAAAGCTTCGGTGTTCCATTCGTAATTGCCATTAACAAATTCATTACTGATACAGATGCAGAAGTTACATACTTACAAGAATGGTGCAATGAGCGTGGCTATGCAGTATCCTTAACAGAAGTTTGGGAGAAAGGTGGCCAAGGCGGAGTTGACCTTGCTGAGAAAGTGTTAAAAGAAATTGAAAAAGGTGAAAACAACTACGCACCACTTTATGAATTAGAATTACCATTAGAAGAAAAGATTCGTACAATTGCTCAAAAAGTGTACGGCGCAAAAGATATTGAATTTGCTCCGAAAGCACGTAAGCAACTAGCTCAATATGAAGGAGAAGGTTGGAGTAACCTACCAATTTGTATGGCGAAAACACAATACTCTCTTTCTGATGATGCAACAAAATTAGGTCGCCCATCTGACTTTATCGTTACAATTCGTGAATTGAAACCATCTATCGGTGCAGGGTTTATCGTTGCGTTAACAGGAACAATGTTAACAATGCCTGGTCTTCCTAAACAGCCAGCTGCGCTTCAAATGGATGTAAATGAAGATGGAAAAGCAGTAGGTTTATTCTAAAAGGTTGTAATTCATCTCGTTTATCTGTAAACTATATATACATCAAGTGGCGCCTTTCCATAGAAAGGCGCCTGTTTTTTGGAGGAAATTATGTTTGATCCAACTGCTTTTGAAAATTTAAAGGTAATTGTGGAAGGAGCTGTCTATGATTTCGATTTACACGGTGATATTCTCGTAACAGATCGAAAAGATGTGATGGATCTTGCTTCATTAAGTCGTATGTATAGTATTTCATTTCAACTAACAGAAACATTTAAAACGCTGGTAGAGGCGACATTTTCACTATCTGTTGATGCGAAGAATTTATCAGGTGAAATATTAGAAGTACCTCAGTTTATACCAGGTTGTGAAATGAAGTTAGCGTTCTCGTTCGAAATGGAACAGCCAGAGATAGGATGTCAAGAAATTGAAGCTTTATTGCAATCTATTTGGGGAAAAGAGCGAATGATTACACAGAAAATTTCATACGAATATAATAAGCAAGCGATTTCATATCATAATAAGGTAGAGGTTCTATTTCAAAAAGCGATTACAGAAGACCATGTTGATGATTTAATAGCTGTTATTTCACACATGATAGAAACGGTGCGAACAATACAACATTTTCTTCAAAAATAGAGATAAAGGAGAAAAACAAATGATAAAAGATATGCAACCATTTTTACAACAAGCTTGGGAAAAGGCTGGTTTTAAAGAGTTTACTGAAATTCAAAAACAAGCGATTCCAACTATTTTAGAAGGACAAGACGTTATAGCTGAATCTCCAACTGGAACAGGAAAAACATTAGCGTACTTATTACCACTTTTACATAAAATTAATCCTGAAATTAAACAACCTCAAGTTGTAATTTTAGCGCCAACTCGTGAACTTGTTATGCAAATTCATGAAGAGGTTCAAAAGTTTACAGCAGGAACTGATATTTCAGGTGCGTCTTTAATTGGTGGTGCGGATATTAAGCGCCAAGTTGAAAAATTAAAGAAACATCCGAGAGTTATTGTCGGTTCACCAGGACGTATTTTAGAATTGATTCGTATGAAAAAATTAAAGATGCATGAAGTGAAAACGATTGTATTTGATGAGTTTGATCAAATTGTAAAACAAAAGATGATGGGTGCTGTACTTGATGTAATTAAATCAACGATGCGTGATCGTCAATTAGTATTCTGCTCGGCGACAATAACAAAAGCTGCAGAAGATGCGGCACGTGATTTGACAGTTGAACCACAATTAGTACGTGTAACACGCTCAGAGGCACAGAGCCTAGTTGAACATACGTATATCGTTTGTGAACGTCGTGAAAAAAATGATTATATTAGAAGAGTTATGCATATGGGAAATGTAAAAGCAGTTGCCTTCTTAAATGATCCATTCCGTTTAGATGAAATTACTCAGAAACTAAAATTCCGTAAAATGAAAGCAGCAGCACTTCATGCAGAGGCAAGCAAACAAGAGCGTGAAGTAACGATGCGCGCTTTCCGCAGCGGGAAATTAGAGATTCTACTTGCTACTGATATTGCAGCACGTGGATTAGATATCGATGATTTAACACACGTAATCCACTTAGAGTTACCAGACACAGTAGACCAATATATTCACCGCTCAGGACGTACTGGACGTATGGGCAAAGAAGGAACAGTCGTTTCGCTTGTAACAGAACAAGAAGAGCGTAAATTACTTCAATTTGCGAAAAAATTAGGTATCGTGTTTACGAAACAAGAAATGTTCAAAGGAACATTTGTAGAATCGAAACCACCAGCACCAAAGAAAAAGAAACCAGCTTTTACTGGTAAGAAAAAACCTAGATAAATGAATGGAAAGACGTAACTATGCGTAGTTACGTCTTTTTTGTTTATAAGTTATTAAATAGTAATTTCAAATATATGAACGATTCTATAGGGAATATCGATTTATCGACAAAACACGGCAATAGTGTTAGTTTCTAATTTTGTATGTGCATTGAATGAAATGAGTCAGTCGATAAATTTCGTGAAGAGATACATATAAAATAAAAGGGTTAATAAGAGCACCTATAGAAAGCTACATAGAATATAAAAACCATTAGGGGGAAATGAAATGATTCATAAAGTCGGACAAATTATGTTATATGTAAATAATCAAGATGAGGCAGTAAATTTTTGGACAGAAAAAGTAGGGTTTCATGTAATCGCAGAGGAAGATAACAATCAAGGAATGAGATGGATTGAAATCGCTCCAACTAATGATGCTGAGACGAGTATCATATTACATAATAAAGAGGTTATCTCCAAAATGAGCCCAGAATTGAATCTTGGTACACCATCGTTAATGTTTTTCTCGGAAAGTCTTGAACAACTATACAAAGATTTAACAAATAAAAATGTTACAGTTGGCGAAATGGTAACTATGCCTACTGGTAAAGTGTTTAACTTTGCTGATAGTGAAGGGAATTATTTTGCGGTAATGGAAAAAAAATAATTATATAGTTATGTAAAAATCCCCCTCGTATGTAATGAGGGGGATTAAATATTTGAAGTGAATTTTTCATTAGAGCGTTGCTCAATATAAAAAGCTCCTTTTTCAATAGCTGTCTCAATATAACCAACGATTTGATCAAATGAAAACACTTGTAAGTTTTCGTGCAAGTGTTGCTCAGGGTATAGCATATCTTCAAAAATATATTGCCGAAAAGCTAAAACATTCTCTCTAGAAATCTCCTTGATATTCACAATGTTAGCCTCTTGATTAAGTAGGGCGAAGAGCTGTTGTTCTTTATCGTAATGATGCAACAATTGTGCGTTCAATAATTTAAAATCGTTATAGTACATAGGCACGATAGTTTCGTCGTTCTCAATTCTGTTTTTTAGCCAAGGTAGAAAAAATCCACTTAGCCAATTATCATCGGCAATGAGGTGGGTATAATAACCTAAAATATAAGAGGAATCCATATGATCTTCATATTTATGAATAAATGAATCATAATCTATTCTTCTCGTATAGTTTTTCGTTGTACCAGCGTAAAAATGTGAAGTTCCTTTTTCTTCTTTTGAATGAACAGCATCAGGAGCCACACCACCAAGTAAGAAAGAGGTTTTATCTTGAATAGAAAGTTTCTCAGCAATACCGTTAGCGATAATGATATGCATAATTCGTGATCCCATGAATAACACCTCTATTTCATGTATTCATTTTAGGGAGCTGTTTGAACGTGTAGTATTACTTTCCCTGTACTTTGTCTACTTTCGACCAATTCATGTGCTTTCCCTGCATCTTGAAGAGGAAAAGATTTCGTAGTTTTAATTTGTAAACTTCCATCGCGTAAATAACGGAAAACTTGATTCGCAGTTTCTTGAAGCAATTCAGGACGTTTTTTTCGTGTAGTGCCAAAGCTGAAGCCGAGTATAGAACGGCAACTTGCGTGTAAATCTTTCGTTTGAAAACTACCAACTTCTCCGCTAGCATTGCCGAAATGGACGAGACGACCGTAATAAGCAAGGCAGTCTAAACTTCTTTCGGACACAGTACCAGAAATAGAATCTAAAACAATATTAACGCCTTCTCCGTTTGTAAGCTGATCTACCCTCTCTACAAAATCTTCATCTTGATGACAAATAACATAATCAGCGCCAGCATCTAAAGCAATTTTTCTTTTTGCTTCACTTCCGACAGTCCCGATTACTTTTTTAGCCCCTAATAATTTTGCGAGTTGAATCGCAGTAGTACCAATTCCTCCAGCAGCGGCATGAATTAGAACAGATTCACCTTGCTGAAGTCTTGCAACATTTGCAAGTAAATTGTAGCTTGTAAAAGATACGATAGGGCAGGCAGCTGCAGTTCGGAAATCAACTTCATCAGGTAATACAAAAGTAAGATTTTCGTTCGCGACAACATAATCAGCGTAAGAGCCATTTTGAGGAAAAGTAATGACACGCTGGCCAGGATAAATATTTTTCACATGAGAACCTACGTGTTCTACAATACCAGCTGCATCTATCCCTGGAATAAAAGGTAAGGTTTTGTTTCCTTTTTTGCCATAACGTGATTTAATATCGGCGAAATTAACACTAGTAGCAACAACGCGAATTAAAACTTGATTATCTGAAATTGTAGGAATATCCATGTCCGTATATTTCAACACTTCAGGACCACCGAATGAAGTTACAACGATAGCTTTCATATACATCCTCCTAAATTTGAATATATATATTATTTTAAATCTTCATTAGGAATTGGAAAATTATATAATTGTTATGCAGGGTTATAAGTGAAGCTTATGAAGCCATTGCATCCTTATATTAATTTATTTGAAAAATCTTTGAAAGAAATCGAACGAAATATCGTTTGCTTGCCAATATATAGTGTAGGACAAAGGAGGGATGGTATATGAAGGATGAAACAGTATACACAGAACTAATCCAATTAACTTTATCAGGAAATAAAGAAGCGTATAGTGAGTTGTATGATAAAACGATTCAAGAAGTATATAAGACAGCACATTTTTTAATAGAGGATAAAGCAGATATAGATGATGTCGTTCAGGAAATATACATACAGCTATATGAATCGCTTCGTAAATATGATAGTGAGAAGCCATTTCGTCCATGGTTAATTGGACTTGCGATTAAACAAATTCATTCTTATAGAAGAAAGAGGTGGATGCGACTGCGAATTGTAAAAAAAGCAGAAGAGCAAAGAAAACCAGTACAAATTGATTTTTCTAGCGATGTTGTAAGTAAAATATCAAACCAAAAATTAATTGAACTCATTCATAAATTACCATATAAATTGAAACAAGTTATTATCTTAAGATACTTACATGATTACTCACAAGAAGAAGTAGCACATATATTACATACTCCAATCGGTACCGTGAAGTCCAGAATTCATGCAGCACTAAAGAAACTACGTCAAAAAGAGCAAGTAGAAGAAATCTTTTTAGGAGAGGTAGGGAATGTGAAATGAGTTTAGATTGTAGAGTTAGGGAATCAATACAAGAAGAAGCGAAAGGGATTATAGCCCCGCCAGAGTTAAAAGAAAAAGTAATCGTTCAAATTAAAATGAAGCGCGGTGGAAGTAAAAGGAAGAAGCGCCTTATCGCAGGAGTGCTTGCAGCCGCATTTTTAATTCCGACAACTGGTTTTGCTTATCAATCTATTATGGCAGATGGTATATACGGGTCGTTTGAAAATTTAAAGAAGCATGCCGGAGCTATAACATTAGAAGGATACATGCGTTTTAATGCAAAGTTATCTCAAGCGAAAGATGAAATGGGTGCAAAAGAATATGAAGAGTTTACAAAAGAACTAAAGAAATTAACGAATGCAAAGCTTGAGTACGGGGATTCGAATGGTAATATTGATTATGATCAATTATCGCCAGCTAAAAAAGTGGAATTGAAAAAGGTAGAAATGGAGCTTCAGCCGTATTTTGATAAATTAAACGGCCATAAATCTAGTAAAGAAGTATTAACTCCTGAAGAGTATGAACAATATATGGAAGCATTAATGGCATATCAAACCGTATTAGTAAAAACGAAATCGAGTGGCGGAATAACAGCAGACGAAGTACCTGAGGCGTACAAAGAAAAATTTATTAAAGCGGAGCAGTTTATGGAATATGTAGATGAAAAGGTGAGATAAATAAAAAGCTCATAGCTTTAGCTTTGAGCTTTTCTTATTGAAATGTAAATATATTAACCACTTATTCCTTTTGCTATCAATAGGAAATATACAACAAAATAGAGTGTTTAATTATATTTTTTCATGTTTGCATTGTCTTTTTGTATAAAACAATCTAAAAACGAGTAACCAGCTATTAAACTAATAATAGTAACAAAAGTTGTATTTATAAGAATAATATTAGTT
This sequence comes from Bacillus mycoides, assembly GCF_018742245.1. NCBI lineage: Bacteria > Bacillati > Bacillota > Bacilli > Caryophanales > Bacillaceae > Bacillus > Bacillus mycoides. The sequence goes on from NZ_CP036132.1 coordinate 2,041,976, forward strand.
AAATAAGGTAGGTATCCACCAACTGGTGAAAAGAGTAGAGCTGGAGAAAAGGAAATGATTAGTGTAGGCAACGTAATAGCGATAAATTTATCCAGCTGAAAGTTCCAATTTTGTTTACTCGTTTCGTGATTAATGGATTGTAGGAATCGTAATAAAATGCCGACTAAAAGAGGGAAGAGTGTAAAGTAGAATAACCTTGGATAAACGTTAAAGTTCACTTGCGCGTCTGTATCTAAATAAAATTGAATTTTAACACCTACAACTAATAATAAGATGATAAATAATGTAAAGCAGAGGTATAGTATCACTTTTTGCATTCCATTCCACCATCCTTTATTAAAAAATATATTCAAGGAGCGAAGATATATACGATAATGGCGTTGTATATATCTTCGTTTTCTATTAGTTAATTGTGGATTTTGTTTGCTTCGTTAAGTAATCAATAATTCCCATCGCGCTAATTTCTAAATCAAGATATAAAATATTATAAACAGAATGATTTGATGGAATGTTTAGCTTTGTAAGATGAGTAGAGACTTTCTCCATTAGTAAAGATTGTAATGCCTTAGTAGCCTCATCAAAATTAGTATGTTTTTGAAAAACTTCATTTCCAGTATTAACGAAAATAGGTAACCAATGTTCAAGTTGGCTATATACTTCTGTAACATTGGCAGATGCGCCGTAATGACCGAAATAAATAGTATCTACATTCATACTTTGAATGTGATTTTTAGAGGCAATCATCGCATCTGGCTGGAATTGTGAAGGGGACGTTGATGGTAGATATAATTCTACACCAAGATCAGCTAGTTCCCTATAATAAATTCCAATCGTATCACCAGTGAAAATGCCGTTTGTTTTTGAATCGTGAATGCTAATATGGTGTTTCGCATGTCCCGGTGTATCATAAAATGTAAGTGTACGGTCTTCTGCAATTTTTAATGTATCACCATTTTGTACAATGTGAACACGTTCTTCTTCAATTGGAAGAATTGGATCAAAAAGTTTATCAAAATCTTCTTTGTACACAGCTTTTGCGCCAAGAATTAGTTTTGTTGGATCAATCATATGACGAGCCCCGCGCGGATGGACAAATAGAGTAGCATTTGGGCACTTTTCCATCATTAACCCTGCTGCGCCTGCGTGATCTAAATGAACATGTGTAACGATAATGTTTTTTACATCATTTAAATTAATATGTAATTGCTGTAAGCCGTCTAAAATATAGGGAAGAGAAGGGGCTGCACAAGTTTCAATTAAAGTAATATCGTCACCTAATAAAACGTATGTACCTGTGCGTTCATCATGTTGTAAGTCATAATCATCAATAAGATATAGATGAGAAGATAGTTGTTCTACTTTTTTCATACTTACCACTCCTTATATATTTGCATGTTTTTTATTATACGCTAAAAAAGAAAAAGGCAGAAAACGAAAATTTCGTCTTCTGCCTTTATGTAATGTTGTTATTTAGTTTGTTCTTTATTGATAAACATAACGAACAGTCCAACAATACCGCCAACTAACGGAAGAATAATCTCTCCTGCTAAATTAAAGTAGGAACTTAGGAATAAGCCATTTACATCAATTACCCAACCAGTAACATACAATAACATCATATATAGTACGAAATAAAACTCACGATTTGAAATCATTTCACGTTGTGCAGTTTTCATAATCAACACCATCCTTTTCTTTTATAATGGAATTGAAAATGTCACAATTTATAATGCAAACTGTCACATTTTGTTCACAATTCAATTGTAAAACTTTCCATCATTAAAGTCTAGTAGTTTGTGTCGAATTTTTGAACAAGAATAAAGCGCTATCATTTTAATGTGTAAGTATTGTAATAAGAGCCGTATATTCACTAATGTAGTATAGTATAAACATAGAATGATAGTGAAGAGAGGGGTAGGAACAATGACAGTTTATGATTTTTCAGCTAAAACAATAACAGGAGAAGAAAAATCGTTAAAAGATTACGAAGGCAAAACACTTCTTATTGTAAATGTAGCTAGTAAATGTGGATTTACACCACAGTATAAAGGATTACAAGAAGTATATGATAAATATAAAGAACAAGGACTAGAGATACTCGGTTTCCCTTGTAATCAATTCGGGGGACAAGAACCTGGTACAGAAACGGATATTACAAGTTTTTGTGAATTGAACTACGGTGTAAACTTCCCGATGTTTGCAAAGATTGATGTGAAAGGTGATAAGGCTCATCCCCTTTATACATACATGACAGAACAAGCACCAGGTTTACTTGGTATGAAAGCTGTGAAATGGAACTTTACTAAGTTTTTAATTGGAAAAGACGGGAAAGTAGTAGGGCGTTTTGCACCGCAGACGAAGCCGGTGGATTTAGAGGTTGAGATTGAGAAGGTGCTTGGGGAATAATTAGGAGTTAGCTATCTTTTATTATGTTTATTAAATAACACCTCAAAGAACAAAGTAGTTCTTTGAGGTGTTTTCTTTAAACTCACATTATCAAGATTAAATCACTGGATCGAAGTCATTTGATTTAGGCAGAGAAGCTGCTTTTTTCATAAGCACTTCCCATAAGTGTACGGATTTCTTCCATTCGGCTGCGGCCTGTCCCTTTTGATACATAGCGTTCTCATAACTGAAAGTAAGTTGCTGCATATCGGCCGAGTTGTAAAGTGTATCGATGCGGAGAGCGTATTCTCGGAATGTTTGACTTTCACCCCGTGGTATGCCGATTCTCGCAAATTGTTTTAAAAGTGCACCGTAAGCTTTTCTATAAACAGCATCATCTTTTCGATATTTATAGAAAAGAATAATAAAAAATGTAATCCATTTCATTCTAGTGGTGAAGAGAATGTATCCTATAATACTAATCGGTATCGTAGAGAGGAATACGTACCACCAAGAAAATCCATTTTTAGAATTTGTGATCTTTTTAGTAGGAGCTTCTTCTGTATTTTCTATTAAACTTTTGAGCCTTGCTTCATTGTTTCGTTGGTGTATTTGCTCGTTTTTAGAATTATTTTCTTCACTATTTTGTGAAGTAGAAGCAGGAGTATTATTTGTAAAATTATAGGGATTGGTAAATCCTTTTGTTGGTTCGAATGGAATCCATCCGTATTCTGGAAAATATACTTCGACCCAAGAGTGTGCGTTATTATTCGCGATTTTATAAACATTCTCACCTTCTGCATTAGCAAGTGTATTCTCAAGAGTTCCTTCTGTATAGCCTTTTACCCAGCGAGCAGGAATCCCGGCAGAACGAAGTAACACGATCATAGACGTCGAAAAATTATTACAGTAGCCGCTTTTTGTATCGAAAAGGAATTGATCTACATAATCTTGGTTTTTGGCAGGAAATAAGACATTCATTGTTTCGTATACAAAAGAATTGTCGGTGAAGTAATTTTCAATAGCTAATACTTTATCATATCGATTGTCTTTATCATTTGTAAGATTGATAGCCAAGTCTTTTACTCGCTGCGGTAATGATTCGGGAAGTTGTGTGTACTTTGTCATGAAATAAGAACTTGTTTCATGACCTTCATTCGTTTTTACAGCTTTCAAGTTTTCTATGGAAAACTCCGGGAGCTCATATGTTACTTTATATGAATTTAAAGTAGTAGAAGAGTCTCCGTGCATCGTATAGATTTTTTCTGAAAATGGGTCAACGCTGTATGATACATCAGAAGAAGCCTCAACTGATACTAATCCTGCTGGATAGGTAAGGTGAGGATAACTTTTTTGCATGGTGATTGTTGCCTCCGTTGCCTCCGTCTTTGTATTTTGTTCGTACCAGCTCACGACGTCGTTTTTATTTTTAAAAGAAACCTTTTTTTGATTTTCAGAAACTTCCCAGCCTTTTCCTGTATAAAAATCTTTTGTTTCTACTCTCCAATATTGTTTGTTTTGTGTTTGTGCTGTGAAAACAATTGTAGGATCCGCCTTAAAAGGACCGCCTAATCGGGAGTCATCTAAACCATACCCAATTTTAGAAACTTCTTGTTCTTTACTGGCTTCGGATGTATTGAATTTTAAAAAATGCATTGGGTTTGGCCATTGAGGACCAAATTTTGGAGCAAAGTATGCGATGATTGCTGACAATACAATAAATATTGTAAGAGGTCTAAGTAATTTTGAGATTACTCTAGCATAATTTTGTAAGTGTTCCATCTCTTTTATTCGTTCTATGTGAAGAAGACTAAGCATAAAAAAGCCGATGACAACAGTACGAATAATAGCGTAGTTTGCATTGTATAAATGTAAGTTATGAAAAGTTGTGATATAAATAATAGTCAATACAAGAAATAACAATCCACGTTTTTTATGAATCATCCAAAAAGAGATGAAAGCACTCAAAAACCAAAATGATAAAAAAAATAAAAGTGTTGGAAAAACTGGAGAAATATCTAGCAAATTCCCCTGGAAAAACAGGGAGGAATTTCGAGACATATCAGTAAAAAATTTCGTTAGCCAAGATGGATTTATAAAAGCATTTTTATAATACAGGAAATGAATGATGAATAAAATCGTGACGATCTTTATTGGAACCTGCCACCTTGTTTGAAAAAAAGAAAGAGTGAAGCAAATTCCTATAAATATTACAAAAATATCTAATCTACCTACGTTTGTAATACCTATAAGGGGTCTTAGCCATTCTAGTAAAAGTAAAAATGCACATACATGCAGGAAGAATCTGCTCATATCCCATTGGTATTTTGTTTGTAATGTTATCATTTGCTCACCTCAAAAAACACGTTTGTATACCGGTTTTCATAAACCGCGTTTACAAATATTTTTCGTTTTTGTAGAGTTTCTAGTATACTGAGTTCTCGCTGTGAGAGTTGATTTGCTTTTTCTTTCACGACAAACACCATTAATTTTCTATTTTTTATAGCAGCACAGTCAGCCGCCTTTTGAATATCGGGAGAAAGATCGCTTGTCACGAGTATAATCGTTACGGGCTCATAAATTTTTCTTAATTCCATTTCTACACTTTGAGAGAGCGGGAATACACTGTCTGCTTGTACTTTCGCTAAATGACAAAAGATTTGTTGCAACTGAGTACCTCCATTGTCTAAAGGGAAAATAGTTTGTTCTTTTCCGACAGACACGAATGACGCTGGTGAATTTTGCTTCAAGACAGCCCTAACAATAGAGGCAGTAAACGTTACGACTGATTCGAATAGAGGGGACTCAGTTCTGTCCATGAATATCATGATATTATGGCTGCGCTGTTGTTCAAACTCTTTCGTCATAATATTGTTTGTTCGAGCAGTTGCTTTCCAATCAATCCATGAAAAGCGATCACCAGGTTTATAGTCTCTGACACCGACAGAGACTGTAGAGTCTTTTGCTAAATTTATATTTGCTGAAAGCGCTCCTTGTTCGAAATGATTTTCCAATTGTCGATACGTTATATCTACGTACTGGGGATAGATTAAAAATGTATCTGGAACTGAAAAAGTTACTTCTTTCTCCATCATACCGAATAGATCGCCAGTTTTGACACGTACGCTTGAAAAAGTGTGCTCTCCTCTAGGGAGTGTGTCAATCACATATTGAAACGAAATATTTCGTTTTAATCCTGGAAAGAGTATTACCTTATTCATCTTTGTTTGTATACAACTTGTAAATTGTGATGGCAGTTCATCTTCTATAACTAAATAAAGTAAGGGAAAAGGAAATTTTCTTTTTATTGTAATAGTGCTTAAAAATTGTTCTCCTGCTACATATTCGTTTTGGTTTGTTATTCGTTTTACTTCAGCATCCCGTAAAGCGTAGAAGGGGAGTAGTAGTGAATAAAGACCAATAGGAATCGTACTGTAAAACAAAAACCAACTTACAAATCCTCCTTGAAGCATAGCGTACACAAATGTTAAGACTAGGCATAAAGGGATTAGCAATAACTTTATAACGTGATATAGTGCTCGTAGTAGTCGTTTCATCAAAGGTTCATCGTCCTTTGAGTTGGCACGGTAGTTCGTGCAACGATTTTGGCGATAACTTGTTCCCCTGTTATTCCTTCAAATCTTGCTTCCATTTTTAGAATGAGTCTGTGAGCTAAAACGTAAGGAGCTAAAAATTTAACATCGTCTGGAATAATATAATTTCTACCATGGATGAATGCATAAGCCTGTGAAGCTTTCATTAAAGCAATTGAGCCGCGTGGACTTGCACCTAGCTGTATAGAACTATAAGTACGAGTCTGAGTAACAAGCTTTACAATGTAATGTTTGATTGCTTTGTCCATGCTTACTTCCCGTACGCTTTGTTGTAAATAAAGTAATTCTTTTATTGTAGTAATAGCTTGTAAATGGGAGAGTGGATTTGTTTTTTCCATACGGTTTAAAATTTCAAATTCTTCTTCTGGTGTAGGATATCCCATTCTTAGCTTCAACAAGAAACGATCGAGCTGAGCTTCTGGTAAAGGGTATGTTCCCTCATATTCGACCGGATTTTGTGTAGCCATTACAAAGAACGGTTTTGGTAACGGTCTTGTAATGCCATCTATTGTGATAGTGCCTTCTTCCATACTTTCAAGTAAGGCAGATTGCGTCTTTGGAGATGTACGATTAATTTCATCAGCAAGTACAAAATTCCCCATAATCGGTCCAGGCTTAAACTCAAATTGGAGCTCTTTTGGATTGTAAATAGAAACACCTGTTACATCTGACGGCAGTAAATCAGGTGTGAATTGAATGCGCTTGTAATCGGCATCAATTGATTTAGAAAGAGCACGTACTAGCATTGTTTTCCCGACACCGGGAACATCTTCTAATAGTACATGACCTTCAGCTAAGAGAGCTGTCAAGGCTAAAATCGTTTCTTTTCGTTTTCCGACCATTAATTTTTCAATATTGGTGATTATTTTTTCTACAATGGGATGTAATGAATCAAGCTGGGGCATCGTAATCCTCCTAGTTTTATTATCGTTTTCTAATTCATTTAGTGAAAAATAGAATTTAGGTTAAAGAAAAGGAGTTCCTTCATTTTATTGCAGTATGATAGTAATCTAAGAGGTAATTCGTAATGGTATTATATAAGTTCATATTGAGAACTTGTATAAATAGGAAGAAACTTACATGTTAAAAAATCATGGTGAGATACTTTACAATTTCTATGCCCTCAAAGGAAAGCCTACTCTTAATTCTGAGAATATTCAGATTATTAATTCGGATTATATCTAGTATAATTGTTTCCGTAACCAAGGGCAATATAGTAAATAATGATTTCTAGTTTAATGTAAAATATGTCTTAATATAAAATAGTATCGCTGAAAAAATAAATTCCTTACATACAATTTATAATCGTTTCCTTATAGCATTTTTGAAATAATATCAAAACTTTTTTAAGATATTTATAAAGAAAAACGTAGGAATGTCTCCTACGTTTTTTCTTTTGCAAAATAGTCGATACCTCAAAATACTATTCTCCTAATAATCACTGTTGACCTTAAAACTTCACAACGGAGCAAAGAAACCTTTATTTACGAATACTTTCTCTCAAACTTATTTTTTTATGAATTTTTGACAATCTCTTGAACTGTGCGAAATGTCACATCTGTATTTTACAACCTCTCTTATAGTAAGGGTATGTAAGAGAGACGTATTAAAGGAGTGAACACTATGAAGAAGAAACCTTCAGCACTAATGAGACGTGTGAACTACCCCCCACTTAGTATCTCTTACGAGCTTACTTGAAGTGGGGGGCTTCTCGGTTCATCGTTACTTTTGATAGCTAACGAATTTGTCCTAGGACAGCCGAACTAACTCCCTTGTTCCAAAGGTTATTTCTTACGATTTATATCAATGCTAATAACCGCATGGCTTCCTTTTTAATATTGATAGCTGCGTTATAGTCACGACTTATTGTGAGTCCACACGAACACGCATACGTGCGTTCACATAATGGCATTTCTTTTTTATTTCCACAACGACTACACATCTTTGTAGAAGGAAACCATTTATCTATTTTTACAAGCTGTTTACCTTGTTCTTGTAGCTTGTATGCTAAAAATGTCGTGAACATCCGCCAACCGTTGTCCGCTACACTTTTACCAAAGCGAAGCGCTTGTGACATTCCTTTCATATGTAAGTCTTCGATTGCTACAACGTCAAAATGAGTAGCCAATTCTTTAGACTTATGATGAAGGAAATTTTTACGTTGATTTGCGACCTTTTCATGCAACTTCGCTACACGAATGCGTTGTTGATTCCAGCGCGCTGAATCTTTCACACGTCTTGCTAATACTCGTTGTGCCTTTGCTAATTTGTCTAACATCTGACGATAAAAGCGAGGATAATTGGCTTTCTCATCTTCGCTACTCACGTACAATTCAGCCATTGCGAAGTCTAATCCAACTACACGTTCTACTTCTTTTTGAGCGATTTCTTTTTCATATTCGGTCAAAATAGACACGTAATACTGACCAGTTGGTGTCATCGAAATCGTGCACGATTTGATGGTATGGTTTTGTGGTATCTCTCTATGTTGCTTCAATTTCACCATTTTCAATTTCGGTAATTTGATATAACCATGAAATAACATAATATTTCCGTTTACTCGATTCGTTGTATAAGATTTTCTACTTTTTCTACTTTTGAATGTAGGAAACTCACTTTGACCACTAAAAAAATTCTTATACGCAGTTTGCAAGTTTAATTGAGCGTTGGCTAATGCTAATGAATCGACTTCTTTCAACCATTCATACTCTGCTTTGTATTTCGCAGGCGTAGGGAACTTTTGTTTCTTTAGTTCTTCCTTGTTCTCTTTGTATGTTTCGTATAGTTCTTTCCGCTCAGCCAGCATTTTATTATACACAAAGCGTACACATCCGAACGTTTTACGTATGAGATGTGCTTGTTCTTCTGTTGGATACAGCCGAAATTTGTACGCCTTATTATGCTTTGTCATATCAATTCACCTCACTTTTCGCTTCATTTCCCATAAGCTATGACGGTGATTACACAACCTGAACACTACATGATTATTATCTACTTTCATTGTTATACCAAACTGTACCTCTTATAAGACTGATTATATCAGAGGCGAAATAAATAGAAAAATCAAATTTTTGGCTACGCCAAACCGAAATTCATCTCCCACCTACCGCTAGACTATCGTCTTTCACACGCTTGAGGAAGGAGACTTCTTTCGGATAATGCGTTAAAATATTTTTCACCAATAGATCGTTATAACGATAATCATACACAAGAAACATATGAAGATCGCGAATGGGAAAATGTGTACAGAAAGCGTAGGCAACATGATAAAGTAATTCGTTCTACACACGGTGTGAACTGTACTGGTTCTTGTAGTTGGAATATTTATACTCATGTCCTGCACTTTATTTATGCTTTCGTAATGGCACGTGGAAATAAAATGTTATTTTCTAAATGAATATGTTCAAACAAGTCAGATTCAAGAGCTTCAAGGCGCTGGTAAACAAGGCGATAAGTGCCGCAAGCTCCTTCTGGCGGAGTAAAGTCATTTGTCACCTTACGAAGTTCTTTAATAATATTGCCAGCGTGGCTATGTTCATTCTCCAACTCATCTACTACTTTACGTAACTTTGCATAGTTTTCATCAGTTGGATTTTGCTCGAATTCTAAAATTAATGGGAAATCTTCGGTTTCTTCTTTAATTAAATGCTGTTCTAATTCAATTTTAAGTTCATGAAATAGCTTATGAATTTGAGCTAAATGAGGCTGACTAGCCCCATGAACGCGTAATACTTTCGTCACATATGGGCTTAACTGTGGCAATTCTTCATTTAAATAGCGATGATGCTTATTTATAACATAATCAATCAATTCTTGATAAGAAGCATTTTTCCAATCAATTTCAGATTCGTTTAATAGTTTCGTTTTATGATAAAGCGTATTTAACTCTGTGATTACCTCTGATGCTGATAAATTTCTTTCATTAATTGCATCAATAAGTGGTCTATTTCCACCACAACAAAAATCTATTCTATATGATTTAAAAAGATCACTAGCTTTCGGAAATTGTGTTACAATCTCACCGATAATTGAAGTTTCAGTAAATGTATGTTCCATATGAAGACCTCCATAAAGTTTAAATGTAATATCTAAATCAAGAATAGCGATAAATTAAAATCAATGTGGTGATTTAAATCACTTATTATGTGTCATTTTTGAGAATAATAAAAGGAGTTTTATTTAAGTAAGAGGAAGCGTAATTCGTCGCAATACTTTACGATAATAAAAAAAGAAGCTTAGTAGAAGCTTCTTTTTTATTACTATCTTTCACACGCAACTCCATCGCCATCACGATCAAGTTTAGAGCTATATCCTGGTTGGTCTCTATATAATGGGGCTTTCCCAGCATTTTTAACTTCAGTACAATTTTTGAAATATGTATTACTATTGCTTCCAGCAGCCGGTTGTGTTCGAGTTTGCTGTGCTTTTTGTTGTTCCTGTTGTACGCGAGCTTGTTCAGCAGCTTGACGTTGTTGTTCTTCTTGTTTGCGAGCTTGTTCAGCAGCTTGACGTTGTTGCTCTTCTTGTTGTTTGCGAGCTTGCTCAGCAGCTTGACGTTGTTGCTCTTCTTGTTGTTTGCGGGCCTGTTCTTCAGCTTGACGTTGTTGCTCTTCTTGTTGTTTACGGGCCTGTTCTTCAGCTTGACGCTGTTGCTCTTCTTGTTGTTTACGAGCTAGTTCTTCAGCTTGACGTTTCTCATCTTCTTGCTTACGAGCTAGTTCCTCAGCTTGACGTTTCTCATCCTCTTGCTTACGAGCTAGTTCCTCAGCTTGACGTTTCTCATCTTCTTGCTTACGAGTTTTTTCGTCCGCTTCTTTATTTTCTAATTCCTTTTTCTTTGCGTCATCTTTTTTCTCTTCACTATTAGAAGCGACTTGTTTATTAGTTGCTTTCGTTTTTTCAGAAGAAGGACTTGAAATACCTGATAGCGCAACAAAGATGACAAATAAAACAGCTGTAATTATAAATTGTTTTTTTGCTACACCTGTTTTCTTAATAACAGATAATATTGCAAGAACAAGGAAAAATATAAATAGAATGAAACTTAAAGTAGAAAAAAATTCGACGACTGGGTGTTCAGATTTTGTTGTGCCGGTCATTATTAACATAATTGAAATCATAAAAAGAATAACAGTTGGACGACCATATTGTTTTGCTTTTCCATTTTTCTTAAAGAATGAAATGATACATAAGATTAAAAGAATGATAGCAATCAAAAATAAAGCTACACCAATATTACTCAAAATAGTCATTTTCATACCTCCATTTGTAAGATTTTCTTTATTGATTATATAAGAATTCATTGGAAATTACAGGGTTTTTAATAAAATAAAAAGATTTATATTATTTTTAATAGATAAATAAACATTTGTTTTATATATAAGGAAAAATAGATTTAATTCCTATTACATTTTGAAAAGATTTTCATAGATTATAGTATCTCATTTGAAAGGAGGAGATTTGAATGGAATTTCAATTATTAGTGAATTGCGTGTTACAAGAAGGGAATGCTTACTTTTTAGTAACAAAAGTAGATGATGTTATTACGTTGAAGGTGCCAATTACAGCAGGAGTAGCGGGTTTATTTTTAGCTTTAGGTGTACCAAGGTGTTCTTAATTTAGATTTCTATAGTAAAAGGATGAGGGACAAGCCTTACCCTTTTACTATTACATAATTTTTTTATGTAAACTAAATGAGGTTTTTTCAGTTTTTTAATATTATTTTTGCCATAGCACGTTTAAAATGGACATGCATATACTATAATGTTTCATTGGCCTTTGATGATGAACGATAGTTTTAAAAAGTGTATCGAAAGTAGAAGTGGTACTCTTTTTATTAATGAAAATAGAAGAGGTGCTAGTATATATGAAAAGACGAACGTATGAAATTCCAATCGCGTTGCGAAGAGAATGGTTTTTAATAGAGTTAGCGCATTTAACAAAAAAATATGGAATCGAAATTGCAACTAGTAAAATAGAAGATGCACCATTCCTTAGAGATCAAGTTACAGAATTGAGAATAGGAGCTGGTTTGCAATACGATAAATATGATGATGAGTATATCATCGGATTTTAAACAAAGAAGCTGCGTATAAAAGGTTATTAAAGAGACCTTTTATACGCAGTTTTTTTGTGAAGAGAAAGCTTTATTGAGAAATATTCAAAACGCTTATTGTAAAAAGGAATGAATGAATGTTGAGAGAATAACGTTTGATAAGAAAGGAATGCGCTATTAATTACTTATTATATTGTATCGTAAAAGTAATTGATTAAATGGAATTTAAAACAATTGGTGTCCAACGGAATGGTAGCGTTTTCTTTCTGGCGGAAAAGGGGGATGTTAATGGGAATTATGAAAAGGAGTATCGCATTATTTATTGTACTTTGTTTTATGAGTCCGCTGGTTTTTAGTACAAATGTACACGCGGAGGTTGTAACAGAGCTTAAGACTGGTTTTCCAGACAAAGAAGTATTTACTCCTGGAGAATGGTTTTTAGGTCAGAAACCTGCTAATTATGATGAGAATAAACCACCAATTCTCTTTGTGCAAGGAAGAAATGGTAATGCGGATAGTTGGTATGGAAAGACAGTATATCATGATATGAATGATATGTACGACTACGCCTTGAAAGCAGGCTATCAAACTGTATTTATTCAATTATACGATGCTGCGGGGAAAGGATCAGCTAGCCAATGGGACAATGGAAAATTGTTAGCACAAAAGCTTGAAGAAATTTATAATCATTTTGGTAAAAAAGTAAATGTTGTAGCTCATAGTAAAGGTGGTATCGATACACAAGCTGCGTTAGTTGGATATGGAGCGAATCGATTTGTTGGAAATGTTATTACACTTGCCACTCCGCATTACGGATCAAATTTAGCGGACTTATCATATAGTTGGTGGGCAGGATGGCTCGCCTCTATATTAGGTCAAAAAGATGATGGAACATATTCATTGCAAATAGGTGAAATGGCAAAGTTTCGTTCTACAATAGATAATAATCCTGCAGCTAAATTAAACCGTTACTATACGGCTACTGGGACAAGCTGGGGACCTGTTTTTTCAGCATTATCTATGGGCGGATTGTACTTGTCATCATACGGTTCTAATGATGGATTAGTGAACGAATGGAGTGCTAAGTTACCATATGGAACACATTTATTTACGGATGCACGATTTGATCATGATAATATACGAAAAGGTTCAGCTGTTTTCGCACGAATTGAGCCATATTTACGGACAGCAAATTTACCAGTACCGGCTTTATTAGCCCCGAGTAATAGTTCAGAGGAAAAGGTAGAACAATTAAACACAACTTCTAATCAAGCTATTTTAGGAGGAGAGTTGTCACAAAATCAGTGGGTAGGGAAAATTGTCGCAGTTGATAAAAAAGCAGAAGGGGTAGTTTCTGTTTTAACAGCTTCTTCGGATGTAGAAATACAACTAATATCTCCAAAAGGAAAAGTTTATACAAATAAAGATAGTGCTGTATCTACTGGTGAAGGTGAATCTCTCTTTAAAGGAGCGACTATAAGAACATTTAAATTTGATAAAATGGAAGCAGGAGAATGGCAAGTTAAAATGATGGCAAAGCAGCCAAAAGATGCATATTTAATCGTAACCGATTACAAAAAAGATGCTCCGTTCGTCCTTCAAATGCCAGCAAAAGTTAAAGTAAATAAAGCAGAGTATAAACTCAAAAAATCACCTGCAGCTCCAGAAATGAAAGGCAATCTTTCAGTAACAGTAAGAGTAATTAATAAAGATGGAAAATTAGTTTCTGAATCAAATGAATCGCAAAATATTAATACAACTACATTCACAGGTGCTTTGAAAAATATAGAACAGCCAGGTGTATATAACGTTACAATTGATATGAAAGGGATGAATAAGGAAGGACAACCTTATAATCGTACGATAGTTAAATCGGTTTATGTAGAGAAGTAGGAAAGAAGGAATCTGTTTTAATAAAAAAAGTGCCGAATTCTTGTGGTAGAAGGATTTCGGCACTTTTCATGTTTATTAGATGAATAGAAAAGTGAAATGGGAGTTTATGTTTTATAAGAGGACGATAGGAATCAAAAAAACGTTATGCAATAAAAAAAGATGCGGAATTAGCATCTGAATGTGAGGGAATAGTATTAACTTAGTTTTGTAACTGTTAATTCAACTGAATTTATACCATTATCACAAGTTATAATACTTTGATGATTGAAACCACTATTATTTCTAAGTTGAAGTGTTGAATTAGCTGGAACCGTAACAATAGTTTCGCCAACTAGTTGAAGGCATTCGTTATTTGATGAAGTATTCATTTGAAAAGCGAAATCACCTTGACTATTAGCAAGTGGATTGTTATTTAAAAATATAGTTATGACTGGAATATGGGGAAATACAGGATTTAAAGTAGTGTTAATGCTTGAAATGAATGAGATTCGATAATCACCTGCTTGACTAAATTGTATAGTAGTAGGATTTAGTAAAGAAACTCCTCCCGCCAAAGGGCCAACGTGATTAAATGGAAAAGAATCGCCAAAAGGGACAGTTATAAACTCAGTTTGCCAAAAAGTTCCGTAAGCTGAGCAGGATGGTTTATGTGAATGGTCGCATGAACATTTTTTATACGAGCTAGAAGATTGATGGCACGAACACTTTTTATATGAACTAGAAGAAGAGTGGCATGAACATTTTTTATATGAGCTTGAAGAATGATAGTATGAACCCAATATAGTACCTCCTATTATTAATAAATGTATAATATATAGTAGTTTATGTAATTGAAAAGTAATTGGCGTGTATACTTGTCCATATATAAGGTGATAGATTTGGGATAAAAAGCTGGCATAATATAAAGTGCTCTAATGAGGAGATACAGTTTTCAAAAGAATAGAACTAGAATATTATATGTAATGACTTTTGAAGACGAAAAAGGCTGAAAATTTAGCAGATAACTCTATCCGAGGTTTTAAAATGTTGAAGTATTTAAACTTTAAGATAGTATATCGCCAAAGTAAACAAGAGAAGTATTTAAAGGAAAGCATCTTAGTGAAACAGAGAAATGGATAAAGCGATGATTAAGTTTCCAGCTTAGTCATCGCTTTTTATTTATGCAATTGAGCAGGAAGAAGACAAAAGATATCGAATGAATGTAATTATACAGAATTGTTTGCTTTTGGTATGAATAGTAGTTAAAGATACGTTAGTTATATTGCAAACCGTAAGAAAAGAGAGATTAAATAATAGAGGGAGCAACGTACATGGAAAATATATTAAAGGTATCCTCAAAATCAAGTCCAAATTCAGTGGCAGGTGCAATAGCCGGTGTACTAAGAGCAAGTGGCAAGGTAGAAATTCAAGTAATTGGAGCGGGTTCTTTAAATCAAGCGATTAAAGCAATTGCGATTGCAAGAGGTTTTGTCGCTCCAAGTGGAATTGATTTGGTTCTTGTTCCAGCGTTTCAAGAGGTTACTATCGATAATCAAGAAAGAACAGCAATCAAATTAATTGTAGGTCCTAGAAGGAAAAGATCGTAATAGCGAACAATAATATAAGGGGATTTGAAAAGGCCAATAGACTCCAAAAAGTTAGACACGTTATTTCATTTGGCAGTTCCTTGGGCGTGGACACAGTATTGTACCGGATTCATGACTTTTAATTTCCTCTTATATTTAGCGGGTTTTTCTAGAACCTTAAAAATGCCAAATCCTTTGTGACATAAGGGATTTGGCATTTTTGAGGTTTTTATGTTTTTTAAAATCAACAATTCTAAAACTGCTCATTCTTCTCCCAAGATTCAACGATATAGCATGAGAAACCTTATTATATCAAGGTTTGTAAGTGGTGATTTAACTCGATGCTCACATTTTGCTCACATTAGAATTTTTCGGCTTTTATTTGATGTTTTCATAAGATTTTATTACATTCTCAAAATTTTCTGCGGCCTGTTGCTGCATGTTTTGTGTGATATGGCTATACTTGTCTAATGTCATTTGAATAGAAGAGTGTCCTAAGCGATCCTGTACAATTTTAGGATGCTCACCAGCTTGGAGCATAAGTGTTGCATGTGTGTGCCTTAAGTCGTGAATACGAATTCGTGGAACACCAGCTTTTTTATAATGGTCTTTCAAAAAACGATGAGGAGCATCTATATGTAAGGGACAATGAATCGTATTGCCAGCGAAAATATAGGCCTCCTCATTCAAGGAGATACCCCAGCGGAAAAACTCTTTCTTTTTATAAAGGTAGTATGCTTGTAACTCTATTACAACAAAGGAAGAGATACTAATACTTCTATTAGAAGATTTAGTTTTAGTAGCAGCTTTAAATAGTCCTTCTTCAGTTTTTACAAGTGATTTATTAACTAGGATACGTTTATTATCAAAGTCAATATCCTTCCATGTTAGTGCAAGTAACTCTCCACGTCTCATACCAGTATAGATTGCGAGTAAAAAGAACATATAGTACTTTTTATTTTTTCTTTTAAATAATGAAGGAATCGATTACATTCCTCACTGGACCATGTTTTCATCTCACCTTGCTCTTCACGTGGTTTTTTAACCTTATTCATTATATTATCATGTATGATTTCCCATTCTACAGCGTGTTTGAAAATGCACCTTAGGCAGCGATGGATATTGCTGATTGTACCATTTGATAGTCCTTTTTCCTTAAGTTCAGCATAGTAGCTTTGAATCATTACGGGCTTAATACTTTTAATTTTTTTATAACTAAATGGGGGAAGGATATAGAGCCTAACTAAGCTCATGTCTTTTTCAAAAGATGTAATTTTTAACTCAGCTTTACGAAGAGGCTTTAACTTTTCCCATACATCTAAAACAGTTAATTGTTTGTCATTATGGTATTGTGATTCCAAACGAATCCGAAGAAACAGGTGTAGGCTTATAAGGAATGCTTTCACAATTAACAAAAGCTTTTCAAGAACATGTGACAAGAACTGATGCTAGGTTGAAAGAATTAGAGCCTATAAAACCTAAAGGGAATATAAAACATAGGAACAGAGTAAAACGTCATAGAAGACCGTCTAGACATACGAAAAGGAATTGTCAGAAAGGGGTGTAATTATGCGAAATGAGGAAATTATTATAGACTTAGCAGATCCTGTGTTTACAAAGACAATTCGTTCCCGTCAAAATGATAAAAATGGATTGAAAATTACTGTAAATGTAAGAGAACTGGGGAATAGTGTTGATTTAACTGGATATGCAGTCAAATATGAAGCGACAAATCATACAGGGGCATTCATTCGTGATGATGCTCAAATAATTGATGCGAAAAATGGTGTGTTTTCATATACTTTTACATCTCAAGCAGTTTCAACTTCGGCCGATTGGACTGCTTATTTTGTTATGGAAAAAAACGCTGAACGAACGAGTACCCCTGATATCCGAATTGTGCTTAAGCGAGATGTAAAAGAAGGAAATATGAAAATAGAAAACTATATTTCTGATTTTGAAAAAGCTATAGAACAAGTGGCAGGATATCGAAAAGAAATTGATGATACAAATAAGAGAATTATAGATACAAACAACAAATTTGTAGAGTTAACAACATTAATTAATGCGAAAGGTGTTCAAGTACCAAAGATCACAACAGAATCAGGTGGGCAAACTATTTCTGTTAGTGATATCACAAAGAACATTCTCGACGAAATAGCTGCAAAAGGTGCTGGGATGAATACAATTTATTGTGCTACAGGTGTGCAAAATACAATTCCATCGAGCAAACCTTGGAGGGGAATTTCTTATTTTAATCAGAATAATATTGGCTTTGTAATCGCTAAAGATAGTGTAGGTGGATTTTATACAAATTATCTAAACGGAAATAACGGGTGGACAGGGTGGACAAATCATGTCACAAGAGAGGATTTTGTAGGGTGGGATTTTACTGTACAAGGATTTAAACGATCTACCGATACATATTGGACTCAGATGTCAATCACTAACGCTTCAAACGTTGAAGGAAGACAAGTTACTAGAGCGAAACGAAGTGGCGACCAAGTTTCCGTTATAGGCTCTTTAAAGAATATAAAAGAAGGGCAAGTTGTATTCAATGTTCCAACTGGATTGCGACCTGCTCAACAAATAACAGATGTTGTTATTATTGCTGGTCCACCTTATTCTATATGTGAATTTAACGTAGAAACTGGCGGTAATGTAAAAATATACAACATCACTACTGACAAAACTATTCATTTTTCAATCAATTATTTAGTATGAAAAAGGAGGCAAACAAGTGGAACGTATCGACGTATTCATAAAAACGTTTATAGCTACCTTGGGTGGCTTCTGTGGATATTTCTTAGGAGGATGGGATGCAACATTGAAAATCTTAGTGACGATGGCAGTTATTGATTATTTAACTGGAATGATTGCAGCAGGATACAACGGAGAGTTAAAAAGTAAAGTAGGTTTCAAAGGCATCGCCAAAAAGGTGGTGCTTTTTCTTTTGGTTGGAGTGGCAGCGCAATTAGATACAGTGTTTGGAAGCAACAGCGCTATCCGTGAAGCGACAATCTTTTTCTTCATGGGTAATGAATTGTTATCACTTTTAGAAAACGCTGGACGTATGGGAATCCCACTTCCACAAGCTTTGACAAACGCGGTTGAAATTTTAGGTGGTAAACAAAAACAAGAAGATAAAAAGGGAGATGTTCAATAATGAAAAAACATATTATCGATATTTCAAAATGGAATGACAGTATTAATTGGGATGTATTAGCTCCTCAAGTTACTTTAGCAATTTGCCGTGTTCAATATGGATCAGATACAGTAGATGGATTATATAAACAACATGTAGCGCAATTAGAGAAACGTGGCATTCCACATGCTGCCTATGCGTATGGATGCTATGTTTCTGTTAATGATGCAATTGTGGAAGCGAACGATTTTATGAAAAGAACAAATTCAAATGCTAAATTCTTAGTGCTAGATTGTGAGGATGATACATTAAAAAGTTGTGGCCCCGACAATGTAGCAGCTGCTTCTCAAGCTTTTATTGATACATGTAAAGCGGCAGGTTGGAAAGTCGGATTTTATGTATCACATCATATGTACAATCAATATGGTTTAAATAAGGTGAAAGCAGACTTTTTATGGATTCCTCGTTATGGAAGTAATAAACCTGCCTATGCGTGTGATCTATGGCAATATGCAGACGGAGAAACAGGCGGTTGGCTTGATGGTGTAGGAAAAGTTGACTTAAATGTTCTAAATGGAGACAAGCCATTATCTTGGTTTATTGGTGGCAATGAACTAAATCCAATTGATCCAATTCAGCCTATTCAAAAAGAGGGAATTGGACATGCAACATCGAAATACGATGATGGTTATGGTGTGAATCTATATGAAAATCCTGCTGATCCTATTTTTGCTGGACGTATCACACAAAAAATCCCATACTTAATCCATAAAGGATACTGGGGTGGTGGAGAAAAAAATATGATCTGCCTTGGAAATGAAAAACAGTGGGCTTACCTAAAACATTTTGATATTCAATGGTTCTATGCATACACTAAATATTGGCCAGGGTATCAAATCCGAATTTACGATGGACCGAACGGCAATGACATTGGTTTTGTGGATGGAAGTGAGCCGTATCAATTATTTAATAGACAAGATGGGCATATTGATATCGGTGGAAATCGTTGGATTCGTGAGGAACATGTAATTATTAAATAATAGGTGGTTTCAAAAGTACACAACAACAAAGGTAAAACATACTATGTAACTGCTAGCGAGGCATATGTATTTATGAAGTGAAAATCCGGCTCTTGTGAGTCGGATTTTCTTTTTTTATATTTAAGATAAGATTGCCTTTCTTAAATATAAAATTATGAATAGATAGGAATTAATTCTTGTTTAAAATCTTCATACATACCTAAAGCAATTTTTAAAATTTTTTCTAAGCTGTCATAATCGCTAAATAGTACTGGCTTAATTCTAGTATCTGGAGAAATTAAAAGTCTTGAATATAGACTCCATGGACTACCTAATCTTAGTTCATCATTATGATAAACTACCCAAGTAAAATCCAGAACGTTTACTTTAATACCAATATTAAAATAAAATAAATTTTCTTTTTTATCACCTAGTTCTCCAACTTTTAAAAACTTTTCTTTTTTATCATAAACTGATTTATAACCTAGCTTTTCAAGTATTTGTTGAATGTCTTCAATATTGGGATTAGGAATGATTTCTTCGGCATCATAATTTTCTCTCGAAAAAGAAGAAAGTTCTGTGTATCTATTAACAAAGTCAATTTTTTTTAGTGCTGTTTCTATTTCAGGTTTTAATTTTAAGCTCATAATTATTCCTCCCTAAATCTTAATGTTACACCGTATTCTTCAGCTATTTCTTTATACTTTTCTATATTTTTAATGTTTTTAATGTTTTTATTAGATGCTGGCACCTCTAAAATATAGTCTCCATTAAGTTTTAGGCCATCTAACTTAGGATACTGATTTGATCTTATTATCATTATTCCCTACCCAAAAACTCCCATGATTTTCCCCTTTCTTTTTAAATTATTATGTATATCTTTATTTATGTAGGTACCTTAACATATTATCATTTTCATTGGAATGAATATTCTGAAAGTTATTTATCAACCACACTCGAAGAAGGAATTTTATTGTTATTTTGTGGAATTATGATAATCATAGATAGAAACGAGGAGGATGGGGTAGCTATGAGCACACCTGTAGTAACTAAAGAACAAATTAAAAATTCGTTAGATATTTGGTTTCAATTTATGTTAAACCAAGATTTTGTGCAATCAAAAACATTAAAAGAAGAAATCGAATCGAAAATAAGTCATATCGAAGAAGATCAACAAATATTATTTTATTATTCATTATTAGATTTTAGATATAAAGTATTAAGCGATAGTATGAATATTTCACATGATGAATTTGTTAAAATTGACTCAATTGTTTCGTTAAGATTGTAAAGAAGTGTACTTAAGCCAACGTGGCAGTTTAGTTGAAAAAAATATTATAATATTATTAAAATTTAAGAAATGAATGAATTTACTTTTAGCAAAGTTTTGCAGTTAGCTATATAAAAAGCCACAAGAGCACTAAATTCTTGTGGCTTCACTTTTACTATTCATGTTAAAAGTCTAAATCTTTTTCATTACCATCATAATCTACTAGTAATGATCCTTCGTCTAAGGTATCCATTAACCATTCCGCCAAGCCATTCCATGATCTAGAAACGCTGTGAATCTCCCTATCCCATTGTATTACAGTTGCATCGTATCCATTGCTTGATTCTAAGTCTATACAAATCGAGTCACCATAGTTTAAATCTGCGATGATTAAATACGTGTCTGGCATCTTTGTCGGTCTTCGTTCTTTTTTAAACGAATCATTTAGATAGGAGCCACCACGCTGTTTTTGGCCCCGAGCAGCTGTATGAATTTCTGACAGGACCGTTCCAGGTATAAATAATTCTCCACCATTACACACTTGGAGAAAATCTTTATATATATCAGGAATTTGAATGTTAAGTTCATTTTGAAGGCTTGTTATATTTTCTACGTTAATTCCATTGTTTAGGGTGTGAATGCCATCTACATATTTATTAACTTCCTCAAAAAATGGTTGTAAATGATTGTTTTTTGAATAATATTTTCTTAGCATAAAACCATCTCCCTCTATTCATGTTTCCAAGGCACAACGTCTCCAAAGTCAGTCATACTATCATTCTTAGGAGTATAGTAGCCATTTGTAGGATTGTGATAATTTCCACGATGGGCGTCAAAGTGTTCGTTTACATCCATATTCCTTCCCTTTAAAAATTGAATGTTATCTGGTTCACCAGCAAAATCAGGATATTCATTAGCAGATTTCATATGCTGTCCCTCGTAGCCTTTCACTTTTCCTGTTTGTAATAACTCTAGTTTTTCTGCAGGGGTCCAATCTCTTGTTCCTTTTCCAGTTTTTTTAATCAATTCCTTCTCTTGTCTCCATGCGTGGCGAACAGCTTTCTGACGAAGAGCTGAAAATTGTTTATCTGTTACCCATTTTCCGTTTACATTATATTGTTTTTTTCCATCAACAATCCGTATTTTTTCTGTATTCTTAACACTATTACCAACCTCGCTAGAAGACTGGGATTTTTGAAGGTTGTTAGCATCGGCTTTCTCCTTTATTCTACCACTAGTCCCATTAGAAGAAGACTGGAACTTTTGAAGAGTATCCTTACCATTTTGAACTGCATTACGCCCAACAAATACACCATGTCCAGCAAGACTAAGCCCAGCCGCTGTAGCAGCTGCATCTAATGGAAGAACAATTGGTGATGCTAACCCACCACTTCCTACTTCTGCGACGAAGGTTAAGAAATTAGCCCCGCCTATGACGGTAAGACCTTCTAGAATTTCTATAATGGATGCCGCTCCTGCTACAACATTTCCGGCAAATCTTCCCGATTGATAAGTTAACTTGCTTTCTAATTCATCATTATCAGGTGATTCTAGTCCAATAACGCTTTCGAAAGCCGCACTACCAGCGCCTTGAAAAAATTCTTTCATAAATTCCCAAGTACTGGTAGCTGTTTTTTCATACCATGGTCTATTGGCTTCTTGTTCTCGTAAAGCAATTGCTTTTGCAATTTGTGCTTCACGAGCTTTACTTTCTGTAATTGCTTGAATAGGCCCCGTCCACTCCATATTCAATTCTTGTATGCTAAATGTTCCACTTGCGGGGCTGAAACCTTTCCCACTTTGCACTCCCGCAAGACCTTGCGCGATACTCGCAGCTAATTGAAGTGCAGTATCATAATTACTACTAGAAGTATAATTGAATTCATGTAAGTGTTCTAGTTTTTCTTGCAGTTTCTTCCTCATGACAGTAAAAAGATTCGCCATAGCGTCCATACCCGGGATTGGCATAGCTTGACTGATGGCTTCCATACTTGTTTTCATTCGGTCAATTTCGCGAATTTGTTCTAATAACTCTTGTTCAATGACATCAGTTGAAGCTACCTGTGATTGAAATTGACTTGGAAAGGCATCATTTTGACGGATTAATTCTTCACATAAGTAAATGATTCCTTGTGCTAAAGGACGAAAGGTTTGTACAAAAAATGATTTTGCGCTGCTATAAGTTTGTCCTTGTAGAACAGTATCAATTGCAAAAGCGTCGATCGACTGAATGACTTGTTCCATACCTTGAATCGTAGCCGTACATACAGCGTTCATGCTTTTTGTTTGCGTATGTACTTCCCCTAGATACATATTCAAACTCATGAATTGACCTCCTTTGCTAGATTCTGTTTTTGATAGTAAAGGTCATTTTCTAAGTCACTAAGATTTCGTTTTTCCTTAAGCAATGTTTCTTTTTGATTTTCCAATTCGAAAGTAAGTTTTCGCTCAATATATTGTGCATCTTGACTCATATTCAAAAAAAACAATGACATTTCTCTATCTCTATGCCAAGTTCCTAAAATACGGTCAAACAAACGATGGTTTTGATTTTTCCATACATGAAAATCTTCTTCTACTTGTTCCTGTGTTTGAATCGCAGATTGATTCCGATTCTGTTCTTCAAATACACTTCGTAATTTTTGATTTAATTGATTCATTTGTTTTTCAATATCTTGACTCATCTTTTTCCTCCTACCGTTTTACTTTACGTAGGTTATCACATTAGCGAAAAGTATTTTGAAGTTCGTTATCCATCCTCTCAAACTCGTTAGCTACCGAATGAATATTATCAACCGCTTGTTGAAAGGCGACAGAAAATTGTTTCGTCAAATCTAAAACTTGTTGGTTCGCTTCCTGTGCTTTGGAGTTAACAGATAGTGTTGTACGCGTCGCCTTTGTTATAGAACGACTTGTTGCACTTTGAATCCTGTCAGAAGCTGATCCCATTTTCGTAGCAATTTGTGTTGTTGTTTGTAAATTACTTTGGAATTGTCCCATCGTATAAACCCTTTCTATATTTCTATGAACGTATTAAAGAAGGGGAGTGCCTAGTATGTATGTCCATTATCCTATTGTTCCTTATAGGAACTCTCCTGGGAAAATATTGCAGATATAATTATAACAATAAATGGTTAAAGTTTCCTCAAAAAAAATGTATTTTACAACATATGTGTTTGTTATAGTTCTCAAAAGGTAATGTAGTATAACATAGAGGTAAAACACGAATGGGAAAGTAATAAATTGATGCTAATGATTTATATTATGCTGTATGGGCTGAAAAGGGTGGTTGGTTAAATCTTGGCGGTGAACAATGGATTAAGAACAATCCATCTTATGTGAAGTTTAGTAAGAAAAGCACAGTAGATTCCTCTATTGTAGGGAAGCGTGTTGTTACTAAAGTGGACAACCTACGTTTCTATGAATCTCCATCTTGGCATGATAAAGACGTGGCTGATACTTTAGATGCAGGACTAGGGTTTACAATCGATGAAAAAGTAACTGTCAATGGATCACCACAATACAAAGTACAAAATTCGAAAGGGAATACGTACTACATTACAGCTAGTGATGCATACGTAAACGTACGTTAACATAAAAGAAACCGGCTCTTAATTGAGTCGGCTTTTTTACTATGTATTAAACTTTAGCATTCATAAGTAACTCTTTTAATTCTTATGTAGATAATTTGCTTTCTAACGCTTTACTTAAGTCAAGTATAGAAGTTTTATAATCTACTACTACTTGTAAACTATCAGTCTTCTTTTTCTTCTGCAACGTCTTTACTAGAACAACCTACTCCTGACAATAACATGACTGGAACAACTAAAGATAACAGTATTATTTGTTTTGAGTTTCAAATTTTAGAGATTCCCTATAAATAGGGGTTCCGTGATTATTTTGATTTGTTATTAGGGTGTGAAGCTTGATTAGAACACAAGTTCAACAATGGGAATGGTAATACCTATTTATCAAGGTGATTGTAATACAAGATTTAATGCAGAAATTTACGTTAAATGAATTGTTATTAAAATAAAAATCGGTCTAATACAGTTTAATTAAAAGGCTATTATTTGCTCACATTTTGCTCACAAATAATATAAAAATACGTGAAAAAATATGAAATTCCCATTTGGAATAGAATATAATATAACAAATAAAAAGTGTCCCAAATGCTTGTATAACAGGCATTTGGGACACTTTTATAGTTTGGTATAAAACAAAATGAACAACCCTAAAACTGCTCATTCTTCTCCCAAGATTCTACAATATAATGAGCAATCGTTGGGTTGAATCCTTTACCAACTAAGAACATAATCGCAGCAACTTCTGTTAAAGCATGTTTGTGTGATGTATGTTTCGCTTCATTTAAACCGTAATCTACCCAAGGTTTTACGAAATCAAGTACAGGTTTTTTTAAAGGTAAAAACTGTGTACCGACAACTTGTTGGATTTGTTGTTGCGTTGGTTCTGTAATAGGTCCTGGTGGTAAAATTTGTGGCTGCGTAATATCGAGTGTTGGCCCAGGCGGTAAAATTTGTGGCTGTGTAATATCGAGTGTTGGCCCAGGCGGTAAAATTTGCGGTTGCGTAGGATCGATAGTTTGCGGTGCTGGCGGTGAGACACGTGGGTCATAGTTTGGCTGATACATTTGTTGTTGGTATTGCGGTTGTTGTGGCTGAGTTGTGTATGGATTTTGTTGATATTGTTGTTCTTGAGTGTACTGAGTTGTGTATGGATTTTGCTGATATTGTTGTTCTTGAGTTGGTGGTGCTGCATATGGATTTTGAGGATATTCATAATTTGGACGTGTGTCATATGGATTTTGTTGATATTCAGTTTCTTGAGTTTGCGGTGTTGCGTATGGATTTTGTTCGTATTGAGGCTCTTGATGTTGTGTCTCTTCCTCCCCATACTGTTCAGCATATCTTTGTTCCTGATGTTGAGGGGAAAAAGGTTGTTGTGGGTAAGGCGGTTGATTATTATAGAACATGTTTATTCCTCCTTCATAATGATGCCTACCACCTAGTGTATGGGCAGACAAGAAAATATGTGATGAAAAAATGCGGGCGTGTTACAATAAGTAACTGGGTGAAGATAAAATGATAAAACAAGAAAAAATTCAAAAAACAATAACTTTCGTAAAGCATATTTTAGAAAAAGATGCGAGTGGGCATGATTGGTATCATATTGAACGCGTACATAAATTGGCGATTTCTTTATCTGAGCAAGAAGGGGGAAATCGTTTTATAATTGAAATGGCAGCATTACTTCACGATGTAGCAGATGAGAAGTTAAATGAGAGTGAAGAAGCAGGAATGAAAAAAGTTTCTGATTGGTTAGAAGAGTTACGTGTTGAAGAAGAGGAAAGTAAACATGTTCTTCATATCATCGCCAATATGTCTTATAAGGGTGGTCATGGTGGCACAGTTGAGTCACTTGAAGGTAGAATTGTTCAAGATGCAGATCGTTTAGATGCTCTTGGTGCAATTGGAATAGCTCGTACATTTGCATACGGAGGAGCGAAAGGGAGATTAATGTATGATCCAACTATCCCTCCTCGAGAAGTGATGACGAAAGATGAATATAGAAAAAGTAATGATCCATCTTTAAATCATTTTTATGAAAAACTTTTAAAACTAAAAGATTTAATGAACACGAACGCAGCAAAACAAGAGGCTGAAGTTCGTCATCGTTATATGGAAGAGTTTATTGAACAATTTATGAAAGAGTGGAATGCACAAATATGAAAATGTTAACTGTGGAGAACTTATCGAAATCATACGGAGAAAAACCGTTATTTGATGGATTATCATGTAGTATTACAGAAGGACAACGTGTCGGAATTATTGGTGTAAACGGTACTGGTAAATCGACATTATTAAAAATTATTGCAGGATTAGAAACTCCTGATACAGGTGATATGACGCATTCACGCGGATATACAATTAGTTATTTATCACAGCAACCAGAGTTTGATGAAAAACTAACAGTATTAGAGCAAGTGTTCCATGGTGATACACCTTTAATTCGTCTTCTTCGTGATTATGAACAATCGTTATTAAATATCGAAAAAGATCCAAGTAATGAAAAAGTACAGGAACAATTATTTGCCGTACAGCAACGTATGGATGCAATGAGTGCATGGGAAGCAAATGCAAATGCGAAATCTCTTTTAACGAAATTAGGAATTACAGATTTTACTGCAATTGTTGGAAACCTATCTGGTGGACAGAAAAAACGTATCGCAATGGCACAATGTTTTATTGAAACACCTGATCTATTAATTTTAGACGAGCCTACGAACCATCTTGACCATGAGACAGTTGAATGGTTAGAAGAATATTTAGCAAGATATACAGGTGCGGTATTACTTGTAACCCATGATCGTTATTTCTTAGATCGTGTGACAAACCGTATTTTTGAATTAGATAACGGTAAACTATATAGCTACGAAGGAAACTATAGTACATTTTTAGAAGCGAAAGCACTTCGTGAAGAGCAAGAATCGGCACAAGAATCCAAACGCCAAAATTTATATCGTCGTGAACTTGCTTGGATTCGCCGTGGTGCAAAAGCCCGTTCTACGAAACAAAAGGCGCGTATTCAGCGTTTTGATGAGCTGAAGGGACAAGAAGGACCAGCAGCGAAGCAATCAGTTGATATTGCACTAAGTGGAAGTCGTCTAGGAAAGAAAGTACTTGAGTTAAAAGATGTAACGAAAAAATTTGGTGATAAGACGGTACTACATAATTTTAATCATATTGTGAAACCAGGCGATCGTATCGGAATTATTGGGGCGAATGGAAGCGGGAAATCTTCGCTATTAAATATGCTTGCAGGCAAGTTATCTCCTGATAGTGGTGAAGTTGAAGTAGGACAAACTGTAAAAGTTGCTTATTATACGCAAGAAAATGAAGAGATGAATTTAAATCAGCGTATGATTGAATACATTAAAGAGATTGCAGAAGTTATTCATACGACAGACGGAAAAGTAATTGGTGCATCTCAAATGTTAGAACGTTTCTTATTCCCGACGCATTCACATGGTACACCGCTTGGTAAACTATCTGGTGGTGAAAGAAGACGTTTATATTTATTACGTATTTTAATGGGAGAACCAAACGTACTATTACTTGATGAACCTACGAATGATCTAGATACACAAACATTAACAGTACTAGAAGATTATTTAGAAGATTTCCCAGGTGTCGTTTTAACTGTATCGCATGACCGTTACTTCTTAGATAAAGTAGTAGATGAATTGTTCATCTTTAGTGGCGAGGGCGAAGTGCGTGAATTCCTAGGTAGTTATACGGACTATTTAGAAATGGAAAAGACGAAAGAACTTATTGAGAAGGCGGAAGTTCAAAAAGAGAAAAAAGTAGTAGAAGAAGCTCCAAAACAACAACGTAAACGTAAACTTTCATACAATGAGCAGCGTGAATGGGAAACAATTGAAGATACAATTGCCGAACTAGAAGAGAAAATTGAGTCAATTGGAGAAGAACTTGCGAAAGTTGGATCTGACTTCACAAAGGCACAAGAATTATCTGAAGCACAGCAGAAAACAGAAGAAGAGCTAGAAAAAACGATGGAAAGATGGAGCGAACTATCAGACATTGTTGAAGGATTAAAATAAAAACAAGCTGCATATATTGAAAAGTAAAGAGAAAAACTTTACACTATTGGTAGAACCTATTTTAGGAGGGGAAAAAATGAGAACATCTAATCCAATGTTGAAAAAAGACGCATTTCGTAAAGAGGGAGCAAGTACTTCTGCGATGACTATTGGTGGAACAGTAGGCAAAACGTTTATCATGCTTATCTTGCTTCTTGCAACGTCTGTCTATTCATACATACAGATGACAAATAATACGATGAAAATGCCAGTATTAATTGGTGCTTTAGTTATTGCGGCAATCGTCGCATTTGCATCTATCTTCTTCCCACGTATATCACCAATTGGTGCACCGATTTATGCAGCGGTAGAAGGGATTGTATTAGGAAGTATTTCAGCGATTTATACAATGAAATTTGGCGATACTATCGTTTTAAACGCTGTCTTACTAACAATTTCAATTCTATTTGCAATGCTAGTGTTGTATGCAACGCGCGTAGTAAAAGTAACTGATAAATTCCGTACAGGTGTAATTGCGGCGACAATGGGAATTGCGGTAATGTATTTAATCGTATTCGTACTAAACATGTTCGGTGTAACTGTTCCGTATATTCACCAAGGTGGTACAATTGGTATTATCATTAGTGCAGTTGTTATCGTAGTTGCTGCATTAAATCTATTACTAGATTTCGATTTAATCGAAAGCGGTGCACGTAGCCAAGCTCCAAAATATATGGAGTGGTACGGTGCAATGGGTCTAATGATGACTCTAGTATGGCTATACTTAGAAATTCTTCGTTTTGTTTCTTACTTTACGAAAAATGACTAATAAAAAAATCCTGCATGAAATGTGCAGGATTTTTTTGTTTTCAAAGATAAATTGAAAATATGGATGTTGGCGACTTAAATTGAAGGGGGATGGAATATGATGAAAGAGAAAAAAGGATTATGAAAAAACTATTTTCTAAAAGTTTTTTCATAGAACTAGATGACGCTTTAACATATCCATCAGCAGAAGTCATTCGTTCAGCTATTGAAGGATATGCGGCTGAATGTAATGGGGAATTAAAATTTGAGAGTAAAGTTAAACCGATTATTTTTAACTTGGAAAATGTAATGTACTGCGCTGAAATAAAGATGGATCGAGGAGGATATTACATATCTTGCAGTGAAGTATAATATTTTTGGAAACCTTACATGTTTAAACTATGTAGGGTTTCTTTTTTAGTTTTGTAAGATATAAAGTAATATTTTTTATTTACAAACATGCCGTTTTGTACTTTTTACCCTTCCAACATTTTTCTTTACAATGAAGAAAAATATGTGAGGTGGTATAACTTATGATGAATCGAGTTGTATTAATCGGTAGATTGACAAAGGAGCCAGAATTATACTACACAAAACAAGGAGTCGCTTATGCACGAATATGTGTTGCGGTGAATAGAGGTTTTCGAAATAGTTTAGGTGAACAACAAGTCGATTTTATAAATTGTGTCGTATGGCGAAAATCGGCTGAAAATGTAACAGAATATTGTACGAAGGGGTCACTTGTTGGGATTACCGGGCGTATTCATACGAGTAATTACGATGATGAGCAAGGAAAGAGAGTATATAAAACTGAAGTTGTGATTGAGAGTATTACATTTTTAGAGAGAAGGCGGGAGGGGGCATCGGGGGAAAACGTAAAAGAGCATTAAAAATTAAGAGGGCTATGTAGCATAGCCCTCTATTATTTTTGATTAATACCTTCCCAAATAACATCTAACTGTTGATTAAGTATATTTTTCGCATTTGTTTCATTAGCATGTAATAAAGAATGGGACATTAGTGTATAGAAATAAGTACTCATAATAGTAGAAGTGATGATATTTGTATCCCATGGACTGTGTAATTTTCCTGTCTCTTTCGCTTCTGTAATAATAGAAGACAAACTTTCTTGTAGCTGTTGTATACTTTTTAATTCATTTTCTACTAAGTAGTTAGATTTAATAATTTCAAAGACAGCATGATTCATTAATTCGCCATGTCCAGTAAATCGGTCCAGTAAATCTCCTAAAACAAGTTTGATTCGCTCTTTCGGATGTTCCACATTTTCATACGTTTTTAAACTTTCATTCCATAGTTCAATTTGAGAATCACCTAAAAATAATAATATGTTTTCTTTTTTCGGAAAGTAGTTGAAGAAAGTTCCTTTTGCAATCCCGCATGCAGTAGTAATATCTTGAACCGTTACATTTTCGTACCCACGTTCTTGAAAGAGCTGTACTGCTTTTAGGAATATAAGTTCTTTTAATTCCTTTTTTCTCGTTTCTCTAAGCATATAATCTACCCCTAACACAAACAATTATATCTGTTTATTAGATTATCTCAAATAAAATCTTATTTCATGCTTAGGTTTACGGTTTAATAAAGTTCACTACATCTGTTGTTTTTAATGTGAGTTTTGAGTCTTCTTTATTTGAGGCGGAAGAAGTGCATCCAAGTAAATTAATAAATAATACAGTTGAAAGAAGGATAGAGAGAATTCTGTTCATACTTTTCGTTGTAGTTTCGTGTTATAAATGAAAACTGTATAGTTCATGAGCTTGCTTTTCAGAAATCCATTTCGGGATACGTTTCATTACTTGGTTTCTTAGTATAATTAAAGGTTTACTTTCCATTTGTGCCATTTTTCCAATGTTCCATGCAGTGTTTGAGATTTTTTTAATCCTATTTCGTCTTTTTTGTTCGTATTCTATAAATGCTTGACGATAGTGGGCGTTATTTTTGATACATTCAGCAAGAATAATAGCATCTTCAATTGCCTGACAAGCCCCTTGACCTAAATTAGGTGTAAGTGCATGGGCAGCATCTCCAATAAATACGATGCGTTTGTCAAAAAAATGTTTCATTGGAGTGATGTCTACAATATCACGATGAATCATATTAACGTCAGATGCGTTTTTTAAAATAGCTGGAATAGGATTATGATAATTTTTGAAATGACTATATAAATCAGCTGTTGTATAAGCTTTGTATTTTGGATCTCTAGCTTTAGCGTTTATGAGTGCATACCAGTATACGTCGTTGTTGGGAAGAGGAACGATACCGAATCTACCGTTTGCTCCCCAAGTTTCAATAAAATCGTTTGTTAAAGATAGATTATGAGTTGGAGTTACGCCGCGCCAACACGTATATCCGGCATAACGATAACCATCGCGTTGTGTTGCTTGTTTTCGGACGATAGAATGAATACCATCAGCAGCAATGAGTATATTGCCGAATGCTTCACTACCATCTTGAAATAATATTTTCAAGGCGTTTTCTTCATTTTGTTCTATTTCTACGCATTCTTTTCCCCATTCGACAGTACCTTCTCGTAGTTCAGAAAGAAGCAATTGATGTAAATCTTTTCTATGGATGGAGTACATTTTTGGATAGCAAGCTGGAATAATCAATTGATTGAAAATATCTCCTTTTTCGGATATGAGGTTAAAGCCATCACTTTCGTTGCCGAATTTTTTTATCTTCTTAGAAATTCCGTATGGTTCAAGTGCTTGCATCGCATTTGGGGCAATGATAATACCAGCACCAGCAACAGTAGGTTCAATATTTTTGTCATATACTTTTACATCTACTCCTATTTTTTGTAAGGAGATTGCTGCGCAAAGACCAGCAATACCGCCACCAATAATTATGACATTATTCATTTATTATCCCTCCATCATAAAGTGACTTTGATCATAAAATGACTGTGGTCATTTTATGAGTTAAGGTTAATCCCTTTTTATGTTATTGTCAATTATACTTTTAACTATAGTTTCGGGATCAGTAGGTGCAAATAAGAATAATTAAACTTCTAAGAAATGTAGAAAAGGAATTAGTAAAATTAAGCATCCGAGTAGGAGTATAGAGTGATAACATGTTACAATACAGCTAAGAACACGCAATAAAGGAGAGTTTTTTACGTGAAGATTAAAGCAATTGAACCGACGCCAAGTCCAAATACAATGAAAGTTATTTTGAATGAAGTATTACCATCAGGAGCGCGAAATAATTATACAAATGAAAATAAAGAACAAGCACCAATGCAAGTGCAAGAAATTTTGAAAATTGAAGGTATTAAAGGTGTGTACCATGTTGCAGACTTTTTAGCAGTAGAGCGTAATGCGAAATATGACTGGAAAGTTTTATTACAACAAGTTCGTGCCGTTTTTGGTGAAGAAATAGTGGAAGAAAGCGAAGAACAACAACTTTCTCATTTTGGAGAAGTGAAAGTGTTTGTTCAAATGTTCTTTACTATTCCGATGCAAGTGAAGTTAACAGATGGAACGACAGAAGAGCGTGTAGGCTTACCTGATCGTTTTAAAGAATCCATTATGAAAGTGCAAATGTCTGCACCTAACGTTGTGAAAGAGCGCAAATGGGTAGAGCAAAGTACACGTTACGGTAATTTTGAAGAAATCGGGAAAGAAGTAGTAGAAGAAATTGTTGCTGCTTATTCAGAAGATCGTGTAAATGAAACGGTTAAAGAATTATTAGATCAAGCAGGTGCTGTTGAAGTAACGATTCAAAAGCGTGAGCCATATAAAGTAACAGAAGAGATGATGAAAGATTCCGACTGGAAAAACCGTTTTGCAGCTTTAGAACAAATGGATCCTACTGAAGAAGATATGCCAGTATTGAAAATGGCGTTAGATGATGAGAAAGTATCTATCCGCCGCCTAGCAACAGCTTATTTAGGTATGGTAAAAGGTGAAGGCGTATTGCCGTTATTATATAAAGCATTATTAGATCGTTCTGTAAGTGTTCGCCGTACAGCAGGAGATTGCTTATCAGACGTAGGTGACCCAGCAGCGATGTTCGTTATGATTAAATCTCTGAAAGATTCAAGTAAATTAGTACGCTGGCGTGCAGCAATGTTCTTATTTGAACTTGGTGATGAAAGTGCAATTCCGGCATTAAAAGTAGCTGAAGATGATCCAGAGTTTGAAGTAGCAATGCAAGCACGTTTAGCTTTAGAACGTATTGAAGGCGGCGAAGAAGCAAAAGGATCAGTATGGAAGCAAATGACGGAGTCTCGTAAAGGGGAATAGTTTATGATTGTTTTCTATGATAGTTGGTGTCCGATGTGTACAGCAGTTGCAGAGCGTACGGAAAAATTAGATAAAAAGGGTACGATGAAATTTGTTTCATTTCGAGATGAAGATGTAGTTGAGAAGTATGAACTTTCTCAAGAATTACAAAGTAAGATGGAACAGAGATTGTATATTTTAAAAAATAATAAGTGGTATGACGGAATTCATAGCATTAACGTATTAGCAAAGGCCGTTCCATCTTATTGGTTTGCAGTGCCGTTTATAAAATTATCTATCGTACTTGGATTTGGAAGTAAAGTATACGATTATATTGCCAACAATAGAAAACTTGTCCCAGTTGGACACTGCCGTGAAGGGGTTTGTGAAATCCCTACAAAAAAATGAAATCATCACTATCTTTCTTTTGCACCTATTAAAAGCGCGTGATATGATGAAGTTGGAATGAAAGTTGAAGGAGAGATTACAAGATGTCAAATGCATATGAAGAATACATGCGCCAAATGGTAATTCCAATGCGCCAAGAATTAGTGCGTTCTGGATTTGAAGAGTTAACTACAGAAGAAGCTGTAACAGAATTTATGGAGAATGCATCAGGTACAACTTTAGTAGTTGTAAACTCTGTTTGTGGTTGTGCAGCTGGTTTAGCACGCCCATCAGCAGGTCAAGCGGTTGTACGTGCTGAAAAACAACCTGATCATCTTGTAACTGTATTTGCAGGTCAAGATAAAGATGCTACTGCGAAAATGCGTGAATACTTCGGAGAAATCCCTCCATCTTCACCATCTATGGCATTACTAAAAGGAAAAGAAGTTGTTCACTTCATTCACCGTCATGAAATTGAAGGCGCAACAATGGACGAAATTATTACAAACTTAGAACAAGCTTTCGAAAAGAATTGCTAAAGTAGGGGGAGAGTAAATCTCCCTCTTTTCTTTATATAGAGGTGAAAAAATGATAGTAACAACAGCAGGAAGAACAAATAAAGAAATGACAGCTTATGCAAATAAGGTAGCAGAAGAATTAAATTGTTCTTTCGTTTTACGTAATGATATACCTGTGCACAAACTGCATGAGCAGTATGAACAAGATGTGCTGATTGTAGGGAAAAACCGATTAGCTATTTATCCAAAGGGTACGGAAGAGTCGTTTTTCTTTCATCCAAACTCAGCAATGTTTCGTGTGAAAAGGTTAATGCGCGGAGAACACGATCCCTTTGTACAAGCTGCTAAACTAGAGAGCGGAATGACAGTATTAGATTGTACGCTCGGTATGGCATCAGATAGTATTGTTGCTAGCTATATTGTTGGTGAAGATGGAAAAGTAACAGGGCTTGAAGGAAACGAATATATGGCGTACATCATGGGAAAAGGCTTGAAAACATGGTCTTCATCCGTTTCTGAAATCGATGAAGCAATGCAAAGAATCGATGTAAAACAAACGGAGCATTTCGCATTTTTAACGCAATGTGAAGATAATAGTTATGACGTCGTATACCTTGATCCGATGTTTGAAGAAACTGTCATCGAATCAGATGGAATAAAAGGGTTAAAACATTTCGCTTTGTATCATGATATTACTGACGAAACAATTGCGGAAGCGAAGCGTGTGGCGAGAAAACGTGTCGTTCTGAAAGATCATTTCCGTAGTTCTAGATTTGAAAAGTACAATTTTCACGTATACAAAAGAAAAAGTGCAAAATTTCATTTTGGTGTAATTGACCCTTGCTAATTGTTTGAAAAGATGTATAATAAGCAATAATTAATTAAATACACTGTCTGTGATGAAGAGAGTAGTCTTTTTCAGAAGGAAAGCGAGCTAGGGATGGTGTGAGCCTAGTGCAGAAGAAAAAGATGAAGCGCACTTCGGAGACGCTTCTTGAACGAATAGTAGAGTAAGCCGAGGCCCCCTGTCCTCGTTATAAACGGGAAAGTGGTTCGGAATGAACAACAAGGGTGGTACCACGGGTTAAAACTCGTCTCTTTTTTAGAGACGAGTTTTTTGTGTTTAAAAAATAAGGAGGTTGTAGTATGGATTATAAAACGCAGTTTGCGAAAAGTTTATCGAATATTTTTACGAATGAATTAACGCAAAATCAAATTTTAGATTTAATCGAAACACCAAAACAAGATGAATTCGGAGATGCAGCGTTCCCATGTTTTTCACTAGCGAAGCAATATAAAAAATCACCAGCTGCTATCGCAAAGGAAGTTGTGGAGAAATTAAATGACCCATTTTTTATGAAAATAGAGGCTGTTGGCCCGTATGTAAACGTCTTTTTTAATCGTCAAACAGTAAGTGATGAAGTATTAAAAACAATTTTAGTGGAGAAAGAAGAGTACGGTCAAAATCATTTTGGATGTGAAAAAACAGTAGTTATCGATTATTCCTCTCCTAATATCGCGAAACCTTTTTCAATGGGGCATTTACGTTCTACAATGATCGGTAATTCGCTGAAACATATCGCCGAAAAATGTGGATATGAAGTTGTCGGAATTAATTATATTGGGGATTGGGGAACACAGTTTGGAAAGTTAATTACCGCATATAAAAAATGGGGAAATGAAGAAGTAGTTAAAGAGGATCCAATTCGTGAGTTATTTAAGTTATATGTTCAGTTTCATGAAGAAGTAAAAGAGAACAAAGAACTAGAAGAAGAAGGGCGATCATGGTTTAAAAAACTAGAAGAAGGAAATGAAGAAGCAGTCGAACTTTGGAATTGGTTCCGTCATGAGTCTTTAAAAGAATTTTCTCGTATTTATGAACTTCTCGGTGTGGAATTTACAAACTTTCAAGGAGAAGCTTTCTATAACGATAAAATGGAAGACTTTATTGGGATTTTAGAAGAGCACGACTTACTGGAAGAATCAGAAGGGGCATTAGTCGTTAATTTAGAAGAAGAAGGTATGCCGCCATGTTTAATTAGAAAATCAGATGGTGCTACCATTTACGCAACACGTGATTTAACAGCCGCATTGTATCGTCAAAACACATACGAATTTGATAAGGCTTTATATGTAGTAGGACCCGAACAAAGCTTGCATTTTAATCAATTTTTCACTGTATTAAAAAAGCTTGGGTATAACTGGGTTGATGGGATGGAACATGTACCGTTCGGGTTCATATTAAAAGATGGTAAGAAAATGTCGACACGTAAGGGTAGAATTATTTTATTAGAAGAAGTGCTAGAAGAAGCTGTTGCACTTGCGGAACAAAATATTGAAGAGAAAAATCCGAATTTAAAACAAAAAGAAGAAGTGGCAAAACAAGTCGGTGTTGGAGCAGTTATCTTCCACGATTTAAAAAATGAGCGTATGCATAATATCGAATTCTCATTAGAAAATATGCTGAAATTTGAAGGAGAAACAGGACCATATGTGCAGTACACACATGCGCGTGCTTGTTCAATTTTAAGAAAAGAAAGTGTAGAATTTGAAACTTGTACGTTTGCATTAAAAGATGATTATAGCTGGAGTGTCGTAAAATTACTTAATAAATTCCCGCAAGTAATTGAAGCGGCCTTCAACAAAAATGAGCCATCTACTATTTCAAAATACGTATTAGATGTAGCACAAGCGTTCAATAAATATTATGGAAATGTTCGTATTTTAGAAGAGAGCGAAGAGAAAGAGAGTAGACTCGCATTAGCTTACGCTGTGACGGTTGTATTAAAAGAGGGATTACGTTTACTTGGGGTGGGGGCACCTGAGGAGATGTAAAATAAAAATTTTGTAACAAAAAAGCAAATCAGGCGGTCATTAACCTGATTTGTCTTTTTGTATTTTCTTAAATAAATTCTTATTTATAAAGGTTATACGCTACGAAGTGTAAGAATTCTATAATTTTGTTACGAAATCAATTAAAATATTTGTAGAGAGGATGGTCCGTATTGATTCGAAGTTTCATTTTAAATATTCCTTGTCATAGACTACCGGAAAGGAGTTTTCTTAAACTACAAAAATACTTACCTTTATGTGCACGATGCACAGGTATGTTTATTGGTTTCTGTATGTTTCCAATTTACTTTTTAATAACACCTTCGTTTACTCTCTCATTAATGCTATCCTTTTTTGCTCAAATGCTATTATTAATTGATGGACTCACCCAAAAGTGGAAATGGC
This sequence comes from Bacillus mycoides, assembly GCF_018742245.1. Taxonomy (NCBI): domain Bacteria; kingdom Bacillati; phylum Bacillota; class Bacilli; order Caryophanales; family Bacillaceae; genus Bacillus; species Bacillus mycoides. The sequence continues at coordinate 2,079,739 of NZ_CP036132.1, forward strand.
GAAGCAGCACAAATTTGCTAAGAGTAACTACTGGCTTATTAAGCGGTAATGGTATGGGACTATTTATTGCATCTAGTATTATATGGATTACATCTTAAACCACATATCAACGGAGGTAGCTACTTACATGTTTTGGATTTACATAATTCTAATTTTTATAGCAGGTGGAAGTGGAATTGGTTTTATCATGCATGAAAAATATATAGAAGCAACAATAGCTTTTGTTATTTGCCTATTATTTATGGTGCTACTATATTTTTATTTAAAAAGAAGCAAAAAAAAGAGAAATTTAGATTGTGACGTAATAGATTGTACCGATTGCTCAGATTGTGATTGTACTATCTAAACTTCTATGTATTTCTTTTTTATGAAAAGGATTATATATCGTTTCAGGTATGTAATCCTTTTTATTTGTTTTAAAAATTAGTTTGTCAAATAGGTGGAGAGTAAAGAACATGTACGATTTAACGCAATAATTAGAACTAAACATCTCTAAAAATATTAGAAACATAGGAATACGTTTATTGAATGGAGAACTTTAGTTTTGTATATAAAAGGAGGTGTTGGACTTGGAAGAGTATGATTGGAATAGTAAGCTAGAGTATTTAAGAAATACGAGAGATTTATATTATAACGATGATTATTTAAGTTTTTTAGTAAATACAGTTTGGAAGATTTCTGAGCCAGTACATATTGTTGATTACGGTTGTGGGTATGGCTACTTAGGTTTAATTTTGTTGCCGTTACTTCCAAATGGATCAAAGTATACAGGTATTGATAGCGGGGGAGCATTAATAGCTGAAGCGAGAGAGTTGTTTCGTTCGCTTCCATATGAAACAGAATTTATCGAAGGAGATGCTACAGAAATTGAATTGGAAAATAAATATGATATAGCTGTCAGTCATGCTTTCTTATTACATATGAATTCGCCCAAAACGATGTTGCAAAAAATGATAAATTCAATTAAGGAGGGGGGAAAGATAATATGTTTTGAGCCGAATTGGATTTCTAATGTGTCCTCATACACGCTAGACGGATTAATTCAATCGGAAATTATCCAGCTTGGTGTTTTGCAGAAGTTATTTGAAGAAGATGCACACAGAAGTGGTAAAGATGGCAATATTGGCATGAAAATACCAATGTATTTAAGTGAATTAGGTGTTAAAAATATTGAATGTAGAGTAAGTGATAAAGTGAATTTTTTAGATTCTAATTTAAATCAAAATGATAAGCAAGGATTATATAATTCTCTAAAAGAAGAGGGGATTGCTAGTAATCCAGGTGAAAAACAACAATTTATAGACCGTTTAATGAGTCGGGGCTTAACATTTGCTGATGCACTCGCTCAATATGAAGCAGAACTACGGTTTTTTAAAGCATTTCATATGCATTCATCTTTAGTATATGCTCCGAATATGAAAATTACATTTGGTGAAATAAAGAAGTAAATATCATATTAGAAAAGTAAGGGAGAAGGAGAATTGCTATATTTCTAATATGGATAGGTTATCATTATTATCAAGATTTTTCGGTAAATCGATATATCTTATCAAATCGTTAATATAATTTCATCAACTGAATGAAGGCTCAAAAAAGAAGATAAAACCCATCTTCGAATAATACATGTTATTTCATCAAATTAAACAAAATAACGAGAAAAAGTATCGTTTTTAAGATATTTAGTTATAAACTTGAATAATATTAAATAATATCGTTCATTATATGAGGTTTTAGTTGAATGCATACTATATGATGTGTAAAATCTAAGCAAGTAGGTTAGAATACTGCTTGCAAATGGCAGTATAAATAATTATTTGAGGTGAATACATGCTAGATTTTAAACAATTAGAAATTTGTTTGAAAGAAAAGAGATTTGTAGATGGATTACATGAGATAAATAATGAAATTGCACATATAAAAGAAACGAATAAGTTATCATACGTGAAGAACTGGCTTTCTAACGTCTCGTCACCCAAGGAGTTTGATACATTAATTCGTCTTGCTGATGAAGGTTTGATGCATCAATATAGCTCCTTTTTAATTCGGTATACGTATAAAAAATTCCCAAATATGAGAACGCTCTCTTTATATTGTGATGAGTTAATTGATGAGCGTAAAATTCTTGATGCTGAACAATTGTTAAAAGATTCTTTGGAAGAGGTAAATGAAGAGGAAACTGATGCGGATGTTTTAACGAAAGCATATTTTACGTTAGTTAGATGTTTGTTAGATATGAAGCGAAATGAAGAGGCCTATGCCTATATGCAAAAGGCGGAAAAGTATAGTACACGTGCAGTTTTTGATAAATGGGGTTACTTATATATACAGACTGGTGAGTGGGAGAAGGCAGAGGAACAACTTTTATCCGGTCAGCAGCATAAAGATTGTGAAGAGTTAGCTACGTACTTATTGGCACAATTATATGCATATAAAGGTGAACAGCAGCGAGCATTACAACTCATTAATGATGCGATTGCAAAGTTCCCTCAAGTACCATATTTCTATTTTGAAAAAGTAAAATATTTATTAGATTTAGAGCGCTATGAAGAAATGTTAGCGGTAATAGATAAAATTAATCATATGCTTCCGCATCATGCATATACAACTTATTTTATACATTTACGTGCAGAAGCATTTTATAAAACGAATAGTATTCACGATTTGCAAGCACTATTGAAAAGTGAAAAGAGTTTGAAGAATTCTCTATATCATCATATAGAAAAAAATCCTGATGGAAAAAAGGTTCGTTTACCGATAGTTCCGGTTGTACAAAAGGATAACTATTGCGTTCCGACAAGTTTGGAAATGATGTTAGGGGTATGGGGAGAAAAACGTACGCAAGATGAAATTGCACAATATATTTTTGATGTAACAGGTTCTAAGTTTTCAGATACAGTTACATATATAGAAGAGCAAGGTTACGAATATCGTTATTTTCAAGGGAATGAGGAAAATTATAAGAGATTACTCAATCAAGGTATTCCCGTTTTATTAAGTATAGATATTGAGCACGCTTCCCATGTACAAGTGCTTTCTGGTTATGACGATGTACTGCAAGCTTTTTATATTCAAGATCCGAATTTCTTGGAACCGATTCTTGTGGAATATGATAAGTTGCAAGAAAAATATCGTTATACAGATTGTTTAGCTATTACGTTTATACCGAAAGATAGAATAGAACAACTTTCATTTTTAAATGAGGAAGAACACACTTATTATAAAACAATCTTTTCTCTTACAGATCATTTAGCTGAGCAAGATAAAGAGGGGATTGAAAAGTTAGTACTATTTTTAAAAGAAACAAGTGAAAATCCAAACACTTGGCTATATACGATTAAACATTTAGATGCTGAAGTAGATAAAGATTTTATTCAGTTTTGTATAGAAAAATTAATGGAAAAGTTTCCGAGCTCTGACTTTGTGAAATTGCATAGTGCACAGTGTTTTATTCGTCTGCAAGATATGGAAAAAGCAGGACATATGATTCAAAGTGTGGAGAAGAAAAATAATCAAGCGTTGTATCATCTTATAAATGGACGTTATTCTTTTGAGCAAGATAATTATGCAGAAGCGATTGCTAGTTTTCGTTCATCATTACAATTGGATGCAGATCAACCAGTTGCGTGGAGTTTCTTAGCATTATCATACATGTATATGGATCAATCCGAAAAGGGGCTAGAGTATTCTCTAACAGCTATAGAACGTAGCCCAGAAAGGTTTACACTTGTAAATCACGGTTTGATTTTAATAGATTTAGAACGATATGAAGAAGCATATGGATTCTTTAATGATTTATTAAAAGAATATAAGTATGAAGCGCACATATGGTATGAACGTGCAAGATGTGCTCAGCATTTAGGAAAAGTGTATTTGGCGGTAAAAGGACTTAAAGTAGCAATTCAATTAGATAAAACAGCAGCGTATTTATATACGAAGCTTTCGGAAATCTATGAATCAGATTTGGATGATGGGAATAATGCGAAGGAAATTTTATTACAAGGAATTCAAAATTGTGAAGATCAGGCATCTTTATATGTTCGTTTAGGAGATGTGCATTTTCAAAATGATGAACTTGAAGAAGCGGAAACTATATATAAGCGTTCTTTAGAAGAAAATAATGAAGATGTATATGCCCATTTCGGTTTAACTCAAGTTTATATGGCAAAGGAACAATATGAGGATGCAAAAAACTATATTGTTAGTATTAATAAGCAATTTGAAGACAATCAAGATTTCCTTATGAATGCTGGCATGGTGCTATGGGATGCTGAAATTGCATTAGGTGGGGATGAAAAAGAGTTAAAACTTGCACTTTCTAAATTAGAGAGCGGTATACGAAGCGTATACGCTAATATAGCGAGCGTGTTGGATGAGTATGTAAATCGAATAAAAGACACAGCTTTTGTGCAACGAGGCATAGCGTTTTTAAGAACGTTAGAAAAAGAGAAAACGGAAGTAATTGAATACGGTTGTTACGCTGGTGTTTTATATGAATCTATTGGACAGTATGATCAAGCAATAAAACGGTATAATGATGCACTTAAGAAAAAACAGGATTCATTGCCGTATTTCCGAATCGGTGAAACATTCATGGCGTTAGGGCAATTTCAAGAAGCGAAGCATGCGTATGAAACATGTTTAGAAATGGATAAGAATTTCACAGGTGTACATGTGCAACTAGCAGAAATATATGAAAAAGAAGAAAATAGTTCTAAAGAACAAAGTCATATGGTCCAGGCAATGAAAGAAGAGCCTTTGCATATTAATATGGAATATTTGGCACAGCTTTCAGTAGATTTGAATCTTCATGAAGAATTGCTAGTTGAACTAGAACAATTAGCAGAAGAGGTACCAGAAATATGGCGTCTAGATGCAATTGCATACGTATATGGTGCGATGAATGAGGTAAATAAAGAAAAAGAATATATTGAATGCGCAATGAAAATAGATGAAGCGCATGTGGAAGTACTATATCATTATGCGAAAGTACTAGTTAAAAAGCAGAGTGCAGAAGCAATCGAAGTTGCGCTGAAAGTAATGCATAAAGATTTAGAAAGTGAACGTATATTTGGTGTGTACGTAAAAGCAATGGAGCAACATAAAAAATTATCTCAAATAAGAGACGCACTTCATACGTTAAAGGTCAGAAAAGCAGAAAGAAGTAGAGCGTTTGTGTATGCAGCTACTGCGGTTGCTGAAAGATTAGTAGAAAGGCAGCAAAATGAGCAACCGAAAAAATCTTTATTTACAAGAGCATTTTATCGCATGAAAAATCGTGCGAAGGAAATTTCAATGATTACAGTTATTATTGATTTATTTGAAATCTCCTTAAAGTTAAATCCAAAAAATAGTATGGCAGCGCAGCGTTTGGCACTATTTTACGAGAATGCAGCGATGAATAAAGAAGCGATAGAGGTATTACAAACATCGTTAGAAAATAAGTGGGATTATGATGTAGCGAAGCAACTTGTAAATCTTTTCATTGAGTGTGAGGAAGAAGCTATGTTACGAGATGCTTTGGAATTAACGAAACAAATGGTTCGAGAGCTACCGGATGATTATGATACTCTTCTTTTACAAGCGAATGTATTATGTAAGCTAGGCGAAGAAAGAAAAGCCGAAAAAATTCACTTGCAATTAATTGAGAAAACGCCATTTGTAAGTAGAGGATTCCTTGCTTTAGCAGAAGTATATCAAAGTCAAGAGAGGTATGAGGATGCGATTTATTTATTAGAAGATGCTTCTGTACATCATCCAAATGAAACGGCAATTCTTCTTGCTTTAGCATCTTCGTATCATAAAGCTGGGCAAACGACAAAGGCAGAAAAAATAACAAGTGAAATATTAGCAATTGATGCTACTGACTTGTTAGCAAGATACGATCATGCTTGTTATTTAACATTATTAAACAGAAATGAAGAGGCAAGAGATCAACTTGAAATTGTGCTTCGTGAAGATAAAACAGGATTTTTCGCTGAACTTGCAGAGGAAGATGAAGATTTAGCAGGATTGCGAGAATTTGAAAAGTAATTGTATAAGAATAGAGGAAAAGGGTATAAATAAAAATATATTTTGAATTAGTTGACAATTAATTGCCCAATGGCATAAAATAACTTTTAATAAAGTATACAAATCTGAAGACGAGAAAGAGTAAAATATTGAGCTGTTCCCCAGAGAGCCGGTGTATTGCTGAAATCCGGTGTGCAGACGTTATTTGAAAATCATCTCCGAGGAGCCGTGGCTGAATAAAGTAAGCTCGGACGGATGTCTACCGTTACAAAGAACGCGTATGTTAGTACGTTGCTAAGTGCTATTAGTGAAAAGCTAATAGAATTAGGGTGGTAACGCGGGTAAACCCGTCCCTACTTCATAGGGACGGGTTTTTTGTGTGCTTTTAAAAAATTCAAAGGAGTGATTGTACATGAAAAAAGTAGATGTAAAAGAGTCAGCTGTAGGGAGAGAAACACGTATTCGTAAGCAGTGGAACGAACAAAGTATTTTCGAGCAATCAATTCAGAATCGAGAAGGCGCACAATCTTTTGTGTTTTATGAAGGGCCACCAACTGCGAACGGATTACCACACGTCGGCCATGCACTTGGGCGGGCGATTAAAGATTTAGTAGCGAGATATAAAACGATGGCTGGATATAAAGTTTTAAGAAAAGCCGGATGGGATACACATGGATTACCTGTAGAATTAGGTGTTGAAAAACAACTTGGTATTTCAGGTAAACATGAAATCGAAGAGTACGGAATTGAACCATTTATTCAAAAGTGTAAAGAAAGTGTATTCACATATGAGAAGCAGTGGCGTGAATTTACGGAGAGTATTGGATATTGGGTGGATATGGATGATCCGTACGTTACTTTAGAGAATCCATATATCGAAAGTGTATGGAATATTTTAGGGACGATTCATGAAAAAGGCTTGTTATATAAAGGGCATAGAGTTTCACCATACTGCCCAAGCTGTCAAACATCTCTTAGTTCACATGAAGTTGCACAAGGATATAAAACAGTGAAAGATTTAAGCGCGACAGTTAAGTTTAAAGTGAAAGATAGTGAAAATGAATATTTCCTTGGATGGACGACAACACCGTGGACACTCCCAGCGAATGTTGCACTTGCCGTACATCCGAATATGGAATACGTTAAAGTGAAACAAGAAGGGTATGTGTACATTGTTGCGAAAGAACGTGTACAAGAAGTACTAAAAGAAAACTATGAAGTACTATCTGTTCATAAAGGTGAAGAATTATTAAATACATCGTACACAGCACCGTTTCCGATGAAGGAAGTTACAAATGGATACCGTGTTATTGCGGCAGATTTTGTTACTGCAGATAGTGGTACAGGACTCGTTCATATCGCTCCGGCATATGGAGAGGACGATTATAAAGTCGTTCAAAGTGAAGGGTTATCGTTCTTACATGTTGTAGATGAAAAAGGTGAGTATACAGAAGCGGTACCATTTCTTGAAGGTAAGTTTGTAAAAGAATGTGACGTTGATATCGTTCGTTATTTAGCGAAGGAAGGTTTACTATATCATAAAGAAAAATATGAGCATAGCTATCCACATTGTTGGCGCTGTGATTCACCATTACTTTATTATGCAGGAGAAAGTTGGTTAATCCGAACAACTGAGATTAAAGAAACATTTTTACAAAATAATGATACTGTCACGTGGTATCCAGATCATATGAAACATGGACGCTTTGGTAAGTTTTTAGAAAATATGGTGGACTGGAATATTAGCCGAAATAGATATTGGGGAACACCGTTAAACGTATGGGAATGTGAAAGCTGTGATCATCAATTCGCACCAAAAAGTATTGCTGAATTAAGAAAGCATAGTACAAAAGAAACGCCTGAAGATTTAGAATTGCATAAGCCATATGTAGATGAAGTACAAGTGTGCTGTGAAAAATGCGGAAGTACAATGAACCGTACACCAGAAGTAATTGATGTTTGGTTTGATAGTGGTTCCATGCCTTTTGCGCAATATCATTACCCGTTTGAAAATAAAGAGTTATTTGAAGAACAGTTTCCAGCAGATGTAATTGCAGAGGGAATTGATCAAACACGCGGCTGGTTTTATAGTTTATTAGCGGTATCGGCACTATATACAGGGAAAGTACCATATAAACGAGTATTATCACTTGGGCATGTTCTAGATGAAGAAGGACAGAAAATGTCTAAAAGTAAAGGTAACGCACTAGATCCTGTTGATTTAGTAGAGAAGTTTGGTGCCGACGCTCTAAGGTGGGCTCTACTCGTTGATAGTGCACCGTGGAATGCGAAACGATTTTCTGAAAGAACAGTACAAGAAGCGAAATCTAAATTTGTAGATACGTTAGTCAATGTGTATAGCTTCTATGTGTTATATGCGAGTTTAGATGAATATAATCCGAAAGAAAAGTATGAAGTTAAGCGTACGAAATTAGATGAATGGGTGTTATCAAGATTGCATAGCACAACAAGAAAGGTAAGAACTGCACTTGATGATTATCAATTCACAAATGCAGCTCGTGAAATTGCTGCTCTTGTAGATGAAGTGAGTAACTGGTATGTAAGACGTTCACGCAATCGTTTTTGGGAATCTGGTATGAATCCTGAAAAAGCAGCTGCGTATGAAACACTTCATGAAGTGCTTGTAACAATTAGTAAATTAATCGCACCATTTACACCGTTTGTAGCTGAGGATATTCATCTGAATTTAGAAGGAAGCAGCGTTCATTTAGCAGATTATCCGGTTGTAAACGAATCACTTATCCAGCCTCAGTTAGAAGCGGAAATGGATGCTGTTTTACAAGTTGTTGAACTTGGAAGAAGTAATCGTAATCAACATTCATTAAAAGTAAAACAGCCGTTGGCAGAGCTTGTATTACTTGAGCATAGCGAAAATGATATGGATTGGGAATCTTACCGTGATATCGTAATGGATGAGCTAAATGTTAAAGCATTCCATGTGGAAATGGATGAATCAAAATACACATCATATCAATTAAAGCTGAATTTTAAAACAGCTGGACCGAAGTTTGGTAAAAATGTGAATGCAGTAAACGGGTGGCTAAAACAATTATCACAGGAAGAAGTACAAAATTTTGTATCAACAGAAAAAGCAGTATATGAAGCAACAGCAGAGGAAGAAGTAATTGTCACGGTTGAAGATGTATTAGTAGAGAAAGTTGCGAAATCAGGATTTTCAAATACAACTAACGGTCAATATACGGTAATGTTAGATACGAATGTAACGGAAGAATTGTTACAAGAAGGAGTAGCACGTGAATTTATTCGTGCAGTTCAAGAATATCGTAAGCAGTTGAATTTACCAGTTAATTTACGAGTGGATGTAATTCTTGATACAGAAGAAGAACTACAGCAAACGTTAACGAGTCATAAAGATTTATTAGAAGAAAACTTACTCGTCAAGCAATTTACATTTGGTCACTTAACAAATGAGGACGATGAACTTTCTTTAGGTGAGACAAAAGTCCGAATTAAATTAAACGCGGCTAATTAAAGAAAAAGGAAGTTGGAATCATTCCAACTTCCTTTTTTGTATGAAGATAAATTAATCAGTTATTTTCCGCATAATCCATTCGATAGGTCCTCTAGAAAAGTTCCTTCGCCATAATACGCTAAATAAAATACTGAAAATGAAAAATGCAGTAGCAAATAATAAAACGAAAAGTAATGTTTGGTGTTCCATACGATTTAATACAATCAATGAGCCAATACCGATAAATACATGACTTACATAATGCGTTAATGTTAATTGTCCTGTTTGTACAATGGATGTAATAAACCAATTCTTTTCATATTTTTCAGCAATGTAGAGGCAAATTATTAATATAGCAATAGCGGATCCAGTAGCAGATAAAATATATAATATATTTGGTAATATCGGTCCTGTATTAAACAAAAATGTAGCTGCTTCCTCACCAATGTATGGGATAAAAAGGTGAGTTAACGCTTTGGACAATAGCTCTATAATTATCGTTACTGTTATACCGAGTAAGAGCAATCTATGTCTAATTTTTCTATTATGAAGATCTAATCTGCCAATTATCATACCGATTAAGAAGAAAGAAAACCATGGGAAAATAGGGTGATAGCCATTAAAAAATAAGTTACGAAGAAAACCTTTTAAGGTCCAAAAGTCTATATAGTTTATAAATGGGATTGTGCCTCCCCATCCTTCGAAGGCGTTGAAAGTAAGTTGGAGATATTGTGCAGCAAGTAAAATAATGATAGAAAGCCATATTAGTATAGTTCTTCGTACAGTAATTAGTAATGCAGCGATGAAAAGGTAAACGCCGTAGTAGTGTAAAATATCTCCCGTCCATTCCATTACATACAATAATAATCCTAAAATAAATAAGAATAGTGATCGTTTCCAAATCAATATTCGGCTGGTATTGATTTTTATTTTCTCTGGGCTAGCAACAGATGATTTAGTCATTAAAGTTATGCCAATCCCAGCAAGTATAACAAACAAGGCAGAAGCTCTACCTTCAAAAAGTGTCATAAAGGTTTTTAACAGAGGAGGCCCATTTCCTTCCGCCCCTGTTATCACCATGAAATTAACTAGTAACATTCCAAACATTGCCCACGCTCTAGCAAAATCTAAGCCGATAATTCGTTTTTTAGTTTTCATATGAATCACTTCTTTTGAATATGCTGTGGACAGCTTCAATCCATATTTGTTTATAATTCATATTTACATCAAACATCATGAAGTTTCCGATATTATCAAGTACTAATGCCAACATATGAGCTTTTGAAACTAGATTTTTATTTTGAATGAGTTGAAGTTCATTTGCTTTTGTTAGGAGTGATTCAAATCCGTTTAAATATTCTGTTTGTACAGTTAGTAATCGATCTTTGTACATATCGTTTCTTGAAGATAGTAATACATATTCTTGTAATACACGATTAAAATAAGGATCTTTCTGTTGTTCGTCTATCATTTTAAAGCCAATTTCAACACATTTCTCAATGAAATTCTCTTTCGTAAATTCTTCTGTATGAAAGAATGAGGAGAACTGCATCGCTGCACATAATTCATTAAAAATACTTTCAATTAATGCATCTTTAGATTTAAAGTAATAATAAATAGATGGCTTGGCAATACCAACTTCTTCAGCAATCATTGTATAGGTCGTTTTGGCAATGCCGTGACCGGCAAATAGTCGATAACTTGCTTCGACTATGGAAGAGCGTGTTTCTTCACTTTTACTCATAATAAATCCTCCCGATAATAAAAGGTTAATTAAAGAGTATCATTCATTAAGGTATTTTTCAACCTACCGTTAGGTAAAAAAATATATTTTTCAATACATTATTTTGGTGAAATATAGTTAATCAAAGCGGGAAAGAAATATATTTCTAAAGTATTCTTCTCATTTTATACATAATTATTGAGAAAATTTCACTCACCCTAAATGTGAAGGTAATAGAATTGCTCGTATAGAATTACTCGTAGATTCAATTTATCTCGTTACTTGTGGACAGTAATAGCCTTAAAGGAATGGGGTAAAGGATTCAATTTATTAGGGGGAGTGGTTTTATGTTAAACAAAAAAATGGTGGCAATGGCAATGACTGTGCCATTAGTAATGGGGACGATTTCTACGGTTTCGGCATTGGAAAAACAACAGCAAGTAAAGTTAGAAGCTTATTCACCACAGAAAAAAGCAATTGAATATTTAAAGGGACATGCTACGGAATATGGATTGAAGGCGGACCTTTCAGACTTACAATATATTTCTACAACAGAAACATCAGTAGCTTCATATGTTAGGTTCCAACAAGTAGTTAATGGTGCTCCTGTATTTTCAAAACAAATTACAGTTACTCTTAACGGTGAGGGAAAAGGATTACTTGCCGTTTCTGATTATCAGCCTGTTACAGGTGTGAAGGAAGTTACGAAAAAAATTAGTGAAAAAGATGCAGAACAAAAATCGATGGCGTATGTTGGAGGAGAAAGTGAGCAAAATCTATGGGCTCCTACAGAAAAAGAATTCGGATATATTGTTGAAGAAGGTGTCGCTCTTCCAGTATATAAAGTGGTAGTCCATTCTAACAATCCATTCGGTGCATGGGAAACATTCATTGATGCAGAAAATGGAAAGTTAATTAAAAAGGTTGATATAAACCGAAAAGCAGAAGGAACAGGAAAAGTATTTTTACCTAATCCTGTCGTATCTAGTGGTAGTAAAACAGGATTAAAAGATAGTAATGATGCAGATTCAACAGCACTAACGAATCAACTGAAAACTGTTACGTTAAAAGGTTTAGATGGTACAGGATTTTTAATTGGTGAGTATGTTACAATTTCTTCAAAAGCGAAGACGAAATCTACAAACTTACAATTTAACTATACACGTGCAAATGATAGCTTTGAAGATGTTATGTCGTATTATCATATCGATACATTGCAGCGTTACATTCAAGGATTGGGCATTAACAATATTAATAATCGTTCTATTAAAGTGAATGTAAATGGTACAACTGATGATAACTCATTTTATTCACCATCAACGAAAGCCTTAACTTTCGGTACTGGCGGAGTAGATGATGCAGAAGATGCGGGCATTATCGCGCATGAATATGGACATTCTATTCAAGATAATCAAGTACCAGGCTTCGGAAGTTCACCAGAAGGTGGAGCGATGGGAGAAGGGTTTGGAGACTTCTTAGGTGCTACTTATGAAGATGCAGTATCGACAACAGGTTACGGTAAAGCATGTATTGGAGAATGGGATGCGACCGCTTATTCTAGTTCAGATCCGACGTGCTTACGCCGATTAGATACGAATAAAGTATACCCGAAAGATATAACGAATGAAGTGCATAATGATGGAGAAATTTGGGCTCAAGGTCAATACGAAATGGCACAGGCCTTTGGCCGTGATGTAGCAACAAAAATTATTTTACAATCACATTGGTCATTAACGCCAAATGCGAAATTCCGTGATGGAGCGAAAGCAATTAAGCAAGCGGATGCTCTTTTATACGGCGGACAACACGCGGCTGAAATTGATCGCATTTGGGCAGCGAGAGGGATTAGTACGAATTAATTAAAAACGTCGTGGCATTTATAAGCCACGACGTTTTTAATTTGCTTAAGAACTGGTACTGGAAAATTTATTGGTATCGGTAATAATGTACATATACCGATAAATTTACTTTACTGCTTCTTTAAAAACAAAATGCTCTTTAAATTTTCTAGATTCAAATTTTTGACCGTTTCTCATGGAGAGGAAAGGATGTTCTTGCCACGTAATGATCACGTCAATCTTATCTGCTTTTGTAGGAACTGGAAAATTAGCGTGTTCAAATCCAGTTTTTCCGCCCGCTAGACGACTTTCTTTTAGGGAAAAGAGTTCATATTTTGTTTTCGTATGTGGTTCATTCCGAAAAACTTCAACTTGTACATTATACACTTCACTTTTTCCAAGATTTTTTACAGAGAAATGATATGTTTGAAATACACCTTTTTTTGGTTGTAACAATTTTTCACTCGTTCTTTTTACTTCATCAATATTCACTTGCCATTGATCAGAGTTTTGAGAGATTGGTAAAGACTTTGGCGAATAGGCATATGTTTCATTTACAACAATAAGGCAAAACAAAAGGAGAAAGAAACTAATTGCTTTTTTCATATGTACACCTCCGATAAAACTTTAATAATAATATGCGTGGGAAACGTGTAATTCATGTAATAAAATGGAAAAATAAGTGCGATTGAAAGAATTTGAGAAGGATAAAATATTTCTAAGCTGTCAAATGATAATTGTATAGAGTTCAATGTTCATATTACATACCTTTAGAAGGGGGCTGTTTAGTGAGAAATCGCAATATTTTCCTAAAAAGGCTTGTGTTTTATAAATTAAAGAGATAGAATACTCTGTAAATATAAAAAGTGATGATCAGGAAAAGTACATGATGCAAGGGTCTACAGAGAGCAATCGGTTGCTGGGAAGATTGCGATACCGCATGATGGAAAGACACCTGTGAGTGTTGCTTTGAACGTGATAATTAGTAAAAGCAAACGGTACCTACCGTTATCAGGGCTAAGATGGTCATTATGACAATTTGGGTGGTACCGCGGAAAAATCCGTCCCTATTTATAGGGGCGGATTTTTGTATTCTTTGAAAGGAGGTGAGTGACCGTGGATGATGATGACGACAACAATAAAGTAAATAAAAATAAAATTAATGGAGGGAAATATAATGGATCAAATAATGAAGCGCTCACTCACACGAGAATGTACGGAGCATAGCGGGAAGGTTGTATTACTACAAGGGTGGGTAAAAAAGATTCGTCATCTAGGAAATGTTAGCTTTTTATTATTAAGGGACCGAACGGGAGTTATTCAATGTGTATTAGAAAACGAGTTAGCCGGATACAAAGTTGATGTTGAAAGTGTCGTCCAAATAATTGGAGAAATAGTAGAGACACCGAAAACAGAATTAGGTATTGAAGTACTTGCACGTAAAGTGAAAGTATTAAATGGTGCAGAGCCACTTCCATTTGAGATAAATAAAAAGAAGCTACAAGTTGGCTTAGATCAACTGTTGAATGAGCGGGTATTATCATTAAGGCATGAGCGAATCGCGGCGGTTTTTAAAGTGAAATCTACACTCGTTCAAAGTTTTAGTGAATTCCTAATAGAGAACGATTTCACACGTATATTTACTCCGAAAATTGTCTCGCAAGGGGCAGAAGGAGGAGCGAATGTTTTTAAGCTTCCATATTTCCAAAAAGAAGCGTATTTAGCTCAATCACCACAGTTTTATAAACAAATGATGGTAGCGGGAGGACTCGAATGTGTTTTTGAAATTGCTCCTGTGTACCGGGCTGAACATCATAACTCGTCACGACATTTAAATGAATATATATCGTTAGACGTAGAACTTGGATTTATTCATGATTTTTATGAAGTGATGCAATTAGAAACAGATGTTTTACGATATATGTTTCAACAAGTAGGAGAAAAATGTGAAAGAGAACTACAACTATTACAAGTAACAGTACCTGTTATTGCGGAAATTCCTAAAATCACATTATCAGAAGCACAAGAAGTTTTAAAAAGTAAGTATCGAAAAGAATCTCCCATAGGGGATTTAGATACAGAAGGTGAAAAGTTACTAGGGAAATATGTGAAAGAAACGTATAATAGTGAATTTGTATTCATTACACATTATCCGAAAGAAGCGCGACCGATGTATACGATACCGAATAAAGAAAATCCAACTATTACTGATTCATTCGATTTATTATATAAAGGGTTAGAAATTACATCAGGTGCACAGCGAATTCATAACTATGACATGTTACTTGCTTCTTTTAAAGAAAAAGGATTACATCCAGAGAAATTTCAATCTTATTTAAATACATTCCGATACGGTTGTCCACCACATGGTGGTTTTGGGATAGGATTAGAAAGGGTTGTATATAAACTTTTAGAGTTAACAAATGTCCGAGAGGCGAGTGCTTTTCCGAGAGATTGTACTCGTCTTATACCGTAAAAAAGAATCTTCGCGATTATCGCGAAGATTCTTTTTTAATGTTCTTTATATTTCATTTGTAAATATTTTCTATATAAGTCTATAAAAATCCTTTTCGACAAAAAATTAATATATATCTTGACAGTTATAAATATAACCGATATACTTCATATTAATTTCAAAAGAAGATATATTCAGAATATTAAAGTGCGTTGAATAGGAGTAGTAAGGTCATGTATTTGTACAGAGAGCTATGGGTTGGTGTGACATAGTCAAATGACATCCTGAACTCGCCTAGGAGCAGTAAGGTGGAACGGAATCACATTCTTAGTAAATCTTAACGGTTAACCTTCGATATTAGGTTTGTAATCAAACGATTACTACTAAGGTGGATTCATAATGGAATCAATAAGGGTGGTACCGCGTTAAGCAAATGGCTTAGCGTCTCTTTATATAAAGAGATGCTGGGCCATTTTTTATTTTATAGAAAAAGAAATGGAGGGTTTATTTGGATAGGTTTATAAAATTCGTTTATTTATATAAAAAGATTTAATTAGGAGGAAAATAAGATGAAACAGACGGAGCAATGGACTTCGAAATTAGGTTTTATAATGGCAGCGGCAGGATCAGCAATTGGACTTGGCGCAATATGGAAGTTTCCTTATATCGCTGGAAAGAGCGGGGGAGGAGCATTCTTTTTAATCTTTATATTATTTACTGTATTAATTGGACTACCACTACTTATTGCTGAATTTATGATTGGACGCAGTACACAGAAACAAGCAGTTGGAGCATTTAAAAGTATCGCACCAAATACAGGATGGCACTGGATTGGCCGTCTTGGCGTTGGAACTTGTTTTATATTACTATCATTTTATAGTGTTGTAGGTGGATGGGTATTAATTTATTTATTCAGAGGAGTGACAGGACAGCTTATTACTCCAGGACAAAATTATAGTGCATTATTCACAGAGACAATTGGAAATCCGACTTGGGCCATTATCGGTCATTTTGCATTTATGTTCATTACGATATGGGTTGTATCAAAAGGTGTACAAAATGGGATTGAAAAAGCAAGTAAATATATGTTACCAGCGTTGTTCGTATTATTTTTCGCTCTTATTATTCGTTCATTAACACTTGATGATGCGATGCAAGGCGTGAAGTTTTTCTTACAGCCGGATTTCTCAAAAATTACTTCAGAAAGTATTTTGTTCGCAATGGGGCAATCATTCTTTGCGATTAGTATAGGAATTTCGATTATGGTTACGTATAGCTCGTATTTAAATAAAAAAGAAAGTTTACCAAAATCAGCAGTTACGATTGTTGGATTGAATTTATTCGTTTCTTTATTTGCAGGTCTTGCTATATTTCCAGCAGTATTTTCATTAGGAATGGAGCCAACAGAAGGACCTGGATTACTATTTATCGTATTGCCATCTGTATTTAGTCAAATTCCATTCGGTGGACTATTCTTAACAGTATTTCTTGCGTTATTTACATTTGCGACATTAACATCGGCATTTTCACTACTAGAGACGGTCGTTTCAGCATTAGCAAATGGCGAGCAAGAAAGAAGAAATAAACTATCATGGATCATCGGTTTCTGCATTTTCCTAGTAGGTATACCATCTGCGTTATCATTTGGAGTATGGAGTGATATTACGATTTTTGGGAAGAATATTTTTGATGCGATAGACTTCTTATCTAGTAATATATTAATGCCACTCGGAGCATTATTTATTAGTATTTTCGTATCATTCAAAATGGAAAAGAAAGTGTTAGAAGCTGAATTTTTTATAGGTGGAAATTACGGAAAGAAAGTATTTACTACCTGGGTATTTTTACTTCGATTTATAGCTCCACTTGCAATAATTATCGTCTTTTTAAATGTAATAGGGATTATTTAAGATGAAATGTTATAATATTCAGTAAAAAAAGAAGGTGATGATAATAAAAACGAATTTGATTGAAGTTGGGAAATACATAAACATTAGAGGGAAAAAGCTATATGTTGAAACACATGGAAGTCCTAAAAATAAACCAGTATTATATTTGTACGGTGGACCAGGAGAGAGCTGTTATGATTTTTCATTTCATCAAGCGGAACGATTAAAAGAATCATTGTATGTAATTATGTTAGACCAACGAGGAGTTTGTCGTTCGGAAGTAATTACTGAGGAAGAACCTTTTGGACTAGGTGATTTAATTCAAGATTGTGAAGAACTAAGAAAAGTATTACAAATTGATAAATGGTCTGTAATAGGACATTCTTTCGGTGGGTATTTAGCATTGTTATATGTAGCGATGTATCCAAATTCAATAGAGAAAATAATATTTGAAGGTCCGACTTTCGATTTTTCATTAACAAGTAGAGCTTTGTTACAAAAAACAGGGGATTTATTAATAAAGTATGGAAAAGAAGCAGCGGCAGAAGAGTGCCTGAATTATTCATCTAATAATGCTAGTTCAGAAGAGTTGCTAGAAGCTTATATAAGATTAAGCTCTGAATTAGAAGAGAAGAGAATGGAGATTTACAATTATAAGGAAGATGAGACGGACGATAGTTTATATAGTGACGAAGAGTGGGAACAATTTTCAAATCGTTCAAAAACCCATTTTGATAGATTAAAATCAGAGGGAGCATGTCATACGTCATTATTATCAAAAATAAAAGATGTACAGAATCCAATGTTATTAATTGTAGGAAAATATGATGTAGTAACATGTGAAAAGCAAATTGAAATATTCAATCGAGATTCTCTAAATGGAAAGCATATCATATTCGAAGAAAGTGGTCATACACCACATTATGAGGAAGCAGATCGATTTGCTGAAACAATTATTCATTTTTTGAAATAAAAAAGAAAGGGTGCTTCTAATAATGAGAAGCACCTTTTTTAAATTTCTGGATAAGTGATTGTAATGTTAGGCCATTTGCTTTGCCAATTCTTTTTATTAACCCTATTTTTATACATATGTATTCGTTCTTTCGTTTCAAGAAAATGAGGTGTAGGTTTCACTTGTAATGAAAGTGCATCTTCTATTCCGCATGGGGATGTTAATATGACTTTGTTTTGTTCGTCCAAAGAAACACCAAGGGCGGTTGCTGTTTCAGGAAATTTAGAAATAGCATCAATAGAAGAAGAGTATGGTGGCATTCCATTCACTACATGCATGCGAGTTTGATTTTTTACTGACCAAGGGATGGAGGCATCCATATTCATTAGTTTCTGTTCTAATGATTGTTCGTACACCTCATCTTTATGTAATGGATCATAATAAATGACATCGACATCTGGCGTAGCCGTTCTTACTTCGTAGTTATGTAAGGTATCCCAAATTTTAGAACGGACAAACCCAGCGCAAATCCACCAATCAGGTAGCTCTAGTGATTTTGCCATTTGTAATACATTCATCATCCACGGATCATTTTGGATCAATTGAATAATATCTTGTTCGGTTTTAATAGTCATTTGATAGTACACCTACTTTTTTTAGAGAGTGAATTAATTCATAAGCTTAATAATCCATGTAATCCAGTAAGCACCTGGTATGAATAATAGTTGCGCTAATAATGTACCGAGAAGTCTAGAAATCATGAGCCAACCATACATCTTACTCATTGCTTCAGCACCTTCTTCTGATTGAAGAGCCCGTTCTGTTAAAAGAGCGATACGTGGATCTAGTAAAACTGTTAATAAAATAGTAGCAAAACCATTAACAAGGCCAGAAGCTGTAGTAGCCTTTGTTGCATAAGTCGGATTTAAAAAAGAAGCATATAGTGCGGAAAGAACACCAGCTGTATAAATGGCAGTGGCAAACATATTAATAAGCATAATTCGCTTCGGAATTCCGCCAATACGCATTCGATGAATCATCTCAAACTTTGGAAAGCGTACATATTTTTTTGTGTACTTTAATTTTTGAATGTTATTCGTCTTCATCATTCGAATGAATGAACCATCTGTTTCAAAGTTTTGAATTACGTATCCAAATAGCTTTGTCAAAGTTGGATAGAGTATAATCGCGAGCAATGTACCGACAGAAGCAGATAATAGAACGAGCCGTATAATATGCTCTAAATCAATAGAAGAATCTAGCTTTGCTTCATCGACAATACCACCAATTAAAAAAGCTTGTAGTAAGTTAGATGTTCTTGAAATAAGTAGTACCATTCCTACGATGGATAAGGCAACGACAATCTTTTTTAAACGTACACCAGCTAATCGAATACTATAAGAGCTAGTTTCAACCGCGTGGATAACAATTGTGAAAGCCATTATAAAAATTAACGTAATTGACATTTGATTCACCAGTTTCTATTAAATTAATTATAACTTTTTCACTTTATCATATCTTTTGTGATTTTGTAACTGAAAGTATAAGGGGTAGAAAAAGTAATTTTCTGAAAAGTTGAATGGTGATAGTATAGTAAAGGTGTAAGTAGGAGAATGGCCTTAATGGGGTACATATAAAATCAGTGGGGGAATGAAATATGTATACAACATTTCTATTTGATTTAGATGGAACATTAACTGATCCGAAAGAAGGGATTATAAATTCTGTTCTATACGCGTTAGAAAAAATCGGGATCGAAGAAGTAAATATAAGCGAGTTAGATTCATTTATCGGCCCACCAATACAACAATCTTTTGTAGATAGATATAATATGAATGAAATAGAGGTAGAACGAGCAGTGTTTTATTTTCGGGAATATTTAAAGCAAAGTGGTTTATTAGAGAATAAAGTATACGATGGAATTGGAGCCCTATTGCAAGAATTAAAGGATGATGGCAATCGTTTGTTTGTAGCAACTTCAAAGCCTACTGTATTTGCGGAACAAGTAATAGAGCACTTTCAGTTAACATCTTTTTTTGAAGAGATTGTAGGGAGTAATTTAGATGGGACAAGAATAAAAAAGGAAGAAATAATTGCTCATATTTTACAAACAAATGAAGAACTTCAAAAAGAAGAAATGGTGATGATTGGTGATAGAAAGCATGACGTAATCGGTGCGAACAGTAACGGAATTGCTTCAATAGGTGTATTGTATGGATATGGTAATGAGAATGAATTGAGTGATGCTGGGGCGATTCATATAGTGAAAGATGTCGAAGAGTTACAAAGTTTTTGTATAGAGAATAGTACGATAAAACTATAGAAATAGAACCTAGAAATCCCTTTATAACATATGACGATGAAATCGTTTTTGTTTAAAGGGATTTTACATATGTAATCGAATACTATAATTAGACAATTTTAGCATGAAAAATTTGTAATAAAGTAAAACTTTAATTAGTGGAAGTTTTGTCCATCCGGCACTGATTATCAGCCCTCACCAATCGGGCTTTTACGAGCAGTTGATATCCCGCCTAGCTTCTGCACATTTGCTGAATTTTAAGGTGGGAGTCTTACTGCCCGCAAATAGCGGGATAAAAAGAGGAGGAATGTCATGAAATAAAAGGGTTCGAAATACGAGTAAAAGTTCGTCGTTAAAAGATTGAATTTTCAGTTTAAAAGGAGGGTTATAATTGGAGCTAGTTATTATTTTATTAGCACTTAGTTTACTCATGTTTGTAGCATATAAAGGATTTTCTGTAATATTATTCGCACCGATTTTTGCATTATTTGCGGTATTTTTGACAGAGCCTAGTTTTGTATTACCTTTCTTTTCAAATATTTTTATGGAGAAAATGGTAGGGTTTATTAAATTATATTTCCCTGTGTTTTTACTTGGAGCAATATTTGGGAAAGTAGTAGAAATGTCAGGAATCGCTGATTCCATCGCAAAGACGATTGTAGAGTTAGTTGGAGAAAAACGTACAATTTTAGCGATTGTTTTAATGGGAGCTATTTTAACGTATAGCGGTGTTAGTGTGTATGTAGTGGTATTCGCTATATTTCCGTTTGCGGCTAAGTTGTTTCGACAAGCGGATATCCCAAAGCGTTTAATCCCTGGCACAATCGTTCTTGGAGCAGCAACATTTACAATGGATGCGCTTCCTGGATCACCACAAATTCAAAATGTAATACCTACAACTTTTTTTAAAACTGATATTTATGCAGCACCGATACTTGGTATTTTAGGCGCAATTTTTGTTTTAACGTTAGGTTTACTTTATTTAGAGAGTAGGCGTAAGAAGGCAAAAGCAGCAGGAGAAGGGTATTTTGGTTTTAACGATGGAAAGTCTGAAATGGCAGCATCTTTACAATTAGAACAAAAAGATATACCGATACTAAGCAGTATTGAAATCACAAGAGTACAGCAAGTAATTGCGTTTGTACCACTTATTTTAGTAGGTGTAATGAATAAAGTTTTCACAATCATGATACCAAAGTGGTATCCAAATGGTTTTGATTTCTCAGCTATTGGTATGAAAGCATTTGGAAAAGTAGAATTAAGTGCGGTAGTTGGAATTTGGTCTGTAGAATTGGCACTTATTATAGGGATTTTATCAACGCTTTTATTATATTGGAAACGAGTAGTAACTGGATTTCAAGCTGGATTGAATACAAGTATTGGTGGAGCGCTACTTGCAACAATGAATACAGGAGCTGAATTTGGGTTTGGCGGTGTTATTGCAGCACTTCCAGGTTTTGCAATTATGAGAGATAGCATCTCTGCAACTTTCACGAATCCATTAGTAAATGGGGCAGTAACAACGAATATTTTGGCTGGTATTACTGGATCAGCATCAGGAGGAATGGGGATTGTTTTAAGTGCGATGGGAGATAAATTTATTGCAGCGGCCAATCAATATGATATTCCATTAGAAGTTATGCACCGCATTGTATCAATGGCATCAGGCGGAATGGATACATTACCACATAATGGTGCAATTATTACTATTCTAACGGTAACAGGATTAACACATAAACAGTCATATAAAGATATATTTGCTATTACAGTTTTGAAAACGGTCGCAGTATTTGCAGTCATCGCGTTCTATACTTTAACAGGAATCTATTAATACTAGTTAATATACGAAAAGAAAATATTTATCAGATTGATATTTTACATAATAAAATATTTATTGTAACTACTCAGTCACTCTATGAAAAATCGGCAGAAAAATTTTTTAAGTTGGTCGAGAGAGGACCTGGCTATGTATAGGAGCGGTCAGGGCCTTTCCTGCCACGCGCAAAGTTTTAAAACAAAGAAAGGTAGCAAGGTGTAGGTCCATTTTTATCTTCATGGCAGCAATCTATATGCTGAAAAATGAAAACAACTTTCTATAGTTAATAAGGGGGCTTATTTTAACTGGAATAATACACTTTATCAAACTTCTGAATGAAATGCATGGCTGAGTAGTTGCAAATATTTATTATAGATAGAAGGGGTGGAGTACTTGCAAGAAGTTGCTGAGTTTCGTATGCCGAAGTCTGTATTATATGGGAGAAATTCGTTTGAAAAACTAGGGGATCAATCAAGAAAGTTAGGGAAAAGGGCTTTTATTGTAAGTGATACAATTATGGAGA
The DNA here is from genome assembly GCF_018742245.1 of Bacillus mycoides. Classification (NCBI taxonomy): domain Bacteria; kingdom Bacillati; phylum Bacillota; class Bacilli; order Caryophanales; family Bacillaceae; genus Bacillus; species Bacillus mycoides. The sequence continues at coordinate 2,102,739 of NZ_CP036132.1, forward strand.
AGTTGGGTTATGTTGAAAGATGTATGGATCACTTAAATGCGAAAGGGATTACTGTTATTACGTACAATGAAGTAAATACTGAGCCTACAAATTTATACGTATTAGAAGCGTTATCTATTTGTAAAAAAGGAAAATGCGATTTTATCATAGGTATTGGCGGAGGAAGTTGTATTGATGTTGCGAAAGCAGTAGCAGTGTTATATACAAATGGTGGAGAAATTGAAGATTACGTCCAAAAGGATATAGAAATAGAATACAATCCACTACCGCTAATCGCAATCCCAACGACTTCTGGTACTGGATCGGAAGTAACAAGTGTAGCAGTAATTACGAATAAAAAAACAGATGTGAAAATGATGATAAAACATCCAAGCTTTATCCCTCATGTTGCGATAATAGACCCGATTTTTACAAGTTCGGTACCACCTCATATTACTGCAGCAACGGGAGTAGATGCATTATGCCATGCAATTGAAGCTTATATTTCTAAAGTTTCACAACCTCTTACAGATGTTCTTGCTCTTTCAGCTATTGAAAGCATTATGAAATATTTACGTATCGCATATGAAGATGGAGATAATATGGAAGCAAGGGAAGCAATGATGATTGCTTCATTACAAGCTGGGATTGCTTTTTCAAATGCATCTGTTACATTAGTGCATGGTATGTCTCGTCCAGTGGGGGCATTATTTCATGTGCCACATGGAATATCGAATGCAATACTATTACCTGCAGTTTTAGAGTTTACAAAAATGAGTGCAATAAAAAGGTTAGCGGAAGTAGGACGTAGCTTAAACAAAGATTTGTATTCTCATTCTAATGAAGAAGTAGCGAACTACACGATTGCTGAAATTAAGAAACTTTGTTTTGATCTTCGTATTCCTAATTTAAGAGAATACGGAATTGATGAAGTAGAATTTGAAAATGCTATTTCTAAAATGGCGAAAGATGCTATCGAAAGTGGGAGTCCAAGTAACAATCCACGAGTTCCATCTTATGATGAAATAAAAGAGCTCTATCGAAAATGCTTTGACTATAAATATGAGTCTACTACAAAAGTTATTTTCTGAATATTCTTTAATTATTTCCGTGGAAATGAAAAATAACTTTAAATCATGTAGAGGGTTTATGTGATAAAGAAAATGTTTTCATTGCTATAAAACGATATTCATTATGTATAAATTACAGTATTAGTGTTGACTAAAACAATATTATCTTAAAGATGAATATATGAAATTAATAGGTCTTATTGGTGGAATGAGCTGGGAATCATCTACTGAGTATTACAAAATAATAAATGAAGAAATAAAAATAAGATATAATTTTATTATGTAAACAAAATCGTATGTGTGGAAAACATTCAGAAAATATCTTATAATGTAAGTGGTTACATTTGAGGGGGAATGCGGATGTTTTCAGTTCAACCAATCGCATTTGTACATAATGAAAGAAAGGAAATAAAAGATGATGAGTGGGGAGATGTAAGATCCTGTATTACTTTAACTGATATGTATACAGAGGAAAGTATACAAGGGATCGAAGAGTTTTCTCATATTGAAGTTATTTTCTATTTTCATAAAGTAACAGATGAACAAATTCAACATTCTGCTAGACACCCTAGAAATAATAGTAAGTATCCAAAAGTAGGGATTTTTGCACAGCGTGGAAAAAATCGTCCGAATCGACTAGGAGCGACAATTGTTAAAGTGATAAAAAGGGATGGAAATGCAATTGTGGTTGAAGGATTAGATGCAATCGATGGTACACCGATATTGGATATTAAGCCTGTTATGAAAGAATTTATACCGAGGGAAGAAATAAAGCAGCCTAAATGGGCAACAGATATTATGAAACAGTATTGGAAGGGGAACGGAGTAAAATGAGAATATATGAAGCAACAATTGCAGATTTAGATGGACTAGCATCTGTTTTTAATAACTATCGAGTATTTTATCGACAAGATTCTGATATTGAAGGAGCAAAAGTGTTTTTACGAAATCGAATCGAGAGAAAAGAATCCATTATTTTCGTCGCAGTTGAAGACGGTGAATATATTGGATTCACGCAACTATATCCTTCGTTTTCTTCCATTTCGATGAAAGAATTATGGATTTTAAATGATCTGTTTGTACAAGAGGCAAAGCGCGGAGCCGGAACAGGTAAAAAATTATTAGAAGCTGCTAAAGAATTCGCCTTAGAAAATGGCGCAAAAGGTGTAAAATTACAAACAGAGATTGATAATTTATCAGCTCAGCGATTATACGCTGAAAATGGATATTTGAGAGATAATCGTTATTTCCATTATGAATTAACTTTTTGAAATATATATAGTTAAATGAGACGTTTTCAAAGTGAAGACGTCTCATTTAATTTTTTTATTGATGATTTAAAATCCAATTTGTAGCGTCTTCAAAGTTTTCTGCAATGTAATTCGGTTCAATATGTGCCCATTTGTCTCGGAACGTATGTAAAGCATCATATCCAGCACCAGTTCGAACTAATATTGTTGTTGCATTTACTTTTGCACCAGCAACAATATCAGTCCAGCGATCACCGATTACAGCGCATTTTGTTAAATCAAGCCTATGTTTTTCTGCTGCTTGCAGGAGCATACCTGTGCTCGGTTTGCGGCATTCACATCCGCCACCATGTTTATGAGGACAAAGGTAAATATCATCAAAACCAAACTCTTTTAATTCTTGAACAAAATCATTCGCAGTTGCTTTTCCATCCGCGATACCTGGTTGATTCGTAAAAGAGAATAGTTTAATATTTTGAGCTTTTAACTTTTGTAAAGATTCCTTTGTAAAAGAAAATAATGTGAAAGAACCTGGATAATGTATTGTAGTATCACCGCCAATTGTTCCGTCACGATCAATGAAAATAGCTTCAATGTTTTTCATAGTTACAGTCCTTTCAATTTAAAACTACAAACATTAAATATTCTCTTGAAATATGTTTTTTCCTGCTACCGAAACAAATATATCAGAAGTGATATAATACTAAATTAAGAGGGATATGTTATCATTTTCCTTGATTGTAATGTAAATGGAAAGAAGGTAAGTATTATGCTAGAGGTGAATATCCGCTCAGCCGGATATGAAATTGGTGAAAAGACAGTTCATGATATTGCCTTTGCAATTGAAAAAGGCGAGTTAGTTGCTCTTATTGGTGCGAATGGCGCAGGAAAGAGTACGACAATTAAATCGATACTCGGTTTGCTTGTGAATACGGATGGTGAAATCTCGTTTGGTGAAAAGAAAAATCCATGTGCATATGTACCGGAACATCCCACTTATTATGATTATTTAACTTTGTGGGAGCATATTGAATTGTTAATGGCTGCCCGTGGAAATGAAGAGGGAAATTGGGAGGACAAAGCAAGGGAATTATTACATACGTTTCGAATGGAAAAACATATACACGAATACATATCAAATTTTTCAAAAGGTATGAAACAAAAATCGATGCTAATATTAGCATTTTTAACAGAGCCAGATTTCTATATTATCGATGAGCCTTTTATCGGTTTAGATCCAGTAGCCACGAAAGACTTTTTGAATTACTTATATAAAGAAAAAGAGCGAGGAGCAGGTATATTACTTTGTACGCACGTGCTGGATACAGCTGAAAGAATTTGTGAAAGATTTTTACTCATTTCGCAAGGTACATTAGTAGCAGATGGGCATTTAGAGGCGATCCAATCGTTAGCAGAAATGCCAGGAAGTACACTGTTAGATTGTTTCGATGCAATTGTAAGGCGGGAACAAAATGATTAAACAACAGTTTAATAAAAGGTTACGTCATGAATTGCAAAGAAAATGGAAAGCGATTCGTTCTGTAACAGATTGGACAGTAGCATTATATATTGTTATTCCCGCACTTATATTTATTGTAATGTATTATCGTTCATTATGGATAAAAGAACTATCAATGGAAGAGACCGTTTATTTTGGATTAGGTTTACTTGCATTTTACTTTGTTACATTTTCAAGAGGAGTTCGCTCATTTTTTGAACAAGCAGATAGCTTATTTTTAATTTCGTACCCAAATCATATGCGAAGATTAATGAAGCTTGGCATGATATATACGTTAATTCGGATTGCAATAACGAACGCAATTGTAGTATTCATTATGCTGCCTATATTGATGAAAAGTATGGGAGCGACAATTATACAAATCGTACTGTTCTGGATTTTCTTTACTGTTTTTCGATTTATGCTATCGTTGTTGACGAGATTCATAAATGTACGTGTGGGGAAACGATGGGTGTTATTGATTATAAAAGATGTTATATTTTCTTTTAGTTTGATTTTTTTTGGAATCAGTGTATTTTTTATTTATAAAAATCCATTGTATTCCATATTATTTATCGGTCTAGCAGCTTTATTTACTATAGTCTTGGTAAAAGAAAAGATGAATTATAAAAATTTCTTTTTTAAAGAAGTTGAGAAAGAGAAAGAAGAAAGTATGCGTTGGACGGTAGGGATTATGCAAGTTGGTGGCCATGCTGTGAAGCCAAGTAGTTCGAATAAAAAACCGTGGATGTTCCCTCGTTCTAAAAAGATATTAGGAAAAAAATCTGATTCGCGTATTGTAGAAGCGTTTTTAAAAGAATTTTTGCGTACAAGTAGTGCTTTAATGTTTTATGTTCAAATTGTATGTATAAGTACTGTAAGTATTATCGTGACTCCGCAGTGGATAACAGTTATTATTCTTGTATTTGCTATAGTTGCTATTTCTCGCTATGCGCGTGATTATTGGAATGAATTTACGAAGAAAATGTTTCTACATTTATATTGTGATGAAGGAGAATTACTATTATTAAGGTGGAAGGCGGATCGTTATTTGCTCCTTCCAGTCGTATTTATGTACGGAACAGTCATCCTCTCACAGTTTTATTTATTGCCAGCAGTAATTATTGGAGTTATTTTTATAGTATTCATTGGTTGGATTGTATTTTTACCATAGAAAAAGAGCCGGAAATGGCTCTTTTTCTAGTCTGTAACACACTGATAAATAAAATATACTAAAACGAGTATGCTTGCGGCGGAATATATGACATCTAAAGTCATTTGATCGCCTCCTCATTGTTGTTGTATTTCTAGTGTATGAAATCTTACAATTTCATATTCAAGTGAAAAATATGTGAACGTTAACAAATTTGTAAAGTGCAAAAATTACAATCATTTTGTATAATAGAAGAAACAACCGTTAAATAAAATATAATGAGTGAAAGGGGAGGGAACATAAATGCCAAATTGGTTTAGAAAAACCTTAGTCGCATTAATTACCGTATTTACGTTTGGTTTAGTGACGCCTCCTTCCATATTACTTGATAATGCCAAAGCTGCGGACAAGCCTACGAGCACAGCTGGGCAACAAAATTTGGAGAGTACGTCCTATACATATGAAGAAACGAATGATAGGTTAACCACCGATACTTTTGTTAACTATGCGATGCAAGAAGCAGAGAAGCAATCTATGCAAAAATTCGGATCTAAAATTGGGCCTGTAATTGAAGATGAATTTAAAGATGTTGTATTACCTAAAATTGAAGAGGCAATCGCGGAACTTGCAAATGATGTGCCAGAAGAATCGTTACAATCATTAGCAATTTCTCAAAGACCAGCTGGCGGAAATAATGAAAAGATTTTTCATGTTTATGACACGAAATCCGGAAATGACTTACTGCGATTTCATGTAAGGAGAGATCATCCACCGCAAGATGGATATTATTTTAATTTCCACTATCATCGTTTTGATGATGGATACTCAGGACACCATGAGTTAGGAAATATTTATTGGAATACGAATGTACCGCCGAAATGGTTGTCTTAATGAAGAACAAGAGAAAATCTTGTTCTTTTTTATGTGTATGAAAGGGTAAGACATTTATGCTGTTGAATAACATAGGTTTAGGAAGAAAAACAAAGGGAGTATGGGAATGCAAAAATACATTGTTTTTGACTTTGATGGCACGTTAGTAGATTCACAAAATATATTTGTACCAATTTATAATCAACTTGCTGAAAAGCATGGATATAAGATAGTTAGTGAGGAAGAGATCGAGCCTTTACGAAAACTGACTATTGCTGAAAGATGTAAAAAACTCGATGTGCCACTGTATAAACTTCCTATATTGGCGCTAGAGTTTTATAAATTATATCAACCTGCTATAAAAGATCTCGTTTTATTTCATGGGATGAAGGATGTATTAGATGAATTACATAAAAAAGGCTACGGGATTGCGGTTATATCTTCGAACTCAGAAGAGCATATTAGGGCATTTTTACATAATAATGGAATAGAAAACATTCAAGAAGTGTATTGTTCTAAAAATTTGTTTGGTAAAGATAAAATGATAAAAAGATTTTTAAAGTCGAAAAAGCTAACAGAACAAGATATGTTGTATGTCGGTGATGAACAACGTGATATTGCAGCTTGTAAAAAAGCTGGTGTGAATGTGATTTGGGTTTCGTGGGGGTATGACGTAATTGAGACGGTAAAAGGAGACGCGCCAGATTATATGGTTAATACGCCAGGGGAAATTGTGCAAGTAGTACAGGCGGCACATTCTTAATATAAATAAACTTCGAGCAGGTATTCATCATATTGAATTTTGGGTAGCAAAGTTTCTTGCGGGTAATAAGGTGAAGGTTATACGTGGTCCTATTGAAATGAATCATTATTCGGATGGTTAGACAATAGACTTTTATGACCCGAATGGCTTTATTGTAGAGGTTGCGTATACACCGAATACAGAAATGTAAGGAGAATAGACATGAAGATAATTACAACGTGGAAAAACAGTATACAAATAGTGAAAAATGCCGCAAACATTGAAGAAATCTCTAAAGGTTTCTCTCCTGATAAAAAAATATATTATTACGACTACTGATGATGAAAAATATTTATTACGGGCAGGCAATATAAAAGAGTATGAAAGAAAGAAAATAGAGTTTCAAATTTTAAAAGAAATGCAAAAACGAAACGTACAAGCACAAAGACCGATTGAACTCGGTATGTTGGAAGAAGTAGGTTTATGCTATAGTGTTTTTTCATATTTAGAAGGGGAAGATGCGAAGAATCTGTTACCTACATATACGCCAAGAGAACAATATAATATTGGTATAGAAGCAGGAAAAGACTTAGCAACAATGCATACACATGAAGCTCCTAAGGATATACTCCCATGGTATGAAAGAGCAATGAAAAAACATAGAAAATATTTAGATGCGTATAAAACATGCGGAATTAAAATTGAAAATGATGATAGAATCATTAAGTTTATAGATGAAAATGAAATGTATGTAAAGAATCGTCCAAATCGATTTCAACACGATGATTTTCATTTAGAAAATATAATCATACGGGATAAAAAATATGTAGGTGTTGTTGATTTTAACGGCTATGATTGGGGCGATCCACTTCATGATTTCGTGAAAATTGCATTATTTGCAAGAGACATTAGTATCCCGTACTCAATTGGCCAAGTTGAAGGCTATTTCAATGGGAGCATTCCAGAGGATTTTTGGAGATTATATGCAGTATATGTAGGTATGACTGTTTTTTCATCGGTTGTTTGGTGTTTACGAGCAGCGCCGCATATGTTAGATGATACGTTAGAGCGTCTTCATATTGTATTAGAAGACCATAAAAATTTTGAATTATCAAAGCCAATCTGGTTTGATAGTGAAATGATGAATAGAAAATAAGGATAGCAGGTGGGAAATCTCACACCTGCTATTTGTAAATAACTCATGAGACGGTCTCTTTACATACTATATATGTAGTTTTTTTATGAAGGAATGAAAACCTTGACGTCTACTTTATAATATAAAAAGGGGGTGGACTATTGAAAATCAGGCAAGGCAAATATGAAGAAATAAAATTACGCGATAGAATTCCAGGAATGGTTGAATATATAGAGGACACAATGTTACCTACTGGTTTTCACTATTATATTCCTCCTCACTGGCATAGAAGTATTGAAATTAGCCTAGTCGTATATGGAGAGGTTTTCTTGTATGTGAATGGGCAAAAAAAGAAAGTATCCGCTGGCGAATTTATTTTTGTGAATAGTGGCGATGTTCATGAATTCGAAAAAGTTGAAAATACAAGTTGTGCAGTAATGATGTTGATTATTTCTTATGAATTTCTTAAAGAGGTAAATGGAGATTTTGATAAATATAGATTTAATATAAAAGAATCAGTTGTTCAGAAAACTAACCTCCAGCAAATATTTTATGAATTAAAGGAGTTAGTCGCAAATTCTGATGATTTAAGTTACATAAAAATTAATAGTCTAATTTATGAAATTGTTTATATTCTATTGCGATATTGCAAAGATGGAGAGAATATAGACAATAATTATCAACTTGGAAATAGACAGAAAGAAATGATTACATATATTTATAAACATTATGATGAAGAACTTAAACTGAAAGATGTGGCCAAACATTTTTTTGTAAGTGAAGAACATTTTTCACGTATGTTCAAAAAATCGTTCGGATCAAATTTCACCACTTTTTTAACGAGATATAGGCTCTATAAAGCGTATGAAGATATTATTAGAAGTACAAATTCTATACAAGATATAGCAGTAAAACACGGATTTCCAAATGTAAAATCATTTATTTCACAGTTTAAAGAGAAATATGGATATACACCATTACAGTATAGAAAAAATATCATATCAAAAAATGCCTATAATTGTATCAAATATAAACAACAATAAAAAAACGTTCCATGTTACATTTTGTACATGGAACGTTTTTTTATTTAGTAATAGTAAATGAAGTGAGATTCAATAGAGATTTATCTAATCCGAATAAATGAAAACGTTTAAAAAATGGAGGATGAATACTAGATGACTAGAAAATATGACTTAAATCTATTAGAAAAAATTCAAGAAAAACAAGAAAACATCAATGTACAGGGGGCAAAAGTCTTAGTAAAAAACATACCAGATTGTGATGAAAAAGGAGCGATGGATCCACGTCTTTATAAGGATACGAAGGTTCAAATGAATATCATGAGGTTTATGCCTAAAAATATGATGAAAATGGACGCTTCTGAAAAATCGGTAAGGAATATGCGAAAACAATTTAATGGAATTAAAAGTGTTCCAATTGTCACTAAAGACATTAATATTACACATAAAACAGTGAAAGCGGAAGATGGATATGATATTCCGATAAGAATTTATAACAGTGTTTCTAAACAGGAGAATGCGCCAGTTTTATACTTTATTCACGGTGGTGGATTCATGGCAGGATCACCAGATGTAGTAGAAGAACTTGTGAAATTGATAGTAGAAAAAACAGATATACTAGCCGTTTCTGTGGATTATCGATTAGCTCCGGAAAATCCTTTTCCAACTGGGCATACAGATTGCTACACTACTTTAAAGTGGATTTATGAAAATGCTGATACATTAGGCGGGGATAAGAATAATATCTTTGTGGCAGGTGATAGTGCAGGAGGGAACTTAACACAGTATTGTACAACTAAAGATATGGAAGATAGTAGGAAGTACGTGAAGGGACAGTTGCTTCTGTATCCTACAATTAATATGTGTGATTATGAAGATGAATTTTATTCTTGGAGTATAGATAAATATGAAATTGCTCCTAAGTATAAAAAAGGATTAGAAAAAATGCTTAATATTATGCATTCAATGGTTGGAGGTATGTCAGAAGTACTTGGTACGAAAGAAATTCATTCGAAGTATTTAAGTCCATATGTTGATGTATCCCCAGACTATCCAAGTACATTTATTACGGTAGGAGAGCATGATTTTTTAATGATTGAATGTTTAGCGTATGCAGCTAAATTAACTAAAAAAGGAGTTGATACTGAAACAGTTCTTTATCGAGGGTTGGGGCACGCTTATGGAGATAACGTAGGTGTCTATCCTCAAAGTGAAGATTTAGCAATTGAGATGGGGAATTTTATATTAAAACATAGTGGAAAGTAGGGGGAATGATGAAAAATAGAAAGGTGATATTAATTGCCTGCTTCGCTATTTTACTATGTATCTTTGCATTTACAGACTTACAAATATCCAATGGTCTATATGAACCAACTAATAAGGTCGCTCTTTTTTTACAAGCTATAGGAGAAATTCCAGCGATGCTTATTGCCTTATTTTCTAGTATGTATTTATTTAAAGCTAGAAAGAATAAAGGTTCAAGAGGATATTATCTATCTGGAATTGGCTATGGAGCAATCATTCTTTTGTTCGCTTTTGCAGCTGCATTTATGCTAGTACATTATTTAACCATTTCCAAATATTTAATTCCAATTTTTATGCTTTGCTTTATTGTAGTTTGCTATATGATTTCTAAATCATGGAGTAAATATGATGATGCAAGATTGAGGGATATTGCATTAATCGGATTATTAAGTGTAGTTATTGTATTAATTACATTTAATCTAATAAAGCTAGGATGGGGTAGAGAACGCTATCGTCATATGATTTCTATTGGATCTTTTGAAGGATTTTCAAAATGGTTTATACCTCAAGGGATTGCTAAAAGTGATGAGTTTATGTCATTTCCTTCAGGCCATAGTGCTAATGCAGCGTTAGTCATTTGGTTTAGTTTATTACCAGAATATTTCGCTTCGTTAAAAAGAAAAAAAATAGGTGTTTGGATTCTCATTCTTTTATGGATGATAATAGTACCAATGAGTCGTATTGTGGTAGGAGCCCATTTTGCTTCAGATGTTACAGTTGGAGTCGCTATTTCAGTTACTGTGTTTATGTGTTTGAAAAAATTCATATGGAGAGATAAGAAAAATAAACGCACCAATAATAATGATGTTCTTCCACATTCATTGAATCGGTAATAAGAAAGTCTTTTCCTTTGAGGGAATATATAATAATTAATGCATGGCTTGTTCATTAAGCTGTTTTGATAAATAAGTTAGTATTTGGGTTATCCTCATTTTATTTATTAAATTCAATAATAGGATTATAGGTTGCAGGGTGAATTTCTAATTCCAAAATAATAGAGGGAAGAGTAATCTTCCCTCTATTTAATTTGTTATTTAATTTTCGTAAATGTAAGAGGCTGAGTACTTAAAGTTGCAGGTACGTGTAATTGAAGAGCCGGGAATTCACCATTTACATTCATATCATAAGCGAATAAAAGCCCCATTTTCATTTGGAACAAACTAATTGATGCTGAGAAGATGTCGTAATGATGGTGCTGTAGTTTAATTTCCGTATCCATGAATTGTACATGTAAGAAATCATCTTGTTTGTATACTTTCAGTGCCCCATAAGCAGGATGCTCAAAAGTTCCAGTGTAGTCATCTAATGTATGAGAAGGGATAGTCCCATTTATTGCTTCAGGAAGTGATTCAGTTGCCTCTTTCATCATCTCTTTCATTTTTTCGCTATCTTCTACAGCACGTTCATGCCAGTCGATATATTCTAGTCCGAGGAGTTCGTCGTAAATATGTTTTGTAATATAAGTAGGGAGTAAAGTTTGTCCGGAATTTGTTAGTACGATAATACCGATATTTTCGTTTGGCATAAATGACGCAAGTGCAGAAAACCCATCAATATTACCGCCGTGATGAATCATTTTATAACCGCGGTAAGCACTAATAAACCAACCGAGTCCGTAGCTATTTAATGGTGATTCACTCGTTGATAACATTGGCTGATCCGGTATTGGAGTATGCGGTGTATACATTTCTTGGAGTAGTTCAGTAGAAATCAAATCATGATTTTCTGTTTTTCCTTCGTTTAAATGAAGCAGAACCCAGTTTGCCATATCTTCAATTGTAGAATTAATACACCCAGCAGCGCCAACTGTATCGATGTTACGGAATGGAACTTCTTTTATTTCACCGTCATTTTCAATGTAAGGTAAAGCATAATCATCTGTATTTTGTGAGTCTGTAACAGAGAAGTTTGTATGTCTCATATTTAAAGGGTCTAAAATATGTTCTGTAACGTATTGCTCCCACGTTTGATTCGTAATGTTTTCCACAATATAACTAATTGTCGCATACATTAAGTTGTTATAAAGAAATGCTGTGCGGAACGGTGCATCAAGTGATAAATGTTTTATTTTTTCAACAAAATCTTTTCGAGTTAAGGAAGAACTGTACCAAAGAGCATCGTGACGACTTACCCCAGTACGATGAGAAGCTAAATCTCGTCCTGTAACTTGCGAGTTAGCGAGCATATCGGATAAAGAGAAGTTAGGTACGTAAGTTTGGACAGGAGTATCCCAATTAAACTTTTTTTGCTGTGCTAATAAGCTTAATGAAAGTGTACCGAATGCTTTCGTCGCAGAACCGATGGCGAATCGTGTCTGCGGAGTAACAGCCTCTTTTTTCTCTATGTTACGATAGCCGAAACCTTCTGAAATAATGACCTCCCCATCTTTTATAACCGCTATAGCAGCGCCAGGAACGTGTAAAGCTTTCATCATCTCTTCAACCTGATGTTGTAACGTACTTAAAACAGGAGTTTTGATTTTAGACATGCTTCCAACCTCCAAATATAAATTTTATGTTCCGCACTATACTTTCTGTAATAGAAAAGTGAAAACCTTTTTTAATATTGAAAGTTAATAATTTTGTAAGAAATATTGAAAGAATTTTTATTAATTTGGATTATTAAATTCGCTGTTTTTCATGTTATGATAAATCTCATATAAGATTGAAAGAAGGTTTTCTTACATATGAAACATGCTGAATATGAATACTTAAATTTATGCCGTCATGTAATGGAGCACGGTACGAAGAAAGAAGATCGTACAGGGACAGGTACTGTATCTGTATTTGGATATCAAATGCGTTTCGATCTAAGTAAAGGATTTCCTTTATTAACGACAAAGAGAGTCCCATTTCGCCTTGTAGCAAGTGAACTACTTTGGTTTATGAAAGGTGATACAAATATTCGTTATTTATTACAACATAATAATAATATTTGGAATGAATGGGCGTTTAAGAGCTGGGTAGAAAGTGACGAGTATAATGGCCCTGATATGACAGATTTCGGTCTTCGCTCTCAACAAGATGAGGAATTTAAGAAGCAATACGATGAGCAAATGGAATTGTTTAAAAAGAACGTTCTAGAAGATGATGATTTTTCGAATAAATATGGTTATTTAGGAGATGTATACGGAAAGCAGTGGCGAGCTTGGAAAACGACAGCTGGTGAGACGCTTGATCAGCTAAAAGATGTAATTGATATGATTAAGAAAACGCCAGATTCACGTCGCCTAATTATTTCTGCTTGGAATCCTGAAGATGTACCGAGTATGGCTTTACCGCCTTGTCATACGCTATTCCAGTTTTATGTAGCAGATGGAAAGCTTTCTTGTCAGTTATATCAAAGAAGCGGTGATATTTTCCTTGGCATTCCATTTAACATTGCAAGCTATTCACTTTTAACACATTTAATTGCACATGAATGTGGTCTCGAAGTAGGAGAGTTTGTTCATACAATTGGTGATGCACATATTTATACAAATCATTTTGAACAAGTAGAAAAGCAGTTGGCACGTGAACCACGTCCGTTCCCTAAACTTACATTAAATCCAGATGTGAAATCTGTGTTTGATTTTGAAATGGACGATTTAACTATTGAAGGATATGATCCACATCCAGCAATTAAAGCACCAGTTGCAGTGTAATTGTAGAGGAGATGAAAAGATGATTATTTCATTTATGGTCGCAATGGACGAAAATAGAGTAATTGGTAAAGATAATAAATTGCCTTGGCATTTGCCAAGTGAATTACAGTATGTGAAGAACACGACAATGGGTCACCCGCTTATTATGGGAAGAAAGAACTACGAAGCGATTGGTAGACCACTGCCAGGAAGACGTAATATTATCGTAACTCGCAATGGAGAGTATCATGTTGAAGGTTGTGAAGTTGCTCATTCTGCGGAAGAAGTGTTTGAGCTATGCAAAGATGAAGAAGAAATCTTTATTTTTGGAGGAGCGCAAATTTATGATTTATTCTTACCGTATGTGGAGAAATTGTATATAACAAAGATTCATCATGCGTTTGATGGAGATACATTCTTCCCGGAAATAGATATGACTGATTGGAAAGAAGTTTTTGTGGAGAAGGGCTTAACGGATGAAAAAAATCCGTACACGTACTATTATCATATTTATGAAAAGCAACAATAAAAAAAGATTGATGTGAGCATTCACATCAATCTTTTTATTTATATTATCAAATGTATCTTTATAGAGGGGATTCGATAGTGCTATAATGAGAGTTAGCATGTATAGAATGCTATAAATCTTTAGAAGTACGCTATGTAATAAAAGGAGGAGAATCGGTTGAGAAAAATATGGGGGATTCTTTTTCTTTGCTTTGCATTAATGCTAGTCGGATGCGGCAAAGAAGAAAAACCACAAGAAGCGTTTGATACATATGTAAAAGCATGGAATAAACAAAAATTTGCAGATATGTATAATCAATTATCAGAAAATGCAAAAAAAGATATTTCACAGAAAGAGTTTACTGAGAAATATGAAAAGATTTATTCTGGTATTGAAGTGAAAGACTTAAAGGTAGAAACAGGGGAAGTAAAAGAAGATAAAAAAGATGAAGGCCCTGTTCCTTTTAAAGTAAGCATGGATACAGTTGGTGGTAAAATCACTTTTGGCCATGAAGCAAAAATGGTGAAAGAAAAAGATGGGGATAAAGAGTCTTGGAAAATAGATTGGACTCCTGATTTCATTTTCCCTGGCATGACAAAAGATAGTAAAGTGCGTATGCAGACAACACAACCAAAACGTGGTGAAGTTTACGATCGTAATGGAAAAGGTCTTGCGACGAATGGTAAAGCTTCTGAAATCGGAATGATTCCTGAAAAGTTAGGGGATGCTGCTCCGCAAACGAAAGAAACGGTAGCGAAGTTGTTAAATATGTCTGTAGAAGAGATTGATCAAAAACTAGCTGCGAAATGGGTAAAACCAGGGTATCTCGTACCAATTGGAATTTTGCCTGAGGGGGCAACGCAAAATACGTACATCGATTTACCAGGTGTTGCAACAAAACCTGTAAATGTTCGTACATATCCGTTAGGGGAAGCAGCAGCGCATCTTACTGGTTATATCGGAAAAGTAAATGCTGAAGATTTAAAAACGCTTCAAAAGAAAGGCTATCAAGCCGATGAACCAGTTGGTAAGGCTGGATTAGAGCAAGTATTGGAAGAACAGCTACGCGGGAAAAAAGGTGGCCGTGTCTTCATGGAAGATGCACAAGGAAAAGAAATTAAAAATTTAGCGAAAACAGATGCTGTTGATGGGGAAAATGTAACTTTAACTATTGATAGTGCTACTCAAGAAAAAATTTATAATGAAATGAAAGGAGAGGCTGGATCTAGTGCTGCAATTAATCCGAAAAGCGGGGAAACGATTGCACTTGTAAGTAGTCCAGCATACGATCCTAATCTTATTGCAAGAGGGACATCGAAGGCACAACGCGAAACTTGGAATAATGACCCGAAAAAACCGATGACGAATCGATTTACACAATTATCGGTTCCGGGTTCTGTATTTAAGCCAATTACAGGTGCAATTGGACTTGAAACAAAAACAATTGATCCGAAAGAAGAATTGAAAATTGAAGGATTGAAATGGACGAAAGATTCTTCTTGGGGCAATTATTACGTAACACGTGTAAAAGATGCAAATCCGATTGATTTTGATAAGGCAATGAAATACTCGGATAATATTTACTTTGCACAAGAAGCTTTGAAAATTGGAAAAGATAAATTTATGGCTGAGGCGAAAAAATTCGGATTTGATGAGAAATTACCAATTGAATACGGATTCCCGGTTTCTAAAATCGCAAGTGATGGCATAAAAAATGATATTCAAATGGCAGATACAGGATATGGACAAGGACAAGTCTTAATGACCCCTCTTCATTTAGCTTTAACGTATGCACCGATTGTAAATGATGGAACGATTCCGTCGCCATATCTTATTAAAACAGATAAACAACCAAAGGCCTGGAAAGAAAATGTGATTTCTAAAGGAACTCAAGATATATTGAAAACGGCTTTAACAAAAGTAATTAACGATCCAGATGGTACTGGGAAAATTGCGAAAATTGATGGTATGACCCTTGCTGGTAAAACAGGAACAGCAGAATTAAAAGTATCAAAAGAGGCAGAAGGAAAAGAACTAGGTTGGTTCGCTGCGTTTGATTTAAATTCACCTGATATGGTCATTACAATGATGATTGAAGATGTAAAAGGTAGAGGTGGAAGTAATATTCCGGCTGAAAAAGTGAAACATGTTTTTCAAAAGTAGTAATTGATGAAGACTATCTCCATGAAATATGGAGGTAGTTTTTTTATTTGATTAAAACCTTAATATTTATATACAAAAACTAACTGAAATAATATATCTTATTAACTTACGAAAAAAAAGTAGCTATTTTTATTGACAGACATTAAAACTTTTTGTATTATACTTACATAAGGTAAGTTATTTACTATAAAATAATAAATCTCAAATTAAAGATAAATTTGAAAAAGGGAGATAATACAATGACAAAAGTACTATTTATTACAGCAAATCCAAATTCAGCAGAAGGTTCTTTCAGTATGGCAGTAGGGGAAGCTTTCATCGAAGCATATAAAAACGAACATCCACAAGACGAAGTTGTAACAATTGATTTATTCAATACAACTGTACCAGCAATCGATGCAGACGTATTCGCTGCTTGGGGTAAATTTGCAGCAGGCGAAGGATTCGAAACTTTAAGTGAAAATCAGCAACAAAAAATTGCAGCAATGAACAATAACTTAGAAACATTTATGCATGCAGACCGTTATGTATTCGTGACTCCAATGTGGAACTTCAGCTACCCAGCAGTAGTGAAAGCATACTTAGATAACTTATCAATTGCAGGCAAAACATTCAAATATACTGAAAATGGTCCAGTTGGCTTACTAGAAGGCAAAAAAGCACTTCATATTCAAGCTACAGGCGGCGTTTACTCTGAAGGAGCATACGCATCTATGGACTTCGGTCGCAATCACTTAAATGCAGTATTAGGATTCATGGGTGTATCAGACACTGAATATATTGCAGTTGAAGGAATGAATGCAAATCCTGAAAAAGCACAAGACATTAAGGAAGAAGCAATTGTAAATGCACGCGAATTAGCAAAACGTTTCTAATATAGAAAACTTCAAAATGTCCAAACACTTGTTGTTTGGACATTTTTTCTTCTTTTTCCTTCGTTTGTCTAGTATAATGAAGGTCGGAATGATAATAGGTGGGGGTTCTGTATGATTCAAACGTTTTTTAAAATCTTTTATTTAATTTTAATCGTAATTGCGATTACACCAAGATTGTGGCGTATAAAAAGAAAAGCAAATGCGATGTCACCGCAAGAAAAAGATAGTGTTGTGTATAAAACCACAAACTGGTTTGGTAAGAAAATGGTGGGTGTAACTGGATCGACTGTAGAAGTAAAGGGACTTGAAAATGTTCCGAAAGACAAGCCAGTGCTAGTTGTAAGTAATCATCAAAGTAATATGGATATTCCTGTTTTACTAGGTTACTTAAATAAGCCAATTGGATTCGTTTCAAAAGCGGAAATTAAAAAGTTTCCGGTTGTACCAACATGGATGGAACTAATGAATTGTGTGTTTATGGACCGCAGCGATCGCCGTCAATCTCTTAAGGCAATTAAAGATGGAATTGAACTGTTAAAGAACGGGCATTCTATCGTAATTTTTCCAGAGGGAACGAGAAGTAAGGGTGGCGAAATCGGTGAGTTTAAAGCAGGGAGTTTTCACCTTGCTGTAAAATCTGGCGTATCTATATTACCAGTAACTTTAGATGGTACATATAAGATGTTTGAGGCTAATGGAAATCGTATGAAACCAGCTCATGCAACATTAACAATTTCTAAGCCAATTACACCTGAAGAATATGCAAGTATGGATGCTAAAGAGTTAACCCAGCATACAAAAGATATTATTGCATCTCAATTACATAAGTAATAAAAAAAGTTTCAGCTTAAACAAGCTGAAACTTTTTTATGCTGCGGGTAAGACATAAAACAGTACGCAGAAAAACATCATTGTACTACCGCCTAGTACGAAGAGATGCCAAATGGCATGATTGAACGGAAGCTTTTCCCAAAGGAAGAATATAGCTCCGACAGAATACAAAATGCCGCCTATTAATAGTAGTGAGAAGCCGTGACCGGTTAAATTTTCATAAAGGGGTTTAATGGCAACGATGATGAGCCAACCCATAATGATATAACATAATGTTGATGTTTTAATAAAGCGACGAACAAAGAAGATTTTGAAAATAATTCCACCAATCGCAAGGGTCCAAATAATTGCGAGTAAAGTCCAACCGAGCGGGCCACGCAGTGTAATGAGTAGAAATGGTGTATACGTGCCGGCAATTAATAAATATATGGCGGAGTGATCTAAAATGGTAAATAATTTTTCTACTTTTGGATGATGGATACTATGTAGCAGTGTAGAAAATAAGTATAGCAAGAACATGCTTACGCCATAAACGGTAAAACCAGCAACAGCGGATGCTGTACCATGTTTGGAAGCATGAATAATTAATATGATTAAGGCAGGGATGCTTAAAATGGCACCGATACCATGGGTAATTGCATTCGCAATTTCTTCTTTTACAAATTGGGTCATTCTTGTAATTTTTTGCGTCATAATGTTAATCCCTTTCACTGTATTGAGATAAGTTATATTTTCCTTAACCATATCATATACAAAAGGAATAGAAAATGATATTTGTATAATTGATTTTATTTTTGAATTTTTTTGACAAAAGACAACGGATACATTGACGTTTACAAAATTTTTTGACAAAATGAACTTATGGAATAGTAGGACAAGAATCTACTTATGAAGGGGATGGGGAAATGTTTTCAAATATTGGCTTTCCAGGGTTAATTTTAATTTTAGTAGCAGTGTTAATTTTATTCGGCCCAAAGAAGTTACCGGAAATTGGGAAAGCTTTAGGGGAAACGTTAAAAGAATTTAAAAAATCAACAAAAGAATTGACTGATGAGGCATTTCAAGAGAAGGAAAAAAATAAATAAAAGAATATGATGAAGTTTTTCTCGGAATGGATAAATAAAGTGTGGTGAACGAGATGGAAAATCGGGAAATGAGCGTAGTAGAACATATTGTTGAGCTTCGCAAACGAGTAATATATACAGTATTATCCTTTGTATTATTTTTAATTATTGGATTTACTTTTACGAAGGATATTTATTTTTGGCTTGTAAAAGATTTACCAATGAAATTAACTGTTCTCGGTCCAAGTGATGTGTTATGGATTTTTTTCTCGATTGCTACAGTATTTGCTATCGTTTGTACAATTCCTTTTGCTGCGATACAAATTTGGTTATTTGTAAAACCAGGTTTACATCCCAATGAACAAAAAATGACATTAATGTATATACCGGTATTGTCTATATTATTTATAGCAGGCCTATCTTTCGGTTATTTTATCGTTATGCCATTTTTATTTCATTTCCTAACTACAATTGGTAATGAGATGTTTAATACAATGTTTACAACGGAAAAATATTTTCATTTCGTATTAAATTTAACAGTTCCGTTTGCTGTTATATTTGAATTACCTGTAGTTGTTATGTTTTTAACGAGTATAGGTCTTCTGACGGCAGAGTTTCTTCAGAAAATAAGAAGATATGCTTATGTCGTGTTGATTATAATTGCATCGTGTATATCGCCGCCAGATTTTTTATCACATAGTTTAGTAGCGGTACCGCTTATTTGTATTTATGAAATTAGTATCGCTTTATCAAAGATAGTTAGTAAACGAAAACAGAAAAGAGAAGAAGAAACACAGTCGAAAAGTGCCTCGTTATAAAGGCACTTTTTAATTTATCCCGCTATTTGTGGGCAGTAAGACTCCCACCTCAAAATTCGGCGAATGCGAGGAAGTTAGGTGGGAGATAACTACCCGTAAAAGTCCGATTGGTGAAGGCTAATAATCAGTGGGGGTGGACAAAACCCCCAACTGATTAAAGTTTCACTTTATTTGTTATACTCTAGCTATAATTGTATAGAATATATAGAAGAAAAAAATTATAGAATCTCCAAAATTTAGACAAACTTTTCATTTTTATAAGTTTATACTGAGGTTATCAAGCTATATATGGGTAATAAGACTCCCGTCTTAAAGTATATATAGGACAGGGTTCGAATTAGGTGGATATAAATGAAGTATTAACTTCTAAACGGGGGCAGTTTAAGGATATTTTAGTATTCATAGGAAACCTACACTAAAAAACGTGTTAAAGAATAAAGTGGAGGAAGTTCAAAAATCCAACGAAAAAGAGGATTGATATTGTGATTACGAAAAGTTTTTATTTCACTCATGCAACAGGGAATTGTATTAAAATATTTGAAATCCCTGTCCTACAAACACAGCATCCATTAGCGTTTCTAATTCAGTCTCGTCTTCAATTGTTTATTGCAAAAATTCAAAAACATAAAAACCCAAGAGTCTCGTACTCTTTCCGTGAATATTTACAAAGTTGTTTGAAGTGGAATGATTATTCAAATGTATATAAAACAAATACTCTTGAAAAGAATGCATAATACACAGCAGGGACAGAGTTAGGTAGGCTCTGTCTTTTTTATTTTAGGTATAAAAATATAATTAATTTGGTGAAATTTATTCGAAATTGTTGAAAGCATCAGGAATGCTAGTATAATAACAGGGAGAGCGTATTCGAAAGGGAAGAATATAATATGCAAAAAATTAAAATTGTAACAGATTCAACGGCAGATTTAACTCAAGAAGTGATTGAGAAGTATGATATTCATGTTTTACCATTATCTATTTCTGTAAATGGACAAACATACTTAGATCGCGTTGATTTACAACCAGATGAATTTATTGAAGAAATGGCGAAATCAGGAGAATTACCAAAAACATCACAACCAGCTATGGGTACATTTGTAGAAATGTATGAAAAGTTAGGGGAAGATGGAAGTGAAGTACTTTCCATTCATATGACAGGTGGAATGAGTGGCACAGTTGCAACAGCAAATAGTGCTGCATCAATGACAGATACGAAAGTAACAGTTGTTGACTCTCAATTCATTAGCCATGCATTAGCATATCAAGTAATTGAGGCTGCTAAAATGGCAAGAGAAGGAAGCTCATTAGAAGCTATTTTAAAACGTATTGATGAAGTGAGAAAAAATACTCGTTTATACGTAATCGTAGATACATTAGAAAACTTAGTAAAAGGTGGGCGCATTGGTAAAGGTAAAGCACTTATTGGTTCTTTACTTAATATTAAACCAATCGCAAGTTTAGAGGGCGGCGTATATAATCCGGTAACGAAAGTACGTAGCCAAGGGCAGATTGTAAAAACATTGGCTAAAATATTCGAGGAAGATACTGCTGGAAAAGTGGTGAAGGCTGTTGCGATTCCACATGCTAAAGCAATTCCTTTAGCAGAAAGTGTAAAAGCTGCTGTTGAAAAAGTGAATGGATTCACTCAATCAGAGATTTTCTATACAACACCAGTTATCAGTACTCATACAGGACCAGGAGCAATTGGTTTTATGTATTTAGCAGAGTAATAAAAAAGCTACTTGAAATGAATTTTCAAGTAGCTTTTTTATGTGTATATGAAATAAGAAATGAGAAGGGCAATACAGGCGCTTCCGCTAATGATATAGCGATTCTGTAAATAATCTTTCATGGAAAACACCCTTTTCGATTTTTTAAAATATATGATAAATTACTCGGAAAAATTAGTTCTATTATACAGGAGAGGTTTCTGTAATTTTTACGGGTTCTTTATCTGAGACAATAGGGCTATAAGTGAAAGTTTGGCCTAAAAAGAGAACATGTAGTTGTTCCCACGGTAGCATACGTAAATTCCAGTTATTTCGTAGTCGTGTTACTGCTTCCCTTGGTGTTTCATCTGCTAAAGCAAAAGTACCGTAGTGCATTGGAATGAAATGTGTAGCTTTTATATCTAGATAGGCTTGAACAGCTTCTTCTGGTGAAACGTGAGACACTTTCATAAACCATTCTGGTTCATAGGCACCAATTGGCATAAGTGCAATATCGATTGAAAAACGTTTGCCGATTTCTTTAAATCCTTGGAAATAACCACTATCACCACAAAAATAAATGGTTTCTGAAGAAGTCATATTATCAATGATCCATCCTCCCCAGTGAGAGGTGTTCATATCAAATAATGTTCTTCTCGTCCAGTGCTGGGCAGGTACGAAGTGAAAAGAGACTTCATCAATTGTTGTACTTTCCCACCAATTGTATTCTTCTACATTGGTGAATTTTTTACGAGTAAATAATTTTTTTAGCCCAATAGGAACTAGGTATAAAGTATCATCGCTTAGTTGACGAAGAGATGAAAAATCTACATGATCGTAATGACCGTGTGAAATAAGAACGATATCGATTTTAGGTAGTTCTTTTATAGTGAGCCCAGGCTCAGTAAGTCGTGGAACTAACTTTAATTTATTAGCCCATACTGGATCTGTTAAAATATTTAAGCCGTTCGTTTGAATGAGAAAAGTTGAATGACCAATCCATGTGACAGTCGTTTTTTCAAAGTTATTTAGCAGAAATTTACTTTGTTTAACAGGTGATTGTTCTACTAGGAAAGAAAAGTCTTTTTTGTTTTGCTTTCTCTCTTTACGCCAGCGTAAGAAGGAACGAATTGATTTTTTTGTACTTACATTATCCATATTTTCATAGCGCTTTGCCATGAACATCACCTCATTTAAAATCGTTGTAGTTGTATTGTACCGAAATGTTGTTAAGGAATACAGTGTTTAACATGGATTAATGTTTAATTAATTGTAAAAAAATAGGGAGATTTATTTACAAATTTAACAATGAACTTTGTTTCGCAAATAATGGTTAGAGAAATAATAGTAGTAAAATATATTTTGTCTAGTAATTAGCTTGAAATAAAGAAGTAACATACGTAAATTCGTACGATTTCGTGAACAAATGAAGTAAACAATTTTCTCATAGTATTTACTTTTGTTATGATATACATAACTTACATAAATTAAGGATAGAGAAAAGAGGTTTAATAATGAAGCGTTATCAAAAATTAATTGGTCTTATGGTTGTATTTTGTCTCTTTGTACTTGCCGGTTGTAGCAGCTCAGGGTCAAAATTACGTAAACCGTTAAACTGGGATTTAGAAACTTTCCAATTTACAAATCAAGAAGGAAAGCCGTTTGGTACAAAAGATTTAAAAGGGAAAGTTTGGGTAGCTGATTTCATGTTTACAAACTGTCAAACAGTGTGTCCCCCAATGACTGCTAATATGGCTAAATTACAAAAAATGGCTAAGGAAGAGAAATTGGATGTTCAGTTTGTTTCGTTTAGTGTAGATCCTGACCTTGATAAACCAGAAAATTTGAAAGCTTTCATTCAAAAGTTTACAGAAGATACAAGTAACTGGAACTTGTTAACAGGTTATTCACTGGAGGATATTACAAAGTTTTCAAAAGATAACTTCCAATCGCTTGTAGATAAACCAGAGAATGGGCAAGTGATGCACGGTACATCATTTTATTTAATTGATCAAAATGGAAAAGTAATGAAAAAATATAGTGGTATTAGTAATACACCATACGAAGATATTATACGTGATATGAAGCGATTAGCTGATTAAAAAGAAGGGTGCTAAGCACCCTTCTTTTTTGTCTTTTAGTCTATGGATAAAATGTCATGCTGTTGTGGCAATTTCGGTGCACGAATTTCTAATACACCGTTTTGATAAGAAGCTTTCGCTGTTTTTTTATTAATTAAATATGGTAACTTAATAATTCTTGACGCTTCTGAAATGGAACGTTCTCGGCGATAATAATTGTGAGAAGACTCTTCTTCTGTCTCTTCAAGTATATCTTCTTTTACAGAGACTTTTAAGTATTCGCTTTGTATTTCAATTTGAATTTGTTCTTTTTGTATACCTGGTAGTTCGGCTGTAACGACGAGTTCGTCATCAACTTCGTATAAATCTACTGGGAATGTTAATAAACGGTTTCCTTTTTGGAAAAAATGATTTAAATCAGCAATTACGCCACGAAGAGGTGTTTGTTCGAAAAAATCATCAATTTGCTTTAAATAATTACGAACCGGTGGGCGAGAAGAATCTTTTTTTTCTTCACTCATGGTATTCCCTCCTAGAAATCAATTTGCAATATCATATGACAAAAGCGGAGAAAGGTGAGTGCCTAGTTTTCATGTTTTCATAAAAAAATGTTAAAAATGTGAAATGGAGTGAGTTTTTTTATAGTTTTTGGTCGCCATATTCAGTTGGTTATGCTAGTATAAATAGGGTTGATATAGTAGTATTGAGACAGAATGAAAACTGAAAGAGGGTAAGAAGTATGTGTGGTTTTGTAGGATGTTTATGTGAAAACCCTAGAGGGTTTTCAGAAACAGAAAAACATCAATTTGAAAATATGAACACGATGATTTTCCACCGCGGTCCAGATGACGAAGGATATTTTCGTGATGAACATGTACAATTTGGCTTCCGCCGTTTAAGTATCATTGACTTAGAGGCAGGACATCAGCCGCTAACTTATGAAAATGATCGATATGTAATTATTTTTAATGGTGAAATTTACAATTATGTAGAACTACGTGAAATGTTACTTGAAAAAGGTGCAACTTTTGCTACACAATCTGATACAGAAGTTATTATTGCATTGTATGCACATATGAAAGAAAAATGTGTAGACTACCTTCGTGGTATGTTCGCATTTATGATTTGGGATCGTGAAGAAAAGAAACTTTTCGGTGCACGTGACCACTTCGGTATTAAGCCTTTATACATCGCACAACAAGGTGATACTACATTCTTCGCATCTGAGAAGAAAAGTATTATGCATGTAATGGAAGACAAAGGGGTAAACCCAAAGTCACTACAACACTACTTTACGTACCAATATGGTCCAGAGCCAGAAACATTAACAATTGATGTTAACAAAATTGAGCCTGGTCATTACTTCGTAAAAGAAATCGGTAAAGAGATGGAAATCCATCGCTACTGGAATCCTTATTTCAACGCTTCAAGCGCAACGAAAGAGGAGCATATCCAAGCAATTCGTGATGTATTATACGATTCTGTAAAAGTACATATGCGTAGTGATGTACCAGTAGGTTCTTTCTTATCTGGTGGTATCGATTCATCTATTATTGCTTCTATCGCAAGAGAAATGAATCCAAATCTATTAACATTCTCTATTGGTTTCGAACAACGCGGTTTCAGTGAAGTTGATGTTGCGAAAGAAACTGCTGAGAAATTAGGAGTTAAAAACCATAACGTATTCATTACAGCACAAGAATTTATGGATGAGTTCCCAAAAATTATTTGGCATATGGATGATCCTTTAGCGGATCCAGCAGCTGTACCATTGTATTTCGTTGCGAAAGAAGCGCGTAAACATGTAACGGTTGTTCTTTCTGGTGAAGGTGCAGACGAGCTATTTGGTGGATATAACATTTATCGTGAGCCAAACTCTTTAAAAATGTTCTCTTACATTCCTAGCCCAGGAAAGAGTGTTCTAAAAGCATTAAGTGGTGCTCTTAAAGAAGGGTTTAAAGGAAAAAGCTTCTTAGAGCGTGGATGTACGCCAATCGAAGAGCGTTACTATGGAAATGCGAAAATCTTCCGTGAAGAAGAGAAAGCTGAATTAATGAAGTATTACGATGAAAGTGTTAACTATATGGATATCACGAAACCATTGTATAACGAAATTAAAGATTATGATGATGTAAGTAAAATGCAGTACATTGATATGTTCACATGGTTACGCGGCGATATTTTATTAAAAGCTGATAAAATGACGATGGCAAATTCATTAGAACTTCGTGTACCGTTCTTAGATAAAGAAGTATTTGACGTTGCATCTAAAATTCCGACAGAATTTAAAATTGCAAACGGAACAACGAAAGCTATATTACGTGAAGCTGCCCGTGGAATTGTTCCGGATCACGTGTTAGATCGTAAAAAGCTTGGATTCCCAGTACCAATTCGTCACTGGTTAAAAGATGAAATGCACGATTGGGCTGTAAATATTATTAAAGAAAGCAAAACTGAGCATTTAATCGAAAAACAGTATGTATTAAACTTACTGGAAGCACATTGTGCAGATAAAGGCGATTATAGCCGTAAAATTTGGACTGTACTTGCGTTTATGGTATGGCATCAAATTTATGTTGAGCATAAATACGATACGAATAAGTTCCACGAAGAAACAAAGCGTGCGTATAGCTTAGTTTAATAAAAAACCTTAAGGTCGCATTCGATCTTAAGGTTTTTTTCATAAATTGCATTTATTATTGATACAATAATAGTAAAAGGATGGACAACATATGATTACGTTTGAGAAAGTAAATATAGAAAATGAAAGCGCTGTAAAAGAAATGTTTCACTCACACAGCTTAGATGAGAAAAAGGTTCAGTATTGTGTAAAAGTTGATGATACATATATTGGTGTAATAGATTATAGCGTTCAAGAAGAGAGTGCTATTTTGTCACAGTTAATTATTCATTTTGATTATCAAGGTTATGGATACGGGACAAATACGTATTTTACATTTGAAGAAATGATGAAACAGAGAAATGTGAAAGAAATAAAAGTATTGCATGAGGTATTTACGGAACAAGCTAAATCTTTCATAGAGGGATCTGGTTTTATTGAGGAAAATGGAATATATGTAAAGAAAATATAGTGAATATTGATTGCTTGATGAAATGAATATGGGGTAGGTGAACGTATGACAATGACTGCTGGTCTTGCATTAGTTGGAAGTTGCTTTATTGTAGCAGAATTATGCCAAATTTTCATTCGAAAAAGAATGTATAAGAAGAGAAGACCATATGAATTACAATATATACCTGTGTTTGTAATTTTGTTTTGCATGTTATTTGTATTACAAAACGCATCTCATTTCCCGCCTCTTTTGAACATCTTTTTGAAGTTTGGTTTGCTATATAGTGGCGTTGGAATATTTCTTTTATTTCTTTTATTTTGCGTACGCTACATCCACTATCAATCATACATATTCATTTTAAATTGGTTAAAAAAAAGTGATAGAACCCCCCTTACATAAGGGGGGTTTTTATTTGTACTTGTAACGAAACTTGTACAATTAACATAAAATAGGACGAGTAGAAATGAAAGCTTATTACAATAAAGAAAGGAACGAAAAAGATATATGAAACTTGTTATAGACGCAGGGCATGGTGGATATGATTCGGGTGCTGTTGGTAATGGGTTAGTGGAAAAAGAGTTAACACTTCAAATTGCTAGACGTGTGCGAGATATTTTATCTGCAAATTACCCAATCAATATTAAAATGACACGTGATAGTGATGTGTTTATCTCTTTATCAGAACGTGCTAATATTGCTAATTCATTTGGTGCAGATTATTTTATCTCATTTCACATTAATAGTGGCGGTGGAACTGGATTTGAAAGTTATATTTACAACGCGCTATCTAATAGTAGTTCCGCATATGAAAAGCAACAAAAAATGCATGCAGCAGTAAATCCTGTATTAACAAAATACGGCCTTCGTGACCGAGGAGCCAAAAAAGCAAATTATGCGGTACTAAGAGAGACTGCAATGGATGCAATATTAACAGAGACTGCCTTTATTGATACTACATTTGATGCTAATTTATTGAAAAATCCACAATTTATTGAAGATCTAAGTCAAGCGTATGCAAACGGAATAGCAGCTATTTTTGGAGTAGCTCCAAATCCGAATCCTCCAAATCCACAACCTCCAAACCCGCAGCCAACACCACAAACGAAGGGGATTGCTTATATCCTTGGAAAAAATGTGAATTTAAGAAGTGGTCCATCAACGTCTTCTTCAGTTATTCGTCAACTAAACTCCCCAGAATCGTATGTCGTATATCAGGAAAGTAACGGATGGTTAGACTTAGGAAATGGACAATGGGTGTATAATGACCCTTCGTACATTAATTTTGTAAAGACGAGCAATAGTGATGGAAGCGCAATTGGTGTCGCATATATTCAAGGAACGAATGTGAATTTAAGAAATGGTCCATCAACATCTTCTTTAGTTATTCGTAAATTAAATAAACCAGAATCTTATTTAGTATTTATTAATCAAAACGGTTGGTTGAACCTTGGTGGAAATCAGTGGGTGTATAATGATCCATCATATATTAAATATAATCAATATTGAAAAATATAATTGAACATGTCTCCATCTTATTGCTGAAATGATAAGATGGAGACATGTTTTTGTATTACTTATGTTATTTGTTGACTGGAATAATAATTACTTTCTTATGATCATTGATTTTTCAAATGTTTCGAATGAAAAAATGAGGGTTAAAGACGGATATATATGTATTTCGAATGGGGAAGAGTGTCTAAATTATATATATTTAAAAAGTTTTCTGATATATGTATTGACAATATGTAAGATATACATTACTCTTTTAAATGTTATTGATAATCACTTTCAACTAGGAGGACATATGATACGAACTAAAAATATGCTTATACTTTGTATTATGTTACTAATGGTCATAATCGCAGGGTGTGGTAAAGAAGAGAAGAAAGAAAACGATACATCGGTAAAGGCAAAAGATTCATATAGTATCAAGCATGCAATGGGCGAAACGACAGTAAATGGGACACCGAAAAAAGTTGTTGTTTTAACAAATGAAGGTGCGGAGGCACTTTTAGCTGTCGGAGTAACGCCAGTTGGAACTACAAAACCACGTGCTGGTGATGAATGGTATCCTCATTTAGCGAAAGAGTTAAAAGATACGAAAGTTGTAGGAACTGAGCGTGATATTAATTTAGAGGCAGTTATGAAGCTTAAGCCGGATTTAATTATCGGGAATAAAATGCGTCATGAAAAAATATATGAGCAATTGAACGAAATAGCGCCAACTGTATATGCTGAAACGTTGCGCGGGGATTGGAAGGAAAACTTTACGCTCTATACAAAAGCTGTAAATAAAGAAAAAGAAGGCCAAAAGGCTCTTGAAGATTATAAAAAACGTATTAAAGGAATACAAGAGAAGTTAGGAGATAAATTGAATTCTAAAGTTTCTATTATTCGCTTCGTACCAGGTGATGTTCGGATTTATCAGAAAAACTCATTCTCAGGTGTTGTTTTAAATGATATTGGATTTAAGCGACCACCACTACAAGATAAAGATGAATTTGCGATAAAAGGAATTACAAAA
This sequence comes from Bacillus mycoides, assembly GCF_018742245.1. Taxonomy (NCBI): domain Bacteria; kingdom Bacillati; phylum Bacillota; class Bacilli; order Caryophanales; family Bacillaceae; genus Bacillus; species Bacillus mycoides. The sequence goes on from NZ_CP036132.1 coordinate 2,132,029, forward strand.
GAGCAAATTCCGAATATGGATGGGGACTACTTATTTTACTTCACATCTGATAAAGATGCAGATAAGAATAACGAAGGAACCACGTTAGCAAAAGAATGGACAGAAGACCCACTCTTTAAGCAGCTACAGGCTTCTAAAGACAATAAAGTATTCCAAGTGGATGAAGTAATTTGGAATACAGCAGGCGGTATTAAAGCTGCAAACTTAATGCTAGATGATATTGAAAAATATTTTTTGAAATAAATGAATGGTTGAGTGCATCACTTTAAATAGGTGATGTACTTTTTTGTTGAGTTAAATACAGAAAATTCCTTCTTTTAAGTGTGGATAAGTTGTACAATAAAACCAATCATGGAATAAAGGAGTGGGAAGGAATGAAAGCTACTCATAAAGATTGGATTTTGTTTAACGGGAGACTTATAAATACGAAAGAAGAACAGCCAATGGTTGCGTTAGAAGAGCGAGGACTCCAATTTGGTGATGGCATATATGAAGTATTTAGGCTATACGATGGGAAGCCTCATTTATTAGACTTACATTTGGAACGCTTTTTTAAATCTATGAGGGAAATAAATATTGTTCCGCCGTTTACAAAGGAAGAGTTAGTTGAAGAACTTCATCAAATGATTGAAAGAAATCAATTTCAAGAGGATGGGAATGTGTATCTTCAAATATCACGTGGAGCTCAAGCTCGAAATCATGTGTATGAAAAAGATTTACAGCCAACATATTTTGCGAATATTGTTTCGTTTCCAAGACCTACTACTACTATGGAACAAGGAATAAAGGTTACTGTAGAAGAGGATATACGCTGGAAGTTCTGTCATATAAAATCTTTAAACCTGCTACCTAATATCATGATTAAAAATAAAATAAACGAGCAAGGGTATCAAGAAGCGATATTAGTACGAGATGGAGTTGTAACAGAAGGGTGTCATTCGAATTTCTTTATGGTGAAAAATAATAAATTAGTTACACATCCGGCCGATAATTTCATTCTACACGGCATTACTCGCCACTACGTTATTACATTAGCAAAAGTTTTACATATTGAAGTAGAAGAGCGTGAATTCTCATTGCAAGAAGTATACGAGGCTGACGAATGTTTCTTTACAGCGACACCACTTGAAATATTCCCTGTTGTTCAAATTGGTGATGAGAAGTTTGGAAGCAGCGAAAGAGGACCAATTACGAAAAAACTACAAGTTGCATATGAAGAAAGTATTAGTTTGTTTAAAGTGACAAATTAATAATGAGGGAAAAAGCTGGTATTCCCCCAGCTTTTTTTCATGATATAATTCAACCATAGGACAAATTTTGAAAACGCTGTAAAAAAGGGGATTTAATGTATGAATTATGAAGATTTTAAAGAAGTAATTCACGGTAGACGAAGTGTTAGAAAGTTTACAGAACAAGAAGTATCCACTAGTGATATAAAAGAAATTATTGATTGTGCTCGTTATGCACCGAGTGATACGAACTCACAAACGTGGGAGTTCTTGGTCATTATGAATCGAGAAAAAATTAAAGAAATTGAACAAATGACATGGGATGCATTACATAAACTTGCGGCAAAGGCAGCAGAAAATGGAGAAGAGAAAGCAGGGAAATTACTTACACGTTCTTTCGGTCCATATGCGACAGCTTTCTCTGAGGCGCCAGTATTAATCGTATGTTTGGCAACACCATATGAATCAAAGTTTCGTGAAAAGATATTTGATCCAATTGCCTTCGTTCCTGATTCAGTGTGGGAAGAGGAAGGAATTAAGAGTAGCTGTCTAGCAGCACAAAACTTAATGTTGGCTGCACATGCGAGAGGACTTGGCACTTGTCCAATGACAGGACCTGTATTGTTAGCTCAAGATGAACTGCGACAATATTTACAAATTGAGCCTCAAAAACAAATTAATATGGTAATTTCACTTGGGTTTCCGAAAGATAAGCCGAAGAAACTTTCTCGAAAAGAAGTTGATGAGATTACAACATTTATTTTCTAAATGTTATGTAGAAAAGACATTGAAATGCCAATGTCTTTTTATTTTGAATGAATATTTCTTTAGTGAATTGGGCTAAAATGATGAATAAGGTGGAATTACTATTTATTTCTTAAAAAAAGTTAATGTTCTTAAAATGAAAGTATGGTACAGTAATCGTGAGCAAGCTAATATTTGTTCATGAAAGTGTTAAAAACTAGTTTTAAAATTAAGAAGTTATTTTTGTATAATAAATTATAATGAAATAACAGGGGGGATGAATTTTGAAGAAATTCATAATCACTGGATTGTCTGTATTGTTATTAGTAGGCTGTGGTGCTCCAAAGGAAAAAGAAGATGCACAGTCAAATCAGGAAGAACAAGTTGTAAATGCAAGTGATGAGAATATGGTCGTATTTCCTGAAGGAGCGGTGCCAATCGGGGAAGGGAAAGTAAAAGTAACTACGCCAGATGGTACTTCTGAAAATGGCAATATACCAACTGTATTCATAAAAAAGGATACTTTAATTCAGCAAGTCGAATTAGAACTTTCCAATTTTCAAAATGATAAAGAAACATTTGTATTTGTAGATCAAATACTTGCAGATAAACATCAAGTAACTAGTACAACACAGACAACAGTACAATTAAAAGAAAAGACGCTTGAGACAGGTAGTCATACGATTACCGCAGTTCAGTTTGAAAACAATGACCCGAAAGGAAAAGTCATTAGCTTTAATCAAGCGACGTTTGAAACGAAGCCTGCGTCTTAATATGAAAAAAGTACATTACTCAAAAGTAGTGTACTTTTTAGTTTGGATTGAATTATGTCATTGAGAATAATTTGTTTCACTTTCTAGTACGAATGAATAGGAAGAACTTATTCTTTACTATCATGTAAGAGGAAGGGATTGAAAGTTTGAAACGAGTTATTCGTATTTTCTTATTTATTATAATGTTTTCGGTCATTTGTTTTACTTTACAAGAGGCGGTTGAAGTTACGCTCAATTATCACATTCATGACTTGTTAATTGGAGCTGTATGTTTTGTTATTGTGTATCGGTTTTATCCCGCTTTAACGGGCAGTAAGAACCTCACCTCATAATTCGGCACATGCGAGGAAGTTAGGTGGGAGTCGGGCTTCCCATAAAAGCCCGATTGGTGAGGGCTAATAATCAGAGGAGAATGGACAAAAACCCCTCTGATTAAAGTTTCACTTTATGATAAACTCGGATTAAGGTAAGTATTGAGAGGGAAATGTAGGTATTTCATTTGTAATGTCGAATAGTACATACGGTGTCGTAATAACAAATTTTCTATTGTTTACTGTGAAACAGAAGAAGGAGAGATTGTAGTTATGAAAAGAGCTCTTATAAATATTGATTATACATATGATTTTGTAGCTGAAAAAGGTGCTTTAACTTGCGGGAAACCAGGTCAAGAAATTGAGAAGGAACTTGTAAATGTAACGAAACAATTTATTGAAAAAGGTGATTACGTAGTATTTGCGATCGATAAACATGAAGACAATGATGTATATCATCCTGAAGCGAAATTGTTTCCACCTCATAATATAGCAGGTACAAATGGAAGAGACTTGTTTGGTGAATTACAAGATGTATACGAAAAATATAAAAATACTGAGAATGTATACTATATGGACAAAACACGTTACAGTGCTTTTGCAGGAACGGATTTAGAAATGAAGCTAAGAGAAAGAGGAATAGAGGAAGTACATCTTGTAGGTGTATGTACAGATATTTGTGTCCTTCATACAGCAGTAGATGCTTATAACAAAGGGTTTCAAATTGTGGTTTATGAAAAAGCAGTAGCATCTTTTAATGCGCAAGGACATGAATATGCACTTGGACATTTTAAATCTTGTTTAAATGCAGAAGTGAAGTGAAAAAAAGAGGCCTTCAAAAAGGTCTCTTTTTCACATTTAAATAGAGACGATTTGCTGTTGAATTAACTTTTTAATGAACGGGCTAATCTTTTCTGGTAGCCCATTTAAATCAAAAAATTGTACATGTAATGATTCAACTCCGTCTGCTTTTAACGAGCCGCTTTTAATGTCTCGGCAAAGGTATACGATTGTAATAGGATAAAATTCATCTCCATTTGGTAATTGTACAAAAAATTCTTTACCTGAAAATACACTTACTAACTGAAGTGTACCAATTTCAATACCTGTTTCTTCAAGCACTTCTCGTCTTCCAGCTTCTTCTGTGGATTCACCAAGTTCCACAACACCTCCAGGAACACCCCAAATGCCATTTCGTCTTTGTTGGAGTAATATTTGTCCTTGTTCATTAAAAACAGCTACAGCAACTCCTGCTAGATTAAGTGGTCGTGATCCAACAAGCTCCCTTAGTTCTTCAATATATCCCATTGTTTGTAACCTCCGTGAGAAAAAAAGTATCAAATGAAATATTCGGTGTTATGTGAATATTTTCCTTGTAACGAGGTGAGTATTGCGGACTTAAAAGAAAGTCGTTTATAAAAAATTCTATTGTAATATCCCTTTAGGGGATTAAAAAGGGTTATAGTAAATAGAAAAGGACATCTGAAGTTGAAAGATTGATTAAAGGGTTATATTGTTGAAGATGAACAATGAATACAAATACATAGTTAAGAAAGTACGATTTAAGATCAGGATAAAAGATGTTTCGAAAACAAGTGTTGAGATGATAAATACGTATTTAAAATAAAGTAGCTCTGTATGAAATTTTCATTAGTAAGGAAGTGGATGGATGAGTTTATTAACGTATACTGAAGAGTTTTTTAATTATGTAAGGGAATTTTTACTTTTAAGGTTTTTACTATTTGCTTTAGTTCTTATCATTATTTCTTTTGTTATAAATCGCATTATTGATTGGTTTTTTAGAAAATCAAGCTTTTTTGATGAAGAGGTAGAGCAGACGATTCAAAGTGTAATTCGATCTATTTTTAGATATATCATTATCATCAGTCTGATCATATATTTAATTAGTCAATTTGTAGATATAAAAAGTATTATTGCAGGTGCAGGGATAGCGGGTGTTGTCATTGGTTTTGCTGCACAACAGATGCTAAAAGATGTCATATTAGGCTTTGCAAGATTAGCGGACAAAGAGTTTCGTGTTGGCGATTTTGTTACTTTTAACGGAACAAATTCAGGAACTATTGAGGAAATTAGTATTCGTTTTATGCAAATTCGTGAATGGTCAGGAAAACTCCTTACCATACCACACGGAGAGATTAGAACGATACAAAATTTTAATAAAGGATGGATGCGAGTTATTGAACGCATCACGGTAAGTTATCAGGAAGATCCTACAAGAGTTAAGGAATTGTTAGAAGAGGTCTGTGTTATGTGTAATGAACAATTGGATCAAAGTCTTTATAGAGTAGAGGATGAGGTTGTTGAACCATTTAAATATGTTGGTGTTACAGACTTAAATCCTAACCTTAAGTATGTTGGATATGAATTTTGTATTACAGGTTTGATTAAACCGGAAGATTATTTTGAAACTTCTAGACAAGTAAGATTTGAATTAATGTCTATGTTCCATAAAAATCAAGTACAAATGCCAGCAGCGAATATGTTCGTTACTACTGAAAGTTTACAAAATATCCATGTGGGACAATCTTTATCAGACAGTTAATGAAAACTAGCTAATTTCTGTTTTGGTTTAGAATTTAGATTTGCAAATCAGCAGATTTGAATGAACTATATGGGATATCTCCTAAAAAAGAGCTGAAGGAATTCAGTTCTTTTTGTTTGTAGTATTTAGAAATTTCTTAATGTTATAATGGTAGTTGGTGATGAGAATGAACATAGATGAAAAAGAGATGCATCGTTTAGAAGCATTAAAAGAAATTGCTGAGTTACTAAATGAAGCAACAAACTTACAGGAAATGTTAGGAAAAGTGTTACATACATTATTACAAGTTATGAATTTACAAACAGGGTGGATATTCTTTATTGATGAAAGTGGAAAGCATCGTATGCTTGTAGACGAAAACTTACCCCTAGCTCTTACGTGGAAGGAAAAGAAGCCGATGTGTGAAGGAGATTGTTGGTGTGTAGAACGTTTTGTGAATGGAAGATTGGAAAAAGCGACAAATATTATTGAATGTAAACGAATAGAGGATGCGATTGAATGTAATTGGGGAGAGACCGAAGATGTTACACATCATGCGACAATCCCGCTAAGATCTGGATCAGAGAAATTTGGTTTATTAAATGTAGCCTCGCCCCATAAAACACATTTTTCTGAGGAAGAGTTAGCGTTATTAGAAGCGATTGCATTTCAAATTGGAACGACAATACAACGTATTCAATTAGTTGAGAAAGAACGAAAATATGTAGTAGTAGCTGAAAGAAATCGACTTGCACGTGACCTACATGATTCCGTTAAACAATTGTTATTTTCAATTATGCTAACAGCGAAAGGGACTCTAAATATGACGAAGGATAGAGACTTGCAAGAGATGTTAAGTTATATTGGAGAATTATCACAGGAAGCATTGCAGGAGATGACACTTTTGATTTGGCAATTAAGGCCTGAAGGATTAGAGAAAGGTTTAGCAGAAGCGATTCAAAATTACGGAAAACTGTTAGGGATTCAAGTGGAAGTTCGAATTGATGGAATGGTTTTAATTGAAGATGAAATAGAAGAAGTTTTATGGCGTATAAGCCAAGAGGCATTACATAATTGTAAAAAGCATGCTTCGTGTGAAAAAGTATGTGTTCATTTAAGGATTGAAGATAATAAGCTGCACTTTTACATAGAGGATAACGGAATAGGATTTATACAGGATCAAGTAAGAGAGTCAGCACTTGGTTTGAAAAGTATGAAAGAACGAATTGAATTAATGAGGGGAATTTTTCGAATAAAAACAGAACCGGAAAAGGGGACAAAGATAGAAATTCAATTACCGGTTTGAGAGGGAGAACGTCAGTGAAAATTAAATTATTACTTGTAGAAGATCATCATATCGTTCGAAGGGGACTCGTATTCTTTTTGAAGACGAGAGAAGAATTTGAAATTATTGGGGAAGCAGAAAATGGTGAAGAAGCATTAACATTCGTCCAAACAGAAAGGCCAGATGTAGTATTAATGGATTTATCAATGCCGAAAATGGATGGTATTGAAGCGACAAAACGCATAAAACAATACGATGAGACAATAAAAATACTTATGCTCAGTAGTTTTTCAGAACAAGATTACGTTTTACCAGCATTAAAAGCTGGGGCAGATGGTTATCAATTAAAAGAGGTGCAGCCAGATCAACTCGTTGCGTCAATTGTTGCGGTATATCAAGGGAATGCGAATTTTCACCCGAAAATAACACCTGCACTATTAGGACGGTCAGCAGTCAAGAAAGAAAAAGAGAATCCTTTTTCCATGTTAACGAAAAGGGAGCAAGAAGTACTTCGTGAAATTGCGAAAGGAAGAAGCAATAAGGAGATTGCAGCGGCGCTTCATATTACAGAACAAACGGTTAAAACACATGTTTCCAACGTATTGGCTAAATTGGAAGTAGATGACCGCACACAAGCTGCATTATACGCAGTAAAGCATGGGGAAAACTAAAAATAAGTATGAATAATTGTGTCATATGTTACGGTAGAATACATAGGAGAAATTAAAATGTATAGAGATGCCGAATAAAGGTTTTTCTTCTTTCGATAATTAGGTACAATAAAGTGAAACTTTAATCAGTGGGGGGCCATCCCCACTGATTATTAGTTGAACCAATCGGGTTTTTACGGGCAGTTGATCTCCCACCTAACTCCCTTGCATTCATCGGATTTTGAGGTGGGAGTCTTACTGCCCGTTAATACGGGATAAAGCTACTATGGAAGGGGAAGATACACTATGCCTGGTACAAAAAGTGGGATTGGAAAGATTCAGGCTTCGTTAAATGGTTTATCACCGAAATTACGAAGTATTGCCGAACATATTTTGAAACATCCACAAGATGTTGTACATAAATCGATTACGGAATTAGCGGAAGTTACGAATAGTTCCGAAGCAACGATATTCCGCTTATGTAAACACTTAGGTTTTCAAGGGTTCCAAGACTTGAAAATTACATTAGCTCGTGAGATTGTACATACCCCGATGCAAAATATTCATGAGGAAGTATCGGTAGAAGATAATATGGTCACTGTTGCTAAAAAAGTTTTTCATTCACATATTACAGGACTGCAAGATACATTACATTTGTTAAACGATAACGCGTTGGAACAGGCAGTAAGTGCGCTGAATGAAGCGAAACGAATTGAGTTTTATGGAAATGGTGGGTCGGGTATTATTGCGATGGATGCTTATCATAAGTTTATGAGAACGGGTATTTCTTGTATTGCTCATACGGATTCTCATTTTCAAATTATGGGAGCTGGCTTGCTGACAAAAGAAGCAGTGGTCATTGCAATTTCTCATTCGGGTAGTAATAAAGGATTACTTGAAGCATTAGAAGTAGCAAAAGCAAGAGGAGCTCGCATTATTGCGATTACGAGCTATCAAAAATCGGCATTAAGCCAACTTGCTCATATAACGCTATATACTTCGACGCGTGAGACTGAATTTCGTACAGAAGCAAGTTCATCACGATTAGCGCAGCTTAGTTTATTAGATACTTTGTATGTGGGTTTGTCGTTGCAACGACAGGAGGAAACACTGCAAAATTTACAAAGCATACGTGAAACAATTTCAATGAAGCGAATATAAAAAGCTCTTCAAATGAAGAGCTTTTTAGTTTGTTGATGTATCCTCAAGATCTACTTGTCCGTAGAAATACGCAACATGTTCATCTTTAGCCTTTTAATTAGTTTTATCCCGCTATTTGTGGGCAGTAAGACTCCCGCCTCAAAATTAGGCACAGGCGAGGAAGTTAGGTAGGAGATTAACTGCCCGTAAAAGCCAAATCGGTGATATCCCATCACAATCAAGCTAAGAAAAGTAAATACCCCAAGATGAACTACAAAAAAATTGTTTGAAACGTTTTACTTATAGTCATAATCTCCCATCTTTACAACCATTCATTTTTTCAACCTCTATACTCTTTATATTTTTTCATCATATTACTTCACATTTAAAATCAAAAGAATAGCTTGATAAATTCAAATGTAGATATAATAAAGTTTCAGATTTTCCTTTTAAATACATCAAAAAGCCTTTATGTAATAATTCAAATATTGTTCAATATTTCGCGATTTGTTTATAAAATTCCATGTTATGATGAACCTGTAATGATGATTGAACACTTAAATTTGGTACAATAATTAGCCAAAATAGTGAGGACAGTAGTTGTGAGATAAACTCATTAAAACTCTAAAACACTAAAGGGGAGATCACATATGAAAGCAGTAGTAGTTAATAAAAACAGCAAAGCAAATATTGAAGTTATTGAAAAAGAATTACGTCCGTTACACTCGGGTGAAGCGCTAGTAGATGTAGAGTATTGTGGAGTTTGCCACACTGATTTACACGTTGCGAATCATGATTTTGGAAACACCGATGGCCGCATCCTTGGTCATGAGGGTGTAGGTATTGTTACTAAAATTGCTGATGATGTTACTTCACTAAAGATAGGTGACCGTGTAAGTATTGCATGGATGTTCCAATCTTGTGGACGTTGTGAATATTGCGTAACGGGGAGAGAAACATTCTGCCGTGAAGTGAAAAATGCTGGTTATTCAGTAGATGGTGGTATGGCTGAACAATGTATTGTTACAGCTGATTATGCGGTGAAGGTACCAGAAGGATTAGATCCTGCTCAAGCATCATCAATCACATGTGCGGGCGTAACTACATATAAAGCTATAAAAGTATCAGACATTAAACCTGGTCAACCTATCGTAATCTATGGTTGTGGTGGATTAGGTAACCTAGCTATTCAATATGCTAAAAACGTATTTGGTGCAAAGGTAATTGCAGTAGATATCAATGACGACAAATTAGCCTTAGCAAAAGAAGTTGGTGCTGATATGACTATCAATCCGATTTCTCAAGGTCCTGCTGATAAAATTGTTCAAGAGGAGTTTGGTGGTGCTTATGCTGCTGTAGTAACAGCAGTTTCTAAAGTAGCCTTCAACTCAGCAGTTGATGCAGTACGTGCTTGCGGTAAAGTAGTTGCGGTAGGTTTACCAGTAGAAACTATGGATTTAAACATTCCACGACTTGTATTAGACGGGATTGAAGTAGTTGGTTCTCTAGTTGGTACTCGTAAGGATCTGGAGGAGGCATTTATGTTCGGCGCAGAAGGAAAAGTAGTGCCAGTTGTTCAAACGTGTTCTCTAGATAAAGTACAAAATGTATTCGAAGAAATGGAACAAGGTAGAATTCAAGGACGTATGGTAATCGATTTTAAACAGCATAATTGTGATTGCAAATAATTCACTTTAAATATAAAAAGCATGAGTCTAGCAAAGGACATTAAAAAAAGTTAGACGGCATAAAAAAGATGATCCCTCGTATTCAATAGGGATCATCTTTTTTATATTCTACTAATATCAATGCCAATTAATACTTGATTGATGAGACATGATTAAAAGTTCACTTTATTTGCAAACGAAAAAGAATCTTTATTTTCAACAAATTTTTTATGATCTGGAACGGTTTGAATTGCTACAACTTGCGAATCTCTTGCTTTCAGTGCATCTTGAATCCCGATTGTCATAAGCTTAATAAAAAGAATCGTAATAAAGAATGAAATGAGAGTATAAAAAATAATCCACCATGAAAGATTCATTTCATAACGATTTAATCCAATAAGACCTGCCCAATCATTAGATAGAGAAACAGGTTTGGGCACTCCGTCATAGAGTTCCCGCATTTGTATCCCGCCAATTACAATGTTAAGCAACGCTAAATGGATAACGAGTATGAGTGTTTGGACGATATGTTCCATAAATAACACAAATAAGCGATCAAGTAATAAGACTCGTAAGTGTTTTTTGATAATATGAAAACGGCTAGCACCCAGTAATTGTGAACTTAAAATGTAATCTCGTTTCATAAATTCATCAACCTCTGAGGAGATATATAAAGAAAGTGTAGGTAGAGCGACGAAAATAAGTACGAGAACTTGATAAAACGTAAATGAAATATTTGGATCTAATCTATCAGCATTTGATGTAATTACAATATTAACGGGCGTGATGAGTATGAATGCGATAAATAGAGTTGGGATATAATAAAAAACTTCTGAGCATGCCTGGAAAAATCTCTTGAATTTTGGAGCGTATAAACTTAAGAGGATTCCTATACATGTTCCGCATAAAATTCGAAAGAAGCTAATTGCCACGGCTAATAAAATGGTGAACTTTGCTCCTTCTACAATTTGTAAGAAAACAGAATCTCCAAAACGATCAGATCCAAAAGGCGGCATTAACGATGGCGAAAAGGGGGCCTTTCCAAGTAATTCGTTATTGTCATTGTAAAGTAACTGAGGAGGTTTTGGGATGTTATCTTTAAAGAACCAACTATAAATAAAACTAGCTGAAACAAGTATGAATAGATAAGTAAACCCGATTAAAAATCGTTTTGATTTCCAAATAGATTTCATAATGCTGCTCCTTTCAATTGCTTTTGCCATCTATTCATCATGAATGAGATTATTTGAAAAATGGCATAAAACGGTAAAATAATCATAACAAGTATGATAAATGCAGCTGGAGGTGAAATAAACGCCTTCTTAAATAAAAATTGAATAATGCCTTCCATATTAAAAACAAATTCTAAAATGAATAAGTTAGAAAGTAAGAAAACAAAAATCGTTTTTAAATGGTGAAAGAAGTGGATAGATATATTTTTGAATAAATGAATGCATAGTATATAACTTGATGAAAGTCCTTTTCCATATGCAACCTCTACGTAATGTTTTTCATGTTCTTCTTTTATGTATAACACCATCATCCGAAACATTTGTAATGTAGGTAAGACTGCTAAAGATAAAATAGGGAGTAAATAAGCTCGATTTTCATTAAAAGAAATAATGGTGACAGGAGATTCCCCGAATTTCTGAAGTACCCATATGAAAAATATTTGCAAACAAATCATCATCATCATATCAGGGACAGCTTCTAATATGAATACAATTCGGTTTATCCATTTTTTTATATAATCTTTTGCTAAAAAATAAAAAAATGCCATACTAGATGATAGAAAGAGTGCAAGCAAAAAGGCTATAAATAATACAGTAAATGAATAGAGGTAAGGTTCTAAAACAGTTGGAAATAATGGTGTCTTTTTGAAATGACCAAATTTCGGGTCTGATCCTATAACCACTAATGATTCAGGTGAGAAAACCTGTTTTAACATAGTAACGATCTGATTAAAAAAATGAATTGGTTGAAAAGTGAATCCCTGTTGAGTGATAAATAAATAAGGTAAATTTAGTAATAGTAAGAGTGATAAAAGAATTGATGAAAGTTTTATTGTGAATTGAGATATTTTATTTAACATTAAATCCCTCCGACATCTTTTTACAACATTATACAATAAAGTTTATATTTTGTTTTGATTTTTCTGAAAAATATAAATGCTATTAGATTTTATAGTATGGAACATATATTTACAAGGTAAAAAAGTGATAGTAGGGAGCCGTGCTCTATGTCCATCAAGATAAAAGGACTAGTGAACCTAAAGCAATAAAAAGAGCAAAATGCACAAAATTTACGTATTGGTGGTAATTGCTTTTTAACTCCTTTTTCATGCAAATGAGTAGAAAGTATGGAAGGACTATGTATGTGTTGTTAATGAGAGGAAAAGAGTGTGTTGCAAAACGAATATAATGCAACTTTACCGCACGGAAAAGCTAATTTTAGTATGTAAATGAAATGGAATGAAGGGGTTTATTTTTTTATTATGAAAAAAATTTTCTTTCTAAAACTTGATTTATGAAAAAATATTTTATATACTAATTCATGTAAACGGTTTACTAGATCGCATTTTGCTAGAAACGAAGGGAAGATTCGCATGGAAACAAGGGGGAGAGTAATCGGGATTGACATCGGTACCACTAGTACGAAGACGGTTGTATTCACTGAAAAGGGAAAAGTCGTTGCTTCACATGCAATTGATTATCCAATCATTCAACCGAACGTCGGATGGGCGGAGCAAGATCCTGATGTAATATGTGCTGCTGTATACAAAACTGTAAGCGTTGCCATCGAGAAGGGTAATGTGTTACCGGAAGATATTTCTTCTATCGGGATTAGTACAGCAATGCATGCCTTAATTGCAGTAGATGAAAACGGTGCGCCGTTAACGCGCTCTATCATTTGGGCAGATAATCGAAGCACAAAACAATCAGAAAAACTATTACAACAAATGAATGGTCATGACATTTATAGAAGAACTGGTACACCAATTCATCCGATGTCACCACTTTCTAAGTTACTGTGGATGAAAGAAGAAGAATCGGATTTATTCAGAACTGCTCATAAATTTATTTCTATTAAAGAGTATGTCATTTATCAATTGTTCTCACGCTATGTAGTTGATTATTCTATCGCATCTGCTACTGGGTTATTTAATTTAGAAACATTAAACTGGGATGAAGATGTTTTAACTATGTTAAATATGTCACCAGAACAATTATCAACACCTGTACCGACTACATATATTTTATCGGGAATGAAGCCGGAATTAGCACAAAAGATGGGGATTAGTGAGGATACTCCAGTTGTTATTGGTGCAAGTGATGGTGTTCTTGCAAATGTAGGTGTCGGTGCAATATCACCTGGCTCAGCTGCAATTACGATTGGAACAAGTGGAGCAGTTCGAACAATTTCATCAAGTGTTAATACAGATGAAAAAGGAAGAACTTTTTGTTACGCATTAACAGATGAGCACTGGGTAATCGGTGGACCGACGAATAATGGCGGGATTTTATTAAGATGGCTACGTGATGAATTCGGTAGTCCAGAGCAAGAAGTTGCAAGGAAGCTTGGGATTGATCCTTATGATTTATTAATTAAGTATGCAGAAAGTGTACCAGCTGGAGCAGAGGGATTGCTATTTTTACCGTTTTTATCTGGAGAACGTGCACCCTACTGGAATGCAAATGCTCGTGGTACATTCTTCGGTATAAACCTTCAGCATAAACGTGAACATTTCATACGAGCTGTCATGGAAGGAGTTTGTATGAGTGTGTATTCAGTTGCACTTGCCATTCGTGATTGTACGGGGCCACTTTCTGAAATACGTGTTTCAGGAGGCTTTGCAAAGTCTGCATTTTGGAGACAAATGTTATCTGACATGATGGGGAAAGAATTGCTTGTTCCAGAAAGTCATGAAGCATCTGCGCTTGGGGCAGCGGCACTTGCTTTGTATGCAATTGGGAAAATTGATTCGCTTGAAGAGGTGAAGGATTGGATTGATATTGTCCATCACCATGTACCGAATAAAGAAAATACGGCTTTATATTTAGAGATGTTTTATATGTATGAACGACTTTACAATCGTTTGAAAGAAGAATTTGATTGTATAGCTGCTTTCCAACGTAAACAATAGGGGGATTGGGAGAAATGGTAGTTGGGATCATACTAGCGGCTGTTGTCATATTACTTTTACTAATTACGGTAGTAAAATGGCATCCATTTGTCGCGTTAATTTTAACAGCAATCGGTGTAGGGCTAGCAATGGGGATGCCCTTAATTGGAACTTCACCACAACATCCAGGGATTATCGATTCTATTAAATTAGGTCTTGGTAATACGTTAGGATTTTTGGCGATTGTTTTAGCTTTAGGAACAATGCTTGGAAAAATGATGGCTGAGTCTGGCGGTGCTGAACGAATTGCTAACACATTAATTGGACGTTTTGGGAAAAAGCGTGTTCACTGGGCAATGATGTTCGTTGCATTTATAGTAGGGATTCCGGTATTTTTCCAAGTTGGATTTGTACTATTAATTCCGTTAGTATTTACAATTGCGTTAGAAACAGGGGTATCACTTATTACAATCGGTATTCCGCTAGTAGCAGGTCTTTCGGTTGTACACGGACTTGTTCCACCGCATCCAGCAGCTATGGCAGCGGTAGGTATATTTAAAGCAGATGTGGGGAAGACAATTTTATATGCATTAATTGTCGGACTTCCAACTGCAATAATTGCAGGTCCGCTTTACGGGAAATGGATCGGTGCTCGTATACATAAAGAAGTACCATTAGATATAGCGGAGCAATTTATTGAAAGAGATAAGAAGAAGGAACTTCCTAGCTTCGGAAATACATTGTTTACTATTTTACTTCCAGTATTTCTTATGCTAGGTGCATCGATAGCGGAAGTAGCATTAAATAAAACAAGCCAACTTGCACAAGTATTACACTTTATTGGAGATCCAATAGTCGCATTATTAATTGCAACGATATATTCTTTCTTTAGTCTTGGCTATGCAAAAGGGTTTTCTAAAGACAAAGTTTTACAAGTCACAAATGATTGTTTAGGCCCAATTGCAAACATACTGTTAGTTATCGGTGCAGGTGGCGCCTTTAATAAAGTGTTATTAGATTCTGGAATTGGAACTACAATTGCGGAGATGGCGAAAGAATCACATATTTCACCAATATTATTAGGGTGGGGAATTGCTGCACTTATTCGAATCGCGACTGGCTCTGCTACTGTTTCCATGATGACAGCAGCAGGAATAGTGGCACCGATTGCGGCAAGTACACCGGGAGTGAATGTAGAGTTACTGGCACTTGCAACAGGAGCAGGGTCATTAATATTATCACATGTGAACGATTCTGGATTTTGGATGATTAAAGAGTATTTCGGAATGACTGTGAAAGAAACATTATTAACATGGACTGCAATGGAGACAATACTATCTGTTGTAGCACTTGGACTAATTTCGTTATTAAATATATTTGTATAGAATGGGAGATTGATTAATATGAAACTAGGTTTAATTGGATTAGGAAAAATGGGATTCCCGTTAGCTGAACACTTACATGAAGACAAGCATGAAGTAGTTGTATACGATGTAAATAATGAGCTTGTTGAAAAGGCAGGAAAACTAGGGATTACTGCACGTCATACATTAAAAGAAATGATCGCTGAACTAGAAGCACCTCGTACAATTTGGGTAATGGTACCTGCAGGAGAAGTTGTTGAGTCAGTACTAAAAGATGTATATCCATTATTAGAGGAAGGTGATATCGTTATTGAAGGTGGAAATTCATTCTATAAGGATACGTTGCGCCGTGCTGAAGAAGCGAAAAGCTTTGGCTTACATTACGTAGATATCGGTACATCAGGTGGTGTAGAAGGAGCTAGATACGGTGCGTGCTTAATGGTTGGTGGAGAAAAAGAAATCTATGATCAATTAGAACCGTTATTTAAAGACTTAGCAGTAGAAAACGGTTATTCTTATGCAGGCCGCGTTGGAAGTGGTCATTTCTTAAAAATGGTTCATAACGGTATTGAATATGGAATGATGCAAGCAATCGCTGAAGGATTTGAAGTGTTAGATAAAAGTGATTTTGATTTCAATTATGAAGATGTTGCAAAAGTATGGGCAAATGGATCGGTTATCCGTGGTTGGTTAATGGACTTAACTGAAAAGGCATTTGCAGATGATCCAAAACTTGATGGTATTAAAGGGGTAATGAACTCTTCAGGAGAAGGGAAATGGACTGTTGAAACTGCGCTTGAATTACAAGCAGCGGCACCAGTTATCGCAATGTCATTATTTATGCGCTACCGTTCTCAAGAAGATGATACATTCCATGGGAAAGTTGTCTCAGCTCTTCGTAATCAATTCGGTGGACATGAGGTTGTGAAAAATTAGTTTTGTGAAACTCATACGAAAGTATGAGTTCTTTTTTTATTTCTCATACTATTTTATGAAGGCTTTTACCTCTTTTTACTGTATTTTGTATAGAAATTTCTGATAATATAAAGGTAGAATTTGAAAACAAAGGGGAGAAATGATTATGAAACTAGTCGTAATTAATGGTACACCAAGAAAGTTTGGAAGAACTCGCGTTGTGGCAAAATATATTGCAGAGCAATTTGAAGGGGAGTTATACGATTTAGCAGTAGCGGAATTGCCTTTATATAATGGAGAAGAATCACAACGTGAATTAGAGGCAGTAAAAAAATTAAAAGCTTTAGTGAAAGCTGCAGACGGTGTAGTACTATGTACACCAGAATATCATAATGCGATGAGCGGAGCGCTGAAAAATTCGTTAGATTACTTAAGTAGCAGTGAATTCATCCATAAGCCTGTCGCATTGCTAGCAGTTGCTGGAGGAGGTAAAGGGGGAATTAACGCATTAAATAGTATGCGCATTGTTGCTAGAGGCGTTTACGCAAACGCAATTCCAAAACAAGTCGTGCTTGATGGATTACATGTGCAAGATGGTGAACTTGGAGAAGATGCAAAACCATTAATTCATGATTTAGTTAAAGAATTAAAAGCATATATGAGTGTATATAAAGAGGTGAAAAAACAATTAGGAGTTGAGTGATATGTCCTCTCTTTATCATGATTCTCGCTTGTATTACATTCTAGGAGCCAATAGTTTATCCGCTATTGGTTCCGGGATTGTTATGATAACGATTCCGTGGTTGTTAATTAAGGAAAGTGGAGGAGATACAACGTTTGGTTATGTTTCTATCGTTGCGACTCTCATAATGTTTTTATTAACGCCATTTATTGGGCAAAGTATAGATCGTTTTTCAAGAAAATCGTTGTTGTTATGTAACGAAGGTATTGGGATAGCGATTATAGGAATGATGGCTATTTGGGGATTTGCTGGGCAATCATATAATTCTATTCATTACATCATTATTTATATAGCAGGTTCTTTCTATTATCTATTATTCTATCCTACAATTTTTGCATTCAACCAAGAAATATTTCAATCTGAACATTATAAAAGTTTAAGTGGCACGATGGAAATACAAGGACAATTAACACAAGTTATTTCAGGAGCGGCTGCTAGCTTTCTAATTGAGATCGTTTCTTTGAAATGGATTTTGTTAGTAGATATGTTAACTTTTGCAGGAGCATTTTTTCTTTTCTTATGTATACCGTATGTAAAGAAAAAAGAAGTAAAACGGAAAGTAACATTTAAGAAGCAATTGTTCGAAGGTATTCATTTTATGAAAAAACGTCCTAAGTTCTTTTGGTTTTTACTTGCCACTTATATGCCGTTTATCGGTGTTATGATGGCAAATTATTTAATCCCAGTTTATATTTCAGATATACTCAAAGCTAGTGCCTCTGTATACGCGACAGAAGGTATGATGTATGGTGTAGGGGCTGTTATTGCGGGAATAAGTATTCCAATCATGATGAAATATGTCAAAATAGAAGTTTCAATCGTTATGACGATGTTTATTTATGTAATTTCAATTACCGCAATGATTATTGAGCCTTCCATTATGTTATTATATGGACTTGCGATTTTTCATGCGATTGGAAATGCTGGAACGAGAGTGGCGAGAAATGTATTGATGATGGAAGAAATCCCAAATGAATTAATGGGACGTGTGGACAGCTTATTTCGACTAATTGGTACAGGAATTCGAATTGTATTATTAATGTTGTTTACGGCAGGCGTATCTAAAGCCGGGGTAATGATCCCGTTTTACGTACTAAGCTTTATATTGATCCTATCATTAGGGATTGCTTTTTATTATGTAATTTCAAAACGTAAAATGAAAGCGAATGTGTCTAATAAATCAATTGTTTAAAAAATACTTCTGCCTCCTTTTCTTTTTCTATATAATAAAAAGAAAGGGAGTGTTAACTTATTTATGAACAAATGGATATTGCTTATAATCTTATTACTACCTCCGCTATACATCATTTATATGACGTTTCGAATGAATAAAGTTGCTCGTGAAAAATTGAGTAATCACTCTCCATACGTTCTTATATTAGGTGCAAAGTTATTTGGAGATAGGCCTTCTTTATCTCTTCAAAACCGTTTGAATGTGGCGCTAGAATATTTATATTCTCACTCTGAGGTGAAAGT
Organism: Bacillus mycoides; assembly: GCF_018742245.1. Lineage (NCBI taxonomy): Bacteria > Bacillati > Bacillota > Bacilli > Caryophanales > Bacillaceae > Bacillus > Bacillus mycoides. The sequence goes on from NZ_CP036132.1 coordinate 2,150,990, forward strand.
AATTGTTTCAGGTGGTCAAGGGGAAGATGAAGATATACCGGAAGCTCACAGTATGCGAAACTATTTAATGGTACATGGTATAGATGAGAATCGTATTTTAATTGAAGACCGCTCTACAAATACGTATGAAAATTTAAAGTTTAGTATGGATTTATATGATGTAAAGCATGCGGTAGTTGTAAGTAATACGTATCATTTATATCGAACGAAAATAATTGCAAAGCGTTTAGGGATAAAGATGGAAGCACTAGCTGCTGAAACACCGAGTCGTTCTAAGAAAAAAGCGTATGTGCGTGAATATGCTGCAATTATGAAAACGATATTGTTCGACCGTTAGAGCTCAAATGAGAGCTCTTTTTTTGTATAATAAAGCGTATCATTTGAAATGAATTCTATATTCCATCAAAATAAAGGAAACAACATGAAAGGAGTTGTGTCTGTGATTCAATTTAATCATGTGTCAAAAGCGTATGAAGATGGCACAAAAGCAGTGGATTCATTGCATTTAGAAATTAAAAAAGGAGAATTTTTTGTTCTCATTGGTCCGAGTGGTTGCGGGAAAACAACGACAATGAAGATGATTAATCGTTTAATTGAAACGACGGAAGGATCAATTTTAATCGATGGAAAAGATATTCAAGAATATAACATAAACGAACTGCGTTGGAATATAGGGTACGTGTTGCAGCAGATTGCGCTGTTTCCACATATGACAATTGCTGAAAATATTGCAGTTGTCCCTGAAATGAGAAAGTGGAGTAAGGAGAAAATAAAAACGCGTGTTGATGAACTGTTACATATGGTTGGATTAGAACCAGATGTATATCGTGATCGTATGCCAGATGAATTGTCGGGAGGACAGAAGCAGCGCGTTGGTGTCGTTAGGGCATTAGCTGCAAATCCGAAAATCGTTCTTATGGATGAACCATTTAGTGCGTTAGATCCATTAAGCAGGGAACAACTTCAGCAGGATATAGTGCAATTGCAAAAAAAAATTCAAAAAACGATAGTATTTGTAACGCATGATATGCAAGAGGCTTTATCACTTGGTGATCGCATTTGTGTAATGAAAGAAGGGAAAGTTGTTCAATTAGATACACCAGAAGGTATTATACATAATCCGAAAAATGAGTTTGTAGAGGAGTTCATTGGAAATCGTGGACGACCTTGGTATGAGGGGAAGAGTATAGAAGCGGTATTGCCGCTAGACAATCGTATACGAGTAGAAGGGAAGGCTCTATCTTTACATTCGACTTTACAAGAAGCGCTAGTTCGCTTACAAACTGAAGAGTCAGTGCCGGTTGAAGAAAATGGTCAATATGTTGGAGCGTTAACAAGTCGTCATATTGTCAATTACATTGTTGAACAAATGAAGGAGAGAGGCTAAACAGTGACTGATTTTATTCAAACGTTTCAAGAACGAAAAGTAGAATTGCTAAGTGCATTAAGTGAACATTTACAAATATCGCTTATTTCATTATTTTTTGCAGTAATTATTGCGGTGCCTCTTGGCATTCTATTAACGAGAAAAGAACGGATGGCTGAATTTATAATAGGGACTTCTGCTGTTATGCAGACGGTGCCATCACTTGCATTACTTGGACTTTTAATTCCATTAGTAGGAATCGGAAAACTTCCAGCCATTATCGCATTAGTTGTGTATGCACTATTACCTATTTTGCGAAATACTTATACAGGAATACGGGAATTAGATGAATCACTTATAGAAGCGGCGAGAGCTATGGGAATGAATAGCTGGAGAAGATTATGGAAGGTAGAGCTTCCTCTCGCATTGCCAATTATTATGGCTGGTATTCGGACAGCGATGGTATTAATTGTTGGAACGGCTACATTAGCTGCTTTAATAGGCGCTGGTGGACTCGGTAAGCTCATACTACTCGGTATCGATCGGAATGATCATGTGCTTATCATTTTAGGGGCCGTACCAGCTGCGTTACTCGCTTTATTCTTTGATATAGTACTTCGCATGCTTGAGAGGCCCAAACGCTCATATAAGCGCGTTATATTAACGATATGTATAGTTGTCGTAATGATCGCTTCGCCATTTCTTTGGAATACACAAAAGAAAGACATAGTTATTGCTGGAAAACTTGGATCTGAACCAGAAATTTTAATTCAAATGTACAAGCAACTTATTGAACAGGATACAGATTTACAAGTAGAATTAAAACCAGGCCTTGGGAAAACAGCATTTGTATTTGAAGCGTTAAAATCAGGTGAAGTAGATATATACCCAGAATTTTCAGGAACAGCTTTATCTACTTTCGTGAAAGAAGAACTGAAAAGTACAAATCGTGATGAAGTATATGAACAAGCTCGTATGGGAATGGAAAAGAAATATAATATGGTTATGTTAAAGCCAATGGAGTATAACAATACATACGCACTAGCTATGCCGAAAAAAATAGCAGATCAAAATAACATAAATACAATTTCTGATTTAGGAAATATTGCACAGGAAGCTAAGGTAGGATTTACATTAGAATTTGCTGATCGTGAAGATGGTTATAAAGGTATGCAAAAATTATATAACTATAAGTTTTTAAATGTTAAAACGATGGAACCGAAACTACGCTATAGCGCAATTCAATCGGGGGATGTTAACGTAATCGATGCATATTCAACAGATAGTGAACTTGAGCAATATGGACTTAAAGTGCTAAAAGATGATAAAGGACTATTCCCTCCTTATCAAGGAGCGCCATTATTAAGAAAAGAGACGTTACAGAAATATCCTGAGCTTGAAAAAACATTGAATAAATTATCTGGAAAGATTACAGATGAAGAAATGCGAAAAATGAATTACGAAGTAAATGTGAATGGGAAAAGTAGTGAAGAAGTAGCAAAACAATTTTTACAAAAAGAGAATTTACTTCGTTGATTTTACAAGAAATATACAACTTTATATGTTTAAAATAACCGTTCATTACAAAATGAACGGTTATTTTGTGCATACTTATACATTTTTTCAAAAAAGTATTCCATTTTTCTTCATTTTATTTTAGAATAAGTAATGTTTTCCTGAAAAAATATAAGAGAAACGTCTATTAGAGAAAAGGTGACTTTAATAGTTGAACGAACATAACACCTAGAATGACAGATGGGGTGGTACAAATAGAAAAGAAGTTAGGCTTTTTTCCGTTAATCGCATTAGTAGTTGGAACAATGGTTGGTGGCGGTGTTTTTAGTTTACCGCATGATTTAGCAGTAGGAGCAAATAGTGGTGCAACAATAATTGGTTGGTGTATTACAGCGATGGGAATGATTCCGCTTGCGCTCGTATATCAAACGTTAGCAAGACAAAAACCGGAGCTTGAGGGCGGAATTTATAGTTATGCACGAGCTGGTTTCGGTGAATATATTGGTTTTAACAGTGCGTGGGGGTACTGGCTGGCAGGAATTTTAGGAAATGTCGCAACAATTATGTTGTTGTTTAGCACATTAGGTTATTTCTTCCCGATTTTTAAAGGAGGGAATAATATTGCGTCTATCGTTGGTGCCTCTCTTTTATTATGGACACTTCATTTTCTTATTTTATTTGGAATTCGTGAAGCGTCCATTATGAATGTTATCGCAACAATTGGGAAATTAGTTCCGATCTTATTATTTATTGTTGTGATGGTAACGGCGTTTCGCTGGGATACATTTACACATGACTTTTGGGGCGAAGGAACAATCTCAGTTTCCTCTGTACTAGGTCAAGTGAAAAATACAATGCTTGTAACTCTTTGGGTGTTCATTGGGGTTGAAGGAGCAGTTGTATTATCAGGAAGAGCTAAAAATAGCAGAGATGTTGGAAAAGCGACAGTACTTGGGTTAATTTTAGTTATGTCTATTTATATTTTAATTTCTGTTCTGTCAATGGGAGCTATGACGAGAAATGAACTTTCGGTTTTAGAAACTCCTTCAATGGGACATGTATTAGAACATGTTGTTGGACCATGGGGGGCAGTTGCGATTAACATCGGTTTAGTTGCTTCACTTGTAGGGACATTGATTGGTTGGTTTTTACTTGTTTCTGAAATTTCGCATGTAGCAGGAAAAGATGGCGTGTTTCCGAAAGTCTTTACGAAAACAAATAAGAAGCAAACGCCGCATATGGCATTATGGATTTCAAATATCGTTGCCCAAATTATATTTATAATCGTTCTGTTTTCAGAATCGACATATCAAATTATGTATTTTATTGCGTCAACATCAATTTTATTACCGTATTTATTATCAGCGCTATTTCAATTGAAATTAGTCATTACGAAAGAGCTGAAAGTTGCGAGAGTAAAAAATGGCTTATTAGCTTTAATTGCTTGTGTATATTCTGTATGGCTCATTTATGCAGCTGGTTTAAAGAATTTATTACTTGTTTCAATTGTATATGGAATCGGGATTATCGTGTACGTTTTTGCAAGAAAAGAAAAAGGGAATCGTTGTTTTGTAGGTATAGAGAGATATGTGATGTGGGCAATTGTTATTGCAGCTATCACATCACTTTATATGTTACTGACAGGAAATATAAAAATGTAAAAGTCCTTTTAATTTAAAGGGCTTTTTTCCTTGTCTAGAGAATATTTAATACATAAGATATTCAGGAGGGATGAAAATGGAAGAAAAAGAACAGTTGTCTAGAATTATGGATTTAGCTAGTGATTTAAGGAAAGTATTAGTACAAGAATCTTTTTTTAATCATCATCCTGAACTTCGAGGCGTGATTGAAAATTTAGCGAGTTCTGTAGAGAATTTGGCGAGTTTGCAACAAAATAAAGATGAAAATGCCGAAGATCGATTACGGTACGTACTTGCTAAAATGAAAATCGCTCATAATGCCATTTTACAAGAAAAAAAAGCATTTCCTTCTCATTAATATACGTTTTAATTTTGAACCTGACGGATGACGTCAGGTTTTTTATTTCTAGTTTTAGATTGTAGTTCATACACTAAGAATAGTATGAAAAAAAGAAGGTGACTACGTTGAAGTTACATAAAGCTCTTCATCCAAGTTTTATAAAGCGAATGTATTATATGAGGTTTATTGGGAAGTTTGCAAAAGCTGAGGGAGAGAAGAATGGGGAAAATTTCTTTGTACAATGTCTTTCTCCAATACCTTTAACTTTACAAGAGTTATTTCCGACTGGGAAATATTTGTTTGAAGGATTATGCAGTAATAAAAAGAATGAAAAAATCTTTACTGATTTAAAGAAGCGTAAATTAGAAAAGCAACTGGTTATGTTTCGTCTTTATTATGATCGTGGAAATTTATTACTGGAATTAATATGCACAGAAGAGCCTCGGGAAATAGCATCCTCATATAAATTGATTCCTTCACCAAAGGTCTCAAATTATAAAAAGAGAGCGTCTTTGGAACGGAAGTTAGGCAACGGTTACTTATCATTTCTTATACCTAAATTACCAAAAGACTTTGAGCCTCCAGAATTATTGTGGCATGAAGGAAGGCTATATGGAAATTTATCGTTAAAATCATCAATAAGTTCAATTTCATATTTTGAGCAAAGAAAAGAATGTAAATATATTGAAATAAACGAGTGGATGAAACATGTAGAAATAGCAGTAGATGATCATTTATATTTTGTAAGTGAAAATGTGTATGACCAACTAAATAAACGAATTGTTGAAGAAGGTAAGTTAGTTGAAGTAGAAGATATTAAAATGCAAAAGGAGGACTGGGAATGGGATGAGCGTGAATCCTCTTTTTTGCAGTATGTACAAAGTATGGTTCGTAATAAAGGGCTATATTTGGATGATACAGATATATATAATTTTCACATTAGTGTTAAAACCAATATGTTAACAATTGTTGGTGGTATACCAGGTGTTGGGAAATCACGCTTTGTGCAAGCTTATGCAGAAGCACTTGGATTACGTTATGGTGAAGAATTAATTTGGATTCCGATTTCACCATCGTATCAAGAACCACATGATATTCTCGGTTATCTTCATCCGAATGGTAATTTTATTGAAAGTGAAACGAAGTTAGTTCGGACATTGTTAAAGGCTAAAGAAAACCCAAATCAATTGTATATAATTGTGTTCGATGAAATGAACATGTCACATATTGAGCATTGGTTTACTCCGTTTTTATCCGTGCTTCAACTTGAAAAGAAAAATCGTATTTTGAGTTTGTATGAGAAAGTACAAGAAATAGAAAATCAAATTCCACCTTCAGTGGAAATTGGTGAGAATGTTATTTTCGTAGGCACTGTAAATTTTGATGAAACGACGAAAGAGCTTTCCGATCGATTATTAGATCGAACAAATTTGATTACATTACAAAAAATTCCGTTTTGCGAGATGAGTATAGAACATGAGAAAGTTGTTCAGCAACCCCCGCTGAAAGTAACAACGGGAGAATTTCGACTCAATTGGTTTAGGAATAAAGAGATGATCGAAGTGTTTACTGAAGAGGAATTAGAGTTATTGGATAAGTTACATGATGTATTATCATCGCACGATATATCAAAAGGAATTTCTTTCCGATGTGCAAGCGCAATCGCTACGTATTTGCAAAATATACCGTTCCAAAATAATCAATCCTATATGATTAGCAGGGAAGAAGGTTTTGATTTGCAAATAAAGCAACGTGTATTAACGAAATTAAGGGGGACAGAAATGACAGTGGGCTCTCTACTTTCTGAAGAAGCAAAAAGGGGAGCGACATTGGTACCACTTTTACAGTCTCCGCTTGCAAATCGTGTATCTACATTTGAACATTCTTTAGCTTATATAAGACAAAAGCGTAGAGAACTGGAGCTGTATGGCTATGCAAAATGAGGAGCGTTATGAAACAGCAATCGTCGATACGAAAGAAACGCTCCCGTTTGTATTGAAGCTAATTATTGGTACTGAGGGGAAAGGCGATTTTATCCTTTTAAACCGGCTTTGTACGTCTACTACAGCATTAGTTCAATGTATTTATAAAGTACAGGAATTAAAACCACTGAAATTGCATTTCCATTATCAAAATCCAATGGATATTACATTCATATGGAATAAAGTATATGAGGGACAAAAGAATATAAAAGAGTCACAATATGAATTAAATGAAAAAAAACAAAGAGTATTAGTGTATGAACATGGAAAAACTGAATTTTTTTATCCGTGGCGCTGTGGCTTATACCATTTTGAAGTGCATATAGAAGATAAAACTTATTATGGTGCGTTTCAAGTTGTTCCTAAAAACTTTTTTGATGACCAATTTGAAATGATTCAAGATTATGTGAAGTCAATTTTAAACGAGTTAATTTTAGATAGAGGTTATTACAAGAAAACTTTCTCAGCACTTAGCGATATTGAAGATTCTTCTTATTTGGTATTGTTAAGAAAGTTGCCACAAAAAATGAAAAGAATAAAACAAATTTTTAAGAAAGTAGAATCGAATGCGGAATTTGTACACGAATATGAATGGGAAACGAAAGAGCGGAAGACAACGAGAAAAACTGCCATTATGACGGAAAGAAAGCTTTATGCGAAATATTACAACCGTAAATTTAAGGAGAAAAAAAATAGTATTGAAAATGCATTTCTTAAATTTAAAACGATGCAATTCTATTATTATTTACTTGAAGCAGAAAGTTTTGTACGTAAAACTATTGAAATACTAGAAGGAGAAAAGAAGAAAAAGTCAGATGAATTTCAAGCTGTTAAAACAATTATGAAAACGATTGAACGAAATGGATCCGTGACGGATAGGGAAAAACAAAAATATAGAAATTTACATTTACTGAAAGAAGCAGATTTACGGAAAAGTTCTGTGAAAATACAAGAATATAAAATATTAGCTCATATCGTATATGAAAGCGTGCAATACTTTCGAAATTTATTGTATTCTCCATTTTGGAGGGAAGTTTCTGAAACAGCTACCATTAATTCGAACACTTTATCTATACCGCATCAACAATTAATCTACCATTTAGAATTGTTACCGCAACATACAGAGCAACCCCCATCTTTATTATTCGTATATAAACCAACGTTTTTAGTGTATGAGTATTACGCTTTTTTTATCGTTATTTCTATATTAGAACAAATCGGATTTGAAGATAAGAATCCTATCCGTGAACAAATACAAGAACATTTTTATTTAGACGGATTACAAGATGGAACGACAGTGATATTACATCGAGATGGTATAAAAGTGCACGTCGCGTTTAATGATTTAATTGAAACACACCCTCTTATTGCACTAAGCAAAGGAAGTAATTTTTATAACGGAGAGGACACAAAGAAGCCGGATATTCGTTTAGATTGTTATGTAAAGGAAGAAGAAAAGTATGTATATAAATCTTCTATTATTATCGAAGTGAAATACAGCCCTATGTACAATATTTTTCAGCCTGTCGGTAATACGAAAGCAACTGAGCAAATGTATAAATACTGGTCCATTAAGTATGTAGAAGAACAGAATGGCAAACGAATTTTTAAGCGAAGAGCGATTTATGAAGTGATTTGTGTATATCCAGGTAGCCATATGCATAGTAAAAAAATTGAATCTGGTTGTGGAGTGTTTTTACAACTATATCCATATAAAACGAAACAAGGAGAAGAGAAGTTGGCTGGGAAGCATGGGATGATTCAAATTTTTGAGAAATGGTTAAAAAGTAATAAAATGTAAAAGGAATCCTTTTTAATGAAGGATTTCTTTAGGTTAAGAAGAATTATATGCCATAAGGAAAGAAGTATAACGTGGGTCGAACTTGAAAGGATAAACATTTTTCATTAGAGCAATTAACTTTCTTTGTATGTATGATTGTATAAGAAAGTAAGAAATGGTACATGTGGGGGAAAAGAGTGTGAAATAGGAATTTAATTCAATTTGCAGAATATAATAAGACATAAATATTTTTAGTTGCATACGAAGATTTGTTCTTATATGATAGTAAGTGAAAGCGTTATCAAAAACAGAAAGGCGATGGGAAAGGCGGGTAAATATGTTCCAGCGTGTTCAAACAAAGGAAGAACATTTTTGGTTCGAGCAACTGTGGGGAGATTTTTGTGAAGAAAGAAACTTAATGTTTGTAGAACGTAATTTAAATCCATCACGATTTTTATTAATAGAAGATGAACATCATATTGGTACAGTAGAATGTATTAAGTTTACAGTACCTGAACAATCAAATTCTGAGTTTTTCTATCCGTTTTCTAAAAATGATTTAGTGAAAGATTTGAAAAATGTGTATGAAATAGGAAAGTTAAGTATTACGAAAACGTCTCGGGGGAGAGGACATTTCAAAAGGCTGGCAGCTATTTTATTTATGCATGCGTTAGAGACGAAAGCGGAATGGTATATTGCAGCAGTTACAAAAAGAATGTATATGTATTTACTTACACTCGGTTTTCCAATTGAACCGATAGATAGTCCATTCCAGTTTCATGATACTTTACAAGGTGTACCAGTGCGGATTCATGCTCGAAAAGGGGTTACACATCTGTATTCTTTGAAAGAATTCCGTGATATTATTCAAGGGAATGCTCATGCGCAGGTACTTATTGCAGAATACAGTAAAAATATTATGTTAACAAAATGAAAATATATGAATATGTATAGTATGAAGAAGGGTGTCATATTACAGTCATCTTTCTTCATACGAAAAAGTAGACCCTTATTTTTGTAATAAGGGTCTAAAAGGTTATAGTCCAAATATACTAAAAATCATTTTACGACGCTTCGGTTTCTTTTCTCTTTCATATGTTGGTTTTGCATCAGGAGTAATGTATATTGGTTCTTCTTTTTTTAGGGCAGTTTCTAGTTTTTGAATTCGTTCTAACATTTCCTCCATTTCGCGGCGATGTTGTAAAAGTTGGTATGTAACGACATCATTTGCTTTATCTTGCATTTGTTCTTCCATTCGATCTAGTCTTCTTGTAATTGTGGTTAATTGAGCTGTTAATTGTTTAAAATCATTCGATGATGTATTTTGAACAATTGTGTTTACTTGAGTTTTTAATTTTTCTACATCATTTGAAGATGTTTTTTGAGTAGTTTGAGAGTTTTGAGGCTGGTCCATTTGAGAACGATGGTATTCTAACATTAGATCTAAATCACCTTGTGTAAAAATAAAATGACCATATTTATTTTTTTTTATCGTAAGATTTAATTGTTGTGCAATCCGGACAACAGCCTTTGGGCTAACACCTAATTTCTTTGCGATAAATGGTGTTTTATATTCCAAAATAATCCCTCCTATATATATCCTGTTGAATGATTTCTAGTTATGTAGCAAGTTCCCTTCAGGTGTGACAAAAGAAGTGTGGAATCGGCAAAGAAAGTGTTTTTTCACGAAGTTTAGCTGTTTAGCACATACGATTTATATAAATCATTTTCAGTTATCGGAAAATTGGAATTATTATAGTTTGACGATAATAAGCTAATTAGATTATCATAATTATAAATATCTTTTTTATGTATGCATATAATATATAAAAAGGTGGTTACTAATGTAGAATTTTATTAGAGTATAAGAATGCTTACTTCACTTGAATAAATTTAAGTAGGAGGTGGCTTCCTTGCTTACACTGTAAGTAAGGAAAAGTATTTGGACATATATAGTATAAGTATAGTGATTGTTTTAATTGCCTTAACGGCATTTTTCGTGGCAGCAGAATTTGCAATTGTTAAAGTGAGGAGTTCACGAATTGACTATTTAATTGCAGAAGGAAATAATCATGCACTATCTGTCAAAACAGTCATTACAAACTTAGACGAATATTTATCGGCTTGTCAATTAGGAATAACTGTTACAGCTCTTGGGATTGGGTGGTCTGGTAAACCTGCGCTAAAGCACATGTTTGATGTGTTGTTTGCAAATTGGAACGTCCCTACTCAACTCGCAGACATTTTCGCTATAATTTTAGTATTTTTGTTTATCACATTTTTCCATGTGGTAGTAGGAGAGTTAGCTCCAAAAACATTCGCGATTCAAAAAGCAGAACAAGTGAGTTTCTTTGTTGCTAAGCCACTCATTTTGTTTTATCGTATTGCATTCCCATTCATTTGGATTTTAAATGGATCAGCTCGGTTAATTACAAAGTTTTTTGGGTTGAAACCACCAAAAGGGCATGATGAAGTGCATTCAGAAGAAGAATTGCGCTTATTAGTTTCAGAAAGTTATAAAAAAGGTGAGATTAATCAATCTGAATATAAGTATGTAAATAAAATATTTGAATTTGATGATCGTATTGCGAAAGAAATAATGGTACCACGAACAGAGATGAATATTTTAAATAAAGAAATGCCTGCTGAAGAGGCTTTACAAAAAATGTCTCATGAAAAATATACGAGGTATCCGGTTGTTGATGGTGATAAGGACCATGTAATAGGCTTTGTGAATTTTAAAGATATATTTACAGATTTTGTGAAGCATCGAGTTGTTAGTGAAAAGACAGTGGAGCAATATATTAGGCCAATTATTTTAGTTATTGAATCTATCCCAATTCATGATCTATTTTTAAAAATGCAAAGAGAAAGGACACATATCGCTATATTAATTGATGAATATGGTGGTACATCAGGTCTTGTAACTGTTGAAGATATTTTAGAAGAAATTGTAGGGGATATTCAAGATGAGTTCGATACTGATGAACAACCGGAAATCCAACAAGTTAGTGAGACGAAAACGATTTTTGAGGGGAAAGTACTTGTTAGTGAAGTGAATGCATTATTAGGTTTGACTATTGACGACGATGATGTCGATACGATCGGCGGTTGGATCCTAACAAAAAATATTGAGATTTCCGAAGGTGATACCATTGAAATTGAAAAGTATAAGTTTTGTGTGAAAGAATTAGATGGACACTATATTAAGAGATTAGAAGTAACGAAACCTTCAGAATCGATTGTTATTGTAGGAGATGAAAAAAAGATTTCGCTCCAAGAACAAATTAGTTCGTAAACTCTGCTACAAGGCAGAGTTTTTTTTGAGCAAAATGTTTTTTGGTGTATTAGGGCTATGATACAATTACATAAGTCAGACCTTTCACCAGGTGAAATAAATGTAATGTATTATTGTATACATATATTTGGAAGGAGAACCACTATGAAACAGCATTTATATATAAATGGGATATGGAAATCAGTAGGGACGTATAAACCATTGTATGCACCATATTCTGAAGAAACATTAGCGGAGATTGCGCAAGGTACAGAAGATGACGTTAAGGAAGCAGTAGTTTCGGCTAAAAATGCAATGAAAGAAATGAAAAAATTATCTGCATACGATCGCGCAACCATTTTAGAAAGGGTTGCACAAAAAATGGATGAGAGAAGAGAAGAGTTTGCAGAGATTATCGCAAAAGAAGCTGCAAAACCAATTCGTGCTGCACGGGGAGAAGTAGATCGCACTGTTCAAACATATAAGTTTGCAGCTGAAGAAGCGAAGCGAATATATGGTGAGACGTTACCATTAGATGCTGCGCCAGGAGCAGAGGGACGTATAGCGTATACAATTCGACAACCAATCGGGGTTATTGGTGCTATTACACCGTTTAATTTTCCACTTAATTTAGTAGCACATAAAGTGGGTCCAGCAATTGCGGCTGGAAATACTATTGTGCTAAAGCCAGCAGACCAAACGCCACTTTCGTCGTATGCATTGGTTGAATTATTTGAAGAAGCTGGTTTACCAAAGGGAGCTTTCAATATAATTTCTGGACCTGGATCTGTTGTAGGTGAGGCATTAGTAAAAGATGAAAACGTTGCTAGTATTACTTTTACAGGAAGTCCGAAAGTAGGTATTGGAATTAAGGAAAAAGCTGGATTGAAACGAGTGACGTTAGAATTAGGATCGAACGCTGCTGTAATTATTGATGAAGATGTTGAATTGACAGACGAAATAATTGAACGTGTAAAATGGGGCGCGTTTGTGAATAATGGACAAGTTTGTATTTCAGTACAACGTGTTTTTGTGCATGAATGCAAAATGGAGGAGTTTATTACAAAATTAACGAAAGCAATGGAAAACGTTGTAGTAGGAGACCCGCTTCATGAAGAAACAGATGTATCGGCACTTATTTCAAAAAACGATGTAGAACGTATAAATTCATGGGTGGAAGAGGCAGTTAAGGAAGGAGCAAATGTTGTATACGGTGGTAACAAACGTGATGCAAGGATTTTTGAACCAACTGTATTAACAAATGTTCCAGAGTATGTATCTGTTCAGTGCCAAGAAGTATTCGGTCCACTTATGACTGTAAATACATTTAAAGAATTTGATGAGGCTTTAGAACAAGTAAATAATTCACGTTATGGATTACAAGCAGGTGTATTTACAAACAATCTATGTAAAGCAATGCGTGCAATTGATGAATTAGAAGTCGGTGGTGTCATGATTAATGATATTCCAACGTTCAGGGTAGATCATATGCCTTATGGTGGTGTGAAAGAGAGTGGCACAGGCCGTGAAGGGATTAAATATGCAATAGAAGAAATGACAGAAATGAAATTAATATGTATTAAAAAATAAAAAGTACACTTTTTTAATCAAGTGTACTTTTTATTTTACTTCATTTCTTGTTTGAAAATATCATCCTCGGCATAAATGTGTTCTTTATCTACAGCAGTGCTATGAGATAGTACTAAACCGATTGGTGTTTCTGTGCCTTTATTTTGAACAATTGTAAAAGGAACATTTTTTTCATTTGCTAATTTAATGTATTTTGATAAATGTGGGTAAGCAATGCTACCATTTAGGAATAGTTGTAATGATTGAGAAGAACGCATGCTACCTGTTACTTCTGTATACACATTACTTTGCATTACTTGACCGATGGTTAAAGCGATTTCTACACGCTCACGTAATGTAGTTAAGTACATATTACGTTCTTCTGGTTTGTTTTGCTTTTGGCCATATATGCCTTCTTGGAGATAGTCTTCCACATTTTTATTTACCATATTTTTCACACCTTTCACTTCTTATTGTACGCAAGAATTAAAAAGGATGCAAAAAAAGTAGTTTTGAACAGGAAAATAATTTAAAAAATGAGAAGGGAAAAGGGATATATGAATACAACTTATTTAAATAAGAAAGGAAAAATAAATTTTATCAACAGAAATTAACAAAATGTGACAAAAATCTATTAACGAAATGTATTTTTTGTGTTAATATTCAAAATATAAAGGGTATTCGTCGTATGGAAATGGAGGGAATGGAGGTTTTTCCAATCGATAAGGATATTAAAGAAGTATTTTGTTCGCACTTGAAAAACAACAGGCACCAATTCGTAGAGAACTGGAAAAACAAAATGATAATTTCCGAAAAAGATCCATTTAAACAAGAAGTTGTTCAAAATGGAGAAAATTTATTAGAGTTAATTATCGGACTTATTATGGAAGATAAAGACATTAATTATCTTCAGCCATTATGTGAGAAAATGGCTATTGAGCGTGCAGGTGCAGATGCGAATATTGGAGATTTTGTTTACAATGCAAATGTGGGAAGAAATGAACTTTTTGAAGCAATGTGCGAATTGGATGTAAGCGCCCGTGAACTGAAACCGATTATGGCCAAAATACATATTTGTTTTGACAAATTAATTTATTATACCGTTTTAAAATACTCAGAAATTATATCGAGGAATTTAGAAGAAAAACAGCAATATATAAATGAAACACATAAAGAAAGGCTTACGATTCTAGGGCAAATGTCGGCTAGTTTTGTGCATGAATTTCGTAATCCGCTAACTTCGATTATGGGATTTGTCAAGCTATTGAAGACAGACCATCCTAATCTATCGTATTTAGATATTATTTCACATGAATTAGATCAATTAAATTTTAGGATTTCGCAATTTTTACTTGTATCGAAAAAAGAAATGTGGAATGAATCGGAACGTTTTTGGCTAAATGACCTATTTCAAGATATTATACAATTCTTATATCCAAGTTTAGTTAATGCAAATGTTTTGATTGAAAAGAATTTGCCGTATCCTATTCCACTCGTTGGTTACCGGAGTGAAGTGAGGCAAGTAGTTTTAAATATTTTAATGAATTCGATTGATGCTCTTGAATCGGTGAAAGAAGAGCGGAAAATTATTATTGATGCATTTGAAGAGGATCAGGCTGTTCGCATTGTTATAAAAAATAATGGGCCTATGATTCCAGCAGAAAATGTAGAGACCATTTTTGAGCCATTTGTAACTACTAAAAAGCTAGGAACCGGTATTGGATTATTTGTATGTAAACAAATTGTAGAAAAACATAACGGATCCATATTGTGTCGTTCGAATAACGATTGGACAGAATTTCAAATTACGTTTCAAAAGTAAACAGTCTACACCATACAAATGGTGTAGACTGTTTTAATTTGTAAGTATAACGGTCTCTAATTTTGGATCCTCAGTTGAATAACCTACCATTGAAATTGTGTAAATTGTATTTGGTTCAACGTTGAATTTCGGAATGGTTAATAGTACTTTTTTTGTATCCGCAAGTGAAACTTCAATATCTGCTGTACCAGGGCTAACTTGTAAAAAATCTGTTATTTGTTTAAAGAGTACATTTTCAAATAAATGATCCCCATCTTTTAAATTTACATTTACTACTGGAGTGTCTGGTGAAAAATGTGCAAACCGTATTTTTGCTTGACCAGATGGTAAATGAGTATTATCAAGAATAGGTTGTAATTGGAGATGATTATCGCTATTGACCGCTGCAAGGGTATAAGCGTGATTCCCCATTATTGGTACTAATGCTGAGAATATTGGAGTTTCGTTTCCGACAGGGACAATATCAATACGGTATTTACCTTGTACTAATGATAAATAAGGACTGAATTGTTTAAAAGAAATATTTTTAATAACCTTTTGTCCGTTTATTATAATATCAACTGCTGGTGTATGGGGAGCTGTGTGAAAAATTCTCATATGTGACGGTAAAGTTGCTTCTTGCGAATCTCTCTTTTCATATGCTTGTACAAGTTTTGTAATTGCATCATGGTATTTCATATAGAGTTCTACATATCTTTTAGGATTGCTATATTGATAGTAACGAGCGAGCTGTTCGTAACGTGCAGCTTCTTGGCCGTATTTTTCAATTTCGGATTGAGTCATGAACATTCCTCCTTTATCATCATTACAAATATATGCGAAGCTAGAAAGAGGTTATGCAAAAAACTTGCCTTTCTAGAAGGAAAAGTTAAAATGGGGATTTTTTTATTTATAGGCAAACACACATACAAATCGATAATTGTCCTACATAAATTATAAAGGAAAGGTAGTTTGACTTTGATGGAAGGAGTGGAACCCTTGGAATGTGGAAATCCCAATAGTTATTGGGAATGAAGTTATGGAGGATTTGGTGCTATAAGCTGTGGGACGAATTATGGATTTGCATTATGAGTATTTCTATTAATTTTAGTGATGCGTTGGATAAGGTAATACCGATAAAAGAGCGTCGTGCCGAACTGATTAATATGGTTAATCGGTTCTTTTTTTATTGTTCTAAACAGGTGATACTATTTGTTAAGTAATAGTTACAATAAATGTGGCGAAGTAAAGTGTCGAATTTTGTTTGAAAATATGCAATATAAAGTAGGATAATAGGAAGGAGAATAACGGGAGTTCCGTCGAAGTTTACACAATGTCAGCAATTGAGGGGAGCTGATATTATGGTAAAAAAATATTCAATTTGTTGTTATCTTAAATCAGAGAGGGGTATTTAAGCGTACAGGTAAGGGTTGGTCTTCGTTTTAAGTTCTGAATTTTCTGTTTTCAAAATAATATTTAGCACTCATTTGTATATTTTATAATAGTTTTTTGATAAATTCACTGCTTTCGCAGAGGGTTCTTTTTTATGAAAGAAACGTCAATTTTCTTCATATATATATACAAATTGGAGAAATGGGGGAGCGCTATGCGCGATTACTTAATTAAACCACTTGTTGGTCAGCCGTATCCAATGATTTCACATGGAAAAGGTGTTTATTTATATGATCAAAACGGAAATAAATATTTTGATGGTTCGTCAGGAGCGATTACGGCAGGTATTGGACATGGCGTAACAGAGATTGCGGAAGTTATTAAAAAGCAGGCAGAGGAGATTGCTTTCGTTTATAGATCACAGTTTACGAGTGAACCGGCTGAAAAATTAGCGAAGAAGTTGAGTGATTTAAGTGTAGGAGATTTGAACTGGAGCTTTTTTGTGAATAGTGGTACGGAAGCAAATGAAACAGCTATGAAAATTGCAATTCAGCATTTTCAAGAGCGTGGCATTCAAGGGAAACACAAAATTTTGTCGCGCTGGATGAGCTATCATGGTATTACGATGGGAGCTTTATCTATGTCGGGGCATCCGTTACGTAGACAACGTTTCGTATCAATTTTGGAAGATTATCCGACTATTCCAGCTCCATATTGTTTCAGATGTCCGATGCAGAAGGTATATCCAACATGTCAGCTTGCTTGTGCGACTGAACTAGAAAGAGCGATTGAACGAATTGGTGCAGAACATATTGCAGCTTTTATTGCTGAACCGATTATCGGAGCTGCTGGAGGCGCGGTTGTTCCGCCGAAAGAATACTATAAAGTAATTAAAGATATTTGTAGTCATTACGATATATTATTTATTGCGGATGAAGTAATGACTGGACTTGGTCGTACTGGTGCATGGTTTGCTATGGAGCACTGGGGTGTAGAACCGGATATTATGACGCTTGGTAAGGGGCTAGGAGCGGGTTATACACCAATGGCAGCGACAATTGTAAGTGACCGTGTTATGGAGCCGATTTTACATGGATCACGTTCTGTAATGAGTGGGCATACGCTTAGTGCAAATCCATTGTCTGCAGCAACGGCTTTAGCTGTTATTGAATATATGGAGAAACATAATTTACCTGAAAAAACAGCAGAAAAGGGAGAGTATTTATTAAAAGGTTTGCAGAAAGTTCAGCAACAATCTACAATCATTGCCGATGTGCGTGGAAAAGGATTGCTAATTGGAATAGAATTGCAACCGTTTACAAAAGCGTCGGAGCTTATTTCAGTTGCTGCTAAAAATGGACTGCTCTTATACCAAGCTGTTTCAGGGCAAGCAGGAAAAGAGGATAGTGCACTGCTTGTTGCACCACCAATGACAACTACATATTCTGAGTTAGATGAATTACTTTCAATTTTTGTACAGAGCGTGGAAGAGATGATGCAAAAAGGAGGGCATAGTATCGCATGACAACCATTACAAATACATTTGGTAAATTAAAAGAAATAGAGGAAGTAATTTCTTTGTTCCATGATGATATGACATTAATGTTTGGGGGATTTGGAGGAATAGGATCCCCTCCATCTTTAATTCAAGCTGTTTTAGATAAAGGCATTACAAATTTAAATTTAATAGGAAATGATACTGGATTTCCTGATGTAGGAATCGGTCGTCTTGTTACGAATGAAAGGGTTAAATCTTTAGTTACTTCTCATATTGGTTCAAATCCAAATGCGGGAAGACAATTAAATGAAGGAAGATTGCAAATTGAATTCTCTCCGCAAGGAACACTCGCAGAGCGTATTCGCGCTGGTGGTGTAGGGCTTGGTGGTATTTTAGTTGATGTTGGTGTTGATACGATTGTAGAAGAAGGAAAGCGTACAGTTGAAATGAATGGAAAGATATATTTAGTTGAAACAGCTTTAACGGCTGAAGTCGCAATTGTATACGCGAAAAAGGCGGATCCGTTTGGCAATCTTGTATTTGATAAAAGCGCTCGTAATATGAATCCACACGTAGCTATGGCTGGTGACATAACGATTGTAGAAGCAGAAGAAATTGTTCCACTTGGAAGTTTAGATCCAGAAGAAATTGTCGTCCCAGGTGTATTTGTAAATTATATCGTGCCATCGGAAGGAGTGAATTGGAAATGGGTATGGGCGTAGAAGTAAGAGATAAGATTGCAAGACGTGCAGCGAAAGAAATTCAAAATGGTATGCTTGTAAATTTAGGTATTGGGATTCCATCGCTTGTACCGAATCATTTGCCAGAAGATATGAATGTTATGTTTCATGCGGAAAACGGTATTGTTGGTATGGGACCAACGCCAAGTAAAGGGAATGAAGATGAGAATTTATGTAACGCAGCCGGTTTACCAACATCTCTCATTACAGGAGCAAGTTATTTTGATAGCTGCATGGCATTTGGCATGATTCGAAAAGGATTACTTGATGTTACGATACTTGGTTCGTTACAAGTAAGTGAAAATGGTGATTTAGCGAACTGGATTGTACCAGGAAAACGTGTTCCAGGTATTGGAGGAGCGATGGATTTAGCGCAAAAAGCGAAGCGGGTCGTTGTTGTGATGAATCATGTTGATAAATACGGAAATGCAAAGATTGTTTCGGAATGTACATTGCCATTAACCTCGAAAAAATGTGTAGATTTAATTATTACAGACATGGCTGTCATGGAAGTGACTCCAAGAGGACTTGTCTTACAAGAATTAATGAGTCCGTACACTGTAGAAGATGTAAAACGACATACGACAGCTGATTTTCATATAAGCTCAAATTTACTAGTAATTGAATGAGGGGAGTTGTAATATATGGAGCAATTAAAAAAACAAGTTTGTGATTATATTGAGAGTCATGAAGAAGAGAGCGTAAAATTTTTAACACGATTAATTCAAGAAAAGAGCGTATCTGGTGATGAAAGTGGTGCGCAGGCAATTGTTATTGAAAAGTTGCGTGAGTTAGGTCTAGACCTTGATATTTGGGAGCCTGCTTTTAATGAAATGAAAGATCACCCTTATTTCGTATCACCTCGTACAAGTTTTACAGATAGCCCGAACATTGTAGCGACTTTAAAAGGAAGTGGCGAAGGGAAATCTATGATTTTGAACGGGCATATTGATGTCGTGCCAGAAGGGGATGTAAATCAGTGGGATCATCATCCATACAGTGGAGAGAAAATAGGAAACCGCATATATGGACGTGGAACAACAGATATGAAAGGCGGCAATGTCTCACTTATGCTTGCGATGGAAGCGATTGTTGAATCTGGTATTGAACTAAAAGGTGATATACATTTTCAAAGTGTAATAGAAGAAGAGAGCGGTGGGGCAGGAACATTAGCCGCTATTTTACGAGGATATAAGGCAGATGGCGTTATTATTCCTGAGCCGACGAATATGAAGTTTTTCCCGAAACAACAAGGGTCAATGTGGTTTCGTCTACATATAAAAGGCAAAGCAGCACACGGTGGTACACGTTATGAAGGAGTAAGTGCAATTGAAAAAAGTATGTTTGTTGTAGATCATTTGAGAAAATTAGAAGAGAAGAGAAACGGTCGAATTACAGATCCGTTATTTAAGGGGATTCCGATTCCAATTCCAATTAACGTTGGGAAAATTGAAGGGGGAAGCTGGCCAAGTTCTGTTCCCGATTCATTAATTTTAGAAGGAAGATGTGGTATTGCGCCGAATGAGACTATAGAGGCAGCAAAAGAAGAGTTTGAAGGCTGGATTGGTGAATTAAAAGAAGTGGATAGTTGGTTTATAAAAAATCCTGTAGAAGTAGAATGGTTTGGAGCGAGATGGGTTCCTGGTGAACTAGAAGAAAATCATCCACTTATTACAACGCTTCAACATAACTTTGTTGAAATCGAAGGGAACGAACCGATTATAGAAGCTTCGCCGTGGGGAACAGATGGAGGTTTGTTCACACAAATCGCTAACGTACCAACGATAGTATTTGGTCCAGGAGAGACGAAAGTAGCACATTATCCAAACGAATATATAGAAGTTGATAAAATGATTGCTGCCGCAAAAATAATTGCATGTACATTACTAGATTGGTGTGAGGTGAAGAAATGAAATACTATGAATCTTTTAGTGAACAGACAAAGCATTACACAGTAGAAGGGGTTTTAGATTATTTTAATAAACGTGTTAGAGTTGATCACTATACAGGAAATGTTGAAAGTATTATACAAACAATCGATGAATTAGCAGAGAAACATTCTTTCACTAAATGTATTATTAAAGGAAAGGGAGAGCATGTTTCAACATGGCTCTCTTTCGGTTTCTTACTGGAAGCAACGATACCTCATTATTTTCAAGGACACGATGCGCACTTCTTCGTGAAATATCATAATGATGAAAGACGAAATAGTATTCATTGGACTGAGGAAGATACCATTTTAAGTGGTGTAAAAGCAAAAGAAGTGAAAGGAAAAATAGTCCCAGAGGAATTTGTGTTAAGAAAAGCGACAGAAGAGGATGCGGAAGAATTAGCAATTGTCTTTGGAAAAGTATTTGAAGTTTATCCGACACCTTTAAATGATGCGAGTTATGTAAAGCAGACGATGAAGGAAGACGATACAATTTACTATGTTTATGAATTCGAGGGGAAAATTATTAGTACAGCATCTGCTGAAATGAACGTGAAAGAAGGTAATGCAGAATTAACGAATTGTGCTACATTACCTGAATATCGAAAACATGGTTTCATGAAAAGTCTGTTAATTAAATTGGAGGAAGAGCTCCAAGAAAAATCTATTTTTTGTTCTTATACAATTGCTCGCTCGCTATCTTTCGGTATGAATGCAGCCTTTCATCAATTAGGCTATACATATACGGGAAGGCTTGCGAATAATTGCTACATTTTTGATAAGTTGGAAGATATGAATATATGGGTGAAAGATTTATCCAGCTATTCGAAAGCAGTAAGACTCCCGCCTCAAAATTCGGCTGTAAAGCAAAGAAGTTAGGTGAGAGTCGGGTTAATAATCAGTGGGGATGAATAAAGCCCCACTGATTAAAGTTTCATTTAACCATAAATAAGCAATAGAAATATATATAAATTTCATCAAAATAATAGAACGGAATCGTCATGCTTATAATCGCACAGAGGGATGCCAAAAATTCGGCATGCATTTGCCAGATTTTCGGCAAGAGGGGGAATGACATTGCTAGCAGTTTCGACACAAGAAGTCATTGAAGCGATTTTGGGCAGTATTGATGAGGCTATACATGCAGTGGATGAAAATGGTATTACAATTTTTTATAATACAGTTGCTGCAAAACATGATGGATCGAAAATTGAGAATGTGCTAGGAAAACATTTATTAGAAGCATTCCCTTCATTATCTAGGGAAACGAGTACACTAATGAAAGTGTTACATACGAAAAAACCGATTGTACATCAAGTTCAGCATTATCAAAATTTAAATGGGGAAGACGTTTGTACGGTAAATACGACGCTACCTATTTTTATAGATGGAAATATTGCCGGTGCTGTTGAAATTGCGAAAGATTATACTACAATTCAAACGCTTACTGACACAATCGTAGATTTACAATCGAAAATAAAACGGTCGACTAGCAAAAAAATGGTAAAAAAGCATGTTGCATTCGAGACAATTGTAACAAATGATTCCCGCTTTAAACAGACGAAAGAGTTAGCTCAAAAAGTAGCCCCAACTGATGCAAATGTTTTAATATATGGTGAAACAGGAACAGGGAAAGAGCTATTTGTGCAAGCAATTCATGAAGCTTCTAAACGGAAAAACAAGCCATTTATTGCACAAAACTGCGCAGCTTTGCCAGAGTCGCTATTAGAAAGTTTATTGTTTGGAACTACAAAAGGAAGCTATACAGGGGCAATTGAACGAGCGGGATTATTTGAACTTGTAGATGGAGGAACATTGTTTTTAGATGAACTTAATTCAATGCCACTCGATTTACAAGCGAAGATGCTACGTGTATTAGAGGATGGAGTTATTCGTCGCATTGGTGATAATAAGACGAGAAAAGTAGATGTTCGCGTTATTACTGCAATGAATCAGCCTCCAGAAGTATGTTTAAGAGAAAATAAAATTCGCACTGATTTATACTATCGATTAAATGTGTTTTCATTATATATTCCGCCGCTTCGCGAAAGAACTGAGGATGTACTGTTATTAGCGTCTTACTTTTTGAAAGAATATAATAAAAGTTATAAAAAAGGTGTACTTCAAATTGATAAAGAGGCGAAAGAAAGATTACAAGCTTATCAATGGCCTGGAAATGTTCGTGAGTTAAAACATACGATTGAACATGCTGTCATTATTACGGAAGGGAATTCGTTAACAGCAAATTGCTTACCACGAACATTTCGGAAAGAGAAACTTCCGAAGAAGAAAAGTATATTACCACTTAGGGAAGCTCTTCATCAAACGGAAAAGGAATTAATTGATCAAGCATTAATTGAAACGGAAGGGAATATTTTGCAAGCAGCAAAAATGTTAGGTATTCCGCGTCAAACGCTTCAATATAAACTGAGCAAGTACGACAAAACCGCCGAATAATCGGCGGTTTTTGTGTGTTTGCACCAATAAAAGAGCGTTTACATATATAACGAGTAATGAATATGATAGTAAATATCGTCTTAGTACAGCACTTAAAAATATTTATTCTCTTATATAATAGGGTATTTCTCGCATTTACTTATCAAGTATATGAAGTTGGCATAATTATTGCTTATATAAAGGATGAGCGTATAAAAAGGGGGAATAGCAATGTTACATGATGTATACAAACCAAATCGTCACTGGAAGGATATTGAATTATGGAAAGATGTTACAGAAGAACAATGGAATGACTGGGTTTGGCAATTAACGAATACGATCAAAACTTTAGATGATTTAAAGAAAATAATTAACTTAACACCTGAAGAAGAAGAAGGTGTTAAAATTTCAACGAAGACGATCCCGTTAAACATTACACCGTACTATGCTTGGCTAATGAATCCTGATGACCCACGCTGTCCGATTCGGATGCAATCAGTACCGATTTCGGAAGAGTTATATAAAACAAAATATGATTTAGAAGATCCTCTTCATGAAGATGAAGATTCACCAGTTCCAGGATTAACGCATCGCTATCCAGACCGCGTACTATTTTTAGTAACGAATCAATGTTCTATGTATTGTCGTTACTGTACACGTCGTCGTTTTAGTGGACAAATTGGAATGGGCGTACCGAAAAAGCAATTAGATGATGCGATTGCTTATATTAGTGAAACACCACAAGTACGTGACGTTTTAATTTCTGGCGGTGATGGACTTCTAATTAATGATAAAATTTTAGAATATGTATTAAAGAATTTACGAGCAATCCCGCATGTCGAGATTATTCGTATCGGAACGAGAGCACCAGTTGTATTCCCGCAGCGTATTACAGAAAACCTGTGTAACATTATTAAAAAATACCATCCAGTATGGTTGAATACGCATTTTAACACTTCTATTGAGATTACAGAAGAATCGAAACTAGCATGTGAAATGCTTGCGAATGCAGGTGTTCCAATTGGAAACCAAGCTGTAATTTTAGCTGGAATTAATGACAGCGTTCCAATTATGAAAAAACTTATGCATGATTTAGTGAAAATTCGTGTTCGTCCATATTATATTTATCAATGTGATTTATCAGAAGGTATCGGTCATTTCCGTGCACCAGTTTCGAAAGGTCTTGAAATTATTGAAGGCTTACGTGGACATACATCTGGTTATGCAGTACCGACATTCGTTGTTGATGCACCGGGCGGAGGCGGAAAAATTGCGCTTCAGCCAAACTATTTAATTTCACAAAGTGCGGATAAAGTTGTTCTTCGTAACTTTGAAGGGGTTATTACAACGTATCCAGAACCAGAAAACTATATCCCAGGAAGAGCAGAAGGCTACTTTAAAGAAATTTATCCGACTTATGAAGAGAAACGTTCTGATATCGGCGTTGCAGGATTGATGAGTGATAGGAAATTTAATCTTGTTCCAGATGATTTACAACGTATGAATCGCCGTAAAGATTATGAAGTCAATGAAACGCATGCTTCTTTAAAAGATAAACGTGATAAGCGTGATCAATTAAAAGATAAAAAATATCAAGCACAAATGGCAAAGTTAGATGACGACAAAAAAAATGAGGGTGACGTAGTATGAATTGTATGTGGTGTGACAGTACAGAAGCGAAAGAAAGCTTGAATACTGTATATTGGGAATTACCAGATGGTACGAAAGCCATTGAAATCCAAGAGACACCATGTATTACTTGTTCCTCATGTGGAATGGACTATCAAGCAGACCATACTGTAAAAGAAATTGAAGATCAGTTGTTTTTAATTTATACGAAAGATTTGCCAAAACAACTAACATTCGAAGAGTTGATGGGAAGACCACGTTTATTAAAAAGGAATTATTTCGACTTTTAACCAGCTTTTATGCTGGTTTTTTTCTTTTTTGCCTTGTATAATGTACCCAAGTTAGAAAGGTAGGGAATATTTTTGAAAAAGACATTTTACCATTATATGATGAAGCACCGTGCAGCTTTATTTAAAAATGAAATATCAGATTTAGCAGAGGCGATGTATGATGATTTAAGTTTTCCGAAGCAATCTGAAGACTATGATGTAATTAGTTCATACTTAGAGTTAAGTGGAATGCTAGAAAGTATGTCTATATTTGATGATGCATGGGATTTATATATACAAGAGAGATAACGATATGAAGTTTTAGGAAAATGAAAACATAATGAATACATTACTTTGAAAGAAGTGAAGTATTCATTATGTTTTTTTATTTACAATACGTCTTGCTGTTAGAACATAAATGAAAAGTGCAAGCTAGTTTAAATACTAGTTTTTTTGAGTTATATACAAATTCTACTTTTTTATTGAAAAAATTTATGAATATAAGCTTCTGTGATAAGCGTTTTTATGTAGGTTGCATATACTGTTATCAAAATCACGACGTTTAAAAAAGGAGAGATATAGATGGCAAGGAAAAAACAACCTAAATATAACGTAGGGGACATAGTCGTGATTACGCTATATGGAACCGTTGGGAAAATTACAAATATGAAGATTTTAGATGGAGTTTACGTATACGAAGTAAATAATCACGATGGATTTTATGTAGAACAAACTTTGCAGCATGTTACAGAGCAAGAAATGAAAAAGGGCGACACAGAGTGGATTGAATTAAATTATAACTTTACGTTTGGTGATCTCGTGCAAGTAACTGGATATGATAAAGACGTTTTTCGTATTGTTGGTTTTCGTACAGAAGTATGGAGATATAAAAATGATGCATGGGAAGATACTATATATGAATTGTCACGAATTACTGATGGTGAATGGTTAGAAGCTGATGAATCTGATTTAACATTACTTGCCAATGCACAAACGGCAAATGCAATTTTGAAGAAAATGAAACAAGATAAAGCTGGTATGAATAAATTGGATTTAGGAAAATTGAAGTCAATTAACAATTCGAAAAAAGTAAGTGTGAAGACGAATCGCCAAGAAATTATTGATGGGTTATTAGATATTTATAATGATTATCATTTATTATTCGATACATTTAAAGATGAAGAATATAAAATTGTTATGGATGTTGTTCAAAATTATTTAGTTAAATTGACAGAGAAAAAATAGTTAACTAGAAAGAGAGAATAAATTGAACAACAACATATGCAGTATAAGGTATGCCTACAATTATTAAAAAAATAAAAAGCCATTTAATAAGAGAGTCTGCCCATTGATCTTCATGCATGAACTCTTCTTTTGTTTGCTCTACTTCGTATTGGTATTCCATTATTATTTTCCCCCTTTGGATAGCTTGTACTAACATCGTATGCCCTTTGTCTACATGATATGACTTATAAAAAAGAAAAAACTATTTTTCTAATCTCATATACATAATTTTGAGATTTTTTCATAAAACAGAAATAAAGGAGTGATGCTCATGAAGGAAATTGAAGTCGTAATTGACACGGAAGAGATTGCGGAGTTTTTTTATGAGCGACTAATTGAAAGAGGGTACGTTCCAAAAAGAGAAGAAATTGAGGACCTGGCAGATATTACATTTGAGTATTTATTAGAGAAATGCATGATTGATGAAGTTTTTGATGAAGAAGAAGATTGAAAGTAACGGCGGGCTTAACTCGTCGTTTTTTACTCTTTACAAACTTGTCACAAATATAGACAAGAATCGTTGGTATAATTAAAAGAAAATTTTATACAAGAGGTGAAGGGATGTTCAAAAAAATTATTGATTCTTTATTAGGAAAGAAAAAACATCGTTCGTATTCAAGTAGTGATTATCGTCATAGAGGGCGCTCGTATTCAAGTAGCGATAATAAACGACGTTCATCTGGTTATGGGCATCAGCATTATAAAAGAAAACGTAAAAGCCGTAGCTTCTTTTCAAGTAGCTGATGAAATGGCGTCGTATACTAGCTTTATTTGATAGACCACTGCGAAAAAATACAATCGTTGCAGAGCGTTATAAGATTGAATCAGTAATTGGAATGGGCAGTTATGGGGTTACATATGTCGTTAATGATTTACAAATAAATAAATATAAAGTCTTAAAACAATTAAGGCAAAGTAAACAAAGATATGAGTCTGGTAGAAAATCATTTGAGCAAGAGAAAGTGATTTTACAAACATTAAATCATGCGTCAATTCCTAATCTACATGATCATTTCATATGGGAGAAAAAGAACTTTTTTGTGATGGAGTATATGCCGGGGGAAAATTTCGAAGATCATATTTTCTTAGATGGGCAAGTATATGATGAACGTGAAGTTTTTGAAATTTTATATGAAGTACTAGGAATTGTTTCGTATTTTCATAGTAAAGGTATCATTCACCGAGATTTACGTATTCCAAACATATTAATGAAAGAAAATCAGATTAGTATTATTGATTTTGGATTGGCTAAATTGAAAGGTGAGGGTGATGAGCGAGCTATAACTTATGAAGGTGAACAAGCTTTGATGCGAGAAGATCATTTTCGTAGCGACTTTTATGCGCTCGGTCATTTCGTATTATTTTTATTGTATGCTGGTTATGAATCGACTGAAAAAAAGGAAAAACCTTGGTATGAAGAGTTAGTGCTGGAAGAATATAATCGCGACATGCTAATGCGAATGTTACAAATGAAAGCGCCATACTATGAAAATGTACAAGATTTGAAAAAAGATGTAGCTTACGCTTTAGAAAGGATGGAGACCCCATGTTTCAAAAGTTTTTAGCAAGCGTTGGAATTGGAAGTGCAAAAGTAGATACTGTTCTTGAAAGAGATGAGTATACAGTTGGAGAAGAGATAGTAGGGAAGGTTCATATAACTGGAGGTTCAGTTAGCCAAGAAATTGAAAGCATTTACTTAACGTTGTCGACGTCATATGTAAGAGAAGTGGATGATAAAAAAGTAACTGCATCGTATGATTTAGAGCGAGTTCGTTTAACAGATCCATTTTCTGTAGAGCCAAATGAAAAAGTGGAAATTCCATTTTCGTTTTTAATGCCAATTGAAGCACCACTAACACTTGGAATGAAAACGGTTTGGGTTCATACAGGTCTTGATATTAAACGTAGTATTGATCCAAGTGACCGTGATTATATTCAAGTATTGCCGAATGCGCTATTGAACAGTGTATTAAATAGTGTAAATCAATTAGGTTTTAAAGCGCGTCATATAGAATGCGAAGAATTACCGTATCGATTACGTAAGCAAGTTCCATTCGCGCAAGAATTTGAGTTTATTCCAGTTTCCGGAGAGTATTATGGGAAATTAGATGAATTAGAATTATTAATTTTGCCAAGTGCCCACGACCGATTAGAAATCATTATGGAAGTAGATAGAAAATCACGTGGATTGGCTGGTTTATTCGCAGAAGCGCTTGATCTTGATGAGAAGGTTATTCGCTTTACAGTAACAAACGAAGATATTCCAAGGATGCAGCAAAAAATTAACAATAATATTTTTTAATAAACTATGCATAAAAAAGAAATGGAGAGGAAAACTAAAACAACCGCTCCATTTTTTTGCATAGTGAGGTTATGTATGTGAAACGATACCGACATTTATACTTGTTAAGTTGTACACTACTCATTTGTTTTGTCGCACTATCACTTTCGTATCATACCGCTTGTATTGAAAAATTTGATAATGTAGTCGCACACTTTATTCAAAGTTTCCGAAACGATTATTTGACAACCTATTTTACTTGGGTATCCTTTATCGGTTCAAAAAGAATATATTTCCCGTTACTCATTATACTTGTAATGTATTTTCTTCTTAGAAAAAAAATATTAAGTGCATTACTTCTAACAATTAATTATTACGGATCACGTTATTTGAACAGTATGCTCAAACTATGGTACGAACGAGCAAGACCTGATGTGACGCAGCTTGTTACAGCAACTGGATATAGCTTTCCGAGCGGTCATACGATGAACGCTACTGCTTTTTTAGGATTTATTGCATACGTCACAATTACAGAAGATCGTATTTCATTGCATAAAAAGTTGCTGATTATTTTTATAGCAAGCTTCGTTGTATTATCTATTTCAGTTAGCCGAATTTATCTTGGCGTGCACTATCCATCTGACATATTAGCTGGATGGGCAGCTGGCGGTAGCTGGCTCGTTTTATGTGTTATATTTCATAAGGCGTTCATTAAAAAAGAACCTATGTCATAATAGGTTCTTTTTGCATGGGCTCCACATGAATATGAGCATGGTAAATTCCGAATTTCTTTCGAAGCATATCTTCAATATTGTCAGTAATACAATGGCTTTCGCTAACATCCATTCGAGCATCTACTTCAATTGTAATATCTACATACGTTTGATTCCCATACATACGAGCGCGAATATCTACAATATGTTCTACACCTGAAATATGCTCGATAGCATCAGCATATTCATCCATTTTCTCAGGATCGATTCCATCCGTTAGCATATGAGAAGCTTCTACGAAAATTTCCCATGCAGTCTTACAAATAATAAGACCGACAATTAAAGCAGCAATAGGGTCTAAAATAGGCATTTTGAACTGTGATCCGACAATACCTATTACTGTACCAATACTTACGAGAGCATCTGATAAATTATCTTTTGCAGCGGCTTCTAACGACTTACTCTTTGTTTGAATCGCAATCTTTTTCGTATACTTATATACGAAATACATTACGACGGCAGAAAATAAAGCAACCCACGCAGCGAGTACATTAGGCGCTGCTTGTTTCGGACTTAAAAACGATTGAATTGCACTAATCACAACTTCTAATCCGACTGTTGCCATAATAAAGGAAGCAACAAGTGATGCGATTTGTTCTGCGCGCGAATGCCCATATGGATGATCTGGGTCACGAGGCTTACGAGAAATTTTTAGGCCAATTAATATTGCTAAAGAAGCACCAATATCCGTTAAGTTATTCAAACCATCAGCACGTAATGCGCTAGAGAGGGTAATATAACTGATGATGATTTTCAAAGAGGATAAAAATATGTAGGCTATAATGCTGACAATAGCACCTTTATCAGCTTCTTTATGAGAAAGAGAATCCATTTTAATCACTCGCCTTTCTACAGGGAATTTCTTTCTATACATAGAGTATCAAACGAAACTCGTGTGGGTCTATACAAACATTGTTGACGTTTTATAGCTTTTTAAGAAGGGGATAACAAAGTTTCGTTAAGGAAAAATATGTTGAAAAGTACAAAGTGGAAATTTATTAAACAATTAATGATGATTATGGCAAATGGAAAGAGGGCGAGAATAATGATTCTCAAAATTTTTTTCATATATATTTTTCACAAAATGACTCTTTGTAATTCCTCGTGTGAGTAATATATAAGAAATGATAACAAAATTCTTCAATAAGAAGAGGAGAAAGCATTATAATATTCACTTTCCGGAAAGAGACAAAGGCAAAGACCAATTTGAAAACGAAAAAAACCTCTGATGATTTTTCAGAGGTTTTTCGTTTCTTAGTATGCTTCTAAAAACTCAGTAACTTGCTCTTCCGTTTTTGCATTTGCACTATGTAAGTGACCTAACTTTTCGCCATTTTGATATACAAGTAGGCTTGGAATACCCATTACTTGATACTCTTCAGCAATACTTGGGAACTCATCTTTATTAATAGAATACCATTCAAACTTATTGAACTCTTCCATTACATCTCCGATAAAGTTGTCCATACGCACGCAATCTGGGCACCATGTAGTAAAGAACTTAACAACTACTGGCTCCTCGCTTGCGATGATGTCTTTGAATTCCTTGTCAGACTTGATTTCTCTCATGTTTTGTTGCTCCTTTTTCACTTATAATATTTGGGGTTATTTAGGCGGTGTTTTTGCCTGAAAACGAAAACTTCTAACGAAAGTTTTTCTTTCCGAATAATTCGTTTGCAAATTGATCCACCGCAGTTTCCTGAAGTCCTGGTACAACATGTGAGTAGGTTCCAGTGTGATACCTACTCTTTTATGTCCTAATCGTTCACTTACAATCTTCGGATGTACGCCTTAGATCCTGGAAACGAATATTAGGAACTTCACTTTTCTTTATAAGCTTTTTCATGAGCTGTGTCAAACTTCTGAAACGGCAGACCAAATCGCAGTCATTATAGCCTTCACCATATCGCTCTTTTTCCTCAGAGATTTTTTGCAGATGGTCATTTAGTGCCATTAAAGTAATGTCAGGCAAAATCAGCAATCTCTTTCCTGAAGAGGCTTTTAGTTCATGGAATCCCTTTGTAATGTGAGAGAGGGAACGGTTAACAGATAACGTTCGTCTCTCAAAATCAATATCTTTCCATTGTAGACCTAAGATTTCACCTTTACGCATTCCACATGTAATAGCAAGAAGATAAGCGATATAATAACGGTTTTCTTTTGCATGTTCTAAAAAACAAAGAACTTCTTCATCAATTAAAAAACTAGGGGGTTAACGCTGATTTAGTGGAAAGAGCTCATTATATCACTCTTTCGGAGGAGGTGAGTTAGGATGCGGAAATGGTTAAAGAAACTATTTTCGAAAAAAAACGCCCACCCTGCATTGTTTGTGAGGAACAAGAAGGTGAGCTTCAATTAAACGAAACTGATTGGATTTGTGAAAATTGTGCCCAAATTATGCATGAACAAGGTATTGAAAGAGATGAATAGTACCCTTTACATCTTATTCCATATATAACAAAGCTGGTTAGCTTCTGATTCAAGTGCTATTAAATGATCATTATGAATAGAGTTATTCGTATACATTCGGTTCTTTTGGATGTTAAGAACCGTATAATTCACATCGTTATGTTCACTTGAAAATGTTGATTCGTTTAATAATGTCAGCGTTGAGTTGATGTTGTATTTATCAATTCGCTCTTTTTTTCCTTTGAAAAACAGTTTGATAAGATGCGGCTCATCATTAATGAGCAAACCGAGTTCAGGTGATGAGCGGACGATTAAACCATCTGATATCCAATGTGATTTACCTGGATCGAACCAAGAGACGTCTTTGTTTTTAATAAATTTTTTGTACTGCTTTATAACATCAATGTAGTTTTGCTTTTTCTTCTGATCAACCGTTTGTACTAATGTTTCAAAACATTCAAAAGGTAGTTCGTTTTGATGAAATTTAATAACAGTCTCTCGTAATTGTTTCCAGTAATCAAAGACTGGTTGGTATTCAGGTTGAGATTTTAGATTTTTTACAAAGTTTGTTTTAGCTGCACTACTTTTCAGTGTGAAGTCTAGAAATTGTGTAAGTCCTACTTTAATTTCTGCCATATTACACCCCCTTTTCAAACATTACTAATTCGATAATGGAAAGGAAAATCCTGCATTTTTCAAGGAGGTGAGCTAGATGCTAGAAAACCAGATGTCCATGCACAATGGCTATGGTAAAGCTGATCCACAGGAGCAAGAAGGTATCATGACAACGTCTATCGATGCCGAAAAGTTACAAGATGCCATCAGTCGAGCGGTAATGATTTCACAGGAATATCCAGAAGGCGCGGAACCTGAGGGTGTGAATGGGAGCATTAATGAAGCGTTGGAATTGTTACAAAAGTATTTGGGGCAATAAAAAGGACTCACGGCAATGAGTCCTCATAAAAAAATATATGTTGGTATCAGTATAATATGGAAGGTGAGTGAATAGAACATGCAAGTAAAAGTATTGGTTAACACACTAAACATGGACCACGCTCAGTGGTTGCAAGCTATTGGTGGCTCAGATGTTTCTGCAATCGCAGGTTTAAATTAATGAAAATCAGCAGTTCAAGTATTCTTTGAAAAAACACAAGCGATTGAAAAGGAAGATTTACAAAGTGAATCGGCATATTTCGGAAACGTTTTGGAAGAGGTAGTTGCAAAAGAATTTTCCAAGCGTACGAATTTAAAGGTACAACGCAGAAATGCAATCCTGCAGCATCCTGAATACCCGTGGATGATTGCAAATGTAGACCGATTGATTGTCGGTGAGAAGATTGGCCTTGAATGCAAATCACCGTCTGAATATTTTGAAAAAAGCGAGGATCAAAAGAAGGAAGGTGAGCAAAAACGCTATTTGAATAAAAGCTAGTGAACTAGTTTTTAACACTCACTGAAATTAAGAATCATAACATACTTTGTAATAACTTATATGGAAGTGAGTTGAATAATAATGTTTTATTCATATTTTGATACCCGAGATAGAATGCGTCCGTATGGTACGGCGGGTATTACGTATAGCGGAGCACAAAGTACAATTCAAGCTGTTCAACAAGCGTTACAAGCACAGCAGCAAATGCAACAAATACAGCAAGGAATACAACCGTACTATTCATCTATGGAGTATTATTACCCAATGCATCATATTACACCATACGGAATTTCTGTTTCAACAATTCCATATGGAACTGTATACAATTTATAAAAATATATGGGGGAATAAATTTGAGTATTTATTATATTAGGGCGCAAGTACAGAGCGTCCTTATAAGAAATGATTCGTATCTAGGGAACAATTATAAAATTTTAGATATTGGAATGAGAATGTTACAACCTCATGAGTTATATGCAGTGTAAGGATTCCCAAGCAACTACATTATTGATCATGATTTTTACGGGAAGCCTTATCCGAAAACAGAACAAGTTGCCAGATGCGGAAACGCGGTACCCCCACCATTTGCTGAACAATTAGTCAGAGAAAACTTACCAGAAATGAGCGTAGCGGAGGGGGGATAATAAATTCAAGAGGGCAGCAGTAATGTAGGGTGTTATAAAACGAGAACATCCTAGGCCAGGGAATGCATCATTAAAGATACTACTTTAGTAATATAATTGGTGACGCATTCCTAACATTAAGCCTTGTTACACTTGCTATTCTATCTGCCCACCATGGATTCCTGAGAAAGTGCCAAGGCACCTAGGATTGTAGCTAAATGGAATAGCATAAGCATCATCTCCGTTACAAGTTTTTTCTTAACTAAGAAGTTAAGTACTTCAGAAATGGAGCAGGAAAGTGTGCCGCATACAAGATGCCAACAAACCATCCTTTACTACCCAGCCACACTGGTAAGTCGGTCAGGAATGATTGAATCGAACAATCAACAGTTAAAACCAATAGTTTATTAGATTTGAATACACGTGTCAAATTAATCCATTGTATAGCCCGAACGGAGGATTTTTTTCTGAAAATCCGAGTTGATGAAACTAGATAATTTGTATTACTCATATAACCGGAATATTATATGAGTGCTTTCTTTTTAAAAGTTATACTTTCTCTTCGCTTTGCCTTATGGTGGAGCATTTTTATTTTTTGTAATAGCAACAACTTGTCCAATTTTTTCAAGTTTAGCATACATAGTATGCAGTAATAGAGTAGAAAGGAGCGCTATATATGTCTTGTTATTACTACTGTAAGAATTGTGAGAGTTACCAAAAGAAAAATCATGATTGCTGTAAAAAAAGAAGTGAGTATTATAATAAGTGCGGTAAAAGATGTGATGACTGTTCTTGCGATCATAAGGAGAATAACCTTGTAAGAGCATCTGCCTTTAGAGCTGTAAATACAGTTAATCAAAACCTTTCAGCCAATACTTTTGTTAAAGTATTATTTCAAAATGAACAATTTGATTTATCGAACGAATATAACCCAGCAACATCAGATTTTACTCCGAAGACTAGAGGCGTTTATTCCGTAATTGGAACGATTGGTTTCTTTCCAAACGATACAAATTTAAACTATAGAGCACGTGTAGAGGTTCGAGTGAATGGAAATGCGGCAATTGCTATTGATAACGACTTTTTTGGTCCAATAAATTTCGGTAATGTTGTAAGTGTTTCAACAATACTTCAATTACATGCAGGTGATATTGTCGAGATTTTTGCGCAAAGTAGTATAGATGGGGTTATTAGTAGTACAGAAGATGGTTCTCATTTTGAGGCTGCAAGATTCCCATCTCCAATTGTATAAATATTAAAAAGGAAAAAATTTTATTAACTCTGCTTTTCGGTGGAGTTTTTTTAATTTCATAATAGCAATAGCTCGTCCAAACTTTTTAAATTTATTTTGCATAGTATACAACAATAGATTTAGAAAGGGGATGTAAATATGTCTTATTATTATTGTAAGCATTGCAATGGCTATAAAAAGACACAGCATACTTGTTGTAAGAAGTGCACAGATTATTACGATAAGTGTTGTGATAATGAGAAAGATAAGCTTGTAAGGGCATCTGCTTTTAGAGCTGTTAGTACAGTAGATCAAAATGTCACTGCAAATACTTTTGTTAAAGTATTATTCCCAAATGAACAGTTTGATTTAGCGAATGAATATAATCCAGTAACATCAGAGTTTATTCCGAAGACTAGAGGAGTTTATTCTATTATTGGTACAATCAGCTTTGCACCTAATGATAGTAATACGAATTATAGAGCGCGTGTAGAAATTCGGGTAAATGATAATCCAGCTATAGCGATAGATAATGATTTTTTTGGTCCACCCAATTTTGCAAATGTCGTAGCTGTTTCAACAATACTTCAATTACATGCAGGAGATGTAGTTGAAATTTTTGCTGAGAGTGATGTAGATGGACTGATTATACAAAATGATCCAGGATTTATTAGTACGCATTTTGAAGCTGCAAGATTCCCATCTCCAATAAAATAAAAGACATGTTTGTGATTTATGGACTATTTTTAAAAAAAGGCTCTACCTTATGGTAGGGCCTTTTAGTTTAAGTTATTTAGACGGTAATATATTAAAATAAGTTCATAAATACTTGATAAGCAACACCTAGAGTTAATACGATAGCTAACAGTTTTGCTACCCATCTCGGTGCATTTAAATTTAGTAAAAGGGAATGACATATACTAAATGTAATGCAGAGTGTTAAAAGAATTGCGATAAGATATAAAATTAATAGGAAAAAAGGTTGCTCTATGGAGCCGAAGTCAATTTTGGATGGATTCATGTAATATGTCCCTCGTTTTTTATTGATATATTAATATAATAATGAAAAATACAAGAAATTGGAAGAGTAATGTAATAAATACTATAAAAGTAAATTTAAAGTTATGGATGGAGTAGATCAAATAATCTTTGAAAAGACTATTCAAAGCCATCATTTGTTTAAGGTTGATATACAAGAACGAATGTTCTTGATATACTGAAAAATAAAAAAGGTGCGTTTACATGACAAATTTTAGTAATATAATTGAAAAAATAGATGAAATGATTTACAAACCTAATAATCTATTAATTACTAAACGAAAAGAAGAAAAGCAAAATTCAGAATATGCAGGAGGGGTATTCCAGCTAAATGATAGAAGCATCCGATTTAGGGTATCAAAAATTACGCCTAATAAGATTGGACAATTTGTTTCTTTTTGGGAGAAGAATGCCTCCATGAGCAATCAGGCATTTTCTTATGATTCGGCTCCTAACCTTTTAGTTATCACTTGTATAGCGGATAATAAACTAGGACAATTTATTTTTCCAAAAGAGATTCTTCTAAAAGAAAAAATATTAAAAACTCAAAACCAAAAAGGGAAAATGGCTATGAGGGTTTACCCTATTTGGGATAAACCTGTTAGTAAGCAAGCTAAGAAGAGTCAACTGTGGCAACTTCATTATTTTGTCGATTTAAGTGATACTGAAAATGTAGCTACAGATAAATTATTAAACTTATATTCATAGTGCATAATAAGAAAAAATTTGAAATATTCAATGTTTATTTAGGTGGATATTTGGAAATGTTAACAAGATAATCCGTTAAGTAAAGAATAAAAAAAGAGCATACAAATAAAGTATGCTCAAAAAAAGATAGGTTTTATGAGTGGAGAATCTCCATACGATAATATATGCTCATTTCATTAATATGTGTAAAATATCAACAAAATATCAATAGAATATCAATTAATGAGTTATTTTAGTTTTTTAATGAAGTCATGTTTTTGTGAAATGAAAAAGAGCCGTTTCTTTTGAAAGATGCGGCTCTTTTTACTATTTTGTTATCGTACTGTTCGAAATGATAAACCATAAAATTATACGATTAACAATTTGATAATGATCGGACTTCAGTTATATATTTCTTAAAGTCTGGATATTGAGATACAGTTTGGCAGGTAGGGGTGAGTAGTTGATTAATTAAAGATACATTTGTAATTACTTCGTTACAAGGACCGTAGAATGTAACTTTTAGCTTTGAATTCGGGGGAACTTTGAATACGATAGGGATTTTTCTCATTAAATAAACTCCTTACATAACAGGGGTTATATGTTTATTTCCTTTTAATTAGGAAGACATATTAATATAATATGTAATTTTTATTGTAGTTGATTATTACATATACTGTATGAGTTGATGTGATTTCTAGTACGTATCAAAATAGTGTTGTAAAAAAATATATATCATGTTTATAAAAAGCTTAAAAACAGACTAATCCGAGGGAATAAGCGGTAAGTAACTTGTCTCTATATAATAAATTGTAAAAAGGCAGCTTTTTTTAGCTGCCTTTTTACAGGGAGATTGAAAAAATCTTGGAGGTCATTCATGAGTATAAGCAAAAATTGCTTATATATAGTATGTACATTATTTGTGATTTTATCCCAATATTTAGTGTGAAATAAACGTAAGTCTATCGTTTACAAATGTAAAAAAGAAGAACTTGTTTATTATGGATAAAAAGAAATTATTTAGTTTTAAAAAATGATGAAAATATATTTATTTGTCTTATAGAAGCTTGCTATTAGGCATATGGGTCTAGCAATAATACAAGCTTTGAATAAGATAATAAAAAGGAGTTGATTAGTAATGGGCTATATTGTAGATATTTCGAAATGGAATGGAAATATTAATTGGGATATTGCAGCGTCTCAGCTAGATTTAGTTATTGCTAGAGTTCAAGATGGTTCAAATACGGTCGATTTTATGTATCAAAGTTATGTAAAAGAAATGAAGAAACGTAGTATTCCATTTGGGAATTATGCATTTTGCCGTTTTATATCTATTTCAGATGCAAAAAAAGAAGCGCAAGATTTTTGGAATCGTGGTGATAAAACCGCTAAATTTTGGGTGGCAGATGTAGAAGTTCAAACAATGGTAGATATGGAAGGCGGGACTCAAGCATTTATTGATGAATTACGCCGATTAGGTGCAAAAAAAATTGGTTTATACGTAGGACATCACACGTATGTATCATTTGGAGCGCGCAATATTGATGCTGATTTTATTTGGATTCCTCGTTACGGTGGGAATAAACCAGCATATCCTTGTGACATTTGGCAATATACTGATTCAGGAAATGTTTCTGGTATTGGAAAATGTGATTTGAATCAATTGATTGGGAATAAAGATCTTTCTTGGTTTATAGGTTCAAATCAAACAAATCAATCTAGTATTGGAGATAGTAAGCAACCAAATGGAATTGGTATTGCAGTTTCAAGATATAATGATGGATACGGCATTAATTTATATGAAAATCCTGCGAACCCACAGTTTACAGGAAGGATTACGAAAAAAATCCCATATTTAATCTATAAAGGTTATTGGGGAGGTGGCGAAAAAGATATGATTTGTTTAGGTAGTGAACAACAATGGGCTAAGTTAGAGCATTTTAATGTGCAATGGTTTTATGCATATTCAAAATACACACCTGGATATGAAATTAGAACGCATGATGGACCAAACGGGAATGATACAGGTGCGGTTGATGGGAAGGTCCCTTATCGTATTTGGAATCGTCAAGATGGCTATGTAGATATAGGTGGGAACAAATGGATCAAAGAAGAACATGTACAGATTAAATGATGTTAAAAAGTCGGCTTCATGCCGGCTTTTGTATTTAATAAAGCTTGTCTCTGACATGAAGAGAAATACTTGCGGAAAACACATTAATTTCACAATAGCGCTGTATAGTTCCTAATATACATTTATCAAAGTGAGGTATTTGAATTGAAAAAGAAAAAACTATTTATGGGAACTATTATTACATGTGTGGCGCTAACATTGTCTGCGTGTGGTTCCTCAGAAAATGTTGCAACATCAAAAGTAGGAAACGTGACAGAGAAAGAGTTAAGTAAAGAATTAAGGCAAACATATGGAAAAAGTACTTTATCTCAAATGATGTTAAATAAGGCATTGCTAGATAAATATGAAGTTTCAGATGAAGAAGCTAAAAAACAAGTAGAAGCAGCGAAGGAACAAATGGGTGACAAGTTTAAAGTTGCTTTAGAGCAAGTAGGATTAAAAAATGAAGATGAATTAAAAGAGAGAATGAAGCCAGAAATTGCACTTGAGAAAGCGATTAGAGCGACTGTCACAGATAAAGATGTGAAAGATAACCATAAACCAGAAATGAAGGTAAGTCACATTTTAGTGAAAGATGAAAAAACTGCGAAAGAAGTAAAGGAGAAAATAAATAATGGTGAAGATTTTACTGCTTTAGCGAAACAATATTCGGAAGATACTGGTTCAAAGGAACAGGGCGGAGAAATAGCTGGTTTTGCTCCTGGTCAAACTGTGAAAGAATTTGAGGAAGCTGCGTATAAATTAGATGCAGGACAAGTAAGTGAGCCAATAAAAACATCTTTTGGTTATCATATTATAAAAGTGACGGATAAAAAAGAATTGAAACCATTTGATGAAGTGAAAGATTCGATTCGAAAAGATTTAGAACAACAAAGACTACAAGATGCGACAGGTAAATGGAAACAACAAGTAATCAATGATCTATTGAAAGAAGCGGATATTAAAGTAACAGATAATGAATTTAAAGATACATTTAAATTCTTAGATGAGAAGTAAAGTTTAGAAGAAAAACAGAGATTTAGCATAGTGCTATATTTCTGTTTTTTAATTTTCAATAGAAAAGGGAACTCATATAGAGTTCCCTTTTCTCGTTAGTGTGTGAGTTATAAATAGATAGTAAGACAATACAATATTACATTTAAATATTAAGAATTACAATAGAAAATTTTGGTGTAAATAAAAAGGAATAAGTAATTACTTTGCAAAATGTTGAAATGATAATGTTTTAGTTAATTAAGTTTGTTAAATATAAACTAAATATATTTTCTTAGAAATTGAATAGAGGACATAATTTAAAGCATGGTACATATCATATTTATTGGAGTATAAACTAACTTTATAGGAAGTGAAATGTTGAACATTTATTACAAAAGGATGTTCTTAATGATGATATGAATTATTTATTAAAATAGGATGAATATTTTTATATTTACTAGATTATTAAATTAACTTGGGGGAGAATATATGAAAGTTATTTTTAAGAGAGAAGGCGGAGGGAAAATTTTTGAATCATCTAATGAAAATATAAGCGTTCTATTAGCTGTATTAAAGGAAACAAAAGGGATAAAGATTGGGATGGTTGAGTATGAAGTATTAGAATATAAACTGGAATACTATCGAAATCCGAAAAAAACAGAAACAGAGAGAGAATTACATATTATTATGCAACCTAAACTTATTCAATAAAGAAAGTGAAATATTAATCAATTTGAGTTTTGTTCGTTTTCACTGATTATTAGCCCGCAAATAGCGGGATAAATGGTAGTAATTGTCGATATGTATGAAACTTATGAGGAATGAATGGTTTTACATCATAAGTTTCTAAAGATTTGTGCGTTCGTTCATAATCAAAGTATATGCTTTTGTTGAAGGATGGTTAATGAATTGAAAAACTAAAAACTTCTTTTATCTATGCAGGAAATGAATGTATAAATGAATAAATGTATTTATGAAGTGCTTTGTTGAATAATATTGGAGGAGTTAAAAATGAGTTTAGCAAGTTATATAGGTTGTAATATAGAAGTTCCGCTAACCCCTGAAGATTCCGATGCGCTAATAATAATTGGACCGTGTTTTTCAGATGAAAGTTTACTTGAAATCGTAAAAGAGTATCAATTTCAAACGAATTACATTTATGAAGTATCATCAGGATGGGGAATTGAACTAGTTGAGTGGCAAAGCTTAAAAGAGAAGGAAGAAGCTCAAAATAAACTTTTAACTTTATGCTCAATTATGGAAGGGTATTTAAAAGAAGGGGAATACTTTGAATTATTTAGTTGTTGGATTGGTGATGAAGATCAGGAAAAAGTTGGGGAATTAAACTTGAAAATAAATCAATTTGATATAGCTGAAATTTGTATTCCAGAAAGAACGTTAGTTAGGATAGAAAAGTATAATTAGTTCAATAAAAGCGATTTCACATTAGGTGGAGTCGCTTTTATTGTTGCTACACGTATTCTATGATGCGATAGGAAGTGCAAAGAAAGTTCATTAATTAAAAGGAGTAATCAATCAGTATGAATAAACTTCATAGATTTAGGTTGCATTTTGTTTGGAAAATTTACATGTTGTACTTCCGAAAGAACATTCGTTCGTGTATAATTAGAACTAACGTTCTTTTTGGGTGGAGAGTCCTACAAATTCCTAAATAGTTTTGAATTGGAAAGCTACGCTACATATTAAATAAGAGATGGATAAAGTGTATTTAGAAGTGAAATTTATGAATGGATAGATATAGAAAATTGAGGAGTAAAGAAAATGAATTATGTAAAGATACAGGAAAAAGGAAGAGAGTGGGTTCCGTTTACAGTAATGTCGGAACAATTATTAAGTATGAAAAAAATTATTGGAGAGAAATTAAAAGTCCAAAGACCGCTAATAACGAATGAAGCGAAAGAAAGCATTTCAGATAAATTATTAACTTCATTATTGTCTGAAGAAGAGATATTAGTGACATATTTTGAAGAAGGATACATACTTACGAGTTATATGACAGTGGTTCATATAAATCCAATTCAACAAATTGTAAAATGTACAGATGCATTTTATAAAACATATATATTTTCTGCAAGGGACATAATTGATGTAACCTAAAAGAAGCTGAATTTTGAAGTTTAGCTTCTTTAATTTATCCAGCTATTTACGGACAGACAGATTCACACCTCAAAATTCGGCTGTGAGTCAGGCTACCTGTAAAAACCTAATTTTTTGAAGAGGTGAAGAACTAAATGAAAAAGCAGCTAGATGCAAGCTAGCTGCTTAGTCCCAGGGAAAGGGAGAAAAAGATTGGCACTCAAAAAATCGACGATAGCTGTGTATCAGCCTGAGTATAGTATAGACAAATTTTAAAATGTTATACAAAGATGATTACCGATCTGGTTAGGCCGTACCAACTTGGTTTTGATCTGCTAGATCAGAATCAAATGTATTAGTCGCGCTAACCCCACTAAAAGTGTTCACTACGAAACCAACGTTAGATGCGCCAGATCCGTTATAAGCTTTCGTATTCTCTTTTGGAGAGACGTTGTAGAAATCACCTAAGTTGAAAGATCCGTTACTATTTTGTACAACTAAATTCCCCACAACTGAGGGCATAATTTTCACCTACTTTATAAGTAATTGTTTGCACTACTATATGAAGGTATAGTCTAATTGGTTCATTTGACAAATATTTCGGAATAGAAAAATGTTTGAAGCTTTGTTTAATCAATCAAGCAAAAAGTATGTTAAAATTAACGAAGAGTTGAATTTTAACAAGAATAAATTTGCATAATTAATATATACGGAATTAAAGGAGGCAAAATGTAATGGATAATGTTATAAAAACAGTGGATTTAACAGATGCAGAATCAAGTAAACTTGTTGCTTTTATTTATAGTAATGATGTTACTTTGATCGAAAAAGCATTTTGTCCTAATGAAATAAAATTAAAGTTTAATGAAATAGCAATTTTATCGGCAATTAAAACCGCATATATTATGAAAGTATCTATAAGGAAAGAACTTGAAGCGATTTTTCACGATACAGGCGTTTTATTAGTGAAGCAAAATGTTGAAAGGAATAGTATTCAATCTATAACAATGCATTTTGAGCAATTTAAAAAGTTGCAAAATGAGATTGAGAATTTAAATAAAAGTATGTTATAAGACTAGGTGGAAATTTATTGATAGAGGTGGGCTCTGTTAAGTTGAAAAAGTGGATTGAAAAGTATTTGGATAAATCGAACCGTAAACATAAATATACTTTCATTAAGATGTAGCCTATATTTATCGATGAGAGAAATGTAGGAGAGAAAAGGTACAATTTAAAAATAATAACGATACAAACAAAAGAGTAACTATTATGGTTACTCTTTTTGTTTGTTAATATGTAATATCAAAAATACTTCTAAAGTATGAAATGAATTGATACTTAAGTGAGAAGTTGAATAAGAATAAAAAGAGTAATATTAATTGAAAGGAGGGGATGCAGTTGGAGCGAAACGACATTGGGAAACTTGTAATTATTACTGGAGTAACGCAAGGGTTAGGACGTGCAATGGTTGATAGGTTTCATGAATTGGGATGGAAAATAGCAGGGTGTGGACGCTCAAAAAATAAAATTGAAGAGCTTAATAAATATTACGGTGCTTCACATGATTTTCAAATAATTGATGTTTCAAATCATCACCAAGTTAGTGAATGGGCAAGTCGTATTCTTAATAGGTATAGGGCTCCCGATATGTTAATAAATAATGCATCGATTGTTAATCAAAATGCACCGCTATGGAAAGTTACCGCTCAAGAATTTGAAAGTGTAATGAGTGTAAATGTGAACGGGGTAGTAAATGTTATTAGGGCGTTCGTCCCGGCGATGATAGCTAGGAAAGAAGGAATTATTATTAATATGAGCTCTAGTTGGGGAA
The DNA here is from genome assembly GCF_018742245.1 of Bacillus mycoides. Classification (NCBI taxonomy): domain Bacteria; kingdom Bacillati; phylum Bacillota; class Bacilli; order Caryophanales; family Bacillaceae; genus Bacillus; species Bacillus mycoides. The sequence continues at coordinate 2,194,949 of NZ_CP036132.1, forward strand.
GAGAAGGCGAGGCTGAACTTGCGCCATATTGTGCTTCGAAGTTTGCTATTGAAGGTATCACGCAGTCTATGGCAATGGAACTGCCAAATGGCATGGCCGTAGTTGCTTTAGATCCAGGTGGAAGTATTAGCACTCCAATGCTTCATTTATGTGCACCTCAATATGTAAAAGAATCTCCTACACCTGAAATGTGGTCACATAAAGCAATTCATTATATATTAAATATATCAATAGATAAAAACGGAGATTCATTGACATGTCCGGTATGCATTTAATCTGCAGATAGGTATTAAATGTTATATTCACAGATTTGAAGGACAAGCATATATTGAAGTATGTAGGAAGCATTTGCAAATTATACATTCATCGAGAAACTCCTTGTCAAAAAGAGCGCCTGAAAGGTGCTCTTTTTTATTATTAGTACATTATGTGATGCACAAAATTACATATGAAAAATAAAATAATGAATTAAAGGTGATATTTGTTTATTTCGAATGTACTAGAAAATTTTAATATAGGTGATGGGAAATGAACCTACGCGATTTAGAATTGACAGGGGCATGGTTTCAAGTAGGAGGAAATCTTATAGCAGCTATTGGAACAACTAGAGGGTTTGCAGGAGAAGAAAAGATTGAGTCGGATCTTGTTATTGTAGGGAGTTCATTACAAGCCCTAGGATATATATTACAAATTATAGCAACTATTGATGTGAAAGATGAAGATAAATGTGAGAAGCAAGATGTAACTATAGATAATAAAAATAAAGCGCTAGCGAAAACGGGGATTGAGTTATTAGCTTTAGGTAATATTTCTAATGTAATAGGAACGTATTTTAATCTAAATGAACAAATAAAAGAAAATGATTTCCTTATAATTACTGGAAATAGTTTGCAATCAATTGGAGCTTTTTTAGGAGTAGAAGTAGCATTGAATGAGATAAGTGGAATACAGTGGATTATTGTATTAGGGAATTCAATGCAAAGTTTAGGTGCAGGATTACAAGCATATGAAGGTATTCACAATATATCAAAAGAAGAAAAGGGAAATGAAGACAGTAATATAGATAAAGAAAATCAACGTATAATAGGGCTAATAGGTATTTGGATACAGGCAATAGGTACTGTAATTTCAGCAATTGGATTAACTGAAATAGTAGAGGAACAACGATTGGAATCTAAGAAAAGGCAATGAAATACTCATTTAAATGAAGTTTGGAGTATTTCAATTTTAGAAATAGGACAAGATTGATGTGATAATTCTTTTTGTAGGCTGTTTCATATAGGTGTAGAATATACATATAAACGAACAGGTGAAAATAGCTTGTTAACGTTAGTGAGAGGCTCCTCATTTAGTTATACTATTATATGTGATTTTTGTAATGATGAGTTCTTACATACGCTTTTAGAAATAACATGATTTCATAGGTTTGATAGTGTAGGAGATGGATGGGTAAGAATTGAAAAATAAACAGTAAGGAGTTTTTCAGACATGATGTACTTATTAGCAATTCTACTTCCGCCGGTAGCTGTTTTATTTTGCGGAAAGCCGTTTCAAGCGATTATTAATTTCATTTTAACCTTAATTTTTTGGGTTCCAGGAGCGATACACGCAGTTCTTGTCGTACATGATAAAAAAGCCGACAGGCGACTTAAAAGACAAGTTCAGGCGTACGATGAAATTAATAAAAGAAATAGAAGGTAAATTGCGAGTGGAAACATACAAAAAAGAAAGGGGATTTGATTCGCCTTTCTTTTTTGTATGCCAATCAAGTTTAAATTTTAGTATAGCGGTAAGAATTTTTAATATAAGTATTATGATAATAACTTTTAGAGTGTGCGTTTAATAAACCGGTGTAAATGCTTTCTGGCACGTTAAAGAAATCATACAAACCATTCTTTAGTTGAATACGTAAAATCATAGAAAAAGGATTATAGCCAACAGCAACTATATTTTTTGAGATAACGGGAGATAGCTTCATCATTACGCAACTCCTTACTTTTTATTTTAGATGGTTTCTTGTAGATAAGGGGATTGTTGTGTTGAAATCCTAATAATTAAAGAGGTATTATATTTATATGCGATATATCAAATGTTCTTTATACGTAATTATAAGGAAGTTCACACGAAGTACATATCGTTGTGCTATTTTTATTTCACCTTTGATTTATAAATAAGAAAATATTGACCATTTGAAAAAAAGGTATATTATTTATACGAGGTATTAAAAATTCACTTCTTACATTCTATGCTTTAAGGGGCAGCATTATTAGAAAAAATAGAAGTGAAAATAGTTTGTATAAGAATTATTCTAAAATTTATAATCTGTGAATTGGGAAAATATTGAATGCTCCAGGTCAATATACTTTCTTGACTAAATGTATTTGTGAAAGTGACCTCAATATTTTTAAGTAAATCAACGGGAGAATTGAAAGGCAGGAGAAAGTAACATGTCAGAAAATTATCGTTCTCGAGAGGAGCGAAGACAAGTTCAAAAGAAAAAACAGCCAGCTTCTAAAAAAACAAAACCAAAAGGTAAAACATCGTTTTTTCGTAAATTTTTAATTAGTTGTTTACTACTTGGTATTGTAGGTTTAGTGGCAGGGGTGGCTACCTTTTTCGTTATGATAAAGGACGCGCCGAAACTTGAGAAAACAAAACTTGTTAATCCGTTATCCTCAAAAATTTATGATAAAGACGGGAATTTGGTATATGAATATGGGAAAGAAAAGCGGACGAATGTTACGTATGATCAAATTCCTAAATTGGTAGAAAATGCATTTTTAGCAACAGAAGATGCACGTTTTTATGAGCATAGCGGAGTAGACTTCAAAGGGACTACACGTGCAGTTTTAGTTAGTCTTAAAGGAGATTATGGCTCTCAAGGTGGAAGTACGATAACGCAGCAAGTTATTAAAAACTACTTCTTATCGATGGAAAAAACGTCAAAGCGTAAAGTTCAGGAAATATATTTAGCGTATAAGCTAGAACAACAGTATTCAAAACATGAAATATTAGAGATGTATTTAAATAAAATTAATTTAGGTAACCGTTCATATGGAATCGCAACAGCAGCACAAAACTACTACGGTAAGGAATTAAAAGATTTAACTTTACCAGAAGTTGCGATGCTTGCCGGTTTACCGAAAGCGCCGAATAACTATGATCCAACGAAAAAAGAAAATGTTCAAAGGGCAACAGAAAGAAGAAATACTGTACTAGGGTTAATGAATCGACATGGCTATATAACAAAACAAGAAATGGAAGAAGCATCAAAAGTTGACGTAACAAAGGGTCTTAAGCCTGCAACAGAACTACAAACAATGCCATATCCTGCATTTATGGATGCGGTTGTGAAAGAAGTAGAAAAAGAACTACCAGATGCTAATATTGGTTCTGACGGTTTAGAAATTTATACAACATTGGATCCGAAAGCACAGAAATTGGCTGATAATATTTTAAATACAAATATTATTGATTATCCAAATGATAATTTCCAAGGTGCTTTCACATTTATGGATACAAAAACAGGGGAAGTTCGCGCTATAGGTAGTGGACGCGGCGAAAATAAAGCAGTATTTAAAGGACATAATATGGCGATTGAATTAGATCGTGCAGCTGGCTCGACAATGAAGCCAATCTTTGATTACGCTCCAGCTATTGAATATTTAAAATGGGCTACTTATCATCAAATTGATGACTCTCCGTTTAAGTACTCAGATGGTCAAGAAGTTAGAAATGCAGACAGAAGTCATTTAGGACCAGTTACAATGCGTGATGCATTAAAAATGTCACGTAACATCCCGGCTATTAAAACAGCGAAAGAAGTAGGGATTAGTAAATCAAAAGAATTCTCAGAGAAATTAGGTATTACATTTAATGTAGCACCGACTGAATCAACAGCTATTGGTACAAATGAAGTGTCACCAACTGAAATTGCAGGTGCTTATGCGGCATTTGGTAATGATGGTAAGTATACGAAACCACATTTTGTTAAGAAAGTAGTTTATCCAGACGGCAAGTCACAAAGTTTTGGACAAAAACCAAAACAAGTTATGGCCGATTCTACAGCATATATGATTACTGATATGATGCGTTCTGTTGTTTCATCTGGAACAGGTACTGCCGCTAATATAGGTTCTTTAGATTTAGCAGGTAAAACAGGTACAACAAACTATTCTTCAAAACAAATAGCGCAATATAAACTACCAGAAAGTGCAACTCGTGATAGTTGGTTTGCAGGATATACACCGCAATATACGATGGCAGTATGGACTGGATATATGAAAGATGGTAAAGACGAGTATATTAGTAGTAAAAATACGAAAATTGCACAGTTGATCTTTAAAGAAATGATGAGCGAGATGGCTACAGATAAATCACGCTTTAAAATGCCAAGTAGTGTTATTCAAGAAGGTAGTGAGTTACGTATAAAAGGTGAAAAACGTGATTCATCTCCAAATACGAGCGTACCTAATACAACTGAGCAACCAAAACAAGACCAACAGCAAAAAACTGAAGAAGAGAAAAAGCAAGAAGAATTAAAGAAACAGGAAGAGCAAAAGAAACAAGAAGAGCAAAAGAAACAAGATGAACTTAAGAAACAAGAAGAGCAAAAGAAACAAGATGAACAGAATAAGCAAAATGAACAAAACAATGGAAATGGTCAAGGAACTCCAAATCCACCGAACAATGGAAATGGTCAAGGAACTCCAACACCACCAACTACAGGAGGTGGCCAAGGAACTCCAAATCCACCAACCACTGGAGGTGGTCAAGGAACTCCAACACCACCAACTACAGGAGGTGGTCAAGGAACTCCAACACCACCAACTACAGGAGGTGGCCAAGGAACTCCAACACCACCAACTACAGGAGGTGGTCAAGGGGATTCAACGCCACCAACTACTGGTGGGAACACAGGAGAGGCTCCTTCCAATAATGGACAATAAATAATGCATTTAAAAAGCACCAAGGGTACCGGGAAAAACGGTTTCTTTGGTGCTTTTTGTATTATAAAGAGTAATATTATTTTTAAATGTTAAAAGTACCATAGAAATTTTGAAAGTAAATTGACGGGAAATGATAAAAAATTTGAGTTGGAGGTATTGGATAACTAGGGCTATAAAAAGTAGCGCTACTAGGATGTGTACCATGATGCCAAAATGAAGGGGTGACTTGGTCAGTCGATTGATATTGTTGCCAAGCGGCAGGAAGTTCGATACCAACATCAGAACTAGCTGTATGAACGGCAGGAACATGTATTGAGGGAACTGATGGGACAACGGCAGTTATTCTTGGTGATACCCACATGAAGACGATCACTCCTAAGTTACAATGATAAAGTAGTATATTCTTTTAATACGTATAAAGATACATATAGATAGGACTTTCGGTTGAAACATACGTACAAAGTCGTAAGACCAATGTGAATTGATGGTGGACCATTTATTACGAAAAGATACGTCTAATAGCGGAGGGAAAAGGAATATGAAACATATACAATTGATGTGTTGATTGCAATATTTTACGTGTTTATGGAGGAACTTTAATGGAACGATTATGGACGAAATCATTTATTCAAATGACTATCGCGATGTTATTTTTATTTACAGGGTTTTATTTACTAGTTCCAACGCTACCGCTCTTTATTAAAGAGATTGGTGGAAATGAATCACAAGTTGGACTGATGATGGGAATGTTTACAATAGCGGCAGTTGTAATACGACCGATTATTGGAGGAATGTTAGATCAATATGGTAGAAGATCTTTTATTATTTTCGGACTCATATTTTTTGGGATAACGATGTATTCGTATAATTTAGCATCGACTATTGTCCTTTTATCTGTTTTACGCGTTATTCACGGAGTGACATGGGCCGTTTCTACAACAGCAGTTGGAACAGCTATAACTGATATTATTCCAGATTCACGTCGCGGAGAAGGAATGGGCTGGTATGGGATGGCGATGACAATTGCAATGGCAATCGGCCCGATGATTGGATTATGGGTTGTACAAAATTATTCATTTCATGGTCTATTCTTGTTAGCAACTCTTTTATCCTTTATGGCAGTCGTATTATCGTTAATAACGAAAATGCCATTCACGCCACAAAAAGAAAAAGGGAAAATTCAGCTATTTGAAAAATCTGTTTTATCAATTACAATTGTCATTTTCTTTTTATCGTTTGCATACGGAGGCATAACAACATTTTTACCGTTGTTTGCGTCATCAATTGATGTGAATCCTGGGACGTTCTTTCTTGTATATGCAATTGCTTTAACAATTGTACGTCCGATTTCAGGAAAACTATTAGATAAGTACGGGGAAGTATTTATCATACTCCCGGCACTATGTATTACCATTTTAGCTATAGTTGTATTAACTATTTCAAATAGTTTAATGGGTATAATTATCGCAGCGGTATTATACGGTGTCGGATTCGGTTCAGCACAGCCCGCTTTACAAGCAGCGATGCTTACAATTGTTGATCCTAGTAAAAGAGGAGTTGCTAACGCTTCATTCTTTACCGCATTTGATTTAGGTATTGGATTAGGTGCGATTTTACTTGGAGTTGTTTCACAAATGTTTGGTTACCGTATTTTATTTGCTGGTAGTGCAATTTCTGGATTAATAGCTTTAATTCTTTTCGTTGTTTTTGTAAAACAACGATTAGGTAAAAAAGATTTTGCGTAAACAGGAAGAGAAAAGATGAAAATTTCAATTGAACATGATGCTCTACGATGGTTTAAGGAAGAATTGCGTATAAGGTATGATGAATCGATTTGATTTATCCCGCTATTTGTGGGCAGAAAGACTCCCACCTCAAAATTCGGCTGGAGCAAAGAAGTTAGGTAGGAGCCCCGCTGCCCGTAAACGCCCGATTGGTGAGGGCTAATAATCAGTGGGGGATGAAAACCCCCCGACTGATTAAAGTTTCACTTTATTGTAAGGTACGGAGGAAATAGCGCAATTCATCCAGGATATTCTTTAGGAATTGTTTCTGAGAAACCATTTCGGGAAATAGTGTCAGTTGAGAAAGACGGTATTGTATTTTTATAGATTTTGATAGTCTTTGGTACTTTCAAAACTATGATTTAGTTGTAAGCTATCGTAAAGGAACGGAAGAAATTTAATTTAATTATGTAAAATAATAATTTTATTAAAAGTAAATAAATTTTATATAAGAATTATATTTATGGGAATATAAAATAAATATTATAAAAAAACGAGCTGTGCATGAATGCAGCTCGTTTTTTTATATTTGTTAAAGAAAAAGAGATTAAAGGTGTATTTAGTGGGATTATATGGATAATTGTTATATTTCGTTTTTAACAATTGTAAAAGGATGTCTGTCCTTTCTTTATAAAAGATGAAAGTTATTTTTGAAAAATTGTATTATTACATCGGTAAAAGTATAGGAAACTTATCATTATAAAATAAATTGAAATCTTCTAAAAACTCTGATACATTGAAATAGAAATGTAGTTTCACAGTATTGTAAAGGCTTACAGTTATGTGCACGAAGATCTATTAGGATTGGAGGAAATAATGATGAAAGCTGAAGAAAAATTTTCCCCGGGATTAGATGGTGTTGTAGCAGCGGAGACGAAAATTTCGTTTCTTGACACAGTAAAAGGTGAAATTGTAATTCAAGGGTATGATTTAATCGAACTCTCAAAAACAAAAGAGTATTTAGACATTGTGCATCTTTTATTAGAAGAACAGCTACCGAATGAGGATGAAAAAGAAACAATTGAAAAGAAATTAAAAGAAGAATATGCAGTGCCAGAAGGTGTATTTAATGTGCTAAAGGCATTGCCTAAAGAAACGCATCCTATGGACGGGTTACGTACAGGTGTGTCTGCATTAGCTGGTTACGATAGTGATATCGAAAACCGCTCGTTAGAAGTGAATAAAAGTCGAGGATACAAGCTTTTAAGTAAAGTGCCAAATATCGTAGCGAATAGCTATCATATTTTAAATAACGAGGAGCCAATTCAGCCCCTTCAAGAATTGTCATATAGTGCGAATTTCTTCTATATGTTAACTGGTAAAAAACCAACTGAACTTGAGGAAAAGATCTTTGATCGTTCCCTTGTTTTATATAGTGAACATGAAATGCCAAACTCTACATTTACAGCTCGCGTAATTGCATCAACACAATCGGATTTATACGGCGCTCTAACAGGTGCAGTTGCATCTTTAAAAGGAAGTTTACATGGTGGTGCAAATGAAGCGGTTATGTACATGCTTTTAGAAGCTGGCAATGTTGAGAAATTTGAAGAACTATTACAGAAGAAACTTTATAACAAAGAAAAAATCATGGGCTTTGGACATCGCGTATATATGAAGAAGATAGATCCAAGAGCACTTATGATGAAGGAAGCTTTAAAACAGCTTTGTGATGTAAAAGGCGATTATACACTATATGAAATGTGTGAAGCTGGAGAGAAGATTATGGAGAAGGAAAAAGGCATTTATCCGAATCTTGATTACTATGCTGCTCCAGTATATTGGATGCTTGGTATTCCAATTCAACTTTACACACCAATCTTCTTTAGTTCTAGAACAGTAGGGTTATGTGCACACGTAATTGAGCAACATGCGAACAATCGTTTGTTCCGTCCACGTGTAAATTATATTGGCGAGCGACATGCATTTAGTAAATAAAAACAACTGGGGAGTTGTTAGCGCCGCCCGCCAGATGGGTGTTTGACCGACACCCATCATTAATAATAACGAATTTTCGACAGAAAGGGAAGAATAGTATGATTAAAACAAATGAAATTAAACAAAAAGATGCATTATTAGAAGAAATTACGGATTATGTATTAAATAAAGAGGTTACAAGTGCAGAAGCATTCAGCACTGCTCGCTACGTATTACTTGATACACTTGGATGCGGAATTTTAGCGCTACAATATCCAGAGTGTACAAAATTATTAGGACCAGTTGTACCAGGAACAATCGTGCCAAATGGTACACGCGTACCAGGTACGTCATATGTACTTGATCCAGTAAAAGGCGCATTTAATATCGGATGTATGATCCGTTGGTTAGACTATAACGATACTTGGCTTGCCGCAGAATGGGGACATCCATCTGATAACTTAGGCGGAATTTTAGCAGTAGCAGATTATATTAGCCGTGTTCGTATTTCAGAAGGAAAAGAACCATTAAAAGTACGTGAAGTGCTAGAAATGATGATTAAAGCACATGAAATTCAAGGTGTACTTGCTTTAGAAAACAGCTTAAACCGTGTTGGTCTTGACCATGTATTATACGTAAAAGTAGCAACAACTGCGGTAGTTGCGAAAATGCTTGGCGGAACGCGTGAAGAAATCTTTAATGCATTATCACATGCGTGGATTGATAATTCTAGTCTTCGTACATATCGTCATGCTCCAAATACTGGTTCACGTAAATCATGGGCAGCAGGAGATGCGACGAGCCGCGGTGTTCATCTTGCAATGACTGCTTTAAAAGGTGAAATGGGTTACCCAACAGCATTATCTGCGCCAGGATGGGGATTCCAAGATGTATTATTTAATAAGCAGGAATTAAAATTAGCAAGACCACTAGAATCTTATGTAATGGAAAATGTATTATTCAAAGTGTCATTCCCAGCAGAGTTCCATGCACAAACAGCTGCAGAATGTGCTGTGAAATTATATCCTGAAATTAAAGAAAGATTAGAAGAAATTGATCGTATTACAATTACAACTCATGAATCAGCAATTCGTATTATCGATAAAGAGGGACCATTAAATAACCCAGCTGATCGCGATCATTGCTTACAATACATTACGGCAATTGGTTTATTAAAAGGAGATATCGTTGCGGATGATTATGAGGATGTAGCAGCGAATGATCCACGTGTAGATGAATTACGTAATAAGATGGTTGTTGTTGAAAACAAACAGTACAGTTTAGATTACCTTGATCCGAACAAGCGCTCAATCGCCAACGCTGTTCAAGTTCATTTTAAAGATGGTACTGTAACAGAAAATGTGGAATGTGAATACCCACTTGGCCACCGTTTCCGTAGAGACGAAGCGATTCCAAAAGTTGTTCAAAAATTCACTGCAAATATGGCAGGTCATTATTCTAGTAAGCAACAAGAAAAAATTCATGAAGTTTGTCTAAATGAAGAAAAACTAGAAAATATGAATGTAAACGAATTTGTAGATCTATTCTTAATTTAATAATAGGGGGAATTTAGAATGGCTTGGGTTGTGAATAAACAGTCAACACAAGAGGAGCTTGCGAATCGCTTCCGAGCTTTAGTGGAAGCAAATGAAATTTTACAAATTCCAGGTGCTCATGATGCAATGGCGGCTCTTGTTGCGAAAAATACAGGTTTTTCAGCTCTTTATTTATCGGGAGCTGCTTATACTGCAAGTAAAGGGCTACCAGATTTAGGAATCGTGACGTCTACTGAAGTAGCAGAGAGAGCAAGGGATCTAGTAAGAGCTACAGATTTACCAGTTCTTGTTGACATTGATACAGGATTTGGTGGAGTACTAAACGTAGCGAGAACAGCTGTAGAAATGGTGGAAGCGAAAGTTGCGGCTGTTCAGATTGAAGATCAACAATTACCAAAGAAATGTGGACATTTAAATGGTAAGAAACTTGTTACTACAGAAGAATTAGTTCAAAAAATTAAAGCGATTAAAGAAGTTGAGCCAAGTTTATATATTGTAGCACGCACAGATGCTCGCGGCGTGGAAGGATTAGATGCAGCGATTGAAAGAGCGAACGCATATGTAAAAGCAGGGGCAGATGCAATATTCCCAGAAGCGCTTCAATCGGAAGAAGAATTCCGTTTATTTACTAGCAAAGTGAATGCACCTTTACTAGCAAATATGACTGAGTTCGGGAAAACACCATATTATAGTGCAGAGGAATTTGCGAATATGGGCTTCCAAATGGTAATTTATCCTGTAACTTCACTTCGTGTTGCTGCAAAAGCATATGAGAATGTGTTTACGCTAATTAAAGAGACAGGTTCTCAAAAAGATGCACTTTCTAATATGCAAACGAGAAGTGAGTTATATGAAACAATTTCATATCATGACTTTGAAGACTTAGATACTGGAATTGCAAAAACAGTATTATCTGAAGATCAATAGGTAGAAGGACTTAGGCGATGAGAATACATCTTTGGCAACACGAACTGCTTGATGTGAAAAATCATCGCCTTCTGTTTTCAATAGTAAGATATTCCACTCATCGTAGACGAGCATATGCAAAAAGCAATGAAGGCCGAAATGATAGGGGGATTCAGATGGAGAAAACGAAGTTACCATGGGATGAATTTTTTTCACTCAATAAAGATGTGAATAATACTTTTTTTACACCAGAAGATTTTTCAGGGGATGAAGATTTAATTGCAAAAACGACAGAACAATTCGTTAAACAAGAAATTGTCCCACAAATGGAGAATATTGAACAACATAACTATAAAGTTTCTCGTCAATTATTTGAGAAAGCTGGGGAACTTGGATTATTAGGCATTGAGGTACCAGAAGATTATGGTGGATTCGAGTTAGGAAAGGCTGTCTCAGGTCTTGTAGCAGAGAAAATGGGTTACGCTGGTGCATTTAGCGTTTCTTTTAATATACACGCCGGTGTAGGTACATTGCCTTACATATATTACGGAACGAAAGAACAGAAAGAAAAATATTTACCGAAAATCGCATCGGGAGAATGGATTGGGGCTTATGCTTTAACTGAGCCAAATGCTGGTTCTGATGCATTAAGTGCAAAAACGAGTGCAGTATTGAATGAAGAGGGTACTGCTTGGAAGTTGAATGGTGAGAAGCAGTGGATTACAAATGCTCATATGGCAGATGTATACGTTGTTTTTGCGAAGACAAATAAAGGAATGACAGCGTTTATTGTCGAAAGAACATGTGAAGGTGTATCAATAGGATTAGAAGAAAAGAAGATGGGGATTAAAGGTTCTTCAACAGCGACGCTTATTTTAGAAGATGTTGTCATCCCCGCTGAAAATGTTTTAGGGGAAGTTGGGAAAGGGCATCACGTAGCTCTTAATATTCTTAACTTCGCGAGACTAAAACTTGCTTTTGGAAATATTGGAACAGCAAAACAAGCAATTGGTTTGTCAGTTCAATATGGAAAGGAACGAAAGCAGTTCCAAACAGAATTAGTAGATTTTACGATGATTCAAGAGAAAATTGCAAATATGATTATTTCTACATATGGAGCAGAAAGTGCAGCTTACCGTACAGCGGGTGTAATTGATGAAGCAATTCATGAGAGTGATGAAGATCTTATGAAAAAAATGTCCCAATTTGCAATTGAATGTGCACTTAATAAAGTAAATGCTTCTGAAACACTTGGCAATATTGTAGATGAGGCTGTACAAATTCATGGTGGATACGGTTATATGCAAGAATACGAAGTAGAACGTTTATATCGTGATGCTAGAATTAGCCGTATTTTTGAAGGAACGAACGAAATTAATAGATTAACAGTTGCTAAAATGTTAATGAAACAATTTGAGCAAATTGAAGATCATGTAGTAGAAAGTGATATATCAAATGTAGAAAGAAACCATTGTTACATTTTATTATCGAAAAAATTGTTGAAACAATCTTTGAAAACGCTCTCTAAAACTCCGGACTTAAAAATTGATCAGGAGCAAGAATATTCACGTGTACTATCAAATATGTTGACGGACGTGTACGTCATGGAATCAGCATTTTTACGTACGAGGAAAGCAGTTAGTAAAAATGGTGAGGAAAAAGAGCGTACGAAGCAAATGATAACAGATGTTATTTGTGAAGAAGGATATCGTAAAGTAGAAGAAGCTTCGATTTCCATTCTTTCAGCAGCTGTCACAGAAGAACAAAATAGACAAGAAATATTAGCTGAAATCCGTCAATTATTAGTGCCTTTATACTCGAACTTATTTACGAAAAAGAGAGACATTGCGAAAGTTATTATAAATCGCGGGAAATATATTGTGTAAATAGGAGGAAAGCGATATGAAAAAGATTGGTTTTATCGGTTTAGGTAACATGGGTCTTCCAATGTCTAAAAATTTAGTCAAATCGGGCTACACAGTATATGGAGTGGACTTGAATAAAGAGGCTGAAGCTTCCTTTGAAAAAGAAGGAGGAATTATCGGCTTATCAATCTCAAAACTAGCAGAGACATGCGATGTGATTTTTACAAGTTTACCTTCACCTCGTGCTGTGGAAGCGGTATATTTTGGGGAAGAAGGATTATTTGAAAATAGCCACTCGAATGTAGCTTTAATTGATACAAGTACAGTATCTCCACAATTAAACAAACAATTAGAGGAATCGGCGAAGGAAAAGAAAGTAGACTTTTTAGCAGCACCTGTTAGTGGCGGGGTAATTGGTGCAGAAAACCGTACATTAACGTTTATGGTTGGTGGATCGAAAGAAGTATATGAAAAAACTGAATCTGTCATGGAAGTACTTGGAGCGAATGTTTTCCATGTTAGTGAGCAGATTGATAGCGGTACAACTGTTAAATTAATTAACAATCTATTAATTGGTTTTTATACAGCTGGTGTGAGTGAAGCTTTAACATTAGCGAAAAAGAACAATATGGATTTAGATAAAATGTTTGATATTTTAAATGTAAGTTACGGTCAAAGTAGAATTTATGAGCGTAATTATAAAAGTTTTATTGCATCAGAAAATTATGAGCCGGGCTTTACTGTAAATTTATTAAAGAAAGATTTAGGATTTGCGGTAGATTTAGCTAAAGAAAGTGAACTTCACTTACCAGTAAGTGAGATGCTATTAAACGTATATGAAGAAGCGAGTGAGGCAGGATATGGTGAAAACGATATGGCTGCTTTATATAAGAAAGTTAGCGAACAATTAATTTCTAATCAAAAATAGTGCACTTATAAAAATCATGATAAAAAAGGAGAGAATATAATGATTACAACTGAAATTAAACGCGTGAAAAATCATATTAATGGCGAATGGGTAGAATCTACTGGTACTGAAGTAGAAGCGGTTCCGAATCCGGCAACTGGAAAAATCATCGCTTACGTTCCACTTTCTCCAAAAGAAGATGTTGAAAAAGCTGTTGAAGCGGCAAAAGCGGCATACGAAACATGGTCTAAAGTGCCAGTTCCAAATCGTTCAAGACAACTATACAAATATCTACAACTGTTACAAGAAAATAAAGATGAGCTTGCAAAAATCATTACGCTAGAAAACGGTAAAACGCTAACGGATGCAACTGGTGAAGTACAGCGTGGTATTGAAGCGGTAGAACTTGCAACATCAGCACCAAATTTAATGATGGGACAAGCTCTTCCGAATATTGCTAGTGGAATTGATGGATCGATTTGGCGCTACCCAATCGGAGTTGTTGCTGGTATTACACCGTTTAACTTCCCGATGATGATTCCGTTATGGATGTTCCCACTTGCAATTGCTTGCGGTAATACATTCATATTAAAAACATCTGAAAGAACACCACTTTTAGCTGAGCGACTTGTAGAGTTATTCTATGAAGCTGGTTTTCCAAAAGGGGTATTAAATTTAGTACAAGGCGGAAAAGATGTTGTAAATAGTATTTTAGAAAATAAAGATATTCAAGCAGTTTCGTTTGTTGGCTCTGAGCCAGTGGCACGCTACGTATATGAAACTGGTACAAAAAATGGTAAACGTGTACAAGCGTTAGCAGGTGCGAAAAACCATGCGGTTGTTATGCCAGATTGCAACCTTGAGAAAACAGTACAAGGTGTAATTGGGTCTGCGTTTGCAAGTAGTGGAGAGCGCTGCATGGCATGTTCAGTAGTAGCAGTAGTTGATGAAATTGCTGATGAATTCATTGATGTATTAGTAGCAGAAACGAAGAAGTTAAAAGTAGGTGACGGTTTCAACGAAGATAATTATGTTGGACCATTAATCCGTGAATCTCATAAAGAACGTGTTTTAGGCTATATTAATAGTGGTGTAGCAGATGGAGCAACTTTACTAGTAGATGGCCGTAAAATCAATGAAGAAGTTGGAGAAGGTTACTTTGTTGGTGCAACAATCTTCGATGGCGTAAATCAAGAGATGAAAATTTGGCAAGATGAAATTTTCGCTCCGGTATTAAGTATTGTAAGAGTTAAAGATTTAGAAGAAGGTATCAAACTGACAAATCAATCTAAATTTGCAAATGGTGCGGTTATTTATACATCAAATGGTAAGCATGCACAAACATTCCGTGATAACATCGATGCTGGTATGATCGGTGTAAACGTAAACGTTCCAGCACCAATGGCATTCTTCGCATTTGCAGGAAACAAAGCTTCATTCTTTGGGGATCTTGGTACAAATGGTACGGATGGCGTTCAATTTTATACACGCAAAAAAGTTGTAACTGAGCGCTGGTTTTAATAAAGTGAAATGATAATGAGTGGGGTGCATTCCCACTCATTATAAAAATAATACAAACGAAAATACACTACCCATAATGGAGTAGTGTATTTTCGTTTGTATTGTGTTAACTATTTCTTTCAAAGGCCAATTTAATACCAAACCCAATTAAGACGATTCCTGTAATTCCTTGAATATAACGCTGTGTCTTCGGTTTTTTCATAAAAGCACTAATTTTATCAATTAAAAATATATAAAAAGCAAACCAAATGACTGTTAAAATGAGATAAGTAAGTCCCATAACGAGAAGTTGTATAAATGTATTATGATTTGGATTTAAAAACTGTGGTAAAAAAGTTAAAAAGAAGACTGCAATCTTAGGGTTTAGTAAATTTGTAAGAAACCCTTGGCGAAAGCAAGAAGTATGTTTATTGTCATTATTTATTGGAACGTCATTTGTATTTAAGTCTCCGGTGTTTCTTACTGCTAAAAGGGCTTTAATACCAATATAGACTAAATATACAGCACCAACATATTTAAAAATAGAAAATAAAAGAGCAGACTTTACAATAAGTGCCGAAAGACCAATTACAGCAGCTAAAGTGTGAATTAAAAGTGCAACACAAGTACCAAAAACAGTTTTTACGCCGCCAATTTTGCCAGCAACCAATGTGTTTTTCGTAGCCATTGCTGTATCAGGACCGGGTAGAATAATAAGACATATAGACATAATAATAAACAGAAAAAAATTTTCCATAATGTTATCCGCCTTCCTTTGTTGTTTTTAGAAAATTCGATTAACGTTAGTTTAACATACATTTTAGTTAAATAAAATTAAATTATATTTAAAATTATTTAACTAAAAAGAAGAGGCCATATAGAGTAGCTGAGAGTGAGCTACAATATATGACCTCTTTGTTTAGGCGTTAAGTAAGTTAAAGAATCGATTTACATCTTCTTCTGAAACATCACTTAATTGTTTATATTTATAATTTGGATTTTGGTCTTTATCAACTACAACGGAGCGTACTCCTTCAAAGAAATCTTCATGTCGCATGAAATTTTTAGCGAGTATAAGATCTGTCGCAAAACATTCTTCAACTGACTTTTCTTGGCCATCGATAAACTGTTTTAATGTTACCTTTAATGAAACAGGGGATTTTGATAATAACTGTTCTTTCGTTGTTTGGGCAAATGGACTTTGATTTTTCTCTAAAGATTGAATGATTCCTTCAATTGTATCGAATGCAAAATGCGAATTAATTTCTTCTAATAAAGAAGAAAGATTGCCATCTAAGTTTGGAGCGGTTGCAAATGTACGAATAACTTCTTTTAAATGAGTATGTACATCTTCTTTTTGCCAATTTACATTTTCAAGTGCGGTAAGGAAATTTGGTAATGAATCTGATGTCATAAAGTAATCAGCAGCGTTAATGTATAATACATCAGGAGCTTTTAAAATGGATGCTGTTAAAGCAACATATCGGCCAGTATATCCAGGCGCTTTATTTAAGAAATAAGCAGCACCGACATCAGGGAAGAAACCGATGTTCATTTCAGGCATTGCCCACTTCGTACGCTCTGTTACAATTCGATACGTAGCTCCATTTGTCAGACCGACACCACCGCCCATTACGATTCCATCTAAACAAGCGATAATTGGTTTTTTGTATTGATAAATAAATGTATCAATTTCATATTCTTCTTCAAAAAACTGCTCTGCATGTTGTAATGCAACTTCGTTAGAACGTGCTTCGTATAGCGTTTTAATATCACCACCTGCACAAAAACCTTTCGTCCCAGCTCCTTTTAAAACGATGAGTTCAATACGCTCATCTTGCTCCCATTCTTTAAGTTTTTGCCCAATTGGCTGTAACATGTCATAGGATAAAGAATTGAGTGCTTTTGGACGGTTTAAAGTAATTGATGCAACGCCGTTTTCGCTAACAGAAAATAAAACGTGTTCAGTCATTAAAAATCCTCCCTTATTTATCTTCTTATTCTTATTTCTTGATACATGCTGAAATGTCCTCTATAATTTTTGTCTAAATTAGGTGCTTAATGTTATTATTTATTGCATATTTTGACGAGTTATATTTGCAGGATTTCAGAGGATGAAGAGGAATATTACAACATTACTGTAAGTGCTATTATTTGAAAACGTCGTGTTGAAGGCGCTATTATATGTATAACTTAAATTGAGTTAGTATACGTGGCGTAATAATACATTAAAGAGTGGATGTAGAAAAGGTTAAAAGGCCGAATTATCTAACTTTTAAAGAGCATGGGGTTTGTATATAATTAGAAATAGAGAAAGGAGAGATCGGAATGCCAGGACCTTTACTATTGTCGGTTATTATTTTGTCATCTCTTATGGTAGGAATTACACAGTATTTTCATCATACAGATACGACAGAAGAAGTGAAGGATAAGGTACGTCTCGTGTTTCCGATTTTTATAATATCTATTTCCATATGTTTGTTATTAAATAAAGATGGGTATGTTGTGGCCGTATTCGCGTTTTTTGTAGCGATTGTCTTAATAACTGTATTGTACTACGTTATGAAAGAGTACTTACAAAAATAAGGATGCCTGAAAGGGCATTTTTATTTTTGTAGATTGATAATTTCACATACCGTATTTTATACAAAAAAACATAAAATATTTATAATTAAAAAAGTATGTACATCGTGGTGTATTTACTTGTCAATCTTGCATGACCACTATACTATTAAAATGTAGAGATTAGAAAAAAGGGGTTGTATCGAGCATGAAATTTGAGATGCACACAAAAATTATTTCAAATGAAAAAGAAGTAAGATTACATATAGAAGATAATTTATTTCAATTAATTTTAGATGGTTATCATCTATTTACTATTCAAGAAATATTACCTTTATATAAATCAAACGAAGAAAGAATCGGTAGTGCAATTGTCCAAAAGTTAGAATGGGAGAACGGAAAAACTACACTAAACTATCAGCTTGTTTCACTACAATCAGTAAACTAAAAGGAGAAGGGTAATATGAAGTTTTTTCATACAGCGGATTGGCATTTAGGTAAGCTTGTTCATGGTGTATATATGACTGAAGATCAAAAAATTGTGTTAGATCAGTTTGTACAAGCTGTTGAAGAGGAAAAACCGGATGCTGTAATTATTGCAGGAGATTTATATGACCGAGCAATTCCACCTACAGAAGCAGTAGACTTATTAAATGATGTATTACAAAAGATAGTTATTGATTTACAAACACCAGTAATCGCAGTTGCAGGAAACCACGATAGTCCGGACCGCATACATTTTGGTAGTAATTTAATGAAAAAACAAGGATTACATATTGTTGGACAATTCCAGTTTCCATACAATCCTGTTGTTTTAAATGATGAATACGGAGAGGTTCATTTCCATCTCGTTCCGTATGCAGATCCAAGTATTGTTAGACATATATTGAAAAATGAAGATGTTCGTTCTCATGATGATGCGATGCGTATTTTTATGAACGAACTCTCTGAAACGATGGATAAAGAAGCGAGACACATATTTGTAGGACATGCATTTATAACTTCTTCAGGAGAGGCAGAGGAAAATACGAGTGATGCGGAACGACCGCTTTCAATTGGTGGTGCTGAATATGTAAATAGCCATTATTTTGATAAGTTTCATTACACTGCGCTTGGCCATTTACATCAAGCGCATTTTGTACGTAATGAGACAATTCGTTATTCAGGTTCGCCACTTGCATATTCTATTTCTGAAGAAAAGCATAAAAAAGGATATTATATTGTGGAACTGGATGAAAAAGGTGAAACAACAATTGAAAAACGTTTACTTACACCGCGTCGTAAAATGCGTACAGTAGAAGCCAAAATAGACGATTTATTGCTTCATCCAGTAAATGAAGATTATGTATTTGTGAAATTATTAGATGAAAATCCTGTCTTGCAGCCAATGGAAAAAATACGTTCTGTATACCCAAATGCAATGCATGTTGAAAGATCTATTCAAAGACGAGAGTTCACAGATGAAAATGAAGTAACTGTTTCAAGACATAAAACGGATGATTTATCTCTTTTAAAAGCATTTTATAAAGAAATGAAAGGGCTAGATTTATCAGAAGAGAAAGAACGTCTATTTTTAGATGTTTTGCAAACAGTGCAAGAACGGGAAGGTGAACGAGGATGAGACCGATTCAGCTTATAATGACCGCATTTGGTCCATATAAACAGAAAGAAGTAATCGATTTTAAAGATCTTGGTGAGCATCGTATTTTCGCTATTTCTGGAAATACAGGAGCCGGAAAGACAACGATTTTTGATGCGATTTGTTATGTATTATATGGAGAGGCTAGTGGAGAAGAGCGCAGTGATACAAACATGCTTCGTAGCCAATTTGCTGATGATAATGTTTATACAAGTGTGGAATTAACTTTTCAATTAAAAGGGAAAAGTTATGAAATAAAACGACAACTGGGCCATAAAAAACAAGGGAATAAAACAATTACAGGACATGCAGTCGAATTATATGAAGTAATTGATGAGGAAAAAGTTCCATGCGTCGATCGTTTTCATGTAACAGATGTAAATAAAAAAGTTGAAGATTTAATTGGATTAAGTAAACATCAATTTAGCCAAATTGTCATGTTACCGCAAGGAGAGTTTCGAAAATTATTAACATCTGAAACGGAAAATAAAGAAGAAATACTACGCCGCATTTTTAAAACAGATCGTTATAAATTAATGCGTGAGTTATTAGATCAAAAGCGTAAACAATGGAAAGACGTCTTACAAGAAAAACAAAAAGAACGTGAGCTATATTTCCGTAATGTATTTAAATTACCAATACGTGATGGAGCATTATTAGAGACATTAGTGGAGCAAGAGCATGTAAATACACATCAAGTAGCAGAGGCATTAGAACAAGAAAAAATTTGGTACAATGCAGAGGTTGAGCAATTACACGTAGAACAAAATGACAAAACGAAACAATTAAAAGAAGAAGAGGCACGTTTTCATGCAGCAAAAGCTGTAAATGAGAAATTCAAAGATTTAGAGCAAAAGAATGAGAAATACAGTACTTTACAAGAAAACCGTGCCGTAATCGAAATGAAAGAAAAATCTTTTAAACATGCGGAACAGGCGAAGCGATTATTACCATTTGAGCAATGGTATGAGGAAGCGATGCAATATGAACAGCAGTCTGAAAGTTTGTTAAAACAGATAATCGCAAAAAAAGAACATATAATGAACAGTTTTGAACTTGCTCAGGAGAAATTTGAAGCATTAAAGAATAAGGCACCTGAGCGAGAAAATGCTAAAAAACAAGTTCAAAGACTAGAAGAGTTACAACCAATTATTGCATCATTAGCTGAGAAAAAGTTGAATTTGCAAAATGCTGAAATTCAAATAGGGAAATTAAAAGAAGGTATGCAAAAGTTAGATAAACAACTAGAAGCGCATACAAATGAAAAACAAAGAATGTTTGGTGAATTACAGAAATTAGAAGTAGCGCTTGAACAATATGTAGCTAAAGTAGAAGAACTAACGAATATGCGAGAAGATGCAAAAGTATTAAAGCAGGCATATGATGTATGGCAAGAAAAACAAAAATACGAGCAAGAAAAAGAAATTGCATTTCATAAGATGCAACTGGCAGTTAGTGCGTATGAAGATATGGAACGCCGCTGGTTAAGTGAGCAAGCTGGTATATTAGCTCTTCATTTACATGATGGTGAATCTTGTCCAGTATGTGGTAGTATGGATCACCCGAAAAAAGCTACAGAGCAAAGTAATGCCATTGATGAAAAAGAGTTAAATGGGCTAAGAGAAAAGAAAAACGTTGCGGAAAAATCACATGTTCAATTAGAAGAAAAGTGGAATTTCTATCGAGTTCAATATGAACAAGTGATAGAAGAAGTGCTAAATCGAGGGTATCGCGCAGAAGAATTAGTAGAAACATATAGGGCGCTCGTTCAAAAAGGAAAGCAATTAGCAGCAGATGTTAATGCGTTAAAAGCAAGTGAAGAAACGCGTAAGCAAATTGCTGTGAATATAAAAAGCGTAGAAGAAAAAGTAGAAGAACTCCAGAAACAAAAGCGTGAAGTAGAAACAATGCAGCACCGTACTGAAATGGAGTGTATGCAGCTTCGTACGTCATATGAACATGATAAGCAAAATATTCCGGAAAGCTTGCAAACGGTACAAGCTTGGAAAGTACAGTTTGACCAAGCTCTGCAAGAACTCAGGTTCATGGAAGATGAATGGGAGAAAGTACAAGAAGCGTATCAACATTGGCAAAATGAAAATATACGTATTCAAGCAGAACATGATAGTGCTTCTAATCAATTTAATGGTGCAAAAGAGAAGAAAGAAGAGACTTTCACACGCTTTATGAAAGAGCTAGAACAAAGCGGATTTACAGATCAATTAACATATACAGAATCCAAATTAAATGATGCTGAGATGGATAAGTTACAACAAGAAATCCGAAGTTATTACTCATCTCTAGAAGTACTTACAAAACAAATTGAAGAATTAAAGGCAGAATTAAAAGATAAAGAGTATATGGACATCTCTTCATTAGATGAGCAAGTGAAAGAATTGGAAATTCACCTTGATATTATTAAAGAAAAACGACAACGTGCTCAAAATGCCGTATCATATATTACGGATTTACATGAAAATATTAAACGAATTGATGAACAAATTCATGAGGAAGAAAAAGCATTCCAAGAACTTGTTGATTTATATGAAGTAATGAAAGGGGATAACGATAGTCGTATATCCTTTGAACGTTACATTTTAATTGAGTATTTAGAACAAATTGTTCAAATTGCGAACGAACGACTACGTAAATTATCAAATGGACAATTTTATTTAAAACGAAGCGAACGAGTTGAAAAGAGGAATCGACAAAGTGGATTAGGCTTAGATGTATACGATGCATATACAGGTCAAACCCGAGATGTAAAAACATTATCTGGCGGTGAAAAATTTAACGCATCACTTTGCTTAGCGCTTGGAATGGCAGATGTAATTCAAGCGTATGAGGGTGGTATTTCCATCGAAACGATGTTTATCGATGAAGGATTCGGCTCATTAGATGAAGAGTCATTAACGAAAGCAGTTGACGCCCTAATCGACTTGCAAAAATCAGGCCGATTTATCGGCGTAATTTCACACGTTCAAGAACTGAAAAACGCAATGCCAGCTGTATTAGAAGTAACGAAGCAGAAGGATGGGTGTAGTCAGACGCGGTTTGTGGTGAAATAGGATTGTCAAATTGAAGGGATCTATCATTACTTTGAGCATCGTACCAAATCGGTACAACGTTTTTCAATAAAGTTCAAATGAATTTAATAATGTTTTTATATAAAGCCGTCTCTATAGTAGAGGCGGCATTTGTATTATATAAAGGAATGAACGATGCAATTATGAATCATTTGAAGAAGGTGGCGTATTTGCCAAACGGTTATAACTTTTAAAGGCTGCAATTGCAGATATAACACCACCTGTTAAAAATAAAGCTGAACCACCAACTAAAATAATACGACTGACGTACGTTTCACGAGCTTCTTCAACTTGTTCTTGTGACGGTGTGGGCATATAAATTCCCCCTCAATAATAATGTGTTTTGCAATAGTATATACAAATGCCTAACATGTGTTAAAAAAGCTGGATAGTTATAGGTAGAATCATCTAGTTGTTTTTAGTTTTGTAATAAAAAGTTATAGAAAGTTAAATGAATTCTATAGTATCCAAAAGCGTTTCAATTATTTGAAAAATCTTCATCCTAAATTTACGCTAACTTCACATGCAGCACAAATTGAAATTGTATTATGTATATGTACCAAATAAATAAAATTGTATAGCATTGCTGTTTTTAAATAATTAAAATCCTATTATTTCTATATAAGGGTCTTAATTGTATGTTAGAGATTACATTTTATTTAGAAGCAGATTTTAATAAAAAGGAATTCAAACAAAAGGGGAATGTCTTATGACAACATATACGAGCGAGATAAAAAAAAGTTTAGTTACTGAAGAAGATGTGGACATTTTAAAAATAATGGCGCATCCAATACGATTACAAATTGTAAATGAATTAAGTGTACGCAAAACTTGTAATGTAACGCAATTAACAGAAATATTAAATATTCCTCAATCGACTGTTTCGCAGCATTTATCAAAAATGAAAGGTAAGGTGCTAAGAGCTGAAAGAAGAGGATTGGAAATTTATTATTACATTAATAATTTAAAAGCAAGCAAGATTGTTAGTGTTTTAGGATATGTAAATTAATGAAGTGTTATTATACAAAATAGCCTCCGCTGTTAAGCGGGGGCTATTTTGTATTGTTTTATTTATTTGCATTTAAAATTTTATAGTTTTTATGATTTACAATTGTTCGGTCAAATTCAAAAGTACCACCGCTTACATCTGTAACTTCAACTAAGACCGATTCAGTGTATAGTTTTAGTACAGATGCTGTGATCTTTAAGTTATTTCGTTGAAATAGTATAGTATCGCCTACGTTTGCTTTCATAGTACCTCCTTATAAAAGTCAGAAATGTTTGTTTATTATATATATTAAACCACGTATAGATATATTAGTGAATGTTTAGTTTTTATTTATCAATAAAATATTTGTTGTTTAATAAAAATTAAAGTGCAACATTATGTAAATGAATTATATATTTTTTATTTTTATGTAGAAAATTGTAAAAAAACGTTGTAATTCTGTATGTTTCGTTAGGAAAACAAGATATACGGAAGTGGAAATGTATAAATGATGGAATTTTTGATTACAAGCATTGTAATGAGAAGCCAGATTACAAGACTATTAAATGATTTGTATCAAGAAATACAGACGCAACATGTTATAAACGTTGGAGAGTTAAATAAGAATAGGATAAGCAAAATATTGAAGTCCAGCCATGGTATAATTCGATAATTTTTTTGTAAAAGAAGATGTAAAAGCTTCCGTAGGTCGTACTGATGCAAAACATTATAAAAGCTGCTACGTATTTAACAAGTAGTTTTTTGTATTTCATCCTTCGTTTTATGTAACTGGTTCCATATATTTGACGCTCCGTCTTGTAAGTGCTTACATAACGGGTAATATCCTATACAATGAAGTTGTTAAATCGAATGAGGTGGCGAAAATGAAAATGAAAAAAGCATATTTAGCGAATAGCATTGAAATAGAAAGAGGAGGCGGAATGATATGAAAAAATCAACTGTTAATCCATGGCTTGTTGTCCTTGGAACAGTCATAGTACAAATGGGGCTTGGAACGATATATACATGGAGTTTATTCAATCAGCCCTTAGTGAGTAAATACGGTTGGAGTCTTAACGCTGTTGCTATAACTTTCTCAATTACTAGCCTTTCTTTAGCGTTTTCAACTTTGTTTGCGAGTAAATTGCAAGAAAAATGGGGACTTCGTAAACTTATTATGATAGCTGGACTAGCATTAGGAATGGGATTAGTGCTTAGTTCACAAGCTTCCTCATTAATATTGCTTTATGTATTAGCAGGAGTTGTTGTAGGTTACGCAGATGGTACAGCATATATCACTTCACTATCCAATTTAATAAAGTGGTTTCCAGAGCGTAAAGGTTTAATCGCCGGTATATCTGTCTCTGCATATGGTACAGGTAGCCTAATATTTAAATACATAAACGCAATGTTGATTGATTCAGTTGGTGTATCGCAAGCGTTTATATACTGGGGTTTAATTGTTACAGCTATGATCGTGATTGGCGCTTGTTTAATCCATCAAGCTGCTGATCAAGGTGCAGTTCAGGAAACAAAAACTAAAGAATATACAACAAAAGAAATGTTAGGCACAAAACAAGTATACTTATTATTTATTATGTTATTTACATCATGTATGAGTGGCTTATACTTAATTGGCATGGTAAAAGATATCGGTGTTCAACTTGTAGGGCTTAGCGCAGCAACAGCAGCTAATGCGGTGGCTATGGTTGCAATCTTCAATACATTGGGTCGTATCATTCTAGGACCGTTATCAGATAAAATCGGCCGTTTAAAAATCGTTACTGGTACTTTTGTTGCTATGGCGACTTCAGTCTTGGTTCTAAGTTTCGTAGATTTAAATTATGGTATCTACTTCGTCTGTGTAGCAAGTGTAGCGTTTTGCTTTGGTGGAAATATCACTATTTTCCCAGCTATTGTTGGTGATTTCTTCGGTATGAAAAACCATAGTAAGAACTACGGAATTGTGTATCAAGGATTTGGATTTGGAGCGCTTGCAGGTTCCTTTATCGGTGCACTTCTAGGTGGATTCAAACCAACCTTTATGGTGATCGGCGTATTATGTGTCGTGTCATTCATTATCTCAATTTTAATTCAAGCACCTAATCAGAAAAAAGAAAAAGAAGAAGAGTATCGCAGCGTAGCGTAAATATTTAAATTATCTATAACACTATGATAACTAAAAAGTCCCCTATTAAAATGAAGTGACCCCCGAAAGTTAGACAGGTCGTTTCATTAGGCAGCTTCTAGGGTATGAGCCCGGTATTGTACCGGGCTCATACCCTTTAATTTTGCCTTAATTCTTTTATGATTATAGTATTCTATATACTTTGCTAATTCTTGTTTGAAATGTGTTATACTTTCAAATTCTTTTCGATACAGAAATTCTGATTTCATGATACCAAAGAAATTTTCAATAACGGCATTGTCATAACAGTTTCCTTTGCGAGACATACTTTGAGTAATGCCACAGTTCTTAAGAGAATGACGGTATTGTTTCATTTGATAGTGCCAACCTTGATCAGAATGAATGAGGAGTTTATCCTGATCTGTTATACGTTCAAAAGCTTGATCTAACATCGTTGAAACAAGGGAATAGGTCGGTCTTGAACCAATTGTATAGGTAATAATTTCACTATTAAACAAATCCAACATTGGTGATAAGTATAACTTCTCCCCAAATAACTTAAACTCCGTAATATCTGTAACCCACTTTTCATTTGGTTTTACAGCTTGGAAGTTGCGATTTAAAATATTTGGCGCAATTTTCCCAACTGTCCCTTTGTAAGAGCGATATTTTTTCATACGAACAAGACATTTTAACCCTAATTCTTTCATAAGGCGATACACTTTTTTATGATTTACTTTGTGTCCACGATTCATAAGTTCATCACGAATACGACGATACCCATAACACCCATCGTGTTCATTATAAATAGCTTGAATCAGTTCTTTTACTTCTGCATTTGGATCAGGACGATTGAACTGTTTCATCCAGTAATAGTACGTACTACGTGGAATGTTTGCGAGTTGAAGTAACTCCTTGACAGGAAATTCATGCCTTAACTCATAGATTACTTGCGCTTTGTCTTGTTTGGTGATTTTTCCTTGTTTTGAACTAAGGCATTCAACTTTTTTAAATATGCATTTTCCATCCGTAAACGCTCATTTTCGGCTTGTAGTGCTTCTATTGAACCTTCTACTACTGGTTTTATTTTTTTATCTTTCATGGTTGGACGCCCCTTTTTCTTTGATTGTAGGGCATCCAATCCTCCTGTTTCATAGGCTATTTTCCATTTCCGAAGTGTTTCATAAGACGGAATATTGAAAAGCGCCGCTGTTTCTCTGATAGATGTCCCGTGTTCATTCATATAATAAAGTACATCTAGTTTATACTGAGCTGAGTATAATGTATAGCACTTGTCAAAGGCCCTTTCACCTGAAGATTCATATCGTCTAATCCACTCACGAATTAAAACAGGAGTAACTCCTATAGATTTAGCAATTGTTTTTCCACTCTCTGAACCATCTAAATATCGTTTCACCGCTTGGATTTTTTCTTTTGAAGAAAATTTAGCCATAAAAAATGCACCTCCAATTGTTAGACCGTGTCTAACAATTGGGGTGCACTTCAAAATAGGGGACTTTTTTCTGATACATAATAAAATTAGGAAAGGAAAGTGGATAACGAACCACTTTCTTTTTTTCTTCATGAACTATTTTTAATTGTTTTTCTCTACTCAGCCTTTATGATTTACATAATTTTACTAATGGGAGGGCCAGTGAAGCACCTAATTGGATTATATTGGAATACTATTGAGTGATGCATAATATATGAGAATCTTTGATTATATATAGGATATTCATTGAGAAATGCAAGATGAAAAATAAAATATTTTCAGAAAAATGTTGAGAAAAGAAAAACTTAAATTTTTGATAAAGTATTGTAGATGAAGAAATCTACAGGTTCTCTTTTGGAATTTCAAAAAAGATGATAAGAAATTATAGATTAAATTTTTATTTAAAGTACCATGTAATGCTTAAAGATGAAGCATTACATGGAAACGTAAAAAAAATTTATCTGAAAAATAAAAAAAGATTGACAAGTATATTGAGAAACATTATCATTTCGATGTAGATACAGAAAATGAAAATCATTATCAATAGATTGGTTTTGTTTCCTTTTCTATAATTAAGTAATAGAAAACACACTTGACCAATTAGTTTAGTAAGTGTATTATTTTTTACAACATAATTGATAATGAAAATCATTATCGTTTATGTTGTTTAATGAGATTAATTTTTATATGAGAGGATAGAGGAAATGAACTTAGGGGAATTTGATGGAAAAACCGTTTTAGTAACAGGTGCCGCTCAAGGTATAGGTAGTGTTGTAGCAAAAATGTTTTTAGAAAGAGGAGCTACAGTTATTGCGGTTGATCAAAATGCAGAAGGGCTTAATATGTTTTTAAATCATTATGCATCAAATGAAAGTCGTATTAAGACGTTTCATTTAGATGTGAGTGATAGTGTCGCTGTTGAAGAGGTAGTAGAACGAATTGAAAATGATATAGCGCCAATAGATATTTTAGTAAATGTTGCAGGGGTTCTACGTATGGGAGCGATTCACTCTTTAAGTGACGAAGAATGGAATAAAACATTCTCTGTAAATACTACAGGAGTTTTCTATATGTCCCGAGCAGTAAGTAAACATATGATGTTAAGGAAGTCAGGGGCAATTGTTACAGTTGGTTCAAATGCGGCAAATACTCCGAGAATGGAGATGGCTGCGTATGCTGCATCAAAAGCTGCAACGACGATGTTCATGAAGTGTTTAGGATTAGAACTTGCAGCATACAATATTCGTTGTAACTTAGTTTCTCCGGGTTCTACTGAAACTGAAATGCAAAGATTACTATGGGCTGATGAGAATGGAGCTAAAAATATAATTGCTGGTTCTCAAAATACATATAGACTCGGAATTCCTTTACAAAAAATTGCACAACCTTCAGAAATTGCTGAAGCAGTATTGTTTTTAGCTTCAGATAAAGCAAGTCATATTACAATGCACAATTTATGTGTAGATGGCGGAGCTACATTAGGAGCTTAATAAAAAATTCAGGAGGTTATTATACTATGAATGAACTTACAGCCGTAAAGGAACTGTCAGAAAAACTTTTAGAAGATTATAAGACTGAATCTTCATTCTTTTTCGCTTCACCAAATCGAACGATATTGGCAGAAGGAGAGTTTACTACAGTAAAACATAGTGAAATCGAAAGTTTTCCAGAGCTTGTAAAGGCGGTATTAAGTAATGCCAAACAGGATGGAAATCCAAATCCTATCGTTGTAGGAGCTTTGCCATTTGATCGTAGAAAAGAAGTTCAACTTATTGTACCAGAATATTGCAGAATTACTGAGCGTTTACAGTTAGAAAAAACAAATGAGATAAAACAAAATGAGAAACTGGCATTTGAAATGACACCAGTTCCAGGGCCTGAAGTTTACATGAATGGTGTGAAGCAAGGAATAGCAAAAATTCAGGACGGAGATTTAAAGAAAATCGTGCTATCTAGATCGTTGGATGTTAAATCTTCAGAGGTAATTGATAAACAAAAGCTTCTTCGTGAATTAGCAGAACATAATAAGCACGGCTACACATTTGCTGTTAATTTACCGAAAGATGAAAACGAGAAAAGTAAGGTGTTAATTGGAGCAAGCCCTGAATTACTTGTTTCACGTCATGGTATGCAAGTAATTTCTAATCCGTTAGCTGGTTCAAGACCACGTAGTGATGATCCAGCAGAAGATAAAAGAAGAGCAGAAGAATTACTTTCTTCTCCAAAAGATTTACATGAACATGCGGTAGTAGTTGAAGCGGTTGCTGCTGCGCTTCGTCCGTACTGTCATACATTACATGTGCCAGAAAAACCATCAGTTATTCATAGTGAAGCAATGTGGCATTTGTCTACAGAAGTGAAAGGTGAACTTAAGGATCCAAATACTACTTCTTTAGAATTAGCAATTGCTCTTCATCCTACGCCAGCAGTTTGCGGAACTCCAATGGAAGAAGCAAGAGAAGCTATTCAAAAAATTGAGCCATTTGACCGTGAATTCTTTACAGGAATGTTAGGGTGGAGCGATTTAAATGGAGATGGTGAATGGATTGTTACAATTCGATGTGCTGAAGTGCAAGAAAATACACTTCGCTTATATGCAGGCGCTGGAGTTGTTGCTGAGTCAAACCCAGAAGATGAGTTAGCAGAAACATCAGCTAAATTCCAAACAATGTTGAAAGCTTTAGGGTTAAGTGATAGTTCAGTGAATGAAAAGTAGGGGGAAGAAAGAATGTTAGCAGGTTATACGGAATGGCCCAAAGAATTTGCAAATCGTTATCGAGAAGAAGGATGTTGGCTTGGAGAAACATTTGGTTCGATGTTAAGAGAACGCGCTGAAAAACATGGAGATCAAATTGCAATTGTAAGTAGTAAGACACAAATAACCTATAGTGAACTCAATAAAAAGGTATATCGCTTAGCTGCAGGTTTACTGAATTTAGGAATAAAGAAAGAGGATCGAGTTGTAATTCAGTTACCTAACATTATAGAGTTTTTCGAAATATGTTTTGCACTATTTCGAATTGGAGCACTTCCTGTTTTTGCACTACCTTCTCATCGCAGTAGTGAAATTAGTTATTTTTGCGAGTTTGGTGAGGCGAGTGCTTACGTTATTTCAGATAAGGCTCTCGGTTTTGATTACCGAAAACTAGCAAGAGAAGTGAAAGAGAAAGTTCCCGCTTTACAACATGTAATCGTAGTGGGGGAAGAAGAAGAATTTGTGAACATAAATAATCTTTATATGGATCCGGTTCCATTACCAGAAGTTCAGCCAAGTGATGTGGCGTTTCTCCAATTATCAGGAGGGACAACAGGGCTTTCTAAATTAATTCCTAGAACACATGATGACTATATTTATAGTTTACGTGTTAGCGCTGAAATTTGTAATTTGAATGCAGAAAGTGTCTATATGGCAGTTCTTCCAGTAGCACACAATTACCCAATGAGTTCTCCAGGGACATTTGGAACTTTTTATGCGGGTGGAAAAGTAGTGTTGGCAACTGGAGGGAGTCCAGATGAGGCATTTGCTCTTATAGAAAAAGAAAAAGTGACGATTACCGCTCTCGTTCCGCCATTAGCAATGATTTGGCTTGATGCTGCATCTTCCCGTAACAACGATTTATCGAGCCTGCAAGTTATTCAAGTAGGAGGTGCGAAATTTAGTGCCGAAGTTGCGAAGCGTATTCGCCCTACATTTGGATGTACGTTACAGCAAGTGTTCGGTATGGCGGAAGGATTAGTAAATTATACAAGATTAGATGATCCTGAAGAAATTATTATTCATACGCAAGGTAGACCGATGTCTACGTTCGATGAAGTAAGAGTTGTTGATGAAAATGATAACGATGTAAAGCTTGGTGAAGTAGGTAGTTTATTAACACGAGGGCCATATACAATTCGTGGCTATTATAAAGCGGAAGAGCATAATGCACGATCGTTTACAGAAGATGGATTTTATCGTACAGGTGATCTGGTGAAAATAAATGAACAAGGTTACATCATTGTAGAAGGAAGAGATAAAGATCAAATTAACCGTGGTGGTGAGAAGGTTGCTGCGGAGGAAGTTGAAAATCATCTTTTAGCACACGAGGCAGTACATGATGTAGCAATTGTATCTATGCCTGACGATTATTTAGGAGAACGTACTTGCGCTTTTGTCATAGCTCGCGGACAAACTCCAACTGTAAGTGAATTAAAAATGTTTTTAAGAGAACGTGGTATAGCAGCTTATAAGATTCCAGATCGAATTGAATTTATTGAATCATTCCCGCAAACAGGTGTTGGAAAAGTAAGCAAAAAAGAATTACGTAAAGTCATTGCTGAAAAACTTATTACAGTAAAACGTTAAAAAACTATTAGAATCGGAAGGAAGTGATTAGATGGCTATCCCATCTATTTCAGTATATAAAATGCCAATTGAATCAGAACTACCAAAAAATAAAGTGAATTGGACGCCAAATCCGAAACGTGCAGTTCTTCTAATTCACGACATGCAAGAATATTTTCTTGATGCATATAGCGATAAAGAATCGCCAAAAGTAGAACTAATTTCAAATATTAAGGTGATAAGAGAAGGATGTAAGGAACTAGGTATACCAGTTGTTTATACAGCACAACCTGGTGGACAAACGTTAGAACAACGGGGGTTATTACAAGACTTTTGGGGTGACGGTATTCCTGCTGGACCAGATAAAAAGAAAATTGTCGATGAACTTACTCCTGATGAGGATGATATATTCCTAACAAAATGGAGATATAGTGCATTTAAAAAGACGAATCTATTAGAAATTTTAAATGAACAAGGAAGAGATCAACTTATTATTTGCGGTATTTATGCGCATATTGGCTGCCTTTTAACAGCTTGTGAAGCTTTTATGGATGGTATCCAGCCATTTTTTGTAGCAGATGCAGTTGCTGATTTTTCACTAGAGCATCATAAACAAGCATTGGAGTATGCATCTAATAGGTGTGCAGTAACGACATCAACAAACTTACTATTAAAAGATTTACAAAGTGTAAAAGGCGATGAAAGTGAAGGAATCACTTTACAGGAAGTGCATGAACTAGTTGCACAACTACTCCGAGAGCCAGTAGGGAGTATTGAAGTTGATGAAGACTTATTAAATAGAGGACTTGATTCGGTTAGAATTATGAGTTTAGTAGAGAAGTGGCGCCGCGAAGGGAAAGAAATCACTTTTGCAGATTTAGCAGAACGTCCAACTGTTGATGATTGGTACCGTTTACTATCTTCACAAGCAGCACAAGTGCTGTAACAAATAGACTACATAATAAAGGGGTAGTAAAGAATGCCTAATAGTCAAAAGATTCGTCATTCGTTATCATCTGCGCAGTCTGGTATGTGGTTTGCGCAACAATTAGATCCGCTTAATCCGATTTATAATACTGGGGAATATATAGAAATAAACGGAAATATTAATCATGAAATTTTCGAGTTAGCTGTACGTAAAGTGGTAAAAGAAGCAGAAGCACTTCATGTTCGTTTCGAAGAGGATGAAATTGGCCCATGGCAAGTTATTGAGGGATCGTCAACGTTTCATATGCATTTTATTGACGTTCGTAAAGAAGAAAATCCTGAAGAAGCTGCTAAAGTATGGATGAAAAATGATTTATCTGTACCGATAGATTTAAAAGAAGATAAATTATTTACTGAAGCACTTATTCAAGTTGAAAATAATCGTTTCTTTTGGTATCAGCGCATCCATCACATTGTGATGGATGGCTATGGATTTTCACTTCTTAGCCAAAAGGTAGCGAATGAGTATACATCACTTATAGAAGAAACAAATAAGAATGAAAAGCCATTTGGTTCTCTTGCAAAAATTGTACAAGAAGATAATGAGTATCGTGAATCTAAACAATTTCAGGAAGATCGTACTTTTTGGCTAGAAAAGTTTGCAGATGAACCGGAAGTTATAAGTTTAGCAGAACGAGCGCCGAGAACATCAAATGGATTTTTACGAGAAACTGCTTATCTATCAAATGCTAGTACAAAAACTTTACTAGAAGATATTAATATTTCGTTAACGAGTTGGCCCGAATTTGTTGTAGCCGTAACGAGTATTTACATGCATAAATTAACAGGTGCAAATGATATTGTTTTAGGTTTACCGATGATGGGGCGTCTTGGTTCTGTATCTATTCATACACCAAGCATGGTAATGAATTTAGTTCCACTTCGTCTAAAGTTAACTCCAAATATAACTTTTGCAGAATTAATACAGCAAGTTTCTAAAGAAATTCGAGACGTACGTCGTCATCATAAATATCGTCATGAGGAATTAAGAAGAGACTTAAAGTTACTAGGTGAAAATCAAAGGTTGTTTGGGCCGTTAGTGAATGTTATGCCTTTTGATTATGGGCTTAACTTTGCTGGGAATCGTGGTATTACACATAATTTATCAGCAGGACCTGTTGATGATTTATCGATAAATGTATATAAACGTTTCGATGAAAATGAGTTAATGATTCATTTTGATGCGAATCCGGAAGTATATAACGGCGCGGAACTAGCATTGCATAAAGAAAGATTTATGAGTCTATTAGAATTAGTGATAAATAATTATCATAAAGACGAGCCGATTGGAAAAATAAACATTACTCTTCCTGAAGAAAATCATAAAGTTTTATTGGAATGGAATGAAACGAAGAAAGCTGAAGAGCTAATTAATCTACCTATATTATTTGAAAAACAAGTACAAAAAAATCCAAATAAAATAGCAGTTACTTGTAACGGGATAAAACTTACGTATAAAGAGCTAAATGAACGAGCGAATGAACTAGCACACTATTTATTAGAAGAAGGAATAGAAGTAAATCAGTTTGTAGCCTTAGTATTTCCAAGATCAATAGAAATGGTAGTTAGTATGCTAGCAGTTCTAAAGGCTGGTGCAGCGTATTTACCGATAGATCCAGAATACCCAGCCGAGCGAATTCATTATATAGTAAATGATGCAAATCCAGTTTGTATCATAACACATTCATCTGTTTCATCTACTTTAGTTATAGAAAATGATATTAAAGAAATCATATTAGATAGCGAAGAAACGAAAATAGCGTTAAAAACATATTCTCATATGAATCTACCATTTAAAAATGATGAATCACTTTTAAACCAAGCTTATACAATTTACACTTCAGGATCAACCGGAAATCCAAAAGGTGTAATTGTTACTATGAAAGGTTTAAGTAACTTCTTATTAGCTATGAAAGATATGTTTTCATTAAATGAAAACGATCATTTATTAGCAGTTACAACGTTTGCGTTTGATATTTCTGCTCTAGAAATTTATTTACCTCTTATTAGTGGTGCAAGTTTAACAATTGCACAAAAAGAGGTAATCCAAGAGCCTTCTGCATTAACGACATTGTTACAAGAAGAAAGAGCGACAATTATGCAAGCTACACCGACGCTCTGGCAGGCGTTAATAACTGAATATCCAGAGAGGTTACAAAGGCTAAACGTACTCGTTGGCGGTGAAGCTCTTCCGGCACATTTAGCAAATAAATTAAAAGAATTAGGTTGCTCTATAACTAACTTATATGGACCAACTGAAACGACTATTTGGTCTACTTTCATGAATATTGATGACAGTGAAAATGGTATACCTCCTATTGGAAGACCAATTTGGAATACAGAAGTGTACGTTTTGGATGCAGGGTTACAGCCTGTTCCACCTGGAGTTATCGGTGAATTATATATTGCAGGAGAAGGACTTGCGAACGGATATTTAGGAAAACCTGAGTTAACAGCTGAACGGTTTGTTGCAAACCCTTATGGAAAAGCTGGAGCACGTATGTACCGCACAGGTGATCTTGTGAAATGGCGTAAGGATGGTGTGTTAGAGTACATTAGTCGCGCAGATCATCAAATTAAAATTCGCGGTTTCCGAATTGAATTAGCTGAAATTGAAACGGTATTACAACGACATGAAAATATACAACAAGCAGTGGTAATGGTACGAGAAGATCGTCCAAATGATAAACGAATTATTGCGTATATCGTTGCCGAAGAGAAGGAAATGATTCATCTTTCAGAAATTCGCTCTTATGTTTCAGAAAGTTTAGCGAATTATATGGTACCATCAGCATTTGTTGTGCTAGAAGAATTACCATTAACACCAAATGGTAAAGTTGATAGAAAGAAATTACCTGCTCCTGATTTTAATGGAATGAACAATGAGAGAGTTGCTAGAAATCCGAAAGAAGAAATACTATGTGATTTATTTGCAGAAGTACTTGGTGTTTCGCGAATTAGTATAGATGATAATTTCTTTGAAATGGGTGGCCATTCGCTTCTTGCATCTCGTTTAATGGCAAGAATTCGTGAAACGTTAAGTGTAGAATTAGGAATCGGAAAGCTATTTGAATCACCAACTGTTGCTGAATTAGCGAACCAGTTGGATCGTGCAAAAAGCGCAAGACCAGCTATTAAGAAAGTAAGTAGGCCAAATGAAGTTCCACTTTCATTTGCACAGCGCAGGTTATGGTTCTTAAATTGTTTAGAAGGTCCAAGTCCTACTTATAATATTCCGTTAGTCATTCGTATGTCTGGAAAATTGAATGAGGAAGCACTGCAAGGTGCCTTTTATGATGTAGTTGAGAAACATGAAACACTTAGAACGATTTTCCCGAATTCACTTGGCAGTTCATATCAAAGAATTCTAGAAATGGATAAATTGAATTTAAAAATGATTATAACAAATACATGTAAGGATGAATTAGAAAGTACACTGTCTGAAGCTGTAAGATATAGCTTTAATCTTGATATCGAACCAGCAATTCGTTTGCAACTTTTTAAAGTGAGTGAAAACGAACATGTTTTACTAATTCTTTTGCATCATATTGTAGGAGATGGATGGTCATTACAAGCGTTAACGAGAGACTTTACAGCGGCTTATAAAGCACGATGTCAAGGTGATAGTGTTCAACTAGA
This sequence comes from Bacillus mycoides, assembly GCF_018742245.1. Taxonomy (NCBI): domain Bacteria; kingdom Bacillati; phylum Bacillota; class Bacilli; order Caryophanales; family Bacillaceae; genus Bacillus; species Bacillus mycoides. The sequence continues at coordinate 2,231,178 of NZ_CP036132.1, forward strand.
AACCCTTCCAGTTCAATACGCAGATTATTCACTATGGCAACAACAGCTATTAGGTGATGAAACAAAACCAGACAGTATTATTTCAACACAATTAGATTTTTGGAAAGAAGAGTTAAAAGGTTTACCAGATCAAATGGAGTTACCTACAGATTATCAGCGCCCAATTGAAACTAGTTATCGCGGGGAAACAATTCATTTTCATTTAGATGAAGGTATGCATAGTAGGTTAGTGGAGCTCGCTCGTAAAAATGGAGTTAGTTTGTTTATGGTGTTGCAAGCAGGACTAAGTGCCTTATTTACAAGATTAGGTGCTGGAACTGATATACCATTAGGTAGTCCGATTGCTGGAAGAAACGACGATGTACTCACGGATATAGTTGGTTTATTTGTAAATACATTAGTGTTACGCACAAATACATCAGGAGATCCAAGTTTTAAAGAATTATTAAATAGAGTGAAACAGGTAAACCTTGCAGCTTATGAAAATCAAGATGTTCCATTTGAACGACTTGTTGAAGTGTTAAACCCAGTACGAACTCGAAATAGTCATCCGCTGTTTCAAGTTATGTTAGCTTTCCAAAATACGCCAGAAGCAACGTTTAATGTACCGGATTTAGAAGCGAGCCTTGAAATTCAAAGTGTTGGTTCTGCAAAATTTGATTTAACATTTGAAATTAGCGAGAGTAACAGAGTTGATGGTAATCCAAACGGCTTACACGGATTGTTAGAGTTTAGTACCGATATATATAAACGTGAAACGGTTCAAAAACTAATAGAACGATTCATTCTATTATTAGATGATGCAGAGAAACATCCGGATCAATCAATTGGTAGATTAGAAATATTAACTTTAGCAGAGCGAAATACAGTTTTAGAAAAGTGGAATGGTGGTTTTCAAATTGTACCTGAAATGACATTGCCACAATTATTTGAAAAGCAGGCTCATGTAAATCAAAATTCTATTGCTATCGTCTTTGAAGATGAAAAGCTAACTTATGAAGAGTTAAATAGAAAAGCGAATAAAATAGCTCGTTTGTTAATAGCGAAAGGAATCGGTCCTGATCAACTTGTTGCTTTAGCGATGCCGAGATCTTTAAATATGGTTGTAAGCTTACTTGCTGTTCTTAAAGCTGGTGCGGGATACCTTCCGTTAGATCCGGATTATCCGTCAGATCGTATTTCGTTTATGTTACACGATGCGAAACCATCATGTGTTTTAACAAATTCAGATGTGGAAATTGAATGTGATGAGGCACTAAAGATTTTAGTTGATGATGTGAACGTAATAGAAGAAATTGAGAAATATAGTGAAGACAATATAGATGAAATGGAGCGCATGAAGCCGTTATCTCCTTCACATATTGCTTACGTTATTTATACGTCAGGCTCAACAGGTAGACCGAAAGGGGTTATGATACCTCATCAAAATGTAGTAAGACTTTTAGGAGCAACTGATCATTGGTTCCAATTTGACGCAGACGATGTGTGGACGATGTTCCATTCATACGCTTTTGATTTCTCGGTTTGGGAAATTTGGGGACCTTTATTATATGGAGGACGTTTAGTTGTAGTACCACATACTGTAAGTCGCTCGCCGAAAGAATTTTTACAGCTTCTTGTTAAGGAAAAGGTTACTGTTTTAAACCAAACTCCATCAGCGTTCTATCAATTGATGCAAGCAGATCGTGAAAATGAAGAGGTTGGTCAAAAATTATCTTTACGATATGTTGTTTTTGGCGGAGAAGCACTTGAACTAAGTCGATTAGAAGATTGGTATAGTCGTCATCCTTATAACGCACCGAAGCTTATTAATATGTACGGAATAACGGAGACGACGGTACATGTTAGTTATATTGAATTAGATGAAAGTATCGTATCTTTACGAGCAAATAGTTTAATCGGGTGCAGTATACCGGATCTTAAAGTATACGTATTAGATAACTATTTACAACCGATGCCACCTGGAGTAGTTGGAGAAATATATGTTGCAGGTGCAGGGCTCGCTCGTGGATATTTAGGAAGAGCAGGATTAACTGCTGAACGTTTTATCGCAGATCCATTTGGTAAGCCAGGTACAAGAATGTATCGTACAGGAGACCTAGCGCGCTGGCGTCAAGGTGGGACGTTAGATTATATAGGACGTGCAGATCATCAAATTAAAATTCGTGGATTCCGAATTGAATTAGGGGAAATAGAAGCGGTAATAATGAAACATCCTAAAGTGGAACAAGTAGCTGTTATTGTACGGGAAGATCAACCAGGGGATAAACGATTAGTTTCTTATATCGTCGCATCAAATAATGAAACGATCGATACGAATGAAATGCGTCAGTATGCTGGAGGTAGTTTGCCAGATTATATGGTTCCATACGCTTTTGTAGTAGTAAATGAGTTACCTTTAACTCCAAACGGTAAATTAGATAGAAAGGCATTGCCAGCTCCAGAATTTATTGCATCATCTTCTAGCCGCGGACCGAGAACACCGCAAGAAGAAATGTTATGTGACTTGTTTACAGAAGTTTTAAGTGTGTCTCAAATTGGAATTGATGATGGATTCTTTGATCTTGGTGGTCATTCACTTCTTGCAGTGCAGCTGATGAGTCGCATTAAAGAGGCACTTGGAGTTGAACTAAATATCGGAACTTTATTTGCAGCACCTACTGTTGCAGGGCTTGCTGAAAGACTTGAAATGGGGAATGGTCAAAGTGCACTTGATGTGTTGCTTCCATTACGAGCAAGCGGAGATCAATTACCACTATTTTGTGTACATCCAGCAGGTGGATTAAGTTGGTGCTATGCAGGACTTATGAAATCTTTAGGAACAGATTATCCAATCTATGGTGTACAAGCACGTGGTATCGCTGAAAATGAAGAACTTCCAAAAAGCTTAGAGGAGATGGCGGCGGATTATTTAAAACACGTTCGTGAAATACAGCCTCACGGACCATATCGTTTACTCGGATGGTCGCTTGGAGGAAATGTTGTTCATGCTATGGCGGCGCAACTTCAAAATGAAGGGGAAGAAGTAGAATTACTCGTTATGCTGGATTCGTATCCTGGTCACTTCTTACCGAATACGGAAGCACCTACTGAAGAAGAAGCGTTAATCGCATTACTTGCTTTAGGTGGATATGATCCAGATAACATGGATGGTAAACCACTTACTATGGAAAGTGCGGTTGCAATACTTCGCAAAGATGGAAGTGCATTAGCAAGTCTTGAGGAAGAGACTATTTTAAACTTGAAAGAAACATATGTAAATTCAGTAGGGTTGTTAGGGAAATACGTGCCAAAAGTTTATAACGGGGATATTTTATTCTTTAGATCTATTGTTATACCAGACTGGTTTGATCCTATTTCTCCAAATACGTGGCTAAATTATTTAGACGGGGAAATCGTGCAGCATGACATTGATTGTAGACATAAAGATTTATGTCAGCCAGGTCCACTTACAGAAATTGGACAAGTGCTAGCGAAATATTTGCAGAATAAGAAAGGGGTAAGTAAAGTATGACGAATCCATTTGAAAATGATAATTACACATATAAAGTATTAATGAATGAGGAGGGCCAGTATTCTCTCTGGCCTGCCTTTCTCGATGTACCAATTGGATGGAATGTCGTACATGAAGAAGCTAGCAGACAAGTTTGCTTAGAATACGTTGAAGTTAACTGGAATGATTTAGAGCCGAAAAAAAATCAAATTAGCGAAAAAATATTAGTAGGAAAACAATAATGAAAGTAAAAATAAATCCAAAAGTAGTTGTAAGCATCGTTTATATAACAGCGATGTTTATGGCTGCGATGGATGCAACGATTGTGAATGTAGCACTGCAAACGATAAGCAAAGAACTGCAAGTGCCCCCATCTGCAATGGGGACTGTAAATGTTGGGTATTTAGTTAGCTTAGCTATTTTCCTTCCGATTTCTGGTTGGTTAGGAGATCGCTTTGGTACGAAAAAAGTATTTTTAACTGCCCTTTTCGTTTTTACAATTGCATCTGCACTATGTGGAATTGCTAATGATATTACTTCATTAAACATTTTTCGTATCATTCAAGGTGCTGGTGGCGGACTTTTAACACCAGTCGGGATGGCGATGTTATTCCGAACATTTTCACCAGAGGAAAGACCAAAAATTTCTCGATTTATTGTACTTCCAATTGCTGTAGCACCAGCGATCGGACCAATTATTGGTGGTTTCTTTGTAGATCAAATGTCTTGGCGCTGGGCATTTTATATTAATCTGCCGTTTGGTATCATTGCGTTGCTATTTGGACTTCTATTTTTAGCAGAGCATATTGAAAAATCGGCTGGTCGTTTTGATTCTCTCGGTTTTGTTCTTTCAGCACCAGGTTTTGCGATGCTCATCTATGCACTCAGTCAAGGCCCGTCAAAAGGTTGGGTTTCTCCAGAAATAATTAGTATTGGGATAGCTGGGATTGTATTACTTACATTGTTTATTATTGTAGAACTTAAAGTAAAGCAACCGATGTTAGATTTACGCTTATTAAAAGAACCGGTCTTTAGAAAAATGAGTCTTATTTCGTTGTTTTCATCAGCTGGTTTACTAGGAATGTTATTTGTTTTTCCGCTTATGTATCAAAATGTAATAGGAGTTTCCGCGCTGGAGTCGGGTCTTACTACATTCCCAGAGGCGATTGGATTAATGATTTCTTCGCAGATTGTACCATGGTCATATAAGAAATTAGGAGCTCGAAAGGTAATCTCTATTGGATTAGTAAGTACGGCGGTTATCTTTATTTTATTAAGTTTTGTAAATCATGATACGAATCCATGGCAAATTCGGGCACTATTGTTTGGCATTGGTATTTTCTTAGGTCAATCTGTCGGTGCGGTTCAATTTTCTGCTTTTAACAATATTGCACCACCTTCTATGGGGAGAGCAACTACTATATTCAATGTGCAAAACCGATTAGGATCTGCAATAGGAGTTGCTGTTTTAGCTAGTATACTATCTGGTTTTGGAAGTAATAACGTACAGAATAATGTACAGTCAGATTTCTTACCATATCAAGCAGCATTAATTGGATCAGCAATATTTTTACTCATAGCATTACTATTTTCTTTACGTATTTCTGATAAAGAGGTAATGTCAAAGAAGAATAAAAGGCCGTTATCTGTATTACCAAAAGAGAAAGAAGTTGTAAATGAATGAGTTGCAGCATGCTAATACTCTTTTAAAATAAAGTGATATTGGCATTTAAAAGGAGAGAGTTTACATGATAGAGAGTAAAGTTGTAGATTCTGTACTAACTCTTAATGAGAATAGTTGTCAAATATGGTGGGCAAGAATTTCAGATTTACAATCATGGCATTACAATTTACTAAATGATGTAGAGCGAGAGAAAGCAAATTCATATCATCATTCGGCAGACCGTGCGCGTTTTATAATAGGTTGTGTAATTAGTAGATTAGTACTTGGAAAGGTACTTTCTATGTCGCCAGTTCAAGTGCCAATTGATCGAATGTGCCCAGTATGTAAATTACAACATGGCAGACCACAGTTACCAGAAGGTATGCCGCAAATATCAGTCTCACATTCGGGTGAGTGGGTTGTTGTTGCATTTACTAAATCTGCACCTGTGGGTGTTGATGTTGAGCAAATGAATCCAAATGTAGATGTTATGAAAATGGCAGAGGGCGTATTAACAGACATTGAAATAGCACAAGTTATGAAGTTACCTGATGAGCAGCGACTAGAAGGATTTTTAACATATTGGACTCGAAAAGAAGCAGTGCTGAAAGCGACAGGTGAAGGACTATTGATCCCACCAGTAGAAATTACAGTATCAGCTCCAAATGACCCTCCAAAATTGTTGATTTTTAAAGATAGACAAGAGTTAGCAGAAAATACAATGATGGAAGATGTAAGACCTAGTTTAGATTATATGGCTTCCATTGCAATATTTAGTAAAGAAGTAACTGAAATTACGCAGTTAGACGCGGTATCGCTATTAAATTATAAATCAATTTAATAAAATATTTTATAGAAGAGGTGTTCCTCATGTTAGTGGCGGAAAATAGAAAAAGCGAATTAACTTATAATGTACAAGCAATTAAAAATATTTTATTTTCTGGAGATACATCATCTATTCTTGCTTTAGAAAAGCTTTTGAATGATACAGTTCAATTTGATGTTCTAGAACAAGAGGTAATTGATAGACAGTACATTCCGAAAGAAGCAAAAAATTTCTTTGATAAAAACGGAACATTTCTTTACCGCGTATCTAATATTAGTTATAAAGATAAGGTGTTATCTGAAAATCTAATTTTTGCAGACACTTCGTTTTTACCCCATACTATAAAGCAAGAATTAGAGGATGGAAATATTCCAGTTGAAAAACTTATAGAAAAGATGGAAGTAAGAAGAAACGTATTATATGAAGGATATCAGCCATCTGGAAATATTATTGAATTGTTTGATGGATGTTCTGTTTCAGCGAATGTTTATCCAACTAGAAAATATCAAATTGTAAGGAACTGCAAATGTATATTTTATATTTGTGAAGTGTATCATGCAGAGAATATACAGGAACTGCTTAAATAAGAAATAAACAAGAAACCAGCCTATAAAATGGCTGGTTTCTTATTTATTTTACAGCTTCTTTTAATTCTTTACCTGCTTTAAATGCTGGAACTTTACCAGCAGCAATCTGAATTTCTTCTCCAGTTTGCGGATTACGCCCTGTACGAGCAGATCTTTCACGCACTTCAAAAGTTCCAAAACCGATCAGTTGCACTTTATCGCCAGATTGTAATGCATTAGCAATTGTGTCAAATACGGATTGTACAGCTGCAGAAGCTTCCTTTTGAGAAATATCAGCTGATTGTGCTACATTTTTAACTAATTCTGTTTTGTTCATGTTTTCACCTCATAAAAAAATTTTTAGAATGAATGTTTTAGTATAATGGTTAGTAAAGATAAAGCTATCTTCGTGATTAGAAAGAATGCTGTATAGTTATGTTAATTTCGTTGAAAGAAACTGAATCCCTGCAATTATAAGGGAATTTATTATGAATTGATGTATACAAAAGCTGTAAAATGAAGATGAGGGGGAGTATACGGATGATCTTTCGTGAAAAGAATGAGAAAGAGAGTATATTAATTCGTCAACATGATCATGGTTTTTTAGCTGGAGAAATTGCAAGCCATATAAAAGAAGATTTTTTTGAAGATAAAACATACTTAAAAGAGACAATTGATGCAATATATGAGCATGATAGAGGATGGATAGAACTTGATAAAGTACCAATTTTGAATGATACTAAAAATATTCCATATACATTTATGGATTGTCCAAGTTCATTACGCTTTGTTTTTTATACAATTGGTTTGAATGAAATTGAAGATTCTAATCCATATGGGGCGTTACTTTGTAGTAAACATTTTTTATCGTTTCCATTAAATGAGGAAGACGAAGAGATGATGTCATTTTATACAGGGGAATTGGAACGACAAAAAAGAATATTGAAAACGTTAACAAAAGAACAATTTGCGATGTTCGATAAACATTATAGATTATTAAAGTTTTGTGATGAACTTTCTTTATATGTATGCATGAATAAGCCTGGTGTAAAAAAGAAAAATGAAATTGATTTGTTTAAAGATGGTTTTGAAGGAACAGAAATGTTTAATAGTAAGGAGGAGAAACTTATTCAAGCTGAGTGGGTGGATGAAGAAACAATTCGAATTATACCGTTTCCATTTAAAACAGAATTTCATGCGTATGTAAAATATAAAACTATAAATAAACATGAAATTAATGAAAAAGGGATTGTAAAAGCTGATAGAGAATCGGAAATGAAGAAACAAAACATTCGTTTCATACAATAAGGAGGCGATGTAAATTGAAAGATTACATGTTAAAACAGTTTGATTATCATGTATGGGCTAATACACGCTTATTCAATCGATTAAAAGAGCTACCAAATTATGAGATAATCTTCAACGAAAAGGTACAGAGTGTATTTCCATCAATTAAGGATACTTTTGCACATATTTATATTACTGATTACGTATGGTTACACATATTACATGGTAAAAGTATGAGTGAGGCAATACAAGATCGTGAAAAACTACAAAAACAAGTCGAAGCAAAGTCGTTACATGAATTAGAAAAAATGTTTATAAATATGGCCAATCAGTATAAAGAATTTCTAAGTACACTAAAAGAAGTAAATGCTGTATTTGTTATTGAGAACCCTTATGTAGGGAAATTAGAAACTTCAATTTTAGAGCTAGTACAACACGTCGTAAATCATGGTACATATCATAGAGGGAATATAACAGCGATGATTCGTCAACTTGGTCATTCCTCGACTATGATGGATTTTGTACTTTATTTACATATGGTTCAGAAGGATAGGGAATAATATAGTTTGAAAAAGGAATGCTGATTATATATGAGTCATTCTTTTTTTGATAGATTAACTGTGGCTTTAAAATAAAGTTATACTGTTTAAAGAAAGCGTTATTTATGTTAGTCATGAAGGCATATTCTTAAACTAATAGTTGTGTTTGTTTAAGTGGATAATAATTAAAACCCACATATTTTGAACAATCATGTTTCAAAATGTGTGAGTTTATTCTATATACAATCGATATTTGTAATGAAATTTGAACTGACTTTATTTCAAGCAAACATTAACTTGCCTGTTTTTTATTGCTTTTTTTAAATTTCTCTGCTTGTAAAAACCGATTTGTTTCAGCGACAACTACACCACTTAATCCAATTAGACCAATTAAGTTTGGTATCGCCATAAGTCCATTCGCAATATCGGCAAATGTCCATACAACACCTAATTTTAAATTAGCGCCAATAGCAATCATAACGATAAAGATTGCTTTATAATATCGTACAGCACCTTGTCCAAATAAATAAGCAACACACTTCTCTCCGTAATACGACCAACCTAAAATAGTAGAGTAGGCGAATAATATAATGGCGATACCGAGAATCATACTACCAGCAGTACCGAATACGGATTGGAATGCTAATGTTGTAGCTTCAACACCAGTTTTACCTGATTTCCATGCGCCTGTAGTAATTAATACTAGCCCCGTAATTGTACATACAATAAATGTATCTAGAAAAGTACCAGTCATAGAAACTAAAGCTTGTTTTGCAGGTGAATCTGTTTTGGCCGCAGCCGCAGCAATAGGAGCACTCCCTAAACCAGCCTCGTTAGCAAATACACCACGCGCCATTCCGATTTGAATTGCAGATGCAACTGTTGCTCCGATAAAACCACCAGCAGCTGCAGTACCTTGAAATGCACCAGAAAAAATAAGTGAAAACGCTTCTGGAATTTGATCAAAGTGATAGAAGATAATAATAAGGCCAGCGATTACATAAAAGAAAGCTTTAATAGGAACGATAAATCCCGTCACTTTCCCGATTTTTTTTACACCGCCTAAAATGACAATAGCGATTAAAAAGGACATTAATATACCAGTTAAAGCAGGGGGTAAAGAGAAATTAATTCGCATTGCCTCTGCAACTGAGTTAGATTGCACCATATTACCGATACCGAAAGAAGCAGTTGCACCGAATATAGCGAATAAAACAGCAAGCCATTTCTTACCTAAGCCACGCTCTAAATAATACATTGGTCCACCTGAGTATTCACCATTTTCATTACTAACACGGTATTTCACTGCAAGGATTGCTTCGGCATACTTTGTTGCCATTCCGAATAAAGCAGTAATCCACATCCAAAAGATTGCGCCGGGTCCACCGATTGTCACAGCAGTTGCGACACCTGCTATATTTCCCATACCAATCGTTGCAGCCATAGCTGTCATCAGTGCTTGGAAGTGACTAATATCTCCAGAAGATGATGTATCCTCTGATTTTTTAAAAGCTAGTTTGTGAGCGTATATTAGTTTACTAAACTGTAAACCTTTTAAGCGCACTGTGAGAATGATACCAGTTCCAACGAGTAGCAACAAAGTTGGTAACCCCCACACATACTGATTAATTTGTTCTAATACTTTACTTACTGTTTCCATCTGTATTCTCCTTTTTTAGAAAAAATAAAAACCACTTCAAGGAAATGAAATGGTCTCTGGAGAAACAAGGGATAGAAAAATAAACCGATACAAATCGGCATTTTCTTTCGCTTGTCTCTGTCCTTTTACCTGAGAGATTATCCGCTAGATTAGCGGATTTGCTCCTTCGGTGCTCGTTTTCCTCCGCGCTATACAAAAGCGAGAGGGAGTCTCTCCAGAGATTCGTCCCCATGCAGTTCTACTTGTAAACAAGACCTGAGAGTTTCAAAGTTGGTTCAGCAACTTTTTGCCCCGTCGGTAGATCAATAGACCTTCTCCTGAATGGTTCATCCGAATTATAAAATTAAAAACGTAAACGCATTGATTGTGTATAGAATCAATAAAAATATTATAGATATACAATTAGTGAAATGCAATCATTTTTTATTTTGAAATAGTAAATAAACTTATTTTTTTGATATTCCTAATTTATCTTCTATTTCATGATCCCGGGGAGATTATTTATTATATATTTGAAAAACGAATGGTGATAAAAGAGATGGGACGTAAATGACACCGTAGGATTCTTTACGTCCTACTCTCAAAATTTCAACTCTGAATTGTTTGAATTATAATTGTTGTATGTGTGGAATAAACCAATATTTTATAGGGAAATGAGTTGATAAATTGCCAAGAATAAAAAAAATAGGGCGTTTTTGTCCTGTGGATGATAAAGGATTTATTATAAACGATGCACATTTTAATAAAATTCAGCCTGTGTTTTTGGAGGTAATACAAGAAATAAAGGATACTTGTTGTCAATTTTTGCGGGATGATTTGCACAGTGTTTATATAAGGGGTTCTATTCCAAGAGGGATTGGGATAGAAGGGATTGCAGATGTAGATATGATTATATTAGTTCGAAAGGATCCTCAAGTAATAGACTTAAGCTGGAGAAAGAAGCTAGAAGTCCAAATTACACAGCAGTTTAATTGTATATCAGGAGTGGAGTTAAGTTTTTATAGTGAAAAAGAAGTAATAAACTCAGAAGATTTTTCTTTTATAGGATTTATGATTCAGACACATAGTGTATGTATATTAGGGGAAGACGTAAAATTATATTTACCTAAATATAAAGTAAGTCAGGAGATAGTGTATGAACATCTCATTCATTTGCGGAAACAAATTGAACAAACACACGAAGAGTTAATTCATAATAAGGACGTGGATGATATAGAGGATTGTTGTCGTTGGATCATGAAGATAGTAGTCAGGGCAGGTCTAGCATTAACAATTGATAGAGAAGGGCTTTATTCCAGGGACTTATATCCAGCATATGAGTTATTTAGTAAGCATTTTCCCGAACAAGAAAAAAATATGAGGAAAGCACTACAATATGTAATTGAGCCGATAAAAGATATAGAAGAAATATTATCATTTTTAGATACGTTTGGTGATTGGTTAATAGAAAAAGCAGAGGATTCTTTGAAAAATACACAATTTCAATAAACTATAATTTAATTATGTAAACAGATTATATTGAAGCAAAGAAGAGAGGCGAGATATTTGGATTTTTACATTGTGGATATATTTTCGCAAGGTAAGTATTCAGGTAATCAACTTGCAGTGTTTATGGCAAATCAGGAATTTTCTAGTTAGGAAATCAATAATCTAAATGCCCGTGATTTTGCAGATTATTATGGAATCCCAGAGGATGCGGCAACAGGAAGCTCAAATGGATTTTTAGCGGCGTATCTTATAAAATATCGTTATTTTGGAACTGAAAAGATAAATATTCGTGTTGAACAAGGTTATGAGATAAATCGCCATTCTCTAATACATATACAAGCGGAGGTGATTGAGAGTAAAATTAATGTTTGCGTTGGTGGAAAAGTAGAAAGTATTGCAAGTGGGAAATGAACCGTATCATAAGGGGGATTAGAAATGCTATTAAAAACAATATTTTGCAAGGTGGAAGAAGAGAAAAGGGAATTGTTTTCTGATGCACAAGAAAAATGGCGTGATTTACAGTATTTAGACGGATTCCATGGACAATTTGGTGGGTGGAATGAAGAAGAAGCGTGTGTATATACTTTATGGGAAGATAGAAATGCATATCAATCATTCATGAATGATGCTCATGATACAATTTTTTTAAATAGTAATCAAGAAGGCACATATATTTCCTGTAATATTGAAATGTTTCAAACGTTGTATGATATAACAGAAACTCCTTTGAAAGACGTAATTGCACAAGGGTCATTTGTAAGAGTTGCAATTTGCGATGTGAAAGAAGGAAAAGAAAAGAATTTTTTACATACGCAAGAAACAATTTGGAATAAAGGAATGGAAAATGCAAAAGGGATATTAGGTGGAGTTGTAGGGAAGTCTTTAAAGAATGAAAATCGTTACATAGTATTAACTTATTGGCAAGATGAAATAGTACATGAACGTTATATGAAAGAAATTTTTCCTGAGTTATATCAGTTAGCAAATGTAAATGAGTATGTTGAAAATATAAATGGAAAGAAAGTTATTAGGAAGGAAGAATGGTCTGTTGCCGCTTCGAAATAAAGTTAGAACTTGTTAAAGTAGCTGGTTTAGATAAAGTTGAAATGGAACGTTTGTTCTTGTATAATTGTTTTGTACAAGAACAAGAGGGGGTATTTAAATGAGTAAAGTTTTAAGATTTGAATTGCAAGTTCCAAACCCTGAAGAAGCTATTCAATTTTATACAAATAGTTTTGGATGGAAGTTTGAAAAAATGCCTGGGCCACATGACTATTGGTTCATAATTACAGGTGAGAGTGATAGACCTGGTATCGATGGTGGATTAATGAAATCACCTGATGGTGCTACTAGGACGACTAATTCGATTGAAGTACCTTCAGTTGATGAGTACATAAAGAAAGTTACTGAAAATGGTGGACAAGTAGTTGTACCTAAAACTGCTATTCCTAATATGGGTTACTTTGCTTATTGTATAGATAATCAAGGGCTTCTTTTTGGAGTATGTGAAGAAAATATTGAAGCATAAAAAATTAGGGGCTTTTGAGATTACTTTGTTTGTTGAACGATATTGAATGATGTTTTCAATTAAAGGTTATAATTATTAAAAACCCTTTTGTATAAAAACTAGTATTATTTTAGCTGAAGAAGGATCCATTTTGATTATTTTCAAAAGGATTCTTTTTTGTTTTTCACATATTGTGAGTTATTTAGGCATTATTAATCAAACTTATATCGGTATATTATCTATGAAAAAAGTAAATAAATGATGTTATATTCAAGGGTTAATCTATTGACTGCTAAACAGTTTGAGGTGAAAAGGAAAAGAGGACCAATTATTTTCGTGTAAACATGTAATTAAGTGAAGACGTCATATACCCTTTCATGTTAATATATTTAAGTTATAATAGGAGGCTTACCCTTTTGTATTGTACGGTAGAAGCAGTGTGAGCTTGAAATTTTTTATGAAAAGGATGTGCCTAACTTGCGTATCAATAAATTTATTAGTGAAGCTGGAAAAGCGTCTCGACGTGGAGCAGATAAGTTAATTAACGAGAGAAAAGTAATTATTAACGGTAAGGTTGCAAAAATTGGTGACCAAGTAAATCCAGGTGATGACGTACGAGTAAATGGAGAGCAACTTCGTATTGCTCGAGACCATGTGTATATCGCTTTAAATAAACCAGTAGGTATTACATGTACAAGTGAAAAAGCAGTAAAAGGTAATATTATCGATTTAGTGAATCATCCTTTACGAATCAATCACATTGGACGTCTCGATAAAGACTCAGACGGTTTAATTTTGTTAACGAATGATGGCGATATCGTTAATGAGATTTTACGTGCTGAAAACAAACATGAGAAAGAATATATCGTTTCAGTAGATAAGCCGATTACACCGGAGTTTTTAGAGAAAATGGCAGCAGGTGTTAAAATTTTAGATACAAAAACTCTTCCTTGTGAGATTACACAGTTATCAAAATATGAGTTCCAAATTATTTTAACGCAAGGATTGAATCGTCAAATTCGCCGTATGTGTGAAGCTTTAGGTTATCAAGTATACACGTTAAAACGTACGAGAATTATGAATATTGAGTTGAATAATTTACCAGTTGGACAGTGGAGAGATTTATCGAAAAAAGAGAAAAAACGACTATTTTCAGATTTGAATTACGAACCACAAGATTGGTAAAAAAGAGAAGGGGAAATCAAAAAATGTTTTTGGTTTCTTTTTTTATTGAATAAAAAATGTATTTTTAACACTTGTAAAAATGGATTGAATAGGATATATTAAATAACAATAAATGGATTTGTTACAAAAGCAAAGAAAAGGACACGAGTTATTTTAAACGGTTATACAGAGAGGGAAGAAAAGCTGAGAACTTCCTAACGCAGAAAAATAACTTACCACCTTAGAGCTGCACTGGGGAAATCAAGTATCTAGTGCCGTGTAAGCGACGTTATCGCAAAAGAAGCCATTATGTTTTTTGTGATGGGAATCTGGGTGGAACCACGAATATAAGCATATTCGTCCCTATTTACTAGGGATGAATATGCTTTTTTATATTTTATTTCATAATAAGCGAAGAAAAGGACATGAGTTATTTTAACCGGTTATACAGAGAAGGAAGGAAAGCTGAGAACTTCCTAACGCAGAAAAATAACTTACCACCTTAGAGCTGCACTGGGGAAATCAAGTATCTAGTGCCGTGTAAACGACGTTACCGTAAAAGAAGCCATTACATTTTTGTGATGGGAATCTGGGTGGAACCACGGGTAAAAGCACACTCGTCCCTATTTTAGGGATGAGTGTGCTTTTTATTATGAAATGGAGAGATGAAAAATGAAAGAACAGATGATCGAAATTAAATTTCCAGATGGTAGCGTTAAAGAATTTGTGAAAGGTATTACTTTAGAAGAAATCGCTGGTTCGATTAGTAGCAGCTTGAAAAAGAAAGCAGTCGCAGGAAAAGTTAATGAGCAGTCTTTTGATTTACGACGAAACATTGAAGAGAATGCAGAAGTAGAAATTATTACTATTGACTCAAATGAAGGTGTAGAAATTGCAAGACACTCTGCGGCACATATATTAGCGCAAGCTGTGAAAAGAATTTATGGTGATGTGAAGCTTGGAGTAGGGCCAGTTATTGAGAATGGATTTTATTATGATATGGATCTTCAAAGTAGTGTAAACGTAGAAGATTTACCGAAAATAGAAAAAGAAATGAAAAATATTATAAATGAAAATGTAAAGATAGAACGAGTTGAAATCTCTCGAGAAGAAGCAAAAAAACTGTTTCAAGAAATGAATGATAGTTTGAAATTAGAGCTTTTAGAAGCAATTCCTAATGAGGAAAGTGTAACACTTTATAAACAAGGTGAATTTGTAGATTTATGTAGAGGACCACATTTGCCATCTACTGGTTATCTGAAAGCATTTCAATTAACTCATGTTTCTGGTGCATATTGGCGAGGTGATAGTAACAATCAAGTGCTTCAGCGTATATACGGTGTGGCATTTGCTTCACAAAAAGAATTAGAAAATTATTTGCATTTTGTTGAAGAGGCTGCGAAGAGAAATCATCGGAAATTAGGTAGTGAACTTGAATTGTTTATGTTTTCGGAAGAGGCTCCGGGAATGCCGTTTTACTTGCCAAAAGGACAGATTATTCGCAATGAATTAGAAGCATTTTTAAGAAAAATTCAAAATGAGTACAATTATCAAGAAGTGCGCACTCCATTTATGATGAATCAAGAATTATGGGAGAAGTCAGGACACTGGGGACATTACAAAGACAATATGTATTTCTCAGAAGTGGATCATAAAAGTTTTGCATTAAAACCGATGAACTGCCCAGGCCATATGCTTATGTTTAAAAATAAATTACATTCTTATCGTGAATTACCGATTCGTATGTGTGAGTTCGGTCAAGTGCATCGACATGAATTTAGTGGCGCTTTAAACGGATTATTAAGAGTTCGTACTTTCTGCCAAGATGATGCTCATTTATTTGTAACACCAGAACAAATTGAAGATGAAATCAAATCAGTAATGGCGCAAATTGATTACGTATATAAAACTTTTGGATTTGAGTATGAAGTAGAGCTTTCTACTCGTCCAGAAGATTCAATGGGTGATGATAAATTATGGGAGCAAGCAGAAGCAGCATTAGCAAATGTATTACAATCATTAAATTATAAATATAGATTAAATGAAGGTGATGGTGCATTTTACGGACCGAAAATTGATTTCCATATTAAAGATGCTTTAAATAGAAGTCATCAGTGCGGAACAATCCAGCTTGATTTCCAAATGCCAGAGAAATTTGATTTAAATTATATAGATGAGAATAATGAAAAGAGAAGACCAGTTGTCATTCACCGAGCAGTTTTAGGATCTTTAGATCGTTTCTTAGCAATATTAATTGAGCACTTTGGAGGCGCGTTCCCAGCGTGGGTGGCACCGGTTCAAGTGAAAGTAATTCCAGTTTCAAATGCAGTACATGAACAGTATGCAAAAGAAATTGAAGATAAACTAAAACAAGCGGGTATTCGTGTTGAACGGGATATTCGAAGTGAAAAATTAGGATATAAAATAAGAGAAGCGCAAATGCAGAAAGTTCCATATGTCCTTGTTATTGGTGATAAAGAAATGGAAAGCAAAGCTGTAAATGTACGAAAATATGGGGAAGAGAAGTCGGAAGTTGTTGAACTAGATGCGTTTGTGGAAAGTATGAAAGAGGAAATAAAAAATAGGAAATAGAGATTGATAATAAAACACACCATTAATTCTGTAATACTGAATTTAAAGTAATTAAAGATATATTAAATAACAATAATAAACGCAGAGAAGGGATAGCTTAATTGCTATCCCTTCATTTTAATTTCACTATTTAATCCCATTGGTTGAAGAAAGTTGTTGTCTGTATTTATTGAGTGAATTCGTCGCTTTTGTACTCCAAAATATCACCTGGTTGACAACCTGAATTCTTACATATCGCTTCTAATGTTGAAAAACGAACCGCTTTTGCTTTCCCATTTTTCAGAATGGAAAGATTCGCCATCGTAATCCCAACCCTCTCCGAAAGCTCCATTATGCTCATTTTTCGTTTTGCTACATCACATCAATATTAATAATAATTTCCATATCCTCCACCTCAGACAGTTAAATCATTTTCTGATTTTATATTAATAGCTTCTTGTAAAAGCCTTTGGAGAACAGCAGCAAAAACGGCGATCGCCATAGAGGCGAAAATGATGGTCAATCCGATTGGTATGAAACTTGGAGGATCAATTTTTTTCGCCATGAGATAGTAGAGTGGCATACCTAGCAAGTACAAGGTACTGATCGTGATGGCACAGTATTTTATATTCTTTAAAGCCTTTACTGATAATTCCGAGAACTCTTGGTTCTTATCAATATAGCTTAAAAGTTTAAAAGCTTGATACAGAGCAAAGTAAAAAGGTATCGCTGCCGCGTACATATCGATTAAAATGAGAGATTTCATATAAGCAATATCCGGATACAATTCTCCAGCAAAATTCCCGATCTTAGGCACCAAAAATATGCACAATGCAAGAACTGGGATTCCTATAAAAATAATAGCTAGCTTTAAAAAGAGTGTCGTAACTTGTTTCATAAAAAGCACCTCGCTTATGCAATAACAACATGATTTTACTATGAAATTTATCGTTTTGCAATAAAATTGTATTGTTTTTTATTTTATTATTATTGTTATTGAAATATCTTTTTAATTTTGATGAAAATAAAAAGCATTTCTCATTCCAAAGAAATGCTCTTATGAAGTGGTATGTTTTATTTTACCTTACAAAAATGTAAGGTAAATGTAAGGGAAATCGAATGAAAGGATTTTAGAAAAATGAGAATATTAAGCAGAGAAATCGTTTGTATTTCTTATGTATCTCAATCTGCATTTGGAAAATTTAAAAATTCTTAAGAATTTTTATGAGAAAAATATAAGAAATATATGGGAAATTTATACTATACAAAAGGGATGGAGTGAAAGAGATGTCAACAAATGTAGTTACTGTAGAAAGTGTAGAAAAAACGTATGGGAAAAGAAATGAGAATCAGTCAAAAGCATTAAGGGGTGTTTCATTAAGTATTAAAGAAGGGGAGTTTGTAGGGATTATGGGTCCTTCTGGATCTGGTAAAACTACATTGCTAAATGTGATTAGTACACTTGATCAAGCGACAGGTGGCAGTGTAACAATAGCTGGCACAAATATTACTTCTATGAAGGGGAATGCATTATCAGATTTTCGTTCTCAAAAATTAGGATTTATTTTTCAAGACTTTAATCTACTAGAAAATTTATCAATTTATGAAAATATCGCTTTACCACTTTCCCTGCAAGGCGTACCGTCAAGTGAGATTACTGGAAAAGTAAATGAAGTAGCAAAGAAATTAGGGATTACTGAAATTTTAACAAAATATCCGACTGCTGTTTCTGGTGGACAAAAACAAAGAACAGCGGCAGCACGAGCTTTAGTACATAATCCGGCAATCGTATTAGCAGATGAACCGACAGGAGCACTTGATAGTAAAAATGCAAAAAGTTTATTAGAAGCGATGCAAGATTTACATGAAAATCACAATGTCAGTATTTTGATGGTAACACACGATGCATTTAGTGCGAGTTACTGTGAGCGTATTTTATTTATTCAAGATGGTCTACTTTATAAAGAGTTAAATCGTCAAGGAACACGAGAAAATTTCTATCAAGACATTTTAGGTGTGCTTGCCCAAATGGGCTCAGCAGCTGAGCCTAAGTAAGGGGGCGAGACTATGTTATTCAAATTATCACGTCATAGTATGAAAAAAATGTTAAAGGATTATATGGTTTTACTTATTGGTCTAGTCATTAGTATTAGTATTTTTTACATGTTCCAAACGATGGCGATGAATAGTGAATTTACAAAAGATAATAGTCTCATTAGTAGTATTAGGCTCGTCTTCTGGGTTGGTGCAATATTGCTCTCATTCATTACAGTTTTTTACATCATTTATGCCAATTCTTTTTTACTTACATTAAGAAGAAAAGAACTCGGTATGTACATGATGCTTGGAGCGAAAAAGAAAAAAGTAGCGCAATTATTATTTATTGAGACTTTTGGTATGGGTATTGTCAGTATTATTATCGGTATTTTAGTAGGAATCATACTAGCTAGTATCGCAGGAAATTTTTTAATGAATGGAATGGAAATTTCAGCAAAAGGTAATTACGCATCTGTATACACACCAGCTATATTAGTTACATCTATTTTCTTCTTAATATTATTTTTCATTACTGGTGTAATGAATAGTTTCCGATTATTACGTAAAACAGAATTAGAGTTAATACGTGAAGACGAAACGCAAGATGAAGTGAAGAAAAGTAAAGCTCGCACAGTTATTATGACAGTACTAGGTGTATTGCTAGTAAGTACAGGATACTATTTTATGGTAAATATAAAAATGTTTGCTGAACTAGGATTTATAATAGCGACAATTGTTACGACATTAGGAACGTATTTCATTTTCAGCTCGTTACTCCCACTTTTTGTAATGAAAATTAAGGGGAATAAAAAACGAAATGAAACGGGATTAAATAGTTTTACTTATGCACAGTTACGTTTTCGAGTAACTAGTTTATCGAGAGTACTAGGCACTGTAGCGATGTTAATTGCATTAGGTGCAGGTGCCATGACAGCAGGTATGGCGTTTCAAAAGAATGTAGGTATTATGACAGACTTCTCACGTGTATATGATGTCGTAATTCATGATCCAAATGAACAAGATAAAGCAGCATTAAAAGAAATGGAAATTGTTGAAGAAAGCAAGTATAAGTATAAAGTAGATGGAGAAGCGGTTTATTATTTACGTAACGACTTAACTGAAAAACCACCACTTATTTCAGATCATTTTGATACAAAAACTTTAAAAGAACCTGCTCGTAAACGTGTAAATGAGCCTTTGGCAGAGCCTTTATATACATCTATGGAAGCTCAAAAAAATGAGAATAAATTGCCTAACATGCCGAAAGATTGGGAGGATGCAATTGCAAGCGAACTGCAAATTACATTTAATCAATTTAACGGAAAACCTGTAAGGATTGCTGATGAGGAAAACTATAAAGCGGTTCAAGGAACGGAACATAGTGTAACTTTAGTAAGAGTAGACGATATGAAAAAATATAAACCACTGTTGATCGAAATAGATAAGAGACAAGAAGAAGTAATTGAAAAAACAACAGGTACAAAAGTAGACTTATATACGAAAATG
Organism: Bacillus mycoides; assembly: GCF_018742245.1. Taxonomy (NCBI): domain Bacteria; kingdom Bacillati; phylum Bacillota; class Bacilli; order Caryophanales; family Bacillaceae; genus Bacillus; species Bacillus mycoides. The sequence goes on from NZ_CP036132.1 coordinate 2,251,485, forward strand.
ACAATTTATCAGTTCATGAATAGTTTCATGAGCGGAACAATGTTTATGGGATTTTTCCTTGGAATTGCATTTTTAGCGATGATGGCGAGTTCTCTTATGTTTAAAATATTAACAGGAGCTTCTCGTGATGTACGCCGTTATGAAATGCTACGAAAAATCGGTGTGAGGCGTAGTATGTTAACAAAAAGTATATATAAAGAAATCTCATATTTATTTATCTTCCCAGCAATTATTGGGATTTCCCACGTTTTAGTAGGGCTTAACTTATTCAGCTTCATATTAGTTGACCCATTTGTAAAAGTGTGGATGCCAATAGGAATCTTCATAGTAATTTATTTCATTTATTATTGGATTACTGTCCAACTTTATAAAGGTATGGTAATGCCGAAAGAAGAGGTGGTGAAATAGTTTAACGAAAGAGTCCTTGTTATGAAAACAAGGGCTTTTTTCTATGTGTGTTATACATAGGTACGTGTACGCAAGATGTTGTCAAGAATCAATACTTTAAATTCGTAAGGGGATATTGAAAGTTTAGAAAATATTAAGAATTAATGTAGTAGAAAGTTAAGAAGTGTATGGGAAATTAATAATGCACAAAAAGATTGGGATGAAATAGAAAAGTGTAATTGTTTTATATGCTTATTTTTAGTGGTGATTTTATGTAGTTTTACAGAATTAAATTGATATGTAAATAAATTTAACAGAAAGGAATTGACTTATGAAAAAATCAATAAAAATTATTGGAGTCATTACTATACTATTACTAATCATAGCTCTATTATTCCCCACATGGACTTCGCAAATAAAGGGTAATAACAGTATAAGTACATTAGAACAAGTCGAGATAAATGGAAGTGATCATGAAATTATGATACGTGGCAAAGATAAGAGTAATCCAGTTATTATCTTTGTTCATGGTGGACCAGGTTCTTCAGAAATACCGTATGCTCAAAAATATCAAGACTTACTGGAAGATAAATTTACGATTGTTAATTATGATCAAAGAGCAAGTGGAAAATCGTATCATTTCTTTGAAGACTATTCAAATCTTTCATCAAATCTACTCGTGGAGGATTTATTAGCTATGACGGATTACGTTTCAAAACGTCTAGGCAAAGAAAAAGTAATTTTAATAGGCCATTCTTATGGTACATATATTGGAATACAGGCTGCCAACAAAGCTCCTGAAAAATATGGAGCATATATTGGTATTGGACAGATGAGTGATACAGTAGAAAGTGAGATGGATAGTTTAAACTATGTTATTGAACAGGCACAAAATGCTGGGAATGCGGATGAGGTTTCACATTTAAAAGGGTTAACTGAACAAATTAAAAATGGCGATACATATACCCCGCGAAATTATGTTGCGAAATACGGTGGAACTTCAAGACTTATTGAAAATCCAGATGGTGATAACATAGGGATGTTATTCAGTAATGAATATAACTTGTTTGACGTAATTCGTTATAACTATGGATTATCCTATTCTCAAACAGTTTTATTAGAAAAAGATTTAAAGAATCCATTACCTACTAAAGTAACTAAGCTGAATCTACCGTTTTATTTTCTTATGGGAAAATACGATTATAATACTTCATTTCTTGCAGCAAGAAAATATTTTGATATGATTGAAGCGGATAAAAAAGAATTTATTACTTTTGAGAAATCAGCTCATTATCCGCAATTTGAAGAGAAGGAAAAGTTTTATAAATGGATGTGCGAAACATTCGTCAAGTAAATCAAATGTATCCGAACTTTAGGAAATTAAAAAAATTGAGAGATTAAGTAGGTATTAGCGAGAATTTTAAAGATTTTAGATAAATATCCACGACAAATTCGTGAAGCAAAGAAAAATGTAAAGACTCTTGTATGTATGAACAAGGGTCTTTTTTTTAGCTTGTTTTTTATAAAGAAGGAAAAGATTGGATAATGGTCGAAAAATATAACAAGACTTCCGATAAATGACTGAAATAATAATATTTTGTCGAGAGAAAGGATATTGAGTATGAAAGAAATGCTACAGTTATTTTGAAAGAAAGTGTATGCACGCTTTTTTCTAGCAAATATTTTAGAGCGACTCGGTTCTATGATTGCCGGAATTTCTTTAATGTTTTACTTGTCAGATCAATACGGTGTAGCAACAGGTATTAATCCAAATGGTAAATAGTTTGTATGCTCTATTTGGTTTATTATTATCTGTTACGTGCCTTTATCAAGCTATATTACCTAGTGGGCAAAAGAGAGTGCAGGGTATAGCTGAAGAGATGTAATATGTCTAACTTTTTATTTCTGAATATTCTATTAAAAAGTAAGGGGAATAGTTATGTTGATGCGAACTGCTAAGTGGTGTGGAATTACTTGTTTACAATTATTTGCTGCAATCTTATGTATAATCTGTCTAGGTGCGCTCCCACGGTTATTTAAGGGATTGCAAATTGATTTAATCGGTTTTTGGAATGCAATCATAAATGTAGGAGAGAAATTACTTCATCCAACTGAAATTACATATGGGTTTCAGGTACCGAAAAAATTGTTTCCGCAAATTTGGATTCATTATATTGAAACGATGATAGTATTTCTTTCAGCTTTTTTACTTTCTTTATGTATAGCATATGTACTTGTTGTTTTTGTGCTGCAGCGTTCTCATATGAAACAAAGAATTTGGAATGGGATTTTTCTAACCCTTGAGAGCATACCAGATATTTTACTTATTTTATTATCGCAACTTCTTGTCATACTTATTTTTCAAAAAACAGGATTTATGCCAATCAAACTTGCTGGATTAGGGGAAGAAAGAGTACGTTTGTTACCGATTATATGTCTTACAATACCGACAACGTTATTGTTTATTAAACTTTTGTTATTAAGGTTCAGAGAAGAATTAGAGAAAGATTATAGTATGTTTGCCAAGAGTAAAGGGTTAAGCTTACGGCATATTTTGACACATCATATTTCAAGAAATGTTTTATTGACGACAGTTTATTATGCGAAAACAAATATTTTATTTATGCTATCCAATTTATATATTATTGAATGGATTTTTAACACATATGGAATGTTTGTATTTGTAAAAGAACATTCGAACATAGAAATTTTCACAGTAAGTTTAATTTTATTATACGTACCGCTTTTTGTAGTATTTCGTTTATTACATACGTTCTTACAAAATGTTATAAAGGAGCGGGTATAGTATGTGGCAAGTTGTAAAAAGGGATATAAGATTTTGGTTTGGTGTTACTTTTTTAAGTGTACTTATGATTGTTAGTATTGGGAATACGTTGTTTTTTGATGGGAATATTCGCGAACTAACGATGATGTATAACGAAAAAGGAGAATTGGAGGCTGCTCCATTTTCACCATCAAGTGAATTTTGGTTTGGAAGTGATGCGAAAGGCCGCGATCTTTTTCAACTAATAATAGAGGGAGCAAAATGGACAGTTGGAGCAAGTATAGTTATTGCAATTTTACGTATAGTGATTGGGGGAGGGATAGGTTTATTACTTGGTATGTACAGTAAACGCTCATTCCCAGTTATCTCATCCTTTTTTGATCCATTCAGTATTGTACCAATGGTTATGATTTCCTATTTTATTTTAAAGGAAGTTTTAATGTTTGACAGTGGAGAGGCAGCTGCTCCGTTTCATTTGCGAGTTGCGTTTCAAATTATAGTTCTTGCATGTCTTGCAGTACCGACAGTTATGTTGTATGTAGCGCAAGAAGTCAAGCGTATTAAGAAAGAAGAATTTATGTTGGCGGCAACAGTGCTTGGAGGAAGTAAGTGGCAAAGACTGAAGCGTCATGTATGGCCGCATATGTTACCATCATTTCTTTTATTAGTAGCCCAGCAATTTGTTAGCACTTTATTACTTCTCTTACATCTGGGTTTGTTGCGATTATTTTTTGGCGGAACAATAATCTTTGGCGGTATAGATGCAGATAGTGTAACAAAAGAATGGACAGGGTTAATTGGTCAAAACTTCCGTCACTTAACTACTCATACATGGATTGTACTTATTCCGATTGCTTTCTATAGTATGACAATCTTGTCAGGAAATCTTATTAGTAATAGTATGCAGGATGCAATTAAATTAGGGAATGTTAGAAGAGCGAAACGGAAGGATAAAGAAGTGAAAGTAGAGAAACAAATACAGCCTACCGTGAATGATTTTTCATTTCATAGAGAGGTATCAAAATAGGGAAAGGTAGCTGGAGACAAAAAGTTTTCAGCTACCTTTTTTATATTTTAAAGTGGAGGTAGATCAATCTTACCTTCTTCAAATAATTCTTTTATCATATGTTTCGTATAACCAGCTGCTTGACCAAATGTGATTTTTGCTGGCATTGGTGCTTCATTTACATCTACAACTACATCAATAATGCACGGTTTATTTTGTTTAACTGCATTTTCAAAGGCGGGAAGTAAGTCATCTAAATGTTCTACTCGGTATCCAATACCACCGCACGCCTCAGCATATTTTGCGAAATCAGGATTCGTTAAGTCTGTACCAAATTCAATATTTCCCATAACTTCTTGTTCAAATTTAATCATAGCAATTTTATTATTGTTTAATACAACGACAACAATTGGTAGTTTATATTTAACAGCTGTTACGAAGTCATTCATTGTCATTCCAAACCCGCCGTCACCACAAACTGCAAACACTTGTTTATCCGGGAAAGCAATTTGTCCAGCAAGTGCACCAGGTAAACCGCAGCCAAGTGTTGCAAGCCAACTAGAAATGATAAATTTCTGGTTTGTCATACGGAAGTGCCTTGCAGTCCATACTGTTACATTTCCGACATCGACTGAAAGAATTGCGTCATCTTCTGCTACTTTCTGCAGTGCATGCATAACTCGCTGTGGTTTAATTGGAGTCGAAGAATCTTCTTCTTGATTGTGTAATTTTTCTTCCCACTTTTTCATCATTTCTTGATGATGCTCTAAGAAGGAATGGTCCTCGTGTTTTTCTACATTTTCAATTAACCATTTTAATGTTTTATCAGCATCACCAGCTAAGCCGATATCTGTCGTATAACGTTTCCCGATTTGTGCGGGGTCTGTATCAATATGAAGTGTTTTTGCTTTTTCGGGTAAGAAACCAGTGAACGGATAAGAAGTGCCCACCATAATTAAAGTATCTGCATGTTTCATTGCTTCATAAGAAGGTTTCGTTCCGATTAATCCTAATCCACCGATACAAAGAGGGTGTTCATCAGGAACAATCCCTTTAGCTGGTAATGTAAGTACGATTGGAGCACCGATATGTTCTGCAAATGCAAGCAAAGACTCTCTTGCATGTTTAGCTCCTTTCCCGGCTAAAATAACAGGTTTTTTAGCTTCATTAAGTGCGAGTTTTGCTATAGCTAAATCTTCTTCTTGCGGAAATATTTCAGGTAATGTAAAGGAAGAGTTTGTAATACGTGCACCATTTTTCACTTCGAATTTCGGAACATCATCTGGAATTGTAAGAACTGATACACCTTTTTTTGTATATGCCATTCGAATAGCTTGATTCACTACAGCAGGTAACTGTTCAGCTGACATTATTCGTTGGTTATAAACGGCAACATCATCAAACATTCTTTCTAAGTTTACTTCTTGGAAAAAATCCGTTCCGAGTAAATCGGTTTCTACTTGTCCTGAAATTGCTAGTACGGGAGCTTGATCGAGTTTGGCATCGTATAAACCGTTTAATAAATGAATAGCCCCAGGTCCTGCAATAGCCATACAAACACCAAGTTTTCCTGTTAATTTTGCATAGGCTGCCGCTGCTAACGCGCCAGCTTCTTCATGGCGAACTTGAATAAATTTAATTTTATCTTGTTTTTTTCTTAAAGCTTCAATTATAGAATTGATGGAATCTCCTGGCATACCATATATGTGTTCTACACCCCAGTCAATTAAAAGATCCACTAATGCTTCACCGGCTGTTTTACTAAACATAATCGTTCCTCCTTATAATAGGTAGATACTATTATGTTTTGGAGAAAAAGGAAAAATATACAAGTAATATAACTTATTTGTTTTAGTGATGTCCAGTGAAAAGAGTGAAGACTGTTATTAGTAAAAATCCACTAATAGACCACGATAGAAACGGAAGGAAAGGTAGCTGTTTTTTTGCTTTCCAAAGCATTTCGTGAATTGTGACATAGCCAAGAGAACCAATTGCGCTTCCCATAATAAGTCCTTGTAAATGGAGAGCTTTCCCGTCCATCATAATGCCAAAAACAGTACCGGTCCCTAGGATAAGAGAAAGTAATAAAGTTGTTAATAAAAATGAAATGTATTTATGTTTTGTAAAGAGAAATGGAATAATTAAAGCTAACCCTTCTGGAATATGGTGAATGACAATCGCAAGTAAGAAAGGAATGGCAGAGTCATTATGATTTATAAACGCTGTTCCTAACGCAAATCCACTCGGCATATTATGAATGAATATAGCGAAAGAAAGAAAAAGGAAGGTTTGCCATGCTTGTTGATCTTTCTTATGTATAATCGGATGATGGCAATAGTTATCTAATAAGCTCATAACTAAAATACCGATAGCTATACCGAGCATAGGCCCAATTATTTCATAGCTTGAAAATGTTTCAGGAATAATTTCAAGTGATAATAATCCAAGTAAAATCCCACCACATAATGCGTATAAACGATGCATCTTTTCTTCAATTAGTTGGCGTGTTACTACTCCAACAGCACCTCCTAATAGTAATCCACCGAACGAAAAAAACGTAACGATTATTGGAATCCATAGACGTTCCATATTATCACACTCCGATTCTATACCCTTAATTTCAGCTTACTAATGGGGGAGGGAGATTAGTCCAAATAATTATGTTTGATTATAGAGAAAAATCTATCAACTCGTTATAATCTATATATCGAATTTAACAGAAGATGCGAAATGGGGAATAAGATTGCAAACAAAATGGAGTTTATCCCGCTTTAACGGGCAATAAGACTCCCATCTCAAAAGTCAGGGAATGCGAGGCAGTTAGACGGGAGGTCAACTGCCCGTAAAAGCCCGATTGGTTCAACTAATAATCAGTGGGGGATGGACACTCCCCACTGATTAAAGTTTCACTTTATCCGAATGTGAGAATCCAGAACGGTATGATGTAGAAAATAAAAGTTTGTCAGATTTTCCGTTCTTACTATCATGGGTGCAAAAACTAAATATACAAAATGAATGGATTCTAGATATAGCCTGTGGAACAGGGAGAGTTACAATTCCATTCATAGAAAACGGATATCAAATGATTGGTGTAGATATACATGAAGGCATGCTTACTGAAGCGAAGAGAAAATCAACAAGTTATACGAAAGGGAAATGGTTACAGCAAGACTGCTTGCAATTGAGCGTCGAAGAAACAATTCCGTTAGCATATATGGTTGGCCATGGATTCCAGCATTTTCTTACGAATATACATCAAAATCAGTTGTTAACATCTATTCATAATGCATTAGCTGAGAATGGTATATTTATATTAGATACACGTTTTCCTTCAAAAGAAGAATTAATGCAACCATCTACAGAAGAATATTGGACAACTATTACAGATGAAAAGGGAAGAAGATGTGATTTATATACTGAGCTGAATTATGATTCAATTCAGCAAATACAGCACTACATAACAACAAGAAGGTTTTATGAGGATAATACGCTAGTAGAGGAATTGAAAACAACGATTGATCTTCGCTATACGTATCCGCAGGAGTTAGAAAGATTGCTAGTAGAGAATGGATTTGAATTGTTACATATATACAATGATTGGGATGGGAATGAGTTGCAGGAGGATTGTTATTCTATGGTGGTAGTTTGCTGGAAGAAAAGATAGGGATGCTGAGTATTAGTTGATAAGTGACATAAAGAAGTGCTCCTAAGAATATAAGAAAAGACGCGTTTATATAGAAACGCGTCTTTTCTTATATAGTAAGTTATTAGAAAAAATGATCAAACTGTATTTCACATTAACAATAGACTATGTGTCTTTGTTTTTATTGTAAGGAAGAATAAGAGGAGCTGCAGTGGGGTGTTACGGTGGGGACTGTGAAAATACAATTATAGAGAAAATGAAGGATAGCGTCATAATCAAATGTTGTTTACTGTGCTATTAGAGTTTTATATAATATACAAATAAACAAAACTGGATATTTGCCATTTTAGAGGGACATAAAAAAATGTCCTGGTATTTAGATAATATTTATGAGTTAAATAAAGAAAAACGAATGTAATAAAAATTTACTATACTAACTTTATGGAGAGTAATGTTATGAAAGCAGAAAAAATACTTGAAACACTAGATAGGTACGCGGGGGAGTTTGATTTTCCAGTACTTGATAACTATAATTTTGACTTAGCACAATCCAGAATATCTGTTTTTCGAGAGGAAGACAAGTGGTTCATTGTATTTGAGGTTGTGGGCGTTGATGCAAACCTTGAGATATCGAATAACTTCTATGTGTATAGTAATAGCATGAGACAGCAAGGGTTTTTTTCATGTTTTGATGAAATCTTAACGCTGGTAAATGAAGAGTATTGGTACGATGATGAAGATCGTTTCCTTGTAGATCCTTTTCATATGGAGCTACTGTTGAAAGGAGAACATATTACCTTAACACCGACGGTAGAAGAGTATAAGCGTTTAGGAATTGAAACGGATTCATTTCATCCTACCAAACTTATTCGTTATTTAACTTCTGTATATAAGGAGAAATTCTGGATAAAGCCCTCGGACATGTTAGATGAAATCAATGCAGAATTTAAACCAAATCTATTTTATCAAACAGAAGAATGGGAACATCCTGATGTTAGTGATGATCAAAAACCGAGTGAGAGCATATTCTTTCAAAGTTTAGCTAAAGCGATTGAATTAAATAATGTGAATTTGATAACTGTAGGGAAAGTAAATAATGATTGGACCAATTGGACATGGAGTGATTTTGAAAAACAAGAAGAGGATGATCTTTAAATCAGAAGATGAGGAAAAGATAGAATGTGTTGGCATAGGTTCATAGTAAATCAGCTGTTCTCGCAGTAACGCTTATTTTTGTAAACGTCCACTAAATGATAACATTTCTACATCCTAATTCAATTTGTATATAAGATAAGGAGCTACTCAGTAGCTCCTTATCTTATTATTTGTTCCGTAATAAACGCATACTGTTAAGGATTACAATAAGTGCAGCGCCTGTATCACTTAGGACAGCCATCCAAAGAGTAAGCCAACCTGGGAAGATAAAGGCAAGGGCGATAAATTTAATAATCAATGAGAACCAAATATTTTGTTTTATGATGTGCAATGCTTTCCGACTTAGTTTCATTGTATAAGGAAGTTTTTCAAGATTATCTGCCATTAATACAATATCTGCCGTTTCCATTGCGGTATCAGTTCCTGCACCGCCCATTGCAATCCCTAGGTTTGCAGTAGCGAGGGCAGGGGCATCATTTATGCCGTCCCCAATCATAGCCACTGTTTTTCCTTCAGATTGAAGTTGTTTGACAGAATGAACCTTATCTTCTGGAAGTAAGTTAGCAAAATAGCGATCTACTTTTGCTTTCTGTGCAATGTGTTCTGCGGTTCCTTCATTGTCTCCTGTTAACATAACAGTTTCCCGAATACCTGATTGTTTTAATTCTTGAATTGTTCCATAAGTAGTAGAACGAATGGAATCTGCTACTGAAATCATTCCTAAAATGACTTTGTTCGTTCCAACAAGTATCACGGTTTGACCAATTCTTTGCATCTCCTGAATCGGTTCGTTCCACATTTGAAGTGAAACTCCAAAACCTTCATATAATGCTTTATTTCCAGCGTAGTATGTTTCGCCATCTATCGTTACTTGCGCACCTTTTCCTACAATGGTGCGGAAGTCTGTTCCGCTTTGGATAGAAGTTTGATGCTCTTTCGCATATGCTGTAATTGCTTTGGCAATGGGATGATTAGAGTATTCTTCAATTGTTGCTGCGATGGATAATAACGCATCTTCAGTACAATCTACGCTGCGTACATGCATTACTTTTGGTTTTCCTTCAGTCAATGTTCCTGTTTTATCAAACGCAATAGCATTTAATGAACCTGCGATTTCTAGAGCAGTACCACCTTTAATGAGTACACCGTTTCTTGCTGCATTTCCAATTGCAGATACAATAGCAACAGGAGTTGAGATAACTAAAGCACAAGGACACGCAACAACAAGAAGTTCTAATCCTTTATAAAACCATTCCATCCATTCGCCCATACCAAGAAGGGGAGGGATAATTATGACACCAATTGCTAATACAAAAACGATAGGTGTATAGATTTTTGCAAAACGATCAACAAATGCTTCTGTCGGTGCTTTATTTTCCTGTGCTTCCTCTACAAGGTGAATAATTCGAGATAACGTAGTATCCTCAACAAGTTTAGTGACTGTAATCTCAAGAGAACCTTCATCATTAATCGTTCCTGCATATACGGAATCACCAATTTGTTTATCAATTGGGATAGATTCACCAGTTATCGGCGCTTGGTTTACAGTAGAATTGCCTCCTATAACTGTGCCGTCTAATGGGATTTTTTCACCTGGCTTTACAACAATCGTTGTATTTACTGCAATATCATCAACGGATTTTTTTATAAGTTCAGTTCCAATTTTTATCCAAGCTTCTGATGGTGCTAAATCAATTAATCCACGAATAGATTCTCGTGTACGTTCAATTGATTTATTTTGTAGCGTTGCCCCTAATGCAAATAACCAAACAACTGTTGCGCCTTCTAGCCATTGTCCAATTAATGCAGCACCAATAGCGGCTGATATCATGAGAACGTTCATATCGAGCGATTTACTTCTAATTGCATAAAAGGCACTTTTAGCAGGTTTATAACCACTAATACCAATGCTCATAGCATAGAGAAGTGTAATAAGAAGAGGGGATATGATTGTAAAACTTCCTCCAAATCCTAAAGCTAAAAATAAACCTGAGAGAATCAAAGTTGTATTTTTTGATTTTGAAACAGGTGTTGCCCTTCTACGAGCTCCAGCTAGAGACGCTTCAAATCCTGCGTTAGACACTTCTTTTATAATGTCATCCACATTCCGGTCATGACGAATATGCATTTTTCCAGTAGCGAAGTTTACTCGAACTTCTTCCACGCCAGAAACGTTGTGTAGATGCTTTTCGATTGTTAAAGCACATGCCCCGCAATCCATACCTTCTACAAGATAAGTTTGTACGCCATCTCCTGATATTTTTTGAGTATTAAGAAGAGGTGATGGGTCACTACAGCAAGAAGATTTTGATGTCACTGGTTCTTTGGGTAGGTCTAATTCAGATGAACAACAGGTTTCAGTTTTAATAGAATTGTTACTACTACAGCAAGAGATTTCCTTAGTAATAGGGATAATTGGAATCTCTTTTTTTGAAGAGCAACACGATGAAGCTTCCGTTGCTAATTCTTCTTTTGTGGGTGCTATGGAAGAATCTTGACAGCAATTCGCTTGTTTTCTGCTCATCTTTTTATCTGTCATGTCAGTTCTCTCCTTTTTGAGATAAACAACCATCGTTTTTGTCACATGATGCTACTTCATTTTGTACCTCATGAAAGACAACATCGAACATTGTAAGTAACTGTTCAATTTGTGTACTGCGTAAGGAATAGTAGACATATTTTCCTTCTTGTCTACCTAGGATGATGCCGCATCCCTTTAAACAGTTCAGATGTTGTGAGATATTTGACTGATTTCCTTTAGTGATTTCTACAATTTGGGATACCGTTTTTTCACCATCTAACATACATTGAAGAATCTGAAGTCTTGTTTTATCAGCAAAGCTTCGAATAAATTTGGCTTTAATATCTAAGTCATTTGAGTTGCACAATCGTATTCACTCCAATCGTATTAGTCATTACTAATATGTTTATTCTTCATTCATATTAGCATTGGCTAATATGTGTGTCAAAGTGTTTTCGAAAAGTCTGATAAAAATTACTGCGCTTTACTTTTTACTGTGAGAAGGAATGTAAATAATGAACAAAAAATAATATAGTTAGTGGAAGCGAAGGGTATGGTATAGTGTTTGGTGCACGCATTAAGAGATTTTATGTAACAGGGAAGAGAAGCTTTTTGTTTAAATTTCAGGGTATACAAAATGTAAACGTTGACTGGGATTTATTTCTCATGCTAACATATAGATAATTTAATCAAGGCGGTGGAAATGTATTGGACTCAGATGTTGACTCGGATAGGTGGCTAAATGACCTCGATTTTCTCAAAGTACCCCTCATCATTTTGAGAATGTAGATTGTATACAATCTCATGTTAATGTGTATGAAATTATAGGTATGGAAAGAGAAAATATATCAGGAGGTGAATCCTTTAGTTTCAAGAAAGCTAAGGGAATTAGTTGGACATATTTAATTTAATCATGGTAGCGGTTTTAATCGCATGTACTGCATTTTTCGTGGCAATTGAGTTTGCTATTGTAAAAGTAAGAGGTTCAAAGATTGATCAATTTGTATTAGAAGGAAAGAAGGGTGCGCTGGCAGCTAAGAAAGTGACATCAAACTTGGATGAATATTTGTCAGCTTGTCAATTAGGGATTACAGTTACAGCAATGGGACTTGGAGCACTAGGTGAACCAACGATTGAGAGACTTTTACATCCTTTATTTGATAAGTGGAACATCAATCCTTCCATTGCAGGTGTATTATCTTTAGGAATTGCTTTTACTATAATGACGTACTTACATGTTGTAGTTGGTGAATTAGCACCAAAAACATTGGCGATTCAAAAGGCTGAGAAGGTTACTTTATTACTTTCGGCTCCGCTTATCTGGTTCTACAAAATCATGTATCCGTTTATTCGCTTGTTAAATGGCTCTGCAAGGATGATAACCGGAATGTTCGGCTTAAAACCTGCATCAGAGCATGATGTAGCACATACAGAAGAAGAATTACGATTGATTCTTTCTGAAAGTTATGAACGTGGAGAAATTAATCAAGCTGAATACAAATATGTAAATAATATTTTTGAATTTGATAATCGTATTGCGAAAGAAATCATGGTCCCTCGTACAGAAATTATAGGGCTACATGTAGATAATTCTTTAGCAGACCATATGAAAATAATCCGTGATGAAAAGTACACACGCTACCCAGTATTTGGGGAAGATAAAGATGAAATCATTGGCATGGTGAATGTGAAAGATTTCTTTATTCGTTATATAAATAAGGAAACAAAAGAATTCAGTTCTATTCAATCGTATACGCGTCCAGTAATTGAAGTAATTGAGACCATACCAATACATAATCTTTTACTACAAATGCAAAAGAAACGTATTCCGTTGGCTGTCTTATATGATGAATACGGCGGTACGGCTGGTATTGTAACCATTGAGGATATTCTGGAAGAGATTGTAGGAGAAATACGTGATGAATACGATGAAGATGAGCGTCCACCCATCCAGCAAATGAATGAAGGTCATGTTGTCGTAGAAGGTAAAGTATTAATTAGCGAATTAAATGATTTACTAGGATTACATATGAATGATAGTGATGTTGACACAATTGGTGGTTGGATTCTGATGCAGAATTATGATATCCAAGAAGGGCAAACAGTAAATAGCGAAGGATATGCATTTAAAATTCTTTCTAAAGACCCTCACCAAATCAAACGTGTTGAAATACAAAAAGAAATGTTGGAAGCAGCAACTGTATAGTTGCTGCTTTTTATTCAGCTGATAACATGGTAGCCCTCTTTATTAAATTCATTGATCAACTTTTTACCTGTTAACACATTACCGAAATAGGGCATGATTGTTTCCTTTGTATTCCAGGTTCAACACCCCTTCGATATTGTAAAATGTATCTCATTTATACAAATTGTAATATAATTTAAATGTAAATTCGTAGCGTAAAATAGATTGAAAGTAACAAATGTTGAGAAAGGATTCCCTTGTTGAAATTAGTATTTGTATTTCATTAGATAATAAAAAATGTAGAATGATTTCATTTCTGACATTGTTATTTACTAGTAATCAAAATACAAAATAAAGAATTTTCTCGGCTGGAAATTGTTACACAGTCATAAAATGGAGGCAATAGTTATGCAGCAAATTAAAAAAATAGGAAATTCATTTTGGTATATGACACCTGTTTCAGAGACAGATAGACCTATTTTAGGAATGGTAGTTGGAAAAGAAAAGACTTTGATGATAGATGCAGGTAATTCAGAAGCACATGCACAATTGTTTTTAGAAATGCTAAAAGAGCAAAATATCTCAAATCCTGATTTTGTAGCATTAACGCATTGGCACTGGGATCATATTTTTGGATTACCTGTATTACAAAATGCATTATCTATCGCACATCTTGAAACAAAAGAAGAGATGAGTACACTTGTTTCTTATGAATGGACAGATGAAGCGTTGGACGCACGTGTAAAAGAGGGTACTGAAATTGAATTTTGTGCAGATTGTATCAAAAAAGAGTTTAGTGAACAAGCGAGAAATATTAAAATTATTCCTCCAACTTTAACATTCCAGAATCAACTTGAATTAGACCTTGGTGAAGTGACATGTGTGTTAAAACATGTGGGCGGAGATCATTCACATGACTCTGTTGTCATTTATATTAAAGAAGAAAAGATATTGTTTTTAGGAGACTGTATATATGCAGACATTTTTTCTTCGAAGTGGAACTATACGACGAAACGAACGTTTACATTAATAGAAGAATTAGAGAAATTTGATGCTGAGACCTATATTCTTTCTCATGGGACAGCAATAAATCGAAATGAATTTTTGCAAGAGGTTCATTTGCTAAAAACAGTAGGAACTTATACGGAAACTCATAAAGGCGATGAAGAGAAGATAAAGGCAGCGTATAAACGAGACATGGATAGAGAATTAAATGAAGATGAGATAGAAACAATAACGTACTTTGTAAATGGTTATGAAATGGTTAATCTGTAAAACCTAACTCTAATTAAATTGATGCTTATTCTGATCAAATGCAATTTAACTGCACAAAAAGAGTATTGAAAATTAATTCAATACTCTTTTTAATAATTAAATATTTAGTCCCAACCAATTTCTAAATTTTTTTGCTGGCTCATCACCTGGGTTTATACGGCTTTCAACACTGGTTGTGATTAGCAGCTTTTTTAGCTAATTCAGTAATATATTCAAAGAATGCATCACGTTTCACATCATAAACGACATTTACTGGTCTTCCGTTAGCAATTTCCACTGTACGTCCTTGGCTGGGTCCGTATGTATGAACGATACTAGTAATCGTTTTTGTTTTTGCAAGATCAGCTCTCCCAACAAAAGCAGCAGTTAATACATCCCACAAATAGTAGGTAGAGTTAGTTGAAAAGTGAACGAGAGGGGGGACCATTGCATAACATTGACCAAGGAAATCGACACCAATATATTTACGGTCTTTTGCCCAGCGTTCACGTACGTCTAAGGTTAGCGGAACTTGGTTTGTACTTTCTAGTGTTACTAAATCAATTTTTATATTAGTGCCCCATACATGAGCGACTGCTTCGGGATCCCAAAACGAATTCCACTCGGCTGTTCCATCATGCCCAGGTTCATGTACGTTGCCCGCAGTACGAAATGTACCGCCGATCCAAACGAGGCTTTCAATTTTTTCTTTGATTACAGGCGCTTCATATAGTGCACGGGCAAGATCGGTAAGAGGACCTGTAAATAATAAAGTTGTTTTCTCCTCAGTTTGTAGAAGAGTTTCTATTAAATGGTGATGCGCAGGTTTGGCCGCTACGGGTGTTACAACTTTCCCAGACTCATTTAAAATTGGTAAAGCATCTACATAAAATGCATGCATCCGCCAGTCTTTTGGAAATGGATTTTTCCCACGAGAGTTTGACGCTGCTACTTCAATATTACCTTTTCCGAAGCGATCGATAATTTTACGACTTGCAGATAGCGCTGGTTCTAAATAGCAATCTGCTGGGATAATAGAAATACCTGTGAGGTCAATATTGTCCATCTGAAGTAATAGGAACAATGAAATTAAATCATCTACACCACCATCATGATTGAAGTACACTTTTTTCATCATTGTAATCTCCATCCTATAATATTTAGTCAGGAATTAAATATGAATTTGGGAAAAATCATCAATAATTTCTACCACTTCAATTCTCCCATTAATTAGTAGCTCAGGAAGTTCATTTCTAACGTTTCCTTTCCAATACTCTCTAGCCTGTTCAATTTTTTGAGCGAAAGGAATACCATCTTCTTTCGGTAAAAGATTTCCGTCACCTTCAAATGACCTTCCGATTACTCGTAGTTTAACAAGTTGCAAAACTTCTCGGTTGTAAGAATCAAATAACGCTTTCCATTTCAAAGCATCTTCATAGCTTTTGGAAGCATATAAGCAAGACAACCTTGAAGGGTATTCAGGATATTCTTGCAGCCTAACCATTTCGACAATCGTTTCTCTAACCGCTCTAATTGTTTGATCTATATAATTTATAACTACTTTAGCATTTTCATTATTTATATGTAATTCCTCATTAGTATAATGACTTTTTAAAATTTGAATGGAGTCTTCACCATTAGAATTTAATTGTTCTCTTTCAAAAAAGAAGTGATATAGGGTATTATTTTGATTTTTATCAAAGTGGATTGTTTGTCCAAGTTTCATTTTATTTTTTGTAACGATGTGATACGAGTAAAATTCAGATTCATTCATGTTATTAAACCTCCTATGGATAAGTATCATTAATTTTAATGGATGTTAAATTTATTAATTCAACATTTAAATATATAAAACCTTTTAGTGTATGTTGTTAAAAAGCTGTACCTTTTTTGTATAAGGGTACAGCTTTCGTTGTACTATTTGTTTGGACTTTATATGGAAAAATGTAGCGTTTATTCGCCCGTTGAAAAATTAATATCAATTTAAAGGGGAGAGCTAAGTATGTAAAGAAAAAATATAAGTGAATGTGATCTCGATTTGTGGTGGGATAAAATTCATTTTGGAGTAGGACTTAGTCGGAAGGAAAACTCATACATTTAGTAGTTAGTTAAAAATGAAAGTCTAATAGTAAGGGTATTATACATAAGGGAGAGACGAAAAGTGACTAATTATATGTTAAAAGATCGTGAACTTTATTTAGATGTCTCCGGTATTAATCATTGGTGTAAAGTTGCAGGGGCAGCTCATAATACAGTTCCTCTCATTATTGTACATGGAGGTCCAGGCGGTAATCATTATGTATTTGAGAGAACTCTGGGAATGAAATTAGAAGAATATTTAACTGTAGTTTATTATGAACAAAGAGGATGTGGGCGTAGCGAGGCACCTCAAGATGACAATGACTATTCTATAAATACTTTAGCAGAAGATTTGGAGGAATTAAGAAAGCGATTAAATATAAACAAGGTAAATTTGTTAGGATATTCTTTTGGTGGACAACTTTGTTTAGAGTATGCTTTAAAATACCCAGAAGCAGTTGAGAAAATGGTATTACAGGCACCATTATTAGACGATTATGATGAAGTGTATAATGTGCAGATAGAAGGGTTCCTAAAAGTAACGGAAGGGAAAATGAAAGAACAAATATCTATAATTAGTAAGTCGGAAATCTCCTTGAAAGAAAAAAATAATCAAGTTTGGAACATTGTTGATACTGAAGTTGTTGATCGGCTATTGTTTAAAAATCAAGAATTTGCAAAGTTAAATCGTAGTCTTTGGGAAGAAAGTCATTTAAGTAATACAGGGAAGATGAGTAAAGTTATTTTTGAAACGAAATCAATTGTACCGCTTATTGAGCGCATTAATGATTTGGAACAAGATACATGTGTCATTGTTGGAGCGCATGACTATAATACTGGTGTGGAAATGAGCAAAAGGATAACGAGTCATATGAAAAATAGTAAACTTGTTATATTTGAAAATAGTGCACATTTTCCAGATATCGAAGAAACAGATAATGTATGTGAAACGATTATAGAGTTTTTAGAAATATAGTATAAAAACACGGATAGGATTAATTGTTTGAATATTGAATTATACAATGTGTGAATTGTTTATTTATAATTTGGGAGGATGCAATATGATTGAATATAGAAAAGCAAGAGTGGAATGGTTGGTTTGTTGCAAGTGATAATGGAGAAATACTCGGTGCTGGTGGTTTCACTGGTAAAGCGACAGCAGAGTTATTTGTAATATATTTAAATCCAAATAGAAAAAGAGAAGGTATCGGTACAGAATTACTTTCTATAATTACAAATGATCAAATTGAACGTGGTGCAAAAGAACAATGGGTTTCAGTTGCAAAAGATAATGCTATGGGGATTCCATTTTATGAAGCAGTTGGATTTAAATACCAAGATGAAAGACCAGCTTATGGACTACCTGTAGGTGAAGGTTTCACATCTATTCGATACAAACGTGAGTTAGCAATTAGCTTAGTTGAAAGATAAGTAAAAAAGACCTCGTCCGAATTATATTTAGGTTATAGTTGTTGAAGTCAATAAAAGTAAAGGCAAGGACCTATTTGATATGTATAATATGTTTTTGCTTTTATATTATAGTTAGTTTTGAAAAAAGTTTGATAAAAAGGTCTATTTTGTAGGGTAATTACCTATTCATAAAATAACACTAATTTTTTGTACACTGTTGCTATAAATTCTCGCGAGAGTTGGAAAATAGCCGGGTTTCCAACCTGATGTGGTGATGAGGTGCGAAGCTATTATGAGTGCAGTGACATAACTAGGAGGTTTCCACTATGACAACTTTATTTAAAGCTATGGAGTTCCAGCTGAAAACTGAACGACTTGATTTGAGTATGTGGGAGGAATCTGATTCAGCCTGGATGAGAGAATTAATTGGCGAACGTGGTGTGGATATGCCAACCCTTGACGCCGTTCGTAGCATGCTTATCGAGATGCGTAAGAAAGCAAGTGAAAATGGTATTTCCCTTCTCACTATTCGAAGGCGAGACGAAGGTGATTTCATCGGATACTGTGGCTTGATTATCGGTCGTTCCACACTGGAAGAGCCGGAGATCGCATACGAGTTGTTCCGCAGTGCTCATCGTAAAGGCTATGCGACTGAGGCAGCATCCGTTGTGCTGGACGCTGCGATTGCTACCGGGCGCCGCAGACTTTGGTCGACTGTAGGCGCTTGGAATGTTGCGTCTTTCCGGGTGTTAGAGAAGATAGGATTTGAGAGGCATCACAGTACGTGGGACGAGCGTGGTGAGATTGTTTGGAACGTACGCGACCTTTAGAAATCCCGGACCTAACTCGAAACTATTGAAAAGGAGAACAGCCCATTAGTTTTGGGGGAAATCCAGATAAAGATAAAATGACTGATTTATAACCCAAATAGTGACAAATTATAACTGAAGCATGTCCTCCTTCCGAATTCAGTAAAGGGTAAGCCTTTCTATTAACAATGGGTATTTCTTGAGCTCTCATTAAAATACTCTCCCGTCCTTTGTTTATCTTTAGGCTACCTCTAATCAAATTAGGATTGTTTATTTAATGTCCTCGAAAGTGGAGTGCTGCCTTCGCACCGAGGCTTTGTCCTCTTCCCAAAACCAAACGAACGTTTCAAGGTATATATCTATATTATACTGATTAAACTGAATGTTTATTTTTTTGCTTATTTCATTCATTATGTAAATAAAAAAGGATAATTAGCCCTCATAATGGACTAACTATCCTATTATTATATGAATTTAATAAAATCGAGGTCTTTTTTGTATACGATATAATATATAAGCTATAGATTAATCATTTTTCAAACCGTATATGAACGAACTTCAACATCTTTATTAAATTTACAATCCGCATCATGATTCGTGTACTTCCATCCCAATCTTTATTTGTAGGTATATGTTTAAAGAAAGGGGAACAGCTTAATATTTTTATGTTAGAAGACCATCTTTCTATTGATTTTGGATTGTTTACATAAAAATACATCATAGCACCGTTATTACCAGATTTTTTTACAGTAGCATTCGAAAGCGTCAGTGCGAACTTTGATTCAGCGTCAAAATATAATTCTCCTCCAGGAAAACGTTTTGCCATAGCGACAATTATCTCCTTCAGTTCCTCTTCTTTAAAGTAATAAAACACACCTGCTGATATAAAAAGAATACCGTCTTTTGGATCATATTTTATATCGTTGAACCAAGAAGTGTCAAAAAATGATTTGGCAATGTTTATATTTCGTGGTGTATCTTCAATTAATGTTTTGCGGAAAGCGATCGCATCAGGCAAATCAAGGTTATACCACTGTATAGTACCGTTATCAATTCTTGAAAAAGTAGTGTCTAGTCCAGAACCGATATTTACTATAGTAGCATTCGGATTCTTTGTAATAAATTGTTTTATAGTATCATCAATTTTTCGTGCACGGGTAATGTAAGTGATACATCCGTATTCGCCAAATGTATCTGCTATTTTAGAGAAATCAAAGTCGCATTCTTTAATAATCCGAATAGCTTCCGTATCATCTAAAATATCCTTGTTTTTCTCACTACCATACGCTCGTCCCCATAGTGGAATAAGCATAGTACCTTGAACTGATTGTAAATCTATTTCTTTAACCATGAAACGTCCTCCGTTTAATAATAAAAAATATTATATATATATATATGATTAGTCGTTATTTAGCATTTTTGATAGCATTTTATTTGTTTTATACAGTCCGTAAGTTAAATCATGTTGATCTTCTTCATTGAGTTTTTCAAGATTACTAGTGAAATTATTATAAATTTGTTTCCATCTTTCATAATGTGCTTTTTTAGCTTTATCTGTTAAGGAAATTAAAACAGCTCGTTTATCTACTGTATCTTGTTTTTTTATAATGTATCCGTTTTGCTCTAAATTACGAACGGTTACACTTAATTGTTGTTTAGGTATGTTTAAATAACTAGCAATCATTTTTAAATTTACAGCGACCTTTTTCTGGGCAATATACTCAACTATGTGTTGCTCTAAATGTGTAAATTCAGTGGATTTCTCTGATAATAATTTGAAAGTACCTGACATATTTAATAATAAATTCATGTATTCGTTTAATAATTCGTTTTGGGGCATTATTTTCGCTTCCTTTATGTATTTAGTAATTATTTTATTACTATTTTAATGATTAATCAAATTGTTTAATTGATTATAGTAAACAAATATTTACTATATTATTATTTTTGGAACTATACAAACAGAGGTAGAAGAGTATAAGAGGTGTTTTTGGGGTAGGAGAATATGATAGAAAATAAAATATTACTAAATACATATAACTAATGCATGTAATGTCTTTTTCAGTTATTATGCTATAAATAATTTTATGGTAAAATCTTTAACATAATTAAATAAAGGGGTAGTATTCTATGGGTTATTTCTCAAATAGTTTATTAGTTTTGTTTGTTCTTATCGTCTGTAGCTGTATGATTTTTGGTTGATAATATAATGATAGATTTATATAAAAGAAGTTAACTTAGGTGAGGTTAACTTCTTTTTATTTTATGTTGAGAAGGAATTATATTTTTCTTATTGAAGTTTGTTTAAGTTAATTTCATATTAAGGGTAATTTTATGAAATACAAACAAACGAGAGAATAAGGAGTATTCACATGAATAATAGTATAAATTACACAATTGAACATCCAACGGATTTCAATGGATTATTAGCCTTATATGAATCTTTAGGATGGAATTCTCTTAAATTAACGGTTAATGAATTGGAACAAATGTGTAAACAAAGTTGGCATGTAATTTATGTTTTTGATGATAAGAAGTTAGTAGGGATGGGGCGTGTTATATCAGATGGAGTAATAACAGGCATTATTTGTGGAGTAGGTGTATTGCCAAAGTATCAGTCTAGTGGCATTGGGAAAGAAATAGTGAAACGATTAATACAGCATTGTGAACACAATAAGGTTATTCCGCAACTTATGTGTGTAGAAAATTTGCAATCTTACTATGAATCTATTGGGTTTGAGGCATTCTCAATTGGGATGAAAAAACATATTATAAGATAGCGTGGCTTTATATTTTCGGTGTACTTGTACATATGTTCAAACTTTATCATAAAGGAGCATAAAGTTATGGAGATTGCTAAAGGAGTAGAGATGTTACATCTTGAATTCCAAGGGTATATTATTCACCCAATTCTTTTATGGGATGATGAAATGGCAGTTTTAATAGATACTGGATTTCCTGGACAAATTGAAGATATACAAGTAGAAATGGATAAGGTTGGAGTATCGTTTGGTAAACTAAAAGTCGTGATTTTGACGCATCAGGATATAGATCATATAGGTAGTCTTCCTGAACTATTACAAAACTGTGGAAGTAATATAACAGTCTATGCTCACGAGCTAGACAAGCCATATATCGAGGGGGAGTTACCCTTATTGAAGGATGCACAAGTACAGAATCCTCCGAAAGGAAAAGTGGATGATACTTTGATTGACGGTCAAGAACTTTCCTATTGCGGTGGTATTCTTATTATTCATACCCCAGGGCACACTCCTGGTCATATTAGTTTATATTTGAGACAAAGTAAAACTCTTATCGCTGGGGATTCAATGTATAGCGTAAACGGAATTTTAGGGGGAATTCATGCCCCGACTACTTTGGATGTAAAGGAAGCACACCAGTCTTTGAAAAAGTATTTAGATTTAGATATAGAATCCGTAGTTTGTTATCACGGTGGATTAAGTAAGGGGGAAATTAATGAGCAAATTCAAAGATTATAGAGAATAAAAATAACAAATTATCATTTTTTATGGAGTTATTATAAATAATGATCAACCTTTGATATGAAGAAAATTTATAATTAAAATAAATAAGAGCATGTTTTGATCATTTTTCAACAACATGCTCTTTATATTTGTTCTTTTATAAAGGTTAATAATATCAAATTAATGCAACCATATTTGAAAGGTATAGCTGTTATTCAATTAAGTAAATCTCATATTATATTCAATATTAATGACTTAACCCATTCCAATAAAACGAAACGATTTGTTTTGCTAATTCATCTATATTTGCAAGAGTAGGATTGTGATTCTCATCTTTAAAATTCCCGATTGATAATAAAGTTACGAAAGCATGGGCAGCAAATTTAGGATCTCCTTTAGGTATTTCTCCAAGGGCCGTCGCATTATCGAGTGCTTTTTCCAATACATCATACATGTTATCCTCGGCATTTTTTAATTCCTTCAATTGCTCTTCAGATAAGGATAGTTTTGCATCTTTCATAAAGTTCTTCATATCAATATCCATCGTTGCGTGTAAGTATACTGTAGCAAAGTCCAATAATCTTTCTTCCAAAGCCTTATTTGTAGAGAGGATTTGATCCATATTTTCTCTTATTCGTACCATCATTTGAATCATAGTAGCGGTAAATAAATCCGCTTTTGTTGAATAGTAATAGTAGACGGTTGCTTTTGTAACACCACATTCTTTCGCGACCTCATCCATCGAAACAACTTGATAATTTTGAGTGAGAAATAATCTAGTTGCAACTTCTAAAATGATTGCTTTTGTAGATTTTGTATTTTTATTTTGACGAGGCCTTCCGAGAGGACGTTGTTTTTGATCCAAATACATTCGCTCCTGACATTTATGATTGAGATAATTATAACATAATTTTTTAATCATTCTTGATTAATTAACCGACCAGTATATATAATTAATATTGGTGGGGAAAAGGAAGGTGGGTTTTTATGAAAAAGCACCCGTTAAATATGTTAGGGAAGCTTGTAGCAGGGAAGAATACGCAATGGATAACTTTATCGGTTTGGATTCTTATTACATTGGTACTTTCATTTACGTTGCCACAAGTAAACAGTATGAAAGAACCGAATCCGAAAAATTTACCTGAAACAGCTATGTCACAGCAAGCTGAAGCACTTATGAAAAAAGAATTTCCTAATAATGCAGGAAATCCGTTGTTAGTAGTATGGCATCGAGATGGTGGATTACAGTCAAAGGATTATAAACTCATACAAGACGTTTATAAAGAATTAAAGGCCAGTCCTTTAAAAGAACAATCAACATTACCACCATTTGATACAATTCCAGAGCAAGTATTATCAAAAAGTGCATCAAAAGATGGTACATCATTTGTCACACCAATATTTTTTAATAAATCTGCTGGAACGGATATATTAAAAGGTAATTTAGAAGAGTTACGAAAAATAGTGAATAGTAAAGTGGATGAAGATCCGTTCAAACAAAAAATTACCGACTCTGGTTTACATGTTCGATTATCTGGACCGGTAGGTATTCAAACGGATGCGGTAAGTTTATTTAGTCAAGCTGATGTGAAATTATTAGTCGCTACTGTATTACTTGTATTGGTTTTATTAATTTTATTGTATCGCTCTCCAATTTTAGCAATTTTACCTTTACTTGTTGTTGGCTTTGCATATGGAATTATCAGTCCGACACTGGGCTTTTTAGCAGACAATGGATGGATTAAAGTAGATGCACAGGCTATATCAATTATGACTGTCTTACTGTTTGGAGCAGGAACGGATTACTGTTTATTTTTAATTTCAAGGTATAGGGAGTATCTGTTAGAAGAAGAAAGTAAATATAAGGCACTGCAACTTGCGATAAAAGCTTCAGGTGGTGCAATTATAATGAGTGCACTAACTGTAGTATTAGGATTAGGAACATTATTGCTTGCACATTATGGAGCCTTTCATCGATTTGCAGTACCATTTAGTGTTGCTGTTTTCATAATGGGAATCGCTGCATTAACAATTCTTCCGGCATTATTATTAATTTTTGGTAGAGTTGCATTCTTCCCATTCATACCGAGAACAACTGCAATGAATGAAGAGTTTGCGAAAAAGAAAGTTTTAAAAGTAAAAACTACAAAGGGGGCCTTTAGTAAAAAGATTGGTGATATTGTTGTACGTAAACCGTGGACAATTATTATGCTAACTGTATTTTTATTAGGAGGATTGGCTTCATTTGTACCACGTATTCAATACACGTACGATTTATTAGAATCATTCCCGAAAGATATGCCATCACGTGAAGGATTTACATTAATCACGGATCATTTTTCAGCTGGAGAATTAGCACCAGTAAAGATTGTAGTTGATTCAAAAGGAAAAGATTTACCTATTAAACAAGAAATAGAGAAATTATCCTTTGTTAATAAAGTGAAAGAACCAATGAAGGGAAAAGAAAATAATCAATTGCAAATGTATGAAGTTTCTTTAGTGGAAAACCCATACTCAATTGAAGCATTAGATCAAATCCCTGAATTGAAAAATAGTGTAAAAAAAGTATTAAAAGACACAGGGATTAGTAATGCAGAAAATCAATTGTGGATTGGCGGGGAAACAGCTTCCTTATATGATACAAAACAAATAACAGAACGTGATGAAGCGGTTATTATTCCTGTGATGATTAGTATTATCGCTTTATTATTGCTTGTTTACTTACGTTCTATCGTCGCGATGATCTATTTAATTGTAACTGTCGTTTTATCATTCTTCTCAGCGCTAGGAGCAGGATGGATAGTACTTCACTTTGGTATGGGAGCTCCCGCAATACAAGGCGCGATACCGTTATATGCATTCGTATTTTTAGTTGCCTTAGGAGAAGATTATAATATCTTTATGGTCTCAGAAATATGGAAAAATAGAAAGAAACAAAATCATGTAGATGCAGTAAAAAATGGTGTTATACAAACAGGAAGTGTAATTACATCAGCTGGTTTAATTTTAGCAGGAACTTTTGCAGTATTAGGTACGTTGCCAATCCAAGTTCTTGTTCAATTTGGTATTGTGACTGCAATCGGTGTATTACTAGATACGTTTATTGTGAGACCATTATTAGTACCAGCAATTACAGTTGTATTAGGACGTTTCGCTTTTTGGCCAGGAAAGCTTTGGAAAGAAGAAAAGCAATTACAAAAAGAAGATACTTTATAAAAGAAGGTTGCCGATAAAGTCAGTAAAACTGATTTTTAGGCAACCTTCTTTTTTGTTGGGATGATAAAGAATGGTCATTTTGAACAGGCTTCGAAAAATATAGAGTAAATGTATGACGAAGTTTTAAGTGCATCAAAATTTTTCTTAACAGACATAATAATTCATAAGAAATTCCAATTTAGTGAGGAATTTCTAAAAATATGTATTGTTATAGGATGGTTAAAATGTGGGACACGATTGTTTCGTATGTACCTGAGTGGAAAGTTTTTATACAAGCCTTTATCGTACTTTTCATTCCATATATAATTTCAAGATTTTTTAGTTGGATTCGTACATTAGAAAAAGAGTAATATAACGAACTACGTTCAAGTGAAAATAAATATTGATATGTAAGAGAAGTATAAGAAGATTTTTGGGAGAAAGAGTGATGAAGATGAAAGCACAGGATTCAATGGGTAATCAAAACCAAGGACAGGGTAATACATATGAGGATAAAACTACTAAAGTTTCTGAAGACTACTTTACAGGTGATTTCAACTTAGATTTAGAGGTCATAAAAAAAGAAGCTCTTGATAACTCGGACGTTTATTGTCGAGAGTTTAATATCGGCGGGACTAGCATCCGCGCAGTTCTTGTTTTTGTAGAAGGGCTGTCAGATAAAGATCTTATTGATATGCACATTTTGAAATCATTAATGTGTAATTTTCCTGATGAGTATAAAGATGAATCATCTAATGTGAAAGATAGTGTTTCAAAAGAGTTTATTAAAAACCGAGTTCTTCCTATTAGTGGAGTGGAAGAAGTACAATCTGTGCAAAAAATGATGTCAAAGGTGTTAATGGGTTCAACGGCATTATTAATTGATGGATTATCAGATGTATTCATACTTAATACAAAAAAAGGAAAAACACGTAATATTGAAGAGCCAATATCAGAGGGATCGGTTAGGGGGCCACGGGTAGGTTTCACAGAAGTTTTATCGGACAATACTGCTTTGTTACGGTTACACGGTGAAAATGAAGGATTATCATTAGTGAAATTTCATGTAGGAGAACGGGCTAAGAAAGACTTGGTTGTTGCCTTTATGAAAGAGATTGCTGATCCAGAATTAGTAGAAGAAGTTAAGAAGAGAATTGAGAAAATTAATATTGATAATGTGCCAGAATCAGGTTATATAGAACAACTTATTGAAGATAATTATCTTAGTCCTTTCCCGCAAGTACAGAGTACGGAACGTCCTGATAAAGTTATCGCTGCATTAATGGAAGGAAGGGTTGCAATTTTATTAGATGGAACACCTTTTGTATTAATTGTTCCGGTTACATTTAGTATGATGATGCAATCACCCGAAGATTATTATGAACGCTGGATACCAGGTACGCTGATTCGGTTATTGCGCTTTGGAACGGCTATTATTTCTCTATTTGCTCCCGCTCTGTACATTTCATTTATTTCATTCCATCCTGGATTGATTCCAACTAAGTTAGCCATTTCAATTATAGGAGGGCGAGAAGGCGTCCCGTTTCCTGCAATTATAGAAGGATTATTTATGGAAATTGCAATTGAAATTTTACGAGAAGCAGGGCTACGACTACCTAAGCCTATTGGTTCAGCGATGGGAATTGTAGGAGGATTAATCATTGGGCAATCAGCTGTATCAGCTGGAATTGTGAGTCCCATAATGGTAATTGTTGTGGCGGCCACAGCTATTTCTTCTTTTGCACTTTCTCATTATAGTACAGCAATTCCATTACGTATTCTTCGCTTTGTAGCTATGTTTTTCGCTGCTATATTCGGATTATATGGAGTTATTCTATTTTTCTTATTTATATGCAGTCATATTTCAAGGCTTAAAAGTTTTGGTGTACCTTATGCTAGCCCGGCTGTCTTATATCAATTTACCGATTGGAAGGATTTTATTGTTCGTATGCCAATTCAGATGATGAAGCGACGTCCAAAAATGTTGAATTTAAAAGACTATGTACGGAAAGGTAGTGAAGAGGAATGATTACGAACTCAAAGGACAAAATTCCCACTTCACAAGCAGCTGTTATTCTTATCAATTATATACTTGCTATCGGAATTCTCACTTTACCTAGAACAGCAGCTGAGAAAGTACAAACTCCTGATGTTTGGATAACGGTTATTTTAGGGGGATTAATTGCGATAGTTGCAGGCATAATTATCGTGAAGTTAAGTCAACAATTTCCTGAAAAAACATTTTATCAATATAGCCAAGAACTTGTAGGGAAATGGCTTGGAGTGTTAATTAGTTTGTTGATTATCGGTTACTTTTTAACACTTTCTTCCTTTGAACTTAGAACGTTGGAAGGTATAACAAGTTTCTTTCTATTAGAAGGTACGCCTGACTGGGCTATTCTTATACCATTCATGTGGATAAGTCTGTATTTAAATCTAGGCGGAATAAATGCGATAGCACGCTTATTTGAAATTATTTTTCCAATTACAGTTTTTATTTTTTTAGTGACATCTTTTATGAGTATAGGAATATTTGAACTCGATAATCTTCGTCCTGTATTAGGATTAGGGATTGTTCCGGCATTAAAAGGCCTAAAAACAACAACTATGGCATATTCGGGTGCTGAAATTATGTTATTACTTTTAGCCTTTATGAAGAAGCCGTCTCAAGGTGTAAGGGTTGTAATAATTGGCACTATGATTCCTTTACTTTTTTATGTCATTACAGTTGTAATGGTTATAGGAGCATTTTCTATCGATGGTGTATTGGTGAGAACATGGCCTACAATTGACCTTATGAGAAGTTTTGAAATTCAAGGCTTAATTTTTGAACGGTTTGAATCTTTGTTATTAGTGATATGGATTATGCAAATCTTTGCAACATATACAATTTGTTATTATGCAGCTGCTTTAGGGTTAGCGCAGCTCTTTAATAAAAATATTCATTCCTTTTTGTATGGATTACTTCCGGTAATATATATCGTTGCTGAAGTTCCAAAAAACATAAATGAGTTATTTGAATTTGGAAATATGATTAGTAACGCAGCAATAATTTTATTTGGTATTCTTCCGTTTCTTCTTCTTATGATTTCGAAGGGGAGGAAAAAAAAGGCATGAACCAAAATGTTAAAGGTAGAAAAATTATTATAAGCATAGCGTCAATAGTTTTTCTCTTAATACTTACAGGATGCTGGAGTAGTCATGAAATTGAGGAGTTAGGTTTCGCCGTAGGTTTAGCAATAGATAAGGAAAAAGAAACAAAGATTGAAAAAGAAATTGAAGAAAAGGGCGGTGGATATAAAAAGAAGAATTTAATAACAACCACCTACCAATTTGTTAAAGCACAATCATCATCAGACGGAGGAAAAGGTGGAGTATCACAACAAAAAGCTTATATGAATGTTGCAGAAACAGGAGATTCTCTTCATCAATCAATACGTGAAGTTGCATTAAGAAGGCAAAGGCCTATCATTTTTCATCATACGAAAGTAATAGTTGTTAGTGAAAGTATCGCCCGAACATATAATTTAACGCAGTTATTGGACATCTACGTTCGTGATAATGAGATGAGACCTAGTTGCTTTATTATGGTCAGTAAAGGGATAGCTAGTGATGCGTTAAAATCAAAAGAACCTGGGGAAATTCCAGCATTTCGCTTGATTGAAATCGAGGATAATCAATATAGATCCTCACGAATCTTATCGCCGATGCCACTTGCAAAACTACCAGGAAAGGTGAAATCTGGGGCGAGTTTTCTTTTACCGAATGTGATTTCCATAAACGGAGAAGTAAAATATGTAGGTGCTGCTGTAATTAAGGGGAGCACAAAAAAACTCCGTGGCTTTTTGAATGAGAATGAATTAGAAGGCTTAATGTGGATAACCGCAAAAGGGAAAAGTGGCTTAGTGAAAAGTTATGATAAAAAGACAAAAAAATTAGTTATGTATGAAGTGAAAGCTATAAAAAGTAAAATTACGCCCCATGTTAAAGGGGATAAAATCTCTTTCGATGTCAATGTGCAGTCTGTGGGAAGGTTATCCGAAAACTGGTCTGAGTCAGAGGAGGCTTTTAAAAATACATTTCTCAAAAGGGCGGAACAATCTGCGGAGCAAGAAGTGAGGCGATTAGTGAAACAGACATTACAAAAAATTCAAAAGGAATATAAAACTGATGTTGCTGGCTTTAATACTAGTTTGAAAATCCAGTATCCAAAAGTATGGAAGAAAGTTGAAAAGGATTGGGATAAAGTGTTTAGTAAGACACCAATTAAATATAATGTAAAGCTAACCATTGAAGACTATGGCACGGAAGGTGCATAACGAAGAAACAACAAAAAATATACAAAAGCTCTGAAGAATGAATTTTTTTATAAAAATGCTCCAGAGCTTTTTATTGTACTTAGTAAATGAATAAGAAGATACATATTCCGTTTTAATATTCTTTATTTTATAATTATTTATAAGTGCTAGTAAATATAATCACTAAAAATAGGAGTGATGAAATGACAATATTACCTATACGAAAAGATGAGGCCATAATTATTAATATGGCAAAACTATATTGTAAAGTGTTTGATAAAAGAAATTTTGATGAAATGGTAGAACGAATTACAAGACATATGGGATATACAGATTTTAAAGGAGTAGTAGCAATAAATGATGAAAATGAAGTTATTGGTTTTACTTATGGTTATCGTTCTTTGGAAGGACAGTACTATAATCAATTAATGAGAAAATCATTAAATTCGGAACAAGTAGACCAATGGTTAGAAAATTGTTTTGAATTTGTAGAGTTAGCAGTTCACCCGAAATATCGAAATGAGGGTCTTGGAACGAAATTACATAATGAATTATTAGAAGGGATTCCAAATAGAACAAGTGTTTTAACCACGCAAATAAACAATGAAAAAGCGCGTTCTTTATATGGAAAATTAGATTGGATAAATGTATTGGAATCATTTCATCCAAGTAAAGATGATGTTCCATATGTAATAATGGGAAAAGTATTAAAAACAAAAGTGAATTAATAACTTTGTTGTACATATAAGTTATTGGTTTATAACATTTAAGGGGAAAACAAAATGACGATAATATCTATTGAAAAAGCTACAATCTTAGATGCTGAAAAGTTAACAGAAATAATGAAAAGGACATTCGATGAAGAAGCAAAACAATGGTTGCCTGATCAAGAGAAAATTGTAGATTATAACATTCAACCACCAGGATATTCTTCAGTTGAGATGACTATATATTCGATTGAAGAATTGGATTATTGTAAAGTTATACTGGATGAAGAAATTGTCGGTGGAATTATAGTTACGATTTCTGGTAAGTCTTACGGTAGAATAGATCGTATATTTGTAGATCCTATTCATCAAGGGAAAGGAATTGGGTCACAAGTTATCGATTTAATAGAAGAAGAGTTTCCAAGCGTAAGGATTTGGGATCTTGAGACGTCTAGTAGACAAATTAATAATCACCATTTTTATAAAAAAATGGGTTTTGAAACAATTTATGAAACAGAAGATGAGTATTGTTATGTGAAGAGAATAAAGACAGCTTCAAGCGAAGAGAACTTAGTTAATAATAATGATATGAAAACTGGGCGATATGAAAACTGTAATTTGGCAAATTCAGAGTATTATCAAGTGAATTTAAAAGATAGTTCATTTGTTTATAGCAATGTAATGAATATTAATATGAGTAATTGTAATTTAAGTCAATCAAAGTTTAAAAATATAAATTTAAGGAACTCCTCATATGCAGATTTGAATCTTTCGGGCAGTAAATTTAATTTGGTGACTTTAGGTGGAGTTCAATTCAAGAATACAAATCTTGGAGCGGAAAAGGAACCTATTTTATTTGATAGATGTGATTTGGAAGGATGTACAATAAGTAATAGTAATCTTAAAAACGTTGAGATAGAAAATTGTAATATAACTGGTATGAAAATAAACGGTATTCCAGTAGAAGAACTGCTGGAGTTGTATAATCGGATGAAAAATTAAACAAAAAATCACTTAGCATCTTCTAAGTAATTTTTTTATTTTGAACGAGAGAATAGAAAGAATATAAGAGATGATGTTCAAAAAATAAATTTTATATCGAAATAATTATATAAAAATAACACAAAGAAATAAGGGTAGGCAGGATTTTAATATTGGATATTAGAATATGATAATTGAATGGAGGGGAGAAAGATGGGGATTAACGTTAGAGCAGTAGAAACACAGGATGCTAGAGCAATTCATCGTATATGCATTCAAGATGATGTTTTACCATATATGGTTTTCCTACCTAGTATGCGTGTAGATGCAATGGAGAATAGAATTCGAAATTTAGCACAGAATCAATTTGAATTTGTAGCAGAATATGATGGAGAAGTTGTTGGATTTGTCGGTTTAACCCAAAGTCCAGGACGAAGATCTCACTCGGGTGATTTATTCATCGGAGTAGATAGTGAATATCACAATAAGGGAATTGGAAAAGCACTTCTTACAAAAATGCTTGATTTAGCTGATAATTGGCTAATGTTAGAGCGAGTGGAGCTTGGTGTATTAGAAACGAATCCTAGAGCCAAAGTATTATATGAAAAATTTGGATTTATCGAAGAGGGTGTAAAGGTTGGGAATTTGAAGGCTCATGGGAAATTTGTTAACGAAATCATGATGAGTCGTTTTAGACCAAATGGTTTGATTGTACATAATAAATAGAGGTGTAAATTGAACGGAAATATCGATTTGTTTTGAAAAAAGTATGGCAAAAGGACGCCATGCTTTTTTAGTTTGTTAAAAATAAAGAGCAATTTTTATTTAACGGATGTTTTAACGGGTGAAGCATTAGGAATCATCTTGATCCGGAAAGCATATGACTTAATAGAATCTATTTCTATGTGCAAGGGGAATGCATATGTGGAAAATTCAAAAACCTTGAAAAAACCATCGCATAAGTATATTTAAATTTTATTTATTTTCATACATAGCATAATTGCGCATTCAAGGAACAAGGAGTGATTGTAATGTCGACAGACCAACCTATTCCTGGACATTTTATTATGGACCCACAGCGGGCTATGCTGTTGCCACCGGAATTGAAAGCAGCTCCACCTGAATCATTAACAGAACAATTATTTATTGAACGATCTATAACTGAAAATAGATTTTGGTTACGTATTATGAAAGAGCATGCTTTGTTTCTTGGTGAGGGATTTAACCGTAACGATAAAAATTTAATTCAGCAGGTAGAACAATTTTATAATCAGTTTGATAGGCAGCTGCAAAAAGCATTTACTATTCCGCAAACTGTTCAAGCAGTTAGGCAATTAAATGAAGAGAGCATTCAGTTAGTGTATGCTTTTCGTAATTATAAAAGAAATTTACTAATTTTAATCATCAATTGTAAAGTGAAAGGGTTTAATTTCCCACTTTTAGTGGATCATGTTGCACGAGAAGCAGAATATTTTATGCGGACACTTCAAAAGTTTAACGAAGGGAAAATGGATCCTATTCAAGATGCGATTATTAGTGAGAATGTTTTCTGGCTGCGTATTATGATGGAACACTCACGTTTTATTGGATCATTATTGGATCAATCAGAAAGAAATCTTGTTCATACAGCGTTGAAATTCGGTGATGATTTCGAAATTCTGCTTAACCAAGCTAGAGATGTTGAATCAATGTTATATCAAAAAGAACCGACATATCCAATTATAGGGAAAATGAATAAAGATAGTGAAAACGCCACTGTTGAGCTAAGGAATTTCAAAAAAGCAGGATTAGAGTTAATTCAAACATGCCAAATTCGAAGTGTTATTAATCCATTGCTTGCTGATCATGTTACAAGAGAGGCAGAGCATTTCCTCTTCATGATTCATGTATTGGAGCAAAGGCTAAAGCAAAAGCAAGTGGAACAATCTCCGCAATAATAAATAAACAAGAAAAGCATGACAAACTAATGTCATGCTTTTCTTGTTTATCCCGCTATTTGTGGGTAGTAAAACTCCCACCTCAAAATTCGGTTGGAGCAAAGAAGTTAGGTGGGAGATAAACTGCCCGTAAACGCCAGCTTGGTGAAGGCTAATAATCAGCGGGGGATGAACAAAACCCCCACTGATTAAAGTTTCACTTTATAAATTGTGATTTGATTGTTTCGGTTGTAATAAAAATGATGCTAATCCAATGAAAATAAGTAGAATTCCTAGTCCTTGCTGTAAAGAAATTGTTTCATCTAAAATGAAATAGGCTAGCATACAAGTTCCAATTGTTTCTCCCAAAATACTCATCGAGATAACCGTAGCACTCATCCATTTTAATAACCAATTGAAAATTGTTTGTCCTAAAATCGTTGCAATGAATGCAAGACCTATAAAGGACCACCATGTTTGTGCAGTGTAATTGAAGAAAGATGACTGCTGTGTGTAAGCAAATATACCGAGAAAGAGTGAACTACTACCATAACTAATTACCGAGTACGGTATTAGGGATAGGTCTTTACGAACATGTTGACTAATGAAAAAGTAAGCTGTTATGACGCCAGCAGCAATAAAAGCTAAAATATCGCCGTATAAAGCCTCGCCACTAATTTGAAAATCTTGCCACCCAATCACGATACTTCCTGAAATTGCAATAAGGCAGCCTATAATCGCACCTTTCGTAAACCGTTCCTTAAATAAAAAATAACCACCGACCATTGAAAATAAAGGTTGCAACGTTACGATAACTGTAGAACTTGCTACAGAAGTATACTGTAATGATTCAAACCATAGGACATAATGAGCTGCTAGAAATAATCCAGATAAGAGTCCAAATCCCCATTGCTTTTTTGATAATGAGCGAAGTTCGCTTCGATTGTTTGTATTAAATATTAGAAACGGTAAAAGAATTACCGTAGCAAACAATAATCGATAAAAAGCAGTGATTGCTGCAGGGGCATCTGCTATTTTTACGAAGATTGCTGAAGTTGATAAGGCGAACACGCCGAAAAATAAGATGAAATATGAAAGAATAGGTGATTTCAAAGTTTGTCCCTCCGTTTTGTTGTTTATTATAATGAACTGTATATAATATAATGTACAAAAGTTAGTATATAAGCCTAAGCTGAAATAAGGAAGGATTAATTGCCACTGTTTAGTATGTCAGCACAAAAGGGATGAAAGATGTATTATGATGGACGAAAGGAAGTTTTAAAAATGATTCATTATCGACTAGGTCAAACTGTTTTAAGTTATCGTAAGAAAAATAATATGACAATTCGTGAATTTGCTGATTATGCAGGAATCAGTACTTCACTTATTAGTCAAATTGAAAGAGGACATGCCAATCCTTCTTTAAATGTATTGGAATTAATAGCGAAAGCATTAAATGTACCGCTATTTACTCTTTTTATTAATGATATTGATACAGACTCGCTTATTTCTAAGAAGAAAGATCGGAAAAAAGTATATCGAGAAAATAATGATCATATTGTTTATGATGTATTAACACCAGATTTTATGAAAGCTCGTATTGAAATGTTAATGATGGATTTAAATGGATATGCAAATACAACAGAAAGTCACTATTCCCACGAAGATAAGGAAGAAATTGCAGTTGTAATGAAAGGGGAAGTGTATGTGGAATTGGAAGGGAATGAATATTTTTTAGAAGAAGGAGATGTTGTCCGTATTCCACCGAACGTGAAGCATAGATTTTTGAATAAGAGTGATGAGATGAATCATATCTTATTTGTGTTAACACCTTCCTTAAGCTAAGGTAGAAATGTTTCGAGAGTTTTCACCTGGCTTTTTGGCAACTTTGTAGATGCTAAAAAGCCATTTTTATTAGGATTTAGAGGGGATAATAGAGATGGAAAATATAAATGTATTAAAAGATGGGCTTTCAATTATATCTCAGTGTAAAAAAGAAACAAATGATATTTGGCATGCACATTTTGGAGCAGCTGCAATTGCTAGTTATTTTTTTACTAAAAACAATAACATTGATGAAAAAACTGCCTGTAACATTTATTCTCAAGCGAAAATGATGGTCCATAAGCAAAGGTTAGGCGAAACAATTGATAATAAACAAGGTGTCAATTATCAAAGTGCTGAAGAAACGATAATCAAATCTTTGGAACAAACGATTGATGAACTCCATTGGGTTGGTCATAATGTAATTTACGCTTCTTTAAGTTTACTAGCCATTAAGGAGTTAAGTCATTGGGGGAGTGAGCAAGATATTAATAATATAGCAAACCTTATATTATCGTTTCAAAAAACAATTCCCGGTAGGTCTTGGATTGGTTTTACAACTAAAGAAGTAAAGCAATTAAGTATAAGTAATGATGAGATTCAAAGTGAAATTAAAAACCCAAAGCAATTATCAAAATTTATTTTAAATGAGTTATCAAAATTTCATGTTATATATAAGGCGGAATCACATCACGATTTAATTGGCCATATGCTTACCTTTTCACATGCGATTAATGTATTATATGACTTAGGGCATATAGAATTATTTCAACGAGGAATAAAACCACTATTAAAGCTAGTTTATGTACTTAGAAAAAGTCGCAATTTAATGCCGAATGCCCAAATAATATTGAATTCTCCTGTAGATCGTTTACCTCTCACAAAAGCAAAACAAGTTGATACACTTCCGCTAGATAATGCATTCTGGCTTAAAGACTACAGTGAATTTAATTGGGATTTTGGGCACATATTTAAATTTTCATATAGTTATTTTGATCACTTAACAAGAGTTCCAGAATATAAAGATAAAACATTTGAGAAATTTTGTTGTATATTAATGAGTAAAAGTCTCTAACTAATAGTAATTGGCACGTATTCATAAGCTTCAGTAACATATTTATAAAAATACGAAAGTTTTTTGTAATAACTTATAATATTTTACGTGAGAGGATGTAGAATATGTTTATTTCTGTTACTAGAATGCGTCTAAAAGGAAAAAGGATGTTACCGTTCTTTTTTATATATACAACGAGAGCTGGATTACAGGCGAATAAAGCGAATGGCTTAATACATTCTTCATTTGCAAAAGAAGGATGGCATACGTTTTGGACGTTAACGGTTTGGGAGAATAAGGAATGTATGAAAGAGTATCGCAGTAATGGAAGCCATTTACAAGCCATGAAAATAGCAAAAAAGATAGCGAATGAATTAGAATTTACAAATTGGGAAAGTGATACGATTCCAAAGTGGGCTGATTGTAAGGACGTGTTACATAATAAATATGGTAGAAAATTATAATGATCTGTAATAAGGGACTTAGTTTAAGTCTCTTTTTTTGTTAGTAATATATTATTTTTTCAAATATGTAAGATTTTACATTAGTATGAGACTTTTACTTATTATGTAAGTAGGCTATACTAAAGTACATATATTTTAAAATTGGAGCGAATAAAGACGACATGGAGTTAGTAAAGTTAGAAAAAATAATTGAATTGAAAAAAGAAGAATTATTGAATCTAGTCTCAAATTATGGATTTCAACATGAAAAAGTAATAGCACTCAGCCAAGAAATTGACAAATTAATAAACTGGTTTATGTTTTTAAAATAGAAAGAACTATGACGTGAGTTGAATATGTTATAGTTCTTTTTTATTCATATATATTGTCTAATTTCTTACAGAATGCGCAAGCTGCTAGTCGAATATGAGGAATTTTGGGTATAATATAATAGGATTTATTAAATGTATCGGTTAGGAGCGCAGCAAATATGAAAACAGTCGTTGTCATCGGTGGAGGTATTACTGGACTTTCTACTATGTTTTACTTAGAAAAATTAAAGAAGGATTATAATATAGATTTAAGTTTAATCCTTATTGAGAAAGAAGAGTATTTAGGTGGTAAAATCCACAGTGTGGAAGAAAATGATTTTATTATGGAATCTGGAGCGGATTCTATCGTAGCTCGTAATGAACATGTTTTGCCGCTTGTAAAAGATTTAAATTTAGAAAATGAAATGGTATATAACGAAACAGGCATTTCTTACATATACTCTGATAATATATTACAACCAATTCCTGCTGACACTATATTTGGGATTCCTATGAGTGTTGAATCATTATTTAGCAGTACGCTAGTCTCAAAAAAAGGGAAAATCGTTGCTTTAAAAGATTTTATTACGAAAAATAAAGAGTTTACAAAGGATACATCACTTGCTGTATTTTTAGAAAGCTTTTTAGGGAAAGAGTTAGTGGAAAGACAAATTGCGCCTGTGCTTTCAGGTGTATATTCCGGTAAATTGAATGAGCTTACAATGGCATCTACGTTACCATATTTACTTGAGTATAAAAATAAATACGGAAGTATTATTAAAGGTTTTGAAGAGAATAAAAAACAATTTCAATCAGAAGGAAATAAAAAATTTGTATCATTTAAAAGTGGACTATCTACGATTATTAATCGCTTAGAAGAAGTGCTGACGGAGACTGTAATTAAAAAAGGTGCTGTAACAACATCGATAAGTAAAAAAGGGGATCGGTATGAGGTTTCTTTTGCAAATCATGAGACAATACAAGCTGACTATGTCGTTTTAGCAGCTCCACATGATATCGCACAAGCTTTATTACAGTCTAATGAGTTAAATGAGCAGTTTAATAAGTTTAAAAACTCATCTCTTATTAGTATTTACTTAGGTTTTGACATACTAGATGAACAACTACCGGCTGACGGCACAGGTTTTATCGTAACGGAAAACAGTGATTTACATTGTGATGCTTGCACATGGACAAGCAGGAAGTGGAAACATACATCGGGTAAACAAAAGTTATTAGTAAGAATGTTTTATAAGAGCACTAATCCAGTATATGAAACGATCAAAAGTTATAGTGAAGAGGAATTAGTACGAGTAGCTTTATATGATATTGAAAAGAGTCTTGGAATTCAAGGTGAACCAGAAGTAATTGAAGTTACAAATTGGAAAGATTTAATGCCGAAATATCATTTAGAACATAATCAAGCTGTTCAATCATTACAAGAAAAATTGGCCGCTCTTTATCCTAATGTATACTTAGCTGGAGCTTCATATTACGGTGTAGGAATTGGTGCTTGTATTGGAAACGGAAAGAATTCTGCCAATGAAATAATTACGACATTGAATGAACAGTCAAAATACTAATATTAAATACATATGTAAATAAAATGTCCCTCCATTATGTTGGAGGGACATTTTATTTGTAATTATTTCACATTAATTGCAATCTTTTTA
Source organism: Bacillus mycoides (assembly GCF_018742245.1). Taxonomy (NCBI): domain Bacteria; kingdom Bacillati; phylum Bacillota; class Bacilli; order Caryophanales; family Bacillaceae; genus Bacillus; species Bacillus mycoides. The sequence goes on from NZ_CP036132.1 coordinate 2,290,606, forward strand.
TGAGATGTTTTATTTTCTTTAATAGTTAATATTATTTTTCCAGATTCTTCAAAGGAATACGGTGAGAGTTGATAAAGTTCTTTAATATTATGTTCTTCTTGTAATTTATTTGTAGGTATTATTGTTATATTAGGCTTCCATGTTTTCTGTTTGCCTGAAGGGTAGTCTACTATTATTTCTGGATTATTTAATTGTATTGTTTCCCAAGAGACAAAATACAGTTCAACTTCTGCATCTTTTTTTAGTAATTCTTCTGAGAAATAACCAAACTCACCAACATTACCGAAAACAGTAAAATTTTGATTTTGTAATTTAACATCTAAATATCTAGGTTGATATGTTGCAGCGTGATACATTCCGTATGAAAGAGAGAGTGTGGCAGCGATTAATATACCAACTGAAAATGTCGTAAAGCTATTTCCTTTAAAACTAGTCATCATGAATGAGTTTGGTGTGAATTTTTTTGCGAATAAAAAAATGAGTAGAATGAGCAAGAGGGATAAGCCGATGAAAATATACATAGGAATTTTACACCTCCATAATAAAAAAACTTATTTTCTATATTTTAACATGAATGTATGAATTAGGTTGTCGTTTTAGAAGGGAAAGGAGGATATGGTATCGAAATTATAAAATGGCTTAGTACGAGCGGAGTGATAGAAATGAAAAGAATAAAATGTATTTTTAAGTGAAGATGAGAAAAGAGTAACAGGAGGGGTGTAATTGTTACAGTCCTTTCCGAACGAGAAAGCCCATTGCCTTCAGGCATGGGATGAAAGTGAGGTTGGATACGGAGTACCACTAAAAATCGCAAGGTTCGTAGTACTTTAAGTATCCAAAGTATAGGTAGTTTCTCTAGGTCTTTTTGTTGTGATTTTCTGAGAATAAAAGATATATTGTAACGAGAATAAATGATTATAGAAGAACGGTTCAAAGTGTTTGAGAGAAAAATCTTCTCGTCTCATGCAGTTGCAAAGTTTATGGACACGTTCTCATTTTGTTTCTATTGCAGAAATGTATTAAATGAATGATGTTGAAAATCAAAAAACAAGGGGATGAAACGTATGTCACAGACCCTAACAGTGAAAGTGAAATTGATTCCAACAAAAGAACAAATCCGTTTATTAGAACAAAGTAGTCACGAATATATCAAAGTTATAAATACACTTGTATCGGAAATGGTTAAAGCAAAGAAAAGTACGAAAAAAAGCACAAAAGATATTGAAGCAAATATCCCAAGTGCGGTGAAGAATCAAGCGATTAAAGACGCAAAAAGTTTGTTTGCTATAAAAGTAAAGAAAAGCCATTATAAAATCATTCCGATTCTAAAGAGACCTGTTTGTGTATGGAACAATCAGAATTATTCATTTGACTCTACTCATATTTCAATCCCGTTTAAGAGAAATGGAAAATCGACTCGTGTAAAAATCCGAGCTTTATTAAGCGATAAAAACAATCGCAATCTGAATCTGTTAAAACATAAATTAGGTACACTTCGCATCACAATGAAATCGAATAAGTGGATGGCCCAAATATCTGTCACGCTTCCTACAAATGAAAGGGTAGGAACGAAAATTTTAGGAGTAGACTTAGGTCTCAAGGTCCCCGCGGTAGCAATCACAGATGATGATAAGATTCGTTTTTTTGGAAATGGTAGGCAAAACAAATGTAAGAAGCGTAAGTTTCGGTGTATTCGTAAGAAATTAGGAAAAGCCAAAAAAGTGAATGCGATTCGGCGATTGGATGATAAAGAACAAAGATGGATGCAAGATAAAGATCATAAAATAAGTCGTGAAATCATTAATTTTGCGATTGCAAATCATATTTCTGTCATTCGATTAGAACAATTAACGAATATAAGACAGACGGCAAGAACAAGCCGTAAAAACGAAAAAAACCTACACACTTGGTCATTCTATCGTTTGTCAAAATTTATTGAATATAAAGCGATATTAGCTGATATTCAGGTTGAATATGTGAATCCAGCTTATACAAGTCAAAGCTGTCCGAAATGCGCTGAAAAGAACAGGGCACAAGACAGAAAGTACAAGTGTCCATGTGGGTTTGAGACACACCGTGATATCGTTGGGGCGATGAATATTCGCTACGCAACTGTGATTGATGGTAACAGTCAATCAGCCTAAGCACCTATATGGTCTGGTTTAGGAGGGGCAATGAGATGCCCTCATCTTGAAGGCTGTTCAAAACAGAAATGGACTGCGAACGCTTAGTCATTCAAGAATCCCACCCGTAATTCCGTAAGGATTCGGGCTTGCGACTTTAGTCGTGGGAGTCTCAAGTACTCTTGAAGCGAAAGAAATGATTCAATTAAATAAGAGGCAAAAGATTATTGATATTGGAATTGGAACGGGTGCATTTGCTTCATTAGTAAGTGAAAATGAGGAAAAGCGTCGCTAGAAATGTTTGATTTGTGGGACATTGAGGACTTTCCTAATTATAAATACTTTTTCTGCTATAATAAATTAGTAGAGAGAAAGGAGTGATCCTATGGTTATGGCATTTCCTATATTAGAAACGGAACGCTTGCGCTTAGTTGAAATAGAACAATCTTATTGTCAAAAAATATATGAAATATTCTCATTGGATGAGGTAACGTGTTATTACGGTATGAATTCTTTTACTGAGTTTGGACAAGCTTCACGTATGATTGAATCTTTTTCGAAAAATTACTTTGAGAAAAAGGCAATGCGTTGGGGGATTGTATTAAAAGACACAAATACTTTAGTAGGAACAATTGGATTAAATAATTTACAACTTTGGAGTAAACGCTCAGAGATTGGATATGATTTGCATCCTCGTTATTGGGGGAATGGTTATGCTTCTGAAGCTGCTCGAGAAATTATTACGTATGGATTTCGAGATTTAGGTTTATTTAGAATTGGAGCTATTACATATCCTGAAAATATAACTTCGTGTAATATGTTATCTAAATTAGGTTTTCAACAAGAAGGGCTGTTACGCGGATACATTCATCAAGGAAATAAACAACACGATGCATTAATGTATTCTATTGTACGAACAGATGTAGAGGATATTCATTATTAATAAAAAAGCCCCTCTTATTTTAAATAAGAGGGGCTTGTAAAAATTAACCTATTTTAGGTAATAAACGTTCTCCGCTTTTCATACTACTTTTACATAAAGGGCATTTAGGCTCTTCTTCAAATGAAAAGTTCTTTCTCATCCATCCTAAACAATCCTCTGATTCACATTCCCAAACAGGGGTTTGTTCTGGTGGTACTTCTGCTACATCGTTCTTTCGATTGCGATACATGTAACCACTCCTTGTATGTAAAAATTTTTAGTTATATATTAAAAAGGTTGTTAACCGAGCTGGTAACAACCTTTTTATTGATTGAATTATAGCTTTACAACGTTTTTAGCTTGAGGTCCACGGTTACCGTCTTCAACTTCGAAGCTAACTTCTTGACCTTCGTCAAGAGATTTGAAGCCGTCGCCAGTGATAGCTGAGAAGTGAACGAATACGTCGCTACCGTCTGCAACTTCGATGAAACCGAAACCTTTTTCGCTGTTAAACCATTTTACTTTACCTGTTAATGTCATGGTAATGCCTCCTAAAATTTAAAAAGATTACAATATGATCGGCCTTATTCGATTGAAAATAAAAGTTCACATATTATCAAAAATCCATAAGGAGTACAAAACATTCCTGATTGATACTTGATAATATGCAAAGAAAGTATAGTGTTAAATTGACCTTAATTACTATCTTACAACAAATGGTGGGAAATAGCAAGTGCTGGTAATACCAGTAAGGAATAGGATGGAAAATGGGAAAAGACACAAAGTCATCTCTTTTATTTATATATTATTCCTAATTTTGGTTTATGCTAAACTAAGAACATTTTTATTAAAAATTTGTATGAGGGAAACGATATATATTTAAGAATAGTGGTGACGTATTTGTTAAGGAGGAGAGAATATTGCAATCTACTCAATTTAAAGTAATTGAAGTAGCAAAAGAAGGAAGAAGAAAAGTTCATCCTATATTCGCTGTTATACTTGCAATTGTATTTTTAACGTTAGGTGAATTGTTTATGTTATTTATGCTGTTTTTACCGAAAGCAGAAACAACCTTTATAAAGGCGATTTATAGTAATATTGAGATGATACTAACGTTTGGCGGTGCTATATTTTTTGTTTTTTTATGGATTAGATTTGTAGAGAAAAGATCATTTTCATCAATTGGTTTTTGGAAAGATCAATGGATAAGAAAATATTTGAGAGGTGCATCTATAGGGTTTATTTTCATTTCAATACCAGTAATGATACTTTTATTAACAGGAATTGTAAAACTACAAATGCAACAAATTACGCTAACCGCGATATTTGGTATTGTAGGATCTTTAGTTGCATTTTTAATACAAGGTGCAACGGAAGAAATTATTGTACGAGGCTGGTTATTTCCAGTTATTTCTGTTAGAAGTCGTATATGGGTTGGGATTATAGTGACGTCCTTTTTATTTGGTTTTCTGCATTTACTTAATCCTGGTATTACAATTCTTTCAATATCGAATATAATATTAGTTGGTGTATTTGCAGCTTTTTACGTATTAAAAGACAGTAGTCTTTGGGGGATATGCGCGTGGCATTCTATTTGGAATTGGGCGCAATATAACATCTACGGTTTTGCAGTTAGTGGTATGACGATATATTCAACGCCACTATTTAAGCCTGTAACAAATGGATCAGAAGTGCTTCACGGAGGCACATTCGGAATTGAAGGTAGTATTATTACAACAATAATGCTTTCAATTGCTTCAATCGTTTTATGGAAACAGTTATGGGGGCGAAAAGCGAAACAACGAGTTATTAGCTAATGAAAGAGGGAGAAAATATGGGGATTATAGCGTTTGAGGGAGCGAGTGCTGTTGGTAAGAGTACAACATGCCGTGAACTAGAAAAAAATTACGGTGCATTTATTATTCCTGAAGTTAACTTTTTATTTGAAAGACCAAAAAAGGCACATAGAACATGGTATTTTGAAAAACAAGTAGAGCGCTGGAATATAGCAGTGCAGAAGTCGCAGCAATATGAGTTAGTAATACTTGATGGTGATATTTATCAGCCACTTAGTTATAATTGGTGTTTCCATTTTGATATATTTAATCAGCCGTTATCTTTAATAGAAAACTTTTATAAAGAAAAGATAATTAACGAAGAAATTGGTTTTCCAGATCAATATTTTTATTTATATACAAGTGAGGAAGAGCTTAGAAAACGGAAAGAGTCTGATGGGACGAGAAAAAGAAGAAACTTTGAAAAACATTTACATATAGCTAAACCGTTCCAACGTTATTATGAAAACTTAAATAATGTTACAAAAGGGTACTGCAAGTTAATCGGGGCGAAAAATGTAAAGACGAATGAAATGGAGATTATGAAAAGTTTAAAGGATTTGAAAGTGAATGAAGAAATACGGTTTGATGTTTCAAGGTTAGATGCTATAACGTGGTGGTTACAAGAGAATCGTGCATATTAAAAAGAAACGGGTGTCATATAAGGCGCTCGTTTTTTTATTTAAGAGCAATATTTTTTCATCTACTTTATAAGTGGAAATAGTATAAAGTTTCGTAGTTTTAAATGAAATGCTTAGTATATGTAATAAAGATTAGAGAAGAAATTTTATAACGTGACAGAATAATCTTTTAATTTATCTGAAAAAGAAATACAATATAAGGAAATGTATGAAAAGTTTTGCTATATAGTTTAAGGAGGAATAGGTGCATCAAAAGTAATGAAAGTATTGATAAATTTATTAAAATAATTCTATTAATGTAAATAATGATAATTTATGAGAGGAGACTTAATTTAAGCATGAAGAAAGTTATTATTTCGGATCTAGATGGGACTCTATTAAGAAGTGATAAAACAATTTCAGAGAAATCTATTAATATTTTGAGGGAATGTAAAAATAAAGGGGATAAATTGATTTTTGCTACGGCAAGACCTCCAAGAGATATAAATCGGTATATTCCCAATGCGTTAAAGAATGACATTATCATTTGTTATAACGGAGCAATTGTTCTTAAAGGTAATGATATTTTATATAAAAAGGAGATTTTTAAGAATAATATTTTAGAAATCATAGAAAAAGCAAAAAAATATAACCTTAATCATATTTGTATTGAAATAAATGATAAGCTGTACTCAAATTTTGATGTTACTGATTATTTTGGTAATGTGCCGTGTGAAGTCATGGATATAAGAGAGTTAAACTTTGAAAAAGCTTCTAAAGTAATTGTTTGTACTAATGGCTCAATAAATAAGGAGTTCACTAAGGAATTGCCTGATGAGTGCAAGGCAGTCATTACAGATAACGGAACATTGTGTCAAATCATGCATGCGGATGTTTCAAAATGGAATAGTATTCAGCATGTTCTACAGCACTTAAATCGAGACGTATCTGAAGTAATTGCATTTGGAGATGACTACAATGATATGGAAATGATAGAGAAGTGTGGGATTGGTGTAGCGATGAGCAATGCTGTTGAGGAATTAAAATCCGTCGCTAAATTTATTGCCAAAAGTAATGATGAGGATGGAGTTGCTACATTTCTGGAAAGTAATAGTTATATTTATGTTAATTAGTATAAAAAAATGAATTGCAGTAAGTTGCGAAAAAAGAGAAGCTATATCTGTTTTTAATAGATAGAAATTATGAAAAGGGCTATGTGGGAGGAAATAGGCGAGATGAAAACATTATTTAAAATAATAGGAATTATAGCTGGTATGGCGGTAATCGGGGTAGGTGTAACGTATGGTATGCTGTATTATCTGAATAATAGTAAACCAGCTGCGAAAAAGGCATCACCAGCCGCTCCGGCAGTAGAAGTGCTAGCTGATAGTAATGTAAAAGCCGAAGATGCAAAGTTGTTAGAAAATGGAAATCACTCATTGCCGAATAGTGGTTTTAATAAAAATTTCAAATGGACAGATGAGAACATACAGACAGCATTACATGAAATGGCACATCAAAAAACGAAAGCTGATCAAAAATGGGGTTATATTTTTATTACACAAGAACGTATTGAAAGTTTACTTGAAATTATAAATAGTAATGATGTTGCACAAAAAAGTACATATGTGGATATTTTAGAACGATGGAAACAAGGAAAATATGAAAAGGTTGATGTGGACCACAACAAGATTTGGAAATTGCAAAGTGGGAATTTAGGAGAAGGGAAAGGAGTAATGTCAGAAAAGGAGCAAAAAGAATTAATTAATCAAGTTTTTATACAAAAAGGTACATATTCAGGTAGTAAATTAATTGCAGGTGAGGTACAAGCTAATAAATAATATACATATTGATTTTGAAACACCTTTACTGTTATGAACACAAATGTTTTAACAAAAATGAGTAACTGCTTTTTAGAGCAGTTACTCATTTTTGTTATTACTCGCTTACTTTTCTATTCTCTCTAATAATGTAAGAAACGATTGTAAAACTGGTGATATCCATCTAGATTTATGATAGATTACGTGGCTTTGAATGACGGCTGGAGTTTCGATGGGCTGAAAACAGAGTTGTTCTTTTTGATAACTTTCTTGTACAACGATGTAAGGGAGAATAGAAATTCCTAACTCACACATAACGGATTGTTTAATGACTTCAACATTGGAAGTCTCAAATGTTTTATTAGGATTTCTTCCGCTTTGACGTAAAAAACGATCTACCATTGGTCTATAGCCACAGCTTTGTTCTGTAAATATAAATTGAGTATCTTGTAATAAAAGGAGTGGATCAGTGTTGGAAGGGAAATGAGCAGGGAAAATCCATCCAAATGTTTCATTACATAAATTGCACGTAATAAAATCATTATGCTCTATACTTTCTCCAAGTATGAAGATAACATCGGTTTCTCCTTCATGTAGTTTTTTCAATGCTTGCTCATTGGTATTTGTCTCAAGTACGATATTTACTTTCGAATTTTCCTGTTTGTAAGTACGTAATAATTGTGGTAACCGATACACTGCCAATGATTCATTAGATGTAATAGTCAATGTTCCTTCTAAATGGTCACTGTTTTGAGGGATTTCTTGCGCTTTATCATAAATAGTAAGTAATTCTAATGCGTACGGATGAAATTGATGACCTGCTTTTGTAAGAAGTATTTTTTTTCCTAATCGATCGAATAGAGGAATGTTTAAATCGTTCTCTAATGCTTTAATATGGGCTGTCACAGTAGATTGCGCATAACCTAATGCATGAGCAGCTTTAGAAAAGCTGCCATATTTAACAATGGCACAAAATGTTTTAACATGTCTCATTTCCATAAATGATACCTCTTTTATTATCATGATTTGTGAATGATTATATCATGTATTTCAATTTTTCAAATCATTAAATTTCTTTTAAAATTAAGTTGTGGAGAAATTCATTCAAGTGAAATTGGAGGAGAAAAAATGAGTGAAAAGAGCTATCATGTAGCTGTAGTTGGGGCTACAGGCGCAGTAGGGCAAAAAATCATTGCATTGTTAGAGAGAGTAACGAAATTTAATATAGAAGAAATTACATTACTCTCGTCAAAACGATCTGCTGGTAAGATAGTACAATTTAAAGGACGAGAGATTAAAATACAAGAGGCAAAATCAACTAGTTTTGAAGGTGTAGACATTGCATTTTTTAGTGCTGGAGGAGAAGTTTCTAGACAATATGTAAATCATGCAGTTTCTAGTGGTGCAATCGTAATTGACAACACAAGTGAATACCGAATGGCACACGATGTACCACTCGTCGTTCCAGAAGTAAATGCACATACTTTAAGGGAACATAAAGGGATCATTGCAGTTCCGAATTGCTCAGCACTACAGATGGTAACAGCTCTTCAGCCAATTCGAAAATCATTTGGTTTAGAACGAATTATTGTTTCAACGTATCAAGCCGTATCAGGCTCAGGAATTCATGCGATTCATGAATTAAAAGAACAAGCTAAGTCAATGCTTACAGGTGAAGAAGTGAAGAGTACTATATTACCAGCGAAAAAAGATAAAAAACATTATCCAATTGCATTTAATGTATTGCCGCAAGTGGATATATTTACAGACAATGATTTCACATTCGAAGAAGTAAAGATGATTCAAGAGACGAAGAAAATTTTAGAAGATCCAAATCTAAAAATGGCAGCTACTTGCGTCAGAGTTCCAGTTGTATCGGGGCATTCTGAATCAGTTTATATTGAACTTGAAAAAGAAGCGACCGTTGCAGAAATTAAAGAAGTACTACTGAATGCACCAGGTGTTATTTTACAAGATAATCCTAGTGAACAAATTTATCCAACGCCATTATGTGCAGAGGGTAAAAGAGATACATTTGTAGGTAGAATACGTAAAGATCCTGATACACCAAAAGGATTCCATCTTTGGATCGTTTCTGATAATTTATTAAAAGGTGCGGCTTGGAACTCAGTTCAAATCGCAGAGACATTGGTGGAAAAGGGGATTATTTAGTATAAAGTTATATAAATATTGAATATAGAAGGATATTTGGGAAACCGTTAATTATAATGGTTTCCCATTTTTTACTTAATGAGTATTTTACTAACTTCAATTAGAATTTAATTTAAGTTAGTTTTTATAGTGTTTTTATAAATATCAATTTTATCTGCAGAGAATTTTAAAGCTCTAGGTACTCCATTAATTGTGAGATTAATATTAATTGATAAAGGCATTTCGACTTTTTTCACTACATCTTCTATCGCAATATACTCATCTTCTTTTTCGTTATAAAAAACAACGGAACTAATTAATACCTCATTATTTTCAATATCAATACTACACATCATAGGGAATTTCTCATCATTATGTATTATTAATTCGCCCAGTACTATTGAACCGTTTAACTCTTCTGTAAAATTTATTGTTTCCACTGGTTTTACCCACGTTTCATCGCACTCTTCGTTTTCCTCTTCAGCTATTGCCCATTCCCATATTGGGTTTTGTTTCAAGTCTTCAATAGTTAATTCGTCAACTGGTTTGCTATTACTCATATACAATTACTCCCTTTATCATAATGAATGGATGATTAAAAAATATTCTTTCTTTAACTGAACAATATGGCCATTTGCATCCCTTTGAAATACAACTTTTCGCATTTTCATAATCAGTTGGACGCCAATAAACAGGTTCAATGTAGAGTTTATTCCATTTGATATTATTTTAACTAGTTTCGAAATACTTTACTCATCCTGATAACCTCTCGAATACTTGTTCTTACAGTAATTTTAACAATGTTTTGAGTAGGTATCAAATAGTTATTAACTGACCTGATTGAAAAGAAAAAAGGATTGTTAATGTATGTGGAAAAGAGTGGAAAACATCAAGGGTGAACAAAAGGATTTTGGTATGATATGGATATATTCAATGTGAGGGGGAATTTAAGGTGTATCAAATAAAGGGGTATTTTTCGTCACTAAAAGGAAATCATTATGAAATTGGTAAGCAACAAGGGGAATTCGTAAAGAAACACCCGTATCTCATTCCACAATTTATACAGCAAGAAAATTTAATATCGGATAACCATTGGACAGAATCTAGAAATGTACTAAAACAATATTGTCCAGGAATTAATGAAGAAATTGAAGGTTTTTGCGAAGTATTGAAAATTTCTTCAAGGAATATGATGTATTATTATCAGACACTATTAAAAGCAGGTTGTAGTCATTGTGCAGTATTACCTAAAAAAACTGATTTAAAGCATACATATGTATTAAGAAATTTTGATTTATCACCCAAAATAGATGATATGCGTTTTTGTTCGACGCATGTTGAAGGTGCATATGCACATAGTGGCTTTTCTACTCAATATTTTGGCCGAACAGAAGGAGTTAATGAGCATGGGTTATCTATTACATTTTCAGCATGTGGTCAACCTGTAGGGAATATTGAAGGTTTAAGAAAACCGATGGTAAATGGTTTGCAATGTTTTGCTGTAATTCGAGTAATATTGGAGAAATGTAGAAATACGCAGGAAGCTACATCATTAATAAAAGAAATGCCTATAGCAAGTAATATTAATATAATTGTAGCGGATTCTTTAAACGCAGCACATATTGAAATATTTGACGGGCATAAATCAATAACAACAATTAATGAGGAAAGCCAAGCTTTTATCGTATCAACAAACCATGCAGTCAGTTCACCTATTCAGAAATTAAATAATAGGAAATTAGAACAATCTACAAAAAGATATCACATTTTACATGAGCATTTAAATCGAAATGAACAGGTGAGCATGGAATCTTTAAAAGGATTGGTAGAAGAAGAATATCCTATCGGGGTGACGGTGCATAATTATGAAGAGTGGTTTGGGACTTTGCATTCTGTATTATTTGATTTACAGGATCGTACATTGAATATTTGCTTCGGATCGCCACTTTTAAACGAGTGGTACTCATTGAAAGTTGGAGAAATCCTTCCGTTTACCGAAGTGAATGTGAACTTTAAAAATAAAACTTATGCTGACTTTTGGAGAGAAGAGAAAAATGAAATGACTCCTAAAGATTAAAAAGGAATAAGATGGTAAAATGAAGGGGTGGGAATAGACAGGAGGGATTGCCATTGCTACAAGCTATGTTACCAATTGTTCTAATCCTTTTTCTAGTCGCTTCGATGTATATAACTTATCAAAAAAGAAAAAAAGCGGGGATAAAAGGATTAAAAAGTGCATTAGCTTCTATTTGTTGCTTTTTAATTGCAATTTTAAATTTGTCTGCATATTGGCTTCATTTTGGCGGTATTTTTACTTGGCTAGTCTCAATCATATTGTTGCTAGTGGGGGCGTATTTTACAAAATATATTCCAATCTCAAAAAAGGTGCACTAAAATTATATGAGTTTATATGTAATGTTTTATTTCAATGTGCTATAGATGCCTTTAAATCAATGCTTTTGAGCATTTCGATATGTGTTTGCAAACATTTTGCAAACACATATCAAAATATACTCTTCGCGAATGTTTTCACTGCATCTTCTTGCATATTGGGTAAGACATGAGAATATACCCTTAAAGTTAAAGAGATATCAAATGCTAATGACAGAATTCATGAAGTTTGTCAAGTGCGAGAACGAAGGTGTTTTTGACATCAAGCAGATGTACAGCGCGGAAAAAGCTTTCAAGAAAATGCAGAACCACCGAAATCTACATTTTGCTTACATGGGTATGCGAGTAAATGTAGCTGGCAAGTGGGGTACGATCGTTGGAAACTAGAAAACTAATTTGTTCGTTTTGTTCGATGGGGAAATAGAAGTGTACAACTGCCACCCTTATTGGGAAATTGCTTAATTCGATGAAGAGGGCAATGTGGTTCATAGCTGTCAAAAGGGAGAGTATGCGATATAAGTAAAAAAGGACGAGCAGTCGTACCTACTGTCCTTTATAGGAGAAAAATTATTCTGGACTAGAACTACGAATAACCAGAAAGCGCGCTTTTAACCAGTGTTGTCAAAGATGTAATAATCTATGCAACAAAAAAGCTTAGTCGGAATTCAAAACACCAAAATGGCTTGCATTGGTAAACAGGCTCAAAAGTAGTATATGCAAAATGGAAAATTCCATACAAAAAGCAGACAACAATTTTGGTTGTCTGCCAGTGAGTCGAATGAGTTAGCTAATTGTGATAAATTGATTCCCCATTACAAGAAGAGTGAAGCTGCTAGTTCAAACAGCTTGTAGGTAGTCTTTTCGATATTTTAAAAAATATACAGAGAAAGCAGATAAGTGACGAATCTACCTGCTTCTGCTGTAACAAAAGAAAGAAGTATTAGCCGTGGATACGGCGGCTTGAAAATAGTATGTATTGGTTTTGAAAAAATATTCAAGGAGTGAAGGGAAATGGGATCGGGACAAATTTGAGGGCTATTCACTCGAACAGCTTCGTACCCGTCACAGTCGTTATCCTATTGTGACGGGTATCTGACTTATATTATTGAGGGAACGGGACGGAAGGATGCCACGGTATTGTTGCAGGAATCCAGACGAACCTGCGCGCTTACCCCAGCATTCGCGAGCTGCGTCACGGCATTCAAGATAGCAGATTTTCTGCCAGATTTGACGGCTACGTTATAGTTCACGACTAGGGGACGAACTGGGTCCTGAGGGGGAAATCGATTGAGAATCGCTTGATGATAGGTTGTTCTTAACGTGACGTTCGCTGTCAGCGTGATACCTTCTATAGTAATGCCAGTCAGCGTTGTCTCGTTAAATGAGGTGAGTTTGACTGTAAGCATGTAACGGTTTTGCATATTTATTTTTCCTTTATTATTAGACTTAATTTATTTTATGCTTGTCTAACAATTTAGTGTAGACACTTGCATCATAATAAGTAGAAAGATATATAAGATTATATTTTGATAAGGCGTGGAGATTAAAAAAAGGCAGTTGAACAAAAACGTTATTTGAATAAAAGCTAGTGGACTAGTTTTTAACACTCACTGAAATTAAGAATCATAACATACTTTGTAATAACTTATATGGAAGTGAGTTGAATAATAATGTTTTATTCATATTTTGATACCCGAGATAGAATGCGTCCGTATGGTACAGCGGGTATTACGTATAGCGGAGCACAAAGTACAATTCAAGCTGTTCAACAAGCGTTACAAGCACAGCAGCAAATGCAACAAATACAGCAAGGCATACAACCGTACTATTCATCTATGGAGTATTATTATCCAATGCATCATATTACACCATACGGAATTTCTGTTTCAACAATTCCATATGGAACTGTATACAACTTATAAAAATATGCGGGGAATAAATTTGAATATTTATATAACGGCGCAAGTACAGAGCGCCCTTATAAAAAATGATTTGTATCTGATGAATTAATATTCAATTAAATGTGTAATTAAGGTTAATATAAAATTTTATTTTGTATGTATTTGAAACAAGAAAAGAGCACTTAATAAAGTGCTCTCATGACGAGATCATTCACTCAAAAGAAAGGAATACACCATATCATACGAAAATCTTTTGAAATGCTCTTGGGTAAATTAATTATTATTTGTAAAAAAAGCAGTTAGCAAAAGCTGATTGCTCATCTCCAAGGGGAATTCGGAGTTTGGTATTTAAATGACGGAATTTTAGATTTTATTCAGAGGGGAAAATAAAAGCTAGGATTTCTCCTAGCACTCAAACATAAGTCATAGGGAAGGGTTTAATGTAGAACGTATGTCGCACTTTTAATATATAACAACTTCGGGATATTTTGAACAACAACGCTAATTTAAACAAAAAAGAACACTGTTTAACAGTGTTCAGTTACTGATATAAATTGTTATATGATACGTGTAATCCATCTTACTCGCTCTGCCTTGTGGTAGGGCTTTTTTATATAATAATATAAATTAAGTAGTTAAAGAGGTGTGTTTAAATGAGCTGGGAAGAATTATATAGAAGAGAGCAACCATGTCCATGTGGTAAGGGAAAATATATTGAAATTCTGAAGGTGTATGCAATAGAAGAAATATAAAAAAGTGCTAACACGTACGCGGAATAGACATAAAACATCGCTGATTTGCCATTCATAAAAATAGACTTTTCTTAGCAGAAATCACTAATTATAAATACTTATAAAATTAGCTCTGATACAGCAGATATTGAAGCGAAGAAAAATAAAGATGGGAGTGCATATTGGAAATACGAAGATGACCAAACAAAGTTATGGAATATACGACTATAAAGCTAGAAAATGATGACATAAATCTAGATGTTATTGTTTAAATTTATATTTTATAATTTCCATTTATCCCGCATTAACTGCCCGGAAACGCCAGATTGGTTCAACTAATAATCAGTGGGAAATGAACAAAACCCCTACTGATTAAAGTTTCACTTTATGAAAATATAGTAAAAACAACCTAAAAATAGGCATATGAACAAGGTACATCATCTAGTGATAGGTCATATTTTGTTGGTGTACGTATTGAACTTAGTTTATCCCGCTATTTGCGGGCAGTAAAACTCCCACCTCAAAATTCGACTGGAGCAAAGAAGTTAGGTGGGAGCCCTGCTGCCCGTAGACGCCCGATTGGTGCGGGCTAATAATCAGTGGGGGATGAACAAAACCCCTACGGATTAAAGTTTCACTTTATAGCGCTATTTCTACTTAGATTTAACGAACAGAAATATAGGAAAGTATCGATGGGATTGTAGTTTATAAACGGAGGTCATGAAGATGAATAATTTTCAACAAGAACTACAAGCGTTAAGCCTTAATGATTATCAGCCTGGAAATATTGTGTATTGGGACCAGCAAAACCAATATCCATATTACTATATTGAAGATGCTGCTCGTCGCTGTGGTGGTTGTGGTCGCTGTGGTGGTTGTGGTCGCTGTGGTGGTTGTGGCGGTGGTGGTCGTTGTGGTGGATTCCGTTGTTTTGGTTGCTTCGGTTGCTTTAGTTGTTTTGGTTGTGGTGGTTGCTCTAATTGCTCTAATTGTTTTGATGGTTTTAATGGTACTACTGTAACATTTGAATATTGATAAGAGACAAAAGGAATCCATTTTGAAAAAAGATTGATCAAAACGGATTCCTACTTTGTGAAGCATTATACAATTTTTATAAAAAAGTGCTAACAAGTTTTCAAACGAACTTGCTAACACCTATACGAAATAGATATAAAATATCGCTGATATGTCGCTTGATAAAACGATAATAATTAAGCACTTATAATGAATACTAGGTTTTTAGAAAAGAAACCACAAAATGTAATGTTTTATTTCATTATGAAAAGAAATTATTCTAATAGGTCGTTGTGCATCGGCTTCATAGGATAATCTCTTTTATGTTTATTTTTGTCGAGAATGTACTGTTAACTTTAGTTGTTCAATAAATTCTCGGGTAGCAGCGCACATGTATTTATCTTTTCTATAAATAAGTCCTATATCTATTGTTGGAGTGGGGTTTTCAATTTTAATAGATTGAATGTGTTCGCTTTGCAAAAAGTCTATATAAGGTTTTGGTAATACTGTAATTCCCATACCTTTTGAGACCATTTGAATTAAAGATTCCATTGTACTAATCTCTAAAATTGGCTTTGGTTTAAAGTTAAAGTTTTGGCAATGAGATGTAATTAGTTCTGTTAAATGGAAATTTTTAGGGAGAAGAATTAAAGGATAGTCCTGTAATTCTTCAATAGATACATACTTACGTTCAGTTAAAGAATGGCTGGTTGGTACAACTAATGTAAGTTCACTTTTATATAGTGGGATAGAAACAATCTCTTTATCTTGCACTGGGAGAAATGTAATGCCAATATCTAATTCGTTTTGTAATAATTTTTCACGAATTTCTCCTGTACGAAGACCTAATACAGAAAGCTCAATATTAGGATATAAATTATTGAAATTTAAAATGGCTGGTGGTAGTAAATAATTTACGACGGTTAACAATGAGCCGATTGTTAAGGATCCATGCTGTAATCCGTTTAAATCTTGAATGGCAGAACGGGCTTGTTCGACTTCATGAAAGATTGTTTTACTGTGCGATAATAAAACTCTTCCTGCTTCAGTTAAAGATATTTTTTTACCAATTCGATCGAAAAGTGGCATGCCTACGTCATGTTCTAATGCACGTATTTGTTGACTTAGTGAAGGTTGTGAAATGTTTAATTTCTCAGCTGCTTTTGTAAAATGTAACTCTTTCGAAACAGCTAAAAAGTATTCTAGTTGTCGTAATTCGATTGGAATCACCTCAAATTTAATCATAGGATATACCTATCATTATTATATAAATAATTGAATTGAACAATGGTTTTATGAGATTTATAATCACTTTATCAGAAATGGATTGATTATAAAAATTAGATGAGGTGAAGCAGAATTGTTGAAATCGAACGTATTACCAGGAAATTATTCACAAGTACTTCAAAAAAGGTATGAGGCGGCTGTACCGACAGGAATATATCATTTAACGCCTTTATATGTAAAAGAAGCAAGAGGAGCGATAATTACAGATGTAGATGGAAATCAGTTTATTGATTTTGCTGGTGGAATTGGAATGCAAAATGTTGGTCATTGTCATCCGAAAGTTGTAAGAGCGGTACAAAAACAAGCGGAATCATTTATTCACCCATGTTTTCATGTAACTCCATATGAAAATTACATTACTTTAGCAGAGAAAATTAATGAAAAAGTGCCAGGAACAAGTGAGAAAAAAACGATGTTTGCAAATAGTGGTGCGGAAGCGATTGAAAATGCTGTGAAGATCGCACGTAAAGTCACAGGGAGAAGTAAAGTAATCTCGTTTGAACGAGGATTTCATGGGAGAACATTAATGACGATGTCTTTATCGACCAAAGAAAATCCATATAAAGCAGGATTTGGTCCGTTCGTTTCAGACATGCATATATTGCCGTATCCGTACTACTACAGAGCTGAAGAAGGGGCTTCTCCTGAAGAAGTGGATTCTCAAGTCATCTATCAGTTTGACAAGTTTTTAGAAGAAGTATCACCTGAAAAAGTAGCGGCAATCGTAATGGAACCAGTACAAGGAGAAGCTGGATTTATTGTTCCTTCTATTTTATTTGTAAAACGAATCCGGGAGATTTGTGATCAATATGGTATTTTAATGATAATGGATGAGGTGCAAACTGGATTTGGTCGAACTGGGAAATGGTTTGCAACGGAACATTTTCAAATAGAGCCTGACATTATTACATTATCAAAATCAATAGCTGGAGGCTTACCATTAAGTGCAATTGTTGGCCGTGCGGAGTTGATGGATATTCCTGGGAGAGGGCAAATCGGTGGGACCTTTGCGGGAAGTCCATTATCATGTGCAGCCGGTCTTGCTGTATTTGAAATTATGGAAGAAGAAGATCTAGTTGAAAGAGCTCAGCAAGTTGGAAATAGAATAATATCACATTTACATGAAATGCAATTGAAATACGAGGTCATAGGTGATGTTCGCGGAATTGGTGCAATGATTGCAATGGAACTTGTAACGGATCGTATAACAAAAGAACCAGCAAAAGAACTAACATTAAAATTAATTGATGAATTCTGGAAGAATGGGCTTATAAGTATTGGAGCGGGGATATTTGATAATGTACTACGCTTTTTACCACCTCTAGTTATCTCAAACGAAGAAATAGATAGAGGGTTTGAAATAATAAATGAGTCTTTTGAAAAGTTGTGCCGCAAGTAAGAGGAGGGATTTGAATGACTAAAGTATATGAAATCCTATCTTTAAATATAGGATTGCCAAAAGAGGTTATGTATGGTGGGAAGTTAATTCAAACAGGGATAAATAAAAAGCAAGTAAAGGAACCTGTTTTTTTATCATTTTTAAAGTTTAATGGAGATGGACAGGCGGATTTAGTTCATCATGGAGGGGTAGATAAAGCGGTTTGTGTTTATACTAGTGACCACTATCCGTACTGGGAAAAAGAATTGAATCAGGAACTTGTATATGGGGCTTTCGGTGAAAATATAACAGTAAGCGGAATGCGTGAAGAAGATGTTTGTATTGGTGACACGTTTCAACTCGGAGAAGCGATTGTACAAGTAACGCAGCCAAGACAACCTTGTTTTAAATTAGCGAAGAAATATAATATTCCAAAGCTACCATTATATTTTCAAGATACAGGATACACAGGTTTTTATTTTCGAGTATTAAAAGAAGGGTGGATATTACCGGTAGATACTTTGAAATTGTTGAGGCCTGATCCAAAAGGTGTGTCAATTTCGTTTGCGAATGGCATAATGCATAAAGAAAAACAAAACTCTGAAGGATTAAAAAGGATTTTAGAAGTAAATGCACTGTCTACTAGTTGGAGAAAGACGTTTGAAAAGCGTATTAGGGGTGAAGAAATAAGTACGAAGGAGCGACTTGAAGGAACAAAATAATAAGTGAATAATATTTTTATAAATGGTGCATTTCTATTAGTAATAAGTTAATTAGAAAGCACCATTTGTATATAATAAACTTATTAATATTCAAAAATCTTTATATGAGTTTATTTGACTTATTTTTAAATAGTCAAAACAAAAAATAAATTAGACTATTTTTTTTTGTTTTATGATAATATATTGATTTGAAAGGCCTATTATTCTAGGATTATAGGTCATATAAATATATCTAATTTAATGGAATCGACGTATGGAGGGACAATATGGAGAATGTTGATAATTTTGCAAATATTCTATTAGAAGAACCGAAAAGAGGGCAGTTATTTCCTTTATTTGAAGAAGTGTTTGGGATTACAAGTCAAACATTGCATGATTTTTCAGCGAAAGGATATTGGGATTATACATATAAAGCATTATCATTTTTACAAGATGATAAAGCGATTGCAAATGTTGCGGCATTTTCACTTCCGCTTTTAATTAATGGTGAAAAAATAAATGCAGCGGGTATTCAATCAGTAATGACACATCCGAATTATCGTAGACGAGGATTAATGAAACAATTGTTTAGTAAGATGATAGAGGAAATTGATGAGCAATGCGAGTGTGCGGTCTTGTTTACTGAAAATCCGGAACTATATAAACCATTTGGTTTTCAAATTGTGCAAGAATATTTGATGACAGTATCATACGAAAACAAGAGTGATAAAGATTCTCAACTTAAAAAGTTAGATTTTTATAATGAAGAGGATAGACAATTAATACATGAGATTATTGAAAATGGCCAAAGGCTTTCTAATAAATTTTCAACGTTAAATTACCGCTCTTCGTTTTATTTAAATATGTATGATTCAACATGGAATGAAAACCTTTATTATTCAGAGAAATTAGATGCGCTGATTGTTTTTACAGTAGAAAATCAAAAACTAAAATTATTTGGAGTATTTGCGCCGGTAATTCCGATTTTAGATGAATTATGTGAGGAAATCTCTGGGGAATTTACGGAGATTGAATTTTATTTCTACCCAGATCAATTAGGAATTGATGATGTACAATATACAGAATTACAGACTAGTAAGTATTTAATGGTTCGAAGTAATAAAGAATTAGATTTTAAAGGTTATAAATTCCCGGTATTAACTGAGTTTTAAATATGAATTTAAATGCTTTTTTATGGAGGAATTATGAAAACATCATATATACCAAATCATATTGAGCAACTTACTGTAATGAACGCACCTAAATTTTACAAACTTGAAGACAATGATACATTCATTGTCCATTCGAAAGAAGAAACAGATTTTTGGCTGAAAACCCATTATGGTTTTGAAGTAATGAATGGCCATGTATTTTATGATGAGATAATGACAGATTTTCAGGCTGAAGTTCAATTGCGCATGAATCCAAATGCGACATACGATCAAGCGGGTTTATTTGTTATGATTTCTGAGAAGTGTTGGTTAAAAACATCTTTAGAATATATTCCTGAGGGCCCATCACATTTAGGTGCTGTCGTAACGAATAATGGCTATTCTGATTGGTCAACGCAAGACTATCCAAATGAGTTTGCTAAGCAACAATTAAATTTTCGAATTATTCGAAAATTTAGCGATTATACAATATATGTGAAAACGAGTCAGCGATGGGAACAAATAAGAATCGCTCATTTGATGGAGGACATAGGTAATGAGCCTGTTAAAATTGGTTTTTATACGTGTAGTCCTTCTGAAAATAATGGATTCGAGACCGAGGTTTTCGATTTTAAAATTGAACAAATATAGATGGGAAAACCGCATTCTTACTAAATGAGAATGCGGTTTTTATTAAGTTAAAGAGTATTCACATCAACTGGCAGTGAAAATGCCTGGTAGATTAAAGTTCCATTTTATTGACTAAAAATGATTTAAAACTTATCATTTAATAATGTTAAATATTAATTTACATAATATAATAGGACTAATGAAGAAATTAAAGACTATATCACTTAAATAAGGAGGAATATGAATTATTCAATGGTAATTTCATGAAAAAAGGAGATTATGTATGAAATCATTTCGCAAGTTGTTACAGTATTTAAAACCATACATGTTCTTCGCTATTATTGGGCCGTTATTTATGGTACTTGAGGTTGCGATGGACTTAATTCAACCGACAATAATGCAACATATTATTGATGTTGGAATTGCAAACCGGGATTTGAATTATGTAATAAAAATGGGGCTTCTTATGATAGGGGCAGCAGCGATCGGTTTAGTTGGAGGACTTGGTTGTATGATGTATTCTACAAAAGCTGCTGTTAATTTCGCTACAGACATACGAAAAGATGTGTTTGCTAAAATAGAAACATTTTCCAGCAAAAATCGTGATTCATTTGGAACAGGTAAATTATTAACAATCGTGACAAATGATATTACATCTATTCAAGCGGCAATGACGATGACGTTACGTGTACTTGTCCGTGGACCGTTATTATTTATTGGAAGTATCATTATAGTCTTTGTAACAGCGAGAGAACTATTTCCAATTTTACTTGTTGTGGTACCTGTTTTATTAGTTGCAATTGTATGGATTGCAGGTCAAGCGAGCGGTTCATTTAAACGAGTACAAGAAGCATTAGATAAAGTAAATACAAAGCTACAAGAAAATTTATCCGGTGTACGTGTTATAAAAGCATATGTAAGACAAAAATATGAAATCTCACAGTTTGAGAAAGTTAATACAAGTTTAACTGAAATAAATATTCGTGCTATACAAATTATTTCATTGATGATGCCAATTATTATGCTAGTTGTAAATGGCGGGATTGTAGCAACTTTATGGATTGGTGGCGAGAAAGTTTTTAACGGTACACTCCAAGTAGGGGCCATTTTAGCTTTTATTAACTATTTAAATATCATTTTAATGTCACTTATGTCTATTAGTATGGTATTTATTCAAATTGCCCGTGCTTTTCCATCAGCTGATCGTGTGCAACAAGTCTTACATACTGAAGTTGATATTACAACTGAAGGCGACGTATATGAACCAAAACAAGTGGGTGGTAATGTAGAGTTTAAAAATGTTAGCTATAGTTATACGAAAAATAATGAATATGTTTTAAAAGATATTTCATTTACTGTACGTAAAGGTGAAAAAATAGGGATTATTGGATCTACTGGGAGTGGTAAATCTACATTAGCAAAACTATTGCCACGACTTTACGATGTTGATCAAGGTGAAGTATGTATAGACGATGTCAATGTGAAAGCATACGATTTACAAAAACTTCGTGCTTCAATTGGCTTCGTTCCACAAAAGGCACTTCTCTTTTCAGGCAGTATAGAAGAGAATTTACGTTATGGTAAAGAAGATGCCACTTATGATGAATTGGAATTAGCATCTTCATCTGCTTGTGCGACTGAGTTTGTCAATAAGCTGGAAGACTCTTATCAATATAACTTAACACAAGGTGCAACCAATCTATCTGGCGGTCAAAAACAACGTATATCTATTGCAAGAGCCCTAGTGAGAAAGCCATCTATTCTTGTATTAGACGATTCTACATCGGCAGTTGATGCGAAGTCAGAAGCTGTAATACAAGAAGCATTAAGGACAAGGTATAGTGGCACAACGACATTTTTAATTGCATCAAAAATATCTTCTATTATAGATGCTGATAAAATCCTCGTTTTGAATAACGGTGAATTAGTTGGAAATGGTACGCATGAGGCTTTATTGGCAACTTGTGAAGTGTATCAGGAAATTTATCTTTCCCAAGGTGGTAGCCTGCAGCAAGAAGGAGGGGAAGAGCATGCGTAATTTTCAAGGACAATTTGGAAATAAAGGTGGACGTAACAATCCGAAAACGGGAAAAACAAAGAATACTAAAGGAACTATAATGCGAGTATGGAACTACATGGGGTATCAAAAAGCATCTCTTATGTTCGTTATTATTCTTGTATTTATCACGACATTACTAGGTTTACTTGGGCCATATTATATGGGGGTCATCATTGATGAATACATTGTACCGAAGGATTTAAGCGGGACAGCGAGAATGTGCATGCTGCTCATTGCAATATATGGGATAACCGTATTGTTAACATGGTTACAAACATTTGTAATGATTAATGTTGCATTAAAGACTATACAAAAAATAAGACAAGATATTTTTGAGAAAATCCAAACACTTTCTCTACGATTCTTTGATGTACGTTCTCAAGGTGATTTAATGAGCCGTGTGACAAATGATATTGATAACTTAAATCAAGCTTTGACACAAAGTGTTGTACAAATTATTTCATCAGCGTTAACATTTATAGGTGTAACAATTGCGATGTTTTCATTAGATTGGATTTTAGCAATTGTAACTTTAATTACAGTACCTATTATGTTTTTCGTTACAAAAAAACTAGTTGCTTATAGTGGCAAAAACTTTGCGAAGCGTCAAAAGGATTTAGGGGAATTAAATGGATTTATCGAGGAAGCTATTACAGGTGCAGACGTAACTACGTTATACGGAAAAGAAAAAGAAACCGTACATAACTTTAATGAAATTAACGAACAGCTAAGAATTTCAGCAACGAAGGCTGAAACGTTTTCAGCATTTATTTTTCCAAGTATGAACTTTATTAATAACTTAGGAATGGGGCTTGTAATTGGAACTGGATCGGTAATGGTATTAAACGGAATGACAACAGTAGGTGTCATTGCAGCTTTTATTAATTATTCTAGACAATTTTCAAGACCACTTAGTCAATTTGCAACTTTAATGAATACGATTCAAGCGGCAGTTGCTGGAGGAGAACGTGTTTTTGAAATTATGGATGAAGTACCAGAAATTCAAAATAAAAAAGATGCAGTACTTGTACAAAACTTACAAGGACATGTTAGGCTTGAGAAAGTTTCATTTGGATACGCACAGGACAACATGATTTTAAAAGATGTGAGTCTTGAGACGAATCCTGGGGAGACAATCGCTTTAGTCGGTCCAACTGGATCAGGAAAAACAACAATTATTAATTTGTTAACTCGCTTTTATGACATTCAAAAAGGGAAAATTAGCATTGATGAAAAAGATATAAAGGATTATGATATTAATTCTTTGCGGAGTAAAATAGGGGTTGTTTTACAGGATACGTATTTATTTGCTGGGACGATTATGGATAATATTCGTTATGGGCGTTTGGATGCAAGTGACGAAGAAGTAATGGCCGCTTCTAAAGCTGCATCAGCACATTCTTTTATTAAGCATTTACCGAATCAATATGAAACGGAAATTGCTTCGGAAGGATCGAATTTAAGTCAGGGACAAAAACAACTTCTTGCGATTGCACGAGCAATTTTAGCAGATGCAGATATATTAATTCTCGACGAAGCTACATCTAATATCGATACGAGAACAGAATTACAAATTCAAGCTGGATTAAATAATTTAATGAGAGGGCGAACGAGCTTTGTAATTGCTCATCGGCTGAAAACGATTGAAAAAGCAGATCAAATACTTGTAATAAAAGATGGAAGTATTTTAGAGAGAGGAAATCATGAAACTCTTATGGAAGATGGAGGGTTTTACTTTGATTTGTATACGAGTCAGTTTAAAATTTAACAAAAACATGGATGTGGTGAGGTTTCTCTAGAAAAGAGAAACCTCATTTTTTATATTTGCAAACATTACCATCCGAATAGTCTTTCACTAAATGTTTTAACAGCGTCCTTTTGCAGACCAGGTGAAAAATGTGAATAGCGATTTAAGGTTATGAAAACGTCCTTATGACCCAATCGTTCACTTGCAATGTTTGGATGTACTCCTTGTTTTAAAAGAAGCGTTGCATGTGTATGGCGTAAATCATGAAATCTAATGTTTTTTAATTCGGATTTTTTCAAATAGGCTTTAAATGTATCATGAAAGCCACTTTTGTCTTCTTTTTCCTGTCTCTGGATCAGCTCCGATATTGACAATAATATATCATTTTGTTCCTCTTTTTCGAATACGTCCTTTCACTTAAAACATTCCTTCATTGATTTTTGAATCATGTTGTATAAGTCTAGTTGTAATTTTGCTGCTATGAAAATTACATGTTTGGACATATTAGCGATGGATATATTTTACCATATATAAATTAAATCATTTTGGAGTCGTCTATTTAGTAAATAAATTAAAATTATAAGAAATATGATTTTTAGTATATTTTTATCTGTTGGTGTATATATGTTATTTTTATTATTTTTGGATTTCAAAAGAAATTTCTTTAGCCGCTTCTAAAGCTATTTTTTTTGCTTCTGTTTTAAAATAGGACGCTGCTAAAACGTATCCATATCGATGTCCCATTGATGTAGGTGGTTTTAGAAAAGTTCCTTTTTTAGGTTTTATATAAACTTTCTCTACACCAGGATATCTAGAACTACGATTTTTCCCTGTAACTCGAATTAGCTTTCCTTTAAATTTAACTGTTAGGTAATGAGCATACACATATTTATAATGTTTTTTATTTAGTGAAGGTTTATTTCCTAACATTAATTGAATAGTTTCTTGTACTAAGTTGATTCCATGTCCAATTTCAATTATGTCATTCATTGCTCCACCTGATATTCTGGGGTTTATCTCAATTAATTTCCAAACATCATTTATTCTCCGGAGTTCTAGATGACAAGCTCCATTTTTCATATTAAAAGCCTGAATAACAGAATTAACTGCATTGAAAAGACTATTATATAGTCTTTTGTCTACCTGTCCTAGTAAAGAATAACCAGTAACAATAAAGCGTTCAAAAAGTGTAATTTCTTGTTCAATTACTGCTATAATATGGACTTTTCCATTTTGAACTAAAACTTCGACTAAGTACTGAGGTCCATCTATATATTCTTCAAGTAGAATTTCTTCATTAGGTAGTTTTTTTAAAAGACTTTTCATAGATAAAATTAATTGATCTTTATTTTTTATTAATAATACATCTTTTGAACCTGTGGATTTGGGGGATTTTACAATAAGAGGGAAATTCATATTTTTAGTTTTTTTAAGGAAAGATGATAATGATTCTGTTGGTTTATAAGTTAAATATTTGAGTGAGATTGGTAAATCTTTAAGTACATTACGAGTTAATATTTTGTTTTCCATATGATAGATTGCTTTAGTAGATACAATATTTGAACAGAAATTTTCTGATAAACGTGCAGCTACATAAACAAAAGGATCAATAAAACTAAAGATTCCTTTTATGTTTTTCCCTGATTTTATTATTTTTTCGATTATTGTAATTATATTTTCATAGTCGTTTATATCAGTAAGAATCATTTGATGTACATCGGGGAATATATTTCGTTCTTCAATAAATTTTGTTTTGTTAGTTAACAAAACAGTAAAGAAATTAAGTTTTTCGGCTGCTTTGATTGCTTCCCTACTTGATCCAGATTTATTTGTTTCAATGAAAACGATAGTATCCATTTTAAGTCACCTTAACCTTAATCATTTTTTAAAACCTTAGGTTTATTATTTCTATAGGTAGAATATTAAAATGAGGTTAAGCTTGTTCTGGATTTTTCGAAAAATGGTTGAATGAGGGAGAACATGAATATACATATAATGAATTTGATATTTGTTTTGAAAAAGATCTTTAGAAAGAAGGGAAGAAGAACTAACATGACTATAATTGGTATGCTTCATCATCGGAAAGACCCGAATGACGTAAAGAAAGCATATACTTACGCTGCTGTAGCTAAAGCTGAAGGTGTGGACTTTTTTTATTTTACTTTAGGGAAGGTAAATATAGAAACGGAGAAGATTTTAGGTAAAACTTATGAAAATGGTAAGTGGGTTGAACAAGAATTTTCTTTTCCAGATGTTATTTATAATGCAAGTGTTCATATTAGTGATAAAAATCAGCAAATCTATGATCATCTATATGAAAAAGTTCCGTTTACAAGCCATTCAATTGGAAATAAATTAAGTGTATATAACAGAATAAATAGAGCAAAAAAATTTAAGCAATATCTTATTCCTTTTTATGAATTAAATGATGTTAATAAGTTTTTTGACATGATTAATCGTTATGAAAAACTTATTATTAAACCAATTTCTGGACATCAAGGTAGTGGTATTGTTTTCATTGAAAAAAACGGGATGAATTATAGTATGAATGAGTCAGAACAAATTTCATCTATGAATAAAAAACAATTACGGAGCTTTATATCTGATAAGATTCAAGAGCAAGGTTACATAGTTCAACAGTTTATTTCATGTCAAATGAAATCTGGTCATGTTTATGATTTTCGATTGCATGTTCAAAGAAATGGGGAAGGCAGGTGGGTTGTTACTTCTATATTCCCGAGAATAGGTCCATTAGGAAGTGTTGTATCAAATATGGCTAAGGGTGGTTACAGTACTTATTTAGATGTTTTTTTAAAAGCGGAATTTGATAACGATTGGTATAATATTAAAAGGTATTTAGAACGATTTGCAGTAACTTTTGCTAACCATTTTAATTCTTTATTTAAGGATGTAGTATTTGATGAGTTAGGAATTGATGTAGGGATTGATAAAGATCAAAAATTGTGGTTATTTGAGGTGAATTGGAGACCAGGGGTACCTAATATATTTAATCTTGAATTAGATGTAGCTAGAAATTTAATTCACTATGCTAGATACTTGGCTGATAAATCTAAATAAGAAAAGGAAAATATAATCAAACCTAGAAACCTTTATATACCAATGTTTCTACTAATCTCTCTTTCTATATCTCCTATAAGGCTTTTCTCCATGCATTCCAAAATTCGGCGGATGCTGGACTGTCGTCAAGTCGACGTACCTAATACGAGCAAAATACCGGAACCTGATAATACACCCTTCATTGTGGGCGGGGGCACATATTTATAAAAAAAATACGCTTGTCCAATCCATTATCATTCTCCAGTCATTTAATACTACAAAGGGGGGAGAACATGGAAAACAATGAAAAAATCACGTTTCGATTTGTAAAAAAAGATGGAGAAGAAATTAATTTGGGAAATCTTGCTGATAAACGAAAAATTGTCATTGTCATTAATAATCAGATTACATTTGCACCGAATACAACACAAATTGCCAGTGGAGCCGGACAAAATAGTGCAGCAGGAAGTAATGCAGCAATTGATTCATCGAATACCAGACAGCAACAAACGGTGGGCGCTGGAGGCGAAGCCATAAATAAGGGAATTAGTGGGGACCAGATTGAGCCGCATAAAATGAAAAAAGAGACTTCGGATGAAGAGGCAGAATTTGTACTTATCATCAATAATCAAATTAATAAAACCCGTAAGGAACAGGCTGGTGCTACTCAAGTGGCAAGTGGTGGCGGAGAAGACAGTGCAGCGGGAACCAACGCTGCCATCGAAAGTTCTAATACCAAACAGCAACATGCAGTGGGAGGCGGAACGGATAGTTCGGCAGAAAATGCAGGTGAAGAAGGCGACCAAATAGAAAAATGCGATTAAAGAAAAGAGGCTGTAATTATTTCGCAGCCTCTTTTTCTTATTATGGATTAATTGGTCTATTACTTACCCAACCAAATTAGGAATATATTAAATATCTTGATGGATCATATACTGTCCATAATCCTATCCGTTGAGAAGTATTTGGATTTATATATATCGCGATTGTTCCATAAGATTTTCTATGACTAGCTAAAGTATTGTCAATATATACTGCAAGGTCATAAGGCTGAAGCTGTATTTAATAAAAAGTTGTAGCTTCCGATTTTGATGATGCGAAAAATCAAATTCGTCAACTCGAATTGTCTTTTGCCATAGAAGCATGTGCTTCTATTTTTGAAGAGCTATTAGTATTTGTACGGTTTCTAGTAATAAGTTTTGGATTATACATTCAAAAATAGAAAAAATATATCCAGCTTTATTTAGCAATGAAGCTTAGTAAGAAGCGTGTGGATGTAAAAATCGTTATTGAATAAAAAATCAAAAGAGCACGCCTATAAACGTACTCTTAGAAAGGTAAGAATCTTATGAGTGGAGGGGATCTCCATATAATAACATATGCTTGTCTAGTTTAAATGTGTAAAATTTATAAACAAAAATGCTATTTTATTAAGAAACGAGAAATGATAGATAAGTAAATACATAAACTAACAATCATAATCATTGTCGTATTCATGGTTACATTCATCGCAAGGGTTGTTCTGGTCATCACAGCAAATACAAAATGTTTTATTAATAAATATATCAATAAAATCAAATGTATCGGAATTATTTGTGAGAGTAAGGCTTTGGAAATCTTCCACTTGAAAGATCCTTGTTTCATTAGGAACTAAAGTTGCATTAATTGGTATGTTAGAACTTCTTGCTTGAACTGTTACTTCAATGGGACCGGAATCGTTAGGAACAGATACTTGAAGTAATGTTTTGTTGTGATTAATAGTAAGATCTTCAAATACTGTTCTTGAGGTATTAGGGGGTACGATAATATCGAGAGGTACATTTCCAGCTAAGGTAGTTCCCGAACCGGCTATGGTATGAGTCTCAATAAAACAGTTACTCTTTTGGTTAAGAGAATGTGATTGTTCTGCATAATAATCATTTTGGTCATCACAGCAGATGCAAAACGTTTTTTGGATATAAACACCAATGTCGCTACTTGTATTATTATTATTTGTGAGAGTGAGGCTTTCAAAATTTTCTACTTGAAGAATTCTTGTTTCACCTGAAGCTATTGTAGCTGTAATCGGTCTACGAGAATTTCTTGTACGAATAGTTACAACAATTGGTGCAGAAGTACCAGGAACATGAAACTGCAGTAATGTTTTATTGTGATTATTAGTAGCATCTTCAAAAACTATTCTTGAAGTGTTAGCTGGTACAATAATATCTAACGGTATATTTGAGCCAGCAATCGTATGCGTTTTAGTGAAACAGTTCTCTTTTTTATTTTGAGAATATGAATAGTTTTTATAGTACTTTTTACTATGTTTATAAAAATAATCAGCCATTCTTTAATCTCCTATCTTTTATTTGTCTATATATTATATTTAATGAGGATAAGAACTGCTTGTACAAGGTAGAAAAAAGTTCTATTTAGGAGAATAGTAGAAAAAGCTTAAGAAATACGAACTGTAGCGTTTGGTTCAGTTAAACAAAATATAAGAATTAGAATGAGTATAGAACTAGTTAATAATAATTGAAATGGCGCTAAACACTAATAAAACTGCCATAATAATGTTAAACATTCGGTTATGTTTTAATAAAAGTTTTTGAAACATCGATCCGAATAGACACCAACTAAACGTACTCATTAAACCGACTATGCCTAAAAATAATGAAAAGAAAAGGTAACTAGAATATGAATGGTAGTAAGGGAGAATAAAAGTTGATACTACCGTCAGTCCGAATAAAATTCCCTTCGGGTTAACAAATTGAAGCATAATTCCTACTAAAAATAAGTTTTTATTACTTTTTTCATTTGTATCTGTATTACCTTTACTAGTGAGTATTTTAAAAGCTAAATACAGCATATAAGCTACACCTAAAATTTTAAAAGGGAATTCAATTGTTGGCAGTATGTTTATAAGTACAATATTAAAGAAACTACATAATGAAGTGATAATAAAAAAACCGAAAGCTACACCTAAGCAAAATGTAATGCTTCTTTTTAATCCATATTGCTGGGCATATGTCATAGCTAAAAAATTGTTAGGTCCTGGTGTGAAGCTACTAATAAAGACGAATAATACAAAAGAAAATATAGGCATTTCAAAAACCTCCTCTGATTCGTGTGTTATAATGACCGAAAAGAACAATATAACGTGTGCTTTTTATTATACATAATGGTCGTTATATTGTATAGGAGTGTTTTTTATGGAGGAAATTCAAATTATCCTTGCAAAAAATTTAAAAGCTATTCGTAAGAAAGAAAAACTGAGTTTGGAAAAGGTTTCACAATTAACAGGTGTGAGTAAAACAATGATTGGACAAATTGAAAGAGGGGAATCTAGTCCTACGATTACAACAATTTGGAAAATCGCTAATGGACTAAAGGTTTCCTTTACTTCTTTAATAAATAATCCACAACCAGATACGACTATAGTTTTACGGAATGATATCCAAATATTGTCTGAGGATAATGGGAGGTATAGAGTATTTCCTTCATTTTCGTTCCAAGAAAATAGACAGTTTGAAATTTATATGATTGAAATTGAAGAAAAGGGAAGTTTGAGTGCGGAAGCTCATAAAGAAGGAACGGAAGAATTTATAACAGTGTTTGATGGAGAATTAACAATTGAAGTAAATGGGTGTAAATATAATTTAAAAAGTGGTGATTCCATTAGATTTAAGGCGGATAGACCACATGTTTATTACAATTTAGGAGAAACATTAACAAGAGTGAGTATGACAATATATTATCCTGTTTCTTAATATATTATGAAAAAGCTATCTATAATTAGATAGCTTTTTTCGTATAAAAAAGACACATAGTTGAGTGTCAAAGCAGTATTGCATATAGGATTGGAAAATGATTACCTTACGTATTGTGATGGAATAGCAAGGGGGGATTTTCTGTAAATTTAGATTAATGTTGATCCTGTAAGTTATGGAGTTGTTATATTAATTTGATAAGAAATATAATAACGTTCATTAACAGGAGTTGTAAATGTAAATTCGTTTTTTAACATTTAAAAGAAATATACATTTAATAATTATTAAGTGAAAGGGGGTGGTAAATTGAAGAACTATAATGAAACATCAATTTTTGAAAATATTGGACCTACATTTCCACCACTTCCAGTTATTCGAATTCCAACCGGAGCAACAGGTGTAACCGGAACAACAGGTGTAACCGGAATAACCGGAGCAACAGGTGCAACCGGAGCAACGGGGGTAACCGGAGCAACAGGTGTAACCGGAACAACCGGAGCAACCGGAACAACCGGAACAACCGGAGCAACAGGTGTAACCGGAGCAATCGGAACAACCGGAGTAACAGGAACAACTGGAACAAGGGGAGAAACCGGAACAACCGGAGCAACAGGTGTAACGGGTCCTATTGGTAATATACAAACATCAAATATACTATATTTTACTTTTTCAGATGGAGAAAAGCTTATTTATACAAATGCTGATGGATTACCTGAATATGGTACAACACAAATTCTCTCTCCAGATGACGTTTCATATATTAATTTGTTTATAAATGGAATTCTTCAGCCACAACCTTTTTACAAAGTTACTTCCGGTCAGTTGATTTTAATAGATTCTGAACCGCCTTTACAAGGTTCATCAATTATTTTACAATTTATTACTATTCATTAAAAAAGACAGATTCTCATATTTGAGTGATCTGTCTGAATGAAAAAATAGATATTAAGTGATGATAAATTCAACTGTGATTGGAATTCCAGGATCTAATGCATCTCCACCTGGAATGGTAATTGCACCAGTAGGTCCTGTAGTGACAGTTGAGTTTACACTAGGTTGAATGACTCCATTGACATAAAAATTGTAGTATGTGTAAGTGGGAAATGCTGTTGCGGTAGTACCAGAGTCGTTTAAGCATGCTGTAGCGGCAATTGCGAAAGCCGCGCCAGTACCAGTACCAGCACCTAAAGTGGACGTGAATCTTCTAGATGCCATAAAAGGTTGAATGATGGGCATGTAATATTTCACCTCTATTTTGAATTTATGGGGCTAGTTAAGATGAAGCTTGTCCCATGTTTTATTTTATGATTTTTTTTTATTAGGGACGCGGCTACATACCCATATAACCAATATGATTTTTTGTATTTATTATGTCACATTTGAATTGATTATTTTTGAGAATGAGATTATGTATTAAAAATAGAAATGTGGGATTTTAAAATGTGTTACTGAGTTTAGGTATATAATCTAATCATTAAGTTTTTAGGGACATATAATTAATATGAGAGTCGTGAAGATAATTAAAACAGCGTTCTTTATTGTTTAATTATTAGTAGCGCTTTCTTTTCTAAGAGGAAATTATTACTCAAAGCTAATAAAATATAACTATATATTCAATAACTCTTAGAATAGAAAGGTACTCGGAAAATAAATAAGTAAGGAGGAAAAATATGAAACATAATGATTGTTCTGATAATAATCACTGTGATTCAATTATTATTACAGGTGGTTGTTGTGAGCCGAAGGTAGTTTGTCCTAGCAATTCACAATTAAATGAATTGATTAGTTTACTAAATGCTTTAATAATAGCTATACCAACGTTTTTTGCTACTCCAAATGCTGCAAATAAATTGATACTAATCAACTTGTTTAACCAACTCTTAGATTTACTAAATTTATTACTACCAACTACAGAAGGAGATTATTTAAAACAGTTAGTTCAAAGTATTTTAAATGAATTACAATCTCCTAATACAGACTTGGGGCAATTGTCTGTACTATTACAACAATTTTACAGTGCTCTTGCAGATTTCTTCTTCTCTATACAGACTTGTTTTGCTCCATCAACTTTCCGACTTTTATTTAATCTATTAACACAACTAATTAGTCTTACTCCAATTCCGCCAGGAGCAACAGGAGCAACAGGAGCAACAGGTGGCGGAGCTATTATTCCATATGCTTCAGGTACAACACCAGCTGTGTTAGTTAACCTGGTAGCAGGAACTATTGGTACAGGAACTCTCCTTGGATTTGGTTTTAGTCAGCCTGGCATATCTTTATTGGGTGGAGGCGATATCCTATTAGCGGCAGGTATAGGTGATTATGCATTTGTAGCACCACGCGCAGGGACTATTACGTCATTAGCAGGTTTCTTTAGTGTATTAGCGGGAGTTTCATTAGGAACTACTCAAGTTCAAATGCAAATATTAATTGCATCTGCAGCAAGTAATACGTTTTCACCAGTGGGAGCACCTCTATTATTATTACCAACATTTGTCGGAATAGTGGTTGGTGCTACAGCATCAGGAATCGAACCTCTTAATATTCCAGTAGCCGCTGGGGATAAAATACTAGTATATGTTTCATTGACAGGAGCTAGTCCAATAGCTACAATTGATGGATTTGCAAGTGCAGGTATTAATATCGTTTAATTCGTTACAATGTTTAGTGGGAAATTAAACTGGTATTTGTATATAGTCCCTTCCTAATAATATTAGGGAGGGCTATATTTTTTGTGGGAAATAAGTATTAAATCCATTTGAAAAATATGCTAAGTTAAGCTCGTATGAAAGAATGAATACTATAATCTGCACTTTATATTTTAAGGAACAATTTTTTTATATAAAAAATTCTATCAGTATATCAAAAAAAGATAAATCCAATTAATACTTGGATTCATCTTTTAAATTTACTATATGGTAGGATATCATTGCTTTACGGATGCGCTGAAATAGAATTGTTAATATTAGTAATTTATTATTTATTTTTATTGCAGTTACAACCTTTTTTCTTTACATAGCCTTGTTGAGCTAAATCTTTTTGCGATTGAGAATTGGAAGATTGAGAAGAAGTTGAAGAACTACTATTTTTGTTATTAGAATAGTTTTTTCGATAGTTGCTATAATTACTCATGGTATCATCACCTCCAATTAAATATATAATTATTATATGTACTAACTCTATTAATCGTTACGATAAAGAATAGGAAATTAAGATGCTGATATTAAAAAAATCTCCAAGGGTTTTCCAAGGAGATGAATTATATTTTTCTAATAGAAATGAATTAAATCAGTAGCCCCAATATGGAGGGAAATAGTATGAATCTTGATAATATAGATTTTGTTGTTGAATAGAGGTTTGAGTTGGTTCGTTTATCGTTCCACGGTTTTGATTACAGTTTGCTGGTGGGCCAATTACTGTAGTAGATTGAATTGGAGAAATGGCTTGTTTCCATTGTTGTTCATCGAGACAGTAAGTATGGGCCATAATGTTTGATGGAGTTAACCTTAAAATATCAGATCCAAAAATAACTTCAGGAGTTGGGGCATCAAAAATGGCTAATAAATGTGTATTATCTGTTGTGGCGATTTCATAATGCCACCAAGCTTGTGGAATATTAGCAACTTGCCCTGGTTTAATTGGTAAGTTTAATATTTGATTCGTAAATGGATTAAGTAAAGAAACAACGGCAGATCCTGAAATACAGTAAACGAGTTCAGCTGCATTTTGATGGATATGTGGTTCTACAACATTACTTGAGCTTAAATATATATCTAATAAAGAAGTGTTTTTTATTGTGTTTAATTGTTTGATGCCAAGTACGTTTATATAATTTTGGGCATCTTTCTTAAAAAAATTACTTTTACTTAAATCATGAGTGAAATTGGTAGAGGGGGATGTGTAGTCGATATTGGAAGTCAATTGTATTACCCGCCTTTCTTATGGTGTATTGCAATCTGAAATTAGGGTATGAGTCTAGTTATTGAAATGTGAAGGGCTGATGGTTTTAGTTTTTTTAAAATAAAAACGTTAGTATGTATGCAGTCTGATTGGATTACGATGAAATAGTATAAAGTTAGTTTGGTTGCGAAAAAAAGTGCTATTAATTACAATTAATGTGATTGATAGCGCTTTTTTTATTATGGAATACAAGGGGAGTGTGGGGAATGAATAAAACTATTTTAAAAGAGTTAGAAGTTGAATTGAAAAATCACTTTAAACCGTTTTTGAATGCACCTGCAACAATAGAAGAAATTAAATATGTCGAAAGTGAAATGGGAATTTCGTTTCCAGATGAATTACGTATGCTTTATCTCGCGCATAACGGTGAGGTTAAATCTGGACCAGGATTATTTTTTGGTTTGCCATTTCTCTCGTTAGATGAAGTTTTAGATGAGTGGAGAATATGGAAAAAGGTTGAAGATGGAGAACCATTTGATTTTGATGCATATTCTATACCAAAAAATTATATTAAAGAAAAATATGCAAATGGAAAATGGATACCAATTAGTAATGACGCTGGTGGGAATAATATTGCAATAGACGTTGATCCGGATAAAAAGGGGAAAATAGGACAAGTTATTAATTTTGGACGAGATGAAGAAGTGAAATATGTAATTGCAAATCGAATTTCAGATTTTTTACTATTTATTTTACAAACGCTAAAAGATAAAAATTTCACAATCCACCGAGAGGAAGATTATTTATATTGGAGTTATGGTACAAATGATAATATACATTTTTTAGACGCATTATTTAATATTGAATTACCTGTCTTACATCCTAATTTTATATTTCAGTCTGAAAATAATGTTAAAGATTGGTATGATAGTTTAAATGAAAAATGGAAAAACATCGTGGGATCTCATGAACGTGCGAGTAAATTTATAAGAGAAAAGAGATTATATTTAGGCGGAAATGAGTTAGTAGATATTAGTCCATTACAGATGTGTACTGAAGTAAGGGCGCTAATTTTAACTGGAAATGAAATTAAAGATATTAATGGATTAGAACGGATGACTGCTTTAAAAAAGTTATATTTAGTTAATAATCCAGTTCAAGATTTAAAGCCAATAGTACATTTGCAGCACTTAGAAGAAATGAATATTAAGAAGACGAGTGTAAATGATCTATCGGCACTTGTAGAAATGCCATCATTAAAAAAATTGGATATTTCAAATACTGATATTAAAGATTTTTCGTTACTACCGCAGTTTCGGAAGTTAGAATCGCTTTCTGTACATATTTCAAATCGTGAGCAGCTCATTGCAATTTCAAAAATAAATACTTTAAAGCATTTACGTATTTTAGGTTTAGAAAATGTCAATGAAGTAGAGTTACTCGTTTTACAAAACTTAAATAAATTAATAACAATTGAATTTGAAAATAGTATTGTTGATAACTTTAATTGTTTTAAAGATAATACAGCACTACAAAATATAAAGTTAAAAGATACAAATGTAAAAAATGGAAATGTATTAGGGCGATTGAAAGGATTAAAGGAGTTAGAATTAGATGGGGCAACAATTGAAAATCTTGAAGCGGTTTGTAGTTCTGACTCATTAGAAATATTTACAGGGTCGTTTGCTCAATTTAATATGCTAAAAGACTCTTTTGATAGAAAAATAGATTTCTCAAAAATAATAGGAGAAATGAGTGAGGAAGAACGTGAAATTTGGTACCAGTATGTAAATGAGTAAAGAAAAAATATTATATGGTAACGAATCGTTCAATTATGTGCTTTCATTTGCATTTGAGAATGAGAAAATTTCAAGCATTTATATGATGGTTAATCTTGAAAAACTTATGCATTTAAATGTAAAAATATAAAATAAAGACGCATTTCAATAGAAATACGTCTTTATTTTATTACTTTTCTAACATTTCAAGAGGTACATCTTTTTCACCAGCTACCTCGAATTTAATTTCCCCGTCTTCTTCATAAATACGTTTAATAATCGGTATAGTAATCATTAATTTTTTATGCTGTTTTCGCTTTCTAGCAGCGTCTAAGCTAATCACGTTCATTTGTAAGCATCCTTTCTTCTAGAAATATATAAACAAAAGAAAATGCGTCCGAAAAGGGCACTTAATTGAATTTGAAATACCGATTCATTTAAATGGGGTTTATATTATTTTATAATTTAAAACTGGTTGTAAAATAATGTGAATGGAATAATTGCACGTAGAAATTAACTTTACCAAAAAACGAAACAATATGCTATAAAAAAAATTAAAACTTTGTCATATAACGAGAAAAAGGTTTTCGTTTCGCATATAATGAAAAGTAGACGGGCAGCAAGAGCTTTTTCATCATATTGCTTTGGAAAGGCGATGAAAAGAATGGATACTTTAGATTCATTATTATCTCAACTTGAACAATATGGAGAAGAGCATGATCGACATAAAAAAACGCGGGAAGAAAAATTACGGAATATTTCTCGTGAGATGGGACAATTTTTATCAATTTTAGTAAAAGGATGTAATGTAAAAAAAATTTTAGAAATTGGAACTTCAAATGGTTATTCTACATTGTGGCTAGCAAATGCGGTAGAAGAAACAAATGGAAATGTTACAACGGTAGAACTTTCTTCAGAACGGGTGGGAGAGGCACTTGGGAATTTTAGGAAGGTGAATTTCACACAGCGAATCGATATTCACAATCAAGAAGCTGGAGCATTTTTAGATTCGCAATTAGATCATTCATTTGATTTTATTTTCCTAGATTCAGAACGAACGCAATATATGTGGTGGTGGGAACATATAAAACGTATTTTAGAGCCAAAAGGTTTTCTTGTTATTGATAATGCAACTTCTCATGCGGAGGAACTAGCAGAATTTATAAAGATGATTGAAGAAGATGATACGTTTGAAACGGTGTTATTAGCTTTTCAAAAGGGAGCATTTGTTGCGCGGAAGAATAATTAGAAGTGGGCTTAATGTAATTATCACATTGAAAGATAGCATATGTCAAAAGATAGAACATTATATAAATTTAAGAGGATAACTAAATGGAACTTCAATTTAATATTCAGTGGTGATTATTGACACTCCCCCCCTAAAGGGGCTAGCTGACTAACGTCAGTGGGATTCTTGCTACCAAAGGCGAAGTCCATTTCTGGTATCGCTGACGTGCAAGATTGCGGTGTGCCATCACCACTCCCACAACAGACCATATAGGTTCGTGGGCTACGGTACTGTGACCATACCGTACAGATTGTTCGTTCTCAAATGTTTTTACGTCTTTTGCATGACGACTTAATACATTTTACGGAGTAGAAGAATTTGCTACCCCAACCTCATATGTATTCTGTTTTCAGAGAACAGTCGTTTTAGAGTCTTTTGCATGACTATGAATAAAGTATACCATGTTTTGCTATGCAAAAACGATACTTTCATCCCACGTCTAAAGACGGACTAAAGTCCTGCGTGGGCTTTCCCGTATCGTAAATTCTGTAAGGTAATTCGTAAAGAATCCGCCTTCAGTATGTTACTCTCTAGGTCTTAAGTCTGAGGAAAATAATGAAGAGAACAGGTATACTTATACTATGAAACAGGGAATGACTGCATAAGCAGGTATTTCTTGAAAAATCGATTTCAAGCAAGCAAAATGTATATGAAATACGATATATTAGATGAAATATAGTGCACATAAATTCGCACATATAAATAAAGGAGCGATTTTGTTGACTGAACTCGAGAAAAAAGAACCTGTATCGATTGTGAAAGATAATAATGTAGAAGTAGTAGTGGATACAGTAATAAAAGATGCAGAACTTGAAGAACTGAATAAAGAAGCAGATCTTTATGTACAAAAGTTAAATAGCGAGCAAAATACAGATTTATCAAAAGTATTGTCGCAGCTTGGAGACTTAGGGGATAAAGAGCAGCAAGCGGCAGGACAAACGCTATCAGCTTTAAAACGTCCTGTGACAGCGATGATGAATGGAAAGAATGAAGAAATTCCAAATACATTGTTAGAATTACGAAAAGTGGTATCAGAACTTGATCCAAACTCATTAAAAGCAACTGGTATGAAGAAACTTATGTTTAAAGTGTTTAAGAAAAATCCGCTTGAAAATTACGTGCATAAATATCAATCTATAGATAAGCAAATCGAGGAGATTATAAGATCACTTCTCATTGGCCGTGATAACTTGCAAGAGGATACGGTTGGTCTTGAAATGTTAAAAGAGCAATCACACGATAAAATTCACGCTCTTGATAAACAAGTATACTTAGGAAGAAAACTTGCTGGTATGCTTGAAGCTGAGAAACAAAATCCAGAACGTCAAAGGGATATTCCGTTAATAAATGATGCATTAGAAAAGATACTTGTGCGTACTCGTAATATGCAACAAGCAAAAAGTGTATTATTACAATCTATCGCGTCTGTAGATATTATTAAGAAAAATAATGAAAAGCTAGCAGAAGCAATTCGCAATGCAATTACGATGACACAAAACGTTGTAACGGTTTCAGCTGCAATTCAGCTCGCATTAACAAATCAACGTAAAACAATTGATGCAGTTAATGCGACAAATGAAGCGATTGAATCAATGGTATTAAGCAATTCTCAAGCATTAAAACAAAATACAGAAGAAACAACAAAACTCCTAGAAAATCCTGCAATTAGCATGGATAAATTACGTGAATCATTCCAAAATGTATTCGCTGCTATTGAAGCATCTGAGAAATCGTCAGAGCGTATTATTGAGTCTAGTAAGAAGTTTGTAATTGAACTTGACACATTTAATGATGAGATGAAGCAGAAACTCATTCAGCGTCCAAGGAAATAACAGATCATTAGAGGAGGTGAAAAAATGAGTTTCATTCAAGGAGTATTATTACTATTAGGGTCATTACTTTTAATCGCATTTACTGTCGTTGTTTTAGTTGTATACTTCGGACGTAAACTTTATTTTTCATGGACGAAACCATATAAGAGAGCGCAAGATTCTATTGGAAAATTATCGAACAAATCAACACCGTTTTTACAAGAATTTACGCAGCACCCACTCTTTTATCGCTGGATTCGTACAGAAGGGAAAAAAGAACAAAATACATTAAATACACTTTTCTGTTCATCGGGCCAACGTACGAGAGAGCAAGTTTTCTCAATGTTACCGAAAGAAAAGCAGAAAAAAGTGCATGTGATGGCAAAAACAACAAAAAAGCTTACGAATGAAGATATTGATATCGCAACAATGAAAGTGAAAGATTTCTTGAGACAAGAATCACAGCAAACTGTAAAACCGACAGACTTATCGTTTTATAAATTGTATTTCTATGATCGATATCCAGATGCATTAAATACAATTCAAGCATATAAACGCTCGATTAATCCTTCACTACAAAGAACGGTTGATGACATTACAATTTCAGTATTAAATGCACTTCCGTACTATCAAGAACAACGCATGTTTGAACAACAACATAAACTTGAAACGTTCTTAATGAAAGATTTAACAGCGATGCTATCATTAGTGGTACAATTACCACCATCACAACGTCCTGAAAAAGAAGAAGAACTAAAAATATACTTGCAAAATTTCCAAAAAGAAATGGAAGTAGTAGAGCGAGACATTCGTGATTCCATTGATCACGATTTGAATGTGAAGATGAGAGCAGCGACTGAGAAGTTTAAGAATAAATAGAAAAAACCGCCTTAAAAGTTGAATGTTTCGGCTTTTAGGCGGTTTTTTGTGAATTTGAGGAAGTTGATAATTTTAAAAATTGTATGGGAGAAGTTACATTTGTATCACAATCAGAAATGGCAGCGAAAAGAACATATTATTTGATGAAGGAAATATACATTAAAGTACAAATAGCTGAATGAGATTTTTTGTATGATTTGTAAAAATATGATGTTAAAATATATAAAGGGATGTAGAGTCAGAAAAGTACAATGTGCATAATAATTGAATAGTGTATAAGTATTCCCATGTAGAAAGTGAATGATTACATGATTAATAGTATGCAACTGTTGTATGTAGTGGCTTCTTATTTATTTGGAAACATATTGACCGCTTATATAGTAACAAAATGGAGACATAACGTTGATATTCGTGATGAAGGAAGCGGAAATCCTGGTGCAAGAAATATGGGGCGAGTATATGGAAAAGGGTATTTTGTCGCTACATTTATAGGTGATGCGATCAAAGGTGCAATTGTAGTTTATATAGCAAAATACCTTTTTGAAGATGCTACATTCGTAATGCTGGCATTATTGGCCGTTATCATTGGACATATTTATCCAATTTTGTTTAAAGGTAAGGGTGGAAAAGGAATTTCAACATTTATTGGAGGGTTAATAGCATTTGATTATTTGATAGCGCTTACTCTAATAGGCATTTTTATTGTATTTTATTTAATATTTAAAGGATTTACTAAGCCAGGGTTAATTACAATCGCTTGTTTACCAATTTGCATGATTTTTTATTCTTACTCTATTGGTACGACTATTTTAAGTGCATTTATTATTGTGCTTATTTTATATGTAAATCGAGAATAAAGTGAATCTTTTATAAGTGGGGGAATCTCCACTTATAATTTTTATTAATTTGATAGTGAGCGGTAAGTAGAGATAAAGGAGGTAAGAAATGGGGTTAATTTATAAGGTTGCTGATCAAGCTTGGGAATTTGAAAGTATACATAAATTGAACTATAAAACATTTGTAGAAGAGATTCCGCAGCATGAGGAAACGAAAGAACGTTTTCGTATAGATCGATTTCATGAAGAAAATACATATTTAATTTGTTTAGATGGTGAGAAATTAGTAGGCATGGTCGCGGTGCGGGGAAAACGACCATTCTCGTTAGATTATAAAATTTCAAATTTAGATTTTTATTTACAAGAGCATGGAGAAAAAGTATATGAAATTCGTTTACTCTCAGTAGAAAGTGAATATCGAAATGGAAGAGCACTGTTAGGGTTAATTCGCTTTTTACATCGTTATTTACTTCTAAATGGATATGAATTAGCACTCATTTCAGCCACAACACGTGAGCTTCCTTTATATGAGCAAATGGGGTTTAAACCTTTCCATACGCTAGTTGGAACAGAAGAAGCAGCTTTCCAGCCAATGTATGTTACACCCACTAAGTTTGAAGAGTCGAGTGTTGGGGGGATTATGACGAAAG
Organism: Bacillus mycoides; assembly: GCF_018742245.1. Taxonomy (NCBI): domain Bacteria; kingdom Bacillati; phylum Bacillota; class Bacilli; order Caryophanales; family Bacillaceae; genus Bacillus; species Bacillus mycoides. The sequence continues at coordinate 2,333,018 of NZ_CP036132.1, forward strand.
AATATACGTTTTTACCTGGCCCAGTAGACATCGAAGAGAATGTCCAAAAGGCATTTTCTACTAAGCCTATTTCCCATCGCTCCAAGTCATTTCAAGTGACGATGGGAAATGTAAAAAAACGATTACTTCAAATAACGAAAGCAAAACGTGTACAAGTTATGTTAGGAACAGGGACGTTAGCGAATGATGCAATTGCTTTACAGTTACGTTCATTAAAAGGTAAAGGACTAGTTTTAGCGAACGGGGAGTTCGGTAATAGATTAATTGAGCAGGCAAAACGTGCACATTTAAATTTTGATACGTATAAAAAAGAAATGGCAGAGCCGTTTATTTATACAGAATTAGAAAAAATAATGGCAATTGGAAATTATGAATGGCTTTGGTTTGTTCACCATGAAACATCAACTGGAATGTTAAATAATTTAGAAGAACTAGACATTCTTTGTAAAAAGTATCAAATGAAACTATGTGTAGATTGTATAAGCTCAATTGGAGCAATACGAATAAATTTGAAGGATGTATATTTTGCAAGTGGTGTAAGCGGAAAAGCGATTAAATCATTTACAGGATTATCTTTCGTTTTTCATAATCACATTGTAGAGAAAAACGAAGCAATACCTGTGTATATGGATATTGGTATGTATGAAATGGATGATAGTATTCCATACTCCCATTCATGGAATTTAATTTATGCATTGCAAGAAGCATTGAAGCGATTCGAAGATGAAGAGGCATTTGAAAAAATAAAAGAGGCGTATGCTTATATTGAACAAGCTATTACTACTATGGGTTTAAAGCTTGTTTCACCTAAAGATCATGCCGCTCAAATTGTTCTTACCATTCAATTAAACGAAGGGCAGTCTTCTAAGGCAGTAGGCGATGCATTAGCATTACAAGGATATATTGTTCATTATGAATCAGCATATTTACAAAAGAATAACTGGATTCAAATAGCATGTCTGAATCACTATAAAGAACGTGATATGAAGAGGATGTTAAATTGTTTGCAGATGTGTGTCTTAAAGAAGGGCGTACAGGTATGACAAATGTTTTCTTAACATAGTTGGTTGCGTATAAAGGAGTTATTATTTACGAAAACTGAGGAATGACAATAGAGTAGATCATAAATCATTGGAAGAGGTGTTAGTATGATAACTAGTAAACTACCATTACATATAGCAGACATTAAAAAGGCTCAAAAAATTCTTGATAGAAACGTTCGTAAAACACCATTAGTAAAATCTTTTTATTTGACTAGTAAAACTGGTGGAGAAATTCATTTGAAGTTAGAAAATATGCAATTAACGGGTTCTTTTAAATTCCGTGGTGCATTTAATAAAATGTCGCAGCTTACAGAGCAAGAAAAAGAGAAAGGCGTTATTGCATGTTCGGCAGGTAATCATGCACAAGGTGTTGCTTTATCTGCTCATTTACTTGGTATTAAGAGTAAAATCGTAATGCCAATTTCTGCACCTCTAGCGAAAGTCGAGGCTACCAGAGGATATGGATCAGAAGTTGTTTTATACGGTGAAACTTTTGATGATGCGAAGGCAAAATGTGAGGAGATTATAAGAGAAACAGGTGAAACATACTTACATCCATATGACGATGTAGAGGTAATGGCTGGTCAAGGCACAATTGGCTTAGATATTCTTGATGATATGTGGGATGTTGATACGGTTATTGTGCCAATTGGCGGAGGCGGAATTATTTCTGGTATTGCTGTTGCATTAAAATCTTTTAATCCATCAATCAATATAATTGGTGTACAAGCAGAAAATGTTCATGGGATGAAGGCATCTTATGATAAAGGGACAATCGTAGAACATTACGAGGCACCTACTATAGCAGATGGTTGCGCAGTTAAAATACCAGGAAATTTAACGTTTGAAGTTGTAAAAGAATTAGTAGATGATATTGTAACAGTATCAGAAGGTGAATTAGAGGTAGCAATGAAAGACTTATTACAACGTGGAAAGGCTGTAGTAGAAGGTGCGGGTGCACTAGCTACTGCTGCTCTGCTTGCAGGGAAAGTTGATCAATATATTAAAGGGAAAAAAGTAGTAGCGGTTATATCTGGTGGAAACGTAGATTTGCAACGTATTTCAAGTGTATGTGAGCACTTTTTTGTAGCTAATGAAGTAAAATAGTATTTTGAAAAATAGTTTTATGAAAGAGGAGCTAAGAGAAATTATATTAGCTCCTCTTTCATTATGCTTGTGCTGAAGTAAATAATGACTCCATTTTTATTTTACTCTTTTCTCGAATTTCAGCGTCTGCATGTCGCATAACATATTTATGCGCTACAGCGATTGCTAAAACATCATCTAATAAGCCAATCCCGATAATAGCAGCTATATCTGGAATGAAATCGATTGTTAATACGTAATAGGATAAGGCGGCTAATATAATGAGTTTCGCTTTAGTAGGTAACTTTTTCTTTTTCATTGTGTAGAATAAAATAATACTTTCATATACGCTGGATTTTCCGAGGTTTACTGAGCTTTTTTTGAATTTTTTCCAAAGGGTCTGTTTCTCCATATAAACACTCCTTTTACAAAAACATAGATTTTTTAAAAGGATGGACAAAGAAGCGAAAGAATAATCAATTTTATTATTTATTCTTATTGTATATTTCCATAAGAAATAGGAAAGTACCTGTTCGAAAAAATAAAATGTGTACTTTATAATTACTGTATAAAATAATAAAAAGCCTATCTTTCCTATATCGGAAAGATAGGCTTTTCAATTCATAGATTCTGCAATTTGAATCAAATCCTGAGCATTGTATTTTCTTTTTATATGTAGTTTGTTACCAATGGCGATTTTATATTGAAAACCATCCTTCTGAAAGATAAGTTCATATGCTAAATCAAAATGAGGATTATATACTGCCTTTATATTATGTTTTAAAATGTAAAACTTAGTTCCCTTATGTACATATTGACCTAATTTATGTTGAACTGGTGAAACAGTGATTTTTAAAATCCCATTAATATCTTCATTGTAGTATCGTAGTTCTAAGTAATCGTTATAGATGAACCCTTGAAATTCGTGAATTTCGAACGGGAATTTTGTAGGAGTAAGTATATGTTCCTTACACTTCATTTCATATTCTTTTACAATAGTAGCTTCTTTCATAAGAGGATTAGTTCCATCATAAATTTGATTAATTTGAGATATTTTATTATTTTTTGTTACTATTTCTAAAATGTAACCGATAGTAAATCCATCATCAGTGTCTTTGAAATAAGAAATAAGAATTGTAGTATCTTCTTTTGGAGACGGTACTATTTTAATTTCATGAATATGTTTATCTGTATGGAAAGTAGGCAATTCAATCCCTTCTGTTACATATGACTGCATTAATTTTTTATCATTTTTGAGTAATGCATGTTTGAATTCACTTATTACATCTGTTTGAGATTTCGCCATAATAATTGAGGTCGATTGAAAATATAGTAAGAAAAATATACAAAATATCTTTATGAATGTAGTGGTCAATTTTATCACCCTGTAACTATATTTCCGTAACATTGAAATATATATGTATAGGAGAACATATGTAATTTAAAAGTTGCTTTAGGAGGGGAGAAGATGGGTTTATTATTTGATGTAATAGCAGATATAATTTTATTTTATCCTCGAAATGATATGAAATTAAAACATCATATTGCGAAATTAAGCGGATTTGAGTGGTTTCGAAGGTTACATGAAGATACGAAGTATACAAGTTTAATTTGGAGTAACAAAAAAATTAAGAAGTAAATTTTGTCTTCCGGCAATATGGAAGGACTTTTAAAATCTGAAAGAAAACAAACCGAATTCGTTCAACTTGTATATAGTGAATATAAAAAGAGAAGGTAAGAATTTTTTTATTTTTCATATTTGGCGAAACAAATGGTACAATGAAAGCTAATGTGAAAAATAAGGAAAAGAAGTGGTCAATATGAAAAACTTTTTAGAATTAGGAATTAGTGAAACTTTTAATCATACATTACGTGAAAATGGAATCACAGAAGCAACACCAATTCAAGAGAAAGCAATTCCTGTTATTATGTCAGGAAAAGATATTATTGGACAGGCGAAAACAGGAACGGGTAAAACGTTAGCGTTCGTTTTACCTATTTTAGAAAAAACCAATCCAGAGTCTAGTGATGTTCAGGCTTTAATTGTTGCGCCAACAAGGGAACTGGCACTACAAATTACAGCTGAAATTAAAAAGATGCTTGTTCATAGAGAAGATATTAATGTGCTTGCGATTTATGGCGGGCAAGATGTTGCACAGCAATTGAGAAAACTAAAAGGTAATACACATATTGTTGTAGCAACACCAGGGCGATTATTAGATCATATACGACGCGAAACAATTGATTTAAGTAATCTTTCAACGATTGTACTAGATGAAGCGGATCAAATGCTTTATTTCGGTTTCTTATATGATATTGAAGATATTTTAGATGAGACACCTGACAGTAAACAAACGATGTTATTCTCAGCAACGATGCCAAAAGATATTAAAAAACTAGCGAAGCGTTATATGGAAGAGCCGCAAATGATTCAAATACAAAGTGAAGAAGTAACGGTAGATACAATTGAGCAGCGTGTCATTGAGACGACAGATCGTGCAAAGCCAGATGCACTTCGTTTTGTTATGGATCGTGATCAGCCATTTTTAGCAGTTATTTTCTGTCGTACAAAGGTTAGAGCAAGTAAGCTTTATGATGATTTAAAGGGATTTGGTTATAATTGTGCTGAACTTCATGGTGATATACCTCAAGCGAAACGTGAAAGAGTCATGAAGAGTTTCCGCGAAGCTAAAATTCAGTACTTAATTGCGACTGATGTAGCAGCTCGTGGACTGGATGTAGATGGTGTCACTCACGTATTTAACTATGATATTCCTGAAGATGTAGAAAGCTATATTCACCGTATTGGCCGAACAGGACGTGCAGGTGGATCAGGTCTTGCAATTACGTTTGTTGCAGCGAAAGATGAAAGATATTTAGAAGAAATTGAAAAAACGCTTGGTGCACCACTGCAAAGAGAAATAATTGAACAACCGAAGATAAAACATGTAGATGAAAATGGAAAACCGGTACAAAAGCCGGCTCCAAAGAAATCAGGTCAATATCGTCAAAGAGATAGCCGTGAAGGTTCAAGAAGTGGTTCAAAAGGTGGACCAAGAAACGATTCAAGAAATAGTTCGAGAAATGATAACAATCGATCATTTAATAAGCCAAGTAATAAGAACAATAGTGCAAAGCAAGGTCAGCAAAGACGTGGCCGTTAAATCTTAAAATAGTAATCGGGATAAAGAGGGTTGTTATTATTTGTCGATAAGTTGATAAATAATAACAATCACCGATAAAATTTCAGATATGATTGTAAATCATTTTATTTATTAGATAGAAAAAAAAGAGTCGCGAAAAAATTGCGGCTCTTTTTTGTTCTTTATTTTGAAATTAGTATATACACGATAAGTTCGATTTATGAAGCAATATAATTTCATTTACCGTAATAAAAGTAATTTTAAACATTTATTAAGAAAATAAAAAATGTTTGCGGAGCTCCTTTATTAATGGGGAGCTTTTCTTTTTTTTAAACTCTCTCGTGTGTTATTATGGGATTATTCTGAATTTATGACAGGAGGCCTTTTGATGAAAAATGAAACGTTACATACACAAGAAGATATCTTGAAGATGATGGATTCTTTATTAAGAACCGCAGTACCATTTTGGAATGAATTTTACACGAATAGAGAAAAGGATGTTCCTTTTTTTGCAAATGTTCCAGATGAGAATTTAGTTTCATATATACAAAAAGAATGGATTTCAAAAGGGAAAGTGTTAGAGCTTGGATGTGGTCCAGGAAGAAATGCAATTTATTTAGCGAAACAGGGGTTTGATGTAACAGCCGTAGATTTGTCTATAGAAGGAATTAATTGGGCCAAAGAGAGGGCGTTAGAAAACGGAATAGAAATACAATTTGTTTGTGAATCGATTTTTAATTTGGATTTTCAAGATGAATATGATTTTGTATATGATTCCGGTTGCTTGCATCACATTCCACCACATAGAAGAATGAATTATGTTGATCTAGTTAAAAACTCATTAAAATCAGGTGGTTATTTCGGATTAACATGTTTTGCAGCAGGTGATTTGAATGAGCGAAATGGATCGGAAATAACGGACTGGGATGTGTATAGAGGATGGAGTTTGCAAGGTGGTCTTGCATATTCAGAAGAAAAGTTAAGAGAGATATTTAAAGAATTTGAAGTAATTGAAATTAGAAAAATGAAGCAAATTGAACAACCAAATAATATGTTTGGGGAATCATTTCTTTGGACAGCATTATTTAAGAAGAAATAAGAAAGTAGATAATTGACAAACTCATCGTTTTTATAGACAATATATTTACGGGAATATACGTTCGGTTTTGTTGGTCGATGTATGTTTTGCATAAATATATAACAAGGGGATGTCTCTAAATGAGTAACACAAATCAAAAAATCACTACGTTTTTAATGTTTGAGGGAAAAGCTGAAGAAGCGATGAATTTTTATACGTCGTTATTTGATCAATCAGAAATTGTAAACATCTCTCGATACGATGAAAAGGGACCTGGTGAAGAGGGCACTGTAATTCATGCAACATTCACGTTAAATGGCCAAGAGTTCATGTGTATCGATAGTTTTGTAAAGCATGATTTTACATTCACTCCAGCTATGTCTCTTTATGTAACTTGTGAAACGGAAGAAGAAATTAAAACTGTTTTTAATAAGTTAGCACAAGACGGAGCAATTCTTATGCCTTTAGGTTCATATCCGTTTAGTAAAAAATTTGGCTGGTTAAATGATAAGTATGGCGTATCTTGGCAGTTAACTCTTGCTGGAGATGAATAATTAAAATAATATGGTGACAGTAACGTCATAACAAAAGGGATGATTCAAGATTAATATGTATCATCCCTTTTATTTTTTGTTTTACAAACGTCACTGGTTTTTAAAGAACGTTTCATTATTATAACTAAAGAAGAAAGATCATCGTTATTCAATAAGATTAAAATAGATTTAGCTACCCGTTGTATTTATAACAACTTTAGGTTTTTATATAATATAAAACTGCTAAATTAATTTTTTAGCTTATCTAGTAATGGAATTCATTAACTGGAAGAAGTATTCAGGTTTATAAGTCTTATTTAGGTTATACCATGAATGTAACGTATCTGGTGCAAATACATCAATTTTTTTCAATACTTCCATTGCAAATTCCAAAGGAGCTACTCCTGATGCAGTAATCAAATTTTTATCACATACTGCAGGTTCCATCTTATAAAGTTGTTCTCCTTTATAATTAGGACAAACCATTTTAATATACTCTAAGTCATTGCTTGTATGCTGTCTAGAATCTAGGTATCCGAAATTAGCTAGTCCCTCAGTTGCACCACAAATGGCAGCAACAATAGTGCCGAGTTTTAACGCTTCACCAATTTTTTTTAAGATAGGGTGATGAATGCTTTCTCCCCAAGTAGTCCCTCCAGGTAAAACTAAAAGATCGTTACTCTCAAGAGTACATTCATCAAGGGAAATATCTGGCTTTATGCTCAGTCCTCCCATCGTAGTAATAATTTCATTATTAGCTCCTACTGTAACTACCTTTAAAGGGGCTAACTCTTTTTTGAAATATCTTCCTGAGTTTAGTTCTGCAATTAAATGTCCATATTCCCAGTCTGACATCGTATTAAATACATAAAGATAAACTTTTTTTGTTTGCATACAATAACACTCCAATCACAATTGAGTTTTTCAAAAAAATATTAATAAATAAATTTTACAATATTTATCATTTGAATTTAACCTATTTCTTTAAGAATTTTGGATACTTTATTTGAAGGTATGGTTTAAGAATTAAACAGCCTTCAAAAAATATAATAGTTGAAATTTGTTGGTTTTAGAATGAAGAAATTAGGCTCAATATACCAACTTAATTATTCATAATTGAGTTGTGGTATAATTTACATACAGGGGGAAAGTAGATGACACAACATAAAGAAGAGCAAATGAATGAGGCATTAGCATTATTTTACTTTGCATATAAAACTTTTACAGAAAAACCAGATGAAATAATAAAAGAGTATAGTATACAGCGTGTACATCATAGAATTCTGTTTTTTATCGCTCGTTTTCCAGGGCTTAGTGTAAATGAGCTGCTATCACTTTTAGAAATAAGTAAACAAGCTCTTCATGGACCGTTGCGCCAACTGTTAGATAAAGGACTTATTGAGAGTAATGAAGCTGAACATGATCGTCGTGTGAAACAGCTGTCTTTAACAGAAGAAGGAACAGACTTAGAGAAAAAACTGAGCGATGTTCAAAGAGAACAAATGGGAGCTATTTTTGAACAGTTTGGCGAATCATGTGAAGAAAATTGGCATCAAGTTATGAATGAAATGGCAAATAGCCGTTCAGGATTTGATGCATGGACGGCTAAGCGTGAAATACCAGTAAAATAAAAGATAGAAATAGTATCTTGTTTTGTAGTTTGAAAAATCATAAATTTTCACCTGTATATTTGGCAACTATGGATAAAAAATTCACATTACCAAAAACTTTATATGTGTACGTATTGAAATTTTAAAATTCATATTTCCGAGAGGGGAATTATAATGATAAAACTTGTACTCATTCGTCACGGACAAAGTTTGTGGAATCTTGAAAATCGATTTACAGGATGGACAGATGTAGATTTATCAAAGAATGGATTAAGTGAAGCGAGAGAAGCAGGAACAATATTAAAAAAGAATGGATATACGTTTGATATTGCCTATACATCAGTATTAAAACGAGCAATTCGGACATTATGGATTGTACTTCATGAAATGGATCTTACTTGGGTTCCTATACATAACTCATGGAAGTTGAATGAACGCCATTATGGTGCACTACAAGGATTGAATAAAGACGAAACTGCAAAAAAATATGGAGATGAAAAAGTTCATATTTGGAGAAGAAGTATAGATGTGAGACCGCCTGCACTTACTGAAGATGATCCCCGATATGAAGCGAATAATCCGAGATACAAAACGTTAAAAAAAGGCGAGTTCCCATTAACTGAATGTTTAGAGGATACGGAGAAAAGAGTAGTTGATTATTGGCATGAAAAAATCGCACCGGCATTAAAAAATGGTGAAAAAGTAATTATTTCATCACACGGCAATACGATTCGTTCACTTGTGAAATACTTAGACAATCTCTCAAATGATGGTGTAGTAACATTAAATATACCGACTAGCATTCCGCTTGTTTATGAATTGGACGAAAATTTACATCCGATTCGTCATTATTACTTAAGTATGGACGGGGAAGTACCTGAAGGGGAAATTCCGAAACATATTTCTTTTTAACGTGAAAATTTGAAACGGATGCTTGTCTACATATACAATGTAGATTCATGATAAAAGACGTGGCCTGCTTCTAATGTATATGCGATGTAGCTAACTTTAGAAGGTTGTCCACGTCTTTTGTCATAAAGAGAGCTCTTTGCGCATGTAATGGTATCGTGAGTAGTTTTGGAATGGAGGGTGATGTGATTGACGATCTCTAACATTCGAATCGGCTTATTTATTTTAGCAATCGTCTTTATTGTTCTTGTTTTCTTTTATTGGAAAAATGAAGAATTGTATGAGGAGAAGAAACAGCGAATTCGAAAAACGTGGTACGGTTTGTTCATAACATCAGTCACAGTTTATTTCACGATAAAAGGAATAGATTTAACCCTCTGGAAAAATCTTTTAATGTTTACTGCGATGGTAATTTTCGTTGATATTGCATTCATTTTGACACCTAACATTTCAGAAATATGGGGTGCAAAATTCAGTGATATCGGAAAGACGGTCCAATCAATTAAACGGTCATTAATTGCTTCAAAAGCAAGAGGAGAAATATATACGACAATTATTCAAAATGTAAATCCAGCAGCATTTGGGACAATGGAATGGCACACGGAAGAAGAATATACAAAAAGTTTAAACGCATTTCTTGATTCGTATGGTGAAAAAGTAGGTGCGAAAATTGTTGTATTTGAAGCAGTGAACGAATTAAATACGAATTTCCGTGGTATTCGCTCTCAATTTAGTATTACAGTACCTCTAGAACATATAGAGCAATTGAATGGCCAGCAAGCGGTTCAAGTAGAAAATGTCGGAATTATACCAGCAAAAATAGTGAATGATGTTTTTATTGTTATTGATGGGAAGAAGAATAACCTTCAAGATCGAGATTTTGAAAATGTATATAATTTAACAATACATCATAGTTATTTTAGTAAATAAGGACAGAATCTTTTTCTGTCCTTTTCACCTATACATAAAGGGAGAACAAATTCAGACAAGCTTGTATAAAATCGGACAATCATTCCTACACTAGCACGTAGAGGTGATTGTAGTGATAAAAGATTATGACAATGATTTTTTTAAAGAAGATAATGAAGATACAACAGATTTTTCTTTAATAAAAGGAGATACTTTGCAGCAAGTGGAAGAGTTAGAAGAAGAATTAAAAAGAAAATGATACGTGTACACTCTGTTTGCATTTGCTATATAATATAAATAAAAGGTTGTATCTTTTTGAAAAGGGGGAGAAGAGATGGCTGAAATAAATGTACAAAATTCTTCGTTTTTTAAAGAAAAAAAAGAAGAAGTAAATACAGATTTCTCTCTTGTGAAGGGTGCATTAACGGAAAATATAAATCGTTTAGAAAAGCTTATGAATAGTAATAGTTCGAAATATATACAGGTAAAAAAAATAAAAGAAAATGCATAGAGCATTTTCTTTTATTTTTTTCGTTATTTGTGGATTAATAAGTAGTAGAGTATGAAAAGCCTTATTAATTAAAATAACAAATTTTTAAAATGTTAAAAGAAAGGTAAAATAATGAATCGTGGTATAATGATAAAGGACTTACATATTATTTCGTCATTTTGAGAGGAGCTTGAAAAATGTATTCTACTTTAGAACAATTAACAAAGCACCCTGTATTTTATCATTTTGCAGAAATTTCAAAGATTCCTAGAGGATCAGGTAATGAAAAAGAAATTAGTGATTACTTAGTGAGTTTCGCAAAGGAACGTAATTTAGAAGTTATTCAAGACGAAGCGTTAAATGTCATTATAAAAAAAGAAGCTACTTCTGGTTATGAGAATGTTCCAGCTATTATCATTCAGGGGCACTCTGATATGGTGTGTGAAAAAAACCAAGCGACAGTTCATGATTTTGAGAAGGATCCAATTGAATTAAGAATTATTGGAGATATGTTATATGCGAACGAAACTACTTTAGGTGCTGATAATGGTATTGCCGTTGCATATGCATTAGCATTATTAGATTCAACAGACATTCCGCATCCAGCTTTAGAAGTTGTTATTACAACTGAAGAAGAAACGACAATGGGCGGTGCATTCGCTGTCGATTCAAATCATTTTGACGGAAAAATATTTATTAATATTGATTCTGAAGAAGATCATAAATTACTAGTGAGTAGCGCAGGTGGTGCGAAAGCAGTTGAAACAATTCCAGTAATTTGGGATGAGGCACCAGTTGATATGGATACATACCGTCTATATGTTGGTGGACTTAAGGGCGGACATTCTGGTATGGAAATTGATAAACAACGTGGGAATGCGAACAAAGTACTAGGACGAGTTTTACGTGATTTATCAATAAATATTCAATTTGATATAAGTGATGCTCACGGCGGATTAAAAACGAATGCAATTCCACGTGAAAGTGTAGCTACAATTTTATTACGTCAAGAAGATGTAGAGCAAGTTGAAGAAAAGTTAAAATCATGGACACGAGTATTACAAGAAGAAATGCGTGCTGTTGATCCGGATGTTCATGTTACACTTACAAAATTAGATGAGAAAGTAGAAAAAGTATTTGCTAAAGAAACACAAAAACAGCTTATTTCTTCATTATTCTTAATTCCGAACGGCATTCAAAGTATGAGCATGGATATTAAAGGTCTAGTAGAAAGCTCAACAAATTTAGGCGTTATTGAAACGTTGCAAGATGAAATTAAATTACGTAACGAAGTGAGAAGTTCTGTAAGTAGTTTAAAACAACATGTTGCAGATGAAATTAAATGTATTGCCGAATTAGTTGGTGCAACATTTGAAATAGAGTCAGAGTATCCAGAATGGCCATACAATCCGAATTCACAGATTCGTAATTTGTTTGAAAAAGTGCATCAAGAAAAATACAATAAAGATGTTGAAATCTTTGCTGTACATGCAGGAATTGAGTGCAGTGTATTTGTTCAAAAAATGCCTGAATTAGATGCAATTTCATTTGGGCCAGATATATTCAACGTCCACACTCCAGATGAGCATATTAGTATTTCTTCTGTTGTGAACAACTGGGGATTCTTCGTTGACGTAATGCAGGGAACGAAAGAATTAGCTAAGTAATAACGATAAAATGAAAAGTAGCCTATAAAAATTTATAGGCTACTTTTTTGTGTTGGAATTTATTAGAAGTTATTTTCCGCTAGTATGTAATATTAAGCTTGAACAATTAATAAGGATGAATTGTTGATGTTTTTTAGTACTTATGAAGGGAAGAAAGCAATTTATTGTTTGTATGCTGTTATTGTTCTTCACATTTAGTTTTATTGGAGTTCACAAAATAATAGCAGAAGAAGTTGGATTTTCAGGAACAACTGCTCCATTGAATGTAAATGTTAGAGAAGAAAAAAGTTTGAATGCAAATATTGTAGATGTGATTCCCGGAAATACAAAAGTATCCTTTAAAGGATGGGAGTATGGTGAAGCGGTTAAAGATTACTGGACAGGAAATTTAGATAATCGTTGGTTTTATTATTTTAAAGATGGGAAAAAAGTATATGGAACGTCAGCTTATATTAATGGGAATCCTCCAAATATATCAACAAATCGTAAATTATCTGTTCCTAACATATTACAAGAAAGATCAAATTGGTGTTGGGCGGGCACTTTGGTTTCAGTTTTAAATTATTTTGGGAAAACTCCTTCACAAGATCAGTATGTTAGGTATGTCAAAGGTGGATCATATAATAATCCTGCAACTTCACGTGAAATACAATATGGATTATCGGGATATGGTGTTAGCTCAGCTATAAGTTCTGGAGCAAAATCGTATGATTGGTTCAAAAATCAAATTAATAGTAATCAACCGATGATTGCACTCATTATGTGGCAAAATGGAGCTAACATCGGACACTTTCTAGTACTTGATGGATTCTATAAAGGTACAAATGGAACAGACTATATAACATACATGGACCCTTGGTATGGTGATCATTATAATCATAATTTCAGTACGTTCTATAACAATAATAATTTTTGGTGGAATGAAACGGTTTATAATATCCATGCGAACTAATAATATTAAAAGTGTGGGGGTTCATTAATGGGAAAACTACTTAAGCTTGTGCTACCATGCATTTGTTTAATGACTGTTATTATTTTCGCTAGTAAAGTTACCAATCTATGAAACGATTCCAGCACAGCAAATTTTAAATAGCTCTGAATTTAAGCATATACTATTACCAACAAATGAAAAGTTGTGGTTTATTATGAAGGGTGAGCAACCAGAAGGACTAATTGTTGCGAATGATACTGAACCGATTCGAATGGGCGGAGAAAATAGAAGCAAAGATTTATATGGGTTATATAAAGCAATAAAAAATAATACAAATGATACAAAAAATATTAGTTATTTTGAATTTGAAGGGCAAGGAATATTGGTAGTAAATCAAAATAATGACCAAGAAATATACCTTAGTAAGGGTGCCGCTTCTATATTAAAACTTCCTGCTGATCAAAAAGTATTGAGCAGTGAAGTAATACAGAAAATGAAAGAGAGAATCGTAACTGCTTTTGAATAGTTAATTATAAACTGAATAAATATATACGTATGTAATATAAAATTTCATGTACTGTATTAATTTTAGAAATGAATACATTCATAAAAAATACAATAGAAGAAGCAGAAAAGATAACAAGTGAAAAAAGCGCGGGATGTTATAGGAATAAATAGTGATTATAGTAGCGATTTCGTATACTCTTCACGTTAGGATTAATGGCAGTATTAGGGTACCTCATCTATACTGTTATAAACCTTTTATATGAATTCCAGAATTTTTTTAAAAGGTTCGATTTAAATCGTGCTTCATATGTAATGATTTAATTAAAAAAGCTTGACCTTAACACTATGTAAAGGTTTACAGTAAGGCAGAAAAGGAGGTTAAGAAATGCAAAAAATAACGAAATTGTGTATGAGTGCTGTACTAACCACATCTATTATTAGTGGTTATGCTCAAGTTAAGGGAATTGAGAAAGTTCAGGCGAAGGAAATTGAAAAAACGCAGAGAGAAGATATGAAGAAAGTAGAGGTGCAAAAAAAAGTAGGAAAGTATACAATGCCAGATGAAAAAAGCAAACATGAAGGAACATGGCTACAATGGCCTCATGAATTTACATACGGGCCAAAATATCAGCAAGAAGTAGAACCGATTTGGATTCAAATGACAGAATCTTTAAGCAAAGGCGAAAAAGTTCATATTGTTGCATATGATCAAGAAGAGAAAGAAAGAATTATTGAAGTTTTAACGGATCAAGGAGTGAATATGGAGAAAATTGATTTCTTTATCGCACCTACTGACGATGTATGGGCTAGAGATACTGGTCCAATTTTTGTTTACGATAATGACAAAAATCTAAAGATATTAGATCCAGGATTTAACGGATGGGGAAAGAAAACGCCATATAAGAAAGATGCTCGTCTTCGTGAGAATCTTAGCAAACAGTTAGGCATTGAAAGAATTAATTGGAATAAATTTGTTCTTGAAGGCGGCGCATTTGAATTAGATGGTAATGGAACTGCTTTATTAACTAGAAGTGCTGTGACGAATAAAAATAGGAACGCTAAATTGTCAGAAAAGGATATTGAAAAATATATTAGTGAACTTGGGGTAACAAATTTTATTTGGTTAGATGGAGCACCTAACTTAGATATTACTGATTTTCATATTGATGGATTCGCCAAATTCCACGATAAATCTACTATTATAACGTTAAAAGAAAAAGATTTAGCTGAATGGGGAGCGTCTGACAAAGATATTAACAAGTTGCTGCAGGCAAAAGATGCTACAGGTAATAAGTACAAGTATGTATATCTACCGCTAAGCAAGAATAATGTTACATTAAAAAATGGGAAGCAGCTTGATTATAAAGGTTCCTATATTAATTATTATATAGCGAATCAAGTTATCTTAGTTCCTAACTATAATGATCCTAATGATAAAATAGCAAATGAGATGATTCAAAAACTTTATCCTGATCGTAAAGTGGTGGGGATTGATGTAAGAGAGCTTTATAAAAATGGTGGTATGATTCATTGTATTACTCAACAACAACCAATTAATTTAAAATAATATATTTATAGTTCTTTGGGAAGTTGTCTATTTCTTATGAGAACCTGTTTATCCATAAAATAGGTAAAGATGCCATGGCATTTTTACCTATTTTATTGTATTTTTTATGAGTTAATTATTACTTTCCTATAAACTGAAGAAACCCACCCTTTTTGAAAAAAAGCTTAATCAAAATGGATGGATTTTCTAAATTAAAAGCTATACTTGCTGTTGCGAAAAATGGAGAATATGAAAAAAGTATAGGCATATTAAAGAAATGTTTAAGTAATTTTAATAGGATGGAATTTCCTAGAAATAAAGAAATTAATTAAGAATTATTTATACCTTAACAAAATGTTTACATCTTACATATGAACATGTAGAAGCAATAAAGTACAGTAGGTATCAAATTAGCCATTAATATAAATAGTTTATACTTATTAGGGGAACTAAATTTCGAAAAAGGTTCAAATTTATTAGAACTTCAGCAATCTAGTGAAGATGGTTTTAATTATATTAATAAGGCTTTATTTATTATTGTTTTAATGTTCTTATTGCATTATTACGCAGTTTAAGTTGTGTTCGAAATTACACAATTTGACTTGTGTAATTTATTGCGTTATGCTTTTTTTAGTATAAAAGAAAGGCTTGAAGATAATGATTCGTCGTTTGAAAAAATTTAAAAATGTAGCTGTCGTATTAAGCTTCTAAGTAAATTGCAAAAATCTACCATACTTAGAAGCGAGGAATATAGTTATGAAGCATCCATTATATAATCATTGGTCTGAAACGAAGTATTTAAAAGACATAGTAACAAATCCACTTATTGAAGTAGGAGAGTACTCCTATTATTCAGGTTATTATGGTCATCAAAATTTTGAAGATGGCTGTGTAAGATATTTATGGGGCGATGCTAAGTCTCGAGTACTTTTCAATCCAACTGAACAGATGGGTTGGCAACTTGATAAACTCATTATTGGAAATTATGTTTGTATTGCAAGTGGAGTTGTCATTTTAATGGGTGGGAATCATAATCATCACCCTGAATGGATTACAGTTTATCCATTCGTTGAGCAAATAGAGCAATCATATGAACCGAAGGGTGATACAGTCATTAAAAGCGATGCCTGGATTGGTATGAATGCTATTATAATGCCTGGCGTTACTATTGGTGAAGGTGCAATTATTGCAGCTGAATCTGTCGTATGTAAAGATGTTCCGCCGTATACAATAGTAGGTGGTAATCCTGCTAAAGAAATAAAGAAACGGTTCACTAATATAGAAATTAATATGCTAATGGAAATGCGTTGGTTTGATTGGGATAGAGAATTGATTAAGAAGGCAATTCCTCTTTTATCTAGTCCAGCCATTGAACCATTATTTGCTTTTTATAAAAATGAAGTGAAAAATAAATAAATCAGCTAGAAAAACTACATTCAATATAGGATGTAGTTTTTTTATTACAAAAAACTGTTACCAGTGTGTTTCGATATTTAATCGGGGCACACTGGTTTTATTTTTTTGTAAATGTGGAACAAATGTATTACTTAGATTGTCTATTAAGTGTAATCCTAAAAAATATGAAAGTACGGATCATTTTGAAAAATACAAGGGTATTAAAAATAGGGATGTGTGTGGGAATACGAAGTGTCAGTGTGCCTAAAAGGGTGTGATGAGATCGTCTATATGAAAGCGATCCTAATGTCTTATATGTATATAGAATTTGATAACACTGTCTATTTTTTGGGGAATTATGTTAGAATAACGTTTTTTGAGTACAAAGATATTGGAGGTAACAGAAGTGAAAGGTATGTTTTGCAAGAGATTTATTACAATAGTAACAGTGCTTACACTATTTTGTAGCATAGTTGTTACATCTGGGAGTGCATCAGCGGAAACAGTCCCTGCTTTAGACGTAGAAGCAGGATCAGCAATTTTAGTAGAAGCAAATTCCGGAAAAATTTTATATCAAAAAAATGCAGATGAATTATTAGCAATTGCTAGTATGACAAAAATGATGAGTGAATACTTAGTCTATGAAGCGGTGGATAAAGGAAAACTTAAATGGGATCAAAAAGTTAAAATTTCTGAATATGCATATAAGATTTCACAAGATCGCTCATTATCAAACGTTCCATTAGAAAATGGTGGCTCTTATACGGTCAAAGAGTTATATGAGGCAATGGTAATTTATTCTGCAAACGGTGCAACAATTGCTTTAGCTGAAGAGATTGCTGGAAAAGAAGTTAATTTCGTAAAAATGATGAACGATAAGTCAAAAGAGTTTGGAATGAAAAATTTTAAATTTGTAAACTCTACAGGTTTAACAAACCAAGATTTAAAAGGACATCACCCAGAAGGGACAACTCCAGACGAGAAAAATAAAATGTCTGCAAGAGATTGTGCAATTTTAGCACAACGTCTTATTCAAGATTTCCCGAAAATATTAGATATAGCAAAAATCCCTAAAAAAACATTCCAAAAGGGTGGAAAGTATCCGATTGATATGACGAACTTTAACTGGATGTTAAAAGGTTTAATTAAGCAATACGAAGGTGTAGATGGCTTGAAAACAGGAACTACTCCAGAAGCCGGAGATTGTTTTACTGGTACAGTAGAAAGAAACGGTATGCGTCTAATCTCTGTAGTGATAAAAGCAAACTCTCATACAGCACGTTTTGATGAAACAAAGAAATTATATGATTATGGATTTGCGAATTTTGAAGTGAAGAAGGTCTATGGAAAAGATTCAGTAGTAAAAGGTCATGAAACAGTGCGAGTAGCAAATGCAAAGGACAAAGATGTAGTTGTTCAAACGAAGCAAGCTGTTTCACTTCCAATGCCAAAGGGCAACAATGACGTTTATAAAAAAGAATTTAAAGTATCGAATAAAGAACAAGAAGCGCCTATTAAAAAAGGTGTAACAATTAGTCAAATGATTATATCACCTAAAGATATTACAGATCCTGGATTTTTATCAGATAAATCATTACAAGTAGACCTTGTAACAAAATCTGATGTAGAACAAGCAAATTGGTTTACACGTTTTATGCGCGAAATCGGATCATTCTTTAGCTGTATGTGGGATAGTGCGGTTGATATAGTAAAAAGCTAACTTTATAGGATAAAACTAAATATTAATCTGAAACAAAAAGTTTCAAAGTACTATAGATTCTTATG
Source organism: Bacillus mycoides (assembly GCF_018742245.1). Taxonomy (NCBI): domain Bacteria; kingdom Bacillati; phylum Bacillota; class Bacilli; order Caryophanales; family Bacillaceae; genus Bacillus; species Bacillus mycoides. Next base: position 2,351,650 of record NZ_CP036132.1, read on the forward strand.
TGGATAGCTTGGAATGGAAGATTGCATTAATTCTCAAATTTGGTTCTTCGGAACTTTTCGTATTGCTATCAAGCTAAACTAAATTTGTACCTATATAATCAAAAAACGCTATTCTTTTTGTAGAAATATACAGAAAGGATGGCGTTTATTATGAATATTTCGATTCAAAGGGTTCTGGTGCAAGGTTAGTTTAATAAAGTTACATGATGAAAAAACATATATTATTCCATCAAGTGACAATAAAAATTGATATCTGGTACTTATTTCTGTTATTAAATTTTATAAAAATTTAATAAAATCTTTTCTTTCTATTAAATATTTTATTTTAAATTAATTATATAAAGAAATGGAGGCCAGAAAATGAATTTTTAAATAAATTTAAGTATCTTTTTATAGTGTTTATCCGTATGTATATAGTTATTCTTTAATTTCAATCGAATAACAAACAAAGTATTCGAGAAAAAAGTACGATTTTTATGGATGGTACAAACTTTCTCTCTTACAAAAAATGTACCGAAATTAATAAGAGTGAATGTTACATGGAGAGAACCCCTAATAATTTCACCTAAAAATCGGTAATTAATGAAACAAAGAATAATAAAATGATACACGATTACGAGTTGATCTCCCAAAAACATATGATTACTAGTGAAAATCTTTAATACTGACAAGTGAGGTGACGTTGGTGAGAGGGATATTAATAAAAATCGGAGTATTTATTTTGGTTTTTACAGTAGGGCTATATCTTACAAAATACGCATATGACCATCATATTAACCGAGCTAAAGTAAGGGACACAATTCAACAAATATCAATAGAGCACGGTATGCCACCATGGATTCCTTTATCTATTGCATTCCATGAAAGTAAGTTTGATCAAAATGCAGTCGGAGATCAGGGCACATCATTTGGACTGTTTCAGCTCCATCGAGGTGGACTAGCACCTAAAGATTTAATGAACGAAGATTTGAAAAATGCAGAAACCAATACTCGAATAGCAATATCTAATATGATAAATGCATATAACCGTGGTTTACAACAAAATTTAAAAGGGCCAGAGCTATTAAAACATGTTGCAAATACCTCAGGGTGGCCTGGCAATAAGGGTGTTCAGTGGACAGATAAACAGACAGACTATAACAAGGGTTTAGAAAACAGTTTTAAAATGTTTTCTAAACGACAATACGATTTTATAGAATGAGATTTCTTTTTTCTTTCTATTATTATATAACTTATGCCTAAATATGAAAGTTCCCTAAAACAGATACATAGATTGACTTTGTACTGCTTATATTAGGAATTTAAAGAAACAATATGTACAATTCTCCCACTACACTAGTATAGTGGCCTTTATTAACAGCAAAATCTACAATTTACAAGGAGAACATTTTATGAGTAAGAGAATAAAAGAATTAGATTCCATACGAGGGTTAGCGGCACTTACAGTGGTATTTGGACATTTTTGTTTAATGCTACCATCGTTGCCTAATTCTATTAAATTTTCCCCGCTTAGGTTTTTATGGGCGGGTGGAGAAGCTGTAATCGTTTTTTATGTACTAAGTGGTTTTGTGTTATCTATGGCACTTTATCATTCAAAAACAAATTATTGGGGATATTTAATTAAGAGATTTGTACGAATCTATATTCCTTATTATTTTTGGATAATCATTACTTTTGCTTTATTTATTTTGTTTTCACCGTATGAAGTGGCAGGACTACGGGATTGGTTCTATGATAGGTGGCAAGGGTCGATAACAACATTAGATATTATAAACCACTTTGTGCTTCTTAATAACTTTTTTACGGAAAATTATAATCCAGTTATCTGGTCATTGGCTCAAGAAATGCGTATATCTATTGTGTTTCCTTTGTTATTCCTTCTTTTTTATAAACTGAGTTGGAAGAAAACGATACTATTTGCTTTGAGCTTTTCTTTAATTAGTGTTTTCCTTAATATGTTGCATATTGGGAAAGCAGAGGGATTTTATAATGGTTATGCCGATACACTGCATTTCACATCTATGTTTATGGTTGGAATGTTACTTTTTAAGTATCAAGAAAAACTTATTTACTTATATCAAAATATGAAAAAATTTAAAAAAGGATTTCTTATTGCATTAGGGATAATTCTATATTTATATTCCATTTTAATTTATGGTTTTTCCCGTAATGATACTACTTTCTTATTAAAAGATTGGGGTGTCGTAATTGGTGTTAGTATATTTATTATCATGGCGATGAGTAACCTAAAAGTAAAAGCATTTTTAAATAAGAGTGTATTTGTATACGTAGGGGAAATTTCATATAGTATCTATTTGTGTCATTTTCCAATCATGATGGTACTATTTAAACTTTTGTATACAAAGATACCTATCTTCTTACTTCTTACTTTATGTATTACAATGACACTACTTTTTTCTATAATATCGTATCATTTAATTGAAAAGAAATGTATCAACTGGGCAAAACAAAGAACAACTAATTTTCGAAAAAAAGTGTAATGCTTGAAGGAATCTTCTTTCTTTAGTAAATATACCTATATTACCGGTTCCTAAGTGTATTAGGAATCGGTCAATTATAGATTCTATATAAACATACTAAAATTGAATAAATTTTTAATTTTATATATAACTTCAAAAATCCTCTTACTAAAGAGAATCTTCGTAACGTTTATCCAAACATAGCCGAAAATACAATTAGTAAAACGCTAGTTTCCTTGTAGCGGCTTGGTCATATAAAGCTAGTTTCAAGAGTATAGGTTTAATTCTATATTAATAATTATTAGGGATAACAACACATTGCTATCTATATCTAGAATGTTATATAAAACTATTGAATATTTTATTCGTAAAAACAGAGGTGTAAAATGAATTTTATTTCCGAACTACTTGTTACCGTTGTAATTCCTACAATACAACTCACATTCTTGTTACTACTCATTTTTGTTTTTAGCTACTTTGTAGTATACAAAAAGGTATGTAAAGGAGGAAAAAAATTTACGGTACAACAAATTATATTGTTTATATTAATAATAGGATATTATTCCCTTGCATTATCAGCTACTTCATTTGGTCGTCCAGATGATATAACTTTTGCAAGAACAATTGACCTTGATGTACTTAGTGTTTATAAAAAAGCATGGAATACCTTTTCATTTTCTTCTTTTTTCCATATCTTTGTGAATATAGGTATGCTTTTTCCGTTAGGAATTTTATTACCTTTATTTAGTAATGTTTTTCAAAAAACAAAATGGATGTTAATCAGCTCAATTTTAGCAAGTTTATTAATTGAAATCCTTGAATTTACAATGCAACGTGGAAGTATGGAACTAGCCGATTTACTTCATAATACTTTAGGAATGATGCTAGGATATTCTATGTTAAATATAGTTCTGATATTGTTGAAGAAAAAAGAAACGGATACACAAATGATCAAATATTTATTTCTTCCGATTACAGTAAGTTTTGTTGCACTTGGAATAATGATTTCGTATCAAATGAAGGAATTTGGGAATACGCCTTTAGATCCCATTACAAAAATGGACATGACTGATGTCACTATAAAAACATCAATAGAGTTAAAAGACGAAGGTAAAAAAATGCCTGTTTACAAAGAGAAAATTCCAAACATGCCTGATGACAATGAGCTAGTTACAAAAAAATTACATATTCGAGATGTTGAAATTCTGTCTCCCAAAGAAGCATTTCAAAAACTAAAACAAGGAGACTTTGATCCTATAATATCTTTCAAAGCAGGTGATACATTAGTCATTACAGATTATAATATAGATTACTACGCTGATACAAAAGGCTTTTCTCAACCTATATATGTTTTTCAAGTACGCTTAAATGATAATGACAAAGATAGTTGGTCTCAACCTATTTCTGCGAGAAAATAACGTAGCTTTTCATGTTTTTGTTCATGTGAAATAGTTTAATCTAGTTGTCTTGCTCATGTGAAAAATCTCCTATGGAATTTAATTGAAATTGAAAAACATTTAAGAAGAACAATTACGCTGTGGGCTATTGTATAGTGTAGATATGAATAATAAAAAAGGGGGACTAGATATGTGGAAGCGATTTGTAGCGATTGGTGATAGTTTTACAGAGGGAATAGGGGATGAAGTTGAGGGAATAGCATTAAAAAGCTGGGTAGATCATTTTGTTCAACTGTGTGTAAACGATTTAAAGTATGCTAATTTTGCAAAGCGTGGGTTAGTAACTAAAGAAATTCGCTCGCAGCAATTGGGAAAAGCATTAACTTTTAATCCAGATTTGGTTAGTCTAATTGCAGGTGCAAACGATGTTTTAAAAGGACGTTGGAATCATGAAGCATATAAGAACGATATGGAATTTATGATCGATACATTAAGTAAAACAGGTGCTGATATTATGATAGCAAACCTTCCAGATTTTACAGTTAGGCTTCCTTTTTCTTCTGAAAAAAAACAAGTATTAAAAGAACAACTATTAGAGGCAAATGAAGTTATACTTTCACTGAGCAGAGAGTATAAGCTTCATCATGTTGACTTTTGGAATCATCATTTAGTTAATGACAATACACTTTGGTCTACAGATTTAGTTCATCCAAACTCAAAAGGATATGTAAAAGTTGCTGAATTGATTTTTAGTAGTTTGCCTGTACAGAAGTTAGAATAATAGTTCACGATTTAACGAATATGATATAATTTGTATTAAGAGATGTTTTTTAAGGAATTCCATCAAGTTCTATATTGGTATCTTTTAGACAAGAAATCGAAAAAACCCTCAAGTATATAATTCATGCTTGAGGGTTTTTATAATAAACAAGAAAAGACACCTAGGGTGCCTTCCTCTGACTTGAACCATCTTAATTTTAATAATATTGTTCATTGAGAAATATTATTAAAATCTATATTTTGTTGTAATCCAAAGTAGACTTCTGAATCTTAAGCATCATTGCTACGTCTTTGCCAATTTATATGGATTGAGAGCTGTCGGTTTTATATGTCATAACATGATTTTTTGATTTCAGTAAACTCTTGTATTCCCACCTTTTTTGGGTAGTTGTCTAGAATCTATATTATAAAATTGAGCACATTAATTAAGGATTGTAAAAAAAAGAGGTCATCCATCCTATGCCTAAATTGCGGTTAATACCTTCTGATTTGAAACATATTTCTAGAAGAGAACATGAAATCCCTGAAGGTGTAAAAATGATTAAGGCGCCAAATATTTGGGAGCACGGGAGTGAAGTTAGAGCAAATTTGAACTTTGTACAAAGGTGGGAAAGAAGAATCTCACTAATTGATGTTAAAAGAGAAGATCTAAATGGCATATAAAAACGGGCCATAACTTAGATTTATCATCCATAAAATGTCCCGTTTAACTGTTTGTCCAAATAGTTAGTTAAGAATTAAGGTTCTGGTGCAAAGATAAAATAATAGAGAATATAGCGCATATATTTCGAGCGGAATTGTATTTTATGCTGTTAGTCCAAACACTTGAATAGGTTTTGCTTTTCCATACTGATCACGTCCTTTTTTAGAGTACTAGTATCAGTATGTCCAAGTTTCAGAGATTAGTTACAAATGAATAGCATAGTTAAAACACTCTAGTACAAAAAAGGTTGAGGAATATTGGATATAAAATATGATAAATACGAGTTATTAGAAATATTCGAGGATGAACCCGAAGATTATTATATTCCAGGTGCGAGTGCGTATAGATATAGCAAAATCGATAAACTTGGATTTGAATTGGTAATGATTATGTTCTATTATGATGCAACTGTTGAATTAAAAATGCTTTATGAAGACAAACGTATCATTGAAACCAAGATGGAGTCGGTGAAACAAATTTATACGCGTAATGACTCGCTATACATTCAAGGGGCAGAAGCAAAAAAAAAGAATCGAAGTGAAATTCAAGCCACATTTTACAGTTGAAATAGAAGAATTCTAAAAGCTGAAATATAAGAAAACGATTAAATGATGATACCAAGATTAAACTTGATAAGTGGATAGAGAAACAAGAGGTAGTGAATTTATTATAAATTTACTACCTCTTGTAACATCATATATTTTCACCGTATCTTGATATAATTACATGAGAAAGAAATATACTTTTGTTATGTTAACAAGGAATACTAATAGAAAAGTGTGTTCCTTTTCCTTCTTTACTCTCTATGTCTATATCTCCGTTTAATTCTTTAATAGTACTGTAGGCAATCATGGTACCAAGTCCAGTGCCTTTTTCAGTTGTCGAATAGAATGGTAAGGCAATTCGTTTTAGTTGTTCAGAGGACATTCCAATTCCTGAATCAATAATATCAATAACAACATTCCCTTTAATTTTTTGTATATTAATTTGCAATACTCCACCATCTATCATAGCCTCGATACCGTTTTGTATGATGTTAGTTAAACACAGTTTTAATTTTTCAGGATCAGCATTTATAAAAAGGGAGTCTGTAATATTCAGTTTTAATTTAACATTGTACGATAGAGCGATTGGTGAAATAGCATCTTTCACCTGATTTAAAATGTGATTAATATCTAGTTTCTCTTTTATAATGTTTTGTGGTTTGGTTAAAGATAAATAGTTATTTATAGTAGATTGTATTTGCTGCATTTCAAGTAACATAATTTCTAAGTACTTATCTTGAGACATCTTAGTGTTCTCATTTTCATTTAATAATTGAGTGAATCCGTGTACCGTGGTCAGTGGATTATGAATTTCATGCGCAATAGATGCAGCTAGTTCACTAGCTATATAAAATTTTTCTGCTCTTTGCATTCTTTCTTTCATTTTAAATTTTTCAATCATTCCCTCTATTAAATAAACGGATAATAATACTGTAAAAATATTAATGACTATATAATTTAATAAAAATTCAATGAGAGTAGAGCCAATTTTACCACCTGTGTTTATTTGAGTTATAATACCGAAGATAGAAAGTGAAGTTGTACATATCAAAACAAGTAGTATGCTTAATAATATCTTTTTTTCCTTGAAATAAATGGGTAACAAGTAACGAAACATTATTGTAATACCAGTAATAATAGTAAAGATAATAAATGATGGGAAAACTCCGCTTCCGCCTAAGTAAAATCTATAAGAAAGATATAAAATTCCTATAGAAATAATGCTCTTTGTATTTCCATATAGAAAAACTAATATTATTGGAATAAAACGTAAATCATAAATAAACCCAGCATGTAAATGAAAAGGAAAAGTCATACAAAAAATAATTGCAATGGAGGAAAGAACAGAAATTAATATATTATTACATGCTATTTTTTCTTTATGTTCTAGCCAAAATACTTGATAGCTAAGGATACAAATAATAATAATAAAGGTATTTAATAATAGTGTAGAAATTCCCATAGTTTATGCCTCTCTGTTAGTTTGTATGTAGTATTATGAATGAATTTAATTTAGATTTTTGGTTTTATTAGATTTTCTATCTTTAAAAAGAAAGGGAAGGGTATTTGAAAAGTGATCTTTTACTATATATATTAGAACCGATGAGGAAAATAGAAAAATTATCTATTAAAAAAGCTATTTTTAGTTATGTGCATTACAAATTGAAAGTAGCCTTTGTATAGGTAACAGATGATGCAAATTTTAGAATAATTACGCTTTTGAAGGAGTGAATATTCCGAAAAATAAGTATGGATGGCGACAGATATTTCATAGCCTTCGCTATATTAACATGAAATTTATCGAATTACAAATTGAAAATTAAAAATTTTTATTAGTTTATTTTATTTGAAAACGAAAAAGTATTCAACAGAATGTCACGATTTCATTGTAATATTGCTTTCTTACTTTAATTTCCATGACTATGATCAGTGCTATGACTTACATAAAAGGAAATGAATAACAGCTGATGAAAATCCCTTAAGGAAGTTCATATTTTTTCAAAATGTATTATTCTACAAGACATATTAGTTTTTTGTTTTTGTGAAAGAATTGGATCCGTTATATTAGAAAGTTGTAGTATGCAAGATTGTATGAGAAAGATGGTTGATATTTTATTAACAAAACTTGGAGAGTCACTACGTCCAATTATCCTATCAGTGAAGGAATGGGCGACTAATAATATGGAGAAGGTTTTGGAAAACAGAAATAACACTAAATAATATTTTAAACCTGTAATTGTTCATTACAAACAGCTTAAAAAGAAAAAACGATTGCCTCTTAGGATCCAAGCAATCGTTTTTTTATTTTTTTCGGAGATGAAAGTTGTGTTTTTGTACTCTCTCTCCATCAAGTTAAAAAAATGTTTGTTCCCCAGTAATGAAAAAAATGAATTTAATTCTCATAAATAACTGTAAAGTGGTAAAAATTTCGTTTTGGGGGTAATTCAAAATCTTAAGTTAATGGGCATGGGTCGGAACCCTTTCTTTGTTTAGACCGGATATCCGCCTGTTGGCGGTGGCCAAGCACTAAATAATCTGCGAATCAGCACAATTTCTCCTAAATGGTAGGAGTTGTGAGATGCAATATTGCGTAGAACACCGCCCGGGGTTTCACCAGGCCATTCCTCCAATGTTTTGTCCAATTGAACGGTTTGGGCAATCGCGCATGCCTGTTCAATCCCCTGAAGAAAATACTGAATAATCTGTTGCCACTCTTCCTCACTGCCAGGACATTTTTCTTCAGGCCAGCTCTCTTTTACATGGGCAGGCAATGCAGGCTTCTTCCCCTGAGCGGATAATAAGAGAAAATCTTGCCAGTAGGTCATGTGTTTCACTAATTGATAAATAGAATAAGGCAGTTCCTCTCTGCGTTTTCCCGCAAGCGCCACGTCTATATCCGACAAAGCATTCTTGATGGGAAGATGTCCTCGTTCTCCTCTTAATGATTTTACTAATGCCTCGCTAAACGCTTTATTTGATTGTTCCATAATAACTGACTCCCATCCTGTTTTATTTTCTAATTTGCTGATTTTATGGTTCCGTCTCTTTTATATGCACTAAATATATTATAGAAGATTTACGACTATTAAGAGAAAACAAAATAAGGAAAAAATAACAAGAATTACTGACTTCTTAACGTACAATTGTAGTAACAGATAAATCGAAAGTTCGAATAACAACATCCAGGTCTGCGTTAATGTCAGCCACTTTTGATTTTAGCTTTTCCGGTCCCTCCTGAATTTTATCCAATTGATTTTATCGTGAATGAACTATGAGTCGATTATAATGGTTAGAGTGAACTCTAAGTCAAGAAAAAAATAATAAAAGGATAGTTAGTCCATTATGAGGGCTAACTATCCTTTTCATTTACTAAAGTAAACCTTGATGAATGAAATAAATCTCGATGTAAACTATTAAATATCAGTTCACATTTGAAACCTTTATATTATTGAATTTATCGCAATTTACCCATTTTCTTCGAAAGCTTAAATTGTACCGCAGGTACCATCTTAATGATAACGTTCGCTAAATATATTCGCTTCTTTCGTTTGTAAGAATCTTAAAATCTTCCCTTTTTGAATGCAGCTTAACCATAAATTTAATTTTTTTTGTAAATGTGGAACTATTTCATTACTTACACTGTCTATTAAGCGTTAAAACATTTTTTATTTAATATATTTAGAAAGGAATAATCATTTTTAACTAAGGGAGAAGATTGAATTGAAAAAAATATGGATGCTGCTTTTCTTTTGTTTTGGAGTTATGTTGGTAGGATGCAATAAAAATGAGCCGCCAAAACAAGCATTTGAAGAATATATCAATTTATGGAATGATAAAAAATTTACAAATATGTATGATCATTTATCAGAACATGCAAAAAAAACGATTTCTAAAAAGGAGTTCACAGAGAAATATCAAAAAATTTATGAGGGTATTGGAGTTAAGAATTTAAAAGTTAAAACGAATGGAGAGAATACTAAAGATAAAGAACTTTTTCTTTTTGAAGTTAATATGGATACGGATGGAGGAACAGTTTCATTCATCCATGAAGCAAAACTCGTGAAAGATAAGGAATCTTGGAAAATAGATTGGACACCAGACTTCATTTTCCCAGGTATGAAAAAAGATTACAAAGTACGTATGCAAATTGAGCAAGGAAAACGTGGAGAAATATATGATCGAAATGGAAAAGGGCTTGCAACGAATGGTAAAGCGACTGAGGTTGGAATTATTCCAGAGAAACTAGGCGAAACGGCAGCGCAAACAAAAGAAATAGTAGCACAATTACTTGATATGTCTACAGAAGAGGTCGATCAGAAGCTCGCAGCGAAATGGATAAAACCAGATTCCCTTGTACCAATTGGTATTTTAAAAGAGGGAACCAGACAGAATGATTATATTGAATTAGAAGGAGTTTCATCTCGCCCAGTAAATATTCGTACGTATCCATTAGGAGAAGCAGCGGCACACTTAACGGGATATATAGGAAAGGTGAATGCAGAGGAGTTAAAATCGCTTCAAAGAAAAGGTTATCAAGCAGATGATTTAGTAGGTAAGACAGGTTTAGAGAAAGTACTAGAGAATAAATTGCGTGGTGAAAAGGGTGGACGCGTATTTATAGAAGATGAGAACGGGAAAGAGATTAAAAACTTAGCAAAAAAAGAAGCAAAAGAAGGGGAAAATGTTACGTTAACAATTGATGCTGCAATTCAAGAAAAAATCTTTAATGAGATGAAAAATGAAGCAGGATCTAGTGCAGCGGTCAATCCTAAAACGGGTGAAACAATTGCACTTGTAAGTAGCCCTGCTTATAATCCAAATACGATAGTTAGAGGGGCATCAAAAGCCCAACGAGAAGCATGGAATAACGACGCGAAACTGCCAATGACGAATCGTTTCACACAAGCATTTGTACCAGGTTCTGTATTTAAAACGATTACAGGTGCAATTGGTTTGGAAACGAAAACAATAAATCCTAAAGAAGAATTTAAAATTCAAGGATTAAAATGGACAAAAGATTCATCGTGGGGAAATTATTATGTAACACGTGTGAAGGAAGCTAGTCCAATTGATTTTGATAAGGCAATGAAGTACTCTGATAATATTTATTTTGCTCAACAAGCTTTGAAAATGGGGAAAGATCAGTATTTAAATGAATTTAAGAAATACGGATTTCATGAAAAACTACCAATCGAATACGAATTTCCTATTTCAACAATTGCAAAAGATGGGATAAAAAACGATATTCAACTAGCAGATACGGGATATGGACAAGGACAAGTATTAATGACACCACTTCATTTAGCATTAACATATGCACCGATTGTCAATGAAGGGAATATTCCGTCGCCTCATCTGTTAAAAGAAGCAAAAGTAGCGGGAAATTGGAAAGAAAACGTGGTTTCTAAAAAGAATCAAGAGATATTAAAGAGTGCATTAATAAAAGTCATTAATGACCCTGATGGCGCTGGGAGAATGGCTAAGGTTGATGGTGTAACTCTTGCTGGTAAAACCGGTACAGCAGAGCTGAAAGAGTCGAAAGAAGCAGATGGAAAAGAACTTGGATGGTTTGCAGCTTTTGATGCAAATGCGCCAGACATGATTGTTACCATGATGATTGAAGATGTAAAAGGAAGAGGGGGGAGTAATGTTCCCGGCGAAAAAGTAAAACATATTTTTCAGAAATAACACTTAAGTATAAGGTAAAATCTTTTACTAAATTTATTATATGTATGCTTAACTCAATGGTATAAATTGGGCAAAACAAAGAATAATTAAGTTTTAAAAAAAGCATTCTCCCTAATTGAGAATGCTTTTTCTATGTTATTGTGGCTCTAGAAAGTTGATATGGCATCATTTTCATTATTTGCAAGTACGGGCTGAATATAGAGTCTGTCATCGAAGAGGATGTAAAGGTGATTATGTAATGAAATGTATTGCATACCTTTACATTTTTCAGGAGGATTCTTTTATCAAAAAAAAGATAAACAATGGAACAAACGAAACTTGTATCATGTCTATATATTGAAACCATATTAAAAGTGAGGGCAGTTTTATGTTTATTCAAATAAGTTTGAGGTGTGGAAATGGAACAGAAGTTTATTGAAAAATGTAATCATGATGAGCTTGACTATGTTATAAAAGACTATTGGCAAGATGTATGGAATTATTCATTTATTATTACGAAAGATCCACACTTATCAGATGACATCACGCAAGATGTATTTATAAAGGTTTTTAAACATTGGCATTCATTTCGAAAAGAGTCATCTATTAAAACGTGGATATTAAAAATTACAAGAAATACGGCAATAAACTATTTGAAATCCTCTTATTTTAAAAGGATATCTTTAGTGGGATTTTTTAGTGATGATAAGCAATCTCCATCGGCAGAACAAGAATTTTTTAATCAAGAGGAAATGAATGATGTGTGGGAGGTTGTATTAAAACTACCTAAAAAACACCGCGAAATACTAATATTGGACGCGAAATATGAATTATCTTATGAAGAAATGGCTGAAACATTAGGTGTATCAATTGGAACAGTCAAATCTAGATTAAGCCGAGCGAGAAGTAAGGTTTCAAAACTAATAGGGGAGGGTAGAAATGATGAACAGTAAAAAAAACCCTGACTGGTATAGGAAATTAAAAAACGGCCCGATGGAGCATCGTAAAGATGAAGAGGAATTTATTTATAAAATAAAGCAATCGATATACCAAAATAGTGAAGTAGATTCTGTAACACACAAGAGACCATTTCGTAAAAAAGTATTGCCTATTGTAGTTGTTTTTGTTTGTACAATGTTATTTTTTATTGTTCAACAACCTTGGCTTGATGATAATAAATCACCGGTACAAAGTAGTACTCAAATTAAGCCGAAAACAAAAGATGAGTCTGCTCAAGATCCATCATTAAAACAATTTATGAATGATTTATATCGAAGTACAAATTCAAAAAATGAAAATGACCTGTATAGAGTGTTAAATGATGAAGTTCTATTTAAAGGGAAGACTTATAAGAAGGATGAATTGAAGTTTGATGAAGATATTTTTCATGAGTTGCAAGTTGCTCTTACAATGGGGGGGGAATTTGTGAATGATACGAAGAAAGTCTACAAAGTGCCAAGTGGATCGACAGAAAGTAATCAATCAAAGCAAGAACATTTTATATATGTAACTGTTACTGGAAATAAAACGAAAATTTTAGCTGAACCAAAACGAGAATCACAAGTTTTATATGAAGTATCTAATGAAATGGTAAAAGCTTGGATCCCGGAAAAAGTGCAAAATGATGGATATATAAAAATATCGACTATTAACGGTAATACTACTGGATATGTACAAAAAAAGTATGTTTTAACTGATATTAAATATTCTTTCATGTTCGAAAAGAATCATGAAGGTATATGGAAAATAACGAATATAGATTCTATATGGTAAAAGAGGAAGGTTCACTTTAATGAACCTTCCTCTTTGTTTTTATTTTCTTTTTGAAGAGTATTCCAGGACTCTAAAATTTCTGATGTAACGAGAGCTGCAATATTTTTTTCTGAATTACTACCAGGAATAACGACAGAAATAGCAATTTGTGGATCTTCGGTAGGAGCATATGCAATGAAAAGAGAATGATTTATCATTCTTTCTTGCTCGTTTGGAGAGCCTGTTATACCTGTTTTACCTGCGACATGAAAGGGCAAGTTTTTAATTTCTTGTATATTTTGACTCATCCCACCTTGCACGACACTCCAGAATTTCATAGGATAACGATTTGAACTTTCTAAGATTGGTTTAAAGTTTTTTGTTTCCTTACCGTCCTGACCAATAATAGTACTTACGATTTGAGGTTTATATTTATCACCTTTACTTGCCAAAATTGCTGTATATTGAGCGAGTTGAAGAGGAGTATGCACTTCATTTCCTCCCCAAGAGGCATTTAATAAAGCGGAGATACCATTTTCAAACTTATTAGATGGATGAAATTCATATTGTCCGTCTTCTTCAAAGGGTAAATCAATCCCAGTTTTAGAACGAAGGCCGAATTGCATTAAATAATCTGTCCATATATTTGCCACCTTTTCTATATTCCCATTATTTTGGTTGAATAAGGGAAGAGCTACTTTTGCTGTCATAAATGTATTAGATGAATTAATGATAGCCTGACTCGGTGTAATTTCACCTGTTGGCGTTCCAGGTGCATTAGTAATGTTATTTTGATTATCATACTGAAAAGTACCTTTATCTAAATAAGTATCTTCGGGTTGAAAAAGCTTTTCGTTTAATCCAATTAAAATAGTAAGTGGCTTTATAGTAGAGGCCATATTTACATAAGACTCACCATACTTTAATTTTTGAATTGCTTTATTTTGCGAAAGTGATTTAATGTTTTCTTTTTTAGATGATACATGTGTATTTAATATATTTGGATCAAAAACTGCCGAATTGGCCATAGTTAAAATTGCACCAGTTTTCACATCGGTTACTACAACATAACCAGCATGAGCATCACGTATTTTCTTAATTTGAGATCTTAATGCTTCCTCTGTTTTTTGCTGCAACTTAGAGTCTAAAGCTAGCCTGACATCTTTTCCTTTTTGTACTTTTTGAATGTTCCATAAGAACTTTTTATTATTCATTTTAAAAATAAGAGTTTTTCCTGGTTTTCCTTTTAAATCATTTTCATATTGAAGCTCAATCCCACTTTTCCCAACAGGTCCATACTTAGAATTAAGGTCATTTTCTACATACCCAATTACCTGGGAACCAATTTCGTGTTTAGGATAATATCGAATCAATTCATCTTTAATTATTACATTATTGGGTCTGTTCTTGTTTATGAATGTAAGTTCATTCTCATTTATGTCAGAGTATAACGGTATATCATTCATAGTCTGCTTTTTACAAGATTGTTGTAATTGCGATTTTATGTCCTCCGCAGAAATGTCATGTTGAAACTCGCTTGAAAATTGATTGAAAAAAGCTAATGTGTTTGATGTATCTTGATTCGATAGCTTTTCATCATTAGAAGTGCAATATAGAGATTTAACTTTCTTATTTGTAGCTAGTATTACACCATTTTGATCAAAAATTTTTCCTCTTTCAGCTGAAGAAGTTGCGATAGTAATTGAAATGAAGTTGATTTTTAATAAAATTAGTAAAATCAAACCTACAATAGAAAGAACCGCAAAAAATCTCCATCTTTTCGTATGTAACATATAACCCTCCCTTATGTAGCCTATTTCATCTTATAGTTAATTATTTTTTTTGTAAATGTGGAACAACTTTATTACTTAGGTTGTCTATTAAGTATTACAGCATGAAGAAAGGAATAATTAGTATGAAAAGTTACTAGCAAGTCTATGTGTAAGTTTAATATGAATCATTATACAGTTCAGCATTTTTAATGCAAGCGACAAAAAATAGAGAGAAAAACAGGAAGGGAGATTTATCAATTACGCGGCTAAACCAAAAGGAATTGGTGCTTACAAGGATTTAGAAAAAAAGATAAGACACTATTTATAACTGAATGGTGGTTTCTAATATATAGGGAACGTATTTAGTATATTTCTTTACTAAGTATTAGTGAGGAGTTCCGGAAGAATTATATGGAGGATTTATGAAAAAACAAAAAGGAAAGAAGCAGAAGACATATATATCTATTCGATTAAATATAATGTTCCTTTGCATATTTTTACTATTTTCAGCAATTATTATTCAACTAGGAAAAGTACAAATCGTTGAGGGAGAGGCTTATAAAAATCAAGTGGAAAGTGGTCAAAATGCAACAACCAGTATTCCAGTTCCACGTGGACAAATTTTAGATCGAGAAGGGAAAATGGTTGTTAATAATCGATCTCTTCGTACGATTACGTATACAAGGGTGAAGGGGATAACGGGTGAAGCTATTTTAAAAACAGCAAAAGACTTGGCGAAAGTACTTGAAATGCCTGAGCAAGATATAAATAAGTTAACCGATATCGATAAAAAAGATTTCTGGATGCAATTGAATACGAAACGTGCGGAATCAAAGATTACTAAAAAAGACATAGGAAAGTTTAAAGAAAAGGGAATAGAGGGAAAAGAGCTAGACAAAAAAATTGAAGACTTAAGACGAAGTCGCGTTACAGAAGTGGAATTGGCAGAACTAACAGCACAAGATTTAAAGGTGTTAGCTATTAAAAGTAGAATGAGTGCCGGTTATCAACTAACACCACAAATTATTAAAAAAGATGTAACAGATCAAGAGTATGCGCGGATAAGTGAAAACCTTGCGGAGTTTCCAGGAATAGATGCAACAGTTGATTGGGAACGTAATTATGTAAATGGTAATTTATTTCGCTCAGTGCTAGGTAATATTACAAGTAGTGAAGAAGGATTACCAAAAGAACACTTAGATTCCTATTTGGTACGTGGATATAATCGTAATGATCGTGTGGGGAAAAGTTATATTGAACAACGATATGAAGATGCGTTACACGGCACAAAAGAAGAAGTAAAAAACGTTACTGACAAATCTGGAAACATTATAAACACAGAAATCATCTCTAAAGGAAAAAGTGGTAATAGTTTAACATTAACGATTGATATGGAATTACAAAAGAAAGTGGAAGAAAGTATAGAGAAAAATTTGAGAGCTTTTAAGAGTTCAGAGCTACTGTTGGACCGAGCGTTTGTCGTCATGACAAATCCAAATAACGGACAGATTTTATCTATGGCAGGGAAAAAGATTGTAGAAAAAGAAGGGAAAATAGAGATTGAGGATTTGGCATTAGGTAACATGACAACTTCGTATGAGCTAGGGTCAGCTGTAAAAGGCGCAACGTTATTAACTGGATATGAGACAGGGGCAATACAGCCAGGAGATCAATTTTATGATGCACCGATGAAATTTAAAGGTACACAAGCCAAGAAATCATGGAATGTATCCGGATTTGGTAATATTAATGATTTACGAGCTTTACAAGTATCTTCGAATGTATACATGTTCCAGACAGCTTTAAAAATTGCGGGAGTTAATTACGTACCGAATGGTTCATTGGATATTAAACAAGAAGCATTTGATAAGATGCGTTATTATTTTAAACAATTTGGTTTAGGGGTACCAACAGGTATTGATTTACCGAATGAAATAACTGGACAAACGCGAAAAGTAGATAGTCAACCTGGGTTTTTACTAGATTTTTCTATCGGTCAGTATGATACTTATACGCCATTGCAACTGGCACAATATATTTCAACTATTGCAAACGGTGGATATCGAATGCAACCCCAAATTGTACAAGAAATAGGAGAACAATCAATAAAAGAAGAGGAAGTTGGCAAAGTTATACAATCTATAGAGCCTGTCGTATTAAATCGAGTTGATATGAAGAAAGAACATATTGATCGGATAAAAGAAGGATTTAGATGGGTATTCCAAGAAGGTGATGGAACTGGCGTGAAGTATTTCAAAAATGCGCCATATAAACCAGCAGGAAAGACAGGGACAGCTCAAACTGTATATGGTGGAGATGATCCAATTGGTAGAAATGCAAAAGGAGAACGTATGGAATGTTACAACTTAACACTAGTTGGATATGCTCCATATGATAATCCAGAAGTAGCATTTTCTGTAGTAGTCCCATGGCTTCATGATGATAAAAATGGAATTAATTCTATAATTGGAAAGGAAATTTTAGATGTATACTTTGATTTAAAAAAGCAACGTATACATGGTGAAGCTGCTAGTACAGATAGTTCGAATCAAAATTAGTAAAATTTGTGCACTTTTCTCAGGGGAAGAGACCCTGTTTATATAAAAGCCTTTATAAGTTAAAGAAAAAGGAAGATTTGAAATAAGAGATAGCAGCTATCATAGTTGCTATCTCTTACTTTTGTTAATACCTCTGCTACTAGTTAAAAAGGTTTTAAATTTATGGAACAAACTTGTCTCTTAGATGGTCTATTATGTGTACGCATAAAAACAGGTGTTCAAATAGGATACAGTGTATTGAATTTACTACTTGTTTTCAGTATTGAAAATTTGAAAGGAATGATGATTTTGAAAAACAAGAGGATGCTAAAAATAGGTATATGCGTTGGTATATTAGGTTTAAGTCTTACAAGTCTAGAAGCTTTTACAGGAGGGGCATTGCAAGTTGAAGCGAAAGAAAAGACCGGACCAGTTAAACATAAAAATCATGCGACGTATAAAGAATTCTCTCAACTTGAGAAAAAATTTGATGCTCGATTAGGTGTGTATGCTATTGATACTGGTACAAATCGAACAATTGCTTATCGACCTAACGAAAGATTTGCCTTTGCATCAACCTACAAGGCATTAGCGGCAGGAGTATTGCTACAGCAAAACTCAATTGAGAAATTAAATGAAGTTATCACTTATACGAAAGGCGACTTAGTGGAATATTCACCTGTTACTGAGAAACATGTAGATACCGGAATGGCACTAGGAGAAATTGCTGAGGCTGCTGTTCGTTCCAGTGATAATACTGCAGGGAACATTTTATTTCATAAAATAGGCGGACCTAAGGGATATGAAAAAGCGCTTAGACAGATGGGTGATCGGGTTACTATGGCTGATCGTTTTGAGACAGAGTTAAACGAGGCTATTCCAGGAGACATTCGTGATACTAGTACAGCAAAAGCAATTGCTACCAATCTTAAGGCTTTTACGGTCGGAAATGCACTTCCAGCTGATAAACGTAAAATTCTTACAGAGTGGATGAAAGGAAATGCTACAGGAGACAAACTTATTCGTGCAGGCGTACCAACTGACTGGGTAGTTGGAGATAAATCAGGAGCTGGAAGTTATGGGACACGAAATGATATTGCTATCGTTTGGCCGCCGAATAGAGCACCCATTATCATCGCAATTTTATCTAGTAAAGATGAGAAAGAGGCTACCTATGATAATCAACTAATTGCAGAGGCTGCTGAAGTTATAGTTAATGCTCTTAGGTGATAATCTCACAATTCTTTATTTAATGTAATTAAAAATATGAACTTGGAAAGCGATTCTTTTTAATGTGAAAAGAATCGCTTTTTGTATTCCTATAATGAATAGTAAGTATATAAGCAAAAATTATTATTTCATGGACAATTTATGCCTTAAAGTGCATGAGGGGAGTTTTCTCCTGTGGTGTTCGTAGCAACAATATTATTATGTATACGATAATAATATTTTGGCGTATTTAAGCTAGTTACTCCTATATGGATATGTAATTTTACATATCCATATAAAAGACACAAATGCGTCAATCACTATTAAATTATATTAAAATCATTTTTAGATGAGGGATTCATATAGGTTTAAGGGAATCAAAAAAAATTTAAATTCTTAAAACCTAACTTGAATGCAGCGAAAGATAGTTGGAAAACATTAAGAGCAGATGCGTTTACATTAAACGAAGGGATAAAAACATTAAAAATGGATCCTGTTTCTTCAAAAAAATAGGGGAATACGGGTTTTGTTGCAAGGGCATTTATACAGTCATAAAATGATTTTTTATTCTTTATAAATTGAAAAGACCGAGGTGTAATAAAAGTAAATCAAATAAACAAAGACCCTGTAAAATACAGGGTTAAGGGAACACATAGTTTCTTAAAACCATAATAGCATATATTTTTTGTATAGTTATATGAGAGGTTTGACAAATTTAAGAACAAGATTAAAGATCTTTAAGAAAACAAATATAGTGCTAGAAAATTGATTTGTAATTTAAATGTTAATATATTGATATAGACGAAAACCCTTGGTAGCTCAATCAAATTAAACGATCAAGTTATGCAGAAATATGTTGATGTGTACCTATTCTATCAAGGTACATAGAACTAAAACTAAGATATTCTTACGAACTCAAAAAGCCGAAATTCCTTAACTTAGGAATTTCGGCTTTGATGTTTTATCTTGGGGTTGCTATTGGAATGAAGTTTGGCACGTCTACTGCACCAGAATTATAAGTTCTCCGTTTCCTTAAATTAGAAACTTATACTGGATTACTGCAGTTAAATTGTTGTCATTTTAAAAGAACTGTTAGATAAAAAAGAAAAATCTATTGCTTTGTATTTAACTTGAAAATTTTTCTTTGAGTTAGCATCTTTTACATAATAATTATTGAGGAGGGAAAAATTTACTGAGAAATGCTATCAAATACAAGAATAGGCTAGTCTAATTTCTAATGGTCCCAGTATCTTTTATTTTGACGTGTGTCTTTACATTTATTTTAGCCTCTGCTAACGCTTGCAACCAATTTCCTTTTAGTTTTTTCCACTCTTTATATTGAAAAGCTCTAGCATATAGGGATAATCCGATTGGATCAATTTTATTCTGCTGTATTTCATCCAAAATATCTTGTAACTTCTTATTAATTTCTTTTTGAATAGCACTCTTTAAATTATTTATGTTTTTTTTATTATCATAATGTCCCTTAATTAAATTCGCATTGGTTTTTTCTATTAAAGCTACATTTGCATTTATATCGAGATTAAATACAAACTTTCCGTTTTGAAAATTAACATCTACCTTCCTTGTCGCATTCTGTACCAAGATAGAAGTGTTTGGTTTTTTGTTGGATTTTTTAGGAGGAAGCACAAGGTGTAGTATCATCCGGCCTTTATTTTTGGGCTTATTTATAAGATTGAAGAATTTAACATCTTTTTTAGGGATACGAGTTAAAAATTTTCCTTGTCGATCTAAAAGTGCAATTCCTATCGTGTCAATTTCATTTTTTGTTTTTTTGATAACTGGAACAGCTTGTGTCATTCCTTCTTCATTTTGTTCTCTCATTAATTGTTGAATAGTGGAAGAAACGGATTGATTATTTTGAATGGAGGATTCGATTACACTACTTATATAAGATGGTAGTGATGGTTTATCGGGCTTATTAATTGTGAAAATTTCTTCTACAGGTCCATCAACAAGTACTACTTTAGCATTAATGGTAGCGTAAGGATCACGGTAAGAAGAATCAAGCTCCTGCATCCAATTTGCTTCTTGGGCCAATTTTTTCCCAATTAAAATGATTTCAGCTTTGGAGGCTGTCATATAGCCCGTTAACTTCGTATCTATCTTACTGAATCCATTATATACAGTTGATGCCTGAGTCCAGTTCTCTATAGTACTTTTTTGCTGTCTATGATGAAAGAGTGGTATGCTTGTGCCCACCTTTACGTCTCCATTAGAGTTTCTATCCAAGGCAATTAAAAGGATTAATGAAACCTTCTCAAGAGGAATTCTCTGACTACAACCAATTAAACATACACAACAGATTACAATCCATATCCATTTTCGAATCAAAGCTGTTTCCTCCTAGTAAACCAAGTAAAAAGAATGCTGTAAGCGAAAAAAAAGATTGGTAATAGAATAAAGAAAATGATATTTAAGATATCCATAAGAGAATATATAAATAAATATTGATCCACATCGGGATTTAGAAAAACGAATAAGCTGACTATTAATAGCATAAAACCAAC
Source organism: Bacillus mycoides (assembly GCF_018742245.1). Taxonomy (NCBI): domain Bacteria; kingdom Bacillati; phylum Bacillota; class Bacilli; order Caryophanales; family Bacillaceae; genus Bacillus; species Bacillus mycoides. The sequence goes on from NZ_CP036132.1 coordinate 2,373,023, forward strand.
TAGCACCCAATTGCGAACGGTTTTTTGAAATAAAATGGTTACAGATTCGAAACTGAAAAATAAATACGGATATATTGTAGTGGAAAATACAATCAAATAGTAAGCGATATATATAATTTCTAATCGTTCTACGAAAGAAAAACGAACCCCTTTTAACAGATGAAATACTGGCCAAATTACGTCTTTTATCCCCTCCGGACTAAAGTATATATAAGAAAGAATAGTCACATATATATAGAAAAACATGGTTCCAGTATTCGCTATTAGTATTCCTTTTATGGCTTTTTGTTTTTTTTGTAAGAACGGATAAATAAAATATGCAATTTCTAAGCCTGCATAAGGAGTAATGGTTTCTTTTGTTGCCTTTACAATAGGGTATATGCCATCTTTAAAAATAGGTAGTAGATGTAAAGGATTGTAGTTACTTTTTAATGAAAAAAGAAGAAATAGTGGCATCCAAGTAGTGAAGAAGAAAACAAGCATAGAATAACTAGTAAGAGCCCTTAACCCACTCAGGGCTAAAATGATAAAAGGCAATAGTAATAATATGGCGATTTGATAAGCAGGAGTGGAAGGGAATATCCACACTTTTACAATATCAGTTGCCTTTAATAAAGTATTAAAACCAGCAAAAAATAGATAAAAGGCATATAAAAGAAGAAAAATTGTCCCTAGCCATTTACCAAAGTATGTATTTAAGATCTGAGAGAAATTTTTGTTAGGATTTTTTTGTAACATTAATATAATAATTACGCCAATTATAGAAGTAATTATCCATCCCAGAATGATAGAAATCCAGCCATCTGTACCAGCGGTAGTGGCAAGAGGGCTTGGCATAATTAACATACCTGATGCAAGTTGCAGTGAATGAATGAAAACAATATATTCGAATAGGGTTATGCTTTGGAATTTAAGATTTCCCATGCGAACCACCTTCTTTTTTCTTTCTTTGTTTCGGCTGTCCTGTACTCGAGCGGGTGGTGATCATAGAAATAGGAAATCTTACAAAAGAATCTTTTAACTCTTGGAGACGAAATGGTGCAATTGGCAATCCATATGGTGAACCATAGGAAGTTAGTGAAACAAAATGAGCAAATAAGAGCATTAATCCACTAACAATACCTACAATCCCATAAAAATAGGCCAATAACATCATTGGAAAACGAATAAGCCGAATACAACTTGATAAATCATAATTAGAAACAATAAATGATGCAATGGCGGTAATAGATACGATAATAACCATAACGTTACTCACAAGACCAGCTTGAACAGCCGCCTGCCCAATTACAATCCCTCCAACAATTCCAATTGTTTGTCCAATTGGTTGTGGTAAGCGAATACCAGCTTCACGTAGCATTTCTAGTGTGATTTCCATTATAAAAGCTTCCAATAAAGGAGAGAAAGGGACTTTAACTCTTGACGTTGCAATAGAAGTGTATAGATCTAAAGGAATGATTTCAAAGTGAAAAGAGACTATAGCAATATAAATTGCGGGTAAAAAAATAGCTATAATAAATCCTGCAAATCGTAATAAGCGAAAAAATGATGCAATGAGCCAATGTATATTATAATCATCTGGAGTCTGAAAAAATCCAATTAAATTCATTGGGACAATCATCGCACCAGGAGATCTATCAATTAACACTGCTACTTTTCCATCAAGTATATGATTAGAAATGGCATCTGGGCGTTCACTTAAATAAGCCTGTGGAAAAGGAGTCCAATTTTGATCCTTTGTAAAATTAGATAGTTCTCCAATGCTCAATACCGCATCCGTTTTAATTTTACAGATTCTAGTTTCTATTTCTTGGACCACATCTTCGTTTGCTACATCCCCTAAGTAAATTAAATAGACTAAAGAAGTGGCGCGTTCTCCAATTGTCAATTTTTTAATTTTCAATTCAGTAGAAGGAATATATCGACGAATTAAGCCTATGTTTTTTGTGGCATTCTCAATAAACCCATCATGTGAGCCTTTAATAGTAACTTCTGAAATGGGTTCTTGAATCGCTCTCTCTGCCCAACCTTTTGTATTTATTAGAAGGGACCTCTTTTCTCCTTCCATAAACAGTACACATTGTCCCTCAAGTAATCCTTCTTTAATTTCATTCCACGTATATACTATTTTGGTATGAGTAGCAATAATATTAGAATTAAATATTTGACTGTCTTCATTCACTGCTTGTAATAATGGTGTAACAACATTTCCTTTTAATGCAACACCATCTGTAAGGCCTTCAAAATAATATAGTAAAATATTCGTGTTTGTTTTTAATTGCAAAGGATGTTCAATCAAATCTGCACTAATATCAAAGATATTATCTAATGTGTTTTTAAGTTCATTTAAGTTACTTGTTTGGATTTTTTCAATGGTTATATCTGTCTTAGTTTCTAAGGTCTCTTCATTTAAGGACAAAATTGACACCTCTTTAATATATAACGATTAGTTGTATTTATTATTATTATATGATTGAATTTTATTCACTGATTTAAACTGATTTGGATCAAGAATAACTAGGTTTGATGTGCTATATTATAAATTCAATAATTGAGAGCAAAAAAGTAGATTTAGTTTTATCGGGTCATGCACATGGGGGACAAGTTCGGTTACTGTTTATCGGGGGATTAGTTGCTCCTAATCAAGGAATACTGCCTAAATATACAGCGGGTTTATATGAAAAACAAAATACGTCTATGATAGTTAGTAGAGGATTAGGCAATAGTATCATTCCGCAAAGAGTTTGTAATAGACCTGAGATCGTAGTCGTGCAGTTAAATTAATCTGTACGGCTTTTTTGTTCAGGGGAATAATTTAAAGGGAGTTTTTCTTCAGTACAAGTTTCCATTACAATTTTGTTAAAATTTTTCAACGTTACATAAAGTAACAAAATTTGACCTATTGAATTTGTTATAGTGTAAATAATCAAAAAACTTAAAAATTAGTCGAGTTAAAATAGTTATTATTAAACGATATTAAAAATATAAAGGGGTGTACAAATGCATAAAGAATTTGAAATTGAAGAATATACGGCGATCGAGGAGCAAATTCATTATTATAGTACGTCTTTATTAGTAAGTCATCCTGAGCAAATTGTAAAGTATTTAGAAAAACGGTTGGAAAAGTATGCAGAAACGTTACAATATGCACATTTATATCCGGAAACGGTTATATTACCAATACAGCAAATAGTTATCGAATATTCATTAGATGTTGCTAGAATTAGAAGGTATTTAAATTTAAAAACATAACAAAAATCGAATAATTTACAATGAAACAGAGTCGACTTTAAGAAAAGATATTCTAATGTCGACTCTGTTTCATTGCTTTATTAAATAACAGAAAAAAAATTTTTTTGAAAAGTTTGACATATAATAACTCGAGAGTAAAATAAAAGTGAGTACTCACTCATTTTAAAGAAAAGGGGGATTTTTAGTGCAGCAACCTTCAATTATTTTACGAGATGTATCAAAAAGTTTTGGGAAAAAAGAAGTTTTGCATAACCTTTCGCTGCAAGTAGAAAAAGCAGAAATTTTTGGCTTGGTTGGACCTTCCGGATCAGGGAAAACAACACTCATTAAAATGATTGCAGGTATTAATGAGTCAACTACAGGGGATGTAATTGTTTTTAATACAAACATGCCTAATCTAAATGAAATGAAAAGAATTGGTTATATGGCTCAGGCTGATGCATTATACGAAGAACTATCGGCATATGAAAATGCAGATTTTATTGCAACGATGTATGGGTTAAAAGGTAAGCGTAAGAAAGAGAGAATCGTAGAAGTTTTTGAACTTGTGCAATTATCAGAGCATATGAAAAAGCAAGTACAGCATTTTTCAGGTGGAATGAAAAAACGTTTATCATTGGCGATAGCACTCCTTCATGAACCAGAAATATTAATTTTAGATGAGCCAACAGTTGGGATAGATCCTCTACTTCGAAAATCGATTTGGGAGAAGTTTTATGACCTTAAAAAGAAAGGAACAACTATTATTGTAACAACGCACATTATGGATGAAGCTGAGTTTTGCGAACGTCTAGGGCTAATTAGAGAAGGGAATTTAGTTGCGATTGGCACACCGGAGGAATTGAAAAAACAAACATCTTCTGGACGAATTGAAGATGTCTTTATGTTAGAAGGAGTGATTGAATCATGAGAGTTAATGGTGTAGTCATCCGTATCATTCGTCAATTTTTTCGAGATAAGCGTTCTTTAGCAATGATGTTTGGGGCACCAATGTTATTACTTTGGTTATTGTCGCTAGTATTTACACAAAAAGACTATATACCGCATATTGCTGTAGTCGATGTGCCTGCTCCTATAGTAAAAGCAATGAAAAATCAAGAAGCATCAATTTATGAATATAGTAAAGACAAAGCAGTTTCGGAGTTAGAAAAGCAAAAGGTAGATGCAGTAATTCATTTAGAGAATGGAAAAATGAATCTTCTATTAGAAGGCAGTGATTCATCAAAAAATCGTGCGGTACTTCAAGTATTGCAAAAGAGTACAGAGAAGAGTGATGTATCAATGATGAAGCCTGAAGTGAATTATTTACATGGCTCTAAAGACATTACGATGTTTGATGGGCTTGGTCCCGTATTAATTGGTTTCTTTACATTTTTCTTTGTATTTATATTATCCGGAGTTTCTTTCGTAAGAGAACGTTTAAGTGGTACATTAGAGAGATTATTGTCCACACCAGTGAGAAGATGGGAAATAGTTGTAGGATATATTATTGGTTTTGGAATCTTTGCATTTATACAATCTATTATAATTGTAAGTTTTTCAGTTTATATTTTAGATTTATATGTAGCTGGCTCAATATGGCTAACGCTACTTATAACATGTATGCTTTCTTTAACTGCACTAACATTAGGCACATTTTTATCGGCATACGCAAATAATGAATTTCAAATGATTCAGTTTATACCGCTTGTTATCGTGCCACAAGTTTTCTTTTCTGGGTTGTTTCCAATGGAATCCATGAATACATGGTTACAAATGTTAGGTAAATTATTTCCACTCACATATGGTGCTGACGCAATGAGACAAGTAATGATTCGGAATCAAGGGTTTGCAGAAATTGCTGTAGATCTTACTGTTTTATTTCTTTTTTCACTATTATTTGCAGTAGGAAATATATTTGCTTTAAAGAAACATCGCAAAATATAATGACGATAAAAAGGAGCTTTATAAATGAAGAAGGATTGGCTGGAAGAATTAGTTGCCGCAACGAATACTGATAAACGTAATGAACGTCAAATGCGTATATTAGAGGCAGCTGTTGATATGTTTGGAGAAAAAGGGTACGCCTCAACTTCAACAAGTGAGATTGCAAAAAGAGCTGGTGTAGCGGAAGGAACAATCTTCCGCTACTATAAAACGAAAAAAGATTTATTGTTTGCAGTCGTGATGCCGACCTTAACAAAGTTTGCTGCACCATTTTTCGTACAAGCCTTTGCAAAAGAAATATTTAAAACAGATTATGAATCGTATGAAGTGCTTTTAAGAGTAATAATTCAAAATAGATTTGAATTTGCTAAAAAGCACTTTCCAATGATAAAAATATTAATTCAAGAAGTACCATTTCAGCCTGAACTAAAAAGTGAAATACAACAATTAATAGAAACAGAACTGCTTGTACATTTTAAAAAGTTGATTGCAAAGTTTCAAGAAGAAGGGACAATTATTGAAATACCACCATCTTCTGTATTACGACTTACGTTATCAGCTGTATTAGGATTACTCTTAACGAGGTTCTTATTATTGCCTGAAGAGAAATGGGACGATGAAGTGGAAATTGAAAATACGATTCAATTTATATTGTATGGACTAACGCCACGGAGGTAATGAAATAAATTATGCGAAATTCGCCGGTTGTTCAAGTTGCATAAAGGAACGAATTGCTGTTGAGACTGGCTAAATACCTATCGTTAATTCTGATAGAAAATCTGAATTCAAACGCTGATATAACGATAACGACTCTTTAGCCATCTGATCACGCTGGAGTAGTGGTGAATCTAGTTGTTTAATACAGACTTTTAATAAGACATTATAATATGTATAAGAACTACAAAAGATACACGAAATTCAAAGCAATCGATATAAAATCGATTGCTTTTTTTTATTTCAGAAGAGAAGCGTAACATAATATTGGCTAAGTTAAACGAGCTAAGACAAAAAACAACAATAGGCCACAGGATGAATTAACGTAAGAACTCGATGTGAATCGGACAACGCTTTGGAGTGACGTGAAAAGTAGTGGACTTTATGGACTTCCAAAACGAAATCATTGATAGTTTGCTAGCAGAAAAGCAGGAGTAAGTATACGCATAGTTTATGAATTTAATTGGATTGATTTTAAGATAATAGTCGAATGGATAAAGGTACTTTTACACGACGTGAAATGAAATCGAAAAAAATCGATTAAATTAAACGTTAAAATTAGGTGATTTAGAAAGTGGATTGTCGAATTTTATTATTAGGGAACATTTCTTTAAAAGTTCTTTAACAATCGCACATTTTAAAACGTTACAAATTAATTGAAATATGAATGCCATTTAAATTTATAACTTGATTAAAGATTTTTATTTAGGGCATATAGCCAGGTGAAGGATAAAAAATTAGGATGTAATGTTACCAACGCGAAAGGTAGTATTTGGAAATCGCGAGAAGATCTTTTATTAGTTATTAATGCATACGCCGCTCTATTTATCAAATTGAAGTGTATGTGGGCATATTTTCAGGTATTATAAAACACAGTTTAAAAATAGCATGAGCATTGGCTGAGGTATTTCATAAATATGCAGGGAAGAGAAAAACACTTAGCGGTTTGATTACTATTTTAAAATCGTGGGCAATTTGATTTGATGAAAAGTATTATTAAAAACATATTTTGAACCATCCCCAGAAACGATAGTGATAATTTCAGATTCGGAAAAAGATAGAGATTATAAAACAAAAAAATACATATTTCGACACAAAGTACCCTATGTTGTTGTAGAACAATGTAGGAATTTTTTTGTGCATTGGTACAGAATCTGTTTTAAAATTAAGTTATGACAGAATTGTAGCAATTGTCTAACTAATATTTGTGTCTTTTAAGAAGTAATGTTTGTAGTAGAAACTCGTACGCTGTCGAAACTCAATATTCGATAAGGGGTGTGTAGCGGAATGGAATTTACTCTAACTCGCGAAAAACAAATGATTAAAGAAATGGTACGTGACTTTGCTGAAAAGGAAATCGCACCGAAAGCTGTGTATTATGACAAAACTGCAGAGTTTCCATATGAAACATTTCAAAAAATGGGCGAACTAGGATTGTTAGGCATCCCATTCCCAGAAGAGTATGGAGGTTCAGGTGGCGATACAGTATCGTACGCGTTAGCAGTTGAAGAAATTGGTCGTGCTTGTGGTGGTACTGGTTTAAGCTATGCTGCAACAATTTCATTAGGTGCGTCTCCAATTTATTATTTCGGTACAGAAGAACAAAAACAAAAATATTTAGTTCCAATGGCGTCAGGGAAAACATTAGGTGCTTTCGGATTAACAGAGCCAAACGCTGGATCTGATGCAGGGGGCACACAAACGAAAGCAATATTAGATGGCGATGAATATGTTATTAGTGGCGAAAAGTGTTGGATCACAAATGCAGAGTATGCAAATACAATTATTGTAACCGCTATCAACGGTGTTGAAGACAATGGTAGAAAACGTATTTCTGCATTTATCGTACCGACTACTAGTGAAGGATTAACGATTTCAAGCCCTTACGATAAGATGGGTGTTCGTGCTTCTAATACTTGTGAAATCGTACTTGATGGTGTGCGTGTACCGAAAGAAAATATACTTGGTGATGTAAATAAAGGATTTAAACAATTCTTATATACACTTGATGGAGGACGTATTTCAATCGCAGCATTAGCAGTAGGTATTGCACAATCTGCATTTGAACGTGCATTGCAATATGCGAAAGAACGTCAACAATTTGGAAAAACGATTTCTAATTTCCAAGCGATTCAATTTAAATTAGCTGATATGGCGACTGAAGTGGAATTAGCGCGTAATTTAGTACATAAAGCAGCTTGGTTAAAAGATAACGATAAACCTTTCGGTAAAGAAGCGGCTATGGCAAAGTTGTTTGCATCTGAAGCAGCTAGTCGTATCGCGAATCATGCAGTACAAATTCATGGTGGATATGGCTATATGCGTGAATATGAAGTTGAACGATATATTCGTGATGCAAAACTGTTAGAAATTGGTGAAGGAACTTCTGAAATTCAACGTCTCGTAATTGCAAGACATTTAGGATGTAGATAAAAAGGAGGAGTCACTATGTTTCAAAAAATATTAATTGCTAATCGCGGGGAAATCGCAGTTCGCATTATGAAAACTTGTCAAAAACTTGGCATTCGTACCGTTGCTATTTATTCTGAGGCTGATGAAAATGCCCTTCATGTAAAATTGGCAAATGAAGCTTACTTAGTAGGCGGTCCACGTGTCCAAGAAAGCTATTTAAACCTTGAAAAAATTATTGAAATAGCTAAGAAGACAAATGCTGAAGCAATCCATCCGGGGTACGGATTATTATCAGAGAATCCATCCTTTCCGATTCGCTGTAAAGAAGAAGGAATCGTATTTATCGGTCCTTCAGAAGAAATCATTACTAAGATGGGAAGTAAAATTGAGTCACGTATAGCGATGCAAGCAGCAGATGTGCCAGTAGTTCCAGGCATTACTACAAATATTGAAACTGCTGAAGAAGCAATTGAAATTGCAAAACAAATTGGTTATCCATTAATGCTTAAGGCATCCGCAGGCGGCGGAGGCATTGGAATGCAGTTGATGGAAACTGAGCAAACGCTCACCAAAGCATTTGAAAGTAATAAAACAAGAGCGCAAAATTTCTTTGGTAACGGAGAAATGTATTTAGAGCGCTATATAGCAGATGCACACCATATTGAAATTCAGCTTTTAGCAGATACACATGGTAATACAGTGTATTTATGGGAACGTGAATGTTCAGTGCAGCGCCGAAATCAAAAAGTAATTGAAGAAGCGCCTTCACCATTTTTAGATGAGGGTACACGAAAGGCTATGGGAGAAGTTGCTGTACAAGCTGCTAAAGCTCTTGGTTATACAAATGCTGGCACAGTGGAGTTTCTTGTAGATGATCAAAAGAACTTTTATTTCTTAGAGATGAATACGAGATTACAAGTAGAACATCCAGTTACAGAAGAAATTACTGGGTTAGATCTAGTTGAACAACAACTACTTATCGCATATGGTGAGAAGCTATCATTTACACAAGATGATGTAAAACGTAGTGGTCATGCCATCGAGGCTCGTATTTATGCAGAAGATCCGAAAACATTCTTCCCATCACCTGGGAAAATTACAGATCTAACGTTACCGACAAATGTACGTATTGATCACTTTTTGGAGAATCAAGTAACGATTACACCTTTCTATGATCCAATGATTGCGAAAGTAATCGCTCATGGCGAAACTCGTGAAGAAGCGATTTCAAAATTACAGGATGCGCTGCAAGAGTTAAAAGTAGAAGGTATTAAAACGAATACACCAATGCTACTACAAGTATTGGAAGATGATGTGTTCAAAAGTGGTATTTATACAACGGGTTTTGTAACGAAACAACTTGTTAAAAAATAAGATTTATGAATATTAAGGGGGAAAAAATGATGACGAAAGTATATGCATCGATGGCAGGAAATGTTTGGAAGATTGTTGTAGGAGTAGGAGACACAGTAGAGGAAGAGCAGGATGTCGTCATTTTGGAATCTATGAAAATGGAAATTCCAATCGTTTCAGAAGAAGCCGGAACTGTTATGAAAATTAACGTACAAGAAGGCGATTTTGTAAATGAAGGAGATGTATTACTAGAAATTGAATAGGGAGATATAGGGGGAAGCGAATTGAAACTACCTAATTTTGCTGTCATTAAAGAAGTCGGGCCACGTGATGGCTTACAGAATGAAAAAAAGATTGTTGGCACAAAAGATAAAGTAAAATGGATTCAACTACTTACAGAAGCGGGATTGTCGTACGTTGAAGTTTCCTCATTCGTTCACCCTAAATGGGTTCCTGCATTAGCAGATGCAAGTGATGTATTTTCTGAGCTAAAAAGGGATCCAAATGTTACATATGCAGCGCTTGTTCCAAATCAAAATGGTTTGGAACGAGCTTTTTTGCAAAATGTAGATGAGGTGAATGTTTTTTTATCAGCAAGTGAATCTCATAATAAAAGTAATATTAATAAATCAGTTAAAGAAGCATTAGCTGTAATTGAAGATATAACAAAACAAGCAACATTCGAAGGGAAAAAGGTAAGGGGCTATGTTTCTACTGTATTTGGATGTCCTTATGAAGGAGATATAAGTGTTGAAGCGGTTGACGAAATATGTAATCAACTATTTTCATACGGCATTTATGAAATCTCACTTGGTGACACGATTGGTGTAGCGAATCCGTTACAAGTAGAGCAAGTATTAGAACATTTATTAAAGAAATATGATGCTTCGCAGTTTGCGATGCATTTTCATAATACGTATGGAATGGCACTAGCAAATGTAGTTAAGTCTTTAGAACATGGTATTACAACGTTTGATAGTTCTTGTGGTGGACTGGGAGGATGTCCTTATGCACCAGGAGCATCGGGTAATGTTGCTACTGATGACTTAGTACATATGCTCCATAAGTTAGGTGTCCAAACAAATATAGACGAAGAAAAGTTATTGAGAGCTAGTCATTTTATTCAAAATAAGTTAAATATCCAATTACCGAGTCATGTGTATAGAGCGCTTCAACATAAAACGATAAGTAGGTGAGAAGATGCTACAATTACAAAACATTTCCGTTGACTATGTTACACCGCATGTTGTAAAGATTTCGTTAAATCGTGAAAGACAAGCTAACTCATTATCTTTGGCATTATTAGAAGAATTACAAACTATATTAACTCAAATAAACGAAGAATCAAATACGCGCGTTGTTATTTTAACAGGGGCTGGCGAAAAAGCGTTTTGCGCTGGTGCTGATTTAAAAGAGCGTGCCAACATGAATGAAGAACAAGTTCGCCATGCTGTGGGTATGATTCGTTCTACTATGGAGATGGTTGAACAATTACCACAACCAGTTATTGCTGCAATAAATGGAATCGCACTTGGTGGAGGTACTGAATTAAGCTTAGCTTGTGATTTTAGAATTGCTTCTGACACTGCAAGTCTAGGTCTCACTGAAACTTCCCTTGCAATTATACCTGGGGCGGGTGGTACTCAGCGCTTACCTAGATTAATTGGAATTGGTAGAGCGAAAGAATTAATTTATACAGGAAGACGTATTTCGGCGCAAGAAGCGAAAGAGTATGGTTTAGTAGAATTCGTAGTACCAGCTGATTTACTAGAAGAGAAAGCAATTGAAATTGCAGATCGAATTGCTAATAATGGTCCAATTGCCGTTCGATTAGCAAAAGAAGCAATTTCAAATGGTATTCAAGTAGATTTACATACCGGCTTACAAATGGAAAAACAGGCGTATGAGGGCGTAATCCATACGAAAGATAGATTAGAAGGATTACAGGCATTCAAGGAAAAACGCAAACCAATGTATAAGGGGGAGTAAATATGTTAGATCAAAAACAACAATCTAATTCATTTGAAGAACGAGTTGAAACAATTAAGCAAGGCGGGGCACCGAAATATCATGAACAAAACAAAGCAAAAGGGAAACTTTTTGTTCGAGATCGTTTGGCTCTTTTATTCGATAATGGTGAATATGTGGAAGATGCATTATTTGCAAATTGTGAACAAACTGGATTACCAGCTGATGGTGTTGTAACTGCGACTGGTAAAATACATGGTCGTACTGCGTGCGTAATGGCAAATGATTCGACTGTAAAAGCTGGATCATGGGGAGCACGTACAGTTGAAAAAATTTTACGTATTCAAGAAACAGCAGAAAAATTACGTGTACCGTTATTTTATTTAGTTGATTCTGCTGGAGCGCGTATTACAGATCAAGTTGAAATGTTCCCTGGACGCCGCGGTGCAGGAAGAATCTTTTATAACCAAGTGAAATTATCTGGTAAAGTGCCACAAATTTGTTTATTATTTGGACCTTCAGCGGCTGGTGGTGCGTATATTCCAGCATTTTGTGACGTTGTTATGATGGTTGAAGGAAATGCTTCTATGTATTTAGGGTCTCCGCGTATGGCTGAAATGGTTATCGGTGAGAAGGTAACTTTAGAAGAAATGGGCGGAGCACGTATGCATTGCTCAGTATCAGGATGCGGAGATGTTTTATGTAAAACAGAAGAAGATGCAATTACGCAAGCAAGACAATATATTTCTTATTTTCCAAGTAACTATTTAGAAAAGACTCCTTTGATTACACCTCAAGAACCGAAACAGTTCGATAAAACGTTAGAAGAAATCATTCCAGAAAATCAAAATGCTCCTTTCAATATGAAAGATCTCATTAACAGAATTATTGATGAAGGTTCTTTCTTTGAAGTGAAAAAATTATTTGCTCAAGAACTAATTACAGGTTTAGCACGCATTGATGGTAAGCCAATTGGCATTATTGCAAATCAGCCGCGTATGAAGGGCGGCGTATTATTCCACGATTCAGCTGATAAAGCAGCGAAGTTTATAAATTTATGCGATGCATACCATATTCCATTATTATTCCTTGCAGATGTACCTGGATTTATGATTGGTACAAAAGTAGAACGTGCCGGAATTATTCGTCACGGTGCAAAAATGATCTCTGCAATGAGTGAAGCAACTGTACCGAAAATTTCTATCGTCGTTAGAAAAGCGTATGGAGCTGGCTTATATGCAATGGCAGGTCCAGCGTTTGAACCAGATTGCTGCTTAGCATTACCAACAGCTTCTATTGCAGTAATGGGTCCAGAAGCAGCGGTCAATGCTGTATATGCAAATAAGATTGCAGCTTTACCAGAAGAAGAGCGTGCAAGCTTTATTGCTGAAAAACGAGAAGAGTATAAGAAAGATATTGATATTTACCGTTTAGCATCTGAGATGGTGATTGATGGTATTGTTCATCCAAACAATTTACGTGAAGAGTTAAAAGGACGATTCGAAATGTATATGAGTAAATATCAAGTATTCACGGATCGTAAACATCCTGTATATCCAGTTTAAAAGCCCTATTTAGGGCTTTCTTGCTCAAAAAGTCAAGGAGGGGAAAACATGAAACAAGCAGTTTGGTTTCCAACAGAAGAATATAAAGAAAAAACGCGTTTATTTGGTTGGATGAAATCATTAGGCTATGAAGATTACGAAGCTTTTTATAATAAGTCAATTGAAGAAACAGCTTGGTTTTGGGGAGAAGCTGAGAGAGCAGTTGGCTATCAGTGGATGAAACCATATACAGAAGTGTTAGATTTAGAAAATGGTACACCGTTTGCACAGTGGTATACTGAGGGAACTTGTAACGTTGTAGAATCTGCTTTATCTCGCTGGCTTGCAGACGATAAAACGAAAACACAAGCAGCACTTATGTATGAAGGGGAAAACGGAACTTCGAAATCATTTACATATGAAGAGCTTGACAGTTGGGTAAGCTGTGTTGCAAACGGTTTGAAACATGCTGGTATTGAAAAAGGTGATCGTGTAACAATTTACATGCCAATGATTCCTGAAACAGTTGTTGCTATGTTAGCAGTAATGAAAATTGGAGCGATTATTTCACCAATATTCTCAGGTTTTGCTGCGGATGCAGTAATGACACGTGTACAAGCAGCGGGTTCAAAAATGATTATTACCGCAGATGGCTTTTCACGCCGTGGGAAAATTGTTTCATTAAAAGATGAAGTAGATAAAGCTTGTGAACATTGTCCAACTGTTGAAAAGGTGGTAATTGTTCGTCATGCAGGAAATGATTTTACACCGCATAATTATGATTTTTCATGGAGTACGTTAGAAAAAGAAAAACCATTTATACATGCTGAAGAAATGAACAGTGATGATCCATTAATGCTTATATATACATCTGGAACGACTGGTAAGCCGAAGGGGACAGTACACACACATGCTGGTTTCCCGTTAAAATCTGCATTTGATGCAGGATTTGGAATGAATATAAAACAAGGCGACCGCGTATTATGGGTAACTGATATGGGCTGGATGATGGGACCATTTTTACTATTCGGCTCTTTAATTAATGGTGCAACAATGGTTATGTACGAAGGTGTTCCAGACTTCCCAGAAGCAGATCGCTTATGGGAGACAGTTGATAAATATGAAATTACTCATCTCGGTATTTCGCCAACGTTAATCCGTGCATTAATGGCAAAAGGTGATGAGTATGTAAATAAACATTCTTTAAAGAGTTTAGAAGTATTCGCATCAACAGGAGAACCTTGGAATCCAGATCCGTGGATGTGGCTGTTTGAAACAGTTGGAAAAGGAAAGGTCCCGATCTGTAACTACTCAGGTGGAACTGAAATTTCTGGTGGGATTTTCGGTAATGTTCTTATAAAGCCAATTGCACCGATTAGTTTTAACGCATCTTTACCAGGAATGGCAGCAGTTGTACTTGATAATCAAGGTAAACCGATTCGTGATGAAGTCGGAGAATTATGTTTAGAAAAACCGTGGGTTGGTATGACGAAAAGTTTCTGGGAAGATGATGAGCGTTATGTGAACACATACTGGTCACGTTTTGAAAATAAATGGGTTCATGGTGACTGGGTCATTTATGACGGTGAGCAATATATCATTACAGGACGTTCAGATGATACGTTAAACATTGCTGGAAAACGTATTGGGCCTGCTGAATATGAATCTATTCTTGTGAAACATAATGATGTAATAGAAGCAGCGGCAGTTGGTGTACCGGACGATGTAAAAGGTGAAGTTTGTCATTGTTTTGTTGTATTACGAGACGGTGTAATATTCTCTGGAGAGTTAAAGAAAGAATTAATGAGTTTAGTAAACTCTCATATTGGTAAAGCTTTATGTCCAAAAGACATCCACGTTGTAGAAGATTTACCAAAAACACGAAATTCTAAAGTAATGCGACGTGTTATTAAAGCAGCTTACTTAGGAAAAGAGTTAGGAGATTTATCGTCACTTGTAAATCCTGAAGTAGTTCCGTTTATTCAGGGGTTACAGTCTAGCAAACTATAAAATTACGAATGAGCTCTATGTAAATAGAGCTCATTTTTAATGTTTACAAAAAGATAAGAGAGAAAAAGTAAATTTGAAGTTGAAAAATCTACTATTAGTGTTAAGTATGTCTGTTTGTTTTTAGTTTTTATCAAAATAGGATACTGTGGCTGTCTATTCAATGGAGTGATTGAATTTTGCTAAGAATGAAAATTTAGTGAAGAAAAAAGTAATGAATAAAAGGAGAAATCCCTGGGGGACAGGGATTCAATAAGGGAGATATTATTGTCGTTCAATGTCGAAATTTGGCGTATCCGACAAATTAATATTATCACGAATTTTCAGGAGATTGTGATAGTGGATGTGTCAAAAATGTGTACGGGTTTCATATAAAAGTGTTATTTAAATAGGAAAAGGGAAAAGAATTAAGTTCACTGGTTCTTAAGATTTTTTCCCTTTTAAATTTACTGTTTGTTCGTTGTTCTATATACAGCTGAAATTGGTAAATCTTCGCCATGTAAAGCTTGAGTACTGTCCTTTTTGTTTGAATCATGTGCCTCCTGAGATGTTTCTTGCATTTGCTCTTGGGCTTTACTAGGAGTATTCAGCGCATCCGATGACACATAATCAAGTTGTTGACTTAATAGATTTTTTTTATCCATGTTATGTAGCTCCTTTTTGAACTTAGATATAAAAACGAAGTATTTTTAAATAGTTACGTGGATATTATGTATCTTTGAATGGAATTATATACACAAACTATATTGAGAATTTAACTAATTATAAAAATTACTTGTGATGACAAGCTTAAGAAATATAAAGATCATTAGTTCTTAATAAAAGCGTTATTTTAGTAGGGTGTCACGAAATTTCATTTGAAAGGAACATCCCAATGATAAAAAAGAGCACTGTAAATCAGTGCTCATCTTATCAAAAATTACTTAGTACTTAAAAATAAAACCATTACGGACAATTCACAATGGTAATAGTGACGCTAGCCATTGTTCCAGGAGAATCAAGAAGTGAAGCAGTAACGGTTACTGTTCCAGGCCCATTAGCGGCTAGAAATACAACGGTAAAGTTACCTAAAGCATTGGTAATGACAGCAAGAGGAACCATGAAAGCAAGAGAAGGGTTACTAAATGAAAAACTGACCACTACTCCTGGAGTAGGACTACCGTTTACTAATACTTGACCCGAAAAAAATAAAGTATTATTTCCTTGAGTGGATACACATGCTGTGGTTTCGTTAGAAGTCAAGGTAATAGATGCAGGCCCAGCAGGAAGATTAAATCCAGTTGGTCCAGTTGGTCCGGTAGAACCAGTTGATCCCGTTGGTCCTGTAGAACCAGTAGCTCCTGTAGAACCTGTAGAACCGGTGGGACCAGTAGGGAATTGAAAGGGTTGAACAGGTGGAAGTGTAGGTCCAATAGAACCCGGATTAAGTGCAGCAAAATATAAAAACTCGTGCATTTTTATCACCTCTAAAAATCGTATTACTAATAGTAAATGTAATGATAGAGCAATGTGAAATGGACAAGCGGTTGTATTTTAATAAATTAAACAAAATAGTTATTTGATAGAAAAAGAAATTAAATATAAAAAGGCGATTATCGTCAAATCGCCTTTTGGGTAATGCAGTGTAATTTTATTCAGTTATTTGAAATATAGTTTCATTCGGTTTGGAAAATCCATACAGTTTCCTTGCGAATTTTAAAATTTCTTCTTCACTACCTGTTAAAGCTTTAACATCATTTTTAAGGGAATGACCATCCTTCTTTAAAGAAGATAATTTTTGTTGCTCCGTATTAAGCGTGATTTGTTTTTCTTTAATCATTTCTTGTTGGTTATTAAGAGAATATTGAAGGACAAAAATTACAGATAATATAAAAGCCAAAGTAGTTATAATACGGCGTCTTGTTTTTTTATTATTACCTTGTTGGGTGTTAGGGTTCACTTGCTGTGAGGGTATCTTAGGATTTGATTGTTGTGATGATATTTTTGGGATGTTTCCCATTAAAATGCCTCCATTACTGATTGTAGAATTTAAACCGTTTAAAAGTATTATAAATGTTCAATGGGAATTTTAGAAGATAGTTTAATATAGATGAGTTTTGTAAAGTTTAAACAAAATCCTTATTTAAATAAAAGGAACCCCGATTGTCTGCGGGGCCCCTAAGGGTAATCGTCAAGTAATGACGTACTCGACTAGTTAACGATATCATGAATTTTTTGGTAAATATACTGGTAAATGCGTCCAAATTAATGAGAGCATTATTTGAAACAAAAACGCTATTTGCGCGACACGTTTCCTTATAAGTGTGTAAACACGAAATAGGAGGGTTATCAATTTGATAACAATAACCAATTGACTGAAAGTAGGAATGAAAGCCGTCAGGTTGAGCTGAAACTACTTATCTAATACTCCTACATGCAAGGCGTGATAGTAGTCACAAATTGTATGAAGCTAGGTGAAGTCGGCTGAACAAAACCTAAGTGAGAAATTATATGGTAATGGATAGGTCGGGATGCTACAAAATATCTATGGTGAGAATGTCTAAATGGACTGGCGAACTTGCGAATGTACGGGTCTAAACGTTTAATACATCAGAAATGTGTATGTCGTTAATGACGACGTTATCTACCGAAAAGTAAGATTAAATAGTATGAAATTCGGAACATCTAACGATGAGGATGTAAAGATAACAGGCTTAAAGTAAGCACCTAAGGATATATGTATAGCTAAGTCAATCGGAACGTGGTAAGCAAGAAACTGTCACTAACGCCTACTAGCAGACAGGTGTATATAAGGTTCTAACGAACCGAAATTGCCTTATTCTTGTGAAGGTGGGGACACAGTACCAGCGAAGCATGTAACGAATGTGGAGGGATAGTCCCTAGTCTTGTTCTTTGAAAACTAAATCAATTAGATGTAACTCACAGGATCGAGTAAGATGATGTGACCTTTCGTAAGAAAGGGGAATTAATACGTTGGTGAGTACAACATTGTTTGTAATCTAGTTGCTTTAGTATAGAAGAATAAGATGGGACGCTGTATGCGGTGAAAGTCGCACGTACAGTGTTAAGCGGGGGAAAAGATGGAGATAACTTCAAAGTCTTACCTATCGCAACTAATAGGGAGGGGAATAATGATGATTCCATGGGACAAGCGAGTATACATTGTATCAAGGTGATCATTTTATTACAGAGGGGACAATTTTAGAGGTTAGTGAAAAGGCGAATAAATCATTATATTGGCTTTGGTGCATGTTAGCTCCAAGCTATGAAAAAGTGTGCGGTAATAGTGCAAAGCGACTTCGGTTGATTCGGATAGATGATGACGAATGATATAAAAATTTCATTTTGTAGAGAAATGAGGTGATTAAGGATGGGCATAGAATATGCCATGTTTGTATTAAAAAAGAGCAGAATTTAGCCTATATATAAAGATGTTGGAATTGTTCTAAAGGGGGGGATATCTGAAATATAAATAATTGAGGGGAGTGAACTAATAATGGAAACTAGTACTTTTTTAGGATTGTTTTGGGGATGGATAACGGTTATCGTATCGGGAATACTTTTCGTACGTCCATCGGTACTACGTGAATTGAAAAAATTAGTGGTTGAAGACAGAGGATTTGGTATTATGTATGGTTTTCTATCGATTTTCCTAGGGTTAGGTAGTGTAATCCTACATAATGTATGGGTATTCAACTGGCAGGGGTTCCTAACGGTTATTGCATGGCTTGCATTATTAAAGGGAATCTACATAATTGCATATCCTGAACCCTCCAAGAAAACAGACTTTGAATTAAGGGTACTATCTACACGTATAGCGCTCGCTATCATTGGCGCCTTGGCTTTATGGATGCTTATAGTAATCTATATAAAATAATCCTTTTCTAATAAGAACTATATTAAAATAAGTCTCTACGTGTTCATTGACAAAAAGCTGACTATACTTAGTCAGCTTTTTGTATATTACATTCTAGTATTTATCGGTCACAAAAGACATGTTCTCTCTTTTAGGTCGATATTGAAAATATTACCAATTTTTTCTTTTACAATGACAACAAATAAAGAAACATTTACAACGACACTTATTTCGTTTAGAACTCCAATCATTATCACAATGATTCTTTTCTTTAGATTTCCACCAATCATCATTACAATGCTTTTCCTTAGAACTCCAATCATCATCACAATGATTCTTTTCTTTAGATTTCCACCAGTCATCACAACAATGCTTTTTCTTAGAACTCCAACAATCATTTTTCCAGGACATTCTTTTATACCTCCCTTCAATAGGATTCATACTATTCTATGTTTTAGTAAAAGAATGGCTTGTTTATTAACCTATTATTTTACCTTTATATGATAGAGTGCTTTCTACTAGATATAGAATTCATACAAACTATGCTAATTTTCAAGAGATAGTTGAGAGAACTACTGGTTATGATATTAATCAACAAACACTTGTTGAAGGAAACGTTAAGATTTTAAATAATATCTTATTTTGGAGTACGCTTTTCTGAATGTATATTTCACAATGGTAAAGGGGAAATATACCAGATCACTGCAAACAAAGCCTATGTATATGTGAAGTAATAGGAAAAGGTGGTCCCTATTCAAGGAGCCGGCTTATTAAAAGTATAAATAAGAAGGTTTAGTACAAGTGTTTGTTTTTTTGTTTCTATGCTGTTGTCTCGTACACTTTTAAGCTATTGGACATACTTTACTAGTAGAAAGGATTAGGGGGTGAGGTTTTGGGTTCTCGATTTAATAATTGTAGAAAGAAATGTACGTGTAAGCATGATGATTGTTGGGATATTTTTGAAGAGTGTAAAAATGAAAAGAATGAGAAATGTGACAGCTCTTGTGTACAAGGAATTAGAGACGAGCTTAAAAAATTAATTAATAAAACAGTGCGAATTAACACTGAAGGACGTACTTATATAGGTACTGTTTCTTCTGTAACTTGCGATGTTGTTAAGCTAGCTGCTATTCCTGGTTCAGTTGCAGCAATTATATCTCTTTGTAAAATTGAAGCAATTTTACCACCTGCTACAACTGTTGCTGATGAGTTTGATTTTAACGGTGTTGACGTAGCAAATAAAGAGTAATTATGCTTTATTTATGCTAAGCCATTCTTATGAATGGCTTTTTATTTTATTTAAAAGGGAATATATTTTTCATATAGAAATAAATTTGAAGGTGTATAAAAGGTTGTGTGAAAGGAGAATGAGAGTGATCAAGCTGAAACAATTTACAAGAACTGATTTCAAACAATTAATTAATTGGATCGATTCCGAAGAATTCTTAATACAATGGTCAGGAAGTGCATTTACATATCCTTTAAATGAACAGCAATTAGAGAAATATATAGAAAGTGCAAATACACTCGCTTTCAAAGTAATAGATGAAGAGACTGAAGCAGTTATTGGTCATATTTCACTTGGGCAAATAGATAATATAAATAAATCTGCTAGAATTGGAAAAGTGCTAGTTGGTAATACGGAAATGAGAGGACATTCAATAGGGAAATATATGATGAAAGCAGTACTTCAGGTTGCTTTTGAAGAATTGAAACTGCATAGAGTTACTCTTGGTGTTTATGATTTTAATACGTCAGCCATTTCATGTTACGAAAAAATAGGATTTGTAAAAGAAGGTTTATTAAGAGAGGCAAAAAAAGTAGGAGAAACGTATTGGAACTTATGGGAAATGAGTATGTTAGAATATGAATGGAACAATAATTAACAACAGTTCTTTATAATTATGTTATGTTAACTAAAGGGGTTTGGTGGGAAATCATGAATAAAAAAACAAAAATAATTTCAATTGCAGCCGTTTCAGGAGGGGGGAAAACTACAATTACAGAAAGTTTAACGCATGAGCTAACGAATTCAAAGGCTCTATACTTTGATAGTTATAAATTTGATAACTGTCCTGCTGATATTTGTAAATGGATTGATGATGGAGCGAATTATGATGAATGGCTACTTACACCACTAGTCCAGGATATTCAGCATCTTATACGAGATAGTAATTTGGACTATATTATTGTAGATTATCCTTTTGCATACTTAAATAGAGAAATGGGAGAATTCATTGATGTAACTATATTTATCGACACACCTTTAGATATTGCGATGGCTAGAAGGATTTTGCGAGATTTTAATGAAGATACAATGAGTGAAATACATAATGATTTGAAACATTACATGACACATGCGAGAAAAGCTTATTTAGAGGCAATTCATACTGTTAAACCAAATTCAGATATTGTCTTGGATGGATCTTTATCTGTAAAGGAAATAATTGATCGTACACTAGAGGAACTTAATCGAAGAAAAGTGATTGTGAATGATTAAATGTATAGAGGAATATGTACAAAAGGATGAGCCACATTATATTATAGATGCCGTTAAGTGGACCAGTGGGGTAGGGGAGAGATAAGTGTGTACACTTTATTTCAATATAATTGGCAAGTAAGAGAAGAATTGTTTAAGTGGTGTGAACAACTTAATTAGTATAGATTTTAAAAGTAAATTAGCAATATAAATGGTAAGTGAAAACGCTCAGATTTTTCTGAGCGTTTTTTAGCGTAATATGTTTTATCAACCTAATTGAACTAACACTACCTGTTAATTTAATATAATTTGCTTCACAAATAAATAGAGGGAAATCGATAAAGTCAGAACCTTAAAGAATTTTGGAATCAAAATGGAAGTAGACAAACTGTTCACAGCCCCTTAAAATCAAGCAATAACTTTATTCGTTCGGATAAAGATTCTGATATGTTTTTACTGTATGTTTAATTAAATCCTTTAAAACATCGATATCGATATTAGCTAATGTATTAACATAAATACAAGCCTTACTCTTCGTGTGTTTACCAAAGTTTTCCAATAATTTTTCTCTTTCCTCACTTTCGTAGGTCAAATAAAGACTAATTTTCGCCTTTCTTGGTGAAAAACCCACTAAAGGCGCATCCCCTTCACGTCCTGATGCATACTTATAGTGATAGCTACCAAAGCCAATAATACTAGGGCCCCACATTTTAGCGTCGTAACCAGTTACTCCTTCAAAAATTTCTAATAACTGATAGGCATCTGCCTTCTTCTTCTCATTTTCCACACTTTCAATAAATTCAATTACACTATTTTCAGTTTCTTTCATCTTTGGTTCAGACATATATGTACCCTCCTATTCTCTGAATAAATTTATTTTAACATAAAACTTAAACTCGGTATTCAAACCAAACGTATCTGTGCAATACACAGTTCTCGTCATCGGCTCGATATGTAATACATTTATGTACATGTCGTGGACCATCCCGTCACGATAGTATGAAATCAATATTTCCTCTTTGTTTTGTAGTGATTGCACAAGCCATATTTGCAGTTGTTCTTTCATATCTTCAGTTACAATTGGTTTCGGTACTTTATTCAAATCATTCAGCATTTCTCTAATTCTTTCGTATTGTTCGGCATATTGGGCATTCGTTATCAAGACCTAAATCGTAAAAAGCCATAAAAAATAAGAGATGATACATATTATATATAACTAATTCATGATCAACAGCATCCAATATGGTATGGCAGGGCTGGAAGTGTTGGAAGTACTACGGGCACAGTTGGGCATTATTAATAAGAGCCCAATAAAAAATTCTCTTGGATGCAAGAGGATTTTTTATTGGGAATAGTAAGGGGGAGGGAGGTGCATTACATATGGGAAAAGGTAGAAGTAATAATGCTGGTAAAAAGCAACCGAATTTCGATGATTCATCTAATTTCGCTAAACAAAGCCAACCGACAGAAAAGAAGAAGAAATAAGAAAAGGAGCTCTCTTGATAAAGAGAGCTCCTTTTTAAGGTATATTGACATTTCAGCAAAACATATCGATCGCTCAACCAAATAGTCATAAGTGCAAGACTTAAATTCATGCGGCGAATGGCAGCAAATATAATATTATTGTCCTGCTTTTTCTAATGCTTCTTGACGGTGACCTCATATAAAATGCCAATACTCCATTTTATATAGCATGATGTTAAATAAATAAATTTTAATTCAAAAGAAATTGGTGAAGTGTTACGACATGTAATTGTACATGAAATTCATCATATTGGTCAGCTATCTATATGGGCGAGAGAATTAAATCTTCAACCTGTTTCAGCAAATTTAATTGGAAGAGGTTTATATATATAAGAGGATTTCTTAGTTGAAATCCTCGGATTTTTTCTGACGTATATGTAAAAACATTAAGAGGGTAATGATTAAAAAGATCATAATCGTTTGTATGATTAAATTTTTAAACTGAAGCAAAATGGTCCAAGATGTAACAACGTCTTTGAAAGCTTGGAGTGCAGAATATGAGGTAGGTTCAAAACCGTATTGAAGTAACTTTTTTGTTTCAACAAAAGCCGTGTTTTCTTCATTGGCGTCTAATACTACAGAAATAAACCTTGTATCTCCTTGTTTTGCTGTACCAACAAAACTATAATTACCGTTAGTTGACAAACTAGTTTGCAAGCCATCAACACCTTTTAGTTTAATGTTTTTATCAAGAGAGTAAATCATTTTATTTGTGTTGAGAACTTGAAAATCTTTGAAGGTAAATGGGTAAGAGGTTAGTTTAGTTATATTTAATACATCTGGATAGTCTTTTATTAATTGTGCAGCTATTTCGGCTGCGTCTATTGCTGTTGTAATCGATTGTTTATTCTTCTCGCTATTTATTCCAGTGGAATTTAAAAATGGAGATTGTTGTGATAACTTTAGTTGTTTTGCTTTTTCATTCATTAACGATGTGAAATTATCTTCATTTCCAGCAATGTGTTCTGCTAGTTCAAGTGCAGAACGATTATTTCCGGTTAAAAGCAATGTATTTAGTAAATCACGAACGGTTGTTTTATCATTCGATGTTACATGTATAGGACTCGTTTCGGTTTGAAAAACGTCGTTACTTATTTTTACAGATTCATCTAATTGTATTTTGCCATCATGAAGTTGTTCCATCACAATATACTCAGTCATTAATTTAGATAAAGTGGCCGACTGAATGGGAGTACTTTCATTTTTTTTATAAACAATCTCACCAGAATTAGTATCTATTAAAATAGCTGATTTAGCTTGAATAATTGGACCATTTACATAAAGGTGAAAATATAAAACGATAAGTGCAGTAATGAGAAAAGATAATAATAAAACTGTTATTTTTTTCAAGAATTGCATAAGCGATCCTCCTACTATTACATCAATAATATTATTGTAAAAAGGAATGCTTAATTAGGAAGAAAGAAAAGGTAAAGAATTTCTAAAGAATTATAAAGAATTATTAAATTTTGGATATTAATGGAATATAAAAGGTTCAATTTCTTATATGATAAAAAATTGAACCTATAAATATGTGGTATTAAGCTTTATAAGGGAGTAGTTTTACAGTGAAAGTTGTTTTTTTATCATCGCTATATACTTCAATTGTTCCTTTATGCAATTCAACAATACTTTTTGCAATTGCTAATCCGAGTCCAGATCCACCAGTGTTTGTTGAACGTGATTTTTCAACACGATAAAAACGTTCAAAAATATGAGGTAAATCAGTACTAGGGATAGGTTGTCCGTAATTTGTTATATCAATTGTAATCATGTTATTGCTTTCGTAAGCGGTAATATCAATATGATCTCCATCATTTCCATAAGTAATAGCGTTTATGATTAGATTTTCAAACACACGTACTAATTTATCCCCATCAGCTAGTACCATTAGCTTTTGAGATGGGAAAGAAGGGCGACATTCAATATTAGCTTCTTGAAGCTGTATCCGAAATTGGACAGTTAATTGTCCAATCAATTCTACAATATCAATGGGAGCAGAATATAAACTTAACTCTTTATTTTGAACGCGTGTATATTCAAACAAGTCATTCATTAATGCATTAAGACGAGTTACTTTATCGTAAATGACTTGAATATAGTATCGTAATTCTACTTCATCTCTATAATTATCATGATGGATTAAATTTACGTATCCAACTATAGATGTAAGAGGGGTTCGTAAGTCATGTGATACATTTGTAATAAGTTCGCTTTTTGCTTGTTCTGCCTGTCTTTCTTCATCAATCGAAACTTTTAATTGCTCAATAATTTGATTGACCCCAGTTGCCAGTTCTTCTAAATAATTATGGTGTACGATGGAAACTTTATGATTAAAGTTTCCACTTGCAATATACCGAATCTCTTCAATCATTTTTTTTATACAAGTTTCATAGTAAACCTTTCTTTCATGACGATAAAAAATGTATAAATAGGATGAGAAAATAGAAAATAAAAACAAATAAGATACAATCATCATCCATAAAGACTCTTTTAATCCAATATATTTTTCATGGCCAAAAATTCTAATGAATTCTTTTCCTAGTTCACTTAAAGTAAGTGAACTCTCAATTACACTAGTAACGAGGCGATAAATAATTAATTCAGTAATAGGGGTTAGTGTGATAGCTAATAAGAGCCAAAAAATAATTTTCCATTTTGGGATATCTTTTAATATGTCAAAAGCTTCATTTCTCAATTTTATAGCCTACTCCCCAAACAGTATGAATAAACTTTTCTCCATTCATTACTGTTTCAAGTTTATCCCGCAAATTACTAATATGAACCATCACAGTTTTATTTGAACCATAACCATCTTCATTCCAAACGCGTTCAAAAATTTCTTCGGAACTAAAGACTCTTCCTGTATTACTCGCAAGTAAATATAAAATATCAAATTCAATAGATGTGAGTTTAATATATTCTCCATTTACTTTAACAGTATGATTATGTTTATGTATTTCAACAGAACGAATACGAATAATACCATCTTCATTCTTTTGGGAAGTAGCATTTTGGAAAGAGGATCTTCGTAATAAAGCTTTCACTCTAGCCACTAATTCTAGTGGATTAAACGGTTTAATCATATAATCATCTGCGCCGGTCATAAGTCCTAAAATTTTATCCATATCTTCAGCCTTTGCACTAAGCATAAGGATAGGTACAGTATTATTTTCACGCACTTCTTGACAAACTTCCAATCCGTTTCGTTTGGGCATCATAATATCCAAAATCATAAGGTTAACTTCATATGTAGATATCATTTGTAATGCTTCATCACCATCATAAGCTTTATAAATGTTATAGCCTTCATTTCGTAAATAAACAGCCAGTAATTCTACAATATCTTTATCATCATCAATAATTAATATGTTTTTATTCATTTTATAGTTAGTTCCTTTCCTTACAATTAATCAACATTACTATAATATCAAACATTTATGTATTTTGTAGTAATGTTTCTACATAAAATTTCATGTATCGTATTAAAAAGGAATTAAAACATTCATAACGAATATAAAATAAGAAGGATATTTAAACTCCACATTATACTGAAAGATAGTTATAAGGGGGACTTGCTATGTTATATAATGATATATATTCATTTACTCCAACTGGAAAAATAGAAAATGATATTAAAGCTTTTCTATTAAAATACAATAAAGAATTTACATATAAACATTCAATTCGGAATTTAAAAGAAATTGTAGAGTAGAAAGGGTATAAAAATGCAATTAAAAGAATATATGAATCAAACATTCCCAGGAGTTACATTAGTACCGTTCATATACTTTCAGTGGGAAAATCATCTTCATTTTGATTTTGGGAAAGATAAATATCAAAATATAGAAGGAAACGACGATTTAAACATGGAATACTTCTCTCGACTATATACATATAATAAATATTTATTTGAAGATATATTTTCAAAAGAAGATGAAGTGTTTTTAGTAACAAATGTTTATTGATTTAAAAAGGAAAATGTGAAAAATTCGCAGAAAATAAATGTATATAATCGATTTATTAAAAAGAGGGAAATAAAGTTTCAGGTTAGACAAGAAACTTTACCATTTTTATTTAATGATGAAGAAGTAGATTTATATTGTACATATCAATTTTCATTAAAATGCTTTGCGGAAGATATTAAATACCAATCGCTTATTAAAGCTGCTAATCATGAAGATTTCTCAGGGCTTCACCCGCGTTTTGGGCGTAAGAAAGAAATTTCTTATCCAGATGTATTTCTCATAAATGCAACGAAAGATATTATCATGTTTATTTATCCTTTTCGGCAAGAAGACTCCATCTGATTTGTGTTACGGGTGAAGCCCAACAATTCAGGGGGAGATGAATTGCCGTCAGTCAATAGGCTGAACTCTCTGAGAAGGGTGGTGAAAACAATGGCTAGAAAGAAAGCAGTTAAAGTATTACGTAAACAAAAGAAAATAGAAAACATGCAACGATTCACTCAGAAACAGAATATCGGACGAGCTTGCCTCACGGCTAAAGAATTTCGTTTACTTCAACGCATGTCGCATAGTTCAAAAGCATTGCGAAATGTTGGATTGTACACCATTAAACAAAGTTATTTGAACAATAATAAAATGGCTACTGTAAAAGAAGTGGACACTGCCATGCAAGCCGATATGAACTATTGGGGCATTCAATCAAACTCTGTTCAAGCGATTCGTAGAGCCTTATATACAGAAGTGAAGAGCTTTTTTAAAGCATTGGAACAGTGGAAGAAAAATCCTGAGAAATTCACAGGTCGTCCTAAGTTTCCGAATTATTCTGGTTCAACTGACAAACGAATCATTGAAATCTATCAAGTTCCAAAAGTTGATGATAACGGGTATTGGATGATTCCGATGAATGTTGCATTCAGAAAAAAATTCGGTTCCATTAAAATACGTATGCCTAAAAATTTAATAAATAAAAAAGTCTCCTACATTGAGATTGTACCCAAGCAAAAAGGTCGGTTCTTTGAGGTGCATTATACATATGAGATGCACGTTTCTCAAATGAAGAAACAATCCACGACTACTAGTAACGCTTTGAGTTGCGATTTAGGTGTAGACAGATTATTAAGTTGTGCAACAAATGCAGGTGATACATTCTTAATTGATGGAAAAAAATTAAAATCCATTAACCAATACTTCAACAAAATGATACGTAATCTGCAACAGAAAAATAGGGGAAATGGACTTTCAAAACGAGTTGTAACGAATCAAATGGCTGCACTTTGGCATAAACGAGAACGACAAATAAATGGTTACATTTCACAAACTGTAGGCCTGTTGTTCAAAAAAGTGAAAGCATTCAACATAGATACGGTTATCGTAGGGTATAACACTGGTTGGAAACAAGAATCTGATATGGGAAACAAGAATAATCAAAAATTTGTTCAAATCCCATTTCATAAATTGATTTCAGCAATTGAGAATAAATGTGTAAAAGAAGGCATCCGATTTTTGAAACAAGAAGAAAGCTATACCTCAAAAGCTAGTTTTCTAGACAAAGATAGGATTCCTGTTTGGTCTAAGGATGATAGGACTCATTATCGTTTTAGTGGCAAACGAATGACTCGTGGTCTGTATCGAAGTAAATCAGGAAAATGTATCCACGCTGATATTAATGGTGCGTTGAATACATTGCAAAAATCAAGAGTTGTAGAATTGGATGAAAATCTCAAAGTGAAAACGCCGATTCTATTAGAAGTGCAAACACGTAAGGCTGTTGCTTCGTGCATAGCTTAGTGGGTGCGTCAACCATCCATGTGTACTCGACTTGTCGGGGCTTGTAGCACACGCCGGAGTCATCTGAGTGGTGGCTTCTTCCACAAGGAAGAATTGCTCTTTTTCGAAAGGGTGGTGCAAGTGGGAAAACAATCGTTCGTTGCCAGTACCAACCAAAAACTTACTTGGGGTGTTACCGAAAGATGGCATGAATTCTAGAGTGTCAAACTGTCTAGCGATAGACGAAAAGACCTAGAGTTCTAACTCAAGCCCCCACTGAAATGCTTCATCTCAGTGAGGGGAGTTGACGATGATAGAGGATGTGAAGTAATTGCGAAGAATAAAGAAAAGATACGGGATTTATATGAGAAGTATAAAGAGTGGATACCAGAATATGAACGAGAGAGTATAGATGACTTATTTACATGAAAATAGGAGGAAGTGAAGTGTGTAATGAAAAGGATCGCAATTGTATCTGCATGGGAACCAGAGCTTACGTATTTGCATCAACATTATCCAAGTGAGCGTGTAGAAAAAATAGCAGCTTGGGAATTTCATTTTCATTCTATTAATGAATTAGAAGTTATTTCAGTTGTAACTGGTGTCGGTAAAGTAAGTTGTGCTAGTTGTGTACAACTATTAATAAGTGAATTCCAGCCAGATCAGTTATTTATGACAGGGATTTGCGGGAGTTTATCAGATAAGGTGAAAAATGGACACATCGTTGTAGCTCTTAATACTTTGCAGCATGATGTTACTGCGGCTGGTTCAGGAGAAGATAGTTTTAATCTATATGATGGTAGAACAGCACCTATTGAAACAACTAAATCACTCGTAAAGCGAATGAAGAAATTGCGTTCGTATGACCCGGTCCATTTTGGTACATTTCTATCTGGAGATCAACGTATTCGAAGTTCAGAAATGAGGTATTTACTTCATACTGTATACGGTGCTTTAGCCGTTGATCAAGAAGTGGCAGCATTTGCTTATGTATGTCGTGTAAATAACAAACCATTTCTATGTTTAAAAGCTGCCTCAGATCAAGCGAATGACAAAACGAAAGAAGAACAAAAGGTTTTTAAAATGTTAGCATGTGAACGAGCATGTGAGCATTTAATTACTTTTTTACGTGTTTATGAGATTACTGTAGTTAACAATGTATAGTAAGAGGAGTATAGTGATGAAAGCTACAAATAAAATAGCGATTCTTGGTGCGAATGGAAAAGTCGGAAAATTCCTCGTAAATCAAGCGTTAGAAAAGGGCTATCAAGTACGAATATTAACGAGAAATTCTAAAAATATGACGATAACTAATGAAAATATAGAGACTATCAGTGGGGATGCCCGCGATTTTTCAGTCATACAGGAATTACTTCAAGGGTGTAAAGCTGTGATTAATGCGGTGGGTCAGCCGAAAAATGAACCTTATATTTTTAGTACAGTTACGAAGCATATTTTAAAAGTAATGAAGGAATATGAAATGAAGCGCTATATTCTTATTTCTGGAGGCTCCTTAAATGTAAAAGGAGATCAGAAGGGAATTGCAAATAAAATAGGGGCTAATTTGTTTCGATTATTTCTTCCAAAGATGATGCAGGATAAATATAAAGAATTGCAAATTATACAAAGTAGTGAAATAGATTGGACAATTGTTAGATTACCGTTTGTTATAGAGGGAAATGGGATTGGTGATATTAAAGAGAGTTTAGTAGATATGCCAGGAATCAAAATTCAAAATGGGGATATTGCACCGTTTGTAATAAAACAAATTAATAGTGAAAGATATATAGGAAAGTGTCCGCTCATTTCAAATTAAGAGGTGAATTACAATTGCATACGTATTATGGAGAACTTTGTACAAAGATATATGAAAGTGATAAATCAATTGCAGCCGGAAAAGAATTGGATTTTTATCTTTCTTTTGTAAAAGATAAAAATATACATGTGTTAGAACCAATGTGCGGAAATGGTAGAATGTTAATTCCCTTTATGCAAAATGGTGTGAATATAGAAGGGTTCGATATTTCGAAAGATATGCTTAAAGTTTGTAAAGATAAAGCAGAAAAATTAAACTTAAAACCGGTTGTGTCACAAGGAAGAATAGAAGAATATCATAGTGATAAAAAATACGATCTTATTATGATTCCTATCGGTTCATTTTCACTTTTACCAAATAATTTAGTAGACAATAGTCTTCAAAATATGAAAAACAACTTAAAGGAAAATGGCAAATTACTTCTGACAATTGTACAAGGTGGAAGTGAGACAGAACAAATTTTAGGTTGGATAGAGACAAATAGAAAAGAAATTAACAATGAATTAATTGTTGAGTATAGAAAAGTTTCATATGATAAGGCGCAAAAACTTCTAAAGATTATACTGAAATATGAAATCATTCATGATGAGAAAATAAAAGAAACTGAGATTATGGATTTTCCTATAAGACTATATGATTTAAAAGAATTTGAAAATATACTTATTACTAATGGGTTTAGTCAAATTGTTGTTCATGAAATAAAAGATGGATATGGTGAAGGTAATTCATTTCATGTATTTGAATGCAGTTTATAACAAGTCAAAGCGGGGGATTATACTTATATGATTCAATACAAAAGATGTAGTGAAGTAAGTATAGATTTAGTGTATAAAGCTTTTAAGGATGGATTTTCAGATTACATCATTAAACTGGAAGTTTCAAAAGAAGATTTTATAAAAAGATTTTTTGGGCCAGAAGGGAATTCGCTAGAACACTCCTTTCTTGCTTTAGACGGTGACAAATGTGTTGGTGTAATACTTGGTGGTATTAAGGTATATGAAAGTATAAAAACAATGCGCTGCGGAACATTAGCTGTTCATCCAGAGTTTCGAGGCATTGGTGTAAGTCAAAAGTTATTTGAGTTACATAAAGAAGAAGCGACACAAAATAAATGTAAGCAGCTTTTTCTTGAAGTTATTGTAGGAAACGATCGGGCGATTCATTTTTATAACAAATTAGGTTATGAAAAAGTATATGATCTTTCTTATTATAATTTAAATGATTTAACTAAAATAATGAATAAAGGTAATAAAAATATTGAAGTAAAACAATTAGAATTTCCAACATTTAAAGTTGAAATTCAGAAATGGTTAAACTTCCATATAAATTGGCAAAATGATATTGATTATATCGAAAAAACAAATCATACATTTTACGGTGCATATGTTGATAGTGATATAAAAGGTTCTGTATGTGTAAATGAACAAGGAAAAATTAGTTTTATTTTCATAGACAAAGACTATAGAAATATTGGTGTTGGGACGAAATTATTACAGGTAGCAAGTGAAGAATTAAAGTTATCAAGTTTATCAATTGGGTTTCCAAACAACAATTTACTGAAAGGGTTTTTAAAGAAATCTGGATTTGAAAAGAATTCTTTAGCACAATATGAAATGTATTTATTGCTATAAAAAGCGGAAGGAATTATTCTTTTCGCTTTTTATTTTGCACTATAAACGTTTTTGCTGTATGTGGGAGGATAAGTAAAAACAACAGAAGTTTTGTTACCTATCTTATTGAGCTAACTGGCACTTTAGTTGAAAAAGGAAAATGTATAGTAAACATAGAATATATTAAAAGATTTATGAGGTGAAAGTGATGGCAATTAAGCAAGACGAAATTAGAGTAGTAGTCGGAGCTGGAGTATTTAATAATAATCCAGGTTGGGTTCAAACGCAAGAAGATGAACTTAATTTACTAGACAATACCACTTGGGAAGAAAGATTTGAATACAATTCCATTTCAGCTATTTTAGCAGAGCATGTATGGGAACATCTTACTTTTGAAGAAGGTGTAAAAGCAGCTGAAATTTGTTATAAATTTTTAAAGCCATCAGGTCATATTCGGTGCGGAGTGCCTGATGCATTTTTCCGAGATGAAACCTACCAAAATATAGTTCAAATAGGCGGCCCTGGCCCGAAAGACCACCCAGCTGCAAGCCATAAAATCGTACATAATTATAAAACATTAACGAAAATGTTTGAAATTGCTGGATTTGAGGTAGTTTTACTTGAATATTGTGATGAAAATGGTCAATTTTATTACACAGAATGGGATGCGAATGACGGCGTTATTTTCCGTTCGAAAAGGTATGATTCTAGAAATAGAGGCGATAAACTTGGTTTTTCATCGCTAATTGTTGACGCGATTAAAAGGTAAGTCATTCACCTAAAATAGGTGTTAGTTCTATCAGTTCATGAGTCGCAAATGCGGCTTTTTTTATTTGTTTTGTAAACCTACGTTTAGCAAGGAATTAGACATACATAATAAGTGATTTTGAACATTACATAACTTGATTTGAATACTATATTAGCTCTTATTAACACCATTTATCTTAAAGGAAATTGCTTTTAAATATTTAATGGAAATATCATATAAAGTAAATAAATCAACGTTTTCTCATGTTGAATTTTTTTGCGGAAATGTTGAGGTACGCCTATTGTAATAAACACATGGAGAGAATATATAATAAATCAATCAATGTTCAAGATACCATTCACACATTAAATTAATATTTCATTGCCATAGAGATTTCTTTTATACATAAATTCGTGTAAAATAAAACAGGAACATACATTCTATACAAGAGTAGGAGGAAATAAATATGTTAGCTCAAATAGAGAAACAAACTGATGGCTATATTATAAAATTTGAACGCCAATTTCCTTATACAATAGAGGAAGTTTGGTCTGTTTTAACTGAAAACAGCAAGCTTAAAAAATGGATGTCTAATTTACAGATTGAAAACCTTAAAACAGGTGGAATTATAAAGTTCGACATGATGGATGGTTCATTTTTAAATATTGATATTTTAGAGTGCCAACTAAATTCAGTACTTGAATTCACATGGGATAAAGATCGTGTCCGATTTGAAATACATAAAGAGGAAAATGGTTCTCTTTTACTACTTAAAGAATACATTCATGAATTAACTGATCATACACCAAAAGATATAGCTGGTTGGCATATTTGTCTTGACCTTTTTTCTTCAGTTTTAGAAGAGGAAGAGAAGGAATTTTCTAAAAACGAATGGCAACAATGGTTCGAAAAATACAAGGATAAGATTCAAGAAGTGAGAGGATAATTGTATAATAGGTAATATTCATTATGTAATTATTATATTGTAAAAATGATTTTGTGGAAAAATAAGAATAGAGGTTAATATGAAAGTAAATCAATTAATTGCTAATAACATAAATAAACTTGATACTGTTATTCCGTTTAATAAATCACTTGGTATTGCTGGTTTATCTGGATCTGGAAAAACAACTCTTTGTCAAACAATTGGTGAAGAATCAAAGAAGCGTCTAGTTTCCTTATTGCCAAAGGCTGAATATCAATATTTATTTCCTAATATTATGGAAACTAATTTTAGTGCAATTAAAATGGAAGAAATGCCTTTAGTACTTTTTTTAGGGAAATCATCAATTTCTTCCAATCCGCGTTCGACGATTGGTACTCATACAGGTGTTTTTAAAGAGATTCGTGAAAAATTAGCGGAAGAATTTAATCTTTCTCCTGAAGTCTTTTCATTTAATAATCAATTAGGTTGGTGTGCTGGCTGTAAAGGGCGTGGTACTACTAAAAATATTGAGTGTAAAAAATGTAAGGGGAAACGTTATAGTGAAGAAGTTGAACAACGTACTATTGAGTTATTTGCTGAATCACATACAATTTCGGATATTAACGATTTAAGTGTTGAATCTATTCTTTCACTAGCAGAAGAATTAAATATTAGTGAAGCAAAACAACATATACTGCAAAATATTATCAATATGAACATTGGTTATTTAACATTAAATCGAATTATGGGTACGTTGTCAGGTGGAGAATTAACACGACTTTACTTAGCTGAATTCATGGCAGTAAGTGAAAATGCTGTAATTATTATTGATGAGATTTCCGTGGGGCTTGATCACGAAACATTATTACAAATATTAGAAGCGATCGGAAAATTAGGGTACAAAAATCAAATTTGGCTCATTGATCATTCAGATACAGTACTGGATACAACGGATGAGCAAATGTTCTTCGGACCTGGTAGTGGAAAATATGGTGGAAAAATCGTAAAAGAATCACCAAGGCCAAAGCCAATACTATCGGAACGAAATTACAAAATGCCAACAGAATATTATACATTCCATGAATTATATTGCCGAAATATCCAAATGACTGAGTTTCAGATTCCTAAAAATAGACTTGTAACTGTTACAGGAGAGTCTGGATGCGGGAAATCTACACTTGTCAATGAGTGTTTAGCTACAGATTTCTTGAAACGATATCCAAAAGATAAACTAGTTATGGTAGGGCAAGATCGAAACCAATCGATTACAAGTCGATCAACTGTAGCAACTTTCTTAGATATTAAAAAGAAACTGACAAAGTATAGTGAAGAAATTGATGATATTTTTGAGCGCTCAATTGAGGATATTATTGATGAAATTCCAAACGAAGATATTGCGTATAAACGCTTGAGCCTACTAATCAAATTAGGACTGGGCTATTTAACATTAGAACGAAAAACACAAACATTATCAACGGGTGAGTTTCAATGTGTTCATTTAGTTTCTGAGTTATTTGCAAAAACAAGAAATCCACATACATTGTTTATTTTTGATGAGCCTTCAAAAGGTTTATCGCAAAATATTTTAAATCAATTTATAGATAGTGTTAGAGGGATATTACAAGATGAATCAGTCTCTATCATAATGATTGAGCATAACAGTTACATGCTAGAAAGTTCTGATTATATTGTCGATTTTGGAAAAAGACAGCTTGAATCTATAGAGCATCTTGATGTATTAATTCATGAGGATTATTATCGTCAAAAAAGCAGTGTGAATAATGCTGAGCAAATACATATTTCTTCAACACTGAATCAACAAAATGGAATTAATTACTTAGAAGAAAATCATATTGATTATTTTAAAAATGCAGAAAACATCTATAAGGGTGGCATATTAAAAAGCTTATCATCAATGGCGCGTTTAATTTACGGTGAATACGAATCTGATACAATTGCACCTGTAGTTGCTATTGATCTCGAAAGACATTTGTATAGTCAATATAGTTTCTTATATGAAATTGGTGGATTGATCAATCATATTGTAGCTGCTCATCCGACTAATAAAGATACGAGAAGCTTCGATTTTTATTCTCAGGATAATCATTGCCCATCATGTTCGGGACGTCTTCAAATTGAAGTTTTTGATAAAGAAATTACAATTCAAGATAAAAATGTTCCATTTTGGGATGGTCTATTCGATCCGGAAATTATGAAAGTATTAAAATTTTATCAATATGAAAAAATAGAATTTCTATTTGAAGAAATTAAAAATGAGCTTGGTCATGATTTGTCAAAGAGCTATAACGATATGTCTGAGGAAGAAAAACATACATTTTGGTACGGCTATTTTGATAAGTCATTTTATGATAAGAAAGGCAAGACACGTAGAACATGGGTAGGATTTAATACAATTATTGGCGGATATATTGTTATTTCAAAAGCAGCTATTAAAGAAGATATTAAAACTTCTAAAGAAATGATGACATGTCCAATTTGTGAGGCAACTGTATTAAATCACCAAAAACCACTTAAATTTGGAGATACAGATATTCGTGAAATTATCAATCAGCCGCTTAATGAAATAATAAAAATTGTAGGAGATTTACCTGTACTCATCAAATTGAAATCTATCGTAGGTGACAATATGATTATGACAGAAGATGTCTCTTTACTGCCTAGGAAAACACAAGTCGCACTGAAAATGTTTGAATTAGAACAAGCAAGCTTTTCAAACTATGAAATGGTGTTACAAAATGTTTTACCATTCTGGGGCGAAATTAAAGGTAATATCGAATCAATCAGCAATAATAATAAGGTGACTATTTGTGATTTCCAAAATATCAATGAAACAAGAGAAACTATCATAGATAAGTATTTCACAAATGGAAAATATAAAAAATTAACATATGTGTATGAAGCATTTGGTTATAAAAAATTAGTTACCCAAATTAATAAAATAAAAAAAAGCAACCCATGCCCATTCTGTAACGGAAAAAAAGTTATAACCGAAGATAATCTACATGATGGCGTGTTTAAATTAACAATTCCATGTATAACTTGTAATGCAAGTGGTATTAATGATGAAGGGCTTAAAGAAATTGTTGAGGGCGTGGATGTACAAACATGGTTAACTGGAAAAGTTAGTGATGTTGTGGATGAAAGCTTACGAACTGAGGATGTTGCAGACATTCCAATATTTAATCGAATTCGTGAGTTGAATAAGCGAGAAATGATGGCAGTTTATGAATGTCTGGAGAAAAATAATTAAATTAAGAAGAATAAAAAATAGTGGTCAGTTAGGGATTAAAAACTCATTTGCAATAATCTGCAAATGAGTTTTTATGTTGAAGAAGAGTTTCTTTAAACGTGTTAAGGTAGTTAGATAATAGAGCAAGAAAAATCTATTTGTAATACAAATATAAATTATTCTTAAATTTTAAACTGAAAGGTATTACAGGTTGGCATTTATGTTTAAGTTTTGTTAGTCTTTCTAAGATGTAAATAATTTATCTGTGAGAGTTAGTTTTAAATCGTTAATTATAATCATTTATTATATAATTATTGACGTATAAAAATGTTTTTTGGGGATAATAATTTAGGTTATTTGGATAATAACAAAAGGAATATGCTACTTTTTTAGTGATTGTATAATTATTATAATTTTTAGATTTAACAGAAATATATACTTGAATGAAGTATATATTTCTGTTAAATTTATCCTATGGACAAAACAAGTTTAATTAAAGGTCATTTAGAAATGTGTGTGTTATCTATTTTGTCGAAAAAGAAAAGTTATGGTTATGAAATTATGAAAGAACTTGAAGTACACAATTTAAAATTGAAAGGAGTAGGAAGTATTTACCCTATTTTAACTAAGTTAAAAAATCAAGAGTGGGTAAATACTTATCAAGAAGTAACAGACAGTGGTAAAGTTAGAATCTATTATGAAATTAATGAAAACGGGAAAATACGTCTTGAGAAGAAAATTAATGAGTGGTTAGAATTACAATCTGATATTCAAACATTATTAAAAAGTGGTTTGAAAGGAGACCTTCTGAAATGAGGAATGAATTAAACGGTAAAGAAAATCAATTTTTAACTGACGTACTTAAGGAATTAAAGCAATACGATATCAGCTTAGAAGAAAGGGAAAATATTAAGCAACAAATATTAGAGCATATTCAAGAATGTCGTGAAAATGGGGAGGATAGTATAAATGATCTAGGTACGCCTCAATTATTTGTTCAAGATTTTTTAGAAATAAATGAAATTGACCTACAAGTTAAAATGAGACAACTTCAAAATGAAAAGGGAAATTCGAGCACATTTATCTTAGGTGGCATATTCATCGCAGTTATTACTTACCTCATCTCACAAACTACACTTTCACTATTTTTAACTGAATCGTTTAACGGAACTAATAGCAAAAATACATTTAATTATAATCTTTTATATCGTATAGCAGAGAATCAATGGTGGAACTATGTATTAATAATGTTTAGTTTTACGCTCTCTATATTAGTATTTATTAGCCTAGTAAGTTATAAAAAAAGAAAGCTATCTAAAGTATAATGAAGAAAACTATCTATAAACTATTTCAAATTTGTATTCTTTGTAATGTATTAATATTATGTATCGTACATCCAAAAGTTTATGCTCAGCAAAATATTAAAGTTACATTAGATAAGTATATTGAAAAATTTATAAAGGAACAGAACATTCCTGGAGCTTCCGTTGCAATTGTACATCATAAAGATGTATTCTTTACAAAAACATGGGGGATTACTGGGGAGTCTGAAAAAAAGGTAACTAGTAAAACCCCATTTGCGATTGGCTCAATAAGTAAATCTTTAACAGCTTTAGCTATAGTCAAGTTAATAGAAGATAAAAAAATAAAATTAGAGGATTCAGTTCAACAACATCTTCCTTCGTTTAAACTAAAAGATACACAATCAACTTCAAATATAACAATCCAACATCTACTAACTCATACAAGTGGAATAAACACATATGAAGGCTTAGCATTATCAGATAAACAATTGAAGAGTTCTAAAGCATTAAAGGAAAATGTAATGAAACTTTCAAAAGTAAAATTAAATGCCCCACCAGGGGAAAAATATCAATATAGTAATGCAAATTATATGATACTTGGTGCCCTTATTGAGGCAGTCACAAATGAAACATATTCTTCATATATAGAAAAGCATGTTTTTCAGCCTTTAAAAATGAATGGCGCAGCGGCAAATAAAGAAAGTGCATACGAAAAAGGCTATTTAACAGGTTATCAGTCGTTGTTTGGTATACCAAGAAAAAGTGTAGTGTCTTATGATAATGCTGGAGCACCGTATGGTTATATTACCGCGAATTTGGAAGATATGATTCAATTTATAATGTTTTTGAATCACCAAGACCACACTCAATTTTTAAAGAAAGAAAGCATGGATCTTTATCTATCACCACTTTATAAAATAAATTCAGAAAAAAGTTATGGGTTTGGATTAAGAACAACAAATATAAATGAAAGCGAAACGATGGTTTG
Source organism: Bacillus mycoides (assembly GCF_018742245.1). Taxonomy (NCBI): domain Bacteria; kingdom Bacillati; phylum Bacillota; class Bacilli; order Caryophanales; family Bacillaceae; genus Bacillus; species Bacillus mycoides. The sequence goes on from NZ_CP036132.1 coordinate 2,412,434, forward strand.
GCATTCAGGATCAACGCCTGATGCTCGTGCAGAAATGTTTACTTTAAATAAAAGTGGCTGGGCTGGTGTGATTTTAACGAATAAAAATCATGTATTAGAAGAAACAGCACTAACGGTATTGAAAAAGGGGATTATTAGTATTTTGAATGGGGAAAAACCTGGTGATATCCCTAAAAACATACCATTCACACAAATTGTTATGTCGATAGTCACACTCTCACTCATTATTACATCAATTATGTTAGTGAAAAAGTATAAACATAAGAAAACTTGTAAAAAACTAACTTGGCTGTTCGCTGGGAGTATTTTTCTACTATTATCTATTATTTTGATCCCACTTCTTATTTATTGCACAAATTCACCGTGGCATACGACTAAATTGTTTGCAGCAGATGTAGCTTTACTCGCTAGTATTACAGTAATTTTATTAGCTGTGAACGGACTAATATCAATATTTATAGCCTTGAGGAGTAAGAAAGTATAAGGGTAAATAATTGAAGAAATATAATTTAAGTTGTTAAAAATAGTTGACTCTCACACAATGTCATTGTTTAAGCTAAAGTTGAGCTTCGAAGTAGATAGAATTTTTAGGAGGAAACCATGTTTAAAATTGGAGATTTTTCAAAACTATCTTCCATTAGTATACGTATGTTGAGACATTATGATAAAGTGGAGCTATTACAGCCAGTAAAAGTCGATGAGCAAAGTGGTTATCGATATTATTCAGCAGCTCAATTAAAGAAAGTAAATCGAATCCAAACGTTAAAAGATATGGGGTTTAATATCGCTACCATTAAAGAAATAATAGAATGCGATAATATAGATAGTATAAAGGAGCAATTTCTAAATCGTAGTACTCAAATTAAAGAAGACATGAATAACCTCCAAAAACAATTACGTCTCCTCGAAGACTCAATGAAAACGATGAGAGAGGATGTTGTTGAGATGAACTATCATATTTCAATAAAGGAAATTTCAGAAAGAAATGTAGCTAGTGTTAGAAAGGTTATTCCATCATATAATTGTGAAGGGGAATTATGGAGTATATTAATGAAGGAAATTCATTTTAAAAATATTAGTATAGCTAATCCGATTAATAGCATTGCTGTCTTCCATGATCAAGAATATAAAGAAAATGATGTAGATGTAGAAATACAGCTAAATATTTTAGGGAAGTATGAAAATACAAAAGATGTTCATTTTAAAAAGATAGAGCCAATCAAGGTAGCATCTATAACAGTAAACGGAAATTATGAACAAATGATAAACGTAAATGAAGCAGCGGCAAAATGGATTGAGGCGGAAGGATATGAAATAGCAGGCCCGATGTTTAATATTTATCATGTTAGCCCAGCGATGGAATCGGATCCTAATAAGTGGGTTACAGAGGTTTGTTATCCAATTAACAAATAAGTAAAAAAAGGCATATTTTATGCCTTTTTTTATTTTATTGTGCTCAAAAATGTATAGCTAAAGGGCTTGTCGGTTTGATTTATCAACTAAATTTAAAATTACGAAAATAAGTGGAGGCAGTTAAAAAATTTTATACCTACTGGAAATTGTGTTTAAATAAAAACCTTCAAGATAATTTACAGTTGAACCTTAAATTAATGATATGTGTATCCTCCATCAGGAAACAACACATTACCCGTAGTAAAACTATTTTGCATTAAATATAGTACAGTATGTGCAATTTCATCATTATGCCCAGGTCTCTGTACAAGAGAAAGAGATTTATAAGCTTCATAAGCAGCTAGTCTATTTTCGTTTTGTTCATTCTCTCTTCGTATCGTTCCAGGAGAAACAACATTAACTCTAATTGGAGCTAATTCAACAGCTAAAGCTTTTCCTAAACTTTCAATAGCGCCATTACAAGCTCCGTAAGCAGGCGCTCCTTTAAGTGGCCGCTGACTAAATGCACCGGACATTAATACAATAGATCCAGAGTTTGAGAGAAAAGGAATTGCATATCTTACGGCATAATATTGTGGCCAAAACTTTCCGATAAAGCTGCTTTCGGCGATATCATCCGTAGCAGTTATTGGTCCAAGTGTGTAAGAGGCTCCTGGTGTGAATAAATGATCAAAATTCCCAACTTTCTTGAAAAAATCTTGTAATTGGTTTTTATCTTGGTTATCCAATACATAAGTTTGAAGGTGGTTGTTATTTATTACTTCTCGAGCAAGCATTAATTTTTCTTCCGAGCGTCCTGCAATAATAACATGTGCTCCTTGTTCAATTGCTTGTTTTGCTGTTGCTAATCCAATACCAGAGCTTCCACCAATGATAACGATACGAGTATCTTTTAATGTAGTAATAGACATATTTTAGCCCCTCCTTTAATAAAAACTTTAAAATAAAACTGCTATGCTTTTATTATTCGCTAAAAGATTGCAAGTGAAAAGTACGCACTTTATATGTACATAGTCGCAAATTTCGTACTAATCGCTTGTTATATGGATACATAATATAAAAAATTACTCATTATAATTTATGATTTGAGGGGAGTGGTGAGGAAAGTGAATTTAGAGGAACCGAAATTAAAAGGGGTAATAGCGACATTACAAATAATCGGTGGGAAATGGAAGCCACTCATTTTATTTATATTATTAACAGATGGAACGAAACGGTTTGGTGAATTAAAGAGATTAATACCAGGCATTTCTCAAGGAACATTAGCGAAGCAGCTTCGTGAATTAGAGCACGATCAACTAATAAAACGCGAAATTTATCAAGAAATACCACCTAAAGTGGAATATAGCTTAACTGAGCATGGAAAAACAGTCAGTATTGTTTTGGATAGTATGTGTGGTTGGGGAAGAGGACATTTAGAATATATCGATAAAAATAAACTATAATATTATTATGTAAACTAAATGGGATTTGTCGAAACATATCGTTTTAATAATTTGTATTTTATAATATATAATTAAATAGTGTTATAGGTTATTATATATGCAGTCTTCCAGATGAGGTGATATAGATGAAATGCTGTATCGTTCGAAGTAACTAGTTGTTCGGGGCTGAAAAAATGCGTAGCAGATATAAAAGAAGACGTAGGCCCTTTCACGATAATATCAACTATGAGTCTATTTCGAGAATCATCTAAACAGTTAATGCATTTTTACAAAGGGGAAATAATAAAATGAATGAATTAGAGTATAAAAGTTTTTATGATAAAGTGGGACGATTAAATGGGTGGGACTTTAGTAAGCTAAAGTGTGAAACTGTAGGTGACACTTGGGACTTTTATGGCGAAGTGCAAGAAAGATGTAAACCATCAGATATTCTACTTGATGTTGGCACAGGTGGAGGAGAGAATATATTAAAAATAGCATCTTCAGCTGCATTACTGATTGGAATAGATAATTCTAATGGAATGATCAAAACAGCACATTCCAATTTGAATAAAGCAGGTGTAAAAAATGTTGAATTTCTTCAAATGGATTCGGAATTTTTAACGTTTCCGCATGCTCATTTTGATATTACTTCAAGTTGTCATGCGCCGTTTGTAGCATCTGAATTGGCAAAAGTAATGAAAAAAGGTGCTTTTTTCTTAACACAACAAGTTAGCGAACATGATAAATTAAATCTTAAAGAAGCATTTGGTAGAGGGCAATGTTTAGGTGAAAGAGATGGTACGTTAAAAGATAATTATATGGGTGAACTTATTAGTGCAGGATTTGAACTCGTACAAGTACGTGAATATGATGTTACTGATTATTACAGTACTCCTGAGGATCTTATTTTCTTATTAAAACATACGCCTATTATTCCTAGATTTGGAGAAAAAGAAGAGGACTTTAATATTTTACAAAAGTTCATTGACGCTAATAGTTCCGAAAAAGGTATTCATACGAATTCAAAAAGGTTTATGATTATTGCTGTTAAATCATAGTGTATTTTAACGTAAAAGCTGATTTTCTTTAAAAGAAAATCAGCTTTTTTTGTAGAAAAGAATGCAGGGGAAACTTAAAAATCATAGAAATAGGTAAAGTGGTAATCTAAAAATTGAAATATAGGGGATAATTATTTTGAAACGTTACTATATTAACAACGAAAAAATAAACGCACATATTACTGAGTGGGGAAATAATGAAAAGCCCGTTATCTTTTGTTTACATGGGTTAGGTAGTACGAGTTTAAGTTTTATAGAAATTGCAGAGGAATTAAAGGAAGAGTATAGATTTATCTCCATTGATGCACCTGGGCATGGTAAAACACCGCCCTTTGAAAGAACGGAAGATTATGAGATGCTGAATTTAGCAAACTGGTTAAATGAAATAATAAATGAACTGAGAATTGAACATTTCTATTTTTTATCACATTCGTGGGGAAGTTTTGTAGCACTATTTTATTTATTAAATAATCCAGAAAAAGTACTAGGAAGTATTCTTATTGATGGTGGATATCAAACAAAAAGGCTTCAAGAAGAAACGCTTGAAGAGGAAATCGCGTATTACGAAAAGGATTTTGAAGAATATATTTTTAATAATTGGGGTGGATTTTTCAAAAGTGAAAAAGAAGCATATACTAGGTGGTCTCCATTATTAGAAGTTGCTGTAAAAGACCTAGGGATTGAAATGGATATTAAAGTATGTTGGCATGCGAGAGGTACAACAGCTGGTAATATAATAAGAGGTATGCATAAAGATGAAACGATAGATATTTACGAGAAGTTACCATCTAATATTATATTGCTTCGAGCTACAGTTCCACAAATATGGGATGAATATAGAGATAAAACAGTGAGGATTTTCAAGTTAAAAACTGGCGCGAAAGTAAAATTAATCTCTGATACTACACATTTGTTACACTGGGATAAACCAGAAGTTGTTATAGAGGAAATAAAAAGTAATTGGAGCTAACATATTCATACTAAAGTTGTAGTTTTCACATGAAAAATCCACCCTTCGGTTTGATTTTATCTATTTATAAGTGTAATACAATAAGAATAGATAATAAGAAACAAGGGGGAATGTAAAGTGATTACACATATATCAGATATAAAACTACAAACGGTTTCTATAGAAGGGGTAAAACAAGTCTATAAAGACATATTATCTTTTCCAATAAAAAAAAGAAACCGCATCATATATTCAATTTGAAGTAACACCGTATACAACAATTAGTTTTCAAGAAGTATATGAACCAATTGCACCTGCGCATTTCGCTTTTGAGATCCCATATTCAAAGTTTCATGAAACGGAAAAATGGCTTAAAGAGTCTGGATTACTCATTGTGAAATGGAAAGATGGTCATACAATTGGTGAGGAGAATGGTCTATTCAATTTATACTTTAAAGATGGTGATGGAAATCTTCTCGAAATTATTGCACATAGTTATGTTAAAGAAGATGTATTAGTCCCGCATTCACCGTTAAACATTTTATACGTAAGGGAAATTGGTCTTCCGGTTAAAAGTGTACCTGTATTTACGGAATGGTTGAAATCAAATCTAGACATGAAAACGAAGGAAGATGGGGATATTTTTAACTTTGTAATAGGTGGCACTGCATATATCGTTGCAACCTGGTGGCAGCGACCGTGGATTCCAATCGCGATGAAAGCTTTACCACCGAAAGTACATGTTTCATTCGGAACACCGGATCATGCGTTTTTACAACAAATCCAAAATAACTTTAAGAAAAATAGTGTTCCATTTGAAAGTAAACATACTGAAGTATTGTTTATTCAACAAGGGTATTCATTTTCTGTTTTGCATACACCGGAGTTTCATTCCGATATTCCTAGAAAATTAAACTTACCACTTTCTATATAATTATAGGGAGGGGTAAGTTTTTTTCATTTTCATGAAGAAGGGTTTCAGTATAATTACACTGAATTTATAGAGGACTATAAGGCGTTATTCTAATTTACTGTAAGGAGAGAAATGAATTGAATCTAGGAAATCCGATAGCCAAAGGAAATACGGCTGAAATTTATCTTTGTGATAATAAAGTTGTGAAATTGTTTAAAGAATGCCTCCCTAATACAGAATCTCTATACGAAGCACAAAAACAAAAGTATGCATATTCATGTGGTTTACACGTTCCTAAAGTATTTGAAGTTACAGAGATACAAGGTAGACAAGCTATTATTATGGAATATGTAGAAGGTGAAAGTGTTGGTGAGCTTTTGCTTAATAATTTGAGTAAAGCGGAGCATTTCATAAGTATTTGTGTAAGTATACAACAAAAAATTCATGCTATATCTGTGAGCCCGGATGAAATAGAACCGATGAAAGAGAGACTTTATCGTCAAATTAACTCCGTGCATAATCTGGATGAAAAACAAAAGGGAAATATATTAAAAAGGTTAGATTCAATCATATTTGAACCTAGATTATGTCATGGTGATTTTCATCCGTTTAATTTAATTATGAGCAATGATGCTATGAAAATTATAGATTGGGTTGATGCTAGTTCGGGTGATATTCGCGCAGATGTGTTTCGGACATACTTATTGTATTCACAGAATTCAGTGGAATTAGCTGAAATGTATTTACATATATATTGCAAAAAAACAGGTTTATTAAGAGATGAAATTTTCCAGTGGGCTCCTATTATTAGTGCAGCTAGATTGGCAGAGAATAAATCTCTGTAAATAAAAGATGTTTTCAAGTATTTATTTTGATCCCTATTAAAATAGTGAATCATTTATTTTTTTACTCATTGATTCTCTCCGTTATTTTTCTTGCTAATTCATTTCGATTTGTCATATACTTAAAAGAGACCAAACGTTTTCTTTTAGGGGGACACAATGCGTAAAGGTGAATTAACAAAAAGAATGATTCTTGATCGTTCCTCTGCTCTGTTTAATGTAAAGGGGTATAGTGGTTCTTCAATTTCTGATATTATGCGAGAGACTGGGCTAGAGAAGGGTGGTATTTATCGTCACTTTAAAAATAAAGATGACTTGGCTGTTCAAGCCTTTCAGCACGCAACTTCACAAATGGGAGTGCGTTATGTCGAAGAGATAAAAAAAGCATCCAATACGTTGGATAAGTTAAAAACTTTTATTTCAGTTTTTACATCTCTCATTCATAATGATCCTCTTCCTGGAGGGTGTCCAATCATGAACGTAACGTTAGAAGCAGATGATTCCCATCCTCTCATGGCAGAACAAGCACAGATAGCGATGAATCAATTACTTGGAATAATTGAAAAGATTATTACGTATGGAATTGAGCAAGGAGATTTAAAACCAGACACTCAAGCAAAGCAGATTGCTATCATCTGGATTTCTTCTCTTGAAGGAGCACTTGCCTTGTCACGCTTATACCAAGATACAGTCTATATTGATACAGTATCGTCACGACTTTTAGATGAATTGGAAAAACAAATTACGGCCAAGTAAGCCGTAATTTTTATCACCAAAAAGAGACTGTTCGGTTTCTTTTTTGAGGGGGTGATCACTTAATAGAAATTCCATGATGGAACTATGAAAAAACGGATGAGAGAAGAATGGTACTAATACAAAATAGTAAATTGAAAAATGTGTAGAGTATGAACAATTTCGGCCTACCTGTTTCTAATTTTTGGAGGAGTGTGAAAAAGGATATGAGAGAAATAGAAACAATCGTAATTGGCTCTGGACCTGGAGGATATGTTGCTGCAATAAGAGCTTCACAATTAGGGAAACAAGTGGCAATTATAGAAAGAGAGAATCTTGGTGGCGTATGCGCTAACGTCGGCTGCATTCCATCTAAGGCACTTATTTCTGTAGGTCATCGCTTTGAGGAAACAAAGCATTCAGAAGATAGGGGTATTTTTTCTTCTGGTGTAAATGTTGATTTTGCAAAAGTACAAGAATTTAAAAACAACGTTGTAAAGAAATTAGTAGGTGGTGTAGAAGGGTTATTAAAAAGCAATAAAGTAGAAGTGATAAAAGGTGAAGCTTATTTCATGGATGCTAACACTATACGAGTAACCAATAAAGATGCAGCTCAAACATATACATTTAAAAATGCAATTATAGCTACTGGATCACGCCCAGTTGAAATTCCAACATTTAAATTTACAAAACATGTGATTAACTCTACAGGTGCACTTAGTTTAACTGAAGTTCCAAGTAAATTGGTTGTAATCGGTGGTGGTTACATTGGTACTGAATTGGGCTCTGCTTACGCTTCCCTCGGTTCTATAGTAACAATTATTGAAGGAGGTAAAGATATTTTAACTGGCTTCGATAAACAAATGACTCAAATTGTGAAAGAAGACCTTATAAACAAAGGTGTTACAGTAATAGTAGATGCATCCGCTAAAGGTGCTGAAGAAGTTGAAAATGGTGTAATTGTTACCTACGAAATTGGTGGTGAAGAAAAGAAAGTTGACGCTGATTACGTATTAGTAACGATTGGCCGTCGTCCTAATACTGAAAATATGGGTTTTGAAAAAATCGGTATTGAGTTTTCTGACCGCGGTTTATTAAAAGTTGATCAACAATGCCGTACTAACCTTCCGAACATTTTTGCTATAGGAGATATCATTGCTGGTCCACAGCTTGCACATAAAGCATTTTACGAAGGGAAAGTAGCTGCTGAAGCTATCTCTGGTGAACTATCATTTGTTGATTACTTGGCAATTCCAGCAGTTTGTTTCACAAATCCTGAATTAGCTACAGTTGGTTATACTGAAGAGCGAGCAAAGGCAGAAGGCATGGAAGTAAAAGTGATTCAATCCCCATTTTCAGCAAACGGTCGTGCACTTGTATCAAATGAAGGAAAAGGGTTCTTGAGGCTATTGGTGCGTAAAGAAGATGGTGTATTAGTAGGTGCTCAAATCGTGGGTAATAGTGCATCAGAAATAATTGCCGAAATGGGTTTAGCAATTGAATCAGGCATGACAGTTGAAGATATTGCATTAACACCACATGCTCAACTAACTTTAAGTGAGATTGTGATGGAAGCTGCTGAGGCCTTAATTTACAATTTTAAATAAATATTAATTAATAAAAATTGGATTGCTTCGTTTTTTAGAAATTCTAAATAAAATAAATGTAGAGATAAATAAATATGCAAAAAACAATCTTTACTAATAAACTTCTTAATAACATATTATGGCTAATTGAGCCGTTTTTTTACCGTGAAAAAGAGACTGTTCGGTTTCTTTTTATGAGAAGATTTATTCATTTATTAGAGAGTAAAAAGTGAAATCATGAAAAACAAATATGAGAGGAGAATACAAATGAGTCAATTTGTTAATTCAACAATGGAAGGTGAAAATTTTAGTGCTGTTCAAGTAGGAAAGTGGGAGAATCTGCTTCAATATAAAAATGGAAATCCATTCAAAGCTCCTGGAAAGGTATTTCTTAAAGATGACTTACAATGTACAGGGATGGAAGTTTCACTAAATGTTTTCCCTCCAGGCATTTCAATGCCCTTTTATCATAAGCATAGAGAAAATGAAGAGCTGTATATCTTCGTCAAAGGACAAGGGGAATTCAAGATTGATGATGAAATCCTTGAAATCAAAGAGGGTACTGTCATAAGGGTGGCACAAGAGGGGGAAAGAATTTGGCGTAACAATTCAAGTGAACCTCTCTATTTTATTTGTATTCAAGCTAGGGCAAATACTTTGGAAGAAAGTAATATCGAGGATGGTATTAAGCTAGATAAATCCGTTGAATGGATTGAAAAATAGGTGCCACTGTACGATTAAATATCGTTTCGCTCCTTGTATTTTGTCTTTTGAAGAAAACTTATCTATAGAAAAGTACACCCAATTGTTAAACTGAATGTAACAATTGGGTGTACTTCATAGGAAACCAACTGTGTTTAAAGAATGGCTTTTTTCAATCTTTATTCTATAAAGGTTCATTATCCGTACTTGTTCCTCAGTTAACTCTTCTTTATTCCAATACATATGCATTAAACTATATTCGAATATCTCCTTTAATTTAATAAACAATGGAAATAGATCTATCATTTCTTTAGGAATCTCATTTTCTTCTTGGTATCCGTCGATTATTGCATTTGTAATAGAATTCTCATAGTCGACTATGTTGCCATTCCCAACGAAAGAATATTCTATCGCGCTATAGACTGGAACAGCTAAATCGAATATGTAAAAATGTTTTTCACAGTCTTGAAAATCAATCATTGTTAAATTTAAATCATTGTCCACTAATATGTTTTCTAACCATAAATCTCCATGAATTAAGCCGTAATTTGAAGTGGACTTTGGCAGCTCCTTTATAGAAGTTAAAACGTCAGATGCAATTTCTCTTATAGTAGTTTCTTCTTTTGGGATATAGTTAAGAAAATTATACTCTTCATTTTCATACCAGTCGTTTATATGTTTTACTGGTTCAATACTTTCAAAATTTTTAGATACACGATGTAATTTACCAGTTTGTTGACCAAGCTTTTTAAATACATTAGAATTCCATTCGTTTCTTGGTAAATGTATACCAGGAGCAGCTTTATATAATACAGCAAAAACTTCTTTGTCTAATGTTATTTTCTCTACTAAATTCCCCTTTAAAGAAGGTATTATGGGGGGGACTCCTAATCCCTTTTGATATAAAAAGTTCGTATATGTAACTTCTTCTAATTGCTCTTCAAATGTTTTATAGTTTGTAATTCTAACGAAGTAAGTACCTTGTGCTGTGAGACATTGATACATTTCATTTGTTATTGGTTTCATTTCAATAAAATCCAATGGATATAGTTTATTAATTAGTTTAAGTATCTCTTTTTCTATATTATTCATTTTAACTTCCTTTCCAAACATAAATTTTCCACTCACAAAACTACTAGTTCCTTAACTTACAAATTTCGTGTTTTATTTGGTAGAATCCTTTAAAAAAGATTTATCCCGTAAAAGTCCGATTAGTATGGGATAATAATCAATGGGGAGGAACAAACTCCCCACTGATTAAAGTTTCACTTTATTGGAAAGTTAAGTAAATGTATGACAAAATAAGATAGCTGAAAAAATATGAAATGAGTAATTACATATGATATTTAAAGGTTCTAGAGAGTGGTTAATGTTATAAACCACAAGAAATATCAAAAGAAAGAAGTGGATACTTCTTATAATATTTAGTGAGGAGGGAGATAAATGAATGAATGAACATATACAGCTAATGATTGAATCGATTGAGGGCAATTTTAAAAAGGAGTTTTCATTAGATAAATTATCTGATTATATGGGGTATTCTCCTTACTTCTGTTCGTTTAAATTTCATCAAGTAACAGGGATAAGTATTAGACGATATATTCTTCTTAGAAGATTGTATTTATCAACGGAAGATTTGACGAATGATAGAAAGATAATTGATATCGCATTTGATTACGATTACTCTTAGCAAGAGGCTTATAGTAGAGCATTTAAAACTGTTTTTGGTATAACCCCAGGAAAATTCCAACTTAACAAAATACCGGTTCAATCATTTATTAAACTCTCAATCAATGATGGCAAGGAGTGGGATAGAATGAATTTTTCTAGAAAAATTGAAGTTAATCAGTTACGAAATGCGAAGAGTGAGCTGTTTGATAAAGATGTACTAAACATATTAAATGGTCAATTTATGTATGAAGAATTTAAAAGTGAAAGACTAATGGGGGAGTCTGATTACGCTCCATTTAATGAAGCTATGTGTGTAAATGCGACTACTGCACAGATTTTTGATGATGAGTTTATTAAAACAAGGGCAGAAGGACATCAAGGTACTGTAGAAAATTATATGAAAAAGGTTATTCATCCTTTAGAGAATCTTTTTAAGAAAGAGTATAAATGTATCGTTTTATGGTTTGGTGAGGATATGTTTTGCCAAATGAATCTACTTACCGTACTTTCTTACCTTGAACAGTCTGATTATAAGGGAAAAGTATACTTAAATAGCTTCAGAGAGGATGAATTTAAAGTTAGTCAAATTGAACTTAAATTAGGGAACTATTTTTCTGTTTACAATGAAGTTCTAGTAAATCATAAAAAGCCATCTCATGAGGTACTACCTGTAATGTATCAGGCGATAGATTTATATTTAGAGATGCTAAAAGAAAATAATGTAGTAGTAAAGTATATCTCCAAAAATAAAGATTTACCAACACAAGAGTTATTAAAAAGGTTATTTAATCTTTTTCCAACAATAGGATATGGGGACGTACAATATATAGAGCTTATTAATAAAGCGAGATGAAAATTGAAACTAATTAGAAGAGAATACAGTAAAAAAGATGCACCTAAAAGTATAGGTGCATCTTTTTTACTTATATTTGTTCAAGTAAATTTAATTCTTCTTCTACAAATGCCATTAATTCTTTTATTGTCTCACTAGAAAAATCAAAACGAATTCCAGCTGCTTCATATACCTCTGTTAAGGATTTAGAGCTACCTAGAGACAATGCTTTTTTATAATTTTGTAGTGCTTGTTTAGGATTCTCTTTATATTGTTTATACATTTGCAGTGCACCGAGCTGCGCAATCGCATATTCGATATAATAGAATGGTACTTCATAAATATGTAGTACAGGTAACCAGCCAGTTGCTATCCAATGTTCATAACCTTCAATATTTACCACATTCGATTGGTAAGTGTTATGTAATTCTAAATATTTTTCATTTCTTTCTTTAGCAGTATGATTTGGATTTTCATACATCCAATGTTGGAATTGATCAACGATAAGCATTTGTGGTAAATACTTAACAATATCTTTAAAGAAATCTAATTTTGCTTTTATAAATTCTTCTGTATTCTCATAAAATGTATCCCAATACTCCATCGAAAACAATTCCATTGTCATGCTGGCTAGCTCAGCTGATTCTGAAGGGATTTCTAAATATTTTTGTAGCTCTAGCTGCTTCATACATTCATTATGAATACTATGGCCCATTTCATGGAGGAAAGTAGTAACATCATAATGTGTATGATTGAGATTCATAAAAATAAAAGATAATTGAGAAGCAGGTAAGTGTTCGCAAAATCCTCCAGGTGCTTTTCCTTTACGACTTTCTAAATCTAAGCAATCATTTTTATGCATACGGCTCAATAATGCAGAAAATTCTGGGTCTAGTTTTTGTAAAATATGAGAACTTTTTTCGATTAAATCACTCTCGTCTTCAATAGGTTTTAATACTTTTTGATTTGGTGCGGCTGCTTTTAGATCCCACGGACGAAGTATATCTACTTGAAGTTCAGCTTTTTTCTCATTAAATATATTATCAATAAGTGGTACAACGTATTTACGAATGGATTCTGCAAGTTCATAGCAATCATCAGCCGTATAATCAAAACGCTCATATTTTTTAAACATATAATCACGATAATTATTTAATTGAATGTTTTTTGCCTTTTGGTGACGGATTGCAATTAGTTTATTTAAAATATGTTGTAAATTATTTTCAACAGATAAGAATTTTTCAGAAATGAGCGTTTTTGCTTTTTTTCGTATATCACGATTCGGATTTTGTAAGTAAGACTGTAGTTCAGTAATTGTTTTTTCTTCGCCATCCCATAGTGCAGTCAAACTGCCTGTAATTTCGAAGTACTCGGTTACTAATTTGTCTTCTTTTACTTCTAAATCGATGTTCTTTTCACAAAATAATGTTTGCGCATTTTTTATTTTTTTATCTAGTAAGCTATAAGTTTTTGGATCAAGTACTTGCATTCGAAATGGCGATTCTAAATATTTATTTTCAAATGAATTTTGATAACGTTTTAAAAGTGGTCTTACGTGCTCCTGGTCGTGTTCAAATGTATCTTTAATCTCCTGATTAGCTGTATTACATTGAAAAGCGATATAATGAGATCTTAACTGTTCTTCGATTTCCCAAATTAAATTAGATTGCTCTTTTAACCAATTTTCAAGGTCTAGCTTTGAAGAGATCACTTTATTTAACAAAGCAGAAAAAACTTTTTCTAATTCTAGTACATTACTAATATCAACTGTGTTTAAGCGTTGCATTATATATCCCTCACTTTTTATTTATTCATAGAGATATTCTTCTTTTTCGTTATAATTCCTTTTTTACCAAAAAAATTTGTGCCTATTACGCCAAGAACAATCATAAGTGTACCGATAATATGATAGTAGGCAATTTGCTCGTGTAAGAATACAACACCTGCAATTATAGTAATAAGTGTAGATAAGTTGCTAAAAACACTTATTTTAGCTGCTTCAATATAAGATAATGAATAGTTTAATAATAAGGCCGTTAGTAAGGATGATAGTAATCCTAAATATAAAATGGATATAAGAAATGTACCGTTTGTAAATGGCTTAAAGTACATAGTTATTGTGCCTTTATTTATATGATCAGCGATAGCAATTAAATTAAAACTAATAAAACCGATTGCTGTCATTGTGTAGGTTAAATCCATTAGCTTGAATTTCTTTGTCATTTTTCGAGCTAATACATTGTAGCAAGCAGATGATAATGCCGATAACAGGATGAGAATAACTCCGATGAAGCTAGTTTCATGGGCACCGATACCATTCATGATAAATATATAAATGACACCGATGACAGAAACGAGTACAGATGTTTTTTGCCATATATTTGTATACTCTTTTAAAAAATAGGAAGCTAGTATCATCGTAAATATAGGGATAGCAGCCTGTATAATTCCAGCTTCAGATGAACTTGTATATACTAGACCAAATGCTTGGAAAGCAAAGAACAGTGCTGGATAAAATATTGCAAGTGGTAAAAGGGCAAGTATGTTTTTGAATGATATATTTAACTTTACAAAACCGAAAATAACCGGAATGCTTGCTGCTATGAAAGCAACTGTAAAACGGTGAGCAAGGGTATCAAGAGGGCTCGTAATGGTTAGTGCTAGTTTCACAAACATAAATGAAAATCCAATAATAAATGAATAGAGTAATGCTGATATATATGCTTTTGTTGTATTTTTCATAATTTCACCTCATAGTAGTTGATTTCTTACTGGCCAGTATACGTATATAGTAATCTTTCTGATCTAGTGCTACAATGTGAACAAATACAAACTGTACCGGTACAACTTAAATATTGGGGTGGTAATGATGTATAAGTATTTACATATTTTAAACGATTTAGAAAGTGTGATTCAAAATGGTGAGATAAAAGAAGGAAAGAAATTACCGTCTATACGGTCACTCGTCACGCAATATGAATGTAATAAGGCGACTGTAATACGAGCGCTGCATGAATTAGAAAAGCGTCATATTATTTATTCTGTACCTCAAAGTGGATACTACGTTGTTAAGAAATCTGGGAGTTACATAGAAAATAACGAGATGATTGATTTTGCTTCCTCAGCACCAGATCCAGATGTTTTTCCATACTTAGATTTTCAACATTGTATTAATAAGGCAATTGATACATATAAAAATGATTTGTTTGTATACGGAACACCGAAAGGTTTACCATCTTTAATTCCAGTTATTCAAAAACAGCTGGCAAATTATCAAGTCTTTACAAAAGAAGAAAATATCTTTATCACATCAGGTGTGCAGCAAGCACTTGTTATATTGACTTCTATACCGTTTCCAAATGGACATAGCACGATTCTAATTGAACAGCCAAGTTACCATTTATATATTGAATATGTAGAAACAAATAACATCCCTGTAATCGGAATTAAGCGTACGCATGAAGGGATAGATTTAAATGAACTAGAGAGGATATTCAGAACAGAAAAAATTAAATTCTTTTATACAACTCCAAGGTTTCATCATCCACTTGGAACGTCTTATTCTAAAGATGAGAAAGAAAAAATCGTGCTATTGGCCAAGAAGTATAATGTATTTATAGTGGAAGATGATTATTTAGCAGATTTAGAAACAGATTCAAAAGCAGATCCGTTATATAGCTTACATAATTGTAATCATGTCATATATTTGAAAAGTTACTCGAAGATTATTTTTCCAGGTTTACGAGTCGGTGTGGCGGTTATTCCACCAGCTATTGCAAATGCTTTCCATAAATATAAAAAAATTTTAGACATTGATAGTCCAATGATATCTCAAGCTGCTTTAGAAATTTATATAAAGAGTGGCATGTTCGAACGCCATAAAAATAAAATTAAATCCTCCTATAATAATAGATCAAAAAAACTAGCAGAAACATTAGAAAAAGTGCATAATGAAAACCCACTTTTATTTAAATATAAAAAGTATAATACAATAGGAATCCATACTTGTTTAGAAATAAATAAAACCAGTGTTTTGGAAATGTTTTTACAAAAATTGAGTGATATTCAAATAAATATTGATACTATTGATAAAAATTATCTAAGGGATTTTCCTAAAGAAAGACTGTTAAAGTTAAATGTATCGAATGTAAAAGAAAATCAGATAGAAGAAGGTATACGCAAAGTAATTGAGGAAATCAAACAATCACAACGTCTAAATTTTCAATTTAAAAAAGAATAATACGAATAAGGAGGTTTGTTGTGAGACACAAATTAATAACCTTGTTTATATGTATTACTATAGTAATTGGAGCGATGGTAGTTACTAAATATTATATAGAAGATGATCAATGCATAGCAGTTGGTATGTATTCAAGAGGTATAATCGTAGATCAAAATAACGAACCTATATCAAATGTGAAAATTTATGAGGATTCAATTGAAAGTAAGGAACGTAGTATTTCAAATGAAAAAGGTGAATTTGAAATTGCAAATGGCGTTTGTGGTGACATTACGTTACAATTAGTTACTCCAAATAGCGAAATCTATACGAGGAAGTATGAAAGAAAGCATATACCCCAAGTTATAAAGTTGAATTATAAAAATGAAGGTGAATAAAATGAAACCATTACAAGGTAAAGTAGCAGTTGTGGCCGGAGCAACAAGAGGTGCTGGAAGAGGTATTGCGATGATGCTTGGAGAAGCTGGAGCAACTGTATATGTAACAGGAAGAAGTACAAAAGGGAATCTATCCTGTATGGGAAGAACAGAAACGATTGAAGAAACGGCAGAGCTTGTAACAAAGCAAGGCGGAATCGGAATCGCAGTTCGTGTTGACCATACAATAGAAGAAGATATTAAAGTTTTATTTACAAAGATTCAAGAAGAACAAAATGGACAGCTTGATATTTTAGTAAACGATGTTTGGGGCGGCGATCCTTTAACAGAATGGGAGAAACCTTTCTGGGAACACAACTTACATAACGGACTACTCATGCAACAAAGAGCTGTTCATTCTCATATAATGACAAGCCATTACGGTGTACCATTAATGGTAAATAATAAAAAGGGACTTGTAATTGAAATTACAGATGGTGTCGATTATCAATACCGAGGCAATTTATACTATAGTTTAGCAAAAGTCTCAACAATTCATTTAGCAGAAGCAATGGCGAAAGATTTAGAACAACACAATATTACAGCTGTCGCAGTTAGTCCAGGATTCCTTCGTTCAGAAGCGATGCTAGATATATTTGGTGTAACAGAGGAGAATTGGCGAGACGGAGCAAAACAAGATCCTCATTTTATCGCATCTGAAACGCCTTTCTTCGTTGGGAGAGCAGTCACAGCTTTAGCAAGCGATCCAAATATTCATGAAAAAACTGGCCGAGCGCTAAGTTCATGGGAATTAGGAAGAGAGTATGGATTTACAGATATGGATGGAAGGCGACCAGACTGGGGAAAATATTTTGAAGAAAATGTTTTAAATCAAAATTAATATTTTTAGAGCACTCAATAGCTGAGTGCTCTTTTTCTTTATACTGTAAATAAATAATAAAGTCCTCTTAAAAATAAAATGGTTATTTAAGCATTGGTATAAATGAAATAATGTCAAAAATAAGGTGACAAATCCAACTTATCCAAATACTTTTTGAATTTTTCCATATATAATTTAGTGCTAATCTAACTGGGATTATAGTTATTAGTAACTGCATTGGCACAAAACCATAAGATGGAATATGCCATAAAGCGAACAACACACTACATATTAATGATGCCGTGCCAAATTTCAATCCTAATTTTTGTAATGCAATAATTATATTAGTACATAGCAACTCTTCGCCCATTAACATAAAGGGAACACGATATAAAATCATAGAAATACTTATGACTCCAGCAACAGAATTTTTAGTTGCAGGTTCAAAAATGTAGCTGAATATTAAGCTGGAACCCATACCCACGATTATAGTTAAAGGCACACCCCAAAGTAATGTCTTAAACTTAAAATGTTTAAATTGATCTAACGATATTTTCCCTAAAAAATAGTATCCTATAATTCCGCATAATGCAACATTCCATAAAGCTTCAAGAATCATTCCTAATACTTCGGGCATATTATCCCCTAAAAATGCGAAGAGTTGATATACAATCCCAGAAATAATTAATAAACTTAAAGCCAAAAGAGATTTTGAATCAATTTTCTTCCCTGTTCCCATAATCCTTGTTTCCACAACAAGCCCTTCTTTCTTATTTTTTGTTAATTATGAATATATAATAGCACATTATTTTCCGAAATAATGGTAATTGAGATGGGCATAATAATTTTATTTTTTCAAATCAGTAAGTCCAAGATTAGGAGATTCCTTGCAAGAGTCATTTACATCAAAACCTATTATTAATATCGTGATTAAATTAAAACATTTTGAAAATGGTATGAAGTAAAGCAATTATTAAAAAAAAATAATAATCGCCCATCAAATTTATGAGTAGGCGATTATTGTATTTATAAATAAAACATTTTTAAAATTTTATTGAATAAATGGAAAAACATTACCAAACTAATGATATCCTTAAAGTATAGTTTTTATTTTGTATAGGAGGGTGATGAAGTCTATGGCGGTACGTATAGTTGATGATTTACAACAATTATCTTTGTTACTTATGTTTTTGAGTACATTAATATTTTACAGATACTTAAAGAAGGTTAAACGAGAGAGAAAGCTGACTTTTTTCGAATGGACAATGTATTTTGTCACTCAATTCGCGACTTCCATTTGGGCAATTACTTATTTTATTAAATTCTTGTCTGAATCGTAAGTTACATTAAAAGATTTTAGTTTACTAAGTTATTGTTATCTATTAGGGATATAAATATAGTCCGTATCTAAGTCAATGACGATATCGCTCTTAATGTCTTCTTGTAATGACTTTGGAATGTTTTCAAAATGATATCGTACACAAAATAAACTTACAAGATCCTCATTAGATAACTCTTCATTTTTTACGTTAAAATACATTTTTTTCAACTTACTGATAGAACATTCATGACCAATAACATACTCATTAATTCCATATCCATCAAATTCAATTATCATGTTATCACTGTTGAGTGCTAGCCAACATTATAGCTTTAATTTTGGATGAATCTTTCATATTGATTATTATAGCTTAAAGTTTAGTGTGAATATATTTTTATAAAGTGAGAGGATATCAATGGAACAATATAAATTAGTTTTAGAAGGCTCTAAACAACTGAAGTGACAAACGGATAAAATTAGGCCATTACAGGATGATGAAATTATCGTTAAAACAATCGCAGGTGCAATAAGTATTGGGGCAGAGTTACCACAGTATAAGGAGTCGGACATTTCAGATGGTAATCCTTTATATCCGAGAGAAACTGGATATGAAAGTTATGGTGAAGTTATTCAAGTTGGTAATAAAGTAACAAATTGGTCTGAAGAGTGTGTGAAATATCATAAAAATCCTTTAATGGGAATACTAGTAACATTCATAATTAAAGGATTGGGCTGTAATGAATATACTTTTTGAAAGCATTATTTTAATCCTCACTGGAATTATTGTTTTGAAATTGACAGGTAGTAAATCTGTTAGCCAAATGACTAGAGCTGAAATTATTATTGTTGTTTCTATAGGACGTATTATTGTAGAACCTGTATTAAGTAGGAAAGTAGTCCCATCTATTTTTGCTGCGTTTATTTTTGCGAGTGTTTTACTTATCATTCATTTTTTTGAATTGAAATCACGAAAAGTAGAAAAGTTTCTAAATGGAACTAGCATTATTGTTATAGAAAACGGAGAAGTTTTAAAAAAGAATTTATTACGCGCAAAAATGTCAGAACAACAATTATTTATGCATCTGAGAGAAAAAGGTATACATGAAATCAAGAATTTACAACAAGCAACTGTAGAAACGAATGGACGGATTGGGTATCAACTAACTACTAAGGCACAACCAGTTACTTTGGAAATGTTAGAGAAGCTATTAGAGCAATACAATCTTAAAAAATAGTTGTAGACTGAAAAACGCTTCTTGTACATAAAGACACTTTTCACAAACATGTAAAAGTCCCTTCAGTAATACTGAAGGGACTTTCGTGTTATTTAATGTATCTATCAATTTGATTTGTGTCTATTAAGATTGGAAGGTATGATTTTTAACGGTCTCATCATATCATGGTCTTCATGCTCTAAACGATGACAATGCCATACATAATCTCCAGAATAGGGCTCAAACTTCATTATGATTCGGACGATTTGTTCACCTGCTACTAGCACGGTATCTTTTAAACCGAAATCAGCTGGGAGAGGATCTAACAAGTTTCCATTCAAATCATGACGATCAAGAACTTGAAAATTAACTAGATGTATATGAATAGGATGAATCCCAACGGTCAAATTTACTAACTCCCATATTTCAACAGAATTAAGTAAAGGTGTTTCTGTCACGGGATCGTCCCATTCTTTATTATCTAATAAAAGCATTAGACGCCCAAATTCATCCTCTGAGTCATTTAATGTTAATCGTCTTACTTTCTTTACTTTTTCTACTGGAATAAAGTCAATGTTACTTAATTTGCATGGGATTTTACTTTTATCTGGGCAGGATAATGGTTTCGTTACTTGGAACTCCATAATCTCACCAGTTGGATTATCTAAATCACTTCCATTTTGTAATACTACTTTTTTTCCTACAAACCTTGAAAAATCAATAATAATGTCAATACGTTCTGCTGGTGAAACATCTAAACTTTGTACTTTAATCGGCCGTTTAAGAAGGCCGCCATCAGTTCCTATTAAAAAGAATGAACTAAGGTCACTTAATTGGAACTTGTATGTGCGAGTATTGGAAGCGTTTAATAAACGAAATCTATATTTGCGGGGCTCCACTTTTAAAAATGGCCATACTTTCCCGTTAACTGCAATTGTATTTCCTAAAAATAGAGAAACAATAGAAGGGTATGGTAACCCTGGTGGTGGGTCTTCTGGTTGAGCAGGATAAAATAGGGAACCGTCTGGGTTAAAGGATTTATCTTGAACGATAAGCGGTATCTCGTATTTTCCTTTAGGTAGGGGTAGTGATTTTTCTTCTTTATCACGAATCAAGTAAAGTCCTGCAAGACCCGCATATACATTTAAACGAGTAATCCCAAGTGCATGATCATGATACCAAAGGGCAGTTGCTCGTTCTCGATTCGTATAATGATAAATCTCTTTTACGAAACTAGGTCCTGTTTGTTGAAAGTTTTTCGTAAACCATGCTTCAGGATGACCATCGCTATCTGGTTCACTTGGGCTTCCATGTAAATGTACAACAGTTCGTACTTCTGGGTTATCATGGGCCCCGTGAACGGTTGTATCAACAGGTAAGAAGTGTTTTTCAGGTAAATCGTTTGACCATCTCACATATACAGGATGATCTTTTTTAACCTCAAACGTTGGACCTGGTACCATTCCATTATAGCCCCATACTTTCGTCTTTGGTAAATCACTATGAAACTTGTGTAGCGTTTCAATCATACGTACATCATAAAACGACTTACCTTTATATGTTCCTATAGGTTTTATTGCAGAGGGAATCGGAAGGGGATCAATAAATTTTTTTAATTCCAAATATCGCTATCTCCTTTCATGTAATATAATATATTCTATTACGCGAATGTTATATTGTTTGTATACTTGACCAACAAAATTATTGATATATCCCTTATACATGTGAAGCTAATATGACTTAAAATAATATACAGAAAAATTTAGTGGTCTAACTGCTTCTTCAGGGGTTTTAGGCTGTGGACCATCCAAATCTTCTTGGAATTTACAGAGGAAGATATTTTACTGGGCATAACAGAAAATCTATTTGATAATACATTTTAGTACGTGCTTGTATTTTACCAAGGGTGATGACGATCAATATTACGATTAACATAAAGTTCATAAAAATAAACAGAATGAATAATTGACAAAAAATGAGAATAGTAGTAATCTAACGTAAAACATACGCTGCCGTATTTTACTGGAGAGATGATATGCAAGTAACGAGGGAAGACTGGATAAAAGTAGGATTACAACAATTAGCTAATGAAGGTATACATAAAGTTCGCATTGAAGCACTTGCTCGATTGCTAAAAATAAGCAAAGGAAGCTTCTATCACTATTTTCGTGACCATCAAGAGCTTTTAGATTCTATGCTCGACTTTTGGGAAGTACATGCAACAAAGCTGATTGTTCAAAGTATGGAGCAACAAGATGCCTCTTTAGAACAGCTATTACAGATTAGTTTTAATCGAGATAAAAAAATTGAGAATGGTATTTATACTTGGGCTAAATATGATCCTGTTGTGGCAGCACGTTTAGTAGATATAGAAGAACAAAGAATTTCTTGTGTTGCAAAATTGTATCAAAAAATGGGCATAGACGAAACTGAATCACTTGCTCGAGCGAGACTTGCCTATTTAACGTATGTAGGATGGATGACAAGGTTTGAAGCAAATCCTAATTTTGATATTAATAAAATGGTTGAGCTTTTAACTTCTATCAGCGGGTGTCCAAACATCGACTGAAAGAAGTAAAGCTTCCGGACGCAATTATGCTGCAGCATAATTGATTATTCGATAATAAATGTCCCTAATATGGTTATAAAACCTGAAGGGACAAAATTTTCACTATAACATACGGTAGTGTATGTTATCTTTGAAGTTACGAAATTGGGGGCGAATAAATGAAATTACTATTAATAGTAGTAGCTGTAGGGCTTCTGTGGTTTATCAGTTTTTTGCATATTTATTGGGCTTTTGGAGGTCGATGGGGTTCTGCCGCTGTTCTCCCAGTAAAAGAGGGAGAACATAAGCCTGCTTTTACTCCGAGAATAGGGGGAACATTATTCGTAGCCATTCTTATTCTATTAGCTAGTGTCATTATTGTTGTTCAAGTAGGTTATTTGCAGGGGTTCCAAGCAAATAGTTTATCTAAAATTGGAAGTATTGTCTGTGCTTTAGTTTTCATTATTAGGGCAATTGGTGATTTTAAGTTCGTTGGATTTTTCAAGAAAATTAAACATTCTCAGTTTGCTAGATACGACACTTGGTTCTATAGTCCATTATGTGTATTCTTTGGCTTTGTCTATATCATGTTGTTGTTTTAATAAGCATAATGAATTCCCTATAAAATTTATTTTATAGAGGAAGAAAACATCTCAAAATGGTGGGATTTTAAATTCTGTATATACTATATATATTTCTTGTAATATGCATATCTAACTGTAACTTTAACGAATTTACCGAAAGAATTCTCCTTCCTCAATCGTGTGAAGGGCGATCTATGATTAGTCATTTGTGGTTAAAAAGAGGATAGATAGGGCGAAGTTATTCAAGCTCTTCTATCCTTTTAATTTCTATACATATAATGTATGACATTAGATAAGAATTCACTATTAATAATAGGTTCAGCTTATATCTTGACTTTTAATAAAATTTAAAAGTGTTGGTTTTTAATTGTGTGAATAAGAGGTTAGTTGTTGTTTTGGAATTTAAAACATTGATTTAAACTTGGCAATTGTATCATATAATTTTTCTAATCCAATCAACATATCTTTATCATTTAACATTGAATAACTAATTCGTAAATGATTATATTGATTTTCATGGTTTAATAGACAAGCTGTTCCAGGTAAAAAAGAAACATCTACTTCATTTGCTTTTTGTAATAATGTAAAAGGATCGATTGACCGAGGGAGTGTAACCCATAAGTTAAATCCACCATTAGGTATTTCAAATTCTAATTCTTTTAATGGAGATAATATATCAATTGTTAAATCACGTCTAATTTGTAAAGCTGTACGTAATTTTTCTAAATGATTTTTCATTCGTTCCGCCCGTAAAAAAGGAAGTAGTGCTTTCTGCGTTAATAAAGGGCTACCAATATCCATAGAAGCTTTCACTGCATATAACCATTCAAAAATAGGACCTTCAGCTGCAAGCGCCGCGATGCGAAGGCCTGGTGCTAACGTTTTACTAAATCCTTTTAAATATATAACATGACCATTTGTATCAAAGCTTTTTATGGGGGGAGGTACTATAGCATCCTCAAAATAAATTTCTCCGAAAGAGTCATCCTCAATAATGAAGAAGTTATATAACTCTGCTAGTTCTACAAGCTCTATTCTTCGTTCTTTACTCATCAAAGTACCTGTTGGATTCTGAAAAGTAGGATTCACATATAACAAAACAGGATTCTTTCTTTGACAAATATCATCGATTAAGTCTGAGCGAATTCCGTTGTTATCAAGACTAACAGGGATAATTTGAACTCCTTTATTAACAAATACATCAAGCGCCGCTCCATAACATGGACTTTCTACTAAAACTAAGTCTCCGGGCTTTAATAATGTTTGAGCGATTAAATCAATTCCTTGCTGGGCACCACTTGTAATTAATAATTGAGATGGATCTGTAACTAATTGTTGGTGTTCTTTTAAGTAGTTTGTTATTTCCACTCTAAGTTCTTCATCACCTTGAACAGGTCCGTAAGTTGCTAGTATCATTTGATCTTTATTAAGTAGTTTGTGCATTTCATCTGAAAGAAACGGATTTGGTAATAAACGTGGATAAAGGACCGCCTGTGAAAAATCGAAATATTTACGGTGTTGGTTCATTACATATTGAGAACGCATAACATTAATGGATTTCGTTTGTTGCCATTGATACGGAATTGGTTTGAAATCTTTATTCACACGTTTATGTATATAGGCACCTTTTCCTTGTTCAATTCGTATATAACCTTTCGTTTCTAACTGTTTATAAGCTTTACGAACAGTTAATAAACTAATTTGCAAATCATCGGCCATAGAACGTAAAGAAGGGAGGTAATCGCCATGTGAAAGCATCCCGCTTTGAATTCTCTCAAAAATTTGCATATATATTTGTTGGTAATATGGTATGTTGGATTCTTTACGCAGTACTATCTTCATAGAATCACCTGTTTTTCTTTTTAACTCAATTAAAGCGAAAAACATGGAGGGAATCAACTACATATTTGTTTAACTGTTATATACGTTGATACACTGTTATACACTATATCCTCTATACTCATTTCAAGAGTAAAAAGGAGGAAGAAAAATGGTCATTTTAAATTATATTTTAGTATGTATTATTTTTGGAACGACATTTTTAACGATAAAAATTGGAATAGAAGCGGGCGCGCCACCATTATTTTCAGCTGGAATTCGTTTCTTTTTGGCGGGCCTTATTCTCATTATTATTTTTAAATTAAAGAGAAAGGATATTATGCCTTACTTATTATCAAAACGTATTATATATGCTGGTTTTTGTTTAACATTTATGACATTCGCGACCCTTTACTGGGCAGAACAATATATTTCTTCTGGATTAGCTGCAGTTCTATCTGCTACAGGCCCAATGATGATCTTGCTATTACAATCAAGGCGAAACAAAACAAAATTGCAAAAAGAACAACTTGTTGCTTTAGTTATAGCACTTATAGGCGTTTTTTGTATTTCGTTACCTGGAATGCATCAAGAGCTTACATTCATATGGAGTATCGCTTGCCTAGTTATATTAGTAGGAGAGTTGTTTTATGGAATTGGTTCTATTCATTCAAAAGAAATACTTTCAGATTTACCAGACGTATCACCATTTCTCATTAATGGTATTCAAATGTTTTATGGGGGAATGTTGCTGTTAATTGTATCTGTTGTAATGGAACAGCCTAATCTAACGGTCTTAACATCTTGGAGTGTACAATGGCCAATTTTATATCTTATATTTGTAGGATCTATCGGTGGACACGGCTTATATTACTGGCTTTTATCAAAAACAAATCCTGTATTTCCATCAACGTGGTTGTATGTATCTCCGTTAATCGCTGTTATTGTAGGTTATTTTGTATTAGGAGAACCATTAAATCCTACAATGGGAATTGGTGCTTGTTTAATCTTGATTGGTGTATTTTTAGCAAATCGTACTACACTTGGAGTGTATTTCAAGCAAGGAAGGTTGTTAAAAAAAGAGATGTAGTTAAAGTTTAATGATGTGGAAAAAAGCGGAAAACGTATTCAAACTTTAGAAGAAAATGATTAGCACATTAGAATACAGATTAGAGATAGTAAAATCAAAAACACAGTGGGGGAAATAACCAACTGTGTTTTTATATAGGGTATATTTAATTTTACACTTAACTAAATCGATCGCATATTGTTTGGTGGAAGAATGTTATTTTTTTATTACGGTATTGCCCATCGCAATAGAAATTCGATTCCAACTGTTTATTTGATTAATGATTAACACAAGATCAACATATTGTTTTTCGTCAAAGTATTCACGTACTCGGTTGTATAGATTTTCAGGAACTCTTTTAGTAGGAATGAGAGTAATATGCTCCGATAGTTCCAGAGCAACTTTTTCTTCAGGAGTATAAAAATCACAATCATCCCAAGCATTTAAGCAATAAATTCTTTGCTCGGTTTCACCTAATTTTCGGGCGTCAGAAGTATGCATATCGATACAATAAGCACAACCATTAATTTGAGAGACTCTAATTTTTATAAGCTCTCTAACAGCACGATTAATTGAGGATTTTTTCGTGTATTTCTCCATATCCATCATAATTTTCATACCATCAGGTGAAATATCATAGTAGGCAATTCTTTGACTCATAAGACAAAACCTCCATTATTATAAGTTTTTATAATAAAAACACACTAGGTCGCTATTGGGACTTCTAGTGTGTTTTCGTAATTAATTTACTTTTTTAATAAAACCTTTATAATGACGTTTCACAAGCTGACTTTCAAGCGTCTTCATCGTTTCTAATGCTACACCTACGATGATAAGTAAGCTTGTGCCACCGATTTGGGCAGAAGGTGGTAATGTTGCGATTTTCGTGAATACGAGCGGTAATATTGAAATTGCGCCTAAGAAAATGGCACCGATAAATGTTAAGCGATATAAAATTTTTGTTACATACTGTTCTGTAGATTTACCTGGACGAATACCAGGTACGTATCCATTTTGCTTTTTCAAATTCTCAGCCATTTGTTCAGGGTTCACTTGAATGAATGCATAGAAATATGTGAAAGCAACGATAAGACCTACATAAAGTGTCATTCCAAATGGATGTGCAAAATCAAGATTCGCAATTATCCATTTAGATACGCTTGAATCAGGGAAGAGCTGCGCAATTGTACGCGGCGTCATTAAAAAGGCAGAAGCAAAGATAACAGGAATTACACCTGCACTATTTACTTTAAGAGGTAAATGAGTGTTTTTTGCTCCTTGATATTGATTGTTTCCTGAAACAGCTTTTGCATATTGAATCGGTATTTTTCGAACTGCTTGCTGGATGTAAATAACACCAACAACAATCGCTAAAATAACAAGTCCAATTAAGACCATTTTTATAATGTGCATAAATAATTGATCGCCTGCGTTTTGGAATTGTTGTAAATAAATTTGATTTGCAACATTTGGAATCGCCGCAACAAGTCCTGCGAAGATAATCATTGAGATTCCATTCCCAACGCCATTAGCGGTGATTTGTTCACCTAACCAAAGTAAAAATGCAGTACCAGCAGTTAATACTGTCGCAATAAATAAGTATGTAGTCCAGCTTGGATCTGTTATTAATTGTCCGCCTGCTATATTATTAAAGCCATAAGACATCCCGATGGATTGTATGAATGCGAGAATGATTGTAAAGTATCGAGTAAATTGAGCTGACTTCTTACGGCCCATTTCTCCTTGCTTTGCCCATTCTGTAAATTTAGGTACAACGTCCATTTGTAGTAATTGTACAATGATGGAAGCCGTAATATATGGTGTGATACCTACAGCAAAGATTGAGAAGTGTTGCAGTGCTCCTCCTCCAAATACGTTCAGCATGCCTAAAACGTTGGCTTGATCTTGTACTTTTAAAACCTCTGCGTTAGTATGAGGAACTGGAATAAACGTGCCAATTCGAAAAACAATTAACATCGCTAGTGTAAAAAGAATTTTGTTTCTTATCTCAGTTACTCTCATAAAGTTTGAAATCGTACGAAACATTATGTCGCCTCCTATATTTTTATCAGTTCAAAACTGATTATTATATCCCGATGAAGTAACCACAAACCTCCTTCCGCATTAAATTCATTTGACAAATGGAATTTTATACATTTTGTAGTTTTCACGGATATAAAAATATAAGGTGTTATACAAGCGATTTATTAACTTTTCGTAATCATTCAATACCCATAATATAACTAATAAATTAACAAATGTACATACATAAGCATTAAAAATGAATGAATAGGGTGATTTTTTACATTTATTTAATGCTAGATTGATAATTAGGAACGTTTTATGTAGTTATATTGAAAGGATTCCGTGGAAAGTATTATGATGTAGCTGTAGCGCATGATAACCTCAAGGAAATCTTCAAGGATGTTGAGAGAACTCATACATTTCAGCATGAATTAGAGAACCTACTAAAGAAAGTAAAGATTGGATTGGAATAATAGTGAAGGGAAATCTTTTTTCCATAGAGAATATTTCTAGCGTAGGAATCTAAGTATGTAGGTTCTAATGAAAGGAGAATTCACATGAATACATTTGTAAATGACAAGTTTTATGAAACTAGAAATCAATTATTTGAGGAAATTACTTTGTTAAGTGATGCTCAATTTAATAGGAAACCAGATAAGGACAAATGGAGTATAGCACAAGTTTGTCATCACTTAGTTTTATTAGATGAGAGAGTTATAACAGTTATTTCATCGGGATTAAAAAAGATGGATAGTATCTTAAATGAGCGTAAAGAAATTCACACTATTTTATTAGATAGATCGATAAAATTTATAGCCCCAGAAATGATTGAACCAAGTATAGAACCATTTGAAGTGCAGCAAATGGTTGATTTGTTAAACGACTCTAGAAAAGAATTGATGCGTTTCCTGAGTACAATAGAAGATGAATCTATATTAGCGAAAAAATCAGTGACGCATCCAGCTCTTGGAGAATTACTTCTTGATCAGTGGATAGAACTAATCTATTTGCATGAACAGCGTCATATAGAACAAATTAAAGAGATAAAATTGCTTTGTGGAGTTGAAAAGTAAACATCATTATCTATTTTTTGAGCGATTTGGGATAGCATCAAGGTTTCGAGTGATAAAATAGAAGTCCTGATTAAAATTATGATGAATTTAGTTGAAAGCAACCAATAAGCTGAAGAAATTACGAAACTAGCAGATCTTACTCCTGAAGAGGAAACGAACATTCGAAAAAATGCTGAATCCGATATGCTGTATAAGTGTAACCCCGTCTTAAGTGGAGAGCGGGGTTATTATTTTTGGAAGTACATATACATCTACCGTTGGTTTAGCACTCTTCACACGTTTGAGGAAGAAGTATTTTGTCAGAAAAGGATAAAATACAATTCTGTTAGGGGATATATGCATTTTATTCTCTTTATTTTTGCAGTTGAATTTTTCCGAATAATAAGTTACATTTTTAAAGTTCAAGCAACTTTATGACAGTACAAAAAGGGGAGAAATATTGTTATTATGCAAAAAATGAAATGGAAGAACTATGTATGCTATTTTATTATTCTTATGCTTCTTGTAACAGCAGTAACAGTCAAACCAGCTATTTCTAAGGCTGAGGAATCTGATGTTAATATTACATTGTTAGGTACTGCAGATATTCATGGTAGATTTATGCCTTGGGATTATGCGCTTGATGGAGCAAATATGAGTGGAAGTTTGACGCAGCTTTATACGGTTATAAAGAAGGTACGTCAAGAAAATCCAAATACCATATTAGTAGATGCCGGGGATACAATTCAAGGAAACTCAGTAGAATTATTCAACGATAAGCCACAATCGCCAATGATGGTAGCGATGAATACAATGGGATATGACGCCTGGGCATTTGGAAATCATGAATTCAACTTTGGATTAGATACATTGAAAAAAGTTAGTGAGCAATATAAGGGAAAGACGTTAGCAGGAAATATTTATAAGGAAAATGGAGAGCGTTTTCTTCCTGCATATACGATTGTTGAAAAAGGTGGAATTAAAGTCGGGATTATTGGCATGAATACACCAATGATTAGTGATTTTGAAAAAGGGACAGATCATTTGGATGGTTTAGTAGTGAAAAATCCAGTAGAAGAGACAAAAAAGGCAATTAAAGAATTAGAAGGTAAAGTAGATGTAATGGTAGGGGTTATGCATATGGGACTAGAAAATGAGAATGGAATCCTAGGTACTGGTGTTCAAGATATTGCGAATGCTTGTCCGGAACTAAGCGCTATTTTTGCGGCTCATATGCATAAACTTGTAAAAAAAGAAGTTGTAAATGGCGTAATTATTACAGAACCAGATAAATATGGAACGCATATTTCACGTATTGACCTTACTTTTACAAAGCAAGATGGAAAGCTTGTTTTAAAAGATAAAACTGCTACCGCTATACCTGTAAAAAATGCTGATGGAACTACAGTATTATCTGATTCTACACTTGAAGAAACACTAACACCTTTTCATGAGTATGCGAGAGGAGATGCAAATGTTGTAGTCGCTCAATTAAAGGGTAGAAACCTTGTTCCTGAAAATGAAATAAAGGGTATTCCAAGTGTGCAGATTCAAGAGACACCTTTATCAGATTTCTTTCATGAAGTCATGCTCTATTACAGTAAAGCGGATGTAGTAGCCCATCAAATTGATAATGATTATGCCCGTTTGGATATTGGTCCTATAAAGAAGAAAGATATTGCGTATAATTATCAATATGCTTTGGGAGAAATTACAGTATATAAGATAACTGGAAAAGATTTAAAAGACTATATGGAATGGGCAGCAGGATATTTTAACTCATCTCGTGCCGGAGATGTAACAGTTAGTTTTGATAAAAACCGTCGTGCGTCTAAATACAGTACGAACGATTTCTTTGGAGGCGTAAAATACGAAATTGACTTAACAAAACCATATGGAAATAGAATTACAAATTTACGCTCTATTCGTACAAATAAACCAATCAAAATGAGCGATGTTATGACGCTAGGAATGAATGCGTATAGAATGGAGGCTCTTCAGGCAAAAGGGGGAGCTTTAGAGGGACGTAAATTTGAACAAACTTGGTCATCTAAACAAGAGAATGCATTCGGAGAAACAGGCGGAACCATTCGTAACCTTGCTATTACATATTTAAAAGAGGTAAAGAACGGTGTATACACGCCAAAAGTTATGCATAATTGGAAAATTACTGGTGTAGATACACATTCTTCCGAGCATAAGGCTGTAGTTGATCTTGTAAATAAAGGAATTTTAGAAATCCCAAAAACAGAAGATGGAAAATATACAAATATAGCATCTATAAATACTAAAGATTCAATTACAAAAGAAGAGATTGTAGCACTCTCACAAAAAGCTAATATTAATCCAAATCAGTTTAATCATGTAAAAAGAAAAGGTGAATTTTACAAAAAACTTAGTAGGATAATTAAATAAATATAAAAAAGATGGCTCTCGTGCAAAAAACTATTAAACTTGGACATACCATTATCCTAAAAAAGTTTGTGATCGGTATGAAATATAGAGAATCATCGGTAAAAAATCCCCTGGATCGCTTTAAAAATTCAGGGGGTTTTTCATTTGAATAATTATTGTTTCATTTCTCACTATGTATATTTATAATATGCTTTAAAAGAACATAACTTAAGTTAATAACATGCAATAGATATGTCCTTTTCTATATTTAAATGGGGAGACAAATTTATCTTTAAAAGATATTTTTGACAAAATAAAAAAGCCTGAAACTCATATAAGATTTCAGCAGTCTCAAAACGTTACAATCCATGCAGCTATAGACATAAATAACAAAATTATATTAAAAAATCTAACAGGCGGGAAGTAAAACACTTTACGTTGTCCATGACAATAAAATTAAAGTTCCTGCATTAAGTTCACTAGTTTTAAAAACAGAGAAACCGATTAAATAAATGAAAAAAGCGAAGTGACGGTTATTTTCACTTCGCTTTAAAAGTTAACTCAGTATAATTTCACATACTGTAATTATATTACAATTTAATAAACAAAAAGAGAAGAACTCACCAAGGTTCTTCTCTTTTTTATGTGTAATTAGGGTATCCATAACTGTAGATATGGATAGTGTAGATTAATGGATGAATAATTTACTCTTAAAATTATAACAGAACAAATAAAGAATTTTATATGTAATATTGCATAAGAAGGGTAAACAACAATAATTTCTTTTCATAAAAATAAGCCCCTGGTGAAAATGATGAGTATCCCTTTTCCATATGAAATGAACTTGGTATAAAATGAAAGATTACAAGTATAAGATTCTATACTTAGTAATCCCTCGCTTTAAGGTATGTCTTTGGGGAAGTGTGGGGAGTTCAATCGATTCCGAATAAAATTGATAGTATCAGTAGCAATTTTTTTACGTTTAAGAACAATCCCGGCATGTCCACATGTATAAATATATCTTGTAGGTCTTTCCCAGGATTCCCACAAATAGTCCGTATCCTCAGAGTGCACATATAGATCGTGCTTACCTGAAATTAATAAAATATTTTCTTTTTTTACTTTTGGTAACGCTTGACTCGGTTCAGTGATTTTCCAATAATCTATTAATTCATCATACGTTACACCATGGTGTTCCAAGTCTTCTCTAATAAATCTACCTGGATTTGTCTTCCAAATTGAATAAGAAAGTCGATTTGCGTAGAAAATGGATGCTAATACATCAATTTCTGGTTCAACAAGAGATGTTAGGTTAGTAATAACCCCACCTAAACTGATTCCTATTAGAATCAGGGGACCATTTTTATTTGCTTTAATCCATTTGATCAAAGTTCGTAAATCAGCTACCGCTTGTCTGGTTGCTTGTACAGTTCGTTCAATATTGGCACTTACCATGTACTCTCCACTAAATAAGGATTGGTTGGGTTTTCTTTCAAAATGATATGGTAGAGTGAAATAATACATATTCCACCTCAAGTTGGTCATATGGTCGTGGAATATTTTTTTTACACGTTCGTTAGAATCCATTCTCCAACCATGAACAAAGATGACATGAGGCGCATTTTCATTTTTATGTAAGAATAATTCTCCAGTTACAGAATCGTTGCGTGAATCATCAGATTGAACCGAGCTTTTATATTTGAATTGTCCAACCATGTATTCCTTTTCCTGTTTTGAATGCTTAATGTTAAAATGAATATCAGATGGTTTTACTTTATAAAAAAATTCTATGTCCTTTATATCTAGTGAGGTGTTAGAAAGAGAAGTATACTGAAACTCTACACTTCTTTTTTTGTGCAAATCATACAAGGCGTATCGATCAATGAGTTTTGAAAAAATCAAATTAACCTCCTCCAAAATACATATTGTTTAAAACATGGACAAAATTTATGTTTTATTTATGCTGTAAATTAATTATAAAATATTCTTTTCCCCTAATATTAGGTGATTAAATTACAAAAACAGGTAATGAATTTGTATATTATATTATAAAGCTAGTAATAAAATAAAACTATAAATAATTTATACTAAAATCTAAAAAGCAAGTTAATATTCTCATTCATAAAAGAGAACATTAACTTGCTTATTTTCGTATCAAAAGGTACACCTTGAAGTGACGTAATTTATATGAAAAACAACGTGACAATTTGTATGTCTAATACAGTGATAGTTACCATAATTTTCGAAGCCTATAGTTAATTAACCTTACAATATGCGTCTTTTTGGTATATAAATAGCTATATTCATTAGAGAAAGAGTTTTAATCCTTCATGAGAATCTTTAAACCCTAATTTCTTATAAAATTGTAAAGCTTCTTGTCGTTCTTTATCTGTTGTTAACTGTACTAAATGACACCCCCGTAATTTAGCACGTTGAATAGCCCATTTAATAAGTTTACTTCCTATACCTTTACCACGTTTTGATGAGGCTGTCCGTACACCCTCAATTGTAGCTCTCCAACCCCCTTGACGTGCAATGTAAGGCGTAAATGTAATTTGTTGAAGACCAATAATCTCTGTCCCATCACATGCTACAATCAACTCGTTATTTGGATCACAATCAATAGCATGAAATGCTCTTATATAACTATCAGGAAGTGGTGTTTCATAGCGTTCTCTTTTATTTCCTAAAACATCATCAGCAAGCATTTTTACAATTTCATCTAAATCATCTACCGTTGCAATCCTAAATGTTATAGTTTCTGTCACTATCAAAAAACCTCCTTAATGTATGCACTTGTTACTTTTATTTTACTTGTTTAAATACAATAGGTTAAATTATAAAATATTATGAGTCTCTATAACTTTTTCTTATAGATAGCATAAAAGCCTAACTTATAAAATTATAAGTTAGGCTTTTTAACACAATATTATTATTAGAAAATCCGACCAACTTCAATAAAACTCCATATTCTTTAATGAATTTTCATATTTAACAAACACACATAGAACCATTCAAATAGGGTGCTTTTTATTTGTTGTATAGAAATTACGTAATAAACATGGATTTGTATGCTCTCATTCAATGAATCTTAACCTCTAACTCTAAGGACTGCCTCTTTATCAATATTCAAAAACGATTACGTTTTTGGATTAGTGTTCCGGTTTTTCTTGACCAGCTTATTGAATAACTACACATAAACTCCTTATATCTCTAGATAAACTACCGATTAGCTCCATATAGACTCTAGATAACCTATATAGAATATAAGTTATCAAGGAGGTAAGAAAAAATGAACTTTATGAAACGAGCAATTCTCAGTATGAAAAAAAGAGTAGGAACATCATTAATTTTGATGGCAGTCTTCCTAATTGTTACAAATTTAGTGTTGGCAGGATTCACAATCCAAAATGCATCCCAAAAAGCTGCGGATGCAGCAAGAAAAAAACTAGGTGCAGATGTTACTTTAGGTCTTGATTTTGACAAATTAGGTCAACAAGCTAGGGAAACTGGAGAGATGCCTAAGCCGCCGCAGCTCAACACAAAAGAAGCAGATCAATTAGCGAAGTCAAAGTATGTAAAAGACTATAATTACATAACCAATACTTTCGGAATTTCTGATGGACTTAAACTAGTAGGAGCTTCAGAAGGAGAAGAAGAAGGAAAAGGAAAAGGTAAAGTGGGAATGGCGGCTGTACGAGGCGGTTCAAGCTCCGGTACAGAAATAGATATGAATGCTTCTTTTATGATTGAGGGAGTTCGCAAGACTGCATTACAAGAAAGTTTTAAGAATGGAAAAAGTAAAATCATTGATGGGAAACCAATTACAGAACAGATGAAAGATCAAAATGTAGCTTTAATGGAAAAACGATTAGCGGAATTAAACAATTTGAAAGTAGGAGACAAAGTTAAAGTGCAATCAGGGGATAAGAAGGAAACCCTCGAGGTTGAAATTATCGGTATTTACGAAACGAATGAGCAAGCAATGGGTCAACAGGCCCCTCCTATAATGGATCCAGCTAATAAACTATATATGCCGCATTCAACTATGAAAAAATTAGAAGTAGATCAAGGTATAAGTAGCATTCAAGTCGTGTATTTCTTGAAAGATCCACAAAACATTGAAGCATTTAAAAAAGAAGCAAAAAAATCTGATATTGATTTTAATTATTATAAATTAGATGCACATGATTCATTGTACAAACAAATGATTGGTCCTATCGAAAATATCTCTTCTACTTCTCAAATGATTATTTATATTGTATCGATTGCAGGTGCGATCATTTTAGGGTTAATCATTATGCTATCAATTAAAGGACGTCGTAAAGAAATGGGAATTTTGTTGTCTATTGGAGAGAAAAAATGGAAATTGATGGCACAGTTCGTAGTAGAAGTAGTATGTGTCGCTATTTTAGCATTTGGATTATCCATAACAACAGGAGCTAAAGTCTCTCAATATATAGGGGATAATTTACTTTCGAGTGAAATTGCTACAGCGAGCGAAGAAACAGACACCCCACAAAATGGTACTGTAATGATGTCTGGACCTGGTGGTACTCTACAAAACCAAAAAGAAGATCCAATTGATAAAATTGATGTAAGTGTAACAGGAGAAGATGTAGGGAAAATGGGGGGGATCGGACTAGCTATTGCTATATTAGCAACGCTTCTTCCAGCATTATCTATTCTACGCCTGAATCCAAAACAAATTCTTTTAAAAGATGAATAAGGAGGCTCGATATGGAAACGATTTTACAATTTAAAAACTTAGATTATTATTATGAAAGTAACGGAAAAAAAGTAGCGATACTAGACAATGTTAACTTTTCTTTTCAAAAAGGACATTTCTACACGATTCTAGGACCATCCGGATCTGGTAAAACCACTACTCTTAGCTTAGGTTGTGGGCTAGACATACCTAAAAATGGTTATGTACTGTTTAATGGAAAGGATATTCGAAAAATTGGTTTAGATCGGTACCGTAATCAAAATGTATCGGTAATTTTCCAATCTTATAATTTGATTACCTATATGACTGCTCTTCAAAATGTCCTAACAGCAATGGAAATTACAGGTGTTAAAGTGCAAAATAAAACGGCAAGGGCATTAGAATTATTAGAGAAGGTAGGACTTACAGAAGTAGAAGCGAAACGAAACGTCCTGCAACTTAGTGGTGGGCAACAACAGCGTGTAGCAATCGCTCGAGCGTTATCTTGTAATGTTGATTTATTGATTGCGGATGAGCCGACAGGAAACCTCGACGAAGAAACGGCAATGGATATAATAGAACTGTTTCAAGAACTTGCACATAAAGAAAATAAATGTATTATTGTTGTGACGCACTCACAGGAAGTTGCTAAAAAATCAGATCGTGCAGTCTATTTAAGCAAGAAGAAGTTGGTAGTAAACGAAATTTAATATAAACACCCTAGTTTTTTAATTCACATAATTTTCGAAATCAGTTTCTTCAAATATTTATATTTGATATATAATAAAGCCAAGCCATAATCAAAATGGTCTCCCTGCTTTGAATGTTAAGATAGTTTGTTGTTCCCTTTTTAACAATATTTGAAAAAGAACTTGTAGGATTTTCTACAGGTTCTTTTTGTTGCTCTTTCAATTTCAAGTCGAATTATGTTTTGAACAGCTATTCCTGTTAATGATTTTAGATCATCGTTTTCATATGACCAGTAATAAGTTTTCTATGTAAAATGGAATGCTACGAATAGTGGATCATTGCGATGATATTTTGGATATACAGGTTCAGGAATAGCTTTATATAAACTTTGTCCATTGAAAAGTGCTGTGGAAACAGTCAGTCTTCATATGAAAAATGAATTCTTAGCGTTTAGATAAGTACAAGTCTAACTATATGTGCCGTAAAGTAGGAGCAGCTTAAATTCATTACTATGATTTATTCGTTACTTTTAAAGAATCTAACACTATTTTGGTTGCGTCTGCAATAAGTTTATCATCGTATTTCGCATCCTCTTTAGCGTGATTAGAAAGTATCGCAAGAACAATTGGCTTTTTATTTGGTGGCCAAATGATTGCGATATCATTCCTTGTTCCATAAGACCCAGAGCCAGTCTTATCGGCTACTTCCCATTCTCCTGGAACTCCAGCACGAATTAAGTTGTCCCCCGTAGTATTTCTTTTCATCAAATCTATTAAAAAGTTCTGTTTCTCAGTTGAAAGTATATCACCTAGCGCGTATGTTTGAAGACTAGTAGCCAATGCCTTTGGGGTACTAGTATCATGAGTGTCTCCTGGTTGCACTTCGTTTAATTCTGGTTCAAAACGTTCAGGATTTGTGACAGTATCTCCTATTTCTCTCAGTGTTTTTTTGAATTCACTTGGCCCACCTAATTGTTTAAGAATAAGATTTTGTGCAGTATTATCGCTATATCGAATGGAAGCATCCGCAAGCTCTTTTAGAGTCATACCTGTATCTACATATTTTTCAGTAATTGGATTGTAATTCACAAGATCTTTGCTAGTATATTTAATTCTTAGATCTAA
The DNA here is from genome assembly GCF_018742245.1 of Bacillus mycoides. Taxonomy (NCBI): domain Bacteria; kingdom Bacillati; phylum Bacillota; class Bacilli; order Caryophanales; family Bacillaceae; genus Bacillus; species Bacillus mycoides. Next base: position 2,450,582 of record NZ_CP036132.1, read on the forward strand.
ATCTTCTATTGATTTCTTTTGTAACAGTGCTCCCACAGCAAGGGCTTTGTGGGTAGATGCGTATGCAAACCGTTCATCTGAACGATAAGTAACGGTTTGATTCGTACCTGTGTCCAATGCATAAATACCAAGTTTAGCATCATAATCTTTTTCAAGCTTAACAAAAGATTGATTACTTATATGTTCTTGTTTGGTTTGTTTAGGGGATTCAGATTGAATATTACTATTGGAACAGCCTATAAGCGTTACACATGAAAGTAATACTACAGGTAACATCTTTCTATAATGCGAAATGTGAAAAAACTTCTTTGAAACTATCATACATTTTCAACCTCTTTCAAGAATATATGGATTTTGTATAGGTATTTTACATACCTATACAATTAACAAATGCACAGGATAGCACTCATCTTGTGTTTCTTGCATTACAAAATGAGAGAACTACCAAAAGCACCTTTTTTATACGTAATAGACAATCTAAGTAACACATTTGTTCCATTTATGATTAAGGTTTTGAATATATCCATTAATTTTATTTATAAGAATCACAAAATCCACCTTTTTTGCACGCCACTTAATTTAATGTGGATTTAGATTGAGTTTACCTCGTAATGGGAATTTCAATTGGATTGCGCATATATAACAACCTCGTTCCGGACAGAATAAGTAATAACAACTACTGATTTCATTTTAAGTGAGGTGTTATACGATACATACGACAAAGCAAAAAAGACTTGTGGTGCAAAGTATAACTACATTTAGTCTACTAATAACGACTATCTTTACACCCATGCTTATTTACATTGTTTATGGATTACAGATTTCGAAAGGCTTTGAGGGATACTGGCCATCAATCCTGTTTTATACAACTTATATGACGGGTGTGTTTATCTGGATACCTATTGTGAATAAGGCTGGGATTCGCCGCTCCTTATATTGGACTGTTTCTATTCTGATAGTATCATTACTTAGTGTTACTTTCTTTGGATGGAGTTCAAGATGGCTAGAAATAAGTGCGTTAGTTTCTGGTTTTGCAGTTAGTACAATTTCTACCATGACGAGTACTTTATTGTTTCTACATGTGGAAGGCGGGGGAAAGGTTTATAATAAAAATCAACAAGCGATTATTATTGGTATCGTTTTTCTTTTACTAATAATCGTTTTGTTAGCGATTAGTTTTTTATCGCCGCCGCTGATAACATGCATATATGGGATTTGTTTAATCAGTATCCTTTTTGCTATAAAAAAAATGCCGAGAACAGAGTTAGCCAAAGGGCTTTTACCTATCTCCATCGTATCGGTTGTAGGAAAGTTTCTTTTTGTCTCAATGCTTATTCTTTTGATTCGAACAAGTCGTAACATAAATAATGAACAATATATTTTTTATTTTTTTCTACTTTCTATAGCGCTTATTTGTTTCATGTTTTTGAGTTTGTTGAAAGGAAAGTTCTTTCATAAACTTTCATCTTCTTTACCAATTCGCTTAAAGGCAGAATCATTTTTACTTGGATTAGGAAATGGATATTTATTTTTGATGGGTATTTTTTATAGTTTTACTTTCTATAACATGTTAACCTGTATTTTCATTGTAGTTGGACCATACCTATTAGGGATTTTGATGTCCATATTTTTAGATATCAAAGCTGCTAAGAAAGTTAATCCAATCCATTTGTTTTTAGTAAGTACTTTAATCATGATATTCGGGTTTTATTCTCCAATATTTATAGTCCTTAGCGTTACATTTGGGAGCTATGCCATTAATAGTATTTCTTCTCAAAATAATATGAAAGTATATATGGTGAATGCTACACATAGAGAGCTTTCTTTACTCATTTACACAACATGGAGAAATATGGGGAATATATTTTTACAATTTTTTATATTGATTGTGATTGTGGGAGTAGGGGTGTTTTACGATGTCGAATGGTCGCAACTTTTCCAAACAATTGTTGGGAAGGGTCAAATGCAGATTGAAGGGTTATCCGTACAACGATTGATGTTTATGTTAGCAATTTGCTGTTGGCTTGGCATGGTGGGCTTAGGTATGTGGATTGGTAAAAAAGCTAATCCCAATATTGCTTAAAAAGTAACTCGAAAAATATCAATACTAAAACTACAAAAAACAAACAAACTCGTCCTACTAAGAGGGGAGTTTGTTTGTTTTTTGTTTAGATAATGGAATGTTCATGCTAAATTGTACACTACGTTCCATATTCTTTATAGAATACTTTATATCTAACGTTTCAAGAATTTGTTTAACAATATATAACCCCAAGCCACTTCCTCCAGTATTTCGATTCCTTGATTTTTCAATTCGATAAAATGGTTTGAAAATTTGTTGTATATTCTCTTCTTTAATATTGACACCTGTATTCATAATTTGCATTTTGATTTGACCTTGTTTAGAATCCTCACTTAACTTTATATAGACTTTTTCATTATGTGGTGAATACATAACTGCATTATGGATAATATTTTTACATGCTTTTTCAAAAAGAACACGATCTGTATAAACAGAAAGATCAGAATCAATTTCTTTTATTATTTGGATGCTTTTTTGAGAAGCAAAAAATTCGAGATCTTTTGTGATTGTATCTATTAACTTCGAAAGATTAACTTCTTCTACTTTTAGTTTAAAGGTGTGTTGTTCTAATTTCGACATGCTTAAAATTTCACGAACTAATTGTTCCATACTTTCAATAATTTGATGATTTTTCTTTAAATATTGATCACGATTTTGATAAGGGCCAATATTGTATATCATCCCTTCTAAGTATCCTTTCATTACAGTAAGAGGGGTCTTTAATTCATGTGCTACAATCGCAAAAAACTCTCTGCGTTTTGTTTCTATTTCTCGTTCTTTTTCAATATCATTTTTTAATTGTTGATTTGCTTTTTTTAAATCAAACATAGCTTGTTGTAAGTTAATAGACATGTCATTCAAACTATTAGATAATTCTCCTAACTCATCTGTAGAGCGAACCTCAATTTTTTCGGAGAAATCTAAATTTGCCATCTTTTGTGCACCCTCATTAATATAAATAAGTGGTTTTGTAATAAACCTGGAATAGAAATAAGCACTCCCTACACCAATTATGAGTACAATGATACTAATATAGGGGAGAAAGCGTACTAAAACCTGTGAAGCTTCATCAATTGGTTGAAATGTAGCAAAGACTATAAGCGTTAAACTACCATCTTGGAATTGAATTGGTTTCGTAACGTTATATGAATTGCTAAGGGTACCTGCATTCTCGAACCGTGTCGCTCTAGTAACTACTGTTGTTTGCGAACCACTTTGAGTAAAAGAAAATGAAGGAGAGTATTTAATTATTCCCTCATTATTTTGAAGATAAAGCATCGCATTATTTTTTTTTGCATATTCATCAAAAAGTGGTATCGCATCTTGAAACGTAAGATTTTTAGACTTATCAATGATTTCTTTTAGCCCTGTTTGAAGTTGATCTGTTTTGTATTGCTCATAAAACGTAGGGAGAAAGAAGTATAAAGTTAAATAAATCAATACTGCAAAGGATAACAAAATGAGAGAGGTAGTCATAAAGAGTTTATAAGTAATTTGCTTCATCTTCATGATTTTCACAATACTATTCATCAATTTTATAACCAATACCCTTTATTGTTTTAATATAAGGGATAGCTAACTTTTTACGTAGGTTTTTAATATGTGTATCAATTATTCGTGTTTCTCCAAAATAATCGTACCCCCAAACTTTTTCTACGATATTTTCTCTTGTGAGTACTTTTCTCTCATTTTGAAATAGTAGTTGTAGAATTTCAAACTCTTTTGTCGTTAATAAAATTTCAACGTCATTTACATATACTCTATATGCATCAACATCGATACGCACTTCTTTAAATACCAAATGATTATTTACATTTTTATCATAACTTCTTCTAAGTACCGCTTCGACTCGTCTAATCAAAACATGAAACGAAAAGGGTTTTGTTATATAATCATCGATTCCAAGATCAAACCCTTTCATTTGATCTTCTTCCTCTTCTAACGCAGTTAGCATAATAATTGGTACGTTTGACTGACTTCGAATCATCTTGGATACTTCAAATCCATTAAGATTGGGCATCATTACATCTAAAAGAATTAAATCAAAGGATTGCTTATTAAATTGTGTCATACCCTCTAATCCATCTGATGCAACTACAACTGTATACTGTTGTGTCATTAAAAATTGTTTAATTAATTCCTGAATTTCTTGATCGTCTTCTACCACGAGAATATGATAGTTTTTCATAATATCACCTCTGGTAGTCATTATAGCCTTACTATCTGGAGTTTATGTGGAGATGAATTAGGATACTTCACAGGACGGTTATTGTGTTAGCTCCACGTTCAATAAAATGAACGATTAATATTTAAGTAAAACTAATGTATAATAATGTGAATTGCATGTAATTTCTTAAAACTGTATGAAAATATACTTTTGCTTCTTTACCAGAAGGGGAAAAGGAAATGAATTTCAATATAAAAGAAGCTACCGAAATACTAGAGCGCGTGCCACAAACTTTGGAGTTTTTTATCTAGTTCTCTGTTTAATCGTTAATCGCCTAAATAACAACTCTCTTGGTAAACCAAAAGTTTAAAGGTATGAATTAGGGATGATTTATATAATGCGAGAAAGGTTGTGAAATTATTTGAGGGGTTATAAAGCAATGCTATTTGATTTAGATGATACGTTACTTGATAGGGATATGGCAGTAGATAAATTGTTCTCCATTATTTTAGAGAAGTTTTATGAGGACGTTAAGCAACATGCAGTAAAAAACATTATGTTACAGAAATTCAAAGAATATGATAAAAAAAGCTATGGTCACAGTGATAAAGTAATGGTTTTGGAAGCATTTTTTAATGAATTCCCATCGAAATATAGATTACCACGCAATAGCATTCAAGATTTTTGGAATAATAATTTTCCCAAATGTTTTTCTATAAATCAAAGTACTATTAATATTATAAATACTATAAAGTTGCATGTTAAAGTTGGAATTATAACAAATGGATCAACTCAGAGACAAAAAGCTAAAATAATTAACACGAATTTGAATCGTCATTTTGATACAATCATTATTTCTGAAGAAACGGGATTTAGTAAACCTGACAAACGCATATTTGAATTAGCATTAAAGAAGCTAAATGTGCAACCAGAAGATGTACTATTTGTTGGAGATGACTTAGAAAAGGATATTGCTGGTTGTCAAAATGTAAATATAAAGGGTATATGGTTCAATCCTAATATGATTAAGAATAACACCGACACAAAACCGTATGCTGAGATTACTTCTTTTGATAATTTATTAAGTTATTGTGGAGAGATAAATTTTCAAAAATAGTAAAAATATAGATTACCCTTAATTTCATTGACCGTATGAGAAGTTTTAAAACAATATTTATTTACGATGATATAGAGGTTATTGAGCCAGGGGCAAATTATTTATGTGTGTTAATGAAGATCTACGCAGCATGTTTAATATATACTTTATAAATTATAGAGGAGTGAGACTATGGAAATAAAGACAGTAATAATTGGCGGAATAAATATTGCCGTCGTCAGAAACGATACAGTATTAATATCCGACGTTCAATCTGCATTAGATCTCATGGCAACAGTTCAATATGAAGCGGATTCAAAGCGGATTATTATCAAAAAATCGTTAATAAGTGAAAGTTTCTTTGACTTAAAAACACGTCTTGCGGGTGATATTCTTCAAAAGTTTATAAATTACAGAGTAAAGATTGCTATCGTCGGGGATTTTTCTATGTACACTAGTAAAAGCTTAAAAGATTTCATTTATGAATGTAATAAAGGTAAGGATATTTTTTTCTTAGCAACTGAGCAACAGGCAATTGAAAAGTTAAGCTCATTGAAGTAAATGGTATAAAATGTATTTCGAAAGAGGCATCCGTGAAGGTGCCTCTTATTTGTATTTTTATATAAATATGTTTTTCAAATTTAAATTTTGTACCGGTACAGTAACTGCAAATGTACATTGTTACAATATCCCTTCAAATTTACAATCAGCATATATTATTTTAACTTATAACGTATTAAGGGGTGCTGAATATGACAAAGTTACAAAATCAACTCTTTACAAGATTAAACCTTGAAAAACGTACTGAAATAAAATTTGAAGAATTAAGTACAATGCTTTTTGCATTTGCGCATACAATCCCGTTTGAGAATTTAGATGTAATAGCAAGTAATGCGAATACAATTTCTATGGAAAACCTACAAGAGAAAATTTTAACTAGATCCCGCGGCGGACTTTGTTATGAATTAAATACTCTTTTTTACTATTTTTTAAAAGATAGTGGTTATGATGTACAACTCGCACTAGGTACCGTATATAAAAATGATATAAACGCTTGGGCACTTGAAGATGGGCATATAACAATTATTTTAAATTACAAAAACGTAAGGTACTTAATTGATGTAGGTATTGCTTCATTAGTACCTCTTGTGCCAGTACCGTTTACTGGCGAGCTTGTTTCTTCTAAAAACGGTTCGTATCGAGTAAGACAAAAAGATACGAGTAAAGGAAACTATGTTCTAGAAAGAATAGATGTTGATGGAGAATGGAAAGTTTGTCATGCTTTTTATAAACATATTATTGATGAAACAGTAGTAAACGATGTTCAAAGAAGAGTGATAGAAGATGAGAAATCTATTTTCAATAAAGGACCTATTGCAGTCAAATTGACGGATTTCGGTCATATTTCTTTAACAAATACAAGTATAACTGAAATTAATTGTGGTCAAAAAACTAAGCGTGAAATTACAGAAGATCAATATAGAGAATTATTATATATTTTATTTGCTATTAAGTTATGAATAAACAAATAGCCAATTCTTATTCAGGATCGGCTATTTTTATTATTTTTGGTTTAAATGGTTTTCGTCTGATATGTTTCGGAAACTGCGGTATAGTTAATGTTTTTAACGTTTCTTCAGCTTCTTCATATGTATGAAAAACTGGCTCTTTTCCATCATCTCCTTGCAAAACTAGCCCTTCATCTCGGATTACATACGGCATAAAACCACTCCTTATAGTAAAAAATTATGGTCTATTAAAACAGAATGATAAGATTTCAAGTTTAATTTTCTTAATAGATATAATACACTAGAACAGTATAAAGAAGTATATAAAATGAATATTGGATGTAAAGGAAGATTATAATGTCAGTTATTGATAAATTGAAACTAAATAAGTATACAAATATGGTCGTAATTAACGAACCAAGTGATTATGACATTTTCACAGGTAAAGAAACTTCATTTTCAAAAGAACATGATGCTGTTTTTATTTTTGTAGAAACGCTTGATGAGATGGTAGAGCATACAAATTTCATTATTAAAAATGAAGAGTTGTTACTTGAGAAAGGTTATGTCTTTTTTGCTTATCCGAAAAAAGGTAATGCTCGTTACAGTACTTTTATTCATCGTGATGAAATGTTTCCAGCGTTAAATGTTGGAGAAGATGGATATGTAGGAAATAGTGATATTAAATTTGCGCGAATGGTAAGTATGGATGACGTTTTCACTGTTGTAGGTTTAAAACGTGAAAAGAAAAAAGCGAAGAAAACACCTGCAGCAAGTCAATGTGTTGCTGATTATGCAGATCGTATTCAAGATGTGGAAGCATTATTGGCTAATCATCCAGCTGAACTTAAGTTTTATCAAAGTTTAACTCCTGGTTATCAAAAAGATTGGGCACGTAATTTATTTTCTGTGAAACAAGAAAAAACACGCGATAAACGTCTTGAGAAAATGATTGAAATCCTTTCACAAGGCTATAAAACAATTGAATTATTCCGTAAGAAGAAAAAATAATGATTAGGAACGTCACAATGATGCAACAATTAATTACGTTGAGCACATTGAAAAAAGGATTCCTTTCAGTATACTAAAGTATGTTCTTATATTTAAATAATTAGCAAAAGAGAAAAGGTGTTTGAAATGAAATCGTATATTGTAGTTGGAGCTGGAATTTTAGGAGCATCTACTGCTTATCATCTTGCTAAGGCTGGTGCGAAGGTTACTATCGTTGATCGCCAACAATTAGGTCAAGCAACTGACGCAGCAGCAGGTATTGTCTGTCCGTGGCTGTCGCAACGTCGTAATAAAGCATGGTATAAAATTGTTAAAGGCGGTGCACGTTACTATTCTTCGTTAATTCAGCAATTAGAAGAAGACGGTGAAACGGATACAGGTTACAACCGTGTAGGTGCAATTAGTTTACATACTGATGAGAAAAAACTAGATCAAATGGAAGAGAGAGCGTATAAACGCCGTGAAGATGCACCGGAGATTGGTGAAATCACTCGCTTATCAGCTGAAGAAACGAAAAAATTATTCCCAGCATTATCGGAAGAATATAGTTCTGTTCATATTAGTGGCGCTGCACGAGTAAATGGAAGATTATTACGCAAAGCATTAATAAGCGCTGCGAAAAAACATGGTGCAACTTTCATAAAAGGTGATGCAGTATTAGTCCGTGAAGGGAATCATATTACGGGAGTTAAAGTAAATGACGAAACAATTGTAGCGGAAAAGGTAATGGTAACTGCAGGCGCATGGGCGAACGAAATCTTGAACCCATTAGGAATTAATTTCTTAGTTACGTTCCAAAAAGGACAAATTGTTCATTTACAAATGGAAAATACAGCAACAGAAAATATGCCAGTTGTTATGCCGCCGAACGATCAATATATTTTGACATTTGACAATGGCCATGTCGTAATTGGTGCAACACATGAAAACGATACTGGATTTGACCACCGTGTAACTGCAGGTGGTTTACATGAAGTATTCCATAAAGCATTAACAGTTGCGCCTGGCTTGGAAGATGGCACAATGATTGAAACAAGAGTTGGCTTTAGACCGTTTACACCAGGGTTCTTACCTGTTATTGGACCACTCCCTAATTTTGAAGGTATTCTCGTTGCAAACGGATTAGGTGCTTCGGGTTTAACTGCGGGACCATACTTAGGATCAGAACTTGCGAAACTTGCGTTAGGGCAACCGATTGAATTAGATTTAAATGATTATGATGTTGCTGGGGCAATGGAATAGTAATCAACAAAAAAGATTAGGAGTGATTTCCTAATCTTTTTGTTATGTTATTTGGGCGTAACTAAGTATTTAGGGAGGTAGGAGTTCTTTTAAACAAGGGGTACCACCACATCGTTATCAAGCTAAGAAAATAGATAACCCACAAAACGAAAAATTTTTGCCTTTTATAGCAACGAAGTGCATTTTTATCATTTGAGGTATTAGAGAAGAAAGGTTGATTCGTTCAATATAGAGGCGAATATCAAACATATCCGAAATATAAACAATAGCCTCAAAAACTGGAGGCTATTCAATTTCACAATCTATTATGATTAATTACAATAAATAGGTAAGCTCTTTAAAGTCTGTCCCATCGCTGCATTCGTAAAATGATGAATAACATCAAAACCCTCAACTTGATGGATGTTAGCGAACCGTTCCACAAATGAAATTAAAGCGATAGACGGGATCCCAATTAAAGTTTTTTAAACCTAATTGGACTTACCATTAAGAGAGCGAGGATTAATGTAATCCATGCATTGCTATATGAAAACAATCCCATACCGGCCAATGGTAATCCAGCAGCTGGAATAGGTAATCCCTTAAAATATCCAATGGTTGGTTTTACACTAAATTTAGCTAATCTTAAAGCACCCATCGTTGGGAAAAGGATAAATGCCAAAGAAGTTAAAATAGATGGTGTTGCTATCGAATGAAATAGAAGTGCAGGCGCAACTCCGAAGCTAACAATATCAGCTAAGGAATCCAATTGTACACCAAACTCACTGTTCACTTTTAATTTTCTCGCAATTCTTCCATCAAGGAGATCTAAAACAGCTGAAAAGAAAATGAAAATGGAGGCTACTTCCAAATAGTCACTCATATTCATGGTAATTGAAAAAACACCGCACAATAAATTTCCAATCGTAAATAAATTGGGTACAGCTTTTACTATCTGATTGAACAAGGTTGTCCCCCCTAAGTTGATCAAACTTCACATTTATGTAGCATTTTCTATATATTCTTCCGTTATTCTTGAAAATATATGACCACTGTATGCTAAGTAAATTTCGACAAGAGGAAAGCCGATTTCCTGTACGTTATGTTGGTTTATAAACATGTTTAATCAAAGGTAAGTCTATTACTGCTGATTTACCTAATATAAAAAGCCCGTTTTTGAAAAAAAGAGTTATCAAAATAGGCTCTAAACATATTTTATAGAATCACTTTTTATAAAATATGTTTGATTATTTTCGGTACGCATTGTTGAACATTAGCACCCGATAGTTGAAGTGCCGAGTAGTCAAGCATTTTCCTCCGGTTGGTGGATAAGACCAACCACTCCTGTTTTAAATGTATTGATTTTTATAAGTTTAAGATTGATCTTGTCCGTAATTTCTTTAAATAAAGGTAGTCCATTGCCTAAGACTACAGGAAACATATTAATCCGATATTCATCAATCAAGTCAAATAGTTTACGAAATTTTGGTTTTCCGCCAGAAAAGATTAGTTAGATATCTTAATTATATAGTGGAACAAGATCGTCGTTTTATCAAGAAATATGTGCGTTCTATTTTGGGATTTAAGTCCTATAAAACAACATCTATACCCTAAAAGTTGCATTATATCTTCATATAGTCATAAAATTAATCTGTGGTCGAAAATGCGTAAAGAGCTGCTAGAATGAATTACTGAGAATACGAAGAATAAAGGAGAGAAACGGAGTAAAAACTAAAAAAATTAGATAAGGAAAATGGAGAGATGAATTAAATGTTAAAGATCATTAAACATTTAAAACCATTTGTTACTTCCATCATTGCAGTTGTATGTCTTTTAACTGTGCAGGCAGTATGCGATCTATCACTGCCAGACTATATGTCTAACATTGTCAATGTAGGGATTCAACAAAAAGGTGTAGAAAATGCAGTACCTGAGGTTATTCGTAAAAGTGAAATGGATAAACTTACGCTCTTTATGAATGAAAATGAGAAGAAAAAAGTAGCTGACAACTATGCGCTTTTAGATAAGAACAACCTCTCTCAAAGTGAACTAAAAAATGACTTAAAAGATTATCCACAGCTTGATAAAGAGCCGCTTTATAAGCTACATACAGAAGATAAAAATATAATTAACGAACTTAACAATATCTTTGGGAAACCAATGTTAATTACACAAGGAATTGAAAAAGGAGGCGCATCTGCTTTCCCTCCTGCTGCGACGGGTGACAACAAAACACCAGCGAAGCTTCCGCCAAATACAGATCCTTTTGCAATCATTGCGAAACTTCCTCAAGATCAAATCAATGCAATGAAAGAAAAGGCAGATGAAAAGTTTAAGAATATGCCAGGCAGCATGGTAACACAATCAGCCGTTTCATTCATTGGGAATGAGTATAAAAAGATCGGTATCAATATAGATAAGCTTCAATCTAATTTCATTCTTACTTCCGGCGGGAAAATGCTGCTTTTATCCTTAGTAAGTATGGCAGCTACCGTTATCGTGAGTTTACTTGCTGCAAAAGTAGCTGCTGGACTCGGCAGAGACCTTAGAAAGAAAGTATTCCGGAAAGTTACAAACTTCTCGAATGCGGAGTTTGATAAGTTTTCCACTGCATCTCTAATCACAAGAAGTACAAATGATATCCAACAAGTTCAAACACTTATGGTTATGATGCTTCGCATTGTATTCTATGCACCAATTTTAGGTATCGGCGGCATTATTAAAGTACTTACTACAGACCTTTCAATGGGATGGATTATCGCAGTTGCGGTAATCGCGATTTTAAGTCTAGTCATTGGTTTATTTAGCATCGCGATTCCTAGGTTTAAGCGTATCCAAAAGTTAGTAGATAAAATTAACTTAATCACTCGTGAATCTTTAACAGGTATGCTCGTTATTCGTGCTTTTAATAATCAAAAACATGAAGAAAAGAAATTTGAAAAAGGAAATCAAGATTTAACAAACACAAATTTATTTGTAAGCCGTTTAATGTCATTTATGATGCCAATGATGATGTTTATTATGAATGCCGTTACTGTACTTATTATTTGGGTTGGATCACACCAAGTGGATATGGGACATATGCAAGTTGGTGATTTAATGGCATTTATGCAATATACAATGCAAATCATCATGGCCTTCTTAATGATTTCAATGGTATCTATTATGGTTCCACGTGCTTCAGTTTCCGCACAACGTATCGCAGAAGTTTTAGATACTGACATTACCATTAGTGATGTAAAAGAGCCGAAAACATTTGCTTCAGACAAGAAAGGTTACGTTGAATTTAAAAATGTTGGCTTTAGATACCCAGGTGCAGAAGAAGATGTGCTTTCCAATATCACCTTTACTGCAAAACCTGGTGAAACGACAGCTTTCATCGGAAGTACAGGTAGTGGTAAATCAACATTAATCAACTTAATTCCACGATTTTACGATGTCACAAGCGGCCAAATATTAATAGATGGCACGGATATTAGAGAAGTATCTCAGAAGGAATTAAGAGAGAAAATTGGTTATGTACCGCAAAAAGGAGTTCTATTCTCAGGTACAATCGAGAGTAATTTGAAATACGGTAAGAAAGAAGCAACTGAAGAAGAACTCGCAAAAGCGGCAGAAATCGCGCAAGCTATGGAGTTTATTAACGAAAAACCTGAAAGCTTCCGTACAGAAATATCACAAGGTGGTACGAACGTTTCCGGTGGTCAAAAACAAAGACTTTCTATTGCACGTGCTCTTACGAAAAAATCGGAAATCTTCATATTCGATGATAGTTTCTCAGCTCTTGACTTTAAGACAGACGCAGCATTGCGCAGAGCTTTAAACAATGAGATTACAGGAAGTACTGTTTTACTTATTGCCCAAAGAATCAGCACAATCATGAATGCCGATAAGATCATTGTACTTGACGAAGGAAAAATAGTTGGAACTGGTACTCATGAAGAGCTTATGGAAAACTGTGAAGTTTATAAGCAAATTGCTTTATCACAACTTTCAAGAGAGGAGTTGTCATCATGAGTGATAAAAAAATAGAAAATAGAAAACAAGGCGGTCCTGGTCCTGGCGGTGGCGGTCCTATGGGTGGCGGCATGAGAAAGATTGAGAAGGCAAAAAACTTCAAAGGAACGATGAATAAACTCCTTCAATACTTGAAGCCCTATAAATTATCAATCTTAGTCGTTATCCTTTTCGCAATCGGTAGTGCAGCCTTTACAATCGTTGGTCCAAAAATTTTAGGAAATGCGACAACAAAACTTTTCGAAGGACTCGTAAGCAAAGTATCAGGAGCACCCGGTGCGGCCATTGACTTTACCTATATCGGAAACATTGTTATTTTACTTCTTGGATTATATATACTGAGCACTGTGTTTGGTATTATCCAGGGGTACATTATTTCTGGAGTAGCTCAAAAAGTATCTTATAACTTCAGAAAAGAAATCGACGAAAAAATTAATCGTATGCCGCTGAATTACTTTGATAAAACAACGCACGGCGAAGTATTATCGAGAATTACAAATGACATAGATACGGTGAGCCAAACGTTAAACCAAAGTATGTCGCAAATCATCACATCCGTTATTACAATCATCGGTGTACTTATCATGATGTTATCAATCAGCTGGCAAATGACATTAGTGGCGCTTTTAATATTGCCAGTATCGATGATTCTCATCATGGCAGTCGTAAAACGATCACAAAAATACTTCAAATCCCAGCAAGAATATTTAGGACACGTAAACGGTCAGGTCGAAGAAATTTATAGTGGTCACAATATCGTAAAAGCCTTTAACAAAGAAGAAGAAGAAGTAAAAAAATTCGAAAAGGTAAATGATACCCTTTATCACTCCGCATGGAAATCTCAATTTTTATCTGGAATGATGATGCCGATTATGACATTTATCGGTAATATCGGTTACGTCGCTGTATCTATTTTAGGCGGATGGCTTGCGGTAAAGAGAACCATCGCAGTTGGAGACATTTTAGCCTTTGTGCAATATGTTAGAAGCTTTACGCAACCAATCGCTCAAGTAGCGCAAATCGCGAACGTACTTCAATCCACTGCAGCTGCTGCAGAAAGAGTCTTCGAATTTTTAGAAGAAGAAGAGGAAGTGCCAGAAGCAGAAAATCCAGTGAAGCTGCAAAAAGTTCAAGGAGAAGTTACCTTCCAAGATGTTCAATTTGGATACAATCCAGATAAGATCATCATTAATAATTTCTCATCTAACATTAAACCTGGACAAAAAGTAGCAATCGTCGGACCAACCGGAGCTGGTAAAACAACGATTGTAAAACTGTTAATGCGTTTCTATGACATAAATAGCGGTGCAATATGTATCGACGGTCACGATATAAAAGACTTCACGCGAGAAGACCTACGCAACATGTTTGGTATGGTACTGCAAGACACTTGGCTATTTAACGGCTCCATCATGGAAAATATACGTTACGGTAGACTCGATGCTACAGACGAAGAAGTAATTGAAGCAGCGAAAGCAGCTCACGTTCACAGCTTCGTAAAAACATTACCAAATAAATATCAAATGGAACTAAACGAAGAAGCAAGCAACGTATCCCAAGGACAAAAGCAACTACTAACAATTGCACGCGCCCTTCTAGCGGATCCGAAAATATTAATACTCGATGAAGCAACAAGCTCCATTGATACTCGTACAGAAGTACTGATTCAAAAAGCGATGGAAAACCTTATGGAAGGTAGAACAAGCTTCATTATCGCTCATAGATTATCAACAATACGTGATGCAGATTTAATCCTTGTCATGAAAGACGGGGATATTGTAGAACAAGGTAATCATGAAGAGTTATTAAAAGCTGATGGTTTCTATGCTTCGCTTTATAATAGTCAGTTTGAAGGTGCGGATGCTTCTTGAGTTAGGTGTCCCGAAAGTCCATTTATATGACTAAAACCCACGGTGAAAATTCATTTTCTTCGTGGGTTTTTATCATTTTTAAGGTTCTGTTACAAAGTTTTTAAAAGTAAGCTAGACTTTTGCAAAACAGAGTGAGGAGCATGATAAATGGGATGTTTTAAAGGGAAACAATTTAAAAAGAACATTATTTTAGTAGCCGTCGGCTATTGCTGTCATTTTCCCTTAAGTTATCGAGATGTATCTGAGATTCTGAAAGAGCGTGTGATTTCGGTTCATCCTACGACGATCATGCGTTAGGCTCATGAATATGGAGACTTTATTTATCAAATCTGGAAAAAGAAAACCAAAACCTCCCAATCATTATGGCATTTAGATGAAACCTATATTAAATTCAAGGGAGAATGGTGTTATTTATATTTACTGTTTTAGGCGCTGCTGTGATCTGGATGGCGTCTTGTTTGTTGTTAAGGGATGATAAGGTGTGAAATAGATTTGAAATTTAAAGATTAGATAATAATATTATTACTTAAAAATGCAGAAAATAGACTAGTAAACAAGCTGTTTTTGTTTTTTAGCATAGAATATGATGAATCCTAGAGTTAAGAGGAGGTAATTATATTTATGGGATGTAATGGTAATTTTAGACGTTTCCGAGATTGTGATAGATTTTGGGATGATTTAATGTTTTGTAGACGTAGACATAGAGATTGTGATGACCGTCGTTGTAGACGTGACCATGACTGTGATTGTGATGAATGTCGTCGTGGACGTAATCATGATTGTGACTGTGATCGCGATAATCGTCGAGAATGGTAAATTCCTTTCAATGAGTGCGTTTCTTCACAGCACTCGTTTTTTTATTTATGGGTTTTCTGAACTCTTTATTGATGATATATAAAATACGAAGAATGTAGTTGTAATATATGGTTGTACAAAAATCTTCCCCATTAATTGTTGCATAACGGATAACCGATTTAATTAAAGGGCATTATCAAAAAGGGTAGTACTATTAAAAAGAAATGGATAAGGAGTGAGCAAGCGATGGACAACATGATTAATACGGGCAACTTTGGTTTACAAAGGGGACCTGCTCAAAAAACGGTTGGCCAGTATTTGTTCGATTGCCTAAAAATCGAGGGAATTACCGAAATTTTCGGTGTCGCAGGGGACTATAATTTTACACTTCTTGATACTTTGGAGTGTTATAACGGCATCCGTTTTATAGAAGGACGAAATGAACTAAACTCAGGCTATGCTGCAGATGGTTATGCAAGAATCAAAGGAATATCGGCTCTTATTACGACCTTCGGGGTCGGGGAGCTCAGCGCCTGCAATGCGATAGCGGGAGCTAACAGCGAGCATGTACCAATAATACACATTGTGGGCGCGCCTCCTGAGAAGGATCAAAAAGAGCATAAGCTGATGCATCACACCTTAATGGATGGAAATTTTGACGTCTTTCGCAAGGTATATGAGCAGATTACGGCATATACCGCGGTGCTTACGCCGGAAAATGCCAAGATTGAAATTCAGACTGCGATTCGCATTGCTCAGGAAAAGAAAAAGCCGGTATACCTGGTTGTGGCTAATGATTTAGTGACCAAGCCGATTAAAGTCTGGACAGAGCCAGTACCACCACGTTCAGCATCCAATCCGAATACTCTTCAGGCTGCAGTGAATCATGTCCGTACGCTTTTGGAACGTGCCCACCGACCGGTTATCTTGGTGGATGTGAAAACGATGCGTTTCGGCCTTCAGACAGCAACTCGGCAGCTAGCCGATGCAATAAATGTGCCTGTTGTAACGATGATGTACGGGAAGGGGGGATTCGACGAGACCCATCCAAATTATATCGGAATGTATCTAGGCTCTTTCGGAGGTTCTGAAGTCCAAAGTACGGTGGAGAATGCAGATTGTATCATTGCAATCGGCATGGTATTGGCGGACACTAACACGGCGAAATTTACCGCAAAACTGAACCCGCTAATAACTGTCAATATTCAACCAGACATGGTTAAAATCGCTGAGGCGGAATATCCGAATGTTCTTGCAGCCGACATGCTACTTGCCGTGCAGAAGGTGGGTTATAAGGGAAAAGGTTTGACAGAAAAAATTTCATTCCCTTACGATCAATTAACAACTAATGTCGACGGATCTCTATTGGCGGAACGCTATTATCCACGTTTTCAGTGCATGCTGAAAGAGGACGATATTGTGATCGCCGAGACCGGGACATTTTATAATGGAATGGCGGAGGTGAGACTGCCGGGCAATGTAACGTATATCGGCCAAGGTGGATGGCAGTCTATCGGTTACGCAATCCCCTCGGCGTTCGGTGCTATTATGGCCGCGCCGGAACGCCGAGTATTGGTGTTTACAGGTGACGGCGCCCTGCAGCTAACAGCACAGGAAATCAGTTCTATGCTCTATTACGGTTGCAAGCCCATAATCTTTATATTGAACAACGATGGTTATACAATTGAGAAATATTTAAATGTCAAAACAGAGGATCAAAAGTACAACCAAATCCCTCGATGGTCTTACACGAAGCTGGCCGAAGCTTTTGGAGGTAACGCGTTTACCGTTACGGTCCGGACCTATGGAGAGCTTGATCAGGCTATAATCCATGCTGAAAAGGAAAGCGCCGAAAGACTCTGTATAATTGAAATGATCGCAGGGAATCCGATGGACGCACCTGAATATATGAGACGGATGCGTAGTTATATGGAGAAGCAGGAAATGCAGCGCAGTCAGAAATAATATCCAATTCCCTAGTCCCAAATTGGATACTAATTGAACCGTTCTAATCATATTCTTTTAATAAAATGCAATTAAAGGGGTGTAAAGTAAGTTGACAAAAGTTAAGGTTAGTTTACGACCCATTGCAAGTAAGTTCAATTTACCTACTGTTTTGAAAACAACTATACTACCAGGTGACTCAATTGAAAGGTTCTTTATTGCAACTCAGGTAGGAGAAATCTTTTACATAGGAGACGGAGTTATAAGGACTTTTTTAGATATTCGCCCGCGAATCATAAAATTAGGCACATCTGAAGAAGGGGTTTCTAGTAGTGGTTATGATGAGCGAGGATTGCTAGGACTAGCGTTTCATCCACAATTTTATCAAAACGGTTTATTTTACCTTCATTATTCAGTAGCTGGCACTCAAGGTCCGGGTGCCCTTTCTGAATCTTTTAAACCTAATCCATGTGATCCGAAAACTTTAAACTTAAAGTGGGTAAATAGAGATACTCAATATGATCATATTGATACAGTTGAGGAATGGATTTTACAATCACATGGTCAACCTCAAAAACGACGGACATTACTTAACATAAGAAGGCCCTTTTTTAATCATAACGGAGTCAATAGTTTAAACTTTTCACCTGAGACTGGAAAACTTGTTTTTACAAATGGAGATGGTGGATCGGGTTATGATCCATTTAATTTAAGCCAGAATGATTTAGAAATAGCGGGTAAAATAATTGAAATTGATGTAAGTAAAAATACATTAATGAATAACCCTTCAGTAGTTACGTGCTTTAATGAACTTCCTTTATCTATACAAGAAACACTTACAGTAATTGCGAAAGGGATTCGGAATATAACAGGTATTTCATTTCAAAGGTTTTATAATCAGTATATCAAATATGCTGGAAATGTCGGGCAGGATATTGTAGAGTCTATTTTTTCGTTTGTTCATTATAAACCCATACCGGTTACCGAACTTGTTCAAACGCATTTAATGAGATCCACTCCCATTCAAGATGGATTTATTAATTTTGGTTGGCGAGGATGGGAAGGAGAATTACCTACTTCTTTTATAAGGCACTGTTCTGAGAATCCTACTTTGGATGAGAGAACAATGGCTTATTATAATGAAACAATTCAAACGTCAGTGAGACGTATTCAGCCTCTAATTAGTTATTTTCATAAAGATTCCAGACCGGATAAGTTTGGAGGAACTTCACTTACAGGAGTTCAGCCTTATATGGGAACTGCAATACCAAATTTAACTGGTAGCGTCGTATTTACCGATCTTGCCAAAAAAGAAGAATCTCGGTCTCCAGTTAAAGGTGTTTTAGCATATACTAGGGCAAGTATAGACGATAAACGTAATGATTTTCATGTTATTGAAACCAATTATGATTTTGGTGCTCAAGCAGCTTATTATGTTAGTTTAGGAACAAACTTAGATCAAACTAGATTATATTTAGGAGTTTACGGTTCTATGAAAGTAACTGATTTTAACAAAGGTACTATTTATGAAATTGTTCCATGATACGATATAAACTCTAAGTCTAAAAATATAAGAAATTCATTATTCTTCAAAATGCACGACCTGTTGTCCCTCTAAAAAACTTCTATGTATAAACGATTAGTAGAAAGTTAACTCGTAAACTATAAGTGTATGAATAATGATAGTAAGTGATGAATTAGGTATCTTTAGGAGGTATTTTGATGAATCGCTTTAGATGCTATTGGTATCAATGGATGATAGAGCAGGATGCGAATTTTGTTCATAAAAGAAAGGTGACTCCTGCAAGTGGGTTAGTCATTACAGCGTTACTCGGTTCATTTGCTGCTATTTTTCAATCTGCGGGGAACTTAATCCCTGGAATTGGGTTATTTATTAGTCCTTTCGCGACGCTACCGATTTTTCTGGCTATTTGTTATTCTATTCGTGAGGGAGTACTTTCTTATATTCTTACTATTTTCCTATTATTCATTATTGAGCCAAGTGAACTAATTGTCTTTCCCTTTACTACAGGATTATTAGGTATAGCGTTAGGAGTATCCTTTTTACAATTCAAGAGGAGGATTTGGGTAATTTCCTTTTCAGCGATATGTCTACTTATAGGAATTATGATCATTCTCGACATCTTCCGTTTTCCTGTACTTGGTCCTACTATTCATACAACCATGGATATAAAAGTTATTACATTAATATTTATACTGAGTTTTCTATACTGCTGGATCTATGCAGAGCTATGTAGAATAATAATGAATAGAGTATATAAAGTATGGTCTTAACAATTGTATAAAATCTTTTTGAACGAGTACCCTTTCTCATATATTTTCAAAGATTGGAGATTTAAGTCATGTATAACGTTGAAATTAGAAGGCCGAATTCGGATGATATTGATGAACTAAATTTGTTTTTTCGTATAGTTATTACGAATACTTATAAAAACGAAGGGTTATCACAACTATTAGATGACATAGAAAATGAAATTAATTCGAAAAAGCAATATTTGAAAAATGATTTTGATAGTAATGGAGAAAATCGTTACTTTTTATTAGCAATAGATACAAATAACGATAAAATCATTGGAACGATTGAAATCGGTCCAGCAAGTACATTAATTAATAGTTGTACAGGCGGTGTACTTAAGGACTTATATGAAATCGGGACAGTGTTTGTACTTACGGAGTATCAAAGAAAAGGTATAGGAAGTTTGCTGTTAAATGCAATGTTTCTTACTTTACTAGGTAAAGGAATAACAGAATTTTGTTTGGATAGTGGATATAAAAACGCACAAAAAATATGGAAGAAGAAATTCGGAGAGCCTATTTATGTACTGAAGGATTATTGGGGCGAATCAAGTGATCATATGATTTGGAAAAAAAGTTTACATGATATACCTATAATATTTGAATTATAAAATGAAATATGTCTCTGAACATAGCTTTTCTTACATACTTATGCTATTATTTATCTTTATAATAAAAGAGGACGTGAATGAACTTGATTAAAATTAATATTCCTGAAGCTGATGTTTCAATTACTGAACGTAACCAAGTTATTAAAGGAGATGAGCCATTAATTACTCCAATTAACGGTTTTATCGATTTCCACTTGTTCCCTAGAGATAAAGGCGGCATTTTTATGTTTTACAATATTAATGACGAACTTCTTTTCGTAGGTAAAGCTCGTAAAATTAGACAACGTATTAAAAAGCATTTTGAAGATAATGTTTCGCCAATCAAAAATAATCGTGATGAAGTATACCGTATCGATGCATGTATCGTAGAAGATCCAACAGAAAGAGAAATTTACGAAACTTACATCATTAATAAATACAAAGCGAAATATAACGTTGATAAAGTGTTTTATAAATAAACAATATTAGCGAAATGAAACAATCCTAGTACATACACTAGGATTGTTTTTATTTATATAGATTTGTAATTTTTGTCCGTAATGATTTTCCTCGCATTTGTTCCTCCTTATAAGGGAATATATTATTTAATCGGCAGAATTTTTTCGTATTTTAAAGTAATGAGCGGCAATTAAACAAAGTACCCCTATAAATAACATAATAATTCCAAGAGTTTTATGCTTTCCTTCGAAGAAAGGTATGTCTGTAATTACATTTGTCATACATAAGCCTAAGAACACAAGAATTGGTCCAAGCCAAAGTAATATGTTGCCTAATTTTGTGTGTTTCTCCATATAAACCCTCCTTTATTTTTACATATATATCCATCAATATTGCGATCCATAACTTCTAAATAAAAGTTAAAGTAAATCCCCAAGAGAAATATATTTTCTTTCATAACAAAAATTAAAGCATCATATATTGGTACAAGCAAATGAGAAAGGAGATCATCATGAATTGGCTAGAAGCTTTTATTTTAGGAATTATTCAAGGATTGACAGAGTTTTTACCTATAAGTAGTACAGGTCACCTATATTTAGGGCGGCATATTTTTCAGTTAGATGAGGCAGGTTTGTTTTTAGATACGATGCTGCATATCGGAACTTTGCTTGCAGTGTTTATTTATTATAGAAAAGAATTTATTTATTTAATAAAAAATCCATTTTCAAAGCTTATGCTATTACTTATCGTTGGGACGGTACCTGCTGTCGTAATTGGCTTACTATTTAAAGACTTTTTTGAAGAAATTTCAAAAACAGGTATAACAATAGGTTGGGAGTTTTTAGTGACGGGCTTATTTCTTTATATGGCCGATAAACAAAAGAATGGTCGTAAAAAAATGAATGATATTACATATAAAGATGCATTCATAATTGGTTCATTTCAAGCAGTAGCTATATTTCCAGCAATTTCTCGTTCGGGAATGACAATTGTCGCTGCATTATGGAGAAAGTTAGACCGCGAAACAGCGGCGTACTTTTCATTTTTATTATCAACACCGGCTATTGTCGGAGCTATCATCTTGCAATTTGCAGATGTTTTTCAAGGGAAAGCAGAATCTATTTCTAGTACATCATTAATTGTCGGAACATTATCAGCAGCGTTCTTTGGTTACATAGCAGTTTCATGGATGATTCAATATTTAAAACGTCATTCTTTAAAAGTATTCGCGTATTACGTATGGGGATTAGGAATTTTAATTTTAACGTTGCAATTCACACAGGTGTTTTAAATATAATTATCAAGGAATTATTAGTTAAGATCCTGTTCCATTCATACACGACAGGATCTCTTTTCATTAAGGGGGAAAAAATGTTTACTAAAGCTATTGTTATTGGTGGAAGTATAGCAGGGAAACTCACAGCAAAGGCTTTATCTAATGATTTTGAAGAAGTATTCATTTTAGAAGCCGGAGAAAAATGGGATGGAAAATGTCCGCGAAAAAGAGTTCCGCAAAGTAATCATCCGCATGTGTTATTAAAAGGCGGCGAAGAAGCACTTGAGGAGTTGTTTCCTAACATTACTAATGAATTAATTGAAGCAGGTAGCATCGTAAATAACTTTACTCGCGATTTAAAATGGCATCAATTCGGCCTATGGAAGCAGCCTTTCAAAGGCGAAATAAATATGATTCAACAAAGTCGTCTTCTGTTAGAATCACATATTCAAAAACGAATTGAACAAGTTTCAAATGTTACTACGAAGTATGAAATGTTGGTAGAAGGATTACTAGTAGATAACAAGCTTAATAAAGTCTATGGAATAAGAGCTAAATGTTTGAAAACAGGAATGAAAGAAGAATTTCATGCAGATCTTGTTGTTGATGCAAGTGGATTTGGTTCGAAAAGTATAGATTGGTTACAAGAATACAATTTCAAAGTACAAAAAGAGAAAGTAAGAATTGATTTGTTTTACGCAACTAGAATGTTTAGACTCAAAGAAAAAGAAAAATTAGACTGTTGTAATATGCTTATGTCTCCAAGTTTTCCTGAGAATCCTTATGGTGTTCTAATTCAAACGATTGAAGATGATCGTTATTTTGTTACTTTTAGTGGATATGCAAATGAAAAAGCACCGCAAACTGATGATGAATTTTATGATTTTGCTGAAAATCTATCAATCCCTAATGTTACAGAGTTTCTAAACAAATCTGAGGCGATTACCGATATAAAAACGTACAAAATTCCATATCAAGTACGCAGGCGATTTGATCTAGTTAATAATTTACCTGAAAGATTGTTAGTAGTTGGAGATGCGCATTGTCGTTTTGATCCAGTTTTCGGACAAGGTGTTTCAGTTGCAGCTATGGAAGCTCGCCAATTGCAGTTATTTCTTAAAGGAATAAATAATTTGGATAAAACGTTCACTCAAACGTTTTATAAGCATGTTTCTAAGATTATCAAAACACCTTGGGAAATGACGACAACGGAGATAGCACGTCATCCTAAGTTACAGAAAGAATTAACTATGAAACAAAAATTTCAGCAATGGTATACGAAACAAATATATCAACTTTCTGCAAGTGATTCTGATATTTATATTCGGTTAGTTAGAGTTATGAACTTAATTCGTAGTCCATTTCATCTTTTTCATCCTAGAGTATTACTTACTGTATTACTTAGACGAAAGAAATAGCAGGAAAATTATCGTTTGAAAAAGAATATATTACAGTTAGTAAATCGAGAAAGGGTAAACGGGATGGAAATATACATAGAACAATTAAAGAATCAAGACGCTGAAGATTTATTTAATTTCGAACTCACGAACAAATCATTTTTTGAAACAATGGTACCAAGTCGTGGCTCTAATTATTACGTGTATGAATACTTTCAAAAGCAACTTGACGAACTATTAAAAGAACAAACTGAGGGAATTTCTTATTTTCATCTCATACGTAATACAGAAAAAGAAATTGTAGGACGTATCAATTTAGTTGATGTAGATAAGGAAAAACGAATTGGGTCGTTAGGCTACCGAGTTGGAGAGAAGTTTACTAAAAAAGGAGTTGCAGCAGCATCTGTAAAATTGATTTTGGCTCAAGCAAGAGTCTATGAAATTAATGAAATACATGCTATGACAACAACAAATAACATAGCTTCACAAATTGTATTAGAAAAGAGCGGATTTTCTCGTAAAAAGGAAGCGGATACAACTACTGTAGATTTAAACGGGGAAAACGTAAATTTCGTACATTATATTTGGAGGACTACTAAGGGTTAAAAATAATAGGGGGACATGTACATGAAGGATTTACGTTATCCAATAGGAAAATTTACTTATGTAGGCACTATTACAGAAGAAACAATTGATAAATGGATTCAAGAAATTGAGGATTTACCTAATGAACTAACAAGAGCGATAAAAGATTTAGATCAGAAGCAATTAGATACACCATATCGCGTTGGTGGATGGACTGTTCGTCAAGTTGTTCATCATGTTGTTGATAGTCATATGAATAGCTACATACGCTTTAAATTAGCACTGACAGAAAAGAATCCAACTATTAAACCGTACAAAGAAGAAAAATGGGCAGAGCTACCTGACTCAAAACTACCAGTAGATGTTTCACTTGTAATGCTAGATTCATTACATAAAAGATGGGTTAACTTATTATATTCTTTAGAACCAGCAGATTTAGAAAAGACATTTAATCATCCTGAATCAGGAGAAAAGAAACTTGCTGCTGCAATTGGACTATATGCATGGCACGGTCGTCATCATACAGCTCATATCACTTCTTTAAGAGAGCGTTTAAATTGGTAACATTAGAGAAGGCGACAGAAAGTGATGCAGAGATTATATTTCAAATGCAAGTAGAATCATTTAGTTCATTATTAGAAAAGTATAAGGACTATGAAACAAGTCCGGCAAATGAACTTATTGAAAGAACGATTTCGAGAATAAATAATCCGGACGGTGGATTTTATAAAATTTTCGTAAATACGAATCTTGTCGGAGCGATATGTATATCACGTAAAGAAGAGTCATCTAAATTTTGGATAAGCCCGATGTTTATTATTCCAAACTATCAAGGGAACGGAATTGCTCAAAAAGTATTAATTTTAATCGAGGAGATGTTTCCGGAAATAACGACTTGGGAGCTTGCTACAATTTTAGAGGAAGAACGAAATTGTTTTCTATACGAAAAGATGGGATATATAAGAGCGGAATTTAAAAATAAATTAAATGATAAAGCAACATTAATTTATTATAAAAAAGAAAGGTAAAGCACATTTTAAATGCTTTACCTTTTCACATTATTTTAGATTGAATATACAAATTTAATGTATATTCTTCCAAAATGTTCGGGTTAGTAATTTCTAATGTGAATAAATATACAAAAAACGAACTATTTCGTCGTATATGTTACTAACGCTTTTTGAATACTTAATATGCTATCATCGCTTTTAAATTCTTTCGTAATTGGCGCGCTCAAACTAGACACCCATATTTTAAGTTCTGCATCTAAATCAAAATGCCCAGCTGTTTCAATACTAAATTGTGTAATACTTTTATAAGGGATAGAATGGTATTCTGTTTTTTTACCAGTTACTCCTTGTTTGTCTACTAAAATAAGACGGCGATTTGTAAATACGATTAAATCACGAATTAATTTATAAGCATGCTCAACTTTCTCATCATCTAGCATAATCTTTTCTAAATCACGTTCAACGCTTTCTGTACTCGCACTTGATGCATTTCCTAAAATACCACTAAATAAACCCATATGAAATTCCTCCTTTATAATATGTGGAATGAGTTTCTTATATTGTACCATGCTATTGGATAAGACATTATGACATAAGTTCAATAGTTTTTCGTTATTGTTGCAATTAATTTATATAACCTCATCCTAAAATCTTGTGCTAACATGTAATTAAGAAAATAGAAGCAGAGGGATTAAGCATGAAGAATATCGGTTTAGTATTAGAAGGCGGCGGAATGAAAGGGTTATATACTGCAGGAGTACTCGAATATTTTATGGAAAGGGACTTATTCTTTCCGTATGTAGTCGGTGTATCCGCTGGAGCCTGTATGGGAGCAACATATTTGTCACGTCAAAAAGGAAGAAATAAGAAAGTAAATACAGAGCTAGTAGCAGATCACAGGTATATATCTTATCGAAACTTAATTCGAAAACGTGAATTATTTGGAATGGATTTTTTATTTGATGAAGTACCAAACAAAATTGTACCGTTCGATTTTCAAACTTTCCTAAATTCAAATGAACAGTTTGTAATCGGAACGACTGATTGCGAATCAGGACAGGCAGTTTATTATAATAAAATAGAACATGGAAATGATATTTTGAAAATCATTCGTGCTTCAAGCTCTGTGCCATTTATTGCACCTGCTGTAGAATATGATAATCGAAAATTGTTAGATGGAGGGATTATAGATCCTATTCCAGTTTTTAAAGCACAAAATGATGGTTATTTAAAAAACGTTGTTATTATGACAAAGCCAGAAGGATACGAGAAGCAGCGGAATAAATTTTCTGGACTAGCTAAAATTTTATATAGAAAATATCCGAAAATTGCAGATCATTTAGTAGAACATTATCGTTTTTATAATGAAACTGTATCTTATATGAATCACAACGAACAAAAAGATAATTTTTATGTAATTCAGCCAAGTATACAACTTCCTATAAGCGGTATAGAGAGAAATAAAGAAAAGCTCGTTAATTTATATAATCTTGGGTATAAGGATGCTCAATATCATTATGAAAACTTATTGAATTGGATGGAGAAATAAAGGGGTGGAACGTTGGTATTAGGAAAAGAAGTTATTTTTAATGAATTGCAGAAAATGCATAGTCCTCTATATAAACCATTTCCGAATTGTGACATTCGAAAAATACGGAAAGATTATAAAAATATGTTTACAGAAGATGATTGCATAAGTTCTGATTTAAATTATTATTGGATGCATACAGCAGGACCTTTAAGTTATGTACTTAATAAAAACGAAGAGAAAATTACATTTCAACAATTAAGGTGGCTACGAATATCATTTTTCGAATGGTTTCCACAATATCGTTTTCTAGAAACAGAAATTGTGAAGTATCCTATTTTGCATAGAGATTTTATGAATTATGAGAAGGCCCGTAAACTATTACTTTATTACCTTACTGAATAAAAGTGAAAACGTACAGGTTACATTACTTGTGCGTTTTTTTGTTCATAAAATATACAATATTAACAACTTGTTTATATAGGAATTCTAATGAGAAGAAAGAAGTACATATAGAATGATGTAAGGGAGGGATGATAAGTTTAGTAGCCGTTTTCCTTTAAGTTATTGTCCAACTTGAATATAGTTATTTATGTTAAAATATTTCGAGTAAAATCAAGTTCTTAACGATTTTATCAAACATTAAACAAAATAATTTAGAAACGAAGAAGGGACAGCACTAAAATGGAAAACGTATCAAATGTAGATAAATTGGAATCAATAAAATCTTTACAATCAACAATCAATAAACTAAAAAATGCTTTGTCACAGATGACTCAAAAAGGCGCAAATACTACTTTAGTAAAGAAACGACTTAAAGCTGTTTGCATCGGGTTAGCAGTGTTAGAAACCGTTTGGAATCAAGGAACTCATCATTACACACAAGAAGATTTAGCAGAAGCTCGCCATGTTCTTACTGGTTTGCTGCCATCAATCAAGAACTTTTATGATAAGTCAAAGGCTGGTAGTCCCCAAAGAACACTTTTAGAAAGAAGAATAAAAGCGTTGGAACAAGCTATTCAAGCAATTGATAAATTTTCTAATCAATAACTGATCTAAAAGGATGCGTTAGTTCAATAAGAATTAAACAACTTTAAAGAGCCTTATTACAAATAAAATGTAGCAAGGCTCTAATTACAGCAAGTTCTAAACATATTCTTTTTATAGTTCACTTTTAAATAATACAGGTAAGATTCATCTTTACACGCCTCATAATTATTCTCACACTTACACCTTCAAGGACTTCGCATTGTATTTGATGGAATAAAAACCTTTCTATCACAAGAACACTCAATTATTTAATTTATAAAAACAAAATTCCACCTTACATTGTCGTTGCTATAGATCACATTGGTCGGTTAGAGGAGCTAACTAACGATAGAACGAAAACATTGTTAACGGATGAATTACTTTCGTGGATTCAAAATAAGTTTCTAATTGTATCTGTAAATCCAAATGCTAATCATGTTCATTTTTATATAGAAGCAGGAAAAATTGAAACTAAACCTCTTTTAACGGCGAATAGACGCCTGTATAAAGGTTTAAAAGAAAAAAGATAAAAAACCACTTATGAAGAGTTTAAAAGCGGTCATGATAGGGTTTCGTGGCGTGAAAAGCTACCTGGTGGATTGAGGGCATTAAAATATTCAAAAACAACACTATAAAATGAAAAGAGGAATGAATCTATGAATCAAGATGAGTTAGATAAAAAGCTAAAAAAACAAGAAATTCTAGTGAAAGATGAGAAAGTTTGGTCATTTACGTATGAGGATCATATTAGTTCTATTGTTAAACAGGCAGAAAAGAAAGGAGCTTTTAATGATTTACCTGGTAAAGGGAAACCTCTTAATCTTGATAAAGACCTTTCGTACAATCCTGAAAAGCAACTGTATAGAACTTTGGCAAATAATCATGTTTTACCTAGGTGGATTGAGCTTTCAAAAGAAATTGACGATTTAAAAGAAAGACTAAAAGAAAATACAAATACAGCAGAAGCTACAAATACAGCAGAAGCAGCGGATTTAATTCGAACTATAAATAAAAAAGTTATAGAACATAATTTACTTTGTCCGCCAAGTGCGCAAAAAATGAGGGTGAAAACGGATTTTTAACAATTTTCAATCAAGCTATCTCTTGCTATATAATTAAGTTAGGTGTTTTCAATTCGTTACTAAAGGGAGGTAAAAGCTGTGAAAAATACGTATCAACTTCAAATTCCGAAAGAACTAGAACAGTATCGTAGTATTTTAGAAGAAAGTGTGAAACCGTATATTAAAGTGTCTGGAACGCAAGCAGAGACAACCCTTTTTGAAAGTAAGTTTGGTGGATATCCGTATTTACCTATAAATCAAGAGCATCCTAAAGACTCTAATGGCCAACCTATGATGTTACTTGCGCAGTTAAACTTTGAAGAAATGCCGTATATTGAACCCATGCCTCAAAATGGACTGTTACAATTTTTCGTAAGTGCTGATGATGAACTTTTTTGGAATAGATTTTGATCATCCAACTAGCCAAAAAGACTTTCGAATCATTTATCATTCTACAATAACGGAGGATTTAACTAAGGTTATTACTGATTTTAATTATTTAAACACTTTAGATTTAGAGCATTTTATCATACCTGAAGCAGCTAAACTAAAGTTTGAATTGAATTATCAACCAGTAACATCAAGAGATTATCGATTTGAAAAGATTTTTAATAAAAACATTGATTGGGAAGAAATTGTGGATGAAGAAAATAAAACAGAATTAGGCGAACTGTATGATGATCTATGCGAAGATCAAGGGCATAAAATTGGCGGGTATCCATTCTTTACACAGACAGATCCGAGGGAATGGGAAGAAAAATACCAACAACATGATATATTGTTGTTGCAAATCGATACAGACGATTCATTAAATATTATGTGGGGAGATTCTGGTGTTGCTAATTTCTTTATACGCAAGGAAGGTTTATTGAACCTAGATTTTTCCAATGTTATTTACAATTGGGATTGCTACTAAAAAGAAATAAATGGATTACTAGCTAGCAAAAAATCCTCCTGAAGGTGAGGAGGATTTTTTGCGTTGAAAATAAACGTTATGTTAACTAGGACGATGAATACAATAAAAGTCAAGTGTAAATAAAAGAAATAACAACAAAAATATAAATTAATCAAACATATGTAATTAACAATAAATCTATAAAGCAAAACATAAAATGAAATTTATAATTTATATTTTGTATAGAAAAATTTATTTCGCATAAAAAACTTCCGTGCTAATCAAAATTATTTTTGACTCGTTAAACGATAATCAATAATCGATTAAGATTTGCTGTGATTAATTTATAGCAAAATAAACGATAAAAACTGTAGAAATTCATTTAGATAAGATTTTATGTGAATCTCATTAAAAACCTCCGTTCCATCTCATTAAGTATAGTTTACTTGGTTTTTGATACAGAGAAACACTTACTCTATACAACTTTGTATAATATATATTATGTTAACTAGTAA
The DNA here is from genome assembly GCF_018742245.1 of Bacillus mycoides. Taxonomy (NCBI): domain Bacteria; kingdom Bacillati; phylum Bacillota; class Bacilli; order Caryophanales; family Bacillaceae; genus Bacillus; species Bacillus mycoides. The sequence goes on from NZ_CP036132.1 coordinate 2,480,956, forward strand.
AAAGTAATAAACCTATTATATGTTAGTTATAGTTGTTAGGCTCCCCTTTTTAATTGGGTTAATAATCTGTTATAGATTGTGTGGTTATTTGTTGTTTTAAGTTGTTCATGTTGTGTTATTGATAAGAATGTTTCCGTGTATAATTTATATTTTAGTTAATAAAAAACGCAATTTGTTAACTTCTACAGCTGAACTTGCTGGTGGATTGTTTGTGTTGATGTATTGATCTCGAATATCTCTAACAATGGCCATTTGAGAAATGTCCGTCAAGAAAAATGTTAATTTTACTACATCATTAAAATTTAATTCTGAAGCTTCTAACGTTACTTTAATATTTTCAAATACTTGGCACGTTTGTGTACCTAAATCTCCATTCCCGACTATATGACCATCAGCATTAATCGCTACTTGTCCAGATATGTAAATTGTTCGTTTAGCGTTACTAACTTCGACTACATGTGAGCAACCGAAAGTTGCTGGCAAAGTTTCCGGATTGATAAATTTCTTTTGCAATGTACTTCTCTTCTTTTAATATCGCATTTTCTTTATATATTAATTCTAATTAGTTTCTGAACTATTGTTCTTGATGGTAATAGATGCTACTGATACAAGCAGTAAAAAGTTTTGTTTTTCCTGAGCCTATTTCATTATTGGATATAAGAGCAAGAATTGTGTTTATGACGGCGCTATGAGTAACTAAAATAACTTTACTATTTGGGTGTTGTTTCTGGATTATATTCAAACCGGTTATAATTCTTGTTTTTAGAAATCTTCTTGGTTCTTGATTTATATAATTACGATTTGGAAACATTTGCGTTCGCTCTTCTGTCGTTAATCCTGAAGCCATACCATAATCGCGTTCTATAAAAATCTCCATTTCAATAAGGTTTACTGGTATTAACATGTATGTATTTATGATTTCAGCTGTTTGCTTTGCTCTTGATAAAGGACTAGAAATAATAATGTCCAATTGTTTTTCACGTAAATATAGGCCGCATTTTTCAGCTTGTTGTTTACCATGTTTATTTAGCTTAATGTTCTCGCGACCTTGGAGCTTTCCAATAGCATTCCACTCCGTTTCCCCGTGCCTAACTAAGCATATAACAGCCATACACGTATCCTCCTGCTACAATGTGAAGTTAAATTCTATACATACAGTTTAAAGAGTTATATATGTTTGATTCCCTCGAGAGCTGCTTTTAATTACGTCTTGGTTTATTAATTCATCAGTTACTTTTGTATAGAAAAAGTGATACCACTATATAAAAAATTCTTCATAGGTTATTTCCATTGAGTATCTGCTGCTTACGTAATATTCTTTAAGAGGTTGATCATTTTCCTTTAACAATAAGATTAATTCTTCACTAATTGTGTTAGCGATTTCGCTAAGAATAGATAAGTCGGTTGTTTTAAAAACTGGAATAATAGGCTGTGCATTTTGATTTAAGCCTAGTTTTTCGTAAAATACATTTAAATTTAAGTCTATTTGACTATCTACTGCTACAAAATTTTTTACTAATTGCTTTTTCGCGTAATTAATATCAGTAATAGCATCGTGAAAATGTTCTTCAAGTATTTCCTTATTCGCTGTTATTAAATTTAAGGTTGAATATCGCGTGTTTCCATAAAGGCCAATTTGAACTTGTCCTAAATCAAAATACGTATTACCATACATTCCGAATGCCCCTATGTCTATTTGTGCCTGTTCTTGGATCGCATAATAATATCTTTTCTCATTTTTCAAAGGTCGTTCCGTTTCTAAATAGTTTTCTTCAATATTATCTATTTGTCCAAAATCTAGTAACACACCACTATAAAGTAATAGACTATACGATTCTTTAGGTAAATGATTAAATGTTTCAATTCTTTTAGAAATAATATCAATTTGATTAGAATATTTCTCAATCATTTTAAGTGTAGGCTTAATTAGAGGTTTACATAGGTTATACAATTTATCCCCTTCATAAGCTGTTATAACCATACACGTCGGATAGTAGCCTTCTAATTCTAATAAATAAATGTGCTTTTCAAATTCTTCATTAGTCCAATTTAGTACTGTCTTTATAGTATTTGATTCAATTCTAAGATGAAGCATAACAAGTAAATATTGAAGATTTGTTTCACTTATTTTTATAGTTGGAGAATTATCTCCAGATGAAATCATTTTAGTCTCATAAGCTGTTTGTAGTATTTTCTCTGGGGTATTATTAGCAAGCATCATTACAGCCCTTCTTTTTAAATAAGTTAATTGTAAAATCTATGTATTTACTATGTTCTATAAATAAAAATAAGTACCCTTTAATAATCTCAAATTAAAAACCTTAGTATGCTCCTTTTGGATAATTAGTTACCTACCTGCTTCTATAACGTATAACGAAACGTACGTTCTTTGTTGTGTATGAGAAAGAATTTACTTAAACAAAACAATTTACAAATACATAATATTAGTTTTAGCTGCTGCTAAATGAATTCTATTTTATATATAAATAATAAATTTGAAGAATTTATTAAATGTACTGCATTAAAGATGAAAGGTAAAACGATATAGTTTACACTAATAACAGCTAGAATAACAACATACGTATATTGTTAAACGTAAAAAGGAGAACTAATGAAAAAGAAATATATAAATCAAATTCATACTGATGTAAGTTTTAAACCAAAAGATATTATAGGTTTAATGACTGATTACTTTAAAATAAAAACAAAGTTGCGACCTATAAAGAATTTACCCATTGTTTTATCGAATAAAGATAATGAGTCTTTAGATAGTGTTACATGGTTTGGACATTCTGCTGCCCTTTTAAAAATAGAAGGTAAAAAGCTGTTATTAGATCCTATGTTTGGCGATGCCTCTTCCCCATTTCCTATTTTTAATAGTAAACGTTATAGTGGTGCTTTTTCGTTAGAACGTGAAGATCTTCAGGAAATTGATGCGATTATCATTTCGCATAATCACTATGACCATTTAAATTACAAAAGTATTATGCAGTTAAAAGATCGTGCAAAGCACTTTTATGTTCCGACTGGAGTTGCGCGTTATCTTATTAAATGGGGTGTTTCACCTAGTAAAATTAGTGAGCATAATTGGTGGGATGAAATTACGTTTGATAATATTAAATTAGTTTGTACACCTGCAAGGCATTTTTCTGGACGAAGTATGACAGATAGAGATAGTTCGTTATGGTGTTCATGGGTTATCCTTGGTCAAGAAACGAAAGTCTTCTTTAGTGGTGATAGTGGATATGCTCCGCACTTTAAGGAAATTGGTAATAAATACGGTCCATTCGATCTTACTTTAATGGAATGCGGGCAATACGATACGAGATGGTCTGCAATTCATATGTTGCCAGAAGAAACAGTACAAGCTCATATTGACGTTAAAGGAGAATTGCTTGTTCCTATTCATTGGGGTGCTTTTACATTATCATTACATGAATGGAGTGATCCAATTGAGCGAGTTACGAAAGAAGCAAATCGTTTAGGGGTTAATATTGCAACGCCGCAAATAGGTGAATCTATTACGTTGAAAGCTAAAGATTATCCTACTTCAGATTGGTGGCGAGAAGTATAATTATAACAAAAAGCGAACTATATTAAATAGGTTCGCTTTTTGTTAATTCACTTATTTTGGAGTTCTCTTATATCTACTGGAATTGCATTTTTCATCTTTTCTTTAGTCCAATATTCTGTAGAGTCTTCTAGATGGTTTGAATCTTGAATAGTTAATGGGATATTTGGAGATTTTTTAAATTGAGTAAGAGTATCTTTTTTACTAGATGCCGCAAAAGCTAAATAAATAATTGAGGATAATATAATAATCATACTAGTGGTATATATCCAAAATAAAAGCTTTTCTTTTTTCATGAATTCCTCCTTCTTATATATTCCCCTCTTAAAACAAATATTTACTATAAAGTATTCTTTATAAACTTCTCAAACTTCCCATGTGATGTTTCAATTTGATTTGTTCTCCACATAATGAATCTCTCCTCAAAATAATGAATTCATTGCTGTGTTTTCTAGATTGCTTCTCCCGCATCAAATGACAAACTCTTTTTCTTTTAGTTCTTTAAACTCGTAGGATAGTAATTTATGGTTTGATAAAACACAAATATGTTCTCATATAGCTTCATTGTTTAGTACTTCAGGTAAAAACTTAGGTATCATCTCTCCTGCACCGTAATTATAGTCGCTTAATATCCAGGATACAATTTTCCAATCTAAAATCCCTTCAGATACCTTTTTAGGCGTGTCATATGTAAACTCGTAAGGTAGTTCTATTATATAAACATATATGCGACCAAAATATAAAGAGTCTTCCCATTTAATAATGCCTTTAAATTGAATTTGATTTTGTTCAACATCTATATTTGTTTCTCCTTTTTCTATCTTCCCTCCTACCCCATTCCATAATCCTTTTACAGGGTCATATTCTCTATTTAACATAAGTATCTCTTCATTTCTTTTTATAAAACATAAAGTATGCTTGTACATAATTTAATTCCTTCTTTTGTTCTTAATAAGTTCTAACAGGCGATATTAAATATACTGCTGCAGATTGTTCACCTGCTTCAATTAATATCGGTCTCATGGAACCGCCAAAACTTAAAGTAACTCTATCTTCTTTTATTGCTTTTAAAGTATCGACCATATATCGTCCATCGAAAGATATATTTAATTGCTTTTCACCTTGAATAGCATCTATTTGTTGTGTCTCGGATATTTTACCAATCTGAGAAGCGTTAGAAGAGATTTGTATTGTGGATGCGTCAATGATTTCTAAGTTAACGTTGTTGTTTGCCCATTCACTAGCTAATAAACTTGACCGATCTACACCTTGTAAAATCTGTTTTCTATCTATATTAATAACCGTTTGGGATTCATTTGGAATTAGACCGGATATATTAGGATATTTCCCTTCAATAAGCCTTGAATACAATGTAATTGTACCGAATTTAAAGATAATGTGACTCTCTGAAAGATATATGTATACTAAATTCGAATTACTGTTCATTAATTTTAGTAATTCACTAATAGTGGAACTTGGTACAACGCAATTCAATTTCGCATGTGAAGAAATGGTTATTTCACGTAAAGCCAGTCTGTGCGAATCAGTAGCAACACAAATTAATTTGTTATGATCAATAACGAAATGTACGCCAGTAAGAACGGGTCTAGATTCATTTTTAGCTGCTGCAAAGACAGTTTGTTTAAATACTTCAATCAATTGCTCTGTTTCTACTTGTATTTCTGTATGATTGTCTATAAGTGGTACATTCGGAAACTCATTTGCCGAGAGTCCATTTAAGTGTAAAGTAATTTCATCAGATTGAATTGTAATCAACTGCTCATTCATACTTTTTATTAAAATCTCACTTGGCATTTTCTTAATAATTTCAATGAAATATTTTGCAGGTACAATAATACTCCCTGCTTTTAAAATAGTTGCAATTTTTTCTTCTTTAAGTGAACTAGGTATAAATTTTTCAATGAAGATATTCGAATTACTTGCGATTAAAGTAATTCCAAATTGATCTGCTGTTATTTTTATTCCGGATAATATAGGAATTAAAGTTTTTGTTGAGATAGCTTTACTTACTTCTGAAAGAGCTTGTGTAAATTGTTTGTGATTAACGATAAACTCCATTTTTCCCCCGCCTTAAATGAAATACTATCTTTATGAAGATTGATGAATAATAGTTCCATTAAAAATATAAGGAACTGTTTCTTTCTTTTGTAAAAGGCTTTTTAAGTGTTCTGGTATACGTAAATAAGGTTCTGCTGAATCTAATTCCATCCAGGTAATCTCTTCAATCTCTTTTGGCCGTGATATACAGATTTCCCCTCCGATTATTTCTCCTAAAAAATTAAAGAAGATTGCATGATGTCCTCTCTCCTCAAAAAAGGCTTCACTAATGGAACAAACCCCTTTTACGGATATATCTAGCCCTGTTTCTTCTTTTACTTCACGAATTGCTGCCTCTTCTAACGTTTCCCCGAATTTAACTGCTCCACCTGGTAAAGTGTAATAAGAACCATTTTTCCCTTTGTTTTTAACCATTAATAGCTTTTCATGAGTTTCATCATATAGAAGTGCGTATGTAACATTTACTTTTTTCATATGTAACCCCCTTGAATGGTAAAAATTTTCTGTCTTTATTTTATTCTATCATTAAATTGTTTGGATTCATAAAAAGTAATTTGAGTAAATAACTAATACGAAACGATATCGTGTTCATAGACACACAAAAGAAAAGAGCATATTTTGAAAAAAATCAATCATAATACACTCTTTAATGATTCGTTTATAACCGTTTTTCTAAATAGTAATGATTATGTCCTTTAGGATGATCTTCACTTCCCCCTATCACTTTATACCCATGCTTCTTATAAAAATTAGGGGCTTGGAAACTAAAAGTATCTAATTTGATTAGCCTACATTCTTTTTCAATTGCAAATTCTTCAATAAGATTCATTAAATTGCTTCCGTAACCTTCGTGCCTGTATTCTTCAGAAACCCATAGAAAGTCAACATGTACATGGTGCCAAAATGTGATTGCCGTTATCCCTCCTACTATTTCTTCTTTTTCATTTTTCACTATAAAACTAATCTTTTCTGAAGGTGTTTTTTCTTCATTTGAAAGTTGTTTTTGGTTATATTCAATTACTTTTTCTCTTATGTAATCACTATCTTCTTGTACCCATTGCTTTACTATTTGCATTTTAACTATCACGCCCCTTTACATTATTTATTCAATTTAATAATCGGAATGTCCTGTCTTCTTTAATATTAGATTATGAAATAAGTACAAGGATAAAATTAGATTTTTTGAATGTCATCCATTGTTTATACATTTTTTTGTAAAGCAAAAGAGCCCTAGTATAAGGACTCTTTCTTAGCATTAAGCTATTTTTCGATTTAACGATTTGATTTCCTTCTTCTTTTCTGCATTTGGAGGGCGGATTACTATAGAGATAACGAAAGATATAACAGATAGAACACCGATTGTAATGAAAGTTGGCTGAAATCCGCCGAGTAGTGCTCCAATGAATGATCCTGCAAGTGCACCAAAACCGAAACCTTGGTAAACAATCCCGTAGTTTGTACTATGGTTTTTTAATCCGAAGAAATCCCCGACGATTGCTGGGAATATTGTGATATTACCACCAAAGCAAAAGGCAACACTTGCTACACAAGTAAAATATATCCCGTAATTTAGTGGAATGAAACTTAAAGTAAAGACGGACAATCCAATAATAATAAACGTTGCAGAGACAATTTTTAATCGACCTATTTTATCTGATAATGTTCCGAGAATGATTCTACCAATCGTATTAAAAACTGCAATCATTGCAACGGCGTTAGCAGCGGTTGCTGCACTAAGTCCAACGAGTTGTACTCCAATATCTTTTACCATACCGATTAAATATAAACCACCCATACAGGATGTAAATAGCATGAAAAACAAGAAATATACTTGTTTCGTTCGCATCATTTCACGCGGAGTATAGTCATTGTGTAATGTTTCAGTTGCGGTGTTACTTACAATTGCTTCACGTAAGAAGAACGATCCGATTAATACTAAAAGTAAGACGATAATACCCCAATATAAAAATGCTTGTGATACACCAAGACTATCGATAAGATTTCCGTTTACATATCTAAAGATTAAGCTCCCCATTCCATATGCTGAAACAGATATACCAGAAATAAGCCCTTTACGGTTTGGAAACCATTTAATTAAATTAGATAGTGATGTAATATATGCTGTTCCATCAGCATATCCAACGACAACACCGGCTAATAAATAAAGTAATGGTAATGAGGAAACTTGTGAACTAAGTATTAAACCGAGTCCTAAAACAATTCCAGCTGTAGCGATCAGTTTACGAAGTCCAAATTTTTGTTGTAGCTTTCCTGCAAATAGAGTTGAGAATGATAAAGAAAAACTCGTAATTGAGAAAGTGATCGCGACTGAATTGAGGTTCCATCCAAACTTACTTACAAGGGGTTGATTAAATAAACTCCATGTGTAAATTGTTCCTAGGCCAATTTGAACAATGATTGTACCTAGAACAATTAACAACGGATTTATAGATGTTTGTTTCATACTAACTGTCCCCTTCTTTTATCATGACATGAATTTTCACAGTTAGTATATCCATGATAAATTGCAAGATACTGTACGGAAAATGGAAATTAAGTTAGCTTACACAAAAAGACACTTCATCAAGAAGTGCCTTTTTGTAGGTTATATACAGCATTTAAAGAAAGCTTTGTTAAGATAAGACATTTTCGAATGCTTATGTACATATATTATCAAATAATTTGCTGAAAGTGATGAGACTTAAGACGTATTTTTCTTTCATAAATAAGTCGGAGAGAAAATTAATATTCAATTTCCTCGAAGTCTTTCGGCTGCGGTACAGTTTGCATATTAGCTGCATCTTTCGGATCGCTATAAATCGCGTTTTGTTCTGTGTTTACATCCTTTATATTTTTCTTTTTATTTTTATTCACTTCATTTTTCATTAAAGTTCACTCCTTTTTATTATAGGAGTAGTTATGCCCTAACCATATTATTTTTACTGCTACTAAATGTATCAGCGACTAAATTGCTAAATTCACGTAAATAATATAAATAATTATCCCCACCATAGTTGTATCTTTTATTGTACATTTTAGCAACGACGACATTATATTCTGGAATGACTAATATCGTTGGTCCTGTAATTCCTAATATTTGATAGGAACCTTTAGGAACTCGCTCACCAAGTTCACTAAATAAAGCAGGTTCATTTTGAACGAACCAAAACAACCCGTTTTGAGGTAGTTCTTTATTTGTATACTCTGGACTTTGTAAGCTCGTAGCAAGTGCTATAACTTCTTTTGGGACAATTTGTTTACCATTTAAAAACCCGTTATTTAAATGCAGGTTCCCCCAGTATGCAAATTCTCTCGCAGAGACAAACAAATTTTTCTCGGAGCCGTCATCTACTGTACCAACACTATTTATGGCATCTTCATTTGGATTTACAACAACCTTAACTAAATTATCATCTTGCTTTATTCTCCATCCAGTTTCTTTGAAATCAGCAGGTATGAATACACGCTCTTTTAATAATGCAGGAAAACTCTTATTATACAGCTGATAAATAAGCTGCGTCACCATTCTTACATTAATATCTCTGTACCCCCAAGCTTGTCCCGGCTCAAACTCACGAAAAACTGTCCCATCATCGGTTTCATTTAAACCGTGTGAATGAGTTACTAAATGTCTTATCGTTGTCTTACCGAGTAATGAAGGATCATGTTTTTCAAAATAATTTACTGCCTCGTCATCAAGTGATTTTATTTTCCCCTCATAAACTGCATAAGCTACCATTAATCCTAAATAGCTTTTTCTTGCGGAAGCGACATTGAACTGTGAAGATATGGTTACTTTTTTACTAGTAGGAGTATTTGAATGCGTTCCACTATAATGCTCGAGCACAATCTTATTATCTTTAATAATACAAAGTGCTGCCGCAGAACTTTGATTGGTCTCTTTAATGTTTTCTACCCATGAAATTAATTTTTCATATTTGTACAAATAAATATCCCCCTAAAACATATAAAAATGACAGCATGAAAGAAAAGTTTCAATACAGTATAACTTTGCATCGGCACTTTTCTTTCATGTGAAATATTATTGATCTATAGTACTTAAATAATCCACCAGCTCCAGCAATTAGAACAGCTGAAACAACCAACGCAGCCTACACAACCTACACAACCGCCACAACGTCCGCCGCCACAACCACCACAGCGACCACCACAACCGCCACAACGTCCGCCGCCACCGCATCCGCCACAACGACGTGCATCGTCTTGAATGTAGTAATATGGATATTGATTTTGTTGCTGATCCCAATAAACAACATTACCAGGTTGATAAGCATTAAGGTTTAATGTTTGTAGTTCTTGTTGAAAATCATTCATTATGAAACCCTCCATTGATAAATGTAAATTCCGTCCATATCTTTAAGTTTATTTACTTTTAAAAATAAAGTAGAAATAAGGCTATAGACTAAATGCGTACATCAACAAAATATGACTTTACACTAGGTGATGTACCTTGTTTATGAGCCTATTTTCTTTATATTCTTTTAGTGGACGTAATTAATATAAATAAAGACAATTAAAAGTTACTAATCCAGCAAGTTAATAGTTCATCACTTAATTTTCTTTCTAGTAATTCTTTTACGGAAGGTGTTGGCATTATTGTATAGGAGTTTATATTTTCTTTATTAAAATCAATCCAGTGAAATGCTAAATGGGACTCTTTAGATATTGGAGTAAAATCTGATTTTAACTCATTTGAATCTATTTCAAAAATGTGGTTAATTTCATGGTGAAGGGTTTCTTTGGTTTGCCATTGATTTTCTATGACGCCTAAAAATTGTTTTATACTGCAAGTTACTCCAAGTTCTTCTCGTAACTCTCTTAGTAGTGCATTCTCTGCTGATTCTCCAATTTCAACATGGCCACCGGGTAAAAAATAGTGATGTCCTATGTATTCAGCAACTAGTAATTTTTCATCTTTTATCATGATAGCTCGTACAATATGATGGAATTTACTTTTCATTTTGTATTCCTCCTAATCATTCACTTTATACTTGCTCGAAAATTGTCATTTAAAAGCGAGATAATATAAATCATAGGTGTTTCATATGGATGAACATTATTAATAACTGCAAGAGAACATTTTACATGTGCTCGTTTACAATTTAATTAAAACTAATAATTTTGATAAATGATTCTAAAAAAGAGTATGTTTATGAAAAAAATTATCAAAACATACTCTTAATATTTTTAGTTGATTCATTCGTTTACAAAAGGTTTGATTATTCCCTTTCTAATACTTTTCCCTAGGTAAATTCATTCTCAAATTCAAATTTACCTGTTTGTACAAATTTTAGACCCTTAGCGAACCACGAAAACCCCTTGCGGCATAGTAGGATTCTGCTCCATTGTGATACACAAAGACATGGCCAAAGCGATAATCGCAAAAAAGGGCACCGCCAAGTTCTCTAATATCAGAAGGTGTTTGCACCCAACTCGACGTCTTCATATCGAAATTTTCAAGATTATGCAACACACGATATTCTTCTTCCGTTAATAGTTCAATGCACATAGCAGTTGCCATATCAATAGCGTTATTTTCTGGTTTATGTTTCTTTCTTGATTCTAGCGCTTCAAGGTCATAACAAACACTTCTACGACCTTTAGGACTTTCTGCTGAACAATCGTAAAAAATGTATTCGCCTTTTTCTTTATCAAAATCAACAACATCAGGTTCGCCACCAGTTCGTTCCATTTCATTGAGCGACCACAACTTTTCAGCATTAACATCCAGCTTCTCTTGAACATTAGCCCACTCTAGACCTGTATGGCGGTTCATGTTATTCTCAAAACGATCTTTCAATGTTTGTAGTAATTCTTCACGTTGCTCTAGTGACAACTCCTTTTTATTACTTTCTTTCATATTAGTTCCTCCCATGATGTTTTTATTAATGATAGTTTAAGTATATATAAATACTGTTTTATAATAAAATGTTTAAATAATTGTGTGAATTCTGCTTGCAATAATTTATATGACTTAGTAACACCACTTCTCCGCAATTTGGATCTAAAACAGAACAACTTATTGTTTCTAAGCAGTTTCTTAATCGATCTTTCAATTCTAGATGTTCTTTTTCACCATAAATACAAGATATAACTCTATTCAAAACAGTACATCTTTATTTCAACAATAATAAGCGATATATTTCCTCACCGTCGTATACATTTCCTAATGGTTTAAAACCATAATATTTATATAGTTTTTTTGCAGAAATATTATCTTTATGGACAGTTAATCTAATTTCCTCACACTCTTTAAAGTTATTTTTTATTAAGTTAATGATTTCCTTTAATGCTGCTTTTCCATATCCTTTTCCTTGCTCTTTTTCATCAACGATAAATCCGTTAATCCAATACATGTCTGTTGATTCTCGTACATAAGCGTGCATAATAAAACCAACTATAAGGTCGCCATCATATATAGCGAATGGAACATATTCGACATTTTCACCATCTGGTTTTATGTATACTTTAGCAAGTGATACTGCCACTGCCGGAACAAATTGCATTTGATTTTCTTTAACTTGTAATTTCAATGCGTCTTCCCAATTTTCTCTCGTAACAATTTTTAATTGGACGTTCACTATTTTAAGCTCCTTTAAAAAAGAATTTATCTTTTATATTCAACGGAGTGAAATGATTCCCTTTTTCGACATCACCTTATAGCATTATTTTTATAAAGTCTCGAATAAATTCTTTTTCATCTAATTCTAATGCTATTTATTATAGATATTTTCCGCTCTCGATTTGTTTATAATTATCTTTTTTAAATGTTAAATGAGTAATTATAACCCCTAATATAGTAATTACCCCTCCAACTATCGAAACAAAAGTTGGCACCCATATCCAAGCAATAAAACATGCAGTTACTGGTGTTAAATATAGAGAACTCGTTGCTTCAGAAGCCCCAGCATGAGATGTAATATATGGAAGTACTGTCGGGAACACACCTAAATATATAATACTCAAAGTAACTTCTATATGACTATGGATCAAGTTCTTTATCTCAAAGAGTTGCTGTAGAATGGTTAATCAAAGGTTTTTATGAGGAGCACGTAGCAAACGTAAGGATTCACCTAAAAGAGCGGAGACGAATAATGATACAAGCCTTAAATAAGTATTGTGCAGATATTGCCACGTGGGATATTCTTAGCGGCGGATTTTTTATATGGCTAAGGGTGATACCTAACATCCCGATGAAAAAACTGTTTTCAGAAGCATTATCAAAGGGAATTCTTTTAAATCCGGGACGAATTTATGAAGAGAAATCAGATCAGTACATTCGTTTATCGTATGGCTATGCTTCCGCTGAACAATTTACTCAAGGTATTTATATATTAAGTCGAATTAATGATGTTATTCAACTTTTCTCCTATACTGCAATACTATAAAAATAAAAAAGGAGGAATTATTATGAGCATTTTCAATATCCTTTTGACCATTCACATATTATTTGGAACCATATGTTTAATTACGGGAATTGTAGCGATGCTTGCTCAAAAAAAGAAAGGAAAACATACAGAATGGGGAGAAATATATCATGCATCCTATGTTGTAATAACTCTTACTGCAATTATATTGTCCATTATAAACTGGGATAAAATCGCATATTTATTTTATGTAGCAATTTTCTCTTATTCATTTGCGATTTATGGCTATCTTGCAGGAAAAAAGCGTTGGAAAAATTGGATTCATCACCATATTAGAGGTATGTTAGGCTCCTATATCGGTGCCGTTACCGCACTTTTAGTAAACATCGGAATTCATATTCCCATTATTAATTTACTGCCGCCTATATGGTTTTGGTTTTTACCGACGTTAATCGGTATTCCTCTCGTAGTCAGTGTATCAAAAAAATATAAAAAACAAAGGAAAAATTAATTGCATTTTGGTTAATTTCTAATTTATTTTGATATTCTATGTAGTGAATTGAATATTTTGTTTTTGCACTAAGGACATGGAATGGGAGAAAAATAAAAGGAATCCAATGAGCTTGGATTCCTTTTATTCCTGTTTCTTTAAGGCATAAGTGTATCCAAACGATCTGGATAATTAGTAAACATCCCGTCGACGCCCCAAGAAAGTAACTTTTTCATATCTTTTTCATTATCTACTGTAAATGGATGAATTTCTAATCCGTATTTCTTTATTTTTTTAACATAGGCTTCATCAATATATTTGTAATTCATACCAAGGCCAATGCAGTATGCTTTATAATTCTCTAATTCTAAATTTGTTAATTGCACTGCTTGTTTATATGATAATAATTGCACTAAAGGTATATTAGCATTTAAACTATGAACCTTTCGCAAACTTTCTTCACTAAATGATTGAATTATAACTTTATCATTTATTTGGAAGTGATTCATAATCGCTAGTAATTTTTCTTCCATACCTGGATATTCATCTGGCGATTTTGTTTCAATATAATAGTTAGCATCACATCCAAACGTTACAATAATTTCTTCTAATGTGAGCACTTCAGCATTTTCAAATTCTTTCTTTGCTAAATTTGGGTATTTTTCATTGAAAAAAGAACCTGCATTAAGGTGCTTTATTTCTTCTAATGAATGTTCTTTAACTAACCCAGTACCGTTTGTTGTACGATTTAATGTTTCATCATGCATAGCTACTAAATGTCCGTCTTTTGTCATTTGGAGATCAATTTCTATGTAATCTCCCTTCAATTGTTGTCCTAATTTATAAGCCGCTATTGTATGTTCAGGTGCATATGCAGAAGCACCTCTATGTGCAATGTTTTTAATATGATTTGATTGATGTATTGCTTTTGTATATTTTTGTTCATTTACTTGATGAAAAACAAAAATGCTTATTACGATGAAGAAACAAATGATAGTAATTATAGATGTTTTTTTCATAACGGTATGTTAACTCCTATATTTAAAACAATTTGACTTGGATGATTTACTCAAATAAATGCCGATTTTCAAAAACAGTCATTTGTCCTACAGCTTGAAAGCCGGATTTTTTATAAATATTTATTCCATTAGGTGAAGCTTGTAATACGCAATAAGTATTTTTTAGTTGTTTAGCTTCTTGCAGTAAGAAATTAAACATAGTAGAGCCGAATCCTTGTCCTCTCATTTCTTCTTTAGTCGCAATATCATAAATACCGAAACTATCTTTCGTACATACTAAAGAGCCAACAGATACTACCTCACCTTTATAAAGACCTAAGTATAGTTTCATGTCATCGCTATTCCATAAATCTAAAGAAGAAATTTGATTATAGTATGATTGAACATTAGAGCCTTCCGCTGATGTACCGAATAAAGCCGCTAATGTTTCGCCAAATTTTTGTATTTGTACCGGCGAAGTTGCTTTTTGTATTGTAAAACCTGCTGGTATGTCTATTGTAGGAAGAATTGTTTGTAAATCTGCAAACATTGCAATATTATTTTCTGCTTCTATTAATCTAAGTTTTAGTAACTCGTTCTTAAGTGTATTCTCTCGCTTTGCATCCCAACACCAAACACTCATGGGGAACCCTTTTTGATTAAAGTGTTCTATCTCCGCACATAATTCCTCGTTTCCTTCCGTTAAGTTGTTGTTTAATAAAGTAATAATATTAAATGTATCTGTAGGTAAACCACAGTTAACGGCAATATAATCCTGCGTTTTCTTTACACTCATCCCTTGCACATGACGAGCAATATATGAAGTCTTGTATATAAAATTATCTATAAGTACCTTTTGATAATTCATCAATTATGCTCCTTTTTAAAAATAGTAATTAAATAACACCTATATTAAATATAACATATAAGAAATTTCACTTAATTAATGATATTCCCCTTTTTAACCCCTTTATATCACACAATGTGGCATAATAAGAATTAAAAATGATATAACATTGTCGGAATGAAAAAAGTGGTATATAATAAATATTAACATTACTAGTAATTATTTTAGGTATTCCTAGAATAAAGGAGCGATACATATGAAAATTACTATTTATTTCGGAAGTCATGAAGATCAAGATGTTCGTACTATGGACTGTCATTTAGATGTAGAAGATACAGAAGAGATTGTATCTGTATCTTAATATAAATAATGGGATGAAACCTCTTCCCTGCAACGTTTAAGGCACCTTTTATAGGTGTCTTTTTTATTGTTTTTTCGTCAAAAACCCTTTACTTTAGTGCGTTTTAATAGTAAAATATAAATATACGAACAAATGTTCTTTTTAATTTATTTGTACATGAAGGGATGATTTTAACAATGGCTCCAGCGAAGCGCAGAGGAAGAAAAAAGCAAACACCTATTATTTCAAATACAGGCTTTATTGGCTCTGTCTTTATTGATACATTGGAGTTACAAAAGAAATCCTATTATTTCGCTCGTAAAAAACTTCAAATTGTTCATCACGTACTAGATGGTCTATCTGGAGCAATGAGTGCATTATTTAAAGAACATAATATCTCTGCATATATGTCATGTGTGTATTTACATAAACAAAAGAAAATTGGTTTTGTTCTTTCAACAAAACTGTTTGAACAAAGTGATGGCGTTGCTTACTTTATAAATTATTTAATTGAAAAGAATTTTTACGGTGACGAGGAAGTAGAATATCAAGAAGTGTTTAATACAGGTTTTATTGGTGTAGTATTCGCGGATTTATCTAGTATAGATCGCTTTAATTTTGAGTTTGAAATGGGTATGTTAACGAAATTAATGAAAGATATGATTATTCCGGTTAAAGAGCTCTTTTTACGCCACAATGTACCGGCTTACATCTCCACTTCTCATTTAGAGGAGCAAAATAAATTGGGTTTCGTTCTATCTGTAAAGCCATATGATGAACGTGCAGAAGCAGATTTATATTTTGAAACATACTTAAAAGAACGAGGGTTATTTATTGGTGATGAAGAAGATGATATTGATAAGATTGTTATTAGAAAAACAGCTGAATTACGATAAAAAGCACAGGATGATACCCTGTGCTTTTTAAACATTTAAAAATATTATTTAATTACGTTCAACACTATAATCTTTTGAATGAATTTCTAAGTTCAACTTATTTGAATAAGCCTTATTCAAAATAAGAAATACTATCCCTCCTGTAATTGGAAGCGTGTAAGCAGGGATATAATTTAATAATAATCCTGATAATGCCAATGCTATTGGCTGCATCATTTTACCTATACTTAATCCAATACTGAGTACCCTCCCCCTATATTCATCAGGAATCTCTTTTTGCATGAAATAAGTTAAAGGAATATCAATTAGTGCTATCATTATTCCTAAAAAGAACATAATAAGGCAATACATAGCAACGTATATAAAATTATCCACTTCAATACTTTTGAATAAAACTGGAATTCCTGAAATTATCATAAAAATTGCCAACATAAAACTTGATTTTTTCAAAAGATAGGAATAAGAAAAACGATCAGTTATCTTTTTTACTAATATTGCACCAACTATCATTCCTACTGGAAAAGTCCCATGAATCATGCCAAATTGCTTCGAACTAAGATTGAGAACTGTGTTTATTATGTATGGTAGTGGGACGATTACAGCAAAACCTAGGAAGAAATTAAGTGCAGTTAAAATACTAAACGTATTCTTTAAGCTTTCCCTTTCAATTAAGTAAGAAAACCCTTCTTTTATATCTTTAATAAAATTAATTTCTCTTTTTGAACATCCACCATTTATGCTGTACTCGAACAATTTAAAGTGAATAAACAATATGGATATGCCCGAAAGAATAAATGAAATACCATTTATAATTATAAAAGTTTTTATATCTAATACAGCAAAAACGATGCCCCCTAACATAGGACCGAGAATTAAAGATACAGAATCGATAATTTTACTTATAGAGTTAATACTCATTAATCTCTCTTTAGACACGATATTTGGTTTTGCTGCTTCTAACCCTATTCCAAAGAATGTTGTAAATACCGACATAAGAAAGGTAATAGCATAAATAATGAATAAGTTTAATCCATAATTGCTGCTTACTATATAAGTAACAATTAATAAACTTCCACTTAGTAAATCCATGCAAACGACCAGTTTCTTTTTATCAACTTTATCTGCAATTACACCGGCAAATGGATTCATAACAATCATTGGAATCGTTCCTAAAATGAGTGTAATTGCGAAATTTAATGCTGATCCGGTTATTTGTAAAACATATAATCCTAATGCGAAACTATAAATAGAGCTACCAAATATTGATATTGTTTTCCCAATTACATAGAGACAAATATTTTTTAGTTCTTGGTTGCTTTTTTCATTTTGTAACTGTATTCGTAAACTCTCCATAACTTTTCCCTCCCGCTTAACTTTGTATTACGTACAGTGTAAGTTCTCGGGTCAACCCAATATCAATATGCTAGTATTAAAAACTTTTTTAAAAAAAATTAAAAAAGATGGGGTTAACCCCATCTTTTTCCGAAAAATGAATATGTATATATCTCTTCTCCTTGAACAAAGAAATTTTCGTATTTTCCGCCTCGATTCATGTATTTTGAAGTTCTTTCATCTATAGAGCGAAATTGTAGTTTTTGAATTTCTTCTTTTACTGTTGAATACGTGAAGTTGTCTCTTAATCTAGTTATAATTTGGCTATTTATGCTGAAATTTTTAAATAAAATAAATGAACTTAATAAATAACAATCAGGTTTTAAAAGGGAATTTAATGCATACAATAAAAATTTTTCATGCTCAAAACTGTAATTACTTGTGCCAGACTGATCAATTACAATATCAACAAAATGATCCTGGATGGGAATGTTTAAAAAATCCGTACAGATGAAAAGGATGTTTCTTTTCGGGTTTCTTTTCTCTAATACATCTTTTAAAAATAGAAGTTTATTCAAATCTCGATCAACAGCAATATATAAGCAATATATAAGCAATCTTCTGGCAGCTCTTCATAAATATTTCGTAAAAAGAATCCAAAACCCGATCCTATATCAAGCAGTACCTTGTCATTTAAATCTAGTTGTTTTAATTTCTTTTTCGCCCATTCTCCTGCTCTATGTATATTCTCCAAATAAGAAGAATCAGTTTCATGGATATAATCTGAAATAGGATCTTCAAAAGAAGCCCTGTCAGACGTTTCAAACGATTTACCTGCTGTTAAAATCCCTGAAGTAATAACATACTCTTCGCCGCAATTACAAGTTAATTTTCCCTCCATAATTTGATTGCTATTAATAATTCCATCTTGAAGAATTAAATTTCCGCTACACTTAAAACATGTAAGAAAGTTAAGTACTCTTAAATCTATCCCTAAAATTGAATTAGAAATCTCAGTTGTTATAGATAAATCATTTAACGCTGCCTTTAATTTATCTCTTCTTTCCTCTAAAATTTGTATTTCTTGTTCAATCTTTTCATACTTCAATTTAAATAAAGATTGGTAAAAAGTATCTTTTTCGTAATTCATAGATTTTGCTAAACTTTTATAAAGAAAAAGTTCTTTAATTTCATTCAAACTAAATCCTAGCCATTTGTATTCTAATATAAGCTCTATATCTTTTTGACAATACTCATCAAAAAAATAATGGCCACCCTTCTTTTCAGGGATAATTAGTCCGAGATCCATATAATGTCTAATCGTATCTATACTTAAATTATTTTTTTCTCCAAATTTACCGATTTTCATAATATCACTACCAATATATATTATTTATTCACTTTATAGTTCTATATTATTATTGAAAATCCATTTATTTTAAAGAAAATATACTACTGTAAGTACAACTTATTTTTATATTGTATGGAGATATCATTCTTAATATAAAAAATAGGTTCTTATCGTTAAAGTTAATGGGTAGTACTCAATATAAATAATTTCAAAATAAACATTTATTCTATTACAATTGTTCGAAATCTCAGCTCAATTCGTATATCATTTAATATTTTAATATAGTTATTACAATTTCATTTGAGTTATGGTATATTAAAATTTGCATTTATAAAATCTTACATAACAAGGAGAATTTAAGTGGATAATTTATTATTAAAGAACGATTTATCATCAGAACAATTGGCACTTGTAAACTCAGAATTTGAAAAAAATAAAAAATCAAAAGGGCTTGCTTACTTAATTTGGTTTTTCCTAGGAGGGCTTGGAGGTCATCGCTATTATGCACGTGATTTCGGTATGGCTATCGCAATGACTTTAACACTGGGTGGGCTTGGTATTTGGGCTTTAATCGATGTATTCTTTATTGGAAGTCGTATTGGTAAGAAAAATGAAGAGTTAGAACGTGATATTATTTTAAAAGTAAAAACTATGACTTCATCTACTCGCGTATCTTAATAAAAAAAACCTCCAATTGGAGGTTTTTTTATTAATAACTTATTGCTATTGTTCCTTCACCTGCATGAACAGCAAATGAAATTGGCAATGGATAAAGCTTGAAATCCATTTCAGGGAATGCTTGTTTAATATCTGAAATCCATTCTTCAGCTCCATCTTTATCGTTAGCATAGAACATATGAAGTACTTTTGGTAATTCTTTTTCAAGCTCATTTTTAATGTAGTCTCTACATTTTTGGATTTTACGCACTTTCTTTTCAAGTAAAAGTTCTCCGCCTTTTACTTCTAAGATTAAGTTAACACTTAATAAACTTCCAAGTAAAAATTGAACTCCCTTTACACGACCACTTGCATATAAACCTTTTAAGCTTTTTGGAAATACATAAAAAGGCCTTCTTTTTTCATCTACTAATGTTTTATGTATATCTTGTAAAGTCATACCATCATTGTATAACGTTTTAGCTTTTCTCAAAAGTTCATCCATTGGATAACTTGTCGTTTCACTATCTAATACAGTTAAAGGGAAACCTGCCATATCAGCAGCTAGCTTCATATTTTGATAAGTCCCACTTACTTTTCCGCTAATAGCAACTGCAAAGCCTTCTTCATATTCTTCTTTGCATTTAGTAAATAATTCTACCATTTCCCCTATGTTAGGTTGCGAAGTAGTAACTGTTCTTCCATCATTTAACGCTTCATAAAGACGTTTATGAACTCCTTCTTCACAATCCTTATAAGACACTCCATCAATAATAACTTCAATTGGGATAACAAAGTTATCACCATCTGTTGTAAAACTCGCAGTTGTACTATCAGTAAACCAAGCAACACGCTTCATGTTGTTCCTCCCTTATTCTGTTCCTCTTTTCTGACTTTTCTATATATTTATCTTACGAAAAGAGAATATCCCCTGTAATAGTAACAGGACTTTATTATTTTGGCTATAGTAGATGTATAATAAATGTGAATGTTTTTTGTCTATTTATCAAAAAAAAAAGAAAACCACAAATTTTCCCGGTCTTCTTTTAATATTACATTACTTAAATGTTTCGTTATCTAAAATAACAACATAATCATTCGTCATTCGCCCCGCTTCTTTCGTATAACTGACAAGCCGCTGGATGTTATCACAGCAAATTTTTGCTCCCCATACGAGTAACGGTACACCAATAAAATCAATATGAAATCTTCTAGAAAACAAACCGCCTAAAGTCATTGGCAATGGAACTGTTGGTGATGTATTAGAAAAAATAATCTTATCATTGTTTTGATAATGTTTTTGCAGAATCTCTCCTAAATGCTTCATGGCAGGTACAACGACCTTTGATGCCCCGCATCCAATTGTATATACAGGATTCCCATATTCATCTTGTCCATGAAAAATAATTTTCCCCATATCTTCTGTTTTCAATTTATTAAAATACTCCACATTTAAAATTTCTTCTTTCGTTAACTTCCGATCAGTTGGTAATTTATTTAAATGATAAGCTGCAGCTAGCGAGGTTGTATGCGTTCCGCCGAAATCTGTGTAAATGAATATCATATTATCATCCCTTGTTGTAAAAGTTCAATATTATTTAGTATTACCGTTCACAGCGTTGTTAAACAAGGGACGAATGTATTTACGCTGTTTGTGTTAATTCATTATATTTTTTCCAAATATAATAGCGTCTACTAATTACGGTACCTAATGTGATACATAAAAAGGCATTCGTTACAACCATTAATGTGTGGTGAGTACTGCCAGGAAACATACTTTGCTTAATCAAAACCTTTGCACCTAAAATAACAAGGAGAATAATTGTACTTAACCAATTTCCTTTTCGTAATACATGACCTGTTTCACTATCTAATCGAAATGTTAAAGCTTTTCCTCTAATAACTCCAAGACCCAATCCAATTCCGAGCATTGCAACGAATAATAGTACGTGCAATATATTTAATTGTCCCATATGAATAATGGACTGGATTGTTACAAAGCACAGCAAAGCCGGAATGAGCCAAATACGATTAATATTCACTTTGTATTCCTTACCTTGCATTAATACAATTATAAGAATAACAAGTAGAATAACAAATAGAATATCCATGTAGAGTCCTCCTATATATTTGTTTACCTTTGAAAATTATATTCGCCTCTGTTCATACCATACTTGAAATACGATAGCTACTTTAATTTGTAAAATACGGAATGTGATTTCCCATCAGCTTTAAGCATTATTTATAAAAGTAAAAAGACGTACTTTCTACTCGTACGTCTTTAGTAGCTTTATTAGTACATTCCTAAACTGGTTTAAACTTTTATTTATCAATAAATTCTACACCTTTAGAGTTAGTTTTATCTAATACTTGAATGTTAAATGTAGCAGCTAATTTTAAAGTGATTTTATAAATGGAATATCCAATTATAGAACCTAGAACGTTACAGATTACATCATCAATATCGGTAATACGTCCCCCTCCACTAACTAATGACTCGATTAATTGTAACAATTCTATACTAACCGATATGATAAAACCTAATAAAATAGTATTTTTAACTTTTTTGAATTTATTCCATATAAGTGGTGCTAAAAACCCTAAAGGCATTAATAATAAAACATTCCCGCCTACATTTCTTACGATTAGACCAATCATAAATAGGACATCACCATCATAAGCACTCCCTATTTGACCGATATCGTTAATAATTGATGCAAAAGGAATAATATTGACTAACCGATTAAGATTTTCAACACTAGAAGGAAACCCGATTGGTAAAGGGAATAAGGTTACTGCAACAACCATACAAATGTATACTGCAAATAGAAAACTAATTAATTCTTTCCACCAATTCACATGCTTTTTATTTTTGAACCCAATTAATATACTTCGGACAAATAAATAACAGATAACCCCAAAAATAATAAATAAACTACCGTTAATCATATGCAAATCGCTAACACATCCCTTTATCTTAATTATTCTATAGGACTTTTCGCAGGATGGTTTTGTCCTACGGAATAATGCATCTTTATATTATTGTAAATTCATTAAAGAGAAACCTTCATTTGCGGGATTTTCATATTTTTCTTTCCCTCTAAGTACATTGTCATAATATGCTGTATCTAAAAAGGATAACGAACGGCAACGTACCCAGCCTATTTCGTCTTCTTTTTTATATGCTCTAATTTTTATATCCATGTAATTAAAAAACTCCTTCTATTTCTACCATGAATTTTTCGGGTCCTGCCCCTTTATTTGATGGGATAACTAATGTAATTCCTAAGTCCGGGTATACGGCCGAGCGGAAACTCACGCCTGGATCATATCCCATTACATGATATTTAAAAATATTTCCTTGTCTTTTCTCAATCCATATTCCATAGCCGTAAGACTGGCTATTATTCACCAAAATATGAGGAGTTAAAAGTAACTTCGTATATTCGTGGCTTAATATTTCGTTGTTAAATAGAGCTTCCCAAAATTTCACCATGTCTGGTGCAGTAATATAAGCACCACCATCAGAACCTCCTTTTATGGGTATAGAGTATGCATTTGTTCTCCATTTTTGACTATTTACATCCTTTATATATCCGAGAGCTGTATGTTTTGGTAAATTATCTAAAGAAAAATAGCCTGAATCATTCATGCCAACTGGAACGAATATGTTTCTTTCTATATATTCCGTAAATTCAAGTCCTGTCTGCTGTTCTATAATTAATCCAAGTATAATAAAACCTGCATTGTTATAGTAAAACTTACTTCCTGGTGCAAACATCATATTACTGTTTTGGAATAATGGTAAAAAGTCTTTTAAACTTTTTAAAAGATACATAGGGGTTTGTTTCCAAAGATCTTCAAAGTTATCCATGATACTTTCATCAAAATAATCTGGAATACCCGAACTATGCGTTAAAAGTTGATGTACTGTAATATCTTCATTAAAGTTTGGGAATTTAATATGTAGACAATCTTTTAACTTTGTATGAAAAGTAATTACACCTCTTTCAACAAGTTGACAGATACTGATAGCAGTGAATAATTTACATCCTGAGGCAATTCCAAATCTTGTTTGTAGTGTATTGTTTATACATTCACTTCGGTTAGCATATCCAAATGAATTTTCATAGATAATATCATCATCTTTTTTTATTAAGACTCCCCCAGAAAAATCTATATTCTGATGTATTTCTTTTGCAATTTTCTCTATTTGATCTTTTGTTTTTATCATAATAACCACCCTTGTTTATCAGTATTGTTCTTTCCCCTTATTATTTTTCCATATATAGGGGAAAGAAACCTCCTATTCACCCCCCCTTAAGTTTTAAATAAAAACCAAGGGAACTATTTCGATTTTATTGATTCAGCGGAATATACCTTAGACTGCGATGGCAATAAAGTAAACACGCATAATAGGATAGTAATAAGTAGCATTACCAATACTCCTACAATGACTACAATTTGTATAGAAGTGAATTGAGTTGCAATGCCGAACAGAATCGTTATAAAAATTGTTAACACAGCTATAACGAGCTCGTATATACTCCCGATTCGTCCCATCATATGAACCGGAACGTTATTTTGATAAAATGTGTAAAATCCTGTATTTGCATATGCCATAGAGAAAGATAGAATAAAGAATCCGATAGCAGCTATTAAAAACTCACTTGAAAAAGCATAAATCAAATATCCGATTGCAATGAATAATGATCCTATCCCAATTAGAAATGAAGGTGCTAATTTTTTTGATGAAATTGTATTTGTTATGGCTCCTAAAATAAAACCCGCTCCAGCGATACTAACTAAAAAGCCATATTCACTATCTGTTAACAATAAAACTTCTTTCGCAAATGATAGTTCAAGAGAGTCATTCGCGGTAGCTAATACCATCATCCCCTGGAATAAGAAGTACACACATACGACATACAAAGATTTTTTGCTAAAATTAAAGACTATGTTCCAATCTTTTTTTAGTACAGTTAGAGATAACTTATCACTTGATGTATTAGAATCGTATTTTTTATCAAGATTAGGTAAAGGTAATGTAATTAACCCTGATAACAGAAATGCTATAGCATTCATATATATTGCAAACTCTGGTGTGCCAATTATTAATAATATCCCCGCTACCGCTGGACCAATTAAAAATGCACCAGATCCGATTAAACTACGTAGTGAGTTGAAACGTTGTCTTTGCTCTACTGGAATTAATTTCGTCATATATGTCATAGCAGTTGGTTCATAAATCGCACTGGCCATGCTTATAAAAAATACTAATAGGTAGACAATCCAAAGGGATGGAAGCAAGGGTAAAATGGCTATAAATACTGCTCGATATATATCGAGGTGAATCATTAACTTCCGTTTGTTTAAACGATCTATCATACTTCCTGACCAAGCGTTTGTAAATAAAGCAGCTAATGGTTTAATCACATATAAAGCAGCAACCGCTAAAGCTGAGCCGCCCATATTATAGACAAGTACATTAAGTGCTATTAAGTAAATCCATGCACCTAAATTTGCAATACCGACTCCGGACAGTAGTAATAAAGGATATTTCCAATCTTTAAGTAATTTTTTCACTTTAGGCACCCGCTTTCTAAATTGTTTTAAACCAATAAAAAAATCCCACCCCCAAGACTTAAAGTCTTAGGGACGAGATTTATCATCGCGGTGCCACCCTAGTTTGTTAATATGTCGCCATATTAACCTTATCAGGTACTGCATAAAGCTTATACCGTAGCTCTATAACGGGAGCTCCCGTCACACCATCCCCTTATTAAAGGTTCCGATGTGCTGCTCAGAGGCTTGATTCAATAAAGAATTTTTGCTCCTTTTCAGCTAAATGGAGCTCTCTGTGAAAAATTCATTTTATTTACTCTTCTCATCATCGCATGTAATTTTATCCATATTATCATATAGGTTTTATATTGTAAATAATTAAAAAGAATAATCAGTTTTTTAAGAAAGTGAAGATCCTTTATAATTTTGTAACTTGATTTTTTATTTATTAAAAAAATACGGTGCGTGAAATTGCTTGTAACTCTAACAAAAAGAGCCTATTATACTATAGGCTCTTACAAATTCGATATTAATTTGTACTCGCTTCTGCTAATGGTTCTAGAGGCGGTTCCAAATCTAGTTTTAAAGCATCACCTTCTTGTATATATTGTCCCTTTTCAATGCTTTGACTCGTTACATACCCTGTACCTGTTGTTTTTAAATCTAATTTCAACAACTTAGAGAAATACATAACATCACGCATTGACCAACCTTTTAGGTTAGGCATTTTCACATTATTTCCCACTAGAAATATGCGATCTCCTTCACTCATTACCTCGCCAGTTTGTGGATATTGTTTTATTATCTTTCCTTCTCCTAATAATACCGGCTGAAGTTTCGCTTTTTCTGCAATATTTTTCACCGTATCCATCGTTTGATTTACATAATTTTGTACTTTTATTTCAGATTGCTTTGTTGCATCTACCATTTGTTTTTCTGTATATGGTTTCACTTTTAAATATTCTAGACTATTTTTCATAACTGGTTTAAAAATTTCAGCAAGAGGCTGAGCGCCGTATTCATTCCCCTTTAATTTAGGTTGCTTAA
Organism: Bacillus mycoides; assembly: GCF_018742245.1. Classification (NCBI taxonomy): domain Bacteria; kingdom Bacillati; phylum Bacillota; class Bacilli; order Caryophanales; family Bacillaceae; genus Bacillus; species Bacillus mycoides. The sequence continues at coordinate 2,507,517 of NZ_CP036132.1, forward strand.
TGGCTAAATATACGACTAATTGCGGATCATCAATTGGAGCCATTCCTAAGAATGAAAAAATATAATTATCTTTCCCTTCCATATATCGTCCATTTTCAGGATTCGGAATTTGCGCTGTCCCTGTTTTACCACCAATCGGATAACCATCAATTTTATACATCGTTCCCGTTCCTTTAGATGATGTTATAACACGTTCCATTAAGTTCCTTACCTTATCTGCAGTTTCTTTTTTAATCGGATTCCCTATTTCTTTAGGTTGATTTTCCATAATAACTTGCTTATTTGTTGGATTTACAACCTTATCAACAATATAAGGTTGCATCATTTTCCCGTCATTTGCTATAGCTGTGGCCGCTTGTACGATTTGAATAGGAGTTACAGTTGAGCCTTGGCCGAAAGAAGTAGTAACTTGTTGAATTTGAGTATTTAACAATAATGTATTTTTACTTTCTCCAGGCAAATCTATCCCTGTTTTTTGATTGAAACCAAATTTATTCATATATTGCTTGAATTTATTTGGTTTCAGTAACTGGTCTTCTAAAATAGAAAAAGCAACGTTAGATGACCGTTCAAACCCTTCATCAAATGTAATTGAGCCCCATCCATATCCGCCATTATGATCTTTAATTTCTGCTGAACCAACTGTGTATTTTCCTGATTGGAAATATTCTTTCCCGTTATATACACCTTCATTAATTGCAGCAGCTAATGTAAAAACTTTCATTGTAGACCCTGGTTCGAATGCGTTCGCAATTGGATCATTTAAAAAATATTCAATGTCTCCCTTATTAGGATTATAACTAGGCTTACTAGACATTGCTAAAACTTTACCTGTTTTTGGATCTGCAATGATTCCTACTAACATAGAAGGATCATAGTGTTGCTCCGCTTTGTTCATCGCGTCTTCTAAAAAACTATTAATTTGTTTATCAAGCGTAAGATATACGTTATTTCCATTTTTAGCAGGTTCTATTTTTCCTATATCATTTGTAAGTGGGATACCTCTTCGTGAACCTACATATTTTACATTTCCGTTTGTAGAGCGTAAATATTTATCCAAACTTTCTTCAAGCCCAAACTTCCCCTCCGCATTACCTTTATCGTCCGGTCTTGCAAAACCAAGTATATACGAGGCGAAATCTTCATTTGGGTATACTCTGGCTTTTTCTGTTGTAAACGATACACCTGGTATTTTCAAATTATTAATTTCTTCCTTCGCTTCTCTAGATAAGTTACGTCCAATTTTACCAATTTCAACTTGCGTACGTCCTTCATGAAAATTTTTCATGATCTCCTCTTTATCAACTTCAAGCGCATCTGCTAAACGTTGTGCAGTATCTTCTTTATCTTTTAATTTATCTTTTCCTTTTAAGTTTACAACGATGCGATATGTCGTTGAGTCTTGGACTAATACTTTACCGTTTTGATCATAAATTGTCCCGCGATTTGCCTCTAAAACTCCATTTTTGTTTTGTTGTTCATTCGCAAGATCTTTTACATTAACATTATGCACGACTCCTACTGCTTGAATATAAAATATACGTAAAAGCATAGTAAGAAACAAAACAATAAAAGCAATCATCATATATCGAGCGCCTTTATTCGTTTGAAGTTTATGCATACTTATCTCCTTTCTTTTCCAATGTATTAATGCAAAGATACGCTACTAAATATGTTCTTTATTATATTAGATACTATCTTTTTCGAAGTTTTTTTACTAATTCCTCTATAACAATAAGAAAACCAGTTCTGTTGCTGTTTGTTTTTTATTTATTTTGTATTTTTTATTATAAAATACGGTAAGTGAAATTTAAGAATCTTCAAATAAAAAGAACCTACTTTTTGTAGGTTCTTACGATTAAGCTATATGATTATATTTCGCTAAAAAAGGAACTCGTTTTGCTACTAGTGCATACATTTTGAAAATTAAACTAGCTAACGGTTCAAGTATACGTGTGCTTTGTATTACTAATCCACTTGTAATAAATGTTAAGAACGCAGCCCCAAGTATATCTAGAGGATAATGAACACCTACGTACATGCGTGATACACCGACTAATATTGCCCATATAAGCGCGATATATTTAAGTTTTTCTCCTCTTAGAATAAATACGAAAGCAATCGAAAATACAAGTACAGAATGATCACTTACAAATGATGAATCTGCTGCATGCGGTACTAATTGATTGACATGATGTGTAATAAAAGGACGCGGATGATAATATACCGCATGTATAAGAACATTTACTAATAATGCAATACTAACTGAAAGTGTCGTGTATAACACCGTATATTGTTTTCGGATTGCATTTTCTTTCTTTCCATTATTGAACCATAGGATAAGCATAAATAGAATAGCTACATATGCAGCACTATTTGTAATAGCGATCATTAGCGTATCTAATAGCTTGGATGATCCAGCAAAATTATTAATCCATTGAAATACTGTGTAATTCATATTACTCTCTCCTTATTTTTTCTCATTGTACTTTAAATAAAGATACAAGTGTTCTTGATTTACACAGTATACAATATCAATATGAAAATGGGCTTAAACTTTTCTCATCTAATTCTCATTTTGCTACTATTCATTTGACAATGGTGTAACTATTTACACGAGCTAAATATGTATAAAGGTTGTAAACCATTTTAAATAGTATGGTGAACACTCTATGCATGGATATAATACATAACATATTCATTCAAATATATTAGTTACGAAATCATATTCTTATTCCATACGAAGGGCAATATTACCGAATTGTTCTCCTTGCTGCATTCGATTTAAAGCTTGAATTGCTTCTTCTAATGGATATACTTTATCAATGATTGGTTTAATATTATGTTCCTCTATAAAATGAATCATCTCATTAAATTCCTCACTGCTCCCCATTGATGTTCCCATAATATCGATTTGATTATAAAATAATGCTCGTAACGGTAATTCAATTTTATCTCCTGAACTTGCACCAAAATTAACAATTCTTCCGTTTGGTTTTAATACATCAAAATATTTCAAGAAAGTCGCCGGACCTATACTATCTATAATTAAATCTACTTTTTCTCCATGTAAGCACTCTTCCCAAATACCAGAACTATTAAATGAAAAGTCTGCGCCATAGTTTTCTGCAGTCTTTCTTTTACTCTCTATCCTTGAAGTAACACTTACCTTTGCTCCAATTGCTTTAGCAAATAACATAGCATAAGTAGCTACACCACCGCCAATTCCCGGAATTAGGACATGTTCTTCAGATTTTAATCTACCTTTTGTAAAAAGCGCTCTATATGCAGTTAATGCCGATAAAGATAACACACCAGATTCTTCCCACGTAAGATAGGATGGCTTTTTCACTACATTTTCAGCTGGCACAATAACATATTCGGCAAACGTTCCATCGGCTGGTCCGCCTAGTACTTCAGGTAACTCTGGTATTTCATGAGTGTTATTCCATCCAATACTAGGATTTATAATAACCTCTGTATGTAGTGCGATATTTGAAACACCGTCTCCTAATTCCGTAACAATACCTGCACCATCTGATCCTAGAATTAAAGGTAATTCCATTTCTTTTCTATTATTCATTATAAATAAATCACGATGATTTAAACCTGCTGCTTTTAATCTCACTTTAACTTCCCCAACATTAGGTGTTATCTCAGGTGATAATTTATATTTTAAACCTTCTATTCCATTTTTATGTTGATGTACAATAGCTTTCATTAATAATCCCCCTTTATATTATTAATGTATCGAAAATATCGAAATAAATAAATTTTTTTGATTATTAAACATTAAAAAAAGAGGAAATACATCTCATGTATTCCTCCTTTTAAATAACCCTTACAAAAAGAATTTTCCACCTTCAACTATCAATGGGTAGCATAAGGAAATGTAATCGTAACAACTGTTCCTTCATTTTCTTTACTCTCTAATTGAATAGTTCCGTTATATTTTTCTACAAGCCGTTTTGCAATAGATAGACCTAGCCCATTGCCACCTTGTTTTCGACTTCTCGCTTTATCGACTCTATAAAAACGGTTAAGAACAAATGATAAATCCGATTCAGGTATTCCCGTTCCATGATCTATTATGCGAATATTAATTTTCCCCGACTGTATACTTGATTCAATACAAATATACTTATTAGCTTCTTTTGTATATTTCACTGCATTATCCATTACAATAATACTAATTTGTTCTAAGTAAGATGGTGGTATTGAAACATACGCTTCATCTGCATCTAATTTCATATCAAATTGAACGTCAGGTTGCAGTACTGTAAAGTTTTGTGTAACTTGTTTTAATACGCTATTAACATGGACTCGTTCGGCTGCTATTGGATGCATCTGGTCTGATTCAGCTCTTGATAGCTCTAGCAATTCTGAAACTAATTTATTTAATCGATCTACTTCTTTTAGACTGGATTGAAGAGATTTATCCAATAATGCTGAATCATTTTTCCCCCATCGATTCAGCATTGATAAGTGCCCTTGAATAATTGTTAATGGTGTTCTTAATTCATGTGATGCGTCTTCTACAAACTGTTTTTGCTGTGTAAAAGAAGTTTCTACTTCATCCATCATTTCATTAAAAAGAATCGATAATTTTGCGAGTTCATCATTATTTTCTCGTACTGGAACTCTTTCATTTAGTCCGTTTTTCTTAATACGCTTCATCGTATCCGTTATGCTTTGGACACTTGATAAAAGCTTTTTCGTTATAAGTATCCCGCCTAAAAAACTAAGCACTAATCCACATATCCCTGCAAAGACCATTACCACTAAGATAATTTTTAATAAATGATCAAATGTCTCTAAGTTTTTCGTAAGTTCAATAGTTCCCGTGAATTTTTTTGTTTGAATTGGTATGCGCTCAACTAATATTCGATCTTCTATATGTCTTTTTATAAATGCTTCATCTTGTGTAACATTTTTTGGTTCTATCCACGATTCATTAAAATCTCGCGAAACAGTAACAATGGGTTTTCCATCATTTCCGATAATACGAATCATTTGATGTTTATCAATCATGTTGTTAAGAAATTCATTACTGTTTTCAAATGTTTTGCTCGAGAGCGTATCATTTTTATCTTGAAAATATGCCGCTATTTCTGTCACTTGTCTATTTATTTGTTTCTGTTCATAATCTATAGTCCACTTATTAATTACAACAAATTGTAACGCGCTATATAAAATAAACAAAATGAATACTAGTGTAGTGGACCAAAGTGTTAATTTCCACTTTATAGGCAAATTTCTAATTCGGTACATAATGTTTTTTATCATTTCATTATATATCCAGCACCGCGGACTGTTTGGATATACTCCTCCTTATCTAAACTATGCAACTTATTACGTAGATAACGAACATATACATCGACTATATTTGTCTCAACCATTGCATCATATCCCCATACTTGGTCCAGTAAAATATCACGGGTAAGAACTCGATTAATATTTTTCATAAACATAAGCAGTAGCTCGAATTCTTTATTTGTAAGTTCAATTTCTTCATTTCCTTTAGTTATAGTTCGAGATTCAATCTGAAGCTGTAGATCTTTAAACGAAAGAAATGATGCGTGCTTTTGCTCTGTATTTTCTTCTCTCCTAAAAATCACTCTCATACGTGCTAAAAGTTCTTCAATCGCAAACGGTTTTGGAAGATAATCATCAGCTCCACTATCTAACCCTGTCACACGGTCCATAATACTATCACGAGCAGTCAACATGATAATAGGTGTACTTTTAGTTGCTCTTAGTCGACGACATACTTCCAGTCCGTTTAATCCTGGTAACATTAAATCAAGTAATATGAGATCGTAATTCTTTTCAAGTGCTGCTTCTAATCCCTTTCTTCCATCAAGTTGTATATCTACTATATATCCTTCATACTTTAATTCTAATTCTAAAAAATCTGCTAAGCTTTCCTCATCTTCAATAATTAGTATATGTTGCAACGATACTTCCTCCTATACGATTAAATGAATAAGTAATCCTATTCCGAATAAAACCGCAATGAATTGATGTACTTTTCGATACATCTTCAATTTTGTTTTCTGATTAGATTTCTGTAAACCAAATCCTGCAACCCCTAATGCTATTAAGGTTAAAAGAGAAAATATACCACTGTATATTAGTATTATATGACGACTTCCTTTTATTAAAAAGTAAACACCGTGAGTAGCCGCAACAGCTATTATAGTGTAACCAATTAGTATGTGAAACCGTTTTATAAAAAGATATAGCTCTTTAATTATTTTAAATCCGTGCATGTTTTTCTTCTTTAAAAATAACCATATATGACGTAAGAACCATGATGATACAGCTAGAATTGCCCCATATTCACCGAAAGAACCTAATTTCTTATTTAACCATTGTACATTTAATACATTCCCGTACGTAACATTAATAAATAGCACTTCCACACTACAAATAATAATAGTAATACCTATTATTTTAACGTACATATGAAAATATTTATTTCTTAGTATCTTCTCCATTTTATTTAATCCCCTTTTGACTCAAAAGCTCTATAATCAGCAGTGTATCAAGTAAAAGAGAGAATAACATGAGAGAAAGATTAAAATAAAATGAGAATCTGCAAATTACTTATATTTTGTTTATATCCTTTTTGGCCAATTCTAATATGTTGCAAATAAACGGTGCTTTTGCATTTGTATATGAAACACGATCAAAAGGATATGTAGCAGCAAGTTTCTCTTTTAATTTTCTATATTCTTCACGTGCCCACTCATGATTTTTTAGAAATTCTCGAAATAATAGGTTGTTCTTCCATTCCACACTATTATAAATATAAACATGCAAATGATGACTACCCGCTCTCCATTTCCCTTTTCTAAAAAAACGCCAATTAGGTGTTTCTTTTGGAACATATTCATAGCCAATTTCCGCTAGGGGTTCCCTCCAATTTTCGGTAATTTGTAAATTTGTTACGCCGATCATCATATCAATAAGAGGTTTAGCCCCTAATCCTTCTACGGCTGTGCTTCCTATATGTTCAATAGCAATAATTTCTTCATTTAGTAACGGCACAATTTTATTTTTTTCATTTAAAAACTCTGTATGCCAATAATGTTCGTACGGTTTAATTAAGATTTTCCCATCCATTTTCTTTCCTCCTTATAACTATACATCATTATATTTATAAAATTTAATTGTATTAACATAGGGATTTTACAAAATATGTCGAATATTATAATAGACAACTTAATTATACTAAATATGAGGTGAATCATGAAAGATATTCCAGTTGAAATTCAATTAAATACTGTCACATTCCAACTAAAAAAACATCATAATTTTGATTGGCTTACGAAACTAGGAACAGTATTTGCAGTTTTTGACCAACAAGATTCCGGTAATATAAGTTTCGGTGTTGAAAAGAATGGGAAAAAGAAGTTTATTAAATACGCAGGGGCACAAACACTCGCATATAATGCTTCTACAAATGAAGCTATAAAAAGATTAAAAAACTCAGTTACTATATACAATGAATTAAAACACGTTTCTCTTATAAATTTAATTGATCACTACCCTTTACAACATGGATATGTTTTAATTTTTGATTGGTTTGACGGTGAATGTCTTCACCCGCACTGGAGTTTCCCACCCCCAGCAAAATACAATGATCCTAATTCACCATTTTATAAATATAAGAAATTATCCGTTAAAGACAGACTGATTTCATTAAATTCTATTTTTAATTTCCATACTTACGTTGAACACAAACACTATGTAGCTATTGATTTTTATGACGGTAGTATTTTATACAACTTTAAAACTAATGAAACAAAAATTTGTGATATTGATTTATACAGTAACACACCGTATGTAAATAAGATGGGGCGACTGTGGGGATCATCTCGTTTTATGTCACCTGAAGAGTTTCAACTTAACTCTATAATAGATGGAAAAACAAACGTATTTAATATGGGGGCTATAGCTTTTGCACTTTTAGGTGGCGGGCAAGATCGTTCCTTTATAAAATGGGAAGCTGGCGAAGGGTTATATGAAGTAGCATACCGTGCTGTAAATGAAAATCGTAGTAAGCGCTATGCGTCAATGGAAGAGTTTAATAATGCATGGTTAAAAGTCTATAACACTGAAAAGTTATAAAAACTACATACATTATAAAAGTACATGTAAAACTTGTACTTTTATAATGTATAATACATATGGGATTGAAATTCAGGATAACGGGGCATGTATTATGAACTTTGTTTATATTAATCAAAATGTTTTAAATAATCTTCTTTATATTTTAAGCAGTATATTTATTTTTTATTTTATTTATGATAGTGGGTACTTCGGGAAGAAATATAAAAAACTACTTATCATTCTTTGTACGAGTATCCCACTAATTTTATGTATGCGGTATCCCATCTATATGGATGAAAATTATATTCACGATTTAAGACAAATCCCCTTTTTAATTGGTACACTTTATGGTGGATTTCCTGTCGGTATTGCATTACTCATGATTTTATTAATAATACGTTTTATGTTTTATGGTTTTAGCCTGTTAACAATCATTGTTTATGGAACGATGTTAATAATTACAGCATTCGCATCATCAAAATTTAATACATACAATAGGAAAATAAAAGTAGCTTCATCTATGTTTTTAACTTTTTTCCTTGCAATATTTACAACAGTAATTGTTTTAACTCTATCAGATTTTGAAGTGAATAATTTGTACATTATTTATTTCATTCTATTACCAACTATTTTAATATTATTTATGGTCTATTTTAATGAGGTTTTAAAAGATGCAATATTCATGCGATCAAAATTAATAAAAGTTGAAAAAATGGAGATTGTCAGCCAACTCGCTGCAAGTATTTCACATGAAGTAAGGAATCCATTGACTGTTGTAAAAGGATTTACACAACTTTTAAAAACACCCAATATAACTCAACAATCCAAAGATGAGTATATTGACCATATTCTTGAAGAGTTAAATCGTGCACAAGCAATTATTGATGATTACTTAACTTTTGCCAAACCGGCTTCAGAAAGACTAGATCATATTTCAGTGGGGCACGAGTTAAATCGAGTTATTAATATGATGTTGCCTTTTTCTAACATGAATACTATTAATATTACAAAAGAGTTCTCCGGTGGAACAATTATTGGTAATACACAGCACTTCCATCAATGTTTTTTAAACTTAATTAAAAACAGTATTGAAGCAATGCCGAATGGCGGTGATCTTATTATTTCTGCATCTGTTAGTAATAATAAGGTCATAATAAGGATTCAAGATAGTGGAATTGGAATGTCTCAAGAGCAAATCAATCGATTTGGCGAACCGTATTTTAGTACAAAAACGAAAGGTACTGGTTTAGGTACGATGGTTGCTGTAAAAATTATCGAAACGATGCGAGGCACATTGAAAATCCGAAGTGTTATAAATAAAGGAACTACTTTAACTATCACATTACCTAAATACAGTAATGAAGAGATTTCGTATAATAAATGAAAAAGGAGCTATTAAGCTCCTTTTTCATTTATTTCGATACAAAAAGTATCTGCTATGTTTTTTAAAGTTTACATTTTGTAGAGATTAATTAGAAATTAGTAACCTTAGCTCCAACAGCTACATCCAACAATAATTAATAAAATAAATAACACAACTAATAATGCGAAACCTCCACCAAAACCACAAGAACCGCCGAAACTCATATTTTTCCCTCCTTTTGGTTTGAAAACTAATAGGTAGTTGATCATTTTAACTGGTTCGTATTATACAGTATGTGTATCTCCCTTTTTTGAGCATGTCTTCATAAAATTAGTAAAAGCACTCTATTGAGAGTGCTTTAAAATGGGTACCAGAAACTCTTGAATACATTTACTTTTAAGTACACTGCAATAATTAAAATGATAATACCAACAAAAAGAGTGATGTAATCTACTTTTTGAGCATTCTTTGCATAGTACCACGTACGTTTGTCTTTCTTTCCAAACCCTCTTAAATCCATTGCATTTGAAACCGTATCAATTCTTTCTAAAGAATGAATAATAAGTGGCCAAAAAATCAAAATACGATTTTTCATACGAATCCATAAACTTGCTTCTCCCTTTTCAAAAGGTACGCCTCTTGCCTCCTGTGCATGTTTAATGATTATATATTCAGATTGAATGTTTGGTATATAACGCAGTGCAATATTTATTGCATATGTAATTTTATAAGGAATGGTAAATTTATTTAAGCTGCTGACAAATTCACTTGGATGAGTTGTATAAATAAAAAGAAGTGTAAATGGTAATAACGTAAAATATTTTAATGAAAGTGTAGCGGCAAAAAATAATGTTTCGTATGTAATTGTTGCATAACCTATATGAAAAAAAGATGTGTATGTTCCTGTTAATTCTGATCCATATGCTGGAGTAATAACAAGAATCATAACAGAATTTAATAAACTAAATGTAAATATAACACTGAAAACAACAATAATTTTACGAAACTGAATTTTAGCGATTAAGAGGCCTACACATCCAATAATAAATAAAATTAGCAACATACGAAAATCAAAAAATAAAAAAGTAAGAGTCATACAAAATATAAATAAAGATAACTTAATTGCACCATCCATACGATGAAAATATGTATTATGCATACTCCTCCCTCCTATTAACCTCTATATAAAGTTTCACAAACATTTCTGGAGATGGAATTCCGCTTAATTTAGCAAGTTTTATTAATGAAATCTCCCGTAGATTGGCTCTTTGTAACGTTTCTTGATCTCCTAATACAGCAGATACAGTATTGTTCGCAATGATTTTCCCTTCATGCAGAACTACCGCTCGATTTGCGTATTCTAAAGCAAGATTCATATCGTGTGTGATAAAAATAAAGGATATGCCCTTTTCAGCCAATGTTCTTATAAACGACATAAACTGTTTGTAATGGTAGTAATCTTGCCCAGCTGTCGGCTCATCTAATATAATAAGTTTTGGGTTTGTTGTAAGTACAGAAGCAATAGTTAGTCTCTTTTTTTGCCCGTAGCTTAATGCCTGAATTGGCCAATTACGAAATGGGTATAATCCACAAATTTTCAAAACAACTTCCACTCTACTACTAATTTCTTCTTTAGAAACCTTTTTTAATTTTAATGTGAATGAAACCTCCTCTAAAACAGTACGTTGTGTAATCATATGATTTGGGTTTTGCATAACATACGAAATAACTTCGCCACGTTTACGGATAGACCACGTATTTATGTTTTCTCCAGCGAATGTAATTCTCCCATTTTTTGTTTTATTTATTCCTATTAGACTATGAGCTAATGTCGATTTACCTGCTCCATTATGACCCAATAATGCTACTATTTCACCTTCTCTTATTGAAAGGTTTATATCTTCTAATGCTGTATGTTTATTATTATATGAAAATGATAAATTTTCTATTTGACATACTTCTCTATTTTTATGTGTGTCTTCAAATGAAACTTGTTTCTGCATCCAATTCTTCATTACGCTATTAACTTTTTCATTACAAAGATTTTCAATTGGGAACAACAGGTTATTGTTATTGACAAAATTTAATTTCTTTAGAACTTCTATATAAATAGGTTCTCTTAGCCCGATATTTGGTAATATATTAGATGCTAATATTTTATCCGGTGAACCCATCGCAACAATTTCTCCTTCATCGATTAAAATAATTTTGTCTAAATCAAGGTTTAAAATTTCTTCTATTCGATGTTCAATAATTACAATTGTTTTATTATATTTCTCATGAATATCTTTAATGAGTTCTATAGTATTCAAACTACTTGCTGGATCTAAGTTAGCTAACGGTTCATCAAATAATAATATATCTGCATTTGTCGTTAGCAGACCTGCAAGAGAGACTGTCTGTTTTTGACCTCCTGATAATTCATGAGGACTTTGTGCATGAAAATTCTGCATGTTTACTTTTTTTAAAGAATCATTAACAATTTTTTTCATTTCATTTTGATTTACACATTCGTTTTCTAATGAAAATGCTACATCTTCTTCGACAGTAAGACCAATAAATTGTGAATCTTGATCTTGTAATATTGTTCCTACATGTTTACTCTGTTCAAAAATACTTCCCTCTCCCGGATCCTTTCCAGCTATTAAAATATTACCAGTACTAATCCCTTCGTAAGAAAATGGGATTAGCCCATTAATACAATGAGCTAATGTTGACTTACCTGAACCGCTTCTTCCAGCTATTAGTACCTTTTCCCCTGGATATATATGAAATGTAATTTCTTTTAAAGTAGGCTGTGCGGCATGCCCATATTGAAAGGTAAATTGTTCAAAAGATATAATTGGTTGCATGTATACATCCCTACTTTTCAATTTTTAAATGTGTATGTTTCCTATTTGCTTTAGCTAGACCAATCGTGATTGGTAATCCAAGAACTAAAAATACAATAATGTCTGAAATGGTTGCTCCTAGTACTTGTATAACGATTTTGTCAAACGGTTCTCCCATCACAATAATATCGAATGCACCAGCAAATATAATGGCAATGACAATTCCAACTAACCCCGCTATTGCAAAATAAGAAATATCACGGTTATTATACGCTCCATTTTTTACACTGAAACCAGTTCTTTTTTGTATAAGACCCATTGAAAATCCGATAATCCCCGAACTAAACACCCATCCCCACCAAATACCCCAACCAGCGATTGTATCTGTAACGGTATGACCAATAAGCCCTATTAATAGTCCTGCTACTGGGCCAAATAACGCACCAAAAACTGTTAATATAGCCAATGCTGGTTTAATAAATGTATTGGGTGCGATAGAAAATCCCCAAAGCCCTAATACCCCGTATAAAGCTGCTCCAATTCCGATTGCTACTACTAGTTTTGTCGTTAATTTGTTCATTACAATTCTCCTCTCCTATTATCCCGCTTTTAATACTCTATATTTATTTTGAAAATGAATTATGCATCGACACTTCCTTTCTATACAACAAAAAATGACCCCTTAAATTAAGAGGTCATTTTCTTTCACGTACAAGAATCCTCTTATCTTTCAAAAGACATATAAATGTCCTCTGCGGAATTAGCACCTTCCTATGCATTTACATAGGGGTTGCTGAGGCTTCGTAGGGCCGTTCCCTCTACCTCTCTGGATAAGTATGTATTTGTAATCTGTATTATGGCACTAACAATTAAAAAATTCAACACTTTTCTTAATATTTTTATTTTTCTATAAATAGTTTATTTAAATCATTGTATTCTTATAGGAATTATGAAATAATAAATTCAAAATTGTTACGGGAGGAATGCATGATGAAAGTAATTGGCTTAATTGGCGGACTAAGTTGGGAATCGACATCGTTATACTATAAACATATTAATACACTTACTCTCTCTCAATGTAATCAAAATGCGAAGCTTATTTTATATAGCATGGACTTTGGTGAGGTAACTACATTATTACAAAATCATCAATATGAAGAAGTGAAAAATGAATTAGTCACAGTAGCCAAAAAGGTAGAAAACTCTGGAGCTGAATGTTTACTAATGTGTTCAAATACGGTCCATTTATTTGCTGAGGAAGTAGAACAAGCAATATCAATCCCACTTCTTCATATCGGTGATGTAAGTGCTAAAGAAATGGTAGAACAGAATATAAAACGTATCGGACTATTAGGAACAAAACAAACGATGGAACAAGATTTCTATACATCACGACTAGCAAAATATAACATTGAGACAATTATCCCAAATGACGAAGAAAGAACTTTTATCCATCACGTCATATTAAACGAATTAAGTAGAGGCATTATTTCAGAAACTTCAAGGGAGAAACTAATACAAATTACCAATTCATTAATTCAAAACGGTGCGGAAGGTATATTACTAGGCTGTACTGAAATACCATTGCTTATTTCCCAAAATGACCTTACTGTTCCTGTTTTTGATACTGCTTTTTTACATGCAAATACTGCTGTACAATTTGCTGGATAATAATATAAAAGCATAAAGGTAGATCCTCTATGCTTTTATATTGTCCGAACTATTTATTTAAAAGAGCATCAATAACTGCAATGGCTCTCTTGGAACCACCACACTCTAAAAAACTTTCATTCAGTTTTCGAATGCCATATTTATACTTTTTATTTGAAAGAACGTCTGTTACCGCCTCTTTTAAAGTTTGCACATTAACATGCTCTTTCAATAATCTATGTGCTGCCTCAAGCTCAGTTAATCTTTGCGCTATCATAGGTTGATCTTTATCATGCGGTATTATCACAAATGGGACATTGAAATAAATTGCATCGTGCACACTATTCATTCCACCATGTGTAATAAAAACATCTGCTTCACTTAATATTTCTGATTGAGGTACGTAAGGGGCTATAATAAAGTTGTCTGGCGCTTGCTTAATTTTTGAAATATCATTTCTATCACCGATCGCCATTACTACAATCCCTTCGAAATTTGAAAAAGCATCAATACAAGTATTAAAAAATGGTTCGAGCCCTTCAAGAAGTGTTCCCATTGAAATATAAATAACTTTCTTTTTTGAAAGCAATTCAAGTGGAAACTTTGCATTTGTTTTGCGCTTTATAATACTCGGTCCAATAAAAACATTGTTTTCTCCGAACGAATCGCTATTAGGTTGAAAATAACGACTTGTATACACGAGACTAATATCTCCCTTATTATGCATAAATTGAAGATTATTTTTGGGCTTTACTCCAAATTCATGTTCCATTTGATACAGTAACTTTTCAGAGAGTTCATCGGGTTGGAATTGTATTTCTGCATTTGGATGAAAAGGCAAGGTTTCCAATAATTCTGGTGGAATTAAAAATATAGGAGAGGAAACTATGCCTGGAACTTGTAAATATTCCTTTACTAACTCTCCGGCACCAAATATATCATAAACTACGAAATCAAAATTTATGCTTTTACATAATTCTTTCGTAATTTCTAATATATATAAAGAAGTTTGAACATGTACATGAAAGAAAGATTTTAATCCATATGAAGTTTCATTATCAATAGAAATCTCCTTTAATAAATCCGGATGAGTATGTACAATAGCTCCCAAAACTTCAAGCCTTTCCTTAAAGTTTTCCGTTGTAATATAGTGTACGTTATCTCCTCTTTCAGTAAAGGCCTTTATTAAACTTAATGTAGGATTTACATGTCCCTCTGCAGGAAAATTAACTATTAAAATATTCAACACGTATTTCTCACTCCTTACAATTCAATGTTCTTATTAATCATACTGTTATTATTACAAGCAATCTTCCTCTAATAGTCCCAATATGCTTACTACTTTAGGTTGATAAATAATTATCAGTCATCGGAAAAGGCATCTACATAAGTAGATGCCTAACTGTGATAAGGAGTGTTCTGTGAGGTTAGGATAAGCTTTTCTGCTTGTCCTATGCTATCAATATATGAATTATTTTATAAAACGTGAATAGTTAATAGAATTATTTTAACCATTTTATTTGATCAAATGGATAATATACCATTTTCACTTTACCTATTACATGTGACTCATCGATAAGTCCAAGTGTATTCCTACTATCTTTACTATGATTTCGATTATCACCTAATACAAATAATTTATGCGAGGGAACTTTCATTTCTCTAAAGTTTGAAAAACGATTTGATACTTGTGACATATCTAACTGTATATACAACTCATCTCGCTTTTTACCGTTAATATATACCACATCGTTTCTTAATTGTATGTTATCCCCTGGTAATCCAATAATTCGTTTCACGTAGTATGTAGGCTCGTCTTCTTTTTTTATTATTACAACATCACCATGATGAAAAGAAGAAAAATAGACACTAGCCTTATTAACTAGTATGCGATTATTTTCATTCAAAGTAGGTTGCATCGAAATTCCTTCTACCATACAAAATAAAAATGACTTATTAATAATAATAATTCCTATTATAATTAAAATATAGCTACATATTTTTCTCCAATCTTTTAGAATCAATTGCTTCATATATACCTCATTTCTAATCTATTCGTATGTAAAAACGTCTCTAGTTCATATAAATGCTAGAGACATTTCGTATATTTTAATTCTCTTTAGAGTCATCTATTTTTGGTGCTTCGCCAGTTAATCACTTATTTTTTAAATCAAAATAAGCATCTAAAACTTCTTTTCCAATATCAGAGTTAATACCAGACTTATCATTTATAACCCATGGTACTACAACGGAAAATGCTACTTCTGGATCATCATAAGGCGCATATCCTGCTAATGTTAAATTATAACATTTCATTCGTTCACCTTTATCATTTCTACCTATGTCGCTTTCTCCACCATATACTGTCTGTGCTGTCCCTGTTTTACCAGCTGGTTTATATGGTGCCTTTTGGAACGCCCTTACTCCTGTTCCATCTCCTTCTTGGAATACTCTTCTAAATCCTTCTTTTACTTGATTTATATAATCTTCTTTCATATCCACTCTATTTAAAACAACTGGTTCTAATGAGTGCACGACTTTACCGATTTCATCTTTTTGCGCAGTTTGTTCTCTAATCTCTTGAATAATTTGTGGTTTCATACGATACCCACCATTTGCAATAGTAGAAATGTACTGTGCAAGCTGAAGTGGTGTATACGTATCGTACTGGCCAATAGAAAAATCTAATAAGAAACCTGGTTGATTATCTTTTCTCCCGATTTGTCCAGCTGTTTCATTTGGTAAATCAATACCCGTTGGAACACCTAAACCAAATTGTCTGAAATAATACCTCATTTTATCAAAGTATTCTTTTTTAATATCTAGTGAACTATTTCTAACATAATCCACACCTGCAATTTTTAATGCTGTATTAAACATATAAACATTAGAAGAAACTTGTAAAGCTCTTAGATCATCAATATTCCCGAAATCTTTCCAAGACTTTTTCTCCTTAGTTCCTTTAAACTTCATAGGCGCATCATAAAAGTAAGTACCTGGTGTTATAGCTTTCGTTTCAAAACCAGTTAATACTGTTGCACCTTTAACAGTTGATCCAAGCTCATATGAACTTGTCATCGTACCTAAAGCGTAATCTTCAACTTCTGTTTTTCCATCTTTTTCTACTAACTTTTTCCCAGCCATTGATAATACTTGACCGTTTTTCGGATTCATCATTACAACGAAAGCACGGTCCAACATCGATTCTGAACCTTTATAGGCCTTTAATATTTTTTCTATGCTCTCTTCAACTTTTTTCTGTAATTCCATATCTATTGTTAAAGTTAAATTCTTGCCGCTTTTCCCTTCGGAAACTGTTTCCGTTCTAATCGTATTACCTTGTTTATCAGCAAGACTTCTTACTTCTTTCTTCGTACCATGAAGTACATCTTCATATTGTTGTTCGATGTAACTTTTCCCGACCCTGTCATTCCGGCTATAATCACGCACTAAATAATAATCTAATCGTTCACGTGGTAATCCTTCATCAGCATTCGAAACATTTCCAAGTACCGAGCGGAATAAACCATCATTAACATAGAAACGCTCCCAATCAACTGATGCATCTACCCCTGGGAGGTTTGCTAAGTTTTCACTAATCACAGTATATTCCTTTTCACTAACATCTTTTTTAATAATTTGAGGTGCCATTTGATAACCTGAAGTCATTTTACTTTTAATAGCCAACACTTCTATATCCTGAGCTGTTAATTCTTGAAGGTTTTTATCTGAAACTCGTTTTCTCTTTAACTCTTCAGTTTTTTTATCTAGCTCTTTTCCGGCAATATCATTTTCTCTAAACTTATCTATTTCTTTTTTAGATACTAAATTTTGAGCAACCTTTGGATTTAATTGCATCCAAAAATCTTTCTTATCTGTCTCGGTTAACTTATCTATATCTTCTTGCGGCATTTCAATTATTTCTGCAAGTTGTCTTGCAGTTTTTAGCATTTCTTCCGATTTTACACCTTTCACCTTTGTATATGTAATCGTACGTAAAGACTTATTGTCAACAACTGGATTACCTTCGCGGTCATAAATTTTCCCGCGTGGTACTGTAAGACTAACAGTTGCATTCTCTCTTTTTTCTACTTCATTCTTATATGTTTCTCCATCGAAAATTTGCACTTTACCCAACTGGATTATAATTCCAGAAAATAATAAAAATACACAAAAGAATAAAATATTTAACCGTATTGGTATTGGCCAACCGTTCTTCTTTTTTTGCTTGTTCACCTTGTTATAATCTCCTCCCTACATCACTTTCGTTTCATTACTTACTATATGTAGTCTCCGTATAGTAAGTAATATTATTTTTTAAACATTACGTTGTATGAATATTAATATAATGTTTAAAACTTAATAGAAATTTAAGCAATGGTAAAGAAAAGGTAAAGTTTACTAAATAAAATTTAAAAATACGCAATAACAAAGGGCTTAGTGAAAACTAAGCCCTTTGTTATTGCGTATTTAATTATTTACGAGTTATATAGAGCGTATTGTTACGGATCTATCTTCACTCTTTGATATGGACGGTTCATTTTGAAATTTTGGTAAGTAAATTGTTACAGTTGTCCCGACACCAACATCACTCATAATACTAATAGTCCCATGGTGACTTTCAATGATTTTATAACTTAGCATCAATCCGATTCCTGTTCCTTTTTCTTTCGTACTATAAAAAGGTTCACCCAATCTCTTAATTCTTTCTTCTGGTATCCCTATTCCTTCGTCTACTACATCTATTATGATACCACCTTCATTCATTTCTTTAATATGAATTGAAATCTTCCCACCATCTGGCATCGCTTCAATTGAATTTTGCAAAATATTAATAAATACTTGTTTTAATTGATTTTCAGAGCATTCAATAATCATCTCTTTGGAATCTGTAAATAACTCAACTTGAATGTTTGTCATAATTGCTTTTGTGTTAATTAACGACACAACATTTTTGAATATTTGACAAATATTTTTCTTCTCAGTAGGGATTTCATCTGTTTTAGCAATCGACAAAAATTCCTGAAGGATTGCTTCAATTCTCTCGATTTCAGAAAGCATAAGATTAAAATATTTTTCTTGATCCTCTTTGTTAATTTGGAATAATTGTATAAATCCTTTTATTACAGTTAAAGGGTTCCTCACTTCATGTGCTACACCGGCTGCTAATTGACCAATTGCCGCAAGTGTATCTGATTTATTTAGCAATTCTTCTGCCTTTTTCCGCTCTGTAATATCGCGGACAACAATCATAATTTTATCTTGTAATAATGGTAAACATCTAGCTTCAAAGAAATCGATACTTTCATTAATTGTTAGAGGGTATTCTACAATTACATTCTTTCCTTCTTCTTTCAATTGGCGAATTGCTTCTTGAAATTGCTGTGCTACTGGAGACGGTAATATTTCGTAAAACTTTTTTCCCATAAAAGCTTCTGCGGGTACGTAAAATTTTGTAGGAGATCCTGCTTTATAATCTATAATTGTCCCATCGTATTCTGTTAAAAAACATAAATCTGGTAAAGCTTTAAAAATTAATTCTAATTCAGAGGTTTGTTGTTTTAATTGCCCTTCTATCGCTTTTAAATGTGTAATATCTACCCCAACAGCCCAGTAACTAAATCCTGTTACAGGAAACTGCTCAGATATATTGGACCACATTATCGTTTTAATTTCACCATTTTTACATGTTAAACTCATTTCCCAATCTCTAAAATTTTTTCCACGAGTCAAAAATTTATTTTGTATTTGATGGCGATAATTATGGTCAGGATACAGTAATTGAAGAGCTTTTGGATTCCCAATTATTTCTTCAGCAGTATAACCTGTTACAATCTCGCATTCTCGATTCCACAAAACAAAATCTCCATTATAGTCAAGCGCATCAACCATAACAGGCATGTTTTGTAAGATCGTATGTAGTTCTTCCTCTTTTCGAGAAAGTAACGATGTATTTTTACTTTGAACTGCTTTTTTCACCCCAGCTATAATGAGGTTAGAAAGCATTTCAAAATATTTTTGACAATTGAAAATTTCGCTTCGTTTGGACCATACAACAAAAGATCCTAAATATTGATTGTATAAGAAAAGGGGGATTTCAATTTTGGGAAGTTTACATACTTTCATTTCATTAATTCCAAATGAAAATATACATTCGTTTTCAGCATCAAGAAGTTGATGTGATATGTTGGTTAATTTATAAAATTGTTCTGCCATGGTTTCTATTGTACTCACATCAATAAGTTCCATTAGCCGCGCATTCATTCCTTTTTCACCTCGATATGTAAAATTTATACAAATTCAAAATTCATACTTCTTCATTATACGAAGAAAGTGCTCCTAGGTATATAGCTATAGAATAATTATTCGAACAAATTCTATTTTTCAATTAAAAACAGAAAATAATATGGGAGTGTTACGCGCTGCTAGTAGCAGTATAAAAATACAATAAACGTAGAATTCACAAAAAATTCACAACTTTCATTAAAAATATAAACATTTATTCCAATATATTCTATATAATGAGGTGTAATAAGGCTTCTATGAATCTCATAGAATACCTTACCCCTAATAAAAAGAAAAAAAGAATCTATTTGGATTCTTTTTTTCTTTTTTTATTACATTACATATTTATATAAAGCATGTGCGACACCATGTTCTTCATTTGTTAACGTTTCGTATTGACACATCGCTTTTATTTCTTCAACTGCATTTCCCATTGCAATTGATATATTTGCTTTCTCCATCATAGAAACATCGTTTAAGCCATCGCCTATTGCTACAGTGTTTTCAACTGGAATATTAAGATGTTCTGCTAAAGTATATAATCCATTTCCTTTTTGAGCATCTCGATGATTAATCTCTAAATTATGCCAATAGGAAGATGTAATAGCTAAATCCGTATTATGCAGAAACGTTTCTTTTAATTTTTTTAATTTCTCTATGTCATAAGAAAACGGTAAAAGTTTATGCACATGTATATCCATTTCTACAATTGGTTTACAGCTTTCTGTACTATGAAATGCTGTATGCTCAAGGTATAATGCAGCAATCGTTTCTAACTCTTTCAAATCGAAATTTTCTTTTGCATTCCTCACATACTCAATTTCATTACGTACACTCTCTACTCCATAATCCGGTACATACACACCTTTATTAGTATAAAGCTGATAATACAAGCCATTCTCTTCAAGATATTCTACAATCTCAAGTGCCTGCATATTTTGAATTGGATATCTCTTCATCATTTTTTTATCTTTATATATAAGCGCACCATTTTCCGCGATAATCGGACACTCCAAATCAACTTCTAACAATAGTCGTTCAATATCCACAATAGAACGTCCAGTACAAATTGCTACAACATGGCCAGCTTCTTGACATTTCCGAATTGCTTCTGCATTCTCTTTACTAATCATTTTATTCCCTGAAAGAAGAGTTCCATCTAGATCAATTGCGATTAATTTCATTATTTCTTCACCACTTTCTATAAATACACGAGTTTTTATTAAATAAAAGGTATCGTTTTCATACGAATCTCGTGAAGCACTCCTTATTTATAATTTATGAAAAGCGTTTCAGGTCAAGAAATAATTAAAAATAAAATCCAAAGCTGTTCTTTTTAAAGAAAAGCTTTGGATTTTAAGCTACGAATTATAACTAATATCTTTTGTCTCACACATGTATACGTTTTTTTCTTCTGTTGGTATATATACTTTAAACTTTTCTAAACGTTTTCCGTATATATGAATAGTGATTACGCTTTCATTTTCGGATATTTCTAGAATATGACAATCAGCTGGTGGAATTACTTTATCTGTTTCGCCTTCTCCCAAATAAAGATTTCCTGTATGTGTTAAATAAGAAAGTGAATTTCCAAGTTGCTTCGTTTGAACAAAGTTCTGCACCATTATCCTTCCTGAAAAAACGCCTTCTACTCCCCATGTGCCATCATGATCATGTAATGGTGTAGATTGTCCATCTTTCCATACGAGAGCTAATACTTCAAAACGTTTTAACGGATCTTCATACAGTAAGTGTCGTGCATATTGAGCCGAATTCGCCTTCTGTTTATCTAATGGAAGCCATGTTTTCTTTTCTAAAAGTTCTTCTAGTAATGTTTCAATTTCACACACGATTTGTTCTTCCAATAAATCACCATCTATTAAATCAGTTACAGCTTTAATAAATATTTGAAACGTTTTACTCCCATTGCACGTTAACATAAGTATCCTCCTCTACTCTTTTTTCACACACCTCCATACTATAAAACACACCAAAATTTTACAATTGAGAAATAAAAAAACAAGGTACAATACAATGTACCTTGTTGAACGTTTTATTGAGTTTTTAAGCGAATAAGTAAGTATTTTAAGGTTTGTTCATTTTCCAATATACATGTTTCTAAATTGAAAGATGGAGATAACTCTATTTTTTCGAAAGCATTTATAAATGTATTTAATGCAATCTCAGCTTCTAAACGTACAAGCAGTGCCCCTAAGCAAAAGTGAGGACCTTGTACGTATCGCGCTTTTCGACAAACTTGATTACGAGGCTAGAATAAAAATTTTAACTACGCGCCAAAACGTGCTTCAAGAACAACTTACAGCGATCCAATCCCTTGACGTTGTCTCACCTTTTGTTACAGAAGTTGTTGAATTTACTAAGTCACGTATTGAACATGAATTACATTGGATTACATCACTTATGAAGAAAATATAAAAAAATAACAAGAAAAGTTAAAAACAATGAATGAAAATGAGATTTATTATCAATACTATAATTAATAAAAGGGCAACCACGATTTGGCTACCCTTCAAAAACTTATATTTCTGGATCGAAAGTTTTACAATCTGTTTCTTCCGTAGTAGAAGCTTGTTTCCCTTTATTACTTACTACATAAATTGCATCTGCACTACATTTGTTACCGTTAGCCCAAAATTTACAGTTGTTTACTTCACATAAAACGTCTTGTGCCATAGTATCACACCTCCTTGTTCTATTATCATTAACAAAATTCGGAGGTATGATACTCTTTGTCATGCATTTTTTATTACCTTTTTAGCTTTCTTAATGATTCTATATCCCCTCGTACAATAGCATCAATATTTTCGGTTATTTTTTCAATGTCAAAATTCCACCATTGAATTTGCAATAATTCATCTATTATTGCATTTGAAAATCTCTCTTTTATTTTATTTGCAGGGTTTCCACCAACAATTGTATATGGTGCGACGTCTCTGGTCACAACAGATTTAGCTGCAATTATTGCACCATCACCTATTTTTATTCCAGGCATAATAGTTGTGTCCATACCAACCCAAACGTCATTTCCAATCACTGTATCTCCTTTATAGGGCAGATCAGATAACTGTGGTGTGAATTTCTCCCAGCCATTCCTAAAAATATTAAATGGATATGCCGAAAATCCATCCATTCGATGATTCGCTCCGTTCATAATAAAGGTAACTCCAGACGCAATGCAACAAAATTTACCAATAACGAGACGATCCCCGATAAATTCATAATGATATAATACTTGATCTTCAAATGTTTCCCCATGCTTCGCATCATAGTAAGAATAATCACCAACGATTATATTAGATTTCATTATTGTGTTTTTTATAAAATGAACGTTTTGATTTCCTTCAATTGGGTATTTAACGTTTGGATTAGGATTCATGTTGCACAGCACTTCCTTTACCATTCATTTCACTTTCTACTGCTATAACTGGCTTTAGATTATATATAGGTAAAATAAACAATAATCCAATTATAAATAATAGAGCTGTCCCTTCATACATTGTACTTAAAGAAAAGGTTTCTTTTAACGCTCCAGCAATACTCATCGTTACTACCATAGAACCAGTAAATAATGGACTTAGAATACCATTCACGCGCCCAATAAAATCCGTATCACTATTTTGAATAATAAGCGTATTAATCCCAATTTGAATGCACGGTAAAGCTAATCCGCTAAAAAGTTGTGCAGTAAGTGTAACCCATAAATTTGTGGAATAGCCTATAATACCAATTCCGATTGCCTGACCGAGCATACCTACAATTAACATCTTTTGCGGGGCCACGTTTTTCGCGAATATCATTGCTAAAGCTCCGCCAACAATCATTCCTGCACCATTTACTGTTAATAACCACTGTAAACTTTCTTTTGATAATCCTAGTTGTTCTGTCACAATAAATATTCCGAGCGGCTGGATAAGCCCTATACCGAGTCCAGCTGCCATAAAACATAGACCGAGCAAAGTTAATGCTTTTTTCTTTTTTACATATTGAATACCATCAATCATTTCCTGCAATAGAGTTATTTCTTTTTTCTCTGCTTCGTTTTCAAGATCTTTCGGAAGAAATAACAATACAACTGCAGCAAGTAAAAATGCGATACCAGTAATTATTATTGAAATATAGATTCCAAAACTGTGAAAGATAAATGTTCCAAGAATCGGTCCTAACACCATAAATATTGCAAATATCGTTTGGTATAATGACATCGCTAATTGAATTTGTTCTGTCGATAAATGTTGTTTAAATAATTTCATTCCGGATGGTTGGGAAAACTGTGAAAGAATCGCAGATATGAGCGTCACAAAAAACACGATTTTCCACGTACCAAACATTAGAGTGATCAATACTGCGAACACTGATATAGAACTTAAAGTTTCACACCATATCATTGTCTTCTTCGGCTTCCATCTATCCGCAAAGGTCCCACCAATAAAGGAGAAGATAAAAATCGGTGCAAATTCGGCAACTGAAATCATCGAAATTGCAAAAGCATCACCTTTCGTCATTTCCATAACATAAAGTAATACTGCAAAGTTCCGAACCCATATTCCAATTTGTAAAAATAATGCTGAAGCAAGAATTCCTTGCACAAATCGATTTTTTAATACTTGTGATACTCCCTGATTTTGTTTCGTTTCTGCAGTCGTCGACATAAAAAAGCCTCCTATTTCATGTTCTGAACAGGAGGCAGCACAAATCATATGAAAAGACTATATATTCGCAGTGCGAAACACATCCCTTTTCTATAAATGTACATACTAATCCTATTCAAAAGAATATTTCGTTTTTTAACGAAGATCTCTTACAAATAGAATTAGTTGATCATTGGGATGTTTTCACCCTTCCGTTTCGAATTTAAATAACACATACATACTCTATGTTAATCATTTGTCGTGTATGCATGTCTCAGTATAACTATTCTAAAAAGACAATGGTAATTCCTCTAAAGAACGCATTAAATAATTACCTTGCCAATTAATTTTTTCACGCTCACCTTTTATTTGTAACGAAGGCAAACGCTTTAACAAAGTAGAAATAGCTATCTTTGCTTCTAACCTAGCAAGCGGAGCCCCTAAACAGAAATGACTTCCATGACCAAAGGCAATGTGACGGTTATTCTCTCGTGTAATATCGAATACTTCTGGTTTTTCAAATATTGTTTCATCACGGTTTGCTGAAGCTAATGAAATAATAACCATGTCTCCTTTTTGGATTGTTTGATCGTGAATTTGAAACGGCTCAGCCGCCCATCTTGCAGTTGTAACCTCAACTGGAGAATAATATCGCAATCCTTCCTCTATAGCTGAATCAATTAGTTTTGAATTTTCTTTTAATAACTGTAATTGATCAGGATTTTCGAGAAGTGCTAATACCGTATTTGTAATTAAATTCACAGTTGTCTCGTGTCCAGCTACGATAAGTAACATAATCATTGAGTATAGTTCCGGGGCACTAAGTTTATGTCCCTCACTTTCAGCAAGTATTAAAGCACTGACCAAATCCTCTTTAGGATCTTGTCGTTTTACATCAACTAAATATTGAAGATATGTAATAAATTCAGATAGTTGCTTTCCAGTTTCTTTTATTTCTTCTGGTGTTACTGGGGAGGCAATGACGGCATGCGACCAAATCCTAAATTTCGCTTGATCCTCTTGTGGAATTCCAAGCATCTCACTTATTACAATAATCGGTAATGGGAATGAATAATCATCCACAAGATTTAATGTACCTTTTCGCTCTATCTCATTTATTAAATCATCCGCTACTCTCTGAATTCTTCCGTCTAATTGTGAAATCATCTTCGGTGTAAAAGCTTTTTGAACTAAAGAGCGTAAACGACTGTGGTTAGGTGGGTCCGAATTTAACATGTGTGTTGTTAAATGATCACTATTGTCAACAGAAAGAAACATGTTCATTGTATCTTTAGAAAACACATTATTTGGATCTTTTTTTAAGCGATTATCTTTTAAAAGCGGCAAGGCATCTTCATATCTTGTAATGAGCCATTCTGTACCAATCTCGACTTTATTAACAAATAAAATAGGTTGCACTTTTCGCGATTCTTTATAAATCTCATAAGCATCTTCTTTAAACTGAGCAGAAGCTAAATTAATGCCATCCTCTATTTTTCGGCCAACCTTATTTTTTATTGACATTGCATTCCCTCACTCTCAATTATTTGTGTAAATCAACCCAACATTTGAATTATACTTCAATAAAAAATAGAAAATTGTAAATTTTTAATTAAAATCTTACTTCGTATATTGAAAAATAAAAAAGTGAGAGAGTAAAATTATTCTACTCTCTCACTTCCTATTATGCGAAGCACATAAAATTACTAATTTGTTGATATCGATAACTTACTTTGCGGCGGCGACCAGCTTGCCAAGTGTAGCCGGATACCCCACTTCTTCTTACTTCTGTCGGAAAAAACCATAAGTCTCTTCCAAATGGACCAGGACGATGTAAACGTAAATATCCCCATCTCCCTAAACAGTTACACATCCATGATTTCATATTGCCCGCTTGTGCAGGAGAAGCAAATGTGGATGGTAAAGACGGAGCTTGTGACGGTGGTGGTGACGTTGGAGCATCTTCCGCATCATCTGGTCTATAATCTTCTAGTTCAACCTCTCTAACTTCGATATCAGGTTCATATCCGTATTGTTGTGGATTATAATACATCGTTTGATCATATGGATAATTTTGTTGGTTATACATATTAACAAATCACCTTCTTTTCATTCATTACCTTTAACATTCATATGTGATATAACACCTATCGGAAGCTTATGTATAGCCCAAATTAAACTAAAAAAATAAAGCTCGTATCTTTTTTTCAAAAATACGAGCTTTTTTATAAACGGAATATATTATTATTTTTTCAACTTCACACTATAAAAACGCATTTGATCTAATGAACCTTCAAATTCAAATACCTCTTGTTTAATTAATACTTTCAAGCGATACTCTAAGAAAGTATCCCCAACTAATTGCTCTACAAGACCAAGCGCTTCACCAATTACTCTCGGAGCTTTAAGGAAGTCTTTATCAGCACCTACTTTTTTCGCACACTCAATAATGAATTGGTCAAAATATTCTTCTTGTACAGAATGCACTTCATTGTCTTTCCAAACTCTTAAAAATTCCATACTATTCGATAAACTATCCCACTCGTGTTCAAGATTCACTCTGCTTTCTTTAGTTAAAAACGGTGATTCTGCAAAACTATTTTGGAAAGTAGCTAAACTTTCGGGCGATAATTCTCCCGTTCCACGTATATCATACTCTTGGTTTAAGATTTCTCTACTCACTTCAGATGTATTAATGATTCGAATATTTTTCTTACCTTTTAATTGCGCCATTACAAAACAAAGGCCTACATGTTCATGTGCGTTATCTGCCTTCCAAATGGTAATAGGTGTTTCATTAGGAATAGAATGTAGTTCTTCTAAAGTTTCCATAAATCTTGGTAAATATTCTTCTTCAAAATAACTATCATAAGAAGTTAAGTTGTTTAATAACCATTGCTGTCTTGCGAGTTGCCCTTTATTCGTATGTAATTGATTAATCGGTCCAATTGAAAAGAATTCAGAGAATGCAACAACACTCTCCTCAAATAGTTCTTCTTGACTTAACATATATTTTAAACACCCAGTTGTTGAATCATCAAAAGCGATATGAATGTGTGTACTTTCTTTTACATTCTTTTTATAAGATGTATTACTCGTTAGTTGCTTAGGTATACTTATCAAGTGTTTAATCGTATCTTCACTATAGTTCTCTTCTAATAAATCTAATTGTATAAGAATGCTTTGCAGTAAATGTTTTGCTTCATCCTCATACATTTCATCAACAACATTTTTAATTTTATCTATCATGTAAATCCCTCTATTCATTACTAAAATAACGTAGATTATAGTGTATCATATATGTTCACTTTATTATTACTAATAGGAATGTGAGAGTTAAAAAAAAGACAAAGGGGAATATATAAAATAGTATCCATTCTAGCAAAATGCGTATCTTTTTTTCGTTTAAAGATACCAAAATAATAAAACTCACCAATTACCCTTATGAAAAACACAATCATACAAATCCAGGAACCCGTTTGAATAATTAAACGAGGAACTGCAAAATGAACAACATTTGCTTGTTGTAATAAAATTATTGCTGCCATACTTAATAGTAACGCAATGAATAATGTCATTCCTCCCCGAGGCGTAAACGCTTTTTCTCCAGATTTAGTTGGAATAACACTATCTGTCCCTCGCTTACCTCCGAAAGCCCAATAAACATGTAAAAAGCTAACTAAGAATAATATACAAGTAGATGTATATATAATAATAAGCAATTTGTCCTCCCATTATTTTATTGAAGTCCCCACCTTTAACATATGCTATGAATCCTTCATTAGCAATCTAAATTTAATTACATAAAAAACCCCTTAATGATTTAATCATTAAGAGGTTACTAAATTTCATTATGCATTATACCTACTTCTTCGGCGTTCCATCCTTGTTTGCCCTTGAACAGTGCCTTCATTGTATTGATCTATTTGCTCTGTCATTTCATATTTCGCAACTGGTTCTTCGTAATTATGCTCATGGACTCTTTCTGGTGTTTTATGTTTAGATGCTTTTCCACTAAACTTAAATAATTTCATTTTAAGTTTCGGTAATCTTGGAAGACGAATCTTAAAGGATAGCCTTTTTCGTTTCTTTTTTTGTTTAAATAAATTAGTATTTTCTTTATCATTGTCTTTCTCTTTACGGTGTAATAACATCGCAAGTAATCCACCTAATATAAGTCCTCCAACTAAAAGGAGGATATATAAGTAATGGCTTGTCATTAAACTCATCATACGCTCAAGTATGACTAACGACTGTACTTCTTTTATATCCCATAGTAAAGCGGCCCATAATGAGAATAAGCCCAAAGTAAGACCGTATGTACGAAATCGGAATAAACACGGAATTAACGCAATGCAAGCGGCGATTTTCGCGTTCGCAATTATTGAACTTGTTGAAATATCCTGATTCCAAATGACTAACAGTAATGTTATAAATGGCGCATATGCTATCCAGCTACATATACGTGAATATATCTTTTTCGCAAAGTAACTACCGAAACTAGTAAAAAATAAAAGTCCTCCAATATATAAAGAGTGTTCAAGAGGGATTTGCTTTAACATTCCTGCAATTGGAAAGAGGCCGCTCAGTAGCATTAATAATACATCTAATTTCTTCACAATTCCCCATTCCTTTCAAATTTTCTTTTCAATTAATAAAAATCGCTTTTCCATATGATGTAGTTTTTGTATTTCTAAAAAACATCTTAATCCTGTATGTAAATAAAGTAAATACGTAAAAGAAAAGATACATGACAAAGGATAGCCTTATTTACATGAAAAAATGACAAATCCCGCTCATTATGACTAGCAGGATTTGTATACTATTATTTATATTAATATCAATGCATCTTCTTTTTCTAAAATTATTACATCTGCATCTAATTCGTCACTGAATTCTTTAAACTCCCTTGAATCAATATCTGTAGTATAATTTTTAATTAATTTAACCATATGCATTACATGCGTATTATGAATATTTTGTTCCGAGAGCAAGGTTGATTTACAGCACATGTAATGTATCATTTTGGCGATTTCTTCTCTTTCCTCAGATTTTACACCAAACGGGATAACTTCGAGTATGTGCTGCTGTACTATCTCATTGCAATTTAATTCGTATGCAGCCGTGCTATAGTAAATTCCCATTTGATCTACAAATAATCTCGTTTCATCTATAACATATTCTTGATCTCTAACAATATAGTTCGGTACATCTGAGTTAGTATTAATTCTAATTATGTTTATATCCTCTTTAAAATTTGGGATTATTTCAGGTGAAACCTTGATATTAACGCTTTCATTTTGCAATTCCTCTATCCAATATTTCCTCATATTTGCATCTACAATAAAATAAACTTCTTTATTTTGTTTATGTGCATCTTGTGAAATTTCAACTAATGTTTCTGACATAAATTGTTTAAAACTGACTCCTATATCATTCCTTTTTGATGGTTGTGGTAAAAACACTTTATTATTACCTATATTTAATAACGTGTGATCAATTGTGCCCCATTCTTCTTGCCCATATAATTTATATAATATTTCTCTCCCATTTATTTTTGAAAAAATAGGTAAGAAATCATATTTAGACATTTTCTCAATTGATAAATTTACAATTATCCCCGGTAATTTTATCTTATTCCAACTACGCTTTAAGAATCCCTTTTGTTCTAACAAACTAAGAATGGCATTAATAATTTCTTTTTTAGATACACTTTGTCCAATAAATAAATTAATAAATGCTGAAATACGTTCCGTTCGAGCGAATCCTTCCCGAATGATTTGCTTTGGATTAATTTTTTCGCGACCATCACAATTTTTCATTGCAATTAATGCTAATTTCATTTCATTTTGCTCACCTGCCGTAACATGTACAGCTTTTACGACATCGTCTACAAGTTTCTTTTTGTTTTTATGGCTATATTGCATTCTATATGGATTTTGTAATAATTTTTCAATGTTGTATCTTTCAATTTTTAACAGCACCGGATTATCTGCATTTAATACATAGGATGAATCTTCATTTTGAGCTAAAACTATTTTGCTATCTAATAACGCTTGTTCTATCTCTATTATTATGTCATCTGACCATACTTCTAACGTAATTGTGTCTAATCCCTTTGGAGCAAATAAAGGTAATAACTCATTCTCATTATCAGTTAATACTTTTTCACATTCTGGAAGTGATGTAAAATATGGGAAGCTTAGTTGGAATTCATTAAAAAGTTCCTCTTTTTCTCTTACTTTTATACCAAATTTTATTTTTGTTCCTTGAACTTTATATATATTTTCGTTATATGGAAGAAGCACTCTTACATTAGTTCCTCTAATATACTCTTTCGGACATTGGAGAATGTCCTCTAATTTAACTTCTCCACCTATCCTATACTCATCTTTTAAATTTCTAAAACGTTTAATCCATTTTATTCCTTTTTCAGCTTGTTGCACTTTTAACTTTATAAACCTTTGCTTTTTATTATTTAATTCAAATTCAGGAGTTGAAATCAGTATTTGGCTCCGCTTCCGCCCTAAAAGTATAGGAATATCTTTATGATTATATTGTTGATAAAACCGCCTAATCCCTACGGATACTTTTAATAGTGGAATATTCTCACCTCCACGAGTTACGTATTCAAACCGATATACATAAGCGAAATAATCATGTGTTTCTTCATCTTTAATTGGCTCAGACATCGCTTCAAAAACATCTTGTGATCGCAGTGGCGAAAAATATATTTCTTCCTCGTTTTTATTTTCCATACGTAAAGGCTGTTCGCAAAAAATATGAGTAATTAAAGCTGGTACCCATTTAGAAAACGTTTTTTTATCATGTAATACTGGTAAATTACTAATTAAATCATACTGCCATTCTAAATGTGGTGGATCTATTAATTTATTCGGTTTCCAATCATGAATAACCTCATACCAGCTTTGGAAAATATAGTCTAACTGTTCTTGTCTCATTGGTTCTTTTGCTACAATCCAAGGTGTATCTTCCTTTAATACATATGGATCATGCTGAATGAACAATATATCAGAAAACATATCATACAATCTTTCATTTACAAGTTTTAATTTGCTCGTTAATAAAAATGTTCTATAATGTATCTCTACAATCTCAAGCCATTCAATAGGAAAGTAAATATACGATACTTTCTCATTATAGAGGGGTTCTACTATATTTTTAAATGTTAATAACCGTAATTTTTCCATATTATTAATACTTCCTCTCTTAATATATATTGATCATAAATAATACTAGAAAAGATACCAATTTTTTTAAGCATAAACGAATCAAATTTAAACCAAGCAGATTAAAGAAAATAGCTAAAAGACATTTGATTATATAAATAATATATTATCAAAATCAAATTAATAAAAAGTTACTATTAACATATAAATACCTCCTTATGTCACTATACATTACAAAATCATTATAATTCATTATTGTATTTTTTATCTATGATTTACAAAATATTTACATAAATTAAACATAATAAAAGGTAACGCCTCTTTATATAGCGATACCTTTTATATATTCTTTATTAAATAATCCCTTTAACTTCTTCAGTCACTGGCCATTTTTCTAATGTATATGCCATTTCCCAAAATGAATATTCATATTGACTACTAAAAATAAAATGTTGTCTCATACGATTACGGTCTGCCTCTGTTACTTTTTCAGCAATCGTATCTAATCGTGTAATTTGCTCTTCTACTAGAGTACGGAACCAATCAGATCCATATGCAGAAATCCATTCTTGATAAATTGGCTCTTCTGGTTGACATTCTTTTAATCGTTCACCGATTTCATAATATAACCAATAACAAGGTAAAATAGCCGCAATAATATCTCCTAAATGCCCTTCATAAGCTGCACGATACATATGAGATGTATATGCATATGCAGTTGGCGCAGGAATAAAATTATCTTTTTCTTCTTTTGTAATCCCTAATTTCTTTGCGAAATTCTCATGTAAAGATAACTCAGCTTCATACGTATTTTGTGCATGATGCGCCATACGAGCCGTCGTTTCTAATTCAAGAGCCTTTGCAGCACCTAACGTTTGTACTCTAGCAAAATGACTTAAATAATATGAATCTTGAAGCACATAATAACGGAAACTAGCTAAATCTAACGTTCCTTCGCCAAGCTTTTTTACAAAAGGGTGATTGAAACTCGCTTCCCAAATTGAATCTACTTCTTTACGTAATGATTGTGAAAAAGTCATTTAAATCCCTCCAATAATTTATAAAATATAAGTATTTATCCACATTTAATGAAATAAAAAAACTTTCTTTACAGGCGTAAAGAAAGTGAAATAGACAATATTAATTTATGCATTAAATATCATGTCTTCCCCACTTTCCTACGCTGGCATTAACCAGATCAGGTACTAAGAGTCTCAAAATCACATTTGATCTCAGCCTATAAAAGGCCCCTCTAGTGGATAAATATTTAGTTGTTGTATTGTAATTATCATAGCATATTTCGTGGAACTATCAAAAGTTTTAATTGTACAATTATCTTAAAAACCTTCTTCTTTCCTTACTTTTAATGAAGTTTCAATGATCATATCTAATAGCTTACTATAGCTAATTCCCGCTGCTTCTGCACTTTTCGGCAGTAAACTTGATTGTGTCATCCCTGGTAATGTATTAACCTCCATTACATATGGAATTCCGTCCTTCACCATCATATCAACCCTTGCATAAACATTACATTTTAATGCTTTATAACAAGCCATTGACGCTTTATTCACACGTTCCTTAATTTCAGTTGGAAGTTCAATAACTTCTTCAATTGTACTAACATCATCGTATTTTGCATTGTAATCAAAAAACTCAGCTGCATGTCGAATCGAAATAATAGGTAACTGTTTACCATCAAAAATTGAACATGTAATCTCGTCACCTTTTATATACTTCTCAATTACTACTTCAGAATCCCATTCGAATACAGTTTCCAGCATTGAGATTAATTCATTTTTATCATTGACGATCTTTACTCCAACACTTGAGCCACCAGAGTTAGGTTTTACCACTAACGGAAATCCTATCTTATCTAATTCTTCAAGCTTTAGATCATCCATTTTTGTGAGTTCAATCCAATCTGGTGTTTCTACTCCTTCATAACGCAAAATCTTTTTTGAAATATTTTTGTCCATACATATACCGCTAGATAACATATTGCTACCGCTATAAGGAATACCTAAACTCTCAAGCGTCCCTTGAACTGTACCATCTTCTCCATATTTTCCGTGTAATGCTAGCAATGCAAAATCAATGTCTTTCGCTTTTTCAATTAAATCCATTTTTTCATTTAAAGTAATTGGAACTATTTCATACTTATTCTTATCTAAATGTGCAATCATTTCATTCCCAGTCATAATTGATACTTGTTTTTCAGAGGATACTCCTCCCATAATAACGCCAATTCTCATTTTCTCAACTCCAAGTTTCATTTTTTAATGTTTCACCAATTATTTGAATCCCGCTAACAATTTCCTTTTCTTTCAAACGTGAAAATCCTAATCGGAATGTGTTCGCTCCTCCTCCATCAGAGTAAAAAACATCTCCAGGAGAAAACGTAACTCCTTTTTCATAACACTTTTGTAAAAGTGTGCGGGCTTGAATTTTTTCTTCCAACTCTATAAACAAATGAAGTCCACCATCTCCAGTCATTCTTTTAAACGGAATGTACTGATTACATGCCCCAACAGCTAACTCATATTTTTTCTTATAAACAGACCTTGCTTTTTTTAAATATTTTTCAAAATATCCTTCATGTAAATATTGAAACAGAACAGCTTGATCTAAAGTAGAAGTGTGAATCGTTCTTGCTCTTTTTACACTTTCTAAATAATGTATCAGTTCTTTATCTGCAATGATCCAACCTACACGTAAACCGGGGAAAAGTACCTTCGAAAAGCTACTAATATAAATCACATTATTACCAGCCCCAGCAAAAGTTAATAACGGCGATAAATGTGAACCTGAATAACGTAATTCTTCATTAAATCCGTCCTCTATAATAGGAACCTTATATTTCGAAAATATCCTCATCAATTCCGTTCTTTTCTCCGAACTCGTAACAATACCAGTTGGATTATGATAAGAAGGAATTAAATACGCAAAATCAAAATCCTTTTCACGCAAACTTTTTTCTACTTCAGTCGTATCAATACCATCATCATTCATATCTATCCCATGAACTTCAAGTCCATGTAAGCGAAAAAGTTTCAATGCAGCATGGTGAGTTGGATTCTCACAAATAACACGCCCTGATTTTTTCGATAAGGAAGAAAGTACAATATCTAATCCTTCTGTAAATCCATTTGTAATTAAAATATCTTTGTTCGAAATATCTACACCTTTCATTTCCATGTAATGAAGTAGATAATTCATTAACGGTCGATAACCTTTTGCATATCCGTAGTTCAATACGATATCCCCTTCAATGGACATACGAGTAAGAAAAGCTCTTTTGAAATTTTCAACATCAAATAGCTTTTCGTCCGGGGCTATACTATTAAAAACAATCATTCCTTTTTCCCAGCGAACTCCATGTTTCATTAAGTCTAATTCATCCGCTAATGTGGTAACAGCATTAAGTTTATTTTTCCAATCTATTTCAACAGACGAGGTGTTAGATATATCCACCTTCGCAACGAAATTTCCTTTTCCTTTAACTGCATAAATGAGTCCTTCTTGTTCTAAATCCGCGTAAGCAGAGAGTACTGTATTTCTGCTCACTGATAATAATTCACTCAGTTCCCTTGTTGATGGGATTTTTTGATCCCCCAACAAATGCCCTTTCATAATCATCTTTTTTAAATAATCCTTTAATTGAATATAAACGGGACGATCTTTTACAACTTTAAAATCCTTAAACAATTCCTTACCCCCTGCAATTATTTTTGCATATTTATTTCATTCTCAAAAGGTCCACCACATATGTATTTTTTATGAATAGCGGTACGGTTATAAAGCCTATAAATCCTTTCGATATAGATTGATTAAATCTTTCAAAGCGGCTGCGGCTGCCCCACGTGGGTTTGAGGCCCCTCCAAGCGTTGTCACTTGTCCCATTGAATCCGTAAAGAATGTAATTCCTTTTTCGGTACTATTTATATTTGCTAATGGATGTTCTTTCTCTAAATTACAAGGTTTTACACTAAGATTTACTTTTCCATTATCATCTTTATATGCTGATGCAATCAATTTAATAGATTTATTTTGTTCCTTTGCATTTTGAATTTGTTGCGTTGTAACGTGCTCTATTCCGTTTATTTGTATATCTTTGAGTGAATAATCTGTTCCCATTAAACTATTCGTCAAAAGTAATAATTTACAAGCGCTATCCATCCCGCTTACATCTAATAACGGGTTAGTCTCCGCAATTCCTTTATTTTGTGCTTCTTGCAACGCTTCTTCAAACGTCTTTTCTTCTTCATGCATCTTTGTAAGAATATAATTTGTTGTCCCGTTCAATATTCCTTCTATTTTTTCAATATGGCAACCTGCTAAACTTAGTTGTCCAATGTCTAATGTCGGTAACGCAGCCGCAGTTGCACCGCTATATCGAATACGTGAGCCTGAAATACGCGCTGCCTCATTTAGTTCACTCCAAGCTGTAACAAGTGCACCTTTTGAAATAGCTACTATATCCATTTGATTTTCAATAGCTTGTTTCATATACTGTTTCCCTGGATTTCCATTTTTAAGATTTGTAGCAGTTGATTCAACCAATACAGTACCATTTATATTAATTGTTCCGCGTTCCTCTGGATAATGTTCGATATATTTTTCAATTGCAGCAGAACCACTACCATACTTCAATAAATCATTAATCTGCAACCCTTCCTCGTTATGTATTGCAATATTTCTTCCTATTACTCCACTAACAACTAAGTTAATTCCATATGTTTCATATATATATAAATATTTTTCGTTTAATAATTTTATAAACTCTCTTCCTACTGTCCCATATCCTGATAATACAACTTGAATTTTCATAATATCCCCCCATATTTTCCTACCAAATCCCTCTTTCAATATAATATAAAGCGCCCCCGAATTCCATCGAGAGCGCTTTATTATTAACTATTGCGGTAGCCGTGATAACTTTTCTGCAATTGTTCTATAAAATTCTTGAATATTAGAAAAACCTAACGTGTCTGAAACACTTAATCCTACCATATCGAGATGATCCCAATTTACTTTCGTTTCAATATGATTCCATTTTCCAACCTGTAAAGACTCATTATTATTTACGGCAATATTAGACGAAGGCGCAATCATAGAATTTGTATTTACTACACCGTCATTTTGCCACCAAGATGTATCAATTAATGGGCGATTTTCTTCATATCTTGCATAGGAACCTAAGAAAAATGCATTACCCATTAACACTTTGTTCATCGTAATATGAGGTAATTGTAAACCTGTTATAGGTGCTGCTTGCGATGCATGTCCACTATACGATAAGTAATATACATCCGATTGCGTCTTTACCCAATTATTTAACTCTTTTGCACCATCAGTACTTAGATCCCATTGACTTATATCTTTTGTATTTTTCCAAATTGAACTATTTAAAATACGATCAGTATATTGGAAAAAGGACTCTCCACCATTCTTTTTCATACCCCATTGATCCAATTTAAAATCATATAATGATAAATTATTGTTTCCTCCTAAACTTGCAGCAGTAATGAGTAAATCTTTAACGAACGGCAACAAGAGACTTCCATCGGCAAGTGTTGTCCCATTATGCGGAGTTGCTAATGTTGTAACACTATGAACATATGATTTACCACCCTCAAATAGTGGTGATATCTTTGCGTTTGGATAGTTTTTCACATAATTCTTTTCTTCAAAACTCCCTTCCTTTAATAGCTGCACTAATGTTCTTGTCGTTTGTCCACCCATACTATGCCCAACTAAATGTACTTTATTTGTTTCACTCCAATTCGGTGCAAATCCACTATAAGTTCTACCAAAACGATTATGTCCATGTTTCTCAGCGTGCGCCGCACCATAATCTACTGTTCCACCGTTAATTTGCGCATATAATTCACATGCACGGTCCCAATTACTAGAAACAGGGCCAACAGCAGCCGTATGAACTGTATAACCATTTCTTTTTAAATCTTCCTGTATATCATGAACACCACCCCAATATTTTACCCCTAGCATTTCTTCCCTACCCCATCCAGCAAATCCATTCACTAAAATGATAGGATAATGATTTTGTTGCCTCTCTTCAGCGTAAGTTGTTTTCACCGCGAATGAACAAACAGTCACTAATGTAAAAAAACATATTTTTAAAAATAACTTCCCCATACTTTCTCCCCCTAATAAAACGTTTACATTTTTCTGTGAAAAAGATTTACACAATTCGTTTTTAACTTAAACATAATGTAAAGTATTTTATATACGTTGTATATATAGAAAACATACACAAATGTTGATAAATATTAATTCAAGTAAACATTTACTTTTTACAATACAACTTGTAAATCTAATTATTTGAATTTATAATTTAATGTAGTTTCCTCATGTTAAATGGATTTAATATTCATAAGAAAACTAATTTTATTGCTTGAAAAGGAGGAAAAAAGCATGCAAATCGGATCAAACATTCATACATTATCTCAACCTACTAAAATAACTCCATCTAATCTTGAGCATAATACTATCTCTTCTACTAAACTTGAAGATAAGAAATCAAATGATCCAATCAAATTTGATATTCGTTCATCTGAAAAAGAAATGAAACAACCTGAGCATAAATTTAACGAATTAGATTTATGGAAGATGTTGAAAGATAAAGGTGTTCCTTTATGGATCATACTTGAAATGCTACAAAAAGTCCGTAAAGAAAAAGAAGCTCAAAATAATTCAGTTCAAAATTCAAATACGATT
Source organism: Bacillus mycoides (assembly GCF_018742245.1). NCBI lineage: Bacteria > Bacillati > Bacillota > Bacilli > Caryophanales > Bacillaceae > Bacillus > Bacillus mycoides. The sequence continues at coordinate 2,546,341 of NZ_CP036132.1, forward strand.
GAAGAAACGAGTGAGACTCGATTAAATGAAGTAATGTAAAGCATAATATTTGATTGGTCTATAAACTAAAAAGAGTTCAAGACTGATAAAGTTTTTATCAACCTTGAACTCTTTTTTAAGATTTTTCTCCAATCGTTACAAACTGAAAAGATACTTCTCCTTCTAAACCTTTAATTAGCTTTCTTACTTTTACATTTTCATTAATCAATGTATTATCTGTCGACATTTTAGGTTTTTCGTCACCTAAAGATTTTTTCAGATGAAGAAGTTGCATTTTCGTTTCATTTGCTTTTATTTCTTTATATACACTATTTTTCGCTACAATCACATACCATTGAAACCCATAATTACGAGTGTTACCAATCCAAGCATTACTATCATATTTAACGGGAATCTCTCTTCCTTCTATTTCAATACTTTGTATAGTCTTTTCGTCTTCATGTGTAAATAATAGTGAGCCTTCTTTTGGGAAATTCGGTAATGTGTCTATAGGCATAGAACTGGATACATTATCCCGTTTACAAAAAATCTTTTCTTTAATCATCGCTTGCGCAGTAGATTCATTTAATATTAGTACCTTCCCTTTTCCAAATTTACCTGTTTTCACTGAATAAACTTCATTTTCTTTCGTATTTTCCTTATAACGATTAATAATTGGTGAAGTATTATTCTCATCTCCAATGATTAGTACACCGTTAGCTGGGAATAAGTCTTCATTTTTAGAACATGCGCTTAAGCTTATTAAAATTATTATAGTTAACATGAAGATAGTTAGTGTTCTTTTCATCACGGTTCCTTTCATAATTCAATTTGTTTTTTACATGATTTTCTGTAATCTTAATAGTTGATATCCTCTATTGTTCCATAGTTTTATACAGCTTTTGTAGGTAACGCCAACGAGTTATAAAGAAATATAAAACTTGTATACATATAAACGAAATTAAAATAACGATAGAGCTATTTAAAATAGAAAAATCGACTAATTGTTGTAATGCCGTATAAGCGACTACAGTATGAATCACTGCAACGACAATCGGTAAGAAGAACATTAATACTAACTGTCTCGTTACAACTTTTTTTAATTCTCGTTTACTTAATCCCATTTTCGAAATCATTTTATATTGCTGTTGATCGCGATCCAAATCAGTATATAATCGAAAATAGATAAAACTAGCAGCGAATGTGAAGAAGACGATTCCGACTAAAACACTTGCCATAAGTAATAATCCATTCGTTTGCTTTGCACTTAACAAATCTAATGTTAAAGCTTGAAAGTAGAAATTATCTTTGCTAACATCTTTTTCAAATATACTATTTAATTGGTTTGAAATCTCTTTCGTTTTCATCCAATCATCTACAACAAATCCGTAAGTACGATTTTGATCACCTATATCATCTTGGTCAGGAGAAACAGGAATTCCATCATACACATGATCTTGAACAGCAATATAAATACTTCTAGTATCATGCGGTAAAACTAAATTTTCTACAGCTTTTTTCACACGAAATGTCTTTGTCCAATCTCCTTGAATGACTTCAATATTCTTTTTATAGTCACCATTTCTAAATTCTTGTTTTTGGGATACCATTCCAGGGATTAGTAAAATTTCATCTTCTTTTTCAATCGTTTCTTGTTGATACCCGAGTGCTCTCGCAAGTTCGTTATATTCACTTAACTTTATTACATATACGTTACTTTCTGTATATTTATTTGAAGACGAAGCCATTCGATAAGGAATATTAGCATCAGCAAGATGTTTTTTTATAGTAGAGAGATTTTTATCTACCTCTTTGTCTGTTTCAAAACTTACATACAGAAATGTATACGGATTTGTCATTCTTACCAAATCCCTATTACCGAGAGCAGCTGTCGTACCAATTGCTGTAAATGCAACTGCTGAAATAATAGATACTATAAAAAACATGGTTGCATTATCTTTCATACGGTAAATCAATTCTGAGAATGTTAATATATTTGTTCTTTTTAAAAAGAAAGATTCACTCCTTTTCGCAAGATGCAATATATAAATGCTACACTGTGTATATAAAAAGTACGTTCCTATAATTACAAGGAGTACACCAATTCCAAGCATAATAAAACTGTGACTTGAGATAAATCGAAATACTGAAATATATCCACACCCTATACTAATTAAAGAAAGTAGCGATAATAAAATTGAAGATTTCGGTTCAGGTTTTGGTTTTTCTTCTGCTTGAATGAGTTCTACAAGTTCTGTTACTTTTACCATTTTAAAAGTAACAAGCGAAACAATTAAAAATAAGAAAAGAAACGTGATGACTGTTAATAGTACCGCTTGTATCGGTATATAGAAAGGCAAACCATTATTGATCATTAATACACTTGCACTTATCAATAAAACTAATTTAGAAAATATGAGACCTATGAGAATTCCTATACAAATTGAACCAAATCCAATTAACATATTTTCAATCAATAATAATTTCTTAAGCTGTCTCATTGACATACCTTGCATCATTAATATGCCAAATTCTTTCTTACGCGTTTTTAAAAACGAACTAACTGAATATAAAATAAAGAAAAATGAAAATACAAAAATCAATCCTTGCGAAATTCTAAACCCCAATGTACCAAATGCACTTATTGTTGCACTTGTCGATTGTAACTCACCTTGTAAATCAGGGTGAAATAATAAAAGAGCATACGTAAAGAAAATCATAATAGAAAATGCACTACTTAAAAAATGAGCAGCATATGTACGCTTATTACGAAAAATATTATTAAATGCGAACTGACGAAAAGTCATGTCTTTTCCCCCCTAACAAAGAAAGGACATCCATAATCTTTTGATAAAATGCTTGCCTGCTTTCACCACAATAAATTTCGTTATATAGTTGACCATCTTTAATAAATATAACTCTGCTGCAAAAACTGGCTGCATACGGATCATGTGTAACTAACATCATCGTTGCCTTTTCTTCCTTATTAAGAGCATCTAGCATCTCCATTACATCATTTGAAGATTTAGAATCCAAGTTCCCTGTTGGTTCATCTGCAAGTAATAATTGCGGCTTATGAACGATTGCACGAGCGATTGCTGTTCTTTGAGCCTGCCCCCCTGATATTTCAAAAGTTCTTTTACTCAATATATCTGTAATATTTAATTTCTCTGCAATTTCTTCCACTCGTTTGTTCATTTCTTGCACAGAAACACCATCTAATGTCATCGGCAATACGATGTTTTCTTTTACAGTAAGTGTGCTAAGAAGATTAAATGATTGAAAAACAAATCCTAATTGTTTCCTGCGGAATAACGCTAAATCTTCTGATGATAATTGGAAAGGATTTGTGCCATTTATTAATATTTCTCCCGATGTTGGAGAATCGATAGTAGATACCATATTTAATAACGTTGTTTTCCCGCTTCCTGATGGTCCCATAATCCCTATAAATTCACCTTCTTGAATTGATAAATCAATATCTACCAATGCTTTAAAAGGTATTTTCCCCTTATATACTTTACTAATACTTTTTGCATGTAAAATTTCCATTTATATTCTCCCTTCATTTGTACTGCTCACTATAAAGTGTAAAGGAATTGTCTTACAGCTCATATTGATTCATCTTTCATTTATCTTACACGCTTGTAAGATTTCTAAAAAAACTGATAACAAAACTGTTTTCAAACTAAAATTAACGTATAACTATCTTATAATAATTGTATAGTGGCATGAAATACAATGCTGTTTATATCAAATCTTTATTATATAAATGAGAAAAGACCGATTGTTTTATCGGTCTTTTACTTTCAAAAATTATATTTTAACTTATGCCTTTAGTTGAAACATTTTTGAGTTACCCTTTTAATACTAGTTCACTTTATAATAACCTCTGCAAAAAACTGAGTTCTTCGGTTTAATGGCAATTAAAAATGAATTGTAGATATCTGAGGAGGAAATTAATGTGTTTATCCAACATACAAATAATATGATTGATTTGATATTTCCTGATACATAAAACGACATAACGGCAGGGACTACCGATAATACAATAATGGGCAAGCTCATAAAGACCCAAAATCTCGTTTTGGATAGGATTGCATTTGTATTTAGCCAAAAAAATATTCCACTAAATGTTAAGCTAATATCACCTTTGTTACTTATGACCAAAATGTGTAGACATTCGTGAATGATGAAGACAAAGATACCTATTATGATGAGATAAAATATATTAATATGAGTGAAACTTGTTTCAAAGAAATAGGGTATCAGAAAAATGATTATCTGAAGTAGATATACAAACTTCAGATAATGTTTTCGATACCAATTATTCTTAATAAAAGGAGTCCATTCTGCGAAATCCATACTTATCTGTGGCAAATGACGAAACCAAATTATGATATGCGTTCCCCTCCCTCATTTAAACTATTTCATATCTTAAAACATTTAATCCACTAACACTCAACCGTTAGTTTTATATACAAACCTTCGCTCGCCTTCACTTTTACCGTGTGTTCTTCTACTTGAGTTTGAAGTGATTCAATTTTAGGATTATTCGAGTGAGAAAGTGGTGTTTTCATAGATAAATGCATTCGACAAAATCATCCAAATTCCTTTACATATATGATTTTTATAAAGGGGGTTCTCGCATGCACAGCTTGATGCCCTGTTTTTGGTGAAAAGCAAATTCATCAAGAAGCCATCCCAATTGTCGCTTTGATATGGTAAGTGGTACACTTGAATGTAAAAAAGCTCAGAGTTTTAGCTCTAAGCTTTTTTGTAATCATTTCATTATAGCTCCTTTTAAAGAGCTATATTTTTTATCCATTCTGATTTACTTAATAGATAATGATTATATAGTTGGTTTTCTATCGTTTGTTGACTCAGATAAGTAAATCCACATTTTTCAATAACTTTATTTGATGGTACGTTGTTAATTAAAGCAACTGCGTTAAGAACATCTACATTTGTATTTTTGAACAAATAGTCAATCAACCCTTTAGTCGCTTTAGTAGCGTAACCATTATTTTGATACTCGCTTGAAATAGCATACATAATTTCTCTGTTCGGTGAAGGGAGTTCTTCTTTAATGCCTGTACAGCACCATCCAATAAATTCATTTGTATCTTTAATAAATATCCCCAGCTGTAAAGAATGAACCTCTATGTTAGATGTTGTTTTCACGGTATCAAGAAATGCTTGATTTGCTGGTATTTCATCATTGATAATCCAATGAACCCTCTGTTCTTTCGGTGATTTCCAGTCTGGTAAAAACTTTTCTATTTCCGGCTGATTCGATATTTTATAAATACTCTCCGCATCTTGAATGGTAAACTCTTGTAAGTAAATATCACCACAGTCTATTCTAAATAACCTAGTCAAATTTTCTCCTCTCATGTTCCCACCCCTTAATCCCGTATAAAAATCAGTAATTATGGGAACCTCCTAGCTAGAAGGTTCCCATAATTACATTAAAGTGCCTTTATCTGTTTCGTAAGTTCTTTAAATCGTTCGTCAAGTTCGTTATATTCTTTGTCGTTAGAAGTTAAAAAGCTTAATTTACCTAATACTTCTTGTCTCTCTGTTTCTAACGTTAAACGTAGCTCTTCAATATCATCTCTTGTTTTAGTAGGCTCTTCTAACTGCTTTTGTATCGTATTATTTGAAAACACGAGTTTCGTGTTAGTTGTTTTCTCTAGAAAATATCGATCGTGAGAAACTATAACTAATGTTCCATTATACTCAGCCAATGTATTTTCAAGTTGTTCCCTTGAAGGTAAGTCTAGATGATTTGTCGGTTCATCTAAAATAAGTACATCTTTTTCCTCTAAAATATAGGTCATTAGCTTACACTTCACTCGTTCTCCCATGCTCATTTGCTCAATCGGCTCTTTCCATTGAGAAGCCTGGAACCCTAAATGTTTCATTAAATTTTGGACTTTTCCTCTTTCTTCAAATGTCTCTTTAAAAAATAAATCTTCTGGTGTTTTATCAAGTGGTAAATCAAATACTTCTTGTGTTAAATAACCGATGTTTGCTGATGGTGAAATCCATACTTCTCCTTGAACAGTCTCCGTGCCCATAATCATCTTCAGTAATGTTGTTTTCCCGCTTCCGTTTGGTCCAATAATCGCAACCTTCTCACCGTGTTGGATTGTAAAATTAACGTTTTCGAATAATGTTCGTCCATCAAATTCTTTCCTCAATTGTTTCACTTCTAAAAAGCGTTTTCCTACTTTTTTATTCGCTTGAATAGAGAACTCAACTGAATACTCTTCTTTAACACGTTCTACTTTCGTTTTCTCAAGCTCTTTTTCGAGACGTTTCCGTTTCGACTTCACTTGCGCATCCATTCGCTTCGCTTTCACACGATAAAATTCTTTAACGCCTTCTTGTTTTGTAGACTGTGCATGTGCCTTTTGTGACCATGAACTTAATTCGTTTATTTGTGATTCTACTTGTTCTATCTTTTTTTGCTGTTTTTCATATTCACGCTGCTGCGTCATTCTTTTTTGCTCACGTGCTTTCATATAACTCGTATAATTACCGCTATGGTCAATTAATTTTTTATCCTCAATTGACCATATTTTTGTTGCGACAACATCTAAAAAATATCGATCATGCGATACGACGATAACTGTACCTCTCATATTTTTTATTTGTTTAATGAGAAATTCCGTACTCGTCTCATCTAAATGATTTGTCGGTTCGTCTAATATTAATAAATTTGGATTTTCGGAAAACCCTTTTGCTAATCGAACTTTCAGCTTTTCACCACCACTTAAAGTAAGAAAATCGTTCGTTGGCACGCCCCATTTCGCAAGAAGTTCTGCTTCTTTTGCAATCACATCATTACTAATAAAGGATTCTGTTTCTTGTTCAACATATGCCGTTGTCACATTCATTTGCTGCCATTCAACAGTACCTTTTGATGGCTCAATCTGCCCATTAATTAATTGAAGTAACGTTGATTTACCAGCACCATTTTTACCAATTAATCCGATAACATCCCCTTGTTTTACTGTAACATTCATTTTCTCTAATAAAGTATTTTCTATTATTTCAACATAAACATCATTTAATTTTAAAAGTTCTTTCATATTACCGATCCCTTTCATTAAGGGAGAACAAAAAAATCCTCCCAAATTAATTTGGCAGGATTAGTCATTAAAATATTTATACCCAAATAAGCTATTAAGCAAAATAAATAGCAATACTATTGTATGGAAATCGGGCAGACTAATCCTATTTTTTATAAATTGAAATTTATTTAATTTCAACATTTAAAAATAAGATTAGTTAATCATCGTCCACCCATCATTCCTTTCCGTCGTTAGTAACCATATTGTACCATAGTAGTACTGTATGAGTAAATGTAATTATATGTGATACTGCTTTAGATTTTACTATCATGTAAACTTCTAAGCACTCCCTCTTATATATTTTTTATATAACTCTCCAATAAATTATATATTATACATATTAAATTTCAGTTCTTATAATGAAGATATCATTTTAAAAGGAGGATACTACAATGGAGTTTAGCAAACTAGGAAACAGTGGATTAACAGTAAGCAAGATTGCATATGGGAACTGGATAAACCATGGTGGAAAAGTAGATGAGGATACTGCAAATGACTGTGTGAAAGCCGCACTAGATGTCGGAATTACAACGTTCGATACTGCTGATGTTTATTCAGACACTATAGCCGAAGAAGTACTTGGCCGATCTTTGCAAGGTATACGCCGAGAAAGTATAGAACTATGTACAAAAGTATGCCATCCGACCGGACCTGGAAAAAATGATCGTGGATTATCACGAAAACATATTATAGAAAATTGTAATTCATCATTAAAACGGTTGCAGACAGACTATATCGATGTCTATTATGCACATAGATTTGATACAACAACTCCCCTTGAGGAAACGATGTTAGCTTTTGCAGATCTTGTAAGACAAGGTAAAGTCCTTTATTTGGGCGTAAGTGAGTGGACATCAGAACAAATTACACGCGGTGCAGCACTTGCACGAGAATTGAACATTCCACTTATCGCTAGCCAACCTCAATATTCGATGTTGTGGCGAGTTATTGAAACTGATGTAATACCAACATGCCAACGTGAGGGACTTGGTCAAGTTGTTTGGTCTCCCCTTGCACAAGGTATTCTCACAGGAAAATATCAACCTGGTAAACCAATACCGAATCAATCACGTGCTAACTCAGATGCTGGTAAACCATTTTTCCAAAAACTCGTGCAACGTTGGATGAGTGATGATGTACTCACTGCTATCCAGAAACTCAATCCCATCGCGCAAGAAACTAATCTTACCCTATCTCAACTCGCAGTTGCTTGGGTGCTACAAAATCCAGCTGTTTCCTCTGCAATTATTGGCGCATCAAATCCGGAGCAAATAAGAGAAAACGTAATTGCTTCTAGTGTTAAATTGCAACCTGAAATTATGTATCAAATTGATAGCGTACTAAAAGGTTTTGTTGAGTACGATCCGAGTAAAACAGGTTGAATCATCAGTGACTTTAAAATAAAAATAGAAGTTTTCCTTTCCAAATTCCCCACTGCCCATCCCATCAAGATGGGCTTTTACTTTTCAAATTCAAATTGTGAAGTCATATAAACCTCTCTAACAACTGTTAAAAAGTTCTCTAACACAACAGACTTTTCATCTAGTCTCCATCCAGCATATAAATTTATTTTCGGGGTATTTTCTTGTATTGCTTTATATATGACTCCCGATTTTTTATAACTTTCCACTGATGATGGAACGACAGAAATCCCCATTCCTGTAGCAACTAAATTCACAATCGTTTGCATTTGAATCGCTTCTTGAACGATATTCAAACTTACTCCATGTTCCCAAAAGTAACTAATAATTAAATCATAAAAATTTGTACCAAAATGACGGGGAAATAAAATAAATGGTTCATTAACTAACGATTTGATTGAAATGTTAGGTAACGAAACTAAAGGGTGACCTTGATGTAAAACCAATTTTAAACACTCCTCAGAACAAACTTCGGAAGACAATATTTCATTATTCTGCTTAGAACGAATAAATCCAATATGAATTTGTTTTTCATAGAGTGCTTTTATTTGCTGGTCTGTTGTCATCTCGCGTAATATGAGCTGTATTTTAGGAAAACGTTCTCGGAATTTTTTTAATATCTCTATAACGGTTTCTGTAGAATCGACAAAACCAATTATTAAATGTCCTATCTTCCCTTCATCCGCAAGCTGTGTTTCTTTAATGGTTCTATCTACTTGAAGCAACGTTTGCCGTGCACCTTCTAAAAATATTTTCCCAGCATCGGTAAGTTCAACCATTCTTTTTGTTCGATGAAAAAGTTGAACCCCTAATTCTTCTTCTAATTTACGAATTTCTTGGCTTAAAGGAGGTTGTGCCATCATAAGACGTTCTGCTGCACGACTAAAGTTTAATTCTTCTGCCACCGTTATGAAATACCTCATTTTCCGAATATCCATTTCAATCCCCCTATCATTTACAACTAATAAAGCTTTCTATTTTATTATTAAAAAGTGTTTATATATCTAGTATTTCATTTATTCTTATCAGGTTCGTTTTGCTTCTCTTAGGTATATAATATTTCATTCTCTAATTTTATTAAGAGTACAAAACAAGGCTAAAAAACTTATCTCAAAAGTTCTTTAGCCTGAATCACTTTTTACACATTACAAAATTTAATTCGTACAACGGTACCTTTACCAACTTCTGAATGGATCTCTACACTATGTCCTAATTGTTTTGTAATTTCATATACAAGATATAGTCCCATTCCAGTTGATTCTTTAAAATCTCTACCGTTTTCTCCTGTAAAGAAAGGTTTAAACACTCTTGGTAAATCTTGCTTCGGTATCCCTACGCCACTATCGATAATTTCAAGTGCAACTGTAGTACCTTCCTTACATGCTTTTACTTTAATCTTTTCTCTACTACCTGATGAATATTTAATCGCATTCGATATAATTTGTCCGATTAAAAATTGTAACCATTTCGCATCACTTTCTACAGTAATACCTTTATCAATTTCAAGTTCTGGATATACAAAATTTCGGATAAAAAAGCGTTTATGTTCATGCACGGAATCATTCACTATTTGATGTAGTTGCACTCTTTCTACATAGAAATCTTGTGTAAATGCTTCTAAACGTGCGACATACAAAGCCATCTCTAACCCTTTTTTCAACCGATCTGTTTCTTCATTAATACTTTCAAAACGCGAATCCACTTCATCCTGTGTAATTAATTCTATTACAGATAAAGGTGTTTTCATTTGATGAATCCACTGATTCATAAAGGTTAAATGATCATTATTTTTTCTCTCTTGCAATTGGAGCTGATTTTGATAATGGCGATATTGCACTTCAAGCAGATCTTGAAGTGCAGTAGATACAGCTGCAAAATCAGATTTTTGAACAGATTCATCTAAAGATTGCATCGGATTTGCTAAGCGCTCATAAAAAGAACGATGTGTAAAATAGCGAAATAATAAATAACTTACCATAAAAAAAGCACCTAAAAACATTGCATATAACGCTGTTGTAATGTGGTTATGCCCATCAAACCAATACACAAGGAATATGGACAGAAGTTGAAATACTGTAAAACAAATAAGTGGTATATGATCACGTATAAACAGTTTTATCATTTTTCCATACCAGTATCCCAAGTAATATGCAGTCTATATCCAACACTACGAATTGTTTCAATCGCTCCTTCAATATGTAACGTTTTTAATTTTTTACGCACCCGTGTTGTATTTACACTTAACGTATTATCGTCAACATAGGATTCACTATCCCATAATTTATTTAGTAACACTTCTCTACTCACAACACGCGGATAATTTTTCATTAACGTCTCTAATAAAATGGCTTCGTTTCTCGTAATATCAATCTCTTGATTCATAAGTTTTAATACAAGTCTTTCGGGATATAAACAAAGACCTTGTTGCTCAACCATACGTTCTTCTAGTTTCGGTGCATAATCTCCGTAAGCACGTCTTAAATGACTACGAATTTTCGCCATTACAACTTCATAATGGAAAGGCTTCGGAATAAAATCATCGCCACCATTTTCTAACGCCATAACTTGATCCATCGTGCCTTCACGAGCCGAAATAAATAATATCGGGCATGTAGAAACCGCACGAATTTGACGACACCAATAGTATCCATCAAAACTCGGTAAATTAATATCTAATAAAACTAACTCTGGTTGTTCTCCTAAAAATATGTCTAACACATTTTGAAAATCCGATACAATAATTCCTTGGTAACCGTATTTCGCAACATAAGTTGATAATAGCTCTGCAATTTTCATATCATCTTCTACAATCATAATTTTAACCATTGTTTTACTCCTTTTCGATCCACAATCTCATATACCATTATACAAAATAAATACTACCTCTTTTCATTAAATACGTAAATTAAAAAAGGATGCTTTTATACAAAAGTATCCTTCTTCTATTTTTCTTATTTAATATTAAATTCACTCAAAGTAAATCCAAGTTTCTCCACATAATCCATTCCTAGTTCCATCCGCGCCGTTTTCAGCGGATCCACAACTTGACAAATTTTCAAATTACCTGCTGCTGATAATAAAAGAGTTGCATCAGCTTTAGGCATTTCTAATTCTTCATGTAAAAATGTCACCATATTATGTACAGCACGATTCGCTGCATCATCTAACAATTTCTCTGAAGCAATGGTCATCATTTTTTCTTTTTGGATAGCCATCGGTAGTGGCCATTGCTTTCCTTTTATAATTTGAACTGTTACAGTTACTTCCCCAGCGACTTCTACTCCACTTACACCAATTTCACCGTCACCCATCGCAGCATGTAAATCACCTAACGCTAATAGTGCCCCAGGGACATTGACTGGTAATAGTAATGTTGTTCCTTCTTTTATCTCTTTACAATCCATATTCCCGCCGTGATCATGCGGCGTACCACATGAAATACTGTCTTCTTTAGGGGCCGTGCCAATGACACCAATCATCGGATTAACTGGTATTTGTAGTTCATCCGAAAATATTACATGTTCATTTTGGATTGGAATAATTTTTACTGTATTTTCATTTAGCTCATTACCTATTACACCCAGGTTCGCTCCTGTAGTTAAAACACCCTGCTCTGAAATTTTAATCTTTTCAATCATTACGACTAATATATCACCAGGTTCTGCCTCTTTAATATATACAGGTCCAGTCGCTGGATTAATTCGATTCCAATCTAGTTCTTGAAATACGACATTTTCCGAATCAATTTGATTTTCAAAGCAATCATATGTTTCAAATACAAGACGGCTCCCAATTTCTACTTCAATACATGGATTATTTTCTGGTGACATTGCGTAAATGATATGTTCTTTATGTATACGATGCATAATACCTCTCCTTTTTCGTTTTTTATCTTCCATATAATAATTAGCTTTTTTCCGTATAAGCTCCTTTTTAAAATTAGTAGTTATTTTCAAGAAAAATGCACTTAGCTCATTTTGAAACATACACTCTTTACTATAACAGGTAAAGAAAGGTGGTATTACAATGCCCCTTATTCCATACAACGAAAGTGACGTTGATTTACTAGCACGTTTAATCCGTGCTGAAGCTGAGGGCGAAGGACGACAAGGTGAACAACTTGTTGGATGTGTTGTAGTAAATCGTGTATTTTGTGATTGCTTAGATTTTAAACAACTTCGATCTGTAAGTGATGCAGTATATCAAAGTCCTGGTGGATTCGAAGCGGTACAATACGGATACTTTTATCAACGTGCTCGTGACTCAGAAAAAGAAATCGCAAGAAAAGTGTTACAAGGTGAATGGCGATGGCCAGCCAGATGGGCTCTTTGGTATTTCCGTCCAGTCGGATCTTGCCCACCTGAATGGTATAATCAGCCATTTGCAGGACAATTTAAAAGCCATTGTTTTTACGAACCACGTGGTGATGAATGTCCAAAAATGTATTCACGATAGCAAAAATTAAGCAACGCAATTACCTATTCTTTTTAGTACTTGCGTTGCTTTTAATTGTATTTTAGAAATCTAATAATGTGACGAATTTTCTGGCGCCTACCACATGTATTAATAAAGGTATACGTGGACCACTTGATTGATTCATAATGAGCCTATATATAATGGTAAATAATTGTTTTTGATTTTCTTTCATTATTTTTTTATTTTCATGATGGCAAATCGGATACAATTGTTCCATTAAGTTAGAATAATCTTTATTAGAGCGAAGTATTTTACAAACTTCTACTAGCCATTTTTTCTGCCTTTCACCTAATGTGTTATAAAACTCCGTATTTTTCTCTTGATTTACCGCAATTAATTTTTCAGATTGAAAGTTTCTTATCCAATACTCTGCACGATTACTTATCGCTATCATTTCAGGTAATCCATAGCTCCTATCTATTTTCTCTAATATATCTTGTAAAATAGATGAATCAAAATTTAATAAAGGTAAAGTTCCTGCTACTTGATTAAATTTTGGATACTCTTTAAATCGGCTATCAACTCTAGAAAGTTTAATTGCATCAAATAAATCTTCATTTCTGAGCGTTTTATTTTCATAACTGTCCCTCAGTCGTTCATATTCTGTATAATTTCGAATCACATCTTCATCAAGTCCGATATGAAAAGCTGCGCCCGGCTTATATTTTGCAAACATAAAAAGAATTACTTCTGGTAAATACACTTTTAATAAGTCGCTAGGTGTAATACTATTCCCTGAAGAACCGGACATTTTTTCATGATGCCCTTTAATTCCAATGAAATCATAAGCAACGTAATGGGGAGCTTCATAATTGAATATTTTCCTTGCAATTTCTTTTGATACATTATAACTACCCGTTTCAGATGAGTGGTCTCTCCCTCCAGGTTCAAAGATAACATCTTCTACTTCCCATCTCATCGGCCAGTCTATTTTCCAATTCAGTTTCATTTTATTTGTCTCTAATATTGATAATTCATTTTTATTTCCACATTCACATTCATACCGAACTGTTTTTAATAGTTCGGCAAAATGGGTAATAGTTGTTGCATCTTTTCCACATCTCTCACAATACAATGTAGCTGGATAAAAGCTCTCTCGTTCTTCATCGCTACACTCTCCAGTTTTAAAACCCATTAAAATATCATATATTTCTTTTCTTTTATACAAAGACTCTAATATTTTTTCGTTGTACCTTCCACTTCTATACTCAGCATGCTGATAAATGAATTCCACTTCAATCCCAAATGCTTGTAGCGATTTCTCAAACTCTTTTTCAAAATGCTCTGCATATGAGTTATGACACCCATGGGGATCAGGAATATCACAGTACGGCATACCAATGTATTGTGCAAAAGATAGATCAATATTTTTGGGAACTTTTCTAAACCTGTCGTAATCATCCCACGAAAAGATAAAACGAGTCTTCTTCCCTAAATCTTGAAGCGCCCTTACAACAAAATAAGTCGTTAATATTTCACGGAAATTCCCTATATGAACAGAACCAGATGGACTAATTCCAGATGCACAAACAAAGGTTTCTTTGTTTGGATTTTTTCTAATCAATTCATGTGCTACTTCATACGCCCAATGCATATGTTACTCACCTCAATTGTATTTTTGTTTTCACATTTTCAGTTTTATGCAATAAAAAAACTCCCACCCCCAAGATTATTCATCTTGAGGACGAGAGTTATTAGCTTCGCGGTACCACCTCAGTTTGTTAATACGTTACCATATTAACCTCTTCAGGTACGGCAAAACATGCTTATACCCTATCTCTATAACGGGAGAACCCGTCGCATCATCCCTAAATGAATTAGTTCCTTGCGCAGCTCTAAGTCTTTTTTCATTAAGATTTTTACCTCCCCTTCTCAGCTACCGGAGCTCTCTGTATGTATTCATTCTTAACTACTCTTCTCTTCAACGCCAAATTATATATTAGTTTTTTACATATAATAATTTATAACGTATATATTGTCAAATTTTTCTGAACCCATGTTAATCAAACATTTTTTTACTATCTAAAAAAATGTTTGATTGCTTCTAATTGTATCTTGTGACTGCACTCATCACAACAATATGCCCCTTTTCGTTTCTCCTTAAATCGCTTATACTTTTCACTTCCTTCATATACGCGAAATACATTTTTACATGAGAAGCAAATAATTTCATAAAACATCATATGCATTTTCCTCCCCATAGTTATACGCTATTTTCGGATTATTTGAGAAGGTATTCTTTTTTATAAGTACATCTTTATTTCAATCCAACAAAAGGTTTACCTCCCTTTTTATCGAATTTTATATGTATCTTTATAGGATAGAGGTGAATCATATTGATTAGAAATATAGAATTAATTGTTGATGCAAAGTCTAGCTTAGCTGAAGGCCCTTGCTGGAATGAGAAAAAACAAATTCTATATTGGGTTGATATTATTGAAAAGAAATTATGCCTTTATAATCCCGTTAATAATACAAACCGAGTGATAACTTTTGACCAACAGATTGGTTGCGTTGTTCCATATTTAGATAATATAGTACTTTTAGCTATGGAAAGAGGCTTTTACTCTCTTAATCTAAATACAGAAAAACTTACGCATATATATGATCCTGAACCACATTTATTAGAAAATCGTTTTAATGACGGGAAATGCGATCCAGCTGGCCGTTTTTGGGCGGGCACTACTGACTTATATGGTATAAATGGCGCCGGTTCCTTGTATTCTTTAAATAATAATCTCAACGTAGAGAAAAAAGTGTCCCATGTAAATACATCAAACGGCATAGCATGGTCGCCTGACAATACATACCTTTATTTTATTGATACACCTACTAAAAAAATAGCCCGTTTTCATTATGACATACATACTGGTGTAATTAGCAATCCAACAGATGTTATCACCTTCCCTGAAAATGAAGGTCTACCCGATGGTATGACAGTTGATGTAGAAGGTTGTTTATGGATTGCACATTGGGGAGGCTCGAAGATTACTAGATGGAATCCCTTGACTGGAGAACAGATTTTAAGTATTCCGATTCCTGCGTTATATGTAACGTCGTGTACATTTGGAGGGCCTAATTTAACTGATTTATATATCACAACCGCCAGAACAAGAATGACGGATGCGGAACTAAAACAGTACCCACATGCCGGTGGTATATTTCGGATTCAAACAAATGTGAAAGGTTGTCCAACATATTCATTTCGTTATGAAACTATTGGAGCTAAAACATTATGAACAGAATCAATTACATAAGACAAGAAGAGAAAAAGTATCATGATTTATGCTATGAACAATACAAATTATTCGAAGCGGGATCTTGGCTGTATAAACCTGTTAAAACAGTTATGGGCATGCTGAACTATTTTGAAGGACAGAAAGACCTACAAATACTTGACCTTGGCTCTGGTGTCGGTAGAAACAGTATTCCGATTGCACAAAAAATCATGAATAGTGGCGGCACTGTTACTTGTGTTGATCTACTTGATTCGGCTTTAATGAAGTTACAAGTTTATAGTAAAGAATATGGTGTATTTGAATACATAAAAATGGAACAATCAGCAATTGAAGACTACTATATTGCTCCTAATACTTATGACTACATCGTTGCAGTATCAAGTTTAGAACATGTTAGATCAATAGACGATTTTAAAAAAGTGCTTCAGACTATGAAAAATGGGACAAAGAGTGGCGGTATCAATTGTTTAATAGTTAACTCTAACATTCAAGAAATAGATTTAGAAACAGGAGAAGAATTAGATGCTTTAATTGAAATTAACCTTTCTACGGAAGAAATGATACGTACACTAAAAAGCGTTTATAACGAATGGCAAGAAGTAAAAGTTGAAATAAAAAATTTATCGTATGATATTGTACGTAACGGAAAACCCATTAAATTAAAAACGAATGCGATTACTTATGTCGTTCAAAAAATGTAGTATATGCGAGTGGGGGCAATCTTTATTTTATCCAGTCACCACTCGCATATTTATGTAAAGTTTATTCCATTTTAATTACAATTTTCCCTCTAGTATGCTGACTTTCACTCAAAATATGAGCTTCTCTAACTCCTTTTTCATTAAACGGCACAACCTTACTAATGATTGGTTTGATTTTTTCAACTTGGATCAAACTAGTTAATTCGTCTAATTGATTTCCACTTGATTTTAACCATAAAAACCCTGATTTTATGCCCTTTACTTCATGCAGTGGTTCATGAACGATAGAAACTAGAACACCACCAGATTTAATAATTCGAAAACTTTTTTCTTGTACTTCTCTGCCGATTGTATCTAACACAATATCATAATCTGATAGTAACTCTTCAAATTTATCTTTTTTATAATCAATAACAAGGTCAGCCCCTAAAAACTTTAAAAACTCTTCATTTTTACTACTTGCAGTTGTTGCGACAAAGGCCCCCAATGATTTTGCGATTTGAATTGCAAAACTCCCTACTCCGCCCGCTCCAGCATGAATTAATACTCGGTCATTTTCTTTTATTTGTGCATAATCAACAAGACTTTGCCAAGCTGTTAGTCCTGCAAGAGGTATAGATGCTGCCTCTTCAAAATTAAGATTATTTGGCATTTGCGCTACTAAATTTGATTTCACTGTAATGTATTCAGAATAAGAACCTTTCCCTATATTTTCGGGTTTCGTAAATACTTTATCTCCTATTTTAAAATGATTCACATCTTCTCCAACTTCTTCGACTACTCCAGCAACATCTAATCCTAATGTAATTGGAAATGAAAATCGCAACTTTTCTTGTAAGTCTCCCTTTCTTATTTTCCAATCAACAGGATTGACAGATGTTGCATGTATGCGTATTAATACTTCATTACATTTAACAACCGGCTTTGGAACTTGTCTTTCTTGTAGTTCTTCAACACTACCGTATTGATTAATAACAATTGCTTTCATTTCCTCTCCTCCTTGCTGTTTATTTTAATAACAAATAATTATTTTTCAAAATTTTTCGCCTTGAATGACAATAAATATATTTGGAGGTGATATTTATGCTACTCTACTAATTAAGCATCATGAGTGCAAAAAACATTTATTTCACTTAAATACAATCTAATTTACGCCTAAGAAACACCCAAAGTTATATTTCTCTTTATTTATTAATGACCTTTAAATGAAACGGAGAGTGTGCTATGAGTGAACAAGTTTTCAAAGTAAACGGTATTGATATATGCACAGAAAGCTTTGGCAATCCTAATAATCCAGCAATATTATTAATTATGGGAGCTACGTGTTCAATGGTTTATTGGGATGAAGAATTTTGTGAAAGGTTGGCTAGCACAGGAAGGTTTGTCATTCGCTATGATAACCGTGATGTTGGGCGTTCTGTTACATATGAGCCTGGGACTTCCAATTACACTGTAGCAGATATGGCTGAAGATGCAATCGGAGTACTCGATGCGTATCATATTGACAAGGCACACCTTTTTGGCATGTCATTAGGAGGTATGATTGCTCAAATTGCTGCAGTAAAACACCCAGAAAGAATTTTGACCTTAACATTACTAGCAACAAGTGTTATTGGATCTGATAACAATACTCGTGATTTGCCTCCAATGGATGAAAGAATTTTGACACATCATGCTAATGGTGCAAATTTAGATTGGACAAATAAAGATGTTATAGCGAAATATTTAGTTACAGGATCACGTCTACTATGTGGATCAAAGCGTATATTTGATGAAGCAAGAACTTTGAAACAAGTAAAACAAGAAATAGAACGTGCTAACAATTTATTAAGCATGTTTAATCACACCCTCCTTACAGGTGATGATTCTTATGAAGGTATACTTAAATCATTACTAGTACCTACTTTAGTAATTCATGGTACAGACGATACAGCTCTTCCACTTGAACATGGACTCGCACTTATTGATGAAATTCCGAACTCAAAGCTATTCCCCCTTGAAGGTACAGGACACGAGAATCATCCAGATGACTGGGATAAAATTATTAAAGCAGTTTCAGAACATATATCCCATATAAGATAAGAACAACTATTAGAAGGGGCACAATTTTTTTTGTCCCTTCTATTTATAATGATTACGATACAATAACAAAAACCCATCACTGCATTCTTATGTATAGTGATGGGCTCTACCTATATTTTTCTATGTTCAAAAGAATGGACAATCTAACTGATCAACAGATTCCCACGATTTTTTTTTTACGTTTTCGGCGGATTTACTATTTTCTAGTGGTACGTTTTTAAATGGATTCATTTCAACTTTTAATAGAGATGATGGTTCTACATATAAAGAAAAAACATGGCTACTTGGCAAGGTTTTTGATACATCAATATCTCCTACTTGTTTAAATAATTGCTGGGCCGCAAAGAAAAAGAAATTAGTTGGATTAGTTTGTTTATTAAGCCAAGCAATCATTTCAGGCGATACTGATTTATTAATATTAATTTTCACTCGATCACCACGTTTATATCGCCTAGATCGCATACTTCCACCAACTAACTTATCGTTAAGTTTGTAAACCCTAACTCTTTTTGCTTATGCTCTCTATATTTTGGCGAGCATGTA
Source organism: Bacillus mycoides (assembly GCF_018742245.1). Lineage (NCBI taxonomy): Bacteria > Bacillati > Bacillota > Bacilli > Caryophanales > Bacillaceae > Bacillus > Bacillus mycoides. The sequence continues at coordinate 2,565,924 of NZ_CP036132.1, forward strand.
TATACTAATAACCCACGAGCATTAGTGAATAACGGGTTATCTACAAAAATCACATTTTTCAAGCGTCCTTTTTGTTTCAAAATCATTTTTAAGCTATTTTTAATAATAACTGCGCCCCCACCATAAATAAATACATATGGATCGTCTTTCATATCATCAATTTTGTTAATAATATCCGTTGCAACGCGTGCTGCTAAACCTAAAAACGCTGGCTGCGATTCCTCAACTAACAATGCATTTCTTGGATGCTTTTCATTTAAATAAATTTGGTTGAATTCTGTAATACTATCAATTGTTTTCGTAGGATATTTCCGATTCCATCTCGTAATAATTTGTAGTAACGTTTCTTTTACACCGTACGATAATCCTTTACTTAATTGCGGACGGAAATTTACTCCTAATGAAACAACTTCTTCCGTTGTCCCCGCGCCAATATCAAAAGACAATAAAGTTTTATCTACAAAATCAATTTCTGAAACTTGATTTTGTTCACATTCTATTTTATGTTTCACAACATTTCCGTCCTCATCATATACAATCCCCCACGTCCCAGAAGCGCCTTCAGGTAGACATTTACAAAACTCAATAGAAACATTAATCGTAACATCGCGTCCATTTGGATAATGGAATATGACCTTGTGATTACCCATATACCGTTTCGCATTTTCAACAGCGATTTCCTGTGTAATAAGTTGCATTGGAAGAGCAACAGATAAATCATAACGAATATTAATATGACTTGAAGTTGGACTTTGACGCATAGCACTTATCGCTAAACCTGAAAGGATTGTAATGACCATTAATTCATCAGTAGATTTATTTGATTTCTTCTCCACTTCTGTACCTTTTAATTGATCTTGAATCACTTTTTCTCCAACGATGTATCGTACATTATTTAACATTAGCGATGGAGAACTAATGGTCACATCAATGTGATTCTCTAATTCTGACGATGAAACTTCACCCTCATCTAACAACCCCGTAGGCTCACCTATATATAAGGAATAAATACTCGGAATAAAAATGGGTTCCTGCCCTTTCACCATTAACTTCAAACCATTATTTCCTGCATCTGCACCAGCTTTTAAAAGAATAGACATAACTACCCCCTAAATTAATCTGACATCCCTTCCAAATATATGCGAGCCCATTCTTTTACATTCAAATGTAATGTAATTTTTTATTTATCCCAAAAATAAAATATTATAAACACTCACTTCATATGTAAAAAACATTTGACATAAAACTTTTCCAATTTTATACTATGGGTGTAAAGAGTTTTTTACAACGGTGGAGGTGCAATTATATATTGAATACTAAAAAGATTATTTTTGTAATCATTGTTTTATCGTTAATCGCGATACTCGGACATGGCGCATACAAATATGCAACTGAAGGCTCGATTTTGGGCGGGACAATTTTCGCTGCTTCTTTAATACTTAGTAATTTAATAAATCATATTACATGGGGAGATCCAAACGGAGTATCAAAAGAAAGTCAAGATGAACTGGGACAACAAATTACATATAAAAGCTTTAAAATCGCGTATTTTGTGCTTGTAGGTGTTATGTTTCTTATATTATTCTGGTCAGAAGGATTTTCTATGGGTTCCAATTTGGATGGTGTAAAAAACCTTCCACTCTTTATTGCACTCTGTTCTTCCTTTCTTATTTTCCCTATCGTTGAACTCATTGTCGCCAAACAATATAAATAAAAAAGTGGTTTTCTGTAAATAGAAAACCACTTTTTTATTTATATCTCTTCTGCTATTGCTTTCAGCTTATTCACAGTCCGCCAGTTCCTTACTGTAGCTGGCGTATGTAATTTTTGAAACTGGTTCATTAGTTTAGAATTCCGAATGCTTTTTTTGAAAAATAAATACACTACTCTTCCTTCGATATGACAATCTTCTATGTCACTATTAAGCCTAAGTAACTGATTCCACTCCCCTTCAGAAAGGGTATTAGCCAAAAAGGCCACATGTACACTTTCTCCTTCTAACAATGAATTGGTCTCGTAAGGACATTTTTTAATAATATTAATAAATTCATCTTTTGTTCTTAACATAACTGGAACATCGAAATCAAAAACATTCTTAATTTCACATTCAATTCGTTCCTTTAAAAAGCTTATCTCTTCTTCTGACTCAAACACTACATTTCCACTTTGAATATATGTTTTCACTTTTTTTAACCCTATTGATTCAAAGACTTTTTTCAAATCCGCCATTTTGATTACTTTATGCCCACCTACATTTATTCCACGTATTAATGCAATATAAATTGTCATATGATTACCCCTCGCGTATTTACATGCTTAGCAATCGAATTGTTTTGCACCTTCATACTTCTCGAATACTTACCTTAATGCCTCTAACATATCATGTTTGGAAAATATCTCAAATGAAAAAACTTACTACATGATTTTTTTCAAGAGTAAGCTTTGTTATCTTATTATCTCGTTATAGGTAAATGTAATATGAATTGTTGTCCAATTGGTCCCATTCTTCTAAATCCTCTATCTTGAAATCCAACTTTCTCATATAACTGTTGTGCCGGAATATTTTTTTCATTTACAGCAAGAATCACTTCGTTTTTTATTGGATAATAATATTTTACAAAGTCTTGTAATAACGCCAATGATTTTTTAGCATATCCTTTCTTTTGTTTATTATGATTAACAGAAAAAGAAGTTAAAAGTATAGCATCCTTATTTTCTGTAAACTCCTGTACTCTGCCACCTGTTTGTAATATAAATACACCGACAGGTACTCCGTTATAGTCTAAAATAACAACTACATTTTTCGTTCGATCATTTTTCGCTTTCTCCAGTAATTCACCTGGATTCGCCGTAAATTGAACTTGTTCACTTGGTAAAGTAAATGATTGTATTATCTCTTTATACTGCTCCTTATATGGAACTAATTGTATTTCCCCTGTATGTATGTTCATGCTTAACTCTCCCATTCCTTCGAGTTGTTAACTTAAACCTTGCTGTGTTTTAGAATGCACTTTTCCATCCAAAAATGTAATTTCAGCAAATGATTTTGGATCATTGCCTTTCCAAGCAAAAATTTGTTTAATTCGTGTAGAATGTTCTTCCCCTTCTTCTATGAGTAAATCCCCTTCAAAACCGATTAAATCTTTCACTTCTAAATATGTCATTCCTTCATTAATATTTGAGAAATGATTTACATTAATGGATTTTTGATTTTGATTTTCCGTTATAGTAGAAGATGTAGCAGTTTTCTTCTTCACTTCTTTCTTCTGGTCACACGCTGTCATACTAAAACCTATGCATAAACTACACAATATGAGTGTGCTTTTTTTCATCATAACGGTTGTCCCTCCCCTCATTATTAAAACATATTTTCCCTTAAAAATAAACTGAATATTTAATTTTAAAAAAATCCCGTACAATTTAGTACGGGATTTTCCCTATTTTTTCAAATGATTATTGGACTGATCATTTTGTTCTTTTCGAAGTTCTTGTTCTTCATCTTTTGGTAATTGTTTATCATTATCTTTAATCGGGTTTGTTTCTCTATTTTCAATCATATCATTTGGAACTTGCGGCATTACACGGCCAACAATTGCTGCTAATTCATCAAGTATGCCTTCACCAGTTTTACCATTCTTAATTTGCTTACCTATTTGTTTTAGTCTTTCATACGTATCAACATCTGCTACAACGACTGCATTCGCACCATTTGGGTCATTCTTCAAACTTTCTGCAACAGAATACTTAATTGACTCAACGCGAGTTCGATCAAGTTTCGCTTTTACATCAATACCTACAACAGCATATTTCCCAACTACTACTGCTGTCGCATCGTTTACACCAGGTATACTTGCAGCTAAAGATGCCAGATGATCAGCTGCTTTTTCATTTGGCTTATTTGATTTATTTGTATACGTAACATTTTTCATCGAGACATTTTTTTGTTCTGGCTTTTCATTAGGATTGTCTTTTTTTCCAATGCTACATCCAGTAATAACGAAACAAAGCATTAACATATATATAATGATTTTCATTATTTTCACCACTTTATCATTGATGTTTAATCATAAATTTTTTCAACAGCTTGCATCTTCTTCACTTTTTCTTCTGCCCCGCTATTTGCGTTAATGAAAATTTGATACGTATCTTTCCCTAAAGTACCAACAAACTCATAGCAAAGTACTTCATTATGCAAGTCATTTACTACTACAGCTTTACGTTCTTCCATAACTTTTACATCGGGATTAATTTTCTTTCTCGCCTCAGCAGCAGTTAGCTTCGCACTCGGAATTGTTCGTTTTTGATGCGATGCTAAATATTCCTTTGCCGAAAAACCAACAATCGATCCGTCATCTAAAGCAATTTTCATTTGAATTGCTTCTGGATAAATACGCACTCCATTTTCATTTACAACGTACGTAAACACACCGATATTATCATATTGAGAACTATCAAATAGCTCCATATTTGTAAACTTATGATCCTTTAAAAATGTTAATCCTTTACTTCCTGCATCATTTAAACTAATTTTTTGCTCTTTAATTTCTCGGTTATTCATTACCCAAATTGGATATCCACCTTTTCCCGTAATATCCATATAAAATTCATTATTTGTTGCTGGGTCTTTAATTTTCACACTGTAGAAAGATTCTTTTGCACCTTTTCCACTTTTCTCAACATCTACTTTTTCATTTCCTTTTAAATTCAAAAATGATTTTGCAATTTTTCCTGCCTCATCTTCTGAAATCGCTTTTCCTTCTGCTTCAAACCCACCTTTTTTGTTCTTTTGTGCACTTGTAAAAGTAGGTCCGAAATTAGTAGACGAGTACGACGTTACATTCTTTTCAACTGTTTTTAATCCATCAATAATTGTGTTATCTGCTGGATCTCGGTTTGATGCAAGTGCCATTTCAACGTCCATCCAGCGTAAGTTGTTTTTCAACACAAGGTGTTGCACTTTTCTTAGTTCATCTTGTATATTTCCTGCATTTGAATATAACGTTTGCAATGTTTTATATTCTTGCTCATTTAATGGTTCTTTTTCTAAATCACGAATTGCTGCACGATAGCTAAAATCACCGATATTTGCTAAAAATTCTTCCGTTTTATTAAACGGCATTAATGTTAATGGTAGTTGACCTACATCAGAACGAGCTTCAGATGTTAAACGCCAAACATCTGCTAATGCAGGTGATAAAGATGTGCGTGAATTCATGGCAAGCGTTGTGCCAATTTTATCGTGTAACAAATCAACCTCGTATGCTAAATCATGGAATGCTCGTTGATAACTATTTTCCGCTCGAATTAAAACCGCATTTTTCTCTTGGTGTTCTTTATAGCCCCAATATCCTGTTCCAACTACACCGACTGTTAATAACACAATGATAATACCTCTTAACATAGTTCCACCTCCGCTCTATTTACAGAAAATATGTTTACCGATTTTTTTAATTTGTGGACGACTCCAAATCCATTTACTTGTCGCGGTATCTGGATTGAAATAATATAATGCATTCCCGGTTGGATCCCATCCATTGATCGCATCTAATACAGCTTTTTTCGCTGTTTCATTTGGCGTTAAATATATTTGTCCGTCTGCTACTGCTGTAAAGGCTCTCGGTTCAAAGATTACACCTGAAACGGTATTTGGAAACGATGCACTTGTAACACGATTTAAAATAACCGAAGCCACTGCAACCTGTCCTAAATATGGCTCGCCACGTGACTCTCCGTATACAGCGTTTGCCATTAACTGAATGTCATTTTGAGAATAACCGTTTGGAACATTTGTCCCTTTACTTTGTGGTGGTTTATTTTCTTGTGCAGTACCACCGCTATTCCCTTTATTAGTTGTAGTACCTTTATTAGCGGTCGACTTATCATACTTCGTCGCTTTTACAAGCATTTGCTTCGTTTTAGCACCCGCTAAACCATCAACCGGCAATCCAAATTTTTGCTGAAAGTTTCGAAGCGCCCAATATGTACCCCATCCGAAAACACCATCTACTTTTCCTGTGTAAAATCCGTTATGTTTCAAACGAGATTGTAATTCAATGACATCTTCTCCAGATGCTCCCCTTTGGATTACTTGATTAGAAAAGGCTTCTACATTTTTGGTTTGTATACTACTTACCATTAAAGATAAGCCAATAAAGGTAAGTAAAACCGCTATCTTCAAAAAACCTTTTTGAATCATATATTTCCCTCCTTAATTACAGTAATGAATTCATGGTTATGTTTTGTAAATGTGAAGCTTTTATGTAAAGAAGACAAAAAAAGCCAAGCTTATATGCTTGAAGATATATGCACACAATATAAAAAAGAGTAAAAGGAGCTTATTATGAAGTATTTCTTCACACGTATAGCATTCGCAATTTTTTTACTAACAGCATGTTCAAATATATATACTGATCCGTCTATCGTTCACGCACAGCCGCCCTATGCAAAATGGGGTAAACTAGCCGTTGAAAAAACGAAAGAACAATATCCGAAAGCTGAGATTATCGATTACCTTCATATAGGTAGAAAACCAAAAACTGTTCAAATAACAGTTGAAAAGTTTAAATTATGGCTACGTGAGGGTGGAAAAGAGTATGGTGTTTTTGTGGATGTAGAGTTTGATACGAAAACAGAGAAATTTTTAAAGATGTCCTTTCAGAAGACAAATCGGTAAAACAAAGAAACCTCCGTCTTTACATACAGACGGAGGTTTCTTTATGTACTTCTTCCTTAATAAGGAGGATTATTTTTTAAATGCAAAGATCGATTCCCTAACATTTTTACTAATCCGCAAATAGCTCCAATAACAACGGATATCCCTATACTATATAAAAATACTCTCCCATATCCACCTATTCTGGGATCTAAAAACGGATATGGATACCAATTCACGAATGAACCACGTATTAAGCTATAAATAACATATAAAAGCGGGAAAATTAGCCAACTAGTTGCTTGTTTCCACGTGATTGTCTTCGTAGGTGGATTTATAACCCAATCTAAAATCATCGCTAATGGCATGATGTAATGAAGCACAGTATTTACCCACGGTATCGCTGTTTGAAGTGACTCTTCTAATCCCCTTAATAACAAAAAATAAATAAGTCCTGTTGTCAGTATGTATACTGTAGCTGCGCCGCGAAGAACTCCAAACTGCTCGGAACGTCCGAATGTGGCTGTCCCCAAGCTACTTAATAGTAGAATTACCGCCACTAAAATATTACTTTCGATTGTAAAGAAACTAAAAAAATTAACTGGATTGAACGGTTTCACTTGTGCCCTTTTAACAAATTGTGTAATAAGTGCGCTAAACGCTAGAAGACTTAATAACAGTCTATAAACCGCTATCATTTTTGCACTTCTCATACAACACCCCATTCCTCTTCTTATTTATGATTGGAATTCTCTATTATATGCTCTATAAATAACTTTAATGGTACGAGGCCACGTTTCGGCATGTGACTACTAATAACCGCTACGAGCTCTAACTGCGGAATGATAATAATGTATTGCCCTCCGTATCCCATAGCAAAATACATACAATACGGTATGTGAAATCTTTTGTTATGTAATACCCACCAGTGATATCCATATGCCCCGACATGTTCATACGTTTCAAATAGAGCTGTATTTGATTCTTCTAACCATTTCGATGATACAATTTCATTCCCCTTCCAATATCCATTGTTCAAACATAATTTCCCTAACTTTAATAAGTCTATAGATTTCATTTTCATACCGAATCCGCCAACATATATACCTTGCGGGTCTTGTTGCCACTCATACTCCGTAATGTTTAACGGCTCAAATAAATACTTTTTCGCGAATTGCTCCGTCGACATTCCAGTTGCTTCTTGAATAATGTAACTAAGTAAATGAGAAGAGCCTGAATTATAATTCATTTTCGTACCCATTTCTTCAATGAGCGGCTTTTCTAAAATATATTGCACCCAATTGTCTGATTCCACAAAATCATTTGGGAAAACAACACCATTTCCGAACTCTTGCCAATCTTCTCCTGTTGTCATCGTTAATAAATGATACAGCGTTAATTCCCTCTTATTCTCCGGTACATTTGGAATCCACGTTGTGATTTGTGTATGTATATTATTTATAAATCCTTTATCAATTGCGATACCAATTAATATAGATACGATACTTTTTGTAATCGAATTAATTTTAAATAAGTCATTTGCACAGTCTATCGTTTTATAGTACTCAGTCGTTAATTCCCCTTTTTGATAAACAAGAAATGTATTAACTTTTTTCTTTTCAAATTTATTTTGTAATTGCTCAAAGTTCAAGAAATCTTCCTCCATCTAAATGATTATGTAATATTTGTTGTTCATCTCGTTCTCTCTATTAAATCATATTTGTTTTTAAAACAAAAAAATAAACTTGCCAGCATTTAATAGCTGACAAGTTTATTTTATAATTTCGTTCGAACATTCCAAAGCTCTGGGAAGAAGCATTGATCAAGCACTCGCTTTAAATAAGATACGCCAGAAGAGCCACCTGTTCCCATTTTATGACCAATAATTCGTTCTACCGTTTTCATATGACGGAAACGCCATTGTTGTAGCCAGTCTTCAATATCGATTAATTTCTCTGCAAGCTGATATAAATCCCAATATTTCTGCACGTCCGCATATACTTCTATCCAAGCCGCTTCTACAGTTGCATCCTCTTCGTAAGCCTGCGTAATATCACGGTTTAACACATCTTCATGAATTGGGAATCCTTCTTTAACAAGCGCTTGTATCGCCACATCATACAAACTTGGTGCATGAAGTGCTTTATGAAGACGAGCATGTAATTCTGGGTCCTTTTCATAAATCTTTAATGCATGTGGTGTTTTATAACCAAGTGCATACTCAATCATTCGATATTGATACGATTGAAAACCGGAAGCCTGACCAAGTGAATCACGGAACTCAATATATTCTGATGGCGTTAATGTCGCAAGAATATCCCAAGATTGAATAATTTGCGACTGAATTTTTGATACACGTGCTAACATTTTAAAAGCTGGTGGTAATTTATCTTGTTTAATAGATTCAATTGCTGCATTCAGTTCATGTAAAATTAGTTTCATCCAAAGCTCACTCGCTTGGTGAATAACGATAAATAACATTTCATCATGATGATCTGATAATCTTTGTTGACTAGATAATAAGCTATCTAGCTGTAAATACTCTCCGTAAGTCATATTTTCCTTAAAATCAGTGTGAATCCCTTTTTCCATAATTACCTTTTCGTTTTCTTTCATATTAATCAAACGCCCCTTTTATATATTTCTATTTATATTGGTCTAATAACAGCGCGAACTGGGCTCCCATCTGCATCTGTTAATGCAAGTGGTAAGGCAATAAGTTCGTAATCGCCGTCTGCTACGTGATCGAGTACGACATTTTCTAAAATGTGAATTCCGTGTTTAAATAATTGATGATGTGCTGCTAGTTCTTTATCATCTAAAGGATCAACAGAGGGTACATCTACCCCAATTAAACGAATGCCCTTACTTGATAGAAAATCTGCAATATCAGCACGTAAATACGGGATTTTTTCTGGGAATTCTTGCGCTTTACCATGTGAAGATGTACGTAATAATAATCGCTCTACACCTTCTAATTTAAAACGTTCTAATTCCTTTTTACCGATACTCTCCAGCCCTGACACATCGATAACTCGTGCTGCGCCTACATATACGTGTATATCTAAATCTAACACCTTCTTACCGTCATTATCGAAATGAAATGGTGCATCAATATGAGTACCTGTGTGGATACTCATCGTTAACTTTCCGACATTTACTGAACCACTGTCTTCTTTTGACCATGAAACTTCATACGAGAACGGTGTATCCCCTGGCCACGTCGCGATATCATTATTTAGCGGTTGTGAAATATCAATCCACTGCGATGTTTTCATGCTTATGCCACAACCTCTCGCTTATTTTCAAAGTTTTTATATTCTTCATTTTTCATAATTTTCTTTAAGGTTTGTACAGAGTTCCATACTTCCTCATACGTATTGTATAAAGCAACTGGCGCAAGTCTAACTCCATTTGGAGCTCTAAAGTCTGGAATCACTCCATTTGCTTTTAACGCTTTACATATACGTGCCGCCTCAGCATGTTCTAAATAAATATGTCCGCCTCGTTTTTCATCCTCTAGCGGATTTCCGATTGTAAATCCCATATCATTTAACTCCAATTGAATTAAATCAAGCATATATCTTGTTATATGTAATGACTTTTCACGTAATCTTTCAATACGGGCATCTTTAAAAATTTCAAGAGAACCGATTAATGGTGCAATACTTAATACGTGAGGTGTCCCTATTTGATAGGCTCCAGCATGATCAGCCGCAGTTAATGAATGTTCCATATCAAACTGCTTATCCTTTCTAGAGCTAAACCAACCAGATAATCCTGGAAGTCTATCTAAATGTTTTTTATTCACATATAAACCTGCAACACCACCAGGACCTGCATTTAAATATTTATAATTACACCATACAGCGAAATCTACATCCCATTCGTTAAAATGATGCGGAATAGAACCGATTGAATGACATAAGTCAAAACCGATATGAATACCACGTTTATGAGCTTCAGCTGTTAATCGCTTCATATCGAGAATTTGTCCGCTTCTATATAGTACAGAAGGCAATAAAATTAAAGCGATATCATCTGTCATTGCCTGAATAATATCATCTTCAGAAAGTGTTCTTCCATCTCGACTTTTCACTCGTACTAAATGCTCATCTGGATCTAAGCCTTTTAAACGAATTTGACTTTGAAGCGCATAAATATCTGACGGAAATGTTAATTCATCCGCAAGAATTTTTGTACGTATTCCTTTCGGCTCATAAAACGTCGCAATAACTTGATGTATATTCGCAGTCGTGGAACCGGTTACAATTGTTTCTTCCGGCAAAGCTCCAATAAGAGGTGCTGTCAATTCACCTAATTTCTCCGAAAGGAAAAACCACGGATGCTCACCTTCAGTCCATCCATTAATTCCAAACTCTTTCCATGAATCTAGCAAAGTAAGTAACGATTTCTCTGCTCTTTTTGAAAGCAAACCTAAAGAGTTACCATCTAAATATATTGTTCCTTCTTTTTTATAAAATTCAGTTTGAAAATCTTTCAGTTCATCATGTTTATCACATTCAAGCGCATACTCATAAGTTGGTTGAAATGGTTCTTTATACATGGTGTCACCTTCTTTTAATTTTCTTTTTATTCTAACTAGTTGAAATATATCACTTAAATTGATATAACGTCAATGATATTATGTCAGTTGACTTTATATACGAACTTCTTTTACAATACAATTATATTTTCAGATATTTCAGTATAAAGAGGTGATTCCTTGAAAAACACTACTCTTTCAACAAGAAAACACCGCTCCTTAGAAACGAAAAAGAAACTATTACATTCCGGTTATACTATTTTTATAAAAAACGGATTTCAGAAAACTACAATCACGCAAATTATTAAACATGCAGAAACTGGTTATGGAACAGCATATGTATACTTTAAAAACAAAGATGCTCTCCTCGTCGTTTTGATGGAAGGTGTGATGAATCGCTTTTATGATATTGCTGATCGCTCTTTTTCCCCTCAAACAAAGGCCGAAGCACGAGATATGATTCAGAATCAAGTGCGCGCTTTTTTACAGTTAGCACAAGAAGAAAGAGCTATATTGCAAGTTGTTGAAGAAGCAATAAGAACCTCAAAAGAAATACGTCAAAAATGGGATGAGATTCGCGAACGCTTTGTAACACGGATTATACAAGACATTACTCATTCCCTGGAAAATGAATTAGTACGAACTAAGTTAAATAAAGAGATTGTCGCATGCGGCTGGTTCTCTATGAATGAAATGTTCCTTTGGACAATCGTTCAAAATGATAAAAAAATTGATGTAGAAGAAATAGTGTATACATTGACGGAAATGTATACGACGGGGTTATATAAATAGCACATTATAACCTCAAATAAACCGTTACTAAGTATATTGAGTAACGGTTTATTTAAAATATTTTATTAACGATACAAAAATACAAAATAGCGATGCAAGTAAGAGAATAATCCCCAGATTTTTATTCTCTTTTTCATCTTTCTTAAAATTTTGTACCCCCATACCAGCTAACATAAATCCTAGAAGCAATTGTAGAATAAGCATACTTTGTTTCGAATTATCATTCCAACTATAGATGGAATAGACCATTACAATAATTGCGAGTATGAATGTGGTAATTCTAATCATAAGAACACCCCCTGTTTGATTCTATTGTTTTAACCTACTCACCATTCCAACAATAAACTTATACTCAGCTCTACTTTTTCTTACTTTCTTAAAGCCCTCTCTCGTATCAAAAATAAAACACGTTTTCCACAACCAAATTCGTACATATAAAGACTCAAAATAAATAGGTTTTATAATGCCGCGTTCCTCAAATTCAGTTCCGTCTTTATTTTCAGTTTCTGTTCGAACGAACCACCTATTCCCGATTCCAATTTCAATATACTTCACATGCTCCCCCCCTTCAGGAAATCTTCTTTCTAACTATTCTATTATTTCCCCGGTAAGCGCACATTCCGACAGAACGTGAGCCCACAAAGAAAAAGTAGATTACAAAAATCTACTTTTATAGCCTAATTTTTTGCATTCGTTTATAAAATGTACTGCGTGGCACAGCAAATAATTTTGCAGCTAATGAAACATTTCCGTTTGTCTTTTCTAGCGCTTCAATCATGCTATAACACTGTAGTTTTCCGTGAAAATTCAGCGTATATTTTTCTTTATTTCCATTTTGTAACTCAATTTGTTTTTGATTTCCTATCACCGTCTGTAATAAAATGACATTTGCGTTTCGCATATTTCCCGTCCATTTATATTTTGAAAATTGATCACAAATAACAACTTGTCGATCACTATCAATTACATCTAAAAAGCGGTGAATTACATGTAGTTCGTTTTGATGTATTTGAATGCTACATTCACGTTCAATCGCATGGGCAATTGAAGTTAACATACCTAGCATATACGGATGTGAAAACTCAATCGAACAGGAAAAATAGCATTTTCAACACAATTAGAAAGACGACACAAATATGTTAATAATTTGAATACCTTAATGAATTTCTTTATGTGTTTTTATCAACACTATATTTTGTATAATGGAGCCTACTAAAATACATAACCAAAACCACTTTATCGGATTGTTATTTAAAAAGAATATTGCCACTGCTATTGCGAATAAAATAGTGGATGCTAAACTAATATATAATTTCGTTCTCATCCCCATTTGGCTTCACTCCTCTATCATTTTACAGTACATAGTAACTTTTCATTTTTCATCTCTATTATGTACTCTCGTAAAACATATTCTTTCCCGCCATGTTTATCATACCAATCATGTATTCTTTTAACATGCATTTTATCATTTATAATTTCCGTTTCAATTTCTACATATTCTTCATAACTATCATATTCCCATATTGCAAATACTTCAGTCGTACCATCATTATTATCTTTCATCCAGCGTCCTATTAAACGAGAACCATATTTTAATTAATTAGGTAAATTAGTATCATTGAAATGATCATTAAATATTTCTATGAATTCATTTTTTACTACATAGTACTTCCTTCTGTAAAACATATTTCTTCACCTCTTTTATGAAAAGTATCAGTAAACCTTCCCATTACTACCGTATTATAATACTTACCATCCGACAGTTTTTTATCATTTTTTAGAATACCTTCTACCCCAAAACCTAAATTTTTATAAAGCTGAATGGCTTTCTTATTTGTCTCTAGCACTTGTAATGCTATCTTTTTCACTGCATTTTCATCAGCCCAATTAATAGATTGTTGTAATAGGCACTTACCCATTCCATATCCCCAAAACTCTTTTAAAATACAAACTCCGAATTCTACTTTATGAGATAATCTCGTTAAATCAGATCCTTCACATCTCGAAAATCCAACGACACGGTTATGAACTTCCGCAACTAAAAAGAGATTTCTTGTTTTTTTACTATCCGTTTTTATTATTTCCTGGAATCCCTTCGTATCTATAAATCCCTCTCCAACTTCTCTATCCATATTTTCAGTTTCTCCATCGATCTGAACTCGTATTTTCGATAACTGCTCTGCATCTGTCTCAGCTGCAGAACGAATTGTATAAGTTAATCCATTTATATGAAACTCTTGTCCTTTTATAATCATTTCAAACTCCTTTTAAATGCAGTCTATTGGCGCTATTACAATTTGTTTACCTTGTTTCTCAAATTCTTGAATAATTTCTTTACTAGCCCCTTCATCTGTTATTATAAGGTCAATTTCTTTAAGTGACTCTCCTTTTATAAAGCAGTCTATTCCGAGTTTATTATGAGGAGCTAAACAAATATTTCTTCGAGCGATTTTGCTTACTGTTTTTCCAAAATGAGCAACTTCCGGTGTTGCAGTACTTATACCATGTAATGAAACTCCACCACCTGTAGAAAAATAAAGATCAATAGTAAAACTACTAATCAATTCCGAGGCAAGTGTATCAGTAATATTTCCTGAAGGTTTTACCTTACCACCAATTAAATACACTTCTATGCTTTTATATTCTCGTAACGAACTAGCTATCTCTATAGAATTCGTAATAACTGTAAATGATGTTTCGGGTAAAAATTTTAACATGGCACAATGAATTGAAGCCCCACCAATAAAAACGGAATCTCCTTCTTGTATATAAGAAGCTGCGATTTTTGCAATTGCATCCTCATATTTAGAGCCATTACTATAACGTTTAGATGGCTCTGCGGCTAAGTTCCTCACTCGGGCAAACTCTATTGCACCTCCATGAGTTCTTTTTAAAAAACCATCCTTCTCCATAATAGATAGATCTCTTCTTATAGAATCAATAGACATATCAAATATTTCTGCAAGATCTTTTGCGATTACTCTTCCGTCTTTTTTAAGTAGCTCTAAAATTTTCTCTCTACGCTCTTCAGTGAACATGTTCTCACCATCTTTATTGAAGATTCTGAAATTTAAACTTCATGTTAATTATATGCACGTTTCTTCCGTTTTACAATATTTTCAATTCTTATTTCCCCAGCTTTATGCGAGTTTTTTCTCTCTTTCTATTTCATTAATTTTAATACCAAATACATGCATATTTGCATATTCCACAAAAATACTTCCATTTATTTTCCTGACGATGTAAAATTATTCCTATGTTTTACTTTTTAATACAGAAAGGAATTACTATGAAATCTTTAATTAAAGTAACTTGTACAGCATTAATATTTACAGGAATAATGGCAGGATGTAATAGCAGTGCTACACCAAAACAAGAAAAGAGCTCTCTCGAAAAGAATGCAATGCACTATGGGGAAATATTTAAAAACGGATACTATAGAGCAACAGTTGAAAATGCAAAATTCGAAAAAATAGACAAAGAGTGGCGTCTTACAACTCGTGTTATGATTAATAATGTTCGAGCCGATGGACAAACTATTGATCTTTCAGAGATAAAATATTTCATAAAAGATGAAAAAACTGGTCAAAAATATGAAGGTGAAGTTCATCCAGTAGATGATGAGAAATATAAAAATGTTCCACTCGAATTTTCTTTAACTACTGACGTTGTATTTGAAATGAAAACTTCGCCTAAAGACTTAAATAACATGTATTTGTATATAGATAGTAAAGTTGCTCCATTAACAAATACATATTGGAAGCTTGATAATTTAGTATCAAAATAAAAAACAGTCTTAAATGACTGTTTTTTTGTTATCGAACTTGTAAACTTCAGCAAAAGAAACTCTCTTTATTATAAATTAATATACAAATAACCAAGTTATTTTTTCTCAAGCAAGACATCTTTTGCACAAATCGTTACTTCTTCAAATGGGCAATCAAATAACATACCTAATTCAAATCCATCTTCAGTAAGCTCTATTTCATGGTATAGCCACCAAGCACCTTTAAAACTTTCCGACATAGAACATTTCGTCACTCCTGTAAAAGTTAATTGAAGGTTATCGAAATCACTAAAAGTACCACTGCAATCTAATTTTATAGATAAAATATCTTTTGATTTTCTCTCTACAGTTGAAATTTCACTATCATGTAGTGATGCCTCATGTAACTGAATGACATTTGCCGGAAGCATTTCCTTAACGGAATTAAAATGTTCTAAGTATGATTGATCTAATTGAGCCATTCTTTTCTCATAATCTGCTGTCCACTCTAACAAAAGTTGCTTTAATTCATTAGGTGGATATTCTGAATCAATAGTGTTATTTTGAATGTATGGATGTAGTGTTTCAGGAAGAAAATCCAATAAATCTTCTTTCCTTTCTTCTACTTCGTCTTTCAAACTTTGTATATAATCAGGATCCACTTCTTTCCATTCTTCTATTAATTCTATATAATTTACAAATCCTGAAATTTGCATTTCTTTATACCAATCTTTTGTGAAATATTTCAATGACATCTCTCCTAAAACATTTTAACATCCAAGAAAAACAATATATCCACTTATTATATCATTCCAATAATCATTTTTTCTAAAGAAAAAATGTAAAACTATAAATATTCTGCCTATTATTTCTAAAACTTCAGAATATTTACAAAATTATAAAACTAGATTACATTTTACTAGTACAAGATTTTCCTGTACAAAAATCTAAACAAAAAAAGGGATGGTTATATGTTGAAGAAATTAGTAGCAGGGACATTAGTAGCAGGTTTTGCATTAACTGGAGGATTAGGAGTAGTAAGTGCTGCAGAAAAAGATAATACAATTAAATCATTTGATTATTTAAAAGTTGATGAAAAGAATGTTAATTCATTCACAAAATTAAGCGATCAATCAAAAAAAGACATCCAAATTACTATGGTACTACCTAAGCAAAATGAAAATGGAGATTGGTTAGCTTATGGCTTTACTAGCAGAGAAACATTGAATGCTTTTATTGAAAAGGATAAAAAGGCACTTAAAAATCAAATTAACCCTTTAGGTAGTGGTGCTGGTAGTACCGATTTTTATGAGCATCAAAATAAAGGTGGACAGTATATTTATTGGAGCAGCGGCTTTAAAAACTTACCATCTAGCTGGAACGACAGAATTTCTTCTGTAAGTACAGCATCACCTTCTGCAAGTTATTCAACAACGCTATGGGAACATTCTTCAACTCAAGGATATGGAAAAGGTGTCTCCTTTAGACACTCTGATTGGTATGGTCAAACTGCTAATTTAGCTGCGGATTGGAACGATATTACTTCAGCAATTGAAATCAAATAGTAACAGGGCATTTCAATTGAATAGTTGGAACTACATTTTTATATAGTTTCACACATATTGCTACTTAAATATTATTAGATAGTAGAAAGACCAGTCATTTTAGACTGGTCTTTCTCCCTTCAAGCATGCACAGCATTTCCTACCGCCTACAATAATGCTTCATGAATTGCTTCAGATAAATTAGAGAACCATTACACTATTCACTATCAAAACTCTTCTGTAATTTCCGAATGTAAATAATTTGACCAATATGATACGCATTATGAGTTGTTACATTAGCTAATACTTCCCACCACTTCGCAGATACAGGAAATCCAATTACATCACTTTCAACCTTGTCTTCATTTATGAGATTTTGCCATTGTAACAGTTTCTCTAATAGTTTTTCTCTTAACTCTTCAAATGTTTGATTATCTGATAGCATAAAACTTTTGTTATTATCACCAATAGCGGGCACGGCATTAACATTTGATTCTTTATACCTTGTTTGCCACGTCGAGTTCCAATACAGTAAATGTTGTACAATTTCAGCTATACTATTACTCTCTTCATTCGGCTTCCAGAAAGCCTCTCTCTCAGATAAATCTTTTACTGCATCTGAAAATGGAATATACCAACTAGGATCATTCGCATTTGCTAATAACTGATCTGCTAAAACGTCTTTAACATGGAACACTTTGCTTCCCCCCATTTTAAAAACTTAATTTCATCATCATGAATGCAATACTCACTTTTCTATATACGCTAAGTCTGTGCGATTCCCTCTTTTTATCACCATTCCCATACTTAGGTACTTAAAGAAACTTAAAGCACCTAATCTATAAACCACCTCGAAGAATACAGAAATACTACTAATTGCTATTACTTGTATAAAAACAATATGTAAGATTAATAGATTTTCTCCTTAATACTCGTTATGATAAAAGAAAAAGAAAGCGAGCGACCAATGAATAAAAAAATCGCGGTTATTACAGGGGCATCAAGTGGATTCGGACTATTAACGACACTTGAACTTGCGAAAAAAAACTATTTAGTCATTGCTACAATGCGAAATCTTGAAAAACAAGTAGACTTAATATCTCAAGCTACTAAACTCAACTTACAGCAAAACATAAAAGTTCAACAATTAGATGTAACAGATCAAAGTTCTATACATAACTTTCAATTATTTTTAAAAGACATGAATAGAGTAGACCTTCTCATTAATAATGCAGGATATGCAACTGGGGGCTTTGTAGAAGAAATTCCAGTAGAGGAATACCGTAAACAATTTGAAACGAACCTTTTTGGAGCTATATCAATCACTCAACTTGTCTTACCATATATGAGAAAGCAGAAAAGTGGAAAAATCATTAATATAAGCAGCATTAGCGGCCAAGTCGGATTCCCTGGTTTATCCCCTTATGTATCTTCAAAATATGCATTAGAAGGCTGGAGTGAATCGCTTCGCTTAGAAGTAAAACCTTTCGGAATAGACGTTGCCTTACTTGAACCTGGTTCTTATAACACGAACATATGGGAAGTTGGTAAACAATTAGCTGAAAACCAATCTGATACAACCTCTCCTTACAAAGAATATATGGATAAAATACAAAAGCACATAAACAATGGCAACGATACACTTGGTAATCCGATGGATGTTGCAAATAAAATCGTAGAAATTGCTGAAGCAAGGCGTACTCCATTACGATACCCAATTGGGAAAGGTGTAAAATTTATGATCTTTGCGAAGAAGGTTCTTCCATGGAGATTGTGGGAATTTCTTGTTTTGAGGAGTTTTAGGAAGATGTAAATAAAAAGAGTAGCTATCAAGATAAGTAATGGTAGCTACTCTTTTTGAATTTTTATCATTGTATTTTCCAATATCATTATGTCGATATAGGATCAAAATAAAACAAAATCGAAACCATAAAAATAAATACGAAAAATCCAATAATAGAGAGAATATATTCTTTTGTCTCTCTATTATATTTCCACTCCATCCATATGCGTAATAGGCATGTTGTTCCAAAATAAGTAAGCATAGCAATTCCTATATTAGCATTTTCTGCTTTGAACAGATAAATAAAACTTACTATAAGATATACGATAAAAAGACCTATTTCCAATTTTACATGTAGACTATTCACATGCTTATATCCCCAAAAACCGCTCTTTGACATATTCAACTTTTTTCTTAAAAATTTTTCTATAAAGTATCCAACAATAATTAGTCCTATAGCTATAATCCAAATAGTAGAGTTACCCATTACTTTCCCTCCTATTACTTTATTTATTTTTAGAAATAAAGTGGACTATATTACGGTTATTCCCTTCTAAATAACTTACGATTCCTTGTGCAGTGATGTCCTTTTTCTTTGTTCCACTCAAAAATGTTTTCATTTACAATTGCTAACTCTTGAACATCAACTTTCAAATCGTATTCTTCCATTAACTCTCGAATTATTGCTTCTTGTGCCGTCTCACCAAATTCAATAGAGCCACCTGGAAAACGGTAAAGTGATTCATTCTCGTCACATTGAACAAGCACTTTAGATTGATCTTCATTTACAATCATTGCTTCAGCACGTAATCGAGCACTTTTCATTTCTTCTCTCCCTATAATTGCTCATTATATGATATTGCCATAGTGTCGTAATCAATACGTATTAAATAAGGAAATATAGAATTATCCCCGTTATCATTAGTGATACAGCCCCGCCTAAGGACATCAAAAACTCCCTCGATTCTCTATCGTATTTCCATTCCATATATGATTCGAAACTATATAACGAAATTAAAAACAGAAAAGGTAGAAAGCCCATGTATAGGGGATTTGAAAGAGAAGGACATATAATCATAACCACTATATAAGAAAAAATAATAATTCTGTTTCCCCATTTATGCAGCTTATTTACATATTTATTATTCCATCCTTTTTGTTTCGGTATATTTAGCCTTTTTCTCACTATATTTTCTAAGAAAAATAAGAATATGATCCATAAAACTAATACAATTACTTTCACATGCAATAGAGGGATCGCCTCCTTTACCTTATCGTCTGGATTTTCTCCGGCTGATTACTCGGATACGTAGCATTGCCTTTGTTTTCAACATCCCAACTAATAATTGTCGCACTATCTCGCCCTAACTGATGATGAACATGCTCTAAAACATTGCGAATATTGGCATTAATTTCGTTATTATTTCTATTCATTTCACTATACAGATTTTCAGGGGTTTCATATCGGCGGTCCCCACATTCTAATACCCCATCTGTCACCATTACAATTCGATTCTTTCCAGTACGTAATTCACGAATTCCTGATGAATAGCAAGGTACAGGTAAATTAAATGTATTTACATTACCAATCCATTCGTAAAAGTGGCGTTGATTCAATGCATATTGTCCTAATTTATGTAACTCTTCATGAAATACATAAACTAGGCAATCGCCAATAGATAGCCACCATATGTAATTTTCTTTTCTTACGCATATTAAGCAAGCAGTTTCACCTTTTATTTTTTCGCACTTTTCTTTAAATGAGAGGGATTGAAAAATCGTAAGTATATAATTTTCAACAGATCGAAATACGGTTTCAATTGATTCTTTCATAATCACTTTTATATTTTCATATTCTTTTTGGATTGTATTTACTACTAAATCAACGCTTTCTGCACTATGATGTCCGTCTAATATAACGGTGAATTCCCAATCACCATTCGACCAAACTAATGCACCGTCTTCATTCTTTTTTGCTCCGGCACTTATATTCCCGCCGTATTTACCAAGTAAGATATCACCATATTGCTTTACTGAAACTTCGTCTAAACACATTTCCCTACTTCCAACCCATGAATATTGTGTATTATTTGTTGTATGCATACTCATTTACCATATACTTTCGTATTCTTTCGCATAGTTTTTTAATTTTCTCTGAATCTCCATGTGGTGCACCAGTCCAATTTGCTACTTCAGTCGGTGACCAAAACTCTTTTGGTGTATTTGGATAACGCGGTATAATGTGCATATGCATATGTGGTACACCATTTCCTGAAACGAAAGTATAAATATGTTCTGCACCTTCGCATTCTTTTAGCGCTTTACTTACTCTACTTGTTATCAGCCCGAATGCTTTTGCCTCATTTTCAGTTAATTCAGCGAGACCAGGTACATGTCTTTTTATATCAATCATTACATAACCAAGATATGTTTCTTCTTTATCCCAATGGACATGCCCAACGTATATGAGAGCATCTTCATAAATAGCACCACCTGGAACTATAATGTTTCCTTTATGTTTTTCGCAAATAAAGCAGTTTTGTTCTGCTTGCTTGTTTATTGGCATATCCATCACCATCCTTTTCATATATAATATCATAAAAAAAAGGAAAAATAGGTTTTATATTCCGAAAATTCAATCTCTTAAACCCGCATTTTTTCTATTAAATTTATATGATACGATTTAAACAAATTTCATTTTAAAAGTTTACAACTCATTATTTCTTCAAAAGCGTAATCCCCATTCCAACTGCAATCCCAATCGCTATTCCGATTGCTATATTATCAGTAAATACACCAGGAATTACACCAATTACAACACCTATAGCGACACCAATTGTCATAGCATCATTTCTTTTTTTATTTTTAGACAAAATTGCATCTCCCCCATCATTTCTCTCTATATAATATCTATTTACATAAACGTGGTAATATTCTAATATATTTGCTATTCCACTTGAATATTTCCAAAAAATGTACTTTAAACTTTAAATATATTACTTTTCCATCCTCCGTACATACTCCTCTTATTATGAAAAAATTTTCAAGTAACCATTAAATATACATAGGCATTTACTATAAGAAAGACCAGTAATTCATTTAAGGAGGAACAATTCATATGCATCCTCATTGGAACCCAAATTTAAATCATCAATATGTTTACTCGCCCCATACTGCAAGGAATACACTGCATTATGATTCGCAATACATGATGCAGCGCATCGCAAGTCTTGAAAGTCAATTAGCTAAATTAATCTCTTTAATCGAAGAAAATAATCATTTAATTAAATCAATGGAACAACAGCAAAACCAAGTTTGTGCACCAGCTGGAGGTTCTGTTATTGTTCGGATGTAATTCGAATTCAAAAAAACACACTTTGTTGTATAAAGTGTGTTTTTTGAATTATTTTCTTTTTGTATGAAACCCTTGCGTAATTCGGTCTAATATAATCGCAATCACGACGATAGCTAGTCCAGCTTCAAATCCCATTCCGATGTTTACTTGTGTTACAGAGCGATATACATCGACGCCAAGTCCTGGCGCTCCTACAAGTGAAGCTGTTACAACCATTGATAACGAAAGCATAATACTTTGATTCACTCCAGCCATGATCGTTCCGGTTGCGAGTGGTAATTGTACTTTAAATAATTTTTGTGATGCGGTAGAGCCAAACGCATTCGCAGCTTCAATTAAATCTTCTGGAACTTGTCTAATTCCTAAGTCTGTAAATCTGATTGTCGGTGGCATAGCAAAAATAACGGAAGCGATAATGCCCGGTACGACGCCTACTCCAAAAAATGTAATCGCGGGAATGAGATACACGAATGCGGGCATTGTTTGCATAAAATCTAATGTCGGTTTTAAAAATTTTGAGAAACGTTCATTTTGCGAAGCTAAAATTCCAATTGGGATTCCGATAATAATTGAAATAATAACGGAAGTAAGTACGAGCGCTAATGTTTGCATCGTTTGTGCCCAGTAGTTAATATTTAAAATAAATAATAATCCAATGAGTGTAAAAATGACTAAAGATAATTTTCTCGTTGTGTACCAAATAAGGAAACATAGGATAATAATCATCAATATGGCTGGTATTATTGTTAAAAAATTAGTGAGTAAATCAACGAATCCGCCGATAATATAGGAGAATCCTCGGAACAGTCCTTCAAAGTGCTCATATAAACTTGCAACAAATGAATCGACCCATTCCCCTAATGGAATACGCGGTATACTATTCATCGTCTTTCACCTCTTCCTCAATGTTTCCTGCAAGAGCCTGAATGACACTTTCACGTTTAATAATTCCTCTTAGCCTTTTCTTCTCATCAATTACGGGTAACGGATATTTCATCTCCGCCATTTTTGCATACGTTTCTTCAAGTAAAGTATCTAAATACACATGCGGAATATCGTTAAGTAATAAATCAGCAATCGGCCACTGTTTTTGTACTGCTTTACTTGCATCATCCGCAGTTAATATACCTAAAAACTCATACTTTTTGTTTACAACATATACGGTAGAAACACCTGCATTCCTCATAATTTGAAGTGCTACACGTGGTCCACGATCAATTAATAAAGTCTCCGGTCGTTTTAATATAGATTCCGCCGTAATTACTTTTCCTAAATTCACGTCCGCCACGAATTTCTCTACAAATTCATTGGCAGGACTCATCATAATTTCTTCCGGCGTTCCAATTTGAACGATTTCTCCATCTTTCATTAATGCGATACGATCTCCAATACGAAGCGCTTCATCTAAATCGTGTGTAATAAATATAATTGTTTTTTCCATTTTATCTTGTAACTCTAACAATTCATCTTGCATTTCTTTTCGAATTAGTGGATCTAATGCACTAAATGACTCGTCCATTAGTAATACATCTGGATTATTCGTTAGTGCCCTTGCGATTCCAACACGCTGCTGCATACCACCACTAAGTTGACTTGGGTAATTATCTTTATGATGATCTAGCCCTACTAACTGTAGTGATTCTAACGCCTTATTTTCTCTTTCCTCTACTGGAACTCCTTGAATTTCTAACCCGTACGCAACGTTTTGTATCACTGTACGGTGCGGAAATAAAGCGAACTTTTGAAACACCATGCTCATCTTCGTTCTTCTTACTCTTCGCAACTCTTCTTTTCCCATCGTTGCGATATCTTCACCATCTATGTATATATGCCCCGCTGTCGGTTTAATTAATTGATTTAGCATTCGAACCAATGTAGATTTCCCACTACCAGATAAACCCATAATAACGAAAATTTCTCCAGTGTATACTTCAAACGTTGCCTTTTTCACACCAACGTTCATTCCTGTCTCCTTTAAAATTTCGGATTTGCTTTTTCCTTCTTTTAATAAGGTAAGCGCTCGTTGCGGATGTTTCCCAAATACTTTTGTTACATTTTCAACACGTACCTTTGTATTATCCATGTCACTACTCCTTTTCTGCCCATCTATTTACATAGTGTTGCGATTTTGCAAAGAAATATTACATAAAAATGACATTCATAAGCTTTCTTTAAAATTCTCGTTTCCGTTCATAATAAGAATGCTTACTTATACATTTATTTAAAAAGGCAAACGTTTCTTAGGAGGGTTTCGATGAAAAAGAAAATATGGCTTATATGCCTTGCATTATTTATTACTATGATTTTCACTTCATGTAATGCAACAAATGCAAATTCGAAAGGGAAAATTAAAATAGGTGTAACAAGTTGGAAAGAAAATATCGCAACCGCAAACATGTGGAAAGTTTTATTAGAAGAAAAAGGCTACAAAGTTGAACTCATGTATTTAGAAAAAGCTGCGATATGGACTGGCGTCGCACGTGGTGATGTTGATGCAAATCTAGAAGTATGGCTTCCTGTTACGGATAAACCATTAAATGCTCGGTATAAAGATGACATTGTCTTAAAATCAAAATGGTATGAAGGTACTGGACTTGGTTTAGTCGTCCCTTCTTATGTGAAAAACGTTAACAGTATTGAAGATTTAAATGCACATAAAGATGAGCTAGATAATAAAATTGTTGGGATTGAACCTGGTAGTAGCCTTATGAATTTAACGAATAAAGCAATGAAGGAATATGATATAAAACTAAAACTTGTCCAATCTTCAGAAGCTGCGATGATGAGCGAACTAAAGAAGGCATATACGAAAAAGAAACCAATCGCTGTTACGCTTTGGAATCCTCATTGGGGCTTTTCAGAATTTGACTTAAAATATTTAAAAGACCCTAAGAAAGTATATGGTGAAAAAGATGACATTTATTACTCCGTTCGTAAAGGTTTCGAAAAAGATCATCCTGCTATTGTAAAATACTTTGATCAATGGAAAATGAACGATGAACAACTAGGTACTTTAATGGTCATGCTAAATAAAACGAAAGATCCGGAAGAAGCCGCACGAAAATGGATTAAAAAAAATCAAGCTGTAGTTGATGAATGGGTAAAAGAATGACAAAAACAGGCTAGGGAAATTATCATATTCTCTAGCCTGTTTTATGTTATTTTTTCTCAATAACTGCATCGACAATTCCATATTCCTTCGCTTCTTCTGCCGTCATAAAATAATCTCTTTCTGTATCATGTGCTACTTTTTCAACTGGTTGCCCTGTTCGCTCTGCGATAATTTTATTAATATCGTGTTTTAACTTTAATATTCTTTTTGCTGTAATTTCAATCTCCGTCGCTTGCCCTTTTACACCGCCGAGCGGTTGATGAATCATGATTTCACTGTTAGGGAGCGCAAATCTTTTTCCCTTTGCGCCAGCTAATAGTAAAAGCGCACCAAATGATGCCGCAAAGCCCATACAAAGTGTTTGCACATCTGGTTTAATAAGGTTCATCGTATCCAATATTGCAAATCCCGCTGTCGTTGAACCGCCCGGACTATTGATATACAGGAATATATCTTTTTCTGCATCTTCCGCTTCTAAAAATAATAATTGTGCTACTACACTGCTTGCAACTTGATCGTTAATTTCTGAACCAATCATAATAATTCGGTCTTTTAATAATCTTGAATATATATCATAGGAGCGTTCTCCTAATTTCGTTTGTTCTACTACGTAAGGAATTGCATTCATATTAAATCCCTCCATCTATTTTATGCCGCACTAAGCATACAACTGTAAGAAGAAGGTTTTTTCATACTGAAGAATAACACCGGTTGTATTGATGGTAACTTAGTGAAATCTATTGTTGGGAGAAGTTTCGTCAACAATTCAGGTCTTTCTTCACGAATAGAAGTTACAACGATTTCAACATCATCCGTGTACTCCACTATTTCAATCCCTTCTTCACTTACCGTTTTCAGCCTATTTCTACTCCTAAATAACGATGCTTTCACTGCACCTTCTGATACCGAACATACTTTAGCAATATCCGCGATACTATATTGAAAAACATCCTTTAATAATAAAATTACGGATTGTTGCACATTTAACGAAGATAATACTTTCCCTACCATTTCATGCAAATCTGCAATTTTTTCATGTGGTTCTTCAAATGTATTTTGCTGTTCTAACTTTTCTTGAACGGATTTTGATTTCATTTGATCTAACCATTGATTTCGAGCAATTTTATACAGAAGCGTTATACAAATTTTCTTCTCACTATACTTTTGAAGAACTTTGCAAATTGCTTCTTGGGCAAGGTCTTCCCCATCCCATTTATTCTTCGTCAAAAACGTACAGTACCTTTTTACCTCTGCATAATGTTCAATTAATAAATTTATATTTGAATGATTCATATCGATATGATCCTTTAAAACCTGAGTTACTTTTGTGCACAAAATAACCACTCCTTTTCAGCGCTTACTTATTAAACGATTGAACAAATAAAAAAGTTACGGGGCTTATAATAAATTTTATGTTTATGTTCATGAATACGGGTCATAAATATGTTATATAGCATTTTACATGAGGAGGAATCAATTTGCCAAAATTAACAGTTGAAGGTACCGGAACTTTTGATGTTGAGGAAGGAACGAAATTAGTATTAGCACTTAAAGATAACGGTGTACACATTCTTCATCGTTGCGGTGGCAAAGCAAGATGTACAACTTGCCGAGTTGAAGTCATTGCAGGTGATTTTTGTGAGGCTACAAATGATGAAAAACAAGCTATTACGGAAAAAGGAATTGAAGACCACTTACGATTATCGTGCCAAATGCGTGTACATAAAGATATTACTGTTCGCCCTATACTTACAGTTGAAAATTCCGGTTTAGATGCTGGACCACGTCCGGCGGAGTAAAATGATGAATTTAAAACAGCTAGCCGGTGAATATGCTGCTGGCTTTGTAAAAGATGGTATGACGATTGGACTTGGTACGGGTTCAACTGTATATTGGACAATACAAAAACTAGGTCACCGTGTACAAGAAGGGTTATCTATTCAAGCTGTACCGACATCAAAAGAAACTGAAGCATTAGCAAAACAACTATCTATTCCGTTAATCTCTTTAAATGAAACCGGCATACTCGATCTTACAATCGATGGTGCAGATGAAATCAATAATGATTTACAATTAATAAAAGGTGGCGGTGGTGCATTACTTCGCGAAAAAATTGTTGCCACCTCCTCTAAAGAACTTATTATTATTGCAGATGAATCCAAACTCGTTGCACACTTAGGTGCCTTTCCACTTCCTATTGAAATCATCCCCTTCTCTTGGAAGCAAACTGAAAAGAGAGTTCAATCTTTAGGATACGAAACACGTTTACGTATGAAAGATGGCGGACCATTTATAACTGATAACGGCAATTTAATTATTGATTGTATTTTTCCAAACAAAATATTGAATCCAAATGACACACATACAGGGTTAAAGATGATTACCGGTGTAGTTGAAACAGGATTATTTATCAATATGACGAACAAAGCGATCATCGGAACAAAAAACGGGCTAAAAGAATATTAACCATTTTAAAGGCTGACTTTTGCAAGTCAGTTTTTTATTTTTCATAGTATAACATTACATTATGATATACTATGAAAACACATTCATGTCACACTAGAAAGGGCTGAACAATTTGCAATCCAAACTCATAACAGAACTTACTGATTTAGAAACTGCCTTTTACATTCGAAAAGAAGTATTCGTAAAAGAGCAAGGTGTCCCTCTTGAGGATGAATTCGATACATATGACCAAATTGGCGAGACATGCAAACATATATTAGTTTATTATAATGAACTTCCTGTAGGAACTAGCCGTATACGATTCATTGACGGAATGGGTAAACTAGAACGAATTTGTATTTTAAAAGACTATCGCAAATACGGATTAGGAAAAGTAATAATCCAGGCACTAGAAGAGATTGCTCGTAACAAAGAAGCAAATAAAGTGAAACTACACGGTCAAACACAAGCTGAAGGATTTTATGAAAAATTAGGCTATCAAACTTCTTCTGATGTATTTATGGAAGATGGAATTCCGCACGTTCTTATGACGAAAGTATTAGCGTAATAAAGTGAAACTTTAATCAGCGGGGGTTTTACGGGCAGTTGATCTCCGCTTTAACAGCCGATTTTTAAAGTTGGAGTCTTACTGCCCGCAAATAGCGGGATAAAAAGGGTATTATATGAACCCATACTGCAGGCTCATATAATACCCTTTTGTGTCCTATTCGTTTGTTTCATGAAACTTATCATATTCTTCACTGTAATGGATTTTTAATTTCCCTATTAAATTTGCATCAATTTTTAAATTATTGTCTTTCAAATTGTTGTTTAATAGCTCTTTGATAATACTCATGATTACTTAATAACTCATCATGAGTTCCAAAACCTGTAATTCTACCACCTTCTAATACAATAATTTGATCAGCATTTATAATGGTAGACAACCTATGTGCTATTACAAAAGTTGTTTGTTTATGAATTAATGTATTTATTGCCTTTTGTACTTGTTTTTCTGAATCAGAATCGAGATTTGCTGTAGCCTCATCTAATAATAGAAAATCTGTACCACGCATTAAGGCTCTAGCTAATGCAATACGTTGTTTTTGTCCACCTGAAAGTTGATTACCTCTTTCTCCTACTTGCGTATTATAACCATCCGATAAACCGCCAATAAATTCATGTGCATTTGCAAATGTTGCAATTTCTATCAATTTATCATCTGTAACCTTTTCATTTTGTCCATATAAAATGTTATCTCTAATTGTACCTGAAAAAATTGGAGTATCTTGCGAAACATAACTGAATTTCTGTCTCCATTCTTCTACATGTATATTTTTATAAGATACATCATCTAATAAAATATCTCCGTTAGTTGGATCATAAAATCTTTCTATTAACGAAAATACCGTACTTTTTCCAGAACCACTTGGTCCAACTAGTGCTGTTAACGTTCCTTTTTTAATTTTAAAAGAAATGTCTTCAATAACATTCTCTTTTTCATCATATTTAAAAGAAACATTTTTAAACTCTAATTGTGTTGGAGATCCAATACCTATTTTAGTAACAACTTGAACTTCCTCTTCTTCTTCTAAAATTTCAAATAATCTTTTCATAGATCCTTTTGCTTCTTGAAAACTTGTTAAAAAATGATTCATTTGTATAAAAGGAGACATAATTTGAAACAAATACAATAAAAATGCTACTAACTCACCAGAACTAATTAGACCTTGATCTACCCTCCAGGCACCAAAACCTATTACACCAATTAAAACAATAGTAGTAAATGTCCCTAAAACTGGAGTTAATATAGAATTAATTTTAGCCCTCTTTATTCCATTCATATAAAGAAAATCGAAATGTTTTTTTCCATTTTCCGCTTCTTTCAATTCAGTATTATAAGATTTTACAAGCTTAATTTCAGAAAGAGTCTGTGATAAATAAGCTGTCAACTGAGACATTTTATTTTGTTCTTGAAAAGAAAGATCATATACCTTCTCTCCCAAAGGAATTACAACAAAAAGAGTTATCGGTACTACTAAAATCAAAACCAATGTCATTGGAATATCTAAAGTAAATAATATAATTAAAGAGAGTACTAATGTTATACAACTCGTGATTAAATCAACAATTTCAGATGAAATAATATTTACTATTGCTGTTGTATCACTAGTTATTCTACTTACCATTTCACCAGATTTATTATCATTGTAATATTTTACAGGTAATTTTAATAACTTATCCCAGAGTTTATCACGCAAGTTTTTCACTATTTCTTCCCCAACTTTAGATAATAAATAAAGAGAAAAAGCTGAAAAAATTATTTCCAAAATTAACAAAATAGAAATTTGACTTATTAAACTAAAAGATATGCCTTTTGAAAGTTCATCCATTATATCTTTTATTAATAAAGGTATTATCAATGAAATTGCACTTGAAACAATAGATAATACTAATCCTGAGATAAAATGAATTTTAGAAGGGTTAGTTATCTTCCACATTTTCTTAATTGAAAAATTATTTTTCTCTTCCATATTCTAATTACTCCTTTATATCGATTAATTTAAATAGCTTTTTAATAGGGTGATACGATTTCAATAACCACAAAATACCATTTTATCATTATAAAGCGAAATATGGAACAAACACAAAAAATTAACTTCATATATTAATATTAGGGACATTCGTTTTATGTTTTTAAAAAGGGGTGATATAAATGGATAGCACCACCCACCCATCCATCAACTTAAGGATGGGTGGAATTCCCCACTTTATATGACACGAAACTGTTAATATGTATACTAACAAAAAAAGCCTATATCATGTAATATAGACGCTTTTTTATACAACTAGGTTTTTAATTAGATGTTGTATTGACTTTTATTTTTAAAAATCTCATCAACAGCTTTCTCATACCCACCTGACTTTCGGAAAGATTCCTTCATATTCAAAGCAGCTTCTTTAAATGATATATCACCTAACACAAAATCTACACTTTCACGTAGTTGACTCTCCACTAATCCTTGCATTTGTAATGTAACTCCTGCTCCGAGATTCTCAACTTGCCTTGCAATTACTGGCTGATCCGCACTTTGCGGAATTACAATTAGTGGCACCCCATTATAAAGTCCTTCATGTGTACTATTCATCCCACCGTGTGTAATAAATAATTTTGTATATGTAAGCACCTTAGTTTGTGGAACATAATTTTTCACAATGAAGTTTTTAGGAATCTCACCTAAATCACTTATTTTAGTCTTTTCACCGATAGACATAACAATAGTATAATCGGTATTCTCAAACGCTTTAAAACAAAGTTTATAGAAAGTAATGGCCTCGTTAAAAACCGTACCTAGTGAAATATAAATGGGACTTTCCCCTTCGATTGCAGTAAAATCGAAGTTTTCTTTTCTTAATTGTGTAGAAAGAGATGGTCCTACAAATTTATATGATTCATCAAAAGCTTCTCCAAAAGGTTGGAACTCCCTAGTTGTATAAACAATTGTAAGTGGTGCAGGATTACAGAAAATTTCATAAGGTGATTTAATTTCAACACCATATTTTTCTTTAATTCCTATCGTTAAGTTTTGATAATCATTTTTAATTTTTTCAATAGATTCCTCTGATATATTTTTCGAAAGATGTTCTAACATTCTTGTAAATGATTTTTCATCCTGCGCAAAAGATGTACATGAATTAATTGCTGGCAGCTTAAGAATTTGAGCAATTAGATGTCCACAGCCAAACATAGAATCGTGAATGATGTAATCAAAATGTTCTCCTTCAATTTGTTCAAGAACACTCGGTATAATAACATCTGCTGTATGTAAAAGACCATTTATTCTTTCTGGTAAATAATTTCGACCACCGGAAAGAAAAGCTTTTATAAACTTTTGGTCGTCAATTGTTCGTACAGTAGCCCCTGTTTTTTCAATACGCTCCCTGAAAGCTTCTATTGAAAAATAAACTACCTCTTCACCGCGGGAGATTAGTTCTTCTACAACTTTAATGGTTGGATTAATATGTCCTTCTGATCCAGCGTTAATGAATAAAACACGTGCCAATGTAAACACTCCTTAAGTTAAATGATTTCTATGTTGTCATTAGGAGTACAGACACTTTCCGTACTCCTATCTTTTATTCTCCTTCTAAATGGACCTAGCAAGCCTAAAACCAAGATCATCTATATGAAATGTAGGATGGCTACGGCGGCGACAAGTAGCACCGCACCCTCTCGCTCCTTCAGCCCAGCTACCACCCCGGAAAATTCGGTACGATCCATACACCTTTTCATCATACAAATCGTAACACCATTCCCAAACGTTCCCTAACATATCATATAATCCCCATGCATTCGGTTCTTTTCCCCCGACCTCATGAATATGTCCATCTGAATTTTCATTATACCAAGCAATCTCTTTAAGCTCTCCATATATGTATCCAGTAGTTCCTGCCTTACACGCATATTGCCACTCTGCTTCAGAAGGTAATCGGTAGCCATTGGAATCTAAATTACAACTAACAATTTGACCGCTATCACTAATAGAATAATACTCTTTTAATCCCGCTTTTTTTGAAAGTAAATTACAAAACACAATCGCATCATTCCATGAGATACTTACAACTGGTTTATTATTATCTTTGAATATATTTGGTGTATTATTCGTAATAGCATCATATAATTCCATCGTTACAGCATATTTTGCAAGAAGAAATGGTTTAACTTGAACTTTCCATTCTTTTTTTATTCGATCATCTCTTAATACTACCTCTCCTGTTGGAACTTTTACCATATAAGAATCAGTCGAGCGAATGATTTCATTCAATATTATCCCTCCATTCAAAATGGAACATAAATTAATGCTTTTAACGCACCAATTTATACTTACTGCACTTCCTTTAAGAATCGTTGAACCTCATTTGGTGTTTTTAAAATAATAACTCTTTTATCCTTATTTAATTGATCGAGTCTTTTTAAAATTGCAGGTCTTTTCGTCTTAGGATATTCCCATATCCATTTAAAAAATTGCAAGTCAAACCTTTCTTAACATCCAGCACCCATATCCGGTCTTGTTTTATTCCGATATTGCACAATTCTTTTAAAAGCACGATAAACACATATTGTTCTATGAATATCAAGAAAGATAATTGTATCCGCTGCGTTAATTCTTATGTCCATTGTCCCGCCATAATTCCCATCAATAATCCACTTTTCTTCTTTAATTAAGTCATTTTGAACTGTTCTTTGTTCCTCCCTCGGAACACCTACCCAATTCGGTTTCCAAAATAACGCATCAAGATGATACACCTGTATTTTTAGTTTATTTCCTAACTGCTTTGCTAATGTAGATTTTCCTGAACCACCAGAACCAATTAATATTATTTTTTTCATATTAGTAGGACTCTTTCTATAGATTCTTCAATAGCTTCTTTATTAGCAAAAATCCATAAAAACATCTCTTCATTTAACTTTAGTAAATCTTTTAACTGAACAAAATAAGTAATAAAAATAATTTGTATAGAAAGCATAACATACCATATAGACTGTATTTCCTCTCTTGTTAAAGGATTTTTCTTATTATATCCTTCAAAGATCTTTCCAACTATACGTAGCCATTTCCCTCTTAATATTTCATCAGTATATAACTCACTCAAAATGCTCGTACAACAATAGCATAAATCGAATACTCTAACGTTTTCTTCTAAAAGTTCAAAATCTATAAACCCTTGAAATTCATTCCCTTTAAAGATTACATTCGATAAGTGCATATCGCGATGAATAATTTGTTTTGGTAATGAGTGAACCGTTTCCTTGAAAGCTGTATGTATTTGACCCATTTTTTGAATTACATTCCGATGAACATGCTCATTCTTTTCTAAAATTGGTAAAGCCCATCTGTATACTACTTTATACAAATCTCTTTTTATTAACCCGCTTGTACTGTTCACTGAATCTAGTGCTTGATGTAGATTCGCTATTTCATCTCCAATAGTGCTCCCTAGCTTTATCAGCTTTTCTGTATCTTTTATTTCTAGCACACTTCCAGTAACATATTCGTACAAACAATAATAATTCTCTTTATAAAATATGTACCCTTCATCATTTCTCGTTTTTACTAATTTTTGTACTTTAATACCTTTCTCATCAAGCTGTTCTAATACATTTAATTCATTTAGAAGCTGCTTCATCGATCCCTTTCCCTTTAAAATATACACTTTATTATTACAATGAATTTTCGTTACGTTTGGTTGAATTTCAGTAGCTGCAACATCTTTATATTGAAACCAAAACTTTGCAATTTCTAATATATCCTCCATATACAAATACCCCTTTTAAAATTCACTTATTTCTTCCATAGCATAAACTCACCAAGCATTCCTACTCCAACACCAATTGTGTAAGCCACTAAATCACTCCATAAAAA
Source organism: Bacillus mycoides (assembly GCF_018742245.1). Taxonomy (NCBI): domain Bacteria; kingdom Bacillati; phylum Bacillota; class Bacilli; order Caryophanales; family Bacillaceae; genus Bacillus; species Bacillus mycoides. The sequence continues at coordinate 2,600,344 of NZ_CP036132.1, forward strand.
TCCGTACCCTAATACGAGTCCACCTAAAGTCGTTGCGCGAATGCTATCTATCCAAGTCTCATGGTACAATTGGCTAATTTCAATCCCGTAGCAAAATATCAAACTAATAAAAGCTAATTTCTTCGTTTCTATTTTAGAAAATAAAAATCCGAATCCAGTGAAAATCATTAATGCCCATAATGCATCACCTAAGTAGTCATTTAATAGATCAGGTAATGCAAAAGCAAACTTTCTGGAAATAAGACCTAAAATAACAACAACTATAGTAAACAGTGCATATAGTAATCTGTTTCGTTTCGTATTCATTTCAAAATCTCCTAATATATAATCTAAAACTGCAAATAGCTAGTAAAATATAATCATTTTACTAGCTATTTATGGTCGACTTCACTTTGTATTTAATCCAATAACTCTTGCTGCTTTTTCTTTGAAAATGATTGTAGTACTAAATCATACGACCAATCAATCATTTTATTAATTTGTTCTTGTTCTACACCCTTATGTATATAAACTGTATTCCAATGTTTTTTATTCATATGATATCCAGGAATAATTGTTTCCGGATAATCTTCTCTTATTCGCAAGGCAAGTTCTGGATCACATTTTAATGTAATCGCAGCTTTTTCACCTTCTTCATGATTCACTATCGCAAATATTTTATTATTGATCCTCATACATGTTGCACTCCAGCCATCTGGAGAATCTGCTGTCGCTTTTCTTTTCGATAAACAATATGCTTTTGTTGCATTCATTCTAATTGGCACCTCTTATTCTTTCACTATTTGATTACGATGCATCACAATTTGCTTCGTCGCTTGAAACTGCTGTTCCCCATAAAACTTTATTAGTTTCTCTCCGCAAAATAGACTAACAATATCAATATGAGATATCTCTTTCAGTAACATTGTTAGCATCTTCTCACCAATACCTTTATTTCTTACACTTTCATGTACGACAACATCTTCAATATACGCCCGAAAAACACCGTCAGTAACAACTCTAGCAAATCCAATTAATTCGTTTTCTTCCCATACTCCAATTGCTATACTATTCTTTAACATTTTTTCAATATCAATTACTTTTCTTTCTGGCCACCAGCCAACAGAATCGTAAAGTTTCTTTATTTTTTCTACACAGATTGGTTGTTCATGTTGTAATTTATACGTGTACATTCTCCATTCTCCTAGTAAACATAATATAATTATATTAAAGTCTTTTTTCTAAAAAATGTTGACTATATCCTTTAGGATGATCTTCAACGACCCCAAACTCTCGATAACCATGCTTTTTATAAAATTCTGGTGCTTGGAAACTAAATGAATCTAGTAAAATGAGTCTACATCCTTTTTCCTTCGCAATTTCTTCTATTGTATGTAACAATTGACTACCATAACCATCATGGCGAACTGATTCATCAACCCATAAAAAATCGATGTGTAGATGATAAAAATACATCATTCCTGTTACCCCACCAAAGATTTTCCCTTCCTCATCTTTCACTACGAAACTTACTTGTTCCATTGGCTGTTTTACTTCATCTGACAGCGCAGACATATTATATTGAATTACTTTATTTTTTATGTATTCGCCTTCAGTGCGAGTACCGTTCTCTATACGTTTCATATGTACTTCTTCCTTTCAATTCTTATAATATTTACATATTTTTATTTCTTCATTTTAATAGACTAATCCATACAAATCCACCATATGTAACAAAACATGAAAAACTAATTAACCCCGGCATTGATACATACCCTTTTCTTGCATAACTTATGACGGTATAACTAGCAATTAATGGAATAGATTTATATCTGTAACATAAGGGTATATGCCTATTTTTATTTTTAAAGGCTTTTTCCTTATACTTGCGTGTTAGCTAACTCATAAACTATATTGTGTAAGTTGGGTTAATGATAAGGATGGTGTAAAAATGAGTAAATTTAATAAAAAATTTCATATTCCATGCGAATGTTTTGGTCCCCCTTTACCTCCACCTGAAATTGGTCCAACGGGTCCAACAGGACCAACAGGACCGACAGGACCAACAGGACCAACAGGACCAACAGGACCGACAGGACCAACAGGACCAACAGGACCATCAGGAGGACCGTCAGGACCGACAGGAGCAACAGGACCAACAGGAGCAACAGGACCAACAGGACCAACAGGAGCAACAGGACCAACTGCAGTAGCGTGTTGCCCATGTACTAATGTTCTTGACAATCCTGGATTTGACGAACCACCATTAGTAACCGATCCAGTTCCTGGTTGGAATCAAATTGGGGATGTTGAAGAAGTAGGTGTTCCAAATGCTCATAGTGGTCGTATTCTTTCAAATGGGGCACTTAGTCTCTTAGCTGCGTCAATTGGACCAGGTGGAAGTATTAATCAATCAGTTGATGTTGACGAAGGTTGTTGTTTTACGTTTTCTTTTGCTGCGGATGTAAGGGATAATGCATTTCTTATAGCTTCTGTATCTTTTCCAGAACTTGGACATGGATGTCCTCCTCTCGCTACAACTCTCGGTACATTAAATATTCCACATATTATACCTGTTGGGAATCAACCGCAATCCCTTTTCCAACATTATACTCTTGTTGTGTGTATACCTGCTGGTGTGACTACAGCATGTGTTGCTTTCCAAAATATTGCTACAGGTGGGCAAGGCGCAACAGCTTTTGTTGACAATGTTGTATTTCAACCTACTGGTGGACCTTGTACTTCATGTTCACAAAATTTCTAATGTATTGAAGTACTTGAATCTTTTCGTTTTGCTGGCGGATCACAAAATCATTAAGGAGAGCCTTTGTGCTCTCTTTTTATGTTAGAAATCACCAGACACTCCCATATGCTGAGCACATTCCTTTATAGTCCCGATACATATGAGCGATTCACTTTTGTAAACGGTATACTCCTTTAGGTGCACTATTCCCCTCCCTGCTATTAAAATAACGTTTTTATTCAATTATCGGTTACAACGTTTGTTTGACTTGTCATCTTATATTCTTTATATAAGCACTTCAAAGCTTCTAGAATTGTTTCATCAACCTCTTTATTATCAAATCGATTAGGTAAATCTCTTCCCCCAATTACATAAAGAAACGGAAATTCATGAAACATCCCTATTATACCAATATTTATTGTAGCGGTGGATAAACCACCTGTCACATGCGCTAAATGATAATACGGTATCCCTTCATAATTACCTTGTTGCCTTACCATTCCACTAATAATGGGTTCCCATAATTCTGGTTCTGCTTTATACCCTTGAAAAATATGTACTAAAAGTGAAAGAACTTGATTTAACTCTCCGACATTTTGCTCATCTCTAGGGTTTTCCTGTATATGAATCTTTGAAAAGTACGTTAAAACATTTTCTCTGACAGTTTCCCATCCTCCGTAGTGCATTACAACCGAGTGAGCAATATAACTGTCGTGGCAAGCTATCATTACTTCAACCGCTTTACTAAGTGTTAATGTAGTTCTTCCTTGTAAATGAGGATATAACTGCACACTATCCTCATTTGGATTAAACTTAATGTGATGAAGTGTATCATTCCAATTAATTTGTTTGTCCTTTACCATCCTCGCTACTGCAAATCCAATTGCCACTTTTGCTGCTGATGCTAATGGAATATAAAGATTATTATTATAGGAGGCAACTATATTTTCATATTTTGTAGAGTAAACAGCTACTCCAACTTGACCAGATTGTATTTCTTTTATTTTTCGTATGACAGTTTCCATATTCATCCCTCTTTTTATATTGTTATATCACCCTCTGAAAATTCGAGATAAAATGTCAAAACCCTCCTTTGTTAAATTATATTGGTGAATACAAAAAAGATAGCATGAGATTTCTTCATACTATCTTTTGAAATATACACAATTTCTTTTTAAAATTATTTTTACAGTAATAGATACAGCTATTCTTCAGTAGGATTTTTAGGACCATTAAGCTCCAATTGATAAAAAGCTAAATCTAGCCATCGATTGAACTTATAACCGGCTTTTTTTATTGTCCCTGCATGAACAAATCCATAGTTTTGATGCAGGGCAATACTTTTCTCATTTTCTACGTCAATTCCAGCAATTAAGGTCATATATTCTCTTTCCTGTGCAATAGCTATTAGTTCTTTCATTAAAGACTTCCCAATTCCATTTTTTCTATATTCCTTATCAACGTATATGGAGTGTTCAATTGAATATTTATAGGCAGGCCACGCTCTAAATAGACCAAATGTTGCAAATCCCACTACTTTATTATCTAGTTCGTATACTAAAATTGGATAACCGTCAGTCTTTTTTTGTTCATACCAATCTATTCTATTTTCAAGGGTTACAGGTTTATAAGCATATACAGCTGTTGTATAAACTATCGCATCATTATAAATATCTAAAATACATGCTAAATCTTTTTTCGTTGCTTCCCTTATCATTGTTTTCTTCCTTTCATAATGGTTATCTTCTAAATGGTTTCATATTATCGGAATTTCTGATTCATTTCCACATACGAATACTAGCTTTTCGGAAACCATCAAATATATTTATTGCAGCAGACAGTGTGTAAATAAAAATTCCACCGCCGATTAACCACGTTTTAAATTCCTCTGGGGACATAGTAAACACATTTGCCACATACGTAATAAATCCTTCGTTAAATAAATGCGAATTTACTACAATTACAATGAATACTATTGTTCCAGCTACTTGAAGAATAGCATTCCCAATTGCCAACCTTTGCGTCCATTGTCCTTGTACTAATTTATAAAGTGATATACCTATTTCGAAAACGATCATAATTACAACGATTGGCCAGTACTGAAGTAAAACATCTTGATTGAAAGTTGGCGCGACAAAATTCAGTCCATTTTCAGTACCTTCATATACGCCTACAAGATGATTGGCATAAAAATAAAGCGTTGCCCATACTGCCGTCCACATCAGCCCTCCAAAAACTTCAAACTTTGAGATTGACTTTTTCTTTGGCACATACGAGATATTTTTCAAATCATCAGGCGTCCATTTTTTTAAACTTGTCGTCAACGGTTGGGTACCTTTGTCTTTATCTGTTCTTTCTAAAATAGCAAATACAAGGGTCAACCAGAAAAATACATGGAGGCCTACTTCGACAATTTCCCCAATGCCTTTACCTATCAATTGTAAAATAACATTTAATACTGCTTGATCACCAGTATAGCCAATAAAATTTTCTGCAACCATTGAAATAAGCGCAATAACAACCGCAATCGGTATAATCATTTTTAATAAAGTCATATACACATCAAAATAACGTGGTCCAATTAAATGCATCGGTCTATCCAAGTACCCATTAGCCAATGAGACTGGACTCCCTAATTTTTCAAGAACACTTTTTTCATCTTCTTCATTATAATCATCAGGTAACATATCCTCGATTGTTGACCGTAGTTCAAGTATAATATCTTCACGATTTTTTTCAGGTAATCTCTTCGCAACTTCCTCGACGTAGATATCAATCAAACTCATTCTTGTCCTCCTCCTTTAATAAGTTATAAAGTTCTTTCGAATCCTTTATCCATTCCTTTTTCAACTGCAAAAATATATCTAATCCATATTCACTTAAAACATAATATTTACGAGGTCTACTCTCAGTTTTATCCCAACTACTCGTCACTAGCTCCTGCTTTTCTAATCGGCGAAGTAGTGGATATAAAGTACTTTGATCTATCATGATTCCTGATTGCTCCAATAATTGGACAAGCGAATATCCATACTGCGGCGTTCTTAGTTGACTTAAAACCGCTAATGTCAATGTCCCTCTCCTTAGCTCAGTAATTAATGAATTTAATAAAGTATCCATTCATCCACCTCATTTCCATTACTATATGTCATACAGTATGTGTTTTATACTATGTATCGTACAGTATTAGTGTGACAAAAACAATGATTTTTCAAAAAATATACAATAAAAAGCACAAACGATATGATTTGTGCTTTTCTAGCTAACTTAAATGCCTATATAACACGCTTAACTTTGTACCTCTGGTAATATAAACTCTCCTTTTTCTTTTGGAAATGGGACAACATCTACAATTGCATCTACATTGATTACTCCGTATACATGCGGATATTTTTGACCGTTAGAAGCAAGTTCATATTTTATTTCTGCTTTTAACAGGGATGGATCAATTGTAAGTAATAAAACATCTTCTTCATGACTGAAATGTTTTTGAGCAACTTTTAAAGCTTGGTTTAATAATGAACAATGAATAAACCCCTCTTTTATAAGTGATTCTTCATTAATTTCTCCCGTTGTTTTCGCGATTTCCCAATTTCTTTTTGTTATTATTTTTGTAATCATAGCTATTCCCCCTTTTTAATATATGTAATGATATAATAATACTAAAATTTCCAACACATGATTAATAGATTGGAGACTTATAATGGATAAAAAATTAGAAGAGATAATTGTAAATTCCTTTTTTACTAAGCGACTTCAAAATAGGATCATGTTTGAACTTTCTTCAACTAAGAAACGTAAAGATGCCATAGGTCGCCTTTGCCATAATTACAGAACTACGCTACGTGAAGAATATATGATTGAAATTCCTAAACCTAATTCGTGTCCAATTGATATAGGTCGTCTGTTAAAAAAACATGGGGCCGATGATTCTTGCTACGCCATATCATGGGACACTAAAATCGATGGGAAAATACTCCCTTTGCCGGACGCATTAGAGGCTGCTGTTGGAATGGGAATGCCTTCTATTCTATACTCAATTACAAATCAAGTTGCGTATTTTGAAGCAGAACAAGAAACACTTCCATCACCAAGATTTATACTTAAACGCACATATTAAATCATATAACTCCAGTGAATTTTTTCTATATGCTTACGTTATTCAATTAAAATAGCATTTTATCGGGATGGAGATACATATAACTAATGAGTAAAAATCACACTGCACTACAAGCCATTATTATACATATGAATACAAATGAGAACTGGCATGATTTTATTTCTTACTGTCAGCAGCTCGAAGCAGAACTACGAAAATTAGCTTTTAAGCATTTAGATATATTTATTACAAATGCAAAGAAATGGGAATCCAAAGATCAACAAGAGTTTGCTATTACGCTTTTTACTATTTTAGATACATCCAACGAGAAAAATGAAGTATTAACTTTCCCGTTAAATTGTTTTCTAATAGACATTCTATATCAATGGTTAGAAAAGGATCCATCTGATTCAAGACCTTTTAAATGGATGGGACTTTATATGGGTTCCGGAAATACTGATGAGGATTTGGAACAACTTCTCCAAAAAACCATTGAATTAGGTGGCGATACCGAACAAGAGGCAATGATACATCTTGTTTCTTACTATATAAATAGCTTAGAGTTTTGTACGCATGAATTTCCATCAGGTTATTGCGGAGATTTAAACGAATGTAAAGAAAAACTTCCCTATATGATTCAATTAATTGAGAGAATTCAGGATGAGAACATAAAAGAACAAATATTGTGGCAAATACAAGAGCAACTAGACTTAATTCTAGATTGGTTAAAGAATGCACAAAATCCGGTAGATGCTGTTCGTCTATGGGAAAAAGAACAGACTAAGGAATTAGAGAGGATGATAGTATATTATTTAAATAACAGCTTTGATCGCTAATTCATATACCATTTAAATATAAAAAAGAGAATTTTCATGAACTATTAGAAAATCCTCTTTTTTATTTATTTTATCCCTTAATTAACGGAGATATTTCCCCACTATAGAAAATCCATAAATCATGAAGTGATCTCGTACATCCGACATACAATAATTTCGCATCATGTTTTGTATTTTTGTAATGTTCTTCATCAACGTCGATTAGAAGTACGGCATCAAATTCTAACCCTTTCGCCAAGTATACTGGTACTACCGAAATACCACCTTCATACTTACTTTGATCTGCTTCAATGACGTTAACAGACAATCCAGCATTTGTTAACTTCTCATATATATCACGGCATTCATCGTCTGTTCTTCCTATTACCGCGATTGTTTTCACATCTTCATTTTGTAGATGTTCTAATGTCTTCACAATTTCAGTAAATTGGTCCTCTCCCCGAATTACTTTCACGTCTTCACCACTACGGAAAACTGGTGTTGCGAGTCCTACTGGAATCTCTGCATTTTTAATTATTTCATTCGCGAATTCAATAATTTCTTTTGTAGAACGGTAACTTCTCGTCAGTTCATAATAACCTGTTTCTTGGAATACTTCCTTAAAAGCATTCCAGTCTTCAATTCCTTGATAATCATAAATCGCTTGAGATAAATCACCTAATATAGTGAAAGAATTACCTAGTGTAATTTCTTTTAATACATAAACTTGGAAAGGCGAGAAATCCTGAGCTTCATCAATAACGACGTGATGGAACTTCTGTCCGATTTCAATTCCTGTTATGCGATGATGTATGTAAATTAAAGCTGGTAAGTCTTCTACATATACTTCTTTTTTACGAGAATTCTTTTCTGTTTCTTGAACAAGCTCTTCAGGTAATACTTCGAGTATTTCTTTACTCTTCAACATTGAACTATACAGTGAAAGTGGGCTCATTTTCGGCCAAAAATTCATATATGTGCTCAATCTCTTTGTCGCTTCTTTTTTTAGTAACTTTTTCTCGTTTGTTTCTCCAAACTTTTTCAGTTCAATTTCAATCCAGCGCTTCATTCTGCCGACTAAACGTTCTCGTCTTTTCTTTAATGGATAGTGTTTATATTCAACCTGCATCCATTTTTTAACGTCTTCCACTGGAATAACTGCTTTATCCCATGCCTCAAAATCTTTTGTCGGTACTAATTCTTTTTCAAATTGAATCATTCTTTCTTCAATAAACGACTTGAATTCCAGCGTGCCTTTTAATTTACCGAGCATAACTTTTTTTTCATCGCGATTAATTGAAAAAGCTTCTTTCATTTTTTCTTCTGTCTGCTTCAGTTTCACCGAACCATCTAACGTACGTAATGCCCAATCTGGAAACGTTGTTTGACTAATATTTCCTACCCCTAACTCAGGAAGTACACTCGAAATATAATCTAAAAACAAACTGTTTGGAGCGAATACGATCATTCTCTCCGCTTCAAGTTGTTCACGATATTCATAAATTAAAAAAGCAAGGCGATGTAAAGCGATTGTTGTTTTTCCGCTCCCTGCAACCCCTTGAATTAATAATGGTAAGTTTCTTTCCGCACGAATAATATCATTTTGCTCCGATTGTATAGTCGAAACGATATCTTTCAATTTATTATCTTTATTCTCACCTAATCGATATAGAAGAAAATCATCAGCATGCGAGACATCTTCATTTCCTTTTACATATGTATCAACAACACGTTCTAGTTCTCTTTTTCGAATGGAAATGTTTCGCTTTAAATAAACATCGCCTTCTACTAATCCGTCTGGTGAATGATAAAATGCTAATTCATCACCACCGGTAAATGAATAAAACATACTCGCGACAGGTGCTCGCCAATCAATTACAATTGGTTTCATCATATCTTTATCTGAAACACCTACTTTACCGATGTAAATCGGCATTACGTCTTCCTTGCCATCCTCCTGAAAATCTAACCTTCCAAAGTACGGCTCATGTACACCAATACGTAAGCTTTGTCTATTAGACTCCCTCATACTTTCAAGAATTTGCTCTTTAAAATCTTCTCCATAATAAACCGGAATTTTTTCAAGCTGTTCTAATTGATCATCCATCGTACTTAAAGTATCTTTCATTTTTTGTAACTCTGCGTCAAAAATGTTGTTCATTTGATGATTCCCTCCTGTCCGTTCCAATTTTTTTAGTCAAGACATAATTGTATTAAAAATCCATCCATAAAGTCAATAGTTCAAGTAAGAATTTTCCGAAATAAAGAAAAATATAAAAAACCATGCCTCTTTATCTAAGATTTTAAAGTATCCTCAAAACAAATTTTTTCTCTATATTTATTTATGAGAATTACATTCATTTTTTTATTTTGGGGACCAATCAATTTTTCACTTACATGCAGGAATTACATACTTACCAAATAAGTCTAAAGATGAAAGTACTTTATGATGTTCTAATCCACCAAAATTCATTACTGCCATAAAATTCGTAACACCTATTTCACTGTAAGACTGAATTTGTTGAATAACTTCATCAGGACTTCCTATTATTGGATTGAATTTATGTTTAAGGTCTTCATATGAAATATTAGTCCCACGTGGAGTATTCATAAATAGTTGATAAGGGCCTTTTGCATCTGATTCAGCATCTGCAGATGTTTCACCAACATGAACATGAAATGCAATAGGGATTTCCAATTCTTCTGGATTACCGTATCCTGACTTTAGATACGTATTCTTGTAAGTATCAATCAGCTTTGCTAATTCATCTCGTGATTTACTAAACCCAAGCCCCATGAAATTGTTTCCCATACTAGCAACATGATTAACACCTTTTTCACTAGAGGTTGCAATCCAATGAGGCGGAAACGGAGCTTGTGTTGGCTGAACATTAAGCCTAAGGTCTTTGTATTGAAAAAAGTTCCCTTGATGAGAAAAAATCTTGCCTGACCATGCCTTACGTAGCACTTCTAGAGACTCGTTAAAACGCTCAGTTTTTTCCTCCAATGAAATATTATAACCATCAAATTCCTTCTGTGCATATCCACTACCTAACCCAAAATCTAATCTTCCGTTTGATAAAAGATCAACCATCGCATAATCTTCAGCAACTCGTATAGGGTTGTGTAATGGAAGTACTGAAACACCCACACCAAGACGAATTCTATTCGTCCTTTGAGATACCGCAGCGAGCAGAACTGCTGGAGAGGGATTAATACCAAAATCTGAGAAATGATGTTCTGCAAACCATACCCCATCAAAGTTCATTTCTTCAGCCCGAACGGCTTGCTCCAATACCTCATTATAGAATTGTTTAGGAGTTCGGGATAATTGATTGGGGTAATTATCAAATATTGTCAATGTACTGAATTTCATTTAATATCGCTCCTGATAATTTTATTTAGTTTCTTCCCTTCATAGATTGCTTACAAACAATCTAGATGGCACTGTATGTGAAAATAATCATTCTATTTATCCGAATCATTCCACTGACGACTTATTTCTAGGCCATAATCCATATCGTAAACTTCTTTTATAGCTTTAACTTTTTCAAGACTTGCATCGCTAAATACAGATTTATTTTCAAAAGAATGTAGAACGATTCTTTCAAGAAGAACGCCTAGCGAAATATCATGATATTCTGCCATTGCTTTCAAAACTTTTACCATTCTTTTTTCCATCCTAATACCAGTTTGCACACGTTCAACTTTAACTTTTGTATTTTTTTCATTTATTTGTTCATTATTTTGTTTCATAACTTCACATCCTTAATGTAAAAAACGATATTTTGTTACCACGATAACAATGTATCATTATAACATTGATGTATGTTTTGTCAATTGTGTCATTTTATTATTGGTTAAACATAATAGATTCTCGCCCTATTACTATTATCAAGATAATGTAAATTTGTATCCATATAACGAAAAAAACGCTATTCTTTTTATAGAAATATACAAAAAGGATGGCGTTTTTAATATGAATTTATCGATTTTTAATGAACTAGTATTAGTTTTCAAATAATCACAACGATATATGCTGCCTAATAATTTGGAGTGATTAGTTAAAAAGATCTGATTCGTTTAACCAACAAGTGAATATAGTAGACCTATGTGTTTGGTTTAGCAAAAACATAGCTCATACTTCATTAACCCAACCTTTCAGTCGATTAGAAGCTAATAAAAATATTTACATGAATACGGAAGCACTTAACCAACAATCTATATCAACTATTTTCGTCGTATTTGTTTATTAGATTCTACAAATTTGAAATCCCCCTCATACACATAAACTTATCTTAATGTGTATGAGGGATAAGCCCTACCTTTTCTTTATTTCTTTTTTACTTTTATACGATAAGATAAGCAATCATATAGTGAAGCTTGCTCTTTATATCGCGATTGTTCAAAATCAAATGCTCCGCCTGGGAAGAATCCTACTATACTTAAACCTGCTTCACCGCATAGATGGCTAATCTCTTCTACTGTATAGCAACGTAAAGACTGTGTCACAATATCATTTGGATAATTAGGATTCCACCAATGATCTAACATTCTTTCATTTATACTATCATATTCATATTTTCGCATCGCTGAACTTAATGACATTTCTTGTCCACTTATCTTTTTCCAATACAATGGTTGATAAATATCAATAAGTGCACATCCATCATCCTTCATCCAATCTTTAATCCGTTTTAGTAGAAACAATTGCTCATCATCTGTTCCTACACCAAATCCATCTAAATAACTTACTACATCAAATTCTTCCGAAATGTCAATTTGATAGAAATCACCATGGTGAATCGTAATATCCTTACTTGAATGATCCCTTGCAAATTCAACTAATTCTGTTACAAGTTCAACTGTAATCATTTTTACATCTAACTTAGACATCGCCCTTGCGAATCCACCATTTCCTGCACCAAGTTCTAACATCGTTTGAAATGGATGACCAACTTGTTCTTGAACTTCTTTAGCAACCTGCTCTAGCCAGTTTTCTGTATTTATATCATAATTCGACAGTTCAAATTGCTTTTTGTAAAATTCCTTCACATTTAATTCGTTCATTATTATTCTCCTCCCGCAATAGATTTTTCTACTACAGGTGAGAAACTAAATTTCTGATCCCCCTGAAAAATCCCCCTTATCGTTTCCCTATATTCACAATTTATAAAAAAATAAGAATTTTAAAAGTATAAATTCAAAAAGCAGATAATGGATTATTCCACTATCTGCTTTCACATCATTCTATAGCTGCTTTTATTTCCCTTTTTGATACTCCACCCAATCACCAGAAATGATAACTTTCTTCAACATTTCTCTATCTTGAGCAACATACACATATGCATGTGTTTCTATATCCCAAAAATAAATAGTTTGGGTGATCCGGTCATATAAATCACTCTCGGGATTACCTGTATATTCTTCAAGTTCATCTAATTTTTGCAGAACATCACTATTTACTTCATAAACTTCCCCATATACTTTTTCCTCGTTTGAACAAACCATTGCAGGATACCCTTCGTTTGTATCAAATAATTTGCCATACGTCCATGCTCCGTCTGCGATGCATGTTGCACCTTGCATATAATGAGCATTCGTTTGCTCTTTTCTTAACGTGCCATACACGAAAACATGATGCATATGTCCCTATCCCCTTTTTATTGCTCTCTACTTTCTAATTTGTAAATATGCACGAATCATAAAGTAACTCACTTCATCTGGAAGCTGTTCTTTAATAGATTTCAAACCACCTTCTGCATTTTGTACGGCAGTTTCAATAAGAGCTTCATACGCTGCTGGAACAAAGCTTTGCCACTCTACTTCCATACCATCTTCAAAAGAGCGGATTAAGTGGTTTTCAATCGTTTGTCTTGATAGCCCTCTATCTTTCGCAATCTCATTTAGATCAATGCCTTGTTTATACATTTCATATGTTTCTATATGAGAATTCGCTGAAGCTTTTCCTGATTTTTTACGCTCTGAAACAACTTCAGTCTTAATTGTTTCCGCATAGTTTGGATTATCCTCAATAAAGTGCTGAACTGCTTGTAAGAAGTGAGACCCGTACTTCACAAGTTTGTGTTCTCCGATTCCTTTTACAGTTAGGAGTTCGGAGTCACTTTGTGGCATTTTCGCACACATATCTTTTAACGTTTGGTCAGAGAAAATAACGAACGGTGGTACACCTTCTCCTTGCGCAATTTCTTTACGCACTTCACGAAGCACTTCAAATAAAGGATGGTCTTGAACAATTTGTCTCGTTTCCACCCGTTCTTTGCGTAAAACATTCTCTTTACCAATTAATACTTCTTTTCCTTTTTCTGTTACTTTTAATGTCGGATACGTACCATGTTCAACTGCAATTAACTCTTCTGAAATTAAAAACTCAATAAACTCACTGACTTCTTTCACACTACGGTTTGACAAAAGACCGTATGTTGGCAAAGTATGAAAATTAAATTCAATGACTTTCTTATTTTTAGATCCAGTTAATACTTGTGCAATCATTTGCTTTCCGAATCGTTGGTTCGTTCGAATCATACAAGATAGTACCATTTGTGATTCTCTCGTCACATCGATACTTTCACGGTCGTCCGTACAATTACCACAGCGGCCACAATCTTCCTTCGGCTCTTCTCCGAAGTATTGCAAAATAAATGATTGTAAACATTGTTCTGTATGACAGTAATCGGTCATATTTTGGAGTTTTTCAAGTTCGTTTGAAAAACGTGATTCTCCAGTTGATTGATCGATTAAAAAGCGTTGTACTTGCACATCTTGAGAAGAATATAACAAAATACATTCACTATCTAATCCGTCACGACCAGCACGTCCTGCTTCTTGATAGTAACTTTCCATATTTTTTGGCAGTTGATAATGAATAACGTAACGAATATTCGATTTATCAATCCCCATTCCAAACGCTGATGTCGCTACCATAACGCTGATTTCATCTCGTAAAAAGAGTTCTTGCTGTTCATTTCGATCGTGATCGCTCATACCAGCATGATATTTCGATACCGAAACTCCTGCTTTCCCTAAATCTTCATATAACTGATCGACTACTTTTCTTGTAGCTGCATAAATAATTCCAGATTCCTTCTGATTTTGACGAATATAATCTGCTAAATACGCATTACGATCCTGTCCTTTAATTACTGAAAACGATAAGTTCTCGCGTTCGAACGTTGTCATAATTGTATTTTCTTGATTAATTTCAAGCGTATTACAAATATCATCACGTACTTGTGGTGTTGCTGTTGCTGTTAACGCTAAAACGAGCGGTTTTTCTGGAAGATAATCTAATATGCGATGTATATGTAAATAACTCGGGCGGAAATCATGACCCCATTGCGAAATACAGTGCGCCTCATCAATCGCTATCATCGGGATTTTCATATCGATAAGTTGATCAACAAACTCCATAGAATCAAGACGCTCAGGCGCCACGTAAAGCAACTTGTAATGCCCTTGTTTCGCCAATTGAATTCGTTGATTCGCTTCTGTAATAGAAATAGAACTATTAATATATGTAGCGGAAATACCGTTTTGTATTAATGTATCTACTTGATCTTTCATAAGTGAAATCAAAGGTGAGATAACTAATGTCGTTCCTTCGAATACTAATGCGGGAATTTGATAACAAATTGACTTACCACCGCCCGTAGGCATAATACAAACTGTATCTTTCCCATCTAATACATTTTTAATTGTTTCATCTTGTCCTCTTCGGAATGACGAATAGCCGAAATAAGACGCTAAAAGTTCTTGTGCTTTTGTAAACAAAAAAGAGTCACCTGCTTTTCTATATCTTTCATCTATTCCTATTATATCATCACTTATGCGTCATGAAAGTGCTGAATGAAAGAGTTATATATAATCTATCATCAAACTGATTCTCGCCATCCTTTTTCATTATTCTAAGTTTCTCTTCATTTTGGATATTAATTAGTATCGGTGTTTTAGTTGCTTTCTACGTTTTACAACATATAAAACACAAATCTAGTATACAAGAAGAAAGAATTTCAATATAAATATTCATTTTATTCGCCTTCCTAGAATACTACTAATCGTATACATGTGAATTTGAGGAGGTTAAATTATGAAATGTAGTTACAATAGTTCCATCAAGCCTAAAGAGTCAAATAAACAACTCCAATTCTCTAATAATGATGCGTGGAAATATGAATCATTTTATAAGTATCAGCCCTTATTTTCTTATAGCAAGCTTATGAATTTCCTTTCTCAACTTTTTAAACGTTAATACATGTGCCAAATATATATTATTCAAACAAATTTTCTCAACATATAACTTATAGACTTACTACAATACAGTTGTTACCATATATAATAATCTGTTAGATAAACCCCTTATGTTGACCTGCTTAAATTAGCAGGTCTTTTTTATCCTTACATATTGCAATGTATGATATCCTGGCTGAAAAGTCTTTTCTCCATTTTAGAACCCTATTCCACTCTCCACAAATGTTTATAATTCCAAAAAGCAAAATATAAATCCGCTACATTCATACAAGCAATTCATTTTTTCTCAATACACAAAGTAAATTTCATTTGTTATTATGAAGATACTCTAGATGAGTCTTTGCTCATCAACATTATCTAGTTAAAGGGGTCTGCCGCGGGAAGCAGATCCCTTTAACTTTATTAAAAATTATCCTTTTCATTTGGACACATTTACCAGGTTATTTCGAAAGAATTTTATGCTAATATTACGTAGTCGAGTCCGACATCTCGGCAATACCCTTTTGAGGTCCTGCAATTTCCCTTGCAGGACCTCTATTATTTTAAAATTCTTTTGATTCATATATATCATAAGTGTGTTTTTCATTCCCCTTCAACTTTCTCCTTTTCCAACTCTCAAAAAAACTCTTGGACACGTAACTTAAAAATAACGTTTATCATATTGTGAGATATACATGTTCAAAGGAGTGTAACTATTTATGTATACTTATTGGCAATCGTATTACTCCCCTTATCATATCACTAATGGAAACTTCGATTCATTTGTACGAAATTACCGAGTTAGTAAAAACGAAAACTTTTTAAAAGGATATATGCGTTCTTTATGGGAACAACACGTCGCTTGGACACGATTAGCTATTATAAGTATCATCTTTAATTTACCAGACGTAAACGCTACTGTTGGACGTCTTCTACAAAACGCAATTCACATGGGACTTTCACTTGAACCATTCTATGGTGAAGATGCAGTAAAAAAATATAGTGCATTAATTAAAGACCACTTAACAATCGCTGCTGATCTTGTTAAAGCCGCAAAAGCTGGCGATCAAAATGCCGCTTCATCTATAGAAAAAAAATGGTATTCTAATGCCGACGAAATTGTTGAGTTTCTAAACAGTATCAACCCATATATAGAAAAAGAAGAATTTAGAAAAATGTTTTATGAACATTTAGCGCTTACGAAAGCGGAAGCACTTGCCTTCCTAAATAAAGATTATGAGGCAAGCATAAAACTGTACGATAAAATTGAAAAAGAAGCATTAGAAATGGCTGATACTATAACAGATGCAATCGTAAAACAATTTCCGCAAGTATTTCAATAAAGTGAAATTTTAATCAGTGGGTATTTTGTCCATCCCCACTGATTATTAGCCCACACCAATCGGGCTTTTACGAACAGCTGACCTCCCACCTAAATTCTCTACTTAAGCTGAATTTCGAAGTGAGAGCCTTACTGCTCGTTAATGCAGGGTAAAAATAAGCCGATTTGAAAATCAAATCGGCTTATTAAGCGTTCTATCAATGATATTTCACCTCTCCTCTTTACATTTAACGTATATCGATATATTTTATTAATATCCGTTTTTTATAGGAGGAAATAGTTTGATTAACGCCATTGGTCTCGTATTTATACTCACAAATAAACACGAGAAAAAGAAGAAAGTGTATCTGAATGAAAAATTCGCATTAATAGACATTATTGATTCTAAAGAAGTATTTGATGATGAAGGAAACTCATTAGTAGAACTAACATGTAAATACAGTATATATTTAGACGAAAAATACTACTGTAAATCTCTCGATGATTATACTGGACAAGTATTCCCCTTCTTAAGTGCTAAAATAGGAAAAGGACTTCTTAGAAACTTAAATTATTATTTTTCTTACGTTGATGCCTATGATAAAAAACCACCTGTTAAAGAAATAAGACCGCTTATGAAACAAGTAACTAACAGATAACAATAATCATTCAAAAAGAAAGCATCTAATTTTTGATGTTTTCTTTTTTGAATCAAGAACTCGTTACCTTTCATCCTCTTCTAAATGTATGTACCCAGGCATAATTTAAATTAAAAACATTGGAGGATTAGACCGAATGAAATACTCAGAAACAATTGTTAGTAAACGGCTTCGAACACTAAAAATGTCTGGTATGTTTTTCATGCTAGTTTTAATCGCATGGCTTGGATATACAAAATTACTTTATGAAAACGGATTTCTTCAAGAAAAGAAAAATTCAGTTGAAGTAATGAATACTAGCATTACAGGAGAAATTGAAAACACTTTTCATGTAAACTTACAAGGTTATCGTAAAACGAGCCTTGATATCGTAATAGATGCAAGTAAAACCGATCCGAGCGAACTATCATTAATTGAGCTCATCAATAAATCTTGTTCACGAGATTGCATAGGTGAACCCATAACATATGTGAACTCAAACAATGGTTATATCTTTTATAAGGAATCTAACGGAACTAATGTAACTATAAAGATTAAAAAGCAAGATACATGGGAAATTGTAAAAAAATCCGTTCAAAATGGAATCTAAAAGGTTCATACAAAAAAAGAGTACTTACTTCTAAGTACTCTTTCAAAAAAATTACCACTTACGACATTTATCGTCATCATCATCACGTTTACGATTGCAACGGCAATCGTCACAATCACAATGACGTTTACGATTGCAACGACAATCATCACAATCTCTGCGTCTACATCTTCCAAACATTAAATCATCCCAAAATCTATTACAATCTCGGAAATGTCTACAACGACAATTATTTCCCATGAATATGACTCCCCCTAATACATATTAGAATTCATCATATTCTATGTTTAAAAGCATAAAAAGGCTTGTTTAATAGTCTATTTCAAATGTATAAATGTGATGTAATTTGAATCAAGTACTAATTCATGTCTATATTTCCTGCTGCCCTTCCACAGCCCCCTTCAATCTCTGCAACATATACCCAATCCCTCTAGATATGTAATGAGAAATGGCTATATTACACGGTTTATAGATGGGTTCGGTTTAACTAAGCGGATAAATTTATAGGATTTGCGACCAAAATGTGACCGCTATTCAAATAATAACTTGCTATTTGACATAATTATTTCCATTTTATTTTATATAAAGATTACTATACTAATCTAAAATTTCTGTGTTTACATTTTTTCTTTTTATCTCATAATTTTAATTTGGAAAAGGGACTTCACAGTAATTTCTCCTATTATATATATAAATCATGTTTAGTTGAATTAGTTTGATTTTATAAGGAGCCGAAAACCTCTAAATGTTTATTTTATAATTACATAATTAATCCTAACATCTCCAAAAATTGATATAATGATACAGTTATTAATAACCATTAGGGAGATATACAACATGAACTATACAAGTATGCCAAAAAGAATAGGTATGGTTAAGCGGACTCCATTCGCTTCGGTACCGAAGAAATTCAACGGTATTGGTAAGATTGTTAAAAAACAAACAAAAGTGGAGCGCCCTACATTAACCCAAGACGAACAAGAAATTATTGAAAACAAGTTATTATGTTCATTTCTTTCTGAAGAGAAGATGTTGATTACTTATTATAGAGATGGTCATTTACTTAATAGATATATGACTGTAACTGACATAAATCCGATAAAGAATTTAATAACTTGCACTGATGCATCTTATAACAGAATCTTCCTTAAATTTATAGATATAATTGATTTGAGATAAAAAACATACAGTTTTCCAAATATAACCGGGAATAAAAATGAAAGAATCTTGTATTCTAAGTTAAATACAGACAGAGCAAGAGTGTAATTTCTTATGAGAGTTAGCAAGATAAAGGCTGTTTGTTATGGTTATCGAATACAAACTCAATAGAGAAAGCAGAGGAAGCAGTTAGATAAATTCATACCACCATTAGAACCGCCTTTTTCTCCACCATCCCCAACAGTTTGTCCCGTTAGAGCGTTAGGAATCCTACTTTACTTTTTAACTCTCCGTTATATCCTGCTGCGCTTCCACAGCACCCTTCAATCTCTGCAACATATATCCAATCCCTCTACATCCCTCTAACGGATATGTAATGATTTCTTCTGGATATAGCTCCGTCACTACTTTTTTATGTTTCTTCCCTGCAAGTAAAACTATTTCATCAAACTGAAATAAGCCTTTATCAATCATCTGTTGTTTTAATTGTTCAATACTAATAACCTCATCACTCTTTGAATCAAATGCAAGATCATAGTTTTCCTGTACAATATCATTTGGTCTTAAAAATCCATGCTTTGCTGATAATATAACCCAGTTCTCGAAAAACTCAGTTGCATACGCCTGACATGCTTTTCCGAATGGACTAATATATACATCTTTTGCCTCTGCCTCTCCAGAATATGGGTACTTATCCCAAATCTTCTTCTTTCCGCATGGAATTATGCATAACCTTTTCATCGTTATTTCTTACCCCGCTTCTATATTTCTTATGAAATATCAATTTTTCAGTACATTTTTTTACAGAATACTATATACTAATCTTGAAAGATAAAATTACATTATCTTCTATATTTAGTTTAATTTATTTTAGAACAGTCTATTAAGCATATGTATTATTACATAAACACACCGTACTAAAGTCACTTTCATACAGCATGCATACACCTCATCCTTTAGTGAATTTGTAAAGATTTCGTAAAATCAAGTACACTTAATCTCCCAATCGCTATTCAATAGTACAATATATAAATGTATTATAAAAAGGAGGTGAACAACTATGAAAAATATACTCCCAGCATTATTAGCTTATATTATTGTTTGTATCATCGCGATTATCATTCCAGCATCTGACGGCTATAATACTGTAGGTTGGAAATTCTTTGTTGGGCAAGCGTACGCAATACCTATTTTCATTATTGCTGCTATTATTACATTTTATATAAATAAGAAACGATCTTATGAATAAACGATAAGTAGGATAGCTATTGCTATCCTTGTAATTTTATAATAAAAAAGGACAAGCAGCCACTCCGGCTACTTGTCCTTTCTGTTTATCCATACTCAATAATATTAAGCTTGGAATGTTTCTGTTAATACAGGAACGATTTGTTTTTTACGAGATACAACACCTTTTAAAGTAGCTGTGTTATTTTGTAATGTTACGTTGTATGCCTTCTCAACAACGTTTGCTTCTTTACCGATCGCAAGGCCAACAGAATCGTTAGTTAAGATGTCAGTTACAACGAATAAGAATAGGTCTAAACCTTTTTCTTCTACTACTGCAGAAATAACTTTTTCAAGTTCCGCTTGGTGTACAAGAACGTCGTTTGTATCAACAGCGTTTACTTGTGCGATTTCAACTTTCGCGTTACCCATTTGGAATTCTTTAGCGTCAAGGGAGATTAATTGCTCCATTGTTTTTCCGCTTAAGTCAGCACCAGCTTTTAACATTTCTAAGCCGTAGCTATCTGCATCTACACCAGCGATTTCCGCTAATTCACGAGCTGCTGCCACGTCTTGTTCTGTGCAAGTTGGAGATTTGAATAGTAAAGAATCTGAAATAATTGCAGATAACATTAAACCTGCAACTTCTTTACGAATTGCAACACCATTTTCTTTGTACATTTTGTTTAAGATTGTAGCTGTACAACCAACTGGCTCACAACGGTAGTATATAGGATCGCTTGTCTCAAAGTTAGCAATACGGTGATGGTCAATAACTTCTAACACACGAACAGATTCGATATCGTTAGCACTTTGTTGGCGTTCGTTATGGTCAACTAAAATAACGTTGTCCACTTCGTTTGCTACTGTCTCAACAAAACGCGGTCCTTCTACTTTAAAAGAGTCTAACGCAAATTGAGTTTCACCGCTGATTTCGCCTAAACGTACAGGCTCAGCATTCATTCCTAATTCTTTTTTCAATTCTGCATAAGCAATCGCAGAACAAATTGCATCTGTATCTGGGTTTTTATGCCCGAAAACTAGTACTTTTTCCATGTTTTCCACCTCTTCATGAAAAGGATATCTTAAAGAAGCAAATATGACAATATTTAAAGCGTATTTTTTTATAAATAATTGCAGTTTCTTCTATATTTTTCATCGTTTTCACAAAAAAAGACCATCTAAAATATTTTAGATGGTCAAAGGTTATCTTTTCGTTAAAATAAAGATGGAACTTGCACTACGTTATTAACTGCGAAATTGGCAAAGGCAGTCTAATTATCGAATAGCCCTCTTCCTCTCAGATTTGCGGACACAGGCTCCTTTCCTATTTCACGTGCCCATATAGATAACTGGCCGATATGGTGGATTTCGTGGACAATGACATGACGTATTATCTCTCCGTGTGTACATTCAATGACTCGGCGCCTAATTGGTGCGTCTCTAGAGCTAATCGGTTCTTCATTGAAATCAGTTTCTGAAAGTTTCCGAGAATCCATTTCATTTGTCCAAGATGTCACAAATTGCTTCACTTTCTCATGGTATTGAGCTGAAAGATTTTTCACTTTTTGCAAGCTGGCATACTCTTCAAACAACGGCTCCTCGAGCACTGGTTCACCTCGCAAACCTAAGATCCACATATATTCCACATCTACAATGTGAAATAAGGTATGCAGGATACTGCCGAACCCACCGAACCGTTTCTTTAATAGTTCTTCATCCGGTATGTCTTCGCACAATGTAAACCAATCATCACGAACTTGCCAATTATATTGAAACAGTTTCAACATCACAGCAACCTCCATCTTTTAGATTAACATTTAATATTCACCAAAAGACTTCAAAATCCCTATTTAAATAATAACTCTAAAAAACCTATTAAAACCTTCTACAAACTGGCTCTTTAATTGAACATTCCAGATGAAGTTAAAGGGTCAAAAGAAAAACACTATTGTACAGGGTTTTATCAAACTTTATTTTAAATTATCAATCTTTTTTACAAATCAATACACAGACATAATAACAAATATGTCGTTTGAAATTATCTCCCTTTTTAAATAAAAAACTAAATCATTTTATAATAAATAACCGTTGCATCTAACTCACCATTTGGAGAAATTGCATACCCTGGTATTTTGCCGGATTCTTGATAGTCTAATGACTTGTACAATCTATTGGAAGGATCTCCTTCTCTAGTATCTAACACTAAAAGAGACCTATTTTCTTGCTTTGCTCGTTCCTCTGCTTTTTGCATAAGTGAACGTCCAATACCGTTACGTCTAAAGTTTGGATGAGTCATTAACTTACAAATTTCGGCTCTATGGATCCCGTTCGGCTTTGTAACTAGATGTAGTTGAACACTGCCTGCCACTTCATTGTTTATTTTAGCAACATACAATATCACTTCTGGTGCTAATACAGTTTGCCAATACTTTGTCGCTTCTTCTCGTTCCAGTGGCGGTAGAAATCCTATTGAAGCTCCATCATCTACTACAGTTTTCAACAGTTCAGAAAATACTTCAATGTCTTCATCAAGTCGTTTAATCTCTTCTATTACTACACTTTGCATTCCTTTTCCCCCTTTTGTTCACTCAATATACACTTGTATATTACCACTAATTATAAGAGGAAAATTAAAGAAGGAATAACTGAATATTAAGTTGAAATTATTTAAGATATGATTTTTTTAGAAAGGATGGCTTTATGAAATATATTTTAAACAGAACATACGCAAAAGAATTACTTGAGTGGGCGAATCAACAAAACCCAGGTCCTTGGTTCGAACATTCAATTCATGTTGCCCATGCAACTGAGAACATCATTGTCGAACTTATTAAAAATGGGCATGACCTAGATGGTGACATAGCATACAATGCCGCTCTCTTGCATGATATAGGAAGATATAAAGGTTTTACCAAATCGGTTATTCATTCCTATGATGGTTATATGTATATGAATGATTTAGGGTATACAGGAAACGCCATTATTTGTGTGACACACTCATTCCCTTGCAAAAATGAACATATAGATATTGCAGCGGAGTGGAGTCTTGTTCCCGATTATATGGAAAGCCGGTTAATTGAAATATTGAATGAAAATAGTGACTATGACTTATACAATAAAGTAATTACTCTTTGCGACGCTCTCGCTGATGCGGATGGTTTTACTACGCTTGAAAGAAGATTGGTTTCTGTTGGTTTACGTCATGGCACAACCTCTCATACCTCTTTACATTGGAAAGGATTCTACACAATTAAGAATGAATTAGAATCTTTAATCGGTAAGAGTATATACACACTTCTCCCTGATGTAGAGAAATCGATTTATAAAAATATAGAATATTAAAATAAACGAAACTTAAAAACGATAGAATTTGTATTTATGATTCTAAAAAACTCTTTGAAAAGTGGAGGGATAAATTATTAGTAAAATGGGATTTGACTTGATAGAACATAAAGATAACTTTGATTTTGGATATGAAGATATAGTAAGTATATCTAGGAGATGTAAATTTTCTAACTGTTCGCATACTAACGAACCACACTGTGCAGTTCAAAAAGCTCTCTCTGACGGAATTCTTTCTGAAGAAATATTTAATAATTATTATAGAGATATAAATGAGGCACAATATGTTTCTGCACAAAGTAATAAAACAAAAGCTATCGATTATATGAAACAACTGAAACTCTTTCAAAAAAATTAGGCTAAAATAAAAAGCTCTCCTTACAAGCTTATTTTAAGGAGAGCTTTCTCATGTTTAATGAATTTGATTTTTCAATTCCACCATACACTCTTGCACTAAAATCATTGCTTAGCACTTTTCAGTTCTCCTGAAATTGCAGCTAAAACACAACAAGCTTCTAAAATCACTTTACTAAGATCAGCCTTTTTGTTTACGACCAAACAAGGACCATATATAACCCTGATTAAAGATTGAATTTTCAGTTTTTTAATACTAGAAATTTGCATGTTTAAAATTTAACACTATCATCCGCCGATACTTTTTCTTTAGAATTTTCCCTTTCAACCTCTTTACTCCGCTCTTCCCAAATCGTTAAACCTTCAATTCCTACTTTTTTAGGATCAAAAACAGGATCTTTTCCTTCTTTTTTCTGCGTTTCATAATCTTTTAACACTTTTAATGCAGTTTTGCTTAACAATAGGATTGCTATAAGGTTTAACCATGCCATACTACCAATTCCTAAATCTCCGAGGTTCCATAAAAACGAAGCTGATTCTACACTACCGATGTATACCATAATTAAAAATCCAATTTTTAATACTGGTTTTAACCAGCTATATTTGAGCCCACCATCTAAATAAGTAAGCGTCGTTTCAGCGATATAGTAGTAAGCGAGTAAAGTTGTAAATGCGAAGAAGAAGATTGCGATTGAAATGAATATTGGACCAAATCCAGTCATAACAGTTTCAACTGCTTGTTGTGTATAAATTGGACCTGCTTCCACATTTCCTATATTCCGTACAATTGCGCTTTTCCCTTCAGGTATAACATTATACATACCTGTTATTAAAATCATGAGAGCTGTTGCTGTACATACTACAATTGTATCGATATATACAGAAAAAGCTTGAACTAACCCTTGTTTTGCAGGATGCGATACTTCAGCAGCTGCAGAACTATATGTTGCTTCTCCTACACCCGCAACGTTTGAAAATACTGCACGCTTTACTCCCCATGCAATAGCTGCCCCAACGATTCCTCCAAACATTTCATTTACACCAAATGCACTTGAGAAAATTAAAGCAAACATACTTGGAATTTCCGTTACATTCGCAATTAATACGATACATGTAACAATTACATACCCAATTGCCATAAATGGAACTAACATTTGTGAAACGCCTGCAATTCTCTTTACTCCACCAAAAATAATCGCTGCCAATAATACAACTAAAAATATACCAGTTATATATTTACTAATGCCAGAAGAGTTTTCAAATCCAACCGCGATACTACTTGATTGAATCCCTGGTAATAAAACGCCATATGAAAGTGTTACAACCACTGCTACAATGACCGCAAACCATTTCATTTTCAAACCTTTTTCAATGAAATATGGTGTACCACCGCGGTATTCATTTCCTACTTTACTTTTATATACTTGTGCTAATGTTGATTCAACAAATGCACTAGCCGCTCCTAATAGAGCCATCATCCACATCCAAAATACAGCTCCAGGTCCGCCAAAAGCGATAGCTGTCGCGACCCCTGCGATATTCCCTATTCCAACCCTACCTGATAACGCCAAACAAAATGCTTGAAAGGATGATATCCCAGTCTCTGAGCTCTTTCCTTCAAATAATAGTTTAATCATCTCTTTAAAATAACGAATTTGTAAAAAACGAGTTGTAATTGTAAAATACACTCCTGCTCCTAATGCAAAAACAACTAAACCAATACTCCACACTTGCCCTACTAACCATTCTACTAATTTCTCCATCCAAATCCCCCTTATAATTCTTTTGAAAAAGCAATTTTATATATAAGAAAAAGGACAACCTTTATCCTACCTACCAGTTGTCCGCATCTCTTACTATATTTCATCATTCTTTTATCCCGCTATTTGTGGGTAGTATGATTCCCACCTCATGCGTTGAACACAGAGGAAGCAAGGTGGAAAATCACCTACCCGTAAATGCCTGATTGGTTCAACTACTATTCAGCAGGGATGAAAAGACTCCCGACTGAATAGAGTATCACTTAATATTTACCCAAACACTTTTCACTTCTGTATAGTTATCAAGGGCGTATGAACCTAATTCCCGTCCAACACCAGATTGCTTATATCCACCAAATGGTGCAGCAGCATTTTCTAAGTTATAATCATTAATCCACACTGTTCCTGCCTTTAATTTATTGGCAACTTGATGCCCTGTTTTAATATTTTGTGTCCATACACCCGCAGCAAGCCCATATGAAGAGCGATTCGCTCTTTCAATTACTTCTTCTGTTGAATCAAATGGAAGTACAACGACAACTGGTCCAAAGATTTCTTCCTTAACAATTGTCATATCATCAGTAACATTTGTGAATACGGTTGGCTGTACAAAATAACCTTTTTCAAATGCACGTTCACCGCCAGCTGCAACAGTAGCACCTTCAGCTTTTCCTTGTTCAATGTAATTTAGCACACGCTCTTGTTGTTTTTTAGATACGAGCGGTCCCATTTCAGTTTCCGCCTCCATACCTGCCCCAAGCTTCACTTCATTTGCCATTTTTACAAGTTCATTTACGACTGTTTCATAGTGCTTTCGATGAACGAAAACTCGAGATCCTGCGCTACAATTTTGACCATGATTATACATAATTCCTTGGAACGCACCGTTAATCGCTTCTTCTAAGTCAGCATCTTCTAAAATGATGTTTGGTGACTTACCACCAAGTTCTAGTGTTACATGTTTAATTGTTTCTGCAGATTGACGCATAATATATTTCCCTGTAACTGTTGAACCTGTGAAAGCTACTTTATCAATATCATGATGGTTTACAATTGCAGCCCCTGCTTCTTGGCCGAAACCTGGTACAAAGTTTACAACACCGTTTGGAAAACCAGCTTCTTTAAAAAGCTTCGCTGTATATAGTAAAGATAAAGGTGTTTGCTCTGCTGGTTTTAATACAATCGTACAACCTGTCGCAAGAGCGGCTCCCATTTTCCAAGAAGACATAACGAGCGGAAAATTCCATGGAATAATTTGACCTACAACACCAACCGGTTCATGGCGTGTGTAATTTAAATAATCTTTTGAAATCGGAATTGTTTGCCCGATAATTTTTGTAGCCCATCCCGCGTAATAACGATAATTTTCTACAGTTGCTGAAATATCATCATCAAGTGCTACTTGATATGGTTTTCCATTGTCTAAAGCTTCTAGCTGTGCTAATTCTTCTCTATGCTCTTCAATTAAATCTGCTAATTTATAAATAAGATGTGCTCTTTCAGCAGTAGTCATCTCTGCCCACGGGCCTGATTCAAAAGCAAATCTCGCCGCTTTTACTGCGATATCAATATCTTCTTCTTGTGCTTCACATACGACGGCTAGCACATCTTCTGTCGCTGGATTGTATGTTTCGAATGTCTTTCCACTAATAGAAGGAACAAATTCGCCATTAATAAACATTTTAATTTCTTCATTTAAAAACGCTTTCACTTTTGGTTTCAACTCAATGTTTGTCGTTAACATATATGCTCTCCTCCTTGTTTAAACAGCTGCATGAGCTGCAATTTTTGATAAAATCATTTGAAGCTTTTGATCTTCCTCTTCAGTTAATCCTAATCTCGGATAACGAGAAGGTCCCCCGGCTTGTCCGTGTAGTTCCATTGAACGTTTAACGATTTGTACATATTTCCCTGACCCTTCAAGAAACTCGCAAAGTGGTAAAATAGCATCGTTCATTTCCCACGCTTTTTCTAATTCACCATTTTGAAAATGCTCATACATTTTCGTAACGAGACCTGGAACGATATTTCCTGCAACCGAAACCCATCCCGAGGCACCAACTAAATAAGATTCCATAACTAAATCTTCAGACCCACAGAAGACTTGAAAAGCACCTTCGCCTTGTCTTACTAAATCTCTCGCTTTGCGAATATCTCCGCTAGACTCTTTAATATGTGTAACATTTTCACACTCTTTTCCAATTCGAAGCATAAGCTCTGTACTCATATCAATCCCAGAAGTAAATGGATTATTGTATAACATAATTGGTATGTTCACAGCGTTTGAAATTTCTTTAAAATGAAAATAGATTTCTTCTTCTTTCGGTTTACAATAATACGAGTTTATAATTAGTGCACAATCTGCTCCATGTGCTTCTGCATGTTTCGTATACTCAATCGTTTCTTTCGTCGTCTCCGCAGCAGTTCCAACAATTACTGGAATACGGCCATCAACTTCTTTCAATACTGTTTCTACCATTCTAAATTTTTCTTCTTTTGATAAACTTACAAACTCTCCTGTACTACCATTAATGATAATACCCGCAACCTTTTGATCAATAAAGTAGTTTACATTTTGTTTTACCCCATTCCAATTGATCTCTTGAAACTCATCCATCGGTGTTATTAATACTGGAAATGCCCCTTTAATTTTTTGCATATTTATCTCTCCCTTTAATATTTTATTTTAATAAGAAACCTGTCGGAAACGGATCCGTAGGGTCTAATAGAAACGTCTGCATCCCTGTAATAAACCCTCTACTTTCAAAACGGAAAATGTATCCCTTTTCTTCCTTCTTCACTTTTTCAACTGTTATAAAGCTATTAAATATACTTTCATTTTTAAAAGGTTTATCCGTTATAAAATCATTTTTAAATAAAGCATGAATATAAGACACAATTGTAGAAACAAATCCCGGTGAACGCACAATAAAGTTATCTTCATGAAATGTAATTGTCTTTATATTGTTCTCTTCTTTTTGCAATGAATCTACTAAAATAAGCCTTTTAATTAGAGAGTGTTTTTGTATGGCCTGAAGTGTAGCTTCTCCCCATTTTTTCAATTCAGAAATGTTTTCAATACGAATTTCTGGTGATGTCGTATCCTTTTCTACAACTGCATATACTTTATCTGCCTGTATAAGAGAGTAACTTATATTACCAATCTTTAAGTCTTTCTCAACCATGTAACATAGTTTGCTTTCAAACGAAACAGATATAACTTCATCATGCTCTACATACGCATGAACTGAAAAAATACCAGATAGCGTTTCAATTTTGTATTGATTAGACTCCCTCTTTTTTAAATATCCACTTTCTAGTAACATCGTTATTACGGCGACAATACCACCATAATGAAGAGGGATTGATCCTTCATGATTAAAAAACAATACAGCTGCATCCACTTCCTTATGAATAGAAGGAACGACAATACATCCATTTAAACCGATAAAACCACGTGGTTCATTTAATAAAAGCTTCATTTCTTCTGCTAATTCTCCTGAAAATTGTTCATTTAAATGTTCTAAACTGTAGTAGTATTTGCATGGTACGTCTTTCATTACACGAAATGCTTCGCCAGCTACGTGCACATCTACTGCTGTATAAATTTTTTGAATGTTCATTTTACATCCTCCGTTTCATGCTCCATCGGCGGAATTAGCAAAAAGCCTTCTTTAAGCGGATCCTTTTCATTGTAAAAAAATCTATGCATTCCCATAAGCCAAGCTGATCCCGTAATTTTCGTTACTACAGCTTCAATATTTTCGACATATGTTGTATTCATGACACACCCTTTAAATAGAGAACCTACAATACTCTCATGAACGAATTCTTCATCAATGTCGATTTTTTTATGAGCGTATAATACAGCTAACTTCGCTGATGTTCCTGTACCACATGGAGATCGATCAATTCCTCCCGGCGGAACAACAACTGTATTTTTCACATGCGCACTTTCATGAGTAGGATCTGTATAAAATTCAACATGTGTTAATCCTCTTATAAACGAATACTGCGGATGAATGATTTCAAACTTCTCATTAATTGTATTTCTAATATGAATCGCCTTATCAATGATTGTAGATGCGTTTTCTGGTACTAACTCTAGACCTACTGACTTCGCATCGATAATGGCATAAAAATTCCCTCCATACGCAATATCAGCCTCTACAGTTCCAATTCCATCGACGTGTACAGAAATATTTTTCAGTAAAAAAGCTGGTATGTTACAGAAGGAGACTTCTTTCGCCTTACCATTTTGAACAGTAATATCTACTTCAACTAAGCCAGCTGGTGTATCTAGCTTTAAAGAAGTAACCGGTTCAATTACAGGAATTAAACCTGATTCAACTAAAGCTGTACATACACCAATTGTATCGTGACCACACATCGGTAAATATCCACCTGTCTCTATGTATATAACGCCTATATCAGCTTCCGGATGACACGGATCTGTTAATAGTGCTCCTGACATTACATCATGGCCACGCGGTTCATTCATTAACAATTTTCGAATCCAGTCATACTCCCTTTTCATATGTAACATCTTCTCTGCCATCGTCTCTCCAATTAACTTAGGAAGTCCGCTAATTAATGTCCTCGTTGGATTCCCGCCTGTATGTGTATCAATTGTCGTAAAAACTCTTTGTGACCTCATCCGTTTAACACCCTTTCTGTAAAACGACTCAAACGAAGTGGTTCAATAGGAATGATTGTTTCTTTTTCATTTAATAACTCTTCAATCACTTTCCCGGTAACTGCTGCAAGACTAATTCCATCACCTTCATGTCCAGCTGCTATAAAGTAGTTCGGAATATGTTCCACTCCTGAAATGATTGGCAAATGATCTTCTGTCCACGGGCGTAAACCAGCATATGAACGAATCACCATCATATCTGCCATTTTCGGATAAAAACGAATTGCTCTATTCGCAATACATTTAATAACCTCATTGTTAATCCTCGTATGAAAGCCTACAAACTCTCTACTACTACCAATTAAAAAATTTTGGCTTTCTGTCGGTTCAAATACAAGTGCCACCCCGTATTTTTCAGTTAAAGCATCCACTTTTCGTTTTCCGCCAAATTTAGAAATTAAATAACCAAATTCCATTACTTTACGGCAACCTACGTGTTGTTGCCTTGAAGCTACAATAATATGTCCCTTTCTCGGTTCAATTGGGATATTCACATCTAACATCTGTCCGATTTTAGGAGCCCACACACCGGCTGCGTTCACAACTTGTTTCGCAGTAAACGTTCCATTTGTCGTTTCTACAATAAAGGAACCGTCTATATCTCTTTTTATTTCTTTCACTTCTGTATGATTAAAAGCTTTTGTACCAAATTTCTTCGATTCTGCAAGAAGTGAAAAAGCAAGAAGATATGGATTTACAGTTGAATCCGTTGCACATTCTAAACCACCCAATAAATCATCTGCAAAAAATGGTGATTCTTCTTTTATATCTTGCCTATCAAGCATTCGAAACGGTAATCCAGCTTCTTTTTGACGATTTACCCATTGCTGTGCTGCCTCCATTTCTTCGTCTGATTCACAAACGAGAATGCTTCCTGGCGCCCTATATTCAAATGAGTGCTCCAACTCTTCACTTAGTTCTGTTACTAATTTTTGACTTACTAACGACATTTGGCTATCAAACCCTGGGTCTTTATCAATCGCTAAAATATTCCCGTCACACCGTGAAGACGTTCCACTGACAAATTCTCCTTTTTCAATGATCGTTACGTCTCTTCCGTATTTTGAAGTGTAATAAGCGATAGAACATCCTATAATTCCACCGCCTATTATTAAAACGTCACAGTGCCTCATATATAGCACTCCTCCTTTCTCCTAAATCTCTCACTTTTTATTTATGCAATTGGTGTGCCAACTCTACATACAGAACTATTTATATGAAATAATTTTTATTTGTAAAAATATTTTAAATTTATCGTAAATAGGTGTATTATTTCTTTATCACTGTCTAAATTTTTATACATACCAGGAGGACACTATGACATTTTCATTTCCAACAATAAAAGAGTTTATAAAAATTTTATCAATTGATCGTACAAGTGTGTTTAAGCACATGAAACAGGTAGGTGAAAAATTTTATTACATCCATTCATCTACTGAAGAATGGAGTTGCGCAGTTATTTATGAAGAGGA
Source organism: Bacillus mycoides (assembly GCF_018742245.1). Taxonomy (NCBI): domain Bacteria; kingdom Bacillati; phylum Bacillota; class Bacilli; order Caryophanales; family Bacillaceae; genus Bacillus; species Bacillus mycoides. Next base: position 2,632,808 of record NZ_CP036132.1, read on the forward strand.
CTCTTTCACTACGTTAATCGAAGCTTTTTCTAACAATTCGGCAGTTGTAATTGTGAACGAAAATCTAGATCCTATATGCTGTGTAACTGCTCAACAAATGATTCCATTTCTTTATAAGTCTTACAATGATCTGCTAGCTTTTTATAACACTGTCATTCAAACGACTGATTCTTCTGTTACCGTCATTGATGAGAAAGAATGCGTTCGTACGTGGACAGATGGCGCTGAAAAAATCTTTTCAGTCAAACATAACGAAATTATTGGACAACCGATTACACGTTTTTTTGATTATAAAGATTTAGAAATTTTACAATCATTACATGACGGAAAAAGCATAATCGCCCAGTTCCATCAGCCTCGTCCGGATTTGTTCGTATTAATTAATTCAAATCCAGTTTATTGTAACAATGAAATTATAGGAGCAGTCGTTTCTGAAACTGATGTTACAAATCAAGTCGCTTTGAATGAAAAACTATTTAATATGTCGCATGAAATGCACCGATTAGAACAAGAAGTAGCAAAATATAAAGATACATCCGATCCTTTCCTTGCGATGAATGGAAAAAGCCCTGTTATACAACGAACGATTCAATTAGCTAGAAAGGTTTGTTCAGTGAAATCCACGGTTTTAATACTCGGCGAAAGCGGAGTTGGAAAAGAAGTGTTTGCGAAAGCAATTCATGAAGCAAGTGAAACAGCAAATGCCCCGTTTATTTCAATTAACTGCGGTGCAATTCCTGAAGCGTTATTTGAAAGTGAATTATTTGGTTACGAGCGCGGGGCGTTTTCTGGTGCAAATAGTAAAGGTAAGAAAGGAAAAATAGAGCTCGCGCAAGGCGGTACTTTATTCCTTGATGAGATTGGAGAAATGCCGCTTGATATGCAAGTGAAACTTTTGCGTGTACTGCAAGAACGAAAGTATTACCGAGTTGGTGGAGAAAAAGAAATAAATATTGATTTCCGCATTATCGCTGCTACAAATCGTGATTTACAAGAAGAAATGAGAAAAGGAACTTTCCGGGAAGATTTATACTATCGCTTAAACGTAGTAAGCTTGCATATTCCGCCACTACGCGAAAGACGCGAGGATATTATCGAATTAACCTATTCCTTCTTAAACGATTTTTCAATAAACTATAACAGGCCTATTCGCGACTTACCTTCAAGCATTATGCATGAACTGCTTCATTACAATTGGCCTGGTAATATTCGCGAGCTCCGCAACGTAGTTGAAAGACTCGTCGTATTTGCGACAGACGGCATTATAAAACAAGAATATTTACCGTTTCATACAAATGATACCTTAGACAATCATACGGCTCATTCCCTATTACTCAGCAATAATAATACGATTCTTTCTTTACAAGAAGAAATGGATGAGCACGAGAAAAAGGTAATTGAAAGAGCTTTACGCATTTTAGATGGTAATAAATTAGAATGTGCGAAACAACTTGGGGTAACGAGGGCCACTTTATATAACCGCTTAAAAAGGCTTGGGTTACAATAACCCCTTCTCCTCCTCTATGTTGGCATAGTTATTGCATAATAATTTGTGTAAACCGAACTAGAGGAGGAATACATATGACGAATAAAGAGAATTTAATTGTTTGTCGTTGTGAAGAAGTTACATACGGACAACTTCAATCGACAATTGCTGAATATAATTGCTCAGCTCGTGAGTTAAAACTAAGAACGCGTGCTGGTATGGGTTTTTGCGGGGGACGTACATGTAGAACAACACTAGATCGAATGATCGAAAACGCTAACCCTGGTACATCTCCTGACGAGATTCCATTAAAATATCAACCACCAGTGCGTGCAGTTACTTTTGGGGCGGTAGGTGAAAATAAATGAATAGAATTATAAATCACCCTATTTTAGGTAGTTTAAATAGTAGTCAGCGCATCAATTTTCAATTTAATGGTCAACAATATGAAGCATATGAACATGAAACGATAGCGGCCGCTCTACTTGCAAACGGAATAAGAACGTTAAGAGTGCATGAAGATAGCGGGACGCCGCGAGGTATTTATTGTAATATCGGGCATTGTTCTGAATGCCGCGTGACTGTAAACAATCAAACGAACGTACGAGCTTGCTTAACGGTTGTAGAAAACGATATGATTGTTGAAAGCGGAAAACAGCATCCAAATATCGTGAGAGAGATGGTGAAAAAGCGATGATCGATGTAATTATTATTGGTGCAGGACCAGCAGGATTATCAGCTTCCATCTCTTGTGCACGTTTTGGACTTAACGTACTTGTTATTGATGAATTTATGAAGCCGGGCGGGAGATTGTTAGGACAGTTGCATCAAGAGCCTACTGGGGAATGGTGGAACGGAGTAGAAGAATCCAAACGCCTTCACGAAGAAGCAAAATCCCTTTCAGTCGATATTCGGTGTGGTGTTTCCGTCTATAATTTAGATAAAGATGAAAGTTCTTGGTTCGTGCATACAAATATCGGTACGTTAGAAGCACCGTTCGTACTAATTGCTACTGGGGCTGCTGAGTATTCTATTCCCCTTCCTGGCTGGACACTTCCAGGAGTTATGTCAATTGGAGCAGCTCAAGTTATGACAAATGTTCACCGCGTGCAAGTTGGAAAAAAAGGAATCATAATTGGCGCTAACATTTTGTCTTTCGCCATTTTAAATGAATTACAATTAGCTGGAATTAAAGTAGAACATATTGTACTTCCTGAAAAAAGTGAGCTAAGCCAAAAGGCTGGTGAACCAGAAGAAGTTTTGAACTCTCTTTTAAATGCAGCTCACCTCGCTCCTTCTGCTTTTCTGCGTTTAGGTAGCCGTTTTATGAAATATGATTGGATTCGAAAAGCTGGATTAACCTTCTATCCAAATAGCGGAATGAAAATAAACGGGACGCCGCTTCATCTTCGTAAAGCTGCGCTTGAAATTATCGGAACAGATCAAGTTGAAGGTGTTCGTGTTGCTAATATTGATTCTAACGGAAATGTTATTAATGGATCAGAAAAGATATATGAGGCTGACTTCGTTTGTATTGCCGGAGGTTTATATCCGCTTGCTGAGCTTGCCGCTGTAGCGGGATGCCCATTCCATTACATTCCTGAACTTGGCGGGCATGTTCCGCTTCATTCAGAAGAAATGGAAACCCCTCTTCCCGGTTTATTTGTAGCTGGAAATATTACTGGAATTGAAAGCGGAAAAATCGCAATGGCGCAAGGAGCTGTCGCGGGTCTATCTATTGCTAAACATGCAAGTGAGAAACGTGACGTAGTCGACCAACAATTACAACAAGCAATGCAAAACGTTCACTCTGTTCGTCAAAAAGCAGCGATTCAATTTAATCCAATGATTGATGTTGGTAGACGGAAGATGAATGAACTTTGGTATGATTATTCTTCTACATATGCACATACTAAAAAGAGCTGCTGAGATTACTCTCAACAGCTCTTTTCACTACTCATCTGAGTTATTAAATTTCGCTAATGCGTAAATACCTTCTTCATCATCTAATTCAAGTTGCAATCTTGCTGCAAATGAATTGACGTTGTATTCTCGATCAAGTAGTAAGCGTAGTGCTTCGATTAAGTTCGCTTGAATTAATATTTGCTGGCGACCATTTACCTCTACTTCTGCAGAGAAACCGTAGTCATCATCATACATTAGTTCAACTGAAACTTCTTCTGGACCAACTTGTCTTTTTTCAGCGATATATATACAAAGCGCATTTATAAGCTCTTGTTCAGAAATTTTTATTGTTTCCATGCTACTTCATCTGCCTTTTTCTTACGTTGATCTTTGAAGTATTTAAATGCACGAACTGCTAACATTACGATACCAGCCATTATTAACATATTTACCATAAACGCTAATACAGAACCAAGAGCTCCCATATTTGCAAATAAGCTACCCATTAGTAAACCACCAAGACCACCTAGTAATAAACCTTTCATAAAGCCACCTTTATTACTTTTTGGTGCTGTGTTTGTTGCTTTTGTTTTTGAATCTGTTGTCGTTTTTTGTGAATTTACATTAGAATCTTTTTTGTTTAAATCAACTTTTGAATTTTGACCAGAACTTGGTGTATATGATTTTTTACCAGATTTGTAACTTTTCGCTTCCGCGTGATTTACGAACATAAAGCTACTAGCCCCAAAGATAACCATGAATGCTGTCATTACTGCTACAAGTTTTTTCAACATATTATATCCATTCTCCTTTTATATAGATATATGTGAAATCTACCTTTCTTTTAAAACAAGAATGATAGATTTATTTTAAAACCTTTTTAAAGGTTCTTATGAACTCATTATATGAACTTTTGTCGAAATATGCAAGTATTATTTACTATCGACAATAATTCCATAACAAAGGAAAAATTAAGAAAAACGGAATTGACTTTAAATGAAACAAAACATATTATAAGTTCATAAGAACTTTTTATAATTTTGGAGGTGAAAAGATGGAAACATTTCATCTCACACGAAACGAAATGGCAACGCTCCTTCTATCACTTAGAGGATGGAATCCGAAAAAACCTCTTAGCATTTTACAAGAAGCTTGGGCAAAGTCACATAAAAAAGATATTGAAAGCGGACAAAGCGTTACAGCTTTTATTACAACCGCACTTTCACCTATTTTTGAAAAATTAATTAAAATCGATGATACGGATGTCGGTTTTTCTTTAAATGAAATAGTTGCGCTTGGTAATCAGATTGAAAACACAAGTTTCTCTGTAACTGCTATGCAAAACTGGGTGAAACGAGATATAAAAGAAATGATTGGCTCCCCTCAAAAAGGGAAGAAATACTCAATCGAACAAGCAGCCTTATTATTCATTGTTGAAGATTTAAAAACAGCGCTTGATTTTGAATCTATTCGCAAACTATTACGACTTATCGTAAATGACCCGGCCGATCGAAGTGATGATTTAATTAACCCTGTTCATTTATATGTAGCTTATTCTTCTTTATTTGAAGAACTGAATCAAGGGAACTGCTTACAACTAAATGCAACAGATACCATTCATACGATCGAAAATATTGTAAAAGAAAAAGCTGATAAAATCGCAAGCAAGTTTGATCAAATCAATAACGAACAACGCGAAGCAATTCGTAACGCTATTATTATCGCTACCCTATCTGTTCATACCGCATATGTACAAATGTTAGCGAAACGTTATGTTTCAGCAACATTGTTTTTACAAAATTTAGATGTGAAACCGTAAAAAGAGGAGCCATAGTTTAGACTCCTCTTTTTGTATTTATAAAAGATAGTATATGAAATATCGATGTTGCAACTAGAAATAGCAAACCCTCCTCCCTATTTTTACCACATAGAAAATGAGGATTTTTTAATACTCCTTTCATTTTCTCTTCATGAAAACTCAATTTATTTCCTTTATTATAAATACGAGAGATAAAAAGTATTGAAATAGCAATCCCCTATGTAAATAAGGTATAATCTACATATAGTGAACCTTTTATGTTGTTAAATAAAAGGTTCACTATATTCAAAAATCCATGAACTAGAAGGTGCAACAATGTTAAGTAGTTTTATTCATTCAGTATTAACATTTTTTGAAGGATTAGGTTATTGGGGCATAATGCTTGGACTTATGATTGAAATTATCCCAAGTGAGATCGTCCTAGCTTATGCTGGATACTTAGTATTCAATGGTAGTATCTCATTTGTAGGTGCAGTTATATTCGGTACAATTGGCGGTGTTATTGCCCAAATCTTTGTTTACTGGATTGGTCGATATGGTGGTCGCCCTGTATTAGAACGTTACGGTAAGTATATTTTCATACATAAAAAACAAATGGATGCTGCTGAAGATTGGTTTAATCGTTACGGTACTGGCGTAATTTTCACAGCGCGCTTCATTCCGGTAGCGCGTCATGCGATTTCAATTCCTGCTGGTATCACAAAAATGCCATTACTACGTTTCACTACGTTAACAGCACTTGCGATAATCCCTTGGTCTATCATTTTCATTTATCTAGGTGAAAAACTAGGTGAAAACTGGGAGAATATTAATGAAATTGCTGGACCGTATGTGAAATCATTTGCTGTCGGTGGCGTCGTACTTATTCTTTTATATTTCGTAATAAAAAAGTGGACAAAAAAACGTAAACAGCTTGCTTAAGATTATAATAAAACCGCTATAAATTCATTTAGAATTATAGCGGTTTTTTATTATAGGCTTGTTTATATATTATAAATTGCATTATTTCTTCTTTATGTTTTAAATCATGTTGAATGAGTGATGAAAAATAATCGTTTAATCTCACTCTTTTCGTGCCGAATTGGTAGTCATCTTTAAAATTCCGGGCAGAAATTTGGTTAATTTGATCAACTAACTGTTTACGAGTAAAGCTAAATTGATCTATTAGTTCTTCTTTTGAAATACCAGACCTTGCATATTTTATTGCACCCTTATTCATTTCCTCAACATCTGTTGGAACGTTAGGTACAGATTGTCCACTTATAAAATATGGAATTCTATACTTCATTAAAAACTCATCCCAAACGATAAAATGTGAAATTACATCCGCAATTGCCCATGAACCTTTTTTAAATGGTTGAAACCATTTATCCTCCGATATTCCATTCAATGTTTGGCACCATTCTATTAGACTTAACTTTTCTTCCCGAATCCTTTCTTTCTCCATAATGCACTCCTCTTCCACACTAATAATTCATTCATATTAATGATTTCTAGACATTTCATTAAAACCCTCCAGTTTAAGATTTACTTGGATAAGTTACAATTCATTTGTAACTTCGTATAGTAACTCAAAAGGAGTGATTCCCCTATGCATTGGCATCAAAAAGTACCATACTTAATCGGACGCCCTATCGGCATTTCCTTCATGAATGGACAAGGAACTTCCGGCGTTTTATGCGGTGTACAAAATAATCAATTATTTGTTTACGAATACCTTTACCAAGCTCAATTTGCAATGAAACATTATGATTTTAGACAAATTCAAGATATACACGCCTTTCCAAATTGCCCGCACCAAAATCCTTTATATTAAAAAACAGGAACGGCTTTATCGCCATTCCTGTTTCCATTGTTTATACATTATTTTTCAGAATAAAACTTCTGCACTGCTTCATCAAAATAGATCCAGCCTTTCCAGCCTAAATGAATTGTATCTTTTAAGAAATACTTATCATATTCATGGCTAGAAAAATCAACTACTGGGTATCCTGCTTTTTCGACTTGATCGCGAACCTTGTTATAATACACATCACGGCGTTCTTTTGGGAAACCAGCGTAATCATACCACGGTCCGTTTACAGGCACAGAAATAAAGAGTGGTTTTACATTTTTTTCTTTGAAAAGATCTAAAACAATTTGTAAGTCATCATATTCTGGTGAATCATCATACGATTCATTTGCTCTAAAGTTTTTTAAACCTTTTAATTTTTTCTTTAAATTATGTTTATAGTAATATGGATTTTCAATTCCGAATGTATTTGTTGTGGATCCTACTTTACCTTCTTGTTCCGCATGTTTACGTGCATCTTCCCAAGAAAGTGAACGTAATCCCATATTTGTTTTCTCTTTCATCGGTTCGATTTTAAATAGAGAGTTAAATAGATCTCTATGATCTAAAATATTCCGGTACATGTATGCTAACGGTTTAGCTAGTCCAGCCTTTATGTTATGTTTTATATCGTTATACACAATACTTTCTAGTGAGCTACTTAATATCGCATCCTTACGAACTACTTTATAATCTAGTAAACGTTTCGCAATTTTCTTCTTCATATCAGGATTTATTTCATCATTAAAGATAAAATGATATGCTTGTTGTTTAGAAAAATTATTTAAAAAGTCCCCTTGTGATACACCAGTTTTTGTAAACCATTGTGGTGAAAGAACAAACACTACCTTTTTACCTTCTAATTCATCCATTGTTGACGTCATATTTAATATATGAGCCAAACTTTGCGTACCGCCAGTCCCCATTAAAAATGGTGTAAAGCCAGCTGGATTTACTTTAAAATAGTTAGACGGATGATATGCATCCATTCGTAAAAACTCTGATGAACCATACATCGGTAAGTACTGCGAATTCTCTAACATTTTCTGTTGCAAGAAAACACTTTGTAATTTCTCTTTTTGCAAGGAAGTTGCCGCATCTTCAACTTTCCTATCGCTAATAAGTGATACTAAACTTTTAGATGGAATAAGTAATACAATGAAAAAAAGTACGCAGGCTAAAATAATTGGTCCGAAAGCATGCTTCATCTTCATCTGCTATTCCTCTTTCTAGTACTATTAAATTGTAACCCTTGTTTTTGACACGTCATCATTTCTCTCCTTTTTCTCTATACATGTTCCATTCTATTTATCTATTATTTACATGTATGTATTCCATTTCTTTGCACTATTAAGTTAAATACTTATAGAGCAAGAAAGTGTTTCCAAAGAAACATGTTAATTATACAAGATTCTACATACATTTCACACTGGAATTTTAGTAATAATTTTATTTTTAAGCAGTGAAAAAATACATAAAATGTCTATAATTCATTTGAAGCTATAAGAAAAAACAGACTATCACATACGTGAAGTCTGTTTTTCCTCTTTCTTTACTTTTGTATGTCGGCCCATTTCAAGCTTGTTGCTGGGCCAAATTGATGTACGTATAAATCTTTCACGTATGGTTTTTGTAAGTAAGATAATCCGCGCTGGAATACTGGTGCGATTACTGCATCATCAAGGAGCATTTTTTCCGCATCTTGCAATGCCTTCCAACGAGCTTTTTCATCATTACCTAATTCTGTTTTAATCTTTTTAATTAACGCATCATATTCTGGATTTGCATATCCTGTATTATTTACAGTACTTCCCGAAAGGAATACTTCTAAGTAAGTCATTGGATCTGGATAATCAGGTAACCAGCGTGATAACGACATTTCATATTCTTTTTTCTTCTCTAGCGCTAGTTTTTGAGTATGTGGTTGTAATTTCACATTTACTTTTAGCCCTGGTAAGTTTTTCTCAAGCTCTTCTTTAATATACTCTCCTACTTTTTTAAAGTTTTCTAAGTCATAGTTTAAGAATTCTAACGTTACTTCATTTGTTCCCGTCTCTTGCTTTGCTTTTTCCCAATATTCCTTCGCCTGTTTTACGTTCGTCTTATTAAACTCTCCAGCCGTATCTCTAAAATCTTTCTTATCTGGGCCCTTTAAAAATCCTTTCGGAACGTAGTAGTTCGCAGCTACCGATCCATCATTTAAAAACGAAGTCGCAAGTCCCTTCTTATCAAAAACTGTGCTAAGTGCAAGACGTGCGTTTTTATTTTTAAGAATCGGTACATTTTCATTGAAACGGAAGAAATACATAACCGGATCTGTATATTGTTTCAGTTCTTTATTATTTTTATATTTATCTACGAATTCTGTGGAAATGACAGCTCTGTCAACTTTATCTGTTTCATATAAATTTACCGCAGTTGAAATTTCTTTAACAATTTGGTAGTTTACTTCATCTAATTTCACTTCTTTTTTATCCCAATATTTATCGTTTTTCTTCATTGTAAAACTTGCTTCGTGCTTCCACTCTGATAATGTAAACGGCCCATTATATATCGCTTTATTCGCCTCTAAACCGTATTTATCCCCTTGCTCTTTCGCAAACTTTTCATTAATTGGATAGAATGACGGTAAAATAAGTAGTTTTGTAAAATACGGTACTGGATGTTCTAATTCCACAACGAACGTTTTATCATCTTTTGCTTTCACACCTAATTCTTCTAATCCTAATTGTTTCTTATTTATTTTTTCCGCATTTTTCACATCGTACGCAATATATGCATATTGAGAGGCTGTATCTGGATTAATAAGTTGCTTCCAAGCATATACGTAATCATGAGCTGTTACTGGATCGCCGTTAGACCATTTCGCATCACGTAAGTGGAATGTATAAGTCTTTCCGTCTTTACTCACTTCATATTTCTGTGCCCCAGCCTGGATCACTTCATCATTTTTCGATAAACGGAATAACCCTTCCATTACGTTATTCAAAACGTTAAACGATACGGCGTCTGTTACTTTCCCTGAATTTAATGATGGAATTTCACCCGTTTCTAGTAGCTGTAATACTTTCTTCTCATCTTTCGGCTTTGTAGTTGTTTTTTCTTTTGCACAGCCAACTAAAAATGAAGAAACTAATAGAGTACTAACTAATGAATAGCGAACTACCTTTTTCATTTCAAAACCCCCTCTATTTTTTACGGTAAGTAACGACGAGCACCAGCGTATTCTTCTATATATCCTGGTGTATTTAACGGGATTATTTCAACTGACCTTTCAGCTCTTGGTGAGTGAATCATATTTCCATCACCAATATACATTCCAACGTGATGAACACTACCTTTTCCTTGATTATGTGCAAAGAATATTAAATCGCCCTTTTGTAGGTTTTCTTTATCAACCGCAATTCCTGCTTTTGATTGTGGCCCAGAATCCCTCGGTATGGTAATGCCATGTGATTTATAAATCGTATGTGTAAATCCAGAGCAATCAAAACCAAACCCACTTGTACCAGCCCATATATATGGTAAGCCTAAAAACATCTTGCCGGTGTTTATTAAATCATCAGCTGTTGGCATAGGAATATCATTTTGAGAACGGTGAACAGTTCCATCATTTTTCCGTAGCCACGCCTTCTGACCATTTGGCAACAATACGCGATATGAGATCGTATCTTCACTTAATAGGGGTAAACGCGTATTATAGCTGACTTCAAGCGATTTATGTTTTTCAGAAGGGTTAATATATACAATTGCTGTCGGTTTCGTTACTAATACAAAAGGTTCGTTTGTTTTATCTGCAAATTCCTGATTATACGTTAATTGTTTTTCGGGCATCCATCCCGGGTAACCTACTTCGTTTCGTGGTGTTGGCTGACCATGGACTAACACTTTCACCCAGTCACCTTTCTTATCAACAACCGTTACTTCTTGACCGAGTAGCGCTTGTGTTTCTAATTTATTTGCGTTTGTTAACCAAAGCTTCTCATCAAGCGTCATTGATTTCGTCCACTTCCACAAATCAACTGGATTTGTGGCGCTCGGTGCATCGATTGGCCGAAGCGAATCTGGTGCGGTCCATAACGTCGCAGCTGCCACATCAATAAATGCTTTCTTATCTTTTTTCTCTTCGGCATTTGCCGATGTGAAAGATGAAAAAATGAATAATGTCGTTAATAATGCAGTCCCCACTTTTTTCATAATATATCCCCCTTAAAAGATAGTTTACTAGGTACTCCTCCTAAGATTGTATATTCACTACAGAATGCAGGTTTACCTTTGGGCCAGTGTAAGTCATCCCTTCTGGCGCTTCTACTAACCATAACGGTGCATCAAGATCAAAGTAATGAATGTTCGGATGAGCCGCAGCTAAATGTGCAACAGCGCTAACTGAAAGTGAAGATTCCATCATACTTCCAACCATACACTTCACACCTGCTGCTTCCGCAATATCCGCAATTTTCCAGGCTTCTCGAATACCACCGCATTTCATTAATTTAATATTAAGTAGGTCTGCATATCCTCCTTGGACAATCTTTAATGCGTCGCTTGCCGAAAACATACTTTCATCTGCCATAATAGGCGTTTGTACATTGTCCTTCACGTACTTTAATCCACCCCAATCTTTCGCATGAACTGGTTGTTCTACAAATTCTATATTTAAATTTCTATTCTCCATTTCTCTAATAATAGAAACCGCTTCTTTCGGTTTCCATCCTTGATTTGCATCTAAACGTAACGTCGTATTCTTTGGAACCACATTTCGAATTGCCTCTATGCGTTCCAAATCTAAATGTGCCTCTTTACCCACCTTAATTTTTAATGTTTGGAATCCCTTTTCGATATGCTTTTCTGCTTCTTTTGCCATTAATAAAGGTTCATCCACACTTACTGTAATATCAGTATAAATCTCTTTCTTTCCACCTAGTAATGCGTATAACGGTATGTTGTGAAATTGACAATACACATCGTATAAAGCCATATCTACCGCCGCTTTTGCACTTGTATTTCCTATACAACTCATTTGAATGTGTAACAATAACGTTTGAAATTGCAGTACATCTTTTTCAACTACTACAGAACGAATTGGTCCTAATATTGCTTCCTCCATCCCGTTGGCAAAATCACCTGTAATAACCGGCGTTGCTGCAGCAGCTCCTTTTCCAACAATTCCTTCATCTGTATGAATAAACACATCTATACTTTCGATTTCCGTTACAGTACGAAGCGCTGTTTTAAACGGTGTATGAAGCTTTACATGTCGGCGGTTTACCTTCACATCGGTAATTTTCATTTTGTTCATCCTTTCGTTGTTTATAGAGTAATACTTTAATCCACGGGAGGCTTTATTCTGCCCGTTAATGCGAAACAAAAAAATCCAGCCATAAGAAGATTCTTACGGCTGGATTTTGTCTATGAATGGGTAGACAAAGCAGCGATCTGATTATATTTTTTTTGTGCATCCTTTAGCGCTACAAGTAGCGCCTTTTGAGACGAACCGAAGTATCGATTTTTTATTTCTGTTACTAATGCTGGGTCATTAATATTTTTATGTAGAAACAAATATTTAACAAATTGAGATGTTAATGCAATTGTCGCTGAGCAATCTGCATCTACAATTTCCCCTGTATCCTTCTCAAGTACAAATGCTACAAAATAACTTTTGAACTTTTCGGTAATGGGATTATTTTGAGGTGCTTTCGCATCCCCTACGACGTAAATTGTATTTGAAGCGTACACAGCTATCTTCCTTTCTTATACGAGGATAACGGTTTTCTTAACAGACGTATAAGCTGTTAACTCAACGTTGATCAAAAAATGTATCCGCTTACCTTGTATTATATACAATTGACAGAATTTTAACAATATTTATTTTGACATATATTCCATAATTATGGAAATCTCTTAAAACAATTAAAAATGGCTCAAACTTCTCATTTTTACAATATGTCATTGCTCCTTGTACCATGACATTCACACTACAAACACCTTTTCCTCATACATCAAAAAACAGTTAGCTATCGCTAACTGTTCCACCACTTCACTTTGGCAATACGAATATTGTTTCGTTTGACTTAGAAAATTGATACTCTTTTCTCGCAAACTTTAATATTTCTTCTTCATTATCCGTTAAATTCTCGATGTTAGTCTTTAAAGAACCTTGATCTTTCTTTAAAGAAACTAATTGTTTCTTTTGGTTCGTTATTGTATTTTGTTTGCCATTAATTACTTCTTGTTGTTTCGTCAAAATATATTGAACGTAAAGAGTAGTCGCAGCAATAAAAATGAACATGAAAATAAAACGCCTTAACTTCTTCTTATTTATAGTTCGATTGTCGTTAGGCTGTGATAGTTGCTCTGGTATATTAGGAACATTTACTCTTTTGAGTTTCCTCATTTTCAAATCCCCCTAACCCATATTTTTTCACTACCATAGGCACGATCTCTTATTAACTTAAATTCTATTCTTATAAAATAAGCTCCTTCACAAAAAAATCTCACAAATTAACCAATTAGAGATAGCGTTCGACGACATCTCTGTATTTAAAATGAGAATTTTTATTTATGCTGCTATAAAATAGTAGTTTATGTTATTCTTTTTCCCCAATTGTAGAAAACATTTTTACACATATAAATTCTAATTTTGCATACCGATGTTATAACATGCTTACAAGGAGGAAAAATGATGCACTACCGCACATTGGGTAAAACTGGAATTACTGTTTCTGAAATTGGCTTTGGAGCGTGGGCGATTGGCGGCGATGAATGGGGTCCTGTTAACGACAAACAATCTATAACCGCTATGAAGAAAGCAATTGAATACGGCGTAAACTTTATTGATACTGCTGATGTATACGGATTAGGACATAGTGAAAGGTTAGTAACTCAAGCGATAAGAGAGCACCGTAATAATATCGTTTTATCAACGAAAGGTGGTTTAATTGGACATCACTATGATCCAAGTGGAGAGCCTGTTTATAATACTGCCGAAAAAGTGATCGCAGTATTTGAAACTAGCTTACTGCGCCTAGAAACAGATTATATTGATGTTTATTTCTGTCACATTTGGTGGGATAAACAAGAAGAAACAGAAGCATTTTTACGCGCATTTGAAATATTAAAACGGGACGGAAAAGTAAGAGCTGTTGGTGTTTCAACTCACGACCTACAATATATAAAACACTTCAATAAAAACGATGAAATTGATGTTGTGCAACTTGATTACAACATATTAAACCGAAAACCAGAAAACGACATACTGCCCTACCTACAAGAGAACAATTTAGGAGCTGTTATACGCGGACCTTTAAAAATGGGGATATTAACTGGAAAATTTACAAATAAAACAACTTTTCCTGATGGAGATTTACGCAAAGAATGGCCAAAAGAAAAGTGGTTTCAAGAAGATTTACAAAAAGTAGAAAAATTAAGGTTACTCTCAAATAAAAATCAGACATTAGGACAACTTGCACTTCGCTACGTCCTCTCCCATCCAGCAGTATCGGTCGCAATTCCTGGCGCAAAAACAGAAACACAAGCGAAAGAAAATGCAGATGCAACTACCCGTCCGATCCTTACAGATGAGGAATTAGCGTATATTCAGTCAATATAAAACAAGACCAGCAGTTGGATTTTTCCAACTGCTGGTCTTGTTTTACTTTTAATATTGTAAATCAATATCATATTCCATTCTCTTCGCTGTTTCTTCAGCAACCCGAGCACCTAACAAATTTTTCACAATATGAAATGACATATTAATTCCGGCTGAAATTCCACCAGACGTAATAATATGCCCCTCATCTACAAACTTTACATTTTCTAATACTTCAATATTCGGAAAATCATTTCTAAAACTTTCAATACTTGCCCAATGTGTTGTCGCTTTGAAGCCATCGAGTAATCCAGCTTTCGCAAGTAAAAGCGCACCGGTACAAACAGAAGTCATTAACTTTACTTCTTTCATTTGCTCGCGGATCCAATTTGTTATTATTTCATTTTTCATTTCGTTTTCTCTAACACCTAACCCACCAGGAATAATTAAAATATCAACTGGAGGCAAGTTTTCGATACTATAGTCCGGTTGTACCTTTAATCCATTTCTCGCTGTAATCATTTCTCCATCTTGACTAACAGTATGAACTGTAAATGGTTGACCTTCACTTGTTGCTGTAACGGAAAAAACTTCAAATGGGCCCGCAAAATCTAACACTTCCACTTCCTTAAAAAGAAAAATCCCTACATTCCAGTGGCTAATCAAAAGCTCACTTCCTCTTGCAAATGATGTAATAGGGATTCATGCCCTTTTTCTAAAGCAATATCATATGCGGTTTTCCCATCATTTTTCTTAATCATTTTATTAGCACCATTTTCAAGAAGTAATATAATGATTTCTTCATCTCCTAATAACGCTGCTTCATGAAGTCCTGTCCAGCCACCACTTTGCACAGCATTCACATCTGATCCCTTTTCAATTAAGAAAGCTACAAGCTCGCTTTGCTTATTCGCAATTGCTGCTTGTAGAGGTGTATTTTCATTTTCGTTTTTTGCTCTAATATGTATTTCTGCTCCCTGTTCTAAAAAGAAACTTGCAATTTCTTTCTGTCCAAAATAAGCAGCTAAGTGAAGCGGTGTCCATCCATCTTCACTAAATGAGTTAACAACACTTGGATCCGTATTAATGATTTCTACTACCTTTTCTTTTTCACCGCTTATGACTGCTTGTAATATTGATATGATTTGTTCCATAATGAACCTCCATGTATACAAATATTAAATACCCCTTAATAAATTCCATTAATAATCACATGTTCCTTTCTAAATAATTAAGTTTACATAATAATATTATTTTTATAATTCGTTATCCTAATAAAAAAACAACCCACTCTTGAGTAGATTGTTTTTGAATTTCATTTTTATAATTGTTTTAAAAAATTATCATTTTCACTTGCAACTAATTAACATTAATAAAAATGAAATGAAATTATATATTTAGCAGCCATGAACTGAACTCTTTACATATCGAAACCGGCTATTTACTTAAATCAATAGTTTTTTATCATTTGAAAGCCAAAATGAATTTTATCCTTACATTTGAAAAATCCATATGTAGCAAGCGTCTATAACGGTACTCTTATCATACTAATCTATAACAATTCTGCCTTCTTCCCTTACCTGTATCCTTTAAAACATAAGACTTTAAAACGAGTGCTGTTAGTGAATCTGTTAATGTTTTATATGATAAATTTGAAAGAGCTAATAGATCGTTCGTATATAACATTCTATGCTTCTCTAATAATAATAGTACTAATCGTTCTGACGGTTTTAATGTTTCATCACTTTCTAGTATAAAATCTATATTTTTCATATTCCCTACTTCTTACTCCTTATATAAAAAAATGATTTTAGTAGTTATTTAATATAAAAATACTACATAACAAATTTGAAGATATATCGAAATAACATAACACCCAAACACTTTTATACTATAACATAAAAAAGACATTTCCCCAAATTGAAAATGCCTTTTTATATCTACTTCTCTTTTTTATATAATTGATATGATTGTTCTAGCCCTTTATTATATTTCGTATTATTATCTGTCCATTCTCCCCCCAAGTTTCCTGGCCACCCTGATGTATTAGCAACATATTTAAGCAACTCCCAATCCTGCAGTCCTTTTTTCACACCACGCTCATACGATTTGACCATACTTGAAATTGCTATCGTTGTATTTATACGTGAATCCACTAAACTCTCTTCCGATAATTGTGCTGGTGCTAATCCACCACGATGTAATTGGAATAATCCGAAAGATGTTCCGTTATCTCCTATTGCTTTTCGGTTAAATTTTGTTTCATGATCCGCAATTGATAATGGTATCCAATCTGGAATATCATACCTCTTTGCAACTTCACTAATTACTTGTTTATTATTTTTAATCTCTTTATGCTTTTCATAGTTGGTATGAATTACATAACTTAAGGTAAATAACGTAAGTAATATAAATATATATTGTAACGCTTTTTTCATCATTTCATCTCCTGATTTGTGTATGTTTCACTTTCTATATACACTATAAGACTTTTATGTGACATTCATTTGACAAAATGATATTAATTATACATAAGCTGTTACAGTTTTAACTATCAATCTAAAAACTACAATTCTTCTAAAAGACTCCTTCAACACATAAAAACAATCAGCCTTTCATGTATAGTACATGAAAGGCTGATTGTTTTTCACTACACTTTTTTATGTATACAGTATATCCCTGCTATAATAAAACAAATTGAAATTACCGATAAAATTGCACCCTGGATTTCATAAAATGCAGTAAAGAATTTTCCGCTTGGTCTATCCCAAATTTCTAATGAACCCGCGTAAATTGCGGAAGTTATATATGTAAGACCGAATAGGAGAACTCCCGAAAGAACATAGGTTACTCCACTATTTTTCATTATTAGCTCACCTCCATTAATTCTATTTGTGAATAAAACAAAAAAGACCTTTATACGTTAAAGATCTTTTTCATCTTATTTTTGTTACAAAAAACGCCAGAATCTAAAACAAAAACTTACTTTAGGATAAAACATTTCTATATACAAATTAAATACTACAAGCATCTTCTCGATTAACATTTTTCACATTAAATATCTCTTGCAATATGCGGTTTACTATAATGGCTTGTTCCACCACCGCCTACTATTACTTTACCGCCTTTTTCAAAGATTAATAATTTTCTTGAACCATCAGAAAGTAAAACTACTACTTCCGCATTGTCACTTGTAGCCGTATATATTACATATCCACTTTTCGAAATACAAGTTGCCCAATTTTCATCAAATTCTGATCTTAATACTCGATTAGAATACACTTGATTTTCAATTCTTCCCAGCTGTTCATTTTCCAAATTTTTCTTAACTCCTTCCAAAGTTGTCATTTATATATAAATGACGGTTTCTCAATAAATTAGTGACCGTCCTTAATATAAATAGTATATGTAGTTAGTAGGAGAATGCTTGGACAATGAAAACGTAACAGCATTTAAGTATTTTACAATCGGAATTTCCCCTTAATCATTACAGCTACTTCTTTAGCACTCAAATGAGTATTATTAATTTTTATGTACTCTTCTTTTTCGATTTCACCATGAAGAGAGTTTAATCTATGCTTTTTCATCGTTTTTTTTAAAATTTTTTCAGACCATTCAATATCTCTTTTTTTTGGTTTATGTTCTAATCTATGTGGACTTTTATTCCGATCTAATCTTTCATCTAATTCTGCTTCGAGCTCTACAAAATATACTGCTGCACCTTTTGATTCAAAAATGCTTACTACATGATTTATATAATCCCAATCAGATTGAAGGTCAAATGCCCATACATATGTAAAAATCATTCCGTATAAATCACTTTGAGACACTTCTTCAAATATTTCATTACGAAACAAACTTACTAATCTTTTTGCTTCCTTTGTACTGTAATCAAAAAATGGACTTACTAGATCAATTGTCATGTGATTATGAAAAAGCTTTAAATCTGTAATTTTTGCTAACTCTTGACCGACTGTCATTTCCCCAACTGCTTGTGGGCCGAATATTAATATGAATTTCAATGGTTTTCCTCCGATTTTTCTCTATAAACAATCAAATAAAACATATCCTAAAATTGAAAATAAGGCAGTCGATGTTGTGTCGATTGCCTTATTTTCATGAATATTTCCTATATTATTCGTTTCGCACAGCTTCAAAAGTAATAATTTGATTTGCATTTGACGGTGCTTTTTCATAAACATATTCAGCAGAGCAAGTAATGTCAGTGAAACCTATACTTTCTAAAAGGAGTTTAAACTCTTCTATTCCATACCACCGCATTGCAAAACGTTGTAGTTCAGTTTGTACTAACTGTCCTTTACTCCATTTTTCATATTTTAAATATGATACAGTTACTTGGTTAAGCCAATCTATTTCAATTGATTTATTTTCTAATGTAATTCCGTCCCCGCTTGGCAAGGAAAAAGTCGATGTATGAATCTCACCCGTCTTCCAGTCATATGGAAGCGCAAGATCTACAATTAAACGCCCACCTGGATTAAGATGTTCATAAAAACATTTCAAAGCGTTTATAGAATCATCACGATTTTCAATTAAACAAAAGGATCCGGTAGGAATTATTATCGCCTCATATTTATATGGTAATGAAAATTGTTGTAAGCTTCCTTGGTATAAATTAGGGTTTAAGCCTCTCTCTTTACAACGCTTACGGCAAGAATCTAGCATTTTAGGTGAATAATCTATCCCATCAACTTTAAATCCAACTTCAAGAAGTGGAATAATGACACGCCCTGATCCTACTGCCGCTTCGAGAATTCTTCCCCCACAATTATTTAAACGTTCTTGGTAATACTCAATATCACCATTTAAAGAGTAACCGACAGGTTTTGTGTAATCATAAAGTTCTGTACAAAGTGTACTATAAAAACTAAACATTTATTTTCTCCTCCGTTTTATGTGTACGGAAGATTCTAATTTACTTAATCTTTCCGTACCTCAAATTTTAATGAGAATTCGAAAGAGCTGACTGTCATAATATATCACTCGCTTTCCATGTAATATATTTACATTGTATAATATTTCCTCGCGATTGAACATATCAAAGTTGAAAATTCTGATTATAAACAAAGAGCTTACTATAGTAAGCTCTTCATCAAAAACTATTTATTTCACAATCGGCAATGTCACTTCACTCAATTTTACTGTAAGCTTCGTGCCCGCTTTCGGTCTAATTGTATAATCGTAATCACTTGCGATTAAGACGACTCCTATTTGATGTCCTGCTTTAAATACGTAATCATCTGGCTGCATGTCCCATGAAAATGTGTAATCTTTACCAGGTTGAATCGCTGTTGAATTCTCTATACTATTTAAATTTTGTGGATCCATCCAACCTCTCGTTACAATTTCAGGCTTCGCTCCGCCGTAATCAACGAGTAATGCTGTTAAATTTGATACAGACCGATCAATATTCCCTTTAATTGAAATCTTCGGCGCACCGCTTATTCGCATATCTTTTTGCAGTACAGGCATTGTATATATTAATCGATTCGCTACTTCTAACTCAGGGTTTTCCACTAGTTGATTTGACTTTATTTTAGCATCATCTACTAATGAGAAAACATTGTTTACTGATCCCATACTTAATGGCAAATTGATTGCTTTATTACTTAAATACATACGGACTTTTGATGGTACAGCCGCTGGATCTGGCCAATTTTTTATTTTTTGCCACGATTTATTTTCACGTTGTACATCTACCATCGGTTCAGCCATAATTCCATTTTCAATCCCATATAACCAATAATCGAACCATTTATTTTGCGTTTGTTGCCAGTTATTACTTGATGTTCCGCCGTGTCCACCTTGATGTAACCACATTTTACGAGGAACATTATTTTTGCCAAGAGCTTCCCACCACTGTGAAAACTGCTTCGTTTTTACATTCCAATCATTTAGCCCATGAACTACAAACACACTAGCCTTCACATTCTTAACATCTTTTACATAGTTACGTTTATTCCAAAAATCGTTATAATCGCCTGTTTTACGATCTTGTCCAGCTGTTAGTTCTTTAATGATCTGACCGCAAACTTCTGGGTTCTTTCTTGTTAGTACTGCTTCAGCCATATTATCTGTATCTTCTCCTTGATAACCTCCTGGCGCAATTACTGCTCCATTTGCACGATAATAATCATACCAACTACTAATCGCTGCGATTGGAATAATTGTTTTTAACCCTTCAACTCCAGTCGTTGCGACAGCATTCGGTAACGTACCATTATAAGAAACTCCTGTCATTCCTACATTTCCCGAAGACCAATTTGCATTTACTTCCTTACCATCCTCTGTATATGCTTTCGCACGCCCATTTACCCAATCAATGACAGACTTCGTCCCTAGTATTTCTTGCTCATCTCCAGTTGTCGGACATCCATCTGATTTTCCAGTTCCGATACTTTCGCCTAAAATGACTGCATATCCTCTCGGAACATAATAATTACCATACGATCCAAGATTAACTGCCCCATACGGTTTTCCCTCATACGCATACAATTCTTCATCAACATTATAAACAGGAACGTCTTTTAATCCAGATCGATATGGACTCATTTCATATATAACAGGAACTTTCACATCTGGATTTGTCTTTGGACGCATAACCTTTACTGATACACGATCTTTTTTACCATCTCGATCACTATCAACTTCTGTCTCTACAAATAGATTTTCTACAATGGCTTCATCAAGTGAATAGATTGGTTTCGTCATCCCATTTTCTAATTCAATTTTCGTGTTTGACATTAAAGATTCTGAAACTTGACCATTTAACTTAACATTATTCTCCTTTGCGGAGATCCCTTCTTTATTTTCTGCATGTGCAGTCATACTAGAAACTCCTGAAGTAATTGTTAAAGATAATATAGTCGATAATGTAATTGCTAATTTCTTTTTCTTCATACCCTTCCCTCCCCATATGTTCCTTCTCTTACTATACATCAAAAATACAGAAAATTCAGTTTATATTTTATAAAAAGTTGAGAAATTTGTAGAACTATCAAATCTTTTTATATAAAAGAAAAGGAACTAATAACAATTAGTTCCTTTCTATATACATATAAAATTGTATTTCTCCATCTTCTACCGAAACCCCGTATTCAAATCCATGTCTTTCTAAAACACTTTTTACAATCGCTAGTCCTAATCCAGTACCTGATTTCTCTTTACTACGAGAAGATTCTAATACGTAAAAAGGTTCCCAAATTTTATCTATCTCTTTAACGCCCTCAGCAGCAATACCATTTTGAATTTGAAAATACACAACGTCATTTTTCTCTTCTAATGTGATTTTTATATTTTGATTCGTTGTATATTTTATCGCATTAGAGATTAAATTTTGAAAGACCATTCTCATTTTATTTAAATCAGCATAAACAATCGCGTCACCAGCATTATAGTTCACTTGCAACTTGATTTCTTTCGAATCCAGTTCAATTTTATGCTTATCTATTATACTTTGGACTAGTGGTTCAATAGGGAATTCTTCTTTTTGTAAAATATCTCTTTCTAATTTAGAAAATCGCAATAACTCTTCAATTAAATTTGAAATTTGATCTGTTTGTCTAATGATTGTATCAACATATGTACCATCATCTAAACCATCTTTTATTCCCATAGAATATGCTTTTACTAATGCGATTGGTGTTTTTAATTCATGAGTTACATCGCCCATAAATCGTTTTAAGTGGTCATTTCGATCTGTTAAATCTTGATGTGCTTCATGTAATTTATCACTCATGAGGTTAATACTATTTGCTAAATCACCTATTTCATCATTCGTTTTAACTTTCGTCCGTTTAAATTTCAGACGTGAAATATCTTCTGCGACATCACTCAATTCTTTCAGTGGAGTAGTGATTGTTTTTGAAAGAATCCAAACAAGCACGATAATAAGAAATAGTGAGAATCCCAAAATGTATAAATAAAATGAGTTAAGCGTTTTAATTACTTCATTGGAATGTGCGATAGAAACTCCTACTAAAATCAACATATCATCTTTCGCAATGTATTTCGCAAAAAAACTAGATTTTATCTTTTCTTGATCATATATTTTATTCGATTGTCCGAGGTTCTTCACTTTCGTAATTTCTTCTTTTGTAATCCAAAGTTTATTCAATGCAACTCTCTTTTTTGTAAGTTGCATGCGTAATTCTTCATTAATAGCATCTTCTGAATTATTTATTGATGTATATGCAATCGTAACATTACCTTCATTTTCAATACGATTTATAGCATCATCCAGTTCTTCATGCGGTATCGACTGTATTTCCGCTGTAATGCCTTCTAAGCTTTCACGTGTTTTGTGCACATTATATTTTGGTAAAAAATAGTTAATTAATAATAAAGAGATGACAAAAATAAGGATGACTGTTAAAGAAATGCTGAAAAATAACTTTTTACCGAGCTTATTCACACTCTTCCTCCAAACTGTATCCTAAACCACGATGTGTCTTTATAATATTTTCTCCTATTTTTTTACGTAATCTTCTTACATGCGTATCAACCGTTCGCTCTTCCCCAAAATAATCAAATCCCCAGACGATATCTAACAACTTTTTCCGTGTTAAAATCGTGCCTTTATGATTTAAAAAGCACTTTATTAATTGTAATTCTGTCTTTGTAATGTCTAATTCTTTCGTATTTTTATATACTTTATTTTTGGTGAAATCTATTTTTAAATCTTGAACTTGAATAACATCTTCATGCTGCACAAGCTTTTTCGCTCGGGTTATTAGCACTCCTGGATGAAATGGTTTTTTTACATACTCATCTGCCCCGCTTTGAAGAGCTACTAATTCATCTTCACTTTCACTTTTCGCAGTAAGCATTAATACTTTCACACTTGAATTCTTTTTTATTTCCTGACAGACAGTAATACCACTATTTTTCGGCATCATCCAATCTAAAATAGCTAAGTCAATTTTCTCATCATAAAATATTTGAAGTGCTTCCTCTCCATCCTTTGCTAATAAAACTTCGAAGCCTTCTTTTTCAAAATACGCTTTTAAAATTTTCAGCATATCTTGTTCATCATCTGCGATTAATACTTTCATTACATTTCCTCCATTACCTATAAACAAATATCAATTTTATCATACAACTTCTTTGTTACATGAATGTGACAGAAAAATATTTACAACATTTGAGGGTATAGTAAGTGTGAGGTGTTGTTTCATGTTCAAAAAAATAGGAGTCATTACTTTGCTTTTCTTTTTATTATCAACAAATGCGCTCGCAAATACAAATAAACAAATTGAAGTATTTGATTGTAAAAAAGAAATGGTAGTCCAAAAACAATCTTTAGATCGGGCCATTCAAAAAGAAGCAGTTCAATACGCAAAGTCAATTACCGGTCCATTTAAAAACTTAAATGTCGTTCCGAAAGATGGACATATGATAAAAATCCCTTTATCTAAACCTGTTTCTATTACAAATCAATGGTTACATACAACAATTGATGAAGTACTCATCCTTCTTCCATTTAATGAAAAACCTTATATTATGCTTTACGACGATGAGAATAATCCGCATTTTTATTATGTAAAAGGTGATCCGAAGGGATTATTGAAACAAATGAATGTTAAATTATAATTAATTAAAGAAAGATCCCACAAGTATCATTCGCGGGATCTTTCTTTATCAGTTAACAAGTTGATTTTTTAATATGATTTTCATTTAAAAAATTCACAATCTGCCTTTTGTGATGGTTATCGTGATTTACAAATTCTTTAATAATATATATAAGAGAATACGGCGTTCCAGTATGAGGACAATGCGATACTCCATTGGCAGTTAAATGTTCCTTTAACTTTCCAATAGACAGTCGGTGAAGCTCTTGAACAAGTAAATCTCTTTTAGCTTTTGCTTCTTCAAGAAGTTTTATCTTAGATATACCTGATTTTGCATAATTAGAGGCTAGTTTATTATATGTATCAAAGTCAGGGAACTTCATTCCCTGTCCATCTCTCACTGATGATAATGTCTCACGTAAAAGATAGTCATCCCAGTTCATAATATGAGATACGATCTCACCAACAGTCCATTTCCCCTCTGATATTGGTATCATCCACAATTCTTCTCTCATACCTTTCAATGCATTTATCCAAATTGAATATTCATTGAAATCATTAATAATTTTATTTTCTCCCATCATCTAATTCCCCATTCTAATAATAGATTTAAATAAATCATACCATAAATCTACACAAAAAAGAACAAACGTTCCGTGGAAGA
Organism: Bacillus mycoides; assembly: GCF_018742245.1. Lineage (NCBI taxonomy): Bacteria > Bacillati > Bacillota > Bacilli > Caryophanales > Bacillaceae > Bacillus > Bacillus mycoides. The sequence goes on from NZ_CP036132.1 coordinate 2,657,691, forward strand.
ACAAATAATAATTCACTACATCCTTTTATCTAAGTTTAGATAATGGCTCGTTCCTACATACATTGTTCCTTTCACAAATCCACTCGAAGTATAAAATTGATCCCCCTGTTTAGTATCTGTATGTAAGACAACAATAGTAAAATATTTTTTCGCATCGCTTATAATTCTCCCTAGCAGTAACCTCCCCAATCCTTTCTGCCGGTAATCTTTTGCAATATAAAATCTCCTTAATCGACCAATCTTATTATCTTTCGTATACGGATCTTGATTTAATCCTCCAATTCCAATTAACGTATCCTCTCGAAAAATGCCATATAAACATTCGCCCGTTTTACTAAATGTATTTCTTTTACTTTCATATTCATTTATTAATTTTAATAGGAAGTTAAAACCTTCTTCTTTACTTTCTTCGACAAGGTGATTGATCTCATGTTTTAGTAAATCTTCAATTTTCTTAATTTGAATATCTTGCAGCATAATTACCTACTCTTTCTATCGAAATCATTTCAGACTTCTTCTTTATCATAATTTAACCAATTAACCACTATAAGAATTGTATCTGCATAGAAATTAATATCATGTATTGTTTCTACTACTTGAATCGTTCCTAATTTCTGTTCTTCTTCGTCTGCACATTCAATTCGTAACGAGCGTTTTAAATTATATTCAAGCCATCCTAGCCTTCCTAAAAATCCAGCTGCTAATACTATTTTCCAGTTCGCGTGTAGTTCACCATATTTATTTTTATAGCCACTAATAAAAGAGGCGAATCTTTGTTTTTCAAGTTCACCTTGTTCATTTTTTGACCAGTAAATTGCGGTTTCAATTAAATCTTGCATCGGATTTATATAACCAGCTGATTCCCAATCAATAAGCACTGGTTTATTATTATTCCACATTACATTTTTAGGATCTAAGTCTCTATGACTTATTACCTCTGATTTTGAAAGTATTTCAGATGATTCAATTGCTGCCACATTCCATTTTTTGAGGTTATCAAAATTTTTCAGTAGCAACTCATCCCATTCTAAGTGTTCTTCTTTCCCCCTTAGCAAATAATAATTCCAATCAATTAATTGGTCATTATCCAATCCATCACCCGTTATATCTAACTTCGAAAAATCCGTTTTATGTATTTCTGCAAGGGTTTCACCAATCTTTTCACAGTGTACACTATTAATTTCATCGTCTTTCAGCTTTTCGCCTTCTATCCAATCAAATATGAGATAATACTGATCATTTATTTTTTGTATAGAATCGCCTTTAATTTTTTGGGCTGGGAGAGCTGGTACCTTTATAGATACGAGAGTAGCTATCTTTTCTGAATTAATATAGTTTTGTATTGCCATTGGTCTAATCATTATTTGAGGATTTAATAGTTTTATCGCATACTTTCCTTTCGTTGTTTCCATGGCATACATCCTATGCAAAAGCCCACCACATATAGATTTTGGAACATTCAACATCTCGCCAAGTAAAGAATTTTTGCATATGCTTTCAAAGTCTAAGTAATATTTGATAGCATCCATTTTCTCACCTGCTTTTTTATGTAATAGTTTAAAAACTAAAAATATAATTCTAGTAATAAACAAACCCATGCTCTGAAATATATTATTCTGAGCATGGGTTTGTTTGTTAGGTTATTCAATTCATTTCGTAAACATTCTTCATCTCAGGCAATATCACCTTTAACTCTATCAAATCATCTATTACTAAATCAGCATGAGCAAGCTCATCTTCTTTTGCAAAGTCAAAATTGCATCCAATCGCAATCAAGCCATTATCTTTAGCTGCATTGATATCAGATAAACGATCTCCAACTACCGCTGCCTCTTTTATATCGTATTTATTCAAAATACTTTTTACTAAGTCACTTTTATTAAGCGATTGAATTTGTTCAATACTGAATGTTTCCGTAACCCATTGGTCTAAATCATAATAAGAGACAATTGCTTGTAAATATTCCGTTAAGCCGTTACTAGCAATGTAAACAGAACAATTATTTTCCTTTATAAAACTAAAAACTTCCTTTACATTCGGATATAAAGCACCATTTCCGCTCTTTATATTTTCAATTAGTCTTTCTAAAAAATATGCATCTGTTTGTTCCCTTACTTCATTAGAATGATTAGGTAATAAAGCTTCCCAAACTTTAGGTAAAGGTACACCCATAATTTCACGATATTTATCAATTGGTGTTATCGTATTCCATAATTGTAGTGACCGTAAATGATCAAATGTATCATCTAGTGATAACTCTAAAATTTTATCTGTTTGAAATAAAGTTCCATCCATATCGAAAATTAGTGCTTGTAACATGATATTCTCTCCCATTCTTTACTTATGAACTACAATACAGTTTTACTCGAAATATTTTTAAGCATCTCAACAATAATTTCTGAACAATAATTCGCTGCGGTTTTCGCGAAATCATCATATGAAACTTGCGCCTCATCATCTGCACTATCAGAAATGCATCTCAAAACTAGAAATGGTATGTCATTTATATAAGCAACATGTCCAATTGCCGCCCCTTCCATTTCTGTACAATGAGGTGCATATTCAGTGACTAATTGCGCCTTTAATTTTGAATCCTCGACGAAGCATTCTCCGCTGATGATTCTTCCTTCATGAACAGTAATATTTAAACTACTACTATTAACAGCTTTTCTGGCTAAATCTCTTAATTCCTCGCTTGCATGAAACTCTTCTTGAAACGGAAATAGATTCTTCATTTGATTTTTATTAACATCATGATGCGTAACATTTGTAGAAATAACTAGATCGCCAACTTTCACATCCGGATGTAATCCACCCGCAACACCTGTATTAATGATAGAGTCTATATCAAACTTACTAATTAATATTTGTGTACATGCAGCTGCATTTACTTTTCCTACACCACATCGCGTAACAATAATTTCTGTATCCATGTAGTTTCCTTTATAAAAAGGCATTCCCGCAATTGTATGTTCCTCTTTTATATGTAGTTTTTCTAAAAGTAAGTCTATTTCAATTTGCATTGCTCCGATAATACCGATTCTGTTCATGTATGTAGTCCCCTTTGTTAATTTGTAATCCCTTTAATCCTCTCCGCCATAACCGAAAGTAAAAACTTCGGCAATACAAGTTGTCTCTTTATTCTTTTTGGCTGCGACATTAATCTATACAACCATTCTGTTCCAGTATCTCTCATTATTTTCGGTGCTCTTTTTACAGTACCTGATATTATATCAATCATGCCGCCTATACCAATAGATAGTGGCACGTTTAATGTTTGTAAGTTATCATAGATGAATTCTTCTTGTTTAGGTGAACCTAACCCTACCAACAATAAATGCGGATTGAATTGCTTGATTTGAGCTTTTACTTCTTCTATTTCTTCACCGTTTACAAATCCATGCTGTCCTTTAAAATGTGCATATGGATTTTGCTCTTTTAATTTTTCTAATGCTTTTTCATTACTTTCTGGTGCAGCTCCAAAAAGAAAGACACGATATCCATTTTCATTACAACATTTTATTAAATCGCGAGTTAAATCTGCCCCAGTAACACGCTCTTTCAACGTTCCTTTTAATATTCTCGATCCAATTATGACACCAATCCCATCGGCTGTTATTAAATCCGCAGATAGTAACATTTTTTTAAACTGCTTTGATGTAGCCGTGTTTTCCTTAGCTGACATAACAATTTCAGGATTTGCAGTTACTACAAATCTTGGTTTCTCTTGTTTTTCATGTAGCCAACCTTTTAATAAACTTATAGCTTTTGCATATTCTAAAGTTGAAAAAGGTATTCCTTTTATAAGCTGATGATCCACTATACTCTCCCCTTACGTAAGCTGCATATATTCATCAATGTCTTTAGAAATTTGTATAAAAGCTTTATTCCAAAATTCATAATCTGTTAGCTCAATATCAAAATGTTTTTTCATCAGTTCTTCAACTGGAGCTTTTCCCGTTTCTCGCAAAAATTCTTTATACCTCAAATGAAATTCCCTTTTATTTTCTTTCGCTAATTCTAGTAAACTAAAACTTACTAAATAACCAAATGTGTATGGATAATTATAGAAAGGAACATCTGCTATATAAAACTGAACGTATTTCATCCAAACAAACGGCTGATATTCTGTTAGTGCATTTCCATATGCCTTTTCTTGCACGGCTATAGATAATTTCTCAATTTCATCAGCACTTATAGGACCTTCTTTACTTTTTTCATAAAAACTCTTTTCGAACTGAAACGATGCACGAATCGCCATAACATAATTAAAGCTATTTCTAATTTTCCAGCTAAGCAATGACTTTTTCATTTCTGTACATTCTGCTGTTTTTATTAAGTGATCTACAAGTACCATTTCAAAGAAAATAGACGCTGATTCAGCTGTACTCATTGGCAGATAATCATCTAAAAATGAAGTGGATTGTTCAAAACTCATAACATAAAAATGCCAAGCGTGTCCTAATTCATGAGCAAGTACTCTTACACTATCAATACTCCCATCATAACGCATTGAAATACGGGATTCTTTTTCACTGAAAAAAGGAGCACAAAATCCCCCCAGCGGTTTATTATCTCTCGGTTCAGCATCGACCCAGCCATTCGCTATCGCATTCCGCGCGAACTTTGCCAATTCTTCATCTATATTTTCAAATGCATCATATATGTTTTGTACTCCTACTGAAAAAGGAAAAACATTCACATTACTTTCTTTTAATGTCATAAGTTCATGCCATGTAATCGAATTCTTTTCCTTTTTAAAAGCGTTTAAAGCACTTACTAGCTTATCAAGTTTAGATTCCGTTGCATCCCACATTTGTGATAATACAGTTTCAGAAATGCCATTCATTTGAAGGGATTGAGTTAAAACTTCTCTCCTTTCTAATTCATTACTCCGCGTATTACGTAATCTTCCTATTTGGTTCAATACAGTAGCAAAGATTTCTTTTTCCTTATTCAAAGTATTTGTAAGAGAATCGAACACTTTTAATCTTTCATTATGATCATCACTATTCATCGCAACATAATTCGCTTGTCCAAAAGATAAGGTCTCTTTATCGTGTATTACTTCTATCTTATTCCGTAATTGTATGTACATATCTTCCCAAGCTTTTAATTCATCTTCTATTAGCTTAATACTTGAATTATTACCATTAATATTTTGTTCCTTACTAGATTCTATTAATAGTTGAACTTCTTTCTTCAATTGGTTTATTATTACACCTTGTAAATTATTTTCGGGTGGTGGATCATCTTCAGTAGCGCGGCAATATAAGTAATACTCTGCTTTTTCGATAGCCTGTATAAGTTGTGAAAGGATTACTGAGTCTTTTGTTGCTTTATATTCAATTTTTAATCTTTCTATCGTTTCTATAGAAAACGTGAAGTTTTGTTCTTGAGGATATAGCCTGTCCAAATCCCATTGAGATTGAGATTGGGCTTGTATTATTTTATTCATTTTGCATCCTCCTTTTTTACAAATAGTTACAAAATTCTACTCTTTTCACTATTATATATGAACTATCAAAATTTTAACATCTTGAAATATTCAAACTTATATGAATGTAATTTGATATTTCATTTTCTATTTCTTCCTATTTAAATAAGTTGTAAGTATTACTACTTCTTCTAGTGAATTTCTAGGTTCGTATAGACTACACTGTTTATTTACTCTTTCTTTTGTTTGAAGTTTATAACTTTCACTCCACTTGGATTAATGTTATAAGTAATTGTTACAACATGATTTGGTGGGTTATGGGCGTTTGTATAAGTTCGATACTTTGCAACGACAATGAAGTTAAAAGTGTATTTTGGGGATCGGTCAATTTTTATAACCTTCGCATCAGTTAAACTATACTGATGCGAAGGTCCAAGTTTGCTTTGAATCGTTCGACTTGCATACGGAGCCAATAAAGTGTTATAGGAATCATAAAAATCTTTATCAGATATGTTAGCTGCGTTTCCTTCTTTCGGAGATGCAAATATGACCATTATTAAAATCCCGTAAATTATTAGGGATAGTTTACTCTTTAGCATGAGATTCACTCCAGGCTTATTAGATGATAAACTTTAGGATGCTCTAAAAAATAATGACTATTCTCTTTATGTTATTCTTAGCTTATTAAGCATCAAATAAATCAGAGCTTTTACTTGCGAGTCAATATTTTTAATAACATTTATGCTAGCTCGAATGACTGGAACTGATTTTTAAATATATTTCAAACAAATTGAAAAAAATACCGCCCTAACGATCTAAAGATGCTAGCTTTTACTGAGTATATATAGAATTTAAACATAGTAGAAAGTGAGAGAATAACTTATGACAACTCATATTGTACAATCAACCGACTATAATCAAGCATCTGATGCATTACGACTCGAAATTGCTGTAATGCTACAGCGGGTTTGGCCAGATTCTGATTCCCTGCCTGAGGGGAAAATTCCTGAAACACATCTTAAAGAATTTAATGTACACTCATTTTATTCCTATATAGATGAAAAGCTAGTCAGCTATGCAGGTGTAGTGCGCAAAACTATCCATCATAAGGGACAACCATTTAATATAGCCGGACTGAGTTGTGTAGCGATTGATCCAGATTATCATGGTCAAGGTTTAGGTTTACGTACAGTTACTGCCGCTACCAAATGGATTGAAAAACAAAGCGATATAGATTTCGGTATATTTACATGTAAACCGTCTTTAGCTCCCTTTTATAATCGTGCTGGCTCTTGGCCTGTTATACAAGATGTAGTACTTATTGGTAGAGAAGATGAAAATGCTTTATCTAGTGCATCCTTAGAAGTTGCTGTTTTAATGCGTTTGTTTTCAAAGAAAGCGAAATCCCATAAATCAATATTGCGCCATACCACTATTAATCTTGATTTTCCAGTTGCTCAGTTTCTATAATACAGATAAACAAAAGCCAATTTCCATACGATAAGGACATTTGCTTTTTTTTTTTATTTTGCTTCACATACGAAATTCGTATTTTGTGATTCCTTCCCATACAGAACCGCTAATGTGGGATAAAAAAAGGGTCTCCCTAAGAGCGTTAAAACACGTAATCTTTAGGATAACCTCTAATAATTTATAAACTAAGAAAACATATTACTGAAACCCTGTTTTAATCCATTTTATTTTCAGCTGAAATTTTAAAGTACTTCGCAGATAATTTATAAGAGCGATTCTCATTATAAAAGTTACCTAATTCATAGGATAATTCAGCAACTAAGCGATGTTGCTTTTTTTCTACTCCCACTTCAATTACTTTTTGCATATTTTTCTCGTATTCATAATAATCTCCACGCATTTTGAATACTTTAGCTTTCAAACCATATAGTTGGACATATGCAATTGGTACATCATAAATCGATAAAAAATGAAATGCTTCATCCATAACTTTATTAACATTTTTCCAATCTTTAAGTTCTATGTACACCTCTATCATGTTTCGTAATGCATATACCTTTTGATCTTTCCCCGATAAAAATTCACTTAACTCCAAAGTTTCTTCATAGTATTTAATGGCATTCGTATAGTCTTTCAAACCTTGATAAATTTTCCCGTAATCATAAGAAATGATAGGTAAATACTTTGAATCACCATTAGTAGCCAAACTATTTTCTACCTGCTGTAAAATTTCAAGTGCCTTTTCATATAACTCATCCATAATATACAATACGGCAAGCATTAAAAGTGCATTTATTACGTTTTGCTGCATACCGTTTTTTCTGTATATATTGAAAGCTTTTAAGGCATACAAACGACTAATACTTTTATCTTTATAAAGCTCCTTATATACATGACATAAATTATAGTATATATGAGCATGTTGTTCAGTTTCTTCTACTCCAAGTAAACTCTCAGCCTGTACATAAATATCATGCGCAGCAATGTAGTCTTGTTTATTATAAAAATAATAACCTCGAGATTTTAAATAATAAATATAATCTTCAGGATCTTGCATTTCGACCTGACTTGGTATCATTTGCGAAGCTTGATCTACAAGCGACTTCACATATAACAAGTTTTTTTGTCGGGCATGATAGTATATAAGTACACCATATACCTTTAATAATAAAGGGATTGAATCCACTTCACGAACGTATAATTCTAACAAAGATAATTCAGCTTCAGTTATAATTTTATCTTTTTTATATTTATTACATATTTCAAGAATAGTAAGCTTTATCTCCTCGTAATTGCCATCTATGAGAAAATCGCAATCAACACCCAGCTTCTTAGAAACTTGTTTTAAAAAAGAAGATGATGGTTTGATTTTCCCACTCTCAATTCTACTTAAATAGGTTACTGAGCATATTTCTGATACGAGCTCCCCCTGTGTCAATCCTTTATGCATACGAACTTGCCGAATACGTTCCCCTATTTCCATCTTTTTCTCTCCCTAATTAACCATTTCATGCTTTTTACTAATTAAGTCATTATGTATCTACATATTTTTCATACTAAATAAAATATACAATTTCACAAATGTAAAAAAATGTATCATTCATTTTAATTTTACATTCATATTATGATTATTTCTAGATAGCTTGTTAAATTTAATGGTTTAAATTTAAGGTTTTTGCCCACTTTTTTCATACAATTTTACTACTTGTTATTAACAAGGATAGCGCCATATACTTGAATTACGATAAACTTAATGAAAAGGATTTAACTACATGTAAACTATCATTCTTAAAATAGATCGAATGGTTAATTACATTTACCTAGTACATGGAAGACATCTATTGTAAAGGAAAATAAATTAAATGAGCTCAATAGATGAATTATTAATATCACATCCTAGAAATTAGTTTGTCGAATTATTTAGTAAATATGAAAGGATGACAAATATGATTGTAAAAACAAAAAAAGATTCAACACGAAAAATGGCAAGATATGTTGGAGGCGCTGCTACTCTTTTATTGCTAGCATCCTTCCTTTATCAGTGGAACAATGGTTTAGTAGTTGATGATACTGAAACATTTGGTTTCATACTAGCCTTCACTGGTTTCCTATCTACCTTCATACCTACTAAAAAGAAAGTTACTAACTAATATAAAATTACATATTTTTCATCCGCATAAAACAATTATATTAGAATTAAAAAAGGATTGATCAAAAGATCAATCCTTTACTCTACTTCATTTAAGAAGAACAACGTTAACGCACCTGGTCCGGTATGCGCTCCGATTGCTGCTCCAATTGTATTTACAATAAATACTTCACAGCCGAATCTTTCAGTAATTAATGCCTTTAATGCTTCGGCTGTTTCTAAGTCGTCGCCGTGTGTCATACCGATTGTTTGACCTTTAAGGTCTTTCCCACGCTCTTCCATAATATCAACAATTCGGCTTAATACTTTCTTTTTCCCTCTTACCTTTTCAAGTGGTACAAGTTTTCCTTCATCCACATTTAGAATTGGCTTAATATTTAGCAAACCACCGATGAAACCAGCTACTTTACTTAAACGGCCACCTCTTACAAGGTACTGTAAATCAGCTACAGTGAAGATATGCTCCATATGCTCCATTAAAAAAGCGACACGGTTTAAGATTTCTTCTTTTGACGCGCCCTCTTTTGCCATTTTGGCAGCCTCTAATACGACAATACCTTGACCGAGTGAGGCACATTTTGTATCAATAATTTCTAAATTTAAATCAGTGTATGTTTCTTTCACTTCTTCTTTAATGAGAACTGACGATTGATATGTACCAGACAATTCAGATGAAAAGGCTAAATATATACAAGGGTTACCTTCTTTTGCATAGGAAACAAATTTTTCTTGGAATGTTTCAAGTGAAGGCAATGACGTTTTATAAACTGCGCCTTCTCTCATTTTTTGCAATAAAGTAACTGATTTTAATGTAACCCCATCTAAATACTCTGTTTCTGCTTCATCATATACACGGAGTGGAATTAAATCTATATCATATGCTTGCAGCAATTCTACCGGTAAATCCGCCGCACTATCCGTAATGATTTTAACACTCATTTTTAAACCTCTATTCTGTTATAAATATATAAAAAAATAAAATAAAAATATTACTTTTAAATTATATACGTAAAACAAGAATGAAGAAAGGGAAAGTACTTTATATTGTATGCACTCTTCCTCAAAACTTGAACTGTTAAGAAAAATGATTTTGATTTATCCTCTTTTCACTAGTTATTGAGCTATATATAATGAGAATATTAATACTTTTCCAAAGGGGGTTACTTATGAGTATTCAACTAGCTACTTCTAAAGATTTAGAATGGATTAATAATCAATACGAATCAATAGGATTTGTACCAAGTGATTTAAAGCGGGATAAAGTTGCGATTATTACATACAACGGCGAGTATGCAGGTGTAGGTCGTTTAGTTCAAATTGATAAAGATACTATTGAAATGGGTGGTATTTTCATACTTCCTAAATTTAGAGGGTTACAATTAGCGGGAGAACTCGTTTTATTTTTAGTACAAACAGCGAAGGAATTACATATTCAAAATGTATTTTGTCTCCCTTTCGAGGAATTAAAAAACTTTTATAAAAAATACGGTTTTACTGAAGTCGATACTACGCAAGAGGTTGTCCATCCAATTATTCTAAAAAAATATAATTGGTGTTTAAAAACGTATGATAAACATGTATTACTATTTAAATTGTGAATTTTCTCTAATTAGAGGGGATACATATTGTATTACACCTCATATTTTAACAAAGATTTATCCGTTTCATCTATCTTAATAACTAGTATTTTCAATCGCCCCATCAGTTATAGTTCACATCTTTTCCCACCCCTTTATTAGCTAGCTCGTTTGTAAACTTGCTAGCACTATTTTTAAGTTTCTCTATTACATACTCCTGAAAAAAATTTTAGCTAATTAATGGAGATATGATCATTTATGTAATCCGCACACGAACTTCCTTTTCTTGCAATAATTGGATAGTCAATTCCAATACAATATTTTGCATTAACTGATAGAGCTTATCATGAGATGTACTTTGTTCTGAAATAAATTCAATACATTGAAATATATATCCCTCTACAAATAAGCTCCCTTTTTCAATTATAGATGGATTATGTCCTTTCTTTATTATTTTTGGCAATAAGAATTCTTTTTTGGTCAAAATAATTTCCTGTGATACCTCTTTTATTCCTATAACTTTTTCTTTAAATACCACCTTTTCTTGTAAGCTAATTTCACCTTTATATCTCCCTATTTCTATTGGTAGTTTCCCAGTTATATAATTATTTACGTCTGCTTCATCTTCCTTCTCTAATATTATACCGTGGATAGGAATCCACGAAGATGTGTCCACCCAATTCTCTTCCATATCCCCTTTTACTTTTTGATTAGAAAATTCTAAAAGCACTCTCTTTTCATGAAGGTTTGAAGAAACTAAATTACAATTAACTTCTCCATGATAATGTTGCACTGTAGTTAATAACTTAGCATCCAGTTCACGACCCCTAGCATCTTTTTCATTACGAAATACAAATGCTTCTTGTTTTTTTACATTAATATTAGGAAATTTTATAAAACTAGTCACATCCGAAATAATAGAAAATGGAGTTTTCACTATTATTGAACGCACTGAAGTTTCTATTTTTAATCCTGAATCTATACTTTCTTTCTTTGATTCAATTACTATTTCTTCTTTCTCTGATTCTGTTTCTTCATCTTCTTTTGCTGATCCAGTCTCTTCACTTTCTTTCTTTGATTCGGTTTCTTCATCTTCTTTTACTGGTTCAGTCTCTTCACTTTCTTTCTTTAATTCAATTACTATTTCTTCTTTCTCTGATTCGGTTTCTTCATCTTCTTTTGCTGATTCAATCTCTTCACTTTCTTTCTTTGATTCAATTACTATTTCTTCTTTCTCTGATTCGGTTTCTTCATCTTCTTTTACTGGTTCAATTTTCACCTCGTCTTCCTCTAATCCTTTCGCTTTATCTTCTTTTTTTAATTCAGTTTCTTCACTTTCTTTCTCTAATTCAATTGCTTTATCTTCTTTTTTTGACTCTGTTTCTTTACTTTTCTTTTTTTCTCTTATTTCACGCGAATCATCTTGAGCATTTAGCATTTTTCCTTTGTAAACTTTGTTCCATATTCCCTTACCAACCCATGGCTTATCCATCACCATCCCCCCATCTGATGAAATCCATAAAAATATTTTATTTGCCCGCGACCATTTCATCATTATATATGTTTTATAATAATAAAAAAGACATTGTCTTTTTAATAAAGACAATGCTTTTTTAGTTTTATACTTGTACTTGTTGTACTTGTAAAACTTTTAAAGTAAGGTCTAGTACAATTTTTTCACGAAGAGTTCCAAATGGCTCGTTTAATTCTGTTGGACAAGGGGAAAAGTCTAATTCGAAAAATTGAGCGCTTACTAATTCACAATATGGTTGTTCATTATAAAAAACTGTATTTTCGAAGAAGTATTTGTCTAAACGTGGTAAATCACCATTTTTAGGATTAATAAAGTGAGATGTAGTATCTGATGAAGAAGCTACTAAAGCTTGTGATAGAAAATCTGCTGCTGTTAAATCTGCAAAACCAGAAAATGGAACATTTGCAATACGATCATATAGCACTCCATTACACTCATCATTTGCATATTCGATATTTTTACGAATATATCCTTGTACAAATAATTTTGCTCTTGTAACTCGGCGGTAAGGTGTACCAACTACCGGAGTAAATGCTACAGGAACTAACTTACATTGTGTTAAAAATACGTTTTTTAGCACACGTTTAATCTCAGTTGCTGGAGGATCTAATGAAATATCAGATTCTACAACAATTTGAATTGTTCTTTCTGCTAATACAACTGGTATTTTTACAATCGGTGCTCCTGGAGTAAGAATTGGTGTTGCAGCTGCATCACTTAATGGCGTTTGAGTTTGTCCATCTACCTGACATGGTACATTAATTGGGCATTGTTCGCTCATATTTTATAATCTCCTTTATACAATATTTTGGAGTTTTTTAACTCTCTATACTGTATATGTATCTATTCTATTAATGCGTGGGTTCATATAATAGTTACTTTCATCATTTACAAAAAAAATAGCAATTTTATTGTTAGTTAAACACTCACAACTAAATATATTGAGCCTTTATATGTATCTACCTATATAAAAAGAGAATTTCTGAACCCTCATCGTGGACGTAGGAACTGATGTGTTCATTATATTCAATAGCAATGGAAGAGTAATCTTTTTCACTTAATACTATCTATACAACAAAAAATCAATATTGGCGGTACTCTATTAGTAAAAAAATAAAAACCGACTTAAAAAAGTCGGTTTTTATACCCAAAATTTTGCGAACTCCCTCAATCTTACCATTGATATTGTTTCTTTTTTTCAAATTTATCAATAGAATTTATCAATTCTTCTAATAGAACCAATCTGATTGTCATTCTTTCCCTTAACTTCATTAATTAACATCTGTTTCAATGCCTTTAACTTTGGTAAAATCACCTTCGGATAGTTTATATTTGCGATTATAGAAAACAAGTCTAATAAACATTAATTTAATAAGGTTGGCTAACCTTATGACGTTTTATAATTTGTACACACACCGTTTATTTACCTATTATTCACAAAATAAGTATCATACGCCTTATCAAAAACATATCCTAATTTTTCAGCTAGTTTAGCAGAAGTGCTATTGGCTGCATCCCAGTTTGGATATTTCCCATTTTCTAAACAATCCAATATTAATGCTGCACTAACTACAGTTGCCAATCCCTTTCTTCTATGATCAAGATCAGTAGCAACTTCAATTTCAATACCATCATCATAAATACTATATGATGATGCACCACATACGACTTCTCCATTATACAAAATACAATAACCTGTACCTCGATTTACGTGATCATCAATCGATCGAAATTGGCTTGTAAAATCTTCAGAAACGTTGTGTAATGTTGGATCATTTGCGATATGCTCATCTATTTTTCTTAATTCATATCCTTTTGGAAGTGCAGTTATAAAAGATTGTAATTTTAAGCGATTAAACATTTCTGCATTTCTTTTAAATTTATATCGTAAAAACTTATCTATTTTTCTTTCATGGAATCTTTCTAAACGCTTTTTCCACTCATCACTATTAACGATTACTAAAATTCTTTCAGGAATGTTACGCAATAACTCTTCTGTTTCTTTCGCATTTGAGTCTCCAGCGTAAAATGTAAAAATCCCTACGGTAATTTGTGCTACTTTCGGATTTTCAAGATCGTTCACCCACGCGTTACCCATATGCCCTTGTAAATAAGAAAGAAGAACAACATTATTAAAATCCTCGAACATAGAAACTAATTTTTTTCTTGTATGTATATTTGCTTCATATATCATTTACATTCCCGCTTTCTTTAAAATCAACTAGGCTCAACATTTTCATGAGTTAACTTTTATTAGTATTTTTATACACACTTATTTATTATCTAAGTAACTGTCTATGAAACTCAACCTTCAAATATCAAATAATTATAAATTATACGTAAATGCAAATTTATTATAACATCTAATTCTATTGAAATGATTTTCCTATAAAAACATGCTACATACTTATCTACTCATTAATTTAGAATTAATATTCCTACTTTCTGCAAACTTTACTCAGTTTCAGTAAAAATTTAAAGAATTAGAGCGATGGGATCCAAGATACATTTAATCGATTAATATATTTTATGTAACAACTCTCATACATAGCATAGTGTAGTGTATGAGAATTAATTGAAATAGATACGTTATACCTCCTTCTTAGAAGTATAAGATTCCGTCTCACCATTTATATATAGTTTAGTTAACTTAATAATTGAATTGTACATCATACTACTGTCGTTAATAATCTCTTTTTTCATCTCTTCTATTTCGACATTACCTGTTCCACTCTCTATTTTTAAACAGTTCGTTATATTGAGGTATCCCCTTGATGCGAAAAGAATGATAAACGTAATATCAGGGAAATTAATAAATAGCAATCCGAATTTCAAAGGATTCCCAGCTGTATCCGATAAGATTAATCGAAAATCTAACAGTTCAGGTACCGGAACGAAATCTTTAGAAACAATCGCTTCACCTACTATAGTAATTTGCTTTACTACATTCCCAAGCTCATCTACAAATTCAATACATCTAGGTGGATCAATCGTTGTTGTCTGTAAAGATAAACTTAATTCAGGATTATTAAAATCGAAGAATAGTGTACTTCCCTCAGTTAAACAATGTGGACAAACATTTCCAAGTAAACTGAATTCCTCTTCAATAAATTTAACTTTCGTTTTACAACTACAAACTTTCCCTATTCGAATCGCATCAATTCTTGAACAATCTACAAATATTACCTCACTGTCTTCTTGTGCAAACGACACTATACCTTTTATCTCATTAAATGAAATAAAATAGGATACAACTATTTCGTTTCCGCCTATTACGATACTCTCAACTCTAGAATAAGGATTTAAACTTTTCAAAAATTCACATATACTATTTTGACAACACCCACAATCACGTTTCGGCTCACAATCCACTGATTCTCCATTCCTTTCCTATATGTTTTACCTAATAAATATAATATGAAAGGCATGTAAGAAAAGCTTGGACAATATAACTCTAATATTAGTCTAGATAAGTATACAGACATATGCCTGTCAAATTAAGAAACTAATCGTTCCTCAAATAAGTAATAAAATATATTTTTCACTATAAATGCATATAACAATTTCATCTTTCAACAAAAAAGCGTTATAATAAAGTGAAACTTCTATTAGCGGGGAGCTTTATCTCCTACTAATGGTTAGCCCTCACCAATCGGGCTCTTACGGGCAGTTATCTCCCGGCCGTCCTCATCATTTGCTTCTTCACCTTGAGGCGGGAGTCTACTGCTCGTTATTGCGGGATGAATTGCAGCCTCTACGATTACGTTATAAAGGAGATTAAAACAATGACTAAAATTAAAGTATATCAAGTAAAAGAAGAAAATATGGAAGCAGTAAAAAACATTATTGATGTTGAGGAACAAAATCCAACTGCTGAAAACCTACAAAATCTATACGCATGTGTATTAGATACTGAAGATATGGCATTGCCTGAATCATACATTGAAGAAGATATCTTAATTGATTCTATGGAAGTTATGGTTAACGCTTCTCAAAGCAAGCTAAGAGACTTAGGTACATATGATGTAATCGAAGTTCAAAACAAAGGTAAGAAAACACACATTTTATTATTAGAAGACGAAGAATACGAAATTATCGAAGGCTAATTCGACTCCGTACATAAGAAAAAGCTCCTTTCAAAATTGAAAGGAGCTTTTTCTTTACGCTTTTGATGTTTCACTTTTCACCTTGTTTTGTTCTTTCTTATATACCATGCGTTCATTTCCCATAAAGAAAATGAATACGAATGCTAAACCAGCTGGTACCAATGCCCACATGAATGTTTGAACGATTGAACTAGAAAGAGCGTCAATAATTTTATCTAATATTTGCGGCGGAATTTGAGATCTAGCCGATTCTGATAAAATGGCTCTTGAATCTCCTAAAGCGTTTGTATTCATTCCCCCGCTCATACCTTTAAACGCTTCTTCTAATTGATCCTGGAAACCCGTTCTTTGAATCATTCCGAAGATTGTAATACCAAGTGTCATACCTAATGAACGAATGAAGTTACTAGTTGAAGTCGCAGACCCGCGTTGCTCCATACCGAAGTTATGAATAGCAGCCATACTTAGTACAGAGAATGAGAAACCAACTCCAAAGCCGATAATAACCATATAAATTGTTAATAATATACGACTTGTTTCTGGCGTTAATGTACTTAATAAGAATAATCCGATTAGCATAATTACAGCAGAAATAATCATAATATTTCGGTAGCTAAGTTTTGATGTTAAAAATCCACCTAACTGCGCTGTAACTACTGATCCTAACATCATTGGTAATAACAATAATCCTGAGTTTGTTGCCGTACCACCGTATACACCTTGAATAAATAACGGAATGTACACAGTTGCTGACATAAATGCCGCCCCGTAACATAAGGCAATAATTGTACTCATTCCGAATAGACGTTGTTTAAACATCTCAAATGAAATGATTGGTTCTTCTACTTTTCGTTCAATAACAATAAAAGCAATTACTAAAATAGCGAACCCAGCAAATAAACTTAAAATAAAGCTAGAATCCCAATCATACTTTTGTCCGCCTAATTCTAAGGCGAACATTAAACAAATTACTGCACCAACTAAAGTAATTGCGCCAAACCAATCAATCTTTTGTTCTCTATGAACTCGTGACTCTTTATAAAATAATGTAATAAAAATAAGTGCTAAAATTCCAAGTGGTAAGTTAATATAAAACACCCAATGCCAGCTAATATAATCCGTAATATATGCGCCCAGTAGTGGCCCGAAAATACTTGATAAACCAAATACTGCTCCGAATAAACCACCCATTTTCCCGCGCTTTTCTGGAGGGAAAATATCAAAAACGATAGTAAATGCGATCGGCACTAGTGCCCCGCCGCCAATACCTTGAATGGCACGATAAATACCTAACTGTGTAATATTTTCAGCAGTACCACAAAGTGCCGAACCAATCATAAAGACGATTAAACCGAAAATAAAGAATCTCTTTCTACCATACATATCTGATAACTTACCGAAAATCGGCATACCTGCCATTTCTGCAACCATATAGGCAGAAACAACCCATACAAAGTTTTCAAGACCTCCTAAGTCACCAACAATCGTTCCCATTGCTGTTACGACAATGGTATTATCCATTGATGCCATTAAGATACCCAGCAATAAACCGGCAACAACGAAGCCGAGTTTATTATTCTTCTCAACCATATTTCTTGCTCTCCCTCATACTACTTATATTTGTTTGTGTTCTTTTACGACTGAATTCCCTTTTTGGTTAAAACTAGTATGATATTCTACAACACTAATTTCACAGCCAGGGCCAATTATAACATGATTTCCTCTTACTACGTCTGCTATTGTATGTTCTAAATAA
Organism: Bacillus mycoides; assembly: GCF_018742245.1. Taxonomy (NCBI): domain Bacteria; kingdom Bacillati; phylum Bacillota; class Bacilli; order Caryophanales; family Bacillaceae; genus Bacillus; species Bacillus mycoides. The sequence continues at coordinate 2,675,723 of NZ_CP036132.1, forward strand.
ATATCATCCCCCTCAATAATTGATGTTTGAAGGCTCCCTGCATGACTTGTAAAAGGAATAAATCTCGCTTTTTTACGTACTGTAATCTTTTTCCCACCGATTTCTCTCACTTTACTTCCTTCATAACGAAGTGAGATTTCAATATTTTCAGCATTAAGCAAACCATCACTTTCAAGACCACCAGTTAGTAATAATTCCTCTACTTCTATATCTCCCTTCACATTTAAAGCGCCTTTCACATCTACGAAATCACCGGATAGCTTCCCTTTAAATTCTATCATACCTCTAACTTTTATTTTATTAATTTGTCCGTCACCTTGTACTTGGGCATTGCCATATACTTTTACATATTCCGCCTCCATATTCCCCTGTACTTCACTATCTCCATACACGACATAATTTTTCGCTTTCATATTGCCACGTACTTCACTCGTACCATACGTTTTAAAATCATTACAACTCATATGATTAGAGATTGTTCCTTCACCGCGAATCTTCACTTTATTATAATCTCCACCTGCCGAGCTACCTGATCCATTTACAGTAAGACTATGTTGATTTTCCATATCGATTGCTCCCTTCCTTTAAACCTGCTTAATTTCTTTCACACTTGCGTTTTTATCAACATTAAGTACACCTGTATATTCAATAAGATCAATCTCACAGTTCGGTCCTACTGTAACATTGTTTCCTCTTACCGTTTTAATGTGAGCATAATCAATATCGATATTGTCACCTTCTAACAATTCAGCCTCTAACTGCAGGCCAAATACTGTTTTAAAAAGTTTACTAAAAGTACTCAATCTATGTCTTACTTTAATTGTTTGACCGCCAATTTCTTTCGCTCTACATGTACCGTGAATATTAATATTAATTTCATCTGCGCTTAATAAACCACCTACCGTAAACTGTCCCTCTGAAGAAAAAACATCAACCTCGCAATTACCATCAATCGTCGCTTGGCCATTGATTTTAAATTCTTCACCGGTGACATTTCCACCTATCGTACCTTTTCCTGCAATTTTTAAACTGTTCGCCTTTACATCTTGTGTAATTGTCGCTTTCCCATCGATTCGCATCATTTCTGCGCTAACTGTACCATCAACTTTACCCGATCCGCTAATTATTGCATTACTACTTTTCAAATCACCAGTAACTGCACCGTAACCATTACATTCAAATTGCTCACATTTAACGTTTCCATTAACAGTTCCTTTTCCGTTTAGCTGTACTTTGTGAAACTCACCGCCATTCGATGTACCGTAACCGTTTATAATTAAATTTTCTGTACGCATGATTTCTCCTCCACTACAACAGTTTAGTTTTTAATGCTTCGGTATATTTCGTAATCGCTTCACGTAAAACAATTTTTGTTCCCTTTTCAAAAATTAAATCATCCACATTTGAAACTAAGAAACATGTAGAAATCCCTAACTTTCGAACGATAATTACATCACAATTTTTATGCTTAATCGCTTCGTAATTTTCACTTAATACTTGTAAGACCATTTTCCCCTCTTCTAAACTAACGTCTCCTGATTGAAGAAGTTCTTCTAACATATACACGTAAAGAATATCTGCAAATTGAAACTCTGCCGTTTTATTCGTTTGTTCTATAAAAAATTGTAAGACTGGTTCTGATGCAATACCCTTACGTAACAAATCATCCTTTGTTAAAAGAATTTCTGTCACGCTCGGTGAAAACATATTTGCTAATTCATCAAGGGATAAATCCTCTTTCATCGTTTGGATTTTATCAATACGTTCTAATATCTTTTCTTTCGGAAAAAATGTTTCCTGGCCTGTGAACGTTGACTTCCGTACAAACCAATCTTCCGGTATTAAATTTTTTCTCTTCCACCTATATAACTGTCCGTATGAAATACCAGTTAACTCTAATAAATCTTTTTTTGAAATTAAATCTGTACTCAACTGTATAACACTCCTTCCTGATAACAATGTAACATAACACTGTTACGCTGTAAACGGACTTTTATAATAAGTAGCGTAACAACGTGTAAAACAAACCTCCTTTTTATATAAAAAAAGGTTCTTACGCATTTCATCAAAATGCATAAGAACCTTTATATATCAAGCTTTAAACCATATATCGTAATAATCAATCCAGCCTTGTGAATTAATCATTACATTTTGTATTTTTTCGTGTGAACTTACTCGCTGTTTATTACGATATAAAGGAATGATATGTATTTCACGTAACAGTGTGCCCTCAATATCGCGTAACAGTGTCACCCGTTTCTCTAATTGATTTTCTGTAAAATAAGGCTGCAATACTTCGTTAAAGTTTATATTGCTATGCTGATGAATAAAGCTGTTTTTTGTAAGAAACATATATAGTAAACTATCTTCTATCCGTTCGCTAATTGTCGCACTATCGTGCATTATATCAGCCTTTTGTATCGTACTCATTTGCAATAACTCTTCTTGTTCAAGAAACTCAATATCAATTTTAATTCCGTATTTTGCACATTCTTTTTGTATCCAATGCGCATCTTCAACGTGATCTTGCCCTGTAAATGTATATAATCGCAGTGTTTCATTACGGTAAGAGCTGCATTTAATAAGTGTATGTATATCCCTGTTAATTTGAATTGTACCGTTCTTTGTAAGTACTAATTCCTCCGCTACTTCTCCGCGCTCTCCTTGTAATTCTTCAACAATTTTATTACCATGAATAATTTTATATAAAGCTCTACGAAACATCACATTTTGCATAGGTCCTTCTTTTGCAGTATTTAACGTAATGTAAGTTACATTCGACTCAAGTCTAGATACTTCTTTATGATGGTTTTCTATATTTTTATAACGTGCTTTCGCTAATATATCGCACGTATTAACTCTGTGCTCTACATTCCATAATTCAATTCGGTCGAGAAAAGGTCGCTCGCGAAAATATAAATCATTTGCTTCTAATACGAATACATCCTCATTCTTTTCACATAACCGAAACGGTCCAGTACCGATTAACTTCCCGTCTTCATCTTCATTTACAATCGAACACTGTTCTGTACTTAAAGCATGTAAAAACAACTTATTATCTGTAGATAAACGAATCTGCACAATATAGTCATCAAGAATATGTAAACTTTCAACGTGCTGTAACATCCAAGCATGTGGATTATTTTTCGCTTTCAAGAATCGTTTAAATGTCTGTTCAACATCATAAACGGTTAGTTCTTTTTTATTATGAAATTGAACACCTTTTCGTAAGTAGAAGGTCCATATATATTTCTGGTCATCATATTCCCAATAAAACGCAAGTCTTGGCTCTACACTGTTTGTATTTCCGTCTACATACACTAATGTGTCGTATATATGTTTTACCATATGACATTCCGAACGCATCGTAGCGTATACAGGGTCTAATGCAATATCTAGATTCATTTGCACTTGCAAACGTAGCACATCTTTTCTTCCTTGGGACGTCCTCTCAACTTGATAACCGAATATCGAATCTATCCAAGTTTGAAATTGAGTTTGAAGCGATGGGAAATCTGAGCTATACCTTTCAATAAATGCACTCCCGCTTTTTACATCCCCTTGTTTCGTTATTTCTTTTCCTCTTTCTAAAATTAAAGAAAGTGGATGTTTTTGAAATAACAACTTTGAACGATTCCCTCTCCCTCGGCCTGGAAACCACATAATCCAATTTAATTCTTCTAATTTTTTTATGATTAATTTACTATTTCGCTCTGTACAAAATAAAGTTTCAGATATATTTTGTATTGTTATTTCTAATCTTTCGTCCTCTGCTCTCCCTTTTCCATACTGGAGCCAAAGGTGCATATATTGCTCCAAAATAGTCATAAAACGCCCCCTAAAAGATGAAAAATCTTCCTCTTTCATTCTACCCTTTTTCATTTCTAGCTTCCATCTTATCATTTCAATATAGAGAGGAGGAATTAAAAATGAATCACCTTTTAAAACGTTATAATAAGCCCATCCTCATTCGGTTGTTCGGTGAATTGTTAGTCCGAACGACTGAGGCGATGTTAGCTATCATTTTTATTGTTCACGTTAATAAAGCTTTAAATGGTAATGTCATAGTTACAATGCTTCTTTTCGGATTACAGCCTCTCGCTGATATTGTGTTTACATTAATCGCTGGGGGTGTAACAGATAAATACGGCCGAAAGAAAATAATGTTACTCGGATTACTTTTACAAGCTTTTGCCGTAAGCGGATTCGTTTTTGCTGAAACGGTCGCCTTTTTCGCCTTATTGTATGTAGTTAATGGTATTGGCCGCTCTTTATATATTCCGGCACAGCGCGCACAAATCGCTGACTTAACGAAGAAAGAACAACAGGCAGAAATATTTGCTGTTCTGCATACTACTGGAGCGATTGGCTCTGTAATCGGACCATTAATTGGTGCCTTTTTCTATACTAGTCACCCTGAATATTTATTTATTTTGCAAGGTGTAGCCCTTACGCTATATGCTATTCTCGTTTGGACGCAGCTTCCTGAAACTGCTCCACTTTTAAGCGACAATGAAAAAATGAAAGAAGTATATTCGCCAAAACAATTTATTTCGAAACATTATGCTGTATTTGGGCTCATGGTTTCTACGCTACCGATTAGTTTTTTCTACGCTCAAACCGAATCGAATTATCGTATATTCGCTGAAAGTGTATTTCCAAATTTTCTATTCATACTTGTATTTATCTCAACTTGTAAAGCTGTCATGGAAGTTATTCTCCAGATTTTCCTTGTGAAATGGTCTGAACGATTTTCTATGCCTAAAATCATTGTTATTTCCTATACTTGCTATACGTTAGCTGCGATTGGCTACGGCTATTCCACAACAATATGGTCATTATTCTTCACATTACTCTTTTTAGTAATTGGGGAAAGTATCGCATTGAATCACTTACTGCGATTCGTTTCACAAATAGCTCCAAGTCATAGTCGCGGATTATATTTTTCTATATACGGTATACATTGGGATATTTCAAGAACTTGCGGGCCTTTTGTAGGAGCATTGTTATTAAGCAAATTAAGCGGTAGTACTCTATTTTATATTTGTGCCTTCTTATTAATAATTGGCGGTATCATTCAATCTGTTTTTGTTCAATCGTTAGAAAGAAACAAAGCAAAAGAGCTGTCCCTATAGGAACAGCTCTTTCATTTAACCCGCCATTTTATTAATACTATCCTCCGGTGAAAACACAGAAATATGATGTACTTTACCAGTTGAATTTGGAATAACGAATTTCAATTCAAACTGGTTATTTACTTTATAAACGTAGATTTTGTCATTACCATTTACTTTAATCGACGTCGGTTTTCCTAAAGCCTTTTCTATTTCTTGTAACGTAATCACCTTAAGTTCTGAATGGTAAGATCGCACGTCAAAAACTTGTGATCCTTTATTAAAGCCAAATGCAACATTTTTATTTGTAAAAGTCGCATACGTCCCGTTCCCTGCTTGATCAGTTTCATCTGCTTTTCCCCACGCTTTTTCTATTTCCTCGATGTCACCGGTATGTGCTGCATATGGTACATCAGGTACTTTACCTTCTTTCGCTTGCTCAAATAAATCTTTTACATGGTTAATTGATTTTTGATTAAGCACTGTATTCTTCGTATTAGACTCCGTTGAAGGTTTTACCGAATCTTGACCTTTTGGTTTTTCCATAGGTTTTTTCTCTGTTTTTGGAGCGGTGTCCTCATTCTTTTTACTCGTTTCTGACGTATCGCTCTTTTTTTCTGTACTATTTTCTGATGTTGAATTCGTTTGTTTCTTTTCCTCAGCGTTATTACACGCGGTTAAAGCCGCTACACACGTTAAAGTTAGGAACAATATAAGCACTTTCATATATATTTTCATAATTTTCAGCCTCCCTCTTCAACATATTCACTTTTGCAACCATTCCATAACACTGTCCTTTAAATTATTTTTAGTCCATAAAGTAAGTGCTTCCGTTTCTCCGAAAGTATGGACCATATACTCTATATATGATGTTCCTAAAAAATAACCGAGTCAGTTGTATCCGAAATAATACGAATGTCTTCTAGTTTTTTAGGATACTTTTTAATTGCACTAGAAAGACGTTCTTCCGTCTTAGGACATTAAAAAAGCTGTCCTATTTAAGGACAGCTTCAAATATGTATTTTTACACTTCGATTGATTTACCATCTTCAACGATATGGTAAAGTAAATGTGCTAAATGATGAATTGGACCATTTTCTTCCTCTTCTTCATTTGTTTCACCTTGGAATTCAAGATCATTTAAGTATAGTGCTAAAAATTGATAGAACAATTTCAAATCAAATCCGTAGCAAGCACTTGGTTCTTCATGATCTCCTTCATATTGTAACATTAAGTATTGCTCGTTTCCTTCTGCATCTTCAGCATCAAAGAATACGAAGAAACCAACGTTTGTATCTAAATCAAATAGATGACGAGTACCTTTTTCTGTTGCTTTATCGAAGTCCTCTTCACTTAATTTATATACTGTTGTTGCCTTTGCATTATCCTCTTGATGAAAATTTACTGTAAATGATTTCAATGCTGACACCTCCTGATTGTATAAAAGTAGCATAACAGATTAAACAACATAATACAAAGGGACTGCTCACAAATGTAAACAGCCCCTTACTATTTATTTCCGTATAGCTCGTAATAAGAAGCTCACAATGAAAATTAATATGACCGCACCTATTAAAGCTGGAATAATTGCAAATCCGCCAATAACAGGACCGAATTTACCAAGTAACAACGAACCAAGCCAAGAACCGATAATACCAGCAATAATATTACCAATTACACCGCCCGGTACATCCTTTCCAGTGATCAGACTTGCAAACCATCCTAAAATACCACCGACGATTAAATACCAAATCATATATTTACCTCCTTTATTTTTGAACAATAAAATTATAATCAGAAACAATTGCTTACCATTAGTTATGTTACATTTTTCATAAGTTATTCGTCTTATGAAAATCATTCAAGTCTGCTCAACATATTAAGGACAATCTGGCTTCAATATTGTTCTCATAAATTCGTCTTTAAACGCTTGATAATTAAATTCAACGGCAATTCTTTGTATAGGACGATTATCAAACGTCGTTGGCTCAGCTATTCTTCTAAAATCTGCAACACTTTGCCCTCTCGTTACATCATTTGTCGTACTTATCCAAACTGCTGATTTTTTATATTCAAAAATATCATCATTTATAAATGAAATGAACGGAAGTAAATCGTGAATCGGACTCCCAGCAATACCTGGATATTCTTTTTTGTAAAAGTTTTTGTAATAAAAATCGATCATTGGCTTAATAAGTTTCGCCTGTCCTGTTCCTTCTTTATCAATAGTATCGACCATTTCAGGAGTAATAAGTGCTTCTTGCGTTACATTTAACGGGTATATAGTAGCATTTTGCGCATATTTCATAACGATATTCGCGGCAATTGGATCGCCGTAAAAATTAGCTTCTGATACAGGTGTAACATTACCCGGAAATAGAAAAGCACCGCCCATTATATAATAAGAACATACTCGATCCATTAAATTTGGGTACAATAAAAATAATGTTGCAAGTGTTGTTAATCGTCCCGTCGCCACTATAATAATATCTTCTGGACAAGGCTCAATTAATTTAATCAATGCACAAAAATTTTCTCTTTCACAAATTCTCATTTTCGGTGGAATAATTGGACCTAAACCGTGCTCCCCATGAATTTCAGGAAAAAATAAAGGTTCTTCAGCTGTCATCGGTCTACTGGCACCTTTAATGATTTTCACTTTTGTAGCATAGTATCTTTCTAAAAAATAAACATTTTCCGTTACAATTTCTCTTGATACATTTCCATACTCTGCAACGATACCTATAATATCTAATTTGCATGTTTTATTCGCATAAATTAACGTTACTGCATCATCAATACCAAAATCTCCGAAAAAGATTATTTTTTTATTAACTTTTCTCACCCCTCTCCAGCATAATCTACTATCATTATTATGCAAAAAAGACAAGGCGGTGAAACGGAGATAATTAAAAAAGCCGCCTATTTATTGGCGACTTCAATCTTCTTATACGATAAATATGCTAGTACATTTTTGCTTGAATCATATTTCGGATTATTCCCTTTTCTCGGTTCTCTCATATGTGTTTTTTCAAACCCAGGAATGTCAGGCATTTTCTCTAAAAATTCAAGCATCTCTTCCTCAGTTCCCTCAATACGTACACGAATCATTATTGCTATTCCTCAATTCTCATTTTATCTGTACTAAGTATATCGTACATCAGAAAGACTGCAAGAAATTTATCTTTTTAATGTTGAACTTTTTTTACATACGAACAGTGCCATTTCAGTATAGAACGATTCTATTTTATTGTTTTCAAATTGAATTTTGAAGAATTCCTGCATTTCATTTGATGTTTTCATCATACACTCTGTTAACTTTACACGTTTTTGCATAGGTACATCCATCATATCGCACCACCAATCAAAATCGAACTTCTTGTCAAAAGTATGACATAATTGCATTTGCAAACCATGCTTCTCTAATAAAGTAATCCATTCTGTTTTTTTCAAAGCTCGTTCATGGCTCGGATCTCTCTTCTTTTCGATAAAGTTATAAAATGTATCAAATTCATTATTTTCTGGTGAAACGTTATCAATTAATATAAATAATCCATTATCTTCTAACGTTCGATTTACTTCAAAAATAAATTGCAAAGGATCAACAAAGTGATGTGCTGCAATTCGGCATGTAATTGTATCAAAAGATTCATCAGCAAATGGTAAATTTTCTGCATTTCCTGCTACAAATGATACATTTTCATGCCCGTTCCCTTCTATAAAACCTTTTGCTTTTTCTAACATTTTTTCTGTTAAATCAAGAGCGACTACCTCTTTAAACATTGGGGCTAACAAATTTGCAACATGTCCACCACCAGTAGCAATATCAAGAAGACGATTATTATGACGAGTTTCAACTTGCTGAACTACATATTGTAAATCCAGTCCTTTTGCATGAATTTTACTTTTCACATACTTCTCTGCATTACTACCAAATTGTTGTTTCACAAGTTCTTCTTTATTCATTTTTATCATCTTCTTTCTATAAAGTATTATATTTAATTTATAAGTTCTCTTTATATAATTTCAAATCCTCTTTTAGTCTCGTCTCTTCTATTAGAGACCTGCTATCAAAAAATTTAACTCTTTTATTTTTAAGTACAAAACAAAAAAGGTTATGGGAACTTATCCCACAACCCCACAAAGTATCTCTTATATTTGAGGATCTTCTTACACGTCTAAATAACTTAATCCCCCTGTAACTTCACAATAACTTCTACTTCGCTATTAGTAGCCTCTCTTGCATGCAATCCATATTGATCCATGCCAATCCATATCCACCCAGGACTATCATAAAGAATATCTATGTTGAAATGCTCCAACTTAGTAAGTTCTGACCTAATAAATTTATTCCTACTAGCTATTTGCTTATCAAGCAAACCATATTCTTTCCCATTTTCAAACAGTGCTATAATCTTTCCTGCAAGTGGATGTATACGAACAATAAAGTGATATTCCTTTTCATTTATATTCGCCACAATCTTACTAGAATCAGGTACATCCCATCTAGAATTAGGCATATTCATATCAATCAGCTCCTTTATTGGTTTCATTAACATCATAACAGATGAATATTTAAATATTATTAATATAATGTAAAAAATATAAAAGCTGACTTCCCTTTAGAAATCAGCTTTTACACATTGTTTATCTTTAAATTTTCTACAAATTTTATAATGTTTCTTTCTCTTCATCATTTCCGGAAACTAAATCTCCTAAAACATCCGCAGTAACTTCAACTACAAATTCACAAATCCCTGCTACAACTTCTCCAATTACTTCCTCCATCTTTCTACCTCCTTGTTTTATGTAACTTATTTGTAGTATAGGAGATATTGGTTAATTTTAACTATCGTTAAAGGTGACAAAAACATTACAGATTTGTAAGCTGTTTCAATGTTTTTTTGAATTTATACTTCTTCCCTTTGAAACTTTAAGTATTATTAACAACCAGATAGGTCATCATAATAGAAAGTATTTAAGAATCCTAATTTAAAGGAGGCGTGTAAAATATACTACGTAAAATTAATTAAAGGTCAATCTTTCTATGCTTTTGATCATCGTTTCTTAATATCTCAAGAAGAAGCGGTTTCGGAAAAAATTTTTAATTACTTACGCCGTAATGAATTCTTTGAAGTGCGTAAAGAAGAATATTCTGCCTAATGTACAAACAGCATCAAGAAACAACTCACAGTATTGTGATTCTTTCTTGATGCTTTTATATTATCGCCCTATATTCAACTTTATTCTCAATTCTATTAACATCTTCTAGTATATGTCCAAGCTAATTCATCGTTACTTTCATATTTTAGTATATGAGGAGGTGACGAACATGACTCATATCATTGATTACCAAGCTACTCAACCAATAAATAAAACGGGTGAAACAACTTTTGCAATTCCCCATTCCCCAAATAAAGCAATTCTAGCAAATATTAAATTGAAAATTTCAAGAAGCGATTCACGTAATAATCGAGTAGAATTAATCGCTACAGTTGGAGTTGAAGGTATAACTGAGATTTCACAAGTTTTATTCCGAATTTTCCGTGACAATACAGAAATCTTCAACGCTCAAGTAGGAATTGAATCTACAGATTCTGAGCAATTTTACGCGCAAACATTTCAAGCTATAGATCAAAATGTTAGCTGCGGGACTCACGAATATTCATTAACTGTAGAAAACCTTACTAGTGGTGCAAGTGCAGATGTTGTTGGTCCACTATCTTTTAGCGGTTTAGCTATTGGACAAGATCATAAGTGTTGCTAAAAGAATCTAGTGTTTGATGTTGCATTTGAGAAAAGTGAGAAGTAGTAACTACGTTCTCACTTTTTTATTTTCTCTATGTTTTTCTTTATTTTCAATTTGTATTTAATCAAGAGTTTTTCACATTTTGAATTACTTATTTCATCATATAATTAATCAAATTTTCAACAAATCAAAAAAATTGAAATCCACTAATGAAACACGTAATATAGACTCTGACTCTAAAAAAGCGCGTTAAAAAATAATGAATAAATACGGAGGTTTTATATACGAGTTTTTAATTTCAAAAGACTGAGAGGTTTAAATTATGTGGCGTAATAAAAATGTTTGGATCGTATTAATTGGGGAGTTTATTGCTGGTCTAGGGTTATGGCTTGGTATTCTTGGTAATCTTGAATTTATGCAAAAATACGTCCCTTCTGATTTTATGAAATCCGTTATATTATTTATCGGACTGTTAGCTGGTGTTCTAGTTGGTCCAATGGCTGGACGTGTCATTGATCAATATGAAAAAAAGAAAGTTCTTCTTTACGCTGGATTTGGTCGTGTTATTAGTGTTATTTTCATGTTTTTCGCTATTCAATATGAAAGTATCGCCTTTATGATTGCATTTATGATTGCACTTCAAATTTCAGCTGCATTTTATTTCCCTGCATTACAATCTGTAATTCCTCTAATCGTTCGTGAGCATGAGTTATTACAGATGAACGGTGTACATATGAATGTTGGTACAATCGCTCGTATTGCGGGTACTTCACTAGGTGGAATTCTTTTAGTTGTAATGAGTTTACAGTATATGTATGCCTTCTCAATGGCAGCATACGCTTTATTATTCCTCTCAACTTTCTTCCTACAATTTGAAGATAAAAAGTCAACTACATCAAGTAAAGAATCAGCTAAAGATAATAGCTTTATGGAAGTATTTCGTATTTTAAAAGGAATTCCTATTGCTTTTACAGCACTTATATTAAGTATTATCCCTCTATTATTTATAGCTGGATTCAATTTAATGGTTATTAACATTAGCGAAATGCAACACGATCCAACGATTAAAGGATTCATATATACAATTGAAGGTGTAGCATTTATGTTAGGTGCCTTCGTTATTAAACGTTTATCTGATCATTTCAAACCTGAAAAGTTACTATATTTCTTCGCAATTTGTACCGCTTTTGCACACCTTTCGTTGTTCTTTAGCGATATTAAATGGATGGCACTTGCCTCATTTGGTTTGTTTGGATTTAGTGTTGGCTGTTTCTTCCCTATTATGTCGACAATTTTCCAAACGAAAGTAGAAAAAAGCTATCACGGCCGCCTCTTCTCATTCCGTAATATGTTTGAGAGAGTTATGTTCCAAATTGTCTTACTTGGAACTGGCTTCTGCTTAGATACAATTGGATTACAGTATATGGTTCTAATTTTCGGCGTCATTTCATTGTTGATTATATTTATTTCCCTATCTAAACAGAAACAATATGAAAAACAACCTTCGCAATCTGCGAATTTATAAAGTGAAACTTTAATCAGTGGGGGTTTTGTTCATCCCCCACTGATTATTAGCCTTCACCAATCGGGCTTTTACGGGTAGTTACCTCCCACCAACCCACCTCGTATTCACCGAATTTTGAGGTGGGAGTCTTACTGCCCGCAAATAGCGGGATAAAACTAATACTTCTTAAGAATGGATCCAGTAGTTTACTTGGGCCATTCTTTTTCAATTTCTAGGATTAAACTTTATATACTTTGTATAGTCCAAATATTTAAAGGTGTATCGCCTACTGTTTTCGAATACAATAAACAATAGATTTTTCAAAAAGGAGCTGTGGAAATGTCTGTTGGAATGCAATTATTAATTACCCTTCTTTTTTCATTAATTATGTTTTGCATCCTTAATTTTTTAGCCATTTCCCTATCTCAAAATAACTTTAAAAGAAGGATTGTTGCAGGTTTCTTATTTTTACTGTTAACTCTCATTATCTTTTTGACTACTACAGCATTTGCTTCTATGTTCGATACAGGTGGATTGGGCGCAGCTAACCTAGCCTTTGTTATTGCAAATGTGTATGTTGTAAATGGAATTGTCATTCTTCTTTCCGCTTCATTTATCCTCAAAAGACATAACATAAGATAGACTGCTAGGCATGAATCTGATATTACACTAGATTCATGCCTTTTTATTTTGAAAATCTCATCTTTATCCAAATTTTTATGTGAAATTTAGTAATTCTTTATAAAAATTTAAACTTTATTTTTTACAATATTCCTATCGTATTCGCACGTTTATAAAAACTAATAAGAAAGGAGTACACAATGAAAAAGTTTCTACTTATTTTTCCTATATTAGTCGTTCTACTTAGTGGATGTAGCAATAATGATATATACGGCTCTTGGGAAATCATTGATAATAAAAAAGGTGAATGCCCTGTATATTATAAATTTGAAACAGTTGTAAAAGAAGAAAAGAAAGAAAAGCTTGTTCAAAACTTAGTAGAAATGCATACAACAAATAAAAAAGAAGATTTATATAAAGGAACATTTGTAAAAAACTCTAATGTGTATCATATTGATTATGGTAATTCTTTTACATCTAATCAATCCATAAGAAATGTAGATGGTAAGTTAAATGTATACTTTACAAGTGTTGATAAAATGTGTACATATAAAAAAACAAGTGATTAATCACTTAAATTAACACTCTTTCAGCAACCACACAACAGATCCACATTTTAACGTGTATGACGCGGAATATATTTTCTGCGTCATTTTATTTTGGAATTTAAAAAGTATGATATTTATAAATTCTTTAATTCGAATGTATTATTTTATAATACATTAATTTATTTCTATGTGAGGTGTTTATTTTGAGAAGTTTACGCTCTTTAGTTATATCAACAATATGTTCAGTAATTCTAATCATTTGGAATTCCCTTTCGTTTTATGATAAATATACAATGGGATACGCATACTATTGGGTTAGCGGCATAATTGGTCTAGTATTCCTACTCTTTTTCATTCGAGACATGCGTGATATTCTTAACAAAAACTATACAACATCCTAATAGCATTGAAAGCAACTACAAAAATAAATACTATACCGAAATTGGATAGCGCACCATAATCACCAAGATTAAGTAGATTTTTCATATAAAATACTTCCCTTCTCTAAATTTGTCAATCGTTTTAATTTTCATAAAAAAATGATAAAATGTAAACATGTGTTTTCAGAATAATTAAAAACGCAGAAAGAAAACACTGTTTTTAGGAGGGGTTTTGATGACTTACACGTTAGCAACTAGAATGAAAGCATTCCAATCTTCTATATTTAGTGAATTAGGGGCCTATAAAAAAGAGAAAATTGCAGCAGGTCATGAAATGATCGATTTAAGTATCGGGAATCCCGATATGCCTCCTGCTGATTTCGTAAGAGAAGCAATGGTACATACAGCAAGTGCAAAAGAAAGTTACGGATATACGTTATCTGGTATTCAAGAATTTCACGAAGCTGTAACTGAATATTACAACAAAACTCATAATGTTATATTAAATGCTGAAAAAGAAGTTTTATTATTAATGGGTTCACAAGACGGACTCGTTCATTTACCTATGGTTTTTGCAAATCCGGGAGATATAATACTAGTTCCTGATCCAGGATATACAGCTTATGAAACAGGAATTCAAATGGCCGGTGCAACATCTTACTACATGCCATTAAAGAAAGAAAATGATTTCTTACCTAACTTAGAAGTTATCCCTGAAGAAATTGCCGATAAAGCGAAGATGATGATTTTGAACTTCCCAGGGAATCCAGTTCCAGCAATGGCTCATGAAGATTTCTTTAAAGAGGTAATTGCATTCGCGAAAAAACATAATATTATCATTGTCCATGATTTTGCTTATGCTGAATTTTATTTTGATGGTCAAAAGCCAATTAGCTTCTTATCTGTACCTGGTGCAAAAGAAGTTGGCGTTGAAATTAATTCTTTATCTAAAAGTTATAGTTTAGCTGGTAGCCGTATTGGTTATATGATTGGTAATAAAGAAATTGTCGGCGCGCTTACGCAATTTAAGTCTAATACAGATTACGGTGTGTTTTTACCGATTCAAAAAGCTGCATCCGCTGCATTACGACACGGCGCTGCATTTTGCGAGAAAAACCGTGGAATTTACCAAGAACGTAGAGATACTTTAGTGGACGGATTCCGCAAATTCGGTTGGAATGTCGATAAACCCGCTGGAAGTATGTTCGTTTGGGCTGAAATTCCGAAAGGATGGACTTCTCTAGAGTTCGCTTATGCACTTATGGATCGTGCAAATGTCGTTGTCACACCAGGCCATGCATTTGGTCCTCACGGCGAAGGCTTTGTACGTATTGCACTTGTTCAAGATAAAGTAGTATTACAAGAAGCAGTTGAAAACATTAAAAATAGCGGTATTTTCTCTATTGAAAAAGTAGCGGAATTAGTTAAAAATTAATAATAACTCCCCTGCTTAACTTTAGCAGGGGTATTATTATTCCTGGAGGTACGATATGAATATTAAAGATACTCTTCCCCATCGCTATCCATTTTTAATGATCGATAAAATTACAAACGTTAAAGAATCTCAATCAGCTACAGGATACAAACTGATCACAAATAATGAGTGGTTTATTAATAACAATCAAAACTATATGCCTCATATGCTAATTGTAGAAGCACTCGCTCAACTTAGTGCTTTTCTAAGTACAGGTGAATCTGAAGGACTTGGTTTCCTCTCCTCTTTAGATGGGGTGGAATTTCATGAAAAAGCGTATCCCGGTGATAAACTTGACTTACATTATGAATTAACACGTAACAGACGAGGTTTTGTTCTTGGGAAAGGAATTGCCTCTGTAAACGGTCAATCAATCGTTACCATTGAAAAGCTATTAATATATCAAGCTGATTAAACAGACTACATAGTAAGGGGTAGGAAAATGCGGAATGTTGTTGGTATTGATGCTGGGGGAACATTAACAAAGATTGCTTACTTTAACCTAGAGGAAAAATTATGTTTTGAAAAATTTTATTCATATGAACAAGAAAGAATTAAAGAATGCCTTCATAATAATAATTCAATTACACAATTATGCATTACAGGTGGTAAAGCTAAACAGTTAGAACAACTACTTTCAGGTTCATATAAAATAGTAGAGTTAAACGAGTTTGAAGCTACTTTAGCAGGCGTACGCTACATACTAAAAGAAGAAAAACGTGCTATAAACAACTTTGTATTAACAAATATCGGTACAGGTACTTCTATTCACTACGTTCACGACAAGCAATACGTTCGTGCTGGTGGGACTGGAGTTGGCGGTGGTACTATTATGGGCCTTTCAAAACTATTAACAAATATAGATCATTTTGAAGATGTGATTCCGCTTACGAAAATTGGTTCAAGAAACAGTCTAGATATTACAGTTGGAGATATTTATGGAGGGATTCTCTCCCCTATTGATAATAACTTAACTGCTAGTAATTTCGGAAAAGCGGCCATTACAGATTCAAATTATAGTAGTTCAGATATACTAGCTACCGTTCAAGGACTTGTCGGTGAAGTCGTCACAGCATTAAGCCTTCAATTCGCCGAAACGAAAAATATTGACCATATCATTTACATCGGTTCTACTCTATGTAATAACGTACATCTTCAAAGTATTATAAGTAGCTATACAGAATATCAAAATAAAATACCAGTCTTTTTACAAGACGGCGGTTATAGTGGTGCGATTGGTGCTTTACTTCATGGTAGGAAATAAAAAAGCTGACTTTTGTCAGCTTTTTTGCAATGGTACTTCAAATTCAATAATTGACTCTCCATTCTCACCAATTCGTTCCACACTAATTCTATTAATTACACAGTCCAACTTCTCATGAAAACTAGGAATCCCCTTCGCTATTTCAGCCACTAACTCTGCGCTACCTTTTCTCCCAACCGTTACATGTGGTATGTATGGAATATCCGTTCTAAAAAATTGTAGTAAAGGACCTGTATACAATCTATCGTGCAATTCTTCTATTTTTTCTTTCCCTCTTTCTACTTCCAAAAATAAATACTCTCCCTCGCTGCTTATCCGGCTAGCAAACTCAATTTCAATCGTATGAATCCCTTTGGACACATTCAAAATATGTAATTTCAGATCATCATTCGAAATGGAACTTTCAAACGGGAATACAATTGTTATATGAGGAGGAATTAATCCAAATAAAGGATCATACTTTTCTCTCATACTTTCTATTTCATCAATGGGCATGTTATGTAAAAATAGTAAAATTGTACGCACTTTTATATCCCCTACTTCCCCTCAATTTTTTTATATTTATCATATTGTATGGTAGCGTGAACTTCAATAAATTATTTTGCTTGCATATAAAAATAAAAAACTTCTCAAATGAGAAGTTTTCATATAACATGGTTATTATTTTCTCGCAAAACTTTCCTGAATTTTATATAACAAGCAATTCTCCACGGAATAATATACGATACTGCAACGACGTAAAATAATAAACCGATCGTTTGTTGATCTAAATCAACAATATATTGTCTTGAACCATATCTCAAAACGACAAGTGCAATAAAAGTAATTAAAAAAGCTACACTTTTTTTCGTATAAATATTCCCATCATCTCTTCGCTCATAATTTGTTAGAATTATAAGTGGTACGGCGAAAAGACCCCCAATTAATGCTGCTATAACTACTTGTAATAGTGCTGGATGTACGGGTCCAAAAAACCATATTATCCCCGGTGTTAAAAATAGTAATGGCCACAAAATACGTTTTCCCGTCCCCTTAATCGGCTTATACATAGATCGATAACGGCGCCAAAAAATTAGTAAGGCCACGCATAAAAAGACGGTTATTAATGAAGAGGTGTCTCCCATGTATTATTCCTTCTCTCCTTTAATATTAATCTAACAATCTTTTAAACTGTTTGTTCGAATGAAACTTTACGAATAAATATACTACTAGTTAGGATATAAAGAATAGTTAATCCAATTGAAATTACAGTAAAATAGGGAATATCTATTAAAGATATATCACTCGTAAATAATAAACCGTTTATCCCTACTTCTCCATAAAGCACACTGTTTGTTGATAAGAAAAGCGTTCCACCTATCATGAGACCAATCCACTGAAATCGTTGTTTAAAAACTACTGCTACTTGGAAGAAACATGCTGTCGTAACATAAAACAAAAATTGTATAATAAACTGTTGTGCTGATTGCTCCCAAAAGCTAACATTTACTATGTTATATTTCATATCGTTTAAAAACATTACTTGAAGAAATGAAAATAATGCGGATTGCAGTACAATATAACAAATCGCTCCGATGAAATATTGAATTCTCGTTACACCAAATGAAATAGCTAAACGAAATAAATCATCTTGTATATTGAAAGTACTCACTATTATAAACATCATAATTGCTATTGAAGGATTATTGATAATTTCGGGTAAATAACTAATTTTCAATCCATTTAAATGAGCAGCACTCAAAGCTCCTTTTATTAATAAAGCTAAAATCCAAAATATTAAAATTGCTTTATAATGAAAATTTATATGTAATTTTAACTGCTTCATTAACATCGTCATTTCAATTCACCACCTGTTATGTGAATAAATAATTTTTGTAATGTAATTCTATCAACTGCTATTCCTTCTTTTTCGAGAGAGTAATAATCGTCACTAGAAAGCTCTTCCCATATAACAGCTATACCTTTCTTTCCATAAACTTCTCGATTTATTACTTTTTTATTGATTGAAAACTCATCCACTTTGTCTTTTCGCCCTGAAATAATATGACCTTGTTGTAATAAATCTTCCACTGATGATTGAACGACTAATCTTCCTTCTTTTATGATGATTACATCTTCAATAATATGGGTTACTTCTTCTACTAAATGTGTTGATAATATAATTGTTCGGGGATACTCACCGTAATCTTCTAATAGTAAACTATAAAATAACTCTCGATGTGCTGCATCTAAACCGGTAGTTGGTTCATCAAAAATAGTAATCGCTGCCCTACTTGCTAGACCTTGAATAATTCCTACGACTGTTTGCATACCGTGTGATAATTTATGGTATTTCTCTTTCATATTAAGCTGAAATTTCCCTGCCAGTTCTTCAGCATATTTCTGATCCCAATTTTTATAAAACATGTTACATAGCTCAAAAATCTCTTTAATTTTATTACTTAAATGCGTTTCTTCTTTCACTTTAACAAAGCAAATTTTTTGCATCGCTTTACTATTTTCAAAAACATTTTCGCCAAATATAGATACACTTCCACTACTTGAAATAATTTGTCCAGCAAGTAAGTTTAATAAAGTCGTTTTCCCTGCTCCGTTTCTTCCAAGCAAACCATATATTTTATGATTTTCTACATTAATTGTTACTTCGTTTACAGCTAGTTTCTTTTTATATTTTTTCGTTAAATCTTTCGTTTCAAGTGCAAACATTACTCTTTCCCCTCCTTCGTAATTTTTTGTATCATATCCATCAATTCGTCTTTTGATATTTCTAGTACTTTTGCTTCTTCCCACACTTTAGGTAAATACTCTGTCATAAACGTCTTTTGTCTTTTTTTTAGTACGACTTCTTTTGCTCCCTTTGCAACAAACATCCCAATCCCTCTCTTTTTATATAAAATCCCCTCATCCACTAATACATTTACCCCTTTAGCTGCAGTGGCTGGATTAATTTGTAACACCTTCGCAAATTGATTTGTCGACGGAACTTGTTCTTCTTCTAGTAATATGTCTTTTAAAATATCAGATTCAATGGTTTCTGCAATTTGTATGTATATTAACTTATTTTGCTCCAGAGTAGGTTTCACATTTTCACCACCTTAGGTTCATAGGTTCATTACTTATGTAATTAACCATAGCACATCGTTTTATTTTTTTCCATAATTTTCATCAAAAAAGAGTCATTCGATAATGAATGACTTCCTTTAAAAAATGTTCGTATTTTCAATCGTGAAATGACCCCCTCTTCCTCCATATCACTTAGATTCCCGCACAGGATGTTCATCAAAAAATTGCTTTCGAAAATCTTTATTATTAACTAGCTTTTCTATTTTTTCTTGATTACCGTAAAAGAAGTTCATTACGATTCCCTTATTCCATATAAGATCATCCTTTGGCAAATCATTAAATTCTTTATAAAGTATGGGTAAAAGTTCTTCTCTTTTCAATGCAAAACTTTGATTTTTAACCTGAAACTCATACCCTTTCGCATTTGGCACTAAAATTGCAAGATAAATAGCATTAAAGAGAAAGTTCTTTTTCATCGTATCCCTTTCATCAAACCAATACGTCTCAATGATATCTTCTGTTAAATTACCACTCTTTTTCTCACCGTATTTCACCGCGATCTTCTCATTTTTCAAATTTATACTTTGAACTGTTCCACCACCAGGTAAGTTTTTAACAATCGCAAACACATCGGAATTATTTCCAACGTATGTCCCCGTATATTTTTTGAAAGCCCCAGGTTCAATATGCGATATTTCTTTTATTTGTTCCCCATTAGAACAAGCAGTAACAAATAAAAAAATTGTTAGCATAACACCTGCTATTCTATTCATATAGTTCATTAGACACCCCCAAGTTCTATTTACTATCCAATCTATACAATGTATCCCTTAAAAACCCTTTAAAATATACGCATTTTAATCAAAATTAAAAATTTTCAATTTTTCTGTATACAATTATCCATTAATTGTATATACTTACTAACGTAAGAAAAATATTCTAAAAGGAGGTCGAAGAAAATGATGAAATTACAATTACATGCTTTAACTTTAGCGTTAACTGCACCTGTGTTTTTCGGACAATTAAATATGAATTCGACCACCCTAACGGAGAATTGAAAATCGTACTTTATTTCTATTAATTCATAAATTCGCCACAGGAGGTCGTATACTTTCCTGTGGTTTTTTCACGCCCAGCCATAGGAGAACGATATCTTCCTGTGGCTTTTTTGTGCGATTTTTTAGTCTCATACATTATTTTTTAAAGAAAGGAGCAACATTCGATGACTATTAGCGTATTGTTTTTAAGTATTACGATTCAAAGAAATACACTTTCCAAAGCTGAAATTCTTCATAATGAGCAAATTGCAAAAGCTATGAATGATGTTAAGGAGCGCCAAGTGCTTTATTGTAATCACCTGTAATTCCTTTTCGAAAGGAGGAATTCGTCTATGACTTTTCATATTTTCTTTTTTACGACAGCACTTCAGAAAAAAACGTTATCTGAAGCTGAAATCTTTCGTAAACAACAATTAAAACAAACTATGGATAAAATAACGGACATTAAAAGTTCGTATTATACACAAATGTATTAAAATTTTTTTAAAAGGGGTAATAATCTAATGAAATTTAAAGCTTTCTTTTTAACAATCACCATTCAAAAATACAAACTTTCAAAAGATGAAATTTCTCACGAACAACAAATTAAAAATATTATGGACGGAGTAAAAGAGCGCCAGTCCTCTTATTACAATCGTCTTTACTAAATAAATTATAAAGGGGTAAAAATCCAATGAAATTCAAAGTATTATTTTTAACAATTACCATTCAAAAAAATAAACTGCCTGAGTTTGATATACTTCATGGCCAACAAATTGAACAGGCAATGGACAACGTAAAAGAACGACAAAGTCATTATTGTAGTCACCTGTAATTCCTATTCGAAAGGAGGAATTCATGTATGAAGTTTCACCTTTTCTTTTTAACCATTACGATTCAAAAAGAAACTATATCTGCAAATGAAGCAAAACAAGAGAGACAGTATAAAAAGATTATAGATGAGGTTCGTGATCGTAGAAGCAAGTACTACACTCACCTATAATTGTTTGAAATTATATTAGAAATGAAAGGAGTCGATTATGATGTTAATGACGCAGTGTAAAGAGATGATTTGGATAGTTCAGAGGGATTCCACATAGTTTATAAAGTTTATTTAACAAAAAATTATCGCCTGATTTGATGTGTAAAAAATATATAATAATAAGTATTTCATACACTCTAAAAAAATAAAAGATACACCACTTTTTGCGGTGTATCTTTCTCAACATATTCTATTTCCGTTTACTTCGTTTCGTCTTAAACAATCTCACTAAGTTCGAAACAACTGTTTTCGTTACCGCATAAACAGGCACTGCTAAAATCATTCCGATAATTCCCGCGAAATTACCTACCCCTAAAATAAGGATGATAATTGTTAACGGATGGATGTTTAATTTCGAACTCATAATACGTGGAGATATGATGTTACTTTCAAACTGCTGTACAATTGTTACAATAATAATTACGTACAGAGCTTGCATCGGAGATACGAACAGCCCTACAATTACAGCTGGTGCTGCTCCGATAAATGGACCTAAGTTCGGAATTATATTTGTAAATGCTGCGATAATCCCTAAAACGAAAGCATACGGTAAACCGATAATTAAATAACCAGTAAATGTAAAGGCACCTATAAATAAACAAACGAGCGCTTGCCCTTGAATATATGCAGATAATGTTTCGTTCGTTTCCTTTATGATACGAAGTCCTTCTTCACGGTAAGACTCTGGTAATACACTAACAGCTTTTCCTGGAAATGCATGTCCATCTTTAAACATATAAAATAAAATGAACGGTACTGTAAAAATAACTAACGCCACGTTCGTGATAATACCAAATAAAGCCGTTGCACTCGACGTAATTGTGTTTGGTATTTCCTTTAAGTATTCAATCGCATTTTTCTCAATTGTTTCA
This sequence comes from Bacillus mycoides, assembly GCF_018742245.1. Lineage (NCBI taxonomy): Bacteria > Bacillati > Bacillota > Bacilli > Caryophanales > Bacillaceae > Bacillus > Bacillus mycoides. The sequence goes on from NZ_CP036132.1 coordinate 2,698,391, forward strand.
ATGGAAACGTAGTTTTGTGTAGATAACCATTCAAATAACCTATGATGGGATAGATCTTGTATGTATACTTTCCCCTCTTTTATATAAGTCGGCATGTTTTTCACTAAATCCATTAGCTGTTGTGAGATGGTTGGAACAACTACTCCAATAGCAACTCCAGTTAATGTGATAATAAAAAGATACAGTAGTAAAATCGCTAAACCTCTAGGTACTTTTTTATTCTCCAAAAAGACTAACAATGGGTTAAATATGAAGTATAAAAATAACGCTATTAAAATTGGGAAAAATAATGTTGATATGAAGATACCAATCGGTTGAAATAGAAACGATATTTTTGTGCAAATAAATATAATTCCTACAACCATCAGCACTTCTAATGTCCAAAAGTGCACTTTCGATTTCAAAAAAACGTCCTCCTTTAAACTAGCACTTCTCTTCATTGTACCAAATTAAACTTAGATTTCACATAATATTTTCCTTTACAACATTCCAAAATCCCATTAAATACACTACAATGAGATTACAGACAAATTTGCAGGTAAAGGTGATAAATATGACACAATGCATCATTTGCAGAAAAGATACGAAAGAACTTAGTGAACAATATGTCATTCCAGAGATATTATGTGGATATTATTTCACAAACTCAATTTGTGATTCCTGTCATGAACATATGACAACAAATATTGACCGTCCTTTAATTAGACATAAATTAAGTCAATATAAGATTGAGCAAATGAAAAAACAAATCGACTCCCCTCTCTATACGAATGAACATGGTGAGGAGCTAGCAGCCGCTGAGACAGATGTAGTCGAAGTAAGTGATGAGATACTTTATTCTAATGCATTAATTATGAAACTATGTAAAAAGCACGATATTTCATTACATAATGAAATTTGGAAAGAAGAGCGCGTAACAAAAGTAGCTAGTTCTATTCAACGTGAATTGCTTTTAGATAACCGTAAATATAAGATGAGTGTATTAAAAATGGCTTATACTTTTGCTGTACAAACAATTGATGGCTACTTTGACGATCCAGATGCGATTGATATTTCTACCATTCTATTAAATGCCGATTTCATGGAATTAAAGGAAAAGAGTATCGTTCGTGACTTAAGCAAAAGCTCTTTATGGAATACATTAAATACAACAAGCGAAAACCATTACTTTATTTTACTTAGTGATAAAGACGGTCTGTTCTGCTTCATTCGCCTATTTGATATTTTTGATGTTGTTGTTCATTTATCAGAAAAGAGATACAATCTTCCATCACCAATTGTCGGCGTAAATAATGTAGACAAAAAAGGATTTTTTGTGGAAAGTTTAAAACAGTATATGGATGGGCTATTTAAAGAAACTACACGTTCTATTTAATCTACATGAGAACATACGGTCTCCTTTCTTCATGAAAAGACACTGTGTTATAATGAGTATGAAAAGAACAATACAATCACATAAAACAATTAAAAACTGTATATAAATAAAAAAGACTAGTGTGCGGCTACACACTAGTCCACGTAACTTAGCAGATTGGATTGTTCATTTATCCTATTTGTTTCGTACAAACACAACAACCCACATTCTATAGGCATAGGTGGGTTGTTATTTTTTGAGCTTGTCAATTAAGACGACAATAAACGTTAACAGTGCAATGAGAAACAGTCCACCTTGCAGTAACAACGTAATTTCACTCACTTATTATCACCCCCCTCCTACTCGGAGAAGTGATAATTGAACAACCAACCTTACCATAAGTTACCTCTTAATTTTATCATATTTTTTAATTGTTTACGACGAAAACCCGCAAGCTATTAAGTTGCGAGTTTTTTATTTTTCACTATTTTTACTCCTATTTCAATTTCTCCATAACCGCATCATAAAATTTCCGTTCATCGTCTACATTTAAGTGAACACGACTTACTGTTTTAGAAAATCCATATAACAACTGCGCTTTAATTGGCTCTTTTAACGTTATTTCAAAAGTTGCAGGTTCCTTTATAAATTCCATAACAGTTGCGTCAAGAATCTCTTTCTCTTCTTCTTTCGGTAAAGATTCGCCTTTATAAAATGCAATGTTATCAATTTGTATAAATGGTATAACGATTTTCTTTCCTAATCCAATTTGAATAATCACTTTTTCTTCCGCAACGATAATTGGATTTTTACGCATCGCTTGTATTTCAGCTAAAAAATAAAACATCGCATATATGTTTAAGATGAGTAAAATCCAAGCTATTACTGGATTCCATTGATGAAGTAAATAATGAAAACCGATACTTTCAATTAATGTTGCATGAATAATCATGATATAAACACCTATTGCACCGGTCTTTTTATGATATGAGTATGTGAATTCACTTTCTAATACTTTTTCACGCCACGATAAAAAAGCATAATAGAGTAATTTACACTCTGTTAGAATGATATTTACTGTCTTACTTCTCTTCATATTAGCATCAAATGCTGCATCAATCGCATAAGAAAATGAAGAATACTCACTTCGATATTCTTTATATCGTTTTATTATTTTAGGAAGTACTCTTATAATTTTATATATCAGAATCAGTTCAAAACATACGAACACAATTTCTCCAGCAACTATTACATACGAAACAAATGAAAAAGCTTGTAAATAATCACTAGGAATTATAAATCTTGCGAATACGTATCCAGCTATAACTACAGGAAACATATACGTTAACGAATATCTTTTCCGTATAATAAAGAAATATGTGATAACCGGAATTACAAACATAAAATCTAATAATGAACCGAGGACTACTTCTTTCGGGGCAGCTGGTACTATTGGAAGGGCATACAATAAATAGTTTGATAACATAATTAAAGATATGAGCCCAATCCAAATGCCTTTTCGCCTTCGTGAAATTGATGGATTCATTCCTTCTCTCCTCTATTCAAAAACCTCATTTAAATGATCTTTATAAAATGAAATGGCACGTTCAAATTCTTTTACTTCCTCTACTTTTACGACCATTTCAAGTAGTAATTTCATCGCGGATTCATGATCGTTTACGTTATATTTTGCTAATGATAAAAATACTTTCATCACGTCATTTTCAGGGAACTTCTTTATCCCTGCTTCTAATACAGTAATCGCTTTATCATATTCCCCTATACAACGATACGTACTGCCAAGACCGATATACGCACCGCGAAGTGATTCACCATCAAGTCCGTTCGCAATCGCCTGTTCATAATACGGAACCGCCTCCATTTCAAGACCCATGACATCATGTATCCAAGCGCATTGATATAGCACTTCTGCATCTCTCGTAAAATTTGTTAATCCTATAAGTATCTCTCTAGACTGCGCATATTTCTTTTCATTTCTAAGTTTAATAGCTTGCTTTAATAAATGTTCCATACAATCCACTCCTCACAAAATGTTCATTATGCATATATCATGTATTACACATTTACGAGCAGCTAATGGCCTATTCCATTGATTTGATTCAATTTAATACTTAGTGAGGGATACGTTCCCCCACTAAGTTAATATTAACTCCATTATATACTATGCGACTGCAGCTCTTTCTAAAAGCTTAAATTTCCATCGCAGTAGTACGATTACATAAATGCTCTAACATATTGACAATTTCTTTTGCAGTTTTATCTTTCCCATTACATAACTTCACATTACCATCTTGTCCAATGACGTGATGCACGGCGCCGCGAGAATATAAAGAATGCGGTGAGTTCGCAACCATTACACTCGCTTTTGCACCTTCCATTCTTTTACTTGCTCTTTCAATAAGTTCTGCTTCATTTACATCACTTTCCAGTTTAAAGCCTACGAGTATCGTTTCTGGATCCCAACTCTTTATTTGTTTTAATATTTTTGGCGCTTTTTGAAAATGAATAATTGGTGCGATATCACTTGAAATCTTTCCGTTCATATTAAGAACATTTCCATCTTGATCACAAATTTTTTCGACAACCCAATCTGAGCCAGCTGCAGCCATAATAACTGCATCTACTTTTTCATGTGTAATAATACTTTTCATCTTATCTTGTAAATCAATAATCCCCTCAAATGGGTGCAATTCTAATTGGTTATTTACATCCATTGGCTTCTCAGCAAAGTAGCCATGCAAATATATTACATTTGCTCCTTTTGTCATTAGCTCTTCTGCAATGATTCTTCCAATCGTACCTTTTGCTAAATTTGTATGCCCGCGTACTTGATCCCATTTTTCTAGGCAACCGCCGCTCGTAATTAATACTTTTTTCCCCTTCATAATAACCATCCCTTACTGATTTTTCGCACGAAACCACTCTGTTCCAAAGTCAACTGCATCACGTTGCCTCATAAAACGGCACGTCGCATTCCCTATCTTCCCACGCGTAACTGTTCCTTTACGCTCATATTCAACTCCGATTTCTACAAACGTGTCAGAATCGTAATCCATTTCAACGAATTCTTTCCATACTCTTACACCTTCTTCTATAATAGGTGCTCCTACCTTTATTAACTCACGTGCACCTGTACGTACCTCAGATAAATGTATGGACGTATTGGAGTCATAACCGACACCAAGTAATAATATGCATCCATCTAAATCGTATATTTTTCGTAATGGCGATTCTTCACCAAAACTTATGGAAAGTGAATGATTCGCTGTAATTTCTTCTGCGTGTTTCCCCCATGCTGCAAAACTACTGAGCGGATGATTACTGCGCAATACATTCGGATATGTACGAAAACATTCAACTACTTCTCCCATTGCCCTTGTTGGTGTTATACGTGGGTCAAATGCTGGGACGTTATCCCGAATAATTTGCCACCAGTCTTCTGGTACAGGTGGTCTTGACCAATGTTTTGGATCGGATAAGTCTGAAGATTGGGTTGGCATAATGATTGTTCCCTCTTCCGTAATGACTTTCATTAACGCCTCTACTACTGCAACTGCTCCGCCAGATACCCAACCAATCGAACTTAATGATGAATGAACAATAACTGTCATTCCTTTTTCTATCCCTAATTCTTTTAAATCATTTGTAATTGTTTCGATTGTATTTGGAAGTTGTGTACTCGCCACTATTTCATTCATTTTCACGATTGTTCCCCCATTTTGCTTTAAACTAGTACATACATATATTATCATATTTTTCTTAATTTTTAACATAATCCATATAGATTACTATACTCCTATCGTTCTTATCATATCGGAAACAGTTAAATTATGGTATATTTATTTAAAATTAATAAAGGAAGGTGAAAACAATGAAGAAAATTATATTACCCCTTTTCATATTAGGAATGATTAGCTTAAGTGGTTGTACTTTTTCTAATAATGAATATGAAGATTTTTGGGTGTTAGAAAAGTCTAGATATAACGAAGGTGGATATGGTCCTTCAAACTTATACGAAAAAGCACAAGAAGATCCAACTATGATCCATTACTCAAATGATAGCATTAGTGAAGGAAAGAGAATGGTATATTTAGCATTTGGAGAAAAGTATAAAAATGATAAAATTACAGTAAAAGAAGTTAAAGACGAAAAAGATACATCCGTTATCGTCTTACGTATTGAAAAAAACAAAGGAAAAGATAAAAACCCTGTTATGTATATCGGTGTGCCTAAACTTAGAGATTCTATTAAAATTGTAGATGAAGATGGTAAGAAAATTTTTGAAATGAAACAAAATGAAAGCGTTACATCACAGCAATGAAAAACTTTCACTCTAGCAATCTTAAATCAAACTTTATACTCATATGAAAGAGTCCATCACAAACGATGCGCTCTTTATTTTATTCATTCTCTAAATAACAATAAAACCTTTCTATCCCCGGGTATTTTTCTCCCAAACTTTCAATCTTAAAGTTACATTTCTTATAAAATCCGACTGCCTCTCTGTCTGTCTCAGCCTCAATATATGTTAACTCATATTTCCTAACTATTTCTTTAATCATTTGAAGTGCAATTCCATGATTACGATATTTTTCATCAACAGCTATGTGACATATTCTCGCTCTATTTGTATCAATTAACGCAATACCTATGCAACCCTTATTCCCATATTTATATAGCACTGCATGATTATTTTCATACAATGAAACTGCTTTAATTAAGCTTACTTCACTCGGGCCGGTCGCATGCTTTAATACTTTCTTAATTGGATCTATTTCTATATGCTCAACACGCTGTAACATCATATCGCCATCCCTTTTCATGAAAAATGACTAGCTCTTTATGGAAAAGAGCTAATCATTTTACGCGGTTATTTTTTCTGCTTTTTTCACAACTACAGCTACATAACTATGAAGTATCATTCCAACAATTACAAGGCTCATTCCAATCCAAGATAAAGAAGACGGAATTGGAGCCGATAGCCAAATGAGCTCTCCTACTAGCGCAAATAAAACTTCGCCGGACTGTGTCGCTTCGACTGTTGCTAATTTTTGCGGATCATCTTTTACAAGATCTGTCGCATAGAAGAATAATACTGTTGCAATTAAACCTGAACTAATCGCAACGATAAAACATTGAAAAACTTGACTACTTGACGGTAAACCGCTTGTAGATACTTCATATCCAGATAGTAAAAACCAAAATGGTAAACTTGCTAATGTCATACCTAGAACCCGCTGGAAGACATCTAATTCGCCCTTACATACTTGCATCATTTTTCTATTTCCAAGTGGGTACGCAAACGCAGCAATGAGTACCGGAACTACACATAAAATGGTTTCACGAATTCCTAAAGAAGAAGCGTGTTCTACTTGCATAAGAACAACACCGAATAAAATAATGCCTGACATTACTAATTCCTTCATCGGAAGCTTCTTATGTAATGGGTCTACCGCGAAAAATGGTGTTAATAAAATTCCTGCGACTATCGTAATTTGCCAAGTTGAAGCAACGAGCCACCCCGGTCCAAACGCACCCGCGAAACTAAGCGGTGCATAAAAGAGACCAAATCCAACAATACTCCATAACAACCATTCTTTCGGATTGTTTTTCATATATTGAAAGAGTTGTTTTAAGTTCCCTCTATACATAACAATAAGTAATAGCATTGGAACCATAAAGTAATACCGTAGTGATGCACTCCAAATCCAACTTCCGCCTTCTAAGTCCATCGACCGGTTTAACACAAAGGTAAAGGCAAAGAAAAACGATGCCACTATCCCTACTGCAATAGCTTTCATTATAAAACCCCTTATATACTTTCTCCTTTTACTATATAACAAAATGAATATAATTAATATTCGAAAATCTCATTATGGATGTAGTCTTTAAAGAAACAACACCATATTTTCATCATCACTATACACACCATTCATCTTTATAGCTCTTTTTTCAATTGCATACGTTTTAAAGCCCATTGATTCGTACAATTTTTTTGCTGGTTCGTTTGTGGATACAACCCCTAAGTTCAATTGCTCTAGTTCTATTTCTCTCGCTCTTTGAATTGCATTTGCAATTAACTCACGTGCCAGTCCATTACGTCTATTTTGTGCATCTACATACATCGCAACGATATGACCTTTATGCTTATACGCCTCTTTCTCTTCTGTTAGTAAAGTGACAACTCCAATTAATTGATCTTCTTCATTAAAAGCACCAAATGTACAGCTAGTATTAGATGTTAAATTACTTGCAACTCGCTCAAGAGGATTTTCTTGCCGCACCGCTTCTTCATAAGTTGTTACAAATGCCTCTGGATTTACTTGTAAGGCTTGTAAACGTAAGTCCCAATATTGCTCCGCATCTTCTTTAGTAAGTAATCGAATCATTTTCCCCATCCCCTTTAAGTTTACATAATATTTTTATAGACTATTGAATAAAGATTGATATTCTTCTTTTAACATACTATAACGATAGCGATGAATGAACTTACCTTGACGTAATCGATCATTTCTCATTATTCCTTCACAAACAAATCCAGCTTTTTCATAACTCTTTCTAGCTTTTAAATTATCTTCGTCTACTCGTAGCCAAACTTTTTCTAATTGGAATTCAGAAAAGCCGATTTGTAACATACTGTATAGAGCTGCCATTCCATATCTTTTACCCCAATATTCTTTATTTCCAATTGCAATCCCTAGTTCGGCATTTTTATTTGTATTATCAAAGTTTTTTAGGTCTACCCATCCAATGTGTATACCTTCCTTTGTAACGATAGCTCGTTGTTCATAACCATTCTTTCGACTTATGCATGCTTCAATCCACCTTCTCGTATCTTCACGAGTGAACGGTGGATATTGATTTGGTACAACTAAATGCTTTGTTACTTCTGTATCTAATGACCATTGATATCGATCTTCTACATTGTCTAGTGTCAATTCTCTTAATTGAACGAATGGTATATTCACTTTGCTATCCCCTTCTCATTTCCCTATAGAAAAGCCTTCGAACATTCTTCCTCCATACTGATCTAGCGTGCTTTCTACAAAAGTAATTAATTCATTTTTCTCCTCTGTTTTATAAAAATGATCAAAAGCCGCTACAAAATGTTCTGCATATTGCTCGTCATACCTTCTTAACACTCTAATAAACCATTTTGAATTTCCAAGCCACCTACCATTTACCCTTAAAACATATTCATGTACTAAATCAGCTAATAAATTTGCGATGAACAATTCTTCTTCTCTCTTTGTTGCACCAATGAAATCATCCAAAGTATCCGTAATAAAATAGCGTTTCTGTTTCATCGTTTCTTCTGACCATTTCTCTGGTCCTTTATTTAATAATTCATTCGCTTCTCTTTTGAGTATCTCTACAATTTCATCTTTACCTTTTAATTCAATCCCTTCTGAAACTAATTGAGGTAATGAAGGTCGCCCGCGCTCACAATCACTTTTAAAAAAGGTTTTGTACGTTTCAAAATTATGTACGAATACTTCAACAGGCCAGCCATTACTATAGAAAGATTCTCTATAACAAGATGACAAACTTTGGTCAAATATTACAATATCAAGGTCAGATGTTTTCGTAGCCTCTCCTCTAGCAACACTTCCCCCTAGTAAAGCAACATCACAATTCGAAAATTGTGATGTAATAATACTTCGTGCCGCTTCAATTGGTTTCATAGCCTTTCTCCTTCTCATATTTTACTTTCTTCTTTTCAGCTCTTTCTCGTGTCTTTTTAATATAGGATTCTGCATCTGGTGTTTTGCATGACGTTTCACCGTGATCAACTTCTACTTTTCCAACTTCACGTGAGATTTCAATTGCTTGTTGCTCTAAAGCTTCATTTCGAACCCCTACCGCAATTAAAGCTCTATTCATCGCTTCTCTTTTACGATTTTTTTCATTATGTATATGAACTTTAATCTCTTCTAAATACGGTAAGAAAAAATCATCGTCTAACGTTTTATTTTTTATTGCGATATTCGCTAATAATGACCAACCAGCTCTTCCAATCCATTCATCATCAGACTTCGTCCATTCTTCCATTCTTTCTATCGCGATTGGCGACGTACATATAGCTGTCATAAGAACATCCATTAAACAATAATAATCAACATCTTGAACCCATCTATTTAGCTGTTCTGACGTTAGTTTCTTCGGATCTAAAACCATTGTTGCTAAAGTCATTGCGTCCATATTTTTTGTTTCCCATAATGAGATTGCTAAATCATGATCTTTTTTTATCTTCTTTTTCAACAATTTTAAATTTGCAAAACTAACTCCAAATAACGGCTCTTTCGCCCCATGGTTTTTATACGTCTTACGAGTTTGTTCTGTCCCATATTCTTCTAGTTGCTGCATTACTTCTTCAAGTAACATAGGTCCACCTCTTTTATATATTTTGTTGACTTCACATATGTATGTAAGATATATTCTACATTACTTTTTGGTTTTCCTATATTTATTTTTAAAATACGGTATGTGAAATTTTTAATGATGCATTTTAAAACAACAAATATCCTCTTCTTTATTTTTCACACGGTTGTTCATTCACACTCTGTATACAATACTCCACTAGCGCATTCAACGGATTCATTATGTTCCTTCCTATTATATTTTCTACCCTTGTAGCAGCGTCTACCATTGATAATTGCGCAACTGAAAGCATTTCGTTTCTACCTTTCATAATTTCATATAAATACTTTTCTAATTTAACATCATGCTCTTCTTTACGACCTTGCATAATTAATTCAAATATCCCCTCTATCACTTCTACTTTTACATGTATGGATTTATTATTCTGCCGAGCGTATTGTTTTAAACGTTCCATCGTTCCTGAAACAGTGCGGTTATTTGTAAAAAGTATGGTCTGTGGCTCTTCAACATGACAAATCATTTCAAAGAATGGCTCATCAATTTTCAATATAGGTATGTCTATTTTGAAATTCTCATCTAATAGCGTAATATAATCTGTACAAGTTAATAAAAGTGTGTCTACATCACTTTTGGCTATATACTTTATAATATCTTTTAAATTATTTCGTGCTTGTTCTTTTTCAAAATCACAATCTTTTTTTAATATGCGCGATAAGATGGGATCTACAAAATGGAGTATTTCTATTCCAAAAGATTGCAACGCTCGGTCAATGTATTCAATATTTGAATGATGAGCATGTAAACAAGCTAGTTTTTTCATACTTATCCTCCCTTTCTAAAACAAAAAACATGAATGAGCCGTAATAAATGCCGTTCCACACATTCAATTCTTGTTTCATTTTATTAAACCTGCAAAACAACTGAAATCTTGCATATTTTCTAACAAACTTTTTTGCGCTTGTAAAAAAGTTTTTTTGCATTTCCCCCTCTAAAATTGCTAATATAGTAGAGTAGAACTTTTATAGAGAGTAGGAAAATTATGCACAATGGAATTCGGATGACAACTTTAGTGAAAAGGGCTCTGTTGATTTGCGCCGGGGTATTATTTACATACGAAGCTGCTTACGGATCAACACATATCGCTCTAGCAAGTACAGAGGATGACGCTAAATCTGTTCAACTTGTAAGTGAAATTCAAACATCCCTTGCTCCGAAAGAAGCTCCAAAGCACTATAATGGGCAAGTTAGAAAAGTCGCTTACTTAACATTTGACGATGGTCCTGGAAAATACACAGCTGAGCTTTTAGATATGTTAAAGAGTGAAAATGCAAAAGCAACATTCTTCCTAATTGGTTCAAACGTAAAAGCTTTCCCTGATCTTGTAAAACGTGAAGATGCTGAAGGCCACTATGTTGGGATGCACAGTATGACTCATAACTACAAGAAGCTTTACACAGAAGGTCATTACGTTGATGAAATGAAAGAAGACCAAGGCTTAATCGCTGGCGTTCTAGGAAAATCACCAGTATTAACTCGTCCAGCTTACGGCTCAATGCCAGGGTTAAATGAAGCGCTTCGCAACAAAGCTGTTGAAAATGGTTTAAAAGTTTGGGATTGGACAATTGATTCATTAGACTGGAAATACAACAAAATGCCAGTTGACGCTGCATCTGCTAAAATCGTAGAAAACGTTCTAGCTGGTGCTACAAATCCAACAGAAGTTATTCTTATGCACGATATTCATCCACAATCAGTTAAAGCAGTACCTGGAATTATTAAAGGGCTGAAAGAAAGAGGATATGAATTAGAAAGCTATCATGAGAACGAACACTTCCCATTAAACTTCTGGCATGATAATCGTATTTAATGAAAAAGACTTGATTTCCTCTAGTAGGTTATCAAGTCTTTTTATTATCGTTTTGGGAATTTCTTTTGCTGCTCTTCAATAGAACGAATAATATTCTCTCTATCATCTTGAGTGATACTGATAGAAAATTCGTACTCCTCTTCCTTACACCATGAAGGATTAAGTTCCAGCGATAAGCGAATAACAAGGTGAAACTCCCCTTCTTTTTCTCCCATAAATTCAAACGCTAAATTTGGCTCGATGAAATCTAGTTCGTTATATGTAGGGTTTGGTAATGCTTGAAACCATTTTATCATGTACTGTAAATCGGATGTTTGTAAAAAAGGATCCATCGTTTCAAAAACTTTATTTTCTTCTGACAGTCTCGCTTTTACTCTTAACCAATTTCTATCACACTCGTCTTTTGCATCTTTATATTGGTATTTCACAACCTCTAAATGTAATGCTACTTTTTCATTTTTAAAATTCATGAATATCCCCCTTCTATCTCTGGATCTTTTGTTTTATAAATTTTTATTAATCCCGATCCTTAAAATCATTACCCTTTATACATGAAATAAATTTGATTTGCAATATAATCTGAACTAAAGTGAAGTCCATTCCTTATCCACCACATGATAATACCTACCAATGAGGCTGTTTTAATATCAACCGCAACATAATCATCTGGCAAATCCTTTTTCGTATTCTCTCTTCTCGTTTCTATTAACTCTTTTAAAAATAAAAATAGTTGCTCCTCAAATTGATTCATTTTAAATAATATAAATAAATAATTTCGGTGAATATATAAATAATCAAGTAATTGTGTTAGCTTTTGTTTTTCTGATAAATCTTTTGCATGTATCAAATCAACAATTTTATTAGAAAGCTCATTTGAAATCTCATTCGTGATTTGGTCTAGTAAATCTTGAATATCTTGATAATGTAAGTAAAATGTCGTTCGATTTAATCCTGCCGTTGTTGCGACTTTCTGAACCGTTAAGCTTGAAATACTAGGATTCTCACATAGGAGAGAAAAAACAGCATTTTTAAACATTTCTCTTGAACGAACTGTACGTGGATCTTCTTTTTTAGGTGTAGACATTTTGAAACTCCTTTATAGATTTTCTCTTTACTTACTCGACAGTGCATACCTTCAGTGCCGAGTAGTGAACATTTTCAACAAAACTGTTCATGGTCAAAGAAAATTTATTTTGTTACCATTAATTTTATCGACACATTGTCGATAAATCAAGAAAACAACGAAGGAGTTTACCAATGCAAAAGGAAATATCAGAAAGAAATAAAAAAATTATATTAGTTGTGCTCATTGCCGGCTGTTTTTTATCAACATTAAATCAGACGCTATTAAATGTGGCGATGAGTAATTTGATGGAAGTATTTGATGTTTCGGCTGCAACAGTGCAATGGCTATCGACAGGCTTTATGCTCATAAATGGTGTTCTAGTGCCAATTACAGCATTTTTAATGAAACGATTTACTACAAGGCAGCTATTTATTAGCTCGATGCTCTCTTTGTTTATCGGGACTGTTCTTTGTGCATGCGCCATGAATTTTGGCACTTTGTTAACAGGAAGAATGATTCAAGCAGTTGGCGCAGGAATTATTATGCCACTAATGATGACAGTTATTTTATATTTATACCCTAGTGAAAAGCGTGGCAGTATTATGGGAACCATCGGCTTCGCCATAATCTTTGCGCCAGCCATCGCTCCAACATTATCTGGCTTTATTATTGAATATGTATCATGGAGATGGTTATTTATTGGATTAGCTCCCTTTGTATTAATCGTTATTATTCTCGCGCTAAAACATTTAATGAATGTTGCTGAGACAACAAAAGCAAAATTAGATATCGTAAGTGTCATTTTATCAACGATTGGCTTTGGTTGTATTATATTCGGGTTCAGTAGTGCAGGAAGCAAAGGATGGGATCATCCAGTTGTTATTACTACAATTATCATCGGAATACTTGTTACAACGCTATTCTGTTTACGTCAAATAAAGTCTAGCGATCCACTATTAAATTTATCCGTATTTAAATATAAAATTTTCACTCTTACATCAGTCATTAACGTACTCATTACGATGATTATGTATGCTGATTTAATTCTTCTACCGATTTACTTGCAAAATGGACGAGGTTTCACTGCTTTTGAATCCGGTTTACTTCTATTACCTGGCGCTGTAATTAATGCCTTCTTATCACCTATCACAGGTAAAATGTTTGATAAATACGGGGCAAAACCACTCTTTATTACAGGTTTAATATGTATCATTATATCAATGTGGGGTGTAATTGACTTGACCGAATCCACCACTTATATGTATTTAATGGTTCGTACTATTATTCTACGCATTGGACTAAGTTTCATTTCGATGCCTTTAAATACAGCAGGTTTAAACGCTTTACCAAGAGAACTGGGTTCACATGGTTCCGCAGTGAATAATACCGTACGTCAATTAGCTGGTGCTATAGGAACAGCAGTCATTATCACTGTGTATACAATTCAATCTACTTCACATACTTCACAGTTATCTAGTGAGAATGGAAGCATATCAGCTATGCAAGTAACGAAATTAGCTTCTATCTTCAGCTCAAGTGATGCCTACGCATTTATGTTAGTCTTATCTTTTGTAGCTTTGATTATTGCATGTTTTATGCCTAAAAAAGTAGCACTCCAAAAATCCGAAAGTAAATCTTAAAACAAAAAATCCTACTCGTATTCCATACGAGTAGGATTTTTTATTATTTATTTCGTTTCCCCGTCTTCAGTCGTCTTCACCTTCGTTTTATTGTTATCACGATGGTTATAGTTATACTTAGAAGGTTCTACCGGTGTAAATCCTTCTGGTGTGTAGAATCGTAATAAGTCACCGTTAACAACTTGGTCGGAGTATTTTAGTGATTTTTGAACCATTTGTTCATTTTGTTTTATTTCATCTGTAAATTCTACAGGTTTCCCAGTCGCTGTATCATAATATTTACCGTTAAGTGCTGTAACTGTTGGGCTTACGTAGTTACCGTTACGGAACGGAACGACTTGTTTATGCTCTGGTGATAATAAATCTGATCCGAATTGGACATAATTTTTCGTATCTGTACCTAGTAAGTGTAATAACGTTGGAAGAACGTCAATTTCTCCGCCGTATTGATGTTGTACGCCGCCTTTCATTCCTGGTACGCGAATGATTAAAGGTACACGTTGTAATTGAGCATTTTCAAATGAGTTCATTTCTTTACCCATTATTTGAGACATTGCTGCGCTATGATTATCTGAAATACCGTAATGGTCACCGTACATAACGATAATTGAGTTATCGTATAAACCAGATTGTTTCAAGTAATCCATGAATCCTTTTACAGACTCATCTAAATAGCGTGCTGTTTGGAAATACGTATCTACAGAAGTATCACCTGTTTTCGCTGGTTCAATCGTTGCTTCTGCCTTATCGATAGGATAAGGGAAATGGTTCGATAACGTAATGAACTTCGAATAGAACGGTTGTTTTAACGTTTGTAATAATGGAATTGATTCATTAAAGAACGGTTTATCTTTTAATCCATAGTTTACTACATCTTTTTCGTTCATATCATAGTATGACGCATCAAAGAATTTATTAAAACCAAATGATTTATAAATTTCATCACGGTTCCAGAACGTTTTATAGTTACCGTGGAACACTGCTGATGTGTATCCTTGTTGACCTAAAATAGCTGGTGCTGATTGATACGTGTTATGAGCTTTATTTGTAAAAACAGATCCTTGTGGTAATCCAAACATTGAATTCTCTAACATGAACTCCGCATCAGATGTTTTACCCTGTCCTGTTTGATGGAAGAAGTTATCAAAGTATAACGTATTCGCATCTTTTGTAAATGAGTTTAGGAATGGTGTAACTTCTTGGCCATTTAGCTTGTAGTTTAGTAAAAAGTTTTGGAATGACTCTAAATGAATATAAATTACGTTCATTCCTTTTCCTTTACCGAAATACTCAGGATTTGGACTTGCATAAGTTGATGTAAGATAGTTTCTAACTTCTGTCATATTATCTCCATCCGCTAATGCTCGTTCTGTTGATGCTTTCGCACTTTGAATACCATCATAAATCGTAAAGTTGTACGCCCCTAAATATTTCACGATATAATTGCGGTCAAATGTTCTTGTTAACAATTCAGGACGGTCAGATTCTGCCAGACCTAAGTTAACGCTAAAGAATAAAATACCTGCTACAAATACTAGAGATAATTTATGCTTCGCAACACGGATTGGTTTAGGATTTACAAATTTCGTTGCGACTAAAACAATTAAAATGATTGTATCTAAGAAATATAGTGGATCATATAAGTGTAGCAATGCAAAAATACTACCACCTAAATCTCCAAAGTTATTCGATTGTGTTAATGTCGGGAACGTAATAAAGTCGCTGAAAAAGCGATAATATACTACGTTGGCGTATAAAAGTATAGACATTAGCAAATTAATAATAATTAACCAAATGTAAGCTCGTTTCCCTTTTGCGAATAATGCGAGTCCTAAAAATAGAACTGCTGAGCTTAACGGGTTGAAAAACAGTAAGAACTTTTGGATTGTGTTCGATATCCCTAAATTAAATTCTGTCACATATGCTGCATATGTTTTTAACCAAAGTAAAATAACGGCAAATACGAAAAATCCAAAATGATTACTTAATACTCGTTTACTCTTTAATAAAAATTGTTGCATCTCTCCACCTCTTTTGATCATCCAAGGCTTATTTTATATAAGTCTGTCTCTCTATTTGATTTTTCTTCTTCAGATAGATTTTATTTGTTTAACTATATGAAGAATATTAGTAATTATAATTTGTAGCTTTTATTTATTCAACTATTTCTTTTTAAACATTTTGACCTTGGTTTCTATTTAACAAAATACATTTGTAACATTTCCTGTTTTCTCCCAAGGCTCATCCACTAATTATGACTCCACAAACTATAATCCTTTATTTCCTCATTTGCAAACTAATCTATCTCCAATTTTGGTACATATTTCACATAAGAAAAAGTGTAGTTTGAAGTAAATGCTCAAACTACACTTTTCCTACAATCTTATCCTTTATAACTAACTTCCTCCTACTTCAGGAGTATTTTCCGTTACTTTATTCGTCCCTTCCAATGTAAAAAAACATTTCTTCATCATTTCAGGGTTTATCCACGCTTCAAAATTTTCTTACCATTGCTAATGTTATTTTCGAATAACTATTGATTTCAGTCCCCCCCTTTATTTAAATGAAAAGATTGTATTTCTTTTCAACAAAACCCCCGCTCTCATAAAAGAGAGCGGGGGTTTTAATCATTCATTATTGACCTTTGTACATTGCATCAACTTGTTTTTGAAGTTCTTCATTTTCTAAGAACTCATCATACGTTGCTACCTTATCAACTACACCGTTTGGCGTTACTTCGATAATACGGTTTGCAATTGTTTGTACGAACTGATGGTCATGAGAAGTGAATAGTAATGTTCCTTTAAATGTGATTAAACCGTTGTTTAATGCTGTAATAGACTCAAGGTCTAAATGGTTCGTTGGATCATCTAATGTTAATACGTTTGCACCGCTTAACATCATTTTAGATAACATACAACGAACTTTTTCTCCTCCAGATAAAACAGAAACGTTTTTCTTTACTTCTTCACCAGAGAATAGCATACGGCCTAAGAAACCACGTAAGAAACTTTCTGATTCATCTTGTGGAGAGAACTGACGTAACCAATCAATTAAAGTGTAATCACTGTTCTCGAAGTACTCAGAGTTATCTCTTGGGAAATGAGCTTGAGATGTTGTTACACCCCATTTGAATGAACCGCTATCTGGCTCCATTTCACCCATAAGAATTTTAAATAATGTTGTCATTGCAATATCGTTACGGCCGATAAATGCAACTTTATCACCTTTATTTAAAGTGAAGTTCACATTATCTAATACTTTTTCTCCGTCGATTGTTTTAGAAATACCTTCAACCGTTAATAAGTCATTTCCTACTTCACGCTCTGGTGTGAAACCAACGAACGGATAACGACGTGATGACGGTCTAATATCATCTAATGTAATTTTATCTAATAATTTTTTACGAGAAGTTGCTTGCTTCGCTTTAGATGCGTTTGAGCTAAAGCGTGCAATAAAGTTTTGTAACTCTTTTACTTTCTCTTCTTTTTTCTTGTTAGAATCTTGAGTTAGTTTTAATGCTAATTGGCTTGACTCATACCAGAAGTCATAGTTACCAACGTATAATTGAATTTTACCGAAATCAAGATCAGCCATGTGCGTACATACTTTATTTAAGAAGTGACGGTCATGGGATACAACGATAACTGTATTTTCAAAGTTCATTAAGAAGTTTTCTAACCATTGAATCGCCTTTAAGTCCAAATGGTTGGTAGGCTCATCTAGTAATAGAATGTCAGGTTGACCGAATAAAGCTTGAGCAAGTAATACTTTTACTTTCTCTGCCCCTGTTAATTCAGACATCTTTTTATCATGAATATCTTCACCGATACCTAATCCTTTTAGAAGGATTGCAGCTTCTGACTCAGCTTCCCAACCGTTTAGCTCAGCGAACTCACCTTCAAGTTCTGCAGCACGCATGCCATCTTCATCACTAAAGTCTTCTTTCATGTAAATTGCATTTTTCTCTTGCATTACTTTATAAAGACGTGTGTGACCCATCATTACTGTTTCTAGTGCAGGGAACTCTTCATATTCGAAGTGATTCTGTTTTAATACTGCTAGACGCTCACCTGGCGTAATATGTATGTCACCTGTTGATTGGTCAACTTCTCCAGATAAAATCTTTAGAAATGTTGATTTACCAGCACCGTTTGCTCCGATTAAACCGTAGCAATTACCTGGCGTGAATTTTATGTTAACATCTTCAAATAATTTGCGATCTGCGAAACGCAAACTAACGTTACTTACTGTAATCATTTGTGTCCTCCTACTAATACCGCTTATTTCAGCGTTTTCTCACCGATTGTCTTAAAAAATCGCATATTACGACTCAATTATTGTAGACTATAGCTATTATATAGTAGAAGCTGGATGAATAGCAACGGTTGATTAGCTTTCTACAATGAAATCGAATAGTTTTTATCCATTCCCCTAGCTATTTTTTGTATATCATCGACCTCTTTCTAATATCCCTATTCGCTTCTCATTCTGTAATACATTGAATCATTTTTTCATTTCATATTTTATATAAAAAAAACCTGTAGAGAAAACATTCCCTACAGGTTTTTTTTATTTCGTATTTATTATTTTCTCTTTATAACTCTTCAATTTACTCGTCAATCCTATTAAAGCAGGTAACAACATTGGCAATACAATTACAGCTAATAGTAACAGGGCAACGCCAACAACTGATGCTACTTGTATAAGCGTCAATACTCCTGATGGAATTAACGCTGCAAATGTACCACCTAAAATAAGTGCCGCCGATAATACAACCCCTCCAATATGGCGAGATGCATTTACAATTTTCGTTACTGAATCCCCTTCTAGCTCATTGTATCGCATCATTACGAAAATGCTATAATCCACTCCTAGTGCAACAATCATAATGAAGCTAAAGAATGGAACATTCCAGCTTAGTGACTCCACGTTTAATACATGTATACTAATTAATTCACTTATACCAAGTGATGTGAAATACGCTAAAATTAATGATCCAATAATAAAGATTGTGTTTACGAATGAACGTGTAATCATGATTAATACAAGTGAAATACCGATCAACATAATAGTAGCTGTACGTAAGAAGTCTTTTTGTGTTACGTCTTTTAAATCCACGTTTCGAGCAGTTGTCCCGCCGATTGCTGTTTTCGTCGATTTTAATTCTGTACCATTTAACGTACCGTCTATCGTTTTATTAATCTCCTGAATGATTGGCATCGCTTCTTTTGAATACGGGTTTACGTCTAAAATAATTGTCATTTTAGCAGTCTTTCTATCATGTGACATGTACGTATTCAATGCTTTTTGGAAATCTTCTCCTTCTAAAACTTCTTTCGGAATATAAAATTTCTCAGAGCTTTTCGACTCATTTAGCTCTCCTAAATATTTTTGAGCATCCCCTAGGCCATTACTTACTTTTCCAAGCCCTTCTGTACTTTTAGATAAGCCTGATTGTAATTGCCCCATCTTTTCTTGCAAATCTTTCAATCCAGTTAATAATTGCCCTTGCCCATCGTTTATTTTCGTTAATCCAGATTGTAACTCAGCTGATTTGTTCGCAATTTGTTTTGAACCTGTAGCTCCTTCGTTCAATCCATTTTTCAGTTCAGCAGCTCCTTTTTGTAGTTGCGTTACTCCATTGTTCATTTCCTTTAAACCATTATCTACTTTTAGTAACGATTGATTTGCTTCTTTAAATGAACTCATCGCTGCTTTGTGCTGCGTCGCTAATTGATTTAATTCATTTGAAAGAACACTCAATTGCTTCTGAGCTTCTTTTGCAATTCCTAATGTTTGCTGCACATTAGGATCATTTGCTAATTCTGGTTTTGTTTGAATGAAATTGTTCATTAACGTTTCAATTTGTTCATATCCTTTTTTCGCACCATCAATCGCTTGAGAAATACTTCCGAAATATTGATCGTACGAACTTAAACCTTTTTCTAACTGAGCATAACCAGCATGAAGCTGTGAAGTTGCATTTGACAGGGCATTGATATTTCCGTTTAATGATGCTAGCCCATCCTCTATTTGCTTCGCTCCTTGTGCTCCATTGTTTATTCCATTCGATAATTGATTTAAAGCTGTCCCTAATGCTGATACGCCATTTTTCGCTTCATTTGTTCCATCAATTAACTTTTGAACATTTGCGAGACTATTTGAGTCATTACTACCCATTTTATCTTTCGCATCAGTTAATCCTTCATTAATTTCTTTTATGCCACCATTTGCATCTCCTAAGCCTGTATTCAATTCTCCGGCTTGTTTATTTATATATAATTCTTTAATCTTATCTCCAGTTGGACGCGTCGGTGAATATACTTCTGAGACTCCTTTAACTTTCGAGATTTTATCAGTAAGTTCATCTAAAGTTTGTAAAGAAGTCGCCTCATCTAACTTTTTATCCGATTGAATGACTAACGTACTTGGTGAAGAAAAACCAGGCGGAAAATGCTCTTCTATTACGTTAATCCCCATTTTTGATTCATATTTATTATCCACTTCAAATAAATCATTGTAATTAAGCGTGTTAGAATATTTTAATATGAAAGGAATCGATATCACTAATACGATAATTAAAGCGATAAAAGGTCTTGCTACTGAATTTTTCGCAAAGAATCCCCATAAACGACTATCCTCATGTCCTTTAAATGTTTTAACTGGATAAAACATTCCTTTTCCTAATAGCACCATGAAAAATGGATTTAAAGTGGTTAATACAAGTAGTAATACTGCGACACCAATTGCTACCGCTGAAGTAGATTGATATAATTTAAAACTTGCTAAAGCAAGTGATGCAAAACCAATTAGCACTGCAATTCCGCTATATAAAACGGTTTTACCTGCTGATTTAAATGTTTCTTTCGTAGCTAAATATGCATTTTCTTGTTTACTTAATTCTTCTTTAAACCTCGTATATAATAAAATGTTATAATCTGTTCCCACTCCAAACAGTACGACAACTACAAATACTTGCGTAAAGTTAGAAAACGGAAAATTAAATTGATCTACAAGATGAGAAATAATCCCCATTGAGACTAAATACGATACACCAACTGTAAGAAGAGAAACAATCGGAACAACTGGTGAACGGAATACAATGATTAATACTACAAGAATGAAAATGATTGAAATAACTTCTGTCTTTTTCACTCCCTCTTGAGAGGATGTAAGAAAATCACCCGCTATTAAATCACTTCCTGTTAAGTACGTTTTAACTCCTTTCGGTTTAATTTTATTATGAAGTACATTTGCAACTTTTGATATTTCACCATGCTTTTTATCTACCGATATTTGCGTTAAAATAGTCGTATTGTCTTTAGAAATTAACTGTTTTTCCAAGTCTTTATTATCTAAATGTGAAACAACTTCCTTAATTCCTAATTGCTCTTTTTCACTTTGTAACGCATTGATCGTTTTTGTTATTTCCTCTTTTTGCTCAGTAGTTAAAGCTGCTTTATTACCACTATTAAAAACGGCTATAATTTCGTACTTTTCAACACCTTCTTTATCCATCTCTTTTATCATCTTGTCAGCAATACTACTTTGTTCTGTATTAGGAATCGTAATTTGCCCTTTTTCTTTCACTAACTTATCCATATTAGGCATCGTTACGACCATTGTAATAGTAATAACTACCCATAATAGAAAAGATAAACTTCTCCAACTTTTTAATTTGCTCATATGAATCATCTCCTACTTTTAGAATTTCATGTTGCATTCGGAATGAACGTTCATTCCTATTATTCTATTAAATTATTTTTAAATCTATTTACCTACCTCTATCGGAATGAATATTCATTCCTTTAGTTGTACGGATATATCATCTCCTGTTCTCATTTTATATATCTATTTCGGAATGAATGTTCATTCCTATCCTTATAGAGCTATAGAATCAAATGATTCTAATAGCATTCCAAGAGCTTTCTTCCAATTCTTTTACTAATTCTTTTGAGTATTCTAATTGCCCTGTTGCCATTACTTTAGTTAATTTTTCTAGCGGTTGATATACAATAATAATTAAAGCAACTGGAGGCAATGGACGGAGCAAACCTTTTGCGATTCCATCTTCTATAATATTCATAAAGAAGCCTATAAAATCGTCAAATATTTTGTTACTCTGTTCATCAAGAAAATAACTATCACAGTGAGAATTTGTAAAAAGAAAAGCATCCACATTGTTTCTCGCAAATTCAAATAAACGGTTATAAATATGACTAAACTGTTCACGAATATTTGCTTCAACAGGAAAATCAGTTTTTAGTATTTCAGATAATTGCAACATGCTCTTTGAAAATAGTGAGTTAACGAGTGCCTCTTTATTTTCAAAATAGCGATAAATAGTACCAGCGCCAACATTTGCTTTTTCAGCAATCATCGGAATTGTCGTACCATCGTAACCACGCTCTGCGAAAAGTTTTATAGCAGCATCAAAAATATCCTCTTGTTTATTTTTAGCCATTTTGCTCACCTCAATTTTTAGGAATGAAAATTCATTCCGTTTTTAATTATAAATTACACGGATTAAAAGTCAAGTGCGTGACAAAGTAATACAGAATTTTTATAGCCCATGCTTGTGAATGAAATTACATCAGCGATTTTTAAGATATATCGACTTACCGACAAAAACTGACAACATAAGAGGAAGCCATCCAAAAATTTTATTTTGGACAGCTCGATTTCATATATGTGAATTAAAAGAAATCATAAATAAATGCTTCTCGTACCGGTACTAAATTCTCAAATACTCGTATTTCCTCTTCGCTTCCGCTAATTAATTCAAGTTCTTTTAGCTCTAACGGACGTTTGTAGCCAAACATTATTGTAGATAACGCATTGATATCTAGTCTAATTCCTTTATGCAATGTCTCTTCGTTTATAATTGTTACTTCATGATTTGCAAGTTTCACAGTTACGTTATTCCAAGGTGCAAATGAATCTGTAATTTGTAAGATCACTTCTTGCTGCGCACTGTTCCAATTAAACTCATATTGATTTAAGAACTGCTCCACATCTACAATTCTACCCATAAAATATGGTTTCAGTTCTGCCTTCACTCGCGGTTCTTGCAATGTATATAACAATGGTTCTTTTTCACTTAGTATCATTTCTAGATCTTTAATCATAGAATCATGTTGGCAGATGAAGTTCCAAAGACCAATTCTTGCTTCATTATGTAATGGGACAAATTCTTCTACTTTCATTTTAGAATTCTCTATTTTGTATAAAATGTAACCAGCTACCGTTTTATTTTCATCATAGTAAATTGCCAATGTTAAATCATGATACACCGCTTGTAACCACCATTTACGTCCGCGAACTAACATACCAGAAAATCGTTCTGCAAATGTTTCATATAGATTCTCTACTTCTTCTGGATGATTATCTTTACTAAAACGTTTCACTGTACCATTCACTTGTTTTTTAATTATTAAATCGCTCTTTGTCATCTGACATACGATTCGATTCGCACAAAGTTCCCAGCCGTATTTACGATAAAATGAAACGGCAAATGGATGTAACATCGATACACTATATCCATCTCTTTTCATAGTTTGCAGTGAATGCTGAAGTAACTCTTTTACATATCCACTTCTTCTATGTTCCGGATACGTCGCTACCCCCGCAACGCCGCCCATTTTAAATTTGTCTTTGCCTATGTAAATATGAAAAGGAATAAGGTGCAGTTTTGCTGCTAAATCTTTCCCTTCCATAATGCCGTATATTTCATGACTTTCTTTCATTCGAGTAAGTTGCTGCTGCAATCGTTCCTCATTTACTTTATATTGAAAAGCGTATTCTGATAAACGTAATGCTTCTCTGAACTTATCTTCTTTTAATTGTATGACGGTCATATAATTCTCCTCCATTCCCTATATGTATTGTATTATAATTTTGAATGTTTCGGGTTGATGATTAGAAATATATCAACGTTTTGAATCCCAGATAAGATTGGTAGGAAAATATGGATTTTCAACGCTAAGTAAATCCTATAATAAAAAAGCTTAATTTCTCGGTATTGTAAGAGAGAAATTAAGCTTTAGTTAGTTCATATGACTTATAAAGACACATTTACCACTTTAAATAATATTAGGGTGATTTTTCTCGTTGTAAAGTTATAGAAAATTAATCCCCCGCATTATCTTTCCATTTACAGATTCTTAATCATTGTGCGATGAGGGATACCCGCATCTATAAATTCTTCAGAAATACTTTCATACCCTAAGTTTTCATAGAAACCAATTGCATGTTTTTGGGCATTCAATTTCACTTTAGAAATGCCCTGACTTTGTGCAAACTTCTCAATTTCATTCATAATTAATTTTCCAGAACCCGCTTTACGATCAGTTGCCACTACACAAATTCGTTCAACTTTACCAACGCCATCTACAATACGAAAACGTCCAGCTCCAATTGGCTTGCTATTATCGTATAACACAAAATGAGTAGCGGTTTTGTCATGTTCATCAATTTCTTCTTCTACATCGACTTGTTGTTCTTCTATAAAAACCTTTTGTCGAATAGCGTAAGCATCTTCTAATTGTTGTTGATTATTTACGATTTCTACTATCATAAATATTTCTTCCTTTCTAAGTTGAAATGTTTCATCAATTGTCCAGTTAATAAAATAAATGAAAACGATTAAAATCAATAGGTACCTTTCTTCTTGTTCGGCTTCTTTTCAACGTTAAGGGAAAAACCTTGTCTCAAAAGTCCTATCGTTGTTAAATAATTCATTTTTAACATTGTAAGTAACTTGCTTATCAAGTCCTTACGAGCTTAATGTATATTTAATACTGTATACCTGCTTTTCATCCTACTATTTAGCTAACTTTTGAAGTTCTTCGAAGAACGTAGGATATGATACTCCTACTGCTTCTGCATCTTCAATTGTTGTTTCTCCTTCGGCTATACAGCCAGCAATTGCAAGCATCATTCCAATGCGATGATCACCGTGACTATGTACTGTATTTCCTTTTAGCTTCGATTTACCGTAAATAATCATTCCATCATCAGTTGCTTCTATGCGAGCTCCTAGTTTCGTTAATTCCGCAACGACTGTATCGATACGATTTGTTTCTTTCACTTTTAGCTCGTGTGCATCTTTAATGACTGTAATTCCGTCTGCTTGTGTTGCTGCTAAGGCGATAATTGGAATTTCATCGATTAGTCTCGGAATAATATCCCCGCCGATTTCGATTCCTTTCAGTGACGATGTTTCAATTGTAATGTTTGCAGCTGGCTCTGATGCACCTTCGTTAATTGGCTCTACAGTAAACGTAGCCCCCATTTTCTCAAGAACATCAATAATACCTGTACGAGTCGGATTCATTCCTACATTTTGTAATAACAGTTTACTATTTGGAATAATTGCACCTGCTACTAAGAAAAATGCCGCAGATGATACATCACCCGGAACTTGAACGTCTGTTCCTTTTAGATTTTGTCCACCAGCTAGTTTTACAGTTTTCCCTTCGCGAGTTACTGTAACGCCAAACGCCTCAAGCATTCTTTCTGTATGATCACGCGAAACGTGAGGTTCTGTAACAGTTGTTACACCTTCAGCACGAAGACCTGCAAGTAAAATAGCTGATTTCACTTGCGCGCTTGCGACAGGTGAAGCATATTGGATCGCTTTTAAATCTCCTCCGCGTATTGTTAGCGGCGTAAACGTTCCTTCTTCTCGACCATCAATTTTTGCGCCCATTTGCTTTAGTGGATTTGTTACACGCTGCATCGGTCTCTTCGCAATTGAAGCATCACCTTGCACGCAAGAAAAGAATGGTGTGTTTGCAAGTATTCCTGACATTAATCGGATCGTTGTACCAGAATTACCAACATCTAATACAGCTTTTGGTTCTTGCAAACCTTCTAATCCTTTTCCAATTACCGTAACTTCGTCTTCATTTTGCGTAATCTCTACTCCCATTTCTTTAAAACAAGAAATCGTACTTAAACAATCCGCACCAGGAAGAAATCCTTTAATTGTTGTTTTTCCATCTGCAATTGCGCCAAACATGACAGCGCGATGCGAAATTGATTTATCACCTGGGATTGTAATTGTGCCATTCAATCCATTAGTTACAGGTTGTATTTTTGTTCCCTTCACGTTCTCACCTTCTTTTTTAAATTGTTTCATACGTTTGGTATTCTTCTTTTCCTAGCGCCAGCTTTGCCTGCATGCGGTCTTCTTCTCTTTGGAAGCTAATTCTAAGCACCCCAAGCAATCCTTCGCGCGCTTCTAATATTTGCAAGTTTGTAATGCTAATTTCTTCTTCTGCTAAAATACTCGTAATATGAGCTAATGCCCCTACTTTATCTAAAACATCGACGTATAAGTCGTGATAGGCAGGAATTGCGCCTCTCTTTCGCACTGGTAAAGAGTCACGGTATTCTTTCGCATCTGCAAAATAGCTTTGTATTTCTCCTGCATCTCCTTTAGAAACCGTCTTATATAACTCTTCCATTTCTGAGATCCATTCTTCTAATAGTTCCAATAAATGACCGCGATTTTGTTTTACGATATCACTCCACATTTTCGGACTACTTGATGCGATACGCGTTATATCTTTAAATCCGCCTGCCGCTAGTTGGTGAATAAGCGGGTTATCCCCTGCATGTTTCTCAACTTGTTTTACTAATCCTGCTGCGATTAAATGTGGGAAATGACTAACTATTCCTGTTACATAATCATGTTCTTTTGTATTTAATACGAGAAAATGAGAACCTGTTCCTTTTAACCATTCTTTTAGCTCGTCTACTTGATCCGCCTGCACGTGATTCATTGGCGTTAAAATGTAAAATGCGTTTTCAAAAAGGTGTGCCTTTGCACTTTCAACTCCTGTTTTGTGAGAACCTGCCATCGGATGACCGCCGATAAATGAAACTTTCTTTGTTAATAAAGCCTCCGCTTCATTCATGATTGTCCCTTTCGTACTTCCTACATCGGTAACAATGACATCTTCTCGTAAATGAAATGATGCAAGTTTGTGTAATAACTTTTTCGTTTCTTCAACTGGAGAGGCAAAAACAATTAAATGTGCCTCCTCACATGCACTCTGTAAATCTACTGCTACTTCATCAACTACATGTAATTCTTTTGCGCGCTCTACTTGCTCTTTAAATATGTCATAGCCGGTAATCGTTACATCGTGCTCTTTTTTTATCGCTAATGCAAGTGAGCCTCCTATTAATCCTGTTCCAATTAATACTACCTTTTTACACATTTGCCTCATCTCGAGACTTACTTTTTTTATTTTCAAAGTGTTGTTTTAACACTGAAATCACTCCCTCATTTTGTTCCCTTGTTCCAATTGTAATGCGCACGCCATTTGGAAACGGACGAATAATAAAACCAGCGTGCGCGCAAGATTCATAAATTTCTCCAGCATCATCTACTGGTAAGAAGATAAAGTTCGTTTGCGACGGATAAAACGGGATTTCATTTTCTGTACAAAAACTTTCGTACTGGTGTAATCCCTCTTTATTAACACGTACTATTTCCTCAATAAACGCTTCATCACTAAAGGCAATCGTTGCCGCTTTTTGCGCTAATGAAGATACGTTAAATGGCAAACGGACAACATTTAATTTCTCAATTAACTCTTCCTGCCCTATTGCATATCCGACGCGGAAAGAAGCTAATCCGTATGCTTTAGAAAATGTTCTAAGTACAAGAATGTTTTTATGCTTTTCCAGAAGTGGTAATATCTCTGGAAAATCTTTTGCTGTTACGTATTCATAGTACGCTTCATCAATGACAATTAACGTATTTTCACTAATACCTTCAATAAATCGAGTCAATTTTTGCTCATTAACATATGTGCCTGTCGGATTATTCGGATTACAAATCCAAACGATTTTTGTATGTTCATCAATTGCTGAAGAAACTTCGTCTAGATCATATACACCGTTATTTAAAGGAACTTCTTTCACTTTACATCCTTCAATAACCGCATGGTGACGATATTGAGGGAATGTCGCACCAGCAGTAACAATGTTATCTCCTGCTCTGAGCACTGCACGGCTTATAATTTGAATGACTTCATCGAGCCCACTACCACAAAGTACTTGTTCCATTTTCACTTGTAATTTCTCTGCAATCGTTTGACGGAGCGTTGTAGCTCCGCCATCTGGATACAATGCATGTTCCTGCCACGATTTTTGTAATTCTCCTAAAACACGAGGTGAACAGCCAAATGGATTTTCATTTGATGCTAACTTAACAAATGAATGATTCCCGTATACTTCTTTCATTTGCTCTGGTGATTTACCTGGTTTATACGGTTGTAATGATGATAGTTGATCTTTTACTCGCATGTTAACCCCGCCTTTTCATTAAAATTCTTTTGCGTATTTGTTATGTTGCGTAATGTTTTGCTTTAGTAATTCCATGCGGTCTTTTCCGAATTGTTCGACTAGTGAATCTGCAAGTTCCCATGCAACAACCGCTTCAGCTACAACACCTGCTGCAGGTACTGCACAGCTATCAGATCTTTCAATACTCGCTTGGAACGCTTCTTTCGTATCAATATCTACGCTTGCTAACGGTTTATATAATGTAGGAATTGGCTTCATTACACCTCTTACTACAATTGGCATACCTGTTGTCATACCACCTTCTAAACCACCCGCATTATTTGTTTTTCTCGTGTATCCTTTCTCTTCATCCCACATAATTTCATCGTGCACTTTACTTCCCGGCTGTCTTGCCGCTTCAAAACCAATTCCGATTTCAGCACCTTTAAATGCATTCACGCTCATAATAGCACCGGCAAGTTTTGCATCTAATTTACGGTCGTAATGGACGTAGCTACCAACTCCAATTGGCATACCTTCTGCAATTACTTCAACAATACCACCGATTGAATCTCCGCTGCTTTTCGCATCATCAATCGCATCCATCATCTCTTGTTCTACTTCTTTATCTAAACAGCGAACAGGTGAATTTTCAGTAATCGTTTGAATTTCTTCTATCGGCAAGTGAGTAATAGGCTTCGCTTTTACTCCGCCAATTTCAAGAACATGTCCTGCGATTTCCACACCTAGTTCTTTCAAAATTTGTTTCGCAACTGCACCAGCCGCAACTCTAACAGTCGTTTCTCTTGCAGAAGAGCGCTCTAATACGTTTCTTATATCACGATGACCGTATTTAATTGCCCCGTTTAAATCCGCATGTCCTGGACGTGGTTTTGTAATCGTACGCTTCATTTCTTTACTTTCTTGCTCTGAAATTGGTTCTGCGCCCATTACTTTCGTCCAATGTTTGAAATCATCATTTTTTACGATTAACGTAATCGGTGAACCGAGTGTCATCCCGTGACGTACACCACTTACAATTTCAACTGTATCTGTTTCAATTTGCATGCGTCTTCCGCGCCCATGCCCTTTTTGTCTTCTTAATAATTCTTTATTAATATGTTCCGCCGCGAGTGTTAAACCTGCTGGTACACCCTCTAAAATAACTGTTAACTGCGGACCATGTGATTCTCCAGCTGTAATGTATCTCATTTCTCTTACCCCTTTATTATTTTTTTGTACAAAAAAGTCCCTACTGAGCGCTCAGTAGGGACGATGTTTATCGCGGTACCACCCTAGTTGTAGACTTATTTCGTCTACCTCTCTTCTGCTTTAACGATCGTTTGACCGTCTTTCCCTTCAAAAGTTGGCGGGAAAGATGCTCCAAGGCTGTAATTCATGCTTACCTTTGTACTGATTCACACCGACCATCAGCTCTCTTTAACAGTGAGATAAGCACTACTGTTTCCTCTTCAGTGCATATATGATATGGAATTAAGATAATTTATTTTTGAAACCTTTTAACTCATCCATGAATCTATGGAATTCTGGAATATCCATTTGTTGCGCAGAATCTGATAACGCAACTGCTGGGTCCGGATGTACTTCCGCCATTACTGCATCTGCTCCAATTGCAAGTGCCGCTTTCGCTGTTGGTAATAATAGATCTCTACGTCCTGTTGAATGTGTTACGTCAACGATAACTGGTAAATGTGTTTCTTTCTTTAAAATCGGTACTGCTGAAATGTCTAATGTGTTACGTGTCGCTCTTTCGTATGTGCGAATACCGCGCTCACAAAGAATAATTTGGTCATTACCTTGTGCAATAATGTATTCCGCTGCATTAATGAACTCATCAATTGTTGCTGCTAATCCACGTTTTAGTAATACTGGCTTATTAACTTTACCTACAGCTCGTAGTAAATCGAAGTTTTGCATGTTACGTGCTCCAACTTGAATTACATCAACGTATTCTAGCGCCATTTCTACGTCATTCGGATTTAAAATTTCACTAATAATCGCTAAGTCGAACTCATCTGCTACTTGGCGTAAAATTTGTAAACCTTCTACTCCTAAACCTTGGAAATCGTATGGAGATGTTCTCGGTTTGAAAGCACCGCCGCGCATTAATTTAAGTCCTTGATCTTTCATCGCTTGCCCTACTTGGCGAACTTGCTCTAAACTTTCTACCGCACAAGGTCCCATAATGAACGTTTGTGTTCCGTTTCCAATCAATTCACCTTTAACATTAACAATTGTATTTTCTTTTTTCTTTTTACGTGAAACTAGTAATGCTTTACGGTTATCATCTTCTTGTAATTCTAAGCTTGCTTTGAAAATCGTTTTGAAAATATGTTGAACCGTTGACGTTTCGAATGGTCCTTCGTTATGCTCTGCGATCATATCAAGCACTTCACGCTCACGTACTGGATCGAAGCGTTTCGTACCTTGTACTTGTTTTTGCTCTCCAATTTTTTGAACGATTTCACCGCGTTTGTTTAAAAGGTGTAATAGTTGTAAGTTAATTTCATCTACCTGTTTACGTAATTGATCTAATTCATGATTTGCCATTTGGAAATCCTCCTCTAATGTTTTAAAAGTATAGTAAGAGAATGTAAAATTCTCTATTTTCTGAACTGATAAATTATACAAATTTAAAGTGGAATCGATACCTCTTCTTATTTTAAACTAATAATTACCATAAAAACACTATCTACTAGTTAAAAATCACTTTTTTTGTACAAAAAATCCCTACTGATCCAATCAGTAGGGACGATATTTATCGCGGTACCACCCTAGTTGTAGACTTATTTCGTCTACCTCTCTTCATTGTTAACGATCATCTGACCGTCTTTCCCTTCATAAAGACAATAGTATCTTTACTACGAAAAAGATGCTCCAGGACTGTAATTCGCTCTTGTTTTTGTACTGGTTCGCACCAACCACCAGCTCTCTGTTACAGGGAAACAACAACTACTCCTTTTCCTTTCAACGCATATATATTTTATTTTCAAGTTGGACCATTAAAATACAAAAAGTCCCTACTGAATAAATCAGTAGGGACGATATTTATCGCGGTACCACCCTAGTTGTAGACTAACTTTCCGTCTACCTCTCTTCACTGTTAACGATCATTTGACCGCTCTTTCTTCATAAAGACAATACTATCTTTACTACGAAAAAGATGCTCCAAGACTGTAATTCATGATTATCCCTGTACTGGTTCACACCAACCACCAGCTCTCTGTTACAGTAAGACTAACCACTACTGTGATCTCTTCATTGCACTTTGTTTATTCAAATGTTTTTGAAATTGAATAAGTATGATTCGTATTATAGAACGCTTTTCAAAACACTGTCAACAACTTTTTATTTATTTTTTAAAAATCCGTTTTCGCCTTATGATTCCTCTTGTAAATTCTCCGTTACAATTCCGATACGAATTATCTCATTTTCTATTAAATTCAATACATGTCTTTCTACACCATACTTGGTTAATAGTTCTTTTATTTGTATAATTTCACTTTCAAGTAAATCGGCTTCTTGACACGTCTGAAGTAAAGTGAAAAACACATTTGCATACAATTCTTTATACGCTTTCAAACTCTCTTTCTTTTCAAGTATCTCTATAAACAACTGTTTCATTTCTTCTTGATTACATTGTCCTTCCACACCTTGAAATTTACTCGAAATAATATTTAGTCCTTTTTCTAAAACCTCATCCATGCATAAAACAATACGTAAAAGCATCATGTATTCTCTCGTTGATATTACGCCCATTTTCGGACGTTCTCTTAAAAACACACTAAGCCACGCTGTCCAAAATTTTTGTTGTTCCTTACCACTTAACGTTTTTACGTAGTAGAATAAATACTGCATAAATTTAATTTTATTTTCTTCGTTTTCTTGCATCAAAAGTGGATATAACCAATCTGTTTTTTGCTCCCAATATAATACGCATTTAATAAATACAAAGCTAAGCCATTTTAAAAATGCTTCTCTCGTATATGGATGTAGTGCCTCTAAATGTTCTACCGCATACTTAATATATCGCCTTATTTCTGTAAACAAAGGCACATTAATTTGCGTATAACATAATCCCGCCCACGCATATTTCGTAAGCTCACTTTCTTTCTTTAAATCTAAGTAAGGTAATAAATTTTTTCGACACCATTGCTTCTCAATATGGTATAAAAACGTAATATCTGCTGTTAAACGAGCAAACATAAAGTTCTTTCTTTCCGAAGTAATCCTTACCTGCTCCTCAAATAAAAATAAATATTCATACACGTTGCGATCGTATAAATGATCATATGCTAACAGTTTTAGTAATACAGCAGTCATCTTCCCAACAGGATGCTGAATAGATTCATTGTAAAACTCTTGTTTTCCAATCTTAAAATCCGATTCCCCTCTCATAACTTGTGGAAGTACAGAAAAAGAAAAACGTTTTACAATCCGTATACTATTTTCATCTAACTCTTCTAATCGATTACTAATTTCATATAGAAAATTACTAATTAACCAATGAAAAGCAGTATTTCTAACAAACTTCTGCAATAACGGTATAATCTTTTGAATTTGTTCATTCGTCAAATTTCTGTTATTTCGCCATTCTCTAATACACACAAACCATACTTCATTACTAATTTCGTGCACGCCTACTAGTTGATAAGCAAACGAAATACTCCACTCTACATTCAATTTACACGCTTTTGATAACATCTCTGAAAAATGACGTTGCTCAAAAACACCATCTCTTGAAAATTGCCGAACTTGCTCCATTATTTCATCGTCTTTCAGCTGCAGCAATCCATCAGCTGTTACATTGCATGTAATACGTTGTTCATTTGCCTCTTTCTTTGGAACACTGTATTGATCTGAAGAAAAATGAGGGTGTTTCTGTTTCATTAGCTCATATCCTTCCGCCGTACACTTACTATTCGGATCACACGTGAATAGTAAGTCTAATACAAGACAAGCATCAAACGCCCTCTCTTCTGCAAGATACTCTAATACATGTTGAATTACTTCTTCTTTCGTTTCTTCTAAAGCATCTGCGTAATAATTCTTTAAAAGTTGAAACACTTCATGTTTACATGTGAAATCTAAAAGAACATCTGCATGTAACGACCACTTCAGTTTGTCATCCGCTGTAATGAATACATTATTAATCATTGCTTCAATCGCAATTCGCTTTTGAAGTACGCTATCAGTTTCAATCATTTCTGTAATATAATAATTTGCTTTTTTCTCATTGTTTTCACATAAATATGTAAGACACTCTTTTACAATTTGAATTAAAAATGTAAAATCATTTTGCTGTAACTCCTGCACTGAAATTTCTCTATCTCTTTTTTTCAGTGCATGTTGTCTTAATGACAATAGTTGTATCTTTTCTAATCCCATAACCATAATTGGATTTGCGTAGTAAGCGATATGTGGTCTCATTTTCTCTTTCCAAATTTGCTCCACATGAGAAAAAATAGGCATTGGTATAC
Organism: Bacillus mycoides; assembly: GCF_018742245.1. Taxonomy (NCBI): domain Bacteria; kingdom Bacillati; phylum Bacillota; class Bacilli; order Caryophanales; family Bacillaceae; genus Bacillus; species Bacillus mycoides. The sequence goes on from NZ_CP036132.1 coordinate 2,732,526, forward strand.
GACTCGATTCCTCGAGTTCAATCGACTCTTGCGTATCATTTCCCCATCTTCTTACACGCTTCAGTTTAAGTTTCCCGTCTAAAATAAACGTTAATAGCAACAAGCCAATTTCTTTATGCTCAGGGAAAGAACATTTTTGCAATAAATATGTGATCATTTCAATAGAGCTACTATCTTTCTCTGCTGTTTCTAATAAAAGCAATGTCCATCTTGCAAACAACAAAGGGTCCATCGTTTCTTTCGTTTCGTTTAAGTAAGTACAAATTGTTCGCCACCATAACGGGGATATTTTAGAATGATTTTTAAAAATCAATTGAAATAGTTCTTTTTGATGACTAAATAGAAATTGCCCCACTAACCATTCCGCAAGCAATTCATCTACTTCATCATAATTTGCTGTAAGCAGAAATAAGTTTCTTAATTTCCCTTCTGCTTCAAGCCATTCCACCCATTCATAATCACGAGCAAATTCAACGAAGTACCGAACGGTTTCAATTTTTTTTATTGACTGTTTTATATAGGATAATTGCTCCTGCTCTACTGATGGAGGAACGGTTACAATATCACGAATACGCATTCTTTTCGTAATATAATTATCCCCCATTAATTCCGCCCACCGCTTCACCGCTTTCACAAGTGCCTGATGATTATTTGCTTTATTCGGATACACAATCGGTCTTATCCCTAAATGCTCCCAATGATATGTATTATCACCTTGTGCGACGAAAGCATAACGCCTTGTACTCGGTGGTAAGCCTGTTGCTAAATATTTCATTACAGGATCATTATGACTATACCCAACGAATAAAACAGTGTAATTTGAAAATAAATCAACTAAAAATCGTCTCGCCCATCCTTCTGTTAAGTAAGCCCTTCCAAAATCACCATCCGTTAAAATTAAAGCTTCTTTCTCTTGTTCTATATTCCCATGTATGTAAGCCAACCCTTTAAACGCTCTCCCTGTCGGTAAAGCAGGTGCATAATAAATATTCAGCTCTCTATTCATTTCTGTAATTACAGACGTAAAATGTTGATCAAAGTTTGTCGTTACAATTCGAACATCCGCATCTAACGGAAACAGCCTTGGAATCGCATAGTGTAATGGATTTGGTTTTGATTTTTCTATATTAACGAGGTCTCTTGCAACTTGATGCACATCTTTCGTTTTCGCAATTTTACCGAGATAATAATCGTGGGGTTCTGTCATCTCACGCCTTTCGACATATAAAGCTTTCGAAATTTCATCAACTAAATCATCGAAATTCGGTAAGTTTGATTTCCCCTTCATAGAAACTCCTGCTCCAACGAATAATACTAACTTCCCTTGTTCAAGGTGATCGATTAACTCATCTGGAATTTCTACTTCTGAAGTAATCCACATCCCGGATTCCCCCTTACCTAAAAATGTCATACGCTCTCATTTCACTATAACATTTTTTGAATGTTTTTTTAATATTTAGATAAAATTTCGACGTGATAAAGTTTTATCTAATTTAAACACTTACAATGTATGAACTCCTGAATTTATTGTAAAACTATGTATAAATGGGAGGTGTAAATATTGAGTGATATTACTGTAATACTTATTAAATTTATATCATGCATCATCGCTTTTAGTATCGGACTAGCTCTATTTTTCCCAGCAACGCTCGTCCAAATCATTTCTTTTAGTCTCTTCGTCACAATCGTTTCTTATATGTTTGTTGATAAAATTATTTTAAATCGAATTGGCAATTCCGCTGCCATTATGACGGATTTCTTACTTACGTATTTAAGCGTTTGGATTTTCGGTAATATTTTATTAGACAACTACATGCAAATTGCATGGGGCAGTATCCTTTCTGCCATCGTCTTTACATTATCAGAAGTAATCGTCCATCGCTTTTCTAATTCCCACTCAAGGCACAACAATGATAACATTCGAATTAATCGCCGGTTTGCATATGGTACGGAGTTTGCTGAAGAACAGAATGTGTTGGATAAAGATAAGAAGAAATAAAGCCATAATTACTGGTGCAAAAAAGGAGCTGTCTCATCAGTCGAATTTTTGACGATGTGGCGCTCCTTTTTATTTTTTGTAATATCAATACGGTGAATGAAATTATATTAACGATTTTTTGAATATATCAACGATTCGACAAAGAATATCGATTTACCGACAATGTTTGACGACCTATCCTCAAATAAAAAAGCTGCCCCCATTTAGAGACAGCCACTTCAATACTTACGCTTCTACTTTTAGATCTTTCAATGCAACAACATCCGCAAATGATCCAAACACAACATTATGATGCTTTACAATATCTTCAGCACGCAATACATCTGTATCAAACGTACTATGCGCATCGCTCACTAATGTTACTTTATATCCTTCACTAAACGCTCTGCGCGTTGTCGTATCAACACAGTACTCTGTTTGCATTCCTGAAATAATAACATGCTCAATCCCTTTTTCTTGTAACACTTCGTTTAAGTTCGTCTTATGGAATGAATCTGGCGTCGTCTTTTCAACGATATTGTCCCCTTCTTGCGATGCAATCGCCGCATGTACTTTCCAGCCATCTGTACCTTTTTCTAACGGATGATCTTTTGGCCCGTTATGTTGTACATAAATAACCGGAATACCACTTGAACGACATTCCCCAATAAGCTCTTGCAACGTTTCTAAAAACTTTACCCCATTATGTACTGGGATTCCTGCTGTATACATACCCGCTTGCACATCAATAACTAGTAATGCCTGTTTCATTTCACACAGCTCCCTTTGTTTGTATAAGCCCTTTCATAAATCATTATAATTGTTTATATTCCATCATCCAACAATCTTCTAATTTCCCCTCATGCAGTTCATGTTCCTTTAAAATCTTCACTTTTTTAAATCCGCATTTTTCATAACACTTTATCGCACGTTCGTTATTTACTTTAGGGTCCATTGCAATTGTTTCTGCACCCTCTTCTTTCATAATGTATGTAATTGCTGCTTGAACGAGTTTTGTTCCAATTCCCTTTCCCCAAAAGAGTGGTTCACCGATAAATTGGTCCATTCCCCATACATTTTGTGATTCTTCATATCCATATAACGCTTTCCATTCAAAATCAACTGGATACATTTGAATGTAACCGATCGGCACTTCATCGAATTCTATTAAACATCTTTTTTCATTACTGTTTGGATTATGTATAAAATGGGCAAGTACCTCTTCTACAGATTGCGGATTATCTCTTCCTTCGTAATACTGTAGGACTTCTGGGTCTTTTAACCATTTAGAAATGATAGGTGCATCGTTTTTTGTTACATATCTAACTAATAATTGTCCCTTTTGGAATAACATAGGCCACCTCCTTATTAGTTACTCTTATAATAACTTTTCTATATACGGATAGTAATTTTTTAAAACAGCTTTACTTGCATAATCCCACAATAAGAAATTATTCTGTTCAACTTATACTGAGTATCATAAACTATTACTTAACAAACTAAAAGAATGTTTCCCATAATGAAGTTCTTTTGTAACAAGACCTAAAAAACTAAAACAATTTGGAGATGAGACTTTGAAATCGACATTAATCATTCTTCGCGGAAACTCCGCAAGTGGCAAAACAACAATCGCAAAGGAACTGCAAGAACATTTCGGGCAAGGAACACTTCTAGTCTCACAAGACGTTGTGCGCAGAGATATGCTAAAAGTTCACGATACAATAGGTAACTTATCTCATGATTTACTATTTGAAATTACGAAGTACGGAAAAGGAAAATGTGAATTTGTTATTTTAGAAGGTATACTGAACAGTCGTAGATACGGTGATATGCTGAAAGAATTAATACATTATTTCGAAGGAAACGCTTATACATATTATTTTGACTTATCACTTGAAGAAACGATTAGACGGCATAATACGAGAGAAAAACGACTTGAATTTGGAGAAGATTTATTGAGTAAATGGTATAACCCGCACGATACAATTGAAGTTGATAAAGAAACTGTTTTTACAGATGATTTCACGCAAAAAGACATATTTCATGCCATTGTTAATGATGTGACACATCAAAAATAAGACTGACAGGATAAGTCAGTCTTATTTTCATTATGTTCCTTGTATTTCAGTTTTGATAACTGAACAATCTTTACATAAGTAATAATATATCTTCATTTCACCAAACTGAAAATCAACTACTGAAATAAGTTCCCGTTCCTCAAGGTCTTGTGTAATTGTAGCAACATATTTCATCTCTTTAGAACAAGCTGGACATCCCAAATCTTCTGGAACTTCATCGTATAAAGGCGCTCCTAACAATCTACATATATATTCCGAACCGAATAAGTCAAAAGCTTCCCAGTAACGATCTTCATCAGTAGGTATATCTTCATTTTTCATATTTGTTAGCTTTACATTAGTTTTTGGTAGATCGACCGGTAGTTTATCCTCATCTTCCATTATCCAATCTTCCGTATTGTCCTGCTTTATTATTTGTACCGTTTTACCACCATTACTTAACTGAAAATATTGCGGCTCCCACACCATCGAACAATTCAAGCAAGAAACGAATGGTAAAACATTCATTTCATCATTTTTAAGTTCAACAAGCCTATCATCTTTCAAATCTAAACTAAAGATTTGATGCATTTTCTCATTGCATAGCTTACATAGTGGTAAGTCACAATCTTGACCGCCAAAATAATGATTATATGAATCTTTCCCTTCAATTACTCTATACCCTTTTATTTCATTGTAATGTGTGCCATATAATTCTGTTGTCATATTTAATCCTCTTCTCGCTTATAAAGGTGATCCTCGATACTAATCTTTTAATAACTTTCGGTACATAAAACATTTTTTATTGTTGCTAATCATCATTTTTCTTATTCTTATCACCGTTATCTTTTTGGTATGAATACGATAATAAAATAATAACAATTTACCAGAAGACTGAGTTCTGTATCCATTCTGACACTATAGGGATTTGGAACGTTATAAACCCTAGTATAAGACTAAATAAAATAATTACTATTTTATGAATATTTTTCTCCTATTTATCTAATTGTATTTTAATAGTGATAGAAGTGCTAGAAGAACAATATGGTTGTCAGAAATACAAATAAGGATTAAATAATTCAATATGGTTACTTTTACTGCTTACTGTACTCAGCAGCAAAAGTAAGGTTTTATTCTTTTACATATCCTTCAAATTTTTTCAATGAATCACATTAAGGCAAAAAATAAAAGCCAGTCTCAATAAAGAGAACTGACTTCTATTTGGATAACCATTATTATAAAACTTTTACTTTAACAGTTTGTCTTCCCCAGTTCATAGCTTTACTTTTTGAACCCATTAAAACATCAATACGATTTCCTTTAATAGCACTACCAGTATCACCAGCAATAGCTTCTCCATAACCTTCTACCCATACTTTAGATCCTAATGGGATTACCTTCGGATCTACTGCGATAATTCTCATATTAGGATTTTCCGTTAAATCATGACCCATCGCAGTTAAAACGCGTCCACCATATGTACCATTTTCACTTGGATCAGCAGTATATGCTGTCGCTACTACCGTTAATTCACGTTTAGCAGACTGTGAGTTATTTTTAGATACTTCTTGTGTCTTTGTTGCTTCTTTTGCTTTCGCTTGTTCTTGCTCTTTTGCTTTCGCTTGTTCTTGTTCTTTTACTTTCGCTAATTCTTGTTCTTTCGCTTTCGCTAATTCTTGTTCTTTTGCTTTCGCTTGTTCTTGTTCTTTTGCTTGTTCTTGTTCTTTCGCTTGTTCTTGTTCTTTTACTTTCGCTAACTCTTGTTCTTTCGCTTTCGCTAATTCTTGTTCTTTCGCTTTCGCTTGTTCTTGTTCTTTTACTTTCGCTAATTCTTGTTCTTTCGCTTTCGCTAATTCTTGTTCTTTTACTTTCGCTTGTTCTTGTTCTTTCACTTTTACTTCTTCTTTCACTTTTACTTCTTCTTTCGCTTTTACTTCTTCTTTCACTTTTACTTCTTCTTTCGCTTTTACTTCTTCTTTTGCTTTTACTTCTTCTTTCGCTTTTACTTCTTCTTTCGCTTTTACTTCTTCTTTCGCTTTTACTTCTTCTTTCGCTTTTACTTCTTCTTTCGCTTTTACTTCTTCTTTCGCTTTTACTTCTTCTTTCGCTTTTGTTGCTACCTTAGCTTTTGCAACTTTCTGCGTTTTTGCTTCTTCCTTCGCATTTACCGCTTTTTGTACTTTCGCTACTTGCTTCGTTTTCTCTTCAGCTTTCTTTTCAATTGGTGCTGTACTTGATAGGAAAGAAACGTTTGCATAAGCTGTTTTTCCTTTATACTCAAATTGTAGCCATCCATCTTTTACTTGATGCGTTGATTCAATTACATCATCTTTTTTCAGTCTGCCAAGAATTTCTGATTCTGTGTTTGCTTCAGAACGTACATTTAATAGGTTTGCTGTTACATGATAAACATCTTTTGTAAATTCCGAACTTACAAACAATTCTTTACCATTTAAATCAATTTTTGACCATCCTTCTTCAGTATGTATGACTTTTAACTTTTGTCCTTCTTTTACTTTTTCGATAACTTTTGATTCCGTTGTTGGCTTTTCACGTACGTTGAGTACATCCGCTGTTACGATAGTTTCTGCGATAGCAGATGTTGTAAAAGCCCCCAATCCAAAAACTGTTGCTGTTGCTGCGCCAATTAATTTTTTCATAATAGCCTCCATTGCGTTTTTTGGGGTTTTATCAAATGCTTCCATAAAATTAGGTGATTTCACGGAATATCAAAACATTTGCAAAGGTACATTGATATCGCTTAATATACCGTTATTAAAACCCTTTACTCCAATAGTATCAAATTCTCATTTTTAATTCTATACATTATAAATCTACTTATCTTATATAAACGTTTCCTATCCTTCTTCTTTTTACTAAATGGTTGTCGCAATTCCTGCCAGAAATAAACTTACGATTGCTAAAAATTGAGTACCGACTATAGCCCCTCTTAAATGAAACTTGTAATCTTTATATCCCTTCATCCCTTCCGTACAAGGAATAACAACAAATCTCGGAGTAATCCAGCAAAATATAAGCCAATCGATTATTAATAAATCTACTAAATTGAAAATCATTAAAATGCTAAAACTATGTAAATAGGCCTCAATATACAATAGTTTTTCATGTTGATGTAATATATATGTTGAAACGAAAGGAGTACCGAAGAGAATCACATTGTATGCAATACTAAAGTAAATCGTTTGCTTTTTTTCATTAATCGATTTCGGAAAAACTACCTTTTGAATATCTTTTGGATAATCATTTAACCAAAGACGAGGATTATAATATAAAGACCCCAAAATCATTACGGATAGTACAATAGACATGATGACACCAACGTACATTGTTTGCTCTAATTGACTCATAAGTCTCATTCACCCTTTTCTGTAATTCCTATGTAAGTCATTCACTTAATTACACATTGTATGTACGTATACAACCAAAAATTAACAATTGCCTTTAACACCGAATCAAATTTCTTGCAATGTACATGCAACTTTTATACAGTGGAAGCCTAATTAGTACAGATAGGATTGGTGAAACCTATGAAAATCGAACATATCGCAATTTGGGTAAATGATTTAGAATTAATGCGTACTTTTTATACGAAGTATTTCAACGGCAAAGCAAACTCTTTATATCATAACGAAGTAAAACAATTTGAATCTTATTTTATTACGTTCGAATCTGGAGCAAGGCTTGAACTTATGCGTAAGAAAGGTATAGAAAACGAGCCTAATCTTAATATAACTGGCTATGCACATATGGCTTTCTCTGTTGGCAGTAAGGAACGTGTGAATGAACTGACAAAAACGTTAAAAGAAGCAGGCTATTCTTTATTAAATGGACCACGTTTCACTGGAGATGGCTATTATGAAAGTGTAATAAGCGATCCAGAAGGCAATCAAATAGAAATCACGATTTAACTATCGTTTATCTTTTCTGAAGAACAAATGAAAATTAGTTTGGAGGAAGCATATGCATAAGCTACATTTCAAAAAATTTGAAGCAACAGATTTTAATCACTACTTCCTGCTCGTATCAAATGAAAGAGTAATGGCACAAATTACAGAGCGCACCATTCCGTTAGATGAAGCACAAAACGACTATGAAAAATTATTAAGGCGCAATGAAAAACATAAACTGTATGGATCTTATAAAGTTTATAACAGTGCAACAAATGAATTTATCGGACTTGGACATATAACAGTAAATGAGGATGATTTTAAAGAAGCTGAACTTGGTTATATGTTATTGCCAGAACACTGGGGAAAAAGATATGGTAGTTGTATTGCAAGAGAATTAATTGAAATAGCGAAGCATACTGATGTAAACGTACTAAAAGCAATTATCGATCCAAATAATATCCCCTCTCGAAAAATTTTATTAAACGCTGATTTTACATCAGATATAGTTTGTGAGATTGATGGATTACCTGGGGAGATTTTAATTAAATATATTTAATTTTATTTAGGCAATGCTGCATTTATAATTTGTGTGGTGTTGCCTTTTATTTATTATTTCGATTCACTGATTCATCCGAAAACCTCATTCTAGGAATAATCCCCCTCACTCATTCATCTACTTATAACGTATAGTCAGTTCTATTTTTATATCCGCTTTTCCACATTACGAATAGCAATATAGATATTTTATTATGTGGCAAGGAGAGAATGCTTAAATGAGTAATCAAAACATTGAACTTACAGGACGTATCGTAACTCCCGAAAATCCAGAATATAATTCAGCTCGCGAGGAGTTCAACACATTCTTCAACAAATTCCCATTAATTATTGTCTTTGCTCAAAATACACAGGATGTAGTAAATGCAGTTCGCTGGTCGAGACAGTATAACGTACCTATGCGTATGCGCTCTGGTCGTCATAATTATGAAGGTTTATCCGTTAACAACGCTGGAATTGTAATTGATGTAAGTGAAATGAAGCAACTAGAAATAGATCATAACGGCGGGACTGTTACAATCGGAACTGGGTGGAGAAACCTTTCTTTAACTGAAACGCTCGCAGCTGAAGGGTTAGTTGTGCCAAGCGGCGTTTGTCCTACTCCTGGCATTGCAGGTGTAACATTAGGCGGCGGACATAGTATACTCTCCCGTCCATGGGGATTAACTCTTGATCATTTAATTGAGCTAGAGATGGTTGACGCGAACGGTTGTATTGTACGTGCCAACGCTAAGCATAATTCAGATCTCTACTGGGCATATCGAGGTGCAGGTGGTGGTAACTTTGGAATATGTACTTCATTCAAATTTCGAACACATAAAATTAACACAGTGGGATTTACGGAAATAAGCTGGGACTTAACAGATTTAAAATCTGTACTAAAGTCTTGGCAAGAATATACTCTTCCTTGCGCTGATAAGCGACTTACGAGCACCCTCTTCATGTCTTCAGAAGTGGAACCATCGTTATTAATGCAAGGAGTATTCCTAGGATCAGTCCAAGAATTGCAAGCACTTCTGCAGCCATTATTACAAGCCGGTTCACCGTTAACAGTAACTATAGAAGAAATACCTTGGGTAGAAGCGGCAACACGAATAGCTGCAACACAGCCTATAGAGCCTTTACCATTTAAAAGTGTAGGTCCATATGTGTATGCACTATTGCCAGAAGAAGCACTCACGATCATCGAACACTTTATAAACAATACACCACAACATGCAACAACTTCTGTATTTTTCCATGGATTAGGCGGAGCCGTAGCTGAAATATCGAACGAAGCTACAGCTTATTTTTACCGAAAAGCACTTTCGAACATGTCAATATTCGCCACTTGGAATCAAGCAGAAGGTGCTGCCGCAAGCATTCGGTGGACCGAAGATTTTCGATTAGCGATGCTCCCGTTCACAAAAGGCGTTTACGTTAATACACCTGACCTTTCCATTAAAGACTGGCCAGATGCTTACTACAGCTGTAACTTTGACCGGTTAATGGAAGTAAAGGCTAAATATGACCCGAAAAATGTTTTCAACTTTCCGCAAAGTATTCCGCCCTTTTAATAGTCCAAAATGAAAGGTATAGTTTATATTTCTCGCAAAAAAATGAACGATTCTTTCTGTAATTCTCACAGGAAAAATCGTTCATTTTTTATGTTGGAAATAATTCATTTCTTTTGTATGATATTGCTTTGTTTTCGCACCTTTCCATCACCTTACATAAAGCAAGTGAACACGAACGCCGGTGGAATATTCCAGTTTATTTTCTTCACCTCAATATTTGCAAAAAAAGAACGGAAAAATTGTTGTTTAAAGCGTGTATATTGGAAAGTAATAAATTTCCCTTCTTCCCCTAATACTTCTTTTGTTACCTGTAATATCTTTGTAGAAGTATCAAGGGATAAACTGGTAAATGGCAATCCTGAAATAATATAATCCACTTGGGTAATTTTATATTTCTGAACATACTTTTCCGTATATTCGGCAGAATCATGAATAATGTACACATTTTCCATGTGTGAATATCGCTTTTGAAGTATACGGTAAAACTGTACGTTATTCTCAATGATTAACAATACTGTTTCATTATGTTTATGTTGAATGAGCTGTTCCGTAAACACTCCAGTTCCTGGTCCATACTCAATAATGCATTTTGCTTGTTCAAAATTTATAGGGGCTACCATTTGTTTTGCAAGTTGCTTAGAACTTGACAATACCGCTCCTACAGTTCTTGGGTGCTTTATATATTCACTTAAAAAATGTAGTACATGCATAGTCTTCTTCCTCTTTCCTTGTAGGATACAAGGTATACACTACTAAAAAAATATTAAAATCTGATGAGAAATACATAAGATATTCTTAATATCCCCCTAAATACAAAAGAAACTTAACCGATTAGTCTCCAACTTATTGTTCGCAAAACAAAAAGACGTAGTATTACAAATACCCAATCACACATGCTTCAACATAGAGACACAAGTATTATAGCGTCAAATGCTTGTTATTATGACGGTCTTGGCATGTGAGTCATGCTTGTATAGACTCCATGTCAAACTATTATTTTGCAGAAAACGACCAACTTAGGATATCAAATGAAGAGTATCAATTTTGCTGTATTTTCAATGTCGCGAACAAAAAAAGGATATACTTTTTTAACTGTATTTGTTAAATAAAAAAGACACTTTAGAAATTTCTTTTTTTCATCTTATTTTAATGATTTTTTCATCCAAATTTCATCTGAATCTCATTCTTATTAGTTACACTCTGTATATAAATTGGCGCTGGCCATAAAAAACTAATAAGGAGGAATCCTACATGAACTATTATGAGAAGGATCAGGATAAGAATAGAGAAAATCCATCCATTTCTGATGAAGTCGCTTCCGTTTCATCACGAGGCTGGCAGATGCTGAACAAAGTTCCAGAAATCACGATTTTCTTCTGGATTATCAAAATCATGGCAACTACAGTGGGCGAAACAGGCGCAGACTTCTTAAATACAAACCTGAACTTTGGCTTGACTAAAACGACCTTTGTTATGAGTGCTCTCTTGCTCATCACACTGTTCTTCCAGTTTAGGTTGAAGAAGTATGTTCCAGGGATTTACTGGCTCACTGTCTTGCTGATTAGTGTTGTCGGTACGCTAGTCACCGACAATCTTACGGACAACTTCGGGGTCGCTCTAGAGACGACCACCATCGTTTTCACCCTTTCCTTAATGGCAACTTTTGCTGCTTGGTATGTGAGTGAGAAGACACTGTCCATTCACTCTATTTACACAATAAAGCGAGAAGCATTCTACTGGTTGGCTATCCTGTTCACCTTCGCCTTAGGTACTGCAGCTGGTGATCTCGTAGCAGAGCGTCTCAACTTAGGTTACTTGATTTCAGCGCTCATATTTGCCGCATTAATTGGGGCTGTAGCCATAGCTTACTACCGCTTCAAATTAAATGCAGTGTTGGCCTTTTGGATCGCTTATATTTTAACTCGTCCTTTCGGCGCCTCTTTTGGCGATTATTTATCACAGCCTCACGATTCCGGTGGCCTTGGTCTCGGTACGGTAGGAACAAGCGTAATCTTCCTCGTAATAATCTTGAGCTTAGTTATTTATTTGACCAAGACGAAAAAAGACGTAAGCCAGAGCCTAAATTAATATATATTTTGTCTAAACCTTAAAATAGGTGACATGATTGCCTAATCGTTAGTACAAAATTTCAAACAAAAGAAAATGAAAAGGCAATACTACGTTTAAACTACCAGTAGTATTGCCTTTTTTATAAAACAAATCATTATTCCCTTATTTCGTCTACTATACTTTGAATTAAAGAAATAAGAGCTTGCTTTGTATCCTCATCTGTAACTTTTGCATCATCACTAAATTTAGTACGCACAGACGGGATTAATAACGAACCATTTTGAACGACAACTGTATCAATCATACCTAGTGTAAGTAACAAAGATTCATGGGCTTTATCCCCCCTCCTCTAAACCAAGTAAAGTTTGGGATAGTTCAATTCCAATCTACAATTGAAGTTTTTTTGTGAAATTCATTGAAAACATACAAACAGCCATTATACATAATCTTAACTTGATGACTGCGTTATTTATAACAGCCAAGCAACCTCCCTACTATACAATAGAAAACATCATATACACTCCAACAACGAAGAAAACGGCTAATGTCTTAATTATCGTAATACCAAAAATCTCTTTATAAGCTTCCCGGTGCGTTAATCCTGTAACCGCAAGTAAGGTTATAACTGCCCCGTTATGAGGTAAAGTATCCATACCTCCTGCTGCCATTGCAATTACACGATGCAGCACATCTAACGGAATATCAAAGTTCGCTGCCGCTTCAATATATTTATCTGCCATTAAACCTAATGTAATACTCATTCCACCCGAACCTGATCCCGTCAGACCGCACAAAATATTCGTCATGACCGCTCCGCTAATTAAAGGGTTTGAAAATGTACCTGTCAAAGAATTTTGAATCATGACAAATCCGGGTAAAGCTGCTATAACGGCACCAAATCCATACTCGGCTGCAGTGTTCATGGCAGCTAAGATTGAACCACTTACGCCCACGCTTGTAATAGATTGAAACTGTTCTTTTACCGCTTGGAAGTTTAATAATATAGCAGCAAGTATTCCGATAAGAAGTGCCATTTCCACTGACCAAATACCTACGACTTGTCCCATATCAATCGTTCCGTACTCCTTCAAACCTATAGATGCAAAATCAAATCCCTTTGTATACCAAACCGGGATGAATTCTGTAAAGACTTTATTCATCACTCCGACCAGTACAAGCGGAAGAAAAGCTACCCAATAACTAGCTGGAATAACATCGCTGGAAACAATAGGCGCTTGCACCAATTGTGCGCTAGTTGTGGCAGCCAGTTCAGAAGTGGCACCGCTTTTTCCGAAGTACCCCTCTCCCTTAGCAGCAGCCTTCTTCCTACACCTTTCCAAATACAGCATGCCACATATAAAGATAAACAGTGCTCCGATAATCCCTAATGTAGGAGCTGCATAAATATCTGTTTTAAAGAACGTAGTTGGAATAACATTTTGGATTTGAGGTGATCCAGGAAGTGAATCCATCGAAAACGTGAATGCGCTGAATGCGATTGTCGCTGGAATGAGACGTTTCGGAATATCCGCCTCGCGAAATAATTGCGCCGCAAATGGATAAATCGCAAATACTGCGACAAATAAACTGACACCACTGTATGTAAGAATCGCTCCCATTAACACGATGGAAAGAATCGCTCTTTTCACACCTATAAAACGGATGATAATTTTCGCGATTTTTTCTGCTATTCCAGTGATTTCTACCACTTTACCGAATATCGCTCCAAGCAAAAACACAGGAAAATATAATTTTATGAATCCGACCATCTTCGCCATAAAAACATTAGAAAAGAATGGTAAAACATTCGCCGGTTCCGTTAAAAATACAGCCAACAAAGCACATAACGGAGCGAATAAAATGACTGAGAATCCTCGGTAAGCTACAAATATAAGCAAGCCAAGCGATAGCAATACAATCAATAAATCCATAACCGCATTCCCCCTCAATAAAATAGATTCTCTTAAATTTACTTTACACCCTTTTATATTTATATATATTATTGCAACACCTGCCAGAGGCAGGCATTACTTTTTGTTATTTTATTTATGATGAAAAAGCGGTACCCTCTTTTCTATAAAAGCCTCCACTCCCTCTCTTACATCACTCGTTTGAAATACATGGCCGAAATTCTCAGCTTCTATTTTTAGCCCGTCCTCAAGAGAAGAAGATAATCCCTTATTGATAGATTGCTTCATCAAAGATAAAGCAGGAAGGGAAAATTGAGCCATCTTCGCGGCTAGTTCCTTCGCCTTATTCAGCGCTTCGCCACGCGGAACAACATGATTCACCAAACCAACTCGCCAAGCTACCTCGGCAGTGAACGGTTCACCAGTGAACATCATTTCTTTCGCACTTGCAGTTCCTATCAATCGAGGCAAACGTTGCGTGCCTCCCGCACCTGGAAACAATCCTAACTTCACCTCTGGAAGTCCGATTTGGGCATGTTCTTCTATAATCCGTAAATCACATGATAAGGCTAATTCACACCCGCCCCCAAGCGCTAATCCGTTAATAGCAGCGATTACAGGCTTCGACAATCTTTCTATTTTATTTAATGGATTCTGAAGCCACAATGATTTTCCCTCTGCATATTCATTCCCTTTCCCAATCCATTCCGGAAATGACTTGATGTCTCCTCCTGCAACGAAGGCCTTTTCTCCAGCGCCAGTTAGAAGTACAGCAATTACTTCATCATCCCGTTCGATTTCATCGACCACCACCGTCAGTTGCTCAACCACAGCACCGCTCAATACATTCACAGGAGGATTATCAATGATGATTGTCGCGATTCCTTTTTCTTTGGACCATGTAACAACCCGCTTATTTTCCAATTCAATCCCTTCTTTCCAATATGTAATGAGATAAAAAGCAAACTGTTTTACTCCCCTTCAGCACATCAACTCGTTCTTTTAATTACATAGCCGACCTGTTCGCGATCCCAAGCAGTACTGATTCCTTCCTCCTTCAGCTTGAACTTCTGAATCCGTTCCGTCGCGGTTTTTGGGAAAGTTTCACTGAACTGAACATATCGCGGCACCATGAAGTAAGCCATACGTTCTTGACACCAATCTATAATCTCTTCATGGGACATCGTTTCTCCTTTCTTTACAATCACATATAATTTGACATCCTCTTCTCCCACTTCCGATGGAACACCGATGGCCGCTGATTCAAGTACTTTCGGGTGATTATTCACTACCTTTTCGATTTCCCAAGAGGAGATATTTTCTCCACGCCTCCGGATACACTGTTTGATTCGATCGCAAAAATATAAGTAACCTTCCTCGTCTAGATAACCACGATCTCCTGTATGGAACCATCCCTCCTTCATCGCCTCTTCTGTTTTATCCCGCATTTTATAGTAGCCTTCCATGAATGCTTGTCCCTGTAAGGAACGTATAAAAATCTCTCCAATTTCACCAGTCCGCGCTTCATTTCCATCCTCATTGACAATCTTCGTCTCTACGTAAGAATAAGGCTTTCCAATAGAAGGCGGCTTATTGGCATTCAATGGATTCGTTACACAAAAACCCGTCGTTTCCGTTAATCCGTAACCTTCTACAATCTGGACGCCAAACCTCTCCTCAAACGGCTTCCAAAATTCCTTAGGCGTAGCAGCACAAGCCGTCACCCTTACAAAATTTTCATTATCGTTTTCCTTTTCTGGTTGCTTGCAGAGAATAGGAATCATAGATCCTAAAGAATTAAAAATGGTTGCGCCATGACCGCGAATTTCATCCCAAAATCCAGAAGCACTAAACCGCTTGCCAAGAGCAATTGTCGCATTGGAAGAAATAGCACCGAGTACTGTATGGGCCTGGGCGTTAATATGGAATAACGGCAGCGCTGTAAATAAAATATCTTTCGAACTTGCGCCAACCATATAGGTGGCAAATGACTGCGCAGAATTTACATAGGCAGAATGACTTAACATGACCCCTTTAGGTAATCCAGTCGTTCCAGAGGTATAAAGAATACTGTTAATAGAAGAGGAGGAAACAAATTCAGTTGGAAGGTGATGATTATTTGTATTCAGTACATCTTTCAATTCGATTACCAGCGGTTCTTTACTATCGTTCAAAATGATTGCGCTTTCATCATTTCCGTAAACGACAATTTGAATGTCCCTTTGTATAAATGGCAAACAAGAAGCAATTTGAGGAACAAATTCCTTATCAACGATAATCAGCTTGCAATCAGAGTGAGATAAAATATACTGCAAACCTTCCCCTTTTAAATGCACATTCAGAGGCACCGCAATTGCTCCCATAAAAGATAAAGCAAACCATACATCCAGATATTCAGGAGCGTTATGAAGCATAATACAAACCTTATCCCCTTTTTGAATACCGAGCTCACAAAATCCCGCTGCAGCTTTTGTAATTCGATGATAGAGCTCCTCATACGTAACTCTTTGTTCTTCAAATTGTAAATAGACCTTACTTGGTGTTTTTTCAATACTTTGCATAATAAAATGTGGCAAACTGTGATTTTCCAGCATTGAATTCCATCCCTTCTTGCTATAATCTTTTTTATTTATATAGCAAGAAACATGCCAAAAATCGACTCATTCTCTATTCCCTTATTCCTTCAGGGACATACCCCAAGTCTCCCTTACATGTCCACCTTCACATGTCGCATTTGCGCTACAAATGATTACGATCATGTCGCATCCATAAGAAAGTGTCGCAAAAAAGAGACAGTATGTATTACTGCAAACCAAACAAAAAAAGGGCCTGTTTGCCCTTTGCTTCCTTTCACGAAATTCCATATTTTTCTATTTTACGATATAAGCTAGCCCGATGAATCCCTAAAAGCTTGGCTGCCTCTTTTATATTTCCAGCTGTCTTTTCCAAAGCCCTTGTAATCGCCCGTTTTTCAGCCGATTCCACTTCCTCCTGCAGTGAATAACTCATCTCATTCTTCTCTTGATCCACCGCAAATATTTCATGATATAACTCTTCTTC
This sequence comes from Bacillus mycoides, assembly GCF_018742245.1. Taxonomy (NCBI): domain Bacteria; kingdom Bacillati; phylum Bacillota; class Bacilli; order Caryophanales; family Bacillaceae; genus Bacillus; species Bacillus mycoides. The sequence continues at coordinate 2,749,623 of NZ_CP036132.1, forward strand.
CAAATCTTTTTTCCGCAAATATACAGGAAGATGATGCACTTGAATAATCATTCCTTCTATAACATTCATCGCTCGTTCTAACACATTCTCTAGCTCCCTAATATTGCCTGGCCAATCATGCTCCATGAATATATCCCTTACTCTCTCATCCAATGAAAGAACGCTACTACCCAGCTCCCCATTCAATTTCCGAATTAAAAATTCCATTATATGTATCATATCTTCCTTTCTCTCTCGTAACGGAGGAATATCGATCGCAAACACATTCAACCTATAATATAAATCCTCCCTAAATTCCCCTCTTTGCACCATTTCACGAAGATTTCGATGTGTCGCCGCAATGAAACGGACATCAATCTTTTGAATTTTCGTACCACCAATTCTTTCAATCTCTTTCTCTTGCAACACACGCAGCAACTTCACCTGCATGTCCAAAGACATATCACCGATCTCATCTAAAAACAACGTTCCCTTATGGGCCAACTCAATCTTCCCAGGCTTACCACCTTTTTTCGCTCCTGTAAAAGCCCCCTCTTCGTATCCAAATAATTCAGCCTCCAAAAGATCCCTCGGAATCGCAGCACAATTCAAACGAATAAATGAACCCCTAGCACGCGGACTTGCACGATGTACCGCATGCGCAAAGAGCTCCTTCCCTGTACCGCTCTCTCCTCTTATCAAAACGGTAGACCGACTTTTAGAAACCTTCAAGGCCATCGTTTTAACTTCTTTCATTTTCGCACTCTCTCCTATAATACTTTGAAAGGACAACCTACCTTCTTGCAACCGCTGTAATTCAGTTTGATAGTAAGATAACTTTGATTCCATTGCACTAATCTGATCCCCCAAAGCTTTAAACTGCTGTATATCATGAAACATAATTTTACCAATCGCACCAATAACCTCCCCGTCCTTAACAATAGGTATGCGAGTTGCGATAATATTCCGATTACTTATACGCTGGATATGCCCAATTTCCACCTGTCCCGTCTTCACGATAATATGCATCCTCGTATTTTCAACAACCTCCGTACAATGCTTACCAATCGCTTCCTTTGGATCATTAATCCCTAAAAATTGTGCATAAGAACCACTTAAAAAATTGACAATCCCTTGTTCATTTACCCCTAGAATACACTCCGACAGTAAATTCAAGGCATTTTCATACCGACTGATGATACTTTCCAAGGACTGTATACTTTTTTCCTTGTTTTCCAAAATGGCAATTGATCCATCTTCTTTCCCGCTCTGATATACACGGGATTCATTCATAATCAATACTTGGTTGCCCACCTTACACTCGTACTTGTACAAACTATCATTTTGATTCACTACTAGCTTTTTACGATCAGGAATAATCGTTGATATATGCTTACCTATTATTTCATTTTCTTTTTTATGTAACATGCTGCAGAATGGTTGGTTGCTGAATGTGATGATTCCATCATGACTTATGACAGCAATTCCGTTATTCATTACCTGAAGAGCCTGGCTTGTTAACTGCAAATTCATTCTTTCATCCATATGCATTTGGAAGCCCCTCCTATCAAATTGTGCTCTTTCTCGCATGTATTATATATTCATTTTAAACATTTACTTTCCTTCGGCTCTTCCGTTTGAAGTAATAATTTCTTGAACCAGTAATATAGCTGATTAACCGGTAGGTTCTTTTTTGACACCTGTCAGGTTTTAATAATCCAATTTCTTTAAATCCTTGGATGTAAGAAGATGAATCTCATGGGCTATTTACAACTTGTAGGTGAGGAATATTTGACGCTTACCTTAGATACCTAATGAGTTTTATGAAAAGTAAAAAACAGTTGATGGAGTGTCTTCCATCAGCTATTTTAATTACGAATTTTGGTGATGAAACCCATAATTATTAGATTTACTTTAGCATAGCTTCTTATCCCCCAATCCCCAACTAAACCATCTCCCATGCCCTTCCGTTTCCCCAACAGTTTCACAATATTCGTTTCCGTTAATATAATAATCAATATGAAGGTCCCGGTCCCACATATTGTTATATAGGTGGAATACATCACGTTTTGCACCGATTTCTTTAATTTGTTTTTCTAGCGCATGTTTTACTTGCTTAGGTATTTGATTTGCGACGTGTGTATGGAAAATGCAGATAACAGCATCTTCACTTATTTGTTCAATAATAGATGGCAACAGCTCTACACCGTCTCCTTCTATTAATCGGACGGATTCATTTTTAACTAAAGATGCTGCTTGATCGAACAGTTCAAGTCTTTCTTTATGTTCTGGCCAAATTAGTGCACGTAGCCATAAATAATCTTCCTCATTATGTAAATCATTCACATGTAAATCAAGCCCGATTCTTTCTACGACAGGTGGACTTTGTTTTAGAAAACGGGGCACATTCTCCCCTCTTATTTCAGAGGTTAAATGTACATTCGAATTTATATTTCCATATGTTTCATCTGTTCCGTACGAATAGCTATATTGGTCCCAGAACAGTTGTAATCCAGAACTTGTACCAATTTCAATTACCACTAACGGTTTATTCACTTTGTTAAATATGTAGCAGAAACTTGGGTATAAGTATGCACATCGTCTTACTTCATTCGTTTGAACGAGTTTCGTTTGTAATAAAGTAATGATTTCTTCTCGGTACTCATTACAGAAATCTTTAAATTGTTCAAAAGCTTTATCTAAATTTGTTTTAGCATTTTCAACTAAGCTACTATAATACGTTTTTAAATGATGGTCTTTCCCTTTTAGCAATAAATAATGTACTGCACCTAATAATAAGTTTGGGATTGGTTGTCCTACTTGAGCGTAGGAAGATAGTGTAAGCACTTCCTCATCTTCAGAAATCTTCATTGATAAGTATTCGTATAAATCACTTGATCCTTTACATTCCTTGATTGAAAAATTTCGAAATAAGTTTGCGACTTGTTTTTTTGTAAGCATTGGTATCCCTCCTTGGTTATTTTCAGAATAATCTTATCATTTATTTGTTATTTACTCTATTTTTTCAAATTAGATGTTACAAAAATAGAATTTTACTAGTTCTCAAAGATAAAACATAAAAATAGAAGTTTTTTTGAGATAACATCAAACTGGAATTCTTCTTCAAATTCCGCTTTACTACTATGCTTTTTACCCTTATGACAGAAGAATTCTATGAAATAAAACGTTAAATAGTTTAAAATTATCAGATAACACTAGATATTTTAGTCTATTAATTATTATAATAGACTATGAGATGGTTATATAATTGAGACAAAAAAGGTAAATACCTAGGTGGGGCCTAGGCGGTGTTTTCTTTTTACGGCTTAGATATAAAAACACCTACTCTTTTTTGCCAATATAGGGGATGGAGAGATTATCATGAGCAACATGCAGCAAAAAACAGACGTTATCTTAATTGGCGCAGGAATTATGAGCGCAACGTTAGGATCATTACTTAAAGAATTGGCACCTGAATGGGAAATTAAAGTATTTGAAAAACTCGCTAATGCCGGAGAAGAAAGTTCTAACGAATGGAATAATGCTGGTACAGGACATTCTGCGCTATGTGAGCTTAACTATACATCCGAAAAATCTGACGGGTCTATAGATATTGGTAAAGCTGTAAAAGTAAATGAGCAATTTCAACTTTCAAGACAATTTTGGGCGTATCTTGTTAAGAGAAACTTAATTCGTAATCCACAAGATTTTATTATGCCACTACCTCATATGAGTTTGGTGCAAGGAGAAAAAAATGTAGAGTTTCTAAAAAATCGTTTTGAAGCGCTTTCAAAAAATCCTCTATTCCAAGGGATGGAATTTTCTGATGCACCTGACACATTAAAAAAATGGCTTCCACTCATTATGGAAGGCCGTACTTCTAATGAACCGGTGGCTGCAACGAAAATTGACTCTGGAACAGATGTTAACTTTGGTGCGTTAACGCGCATGTTGTTTGATTACTTAAAAACTAAAAATGTCGAGCTAAACTACAAACATAGTGTTGAAAATATTAAACGTACGAAGAACGGTTTGTGGGAAGTAAAAGTACACGATATGAATAGTGGTAAAATCGAACACCATACTGCAAAATTCGTCTTTATCGGCGGCGGTGGCGGTAGTCTACCTCTACTACAAAAGACTGGTATTCCTGAATCAAAACATATCGGCGGATTCCCAGTAAGTGGACTATTTATGGTATGTAAAAACCAAAAAGTTGTAGAGCAGCATCATGCAAAAGTATACGGAAAAGCTAAAGTGGGTGCTCCGCCAATGTCTGTACCTCACCTTGATACAAGATATATAGACAACAAAAAAGCTTTACTGTTTGGACCGTTTGCAGGTTTCTCGCCTAAGTTCTTAAAAACTGGCTCAAACCTTGATTTAATTGGTTCTGTAAAACCGAATAACGTCTTAACGATGTTAGCAGCCGGTGTAAAAGAAATGGGATTAACAAAATACTTAATCCAACAAGTTATGTTATCACACGAAAAGCGTATGGAAGAATTACGTGAGTTTATTCCGAACGCTAAAAGTGAAGATTGGGATACTGTCGTTGCTGGACAACGTGTGCAAGTAATTAAAGATACTGATGCAGGTGGTAAAGGAACACTTCAATTTGGTACAGAAGTTGTTAGTGCAAATGACGGATCAATCGCTGCGTTACTTGGCGCTTCTCCAGGTGCTTCTACTGCGGTTCACGTTATGCTTGAAGTATTAGAAAAATGCTTCCCAGAACGTATACTAGCATGGGAGCCAAAAATAAAAGAAATGATCCCTTCTTATGGCGTATCACTAACGGAAAATCCAAGACTGTTCCAAGAGCTTCACGCTTCAACAGGACGCACACTTGGGTTAAATGAAAAAGAAGCTGTTCACAATTAATGAATAGATTAAAAAAACGACATAATAAAAACGTCCGATATATTCGGACGTTTTTATTTTCTACTAGAAATTATACTTATCGATATTATCTTTCGTAAATACAACTCGTTCAGGTAATACGATAATACCATTTCCTTCTGCCTCATAGTCATACCCTTGAATAGAGTTCGGCTCTACTTTCACTTTTCCGATTCCTTTTACTTCAAAGCTATCCCCGACTTTTAACTTCTTCCCTTTTACAACAATTTCATTTGCAACATAAGTTGCTAGTGCACCTTGTTGTTTTACATCCCATAATCCAAATTGTTGTACTGTTCCTCGTTTCACATAATCACGCATAACGTTCGGTGTCGAAAACCCCGTTACGACTACTTTCTTATCCATTTTCAAATTCTCAGCTGCTTGTGCCATTGCTGGTAGTGCTGTTGCATCTGGACATATTACTGCGTTAATATCTGGATACGTTTTTAAAATACTCTCTCCAACTGATAAAGATTTTTGCGCATTATTTTCACCGTATTGCGTCGTTACAATTTCCCAATTCGGATATTTCTCTTTAATAATCTCTTTCGCCTTCGTTACCCACTGATTTTGATCTGTTACAGTCGGGCTTGAATAAAAGAATGCTACTTTTCCTTTATCTCCAATTTGCTTAGAAGTCATTTCAATTAATAAGTTTGCAAGTTGGTCTGGTGTACCTTGGCTAATATAAAACGAACGGTCTTTCGGATTCACATCAGAATCCCACGTTAATACTGTCATCCCTTTTTTCTTTGCACGTTGTAATGATTGCGAGAGACCATCAACTGACGTAGATGAAACCATAATTGCATCATAGTTTTGGTTAATAAAATTGTTTATATATTTTACTTGCCCTGATACACTTGCCTCAGACGGTCCATCGTACTTCACTTGTACACCTAACTTATCTCCCATCTCTTTTGCACCTTCACCACCTGATGTGAAGAAGCCAACTCCCGTTAATTTCGGAATGAACGCAAATTTTACATCATCTGCTTTTTTCTTATCCGCAGTTTGGCTAGAACAAGCAATTAAACCAATTAAACAAATACACATAATAATAACAATCCCCAGTTTTCTCTTCATGACATTTCCCCCTTATGCAAATTCCTTCTTTTCCCCGTAGCGAATCGTTGTAATTTGAAATGTCTCATAATAACAGAAACAATAAGGATAATACCTATTACTACATTAGATTGTTCATTCGTTAAGCCCGTCATTTGCAAACCGTACTGCATGAGTCCTATAAAAACACTCGCTAGTACTGTCCCAATAATACTCCCTTTTCCGCCTGTAATTAGTGTGCCGCCTAATACAACTGCCGTAATAACTGGCAAAATGGTTTCACTTCCAATATCAGCACGAGCAGAACCGAAATACGCTGTTAAGAAAGCTCCTCCTAATCCACCTCCTAACCCAGAAAGTACGTAAGCAGTAATCACTACTTTCTTCGTTCGAATTCCGGAATATTTCGCCGTACTTTCATTTGCGCCAGTTAATTTTGCGTGGCGACCGTATGTTGTACGGTGAAACAATATCGTAAATACTATCGTTAAAATGACAAGGAGCCATAATAAATTAGGTATACCGATAAAACTACCATTTGCCAGTTGCACATATGAATCTGGTAAACCACTTATTCCTTCATAGCCCGCTGCACCCGAACCACCTGAAATAACAAGGGCGATTCCTGCATATAAAAACATCGTTCCAAGTGTAACGACAAGAGGTTCTACATCTGTCATTTTTATAATAAGTCCATTTAATCCGCCCGCTATGCAACTTATTACGAGCGCAATGATAACAGCTAACAGTATAGGCATGCCATTCATCCAAAGTACTCCGATAAGAATCGAAGTAAGCCCCATAATAGATCCTACTGAAACATCAATTCCGCCAGTTACAATGACAAATGTCATCGGAATAGCCGTGATTGAAATAATAAGGAAATCGTTCATACTAAAAAGGAGGTTACTAATGTTTAAGAAATCACTATTTATGAAACTAAAGAGAATGAATTCTACGAGAAGCAATATGAGAAGAACCCCTTCCCATCTATACAAGCTACGTATTCCCCTCATAGATTCACCCTCCTTTCTTCTAATTGCCGGAGTTTCTTCCATTTTTTTAAGACACTATCTAATATGATGATGAGTAAAAGTAAAAATCCTGAAATAGCACTATTCCAAAATGCAGGTATTTTTAAAAAGACGAGTGAACTGCTTATCACTTCTAAGAAGAATGCACCTAATGCCGCTCCAAATATAGAACCTGTTCCTCCTTTTAAATGAATACCACCTAAAACAGCAGCAGCGATAACTTGCAATTCTATCCCTGTACCTGTTTGATTTGGAACGAATCCAATATTCATTACGAATATACATCCAGCGAACCCAGCGCTTATGCCTGATATGATAAACGCGTATATTTTCACTTTATCTACATGTATTCCAATAAGCCTTGCACCATCTTCATTATCACCGACCGCATAAAAATATCTTCCAATTTGAACTTTCATTAAAAAGAAATATAGCAGCAGTAATATGATAAGAACGGTCCATACCGTTATCGGAATCCCTAACATCATAATAGAAGAAATTTGTTTATACTCATTCGGAATATCTTCAATCCACTTTCCGCCCGTAAATATTAACATTACGCCTCTAATAATCCCGAGCATTCCTAATGTCATAATGATAGCTGGCACCCTAAATTTCGTAACGCCAATTCCGTTTACCATACCAATAAGGGCGCTAAGTATAATTGCCGCAAATATTGAAATAAAGGCACTGTATCCATCTGTTAACAACATCCCGCAAACCGCAGCGCTTAATCCCATAATAGATCCTACTGATACATCTATATTTTTCGTAAACAATACGAAAGATTGACCAATTGCCAAAACAACTAAAATAACGCTTGATTTCATAATTAAAGATAAAGAGCTAAACTGAACAAAACTAGGGTTCATTACTCCAACGAAGGCTATGTAAAGAAGTAATAAAATAATAATAGACGTCTCATGCATTTTAAATAAACGGTTCACTCCGTTACACCTCCCTTTCCTCCGTACGCAAGGCGTGTAACTTCATCAATACAAATTTCCTTCTTCTCCAAATGAGAGACGAATTCTCCGTTTCTCATCACATAAACACGATTCGCTAATTGAACGATTTCTTCCATATCTGAAGAAATTAATATGATCGCAAGTCCCTCTCTCTTCAAACTTTGTATCGTTTCGTATACTTCTAGTCTTGCTTTCGCATCAATACCGCGGGTCGGTTCATCAAGAATAATCACTTTCGGATTACATGCAAGATATTTCGCTAGCACGACCTTCTGTTGGTTCCCACCTGATAAAGACGTCATTTTCTCATTCATATGAGGGACAACAATTCGAAACTGTTTTATATACAATTCAGATAAAGCGCTTTCTTTTTTGTTATTTAAAAAGAAGCTACTCATACTGTTTAAAAATGCAGCTGTTATATTTTCTTTCACAGACGCAATTGAAAAAATGCCATTCCCTGCCCGGTCCTCCGGTACATACACCATACCTTCCTTTATTCGCTTATGTACCGAATACTTCGTAATGGATTTTCCCTCTAATAAAACAGAACCTGATTTCAAAGGCATTAATCCAAATATTGATTCAGCTAATTCAGTCCTACCTGATCCGACGATACCTGCAATCCCTACAACTTCTCCAGTGTGTACAGTTAATGATACATTTTGAAACGCATAACTAGACGCATTCGTGACATCTAATACTTTTTCCGAATGCTCTATTTCTTCTTGCGTGATTTCTTTCTTCTCCTCAAGTTTATAACCTTTCGGTAATAACCCCTCCATTAGCATGTCATATGTATAGCTTGATACATCCCCTTGACTTACAATCATTCCGTCACGCAAAATTGCTACTTTATTCGCAATTTCAAAGATTTCTGGAAAACGATGCGTAATGTAAATCATGCCAATTCCTTTTTCTTTTAAACTTTTCATCAACACAAAAAGACTCTTAATTTCGTGAGTTGTTAATGTCGATGTTGGCTCATCTAAAATAAGAATCTCAGCTTCTCTTATTAATCCCCTCAATATTTCTACTAATTGTTGCTGGGCAATGGATAACGATAACCCTAGCTCATGAAGTTGAATGTTCCAACCTAAGCCTTCTAGCAACTTATTAATTTTATTTCGAAGTTCTTTCTTTTTCGCTTTCATTCCGATACAAATGTTCTCTTCAATTGTCATATGCGGAAAGATGAGTGGCTCTTGTGGTATTAAATATATGCCATGTTGATGTGCTTCTGCTGTGTTTGAAAACTGTTGTATTTCTCCTTTCACAAACATATTGCCAGCATCGTATGAATACAAACCCGTTAATATTTTCATTAATGTTGATTTCCCGGCACCATTTCCTCCGACTAAAGCGTATACATCTCCACGCTCTAATTGTAAATTGACTTCTTTTAATACGAGTTGATCTGCAAATGATTTATTCATCTTTGTAACTTGTAATAAGGGCACTTTCTCCACATGTTGTCACCTGCCTTTATGCAGAACATTTTTTGAGAAAATGATTTTTTGTTCTACTTGTTTTGTAGCATTGTATATTTCTTTTTTCATATCTAGAACACTTTTTTCACCGGACTATTTATCGCTTCAACTGGAATAAACAAAATAACGAACACATATGTTTAAGCAGTGGTCAATTGTTGAAAGGGATGAAGAGTATGTCACAGCTCAACTTTGAAGACAATTTGTTAACAAAAGTAGCTTGGTACTATTATAAAGATCAATTAACCCAGCAAGAAATTGCTTCACTTCTTCACATTTCAAGAAATAAAGTCGTTCGGTTGTTAGATAAAGCACGGACGGAAGGTGTCGTCACATTTCACGTAAAAGGTACTGGTTTGCACTGTTTAAGCATCGAACGTGACCTTATGAAAAAATTCCATCTAAAAGATGCTTTCGTTATTCCAACGCCAACTGAGGATTATGCATTTTCACTCGGAAAAGCTGCCGCACAATATTTAGAAACTCATCTGCAACAAGGGGATTTACTTGGGATTGGCTGGGGAGAGACGATAAGTAAAATGCTAGAAAGCATTCATTTTGATAGCTCTATGAATCTTTCAATCGTTACTCTTACAGGAGGCGTAAATCACTATATTCCAAGAAACCAAAGCTATTTAAACTACATGCAAGGCGATCTTCATATTATTCCTACCCCTTTTCTTACATCTACAAACGAAATGACGCAAATTATTCTATCTGAACCGAGCGTGAAAGATATGCTTCACGTCGCTTCACTCGCTCATACAGCAGTAGTTGGCATTGGAAGCTTATCTCAAGACGCCACAATTGTGAAAGAAGAAAAACTAACGCTACGTGAAATGACTTATATACGTAGTCAAAACGGGGCCGGAGATATTTTAGGGCAATTTTATAATACTAACGGAAAACAATTAGAACTTCCTCATCATAATCGTCTTATCGGCACACCACTCTCTGTTCTTCAAAACATGAAACATGTCGTTGGTGTAGCTGGCGGTACGGAAAAGATAGATGCAATTTACGGCGCCTTAAAAGGAAAGTTCATTCATACATTAATTACGGATGAAGAAACTGCCCTCTCCTTATTAAGAAAGGAAGGTGACTCTTAATGTCTACTCTATTAGCTTACGACGCTGGTACAGGGAGCATTCGAGCAGTTCTTTTTGATTTAAACGGTAATCAACTTGCTGTTAGTCAAAAAGAGTGGGTTCATAAATCAGATAGTCGCTACCCTGGTTCTATGAATTTTGATGTAACAGAAAACTGGCAGATCGTTCAAGAATGCACGAAGGATGTTCTTCAAAAAAGTAATACGTCCCCCTCTTCTATTAAAGGTATTAGTGCAACGAGTATGCGTGAAGGCTTTGTTTTATACGATAAAAACGGGCAAGAAATATGGGCTTGTGCAAATGTTGATGGCCGCGCGTCAGCGGAAGTTAGTGAACTAAAACAAATTCGTTCCGAAATTGAAGAAGGTTTATATAGAAAATCAGGTCAAACTTTTTCGTTAGGTGCTTTACCTCGCTTACTTTGGATTAAAAAACATGAACCAGACGTGTACAGAAACATACATTCTTTCACGATGTTAAACGATTGGATTTTATATAAGTTGTGTGGCACACTGCAAATTGATTCTTCAAATGGATGTACATCCGGTATATTCAATTTACAAAATAGAGCTTGGGATAACTGGGTTGCTGAGCAATGCGGTCTTACTCTAGCCTTTTCTCCAAAAGTAAATGAAGCTGGGACAGTTATCGGGAATATCACAAAACGAAGTGCTGAATTAACAGGATTACATGAAGGAACACCAGTCGTTGCTGGCGGCGGAGATGCACAAATGGCATCTCTTGGAACTGGAGTTGTAAAGCCTGAACAAACATTTATATGCGGGGGCAGTTTTTGGCAACAAGAAGTAAATATAACAAAACCAGAAACTGATCCAAATGCGGCGATTCGTGTAAATTGCCACGTCATTCCTAACCTATGGCAATACGAAACAATCGCTTTCTTCCCTGGCCTTGTTATGAGATGGTTTCGAGATGCTTTTTGCCAAGAAGAAAAAAGGCTCGCTGAAAAACTTGGCGTAGATACTTATGAACTACTAGAAGAACAAGCGAAAGAAGTACCTGTAGGTTCACATGGCATAATCCCCACTTTTTCAAATGTAATGAATTATATTTCTTGGCGACATGCTGCACCATCCTTTTTAAATTTAAGTTTAGATGCTGAAAAATGCGGTAAGAAAGAAATGTTCCGCGCAATTGAAGAGAATGCCGCCTTCGTTACACTCGGCAACTTGAAATTAATAGAAGCTCTCACAGGTAATTTCCCTTCTGAAGTAACCTTTGCTGGCGGCGCTGCTAAAGGTAAACTTTGGCCACAAATACTGGCAGATGTCCTCGGAATCCCTGTTAAAGTACCCGTTGTAAAAGAAGCCGCTGCTTTAGGTACGGCAATTGCCGCTGGAGTTGGCGTAGGCATTTTTGAATCGATGGAAGAAACTGCCGAACAATTTGTACAGTGGGAAAACACATTTAAGCCAAACGCTGAAAATCATGAGCTTTATAAAGGGTTCTATGAAACATGGAAAACAGTGTATGCTAGCCAACTTTCTTTAGCTGATAAAGGCCTCACATCACATATGTGGATTGCCCCAGGTGCGCTGTAACACATTACATAAAGGAGTGATTTCTATGCTTAAAGTGAATGAGGATGATTTCACCTATCGCTTCGGTGATAACGGGCCTAAATATTTAATACAAGGTCCAAATATCGATCTTGGCCTAGTCGTTATTCAGCCTGGGCAAGAGTTTCAAAATCACTATCATACAACGTGCGAAGAAGTCTTCTATGCGTTAGAAGGCGAAATAGATTTCTATGTGAATAACGAGAGAGTTCCGATCAAACAAGGTGATGTCTTGCAAGTTCGCCCTCATGAATCTCATTATCTTATTAACCATTCCGATAAGCCTTTTAAAGCTGTTTTTATAAAGTCACCACATTTACCAAATAAAGATACTGTACAAACTGAAAATCCAACATTAACGAAGGAGTGATTTCGAATGACCTGGGGATTTAAAAATCGATTAAACACAATTTTACCTGACGGCAGAGCAGTTATGTTAGCGATAGATCACGGCTACTTTTTAGGACCGATTCACGGACTAGAACAACCGTTAGAAACAGTTAAAAACTTGCTTCCATATACTGATTCCCTCTTTTTAACACGAGGCGTATTAAGTTCCTGTATTCCTGAAAACTGCAGCACGCCGATGGTTATGCGTGTATCAGGTGGAGCAACTGTAGTCGGTAAAGATTTAGCGAATGAAACAATTGTTACACCTGTGAAAGAAGCCGTAAAACAAAATGCAATTGGCGTCGGCGTTTCTGTTTTCGTTGGATCAGACTATGAAACACAAACCGTTTCAAATCTCGCAAACGTAGTCTCTGAAGCTCACGATTATGGCCTGCCAGTACTCGGTATTACCGCCGTCGCAAAAGAACTGCAAAAACGTGAAGCACGGTTCCTAGCACTCGCTTCCCGTGTATGTGTTGAAATGGGAGCTGACATTATTAAAACATATTACTGCGAAGGATTCGAAAAAATTACGAGCACATGCCCTGCCCCAGTCGTAATCGCGGGCGGCCCAAAACTAGATTCAATCGAAGACGCATTAAACATTACGTACAATGCGCTGCAAGAAGGCGCAATCGGAGTAGACATGGGCCGAAACATATGGCAATCCGAACATCCAGCTGCGATGATTCAAGCAATTCATGGCATTGTGAAAAATAGATTGAATGTGAAAGAGGCGCTGGAACTATATAATGATGTGAAAAATTAATGTGAAAATGACAGACTATATATTATAACCGATTCGGTTCAGGGGTGTAAAACTTGTTTTGACACTCAAAATACACAAAGAAAAGGATGGCAAGTGCCATCCTTTTTGACATACATTGAACTTTTATTGTTTTCAAGTTACCTTCTTCGACTAACGAGCCAGAAATTTTAATCAACCTTTAACTTTATAGCTTTTGTAGCAATAAAAGTTTTAATATGCTTATCTAATATCCTTGTTCCACCAAAATCATCCTCATAAAAACCCATTATAACAAAACCAGCTTCAATTTGACCTTGGATTTGATCTTCTAGAGTATGTGCGTATTCTATTGTTTGATTTGAATTAATGTAATCTTGAACTTCATCCTCTGGTAAATAATCCAATGTTGATGAAGGTATTGAATGTTTAACATCCAAAATACCTTTTTGTTCTTGATTGTCATCAAAAATCCATAGTAAAGGATTTGTAAATCCAGAAATAAGAATACCTTTATTCTTTAAAACCCTTGAAATCTCATTCCATACAAGATGAACATCTTTTACAAACAAATTAGAAACAGGATTTACGACAATATCAAAATATCCATCTTCAAAATCACTAAGGTCTGACATATCTCCTTGTACTGTTTTTAAAGTTAATCCATCCCGTTCCGCTACCTTTTCATCTTGTTCCAATTGCTTCTTAGATATATCAGTAACTGTTACATCTGCTCCAGCAGCAGCCAGCACTGGTGCTTGTTGCCCTCCACCTGATGCTAAACAAAGTATCTTTAATCCCTCTAATGACTTTGGAAACCAATCTCTAGGAACTGATTTTTCTGTGGTGACTGTGATTTCCCATTCACCTGATTTACTTTTTTCAATAACCTCACTACTTACAGGTTGAGTGTATCTCGAACCTTCTTCAACCTTCTTATCCCATGCATTACTGTTTTGTTGTGTAGTATCCATTATAATGATTCCTCCTAACTATCTAGTTGCATTTTAATTGTGACATTATTAACTATTTACACCCTTTTTCTATTAACCTGCCGATAGTTAATAAATGGTTTTCTATATTTATTTTAACACATAAACACCCTATTTTTCGCAATATTTCAATTAATTGATTTTATTGTAAAAAATGAGAATTGTTTCAGTTATAATAAGATATGAAAACAAAAATAAAGGAAAAGAGGAATGACGATGAATCGAATGCCTTTTGAACGCCCTACTGATCATTACGATGAACGCTTATACTCTATTGATGAAAAAATTTGCGCCCTATTAAAAGAAAGAAAAGAACTTTCGAATGGGAACCCAGGATTTCCGCCTAATGAGGCTACTTCTAATTGGGCAAAGCAGTACGGATTTTATCCAGACTATTTAAATTCATTATTCTCTTCCATGATGGACGAAGAAGAATTTAAACCTCGGGTTGAACCGGCTAAGTTTAAAAAACATGTACCCGTTTTAAAAACTTATGAACGTAATGGAACAGTATATACTGTAACCTTTATTCGTCAATATTCTAATGCTAGCGTAATTTACTTATATAAAGAATGGGATTCGAAAAACAAAACACTTAATGAGGTAAATACACATAGCCTTGTTGAATTATCTATAAATACTACATACGATTGCTGGTCAGAAGGATGGACTGGAACAGATGGACATGTGAGCTACCAATTTGTTGTTTCCCCTACTCTTTCTGATAATTTGTCTGGAATAAGCTTATTATTTAAAGAGCAAAGTATGCCATTTATGAAAGATCGAGCTGTGCTTGAGTTTGAAATTCGGTTAGATTAATAAATAAATAAATAAATAAAGGAGCTGTCTCATAAGTCGGATTTCTGACTAAAAGATGCGTTATTTTATCCCTTTTAATCTATTTATCTAAAGGCGTGTATTTATAGTGAAAAATGAACAGAAGATCGGAACTGAAAGGCTGATTAAGGAACTATTGGGTAGTAATAAAGTTACTCCACTAAAGGGCCAGATTGTGTAATTGGAATATGATTAATAGAGAAGCAGAATGTTTTATACTAATGTAGAATGCTTATCTTGAATCTTTGCGAAAGGAATGTCTATATATGTCTAAAATGGTTAACATGCTTTCTATTTTATGGCTCCTCAAAACGAGAAAACAATTGACTGCTAAAGAATTAGCAGAGGAATTAGAAATCAGTATTCGTACGGTGTACCGCTATATTGATGCTCTGTGTGCAAGTGGAGTACCAATTATTTCAGATGCAGGGCATAATGGTGGGTACAGTTTACTGAATGAGTTTACAAAGGCACCTTTGTTTTTTAATTTGGATGAGCAGAAAGCGCTTGTCCATGCTGCAAAGTTTGCAATAGATGCAGGGTATCCCTTTAGTGAAGCGCTAGATGCATCAATTTCTAAATTAAAAATGTATACAAACGAGGAACAATTGAATCATATCAATCGTCATTTAAGAGGGTTTGAAGTCATCCATCCTACTGTCGAACCCTCTTTGAAATCTATTCTTCAAGATTTAGAAATTTCTGTTGCCGAAAGTTATAGGTTATTTATTGTTTATCGTAAGGGTGGAGAAATCGAACCTCAATCACGTCATATTGATCCTTATGGTCTTGTTTATTGGAAAGGCAAGTGGTACACAGTGGCTTATTGCCATCTGCGTAAAGAAATTCGAAGTTTTCGAATCGATCGTATTCAATCATTATCCCGAACAGATAAAAAATTTGATCGGCCCTTGGAATTTTCAGCGCGTTCTTTCTTTCTAAAAGACATTTTACCTGATTCAAACCAACTTAAAGAACTCATTTCTGTCCGTATCCAAGGCATGCCACATGCGCTTGATGATTTATGTCAGCATTGGTTATTTAACCATGCTTTAATAGAACGAAAAAACAATCAAGCTCTTTTTAAGGTTGATATAGAGTCTATTCATACTTTTGTACCTTACTTCCTTCTCCCTTATGGTAAATCTATTAGCATTCTGGAACCAACTTTATTACAAGAAAGATTGGCAACTATCAGCTTTGAATTATTCAATCATTATAAAAACCCTTCACTTCACTGACCGTAATTGTCAGTGAAGTTTTTTTATAATGTACATGTAGCGAATTAAATTTTTAGGAGGCATAAAAATCATGAAGAATTTGATGTATGAATTTTATATTGCAGGCTCACCAGAGGCAGTTTGGAAGGCATTGATCTCTCCTGAGGGTACAAAACAAATTTATTATGGGTCCATCATTCGATCTACATTTCAAGTGGGCGATCTCTTGGAATATGTAGGTCCTGGATTAGATGGAAATGAAACGGTGCATGTATACGGAAACGTATTGGAATATGAACCAAATCAGTTACTTCGATTTACTCACTATCCTGGAAAGTCTTATATGAAAGATGATCGTGTATTTGAGTCAAGAATTTCTTATATTCTAAAGCCTATTGGATCATGCACGAAATTAATACTCATTCATGACCAATGGAAAGAAGATGATCCTTATTATGAGAACAGCAACAAGGCCTGGTGGATGATATTAAATAATACAAAGACTTTAGTAGAAACAGGAAGTACACTAGACTTTGGTGAAATCTCATAGGCCCATCATAAATGATTTAACAGAAAGAAAATATTGGATTTCAGCTCCTGAACGAATTTGTATTTTAAGAATTATGTTTTTTGGCCTAGCTCACTGATTGTGAAGTAAACAACTTAAATGTGACTTAAAAAACTTAACCGTGACCTAGAATTTTTCTATACAACTGATTTCTTTGAGAAAATGATTAAACTTTTTTATAACACCATAACTGAAAACTGCTAGAGAATAATATGGGTTTGTGGAGTGTTTTTGATTAAACTTTATTTCAAGTCAACACATTGATACCTCCATATTTCCCCTATTATTTACCTTAACTAAAAAAAACAGCTAGTTAACCTGTTAAGTGAGAGTAGTTCAAATGATTAAATTTAGCTTTTTGAATAACGAGCATTATGATATCAAGCCCCTTCCCAAACTTGATAAGGGGCTACATATACACCTTCAAACAATTACTCTTGATGAATGCTATTTAGTTTTGAAACTTTCTTACCATCTCTATAATCAAGGCAAGAAACTTCAATTAATAATCCATTAAATATTGTAAAATAAAAACCATAACTACTACCTCTCATTGTATAAGGTTCCTTGTCTATTTCAATGCCGCCAGTTACTAAACGATTATATGCTCGATCAACTTCACTTGAAGTTTCCACCAAAAAACCAATATGAAAAGCTTCAGGATATGTAACGTCCTTGTTCCCCTTGAACGCTTTTGGATCACTTAACACAAGTATAAATCCATTCTCATCACTCATCACTACAAGGGCCTTTCCCTTTTGTTCCAAAAATTGAAAATCAAAAAATGTTTCAAAGAAATGTCTAGCTTCTGATAAATCATCAACACATAGATTTAAATGATTCAACCTCATTTACCCATCTCCTTTTAAACAGGGATTACACAGAAGTGTATTGCCCCATATTAATAACACTTGAATGTTAAAGGGGTTGTATTCAAGTGTTCATTTTTTAATAGTCTAATACTTTTTTCTATCGTCTAGAACGTTTTTTTAATGCAACATTTGGAATACAGTAAATGAAATTATATGAACGATTCGACACGGAATCTCGATTTACCGATAAAGATTGACAATCGTAGTAATCTACTTAATTCTTTGTGCAATTGGGTGATCATCTTTTAGTTGCAGCAGGTCCCATAAATTCCCGTATAAATCCTTAAACACTGCAACAATTCCATATGATTGCTCTTTCGGTTCTCTCACAAATTCTATTCCTCTTGAAATCATTTCATTATAATCTCTCCAAAAGTCGTCAGTATTTAAGAAAAGAAATACTCTACCACCTGATTGATTACCAATAAAGGGCTCTTGCTCAGGTTTAGATGCCCTAGCTAATAATATTGTGGTGCCGACTGAACCTGGAGGAGATACCACTACCCACCGTTTGTTTTCCTCTGGCTGATAAATATCTTCAACTAATGTGAAATTTAGTTTCTTTGTATAAAACTCTATTGCCTCATCATAGTCTTTTACTACTAATGCAATATGAACTATCGATTGAACCATTACTGTCCCTCCTAATCTTACTCACTAATCGAATTTATATTATAACATTTCTAATTTTAACCTGTCCGTTAATTCTTCTTACATCACATACGAATCATTCTCTTTATTCAATGTTAATAACCATCTATCAGTAAACAGATAGATGGTTATTTATTTGAAAAATTATAATTAAACAAATGTATTATTACGACTGTTGATAAGCCGATTTCGATGATTTCACATAATAAACCGCATGATCTACATTAATAATATGATCTGGTTTTGGTTTACCGCGGCCCGCTCTATGTCCAGCTAAATGTTCTTCACTAGTTTCCCAGTTTTTCCATGCTTCTTCCGATTCCCATCGAATCATAACTACTACTTCTTCATCTCCGCGTCTCACTTTTTTCACGAGAACACTTAAGTCGATGAAGCCTTCAAATTTTTCAATAATGCCTTCTCCTGTAAAACGCTCTACAACTATATCTGATGTACCCTCTTTTACTGTAAATGTTTTAGTTTCGATAAACATATATCCCACTCCCTCTTTGTAATACGAATACTAGTATTCTTCTATTATAATTGATTATGATAATTATTTTCAATTAAAAAGTTTCAAATCTTTAGAATTATGCTGACTTCTCCTCAATCGCCTCATCTAAAAATTTGAAATATGGAAGCAATATTCCTATTAAAGAAGTGACACATATAATCGAACCAATTATAAAATATAACACTCTCACTCCCCACATTTCACTCAGTATTCCCCCTAATAATACCCCTAATGGCATAGCGGATCGTATGAAAAATAACCGCACTGAAAATACTTTTCCTATCATATTATTTGGGACTGTTTGTTGGCATATCGTCGTGTTATGAACATTGAAAAATGCAATACATATACCGGCAATTACTTCGATTACAATCGCAATAATAATACTATTATTTAAACCTAGTGAAATGTAAGTAAGGCCCCCTACGAATAATCCTCCAAGCATTAGTAGGCGACGGCTTCTATACTTCACTTTCCCAACTAACATGGAACCAACTACATAACCAAGCGGGAAACCTGCCATGAAGTAACCGTACTCAGCATATCCTGCTGAAAGTTCGTCTTTTATATAAGGAAGATTCGTAACCATCGTTACTCCTACTCCGAATTGAACGAAAGTAAGAAATACCCCGAGCCAAACGATAACTGGTTTTGTGAAAAAGTATGTAAACCCGTGAAGAAACTCTTCTAGCCACGTTTTTCGAAGTTCTTGCTTTATCCTCTTTTCTCTAATGAAAAGTAATAATCCTCCACTTATAAATAGACAAATACACACAAAAAATAGTGTAAGCTTCATTCCAATTAAATGAATGACGATACCACCTAATACTGGCGCAAGAAACATCATAAGACGAGTCATCCCATCTATATACGCATTTGCATCTTGAAGCTGTTCTTTACTTACAATGCTCGGTGTAATCGCTTGACTGGCGGGTGTATACAGCGGCGTAATGAGCCCTATTATAATTTGAACAACGTAAATGTGCCATACTTCTACACTGTTAGTAACAAGCATTACTAAAGGCAGTAAGAAAACAGAGGCCCGCATCCATTGCGAAAAAATCATAATCCACTTTCGGCTCCATTTATCAATATATGGCCCGCTTATAAGTTGTAGTATGAGCGACGGGATAAAATATAGTAACCACATGCTGCTTAATGCTGTTTTTGATCCTGTTAATTCATAAACGAGAATTGAATTACATAGCGTCCCGAAAGCGCCGCCTAATTCCGAAATCGCACTACCTATCCACATAAAAAAGAATGAACGCTTTTTCAATACACTCTTCACTATAACTCACCAACTTTCCTATTAAATTCCTCCCTTTATGTACATTCTCGTTGTATATTATCTATTCAAAAACGCTTCTAATTCTTTCGCTAAGGACTGCACTGCTTTCTTTCTCAACACATATTTTCCGTCATGAATATCTACTAACTTTGCTGAACGTAAAAGTTTCAAATGATGATGTACTGTCGATTTTCCTAATTGTAATCTTTCCGTTATTTCTTGCAGCGTACGCTCTTGTTCAAATAGTAGTTTTACAATACGCAATCTTGCCTCATCCCCGAGCGCCTTATGTTTATGAACTAAAAAATAACTCGGCTCATATGGATCTTCTGGATGTATACTTTCATTTGCGACCGGATAATGAAACACTTTCGTATCTTCAATATCCGCTTCTATGTTCCACGGTCTGTACGTAATTTGCGGGATAAGAAGTACGTGATGAACACTTGGCTCAGGCATATATGTAACGCCACCTGTTGCCCACTCTACAAACTCTTCCGGTTTCATCTTTTTATTCATTTCATTTTTCGCTTCATAATCTCGCTGTAGTATAGAAACAATTTCTTCTGCCTCTTTTTTAACAACACAGTCATACCACCCTGTCATAATGGCGATTAAATGCGTTTTTAGTTCGCGCACATCGACATGACATATAAACTCAATATACGTAGAGAAAAACTGATGATCATGTGTCAGTTCCTTTAGTTCATGTATTACAGATACTTCTCCGCTTGCAGCTAAACGTCTTTTCGCTTGATACGCTTCTCCTAAAAACGGTAAACATATATACTTTAAATCTTCTTCTAAAAGTGAATCGATATTTGCAATAAACTGTGATAGATCCTGAAAATCTCCCTCATACAATAACTGAAGCAATGCTTTCCATGTATTATTTTCTTCTACAAACTGTAAATGCTCTCTCATCTCTACCGATAATGATTGTCTAATTTCTTCCCATTCGCTTTGAGATTTTTCAAGCGTGTCGATTAACCTCTTATGAGTAATTGCCGCAATGCCAAGTGCACATTCGAAAAGTGTCGAATACCTCATTTGAACGTTGTACGTTTCCCTCTTTCTGCTCGTTACGTGAAAGACTTCCATTTTATCCCCTCCTTATTTGCTATGTATCGAATTCTATATTTATCGAATTATACCTTCTATTTTTTTAGAATTTTAAAACCTTCTGAAACTTTATATTGCTACAAGTTTTTAAATTTAAGCTGCAGTTAATTTTCTTGTTCAACTATGAGGCAGGTTTCTTGAAGAGAAAGGAGAATTTATTGCATTAAGAAAAATGATTTAGAAAGCATAAGTTTATTTCTACAATTACTACAACGACGCCATATTGTTCTTTTAGAAACTTCCAAACATCAATCAGATGATATGTAGGTACGTTCCTATCCAATTTATCTAACACTTATTGTTGGTCTATCTCATAGTTAAGGAGGCTATACGAATGGGTAAAAAAGAAATATTACAAAATGGGTTCAAGCAGGTTTTTTACGAAGAAGAATGGTACCCACCGATATCAGAAGCGTTAAAGAATCTTACCGCTGCACAAGCATGTTGGCAACCCGAAGGAACGGCCAGTAATACGATTTGGGAAAATGCAAACCATTTACTAACCTTTAAAGAGCGTTTACTTTCCCGCTTACATCAAGATGACACATTTGTTGCTCCACAAAATAATGATGACACGTTTGTCCAAGGTGGACCTAATGATGATGATGCTTGGCAACAAACAGTGAAGCAAACGCTTCAAGTACATGATGCCTTGCAATCTTCATTAACATCCCTTCAAGAAGCAGAACTGGATCAACCAAGTCCGTCTCTACCAGTTTGGCAACAATATCTGAATATCCTTTTGCACGATGCTTATCATACAGGACAAATTATACAACTTCGTAAACTCCAAGGTTCATGGCCATCGCATCGTTCATATTTATAAACAATGGTTAAAGATGATAGACCAGCATATGATTCTATATTTAGCAGAATAAGTACAAAAAAGGCAAATGAGATTCTAACTCTCATTTACCTTTTTTGCATGTTGGAGAAACGTCCTGCATAGATAAAATAAAACTTTAATCAGTGGGATTTTGTCCATCCCCCACTGATTATCAACCAAAACCAATCGGGCATTTCTGGGCCATTATCTCCCACCTCACTTCCTCGCATTCGCCGAGTATTAAGGTAGGAGTCTTACCGCCCATTAATACGGGATAAAAAATTCATTCACACTTATTAATTCATCTGCGCATCGTTCAATAGCCCAATTATTTCACTCAACATTTCTTCTGTAAAAGCACCTGCGCTAAAGTTCACTAATGCTCGTAATGGCATATAGTTCAGCATAGCATCCATCATTTCAGAGGCATCACTATCCCCTTCAGTCATACTACCAAACGGACTGTCTTTTAATGCTTTTTCCATAAGCCCTTTTGCTATTGGTGCTAAAATTGGATCCGTAAATATGTCCCCAAGTAACGTATTACGATGCACTGGTTTTTGAATTATAGTCGTTGATTGAACATACATGCTATCATGTAAAACGATCTCTTTTGAAGACTTTCCTACTAAAATTTCAAATTCACCTGTTTCAACATGCCAGTCCTTTAATTCAACATTATAATAAGCAAATGATCTTTTATTTAAAGTAAAGCTAACCGTTTTTTCTTCTCCCGGCTGCAATTCTACTTTTTCAAATCCTTTTAGCTCTTTTTCAGGACGAGTCATACTGCTTTCAACATCTTTTATATAAAGCTGAACAATTTCTTTCCCTGCTCTACTACCAGTATTTTTCACGTTCACACTGATAGAAACAGTGTCCGTATCCGTTATCTCTTTCTTATTTATTGAAAGATTACTATACTCAAAATTTGTATAGCTTAAACCAAAACCAAATGGGAACAACGGTTCAATATTTTTCGCATCGTAATAACGGTATCCGACGAACACACCTTCTTTGTATTCTACTTTGTCACCTTCACCAGGGAAGTTTAAGTAAGAAGGATTATCGCTTAACACTTTGGGGAATGTTTCCGCTAATTTCCCGCTTGGATTCGCATCACCAAATAATAAATCAGCAATCGCTCCGCCTAATGCTTGTCCACCTAAATAGCCTTCAAGTATTCCTTTTACTTTACCTATCCATGGCATTTCAATTGGAGCACCGTTACTTAAAACTACAACGATATTACTTTGAACTTCAGCAATAACCTCAATTAATTGCACGTGATTTTCTGGCATCTGTAAATGTTTTCGATCAAAGCCTTCAGATTCATAACGATCTGGAAGTCCAACGAAAAGGACCGCTGTATCTGCTCGCGCTGCTATTTTTTTCGCTTCATTAACCATGCTTTCATTTACATCATCACTGGAAATGTCATAGCCTTGGGCAAATAATATGTTCGTTTTTTCACCTGATACAGTTTCAATTTCTTCAAGAATACTTTCAAGATTTGTTGGATTAATATGAGAGCTTCCGCCGCCTTGAAAACGTGGTTGCTTTGCAAATCCTCCAATTACTGCTACCGTTCCCTCTTTTTTCAGCGGAAGAATTGCATCTTCATTTTGTAACATAACCATACTTTCACTTGCAACTTCTCTTGCAAGCTGATGATGCGTATCCTTACTATACACAGCGTTTTCTAATTGGTTATCATAAGCTTTAAAAATAATGTCAAGAAGACGCTCTGCTGCTTGATCAAGTTTTTCTACAGATAGCTCACCACAGTTAACTGCATCAACAATTTTCTTCTCACCAATTCCAAAGCTTGAAGGCATTTCTAACTCCAAGCCGTTCGCTAAACTTGCAACACGCTCATTTACCGCACCCCAATCAGAAACGACAAAACCTTCAAATCCCCATTCATCTTTTAAAATATCATTTAATAAATAGTTATTTTCCGAAGCGTATTCGCCATTTACCTTGTTGTAAGCGCTCATTACTGTCCAAGGCTGTGCTTCCTTAATGACATCTTCAAAGCTAGCAAGATAAATTTCACGCAATGTTCTTTCATCGACAATTGCATCTACAGACATTCTGCGATGCTCCTGATTATTAGCAGCGAAATGTTTTAATGACGTTCCAACCCCTTGACTTTGTACGCCTTTAACATGGTTTGTAGCCATTTGTGCTGATAAATATGGGTCCTCTGAAAAGTACTCAAAGTTTCTTCCGCAAAGTGGCGAACGTTTTATATTTGCACCTGGCCCAAGGAGAACTCCTACATTTTCAGCCTGACATTCTTCTCCTAATGCAATTCCTACTTGTTTTATTAATTCTTTATTCCATGTACTCGCTAATCCTACTGCTGAAGGGAAACAAGTCGCTGGAATACTGTTATAAATCCCTAAGTGATCTGCTCCCTCTGCCTGTTTTCTAAGCCCGTGTGGTCCATCAGTTACCATAATTGAAGGAATTTCTAATCGCTCAATCCCTTTTGTATTCCAAAAGTCTAATCCAGAACATAGACTTGCCTTTTCTTCTAATGTCATTTGTGAAATGATTTTCTTAATATCTCTTTTCATGATAGCCCTCCTAAAAAATAATTAAGTAAACGCTTTCTTAATGTCATTATAGTTATTATTTTTTAGATATTATGGTATATTTTTTAGAATACTTGTAAAAATTTTAGCTGATTTTTAAAGAATAGAGGTTACAATAATGAGTTGCTCCAAACTAGAGGATTTATATTATATTTGTAAACTAATCTTTGACGTACATAAAACACCTATCTATTTTCTTAATAACAAAGGAGATTTAGTATTTGAAATCTCGTCCAATATTCAGCATAACCCTATGTATTCTTCAAAAGAGGCGATACTTAATGAACTATTTAAGGAACAGCCCCCCTTTACTTTTCCGTCATTAGAAGAGACAGCCTTTCTTGAAAATTTTTTCGCAATTAATTTGCGTTTGAACGACCAAATTAGTGGGAATATCATTGTTGGACCCGTACTTTATTCCAGGCTATCAGAAACATCAATTAAAGGTATCGTTAATGATCTTCAACTAAAAATAGACAAAGAAGAAATGATTCGATATTATCGTTCTCTACCCGTATTAAATAATTTGAGTTTTTTAAATATAAGTTTAGTGCTTTATTACATGCTGTATCAAAAACAGTTGAACATAGCAGATGTTCTGCAAAAAAACATGCTTGTAAAAAAGGTGGAATTTAAAATTGAACAGCCCGAAATACATATATCGGAGCAACGACAAAGTACATTAACTCATATCGATCCACTAGCTGAGAGGAAAATATTTGAATGTATTAAGCAAGGGAAAAAGGAGGATTTAATTAAAAATCTAAGGAGATTACCTGAATCAGGAGAGCTTGGGGTGTTATCAAAGACAAGTCACCTGCGAAGCCAAAAAAATTCTGCCATTGCAGCTATTACACTTGCAACTAGATCTGCTATAGAAGGAGGACTTTTCCCTGAAATCGCATATACTCTTAGTGATTTATTTATACAAAAACTCGAAGAAATACATAAAAATGAAGCCATTTCCCCTTTTTTGGAGAATGCTTTACTTGAGTTTGCAGAACGTGTCAAAAATGGGACTATAAAAAAACATTCCAAACCTATAAACGAATGCCAAAATTATATATTTACTCATCTTTATGGTGATATTACGCTAACTATCCTTGCAGAAATAGTCACATTAAACCCTAGTTATCTATCTTCCCTTTTCAAAAAAGAAGTTGGAATTTCTCTAAATGAATATATTCAGTGTGCCAAAGTAGATGAGTCAAAAAAGTTAATGACTTATACGAGACATTCTATATCCGAAATTTCTACATTATTAAATTTTCACGACCAAAGTCATTTTACAAAGATCTTTAAAAAACATACTGGTATTTCACCTAAACAATTTAAAAATGGATGCAACTATTAATTGTCCTTCGTTCTACCAATAGATTTATTTTGTTGCTTTACATTATTAATACCTATCCTTTATACAGCGAAAAAACATTAATTTTTAGTACATAAATTGAAATAGATTGATCCCAACATAATTTACATTCTTCATAACTTCTGATCATAATCCAAATTTGGAAGAATAGAGGCTTTTTTATATACAAATAATAAGCCTCAAGGAGTTGTTGACATGCATTTCATATTAAATATGTTAGGGATTTTTGTTGTAATATTAATCGTTTTTCTATGTTCGCCTAATAAAAAACAAATAAAATGGAGACCAATCGTTATTCTAATAATATTGGAGCTTTTTATTACGTGGTTTATGTTAGGCACCAAATTGGGCAGTATTATCATTAATAAAATTGCGTCATTTTTCAGTTGGCTACTTTCATGTGCGAATGAAGGTATTCGATTTGCATTTCCTTCAGCTATGGAAAATCAAACAGTTGATTTCTTCTTTAGCGCCTTACTTCCTATCATTTTTGTTATCACTTTTTTTGATATCCTTTCTTATTTTGGAGTCTTAACTTGGATTATTGATAAAGTAGGTGCAATTATTTCAAAGATTTCTCGTTTACCAAAGTTAGAAAGCTTCTTTTCCATTCAAATGATGTTTTTAGGAAATACGGAAGCACTTGCAGTTGTTCGTGATCAATTATCTGTGTTAAAAGAAAATCGTTTATTGACTTTTGGAATTATGAGTATGAGTAGTGTCAGCGGATCCATTCTTGGTGCTTATCTATCAATGGTTCCAGCAACATATATTTTCAGCGCTATTCCTTTAAACTGTATTAACGCATTAATTTTAGCCAATGTTTTAAATCCTATTGAAGTTACTAAAGAAGAAGATGTTATTTATAAACCTTCAAAAAATGAAAAAAAAGATTTCTTTTCTACTATTTCTAACAGTATGTTAGTCGGAATGAATATGGTTATCGTTATTTTAGCTATGGTAATTGGATATGTAGCTTTAACAGCATGTTTAAATGGTATTTTAAGCTTTTTTGTAACAGGTTTAACAATTCAAAAAATCTTCTCTATTATCTTTAGTCCCTTTGCTTTTTTACTCGGTTTAACAGGCAAAGATGCTATGTATGTAGCTGAATTAATGGGGATAAAAATAACAACGAATGAATTTGTTGCAATGATGGATTTAAAATCAAACCTAAAGTCTTTACAACCACATACAATTGCAGTTGCCACAACATTTCTAGCTTCTTTTGCAAACTTTAGTACAGTAGGTATGATTTATGGAACTTACAATTCATTATTTGGCGGGGAAAAATCATCCATAATCGGTAAGAATGTTTGGAAGCTTCTTGTTAGCGGAATGGCTGTTTCCTTATTAAGTGCTATGCTTGTGGGGCTTTTTGTGTGGTAAATGAATAACTGTAATAAGATGAAGACACTTAAACTGAATTGGGTGTCTTCATCTTATTACTTGTTCTTTTATAATTTTTATCTTCGAATTTGTCCATTTCCACGAATCACATATTTTGTGGAAGTCAATGCAGGTAGCCCCATTGGTCCCCTTACGTGTAGCTTTTGCGTACTGATGCCAATTTCTGCGCCGAAGCCGAATTCAGATCCATCTGTAAAACGAGTCGATGCATTATGGTAGAGTGCTGCGGCATCAACAGATGTGAAAAACTTGCTGACATTTTCCTCGTTCTCTGTAATAATCGCTTCGGAATGCATGGATCCATACGTATTTATATGATGAATCGCTTCTTCTACAGTGGAAACCACTTTAACTGCCAGCGTGAGAGATAAAAATTCCGTTTCCCAGTCTTCTTCCGAAGCTAATACAATAGAAGAATCAATTGTCAATGCTTTATTATCACCACGTAGCTCCACGCCTCTTTCCTTCAAGGAAGAAAACAGCTCGCTACCAAATTGCTGCGCCCAATTCTCATGAAGTATAATCGTTTCAATTGCATTACATACAGATGGACGCTGCGTTTTTGCGTTTATAATAATATCAAATGCCATTTGTTTATCCGCTGTTTCATCAATGAAAATATGACAATTTCCCGCACCTGTTTCAAGTACTGGAACAGATGCTTCTCTCACTACAGTATCTATTAACTGCTTCCCGCCTCTTGGGATAAGAACATCCAAGTACTCATTCAATGTAAACAACTGCTTTGCACTATCGCGCGTTGTATCTTCTATGAGCTGTACACTTTCTGAAGGCAAGCTTGTTTGTTTGAGCGCCCGGTGAATCACGCTAACGATGGCTTTGTTAGAATGAATAGCAGAAGAACTACCACGTAGTATTACTGCGTTTCCTGTTTTTAAGCAAATTGTAGCAGCATCCACTGTTACATTCGGCCTTGCCTCGTAAATCATGCCGACAACACCAAGTGGTACTCGCATCTCCTGAATAGATAATCCATTTGGTCGTTCCCATGCACTTACACATTCTCCAACAGGATCACGTAAATCAATTAGTTGCTTAATACCTTCAGTCATATCAATGATACGCTGTTCATTCAGCATAAGACGATCAAGAAGAGAGTCAGAAAATCCTTTTGCCTTACCTTCTTCGATATCCTGTTTGTTTTCCTCTAAAATATAAGCTGTTTCTACTATCAGCTGATCAGCAATCGCAGCAAGTGCTTCGTTTTTTTGATTTGTAGATTTAAGCACAAGTTCTCTAGCGATTTTTTTCGCTTTTTGTCCCTTTGCTAACACTTCATTCATTTTCATTTCCTCCTTTTATAAAGTTAATACGTAAAAATTCGAAACCCGTTTATCTCCACCAACTAAGTGTTTCCCGCCTATGGAATTAAAGAATTTGAGCAGTGGACTCTGCCCTCTCTATTCTTAAAATGAAACCCAATTATCCCTATGGATAACTTCATAACTATGCCTTTCCCCTCTTGCTTGAATATCCTGGCTCTGCATACCTTTTAGATTTTTTAGTTCCTGTGCACTATATGTGCATTGGCCTTTCCCTATTACGCGTCCCTGTTGCGTGATTACCTCCACAACTTCCCCGACTTTGAAAAATCCTGACACATTAGTAACACCAGCAGGAAGAAGACTCTTTCCATGTTGAATGATGGCAGCGGCTGCCCCGGCATCTACTTCAATTTGTCCGCTAACAAGCGAATGTAGTGCGATCCATTGCTTGTTCATCTTAATCACTTTTTGAGGAGCATTCCCTATATATGTTCCATCACCTTTGCCCTTCATAACATCTAAAAACTTCTCCTGTCCACATCCCGTTCCGATAAATACACTCACCCCAAGAGACAATGCCGTCTTTGCAGCATCGATTTTTGATTTCATACCGCCAGTCCCAAGTTTTGAGCCAGCATCTCCTGCAAGAGAAGCAATTTCTTCTGTAACCTCAGGAAGGAAATAATATTTTTTCGCATCCGCATTTTTCTGAGGATTTTTGTCATACAATCCGTTCACATCGGTAAAAATCATGAGCATATCTGCCGACACAAGTCCGCTTACTAAAGCTGACAGCATATCATTATCTCCGAACGTCAACTCTTCTAAAGAAATGGAATCATTTTCATTGATTATAGGAAGAGCAGAACGGTTTAGTAGCTCTCCTAAAGTAGCGTAAGCGTTACTGTATTGTTCTTTTCTAGAAAAATCACTTCTCGTTAGTAAAAGTTGTGCAGTAACGATACCATATTTACGGAATTCCTCCGTGTATGCCTGCATTAATAAACTTTGTCCGACAGCGGCAGCAGCCTGTTTCCCTTTAATTGTCACAGGCCTGCTAGGATACCCTAGAGCAGAAAAACCTGCAGCGACTGCCCCGGATGTAATTAGTAAAACTTCATGCCCTTCCTCTTTCAATCGTGCCAATGCAGCAACGTGATCTGAAAGTTGTTCTTTACAGATGCCTCCATGACTCGCTGCCAAGGAACTACTCCCAATCTTTACAACAATTCTTTGCTTTCTCACTTTTTTATCCCCCAAGTCTAAAATCAAAGTTTTTCATAAATTACACTTCTATCCATACAGTGTGCATCGATTTCTATCCTCATCAATGCTGCATCTATAGTATTAAAGGGCAAAATAAAAATGACCGCTTCGCCCTTAATAAAATAAAAAGGACGAAACGGTCATTGTTCCGCGGTACCACCTTAATTGATATACATAGATATCCACTTGGCGCCTATAACGCAGGCGTACGCCTAAACTTTCATTTAAGACTCAGGGATAGGTTCGATACATTCTATACGAGGAATCTTTCAGCCGGTGAATTCCACTCTCTTTCGCAAGAAGACATATGTACTATTTCCCTTCAACGATTTTCAATTTAATTTTTTATATTATGCTATATAGTTCCTTTTTGTGTCAAGAGGTATTTTGCAAAATGAATATGATGACAAGTTCCTTGTATGAGATTACGGACATACTGGATGATAGTGAAAATTGATATAACTATACTCATATTCATAAACATAAAATCTTTTAAAAAATCTCTCCTGGCATTCATGCGATTAATAACATATATTGTTCTCCATACCAAGGTATATAAAGTGAAACTTTAATCAGTGGGGGTTTTGTTCATCCCCCACTGATTATTAGCCCTCACCAATCGGGCGTTTACGGGCAGTTGATCTCCCACCTGAATTTTGAGGTGGGAGATCAACTGCCCACAAATAGCAGGATAACATAAAATCTTTAAATATAATGCGTGTACTTACATAATGTCGAATATAATTTTTTTTATATTTTGTATTGCAAAAAGGCACACACTCTCTTAAAATGTTTCTTTATATTGCATGGAGATATCATCATTATTTTAGAATAACAATATCAGACCGATATAATTTATGATAAAAGGAGCCAGATTGAGTTATTATGGACAAACAAATTGGATTCATCGGATGTGGAAATATGGGGATGGCTATAATTGGCGGGATGCTAAACAAAAATATAGTGTCTTCAAATAAAATCATTTGTTCAGATTTAAACACTACGAATTTAAAAAATGCCAGTGAAAAATACGGGCTAACTACAACTACTGACAACAATGAAGTAGCTAAAAATGCTGATATTTTAATTTTATCAATTAAACCAGACCTATACGCATCAATAATTAACGAAATAAAAGAAGTGATAAAAAACGATGTTATCGTCGTAACGATCGCTGCAGGAAAAAGCATCAAAAGTACTGAGGATGCTTTTCATAAAAAGTTAAGGGTTGTAAGAGTAATGCCTAATACACCTGCTCTTGTTGGAGAAGGAATGTCTGCGCTATGCCCTAATGAAATGGTGACAGAAAAAGATTTAGAAGATGTACTAATCATTTTCAATAGTTTTGGTCAAACAGAGATCGTAAGTGAAAAATTAATGGATGTTGTAACATCTGTAAGTGGTTCTTCGCCAGCATATGTATATATGCTTATAGAAGCGATGGCAGATGCAGCTGTATTAGATGGTATGCCAAGAAATCAAGCATATAAATTCGCAGCTCAAGCTGTGTTAGGCTCTGCAAAAATGGTGCTAGAAACAGGAATACATCCAGGTGAATTGAAAGATATGGTTTGTTCCCCTGGCGGAACAACTATAGAAGCTGTAGCAATATTAGAGGAAAAAGGCTTACGAACAGCAATCATTTCAGCTATGCAGCGTTGTACGCAAAAGTCTGTTGAACTATCTAGGCAAACTAAAGAGTAAAAACTGTAAAAGAGATCACTTTAGCTGAATACACATATCTTTAAATAGTTTTAGACTATATGCACATTTCATTTACATACTCCTCCTTTTTCACCAGTAACTGAACGGGCAAATTCAAGGATAATTGAGTTTGTCCGTTTTACATTTTGTTATTCTAAAATAATTCACCTATTCTTATTATCATTTATTTCATAGCGTAATACCCTTTTATTTATTAAGGTAACATCATTTCCATATGTATTTGCTGCAGATTGTATTAAGTTTTAAATCATACGTTTCTTGTAAGACATGATGCATACCAGATGAAATATACTCAGAGACTAAGCATAATATCTATTGAAAAAAGTAATATCAATCGCCTCAAATTGTTAACATAATATTTTTATCGTCTTCTTATATTAATACCTACTATTTCCTAATCCACCTCCATTACAATTTAAATCATTTAAGTTTTCTCCATATCGTACATCTACTATTTAAACAAAAACTCCCCTTAAATCGAAAATGATTAAGGGGAGTCAGTTATATGTGGTGAAGTTATAGTTCTGATTTTACTGGAATAGAAACATTGTTTTTCACTAAATTTTTAACGTCTTTAAAGCTAACAAAATTGTTACTTTGTTCATCCCATAGACGGAAACGAATTGAACGCAAACTTGTAGCAAGAGTAATCGTTGGTACATTTTTTAAAGGAAGCGTATTATTGTGTGCCTCTTCTAGTTTATAGTTAGGTACTCTTGGACTTAAATGGTGAACATGATGAAATCCAATATTACCAGTTAGAAATTGCAGGATTTTGGGAAGTTTATAAAATGAACTTCCTTCTACTGCCGCTTTCACATATTCCCAATCTTTATCTTCTTCAAAATAAGAATCCTCGAATGTGTGCTGTACGTAAAACAGCCAAATACCTATTGAACCTGCTATTAAGAATATGGAACCATGTACTAAAAGAAACGATTGCCATCCAATTGCCCAGCAAAGTAATCCTACTAAAGCAACAATTAAAACATTCGTCAAATAGGTGTTCATGCGTTCCTTCTTTCTAGCACCTTTTCGGTTAAATCTATTTTTAAGTAGGAAAACATAAATCGGACCTAATCCAAACATAACGAATGGATTGCGATATAAACGATATGCTAAACGGAGTCTAAATGGCGCTGCCAAATATTCATTCACTGTAAGGGTCCAAATATCTCCTGTACCTCGCTTATCCAAATTACCACTTGTAGCGTGATGAACGGAATGCTCATGCCCCCATTGATCAAACGGGAATAAAGTTAAAACACCCATACATGTCCCTACTATTCTATTTACACGACGACTTTTAAAAAAAGAATGATGGGTACAATCATGAAAAATAATGAAAACCCGTGTCATAAATCCAGCGGCTAACAGAGATGGAACTAATGCTAACCAATAAGAAACGGACAGGCTTTTATAAGCAAGGTACCATAAGATAATAAATGGCACTACCGTATTGATGATTTGCCAAACACTTTTTTTTGCCGTTGATTTTTCAAAAGGAGCAACTTGTTTTTTTAAATTTTTAGTATTTTGTAATGTCATTTTTTCTAATTCCTTTCCTTTATGTTGCTAATTCGTATTATAACACATTATTAGTAGTAGGTGTTATACGCAGGTATAATAAATATTTTATACTATGAAAATCTCTTTTTTCTTACTCATTCCTTACAAATTGCTTACGTCCAAAATAGCTTCTATTATAGGATAGAAGGAGCATTTGTGCCGGAAATTCCGAAGTTTTTCCCAATAAATATATTAATTAAAAAGAAACACAGAGTTTTTTTCCCTTCTGTACTGCCCCGTTTCCACAATAAGAAGTGAGCTGTCCCATAAGTCGGTGACACCGACTTTGATATGCTCCTCTTAGTTTCACCTTATTCTATCGATGAACGTAATGTTCACTTGTTGCAACTGATTTTACCGGAACTGGATCTATTTCATGAAACAAATCAAATTACATTTCAAATAAAAAACTAGTCTATTTTGAAAACTTCCTTCACTTTTATTTCACTGTTATTCTATATAAAATATAAAAATTTAATGTCCGTTTATTTAATTTTAAATCTATGATATATTCAAAATATTAATCATACAAAGTTAATAAAATGAAAATAAGGGAAATTTATGAAAAAACGTATTTTATATTCATACTAAAATCACATAGTTTTTAGTATAGAAAGGAGATTCAAAATTTGAATAAGAATTTAACCAAAATTACATTAATAAGCGGTATCGCTCTTATACTTTATCATTTTTTTAAATGGTATTTAGTTGAATTCCTTACCCCATTTATTATGCCATTTCTTTCAATAATAGTTCATGGATTGTTTTTCTTAATATTAATTTTCACAATCATACATCTCATCAAACACAAAAATTGGAAACCGTTAATTATTCAACTAATCATAGTAATTACTTGGATATGTATACCATTTAATGAGATTTATATAAATTTAGATTTTATTATCTATAAAGAAGACCGTGAAAAAGTTATAGCACTTATAGAACATAAAGAGTTAACTCCTAATGTTCATTATGATAGTAGACAAATTCATTTACCTAAACAGTTTGCATCCACCTCCAAAAACGGTGGGGATGTAATTATTCAACAAAATAAAAATGGTACTTCTGTTTTCTTTTTTACTTATCGTGGTATATTAGATAATTTTTCAGGATTTATTTACACACCAAATGATACTAGACCAAACAAATACGACTTTAATAATGAATATAAAGAAATCACAGAAATAGAACAAAACTGGTATTATGTCAAATCATATTAAAGAACACAAAAATTTTCTTTTAATTATATTAAAAACATACCGTATTTATAGAAAGGGAATGCTTGTATACTATATACTGATCTGTACTGCATTCCCTAATTAGGCCCGATACGAATTCTTGTCGTATTAGCTCATTCAAGGTGATGCATTTTTTTTACAAGCGATACATCTTTTTTATCATATACGTCGCTTTAACACCACTCAATATAGAGGTTGCTGTTTCAAATGAATCGAACCTTAACATAGGAGTAGCATCACACATCCATCAACTTCAGAATTTTCTCGTTTTGGATTATTTGTTTTTCTCAGCTTGATTGTGACAGGGCATTGCCAACAAAAAGCGATTTTCGTACGCTAAGATTCTTTCAACATAAAGATTGTTGATAACTTATACGTGTCAGTAATACCATCTAGCTGTAGAGTACCGAAAAAAAGTGAAGCAAACAAAAAATAACTCCAAAATCAACTTGTATTGTATATTTGGGAGTTACTTGACGTTTACTTTGCAACGAAAGAGAACCGCAACACTGCCTAAAACCTGGGCGCTTATCACATCCACAAACACACAAAATTAAGAAGCCTTCTTCATTCGTTGTTGCTCTTTAATTTGTTCAGCAATAGCTGCAACATGAATACATTCCATATATAGGTCGTCAGCATCTGTATCTTTCACGCTAACCTTTATACTTGTATACTCAAAATCCCGTTGATTTGTTTTTGGATGGTAAAACATGTTTCTCTACTCTTTCATATAGAGTAAGCAATTGCTTGATAAAAGAAAATTTCGGTACTAACCAATACGAAAATAACGCTGAAACACATCCTATTAAAGCCCCTATTACAACATCAAAAGGATAATGAACCCCTACCCAAATACGAGAGATCGCTACACAAAATGCAAGTATAATCCATAACCATCCAGTCTTTTTACGAACAAGCAAAAACGAAAAACAAATCGAAAAAAAGAGAATCGTATGGTCACTAGGAAATGAATTATCTACAGCATGGTCGACAAGTTTATTAACATCAGGCAATACTGCAAACGGTTGATAATTCAAATGAAATTTCCCTGCTATTTTTCCAATCACCTCAGCAATCACAAAAGCAACCATCGCTTGAATAACCATCATCCTACTTTTTCTGGACCCGGTAAACCAATAAGCTATAATAATTAAACCAAAAATATATACCATATATTCTGCCAAAAATACCATGGCTGAGTTTAGGAATGAATATTGTTTACCTAAATCATTAATTGCTCGAAAAATATCAATATTGAATTGAGAAAAAGACATTTTCAAATCCCTCCTTTATAGTAAGGTGTTTAACTGATTGCCATATACCTTCATTACACGAATAGTTTTGATTATTGTACTCATCTAAAAATACCAACCTTCTTGTGCGCTTATAATTTTATTATGGGAAAAAAGGTTTAAATGGGACTTAACTACTTCTTAACTATGTGAATGTACTGTTTCTTCCTCTAACATGACGTTTTCACTTAAAAAATAAGCGGCATACGTACGTATATTTCGACTAACGTTTTTAAACGCGAGCTGAGAAAACGTCATCTTCTGTCCCCTCCCACGCTTTTTTACTTCCATAAAAATAGGTATCACCATGAGTATGACATCTCCTTCTTCTTTCTTCTTTTTCACTATAATAAAAAAAGGAAAAGGAAAACATCGAACTTTCTTACATACATTCGTGCATTCTTACAGTTTTGTCATTTTGTAAATGTGTTTATCACCTTGCCTTTCGCTATTTTCAAAAACTCTTGTAACTCTGGGTTTATATTCGTCTTTCGGTATGCAACGGCTAGTTCCGCAACAATTTTAGAATCACATATTTCTTTGTAGACAACTTCTGATTGATATAATTTATTTGCAGACACCTATCCGCTGTTAATTAAATAAGAAAAATTATATGTTTCTAATACATGTTTTTGATCGAGCTTTAATTTAAACCTACAAAGAATTAAGGAAAGTACCCAAAACGACCGTTTATGGTACTTTCCTTATTTTTATCCAGATTGAGAAAAATACTATTCAAATTCAGTTTCAAAACTCATTACCAAAAATAAACGCTCCTAACATATTAGTCATATACAATATGTTAGGAGCGTGATATTTTAAGTGTTTTTTGGATTTAGGTCTTGATAATATACGCTAAGCAATCTTTCATATAAAAAAGCCGATTCCCTGTAATCTAAAGGATAATCGGCTTTTTGCTATTCATTTATTTGTAGTAGTTGAAGAAATTCTAAAGGTATAATCACCTTAATTATTATCTATAAAACAATTCGTTTCTCAGTTTCTGAATCAAAGTAATGCACTTTGTCCATGTTTAAACCTAGATCTATATTAGATTGACTTTGCACATCTAAAGATGTGTCCACACGTGCAACAAAGGATTGTCCATTAATGTTAGAATATAGATATGTTTCTGCCCCCATTAATTCTGCTACATCAATACATACCGTTACTTTTGCGTTATATGGTAAATACTCGATTTCTTTTCCATAATAAAAGTCTTCTGGACGTATTCCTATTATGATTTCTTTATTCGTATAGCCCTTATTTCGCAAGCCTTTCATCTTCTCTTCTGGCACTTCAATTTTCCACTTATCAATCATAACTGCATTATCTGTTAATACTCCTTTGAAAAAATTCATTCCAGGAGAGCCAATGAATCCGCCGACAAATACATTCTCTGGATTATCATACACTTCTTTCGGTGTACCGACTTGCTGTATAATCCCATCTTTTAGTACAACCAAGCGCGTCGCCATCGTCATAGCTTCAATTTGATCATGCGTGACATATACAGATGTCGTTTGCAGCTGCCTGTGTAATTTTGTAATCTCAGCACGCATTTGAACACGCAACTTCGCATCTAAGTTTGATAAAGGCTCGTCCATTAAAAATACCTTTGCATTTCGAACAATCGCTCGGCCTAAGGCAACACGCTGACGTTGCCCACCTGAAAGTGCTTTTGGCTTTCGGCTTAAATACTGCTCAAGTCCAAGAATTTTTGCTGCATGTTGCACACGCTGGTCAATTTCTTCTTTACTATATTTTCGTAGTTTTAATCCAAACGCCATGTTTTCATACACACTCATATGCGGATAAAGTGCATAGTTTTGAAATACCATTGCAATATCTCTATCTTTCGGTGTAACATCATTTACACGCTTTCCATCAATATAAAAGTCGCCCTCTGAAATCTCCTCAAGTCCTGCAATCATACGTAATGTTGTAGATTTCCCACACCCTGAAGGGCCAACCAAAACGATAAATTCTCCATCATTTACTTCTAGGTTAAAATCTTTTACGATTGTCACATCATGATCATATTTTTTGTAAATGTTTTTGAATGATAGTTGAGCCATAATATCCTCCTAGAATTCGAGCTATATTTATAGATATTGTTAAAAATTATGATGACATGAATTATAAAATCTTCGAAATATCCTTCATACTGTTTAAAATATAATCCGCTTTTCCTTCTAAATCTTCCTTCCTGCTCGCACCCGATAAGACACCCACTACTTTAATGTTACTATTTCTTGCAAATGTAACGTCTGTTAATGTATCACCTACCATAAGCACATCTTCTTCAGTTAGTGAAAATTTTTCTTTAAACATATGATAAAAGTCACTTTCAGGTTTTGTTCTATTCACACCATCATCTGCACCTAAAAAATCTACATAATCATATAACTCAGTCATTTTCAGAGAATGAATAGCTGCATCAACATCGTCTGCCGTAACAACCCCAATAATATATTCATTGTCTTTTAAATATCGTAACGTTTCCTTTGCACCTTCCACTTCTGTAAATACAAGATCATCTGCAGTAGAGTACTTTTTGAATAGAAGACATACATTTTGAATAAAACCCTCTTTATTCACATGTTGATTTTCTAACAACGAATACCATGCAGCCGCAATAAAGTAATTTGTGCGACAAGCTAGTAAACTCGTACTCTCAAAATCGTTATCATTCATACCAATAATCGTTAAGTAGTCATCTCGTTTACTTTTTTCATTTGGATACGTTTGAAATATATCATCTAACACACGATGCACAATTTTGTACCAAACTGAATCTAACTGTATTAATGTTCCATCTTTATCAAAAATAATCGCTTTATTCACCTTTTATTCCCCCTATAACTTCATTCCATGTTTTTATATTTTTATTCTGAACTTTATTATGAATAGGATTAATAAACGCTACTAATTCGTCCTCTTCCCATCCCTCAACTCTAGCGTACGCCCCTTCATTTAAAGTAAATGCAAAGGTTACATCGCTTCCGTATTCTTTTTCAATCATTCTTCCATTTATAAGTAATCTCCACTCACACGGTTTATCTGCTTGAACGTTATAAATAATATTTCCTTTAGCCTCATCTCCGACAGCAATCGTTTCACCTTCGTTTTGAATATCTATCGTTAGTTTTCTAAATCGAGAGAAATAAATTCTTCCGTTTTTGATCGCAAATTTCAAGTTTTTAATTGATAAACCGTTACATAATACATATGTTCCTGGATCACCGTAAATGGATGGGTCTTTTGATCCTGGGAATGTTTTAGACGGATGTAAATGAGAATCACTTCCTCCTATTCCCCAGATTTTAAGACCATTTGACCACATTTGATCGAAACAACGCAAAGCTTCTAAAGTAGATGATTTACTTTTTTTATACGTTGGATCACACATAATTTCCATCGTATGAACATTTTCTAAGTTAATATTAACTTGGTTCGCCCAAGGCTTCATAAATGGATGATTCACACTCAATAAATACCCTTTTTCTTTCATGAGTGAAAATAGTACATTCATTTTTTCAGCACTAAATGATTCATCTACATACTCTGTAAAATCAACAAATTCTCTTATGCCAAATATATTATAATGACCATAAGGAGTTGTAAGTTCCATAGATGGTATAATTAATGTGTTTCCTTTTTCATAAGATGGCATAACAATATTGTGCTCCGTCGCATATAAAAAATCTAATTCTTGTTTTTCACATACTTTCATTCCAAGTTCATCATCTATCTCGCCATCTGTTAAATCTGTATGTTCATGAAAATCCCCTTTGTACCAGCGATGTTCTTCATTTACTACCTTATTAAAACGGTCTTCATCGATAAAAACATTGCTCTTACAAAAATGCTCTCTATTATACTTTCGCTCCAACTGATCATTCACTTCCACATTTACTGTATAGTCAACTTTTTCCCCAGTAAATTTCACTACTTTCTTTGCACAATGAGGGATATATACGACTTCTAATTCCCAATTACCTGACTGTATGTCTCCTCCAATACAACCAGCAGAACAAAACTTTGAATCTTTCGAAACGACTAGTTTTTCATTTACAATTGGAGTTTGATATTGTATACGTACATAACCGTTAGGATCTCTTAAGATTAGTAAAAGCGGAATTTTCCGGCTATCCCCTTGATCAATTGTTAATGTAAAGTTTGTAATATCAGTTTCATCCATTGGGAAACAGTGTTTATTTTTTACGAATGGAGAGAGTGTTATCGTACTTGTTATTTCGATCATAGTTCTCACACCTTTTCAAGTGAATTTTAGAGGCACTTCCTTCGT
The DNA here is from genome assembly GCF_018742245.1 of Bacillus mycoides. Lineage (NCBI taxonomy): Bacteria > Bacillati > Bacillota > Bacilli > Caryophanales > Bacillaceae > Bacillus > Bacillus mycoides. The sequence continues at coordinate 2,789,857 of NZ_CP036132.1, forward strand.
TCAAAAGCACCTCACGTTCGTACTACAAACAGGTTTACTTCTTCTTTTTCAAAACTTTATCTAACTCTTCTTGCGCAACTTTAGCTGCTTCATCTAATGCTTTCTTTGCTGGAACCCCTTCAATCTCTACTTTATCTTTTGCTACATTTAAAGCGTCATTGATTTTTCCGCCCGTTGGATCTACAAATGGTCCCACTCCATTATTGTTGGCTTGTTCTAACGGAACTAATGCTTGTGGTTGTTTTTTAACAAATTCAGCATATGGACCGTACTCTGTTACATTGTTACGAACAGGAATATAGCCTGTTGCCATTGACCATTCAGCCGTTTTCTCCGTACTTGTCGCAAATTTCATAAAGTCATATGCACCTTTTGCTACTTCTGGATCAATATTTCTCGTTAATGTGAATAAATATGTTTCTAATTTTGGCGCTGGTTTATTATTACCCCAAGCAGGCTGAGGTAATGCTTCAAATGTGTTAAGGCGTTCTTCTTCCGTCATTCCTTTTCCTAATGATTTAAAGACAAATCCTTGATCACCAGATGATCCTGTAAATCCTAATGTTCTACCTTCAACTAAATCAATTACAGTTTTATCCCAATATTCCCATCCAGTACCACCTGAATGTATTTTCATAATTTTATCTTCATGTAGCCATGTACGGAATTTCTCCCATATCGAAACCCAAGTGTCATCGTTAATTAATACTTTTTTACCATCTTCACTTAATACGTTTCCACCGGCACTGCGAACCGCATCAATTAAATTGGAAGTTCCCCACATTGGCATCCAGCCCGCATATGTTACATTTCCATTTTCACCACGTTTTGCGACTGTTTTTGCTACCTTTTCTACACCTTCCCACGTCTTTAAATCCTCTTTTGTAAAGCCATTTTCCGCTAATGCTTTTTTATTGTAATAAAAAATTTGCGTTGTACCGTAAAACGGAATGCCATATAACTTCTCGTCAATTGTTGCTTGCTCCATAAACCCTTTCCCATAATCTTCTTTTTTAAAATTAGTATCATTTTTAACATATTCATCTATAGGTACGATTAACTGTTTTTTAGCATATTCTTGAATGACATCAGAACCTAGTAATGCAATTGCTTCTTGGTTATTCGCTGCAAATCCACTTTGTAGCTTTTGATATGACTCATCGTAGCTACCCGCTTTTGTCGTTTTCACTACATATTTGTCCTGACTTTTATTGTATTCTTCCACAATCTTATCTACACGATCTGCAAGAGAGCCCCCTACTCCATTAATGAATGGAACAACAACCTTCTCCCCTTCTTTACTCGCTTTAACCGTACTCCCTTTTCCACCTGAACAACCCGCAAGTGCACTAACAAACAATGTTATAACTGTTAGAAGCATGAATAGTTTTTTCATCCCACATATCTCCTTTAATATTTAATTACCCCTTTATTCCTGAATCAGTAACACCAGATAAGAACCATTTTTGTAGAATTAAAAATACGATTAAGAGCGGCACCGTTGCGATTGTACTTGCAACCATAATGTGTGACCAATCTCGTCCTAAAGAACTATTAATGAAATAATCAGCAATTCCATTCGTAATTAACTTTTGCGTATTATCTTTCAATATAAGAGCTGGCCAGACGTAATTATTATAATTACCAATAAATGTGACCAATCCTAGAGTTACAAATGATGATCGTGTCATTGGAAAAATAATCTTCCAAAGAATTCGCCAATCACTCGCTCCATCAATTTTGGCTGCTTCTACTATTTCAAAACCAACTTTGTGGAACGTTTGTTTCAAATAGAAAATGCCGAATACGCTAACAGCCATAGAAATCATGTATCCAAAATGTGAATCAAGCAAACCAAACTTCCCTAACATTACATATACAGGAACATACGAAACAGCTCCAGGAATCATATAGGTTGCCATCACGACACTAAATGTAATATTTTTACCTTTAAACTTGTAAAATGCTAACATATAAGCAAACAGTGCAGACGAAACAAGCACATATATAGTAATGATGAAAGATGTATAAAAACTATTAAATAAATATGTGTTAAATGGTAGTATGTCTAATACTTGCCGATAATTTTCCCAGTGAAATTCTTTAGGCCAAAAACCTCCTTGTAATACTTCACTAGATGTTTTAAACGAACCAAGTACCATCCATATGAATGGAAAAACAAATAGTATACTTGCTAATGCTAAAAAGAGATGCTTTACGATTAATGGACCTTTTTTCATATTATTCACCTTAATAGTTCACCCACTTATCACCTATTATTTTGTTAATAACAGATAGTAAAATTGTAATGATTAGTATGATAAATGCGATTGCTGTTGCAGATCCCATATCAAACTGTTCAAATCCTTGTTGGAAGAATAAATACAGTAACGTACGCGTTGAACCACTAGGCCCACCTTGTGTTAAAATTTTTATTTGATCGTAAGCCTGCACCGAAGAAATTGTATTAACGACAACTAAGAAGAAAGTTGTTGATGAAACCATCGGCAGTGTTACATATCGGAATTTCTGCCATGAATTTGCCCCATCAATACTAGCTGCTTCATATAAACTATCTGGAACTTTTTCTAATGCACCGATATAGAAGATCATCGTCCAACCAACTAATTTCCAAACCGTCATAATAATGACTGCTAACATCGCTGTTTGACTACTTTGAAGCCAGTCCAAACCTGGTATCCCGAAAAAGTTTAGCACTTTATTAATAACTCCAAATTGAGGTTCATATAAAAGTGACCACACAATGGATACAGCTATTGTTGGCGTTACCCAAGGTGAAAAGATCATTAATTGGTACAATGCAGAACCTTTAAATTTTTTTCGGAAGAATAATGCGAAACCTAAGCCCAATGCAATCGTTGGAATCACTGTTCCAATTCCGAAATAAAACGTATTGAGCAATGCTTGCATAAAAGAATCTTGTGTAAATAAATTAAAATAGTTTTCTAAACCAACAAAGTTAAAATCATTCGTCATAAAATCCCAATCAGTAAAACTAATACCTAAACTAATGAAATTCGGAATAATCCAAAACAATATTAGAGGTATTCCAACTGGTAGTAAAAAGAACACAGCTTTTGATAGTTTTATTTGCATTCTTGCCACCTCCTAATTCATATTGTACGAGTTCATTATTAACACAATGTTGTTTATTTGTTAACTAATTGTAAAAACAACAAATTAACAAAACAAAACAACATATAAACAATAAAAGAAGACTATTTCTCAACTTACTAAGAAATAGTCTTCTTTTAGCTTTTCTATACTGTTATTACTTCAACCCCATTACTTGTTAGCATATTTTGCCACGATTCATCGAGCTTCGCATTCGTATATAACGCATCAATATCACTAAAACTCCCGCTTTTATAAAACTTTGTTAAATTAAACTTTGACTCATCTACCATCATTACAACTTGTTTTGCATTATTCTTTAACTGCTTATATATTTGTGCATCTTCAATATACGAACATGTTAGTTCTTTTTCTAAAGAAATTCCATCACAAGAAGCAAATAACTTATTAACAGTGAAATGGTCAAGATAGTTTAACGTCATTTCTCCAGACAATGCTAATGAATTTGTATTCAATATTCCTCCAATGACTATTAACCTGCAATCAAAGGAATCATATTGTTCTTTAAGCTCAATAATTTTATTAACAGCTGGTATCGAGTTTGTTAAAATCGTCAAATTCTTTTTATCGTGTATGTAATCTAAAATTTGCATTGTGGTTGTCCCAATTTCAATTGCGATAATATCATTATCTTCTACGAGTTTACTTGCTTCCATTGCAATTTTTCGTTTTTCTTCAATATTCTCAGCTCGGCGCCTATCAAAATGAAATTCTAGTGTTTGATCTTTTTTCTTAATTGCACCACCATGTATTTTCGTAAGCTGCCCTTCCTTGTGCAACATATCTAAATCTCTTCGTATCGTTTCTGTTGTAACATTTAGTACCTTCGCTAAATCATTTACCATAACTCGGTTGTACTTTTCTAACTCATCTAGTATGTGTTTTCTACGTTCAAATTGCGTGTACGATTTCATTTCATTAACACCTCTTCAAATTACGAAAAATATTGATTTTCTAAAAACTCTTATTATACGTTACTTTTAACATAACATCATTTACAGAAAGAAGGAACGATTATCTGTACTATATTTCGTCAAAGGAACAATGGTATATATCACTATATTCACCATACTTTTTTATTACAAGAAGTCTATTTGTTTGGCACCCTTTTTTATAAAGAGCAGTACTTTTTATTTTCATCTAAAATTCAAATTTACTTAACAATAAAAACACGATTATAATAAATAAAAATTTATTGTTAAACGATAAATTTCATGTTAGATTAAATAGATAATTAATAAATGAGGTGCTTTATATGAAACAAAGATCAACACTCTTTTTAAAGACAGCTATTATTCTGATTGGAATCCCTATTCTTGCTTTGTGTATATTTTTAGTTCCTAACATAGGGAATTATGCAGCGGAATTGTATCCCGATATTGCATATATAAAATATCTTATTTTAATCAATCTGTATGCAACGGTGGTACCTTTTTATTTCGCTCTGTATCAAGCTTTTAAACTTGTAAGCTTCATTGACAAGGGTAACGCTTTCTCGAAATTATCTGTTAGAGCTTTAAAAAAGATAAAAAACTGCGCAGTAACAATCAGTATTTTATATGTGGTAGGTATGCCACTCTTCTATCTTGTGGCGGAAAGAGATGATGCACCTGGTATTATTATACTTGGCATGCTCCTAATCTTTGCTTCAATGGTTATCGCAGTCTTTGCTGCCGTTCTCCAAAGACTTTTAAAAGATGCGATAGATATAAAATCAGAAAATGATTTAACGGTCTGAGGTGAATAACATGGCAATAATAATTAATATTGATGTAATGCTAGCGAAAAGAAAAATGAGCGTAACTGAACTTTCAGAGAAGGTTGGAATTACAATGGCTAACCTTTCTATATTAAAAAATGGAAAAGCAAAAGCAATTAGAATTTCAACTTTAGATGCTATTTGTAAAGCATTAGAATGCCAACCTGGGGATATTTTAGAATATCAACCTGAAGATACCGAATAAAAAGAGTCCTTCTTATATGAAGGACTCTTTTTATTGCTCATTACGGCGCAAAATTTATTTGGCCAGTAAACAATAAGATAATCGCGATAATCCAAAAAATAAAGAACGATGAGGAAAGTATTAATGAGATAATTGCAATTGCCTTCTTCTCTGTTTTTTTCGTCATTGTGATTATTGAAATTATGATACCTACGCCTGTCAGAGCAATCGTAATATAATCTCCGACTATATTACCCGCATTCGCTATTCTCGTCGGAGTTATAAAAACGAATAAAAAACACATAATTCCGATGAGTAAAGATACATAGCTTATTATGCTGTACTTCTTTTTGGAAAATATTTCCGTTTTCATAATTCCCCCCTTCTATATGGCTATGAACTCATTTTAGCAAAAATAACCATAATTTGGTTAAAATAAAAAAACAGATAAAGTGGACACTCCCACTTTATCTGTTTTTTATTTAATATATAAACCTGCTATTTCTTCTTTATCATTATAAGTTACGATAAAGGTACGTTGTTCTTTACTATATTTTGCTACAAGAACAACTGTATATAAACCATCTTTTTCTTCAATCGACTTTTTTTCAATCTTTTCGAATGTACCAGCTTTTGCAATTACAGGAGTAAGATCTTTCATTTTCTCCTCTGATAATGCAGTTTTCATCTTGCTATCAAATTTTTCATGCACTTCTTTATACTTAGATTCATTTAGTAACGTTACAATTTCTTCCGCTTTCGGAATAAACTTTTTTGAAGTACTTTCATCTACTTTATTACCAGTACATGCTGCAAGTGCGAACGCCGCAATAGCACTTATAATAATGAGTAACATTCTTTTCATTTTAATACACCCTTTCTTTTTAAGATGAAACTATAACTAAATACAAGTAACGCACAAATTGCTATTGTAACTTCTACAGTAAATATAGCCCTATTTGCTGGTACGTATAGCGGTATGATGCCTGCTAGTGCATTTACAGTCCCATGGATGAAAATTGCATATACAACATAACGAAATTTATTTTGGACAACTGCTTGCAATACAATGAATGACAGACCGACATGGATTAACATCGCAAAGATACGTTCCACTCCACCGATAAAATAACTATCCGTATTTCCGCTAACTGTTTGCGATAATAATAGAGATACTACTGGAATACCGACTATCAACACAGCTTCAATACCACCGTGCCCTACTCCGAATAAAAATCCTGACTGCCAATCTCGTTGTTTCATAAAATAGCGCATTGCAATAAAACGAGCTATCTCTTCAAAAATACCAGCTGAAAAACTAAGCATAATCGCAAATAATATAGGCTGCATGACACTAAACATTGAAAAAGCTGTGCTATTTCCATTTAAATAATTCAGTATTGGTATACGGATTAAAATTTGTGATACAACAAATGCCAATACGCCTAGCATATACGGGATATAGCGTTTCTTCCAAAAAGCATATAAAAGTGCAACAAGTGGTAACCCTATACTTATAAACGCTGTAAAAATAAGACCATTCATCTCGTTTCACCTCTTACTTGAAGTGTATAAAAACGATTGAAGAAAGTATGTAGTTATTTCTTATTCGGTTTGATTTCCATCATAAATGGTTATCTGTTTTTTTAGTATGAAAGTTTGCGTGAAATGAGGACTCATATAAGTCGTTTCTAGCGTTGCATTATTCGTTTTATTTATAATACGTTTTAATGAGAATAACCCATATCCTCTGCCCTCTTCTTTCCTCGAATAGTTCTTCTCATAAATTTTTTGTAAATCAATCTCTTTATAATTGGAGCTATTACGAACAACAAAATATTGCTCTGCATCCATTTCAAAAAAGGCAATTTGCAGTACCTTTTCCTCACTATGTACCGCTTCTTCAGTTGCATTATCTAATAAGACTGAAATGATACGAATAAAAGGAACTATAGGCATCGAAACCTTCGCTATTTTTTCCGGAATATCAAGCATTACTTTTATTTGTTGTTGCTGGGCAGTACCCACTTTTGCTCTTAATACACTTTTCACTTCAGGTATATGTATACGAGATAATTTCGCAATATCGAGTTCATGATCATTGATTAATTTTAAAGTAGGAGTAATAACCTCATAATAAACTTGCTCGATTTCATTCACATTTTTTGTACGTATTCCCGCTTCTAACGCAAGTAACACATTAATATAATCGTGGCGGAAACTGGCCAATTCATCATGCATCGATTCTAATTTCTCAACATAATCGAGTAATTCTTTATCTAACCTTGTTTCATGTTCTTCTACCAACTTCGCTTTCGCCAAATGCGAACTCAGTAATACAATAAGTAGTAATACTAAGAACAATATAATTGCTGAAATAAAACTCAATTCACCATATTGCTGATTTAACTTTGCTAAAAAATCAGTGGATGGACTCGTTAAAATTAATTCAATAATAAACCCGATAATTAACAAAATATAAGTAACATAATATAGTGGACTTCCTACTATGTACTGAGCGATACTTTGAATTCGTTTACGAGCTAATACAATACCTATAAAAGTTATGAGCGACACGATAAGATGAATTATACTCGCTGTCCATAAATAGAAATCAAATGGTGTTAACATAAATAGTTTCATACCCACTTCGAGAAATAGCATTTTCACAAGCGTAATAATAACCATGCTAACAAGCGCAAAATATAAATTCCGCATAAAATTCAATTCATTTTGCATCATTCCTAAACTTATTAGAAATAACACAATTGTACTATTAAGCTCTGGATATCTCGTTACTGTTACGACAATTACAAGTAAAATAATAAATACAACACTTAAAGACGCTAACATTCTATATGACAATCTATTGTACCGGATTAATTGAATGTATAAGAAGGTATGACTCATACTAGTGAGCAACAGTGCAAACACATCATAAATATACATTACATCTCACCCTTTAACATTGTACGTACTTTACTAACTAAACGCCGCGATACTGGAATTCGTTTCCCACTTTTTAATATCATCATCTTCTGCGTTGTATCATAAGAAGACATTTGTGTAATATTCACGACATATGATTGATGACAACGAAATAACCGTTCATCTACTATTTCAATCTCTTTTAATGTTCCATAAAAATAAACGATACGATCTAACGTCACTAAAGCTAAACGATGTGGATCATCGGTCATAATATATTCGACTGCATGAAATGGCAGTCGCACAGTAGCGTTACTATTTTCAACAATAAAATCATCCTTAGGAATAGTAGTCTTATTGCGTGCCTCATATTGAAGCAAACATTGCTCAAATACTTGATATCGTTCTTCATACGGCAAACCTTTATCAATAAATGTTAAAGCTGATACCATGTATTGATACGAGATCGGTGCAAATTCTGAATGCGTCGTTACAAACACAATAATCCCTTGCGTATCATATTTACGAATTTCTTGCGCTACTTGCAACCCTTTACGTTCTTCTCTTTTTATCTCAATATCTAAAAAATAAATTGGTACATAAGTCGCCCGTGGAATGTTTTTAATAATGTTTTCACTTTTACTAGTTACTTCGATAAAATCGTACGGCAACATATATTTCTCACAAATCTCTTCAACTAACCGCTTCATTTGCTGCGCTTGTATGACATCATCTTCTAAAATGAAAATACTCATATTATCACTCGCCTTATAGAAATCTTTCACTTACTTAAAAAAGTTCAAAAACATACCCCTTTATCTACAGATTTATCTATAACTATATAATTCACATTATTATAACAATCTCCTTCTATACACTTGAAAGTATTAATCCACTATAGTTTTTTTAAACATAGAAAATAACCTCTACTTTCCGAGTAAAAAGTAGAAGTTTTAATCAAGCCGTTTATAAAGAAAACTCTCTATCTCTATCAATAACTACCTTAAAAAACTCAGAGTAATGCGATAAAGAATAGTCCGCTACATCACATTTATCTTGAAACATACATGTTGAAATACCTAATTCCTTCGCAGGCAATAGATCTAACTCTCTATCTCCAATTGCTAGATCAATATTGTGCTTTTTATGTAAATGATCATAAGCTAAAGAGTTCGGTTTTCGAGGGAAACCATCGTCAATTGTAACCATATCGACGAAGTATTTGTCCCATCCATAATACTTTAAGATTTCCATAACTCCTGCCCTATGTTTATGTGTCATAATCACGTTTTTATGCGCAAATTTCAAAATCTCTTCGACACCTTCAAATGGTTTCATATCTTTTGGAGTAAACTGTTTCTTCAAAACTTTAATCTGTTCTTCCTGTTCATTTGAAATGTTGTAATATTGAATTGCGTGGGAATATGATATTTTTAAGTTTTTGTATATTTCTTGTTTATCTACTGCATCACCTAATATTTCAGAAAGCATCATTGTATATGCAGGATACGTATTAAATAACGTCCCATCAAAATCCCATAAAATATTCATTTTATCCACCTTCTATTTTGTAATTACTAAATCCGCTCTCTCCCTTGGCAATTCCGCTTCCAAATAATGCTCCTCAGCTTTCCAATACCTACTTTGAAATTTGGAAAGGTTCTTCTGCGTTTCTGGACTTTCACGTAGAAACCTTGTCTCTCTTGAACAATCCAAATACACCATATAATGAAAGAAATCTCTCCATTCTTTTCGCTGCAGAAAAACACCTTCAACAATTATTACACCTACTAAAGGAAGCTGTATTTCTTTCATTTCACATATGTCTGTTTCATCATGATAGAAAGGCAATTGTATTTGTATATCGCTTTGTAACTTCCCAAAAAAGTTTCGCTGCAACCACTCTATATCCCATTGAAGGTTGTAGTACTCATACCATTCTGCAAATCCAGTACTATATCGCTTGTTACGCTCGGTAATGTGATCGTCAATATGAAAAATATGAAACGAGATTCCATTTCGTTTCATATTTTCTTCTAATTTTTTAACCAATGTTGTTTTACCCGAACGACTTAGTCCGTCTATACCTAGTATAAATCGCTCATCTTTATGTTCCTTAATAACTTTCATTATTTCATTTGTGCTCATTACTTTTTCCAATCTTCTTTTAATAATGAATAAACGACCGTGTCATGAGCAACATCATTTTGAATCATATATTTTCGAAGTAATCCTTCTTCTTGAAATCCGGCTTTTTTTAATAAATTACGGGAAGCTTCATTTTCTATATATACGACAGCTGCAATTCTTATAAAGTGCAACGTTTCAAATCCGTAAGCTAGCATTGCTTGCAGTGCTTCGGTTGCGTATCCTTGTCCCCAATATGTATCATCTAGCTCATAACCAATTTCAGCTCGTTTATGATGATTGTTAATTAAATGAAATCCACACGTACCAATTAATTGATCTGTGCCTTTCTTCTCTATTCCCCAGCGAAATACACTTCCCTCTTCATTACGCTTTCTAAACGTTTGAATAGTCGTTTTCGCTTGCTCAACATTTTCGAAAGAGTCCATTCCAAAATAACGAATAACGGATTCTTTTGAAAAATAATGGAACATTGTTTCTGCATCTAATAGTGTAAGTTCTCTTAATAGTAAACGTTCTGTTTCTAATTTTGGAAACCCCATCCTCTTTTTCTCCTTCTATTCTAATGAACTACAAATTTCAATATAATTACCGTCTGGGTCAGCAATGTAAGCAATTGTTTGTCCCCACGGTTTTACGATTGGCTCAACTAGAACTTTAACCCCTTGTTCTTTTAATTTCTCAATCGTTTCCTTAACATCATCTACAACAAATCCTATTTCAAAATGAGAAGATTGTAGTACACCTTCTGTAAGAGGTAGTCCCGTTAACTCCTTAACATCCTCTCGTGTATTCATCGCTAAAATTGTTGCTCCTGTTTCAAATTCAATATATGTACCGTGCTCTGCTTTTATAGGTAACTGTAAAATATCTTTATAGAACCTTAAACATTCCTCAAACTTTTCTACATATAAAATAATGTATTTCATTTTTAAGTTCATAACTATTCCCCCCTTTACCTTCACCTCTAAAAATTCGACAAATGTTTTTAAAAACCTTGTACCTTATAGAGATGAGCACAAAAAAATGAGGCCGATTTCTCGGCCCCCAGCTTATTGGCATAAAACAGGAGATTTGGTTTGGACATAACCAGTTCTTACATTTATTATATTTTATTTTTTCTGAATTTTAAATACATTAAAAACCTATTTATATTGAGAAAGTTTTTTTACTTGCATAAAATCATAGTGCTTAAGAAATGCTACAAATGGAGGTGTATACATATGGAACCAATGCTATGTCCAAGCTGTAAAACGAACCGAACTCGCTTTAATATTCTTGAGCAACAAGTAAAACCAGTGAAATTAAATCCACAAACTGGTCAAGTAGAAGAAGAATACACAAACGAAACGATGAATGCTTTTCATATGGCTTATCAAGGACCTACTTATCGCGTCCAATGTGCTGTATGCGGGCTTGTTGAAAATCCAGAACAATTTATAAAACCTGCGCAAAATCAGTCTTTCTCTTAAACATTTTCCCTACCCCCTATCAATTTTCTATAGGGGGGTTTTTCCGTTTTACGTAAGTAAGGTGGACAATTGCTGTTTAATCAAAGGTTCCTAATTCATCTACATGTCTACTATTCATACACCGTCATATATTTTTCAATTTCACACGATTATAGTGGACCCAATAGAGTTAAAGAACAGCTAAGCCTTGCGATCCAAAGTAAGGAAAATTGGATGAAGCAACAACCTGCAACCTTACTAGACTACCATCACTTTGAATATTAAATGCTGACACTGTCCCCTGATTTCCGTTAAGGGTGTAAAAATTTCGTCCATCTTTACTCACTCCAACATCCATCGGAAGACCTGGTGCTGTCCCCGGCGGTGTACTAGTAATATGCCTTACTACTGACAGTGCTCCATTCGGGGCGATTTGGTAGGTGGATATGGTGCCACTTAAAGTGTTCGTAGTATAGGCAAAACGTTCATCCTTCGTTGTTATAACCCAACAAGCAGTTTTATATCCGTTTTGTACAGAGCCGCTGATTACATGAAGAGTACCGTCATTGCTCAATGAATAAGATGACAACGCATTTGAAACTGCTTCTGTAACTAAGAGAATTCCGGACGATAGAAAGTAAGCACCCAATGGGCCTTTACCGTAAGAATCATTAACAATTGGTCCTGTAACCGTACCATCTTTATTTACATGGAAGACACTGAGATGGTTTGATGTAAGCTCGGAGACAACGATTTTACTACCATCCGGGGTGAAGAGAACTTGTGCAGGCTGAGCATTAAAGGTACTGAGAGCATGAGTGGATCCTGGAATATGTGTAAGGTTTCCCTTATCATCTATGTGAAATCCGGTAATATTTGATGCAAAATTGTTTGCAGCATTACCTACATTGGACACGTAGAGAAGATTATCATACACACCAATGCTATTGGGCTGAGCACCTCCTGATGGCTTTACATCCACGAAAATCGGCACCCCGTTATCTGCTATGATAAAACTACTGATACTATGACTGCCTGCGTTAACTGCAAATAGGAAACGACCATCACGGGACAATGTCAGAGAACCTTGTGATGCTAGAGGATCTATACCATCGTTTGCCGTTTCTGTAGAAACTTCCTTTATACCAGTACCTCTTCCGTAAGTTCGGTAAGAACCTAAAAAGGTGAGCATTCCATTCGTATCCATATGAAAAGCAACAATGTGATTCATTACTTCATTATTAGTCATCATGTATACCATACTCGCACGAGCACGAAAATAATTGTTCATTCTCTGCATTTTATGACTTTCCCCCCTTCATAATTTTATATGGTTCTTTTTTCATTTAAATTCCCATGCAAATGGAAATTGATTTAGGAACAAATGCTACTCACCTTGTAATTTCTTTAAGTGAAAACCTTATTCACTTCCATATTATATTTTCAACTCCACACTCTTTTGGTAATATTTACACAAGAGAGGTGAAATAAATGATTTTAAATAAAAAGTTAATGATTCCATCTACATTTCTACTATTAACTTGTCACATAGGCATTTTTTACTTTTGGATCTTCGATTGGAAGAAGATCTCGACTCCTTACGGTCTAGTTATATGGATTATTTCTACTGTTTGCGGCTTTTTACTTTATTACCACTTTAAACATCAAAACTCTAATAAAATAGTATTAATCGGTAGTTCATTATTATTAATCGCTTCTTCATCACTCATGATTTTTTTAGGTATTATTACTAGTATTATCTTTGTAACTGTTAGTTCTATGCCTTAAATATATAGTCTTTTATTGTGTAAAAAAGAGTGAACAAAATAGAATCACATAAAAATTAAAGAAGATGATTCCGGTAATCATCTTCTTTTAAAATCCAATCTTTATTATAATATTTCGCTTTTCAATTTCTTAATTTTCCATAAGAGCCTCATAAAGAAATAAACATACATACAACCTACAAGCCCTGTCATAACTTTCGCCCAAATTGGCACTCTTGATTCTGTTGAATTTAAAAATACGCTATACATTGAGGGTAATATAGTTATTGAAATCAATGCGAAAAATTGTAATAACTCCTTCATTTTTTGCACCTTCGTGTCCTTCTCTGAATATATGTCAGGTAACTCAATTCCCTCCTCTACTTCCTTACAAAAATAATTCCATCTTGTAAAACTTGTGACACGTTTCCAACCAGACATTTCATATATTTCAAAGTACTCTTGTTGTTTTTCTTTTGAATCCCTGTAAACCAATCTAAAATCCGCTTTATATATTACATCTTTTGGTTCTGTTTTCTTAAACGTATACATCAAATTATACCTTTGTAACGCCCAGCCTTTTTGATGCATTTTCCGTAAAAAAACTTCTTCTTTTTCTAAACTCCATGCCATGAAAAATTTGAATACCTTTTTTGTCTTCATCTTCCATTCACTCCCCTAATATACTGTTTCCATTCCTTACAGATCTCTGCAACCTGTTATACTCTAGCTCTAACACTTCTCTACCAAACGGCGTTAACTCATAGCACTTCTTTCTGTCTGTTGAGGCAACTTCAACAATTAACTTTTCTTTTAATAACTTCGTCGTATTCCCATATAAAGTACCAGGACCTAGCTTTACTTCCCCATTTGTCATCTCTTCTACCATTTGCATAATTCCATAACCATGCATTGGCTTAACTAGTGACAATAATATGTAATATGTCGCCTCAGTTAATGGAATGTATTTTTGCGCTTTCGCATTCATTATAACTACCTCCGATACATCGCTTCATGATATATCGACTAACGATACATCGTATACCGATATTATATAATCACATTCCAAAATATGCAAATAGAATTTAAAATTAAATATCCATTTCTTCGGATTAAAAAATCATACCAATTTTCTGAATAATTTGTTAAAATATAGAAATACTAACTCTTTTATTATGGAAGGAATGTTACATATGATAAATAAATTAAAAGAAAATATAGGGTCTGTTTTTGTCGGTAAGGAAAATGTAATTGATTTACTCCTCGTTTCATTACTTGCTGATGGACATGTACTGCTTGAAGACGTTCCTGGCACCGGGAAAACATTACTAGCAAAAACAATTTCTAAAAGCATTGGTGGTAATTTTTCTCGCGTTCAATTTACCCCTGATGTACTTCCGAGTGATGTAACAGGTATTGAATACTTCAATCCAAAAACGAGTGAATTCGAGTTAAGACTTGGACCAGTCATGACAAATATACTACTTGCAGATGAAATTAACCGCGCGATGCCGAGAACACAATCTAGTTTGTTAGAAGCGATGGAAGAACGACAAGTAACTCTTGAAAAGCAGTCTACTCCTCTTCCGAAACCATTCTTTGTTATTGCGACGCAAAACCCGATTGAATCACAAGGAACTTTCCCGCTTCCAGATGCACAACTTGATCGTTTTTTAATGACGATTTCAATTGGTTATCCGTCTCCTGAAGATGAGCTAAAAATGATGCGCCGTTTTCGTAACAATGCACCTTTAGAAAGCGTCACATCTGTCATTTCTTTAGAGGACATTTTAGAAGCGCAGCAACAAGTGAAAGAAATTTTCGTATCAGAACCGTTAGAACACTATATTATTAAACTTGCTCACGCTACAAGAAATCATGATTACATTGCCAATGGTGTAAGCCCACGCGCTACATTAGCTTTAGTACGTGCTGTTCAAGCATTAGCCTTTTTACGCGGCAGAGAATATTGTACACCTGAAGATATACAATTTTTAGTTCCTTCTGTTTGGAATCACCGTATCGTCTTATCAATGGAAGGTGCATTACGTACGACAAAAAACGAATTAATGCAAAGGATTTTAAAAGAAGTTGACGTACCCGTGGAGATTGAGCAAGCATGAATGGACAGCGCGTTGTAACTGTACCTTTATTTTTTCAAATCCACATTATTCAATTAACTGTGCCCATCGCTTTACTATTTACGTTTTTTCTACCGCAACGAATTATTATGTTTCTCTTTTTCTCCTACTATTTATTTGCGATTTTCATTTATAAATATGTCGCTTACATAGAGAAAAGATTTCAAGTTATAAATGAAAAACAAACAACTCGGCTTTTCCCTGATGAATCCGGACAGTTTTTTATTCATTTAAAAAATGGGGCAAATATACCACTCGTTAACGGTGTTTGTTACTTTCATTTAAATTCGTCCCTTATACCGCATAAAGATCAAGGGATTGAACAAATATCAAAAACGTTATTTTCTTTCCCATTTTCACAACCTGCTCATTCAGCACAAAAATGGGATTTAACATTAACCGCAACGAAGCGTGGTGTCTTTCAAATTGAACAATTTGAATGTGTTTTAAAAGACCCTTTTCATTTATTAACTGTCCATTTACCTGTTTTCGATAAATTAAAGACTGAAATTATTGTATACCCTACTCCTAAAGAAGTAGCCGGTTTACAAGAACTTCAGCAACTATTAACAGGTTCGTATCGAACGAATTTCTCTTTTTACAATGATGAAACATCCATTATCGGTGTTAAACGATATGAACGTGAATCTTTCCGCTCTATTCATTGGAAAGCATCTGCTAAAATGCAGGCGTTACAAGCGAAGCAATATGAACCTGTAAAAAATTATAGTTGGACGATTTGTCTTTCTTTAGCTGCTGATCGTGGGTTTGGTTGGAAAGAGAATGTAGAAGACCTTATTTCATTTACCACATACATTTGCCAATACGCAACGAAGCATCAAATTCCGTTTGAGTTATTTATTAGTATATTAGCAGAAGGTGGCCCTTTGCATTTACCATTAAACGAAGGACAAGCGCATTACGGGAAGGCATTAGAGGAATTGGCACGTATTTCAGATGATAGTACGCTTCTTCCGAAACAAGGATTTCTTCACTATGTAACGAGAAAAAGAGAACGCTCGTCTACGATGATTTACATCGGTATACAGAAGAATGCGCTCCCTCTTCTAACGCAACCTACATTTCTCATAAATAATGAAGGGATGGTGGAAGCAGTTGAAAACTTGGCTCTATCACGTTAATGACTTTATTCTGCTGCTCCTCCTTTCGTTATTAACGGAAAGAAACGAAATAGTTGGTATTGCTATATTTTTAGCGACCGGTTATGTAGGAGTACTTCTTATTAATAAATTAATGAAGAAAAAAACAACAGGATTTGTAATACTGTTAGTTGCTCAAATAGTCGGTTGTTCTTTCATTCTACCTTTTTCTCTTTTTGGCACAATTATGTTACCACTTTTCTTCTTTATCGTACACGCAGTTGGGCCTGGGTATCCGGTACAAAAGTCGTTAGGCGGTATTATATGGTTTGTCTTTTCAGCTATATTTCATGCCCCTTTTCCACCGTTATGGAAATTGTTACTATTAGTTTTTCACATTATGATTACATTTTGGCAAACAGGTTCAAATCGTAATCAACAGCTATTACGTTTTTCTTCTATTATTGCTATTGGAACAATTAGTGCTTTACTTATTCCGGTATTCCCTTATATTCGTCTTATTTTTTCTTATATCGTTCAAGTAGTTGCGTTAGGATTCGGATACGCTATCAATCCGTTATTTTCGGCAGCTGCATTAAAAGAAACAGATGATTTTTGGTCGAATAAAGGGAATCTAAAAGATCCTACAATTAAGGAGGAATTGGGGCAACGTACTTTTGATCCAACTCTCATAAATAGCGTTACAATAATAGTCTGTACAGCTATCGCTATTTACGTCGTTTGGAAAATAGTAAAAAAACGAAAATATTTAAGCTTAGCAAACATGCCAGTCTTCGAATCTACAATCATTACTGATAAAGAAGGAATCAGCCAAAAACGCTTCAAACAAAATAAACCACCAAATAACGAAATTCGAAAAGAAATTTTCAAACTTGAGAGTAAACTATCCCCTCCTTTAAATCGTGAACGAGGAGAAACTGTTGAAGCTTGGCTAGAAAGAGTAAATCATGAAGAAGAGGTAAATATTCAGAGTCATATCATTATAGATGCGTATAATGCAGTACGTTATTCAAACAGTGAAAATGCTGTGCTTTTGCATGAATTTAAGGAAGAGGTTCATAAGCTTTATGCTTATCAGAAGAGTTTGAAGAAGAAGAGAAAATAATGTATACAAAAAGACTCCTATTAAACTAGGAGTCTTTTTGTATAAAAGTCCACGTTGCTTTTCACAAATTATGCTTTTTTTCCTGCTTCAATTTCTAAAGATTCTTCATGCCACCAAAGTGTTTCTTCAGGATCCTCTTTAGCGATTTGATGTGCTTCTTTCTTCGATTCTACGGTAGGATAAGATCCTTTTAATGCACGTCCTGATGTTGTAACAAACAGTACACTAAATACAACTAATCCAATTACACTTACACCTGTTAAATAAAATGCTGGTGCGAGCGGGTTACCAGTCACATGAACTAAGTATGAACATACAAGCGGCGTTGTACCACCGAATATAGATACAGAAATATTAAAGGAGATAGAAAGTGCACGATAACGTACATCGGTGAAAAAGAGTGCTGGTAATAACGAAGGCAATGTTCCTTCATAAACACTAAGGAAGAAACCTAAGACGAAAATACCCGCAAACATGGCTACAATATGTCCGTTACCAATTAATAAAAATGCTGGAATTGAACATAATGCTAAACCAAGTAAACCAATTTGTACTACGCGTTTATTACCTACTTTATCACTTAATTTACCGAAATAAAGTGCCAGTGGAATCATAAGTGCCATCGTAATTGAAATAATCAATAAGCCAGTTGTTTCTTTGACTTTTAGTACTTGTGTTAGATAAGAAGGAATATACGAAAGGATCATATAGTTTGTAATGTTAAAGAAGGCAACAATTACTGTGCTTAATAAGAAGTCTTTTTTGTGATATTTTAATATATCCATAAATGAAAATTGTTCGTTGTCTTCAGATTCCTCTTGTGCTTTTTCCATCTCTTGAAAGATTGGAGATTCATCTAAATGACGTCGTAAATATAAACCGACCAAACCAATTGGTGCAGCAATTAAGAAAGGAATACGCCATCCCCAGCTGAGCATTTGCTCATCTGTTAATAATAACGTTAAAATGGTAACAATTACCGAGGCAGCAATGTAACCTGAGAGTGTTCCAATTTCAAGACCACTACCGAGTATACCACGCTTTTTATCTGGAGAAGATTCTGCGATATAAACCATTGCTCCTGAATATTCGCCGCCTGTAGAGAAGCCTTGAATCATTCGAGCAACTAAAAGTAGTATTGGTGCCCATACACCAATTTGTTCATAGGTTGGTAGTAATGCGATGAATAATGTAGAAAGTGCCATTAAAATAATAGTTGTACTTAAAACAATCTTTCGGCCATACTTGTCTCCTATTCTACCAAAGAAAATACCTCCAATTGGTCGAACTAGAAAGGCCGCCGCAAATGTACCAAATGTAAGTACAAGTTGCAAACCACTATCATTCACACCCGAGAAGAATAATTGACTTAAAATAACCGCTAAATAAGCATATAATCCGAAGTCAAACCACTCCATTGCATTCCCAATGCCAGTAGCAACAACTGCTTTCCTAGCTTGTTTAGGATTGACAATATTAACGTCTTGAGGTTCAAAATTTAAATCATTATTTTGTTGCATATAGTCAAACAGCCCCTTATTTAATTTAACTTCTTTCAGCACACCTTCTCTTACTAGAATAAATTCAATACGAAGCACTTAAGGAAAAGCAACGTCTCCTTATCTGTTATTATTGTTTCACATAATTAAGTATTTGTCCAATTAGATTCTTTCTAGGTTAAGTAATTAAGTATTTTAAAAAGCTGAAAAAGCGCTGTATGAGTGCCTTTTTCAGCTTTTTATTTTAATATATAAATTTATTTTTTGTCCTTATTTTCTTCCTGTACGAATTATAAATAAGGTACTTTTTATATTTGTATTTTCATCAAAATTCTTAAACACTTGCTATAGCTGCCACACTATGAATAGCGAATATAAATTCATTAATAAATGCATCAATTTCCTCTTTCGTAATTATATACGGGGGAAGTAAACGGATGATATTCCCTTGTGTAACATCGACTAACATCCCTTTCTCCATTAATTCTAGCTGTAATTTCTTTACGTTTTCATTTGTATCATTCATACTAATTCCAAACATCATCCCAGCATGACGTACTTCCTGAATATAATAAGAATTTTCTTTCTGAATTTCTTGCAGTTTATCATTTAAATATAGTGACGTTTCATAAGCTTCTTGCATTAAACCATCATCAATTAATGTTGTTAATACCGTTAAACCTAAAGCTGTTCCCATTGATGAATGAGCAAATGTTGTTCCGTGATCTCCTGGTGAAAATACATCACATAACTTTTCACCTACAATGATTCCTCCTAGCGGTATCCCGCCTCCTGCTCCTTTACCAAATTGAATAATGTCTGGTGTAATATTGAAATTTTGATAAGCAAATAGTTTCCCAGTTCTGCCTATACCACTTTGTACTTCATCAACAATTAGAATTACATTATATTTATCACATAGATATTGAACACCATGTAAATATTCACTTGATAAAGGATAGATCCCACCGCTTCCTAAAACAGGCTCTAGCATAATTGCAATGGGATGTTCATTAACAATTGTATCTTCTAATTCCTTTATATTTTCACGCTCCACTTCATATACAGGAATAGATGTTTTAGGGAAGTTTTGATATATACTTTCTTGTCTTGTAAAGTGAAGAGCTCCTAATGTTCGTCCGTGGAAACTACCTTTCAGTACAACGACTCCATCACGTTCTTCATTCGTAATAGATCTATATTTATCTATTAATTTTAACGTTGTTTCTGTCGCTTCTGTACCAGAGTTTGTAAAAAAGACTTTTCCATTTTTTAAAGAGTAATCAACTAATTTCTTTGCATACTCAATCGCAACTGGGTTTAAAAAATGAAATGGCAGATGCAACGACTTCGTAACTTGCTCCATTGTCGTTTGCACAATTTTAGGATGATTGTATCCTAATACGTTTACCCCTACACCAGAAAACATATCTAAATACTCTTTTCCATCTACATCATAAAGTTTACAACCTTCTCCTCTTTCTATTGCAACCTCCGTGCGACAATACGTAGGCATCATATATTCTTTATCTAATTGAAACCAATCCGACATGTTCAATTCCTCCTATTTATTTTTACTATTTTTTAATGTTCATTATCTATAAAGTTATTTATCAATTAATTTTTAAGATTGAAATTTTAATAGTGGGTTTTCCACCTTTTTACTAAAACGTGTTATTTCTCTTCCCGATATTCATTTTTCCATAATTTCTTCTATTTCAACAGGTCCACTGTATGTGCCTTTTTTTCATCTAGCGGTATGTTACTAATTTGAACTTCGTATGTAATACATAATCAAGGCTAAAGAATCATATTTAGTAACAATCAACGAAAAAATTTTGGAGGCTATGTCGATGAATGAAAAACATGATAAACAGAGGCAATCTTTATTAGGAGAAGACTTAAATAGCAATCGAGAACTTAATGAACCAGCTAAACTTCACTCTCAAACAGTTGGTTCACGTGGACCTATTTTAAAGCAAGATAATGTACTGCACGAGGCGTTACAAGAATTTATCCATGAAAAAATTTTAGAAAGACCTGTTCATGCAAAAGGATTTGGTGCATTCGGTTATTTTCAAACGATATATCCGATGTCTGAACATACAAAACTAAGCTTTTTACAAAATTCAAATGAGAAAATTCCTGTTATGGTGCGATTTTCATTAGCTGTTAGTACGAAAGGAACACCTGATACTTCTAGAAATGTACGCGGTTTTGCTACAAAATTTTATACTAAAGAAGGCGTATTTGATCTTTTATGTAATCACCTTCCTGTCTTTTCTGTTCGTGATCCGATGCGTTTCCCTGAAACTATTAACGCGTTATTGCCTTCACCTAAAAATAACTTACTAGATCCTGATAGATTTTGGAGTTTTGTCGCTAGAGCACCCGAATCCATTCATTTTGTTGTCCGTTTATACTCTGATGCTGGTACGGCAAAAAGTCTTCGCCACATCCCAGGACATAGTGTAAATACATATGTTTGGAGAAATGCTCAAGGTAATCGAAAGTACGTAAAGTATCATTGGTATCCATTTGAAGGTGTACAATCCATTACTAGTGAGGAAGCAAATAAACTAGCTGCCGAAAATCCTGATTATAGTGGAAAAGATTTATACGATGCAATTGAGGCTGGTAAACCAGTGGAATATGGTTTATATGTCCAGCTCATGGATCCGAAAGATGAAGCACATCTTTCTTATGACCCTTTAGATGATACTAAAGTATGGGATGAAAAGAAGTATCCTCTTATGCCAGTAGGCAAAATGGTATTAAATAAAAATCCTGAAAACTATATCGAACAAGTAGAAAAAGTCTCCTTCTCCCCTTCTAATTTACTAGACGGTGCAGAACTATCAGATGATAAAATGCTGCAAGGTCGCGCTAATATTTATAGTGATTCTCAAAGAAGAAGAATTGGACCCGAATTTCGTAAATTAGCGATCAACCAACAGCAAGATTGGACACCCGCTAATCAAATTACAAGCGGTGACGGAAGATACGTTGAAGGAAAACTCGAAAGAACTTCTATAACTAAGCAAGATGATTTTGGGCAGGCTGGTGAATTTTATGCGAAGTTATCACACATTGAAAAAGAACATCTTGCTGAAAATTTAGCTAATGATTTGAAAGTTATATCCAATGATATTAGGAAGATAGTTTTGGGGTATTTCGATCAAGTATCAACTGATTTGAAAACAAGCATTGAGACAAAAATGAAAGAGCATTAAGAAGATTAAAACATGCTTTACGAATGAGAATTCAAATCTATATTAATTATTTTCTTGTCAAAATCCAATGAGGTTATTTAATTTAAAAATATAAAGCCAATATACCCCTGTTCTATAATTAGAACAGGGGTATATTGAAGTAGTTTAATGTTTAACATTAACTACTTTACTTAGCTAAAAAATGCAATAAGTAGCCTTTCAAAACAAACTATAGTAAATTATTTTACTTGCACTGTATAATTCCCTGTTCCACCGCCATACTTATATACACTTAAGTAATATTTCCCTGGCTTCGCATTATAATTTCCAAGCAATTTATTTCCATCACGTTTTGTTGCATAAGCTACATAATTATTTAGATCTGATTCAGAATATAATACCCAGTTCAGTCCAAGGTTTTGTTCGTTCGTAACAGAAATCTGTAAATCTTTTTGATCCTTTACATCAATAACAAATTTATCCCCCTGATCTTGATCGCTTAAGTTTCCTCTTAACAAAATGTTCAAAGATAGTGGATTCGCTGTATCAAATGAATTATTCGGTTCTTTTTCTACAGCCGTACCTTCTTCCGTATTCAGCCCGCTAAATACAACATCATATTCAAATTGTCCAGCATTATTTACACGGTAATTTACAAAATAAGCAGTCAATGTTTTATATCCAGTCCACGCTTTTCCTGAAAGACGTTTCAACATATCATTTGTTGCTTGATTCATTACTTTCCAATCCTCAATCTCTCCTTTTGCCGCACTTCCAGTATATGTCCCCTGTAGTGTAAATGTATTAAAGAATTGTGATTTATTCTTTGTTACTTTCACATCTTTTAACTTTGCTTCATTAGTGATATCTGAAGTAACGTCCGAAAGCGATTTTGGATCATGCTGCGCTAAGTACTCATCTGATACTTGTGGAATTGTATACTTATCACGATTATCAATAAGCATTTGCATATAAGATTGATATTCTTCATTTAATTTATTATCTTTGCTTAATGTAGAACGGTATGCATCGTAACTTGAAACATCATTAGCACGAATTAAATCATGCACTTTATCGAACATTTCAGGACGGTTATTATACATATATGATTGCAATGCAAACGAATAGTTATAAAAATCAAACGTTCCATATTTCGCATTTAATGTTTGTGCTGCTGTGTATCGTTTTGCAGGATCATTAGATAATCCACCAATTATACTTTTTCGCGGTACTACACTATCTAATCGCGTTGAACCTGCAAAGAACTCCGCATTCCCTTCTTCAAACCATGTTAAACGTTCATTTTGATACATTTCCCCTTGGCCCCATAATCCCTGAACCTCGTATCTTCCCTGTAAGTAGTGTGTAAATTCATGGCGGAACAATTCTTCCAAACTATAAATACTTTGCTGTGGTGTACGTTCATATGTAAAGAAAGTTCCCGTTCCTTCAATGTACATTCCACCATTATTCGTTTCATATCCATACAATTGACGGTTAAATTGATATTCATCTGGACTATTATAAATAACCATTGTTAACACGTCATCAACATGTCCACTTTCAAGTGGTTTATCACTACCAACTGTACGATAAAATTGAGAGCGTACTTCTTTTGCCGCCCAGTATAGACGTTTAATTTTCTCTTCGCTAACTTTATCCCCAGCTTTAAAGACAATTGCTCCATCATCAAACGTATACGTTTTCGGTAAATATTTCTTTTTACCCTCTTCTCGAATTTGATCTAAATTCACAGTTTTTCCGTTCGCATCTAATCCGCCATAATTTGTAGTAATTTGTTCTGCTGCAACAAAGTATTGCTCTCCTAAAAATGGATAAATTCGCATTGCATCTGTAACAACTTGTTGTCCTTTTGTTGGCGTACTATGAAGCTTTCCTAATCGACCAGCATAGTAAATTCCGTTATTAATTAACCATCCATTTTTATCTGATACAGTACCAATTAGTGCGAAACGACTTACTTCATTAATAAAGTTATCGATATTTCGATACCACATCGTATCTTTCGGCTCTTTTCCAGTCGTGTACATATCCGTCTGAATATCAAAGTCAATTCCCTTCATCAACTCATATATAGCGTCTCCTTTTGTTCGGTCTTCAATGAAAGTTGCAAGGTTATCGTTATATTGTTTAAAAATTTCGCCTGCATATAAAACCGTTTCAACATCAGCCGATGCATTTCCAATTAATTTTCCATATGATGAAATAACTTTATTTTGTTCTGATGTACCAAGTTTGAAATTCGGATTTTTTGCAATTGTTTTTAAAGCCGGTAAACATTTATCCTGGTAGCTACGCTCATTTAATTTGCTTAATTCATCATGGTAAAAACCTAAATAAAATGCTGCACGTAGAGCTTCTACTAATGTTTCAATCCCTTTTGAATCATCTTTCGTATAAGCTTGTCCTTGTTCTGCTAGTTTATTAATAATCGCTTGCATTCGGCTATCATCTTGATAGAATTTGAGACTATCACTATTAAACTGAAATAATTCCGGAATTTGATACCAATTAATTGTCACAAGAAGATCAGTTAATTGTTTGTTACTTAATTGATTTAACTCAGCCATCGAATACTTTTTTTCTTCAGCTAACGGTTTAACATCCTCGTTTGGTGCTAGCGGACGCTGCGATAAATCCGATAACTTTAACCGTTTTGTAAAAGATGCATTTTCTTGTACTTTTGAAGAGTGTGCCAACTCATCAACGGATTTCTGTATGCCTACCGGCTCCATTTGTAATACGTTCTTCACATTTTTTTCTTTTGTCTCTGCTTGAATTTGTAAACCATTGCATGATATTGTCACTAGTCCAACACCAAGAATCAACTTAGAAATTTTCGAATATTTAACCATACCATTGCCCCCTTATAATTTTAAAGAAAATTCTGAATTTTAAAATCAGAACATACTTATTTGTATGTACTTACAGTTCCGCTATAAATACAAGTATGATCAATGATGCAATAGTAGCTTGTTTTATACTATTACGAATACAGATTCCTTAAATACAATTCCCCTTCCTTAAATTTAATACAAGCAAAAACTGTGCCAATGCTATTTCTTATGAATAGCCAACATTCTTTTATTAATACTGTAGAATAAAATATACATAGATGTTTCAGCAATGTATAAATATTTTGACACAAACTCCTCTTTTTACGATGAAGGATTCGTTGGAAATTATAAGCACATTTACTAGCAAGTAATTTGCAATATACACCATCCCAAATGTTAATAACCTCAAAAAAAAGAAGGTAAGTATACATAAGGTTAATATGTATACTTACCTTCTTCTATAGCAACCTTTCAGCTGATAAAAACAACATTAATTAGTATTTCATTTCATATTATGATACTCATTTCTCTTTTTCAGATAATCCTTTTCACATTGTAACGGTTTGTATTCCACCATTTTCCCTTGCTTCTTTTTCGTTTCGGTAACAACCCATTCCCCTTTTTCAAGTTCAAGATGTTTTATTACATTTGTATCGTCTATTTCTTTATAAAGTAAAAATGCTTCAAGCGGCTTTACAAACAGCCTAGGCTCTCCTCTATATCCACCACTTTCAAAAACTTTAGTTAACGAATTATAATAAGTATCATCAACCCGGCCACCATACATGAAGTGTGCAGCTTCTAAATCTCTTTTATCAACTTCCCAAAAGCTATTTTCATCAAAATTCAAATTAAACGTGGATCTAATATCCCTCATTATATTTTTCCCATACTTTTCATCTCGAACTTTTCTTTCTTCGAGACAATCCGAAGATAAGCTTGGTGCATCTGATTGGGAATGTACAACATGTTGAATAGATACACATAAAACAAATACGCTTAAAATATACAATAGTTTTTTCATATTTACGTATCACCTCAAATAATGTAGATACTATATTATTTGAGGCTTAAGATATTCTTATGCTATAAATGAGAAATGTCCTATAAAATAGACTTTTTATAGGACATTTCCTTTTAATATTGCTTTATTAGATTTACCGGTGAAGCAAGTACTTTACTACTTTTCACATCATATAATCCTATAGGCGTTACCCGTATAAAAGGCAAGTGCGTCGCAGAAAAGAATAAAATCGTAAATGCTGGATCGTTATAGGCATATCCTCGCTCTTGTAGTAATTTCACCATTTTTTTCTCTTTATGTATTAATTCGCTCATTTTTAAATCGGACATAATCCCGAGCAACGGTAATGCAATTTCGTGTAACACTTCATTTCTTTCCGCTATTACCATACCGCCACCTAGCTCTTTTACTCTATGAAAAGCTGTAAGCATATCTTCTTTACTTTTTCCAATAAGAATGATGTCACCTGTACCAGAATAAGAACTTGCAAGACCTCCTAATTCTTTCGCAAAACCTTTCACAACTGTATTCACTCGCCAAGTGCCATCACGAGCAATCATCATAAGGAAACATTCATCATGCTCAATAGAAAGTTCCTGACCGTTTAAGTCGATTTCAGTTACATATGGTTTTGAAATAACATCATTTAATAATTTTATACCTGTTGTTTCAGAAAAAATCATATCTTCTTTCTTTAAAGACCAGTCTAGTTGTAGAGGGGTTACTTGAAATTCATCCCATTCTATACGTAATGATTCATTTTTGTTTACTCCGTCACGCTTCACCCATCGTCCCTTTGCAATTACACTAATCGGCACCGGGTTTTCTTTACTTTCCAAAATGTTAATATTGGCGATTCTACCTGTGGCAATCGCACCATGTAAATGCTCCATATTATAATAACGAGCAATGTTATAACTTGCCATATTATAGGCATCTATAACTGGTATCCCTTGCTTAATCGCTATTTCTATCAATCTATTTGTCATTCCGTTTTCATAAAATGACGGATGCGAACCGTCTGTTGTGAAAATGAATCTATCAAATTGTTTAACACCTAGTTCTAGCAATTCTTTTACTAAAATTTCTAAATCTGGACGGATAGAAGAATTTCTAAGAGAAACGGTGTAACCTTGCATAAGGCGTGTTAATGCTTCCTGCCCTGTCATCGCTTCATGATCACAATCCGTACCTAACAATTTTAACTTTGTTAAAGTTGTTTCAGACGCTCCGGGAAAATGACCTTCTACTTTCTTCTGTAATCGTTTTGTTTCCTGTACCCAATTTAACATGTCCTCATCGCCGTGTAATAGTTTTGGCCATGCAGTTAACTCGCCGCCCTGAAGAACATCTTCATGCTTCAGCCACTCCATTATTTCTTCACTATTAAATAAAGATTCCCCATTTTGCAGTTCAGTTTGCCCATCAAAACGACACCACCAATACATACTTGCAGGAATCTTTTTAAATTCATCTAATAAACGAAACGCTACTTCACGCTGTAATGTGAAAAATAAAGTTAGATTATCATTAATGAAAGTTGTTGTCCCAAATTGCATCGCATGATTTGCTAAAGTCTCTGGATTATATAATTGATATGGATGTGCATGCGGTTCTATGTAACTAGGAACTACATACTTTCCATCGCAATCAATAACTTCACATTCATGTAGTTGCTCTGGTAATTTTTCTCCCACATATACAATTCGGTCATCATAGATCCAAATATTTGCTACAGTCCATTCACGTATGTACGGATTTAAATATGTCGCATTCTTTAATAGAATGTGCGGACTTCTAGTACCATCTACTACTTCAACATGCTCTCGTAATTGTTCATTGCTCCATCTAAACTGATTTTGTCCCAATGTACTCAACTCCAAATCAATATACTAGTATTTTCATTTAAATCGACTTGATAGAAACTAATAGTTTGAATAAACCAAGATGTCCTTAACTAACTAAAGTATTCTATATAACCTTAAAGCTTATTTGAATTTTTCTAAACACGATACCTATAGTTTCAATTATACAGAACAAGATAAATAATGACAATTTTCAGTATAATTAACCAAGTAGTTTTGTTTTCAAAAAAGAGCATATAAAAAATAAAGGTGAATATCTATTCCTCCACCTTCTCATCCTGATTTATCCACCTCATTGTTTTCTCTACATCTAATTCCGAACAGATCTTTTCACCATAACGAACAGACTCATATATCGGAATAATATCTCTCGTTCGACATATTCGTTTTAACCATTGTTGTATCGTTTCATAGGACCTTCGCTGTTCGTGCAATTGTAATGTTCGTTCCCATTCAATTAACCTTTTCCGTATTGGGTCTGTAGGCAGTGGCCGCACTAACTGATGACTTACTGTTTCATTCTTTACAGTTCTTACCGAATTCTCTTTTGTTATCGATTGTTTCTCCTGCTCTATTTCTGTTTTCGTTAACCTTTTCCTAACATACTTGTAGAAATAATATATGATTGCCACTGCAATAATCACAGAAAAAGCTACAGTAATCCATGAATTTGAAAGCACAGAAAATACGTCTCCCCATGAATTTTCCCGTTCGAAACCTTTAAATTTTTTACCCGTCGTTGTTCTTTTCCCATTATCTCCCACTTTTTTATCTTCTATAGGTGTTCCATAATCTTCAATATTTCCAGAGTTTATTGTTTCCTTATAAATTTCTGTAGATTTCTTTTCACTAAAAAAACGCTCTTTTACTATGCCCTGTAAATGCACAACACCTTGTGATACCGTTATCGCACTAACCGCAAAGAAAAGTATGATTAAAGCTCTTACACTCCAAAACTTCACTTTCATATACCGCTTTTTATTAACCATGACATAAGCCCTTTCTTATTCTTTAATTACAATCCATTTATTCGTTCTACTATATTTCTTTGGAGAAGTACCAAGAATTAAAGGAACCGCACCCAATTCCTTTCGACGAAATCCAGCTGTGTAAAAATAAGAAGATGATACAGGCGTATCTTGATCCGATATTGAGGCAAGTACCTTTAATACATTTTGCAAATGTTTCCGATTATCCCCGTTTTTTACATGCAACAATCCGTTATCTTTCACGCTATTAATCCATAATTCAAATGAGCAATCTTGCATAAGCAGTTGTTTACATATGCCAGCTGTTAGTTCAATTAGTTCTTCTGTATCATTACGTAAAGAAACGCCACTTTTATTTTGTAAATTAAGATAAACCGAGTATTTATCTGATTGTGTTCGTTCATATTTTTTCGCCGTTATCGTCCCTGTTTTTGCTGTTGCACCCCAATGGATAGAACGAAAATCTTCATTTTCATAAGATTTCACTCCCATTACTTTCGTTTCATCATATAGCGGAGAAGACATTGCTTTTCGAAATCCACGTGACCATTCTTGTAATTCAGGTACTTGTATTTTCGGAACAGCTGGCAAAACTAAATAGGACGGTGTATCAACTTGACTATATATTATGTGATTCGTTATAAATCCCAAAAGATCCGTAATAACAATTTCAACTTCTTCCCATTTCGCGATACCTCTTTTTAGTGCTATAGCTTGCATATCAAATGAAACTGTCTCTCCACCTTTTATATTAAAATTCATATAATAATTTGAACCTGTACTATGATTTTTGTTTAGCTCCTCATGATCCCAAGTTAGCTTATTTTCACATTTAAATCGAAATACGATATTGAAAATAGGAAATATCGAGTTGTTTGAAATTTTTATTTTGCACGTATTCGTTTCACCTATAAAAACGTTCGAATTACCTTGATTGTATTCCCATTGAACATGAGATACTTTACGTATGTATCCATGCGTAGCTCCTATTAAAATTAAATATAAAAATACGAGGGATAAAATTAGCAGATTACTTGAGAATACACATAAAATAACGGCTACAACTGATACAACTCCTATTACAAAGGGTTCCGCTAACGGTGTATACACGAGCTGTTGTTTCATCGTGCATTCTCCACTGGTACACTAATCGCACCAAGAATTTCTTTAATGATTTGTTCCTTCGTCGTTTTCATCTCCCCTTCAATCGTTAACGTTAACCGGTGAGAACAAACGGCTGCAGCAAGCGTCTTAATATCATCTGGCGTACAGTAATCTCTTTCATTTAATATTGCCCGTGCTTGAATCGCTCTCATAAATGCCAATGTACCTCGCGGGCTTACACCAATTTCAATCAGTTCATGCTTACGCGTTGCCTCAATGATTTCAAGAAGATAATCTTGCACATCATTCCCTACTAACACTTCCCTTGCACGTTTTTGCACCGCAATAATTTCTTCACTTGAAATAATAGAATGTAATGCTTCTAGAGGATCATTCGTTTGAAATCGTCTCATCATTTCCTTTTCTGCTTCTCTCGTAGGGTAACCTTGGCGTATAGTAAGTAAAAATCGGTCTAATTGAGCGTCTGGTAAAGGAAATGTACCCGCTGACTCGAGAGGGTTTTGCGTTGCAATAACTAAAAAAGGTTCTGGTAATGAATGTGTCTGTTTCGCAATCGTAACGGTACGTTCTTCCATAACTTCAAGTAACGAAGATTGCGTTCTCGGCACAGCTCGATTAATTTCATCAACTAATACTATATTTGCAAAAATAGGCCCTAATCTCGTTTTAAATTCCGATTCCTTCACATCAAAATATTCGAGACCAATAACATCCCCTGGCAAAGTATCAGCTGTGAATTGAATTCTTTGAAACTTCGCATCCACACTTTTCGCCAAACTTTTCGCTAATGTTGTTTTTCCAGTCCCAGGTACATCTTCTAATAAAATATGTCCTCTTGCTATAAGAGCTATAGCTGCCAGTTCAATCGATTCATCTTTTCCTATAATGACCTTTGAAATATTGTTAGTGATTTTCTTTAATATGTTCATATATTTCACTACCACCTTTATTTTTTAAAAATTAAGAATATTTATTTTCCAAATTATAACATATAATTAAAAGATGAAATAGAGTAAAAAGGAAACTTATATTTTTTCTTCACTGCACGTAAAAAAGCACCTATTGTCGTACGTTGACAATGAAGTGCTTGACTCCGGAAATTTTCGTTTTAGCTGTTTGACATCTTATATAAATACATTACCTTTCTATTTCACTCCAAATTTCAACATCATTTTCATTTAAGATTGCTTTAATTTTGTCTTTCTCAAAAACTACTAAATAATTATACGGTAAGGCTAGTACTTGAATAATTGCAGGTTTCATTTTTAATAATTCGTAGGCGTATATGGTTTCCAATTCACCTGATTCTTCTTCATTGATAGGTCCTATATACCAACCCGAATCACCTTCACCACACCCGCTAGATCTTTGTAAATAGAACTCTTCTTGTTGCAACACATTTTTCGCTATCACAATCTTATCGTTAAATTTTATCAATTCTCCCTCTATATTTAATCGACGTAAGCAATGCGATTGCTCTAGTTGTACCCATAAAGCAATCGTTAAATCCTCTGACGTATCCTTAAAAGGGTTTTTAGTATAATCTGGGGTAATAATTTGATAACACTCTTCATAGTTACATAAACTAAAAACAGACCATCCAACTTGTATTGAAAATCCATCTGCTAATTTATCTTCTACTTTAGATAACAAATTAAATAAGGTTTCTACTTGAAAACTTAAAGGTTCTTCTACTTTAGCTTTTATATTTTTATTACCTATATTTTTAATCATTATTTTCAAATAAACGTTCCCCACTTCTATTGAATTTCCTCACTCAATCTCTATTCCTCAACTCGCCTTAAATAAACCTAGCAGCAGGATGACTTTCGCTATTAACACGAATAAAATTCCTAATATTAAAACTCTTCTTCCCATGATTCTTTTGCATCTATTAACCTTTGTGATAAAAATTCATAAAAGTTCTTTGCGGTATTGTAGTCATCAAGTCTCCCTTGTCTATTCCAGGCTATTATTGGACACTCATTATTTTCCATATTACTAACATCTAAACAATACGCATATTCCCCAGCATCTTCAATAACTACTAAATTCTCACTCATTTCTAAATCCCTTTAACTCTCCGTTACAATAACAACAGAAGCTATATTCGACTTACCAACTCCTAAAATATCAACGCCAAATAATCCACCGGAACCATATGTATTTAAAAACCACTTATAGCTATCTGGTAATTCTACACCTAGCCTATTTTGAACAACATAAATTTGACTTTCATTTACTCCGCCTGTAAAGTCGTCTATTTCCTTATGTGCTTTAATAAAATTTGTTAATTCCTCTTTATTCATTAACTACTACTCCTTATTTTGCAGCTTCTATTTACATTCCCGTTATAAAAATCCATTAACTTACCTTCACATAAGCATTTCACTTCACATAGAAACTCATAACAAAATATGTACATCGTTTCAAATATCGTTCTCCTTTTATATCACGTCAAAGTTTATCTTTAACCTTCTCTTCTTTATCATAAGCATCTCCAAGTGATTCAAAATTTGTTTTTAGCCAATACCAATATTGCCCTTGATTGTTAATGAGGTTTTTAAGTAAATCAGTAAATGAATTTGCGATAATTTTTGACTCTCCAACTATACCGTGTCGATCGAAGAAACTATCATAACATCTACCTAATCTCTCTTCACTTAAATCTATCGTTACATACCCATCCATACGATCATTACCTATAATATACCAATTTGATGAAATATCCTCCGCACATAACTCTCCTATAATTATAGGATTAGCTAAAACAAACTCCTCTGGCTTCACAATATGAATAGCGTATTCCTCATTTTCAAATAAAATAAGCCCTCCACAAAGACTATAAAATTCTTTTACATCACTTGGAAGCATATGCTTATCCTTATCAAATTCCGGGAATTTTGTAGGCTCATGAACCCGACAATTTGGTAATGTTTTTATTATTTCAATCAACCGCTTCATACTATATTTATATTCCCCTTCCATTTATTTAATTATTTCGAAATTTATTCACACATATCCCTCTGCTACTCTCCATTCCTTAAAACAGCAGTATGTAGGTCACAATTTTCATAAAAGGTTTTTACTTTCTTCTCATTAATTCTATTCCAAGGGTTTTTTGTAAATTAGACCACTTATCACAATAATAATTTTCCATTATTTATACGCCTTTCCTTTAATATCACAAATAACACACCCTTTTTCATTAGCCTCGTCACTAATTTTTTGAGGAACTGTTTTTGTGTACAGAGATTTCCAAATTCAATTCTCCCTTTAGTTGATCACCTTTTAAAGCCAATATTTCTTCTCTATTGTAATCAACTATTGCCAAGAAATACTCTTCAAAATTCTCAAACCTATCTATTTTTTCTCCTGCAAACCAAATTATCTCACCTGGTCTACGTGAATTTGGTAAACATAAAACAAATAAGTCCTTATCCAATTCAGAGACCGCTATTGGTAATAACTCCTGTCTTAAAACACCATTTTCTTTTAAAACATCGTCATCAATTACTGTTAATAACATTTGAGCGTGATCCATTATAGCGGATTTCTTCAGTTGTTCTATACTAAATAAGTCCACAGTTTGATAAAAACCTTTCCAACCATTAGCATGTTGTAGAAAATCTCGATATATTAAATCAAGTTTATAACCCAATTCTTGTTCAAGAGCATACACATACTCTTCGCTTGCTCCTATTTCCGGAAAGTGATGTGGCCATATTTGCTCTACATCTTGTTTCATTAACTCTTGCTTCACTAAAACCAAAGTTGCTATCTTATCTTTCCAGTTAATCATCTTTTAGTCCTCCTCTACAAATTTAAGTTCAGTAGGTTTATAACCCATTATTTATCTATTAGCCCACCCATCAAGATTTAACCAACTATGAGGATTCAGTTTTCCCATCTAAGTTGTATTAAACACAAGACCAATATGCTCTTTATATGATTTTTCGTTTTCCGGAAAATTTTCAACACTCTACTTAAATTACATAGCCGTATGCAAATACAAAAATAGTGACAGTCGGATTCCACAAACTACCACTATTTATAACCTCTTACTTCATTAAATTCTATACACTCTTGATGTACTGGTTATAGAACTTCCTCTACATCGACACTCTCTATCTTCACTTCATATATATTTGGGATATTTGCTTCTTTTGGTACCCATGCATAATAATTTTGATCATTCTCTAAAATAAATTGAACTAACTTTGTTTCTGAAACATTCCAGAAATTTTTAAGATTATCAATGTAGTCCTCTAAATCCTCTTTATAGTCCAATTGTAAAATATAATCTCTTACCGTCAGGGCAAACACAATTAAACTTCCTAATAGATTTTTTTGCTCATTTTCTTCTTCATACTCTTGTGGTAAAAACCACACTTGACCTATTCCTATTGTTTTTTTGTATTTTTCATAAAAACTACTATCATCCATATTCTTATAATCATGTATTAATTCATTGACCAATGAATGCCATTTTGGAGGAATAATATTTTCCAATGCAGGATTATTTTCAATTCCTTTTACTATTTCTTCATTTTCTTCTGTCTCATCTTCATAGTGATATTCACTTTGGCCTATATGCTTAAATTTCATTTCATTTTTATAATGTGCCAAATCATATGGATAATGGTTATTATCTTTTAAACTTGTATCATCAAGTTCGAGTATCTTTACTAGTGCAGCTGTCTCAAAGCTCCAGTACCCTACATATCCAGGTTCTTTATGCGCATTTTTCCATTCATAATCATAATGGCCTTTAAACCATTCTTTCTCCATATACGTTTGTAATCTTTTAGATGCTTCTTTTTTATCTGTTTGTGCAAGTTCTATAAATTCTCTCGTTTTTGCATATGGATTTTCTTTAAAATAAACATTCGTCATTTTTGTGTATCCGATATCACTAGCGCATAAGAGGCAATCTATTACTGCATCATTCACATTTTTTTTATCAACTATCTTTTTTAATCTTTCTATATTTTTTTTATCCGTTTCTAACAAAATTCCTAAAGAAATTATCCAAAGCATATATATATAACCCACTTTGCTAGTCCCTGTATGCTCTAAATCATCCATTGCATTATAAAAATATACTTCCATTGTGC
This sequence comes from Bacillus mycoides, assembly GCF_018742245.1. Classification (NCBI taxonomy): domain Bacteria; kingdom Bacillati; phylum Bacillota; class Bacilli; order Caryophanales; family Bacillaceae; genus Bacillus; species Bacillus mycoides. The sequence continues at coordinate 2,825,305 of NZ_CP036132.1, forward strand.
TAATGTCTTCTCCTAAAGAATACATTGCTCTAATGTCGTTCATCTCATGTATAAAATTCCTTAAATATCTTCCTTCTATAATACTTATATTATCTTTAGGCTTTCTTTGTATACCATTCTTTTCATCTTCTTCTAAACTTCTAATCTCCTCTCTATTATCTTCAATAAACTTTTTATGGAGTTCTATTCCTTTTTTACATTTTTCTTCTATGCACAATTGATCTCTCATTCTATTTAATTCCTCCTAGCTTCTAAATTATGGCCATTCTCCAATGTTGTTTCCTTCTTCATCTAACCTATATGTTTTTACGTTTCCACTACTATCGACTTTTGATAATACTCTTTCAACTTCACTATCTTCCAATGCATTCGCAATCTTTTCTGCTAATACTTCATCTCCATCAACAGCTTTCAATATTCTACTTTTTCCAGTTTCAGAACCGTTCAACCAATCATTTGACATTTGTGGTCCATCTTTAGTTTTCCCTAATTTTGAACTACCAAACTTCGCTTCATCAATAACATATTTAATATTTGAATTTGGATTTGCATTTTCGTATAATCCATCAATCCCTTTTACTATTTTATCATTTATGCTTGATGGTGTACTTTTGCCGACTAGTTTCAAATCAAATCCAGCATCTTTTAAACTTTGATTATTCAATAAATTGTCACTAGATTTTATTTCACCATAATTACCTTTTTGCTTATTTGTAGCTGTTTTCGCATCAAAATTATCTACATTTGTATTTTTGCTACTGCTGGGTTTACCATTACCACCATCTTTAGACTTCGCAAACTTATAAAAAGCTTCTATAAATGCTATACACTTTTGATTTACTTGTTATAGAACTTCCTCTACATCGACATCCATATACTCAAAAGCATAAATAGTTAGTTTTCATACCAATGTTTAATTGAAAATTTCTTTAATAGAGCCAATAAAAGAGACCTCAAATATGAGGTCTCTTTTATTGGCTCTACTCCACCTGTAACTTTCTCTTCACTTACTTAAAGCTAAATAACATGGTTCATTAAAATATACAATTCTAAAAAACTTCTTCTTCGAAAAATTCTTTCCTTGATCCAAAAATCTAGCAAAATAAATTAGAACATAAATAAGTGATAAAGAATTATTATTCTGGTAAGTGAATATTGATGAATGTGTCTACTCATTTCTATCCTAAAACGCAAAAAAGCACTTGTTGCCTTTAATTGACAATCAAGTGCTTTAAGTTCATATGTTTTTAAGTAGCATAAATTTGTAAGTTTTGTAGTAACAGTATGACACCTTTTATACATCATGACAAATACTATGTTAAAACTTACGAGTTTGTACGAGTTCGTTAGTTTCATATACATTCCATGCGTTTTATTCATCACTCATTAAAATCTCATCTCGCCTAAGCTCGTACTTCTTTTTCTATTCTATCATTGCACGTAGTACTCTATGATGGTACAACCATCATGGAGTGCGTACTTCAAAATGACCTTTTCTTTTTTTGTACACTTCAACTATACCTTAATTCAATCAGCCCATATATTCCGAATGACTAAAAAAACAATTTTATTGTCTCTATAAAAATAGGCTTCAAAGTTTAAAGTACAACGTCCTGATAACCTACCTCAGTTACTTCACCTTTCACAAGACAAAGGCCTAATCCATTTTCCATATCCCATGTACAGTCCAACGTAAGTCCGATATCAAGAAAGTCGATAAGGTCATTATCCGGAACGAAAATTCCAGATAAAGTTATTTTTTCAGGAATTTGAGTAACTGTTTCTATTAAAGGATAATTTTCGTTAGATTCAACATCGTAACCAAGTTCATATCTTTTTTGTTTATAATAATCTAATATAGGCTCCAAAATACTTTGTTGTAATTGTTGCCATCTTTCTATTAAAAAATTATATGCCATATATTGTTCTTCCTCAAACTGACCATCATCTTCTCCCCTAACTATTAACGCCACCTTAACTTCGTTCCCAAAAAACTCAATGTTTTTATATCCAATCCAATCATAATTATTAAACTCAAGTTCGCCAAAAACTGCATCATTTATTTTCATTATATATATCTCCTTTATTGTTTACTAGCAAATCCATTTGGCATAAACGCTCCTGCATTGATTTCACCTACTCCACCAAGATGTCCAAATTTGCTGTTGATCTCTGTTGGTACAAGTTGCACTATCTTTACATCATTCAATTCATGCCAAGTTAACTTATTTGCACGTCGATATTTCTCTATTTGTTTCCATGTAATTCCACCAGATTCCATCCCAAACTTACGTGCTAATTCAGGAGAATTATTCAATTGCTCAGCCAATTTTTCATCAGCTTGAGTAAAATTAAGACGTCTTGCTGCTGATCCATATCCAGCAGTGCCACCTACCATGTAATTGATTTCTACCTGCGCCTTTGATACTGGCGAAAAATCAGGAACTCCATTTTTATATTGAATACCTTTAATCCCAGCTTCATCTAATATACGTTTCAATATAGGGTCTGGTGGTGGTTTAGGCGTACTTAAAGATTCTCCTCTGATTCCTTCAAATTCAACCTTCGAATTAACTGGTGAAGGTGTCTGATTATACCTTGCTTCATAAGAACTAGCAAAATCGGTTTGTCTAAAAGCAGGTGGAACTTCAGCCTCTCTATTACCCGTACCCTTACCACCATCTTTAGACTTCGCAAACTTATAATAAGCTTCTATTAATTCGCCTTGTGGTATTTTGGTTATGATAGTTCCACCAACACTAGAGAATGCATAAGAAGCATCCCTCTTAAATGATTGTAACATTTCAAGCGTAGGCTTTAATTCTTTTGCTAGTTTTACTGCATTCGCAATTGTACTTATTCCACTTGATGCTTTTGCTCCTTTTGCGACATGACCGATTTTATTTAGTCCCTTATCGCCCAAAAATGCGGTAGCTACTTGCGTTAATATATAAGTAGACAATTCAGTACGGCTCTCTGCATCTCCATCTATCATATCTCGTTTTATTTTATTTGAAAATGCATGCCACATATTTTTTGCAGTCTCATCCAAATGGAAAAGTGCATAGGTTACATTAATAAAAGTTCCTATATCCATATTACTTAAAGCTACTGCGGACTCGATTTCATCTCCAATAGCTTTCCCAGATCCTCTTTGAGTCGCTTCCCACATCTTTTTCACTATTTCAAACATGCCAACTATACTGTCTGCCGTATCGTCCCAAGCATTTCTAACCGGAGATTTCTCCTCAATTATGTTATTTGTTTCTATATCCTTAATTGACTGATCGGTTTTTCGGGCTGTTTCTTCTATAATCCCCTGAATAGAACTCACCCAATCCATATTCAACCCTTGTGTACTAAACGTACCACTTACAGGACTAAATCCTTTCCCGCTTTGCACTTCAGCGAGTCCGGCTGTGATGCTAGCTGCTAATTGGAGGGCGGTGCTGTAATTGTTGCTGGACGTATGATTGAATTCATTTAAACTCTCTCCTTAATTTACAGAACCATTCGTAAACAGAAAAATAGTGGCAGTTGGATTCTCCAAACTACCACTATTTTCAATCTCTTTATTCATTAAATTCCTTATAATTTAGTTTTTCAGCGTTACTCATGATGCACAATGTTTTAATTTGCTCGTTATAGAACTTCCTCTACATCGACACTCTCTATCTTTACTTCATACATATTTGGGATATTTACTCCTTCCGGTACCCATGCATAATAGTTTTGATCATTCTCTAAAATAAATTGAACTAACTTTGTTTCTGATCCATTCCAGAAATTTTTAAGATTATCAATGTAATCCTCTAAATCCTCTTTATAGTCCAGTTGTAATATATAATCTCTTACGGTAAGGGCAAACACAATTAAACTTCCTAATAGATCCTTTTGCTCATTTTCTTCTTCATACTCTTGTGGTAAGAACCACACTTGACCTATTCCTATCGTTTTTTTGTATTTTTCATAAAAACTACTATCATCCATATTCTCATAATCATGAATCAATTCATTGACCAATGAATGCCATTTTGGCGGAATAATGTTTTCCAATGCAGGATTATTTTCAATTCCTTCTACTATATCCACGATTTCTTCTGTCTCATCTTCATAGTGATATTCACTTAGGTCTATATGCTTAAATTTCATTTCATTTTTGTAATGCGCCAAATCATATGGATAATGATTATTATCTTTTAAACTTATATCATCAAGTTCGAGTATCTTTACTAGTGCAGCTGTCTCAAAGCTCCAATACCCTACATATCCAGGTTCTTTATGTGCATTTTTCCATTCATAATCATAATGGCCTTTAAACCATTCTTTCTCCATATACGTTTGTAATCTTTTAGATGCTTCTTTTTTATCTATTTGTGCAAGTTCTATAATTTCTCTCGTTTTTGCATATGGATTGTCTTTATAATATCTATTCGTCATTTTTGTGTATCCGATATCACTAGCGCATACGAGGAAATCAATTACTGCGTCGTTCATATTTTTTTTATCAACTATCTTTTTTAATCTTTCTATATTCTTTTTATCCGTTTCTAATAGAATCCCTAAGGAAATCACCCACAGCATATATATATATCCAATTTTGTGAGTACCTGTATACTCTAAATCATCCAATGCATTATAAAAATATGCTTCCATTGTACTTATGTCTTCTCCTAAAGAATACATCGCCCTAATATCGTTCATCTCATGTATAAAATTCGACAAATGATTTTCTAATATAATACTTTTGTTATCATTAGGATATCTTTGAATACCATTTTTTTCATCTTCTTCTAAACTTTTAATTTCTTCTCTATTTTCTTCAATAAACTCTTTATGATATTCTATTCCCCTTTTACATTTTTCTTCTATACATAATTGATCTCTCATTCTATTTAATTCCTCCTAGCTTCTAGCTTATGGCCATTCTCCAACGATGTTACCCTTAGAATCTATCTTAAACGTTTTAACCTTTCCACTACTATCAACTTTTGATAATACTCTTTCAACTTTACCTTTTTGCAATGCTTTCGTAATCTGTTCAGCTAATACTTCATCTCCCTCAACAGCTTTTAATATTCTACTTTTTCCAGTTTCAGAACCTTTCAACCAATCATTTGACATTTGTCGTCCATCTTTAGTTTTCCCTAATTGTGAACTGCCAAATTTTGCTTCATCAATAACATATTTGATCTTTGATTCTGCATTTGTATTTTCGTATAATCCATCAATTCCTTTTACTATTTTATCATTTATGCCTGACGGTGCACTTTTTCCGACTGGCTTTAAATCAAATCCAGCTTCTTTTAAACTTTGATTATTCAATAAATTGTCACTTGATTTTATTTCACCATAATTACCTTTTTGCTTATTTGTAGCTATTTTTGCATCAAAATCATCTACATTTGTATTTTTGCTACTGCTAGGTTTACCGTTACCCGTACCTCCACCAGAAGACTGGATTTTTTGAATAGTATCCTTAGCATTTTGAATCGATTTATCCCAAACAAATCCACCATGTACAAAAAGACTAGCCCCAGTAGCTGTTGCAGCTATATCTAGTGGAATAACAATTGGAGACGCTAACCCACCAGTTCCTACTTCTGCCACGAAAGTTAAGAAATTAGATCCGCCTATAAGCGAAATACCTTCAAACATTTCTACAATGGACCCAGCTATTGATATAACATTTCCAGCCAACCTTCCAGCTTGGTAAGTTGTCTTACTTTCTAATTTATCATTCTCATGCGGTTGTAGTCCAACAAAGTTTTCTAGTGCTGCATCACCAGCACCTTGAAAAAATTCGATAACTCCATGCAAAAATGATTGAGCATAAATGGCTGTTTTTTCATGCCATGATCTATCGTCTTCCTGCTCTTGTAAGTTCAATTGTTGTTCTTGCAAATTAATTTCTTTCAGCTCGTTTTGACGAGCTTGTACTTCCATAATCCCCTGAATAGAACTCACCCAATCCATATTCAACCCTTTTGTACTAAACGTCCCACTCACAGAACTAAATCCTTTCCCGCTTTGCACTTCAGCGAGTCCGGCTGTGATGCTAGCTGCTAATTGGAGGGCGGTGCTGTAGTTGCTGCTGGATGAATGATTGAATTCATATAAATGCTCTAGTTTTTCTTCCAGTTTTTTTCTCATTGCACCTAATACCGTTACAATTGCACCTACTCCGGGCATTGGTGTAAGTACTTCTATTGCTTCTATACTTGTAATCGATTGATTAATTCCCCGTATTTGTTCTCTTATTTCTTGTTCAATCACATCTGTTGAAGCAACTTTCGCTTGGAACTCGTTTGGGAATGCTTTATTTTGGCGAATTAATTCTTCACATAAGCATATGATTCCTTGCGCTAATGGCCGAAATGTTTGGACAAGGTAGGCTTTTGCACTACTGTATGTTTGTCCTTGTAATACTGTATCTACCGCAAAGGCATCAATAGATTGAATAGCTTGTTCCATACTTTGAATCGTAGCATTACATATAGCGTTCATACTTTGAGTTTGACTTTGTACTTCTCCCAAATACATGTTTAAACTCATGTATTGACCTCCCTTTGTAGTTGCCGCTGTTCATAGGAAAGGTCGTTTTCTTTCTCACTGAGATGCCGTTTTTCTTTAAGCAACGTCTCTTTTTCGTTTTCTAATTCGAATGTAAGTTTTCTTTCATACTGTCCGATCTCTTGCCGCATATTCGTAAAAAGGTGAAATACTTCTTTGTCACCATGCCAAGTTTCTAGTATTCGGTTAAATAAACGATTGCTTCGATTTTTCCATTCATAAAAACTAGCCTCAGCTCGGTCTTGATTTTGCAGCGCAATTCGGTTTTCATTTTGTTCTTCAAATATACTTCGTAATTTTTGATTACATTGACTGATTCTCGTTTCAATTTCTTGACTCATCTTTTCTCCCTACCTTTTCCCCTTTACGTAGGCTGTTACATTATTGAAAAGTCTTTTGAAGTCCGTTATCCATTTTCTCAAATTCATTTGCTACGGAATGGATATTATCAATCGTCTGTTGAAAAGCAGCGCAAAATTGTTTCGTAATGTGTAAATTTTGCTGATTTGCTTCTTGTGCTTTGAAGTTCACAGATAGTGTAGTACGCGTTGCCTTATTTATAGTGCGACTAGTAGCACTTTGCATTCTATCTGAAGCATTTCTCATTTTCGTTGCAAGTTGCGTTGCCGTATGCAAATTACTTTGAAATTCTCCCATCACTTACTCCCCTCTACCTTTTATTTTCTAGAAAATTATACCATGGAAAAATATCCTAATAAACCGAATGTTCGAATTTAACATACAATTCACCACTGTCATTGAAGATAAGAGCAAAACTTCTATTTCAACATAACTGTACCGAAATTAGCTTCTACTTATACAAAAAAAGATGACCTCAGCTTTTTGCTAAAGTCATCTTTTTCACCATATTATTTTACTAACGTTCCATTATAAGCTTTTATATCAAGCGGAGCAGTTAAAAATTGTGCTGCTTTACTAACGAAAGATGTGAAGTGTTCACTCGTATTATGATTCGCAACTGCTTCTTCATCTTTCCATACTTCTACCATCGTATAAACATTTTCTTTTTCTGTATCTTTATATAAGTCATAAGATACATTTCCACTTTCTTCTCTTGAACCATGGATGAGTGGCTGAATTTGTTCTAAAAATGATTGTTGTTTTTCTGGATTCACTTGAAATATTGCGTGAATAATAATCATGGTGTTTCCCCTCTCATATCTCACTTATTTCTATTTGTATAAAATTACTTCCACTCAGCAACTTTTTCAATTGGAAGACGTACTGATGGATAACCACTGTCAGCAGCTTTTCCGATTGAAATTAACATAACTGGTACGTGGCGTTCTTTATCTAATCCGAATGCTTCTGCGATTTGGTCTTTTTCAAATCCACCAATTGGGCAAGTGTCATAACCGTGAGCACGAGCTGCTAGCATAAATTGCATTGCTACAAGACCACCATCAATTAAAACTGTATCTTTCATTACTTCTGGTGTAACCATTGAGAAGTAACCTGAAAGTTTTTGCATTTGATCTTCTTTTACTTCAGCTGGCATTAAACCACGCTCTACTGCTGTACCGTAAATTTCTTCTGCGTTATCAAAGTTGTTTAAGTCACCAAATACAGCGATCATTGCTGAAGATGTTTCTACTTGAGATTGATTGAATTTCGCAAGTGGCGCAAGTGTTGCTTTTGCTTCGTCACTTTCAATAACTAAGAATCTCCATGGTTGCATGTTTACAGAAGATGGTGCAAGTGTTGCTTCTGTAAGAATTTCAGTCATCTCTTCTTTACTAATTTTCACTGAAGGATCGTACTTACGAATTGAACGACGTCCTGTTAAAATTTCGTTAAAATCATTTGTTTTTACTGAGTTAGTCATAGTTGTATTCTCCCTTTTTTATAATTCTTTTATGTTTTCTTGAATGCGGTCTAACATCGTTAAAAGATTGTCGCGCTCTTCTTCACTTAATCCTTTAAATGCTGAAGTGGCGAAACGCTCTTTTTCCTCTTGATACACTTGAATTTTATTTCGCCCCTCTTCTGTAAGAGAAACTAACGTAATTCTGTTATCATCTGGATTTTTACGTCTTGTAATCATTCCGTTTGCTTCCAGCTGTTTTAAATGCCTCGTAATCGCGGCATTATCAATATTCACTTCTTGCTGAAGTGCTTTTTGACTAATTTCATCTACTTCATATAACTGAAGTATAAGCTCTAGTCTAGATTGACTCATACCCGTACAACCTTCAAACTTCGAACTTACTTCTTTATTGAGGAAGTGTAATTTATATAAAATTATTGCTTCTTTTGAGCATGAACTTGTCAAATTACCCCTCCTTTACATCCAAACCAAAAACGTTTGATGCATCAATAGTTGATATGTCAATTAATATAATCTATATCGATTTATAATGCAAGCATTTTGTTTTCTTTTTACCCCGCTTTAACGGGCAGTAAGGCTTCCCTCTCAAAATTTTCGAAAACAAGGAAGTTAGGTGGGAGCTCCACTGCCCGTAAAAGCCCGATTGGTTCAACTAATAATCAGTGGGTTGAAAAACTCCCACTGATTAAAGTTTCACTTTATTTTTCCAAATTAAGGCGCTTTGTCACATTACAAAAAATGTTAATTGCATTATAATAGTACTAATTTAAATGACTGGAGAGTGATTGTAATGCGGCACTACACAAATAGAAATGAGGAAATAAAAATGGAAAATGAAATGAGGATATTTATATATGACAACAATAAATATAGGGATTGTCGCGCACGTAGATGCTGGCAAGACGAGTTTGACTGAGCGTATTCTTTATGAAACGAATGTGATTAAAGAAGTTGGCCGAGTAGATAGTGGTAATACGCAAACTGACTCAATGGAATTAGAAAGACAACGCGGAATTACAATTAAAGCATCTGTCGTTTCTTTCTTTATTGATGATTTAAAAGTAAATGTCATTGATACACCCGGACACGCTGATTTTATCGCTGAAGTGGAACGATCATTCCGCGTTTTAGACGGTGCCATTTTAGTTATCTCTGCCGTTGAAGGTGTGCAAGCACAAACGAAGATTTTAATGCGAACACTACAGAAACTAAACATACCGACTGTTTTATTTGTAAATAAAATAGACCGTAGTGGCGCAAATACTGAAAAAGTTGTGAAACAAATAAAAGCAATTCTTTCAAAGGATGCATTCCCCTTCTACTCTGTAGAGAACGAAGGAACAAAGGAAGCTCGTATTATTGAATATAAGTCATATGACGATTGTATTGAACGATTAGCACCATATAACGAATCATTGCTTGCATCATATGTAAATAACGAAATAGTACCGGACGCACTATTAAGAAAAGAACTCGAAAAGCAAATACAGCAAGCAAATGTGTTTCCTATCTTTTTTGGTTCAGCAATGACAGGTATAGGTGTAACTGAACTACTTGAAAATATTTCAGCCTTAATTCCAACTACTAAATCGGCACAAGATGAAACATTATCCGGTGTTGTTTTTAAAATTGAACGCGAATCTTCTGGGGAAAAGATTGCTTATGTAAGAGTTTTTTCTGGTTGTTTACACGTTAGAAAATATGTTGATATTCAGCGCAGTGAGTCTCTGTCACATAAAGAAAAGATTAAAAAAATGTGCATATTTCATAATGGAAATGCAATTCAAGCTTCTACTGTTCAAAGTGGAGAGTTTTGCAAAGTGTGGGGACTTACGAATGTTAAAATTGGTGATATTATCGGTGAACGGACAGATTATATTAAAGACATTTACTTTGCCGAACCGCAAATGGAAGCAGCAATCGAGGCAGTTCCTAAAGAGCAAATTCATGATTTATACGCTGCACTTATGGAGCTATGCGAAGAAGATCCACTCATTAAAGTGTGGAAAGACGATGTTCATAATGAACTATACATTCGCCTTTTCGGTGAAGTACAAAAAGAAGTTATCGAAACAACACTTTATGAAAAATACAATTTACAAGTTAATTTTTCAAATACGCGAGTTGTATGTATTGAAAAACCAATTGGCATAGGGAATAGCGTTGAAGTAATGAGTGAAAAAGAGAATCCTTTTTACGCAACAATCGGCTTCAAAGTGGAACGTGGTGTGCTTAACTCTGGTATTACGTATAACTTAGGCGTTGAACTTGGATCACTACCTTTAGCATTTCATAAAGCGATTGAAGATACAGTATTTCAAACGTTAAAACAAGGTTTATTTGGATGGGAAGTTACTGATATTATCGTCACGTTAACACATACTGGTTATGCAAGCCCTGTTACAACAGCGAGTGACTTTAGAAACTTAACACCGCTCGTATTAATGGCTGCTTTAAAGCAAGCTGAAACATGTGTATATGAACCATTAAACGAATTTGAATTAACTGTTCCAGAGCACGCAATTAGTACCGCAATGTATAAACTAGCTGCCATTCCAGCAACTTTCGCAGAGCCTATATTCTATAATGACTCTTACTATTTAACAGGATCATTACCTGTTGCGAAAACAGAGAATTTTAAACGAATGCTCCATTCATTTACTGAAGGAGAAGGTATCTTTATAACAAAGCCAACTGGTTTCACAAAGCTGCAGGCTTCCTTCCCTACTCGAAAACGTGTTGACTTTAATCCGCTGAATCGTAAGGATTATTTGCTTCATGTTTTGAAGGCTTATTAATTAACAAATAGAAAAAGTGCCCTCTTGTATGATATTTTCTTTACTAGAGGGCACTTTTTTACACAATATTAAGGTAGAGCTGGTTCAAACTCTCCTGTGATTGTTTGATATCCATTATTGTTCTCATATTCCTGTTTCCGCTCTAACCCGAACTTTTCTAAAATAGGCAGGTCATTTGTTGAAAATACATAACTATTTTCTAGCGCAACGTGTTCGTGCCATGCCCAGTTTGGTACAACAAAGAAGTCTCCTTTCGACCAGTCAAAGCGAACACCATTAATAATCGTATATCCTGCCCCTTCATGCACATGATAGATTGATGCATGCGTATGACGATGTGCTTTTCCTTTGAATCCCTTCGGCAATTTTTGCATCCAAGCTGCAATCGTTGGACACGCTGTTTCACCGTTTGATGGGTTTATATACTCAACAGCATAACCATCATAAGCATCTGGCTCAAAACGACTTAATCCGTTAAGCGCTGCTTCCGTCCCTAACCATTTGTAAGAACTAAGTGGAGCTTTCTTTACATATCGGTCGGAAATCGGTCGAACCATTCCACCTTCATAACGCTGAGCAGTATAATTGTCCGGCACGTTTGGCTGTTCAATTTTTTCTGGATACGGCTCAAAGAACGTACCGCCGAGATAATAAATGGTCGGAATATCAAGGCAATCCATCCAAATCATCGGTTTGTCACCTGTGTGACCATGTCCATGCCACAGTCCATTTGGAGTTGTTAAGAAGTCTCCTCGTTCCATGAAAATACGCTCTCCTTGCACAATTGAGTAAGCCCCTTCTCCTTCCATGACGAAACGTAACGCATTTTGAACATGCCGATGTGACGGAGCGGTTTCTCCAGGTTGTATCAATTGAACCGCTGCATATAACGTTTGGGTGGTCGATGCCCATCCCCAAGGTTTTCTATAATTAAGTCCAGGATTTTGAAAGTAGATGGCCCTGCGTTCTCCCCCGCGGTCTGGTGTAAATATTTGCGTCGCCTCTGTTAACTTCTTTTGAAGCAATTCAGATTTCCAAAGGTACGCTTGTGCATGAGGCTCAGGTGTATGTTTCATTAAATCTGGGATCGCGTTCCAAAGTGGTCCGAGATGATATTGTTCTATATCACGATTGAAATCTTGTACGAGTGTACTTTCAAAAAAAGCATTTTTTTCCGCCATTTTATTTGCCCCCTTTATTGCTCATTAAATTTAAGTACATTCCGCTCGATTTGTTTATAATGCTTTTCTGTATGTTCTACGATGAGGTGATTCACGATAAAGTCAATCGGCTTATTGTTGAAACGAGGATTACGACTTGGAGCCTGAATATTTAACTCTTCGTCTGTTAATGTGTTTAGTACATTTTCTATGATTAGTGGTATAGAAGACAGCTGCTCTATGACTTCTTCTATAGATTTTTTGTTTATATTCTCTTCTGATACTGCTTGTAGACGTACTTCATCTGTTAAACCGCGGCCCCATACGTTTTCATGGTTTAATTTAATATTGTTAATTTCTTTTGCCCAATACGGGATAGCTTCCGCTACATGTGTAATAATTTGCATAATTGACCATTCATCTTCTGAAGGTTTCCAATAGATGATTTCCTCTGGCAAAGACTTAACAATAGTCTTGATCTTATCGATTGATTCATAAACAGATTCGGCTGCGTGGATTTGCAAGCTTTTCGTCATAGTACTGGCACCTCTACTGTTTGTCTTACTTTATTTTCAAGTACGCCTACTCCATCAACTTCAATACGAACGATATCTCCATCTTTAAGAAATACTTGCGGATTACGTGCAACACCTACCCCACCTGGCGTACCTGTTAAAATGACATCCCCTGGCTCTAGTGTCATTAAACCGGATAAAAACGAAACGAGATATTGTACCGAGAATACTAAATTAGCAGTATTAGATCGCTGACGTGTCTCTCCATTCACTGTTAAGACAATTTCCAAGCCAGATGGGTTCGTTAATTCATCTGAAGTAATTAACCACGGTCCCATTGGAGCACTTCCTTCAACTGTCTTACCTTGAAGCCATTGAATCGTACGGCGCTGAATATCACGATAAGTAATATCATTCGCAATTGTGTAACCAGCTACATATTGGAGGGCATCTCCTTCTGAAATATTTCGAGCACGCTTCCCGATTACAAAAGCAAATTCAGCTTCGTAATCTAGTTGTTCAGAAATCGGGTAATGTGGAATATCATCTTCTGGACCGATTACTGTATTGGCAAACTTCGCAAAGATGACTGGAAATGCAGGTAAGTCGCGTTTCATTTCCAAAATGTGTTCACGATAATTGTGACCTACACATATAATTTTTCCTGGCGAAGGTACTGGAGCTTCTATTTTCACTTCACCTTCTTCAAATACCAATTTATCTCCATGGTTTTTCATAAGCGCATAAGCGATCGCATCTTTTGCTAAATTCATACTTTCCGTTCCACCTTGTAAAAATCCATTCATATCCTTTGGTATATACGCCTCTGCAATTTGAGCGGCCCTAAGGTTTCCTTCGCTTGTCAATTTCGCTTTAAAAGCAGCATGCAAATCAATCAATTTCCCGTTTTCTAAAGCAGCAATTCTCGTTTCTCCATTACGTGTAAAAGTAACAAGTTTCATAGTAATCTCCCTTTCCTTTAAATGAATGAAAATTCTACCCTGAACGATAGTAACGTATAACTTTCCGGCCCTACTCTTTGTTATAAAAGATAAAAAGCATTTCCTTCTGGACCAAGTGGTACATGTCCCATTTCTATTAACTCTATAATTGGGAGAAATACATTTTTTTCTTCAGCTAATTCAGCAGCACATGCAAGAACACTTACGTACATCGCATGCCCAACGAGAAATTCCACTATTTTTTCCTCTCCTAAAATTTCGAACGCTTGTTTATAAACACCATGAAAGATTGCTTCTGGTACTTTATCTATTACATCTACAAGAAGTTTTTCGTTACCTACACGTACAATTTTTTCTTTCAATTGATCTGGCACTTCTGCTAGTGCCCCCCATAAAGCGTTACCTTCAAATGAAATCCGCCCAATGGTCTCATGTAATTGTTTTCTTGAAATCCATTTAATTTCATATTCACTAACGTTTAGAGAACTCATAAATTGATCTATTTTCTTCTCAGCCTCTAGATTTTGCTGTCCAATATTCCTATACCAGTTCATCGTCATTAACCGCTCAATCATTCCATTTGTAGAACGGGCATGAGAACCATACTTTTCTTCATTCATGAATTGAGACAAAACCATTTCTTATCGCTCCTTTCATCTTGTTCACGTTACTCATCTAATTATTTTTATAATTTTAATATTTCGTTGTCAGTTCAGGAGGTCCAAATTTCGGTCCATATGGTCCCTCATCAAGCCATCTTCCAAGCCTCGGAACGATAGATACCATCGAGGCAGCAATGTCGCGTTTCATGTTCATTTCAGGAGAATTCCCTTGAAGGTGATAAAGAGCTGTAGTTGAAGCGTCGCGGTTCCATTTAGCTGCAATTCGGCGTTCGTTTGCAGCTGCTTCAATCGCGTACACCCGCTCTTCTTCAGAATTAGATTGTAGTGCTTTCTCAATACCTCTCGCAGCAAGAACAGCATCTGGAATTCCAGAATTTAATCCACGTGCTCCGAATGGGGCGAATAAATGTGCTGCTTCTCCAGCTAGAAGAACACGACGTTTTTCGTCAGTAAATGAATTTGCCACTACTTGATGGAAACGGTAGGAAGACACCCACGTAATCCTCTCAGCGTACTTAGCATCCATAACTTTTGGCAACCATTTCTTAGCACTTTCAATATTTGTATAATCATCTGGATTATCTGACTCAAGCAGTTGTAAATCAATGCGCCATCCGCCTTTAAACGGAACAAACATTACATTTCTTCCTTCCATTGCTGGATGCTGGTAATGGAATATTCTTTCTAAAGGAAGTGGATCTGTTTCATCTTCTTTCGCATCTACGACGATAAAAGTATCTGCTGTGCGCGGACCTTCAAACTTTAATTCCGCTTGCTCTCTTACGATTGAACGTGCTCCATCACATCCAATTACATACTGCGCCTTTAAGATTTCGTCATTTGTGATTGTAAGTTCTACTCCAGAGTCTGTAATGTGTAACTTTTTAACTGGAGCATCCCAAAGGAATTCAACGCCTGCTTTTATACATGCCTCATACATATGCTTTTCGATCTCATCTTGATGAAGAGCTGTGAAATGAGGCAATCGGTTATAATTAAGGCTTTCATCCTTACCGTAATTTCGTACATATACTTCTTTCCCTTTATAAAACGTTCGTTTTACAGGCCAAATAATTCCGTTATGAGCAAGTGTGAAGCCAAGGCCTTCTGAAGTCTCCTCCAGTAGTTTTAACGAAGCACTATGCAAATAGATTGCTCTACTTCCTGGGCGTGGTCTCCCGAATGAATCTGCCTCTATTACTAAAGTTGATATCCCCTTCTTTTGTAATGCAAGTCCTGCTACAAGTCCTACTGGGCCCGCACCAACAACAATGGCATCATATTTTTTTTCTTTTCCCATCAATATCTCCCCTTTATTAACAATTTCCCATTATGATATCCTTGCCTGTTCTTCTTTAACTCTCTACCGTTTTTATCTCCGGCATCATCTTCCTCCGAATATCCTCAGGTATTGGATGCGCTTTCGCTTTTTCTTTGAAAGAAGTCCATGCACGAGTTTCATAACCTTCTGCCACAACCCGTTCACCTTTTACAAAAACATGCTGAATTGTAAAAACTTTATTATGCAATTCGTTCACAGTACTTTTCACAACTACTTGATCTTCAAAACGAAGAGGTGACTTAAATTGGCATTTTGCTTCTAGTAAGGGCAAACCAATTTGTTGTTCTTCGTAAAGTTCGACTGAAGGAAAACCAATTTTTTTAAAATATTCATGAGTTGCTTCATCCATCCATTTATAAAAATTAGGATAATACACAATGCCCGCAGCATCAGTGTCTCCCCACCTTACTTGAAAAGCATACTCTTCCATTATGCCCTCGCCTCCTATCTATTAAACTGTTGGACTAATATTAGAAGATACTTGTTCTCTCAGTTTCAACTTTTGAATTTTCCCACTTGCTGTTACAGGGAATTCATCAGTAAAGATCACTTTCTCTGGTAGTTTATAAATTGCCATTTTCTCTTTAAGGTAGAGTTTCATTTCTTCTTCTGAACTTACTTCTCCATTTTTTAACCGTATGACCGCACATGCAACTTCCCCGAGCACTTTATCTGGAAGACCTACAACTGCTGCTTCGATTACTTTTGGATGTTTCATAATGACTGCTTCAATTTCCTGTGGATAAACGTTTAACCCACCTCTTATGATCATCTCTTTCTTTCGCCCTACAAACCTTAAATATCCTTGGTGATCAAGAGTACCTAAATCTCCTGAATAATACCAATCTTCATTATCCAAAACCTGTTTTGTCTGTTCAGGCATATTATAATAACCTTTCATTACTCCAAATCCCTTAACTGCGATTTCTCCCACTTCCCCGGGCGGGAGCGCTACTCTATTTTCATCGACAATTTTCAATGTTACTCCTGGGATAGCCTTTCCAAGAGTTTCTGTTATATTCTGCTTTGTATCACCATACGAGGTCATCGTAATAGAAACCGTTTCAGTTATTCCGAATGATTGGCAAAGGTTAATACCCATCCGTTCTCGTATCTCCGTCACTGTTTTTGCCGGAATAGGTGCGGCGCCAACTAATCCGGCACGCAATGAAGATAAATCATATTTATCAAAATCCTCTAATTCTAGTTCTTTTATAAACATTGTTGGTACGCCTTTTTGGATGGTTACCTTTTCTTGTTCAATTAATTGTAAAGTTTCTCGCGGACGGAATTTTTCTTGTAGTATCATTCGTCCCCCCATCGCTACTGCACAAAGCATATTAATTGCCATACCGAAAATATGAAACAGTGGTGCTGAAATAATAAATACATCATCTTGTGTACAATGCAGCTCTATTCCTATCGTTTGTGCAGATTGTACAACGGCACGGTGTGTAACCATTACACCTTTTGGGGTTCCTGTCGTTCCTGACGTATATAATATACAAAACAAATCATCGTTCACATTTATATTTACTTGTTCAATATCCTTTGTTTCTGTACGCATTAACTCCTCATAGGAACTGAGATTCTCTTGCGGAAACCTTACTGTAATAGCTTTTTGTACCATAGTAAGTACTTTTTCAAAACCAAAATTCTTTTCGAATTCTCCGGATGCTATTAATAGCTTTGGAGCTGAACTTTCCAATATATATTCAATTTCATATGATTTATATTTGGGGTTAAAAGGAACGATTATCGCTCCTAATTTTGCTGCCGCAAAATAGATTACTACTGTTTCAGACCAGTTTGGTAGAGATACGGCGATACGGTCGCCTTTACTTACTCCTAGTCTCTTAAATGCAGTAGCCAAACAATCTACTTCATTTTTCAATTGTTTGTATGTAATTCGTCTCGTTAAATCATATATCGCTTCTTTTTCACCATAAGATGAAGTAACAGATTCTAACAGCTCATACACCGCTAATAAGTTCCTATTCTTTTTCATTCTCTCACTCACTTTCTATCGTCTTACCTACTAGCTCGCATTTTTTATCCCATACTTATAGCAGGACAAACGATGTAGGAAAACCAGGAAGGACTCTCCCTGGTTTTTCTAGTACAACGCTTCCCAAATCGCTGCAATTCCTTGCCCTCCGCCAATACAAACAGCGGATACCCCATACTTTTTATTTCTTCTTCTTAATTCATAAATTAAGGATAGAGAAATTCTTGTTCCACTCGCAGCAAGTGGATGCCCTATCGCAATTGCCCCTCCATTTACATTCGCTTTATCAAGATCGAACCCTAATTCTTTTTGACAAGCTAAGTACTGCGCAGAAAATGCTTCATTGATTTCAATCAAATCTAAGTCTGCTAAAGTTAGATTCGCTTTTTCTAGTGCACTTTGAATAGCTGGCACCGGTCCGATTCCCATATACTTCGGTTCTACTCCAACAACAGCCCAAGAAATGAGCTTAGCAATCGGTTTTAATCCTCTATCATTTGCATAATCACTAGATGCTAATACAACCGCCGCTGCACCGTCCACCATTCCGCTTGCACTACCAGGAGTTACTACACCATTTTCTGCAAAACGGGGTTTTAACTTTGCTAATTTTTCTAGGCTCGTATGACGGATGTGCTCATCTTCTTCAATGATCTGTTCTCCTTTTCTTCCTTTCACTGTTACTGGAACAATCTCTTCTTTTAAATACCCTTTTTCCCTTGCTAAAAGAGCTCGCTCATGACTAGAGAGTGCATGCTGATCTACTTCTTCTCTCGTTAAATTATATTTTGCAGCCAAATTCTCGGCTGTTTCTCCCATCGTACATTTACCATACGTATCATAAAGACCATCCCATAACCAATCTTCTAAAGCCGGACCGCCGAGTGGACTTCCCCATCTCATTCCAGGTATTACATGCGGAACTTGGCTCATGTTCTCAGTTCCTCCGGCAAGTGCAACGTCTGCTTCTCCGCAAAGAATATAACGAGCTGCCGTTAAAATAGATTCAACACCAGTTCCGCAAAGACGATTAATCGTCAAAGCTGGGACATGAATAGGTGCTCCGGCTTTTAATCCAACATGCCTTGCCAATAAATGTGCATCTTTACTAGATTGCTGAACGTTACCAAATACAACTTGATTAATATCTTCAGCAGATATAGCAGCTTTTCGTATTGCTTCCTTAGCGGCAATTGCCCCTAATTCTGTTGCATTTAATCCTTTGAACGATCCCGAAATTTCAGCGAACGGAGTCCTAGCTCCCTCCAATAAAACAATCTCTTTCATATCCCATTCACCTCATTATTTCCCTAAATAAACTGGTTTTCTTTTTTCAACGAATGCTTGTAATCCTTCTTTACGATCCTCTGTTGCAAAAGCATTTCCAAAACAGGTGCTTTCAATTATTAAGCCTGTTTCAAGGTCAGCATTACTGCCTACATTTACCGCCGTTTTTAACATTTGAAGTGCTACTGGTGGTTTTTTTGCTAATTTATACGCCCATTCCTTTGCAGACTCAAACAACTCTTCCGCAGGTGCTACCTTGTTGACAATATGTAAATCGAACGCACGCTGCGCATCAAACATATCTCCGAAATAGAGTAATTCTTTCGCTATACCTTGGCCGACAATCTTTTGAAGACGCTGTGTACCTCCGCCCCCAGGAATAATTCCGAGTCCTACTTCTGGAAAGGCGAATTTTGCTTGATCCGAACAAATGCGTAAGTCACATGCGAGTGCAAGTTCAAAACCACCACCAAGAGCTAATCCATTTATCGCAGCAATAACTGGTTTTGACATATTTTCAATTTTGCTAAATACCGTTCGTGAAGTCTTATTCATTTTGTTGACACCGACAAGATCAAGTGCTGCCATTTCATTAATATCAGCGCCTGCAACAAATGCTTTCCTTCCGCTTCCTGTAAGAACGATTACTCGTACTTCTTCATTTTCCTCTAGTTCGCCAAATAGACTGGAAAGTTCATGAAACACTTGTGTATTCAACGGATTTACAGGTGGTCGATTAATCGTAACAATCGCAACTTTATTTTCAATATCACAAATTAAAAACTCATAATTCATAACTTAATC
Source organism: Bacillus mycoides (assembly GCF_018742245.1). Classification (NCBI taxonomy): domain Bacteria; kingdom Bacillati; phylum Bacillota; class Bacilli; order Caryophanales; family Bacillaceae; genus Bacillus; species Bacillus mycoides. Next base: position 2,845,226 of record NZ_CP036132.1, read on the forward strand.
CCCCATTCTTTATTCATAATCATAAAAACCTGCACCTGTTTTTTTACCGTGTCTACCTGCTCTAACTAGCTGTTTTAAAAGAAGCGGCGGCGCGTATTGATCATTATTTAATTCTTCTTTGAAGTACTCCATCACATGATAGCCAATGTCTACACCTGCAAAATCTTGAAGTGTAAATGGTCCCATCGGATAATTAAGACCGAGTGTAACAGCTTTATCAATATCTTCTGCAGAGGCAACGCCATCTTCTAGCAATTTAATTGCCTCTATAAATTGCGGAATCATAATTCGATTCACAATAAATCCTGGGGAATCCTTTTTTACTTCAACTGGTTCTTTCGAAAGTTTTTTAGATAGCGCTTTTAATTCTTCGATTGTTTCATCACTCGTTCGATAACCACGAACAACTTCTACAAGTTTCATAAGTTGTGCGGGATTAAAGAAATGCATGCCCGCCACACGTTCTGGACGATTCGTTGCTGAAGCAATCTCTGTTATAGACATAGATGAAGTATTCGTTGCAAGTATAACCCCTTCAGGAACGATTCGATCTAGAGCTGCAAACACTTCCCTCTTCAAATCTAATTTTTCTAATACGGCTTCAATAACTACATCCGCATCCTTCATATCTTCTAAAGTTGTAGTGAGTCGAATTCGGCCAAGCGCCTTTTCTTTATCTTCTTCCGTCATCTTTCCTCTTGTAACACTCTTAGTCATAAAACCATTCATACGTTGTATTGCATTATCTAAATAACGCTCTTCAATATCATGTAAAATAACTGTAAACCCATTTAATGCGGCTAAATTTGCAATGCCAGACCCCATAGATCCTGCACCGACAATACCAATTGTTTGAATCGCCATTCTTCTACCTCCTGAATAAATTTTTTAATATTCTGTAAATAAATTATATCTATATCCAAAAAGTTTTTGTATATACATAGTGTAGGAAATATACATATTTCTTTCGTACATTTTGATGGTATTCATTTCGGCTCAAACTTTTTTATTTTCCATTTAATGAGAGGTACAGTTGTTTTTCATAAAAAAGTGCGCACCTCAAAATAAATAATTTTCCCTTGAGGTACGCACTCTATGATGTGAATTTTGAAACTATATGTTATCGTTCTTTTCCATTTGATGAAATAACTTCTTTATACCAATAGAAGCTCTGTTTCTTTATTCTTTTTAAATCTTTTAAATCATCTTCATCGCGATTTATATAAATAAAACCATATCTTTTTCTAAAACCTTGATGCGTAGAAATTAAATCGATTGCCGCCCAAGGGCAGTAACCAATTACATCCACTCCATCTGCAATTGCCAATTCCATCTGTTCAATATGTTTTTTCAAATAATCAATTCGGTAGTGATCTTTCACTGATCCATCTTCATCTACTTTGTCGTAAGCACCTATCCCATTCTCTGTAACGATAATTGGCAAGTTATAACGATCATTCACTTCTCTTAATGTAACTCGGAAACCAATTGGGTCGATTTCCCAACCGAAATCGGTTAATTCTAGATGTTCATTATCGTCACCCATGAAGAACCCTTCTTCACCTACTTCAATTTGTTGATCAGCAGCTTCATCAATTACAAAGTTCTCATCATATTCACTAACAGTAATAGAAGAATAATAGTTAAAAGCTATATAATCTGGTTTTGAACTAGATAGAATCTCCATATCTCCTTCTAGAATGACTGGTTCAATATTTTTGCTTTTCATGAAATTCCACGCTATATTGTTATATCTTCCATATACAGCCATATCAAGGTATAACCAATTACGAATTGCGTTACAATTTTGAGCCGCAATAATATCATTCGGCTTACATGTTTTCGGATACACATAACTAATATTTGGTGCTGGACCAATTTTCGCATCAGATATCATCTTGTGACATAAGTTTGTTACCTTTGCCTCCGCTAAAAGCATATGATGATTTTGCTGATATAGCTCTTTTTGAGATACTATCGATGTCCCAACAGCCTGTCCATGTAATATCATCATGTTCTGTTCATTAATTGTTAACCAATTCTTAACCCGATCTCCAAAACGTTCAAAAAGGATTTCGCAATATGTAACAAAAGCATCGATGGTAGCACGGTTACTCCATCCACCCTTTTTCTCTAATTCATACGGTAAATCAAAATGATACATCGTTACTAACGGTACGATATCATGCTTCAGCAATTCATCAATAAGATTGCTATAGAATGTAATACCTTTTTCATTCACTTCTCCCGTACCATTTGGAAGAATTCGAGTCCAAGCTATTGAAAAACGATATACTTTTAGCCCTAATTCAGAAAAAAGCTTCACATCTTCTTTAAAATGATGATAATGATCACTACAAACTGTAAAATCTGACGTACCTTCAGGAATAACTTTCACATCTTGAACAGAAAGGCCTTTTCCATCTTCATTATAGGCTCCTTCTACTTGGTAAGCACTTGTGGAAGCTCCCCATAAAAAGTCTTTTTTAAATGAACTATTGAGCATAATTTTTACCTTTCCTTTTCAAAAATAGTATTGTTATAGTTTGTTTATATTAAACTTGTTTCACTAAAAATGTTTCATAAACGCTTATAAGCTCTTCTGCTATAATTTTAAATCCTTCTGCACTCATTAATTGATCTTCTGCATGTGCTAGTAATAAGCTAACTTCTACTTTTTCACCAGCCGCTTCTCTACTAATCAGTCCAGCATGCGCTCTATGGCCTTCAATAAAAGTTTCACTACCCTCATTCATTAATTGTCTCGCTTGTTCAAAGTTACCCATTTTTGCTTCTTGAATTGCTTCAATATATGAAGATCGTGCGCTACCTACTGTTGATATAATTTTAAATACTACTAATTCATTTTGTTCCATAACGATTCTCCTAACATTTTTTTATTTTTATAAATCAAAAAACAATCAGTGGGGTTTCGTTCATCCCCACTGATTACTAGCCCACAACAATCGGGCTTTTGAGGGATACATTATTATTGCTCAGTTGCTGCTTGTTGTTCTGCCTCATAAGCTTTCTTATCTCCCATTTTAAAGAACGGATAATATAGTAGAATTTGAGAGATAATAATTAATACCGTCATGATTAATAGTAACCAACCACCAGAAATATAACCTGCAAATGGTGCTGGTGTTACCCATGGCAATTCAATAAGTGGGTTAAAGGTAGATAAAATTCCCGTTATTTTAAGGAATACGATACAAATTAACCCGCCAACTATTGAAGATGCTACTAATGGAATAAAATATATTGGATTCAGAACAAGCGGTAATCCAAATACAATCGGCTCATTAATATTAAAGATATTTGGAACGATACCGATTTTCCCAAGTGATTTATATTGCTGTGATTTCGCAAATAGTAGATTTATTGCTAAACCTAACGTATTTCCTGTCCCACCAATGGCAACTGCAAAATGCATTAAACTAAATCCTAAATAAGGAATTTCCGCAAAAGGTGTTCCTGAAGCGAAAGCTGTAATTGCTGCCGTAAATAACGGAGCTGTCGCACTATACCACACATTTATGATTGGTGCTGGATGTAAACCGAAGAACCAACATAAATTCATAAAAGTAAAGATAGCAATAACTGACCATACAGACGATCCAATTACTTTTACAGGTAACGAGATTACTTGACTTACAAAGTTAAAAATATTTTCATATGGAGTATAGCCAAATATTACTCTAATAAAGAAGATAAGCGTGAAAATGATGATTGAAATAAATACTGGATTAATCGCCTCAGCTACCATAGGTGGTACCGATTCTGGTAATTTCACTCCAATATTTCTTCTTTTTAATGCACAGTACAATTTACCGGTGAACACGCCGACAAACATGGCAACGAATATTCCATCACTACCTAAATACTGATTTAAAATAGCTGGAATTTGTTCTTCTCCAACCTTAATTGACATTGGCATTAAGCATAAGAAACTACCTAATGCTATAACAGCAGCTGTCATTCCGTTCATGCCTTCTTCTTTCACATAAGAATAAGCGATAATGACAACCATATATACTGCTAACAAGCTAAGTGTCGCACTAATCATGTCTTGCATGTGCGTATATAAACCAATTTGAATTAAAAATTCTTTCCACCCTTTAAATGGTAAGTTACCTAAAATAGCAAACAATGTAACACCGATCGTAACAGGAATCGTCATCATCATCCCTGATGTAATAGCATTAACTACTTTACTATTTCCGAGATAATTTGTTAGTGGTGTGATGATTCGTTCTAATCCGTTTCTTATCCCTTCTAACAGCTTCATAATTACCTCCAACATTTCTGACTTTTAATTAATTTACTTTTTTCCTTTTTCCACATAGCTCATATCATTTACAGATTGAACTTTATATTTCCCATCTTTATATACAACTTTTGAAACACTTGCATTTCCTAACCCTTCTTCAACCTCATTTAAAGATTCAGGAGATATTGAATATAATAGATCCATTAAAGATATACCATGTGATACAACAAGGACTTCACCGCCGCCATCTTCTGCTACTTCTTTTGCAATTTTATCAACTTCTTTTTTCATTCTCTTTGTGACTGTTTCAGTATCTTCAGCCTGTTTACTCTTATCGATCTTCGCTGCAGTTTTTTGCATAATATCGATGTCGAAATTATTCATAAATTCTTCATAGCTCATATTATTATCTTGCGCCAATTTTTCCCGAAAAGTATGATTTAACTCCCCTTCAAACTCACCGAAACACACTTCACGCAAATTTTTACTTTGATTGATATTCATATCTTTATTTCCACTTTGATCTAATACAATTTTCGCAGTTTCTATTGCACGTCCACTATCGCTACTATATGCCTTCTCAAACTTAACTTCTTTCAAACCTTTTCCAAGGTACTCCGCTACTTCAACACCATCTTTTGTAAGTGGCGCATCCGCCCAACCTTGTACTCTATCAGTCGTATTTAACATCGTTTTCCCATGCCTTACCAAATAAAGTTCCACAGGTTTTTCTTCTTTTTTCTCTTTCACTTTTTGGTCTTCATTTGCTGAACATCCAAATAATGAAACTGTTAAAGAAGCTAACAAGCAAAGTGATACAATTTTTTTACTCATTATGAATTCTCCTTATGGGCTTATAAAAATATGCATGCACCACCTACATGAGTAGAATGCTATTTTTATAATCAAGATATTTAAAAAATTATTTTGACTGATTAAACAACCAATTTATCATCTCTTTATCCTGCAAAGCTGGTACCCAAGAGAAGTGTCCCATTGGTTTAACGATTCCAGTTGGATATTCTGTATATTTAACCAAAGAACCACCTAGTTCTTTAATAGCTTGTACAGCATCTCTGCTATATCTCACATCAACTAGCGGATCATCTTCTGCATGGAAGACCCATATTGGCATATCTTTAATATCCTTGAATACTGAAGTATCTTGCATTGGTTCATATTCACCAACAAGCTTATTTCCCGGCAAATCTCCTATTCCACAAATCGGAACAGCAGCTGCGAAAAGATCCGGGTTCTTCTTAATAACATTCCAAGTCCCAATTCCACCATTGGACATACCAACAACATATATGCGATTTTTATCAATATCATATTTATCGATGGTTTCTTTTAGTAAATTAAACATAGTAGTATAGTTCGGTTCCTCGGTCCAATATGCTGTAAGGGTTTCAGTTACTTCAACCTGAGGAGCTAACACATATGCAGGGTTTTTCTTTTGCTGTTCTGGATTAGCCCACGCTACAGCGCCCTCATTCCCTACGACTTGCATATAGTTGTCATTGCCTCGTTCACCTGATCCATGTAAAAATAAGACTAATGGATATTTTTTGTTAGGCTCTTTTTTAGGCTCAAAAAGTCTATATTGCATTTTGCTTCCAGATGCATCTTGATATACTCCTTTTTTAAAATCATCTACAACAGGAGTAACTACATTTGAAATTTTATTTTTCTGTTCAGATGCTTTAAAAGTTGCACCTTCTTTTGTTTTAATTTCTTTCGTAAGAGTTAACTTATAATCTAAATTATCTCTCGTGCTTAAAAATTTTTCTTCATCAAATGTTGAGGTAGATGCATGTTTATCGTTTTCATCTAATTCGATTACAACGTATTGTCCATCTTTTGAAGCCTCTGATACCTCAGCTTTATTATTTGTATACACTTTATTTATTTTTCTATTTTGAGGTTTCCCATTCACTTCCACCTCAACTTTAAAACTATCTTTTGTTAATTTTGAGCTATCTATTGTATCTCCAAAGTCACAAACGACGGTAGCTCCTACTTCCCCATACGGAAGAACATTCGTTATAAGTGTTATATCTGAGTCTTTTAAAGCCTTACCTTTGCTTTCTGATGAACATCCTGAAAGTACCAAACCACCTGCCAAGCTCCCTATTACCATACATAAAATTGGAAATTTCTTTATCTTTTTCAGACGATGACCTCCCTCAAAATATGTACTTTTCATAACTGACATAAATCGTATAAAGCTCGTTAATCGTTCCCAATGCAGAAACTTTTAATCACCTAAAATGGTTTTCACTCGTTCAATTACTTTTTTCCCATCTAACATGCCGTAAGCTGCCATATCAATTACTTCAATATGCTTTTCTGGCAATTGTTTTTTCACATTATTTAATGCATATCGAACTTGTGGTCCTAATAAAATCACATCAGCTGCTGGGCCAACATTTTGTGCTTCCGCTAATGCATAAGCATTAATCTCACAGTTATAACCTGTCGATTCTGCAAACCCTTTCATTTTGTTCATTAACATACTTGTAGACATACCTGCATTACATAAAAGTACGATATTTCTCATATTAAAAACCTCCAATATTTATTTTAAGTGCTTTGCATACTCTTATTTCTGCAAGCGCTTTCTTGATAAGTTCAATATAAACTATGGTCTAAGACTAGGGTCAATAGCTTAATTAAATTAATTCATTTATTCTGTATAAACTTAACTGAACACCGTGTAAAAATCCTTTTGTTTCAAAAAAAAGTGCATGCAATTGTAGACTGTGTCTAACAATTACATGCACTTTTTCATTTCGTTCTCTACTTCACATTTACGAGGTCACCTTGCATTATTTGATTTAATAATAGGAATCATAATAATATAATGTTCAACTGTTTTGTCTTGACTCTTTGTTTCACAAACGTATCGACATAAAATATCCCCGTTAAGGGTGTATCCCCGTTCCTGCATAATATGTAGCGGTTCATCTAGTATCAACGATGATAACGGTTCATTCACGTCTTTTTCATATAAATAATTTAAGCACTCGCCCATATCTATTTGAATAACTGAATCATCCATAGGTAATTGACATTCTTTCACCTTTAATTCAGAAATAGCCATTACCCAATAACTGTTATCTATATTTTTCATTTTATATTCTTCAAGCGGAATACATAATGCTGGAGAAACTGTTGGCAAGAAATTTAACCATGTTTTTAATAGAGGATTTACACATAACGTTCCTTCACTTAAATGAACATGTTTGAGAAAATAATAAGTCTCAGCTTGTTTTATAACCCATCGCTTATCTTCTTGTTTATATTCTTGTAATAAGTTCATAAATTCATTTATTTGCTTTGTTTCTAACTCTAACTGTTTTATAGCTTCATTTTTTTCAGCTATTTTATCATTACATTTTTTCATTATGTCATCATATTCTAAACCGTTAAAAACCGATCCAATTTCCTTAACATGAAATCCCATTTGTCTAAAACTTCTAATTGCTAAAAATACTCCAAAATCCTCATATGTATAAAATCTAAAACCGTTATCTTTGTCTTTTTGTGGTTTTAGGAATCCTTTCTTTTCATAAAACCGTAAAGCATCTATTGAAACTCCAAATTCCTTTCCTACTTCTCCTATTTTATATTTCTTCATGTATATCACCTTCAAATCTATAATTCCTTTAAATACCTATATAGTGTAACAAGTTTTAAAAAACAATTATATAAAAATAAAAAGAGATTTCATATCAAAGCGAAATCTCACTTTATCAAAATAGAACATCACTGGAAATATAAACTTCTATTACCCTACTACTTCTCCATGCATATCATAAAGCTTTAATGCCATCATTAAATTAAATCTCACTTCCGCATGATTTAAATCAACTGAAATGAGTGACTCAATCTTTTCAAGCCTGTACAAGAGAGAACTTCGATGAATAAACAGTTCTTCTGCAGCACTTTTTACATTTCCATTGTTTTGTAAGAACACATGTAATGTATTATATAAATCAATATTCTTCCCTTCTGAATATTCAATTAGCGGACCGATTTGTTTCTTAACAAAAAGATCTACAGCTGTTGAATGATTTAAATGATGTAAAATGGCATACGACCCTAGATCTTCAAATAGTGCAAACCCCTGTTTGCGAAAGCGACTATCTAAAATATTTAAAGTCTGTATAGCTTGCTGATAACTAATATAATAGTCTTCCAAATGTTTTGTAATACCACCAATCCCTAATAAAACACGACAGCCTATAGGCGATGAGCTTATCCATTTTTCGATGCTATAAAACATCGATGCCCAAAATGTATCAGCGCCCTTTTTCTGGTTTTCAATAGGAACAATTAAAAGTTGTTCATCATTATGAGAAACTGCTAAAATGCCTGCCCCGAGTTCTGGAAGACGGTTCTTAATCAAGTCCCATATAAGTGACTTTTTCGCTTGTTGTTCGAGTAAGTTTCCTTTCTTTAATTCTTTCTCATCGAGTGAAATTGATACTACAGCGATTCGATGTTTTTTGAAAAGATTCCACTGATACAAGTTGGCATATTGCAAAATGTTATCTCGATCCTCAATTTTTTCAGTTAATAATTTACTAATAAAACTGTCTTTCATTTGTTCTTTCGTATCTAGAACGAGCTTTTGTTTAATAAACTGGATGGAGCATATATTTCGGGCTAAATCAACCGTTAATTGATCAAATTCATCCATCCCTCCACTAGATCTTCGTACCGCTAAATATCCTAAAAAATTACCGCCCCCATTAATAATCCAAAACGAAAAACAATAATCACTATTATCCGGATCATTAATTTGGAAAGCATCAGTAAATCTTTGCTTTTTACGTTCTTCTCTTGCTAGTTCAGCTAAATGTCCTGCTAAGTGACTATCCTTTTCATCATTAAATGCTATTGGTTGCATAAATCTATCAAAAATAAATACTGTATCTTGAAACAGACTACCAAGCATTGTTGTTATACCTTCAAAATTATTATCATCGACCGTTTCTTTTAATAACGCTTGCTGATAATCTAATAGAAAATGAAGACGTTGCTTATGTTCTTTCTCGCCATTATATAATCTTGCATTATCTAGTATAGTGGCCAAATGATTTGCAATCATTTCAAGTGATTTTGAATCTGCCTCCGTAAAAACCCCTTCACATTTCTTTTCAACGTGTAATACTCCAATCGGTTTCATATCAATAATGATTGGGGCAGTAAACTGTTCACCACCAATCGTTTCAAAAAATGGAAAGTGCTCTTTTAATACATATTTATCCTCAACCATAATTTTGTATGGCTTTCTCATTTCTCCATATGATGGTGGTTGAAAAACAAAACAGTTTTCAGTCTCGTTATACAGGTAAATACATGCAAAATTCGAATTTGTTTCAATTCCCGCTTTAGAAGTTACTTCATATACATGCTTTTCTAACGGCACATCTAGTGACAGATTTTTGCTAATCCATCCAAAGCCTTCAATCTTTTTCAACTGCGACTCTTTTTGCCTTGCGACAGCTATTGCCACTGCTATATCTTTTCCGAACTCTTCAAATGATATTTCCATATCTAAAAGCGGGACATGACTTAAAAAGGCAACAATACAAAACCCAAAATGTTGTATATCATCTTTTAATGGAACAGTAAACCAAGTCTCCGCACCAGCACTTTGCAATGTTTCAGATAGAAGACACACTTCTGGTAAATCTGCCGTTTGATCCGTTATGCTTTGATATTGTAGTTTGGAAGAACATTCATCAGCATGAAGAGGAAACGCTGAAGCTAAAGAAGTTAAACTCCCGCTCCATGCTTTTGGCAAAAACTGTCCTCCTTCATTAAAAATTACAGCTACGAAATCACAATGTAATTCTGTGCAAAAGGAATGAGTTAAATACTGAAGTGCCTCTTCTTCCGTATCGATTTTAATAAGCTGGCGTGATGTATTTCGCAAATGATATTCTATTCTTTTCATTAATCTCTCTCTCTTATTACTAGACACGCCCCATCCCCCATTTCACCTTTTTTATCTATTGTATAAGAAACGCCACATAAAACAAAAGTAAATATTCTAATTATTCACTAAACAATTTCAAATCCCGAAGAAATGTATCCCCGGGATTGATCATTCCTTATTTTGCTGTAGTTACATTACTATTACCACTAGCAATCTCTTTTTTCTCTTTATAATAAATCCCATGTTCTTCTTTCACAAATAACAATGCTATACCGCCGATTACAGCAGCAGTCGCAATTGTCGCAAAATTATATTGAGGCAATAAATGCATGGAAAGAAGAATACCTACCAAAGTCGGAGCTACCACACCTCCAAGACGCCCAAAGGCCATTGTACTTCCTACTGCTGTTGAGCGCATATTACTAGGATAATATTGAGAAACGAATGCATTTGACATATTTTGAAGTCCGACAGAAGCAGCACCAATCACTGAAATTAACAAAAATCCCAAAAACATATTGTTTACAAAGCCGATGAGTGATAGCGCAATTGCTCCACAGAAAAATAATGGGACAAGTACCTTTTTAAATCCGATTTTATCTACTATTGGGCCGAATATGAGTGTTCCAACAATAGCTCCAATTTGCATGACAGCTGTAAATGAGAGACTTGATTTAAGATCGTATCCTGACTGCATCATAAGCCTTGGTAACCATGTACTCATAGAGTAAATGAGTATGAAAGCACTAAAACATGAAATCCAAAACATAATTGTACTTACGGCACGCTTTTCCTCAAATAACTTAACTACAGGAGATCCTGCTTCTTTAGTTGATGGTTTTGTAAATTCAATTACCACATCTTTACTTAATTGTGGATTTACCTTAGCTATTACTTTTTTAGCTTCTTCTATTTTTCCTTTCATTAAAAGAAAACCTACAGACTCTGGAATACTTTTCATTAAAAACGGGATAAACAATAACGGAATTCCTGCTAACCAAAAAACAGGTTCCCATCCTGCTGTCATAAGAAGGGAACGACTTGTAAGCGCCGCCACCATTGCTCCAACTGAATATCCGCAAAAAATAAAAGATACGATAGCAGTTCGAACTCGTTTCGGCGAGAATTCTGTTGCTATAGCAATTACATTCGGCATAACTCCGCCAAGCCCTATACCTGCGATCACACGGAAAATCGCAAACATTACAGGACCGTTCGCAAAACCAGATAGACATGTAAATAGACTAAATAAGATTGTAGTTACTAGTATGATATTTTTACGACCTATTTTATCAGCTAATAAACCAAAGAAAGCAGCACCAATTGCCGTTCCTATAGCTGTATAACTACCAATTGCCCCTGCTGTAACATCCGATATTCCCCACTCTTTAATGAGCGAAGGTACTGTTGCTCCATAAATAACAGCATCATATCCATCAAATGCAATTACGATAAACAACCAAAATATTAACCAAATATGCATAGAATGAATACGACTCTCGTCTATCACATTCATCGGGTTAATCGATTTCATCTTAATAGCCTCCTTATATGGGAATTTTCCCGTTCTTGTATTCCAACATTGGTAAACGCTTTCAATTACCTCCTTCTAAGTTTCTGGAACTTTTCTGAATTTTCCGTATTTAAATTGTAATAACTACTATTAAAAATTGTTATCCGCTTTTTATAGGAAAAAGAAAAGTAATATTCCTATTTAATGCGGACGTCACTTCATAGGAATTAAAATTTGAACATAAAAAAGAGGTGCCATAAGCACCTCTTTTGCATGTATTTTTATAATTCATTCAAACTTTAATTGTTTCTTCAAGACTCCCTATTATTTTTGCTATAACTGTAATTGAATTATCTGTTTCAAATTCCCCAACATTTAAAGAATGGTTTGCATTTTTGACAATTTCAATCTTTAACTTGGATTGTTCTAATTGATCCATTTGATTTGCATTGTATTGATGATCTTTGTCTCCAATAACTAATAGCCCTTCATGATGACTATGTAAGATGGAATCAAAAATCGAATCAAACGTCAGTAAAGGTGTAAGTAATATCATCTTTGACTGTACGTATTCTTCTCTCTTCATTAAATCATTCGCAATTGGGATTGTTCCGAGTGATTTTCCTAAAAACATCGCATTGCTATATTGCCCATTTTTTAGCACTTCAATAATGACAGGATTAATATCATCCATCATTACTTTCGTTATTTCTTCCATTGGTTTTTCCATTAATTGTCCATCGTAGGAATAATGAATATGTACTACATCTATTTTATTTTCAAGCATTAACATCGTTGCATAATAGAATAACGGTTTATCATAATTGTAGCCTGAACCTGAAAACATAAAACAAATTGTATTAGCACCTTTTTCGATATGTGTGTAACGAATGACTTTATCATCTATATGTATCTCTTTTTTAGTCCCCTTCACCGTTTTCCCCCTCCGGACATGTTTACTTTTGTAAAACGATATGTTCTGTATGAACTGATACATCCTTTACTTTCTCTTTTATAAACGCTGGCTGTAAGTTATAGGCATCTAACTCTTCTACCGGCACCCACTTAAACATATATGTTCTACCCTCTTCATTCAGAATATAGTGGTCGGCTCCATTCGCGGGTAATTCATGCAGCTCTACTTCATAATAAAAGCTAATTTCATGAAACTTTCGCTCAGAAAGTGTAAAGAAGCTTTCTACTGACCATATTAACCTCTTTACTTCAATTGGAACAGCTAGTTCTTCTGCAAGCTCTCGTTTTAACGCATCTTCACTATTTTCTAACATTTTCACTCGTCCGCCTGGTACATACCAAAAATCTTCACCATCACCTTGCAGAATGAGTATTTTATTATCCTGTTTACAAATTGCTCCGACTCGGTAATTAAAACATGTTTCCTCTACTTTAAACGTAAGGTCCATCCCGATTTTCCCCTATCTATTAAATATCGAATTATTTCAAAACTATTATGTATGTACTGTATAAATAAGATTACTAAATTTTTCTATTCCGTTCAATGATTTTTGATTTTTTTAAAAACTCGATACACTTGATTTGTCATTACAAGTAAATATACATATGTTACAATCACATTGCACACTAGAAAACATTATGGGGGTACGAATGGAAACGTTATTAATCCAGCAAACTGAGAAATCTAATAAGTTTTGGAAAATCGTTGTGAAAGATAGAGACTACGTTGTGTTTTACGGAAAAATCGGCACAGCTGGTAGTGTAAAAGCGAAAGAGTTTGAAACAGAAGAAGAATGCATAAAAGAAGCTAACAAACTAATCGCTTCCAAACGAAAAAAAGGATATACCGATCCTATTCTAGGGGAAGATTATATAAAAGAAAAAACGATAACAGAAGAAGAATTTTGGGAACTACTCGCTCGTGCAAAATCGAAAGGCGAAGACCAAGAAGAACAAATAGAATGGCTTACTTTTCACCTTGCTAAACGTACAGTACATGAAATTGTAGCTTTTGACACACATATGCACCATATTTTAAAAGCTTCCTATACGTCTCACTTATGGGCGGCTGCTTATATAATTATGGGCGGTTGTTCGGATGATAGTTTTGATTACTTCCGCGGGTGGTTATTATATCAAGGAAAAGAAACATACGAAGCGTGTATTGAAGATCCAGAACGGCTAATTCCTGTATTAGAAAATTTGAGCGAGTATGATGTTCCAGAAATAGAAGAACTTACGCTATATTTCGGACAAGAAGTATATATGGAGAAGACTGGGGATGAAGATGATACATACTTTACACTATACCATGTCTTATCAAATGAAGAATTTGAGGAAGTTGATATCGAGTTAGACTGGGATGAAGATGACGAAGAAGGTTTGAAAAAGATGTTTCCTAAGCTATGGGAAATGTACGGGGAAGAACCGATTGAGTGGTAGATTTACATACGAAAAACGCCTTGTTTCTTTAGTAACAAGGCGCTTTTTCTTCATACTATGTTTAAATTGTTATCTTTCCACTCCCCCACCACTCCATAAAAGTTTTTAAGGAAGGAGCAACCCAGGTCCTACTATCATTTTCATGATTCCATACATATATATCATCTCTTTGCACTATTCCATTTAAAATGGAATAGCCAAACAAATCACCATTTCCGCCATCAGCAAAAAATAATAAACAGTCAAAAGGCATGTACAAATCCTTGAATACAACTGTATTTCTCATATTCATATTTTCCGTTTTAATTCTTGAAGCATCCCAAATAAAGTCCCCATATTCACCTTCTATACCGTTTGTTTCCTGTAATAAATGTGATAAATCATTCGGTAACTCCACGTGCAAATATTTTTGCACTTCAGTAAGTTCATCCTTCGTAGCTGGATTTTTCAATCTTAAGTCTAAAGAAATACTTCGAATGATATTTTTCCACATAACCTTTTATCCTTCCTATAGTCCCTCATGTTCAATCAAGTTTATACCAATAATCAAATTGGGTATGCACTTGAATCACATATGTTATCGTCTCTGGATCACTAGGTTGCTTTTCCTTCTTTATAGCTCTAATATCATATTCACTTACATAACGAATTCCTCCCATTTTATCTCGGTAATAATTTCCTTTATCAGTTTCTATTTCCACACTATCCTCAAAAAAGTATATCTGAATTTCTACACCGACCACGTTAGAATTAGGATATTTTAACTTTCCTATTTTTTGATAGAATGAGATTACTTCTGCCTTCGATTGCTTCGTTTCTATAACTCGATTCGCTACTACTTCCCAATAACCGCCATTTGCTAATTCAATCCAATTCTTCTCATCCACCTCATAATCCTTAATTGCTTTACTATCCAATGGCATCGGCAATTGAAAAAATTCAGAAGAAAAGGAACGAGAGATATACCACGTACTATTTCTTACGAGAATGACAATTAGCAAGAGGATTATAACCGTTAAAATTATCGTCCTTTTTCTAACCTTTTTTAATTGATCTATCATATTTCTCTCCATCCCTATTATCTATAAAAACTATCCATTCCACTTTTCTAACAATTCTTTCTCCCTTTCAACTGAAATACCTGCTTTTAATTCCCATTCGTCCATACTCTTCATCCAGTCATGCACGTCTGTAACAGTATCTTCTAATCTTCTAAAAATAAGACCCTCTTTAACTGCGCTCTCTATATTAATAGAGAATCCACCTTTCCACGGATCTGTTTCACCTTCTAATGCAAAAGTTTCGGGAAGCCATAATGGCATCTCTGTCCAAGGCTGCACTTTATGTTCCTTCATAAATGATTCATCTACCCAAATAAATTCAGCATCGCTATTCGTAACTTGTTTACACGTATTTAATAACTCTTCCATCGTCAATTCATCTTTCGGACCCGTTACATTAAATGTACCTACTTTATTATTTTCTGCCATTTTTAGTCCAAAGCTTGCCACATCTTTTATATCAACGAACTGTACTGGGCGGTCTTTCCTTCCTGGCACTAACACTTTTCCGCCCTTTGCTACGCGCTTAATCCAGTATGGAAGCCGATCTGTATAATCAAACACTCCCGAAAGAAGCCCTGCTCTTACATGTAAAACACGCCCCGGCCAATACTTCTCTGCTTCTTTTTCACATAGCACTTTAAGCGCACCATAATGCTCATAAGGAGATATTTCACCATTCTCTACAGCCTCTATCTGATCACTCGTCGGTTCGGGTTGTAATATATAGTCTTCTTTTATGTGATGTGGAATCCAATCTTTATATACGGAAATGCTTGAGATAAATGTATAGTGTTCAATATTATCTTTTATCGCTTCCCCTATTTTCTTAATGTGATGCGGATAAAATCCACACGTATCCACTACAACATCCCATTTTCGATTTTCTAAACTTGATACATCGCCATTTCTATCTCCAACTAACTGCTCTACTTCAGGAAAAATTTCATTATTTGTTCCCCGGTTGAATAATGTAACTTCATGTCCTCTCTTTAAAGCCTCTTCTACGAAAGCTCTTCCTAAAAATCGTGTACCGCCTAGTATTAGAATTTTCATAGTTCTCCCCCATTCGTGATTAAAAATCCTTTCTTTTGTTTAACGATTTTCTATTGTAGAAAGTTACGGGTCAACTTGTTTTTTTCGGAATAAAATGATATTTCCCAATATATAAAATTACTATAAATTCTTTTTTATTATTGAACTTGCTCTTTAAATAATAAAATGATAACCTTTCATACTGAAGTACATTTTAAAAAAATTATTAAAGAGAGGTGTTTTATGAACAAACGTGTTTATTTACTGACGATTGTTTCTTTTGTCGTCGGCCTAGTAGAGATGATTTTTGGAGGTATTCTTCCTTTAGTCGCAAATGATCTCGGTATTTCCCTAGGCCAAGCAGGAATGTTAATCTCCGTTTTTTCTTTAACTTTTGCCATATCGGGCCCCCTGCTACTTTCTGTTACATCAAAGATGGAACGAAAACGGCTAATGCTTTTGACTTTATCTGTGGCGTTGTCTGCCAATATGATAACTGTCTTAAGTACAAGTTACACTATGCTTTTAGTTACTAGAATCATCTCTGCAATGTGCGCAGCACTTTTAATTTCCCTTTGTTTAACAATCGCATCCAATATTAGTTCAGAGGCTTACCGTGCTCGTGCGATTAGTTTAGTATTAATGGGTGTTAGTGCTTCTCTCGTCTTAGGTGTTCCTTTTGGATTGATGCTCGGTAACGCCTTTGGGTGGCGTGCTCCGTTTGTCTTTATTGTCGTTTTAACTGCAATTTCAATTGTATGTATCCAATTATTATTAGGAAAAATGGAACCGAAACGAAGTATATCAATTCATGCACAACTACAAACATTAAAAAACAAAAAAATCATATGCATTCAACTTACGTCCGTTTTATTCTTTGGAGGTCATTTAACGCTTTATGCCTATCTGACGCCTTTCTTACAAAGAACACTCGGTCTTGATGGCAACTGGATAAGTGTAATGTATTTGATTGTCGGTATCGCTGCTATCATCGGCGGAGGTGTAGGTGGATTGTTGTCAGATCGTATAGGTCCTAAGAAAACGATTATTACTGTAATTCCCGTATTTGCAGTATCCATTTTCATTCTTCCTTTTACAACATTTAACGCAGCACTTTTCCTTATCGTTATGATAGTTTGGAGTATGCTGAGCTGGGCACTTCAACCAGCTATTCAAAGCTATTTAATCGTATCTGCACCTAATACATCGGACATTCAGCAAAGTCTAAACAACTCAGCTGTCCATGTAGGAATGGCGTTTGGCTCGACAATTGGTGGTATTGCAATTGAAAGTATCGGTATTGAAGCGAATGCTATAATAGGTGGCATGCTAGTAATAATGGCTTTATTTGCTGGCCTTGCTTCCATGCAAAAGAAAAAACAAAAAGTGAATACAAAATCAAAAGTAATATAACCTTATTATGAGGCTTACAGCAGGCATTGGAGTTCATATTTGTTATCTCCAGTGGATGTCAATGAGCACAAGAGCAAACTCGTTCTTGTACTGATTAACATTGGCTGTATGAAATGCCTCAATACATTACAATATCCTCTTGTTGGATCATTTTGATTCAATGGTTTGTGTAAGTGGCTATAAACATGAAATTTCTCCATTTCTGAAGATTAATAGTATTAACCTCTCAAATCAATTACCTAACTATTCGAAAAACTACATGTGATTTTTTTTTCTAAAATTATAGATTCCTTCTCACAAACAATCGCTTCTCCCTAGTTCTTATTATCCGGACCTTTAACTCCGCACTACTTGTCCATCAACTAACTCAATAATTCTATTACACTTATTCGCTACTTCAATATCATGCGTTACAATGATAATCGTTCTACCTTCTTCATTCAGTTGTAATAGAAGATTCATAATTTCTTCTCCCGTTTTCCTATCTAAATTTCCGGTCGGTTCGTCGGCCAAAATTAATTCTGGTTCGCCTACTAACGCTCTTGCGATAGCTACCCGCTGTTGCTGTCCACCTGATAGTTCGTCCGGTGTTTTATGCATTTGTTCTTTTAGACCTATTTTTTCTAAATAGAACTTCGCCTTATTTTCTCTTTCACGTTGCTTTAGTTTTCTATATGTTAGCGGTAGTGCTACATTATCAAGTACAGTATGTTCTTTTAACAACGCAAAGTATTGAAAAATAAACCCGATTATTTCATTTCTTGTTTTATGAACTTTATTCCTTCTTATTTCACTTAATGTTTTGCCATTTAAGGAGTATTCCCCCTCATTCGGCACATCAATTAACCCTATAACATTTAATAGTGTACTTTTTCCTGAACCTGATCGACCCATAACCGCTATAATTTCGCCCTTGTTTATCGTTAAGTTTATACCGTTTAAAGCGAACGTTTTGTGATTCTTGTTGCTATACACCTTTTTAATATCTTTTAGCACGATTAAACTCATTATTCCATCCCTCCTATTAATGTTTTAGGTTCAAGCTTCCTAATAAACAAAAAGACAATGAAATTTGAAACAATGATGATAAGAAGTAAGAATAGGAATACTAAAAATAATATAGGTAAGTTTAAATTTAAGTCTAGTACAGATGCCGCATTTAAGTCCTTTGAAAATTGTAGATGAGCCCCATACCTCCAAAGAAAATACACCATGGACATAACCATGCCAGCTATCGCAATACATATGTTTTCTAAAACAATTTGAAATAATATCCCATACTTACTCTCTCCAAGGACCATCTTAATACCAAATTCCCGCTTCCTCATTGTTATGGAAACAATTGTTGTTACGACAATTCCCGCCATTATAAATAAAATAATTAGACTTCCTACTATAAGTCCAATTATTTCAGAATGTCTACTACTAGTAACATCTTCATTTATTTCTTCACCTAAATTTTTCAGGTATAACGTAACGTCGTTTCCTTTAAGTTGAATCGTTTCTTGTAGTTTTTTTACATCTGCATCTTTTCGTAAAGTTAGAATCGTACCTTGATGTAATCTTAAAAACATCGATTCATAATTTTCATATCTATCAATCGGCATGGGCATTATCATTGCCTTTTCTAACTTTAGGTATGTGTTCGCTCCGTTATTATTTACAATGAATTTATTTTCCGGCAAAAAACCAATAATTGTATATTGATTATTGATTGCATCCCCTATGCGAAAGTACTTTTCAAAATAAGAACCAACTAAAACATTCATTTTTTCTCCACTGTTTTTTTGAAAATCTTGATGTGAGAATCCTTTTTCAGTTTTTATAGGTAAGTTCAGTAATTTATAGTAATTTTCATCTACTATGATTGTCCTAATAGTTGGACGTTCCTCATGATATGTTTTATTTGTCAAATCAGTAAGCATGCTGTCTTTCAATGGTCTATTGCTTGATTCTAGTTCGATTATTCTCTCTTCGTATGTACCATACGAAATTACATCTTTATTTTGTTGAATTTTATTGTAAATCTCTTCTATATGCTCTTTATTAAATTGTTCTTCTTTCAACCTATCCGTAGTCATATCAAAAGTAATTAAATATGTAATGTCCTTATTTAACACTGAATTGGAGTTATTGGTGAGATAGTATAAATTGTAAAAAATATTGACTGAAACAGTTATTGTTGATAATCCAAACGTAAATTGTAAAAGGAGAAACATCGAGATTAGCAATCTGTTTTTCAAGGCTATTAGAGCACTTTTTATTCTCATCATATTTTTTACTCCTTTAAGGCTTTAGCAGGTTCAATGTTAATAATTTGAATGAATGGTATGACCGAGGTGATGAAAGAAATAAGAAGAGAAATACATACACTCATCACAACATGAAAGAAGTCTATACTAATGTGAAAACCTATAGAATGTATAATATTTTTACTCAGCGTACTTAACATCCATTGAATACATATCGCGCAGATCGCTGCAGAGATTGCGCATATGTATAATTGGCTAAATATCAATACAAAAAGATTCAAATTGCTTGCTCCCAAAGCTTTCCTTAAAGAGATACTCTTTTTCTTCGTATAAATCCAAAAACAACTCACAATTATGCAGTTAATTAAAGCTATAAAAATTAGTCTATACGGAAGAGCAAGTTGCTCTGTCAGGGCTTGACTCGAGTTTTTTTCTTTCTCATAATTCTTTTTTTCATTTACAACTTTAATATTTAAATTTTTGTTATTTTGCTTAACATACTGAATGAATGTACCTATCTCTTTTTCAGGATTTTCGTTAGATCTGACTATCATTTGAAATATGTTTTCATTTTGTATACGTCGTTTAACTTCATCGGGCATGTCATTTAAGCCGACGTAAACATTGTAATTATATGCATATCCAGTATTCGCTCCGCTCACGCCTTTAACTCTATATTCTCTACTAAACAGTTTTATTGTTTCAGATTCTTTATAAATGCTCTTTCCCACAATTACACTATTTTCTTCCCCCTCTTTCATACGAGAACCTTTTATTAAAGGAGGAGACCAATTCTTATTTATAAGACCAATCACCGTTACTTGACCTATGTCTAGGAGTCTGATATTCATATTATTTGTAATAACACTTGCGTTCTTAAAACTAGTTTCTGTTAACTCCTGAATTTCTTTGAAATCCAATTCCCAAAACTAGTAAGCTGAATGGAATAGTAATAATGAAAGTAACCATTTTTGTACTCATAAAATTTTTCATCGTAATAATCTCGGATCGACATCGCTATAAGCATGGGCAGAATTGTTAAAACAAATCCAATAAATAACATAATGAATATTTTTCTGTTCACTGCTATTTCTTTTAAAAGTAGCTTCATATTCCCTCCGCATTTAAAAAATAGTGAATTAGATATTTCTCCATTTGCCACCGTTTTAATGGTTTTTATTAGACATGAATGGACTTTTCTTTTTACTATGCAATTACTGAGTGAACCTAATTCATCGAGATACATTAAGGAAATTAACTAATGATGTTTGAATTAGAGTTTACATATGTACGGAAACATTTAGTATTTTCATTATACTTAGAAAAACACGCCATAAAATTAGGTGTGGAAAATTTTACATTCCCAAAACATAATTTACATTCAATTAATAACAAACCTCTATTCCTTATGTCTATTCATTACTCTATAGCGTAAAGTCATCCAATCTATGAAAATGCTTATTTATACGGAAAATGCTCCTGCCAAGTTGACAGGAGCATTGCTTTTTCAAAATTTATTTACTTTTATATACTTGAATTAAAATTAATATGAAGTCCAGCCGCCGTCTACAGAAATCACTTGTCCGTTTACGAAACTAGCTTCGTCTGAACCTAAGAAGATAGCCAGTTGTGCAACTTCTTCTGGTTGTCCAGCACGTGGATTAATTGCCATACCTAATGCTTGGCGGCTCGCACCAAATTCGCTCACATTTGTCATTGTAGAAGCAATGTTTGTTATGACTGCTCCAGGAGCGATACCGTTACAACGGATGTTGTTGTTCGCATACATAAAGGCAGTGTTTTTTGTTAGGCCAACGACCGCATGTTTAGATGCTGTGTAAGCGGCACCAGCACGTGCACCATATAATCCACCTGCAGAAATATTATTGACGATCGTACCGTGTCCTTGTTCCAAGAATAGATTCACTGCAATACGCATTGTTTTCATTACAGATACTGTATTCACAGAGAAAACCTTCTCCCAGCGTTCGTCTGAAACTTCACCAATAGGCTCCATTCCATCCATGATACCTGCATTATTAACAAGAATATCTAATTTCCCATAAGCTTGTTTTGTTTCATCGAAAAGACGTTGGACATCTTCATCGGAGGTAACGTTTGTTTGAACAGCAATGGCCTCTGCACCTGTAGCTTTAATTCCTTGTACTACATGTTGAGCTCCTTCTAAGTTTAAGTCTGATACAACGACTTTTGCTCCTTCTTTTGCATAACCTTCTGCAATTGCTTTCCCCATGCCTGACGCAGCACCAGTGACAATTGCTACTTTACCTTTTAATCTCATCTGAAACGGCCCCCTTTGTCTTTTATTGCACAGTTGTTCAATAAAAATTATAATAATATAAAAGAACGCTTACAATGAGCAAAAAAACGATAAATGTTCAATAATTAACAAATCATATGAAATGTGTTCAATAAGAGGTGAAAAAATGATGCGTACAGATATGCGTATTGTGAAAACAAAAGAGGCGTTACATAACGCATTGTTAGAATTATTAAATGAAAAAACTTTAGAAGTCATCTCCATCTCGGAAATTTGCAGAAAGGCAAAAATAAATCGTGGTACATTTTACTTGCATTATAAACAAGTAGAAGATTTATTTGAGGAGTATTTTAAAGAAATTACAGCAGATTTGACACGTTCTTATCAAGAACCTTATCGCTACGTATCCGTATTGAAAACTAGTAAATTAGATCCTTCTACAATTCGGATTTTTCATCATATCGAAAAATATAAAACTTTCTATAGAATTGTTTTTTCCAAAAAGGTTCCTTTAATGTACTATTATTTATTTTTTGAGGAAATAAAGCATTTGTTACTTCAAGATAAAGAGGCTTTGCTTAAAGAAGGCGTGAACCATTCACTTTATTGTTCCTACCAAGCGAATGCAATTATTGGCATCATTATTGAGTGGTATCAAAATGATTTTTCTTATAGTACCAGTTATTTAAATGATCAACTTGTTCAATTTTTAAATATGGGAGTAGACGGTTAATTTAAAACAAAATTGTTTTATGGAATTTTTCATTCCGTCTATTTTCATTTCATATATAATTAAAATATCGGATATTCGATTAACAACTTATATACTTAGGTAGGTGAACAATATTAATAGAAGCATAGTTTATCATTCAACATTATGTATTTATTGTCTCACATCACTTATATATATTATCTTACTGAACATAGAAAATGGTCGTAATTATTTAGGATTTACGATGGTTGTTCCGCTTTTAGCTGTTATTTTATATCAAAAATTATATAAGAAACAAAAAATAGTTCATACATTTGGATTTTCACGTCCAAAAATAAAAACACTAATTTTCTCTATATTATTGCCACTACTTCTAGGACTATGTCTCCATTTTTATTTTTATATTTATGATATAAAGTTCTTATATCATCATTGGAATGAATTAGGATTTCTCTTGCTCGTTGGTCTTACAATTGGATCTTTATCTGCAGTATTAGAAGAGATTATATGGCGAGGGAATTTTCATTACTATTTACGAAAAAAATATTCATTCATGCAAACAGCTATTATTACAGCTTCACTTTGGTCTTCATGGCATTTACCAGTAGCAATCTTTTATAAAAATTATGAGTTTCGGCTTGTAGGAATATTAAGTTATCTTTCTTTATTATTTATATTATCTATAATTTTGACGTACACGAGAGAATATGGCGGTTCTGTAATATCGCCCGCAATTTTACATGGTATGTTTAATGTATTTTATTTAACAGATGTAGTGCAAAACAAGTGGGATGCCAGCCTAATAGAATTAATTAAATTTATCTTTTTAGCAATTGCGCTCTGCATTATGTATCTTATACATCGAAAGGTTAAAAAATAGTTAACAATTAAAAAAAGTGTTTCAGTTTAATGTACCTTAATTAGCTCATTAAGTACTTCAACACCTTACAATTATTCAATAATCGTATAGGTGTTGAATAATTGTAAGGTGTTGAATTTTTATAATCTTAGTTGAACGACTTCGTTCTCACAATACTTATTTCTATCATGGAGAACAAAACAAGTATAACTAAACCTTTTATTCTCATTTTCATAAAATAAACCTTTTAATCTTTTAAATAAGGAAGTATGCATTCTTTAATTAACTTCCATCTATCCCCTGTATTCGCCATAACTTCCGACGCAATCACCACCACCAATTCCCTCTCCGGTACACAACAAATCACATTTCCACCATCGCCCATGGCACAGTATGAATAGATACCATCTTCTTTTCGTAACCACCATAAGTAACCATATTGATTTGGATTCATCGCTATTGATTCTTTTATCCATGATTTTGAAAGAATTTGCTTTCGACCATAAATACCTTCATTCAAATACAATTGTCCAAATTTAGCCATATCTCTAACCGTTAACGTAAGTCCCCAACCGCCCGTCGAAATACCATCTGGATCGTGTACCCATCCTTTCACATCTTTTCCGAATAAGTCATCAAATCCAAATGCTTTCATATTGTAGTTTGGAATTTCTCTCATATCGATTGATTGAAATAAGTATTCATTCGCAAACTCACGGGAACTTTTCCCTGTTACACACGAAATAATTGCTGATAATAAATGCGCGCCTGCGGACGAATATTTAAAATGTCCCACTTCTCCGCCATGTCCGATTCTATTTAGTGTATACTGCACCCAATCCTGTTGTGTACATAATTCTTCTAACGGTTCCTGCCAATCCACATAAGGATATGGAGCTGTCATTGTAAGTAGATGCCGCACTGTTACTTCAGATGAAATAAAATTATATTCTGGGAAAAATTCTATTACCTTTTGGTCAACGCTTTTTATATAGCCTTTATCTACACACATCCCAATTAACGCAGAAATAATCGTTTTTGTGACCGATGCCACATGAAATGTATCATCTGGACCGTAACCATTATAATAATTTTCAAAAGTAACATTACCTTTCTGCATTACTAACATACCATTAATATTTTTATATTCTTCTTTTACAACACAATCTAACTGTTCAGCCGTTTTCATTGCTCTTCCCCCTTAATCTATGATTAAAAAGGTTCGATAGGTACATATATATCGACTATATGTTTATGTTCTGGGTGCTGCCTCGGATCATTTTTATACACTTCAAAAGGATACGAATCTCTCGGTTTATATCCGCTCTTCGGGAGCCATTCACCGTATAAAAAGTTCCATGCCCCTTTGTATTCATCTTGGAATATTTCAAAGTGACCTATCGCATATGTCCCTGAAGGTATTGCCATTATTCCAATGTCACTCGTTCCTACTGAGGCTTCATCTGGAATTGTTATACATAGACTTGTTCTTAAATGATAGTCTTCTGTAAACTCATGATGATCGTGATAAATTGTTAATACCTTCGTATCCTCGAATACATGATAGTTCTGCTCCGATGCGTAATGAAATAGTTTCTCTATCATTTTTGGAAAATCTATAGCTAAATCCTTATATGTACCTACATGTCTTATGTATGCGACGTTTACTTTGTCCGCTGTTACAATTTCGACCTCTCCTCGAACCTTCTTACACTCATTGTATTGAGAACCTTCGCTAACGTCTTTGCAATTCTTGCTATTGTGATTTCGATAGTGAGACGGACTTACTCCGTACTGACTTTTAAATGTCCGGGAGAAAACTGCTGAATCCGTAAAACCATAATGATAAGCAATATCTGTAACCGTCATATCCATACGATATGTAAGTAAATGTGTTGCCCTCTCTAATTTCAAACGATTCACATACCGAGATAACGGCTCTTCCATCATCCCTTTAAAAATTCTATGAAAATGAAATTTTGAAAAGCCTGCCACATTAGCTAAATCTTCAATGGAAAGCGAATCATTTATATTTGATTCTATATAGTCTTGCACTTTATAAATACGTCGTAAATACTCGTTTCTACTTTGAGAACTCTCCATATTCTTTCCTCCTCACAACAAAAAGGCTAACTTCACGTTAGCCTACTTTATACATGTTTTAAAAATAAAACTCTACTCCCGTCGTTCCCATCATAATTTGTATGTACGGATACACCATCTACCTCATCATCCCCGGCTTCAATTTCAAAGCCAATTTCTTGATGAAATTGTATCGATTTTTTATTAACTGGTGACGTGATTGCTTTTACAACTTTACGATTGTTTGCGCGAGCAACATCAAAGAAATAAGAATACAATGTCGATGCGATTCCTTTTCTTCTATATTTCGGATTTACACCGATAAAATGAACGTACGCTTCCTCTTTATGAGTTTGTGAAAAGAATCCGCATAAGAAACCTAACGTTTCTCCTTCTTCTTCAATGATAAAACTCGTTTCTTGAAAGTGAACGAAAAACAATTTTGGCAACATACTAGCCATGTCTCTTCCGCCCCACCAATCATTTAATACGGAATGAATCTTTATATAATCTTCCCCTTGCATGTTTCTTACTCGCATGTATTTCTCCCTCTCACTCACTTCATTTTTTCATAAATTTTAATGACTGTTTCTACTAATAGGATGAATACCCAAATCCCGCAAAATACAAGAACAGACTGGAATATCGATCCAATTACCATAACACCAACCGCACCTGTTATTGAAAATGATATTCCACCAAGCCCTGGATCCTGTATAAGTACTCCAGCAGAAAAAGCAGTTATAATAGATACTATTAAATAAATAACACTCATTATTTTTAATATTTTTATAGAAAGATACGAAGTTTGTTCTTCTTCCACTTGTGATAATTCTATTTCCCCGCTCGCAATTCCTTTTTGCAAACAGTCCTCACATAAAAATTCTTCCTTAATTTTTTTACCCCCATGCAATGTACCTGTTATTTCTTTACAGCGCGAACACTTTCGATTTATCATGTTGTTACCACTCCAATCTATTAAGATTATACTTATATAATTCTACATTTACCTTAATATTCCTTTTATGTATTTTATAGAGAAAGGTCGTGTTTTATGATTTCGAAACTCACGTTTGGCTCTAAAAAAACTACAGTTCATTATGTATTTAGACCTAGTTGTTATGCGGTTATTTTTAATTCATCTTCTTCAAAGGTTGCTATTATTCAAAAAGGAGATCGATTCTTTTTACCTGGTGGCGGTATGGAAGGTAACGAAACGAAAGAAGAATGTTTACATCGTGAACTACTAGAGGAATTAGGATGGGCAATTGAAATTGATCAATATATCGGTAATGCAGCACGATATTTTTATGCGGAAAAGGAAGATACATATTATTTAAACGATGGGTTCTTTTACATTGCAAACATGATACATCAGGAAACTGAAAACTGTGAGGAGGATCATGTTTTGAGGTGGATTTCTCCATTACGTACTTTAGAGCTTTTCATTCATGATCATCAAAAATGGGCTGTTGAACAAGCGCTTTTATTACAAAAACAAAAAGGATCTCCTTCTATATGAAAGAGATCCTTTTAAAGATTAACTTACTTTTTTCAAATTGAGAGCAGGCTTTTTGATTCCGCCTTTTTTTACAACATATAAACCGATAAAGATAATAAACCCGCCAACTAATTGCATCATATTGATTTGCTCTCCAATTGTTACAGCTGCAAAAATGACTGCGAACAATGGTACAAGATACATATAAACCATTACTTTCGTTGAGCCGATTTTACTAATACCGACATACCACATAGCTAGTCCGAAGATTGTCGCAAAGACGATCGAATATGCTAGTGAACCCCAGCTTAGCATGTCTACTGGCCACGTTAATGTATTTACGTTGAATAGACAGTATATAACTAGAGGTACAATTCCAATTAAAGTAGACCATGATGTGACCCTCATTGCGGAGTATTTTGTAATAAGAGGCTGCGCTAAAATTGGATACCATCCCCACGCAATTGCTGCTACTAATCCAATTACATTTCCGAGCCATGCATACTCGTAAGTAGCTCCTCCCGTATGTCCTGTTAATAAAACAAATGCTGCACCAATAAACGCTACTATTGAACCAATTTGTACTTTCATCGAAAAGCGTTCTTGTTTGTGCAATACTGCTAATATCCCTGTAAATATAGGTGACATCGCAATTAATAATGAGGCGTTCGTTGCTGAAGTATATTTCACAGATAGCATAAACATCGTTTGGTACATTGTCGTTCCAACGATACCGACTGCTAATAATCGTAACCAATCTTTTCTTTCAATACGTAATGAGCGTTCCATAATAAATGTAATAAGTAATAATACCGGTGATGCTACTAAAAAACGTAAACTATTAAATTGAATGGATGACATAAATGCCACGCCATACTTTCCAATTGTATAATTTGCTCCCCATACTAATGCAACTGATACTAGGAGCCACTCCATTTGCCATCGTTTCATCCGAATCTCCCCTTCCCTATTTAGCATAGTGAAATTGGCTGGATATAACACCGTCCAATTGGCTGTTTTTTTACCCAGCCAATTTGTTATACTTGATTTATATAAGAGATGCGGAGGCGTTTGTATGGAATGGAAGCTAGATAACGACAGTAAAATCCCCATTTATCAGCAAGTTGTTGACTTTATTGAAAGACGTATTACATACGGAGAGCTTCCTCCTGGTAGCTTCCTCCCTTCAGAACGGAAATTAGCTACGCAGTTAAATGTAAACCGAAGTACGGTAACGACTGCTTATAACGAACTACGTGCTATGGGAATTGTAGAAAGTACAACTGGTAAAGGTACACGTGTGAGTACACATATGTGGGGCGTCTCTCCGACATTAACGCCGAACTGGAGAGGTTTCGTAGAGGGCGGTACTTTTTTACCAAACTTACCGTTACTTCGCCATATTCGGGCAGAAGTACAGCAAAATGAAAATATTATAGATTTCGCTAATGGAGAGCTCGGTTGTAATCTCTATCCTCACGATCAACTACAAATGATTTTACGAGAACAACCGTTAACACAGTCATTAAGTTACGATCATCCCCAAGGCTATCTCCCGCTAAGACAAGCGGTAGTAAAATATATGAAGGATTATTTAAAAATTGAAGCGACCGAACAGTCGATTATGATTACATCCGGTGCGCAGCAAGCACTTCACCTTATCGTACAATGTTTATTAAATCCAGGTGATGCAGTCGCTTTCGAAAGTCCTTCTCACTGCTATTCATTACCGTTATTCCAATCAGCAGGTATTCGTATTTTCCCATTACCTGTCGATGAGCATGGTATTAATCCGGATGATGTGCAAGAGTTATATAGAAAGCATCGTATTAAAATGATCTTTTTAAATCCAAATTTCCAAAATCCTACGGGAACGATGCTGCATCCGAACCGTAGAAAAAAACTGTTATCACTTTGCGCAGACTTACGAATTGCGATTGTTGAAGATGACCCGTCCAGTTTACTTACTTTAGAAAATAAACAACCTTGCCCTACTTTAAAATCGATTGATGAAAACGGAACAGTCATTTATGTTCATTCCTTATCAAAAATGATTGCGCCAGGATTACGAGTTGGCTGGCTTGTCGCCCCCCAGTCTGTAGTAGAACGATTATCCGATGCACGGCACCAAATGGAATTAGGAATGAGTATATTCCCCCAGTGGCTTATGCAACAATTTTTCGAAACCGTACCATTTCAGTCTCATATAGTTCCTTTACGAAAACAACTAGCAGAAAAAAGAGACATTATCGTCCGCGCCCTAAACGAGCAACTTCACGATAAAATCTCTTTTTCCAATCCGACCGGTGGTATATACATATGGGGGAAATTAAACGAACCAATAAACGAGAAACAACTCATTATGCAAAGCTTAAAACAAGAAATCGCCTTTATGCCAGGTAGTATTTTTGGCGCGAAAGATGGTTATATACGTTTGTCTTATGGAAAAGTAAATATTGATCAAATTGAGGAAGGTATTTCTCGTTTGCGTGAGGCTATTTTGGTTTGTGAAAAATAACATGAGGTAAAGAAATCTCGTTTGACAAAAGTCAAATCTACCATTATTATCAACACGAACCTATTTATAGGAGTGATTACAATGAAAATTTACGTTGATGCAGATGCTTGTCCTGTAAAAGATGTGATTATTTTTGAAGCTACGAATGCGGAAATTCCTGTTACCCTCGTTACTAGCTTCTCTCATTATTCTAATGCCCAGCAGCCAAAAGGTGTGGAAACAATTTATGTTGATTCCGGAGCAGATGCTGCGGATTACCGGATTATGCAATTAGCAAAAAAAGAAGATTTAATCGTAACGCAAGATTACGGTCTTGCTTCGCTCGCTTTAGCAAAAGGCTGTATCGTTCTACACCATAAAGGCTATAAGTATACGAATGAAAACATTGACCAACTATTACAAACACGTTATTTAAGTGCAATGGTTCGAAAAAGCGGCAAGCGTACAAAGGGGCCAAAACCATTTACAGCAGAAGATAGAGAGAAATTTAGAGAGCTGTTTAAAAAAGAGATTTCACTCTAGAAATGAACATTCTATTTGTAGGGAAAACTTAGCAAAGAAAAGAAGAGAATATCCACATTAACATTCTCTTCTTGAGGTTTACCCGTTTAAAATGAAGGTAAATTATCTAAGTTATTTTCTTTCATACCATCAGGTTCACTACGTATAATATCCCTGCCATACTTATGAAATACGTCCACATGAGCTAACTTTCCTGATTTTGCTTCACTAAGAGCAGTAATATAATCTAACTCTCTCCCGCTACTTGTTTTAAAAGCAATTAAATCCCCATCATCATTTTTACGAACTGCAACTATTTGTTCTGCCCCTGAATCGACTTCCTGAGCTACTTCCAAATGGGCTTGTTCTTCTCCTTGATGTAAATAATCGTCATAAACTTTTTGAAAGTCTTTTTCGTCCATAAAACTCACCTCCAACACATTTTTTAGTATGGTTGGGAGCTATTGGTTTTATGTACTTTTTTATTAACTTAAAAAGACTGCACTACTCCAAATAAATAACCCAGATTATACTTTTTTGCCTAATACAAATTTATTTTACAATCCTTTACCTCTCAATTTAAGCTAAATTTAAGTGTTAATATTTTCCTAACAATATTATAATTTATTATATCGAAAAGAAATATGGAATGGAGAATGATAATGTTGAATATAGATGTTAATCGTTTAACTGATATTTGTTTAAATTATCAGCAATCTAGATTTTATGTTACTAGAATCCCCCAAGATTTCTTATCAATTGCCCAAAAACGTTTTTCTATACCTACAGATGATCAAATTATCGCTTTTTTAAGTTGTAATTTGTTTGGATCAGGAAAATATGGTGTTTACTTTACAAGTTCGGGTTTATACTGGAAAAATTGGCTAGTAGGTAAAGGAAATATGAAATGGGATCAATTAAATGAAGTGCAACAAATTGAAATTGATAAAGATGGTTTTTTATCTTTTGATGCACAAAAAAGCTTTAATATTAACGGAAGCGATTATCCACCACGGTTATTTAAAGAATTACTTATAACTCTTACAAATTCATTCCAAAATTCAAGGCAAAATGATATACATCCAGTTATAAAAATTAATGAGATAAAATCAATCTGCTCTTTGTTTGAGACGCATGATGAATTATTAGAACCTGATAATGGATTATTTGTAGATACTCATATTTCACACAAAAAGTTAAAGGAAATTGGAGCAAAATATATTATTCCAAAAGAAGAAAAAATCATTGCTTTTTTAGATACATCTGTCCTTGGTAATTTGAGTAAAGGATCCGATGGAGTATTAATTTGTCAATCAGGTATATATTTTAGAGAAACTTTTGTACACTTGTATTTTCCATGGCATGTCTTTAGGAATATCCCTATTACTTTGACTTCAAATGAATTAGAAATCGGAAAAGGAAACATATTTCATCTTCAACATGCTAGAATGCCTAGTCAAGAGATTCTATTATTCATCAAGAATTTAAAACAATATGTTAATACTTTATATGAAGAAAATCCGCAACTACATATTTAATAAATTCGTTACATATAAGCTCGTGTATAATTAATTCTAAAATTTCAATTCAACTAAAAAACCGATTATTTTTGTAGGGAACCCACAGAAATAATCGGTTTTTAAATCTTATTCTTTGTTTAAATGCTCTTTTATGATGGAATCTGGTGATGAACCACATGCTCTAATTCGGTAGTCTTTTTAATATCTATGTCGTTTCTTCAAAATCTTCAATATAGCATCTGTGTAAAAAACGTACTCCACTCTTCTTCAGTTAAAAGCTTTTGGTTCTGTAACGACATGATAGATGTTACTAATACAACTTACACTAGAAATTTAAATATTCTTTTGAGTGTTTTCAAATGAAAACATAGTCCCCTCACCATTTGATTGTAAAGTGTATTTTATATCGAACATCTTTGATATATCTTCAATATTTTTCAAACCGAGTCCCGTTCCTTTACTATTTATATCAAAGCCAATTCCGTTATCTCTAAAGGAAACAATATCATCGCCTATGAGGATCTCAAGTTTGTTAGCTTTTGAATGTTTAAGCACATTTTGAAAAATATTATCGAATAGCCTTTGAATCCATAACTCATTACTATTCCATATCAACTCTTTATCTTGTGGATTATATACTAATTCAATTTTATGTATGCTATACAAATAGCTCCATTTTTTAATCATATTTTCTATTAAATTATGTAAATTCACTTCATCATTCACAATATAAGTATTCTCTAATGTCTCTGTAGATTGAATATTAAATTCGTTAGTTAAATCACTTATATATTGTATCTGCTCATACATTGATTCAAGTACTGGTGCTTGTTCTTCGTATTCGCCTTCTAAATAATATAATTGTAATCTAACCGCAGTTAAGGGTGTATTAATATCATGCCGTAATTTATTTAATAGCTCTTTTTTTATTTGTTCCTGTTGTTGTAGTTCTAATTCTCGATAAGTCGTTCTTTCTATAAGCAAGTTTACTGACCTAATCAGTTTCCCCATCTCATCATCGCTTTTGACATCTATTATATTAGGGGTTTTTTTATCACTTGCTAAATCTCGAATCGTTCGATTTAATACATTAATTTTATTTAATACTGTGTTAATCGATTTTGAAAATACAAAAGCTAATACTAATAGTGATAATAAAAATATAATTAACATAGTAGGATATGCAAAGGATTCGTGAAATGGAATGTTTTTGTTTTTAGTTTTAAAGACAACGTTATAAATAACTGATACAAAGATACTAATTGACAACAATAACAGTGGTACGCTAACAATAGCGGAGAATAGTAGTAACTGATATTTTTTCTTTAAGTTCATTTCTTCATAAAGGTATTTAGTCTATACCCTTCTCCATAAATATTCTGAATAATATCACCTGTTTTATCATTGATTTTGGCCCTGATTTTTTTTATATGTACGTTCATGATATTTTGATTTCTATCTTCGAGTTGCCATAAGTAATCAAAGAAGTGTTCTTTTGTTAGAATTCTATCTCTATTTTCATATAAATAGAAGAATATTTTACGCTCAATCGCAGTAAAAGCAACTTCATCACGCAAACCATTAATTAGAACCCTTTTATATTCTGCATCTATAAATAAATGTTTAATTTGCGTGAAAGTACCATATTGATTATCTAACATTTTCTGAATCCTTAACAGCAGCTCTCTAGGATCAAAAGGTTTTATCATGTATTCTTCTCCAATAGTCAAACCTTTTAATTTACTATCAATATCATTCCGAGCTGATAGAAATATAATTGGAATATTTAATCCTAGATTTTTTATTTTCTTTGTAATTTGATAACCATCTTCACCTGGTAACATAACATCCATTATGACTAAGTCTATTTCATGAATTACATCAAGAACATTCTTTCCTTCTTTCTTCCAATACACCTTATACTTCTCGCGCTGCAAAATTTTTTGTAATAAATCTCCTATCATCAAATCGTCTTCAACAATTAATATGTTATATTCTTTCATTATGTAGACCTTCCATCGCTAAAATAACAATAGCTTAGTTCTTCACTACTTTATTATTAATAAAATCCATAGCAATTTTGTATATTTCATCAGGAGCGTATAAATAAATACTATGTGTACCTTCAATTATTTTCACATCAGCTATTAATAACTTGCTAGCAAACTCCTTATAATCTTTGTTTTTTTGCTTTGTATACTTCGAATCTTTATTTTGCCTAGCAATTGCATCTATAAATAAAATAGGTGTCTCTTTTGGGATTGATAAGGAATTTGATTTTTTACCGTTATTGTAGCTTTGTAAAAGTTCTTGCTTCATATCATCGTTAAAAGCTTGTTTATATGTAAGCGCTCTATAAATATCTTTTTCCTGTTCGTTTAAAAAAGATTGCCGAATGACTTCGGGATTATAAGTAATAGAAGGAACTAATCTCTGAAAACCAATTTTCGTTAAAATATTCATCGCTTTTATTCTTAATGAATCAACTACGCCTATTTTATGAGTTACATACTGTTTAGGTAAACCAATATCTAACGCAATAATCCCTTTTACTTCACTTGGATATTTTTGTGCCCAGTAAATAGCCTCTATACCCGATAGAGAGTGTGGTACTAAAATGTATGGTGGTTTATTTCCACTTCGAATAAGCGCTTCTCTCGTTTGTTCTAATATCGTATCAATATCTCTATCATCTTGAAAAACATCACTGTATCCATAACCAGCTCTCTCAATTACAGAAATCTTGTTTTCTTTCGAAAATTTACTATATAAGCCTTTCAATTCATAAACAGGAGCGGCAATTCCAGATCCGGCCATAAATACAAACGTATCCTCCCCGCTCCCCTCATTATAAACATTCACTTTTTTATTATTGAAATTAACAAATTCACCTTCATTATTTATTAATTTCGATTCCATTCTTAATTGATAGTTATGATATATAAATACAGCGCCTGTTCCAAGAAACATAATGCTACTACACACAAAAAATATAATTTTTACTATCTTCAATAATTTTTTCATATGACACCCCTTTCAGCCTATACTGAAAGGGTACAATGTAAAAATAAATTTCTAATAAATTTTCCAAAATTAATATTTTCTCTTTGTTTCTAAGTATGGACGATTTTTAATACCTACGCAATTTCTTCAAAATCTCCAATATATCATCTGTAAAGGCCGTACTACCCTCTGTCTCTAAAGCTCTGAAATATAAACTTCTTAAGAAAGCTCTAATATTTTGTACTAAAATATCATGCTGGGGATGCGGAATGTCTTCAACAATTGCTATACTATGTAGCCAGTTGCTCCACTCTTCTTCAGTTAAGAGATTTTGATCTCGTAACGACATAATTGGTGTTACTAATCTCTCATCCTCAAAGTGTATGTATACGTAGTCATTCATACGAACCTTCTGACGAACGGCAGCAAGGATTGCATATGAAAACTCACGATTTCGTATTGTACGTGCTAAAGCATCTAGTGCATCAGCCGCATGTGCAGTTGAGTGTGCCCAACCTTTTCCTTCTACGTAACCCCTTACATCTTCTTCTAAATAGACATATTCCAGCACTTGCTCTGCCACACTGTACAGTTGTTCTTCAGATAACAATGGTTCTCTTTCATGAACAGATAAAATAAGTGGTGGAATTAATACGGAGAACGCACGTTTAAAAACAGAGTCTGTTCCCTTTTCACCAATTTTATAAAATAAATAATCCGGACTAATTGCTTGTAACATTAATCCTCGTAATTCTTTTTGTCTAAATACATCATTTGTAATCCATGTGTGAAGCGTACTATAAATCAGTTCATCACGTAATTCAGCATCTGGTGATCCGATATAATCTAGCATCCACTGTGCATATGGATATGCGTCTACATCTTCTGGTACAGCATAATTATTATTTTTAATTTGTTGTAGTTCTTGTTTTAATTCTTGTACTTCTGTCATTATATTTCCTATCCCCTTTTTACGTTTTTTAATTGCCTTATCCCCTGTTATTCACTTCATAAAATTACTCTCATTATACAAGAATTATAACAACAAATATAATGCTATACATATATTTCTGATTTTGTATTACTTTCTTTCCTGAAATATAACTTCTGGATTTTCTAAATCACTATTCTGAAATACAACATTCGCACACTCTTTCGGCTTATGCTCTTCAATATACATCTTACAAGCCGCATGATACCTGTTCAAAAACATCTTCTCTGCTTCTTCATAACTTCCAAAAACTTCTGTTTCTCGCTTTGCACCACGATTTCTCGCAATCTCAAAATCGGTATCTACAAAAATTTTATAATCAAATAGATGCTCAATGTCTTTTTTCAATAGAAATGTTCCATCTACTATTAGCACCATATTTGACAAGGCCACTAGCGGCTCATTATGTACAGAGACATCCGTTATTAAGTTATGAGAAATCGTTTCATACTGTAAATTCCCGCTAGGTCCTAAAGGCTTTAATAATCTTTCTTTGAAAGCTGTATAATCGTGTGCATCTTCGTAATACCCTCTTGCTGATTCTTTACCTTGTGTATAGCGAATTGCTCTCGGGTTATGAAAATCATCAATGCTTGCACGTGTTACTGGTACTCCGCACTGTTTCAATTCCTCCGCTAGTTCATTTGCAAATGTTGTCTTTCCTGAGGCTGTAATACCACTCACTCCAACTCTTATTGGATGAGTTAAGTTTAACGTTAAAATATGATCAGCAATTTCTTTCATTCGTTTTTGGCGATGCACGATATGACCTCCTCATTTTTGTTTACATAACAAAATTATGATAAATAAAAATGTCACTACTTGTCGGTATATTTTTATTGATATACATATTCCTTATTTCCCTTTAAACCCTCGATATAAAGCAGTCCGTAACTCTTGCTTGTATTCCTCAATTTCTGGCATATCCAGCTCTTCTGCTAATCGAATTGCTAATTCAATATCATACGGTACACGTACGAGTTGAATGGAAAAGCTCGCTGCTTCTTTTTCATTGTAAATTCCTTCAAAAATTAAATAGGAAGCTTGTGTAATTTCAAGAGGGTTTCCTACACTACCAGCATTACATAACGTTTTCCCTCTGAAATTTTGAACGAACGCTTGGTGAACGTCACCGTAGCAAACGACATCTGCTTTTCTTTCCCCTTCTATATTTTCCGTCAGATCGCTATTTTCGAACATACTAACACGCTCTTCTCTTGAAGCGTGTGGTTGAACTCTTTCATATAAACTTCTCGGTGAAGCGTGGAACATACGAATGAGTTTCCCGCTCATATAAAACTCGATGGAAAATGGTAAACTCCTTAAATACTCATTTTGTTCTTCTGACAGTTGTTTTTGATGCCATTTTAACGCTTCAAATTCAGTTGGCTTTGTAATGAAATCATCCCAGTTCCCCATTACAACTCCTTCACATTCTTTACGAATGATTTCAATCACTTCGCTAGAATGAGGACCTTTTCCTACTAAATCTCCAAGACAAATAATGCGTTCGATTCCTCTTAATTTAATATCTTGCAGTACTGATTCTAAAGCCGGAATATTACCATGAATATCTGAAATTATCGCTATTTTATCCAAATGAATCCCTCCGTTATTTATTGCTTATTATATCCATATGATATGATTGATACCATTTCGGAATATAGGATAAAAAATGATTATGGTCTTCTAAAATTCGGTTTAATCTCTCCTTCATATCATCTACTAAATGCGGTGTGCTTCGGTTCGTCCACACAATATCCGCCGGGAATGTCATCGCTGCATACAATGAGTACAGTTTTCAAAAATAGAGCGACGGTTCACCTTCGCAATAACCGTGAACTTGTCCAACCGCAAAGGGTTTGCTTATTCTCGTAGTAAAAATCGCTACGTTATAAAAATCGTGTATTGGATCGCCAAAATCATATCCACCAAAATCGATAACGATAAATTCATTATTATGAATCATACTATTTGCTGGATGGAAGTCATCGTGTAAAAAGGTGATTGGACGATTTTCCAATAAATTCTTATGATTTTCTACAAAGGTTAATACGGGCTTCAAATCCAGAAATTTCACCTCATAACCTGCTAATGCTTCTATATATCTTTCGTACTTATTCCATCTAATTGTTTCCCATTTATTACTTGCACTTTCTCTTTCAATTGAGTGAATCCTCTTTAGTACTTCTCCTGCTTTTCTTCCTGCATTATACTGTTCTTCCGCCGATAGCTTACTTAAGCCCTCTTCACCATTTACACCTCGGGTCCATTCAAATACTTGAACACATTTATTTAATTCCTCAAGTTTTATGAAATGAATTAACTTCGGCGTTGGAATATGTAATGACTCTAATTGTTTCATATACGTATATTCTTCTTGTTTTCGTTCAAAGTTAACAGCATCACATACTTTTATAAAATACGTTACTCTGTTTTCTAATTCCACTTTATATTTCTCTTCATGTGAAAACCCTTTTGAAATAACTGTACATTTTACAATTCGAGACCACCCTAGTTTTCTCTCTATCTCTCTTAACATTTCTTCCACAAAACTCACCTCTATTAATATACGTACATACTACCTAACACTTCATACTCTCGTTTATTTTTCCCTTTAAATTCCACTGCAAATGGATTTTCACCATTCTTATTCAAATGTTCTAGCACTAGACCTCCCCCTACTGGTTCACAAAACTGCACACTAATACCACCAAACAATACACTTTGACACTCCGCATTCCATTCTTCATTTTTCATGACTGAGCTTGCAGTTAGCTCCATTACTTCTTCCCATTTCCGCACTGTTTCTCGAACATTTTTCACTGCGTAATGAATCGTTTCAATTTGTTGTACTTTGTTTTTATGTTCAGTGATTGTTCCTATGTTACGTAAATCGGTTCTTCTTTCTTCGTCCGTTTCATTCCATTGTATAAAGAAAGGTAATTTCGGTCCGTTCTCTTCTTGCTTTACAAATAACATTTTCCATTCTAAAAGACGGCCATCTTTCCTCATACGTTTTCCTTCAAATGGTCCTATCGTATGTAAGCTGTGCTTGTTAAGCTTAACTGCTAGTTCTTCAATTTCATCTGTTCGAATTGCGATTTGTAGCATCCCTTCTCCATTTTGCAATTTAACAACCGTTTCCTGTACTAATGGATTTTCTGCTTCTTTCGCTTTTTCTTCATGCTTAACTGCTAAAAATTCTATATATGATAAATCAAAGTAACATAAACTATTCCAAGTCCCCCAGTTTGTATGCTCACCGCCTAACGCAGTATGAAAACCTAGTGCCTGCATTTGTTTTGTCGCCTCCTCAGGCGTACAATGAACTGCGTGAACGAGATGATCAAATGTTAACATTTTCTTTCTCCCCTTTCTCTCCATCCTTTTATTGTATATTTTCTTTTTATTTCATTCAATTCAAAAAAATTTAAAACCTAGTTGATTTATATGATTAATATGTATTATAATAAAACAAATTTAAATATTGCTGATTGGAAAAACCAAAGGCACTTTTCTCATACGGGAAAAGTGCCTTTTTATTTATTATTACAGGGGGATTATTTATGCGAAAATTAATTATCTTTGCTATTATCGGATTTTTCGCTCAATTGATTGATGGAGCACTTGGAATGGCGTACGGGGTAACGTCTTCCTCTTTATTATTAATGTTTGGTATCGCACCGGCTGTTGCATCTGCATCGGTTCATTTAGCTGAAGTCGTTACAACTGCGGCTTCTGGTGCATCTCACATCCGATTTGGAAACGTTGATAAATATACAGTTTCCAGACTTACATTACCTGGAGCAATTGGTGCATTTGTTGGGGCATGTTTTTTAAGTAATTTACCTGGCGATGTAATTAAACCGTACATTTCCTTATTTTTATTTACTTTAGGAGTTTATATTTTATTACGATTCATCATTCAAAAACAAATTGTTTCTTCAAATAAGCGTATGTCTGCTAAACAACTTGTACCGCTCGGTCTGTTCGCAGGATTTGTTGATTCAACTGGCGGTGGCGGCTGGGGACCGATTACGACACCTGTTCTTCTTGCAAAAGGAAATGATGCTAGAAAAGTTATTGGATCTGTAGATACGAGCGAATTTCCTGTTTCACTCGCTGCAACAATCGGCTTTTTCATCTCACTTGGCTGGGAACAAATAAGCTGGGTTTGGGTATTCGCCCTAATGCTCGGTGGTATTGTTGCCGCACCAATCGCCGCATGGTTAGTACGCATCGTTCCTTCGCATTTACTTGGCGTACTTGTTGGCGGACTTATTATCTTTACGAATATACGTACATTACTTACATCATTTAAAGTTGATCCAACTATTATTACACTTTCTTATGTTGCAGTTAGCCTTATCGTTATTATCTCTATTTTCATTTCTGTCCGTAACCATTCGAAACATTCAACAATTGGATACCCGGCAAATCAAAAACAAATGCTACCATAATTAAGTAAAATACCGCCCGATTTACTTCGAGCGGTATTCTTTATTTTTCAAGCTTCCAATTTATCATCGTTTCAGTACTATTTACTCTTTTCATATGTAATTTCTCTAATACACGAATTGAACTATCGTTATCAAGGAGTGTCTCCGCTATAATCGTTTCTACTTCTCCTGTCTGAAAAGCCCACTTTATTAATTCATCTACAGATTCTGTAGCATAACCTTTATTCCAATATTTCTCAATAAATCCGTAACCAATTTCTACTGTATGTTGCTCGTTCGATTTCCCTTTAAATCCTATATCACCTAGAACAACATCATCCTCTTTCCGAATAACATACCACGCGCCCCACGGTAATAAAGCCGCATCTTGTTTCACA
Source organism: Bacillus mycoides (assembly GCF_018742245.1). Taxonomy (NCBI): domain Bacteria; kingdom Bacillati; phylum Bacillota; class Bacilli; order Caryophanales; family Bacillaceae; genus Bacillus; species Bacillus mycoides. The sequence continues at coordinate 2,885,949 of NZ_CP036132.1, forward strand.
TTTTCTATATGCCCTAAAATATGCGGACCACTATTGTATCCTTGATTATTCGCAATTTGAACCCATTCTTCCGTACACGGGATAATATGTAATCTTTCCGTTTCTAATTTCATAACGACGTCCCCTTTTCAATTAAACAATACTTCAATTTTACTATAAATATATAGAATATTCATTCTTTTTCGCATGCACATATATTTATTCTTTGAAACAAAATAAAAAACTAATCCCCTTTAATAGTTATGTCGAATTATATTTTCTGAATTTTCTTTTAACTTTAAAGGGTTTTTCATTATTTTTTGCGAAACTTTTGTATAACAACTTTTTATTTGTTAATTGTTACATAACAGTAGGTTCGGGTGGAGTTTTGCAAGCGTTTCCTATACAATAACCGATATTTTTTGACTTTTCCCAACAAAATCCCTTGCAATATATTCAGAAAGTCATTACAATTGCCATATATTAAAAATCTTAGCAATATATAAATCCTCATCAATCCGATGAGGTAGAGGTTGCAACTTTTAAGAGTAGAACGGCCGAGACACAGAGAATGTCACCGACTCCGTTTGAAAGGAAAAGTTGCCGAAGTTTATATTTCTTCTCTGGAAATATGAGCTGGGGCTGTCTCCGAAAGGAACAGAACTGTCACGTTTACAAAATTACCGTGTAAACGTGGTGTGCTATCTTAACGGAAGGGTATGATGGGGTGGTTATTTGTGAAACGTTCCGCCTAATTCCTTTGGCGGTTTTTTGTATTTTTCTCCCCCGCTCCTTCCTAACCTACAAGAAAAGGAGTGTTGAACATGAATAGCGCAACAAATCAATCTACCTCTAAAACGCAAACTACACAAGGACAAGGTGAATTAAAACGCGGATTAAAATCTCGTCACCTTACGATGATTTCTCTCGGTGGTACAATCGGTACCGGATTATTTCTTGCCAGTGGTGGTGTTATCCATTCAGCTGGTCCTGGCGGTGCATTAGTCGCATATGCCGCAATTGGAATTATGGTTTATTTTTTAATGACAAGCTTAGCAGAACTCGCGGCTTACATGCCTGTTACTGGATCTTTTAGTACTTATGCAACAAAATTTGTTGATCCATCACTTGGTTTTGCACTTGGATGGAACTATTGGTATAACTGGGCGATTACGATTGCAGCTGAACTAGCGGCCGTAACATTAATTATGAAATTTTGGTTCCCAGATACCCCTTCTCTTATTTGGAGTGGACTTTGTTTAGCTATTATTTTTCTCTTAAACTATTTATCTGTTAAAGGTTTTGGTGAATCTGAATATTGGTTCGCACTTATTAAAGTAGTTACTATTATTATCTTTTTAATTGTCGGTTTTATGATGATTTTTGGAATTATGGGCGGCGAATCTGTCGGCTTTAAAAACTTCACTGTTGCAGATGCACCATTTAATGGCGGCATCATGGCAATTATCGGTGTATTTATGGCAGCTGGTTTCTCATTCCAAGGAACTGAATTATTAGGAGTAGCTGCTGGTGAAACTGCTGATCCAGAACGCAATATTCCGAAAGCAATTCGTTCTATCTTTTGGCGCATTATATTATTCTATATTTTAGCAATTCTTGTTATCGGTTTATTAATTCCTTATACGACTGATAGCCTTGCAGCAAGTGATGTTACAGTAAGTCCATTTACACTAGTATTTGAAAAAGCGGGCGTTGCCTTCGCTGCTTCTGTTATGAACGCTGTTATTTTAACTGCAGTACTTTCTGCTGGTAACTCTGGAATGTACGCATCAACTCGTATGCTTTGGGATTTAGCTCGCCAAGGAAAAGCACCAAAGTTCTTAGGGAAATTAGATAGCCGCGGTGTACCTGTTAACGCATTAATCGCAACATCAGTAGTTGGTAGCGTCGCTTTCATCGCTTCTTTATTCGGTGACGGTGTTGTATACATTTGGTTATTAAATGCTTCTGGGATGTCAGGATTTATTGCTTGGGTAGGGATTGCTATTAGTCATTACCGTTTCCGTAAAGCCTATATTGCACAAGGGAAAGATTTGAAAGATTTACCATATCAAGCGAAATGGTTCCCGTTCGGTCCAATCTTTGCATTTACACTTTGTGTTATTGTTATTTTAGGTCAAAACTACGGAGCATTTACAGGAGCATCTATCGACTGGAATGGTGTACTCGTTTCTTACATCGGTTTACCACTCTTCTTAGTACTATGGTTAGGTTATAAATTTACTAAGAAAACGAAAGTCATTCCACTTGATAAATGTGAACTAAAATAGAGTATAGCAAAACGAGCAAACAAATTTGTTTGCTCGTTTTTTTATTACAATTCCATTTACTTCCCTATTTCTTATCTTTTTGCAATAATAAAGTAAATACACTTAAAGGTTGGGATCACATGAACATTCGTATTACTGATGAAGCAAAAGCTGCTATACATAGATTAGAACGTGAAGGTCAAAAGATCATTCGCATTAGAGGAACTATGACAAACTCTTGCAGTATTTTCGTTGATGTCGATTTAATTTGGGGTACATATCGTGCAGATGATGTTGTATATGAAGATGCGGAGCTTATCGTACAAATGGATTCATTCACGAAAGACTACACTGGTGATACGGTGAAACTTGATTATAAGACGACAGGTTTTAGTATAACGACTCCTAGTGAAACGTTGGTGTATGGATTGTCGATTAAAAAATAAAAATTGTTTTTATCTGACCAATGAGGTGAAAAAATGGGTAAATACGTTCCATTAAAATTTTTATTCAATAAAGAATTAGCAGAAAAAATGGCTGATTCTATTTGTAAACACGAACCTAATTTCTCTAAAAAAAACTTTGTAGATTCTGTAACATGTAAAGTTGAAAATTTAGAGTTAAAGCAACGTGTCGAAGTAATAGCAGATGAATTACACAATGCATTACAAAAAGATTTTAATGAAGCAATACATATATTACTGAAAACATTGGGACCAGAAAATACAACAGAAGTCGGCACATTTACAAAGGGTTATATGTATATGCCTATCGCAAAATACGTTGAAAAATATGGGCTTAACGATTTTGACTCCTCATTCAACGCAATGTATGAAATAACAAAAAGAAATACTGCTGAATATGCCATTCGTCCTTATCTTGAAAAATACCATGAAGAAACCTTAGAAATATTGCAGCAATGGTTACGTGATGAAAACAGCCACATCAGGAGATTAGTTTCAGAAGGTACTAGACCAAGACTTCCTTGGGCAAAAAAAATAAGAGCTCTGAAAGGTGACTTCAGAAATAATTTAAAGCTTCTTGAGCCATTAATGAATGACCCTTCTAAGTATGTTCAAAAATCTGTAGCCAATCACATTAATGATATTACGAAAGAGGATAACGAACTCGTTTTTCAATGGTTGCAACAATTACTCGATAAAAACCATCCTGTTAATCCTTGGATTATGAAACATGGATTAAGAACGATGATAAAAAATGGCACTTTACCAAAAGATTTTTGTTTTTAAGTATTTTAAACAAAAACGCTTATACTTCAAAAATGAAGTATAAGCGTTTTTTCCTTTTGAATAAAGCAATTATAAACGTAAAAAGTGCTTTAAAATTCTTCTTTATACCTTTATTTTACTAGCTCTTCTATGTTATTATTTTTCTTGATTTTTTCTGATGATAGCCAGAGTGAATAACTTGTTCCATCCTTGTTCCTTAAAAATATGTTAAATTCCTTATTGTATAGTTCTTCTTTAAGAATAGTGACTACCTTTCTCAAATCCTCTATTACATATGAATCATTTCTATATTTTATCTCACTGTCATTGAAAACTAAAGTCAATTCATACTCTAGACAATTGCCGTCTTTCGGGTGTGAACAAGTAATATCTTCAATTCCAAAACGATCATTTTGAATTTCATTTAACCTTTCGCCTACTTTTGTTTCAGTTTGAATCAAATATGTCCAATAACCGCTTACGGTGTTTTTCATTGTCAAAAGCAGTTCTTCTTTCGTTATAGCTTTTTGCACATTATAAAAAGGTAAGCCTATAGATTCACCATTATAATCCTCAATTTCAAGTTTTGTTATCTTTCTATTACTCTTCTGAATGAATTGGATTAGAGCATATAAACGATCTAATTCTTTTGATTCAAATTGACTGTAATCAATCTTGTCACTCGTTTTTAAAGTTAATAATAACTTATCAGTTGGTTTCTCCTCTATATAATCATCATCCACTATATATTGAAAAACATTTTTATTTTCAGGTTCCACGTAACCTAATTTTTCAATTTCTTCTAGCATTGGTTTAAATTCCTTATATTCCTCATATGTTTTTTTCCCGTATTGATATTCATCACCTTTTATTGTTGAATATAAGATGCCATCTACCTCTACTCTAAATTGAATATTTTTGTTATTTTTCGCTTGAACAGTATGGTATGTATGTCCCATATTCCCTTCATGTATAGCACCCCAATCTGTTACAACCACATCAATTCCGTGCTTTTTTTTCACATATTTTTTCACCTGATCTTCATCTTCATAATTACAACCACTTAAACATAAGAAACACAACACTAGCAACATTACATTTTTCATTCTTTTCATCTAGCCCCTTACCCTTTTTCCCTAAAAATAAAATATTCCATATATAAACAATACTAAATTATCGAATGTTTTCAAACAATTAAAACGTTTTTATATTCAGTTTATATATCTATTTCTTGTATTAATAAAAATATCCCCATAGATAAGTACATCCAAAGGGATAAAACGGTTCCACTTTTTTATAAACAGTACGACTTTATTGTTATGTAACAGAAATGTGAAATATCATATTTCACAAAATATCTTGGCAAAATGCAGTTTCACTGTATAACCCCATCCAAAATTTGATCGTACTTTCACCTTCCCTAATAACTTCAAAGGATTTTCACTCGATACTCCCGAATATATAAATAACCATTCTCGCAAGGAGCTAATTTATATGAATCTATTCGAACACGAAACATAAAACCGTTCCACTTTAATAAGAGGTCCTCCCTTTTTCTTTTCTTACTATATCATTTATTAACGAAATAGGAGGACAACAATATGAAACGTGATCCATTATTTTCAGCACTATTAGAAAGTGCAAAGACTAACTTTAGTGGCTGGGATTTTTCTTTCATTTCAGAAACTGGCCGTATGAATAGCGAGCCCCTATCATGGTCATACGGTAGCACTGCTTTCCAGCTTATGCAACGTGCAAAATCAATGCTAGATATGGGGACTGGTGGCGGAGAGTTTTTATCTATGTTACAACCGTTCCCGTCAACTATTTATGCGACTGAGGGCTATGCTCCGAATGTCCCAATTGCACGAAAGAAATTAGAACCTTTAGGAGTTATAGTCGTAGAAGTGACTGATGATACTGCTTTACCATTTCAAGATGGTCAGTTTGATTTAATTGTGAATCAACATGAATCCTATTCTGCTTCTGCAGTGAAAAGAATTCTTTCCACCAATGGAACATTTCTTACTCAACAAGTCGGTGGTCTTGATTGTGCGGAACTTAATGAGCAGTTTGGCACACCGCTGAATAGCGAATTTTCAAGTTGGTCACTCAAAACGGCATGTAATGAACTAAAGGAGAATGGATTTACTATTTTAGAGGCGAAGGAAGAGTTCCCTCTTCAGCGTTTTTATGATGTCGGTGCTGTTGTCTATTACTTACAAGCAATTCCGTGGCAAATTCCTGATTTTACAGTAGAAAGCTATAACGAGGAATTGTATCGCATACATAAAATCATCTTGCAAAAAGGATATTTCGATGTGAAGCAACATCGTTTTATTATAAAAGCGAATTATGTAGAGTAAAACTTGAATTAGAATTCCTTGCAAAAAAGCCAAATTCTTTATTGGAATTTGGCTTTTTCTTAGTATTTTAACGCATCTTATCCTATTGAGAAATGAGATGTTTTTCATATCGTTTTTTCGTATCATCTTCTGTCAAAACAGCAGTTGTGTACTCAACAATATTCCGATTATCATACGTAAATATATGCTCTAAATTATTTTCTTCTTTTAATACTCTTGGTAAATATCTTTGCAAATTGCTAACTACACCTCTATTATCACCATCTAATACCCAATCAATTGACTTCCATTCTAATATACCTTCATCAGTGCTTACTGGCGTATCAATATGTATTTCATCTCGTAAATCAGCAAGGAATACATACATTCCCTCACTATCCTGAGACTCGTCTTTATCTTTAAAGATAACATTCCCTTTATAAGTTGCACTTTGCAGCTCTATACCCGTTTCCTCAAACGTTTCTCTAATTACTCCTTCGTATGGAGTTTCATTATCCTCGATTTTCCCTCCAACGCCATTCCACATTCCCATTGTTGGCTTTTTGTTTCTATTTAAAAGGAGTATGTTATCCCCTTTTCTAATGAAGCATATTGTGTACTTATACATATCATCATACCCCTTTCTATTTCCTAACCGTTAACTTACTATAAAAGCGTTAATTATCATCCTCTTTATAGGAGCACCTGCGGATTAAAAGTTACTTCTAATTCATTGCATGTTTTTTGAGGAAGATAAATAAAAATACTAAACTAGTCTAGTATTTTCATTTTTGAAAAAGGATAATATATAAATTCCACCTTGCCAATAACGTTATCTTCTTCAATATAACCTAAACCATTTCGACTATCCTTACTATGTTCACGGTTGTCTCCCATTACAAATAACTTATTTGGCGGAATCTTTGTCTTTTGAAAGTTGTAAAACACTTGTGTATTGTTATATAAATCTTTATTTATATAAGGTTCCTCTTGCTTTTTATCATTTACGTATACAGTTCCATTCGTTATGTTAATTACGTCACCAGGAAGTCCTATTACGCGTTTCACATAATATTTCGACTCATCCTCTTCCTTAATAATGACGATTTCTCCGTGCTGTAAGCTAGAAAAATGTACAGCGGCTTTATTTACAAATACGTAGTCTTCTTCCTGTAAAGTTGGCTGCATTGATTTTCCTTCCACTTTACATAAAGTGAAAGACTGGTACGTTACTACTAGGACAAATATAAATAGTATGTACTTTCCCCAACCTCTCTTAATCTTCTCTTTCATATCCATTCCCACCTTATCAAAACACTTTTCAACTCAAAAATATATCACTGCACCTGTTCATTTGCGCAGTGATATACTACAATTTGAATTTTTTACTGTGCCTTATTCGGCTGTTGTGCTACTGGGACTGGACTTACACCCGATCTCTGCGTTTTCAAATCAAAATATGCATCCAAAATTTCTTTACCAATTGCAGAATTAATACCTGATTTATCATTATTCACCCATGGCACAACAACAGAAAAAGCGACTTCCGGATCAGCATCATATGGCGCATACCCGGCGAGAGTTAAATTATAACATTTTTTTCGATAGTTGTTTTCATCTCTGCCAATATCACTTTCTCCACCGTACACTGTTTCTGCTGTTCCTGTTTTTCCAGCCGGTTTATAAGGTAATCCTTTAAAAGTTCCAGCACCTGTCCCATCAGTCTCCTGGAAAACTCTTCTAAATCCTTCTTTCACATGATTTATATATGACAGATCCATATCCACTCGGTTTAATACGACTGGTCCCATCGAGTGAATAACTTTTCCGACTTCCTCTGGTCTATTTGGTTGCTCTCTAATTTCTTGTACAATTTGTGGTTTCATTCGGTAACCACCATTTGCAATCGTTGACATATATTGAGCAAGCTGCAGCGGCGTATATGTGTCATATTGTCCAATCGCATAATCAAGTAAAAAACCAGGTATATTATCAGTTCTACCCATTTGACCAATCGATTCATTTGGCAGGTCAATACCAGTTGGCACACCTAAACCAAATTGTCTAAAGTAATAGCGCATTTTATTAAACGCTTCTTGTTTAATATCTAGCGGATTGTTTGGTACATAATCAATCCCCGCAATCTTTAACGCCGTATTAAACATGTAGACATTGGATGAAACTTGCAATGCTCTTAAATCATCAATATCTCCAAAGTCTTTCCAAGATTTCTTCGGCTTCAAACTTCCTTTAAAGTACATTGGTGCATCAAAGAAATGCGTATATGGCTTAATCGCTCCTGTTTGATATCCCGCTAATACCGTAGCTCCTTTCACCGTCGATCCTAACTCATAAGAGCTTATCATCGTTCCTAATGCATAGTCTTCTATTTGCATTCCGCCGTCTTTATTTACAATTTTTTTTCCTGCTAATGATAGAATTTGACCATTTTTCGGATTCATCATAACGACGAATGCACGATCCATCATCGGTTCTGAAGAATGAAATGCCCTTAAATTCCTTTCAAGACTTTCCTCCACCTTTTTCTGTAAATCCATATCAACTGTTAACATTAAATTATTTCCACTTTTTCCTTTTGTCACTTTTTCAGTTCGAATAATATTTCCAGCTTTATCAGTAATATTTTTAGACTGTTCTTTCGTTCCATGTAACATATCTTCGTATTGTTTTTCGATGTAACTCTTACCAATACGATCATTCCTGTTATAATCTCGTACTAAATAATAGTCTAATTGCTCCCTTGGTAATCCCTCATTCTCAGTAGAAACACTACCAAGTACAGAACGTAGTATTTTATCATTTGGATATTCTCGCTCCCAATCCACAGTCGTATCTACGCCTGGCAAGATCGATAATCTTTCACTCACTACTGCATATTCATTTTGACTTACATCTTTTTTGACGATTTGTGGCGTCATTTTATATCCCGCATTCATTTTGCTTTTAATTGCTAGTACTTCTATATCCTCTTTCGAAAGCTCGTTTAATTCTTCTTGTGTAATTCTTTCTCGTCTCAACTCTTCTACTTTCTTATCTAAGTCTTTCCCTTCTATTTCCTGCTTCCTAAATTTACTCTCATCTTCTTTCGTTACTTTTGTTGCTGCGCGTTTTTCATTTAACTGCATCCAAAAGTCTTTTTTATCTGTCTCTGTTAACTTTTCCATATCTTCTTGTGGCATTTCAATTAGCTTTGCTAAATTTCTTGCCACTATTAAAACCTCTTTTGAGTCCACTCCTTTCATCTTCGTATATGTAACAGTTCGTAACGGTTTATTATTTACAATAACTTTCCCTTCCCGATCAAACATCTTCCCTCTCGGAACTGGAGTACTCACCGTTACATCTTCCTTTTTATTCACTTCATTTCGATACGTTTCTCCGTCAATGATTTGTACTTTACCTAATTGAATAATAATAGCTGAAAATAAAAGAAACACGATAAAAAATAGTACATTTAACCGAAACGGAATATGAGTCTTTTTCTTTTTCGACTGTTTCTGCTTCTCCTTTTTCTGTCTCATTTTGCTCCCTCGCTTCATTCTATTAACATTTCTCTACATAAAACATACGTTCACTACAGTGCAATCAAATACATCATTATGTATCAAATTTAATTTTATGATATATATAGAATTTTATATTAATTACAAAAGAAATAAAAGATTTAATTTTCAGTTTTTGTATTTTATATCCTATTTATTACCATTCCCCTTAATACTCAATAACATGAATATAATTCATACAAAAAAACTGAGGTGGACATCATTCACCTCAGTTTCTTTACGAAAACAAAAACTTATTTAATCGAAGATAACCCTTTGGCAAATTCACCAATCTTATTTTGAAAAATAAAATCAAAATTGTATTCTTGTCCCGTTAATTCTTCATTTACTAAAATTGTTGTTGCGCCTACTTCTCTCTTTGCGATTTCTGGGAATGACGCGACAGGCTGTACTTTGAGTGACGTCCCCATTACAAGAAGTACATCTGTTTCATATAAACGTTTGATCGCATTTTGATACTGAGGTAACGTATCTCCGTATAAAACAACATCTGGATTTAGTATGAAATTACACTTCTCACAACGCGGCACTTCATGATCAATCATATATTGTAAATCATATCCCGTTTTACACTTCGGACAATGCGCTGTTTGAAGCGTTCCATGTAAATCAATTACATGTTTACTACCACCTACTTGATGCAAACCATCAATATTTTGCGTTAAAATCGTTATGTCTTTCCCTTGTTCTTCTAGTTCCGCTAAAAAGCGATGCCCACGATTTGGTTTATATTGATGAAACGTATTAATTTGAAAGATTTCTTTATAATGCTTCCAAAACTCTTTCGGATTTCTATTATAATAGCCTCTCGACAAATACATCTCTACATTCGCATCAGCATATAATCCATTTGCTGAACGAAAATCAGGGATTCCACTTTCCGTACTTGCACCAGCACCTGTCAACACTGTAATTTTCTTCGCCTTTTCTAATATTGAACGTACTTCCTCATATTGCTGCACAAAAATCACCTCTATGTATTTTCCTATACTTATTATACCAGTTGTTTACAGTAGGTGTTGTACAATTCGGTTTACTTACTACGTTGCATTATCTAAACCCAAACTTTTTTGGGCGTAATTAAAGTTTCCAAGATAACTACTGTTCAATTAAAATACAGTTATTTAATTTTAATTCCGCAAACTGGCATAAAACCTTTCGAAAATTCAAACCAGCTCTAAGAATAATTGTTTATCTTGTCAACTACCCCCACTGAGATGAAACGTTTCAGTGGGGGCTTTGACGATTTTTCAATTCATTTAAAAAGTAGCCAGAAGGCTGCTTTTCTTCATCGATGGGCTTAGATAGTTATGGACTACTGGGAGCCTCTTAAGTTATACTTGTATAATATAAAAAATTAATAAGGGGTAATATTAACATTATGAAAGAAAAAAACGAACTTGTTCAAAGTATTCCTCAAACAGGATTTTTTGGGCATCCAAAAGGATTATTCTCTTTATTCTTCACTGAGTTTTGGGAAAGGTTTTCTCATTATGGAATGAGAGCTATTTTACTGTATTATATGTACTATTCGGTCGCAAAAGGTGGATTAGGCATTGATCAATCTACCGCAACCTCGATAATGGCAATTTACGGTTCCTTACTGTTCATGTCTAGTATTATCGGTGGATGGATATCGGATCGTTTATTTGGTCCAAGTAAAACCGTATTCTTTGGTGGCGTTTTAATTATGATTGGCCATCTTATTTTAGCTTTACCGGGTAGTAAAAGTGCGTTATTTATCTCTATGGTCTTCTTAGTTCTAGGAACAGGGTTGTTAAAGCCTAACATATCGAACATCGTAGGAAGTTTATACAGTGAAACAGATGCGCGTCGTGACTCAGGGTTCAGTATATTCTACATGGGTATTAACTTAGGTGCCTTACTTGCACCTTTAGTTGTCGGAACATTAGGTCAGCAATATAATTTCCACCTTGGTTTTGGAGTTGCCGCAATTGGTATGGCAATTGGGTTAGGGGTATTTGTTGGAACAAAACAGAAAAACCTTGGTCTAGTCGGTACACAAGTACCTAATCCATTATCAGATTCGGAAAGAAAAAAGACTATTAAGTATTTCAGTGTTGGTCTGATTGTATTAATATTGCTAGGTGTGGTTACAATTCCAACTGGGTTGTTAACTATAAATCGTTTTACATTCTTGATTAGTATCTTAGGGATTGTTATTCCAGCCTATTATTTCATTTATATGTATCGTAGTCCTAAAACAACAAAAGTAGAGCAATCTCGTCTTCTTGCGTATATACCACTCTTTATTGCAGCTACAATATTTTGGTCTATACAAGAACAAGGTGCTATTATCTTAGCGACATACGCGGATCAACGAACTCAATTACAGTTCAATGGAATTACATTGCATTCCGCTTGGTTCCAATCATTAAGTCCAATCTTTATCGTAACGCTTGCCCCGATTTTTGCATGGGTTTGGATAAAGTTAGGCAAGAAGCAGCCTTCAACGGCAAAAAAATTCGCTATTGGATTGCTATTTGCAGGTTTCTCATTCTTAGTTATGATTATTCCGGCTTTAATCAACGGTACTCACTCTTTAGTGAATCCTATGTGGTTAGTCCTTAGCTTCTTTTTAATTGTAATTGGAGAAGTTTGTTTATCTCCTTCAGGGTTATCAATAACGACGAAGCTGGCTCCAGCTGCTTTCTCTTCGCAAACCATGAGCTTATGGTTCTTATCAACTGCGTCTGCGCAAGCAATAAATGCCCAAGTTGTTAAACTGTATAATCCTGCAACAGAAGCAATTTACTTTGGTGTTATTGGTACTATCTCCATTTTAGTTAGCATCCTGCTGTTTGCATTATCATCAAAAATCCAAAATTTCATGAAGGGACTTCAATAACGGTCTCTTATTGAAATGAACAAATACAAGTTTCTATGTGAAGAGTAGCCAAACGGGTTACTCTTTTTTTGTATAACCATAGTAATATCCATTACGTATTTTTGATTTTGTTTTTCTGCTTGAAACTCTCGGTTCAAATGGTTTTTAAATACCACAGATGTTTTTCTTCCATAAAACGGACGTTTTTTTCTGATGATAGATTGAACGCCCAGCTCTCTCATCAGACGGCAAACACGTTTATGATTCATTATCATTCCTTCCCGCGTAGATTTGGATTGCGCTTTTTTAAATACTCAACCTGCGCCTTCAAATAAGTATTTTCTTCTTCAAGACTATTAAAATTCTTTCAATTCCAAACACCACGTTGTTTCTCAAATGACTCCCCTTGTTGAGCTCGTTTTACCCACTCTACAATTTGAGCATCACTCTTCACACCAAGTTGTTCACGAATTTCTCGTAATGATTTTCCTTCTTCTAATCGAAGACGAACTACCTCTCGCTTTAGTTCTTCTGTATATTTTTGAAATGATTTTCCTTTTTTTACTATAAAAAAATCCCCTCCGGATAAACCAGTATTGAGTCCATCATGCCAGATGGACTCTTTTTTTACTGTCTACCTATAGGGGATAATACCAATGCCTCTCTTTTATATTTGGAATTCTGCTTGTTGTTCTTCCGTAATAGTCTCATATCCGTCAGGGTTAACTGTATTACTAAAGATTAACTTAGCTGATGTAATCTCCTCAGGCTTCCCTTTAATAATAAGACCTACACTTCCCTCTTTTTTTACTTTACCATAAAATTTACTATCATTATCTTCTCTTTCCCAAATGAAATCATTTCCAATTGCATCCAGCTGTTCACCATTGTTCAGAACAACTTTTTGAAGACCATAGAAGTCTACATTTTGATCACTAGTGTTTTCTACACTGTACTGAATTTGTATGTAATTTAGATCCTCAGGCAACTTGTTCCCGCCTGTATATTGAAGTAAAAATTCTGTCATAGACTTATTAACTTTATTAAGCTTAATAATCTTCATATCTTTTACAGTATATTTAATAGGTGCAATATCTACAGTTTGGTTAACTTCTTTAATTTTCATTAATTCGGCTTCATTACCATCTGATTTGGCTTTCTGTCCTACTTTAGATAAGTTTACAGTACCTTTCTCCTCTTTTTCGGACTTGTTAGAAACATCTTTTTGCTCAGCAGAAGTTGCTTTTTCCTTATCCTCTGTGGATGCTTTTTCATTTCCACAACCTGTAAGAATGCTTCCAGTCAGCATGATGCTGCCTAATAAAATTGAAATTTGTTTTTTCATAATGTACCCTCCATGGTGTTTCTCATACTTAATTTTCCCTTGAAAACTTTACCATGGAATATTATATTATGTAAATAGTTACATCAAATTAAAAAGAAATCCAATTTTCGGATTTCTTTTCCTTTATTACCAGTTATTCTATTATTTTTGCAAACATTTTTTAAACTTGCTATTTAGCTACTTTATCATCTTGAAGTTGCTTTTTTATTTCATTTTATATTTCTAATAAATCCTTATCGAATAACAAAATATTAAAATTAGATTTAACCTTCTATACGCGTGACACATAATATTACTCCGAAGAATAGAATTTTACCCATTGCCCTCACCTTAACTATCTCTCCAAAACTTTGTGAAATCATCTATGGAATATGATTGTATCCCAATTTATTCTTCTATTTAATGCGTCGCACCGCCGCACGCTACAATATCTACTTCCACTTCCGTCGTTACCTCAATTGCCAATTCAATCCCTTTACTAATAGTAGAAAGTGACATACTCGGTTGACCTGGATAGTTACTAGCTTGTTCTGGTAAAAACGGAATATGAACAAATCCGCCTTTTATTTTTTGATCATGCTTCCGCAGTTCATGCATGAGACCATAGAATAAGTGATTACAAACGAATGTACCTGCCGTTTGTGAAACGGAAGCTGGTATGCCTTCCTCGCGAAGTTTTTTTACAATTGCTTTCATCGGTAATGTCGACCAATATGCAATCGGTCCTTCTTCTACAACCGGTACATCCACTGGCTGATTTCCTTCATTATCAGCAATTCTTGCATCATCAACATTAATTGCTATTCGCTCTATCGTAACATCTGGTCTGCCCCCAGCTTGTCCAATACATATAATAATGTCAGGCGACAACTCTTCTATATACTCTTTTAATACTTGTATCGATTTATGAAATACCGTTGGAACTTGTTTACTTATAATCTTGTATTCTCCAATTGTTTTTTCATGTAAACTTTTTGCGACTTCCCAAGCTGGGTTGATGCTTTCTCCTCCAAACGGATCAAATCCTGTTACTAATACTTTTTTCATAGTTTCACTCTCCTAATTAGAAACGATATACAAGGCCGTACATGATAAACATATTGATAATGAAAATGGAAAGAGCAATTGGTACTTGCGCCTTAATAACAGCATTCTTATCTTTCAATTCTAAAAGCATCGCTGGAACAATATTAAAGTTTGCCGCCATTGGCGTAATAAGCGTTCCGCAATATCCAGCAAACATACCGAGTGCTGCCATAATTGCTGGGTTCCCGCCGTGCATTTGAACAATTAAAGGCAAGCCAATTCCGCCAGTAATAACCGCAAACGCAGCGAAAGCATTTCCCATTACAACTGTGAATAGCATCATTCCTAAACAGTACGCCATAACAGCAACGAATGGATACTCTGTTGGTAACACTTGTCCGACTAAATCAGAAACGACCTGGCCAACGCCAGATTTTGCGAAAATACCGCCAAGCGCTGCTAACATTTGTGGTAAAATAACAGCCCAGCCGACAGCCTGTAGTAATCTGCTTCCTTCTTGAACAGGCGTTGTTATTTTCGCTTTTGTAATACGCATCGCTGCAACGAATGCGAGTAATGCACCTAACGCTAATGCAACTAACGTTACTTTATCAGGATCAACAAGAGAGACATTTCCCCATTTGATTTTCCCTAATGTCAGTGTACCGATAATTGTAAAAATAGGTATTAACAGTGCAGGCATAAAAATTTTATTCTTTAATTTCTCAGCATGTTTCACACGTTCTTGCACTGGTACTTCTTTTTCCTCGGATTTTGTTACTTTATTTAATGAAGCTAACACGACCATAGCGAGTACGATACAGCCAACGTAAAACGAAGGTATTATATTTCCAAATAAAAATGTAACTGCAAACAATGCCCAAAATAAGCTAGAACCGAATCGGTTTGGATGTTCACGATCAAATGCAATACGAACAGCGATAAATGCAACGATTATTCCTAATACATAATAAATTGTATCCATTGTTATGATGTTCATCTTATATAGCCTCCTTCTCTTGTTTTTCTTCTGCCTTCATTGTTTTCTCTATATACTTATCAAACCTTCTAAACCTAATCCAGCTCACAATAAGAGCAGATATCGCAGTTGGAATACCCCAAAGCGCCATATCCCATACACCGACATGCATACCTACTGAATCGAAGAACCCTTTCATTAATAAAATGGCACCAGTTGCGATGAAAATATCCTCTCCGAAAAACCAAGCTGTATTTTCCGCAGCTGCTGCGTTTGCTTTAATCTTTTCTCTCAATTTTTCAGGGAGTTTACCGTATCTTCCTTGCGCAGCTCCTTCTGCCATCGGTGCAACAAGCGGTCTCACTGTTTGCGCATGACCACCGATATTAAGTCCAAGTGCTGCTGATGATTCTCTTATCGTAAAATATGACATTAATACTCTTCCAGTTGTTGCTCCTTTTGATTTCGTTATAAGTGCTTCTGCTCTTTCTTTTAAACCGTAACGCTCTAAAATTCCGATTACCGGTAAAGTTAATATGATTGGCATAGACATATATCTGTTTTCTATGAAAAATTTACCGAACATGCTAATCACATCATAAAAGCTTAAGCCTGAAACCATACCAGTAACAATACCCGCAACCATTACTACTAACAGTGTATTTAATCTAAATAAAAACCCAACTGCAACAAGTAGTATCCCAATTAATTTAATCATTTCCAGCACTTCCCCTCATTTATTATTTCGGTGCACTTATAGAAACACCGTTAAGTTCGAATGTTCTGTATATTTTTTCCGCAAATTGTACTGCTTTCTCTCCGTCCCCGTGTAAACATATCGTTTGCGCCTGAACTGCTACTTTCTCCCCATTAACCAATTCTACATACCCTTCCTTCACCATTTGAAGTACTTGTTTTATTGCTTCATCTTCATTTTTTATAAGAGCATTTTCTTCTGTACGGCTCGTTAAAGTTCCATCCTGCTTATACGTACGATCAGCAAAAGCTTCTTGTACGAGAGTTATATTATATTTTTCTGTTGCCCTTATAAACGCCTCACTATTCGCTAATCCGTAAAGTAATAATCCAGGGTTAATATGATAAATTGCTTTTGCGATTGCATCCGCAATTTCCGAATCAGTTGCCGCCATATTATATAACGCACCGTGCGGTTTTACATGTTGCATCTTCCCACCGGCAGCTTTAACAAATCCTTCTAATGCGCCAATTTGATATAAAACATAATCGTATACTTCACTTGCTGAAACGTGCATATTCCTTCTCCCAAATCCAATTAAATCAGGAAATCCAGGGTGTGCTCCTATTGCTACGTTATGCTGCAGAGCTTTTTCAACCGTTTGCCGCATAACGGCCGGATCACCAGCATGAAAACCACAAGCAACGTTTATAGAGGAAACGAACGGAAGAATTTCATCATCATTCCCCATTTTATAAGCTCCAAAACTTTCTCCTAAATCACAGTTCAAATCGATTGTAGTCACGATGTTTTCCTCCTAATCTCAGCTTCGTAAAGCGATGAATTTCTTTAATAGACTCATACTTGTTTCCTGTTCTATATATAAGTGTGCAGCTTCTTCCATAGTTATTTTTTCAAAAGTTACATAGTCTCCTGGTTTTAGCTGCGCTAGAAGAGGTAAATCTACTGAAACTACATTTCCAATTCTCGGATAACCACCTGTCGTTTGTCTATCCGCCATTAATATAATAGGCTGTCCACCATTCGGTACTTGAATTGTTCCGAATGTAACTGGGCTCGATAAAATTTCTATCTCTTCAACTCTATTTAAAACATCTCCGTCAAGCCTATATCCCATGCGATCAGCATAATTGGATACTTTATACTCTTTCGAAAAAAACGACTTTATACTTTCTTCTGTAAATTGATCATATTCAAAGTCTGTTATGACGCGAAGAATAGGCTGCTTCTTATATTTTGGTAAAGTATTGTTACCAATTGCCCACTTCGTTTTTATACGCTCTTCTTCTTGTAAATTTCGAATGAAACGACTCCCAACTTCTGCCCCTGTACCAATTTGAAAATAATCTCCTTTTTTCAGCATTCTCCCTTCAATACCGCCAAGAGCAGCACGTATGTAAGTACTTTTACTTCCCATCGTACGATCAATATTTATACCACCCGCAAAAGTCACATACGCCCTGCAACCGCTTTTCGCCTTTCCGAGACAAAGCATGCTTCCTTCTTCAGCTAATATGGGACGCCATAATGGAATGCGTTCTCCATTTAACAACGGTTCCATATCTGCTCCACCAATCGCGAGCAAAGTCGTTTTCTTTATTAACAATTTAGGTCCCATTATTGTAATTTCGAGTCCAGCCTCATTCTCCTCATTACCTACTAACATATTAATCATCCTGAGCGCATTTTTATCCATAGCCCCGCCAACAGGTACACCGTATTGTTGATAATGAGATCGTCCTAAATCTTGGACTGTTGTAAACATTCCTGCATGCAAAACCTCTACATCCATTCTTTAGCCCCCTCAAGCGATACGTACTCTTCCTTTGTTATTGGTATAAATCGTAAATACATACCACTTTGAATATATGTTGGTGTTTCTTCTTTTGGATTAAATAGAGAAATAGGTGTTCGGCCGATAATATTCCAACCTCCTGGTGTTTCAAGCGGATAAATACCTGTTTGATTTCCGCCAATACCTACTGAACCAGGAGCAATTTGTAATCGCGGCGTTTCTTTTCTAGGTGTTTCTAGTTCTTTCGGTAACCCGCCTAAATACGGGAACCCAGGTGTAAAACCTAACATATACACGAAATATGTTGTTTCACTATGTATTCGAATAACATCCTCTACTTGTAATCCTTGATAATATGCAACCTCTTCTAAATCAGGTCCATATTCTCCCCCGTAACACACTGGTATAGAAATATGTTTCACATCTCGGTTCACTTCTTCTTTATATGAATCACACAGCTCCTTTATATACTGGCAAACGTGATCATACGGTCTTATATTTCTATCATTTTTCTTCCATACTTCGTACAAATTGTAGTACACCGCTAATGAAGTAAACGACGGAACGCATTCAACCATTCCTGCAAATGGATGCCGCCTCAGCGCTTGAAATAATCGTTGTACTTTTTCGTATATATCCATCCCAATTTCTTCACCAAATGTAACAATAATTGCTTGATCCCCTAACGCAGAAAATTTCATCCCACTCCCTCTTTCTATGCCCAAAAGCCGAGTTCTTTCGAAATGCGGTATGCTGTTTCTTTCACTTTCGCAGTAAAATATGCAATGTTACTTTCGCTATACTCAATTGCTAATCCCGAAATACTAATGCCAGCTACAACCGTTCCATCACTTGCAAAAATTGGTGCTGCTATAGCTGCTGTATGATTTTCTAATTCAGAGTAGCTAATTGTGTACCCTTCTTTTTTCGCCATATGCAATACTTCTAACAAATGCTCCTTATTCACGATTGTTCCATCCGCAAACTGCTTTAAATCTGTTTCCTCTACGTACTTTCTTTTCTCTTCCTCAGAAAAATACGATAGCAAAATTCTCGGACATGCACCCGCATACAGTGGAGCCCTTCTTCCAACCGCCGTATAAACACGTACCGGCTGAGCTCCTTCCATTTTTTCAACATAAATTGCATCATTACCATCTTGAATAATTAAATTTACTGCTTGCCCTAAACTATCTCTAAGCTCTTTCATATAAGGTATCGCAATATTTCTTACGGATAACCTTTGTGAAACAAGTTGACCAAATCGTAAAAAAACGACTCCGAGACGATACTTTCCCTTTTCTGTTTTTTGTAAAAAGTCCATTTCTTCTAACGAGCCAATTAAACGATAAACAGATGTTTTCGGCATATTCGTAAGCTGAACCATCTCTGTTAAACTTAGCTCCTCATGCTCATAAAACAACTCTAAAATATCCATTGTCTTAACTGCCGTTTTATTTATACTCATCCTATCTCCTTTATGTTCCGAATTTCGGAACTTGAATTCCGTTTTTCGAAACAAACATATAATTTAAAATTATAAAATATTCTTTCAATTCTATCAATATATTTTTCACAAACAAAAAAGTATGGAAGAATATTCCTCCCATACTTTTGCTTTATTTTATAACGCTCTCACTTGTTTCAATGGCCAGAAAACAGCTTGTCCTTTTCCGACAATTTCATCTTCTGAAATAAATCCAAACATACGACCGTCTTTAGAAACTTCACGATTATCTCCTAAAACAAACACTTGGCCTTCTGGCACTTTCGTTTTTCCTGTGATTTGTTCTAACGTAAAATCAGGAGTTAATACACGGCCAGCTGCCTTTTCTTTAAATTCTTTTAAATACGGTTCTTCCATCGCTTTTCCGTTTACATATAAAACATCATCTTTATACTCAACTATATCACCTGGTAAACCAATTACTCGTTTTACTAAATCGTACCCTTCTTTTCCGTGGAAGACGATAACGTCAAAACGGTCTAACCCGCTTATACTATAACCAATCTTATTCACGAGAACTCGCTCATTATTTTCTAAAGTTGGCATCATCGACTCACCTTGTACTAATGACGGCGTAAATAGCACCCCACGAACGATAAAGGCAATCGCAAAGGTAATACCTATCGTTTTAATCCATGAGATCAATTCTTTCTTCGTATTTGTCTTCATCGTCTCTCCTCTTTCTTAAATACTTACTTTATTATTTCAACTAACTCTTGTACTAACTTTAGGTCAATTTCAGAAAAACATGACTTACCTTCTCTAACCGCTGTACCTACATGCGCCTGCGTAATTCCAGTTTCATCTAGCAATTGTTTTACATTCTCTTTCGTTACTCCGCTTCCGACAACAAGCTGTATATTCCCTTCACTTTCCTTTTGCATCTCTGTAAGCACCGGAATATTATCTACTACATTTCCTTGTCCGCCTGAAGTTAACACGTGAGTAACTTTATTGAATTTCTTCAAAGCTTTCATCGCTTCTACTGGATTTTCTGTATCATCTATCGCACGGTGATACGTGACATTTATTCCATCTACAACAGATAATAAATCTACTAATTTCTCTTCATCAACTTCATTTTGTTCGCTTAATATACCTAATACAACACCAGCAGCTCCAAGATTTTGAGCAACTACAATATCTTCTTTCATCATTTTAATTTCTTCTTCCGTATATGTAAAAGACTTCGCATGCGGACGAATCATAACATGAACTGGTATTTTCACTGCTTCTACTGCTTTTTTTATAAAAGCATAACTCGGTGTTAAACCACCTTCTGTATATGATGAAATGAGTTCAATTCGATTTCCACCAGCCTTTTCAATTCGCTTCACATCTTCTAAACAAGTTGCAATAACCTCTAGCATGAGATAACCTCTTTTCGTACTTTTTTCTTATTATACAGTAGGTGAAATAAGAAGCATAGCATTCCACTATAAAACTACAAAAAGAAGAATGAAAAGAAAGATTTTTTAATTGATAAATCGAGAATTCCCTCTTCTTGAACAATGACATAATACATGGAATTATATCAACGATTTTTTAAATATATCTATCACAACTCTAAATATACCAACGATTCACCGACAACGAAAAGTCTGTTCCAGAACGGAACAGACTTTATATTTCTTCATTAAGACCGAAACGCCGCATCCGCCAGCATAGATAGTGTTGCATCATCCATCGGCGGATTGTGTAGCCCTGCTCTGACGTTTAAATAATAACGATGAAGCGGATTTTTTTCTGATAAACTTTTTGCTCCTACGATGCGCATTGCTTTATCTACAATGGATATCGCCGCATTTGTTACTGCATATTTCACTGCCGCTAGTTCTGCTTGCAGTGATAGTTTATCTTCTGCTTCATCGTACTTTTTCGCAATTTGATATAAAAAGACGCGAGCTTGCATAAGCTCAAGTTCTAATTCTCCAACTAATCTTCTAACATTCGGCAATAAACTAATAGAATGATTTAAACTATTTGGCTTGTATGATTCCGCAAACTGAACCGCATAATTTCTTGCCGATTGTGCGATTCCTAAATAACATGCTGGTATATGAAGTAACCAGCCAATCCCCTTAGCTTTAACCTTTGAACCCTTTATATCAGTGAAAAAGCGATCTGGTATCTCTACATTTTGTAAAACGAGATCATGGCTCGCAGTTCCTCTCATTGCGATACTATCCCACGTTTCTTCAATTGACACGCCTATTGTATTCTTTGGAATGACAAACTCTCCGATTTCTTCCTGGCCTTCAATACTTGCTGAAATGATAAAATAATCAAGTACTGGCGCCATTGTCGTAAACGTTTTTCTTCCATTTATAATCCACTTCTCACCTTTTTTGACAGCTAACGTCTCTGGTTTCCCGCCGCGCGTAGGACTACCTGTATTCGGCTCTGTCGCTGCTCGATTAAAGAGGGCGCCATTACGCACTTCTTCACAAAACCAAGTGAACATTTCCTCATCCCAAGAGCGATTTTCAGCTAATTCCTTTACAATGCCAAGGTGCCATCCAATTGATAATGCGGTAGCACCGCATCCTTCTGCTATTTTCTCTTGAAATAAAACGAAGTCATATAAAGAAATCGCATTGCCTCCCAATTCTTTTGGCAACGTTAATTTCGTATATCCGATATCTTTCAAATTATTAATATTTTCATACGGAAATGATCCTAATTCACTTAGTTGATGCTCCCTTTCCATGAACTTCGGAATCAATTTATTTATTTTCTCAATAACTAAAGATTGTTCTTCTGTTTCAACAAATGAGAGTGCCATACATAATCTCCTTTATGTTCGATTCATAAACCGTTCATTTTGTCATTATGATTATATGAAGTTACTTCTCTACTGTTTCACTATTCCGATAAAAATACAATGCTTTTGAACAATAAGAAAAGTTCCTATATGAAAGGATAGGTTCTTTTCTTATATTAATCCCCTTTCAATGCCTTTAATGGCAAAGAGGTTACATATCCAATATACGAGCATAATTCTTTAAAAAAGAAAGGGATTTCTGTATCTAACGTTTTATACGCTGACGTTGGAGTTGGTGATGCATACGCTTCAATTTTAAGATGTTTTGCAATTTTCATCGCACGTTTCATATGAAGTGGATCACTCACGATCGTATATGTGTGTATTCCGTTCTCTATTCCAACTTGCTTTGCATTCTTTAAATTCTCTTCTGTGAAAAGAGATTTTGTTTCAATTAAAATATCCTCATCTTTTACACCATGTTTCAGTGCATACACTCTAGCAGTACGCGCTTCCTCAAGCTCTGCCTCAAACTTTGTACCACCTGTGAAAATAATCTTTTTAATATTACCATTCTTATATAAGGAAATTGCATGATTAATTCTTTCTTTAAATACAGGAGATGGTTTTCCGTTCCATGAAGCTGCTCCCAGCACAATACCAGCATCTGTCTTCACACCATCATCTGTTTTAAAGCGATAACTCCAAATATCGTAAGCTGCATAACTTACATATAAAATAATAGAACAAATCATAAGCAAGAATACTTGCAAGATTCTTCTTTTCTTACTTTTCTTATTTTCTTTCATTTAAACTGCCTCCGTACATCATCCATACTTCTATATAAAAACGTATATATCAAATCATTTTGTTTGAATTTGTTTAAAAGAAGGAATTTTTCTTGTCATATATATTCATTAAAGGGTTTTCATTTAAAATTGAGGATTATCAATTCATTTTTCGTTTGCGGTTTCATTACATTTGTGTAATTTATAAGTTTATTACCATACAACTACATTGTAACGAATTTTTTATCATAATGGAATGATGAAACAAAAGTAAATAAAAGAAGTAATCATTTTGTAAGAAAAAAGGTATATTTTTCATCTTGACGATCAATACACCTTTCTTAATATGAATTATCGTTTTTCTTTATACGACTCTAATTTTTCTAATAACCGTTCTTTTACAACTGGCCATTCACTTGCAATAACACTGTATACAACTGCATCTCTAACATGTCCACTCGGCAATTTTCTTTCGTTTCTAAGTACCCCCTCTTTTACTGCGCCGAGTCTTTCAATTGCTCTTTGTGCTTTTTCGTTTCGGGCATCCGTCTTAATTTGTACTCTCCGCATATACAATTTTCCAAAAGCATATTGTAATAGTAGGATTATCAAGACCTAAATCCAAAAAACACTTGAAATATCACGCTTCTAACATATTATATATGACTAATATGTTAGGAGCGTTTATTTTTGGTAATGAGTTTTGAAACTGAATTTGAATAGTATTTTTCTCTATCCGGATAGAAATAAGTAAAATACCATAAACGGTCGTTTTTGTTACGGTGGTTAACTTAGTGCAAATAGGGTCAACATATTTGCTTAATAATGAGTTAATCTTATGCTATGATACACCCTTGTTCATAGTTTCTCTCTTCTCTTTTTGTAAAACTAGCACTTGAGGTATAAAAACTCCAATCAAAATACCCAAAACCCCAAACCATTGTAAAAGCGATACTTTTTCATGTACAAGTGTTATAGAAGCAATGATAGCTACTGGTAGTTCGGCTGCCCCTAAAATTGTTCCAAGACCTGTACCGACTTTTGGTACACCCAGCGAGAAACAAATAACCGGTATAACTACCCCAAATAAACCTAGGAAAAAAGTATATTTCCATAAACCTGCTTGTAATGTACCATCTATTAAAAAATTAGGAGGATATATGAAACAAACAAGGAGTGTAGCACCTGTTGTCATGAGAAAACTTTTAGAATAGGTTGGTACAGTTGTAGCTACACGTCCGCTTGCAAATATATATAAGGCAAAAACTATAGCTGCTAGTAATCCATAAATAATTCCTTTTACAGATAAATGTTGTCCTAAGCCTTCAAGCATACCACTAGCAAACAAAGTTCCTATAAACAGAACCAGAATCGATAATAGTTTTTCACGGCTTGGGAAAGTTTTACTAACAACAGCTTCAATAAGCACACCAATCCATGTGGATTGAAATAATAAGATAACAGCGATTGATGCTGGTAATTCTTTTACTGAATACCCATAAAAAATACTCGTTACGCTCATAGTTGTCCCAACAACTAACAATAGAAATATATTTTTTCTTGATACTTTATGACGGGAAAATAAGAGAACAAGTACTAGTAGTCCCAACCATCCAAATACATATTGTCCACCTAATAATTCATCAAAAGAAAATCCATTTAAAAATCCAACTTTTAGAATAGATGAAAGGACACCATAGCTACAGGCACCTAATAACACTAATAATGAAAACTTTAGTTTTTCCAAAAAATTCCTCCTTCGAAAATAAAAAACGCCCGTTGTCTATACATAGACAACGGGCGAATGAAACAGAGTTAAACTCTACAAAATTCCGCCGCTCACATACATGTGTGTGAGTTTGCGAATAAAATTCTAATTAAGATTCTATACATAAAACTTAAAATAGTCAACGACTAATATATATAAGAGTCGTCTTTTATGTTCATCAGAATAAATAGACGAGAATTACTAGGTACAAAAAAGTTATAACTGATCATAAATGACCCATTAGACGGTAAAAAAGACCAACCAATGGTAAAATCCCGATTTGAGAACAGTTATAACCAAATGGGTAAAAAAGCTTTAAGTATCTATTACCTCTCATAATCATCCACAATCACTTGAATCACACGATACGATTCTTCGGCTACTTTCTCATTACTATCCCTATTCGCATCATATGTAATTAACGCCTTCCAAAGCGCCCATCCTCTCGCTCTATTCCACGTTTCTTCATCCATACGTAGTACTTTTTTAAATATCTTTCTACTATTCTTATCAAAAAATGTCCATGCCATCGCTGCATCACAAGCAGGATCTCCTACTCCTAAAATACCAAAATCAATTACGGCACAAAGCTTTCCATCTTTAACAAGTAAGTTACCCGGTGCAACATCACCATGGACCCAAACTGGTTTATGGTCCCATGTTGATCTAAGTGCTAAATTCCAAAGATGCTTTAATGATGTCTCATCAAAAACATCCTTATTATTTTCAATGGCTGCTCTCGCCTCTTTATCGTATACAGATATAAGCCCGCCACGGTAAAAATTATGCGCTCCAGCTATTGGTCCGTTACTCGTATCAATTGATTGTAATTCTACTAGAAATGAACCTAAGTCCGCCGCAAACTCATCTAAGTCACGAACATTTTCTTTCGTAACGGTCTCCCCTTCTATCCACTTATTAATAGACCAAGGCCACGGATATTCTTCAGATGGATTCCCTTTCGCAATAGGTGCAGAAATTTGTAAAGAAAGTCCCTTACTTAATATAGGAAGCCAAATATTTTCTTTCTCTACTTGCGGTGCATATGCTGCATCACTTGGTAATCTCATACTCATCTGATCTCCTAAATGAAACGTTCTATTATCATGCCCGCTAAGCTTTACAGGCTTCACTTCTAAATGTGCCCATTCAGGAAACTGTTCCTGTATTAACTTCTCAACTAAACTTACGTTAATTGGATTCATTCACTTTCTCCTTCTCTTTTGAAATTTACTAAGCCCATCTGTACTACCAATATATTCTAAGCCGCATCGCTTATAAAAATCATTCAACAGTTGGTTATGCCCAACACAATCTAACTTCAAATACTCTTTATCACTTTGCACATTCTCTTCTACCCAATGCAAAATCCATTCTCCTATTCCATTCCCCTTATACTTCCGTTTTACCGCAAATCTATGAATATATAATGAATTAGAAACTTCCTCTTTACCAAAAATATGTTCATCCCATTCATTTTGTTTAGGAGAAACTGTAACTGTACCAACTATTTCATCTTCTTTCATAACAACATATGTATATTTCTCTCTTATACATTCTAGTATTTCAGCCGTAGCTTCCTCTCCTAAAAGATACTGCCACTGATCCACTTCTTTATGTTGTAGCCATTGTGCTACTTCTTTTAATAGAATTATAATACTATCACTTTCATTTTCAGTAGCAATTCGAATTGTATATTCTTTACTAATATTTCTCTCCATATTGCTGTTCCCCTTTCAAATTACTACCATACTGACATACGAGTCCTTCCATCATTTTCATCTGTAATATATTCTACATAAAATCCTTGATTCAGTGCGTTTTCATACATCATTTCAATCTCTTCTTGTTTTTTCGCATAAATTTGTATGTAATCACCATCGGCTACTAATACGACTACTTCACACTTACTCTCCTTAAATTCTTCATATGTTTCAATTTCTCCTAGTACTTCCCCTTTTGGATATGCTTTTAAGTCTACAAATAAAAGATAATATATGTTATCTTTTATTTGTTTTTTTAATTCTGATCCTTCCATGATCTCGTTATCTTCTGAAAATAATTCTGGACCTAATCCATTCCCTACTATTATATAAGCTTCCTCCCTTCCCACGGCTTGCCAATCAAATGCAGTAATATCAATTGGCTTTAACACTTTCCAAAGTAAATTATCATATCCATCTAGAATATCTACTGTAATTCCTCTTTTCATATGTTTGCTCCTAGCTTATTTATTTTTATTTTCATTTTTGTTTCATACATTATATATCAAATTTGATTACTCTATTTTGTCGATACCTATGTAACTTCTATTTCATCATAAAAAACCGCTCCACTACTAGCGAAACGGTTTCCTTCTGCTTACATTTAAATATCTTATTCAATTGTTGCACTGCGTTTTAAAATAATTCCTAATATATTCACCACATCAGCCATTCATTCTTAATGCTCACTTCGACTTCACAAAGTAATATAAAAACCATACCGCATGATTTTGTTCATCTGCAGCTATTCTCCGCAACAAATCTTTCATAGATGCATCTGATGTTTCATCTGAAATTTCTAAATAAAAATCTACAGTCTTTTGCTCATCTTGTATAGCGAATTCTAATCCTTGTAAGTAAGTATTAGGACATCCTTCATTGATCTGCGGTTTCGGCTGCCTGCCAGTTAAATTCGTATAGATTTGTACAAAATTTTGAAAATGCCTTATTTCATCATTACGGATTTCAAGAATTTGTTTTTGTTCTACTTGATTTGGAGCCATGTTAGCTAATTTAGCATAGCAATTTATGGCAGTAAACTCTCCGTTTATAGCTTTTTCAATATCACTTATCAACTTATCATTCTGCCTATACCAATCTTGATAATTCGAATTATACATCGTATCCCCTCCATAATTTCGCATAACATTTTATGCACTTTGAAATAGTAGGAGCATGTATACAAAAAAGAACCGCAAATACTATTTCTTCAATCACCTTTAAAATATTGAAAAAGCCTATCTATCGCTGCTTAATTTTCTTATCAATTCATAATGAATTCATCAAAAAAAACGCTTCACTACAAGTGAAACGTTCTTTACCTTTTAAGCGCTTAATTCAGTTTTATGTTCCTTTATTGCACTACGCTTGAAAGCCGTTATTAAAACGATAACCATACTTACCACACCAATCCAAACAAGCACAGTAACAGGTGTACTCCAGCTTAACCCTTTTCCGAAGAAGAATATTTCTCTAAGTCCTTCGATCATAAATTTCATTGGTAACCATGAGTAAATCCAATCTTGATAAAACGGAGACAACATTTCAGGTGCTAATGATAATAACGGTGCTCCGAAGAATAGTAAGAGTGCAAATAATCCGATTCCATTTAGTCCAACTAATGAAAGCACTGCAGAAATCATTAAGAAGAAACTAAACGCTGTAATAGATAAGAACAACGCCGTATCCGTTACATTCGAAATATTTAATCCTACCATTCCATCTGCAATCCATGTAAGACCAAATCCAATTACAAGCGCCGCGATAGCTCCAGCTAATATTTGTTTTAGTTTTAATACAAAGTTTTCTTTTCTTGTACCTACCGGCATTTTGCTAATCGCAATAAAGATAATCGCTGCACTAGCTAAACTTGCAATCCATAGCGGTTGGAATAAAGATACTGGTGAATTACCGTTCGCACTATTTTTGCCAATTTCATTCACATTTGTCACTTTCTTCGCAATAGGTGTTACTAAATTTGAAGCTTGATCAGCTGTTAAAGTAGCTCCTTTTGCTTTCAATCCGTCTAATAGTTCAGTACGAACAGTATTGTTCATATTATCAACTACACCATTTAATATTTGCCCCGCCATAGTTGATGCCGCTGTATTCATTCCTTGATTTATGAATATTTCTACCTCTGGTGAAGATGGCTGTGATGTTCGTAATGATGCTTGTTTTGCACTGAATTCTTTCGGAATGACTAATGCCGCATAATATTCTTTATTATTTAAACCTTTTTGAACGGCTTCTTTATTTTTTACTTCTACCCATTTCACCGCAGGTTCTTCATCTGATTTCGATTTGTTTTTCATCGTATCAACAATTGTTTGCCCCATATTCATTTTAGGTTGATTCGGAATTTCTACTCCTTGATCTTCATTTACAATTGCAATTGGCAAGTTTTTCGGCTGAGGTTGAACTGTCGGGAATAATGTTAATGAAAAAATGAAAACAACAAGTAGTGCAATAACTGGTGATAACAATAAAAGTTTGTTTTTAAACATTTTCTTTTCTCCTCCTTTAATTTGATTTATAATAGCCAACAACGTGTTGTTTATTTATATTTTGAATCATATGTTTAAGTTAAACCTTATACAATAATCAAAATTCGTGAATGTGTCGGTTATAAGACACTTTCTTTAAATGTGTTGGAAAAAATTAAGGAGGGACATGCTTTGCGCGATAGTAATTTAGATTTACGTGTTATTCGTACGAAAACTGCCATACGAAATGCATTGGTGGAGTTAATTGAGGAAAAAGGTTTTGACGCCATTACAGTGAAAGATATTACTACGAAAGCAAACATAAACCGTGGTACTTTTTATGCACACTATCAAGATAAATTTGATTTAATGACAAAATGCCAAGAAGAAATTATGTATGAGTTTTCTAGCATCGCCAAACAGAAATTTCCGGAAGTTATTGCTGAACTTGGATCAAATCCTTCTCCAACAACGCCGTTTGTACTTATCACTTCTATCCTTGAATTTCTAAATGAAAATAGTGATTTTATGAAAGCTGTACTAAGCCCAAAAGGAGATTTATCTTTCCAAACAAAATTGAAAGACTTTATGTGGAAAA
The DNA here is from genome assembly GCF_018742245.1 of Bacillus mycoides. Lineage (NCBI taxonomy): Bacteria > Bacillati > Bacillota > Bacilli > Caryophanales > Bacillaceae > Bacillus > Bacillus mycoides. The sequence goes on from NZ_CP036132.1 coordinate 2,915,741, forward strand.
CACTATTTGAAGATACGAATGGCGCTCTTATTAATAAGGAACATTTACTCGTTCCAAGCCAATACTTAGCTTCTTATATGGCATCTGCTCATATAGGTGTCATTCAGCAATGGTTAAATAATGGACAAAAAGAAACACCTGAGGAAATTGCTCGTATTTTATCAACAATCGCAGTTCATGGACCTTTTTATGCAGCTGGCTTAAAAAAATAAGCTTGCCTGCATAGAAACATGCTTTAATCAATCTGAACATCAACAAACTTCTAAATGAAATATATGGCTGAGTAGTTACTATTATTATTAATAACTTGAAATTTATGTTCCTATGAAAAAAGCTGTTGAAAGGAATCCTCTTCAACAGCTTCTCCATTATTAACGATATAAACGAACTGCACCTGCAGTATTATCATCTGCTTGTCCAACTACTTCAAATTTCAATCCAAGCTTCGGTAATTTACGTCCTGCATCTGGGATTAAATCGTTCATATACGATTTAGAATCATCAAACTTCGTTACACCTGGTAACCCTTTGTAATCATATGTTCCGCGTGTTGGAGATACAACTTTCCATGCTGGCGTTTGGTTAAAGGAGAACGCAGCATCTGCGATTTGGTATCGTGTACTATTTTTAACAGTTGGTTTGCCGTTTAGCGTTCCAACAATTGCCTCTGGGTGAGAGTCAACAACCCCTAAGAAACCTTCGCCTGGATGCATACCAACCCAATTATCTGTAAAGCTAGAGTCTGCATACCATACAACAAGACCTGTATTATACGGTACACCACTGCTATATTTTAACGCTTGATCAGCACCAGCGTGGTTTCTCCACTCTAAATAGTAGTTATGTTTCTTCTTATCAAAACCGTTTGCTGTAACGAAACCATTTAATTTTAATTTCGCTTCGCCTTCTGCATCATCAGAGAACACAACATTTCCATCTACAGTTAATGTAGCGTTATCAAGAGTAAAACCGTTCGGTGCTAAACCACCATCTGTAATGTATTCGAATACTAGTTTTACTTTTTGACCTTTAAATTGGCTTAAGTCATATGACTTATCTACCCATTTACCATCCGTTGTGTCTAGACCATTTTTCACATTCTTTTCGCCAATTCGATCCACTAACGTTTTCTTATCATCCTCTGTCACTGCATGTACTTCAAGGAAGTCATAACCTGTTTCAATTTCATACAATGATTTGTAATCAAACTTCGCCAGTGTTGCATTTGTTAAATCAAACACTGGTGTTTCTATTGTTGTATGAATATCATCGCCTTTTGTACTATAGTAATATTTCTTACCGAATGCAGGCTGAATACCTTTTACATCTTTATCTGGTAAGTTAACGCGAATCAGACCAGGACGAGCTGATTTCGTTACACTTTGATCTAAGTACGTCGCAAGACCGATACCGCGATTTAATTTATCATAGTCAACCTCTACAATATTTGCCCAGTTTCCACCCATATTCTTTTGAAAGAACTCTTTGTTTTGTGGAGAGAAACTTGGTGGCGTTGAACCTGCAATTTTACCAGCCCAGCTGCCGCCACTCATAACAGACCAAGAGTTAATTGGCTCACCTGCTCCTGAATACTTCGTATCATACTCATCTGGAAGACCTAAATCATGACCAAATTCATGTGCGAATACACCAACTGCTCCGTCTTCTGGCTCAATTGTGTAATCGTATGCTGCCATTTTGCCGCCCCAGTTATCAACCTTTGCTTTTGTTCCTTCAATTGGATATGGTGTTCCAAGGTTCCAGCGATGTGACCAAATTGCATCATCACCTAGTCTACCGCCGCCTCCATCTTGCCCAACTCCAGCGTGAATAACCATTAAGTGATCAATAAGACCATCTGATTCGTTTTTATTGCCATCACCATTATTGTCATATTGATCGTATTGGTCAAATTCAGATAAATCAATACCACTTTCTACAGCTGCATTTAATGCCTCTTTTACAAAATCACGAGGTCCTTTTGGTCCTTTATTATCATGACCGCCATCTCCTGCATCTGCACCATAATCCGCTGCTGTACCTGGAACTGTCAACCACTTTGTTACTGTCCCATCGACTGTATAACTACCACCAGATTGCTCTTCATAATATTGTTTAAATGTTGGGACTTTTGAACCATCAAAGAGTGTAAACGGCTCATTACCAAATAACATTTTTTGATAATGTTCTGGATTAAAATCATTTGAATACATATAACCTGGTACTTGATCAATATTGTTGTGCTTAAAGTCAGCAAACTCTACTAGCAATACAAGAACTTTATCTTTACGAACATCACCGTTATATTGTTTTTGCTTCGCTGAATTAGTTGGTACTTTGCCGTTTAATCCCCCTTTAACCGGCTCTTGTCCAGCTACCGGGCCACTAACAGGTTGATCAGCTTTTGCTTTCGTATCTGCTTTTGCATCTTTAACTTTTTTTAAAAAGTCAGAAGCTTCTCTCGTAACACTGTCCCCCGCTGCTGGTTCTTTTCCAGCATTTTCGCCTTTTTTCTTCTCTACGTATTTTTCAACAGCTTTTAATGTGTCTGCTTTCGACGTAGATTCACTAATTACACCGCGTTTCTTGAGCGCATCTGCTAAACGCTCCTCTGGAATTAAATTTTCATCAATTGGACTTAAAGCTCCTACATTAGGCGGCGTTGCCGCATAAACAGATTGACTACCAAATCCAAATGTGCAACTAAGCACAGCTGTCGCCGCAAGCGTAGACAGCACTTTAAAAGGCTTTTTCTTCATCCCTATTCCTCCCCAATCTTAAATGTTTCCCAACGTCCTTATAATAAAGAAAATTCTAATAATTTGCAATATACTGTCTTAATTTGTAATATTTTTGAAAATATTCTTTGTTTTAGATTGGTGTACATTCTGATTCATCGATATTTATGGTTGCTTCTTGCATGTGAATTAGAATCGTGGCATGTATGTTTTCTTCTACGACAAGGACATCCAAAGAAATCCAATCCATATGCTCATTTTTATTTTGATCTTCAGTTTCAGGTGATAGCAGTTGGCTTAAAATCATAAAGAAATCGTCCACTATATTTAGTGGACGATTTCTTTATTTATCTAAAATACAACTACAGTATCTCAATATACCCTTCTGTTCCATGTACCCGAATTCGTTGCCCGTCTTTTATTAGTTTTGTAGCATTCTCTACTCCGACGACTGCTGGTAATCCATATTCACGTGCAATAACTGCTCCATGTGTCATCAGTCCGCCAACTTCGGTGACTAACCCTTTTATAGACACAAATAACGGTGTCCAGCCAGGATCAGTAAATGCTGTAACTAATATATCTCCATCTTCTAAATTCGCATCTTCCATATTTAAAATAACGCGAGCTCTCCCCTCTATAACTCCTGAAGAAACAGGTAGACCTACAATTGCTTCGGCCGGAAGGTTTTCTCGTTTATACTTCCCTGTAATGATTTCTCCATCAGACGTAATAACACGTGGAGGTGTTAGTTTTTCATATAATTTGAACTCATTTTTCCGATTATTGATGACTTTGTAATCTAGTTTATTTGTACGGACAACTTCGTGAAGTTCTTCCAAAGTCAGATAGTATATATCTTCTATTTCATGAATAACGTTATTTTGCAAGAGTTGCTCGGCTTCTTTTAATATTGCCTGCTTATATATGAAATAGCGATTAATCATGCCGTACTTTGGATATTCACGATAACCGATAAAATTCCGGATGTTACTAATCATTCGCTTCGTCTCTTCTATTTTTTGTTTACCATCCGGCAAGTGCTGCAATCGCTCTAATAACTCTTCTTCTTTTTTCAAAGCTTCCTGCAGCCCTGCTTCAAATTTCCGTTTACTAGCACCAGTTTCAAAATCTCTTATGTTATTTAAAATCATCGGGATAATTGTAGTTGGCTTTTCACTCCAGCGCGTTTTTGTGATATCGATTTCTCCGCTACATCTCATTCCGTATTTATTCAGAAAAGCATAGATTGCATCTTGTGCTTTATCCCCGCCTTCAAACTTAACTAGCTCATCTAAAAAACTGTCATCTTCTATATGCTGTAAATACGCAATGACTTCTGGATATGGCCGAATCACATCTGCAACATCCAATAATGCTAGACCCATTTCCGACGTAATATTGTTTTGTACAGATTGTGAAAGTGTGTCTGCTACGTTTTTTTCACCTAGCCATTGCTCCATCTTTTCATTGATCCATGATGAAGCATTCATACCTGCCATAAGGACAGCCATACTTTGCGGGTGAAATAATATTTTCTTTAATTGCTGGATATCTTCTAAAATAAAATCAAGTACATCCAGCCCTGATTTCGTTTGAATATTTTGTTTTAACTCTTCGATCGATGCTTGACTATTCTTTATTAAATCCATAACGATTGCCGGATCGCTTTCGATTTGTGGTTGTGAACTTGCAGGTGGCATACTTTTACCAAGACTCTTTTCTTTTTCATCATCCGGTAACAATTTGATAAAATTATCTCGCTCTATTACAGTCGTTAATGCATCTTTAATAAGCGGCTCCGAGTTCCCTATTGTATTTAATAAAAGTTCTCTACTAGCAGGCGACGCCAATCTTTGTGCAACATCAACAAACAGCCTTCCTCCAGCTTGAAACCTCGGTCCAAAGGATGTTAACTGGAATAAAGACATTCCTAACGGCTTCAAAGGATCGGTCATCATTTGTTGGTGACCAACCGATACATACACATGATTTTCCTGATCATTTGCTTCTGGAATTGGATATAAAGTCGTGATTGGCCTGCTTTGAACAATATAAAATGTGTCATTAACTAAACACCATTCAATATCTTGTGGGCAGCCAAAATAAGCTTCGATCTGTCTTCCAATCTGTGCTAGTTGTACTATTTGTTGTTCCGTAAGCGTTTGAATCTTTTGCTGAGCGAGATTGATTTGTTTCGTCTCTGTTCCGCCCTCTTTGAAGGCATAGATAGCCAATTTTTTAGTTGCGATCATCTTCTCGGCGATTTCGCCTTCTTTTACTTTATAATTATCGGCAGAGACCAGTCCTGATACTAATGCCTCGCCAAGTCCAAAACTGGCATCGATCGATAACACCTTTCGATTACAAGTAATCGGGTCAGCAGTAAATAAAATTCCCGAAGCCTGCGGGAAAACCATTCTTTGAACGACAACACATATAGAAACTTGGCTATGTTCAAAACCATTTTGCATGCGGTAAATGACTGCTCGATCTGTAAATAAAGAAGCCCAGCACTTTCTTACATGCTGCAAGATTGCTTCTTTTCCGATGATATTTAAATACGTATCTTGTTGACCAGCAAATGAGGCATATGGTAAATCTTCAGCAGTAGCGCTAGAACGCACTGCATAAGCATGTTCATTTCCAAAACGAGAGAGATAATGAGCCACCGCTTCCACTACATCAAAAGGGATTTCTACTTCCATAATGGTTTCTCTAATCTTCTTACTGATTTCAGCAATTTGAGCCCGGTCTTCAATTTTTAACATTGCTAATTGACTCAACAAAGCTTGAAACGCTTCATTTTGTTCGATGGCTTTTTCATACCCTATCGTTGTAACACAAAACCCTTCTGGCACTTGTATCCCTTGAATATTTGATAATTCCCCTAAATTCAATCCTTTTCCGCCAACGAGCGAAAGCTGTGTTTTTTCTATTTCCTGAAAATCGAGAACGAAAGAACTCATTCGGCACCTCTCCTTACTGTTCATGTGCTATTGATTGTAGCAGTAGTAAATGAGAATAAACAGTCTATTTTGAACGTGATTTACATGATATAATTAAGTTAGGAAGAGATAATTATTTTTATTCCCCCTCTAATTCACTTCAATTACATCACCAAACTTAAACATTCTCTTATTACGAAAAACATCAGTACATATAATCGTCTTATTTAATGGATGAATATCAACTACTGTTATTTGAGACTCCCACGACTAAAGTCGCAAGCCCAAATCCTTACGGATTTACGGGTGGGATTCTTGAATGACTAAGCGTTCGCAGTCCATTTCTGTTTTGAACAGCCTTCAAGATAAGGGCATCTCATTGCCCCTCCTAAACCAGACCATATAGGTGCTTAGGCTGATTGACTGTTACCATCAATCACAGTTGCGTAGCGAATATTCATCGCTCCAACGATATCACGATGTGTCTTAAACCCACATGGACACTTGTATTTTCTATCTCGAGCCTTATTCTTTTCAGCACATTTCGGACAACTTTGACTTGTATAAGCTGGATTCACATATTCAATCTGAATACCAGCTATCGTTGCTTTATAGGCAATAAATTGTGCCAAACGATAGAAGGACCAAGTGTGTAGATTTTTTTCGTTTTTACGGCTTGTTCTTGCCGTCTGTCTTATATTCGTTAGTTGTTCTAACCGAATGACAGAAATACGATTTGCAATCGCAAAATTAATAATTGCACGACTTATTTTATGATCTTTATCTTGCATCCATCTTTGCTCTTTATCATCCAATCGCCGAATGGCATTCACTTTTTTGTCTTTTCCGAACTTCTTACGAACACTACGAAACTTACGCTTCCTATATTTGTTTTTCCTACCATTTCCAAAGAAACGAACCTTATCATCATCTGTGATTGCTACCGCGGGGACCTTGAGACCTAAGTCCACTCCTAAAATTTTCATTCCTGTCCTTTTATTGATAGAAAGTGTGACAGATATTTGGGCTATCCACTTATTCGATTTTTTTATGATGCGAAGTGTACCTAATTTATGTTTTAACAGATTCAGATTACGATTGTTTTTATCGCTTAATAAAGCTCGGATTTTTACACGAGTCGATTTTCCATTTACCTTCAATGGGATTGAAATATAAGTAGGATCAAATGAATAATTTTGATTGTTCCATACACAAACAGGTCTCTTTAGAATCGGGATGATTTTATAATGGCTTTTCTTTACTTTTGTAGCAAACAAACTTTTCGCGTCTTTAATCGCTTGATTCTTCACTGCACTTGGGATATTTGCTTCAATATCTTTTGTGCTTTTTTTCGTACTTTTCTTTGCTTCCACCATTTCCGATACAAGTGTATTTATAACTTTGATATATTCGTGACTGCTTTGTTCCAATAAACGGATTTGTCCTTTTGTTGGAATCAATTTCACTTTCACTGTTAGGGTCTGTGACATACGTTTCATCCCCTTGTTTTTTTGATTTTCAACATCGTGTTCATTTGATACATTTCTAGCAATCAGAACAAAATCAGAACGTGTTTATAAACTTTACAACTGCATGAAACGAGGATGTTTTCCTCTCAAACACTTTGAAACATTCTTCTATCATCATTTATTCTAGTTATATCATTTATTTTCGAAAAATTCCAACAAAACACCCGAAGAAACTACCTATACTTTGGATACTTAAAGTACCACGAATCTTGCGATTTTTAGTGGTACTCCGTATCCAACCTCACTTTCATCCCATGCCTAAAGGCAATGGGCTTTCTTGTTCGGGAAAAGCTGTAATTTTTATATAAGTAGCCACCTCTGTAATATGTAAACAGCGTGTATGTTCAATTTCACGACCATTACGACAAAAAAATCACCAACTTCTTTACGTACAGGAAATCGGTGATTTTTGTTTAAATAGTCTCTTAAGGAACTATCAGTTTTTTGTTATGTTCAGATTTTCCAAAACTAGTTTCTTATACTCATCACATATGGATACATGGGATCTCTTAATTCAAAGTCATACGTTTCTCCATTCACAATTCCTACCACCTTCTCACTATCATATAAATTGAGTAAGAAACCGGCCATTTGTTCAGCTGTATGGAACTTAGGAACAACATTATCATATTCAAAATTATCAACATCATAAGACCGTTTTGCAAATTCGGTCTCTGTAGCAGCAGGAGCCAACACTTTTGCTTGCATTGCCGCTCCTTTTTCTTTTAATTCTTGTGCTAGACCTTCTGTAAAGGCACTTACATAGAACTTTGTCGCGCAGTAAGTCACAGCATCGGCAACAATCCTATATCCTCCTCCTGAAGATATATTGATAATTTGAGTTCCTTCAACATCTGCATAATCACGTACATAAAGAGAGGACAGAACGGTTAAAGCCTCAATATTCAAGTGAAGCATCGTCTCAATTTTATTTAACTTTTGCTCCCCAATGGAAGCAAAGTTTCCAAATCCAGCATTATTAATCCAGGTGTCGATTTGATAAACCTGAAGACTTTCATAGAATTCATAAACATTTGCAGTAACAGATAAGTCAACGGTTCGAATGACAACATCCAGGTCTGGATTAATTTCAGCCACTTTTGACTTTAACTTTCCTAATTCCTCCGTTCTGCGTGCTGCTATAATTAAGTTTTTTCCACGAGTCGCAAAAGCAAGAGCGGTTTCATATCCAATTCCTGAGCTAGCCCCTGTAATAACTGTATATTTCATATAAATCCCTCCTAAATTTTATCCAATTGATTTAATTGTAAACGAACTATGAGTTGATTATAATGATTAGAGTAAACTCTAAGTCAAGAAAAATTTATATGGAGGTTTCTTATGTACACTATTGGTGAAGTGGCTAAAATGTTAGAGATAAGTACATATACATTACGGTATTACGAAAAAGAAAAAATTATAATTCCTGTTCGTAACATTAACGGAGACAGACGATATAACGATTCACATATTAAATGGCTGCAATTTGTTATCAAGTTAAAAGAAACACAAATGCCAATTGCGAAAATAAAGAAGTATGCTGCATTAGCTTTGGAAGGAGAACATACCACGACAGAGCGTTTAAATCTTTTAGAAGAACATAAACACTCTATTAAGGAACAAATTAGAACGTTAAAAGCTGCGGATGAGATGCTTGAATATAAAATTACCACTTACAAAGATTTCATCAATAAACGAGATTAAATACAGGTTTTATAAGGAAAATCGCCACAGATCTATGGAATAGAAAGAACCATAACCTTGCCGTTTTCCTCTTATTCCCCACTATTTTTTGGGATTGAACAGTTAAAGATATAAGCTGGTGGTACATTTCTAAGTTCCCTTTTCACATCTATTCTATTAAAAAACTGATTAAGAAAATTCTTTTTAAATTTAGTATATTGAAAGGTAATAAAATTCCCACCTTCCTTTAAAATTTTGGTGGTAGTTACTAATATTTTTTTTGAAACATTGGGGGGTAAACTAGAAAAAGGAAGACCAGAAACAATATAGTCTGCATAAGGAATGCAATAGCCCTGTAGATACTCGTCAATATTTTCCGCAGACCCTAATACAATGAATACATTTTTCTCTTTTTTATATTTTTCTTTCAATAATAAATAAAACTCTTTATTATTTTCCACTAATAAAAGAGTAGTATTCGAACTTCGTTTTTCAAGCAATTTATTCGTGAATACACCCGTACCTGGCCCATATTCAACAATATATTTAGCTTCCTTAAAATTGATGCTTTCCACCATTTTATCTGCAAGAAACTTTGAACTTGGAAGTACTGCACCAACGTTTCTCGGATTCGTTATATATTGAGATAAAAAAGACAGAGGCTTCATATTTAATCACTCCAATAGTTTGAATTTACTACTATAGTTTAAAATTCAAACCTGAAGAAACTAGAGTGACATCCTTAAGAATCCTTAAGATTTGAATAAGCTCTCTAAAAATAGTTTTTCTTAAAGGACATACCTTATAAAAACTCCCTCTCTCCCCTTTACCATAGTTTTTTCAAACGTCAGATACAGAAAACCATATATTTCTCCTTCACTTTCCAAAGAAAACCTATAAGATTACCAGTAATTATACACATACTTGCGGTCATATCCATGAAAAATTCGTCGGTGCAACGTTTTGTAAGGCTAAACTTGTTACATAATTGGATTTACAATCATTATGTCCGTACATTTTCATATTCCGTACAACCTAATCATCTTTTCATCCATAGCACCTTTGAAGGTACTTCTCCTACTACAGCCCACTTTATATACCGCGAATCAAGTCTTTTTTTAATATATGAAACAATTACATAAAAGTTACGAAGATCTACACAAATAACAATCACACAAGGTCATCACTCAAAGTGACAAACATAATGACTCCCCTGCTCTATTCTCGTTAATCTGCATAAAAGGAATCCCATGCTCGCGTAAATAATGCGTAAGCCGTAATGTAACAAAAAGCCTTTATTTTGATCAAACTTTCTTTCAAAGCTACACAATAAAAAAACTCTGTAAAATTTTTTACAGAGTTTTTTTCTAATTATTTATTGTTTTACATATCGAATACGAACGTTATCGTCCATGTGATACATTTGTAATGTATTACCATCGTAGTTTTGTAGTTTATACATTACACTGTCATTTGTTAGCTTCACTTCTTGACCGTCTTTAACTGCTTTTGTTATTTTTAAGGCTAACTGGAATGACGGAACATCTACTGTATATGTTCCTGTTAAGTAGTTATCCTTATTCGGATAAGAACCATTCGCATAAGACTCAAATGTCTTATCACCTTTTAGTACTAACGTAGTTTTTACGCCACTACCGTAATCAATACCCCAATTACCAATAATTTCAGTACCGTCTTTTATGTTCTTTTGCATGTTTCCATAACTAATTCCTAACTCTTCAGATGTACCAATTGTACCTACGAATACGCCAGTTTTAGCTTGACTTTTATCTGTCTGAGCCTGACTACCAGTAGTTGGGCTTGCTGATATAGAACCACTAGAACTACTTGTTGTACTGGAAGGTTTATCTGTAGTTGTACCACCGCTTACTTCGGATCTTAACTTATCGAATGTAGGTTTCCAAATACGTTTTGCTTCCTCTAGTTTTGTATTTGCTTTATCTAAGATTTCCTTATCAGTCTCTAAGCTGAAACCTTTATCGTTGAATAACTTCTCTATTTCACCGAATGTTTCTCTTAATTTATCTGTAGCTCTTTCAATCTCTTTTTGATCTTCTTTATGTTTTGGCGGTGCGGCAATCTTCTCTATCTTATCAAATACTTTATAGACGTCTTTAATGCTATCTAATACCTCAGCGTTTGATTTACTTCCGTTTCTCAAATCTCTTACCGAAGCATCATAGTAATCAAATCGTCTTAACATATCCTGTTCAATGTCTAATAAATATTGTGCATAATCTTCATCTAAAACTCGAACCTTTTGAACATCTTTACTTTCTTCTTTCGAGTTAGTTGATTTTTCTTTTGTTTCAGAAGACTTATGTTTACTTGTTTCTTCTGTCTTTTCTTCTTTATTTGCCGATTCTTTTACTGTAACACAACCACTTAATAATAATGCAACTGGAACTGCAACACCTATTAGTTTCTTCACTTTCATACCTCATACCCCTTTTAGTAATATATTCTTAGTTGGTTTTACTAGCGATACTCTTTGCTGCTTCTTCAAACAGTTTTGAACCTTCTTGTGCTTTCGATACGGATTGATGCATTTTACTCTCGTCTTCTTGGTCTAATGCATCAAAGAGAAGTTGGAAACAATCCGCATACAGTTCCATTGACTGCTTTATTTTCGCCTGTTCTCCCTGTAACTCAGGAGGTGCTTGTAGATTCTTCAGTTTCGTTGCGGTTGCCTTTGCTCCACCTAAACTCAGTTGTACTTCACTTTTCTTTTGTTTGTATGACTTTACGTCTGAACCTGCTATTCCTTCAATTAATTTCATTGTATCTTCAATTTGAGTAGCACTGTTTATGATATCTGACTTGTACCTTTCAACATCTGAACCAGTTACCTTACCAGTTGAAGAACTAGAAGAAGAGCTTGGTTGACTACTTGATGAACTACTGTTTGTACCCTCACCTTTCGCTACAGATAAGCTATCCTCTTTCTTGCTATCAGTTGACTTACTCTCTTTTTCAGAAGTCTTACTCTCTTTCTCTACCTTTTGCGTTTCTTCTTTCTTTGGTTCAGCTTTCTTACCATCAGTTTCAATTGTAATACAACCACTCAATAACATAACTGGTAACGCTAAACTTACTAATTTCTTTGCTTTCATGCCCCTCATACCCCTTTATTTGTAAAATCCATTGCAAACAAGTTAATATACTTAACTAATAAATTTTCCCCGAATAATTTATTAGAAACTATTATCCATAGATTGCCTGTATATTCACAATTTTTCTATATATATCATTTTACAAAAAATCACAAATATGGTCAAAGGTATTTATGCAGTTTTTTAAGAGTAATTTACTAGATGGGGTCACCATATTAGATCCTTGCGTTGGGTTTTCCACCTCTTTTAGGTTTAAAATCATTATAGCAATGTAAATTTTGTATTATTATTTTTCTAACAATCAAATTGAATAAAATCTATATATTGTATTCATTTCTTTAAGTCTATTAAAATATCAAAAACACCTGTCTTTTAATGTAAAACAAATGTTTTTCTATATTTAAGCACTACTATTGGATAGAGGAATCTTTACCGCAATAATTACAGCACAAACAAAAAGGCCGCATTTGCGGCTCATGAATTTATAGGACTAATACATGCGTTAGTTGAATGACTTATCGTTTAATCGCATCAACAATTAGCGATGGAAAACCAAGTTTGTCTCCTTTATTTCTAGAATCATATCTTTTTGAACGGAAGATAACACCATCATTCGCATCCCATTCATTGTAATAAAATTGCCCATTTTCATCACAATATTCCAGCAAAACTACTTCAAATCCAGCAGTTTCAAACATTTCCGTTAATGTTTTATAATTATGAACGATTTTATGGCTTGCAGCTGGATGATCTTTCGGGCCAGGTCCGCCTACTTGAACTATGTTTTGGTATGTTTCATCTGGGAAAAATGCATCAGGGACGCCGCACCGAATATGACCTGATGTTTTTAAAAATTTATAACAAATTTCAGCTGCTTTTACCCCTTCTTCAAAAGTAAGGTGTTCCCATACATGCTCTGCTAAAATAGCTGAAATGGAACTATGCTCAAACCTTTCTTCCCATGTCGTTTCAACTAATAAGTTAAGCTCTTCTTCTTTAGTTTGAATCCAACCTGGATTATTGTTAAATGCTCCAGCTCCAACTACTACTTTAATTTCATCTTGTTTTATTGCCATCACTTTCACCTCATAAAAATTTCAAGTCATTACTCTTTTTCTATGTTTACTATAAAATTCAAATTAACCCCAAACAACACCTCGCCTCTCGTATTCCATTCTATATTCAACAGCAGCTGCAATTCGGGAGCTTGCAAACCTTTCCGTGATCCAAAGTCCCAAATCAAGCCCTGAAGTGACTCCTCTTGCAGTGATAATATTCCCTTGATCCACAATTCTGTAACGAAGAAGCTCTGCCCCATATTCACTGATTTCATTCTGCGCCAAATGATGCATCGTCGCCTTTCGACCATTCAATATACCGGATGCAGCTAGTAACATCCCTCCAGTACAAACTCCAGCAACAATCGTTCCTGCATTGTGCATCTCTCTAATCATTTTTGTCAGGTTTCCAATCTCTGCTTGCTTTCGTGCTCCATGTTCAGCTTTATGATTCCATCCACCACCAGGTACAATTAACAAATCTGGACGATTATCCATTCGTAAAAAATCATTTAGTTTAACCGTAACTCCAAACGAAGTAATAACTTCTTGCTTTGGTTCACTTGATATGAGTTCAACCGTAAATGGAGCCCCTTCTTCTATCGCTCTGTTGAGTACCTCAAAAGGTGCAAAAGTGACAAGCTCTCCGAAGCCATTAAACAATACAATTTGTATTTTCATTTTTAAAACACCTCATATGCTTTCTTTTATGAAACATAGACATATAAAACAATTCGGCTATTATGCAATTGATTTACACAAAACCTCATCTAATAGAAAATATCCTGTATAGCTAAACAAATAAGTCCTGAATCAGGAGATGAAATGTTATCTACAAATTAACAATGAAGACAATCTTTCTCCTCTTATTTTATAAACTTTCAAATGTTCCTCTAATCCACTCTCATCATCTAACATATTTAACGTTTCCTTCACAAAATTCCAATTCAAACTACCGGATAACCACAAAAGTGAAGCAAGTCTTTTATAATCGATTGAAGTTAAAATATTACTAGCTTTATACCCTTCTAGAAATGCCCTAACAACTTTCGAACATACTTCATGTGACTGTATCCCTTCTGTTCGAGAATACCATTTCATTAAAAAGGCTAATCCTTCAATACGATCAACATATCCAATCGATTCAAAATCTACAATCCCTATTACAGATTGACTTGAATCCCATATGACATTTAAAGGATTTAAATCTGTTTGTATAATAAACTCCAAATCACTTGTATGTGCGCATTCTATATGATACTTAGCGAGATCTATATACCCCCGCAATTCCTTACATGTACCGCCCTTATTTTCTAACAGCTGTATAAACTCACCATATCCATCTAAATGAGATTTCTTTTGAAAAATCGAAATTTGAAATCTACTAGAAATATCATGTATCTTTCTCGCTTCCTTTCCAAAGACTTCTGCAATAGTTTCTGTACAATGTGTAATATGTTCTCCTTCAATCCAAGTAGACAATACAAATCGGTATTGATCATCATTCCAATTGACAAACGTAAGTAACTCTTCCGCCCTATTCTTGTTAATTCGCATAAAAGGAATCCCATGCTCTCGTAAATAATAAGTAAACCGTACTTGTTCTTTCAATTGTTCATTTGATAACGTCCCAAAGGCCGGATTGATTGTTCGCTTGCTATTAATAAACCGTGCGGAATATCGCTTTCCATTTACCATGATTTTATAGTGTAGATCTGTATTCCAACTATCCTTATGTAACTCTTCTTCCACTACTAATGAATGGGTTTCTTTAAAATAATTTATTAATACGTCTTTTATTATGTGTTTCACCCTATTCTCCTTTCATGCAAAATTTAGAGTAAATGGGATTTATTTTACTCCCAAATAAAACTCTATTAAGGTGAGAAGTTTGTAAAGTACGCCTAATTTACTCAAACGAAAAATAATACCCTACATAATTAAACACATTTGCAAACCCTACATTTTCTACAACAGCAACAGAAGACTTGTTTAATTCCATACAATCCCAATATGGAATGATGTCATTCTCCAAACACTCTTTTACAAAACTATGAGCTATCTTTTGAGCTAATTTTCTTCCCTGATGACCTTCTATCGTTTCAATATCTATACAATGTATATTTCCAAAGACGAATCCTGAAAAACAAACACTTATGATCCTATTGTCATAAACAATACAATAACCTATTCCTTCATTAAAAAAGCTATCCGGTGAAGACCAAAACTCTAAAATTTTTGATTGTAAAAATTCAATATTCTTCAATGAATTTTCATAGAGGGTTTTACTGATTTTCACCACAGTATATCCTTCTTCAATTTTAGGTTCATGATTATCTTCATAGCCCCCTCTTTTTAGCGTATACACTCTTTGATTCCAACTCTTTAATTTACGATGCTGAAATATTCTTTCGATTGTTTTATTCCACTTTGAATGATTACCGATTCCTTCAAAGCAATTTAGTCCAACCTTTCTCGCCTCAGGTTCTATTACATTATCAATAAAACTACTAATTTCATTATTAAACTTTTCATTTTCTGCACTTCCTATAAAAAAGAAGCCATCGTTATTACCTAACCAAATAAGTCCTGAATTAGGAGAATAAATATTATCTACAAATATACGACCAGGATTAACTCCTGCAATTACAGCCTTTACTTCTAATTGTCCTTTTTCATTTACTAAACTGTTACATTTATAAAAATCATTCTTGTTTAATTCAGAAATCATACGTTACACCGCCTTCCTGAAACTATTCTATTCTAACTTTACCACTATGACAGAATATTCTCTATTCCTTTCATTTGATTTAAACCGATGCAACAAATAAATGGCTATGTAATGAAATCTATAATAAAAAAGAGCCAATCCCCTATACGATAGAAGATTGACTCTTTACTTTATTCACCTATTTCAGAAAATCGTTTAATACGTTCTCCGATTTCATTACGAACACGTTGAAATTCAGACCACTCTTTTCCTGCTGGATCATCGAATCCCCAGTGAACACGATTCACATGCGAAGGAGTAGATGGACACACAGCATCTGCATGACTACAAAGCGTAACGACTAAATCAGCACTATTTAAAGTGTTTGAATCAATTATATCCGATGTTTGATTTGTTATGTCGATATTTACTTCTTTCATAGCTTTAATAGCATTTGGATTTACTCCATGTGCTTCAATGCCTGCAGAATAGACATTCCACTTATCTCCTAAGTATTGTTTGCCAAAGGCTTCTGCCATTTGACTTCGGCACGAATTTCCTGTGCATAAAAAGTAGATTGTTTTTTTGTTTTCCATGTTGTTTTCCGCCTTTATTTTTAAATTAGACTGGTTGATCATTAAAATATTTACGTTTAAACCAAAAAGCAACATTTACAAGTGCAATCATTACAGGTACTTCAACTAACGGTCCGATAACAGCTGCAAATGCTGCGCCTGAGTGAATACCAAAAACACCAACTGCTACAGCAATTGCTAACTCAAAGTTGTTGCTACCTGCTGTAAATGCTAACGTTGTAGTCACCGAATAATTTGCACCAATTTTTCTTCCCATAAAGAAAGAAACAAAGAACATCACAATAAAATAGATTAATAACGGAATCGCTATTCTTACTACATCAAATGGTACGCTAACAATCATTTCTCCTTTTAAAGAGAACATGATGATAATCGTAAAAAGTAATGCAATTAATGTAAGTGGACTAATCTTAGGTATAAACACCTTTTCATACCACTGTCTTCCTTTTAGTTTCACTAATACGAATCGTGTCAACATACCGGCTATAAAAGGAATTCCCAAATAGATAAATACTGATTTCGCTACTTCTACCATTGTAATATCTACAATAGCCCCTTCAATTCCTAACCACTCTGGGATTACTGTTACAAACACGTATGCATAAACTGAGAAGAATAACATTTGGAATACTGAATTAAAAGCAACTAAACCTGCTGCATATTCTTTATCACCATCAGCTAGATCGTTCCACACAATTACCATTGCAATACAACGTGCTAAACCAATCATAATGAGACCGACCATGTATTCTGGCTTATCAGGAAGAAAAATAATTGCTAAAACAAACATAAGTACAGGCCCAATAATCCAGTTTTGTACTAAAGATAGAACCAACACTTTTACATCTTTAAATACCCGGCCCATTTCCTCATAGCGAACCTTCGCCAACGGTGGATACATCATTAAAATCAAACCAACAGCAAGTGGGACAGACGTCGTTCCAACTTGTAATGTATTAAGTCCGTCTACTACACTAGGAAACACAAATCCTAAACCAATTCCAACAGCCATAGCTAGAAAAATCCATAATGTTAAATATCGATCTAGAAAAGATAAACGTTTCATTTTATTTTCCATCTCCTATTAACAACAAGAATTTTTATCTACTACGTTAGAAGTCGTGCAACAAGATGGATCTTCAATTTTATGAACATCACTATCTGCTTTTGTATAAAAGAACTCCCACTCGTTACCATCAGGATCCGTTACCCAAAACTTATCTTGAACCGCATAACAACAAGTAGTATCCATCTCATCACGTGCAAAGAAACCTTCTTTTTCTAATCTTTCTTTATGAAATGTAATTTCTTCAGCTGTCTCTACTTGGAAACCAAAATGATTTACCTGATTTCCCTTCACTTCATCTCGTACATTCAGTGTAAAATTAAGCCCTGGGTTTTCTAATAAAAATTTTGCATAATCCATTTTCACCTTAACTGGTGACACACCAAATAACTTTTCATAAAATTCAATAGACTTCTCTAAATCCGTAACATTTATACCAACGTGAACATATTTCATAGCTTCTTCCTCCTCTTTACATGTTATTAATCAAGTTTTTTTGATTAATAGGGCAAAATTTTAACAACAGCTCCCTTTTCCTGTTTTTCTAAAGATACAGCACAATTCTTCTGATAATAAATTATTAACTTCCGCATCATTTAAATCATAATAACTCCACGTACCTTTTGTTTCTTTTACAATTAAACCTGCATCTAACAGGATTTTTAAATGATATGACAACTTAGATTGTGTCATTTCGAAAACCTCTGTTAAATCACACACACAAGTCTGGCCGCGCTGGCAAAGTTCATACATAATCTCTAAACGCTTCTGATCAGCTAACGCTTTAAACTTTTTCTCATACAACCGAAAATCTTGTGCCACTATCATTCACTCTCCCTTCATCAAGTTTTTTTGATGTTTATAGTATATACGCTGGTTAAGTCTTTATGCAACTAATTAATCAATTTTTCTTGATTAACATTACACTTTCCTCAAAAAAGAAAAAGGAGTGGTCAAATCCACTCCTTCTCACCTACCCCTAATTCCTCTGCACCTCTCTAAACTCCTCCTTCACCTTCTCTAACAACCCTTCTTCCGTAATTAATCGATACGCTGTATTTGCTAGTGCTTTTGCGGATGTAATTAACGCTTTGTCTCCTAGTTCTGAACGAGCTGCTTCTCTAAATTCATTCGTATGCGCAATTAAATCGTCTGGACCAATTTTAATGTACGGATGAATTGTCGGTACGACTTGGCTTACGTTTCCTGCGTCAGTTGAACCAATGCCGATTCTTTCTTTACGATTTACGTCTTCACCTTGTAATTCTAGTTCTTCGGCTACGACGTCATTAAATGTTTTTGTTACGAGCAATTCATCGATTTCATTTTGGAATTGATGAATTTTCACTTTCGTACCAGTTGCTAACGCTGCCCCCTGTGCAATATTTCTTACTTTTTCTGTTACTTCCGCACATCTTTTTCTCGTTGCTGCGCGGATGAAGAACCTTGCTGCAGCGTAGTCTGGAATAATATTAGGCGCTTTTCCGCCTTCTGTAATGACCCCATGAATTTTCACATCTGATGGGAGTTGTTGGCGAAGTGCATTAATACTGTTATACAGCTGAATAATCGCATCTAATGCGTTTATTCCTTCTTCTGGTGACGCTGCTGCGTGAGCTGTTTTTCCGTAAAAATGAAAATCAAGTGGATCAACTGCTAGTGACGGACTCGTTGTCGCTGTTTTTCCGCTCGGATGAATCATAAGCGCCGCATCAATGTTTTTAAATAAACCTGCCTTTACATAACTCGCTTTCGCGCTACCGTTTTGCCCTCCTTCTTCAGCTGGTGTCCCAAACACGACAACTTCTCCGCCGATTTCTTCCAGTATTTCTGATAATGCGATCGCTGCCGCAACGCTAATTGTGCCAATTAAATTATGACCACACGCATGACCGAGTCCTGGCAAAGCATCATACTCCGCTAAAAATGCAATTACTGGTCCTTGTTTCCCTGAACTTTTCCGCGCGATAAATCCTGTTTCATGACCAGCTATATTATGTTGCAATTGAAATCCTGCACTACCTAGCAATAAACTTAACGTTCTTGATGCATAAAATTCTTGGTTACCAATCTCCGGATTCGCATGAATATCATGACTTGTTCCTATGTACTTTTCCTTATTTCTTTCTATACTCTCTTCAATTGTTTTTCTTTGTGACGTTACTCCTGTCGCTCCCATTTTTCTTCCCCCTTTATTTTTACGTAAAAAAGCCTCTTTCTAAAAGATAGAAAGAGGCTTTGGCATATACAGTCAAAATGAGCTTCTTTCTTATCTTTCAAGTTACCTTGCTGGAATTGGCACAGTATTCATAAAGAATCCGCTGCCGAGGTGTCATAGGGCCAGTCCCTCAACCTCTCGTGATAAGAATTTTCATAAAATTATATTAAATTATTTTTATTCTAAGTTTATTCCAAGTAAAAGTCAAGGAATTCCTATCCGAATTTACCGAATATCTAAAAATCCTTTTAATACACCAATTGTTTCAGGTGCTTGCATCCTTGCACATATGTACGGAAATTCCGTACTACCTTCAAACATCATTTGAGATGTGAGCGGTGCCCCCGCCCAAAAGATTTCATCATCAATTACTATAAACGGGAATGCTTTATTTTGCCTTTGTAACTTTATATTTTTCAATGGAACTGGTCCATCACTATACACCGTTATTTGCGCATTTGTACGCATTAACGCTTGCCATACTCGTTTATCTACTTGCCTTGTACTTGGAAGGGAAATGATAATTTTTCGTTTTGCCGCTAAAATATCTTTTAATAGCCCTTTCGGCTCTTCAAGATTCATTTCCATAAACCAACGTAATCGTTTCGAGATTTTTCGCTCCCACACTTGTCTTGATGTCGTCCGATCATACACATCTCCGTGACGTTCTATATGAGCGGTTAATTGCGATAACGCTTGTTTTCTCGACAGATTTTTACGCATGTAGTGGCAATCTGATAATTGAATGAACTTTCCTCTCGCTCTCGTTACTGCTACATTGACAAGACGATGGTTTTTATGATCAAAGAATAACACGCCAGGACGTTCTTGTGGGTAACTATCAACCGTATCAAAGATCATCATATCTCTTTCGGACCCTTGAAACTTATGAACTGTCGCCGCTAAAACTGGTATGTGTTGATATTTAGTTTTCTGCAACATTTCTCTAATACACGTTGATAAAAAGCGGGACTGCGCCCTGTAAGGTGTAACTACACCGATAGATTGAACACCGTCTAACAGTCCAATTAAAATCATTTGCATCGCTACTAAACCAGACATAATATTAAAACGCGAACCTGAAGCAGCGTCTTTTAAAGAAAATGCCCCCATTAAGCTCGTATCAAATAAAACACTCGCTTCATTTGCGAACGGTTGTAGCTGTGCAAGCTCCTTACGTTCTGAAACAGACGGATGGTCATACACTCTATTTTTATAAATAAATGAGTTTGTAAACTTCGATATATCCGCATGCATACGTCTTTGCTCCTGTAGCATAAAAAGATTGGGATGTGCTTCTGATTTATTTACAGAATCAACAATCCCTGCATGATAAAACATATCTTCGCCGAGCCACTTTCGAACAAGTTCATGATTCGCCATCGCAATAGGAGGCAATTGTAAAAAGTCGCCACAAACGACAATACGTTTTCCAAGAGAAGCAGCTAATGCAATTTGCGGAACATATGCCATACTTACTTCATCTACGACAACTAAATCAAATGTACGCTCATAAATAAGTGAATCAATGGCACATTTTGATAGCGTTGCACCGATTACTTGCGCATTTTCAATATATTCTTTTTCTACTTCTTTAATTTTCGCTTTTTGCTTTCGAAGATCACTTTCAATCTCTTGTATACGCTTCTTATCAGCAGAAGTCGCTTTATATGATAAAATCTTTTCACGAAGATCTTGTCGTGTCTCTTCTAAATAGAGTCTTTCTTCTCCCCAAGATCCGTTCGTCGTTTCAACTAACTTCGATGTAAGTAACGTTTCATGATTTCGTATATGTTCATGTTGGCTAAAACCGTAACGAACGATTTCACCAGGTGTCCATTTCTTTTTCTTCTCAATTTGCTTCGTTACTTCGCTCATTAATACGTCAACTGCCGCGTTACTGTGAGCTAACACAAGTACCGATTTTCCTTTTTGATAATGAGCCGAAATAATACGTGATAAATTGTACGACTTCCCTGTTCCAGGCGGTCCCCACACATACGTTGTCGGATTGTAAAAAGAGCGATACGCCAATTCATTTTTCGTATTTTTCATCTTTTCAAGGTGTTTCGGACTGCTCGTCCCATCAACAAGACGCTTTATACGATTACGTTTCAGCTTATCTTTATGTGCTTCTTTCAATCTCTCTTGCAACTGTTCTAACAATTGCCACGGTTCACTGTATAAAACGGCTTCTCGTATTTCGCCTTGTATATAATCATTTAACTTCAATTCGATTTCTAATCCATGTACAGATAATACTTCCCCCGTCGCTTCCTCACCATCGAACTCAATTCGAATTGGTGAACCTTCAGGTAAACTTACTTCCGATATAAGCTGAAATACGTATACTGTACTTTCATAATCTGTATATAAAAAACGACCGTTAATGATAGAGATTTTACTACCACCTATCGTTTTCCAATGTTTAATTTCATATGCTAATGCATAATGCCACTCTTTCATTGTTTCCGATAATGAAGGAGTTTGAGTAGTTGTATTCATAGTATAATCTCCTTCCTTCTCCCCAAACATACTTTCTCACTATACCATATAATACGCTAAAATTTGTAAGGTTTTTATCTTGCTTATTTTCTTAATTTTCAATAATATATTGTATATAATTTTCAGAAAGAAGGAGTGCACATGCCAGTTAGAAGAATCGAACACGTCGGACTTATGGTCACAAATTTAGAAACATCTATTTCATTTTATGAAAAAGTAGTTGGCTTACAACTTATTAAGCGCATGGGACATCCAAACCCAAACTTAAAGCTCGCATTTTTAGGCGTAGAAGAATCAAAAGAAACGATACTTGAACTAATTGAAGGTTACAACGCTTCCCTTCCGGCAGAAGGAAAAGTACATCACATTTGCTTTAAAGTGGATTCATTAGAGGATGAAATCAAAAGAATACAGAAACATGGAGTAACATTTCTACTAGGAGAAGAAATCGAAACATTACCAGATGGAACACGTTACATATTCTTCGCTGGTCCTGATGGAGAGTGGATTGAGTTTTTTGAGACGGAGAGATAGAAAAAGGAGCTGGAATTCCGGCCCCTTTTTTTCGCAAGTGCATCAACGATTTGAACACCATTAACAATTAAACATACCTTCAACCTGAAAATTCACCCAGATTAAGAAACAATCATTTTGTTAGGGGTAGAAACTGATGAATACAGTCTATATTATAGTTTTTTGGATACTTATACTATTTCCAATCCTTTATATAATCAAGATAAAGCATTGGAATATAAAAGTAGCTGCCGTATTTGTTGGAAGAATCCTATTAAGTATTATCTTTTTCATAAACGGAATGGTTTTAGGACTGCAACGAAATTGGGTAGAGCCTCCCTATGAAAAAGAATGGGATTTCTTTATAAAGTCTTTACTAAACGGGAAAACTGATGCACTTATACACTTGTTACTTCTAATTATTATTATCACTTTCGACTTACTAATTATATTTTATTATAAAAATAAAAAGAAATAGGGTGTTTCCCCTATTTCTTTTCTTACTGGGGTATCGCTATCAAGCTAAGCTTATGCAAAGTCAATTTTAGGCGAGATTGTTTCTTTTTTCTAAAGGGCAAGTGTAGGTGATTGAAAGATTTGCATACGAAATAAACCCTAACTGGTTTCACTTTTTTGAATTAAGCGGCTTGGTTATCAGACAGGGTACAATTGTAAACGACACCTAATATATCAAAGACCGTTTTTTCTCATATCGATGAAGAATCACACGAGTTGGGACTTTATCAGTCATAGCTACATTTTGGCTCACCCATACACATAAAGCTACTAAATCTTTTGCTTGGTACTTACTGGTTCGTTATACAAAACCAACATCTCTAGCAAGATCCCGTAAGGTATTTGGAGATAAAAAACTTTGAATCTCTTGAGCAAATAGTTGTAATTCGTCAGACACAGAAACAGACATAAAAAACGCCATCCTTTCCTAGGATTCTACAGAAAAAATAGCGTATTTTTTCATTTTAGGGGGCATTTCTTTTTATTAGTTTGATACCGAGGTAACGATACCCCTTTATTGTTTTTCAGACTTCGCTTGTTCTAAAATGTATGCTTCTTCTTGTTCCGGTGTCGCTAATTCGTATGCTTTACCAGTGCTGTTATTGTCCCATTCCCATAATAAATTATGCTCCTCAACCGATTGAGAGAAATCGCCTTCATACCAACGAACCAAAATCTTGAGGTACTGTTCTTTATGTTGTAAGGTTCCACTATTACTTTCATCAATCGCTCGACGTACTTTTTCGATGTTTTCTGGAGTCATTTTTATAAAACCTTGCTTTTCGTGAGATAATACTTTTTGATGAGTCATTTTGTGCATTGCATTGATTATATGACGATCAGAGTTGAGGTCAAGTATTACCTCTTCCCCTTTAATTCTCTCAGTCTGCTTTTCCTTAACGTCTGAACCTGCATACGTACCGACTTTGTAACCAATAAAAATACCAACTGCTATAGCAATAACTAAGGTTGATGTGATTTTAATCCACTTTTTCAAACCTCTTCCCCCCCCTTTTTATTGAAGTGTACCATAAAAGAAGAACTGTATACCCATATCTATCTGTGAGGTCTACATAACGCATCATTATCAGTAGTCAATGATGCATGAAATTTTCGTTCTGGGGGTAATTAAAAATCTTAGCTTGATAGCGATGTGGTTCTACCCCACATCCATCAACTTAACGTATATTTTTATACAAAATGCGGTCTTTCCACGTAGTTTTTTATTATCTTTTATAGATGTTATAAAAGTAGGCACATCAAATAAACCCTGACGGGTTTCAAATTTTTCGTTATGCTACCTGATGGGCAGAAGTGGTATACTCATACACAACACCTAAAATATCAAAGACTGTTTTTTTCTCATATCTGTGAGATTTTCGTCCGTTTCGCTGTAGGAGGTTAAACAGACGAAGGAGAATCTTTGATAATTCTTGGGTGTTTTTATGTAGTGCTTGATGAAAAAGTAAGAAATAATCTTTAATTATGTACATCGCTTTATATTCACTTAGTTCTTTCTGTTTCTTACGTAACAGGAGTTCTCTCATTTTAAACATAGTAGAAGAACATAATAGGATACTAATGAGTTGTCCATAAAGGTGGCATTCTAATCGCTCTTGTTTAATAGATTTACAACGATGAATTCGAAACCAAGATTTCCATATTTTAAATAACAGCTCAATTTGCCAACGCAGTGAATATAAATC
This sequence comes from Bacillus mycoides, assembly GCF_018742245.1. NCBI lineage: Bacteria > Bacillati > Bacillota > Bacilli > Caryophanales > Bacillaceae > Bacillus > Bacillus mycoides. Next base: position 2,940,661 of record NZ_CP036132.1, read on the forward strand.
ATAGATTTTCTCTTTCGGTACCCATTCCGTAGGAATGTTTGTCATATATACTGTAATTCCTTGTAAAAGTTTCGTACGCTCTGTATATGTAATCCCTTTTTTCTTTTCACGAATAGCTCGATCATGTAGACGTTTCTGTTTTTGCTCCTCTGTACATCTATAAACCACAATGCGAGTGGGTAGTTTGTCTTTGCTCCCTACATATACATCATGTAATTCATACACTTGGCCAGGTTGTAATTGGTTCATGATGTCTTCCAAATGAATTTGTATATATACCGGTCTCAATTGAGCAGGTTTTGTTTTAAATACCACTGTTTCGAATTCTTTTCTATATATTTTAGTTGGTAATTTAAGACGCGATAAATAATACCCTTCCTTATCTTGGATCGATTTAAAGTCTTGTAAACGAAAATACCCTAAGTCACGAATATATAGTTCATTCTTTTGTGTCATGTCCATTCGAGTCGCCCCATATGCCTGATCACTTCGTTTTCCTGGTTCAATTTTCACATCAGAAAACTCTCCACTCAACAAGTCATACTCTAATTGAATTTTCACACCAGCTGTATGACTACAGCCTCCGGCACCAGGATAAGTAGCTGCGAATCGATCTGGAACTTGAAAGGTTGTAGAATCAAGGATGCGAATCCGCTCAAAGTAAGCAGAAAGAGAATGAGAAATTGTAGATGATCCTCCAATTTTAGCTTGTAGAAGTGTAGTAAATACATTTCGAAAGAAGGCTACAGAAGCCGAGTTAAATCGTCGATTCAGTCCCTCAGGACTTAATAAAATTCCTGTTGAAGTTTCTAATTGACTACAAAGTTGAGTAAGAGAGGTTGTAGCGATTTGTTGATTTAACCATACACACAAAGATAAAAAATGGTGCCCATGGCACTTACGTTTTCGTTTCATTCCACCTGCTTCTATAGCTAATTGATTAAGTCTAGCGGGAGACATATATCGATATAACTCTTCGGCAAATAAAGACAGCTCTTGTTTTTGATGCATATTCATAAAAAGCACGTCACCCTTTCTCATTAACATAAGAGAATAGTAACGTGCTTTTATGTTTAAGAATAGTCTAAATCCTTAAGTTGATGGATGTGTGGTTCTACCCCTATAAACGCAAAAAAAGACACCCTAAGGTGCCTTCCTGCGACTTGAACCATCTTAATTTTAATAATATGTATTGGACTCCCATCCAAATATTGTTTTACCATGTTAAGTAATGTTGGTCATTGAGAAAAAAGAAAAAGCCCTATATAGGGGTATCACCACATGACTAGCCAGCACTCACACCCAAAAACAGGAGGGAATGATAAAATGTAGTTTAAGGAGGGCAAGAATGAAAAATGTACATAGATGGTTAAATTATTTTGGTTTTATATGTGTGTGCATGTCTAGCTTCGGCTTTTTTCACCAAAATACTTGGGGGTATTTCAAAATCTCAAGTTGATGGGCATGTGACGGTGCCTCATGCTCACCAAGCTAGTTAGTGTATGTTAAGTAAACCTTATGGATTTGTATATCTCATCCATCCACTTTCAGATTGTTTCGCTTTATACTTCCCATAAGACAGAAGCTTCATTGCCGAGCGATTGGCCGCATGAAAAACCAAGTTCAGCTTCCATTCTTCCTCCATTTCACTGGGATAGGTGGTAGATTCATAAACATAATAACCCGCCATGATACAGGGGATTACTTGCTCCGGTTCAAATCCATAAGCAGTTGCATCATCCACAACCAAATCAATGATGCATCGGTTTCCATCTTTAACTTTTTTCTGGAGTAATTTTTTTACCGATCCTGGTACTAATTCTAATATTTTATCCTTCATGTTAGTCACCTCATCTTTTATCATGTCCAGATAACCTGGGGATATGTGTCAAACAGAATGAAATTCCAACCATAATTGCACAGGTCCTTTAAGAAAAAAAGGCCCCCTAAGGTGCCTTCTTCCGAGTTAAATCATCTTAATTTTAATAATATGTATTGGACTCCCATCCGAATATTATTTTACAAGGTTAAGTAATGTTGGTTATTGAGAAATATGGTTCAAATCTATATTTTAAAAAGTTATATAGAAGAGAACAAGCTATTAATTAGGTGGAAAAACACATGCCGAACCGATCAAGTTAAGATATCATAATCCCCCTGAACGAAAATTTTGAGCATGTTGCTCGTATTTATTGTTTAAGGATAACTGGTTCTTTTAGCTTGATGGCGATGTGATACTACCCCCAAAGGAAATACCGTATTGCAGAGTAAAAACATTTTACTTCCTAGTGGAGTGAAATTCAATTTCATTTCTATAACTCTCCATGTCTCCACTCTTTATTATGAATATCTAATCCTTCTTGACCAAAGAAATGGAGAATAAATTCTTTTTCATCACTATCAGTTTTTTTAGCTAGTTTAGATCCCTCCACACTTAGCTTTTTTCCAGAACGTAAATAATGAATTTCACTATAGTCTTCAACTGCAGATTCGAAATTTCCATCGTACCATTTGTTCAGAATAGATTCATATTTTTGTCTTTCATCATTATTGATAACATTTAAGTTGTTTTTTAAGTACTGAATGTTTTCTTTGGTCATTTGAAATCGACCTACATCACGGGTACCAGAAACATGAAGATTATTCCCATTGAATATGAGTTTTTGGAAAGACATATGTATCATCATGTCATTTATAGTCTGCTCGTTTTGGATTTCTCCAATCGACTGTGCTGCTTTAGATAAATCATCTTCACTTACTACATAACTATCTTTTTGTTGCTTTTGAATAGTTCGAACTTTCGGTTTTTCCTGAACCTTTTCTTCTTGTTTAGGTTTTGATTCAGCTGCAGGCTTCTCATTTGAGCTACAAGCAGTCATACTCAGAAGTAATGTACCGCATGTTAACGCCGTAAGTAACTTTCGTTTCATTTTTTCCCTCCGATCTGTATTAGTTATTTTAAATAGTTCTTTTTAAAATGTAAGATTTCTCATCTCATAGTAGCAAACGATTTATTTGTGTATTGTCATATTTTGTCGAAGGGTAATAAAAAAAGACACCCTAAGGTGCTTTCCTCCGACTTGAGATCACATCTATGGATTGAAGAAATTTAGAAAAGATAAATACAAAAAGGGAAGCTTCTAACTATAATTTATAGATATTTATTACTCTGCAACGTACTGAAGATCTCCTGATTTATGTAATGCGGCTGTTACTTCATCACCGAAATTATTTAAAGAGAATGTTTGCTCTTCTATCGGATCCATTTCTGTAGCTTCACCTATCTTGCCGTCTTGAAGTTCCCAGAAATAGTTATGTTCTTCTACGATTTTACTAAAATCTCTATTTACCCATCTTTCAGTGATTGCTAATAGTTCTTCTTTGTTCTTAAAATCATTTTGGTTTAGAATGCTTCTTACTTTTCCTGCATTCTTTTTAGACATAGGAGTTGCTCCCCGTCCGTCATTCACTTTTACTTTTTGATGAGTCATGCTATGCATAGCTGAAATAACTTCTTCTTCAGTAGAATTTTTAGTGATGTGAAGTTGTGCATTTGAACCTTCAATTTCTGCTTCATTCGATGGTGTGCTTCTTTATAATCAGACTCTGCAAAAGCATGCTTATCACTACCCATTGGTACTTCAGCAAACTGTAACATTCCATAAGTCATACCAGCTGCAAGTACTATTACCCCTATGATAGATCCTAGCCAATACGTTAACTTCTTGTCCATATTCACTTCCCCTAGCTACATTTTAATATTCCATATAAATAATATTATATCGAATTACCTTTTTATGGATATATCATTTTACCACGTTAAGTTATATTGTTCATCGAGAAATATGATTCAAATCTATATTTTGCTAGATATCTAATTACGACTAACTCCTAATTTCGATTCAACTTCAGTTAGATTAGCTAATGCGTTAATTAGTTTTTGATTGGAAAGTTTAATGGATTTTTGAGCTTCCTCCATTCTTCCTTTCAACGGAGCGATACCTTTCATCCCTTGAGTTACAGCTCTTCCAGCATTACTTCTATAATTCGTTGCTAGTCCAAACTCTACTCTAAATTTTTCGATTTTTTCTTTTAATACAGGATCGCTTAGTTTCGCACCATCTTTAAATGCTGTATTTTTATTGGATAGTTCATCGTATCTATTTGTATCTGCCTCCATTTTCTCTTTTAAAGCGTTCTGATCGACAGATGCAGGGTCTTTACTTGCTTCGCCCCAAATAGGTCGCCATTCTTGATTCCATATCTCATCATATTCTTTTATCATGGAATCAATTTTTGGTTTAAGCTCATTTTCATATCTACTTTTATCAGTATTTACAGCTGTTTTTTGTTGCTCTTGTTTTTTCTTATCTTCATCTTGTTTGCATTGTTCTTCAACCTGCAAAATTACAGCTGTGAACATTCTCTAAAATTTAGAGATGTATAATAAAAAATAGCACCAAATGCCCATCCACCTAAGATTTTAAAATATCTCCAAAACGAAAAATTTATATCTCTACAGTTATTTATGAGAATTCAGCTCATTTTTTCGTTTTTCAGATGAGTGTATTTCTTAACTTGATAGCGATGTAGCGGCTCCCCTTTTAGAATAGTAGAGTATAAACGTGAAAAAACTCATAACAAATTTTGTTAGGAGTTTTTTAAAATACATGATATTTTATTTGTCAATATTTCTTCAATCTTCATTATTGATTTCTATTGTGCCTGTTCTAGCACTAACCTTTAAAATATTTAACAGATTATCAGGTGTCTTGATTTCCAATTCATATTCAAATTTAGATTGTGCTAAGTTGTCATCTTCTAATTCGAATTCTTTTTTCACATTAATAATTTCTCCATTTGTATGAGCTAAAGAAATTTCACGAACTTGTTTCTCTGTGTAGTTTTCATTCTTTTTTGCATAATTGTAACCCATACCATAATATCCACCAACAATAGCAATACCACTTACTAAAATAGCAATTACACTTATAATTATTTTCTTTTTATGTTTTAACATTTTCATCCACTCCTTAATGATTAATCATCTATTCCAAATCTTACTTCAAGTGCATTTTCTGCTTGCTCTAATTGATCTTCAAGTATATCTTGTTCTCTTTCTTGTATTTGATATTGTTCAACAGTTATCGTTCCAGCGTGATAATCTGCTTCTAACTGATCTTCAGATAGATCTATCTTGTCATCTAATTGGTCAATTTCTTTTTTTGCTGCTAAGTACGTATTTAAGTTATCTTCTTTTGCTCCAACTGATTTCGTGTTATTTGCCTTTTCTACAATAGATGTAACTTCGTTTTTGAAATCTTGTGTTTGCTTAGTATCATTCATAGCAGGCCCTGTTTTGTGTGGTTCTTGTTGTAGTTGAGCACCTTCTTTTTGTAATTTATCATTTTCCACTTTCAGTTGTTTTACTTCTGTATTGTTATCAGATTGAGTAGAACAAGCTGTTAAAACTAAACAAGACATTGCTCCAATCATCATCCATTTTCCCATTATGTTCTCCTCCCTTTACATGTGCACCTTATCCATGTCCTTATATTACTGAACAAACATTAAAGGAAGATTAATGTGCAAAAAATAAAATGATATAATTAAATAGTTTCTAATCTTTCTTTAATGTTTTGGAATTATAGTGATACATATAAATAAGAAGAAAAGGAGAATGTTAATGCGAGTTCTTATTGTCGAAGATGAACAAGACTTACAAAATATATTGGTAAAACGATTAAATGCAGAATATTATAGTGTCGATGGATGTGGGAATGGAGAAGATGCTTTGGATTATATAAGCATGGCTACCTACGATTTGATTGTGCTTGATATTATGATTCCCGGAATAGATGGTTTACAAGTATTACAAAGATTACGCGCGGACAATAATACAACTCCTGTCTTGCTTCTTACAGCTAAAGATACGATTGATGATCGCGTAACAGGACTCGACTTAGGTGCGGACGATTATTTAGTAAAGCCGTTTGCTTTTGACGAACTGTTAGCAAGAATTCGAGTGTTGATGCGAAGAAAAACAGGAAATACATCTAATGTGTTTGAAATCGCTGACCTAGTGGTGGATTGCAATATGCATAAAGTAACAAGGGGCGACCGAGTTATCAATCTTTCCAGTAAAGAATTTGCTATTTTAGAATATATGATTCGTAATAAAGAAGTTGTGTTAACACGAGATAAAATTGAGCAACATGTGTGGAATTACGACTATGAAGGTGGCTCGAATATTATTGATGTTTACGTCCGCTATCTTCGCAAAAAAATTGATAGCCAGTTTGAAACGAAGTTAATTCATACAGTACGAGGCACTGGTTACGTATTGCGAGTAGAATCATGAAAAGACTATCAATAAAAATGAGAGTGACCCTGTGGTATACGGGGCTAATTGTAATTATTATGGCGCTCGTGTTAGCTTTTATTTTAACTTCTTCAGATAAAGTTGTGCTCTTTAATATGAAAAATCAATTGAAGAGCACAGTAAAAGAAAGCATTGAAGATATCGAATATAAGCATAGACAGTTAAAGATTGACGATGATTTTGAAAATTTAGAAGATGGAGTAAATATCCTCATTTATAGTAAACAAGGTGAGCTGCTGGCAGGACATAGTCCAACAGGATTTAATAAAAAGGTATCGCTTAAATCCGATGAAATACAAACCATTAAAGATGGTAATAAAGAATGGATAGTATATGATTTCCTCCATAATGTAGGCGGCGATGAGCAATTCTGGGTTCGTGGAATAATGACCATGAATCAATTATCATCGACCATGAATACGCTTATTGTGGTAACACTCATCTCATTTCCATTACTTATTCTCATTGCGGCAGTGGGTGGATATTTTATTACGCAAAGAGCGTTTCGACCTGTGCAACAAATGAGTGATTCAGCCAGTGAAATTGGTGATGGTAAAGACCTTTCGAAGAGAATTAATTTACAAGGTTCATCGAAAGACGAAATGTATCATTTAGCACAAACCTTTGACAAAATGTTTGAGCGATTGGAGACATCATTCGAAAGTGAAAAACAATTTACATCTGACGCATCTCATGAATTAAGAACACCAACATCTGTTATTATTTCGCAATGCGAATACGCTTTATCGCAGAGGAATAATCCGAAAGAAATGGAAGAATCGTTAGAAGTAATTTTAAGGCAATCACGTAAAATGTCCGCGTTAATCTCGCAACTCTTATTATTAGCAAAAGTTGACCAAGAAAAGCATAATACTTTTCAATTTGAATGTATCAATATGAGTGAATTAACGGAAATCGTTGTAGAAGAGCTTTCATTAATGGTTCAAGAAGCTTCGATTAATATAACAACTAATATAGAAGAAGACCTGTTTATTAAAGCAGATCAAACATTGATGATGCGTTTATTAATGAATTTACTAACGAATGCGATTGCTTATAGCAAAGCGAACGGCACTGTGAATATGCAACTGTTCCGTGATGAAACCAACATAATAGGTAAAGTCTCCGATAATGGCATAGGCATCAGCGAGCAACATATTGCGAAAATATGGGACCGCTTCTATCGAGTTGACGCAGCACGAACATCTTCAAACAATGGAAACACAGGTTTAGGATTGTCGATGGTAAAATGGATTATAGAACTACACGGAGGAGAAATTACCGTTGAAAGTGAATTAGGAGAAGCCAGTACTTTTACATTTAAACTACCAATTGAAAAACGAGCATAATGTATGCTCGTCTGTAGCTTCAGAATAAAGATTGATTAAAAAGCTCTCTTCACTCCTTATTTAAAAGTAATTACAAAAACTCCATTTTGAAAAAGAGTGATCAAAATGGAGTTACTCTTTTTAGCTATATATGAGATTTTATAAAACCATCCACTTAAATCTATTTTCCAAATATACCATTCAACACTCTGAAATATTCTAATCAACATAATCACTCAATTAACTAAAAAAGTCGGTTAATTGCATAACGCTCTTCTAACTTTTCTTGCGAAAGTTAGTGGATCATCAACGTCTTCGATATTAACGTAAATCAAATTTGGATTATCACATAACCACTCATTGTGTATAGACGAAACTATTATTCCTTGTTTAATAATTGTAGCAACAAATTCAGTAACTTCCTTTTGCAAGAGTGCTATCCGGCCTAAGCATAATGCCCGTCCAGTTTTATTATCTCTTGATTCAAATGAGAAGGAAGTTGTTACTCTAAAACGTTTTCCCAAGATCGTTGCGCGTATTTCATCCCGGTTTATTGTTGCCACGCATTTTCCACCGGCGAATCCTTCTTGGCCGCCGATAATTCTTGCAAACTGTTGACAAATTGATCCCTCATTAATCGCCATACCTTTAATCATCCCCCTTTTACTGTTAGGTTATGAATGAATACATCGGTCTGAAACGGTAATGAATCTATTCTATTACAAAAAAGATAATGGCAATCTAACGAAATCTATTAGCTCAATTATTCTTGATCATTTGAATGGTTACCAGAATTTAAATGATCAAGAATTTTTATTTTATGTTTGATGGGCATCGGAGACTGAAGACAAAACTCGACTATTATATGTTAAGACATTTTTAGAGAGCATAAAAAAGACACCCTAAGGTGCCATCCTCCGACTTGAGAATCATATCTATGTATGGAGAAATTTAGAAAAGACAAATACAAAAGAGAAGGTTCTAACTATAATTTATAGAGCTCTTATGCCATTAATTACTTACATGCATATTTCCTTATTTACTGAAAGAAGAATCCCCGTTATATTACTTTCTAATCAGTCTCGTTAAAGCCATCCCAAGAAATCCAGCACCCATTCCTATTAGCCATCCAGTTTGGGTACTTCCTAACATAGATCCCACCCCTCCACCAAGAAACATGCAGCCAACGAATACTAATCCTCCAATTCCCCAGTTCGGCCGTTCCATAATTCAATCACATCCTTTCAATAAAACATATGCTATTAGCTACCTAAACTTTCTTACATAGGATTGTTAATTATTTTGCTTAAGTTTAGTACTTTCAGGGAATTCAAAAGATGCGGTGATTGAGCCATTTGAATGGATTGTAGAAGGTGAATTTAATTTTTTTATATTATAATAACTTAAGAGTTGTGGAACAAATTCTTCTTCAACTAACCAGTTAATAGAAGCATGGAGATTTTCCACTATCGGGAGCTCGTCGCTATTAAGCTAAAACTTCATTTTTGGGGAAGAATGTATTTCTTTACTTGGTAGCTGAAATAAAGTGAAACTTTAATCAGCTCGCACTAATCGGGCGTTTACGGGCAGTAAGGCTCCCAACAAACTTCTGTACTCCACCTAAATTTCGAGGTGAGAGTTTACTGCCCACAAATAGCAAGAAGCTAAATATATAGTAAAACCCCAGAAATCCAAAGATCTCTGGGGCTTCATTATATATTTAGCTCTTTTTGCTTTTTATTTTGTTTATATCTATAGAGCAATTTTCGACTTATGAGAGAAATCAGTAATAAAATCAGTACTAGTACGAAAAGTTGCATATATGATAAATTAAAATATTTAGCACCTGTAACAAGTAAAAGTGTAGAAATCGTACCTTTTACAATGAAAAAAATAATAATCCATAATCCGCCTTTTTTCCAGTTCATTTTTATTTTACCCTTTCCTACGTTTAAATTCTTGAAAAATTTAGTGATGGTTCTTGAATGTGACACCTTAATAGAAATCTATTATATTAATAAAAAAATAGACTTTTTCACAAAAATCATGTCCAATTACATGTGACGACTTCATAATAAATGAAAATGATATTCAGTGTCAATTTTATTGACTATTTGAATACCTATTTTTCATCTCAATCTCTTTCCGCTTTGTTTCTTCTGGTAATGAATTCTTATCTTCAAACGAAAAACACCTCTATTGAATTCGCATACTTAGTATGCGAATTCAGGAGGTGCTTTTTCATGTACCACTATTCAGGTTCACTTCAATCATGATTCCCTGCTTTTTTTATTAATTTAAGTTCTTGATACATGCATTTCTATTTTCTAGTACACGATAACTGGATCATAAGTGTTCAAACTATCATACACAGTTTTTGCAACATTAGGAAGAAGATTAACACACCCGCCTGATCCCCCTGTTAAATAAGCATTATTTGCCCAGTCTTTTCGCCAACCTGCATCATGGAATCCTTGACCACTATTTGTGAATGGAACCCAGTAATCTACTTTAACTGCATAATCAGCTTTACCTACTGCGCTACCTTTCAGCGTGTACGGTGTTCGTTTATATAGAACGTACCACACACCTGGTGATGTATCTTCACTCGTGCTATGTTTACCAGTTACTACATTTGTTGTAACTACTAAATTTCCATCTTTGTAAATCCAAATTTGTTGCTCTGCAATTGAAACTTCCGCATACGTGTCTCCGATGCCATTATTCGAAGTTGTTTTATAACCGATACCTTCCTTCTCCCAACCATTTCCGTGAATATTAGAAGCAGATAGCGATTTTTCACCCTTTTCAAAGGCTTGTTGAACTTGTTTTGTTTCTTTTTCAACATCTAGTGCCCAGCCATAGCCTTGCCCTTTTACTGATATGACCGAACCAGAATGAGTTTTAAATGCGAAATCTTTATTTAACGTTGATTTAGCATTATTAATTTCAGCGATCTTATTCTTAATGTCGCTCGCATCGATTGTAACTTTCATATCCTTTGACATAGAGGCATTTTGAATTAAATCTTTCGCTTTTAAAGGATAAACTTCATTCTGCACTTTATACTCAACGGACTGTTGAAGAAGATTTTGTAGTGCTTCCTCCTCTTTTTTGACAATCGGATCGTCTTCTTTAATAGGCTTTATGTATGTAGACTTCAGATGAATTTCACTTTTATACTTCTGCTTGTCGTAATCTTTCAGTAGACTAGTAACGTCATACTGTTTTCCATCAACGCTCTTCGAAATAACAACTTTTCCTTGTTCAAGCTTCGCCATAGCATCTTGAGGCGCTTTTAATTTTTCATTCATAGAGATGAGCTTTTCTTCTACAAGTTTTTTCATCGTTTCACTACGATACTGATCCGCCTCGTCCGGTAGCAATGAATAATTTTTTTCCTTTGAAGAAGGGAAAAATGTCCACTGGCTTTTTAATAGTTTCTTAATTTGAGGCAAATCTTTTTCCGTAAGTTCCGTTTTTGTATCTTTTTCATCTAAAATTTGTTGTTGATCGACATAGACTTTGTTTGCTAATCCAGATGTTTTTAATTTCTGTATTGCCTGATCAGCGCTCAAACCACCGACTTTTGTATCGTTAATCGTAACATTCGAATTGAAGTGAGTTGCCTGATAATAACTCACTCCCCCAATGAGAAGTACAACTATACCAATACCCGCTGCGATAAACTTCCAATTTGTAAAACGTTTGCTTGATCTTACTCGTTTTCTATCAACTTCTTCAACTGATTCATTTACTGTATTGTTGTTCATTAATCTTTCCCCCGTATACATTAACGTCAATCGATTTTAAACCAAAACCATTGACTAGTGTACCTTATTTTTCCTGAAATTTCATTATTTTTAACTAGATTTTATCGCAATTAATTGATTTAATTTAGATTTCTTAATAGAACGACACATTGAATAGTCCCTTACACGTAGTAAATCATTACAATAAACACCAAAAAGTTAAGTACCTTATACTTTTATTCAGCTAACTTCTCTCCCGTAACAATCCAAAACAAAGTGGCTGCATTTTTTCCTTCTAATTGAGCATACCGATTATCCCCCGCCATTACTTCTACTTTATCTTTATTAGGACTTATCCAAATTTGATACAACACAGCTTTCGCCTCTATTTTCGGATTTTTAAATTGAAAAACAAAGTGATAATCAGCTGAACGAGACATTTCCACTTTTTTATTTTCAAAATGAATTTCATTTAATATTTTCTTTACTTGCAACACCTGATTATTGTCTGTCACTATCTTAAGATCTTCATATTTATCATCACCAACACGTTTTTGCACTTCGATTCTTTGATCTTCATTTCCTAGTATATTTGAACAGCCTGTTACTATGAATATACAAATAGCAATAAACACTAAAGTCAATTTTCTAATTCGCATATTAGTCCCTCTCTTTTTAATAAAAAGCATCCCTAATTGTAAAATAAAGGTAAATAACTTGCAATTAGACATATAAACACTAATAAGGAAGGAGTGCCCTTCGATGCAACTAAAAACATACACTTGGAAAAGTTATACGTTTCTTATTGTAAGTATATTCGTTACTATTAATCTATTTCTCTTCTCACCTATTTTAGACAGAGTTGGTGTAGAATATGCGGTTCCTTTCGCATACTTCATATTAGCTTCCGCTGTTATAACAATTATATTAGCAGTTATCTCTTTTTGTAGTCGTACCGAAAAGAAAATTTTATCTATTATCAGTTTAACCTTTACATTATTTAATACAGCAATTATTTTATTTTTCCTTTGGTTCGGTTATCATTTCACGTAAAATAAAAATTAAGCGAAGTAAGGGAAGCCATTTAGCTTCCCTTACTTCGCCTTTAAAGAATAATGAGTAAGCGTGAATAGCTTACTCATCCGGCTTATTAAGTAACAGTTCACTATTTTTTACACAATTTTAATTATAGTGTTTTTTGACATTTGATCATTATAAATTTAAATGGAGGTTTACTCTCCATATTCTTATGTGGCTCCACAATTTCTGTAGTTTCCATCAGTCCATATTTTCCAAAGTCTTCTTTTACCGAGTCAACATCATAAAAGTACATTTTGACCCCTTCCATTATCTCGAAGTAATCTTTACCTAGTTGTTTACCCTTCCCAAACATTGGGGCATCTTTAGAAATAGTAGTAAAAATCATATATCCGTTTGGTTTTAGCTGACTATAACAATCTTTAATAAACTTCTCTCTCTCATCCTTATTTAATAAATGAATAAGTGCATAACAAAATATACCATCATACAGTTTATTATCAAAAGGCATATTCGTTACTGAACCATGGAAGAAATCAGCATTGAGTTCATTTTGCCTTGCCAATTCAATCGCTGTTTTTGAAATTTCAATACCTGTTACGTTTATTCCGTTATCAATAAAAACCTTTGCATTTCTTCCATATCCAATACCAGGAATCAATATATCCTTCACTTTCTTTTCAAGGAAAAAGTCCTTCGCTAAAATTGCGGAGTCTGAAGGTTCAAATCCCCACATCATTTGATTTTCTATAAAACTTGCTTCCCAAAATTCTGTCATACATCAATCTCCTTTATATATCTCTCGTTATTTACCATTGAATGTTGAAAAATCATCGCATATTCACGAAATTGTATCAAATTTCAACATTAATTCAAAACAAAAAGCATTGGATACCCAATGCTTTTTCACACTTACGCAAACAGAGATGTATTCGCATATAAAGCTGGCGAGCCACCTGAATGTACGAATAAAATGTTGTCTTCTTTATTAAATTTACCTTTTCTAATTAAGTCGATTAGTCCCGCTACTGCTTTACCTGTATAAACTGGGTCAAGTAAAATACCTTCAGTTTTCGCAAGTAACTGTACTGCTTCAACCATTTCTGGTGTTGGTAAAGCGTATCCTGGTCCTACATATTCATCAAAACATGTAACTGCTTCGCGTGAAATAGAGTTTGGGATACCAACGTGAGCTGAAGTTTCATCTACAAGTTTTGCTACTTTCTCTTCTTGCTCCGCTTTTCCTCTACTTACATTTATTCCGATTACAGGAATTTTGCTTTGTGTTCCGGAAAAACCAGTAATTAAACCAGCATGCATACCAGCGCTACCACTTACACAAACAACTGAACTGAAATCAATTCCTTGTTCAAATGATTGAGCCATAATTTCTTGCGCACAAGCAATATATCCCATTGCTCCAGTAGGGTTCGATCCACCAACTGGAATGACATATGGTTTATTTCCTTTTTCACTTACTTCTTTCGCTACTTTATGCATCTCTTCCATAAGGTCTGTTCCATTTGGCACAACAATTACGTTTTCAGCGCCTAATAAATGATATAAGAAGTAGTTTCCATTAAAGTCTGGCTTTTCTTCTGGCTCAAGCCCTTCTTCTAACACAAGAATACATTTCATTTTTTCTTTTACCGCAGCTGCAAGTGTTAGACGGCAATGGTTTGACTGAATACCACCAGCTGTAATTAACGTATCTGCACCTTTTGCCTGTGCATCCGCAACTAGAAACTCTAACTTTCTCGTCTTATTACCGCCAGCTGTTAAACCAAGTAAATCATCTCGTTTAAAATAAATAGTTGGCCCACCAAGTGCTTCAGAAAAATTGTTTAACTTTTCAATTGGTGTATATGATTCTGTATATTTTTTTCTCGGGAATTTAGCTAAATTCATCAAAAACGCTCCTTTTATACTCTTTCACAGTAAATGTAACCATACTATTATTACATGGAAAAATGATGAAGTCACCTTTCTGGATTAAAAATGTATTGAAATTCGGTAAATGAAATTTATATCAATGTTTTTTAACTCCAGTACGGTAAATGAAATTATACGAACGATTTTCTTAATATATCGTTCATTACTTGCAATATATCAACGATTTTTCAAATATATCGATCGTAACTTGAAATATATCAACGATTTTCTTAATATATCGATTTACCGACAAAAAATCACAAACAGAAATACTTTCTCATCAATCAAAAAAGAGCCCACTCTTCTTGAGATGGGCTCTCTCCAATCACTTATTTGCCAAAAAACGAAGAAGCTGCGTTAATCCTGACTGTAAATTCATTTCCCCTTTATGACGTACGTATACGATTTTGTCGCCATCAAATTTTGGCGGGTTTCCTGGATTATACGTATTCCACTCGTTCGTTCCTTCTACAGAGTACTCCATATATTCTGTTGCACCAACGATTACATTATTTCTATCATCAGCCGTCACATCTGGTGCCATTTGTGCGATTTTCGCATCACTAATTGATAATTTCTTTATATCCTTATCACGTTTGTAATCGTAAGCTGTTACGATTACATCGTTACCATATGCTTTCACTTGTAATCCTTGTTTAAATGAATATCCATCGGGAGCAGTCTTCTCTCCGCCATTTGGTCCAGCTGACATCCAGCCTGTTTCAATTCCACCCGTATTTACAACCGTAAATCCTTTTTCATCTCCGCCTGCAATTTTCTTTTTACCAGCCCAGTCTGGTAAGTTTAAATCCCAATGCGTATGACTTGTGAAGAAAACAACTTGCGGATAGTCCTTTAATATATCGTACAATTTATCAATGTTTAAATAATCTTGTAAATACGGATTTTGTCTTGATCCAGATACCGTATCCGGTAAAACGTGATGAGAGAAAATGAAAATTGGTTTATTTTTATCTTTTTGACTATACTCTTCTAAATTTTGTTTTAACCATCCTAATTGCTCATCACTCATATATACTTCATCCCACATTTTCGAATCGTGGTATTTCATATATTTTTCAGTTCCTAAAAATAAAAGCGGATAACCGTCTAATTCTTTTTTATGATATACCTTTTCTTGCCCGCTAAATTGCAAGTAGCGGTTGAATAGTGTTTCTTCCGTTACACCATTTGGCCATGTATTTTGAGCTAACGTTCCATCAGCTTTCCATTTCCCAGCATAAAACTCATGATTCCCAACCGTTGACCATACATTCTCCGGGTGCTTATTTTTGTTTAACACACGCTTCACATCATCATATTGTGACTGCTGTCCAGTTGGCGTTATATCCCCATTCATAATAAGCGCTCTAGAAAGTGGCGTTACTTTATTCATATCTTTTAATACGTGATCAAAATCCCCTAAATCCCCTTGAATGTCACTAATAACATTAAACATCGTAGCTGTTTTTCTTACTCGCTCTTTCTCTTCCGCATGCATTGTAAATGTCGGTAATAATACCGCCATAACAGCTAATGAAGCAACTGCCTTTTTCATACAATTTCTCCCCCTAATAATAGAATGTATAAACTGACATGTTCTGCGTTCTCTTAGTTGCTTGTCCAATTCATATTATAAGGAGGGATTGTAAAGATAGATGGAGTAAAAATTTAAGTGTTTTTTAAGAGATTTTGTCTTTTTTACACTACCCATTCAACAATTGGCACCAATTGTTCTATTTACCTATTAATATTAAATGAGTGTAAAATCACACGATAAATCGCTTAGTTTGATACGTTGTGTTTTAATCTATTTTACATAATCTCAATAAAATACTTTACCTTTTCAAATTCTCTTCATTTAATCCGAACAACTCTGACAAAATAAAACGTCCATCTTTTCTTATCAGTACGTCATCAAACCAAATTTCACCACCGCCATACTCTGGCCTTTGAATGTTTACTAAATCCCAATGTATTGCTGATTTATTCCCATTGTCTGCACCTTGTAACGGATCTCCAATCGCTAAATGAAAACTACCATTTATTTTTTCATCAAATAACGTATTATTCATCGGGTGTAGTATATAAGGATTAAAAGCTAATGCAAATTCTCCAATATATCTCGCTCCCTCATCCGTATCAAGAATTCGATTCATTCGCTCTGTATCATTTGCATATGCCTCTATTATTTTCCCCTGTTTAACATGTAACTTTACATTTTGAAACGCATAACCTTGTTGAACAGATACTGTGTTAAACGTTATTACTCCATTTACAGAATCTTTAACAGGTGCTGTATATATTTCGCCATCCGGGATATTATCCGTACCATCCCCCTTTAAAACACCTATTCCTTCAATAGAAAACTCCAAATCCGTTCCTTCTCCAATAATCCTCACTCGTTTTGTCTTTTCCATTAATTCTTTTAATGGCTCCATTGCTTTCGACATTTTCTTGTAATCTAACGTACATACATCATAATAAAATTTTTCATAAGCCTCCGTGCTCATATTTGCTTCTTGCGCAGAAGCCGCATTCGGAATGCGAGTTGTCACCCATCTCGTTTTATACACTGCTTCACTATGTGCTTTTCCAAATATCTTTTGATATAACTTCATTTTTTCTGCCGGTACATCTGCTAATTCATATGCATTTCTAGGACTACGGAGATTAATATAAACTTGCATTTTACTTAATCGATAACTCTCCCAATCTGCAAATAACTTAAATTGTTCTTCAGATCCTGATAGAATTAATTGCCTTGTAACAGAAACATCGCGCATTGATACATGCGCATATCCCCCTGCTTTTTCCACAGACTTAATAATTTCACGAACTACTGCGGGATCTATTTCAGTAACACTTTGAATTAACACATGATCACCAGGCTGCACTTTAGTCGAATGATTGACTAGTACATCCGCTAATTTCGATAGTTCTCGCTTCATTACGCTCTCGTCCCTTCACTATCGTTTCAATAGCTTAATAAAAAATAAAAGGCTCTTTTCGTAAAGATTGTTGCTTATAATTAAAATAAAGGTTAATTTTCTTAATACGGTATAGTATTTACAGCAGATTATTCAGCAAACGGGCAGGATTGTGAAAGTATTGAGTTCGAGATATCTTCCTCAAAACCATTACTATAATAAAAGGATGACAAAATTTTTATGGTTAGTATGATAATTTGGAAACAGAAGTCAACTTAATCTATGAAAACCTTATCTGAGGAGTGATGTAGGTGAAACAAAATATTTACGATAATCCGAATTTCTTCAAAAACTACACAGCATTGCGTGAAAGTGGAATAAACGCTAATGACTTCATAGAACAGCCAGCAATCAAATCATTAATTCTGTGTTTGAAAGGAAAATCGGTATTAGACTTGGGTTGCGGTGATGGTCATTTTTCAAAGTATTGTATAGAAAATGGTGCAAAAAACGTAATAGGTGTAGACATATCCAAAAATATGATTGAACGTGCTAAAAAGTTAAATCAGGATGATAACATAGAATTTATGTGTCTTCCTATGGAGGATATGGGACTAACCAATCAAAAGTTCGACCTGATTATAAGTTCCCTCTCTATACATTACATTGAAAATTACTCGGCAATGATTCAAAAGATTAATGAACTATTAAAAAGCAGTGGTGAATTTATCTTTTCAACCGAACATCCAATAGCAACAGCTCGCAAAGGAAGCAACCATTGGATAAAAACTGAGGATGGTAATACATCACACTGGGCATTAGATAATTATCAAGAAGAAGGAATCAGAGTACACAACTGGTTTGTTGACGATAGTGTGGTTATTTATCATAGAACTGTTGCCACATTAATAAATACTTTGATTGAACACGGGCTTTCGCTGGATAAAATAATCGAACCACAATCAACTTTGGCAGGGATAGAGAAAATGCCAGATTTAATAAACGAATCGCGAAGTCCATCTTTTATTATAATCAAGTCAAAAAAAACAAAATAATATTTAAAAATATCTACCGCAATCTGGGAGCTTTTATTGAATTACAAAAACAGCCGTTTCACTAAGGAATGGCTGTTTTTTATACTTCACGCAGAAAATTCACAGTGATTTGATTAGAATTTTGACAGGCACTAAGTAGTATTTGATTTATCTGTTCTTTTTCCGCCAATTTTTTGCTTTGTTGAAGAAAGTTGAACCAATAAAGGTAATTGTCCAAGTATTTGGTTGCTACTCCTTGAAACCTATTCATCCACCCTTTTAATCGCTTGTGATAGTTGTTGACGTTTTGGAGATGGTAGATGCCCTTTTTTACATATCCTTCTTTGCTTAGATTAATAGGTTCGTGTTTCAGAGCTTTAATTAGAGCAAATTTCTTGTAGTTCGTTGCTGTGTCTGTGCATAGCAACGAAGAAGGGTCAATGTAGCATCCGATAACCGCATCAATTTCTTCAGCTCTCACACGACCAGTTCCAGCTTTTTGGGCGATAACTTGTCCATTACGGTCCTGAGCCACCACAACGGCAATTTTAAGATTGCTAATCCCTCTTTTTTTGTCTCTTCCTCCGCGTTTCTTGGGCTTTCTATCTAAACCCCTACGCCCTTTTAAAGACTCTTTAAAAAAGGTCTCATCGCTCTCGATAATCCCGTTCAACATTTGAAACCCCATCGAACGGAGGGAATAACCTTCGACCATCATTTGAAAATATTTCGACCATTTTCCAAGATAACGTGTCCCTGAAATAGGGGTATTAGATAAGTCATTGAAAGACTTTCCACAGTTACGACAGAGATAACGCTGTCTATCTCTATACTTGCCGTTCCGCTTTACCTTGACACTACCGCAATGGACACAACCTAACCCTTCTTTAAAACGCATTTCCCTAATGGTGGTAAAAGCATCCTTCATATTCTCTTCATCGTTAGAAAAAAAAATCTTCTGTTAATAGATTAAACAGCTTGATTTGCTCATGTTTTGGCAAATCTGAAAAATTGGCATAAACGTCTTTCCACATACTAAAATCCCTCCTGAAAGAGAATTTTATTACCTCTCAGAAGGATGGTCAAAATAGCAACAATCTATACAAAAAGAGCCAAACAAAAAGAGAACTACTCTCTCCAAGCACTTCTCTTTTTCATCCAAACGATAGATATAAAATAAATCATTAAAAATATAATGTATAAATTCCATAACGTAGGTATTGCAGCTACACTAAGGTACAGAGTCCCAGGTAATAACCAAACTCCACAAAAGATCATCAAAACAGTTTTCCTAACAAGTACTGCAATAACAGCTAAAAAAGAAGGAAGCAACAAAATAAAAAATACAGTGATATATACTTCCTTATCAAGCATTTGATTGCTATAAGGGTTAAAATACAGAAAAATAATTGAAAGGATAACAATACTTATAGCTGCAACAATCGCTATACAAACGCTTAAATTATTTTTCATAATCCCCCTACTTCCAACAGCAATTTATTCCTATATACCATTACAATAAACGTTGCTCCCCTTTTAATTCGCTTTAAAATTGTAAATCGGCTTAATAACATGTTTGATATCGATTGTGTCCTTTGTATTCTCCACAATTTCATCCATCGGCTTATATACCATTGGAGCTTCATCTAAAGTGCTTTCTGTAACAGATGTAGTCCAAACCGCTGTCATTGTATTTTGAAAATCCTCTAAGTTAAGTACTTCTTTAGCCTTTTTACGGCTCATAATACGCCCCGCTCCATGTGGTCCAGAAAAGTTCCAATCTGGATTTCCTTTACCAAATGCAATGATTGAACCGTCTCTCATATTGATTGGAATGATTACTCGTTCATTTTTCTGAGCTGAAATAGCACCTTTTCGTAGAATCATATTTTCCAAATCGATGTAGTTATGAATTGTAGTGAATTGATCTGCTACTTTCCAATCCATTCTAGTGACGATTTCATCCATCATTGCTTTACGATTTAACTCCGCATACTGTTGAGCAATTTTCATATCATTCATATAGTCTTTAAATCCTTGACCTTCTAAATAGGCTAACTCTTTACGAATTGCCGGCTTCTTAATCCCTCGTATAGCTTCATGTATTTCTTGTTGTCTACCTTCTCTTGTGAGACGCTCAATGATTTCTTCTTTAATAGATTTAACATTAATAAGTTGCTCGTAAGCAAGGTTTTGATAATACTCTGCTATTTGTTTACCTAAATTACGAGAACCACTATGAATGACAATGAATACATTCCCTTTATCGTCTTCATTCAGTTCGACAAAATGATTTCCACCACCAAGCGTACCAATACTCTTTTGAGCACGTTGTAATGTGAACGGGGCTCTTACACTATCAAAATCAATCATTTTTGAAAATCTATGTTCCTTATCTCGAATACGAAAACCACTTGGAACAAATTTACGAATTGTTTCGTCTAAGTGATCGAAGTTGATTTCCTCTTTCTTCTTATTAATCATAACAACTTCCATGCCACAATTACCTGTAATAGCAATACATCCATTTCGTCTCATAATCCAATATCCAGTATGAGTAGTAAAACAGTATTTAAAACCATCTTCAGAAGAAACAGTTTGAATTTCTGTCTTTGGTGTTCCTGCTATTTGTACTCTAGGCTTTGATTTTGCCACTAAACAACGATACGACTCCTTGCCTTCTCTCTTGTCATGATTAATAGATGTACGAATTCCTTGTGTTGCAAAAGCATATTGTATAAAGTCTGCATCTTCTTTATAAATGCTACAATATGCTCCTTGATCCACTGCATAATCCCAATGTTTTACTTCATCACAAATAACAGCCAATTGAGATAAGGATGCTTCATATAATTTATCCATTCTCTTCTCCATTATTGGCGGCTGGAAGCGAAAATGAATAACATCGTCGTATGTTTTCTGAGAGTACATAATGTTAGCGGCCTCTAAGAGCTTTTTAATTCTTGAAATTTTACGCTCTTTCTTTAATTTAATGACACATGTGGTCTTATTTTCTAATCGACCGTCTGCCATAACCATCACCTGTACTCTAACTTGTGCATCCGTTAATGGGAGTTGTGTCGAAATCTCTAAGCCTGGTATTTCAGTAATAAAATTATCACGAAAACCAAGTTTTAGTTCTGAATGCTTGTTAAATAGTTCCTCTGCTGTCAAAGTATAGCGTTCACCTCTAGATTTCGGCCTATGGTGTGAACCCTTCTCCACTAAAACTGTATGCTCCTTAGAAAGCATTTGATCAATACCATATTTGGTCTTCAAATGATAAAATTCAGTTTCTTCTTTCTTAATAAACATAATAGGCTTTTCGAAATAGGTACGATCGTTTTTAATGTCATATGTCGCAACCTCTTCACCATTATATTCAGAAATTTTAACCCATCCTTGCTTGGATAAAAACTCTGTACCTTTATCCACACAACCAATATCCACCCCGACTAAATTAGGAACGATTTTATCTTGAATCGTCATTGTTGTCCCAATCGTACAACCTGCGCCCGCATGTGTATCTGGCATAATGCGAATCTTGCTATCCTTTACGAATTCTTGATTGCAGAGGTCAACAATCTGCCCTGCTGCAGTTTCTTCAACGTTAGTAGTAAATACCTTCGCCTCATTGTATTTCCCTTGTAATTTCAACATCTTTTATTTCCCCTTTCCTTTAGTTTCCACAAAACAGTGATTAATATATAATTGAATTATTGGAGCTTTAAGTGGTGATACAAATAACTAATACATTTAGATGAAATATAGATTTAAACCATATAGCAATATACATATCATTATACTTTCCATCATTACATCTCATTTCCTTTTTTCATAAAAAAGAGACACAGAGATTTCTCCCCATGCCTAATTGTAGCTTTAAAATAAAGTTTAATTGAAATAATACCATTAACTTTAATAAACAAAAGAAAAGAAAAGAGCCTATTTTAAAAAAAGGTCAATCAAAATACAATATTTTTGTGATAATTCCAATAATTCTTTCGAAAAAAGTTTAATCGCTTTGTACACCTTATGCAACAGAAGCATTTCGCTTAACAAGATGTTGTTTCTTGCTTTTATTTTTCTACTACTCTTAAAAATTAACTACTGAATATTTTTATTGCGCTCTAATTGGTTTTGAATTCCTGACCTATCAATTTGAATCCAATACTCTGCAATTTTTCCATCTTCTACTCTATACACTGCACTTGCTATTTGAATGATTGGAAGTCCTGTAGGTTGATATCCATCGATTTCTCCTACATGCATACCTACTTGTTTCCAACGTACATATACTTTACTTCCTTGTACTAAAAATTCTTGAATTTCTAAAGAAAAATTGCCATATACTTCAATCATCTCTCTTACATGTTCAGCATAATCTTCAGGTGTTCTGCAAACTGTTTGTTCTTCTTCAGATACAATTTGATGTGCCAATACTTTTTCTGCCATCAATTGATTTGAATAGTCAGGATTCTTCCCTGAACGTACTTCATCAAAAAATTTTCTAACAATTTGTTCTGGCGTCATTTAAAAACCCCCTTATTAATAAATCCAATACTAATCATATCACAGTTTATTTTAATCTAACTATTAAAGTAAACTGATCCGTGTGTACAAAAAAACAAAACCTCTTCATTATTAAGATATTTCGGTTCTTATCTTTCAGAAAAATCGAAACTTTATTCAAAACATCGTATGACGTATTGTTTTGCGCCTAATGCAATTTCATGTAGTAATACTCTTTCACAATATGCCGCGCGTGCCAAAGGTGTTGGTGATAACTGTACTTGTGTGATCCATTTTAATATTTCTTTCGGATCATCTTGAAACTGCTGTACAATATCTGACTTAAAAAATGTATCCCTTGAACCATATTCGTTTCGATATCATGACGTTCTTTTTTTGAAATTAAAGCTTTAGCTACATAATCATCAAAGATTTTAGGCGTATCAAATCCACTATGATACGCCCTTCCAAAAGCTGATACTAACGACGTTATACTTGCTTCACCTTTTTTCACGCACATACACACTCCTTCATCTCCACAACAAAAATAGGGTTCCCCTGGCCAGGAGAACCCTATTATACATCTTATTTTTAAATTGGTAAATTATGTCATAAATAAGTTTTTTGTCAAATGATACGTGTTTCCAATCGCTCAAAATCGAAACTACTAGTTCTTGCAAACGCCATTCTCGCAAACTGGACCAGCTTCGGCTGAAGTAGGATTCAGCACGGCCAGTGACTGTGATTCAGCCCATGTTTTCTCAAGCGCTTCGAGAAACACATTCGCCGGCTGCGCACCGGAAATAGCATATTTGCGATCGATGACATAAAACGGTACGCCACTTACACCCAAACGAATGCCCTCGAGATGATCCGCTCGCACTTCATCGGTGAACTGCTCGCTTTTCAGCATCTCCTCTGTAGCTTTCGGATCAAGTCCTACTTCAGCGGCAATCGCAATCAACGTTTCATGACGGCCGACATGCTTACATTCGGTAAAATAGACTTTGAACAACAGCTCAGCTACCTCATTATTTTTGCCATGCTGCGCCGCAAAGTGAAGCAGACGGTGAGCGTCTAACGTATTTGTCAGCTGAAGCGTATCAAATCTAAGGTCCAAACCATCTTCTTCAGCCTGTTTGGCAAGCTTCTCGTGTATCTCCTTTGCTGCTTCACGGCTCATTCCAGACCTAGTGGAAAGCGCATCGTACGCATCATATTCCGTATCTTTCTTCGCATTTTCATTCAGTTGAAAGCTTTTATAAACAATTTGCACTTGATCTTTATGAGCAAATTGCTCAAGTCCTGCTTCGATACGACGTTTCCCAATATAACAGAATGGACAAGCAATGTCTGACCACACTTCTACTTTCATTTAAAAACCCCCTTTATACTGCAACCACGTCTCAACTTGGTTGACTATATTATGCATAGTACAATAACCTTTTGAATAAAGCCAATTAAGTTGACTTTATTCAAGAGGTTATTATGTACTTTGGTGCGACTAATTAAAAAAGATATATAAAGACGTAGATTTTTCGTTTCGCTATATTTTATATTCTCCATTTTTATCACTCGAACTTTAGCTCTGCAACTGAATATAGAGCTGTTTTTTCAACAGAAGCCGAAATGGAAGGATGTATTTGCTGAAAGCCTATCTTTCGTACGTTGATTTTTCGTCATGGCTTTGCATGGCATATTGGCACACTTTAGATTGAACTTGCTGTTCCTCCGCCACCGTTGTACGTGTTGTGACTTTACATTTACAATGGAAGGCACAAATAATAAAATTAAACTAATCAAAAGACGTGGTTTTGGCTATAGAAATGACAGTCATTTCTTCTTACGACTTCGCTTGGAAACTGGGTGTTGATTTTGTCACCCCGACTTTTGGTGATGAACCTAAAAAAGAGGCACAGAGATTTCTCCCCATGCCTACTAATTAGCTACTTCTTCACCGCATGAACATAATGTACCGTCTCAAAAGCTTCTAAATAATCGTTTCGTCCTTCAAAATATAATTTATTTATATCCTCTGGTGATAAGTGCTCATAAATGAGTAAGCCCGCCTTCTCTAACAGTACTTCCATTTCGGTATAAGAATAACACGCTGTCATCGGTTCTCCACCTACCGAAGCCATTTTCACCATTTTTTCAACTCGATTGGACAGCCCTTTTTCTGTAAATAAGTTTTCATCCGGATAATCGAAAACGATAGAACTTCCTACTGGAACCATTTTGAATAAATATTCTATTAAACTGGAAAGTTCCTCTTTCATTAAATAATACGTAACCCCTAACAAGCTGAAGAAAGTCTTTTTATTTTCAAATCCTTCATTTATTAATTCTTGTTTAGAGAAATCCTTAGTGAAATCCATTGAAACAAAATGAAGATTATTTGGAACTTCAAGTTCTGCTTCTTTTATTCTTTCCTTCTTAAACTGCTGTGTAGAAGGATGATCTACTTCAAATATTTCTATATTATTCTCTAATTCTCGGTGTCTAAAACTGAACGTGTCTAAGCCTGCACCGAGTATGACGTATTGCTTTGCTCCTAATACCATCTCATTTAGCAATACTCTTTCACAATAGGCTGCACGTGCTAAAGGTGTTGGTGACAACTGAACTTGCGTAATCCATTTTAATATTTCATTTGGATTATCTTGAAACTGCTCTGCAATATCTTTATTGAAAAAATGTATCCCTTGAACCATGTTCATTTCAATATTTTTACGCTCTTTTTGTGAAATTAAATCTTTAGCTACATAATCATCAAAGATTTTAGGACTATCAAACTCACTATGATACGCCCTCCCGAAAGCTGATACTAACGACGTTACACTTGCTTCACCTTGTTTCATGCACATACACTCCTTCATTTTCACAACAAAAATAGGGTTCCCCTGGCCAGGAGAACCCTATTATACACGTTATTTTTATATTGGTAAATTATAGCATAAATAAGTTTTTTTGTCAAGTTTTCAACCTACTACCACTCCGACAATTTGTGTATTATCTGGCAGGAAGATTTCAATCCACACCGAATACTCCAGATTATAACAATATAAATGGAGGCCATATGAAACGATTAGTCATTATTACAGTAGGAAAAACTACATTTGCAAAAGAGCTAGAAAAAGAGGTACCTAACTCTTTCATTATGGATCAAGACAACCAAGCTGAATTTATTAACACATATTATGAAAAATTACAGCCGACAGAAGGAACGAATACACTAAAGCATGGTCTTTCAAAATTCATTGTTGATTATGCAAATGAATATACAAATTTATACTTTATTATCTGTAATTCCAATCGCAACAAAAACGGAAGATTATATTTACTAAATGAAGTGTTTCCACAAAATGAATATGTACGTATATTAGTTCATTTTGACATTCCAGATGATGTACTTTATGAAAGAATGGCTCGTAGTAAGCGAAATACAAATATATTTAGAGGTAACTATTCCAGTTTCGAGGAAGTATTCGTTCGGCAACAAGCTGAATCTCAACATGAAAATGTAGTAGATCCTGTAGAAAATGAAGCTGATTATTTGTTTGTTATTAACGATAGTGAGGAAGTGAAATCTACTATAAAGGAAATCGTTCATATCTTTGAAGGTCTGTCCCTCATAGGTTAATCCCTTTTAGTCCCCTACCCCATAGCTAAGAAAAAAAGTTTAATAATCACAGATTATTATGCAAATGCTTCCTCTGGGCATCACACATGGTATATAATGATATAATAATCTGCTTTTATATGCTCAATTTTACACAATAGAGTGCATTCATAGGAAAGAGGTACAAAAATATGAAAACAAAACAAACAATCGCTGCGTCTACACTGGCTTTAGCAATTATTGCGGGATCTACCCCTACTCATGCAGAAGTAAATGATGCTACTCCCCAGCAAAGTACTGGAGATCGCTTAGCTGAGATTAAGCAACATAGACAAGAGTTAGATGCGAAATTGCAGCAGCACAAAGAAAATGTGGATCAAACGTTAAATGAACTTAACCAAGTTAAGCAAACTGTCGATGAAAAAGCGAATGAACTGCATCAACATAAACAAGTAGCAGATGAAAAAATCGGCGAGATTAAACAACAGAAACAAGAGTTAGATGCAAAACTTCAGCAAGACAAACAAATCGCCGAGGATAAAATCACTGAAATTAAAGAGCATAAAAAACAAGTAGATGAAAAAGTTGCTGAAATTAAAGAGCATAAGCAAACTGTTGATGAAAAGGTTAACGAGATTAAAGAGCATAAACAAACTGTCGATGAAAAAGTGAATGAAATTAAGCAGCATAAAGAAAACATCGATGCAAAGGTTAATGAACTTAAGAAAGTTAAAAAACATGTAGATGAAACATTAGCTGAGTTAAAGAAAGCAAAACAAACTGCTGAGGACAAACTTGCTGAAATTAAAGAAAATAAGCCGAATACCGGTAACACGTTAGAGGAACTTAAGAAAATTAAACAAAATTTAGATAGTCTTTCATCTAACTTAGAACTAGCTAAACAAGATATAAAAAACAAACTAGCTGAATTACAAGAAGCTAGACAAGATTTACTAAATAAAATAAACGAAATGAAACAAGCGAAACAAACTGTTTCAGACGATTTAACACAGAAAAAACAAGACTTAGATATTAAAATAAACGATTTTAAACATACTGAGAAAAAAATTGATGACAAATTAGCTGAGATACATACAACAAAGCAAAATGTAGATAACAAGATTAATGAAGTATCACAACCTAAACCAACGACAGCGAATAATAACAATACGAATGTTCCAGCGAAAAACACTGCTAGAGAACTTCCTAACGCTGGTAGTGAGCAATCAAGTAACGTTCCACTCGGAATGTTATCTGTCTTAGGCGGCGTTTTATTACTTTCTCGCAATAAAATTAAAACGTTATTCTCAAAATAATGCTATTATAACTATCTTAAATTATTAATAAAAAGGACAACAGCGTTTATATGTACTGTTGTCCTTTTTCATTGTTTAATTTTGTATTAACTGCCCATCTCTAAGCGTCAATATACGATCACATACATCAAGCATTCTTTCATCATGTGTAATCATAATTGCTGCTTTTTGACTTTCTTTCACTTCACGTTTCATCATTTCCACAACTTCACGTGCGCGTTTTGAGTCTAAGCTTGCAGTTGGTTCATCAGCTAATATTAAATCTGGATTGTTCATGAAAGCACGAGCGATTGCTACCCTTTGTTTTTCCCCACCAGATAATTGATTTGGATAATGAGTTTTTCTTTCGCCTAATCCAAATGCCGCTAATAAGTGATCCGCACGTTTTTCAGATTCTTGTTTGTTGTCTTTTTTTAGCTTTGCAATGTAAAGCAATTGTTCTTTTACATTTAAATATGGAACAAGATTTGCAAACTGGAAAATGAAGCCAATTTTTTTCAAACGAATGTCTGTCATTTCCTTTTCTGATAACTTCGTAATATTTTTCTCACGAATGTAAATATCCCCTTTTGACGGTGATAGTAAAGCACCCGCGATTGATAATAACGTACTTTTCCCTGATCCAGAAGGACCGACGATTCCGATAAACTCTCCAGCTTTCACATCAAGCGACATCGGATGAAGGGCTGTTACTTCAGTATTCCCTTCTCCGTACACTTTACTTACTTTGTCTAATTTTAATAATGAAGTCATTACATCCCGCCTCCAATTGCTTCTAACGCATCAACTTTTAATACTTGATATAACGAAATAAGTGTTCCTAAAATACTAATTACGATAAAGATTGCTGCATATTGTGCAATCATCGGTGTTGTTAATAAGAACGGCATACCTGCTGGTAAAATTTGTTCTAACCCTTGTACAAGAACAATACTGATTATCATCGCAACGACTGATAAGAATAACGCCTGTACGACTAAGCTATTTGCTAAATAAGAATTTTTCGTACCGATTGCTTTTAATACACCTAATTGCTGTGTTTTTTGTAATGTAATTACGTAGAAGAATACACCAATTAGTAACGCTGCGATAACAAGTAAGAACGCAATAATCATCGTTAATGTTCCTTGTTCTTCTTTAAATCCTGGAATACTTTGTAATACTTCTTTTTTGTCGATAACATGTGCATTTTTAATGTCTTTATCTGTATTAAGCGCAATTGCACTATAATCTTTTTGATTTGGTTGAGAGATAGCGCCCCATACGTCTTCATTTACATAAACGACTGGTGTATGGCTAAACATTTGATCTTTCGTAAATCCAACGATTTTAAATTCTTTCTTTGAAACAGGATCAATAATTGTATCTCCAATATCGATTCCTTTTTCTTTAATTGATTCATCAGCAACCATTTCGTTGTTTGCTGTACCTAATTTCTCACCTTTTACAATTTTCGGCTCTAAAAATGAATCACGTTCACTTGAGAAAATAGCAACATCCACTTTTTTTGAACTATCTTTCTTTTCATAAGTTGAAATTTTTACACGAAACGGAACGGCCTCTTTCTCGCCTACTTGATTTACTACGTTATCTACATCATCTTGCTTAATTTGTGAACGAAGTAATTTATTTTCCGCATCATCCGCTAATACAAATTTATTTGCCTCCATATTTTGAATCGATGAAGCATTATCATATGATAATCCATTTGCTAATCCTGAAATGACAAGGACTAAAAATGATAATAACACCATAATAAGTCCGATTAATCCATATCTTAATTTTGATTGTTTTAATTCACGCAGAGCTAAAAACATTTCGCTCGCTCCTTCCTATTACTTTCTATGCACTTATCATAAAAAAGAAATATGAACGGAGTATGAACAGAAGATTACAGAAGAAAGATTAAATTTTCGGAAAGTATTGAAAATAATCAAAATCCTTGATACAATTCAGTCAAATAATATTGACCGAGTAATTTAATTCAAGGAGTTGATTATGTTGAAGCCCGTGTTAACACTAACTACTTATAGCCAACTAAAAGCATTAAGCGATCCACTACGTGCCGAAATGATGATACGTCTATGCGAACGTCCTTATACTGGACAATTACTTTCTGAGAAATTCGGCATTTCAAGGGCGAAAATTCATTATCATTTAAAAGAATTAGAGAAGAATGGGCTTATAGAGATCGTTTACACCGAAGAAAAGAATGGCATCGTTCAAAAGTTTTATCAATCTGTTGCTAAAGGCTTCACTCCTGCCGCAGATCTATTACCTCATTTAGAAATATTAAGCGAATCAGGTCGCCAAATCTTTTTACAAATGATAGAAAGAACAAAAAGACAAATTCTCGCTGCACCAGAAGAAGCTTTTACATTACGAAATGCAAGTGAAGACCCAACTGAGTGGAATTACGTTTCATCCTGCTGGGAATTTGATGCTACGCCAGAACAATTTCAATTGTGGGTGAAAAAGTTTCATGAATTAATGGCTGAATTAAACGAAATCACAAAAGGTGCAGATAAAAATCCAAATAGTAAACCTTATTATATTTCTACTACTGCACTTCAAATCGCTGAGAGAACAATGCAGCAATTTGTTAAAGAAGAAGAAAAATCGTAATACGATTTTTTTTACCGAGACGGTCAAATTTATTTTACCGAATAAATTTATTATAAAGGAGTAGATTAAATGGACGTATTAAAAAACCGGAATTTCCTCTTATTATTTTTAGGGAGAATTTTTACAAACATAGGAGATAGTTTGTATTATGTAGCAGCGATGTGGCTCGTATATGAACTTAGTGGTAATCCTTTTTATTCTGGATTGGCTGGTTTCCTTACATTATTACCTTCTGCATTACAATTTCTTACTGGTCCATTCGTTGATAGATGGTCAATAAAAAACACCCTCGTCATCACACAAGTTCTGCAATGCATTCTTATATTAATCATTCCTATTACACACTACTTCGACCTATTAACAGTTCAACTACTACTCATCGTTATGCCCATCGTAGCCTTTATCGAACAATTCGCCTATCCCGCACAATCAAAAGCTTTACCACTTCTACTGCATAAAACACAATTATTAAAAGGAAATTCACTCTTCTCATTTGCTTATCAAGGCATCGATTTAATTTGTACGACTCTTTCTGGAATATTAGTAGCACTACTTGGTGCCATTACTTTATATGTGATTGACTCCTTTACATTCGCAATTACTGCCCTTTTATTCTTTTCATTAAAAATGCCGAAACAAGCAGAAGCCAATACATCGCTTTCCACTAAACAATATTTCTCTGATTTAAAAGAAGGCTTTTCAATCGTCTTTCGTTCATTAATGGGCGTCTTCTTAATCGGTTCAGTTGTCGCTAATTTTTCAATTGGTATGACGATGGCGATACTTCCTTCTTTCGCTGATTCTTTAGGAGGCGTGAAATTATATGGCTTCTTTTTAGCCGCTATATCAGCCGGCAGTTTAATCGGAGCACTATTCAGTTCATGGGTTGGTAAACATAACGTTGGCCGTGTCTCCATTATTAGCTTTGCGACTAGCGCTTTCTTTTGGTTTCTCTCTACGCTTGTACCGTTTCAATGGTTATCCATTTTTTTATTCGGCTTAGCTTGGATACCAATTGGTGCGACCAACATATTATTTGCGACAATTGGTCAAATTGTAATTCCAAACCAGTATCTTGGGCGCATCAACTCAGTCACACGAAGCATAGGTACAATCGCTATGCCGCTTGGTTCTTTAATTGGCGGATACACTGCGAATGTATTTAGTAGCCAACTCATTTTCGCGCTCGCTAGCATCGGGGTTTTATTTATTTCTCTCGTATGGCTACTTCATCCGAAATTACGGGCTTTGCCGAAAGCTGATGAAATTACAGCGGATACTTTTGAGCTTCGGTTTAAGGAAGAACATACTAAGGGGGCAGCTTTATAACAAAAAAAAGAGGCCGTTCCAAAACAGCCTCTTCCTTTTCATTTATTTCGGAAGCTCAACCTGAACAGTCGTCCCTTCCCCTTTCGTGCTATATACCGAAACGTTTCCGTTATGAAGTTCGACGATTTTCTGTACGATGGATAATCCTAATCCACTACCTTCTACGTTTCTTGCCCTTGCTGTATCTACTTTGTAAAAACGATCAAATATACGGTCCATTTCTTCTTTTTCCATGCCGATTCCGTTGTCTGATATAGAGATCATAACGCTAGATTCTAATTCTTCTACAACAAATTCAATCGTATCGCCATCGTTTGAAAACTTAATGCTATTCGTAAAAATATTGCTCCATACTTGATGCAGTAAGTTTTCATCACCTTTTATAGTGATGTCCGGTACATCAAATTCGACGGCTATATCTTTTTCACGCCATTTCCATTCGAGCATAAAAATGACGTCTTTAATTTGTTTTTGTAAGTGAAACTCTTTAATTTGTAGAACTTTTTCTTCTTTATCTAATGAAGCGAGCGTAAGTAACTGTTTACATAAACTAGACATCCGCTTACTTTCACCCTCAATAATTTTCAAGTAACGTTTTCTTTCCTCTTCACTCATATTCTCCGATTGTAATGTTTTCGAAAAACCTTGTATCGAAGAAAGTGGAGATTGAAATTCATGAGAAACGTTCGAAACGAACTCTTGTCTCATTTGATCTAATTCTTTAATACTTTTCGTCATCTTTTGAAAATTAGTTGCCAGTGTACCAATTTCATCTTTTCGGTTTTCATCTAATTCGATATCATATTCACCACTTGCAATCTTTTGAGTCGCTTTCGTAAATGTTCGAATTGGACGAACGATATAACCTGCTGCAATCGCTATAAAAATGATACTTAATACAACGATGAAACTAAGTAATACCGCTAGAAAAATTCTCATCTCACCAAATTGTTGCTGAATGTCAGGGCGAATGAATAAAGCGTACTGTTTATCACCGTGTTTTAATGGGACACCGACACTATTAATTAATTCATTATCGAAAAACCCTGTAATGAACAAGCGGGTTGGATATGTGGAAACGCCATTAAACGTTTCACCTTGCAATACTTTATGAACTGTATCATCACTAATTGTTATCTTACGAAACGCATTCCCAATACGCTTTCCATGATTTTCGTCATCTACAATATAAATTTCATATCCTAATTTCGCAATAGACTGTAAGTATGCCTCTTTATTCTCTTCACTTTGCTTTTCATATAATGATTTTACTTCCTCAGCATACATTAAAATCTTTTCACTATTGTACGGTTTTAACTTCACTTGATAATATACATTCGTTAATAAAAAGCCAATTATACTACTAAGTAGCATAATCCCGACCGTCATAAAAACAAATCTAGAATACAATGATTTCATCTTATTTCAACTCCAACTTATAACCGAGTCCACGTACTGTTGTAATTTGAAAATCATCTGTTCGTTTTGAGAAACGATCTCTAAGTCGCTTCACATGAACATCAACCGTTCGTTCATCCCCTTCAAAATCCATTCCCCATACTAACTCAATTAATTCTTCTCTTGAAAATGTTCTTCCAGGATAACTAGCAAGTTGCGATAATAATTCAAATTCCTTCAGTGGTAATAAAATCGTCTGACCGTTACACTTCACTTCAAACCCTTTTCGGTCAATTGTCGTCCCGTGCAGCGTAATAATATCAGCACTCAGCATTTGATAACGACGCAATAATGCTTTCATGCGGAAAATTACTTCAGCTGGTTCAAATGGTTTCACAATATAATCGTCCGTGCCAGAAATGAATCCTTTTTCTTTATCAACTAACTGATCTTTTGCAGTTAATAATATAACAGGTATATCATGATACTTCCTGATTTCTTCACATAACGTATAGCCATCAATAAACGGCATCATAATATCCACTATCGCAAGATGAATATTTTCTTTCTCTAATATGCCTTGAGCTACCTTCCCATCTTCAGCCTCAAAAACTTTAAACCCCTCTTTTTGTAAATGGTAATGTAACAACTCTCTAATATGCTTGTCATCATCAGCTAATAAAATATGTATCATCTTCATTAAACCCTCTCTTGTTCATCCTTCTACATTCTTACATTAAGAAACAATTGGATTTTTTGCAAGAAAAAGAAAAACAAACTGCTATTTGTTTTTTTGAATAAGAGTTGATAAATAGTAATCTTTACGCCAACATTTTACTGTACATAAAAAGAATCTATTTTGAAAAAAGATGATTCAAAATAGATTCTTGCATTTTAGTATTCAGATTTTTTTAATAAAAAACAATTTCTAAGCCTTCGAAATATCAACAAATCCTTCTCCAAATACGTCACGAACATCGTGTATAGCGATGAACGCAGCCGGATCCGTAGTTTGAACAATCCGTTTTAGCTTCACTACTTCTTGCTTATTAATAACAATATAAAGAATTTCCTTCGGAGTTTTCGTGTAATAGCCATGACCTGAGTACACGGTAACCCCTCTGCCCATTAAGGTAGTCACCTTCCCGGCAATTTCATTCGGGTTATCAGAAATAATCGTAATAGCCTTTTTCGGATTTAAACCTTCAATTACAAATTCCATCACTTTCGTTCCTACATATAGCATAATAATTGTCAGCATCAGTTTTTCTGCACCAATGATGAAATAAGATGAAAACGCAACAATTAGATCGAAGAACAATAGACCATAACTAATGCTCCAGCCTAAATACTTATGTGTCATCCTTGCTAAGATGGTAGTACCTGCTGTTGTTCCGCCAACACGAATAATTAGACCAATCCCGCATCCGATAAATATTCCTCCGAAAATGGCATTTACGAGCATTTCATCCGAAGTAATATACCAGCCCTCTGTCAAATGAAGAAATAGCGAGTTAGTAACTACGGCAATGATCGTATAAATTGTTGTTATCTTATTCAAAAATTTATAGCCAGCTATTAACAAAAACGCGTTTAGAATTAAGTTGACTAAGCCTGGTGACCATTCAAATAAATAGTAGGTAATAATCGTGATACCCGTTACCCCGCCTTCACCAAACTCGTTCGGGATAACAAACAAATTCACACCTAATGCAAAAAGGAATGCACCAATAATAATAAAAATAATGTCTGTCGTTCTTTTCTTCATACAGTACCTCACTTCTTATGTAAATATTTATTCTGTCATAAACTCTCACCATTATATCGTGGAATATTCAAATCGAACAGTGGTTTGTTTTTATTTTAATATAGGATGATAAACAAACTTTTCCTATATCCACATGTAATTAAAAAAGTAAAACAACTGTATTTATTATGTACTACAAATAAAATTTTGATTTCACACGCAATTGACGCTTAAAAATGAATATGAACACTCACTCACACCAACTTCGAATACAAAACAAATAGGCGAAGCTATAGAATAGACTTCGCATCAAACATGTGATCACAGAGATTTATATGAGATTTTATATTCATACATTCCAGAAATAAATTTACTTATCTTTCTCCATATATTTTTTAATCTTTCGTTCTTCCCACTCTTTTCCGAATATCCCAAATGGAAAAGTTGTCAAACCGTGTATAACGATACCGATCCCCCAACCTCCAAGTGGATATAAAAACCATAATTTGCTTGAATCAGAGCTTACATTTATAAAAAAAAGCATTAAGTTAACTAGTATATAAACCGTTAAATGAATGTAAAACGCTTTTAAATTTTCCACCCTTTTTTTAGCTCGTAAATAAATCTCATCTCGCTCCATATATAAACACCTCTTTCATTATTGTATTTTTTAAACTCGCTCCGATTTAAACATCATATTCTAATCGAAAATCCCTTATTCTCAAAAAATACAAAAGAAAAAAGTACCGAGCAAATCGTCATACACATGATCATTTGCTCGGTACTCCGTGATACATTTGTTATTTACAGAAGTCTAATTAAGACCAAATCCAAACATCATCATTATTTTCAACGTTGCTCTTTACCTCATGAACTTTTTCAATGTTGTCCGTTGTGTTCCAGTTAATAGAACTTCCGCCCCAGCCCACATACTTCATATCAATTTTTACTTTCTCACCCGTATTAAATACTTGTCCCTTTGTTAAGAAAACATCAATAATAACTTTCTTCCCATTTATCGATGGATACTCAACTACGACATATTTAGTAGAAACGTCTCCGTCTTCTTTCATGTGCATGCCTAATTTATTTGACGTATTTTCAACTGTATTTGCAATCATATATTCCGTAAAATTACGCATCATAGATCCAGTAGCTTTAACCTCATCCCCTACTTTCACATTTGAAAGGGAATCCATATACACACTAACAGGTTCTTCATATTGCTTAGATTTTACGACAATTACACCTTTATCTACTTCTATTACTCGTCCTTCTAACGTCGAGAAATTCGACTCAATAGAAGCCGCACTCGCTTTTGACAGTTCTAATCCTGGTAAATTCGTTCCTGATAATGCTGCGATCCCTAAAGCACCTGCTAAAATTAATTTTTTCATACCCATTATGAAACATCTCCATTCATGATGATTTTATTTTTTCGATTGGATACGACCAACATGTAACCATTATAGTTACACGTTATAAAGAATAGCAATCACTTTTCTCATGCAATGTTACATACTGTATTTTTCAAATATTCAGTAATATAACTAGATTCTCGAATTACAAAAGTTGATTCAAAGCTAAGATAACCTTATGAGCACGGTATAAAGAAATTAAAAGCAGTTTTCGGTCTTAAAGTTAGCGAATACCTTTATAAAAACTCAATCAAAATCTATTCAACCAATTGAAAAAATGGCTTTTGTCGAAATTTATTTTTATAAAATTCAAATTTCAAGGAGGTTTTACAAAATCTTACACAGAATCATTCGTATATCGTAATGTAATTGGTAATTTTTTACGATTCATTTCATTTTATCTACCACGTTTAGACAAAATGGAAAAAACAATACAAAAGGAGAGATATAGATTGAAAAGAAAAATTGGTACAGCTGTTGTAGGATTATCAGTACTTGGTTTTGGTCTTTTTGGTGTAAACATTGGGGATGGAGGCATTGTAAAAGCTGAACACGGCGATGTTCCTGCTCCGAAATTAGAAAATCATGGTGACTACGGCGGCGCTCCTGCTTATGATCATGGAAGACCTCCAGCTCCGAAATTAGATTCACATGGAGATTCATGGGCTCCTGCCTTTAATATTGGCGATACGCCTGCTCCGAAACTAGAAGCACATGGGGAAACAGCACCAAAGTTAGATGCCCGTGGCGACACTGGTGGGGCTCCTGCCTATAACATCGGGGATACTCCTTCTCCTAAACTAGATTCACACGGCAATACTGGCGGTGCTCCTGCTTATAATATTGGTGAGGGCGGCGGTGCTCCGAAGCAAGAGGGGCATGAACATTTTCCAACTCCGAAACTAGAAGCTCACGGTGAAACTATTTAACACAAAAACCCTAGCCATGTAGCTAGGGTTTTACCTTCTCATCCTATTCACATCTCATGCAAACTTTCTCAACTTTTATTTTAGTACTGTGCATGTGACATCATTTTATTAAGATTCTATAGTCGATCGTGGTCCCGTTTCTCCCTAAAAAATAGCCAGCACCATAAAAACACATGGACTGACAGGTTTTATCCATCTATAAAATTCAGAATATTATTTATCAATAAAAAATTACAAATAATCACTTTTAATTGTGTTACCATTATAGTTGCAACTATATAAAAGAATATAAAGGGGGGCTATTATGAACATTTCATTAAAGGGACATACATATACAACAAAACATTTAGAAGCTTGGTACCATGCAATCTTAACGCAAAACGTTAAGGAAGCACAAGTTCAGTTTCAAGAAGCTACAAAAGAACATGAGGAAATGCTTTTGAAAGAAACCGAAACAATTCCACTCTATCATTTATATTACGCATTACTCCAGTTCCGACATACAGCTCTGACAGATGGACTATCAATCACGAAAGATAGTTTTCAAATCATAGAAGACCAGGAAAAACCAGAAGATAAACACTTATCTTATCTATATCATTATTATAAAGCGATTCATTTTGCAGCAATTAATCATTATCAAGAAGCAGAAGAATATTTCTTAAAAGCACAGGCACTTTTATCCGGACACAGTCAGATTGAACAGGCTGATTTCTATTACCGATACGCAGCTTATCATTGTCACCAACAACAACCGAGTTTTGCGATTGTAAATGCTTCTAAAGCATTAGAAATTTTTGAAACGCAACACGGATGTGAAAGAAATATTTCTTCCTGTTTAAGTGTACTTGGTGCTTCTTATGTAGACGTTGGACATTTTGAACAAGCTGAAGAAAGCTATAACAAAGCGTTAGATATTCTCCAGAAATTAAATGAAGAATCATTACAACTGTATGTACGCGGTAACCTAGGACATTTATACGCTAGCCAGAATCTATCTGAAGAAGCGATTCGTCACTTGACACAGGTCGTTGAAAAAATCCCTTCTCACTACAAAGCTATATTCTTACTTGCACAAGAACATGAAAAATTAGGACATACAGAAAAAGCGAACGATTACATTAAAATAGGAAATCAAATCGTGTCTAACTTAGATAATGAAGAGCACAAACATCACTTTGCTATATTAGAAGCTTTCATGAATCAAACTGAATTAGACAAAATTGAACCGATTGTTTTAGAAGGAATTGAATACTTCACTAAAGAATCTTTATATATATTTGTTTCTGAGTATCTTGAAAAGCTAGCTCTTGCGTTTTATAACAAACAACAACATGAGAAAGCAAGTTTATACTTCTTTAATAGTACAGTAGCAAAAAAATCAAATGAAAGAGGGTTAAAGAAATGAAAAAAACAATTGGTAAAATCGCTTTAGGTATTGCATTTACGGGTATTGCTGCATTTGGCTTAAACGCAGGTTTCACGAACCAAGCTGGACATACTCACTTCCCATCTCCACCAGCTCCTTCTTTTTCTGAGGGACATACTGGAGGCGCTCCTGCTTATAGTATAGGCGACGGCGGCGGCGCCCCTGCTAATTCTGAACATGGTACAGGTATTTAAGTTACCAAAATTGAAATCTATTTAGTTTTCAATTTCCATATCTATACGGAAACCATTCAATTTAGCAAATATTATGTATTCCATTGTGCTACACTGTAACCGAGAGAAATCTCCAATACATATGTGGTTTTCAAGTCTAAAAAAATACACCTATTAATTAGGTGTATTTTTATTTTACCTCTCTACCTAATAATCAAAGAATAATCCCCGAAAAACTCCCCTTCAATACTTCTTTTTCAAGTTGGTTCATACATGTAAACATCGCAATAATCTTTGTCCGATTTTTTTCATCGGGTTCAAATTGTTCAATTGTTACGTCACAACGAATCGTATCACCGCTAAAAACGGGACGTAAAAATTCAAAATCCATCTTGCGAGCTAATACATTATGATCACCGCCAACTTTCGTAGGAAGCGTTGATGTTAAAAGACCTTGTACAACAAATCGTCCTTGTTCATCTGGTGTAATATGATGAATTCCCTCATCCCTAGATACTTCTGTAAATAAAACAACATCTTCTTTTGTAAAAGTTCGCTCAAAGGTGATTTTTTCGCCTACTTGCAATTTCATCGATACCCCTCCTCAAAAACTCTTTTAAAATAAGAAAAACCGAAACTAAAATCAGTTCGGTTTTTCAAAACTAACGAAGTCTATTTACTTTAACGAATGAACAAACAACCCACTGCGCAGTTTCGGTTCGAACCACGTTGATTTTGGTGGCATTACTTCCCCGGCATCTGCGATTGCTAATAAATCTTCCATTGACGTTGGATATAATGCGAATGCCGCTTTATATGCACCGCTGTTCACAAGGCGCTGTAGTTCTTCTAGCCCGCGGATTCCGCCGACAAAATCAATACGGGAATCAGAGCGTGGATCATGTATTTCAAGTACTTGGCTTAATAAATGATCTTGCAGGATAGATACATCTAAACCTCTCACAAGATCGTTCGCATCAAACGTTTCCTCTTTCACAGTAAGCTTATACCACTTCTCGTTTATATACATGCCAAATGATTTTGGTTCATTTGGTTTATATGGAGAAACATTTGCTTCTTCCACATAAAAATATTGTGCAATTTGCTTTAAAAACTGTTCCTCTGATAAGCCATTCAAATCTTTCACAACTCGGTTATAGTCCCAAATTGATAATTCATCGTGAGGGAAGAGAACTGATAAAAAGAAGTTAAACTCTTCTTCTCCTGTGTAATTCGGATATTGTTCTCTTCGCATAAGTCCAACTTTTGCAGCTGATGCCGAGCGGTGATGTCCATCTGCAATGTACAAGTTAGGGATATCATCAAATGCATTTACTAAAGTCGTAATTACTTCTTCATCTGCAATCTTCCACGCAACATGCTCAACGCCGTCTTCTGCTGTAAATTTATAAATTGGCACATGTTCTTCTTTCCAGCTTGCAATTAAACGTTTCACTTCTTCTTTTGTACGATAAGTTAAAAAGATAGGACCCGTATTTGCATCACACACATCTACGTGACGAATGCGATCTAGTTCTTTTTCATGACGCGTTCTTTCATGTTTTTTAATTGTATCGTCTTCATACTCGTCAATCGATGTACAAACGACAAGGCCTGACTGCGTTCTTCCTTGCATCGTCAGTTCATAAATATAAAGCGCTGGCTCTTCATCTTGAACGAACACTTCTTCTTGTATAAATTGCTTTAAATTTTCACCCGCTTTTTCATATACGCGATCATCATACGGTGAAAGTGCTGGATCTAAATCAATTTCTGCTTTATCAACATGTAAGAAAGAATATGGATTCCCTTTTACAACTTCTCTTGCCTCTTCACTATTTAATACATCGTAAGGTAAAGCTGCCACTTGCACAGCTTTTTCTTCTACTGGACGGATGGCCCGAAACGGTCGGATATTTGCCAAGTTCCTCTCTCCTTTACACAATCATTCGAACGGCTACAACACCTGTAATTTTGCTTATATTTTCCACAATATTCTCTTTAATTATATCATCAATACCATTATCGATATCAATCATTGTGTACGCCCAAGAATGTTTACTACGATTAATCATATCCGCAATATTAATATGATGTTCTGCTAAACATCCTGTAATTTGCCCTACCATGTTCGGAACGTTTTGATGCATAATCGTAATTCGTTTTTTTCCAATGTACGGAAGTTCTACGTTTGGATAGTTTACTGAATTACGAATATTTCCTGTCTCTAAATATTCACGTAATTGACGAGCTGCCATTACCGCACAATTTTCTTCAGACTCAGACGTAGATGCACCAAGGTGAGGCGTCGCTGTTACATTTTTCATCTTTATAACATTTTCATTCGGGAAATCTGTTACGTAATGTGTAATAATATCTTCTTCTAACGCTTTTTGAAGAGCTGTTTCATCTACAAGTTCTCCTCTTGAGAAATTGAATAGACGCATTCCTTTTTTCATCGTCTCTATAGCGTGTTCACCAACAATCCCCTTCGTTTGGTTCGTAAGAGGAATGTGTAATGTAATATAATCACAAGTTGCAAAAATTTCATCTAAACTAAATGCTCTTTGCACTTGCGTAGAAAGACGCCATGCTGTTTCAACAGATATATATGGGTCGTATCCGACAACGTCCATTCCTAAAGCTAACGCATCGTTCGCAACTAAAGCACCGATTGCACCAAGACCGATAACACCTAGACGTTTCCCTGCTATCTCTGATCCAACGAATTGCTTCTTCCCAGCTTCAACAAGCTGTGGTACTTCTTCTCCATCCAACTCTTTCGTCCAGCTCACTCCATTTATAATATTACGGGAAGACATAATAAGACTTGCGATAATAAGTTCCTTCACTGCATTCGCATTAGCCCCTGGCGTATTAAATACTACAATCCCTTTTTCCGTACAACGCTCAACAGGAATATTATTTACACCGGCACCAGCTCTTGCAATTGCCTTTAAATCCTCTGAAAACTCTTCTTGATGTAAAGAATAGCTACGAAGTAAAATACCGTCAGGATGACCTACTTTGTCTCCAATTTCATAGCGATTCCCAGCAAAAATTTGCAAACCCTTTTCCGCAATTTGATTTAACGTCTGAACACGAAACATATCCCCATCTCCCTATCTATTTTCAAGCTCAAATTCCTTCATATAAGCTACTAATTGCCCAACACCTTCCGCCGGCATCGCATTGTAAATACTTGCACGCATACCAC
The DNA here is from genome assembly GCF_018742245.1 of Bacillus mycoides. Taxonomy (NCBI): domain Bacteria; kingdom Bacillati; phylum Bacillota; class Bacilli; order Caryophanales; family Bacillaceae; genus Bacillus; species Bacillus mycoides. Next base: position 2,982,772 of record NZ_CP036132.1, read on the forward strand.
CTACTGAGCGATGTCCCTTTAGCGTAACGAAACCGCGTTCTTTCGCTTTTTGTAAAAACTGATTGTTAAGCTCTTCTGACGGTGTTGTAAACGGAATATTCATAAGTGATCGATACGTAGGGTCAACTGGTGAAGTAAACAATTTAGATTCATCTAAAAAATTGTAAAGAAGTGAAGATTTCATTCTATTTTGTTCTTCAATCGCAGATACCCCGCCTTGTTCTTTCAACCACTCTAGTACAAGTTTCGTCACATAAATACTAAAGGATGGCGGTGTATTATATAGGGAGTTATTTTTACTGTAAGTTTCATAGTTTAGCATCGTAGGACAAGCACTACTTGCACTGCCAATTAAATCTCTTTTTATAATTACAATCGTTAAACCCGCTGGCCCTAAATTCTTTTGCGCACCCGCATATATGAGACCAAACTTCGTAACATCATATTGTTCTGATAAAATATTTGAGGACATATCCGCAACAAGCGGCACTCTTTCTACATGTGGAATATCCACATATTTTGTCCCCTCAATTGTATTGTTTGTTGTAATATGTATATAATCTAGTTCTTCATCATTTGGTAAATCATCCATTTTAGGAATCGTAGTAAATTTCTCTTTTTCAGAAGAAGCAATCACTTGCACTTCCCCTACTTTTCCGGCTTCTTGCTGCGCCTTTTTAGACCATGAACCTGTCAGTACGTACCCAGCTTTTTTATACGTACTCATTAAATTTAACGGTATCATAGAAAATTGTAATGACGCACCGCCTTGTAAAAATAAAACTTCATAATCATAAGGAATGTTCATTAATTCACGAAGTAAGCTGCTGGCTTCATCAATAATACTTTGGAAATAAGAAGATCTATGGCTCATTTCCATAACAGACATGCCTGTCCCGTTATAATTTACAAGCTCCTTTTGCACTTTCTCTAAAACCGGCAAAGGGAGTATAGATGGTCCTGCTGAAAAATTATACACTCTCTCCATCACCCAGATAACCTCCCTATTTCTCATTTTTATTATTTTTTAAACTTTCTGAATTATAACCTATATACAATACACGGTCAATTTGTTTTCCGTTATTACGGCGTAAGACGCAATGGAATCGCTTGCATGTGCAAATATTTTTTTATATAAAGTGAGCAGAAAACATATCAACAAAACAACAGCCTAGATGCATAGTGCTCTCCTTTCAAATTTGATAGGTTCTTCTCTTATCTATTTTACTTTTTATACATTAGAAAAAGAGCGAATCTACATTCGCTCTTTTCCACATATTTATGGCCCAAAGCTTATCATCCAACCTAACATAAATCCAAATATAGAAAACAGCAGCATAAAAATAAATAAACTACATGCCCACAATGCATATTTTCGACTTTTGCTTTTTGTGATCATACCTATGACTGAGCACACCACTCCAATACCAACTATTTGCAGAAAACTTTTACCTATAAATGTTTCTTGAATAAGCAATATAATGTTCAAATACAATAACGCTAGAAAGGCAATAATTAATGAAATAGTCCCCATCCACGTTTCCTGTTTATACATATGATTCTTTCCTTTTTTTAAGAATGCCAATTCCATAACCTCGCTTCACCTACTTTCAATTTTCTAACTTTTTCGTGGCTCATCAATTTTTCAACTTCTACTTTAGGCCCAGTTACAACTGCCCCGTATGTTTTTATCCCATTTTTTTCAAGGAAAGAAATACGCTTTGACAACTCTAATACTTTCGCTCTAGATAGCTTCACTGCTAAATTTTCATGCTTCTGTAATGACTTTAACACATCAATAAATTGTTCCTCATGAGGTAAATCACTTACAAAAGCACCACTTGGACTTGAAATCATTTCTGCTGGAAAGCCAATCGGGGCTACATACATACCCTCTTCATTCGTTTGCTTCTCCTCTAATCCTGTATTAACGGCATACCACACAATATCAATAGTAGGAAACATATTCGTTACCTCTTGTACACTTAATAATTCTCTAAAAGATACAAATGCTTCTACAACAGATTCTTGCGGAAGACCCTTTAATACCTGCGCTTCTTCGCTACTATTATAGGACGCATTATAATTATTAGGATGAGACAACACCTCGTTATCTATATATGGGACTTCTGGAATTTTTTCATCTGTTGTATATTCACGGCTTACTTTCGTTGCTCTACTTAATACATAATCTGTTTTCTCTTCTCCTATTCGAATATCTTTCTTTCCTACCCTTTTATACAAATCAAAATGCAATTGCAAACTAAGCGGTAGCAATGTTTGCTCCATGTCCCTATCTTTCAAAAATACATTTGGTTCTGTTACACTTAACGTTTGATTTACTACATTCCGTATCTCCATTGCGTTTGTAGGTGCCACTGTATAATATAAGAGTGTAGATATATATAAAATAGGTTGAATAAGTAGTAAAAAAGTAAATACAATCAAAACATTCGTAATACGCGCTCTTTTTTTACCTATTTTCAACACTTGCTCCTGTTTTCCATCAGGAAGTGAAGCCGGTCTTTGATCAAGAGCTTCTTGTAACAATTCTTTATAATCATCTTGTTCAGAATGAGGTTTATCATTTGTCATTTTGACTCTTTTCCTCCTTTAACAATTCTTTTAATCTCTTTCTCCCGCGAAATATGTGACTTTTATACGTGTTTACCTTTAAATCTAATACAGTAGCACCCTCTTCGTACGTTAATTGATGTACGTCACATAATAAAATAGATTGTGCCTCTACCACTGGTAAAGTATGAATAATCTGAATTAATTTTTCATAACTATTTTTTGCGACTACATACTCTTCTGTAGATTCCCCTGCTTGTATTGTCTCTAATTCTTCCGTTCCTACAAAAGTTACTTTTTTCTCTTTCCTAACAAAATCAATAAACGTATGATATGCCACTTTAAATAGCCATGATTTTACCTTTTGGTTTTCATAGTCTTCTAGATAAAGATACGCCCGATAAAAAGTCTCCTGCATCAAGTCCTCCGCTACGTGATGGCTACGAGAAAGGGAAAATAAATACCGGTACACATCGTTTATATAAACTTTATATATTTCTTCAATTTCCATCCCCCTCCTCCTTTCATATATAACACGAATAAGCGCGTTAAAAAGTTGCATTATTTTTCCTTTTTATATTTTTTATTTATTAAAAAAGAAATAACATTTATAGATTTCAATAACTATTTACAATTATAAACAAAATATGAGATGTTATAACTGTAAATTCCTAAAAAAACTCCACATGTAGTATGTACGGAGATTATCTCATGGGTTATTTACAAATTATAGGTGGGGAATATTTGACGCTTATTTCATAAACATACAAAAAAGTGTTAAGTACATAATCATACTTAACACTCTAGTAATAAAGTATAATAGCTACTTACTCGTAAAGAACCGATCAAAAATTTGATAAATAGCTGAAAGACCAAAGAGCCAATAAATAGTATCCACAAGCGCCGGCATAGAACCAAACCATTTCTCAACTACATTATAATCTAACGCTACAAACAACCAATTCAAACCGCCAAGAATCACCAAAATTACTGTAAGGTATGACAAAAATTTCATTATGATTGCCCCCTAGGTGATAAGATGGTGAAAGGCCTTTCACTAAAATATATGTAATGGATTCTAAAACTTACCTATTTTATAAAATTTATTTTCGATACCATCCATTAATAACTGCCTCTGCTTCTTTACTATGTATTTGATATGAATGATTACTATCATTAGAGCCAATAAACCAAATTGAAAAACCTTTAAAATACGGCTTCGGTTCTAATACATCTCGGTAAGCACGCCACCCGTTAAGTTGTACATCTTTTGAAAACACATTCGTAATATCTGGGTTCCACGGATTTTGCAGTCCAAGTTCGCGTGCTGGTACATTAAATCCACCAAAATATACTGGCTTTCCTGTTGCTTTATGTAATGTCTCAAGTTGCTGAACGACATTTTGGCCACGATTATATACTGTCGTCGCAAATAAACCTTGTTTTACTTCTTCGTATGATGGACTTCTTTTTCCTGAAACTTCAAACCAACTATCAATACTTACGATGTCGACCTTTTTTAAATACGGGCGATTTATTTTCTCGTTAAATTTCGCCTCAAAAGAAGGATCCCAACTTGCAGTTAACCACCAGTTCATTTGATACAAAATATTTCCTTTATACTGCTGGCGAACAAAATCGATTGTATCATTCCAATATCCTTCTGCATATTCCATATTCACGAAATTAGAAGCGATTTTTAGCCCATAAATATTGTACTTACTTGTAATGGAATTAAAAATATCTTGTAAAACAACCGTTTTCCAATTCCAGAAGAAATCGTTAATATTACTCGGGTTCCATTCCGTCTCCCCAATATTTCCTTGCTGAATAAATGGGAATGGCTCCAGTATAACTTGAATATTACGCTTTAATAATTCTCGAATTAAAATAATAGCTTGTTTCTTTTGTGCCTGATTAATTACCATATTAGCCGAATTCACATTCGGAATATCAACTTGGATCGGTACATTCACCGTATTCAAATTCAAGCGCTCTACATCAGCTAACACTTTCGCTACATTTTCTACTTCCCATACTGTTACGTTTCCTGATTTTATTTTTCCAGATTGAACAGTATTTACATCTGCCTGTACATTTCCTTGGAAACAAAAAGAAAACAACATGATACACACTCCTAAAATACTTACTAAACTCTTACTTTTCTTCACAAGTTTCCCCCTATAATTTTTGGCTTTCTTGATTATTTTATACAATGTTTCACATATATTCCAGAAAAAATCACATGAAGTTTTCATTAATAAAAGTGTTATTCATATAATTCTCCTAAAAATAGTAAGATAAATAAAAAAGAGCGGATTTCCGCTCTTTTTTATCCTTTTACGATTGAAATTATTGAATTCCTTCTGGTAACTTAATTGAATCAAACTTTTCATATGAATCAATCTTTATACTCACAACTGCATCCAATTTTTCCTTATCTGTACTAGCTTTTTTATCTGAGTTACTTTCACTCACTTTTATAGTTGTTCGCATCTCTTCAAATTTATAATCTCTTGTTATTATATATTCAATGTTAAACGCATCCATATTAAATCCTTCCGTTAATTTCTTCATATCTCCATTAATTTTTTGTAACGTATCTACCGCTTCTTTTCCCTTTAATTCAAGTGTAAGTTTATATGTGTCCCCATCCTTCTTTGCTTTCATTTTCTTAGCCAAAGCTTCCGGTAAATCTAACTCATTAAGTAAATTTTTACTGACCATTACATCATTTACATTAAATTGATCATTAGGTATCGTAACTAACTCTCCTGTATCAGGGTTTTTCACTTGAGCAGCGACCTTTCCATCTACTTCATACGTTACAATATCTGTACCACTTATTTTCATTTCAGCTCTAGAATTCTTCAGTTTCGGCTCCATCTGTATTTTCATTTTAATCTCTTCTGATTGGCTGCTCCCCTTCATTGACATAAGAGATGTCAATGTAAGATATTCCTCTTGTTTTAATCCGTCAGCTGCTTTTTTAAAAATATCTTTCGCTACTAACTCTTTTTCTTTTTTTACAGATACTGTTTTAGGTCCACTTATTTTTTCACTGCTACAACCAGTTGTTAAACCTACTATTAGCGCCAAACTAGATATTACAACCATTTTCTTCATAATGATCCTCCCCATTTCCCGCTTAAAAATATTTTCATCTCATGTATAGTAAATCAACTGAAATAAATATATATACAATAATTATTTAACCTCTAAACTAAACCAGTTATTCACTCCGTATACTAACGTAACTAATGCTCCTATTACACCAAAAACAACAATATTTATACCAATTGACGAACCGAATAAAACAGCCATCATTGACACCATCAGTAATAGCATGGCGATACTATTTATCTTAATTTCTACTATTTCGCCATCCTTTACTTTCTTTTCTTTACTTCCAAAAAAGAATTGTTTTACTTTAATATTCGCTTCATCTAATTCAAAAGGAAGCGTATATTCTTCGTTATTCTCAAGTTTCATTACTACTTCGTTATCTACCTTTACAGCAACTCTTGTTGCTCCGCCCATCATACCCGTTGCCCTTATTACTTTAATGCTCATATTAAATCCCCCTATTAGATTTCACTGCAACTATTAAGAAATTCCCCTTGTTGCACACTACTTCATCCTCAGTTCAATAAACATAATATTCCAAAAGATATTATAACAATTCCCCGTCCAATATTTTGTCAAAATTTGTCGCGTTTCTACAAAAAGGATATTTTATCCATTATCATAGTAAAGAGACTCTTACAATAGTAAGAGTCTCTTTTATAAAGTAAAACCTTCATTAGCGGAAGGATTATTACTTCATAAAGCTGGGCCATCTGCAAATAGGAACATACTATCACTTCGGCTGTAAAGTTAATACTTTCCCTTCAATTCCATCTGTATTTAAAGTAGTCGTATGATACTCACCATTCACCCAATCATCTATTTGATCATGATACCAATCGCTTCTAAAATGTCCTGACTGTCCCGGCCCCACTATATGATAACCGTTTGACATATCTTTCGTATCAATGACAAATCTCCATGAAGCACCGTGATTTACAATACCGTTATCTCCGTAATTCGCTGCTTGAACCGTAACTTGACTTCCTCCAATTGGAACTGGTTTCTCACGATTAAATGCGAGTAGTGCTAATATACTAGATGATCTCGAAATTGGATGTGTAAAAGCAAGTTGATGGTAATCGCCCCACTTCCATTCTCCAACATCGGATCCATACTCCTTCTGCAATTTCTTCATTACATTTGCATACGACGTATGTACAACTTCCGTGAAGCCACCATACTTTGAAAACCAAGTGCTATTTTCACCATTTACTTGTTTACGAATTAATTCATCGACAACTTGTTGCTTACCTTCAAATAACTCCATCACATCTTTCGGAATTTCTTTTGAAAATACTGTATTAGAAATCTCTTTCATTACTAAATGAAAAATTAATGGTGCTGCTTCATCCTTACTATCGTAAAAATTCCACTTCGATAATTCTTTTACTCCTTCTTTCTCTACTTCTGATAAATTTGTTTTATTTAACTCATTCAAAAATATAGGAACAAACTCTTTCCCATATAAATTTTTTTGATCCATCTGTAACTCTTCTAAATCTTTTACCGTATACTTATCCTGCTCTTGCAAAAACTCTTGAATACGCATTTGTCTGTACGGCTGCGCCCACGTATTACTAATATGGTATGGATAAGCGTCATCAACAATTTTATTATTCGCAGTTGAAATGAACCCTTGTTTTGGATTTATTACTTTTGGAAGCTGATCAAATGGGATATACCCTTCCCATTCATATTCATCTGTCCATCCTGGAACTGGCAAACTACCATCGCCTTTTTTACGCACTGGTATATTTCCATTCGCTTTATAAGCAATTGTGCCGTCATTTGATGCAAACACAAAGTTTTGAGTTGGTGTATGAAAATCTTGAAGTGCAGTTTCAAACTCATTCCAGTCTTTCGCTTTATTCATATTTAATACAGCCTTTAATTCAGCGGAAGGCTCCAAAGCAGTCCATTTCAAAGCGAATACTGTTTTCGTTTTCTCTTTCCCCTTATCCGCAAACTCTGAAATTACTGGACCATGCCTCGTAACCGTAACGTTATACGGAATTGTTTTCCCGCCTTTTACTTTAATAGATTCATCAACAACCGTAGCCTTTTCCCATTTATCGTTATACAAAAATTCATTTTCATTATTAGGATTTCTCTTTTCAATATATAAATCTTGTACATCAGGACCAGTATTCGTAACACCCCATGCTATTTTGTCATTGTGACCTAATATAACACCTGGTACTCCAGCAAAAATAACGCCACTCACATGTAAATCTTTCATGTCAAGTCTCGTTTGATACCATATAGAAGGTGTCGCAAGCGATAAATGAGGATCATCCGCTAAAATCGGTTTACCAGACACACTCTTCTCACCGCTTATCACCCAGTTATTACTACCGTTAAACTCCGGCGGAATTACTGTCTTTGAAAAACTTTGTGCTACATTTACATTTGTATTTTTCAGTTCAGCTAGTAATCTAGGTGCATCTTTCGGATAAGCCGGAAATAGTTCAGCTGCTTGCTTTTCCGGAAGATTTTTCAACGCCCAATATCGAAATGCTTGTCCATGCCAATGTCCTCCTAAATCAAACGCCATATACTTTCCGATCGTTAAAGAATCAACCATTGACCATTCAGCAGGTTCATAACCTAATAGAGTAAACTCCACTGGCAATTTCTTTTCGGTCTTCGCCTCACGTATAAAAGCATTCACCCCATCTGCGAATGACTGCAGGACATATTTCGCTTCTCCATCATATTGATTTAAAGATGCTTCTGCCGCTCGCCGTAAACCGAGCGTTCGAAACAACTTATCTCTATCAACAGCTGCTTCCCCTACAACTTCACTTAACATACCAGAAGCTTGCCTTCTACTTAAATCCATTTGAAACAAACGATCTTGCGCTTGTACATACCCTTGCGAAAAATATAAATCATGTGCATTTCCCGCTTTAATATGCGGTACTCCTTTACTATCCCGCTTCACCGTAACAGCGTGTTGTAAATCCTCTAGCTTTATCGTTCCATCTATCTTTGGCATAGAACTAAGCGTATATATGTTCAAAAAAATCATAACGCAAATAAACAAAAAAAGAACGATACTACTAGACCAAATAAAAATTCTTTTTCCCCTATTTCGTTTCTTTTTTATGACGACTTCCATACAATCCCTCCTCTCTCAATCTATTCGCTTCTATTGTAAAAGAACCTTTTAGAAAAATTGAAAACCCCCTTCATTTTCCTACCAATGAAGGGGGTTTTTCTTATCGTCCGCTACGCCAGCTTTCATTATGACCAAGATTTGACTCGGTCGCTAATTGCACATTATATAATATTTCACTAAAGAAACGCTTATCTACTCGTTTTGGTACAATGCGTCTCTCATCATCAATTTCGTCATATTCATATGAACCGCGGTTCACTGTACCCGCTTTATAAAATTGAATTTCAAATACACATACATCTTCTTCACCTTCATATCCAATCGGCGCTCCGCTAAATGAAAGTTCCGCTCCTACTCCAGTTCGAGTGTCTTCTTTATAAAATGTATAATAAACGCCGCCATCTTGAACCGATCCACGAGTCCATCCAAGTTTCGTCATCTTACCGAATAACGAGCGACCATTTAGTAAAATACCGCCAAATCTCTCAACAGCAATCTCCTCATTTTCCTCTACTACAAACACTGGACGTTCAATTTGTAGGAACGGCTGGACAATTCCCGAATTGGTCAGTTGCTCTTTCCATAACTCCTTTTTCGCCCCGGATAATTCTAACGGATGAATTAAACCAATAACAGTTCCAGATGAAAGCTCATGATTCTCTCCTATCATTGAATAAAACGTATCATCCTCCGCATAACGGAACGTTTTAAGCAACTTTCCTTCCGTATATTCACCCCAAATAAGTGAAGTTGCAAATTGCTTCATAATTAGATTCTCCAGAAATACCGACTTCCACGAATCGTATGACCAATAGCGCTTTCGTGATAGAGCAGCTTCCAAACGTTGTTTCTGCATGGAAAGAGCGCTTCGAAGCTCTTTCTTTAAAGTGGATAACTCTTTCTTAGCTTCTTCAGCTTTTTCTACATCATCTTTTGCATTCGGCTTTGGAAGTGACTTCATACGTTTTCCTTCTTCTGTCTCTAATTCCATTTTCGACTCTGAAGTTAAAATAGCAGTAAAACATCTATTTCCGAAATCAATTACCTTTTCACCACGTATATTGAAGCCAAGGTTTGGTACCAGTTGATCTTCCAGCTCTTCTTCCGTTATACCACGTGTTTTCGCAGCAAGACTTAGTGCTTCTTTTGCCGCATTACGCACTAACTTATGTTTATATTTAAATGCCATTGCATGAATAGACGTAAGTGCAAGCTTAGATGATGACAAGCCCAAAGCTTGAACAGCATCCGCTGCAATCTTCCCTCTCATATGAAGCACCCATTCATCAATTTGCTTTTTAAGTATACCTACCATTTTGTCATCACTATATATTCCATATAATGAAAGGATTCCACGTTTCTTCACATCTGCATCTTGAGAAATCCATATTTGATATATTGTTTGTACATACTCTTTCAAGTCTTGTTCATTTAAAGTACTACCAATTACTTCAGCTGCCTCCTTCTTCTCAATAACAGAATCTGAAATATACTGCTGTATATAAGCTAACGAAATTGTTGCGTCTGCTATTTCATTTGAATCGCGAAGACGGATCTTTGGTTCAAATCCAATCCACTGCACAAGTGCATCTCTTTTTTGTTCCGTTACTATACGACTACAAAGCTCTTCGATATTTTTTGAATCTCCTCCTACTTTTCCCACTTCAAGTAATGGAGCAAACTTCTCGATAAAAGAGGCATTCTTCTTTTCTTGTAAAGCTTCCTGTACAAGTTGCATATATTTTTCAATCTTATAATCTATAAGTATTTCCATCACATGTTCACGGACAATTTTCTTTTTATTATTAAGTTCAACTGCTACGTATTCTACCGCTTCTACATCTTTTGAAAGCAGTTTAACTACAGACTCACGGATTTTTTTAGAAGAAGCGCCTAAGCTTTTGATTAAAATTGGACGCATTTTAACTATGTTATCCCTTGCTAACTCTTCTAAAATATATGCTTTGGCCACAGTAGAATGCTCATCAAATCGTTCAATTATGTACGCTTGTTCTTTTACAATGACATGAACAAGCGCTTCCTTCGCCTTATTTCTCTCTTCACTGTAGCATGCAGCTTGTTCAACTGCATAAGCGATAAGCTTTTCCTTACTTAACCCATACGAAAGAAGATCTTCCAATACTTGTTTCGGTTCTATCCCTCTGACAGAACATTCGTAAAGGAGTTCATATAAATTAACACTATAATCATCTCCGAATTGTAGTGTAAGTACGGCTTCTCTCTTCGCCACATCATCTATATCCCAAAGGATTGCGACCTCTAAAACTGGCATACCCCAATACATACTTCTATATTTCGGATTTTTAAGTATTTGCTTCATATCCTCAAATGACAATTTCCCTAGCAAATAATCACGATATGTATCCCGCACTGTAGACAATTTAATTTGCAAAGCAGCCACAAAAAATTCTTCTCGCATTTTCCCTCTATTTAGCTCATGCCCTTTTTCAGCTAACATTCGTGCGATGATGAGATAATTAATTTTACTTAAATAATGCAAAGTACGTTGAACAAATTCAGGATTTCCCTTCACCATGAAGCATAGCAATTCATATTCATACGTCTTACAAAAGTCTTCACTATTCAAATCATGTTGTCTCAAACGATGTGCAAAAAACCTTTCCTCAGAAATCCAAAACTGTTTACAAAAACTTTGAATACCTTCATATGTGTTTTTATTTACACTACCTGTTTTTTTGTAGTTTTGAGACTGACCGAGAGTATGACACATATAACGTGTAGCATAATTAATAAAACTCCAAACATTTTTCTTCGCTAATATCTCAATATATCGTCTCGCAACATTTGAATACTTATGAACACAAAATAATAGTCGCCAAATATATTCTGGTAAAGCCCCACCTACAAATACTTCACTACCATCTTCACCTTTAATATACCGTTTAACCGCTTCAACCTTTTCCTTTTCTCCTAGTAGTTTCAATATAAATTCTGCATGCTCTTCTAATCTCTCATTCAATAAAGAACTATATGTACGAAACTTTTCATAATCTACATCAAACATTACGAGAAATAATGTTAATTGCTGCTGAGTTGGTAAAGCGTATAATTGCTCATCTATATAGTTCGGATTCTCACTTATTAATTCTCTAAGAAAAACATCTGCTTCATTCACATAACTTGAAATATTGGATAAATATTTACATGCACTTGCTACAAGTTTCTCCAAAGGAAGTTCACTTTTTTCTAAATAAACCTTCATTTTAGGAAAACTTACATGTGCAAAACGTACTACAAGAACATTTAATAATTGCCCCTCGAGTATATGATAAAATAACCGAAAGAAAGCCGGATCTTGTTTATGTACTTTCCTAAAATCGCTTATAAACTGCTCCGCAAAATCGGCTCTCTTTTGATCTCTAATTGTCGTTAGTTGAATATCCTTTAAAATTGCTTCTTCTCTCGACTCTAAATATCGCAGTGATAATTGTTTCTGCTCTTCTGTCATATTAATATATTGAAACAACTTTGATGTACTGTTTGTCAAACTCTGTTCCTCCCGCATCTTTTTATCTATTTATAAAAGAAAAAATACCCATATATAATTCCTCTATCATTCAAAAATAGTATAGCATACAACCCACTGAATACGAACGTATATTCTACATTAAATTTATATAAATTAAAAAACACTACTCAAAATACTTCTCCTTCGCTCCAAATTTCCCATCACATTCTTTTCTTCACTAGAATTCTCCAACTTTTTATTACACCAATTCCTCAAAATCCCCTGCACATAAGCAAGTGTTCCCTTATTATTTTCAAACGCGATTTTAAGCGCCTCTAATACTGTCTCTCCTGAAACTTTTTGTATCCACTCCTTCAATTCCTTCACGATATATGGAGATAGACTACTTATATTTTGTTCGTAAAACTTATAAACTTTACTATGCGAAGTAGCCTCTTCTACCGTTTCTACCTCTTTCATATCTTCTTTCTCTTCAATAACTGCTTGTGAACCCTCTTCTTTCGGCATACCAAAATACTGTAGTAATAATGGAATCTTGTATTCTTCTTCAAGACATTTACGTAAAAACATATGTATGAACTCGTTACTTTTCACAGTCTTTAACTCACGTAACACACACTTCTCTACATTCGTATTTAAAATAGGGTTATAATGTAGCCAATTTATTATGAATAACTCTTTCGTTTCCGCATCATATAAAATCTTCCCGTATTCCACAAACCGGTTCAATAACTTCTCAACAGTCTCCATACTGTAACCAGTTTCAAGCTCTGCCAAACGCTTTGGCAATATGTAAATACCACATTGCTTCGTTTTCGTACCAGTTAACAAATATATATAAAAATAACGCTCTTCTGGCGTTAAATCTAATATGAATTCATCTTGCCAAAAGTTCACCTGCACATTACGGTACACCGCCATCAGTTTCCCTCCACTCTTTGCTAGCAAATAGGAAAATTCCAATCCTTCAATATAAATATAGGAATGTACGGATGGTTTGGGCAGTTGAATTCAAAATTTTTCACTACTACAACAACGGTTTTGTTTTTTCGCGCGTTTTTGTTCTTGTAGTTGTTTTTGTTTTGTTTTTTCTTAGTGATTTATTACTTGGTAGGTGCTTATAAGGGGCTTTGAAGGGGGTTATATAGTGTTTGCATGCCCCTCTTATCTGATGTCTAATTACAAATGTCTCCAACAATCTTCATACATTGCAGACAACTATTATGACTCACCTGCTCATATTTACCGGAAAACAAAAAGCACTTGTTGCCTTCGTAGACAATTCAGTGCTTTAAGGTTGAAAGTTTATAAATAAAATTGTCTATAATCGACATAGTTGATTGAAATACAATTCTGTTACATTTATTTTAATAACGATAATATGATAGATACCGAATTATCTACAACTGAACGTTCTGGACGAGATTTCATTAACACTGTTAATCCAATTAATGAAGTGACTAGCGTTTGTGCTAATGCTTTAGCATTCACATCACTTTGCAGTTCTCCAGACTGAATACCTTTGGCGATTAATTCTTGAAATATAACTGAAAGATACATTTGATGTTCTCTAGTCAACACTTCAAACTTTTCATTATGAGGGGCAATCTCAACCATTGTGTTAATACAAAAACAGCCTTTATTTGATTCTCTTTTATATTCCTCTTCCACCATATTTTCAAAAAACATACGAATTGATTCTTTGACAGATTGTTCTTTTTGAAGTTTTGTTCGAATGCTAGTCGCGTGTAAATTCGTGTATCTCCGTAATGCAGCTTCAAACAGCCCTTCTTTATCACCAAAGGCTGCATATAAACTCGGTCTTTGTATTTCCATTTTAGCAGTTAGATCACTTAATGAAGTAGTAGCGTATCCTTTCTCCCAAAAAAGTTGCATAGCAGCATCCAAAGCTTTTTCTTCATCAAATTCGCGTAGTCGAGCCATTTAACCCCTCCTCTTTCTTCATCTGTTTTCTAAATTACAAATCACGATTTTATGTACTAATCAGTATATTATATATCGTATAAAATTATAAATGATATGTCAAAAGAAACTGAAATTACTTTACAATTAACTTGACATAGCAACTTCTCCCTGTTTATATTTTACTTACGAAATAATATACCGTTCGGTACGTTATTTTTTTAAAAAACAAAAGGAGATGATATTATGAATACTAAAGAAAAAACAACAACTGCTCTTACTCAGAATAATGATCAGTTCCAATTACCTATCAATACAATCATGCCCCGCTATATAACTCTATTATTTTCAATAGCTTGCGGGATGGCTGTGGCGAATATATACTTCGCCCATCCTCTACTTGATTCTTTATCAAATGAGTTTAAGATCAACCATTCAACTATTGGTGTCGTTATTACGATTACTCAAGTTTGTTATGCACTCGGATTACTTTTATTAGTTCCACTTGGTGATTTGTTAAGCCAAAAAAGACTTATTATTGTTCAAATGCTTTTATCCGTTTTCGCTTTAATTGTGGTCGGAGTCGCTCCTTCAAGTACCGTACTTTTTATAGGTATGGCCTTAGTCGGAATTCTTGCGACTGTTACGCAGACACTCGTCGCATACGCATCCATTTTAGCTAACCCAGAAGACCGTGGGCGAATAGTAGGTTTCGTCACGAGTGGTGTCGTAATAGGAATTCTACTTGCACGTACATTTGCCGGAACATTAACAGATCTAGCGGGATGGCGTTCCGTTTATCTTACCTCTGCTGTACTTATGCTCTTCGTAATTGGTTTGTTATATCGTAATTTACCTAATCTTGAACATAAAAAAACAGCTATGACCTATCGTAAATTATTACATTCTGTTCTCTTATTATTTGTAGAAGAAAGGATCTTACGTATTCGCGGAATATTAGCATTGCTTATTTTTACTTCCTTCAGTATTTTATGGACTTCATTAGTTTTACCTCTAAGTGCTGTACCATATAATCTATCACATACAGCTATCGGAGCATTTGGTCTTGCTGGAGTTGCTGGTGCATTAGCTGCCACTAAGGCCGGACAACTCGCTGATCGCGGATTGGGAGAAAGAACTACTGGCATAGCCTTATCCTTATTATTACTTTCATGGCTCCTCATTAAATTAATGAACCATTCTCTATTCCTACTAGTTATCGGTGTTATCCTTTTAGATTTAGCTGTGCAAGCTGTACATGTCACGAACCAAAGTATACTTTTCACAGTGCGTCCTGAAGCGCGAAGTCGGCTCACTGCTAGTTATATGATTTTTTATTCTATCGGCAGTGCTACAGGTGCTATTCTTTCCACAAACATTTATGCAAGCTACGGATGGAACGGAGTTTGTATATTAGGTGCATCTGTTAGTGCTTGTGCTCTTTTATTCTGGGCAATGACCTTACGACGATCATCACAACTAAAAGAAGACTAATTCATAAGTATATTTTTTAATATGTGTTTTTCTACAAGACTATAGAATACCCTTTACTTTTTAAAATAAATCAACGGCATTTTCATATAAAAAATGCCGTTGATTCCAAACTTTTATGTATGTGATTCGCCATTTCATGATAATAGATCATATACTAGCGAAATACATCTATTACAAATTACCTTTAACTTGTCCGACAATCTCATTTATCGTATTTCGATCAAACTTATCACTAATTTCGTATGGCTTACGATCTCCTACTAATTGTACCCCTACGATGTCTTTGCGGTCCTTACCATATTGCACTTCAATAATAGATCCGCGCTCTATTTGTTTCCAAATGTAACCTGCTTCATCTTTATTATCTAAAATAATACAGTCCTCAATATTTTCATCGATCCCAATTAACTTGTTATCATCCATATACCCAACCTCGTATTGTAGACGTTCTTTCGCTTTTCCGCTTACTAATATACCTTTGCTACCATATGAGTAATCCGTATAATCCTTTTTCTCCGCTTGTACCGCTTTCGGCTCTTTTGCTTCAGTTTTTTCAGCAGTTCCACAACCCGTAATAAGACATATTGGCATAACCGCCGTTAATACTACTCTAGTAAATTTCTTTATCACTTATAACCAACCTCACATGCTTAAGTTTAAATTGCATTTATTACCTTATTAAACAATAACATGATACTAAGTAGACAGAACCAAAGATAACCTATTATTTACATACTCACACTTTAATTAAGGACTATGCCATTTAAACCTAGTCCCTACATAACTTTAACTTTGCTTCACATACTTAATTGTATTGAATGACGTCTCATTAAATAATCGCAAGTTTTTCCCATCATAATCTTGAACTTTATATGTTATTTTCTTTTTTTGAATTGTATCTTCTACACCGTCTACTAAACGTTTATTGAGATGTAAATAGATTGTAAAAGCTTCCTTATCATACTCCCAAGTTCCTTCAATATAATTCTTTTTATTTGGATACTCACCTTTACCATATGTTTCAAATGTCTTATCACCTTTTAGAATGAGTGACATATTGAAACCGTCTGTTCCTTGGAATCCCCAGTTACCGATTAACTCCGTACCATCTTTCACATTCTTCATAACGTTATCCGTGTTAATTCCAGCTTTCTTATCTAACTCTTTCAAATCTTTCATAGATACTGTACCGTCACCGACTTTAATATCCCCTTCAAGATCTTTGAATGCTTTAAGCCAGTAAATATCTCCTTCTTTCACTAGCTTTTCGGATTTCTCGATTAACTCTTTATCAGTCTTATCACCTTTTTCTCTTTTTTCTTTTCGGGTGAATACTTCATTTATTAAAGAAAAAGACTCTCTAAAATAACTAATTGCTTTTTCAAAATCCTTTTGTTGATTTACATACTCTTTCGGCGGATCTATCGACTCAAATTTATCTAACATTTCATTCAATTCTTTCACACTATCTACTAGGTCTGATTTCTTTTTCTTACCGTCAAAAACCTCTCTTGTTATTTTATTATGCTCGGCAAACAACTTATCAAACTCTATCCCTAATTTATATACTTTATTAGGGTAGTCTTCCTTCGAAACTTTTTCCTTCTGAATCTTAGACTTCGATTCTTTTACTTTAGACTCTTCTGTTTTCTCCTGTTTAGAAGTGTTCGTTTTCTCAGAAACTCCACAACCAAATAACAACATGACTGGAACTGCTACCCCTAGTAGTTTCTTTGCGTTCATGAATGAATTCTCCTTTTGCTTGAATAGATTATTCGTACTATACTCATCCTTTATTTTTATCTTGTAATTAAAGTTATAATCGCAATAACTCCTAGAATCGGTCCCCAATATTCCATTTTTATAAAAAATAGTGAGTGCCTTTTGTTAAACATCACTTTTTCACCAGTTTCGGCATCTATATAAATTTTCCCACTTGGTTTATTAATATATTTTCCTAAATACCAAGACATAAGCCCTGATATAATAAACATTACTGCCATTGGCCAACTATGTTCTTGAAAATATGTAGCGTCTCCCGTTATAGATTCAAAGAAAACCTTACCCAAAAGAGTATTAATAATTACAATAATTGCGACTAAAAAACCCCAACCTGACCAAATAATCATTTGTTTCTCCTCCTAATGCATACAACTTTGTACCTTATGTTAATTTGAACTGCACACGAAAACATCTATTTTTTTGAATATACAGACTCTAAAAATTACACTTAAGCTATATTCATCAATTAGAGTCTAACTTTAATGTTCTAAATGCAAATGAACCAGACATAATTTGTAATATTGTCGGAATAAGTAAAAAGAATAATGACATAAATAACATAACTATAGGAATCACAATCATACAAACTCCATAAACTTTATTATTAACCTTGTTTACTAAACATGATAAAATGAATAGCCCTATTTGAACCGTTAAAATAATAGAATAATAAGCCAAAAGTTTGTAATCAAAACCTTCCATAACATTAATAGCTACAATTATTAAAATAATAGAAATTATAATTCCCAAAATACCACCAATTAAACCTAATACGAATTCAGGTGTTCTTTTCAATACAATCCCCCCTTCTATTAACCATTAACAATATGTATATTTTTCCCATTCACTATCATACCAAATATTTATTGGAAAAACTATACATATTCATTTTTTATTCTTCCTTACCTTACTATGATTTTCTCACAACTATAGATAGCTTGTAGCAGTTACAAAATCAAAGCCTTCAAAATTACTAACGGCATTGTCATACTGAAAATTATAAATTAATACGATAGAATTATAGGATTTCTTTAATTTAACTTCTTCCTTAATTCGAGAAAGTATTTTATCATCATATGAGCATCCCGTTAACAACACAGAAATATCATCACTCGCTTCTTCTAACACTTCCTTTTCAATAAAATCCTCATCTACATCAATCATATCAATATTAAAATCAACAAAAAACCTTGCTGATATAGAGTCTCCTTCTTCATTATATGTAACCTCCATATATACATCTAACTGATCTTGCGTTTCCATATTCCCTAACCATATTGAAACCATTCCATGTACTTCCATTAATAGCGTCCTCCACTATGAAAATATATTATACTTTCTCATTCAACTTACACTTTAAATATTCAGCAATTTTCATCTCCCCTCTTTCAATAGCAAACGTATAAGCGTCCATATCTTTCATATTATTACCAGAATATTTTATCGTTATATCTATACCATTCATAACTAGCAATTTAACGATTTCAAAATGACTGCTATATATTGCAGCAAACAGAGGATTTCGATCCGGCTCGCTAGTGTCTATTTCAACTTGGTGTTTAATGAGATACTCTGCAATATGTAGATATCCTTTCGTAGCAGCTCTTTCAAGAGCATTTGTAGAAAAAGTCCCACCCTTTGCATGAATATTAATTCCTGAATTGATTAAGTACTCTATTATTTCTAACTGTCCATGCGCTGTTGCTACATGTAACCACGTACCAAATGGCGTCACATATTCCAACATCTTAGGCTCTTTCTCAAGTAAATCTCTTAACGTGTCCAATTGACCACTCTTTATGGAATCTCTCATTCTTTTCGCAATTTGAATCTTATCCATTCTACTTCCCCTTTAATTCTTATCTTGTAGAAATAGCTTTGTAACTTATCGACTAATTTAAAACTCATGATTTTTATAAAAAAGCATTTCTTCTTTCCATTCAGTTAAATGGGATTATTCAGAAATTCACTATCATACTTCTTGATTAAGACTTTATCATTTTCATCAATTGGTAATTCTCCTAAGTATTTATATTTCCAAATAATCATCTGATCACTAAAACTATATTCTGTATCGAACCAATTTGTATAATCGAAATGCATGTTAAATTTCCCACTATGTTCAAGCGACATCGTAAAGGCGTACCAAAGTTCTTGCTGATTATCTTTGAAAACATTTCTTAATTCTTTACTCAATCTATATAAAGAATCTTCTTTTCTTTCAAATTCAATTTCATCAATTTCATATTTAAAAGGAATTTCCACACTATATGTATACTTTTTTTCACTTCTGATGGTGTTATAGAAAAAGTAAGTTCCCCCTCCCGTTTCTGATATTTGAGCATAAAAATAAAATCCCTCCCACTCTTCCGGAATCATGTCATTAACCGTTTCCGCTATCTCTCTATATAACCTATTCAGTTCTTTTTCCAATCGACTTCCCCCTATTTGATTTTTACCATCCACTTTTTTCTATATTATACCATCCTCTCGATTAGCTCTGTTTTCATTTGCAATAAAATGTAATTTATTTCATTCAAAAATCAGACCAAGTTTCGATGAACTTTAGAAAGTAGACATACCTCCTGAATACAATTAGTATTAAAATTGAGAAGTATGAAAGACTTGTAAACTAGATAATTACACTTAAAAAGGTTTTTATATTAAGGAAGGACGTGCACAGCTATGGACTTTAAAACAGTTATGCAAGAGCTTGAAGCCCTCGGTAAGGAACGAACAAAAAAAATATACATATCTAACGGTGCACATGAGCCAGTTTTCGGCGCGGCTACAGGCGCTATGAAACCAATTGCTAAGAAAATATCAAGATTTAGCTGAGGAACTTTACTCCACAGGTAACTACGATGCTATGTACTTTGCAGGTATTATTGCAGATCCAAAAGCTATGAATGAGTCTGATTTTAATCGTTGGATAGACGGGGCGTATTTTTATATGCTGTCTGATTATGTGGTGGCAGTGACTTTATCAGAGTCCGATATTGCACAAGATGTTGCCGATACATGGATTAAAAGTGGGGACGAGCTAAGAATGTCAGCAGGATGGAGTTGCTACTGCTGGCTTTTAGGAAATCGCAAAGACAATGAATTTTCCGAAAGCAAAATTTCCGATATGCTTGAAATTGTGAAAAATACGATTCATGATTCACCAGAACGAACAAAATCCGCTATGGATAATTTTCTAAACACTGTCGCAATTTCATATGTACCACTACACGAAAAGGCAGTTGAAACTGCAAAAGAAGTTGGTATAGTTGAAGTAAAACGTGATAAGAAAAAAAGCAGTTTACTAAATGCTCACGAAAGTATCCAGAAAGAACTTGATAGAGGCAGACTTGGTTTCAAACGTAAATATGTAAGGTGTTAAAAAAACTTCGTATTAGGGTGTCAATCCGATAAAGATTGATACCCTTTTTTACTCACGTTATTCGACTATTAGATAAGCTTAATGACTTCATTAACAGATTCACTAAACATATCAGGATCTTCATTTTTTATTTCCAATAATAGTTCTTTAATGCCACTCGTAATGGATGGATTAAATTGCGAAAGTACTTTTCCATACACCGTTCTTATTTGCGGATTATTGAGTATTCTGTAATGTATAATCTCTACCCAGTCTTTAGCGCCACTCATCATCGACGGAGCAGCTGTAGCAATATATTTCAATCCCTCTTCTATATTATTTTCATATAAGCTCTCTATCCCATGAATCAAACTAAACATAACGTCAAACTGTTCCGTATCATCATCAAAAACTAAACACAAATCTGGAATAACAGAAACATCATTACACTCGATTACTCGTATGCATGACTCATTAAACTCTCGTATCTCATTTTCATTTTGCAGCAAACGACTATCATATAATCGCTTTAAATATTCTTGAGTATCCAAAAGAGATTATCCTTTCCTTTTTTCATCTTCAAAATATTCACTGTCCCGATTGATCTTTATTATAAATTCCATCAGTGAATCAGCTATTTTATTTTCAAAATAATATACGTGCGCTTGTTGAAGCGTATTTAAATTCAAGGTTAAATATATCCCCTCATTTACTTCGAAAAAAACTAGTTTATCTTCCTCTTCGTATATGCCATCTAAATCTGGATCGAACTCAAAAACCCCTTCCCTCAATGTAATATCTGCTACAGTATCAAGATCCATTATTCTATTTATTGCATTCACATTACTTCCTTTTATAAAACCATAACCAATCTCTAAGTAAAACTTTCTAAGCTCAATAGGAAATGTAATCCCAAGTCTCTCTTCTGCCATTATTAGTTCGTTTTCTTGTAATCTAAAAAACTTATGATGTCATCATCTTCTTACTTGTTTTATCCATACCCTTACAATCATATATAGATTAGTTTTCTTATATTATTTTGAAACTATTAATTACATAACAGCTCCATTCTAAAAAAAGGTTACCTCACGAATAAGTAAAACCACCACTTATGAGATAATCCTTTTATTCTAATCCTCCACTAATCATGTAATTTATTTAAAAACTCCTTAAAATTATTAGCCACAAAAAATACATTTTCCCTCGCTACTTCCTCTGCTTCTTCTGCCGTAATCCCTTCACTTTCCATCAATGTTTCCTTTTCCCATGCGTCTTCATGTTCCCAAAAGACAACAATTGGAGCTTCTTTATGATTTTTATAATCAAAGCAAATTAAATTTCCTGCTGGATCAAATGCGAATGGCACCAATGCTCTCGGTAATGTGTCATTGTAGTCATGAAATACCTCAATAATATTTTCATCATCATCCATATCATAAGTTAGTAATGTGCCAAAAACTTTTCTCTTCCCCTCAACTTCAAATACTTCTGGGCTAACATGTGATCCATTATTCTTCATTACACATTCTATATAATCTAAAGGGTTTAATGTGAAATTATCCATAAGTCTACTCCTAAATACTTTTAATAAGTTTTATTCCCTCAATAAAGAATAATACTAAGTGCATAGCGTTTATTAAAAACCATAACATGAAATTTGAGTTCTTTACAGTCTTCAACTGATTTGACTTTGTATCAGACAATTCTATCTTTAAAGACGTTAATATAATAGTGTTAGACATAAAACCTAACAATATAAATCCGAATAAAGGTAAGTTTGTTATAGCACCTATTACCATAATTCCTATGTATACTATAGTTAACTTCTTAATATACTGTTTATCTTCTTTTAACTTCTCTATATCTTTACTCTTGAACCAGTCTCTTGCTATTCTTACAAAGACAATACTTTGAAATATCAATACAATTATACTTACAAAGATAAGAAACAAGGTCTCAACATGATTTTCAATTAAGTTCCCTATACCGTTCATTTCGTCTGTACCCCTTTTATTTATGTAATATTGACTTTAATAATACAATCTATTAAGCAATTCCGTAAATGTGTTACAAATTGGCTCAATTGCACTCTCATTTTGTTCTTCATGATTATAAAATATAACTGTTGGTTCATTCTTGTTCTGTCGATAATCAAAACAAATTAAATTTCCAAAAGGATCTCTACCAAAGGGAATCAATTTTTGTATGGCAAATTCAGAAAACATCTTTATATTTAAGTCTTCATCAGTTAAACTAATCAAATCATTGAAGACCGCCTCAATTCTTCCACTATCACAATCAAACGTATTTGGTTCTGGATAACCTCCATCACTTTCCATTACACAATTTTTATAATCACCGGGAAGGGAAAATCCGAATAAACTTTCTACTTCAACTATTTTATCTTCAGCTAAATAATCTCCTGAAAAAAGCCATTTTTTCACTCCCATAAATTCATCTCCTAAACCTTTTTTTAATTCTCTATTTTTGATTAGCTATACAGCCTATTAATCTCTTTATTTTTAGTCTTATCCCTTTTACAATCTTTATTATCTCTTATCCATCTTACGCTTTATATATGTTGCAATTTCTGTTTGTCCGAATTCTTCAGCATATTCATAAGCATTCATATTCTTAATGTTTTCTCCAGTGTATCTAATTGAAATATCTATTCCTTTTTCAACTAGAAACTCAACTACTTCTTTATGTCCGCCATAAATTGCTCCAAATAGTGGATTTCTTTTTGCTAAGGTTACATCCAATTCGGCACCAGACTCTACTAAATATTTTACTATTTCTAAATGTCCTTCTCCTGCGGACAAATTTAATGCAGAAGCATCAAATGTACCACCTCTAGCATTAATATCTATCCCTTTATTAATCAAATACTGAACAATTTCAATATGTCCTTTCTTTGCTGCAACATGTAACCACGTACCAAATGGTGTCATTGAATGTGAAAATTCTGGATTATCACCTATTATACGTTTTACTTCATTACTATCACCAAGCTTAATAGCATTTCTTATTGTTTTATTTATACTTTTCTCCTCCATAACATCACCCCCTATATTTCTGTTCTCTTGTCTAACTATACCTCTTAGATTTGCAGGAACATGAACTATTCAATCGAAGTTTTATAAGCAACCTTTATATTTTTTAATCCTTCTATTACATTATTTATTCTTCTCGATAAATCTTTTATTTCCTCTACTGTCAATTCACCTTCTGCCTCTTGAGGGTTCAACATACTTAGCCTCTTTATTATACCTTCAATACGCCCAACAAAAACTATATTATGATCGACTGCAATTTCTCCTATGGCAGTATCCACTATAACATCTTCAATTTTTCCTAAATTATCAAATTCATCCGCTAGTTTTGCTATAGCATATCGATACCCTCTCTCTTCATCTAATAACTCTTCATACGCCTCCTGAATTGCATTAAATAATTCGTTATACTCCCAATTTTTCATACATCCTCCCTCCAAAAAAATCCCCACGCTTATGTGAAAATAATCTTTCAACACAAATATGAGGACTTCCTTATTTCATTACTATACTTTATACATTTTATGCGTTAGAATCTTCGTCTTTCACTTTATATACCCTATCTCTTTTCTCATCACTTTTGACAAAAATAAGCTTTCCTTCTTTAACAAAACCTTCTAATAGTAAGCATACTTGCCCGTATGCTTTAGGCTTATCAGTTGTGAATCTTTCATCTGATATTTTACCAGCTCGTATTAATTGTTCGCACAGCTCAAGTGCACTTATTTCTTCAGAATTAAGTAATTCTAAAATATCCTTTTGTAAGGGCGATAAAGGTACTGGTATCTCAGCTATCTCCACCTTTTCTTTTTCTTCTTCAAATAAATCTTCAAATGAAATTTGATTCATTACATCTTTTCCTTTCTAACAATTGGTTTATATAACATGAATTGAATCCTATAGGTACGAGAACTTTGAATATTAGCTATTGTTATGTAGTACTTACCTCATTACATGAATTTCAAACTCATGTACATCATTTCATATAGTATGTTTTGATTATACCAAATATACGTTCTGTCTTCTATTGTAGAATTCGTTATAATAAGAATGAAAGTAATTATGAACATTTATCTCGTTGTTATTTGCATAATTCCTGTAAAAAAATAGAAATAAAATCCGTAAATTTGTATAATAAAATTGAAAGAGTAAAATCTTAATATAGAAAGGTCTTGGTAACATGTTAGGTATTAATGTTGAAAAAACAAAAGACGAACTAATTATTTCATGGCAATTCTCTAAAATTCATATTCCATTATGTGAAATCACTGAGGTAACTGAAGATAATACATATGCTGGTGTTGAAGAAAAAAGCGCAATCCGAATTGGAACAGCATATGGTACAACTGATCGTATTTTAATTAAGACAGTAAAGCAAAATTATTTATTATTCACTACTAATAGAGTATCCATTTTAAATAAAATAAAAGCTTAATTGTTTTTCTTCATATATTTAAATGTTAAACACCTACATTCTATTATAGGAAACGCTACAAAAGATTCGTTGATTACTCCTGCTCCTAATTCTGAAGCATATGGTGAAACAATATAACACAAACACCCTAGCTCTTCGCTAGGGTGTTCTCAGTTTTATCTATAATACAGTAAATTCTACAATTCTCATTTATTTTTATTAACTCCCTGTAATTGACTAAGAACCTCATTGGCAGTGCTCTCAAATCTTTTAGGGTCATCAGCAATAATTTCATTAAGTAAATCAATTACCGTTAGTTGTATATCATGATTCATTCCTACAAGCACTTTAGCATACTCACTTCTACATAAATCACTATTTAAAATTCTTATGTTTAGTAGAATTGCCCACTCTTTTGCACTCTCAACCATTTTTGGTAAAGCTTTAGGCATCTCTGTTAGATATTTTTCCATTTCAAAACTTTCAATAAAATGAACTAAACCAAACATAACTTCTTCCGCTTGTGTTTCATCCTCAAATACTATACACAACTCTTTAATAAGCTTCTCATCAGTACAATCTGCTAAGTTTTCTAATATATTATCAAACTCTTCACATTCCGATTGATTTTTTAAAAATCTACAACTATATAATCTCTTAACCTCAGATTGAGAGTCCATATAAATTTCTCCTTTTAAATGAATTGGGTAATTAAATTAATATGATCATTAGTTTTCAACTTTTCTAATCCGCCTAATCCAAGAAAAGGCACAAACCCGAAACATTCATTATATGTGGTGTTCCATACTTTTCTATTAAATCAATATATGGCTTCCACCTTAAGTATAAATTTTTAAATATTCAGCAATTTCCGTTTGTCCTCTTTCAATAGCAAATTCATAAGCTCCCATATCTTTCATAGTCTTCTCTGTATACTTGATATTTATATCCAGACCATTTTTAATGAGAAACTTTACAATATCAAGGTGTCCGCCATAAATAGCTGCAAATAGTGGATTTCTATTTGGGGCACTAACATCTAATATTGCACCATTATCAAATAAGTACTCTACAATACCAATTTCACCTTTACTAGCTGCATGTGCAATAGGCGCTGACTTTGGTACACCTTCATTAAGGTTAATATCCAGACCAGATTCAACAAGAAATTTTATCATATCCAGTTCACCAGCTCTAGCCGAAACATGTAGCCACGTTCCATAAGGCGTTACAAAATCAAGCAAACTTTTATCAGTAATAATTATCTCTTTCGCTTGTTCTATATCACCATTTTTAATGAAATCATAGATTTTTATCGCTTTTTCCTCACTTTCCATAGAGTCCCCCCTGCATTATTTTTATCTAGTTTAAAAAGTTAGCTTTCCTCTTCATACTTTTCCTCTATCACTATCTGTTAGTTAATTCTTTAATTATCGTTTCAGCCTTATGTAATTCTTCTAATAGCGCATGTGGATAGTCATTGTAACTGTCCATATACGCACGCACACCACCCACAATGGTTATTCCCTTAATATCCTCGTTATTCTCTAATATTTTTAATGCCTTCTTATATCTTTTATATATTAATTGTAAAATGCCACTATTAATATCTTTAACATAGTCTTTCTCCAACTTATGTATCACGACTTTTACTTGTTGAAGTAACTGCCTTTTCTTGTTCACTATGTCCTCCTATTTACTCGTTACGAATTATAATTGTCCATTTTAATATCCTTGCATGCTCCCCAATCTAATTTATCTCTTTTATAACATAATATTTTCCACTTCTTTTTTCTGTTTTTTCTATAGTCTTACCTCTTTGTATCTGGTCAACTGAGTATTTCTATCCTGCTCTATTTAACTAAATTGGATTATCTGGATACTCATCTAAATATCTGCTAATTAAATCTTTACTTTCACTATCATCTGGTTCTGTTCCTAAGTATTTATACTCCCAAATAACTAACTGGTCACCAAAACTATAATCAGTATCGAACCAATTGGTATAATCATAATGCACCTTCAGCTTTCCATTGCTATCAAGAGATAGTGTAAAAGAGTACCACAGTTCTTGTTGATTATCATTAAAAACCTTCCTTAGTTTATTACTTAACTCAAATAAAGTTCTACCCTTCAGTTTATAGTACTCTTTATCAATGTCGTATTCATAAGCAATTTCTAAACTATACTTATAGTTCTGTTCATCCTGGGGTGTGTTATAGAAAAAGTAAGTTCCTCCACCTGTCTCAGATATTTGAGCATAAAAATAGAATTTTCCCCATTCTTCCGGAATCATTTCATTAACTGTCTCGGCTATTTCTCTATACAACTTATTCATTCCTTTTTCCATATTAATTAACCTCCTGTTCGATATTTTGTTCTGAAATTACTGTAACCCCTTTTAAAGCTTATTATTTTTCACTTCTTCAAACCACTCATCAGCAATATGATCGGCCGTTTTAATCTCGTCATGAGTATATATTAAATCATACTTGTATTCAGCTTTAAACCTTCCACTCTCAGTATCATAAATTAACTTCATCTCTGTTGGCATATCTCTTTCATATTCTTTACATAATTCTTCGATTTTTTCGATATCTTCACATAGTATTCGAAGTACCATAAACATTCTTTTTGGAGACACATCATATTTTCCGTCTCCATCTTCCAATGCATCATTCACTTTATGACACTCTACATACTTATTATTAATCAAATAAAAGAAGCTGCTTGAAATAACGTCTTCTTCACATGAAGCATACACATATACTTTATCGGCCCTGTCTTCAACATATTCCATACATATAGATATCATATCCGATTGCAATTCACTAAACTTTTCCTCAAATTCTTTCATACTACTTTTTCACTCCTTAGATTAAAAGTTAAATGGCAACGTCTTGATACCCCACTTCAGTTACTTTTTCATTTAATAGACGTAGTCCAAGTCCATTCTCTGTATCCCATGTACAATCGAAAGTTATCCCAATATCTCGCTCTTCATTAATATCTCCATATGGGACTACAATTCCAACTAAAGTGATCCTATTAAGTAACTGATCAATTGTTTCAATATGCGGATAATTTTCATTAAATCCAATATCATATCCTAATTGTTGACGCTCTTGCTTGTAATAGTCTAAAATCGCTTGTAAAAAAACTTGCTGCAGTTGTTCCCAATTTTGCAATAATGAATTATAAGCAGTATATTGTTCTTCATCAAACTTACCGTCTTTTTCACCTTTAACTATCAATGCTATTTCAACTTCTTTTCCACAAAATTCAACGGTAATGTCCTTAACCCATCCATATGTATATTCAATCTCACCAAAAACCACATCATTTATGATCATGTTTAACTCTCCCTGTTTACTCTCTTGGATTAATATCGATTTCTCTAATCGTATGAAAGTTACCCTCTAATATTAACTGTTTTTTCCAGTTATTTCTATACTCAGTATCGTAGTACTAATTGCTAGTTTTTCAATTAGTTTTTTCGCCTTACCGTATGGAAATCTCTCTACTAATATATAAGGAAGATTTTTTGAACCCTTTAGCAAATCTACTGCAGGAATCTCAAGCCCTAATACATTCTTTATTCTTATTAAATCTTTCAAACCTTCACTAGGAGTTTTCACTAACACTATATTACAAATATCAGATGACTTATTTATTGTTTTCTGTTCTATTTCACTTACACAACCACTATTCACCCATTTTTTAAAATCAGCGGTAATTACAGTAGCATGGCTTGGATTCATATCCCCAGAACCAATTACTAACACCCCTTTTTCCTCTGCATGCTGAGCCATTAAAAATACATTACCGCCACCGTCATCACCAATTGAGACATACCCCATCGCATACTCATTTACTTCCCAAACCTCGTTCCTTTCTGCAATATGCTCCGTACCATAAATAAGTAACCCACCACCGATTGAAAAGCCATTTGCACATCTCAATAAACCCTTATATACATTTGGTAATGTAACATTCATGCGATTTTCTACTGCTTGAATTTCAATATCACTCGCTGCTGAATTTTCTATCAAATCTGGAATATTAAATAGATTAATCATTTAATAATCCCTCCTAAACTATCAATATATTTAAACATATCGCCTGTCATCTCTCTATAATCGTTTCGCAATAGAGTTCATTAAATTCATAAAGTATGTCGGTATGTAAGTCTTCATTTTTCATTTGGTAAGTAGACAATCATTTTCCCTTTCATGTACTCACCGTTCCATCCACAAGGCCATCCTCCCATTTTATACACCTTAAATACCTTTTCATAAAAATTATCCACTTTTCCATTTACTAAACGATTTAGTGCACACATATGTAAATCTCCAATTATTTCTTCAAAAATATCAATATATTGTAATACAAAATCACCTGGATAGTTCTCGGATGATTGAATAATCTCCCTTATAGGACGCTCCATAGAGTTTAAATCATGCTCATATAATTGTCCTATTATTTCCCCACCTTCTGAGGATTTAATATCTTCCCAAACGTTTTCAACCTCATCCAAATCTTGAGACCATGCCAATTCTTGTGCTCTTTCATACTCATTAACCATAACAACATCACGATTTAGAAGGTTTTCATTATGAAAAAGTTGTAAATTTGTAATAAAATTAATAACCTCTTCGACTAATTGAGTGTTTTTTCCGTACTTCATTTATTTATCCACCTTTCCCAAAGTTCTTCAGTAGCACCGCCACCTCTTTGCCAAATCTTTATTTCTTCATTTAATTTTGTCTTGTAAAACTTCTCAATACCAATTTCTAATACCTTTGATTTGTATAATGGCAAGCCACTTTCTGTACCTTTTTTTAGTTTTTGTTGCAATTCAAATACTTGTTGTTCCAACTCCTTAATACTTTGATTGATATTTAATTTATCTAACTGATCTTTAACCACATTATTATATACACTATGAAATCCTCTATGCCTAGACAAAGCACTTGGATCTTTTGCTGGTATCGGTAAAAATATCCCGTTATCAGCATGATCCATATCCATTCCAATTTTCTTTAATACCGGATGATTTCTTAAGTTTTTAGGTATTATATGTTGTGCCTGATATCCTTTCCGTGATGCAGAACGTGGAAGCCCCATGGATTCCAATAAATTTTGCCCTAATTTTGTAGAACTACCTCCTGTAACCTTTCCAGGGGTACCTGGAATAAGTCTAGTAGCTTCACCCGTACCCTATGTTGTAATCTTAAACCCTCACAATAAAAAAACAAACCATGTAAAACCTTATTAAACTACTTCTTTTTCTTCTACTACCGGCAATTCATAAGCTGTTTTATATTTCATCATACCATATACAATATTTACAAGCCTTCTCATAATACATACCAATGCTTGTCCTTTTGTTTTTCCTTCTTTTAATTTCTTTTGGTAGTACGCATGAAACACTGGATTCCGTGGCTTCTTACTTCCTTTTGCTACTTGCACTTGCTGTACTGCTAAATTATAAAATAAAGCGTGTAGCGCCCTGTTTCCTTGTTTGCTTTTATGTGTCTTACCTTTCCCACCAGAACCAAAGTAAACAGGCGCAATCCCCGCATGTTGGCATTTGGAAATCGCCTTACATCCCCAATTTCTGCAATTAATGCTGATGCCGTCACAAGTTCTATTCCCGGCATCGTCTCTAATTGATAATCTAGTAGATTTACTAACTGTTTTAATTCTCTTTCGATGTATTTCATTTCTGTCTTTTTAAACTCAATGTCCCGTACAATACTTCTTACTAAAAAGTCTCGTGTTTCTTGATATTCCTTCATTGTATGTCCATCTTCTTTTACAAGTTTTAATATGTCGCTTGCTTTCTTTACTGAACATGTATTGTTGCTAACATCTAATAAAAAAGCTGTTAATTGCTTTATATTCGCCCCCTCTAAACAAGAGGGTGACGGATATTGCTGCCAAAATGCTAATGCTGTTTTTCCATCTAACTCTGAGAAAAACTTTTTATAACTTGGATAATGGTGGTTTAATTGAATATGTAATTGGTTCTTTAACGCACTTTGTGCTTTTACTAATGCATTCCTTCTTGAAACTAGTTGTTGTATCGACCAAAATAAATCGTTTGGCTTTGCATCTGGTAATTGATTTAACTTATTTATTAGTATACGGGCTACGCATTCCGCATCCCAACTATCACTTTTTTGTGTCGTCACATGGCTTTTTCGCTCTAAAAATGATAAAGCTGGATTTACTTCTTTCACTACTTGTTCATGATCTACTAAATATTTCGCTAACGCTCTTCCATAACCACCAACATCCTCTAAACCAAATACAACTGATACCCCAGCACTCACATATGTCTCTACTTCTAATAAAAACTTCGAAAATGCAGATGGTTTATTCTCAAATTGTATTTCTCCTAGTTTCTCTTGCCAACAATTAATAATAACAGCCGTATGATGCTCCTTATGTAAATCTACTCCTACATACAAATAGTTCTGCCTATTATGCATAACTCATCCCTCTATTCAATAATTTAGTCATATATAAAAATGTCGGCAACCTTAGTTCGAGCGTTCATCTTCCGATGCGCATAGGTACGCAAGCCTATCCATTTTCGTAACTTCATAAGTACATATAGTAAAATGAGCGATTTTTTTAAGTACGACTGTTATAAAATTGCTGAATGTTTACCGTTTGTTTGTATTTGCCCGTATGTATATACCCCTCGATAAAAGTTCTCTCGGTCTAACATGCGTTTCACTTGTACTTTCGTAAACAGCTTTCCTTTCTCTGTACGATAACCTTCCCTATTCAGTCGTTCTGCCAATTGAGTAAGTGACCAATGTTTAAAAAAGTGTCTTAATTCAAATAGTCTACGTACAACTACCGCTTTCTCCGCATCTACTTCTAACACTTTTTGCCCTTTCTTTACTCTATAACCAAACATCACACCGCCCCCCGCATATCCACCTTGTTCCGCTTTCTTCTTTCTCCCTCTACTTAGTTTTAATGCAATTTCAAGACGTTGGTATTGGTCTAATAGTTCTAACATGCCATTTACTAAAAAGTCATTGGGGTCATGTGTATATATACTGTAATTCGGTTGTTCAATTGCTTTCACATCTACCTTGTATTTCTTTAGCTCTCGTTGTATTAATACTTTTGCCATATCAGAGCGCCATAACCGAGATGTATTTAATACAATAACTTTGCCCACTTGATGATATGCAATATCCGACAATAGCTCTTGTAGACCTTCACGTTCAACTGTTAATCCATCTTCATCTACTTTCGCTCCGCTGATTCCTTTATCTTCGTATATGTGAAGCAGTTGTAGTTCATTTTCAATGCAGTACCGTTCAATTTCTTCTACTTGATATGTTAAACTGTACCCTTCACGTACTTGCCCTTCTGTTGAAACTCGTACATAACCAACTACTTTCTCTTCCATATTGAGTCCTCTCCCGTTACAGCAATTAAAGTCCCTGTAACGTTTACCCGTTTTTTGCGGATAACGTGTGCATAACGTCCATCCGTTAAAACGTACTTTACGATGACTTCAAAAAGTAACACAACCCTTTATTTTTCCCTCTACTATCGTCGTATACTGTACATAGCCACTACAGTCTATAAAACAACAATAAAAATTTAACACTTAATGTACTTATAAAATTATAGTGCTCTTTTAAATTTCTACGCTAAAACGCAAAAAAGCACTCGTTGCCTTTAGTCGACAATCAAGTGCTTTAAGTTCATCTATTTTTAAGTAGTATAAATTTGTACATTTTGTAGTAACAGTATGACACCTTTTATATGTCGTGACAACTACTACGTTAAAACTTACGAGCTTGTACGAGTTCTTTAGTTTAATATACATTCCATGTGATTATATTCATCGCCTAGTAAAATGTCATATCGCCTAAGCTCGTACTTCGTTTTCTATTCTCTCATTGCACGCAGTACTCCATGATGGTACAACCATCGTGGAGTACTTACTTTCAAACACCATATATTTTTTCTATCCACATCAAAAACAAATTCGTTTTCATTCTCTTTTCTTGTCTACCTTAAAATAAAAAGCACTTGTTGCCTTTAGTTGACAATCAAGTGCTTTAAGTTCACATGTTT
Organism: Bacillus mycoides; assembly: GCF_018742245.1. Taxonomy (NCBI): domain Bacteria; kingdom Bacillati; phylum Bacillota; class Bacilli; order Caryophanales; family Bacillaceae; genus Bacillus; species Bacillus mycoides. The sequence continues at coordinate 3,016,252 of NZ_CP036132.1, forward strand.
TCTAAGTTTTCAAGTCACTAGTCGCTTTAAGTTTGTACGTACAATTTTGATACTGAGAATATGAAATCTTTTGTATTTCATGACAAATAGTACGTTTAAACTAACGAACTTGTACGAGCTATTTGTATGGTACAGTACCAATAAATTTAATTTCTATATTTTCGGATTCATCTCCACTTTTCGCTTCATTGTATTGAAAATCATAGAGTACAATAACAGAATTAATACTGTATGCTAATTTATCGCCATTTATTAACTCTTTTATTTTTGGGATAATTAGTTCGCTATAAGAAAAATCATTTAAAATATCGTCTACATTATTTTTAGGATTTTCATAAAAACAAATTTCAATGTTATCTTCATCATAATAACCAAATTCAAAGTTTGTTCCAAACTTTGAGTCTATTGAATCTCCATCTTCCGTATATTCTATATCAACATACTCCTCAAGATTTTCAAACGATTTAGAAACTCCAAACCACACTGAAGCCATTCCACTATATTCCATATTATCACTCCTCATTTTTTTAGAGTACCTGGTAATCCTTCTACTCCACCCTTGTATCTATAATGAGACCACATCTGTAACCTTCTTACAAATGTATCATAGTCAAGTGATGTGTCTATTATCTCTAATATTTCATTATGCGCTCGCTTAGAACCCGGCGCACGATGATGTTTCCCTGGTGGATTAATAAACTCAACATCTTTTGTTGGTGTTCTCAATTCTTGGATTTGTTTAGCACTTATCCCCCATCTTTTAAAAGTAGGTGCTCTTGCAATCATTAACCATTCATGTAATTTTCCAGGCGATCTCAATCTTGAAGAAATTACTTTTTTAACTTCAGGATTAGCCCACGCTATCTCTAATTCATCTAAAGTTATATTGTCAAACCACCTAATAAACTCACCATCTCTTACACTAGGAATATCTTTTGGGTTATAAATATTAGTACGTGATGTAATTTTAACAAAATTATTTTGAATAACCTCCGATTTTCTTTGATTTGGAGTTTGTCTTTTTACTGTAGTTTCACCCGTACCCTTACTAGCAAGAGAAGCCTCTACACCCTTAATCTTATCATCTATAATCTTATTACTTTCTGTATGATGCTTATTCACCCAGATTTGGAAATCTGTACCACCTTGTTTAGATATTAGTAAGCCATTTCCGTCAACTTCAAAACTTGCCGATTTGGCTGTCCTATCATCTATGCTTTTGGCTATTTTTTCGCCAAGTTGATACATCTTTCCATTTCCAGATTTCTCCATTTTAAGGCTCGCTAGTTTCAAACGGTCAAGCATAGTAGCTTTATTATCACGCAATGATTGTACCACATTTTTACCCAAATTTGGATTGAAACCAGGGATTCCTTCTTTGAATTTTAATAATTTCGCTAAATCAGCTAATTCATTCGTGCCTTTGAATGCTTTTACTCCTTTTCCTACTGCTCCAACAACTGGAATTGCGTCTAATCCGCCAAAAATGATGTTTGCTGTGCGTTCTTCTTGGCTCAATTTCCGGTGTGTTCCCCAGTCTTCTCCGTCGATACCGCTTTTTATTTGTACAGCGCCGTATACAACTGCGGCAGCGGTTCCGAGTGGCGGGCAAAGGATTGTTGCGATTATAATTCCTCCGCCTATTGCTAGGTCACGTATTGTTTCTAGTTTTTTCTGTTCATCTTCTATCGATTTGTATTCAAATCCTCGTGTGGATGGGACTACTTTCTTGTATTCTTCATAATTTAGTTTTGCATCTGGATTTTGTTTTTTTAGTTCTTTGTATTCCCCTCTCAGTACGTTATCAAATGCAGGTGAATCTTTAAAAATATCTTCTACTGTTATTTTATCTTTTTTTGTTTTTATTGTTTGCGGTACACTTCCGTATCCCGCGTGCGCATCTGGTAATACTGTCGTTGTTGTAGAGCCAATTCGGTTATTTGTTTCGAAACTAAGAATAGATGTATCTCTCATTTTTTGAGCGAATTTATCCATTTCTACTAAAAAAGGTTTATCTATATGTTCAGATACCAATCGCCCTGCTTCTCCGCAATATTTTTGTAATGTCGAATAGCTCTCGAGTAACTCCCCGATTTTTCGCGATTGATCTTTTGGGTTAAAATGTATACTACCATCTGAGTCTAAATCTCGTATTCTTCCATCAATTTTTTTTAATGATTCATTTGCGTCCCGTAATTTTATGAGTGCATCTTTTGTAATTCGATTCATACCATCTCCCATGTCTTGCCATGGTTCAGGTCTATATTTCACATCCATTTTGTTTTCATCCCCCAGCCGTATGGTGATTTCTACAACTTACTTAATCTTTCACGTAATTGTTCGTCCTTTTCAAGCATTTCTACACATACATTTCCTACAACTTTCGCCGATCTAGAATAGTGTTCAGCCAATTCAAGTGTTTTATGTAATATATCAGGATATTTTTCAATTACTCTCATCGCTTCACCTTTTTGATAAAAATCACAGCTTAGTAAACTCTCAATATTCGTTCCAATGACGTCTACATGGATTGTATATATGTTTTCTAACTTCATTACTATATCAAGTAGTTCTTGAAAATTAACTAATACTTCTTCTCCACCACTAGAACCGCCATCTCCCATTGATACTTGCATTATTCAATACCTCCTAACGAGAATTGTCTCGGGTCAATTAATTTTTTATACGGCATTTTTAACACGTCATACAATTTCTTATTCACCGCATAGAGGCTCACCCAGTCATATCGATTACGATCTACATCTATTTGAACGAAATCTTCTCCTTCAGTGAAATATAAGAAACATTCCCATTTTCCTCCTCTATTACTCCGAGGCCTCGTATACGTTTCCATCGCTATAACGTCTTTATTTGATAAACCTTTTTCCTCAAATGTTTGTTGTTCTGCCTCTGTCATTCTCTTTGAGAAAAATGTATCTTCTATTTCTCTCGGTTCTCTCAATAGGAAGGGAATACGTGTTAATAATGAAAAATATACGTCTGGTTTTGGTATGTAGTCGATCTCGTATTTTTTATTTGGCTCTACTTCTGTTAATACAGCCACTCGGTCTTTATCATGTTTCAAAAAACCAATTAATACATTATTAATTCTCGTGTATTCATGACAATTTTCATATTCCTTTAATAGCTCAATAATTTGAAAAGCTGCAGGGGTAATTCCATTTTCGCTTGTAAGTAAGCCTTTTTCTTTTAAACTCGTAGTTGCTTTCGTGACACATTCTTCATCAAGTAAAATAATTACGTCACGGTTTGGCAATCCAAATATATCCGTAACCCCAGCTGCACCTGCGAGAACATATAATTCAGCAGGTACAAAATTCATTTCTTTTCCCATTCTTTTATCCCTCATTTCTCCATCACAACTGTTTTATCGCCCTTACTTCCGGTCTATCTCCGTACGTCTGAATACTTTTATCTAACTCTTTCAAAGCTTTCGTATGTCCTTCAAATGCCTCTACCATTTCTGAGTTATATTGAATGATTAAATCTAGATAACTTAAAAAGGCATCTCTCGTTTTTCCATTCCAGTTCGCACATGTAACGTATGCTTTTAAGTTTTTCGCTTGATTTAAAGAATCCTTCATACCATTTTCAATATTTTGCGCGTAAGAAATGGCACTTGCAGTGTTACTTCCTATAATTTCAACCTCTTTACCACTCATGTTGATTCCCCCATTCTTTGTATGCTTAATGGATAAGTTTTTCAATTTCCTTTTTCTTTTCTTCAAAAGCCTTAGTCGCTGCAGCATATGCTGACGCTTTCTCCGCTTCTGCTTTCGCTTTATATTCCAAATACTTTGCATAAGCTGTGCCTATCGCAGAGCCAACATCACTTAATGCACTTTTAAAATAGGATACTAATGTATTTAATTCTTCGTCCTTTTCATGACGTTTTTGTTCAAATTCCACTGCCGGAATTTTATTAGCTTCTAAACCATTACTTTTACTCTCATAATCTCTCTTCGCTGATTCAGCCTCTTGAATGGATTGTTTTAACTCTCTTTCTTTATCTTTTAAATAATCATGTAATCTATCATACTGATCTCGTTTCCTTGCGCTTTCCGTAAAACCCGATGCATTTAAAAAAGCTGTGTAAAATTCCTCTAACATCTTTCTCCCCCTTTATTACAATAATTATGTAGTTAAATTCGTATATATAAACATGAATATTCATTACATTAAGAATTAACAAATAATTTTTTTGCATATTGCTATTTTATCAAAGGGGTTTTAACATTTCCATATTTTATAAAGTGAAACTTTAATCAGTGGGGGTTTTGTTCACCCCCACTGATTATTAGCCTTCACCAATTGGGCGTTTATGGGCAGTTTAATCTCCCATCTAACTCCTTTGCTCCAGCTGAATTTCGAGGTGAGAGTTTTACTGCCCTCAAATAGCGGGATAAAAAGCTTTCGCATTTTTCTTCAATAAATGAAACTTTAATCACTGGGATTAATATGACTATGTATTTATGTGCAGAAATAATAAAAAACACTACCAATCGCAGTGTTTGGGCTACCTCCACATGTCCATCAAGCTAAGAAAAGCGAACATCCAAAACAAAAAAGATGGCGAGGTTAATGTTGTAGTATTTGGAAAGCAGGCAGTCTCTAAAGCCTAGTTAAGCAGATACAGTAATCAAGTATTCTACGTTACGAATGAAAAAGGATCTGATATGAATATCAGATCCTTTTTCACTGCTTCTTTTATAAATTTAAGTTCTTCATACATACATCGTTTCACACAAGGTTGCTATTTACTAGTACACGATAACCGGTTCATACGTGCTTAAATTATTATACACAGTATTTACAATACTAGAAGGCAGGTTCACACATCCTCTAGATCCGCCTTTTCCCGTAGCAATGCATAATTTATTTCCTTTAAGGAAAGGAAATATGTCCACTGGCTCTTTAATAGAATCAAAGTGTATTTTTATTTACCAGACTTAATTTTTTCGCTGTACTCTTCTAAAGTTAACCCATTTTCTTTTAGATAAATAGCAACTTCTTTTCCTACATAACGATAATGCCATGGCTCATACTTAATACCAGTAATATTCTCTTTATCTTTTGGATAGCGGAGAATAAACCCATACTCTGCGGCATTCTTATCTAACCATTTGAATGCATCAGTAGTTTCAAATTTTGCATTTAAATCTTCTACAGTATTCTGCCATTCAACTGAAATAATGTCTAATGCTAATCCAGTGTGATGTTCGCTTGCACCAGGATACTGAAGATATTCCAATGCCTTATCACTAGCCTCTTTATCCGACAAACCCTGAGATTTATAGCTTTTAACTGAAGCATCATAATAAGTTTGTTGTAATTTTATAGCTCGATAACCTGATCTTAAATAAAGGTTGATTCCCTCTTTTTTTGCAGCTGTTACCATATCCTGATAGGAAGTTGCAATTCTGCTATCGATTTTCATATTTGGCTTAGCATTTTGAGTGATACTTGTTAATTCAATTCCTAGTTCCTTTGATAACATATGCTCTCTATTTACAAGAATGATTCTCCAATCATTAAGATCAGAGATAGGTAAAACATCTTTTTTATTCGCATTTATCTCATTTTTATTTTTATCGTTATTATTAGTAGTTTCCTGAGATGTTTGCTTTCCACTACAAGCAGCAAGACTCCATCCCATTGCCAATACCAATGCTAAAATTATAAATTTTTTAATTGTATCTCATTCCCTTTTTGTTTATTAGTCTTTATACCAATTTCCCAACACATCTCTAGGAATCTCCTTGAAATCCTTCAAAGAAACGGGGCCGACAAATTTTTTAATCCCATGATTTTTAGAATCTTCATCCGAATAATCTTTTAAAAATTGAATTTTAAATTGTTTCTTACCATCAGCATAGTCGGTTACTGTCGGTACGAGTGCCGCTTGTCGTATACCAAAAGTTTTATCTTCATACTTGACGAATTGTATATAAGATAGTCCTCCAACCAATGTTTCTAATTTTTCTTGAGCAGAAATAAGATTTCCAAGAGAATAATAGATTAGCGTTTCATGTCCATCTTTATTTTGTTTCCACTCAACTGGTTGAATTACATGTGGATGATTTCCAATTACTACATCTACACCTAAATCTGTTAAATATTGAGCAACTTCTTTTTGTTGCTTTGAAGGTGTAGTGGTATATTCTACTCCCCAATGCACCATAACAATCACCATATCAGAGCTATTCTTTGCCTTTTCCACATCATTTTGGATCGCCTTTTTATCAATTAAATTTAATGCCCAAGACTTATCAGCTGCAACTTTAATTCCATTCGTACCGTATGTATAATTAAGTAGCGCAAAACGAATACCATTTTTTGTAATCGTTTTTATTTCATTGCGTTCATTTTGACTCTCATTAATGCCTAACGGGATAACATCCGGATATTTCTTCCAGTATTCTCTTGTATTCATAACACCATTAATACCCATATCCATAGCATGATTTGTCGCTTGAGTCACTATATTGAATCCAGTGTCCACTAAAGATTGACCTACTTCTTCAGGTGTATTGAAAGTAGGATATCCCTGTACTTTTAGATTATTTCCTGCAATTGGAGTCTCCTGATTCACTATAGCAAGATCACTTGATTGAACAGCTTTTTTTATATTTTCATAAATATAGTGATAATCATATGAACCGTCTTTTTGTTTGCCATCTTTAATTACTGCATCATGATATAAATTATCACCCGTTGCTATTAAATTCACAACCGATTCTACTTTTTTATCTTCATTAAAATTAGGAGACTGTTGAATAGGACTATTGTCTACCCAATTTGGTGCTTTTAATGATTTATCTATATTTGATTGAGCAGGTGCTAATGAAGCTTTAGATGTCTTAACATCTGTATTACCGCAAGCGGTTAAAAGCACTAAAAAAATAAGACATAATAAAAAAAACTTTTTACTTCTCTGTAAATTATGTAACATGTGATCCTCTTTTCTATTTTATTACTTATAACCAGTTCTAACAAATAACTTTTTAAAACAGTGTATTGTGGTTTTTACACTTAATTATGGAAGGGTTACATCTGCTTCGGAATATGTGGATAATCGTTTTCAACTTTCTAACAATCTATCGATTCCATCAGAATTGATAGATTGCTAGAAAAACATTATCCACGAGGATATCGACTAGATTCCAATAAACATCCTCCAGATATTGAATTTGATATACCCGTTCCAATTGTAGTAGCTGGTTAATCTAAACAAGAGAGGAGAATAGTTCATATAGCCTCCTCTCTTGCTTTACGTTTGTGAGTGGCTCCAAAAAGAGGGAATCGTTGCCGGACCCCCTTTAGATATTGCGAAATCTTTGTAACTAATTTCTTTAAGTTGAGCGACAATCATTATACTGATAACAACAAGTAAGACCCAAGAACTTATTTTACCAATATACGAAAAAAGTATCAATATTTTCTGCGATCCATATAAAGAAGCCAATTAGGAGAAATGAAAAAGGAAGTGGCATTTTATATGTGTTGTTTCGCACTGTGAATTGTACATAAATAAGTTTTAGCAAAAACAATAAATAAAGGCTCTATTGCAAAGTTTTCTACATGAAGCTACACTCTAGAAAATAGGATCTAGGAGAATTGGGCATGTCTTTTCGTTCTTCCCAGAAAATATATTTCCCTTCACTGATCAATTGTAAAAAAACAAGCCATCCAATTCATAGAGGATGAATTGGATGGCTTGTTCTGTATCAAAAAGAAAATCTGTTATTTGATTACTTCAATTTCCCCTCAAAAACAATTTTTCTACCACACGGTTCAACTTCTGTTTTCCCGTCTTTCTTCACTTCATGAAAGATTGGCTCTTCCATGCGACGAGACGGTGCATATCCTTCTTGTTCCATACGTGCTAAACAGTCTGTAATTGTTTCGTTTTCTAGTACTTCAAATTTCTTTTTATTAGGTTGTTTTGTCATGCCCTAACCTACTTTCTATTTTTCTTGATGCGAATTGATTCTTCATGTAGATCATATATAACATTGCGAGAATTCCCATTATAATCATAACCGCAATAAAAAAGCTTGTATACTGTATTTTTTCTATAAATACGCCTCCTAATACAGGACCCATAATACTTCCTAGACTAAAGGCGATTCCGGATAATATATTACCTGCTGGTAGTAAGTGTCTCGGTAATAAATCTGTCATAAATCCAAGACCTAACGAGAAGCATGATCCAATTACCATACCTGCTAGAAGCATACAGGCAAAGACAATCCAGTAGTATTGATCAAATACTGCTGCAAGTAGGAAAATTCCTGTACTTATGCTGAACGTCCACGTTAATATACGGTCTCTTCCGTATTTATCACTCAATATACCGAGCGGAATTTGTGTAATAATACCCCCAATCGCGAATGCTGGTATTAAGAAAGAAACATCTGATACAGACCACCCTTTGCGAAGGGCGTATACTGGTAAATTACTATTTAGCATTGCTTCAAGCACACCATATGCAAGTGGACCAATAAGTGCAATCCAAGCTAATCCCACGACTTGTTTATAACGAGAAAATGATGATTCACTTTCAGTTTTCGTTTCATCTTGTGCTGGGAATGCATTTTTCGTTGGTAGTAGTAAAATCCATCCTATTAAGCAAAGTATAGTAGATACGATAAATGGCGTTGCTAGTCCATACTGAACTGTACTTGCCAGATAAGGGCCAATTGCAAAACCAATTCCGCAGAATACGCCGTATATCGATACTTGCCTACCTATTTTACTAGGGTCTGTCGTTGTTGTAATCCACGTTTGTGTTCCGACATGAAGCATATGATCTCCAACGCCAACTAGAAATCTAAGAATAAACCATACCCAAAATGAAAATGTTTGTGTAAAAAAGAATAATGAAATAATAACGAGAAAAACACCAATTACGATAATTGGTTTCATTCCAAACCTTTGCATCGGTTTTTCAAGAAATGGTGAAATAAATAATATCCCGATGTATAATGCCGTCGCATGAATACCGTTAATACTTGAACTAACTCCTTCTTGTTCAAAAATCATGGCGATTGTAGGTAGTAACATTCCTTGTGATAAACCGGAAATTGCAGCAATTCCAGCCATAATCCAAAAAGTAAAACGCATTGACATCCTTTTGCCCCCCCCCTTCTCACGCTTTCCACTTTTCATTATAAACTGTTTCTTCAAATGCGTGTACGAATATTCAAAATAAAAAATAAGCTAAAAGATTGAATCTTTTAGCTTATTACCCTTCCCAAACTTGTGCTTTCACGTGGTAATGAAAGTGCTTAAAATATGGACTTTCATAAAATGATGGTCCATATAAGTATTGATGTGAATGAGCTATTGGCGGCTGCACTTGTAAAGGAACTACAGCTGGTGAAACTTGCATATACATCGGATCAATAATAATTTTTACATATTGGTGATCATTATATGGAGAATGATATATTAAAAATGGATTATGCATTGACTCTCTCCCCTTATACATACAAATGCTATAGTATATGCAAGTTTTATATTTTGGGAATTATTTATTGTCTAACCAATCCTCTACATGCTGTATAAACACATCTAAACAATCAATAAACGGTGAATGCCCGCAGTCTTCTAACACCTTCAACTCCGCATTTGGCAAATGTTTCGCTAATTCCTCACCAACTACTTGTGGTACGACGTAGTCGCGGTCACCTTGTATGACGAGTGTTGGGGCTTGAATACGGTGAATATGTCCATTTCCTCGTACAACACCATTATGTTCATCTGAAATATTAAATGTAACTAATGAATAGTTCACATCAACGAAATTGCGCTGCGTTAACATATCATCTAAATACTTTTCATAACGATCCGGTTCAGGTTGATTATGTGTATATATTAATAGATTCCATACTGTACGGTAATATACTTTATTCATATTTTTTATTGCATCTAGTACAGGGGCAATTTGCACTGGATCTTGCCCAATTTCTTCTTTCGTTTTTAATAAACTCGATACGATTGGTTGCCCGTTAATATCTTTTTTAAATATCGGGTATCCTTTCATCCCTACCGATTCTACTAATATTAGTTTTTCTACAAAAGTTGGATGGCTCGCTGTAAACTCCATCGCAACACCGCCGCCCATTGACCATCCCATTAATGAAAATTTCTTTACATTTAATTTATCTATAAAAAGTTTCACATCTTCTGTAAAGTCTTGCAAAGAATCTATCGGCTTATTATACGTTGATTGTCCAAATCCTCTTAAATCAATTGCGTAAATATGATATTGATTTTGTAGTTTCTCAATAACTAAATCAAAGTGTTGTGACGATGTCATATTTCCATGAATGAGCACGAGTATTTCTTCATTTTGCCTTCCAACTTCTTGATATGCAATCGTTTCTCCGTTCGATAGTGAAACATACTCCATTGTTGCAGGCTTAATCATCACAAGTTCCCCCATTCTTTTAATAGAAAGAAAATTCTTTACTTAATTAAAGAATACCACACAGAATATATGTTCTCAATATAAAATCTATACGAAATTTCCACATAAAACTGCATGTCTATTACTAGACAGTTATTATAAAAAAGTATATAGTTAGCTAGGTAACTAATTTGAAAGGATCCAAATACATGGACGAAAAACAACATTTTTTCCACATTGTCAGTCAAACTTCTCGTAAGTTTACGAAGAAATTTAATGAACGTGTATCTCCAACAGGATTATTTAGTGCGCAATGGGCTGTTATTTTCCGCATTAATCAAACTGGATCTTGTACTCAAACAGAATTATGTCAGTATTTAAATGTTGAATCACCAACGATGACCCGCACGTTAACACGCATGGAAACGATGGGCTGGATTATTCGTACGGAAGGAAAAGATCGCCGTGAGAAGCTCATTTCCTTATCGGAAACAGCAATAGAAATGATTCCAGTATGGCAAGAAGAAGTTGATTCCTTTGAAGAAAAGACGCTAGAAGGTATTAAAGAAGAAGACTTACATGAAGCTTTTCAATTGTTACAACAAATTATCAAAAATTTAGATCATTAATATGGAGGGATGACGATGCAAAGTGAAAAACTTTGGACGAAGGATTTCCTCGGAACTTGTTTTAGTAGTCTGTTTCTCTTTTTAACATTTTACATGCTTATGACTACTCTGCCTGTCTATGTTATAGACAGCCTAAAAGGAAAACCTGAGGAAATTGGTTTAGTTGCAACTGTTTTTCTTATTTCATCTGTTTTATGTAGACCATTCACAGGAAAATGGCTCGATGATTTAGGAAGAAAGAAAATATTATTCATTTCACTTTCACTATTTTTAGCCGCTACTGTTATGTATTTCGGTACGCAAAGTTTATTTTTATTACTTGCCCTTCGCTTCTTACATGGTATTGGATTCGGAATGGCAACGACAGCAACTGGAACAATTGTAACTGATGTAGCACCAGCTCATAGACGCGGTGAAGCACTTGCTTATTACGGCGTATTTATGAGTCTACCGATGGTAATTGGTCCTTTTTTAGGTTTAACAATTATTTCTCATTTTTCATTTACTGTACTATTTATCGTTTGTTCAGTATTTTCATTACTCGCATTTTTATTAGGATTACTAGTCGATATTCCGCATGAAGCACCAGTAAACAAACAAAAACGAGAAAAAATGAAATGGAAAGACTTAATTGAACCATCTTCTATTCCGATCGCTCTGACAGGATTTGTTTTAGCCTTTTCTTATAGTGGCATTTTATCCTTTATTCCTATTTATGCGAAAGAACTCGGTTTAAGCGAAATTGCAAGTTACTTCTTTATTCTATACGCACTTGTTGTGGTCATTTCTCGTCCATTTACAGGGAAAATATTTGATCGTTTCGGTGAAAATGTACTTATTTATCCAGCTATCATTATTTTCACAATTGGGATGTTCATTTTAAGCCAAGCGCAAACTTCATTTTGGTTCCTTGGCTCAGGTATGTTAATCGGTTTAGGATACGGAACATTAATTCCAAGTTTCCAAACGATTGCAATTTCTGCCGCTCCAAACCATCGACGTGGTTCTGCGACAGCTACTTACTTCTCGTTCTTTGATAGCGGCATTGGCTTTGGTTCTTTCATTTTAGGTATAGTCGCTGCCAAATCAAGTTATCATAATATGTATTTTATCGCAGCTATTATCGTTGCGTTCACTTTACTTCTTTATTATGGATTACACGGACGAAAACAAAAATTCAAGAAGCAAAGTACAGATGGACAAATCTCTGCTTAACGTTCATAAGGAAAGTAAACTTACCCGTTTACTTTCCTTATTTTGTATTTCTTTTAAGACGAGCGTATACTTATAATAGAAACTAAAGGAGGTACATACATGAATGGAAAGAAATCTCCCCTGCTATTACTGTTACTAGTATTACTATTCGTAGTTACAGGGCTTGGGTTTACTTTTTTTAAACATAATAAAACGACCCCCACTAAAGATACTGTCACAAAAGAAAACTGGCTAGACGATCCTTACTTACGCTGGTCGTATACACATATGAAAGAATTTACTTTAATTAATGAAGTAAAAAACAATCCTGACCAAGTTGCTCCCTTCCCTACCGCGTTACAAAACTTAGACGATTTTGCTGTGGAGCGTGGATTTGGAAATACAACTCCTCTAACAAAACTTTTAGACGAAAACAAAACAGACGCTTTTGTCGTTGTACATAATGGACAACTTGTTTATGAGCGATATTTCAATGGATATAACGAGAGTGAACCTCATGGCATGGCATCATTAGCAAAGGTTTTTACTGGTGCAATCATACAATCTCTCGCTGAAGAAAATTTTATTGATGTAGAGAAAACAGCTGACACTTACATAAAAGAATTAAAAAATACACCGTTTGGTAAAGCAACACTTCAGCAATTAATGGACATGCAAGTTTCCGCTGAATACCCTACTCACGGATATATGCAGCTAGGACTAGAAAATCAAGATGCACAACTATATTTAGCTAGTAATATTTTACCCCGAGGTAAAAATTACGAGGGGCCTATGAAAATTTATGATATGTTACTAGAAGCAGAAGAAACTGCACCGCCTGGCTCCGCTTTTTCTTACAATAACGGCTCAAGTGAAACGCTCGCTTGGATTATTCGAACAATCACCGATAAATCATTAGCTGAAAACGTAAGCGAGCAAATTTGGTCTCAAATTGGTATGGAAGAAGACGCTTATTACGTTACAGATGAAACAAAAGTAGAACAAGCAAGCGCCGGTTTAAATGCAACTGCTAGGGATATGGCGAGATTCGGGCAATTACTTTTAAATAATGGTCAATATAATGGAGAACAAATCGTCCCTTCTTCTATTACAGAAAGTGTGAAAAATGTACAAGAAGACGAGCTCGCAATTGGCAGCGGCGCTTCAATTTCTTATCATAATCAATGGTGGATTCCGCACAATGAACAAGGTGCTTTCGAAGTGTTAGGCAGTTACGGACAATCTCTTTACATCGATCCGAAAGCAAATATGGTAATCGTCCACTTCTCTTCTAACGCTACGCCCAGTAATGAAATCCATTCGGTTTATTCCGATATGTATGTTGATATTGCACATCATTTGGAGAAGCTTCCGCGGTAGTGGAGGCTTTTTTATTTACACAAATCCTATTCCATTTATCACTTGGTTATTAGAAGTTGCCGAAAGGATTACTATTTGAACCACGCCTAAACCCTATTTATAGTGATAATATTTTATAAATTTGAAAAGACTAGTGCTTAGGAAAGGAGGGATTGTGAATGTCTGTGAAAAAGCTATTAACTGGATTAATCATTTCCCTTACGATGATTGTAGTTATGACTACTTTAGGATCGCTCCGTGTATTTGCCGAACCCGACGTTGTGAGGCAGCCTATTGAGGTTGAATTGAATGATGATTACTTTAATCCGAATGTCATCACTGTTCCAGTTGGAAAAACGACAACGTTGCTATTAAAAAATAAAGGAAATAGAGATCACACCTTTACGGTGAAAAAGCTCGGAATCGACGCTGAGGTCCCGCCAGGAAAAGAAAAAACAATTACCGTAAAACCTGAAACCCCCGGTACATATGAACTAATATGTCGGTTCCACTACTTGAAAGGAATGGATGGAAAAGTAATAGTCAAATAACAAGCGGTACCGACCAATCCTTACTTTTTTAAAACGTGAAACTCAGATCCTTGGGGGCCATCCCCCCACTGATTATTAGCCCTCACTAATCATTTTTTTACGTGCAGCATAAAATCTTTACATTGTCGTAGCGTACGAAATTTGTGTTTTGTTGCTGCTATCCCATGCCCATCAACTTAAGAAAATAGATTCACCCCAAAACGAAAAAATGAGCTTTTCTGTTAAAAGTTAGCACAAAATTTCGTTCTGGGGGTATTTGTTTTTCTTAGCTTGATAGCAATGTGGCGGTACCCCATTACGAAAGAATAGAATAAAGAAGAAATATTCCTTAACGTACAATTTTCTTTTTTCGATCGTGTGACCCCTAGTAACTGAGTAGTTATAAAATAGCTTCCTTCTCAGCTTTTTTTACAGCTTCATTCCTTTCAGAAACTTCAATTGTCCCCTTAGTTTAACAAATGCTTTTTTGTAAATAATATGTTTGTTAAACAATTAATTAAGGGGGACTTGTATGCCACAGAATCGAAAAGAAGAAGTTCAAAACGATGCATACGAAGGAAAAGAGATCATGCCAGATAATCCACAATATCTACCGCGTCACGTGCAAATGGAGCTGCCTCACGAATTTTCTGTAAACCCTCTGTTTGCCCGCGAAGGAGAATCAGTCGTTCCGCGCTTTCACATGCCTGATGAAGGCATGTTACCAGAAACAGCGTATCAAATCGTCCATGATGAAATTGCTCTTGATGGCAATGCCCGCTTGAATCTTGCAACATTCGTTAGCACATGGATGGAGCCTGCCGCAGAGCACTTATATGCCAAATCATTCGACAAGAACATGATTGACAAGGATGAATATCCACAGACAGCCGAAATTGAGGAGCGGTGTGTCCGCATTTTAGCCAACCTCTGGCATTCACCCACTCCCCTTACGACTATGGGCGTTTCAACAACTGGATCGTCGGAAGCATGTATGCTCGGGGGGCTTGCGTTAAAGAGACGCTGGCAAAATGCACGCAAAAGCGAAGGGAAGCCGGTGGATCGGCCCAATATTGTGTTTAGTTCTGCTGTTCAAGTCGTTTGGGAAAAATTCGCGAACTATTGGGAGGTTGAACCACGCTATGTGAAGGTTAGCCCAGAGCATCCTCGATTGGATCCTCAGGGGGTCCTCGCTGCCGTGGATGAAAATACGATTGGTGTGGTACCGATTCTCGGTGAGACTTATACCGGGCTGTACGAACCGGTTGCCGCCATTGCGAAAGCGTTGGACGATTTACAGGAGAGGACGGGCCTCGACATTCCCATGCATGTGGATGCGGCTTCGGGGGGATTTATAGCACCGTTTCTTCAACCAGATTTAGTCTGGGATTTTCAATTACCGAGGGTGAAGTCCATCAATGTATCCGGACATAAATATGGATTAGTCTACCCTGGGTTGGGTTGGATAATTTGGCGGGAAGCTGAAGATCTCCCTGAGGATCTAATCTTCCGCGTCTCCTATTTGGGCGGGAACATGCCGACTTTTGCCCTGAATTTCTCTCGACCTGGCGCACAAGTGCTCCTGCAATATTACAATTACCTGCGTTTGGGGAAAAGTGGGTACTATGATGTCCAAAGGGCTTCTCAGAAAGTCGCTCTTTTTCTTAGCAAGGCGATTCAGAAGATGGAACCGTTCGAACTTTTGTCCGATGGTTCGGATATTCCGGTTTTCGCTTGGCGACTGAAAGATGGTTACACATTAAACTGGAATCTTTATGATTTATCTCGACAATTGCGTGTGTTCGGCTGGCAAGTACCCGCCTATCCATTGCCTCCAGATATGGAAGCGGTGACGATTATGCGCGTTGTGGTTCGAAATGGATTTTCCATGGATCTCGCGCATTTATTTTTGAGGAACCTCAAACAGACCGTTGCCTTTCTGGATTCCCTAGACGGGCCTATGCCACATGATACGAAATGTGATAATGGGTTTCATCACTAAATGAAAAAAGCCTAATTTCTTCACATTAAATTGAGAAATTAGGCTTTTTAATATTGAAATTTCCTTAACGTTGTAAATCCGCATTTTTCTGACGCTACCCCATAAAGAAAAGACACCCTAAGGTGCCTTCCTCCGACTTGAACCATCTAAATTTTAATAATATGTATTGGACTCCCATCCAAATATTATTTTACTATGTTAAGTTATATTGTTCATTGAGGGTATCGCCAGCATTTCGAAAAACCCCAGGTTAAGCAAAAAATAAAATAAGCCGCCCATATGGACAGCTTATTTTATTTTTTCTCACTAATTTTAAGCCGTTTTGCATTTGTGAAAAATGTGCTCCCAATTATGAATATAACGGAAGAGATATACATTGTTATCCCTGAATATTCATTATCAAATATTGTAGTATTAAGTAAATTAATAAACATCATCAATATAAGTGATATGTACAATCCATTAATATATTTCACTTATGCTCCTCCCTTACTTTATCTACAATCTGCCCTTTTCCGTATCCTTTTTTAATATTTATATTTCTACTTTTTTTCTTTTCTCTTTCATCTCTTTTTTTTGATTAATTATACCATTCAGAAGAAACTATGTATTGTGCCTTTTTGACTGTATAGAGGTAGAGTCACATCGCTATCAAGCTAATAAAACAAAATACCCCCTATAATGAAAAAAAACGCTATTCTTTCTGTAAAATCATAGGAAAGGATAGTGTTTTTTTACGTCTATTTCTGTATCTGATGAATTACAATTATTTGCTCAAGAATTTTAAAGATTCTTATCTCCAAATACCTTACGAGATATTGCTAGAGATGTTGGTTTTGTAAAATGAACTGGTAGGTACCAAGCAAAAAATTTAGTTACTTTATGTGTTTGTATGAATCAAAATGCCGCTAAAACTTCTTTCACACGTATGGAATATAAAGGGATTTATAACTTGATATAGAATATAAAAAGAGGAATTTATACTGTAAATAAGGGGACATACATATGGAATTAGAATCCGAGGTTAAAGCAATCGTTTTAGATTTAGATGGTACGTTATTAAATTCACAAAAGAAAGTGTCAGAAAGAAATAGAAAGGCTATACTGGAGTGTCTGAAGAAAGGATTAAAGGTTATTTTTGCTACAGCAAGGGCGCCACGATCAGTCAAAGTTTTTCTTCCTCACGAACTTCAAGACATTGCAACTATGATTTACTACAATGGAGCTTTGGTAGTGGATAACGCATTAGGTTACAGACAACATTACCCGATTGAATCAGCAATCACAAATGAAATTATAGAATTTGTTATTACTCACCAGGCTGATGCATGCCTCTCAGTTGAATCGGAAGATACATGGTACAGTAATAAAACATTGGATTACAACAAAACCATGAATGCAGTTGTAAATCCAATTGTAGTTCCATTAAATGAATTAAAAAAAGTTAGTGCTTCAAAATTATTAATCTCACAATATACTCATTATGAAAAACTACAAAAACAGTTTGCACATAAAGTAAGTACTATATGTACCGATGCAGGAACTTTAACTCAAATCATGGCAAAAGGTGTTTCTAAAGAACGAGCTGTAAGGGAAATCTGCACCCAAAATAATATCTCTATGGGTAACATAATGGTCTTTGGAGACGATTGGAATGATTTAGAGCTATTCTATACATCTGGTTTTCCAATTGCTATGGGAAATGCAATACCTAAATTGAAGGATGCTGCATATTTTATTACCGATACCAATGATAAAGATGGTGTAGCTCAAGTATTAGAAAAGTTAATTTGTACTGTTAACAACAGTTAAAAGGGTAGAATAGTTACTTCCTATATCGAATTTTACGTCAACTAGTCCATTATGTATCTAAAGATACATGTATCCTTCATCAAAATAGAAAAGTAGAAGTGTATATTTTTCCTTTACTATTGTGCACTCTATATTGCTGTGAATCGTTGACCTTTACTTTTTCGTCAATTATAAACCCTTTACCTATATTTACAGTTCCAGCGACATCTTTCCCCTGCCCAGAAAGGTATTATTGAAACGTAGATTATTAACCTTAGCAACAACACGCTTACCTACAAAGGGACTCCACAGTAATTTCTCCTACTATATATATAAATCATACTTAGTTAAATTGGGTTTATTTTATACGGAGCCAAAAACCTCTAAATGTTTATTTTATAATTACATAAATAATCCTAACATCTCCAAAAATTGATATAATGATACAGTTATTAATAGCAATTAGGGAGATATGCAGCATGAACTATACACATATGCCAAAAGGAATAGGAATGGTTAAGCGGACTCCGTTCGCTCCGATACCGAAGAAATTCATCGGCATTGGTAAGATTGTTAAAAAACAAACAAAAGTGGAGCGCCCTACATTAACCCAAAACGAACAAGAAATTATTGAAAACAAGTTATTATGTTCATTTCTTTCTGAAGAGAAAATATTGATTATTTATTATAGAGATGGTCATTTGCTTACTAGATATGTGACTGTAACTGACATAAATCCGATAAAGAATTTAATAACTTGCACTGATGCATCTTATAACAGAATTTTCCTTAATTTTATAGATATAATTGATTTGAGATAAAAAACATACAGTTTTTCAAGTATAGCCGGGAATAAAAATGAAAGAATCTTGTATTCTAGGTTAAATACAGATAGAGCAAAAGTGTAAGTTCTTGTGAGAGTTAGCAAGATAAAGGCTGTTTGTTTATGTTTTCGACTGTCTGTTATGGTTATCGAATTTACAAATACAAAAGAGGAACAGAACTCAATAGAGAAAGCTAAGGAAGCATTTAGATAATAGTTGAAGACGCCCGATTAAGGACGGCTTCAACTATTATCTCACTTTGATATATTCATATCACCATTTACCACCTGGTCTAGTATCCATCCACCAAGTAATCTTATCTAACTCTGCATTAGGTAGGACATCGGTTTGGATATAACATAGTCCAGAAATTGGATCAACATTAACGCTACCTTTTATTCCTCGTTCTGCCATAGCTTGAATAGCTTCATCTAAGGAGTTAGTACCGAATCCACCTGACTTAACGTATTGATATCCACCATTAGAACCGCCGTTTCCTCCATCATTCCCAACAGTTTGTCCCGTTATAGCGTATACGTAGGAAGTAACTCGTCATAACTCCTCCTTATGGTAATTCCTTTTATAAATCTTTTAATTTAAATGTATAATTGTTTAAAAAGTTCTAAAACTTTGAATCGAGGTGAAAATCATGAGAAGTTTTGGTTCATTATTGACCTCTACTATCTGCTCAGTAATCCTTATAATTTTGAATGCCTATTCCTTCTATGATGGATTCACAATGGGACATACGTACTACTGGGTTAATGGCATCGCAGCTGTTATCTTCCTTCTATTTTTTATCGTAAACATGCGAGATATCAACAAGAAAAACTATAGAACCTCAGAACAATAGGAGTTGATACATATGTGGAAAAAAATTAAGAATTATAGATTGAGCTTAAAAGATTTGAAGTTCATGTTATGGTTGTTTGGCATTACATGCTTTATATACAGCTACAATTTCATTGTAGGACTTGCTTTTGCCCACAAATTCCCGGTTTATGATTTAGGTAGTGCTATAGCGACATTCGCCGCATTTATGGATACTAGAAATAGGATTAAAAATAAAAATTATAAGGCAGCGTAATATAAAAGGGATCCTTTGCGGTTTCCTTTTTTTGTATGCAAAATAAAAAGCAGCTGTTAAGCTACTTTGAATTCTTCTTATCCCCAAATGAAATGATATATATATTCTCCCGTTACACGTTCATTAATTCCAGCAATCCTAGCGAATCTCATTAAGTCCGCCCCTTGAAGAAAATACACCGAGATCGTAACTGGTACTTGTGACCACATGAATTGATAAAGCTCATTCACTCTCTGATTCGTCGAAACGATTAAATCATTTACAGGCCCATGATTCCATGCAGAGGTTTGAACTGAAGTGAACGGAAGGTCTTTCCCATTAACCACTATTCTTGCCACACTTTGAGTTATGTCCACAACAATCCCCTCCGTCATTACAAAAATCAGACCTGTTTCTATACTCATATTCTTGATTATAATTAAATGCTTAAGGCAAACCCCTATTTTCATTTCTACTCAGAAACAATTTATTTTATAAAATAAAAAGTAGCAGATTCGCTACTTTAAAATCTACATAATCCCCTTTTCTTTCGCTCTTTCATAAAGAACAGTACGGCTTACACCAGTTACTTCACATCTTTTCTTAACTGTATATCCGTTCTCTTCACGATTGGCAAGCAGCTCTAAAGCATGCTCCATTTTAGGGTTTTTATCACCGTATTTTTTAGGCCTTCCCTTATATACGCCACGTTGTTTAGCAAGGTCTATACCTTCTCTTTGACGCATCTTAAGTAAATCCCTTTCTAACTTTCTAACTGGTTAACACCAGCCATTACAGTGAGTAGAAAAGTACTGTATGGATTATCACTCGTAGTATCAAGCCATTTTTATAGATTTAATTGAAGCTCCTTTACTCTTAATAACCTCAATTAGTTCAAATAAATCCTTTGTGCTACGACTAATACGAGTTAAATCAGTAACAACAATCGTGTCACCTTCTTTTAAACTATCGAGCATCAATTGTAGTTCTTCTCTGTTTGTTGTTGCTCCGCTTGTTTTCTCTTCATACACATGATCACATCCATAATCATTTAGCTGTTTCAACTGCCTAGCTAAATTTTGTTCTTGTGTAGAAACACGAGCATAACCAATTATCATAATATCTTCCCCTTCGTCCGTTAACGTGTTCGAAAATTAATTCTAAGTACATAACACCATTTATTTTCCGTATATGTAAACAGGACGTTGAGAAGTATGATAAATCCGTTCACTCTTTTACGTCCGTATAGGGTAGACCTAATCGGGACGTTATTAACTACCTCCATTTTTGTTCATGGATTTCGTTTATTTCACCTAATAGAAGTTCAACCGCTACACACTCTAACTCCAATTCTTCGTCAGTCATTTTTCCTAATTCTTCAAAAGTGTAGTCTTCTCCGACTTTCATGCCACCTTCAATGATGAATCGCATCATTTTTTTCCTGCTTATCCTCTTATCTGTATCCTCTCCGTACCAACGGATAGTCATAGAAACAATTCCTATAAGAATAGAAGATGTTGCAGCTGCAGTACTAGTAGTTATACCGAAAAAATCAGATAAAAAAATGAATACAAATGTAAATATAAGAACTAAGGTTCTAATCGAATTTCTAAATAATTTTTGTTTCCAGTTCAAATTATCACCTCCATAATAAATTATGAAATAATATGAACTTTTTATCTACCTTTTTACAGCTGTTATAACAAGGGCGATCATCCCTTCTCCCCCTTATCTTTCCTTAACAACAAACAAGACGCCGCCAAGATCACGGCAGCGCCTACGATAATTGCTATTGGTTTAATCAATTACAGTTCCACCCAATCATTTGCAAACAAATCAGCTTGGGACGGAACCCACATATAACACACGCCATCAGCAGCCATCATTTGTAAGTAAGGAGCACACTTGAATAAATCACCTTCATTTAATCCATAAGCTTCAGCGGTTTGTTTGTTGCACGGAATTCCATTCGGATAGCCTTTTTTGTCTTACAATAAACATTCCTTTACCATTCCAACCTTCACGAGCTACCTTGCTATCTTGTTTTAATAATTCTAAAGCAGAACCAAAATTCATCTATATTCCTCCTCTATTTTCGTTCGTTGTGTTCGTTTGTTTTGTTAGAGAAAAATAAAAAAACAATTAAATAGATTAATTGTTTTTTCTATGTAAAATCTTAATTTTTATTTTTTTGAAGTAACCTATAATGCTTGAAAAAATGAAATCCCCAATGCGAGTGGCATATAGATGAACCATATCTTTAATATTGCTTTTGTTTCTCTATGATCAGAATCCCCCATCCAAATCACCTTATCCCCTTTATTTATCTATATTTTCATTTTAATTCCAATAACAAGAAGATTATACCACTTAAAGTGCTAATAGTATTTATTTTTTAAAATTTACAAAACCTTTACTCCTTACCTTTCCTTAACAACAAACAAGACGCCACCAAGATCACGGCAGCGCCTACGATAATTGCTATTGGTTTAATCGTTAACAAATACATCTTGCCCCTTCTTCAACATGTACGAGAAATCCGAAGATTTTCTTTTTAGGTTAGTTATAGTTGATTTTTCATTAGATATGTTAAGGTTTAATTGATTCTCGAGATAACCTTCCACTGCATGGAATATTTTAGTTGCAGATTTGTGATTGTTTGTAAATATTTTAAAATCATCCGCATACCTAACTATATACATTCTCTTCAATTTTGTTTTTGATAGATGATAGTTTTTATTTGGTAGTGTATATGGTTTTCTTGTTTTGATATTATCCCACTGACTAGATATCCACCAATCTAAATCATTCAATACAACATTACTTAGTAATGGGCTTAGAATTCCTCCTTGCGGAGTTCCTTTTGTAGGAATGCCTTTTCCTTTGATTGGTGCTTTTAACATTTTCGAGATGATTGTCAGTACTTTTCTATCAGTTATACCTATGTTATATAGTTGTTTTAGTAATTTGGAGTGGTTTACGTTGTCAAAGAAACCTTGTATATCAATATCAACTACGTGACTATATCCCCCACGATTCATCAAGAATTGACACCTAGCCATCGCATGATGCGTTGACCTATTGGGTCTAAACCCATATGAATGCTTGTAGAATTTTGCTTCGCATATTGGCTCTAGAACCTGCTTGAACATTTGTTGAATCAATCTATCTCTCATTGTAGGTATTCCTAATGGGCTTTTCTTTCCATTTGGTTTAGGTATTTCTACCCTACGTACCGTGTTTGGCTTGTAGTCTACAAGAGCATTTCTTATGTTATCAACGAAAGAACCTACATTTTCCATTTTATAATGGTCGATTGTGATACCATCTGTTCCTTCAGTTTTAGAGCCAGTGTTTGCCTTTATGTTTCTATATGCCAGTAGAATATTTTCTTTTGATATGATGTGTTTATATAAATTTATACCTTTAGTAGCATTGTTTTTACTACGTTGATATAAATCATCAAACACTTTTTGCACATCGTAATATTCTGCATATCGTAATGTTGTACTCACCGATGTGTTAATTCCCCTTTCTTACGAAAAGTCCCATCATCTTACTCGATCCTGTGAGTTACATCTAGTTAATTTAGTTTTCAAAGAACAAGACTAGGGTCTATCCCTCCACATTCGTTACATGTTTCGTCGGTACTGTGTCCCCACCTTCACAAGAATGAAGCAATTTCGGTTCGTTAGAACCTTATATGCATCTGTCCGCTAGTAGGCGTTGGTGACAGTTTCTTGCTTACCACGTTCCGATTGACCTAGCTATACATATAATCCTTAGGTGCTTGCTGTAAGCCTGTTATCTTTACATCATCATCGTTAGATGTTCCGAATTTCATATCCTTTAATCTTACTTTTCGGTAGATAACATCGTCATTGACGACATACATATTTCTTATGTATTAATAATTTAGACCCGTATATTCGCAAGTTCGCCAGTCCGTTATTTTGGACATTCTCACCATAGATGTTTTGTAGCATCCCGACCTATCCATTACCATATGATTTCTCACTTAGGTTTTGTTCAGCCGACTTCACCTAGCTTCATACAATTTGTGGCTACTATCACGCCTTGCATGTAGGAGTATTAGATAAGTAGTTTCAGCTCAACCTGACGGCTTTCATTCCTACTTTCAGTCAATCAGTTGTTGTTATCAAATTGATGACCCTCCCATTTCGTATTTACACACTTATAAGGAAACGTGTCGCGCAAAGGATTATTTTGTTAAAAAAATTCATTTTAATTTATAACCACTATCTTTTTCTTATATTTTCCATTAAAATTCAATAGAAATATTTCGATAACAAAGGAGCAACCTATGAAGCATAATATAAATCTATGGTCCTTTATTTTTTCATTCGTTTGCATTGCTTTTTTTCTTTTATATCTTGAAGTATGCACACCTGAAATGAATGCATCTTTTATAAACGTCGTTTATTTTCACCCTTTATTTTTTGTACTCATTTTTTCAATAGGAACTTTTTTTGCTGGTATGAAAGGATTCTCTAAAGTAGATAATTGGATTTCAATACTTAGAAGCATAGTAACAGTTCTACTAACACTTTTATTATCAGTGTTTTTAACACTAACTTTGATTGTGGGCTATGCATTAAGTTAAACGTATTTCTTCACGAATAAAACTCGATATCCCGTCAATACTGTAGATAACCTAGTTGGAACAAGACCTCCATTAGGTGAGCAGTTAGCTTTGGCTGACTGTTCTTTTGTTTGAAATTAAAATAGCGTTTTTGTTCAAATCCTTCACGCCTCATGAAAAAATCACATATGGTATCACTTACTCTTTTACATTAAGAGTTTTGGTCCGAAGAGCACTTATATATGGTGCTCTTTTTGGTATGGAATGTGAAATACAGGCTTGCTCTTAAAACCTTTTATTTAATTTTTATAGGTTTTTTCCTTACACCCGTGTGTCTGTCTACTCATAAGTTGTTAAAGTATAAATATAAATTGGTAGTTAATTTATAAGGGAGGTGTAAAAATGAGTAAATTTAAAAAGAATTGTCACATACCCTTTCCATGTGCCTTTCCTTTGCCTCAAATAGGGCCTACTGGAATAACTGGAGCGACAGGATCTACTGGGCCTACCGGAATAACCGGAGCAACAGGACCTTCAGGTGGACCTCCAGGACCTACTGGGCCTACCGGAATAACTGGAGCAACAGGACCTTCAGGTGGACCTCTAGGACCTACTGGGCCTACCGGAATAACTGGAGCAACAGGACCTTCAGGTGGACCTCCAGGACCTACTGGGCCTACCGGAATAACTGGAGCAACAGGACCTTCAGGTGGACCTCTAGGACCTACTGGGCCTACCGGAATAACCGGAGCAACAGGACCTTCAGGTGGACCTCCAGGACCTACTGGGCCTACCGGAATAACCGGAGCAACAGGACCTTCAGGTGGACCTCCAGGACCTACTGGGCCTACCGGAATAACTGGAGCGGCCGGATCTACAGGACCAACCGGGCCTTCCGGACTTCCGACATCTGGTTTATCTCAGTATGCTTATGTTTTCAATACAGCAGCTCAAGTTGTTGCCTTACAAGCACCTATTCTTTTTAATTCACACGGTAAAATCACATCCGGTTTT
Organism: Bacillus mycoides; assembly: GCF_018742245.1. Taxonomy (NCBI): domain Bacteria; kingdom Bacillati; phylum Bacillota; class Bacilli; order Caryophanales; family Bacillaceae; genus Bacillus; species Bacillus mycoides. The sequence goes on from NZ_CP036132.1 coordinate 3,041,699, forward strand.
ACTCATACTCTTGGAACTTCTCAGATGACAGTTATTAATGCTGGAGATTATAAAATTTCTTTTTCTGTATCAGGAGTTGAGCCTAATCAATTTGCCCTCTTTTTAAATGGGGCTCCCGTTACCAACTCCGTTTATGGATCAGGTGCAGGTACTCAACAAAACAATGGGCAAACAGTTCTCACTTTAGCCGCAGGTGATATTCTTACCCTTAATAATCATACTTCCGCTGCTGCAGTTACTTTGCAGACTTTAGCGGGTGGAACACAAACCAATATAAATGCTTCAATTGTAATTGAAAAGTTAAATTAATTATTCCTTGAAGCTCTGGCAGTCAATAATCTAGAAAGGATTCTTTTTTCAACAAGTATTTAGCATTAGTGATTCATTTTCACATTACGTTGAAATGGTCATATATTATTTCGAAGCAAGAAACCCTAATCTACTTTTCAACATTTCACTTTTCCCCTAAAGAGCACCGTAAGTAAGTGCTCTTTTTTAGTTTCATCTATTCTACAAAATGAAATTTTTGTATTAATCCTCATCTTACGCCGTAACAGTTAAATAATTACGAGCTTTCTTTCTGCTGTCCACTCTCTTTCTATAAGCTGGTGTCTTATAAAAGAGTATTGTCTTAGGAAGTACGCCCAAATGTTGAGCGCACTCCTGTACAGTTCCAATACATATTAGTGATTCACCCTTATAAATGGCGTAATCCTTTAACTCCATTCCCCAACTCCCCTTTGCTCTAAAATGAAGTTTTTATCATGAAACAAACCTTGAATGTTTATGTCACTTTTAGACATCCTAAAAATAGGAGGTGATATATATGAATAACTCTAAAAAAGAAAAAAATGATGTGACAAATAATAATGTGCTTGGTCTTGATTTAGATGAACAGACTATGAACGGATTATATGGAATGCCTGAAACTGATATTGAAGACAAAGATCACCGTAAAAAAAGCAATTCACCAAAAATCTAGTACATATTTACACATAACATCTTTCTGATTAAGGGCACATTGCAAAAGTGCTCTTTTTTATTTACTATGAAATAACGATTTTGTTTAGTTTTCTAAACTTTTCCCTACCTTACATTCATAAATTTAGATATAATAAAATGTATAGTTACAACAATTTATTATTAGGAGGTGTAATTATGTCATTTGCAGCATGGAGTGCAATTTTTATGACTTTAATTGGAGCAATGTCTGGAGCAATATTTGGTACAATCTCTTCTAGAAATAAGAGCAAAACTGCCAACTAAAAAACCTAATAATAAAAGTTAATACCTATTCCATTGACAGTTGATACATCCTTGACATTTCAGCTGTCATTTTCTATTTAAATAAGGATTTTGTTTAGTTTTCTCTAACCGTATTTACTGCGGCTTTGCAAACTGCTATTCCGAAATTATCTTCGATATACTCTTCACCGTACAAAGTCACACACCAAGAACCATTTTCATTTTTAATTTCTACTTTATGATCTTGTTCGTTTAATTTATCTAAAATAATTCCTGCGTAATCAATTGCATTGAAATCCTCTATTGGCATATCATGAAACGCTTTTCCGTCTTTGCCCCAATGCGTTCCTACCTTTTCCCACCCAAGCACTTCATAAGCAATTACATCATTTAATTTTTCAACTTCATTTAAATCTTCAAATGAAATCCAAGTTTCCTCGAAATGAGCTACAAAGTTTTCATCGATAACACTGTACGTAATACATCCAATTCTCCATTCAATATCGTCATGTGCTATTACAGAATCATATTGCTTTAATGCTTCCCCTTTTTTATCAACTACATTTATTTCAATCGCACCTTGTTTCCACATTTCTTTAGCTTTTTCGATGTTTGTCATTTTTCATTTCCTCCATTCTTTCTGCCACTTTTTTTGCGTATCTAACTTGTTGTTTTATATAAGGATCCTCCCAGCTTCCACCGCTTGCAATCCAATCAGTTAAACGACTTTTTATATCTGTAAGTACCTCGAAAGGTAATAAATAAGCAATCCTATTTAGTTCGTCCATCTTCTCACTCTTTTCTTTCAAATAACTATTTTGTTTAAATTTACCTTAAATCACATCGAGTTTTCTTAACATTCAAATTAATAACTGTATAATATTATTAAACTATTTGTATAGGAGGTGATTTTTATGAAATGGAAACAAAAATACAATCCAAAGTATCTCTTTTACCGCATGTATAGTTATATTTATAAAGCCATTGATGATATATCATGGTCCATAAGATAATTTAGATTTGATAAGTAGTAAAATTAAGCAGACTTCCCTACTTATTAAAAGTTTTTAGATGTTTATGAGATATCACTCATAGAATCACTCCTTTCAAGAGTACACATTTGCGGTGTGCTCTTTTTACATTGCTATAAAATAACGCTTTTGTTTAGTTTTTATTTCTAACTTACCTTTCTATATCTCGCATACTTTAGAAATGTTTTATAAGGGGTCACCATACATGCCCATCAACTTAAAAAATATATACCCCCCAAAAAAGAAAAAAAGAGCTGAATTCTCAAAATAACTAACTATAGAGAAAGAAAATCTTCATTTAGGGGTTACTTTAAAACCTTAGATTGGTGGATACGGGATGGTACTCAGTATTGTAAAGAATGCTCTAATAAGTTATTATAGGTTTGTATAAATTGGTCGGTTGACCAAATAAAAAATAAGATGGTGAAATACAATGTCTAGTCCAAAAAAAACAGCTACTCGGGATCAAATACTAATGGCTACGTTTGAATGCTTAGCTGAAAAAGGTACAACCGCTATTACATTACGAGATATTGCTACAAAAGCGGGAATTACTTTAAGTTTAATTCACTATTATTTTCCAACAAAGGAGGGTTTATTAGTTAACGCTACCTCTTATGTCATGCAAAAACAAATTAAAGAAATTCAGAAGGAACTCTCAAACATACAAGATTTTTCAGAGAAATTGAAAAATCTTATATTTGTAGTACATCACCAATTCAAAAATTCTGAATGGAGAAAGGTGTATTTTACTTTATTAGCGGCAGCAGCTTGGTCACCGAAAATTATGGAAGAAATTCAAGTTCTACAGAACCAATTGATAGACATAATTCAAGAATATGTTCAAACTTCCAATGTAGAAATCATTGACTTAGCAGCATTTTCAAGGGCCTTATTGGCTTCAGTGAATGGATTAGCATTACAAGTTATGCATGGGGCTTCAGAGGAACAAATTGCTCCGGCATATGCGATTATAGAAAAAGCATTTATATCAGAATTTGCCCTCCAAAAGAAGCAATGAGTGATTACTAAACTCTATAATCCCGAGATAATTCATGTGCCAATCCATTATTCCATGAGACCAAATGGAATGTAGGATTGTAGAACATTATAAAGTGAGGTTACAGCATGACCGCATATGGATCATTTTATTTTTTCGCTATAGTGGGGATTTTATTGATACCTACTATCATAGCTGGATTAAGAGGTAAAATGTTGCGCAAATATAATGCTGTCTTAACGCTAATTATGCTTGCTATTATCTTCTCGGATAAACCAAATCAAGCAATGATGTTAGCAGTATTTATTATTTGGCAATATGTCCTTATTAAAGGCTATTTACTACTAAGAAAACAAAATAATAATACATTCATGTTTCACATGGCTGTTATTTTGTCGATTTTGCCACTGATTTTGGCAAAAATCGCACCATTTGTACCTGAATTAAAACTCATTGTTTTTACTGGTATATCTTATGTAACATTCAGGGCAGTACAAATGGTATTTGAAATTCGCGATGGCTTAATTAAAGAATGCTCATTTTTTAATTTCTGGGAATTCATTTTGTTCTTCCCTGCCATTTCGACCGGACCTATCGATCGGTATCGCAGGTTCCAAAAAGATATTCAAAAACCACCAAGTGCTGAAGAATATCAAAATCTACTATACATGGGTATTAACCGTATTTTTCAAGGTTTTCTGTATAAATTTATACTTGCTTACTTAATAAAAGAAAATATTATGGATGCAACAATAGCTCACCAAAACACAATTTTATCAAATATGATTTACATGTATAGCTATAGTTTATATCTATTTTTTGACTTCGCAGGTTATAGCTCATTCGTAATCGGTGTCAGTTATATGATGGGTATTAAAACACCAGAAAACTTTAATAAACCGTTTATCAGTCGTAATATTAAAGATTTCTGGAATCGTTGGCATATGAGCTTATCATTCTGGCTCCGTGATTTTATTTACATGCGCTTTGTCTTTTTTGCCACAAAGAAAAAGCTCATAAAAAATCGCTATATGATTTCATATATTGGCGTCTTTTTGAACTTTTTTGTCATGGGAATTTGGCATATTACAGGTCATCATATTGCTCAATATATGATTTATGCTCTATATCATATTGCTCTGTTTATTTTATTTGATATTTTCGAACGAAAAAACAAGAAGTATAAATTTTGGCCCAACAATACGTTCATGCATGTCCTTGCAATTGTGATTACATTCCATTTCGTATGTTTCGGTTTCCTAATTTTCTCTGGTCACCTAAATAATTATTTTTAATAAGTAATTTCTTTTCTTGTAACTAAGAAGTTACTAATAATACATTTCAGATATAAAGGAGATTTTTTTAATGGTAGAATTCAAAAATCAAGTATTAGATATTTTAGAAGAAGTATGTGAAAATGATATTGTAAAAGAAAATCCTGATGTGCAATTATTTGAAGAAGGTATCCTTGATTCTTTTGCTACAGTATCTTTACTAGTAGAATTCCAAGAACGTCTAAATATTGAAGTGTCTATTTCTGATTTCGATCGTGATGAGTGGGCAACACCAAATATGATTATTAAGAAGTTGGAAGATATCCGATGAAAAAGCAACCTTGGGTCAGATGCTCCTAGCATTGGACCTTTTTGTTATCCTGGTATAAAAAATCTATAAAACTTGGACATTTTGATACTCTCACAATCTTTGGGTTCATCCGCATGCCCATCAAGTTAAAAATATTCACTATGCCCAAGTATAAAAAAACGTTATTCTTTCTAAACAAGATTATTAGAAAGGATGACGTTTTTTATGAATTTTTCGATTCAAGGTGAACTACAATTATTTGCTGAAGAATTATATCAACATCTTACTCCTTCATTTTTAGAAAAACTTGCTAGAGAAATAGCTTTTGTACAACGAAAGCGTAAGTTTTCAGGTCATGATTTAGCTACTATTTGTGTCTGGATAAGTCAGCGGGTAGCGAGTGATTCTTTAGTACGACTGTGTAGTCAACTTCATGCTGTTACAGGAACTCTTATGAGTCCAGAAGGACTTAATAAGCGATTCAATAAAAAAGCTGTTTGCTTTTTAAAACATATTTTCTCTACATTATTAAAAAATAAAATTTGTGAAACATCAGTGATTCCAGGCTCTTCAATCTCTTATTTTCAACGAATTCGTATTTTAGATGCAACGATTTTCCAAGTGCCAAAACACTTAGCTAGTGTGTATCCTGGATCAGGTGGTTGTGCACAAACAGCGGGTATAAAAATTCAGTTAGAATATGATTTACATAGTGGCCAATTTTTAAATTTCCAAGTGGAACCAGGGAAAAATAATGATAAAACCTTTGGAACAGAGTGCTTAGCTACATTACGTCCTGGAGATCTATGTATTCGGGATTTAGGCTATTATTCACTGGATGATTTAGATCAAATGGACCAACGTGGCGTGTATTATATATCACGGCTTAAATTAAACAATATGGTGTATATCAACAATGAATTTCCTGAATATTTTCAAAATGGGACAGTAAAAAAACAGTCTCAGTACACCAAAGTTGATTTAGAACACATTATGAATACCTTAAAACCAAGGCAGGTCTATGAAATAAAAGATGCTTATATTGGAAAGGATAAAAAACTATTCACTCGGGTGATTATGTATCGATTAACAGAAAAACAACTGCGTGAGCGTATGAAAAAACAAGTGTATACGGAAAGTAAAAAAGGTATTACGTATTCAGAAAAAAGCAAACGATTAGCTGGCATGAACATATATGTTACCAATACACCTTGGGAGATTGTTCCGATGGAACAAATACACAATTTTTATTCTCTCCGTTGGCAAATTGAAATCATATTTAAAACTTGGAAATCACTTTTTCAAATTCATCATTGCCAAAATATCAAACAAGAGCGATTAGAATGCCATGTTTATGGAAAACTCATTGCCATTTTTCTTTGTTCTTCTACTATGTTTAAAATGCGACAATTAATTTTACAAAAGAAACAAAAGGAATTAAGCGAATATAAAGCTATTGGAATGATTAAAGATCATTTATACATCTTGTATCAAGCTACGCAACTAAACACCCAAGAAATAACAAAGATTCTTATTCGGCTGTTCCACCTCCTACAGAAGAATGGACGGAAATCTCACAGATACGAAAAGAAAACAGTCTTTGATATTATGGGGGTTGTCTATGAGTATAATGAGGTGACCCGGCAAAAGAAAGATGCATAATTTTTGAAATTAGGCCGATTGAGGTTTATTTAGCATGCTCATTTTTAAGGATACACAGTATTTTAAGGGTTTTTCCGTTCATATGAACGAAAGTTCATTTTGTTTTGGTTCTTAAGTTGATGGGCATGGGGTCACCATATCAAAAAAAGAAAATTGTACGGTTAGACACAATTTGGACACGTTTTAGCCAGTTCCCTGTACGTTAAGGAATTAGTTTGTATATTTGAGGAGATATACGAGACAGGTGTAAATGTAGGGTAATCCAATATTTTCCATTCAAATATGATAGAATGGAAATATATCCAAAACGGAGGGAAAACAAATGAACTCAAACACAAAACAGTTTATTTATGATATCCAGCAAAGAAAAAACAATTATATGGAAAATGTATTAAAGGCAATACAACACCCTAAAAAAGAGCAATCTGAACAGGTCATTCAAAATATAGTAGAGAAGATGGATATGATGATTAGTCTAGTTACTACGTACATGAGGATTGAAACAGGATCTACGGAAGAATTAAAAGAACTTCAGAAGGAAATTATTCATGCTCAAGCATATATCCAAAAACGAAAATTTGAAGAAACACAGAGATAAGACCCTGTGTTTTTATTTGGTCGTCTATGAAACCAATCTGTTATAAATCAAATTAGATGTAATTTAATCATTGTTTTGGCATAATCCATACAATTTGTTGAATACGTACAATATACGGTACCGTATATTCAATGAGCAAATGATCTGGTTTCACATCCTTTAACTTACCTCTTACATTACCTCTTACAGTTTCAATAACCACACGTTTACCAATTACTGATTGTAATGTCTGATATACATAGGGATTAGGTACACTTACCATATTTTGTTCACTAAAGTCATTTCCCTCTAAATAACTCATTCTATAAGACTCCTTTCTAACTTGCATTCTTTCTCCTAATATATGATATAAATCTTATAAATATACTAGAAGGATAATTCATTATATGAACGGAAATAACATTTTAATAAGGTAAGGTTTCTATTCCTAAATTGCTAAAAAATTATTTATATAAGGTTACTTTTACTAGTTAATAGGTGATGATATAGGGATATTTTGAATGTACATCCAGGTTGTTCCTTTCAAGATATGTAGCATTTTAAATACGCCCTTTATTAGAATAATGCTCATACTTTTTTTGAGATTCTTTAGTAATACGTGCGTTAAGTAAAATTGCTAACAATAAAAACACTCCATATTTTCCCCCTGTAGCTCCTATGATAATCACACTACTACAAACAAGTACAATTAATAGGAAAAACGAAACTACATAAATACGGTCATAGTTCTTTGTCATCTTCTCGTATTTTATACGTGCTTTCCTTGTATCCATCTAAATTCCTCCTTTACATTATCCATTTCACTATCAAATAAATCTCGCCCTTAAAAAGGAAACCATATATCGTTTTAAATAATTAGTTTGTTTTTTTATCAACTAATTTATATAACGTAAAAAGAAATCCTACCAATATTAAGCTTTCCACCATGATAATTCCGACCCTCTCCTTCCTTTTAACCCCAACACATCAGATAAAAGTTATGTATATCCCATATTAGCTGCAGCAAACAAAAAGGATCTTCCCTTCTCGTAAAGGCTGATCCTTTTCTTCGTTCATTCAACTATTTTTAGCTATTCTTGATTAATTAGAATAACAGCTGGTCCATCTACACGAATTCCACCAACTTCGATTTTTTCATAAGGCTCAACCGTAATAGAAATGATCCCTTCCCGCTTCTTTAATTCATTACTTAATTCTTTTGTTAACATTTTTTTCATGTGTGCACTCCTTCTTACTGCTTAATTTACTATTGTTATGTAAATGAAATTTAAAATGGTTTCCTGGTCTGGAAACCATTTTTTGTAGTTGACCATATGGTGTTACCAGTTCGTTTATCAATTTTACGTAAAGAAGATAAACAATTACTATTCACTGTCTCAATAGATGTAAGAAACTCTTAAAGATAGCGGTGAGATTGATTGTTTTTTCTTCTAGAAATAATGACTTAGATAGTATATTACCTAAAACAATGAAAGCCCTACCTCTCTTTCATCCTTACGGCTCCTTGTCCGTGCCAGTGTGAATCAGGATTGCAAAAATCAAGTGACTATTTAATCGAGTTATTTGATGAAACTTCGAACGTTCGTAAAAGAAATATAAAAATAAAAATGGATTAGATTGAAGTAATAACAAAAGAGGTTCCTACTCTAAAAGTGAGTTGAAGAAGTTGAATGTCTTTGAAATGATTTATTTTTAATAATAATCATATTCCCGAAAAATTCAGGATATTTTCGGGGGATGTAATACATTATCTATAATGAACCTTAACAGAAACTTCTTATTTGATTTTCAGTGATCCCTTTAATTAATCCTAGTTCACTAATCAAAAATTCATGTGCGTTATCCAACATTTTTTTTTCGCTTGTATTAAGTGCTTTTTCTTTCTTCATACGCATTAAATCACGTACAACTTCAGCACCTTCTTGTATTTCACCCGTTTTTATTTTGTCCGTGTTCACTTTATACCTTTGTTTCCACGGCAGTAATCTATCTGATTCTCCATGCTGAAAAATGTGTATAATGTGTTTTAATGCAAGTATATCAGTAACTGGGCGTATACTCGAACTTAATATTTTACCCATAGGAATCATGACTTGCATATTACTGATTGACATTTTTATGACATAATACTGTTGTTTTTTCCCTGAGAATTCTTTTTCTTCTATGGCTTCAATTATACCTGCTCCGTGCATTGGATAAACAATGTTATCGCCAATTTGAAACATATAATCCACCTCCATATATGGTAACCTTGTTAAGCTTAACATATATGTGATTTTTTATCAAATATTTAATAATATCATAAATTTATTTTTAGTGTCAATATCTTTTTCTTCAAAAATAAAATTTAGTAAAAACAGCACCAAATTTATAGGAGCGTGTCGGATTTCGAATAAAGGGAAGGGGGATTTTCCCGCGTATATTCTGAAACCTCTACTAATTAACGTAGATCAGTTTTCCCTTGAAAACGACCAAATCGATCCCGTATTTTTTTCAATCTTGTGTGGTACTCCAAAATCTCAATTCTTGCTTTTTCAGCTAGAGGTGCAATTGGTCTTAAATCTTTTAACCCCCAATAATCAACCACTACATCAAGTACTTGATCAAAATATTGTAGTGGTCCATAGTTAGCTTCTTTTGCAATCACAGCCATTCTATTTTCAAAATCAGGCATGACAGCACCTGGCATTTTAAAATTCATAATTACATTGGCAATATGATAGCAATAATTAGGTTCCAATTCCAAATGTGTTCGAATGACGTCTCGATAAAATGCATAATGAAGAGTTTCATCTTTTGCAAGACGGCGTAATAATGTAGCAAGATCTGGATCATGCTTACTTGCAACCTTAGCTACATTATTGTAAAACACCATCGTTGCAAGTTCTTGTAGCGTCGTATACGTCATTGCTTCGATTGGTGTATGAAAATCAGGCTCAAATCCACCCTCAACGACTGACTTTCTTAATTCATGTATTCGTTTAGGGTTCACACTTCGAGTGAGTAGTAAATATGTCTCCAATAAATTCGAATGTTGATCCTCTTCTGAGGTCCAAGTATGAATAAAGTCTGTAATAACAGAAAGGGATCCTTTAAAAGTCGCAGATAAATACGTTGTAAACCATGGTAAATTCACTTCTGTTAATAAAGCTGTTTCAATGGCCGTAATTACACCAGAAGGAAGAGTAACTTGACTTTCATCCCAAGGAACTCTTTTAAAGTCCATTCCCTTATCCCATGGTAAAAACTCATGATAACCCCAGTCTATCTTCTGCGCTCTTATTTTATGTTGTTCATACAGTTCTTTTAAACGTGGTTCTAATCGGAAATCTAAATCATTTGTTAGCATATATAAGTGCCCCCTTTTCTTATCATAGATAGTCATTCTATTTTTACATTCATTTTTATCCTTAAAAATTTTCTACAAATAAATATTACTTTCCTTTTTTTAAGTCAAACATAACAAATTTGTAACAAAACTCTTTAAGAGCACTATATTTTTATATGATTTTTTCAAATCAAAAGGGGAACCGTTACATATATTGTCCTTTTTTATAAAAGGGGTTCTGAGGCATACGGTATGTTGCTTAGCCTAGATAAAAAAACGATCATCAGTAAATAGAGAATAACATTCATGGATGAAGATACTCGTCATGTTGTAAATCTTGGTGATTGTAAAAAGGTGCATGCCCATAAAGAATCGTTTTATAATAAAGATTGATAAACAATTAATCTTTCCTGCGTTTTCACTACTTTCTAATTTTGTTATTGGTAGCAAAAACTGAAAAGAGTAATGGTATGTTATACAGACTAACAACTTATTTAGATGTAAGATCCAAGATGCTAGATTAAGCGCTTGAAAAATATATACAGTTGATGAGATAGCCTTAAACGACAATTCCCAACAAGATCACTGTACATTGGCTATGATGGGGTTATTTACACGGTTAGACCGTGCACAAAGGGAAGAGGCGATAAACATGCAGTCAACGGAAGCGCATATGAAGGAAAAGCAACGTAGAGAAAAAATAGAAATAATATTTAGTCACAGGGTAAAAGGAGAAAGTTATTTTCACGGTTCCTCCTATCAATGAAAAAATATTGTATACCAAAATTATAATAGGATACAACAAAAAGAGTTGAAAATTGAACAACTCATTTCCAAAATAGAAAAAGAAGGGATTTGTTTTACTCAGCACCGTTCACTCATACACTATCCCGTCATTGATTTTGTAAAATATATAGCTAAGGTTTATAAGGAAACCCTCGAAATACAATAATCATATTCAAAGGAAACCTTTATAAAAAGTTTATTTTCGAAACTTTGTTAACAAAAAGCTCAAAGCTCATTATAACATTCTTTTTATTCTCAATACTCTTCATCTTTTTTATAATAATAACCATAACGTATTCTAGTCGTTTGTATATCTTCAGATTTTGTAAATTTTACTACACAAAAAGACAACTCTTAATTAGAGTTGTCTTTTATTTTTTCTCGATATACATAATACTGTTCTGATGCAAAAACTCCAAGATTCCTACAACCGGGGGCAAAGTAGCATTTCTCCATTCTTCCATTTTGAGTGAGTTTCTTCTATTAGGAGTCACCATATCAAAAAAGTAAAGGATTACAATATGGGAAGTGTGCCATTAAAGGAGAGTGTATACAATGAATAGCGTCAATGTAAAATTGAATCCTTAACTGATGAGAAAATGATAGTTTTGAGCTTCAGTTCTTGCCTCTTTCCACTTTTTAATTTCGTATTAAATAATTTGATAATAACTCCATAAACTAAACTTACTTGTATCTCATAGGAGTGTATTATTCTTGAAAAAACTTGGATGGTCCTCATTCTTTTAATCATTTCTTTTTGTTCCACACAAATACCCATATATGCTTTTACAGATAGTCGTAAGGCGTATGAAAAAACAGGGAAGGTAATTTGGGAAGTAAATACAAAGGAAAAAATAGTTGCAATAACATTTGATGATGGGCCTCATCCTATTTTCACCCCTCAAATACTTGATATTTTAGCTAAATACAATGCGAAAGCAACCTTTTTCGTAGCAGGTAATAAAGTTAAAAGATTTCCTGCGATTTTAAAAAGGCAAGTAAAAGAAGGACACGAAATTGCTAATCATACTTATAATCATATTTATGATAAAAATATTACCGCCGCTAAATTAACTGCAGAATTAGATCAAACGGATGAAATTATCAAGCAAATTACTGGCTATAAACCAACTCTCTATCGTCCAGTCGGAGGCCTTCACAATGATTTAATTATTAATACAGCTATAAAAAATGGGAAGCTTATTATTCTATGGTCATGGCATCAGGATCCTCAAGATTGGAGAAATCCAGCAGCCAGCAAAATTTCTAGATATATAACAAAAGGTGTTAAACCTGGCAATATCATTCTACTCCCTGATTGGAATGGTAGCGAATTTTCTCAGACATCTCAGACAGTTAAAGCATTAGAAAGTATTATGAGATATTTATACAGAAACGATTACGAATGTGTAACAGTATCTGAAATGCTCTATCGTTCCAAAAAATAATCCCCTCCCCTTTTGATCCTTTTTATCAGTGAATCTAGGCTTATTTACTATCTGTTTTTTAAAGTCTATCTTACTTACGGAAATTTATGAGAATTATCTAGAGGATAATATTTTTTAGTAACTCTATATACTAAAGATCATAATGTAAAAAGGAGCTTGCTCTTATAAACAAAAACTGAATGAAGAATTGAAAAGTAATTTATTCCTTAATAAATTACAATTTTAAAAAAGGAGAGACGATGTGTCTCTCCTTTTTTATTCATGTGTTATCTAAGGTTAACGATTAACTCCACCGCCAAGTTGTTGTTCAGCCATTGCTACTAGACGTTTTGTCATTTCTCCACCAACAGATCCGTTTGCACGAGCTGTTGCGTCTGCACCAAGTTGCACACCAAATTCTTGAGCGATTTCATATTTCATTTAATCAAGAGCTTGTTCAGCACCATGTACTAATAATTGTTTTCTGCTTCCACTGTTATTGTTGGACATGTTATGTCACCTCCTTCACTCTTTAATATGTTAAAAAGCAATGCAAAATAAATAACCCTTTTTTGGGTATCCATTTTTTTACTTTTCATAGTATAAATCATACTTATATTTCACAAAATAGTATTGTGTAGGAGAATGAAATAAAAAGTGTTTGCCATATGAGTATCATGTAATAAACAGACCTCCAGAACATAATGAAACAGGCTGTGCTTTATTAAGGCACAGCCTGTTTTTATTAAGGCGTTTTCTCTTACATACCGATTAAAGAATTGGAGGAATACAGATGAAACATATTGTTGCCTTATTAATTAAATATACCGGTATTAGTGCTGTATTATTGATGATACTAGGCATTTTTCAGGGTATTTCGATTCCAAGAATATTGTTTATTTCATTAATAATTACTGGAGCGGCCTATTTAATAGGAGATTTATTTATTTTACCTAAGTATGGAAACATGGTGGCTACCATTGCTGATTTGGGCTTGAGCTTTGTAGGAATTTGGGCATTAACGTATCTTTTAGCAGATATAGACTTGACTCGTAATATTGGAGCATCTGCTTTTTTTGCAGCTTTGCTTATTGGTGTGGCAGAAATATTTTTTCATATCTATATGAAGAAAGTTGTTTTACATGGGGATGAGGATTCACGAGAATCCACTACTATTGGTCATGATAAATATGCTATGGAGATCTCTGATGAGTATGTAGATTATTCTAGAATAAAAAGGGGAAATCCATCTAGAAAAGTAGAAGATAAAACTGATAAATTGAAATAAAAAAGTGGCCGAGAGCCACTTTTTTTATTATTCCCGTTAAGCTTGTTCAGAATTTCGAACATGTAATGGCGGAGGAACTACCCAACCCTTCTTCTTACTTAAACGTAGTAAAGTTACTCCAGCTTGTGCTTTTTTCATGTGAAATTGTCCAAAGAGCATGCCTACATCCTCTCGAAGACATTTCCCCATCACTTGACTACAAGTTACTAATCCTGCTGCAAGGCTTACTCCAACAGCTGCTGCAATTTCAGCATCATTGATGCGTGCGCCAGGAGGAATATCTTCAATAGAAGCAACCGGTCTTTCTGGAGGTGCTGGTGGTAAAGCCACTCCATTCACCTTTAAAAGAGCTTTTAACTCTTCTATTTCAGAAGTCATATCATTTTCAATTAAGTTTTGTAAGAACTTCTTTAAATCTTCATCACCTGTGTGATTCATAAATACTTGATGTCCAGCAACAGATCCTTGTGCCGCAAGAAGATAACTCCAAATATCAAATACTTCTCCGTAATGTAAAGGCTCATTTTGAGGATTTCCACTTAATACACCCATTTTAAAATGCCTCCCTTTCGAAAATATCATAATAAGTATAGTTTTCAATATTGAAAAGATATTTTTAAGTATGTTTTTTCCTACAAAAGACTTTCTATCATACATGGGAAACACCTTCCCAACACTGTGTGTGTTTGTAGTTTAGGAAAGAAATTTGCAAACAAAATACTCAAAGATTATTATCGAAGATTATCAATAATCTTTGAGTGAAAAATCGTTTGCTATAAGGGTCTATTTTAAAATTAATTAAACGACAGAAATTGGTTTGAATATCTGCTACAACTTATATCAATTACCTATTATTTATAATTAAAATTAGCGGGTAATTCCACCGCCAAGTTGTTGTTCAGCCATTGCAACTAAACGTTTTGTGATTTCGCCACCAATAGAACCGTTTGCACGAGCTGTTGTGTCTGCACCAAGTTGTACACCAAACTCTTGTGCGATCTCATACTTCATTTGATCAATTGCATTCTCAGCGCCTCGAACCAATAATTCATTACGACTTCCGCTATTAGTGTTTGCCATAGTGTATCACCTCCTATAATTTTAATATGCTACGAATCATGGAAAAATAGTTATTCCTTTTTATGGAAAAATAAACCCACTTTAAATTATATATAAATGTTGAATCTCTTCTTAAAAGACGATTAAAAAATAGAGCTGAACAGAGTAAGAATAATTAATCTGTTCAGCTTTATCTAGTACAATCTAATTAATATATATTTTTTTAATGTGCAACTTACTATTTCCTATATTATTGTAAAGGCTGATTAACAGGCTGATAAATGCTTGCTATAGCTTGCATTTCAGAATCATATTCCTCAACCCATGATGACATTCCTATTACTGCTTTAACTCTTGCATACACTCTTGTACAAGAGTTACTGCCTGACTCATAGTAGCACCACCACCAAATGCAGCTGTCACTCCCACCGCCTCAAAGATCTCGTGTTCTGAAGCTCCTTGATCTAGACATCCTTTAATGTGATAAATGATACAATATTCATCCTGAGAATAAAGGCTAATACCTAAAGCAATTAACTGTTTTTGCTTTTTTGATAAGGTGCCTTCTTTAAAGCATTCCTCTGTAAAGGAATTAAATTGTTCGGCTAGTTTAGGCATCTTCTCAGTAAATAAACCCAAACCATACTTATAATGAAGAAGTGCAGATTCTGTAGAATTTCTACCTTCAAATTCCATATTTAATCCAACTCCATTTCGCATATTTTTCAAACAAAATTTAGTATGAACCTAATGGGAATTGATTAAACAAAAATGATATTTATATCAAGGTAATTGAAAGAGGAGAGAGGATTTAGAGGTACGGTATAACAATTAATTAACGAATAGTATTGCACACACAATATGGATAATCCATCGACTTCTGTAAAAGGATAACGTAAAAAGGAAATGATGATATGGAAAAACAGAGTGTAGTCAATACATTAAATGCCTTTCTAAAAGGGCAGTACATGGGTATTCATGCCTATGAGCATTATATAGAGAAGTTAAAAGATCCAGAAATAAAAAAGGAATTTCAAAGAATACAACAAGATCACAAACAACATGCCTTAAAAGTAGCAGAAAGAATACAAAATCTTGGAGGAGTACCAGTTGATAATGAAGGAATCGTTGGCTCTGTTCAAGGTTTAATAAGTCAATTTACAGTACCAGATACAACAGAAGGAATTGTAAGTAGCGCGTTAAAGGGCGAAGGTTATTATGGCGTTCAAATATCAGAAGAAATTGTATATGGTGATTTGGATCCAGAAAGTCATATGTTAATACATGATATTTTAGATAAAGATAGGGAACATGTAAATGTATTAAAAAAACTTACGCATTAACATTTTTAGTTACGCTGTATCATAATGAAAAGAAGATATTTAAAATAAATCCACATATTTTCACAAGACAGGAAAATACTAATACTTGTTTTAGTACTTTAATTCCAAAGTATTAAAGCAGGATTACTAACTGCGATACTAGGAGGACGTTACTATGAATATTCGTGAAGGATTAATTCCAACTACATTAGGTACAGCAGTTACAGCTGCGGGTTATGCCTTGAAGCAAACTCGTGGATCTAATAAGATGATTGCAAATACATTATTTGGATTTGGTTTAGCTCACGTTGTTTTAGGTGTAATTGATCTTGTGGAACATCGCCGTTAGAAGAAAGGGCAAGCACATTTTGATGCTTGCCTTTTTAATATCGTCAGTATGTATTAATTTTGTTTAATTTATGAAAGTAATCCACAAATTAAGAACTATGAAAAGGCGGTTACATGCTCAATATGTATACAAGAAGGATTTTGTTATCCAGGCTAAAGGAATGGGCTCATTCTTATCAAAAATTACCGACTGCCAAAGAAATATTAAAAGATCCTAATATACCTGCCTTATCCACATATGTAAGGCATTTCGGCAGTTGGAATGAGTCTCTAAGGCAAGCTGGGTTCCAACCAAGAAAAAAGGTAAATAAAATGTGAAAAATAAACAAAGCAGTCAGTTCAATGAACTGTCTGCTTTGCCCACTTGTTATGAAACGGTAGCCATTTATTTAAGCTTTTTAAAGGCTCAGGTGTAGTATGAACGTACTGTTGTATATTATGCAAAATAAAAGAAGCAAGTTGTTTAAGAAAAGGTTAGTTTATGTAACATCAAGAAGCCTTTGTAGAAATAAAATGTAAATCCAGTATGTATTAGGTATTTTGTGTATGAAACCATTGTTAATTTCAAATGATAAGATTGAATCATAGCAACTAACATGATAGCTAATATAATGCAGAAAGTACAAATAGGGTTAATTATTGCAGTACAGATAACCGTAATATTATCCAATCTTAAGGCAGTACTAAATAATAAAAACATTAAAATATTAGCCAAAGTTTATATTATGGCATTTGAATGTACTTATGTTGAATTATGAGCTATCACTTTAATTAAAAATCAAAGCTAACGATTCAAGCAGGAAGAATACCTAGTATTCCTGTACATAGTTTTAAAAGTTGAGACCGAAGGAGGTGTTATATCAATGAGAACTATACAGCGAATTGCCTTAGCTTTAGTTATTATTGGTGCTATTAATTGGGGGCTAATTGGTTTCTTTAAGTTTGATTTAGTAGGGACAATATTCGGTGGACAGAATGCCTTTTTGGCAAGAGTAATCTTTGCTCTTGTTGGACTAAGTGGGTTAATGTGCTTAACGCAGTTATTTCAACCGATGAAGGATGCTAATCACGAGATGAATCGTAAAGAATATGGAAACCCTAATTATAGTACTGAATTTGGTGAGGAAACACATATGACAAATATAAATAGATCTTCTACGGAAGTTTATAAGAATACCCGCAATACATTAGATGAAGATTAATACAATTTATTTTCAAAGTCATGTATTCCACATGGCTTTGAAATTTTTTATTTTGGATAATTAGTTGAAGTACCAGCTTTCGTACGACTAGGGGCAAAGTAGCATTTCGTATAGGATGATGCTACTTTGCTTCGTCATATTCCTTCATAATTTTATAAAACGTGTTTTTTCTTAGTTCTAACATTTCCATAAACATAACAGCAGTTATTTCTCCACTCTTCCACTTTGAATAAGTTTCTACTATTATATTTATTTGTTGTTTGCTTAGCGTCGAAAGGTTTACCTGAGGACGGCCTAAGTGTTTTCCTTGAGATTTTGCTACAGCGATACCTTCCATTTGTCTCTGATGAATTTTTTTACGTTCTTGATCGGCAACATAAGAAAGCAAAGATAAAAATTGATCTTCCATCAACCGACCCATGTCACCCATTTCACGGAACTTACGGCTATCGAATAAAGTTTCATTTTCTAAAACAACAATATCAGCTTGTAATTCTCTTGTTATGTATTTCCACTCTGAAATTACTTCATCATAATTACGTCCCATACGATCTAAAGCATCTATGTAAACAATATCACCTGTACTTAATACTTTTCGTAATAATTGATACTGAGGACGATCAAAATGTCGCCCACTTGCTTTATCGACAAAAATTCGCCGAGCTTCCACATCTCGTTCCATCATCTTATGTAACTGACGTTGTTCATTTTGATCTTTTGTACTTACACGAATATATCCATAAATATTTGCCACGTTTTGTATTCTCCTTCCAATTGTTACCGCAATTATACCACATTCGTTTATAAAGGTATTCACTGAAAATAAACGTTTATAAAATAGTTCGAATCACCTTTATAAACTTGATGATTCAATGTTTCATAGATACGTCTAACCTGTTTGTAAAGGTATACCTTTACAAACAGGTTATTTCTTTGAGGAAAAGCAAGCATGTACCGAAGAAAGGTATTAATATTGGTTCTGGTGCAAAAACTTAATGATAATTGCAATGAATCTATAAATCTTGGACATACTGTTACTATTACTTTAGAAAGGGTGCGTGATTGGTATGGAAAAGGAAAATGTATTCAAATGGAAGCATTATCAGCCTGATATTATTTTGTTAACGGTAAGATGGTACCTACGGTACAACCTTAGTTTTCGTGATTTGGTGGAAATGCTAGAAGAACGGGGTTTATCCATTTCTCATACAACGATTATGCGTTGGGTTCATCAGTATGGTCCTGAATTGGACAAACGAATCCGTCGTCACCTCAAACAAACAAATGACTCTTGGAGAGTCGATGAAACATATATCAAAGTAAAAGGTCAATGGATGTATTTGTATCGTGCTGTTGATTCGAAAGGAAACACAATTGATTTTTTCCTAAACAAAACAAGAGGCCAGAAGGCTGCAAAGCGCTTTTTCAAGAAAGCTTTGCGGTCTTTTCATGTTTCAAAGCCACGTGTTATAACAGTCGATAAGAACCCGGCTTATCCTATAGCAATTGAACAGTTGAAAAAAGAAAAAAGCATACCTGATGGTATGCAACTTAGACAACAAAAGTATTTGAATAACATAGTAGAACAAGATCATCGCTTTATAAAGAAGCGAATCCGTTCTATGCAAGGGTTCAAATGTTTCGACACAGCTACATCCATTCTTTCAGGAGTAGAAGCCATGCATATGATTAAAAAAGAACAGCTTGATTTACGGGACCAGTCTGTCCAAAATCAGAAAGAATTCATCCATCAATTGTTTGGACTTGCAGCATAAGATACGATTACGTTAGGAATATATGCGCTTTATTCTCTTTTATTTTATTTTTGCACCAGAACCTCTTAAAGTAAAGTTTTCATGGGTTGAAAAAATTTACAATCAATTATTTACACATAAAAATCCCTTATATATATGGAGTTGGATATTAATAACTAATTTAGGGTTTGCATTATTACATGGACCTGACATATCAAATTTCTATGCATATTTCATTCCAGGTATAATTAATGCTTTACTTTTTTTAAGATTAGGATTCCTATCAGCTTGGTTAGCTCATGGAGTTTTTAATTTATCCTCAATGATTATCCTAAGCATCTTATCCTTTATATTCTTAAAGTAAGTATATAGATTAAACCCTAATGTTAATGAAATCGTGTATATGCGATAGCTAAAAACATTTATTGAATTTTAAAACGAGAAAAGGTGAATTCCTTCTCACAAGGGATTCACCTTTTCTATTTACCCAGCATCAAAAATTTTCATAACTGGGAACAAAACATTATATTAATACATAAAACGCGTAGAACGACCTAATTACTAAAGAATAGCACTACTTTCCGGCTTCTCTATAAATATATAGTAGCCCTCTAATGATAGATTATATATAAGGGCAGGGATAATTCTCTTAGAATCACTATCTCAGCAATAATTAGAGAAGTTACATTTTCTATAACTATTTAGATTGAGCTCCCCTTAACTGCGGTTTCCCTTACTATTCCTCTTTAACTAAATTTCTATTGCATTAACTATTGGATAACCTGTAGATATAAGAGACTCCCCTATAGTTAGGTTACTTAGATTTTTTTAACTCTTTGTTTGCTTTATCTATTAACTTAGAAGCAGTCTCTAATCTTTCAACCCCACCATCAACTTCATATTCTTTACCCTTATCTAAACCGCCTTGTATGATTTCCACCCCATCTTTTACATGAATCATCGCTAAACCTACATTATGTTGTACTGGATAATCTTCTTCTTCATACTCTAACTTACTTATTTTGTCCACTAACTCTAAATAAGGTTTAGATACTTCTTTTAACTCTTCTGACTTTTTCTTCATTGACTTGCTACTTTTTACAATACCGTCTATTTCCTTAGATTGTTCCGAGAAATCTTTCATTAAATATGCTAGGTTCTTACTGAAGTCTTCTTTTTTATTCTGTTTAACAGAAGCTTCCATTGCTTCATCTTTCTTAACCTTAGTCTCACATCCCACCCCAGTTAACATTAACATTGGAACTACTACAAAAGATAAAATCTTACGTTTCATTGACATATTCCCCTTTGCTTTAGAATGCTTTTTCTATTCTTCCAACTTTTATATTTGTTTCCATCTATTTAATGTCTTTCATCATCTCGTTTGCTTCATCTATCTTCTTAGAAGCTTTGACTACTGCATCATTACCTATTTCTATTAATTTTTTATCTTTTAATTCTAGACCGTCTCCAATTGATTTAAGTGACATATCTAGTAAACCCATAGCAGTATCCATTGTAAACTGCACATCTTTATACTTTTCGTCATGCTTTAATTTTTTAACCTTTTCAGATGTTTCAAGTAAGTCCTTAGAAGCTAAATCAAATTCTTTCTTCTTCTCTTCTACTGACTTTTGGCCTGTTAATATGTCACTTATGACCTTTGACTGTTCAGAAACATCTTTCATCAGATAGGCTAAGTTTTCTTCATAGTCTTCTTTCTTATTTTGCTCAATAGAAATTTTACTGTCTACTTGTTTTTCTTTTGTAGTACACCCTGCTGCTCCCCCTGCTACAAACATAAGTGAAACTGCTAATAATATTAGATTCTTTACCTTCAAACCCCTACACCCCTCCTGAAAAATTGTAAGTAATTAACATATGAAACCATAACATAAATTACGTAAATAGACTATAAAAAAATAGCGATTCTTCCGATAAATTTTGAGTGTTCTAACAACCTTTAAATATGTATCACAATTATAAAGTATCTGGCTCCATATACTTTTTTAATAATCCTTTATTCAACTTCTAAAGTTTAGTATTTTGTTGCTTTTTATGCTCCCTGGGATACCGTCAGCGTTTTTCAAAATAATCTATGATATGCGGAAAAATAAAAATCAGCTGTCCATGTGGACAGCTGATTAACATAATTATCGTTATCGGAAGATATGTTCATAAATAAAGTATTTGCATTTAAACTTTATAAAACTCAAATGTATTTTTTTCTAAACATATTGTTTCATTGGAATTTTTGATAATAATATTAAAACTTTGACTATACGGATGCATAAACACTTCATACTGAATCCGACGTTCTTCATGAGACTTCCTTAAATAATTAATATCGGCTCCTCTTTCAATAATATCACGGCTAGACCTTCTCATTAATTCTGTTTCTCCATCTGTATAGAAGTAAATTTTCAAATCAAATAAATTTGGATTAATAAATGCGACACTCATTCCTTCTACAATCGTCACCTTATTTTTCGAAGAAATTAACTCACTTTTTATATAATGTGTATCCATTGTATAAAAATCTAAACCAGCTCTTACCATTTGAACATCTCTTTCTAACGCAGACAAATGATGGGCTGATGGATGACAAGCTGTCATTTTATCATAATGATTTTCATTCTGATATGTATAGTGGATATTTGTATACTTTCGTACATTTGAACTAACAATGTATGGATCTGTATTAATATAATTCACTTTATTTTGATTTAATTGGTTTATGAGCTTATTGGCGAACGTTGTTTTTCCGGCAGCACCGTGTCCTGAAATGCCAATAACAATCTGTTCATCGGTCATACTAATCCAATTTATAATTTCTTGTAATAACTTTTTCATTATTCTCCCCCTGTTACTAATATATCCCCTTATTTATGTCATCTTAATATAGAGGTATCCTTCTATAAAATCATACACGAAGTGAAAAAATGGTATGATTATCCATCATATCATCTCTATTTTTAAAAAACTATATTAATTTTCGAAGGATTTTATTGTTATTTAAACAACAACTTTATTATTTAATAAAAAATTCTTTCTCTAGGGGTAGTACCACACATCCATCAACTTAAGGATTTAGACTATTCTTAAACATAAAAGCACGTTACTATTCTCTTATGTTAATGAGAAAGGGTGACGTGCTTTTTATGAATATGCATCAAAAACAAGAGCTGTCTTTATTTGCCGAAGAGTTATATCGATATATGTCTCCCGCTAGACTTAATCAATTAGCTATAGAAGCAGGTGGAATGAAACGAAAACGTAAGTGCCATGGGCACCATTTTTTATCTTTGTGTGTATGGTTAAATCAACAAATCGCTACAACCTCTCTTACTCAACTTTGTAGTCAATTAGAAACTTCAACAGGAATTTTATTAAGTCCTGAGGGACTGAATCGACGATTTAACTCGGCTTCTGTAGCCTTCTTTCGAAATGTATTTACTACACTTCTACAAGCTAAAATTGGAGGATCATCTACAATTTCTCATTCTCTTTCTGCTTACTTTGAGCGGATTCGCATCCTTGATTCTACAACCTTTCAAGTTCCAGATCGATTCGCAGCTACTTATCCTGGTGCCGGAGGCTGTAGTCATACAGCTGGTGTGAAAATTCAATTAGAGTATGACTTGTTGAGTGGAGAGTTTTCTGATGTGAAAATTGAACCAGGAAAACGAAGTGATCAGGCATATGGGGCGACTCGAATGGACATGACACAAAAGAATGAACTATATATTCGTGACTTAGGGTATTTTCGTTTACAAGACTTTAAATCGATCCAAGATAAGGAAGGGTATTATTTATCGCGTCTTAAATTACCAACTAAAATATATAGAAAAGAATTCGAAACAGTGGTATTTAAAACAAAACCTGCTCAATTGAGACCGGTATATATACAAATTCATTTGGAAGACATCATGAACCAATTACAACCTGGCCAAGTGTATGAATTACATGATGTATATGTAGGGAGCAAAGACAAACTACCCACTCGCATTGTGGTTTATAGATGTACAGAGGAGCAAAAACAGAAACGTCTACATGATCGAGCTATTCGTGAAAAGAAAAAAGGGATTACATATACAGAGCGTACGAAACTTTTACAAGGAATTACAGTATATATGACAAACATTCCTACGGAATGGGTACCGAAAGAGAAAATCTATGATTTATATTCACTGCGTTGGCAAATTGAGCTGTTATTTAAAATATGGAAATCTTGGTTTCGAATTCATCGTTGTAAATCTATTAAACAAGAGCGATTAGAATGCCACCTTTATGGACAACTCATTAGTATCCTATTATGTTCTTCTACTATGTTTAAAATGAGAGAACTCCTGTTACGTAAGAAACAGAAAGAACTAAGTGAATATAAAGCGATGTACATAATTAAAGATTATTTCTTACTTTTTCATCAAGCACTACATAAAAACACCCAAGAATTATCAAAGATTCTCCTTCGTCTGTTTAACCTCCTACAGCGAAACGGACGAAAATCTCACAGATATGAGAAAAAAACAGTCTTTGATATTTTAGGTGTTGTGTATGAGTATACCACTTCTGCCCATCAGGTAGCATAACGAAAAATTTGAAACCCGTCAGGGTTTATTTGATGTGCCTACTTTTATAACATCTATAAAAGATAATAAAAAACTACGTGGAAAGACCGCATTTTGTATAAAAATATACGTTAAGTTGATGGATGTGGGGTAGTACCACATCGCTATCAAGCTAAGCTTTTGAAGACCCCCCAAAACGAATTTTATCTCGCTACAGTTAGTTACTTATAAGAATTTAGATTCGTTTGAGATAACAATAAATTTCTTAACCTGATGGTGATGAAGCGAGACCTCGTTTAGAAAAAGCATCCTATTTGGATGCTTTTTCTAAATGAATATATTACTATCTAACTGCTGCTATTGATCGTCTCAAAAAATCCAGTAACTTCATCATAAAAAATACTCTTAGATTTATCTAGGAGCATTTTTTATGAAACAGTATTTTTTATTTGCTTATGAACCACTTTATTATAGCAACCATGTTTTACTACTTGCCTAACATCATCTACTTCTATTCCCATTATCTCTGAAATATCTACAACAATTGTATTCTGTAGAACACTCACTACATATCCCATTAATTGCAAATTAGAATTTTTACGATATGAAAATTGAACGTAATTCCCAATGGTTACCTTTATTTTATACTCCATTTGGTACCCTCTGAATCATCTTTTTCACTTAACTTAGTGTACCATCTCCAATTGTTGCGTAATTTTTCTGTCTAACTTTTCGGGTTCAGTTCATTATATTTTCTACTTTGTCTTTATATACAACATATTCTTTTCCATCCACTACTGCTACCACTGCAAATTCATCTTTTGGATTGAATGAAAGCCAGTCAGCCCACATGTTTGTATTTGGTCCTCCACTCCACATATTATGAACAGTGTTTTTAGTTAAATTCATAACTTTATAAGACGCATTTGGTGCATTTGTTCCAGTCTTTATTTCAAATGTGTATGCGTTATGAATTTTTTTATAAAAATAGAAAACGTTTGATGGACGAAGCTGATTCATAAAATCCTGTTCTTTTTTCTCTGCAATTTTTATCCCTTCTTGTAATGTGACAACATCTGTTCGTAATGTTTTCCAACTGTCTTTAGCTGCATTCAAGTTAGGGGCTAAGAATTTATATCTATTTTGATCGGCTTTTTGATTAGCTTTATCAATATGTCCCAGTACGCCCGAATATTGAGAGTCTAAATCATCCCATTGCGTGGACATATAAGTAAGAGCAGTAATAGCATTATCAATCGCACTATGCATATCACTAATATTATGAAACGCAACTCCTACTACACGATTTAATGTTATCTTATAATCTACATTCTGACGTAATTTTGCTAATTCCGGCTCTAGCCAACCTAACTTACCTCTTGCATCACCTATCATTATCCCACCAGCAATCAATGTGGGAAGAAAGGGGATCTTTACCATGTCTAATCCTTTAGATTCTATGTCTTTCTGATAGTTTACTTGCCCTAAAAGGTCCTCTAGACGCTTTTGATCATCCTCTACCGCAGCTCCTTGGTTTTTTAAAATAGACTGCAAGGTCTCTTTATGGCTCCCAAATACTCTAACATCTTCTCCAATAGCATTTTTAAATTTAGTTAATTCTTCTATTAATACTTTTGCAGACTTTTGATTTTGTTGAATTTCCTCCCGTAAATCCGTAATCCCTTTTTTTAAAGTATCTCCATTCCCAGTATTGATCGCCTCTACTAATGTTTCATAATGATTTTCAAATTTTGTATCGTATTCAATAATACCTGTCAATGTATCTAAAAGCTGTTTTTTTACTTTCGTATTCCATGAAACTGCATGTGCTCTTGCATTCTTTTGATCTTGTACAATTTTACTAGGTAAATCTGCATATCCATTAATAGTAATTCCTTCAAAACTCACATCCGGATTATTAATTAACAAATAAGAATATTCATTCATAGATTTTACAAATAACCCAGCATCTTGCACAGTTTTTTTCATCTGTTCTTCATTTGCTGAAAGAGACATATCTCCATTGTTAGTTTGTTCAATTTCACTTGCAAAAGCTACTACTGGTGTAACTGCATAAGTTGTTGTCATAGTTAAAAATGTCGATACAGCGAGTATTTTATAAGGGATTTTTTTCAGCATTTCATATTCCTCCTATATAGGGTTTGATTTCAAGTTCTATTCTTCTTTAAAAGCAATTTCTTTCGAAATGAGTTCTACATCTTTAATGAGTATCATTCTAACTTTCTTTAGCAGCCTTTAAATCATCAAGTATTAAAGAGAATCTATATTGTTTCATAGAGTCGATATTACCAAGCTAATCTGTCCCCAATTAATCGCTTCTGTTGCAAAGTTTTAAAAAACAAGTAAAATTGCAAGGTTATCTTTTTATTTTGGATGAAACTTATATAAGTGAAAGGCGAAGTCATTAATGAGACTCCGCCTTTCTGGTGTATAAGGATTTATTAATTTTCGTATTACTATTTAACAACGTAATCATAGATTCTATATGTTTTAGGTGACTTTGCAACAGAATTAATATTTCCCTATTTTTGTGGAGTAACAGGTTCCACTTTTAATTCTTTTATCCCTTCTTTTAATGTGACTGCATCTGTTCGTAATGTTTTCCAACTGTCTTTCGCTGCATTCAAGTTAGGTTTTAAGAATTTAAATTTATTTTGATCCGCTTTTTGGGCTGCATTCTCAATATGTCCCAGCACCCCCGAATATTGAGAATCTAAATCATGCCACTGAGTGGACATATAAGTAAGAGCGTTAATAGCATCATCAAGTGCCTTATGCATCTCACTAATATTAATATACGCAACTCCAACTACACGATTTAATGTTACTTTATAATCTACGGTCTGACGTAATTCTGCTAATGTAGGCTCTAACTTGGATAAATTACCTTGTGCTCCGAGTACTATTAGACCACCAATTAACGGTAGGCCAAAAAGGGCACCCTTCATTACATTAAATCCATCAGATTCTAATTGTTTATAATAATTTACTGATCCTAAAATTTCATCTAGACGTTTTTGATCGGCCTCAACATCAGCTCCTTGGTTTTTTAAAATCGATTGCAAGAGATCTTTATTACTTCCAAATGCTCTAACATCTTGTCCAATAGCGTCTCTTAATTTAGTTAATTCTTGTATTAACTGTTGTGCAGACTTTTGGTTTTGTTGAATTTCACCTCGTAAATCTGTAATTCCTTCTTTTAAAGTTTCTCCATCCCCTGCATTAATCGCATCTACCATTGTTTCATAATAATTGTCAAATGTTGTGTCGTATTCAACAATGCCTGTCAATGTATCTAAAAGCTGTTTTTTTACTTGTGTATCCCATGTAAGAGCATGTGCTCTTGCATTCTTTTGATCTTGTACAATTCTATCAGGTAAATCTACATATCCATTAATAGTAATTCCTTCA
Organism: Bacillus mycoides; assembly: GCF_018742245.1. Lineage (NCBI taxonomy): Bacteria > Bacillati > Bacillota > Bacilli > Caryophanales > Bacillaceae > Bacillus > Bacillus mycoides. The sequence goes on from NZ_CP036132.1 coordinate 3,069,336, forward strand.
AAGTTCACATCTGGATTTTTAATTAACATATAAGAATAGGCATTCATAGATTTTGCAAATAACCCAGCCTTTTGCAAAGTTTCTTTCATCTTCGTTTCATTTGCTGAAAGAGACGTATCTCCATTGTTAGTTTGTTCAATTCCACTTGCAAAAGTTGCTACTGGTGAAACAACAGAAGTTGTTGTCAAAGTTAAAAACGTCGATACAGCGAGTAGTTTATAAGGGATTTTCTTCATCATTTCATATTCCTCCTATATAGGTCTTAATTTTCAGTTCTATTCTTGTTTAAAAGCGATGTCTTTCGAAATGAATTCTGCATCTTTATGAATATCATTCCAGCTTTGTTTAGCAGCTTTTAAATCATCAGGTATTAAAGAGAATTTATGTTCTTGCATAGAGTCGATATTATCAAGTAAATCTGTATAGTTAGCCCCCATTGTATTCCATTGCTTTTGAATATTTGTTAGAGACAGTATCGCTTGATCCACTGTCTGATACAGATATGCCAATGTGTCTTTCGCGTTAGTAAGCGAAATAACTGCTTGGCTAGCAAGATCAGCTTTCGTACCTAATTCTCCGATTTTTTTAGAGATTTCGTTATAGGAGTTCATATGATTAGACGCCGTGACACCAGCTGCTGTTCCTAAACCGATACCAGCTGCACCAAGAGCCGACAGGCCACCAATAACAGCCGGTGTTGCTGTACCGCCAGTTACGACAATTACTACCGCTCCTCCAATAGCTGCAATAACTAAAATAGCTGCTCCCAATCCACCACCAATTGACCATGCTAATACATCATCAAAATGTTTTTTCTGAGTAGAACGGAGTTGCTCAATTTCAGCTTGAAGTTGTGGAATTGTTGCCTGCTGACCTGCTAATATTGCCGTTAATCCACCTTTACCATCTGGGCCACCAACATTATTTTTAAAATCTGTAGAATTTTGATATAGTTTCCCTTTGAAGTCTTGTAACATCTTAATTACATCTGTAATTTCTTTTGAATTTGTATTAATTGTAGTGATTAAATCATTTATGCCCTCTTTTAGGCCTGCCTTATCTTTCTTTTGTACAGTATCTACTAATGTGTCGTAATAATTTTGAAATTGTTCATCGTAATTTACAATATTACGTGCTGTTTTTTGAATCTGCGGTTTTGCTGTATCTAGCCAATAATTCGCATTGATTCGAGACAGTTCCTGATTAAGGTGAATATTTTTGATTAATTCTCCCCCTTCTGAACCTAAATCAATATTGGATAAATTTACATTCGGTTGCTTAATCATTGTTTTTGCGTACAAATCCATTACAAGAATATGAGATCCTGTTTCAGCCAATGCTTTCTTCAGTCCTTCAGGCCCTAATGCATAATTCCCTATTTTCTGTTCTTGAGCGGTCTGTTCTTGTGCAAATGCATGAATAGTGTTACCGGTAGTAGAAGTTATAACCGTTGCCAGTGTGGCTAAAGTTAACACTTTAAATGGAAATTTCTTCATATCTATTTTCCTCCCTATTTTTCGATAGATTCTTATAACCTTCATGTTTTTATAAATTCCTAATATTAAAATTTATAAACCTGTTCTTCAAGATAACTTGTCATGTTTTTTAATCTTCTTAATGTATCTTTTTGAGACTCCTGGTTAGTATTATCAACATTAGTAGATAAAGTTGTAATACTATTTTTTATTAGATTCAAATCTTCTTTATAGCGTTTCATTAGATCAAGTTCTACATCTACTTGATTTGCAAACGTATGCAAATCATTTTGCATAAGAAGAAGCATTGATTTTTGTAAATCTGCTATTGATAGTTTCGTTGTTAAATCATATAACTTTTGGTTTTGTTTCTCTAAATCATCTAAATGTGCTCGCTGCTCTGCTGTTAGTTTATTCATTTCAGCGAAGGCACCAAATGTTTTCTTAATTTTTTCAGTGTCAATAGCTTTCATCAAGTCATACTCTTGCGTTTTTGCGGCTGCAGCTGCAGCTATTTCACCTTGTTTGCTTTTCTCAATTGCTTCACGAGCTGCTTTTTTTGCCGATTCAATCTCTAAAGCAGTTTTACCCTTTTCTTTCGCTTCTTGCTCTGCTTTTGTCTCTGCTTCTAAAATAGTGCTATTAATTTCTTTTCCTTTGTTATACGCTGCCAACCCTGCTTGAGCAACCGGTTCAATGATTTCTTTTGAAAGACTATAGACTTCTTTGAATATAACAAATCCTTGTTCATTTAAAGCTCCTGGTACTAATGCTATTTGTTGTAAATCATTCTGAATTGCTTTTTTTGTATTTATTAATTCATTTTTTAGCTGGTCTATTTTCCCTGTTCCATCTGAACTTAGTACATCCTGTGCTTTTGTCACATCAGTATCGAGATCTTTAAGTTTTTTATCAAGCTGTAATTTAAGATCTGTTAATTCATTAATCTGACGTTGTACAATGTCTTTGTTCGTCATAGCCATTTCTTGAAGAACTTCAAGTCTATCCACAAAACCTTCTTTATCTTCTTTATTGTCTATAAACGCTTTTAATGTTGGATAATAGCTATTAAATTTAGTTACAAACCCTTTATTTTTTGAATTTAATAGAATTAAATGCGGATAAAGTTCTGATGACCATTCCTTCATATCTTGCTTGATTAGGAATTGATTTGTATTTAAAGCTGGGACTTCCTCAAGCTGTACATTAGGACTCATTAAAGCTTGATCAATATATGTTTGGATTAATTTAGATTGTGCACCTAATTTTCGTAAGGATGAGGAAATATCCGTATTCTCTTGTTGCGTTTCTGCCTGAACGATTGGCATTGCGAGAGTATTGATAGGAATAGTCGCCCCAGTTACTATTGATGTTATTAAAAAACCTTTAATTATTTTATTTTTCATTCCGTACACCTCTTCACTATTGTCTGTTTATAATCTTATACATACATCTTGAACGACCTAACGCTAGGCTCTTTTCTTGCACATACTTGAGGAAGGAGAATTCTTTCGGATAGAGAGTGTTAAACCCTCGTTATTATTTACTTTTTATAGAATGTAAGGACCTTACTTCCCCCTCATTTAATTACTATGTTTTTCACAAGTAAACAATAAAAGTTCATCACCTATATTTGAATTAGCTGTCAAATGAATAGTATAATATTGATTTTTCTCTGGAGTTGCTGCTTGACTTACAGGAGCCCAGATAGATAAACTCATTGTTCCTAAAGCTAACCCTGCCATGACCTTTTTGATAATAATTTCATAATATCCCTCCTAGTTTTGTCGGCAAGGCCCTACAAGATTACAAAAGATGAAATTATACTGTACATTGCTTATACTTTTATTACGGAATAAAATCATTTTTGCTATGTAGAAACTTAAAACACTTTTTTTCAAATGTGATACTTTTGAGATTCTAGACCCTTTTGTAAATGAACGAATATTAAGATAATTAACTTCGACATAATGTTACTTGCAACTTTAGTGCACATTTATTATTGCAATCTTCTCCCCCTCGAGTGGTCATACCAATTGCACCTTTATTAAAACATCAATTTTTTAATACGTAAATAGTAGAATTTTGTCGATTATATTCAATAATTCGAATGTCGAGTGTTAATGTAAATGAAAATGTTATATTTATAAAATGATTTTTTAATATAATTTAAGTAATTATAGCAGTTACAACTTGATATACTTAGTTAAAAAGGAGTTATTTTAACTATATAAAAAATAGTTAATATAATTTGAATTTTGTTTAATATAATTTAATCACACTCTGCATATCGATCCCCTTTATTTAGATATGCATAATTACATATTTCTCCATGACAAAAAACAACAAATAAACAACAAATAATAGACGAATAAACAACAAATAAAAGATAAATAAGCAACAAATAACAACATTTTTAAAAAACATGTCGTTATTTGTTATTTTTCGTTATAATATTTATAACTTAATATGAAGATTTAATAAAATTCGGTTTAATGTCAGCTCTAAAAAACAGTAAAATTGGTACAAAGTTGAATACATTAATGATTACAGCTAGTATCGTATGGGTTCTATTGCAAAGTTTTCTAACTAGGGTACACTCTAGAAAAAGGAACAAGGAGAATCATACATGCAATATTTTAATGGGAAACAGTTCAAGAAAGATTTTATTTTGGTAGCCGCTGGCTACTACTGTCGTTTTTCTTTAAACTATCGGGATGTATCTGAGATTTTGAAAGAACGTGGGATTTCCGTACACCCTACAACTATCATGCGATGGGTTCATGAATATGGTAATCTTATTTATCAGATTTGGAAAAAGAAAAACAAATCTGCGCAACTCTCTTGGCATCTGGATGAAACCTAAATTGGGTAAAAACAAATCAAGACTAAAATGAAGAAACTATAGAATAAATAAGGCCTCCTACTTTGGTTATATGAACACAAAGTAGAAAGCCAGTTTAGTTTATGTTGTTCAACAATCGCACTCTTCACCTTAAGTTCTACTCGAGTTAAAACAACAATTGTTGTAATATGAAGTTATTAAAACATTTGTTGTTTTAAAGAAATTACGGGAAAACAATTTGTTTTTATGGCACGATATCGAAAAAAAGCAAAAGAACTTGGGAGGAACTTTTAAAAATATCCTCCGTATGAATAAAGCCTTTGATAAAATTAGTGCGATTGCCTTTGTTCGGCAAACGCGCCCGATTACGGAATAGTAGCGCCCCCCCAGTATAATCACCTTTTTACGAAATAAATGCTCCCATCATAAACTTTTGGCCTATTAAAAATAATCCCCAAGCAACTATTCCTAGTGAAATCGCTAGAACTAAATGAACAGATTGCTTTAATGCGATATAGATCACAAACAGCATTATCGCTGTTGCAGGAAATCCTACTAAAACGCCAAGTGTAAATTTGTTGATGTTTTGAGTAGATTCTCCTTGAATTGTTAGCCAAATAATACTTAGGATGCTGATTAAAGGAAGAGCAGCTACAATGCCTCCATATACAGGGAATCGCCTAGCCAATTCTGTTACGATGCCAATAATGGCAGCTGAACTTATAATTTTTATTAGCAAATACATTTATTTTGATACCTCACTTAAAATACGAAATGCTTCAACTACCATTTCCCTTTCATTAGCCGATAACCTGGTAAGTGCAGCTTGCAGTTTATTTTCATCTAACTCTGTATTCTTCTTTAATATTGCGGAACCTATTTCTGTTAAATGTAGATACACCTTACGTTGGTCTTCTTCCGACCTTTCTTTATACAACCATCCATTACCCACTAATTTTTTTACATGTTCCGAAGCTGTATTGTGTGAAATTGATAATTGCTCAGCAATGTCACGAATCATAACATATTGCTTTTTCTGAACCGTTTGTAAAATACGAACACTTTGATGCGAAATGGCTTCCTCTTGCTTAGGATGTAAATTGAAGTAAATATCGGAAAAGTAATTATTTATATTTTGAATCATTAAACCACGCTCCTAAATTAATCGTATAATACGATTATATCGTAAATTGCGATATATTATCAATAAAAAATTCTCCCTGTCTTTTCTATTTTAGTAACGGGGATCAGATTATAAAATAAGCGCTTATCCTTTTTCAAGGATTGCGCCCGTTTGTTAAACATTATTTAAAAATATCTTCTAGTTCATCTTTTAATATTTCCTTGGTCTTGCCTAGATTGAATTGGGAATTATCAAGCCAAATTTTCTTCATATCAAGATTGTCGTAGATTTCTTTTTCGAGCAACTTCATAGCCTCTAACACCTTAATAGTTCCATCTACTCCATATAATTTGTGGCTTTCCCCGTAACCTTGTTCAGTATAATATTCGATAAACCCCTCCGACCATGCTTTTGGCCGTTCATCTAAAGCTTTTTTAAAGGATGTTTCAAGGTTGTTTTGATCCACATATATTAATAATGGATTTAAACTTTTTATATTCTCGGCTAACCCTAAAACGTAGCCTGAAACCTCTTCCATCGATCTATTATATTTGACCAATCCGATAGTCAATGGGTTTTGCATAAAACAACATTCAAATACATAAGGTGAATCTTCATGAAGTGCCTTTTCACCAAAGTCCTTCCAACTTTCCGTTATGAGTTCTGTATTTTTTTCAAATGAAAGTTCATAAATATCACGAGTGCAAATTTCATTGAATAGCTGATGAGGTATTTGTTCCCCATATTTTTCCTTGATTTTAACATACGGAATAAAATATCCGTTTCCTTTCATCACCACGTTATTTTTTAGCATTTTTTGGTACTCAGGGTATTCTTCTAGAAGTCTTCTATATTCGTTTTTATCAAAAAAAGCGACACTATCATAATCAGCAGGGTGATCTAAATTGCCTTCTAAAAAGAGTTGGGCATCCAACCCTTGTTTTTTCAAAAGCTCGTGTACAAGTTTTGCAATAGTTGTTTTTCCTGATCCGGGTAAACCTTCGATCAAAATTAATTTTGTATTCATCCTGTCTCCTTTGTTTAATTCTTTTTCAGTTAAATGGCCCGATTCTTGAAGATCAAAGAAAAACAAGCCAGCTTTTCCGTTGCATTTATTTAACGGGCAACGTATTAAACCTTTTGGTTCTGGTGCAAAAATCATTTGATAGAGACATAGAAACCTACATAGACTGTTCAATGGCAGATTATGATGCAATTCCAAACAATTTATGTATGAACCTAACTTCATTTTGGGCAGACTTCACCTGTGAGTGAAGTTGTCCTTTTTTCATCATATGCATGGCTTCAACACCACTCAATATAGAGGTTGCTGTTTTAAATGACTTGAATCCCAACATAGAACGCACGCGTTTCTTAATAAAACGATGATCCTGTTCCACTATATTATTGAGATATCTAACTTGCCTTAGTTGTATACCTTCAGGCATATGTTTCTCTTCTTTCAACTCTTGAATCGCTACAGGATAGGCAGGATTCTTATCTACTGTTATCACGCGAGGTTTAGAAACGTACGAAAAAGCCAAGGTTTTCTTGAAAAAGTGCTTGGCTGCTTGTTTATCTCTTGATTGACTTAGATAAAAATCAATTGTATCCCCTTCTGAATCGACTGCACGATATAAATACATCCATTGCCCTTTTACTTTGATATATGTTTCATCGACTCTCCAAGAGTCATTTGTTGACTTAAGATGATGTCGTACTTTCTCTTCTAATTGAGGTCCATATTGATGAACCCAGCGCATAATCTTTGTGTGAGCAATTGATAATCCTCTTTCCTCCATCATTTCCACCAGGTTACGAAAGCTCAAATTGTACCGTAGGTACCACCTTACTGTTAATAAGATTAGTTCAGGCTGATAATGCTTCCATTTGAACAAATTCTCCTTTTCCATACTGATCACACACCTTTTGTAGAGTAGTAATATCAGTATGTCCAAGTTTAAGAGATTTTTTGCACCAGAACCAAAATTAGTATATTTTTTGATTACATTTCTATGAAATCATACATTAAGCATAATTCCAATCTTTTCCGATATCACAATCCCCATATGGATTTATTCCATCAAATGCTCCAACATACATAACTTTCCCACTGCGAATGATCCATTCCATACCATGTTCCTCTTCCCATGTGCAATTTAATTCTAAATCAATGACAGGTTCAGATTTATTTTTAGGATTCGGAATACATATAGTATTTGGTGTAATATGAGGTAGAACATCTGTCAGTTTAGAAAATTCTATAATATCTTCACCTATATCATCAAGAAATTCATTACAGTATCTAATAGATGCTTTACAAAGTTTATTTATCAGTTCTTCACTTAAAGAATTTAAGTATGTTATACATAGCTCTGCGTATTCGATATCTGCATCTTGGTCTATGTATACCAGAATATTTTGATCAAATAATTCGAAATAGGCTTCTCCTTCTAATTCGGAATTTTCATTGGTTTTAAGGTTTTTAATAGCCATTTCATTTAATACCTCCTTTAAATTGAATTTTTCTATTATAAGTAGTCTCTATTTTTTTAAGGTTATTAACTAACTATATTTAAACTAATCGGAACAATGTCCCCTATTTTAGATACTGTTAGATTATTAAGAGTTTGATGGATACCAAGAAAATTTTATATCGCTATCAAGTGGTTTACCGTGTGTTTCCTTGTTAATTAGGCTATACCATTCGTTTAATATTTGAGCCTTTGGTAATTGAGAGGCTGGGTCATCTTCCCAGATAATGTGTGAAAACCAAGCTTTTGTTTCCCATTCAAATTGTAATTCTGCAAACGAAATTGTAGGATGATCTGCTTCGATAAAGTGTTGGTTTACAGCATCTGAAACTTCCGAAGCTTGTGGTAATAACTCATTTTTAATTCTATTTTTCATTTCCTGATTTTCTATTTGATCCCAAAAATACAATTGTCCGTTTATTTGATAAAAAATATCAAATGAAGCCTCTCCCTTTTTCATATTAAGCAATAAAAAAGCACGCTCCACATTATTTCCAGCGGCTTTTACAGTATTAATAAGTAAATTTTGTGCCATTGAGACCCAATAGCTATTGGCTTCTTCTAGTGGGGATTCAACATACAATTCTTCATCTAATTCATGGATAGTGGCCTCTTTATTGTTTACTTGTTCCACCTTTTTAAAAAATCTACTGAAAAAACCCATGGTTTCTCCTCCTCTTTGTGATTTCCTTGTAATATATTTTAGTAATTAGATAATATTGACAATGCAATCATATCATTTTCACATGAGTTATGAAACCAAGCTAATGAATGGAGTTTGTTCTTGTATTTCTTACATTCATTTGAGAAACTGAATGTAAGAAAGAGTTTGTTTTAAGTTGTAACGGATAGCACAGTTTCAATTTTGCAAAGATGGTGGGTAAATGGAAGAGAAAAACTTAAAAAGTAAGAAATATTATAGAATTGCTTTTCTTGTATCAACAAGTTACATTTGGTTTTTGATTTTAGCAGCATACAGTATAGGTATTCCGCGATATATCGAGTTACTCGGGGGGATTTTTCTAATTACAGCCTTTACATTTTACTTTTCAGTACCTATTTTTTATATCGCTTTGCCTTTAGTATATATTCGTGTTGTACTTTCCTGTTTCCGTATATATACTACAGAGCGAATGTTGGCTTATTATGCACTTTCTTGTTTCGTTTTAGGGCTTGCTTTATTTGTTCCTTTAGCAATGTATCATTTGTATGAGGAGAACTACATTTTCGCGAAACAGGTTCAGGAACAACGTATTGAAGAAAAAGTAAAACATGAGGTTGAAAAAACTAATGGTCCAATAAAGATTACATATGTGACAAAGGCAAGTAGGGTGCAAGCGAATGAAGGTACAGGAAGTCCGGAATATTCCAAAATAAATATTCATTTTGAATTAGTTAGCTGTGATGCACAAAATGAAGGAAAGAGCGGATTTTCATGCAAATCCTCTGTCGAAGCGTACTACAAAGATAAAAAGTGGCTGGTAGATTATAATTCAGAAGAAAATACAGGTGTTCTAAATCTATCTACAGATAACCAACATGCTGTAGAATTAGAAAAGCAGTTGGCTCTTACACCAGAGGAAGCAATGAATATCCGTAATATTTCTGAATCGAAAGCGATTCAGTATATGAAAAATGAGTATAACTTTGATTTAACAATTGTTGAACAAGTCTTTGACAAGCATACGAGTTCCTATAAAAAAGAAAATAGATCATCAAATGCAATTCATGCCCTAACGATTGAAGGATATGTAAACACAGATGCTCAAAAGAATGTCACAGTTAGGGTAGAATATGATCCGATTACAAAAAAATATTGGACTCATATCATTGAAATGAGTGATGAAGCTAAAAAGTAGATAGAAAACTTTTTTACAGAGTTTGAAAATGTAATTAGGGACATGGCCAGCAATATTACTCCAATTCTTTGGGCGAGCTGGCACTTTATCAATCATTCCTACATAAGCATCAGCTATTTCACATGTTTGTCCTGGTTGAAGGGAGTTCATTAACGTCTCCATAAAACACTATCCTTTCCTATGATTCTACAGAAACATTAGCGTGGTTTTTCATTTTAGGGGGTGCTTTGTTTTGTTAGCTTGATAGCGATGTGGTACTACCCCATACCCCAAAGAGTATAATTCCTTTAACGTACAAGGAGTTCCATATATCATTGTAAAAGATCATGAAAATAACACCCAAAAAAGAAACGAACAAAAATGTTCGTTTCTTTTTCATGGTATTCAATGCTCAAGAAAACTTATAACCGCATAAATATATAGAACGACTAGAGCAAAGGCACATATTCCCATAATTATAATCGCTAGTGCGCTTTTCTCTTGTCTAAACCCTATAATTCCAAGAATAAATGCACTCAACATTGTTACCTTAAGCATTTTAGAAATGTTGGGAATTGAATATTCACTCAACCAGGTAGAGAAACTTACAATTGCGAAAAAAGAGAACAAAGCTAGAATAATAGATAATATATTAATGTGCTTCCCATACTTCAAGTGCATTTCGCTACCCCCTTTTCTTTTCATTAGTGAATAATAGGTAGATGACTATTTTTATTTTATTCTAAATTTTCTTGAAAGTACACAACAAAAAGAAGAGGTTGTCCCAAAAGTCGCTGAATAGTTACTTTTGGACAACCTCTTTTCTTTATTTTTTACTTCCCTCTAGTTTAGAGATACTTGCTTCTTTTACATCGCCAGTAATTTCATTCATGCTCAACTTATTAAATGTAGCTAAAAATTCTTGTTGAATCTCACCTTGCAATGCATTGGCTTGCTTTGTTAATTCTTTATTTTCATCACTTTTTGCCTTTTGAACATTATTCATAGCTTTCCCGATTTCATGTTTATCAAAAGCATCTTGCGCTTTCTTTAAATTTTCGGTTTGTTCTAACTTACTTCTAATCTTCTTATCATCCTTCAACTTCAAAGGAATTACTACTACAAGCTGCCAGTAGCAAGATGAATGCTAGAATTAACCCATAAAACTTAACATTTTTCATAGAACCTATGCCTCTCCTTCTATATGCATATACTTATATCATTACAATTTCTGTAAAAAATGAAGGGAATACATGTGTTATCAATTTGATAAATATTCTGTTGGAGGCATTATGTATCATTTATTATCTTTTTCGATAGACTGAATATATTCAAAGAAATCCGGTGGTTCTTCCATTGCTTCTTTTTCAAGTTCTTCACGTTCACGCGGAGACAATTTTTCTAGTAGGGGTACTACCCCATTATGCAAAAGGTAAAAATCGGAATCTAATAAATGAAAAATAATAATTCCTTATTCAACTAACGCATGCATTAGTTGAACAACCTAAGGCTGCTCCGGTAGCCATTTTTTTGTACCAACTGGCAGTTTAGTTTTCAATATGTGAAAAGGGATTTCTAAGTGATTAATTGAATATATATTTATTGTTTACTAATTTTTGGGAGGTCCCTTTATGGGAGATAAGCTTTACTGTATTGCTACATATCAAGTTCTTAATGAAGAAAGACTAGGAGCTTCGCACGGTTCTATAATAACTTATAGTGATGCTGTGACAGGATCTCCTGTTAGTGAGCTAGGGTATTTTTTAATTTATTTATTATAGTAACGTAACCGAAGAGGTTGATATGGTGACATATCAACAAACTGAGGTGGTACACTCTCGTCCTCAAGAATTATTTCTTTGGGGTGAAAGTTTTTTTATTATGTCATAATTTAAAGTTTTTGAGAGGAGAAATTATATGAATCCTATTTTATTAGATGTTCCGTTACAGATAGAAACAGACAGACTAATTCTTCGAGCACCACTTCAAGCTGGTGACGGGAATGTAGTATACCAAGCTATTAAGGATTCAATTAATGAGTTAAAACAATGGTTGCTTTTATTCCAGTCAATTCCTACTGTTGAAGAAACGGAAATTATCCTGAGAAATGCCCATATAGATTTTTTGAAAAGAGAAAGCTTTCGCTATCTTATCTATCATAAGGATACTAATGATTTTATTGGAACTGCTAGCCTTCACGGAATTAATTGGAAGATTTCTAAATGTGAAATTGGATACTGGATTAACACGCAATTTAGTGGCAAGGGATATATGACAGAAGCAGTAAGTGAGTTAACAAACCTTGGATTTCAGTTACTCAAATTTAGAAGGATTGAAATACGATGTGAATCTAATAACACTAAAAGTCGTACGATCCCTGAAAAACTAGGTTTTGAGCTGGAAGGGATATTACGTAATGAAGATCTTTCAGCTGACAGTAAACAACTAACTGATACCTGCATCTATGCAAAGGTAAATTAGATTAAAATTTTAATAATCAATTGAGTCTGTGTACATAGTTTATTCCCCTTCTAATCCGTTATTGTGATTTGTTTAGAACTATAGTACATCAATATGTTTAAAATGAAATGTACTGAAATGGTATATTCTATTAAAACAAGAAGATTTACTTCTCATAGTAATAATGTCAGTATTATATACAAATATTACAATCATTTTATAAATAAATTACTTTATGAAGTTATAAAATTAGGACCGCACATATTAGACATATCTAAAATGTGCGGTCCTTTTGTTCACTAGTGGTTCACTTATTTAACCTAAAGATAAGTATGTGGTCCTTTTACAATTTGAATTTCTTTTTAAGCTTCTTATATTTTCTATATGAACGTCTAACAATGTTTAACATGAAATACGGTATTTTAACAGGGAAAGGCAATTTATAAATGAAAGGCAAGTAAAATGTAAAATATGCCTTTTCTAGGTCTCTCCACTTACTATCTTCTTTTGTTTTTAAGAAATCAGATACATCGACTACATATCCCCTTCCGTTTTCCATCATCACATTTTTCCCGTGAACATCACAAGGAGTTAATCCTTGCTCCCTTGCATACTCTATAGCTTCATTGATATCAAGGATTACCTGCTTCGGAATTTTAATCCCCTTATGAATAGCATCGTATAAGGTAATTTCTTTTAAACGTTTCAATACTATGAAATTTCCCCCTTCATATATAAGCTTCGAATAAGAAGGATGATTTCCGATTCTTCGGTATACTTCTGACTCTTTTTCAATTCCTTCTCCTTCTCGCGCGTAAACTTTCACTACCCAATCTTTGTATTCTTTGTGCATAAATACTGCGGCATAATTACCTGTCCCTAAACACTTCCAAAGTCTGGGAATATCTTTAACTACTACAGGCTCGAATTCATCCTCACTTCTTATGCTTACCTCTTTTAATAATTCGTCCTTTATCAATCCCACAAAACTATTTATACTCATCATTCCCACTCCGGTTTTGCTAAAAGGGCTACTACCCCATACCCATCAAGTTAAAAAGTACCTTCTTCCCTAATACGAAAAAATGAGCAGACTTCACTAAGTAACTAACTTTAGAGAAATAAAATTTTCATTTAGGGGGTACTTTAAAACCTTAAAATGGATATTCTACGCAAATATATATTATTGATACAATAAGTTATGTTAACTTCACATGATTATATTATACAAAAACTCAGCAAATACCGTTACGAAAAGTGTACAAGCCATATCTACTCTCCCTAAATAGTTTATTGTGAATCTATTTTAAGGAGATAAGTAAATGGCATATTATGTAGGCTTAAATATATTTGTTGCCCAAAATGCTAATAGTAGTAATGATAGACTTGCTCAAATGTTTGTAGGAGCTCAAGACTATTGATTTGCCTATACCAATGAAGAGTATTCCGCAGATAAAATTGACTGTTTTAATCCAGATACTCAAGGAATTAACGAATGGATTGGATTATTTTTTGCCTGTGGAAATAGATTAGCAGATGGAGAAAGCTCTGGATGCATTTCGTATGTACCGATTGTTCAGAATGGTGAAATAACTGATTTTCAAGCTAATATTGTTGTCACTGATGAAGCAGATCATTTGTTACTTGCTCATGAAATCGGACATGTATTATTTGCTAGAATAGTAGGAAACAATATAGAAAGCACAGCACCTTGTTGTCCAAATGATCCTACAGGTCATAGTAACGAAGAAAATGATCTAACGCTTCCGATAGTACCAGAAATTCCTAATCCTATTCTCACACAAGAAGAGGTAGAAAAAGCTCTGCAAAGTCCTAAAGCTTTTTATGTTCAATAATTAATATAAAAAAGAGGACAAGAAAATTCTTACATCACAATTCCCCCCCATTTCTCTACTTATCAAGTAACATTAATAAATGAGGTACCGTCACATTTTCATAAATCTAAGGTTACACACTATTCATTAAGCAAAAAAGACCGTATCACTACGGTCCTTTTCTCTCTCTTATGCAAACACTATGACTGTGTAACTTTATTAGAAACAAGTAATTTTCCAATACATATAGGTAACATATCTAATAACGTTTCAAATGCGTAATTTACGTCCAGACGCTCCGTCCATTGATGTGCATCTTTTCCTACCGGCCCCATATTTAATACTGGAACGTCAAACTCTTCTAATTCCTGAAGTGGAATTGAATAACCTTTATCCCATAATGGCATATTGTCTACAAGAGAACTCATTGAGTCCAATGGGTTTTGTAAGCCCACATAGCTCAAGTCTGAAATTCCTCCAAAATAATTTTGATTTTCAAATGTAATGCTATGATTATAGTGGGCATACTTTTCCATTTCTACAACTACCTCTTTAATTAAAGGATTGTTGCGTGAACTCACAGCTGGATAGTATGGCGGAGCAAAGAAAAGTACAATCATCGGAGCCTTTTCTTTACATAAGATAGATAATTTGTCTACTAAATCAATGGTTACCGCACGATCATCTTTATCTTCTCTATTTTTTATAATATTAGATTGAATTTCATCTATTTTTTCTCTTCCATGTTGTTCAATTGCATAAGTGATAAGCTCTTCATACGTTAATACATTTACTTTGAGATTAGGCGGTATGAACGGATTATGCTTAGAAAAATGATACGCTCGCTCCTCATACGATTCTTCGATTTTCTCTGCTACTTTCGTTACTTTTTGACGTAATAATGAAACTACATCTGTCATCGTTTTTTCTAGTAAAAACAAGTTAAATAATGTGACAGCACGATGAGGAATTTGTACAGAATAATCCTCCTTTAAGTCTCTTTGAAGCAAGTTAGTTGGTGGTGGACTCGCTTCACCATCTACAATATCACAAAGGTCCGTATTCAACTCTAATTCTGCTGTTAATAATGCAGCCATATAACTCCCATTTAATCCTGCAAAAGGTTCGCCTACATGTGTCTCTTTTCCATAGCAAAGGAAACCAGGTAACACTTTACCAATAGAACCAGTATAAATATACTTATTTTGGTCACCAGGATGCCTTGAAAACATAGGCTCTGAATTTAGGACCGTTTTATAATCTAAGTCATGTTCTTTTGCTAAATCTAATAATCTCGGAACTGCAGCTCTCATCCCTACAGAGTTCACTTCTTCATCTGGAACAGCTAATAAAAGAACATTCCCATCAAATCTTCCTTCACAAGCTTGCTCAACCATCGCCATTTGTAAAGCTAGACCACATTTCATGTCCATCGTTCCTCTACCAAATAGCCAATCTCCTTGTTCTATATCTTCACGTACGTGATCTGGTAGCTCATCTTTATGAGAATAAAACATAGATGTTAACTTTTTAGGGTTAAATGCATCTTCTTTCCACACTCCGTAATCTTGTACATCTACAACATCAAAGTGGCTAACAAGAATTACGGTATTTTTCGTACTATCGCTTTTCTTTACTAGCGCTGTAACAAAATATCTTCCATCCCCGGTCGGATTTTTTTGCAAATGATGCGGATTTTGTTTGAAATACTGTAAGTCAGATAATTGTTCTACAACAAAGTCTGGTAATATAACTTCAGCTTCTGAACCTGTAATACTAGGAATTTCAACAAGATTGCTTAATAATTGCACTAATTGTTCTTTTGATTGCCACTTTGACATATAAATCCCCCTATTTTTCCGCATTATGAAAATCAATTCCAATATATGAATAAAAAATGACGACAGTTATCAAAATTATAATTCTGATGTACTGCCGATTTTTATTGATATTTCATGAGCTGCTTGTTTTACCTTACTAATAAGAAAAGATAGTCGATCATCATTAATGCGATGACTAATTAACCCAACACTTAATGCTCCTACTACTTTATGATTAAATCCGATAATAGGTGCAGCTACTGAAGCTGTCCCTTCTGTTTTTTCACCATAACTCACAGCATATCCTTCATTTCTTATTTGCTTTATTTGATCGAAAAGAATTTGCTTTTGTTCTGGTAAAGAAGAAAGTAAATGTTCTACAATGTGTTCCATTTCATTCGTGTTCATATTGGCAAGCATCGTTTTATTTGCGGCGCCAATTGAAAGTGGAATCTGTTCCCCTAAGTTATCGATAACTCGAATTTTTAAAGGGCTATCAATTCTTTCAATGATAATAGAATGTGTTCCATTTGGAATGTTCAAATAAACACTTTCTTCAACTTCAGAGGCCAAACGCTTCATCACTTCTCTTGCAACGGATCTGTAGTCTACCTTCTCCAATTGACGTAATCCTATTTCCATCCACATTGGCCCAATCTTGTACTGTTTTGTTTCTGAAATTTGCGTAACTAACCCATGCTCCATCAAAGAGTTCAGTAACCTATGTACTGTACTAACCGGGAGATGTGTTCTATCAGCTATATCAGAAATAGCCCAATACTCTTTTTCATTTGTAGAATTCAGTAACTTAATAATACCTATCGCTCGATCAATGGACTGTACCATAACTCGCCTCAACTTTACTTGTAGTATGTTTAGCCTAATTAACTATCAATTTAACAAAAATTCAAACTGAAATCAATTAATTTATTTAATTTTCTAAAAATAGAGATATAACACTATCAAAAAAAATGAAAACGTATACAAAAAAATATTGACTTTTCTTTTTAATTATCTGAAAATTAGAACAAGATTTCACATCACGGAATACATTCCATAATACGGAAAAACATCAATCTTCATACTACCAATTATGAAAGTGAGGAAAACAATGACGCAAGTAAACAATACAAACAATGAATTAAAGCGCACAATGAAAGGTAGACATTTATTCATGATTGCACTCGGTGGTGTGATTGGAACGGGGTTATTTAACGGATCTGGTTATATTATAAGTCAAGCTGGACCTGGTGGATCCGTACTTGCCTTTATGGCCGGTGGATTATTAATGTATCTCGTTATGCTATGTCTTGGTGAGCTTGCTGTAGCAATGCCAGTTTCAGGTTCCTTCCAGGAATATGCCACTAAGTTCATCAATCCAGCAACTGGATTTACCATCGGATGGTTGTATTGGCTAAGCTGGGCGAATACGACTGGTCTTGAATTTACAACTGCTGGTATTACAATGCAGCGATGGTTTCCTGATATTCCTGTCTGGGTTTGGTGTTTAATATTTGGTGTTACAATATTCACTATTAACGCATTATCCGCTCGTAGTTATGCAGAAACAGAATTTTGGTTTTCAAGTATAAAAGTATCTGCCATTATCGCTTTCATTATTCTTGGCGGCGCCGCTATGTTCGGTTTTATTGATTTAAAAGGAAACGAACCCGCTCCGCTTCTTTCAAATTTCGTAAATCATGGTGGTTTATTCCCAAATGGACTTGCCGCTATTCTTTTAACAATGGTTACAGTCAATTATTCCTTCCAAGGTACAGAACTTGTTGGAATCGCAGCAGGTGAAAGTGAAGATCCAGCAAAGACTTTACCTCGTTCTATTAGAAATATAATATGGCGCACGATGTTTTTCTTCGTCTTAGCAATCTTTGTTCTCGTGGCTTTAATTCCTTGGGAAGAGGCAGGATTAACAAAAAGTCCGTTTGTTGCTGTATTTGATAATATAGGTATTCCATATGCAGCTGATATTATGAACTTTGTTATTCTTACTGCTGTTCTTTCTGTCGCAAACTCAGGACTGTACGCCGCAACTCGAATGCTTTGGTCATTATCAAAAAATGATATGGCTCCAGCCTTTTTAAAGAAATTATCATCACGAGGGATACCTCTAAACGCTTTACTCTTGACGATAGCTATTTCTGCTTTTTCTCTTTTGACAAGCGTTGTAGCTGCTGAAACGGTTTACTTATGGCTGATTTCAATTTCTGGAGTCATTACAATTATTGTTTGGATGTCAATTTGTGTTTCTCAATTCTTTTTCCGTAAACATTATTTAGCCGAAGGTGGAAAATTAGAAGACTTAAAATTTAAAACTCCACTTTATCCACTTGTACCAATTCTTGGTTTTGGATTGTATGGCATTATATTAATAAGTCTTATCTTTATCCCAAGTCAAAGACTAGGAATCTATTGCACTGTACCATTTATCATCTTTTGCTACACCTACTATCACTTTAAGATAAAGAAAAGAATTGCTACTAACACTCATACAGAGACTAAAATTAGTGAAACTTCTTAATACTATGCTTAAAAGCCCGCACATTGCTTTTACTTCATGTGCGGGCTTTTCTCATTGCTTTATTCATTTTTCCAGGTCCCCTATTCCCCCTTACTATTGCAAGGATTATTTAGGCGAACTATAAGTTGAAGAGTTATCCTCAAACGAGTCAGTATTGCTATACCCTTTAGCTCAGATTTCAATTGTATCTTGCTTTTGTTTCCCAAGTTCTGCGAAGAATGATGTCGGTATCGTTAATGTAGTAAATGCTACACCAGCAATTATGATTTTTTACTGTTCATAAGTTGCTGATTTTCCTTACTATTACTCTTTTGTTTTGATATATTAAATACATACTACGTCACACTAAAAATTAAAAGACAGACAGGAGTTAAATACGATGATAAAAGGTTTCGGAGGAATATTTTGGAGAACTAAAAATCTTGATGTTATAAAAAAATGGTACAGTGAAGTGTTGAAGATTGAAATAGAAAATTGGAATGGGACTGTGATTAAACCCGAATTAGGAACTGAGACTATCTTTTCTTTCTTCACTGAAAATGACAATTATTTTCCAACAGAACAACAAGTGATGTTGAATTTCCAAGTACATAATCTAAACGAGACTATTCAGCATCTTGAACATATTGGTGTACCTCTTGAAAAGAAAGAAGAGATTAGTGAATTTGGAAAGTTTATTTGGATTAAAGATCCTGAAGGTCGATTGATCGAACTTTGGGAGAAATAGCCGGTTGCAATCATTTACTATTAAGCTAACGAGTGCTTTAGTTCAATAAAAAAAGTTAATTCCTTTGAAGTGCACCTCCGATTATTAGACACAGTCTAACACTCGGAGGTGCACTTTTTTATGGATTAAAACTTCTTAGTGTTGTAAATTCGCATTTTCCTGTGTGTTAGCTATTGATAACCCTCTTTCCTCCATCATTTGCACCAGGTTAGGGAAGCTCAAATTGTACCGTAGATACCATCTTACTGTTAATAAGATTAGTTCAGGCTGATAATGCTTCCATTTAAACAAATTTTCCTTTTCCATACTAATCACGCACCTGTTTTAGAGTCATACTTTCAATATGTCCAAGCTTAAGAGATTACTTGCAAGAGTCTTGAATTTTTCGCACCAGAACCATAAAAAGTCATCCTATTATTTCTAAAAATTCTATAAAAATATTGTCCCACACACAAGATTAAGTGGCCTTATATATCTAAATGAAAAAATAACCCATACTTCATTGACAATCACATTAAATATCTGAATTTTCCATATATTAGAGGGTATTACTCAAACAACCTCGAATATTGTAATAAACATACATAAGGAGGTTGACCTATTTTGTTTCGTTCATTTACAAATGGATGTGTTGCCCTTGTGCAGCGTTTCTTACCAGAACCGTTTATTTTATCATGCTTATTAACCGTTTTCGTTATCTTCTTCGGCATGTTTGCAACGCACCAAACACCGGTCGAAATGATTACGCATTGGGGCAATGGAATTTGGGGACTTCTCGCCTTTTCTATGCAAATGGCTCTTGTACTCGTGACAGGATCTGCATTAGCAAACGCTCCTCTTATTAAAAAGGGATTAACAAAAGCAGCGAAACTACCGAAAACGAATGGACAAGGTATTATTGCAATTTCAATCGTAAGTTTACTAGGAGCGTACATAAACTGGGGATTTGGTATTGTTGTATCTGTTTTATATGCAAAAGAAGTGGCAAGACAGTTAGAAGGATTAGATTATAGGTTGGCAATTGCTTCTTCCTACTCTGGATTTCTTATTTGGCATGCAGGTCTTTCTGCTTCTATCCCTCTTACGTTAGCAACAGGCGGCGAAACGTTAATCAAAACGACAGCTGGAAGTATTAAAGAAGCGATTCCAATAACAGAAACGTTATTCTCACCATACGCTCTCGTTCCAGTTATTATCTTTCTCGTTACGATGCCTCTTATTAACCGGGCAATGCATCCAGATGAAAAACATACAATTACAGTAAATCCTAGCGTGTTCCATGAAGAAGCTGCTGCTCAAGAAGTGAAGCAAAATACGTTCGCTGAAAAAATGGAAAATAGCATAATTATTACACTTTGTATTGGATTATTAGGTCTTATTTATATTTTCAACTACTTTTATACGAAAGGCTTTAACCTTACACTTGATATCGTTATTTTCATGTTATTGATTGCTGGTCTTATTTTCCACCGTACTCCGATTCAATATATCCGCGCTTTCTCTGACTCAACTAAGAGTGCTTCAGGCATTTTACTTCAGTTTCCGTTCTATGCTGGAATTATGGGGATGATGATTGGAGTAAATAGTGAAGGTCTTTCGCTTGGAGGAGCTATTTCTACTTTCTTTATTAGCATTTCAAATGAAACCACATTCCCGCTCTTTACATTTTTAAGTGCTGGAATTGTTAATATTTTCGTTCCATCTGGAGGCGGTCAATGGGCAGTGCAAGCACCAATTATGATTCCAGCTGGCGCTGAACTTGGTGTACCTGCCGCGAAAACAGCGATGGCAATTGCATGGGGCGATGCTTGGACAAATTTAATTCAACCTTTTTGGGCATTACCGGCATTAGCGATAGCTGGTTTAGGCGCTCGTGATATTATGGGATTTTGTGTTGTTAACTTACTATATGCAGGATTTATCATTAGTCTATGTTTCTTATTTATTTAAACGAAAAGCTAGTTTTATACTAGCTTTTTTATATAATAAATCATTCGTTATCTATACAGCTTATTACCTTCCTCCACTCTACCTCTGCATGATTTAATGCTTCATATGTAAACAAATCTTCACACACTTTTCCAATCATATGAGGATTGTTCTTAAGGAAATTCCACTGCAATACTTTAGGAAGAAAATATGTTTCATATTCTTTACTTCCCTTTATTACCTCATCAACTTCTCTTTCACAAATCCCTCTTATTAAATAATCATTTCTTAATTGTATCTGAATTTGTTTTAACGCTTCACTACACTTCTTCAATTGGACTAAACACTTAATATACGTACGAAAAAGTTCGTCATCATGCTTACAACACTTTATAATACGATCGATTTCATTCATAATGTACGAGCCGCTTCTTCTATTTGTAATAGCCATTTTTCACGCTTCGTTACTTTACTCGTTTTCACAGATTGAAAAACTGACCGTTTTATATCGCGAATACCACAAAAACGTAAAATCCCTCTTTTCATCATAATCCAATCTGCTGATCGATATAATAGTGCTACGTACCATAATGGTGAGTCTAACGTATTAATAACCCACGCCTTCTTTCCTTTAAATAAGCCTTTTGGTAATGACCCCTCATATTTATAAGCAAATCCAGCTACAAAAATACGATCGATAAATCCTTTTAAAATAGCAGGCATGCCCCACCACCATATCGGATATATGAAAAGAAGAATATCCGCCGCTTTCACTAATTCTCTATATCGCTTCGTCTCTTCTTCATTTAGTAAATCACGTCTTTTCTTCTCTTCATTAAATACAAGCACTGGATCAAATTGTTCTCTATACAAATCAAGTATTGTAACAGAATGATTTGTTTCCCCAAGTCCTTTTTGCACATGCTCTAAAATTGCCCCGTTTAAGCTTGAAGGATTAGGATGGGCATATATAATTAGTACGTTCACTACAAAACAACTCCCTCTTTAGTTAATCTTTCCCCTTCTTTAACATCTTCTCTACAATTCGCACATTTTTCGAACTTTGTAACAAACGATTTAATACTGTTAGTAACTCTTCGTTTTCTAAACCGTTCAGTTTCTCTTTAACCGTACTCTCACCAGCACCTTGAATATCGTAAACAACTGCCGCCATATGTTTACAATAATTTTCGTACGGACACTCGCAGCTACTTTCTGCAAAATCTTCAAGATCAATAACTACTTCATAATTTCCTGCATTACCAGTAACGAAAGCAAATACTTTCTTGTCGTGTATTTCAACATCTTCTACATGTCCCTCTTCATAATATTCATAACCTCTATCTATAATGTACTTTGGAATCCATTTCGTTATATCGTTTAATAAATAAGCGTACATAACAACACCTCTTCCTTTAATTCCCTTTTGACTTCCAAAATCCTGCATGTTATTCTAATAACTGTCAAGTAGCGAGTCTACGTGACAAACGACTGACACCTATTCGGCGAAGGTGTCTCTTTTCATTTGCAGCCGATATGAAGTGCCTCTTTCAGGCACATTCAATCTTTGACACTACACACTCAACACCATTCCCTGTATCAGGCTGCTTTAGCAGTCTTTTACGCTACATACTTCGTTATTTCAAGACAAAAAGAGAGCTTAGCTCCCTTTTCCCGCTTTATAAAATACCCCTTTTTCAGCATAGCGATATTCATCATCAGCTAAAGTAATTTTCCCATCCAGTTTGAGTTCATCTAATAGTCTTGATAAATAAAATTGATGTAACATTTTTTTAGTGAATTTTCCTTCATGATGCGAAACGATATGTTCTTGAATATCTAACAATGATATTGGCTTATCTTGCTCTATCATATATTCATAAACTGTACTACGCAGTTTTACGTATTTTTCGAGTGTCACAGTACTTCGCAACCCCTTTCTTCTTATTATATGTTTTCGTAATCGGTTTTTTTGCAACAAAAAAACCTCTCCGATAAGAAGAAGTTACGTATATCTTCGTCTTATCTCCCAGAACAAAAATGTTCTGCTGGAATTAGCACCTGCATCGCGGTTGCTGGGTTTCATCGGGCCAGTCCCTCCACCTCTCTGGATAAGAAAATATTCACTTAAATCTTACTATACGCAATTTTATTATAATTGTCAAATAAAGTGAAACTTTAATCAATGGGGAGTGATCCATCCCCCACTGATTATTAGTCTTCACCAATCGGGCATTTACGGACAGCCCGACTCCCACTTCTTTGAATTTTGATATAGACGTTTTACTGTCCACAAATAGCGGGATAAATATAAAAAATCATATTTTCTTCTTTATTGTTCATACTACAAAAAGATGTACAAAAGGAGGCTACTACGTTGCAAAAGAATGCTCGTGGATACGTACAAGATTCTTTTCAATCCTTACAAGAAGCAAAACATTGTTTAGAAGATGCATTACAAACTGTTGAAGAAGATTTTAATCGTGCACGTATTGAACAATCCCTTTACGCTGTAGAACAAGCATTACAAAGATGCGATTATACCGTTCATATTTTAGAACAAGAATGAAAACTTCCCATCAAAAGATGGGAAGTTTTTTTTCAAATGGCATACTTCATCATTATTACCGTTATGATTAAAAAATATACAGAATTAACAATTTCTAAAATCCCTACTTTTAATATAGAAATCTTTTTGCCATACAACATAATGGCCCGAATTACACTTGGTACAAATATGAGTGAACACCACGGATTTATAGTAAATACGATTACCGTTAATATAATATGATATCCCCAAGATATAAAACGATACTTCGGATTATTTTTTTCACGAATCATCGTTTTCACATAAAACGTACTTCCTAAAAAATATAGAAATGAAATAAGCGCAATGAATAATGCGGTTCTATCAATAAATTTCATTGAGAAATAATAACTTATTAAGCCACCTATACAAAACACAATAATCGCGCAAATATCATTTAGTAATGCTCGTTCATTTTTTTGACGAGCATAATACATATTTACAATAAACAATGGAATCATTAATACTGCGAATAAAAGAATTCGCCATTCATATAATAAAGAAATCATCCCAAATACAAATGCAATGATAAAATAAACAATTGCAGCGTGTAGAAATTCTTTTTTTCGTCTTTGCCTTATGTACATGAGAAATGGATAAGTAGCTAGATAGATAAAGAACCAGGCTAAAAACAATGGGATATGATAAAAAGTAGGTTTACCAAGTAATACACTTAATAGAAATGGTATGACAAGCATCGCCCATGCACCATGTTGCTTCGGAATAACTAACTTCATTAACTATACATCTCCCCCTTGAAAAAAGTTCTCACCTACTATTATACAAATAATTTTATAGGATAACGGATGTATATTGGATCTATTTTTTGACAATAAAAAATGCTCCTTACAATATGTAAGAAGCATGAAAGAGGCAAACGAATATGTAAGTCGCGACCCTACCTTATATGAATATGCTTTTCTATGTCACCTTATGCTCATCTAATATACCGTATTTCTTTTTAAATCTTGTGAGGATCGTAATCCATGACGTACTAAATAACAGCAGGAAAATAACATTCGATATCGCATGACTAAGATCGAAAGAAAAACTTGCGACATAGTAAGCAATAACTGTTTCCCACGTTGCTTCCTGTACAAAACCAAGAAGACCCCATAAATTCATAATCCAGCCAAATAGAAATCCAACGGCAAATCCATATATGAGTCGTCCCCATAGTTTTTTCATCAAAAATGTATTTCGAAGTAATCCTGCTATAAACCCGATCATGCCCCAAGAGAACATTTGCCACGGAGTCCACGGACCTTGTCCTAAAAAAATGTTAGATACAATAGCCGCCGTTGCCCCAATCATAAAGCCAGTTTCACTCCCAAAAACAATTGCAGAAACGATAATGACAAAAGAAGTCGGTTGTACACTCGGTAAAATAGAAAATGGTACCCGGCTAACCGCTGCAATCGCCGCTAACACAGCAACGATAACAATTTCACGTGAAACAAACGCCTTCCTTTCAAAACGGACATAGAAAGGTAACATAATGATAGCTAATAAAAACAAACTACTTACCATGTAATACCCGTCCATAATAAGAGTCGTAAAGAGTAGTGTGCATATTACAACAGCAAAAATAAATATTATAAATGCAACATATCGTTTGGACACGCTTCGTACACATCCTCCCACGTTAATGCAAATGGCAACTCTCTACGGATGAATCTATTAATAGATGTTGTATAAAAGAAGTTACCACTAAAGAATTCTTTCGGAGCATCATTCATAATGACCTTCCCGTCAAATAACATCATGCACTGATCTACATACTTTGCTGCAAATTCAATATCATGCGTTGCCATTACAATTGTTGTACCTTCTTTTTGCAACTGTTTAAATAGCTCTCCTACTCTTTCCTTTTTCCATGGATCTAATCCCTTTGTCGGCTCATCCAGTAATAAGAAAGTTGGCTTTGACAATAACGTTGTACATAATGCGAGTAGTTGCTGCTCTCCGCCGCTACAATCATGTGGATGGCGCTCTTTAAGTGAATCTAACCAGAATTTTTCCAACATTTCTTCTGCTATTACTTTTCCCTCTTCGCCATATAATTCACGCGCACGCTCATAAACCTCTTCCCATACTGTATCAAATGTAAAATGATAGTACGGATGTTGCGATACGTACCCTATACTTTTAAATCGTTCTTTCGAATCAATTTTATGTATCACTTTTCCATTCCACTTTACCTTACCTCTTCTAGCTTTTTGCAATCCTGCTAAAATCGTTAACAGTGTAGACTTCCCAGTTCCGTTTTTCCCAACTAGAGCTGTCCATTTTCCCTTTTCGATGTTCACTGTTAAATCTCGTAAAATAAGTGGACTATTTTTTTCATATTGAAAAGATATATGTTCTGCACTTAAAATTACTTCTTGCTTTTCACATTGTTCTACTTGCCCATTCCTATATGATATCGCTGAAAAATCATTCATTTTCATTTGCGCTTCTCGCACTGTAAATGGAATCTCTTTCACATTCCACTCTAAAAACAATCTTGGAATTTGCGGAATGAATGGACGGAACTTTTCTACTTCCCACATGTTCGCTATAACCGTTTTAGGGCTACCATCATAAACTATTCGGCCCTTATCCATACAAACGACACGAGTCGCTAGCGACATCACCTCATCTAAACGATGTTCACTTAAAATAATCGTAATTCCAAGTTCTTCATTAATACGCTTTAACAATCCTAAAAACTCTTTCGCTGCAATCGGATCTAGTTGTGCTGTCGGTTCATCCAGTAATAGTAACTTCGGCTGCATAACTAATACCGCCGCTAAATTTACTAGTTGTTTTTGACCACCAGATAAAGTATGAACAGATTGATGTAACAAATCTTGAAATCCTAAAAAGCTAATGAGTTCCGCTATTCTTTGTTGAATAATATGTGATGGTAGCCCGATATTTTCTAAAGAGAATGCTAATTCTTGAATAACTGTATCCATTACGAGCTGATTTTCTGGATTTTGAAATACCATACCAATTTCTTGTGCAGATAATAAATCAGGTACTTCTTCTAATAAAGCACCATCATAATATGTATGTCCAGAACGCGTGCCAATTGGAAGTAACTCCTTTTTGAAATGCTTTAATAAAGTTGTCTTCCCAGAACCTGAACCACCAGCAAGTACTATAAATTCTCCTTTTTGAACAGAAAGAGAAATATGCTGTAACGCTTCTTCATTTTCATCAGCATATATAAATGATAAATTCTTTATTTCTGCATGCGCCACCATATCCATTCCCTTCCTTCCATTACAATCGGTAAACTAATAAACATCATAAATAGGAAAAACATCATTCCATCATATTGCTGGAATAGTATTGATTCCACTTTCGGATAAATGATCAACTTTCCTCCACCATAATAACTAAATATGAATGAGGTTATAAGTAGAATACTTAAATAACTTAGCGTGTACCAATCGCGTCTTTCCATTCTATATCGAATATAAGTCGTACGCTTCGTTACACCAAATCCGCGAGCTTGCATAGAATCTGCTGTTTGTAGTGCATCTTCTAACGAACAAACTAATAACACTTGAAGTAACTTCATCCCATTTTTTATACGCTCAATGAGTGAACCCGAATCTAATTGTACACCTTTCGTTTTTTGGACGAGTGTAATTTTCTTTAACCGCCTAATAAACAAAGGAACAAATCGCACTGTAATCATCGTTAACAATGCAACTTTCGGTGAAATTCTTGAAAACAAATATAAAAATTTATGACTCGAAATAATATCGTTATAAGAAGCAAACGTAAACATAATCGTAACTAATAATAGCCCCATAACAAGCCCAAACATAACTGCCTCAAGCTTAATCCGGCTATCTCCTAACCAAAATAACGTAGTCGCCCCTCTATGTGTTAATAGAGAATTAAATAAAATTACCATTAAAAAGAATACAATAGCACTCGGCAGCATGTTTCTTATTTTCTCGCCATTTCCTTGCACTATATTTAAGATTACTACTAGTACAATCGCTCCAATTAAAAAAAGAGGATGAAGACACATCATACATAGTATCATCACCCCAATATAATAGAAAAAATTCACAAAAGGATGTAAAGAAGAAAAGCTTATTTTCATAGTCCTTTACCGAATATCCCTTCTTCATTTAGTATACATACACCCACTCGACTTTATCTCCAGGCTTAACTGTAACTACACCTGCGCTACGGTTCGGAAATGCACCGTTCACACGATATTTCCATCCACTATTATCATTTACATCTTTTTCATATAAGTTTTCAATACCTTTTACGTAAACATCACCTTTAGATCCACTCGCATCAACATCTAATCCTGTACTCTTTAGCACACTGTAAACTGTATCGCCTTCTTGAACATCAACCTTTTTCGCAGCTAATAAGTACCCTTCATTTCCTTTTATCGAGATAGTGACTTGTTTCGCTTTAGGTTCTGGTGGTACTGGTGGTGGTACTGGGTTTAGTGGTGGTACCGGTGTTGGCGGAGTTGGTACACTATTGTTCTCTTCTGGATTTTTCTTTTGCTCCTGCTTCGGTGTTTCTTTCGGCTGATTAACAACCTTCGCTTCTTCTTTTACTTCTGGTGCTTTCTGCTGCTGAGGTTTCTCTTCTTGTACTTTTTGTTGTTCCGGTTGTTTATTTGCAGCAGGCTGTTCCTTTGGTTTCTCTTCCTTCTTTACTTCAGGTTGTTCCTGCACCTTTTCTTCTTTTTGTTTCTCTTCTACTTTTTGTTCTTGTTTATCTTTCTGCTCTTCTTGTGGTTTCTGTTCCGGTTCAGCTTGTTTCTCTTCCGGTTTCGGCACATCTTTTTGTTCTTCCTGTTTCGCTACTTCTTTTTGCTCTTCTTGCTTCGGTTCTGCCTTCTTCTCAGGTTTTACAGCCGTTTCTTCACATCCGGCTAATAATCCCAATGAAAGAATTAAAGAAATGAACCATTTCATTTTACTCATGCTGCCCCTCACCTTTCATAATAAAGTGAAACTTTAATGAGTGGAGATTTTGTTCATCTCCACTCATTATTAGCCCTCACCTTTTATAATAAAATTAGGAGCAAATGATTGCTCCTAATTTTTGTTAAGCTGCTTTACGTCTCCATAATACATATGCAGAAGCGATACATAATACACCCATACCTACTTGTGCAGCTGCACTATGAGAAGATGCTCCTGTTTGTGGTAATTGATTCTTATTCTTATTTGTTTCTTTATTAACTCGTTCGTTATTTACAACAACTTTCAGATTTTCATCTTTTGGTTGTTTTTGTAACTCTTCTTGTTGTTTCGGTTGTTCTACAACTTCTTTTTCTTCTACAGTTGGCTCTGGTTCTACAATTGGTTTCGTATCGATTTCATTCTCTACTACATTTGACCAATCATAAATCGATTTTCCAAGCTCTTTAAACTGAAGTAAAGCTAAAAATGCTTGCTCTGTAGCCATTCCACTACCGTTTTGATCACTTGGTAACCATTTGAACTCACCATTTGGAAGCTGATATGACATTAAATTTTGTACTGCTTTATTAAGACGATTGTGATCTACATCTTTAACTAACGATAGTCCAATAATTGCTTGTGCAGTACTATTAGAATTCTCTTGTCCATCAGCGGCAAAACCACCATTACCTAACTGCTGCTTGTATAAATAATCCACAGCTTTTTGAATAGCTGGCTTAACGTCTTGTTGTTCTTGATAAGGAGCTAATGCTGCTAATACCATACTTGTTACATCAACGTTACTAGCACTTTCTTTACTACTTGAACTATCATACGTCCAGCCACCGTCTGTATGCTGCGCCTGTAAAAGTGCTTGTACTAAAGCAGCTCGATTCCATTTCGCTTCGGCCGGAACCTCATATTTCTTTGTATCTAATGCAAGTAATGTAAATGCGTATCCTGTAACGGAATTCACTTTATCTGATTCAAATAAATTTTGTACTAAATTTTGTCCCTCGACCTTTGTAGGATCTACGTTCATTGCATTCATCATAATAATCGTTCTAGCTAAATCTGTTGCTGAAAAACGATTTAAACGCTTCTTAACTTTTTCAGCTACTGGCTTAACATAGTTTATTTTCGTTTCAAGTGGAACATTTACACCTGAACGAGCAAGTCCAATCGCAATCCAATCACTACCAATTCCATCTTGTAACATCTTTTCTGACGTTTTAGAAATCGCTTCGTTTAATTGTGCGGCTGGGATTTCGATTTTCTCTTGCTTTGGTTGTTCTGTTGTTTTATCTTCTAGTTTTGGTTCTTCTGTTTTACCATCTGGTTTTAGTTCCTCTGTTTTACCATCGGGTTTTGGTTCCTCTGTTTTACCATCGGGTTTTTCTGGTTTCGGTTCCTCTGTCTTTGGCTCTTCTACAGTTTTACAAGTGCCAAATTTATCTAACGTTTGTTGCAATGTTTCTTGACTCATATTGCTCCAGTCTGCGACGTAACGAAATGCAACAACATCCCCAGACTCTAATTTATAACTATCCGCCCCAACTTCTGCAGATTTGTCATTTACATCATACAACCAAGCGCTCGTTGCTCCTGCCATTAATCCATCGATGCCCTTTATATACGTTCCAAATGACATACTTTCAGATGTTACCTTGTCACCCATGACTTTTTGTAGCAAACTAAAAGCTGTTTCTCCATCTTCAATGGAAACTTCTTTCGGACATAACATAATTCCTTTTTGTGATTCACCAATAATTGCAAGTTTCGCTGTCTTTCCTTCAGCAAACGTAATATGTACTGTATTCGCAAAAGAAACAAATACAAGTGCCACTGCCATTAATGATGTAAGCAGCCATTTCTTTAACATTGCCATCCCAAAATTCCCTCCCTTTACTAACATTCACACAAAAAAAGACCCTTTAAGGGTATGCGGTTGACACTCTCTTTTTGTAAGTGTCGAACAAAAATGTACAACACCTCCTACCCGCATGATTCGCGGCTATATTTGTATAGGAAAAATAATTTCGTTTATGAACGCACCATTGTGATAACATTCACTTTTCTAGGCAAAATTTACTCCCTTTTTAAGCTATCCCGCTATTCGCCGAGCAGTAAGACCCCCACCTCAAATTCAGCGAAAGCAAAGAAGTTAGGTGGGGATCAACTGCCCGTAAATGCCCGATTGGTGAAGGCTAATAATCAGTGGGGATGAACAAAATCCCCACTGATTAAAGTTTCACTTTATCGTAAATACGATAAACCTATACATTCTGCAAATTTTGATTTTCTGTATTATTTTACTATTGACAAAGAATTTTGTCCATGCTTTATCAGATTTATTTTCTAAGAATAATGGCTTAATAGCCTTCCATTAATAGAAGTCATCCCTCACTATGTAAGCTTTTATCACTAACAATAATTCCATCTTCATCTACATAAACATATTCATTCGGTTTCCATTCAACTTCACCAAATTGCAATGGAATATTTCTTTCTCCTTTTCCTTCTTTTACACTTCTATTTGGCATCGTTCCTAACGCTAAAATACCAATATTAATATTTTTTAATTCACTAGAATCGCGAACATATCCATTTACAATAATCCCTGCCAACTTTCTTTCTTCCGCAATAGCTGCCAAATTATCGCCGAGTAACGCGCAATTAGTAGAGGCCTCACCATCAACAACTAATACCGTTCCTTCCGGCAGTGTTTGTAACCCCTCTTTTACTAGTACATTATCATCCTTCACTTTTACCGTTGCGATTTTCCCATAGAATTGTTCTTTCTTCCCATAAGATTGAAAAGA
The DNA here is from genome assembly GCF_018742245.1 of Bacillus mycoides. Lineage (NCBI taxonomy): Bacteria > Bacillati > Bacillota > Bacilli > Caryophanales > Bacillaceae > Bacillus > Bacillus mycoides. Next base: position 3,100,807 of record NZ_CP036132.1, read on the forward strand.
CTGACGACATATTTGTAATTCTTGTTCAAATTCATCACATAGATCGGTAGTTTTCCACATCTCTTTCCCTCTTTTCTTTTCCTTTTATATTACATATTCTTGGATTTTTTTCGTTTCCCTGTCTAATGTTGCAATAATTTGTATGTACGGTGAAAGTCATATATAAATGAAGTAAAAGAAAGCTTACCACTTGAAACTATTGCTTTAAGCAAAAAGCTTTATTATAATCTATTGCACTCCTATGAAAAACATTTATTCTAGCATAAACATAAGAAGGGATGGATCATAATGATCCATCCCTTCTATCAAAGTATAATGTCACTAAAAATTCTTTAAAAATCTTAGTTCCAAATTTTATTTACCCATTCAGGATGATCAATAAAAGGATTACGATTATGTTGATATTTTGTAAAAATCACTTCATTACGCTTTCGCTCTAAATCATCGACAGGGTCTTGTTCATTCCATTTTAGTAAAACAGATAGTTTCCCCATGTATGGATCTTTGTTGTTATTCACCTTTTCATTTAGTTCTAAGTCTATTTCGCCGTTGTCTCCTTCGTAACGAACAGCCATGTAAAACAGCATTCTAGCGATATCTCCTTTTACACTATCACGAGGTTCCCAAGAATCACTATCATATTTACATTCTGTCGCTTCCGAATGATTCATACCACCATTATCAAAATCCAGATTTCCACGTGAACTATTTACAGATACATCTGTCGCTCTTAAATGATGCAGATCTGTTCCTGGTCCTGCAGCCGTTCCAAAATCACCGTGTGATTTTGCCCAAACATGCTCTCGGTTCCAGTTATCAACTCCTGAACCATTCGTAAATTTCCCTTGCGAACGCCCAGTATATAAGAGCAACACATTATTTTTATTATTTGGATCTTCATCAGTATCTCTTAGCGCTTCCCAAACCGCACTGTATGATATCTTTGTATGATTATCAATAACATTATGAAGTTCCTTCTTTAATTCTAAACCCGTTTTTCCTATAGCGTTATTATAATATGTATCGTCATAGTTTTTTACAGTAATCTCTTGTGGAGATGCAGAAACTACTTCACCATGTATGATATCTGTGAATGATAGAGATGCAGAACCTAAAATAAAAAATGATGATAGTGTAACCATAGCAAGTTTTGTGTTTCGGAACTTCATATACCCATTTCCCCTTTAAAATATAATTTGAATTGATTAATCAAAAAAGCCTATGTACATAGTTTCTTTTTCATACTGTTCTCCTAAATTTTAGTTTCTTCAATTACATAAACAATTTTTATTTTCACAAAGAATATTCTTCTCTAGTAAAGACTATTAAAATATTCGCTTAAAGAAAAAAGACGTTTAATGATAACTTATAAACTTCAATTTTTCTATGCACTTATACATATTTATTGAATAGTTCATAAAAAAAATTTACATAAAAAAGCTCATTTCTTATCTTTTCAAATAAGAAACAAGCTTTTCTTTTCCAACTACTAATCCTAATATAGGTCTATCTGTCTCGAAAACTTTTGGAGTTACTTTATGTTTATGTTGAGAATAGAACTACCTTTACTTATTTATTTGGCACCGAATCTATATACTTTTTAACTACTTCATATACATATTCTTGATTTGCCGCTGCTGTATTCGGGTTGTATTTTCCGCCGTTTGTTTTATTGTTAGATAATACTCGAATTCCTAAGAATGGTACGTCATAAGCTTTTGCGATTTGCGCTGCTGCAGCGCCTTCCATTTCTTCTACAGATGTACCGTATTTTGTATGGAACCACTTAATTCGATCAACTTCATTATTCCAAACGTCTGCTGAACCTATAGTACCTTCCACCACTTTACCTTTTGTATATTTATCTTTTACTGCATTAGCTGCTGCAAGTAAATCCTTATCTCCCTCGTAGTATCGGATTTTCTCAGCATTTGGATCTTCTCCTGCACTTCCTTCAGAAGCCATCAGGTCCATAGATATCCATTTTGCCGGCTCAATTCCTTGGTTCTCATCCATATTTGTTGTTTTTAATGAACCTATATTCGCGACTTTTTTTCCTAAAACAATATCAAATACGTTTAAATTAGGATCATGCCCGCCTGATGTTCCTTGGTTAATAATCGCTATAGGCTTATATTTTTCAATAGCCACTGCTGTAGCGGCTGCTGTATTTTCCATTCCTTTACCTGTTTTCGCAACGATTACAGGATAATTGTCTACAGTACCTTTATAAAATACAAAAGTTCCAGATTTTTCTTCTTTCACATTTTTTAACCTTTTTGCAAATTTTTCAGCTTCTATTGGCATTGGACCTTGAATTAAGATAGGTTTTTGATTACTTTTTGCCTCTACTACTTGTTTTGGACTAGCGTTACATCCTGCAAGTATTGAGAATGATAATACGATAGTAGTTGCTAGAGCACCATATTTTTTCAACAGGTTTTTCTTCATAAATAATCTCTCCTCTTTCTCTTGTTGTTTTCTATACTCGATGTTTTGGTCCAAAGAAAAAAGCTCTAGAAATTGTAGAAGAATCTCTACTTTCTAGAACTACGGTAGTCAAAGTTAATGAAGCAAAAGATGAGACCAATGCTAAATTATAGATCGGTAGCGGCTCAATACAGAAAGCGACCGAATACTTTAACCCGTAGTCCAGTTCTTTCATTGGGAACTAGGTAGAAACGCTCGGACCATATTACCGAGTATATACGAGTGATGTTATTCAAAATTATTATATTGATAATATAACAAACCATTTGTGAATACACAACAAAAATATGAACATTTTTGTTTAAGTAAATAAAAATGTTCGTCTTTAAAAGTATAACAGGTGAAAAATATTGTTTTCCGATGAATTAATCTATTAAAAACCATAAATACCTTTAGAGTTATATAACGGTATACCTAGTAAAAGTTTTATCTTTTTCTTTCCATACACGATATTTTAAAAATAATGCATTTGTTTAATTTTACATTTCAAGCAGAAAAATCCCACAACATATTTAATATGCTGTGGGATTTTATTTCAAATTCGCTGGTTTACTAGCACTTCTTTTTTCAAATATGTAAGGATTCTACCTTTAAATTTCACTATTTACTTCGTTACCTCACCAAACTGCGCTCTCGTCACTTTCGCTAAGTCATCAACTTTAAGCTCAATTTGTGTACCAATTTTCCCGCCGCTTACAATGATTGTTTCAAGTGATTGAGCACTCTCATCAATACATGTAGAAAATAACTTCTTCATCCCTACTGGTGAACAACCACCGCGAATATACCCTGAAACTTTCGTAATATCTTTAACAGGAATCAGTTCAATCTTCTTTTCACTTACTGCCTTTGCTGCCGCTTTTAAATTTAGTTCCTCATCTACCGGGATAATGAACACATGATAATCTTTACTATTCCCTTGAGCGACAAGTGTTTTATATACTTCTCTCACTTCTCGTCCAATCTTCTCCGCTACTGATACACCATCAATTTTCCCGTCATTTGGATCGTATGACATCATGGAATATTCAATTTTTTCTTTATCTAATATTCGCATCGCATTTGTTTTATCTTTTTTCATGAGGTTCTCCTTTTAAGACATAGAAATTTATTTCACATCATTAATTTTCCTTTTATTATACACCTTTTTCAAATTCTCCTACAAAACTTCACATATTGTTCAATTTAAAGTAAAACTTTAATTATTAGGTTTTGACTCTAAACATCCTCAACTTAAAGGTACTAAGAGAGAAAAAAGAAAACCGACTCTCACCTTCAAATAAAAGGCTTGATGTCGGTTTTACATTTAACGTCCAAACTCCTTATTAAATATTTTATCCCTCCCCTCAATAACCTCCGGACCTACTGCATTGATAGCAGTTACTAAAATATGCTCTCCTCCAATAGGTCCACCGACCCTCGTTTCAAATCCATAAGTCCCACCAGCATGCCCCCAATATGATTGTCCGTCCGGTGTTTTTTCTTCATAAATTCCTAGTCCAACCTTGCCTATAGGTGAATCTACTGTTTTGAACATCTGATCCATTAGCTCTTGATTTAGAAGCTTTCCGCCCAACAGTGCACTAAAGAAGGTAGTCAAATCTTTCGCTGTTGAAACCATATCTCCAGCTGCATTCGCCCATGACTGATTTATTTCTGTCAAATCATACAAACGACCCGATCTATCCATATTATACCCATTAGCATGCTCACCCGGTATATGCGAACTTACTTCCATTACAAATGTCTCTTTTAACCCTAACGGTTCAATAAATCTTTTTCTAATTTGCTCGGCATACGTATCTCCTGTTACCTTTTGAATAATCTTCCCCGCTATAACAGTATTTGTGTTCGAATAGTCCCATCCCTCCCCCGGCGCAAATACAGGTGGCTTTGCAAGTGCTAAACTGATAAGTTCATCGGTACTATAGTAACGAAATGGGTTTTGGGGCAGTGTAAAATCTCGCATATCCTTATCTATATTGGTTGCAATTCCACTTGTATGATTCAACAACTGACGAATTGTAATTTTATTCCCATCATATCCGTTACCCTGTACGACTCCTGGCAACCATTTTTCGACTGAATCATCAAGGTTTAATTGTTTCTCTTCAGCCAGTTGTAGTACAACAGACGCTGTGAATGTCTTCGTTATACTTCCGATACGGAATGAAAAATTCGGCTCTACAGGGTGTGGTACCTCATAACTAGCTGTTCCTGTAGCATACGACCAGTTCTTTCCGTCCTTTAATCCGCCGGCTATAACACTTGGAATTTTTTTATTCGTTATTACTTGATCTATTACGTTTTTCACTTCTTCTCGATGTTTACTTTTCTTTTCCTTATCTACGGGGTCCTTTTTAGATTTTGCCGCAAATTCTGAAGCTAAAATATTGTTAATCTGTTTTTCTGCTCCTAATACATTAATATTTATCGAGATAACATGTTGACCATCTTTCGTTCCACCAGCAAAGTTAGTAAAACCAGGAATACCACCACCATGCCCCCATACTTCAGTACCATCTGGCAATTTTGTTGCGTGAATACCAAGCCCATACTTTCCTAATGGGGTATCAACTGTGTTAGTCACCATCTCCTTCTGCATTTCCGGCGTCAGTAATTTACCACCTAATAAGGCACGGAAGAACGTTGTCATATCTTCTCCTGTCGAAATCATTTCACCACTAGCATTAGCAAATGATGGATTAAACAAAGTAATATCTACTAATTTATCTCCTGTATTTAAATAGCCACGAGCATTTTTTTTCGGAATATCCATTGAGCTCCCAGGAAGGACTGTTTCTTTTAAACTAAGAGGTTCCATAATTCGTTTCTTTATCTGCTCGGCATACGATTCCCCTGTTACCTTCTGAATAATTAATCCTACAATAACCATATTCGTATTCGAGTATGACCAGCCTTTTACTGGTTCTAATTGTAAAGCACGAGAAATTAATTGTTCCGCTGTATAATTCTCACTTGGATTCTCTATTAATTTCTCTTTAAGATCTGGAGTCAAATAATCTGCAATTCCGCTTGTATGATTTAATAGTTGGCGAATCGTAATTTTATTACCATCATAGCCGTTTCCATTTATAAGTCCCGGCAACCATTTCTCTACCGTATCATCAAGACTTAATTTCTTCTCTCCCGCAAGCTGCAGTACTACTGTAGTCACAAAGGTCTTTGTTGTGCTCCCGATTCTAAAAGCAGAATCAGCATCCACTTTATGATTTCTCTCAATATTCCCTTCACCAGAAGCATATGCCCAACTTGCCTCTCCATTTTTCACTGTAACAATGACTCCTGGAATATCCTTTGTATCGGCAGCTTTATCAACAATTTGCTCAGTTGATGTCCTTTTGGTTACCGCATGTATGTTTCCATATGAAGGTATTGCTAGCGCTCCAACCAATATAGTTGCTGTTAAGGTAAGTGCAGTTCCTTTTTTAATAATGAATAATTTCATAATGCATCGCTCCTATTATTTTGAATTTTTCTGTTGCCTCACTCCCTCACCTTAACTTCAATATTGTTAAATAACATAGTGACAAAACGCTTTAATTTACTCGTTACACTATGTGGAACTCTGTCACATAAAACATATGACAAACTGTAAACTGCTTCATATGACATACTTTGTTGACGGTCTTTCTATTGACGATTTAAAAGATATGTTACATGATGAATCTGAATCATTGGATAATTAATCTTAAAATATAAGTAGGTGCTTAATTTATGTTCTCATTCACAAAAAAATGGATTTGGTATGACTGGATATTTGTGCTCATACGAACATTTTGGCTAATCGTTATTATCAGTACCAATTTTATGTTTCCATCATTCATTCATACGTCTAGTATAATTGTACTTTCTCTCGCTTTTGTCGTTTACCTTGGACCATTAATTATTCGATATAAGAAAGCAGAATGGTACCCAGCATTCGATATTATCACTGCTGGTTGTTTTTATCTTTACTTCGCATCGGTAGCTCCAAATTTACTTTGGTCTTTCATTTTACTCGTAATTATTATTGGCCTATGTAGTAATCAAAATAATTATATATGGAGCGGTATTTTTTGTGGATTTGCATTTCCACTATTGAACGCTTGGATTGCCAACCGACCACCCTATGAATTAATCGTTAGTTGTAGTCTCGGTTTTGCCATTGGCATTTCTTTTAATATATTAATTCAGTATCATAAGCAATCTCGAATTATTGAAGAGCAAAAACTACTATTAGAACAACATATTAAAAGAATTGAAGAGCTTACTCTAATAGAAGAGCGTAATCGACTGTCACATGAACTACATGACACAATTGGTCATACACTTACTTCTCTCATCGCTGGCGTAACATCAATAAAATCATCAGTACCCAATTCACAGTTTGAAAGAATTGATTCACTTATCAGTATTGCTCAGCATAGTCTAGATGATATTCGAAAGCATCTACACGAGCTATCTCATAATCCACTTAGTAATTCATTAAGTGAATCACTGCAACAATTAACAGAAGAATTTATGAAATCTACAGGTACAACCGTTACATTCCGTGTGATCGGCAGCGAGACTCTTGTGATGCAAAAAGTGAATTTTTGCCTATATCGTTGTCTTCAAGAGTCATTAACAAACGCTGTTCGGCACGGTAAAGCGCGCACCATATCCGTTCAATTGCATTTCGACAGACAACAACTTCGATTGCAAATTGAAGATAACGGTATTGGGATGGAAGAAATTCAATTTGGCTTTGGACTTAGTGGAATGAAGGAACGACTTGAACAAGTTCACGGTACATTATCAGTTCATTCTAGCTCTGAGCAAGGAACATTTATCGTTTGTAATATTCCATTACAAACAGAGCTTGTACATAACATAATTCGCTTATTGGTCGTTGATGATCAGGCACTTATTACAAATAGTTTAGAGCAAATTTTAGAGCATCATACTGATTTTATTGTTGTTGGTAAAGCACACGATGGATCTGAGGCTTTAAAACTATGTGAACAATTACAACCTGACATTGTACTAATGGACATTCAGATGCCAGAAATGAATGGTATTGAGGCTTTACTAGAAATGAAGCGACATTGGCCTAATATGAAGATTGTTCTTATGACAACATTTGAAGATTCCTTACAAGCAGCAACTGCATTAGAGCATGGTGCTGAAGGCTACATGTTAAAATCTATTCATCCACAAGAGATGAAGGAAGCCTTGAAACTTATATATAATGGTGGAACTTGGATAGACCAATCGGTTGCTACACGAGTTTTCGAAGAAATGAAACATCAACGTGAGCAATTAGCGAAAATCAAATCAACTAAACAAACTTATCCGTATGGACTTACAAAACGCGAAATGGAAATTTTAGAACATCTATCAAACGGATTACGCTATAAATCCATTGCCGCCAAACTATTTTTATCTGAAGGAACGATTCGTAATTACTGTTCAAATCTCTACTCAAAGCTTGGTGTCAACAACCGTGAAGAAGCAATTAAAATGGCACGAACGGAAAACATTCTGTAGGTACTGTAAAATTAATATGTTTCCCTCAAAACTGAAAATATTGATATTTCAAAAATCATTTGTTATACTTTGTAAAAAACTTATTAAGGAGAGAGTTCATATGTGTACTTTCAATACTTCTTTCCAACTTCATCATCATACGTAACGCCGTGTATCCGAAGAAAAATTTTTCTTCGTGGGTACAGGGTTTTTCCTGTTAACCCACGAAGCGTTCATAAAGCTATGTGGGTATTTTTATACCCGCATAGCTTTTTTTAATTTAAAAGAGGAGTGATTCTAGTGGAAATGAAAAATGTAAAAGGAACAAAAGACTATTTACCAGAGGAACAAGTACTGCGAAATAAAATTAAAAGAGCATGTGAAGATACATTTGAAAGGTATGGGTGTAAACCTTTAGAAACTCCAACGTTAAATATGTATGAACTTATGTCATACAAGTACGGTGGTGGTGATGAGATTTTAAAAGAAATATATACACTTCAGGATCAAGGAAAACGCGAGCTTGCCTTACGTTACGATTTAACAATTCCCTTCGCCAAAGTTGTCGCGATGAATCCAAATATTCGCCTTCCTTTTAAACGTTATGAAATTGGTAAAGTATTTCGAGATGGTCCGATTAAGCAAGGGAGATTTCGTGAATTCATTCAATGTGATGTTGATATAGTTGGTGTAGAGTCTGTCATGGCAGAAGCTGAACTTATGAGCATGGCATTTGAACTATTCCGAACGTTAAACTTAGAAGTAACGATTCAATATAATAATCGAAAATTATTAAACGGTATTCTCCAGTCTATTAACATCCCTACCGAATTAACGAGTGACGTAATTTTATCATTGGATAAAATCGAAAAAATTGGGATTGATGGTATACGAAAAGATGTATTGGAGCGTGGAATTTCTGTAGAAATGGCCGACACGATATGTAATACCGTTTTATCTTGCCTAAAACTTACTATTGCCGACTTTAAAGAAACTTTCAATAATCCACTTGTTGACGATGGAGTAAACGAATTGCAACAATTACAGCAATACTTACTCGCTCTCGGAATAAATGAAAATACGATATTCAATCCGTTTTTAGCAAGAGGACTCACAATGTATACAGGCACTGTGTATGAAATCTTTCTAAAAGATGGCACGATTACATCTAGCATTGGTAGCGGTGGTCGTTACGATAATATTATCGGAGCCTTCCGTGGTGATAATATGAGCTATCCAACTGTAGGGATTTCATTCGGTTTAGATGTTATTTATACCGCTCTATCACAGAAAGAGACCACATCATCTACAGCGGATCTTTTTATCATTCCACTCGGGACAGAATTACAATGTTTACAGATCGCCCAGCAATTGCGCTCTACTACTTCCTTAAAAATCGAACTTGAACTAGCAGGACGCAAATTAAAACGTGCCCTTAATTATGCCAATAAAGAAAATATCCCGTATGTGCTTATAATTGGCGAAGAGGAAATTGTTACAGAAACAGTAGTGCTGCGAAATATGAAAGAAGGTACTGAAGTGAAGATTCCCCTCTCTTCCTTAGAAAATAACACATTTAATAACTATATATAATAAGCGCCACCCTCATTTGGGTGGTTTTTCTAGTGAAGAAATAAAAAACCATTTAGTTTACATAATATAATTATCGATCGCTATAAATGTGATTTTCAACTATATACAAAAAAAGAGGGCAGATATGCATCTCCCTCTTTTGTCTAACTCTTTTTATTATTATTCTTGTTCTTGCTCGTCCATAATCTTCTCGAACGCCGCAGATACTTTTTCAAATACTTCATCATTCTCTATGTATGAGAATTCATTATCTTCTTCTACTTTTAAAAAGAAGATATCAATGTCTTCCTCTGTTTCTGTTTGAATGTCTTCTACAAAGGCAACTGCAATGTATTCTGCTCCTTCGACATCCATCGCTCCAAGCACTTCAACTTCCTGCTCTTCATTATTCTCATCACTAAGACTAAAAACTTCGCCTACTTCAATTGCTTCCATATTCATTCTCCTCCTATCATACTCTAAAAAATAAAACGTTCAAATTGCACACTTACTAACATATCTTTCCATAAAAAAGTTGAATTCATACAGAAAGAACAACAAATTCTTGCTGATTCAGCAAAAGTATTCAACTATAAGGATATCATTTATGAATAGGAATGAACATATTTTTAATTGGATAATTGGATTAACTAATTTTAAATCCTCCATGTTCCATAATGATTCTTTCATAATAGGTAGCAGATATGTCACCTTTCAATCTGTAAGTAACTACTAAAATGGTACCTCATACCCTGATTCGTTTCCGTACGTTTTTAGGATGAGAGATAAATCCTTCTATATAAAGTGAAACTTTAATTAGTGGGGTGTTTACGGGCAGCCCGACTCCCACCTAACTTCTTTGCTCCAGCCGAATTTTGAGGTGGGAGTTTTACTGCCCACAAATAGCTGGATAAACTAAAGAGACTTATGCAGCAATTCCAGTACATCTTTCATCGCAAAAGGACCGTCTTTTTTTACATGCTCAGCGAATTCAGAAACGAGACGTAATGTTTTCACACTTTCAATTGGATGATCCCCTGACGCGCTTTCAGCAGAAAGCATAACAGCATTCGTCCCGTCGAGTACAGCCTGAAATACATCAGTTACCTCAGCTCTTGTAGGAATAGAATGATCTACCATAGATTGAAGCATTTGTGTCGCTGTAATTACATATGTATTCGTTCGATTGCACTCACGAATCATCATTTTTTGTAAAAGTGGAATAAATTGATACGGCAATTCCACACCTAAATCTCCCCTTGCGATCATAATGCCATCCGCTTCTTTGCATATGTCTTGAAAATTCTCGATTGCTTCCATCGTTTCTATTTTTGCAATTAAATGGGGCCAAGTTTCTTTATACTCTTGTATAAACTCTCGTATTTCTTTTATATGACTAGGTTTTCGCACAAAGGAACACGCAATAAAATCAACATTCTCTTCTAAAAGAAACTGAATATCTTTTTTATCTTTCTCTGTAATAGCTGGTAAACCAACAATTGCGCCTGGTAAATTCACCCCTTTATGAGAGGCAATATTTCCACCTGTTTTTATCCTCGTTTCTATTTTTTCCATACTTACCTTTTCAACGATTAACTCAACTTCTCCATCATTAATAAGAATTCTACTTCCAACTTTCACGTCATTCGCAATCCCTACATAATCAACACTTGCTTCTTCTTTATTCCCTTGAACTGGATTGGTATGCAAAATAAATAACTCCCCTGCTTCAAGGGTAATTTGTTCCTCTTTCATTTCACCCAATCTTATTTTAGGACCTTGTACATCCCCCAGAATTTTAATAGAATCGTCTAACGATTTTACTAAACGAATAATATCTTTATGACTTTCATGCGTGCCATGTGATAAATTCAACCGAACAATTTTCATACCATTGTTTATTAACTGCGCTAATGTTTCTTTATTATTACTTGCTGGCCCAATTGTACAAACTCGATCAATTGTCATTTTCCCACCATCCTTTTTTTAATGTTTCCCATAAAATAAAAAGAAGATTCTTTTTATAGGAAAGACCATACAACTAAGAGATTTTATATGAGGTGAATATTTTGCTGAATAAATAGCTTAAATTTAACTTTTTGACTCCATAGTTATTGTTAGTTTCGTTGCAATAGGGTACTACTAATAATAAATCTTGTTAACATACGAACGTTAGATTCGGATATTGAAAACAATCTATGGAGGAACCACAATGACTACTCTTCGTAAAAAAATAATAGGACTAACATTAGCGGGAACGGTAGCACTATGGTCATTAGCAGCAGGAGTCATGATGAACGATAACGAGGTAAAAGCTGAGGTGAAAAAAGCAGGAAAGCAACCTAAAAATGTAATTTTCATGGTTATAGATGGGACAAGTTCTTCGGCTACAACATTAGCCCGGTGGTATAAAGGTTCACCCCTTGCACTAGATCAAATTGTATCCGGAGGTGTTCGTACGTATTCGGCAGAATCAGCTATTACGGATTCTGCACCGGCAGCTACAGCTTTAGCTACTGGAAATAAATCAAATTCAGGTTACGTGGGCGTATTGCCTTCTGTTGTGAATTCACCTGGCTTAGAACCAGTGAAAGAAGAATGTAAGTTTCGTCCAGTTGCCAACGTCTTAGAAGGCGCAAAACGTTCAGGCCGCGCAACAGGAATCGTTGCTACATCAGAAATTCAGCATGCTACTCCGGCTAGTTTCTCTGCCCACCATGCTAACCGTAAAAATTTTGAAGTGCTTGGTGAACAGCAAGTTTATCAAAATATAGAAGTTGTATTAGGTGGTGGAAAGGCAGCACTTCAGCCTACGACAAGCAATGGAATTCGTAAAGACAACGAAGATTTAGTAAAAGTGATTCAAGGCAAAGGGTACGATTTTGTCGAAACAAAAGATGCGTTACTAAACTCCAAATCAAATAAAATCTGGGGTTCTTTCTCTAATACTGCCCTTGCGTTCGATATGGATCGTGAAGCAAACCAGCCTAAACAGCCAACTCTTTCCCAGATGACGAGAAAAGCAATTCAAACATTATCAAAAGATAAAGATGGTTTCTTCTTATTCGTAGAAGGCAGTAAGGCAGATTGGGCAGCACATGCAAATGACCCTATCGGGATGATTAGCGATGTATTGGCGTTTGATGATGCGGTTACAGAAGCATTAACATTTGCGAAGAAAGATGGTAACACTATGGTCATTGCTTTAGCGGATCATGGTAATAGCGGTATTTCCATCGGTAACAGCAATACAACAAAAGGATATGATACTACACCAGTATCAGCTTACATTGACCCACTGAAAAAGGCGAAAATGACACTTGAAGGTGCTACAAGTAAACTAAAAGATGATTTATCTAATATAAAAGAAGTAGCTGCTCTTTACGGTTTAGACAACCTAACTGATGATGAAAGAGAAAAGTTAAAAGCTGCACATAAGAAAGCTGATGTAGGTCCAATCCTTACTAAATTATTGGCCAACCGTGCGAACATCGGTTTTACAACTGGTGGTCATACGGGTGAAGATGTATTCTTATACTCTTACGGTCCTCAAAAGCCATACGGTTTAGTCCAAAATACAGACATTGCGAAAATAATGGCCAAAGCAATGGGCTTTCAATTAGGAGAAATAACTAAGAAATTATTCTTAGATGCTGAAACAGCCTTTAAACAAATTGGTGCAACTGTAACGATTGACAAAAAAGATGCACGAAACCCAGTGCTTGTAGTAAAACGCAATAATACGAAGGCCAAATTATTTGTTAATAAAAACATTATCTGTATCGGTGGAAAAGATTATGAATTAGGAAGTGTTGTTGTAGAAAGCAACGGGAAATTCTATGTACCTGAAAAAGCAATTGAACTATTCACAAAGCATTCTCGCTAAAAAAGATTGCCTCTTAGTATACAGGCAATCTTTTTTTGAGTAAAAGGATTATTTTGTTTAAATATTCCTTAAATCGCACTCCTATTCGTTAATCTCAAAGTAACTTCCTGTATAATACAATTAAGTAATCAATAGGAGTGTTATTCATGCCAGATATATTAAGACTCGTTATCTTTATCGTTGTTGCAATTGGTGCAATCATTAACTTATATCTAGAGTTTAAAAAGCCTAAAAAAAGTATATTCTCAATAATTTTTCTATCGATACTCCTTATTGGGGCCTCAGGTTTAATTAAAGATATTTTATCTCGACTTTTATAGAAGAATGAATAAAACCCGATATTCCGTCAATAATGTAGACAACATTATATTTTCTCCATTCCCCCTTGGAGATGAGCAGTTAGCTTTTGCTAGCTGCTCTTTTTACGGATTCACTACATAAACTTCTGCTGTATATGATTTTCCTGTTAAATAATTATCGATGAAAAAGTAATCATTTCGAGGTACATTCAAAATCAATTCATTTATACGATTAATTATGCAAGAATCATGATGTGTGATTTCTCCTAACTCCTTGTACTGCCTTGCTCCTTGTTTCCATTTCACAATTACAACATCACTCTTTTACAACTGATCCAATTGTTCTTGCGTTTCAAGTTTCACAAAATTCATATCCATTCCCCTTTGTATTAAAATGAAATTCCCGTTAAAAACAATGAACTTTAAAAACTACTAAATTGTAAATATAAATACAAGGGAGCGTTTTATATGACTTCCTATCAAAGAATATCTTTAATAGTTATCACTCTTTTTTATCATTGTGATGTTCCTTTCAAATGAAGTCTTTATTTCTTAACACCCAACGAGAATGTACAACAAACTAAAAAAGCCTACTCACACGAGTAGGCTTTTGAAACTATGAAAGCTTCGTTAATAATTGATTTAAATCTTTTTTCGTTTTCGTCGTTAATGCCTTCATTTTATTAACATCTATCTTTTCTTTTTCCGCTCTTATAATTAATGGATACAAACTTTGTTCAATTGTTTTGTATTCAGTTGGATGTGATGCCTCTATATCTTTTTCAATTACATCCCACTTCTCATTAATTTGTTTTCCAAGTTTATTTACTGTTTCTAATTTAGGATTTGCAGCTAATTGCTTGTCTAAGCTTTCAATTAAGGTAACAACTTCTTTTACATTTGCTTTCACAGCGACGTTTTTCTTCGGATCTTTCGTTGTCTTTCCGTTATTGTTTGTACTTGTGCTTTGATCTGTTGTTTTCCCGCTAGTAGTTTGATCATTCGTTTTTCCTGTCGTTTCTTTTTCTTTTGTTGTTTTGCCGTTACTTTCTGTTCCTGTTGATTCTTTTGTATTTTTTGCATCTTTATCTGTTTTTTCATTCGAAGAAGTATTTGTGTCTTTTTCACTATCTTTCGTTGTTTTTGACGCTTCATCTGCACTTGTCGTTTTTGATTGCTCTTCATTTTGCGCTGTTGCTGGATCCTTCTTCGCTTCATCTTTATCTGTGAAGGTACTACAAGCTGCCATTGAAAGCATTGTACCAATTGCTACTGATGCGATAGCGACCTTTTTCATTTTCATAAAAATCCCCCTATGTTTATATAATTTATCCTCCTCTTTACGATTCTATTTTCTCTTAAAAAATCCCTTTTCACACGAATCACCATCTTTCCGACAGTAATCTTCATAATAATACGTACAAAAAACGATAAATTTATTTTAATATTCGAGTTTCTTCTACCTCATTTTTCTTCTCTGTAGCAAAAGAAAAAGAGTATATTGTCACATGAAGATTTACAATCTACAAATGACAACATACTCTCCTATCAATTTTTTATCTTTCTTGACATTTTATTTACACAAAAAAATAAAATAATTCCTAATTTTTTTATTTCTCAACACTTGTTAACATAATATTTTTATGAAAAACCACCGTTCGAATGAATGACTTGCCCAGTAACCCACTTCGCCTCTTCACTTACTAAAAAAGCGATTAAACGGGCAGCATCCACCGGTTCTCCAACTCTACCTTGCGGGAATTTCCATACTAAATGATGCTGTAATTCCTCTGTAATCCATCCTGTATTCGTTGGTCCTGGATCAACAGCATTGACTGTAATCCCCTTCTCCATAGCAACTGGTGCAACTGACTTTGTAAATGCTTCTATTGCTCCCTTTGTTGCTACGTATGCCAGTTCATCTGGCATTGGCGCTAGTGACTGCCCAGAAGTAAGATTGATAATACTTCCACTCGTTTTAAGTGAAAAATGTTTCATAAATAATGAACTTAATAGCATAGTAGCACGAACATTGACCGTATAATGTTTATCTAACTGTTCTACATCTAACTCTTCAATTTTCGTATGAGTAGAATACGCCGCATTATTAATAAGAATAGATGGCTCACCTAAACGTTCTGATACCATATACAATACACGATTAGGCGAATAAGACTTCGATAAGTTGATTTCTGCCATTTCACATCGAACGCCGTAACTTTCAATTTCCTTTTTCAACAAAAAGGGTTCTTGATCATTCATTCCCCACGGCATTGCTTTATCATACCGAGGCCAGTACGTGAAAAAGACGTCTATCCCCTTTTGAGCAAGCACCTTGCATACAGCTGCACCAATTCCATTCAGACGAGTTGCCCCTGTTACAATTGCTATTTTCCTCACCTTTTCTCCTCCATCTATGGATATATCCTCTGCACGAATACAGAGGATATATCTTCTTATTGAATATTTGACAATATACGCTCTGCACCTAATTTTAAAATTCTAATTAAAATTAAATTGGTAATGGTAAACAGTATAAATAAAATAATAAACATAACCCACAGTCCTACCTGAAGGACAAAGTACAATACACTTACTCCCGCTACAATAACTAAAGCTATTAAAATATTAGCTAAAAAATTCCACAAAGTTGTGTATCGACTTTTAAATAATTTTTGTTCTGTATCCCAATGTATATCTGCAGTTTGTGCATCCCAGCGCGTACCGATTAAATTAATTAAGAGCAATCCGTTCGCACTTAGTAAAAACCACAGTATCATGAAGACTGGAGAAATACCCGCTACAACTGCCATCGTAATACCGAATACTGCTAAAATGACCACATTAATTAACCAAGCAGTTATTGCTTTCGCAAAAAAGATATCCGAAGCCTTTACTGGTAAATAACGATTCACAAACCATGAACTTCCATCTCGAGAAAATGACGTCGTTGCAATAACGTTACTCCCCATTAAAAATAAGGATGCACAAAGGCCAACACCAATTGCAAAGCCTGCTGATTCTGGATTATCAATATATTCCGTAATCCATTTTAAATTTCCATCTTGTACAAATAAAACAAAGAACAGCATAATTGGCATAACGAAAGTTTGCACAATACAATTTAAGAAAAATTGTGGCGTGCGGAATAACGTTTTAAATTCTTTTTTCACATATGCTTTTAAATGTGAACTTTGTACCGTTGATTTCTGTAAACCTTCTGCTGAAATTACCTCTTTCTTTGCTGTACTCGTTGAAAGACCAATAACCCCTTTTAAATATGTACGCTCTGCAATATAGTAAAACAGCCCAAAAAACGCGATAGAAATAAGAATGTATATTAGTACGTATAATATTCCCTTCCACGATGCATTTTCTACTAATCCCATTGCACCAAAATATGTAGTCGGAAAATAATTTGTCATTTGTATGAAAAGGGAGGATTGATTATTTACAAGATAATTCGCAACTGAATCTCCAGCTCCAGATACTGCACTTTTATTTCTCCATTGCATAAATACATTGATTCCGACGATAAATAGTATACTTACGATTCCAATAAATATACTTCCTCGATCTTTATTTTTCGCTATATTCGTATACCTCATAATAATTGTCATAATTAACGAAGCTAGCACTAACGGAACGATAGGGAAGAATATGTAAATGACAACCATATAAATGTAATATGTAATGAAAGCACCACTCTTTAAACCGTAAGTAATAAAGATAGGCCATAAAATAAACGAGCTCATTACGTATTGTGTAATTAACACTGTAAAGAACTTTGCCGAAATAATTTGCGCTGGTTTTAACGGTAACGGTAGTAACATTTCAACATCATTACTATAGTAAAACACTGTTAAAATGTTCATAATACTCATCAAAAATACCCATATACTAGCAATAGCTAATCCCATTGCAATAATAATCCCTGGATCCTGTCCTAGATGTATCATTCCTTCATACATTCCATGCGTCATCGAACCAAATATTAAAAACCCAACAAATAAAATCGCTGCAAAGGAGAATAAATATGCCCATCGTTTCTTTTTATCAGTTATAAAATCTGCATAATTTAATTTCAATAATACCTTCGTTAACGTCCAAATTTTACTCATTACCCGTCATCTCCAAGAACATTTTTTCAAGTGATTCATTGGATTTAAAATGATCTCTCATTTCATTTAAATTTCCTTTAAACTGCAAATTCCCCTTATTAATAATAGCGACGCGGTCACATATTTTTTCCGCCACTTCTAATACGTGTGTAGAGAAAAATACAATCTTCCCTTTATCTGCATGTTCTCTCATCATTTCTTTCAAAATATATGCAGATTTCGGATCAAGCCCTGTTAACGGTTCATCTAAAATCCATACATCCGGCTCATGCACGAGCACACCAATAATAACAATCTTTTGCCTCATACCGTGTGAATAACTTTGAATTTGATCAGATAAAGCATTATAAAGATCAAACTTCTTCGCTAAAGACTCTATTCGTTCTTGCCTTACTTCCTTCGGCACTTCGTACATATCAGCCATAAAGTTTAAATATTCAATTCCTTTTAATCGTAAAAACATATCCGGGCTATCTGGAACATAGCCAAATGTTTTCTTCGCTTCCATCGGGTTTTTCATAATATCTTTACCATTGATTGTAATGGTCCCTTTGTCCACCCCATGAATACCAGTAATCATCTTAATTGTCGTTGATTTACCTGCACCATTCGGTCCTAAAAATCCGAATATTTCTCCGCTAGGTACAGATAAACTTAAATCTTTTACTGCGTAGTTAGATCCATTATAACTTTTTGACACATTCACAATTTCAATCATTACATCCAATCCTTTCCTTAATTACCAATTAACTATATTGATATTATAGCATACTTATATTTTCAGATTTTTACATTTTTCAGTTTTTTAACCTTTAAAATAAATATAAACTCCTAATCCAACGATTAAAACAACGGCTAGTATAATATAAATCATCGTAAGTCGTTTAATATTTCCTTTTGTCGCTTTACTATAATTCGCATCACCATTTCGCCCAATTAACACCGTTCCAATTACAGTAATCACTACAAGTAATATAACGATCATTATCCCAGTTAACATTTCTTCCTCCCCCTCCTTACAACCATTTTACGATATTTCCCTTTTTATTTTACAGAATATTTAACCTTTTTTACTATTATTATGAAATAAACCGCAAAACTATTATTACTATGAATTTCCACATGTGATATATTTATAACATATAGTGATTTATTTCTAACATCGAAAGGAGAATCTATCGTGAAAACAACTTGGATTAAATATTTAGGATTTCTCGGTTTCTTTGGGTTTCTCGGATTTTTTTACGAAAAAGGATTGTTTACTATGTTCTGTTTCTTCTCCTTTTTCACGACATATAGAAAAGTTCATCACGATGAGCTTTTTGAACAAATCGTCAATAAATCATGCCGCAATGCCTTTATCATTACATTACTAACAACAACTATCATTATGTTTATTGAAATGTTATTTCCGAATCCATTTTTACAAGAGATTGA
Organism: Bacillus mycoides; assembly: GCF_018742245.1. Lineage (NCBI taxonomy): Bacteria > Bacillati > Bacillota > Bacilli > Caryophanales > Bacillaceae > Bacillus > Bacillus mycoides. Next base: position 3,120,123 of record NZ_CP036132.1, read on the forward strand.
TATCGCTCTTATTTTCAGCACACTCATTCTTACATTCGGATTCTCTATCTTCTTTTACGATAAACCTGTGGATGAAATGGAAGATGCACCATGGCGTTCGTAACCAAGATAAAAGAATACCGCGCCAAAGTGCATATGACGCAGGAAGATTTAGCGAAAAAGGTTGGTGTACGTCGTGAAACGATTAGCCATCTTGAAAAAGGAAAATATAATCCTTCCTTACAGCTTGCTCATGATATAGCGAGGGCACTTCATAGTACGATTGATAAGATTTTTATTTTTGAGGATTAATAAAGGGCACTAAGTCTAATATGTAATACTGAATCTACCGTAATTAAAGATATACTACACGATGACGCATGTTGTTTAACAATGTAGTTTTAAGGTGTATCAACACTTTGCTTGATACGCCTATTTTTATGTTTTTTATCACTACATTCATCAAAGCGACAAATATGTTGCTTTGATATAATGTTATTTCTGTAATTTTTACAGAAATATCTTCAATAACATTCTCTTTTTCATCATATTTCAAATAAATGTGGTTTTGAAATAATGTCGTACCGTTTATAAAAAAGTTGCACCGTTTTTCCCCTTTGGATTTGTTTATCTAAAGGGGTGTTTTTAGAATGAAAAGGGAAAAGAAAATATGAACTGCAAGGCGGATTAAGGCAATATTGAGTAGCAATAAAATTACTCAACTAAAGGGCCATTTAATTCAGTAAGAAGGAAAATTCATTAGACAAAGAGAAATACAAGTTGATTGGCAATTGAGTATGTTAAGGAGATCATATTTATAATGAATACTACAAAAACCACAGGGTGCTTTACTATTGTTGATAATAATGAAGGCAAAATATTGCTAGTTAAACGAAATGATTACCCTATCTGGGATTTACCTGGGGGAAGACTAGAAGAAAATGAACAGTTAGATAAGTGTGCTATAAGAGAAACTAAAGAAGAAACTGGCTATATAATTGCTATTGAGCGTAAAATAGGAGAATATCACCAACCTCAATACGATGATATGCAATATATATTTTCAGGGAAATTACTAGGGGGAACACCAATAAATAATGGACCTGAAACTGCAAAAATCGGGTGGTTTAATCCTAGCAGATTACCTTTGTTAATGGTTCCAAATAGACGAAAACAAATCAGTAATTTTATGAAATACAAAAATTCACTAATAAAAGAGACATTAAAGACACCATTTATGATAAGGTTATTGAAAAAAATTATGTGAGATGGTTATTAAATTAACGGGTGCTTTAGTTGAGGAAGGCTCATTGAAATGATCAAACTTTTTTATAAAACATTTGAGCAATTAGATGAAATAAGAGCATGTTTTGATTAATATTTTTTCAAAACATGCTCTTTCTATTTGTCTTTTATCAGCGTCATTTTCATTAATTTGATTAAACTTTATTTTAAAGCTACAATAAATACAATCTTTACACCAGAACCACATAAAAAATACTAGCATCCTTCCCACGAAGAATACCAGTACTTCTCATTTATCCCGCTATTTGTGGGCAGTAAGACTCCCACTGATTAAAGTTTCACTTTATCACCCATACAAAACCGCATGAAATACACCTAACAGTAAGTATTGATCCTCTATATAATCCTCATCATATACATTCATCTCGATGTAATACATATCTTCCTCAAGACGAATATTCCAATCTGCTATTACATAGCCCTTTCGTAATACCTTTCCAATCCCAAGTGAATTTTTGTGAACAACATATTCTTCTGTCTTATATGTAAAGGTAAATAAGAAATTTGCATCCAATAACTTTCCGTCACATACAATTATTTCATGCTCTGCATCATTATTATCGATGTACGTTACTAAAATCTTTCTTTGGCGCCGCCTACTTGCATCCTTTGCAATGATGCGAATATTGTCCTTACTATCCTTTATTTCATAATTGATATTACTACCAACTTTCGGAATGAAGTCTAGCACTTTCATCAACGTATTTTTATAATAGCCCCGTACTACACTTACTTGTTTGCTTCCATTGTAAACCTCTATCGGCGTCGTGTCTGCCTTACTATCACACAGTCGTTTGTAAGAAAGCTGCATAATCCGCTCTCCTCTTAAGTACTGATCAAACGTCACAGGATATTCTATCGCGCGCAGTTCCTTATTTAGCTCATATAAATAGCGTTGAACGCTCTCTACTAATGTTGCAGTAGATATACGCTCCTGAAGTTCAAATTCTTGCCAACCGGAAGAAATTCTCCACTGATTGTCCTCTTCATAGAAAAAACAAAGAATTAACTCATCATCTTCAATCGTTTCATAATTCATATGTATGTTCTGCCCGTGTTGAACTTGTTCCATCCACTGTCCTAAATAAATGCCCAGCTCTGCGACCTTCATGCATGACTTTTGAAAAAGTACTCTGTCACCCACACAAATCGTTAAATCCCCTTCGATAAAGCCATTTGTATAAGCAACATACCGTGGCTCATCCTTCTGTGGAATAGCCTTGTCTAACTCAAATAAAAACGTTAACATCCTTCACTCACCTCTAGTTGTTACACAGCTCATACTTGACATCGCATTACTCTGAGAAACTATGTATTATATACACATATTTAATTAACACCTTATAACACGTGAATGACATTAGTATAGTAGCGCTATTTTTTCTTTGCGAATTCCCTCAAAACAACATACTCCCAATATATCGACCACAACTCAAATTATATCAGCGATTTTTTCAATATATCGATTTACCGACACCCATCGACAATAGGAAAATCTTATGAGAAGGAAACTACTTTTCCTTCTACAATTTCCATAATACGAAGCAGACTCTCCACTTCATAGGTCGGCTTAACACTTGTCTTGTTTTCTTTCAGACTCGGGTTATACCAACACGTATCAATACCATAATCTTCTCCGCCTTTCATATCAGAAGTTAAGGAATCTCCAACCATTAGTACACTTGATTTATCAGTAATCCCAAGCCTTTCAAATGCATAATCAAAAATCTCACGTGCTGGTTTTTGATGGCCTACCTCTTCAGAAATAATGATATGATCAAAGAAGTTACATAAAGGCGAATTTCCAATTCTAGATTGTTGCACCTTAGTGTATCCATTCGTAATAATACCTAACTTACAATCTTGAAGATTCTCACATAGTTTCACTGCACCTTCTATAAGATGTACTTCTTTCCCTAAGTTTTCAAGGTATACGTCACTAAATTGCTGCGCGTCTACTTCTATATTATGAAGAGCAAATAATTGTCTAAATCGATCTACCGCTAATTCACTTAGCGTAATCATTTTATTTTCTAAATCTCTCCATAATCCATTACTAATCTCTTTATAACTTGCAAGATAATCATTATACCCTGTAGGCATGCCAAATTGTACAAACGCGTTATGTAATGCGTTTCTTTCTGTTTCAGGGAAATCTAATAATGTATCGTCTACGTCAAATAGTATTACTTTGTATTTCATGATGCTCTCCTCAATTCCTATATTCTCATAGCTTAATTATAGCAACAATAAGAAAAGGAGGCTAATCCAAACCAGCCTCCCTTCTCATTATTTATCCCGCATTAACGGGCAGTAAGACTCCCACCTCAAAATTCGGCGAATGCGAAGAAGTTAGGTGGGGGTCGGACTGCCCGTAAACGCCCGATTGGTTCAACTAATAATCAGTGGGGATAAACACCCCCCACTGATTAAAGTTTCACTTTACCTTCTAGCAATAATTCTTTCATTTCCTCTAACGATTCTTTCGTAAATCCAAGAGCTTTTTCAGCGTATGCTTCAACTGATCCATACTGCTTTTTAATTTCATCAATCGCAGCTTGTAAATACTCAGCACGAGCTTCAAACATCGCACCTAATATCGCTCTACTTTCATCGTTTTGTAATTTTGCACCTAAAAATGCCATCATTTTTTCGTTTAACTTCTCACGGAAACCGTTACTTAATAAATAGTCTTGCATTACCGTTTCTTCTGATACACCTAATAGAAGTAATAATAATGCGGAACCAAATCCAGTACGGTCTTTTCCAGCTGTACAGTGGTTTACTAATGGTAAGTTTTCTGGATTTTGTACTAACTTTAAGAAGCTCACGAATGCCTCATTACCACTTACAAAATCTTGATTCATTTTCACAAGATATTCACCAGGTTTTCCTAATACTGATAAATCACCAACTTGGAAAAACTCATTTATATTTAAATCTTTCGCTAAGTCTTGCATAACTGGTAAGCATACTTGGCGAGCACCTGTAATGCCTGGGTTCGGCTTATGCTTTACTTCAAAATCTGTACGGTAATCACAAATTAATTTTAACCCTGACTTCTGTAAATACTCAATATCCCATTCTGTTAATCCTGCTAATTCTTCAGAACGATACAATTTACCCCATTTTACTTTACGGCCTTCAGTCGTTTCATATCCGCCCATATCACGGAAGTTAAACGCACCTTGTAATGGTAATCTACGCTCCGCGACTGTAACTGCTTGTCCATTACTTCCTACTAACCTAAAATAGGGACGCTCATTTTCACTCGGATTGGCAATTGTAGTAAATGACTCTCCATTTACCGTCACAAGTAATTCACCATTTTCTTCAATATGATCTGGTGAAGTACCCCAATAAATTTTAACTTCTTCTATATTATTTTCCCACTCTATATGTAACGTGTTATCTTCATTTCGTTCTACAGTTGCTTGTAACCAATTTATTTGTTGCTTCATACTTCCACCAACACTTTCTTCGTATAGTATAATCCTTCTCTATTGTATTATAGGAAAGCTTACTTTGTCGTTTCGATTTTTCTTTTTATCTTACAAACATGCAAAAAGTTCTTTTACTTGTTCAAAGTTTGTACATGGATTCCCGCTAAATGAATTCGCGAGACTACGTCATTCATCCTTCTAAACCCTTTTCACATATCGCTCACTACAACTCAGCTGCTGACATCCATTCTTTTCAAAAACATCATTCATCCACTCATCTTGTACATTTGCCTCACCAATATAATAAGTGGCTCCTATTTCCTTTAATACAAACATCGTTTTTGTAAATAAGTCAGATTCATATCCTTTATTTCGCATACTCGGAGCGACTGCGAAATACATAAGTTTCCCTTCTTCTAACGTACCCCGTTCAATATGAGGAACTACTATTCCTATTGGCTTTTCATTCAAGATTACTGTTAAACAATGTTCTTTCCATTGCCCACCAATTTCTTGTTCCATCATATTTACAAATTGATCATACGCTATTTCTTCTTCCATCAGCTCATTCCAAAGAGAATAAAAAGCGTCTTCTCCGATCTCTTCAATAAGCTTAAAATCAATATCACTTTCTATATCTTCCACTTCATATATATCTTTAAATACTATTATATTTTCAGCAATATGTTCAAATGAATACTTTCCAAAGCATTTCTTATATACATCATAATTGGGACTTTTTGAAGAAACCTCAAATTGTAGATTTTCTAATCCACCTTTTTTCGCCTCAGTAACAAAATATTGCACCATTTCTTCAATTTGCTCTTCTGTAAAAACCTCTGCATTATTTTCTTTTATCATTATAGAAGAAGCACTTCTTCTTATTTTAAAATGTTTTTCTAATTGTTTTATAATCGTCATACTCTTCCCTCATCTATGTAATACTTGAATTTAAGTTTGGTCTCCTTGCATGAGCAGGATTGTCCTTGAATATATAGAATACTAGAAAAGATCGCATCTTTAAAGTGCGGAGGAGGTTCTCCATTGGATATTACAGCGCTGCAACAACAGTTAGAGCTTATACAACAAAATGATTATTCGCACATGCAACATATAGATATAAATGAGTTAACAACGAACATGCTTCAGCACATTGGAACTACTGACAGTTACATTCGCTATCAGCTGATTTATAATTGTTTTTCTCACTTTATTCAATATGAGCTTCTACTCGATGATCAACTTAAATTACTTTTACATACTTGTTTAAGCGATGAATACTTATATTTTGATATTAATTCCCCATATACAGATGGGGTTTTCACACGCTCTTATACTGTTTCATTAATTGCTTTAATCCTCCAATTTTCCAACTCCCACTACTTTCTAACTGAGGAGGATGTTACAGAAATAAAACAAAATCTCATAACATATACAAATTTAGAGACTGATTTCCGTGGATATATTGAAGATAAAGGCTGGGCTCATTGTATTGCACACGTTTCTGATGCATTTAATGAAATTATCCAAAATTCCTATATTACCTTTGAATGCTATGAAGAAATGATACATTGTTTATTAAATAAAATCTTCACTTCGGCAGATATTTATCATAATAATGAAGATGAAAGAGTTGTCACTCCGTTAGTATCGATGGTATATCATGACTTTGCACAAGAAGATTTAATTTCAATTATTCATAAAAAAGTACAGAGACTTCCTCAAATTAGAAAACGCCTTTCTCTCAATGAATATTGCATTTTATGCGCCAACATTAAAACATTTTTACGTACATTATTCTTTAGAACAAAAAATGATCACAACTTAGCTTTTACCGCACATAAGACGGAAAAAATGTTAAAGGAACTGCCCAACTATTATTAAGTACAAGGAGAAAAAATATGGGTTATATTGAAGAGATGAGACAACGAGTAGGAAATCATCCACTCATTTTAATAGGGTCACACGCCATTATATTAAATGAAAATAATGAAATATTACTGCAGCTCCGTACAGATTTTAACCGCTGGGGGATTATTGGGGGTGCATTAGAATATAACGAAACACTGGAAGACGCTGTGAAACGCGAAGTATTTGAAGAAACTGGACTTACCGTAAAAAATGTAGAACTGTTCCGTACATACTCAGGACCAGATTTTTTTCAAATCTATCCAAACGGTGATCAAGTACATGGTGTACTCGTTGTTTATATTTGCCGAGAATTTCAAGGTGAACTTGTATGCGATCAAACGGAATCGAAAGAATTACGCTTCTTTCCGCTTGATGAGTTACCTAGCAATCTTCCTCCAGTTATTGAGAGGATTATTACAGATTTCCAAAAAAAACAAGGGAACGCTTAACGTTCCCTCTCAAATCCAATCCATTTTTTTATTTCCGCTAAATTTACCTTCGCAATAGCTCGTGCCTTCTCAGCACCTTTTTCTAACGCCTCATATAGTAAATGCGGCTCATTCATATACTTAACGTATTTTTCGCGATAATCTGCTAGTTCACGGTCTACAACGCGGAATAAATCTTTTTTCACATCTCCCCATCCGATTCCAGTTTCATACTTTTCACGCATCGACTGAATTTCAGCTTCTCTTGCAAATTCTTTATAAATCATAAATAACGTTTCCAGTTCTTTCGGTTCATTCGGAAGTGACGAATCTGTTTTTATTTTAAATATTAACTTTCGGAGTTTTTCTTTCTCTGCAAATAATGGGATAACATTCCCGTAACTTTTACTCATCTTTCTTCCATCAAGGCCAGGTAAAATCGCTCCCTCTTCTTGCACTACATACTCTGGGAGTGTAAATGTCATGCCAAATGTATGATTAAAGTACGTCGCAATATCACGCGCAATTTCAATATGCTGAATTTGGTCTTTTCCGACAGGTACATGAGTAGCTTGAAATAATAAAATGTCAGCTGCCATTAAAATCGGGTACGTATATAATCCCATATTAACTCCAGCATCTATCTCTAACCCCGCTTCTTTATTTTGCTCTACCTTCGCCTTATATGCATGAGCACGGTTCATAAGGCCTTTCGGAGTTAGGCAAGATAATATCCACGTTAATTCTAAAATCTCCGGTATTTCTGTTTGCCGATAAAAAATAACATCTTCGCTAAGTCCAAGTGATAACCAAGTAGCTGCTACCTCTTTCGTATAACTACTGAACTTCGCCGGATCATGTACAGCATTTAACGCATGATAGTCTGCTATGAAATATAACGCTTTTCCTTCTTTGTTTTTTGACATTTGTAACGCAGGTTTAATCGCACCAATATAATTGCCTAAATGCGGGTAACCTGTTGGTTTAATTCCTGTTAACATAATTTTCTCGCTCATCCCAACTCCTCCTTTCTCAAAATAAAAAGAGCCCCTCATCCTTAAAAAAGGACGAGAAACTCCCGCGGTACCACCTTAATTAGCTATATTATAGCTCACTTCAAGCTTCTATAACGTGAAGTAACCGTCTTCGCCTACTCATTTCAGCTAGAAGCTCCAGAGCCCATTCCATATTCATCCCTTACTGATTCCCACCAAATATCAGCTCTCTGAAAAGTTTTGAATATGTACTCTTCTCTTTCATTGCTTTTTAGTTATTTTTTACAGTTTATCACATTTGAGCTTAATATAAACCTGAATTTTCTGGTTTTTCAACAAGGATTTTCATTCTTTGACCCTTTAACCATAATTAACCCCTTGTTTTTAACACTCAGTGGAGACTTAAGAATTTTAGTAATAATCATTACCAATTTATTCCATGTAATGTATAATCAATATATAGAACTTATTTACAATACAAAAACGGGGTGAAGTTATGGGTTGGTTTACTAAAAAAATTGGTAAGTTTAAGAACAATATTCAGACTGACTATGATACTTTAGGGGTTATTATACATTTCACACCTATCGCTATATATTTATACACCTGCGATGAGTATATAGAAACATTTGACGGTGCGCTCACTTTTGAGACTGAAAACGGAAATCAAGTAGAAATCGGGGGTACTTTCATTTCTCTTGAAGTTGATACGAATTTTCGCATGGACGATATAATATTTGATTACAAACTAAAGGAAAGCAATCTACCTATTGTTGAATTAAAAGCCTACGTATGATGTTTATTGATGGATCAGTCATGGCACAGCTTGGTACTCCTAATATGCAAATCAATTATTAATAAAAAAGAGCTAAAACAGATAAAACTGTTTTAGCTCTTTTTTACGTATTCAACTTAACAAATCTATAACTATGCGTAACTAACACTTTTAATATCGCATATCCTGGAATTGCTAAAATAACCCCCATAATTCCAAATAAATTTCCGGCAGTTAAAATAATAAAAATGATAGTAATTGGATGAATGTCTAACTTTTTCCCCATTACTTGTGGTGAAATAAATTTCCCCTCTGCTAATTGTACAACCATCATGACAATAATTACTTTTAAAATCATTGCTGGTGAGTCAATAAAAGCAATAATTAACGCTGGCGTTATCGCAATAACAGGACCTACATATGGAACGACGTTTACAATCATCGCCAAAATAGCAAGTAATACCGCGTATTTAATGCCGATTATAAGATAACCAATGAATAGCATAATACCGATAAATAAACTAACAATAATTTGTCCTCTAATGTACGAACTAATCGCATAATGCATATCATCTAATATTCTCTTCGCAGCTGGTTGTCTTTGCTCAGATATAAACTTTAAAAAATGATTTGGTAATTGCTCACCATCTTTTAAAAGATAGAACAATATAAACGGAACCATTACAAATGTTAAAACAACTTCAGTAAGTGTACTTAAAAATCCAGTTACATTTCCTGTTACTGATGATAATGATTTTGTAAAATTCATTGTAGAATCTTTTACGATATTAGCAACATCAATATTTAAACTTTCCTGCATTCTACCAATTACATTACTTTCTCCAAATTTACGTGCTGCCCTTTCGATTTCATGCCCGAAATATGGCAAGTTGTCTATTAAAGCATTTACTTGATCTTTAATAATCGGAATAACCGTCACCGCAAGAAAAACAAATAATCCAAGAACAAGTATATATATCGAGGCAATTGACACAATTCTCGACACACCTTTTCTTTCTAAAAGAGAAACGAATGGATGCAATATATAAAATAGTACTCCCGCTAATAATACTGGGAAAAAGATTGTTTTTAAAAATACGACGAACGGTGTAAAGACGAATGATATTTTTGTAAGTAATAATATATTTACAAACAGCAACGCAAATCCAAGTAGTACAGCTAAATAATTTTGTTCTTTAAAAAACTTTTTCAACTTATCTCTTTTTCTTATATTTACTTTCTCCAAGTGTACCACCTCTCTAATTAGGAAAAGCCCTAAAAAGGGCTTTATAAAATAATTAATAATAGCCTTTATTTCCTTGCAGCTTTTACTACAAATGATACAATAAGAATTAACACAATTGCCCCTAATAGTGCTGGCACGACATGAATCCCACCAAATGATGGCCCAAAAGATCCAAATAATCTACTACCTAACAAAGCTCCTAGTAAACCAGCAATTATATTTCCAAACATACCAGCCGGAAAATTTTTACCCGTTATAGAACTAGCAATTGCACCTATAATAGCACCAACTATTAATGTGATAATCCATCCCATTTTTAGTCCTCCATTTCTATTATAGAATAAATCTATTTATCCACTAACTTATTATGTAACCCTTGTAATTATTATATCCAGAAATGAAAAATCTTGTCAAACGCATGAAAATACAGAAAAAAGGAGCGTTATTATTTATGATTCAAAAATTAATAGCAAACTCTTATAATACTGCTTTGTCTATTTTAAACATTCAAATTCCTGCTTACGAAATTGAAGCAAAATACATAAATAGTACGGCCATCCCCCGTTTATACGATACTGTAACTGATATTCAAAACTGCGATGAGACATTCCATGGATATTTCCTGGAAAATTCACTCATTGGATTTATTTCTTTTAAAGTTGATGAAGATATAGTTGATATCCATCGTTTAGTGGTCTCACCCAATCATTTCCATAAAGGGATAGCAACTAAGTTACTACTTTTTATATTTGACATGTTCTCTTCTTCAAAAGCGTATATTGTACAAACAGGGAAGAACAATAAGCCTGCCCTTTCTTTATATAAAAAACATGGTTTTATTGAAAGTCAAGATATCGTACTTCCTGATGGAATGGTTTTGACCTCACTAAAAAGACAGAATACACAAAATAGTTTGACTTAACTATTTATTTATGTTATTTTTTACCTTATAAAACCTTTTGCTGAATCCAAATTTTGGAGCGGGGGAACCATTTATGTAGCTTTTTGCTACTTGGGGCGAATCTTTTTTAAGTAGGGACACTCTCACTTCCCGAGTCCGACAGCTAACCTCGTAAGCGTAATGGGAGAGGAAGGTGCTTTTTTGCCTATGTTACACAGTATGCCTCCTTAGTTATAAATATGGGAACGATACCAATTAAAACCTATATTTATAGAAAAGGAGAAATGTATAATGTTACGTTTATCTGATCACGCAATAAAAATGATGGAGCAAAGACTTCGACTAGAACAACACCGCACATATCAAGCAAATAAAGTTGTAGATAACTTACATCACAAATACTTCTTTCAACATATTTTCCAGCCAAAAAGATAAGTACTGACCTTTAACAAAATACAGCGTACACTTTTTCGGTGTACGCTGTATTTTTCATTTTCTCGCCTTAATAATAAAAGTAGTCGGCACCATTCTAGCTTTATATAAAGAATAGTACTTCGTAGACGGCTCTGCTACTTCTCCATCAAATAGACAAGATGGTTCAGGCTCTTCTATTCTCTCAATTGTAAATCCAGCTCTATTTAACTCATTTATATATGTACTCATTTTTCTCTTATATAATGTCGCTTGTACTTCTTCCCCTTTAAATGTTTCAAACGTAATAGGAGTTTCCTCATGATATGAAGAGCATAAAACAATTTCTTCTGTTCCATACTGCAAATTTGAATATACCGGATGCTCCCAGCTAAAAATAAAACTGCCTCCTGGTTTTACATACGAATATATAAGTTCCAATGTTTTTCTTAAATTAGAAGTCCATCCTAATGCATAGATGGAATATACAATATCAAAATGTTCTTCTGGAATATTTAGCTCCTCTTCCATCGCACCACATATTAACTTTGGATTCCAATCTTTTAGCGTTTCATTTGCTGTTTCAATTTGTGTCTCTGAAAGATCGAGCCCCCACAATTCTTTCGCACCACGCTCCGCCATATATTCCAAAGAATGTCCACTACCACATCCGATATCTAGAACCGTTTTATTCTCAATTAAATCAAACAAATGAATTTCATCTTCTGATGCCGTATACGGTCCATATTTAGGCAAACAATCTACTTGAAAAAAATGAGGTGCTACTACGTCCCAACACTTTTTATTCACTTGTAACATTTCTGTTTGTTCCATACTTTGCATTCCCCCTTCGTTCTCTTCCACCAGTACTTTTTATACGTGATGGCCTCATTTTCCTTTCAGATTGATGATATTCGCTAACAAAAAAAGAGTAGCTTCTCAGCTACTCCCTTTTCTTACGATGCATGCTCATCTTTCTTCTTCTTCATTAACGCTCTCTTCTTCATCGCTTTCGTCAAGTATCCACCTTTAAACGAACGGATTTCATAAGAAGACATAAACGCTTTCGGTGCAATTTCATTAATAATTTCTAAAAGTTCTTTTTCTCTTGAACGCTTCGCAACGATATCTAAGCGATAACGTATAGAATTTATTCCTTCACCTTCAAATACTGTAACGCCAAATCCAGAATGGCGTAATTCATTTACTAATTCATTACAACGGTCTAGTAAACTAACTTGATACGTAATATATCCAATTGCTAATTTATTCTCTATATAACCGCCTAATAATAGTCCCGCACTAAAGCCGATGACATAGGCAACAATGTTCATCCAATTTGATAAATCTTGAAATACAATACCTAAACTGACAATGTAAATTGCTCCTTCTAACAATCCTACACCTGCAGCGGATCTTGTTTGATTCTTTACAAGCAAAATCGTACGGATTGTTAAAGTTGGAACGTAAATAATTTGAAGCACAAAAATAAGTAACGCTTGTAACATTGGTATCCACCTCTTTCGCAAATTCTTTTGTCATGATAACATACATAAGCTTTAGAAATCGATGGGTTTTTTAATTTTTTTTAATTTTTTTTCATACTATTGAAATGCCTCAAAAATAAGCGTATTATATTTGGCGTAAATCCGATAAATACCAGTAAATCACTCGTATTATATCATTTATTTTTAAACGCAAAAAAGGAACCAGATTAGGTCCCTTTCCTCATAACTCTATGTTTTTCGAAGCATGTTCTCTTTGTTTCTCTTCTTCTTTTACTAGCTGCATATTTGCATAGGCTAAATTCGCAATCATTAAAAAGTGTCCACCTAATATTCCAGTACCAAATGCCCACATTTCCATTTCATGCTCAATTTCATACATAATGATAGCCCCTAATATTGCGGCTGCAAATCGGTTTAGAACTCCTAATCCAGGAGCCTTTTCTTTCATCACAATACTTCTTCCTATTTTCTCCACTCTGCGAGCTAATAACCAAAGACAGTATGCACTTACAGCTAAACCAATACCGAATCCTGTCACTTGTTTTCCAAACGGAGTAACCGCCCACATTAGTAGTAAACCACTAAAGATCGTATACAATTGTAATCGATATACACGTAAGGCTACTTGAATCAAAATATCCGCTCCTAATTTCACATTTTATTATGTGTCAGAAGAAAAGCAGCAACTTACACAGTTGCTGCTTTCTCTTGTTCTTGTTCATGATCCATTTTTTGAATTTCAACACGTTTAATTTGATAAGCATCTTTTTCTAACACTTTAAATTCATAGCCTTCTGCTTCAACGCATTGTCCTTCTTCGATTTCATGATTTTGCATCATAATCCATCCACCGATTGTATCCACATCGTCTTCTTCAATGTGTAATCCAAACAAATCTTTTACTTCTGTGATAAGCACTTTTCCATCAACAATTTTATGATACTCGTTCACATGTTGAATTGGTGGTGCTTCATCTTCATCATATTCATCACGAATTTCGCCGACGATTTCCTCCAATATATCTTCAAGCGTTACAATTCCAGCTGTTCCTCCGTACTCATCATATAAAACAGCCATTGGAATTCGCTTCTTCTGCATTTGCAGTAATAAATCATGAATTGGAGTCGTTTCCATAACTTCAATAATCGGACGCATATACGTGCGAATCGATGATAAATCTTCTTGATCGTTGTTCATATATCGAATAAAGAAATCTTTTACATTGACCATACCGATAATATCATCTTTATCTTCTCCAAAAATCGGATAACGTGTGTATCGTTCATTTTGGATTACTTTCATGTGTTCTTCTACTGAATCTTCAAGATAGAAACCAACGATTTCTGTACGCGGTACCATGATTTCTTTCGCAATGCGATTATCAAATTCAAAGATATTATTTACATACTTGTATTCAGCTTGATTAATTTCTCCACTTTCGTAGCTCTCTGAAAGAATAAGACGTAACTCTTCTTCTGTATGAGCTACTTCATGTTCAGAAGCTGGCTTCAAACCGAATAAACCAGTTACAACACGAGCAGAACCATTCAATACCCAAATAAATGGATACATAACTTTATAGAATATCATTAACGGACCTGCTAATAACAATGTCACTTTTTCAGCTTTTTGAATTGCCATCGTTTTCGGAGCTAATTCCCCGACTACAACGTGCAAGTACGTCATCGTCATAAATGCAAGACCAAATGTTAATACTGATGAGATAGAAGGATTTAAGTTCCATTTCTCAAATAACGGGTGTAATAATTTTTCTATCGTCGGTTCACCTAACCAACCAAGTCCCATCGCTGTAACTGTAATACCTAATTGACAAGCAGATAAATATTCATCTAAATTTGTTGTTACCTTTTTCGCTGCTAACGCACCGCGTTTCCCTTCCGCAACAAGCTGATCAATGCGACTTGAACGTATCTTAACAATCGCAAACTCTGCTGCTACGAAAAATCCAGTAAATGCGATTAAAATCGCAACCATGACTAAATTAAATATTTCCAATGAATCCCCTTAGTTAAAAAACTAAGGTGTCCACCTCCTGTATACTATAATGTTTTCTTATTTGTTCGTTAGAAAACATAGCCCGATACAAAAATTAAAGAGGTCGGATTTCACTTATTCTATAATAATAGAATAAGTGTCTGTATTAAAGCTGTCGTTTGACCTGATAAAGATTTCGATATTTTTTCACGTTGTGAATCAGTCAATTCATCTAAAAGAGGCTTTAACTCCGTTAGCTCTGCTTCTAATCTATGAATATGGTCTGTCACTTCATTCACTTGTTTCGAAACGTGTTCATTGATACCGAGCAGCTTTTTCTTCTCCTCGATTCTCTCTTTAATCTCACAAAGCGGCATATGCATTTCTTTGCACTTCTCAATAAATTGTAATGTCTCAAATGCTGTTTCGTCGTAATAGCGATAATTAGATTGAGATCGCTCCGCTTTTAAGATTCCTAGATTCGTATAATAATCAATCGTTCGTTTCGACACGTGAGCCATGAGAGCCAACTGTCCGATTCGATACACCTTCCCAACGATCTTCCCCCCTTGTTTATATTACTATTATCATACAATACATAAACTGTACAGTCAAACGTGACGGTTTGTTATACACACTTTCATAACGTTCTACAATAATCAGAAGATTAAGTTATAATATCATTATAAAAGAAGAAGGGAGGCCACGCTCATGTACTACAACACTTCATTCGAAAACGATCAACCTGTAGGCCGTCTATAATCTAAGACGGGCATTCATATAATAAAGTGAAACTTTAATCAGTGGGGGGTTTCTTCATCCCCCACTGATTATTAGTTGAACCAATCGGGCATTTACGGGCAGTTGATCCACCGCCTAACTTCTTTGCTTTCGCTGAATTTTGAGGTGGGAGTTTTACTGCCCGTTAATGCGGGACAAGTGCGCCATGCCTCGTCTTAGGGAATAAATCATAACCCTAAAAATAGACGGAGGTCATTCAAATGAAACAAACAATTTTAGGAGCTATATGTTTATCACTAGCAGCAAGTATTTGGGGCGGTATGTACGTCGTTAGTAAATACGTACTCGACTTTATCCCACCACTTACACTCGTTTGGCTACGCTTTATTATCGCTTTTGTTGTTTTATATGTGATTTTGAAAACAACTGAAAAAAAGCAAAAGAAAAAAGTAACCATACACAAAAAAGATTGGCTATTATTCGCTTGGATTGGCTTCATCGGATACTTCATTTCGATTACATGTCAATTCATCGGGACAAAATTATCCGACGCTCATACAGGCTCTTTAGTAACATCAGCTACACCTGCATTTATGGTTATATTTGCAGCGCTTATTTTAAAAGAAAAACTAACCACTCGTAGACTTTTATCTACTATCATAGCGACAATCGGTGTCATTATCGTTATCGGATGGGATATTGAAATCGGCTCCTATTTTATCGGTACAATCATTTTAGTTGGAGCCGCTATTACATGGGCTTTACTGTCCATTTATGTAAAAATCGCTTCAACTCGATTTTCATCTTTAATTATTACAACGTATGCAATATTCTTTTCACTCTTTTTCATTACACCTTTTATGGTGTGGGAATTCCAATCAACTCCTATTGAACATATGAACATGTACGTATTATTAGGAGTACTCTATTTAGGAATCGTCTCAACCGCAGGTGCATTTTTCCTTTGGAATAAAGGATTAGAATTAATGGATGCTAGCATCGGTTCATTATTTTTCTTCTTCCAACCTATCGTTGGTTCGCTACTGGGCTGGCTTTTATTAAATGAAACATTAAGCAGTAACTTTTTCATTGGTGGTATCCTTATTATATGCAGTGTTCTAATTACTACTTTTGAAAAGTAAAAATAGTATAAAAAAACAGGAAGAGACTTAGTCTCTTCCTGTTCGCATAATTGGGTCTTGATCATGGAATCCTATACAAATTGGTATACTACTTTGTACTCCACTACATTCACTTATAAAACTACACACTGTTCTCGCAATTAAATATAAAGTAATACCTACAGCCCTTTTATCTGAATCAAAGCCATTTTCACCATAAATATCAGCTAACTCTCCTAAAGACGGTCCTTCTATTTCATCCGTCCAATCACTGGCCCAATCCTCATCATCTTCTTCAAGAAACATGTAATCGTCACAAATATAGAACTGACTATCCCACTCATTATCAAGATCATACTCAAAATAAATCGCCTTCGCTTCTTCACTTTCAGCAATTTCTAACGCTTCTTTCAAACCAATTCTCATACTTTCCTTGTATAAATCTAATGGAATCAATTTAATGCGCTCCGCATGCTCACTTGATGCTAACGTGCTACAAATATCATAATACTTCGATTCTATTTGAGATACTGATAACGAAAATACGTCTCCCTGCATTCCCTCTAAATACTGAAAAATATCCAAACTATTTCACTCCATACTCTTTACGCAGTCCAATGACCTGGACGAGACAACAATTTCGGTAATTTCGTATGTTTGTCCCCTTTCGCCGCATTAATTTGAACTTGCGTAAGAAAAATACTATTTGTAAAATCTGTCCCGCGAATGTCTGCATCTCGCAAGTCTGCTCCGATGAGATCCGCTCCCCTTAAATTTGCATCTCGTAAATTAGCCGCAATAAGATAAGCCCCTCTTAAATTTGCTCCTTGTAAATCTTTCTTTTTCAGATTCGCTCCCATAAGGTCTGCTCCGCGATGACTGATTCGTTTTTTACGTGCAACATTCATTTCCTTCCATACTAATTCACTCGTCTCTAAAAGGAGAATGTTCACTTCTGCACGGTGTAATGGCACATTTACTTCCATTAACTCATCTGGACTTAAATTCGATAGGCGTTCTGTCTCTTCAATTGCTTTGTTAAGCTCGTTATAAATTGTACGCGTCGCCTTTAAAAGAACGGCTTCCTTCAAATACCACAGCATTTCATGAAGCTGATGTATTACCGGAAAAACATCATACATTTTTCGCGCATGCTCGGCATCTGTCCGCCAATCCATTCCTTTAAACGTAACTTGAGAAGTCTTTTGCCCAGCACCGAAACATTCAAACACTGTACAACCTTTATACCCTTTTCCTCTAAGATCTCTATGTATACTACATTTATAATCTGATTGTAAATTTGCACAAGGTTTACCACCATCTTTATTCACCGCAAAATCTATTGATGCCGCGAACGGTAATGCCACACAACATAATCCAAAACACTTTTCACAATCCGCTTTTAAACTATTGTGATTTACATCCTCTTCTACATGAAAATAATCGTTATGATTAGTCAAAATATATACCCCCTGTTGTCTTTTGACTATTTCATAATATTCCAACTGCACTAAATAATCAATTTTAAAATAAATAGACCTATTTCATTTCAAACAACAACACAATCCTTTTATTTCTTTTCATTTAAAAAGGACTTCCACTACAATATTAATTATAATTAAATTATGAACTTTCGAATAATAAGGAGGATTACAATGGCATTAGAAATGAAAACAAACTGTCAAATTTGCGACCATTCCCTTCAGCCCGATTCTGAAGCATACATATGCGTGTATGAATGTACATTTTGTGCACCATGTACAGAGGAAAGACAAAACGTTTGCCCGAATTGTGGCGGCGAGTTAGTACGTAGACCGAAAAAGAAATAATAAAAAGGCAAAAACGAACAGGAATATGTTCATTTTTGCCTTTTTATTTAACCTTTAAAATTACTTCTATTATTGATTTAAATGATTTTTAACTGCTCTTATAACCAATTCATGATCTACTTCTGGTGGTAATCCTGAGACTGTTATCATCCCAATAACCCCTACGTTTTTTATTTGGATAGGAAAGCATCCACCAAACGCAGCATATTCCGAGCCATCTAAACGGTATTTTTCATGATATGGAACTCCGCTTATTTCACTTTCTATCTGCATATAATACGAGCTATGATTATGCAGGGAAACGACCCGTTTTTTACGCTCAATCCATTTCGTATTTTCCTCAGTTGTCCCTGTCATCTTGAAATGAAATAATTGCACACCATTTTTTGCTATATCAACAGCAATCAATTTCCCCTCTCGCTTTGCTGTTTCAACGATAAATAAACCTAATTGCAAGGCATCTTCATTTGTAAAAGAGGAAAATTGAAGTGTTTCCTCCTCTATTAAAATTTGTTTACTTATTTCACTCAAATTTGAAGTACTCATATCTTTAACCTCCCTAATCGTTTTATATCACATTGGCATTTTTTGAAATTCTCTATAGTACCGTAAAGCTTGTTTTCTTCTTAATGGTGCTATTATGAATTATATTTAACTCATTAAAAATGTATGTACTTTAAAGTGCTATAGGTACTAAACATTTAGTACAGGAATCGTCTACTTCTGTGATTCAGCTAATTCATTATAAGAAGTACAAAAAAAGCAAAGCGCCCACGCTTTGCTTCTTACAGAATTCCTTTTAACTTTTCACAAATTAACTTCGCTAAATACTCATAACCTTGTGGTCCAAAGTGTAATCCATCTTTTTCTTCATCTTCTACGAATATTTTATAATTTTCTTCTTGAATCATCTCAGCATATAAATTAAGAAAATGGCCCCCTGTTTTTCTTGCTACTTCCTCTACCGCCGCTGCATACTGACCGAGTACTTCATTCGTTCTATTACGTTGTCTTTCTTCATCAACTGGTGCAGGACTAATAAGTAATACTTTTTCTGGTGAGATCGCACTTACAATTTTCTCTAAATTTTCTTTGTACGACTGTAATGGAACTGGATCAAATAACACCGAATCATTCGTACCAAGAAAAACTGTTACGAAATCTGGTTCATGCAATAATACATCCTCTTCAATCCTTTGTAGTGCATCGAACGTATTATCACCTGGAACACCTGCATTAACCACTTTCCAATTTGGAAACATCTCTTGCAAACGTGGTGTTAACCTCGGCGTTCCATCAAAAAATGTTTCATCAGCTGTAATACTATCCCCAAAGCATACTAACGTTTTCATAAAGCTAACTCTCCTTTTACGTATGAAACAGCTTTCCTTCTATCGCTTTCATATATCTTTCCGCAGACCGTTCAACTGCCTCATTTGCATTTTCTTTCACTACTCGGTGAAAGGCATTATATAAACGATTAAACTGTAACGACTTCACGCGATTCGCCATTTCCTCCACTTTCCTTGCTGGTAGTGGAATTAAGTTTGGATAGCTGTACATGAAGCTCACCCACTGTTGATCCGCTACAACTTGAATAATATCACCTGTTAATAAAATACCTTTCCCATCATTTCCTTCTTCCCAGTGTAATACAGAACCGCCACTAAAATGCCCTCCGAGACGATGAACAGTAATTCCATCCGCTAATCGTAAAGACTCGCCAGTCCAATAAATAATACGACTACTCGGACGCATCACCCACTCTTTATCATCTTCATGTATATAAATTGGCACATCAAATGTTTCTGCCCATTCTACTTGAGTTGAATAATAATGCGGATGAGATAGTGCAATTGCATCTAATCCGCCCCACTCTTTTATCTTCTCAATTGTCGTTTCATCTAAATAAGTAATACAATCCCATAGTAAACGATATGACTCTGTTTTTACTACAAATGCCGTCTGACCGATCGCAAATTCTGGTTTTGTCGTAATACTATAAAGCCCATTTTCTTCTTCTATAATTTCATTTTTATATGTATCACTCGTTTGCAAGTTTTCTAAAGTCGTCCAAGACTGCCCTTTCGGATTAACATATTGTCTCTCCTCATCACAAATAAGACAACTTACCGGTTCTTCCACACTCGCTGCATACTGCACGCCACACGTTGTACAAACGAAATTATTCATAGTTATTCCCCTATCCCTTTAATTTTTTGCTAAGCTGATATTTGTTGATCGTTTTCTGCTTTTTTATTTTCAATTGATAAGCTTATAAGAGTAATAAAGTAGACAACTGTAACCGCCATAGGAATTACGATAAATCCTTTTTCCGCAAAAAGAATCCCACATACTGACGTTACTAATACAGTTCCTACTGATAATAACCCATAACTTTTACTTTCATAAATCCATACGTACGGTACAAAATGAACACCTATTAACATCGCTACTACAAAAGGTAACCACTCTGGAAATTGAAAATATGCAAGTAATACAAACGGAATATTTAATACATTTATCCCACCAATTACTCCCGCTAAAGTCCCTAGCGGATTTCCTTTCGCAAACATATCAATTTTTAATACGGCAGCTAACATTAGGCCGAAAGGAAACACACAGCCCATACCAATTAAATACACCCACACAACTTGCTTTTCTGAAAGAAAAACACCAGTTATGCTCGCTATACTCCAAAATAAAAGACCAGCTAGTATAACAGGAAATCCCCTCTTCGTTTTTTGTGCTAAATCTCTTCTTGCTTCTGAAATATTCATTTCACTATCTCCCCCTCCCAATATTTGTGCCATCAAGTCGTCTCAATTTCGCCCATCCAATAACGCCAAGCTTCTAAGTAATCTTCTAAATCTTTCGGGTGGTGTCTCAAACATGTATCGATACGCAAATATAAACCTATTACTATTTCTTCATATAAATCTCGGTCCCTTTTACGAAATACACATTGTTTCATCACATACTGAATGGTTTCTTTCGTCAAATCTTCTGGTGTTGAACAGAACGCGTAAATTAAATCGTATATAGGATCTCCTAACACTGGTAAAGGATCAATTACACCGCACAGCTTATTCTCCCGGAATATAAAATTATGGAATCCAAAATCACCATGTACTAAAAATGGCTGATTTATTCCAGTCCCCCTATTTGGACTATTCGCTAGTTTAAGAACAATTCTATACTCTTCCTCACTTATGTAACGTCTTACATTTCCATAAGATTCCATCACATTTGCCGTTAAAAATTCATTCCAAGATTGAACCAGACTTTCTTTCCATCCCCAGCCATCTGCACCTGGAACAATTTTATACTTATTGATAACTTCTTTTACAAGTGTAATAAGCGTACTTCGTTTATGTCCTTGTTCGCACGAAGGACTACCTTCAAGGAAAGAATACACAACATATGTATGTAAAGGTTCTTTATACAAAAGCTTTGAAAATAACGCATTCCCCTCATAAAAAGAAAGAAAATTAGCTTCTTCACGTATTACTTTCGCTTCATTCGATTTCACAACATATCTTCCATCCAACAAATATACAGTACTTGTCGTTCCTCCGCTCAACACTTTCATGCTATTTGGATAATGTGAAATAATCTTCTCATTAACTAGTTGTTTAGCGATTACTGAAATGTTCATTCACTCACCCTTGCATCTGAAGATTCCTTCAATTCAAAAGACAACTTTACTATTATTTGACAATTGCAAGAGAATCCCTTCTAACATCTTAATATTGCAGAAATTAATTTTTATTTTATCAAAACGGCTTCCTTCAAGATTTCATCATATAATTCATTCCATTTATAATGATACGCTGCACTCTCTTCTACTCTAACAAACATCCTTTTATCGGATTCATACTCACCGTCAAACTTATGCACTTCATTAATCTCCATCCGGTAGAACGGCTGATACCCTACTTTTGGATACGGACTATTTTCATTCCAATTTGGATTATCACTATGGTCAACGATAATATATCCAAATAAAGTACATTCCCCTTTCACATAACCTTCTTCCCACGCTTCTCTTTTAAAACATTCTTCTGGTAGTTCCCCTTCTTCTATATGCCCACCAGGAAAGTCCCAACCACGCTGCTCATGGTCTATCAGTAAAACCTTATTATTATGAAAACAAAAACCGTGAACACTCGTGATTCTTTCGTATTCTGGCAATATACAATCTTTTTCCCACGTTAATTTCACCTTTGATTCCCCATAATTTGCATATATCGTTACCATTTCCCTCACTCCAAATGATCTTCATTTAATCTAGTAATTTCTATTGAATTATCTCTTTCTTTTAACTTACGAGCCAAACTTTCTACACCAAACACTTCTGTAAATGTGTGACTACCTACAATCAAATTGATGCCTTTAAATTTTGCATGTTGTACTGTATATAATGTTTTTTCTCCTGTTATGTACGTATCACAACCTTTTTCTAGTGCACGCTCAATAAGGTTTGTATTATTTCCTGCACCTGTTAAAATCGCAATCCGTTTTACTGGCTTATCATGATTTTTCCAACTCTTCACTTTCTCTTCCATTCTCTCTTCAAGTTTTCCAACTAAGTTTGAAAAGGGAATCGCTTCTTTATATTCTCCTATTCCTGGTAGCTCTTCTTCCTCATACGTGGAATATTCCAGTATTGTATCTATCCCAATTTCATTAAATAACGACGTACACGTGCCAAACTTTACAAAATCTAACGGCAAATGAATCCAAAAATGATTCATTTCATATTCTTTTAATTTCTCAATACAAGCCTCTTCCATACCGAATAAAAAGCTCCACGGCGCATGATGTGTAAGTATCATATCAACCCCATTTTGATATGCTTCTTCAATCGTCTCTAGCGTCAAATTTGTCGTGTAACCTATTTTGTGAAATTCCTCTTTACTAATGTGAGTGAAGCCATACTCGTCATCACCGTATTTATTAAGATGCTCTTCAAAAAGAGATGTAATATGTTCTTTAAACTGCGTTATATTCATTTTCATTTATCCTTTCTTCTACTTTTATATTTCAAAAATAAGGAAATACTATTTAACGACGTTACATACATATAGGAGGACAATATGAAACCTGAATTTTTAAAAGCTATACATGAAGCGATCGGAAATGTTGAACATATTCATATAGAAGAAAGTGGCGCAGATAGTTTACTCATTCATCACGATGATGCACAGCAATTAAAACAAGTTGCTGAAACTTTAGAACACAATAATTTCCGCTCTACTATTAGAACAGCTGGGGATGCTTCTTATATTGAAGTGTTGAACAGGTAATGAAAGTCCGGATATATTCCGGTCTTTCTTCTATATCTTCAATTATTACTGCATTTGATAATCTATTTAACATTTTTTGAAAGACCTAAATGCATTTTGAATAATTGAAAGATCGTACATTACCATTTCAATTCACCTACACCCGGCTCAATAAACTTCCCTGACACATCCTCATTCGAATGTATTATCCAATCATATATATTTTGAGCTCCTTCAGCAGGAGTCATATTCGCATCAGAAGCACCAATGTCCGTCTTTAATTTCCCTGGATGAATGGCGGTTACACGAATTCCTTTATCCGCAAACTCTTGCTGTAAACAGAGTGTTAACATATTTTGTGCTGCTTTCGCAATTCGATATGAATACGAAAACTCTCCTTGAGGAAACTCTTTGGCCGCCATTTTATGTAATGACCCTAACCGAGAGGATATATTAATAATTCTCGGATGGTTCGACTTAGTTAAAGCCGGATATGTACCTTTTATAGCTCGAATAACACCTAAACAATGAACGTTAAATAGGTCCGTTAACTCTTCTGAATTGGTACGTAAAACCTCCGTTTCCTTTCCAGTAATTCCAGCGTTATTTATAACTAAATCAATATACTCTGTATACTCCTCAACTTGCTTCTTAATACACTCAGTACTCTCATCATCTGACAAGTCTGCTAATATAGGAAAACATCTAGAAGAAAACATCTGTTTTAACTGTTTTATCGCTTCCACACTTCTAACTAGCGGATAAACGATATGCCCATTCTCATGAAATCCTTTTACTAACTGTAACCCTAATCCTCGATTTCCACCTGTAATAAGTACCCTCATATATCCGTCTCCTTATTTTTATAATAAATAAGAAAATCTGCCCACTTACCATTCCCCATAGAAAACGCCTCTCTCATACATTCAAATGAAAAACCAGCTCTTTCTGCCAAACGAACGGATGGCTCATTATCAACATGTATATGTAATTCGATTCTATGAAAATGAAGGCCATTAAAAAATAACGGCAGCGCAGCTATTACACTTTCTACTCCGTATCCATTTTTCCAATATTGATTATGAATAGAGTAGCCCATCATTGCCCATTGATAGTCCATACGTAAAATTTTTATAAGCTCTAGCTTTCCAATATTGGCGCCATCTTCTTTCTGAAAAATACCTAGAACGTACATTTCATCCCGTCGTGCCGCCTCATCAAATCCTCTTATCCATTCCGTGAACCATTCCTTTGTTGAAGACGACATGTCATGATAGCCATCATCGTATTTATATTGAGATGGTAACCTCTTATTGAATCCATCTAACCAACTTTCATAATCCTCTTTTTGAAATGGACGGATAATCAGTCTCTCTGTCTCTACTTGTAATAGTGGCAGCTTCATTTATATCTCTTCCTTTAATTATTAATTGAATATTCTTTATTATCTTACACAAAATACAAAATCTAGTAAATTATTATGTTTTTTATAAACAAAAATCCAGTTATGCTTTGTACATAACTGGATTTCACTTTTCCTTATATATTAGAATACTTCTTATTCATAACATATTGCACATACTCAGGTGCACTTTTATTAATCGCTTCATCACTTAGTTTATATTCCGCACCATATAAATAAAATGATGGTATAAATTCCATTCCTGTATATAGGCATGTAGCGTGAAACGGTTTCGTTAACTCATCCATTGTAATCCCGCTATTTTTATAGTCTTTTTCTAATCCCCCTATAGAAATAGCTACACCAAATTCTTTCCCCTTCACTTTATCCCCTTTTGATCCGTACGCAAATCCATATGTTAATACATCATCAAACCATTTTTTTAATAATGGTGGTGAACTATACCAGTAAAGCGGAAATTGGAAAATATATCGATCGTGTTCTACTAACAGCTTTTGTTCCTCTTCAATATTAAACTCCCAATTCGGTGCCACTTTATATAATTCATGTACCGTTATTTCATCCGAATATTTCTCAAGTTCTTCTATCCATCTTTTATTAATTCGTGATTTTTCAATATCAGGGTGTGCTACAATTACAAGTGTTCTCATCATTTTCCATCCCCTTTATAAATTAATCAATCCTTTACGTATTAGTATGTATGAGTTACATATAATTGAAAAGTACGTACTTTAAAGTGCTATAGGAACCTTAAAGTACCTTTGGAGGTGTTATATGAATCAAAATGATGACTGCCCAATCGCAACGACACTCGACGTGATCGGCGGAAAATGGAAAGTTCATATTTTATGTGTTTTGACGGATGGAAAAATGCGAACAAATGAAATCAAACGAGAAATTCCAAACATTACGCAAAAAGTTCTCACACAACAACTTCGGCAACTTGAGGCTGATGGGATTATCCATCGTACTGTATATCAAGAAGTACCACCAAAGGTTGAGTACACAATAAGCGAACATGGAAAATCTTTAATGCAAATTATGAATGAACTATTAGAATGGGGAAAAGACCATCAAATAAAAAAATTAAATGA
Organism: Bacillus mycoides; assembly: GCF_018742245.1. NCBI lineage: Bacteria > Bacillati > Bacillota > Bacilli > Caryophanales > Bacillaceae > Bacillus > Bacillus mycoides. Next base: position 3,146,516 of record NZ_CP036132.1, read on the forward strand.
CTAAAAGAACCATCTCAACTTTGTTACATCTTCTATGTCAAGAGTTCTTCTGAAATTTTATAATAGGGGTATCGTCATATCACTATTAAGCTAGCAAAAAATACCCCTAAAATGAAAAAAAGCTTATTTCTCAAAGGAATTAACTGTAGTGAAAGAAAATTACATATTCTTATAAATATAGCCCTTATGTAAAATTCTAAAAATTCATGGGAACAGAATTGCTTTCTTATCCTCATCTTACTGTTGAATTCAAGCAAGTCAGCATTTAAACCAAGCTTAATAATATTGCTTTTGTACGATTATCCGTTACTTCATAATAAATTTCTAATCCTTTCCGAGTACCTGTAACGATTTTAGCAGCTCTTAGTTTGGATAAATGTTGACTAATTGTACTTTGAGGCATTTGTAATGTTTCATACATTGTTGTTACATTAGTAGGGCCTTTTGTGATCATTATTTCTATTAAAGATAAACGGGCAGGATGCGCCAATACCTTCAATGCTTCAGCAACCTCTTCATACATTTCTTTTTTTACTTTCATATTTCTTACTCCCCTTTTATATAAATATTAATGATATCCGTATATATAATTCGAAAGGATATACGATTTTATGTCCGTCAATTAAAAAATTTAAATATTAAAAATCCCTTCAGTTTGAAACTAGAGGGGTTTATTACCATAAAACGAATTCCCATCTTCAATATTCTATAGATTCTTCTTTTCATTCCCTTGATGTTGTGTGGTAGGAACGTTTTTGTCCTCATTTTCAGGCCCGTTATTTTCGTTTATATTTCCTTGCTGTGATCCTCTACCGTTATTCTCTTGCTCATGTCCATTATTTCCTTGAGACCCTCTACCATTGTTCTCTTGCTGGTGTCCATTATTTCCTTGAGATCCTCTACCGTTATTCTCTTGCTCATGTCCATTATTTCCTTGTTGAGATCCTCTACCGTTATTTTCTTGCTGGTGTCCATTATTTCCTTGCTGTGATCCTTTACCGTTGTTTTCTTGCTGATGTCCATTATTTCCTTGCTGTGATCCTCTACCGTTGTTTTCTTGCTGGTGTCCATTATTTTCTTTTTGAGGCCCTCTACCGTTGTTTTCTTGCTGGTGTCCATTATTTTCTTTTTGAGGCCCTCTACCGTTGTTTTTTTGCTGGTGTCCATTATTTCCTTGCTGTGGCCCTCTACCGTTGTTTTTTTGCTGGTGTCCATTATTTTCTTTTTGAGGCCCTCTACCGTTGTTTTCTTGCTGGTGTCCATTATTTTCTTTTATTTGCTTCGGTTGCTGTTCCTTGGATTGCTTTTGTTCTATATGCTCCTGCTTCTCGTATCTTTCTTCTTTTACAGGAGACGAATCCGATGATACATCAGGAGATGACTTTGGTTGCGAATGTATCTCCTCATCGCGCTCCTCTTGATTAGACGGCGGCGTAGGTGGAGTAAGCGATTTCTGCTTCTCCTTCTCTTGCTTTATATAAACACCTGTGCCAACTCCTGCTTTCTTGGCATTCTCCCGCATTTGCATCGTACTGCTTTGATATACGACTGTAACGTGTTTTGTCTCATACTCTTTCTTTAATTTTTGCATAGCCTTTTCCAACTGTGGTTCTAGCGACTTGTCCTTTGTAACAGCTGTTAGCATAACTTGCTTATCATTCGTTAAGTACTTATCCTCTTGACTCTGCTTTATAATAGTACGTATTACGTCTTGCAGGTCTTTATTTTCCCATCGTTTCATTTCTTTTAAAATACGCCTTCCATCATCATTACAAGCTCGCAAATCTATAACACGAAGATCCTTTGTTACGCTCACCTCTAAACTTGGATTTATATCCACTGAGACATAAGCAAATACTTTTTCTTCCGGTTGGTTGTAGAAAAACAGCAACACACATAGAAAACAAGTAACAAGTAATGATGCAGGCTTTAAGAAAGAAGGGATTGAATAACGCGGTGCTCTTTGCTCTTGTTTGTTAAACGAGATTTCCTCTCCAATCATGTAAGAGTGTACTTTTCTTTTAAACGTAATAAACTCTCCATTTGGAGTTAAAACAACTACGCTATGTTTTTTTATATCCATCACAATTCCTTTATTCATCATGCTTCTCCCCTCTTATATAATCAAGAATATATGTATAGTTGTTTGCAAAAATAATACACATCGCAATAATGTATTTTCTATGTCGCTCCAACGTTTTACGACTTACCCTAACACGTGGTTCAATATGTTTCAGCGGTAACTTTTTCTTTCTGAACAGCTCTTCCATCATTTTCTCGTCTTTTATAATAATCTTTACAATTTCTCTTAAGTGCTCACGCGTATCACGATGCTTAGGAGATTCCTTAGCAAGCTCTGAAAATGTGATTTTAAACTCAGCTAGCACACTTTGAAAATGAAGAATTTCCTCCTTACGGTTACTATTTTCCATCTCTTTCATATACTCCGTAAGCGATACTTGCATTTCTAATATTTCCTCTTGCTTATCTTCTTTTAAAAAGACAAGATTATGCTTAGACTCCTTACGTATATAGTCAATTACATCTCTTTTTATAAGAAGATCAGCAAACGCTAGAAAAGATTTCCCTTTTTTATATGAATATTGTTCAATTGCTTCGTTAAACGCAAACAACCCAATGCTATATTCATCATCCTGTTCTGTAATATAACGGCGGCAGACAGACGAGATTGATTTTCTAATAAACGGCTGATACTGTACGATAAAAGCTTCCTTATCTCCTCCGTTGTTTTGTATGTTAAATACGATATCTTCTATTTTCGTTTTTTTTAAGATCTTCATTACTAAACTCAACACTAGTAATCTCCCTGCCTCCTTCTGCTTCAAATAGCAAAATGGTCACTAAACAAGTGACCATTTAACCACATTTTCTTAGTACTTTTCTTTTGGGTTGTCTCTTTGCTATTACTCATATTTTTCGAGGCCGACTTTTTTAGATGACTATTTTTTCCACTTGCACTAAAGTGAAGTCTATATTTTGTACTGCTTTCTTGTTTTCTTTTGCAATACCACTTGTTCTTCTTGCTCTTTTTCTATTTTATCTGCAATCTTTGAATAACTCTTCTCTATATTTTTGGTAATTTTAGCTTTTTCTTTCATTTGCTTTCTTCTACTTATATATATTCGAAGGAATAAATAATTTTATGGGGGTCAAAAAAATATCTTTTATAAAATAGTTATTTTTTCAAAAATAAAAACCATCAATTTGAAAAAAGATTGTTCAAATTGATGGTTTTCTTTTAATATTTATTAATTTTTTATAACTAAGTTGAATCATGTCAGCCTTTAATTATTGTTATCCTTTTTTCTGTTGCTTCTACTACAAGATTTTATCGGCCACCAATCCACTAAAAACGTACAGTAGACCGGATTTACTTTTGACATAATTCCCGTTCTCGGAAGTAAGGATTTAAAAGTAACCTATCCATAGTGATATTAAAGTTACTACTAACAGGGCAAGAAGAAATATGATATTTCGAATCCACTTTTGTATATCATCAAAATACCGTTCTACAAATGCAACGTTGATATAAAACATGAGAAATACAACAAAGAAGGTAAAGTTACCAAATTTATCGTTCAATTTTTCATTGGTAAATGTGCTTACATGAAGGAATAGTAAAGCAAAAATTACTAAGAATAACTCAAATAGCCTTTTTTTGCTCACCCCACCACCCCCTTATAGTAATTTCCTTTTGTTTCATTTTATAAGAACATCGCGTGTAGCAGACTATGAATATTATACTTATGTAAAAAAAGGCTAACAATTCAAGATTGTTAGCCTTAATCGCATCTTTTAAAAAAATAACTCAATACAACAAATGACGGATTCTTCAACTTATACTATATTCTCCTTTTATTACAAAAAACGAACCCCGAATTGTTCCAGCAAGTTTAGACTTCTGCCTAGCAAACTTAAATTTCTCTTCTAACTCCTTTGGTATCTCCATTCCATCAGAAAGCTTAAATCCAACAGCCCGCTTCTTCGGGTTATCCAACGTATACATGACGTTGACTGCAAGACCATCCTCATAGAAGACATAGGCAAATTTAATATTTTCCACTTGAAAAAGCGATGTTTCTAAAGGTTTTGCCGCAAACTCAATATCACGTTCTTCTTTCAAAACGTAGTTCACGTAATCTAGAGTCTCCTCGTTTTCACTAGCTGGTACAACCGTAAATTCATGCTTGTATTTGTTCATAAAGTAACGTGCTTCATGAGCACGTAAACCAGCAAGCGCTTCTACTATGGGTGAAGACTCTAAACCAACTGTAGTTACATTTTTAAAATCAACGATATAGGACAATTTCATCTCTCCTTTTAACTATTTACTTCCTAACAACCGGAATCCACATTTCACCAAATACTAAGCCGTTTCTCTGCCCCATCTCAACCGTTGTATTTGGCCCACCAACATAGGCAAAATCCTTTGCTTCTGGTAAGACTTGACCAAAGGCAATGCCAGTAAGCTTATTACTTAGCTCCTCAGCCGTCTTGCCTTCCCCTTTAACTACTAAATATTCCCCCATAGGAAACTGGATAACTCTAGATTCTTCTTGTATTTGTGCCTCTGTCATAACACCAGCATAATACATCATCTTGTTATTCACCGCTTCGCTCACAGAAAAAATGTAATCATTTGTAGCTAAATCCTTTAAAGTGTCAAGCCTTCCATCTTGTTTAACGGCCTCCCAAAAGTCTTCTTTTTCTTTATTTATTCCAGCAAAGTCTGTGTATTCGCTCTTAAGTTCAGTTCCAATACCTAACACGATAAAGCTATCTTTTTCTTCCAAAGTATAATTTTTCATATTCAAAACCTTCCTCTTTTTAAATTAATCAAATGATTTATCTTTTCATCTGATGAGTTTATAATATCCTTAAATCATGTCAAAAAATGATACTGTTTAGGAGACCAACATGAAAAAAGTTGAACGGATTAATACCATCATGCGGTACATCAACAACCGCTCCCACTTTACAATTTCTGAAATTATACGAGAATTTAACATCTCACGATCGACAGCTATTAGAGACATTAGAGAGATTGAAGCCATGGGGATGCCGCTCGTCGCTGAAGTTGGAAGAGATGGTGGCTATTTTGTCATGCATAACTCTATCCTGCCCGTTGTTCGCTTTACTGATAATGAGGTCAAAGCTCTTTTTATTGCCTTTATGGCCACAAGAAATCAACAACTTCCCTATCTAAAGAGTCGTAAGTCTTTAGCCGAAAAACTACTAGGACTCATCTCAGAAATCCAGCAAGATGACCTTGTTCTTTTAAATCAAATCTTGCTTTTTGAAGGGACTAACCCTCATAATCCTGACCTACTTGAGCTTTCTGACCTCCCCCATCCTATGTTAGAAAAACTCATCCAAATCCTTCTTTTGGATAGCCATTTATTGATTACCATAAAAGAAGAAGCGGAAATCAAGTCTTATCCAATTTATCTACTACACCTTTATCAAGAAAAAAGCCATTGGATAATTGAAGTCTTTGACATAAAAGAAGAAAAAAAGAAGATGCTCCCTGTCGATCATCTCATCAATGTCGAACCCTATACGATGAAAAAGAGATTAAGTAAGAAAAAGATTTTAGAAAAACTCAGTAAGAAGGACGAAGCAATCAACCTTGTACTTGAACTTGGTCCAAAAGCGATTGCCCAGTTCAAAAAATACCATCCTTTAAAAATTTCTATTTCCTATACAAATCCTTATCAATCCACAGCCATTTTAAAGACTTTTATCAATGTTAACAATCTCGATGAATTAACAGAAATAACAAATTGGCTACTTTTCCTAGGTAAGGATATCAAAATTAGGGAAGTGCCTGAAGAATTGTTAGAAGGTTTAAAAGAGAGATTATGTTTATACTGCCCATAAGCAGTGACCAGTTACACTCAAAATAATATTGAGTTTGACTAGATGCCAGTTACCCCTATTTAAATACCTAGTAAAAACATTTTATTCGTTACCGCTACTTTAAACGCTCTTCTAAGAATAACGCCAACACAAAAAAAGACATGAACTAATCTTTTATCTAGGGTGAAATATTTATAATCAAACTACTAAAAAGGTATTACATTTTAATGATGTAGTGCCTTTTTTATTGCAGTTACATTTAAATATCTATGGTATTATATGTAATATAATAATCAAAATGTAGGTATAGGAGGTTATATATGAGATATGTTCAGGTATCTTCAAAAACATATAGGGATAATACAGGAAGGAGTATAGACTTTCCTACTCTTCTAGTTGAGTATAATGGAGAAACAATGCTTTTTGAACAATTACACAGATATCAAATAAAGAATCGTAGTAAAAGCAGAACTTGGCATAAGAAGTTAGTACAAGCTGTTGGACTATTGCTTGATTATATGGAAGCTAATCAGAAATATTATTCTTCTCCAAAAGAATTCTTTGATACATTTACGGAGTCTGTTTATTCAGGAACAATAAATGAAGAAGGTTTAGACCCTTCGGGGCTTTATTGGTTACCTAAAAGAGTTGAAACAGCAAATATGCTTTTATCTGCTTTAAATGGGTTATCAGATTGGTTATATGAAGAATATGGAGCTGTTCAATTAAACCCTTGGAGAAAAGCCACAAGATACGAAGAACGACTTAACTGGATGGCACAGATAAACAAAAGTCAGAACTCATTTCTAGGACATTTAAATGATGTTCATGAAATCTCTGAAACTGCAAAGTTAGCTCGCAATGCTGTTAGAAGAAGAAAACCATACTCATCAAAAGGAGATACAAAAGCCTTCCCCGAAAATAAAATACATGAGCTCCTATGGGAAGGGTTTAAGAATACAAGAAAGAACTATGAATTAGACCTTGTTGACCGTTATAACTGGCGTGATATTGCCATTACTATACTGATGCATGGCGGTGGACTTAGGCATAGTGAAGTATTTCATTTATGGGTACAGGACGTATTCCTTGACCATGAAGACCCAAATCTTGCTGTGGTACGAATCTATCATCCAAGCGAAGGAAGAGCCCCGCAGGATTTCAAGAACCCTACTACTGGTAAATATATAACAGACAGAGAAAGCTATCTGTTGTTAAAATATGGTTTACTTCCACGCAATATGTATTCCGCACAGGACAAACGATTTGCAGGGTGGAAAGAGCCAAGACTTGATAACGATGAAGATAAATACATGCATGTTTACTGGTTGTCAAAGGAATGGGGATACATCTTTATGTATGTATGGAAAATGTATATGGTAAAAAGGTTAAGAGGTGGAATTAAGGATACTCACCCATTTGCCTTTGTCTCACATTCGCCTAAAACACTAGGAGAAATGATGCCACTTAGGACTCAGAGGGAGTCTCACGAAAAAGCGGTTGAAAAGATTGGTTTGACAGTCGGAAAGAAAGATGGCACTACTCCACACGGACATAGACACGCATATGGTCAAAGACTTAAAAATGCCAATATACCTGACGGCATCAAACAAATTTCCATGCACCACAAATCCATAGAGTCTCAGAACGTATACACAGAGCCAACAGTTGCAGATGTTACAGCTTCACTAAATAATGCCACTGCATCTTTGGATAATGGTTGTGTACTTCCAATGCAGACTGAGATTGATGCATGGATGAATGAAGAAACTAAACAGCAGAACAGATACAGATATAGGAGAAAATAAATGGGAAGAAAAAGTTATGATAATTTTTTTAAGTATAAAATGATTGAAGAACTTTGCAAAGGCAAATCATCAAATGATATTGAGCTAGAATATGGTGTTAAACATACTACTGTTCTGAACTGGCTCCGAGATTTCATTAAAAACGGAGCTTTTGGTGATAATGCATTATCGCCAAAAGAAAATCTGAGGCTTGAACAGTTAAAGGAAAAAGCCAAGAAAAGAGAACTTGAGTTAAGGTTTCATGGAACGACTAAGAGTGAAAACCTCGAATGGCTTTTAGAATATGATTCTGATTTACAGCAATGGAATGAATATGCATCGGAATGGGTAAAAACGGTTGTAAGAAACAAATCCTTAACACTTAAATCTCTATCAAACTTCTTTAAAAAATATGTTATTCCCTATAACATCACTAGGTCTGCGCAGGAGTTCATTTCAATAGAATATGACACCCCAGATTTTTACGAAATTATTTATGCAGAAAGAGGCTCACAATCCCTTGCTTTAGTTGAAGCAAAAAAGAATGTTGAATTTGTTGACTGGATTATTGAGGAGAAGTTTTCGGTTGAAGATGATTTAGGAAACAAACTTATTCCAGCAGAATTTAAAAATCCTCTAACAAAATACTTACCAGACTATGTAAAATCATCGCAACGTAATGAATCAGATAAGAATGTTCTGCCTTATAGGTACATAAAAGACCTTCGTAATATACTCTGTCCTCCAAATGCAACCTGCTTTAGAGACTTGAAATTTGCACAAAGTGCAAGCGATTCAAGTAGAGCAGGTGGTGATTGGTTCATTGTTGATAAGTCTGTTATTGATAAAAATGACACAGACTGTGTTTACAGATTCAGAAAAACTTCCAAGTATGACCAGAGAAGAAAAGGACTTTCTGAAGAAGTATATGAGATGTGGTTTCCGGGGACTACTGTGTTGCTTTTGACAAAACTCCTTCTTCCTTTGAGAACTTATCAGGTGCGTATGCTTGACAGTGGAGAAATGGATACTTATAAGTATGTGCAGTCTATGCGAAATGTGGCTGGAGAATGGATTAAGAATGATTCACATTTAAGTCAGGGTACAAAAAGAAATCCTTTTGAAAGAGGAGTTCTTCGTAAATTCAAAGACAAAACAACGCAGCTTGAAATGACAGGTTTTTTTATCAACACGAATAAAACAGCAGACATCAACAAAGAGGAATCCGATAAAGGTTATGACATTCCTTGGCAGTACGAAGAAGCACAATACTGGCTTGCAAAACTTAGGGATTGGCAGATGAAGTACAATCCTATTTCTCAACCTGCAAAATGGGCAGACATGAAAAGAAACCACTTAGGACAGATAAAAGATGTAAGGATTTTAAAACAAATGGGGGAAATCACATTTCTTTTCAGAAATCCTACTTCAATAGGACAGGAACACTTGCCAATAGGAGTACATGGACCGGATTCTTTTTGGTATAAGACACTTAAACAGCTTGAGGTTCAACTTAAAGAAAATACAGCATCCGAAGAAGAAAGAACATTAAAATTTGTGCGTCCAGACCGTGGAGATATGACTTATTATCCCCTTCATTCACTCAGAGTATCACTTATAACTGCCTATGCTCTTGAAGGTGGAGTTCCAATGCCTATTCTTTCAAAGGCTATCGCAGGTCACGCAAGACTCATTATGACTCTTTATTATACAAAAGCAGGTATTTCATATGTTACAGATACAATGAATCAGGCTGAAAAGAGCATTCTTGAAAATGATAAAGAAGCTTTTGATAGATTTATTAGAGATGCAAAGTATGAACAGTTAGAAACAAGTGTAGCTGCCAATGATCCAATAGCTTATCAGGCAGTAATCAACGCTCAAAAATCAGGTGCAAGTATTATTATAAGTGATAAAGGAATTTGTCCTAAAGGCTGTTTTGGATGCGATTCAGGTGGCACATATGTTAATGATGATACGGATAAAATCACTTATGGTGTTGTTCCGGGTTTTCCAGAGCAGAACTGTGTCAGATGTAGATGGTTCGTAACTAGTCCTGCTTTTCTTCCTGGCTTAGTGCATCATTTTAATACCATAGGCTACAATATGGGCGAAACAGGAAAACGAGTGATTAAATATCAGCATGATATAGAACTTTTAGAAAATGAAAAATATGAATGTGAACTTAATGGAACCATATTTACAAAACATCATGAATTGCTTAAATATGAGCAATTATATACACAGGAGATACAGAAGAATGATAAGCTAGCAAACGATTATAATGCCACTCTTCGCCTTATTGATAAGTGCATGAAGTTAATCAAAGAAACATCTTCTGATGATGGATTTCAGCTTGTTACCGTAGGTTCTATATCGGATGTTGGAATTTCTATTGACAACGTTGAACATGAACTTGAACAGCTTCAAATCATCTGTAATGGGGCGGAACTGTTTCCTGAAACAGATGCAAGCAAGGTAGTTCTTCAAAGGTCTCAAATCATAGATCTAACATTAAAAAATAACAATAAAATGCCCGTTATGTTCTCATTAACAGAAGAAGAACAGCTCATAGCAGGAAATCAATTCATGAGGCTTTTGATTAATCGTGCAGGTAGTTTAAAAGATGCCATTCCTTATGCAATCGGGCGTAAGAAACTTGAAGAAATCGGGTTTGAGAATGAGTTTGTTAATCAACTTAAATCTGTGACTTTAAACGGTAATTTATTACCAATATAGATAGTTCTACTATTGATTAAGAATAATTTATGTATTGGAGGATATATGATGGAAATGCATCCAGATGAACTGTTCTTAAAGTTTTACGAGAACGCTTCTACAAGGAAAAAGAAAACATTAGAACTCATAAATAATGCCTGTAAAAAACAGTCCGAGTCTGACATAAAAGATTTTTCCATTGGCACCATAGCCAGACTGATAGCAGATGATGGCGGTCCAAGTGAACAAGCACTTAGAAACAAAAATGCCGAGGATTACAGAGTTTTGATAAGCCAGTGGGCTGAATACTATAAAACTACCACTAAAAAGCCTAAAAAAGAAAAGAGAACAACCGTAAACGATGATATCTTAGCAAGTATCTCCGAACCAACAACCAAAGCATTGGTTGGTATGCTTATGGCAGAGAATAAAAAGCTCAAAAGAGAAAACTCTCTGCTTAAAGAACAAACAACTTTTACGATTGATATGCGTCCTATAAACGATCTAAGCAAAAATAAGGATGTCGTTATAGTCGAGCCTTCTTATAATCTGACAGATACTGAAATAGATGCAATGAGAAATGCCATATCAAACGAATTTATGAACCATCAGGGATGGACTACCGATAATTATGGCAGAGTAAAAGAAAACGGCATTCAGGTATATAAGGCAGGATATGTAACTGCCATACAAAAAATTCTTAATGAAATATAAATGTAGCTTTAAAATAAAGTTTGAACAAAAACACCTCGTAAATCCTTACACTAAGATTAATAAGAAGCATCCATTTTGAAAAAAGATTAATCAAAATGGATGCTTCTTTAGCATTTTTTAGTTTGCTTATTATAAAAAAGTATGATCATATTCAACAGCGTTACTTCATAAACGCGCCCGATTGTTGAAGATCGTTTTTCTTATTGAACTAACGCATCTGTTCGTTAAGTTTAACTCTTCACAATTACTTGATATTATATAGGTGAATAGAAAGATAAATTAAAATTTAGTTTAGTAGTTGTAAAAGTAGGTTATTTATATTATTCTATTATAATTTTTCAAAAAGGAGAGTTTATGAAAAAGATTATTGTTTTTGTATTAACGATATTTATATTATTCTCAGGATTCGCAACACAAAGTTATGCGTTGTCTGATTCGAAATCTGCGGCAATACAAGCGTTGCTAGATGATGCCTCTCGTATATCAGGTGTGCCGGCAATGTCAATCTCAATACTTGCTGATGATGAAGTGTTCTACTTTTCTTCAGGGTATGCTGACCGTGAAAAGGGGTTGTCTGCAAGTGAAAATACACTCTATGAGTTAGCCTCGGTCAGTAAAGCTTTTACCGGTATGGGTATTATGCTGTTGGAAGAGCAAGGGCTGCTCTCAATGAATGACCCTGTCCAAAAATATTTACCTTGGTTTACGTTAAAGTATCAAGGGAAACCTGTTGATATGCAAAGCCTTACACTAAATAACTTTCTTCACCATACCAGTGGTCTAACAAATATTAGGCATACTCAAAATATTCCACAAGGCAATACACCGGATATGTTGCAAAAGACTGTGGAAATGCTCGTAGATACTGAATTGGCGTTCCCTCCCGGTGAACAGTATAACTATGGAACCGTTAATTATGACGTATTGGGTTTGGTTATTGAGATTGTGTCGCGACAAAGCTATGAAGACTTTATGAGGGAACAGGTATTTCAGCCGTTAGGTCTTCACCAGACGTATGTTTATAAAGAAGATGCTCAAGCCACTGGACAGTTGGCACAGGGCTACCGTTCTTCCTTTTTTATGACAACTCCATTTAAAGCTCCGGATTATGCTGGGAATAAGCCCGCAGGCTACATCATTTCTAATACAAAAGATATGGCGCGTTGGATGGGCATACAGATGGGTATTGTGCAGGACATACCCGAAATATTTCACACGGTTATCGAAAAATCACATAGGGGTGATATGTCTGTTTCGGCTGTCAACGATATGTATTATGCGGCAGGCTGGTCGGTAAACGCCGACCAAACGATTATAGAACACACTGGGGGCAATCCAAATTTCAGAACCGAAGTAGTCATACTGCTAAATGAACGAACAGCCGTCTGCTTGCTGAGCAACGGCGCAAATACCAATATAAACCTGGTACTAAAAGTTAAAGATATACTAGACGGCAATCTAACTCAGTCATATGAAATAAGCGGCACACAGCTTTTGGATATCATTTTGTCGTCTATCACTATTATTCTTTGCCTATTGGCCGTTCTCCTATTTCTCTTAGGATTACGCAGAAGGAAAACGAATGAGCGGCAGCCAATGACAAAAAAGAGAATAATCGTAACAGTTATTTTCCTGATCGCTACGATTGCCCTGGGTATACTGTGCTGTGCTTTCGATTGGTCAACGATACTTATTTGGCAAACATATAGTGTTCTTACAGCTTTGATTTCGTCAGCATTATTAACAGCAAGCATTACATGGTTTGTATACACTCACCGATAAAATACCTAGCTCCCAAGATAAACATAATGTTAAGTAATTAAATTTCAATTTATCGGTATGCTTAATTTGAAAAACATAAGACACTTCGGTGTCTTTTTTAATATCATCGACAATTTTCCCAGTCAAACCTAATTACTATTGCTTCCACTAACCTGCTCCGTTCATGGAATAAGGATTTTTAAACAACTAATATTATTTTTCAAATGACTTTATTGTAAATTAAACAACAATATTATTTTTGCACAAGCGTCGTTAGATAACATTTCTTAAAAGACTGTTATTCAACAATCTGGCCCGATTGTTGAATAAGAAAACTGCATTCCATACAGGTTTTTTATCAAACTTTTTTATAAATGATAGAACTTAATTATAAATTATCAATCTTTATTAAAAGACCACAATAAAAAATACATCCATTATCTCAATAAAGATTTAATGGATGTATTTTTATAACAAATAAAAGTTTGATTATAAAGTTTGATTATATATAATCAAACTCAAATCCTCTTAATATAAGGTCTGGTTTTATTTTATTATACTATTTACCCTATATTAAATCTTTGTTCATGTCTTTTTATATTAGATTTTAACCCTCACTAAATTACTTGTTTAATATTCTAATGTGGATTTATCTTATCCATAATCTCTTTCATTCTTTTTTCAAATCCCACTATTTTAGCACTTGAACTAACAATAGCGAATTAGAATAATGACTTAATACTTGCTAGGACAGTAAGTATACCTACAATAATGACAAATACATTGCTCATTTTCCCTCTGTATTTAGCCAGTACTGGTACTTTACGAATCGCATACATTGGTAATAGACATAAGATCGCGGCAACTAACGGACCGCTAAGGGCATCAATGATTCCAAGAATACTTGGATTTGCATAAGCAACATACCAACATGTTAATACGACAAAAGCAAGAATCATTGTCTTAACTGTTTTTTCTTCGATAGCTTTTCCGCGTGTTTTACCAAACTTGATAATTACGTCACGCATTACCTCATATGCCCCTATATAATGGCCAAGGAAAGACTTAGTTATAGCCACAAAAGCAATGATAGGAGCTGCAATAGTGATTACTGGTGAATTAAGCTCATTAGCAAGATACGATAGAATTGATAAGTTTTGTTCTTTAGCCATCATAAGATCTTTTGGAGTTAAACTCAGTGCACTACTCCAAACAAAGAACATAACTACTACGAATGTCATAATATAACAAACTTTTTGTATTTGAGCACATTTGGCATCAGTAGCTTCTATTCCATAGGTAGCTCTCTGTTTCATAACAAATGACGAAATAAGAGGAGAATGATTAAATGAGAATACTATGATTGGTAGTATCATCAATATCACTCCAAAATACCCTGTCCCTGTTGAAGCAGTAGAAACACTTGAAAAACTGAGCATTGACGTATTCCACTGTGGAATTAAAGATATTGAGATAAAAAGTAAAGACACGATAAAAGGATATACTAGCATGCTCATTATCTTTACAATGATATCTTGACCAAAATTTAGTATAGCTATAAGGCCGAGCACTAATACAAGAGATAAAATGGCCCTTGGAGGCTCCGGCATGTGCAATTGATGCACGATAAAACTACTTGCAGTATTTGTAAGTGCAACCGAATACATCAGCACGATCGTATAAATTGAAACGAAATATACTATGTTAAAAATGATACTTGCCTTATTTCCAAAATACTCTCTTATTGTACCTGTGATCCCCTCATCAGCAGAATTAGAAGCGTATATCATTTTAGCAAGTGCCCTATGTGAGTAATACATAACAGGAAATGCAAGTATCGTAATTAACAGTAATGATAATAAACCACCTGAACCTGCATTAATAGGTAAAAAGAGTACTCCTGCTCCAATTGCTGTTCCAAAAAGGCTCAATGCCCAGGTAGTATCTTGTTTATGCCACTTTTTAGGATCTAGATATTCCTCATTTTTCACTGCAGTATTTTCAGCTTGAAATTCTATTTTTTTTGCAGTATTCCCATTCATATAATAAATCCCCCTTGTATCCTATTCTTACGTCTCTTTTTAGGCTTAAGAATATAGACCATTCTTAAAAATGAATCGCTTACTTGATGCACCATATTGTAAACGATTCCACCTAAAGCTGTCTCTCTTAATGTGCGAGGCATTTATCCTCCAACCCTATACTTCGTCAGCATTGATGATATTGTTTACACCAGCTAATACGATGTCCGCTGCTACTAAACTATTTTGAAGAAATTCTCCTTCTGGTCACACACCTTTCTGCAATTAATCGTTTCAGTCTGTCCAATTTTAAAATGTTTGATATTTTCTCCGTAGGTAATCGGTTACCTCTCGACGCCCTCATTATAACGTTTATATTTGCGAGTCTAATATTTTTTTATTTTTAGAAAGACAGAATAAACAGAATTATGAATAGATAATAAATTACAATTGGTATGTAGCAATTGTGTCTATTTTTTGAAGCTGTATTAGTTAGCAAAAAGGAGAAAATAATACAGATATCCTTTTTGTTAAAACGTTGACTACATTGGGAACTCATTATAAAGATAGTTATATTCCCTTTTGCTGAAACATCTTATTTTAGACACGAAAACTGTTATAATAAATAATCATTGTAGATGTAAAGGAATAAATTAAGAAAACATAAAATCATCCAGTTGAATATTTATCGCAAATATCGAATTAATATTCATTTTTCAGAAAAAAAGAACTTCTCTAACTTAGTACCAGCGCACCTTCTATAACGTTTGACATGTTACACCTTTTAAAAGAATAACACCATAAGTTTCCATTTACTATATGTAATATTTATTAAGTGTAGTTTTTTCTAAATATGCATAATTTCATATTTAGAAAAAGAGAGTATACTTTCGTATTGTGTAATAAAGATATGGCCCACCTACGGAAATAGGTGGGCTTTTCATGTATAAAAATTGCATTTATTATATGACGATTAGAATTGCGATCAACATATTATCTCTTCCCCTTTAACTCTCTCAGTCTGCTTTTTCTCAACGCCTGAGCCTACTTACGTACCAACTGCATAACCAGTAAAAATACTAACAATTATAGCAATAACTAAGATTAATGTGATTTTAATCCACTTTTCCAAACATATATTTCATTTCAGAAGATTTAGTTACCATAGGGCACCGAACCGATGATGCACTTACCCTAACTGACGTTTAAATGCTTTACCGGCGAAGAAGTAAGCGATAACCATAATGCCAATGCACCAAGCAAGTGCAATCCAAATATCGTTGCCAACAGTCCCTTCATATAAGAGGGCACGAATCGCATTCACGATTGAAGTTACAGGCTGGTTCTCAGCGAACGCACGAACAATTTTTGGCATCGTTTCGGTAGGAACAAAGGCCGAACTAATAAAGGGTAGAAAAATTAGCGGGTATGAGTAGGCTGTAGCCCCTTCCATAGACTTCGCTGTCAACCCGGGAATGATAGCCAACCATGTTAGCGCCAGCGTAAACATCCCAAGTATTCCAGCTACCGCAAGCCAATCCAGAATATTAGCGCTGGAACGGAAGCCCATTAAGAGCGCAACAAGGATAACCACCACGATAGTAAGTACATTAGCAACAAGTGAGGTTAATACGTGAGCCCATAATACCGACGAGCGCTTGATAGGCATTGTAATGAAACGTGCCATCAGCCCACTCTTTACATCCGTAAACAACCGCACGGATGTGTAAGCGACACCGGATGCGATAGCCATCAGCAAGATTCCCGGCAATAAATAATTGACGTAGTTATCCGTTCCTGTCTTTATGGCGCCGCCAAATACGTAGACAAACAACAGCATCATCATAATCGGTGTAATCGCTACCGTAATAATCGTATCTGGACTCCGCATAATGTTGCGCATTAAGCGCCCTAGTAATACCCCTGTTTTGCTTTTCATTTACATCTCCTCCTTTTTGCCGATGATCGCAAGGAAAATTTCTTCCAATGTCGGCTGCTTCTCGATATACTCCACTTTTGCTGGCGGGAACATCTCTTTAAGTTCAGTAAGAGTACCAGTCGTAATAATTTTTCCGCCATGCAAGATAGCGATACGGTCCGCCAGTTGTTCGGCTTCCTCCAGGTACTGGGTTGTCAGCAAGATGGTTGTGCCACCGCCGGCAAGTTCCTTGACGGTATCCCACACTTCAATCCGCGCTTCGGGGTCAAGCCCTGTCGTCGGTTCATCGAGAAAAATGACTGCTGGCGTTCCGATCAAACTCATCGCGATGTCAAGCCGGCGCTTCATCCCACCTGAATACTGGTCTGCCCTCTGGTTAGCTGCATCGGTCAGGCTAAATCTTGCAAGCAAATTATCAGCGACTTGAGCAGGACTAGAAACTCCACGCAAATTGGCAATCATTATCAAGTTTTCTCTTCCCGTGAGCATACCGTCTAAAGCTGCAAACTGCCCTGTCAGACTGATACTTTGACGAACATGATCCGATTGACGCTGGACGTCAAAACCGCAAACACCTACTTCGCCGCCATCTTGCTTCATCAGCGTAGAGAGGATATTGACCGTCGTCGTCTTGCCCGCTCCATTTGAGCCCAGCAGCGCGAAAATCTCGCCACGCTGCACTTCAAAATCTACCCCTTTTAACACTTCCTTATCTTTAAAGGATTTTTTTAACCCTTTTACAGAAATCGCTGTGTTGCTCATGCTTTTTTCCTCCTTAAAAAATGTTTTGTAAAGCTAGACTGCCTACACTCCTCTATTTAGTATTACTGATATTCTGTATTACTTAGTACTGATTTAAAAATATAACTGAATAGCGATGGTGGCAATTCACATTTGTAACCAGCTAATCAGTCGGTATTACCTTTTGCATTTATTTTTTTCTCAATTGCTTCATGATACTTTCATTCAAATCTTCACGATACTTGGAGACATAAGTTTTAGCGTTTGCCACTAGTTCGTCAGCAAAGGATGCCACGTCCTCCCCAGTGATTTCCAGCACTTGTCTGCCTTCCGCCGCACCGGCTTCAAACAAATCGATTAATTCATACTGTATGTGTAGCATATCCATCCCGTTGCCCGCTGAGAAATTCCACATGTAGTTTTGGATTTTCTTAAACACAAATTGGTAGTCCTCTGGCAGAGCTCCAACCCGTGCCATCATCATTTTGTACTCTTTTTTATCACCAATTAATTTTTTGAACATTTCCAACATATTATTTTTCCTCCTTTTTTATAAAGCAGAACAAGAAACTCCCAAAATATCGGCCGAATATTTTATCTTATGAGGCTAGTTTGACTTCAAGACGTTAATTTTTGATGATACAAAATCCCATTTTCTCCAAAATAATTCAAGCTCCTGACGGCCATCCTCATTTAGTGAATAAAACTTACGAGGCGGCCCCATATCTGATGGTTTCTTTTCAATATTCACAAGTTTTTTCTTCTCTAATCGCACAAGGATGGTATAGACCGTTCCTTCCACGACTTCAGTAAACCCAAGCTCATTCAGGTGGCGGGTAATCTCATAGCCATAGGTCTCACGGCGGCTGATAATTTCCAGCACACAACCTTCCAGCGAACCTTTCAGCATTTCAGTTAAATTTTCCATGTTCTGATCCTCCTTTACCCCCTATTCTGTCTGACTTATATTCAGTATCACAGAGTACTAAGGCTAATTTTTACTGAATAGCTTTTGAAAAACCACACTATTCAGTATTACTTATTACAAGTACATTGTATGACTAAGTAGATAGAATGTCAACTCGATTTTTAAATTTTTTCTTAAATCCACTTTCGCCTATTGGATACTGAATATATTTTTAAAAACTACGCTATTCAGTATTACTTATTACCACTACATTGTATGACTATGTAGATAGAATGTCAACTCGATTTTTAAATTTTTTCTTAAATCCGCTATTATCTATTGGATACTGCCTATTTTCTTCTTAAGAAATCTCACCACATACCTATCCAGCTAAGAAAAGAAAATACCCCAAAACAAAAATTCCGCATTTTTGTTTTGGGCGTTATAATATTCCGAAGTTAATGAATGTGGCTAGCTCTCCTTATTAAGAAGACGGATCATTTTTTTGTTCTTCTACTAATGCACCTGTGCATCTAATACATGAGCTTGCGAATACATACAAATTCTTTATAAAGCCAACTCTACATATAGGACATCCTTTTTGTTACGATAACATCATATTCATATCTTCTGCTGCAGTTGTAATTAGTTTTAAACCAAATGTTTCTTGTAATACATCAAGCACACCAGGTGAAATAAATTCAGGTGCCTTTGGACCAATGCGAATATCTTGAATACCAAGACTAAATAACCCAAGTAAAATGGCAACTGCTTTTTGTTCAAACCATGATAGGACAATACTCACTGGCAATTCATTTACTTCACATTGAAAAGCATCTGCTAAAGCGGCCGCTATTTTCACTGTAGAAATTGAGTTATTACATTGCCCTAAGTCAATATAACGCGGAATCTCCGTACCAGGTACAACCCCATAATTCACATCATTAAAGCGGAATTTCCCACAAGAAGTTGTTAAAATAACCGTTTCTGGAGGAAGTGACGTTGCTAATTCACGATAGTATTCCCCGCCTTTTCCTGGTGCATCACAACCTGCGATGACAAAGAAACGCTTTATTTTCCCTTCCTTTACTGCCTCAATAATTTCTGGAGCTAATGATAATACTGTATTATGATGAAATCCTGTTACTAACTGTTCATCCGACTCCATATGTACTTCGGGAAGCTCTAGCGCTTTTTGAATCAATGGTGCAAAATCATCATTTTCAATTTTTTGTACGCCCTCTAAGCCTGCAATATCATATGAAAAGAATCGATCAGAGTATGATCCTTTAATTGGCATAACACAGTTCGTTGTAGCTAATATGGCACCAGTGAATTTTTCAAAAAGGCGTCGTTGATCGTACCATGCCTTACCAATGTTTCCTTTTAAATGTTTATATTTTTTCAGCTGTGGATATCCGTGTGCTGGTAACATTTCAGAATGCGTATAAATATTAATTTCTTTTCCTTCTGTTTGCTTTAATAGTTCCTCTAATGCAAATAAATTATGACCAGTAACTACAATTGCCTTACCTTCTACATGATTTTGTGTAATTTGAACAGGCTCTGGAACACCAAAGTGATTCGTATGTGCCTCATCCAACAACTCCATCACCCGTAAAGCTGATTTCCCAACTTTCATAGCCATATCAATATGTTCTTGTTCATTAAAGTTAGAATTTGTTAATGTCATATATAGCGCTTCTTGAGTTGTAGCATCTACAAATGCATCTGTATACCCTAGCTGAGCAGCATGAGTACGATAAGCAGCAATTCCTTTTAATCCAAACACAATCGTATCTTGTAAACTTGCAATGGTTTCATTCTTACCACAAACACCCATCACTTTACATCCGCCTGTTGGCGTTTGTTCACATTGATAACAAAACATATCATCCCACCCTCTCCCAATCATTCCTTACAAACTAAGCATAATGCCCATTGAGAAAAAGGGATGTGATATCAATCACAATAATATATGAAAATTTGTGACAGTTCATATTGTTGACATAATATTTTTATTGACACTCTAAAATTTATACATAGGCATGTACACTTCTGTTGATGCTTCCAAATCGCTAAATAATTGCTTTAAAGAAAGTCTAACAATATATAAATAAAAATGAATCTTTTACTAGCTCATTGTACAAAACTAAGATTTCTTACTATATTTGGCGATAAAGCGTTTTGAATCTCTTGCGTAAATAATTTTGATTTATAAAACACAAAATTCCACATATAAATACGCTATTCTTTCTTATAATCCAATAGAAAGAATAGCGTATTTTATCAGTTGAGAATGTTTTAAGGTTATTATGGGAACTCCCTTTATTTACAGTAGTTTTACACTACCTTAACATTGTTTACATTAATTTATGATATATTAATATAGAAACTACTTAAGAAATTTCATGTACATTTTTATCTTTATGATCTCTTATTTAATTGATAGAGAGATAATGTTATATCTTTATAACAGGGGTGAATTAGGATGACTGAAACTTTAAAGACACTTATAATGCTTGATGTTACTTACGTTGTTATAGCAATTATGACGGTACTGGTATTTGTATACTTAGAATTAAAATCTCAGTGACATATGCAGGCGTAATCGATAGCTTCAGCATTTCAATATAGTTAGAAAAAAGAGAGGAGAAAATTGTTTTCTCCTCTCTTTTTTATTCCAAAAATTTCTTACATCTACAATAAGCTTCATCATTATTTTATTCTTTGTTTCTTATTTCAACAAATCCAGTGTATGTAAAAGCAATCCTTTGTCCCCTACATCACCATGACCAGGTACTACTGAATTCATATTTCCATATCGGTTCAACACATTTTCAATCGATATGGACCATTCATTTACATACGCATCAGCAACATTCCCTAAATCTTTCGCTTCCGCAGATTTCACTAAACAGCCTCCGGCTAAAATTTTATATTGTGGTAACCATACAACAATGTTATCTTCTGTATGACCTTTCCCCGGATAGAACGTTTCTACTTTCATATTTTCAAACTTCATATTCGTAATTGTTTGCAAGTCTCCAAGCGGCTCATCATATCCATTTTTCTTTGCTAATTCCGCAGTTAGTGCTGTACTATGCGCTTTAATACCTCTTTCTTTCAACGTTTTAATTCCGCCAATTCGATCAGCGTGCGCATGTGTAATAATGACATCCGTTACGCGCTTCTTAAATTTCTTTTCTACCATCTCTATTAATTCCTTCGTTAACTTATCATCCCAAGAAGAATCGACAAGTACTAACCCTTTAGAAGTAGTAAGAACTAGACCACTCGAAGGAACTGCTTCTCCGTTAAAATAACCTAACTCCGTATGAACCCATACATTTTTGTTTAACTGAGAAAGTGAAATAGTTCCGGTCCCATTCTTTATTACTTTTTGCTCTAGCTTTTGTTCCGCTTTCACAGAAGAAATTGTGCTAACAAATTGAGTTGTTCCTAGTAAACTAACACATACCCCTAATTTTAATAATGTATTCTTTTTCATTTTCTCCACCCTTTCTTTCAAACTAAATAGTTATTACCTATATTAGACAATTCATCTCGAATGTTTGTTCCATCATTTCTTACCTATTTTTCATGAAATTAATAAAAGCGCACAAAATTTTGTACGCTTTTTAACTTAACTTTCCTTTTACCATTCACGTTTTTTATTAATCATCATTTTTTCTTCAAACGCCTTCTCTAAATCAATTTCTAACTTGTTTGCTAAATCACATACATTCCAAATTACATCAAACATTTCTAAACCAATCTCTCTTTTCGAATCCTGTATTTTATCACGCTTTAATATAACTTCCGCTAATTCACCTAATTCCGCCATCGCATACATCGTACGCTCTTCAATTGTTGTATCTTGAAATCCTTTTTCTTTACTGAAATTTGATACATATCTCTGGAATTCCACAATATTCATACTTAATCTCCCTTCATCACAAATACTCCGTTTTTCTATTACAATTAAAATCACAATTGTATTTTGTTAAATAATAACATTCATACTATAATTTATTTATAGCCCATAAACGGAGGTGTTTCAATGACTCTCTTCGCTTCACCATCCTTATTCGTAGTAGCAATCATTTCATTTGCACTAGCTTATTTCATCGGAGTAAAACAATACACTTGGCTCTTATCAGGATTCAATGAACGACGTGTACCTGACAAAATGAAGTTATCAAAAATAGTTGGTCTTTATAATCTAATTGCTGGTGTCATTGCTACAATCGGTAGTGTCTTCACTACTCCTAATGTCAAAATCGTTATTCCTATCATTGTAATTGGACACGTCATAATCGCTGCTTATGTAAATACACGCATGGTTCAGTGAAAAAAGATCATCCAAATGGATGATCTTCTTCATAATTTATCGACATATTGCTTTGCTTCTAGTATTGAAAAACCAAATGCTTCTCTTACTCTCTTAACTGCTGTAATCGTTTTTCCATCTTCCACAAGCTGACGTAATTCTTTATTAATCTCAGGTTCTCTTTCTACAATTCCCATCTCTTTCGTAATTAATTGTAATCTATCTTCCATCCTCTTTAAACGCGCATCATTTTTCTTTTCGATTTTATTTAATTTTTCAGCAATATACATAAATCCAAAAGCCACAATTGGTATGACAATCCAAAATTCCATGACTGCTCCTCCTTCACTAGCTTTCATATGTTTTATTTAAGTAACTTATGTAATTTTTACCACAGGACACATTTAATGTATAATAGTAATGTACAACACTATTGATAAAACCTTTTATTTAGGGGGAAACTTTATGAAAAGATTTTTGAATACGTTACTACAATTTGTAGTTCTTTCAATCGCACTACATTTATTATTTGATATAGTTGGTTGGCTCGTTTTCAATGCACCAATTGAAAACAAAGGAGCACTTATTTCCTACATATCAACTCTATGGCTAATGTATATGTATAGAGATAAATTACTTCAGTTTATAATGCGAATTTCTGCAAAATAAAAGAGGACACTTCATCAAAAATGATGAGGTTTTTTCTTTTATTCTCTTTCTCTATATTAAAAATTAACTTTTAATTCCATTCACATCACCTCTCATAGATTAACAATGTATAATAAAGTCAATATTCTATTTTTAAAAAGAAAGGAGTCACCATGAACTTAAAAAGTAACAATATATACGAGAAAATGAACCAATATTCCGTTGCTGGTTTAAGCCTTGCCGTCATACGTGATGGCAAACTAAACGAAGCGACTGCCTTTGGAACACTTGAATCTGGAACAAATAGAACTGTCACTACGGATTCCATCCTCAATTCTTGTTCTATTAGCAAATTCATCACCACAATGCTCGTACTAACATTATCAGATCAAGAAATCGTACATTTAGATGAAGACGTAACTGATAGACTCACATCCTGGAACATACCTACCAATCTATTTACTTCACAGAAAAAAATCACTTTACGAAACTTATTAAGTCACCAATCTGGAATAATTGATCCTCCTAATAGTTTTGGACATTATAAGCTAGCGCAAGGAATACCTAAAATTCCTGAACTTCTTGCTGGTAGAACATTATATTGCCCAGTACCTATAGAAGTAACTTATAAACCAGAAAGTGAATTTCAATACTCAGACGCAAACTTTTGTATTATCGAACAACTACTTGAAGATATTACGGGGAAACCATTTAGTCAGTTACTAGAAGAATTTATCTTCCAGCCACTACAAATGAAAAATAGTACACTCTTCTCTCCCGAAGACATAGATAAAACCGATGCTTTTGCTTGCGGGCATAATAAAGATGGAACTGTAACAAATGAGAAGTATCCATTTTATCCATTCGCAGCTGCTTCAGGAATTTGGACAACACCATCCGATTTATCAACTTTAGTAAACGAACTCATTCATTCCTTGCAAGGAAATGGAAAACTAAAACTTTCTCAAAAAACAGTACAGGACATGATTTCTCCTCAAGGCTGCTCAAAATGGACTGGATTAGGTGTTTTTCTAAATGATTCTAATGAAGACTTACAAATTTATTCACTTGGCTGGGGCGTTGGATTCCAATGTATGATGGTTTGTTATCCTTATAGAGGTAATGGGGCTGTTATTATGACAAATACAGACTTAGGTGTTCATCAAATGGAGGGCGTTATTGGTGAAGTTTTAAAAATGCTATCTTTATAATGAATTAGACATATATAAAGAAAGAAGCTGATCCCCAGCCTCTTTCTTTATATAACATTTTTCGCAACAATTTTTATATGTTCCGGCGCGATAATTTCCGTTATACTTTCTTGGAAATCTTCATGCAACAATTCTTCAATATGTTCTAACTGCACTTCGACATGTGTGCATTCTAAATTATGTATATTCAATAGTGCATAATGATCTTTTTTCTTAATTATTAAATATTGATTTTCTTCTGTTACGAGCATTGAACCTAATCGGGCTTCTAGTAGGCGTTGATCATCAAACTTCATAATTGCTTCTCCTTCCTTCACATAAATATAATTTACAAGTAATTATATTTATGGAAATAGCTCTAATGTAGACTATATCATAATTTACTAAAATATAAATATCATTTTTCTTCCCAATGAAAATTCCTGTTTTTTCATATATTTCGATACAAAAAAACTTTCTCAACACAAAAATAAGAATTTTCAGTTTTTTATCCCATGAAAATCTATTATAATAAAGTTAATAAATGTTTGACCTCTCCTAATTCATGTACATATGGATGATCAGTAGTTGCTGCTACTGATCTATTTTTTTGATTTCAGAAAGCAAATACGCCGCATCCTTTCCTACACCACAAATAAGTGCCGAACCCCTTTGAGATTGCCATGGCAAACCAATATAATATAATCCTCTTACTGGACTTATTCCCTTTATATGATTAGGAAATCCTTTCTCGTTCACTGCCTTTTCTATTTCAATCCATTTATACTCTTGCATAAAACCAGTTGACCATATAATGCTTTCTGCACTATATGTATCACCATTTTGAAACATAATGTTATTTCCTGATGCACTTACCACTTTTTTCTGTAGTTTTATTGCTCCATTACGAATGAGTTCCTTACCTTCAAAACCAAAAATAGGATCCTTTCTCTTCTGAAACCACCTTCCTCTCTTTGTATTTATTTCAGCATACAATAAACCTATTTTTTCTAACCAATTGAAAATACTTTTTCTAAAAAGGTGTAACGGTAAAAACGTTAAAGGATGACTTATAGACATCGTAACTTCATGAGTTTTTGCAAGTTCTACTGCTATTTGCATTCCTGAATTCCCGCCACCTACTACTAGTACTTTCCCTTTAGGAATTTGTGATGGTGTTTTATATTGTGATGAATGTATTTGAAAAATATGTGATGAAAGATGTTGTGAAAATGAGGGGATGAATGGTTGCTGAAAACCGCCTGATGCGATAATAACTTTTTTCGATTGTAAAATTTCTGTAGGAGTGTGTAATTCAAATATTTCTTTCTCTTTCCTTATTTTTAAAACTTCAGTTTGCAATTGTACGGGTAATTTAAAATACGTTGCGTATTCTTCTAAATAAGTCGCAATTTCATCTTTACTTGGAAATTCATTCCCTTCTCCTTTTAATATCATACCTGGTAAACTACTATATTCCCTTGGTGTGAAGAGCTGCAAAGAATCATATCGGTTTCTCCATGAATCACCAATTTGGTTTCCCGCCTCAAGTAATAAGAAACTATATCCTTCCTGCTTCAAGTAGTATCCCATTGTTAATCCAGCTTGACCAGCTCCAACGATAATTATATCTTTCACCCCAATCCCTCCTTCTCACAAACACATGAATACATGTTCATATGTTCATACGTTTCCATAATCATAACATTTTATTTTTATATAATTCAATATCTACCCAAAATAAAAAGAGCAGTTTACTATAAAGTAAACGCCCCTTAATATGTATCATCTCGTTACTCATTAATATTTCAATTATCCCTAAAGGATCTAACGGCCCATACACACTATCACCTAAATTTATTATCATTTCGACCTTACGACGTGAAATATCTTTTAATACCGCCTTTAAAGCGTGACTATTTCCATAAATATCTGAAATTATCGCTATTTTTCTTTTCATTGTAACCCCTATTTTGATAAATTATTTATGAAACCTCAATTTCTAAACCATTTCCTCATAAAATGTAATTCTATTTGAAAATGGATCAATCACTGTTAATTCAAGTGTATCCCAAGGTGTTTTTTTATATTAGGTTTAGAATATAAATATTCTTTACTCGATAATACATTATGGTAGTTTTTTAAATCTTTCATTTTCACACGAATCGCACCACCTGGTGAAGCATCCCCATGATGTTCTGATAAATGTATCACAACATCATGTAACGAAATTTGCATATATAACGGCATATTGTCCTCATACCGATGTTCCCAATCCAACTTAAACCCTAAAAAGTTAATGTAAAACAAATGAGCCTTTTCAACATCAAAAATTCTAAATATAGGTGTAATCATTTATATTCCTCTCCTATTTATAAACATCCGCAGCCAATTCCCTCAAAATATCCACATTCATCACTTCAAAGCATCCATTGTTTTTCTGTATTATCCCTTTATCACAAAAAACATTTAATGTTCGTAATAAATGCCGATAACTCGTTCCTAACAATTCGGCTGTTTCCGTTAAATTCCCACTAAACACAATTCTATTTCCGTGCTGAACCGCTCGTTCCCCTGCTGCTAACATATAACTCGCAAGTCGATTTTCAAGCGGATATAGTAAATTAATTGTACTATTCTTTGAAAGTCGATTTAATTTGTGGGCTAAAGAACCGCAAATGCATCTTAAAAATTTCGCATCATGAAACAACTGATTTCTAACTTTCCCCAAAGGCAAACCAACACAATAAGAATCTGCCATTACTTGTACGTTTGAAGTGATCCTTTGAGAGTGAATTAACTCTACATCCCCTAACAATTGCAAGCTATCATAAAAACATAATAATACGGACTTTCCATTACTTAATGTGTTAAACGCTTTCGCTTTTCCTTCAACAAAGAAATATAAATAATCTATCTCTTCATTTTCTCTACAAATGAACTCATTCTTTTTAAAAAATATAAGTTCCATATATGGCTTCATATCACTACTAAAAAATGAGTCAATATTATTTTGTTTCATATAATCTGCTAATTTATTTGAATTACATACTTTCTTCATAGTTCCCCCACCTTTACAACTCATCCCCATTTTAATCAAAATTTTCTTCTTCTACTATGACATATGTCATAGTAATACACAATTTCAACATGATACAGTCATTACAAACATGAAATACAAAGGGGATATTACATTGTATAACTTTCTTTCTGTCTTTATTGGTGTGCTTATTGCCATTATGCTTCCATTGAACGGAATTTTATCTGAGTTGATTGGCAATTATACAGCGAGTGTTGTCATTCATCTTGTAGGTTTAATAGCAGTTGTTTTCGTGCTAGTCCTTAACAAAAATAAAATTCACTTTGAAAAAGGTATTCCGCTTTATTTATATAGCGCTGGAGCGATTGGTGTATTCACTGTTCTTTTTAGCAATATAAGCTTCTCTGCTCTTGGTGCCTCTATTACTATCGCATTAGGCTTACTTGGTCAATCTATTGCTTCTATCGTAATTGATCATTTCGGTTTATTAGGTATGAAAGTTGCGAAGTTTGAAAAGAAAAAACTAGTTGGGTTATTATTCATCTCTTCTGGAATTATTATCATGACAATTTATTAATGGGGGCAAGAATATGTTATATATTTGTATCGCTATTTTAGTTGGAGTATCCATCGTTGTTGCTAGAATTATTAACGCGAATTTAGCAAAGAAAATTGGAAATTGGGAAGGTACGTTTTTTAATTATATTACTGGATTATTTTTCTCTATGTTATTTTTAATTTTCAGTTCAGATTCGTTGTATATTTCTAGTCATACACTGCAATCCATACCTATCGCTGTATACTTAGGCGGATTAGTAGGTGTTATCGTCATCTCATTATCAAACTATATTACTCCTAAAATTCCAGCATTTTATTTAACGTTACTCATCTTTATCGGACAATTATTTACGGGGACTATCATTGATTTCTTCTTGTCACACGAACTCTCAATGGGCAAAATTGTCGGTGGAATTTTCGTATTAATAGGGCTTACTTACAATTTACTCGTTGATCGCCCTATAAAAACTGTGAAGCATAGCCACGTACAACTATAATACTTTACGCTTACCTATCATATATTAATAGAAAAGCTCTTCATACAAAGTAACAGAGAGGAGAATATTCTATTAAGAAAATCATTTTACTGCTAGGTAGTGCGTTGATTATTTTTGGAATCGTATGGTTTTTAAACTCTGGAAAATCTATTCAAGATTTCTATACAGCAAGTAAACCAAAGAAGAAAGCTACTATTATTTCAACTCAAAGAGACCCAAATGCACCTCCTGTCTTTTTAGGAAAACAGGAAATAAAAGATATACATGTAGAGTCAATTAAAACAAAAAAATCTATCTTCCTTACAAAAACAGATGAATTAAAAACATTCATTAACAGTATGGACACAGCAAAAAAAGGCGATTTAACGCTAGATGAAGAAGGTTCTGATTCAGTAGATTGTAACATGTGGATTACTTTCCAAGATGGGACTTATAAACAATATTTAATTTGGATAGTAGATAACAACAGTAGTGAAGTTATGATTGCCCATCAAAACACTCCTGATGACGTAGACCTTACTTATTATCAATTAAATGAAGGTAATTCGAAAAAAGTATATAACTTATTTAAAAAGGTTATTTAATAGAAAAAGTCATGAGCTAATAGGCCCATGACTTTTTCTATTTATATATATTCAGGGAACACTTTACAGCTCTTTTCCTGCTCCATATCATGACCAAAGAAAACAATCGGGTTCTCTTTTATCACAACCTCTTTCAAACGTTTAATTGAAGCTAAAGCTAATTCCGGATCAAATCCTGCAAATGGCACTTCACCTTCAAAATTTTCTTTCGTGTACGATGCATCAATCGTTAATAACACAGGTCCAGAGTTTTCCGTATTAATAAATAGTGACTGATGCCCTGGAGAATGCCCCGGTGTATACAACAGTTGAACACCTGGTACAACTTCATAATCCCCTTCAATAATTTTATAGTTTAAATTCGGCAAAATACATTCTTTCAAATATTCTTCTCTATACTGCGCTGCCTCATATTCAGCACGCTGTACAATGATCGGTGTATTCGAAAAAGCACCATTTCCCCCTGCATGATCAAAATGCAAATGCGAACTAATAATATATAAAAGATCTTCTGGCTCATACCCTGCACGCTTTAAAATATTTACGATTCTATCTTCTTCAGTCATTTTTGGTAAAATCTGTCCCTCAACAAATGTACCGTTAAAAAGCCCTTCATTATTAACTGCACTTTCTGGCATACCTGTATCTACTAAAATAGGCCCCTCTTCTGTCTCCAACAAATAGCACCATACAGGTAAGTTCAATAAATTCCCCGGTGTGAGCGTACTATTAACAGAAGAATGGTCTAACATACAACGACCTGCTGGAACGAAATAAAGCTTTTTTACCGTCATTATGTATCCACCTTTTCATTTAGTTTTGGATAAGACAATACAGTAAAAATTCCTCCTGTTAGAAATAAACTCCTTCTCACTTTTCATTGTTTCAGTTATTATTTTTGAGTCATTCACAAATTCTCCTTACATCGTTAATTACTATTCGTTATCCTCCTAAGAATCGAGAGTAATAAAACAACTGTTTGTATTCTGAAATAAAGTTCGAAGTAAGAAAGCACTTTAAGCAATACAGAAACAAACGCTAGTATACGAATGGAATGGAAAGGATACACACTTAAACGAATGTTAAATATAAAATAACCGACTACCTACATGTTGAGAAAAGGAGTCGATTATTTTTTTATTTATTATTGCTCTTTATGTGCGGCGAGCTGAGATTATAAAAGGTAATATGCTATTGTTTTTTCACTGTAATATTTCCGTTATGTGTGTTTAATTTAATTACATTTTCTCCTTTTCCAATAACCGTATTTCCATTATATTTATCAAGAATATTCGCTCTGCCATTGTCAACAGAAACATTAAATTGAACATTAGTTGGTTCTTTTTCAGTTTCAATATTAATTTTTCCATTGTGAGTCGTAAAATTGAGATTTCGATCCAGTTCATTCGTTTTCAGAGTAAGACTTCCATTTTTAGTTTGCCCCTCTATTTCACCTTCAACATGGTCTAGCATTATTCGTCCGTTGTTCGATTTCACATGAATATTTTGTGCCAATATATCTTTGAAATCCATAATTCCATTGTTTGTTTCTGCGATAATTTTTGGTGAATTGATTTCTCTTAATTCCACACGTCCATTGCTTGTATTGATATTAAAATGTGTTGCGTTTAGTTTTTTAGCAGCAACGTAGCCATTATTATTGGAAACTTTTAATGAATCATATTGTTTTTCGGGTAGATACACATTTAATGTTAATGGCGCCAATACTTCAGAAATATTAAAGTTGAACCAGCTCTGTTGTTTTTCTTTGTAAGAAATGAGAAGCGTTGAATCTTTCTCATCCGCAGCTAATGTTCTTTTTACGTTAGGATTAACCTCGCCATCTAATTTTACTTTCATGTTACTATCTGTTGTAGGATTGATGTTAACACGAACGTTATTCGTATCGATAATGACGCTTGACACATTATTATTATTAATGACCTTTTCTTCTGAAATTGGTACTGCAGCAATTGAACGATAAGTGAATAAACTTCCGATAATACCAATAATAAAAATAATACCTGCAATGATTGAAAGACTCTTTTTATTTATCATGCTTCAAACCACCTTTTACTAGTGCCATATTGAACTTTAAATAACGAACAAATCCATTATTTGCCAGCTTTGTTAAAAATAACATAGTAATTACAATGAAATATCCAAGTCCACAAAGTGCTAAAGAAACGAAAAGATTAAATAGCAAGAATGTATTTGGATGTATAATAGTATCAACTAGAACCAGTAATGGTGAACCTAAAAATGAGATTCCTAGAACCCATCCTGAAAAAATCAATGCCGCTAATGTAATTGCAGGTCCAAGCACGATTAACAAATTGAAAAAACCTAATCCAATTACTGCCCAAATTGCCCGAAAAACATTTCCTGTTGTTGCACTTGCTGTTACTTTCTCAATATGATAATCTGCTAATAACTCTTTGGCGATTTGAGCTGGAGAACCTAATGAAGCTACAATTTCTTCTTCACTTTTCCCTTCCTCTAATCCGAAAGTAAAATGTTCTTCATAATCTTTTAAAATATCTGTACGCTCTTTTTCAGATAATCTTTTTAGAGATGCATTTAATTGTTGTAAAAATTTATTTTTCGTCATTACGTACACCTTCTTTTATTAATTGATTGACACCTTGTGAAAACTCATTCCATTCCTCCAAAAGTTGATACAAATACGTTCTACCTTTATCCGTCAGTGTATAATACTTCCTTGAAGGTCCTTCTGAAGACTCCTGTAAATACGTTGTAAAATATTCTTCTTTAGTTAATCTACGAAGTAAAGGATAAACAGACCCTTCTGATATTTCAATTTGATTGGAAATACTTCGAACTAATTCATACCCATAACGGTCTTGCTTATCAAGTAAGACAAGAACACAAAGTTCTAAAACTCCTTTTTTAAATTGTACATTCAATATTCATTCACCCTATTCTAATTGGCATCTACTACTATTTATTATTTAGTACTGTTTTATAATAAGTAACTACAAGTATAATATAACACTTGGTATTGTTCATTGCAAGGTACACTGGAAAAATAAGTATACCTTTCATCCGACGCTTATAAAATCAAAACGATGGCTCCTCTCCAGTTACAAAGTTCTAAATGAGGCTGAAACAGGCCTTTAACAAAATGGAAAGGACTCAACTTTTTTACATAACAACACTTCCCATCTATAATGAAAGAGAAAAAGACTCTTACTTTAATGGAGGGAATAAAAATGAAAGCAATTGGTTTACATGAATACTTACCTATTGAAGAAGAAAACAGTTTAATTGATATTGAAGTTGAAAGACCTGTTGCCACAGGAAGAGATATACTTGTTAAGATTAATGCGATTTCCGTTAACCCAGTTGATACAAAAGTTCGCTCTCCGAAAGATAAAAAAGAAGATATAGCGAAAATACTTGGCTGGGATGCTTGTGGTGTTGTTGTACAAACTGGCGAAGGTTGTACATTATTTAAAGAAGGCGATGAAGTGTTTTACGCTGGAAGCATTACGAGACAAGGTACATATAGTGAATACCATTTAGTTGATGAAAGAATCGTTGGTAAAAAACCAAAAACTTTAAGCGATGCTGAATCTGCAGCAATTCCTTTAGCAGCTATTACAGCGTGGGAAGGTTTATTCGAACGTTTAGGCATTGATTACGCTAAGAAAAGTGAAAATACATTTAAAAACATTTTAATTATCGGCGGAGCTGGTGGTGTAGGTTCAATCGCAATTCAGCTTGCGAAATGGGCTGGACTAAATGTCATCGCAACTGCTTCCCGCGGTGAAACGATAGACTGGGTGAAAAAGTTTGGTGCTGATCATACAATTAACCATCACAAACCGTTAAAAGATCAAATAGTAGAACTTGGGCTAAAAGATGTCGATTACATCTTCTGCTTAAACAATACAGATCAACATTGGCAAGCAATCGGTGACCTCATTAAACCACAAGGGAAAATTTGCTCTATCGTAGAAAATGAGCACCCTCTTGAGATGGGGATTTTAAAAAGTAAAAGCGCTACATTCGTTTGGGAGTTTATGTTCACAAAAGCGATGTATGAAACTGGTGATATGATTACGCAGCACGAACTATTAAATAAAGTAAGCGAGCTATTAGATGAAGGTATTCTTCAAACTACTTTAAATGATACGTTAACACCAATTAATGCAGAAAACCTTAAAAAAGCACATGCATTACTTGAAAGTGGACGTACAATTGGGAAGATTGTATTAGAAAAGTTTTAATAACAAAAGTCCGATTTCTAAATAAGAAATCGGACTTTTTTATTACCTTTATTTACTTGAAATCTCTTGATCATTTTGAACTTCTAACGGAGCTCTCTTCCCTATTCCGAAAGCATAGAAACTAATTGTTACGATAGCTAAGAAAACAATACCTACAATTAGTGAAATACGAGTATCATCGTTAAACCACATACCGATTAATACCATAATTAAAAAGGCAATTGTTAAATAGTTTGTAACAGGAGCAAACGGCATTTTGAATGGATGATCTTTCATCTCTGCTCCTTTTTCTTTTCTAAAACGCATTTGACTAATTAAAATAACAAACCATGGTACCATACCAGGAAGTACACTCGCACTATATACATATACGAATAAGTTTTTTGGCGCTATATAACTTAAAACAACACCAACCGCTAAACCGACAATTACACCAACTGTACCGAATAAAGGTACACCATTTTTAGAAATTTTCGCAAAGTATTTTGGTGCTTGTCCATTTACACCTAACGTATAAAGCATACGTCCTGCACTATAAATACCACTGTTACAACCAGACATTGCCGCTGTAATAACAACGAAGTTAATAAGTCCAGCAGCTGCCGTAATACCGACCTTCGCAAAAGTCGCTACGAACGGACTACCAATTGAACTTAATTGATCCCAAGGATAAACAGTTACAATAACGAAAATAGCACCAATATAGAAAATTAAAATACGCCAAATTGTACTTTGAATTGCTCTTGTAAGTGTCTTCTTCGGATCTTTCGCTTCACCAGCAGTAATCCCGATTAATTCCACACCTTGATATGCCCCAACTACAAGTGATAGCGCAAAGAAGAATCCTGAAAAACCACCTGTAAAGAAACCACCATTTTTCCACAGATTAGATATACCAATTGCTTCTCCTCCGTTCCCAATTCCGAAGAAAATGAGACCGAATCCGGCAATAATCATTAATAAAATCGTAACAATTTTAATCATTGCAAACCAAAATTCAAATTCACCAAATGACTTAACCGAAATTAAGTTAGCCGCACCAAGAATAACCATCGCGATAACACCTGGTATCCAAGCTGGTAAATCCGGGAACCAATATTTCATATACGCTCCAACTGCGATAATCTCTGACATCCCAACGATAACCCACTGGAACCAGTTACTCCATGCCGTCATATAACCAGCTAATGGATGAATATACTTGTGACCAAATGTCGCAAATGAACCTGTGCTTGGCTCCATATACAACATTTCTCCCATGGCACGCATAATGAAGAAGATAAAAACACCTGCGATTGCATATGCAAGCATTACTGACGGACCTGTCCATTTAATCGTGCTGGCTGACCCCATAAACAAACCAACACCAATTGTTCCGCCTAAAGCAATCATTTGAATATGACGTGCTTCTAAACCTCGTTTCAATTCTTTGTTTGCCACTTCATTTCCCCCTCTTAGATGATTCATAGCCGCATTTAAAGTAAGATGCTTTACCCTAATTCCTCTTCGGCTTGAAAATGATGAAACAAACGTCATTTTAGACTAACTTTAAAGCTATCCTAAAATCTTATTTTGCCTCTTATAAAATTTCCAAAACCCCTCATCTTCCTATTTTCTATAAAACTTAAAATTGCTTACTTCATATTAATTCATTTATCTGAAAAGTTCAATTATTTTTTCGATAAATCATTATACATAAATCTGATTAATTTTTAACTAAATTAACAATAAAATACATCTATTCAATATGATTCTAGTATGAATATTATTACAATATAAATAACTGAGGAGAAAATATCCACCTCGGTTATTTATCACATACACATTAATATGTATTGTTTATAATACACTTTTCCACCATTTAAATGAATTTCATTTCTATTTCTATCATCATCTAAAATCTTACTTTCACCTTTTCTATTCGTTCTGCGTACACACCCACTGAAGGATTTAATATATTAGTAAAATTACCTACCTTTGCATACCAGATGCATCCGTCCACACTTAATCACTCAATTCTCATTTCTGAAAAGTGATTCTTAGTAATAAAAAAGCAAAGAAGCCCAGCAATTCATCACTGGACTTCTTCTTTATTTTCCAACAAAACTTCCTTATCAAAACGAACAAATTTACTCTGTACTTCCATTCCAGCTGCTTCATATACGCGAGGTGCTCCTGTAATATTCTCAGAATCTACATTCAGATGCACTTTTGAAATCCCCTCTTCGTACAATTGACCAAATGCATACTGTAACAGAGCTAATCCTAACCCTTGTTTCCGCTTAGAACGCCTTACACCTAAATGAGTAATTTCAGCTTTATTATCAGTACCCTTTTTACTAAAAATAAAGCCCACTACTTCATCCTCAACCATTGCTAGTGACCATAACGTAGGATGAAACCCAGCTCTTTCAGTACGTTGCAAAAACTCTTCTAACGTAGAAGGTTTTGAGTTCCAGTGGTCTGCAAAGGCTTCATTAAAAGCTTGATGTAATCTCTCATCATCCACACCAGGTATGTAATGTCGCACTGTAACACCATTTGGCCATAGTAGTGTTGGTATATTTGAGTTCAATTCAATCTCCATCCTCCACCATATACGCGTTGGAATAAAACCACCTTCTCTTAACACTTTTTCCTCATAGAAATTATTTGCTTGTGTTACAATCGTGCCATTCAAGCAAGACGAATTACTAACAAGCTCCGTAGCACGCTCTTCAAGCTTTGACCATATTACATGTTCATACCTATAATTATTTTCATAAAATATAAAAGAGGTTGCCCAAAAGTAGCTATTCAGCTACTTTTGGGACAACCTCTTTTTATGCATTCATCTTAAATTATAATAATACTTATATTATTTTAGGTATTACCGTCCTAGGTTTCGCTACATATCCATCAGGCAAATAAATTCAAATAACCCGAAACGAGAAGATTGACATCTCCAACAGAAAGATTTAATATCTTTATAGTCTTATATATACCCACTCGTATAGACAGGGGACATATACCGCATCATTCTTTACTTAATACTTTCTAATTCCCATTGGTGATAATTACCTGGTGAAGTTGTATGCTCAGATTTTAAAACACGCTCACCAGCACCTACAAGCGGGGCAATACCATTATCTGCAACAGAACTAGTCCACTGATTTTCTCTTGATGTTATATAATTAGAATCAGATTTTATATAGAAGTTCTTCTGATTAGTAAGCTTGTCTAATTTAATAGCAGATTTATTGTGATCAGTATCTAACCAACTATAGTCATAACCATTTCCAATGTTTAAATACTGATAATTACTATGACTACTATTCGTAAACTTCATAAACACTTCTTCATCTTTTTTGAATGGTTCTTCCGGTCTAGATTTACCTTTTCTTTCAAGTATTACTGGTGTTGCTTGAACGTCTGGTCCATGTATTGCTTGTTGGATAGGACCGAGTCTCAATCCATCCCAATTATTCCCCTTAAGTGAAAAGTGTACATATCTCCCATTAATTGATTGGCTTAAAGTACCGGCGCTCCAAGATTCGTTTACACCGTTAGCGAAGTTAGTAGCTGACTTCAAATAATACTGTTTTCCTTCTACTATAGGTTCTCCAGAATTATCTACTACTATTTTATCGATAGCGTCTAGATAGCTTTTATTTGAAACAAGAGGCGTGAAAACTTCAGTTTTATTGTCTTTTACATCAATTAATTCAAATTTAGCGTGAGATTCTCCAAGAGATGCACGGTTTACTGCTATGTCTACAGGTTCATTTTCTTTAGATTCATATACATTTGAATTCTGATTTCGAACTAATGTTACCTTTTGGCTCTCACCTTTTTTATTACGAACCGTAACAAAGATTTCTTTATTTAAATTAAATATACCTGGTATAACCGAAGCATAAATCTTTTTCTTGCTATAATCGTAACTGCTATATGATAGAGTTGGTTGTAGTGCACGGTAATCAAAGAAACCAAGGCTCACACCTCGTTCTAAAAGAGAACGATTTGGACCATAGCGAACTAGATTTTCTTTTGGCTGACCATTTACAATATGCTTCGCTACCCAAGCCCCCTTGCCTATCCCGCTATTTTCAAAAAATTCGTCCAGTGAAAGATTATAATCAACGCTAGCAGGTTTTG
Source organism: Bacillus mycoides (assembly GCF_018742245.1). Taxonomy (NCBI): domain Bacteria; kingdom Bacillati; phylum Bacillota; class Bacilli; order Caryophanales; family Bacillaceae; genus Bacillus; species Bacillus mycoides. The sequence goes on from NZ_CP036132.1 coordinate 3,184,224, forward strand.
TTTTGTTCGTTCTTGGTGTATACACTCTAAATTTTGGTATAGAACCCAAATTTGTTTCTACTAATGTAGTAGAAGCATTTACATTTGATGCAAAATGCGACCAATCACCTAAATTTTCAAACTTTCCATCTTTCATTGTATATACATTCATTGTACTGGTAGGCAAGACCTCAATAGAAAGGGGTGCCCCTTGTTCTACCGCTTTTAATTCATCTAGTGTTAGAGAAATTTTTACATCGGCTTGACCTTCTATACTATCCATTAGAATTTCAGTTTTATTGTTTCCGCCTTTTGCTGTAGTTAACAAGTTGGCTTTATAACGATCTTGTGTCGCCTTAACAGTATTAATAATTTTATTACCTAAGCGAATGTTAAAGTGAGGTGAAACATCCCCAGCAGACGCTGTACCCGTGTTTTTATATTCTAGATGGAAGCGCACATTTGCTGCTTTAGCTGAATCAACAGTTGTTGCTGTTGACCAATCAAAACTATTAGAGATGCTTTCTGTTTCCGTTTTTGTATTAGAGTAACCATATCCTACATTTAACGATCCTTTTCCTGAAGGTACAGGACCCACTGCCGATCCCTCAGCGCCGCCTTCAACCGCTAAACCAACATTAAAAGAATGTTGTACAGATAGACTTTTTTCCCAGCTCTTAGTACGTGATTCACCATTTGAATCTGTAATACTAGCAACCGGAGTAATATCGATACGTTTTACAGCAATTTGTAGATTTGGCACATTCGCGATCATGGGGTTAAAATCCGTATCAGAATCACTATCATAATGCTCCACTTCATAGCTATCTGTAAAAGGGTCTCCATCTGAGTTTGCACTCTTCGGATTTGTTATAAATCTCTTTTTTCCAAAGTCTTTCACTAGATCATATAACTGAGCTTCATTTTTTCCTGTCTTTTCATTAAATACAATTTTAAATCCTTTTTCTTCCACGTCATTAGGAATACCATCATCGTCCCAATCATTATTTTCCTGAGGTTCTTCCATAATCATGATTCCCTTTTTTCCAGAATCACCATAGATAATATTTTGTCCTTCCTTTAGATTGGTATCTTCTTGAAAGGTTTCCACTTTTCCGCCTTGTTCAGGCTTTGTTTCAGCTAAAGCAGGGGATGTTATCGTCAATGCCATAGTTAAACTACTTACTGCACCAAGTATTGGCTTTAATTTTTTCATCTTAGTTTTCCTCCATATTTCCTATACATGTTTGAACATCTACTAGTAAGATTGATTTCATAATATCTCACAAGTCTTTCATTTCCCTTTCGCAAATGTTACAAAAGTCTTTCACAAATCTTTTTTTACTTTATTGATATAACGGGTTCCGTTGCAGAATTTCTTAACACATAGAAAGATGAGAAAATTGCAGAAACAAATTTTATAAATTATTTCCTAACCAAACAAAAAGGCAGTTTTACTTTGCTATTTAATAAATTGTAAATCTGATAGGTGACAAAAATAAAAGGAACACAACTTTTTTAAAGTTGTGTTCCTTTTATTTATAAACTATTTAATTATAAAAGATAAAATCCCTATAATTACACATGCAATTCCGCTTAAGAATTGTCCCAGCCCCGCTGTTTCTCCTAAAATAAAGAAATTAAAAATATTTTTTCTTGTTTGTGTTTTCCCTATAAATGCTTCATCTGTTTTCATTCTATATATACCCCATAATACTAAGACTACGCCAAAAAGTATAAATAATAACTTTAAAATCATCGTGTAATTACCTCTGTTTAATATATTTTTTATGTATGTGATTCCTTTATTTTTATTCCATAAAGGCAGTTTAGAAAATAATGTTCCTTTTTCCATACCTCTTTATTTTTCTAGTACATCTGAACGAACTAGTTTTTAATCATCTGTTTTAATTACACCTGTTGAAATTGAACCTTTCTTCTGGCACCTGTCCATTTTTAATATTTAATGACAGGTTTTCTTTTTCAACAGAAGTGATTGAACTAGAAGAGTAAGATACTGTACTTACTTCTACTTTTAAAGAAAAAACTGGACTTACTAGAACAAGCACACGCTAAAGCTGCGGAGTTATTTTTTTCATTTGACCCATTTTATTTCTTCCTCTCTTTCATCATATCTACAAGATTACAAAAGATGAAATTATACTTATACTATTCACTTCAGATTAAAATATAATCACCTTAGATACAGTAATCTTATTATATATATCTTTCAATTTCCTTTCGTAAATGTTACAAAAGTCTTTCAACCGACTCATTTTTTTCTGATGTAACAGGAAGAGTAAACCAAAATTCACATCCCTGTTTCCCATCTTGGCGGTCCCGAACACCAATTTGTCCTTTATGCAGTTCAACTAGCGATTTTGCAATAGCTAAACCAAGCCCAGAGCCTCCAGATTGTGAACTTCTTGATGGATCCGTTCTAAAAAAACGGTCAAATATACGCAATTGATCATCTGGAGAAATCCCTTCCCCTTCATCACACAAAGTGAATTGAACTTGCTGCTTCTGTTTATTTTCCTCTACAATTAATTCGATTGTTCCACATGTAGGAGAGTGCCGAATCGCGTTATGCAACAAATTATTGATAACTCGTGCTATTTTACATGGCATAATCCAAATTCGTGGTAATGTCTCAGAAACATGCAATTGCAAATCAATCTCTTTATCTTGCAATAAGATATCATGTGAATCTATTACTTTTAATAGAATGCTATCTACATGTATTAAACTTGGATGAAAAACTTCTTGTCCAAGTTCTAACTTAGAAAGGTCAAATAAATCATTAATTAATCCACTTAATCGTTGTATATCATTTAGGATTGTCTTTAAATATTGTTGTTTCATATCAGGGTCTTCTATTAATCCATCTTGTAACGCTTCTACCATCAATTGTATGCTAGCCATAGGAGTTCGTAAGTCGTGGGAAATATTCGCAATCAGCTCTGTACGTGCTTTTTCTCCTTTTTCTAACTTAGCAAAGCTTTCGTCTAGTTTTTTGGCCATTTCTTGAAAAGCTTCTGCTAATTCTTTAAATTCTTCCGGTTCTTTTCCTATTATGTACATCGTTCCAAATTGTCTATCACTAAATTGTTTGGTTAAGGCAATTAAATTTTGAATAGACCTCATTATAGGACGTGTCATTAACCAGTAAATAATCGTAGAAATAATCATTGCTACAATTACTATTACTATTAATAATCGTGTCTGTTCTGGTCTAAGTAGCATTTGCCTTTCACTGTACCATATAGAAATCACCATGATACCCGTGCTTAATAGATTCATCAATAACAGTTGATATCGTAACTTCATTTATCGTTTCCTCCATCTGGTTCAAAACAATAACCGATGCCCCAAACCGTATGAACCCAACGATTCTTTGTTGTATGTTTCTCCAATTTCTCACGTAAACGACTCATTAATACAGTTACTGCATTTGTGCAACCTTCATACTCAAATCCCCAAATTTGTTCAAGAAGTTGAGACCGTGAAAACACCTGTTTAGGATGTTTTGCCATGAGATAAAGCACCTCAAACTCTTTCACCGTTAGCTCTATTTCATATTGACAAACAAATACACGTCTTTTCGTTGGATCAATGTTCAAATCTAGAAACTCTATCATTCCTGATTCAGGCTCTATTCCTTGAGGTGTTACTTGATTTCCTCTTCTTAGTATAATTTGTACCCTTAATACTAATTCACGAGGCGAAAAGGGTTTTGTTACATAATCATCTGCCCCCATTGTTAATCCTAAAATCCGCTCCCTTTCTTCTCCTCTCGCGGTTAACATAATAATAGGTACATTGGAATGTTGGCGAATTTCCTCACATAGTTCCCAACCATCTTTTTCTGGCATCATCAAATCTAAAATAATTAGATCTGGTTGAAATTGTTGAAATATATTCCATCCTTCTGCTCCATTCACAGCAGTGTATACCTCATACCCTTCCCTTTCTAAGTACCGTTTACATATCTCCCGTATATTATCTTCATCTTCTATAATTGCAATTCTTGTTTTCATACATTAAATCTCCTCTGTTCCTTCATCAATGGCGAATGATATAAAATCAATATTCTTAAGTTCATATTAGTTTATATACATTACATTTTTCTTTCAAAAATATAACAAAACTCTTTCACAGCCATCATAAAAAATTATCACTCAAGTAAAAAAGTTTCTTTTTCTATAGCTGAGAAAAAGAAACTTTTCACTTTAAAGATATACATGTGACTTAACCTAAATGGTATTTAGAGCAACCTTCTTTTCTCTAAATTAATTTTTCATCTCCCGTTACATTATGAATCTAACCTTTTAAGTGACTTTTGAAAGGAGCCTCTTACTTCTATGCATAAAATATAACGTCTACTGAAACTAGGAGTTGTACTTCAAATTCAAGTTACATTATCTCTATTAAATCCAGTTTTCTTTGCCTGATCAAATCACTTCAGACCACCTATATTTCTACAAGATAATCGTCTGATTTTTCATTTTCAGAGATTTATTTGCTAGTTATGATTACATGCTATTTGGACTAACATCACCAACTGAGTCACCGTTATAAATTGGGAAAAACAGAGTAACAGTAGTTCCTTTCCCAACTTGGCTTTTTATACTTATTTTCCCACCATGACTTTCAATAATTCGATAACTCATCATGAGCCCAACACCCGTCCCTTTTTCTTTTGTACTATAAAAAGGTTCACCTAGTCTTTTAATTCTTTCTGAAGGAATACCTACTCCTTTATCTAAAATACAAATCTTAACCTCGGTACTATTATGTTTTTTCACATTAATGATGATTTCTTGACCATTTTTTATAGCCTCAATAGAATTTTGTAAAATACTATAGAAAACTTGTTTTAATTGAATTTCGCAACACTCAATCAATAAGTTTTCAACATCCATGTTCAATGCAATACGAATATTCTTCATAATTGCTTGTGTACTTATTAAGTCGACTACATTATCTAATATAGTACAAAGGTTTTTCGGTTCAAATACTGTAGCATTCGGTTTTGCAATAGATAAAAATTCTTGAATAATTTTTTCAATACTACTGATTTCAGAAAGTATTAGGCTTAAATATTCTTTATCCTTTCCTACTTCCTGCTGCAATAATTGCATGAAGCCTTTAATTACTGTTAATGGGTTACGAACTTTATGAGCGACCCCAGCTGCCAATTGCCCTACTGCATTAAGGGTATCTGATTTCTTTAATAATTCCGTCGTTATTGTACGCTCTGTAATATCACGTACAATAATCATAATTTCATCCTCAAAAAGCGGTAAAAGTCTTGCTTCAAAATAATAAATTTCATCATCTAGTTGTAGAGAATAATCTATTAATACAGGAGCGGATGAAGTTTTTATTTGATTAATAGCCTTCTCAAATTGCTTTATGATAGGAACCGGTAATATCTCTTGGAATTTCTTCCCTATAAATTCTTCAATTGGAACATAAAATTTGGATACAGAATTAACTTTACAATCCTTAATGGTCCCATCAAGTTCTGACAAAAAATACAAATCAGGAATTGCTTTAAAAATTAATTCTAGTTCAGTCGAGGTTTGTTTAAGTTTCTCTTCCATCCTCTTACGCTTAGTAATATCAATTCCAATTGCTCCGAAACTCCATCCTAAAGTTGGAATACTATGTAATATATTGGACCACATAATAGTTTTTATCTCACCATTTTTACATGTGATATCCATCTCCCAATCTCTAAAATCGTGACGATTAGGTCTATGAGGATGTAGCAATTTCATCGCTTTTGGATTGTTAATTATTTCATCTGCATTATATCCAGTTACTAATTCACATTCCCGATTCCACATAATAATATTTCCTTTTTCATCAATAGCATTAATCATAATCGGCATATTTTGTAATATACTACCTAAACAATTTTCCTCATGATTTGTTATCGCATTCATTTGTGAATCTTTTTCATGAATTTTTTTAAGGTGTAATTGTTGTGTTGCCATCTCTTCAATTAGATTTGCAATGCATTTAAAATGTGTTATATGAGAATCCGCAATAACCTCTTTATTACTACTTGTTCCTATAACAAAGGTTGCTATATGCTCCTGCTCAATAATGATCGGAATATGCATTTCTTGGGACGATTGGATTTTTGGATTATGAAAAAAAGGGTCACCTTTGGAAAATATAACATTTTGATTATTATCAAGGAGACAGAATGGAACTTTAGTTAAATTATAAAATTGCTCTGTTATATTCTTAAACTCGTTTATATTTATAAGATCTTTAAGTGTGTATTTCATTATTTAACCCATCTCCTTTATATTTACTATATCTTTAAGACTCCCAATATAAATTTTCCAACTAGAAACAATAAACAATTCCCTATTACAATGATGGATTCGTTCTGAAATACCCTAGGATCAACCGCATACTTGTATAGAGTAATAATACAAAGGTTTAAACTATAAAAAGGGCCGCAAAGCTTTCTTGTTTCACCTAAATAAAAATCAATTGTATTTCTTTCTGAATTAACGGCACGCTATAAGTAAATCTATTATCTTCTTACTTTTATATAAACTATTTAATTCTAAATCATACTGATAAACCTAGTTTATAATCATTGTACAAACAAAAAATAATCTATATTTCCCTATTACCTTTACTACGTCGCTTACCGCTAACAACATATTACTTAGCTGATAGTATGAGCATTTTCAAACTTGATAAATTCCTTATACCAGCTAAAGTTTTTTATTATCTCATCCGTTGACGGGCGAATAGGACTCCACCTAAAATCAACATCACCATACCTGCAATAATAGAAATCATCTCCATTGATGTTCCGCCTGTTTTAGGAAGCCATGCTGACGTCTTATTATTTTCTTTAGTAGGCGCAACCTCTGTATTAATCTTTGAAGCTGTATTTTCTTTTGTTGGTGGAACTTCTGTATCAACCTTTGGAGGTGCATTTTCTATAGGATCAACAACTGTTCCATCTTTTATTTTTATATTCGTAATGTCGTAACCTTTCACCTCGGATTTATATCCATCTACTGGTTGTTCTTCCACTTCATACTTGTAGGCCTTACCTTCTACATCGTATGCCGCTAAATCTTTAAATGCATACTTCCAGTTATTTGCTTCACTTACTTCTTGTGTCGCAATCACTTGACCATTTTGTAATAAATCTACTTTGATTGTTTTCGGACGATCTGTTGCGTTATCATCTTTCCACGTCTTTGTTCCTTCTACTTCTGTTTGACCTACTTTTGTATTCGTGATGTCATAACCTTTTACTTCTAATTTGTATCCGTCTACTGGCTGTTCTTTCACTTCATACTTGTATGCTTTTCCTTCGGCATCGTATGCCGCTAAATCTTTAAATGCATACTTCCAATCGCTTGCTGCACTTACTTCTTGTGTCGCAATCACTTGGCCATTTTGTAGTAAGTCTACTTTGATTGTTTTCGGACGATCCGTTGCTTTGTTATCTTTCCACGTCTTCGTTCCTTCTACTTTCGTTTCGCCTACTTTTGTATTTGTAATGTCATAACCTTTTACTTCGGATTTGTATCCGTCTACTGCTTGTTCGTTCACTTCATACTTGTACGCTTTTCCTTCCGCATCGTATGCCGCTAAGTCTTTAAATGCATACTTCCAATCGCTTGCTGCACTTACTTCTTGTGTCGTAATCACTTGGCCATTTTGTAGTAAGTCTACTTTGATTGTTTTCGGACGATCTGTTGCGTTATCATCTTTCCACGTTTTTGTTCCTTCTACTTTTGTTTGACCTACTTTTGTATTCGTGATGTCATAACCTTTTACTTCTGATTTGTATCCGTCTACCAATTGTTCTTTCACTTCATACTTGTATGCTTTTCCTTCGGCATCATATGCGGCTAAGTCTTTAAACGCATACTTCCAGTTATTCGCTTCACTTACTTCTTGTGTCGCAATCACTTGGCCATTTTGTAGTAAGTCTACTTTGATTGTTTTCGGACGATCCATTGCTTTGTTATCTTTCCACGTCTTCGTTCCTTCTACTTTCGTTTCGCCTACTTTTGTATTTGTAATGTCATAACCTTTTACTTCGGATTTATATCCATCTACCGGTTGTTCTTTCACTTCATACTTGTATGCCTTACCTTCTACATCGTATGCCGCTAAATCTTTGAATTCATATTTCCAACCTGTTGCTTCACTTACTTCTTGCTTTGTGATGACCTGACCGTTTTGTAGTAAGTCTACTTTGATTGTTTTCGGACGATCTGTTGCGTTATCATCTTCCCACGTTTTTGTTCCTTCTACTTTTGTTTGACCTACTTTTGTATTTGTGATGTCATAACCTTTTACTTCGGATTTGTATCCGTCTACTGCTTGTTCTTTCACTTCATACTTGTACGCTTTTCCTTCCGCATCGTATGCCGCTAAGTCTTTAAATGCATACTTCCAGTCGCTCGCTTCACTTACTTCTTGTGTCGCAATCACTTGGCCATTTTGTAGTAAGTCTACTTTAATCATTGACGGACGATTTGGTGCGTTATCATCTTTCCACGTCTTTGTTCCTTCTACTTTTGTTTGACCTACTTTTGTATTTGTGATGTCATAACCTTTTACTTCGGATTTGTATCCGTCTACTGGTTGTTCTTTCACTGTATAGATGTAAGCTACTCCGTTTGTATCGTATGCTTGCAGTTTTTCAAATGTATACTTCCAGTTTGTTTCTGCTGTTACTTCTTTTGTGTCTACTACTTTACCATTTTGTAGTAATTCTACTTTTACTACGCTTGGTCGATTTGTTGCGTTGTTATCTTTCCAAGTTTTCGTTCCTTCTACTTTCGTTTCGCCTACTTTTGTATTCGTGATGTCATAACCTTTTACTTCGGATTTGTATCCGTCTACTAGCTGTTCTTTCACCGTATAAATGTAAGCTACTCCGTTTGTATCGTATGCTTGGAGTTTTTCAAATGCATACTTCCAGTTTGTTCCCGCTGTTACTTCTTTTGTGTCTACTACTTTACCATTTTGTAGTAAATCTACTTTTACTACGCTTGGTCGATTTGTTGCGTTGTTATCTTTCCACGTCTTCGTTCCTTCTACTTTCGTTTCGCCTACTTTTGTATTCGTGATGTCATAACCTTTTACTTCGGATTTGTATCCGTCTACTAGCTGTTCTTTCACCGTATAAATGTAAGCTACTCCGTTTGTATCGTATGCTTGGAGTTTTTCAAATGCATACTTCCAGTTTGTTCCCGCTGTTACTTCTTTTGTGTCTACTACTTTACCATTTTGTAGTAAATCTACTTTTACTACGCTTGGTCGATTTGTTGCGTTGTTATCTTTCCACGTCTTCGTTCCTTCTACTTTCGTTTCGCCTACTTTTGTATTCGTGATGTCATAACCGCTTACGCTAGATTTATATCCCGCAATCGATTGTTCTTTCACTTCATATTGATAAGCTACTCCATTCGCATCGTATGCTTCCAAATCTGCAAATATATATTTCCAACCCATTACTGCTAGTACGTCTTGTGTTTTGAATACCTTACCGTTTTGTAGTAAGTTTACTTTGATCATTGCTGGACGGTCTGTTGCATTTCCGTCTTTCCATGTCTTCATTCCTTCTACTGTCAATTTTGCTACTTTTGTATTTGTAATGTTGTAGCCATTTACTTCCGATTTATAGCCCGCTACTGGATGCTCTTTTACTGTGTAAGTATAAGGAACACCATTCGCATCATATCGTGCCAAGTCTGCAAATGTATAATTCCAATTTGTTTCCGCTGTTACATCTTGTGTTTGAATTACGTTATCATTTTGTAATAAATCTACTTTGATTGTTGTTGGTCGATCTGATGCATTGTTGTCATTCCAAGTTTTCGTTCCTGCTACTGTTGTTTTCGCATCTTTCGTATTCGTGATGTCATAACCTTTTACTTCAGATTTATATCCATCTACCGGTTGTTCTTTCACTTCATACTTATACGCTACTCCATTCGCATCATATGCCGCTAAATCTTTGAATGTATATTTCCAACCTGTTGCTTCACTTACTTCTTGCGTTGTGATGATCTGACCATCTTGTAATAAGTCTACTTTGATCATTGACGGACGATCCGTCGCATCGCCATCTTTCCACATCTTTGTTCCTTCTACTTTTGTTTGCGCTACTTTTGTATTCGTGATGTCATAACCTTTTACTTCAGATTTATATCCATCTACCGGTTGTTCTTTCACTTCATACTTATACGCTACTCCATTCGCATCATATGCCGCTAAATCTTTGAATGTATATTTCCAACCTGTTGCTTCACTTACTTCTTGCGTTGTGATGATCTGACCATCTTGTAATAAGTCTACTTTGATCATTGACGGACGATCCGTCGCATCGCCATCTTTCCACATCTTTGTTCCTTCTACTTTTGTTTGCGCTACTTTTGTATTCGTGATGTCATAACCTTTTACTTCAGATTTATATCCATCTACCGGTTGTTCTTTCACTTCATACTTATACGCTACTCCATTCGCATCATATGCCGCTAAATCTTTGAATGTATATTTCCAACCTGTTGCTTCACTTACTTCTTGCGTTGTGATGATCTGACCATCTTGTAATAAGTCTACTTTGATCATTGACGGACGATCCGTCGCATCGCCATCTTTCCACATCTTTGTTCCTTCTACTTTTGTTTGCGCTACTTTTGTATTCGTGATGTCATAACCTTTTACTTCAGATTTATATCCATCTACCGGTTGTTCTTTCACTTCATACTTATACGCTACTCCATTCGCATCATATGCCGCTAAATCTTTAAAGGTATATTTCCACCCTGTTGCTTCACTTACTTCTTCTGTTTTGATGACCTGATCATTTTGTAGTAAGTCTACTTTGATTGTTGTTGGTCGATCTGATGCGTTGTTGTCATTCCAAGTTTTCGTTCCTGCAATGAATGTAGTTTTCACCTTATTTGGAATTGGTAACTTAACTCCATTTACAGAACCGGATTTAACTTCAAAACTTATTTTTTCTTGAGGATCGAAATCAACATAGTCTGGCGCTGAAACTTCTTGCACATAATATTTACCTGGCTGTAAATTAAGGATTTCAATTATCCCTTTTTCATTTGTTTTATGTTCATTTCCAACTTGCTCACCTGACTCTTTATACAACTTAAACGAAACATTCGGGATTACTTTTTCTTCATTTCCTGCAAGATGCTTAACAATTCTTAGCGTCCCTTTTGAAGGTAACTCACCTTCAGCACCACCGCCAGCTGCCATGTTTTCGACTTGATAACTACCTGATTCAGAAACTGGATCTTTATACATAACTTGGTAACCAATCGTATAATCATTCTTAAAGAATTCTTGCTTCTTTCCAGCTTCCGTTATAGTAGATGTATAAGAAATCGAAAAAGCGGCAAGACGTGCTTTATCCCTATAAAGCAAAACTTTAAATGCAGTATCGCTAGTAAATGTAATCTTTCCATAACCTTTAGATTCAAAGTCTTGTAGTGATAAACTTTGTCGGCCTAGATAATTATCAACACTTATCCTGAAACTATCTTTATTAAGTATTTGACCTTCTTGCAAACTATCAGACACAACAATATCACGGCTTAACTCTTCTTTATTTAAGTTTATGTTCAAGAACCAACGTACTTCATTGTCCTTACCTGAGAGCATATCACCAGTTTTATAAAAAAACGGCTGCTTTCCAGGATCTGTACCACCGCCACCACTTGGGCCGGTAATCGTTACAGTTTGCTTGTCTAAATTTGTACCTAAATTTGTTTCAAACTCTTTCTTTTCACCCGTTCCTGCATTAGTAGCTTGTACTCTAAAGTTTAAATACCCTCTAATATTTTGATGTATATCTGCTTTATCATTAAATGTACATACCACCGTACCTGAAGTTACTTTACAAGTACCATAATCACCTAAATCAAACGTTGTATTCAAGCCGTTTAATTCTGGGGGTAGTGCTAATGTTAGTGTGTCTCCAGGTTGCAGCTTAATTCCGTTTTTTTCACTGAAGTTTACAGTTATTTTAGTCAGTTCTCCGCTCTGAAGATCTGATTTATCCAACTTAAAACTATCCACAAGTCCTATTGTATTTAACTCTTTTGCACTCGCAATTATAGGCGCCAAACTCTGACCTATAGTCAACATAAAAAGCATTAAAATTAAAAAAACCGAAGTTATTCTTTTTATCATGTCATTCTCCCATCAATTATTATTAGATGGCTTCTAATATGACTATGACTTAATAGGTTGATGGCATTTCTGCTCTTTCAACTGTTATAAACTTAAAAACTTGAAAATTGATTGCTATAAGCCTTCATTTTTCTAATGCAATATTCTCTTTACTAATTTTAATATTTACAAACTAAGCAATTACTGATAACGTTGTAATCAGAATCATTACACTATTTCATCATCCCTATCAAATCTCGAAATCTTATGTTGTATCATATCTGCCATCTTAAAATGAGCATAAATCTCTGATTAATAATGTTTTCATTTAAATGCCATTGATTTACTCATACTATTCCTCTTCATTTATAGATTCATAACATGAGTATGTCCAAGTTTGATACCGCATTTTTAATGATTCACAATTTTTATTTACCAAAATCTTTTGCCCCCTCCTAAAGGCATTTTTCATGCTCTCCTCCGTAATATAAGACTATTTTGATAACAAAAATAGATTTTGTAACTTTTGTAACTGATTTTGTAATTAATGAAACCAAACATAAACCAAACGAAAACGAAACATAAACCAAATATAAACCAAGCATAAACCAAACATAAACCAAACATAAACCAAACATAAACCAAACATAAACCAAACATAAACCAAACATAGAACAAACACAGGCCAATACCAGGTTTTAGATAAAATCTTATATCCCCCCACATGGCAACTATATTCACAATTTATTGTAGATGATAAAAAACAGTTGCTAAAAAATCTCTTGTTTAATAAATAAAATTTGTAAAACTGTAGTACTGAAAATTATCAGCACGAATGATAATTTTTATAAAAAAGAGAGTCTCATTTTTCAATGAGACTCTCTTTTTTATATATTTAAACAGAATTTTCAGCTCTATCATTCAAAATAAATACTCGAGTGAAAACCACCATAATTACTACAATAACTAAAAAATATAGGGGCATGACTACTAAGGAACCTGTATGCAGCTGGCTCATTCCCCAAATTGTCAGCGTGACTATTATATAGTACCCTAAGCTAAATAATGCGCCTGCTGTACCAATGACATTTTGAAAATCTACTAATGCTAGACTGAGACAGTTAGGTAACGCTATCCCAATTCCTAATAGCAATATAAACATCGCTACTAAAAATCCAATCATATATATTATGTTGGGATTTGATCCAACATAAGTAATAACAGATAAAATGACTGCTCCCCCTGTCATTACAATACAACCTATATATATGATTTTCTCCGGTTTATAAATAGGCAGTAACCGTTTTGAAACTTTCGCTCCAATAATAGAAGCAGACGCAACTACAATTCCTAGAAATCCGTACATACTAGGTGATAACTGAAAGTATTCAATAAAGATAAACGGCGCTTCTGCGTAGTAGCTAAATAAAACACCATTCGCTCCTCCAATTAATAGACCGTATGTTACTACTTTCGGATTTGTAATTAATCTTTTTAACACTGAAAAGACATTTATTTTATTCGCTACTGAGTCCATTTTTGTTTCCGGAAGAGAAACAAAAGTATACAGAAAAATCCCCACACTCATAACAACTAAACTTAAAAATACTATTTTAAATCCAAACATTTGATCCAGAAAGCCCCCAATTAGCGGACCTATCGCTGGTGTAAAAGCAATGACTGCCGAAATTTGAGCGAACATAACATGACGTTTATGCCCTTCTACACTTTCACGAAGAATCGTTTGTGTCACAACTGAGCCAGCACTTGCTCCAAACGCTTGAATAAAACGACTTAACAATAAAAATTCAATGGAACTTGCAATATAGCATAAGAAACTTCCAGCGCCATATACTACAATTCCAAGTAGCATCGCCCGGCGACGACCAATTATATCTGATAACCATCCAATAAAAAATACACCTAAAGCAAATCCAGCAAAATAAACACTAAGCGTTAACTGCACCTCATTATTACTTACATGTAGCGCCTTTGAAATGTCTGGTAAAGACGGTGTGTAAATTGTTTCACTAATTTGCGGAAATGCCACAAGAATAATCATTAACCACAGTGATGGTACTGAGACTTTTTTCATTTTTCATACCCTCCTATAACTTTGAAAATCTCAGAAATGAATAGACTTTCCTTAGCTACGGAACAGGAGGGGCCATTATAGAAATTCGATCATAAAACAACAAAGAAAACACCTCAATTACGCATGTTAATACTTATAGGAGGGTAATATTAACATTGATTTTACAATATAGTCTTTCAATTATATGATAGGTTGTATTTGTTTTCTAGTGTTCATGATCTGAATATTTGTTAGTACACGAATGTCCTTTCAATTCTCTCGGAAAATTAATACGATTTAAAAAGCGCAACTAAACAACTGAAACGCCCCTTCAATTGTTAAAATCAGTCTCACAATTGAAGGGGCGTTTTTTTATTGCTAAATTTTCACTGATTGTTCTTTTTGATAGATAATTTCACCATCAATAATTGTTGTTTCTACTTTTAAATCTTTAATTTGGTTTGGATTGACACTTAAAATGCTGTCATTTAATATAACTAAATCCGCCAACTTTCCGGCCTCTATGCTTCCTTTTATCTCTTCTTCAAAACTCGCATAAGCACCATTCCATGTGTATAGTTTAATAGCTTCCATTACGCTTATAGATTGATTAGCACCAACCTCTATTCCAGACTTGGTTTTTCTATTGACAGCAACATGAATTCCTAATAAAGGATTATAGTCAGTAACTGGTGCATCCGATCCACCTGCTGCAATGATGCCACGATCAATAAAATCACGAGCAGCGTACATGTGATTCACACGATCACCATAGTGCTCTACATATATCTCTCCGAATTCATATGGAAATGGAGGATTTGGAATAGGAATCATCTCAAGTTTTTTCATTCTCTCTTGTAAATCTGGTGAAGAAATTCCCGCGTGCTCGATTCGATGACGGTGATTTTTTCTTGGTGATTCCTCTAGCGCCCTTTCTACACAATTTAAATACATTTCAATAGCTTTATCGCCTTGTGCATGTACAGTGATTTGATAACCTTTTTTATGCGCTTCACCTAAAACCCGGTAAATTTCTTCCTCACTATAATAAAGAATGCCATAATTGGTAGGGTCACTCGAGTACGACTTACGGGTTGCAATTGTAGGCCCGGTGCTACTTCCATCTGTAAACAATTTAGCTGGTCCGACTTTGAATCTCTCATCTCCGGTACCAGTTACCACACCAGCTTCGACCATTTTATTAACAAATTCATGGGAGTTATTTATTTGGCATATCATTGCATATATTCGGACACGAATATCCCTACTCTTCACAGCTTGTTGTAGTAAACGATAACTCTCAGCTCCATCTCCACCTGCGTCATGTATACTTGTTATGCCCGCTGCAACGAAATGATCTGATGCAATTTTCACAGCCTTCATCATTTCACTTTCTGTATAACTTGCAACCTCGCTCATCCTCATATTTGCTGCTTCAATTAACTTTCCTGTAAGCCTACCTGCCTGATTCTTTTCAATAACCCCCCCACTCGTGTTCGGTGTGTTCTCGTTAATTTGCGCAATTTCTAATGCTTTGCTGTTCACCACGCTTATGTGGTGGCAAGTACGGGTTACAATAATAGGGTGTTCAACTGAAATTTCATCCAGCTCAGTAATTGTTGGATAACGCTTTTCCTTCACAGCGGTTTCATTAAAGCCCCAAGCACGTATCCATTCACCTTTTGGCGTTTCTAATGCCTTCTTTTTCAGACCATCTAACAAAGCCTCGATAGAATCAATATGTTCAGCTTTACAACTGACAGCCAACTGATTTAGTCCATGAGAAATGATGTGAAGATGGGAATCAATGAATCCAGGAAGAAGCGTTTTTCCTTGCAGGTCAATTACATCCGTTTTTTCTCCTATAAAACTCTTAACCTCCTGATTTGAGCCAACAACTACGATGCGATTATCTTTTATTGCTACAGCTTCGACCACTGTATTCTTTTTGTCTACTGTAATAACTTCTCCATTTATCAATACAACATCAGCTTTCATAAACTCAACCCTTTCGGAATTATTCTTTTCGAGTAATTCATTCAGTATTTAAAGTTATATCTCTCAATAGGCTCTTCCGCTTTTCAACAAGATTTCTCAATAATTAATTAAAGTTGAGCTAAAGTGAAACTTTAATCAGTGGGGGGGGTTTCATCCCCCACTGATTATTAGCCCTCACCAATCGGGTTTTTACGGGCAGTTGATCTCCCACCTAACTTCTTTGCTCCAGCCGCATTTTGAGGTGGGAGTCTTACTGCCCGTTAATGCGGGATAAACATTCTTTCATTGTTTTGACGATAAAAGTAAAGTCTTCCTCTGTGATGCTTAATGGAGGCGCAAGCTGCAAAATATTATTGTAACCTGCAACAGTGTCACCATTTTTACCAATAATTAGACCTTTTTCTTTACAAGCATTGATGACTTTGTTCATCTTTTCAATGGAAGCTGGTTCTTTTGTTTGCTTATCTTCCACTAATTCAATCCCTAAAAGAAGGCCTTTTCCACGAACATCTCCTACGTTTGGATGCTCTTTTACATCCTCTAGTTCATATAACAGTCGTTCACCCAATTCTTTGGAACGTTCAATGAGTTTCTCATTCTCCATAATTTCTAAATTCTTCAAAGCTAAAGCGCAAGCAGCAGGATTTCCTCCGAACGTATTTACATGGCGAAAGCGATCATAATCATCACTGCCTACGAATGCCTCATAAACCTCTCGTCTAACCGCTGTTGCTGACAAAGGAAGATACGCACTTGTAATACCTTTTGCCATTGTAATGATATCTGGTTTGACGCCATAATTCATAAATCCAAACGGCTTCCCCGTCCGGCCAAATCCACATATAACTTCATCACAAATGAGCAACGCACCGTGCTTCTCGCAAATTTCTTTTACTTTTTCCATATATCCATCAGGAGGCATTAAAATTCCGCCCCCGGTAATAATTGGCTCCATAATCACGCCGGCTACTGTTTGGCTTAACTCCCATGTCATGACACGATCGATTTCATCAGCACTTGCCAGTGTATGAACATCATCTGGATTTCGATACGTATCCGGCGGTGCTACATGCAAGAATCCTTGCCCGAGTGGTTCATATTTATACTTTCGCTGTGCTTGACCTGTTGCTGCAAGAGCCCCCATTGTGTTACCGTGGTAAGCACGATAGCGTGAAATAAACTTATAGCGTCCATGATCACCTTTTTGTTGATGATATTGACGAGCAATTTTAAACGCTGTTTCATTTGCTTCCGATCCACTGTTAGAAAAGAAAATGACGTATTCGTCACCAAGCCATTCATTCAATTTTTCTGCTAATTTAATAGCGGGAACATGACTTTGTGTCAGAGGGAAATACGGCATTTCTTCAAGCTGTTCAAAAGCCGCTCTTGCAAGCTCTTTTCGGCCATACCCAACATTCACGCACCAAAGACCGGACATACCGTCTAAATAACGGTTTCCATCAATATCCGTCACCCATGCCCCTTCTGCTTTTGTAATAATTAAATTCGTTGGACTAGGGGCTGCTCCTCTCATTGCGTGCCAAAGGTACTTTTCATCTGTTTTTTTCAAACTTTGTGTTTGCTCTGTCGCTTGCACAATCACCAACTCCATTCTATCTTTTTATGATTTCATATCATTCTTTCAATAACGAGCCGTAAGCATTTTCTTGCGAGTATAGAATTCTACGCCATCTTTTCCATTTGCATGAAGATCACCATAGAAGGATTTCTTATAACCTGAGAATGGGAAGAATGCCATTGGAGCGGGAACTCCAAGATTAACCCCAAGCATACCTGCATCAATTTCTTCACGGAATTCACGAATAGCTTTAGCGCTATTTGTGTACAGGCATGCACCATTTGCGAATGGTGATGCATTAGCAACACGAATCGCTTCCATTAAGTCTTTTACGCGTACAATAGAAAGAACCGGTGCGAAGATTTCATCTTGCCAAATTTTCATTTCCTGTGTCACATTGTCAAAAATCGTTGGGCCAACAAAATAACCTTGGCTGTTTGCTGCATCGTCTTCACGTCCGTCACGAATAAGTGTCGCTCCCTGCTCTACACCGGATTGAATGTATCCGAGTGTCCGCTCTTTATGTCCTTCACGAATAACAGGACCAAGGAAAACACCTTCTTCCAGGCCATTACCAATCGTAATTGCATTAGCCTCTTGAAGCAGTCTATTAACGAGCTCATCTGCAACGTCTTCTTCCACGACAATAACAGCCGCAGCCATGCATCGTTCACCAGCTGAACCGAAAGCAGCATTTATAATTTCTTTCACTGTAGAACTAAGGTCCGCATCTTTTAATACGATCGAATGATTTTTTGCCCCTGCAAGAGCTTGTACACGTTTGCCGTTAGCTGCTGCTGTTTTATATATATACTCAGCCACAGGTTGGGAACCAACGAAAGATACAGCCTTCACATCCTCATTGTCAAGAATGCCGTTAACGACGTCATGTGCACCATGCACAATATTTAGTACTCCATCTGGAAGACCTGCTTCTTTAAACAGTTCAGCTATGCGATTAGCCAATAGCGGTGTTCTTTCAGATGGTTTTAATACAAACGTATTTCCGCATGCAATCGCGAGTGGAAACATCCAGCATGGCACCATCATCGGAAAGTTAAATGGCGTTATTCCTGCGATTACTCCGATCGGGTAACGATACATCCCTGATTCAACACCGGTAGCAATATCGGGAAGTTGTTCTCCCATCATTAAAGTGGGTGCGCCTGCGGCAAATTCGACACATTCAATCCCCCGCTGTACTTCACCGTATGCTTCTTGATAACTTTTTCCGTTTTCCAAGGTTACGAGTTTAGCTAACTCTTCCCAGTTTTCAATCAATAGCTGTTGATAGCGAAATAGAATCCGAGCACGCCGAGGAACAGCGATCTTTCTCCATGTTTTGAATGCTTCTTTAGCAGTTGCTACAGCTCTATCTAAATCTTCTTTAGTCGAAAGCGGCACACGGGCAATAATCTCTCCTGTTGCTGGATTTGGTACATCTTCAACCTGTTTACTTGTGGATTCTATCCATTGTCCACCAATATAATTTTTCAGCGTTTGTACATTTTTCATTACTACCATGGTGAAGCCTCCTATTTTAAGATAACCGTCCTATGTATTTATTACACTCACAAAAGAAAGCGTATTCATTTGACGTTATGTAAGCTTATTTGCATACATTTCTTCAAGATTACTAATTTTAATTTCTTATCTATTGAATACGCAGGAGCAGTCATCTGCTTAGCATTTGTCCACTCCCCAGTTCACATTATTTTAGATTAATCTCATGGTTCATCTTATAATTCTTTTTCAGAAATACTGGGCAATCCCATTCACAAACAAGATCCTTAGCTAAGGAAACGACCCAGTCCTTTGTAATATGATACTTTTTTCCATCAACAGTAATAAACACTTCACCGTCTGTCACATAGAAAACTTCCTGTTCTTCTACATGCCACGTTCCTTTATTCGGTTCGCCTACCCACGGTTCCCATGTGTAAGCACCTAGTTGCTCTGCTTCTTCTGCTGTAAGTTTTTTCGCAAAAAACATGATGATCCTCTCTCTTTCGTATTGGTAATTTTGAAGGAATAAGTCTATAAATCTACTGCCTTAACATTTGTATTTTTTAAACGTTTAAACTCTTTTTTCATAAAGTATATGGCAATGAGAACACCTGGAATTTCTGCAGCAGGAGCAGCGTACCATACACCTTCTACACCCCAGTATTTCGGGAAAATAAATAGAAACGGTAACATGAACAACAATATTTTGCTTACACTAATAAACGTTGCGGACCAATTTCTCTCTTGTGATTCAAAATAACCAGAGATAAGCAAACTAACTGCACTAAGCGTAAACAAACAATTGAATATAACTGTCGTCCAAATACCCAGTTTCTGTAATTCAGGATTACCACCGGAAAAAAATGCCACAATTGGATCTGCAAAAATGATTAGTATTGCTGTCACGATTACAAAGAAGGAAACCGTAAAAATGAGTCCCATCTTAATTGCTTGTTTCACACGATCAAGGTTGCCCGCACCGTAATTATAACTAATAATCGGTTGAAGTCCTGTCATCCCACCGAGCGCTGCTAAGGCGAGGAGATTTGTAATGTAACCGTTTTGAATTGTGAAAGCTGCAACGTGCAAACCACCACCGTAGCTTTGCAGTAAGTTGTTGGTGAAAATAATTGCAATAAACATCATGAACTGACTCGAGAAAGATGCAAAGCCCGTCCAAACCACTTCACCAATCTTCTTGAGATTAATCATCATATCTTTCATTTTCGGCTTAAGTTTTGTTTTACCAAACCAGAAATAAAAGATTAGGAGAGCAGGAATCGATTGCGAAATCGTATTAGCCCATGAAGAACCCATCATCCCCATGTCATACTTCACTACCATAATCCATTCCATAGTCCCAGCAACCACCGCTGCGACTAACCAACTGTTCATTGATAATATAGGTTTTTCATCGATATTAGCTAAAATACTTAATACAACGGCCAATATCGTTAATGGCAACGAAATCCATAGCAGTCGGCTATATTGCACCGCATATGGAAGCGCTTCATCACTTGCTCCGAATAAAATCATAATATCATTTTCAAAGATCAATCCAAGTATGGCTAACAAAGTGGAAAGGAAAAGAGTAAACCATAAAGTTTGTCCCATAATACCTCTAGCTTCCTCTATCTTGCCTTTTCCAAGCCGAAGTGAAATGACCGCTCCTGCTCCCACACCTAAAAGAACACCAATCATACGGGTAATAACCATGACCGTAAATCCAATTCCGATCCCTTCGACTTCCAGCTCCTGAAAGCCACTGACGAAATAGCCATCAACAACCGATACAACTCCTAGAATTACGTTAGCCATAATTCCCGCCAAAGCAAACCGTAAATATAGTAACGGAATACTTTTGGTTCCTAGCACTGAATCATCCACCGGCTTATTCATTACTTCTGGTTGCTCTATTTTTGATGACGGACCGTTGTCCACTATTTTCATGAGCATATCCCCTTATAAATAATTTATATAGCACGTTTTGCTCAATTAATTCGCATACCAACCTACAGGATTGGCATGCTGGTGGATATTGATTTGCTTCGTTTCCATAAAATGCTCTAGCCCAACAGTACCTAACGCTCTGCCGATTCCACTTTGCTTATATCCGCCCCAAGGGCCTTCAACATAAGCGAGATGATAACTATTAATCCAAGTAATTCCCGCACGCAGTTTACTAATAACACGTTTTGCTCGGTCCATATCTTCAGTAAATACAGCACCGGCTAATCCATAAATGGAATCATTCGCTTTTCGGATGGCATCTTCCTCATCTTTAAATTTCTGTACAACAAGGACTGGACCAAAGATCTCTTCCTTAACAATACACATATTCGCATTTACATCAGCAAAGATTGTTGGTGCAATGAAAAATCCTCGATCAAGCCCATTTTCTGTTAAGCGCTTACCACCACAAACTAACTTTGCCCCTTCTTCGATTCCACTCTTTATATAATGTAAAACTTCATTCATATGAGACTCGTTTGTGAGGGCTCCCATTTCGATGTTCTCGCTTTCTCCGTTGCCAACTACAATTTTGCTCGCACGCTCGGCCAATCTTTCAACAAACTTATCGTAAATGGTCTCTTGTACAAACAAACGGGATGCAGCTGAACAAACTTGCCCAGCATTGTGGAAAATACCAAACATCGCATTATCGACTGCGGTTTCAAAATCCACATCGTCGAACACAATAAGTGGAGATTTACCACCTAGTTCAAGTGTGATTTTTTTCATATTTCCCGCAGCTGCGCGCATAATACTTTGACCTGTTTTTGTTCCACCGGTAAAGGCAACTTTGTCAACATCATGGCTCTCTGCAAGCTCATTCCCAACCTTTGAACCAGGTCCCAATACCAAGTTTGCCACTCCGTCCGGAAGTCCAACCTCTTCGATAATTCCAAACAATTTGAATACGCTTACAGGAGTGACGTCAGCAGGCTTAATTACAATTGTATTCCCCGCGGCAAGTGCAGGAGCAATTTGCCAAACAGCTAACATAAGCGGAAAGTTCCAAGGTACAATAAGTCCACAAACACCAATCGGTTCATGAATAATAATTGTTTCCGAAGCATCCTCGCGAGTGTAAGATTCCTTTTTCATACCTTTGATCAAGTCAGCATAATAGCGGAAGCATTGAATCGACACCGGAATATCCACATGGGTTGTTGCACGGATTACCTTACCGTTATTTGCAGTTTCCAAACGGGCAATTTCAGCTGTCTTCTCTTCAAGACGGTCTGCAATCTTATATAGATAGTCAGCTCTTTCATCAGCCGATAAATCCGACCAGATTCCGCTGTCAAATGCGTTACGAGCCGCCTTAATTGCTATCTTCGCATCATCTGCTGATCCATGAGCAGACGTTGCGATAACCTCTCCGGTTGCAGGATTGATAATGTTTCTTCTAGCACCTGATAATGCTTCTACCCATTTCCCGTCAATGAACATGTTAATTTCCATAAACACCTCTCCTTTACGCGATAATATCTACCAGTTTGAAACCAATATGTGCTATATTGACCAGCATCGTTTTCTGATTATAGAATGGAAATGATTTGAGGCGTTCCTTTTCAAATCGGTATCCACCTGCACTCCCCGTAACGATCCATTGTGCCAATAACTTACCAAACAATGTCGAGAGAGACGCGCCATGGCCCGTATAACCCGTTGCGAAATATGCGCCTTCTTTGGATCTACCGATAACCGGGAACGTATCAATTGTAACCCCGATAAATCCACCCCACATGTAATCAATCTTGCTTCCTTCTAGTTTTGGCATTATTTTAACCATAGCATCGTAAACATTTTGATAAACAGCATCACCTAAGTTTGGACGAATATCGCCACCGCCAAATATGATCCGATTATCTGGTGTGCGCCTGAAATAGTAAAGGAAACTGCTTGTATCAAAAACCATGCGATCTTTAGGAATGACGGCATTCACCAGTGATTCTGGAAGCTGTTCAGTAGCAATAATACGTGCCGAAATTGGCAGTACGCCTTTATTCAGTTCAGCCATGATTTTTCCAGAGTAACCATCTGTAGCCACAATAATGTCTTTCGCAGTAACAGCACCTTTTTCTGTTACAACTTTTACACTATTTCGGCCGTACTCAATAGATAGTGCTTTCGAATGCTCAAAGATTTTTGCGCCGATCGATTTAGCTGCTTCTCCCAAACCAATTGCATAGTTCAGTGGTTGGAATGAGTAACTCGAGTTGTCGACTAAACAGCCATAATAATGCGGAGAATCAATCTCTTGATGCAACTGACTTCGATTAAGTACGCTTGATTCGTATCCAAAATTTTTGTTTAAGTATTCACTTTCATGTTTCAATCCTTCAAAATGCTTGGCTTTGTAAGCCGCCACAATGTGACCTGTCTTTCTGAAGTTACAGTTGATTTGATGCTCGTCGATAATGTTTTTCACTAATTCAACACTAAGCAGAGAAAGATCGTTAAGCTGCCTCGCCTCTTCGGCACCATACTTCTTGGCAAGCTCCTGCATCGTTGACTTATAGCCCGGCAATACCATCCCGCCGTTGCGACCGCTTGCGCCATATCCGATTGTTTCCTGCTCAAGGACAATGACACTCTTCCCTAACTTTTGCAAATGATATGCAGAAGAAAGACCTGTGAAACCTGCGCCAATAATGACAACATCCGCCTCTTCATTTCCTTCAAGAGGTTTTCCTTTGTCATAGCTGTTTGCAGTCGCTGTCCATAGTGAGAGAGTATCCATATGATCCATCTTATCCATAGCTAATCCTTCTCCTTTCGTGACATGTATGTTACAATACAGTCAAAAATATTCACAATATTCACACTTATTGAATTAATAATATGACTTGGAGTTTCCTCCAAGTCAATAGCCATTTGAGAGTTTTTTGAAGTCATTTTGCGAAAAAAATGGAGTAACTCCACTTTTTTCATTGGGGGGACATCTATGAAAATTGGTACATTTGCGAAGCTTTTTCATGTTACGACTGATACCGTTCGTTATTACATTGAACTAGGATTATTAATACCAGACAAAAAAAACACCCAGTATCAAATGAACCAATTGTGTTTCGACGACATGGCTTTTATTACTGAGCTGAAAAAATTTCATTTTTCATTGATAGAAATCCAACGAATTTTATCATATCGGCGTGTCACAAACTTCTCAGACCATGAGGATATCGACTACTACAACAACTTGCTCATTGATAAAAAGGACGAGCTAACCAAGAAAAAAGAAGACATATCAAAAGCTATCCAATTGATTGAAAAAGCAGCTCAAACTAGCTCACCTTCATCCAAAGAAGAGAATATTACAGGAATTCCGCTTGACTTTGTAAATTTGCTCTATTGTCCGAAGTGCCGCATTCCACTTGAAATGGAAGATGTAACGATTAAAAAAGTTTACATTCACACGGGGCGTTTAACTTGTACCTGTGGATACGAGGCAGCTATCGAAGAGGGTATTATCATTACCGCGAATTTGTACGAGACGTCTCCTTATCCATCTTATTTTTACGATAAAGAAACGATTAAAGAGATCAATCCCAAAATGATTAACTTATTTGAAAAAATTAATTTTCAGTTTCAAAAAGTTCTACAAAATATAGATTTGAAAAACAAATTAATTGTGGAAACAAACGTTGACGCTTTTGTGTCACTACCCAAATATATCGATGTTCTTGAAACAAGCGCGTCCTATGTATTCAGTGGCTATTCACTTGCGATGCTCAAGAAGGTTAGAAACAGAATTGAGCGTATGAATCCGAAGCCACGCGTCCTTTATATTTTGAATTCCGATTTAAATCTACCATTGAAACCGCTTAGCATCGATGTTTTTGTGGATAGTTTTTCAGTAACTGATTTTTCACTGCTCAATCCGCAGTTCCCAATTCACGTTCTAAAAAACTATTTACATAACAGTTCAACAATTGTCGGCGGATACTCATATTATGATAGTTCGGCCAAATCCTTGAAAAACATTTCAGCCTTATATCCAAATTCTCACGAACATATTTTACATCCAAAATACTTAGAAGAAAATTTATCAGGCCACGAATTTCAAATCACGCAAAGTGAAAATATCGGTTACTGTACAGATCCAGGACCTTATTTCGATTATCATGTAAGAGACGAAAAATTCCACATGCTCATGTATTTGGCTAGTACGAAACAATAGCACAAAAAAGCGCCATCACAAGTGACGGCGCTTTTTATATGTAAGAGATACTAGAAGATATCCTTCTAGCCTACTCCCATTTATAAGTCCAAAATTGTTCAAGTTGCAGCCATTTTAATGTTGCTGCATCTTTGTTTTTTATTTTTGCATGTGTTTCTTCAAGCATTGCTTCTGTTTGTGAACGATGCGCGCCTAGTGCAGCTAATTTATGTTCAAATACTTCACTAATATTATTTACAACATCCGGCTCACCGAGTACTGCTTCGCGATTTCTCGTAATCGCAACTGCATGAATGACTGGACGCTCTTCTTTTGGCATACGTGATACAGCGCGAACTACAGCACGGCCAAATGCATCATGATCTGGATGTACGCCGTGTTCTGGATAAAATGTAATAATTCGAGATGGATTTACTTCTTGAATAATCGCTTCAATTTTATCTGCAACAAAATCAACATCTTCAAATTCTAACGTTTTATCATGGAAACCAAGCATTCTTAAATCTTGAATCCCCATCGCTTCACATGCATCTTTTAATTCTTTTTCACGGATATTTGGAATCGTTTCACGGTTAGCGAATACATTTTTCCCCATGTTACGTCCCATTTGTCCAAGAGTACCGCATGCATATGTTACAGGTACTCCTTGATCTGTTAATAAGCGAATTGTTCCTCCCGCAGCAAATGCTTCATCATCTGGATGCGGAAATACAACAAGTACATGTCTCTCCATAAGTTTCCCTCCTTCTTACTTAAATGGCGTTAAGCTTAACTCAAGCGCTACCGCTAAGCGTCCTTGATTATCATGACCTGCTAGTAATAAACGCTCTTTATCGTCTACTTCCCAGTGCGTAATGCCTTCTGCATATACCCAGCCATGATCCATTTTCAAACCAACTCGGTATGGGTTGGTTCCAGTTATTTTCCCGCGTTCAAAACGGATAATTGCATTTCGAATGAATGCTCCAACTGTCATCAACTTTTCATTAAAGTGTGACGCATACGCTCCGTTTGTTGTTTCTAAATGAATATATACATCTTTATTTACAAAACGTTCAATTTCATTTTGAATAAGAGAACTATCTTTTACTATTTCCATCGGAATTCACCTCTTTAAACCATTTTACGCAAAAATAATGTAAATTGCTATCTCTATATTAGAGGACAACGCTCACTTTTCCTAATAATTTGCACTGTGTTTTTTATATTTTTTATATGATATGTAAAAATCACATTTTTTCCTTCACTTTGTTAAATAGTTTTCTTTCTTTTTTGAATTTGCTACAATATATTTTATCCCGTGTTAATGTAGCGAGATACATTTCGACAATTGAATACATACTTTAAAGAAGGTGACATGCTTGGAACATTCAGCACATGAAGTAGCAAATTGGCAATATTATTTTGCAATTGCCGTATTTTTAGTCACGTACGGTTTTATTATTTCTGAGAAATTGAATCGTGCTGTAATCGCATTATTCGGTGCTGCTATTATGATTATTTTTGGAATTGTAGATTTACATACTGCTTTCACATCACATATTCAATGGGAAACGATCACCCTTTTAATTGGGATGATGATTCTCGTACATATTACGAGTCAATCGGGCGTATTTGAATTTGTAGCTATTAAAGCAGCAAAAGCAGCTGGCGGAAAACCAATCCGCATTTTATTATTACTATCCCTATTAACCGCTGTCGGTTCTGCATTTTTGGACAACGTAACAACCGTATTATTAATCGTACCTGTTACACTATCCATTACACGTATTTTAAAAGTAAATCCTGTTCCTTATTTAATTTCAGAAGTACTATTTTCAAATATAGGCGGAACAGCAACACTAATCGGTGATCCGCCTAACATTATGATTGGATCGGCTAATAAGCATTTAGACTTTAATGCCTTTTTACTTAACTTAGCTCCAATTGTACTTATCATCGCTATCGTTACATTAGGCATTATTTACTTCATGTATCGTAACAAACTAAAAACAACAACTGAGCAAATTAAAATACTGATGGCATTAAATGAAAAAGATTATATTAAAGATCAAAGCCTCCTTTTAAAATCGATTACAATTTTAGGACTAACTATTTTAGGCTTTGTACTTCATTCTATTATTCATGTAGACGCTGCCGTTATTGCGATGACAGGTGCTACACTTCTTATGTTAATTGGCGTGAAAGAACATGATATTGAAGATGTATTTGCCCACGTTGAATGGGTAACCATTTTCTTCTTCGCTGGACTATTCGTTCTCGTTGGCGGGTTAATTGATATCGGACTTATTTCTTCACTCGCAAAAGAAGTAATCGACGTAACAAATGGCGACATCGGTTTCGCTGCTATACTTATCTTATGGGTATCTGGCATCGCATCTGCGACAATCGACAATATCCCATTTGTCGCAACGATGATCCCGCTTATTCAAGATTTAGCTACAGGACTCGGACTATCTGTCGATTCCCCGCAAATCGAAGTACTATGGTGGGCGTTATCTCTTGGAGCTTGCTTAGGAGGAAACGGAACGTTAATTGGAGCATCAGCAAACGTAGTCGTTGCTGGTATTGCAAAACGTGAAGGACATGGATTCTCTTATATGGACTTCTTAAAAATCGGTTTCCCCTTAACGATTATCGCATTATTATTATCACACGCTTATATATATTTACGTTACTTAATGTAAAAATTGTAGTGCATGAAATTATATCGGCGATTTTTAAAATATATCGATCGTTTTTCCGAATATATCAGCGATTTTCTAAATATATCGGCGATTCGATAACGAATATCGACTTACCGACAAATAACGACAGTAAAAAAGGTATGCAGCACTACGCCGCATACCTTTTTTCATCACCAAAATATACCTATAATTGCTAATCCACCTAAAATCATACCACCAATTTGTCCGATGATTGTTGGTGATAATTGAACACCTTTTCTCACTTCAACAACCGGTCTTTCGTGCCTTAGTTGCTGCACTTCACTTTGAAGTTGGTGTACACTTCCGTGCAATTCTTTAATTAGTTCTTTTAATTCAGCGACCTCTTCGTTTACTGGCTTACTTTTTTCTAAGTTCATTTTTCATAACTCCTTATAAATTCAATCAGCACACTGTAAAATTTCGCCAATTACCGCTATATCTCCTGCATACTACATATATAATATGGAATGTACTTTTATTAACAAGACCCTTTTAAGAACAAATTTAGATATTTTAGAAAGACAACTTTCATTAGTCCTTTATTTATAAGACTAATGTATTCAACAATTCTATTCTTTATAGTTTCTTTTTCATACAAAAAGCTTCACTAAAATTTAGCAGGTGTACCTTGATGAAAATACATTTGCCATCTTCCTTCTCTAAATTTCCATATCGAACTACGTAACGAGTGTTGATTATTTATTTCATTGAATATTCGATAAGTAGTTAATGCTACATCTTTGGATAATGGATGTACTTCAAAATCACTCAAAGTCATTTTTACCACACCAATTCCATTTTTATCGATATCCTCATTTTTATATAAAACTTTACCAGAACTTCCAAACTCAAAAAAATCAGCGGCAAGTATCTTTTTAAGCTCCTTTTGCGATGTGCGAACCCCTGGTTTAAGTAATCGTTCCTCTAGCTGATATAAACACTCTCTTAATGAAGATAAACCTTCCATTAGTACACTCCTTCGCTTATTATTACTTGAATATTACAACTTTTCTTCCTACACTACACAATTATTCTGTATGTTTTTGCTAGTTCTGCAGCTCTATCCATTCATCCCGCAATATCCCCATAATCATTCGATCAAAACACTTTCCATCTCGCTGAACTACTTCTCTCATACACCCTTCCATCTGAAAACCCATCTTTTTATACAACGCAATGGCAGCTTTATTATAAGAAATAACATCGAGGCCAACGCGGTGTAAATTCATTTCATAGAACGCATACTTTAAAATAAGATGCAACGCTTCTCTCCCATATCCTTTTCCTCTATCATTTGCATCGCCTATACCAATTGCTAATAAACCTGTTCTGTTATTCCACTCTATGCCGTGAATTGCAACAAAACCAATTAAGCGATCATCTTGAACTGTTCTTAACATGAAAGAAACACTATTGGATCTCCGTCCCTTTAATAGCCCATCACTCGCTATTTCATGTAACGATTGCGGGAATGCTAAGTCTGTATCTACATTTCTTAAATATTCACTATCCTCTTGCCACTTAGCCATCACTTCAGCATCTGCTTCTCTAATAGCTGATAATTTAATAGTTTTATTTTGAAAAAGATTCATCGTCATTTCAAACTCCCCCTTTATTTAAATAGCGGGGACAATTATTCTAGCCTATTTATCCCCTTGTCCTTTGAACTGTTGTATAAACGGGATACTTACAATAAGCGCTGACATTGGCACATCTCCTCTTCGCTAAATTAACTTCATTGTATAATTTTTTGTTTATTCAAACAATAAAAAATACAAAAAGACCCTCCAAATTTAGAGGTCCTTTCCTAAGAGCAAAACTGTATTATTTCGTAAACATTTTCTCCGCTTCATCCATTGCCATTTTGTTACCTAAAGCAGAATAGTCAAGCCATGGTTGGTCATTAATAATGTATACATGCTTGCCTTTAACAGCTTTTAAATCTTTCCAAATTGGTGTTTCTTGTAGTTGTTTAAATGCTTCTTTCGCTTTATCATCCCTATTTACGACAACAAAAATAGCATCTGCATCAAAGTCAGGTAATACTTCTTGTGAAATGACTTCGAAAGGACGGTTTCCATCAATTTTCTCTACACCATTTGCAGGTTGTAATCCTAAGTCTTGGAACAAAATTGGTCCCATCGGTCTTTTCGTACTAAATACACGTAATTCTTTTGCAGTCACGCGAATTGCCATTGTTTTTTCGTTATTACCTAGCTCTTTATCTATTAAACTTTTCACTCGTTTTGATTGTTCTTCATAGTCTTGAATATATTTATCCGCTTCTTTCTCACGGTTTACAAGTTTACCTACTTCTTTTAAATGATCTCTCCACGTACCTTCATCTAAATTGAAAGAATGTGTTGTTGCAATTTTTTCGTATTTCGCTAAATCTTTGCCAGCATATTTTTCATCAACATAAATTTCAGTTGGCTTTAATTGAAGTAACGCTTCCATGTTTGGATCTGTTGCAACGCCAAGTTTCTTCGTATCTTTCAGCTGTTCTTTTGCGTGTGGTAAGAAATCCTTTAAATCTCCGCCAATAACAGAACCTACTGGTGTAATTCCTAATGCAAGTAAATCATTTGTTAAGTGAATAGACATTGAAGCAATTTTTGGGTCATTACTTTTTTCCGTTTTTTTAGTTGCCTCTTCATTAGGTTTCGATTGACCACATGCTGCTAATACTAAAATACACATAATGCTAAATAAAATGGAAAGTTTCTTTTTCATATGTTCTCCTCTTTGAAGTATTTATTTTGTTTTTGTAAGTAAATAAAGAAAATACGGCGCTCCTAAAGCCGCTACTACTACGCCAGCCGGAATAGAGTTTGGCTCGAATACAGAACGACCTATCGTATCTGCGAGTACTAAAATAATCATTCCAATAATGCCAGCTAACGGAAGGAAGTGCTGATATATACTACCTACTAACTTCCTTGCAATATGCGGAGAAACTAAGCCGATAAAGCCAATTCCCCCTGCCATTGATACACTTGCACAAGACAATCCTACCGCTGTAGCTAAAAGCAGTAACCGTTCTTTTTGAACAGATACACCAAGTCCTGCTGCTACACTATCACCTAGTGACAGTGCATTTAACGTTTTAGATTTCAGCCATGCGTACGGAGTTAGTATCAAAATCCAAGGTAATAATGCTAGGACATGAATCCAATCTCTTCCCCACACGTTACCAACTAACCATCTAGAAGCGAATGTATACGTCTCATCATTTAACTTGAGCGAGAAAAATAATGAAAGTGCACTAAAACCAGCTGAAACTGCAATACCAACCAGAATAAGTCTAATGGGAAGTAAACCTTTTGACCGATCACTCGCAAGCAGAACAATAAGAAATGCAGCTAACACTCCTCCGCCAAATGTAAATAATGGTATTAAAATCGATGCACTCTCGTTAATAGAATGAAAGAGAGTAACGAATACAATAAGCCCGAAAGATGCACCCGAATGCAGTCCAAGAATCCCCGGGTCAGCCAGCGCGTTACGAGATAATCCTTGCAAAATCGCACCGGAAACCCCAAGGCCAATGCCAGCTAACATTGTGATTATAATTCTTGGCATACGATAATCGTATAGCACGGTTGCACTCTCAAAATCACCATAACCAAAAAGCGTTTGAATCACTTTGAGCGGTGCAATGCTCAGTGTACCTGTATTTAAACTAATTAAAATTACAGCGATACTTATACATCCGAAAATTGTAGTTATAGTAATAGCTCTCTTTTTATCCGTTTTAAAAAGATCCTTCACTTATAACTCACTCCCAACTTTACGTGCTATATAAAGGAAGAACGGAACTCCAACAAGAGCTACCATAATTCCTATCGCAAGTTCTTTAGGAGGATTTACTGTTCTTGCCCCTAAATCAGCTAATACCAATAACATAGCTCCTAATAATGCTGACATAGGAATAATAAGCCGATAATTAACACCTACTAATTTTCTAGCGATGTGCGGAATGACAAGTCCTACAAATCCAATGGAACCAACAGCTGAAACAGACACACCTGCAAGAATGACTACTATAATCATCCCAAGTATTCTCGTTCGGTTCGTTTTCACACCTAAATTCGTAGCAACATCATCCCCCATTGATATGAGTGAAATAGATCGCCCTAGCACTGTC
This sequence comes from Bacillus mycoides, assembly GCF_018742245.1. NCBI lineage: Bacteria > Bacillati > Bacillota > Bacilli > Caryophanales > Bacillaceae > Bacillus > Bacillus mycoides. The sequence continues at coordinate 3,216,606 of NZ_CP036132.1, forward strand.
GCAAAAACAATCGTTATGAGAATAATAGGCACTAAAAGTTTCAAGTGTTCCCACTTAACCCCCGCAACACCACCAGCAAACCAAAACGCTAAATCTTGGCTTAAATCATAATAAATTGCAATACCTGAACTTAATGAGTGTAAAAGCGCTGCCATAACTGCTCCAGCAATCGTTAACCTCATCGGTGTTAACCCTCCTGATGTTGCCGATCCGATAATAAAAATGAGTACGGTACTTAAAACTGCTCCAATAAAGGAAACAATCATTAAGTAGGAATACGGCATATGCGGGAAAAAAGCAAAACTAAGTGCTACTACAAACATCGCACCTGCATTTATTCCGAGCACACCTGCATCAGCTAAAGGATTTCGTGTTACTCCTTGCATAACAGCACCAGCAACTGCAAAAGCAGCCCCTACAACTGCCGCTCCAATTACCCTTGGGAGCCTTAATTCATAAATAATTTGATGCTGCGTTAATTTCGGATTGTAATCAAAAACCGCTGCCCACACCGTTTGCAAATGAATATCCTTTGCACCGAATGCAACAGCTAAAAATATAGACCCCATTAAGCATAAAATTGTTAAGCTCATGAAAGAAATGAACTTAATATGTATCCAGCGATTATTTCCAGCATGTACAGTCGACTTATGTAACATGTTTCATTTCATCCTTTTTATGCAGTTTTTTTATAATTATTTTTTATTTATAATCATTATTGATAATAATTATCATTTTCATTTAGATATTATATCCTCACTTTTTTTAAATAGCAAACTATTTTTTTACTTTGTTACAATATTAAAATGGTTATTACAATTCCCTTCTAAAACTTACAAATACATACAAAGTATTGCGATGTTATATTTTTAAATTTATAGTATACTGAGTTATTATTTCGATTTTTCAAATAAATACATTGAAGGTGAAACGATGTTTTATATAAAACAACTACTCTATTTCACTTACGAACAAGCATTATCTTGTTTGTTCCCAGTCATTATTTTTTTAACACTAGCCCTTTCAAAAATCATTTCTATCCCAGGATTATATCGCTATGATTTCATACTCATCGTATGTCTTCTTATGCAATATATAATGTATAAAACGGGACTTGAAACGAAAGACGAATTAAAAGTAATTACTGTTTTTCACCTTATCGGACTTCTACTAGAAATATATAAAGTACATTTTGGATCATGGAGTTATCCTGAGGAGGCGTATTCAAAAGTTTTAGGTGTTCCGCTATACAGTGGTTTTATGTACGCAAGCGTCGCAAGTTACATATGCCAAGCGTGGAGAAGATTACATTTACAAATGTATCATTGGCCTAAAGCCATTTTTGCCGTGCCGCTAGGAGCTATGATTTACTTCAATTTTTTTACACATCATTTTCTATATGACTTTAGATGGGTATTAACTTTACTTTTATTCATTGTTTTCTTTCGCACATTTGTGGAATTTTCATTACAAGGCGTTACATATAAAATGCCCCTCGTACTCTCATTTTTCCTTATCGGATTCTTTATTTGGATTGCAGAAAACATCGCAACATTTTTCGGAGCATGGCAATATCCAAATCAACGGGAAACATGGAACCTCGTTCACCTAAGCAAAATTAGCTCATGGTTTTTACTCGTTGTCATTAGCATTATGATTGTTACACAACTCAAACATTTGAAGGGGTCGAAAGGATAATAGGGCATTTTTGGATGTATATGAATATCATGTACATCCAAAAATCTGAACACATCCGTTTTCTCAAATGTAACAATAAGGAAAAATACTATTGCAGAAACAAAAATAAAACATCTATACTTTAGGGAGTGAAATTATGGTAAGTGTTCACGATAATATCATTGTTTCGTACCAAGTTAATCTTGAGAAAGAAGAAATTCATATACACACCCTTACTGAATCAGGAAGGAATGTAAATATAATTTTTTCTGGTGTCTTAGCACACTTTTTTGAAACTCATCTAAGTTCTAGCATTATTTTTAATATAGACGAGGGTCGACTTCTAGATTTTTTTCAAGAGAATAAGAAATTATTAGAGGAACAAAAAAACTATTGTTGGCCAATGCTTTATGATAATATTACAGAATTAGAGGAAACATTGATAAAAGAGAATTATGTTTATTACAACATTTGTGCATCTTATGGTCTAAGTGGTTGGGTGTTAGCTAAGAAACTTGAGATATTAGACTCTAATTAAGTTAATATTAGTCTTAACTACCCTTTCAATAACCATTATGTAAATACATATTAGAAACAACTAATCTTCTCTACTTGCTCAATAAAAAAACGAAATCCAATTAGGATTTCGTTTTTTAGCTTTTTCAAATCTATAGAGCTTTAATAATACGTTCCATCGCCTTCATTTGACCAATATGATCTGCTTCATGATAAAGCATCATACCGTAAAGCTCCCCTACTGTTTCCAATCCTAAGAATGGCTCTGGAAGTTTATTTTCAAATGCTTCTGCTGGAATTTCATTAATGCGCTTCGCTTGCTCTTGTAACTGAGACTTTAACACTTCTAATGATGGCCCTTCTGTTTCCCATTTAGATGGTCTTGATCCATATCCAAACATACCTGGATATTCACTTGGTAAATGTTTAAATTCTCTTCCAAACATGAAAGTCTCTGCTGCAGATAACACGTGACCGATATGCCAGCGGATTGTGTTATTAAAGCCCTCCGGCTGCTTATCCGCAGTTTTGTCATCTAAAGTTTCCATAAAGTTAAGTAATGCTCCACGCGTTATTTCAAATTGTTTTAAACCAACTATTCTATTCATTTTATCGTCCCCTTTTTTATGTACAATTTATTATGAGCTAAAAATGTTCAACTTATTAAAGTTTCACCTTGTTTAATCTATCAGAAACAATTAAAAAATACATCTAATATGCTTACTGAAAACAATAAAAAAGGACCTCTCCTCATAAATATAGAAATACTTACTGCACAAATATTACAGTAAACAAAAGAGGAGTGTATTTGCATGTTAGATGTTTTAAGACACCAATATAATCTTATTAGCTCTACAAGAGAAAACCTATTTACGTTTTTGGAAGAACTCCCACTAGAAAAATTACATAGCACAGTGCCGAATTTCGGAAGTGGCAGCATTATAAAAACCCATATTCATGTAGCCGATTGCTATCGATACTGGCTTGGAACATTCGCATTTAACCAAAAACGAGCAGATTTTTCATTTGCTAGCGATTATGAAATTGAACATGCAGATGTCGAAAAAGTTCGTGCTAGATTTAAGTTAGTAGATGAAGTTGTCCAACGTTTTCTAGATGAATACAATGACCGGTGGCTCGAAAATATAGCAAATGAAGTGAAATGGCAAAAAGAACCTTGGAGCACAACTCCGCTATGGCTTTTAACCCATACGGAGACTCATGAGTTTCATCATAAAGGACAAATTGTATCTATGGCTCGCCACCTTGGATATACTCCTCCTGATACAGACCTTAGTTGATTCGCTTTTTCAATTATTATGGCCATACTTAAAAGTGATTATAAAAATATACTATAAAGAACCGATACTTGTTTCATCCAAGTATCGGTTCCCTATATACAAAAGTGCTATTCTTCTTACATATAAAACAAATATTTCTCCACTTAATCCCTCGCAAAAAACTCCCTCGTTACATCAATAAATTGTTGCAGTGGCGATGTCATCCATTTATCTTTATGCCAAGCAATTTGCGTATAAATCGGGGGAATTGTTTCTTTTAAAACTAACTCCTTTACTGTACCTTCTCGTATATCTTTTTCTACTACTATAGCTGGTAACACGGCTACACCTAAATCTGCAATAACACATTGTTTAATTGCCTCTACGCTAACAAACTCAATCTTATTTGCCGGATATACGTCTTCCGCACGAAATAACTCTTCGAATAAAGTCCGATACGAGCAACCGAGTTCTGTTAGTAAAAGTGTTTCACTCTCTAAATCTTTTATAGAAACGGAAGATTGTTCAAGTAAACGATGCGTAGGAGCAGCTACTACTTTTAATTCTTCTTTCATAAGTGGCTCTACATGTAAAACGTCTTCTGTTTTACATTCGTCTAAAATAAATACAAGGTCTACTTTCCCCTCCATCAATTGTTCCTTCGCATCTTTATTGGAATGCGCTGGTTTAAATATAAGTTTTATTTGGGGAAATTGCGCTTTAAACCTTTTTAATATGGAAGGGAGCCTGTATGTACATTGACTTTCTTGCGCACCAATTATTAACGTACCTGCTATTTCCTCATCATCTTTCACAGCCATTTTCGCTTCGTTACTGAGCGCAATCATCTTATCGGCATATAGTTGAAACTTTCTTCCTGCTTCAGTTAAGAAAAGGCGTTTTCCCAATCTCTCAAATAACGGCGTACCAAGCTCAGTTTCTAACGTTTTAATTTGCGCTGTTACGCTCGATTGGGCAAAGTTTAATTTCTTCGCAGTTTGGGTAAAGTTCAAAGTCTCTGCCGCTACTTTAAATGTAATTAATTGTTTTATCTCCATTTGCTATTCCCCCTTTTCAATCGACATTTTCGATTGATTCCATCGAAATAATCTTCTTTTTCTATTGATATTTGTATTGTATGATAAAGAACATCTACAAACAATATAAATGGAGGTATTCCATATGAAAGCACTTTGTTTCGAACAGTTTGGAAATGCTGATGTACTACAATATAAAGAAATAGCTGATCCAATCATAAATCCAAATGAAATTCTTGTTCGCATGCAAGCAATTGGTTTAAATTTCGCTGATATTTATAGACGCCGCGGCGATTATCATCTCGCTGGTAATCCGCCTTATATATTAGGTTATGAAGGGGCTGGTATTGTTGAAAAAGTAGGAGCTGACGTTACTACTATCAATCCTGGAGATCGCATTGCATTTGCTGACGTTCCATTTGCAAATGCAGAATTAGTTGCCGTTCCATCTGAAAAAGCAATTCCACTTCCAGATTCTATTTCTTTTGAAACAGCCGCTTCTATCTTATTACAAGGATTAACAGCACATTATTTAACGAAAGATAGCTATCAAATAAAACAAGGTGATATAGCTTTAGTACATGCCGCAGCTGGTGGTGTTGGTCAGCTTCTCATCCAAATGATTAAACTACAGGGCGGAACAGTAATCGGTCTTACGTCATCAAAAGAAAAAGCACAGATAGCAGCGTTAGCCGGTGCCGATCACGTATTTTTATATAGCGAAGCATGGCATACGAATGTACTTGAAATGACTAATGATGCTGGCGTAAATGTTGTGTATGAATCAGTAGGTTCTACATTAGAAGAAAGCTTTAAAGCGACTAAAATTGGTGGTACTGTCGTATTTTACGGAATGGCCGGTGGTAATCCTGCGCCAGTTGATCCACGTATGCTTATGGATACTTCGAAAACTTTAACTGGCGGAGACCTTTGGAATGTACTTATATCTTACGAAGAGCGAAAAGAACGTTCCTCTCAACTATTCGAATGGATTGCGAATGGAAAATTAAACATCGCGAGTCCTACTACATTCTCTTTACAAGATGGTGCTCTTGCACATGAATTATTAGAGAGCCGAAAAAGTACTGGGAAGATTTTATTAATCCCATGATTCATCTAACTAAAACAGGAAGCTAGATTTTGCTAGCTTCCTGTTCTTATTTCTATTTGAGATATTATTATATTTCCACACTTTCTTTTCCTTTTTCAACATAACTCATATCCCCAACCGATTCGACTGTATACTTCCCATCTTCATATAAAACTTTCGTTACACTTGCATTTTCCACTCCAAGTTTTGTTTTACTACGATCCAGCATTTCTATTAATGCAGTAATCAGAAGTCCATGAGCTACAACTAAAACGTTGCCTCCACCATTTTCAGCAGCTTCTTCACTAATCCTATTAATTTCTTTTTTTATACGAGTAGAAAATACTGCCCAACCTTCTGCCTGTTTTGTAGGGTCTGCTGCTCTAATCAGATTAATAACTTCTTCAATAGAATACTTCATGAGTTCGTCTGGTGATGTAACACCTGCAGCTTTTCCGATAGCATCCCACATAATTTCAACTTTTTCGCCTTCAAAAGTGCCAAAGTTCAATTCACGTAAATCTTTTCTTGTCTCAAGTTTTAACTTTGATTGCTCATTATATTTTAATACTAAATTAGCAGTTTCAATCGCTCGACCGCTATCACTACTATATACACTAGTAAAATGAGTATCTTTTAATCCCATTCCTAGATTCGCGGCAACTTCAACACCTTTTTCTACTAACGGAGAATCCGCCCAACCTTGCACGCGATGATTCGCATTTAATATTGTTTTACCGTGTCTTGTAACATATAACGTAACTAATTTCCCATTACTATCTGTTTCTCGCGTCTTCATCATATTCTCTCCCTTTACATTTCTATATCAATCTTATCATCTCAATTATCCATCGCGCAAAATATACGTAAGTAGATCTGCTTACTAAAAAACGCTATCTTTCTGTACATCCCTACAAAAAGATAGCATTTTTTATGATTACATTTCTTAATCGGTACTTTTATTCAGAAAAAGCTTCCGAATACTGAACAACCCCTTCAACACCTTGAAGAGCATTCTCTCTAAGTTCCATCACCATAAACACTTCATCTGGCACTTCACATGGTGCTTTTATATTCCAATCACTTGCTTTCTTAAAACCCAATTTCGGATAGTACTCTGGATGCCCTAATACTACAACTGATCCATATCCAAGTTCTTTCGCTTTTTCTAGCGCCGCTACGATAAGTTTGCCACCAATTCCTTTTTTCTGATGGCCTGGAGCAACTGATACTGGTGCCAGTGCTAATGAATCTACAGTAGTCCCGTCTTGTTCTATTGTAATTTTGGATAACATAATGTGCCCGACTATTTCCTCATCTACCGCAACGATTGATAACGCTGGAACAAATGCGTCACATTCTCTAATACGTTTTACAAGTTCATGTTCTTTTTTATCACTAAATTCTTCATGTAAAAATGCTTGTTGTACAACTTCTTCTGTTTTTCTATAATCGTTTTTTTGTTCTTGTCTGATCGTTACCATTTTAACTTATCCTCTATTCTTTCTAATTTCTTTTTCAATTTTACGAAGCGCTTTTTTCGATCCGCGCTCAATATCGTGTTGCATTTTTCTTTCTTTATAATCGACAAATAGTGTATTTAAATCATATCCTTCTGGGTATAATTCTTTCGCCGCTACCTCTAAAGTAATACGTTTTACATTCACTTCAACGAATTCACCGTTATAATATACAACGACATTATAGAAATTATCTTTTTCCTTATAGATGATACCAAAATCATCATGATCCAATAAATTCACACGGTCACCGATTTTATATTCATAGTCATTTTCTCTTTTTTCTTGCACGAATTTCGGTTTTCTAATTTTACTTTCATTCACTTTTTCTATAGCGTATTCTTTATTTCCCATATACCCTTTCGCTCTTTGCAGTACATGTTCTTTTACATTCATTTTATTTGCAATCCAAAGTGCATTACTTTCACCAGATTTACCGATTACTAACTTATAAAGCGGTTCTAACGTTTCACTATTAAACTGCATTGCCGCATTCATAAAATCACCATGCATTTCTGAAAACCGTTTAATTTCTCCGTAATGCGTACTCGCAATTGTAATACATCCCGTTAGATAAAATTCTTCTAAAATAGATATCGCAAGCGCCGCACCTTCATTTGGTTCTGTGCCGCTTCCTATTTCGTCAAATAGTAGTAACGTATTATTATTTGACATCCTCATAATTTCAGACAGATTTTTCATATGAGATGAAAATGTACTTAGTGCATTTTCAATACTTTGATTATCACCTATATCTACAAACACATTTTCGAAAATAGCAATTTCCGTTTCTTTATCTCCAGCGATGTGCAAGCCAGACATTGTCGCTAATGTTAAAAGTCCAATTGTTTTTAACACAATCGTTTTCCCGCCCGCATTCGGTCCTGTAATAATTAAACTACGGTACTCTTGACCGATTTCAAAATTTAACGGTACAACTTGCCCTGTTAAAAGCGGATGCTTACAATTCACTAAATGAATGTGACCATGATCGTTTAACTTCGGTTCTATTCCATCGATACTTTTACTAAACTTCGCTTTCGCAAATACCATGTCATATTGACTAATCAGTTCCATATTAATTTTTATATGATAAATATTTTCTAATATCATTCCTGATAAAGTCGCTAAAATTTGATACTCTTCCATCGCTTCTTCTGCTTTCCAACTTGCTAGTTCCGCATTTAATTTTGTAACCGTATGTGGTTCTATAAATACAGTAGAACCTTTTGCAGATGCTTCAACAATACTTCCTGCAACTTGATTTTTATAGGTAGATTTGATTGGAATCGTATATCGATCATCCTTTTTACTAATAAAGAATTCCTGAATATACTTCTTATTTGCACTACTATTTAAAAACTTCGTTAAACGTTCTTTTATTTTTCCATCTACAGAATCAATGTTATTTCGAATTCGTTTTAACTCTTTACTAGCCGCTGCATCAATGCTATTTCCTTTAATTGAAAAGTTAATTTCCTCTTCAATACTTTTAAATTCAGTCATTGAATTTGCATAAGAAGCTAATACTGGCGCAAAAAATTCTTTATCTAGCATAAACTTTTTAATCTTTCGACACCCACGTAAAAAGTCTGAAACGCTCACTAACTCTGCTGGATCTAAAATCATCCCTTTTTCTAATTTTTGAATTGTACTAGCGATATTGGATATTCCGAAAAAAGGCACATGCCCTTCTGCATCTACTATAGCTCGTGCTTCTGTCGTTTCATTTAAGCGATTTCTCACTACTTTTATACTCGTACTCGGCTCTAATTTATTTAATAATTCCTTACCTAAACCACTTACACAATAAGATTTCACTATTTCCATTAATTCGTTATATTGTAACTTTTCAAAAGTCATCGTATTCATTTTGTTTCTCCTCACTATGATTGATTTCTATCATCAATGAAGATACCTACTCATTAGATTCCAATGAATTCTATATTATTTAATTACCATTTTTATACATTAAAAATATATACAAAAAAGCTGCGGGGATACCGCAGCTTTTACATTTACAAGGCAAGTGTAATAACGTATAAGGAAATAAGCCATCTAAAAAGCATATGGCAATCCCTATTATTACAAGCTTTATAAAGTATTGTAGGTATCTTCATAGGTTTCGAAATAAATCCATGACAAAATTAGGGGTATGATGTACATAAAAATCCCCTGGTCTTATCCGATTTATTTCATTAAATTTTTCCTATTTAGTACCTACCGCACTCACAAAAAGCACCTCTCATTAATTTATATTTTAGTCATTGAAATCTAATTTATTGAAATCATCATACTATATGTTTTACAAGAAGTAAAGGTGTCATACTTTAATAACTATGCAGAATGTAAAAAAGAAGAGGAAAACTTATATTTCAGTCTGCCCCTTCTTTTTCATCACAAATTTACTGCTGAATATATATTGAAACAGAGCCTCCATTTACATGGAACTGCCCCCATCCATCTTTATTAATTGTTACAGTATTTGTTTGATTACCCGTAATATCGTACCATACTTCCCCAGCGTTATTCTTTCCAACATCCATCCACTTTGATCCTCCTGGTCCGTCTGAGAGTAATGTCGCTAAACCAGAATTGGCATGTACACCATCACCTTCTCTTGTCCAGCCAATCACATCTGGATGGTCTAAATAATCACGCTGCGTACCATATGCAAAGTTTTTTCGTGCCGTCAAAATCGGATCAATTTTATCTTTTAACGCTGGAATTTCATAACTACTCTTTCCGCTTGTCCCATAGTAATCACCATAAAAAACTGAAGGATAGCCCTCTGCACGTGTTAAAATAAATGCATATGCCAACGGTTTAAACCACGGACTTACTACAGATTCCAATGACTGCCCAGGCTGTGAATCATGATTCTCAACGAGAGTAACTGCGAGTGCAGGGTGATTTTTCATTACTGTCCCATTTAAAATATTTCTCATATCATAATTCCCATTTCCTGTTGAAGCATAATGAAAATTGTAATGAAGCGGTGCATCAAATACAGATTGATTATAATTGACTTTCGCCAAATAATTGTTTAAAGTCTGGATGTCATTTTGCCAATATTCAGCTACTGTAAACATTTCTTTCCCTGTTTGCTGTCTGACATGATTTACCCAATCGCGTAAATATTCATGATCAATATGTTTAACAGCATCTAAACGAAAGCCATCTAAATTTAATTCATTCGCATACCACGTTCCCCAATTTTTCATCTCCTTCACAACATCAGGATGATCAAAATCAAGATCTGCATACATCAAATAATCATAATTCCCATTCTCGCTAGACACTTCCCAGTCCCACACTTTACCTATACCCCTAAATTTATAAATTCGATTTAATTTCCTTCCTTCATCCCAATCCGTTCCGTCAAAATGATACCATTTCCATTTGAAATTAGAATAAGAATCTCCGCGTCCTGGAAAGTTAAACCCCGTCCATGCATTAATTTCATAATCACCTGACACTTCAATATTTCGATTGTTTCGGTCTACCTCTACAGCTGTTACGGTTTCAGTATAATCAGCCCCACCTTTATGGTTCATAACTACATCACCATACACATCTATGCTTTGCTTATGTAAAGCTTCAATTGCAGATTTCAACTGTGCTTTTGTCCCATATTTCGTCCGCACCGTTCCTTTTTGATTGAATTCCCCCAAATCATATAAATCATACGCTCCATATCCTACATCATTTTGTGAAGTCCCTTTATATGCAGGTGGTATCCATACAGATGTAATTCCTTTATGGGCTAAATTTTCAGCATCAGAACGCAAACGATTCCAATGATTCCCATCATTCGGAGCGTACCACTCAAAATACTGCATTAATGTTCCATTGTTTATCGTTGCTGCTTCCGCCTTATTCCCCTCATATATATTAGGAAAAAGTAAAATAAACAATAAACAGACTACCATAATCCTTTTCAACATATTTACACCATCCCCTTCAAGAAAACGTTTGCATAATTTATTAAAATTATTATAATATTCGTTCTACAGTTAGTAAAGTAGTAATCTTTTAATCTCTCACATTATTTTTCATGTAACTTCACATATTCCACAAGTATCTCAACATAGTTTAAAATTCACATCTTACTCAATTTTGTTTACAATTTACTTATAAAAGCATAACGGAGGGATTTCAATGACAAACTTTCAAAAACAATTTTTCGCACGATTAAATATAAAGAATAAAGAAATAGTTTCTTTTAAAGATTTACCTAGTATTATGTATGCAATGTCACAATCTGTCCCTTTTGAAAACTTAAATATTCTCGAAAACAACTTTACAGAAATATCAAAAGAAAATCTTGAGCAGAAAATTTTATTAAACAACCGTGGCGGCCTTTGTTATGAACTCAATCCGACTATGTATTACTTCCTTAAAGACTCTAAATTCGATGTTCATCTCGTTTCAGGAACAGTTTATAACAATGCAAACTCTATATGGGCTGTGGATTCTGGACATATCGCAACAGTTTTAAAATATCATAATGAACTTTACTTAATTGAAGTTGGATTCGGATCATACTTACCTCTTGCACCTGTCCCTTTCTCAGGTGAAGTCGTTCACTCCGTAACAGGAGATTATCGTATTCGCAAAGAAACGACTGAAAAAGGCAATTATATTTTAGAAATGCGTAAAAATAATGAGTTTCTAGATCAATCTTCTACTAATGATTGGACAGTAGGTTATGCATTTCACTTGGAAGAAGTAAATGTGGAAAAAGCAAATGCAGCACAAAAAATTATCGTTGAACATGAGGGTTCCCCTTTTAATAAAGTACCTCTTACTGTAAAACTGACTGAAAATGGGCATGCCTCTTTAACGAAAGATAACCTTACAATAGCGAAAAACGGTAAAAAAACGAAAGAAACAGTTACAGAAGAGCAATATAAAAATCTTTTACATTCAACGTTTGGCATTACATTAAACTTTTAAAGCCTCGCCATTTCCGGCAAGGCTTTTTATTTTCCAGCAGGGATTTTTTGCAATTTGTTGTATTTCATAGTTATATAGGAACATAACTACATATTTAGAAAGGAAATGATTATGACAGAACTTAAAGATCGACTACAAGTAGCTGATAAAGAAAAATGGAATTTAACGGACATTTACCATACAATTGAAGATTGGGAAAGCGACTTTCATAAAATTGAAGTATTAACGAATGAACTACACAAGTTTAACGGAAATATTCACGATGGCAATAGTTTATTAGCTTATTTAACAAAGAGTGAAGAAATATCTAGCATAATATCTTTAATGTTCGCTTATGCAAGACTACAATCTGATCTTGATACACGCGATACTGACGCTCAATCCCTTGTCGATAAAGTATCACAATTACACGTGAAAGTAAGTGCGGCTAAATCTTTCTTTTCCCCATTCTTGCTTAGTGTAGATGAAAACACATTACATTCTTACATAGAAGAAACAGAAGGCTTACACTATTATAAAGAAGACTTATTTGAGCTATACCGTTATAAAAAACACGTTTTGAATAAAGACCAAGAAGAGATTTTATCACAAATGGGTGAAGCACTCTCCTCCCCGCAGCATACATTTGGCATGTTAAATAATGCAGATATAATTTTTGGTGAAGTGACTACTGATGATGGAGAAAAAGTAAACTTAACACGTGGAATGTATTCAAAGTTAATAGAAGATGAGAATCGTGAGAAACGTAAAGAAGCTTATAAAGCTTATTACAAGCCATATGTTCAGTTGAAAAACTCTATTGCTTCTACTTTATCTGCAGCTATTAAAAATAATGTTACTGTTTCAAAGCTAAGAAAATATCCATCTGCTTTAGAAAAATCGTTATTTGGCGACATGGTTCCGAAAGAAGTATATGAAAATTTAATCGATACGACGAAAAAAAACATTCAATCATTACATACGTATAATGAACTTAGAAAAGAAAAATTAAATGTAGATGAACTAAGACAATACGACTTGAGTGTTGATTTAGTAAAAGGTGTAAAACAAGACATTCCATACGACGAAGCATTTGATATAATGATCGCGTCACTAGCTCCTTTAGGTGAAGAATATATCGAAACATTAAAAAGCTTTAAAGATAAACGCTATATAGACGTGAGAGAAACACCAGGAAAACGTTCTGGCGCTTATAATTTTGGTGTATACGGTGTTCATCCTTTCATTCTTTTAAATCATCACGATGATTTAAATAGCCTTTTCACTCTTACTCATGAATGCGGTCACGGTATGCATACGCATTATTCACACGGATACCAACCAAGAATTTCTGCACACTACACTATCTTTGTTGCAGAAGTCGCTTCTACCGTAAATGAAGTGTTATTAATTCACTATTTATTAAAAGAAGCGAAAGAAACGAACGTACGTAATCATTTAATTAACTACTTTATCGATAGCTTTAAAGGTACCTTCTTTACACAAATCATGTTTGCAGAATTTGAAAAAACTACACATGAAATGGCCGAGCAAGGTAAACCATTAAATGCCCAAGTCTTTAGCGAAATTTATGAAAAGTTATTTAGAGAATATAATGGAGACTCCATCGTATTTGACGAAGAAGTAAAATATGGCTGGTCTAGAATCCCTCATTTCTACCGTCCATTTTACGTTTACAAATACGCAACGGGCTTCGCCTCTGCAATCCAAATCGCCGATAAATTATTAAGCGGCGACCCAAATGCCCAGAAAAACTATATTGAATTCCTTAAAGGTGGAAGTTCTGACTATCCATTAAACCTACTGAAAAAAGCTGGTGTTGATTTAACTACACCAGCACCGATTGAAAGTGCGTTGAATCGTTTTGCTCAACTTGTTGAAGAGTTTTCAGCATTATAGAAAGAAGCATGCAGACTTATGCTCTGCATGCTTCTTTCATTTAAATCACTTTATTCTAAATGCTGCTGCGTCACACAATGAATCATACCACCATACGCATACAATTCATTTACATAAACACCAACAACTCTTCTACCTGGAAATTGCCCTTCAATAATTTGAAGCCCTAACTTATCATGTTCATCACCGTATATAGGAACCAATACAACTTCATTGCCAATATAAAAATTCAAATACGAACCTTTACAGTCTGCCTCTTTTACCACTTTTCTTGTTACAGGTACTGGGATGAGTTGAAATGGATTTCCATCTATATTTCTCGCTTGTCGCAATTCTTGATAATGCTTTTCGTGCGCCTCCAAAAGGTACGACTCTCCTTCCCCAAAAGGATCATATTCATAAAGAATCGTATTTTCATTTACAAAACGCGCTGCCCCATCAATATGGTAATCCGTATCTTCATCATAATTATCCTCACCGCGAATACCAGTTATCCATATGAAATTCGTTACTCCCAAGTACTTCGTTAACTCCATTTCAATCTCTTCCTGACTTAGTGTGGGATTTCGATTTTCATTTATAATAGAAGTTTTTGCCGCCATTAAGGTTCCATTTCCGTTTATCTCTATTCCTCCACCTTCTAGACAGACACTTGATTCAACTTTTGGAATGCTATACATTTCACTTATTTTCTCTGGAATAACAGCGTCTTTTTCATGCGGGTATTTATTCCCCCAACCATTGAAAATCCAATGTGTTAATGAAAAATCCCCTTCCTTATTTTTCACAAAAATAGGCCCATTATCTCTGATCCAAATATCATCAGTTTCTTGAATTAAGAAATCAATTTTAACCATATTCACTTTCGCTTCAATTAACTTCGATTGGACATGCACTTTTTCTTCTTCATCATATACAACAATATGCACATTTTCTCCGTAATGAAGCTCCTTTGCCATCGTTACCCAAATATCATCCAACTTAGCTCTGTAACCTTCACCTCTATGGGTTCTGTCATGAGGCCATTGGAGCCATGTCCCCTCATGTTTTCCCCACTCGGCAGGCATATAAAACAAACTATTTTCCATATTTCTCATACGTGTTCACCCCTTCTTCGAATGTAAGTTCAGTCTAAACTTTGACATCGTGTTAAGGTCAACAGAAATATATTCATTTACTTGTGGCAACCAAATAAGATTACTCGCTATTTCTCCTTGTGATACACTACTTCTCCTTGTAAAACCGTCACTAAAACTTTCGCATTCGGAATCTTATCGGCACTCATTTTAGTAATATCTTCATTTAGTAATACCATATCAGCTGATTTCCCTACTTCAATCGAGCCAGTAATGTTATCAAGACCTAATGCTTTGGCTGGCTTAATTGTATAAGCATCAATAGCTGCATGTACATCGGATAAGCCTTTCTCACCAATGCTTAATGCATTCGAAATAGTCACAAGTGGATTTAGTTCATTTACATCCCAATCACTACTAAGCGATACATTTGCTCCTGTTTTCCAAATTCGTCCTAACGGCATAATTCGTTTCATCTGTTGATCTGAAAAATACGTACTTGCCCAGCTTTGTTTTGGATCTTCCGCAAAATCATGACCTACTTGAAAATCAGCGCTAATACCTAATTTAGTAAAACGTTTTATATCACTATCTTCTACCATCTCCACATGCGTGAGCGTATAAGGCTGATTTGCCCCTTCTTTTTTCGCTGCTTCAATTGCATTTAAACTTTCTCTTACCCCGCCGTCTCCAATCGCGTGGATTAATGCACCGTAACCAATTTTATTAAGTTCAGTCAACCACCACTTCATCTTTTCTTCTGGAATATAGTTCAAACCATATGGAGTCCCTTGAAACCACTCAAATTTATATTTTTCTAGTATTTTAGCTGTGCTGTTAATACTAATTCCATCACTATACATTTTCACTTGATTAATAAGCATTCGAGATGATACATCATCACGCTTAATTTTTTTGAAATACTCCATTTGTTCTGCTTCATTTAAATTCGGATACACCCACGGACGAAGTACTACTCGTGACGTTAGCTTTTTCTCATCATTTACTTTATTCCAAACATCTAACCAGCCTCGCTTCCAATAGAGACGTCCATCACCGACTGTAGTAATACCATTCTTCGCAACCTCATCTAATCCGTCCAACAAACCTTCATAGTTTTTTTCAAAGAGGTTCGGCTGGGAATTCCATGCTTTTTCCATCACGATATCTCCAGCTGTATCATAAAGAATCCCAAACGGTTCTCCTGTCTCTGGATCTCGAATGATTCTTCCGCCTTGCGGATCTTTCGTATCTTTATTTATCCCAGCTAACTCCAATGCTTTCGAGTTAACCCATACAGAATGAGAGGTTCTTTCCATAATTAATACTGGATTATTAGGAAATAACTCATTTAGAACTTGTAATGGAGTTTGTTGTTCTGATTTTTCGTCCATATCTTTTAACAGCTCTTCTAAACTAAATCCAGTTCCGCTTATCCATTCCCCTGTCTTTACATCTTTTTTACACGCTTTTAAATACGAGCGTTGTTCTTGCAGCGAAGCATCTGGTGATACACTACAATTCCCTGCTGCTGGTGATTTCGCTTCAAATATATGATTATGATTGTCCACAAAACCAGGGAGGATAAAACGCCCTTGTAAATCCACCACTTTCGTATCTTCATTTATAAATTCCTCTACATCCTTGTTTGAACCAACAAATGTAATTTTCCCTTCTTTAACGGCTACAGCCTCTAGGATGTCTTGCTTTCCATTTGAAGTATAGATTGTACCATTTTTAAATACTACATTCTTCGGCAACTGATTAGGTAGAACAGAGCTACCATTCTCACCTTCTCCTACTTCAGGAGTACACGCTGAGATCCATATCATACTAAGAATTAGACAAATAAGTAAGATTTTTCTTTTCATATTCTTTCCCCTTTTTATTATGATAAATTGCTTACATATATAGAATAAGGATTGACATAATGTTAATGTCAATCCTTATTCTCATTCTATTTTCGTAACTAAAAAACAAATTTGTGTCACATACTCCTCTACTAAACAATCACATTCAGGTCCTTTTATATAGACCTCATATGGCGCATTATTTATTACATAACCATTTCTTTCAACCCATTCTTCTAACGCTATATAAGCGTAACCTATATAGTCATAACTACCATAATGCATAGTAGTAACGATTTGATGCCCATTTAGCTTGTTTACTTCGCACTCTTGTAATACGCCTTTATTATCCTCAGCCATAATCGGAATTCTTAATTCAATATCGCTGTGATTTGGAATATACTCTTCATCATAAAAAACTGTGGATGGAGAACCGACTATTCGTAAGCTGTTTTTTTGTACTTTTTCATATAAGGAATAAAAATAATCATCCATATCATCTATATCTATTTGCAGTCTTTGAGCAATTACCGTCATTTCATTTCTCATTCCAATTAATATATCGTAACTTCTATGACGAGCAATATTTAAACCATTATTCATACTTACCATTTCATTCATTTCTGAAATAACCTGTAAATTTTGTTTCACCTCATGAGACAACTCTATAATTTGCGATTGCATATGTGTAATAAATGAATCTTGATCTGATGATTTAAGAATTGTTTTAATTTTCGGTAAAGGGAATTTGTACTCCCTTAGCTTTTTAATTTTCAACGCTATTTCAAGCTGCCCTTGCTCATAATATCTATATCCATTTACCGGATTCACATATGCTGGTTTCAATATTTCCTCTTTATCATAATGCCTTAACATTCGTGTACTCATTTTACAAATCCGTGAAAATTCAGTAATTGTATACATATAAATACCCCTTGAATACATTTTCTTATATATAAGCTTATTTATTAAAACCAATCAAATATTTTTCTGATTGAAGAACCTTCACTCTGATCGTTCAGTCTTTTCATTTTTGAAGGTAACAAATGACTAGGACAATACCACGTTAAACAATTCATCGCGCCTCCCATTGTCGATATTTCTCCTACATGAATTTGAATAGCTTGTTTCTCAGTACACTGTTGAATATATCGTAAAACTTCCTCATCTTTAGCTAATCCAAACTTAGGAACGTAAAGCGTATCACATGTTTCTAACATATTTATATACAAACCTTTTGCCGATGCTATTTCTTGATCATATTGTCCTTTCTCTGTATATGATGAAGGAACAACTATAAATTCAGCTTCTGGCATTTGCTCTTGAATAATTTCTTGAACATTATATCTAAATTCATGATCCCCTAAAAAGTCACTAATAAACATTGTATGTTCATCAATAAATTTAACCATTCCGTCTGCGTGTGCAAGTACATCTCCCTCTTCAGCAGGAATAATAATAACCCGACTCACATCTAAATCCCATTCCAGTTGCTCTATAATTTCTTCTTCCGTCCAATCATAATTATCATCAAATATGCGTTCCGTTAATATTACAGTATCTTTTTTATTCCAAATAAAATTTCCACCGTCTAATATCAATGGAGATGTCACATATTCAAAGTCGTTCTTTTTCAACCATTTATTAAATTGTTGATCTAAATATCGCCCTTGATCTTTAGGTAAGTAATTTGGTTGATATTTAAATTTAACTAGATGATTTGTTACAACTGGTGCAACATCTCTTAGCCAAATATCATCATACTCAAAAAAGCTTGTATGAAAGTCTTGCTCTTCAACAGATAAAGATATAAGTTGATCGGTAAATGCTTTGTTTTCGTTTAAATATTCATTAAAATAAATCAAGTCTTCATAAAATGGTCGATAATATTCATTCGATTTATCTGGTATTGCAGTAAAAATAATTCCATTATGTTTTTGTTCCATATTATTTACCTCGCTTTTTAATAATGATTGAATAACTGTTTTCAATACGCCAACTATTCCCCAATTCATTTCTCTTTTCATTACAATTTTTAAAACGTGCACATTTCATGAATGGATTATAGCACGGAGAAATATTATATATTTATATAAAAAATATAAAGCCGTCGTTAAGCCGTAAACTGACTCTTGACAAGATTTTTAAATTTTAATCGTCGTACACAATGAAGAATTAGATGATTTTTTTATCAAGATTCAAATCCATTACTTCTGATAGAGCGTTTTGATTATATAAATTCACTAAATGCGTTTCTACCCCTATACAAATTGCTTCAAGCGGAAGATCGTTTGGATCCTGACCAAATGGATCCTCAATTTCAACCCCTATTGCTTCAATCCCTATAAATGCAAAACTTATAAACGTAGTTGCAAGTACTGTAAACCATCCAAGACTATCAACAAGACCAATCGATAAAGTCCCGCAAAATATGAGCAGTAAAATTTTAATATGAGCAAAATATGCAAAAGGAATAGGCGTTGTTTTGATACGATCACATCCACCCACAGCCGTAAGCAGAGTATTCAAATCAGCTTCCATATTAATTATTGCATTTGGATGAATTTGACCCGTTTTCAAACCTTTTGATAGTATAGTTTTTAACATGAAAACTATACTAATCGGTAAATGAATAGACTTAGCCAAGATTTCTCGTTCCTTCTCAGAACAAATATCAAACAAAGATTTTATTTCAGATAAATCTTTTTCATCTCTCAAATGTCCTTTCGCTAACCTTGGAAAAGCAATTAATAAATGTAAAAATTTTAGTTTTTCCTTATCCGTATTTTCCTCTTCAGACTCCCAATAACATAAAAAACTAACTGCTAAATTTCTAGTACAAGCACCAATCGTGCCAAATAACTTTCTACCTTCCCAATATCTATCATACGCAGTGTTAGTACGAAAAACTAACAGTAGACCTAAAGCCCCTCCAACAATTACCCAAGGAGTTTGATTAATTTTTATTTCTACATAATAATAATTAATCACAGTTACTATCGTTGAAACGCATATATATAATAAAATTTGCGGGAAAATATCTCTTATAACTGTCCCCTTTAATGTAAATATTTGATGTAAACTATTTTGATTATTGTAATGTACCATATTTACAAAAGCCTCTTCCCTTTTTAACTTTTTATCCTTTAAAATTATGAAAGTATACAATTAAATAGTAGAATCATAAACCCTATTATTATGAAACTAGTTAAAATTATTTCTTTCAATACCGTTACTCCTTTTTTACCAAAAGATAAAACATCTTTTTTTGATTTAAACAACTAATGTTCACTCTTCTAAATCACGACGCATTATTTTAGAATTTGCAATAAATAAAGCACTAATTAATACAAGAATCGCGCAAGCATATAACAATGAATCCATTGGACTATCATGGTCTATAATAATTAGACGAACAATAGCCGTAATACCTATATATATAAAATAGCGTAATGGAAAATGAAAGTTCATTTGAAAATACTTTATAATCATTACGATGAATTCAAAATATAAAAAGAATACGACGATACTATCAATCAAATGATAACTAGATTCCTCACTATTTAATTTAAGTTCTTGTATAAATTGAATAACTTCTTTCATCAGAAACACACTTAGAACAATCCCTAAGCAAATCAAAGCAACATTTAAAATGTACTGTAGAACGATAGGGAACAACGAAAAAACTCTTTTTATATTCTTTAACACAAACATTTTTCTCCTTTTCCATATAAAACAATAATGACAATATACTTTTATTTAATCATCATTATATTAAAATTATGCATTACAATCTTATTACAGATGTTAAAACAAGACAAAATAAGTAAAGATAGCATTTCACCTATTTTGTCTATAAAGCAACATAACGAAACTATAATCGACTACTTCAATTGAATCGGTTGTTGCTGTGTAACACAATGAATCATTCCGCCATTTTTATAAAGTTCTCTCACGTCAATTCCCACTACTTTGCGATCTGGGTATAACTTCTGAATCGTATCGTTTGCGATTTTATCATTTGGATCATTATAGTTAGGCACCAATACAACTTTATTTCCAATATAATAATTGATATACGATCCTTTATAATCGAGAGTTTTTCCACCTTCTAAAGTAACTTTATCTTTACTAAGCGGTAAGTATTCATACTTATATTTCTGTCCTGAAGCATTTTTTGCATCTAACAATTTATCCATATCTTTGTTTGACAAGCCCCATTCAGCCAAGTCATCTTCTTTCATCGTTACAATGGTAGATTTATCATGGAATTTAGCAAATCCATCAATATGAAAATCAGTAATATCTAAATTAGGCACTCCATCTAACCAAATAAAGTTTGTCACCCCAAGGTCACTTATATATTTTTCAATTTCCTCTTCTGATAAATCAGGATTTCTATTTTTATTCGTTACTGCACTTCGAGTTAATAAAGCAGTCCCATTGCTGTCTAATTCAATTGCGCCACCTTCAAGGACAAATTTCCCCCAATCAATTCTTTCAATCCCTAATTGTTTACTAACATTCTCACGTATACGGGCATCATTTTTATAAGGAGTTTTCTTCCCCCAACCATTAAATGCTGGATCTAATATTTTTAGATTTTTATTATTGTCATAAACAAAAATTGGTCCACTATCTCTTGCCCATACATCATCAGTAGGAGCGATAAAGAAATCAATTTTCTCCATATTTAGCCCTTTATCTATTAAAAGCTTATTGATTCGCTCTTTCTCCTCCTCATCGTATGCAACAATGTGGACTTTTTCACCCTCAGTTAAAGCACTTGCCATCTTAATCCAAATAGGTTCAACTTCCTGCTTATACTCTTGACCATATGTGTATTCATGTGGCCATTGTAGCCATGTACCTTCATGTTTATCTTTTTCATCCGGCATCGTATATTTTCCAACTTTTTTCTGTACCTCTACCTTTTCACTCTCTTTTCCTTTTGCATTTTCATTACCCCCTTCAAAAGAACACCCACTAATAATCGTTGTAGCTAATGTAGCTATTAAACAAAACTTTACTACTTTTTTCATTTTGCAACCTCCTGTTCATGTCTACAATAATGTAAGGCTTAACATAGTGTGAAGCTCAAGCTTTTTCATCAATGTAAAAATTCCCAATTATTCTTCCGCATAATAATCACATAAGTTCAATACAAATAGATGACATTCACAAAACTCATTCCCTATATTTAACATTAATATCATTTAACTTCCTTCATAAATTTATTCTAATATTAATCCCCTCTCATACCTGCTTGTTCACTAAATAAAACATTACTAAATAAAAAAATCGGTATTGATAATTTCATATCAATACCGATTTTTAAATAATTATTTTCCTTCTATTAAATCTTTCGCCATCTTTCTAAACTCCTGATTAAATGTATCGTTCATTCCATTTTGTACGTTAGAGAAAAGAATTACAAAAATTCGTTTATCTCCATTAAAATTATTAAATGTGTTCCATCCAGCTAATACTCCATGATTATGATTATAATCTGCATTAATGTAGAAACTAAATCCATACTTTCTAGCGGGCGATACAGTAAACATATCTGATAAACTTTGTTTAGAAAGCAATTTACCATCTATAATTGCCTCATCTAACCTTTTCATATCTTCAACAGTTGTATACATTTCACCACAACCATATAGCCAACTCATTCTTAAACGAGGCGTAGCTATTAACTCATTATCTTTTTTCGTATATCCTTCTGCTAAAAACATATCTCCTGGGAAAGTGGCACCCATCCCAGATTCATGCATTCCAACAGGAGTAAAAATGTTTTCTTTCACATAGTCAGCAAGTGGTTCATTTGTTATCTTTTCTACAATATATGCAAGCACCATATAATTATAATCTGTATATCTCCATCCCGTTCCTGCAGGAAATTCAAGCTTTTGAGATCCAATCCATGTTACTAACTTTAAACGTGATGCCGCATCAACTCTACCTTGTCCCTGCTCTGGCAATCCAGAAGTATGTGTTAACAAATTTCTTAACGTAATATTTTTATCTGCCGGGAATGACGGAATATATTTATTCACATTATCTTCTATATTCAATTTCCCTTTTTCTCTTAGCTGTAATATAGATATTGCAACTACTGTTTTTGTTATGGAACCGATGCGATATTTTGTTCTTGGCGTTGTTAAAATTTTATCTTTTACATTCGCATACCCGTATCCTTTTCGTAAAACCACATTATCTTTATCCGCCACGAGAACCGTTCCGTTAAACCCTTTATCTTTTAAATACTGATCTAGTTTCGCTGCCGCAACCTCATAACGTTTTTGTTGATTTACATCAACTTTTGGTTTATCATTTTCAACCTTATTCTTAGAATCTGAAAATGCCCTCAAATTATATTTCTTATCTTTATTTGCATATATTAGTGCAGCGACACTCCCACAAAAAATAGCAAAAATAAAAAAAACAATTAACCATTTCTTAAACATATAGGAACCCTCTTTTATCTAATCTCACTTTATACTTTTCCATTCTATTCTATATCTTTTAAATTTCAAACATTTTATAATCTATCTATCATTCATCATATTACACTAGATTCCTTTTTCTCACACTCAAATTTTGACTACTCTCTATTGTATTTCTTTTTTGTAAAATTTCCACCTTACAATCGGATGCATCCAACTTAAATTTCAATTTCTTATGTAACATTCGTTATACATTAGCCAGAATGGAGGTGTTAATTTGAAAAAGACCGATAAACGCAATCGTTTAGACGATATGATGTTTCATTATCGGGTAACAAAAAATATAGTTATAATTGAATATTATAGAAAATAGATTATGATTTTAAAAGGAAATGACGTTGAAAAATTTTTAAACAAAATAACTCGGGCAAATAATGAAAAAGAAAAACAACTTATTATGGCTAAAATTACAGGTAACTTCAAAAGAGGAAATGAACGTTAATGAAAACAAATCTCATTTATAACTTGATTATACAGCATTTAAAAAAGAAATGTCACTCCCACGACATTTCTTTAGATTTTCTTCATAAAAGATTTACATTTTTAATATTCGTTTACTTTTACATAAACTCACCGCTGAAACGCTTAGTAATGCAGCTATACCCACCCATGCATATGTGTAGCCTTTTCCATCTACTATATAACCAAACAAAGCAGGTGCAAAGATAATAGCAATTTGATTTAATGTAAGCGCAAAACCCACTGTCATCCCTACTGATTCCTCACTTGCAGACTCAGCAACTTCGACCATAAAAAGACTAAACCAACCAATCGCAAATGTAATTGAAGCTAAGAAGAGTTTTGATTTTACAACAATTAATAGTTTACTGTTTGTATGCAAAAGTTTAGGAGCCGGCCGGCAATATAGAGTATAAAAAAACATTTACCCCAAAACATAGCCTGTATTCCTTATACATTTGATACAAACTTTGATGGTGAATTTGTTATTAATAGATATAATTGGATGGAAAATAAAAAAAGTCGTTCTATGATTTTGGAGAGTACTTAAGAAATGTTTGCTACGGCCAAAAAGGTGGTATTGAGCCACCTGAGAAAGAGATTGAAGGATTAGAAAAATACGTATCATATTACCGACATCTTGCATAATATTTTTCAACATAAAAAAATATCGGGAAGCCAATATAAAGGCTTCCCGAACATTCTAATGATGCATAAATAACACTAAAATCACTTTTCCTTTTTCATTTCCCCACATTTCAGCAAAGAAAAGATACTCTTTTGGGAAATCTTCTAAAGATACTGGTTCATCAGTAAGGCAAATATTATAGTGATATTTTGTATCCCATTCTCCCCTCACATCATCTATTGATTCACGCTCTAAATTACTTTTTTGATCGTCAAAATAATGAGATATAAACACTTCTTCTATTCCACCGTTAAAAACCATTTGTTGCAGTTCTTCTAACGTAGGATTATTAGGATACACTTTATTTGAAACTACTATTTCATTGTTGTATAATCGCTTACTTTCATTGTCTATAAAATAACCTTTTCTTCTCATAACGCTCAGCCCTTTATGTGTAATATAACAAACAATATATTATCATATAGATAGATTACGCTCCAAATTACTTTTATCCTTTAGTACATCTACAAGTCACTTAATTTATGTGTGTATTAAAGGATAAAAAAAAGGGCCTATTTCACTTTGAACTATTCTCTGATGTAGACATCAAAAATAATAAAAACATTATAAGCGGTCGTAACCCTATAAATTATACAAGGTTACGACCGTTTATTTTATTATTAAATGGCTATCCTTTACCCTCCGCAGACAACGCATTGTTAAATCATTTTCTACCTTTTAACTCCATTAATTACAATATAAAAATATTTTTCTATTACCCATAATAAATACTCCATAATTTTCAATACGTAAAAATTGATTCGTCTCGATTTTCTTTCTCAATATTCGTTTTTGTTTATGAAACCAAGCGGAGATCAATTACGTATAATTGCAAACTATATTGAATCTGGACAAATCAAACCTATAATCGATCGTATTTTCCCTTTTGAAGATACTCAAAAAGCAATGGAATATTCAGAGTCTGGAAGAGCAAAAGGAAAGATAATTGTAAAAATCAAATAATAACAAAACTCCATTTTAATCAATCTTTATAAAAATGGAGTTTTTGTATTTGCTGTTAAATAGACACAATGCACTGAAGTCCTTACAATAGATTGCAAGGGGAAATAATAAATTATACTTTTAGTTAACTTTACAAAGAATACATACGTACAAATACATATTCAAAATACAAAAAAGGAGGAGATAAAATGACTAAAAATAAGGAAGCTGGTTGGAATTTAGAAACTAGTTATGCTACATTACCACAATCATTTTATACAGAAATCCCCCCAACTCCTGTACACTCACCGGAGTTAATTAAACTAAATAATTCTTTAGCAATATCTCTTGGCTTTAATCCTGAGGAATTAAAAAAGGACGCTGAAATTGCCATTTTAGCTGGTAACGCAATTCCAGAAGGAGCTCATCCACTCGCTCAAGCGTATGCTGGACACCAATTTGGTCATTTCAACATGTTAGGAGATGGTCGTGCCCTTTTAATTGGAGAACAAATCACCCCTTCAGGCGAACGGTTTGATATTCAATTGAAAGGTTCCGGCCCAACTCCATATTCGCGCCGCGGTGATGGCCGTGCTGCACTCGGTCCGATGCTACGTGAATATATTATTAGCGAAGCGATGTACGCGCTTGATATTCCAACTACTCGCAGTTTAGCAGTAGTCTTAACGGGCGAACCAATCTATCGCGAAACAAAGCTACCTGGAGCTATTTTAACAAGGATTGCAAGCAGTCATATACGCGTTGGAACATTCCAATACGCTGCAGCTCGCGGCTCAATCGAGGATCTCAAAGCGTTAGCTGACTATACGATAAAAAGACATTATCCAGAAATTGAATCTACTGAAAATCCATACGTTTCATTACTACAAGAAGTTATTAAGAAACAAGCCAGCCTCATCGCCAAATGGCAACTCGTCGGCTTCATTCACGGCGTAATGAATACTGACAATATAACGATTAGCGGTGAAACGATTGATTACGGTCCTTGTGCCTTTATGGATAGTTATGACCAAGGAACAGTATTTAGCTCTATTGACACCCAAGGCCGTTATGCATATGGAAATCAACCCTATATGGCTGCATGGGACCTTGCACGATTAGCTGAATCTTTAATGCCAATTCTACACGAAGATGAAGAAGCAGCGCTAAAGATTGCACAAGATGAAATTTCGAAGTTTAGCGTGCAGTACGAAAACAATTGGTTCCTCGGAATGAAGAAGAAATTAGGACTATTTAGCAATGAAGAGCAAGATCAATCACTTATTGAGAAACTTTTAAAAGCAATGGAAAAATATAAAGCAGATTATACAAATACATTCCGTGCATTAACTGACACTACATTAGAAAATGCACCTTTATTTGAAAGTCCTGAATTTAAAGAATGGTACGAGCTATGGCAATCTCGGTTAGAAAGACAAAAAGAATCACAAGATGATGCCTACAAGTTGATGAAAAATAACAACCCAGTAATCATCCCTCGAAACCACAGAGTAGAAGAAGCACTAGAAGCAGCTGTTAAAGATGGAGACTATAGCGTAATGGAGAAACTTCTTCAAGCTTTAGCAAATCCTTATGAATATTCTCAAGAACAAGCGGATTACTGCACGCCTCCTGTGCCGTCTAATCGCCCTTATCGTACTTTTTGTGGGACATGATTGTTTAATACTTTTTTAAAAGGTGTGTTCATACAAATTGTGTGAACACACCTTTTTTATACACTTCCCTTTCAAAAAGATGCACTGAAGCACCCTTTAGCTACCCTTACTGTATTCCACTCCCTGCTTCCTTAAACTAAATATCAAAACTATCTTTATTCCAATTTATTTAATAGTAAATCTACTAAACAAATATTGAGAAATATAAAACTCCATTTCTAAATATTGTTATTTTTGATAATATATTTTATAAGAATATTCAAAAAGTGAGGGGATTTTATGAACGTTCAACTACAAGGTAATGAACAAGTTACAAAACTATTTAATGATTGGTATTTAGCTATATTACAACATCAAACTGTCCATGCAACAAAACTAAAAAAAGAGATTGAGGATAGAATATCTGGTTCAGAAGAAGATACAAACCTGCAATTATATTATTCACTTTTTAACTTTAGATATACTGTTTTAATAGATGGTTTAAATATCAATAAAGATGCTTTTAATAAAATTGATTCTTTCCCAATACCAGAAAATAATTTTCTTTCCTATTATTATAATTTCTTCAAAGCTATTCATAACACGATTATTGCAGACTATAATGAAGCTAAAAAACACTTTGAGAAAGCTGAAAAACTTATAAAATATGTACCTGAAGAATTAGAGCTTGCTGAGTTTAATTATCGCATCTCTTCTTTTTATTACCAAATATACAAACCACTTACAGCTATTAACCACATACAACAAGCAAAAAAACTATTCTCTAAACATACCGGGTATGAAATTAACTTAGCTGCGTGCGACAATGTTTTTGGACTATCTTGTCTAGATTTAAGACAATTTGAACAAGCTGAAGAAAGCTTCAATTCCGCTATCGATTTCTTGAAAAAGAGAGGAGAAAAATCATTACTTTTACGTACTAGAAATAATATTGGCTTGCTATACGCAAATCAAAATCTTTCCTCTTTAGCAATTCGCCATCTATCCGAAGTTACTGAGAGCATGCCAAACCATTTTAAAGCCCTTTATCTCCAAGCAGATGAATATGTAAAATTAAGTGACATAAAATCTGCATCGCAACTAATTGAAAAAGGTTTATCTGTTTGTAACGAATTAGAAATTAAAGAATATCAATATCGTTTTAAAATCTTAGAAGAGCTTAGTAAAGAATCAAATTTAATTAAACTAGAAAAAGTAATTTTAGAAGGGATTTCTTATTTTGAAAAAGAAGAATTATGGGAGTGTATTGAAGAGTACACTGAACGAATAGCAAATAAATTTTATGCAGAAGAGAATCATGCCAAAGCAAGTAAATATTATAATTTAAGTAATCAGGCACGCAAAAAATCATTAGCTAAAGGGGCGCTAAAATAATGAAAAAGATTGGTTTAACACTATCGTCGGTAGCATTAACACTAATTTTGAGTTTTGGATTCAGCCATAATCTAAAAGATGCTGCATTAAACAAAGGTGATACTTGGTCTCCAGCATACGAGTTAACCATCAAATAATTATAAAAAAGTCGTGCTAATTTTTGAAGTGACCCCCGAAAGTTAGACAGGTCGTTTCATTAGGCAGCTTCTAGGGTATGAGCCCGGTATTGTACCGGGCTCATACCCTTTAATTTTGCCTTAATTCTTTTATGATTATAGTATTCTATATACTTTGCTAATTCTTGTTTGAAATGTGTTATACTTTCAAATTCTTTTCGATACAGAAATTCTGATTTCATGATACCAAAGAAATTTTCAATAACGGCATTGTCATAACAGTTTCCTTTGCGAGACATACTTTGAGTAATGCCACAGTTCTTAAGAGAATGACGGTATTGTTTCATTTGATAGTGCCAACCTTGATCAGAATGAATGAGGAGTTTATCCTGATCTGTTATACGTTCAAAAGCTTGATCTAACATCGTTGAAACAAGGGAATAGGTCGGTCTTGAACCAATTGTATAGGTAATAATTTCACTATTAAACAAATCCAACATTGGTGATAAGTATAACTTCTCCCCAAATAACTTAAACTCCGTAATATCTGTAACCCACTTTTCATTTGGTTTTACAGCTTGGAAGTTGCGATTTAAAATATTTGGCGCAATTTTCCCAACTGTCCCTTTGTAAGAGCGATATTTTTTCATACGAACAAGACATTTTAACCCTAATTCTTTCATAAGGCGATACACTTTTTTATGATTTACTTTGTGTCCACGATTCATAAGTTCATCACGAATACGACGATACCCATAACACCCATCGTGTTCATTATAAATAGCTTGAATCAGTTCTTTTACTTCTGCATTTGGATCAGGACGATTGAACTGTTTCATCCAGTAATAGTACGTACTACGTGGAATGTTTGCGAGTTGAAGTAACTCCTTGACAGGAAATTCATGCCTTAACTCATAGATTACTTGCGCTTTGTCTTGTTTGGTGATTTTTCCTTGTTTTGAACTAAGGCATTCAACTTTTTTAAATATGCATTTTCCATCCGTAAACGCTCATTTTCGGCTTGTAGTGCTTCTATTGAACCTTCTACTACTGGTTTTATTTTTTTATCTTTCATGGTTGGACGCCCCTTTTTCTTTGATTGTAGGGCATCCAATCCTCCTGTTTCATAGGCTATTTTCCATTTCCGAAGTGTTTCATAAGACGGAATATTGAAAAGCGCCGCTGTTTCTCTGATAGATGTCCCGTGTTCATTCATATAATAAAGTACATCTAGTTTATACTGAGCTGAGTATAATGTATAGCACTTGTCAAAGGCCCTTTCACCTGAAGATTCATATCGTCTAATCCACTCACGAATTAAAACAGGAGTAACTCCTATAGATTTAGCAATTGTTTTTCCACTCTCTGAACCATCTAAATATCGTTTCACCGCTTGGATTTTTTCTTTTGAAGAAAATTTAGCCATAAAAAATGCACCTCCAATTGTTAGACCGTGTCTAACAATTGGGGTGCACTTCATTTTAGCACGACTTTTTTATAATTATTTGATTTACCGAGCACACTCTATATGTAATCGTTAACCCTCATTATTATACAACTGCTCCTTCATCCATCTCGCAATCCCCCTGCTCCCCTCACTACCAACTTTCTCAAGTTCTTCTACAACTAATTTTCTTCTTTCCATAGAATGATTTTGACTTAACTTCGCTTTTCCTTCTATTTTATTTATCTTTATTTTAAACCCAACTATTCCCCTACTTAATCCTTCCATATAATTCGGATCTACATCATTCAGTGAGTAGGCGCTTTTTGGATTTTCATATTTATGTACTAAATCTTGAAGTGAATCTATTAATTCCTGTTCATCTTCAACGATTTCTAACTCTCCATATACATGCAACGCAACATAGTTCCATGTTGGTACTGCTTTATTTGTTTCATACCATGACGGAGAGATGTAACTATGTGGCCCTTGAAAAACAGCTAACACTTGTTGATTTTCACTATCTTTCCATTGCTCATTTGGACGTGCAAAATGCCCGGATAAAGTAAGTGTTTCCCTATTTAACAATAACGGTAAATGCGTTGCGTACGGTGCTCCGTTATGTTGAGAAAATAAAGTTGCAAAGCTATTTTGTTCAATAATTTCGTACTTCTTCTCTTCATCTTGTATAGTGAAATGTTTTGGTATGTACATAAGCTCCCTCTTTTCTTATCTTCTTATTTCCCATTATATTTACGAGATTTATTATTTGGCAGGGACAGATTGTAATTGTTTTATAAGGTCAGTTCATATAGTAAAACCTCTTCTTCAAAAATAATAGGTGGCATTATATGATTTCTGCCACCTTAGTCTATTTTCTTATTGATACAAACTCCCTTATTCAACTATCCTTCATAGCTTTTTCTAATACATATTCAATGAATTCCGTTTTACCTAAGCTATAACTTGAGCGATTTTCCGCCGTTTCTACTAACTCTTTCTTTAACTTCCCATATTCAATAACAACGTTTGGATTTCCACGAAGATAATCACGAAACGCCACATGTCTTCTTAACTCGTCACTATTCTTATCACATACATATAAATGATGTTCCATCCAAATTGAATTCTTCCCATCCCTTGGAACATATTGATCCTTTCTTCCAAAAGCCTCTCTCCCTTTAGAACTCCACTCTTCCTGATGAAAATATCCTATCTTTTCAAATCTCTTTATTACTTTAGGAAAAACATCATAATCTTCTATTACAACATCGACATCTAATATCGGTTTAGAAGCAAGACCTTTAACAGATGTACTCCCAACATGCTCTATAGAAAAAATAAGTTCTCCCATTACGTTATTAATCAACGTCTGTAATTTACAAAATTCACTTTCCCATTGTGTATTATATTTCTCAACAGTAATAAATTGTTTCAATTGACCCATCCTTCTCAAATCACTTTTATAACCTCTGAATATGAGTATCCTTAAAATCAGTCTCATACTTCAATCCATACCCAAGCATTCGATCCATCCCAATATGTGCTGTCCATATTAAACCAACCATTAAAATCGTATCCATTTTTAAATAGACCCCTATTAAAACAAGTAATATTGATATGATATATGTGTGAAATAGATTATAAATTTGTGCACCGACACGTTTGTTAATAGCGTACGCCACCATCGCTAAATCAGGCGCAAAAAGTAATACGATAAATAATAACCAACTAAATCCACATAATGCATATATATAAACCGCAGCTAATAAGACGACCAATCCTTCAAAGTGTATAATTCGTTTCTCCAAACTCCATCATTCCTTATCTTTTAACTTAAAAATTTTATTCGGATTTAAAATATTTTGCGGATCAAGAGCTTTCTTTATTTTTTCCATTACTAAAAGCGCAGCCCCATGTTCTTCTTCTTGATACTTCTGCTTCCCTATTCCAACGCCGTGCTCTCCTGTGCACGTTCCGCCACGCTTAAGAGCATACAGTACAATACTTTCGTTTATTTCGTCCCCTTTTTTCACTTCATCTTTATCGTTTGGATTAATCATTAAGAGCACATGGAAATTCCCGTCTCCTACATGGCCAAGAATACCACCAACAAGACCAACTTTATCTAATGTCTCTTTCGCATGCTGTATTGCACCAGCTAATTCTGAAATTGGTACACAAACATCCGTACTCATTAGCTTTTTACCAGGATAACTATGAACGTAAGAATATGCTAAGTTATGTCTTGCATCCCATAATTTATTTCTTGCCGCAGTTTCAGTTTCAAAAGCGACTTCTTTACATTTATGATCAAAAACAATTTCCTTCGTAAACTCGATATCTTGCGTTAGCCCTGCTTCATTTCCGTGAAACTCTAAAAACAGTGTTGGTTCTTCTCTGTAATTTGTTTCATTATAATGATTTACTTGTTTCATAGATAGTTCATCAACGAGCTCTATTCTCGCAATTGGAATACCAGCTTGCAGTATATTAATAACAGCTTCTACTGCATCATTTATAGTTGGAAACGATGCTCTCGCAGCCATAACATGTTCTGGTATGCCGTATACTTTTACTGTTAGCTCTGTAAAGCATCCAAGCGTACCTTCTGATCCTACGAAAATACCATTTAAATGATAACCTGATGATGACTTCGCCGCTAAATTGCCAGTATGTATCACTTGTCCATCAGCAAGTACCACTTCTAAATCACGAACTTGATCACGCATTACGCCATACTTAACCGCTGTCGTTCCGCTTGCATTCGTAGCAGCCATCCCTCCTAACGTTGCATCTGCGCCTGGATCTACACTAAAAAATAGACCATACTTTTTCAATTCTTTATTGAGCTGAGAACGAGTCACTCCTGGTTGTACTTTCACAAGAAAATCTTTCTCTCTTATTTCAAGTATTTTGTTCATTAATGAAAAATCAACCGTAATCCCCTTTTCATACGGAATTATATGGCCCTCTAAACTGGAGCCTACTCCAAATGGAACGACAGCCTTTCCATGCAGACTCGCTACTTTCATAATCTCGCTAACTTCTTCAGCCGTTTTTGGATACACAACTACATCCGGCAAACTACTAGTATGGTAAGATTCATCTTTACTATGTAACTCTCTTACTGTCTTATTAACCACTACTTGATCTTCAGGAAGTATATCCTTTAATTCATTTACTAAACGTTCAATTGTTATTTCCATTACGTACTCTCCTTTTATATTATTTACGCCGCATTAATTATACCATTTTTATACAAAATAATCAGAATAGTAAGATTAATGTAATTCTATATATAAAAAAGAACTTGCAGTATTCCCTACAAGTTCTTTTTTATAAAACTACATTTTAGACGATTTCTTCAACAAAATCATAAACCAAACTAAAGTAAATGCCATCATAGAATGAGAGAACCCTACAATATAAGTTAACCCTTTAAAGTCCGCTCCATTTAGTTGAAGAAGTCCTCTCGCTGCCAACGAACCTAACATTAAAGTTAATGCGATATTATGTAAAATAAACCAGTTATTAAATCCTTTCACTTCATGAAAAGCGAATACTTTTGCTAATCCTAAAGCAATTAAAAAGAAGAAAAAGCCAAGTACTAACGTATGCGTATGCAACAGATTTAATAGTGTAGAGCCTAAAATCCCTTTATATTTCCCATACTCCCTAGCAAATATTCCTGACAATAAACCGATAATTAAATACGTAAACGATGCATTATATAATTTCTTCATTATGTACCTCCTTAAGTAGAATGTGTAGTGTGTCATATTTAGTAATAATGATAGTTATATAGTAAAAACTCCTAGTTTCCTAGGAGTCATTGTATATGCATCTCACTCTTTCCAGTTAATCCTAATTATAAAATATTCTTCTATGCAAAACAATCGAACTTTATGTGAACAAGTAACTCTCAATAAAAATAACTTGCACTTTTATTTTGCACAATCCATACTAATTGTTATAACTTTTAAAGGGGGTGCGATAGATTGATAGTTCTTGAAACTGAACGACTCACTCTTCGCTGGTTTGATATAAAGGACGCTCCATTTATTCTCGAATTAGTAAACGATCCTGCATGGATTCAGTTTATCGGTGATAAAGGGGTTAAAAACTTAGAAGATGCAAAAAATTACATCTTAAATGGACCCGTCGATATGTATAATAAAACGGGCTTTGGTCTTTACTTAGTGGAACGAAAAGAAGATCTTACTCCACTTGGTATGTGTGGTCTTATTAAAAGAGATTCATTAGAAGACGTTGATATCGGCTTCGCCTTTTTAGAAAAATTCCGTTCAAAAGGATATGGCTATGAATCAGCTGCTGCGGTAATCGAATACGGTGTACAAAAACTAGGAATGAAACGAATTGTAGCAATTACTTCTATAGATAACACTGTTTCAGGAAAGCTTTTAGAAAAAGTAGGATTACGATTCGAGAAAATAATTTCAGACTCAGAAGAAGATCTAAAATTATTTGGGTATAACGCATAATAAAAAAGTGTCGCCATTCATGGCGACCCTTTTACTATTTCACTTCTACCGTATAATTCCCTGTTCCCCCGCCGTACTGATATACATGTAAATAATACTTCCCTGGATGCGTATAGTAACTACCTACTAACTTATTTCCTTGTTGCTGAGCATACGTAACATAATTATTTAAATCTGCTTCTGAATAAAGAACCCAGTTTACCCCAATATTATTTTCCTTCGTTACGTTAATTTGAAGGTTTTTCGCAGTTTCTACATTTATTTCAAAGTAATCACTTGTATCACCGTTCCCTAAACTTGCACGTAACAATTGATTTAACTGTAGTTTATTCGCTGTTTTAAATGAATTATTCGACTCTTTTTCTACACTGTTATCTTCTTTCTTTTGAATAGTTACACTCGTTGTATTCGTATTAGCTGCTCCTTTATCGTCTGTTACTGTTAATTTCGCTGTATACGTTCCTTCTTTTGTATATACGTGAGTTGGATTTTGTTCACTACTTACAGTATCATCGCCAAACTCCCATTTATAAGAAGCAATTTTTCCATCTTCATCTTTTGACCCATCGCTTTTAAACGAGATTGCTTCATTCACATTTCCGCTATACGGACCATTTATTACCGCAACTGGTGCTTTATTCACTGCACCTTCTTCTGTATTAATACCATGGAACACAACGTCATACTCAAATTGCCCTGATGCATTTACACGGTAATTCACAAAGTAAGCTGTTACTGTTTTATAGCCTGTCCATTCTTTTGCACTTAAACGTTTTAACGTATCATTAACGTTTTGCGTAATTGTTTTCCAGTCTTCATTTTCTCCTTTTGCAGCAGTACCTGTATGCGTTCCTTGCAGTGTAAATGTATTAAAGAACTGTGATTTATTTTTCTTTACTGATACATTACTTAATTTTGCTTCCGCTGTAATTTCTGCGGCAATATCTGAAACTGGTTTCGGTGCATGAGTTGCTAAATAATCATCTGATACTAATGGGATATTATATTTCTCACGATTGTCTACTAACATTTGCATATAGTCTTGATACTCTTTATTTAAATTCGCATCTTTACTTAAAGCAGAGCGGTATGCATCATATGCTGTCACATCATTTTTCCTAATAAGATCATGAATTTTGTCAAACATATCATATCTCTTATTGTACATATATGATTGTAAAGCGAATGAATAATTATAGAAATCCCACGTTCCATACTTTGCATTTAACGTTCGCTCTGCCGTATAACGTTCTGCTGGATTTGAAGATAGTCCTCCTATAATGCTCTTTCTCGGTACAACATTATCCGTTCTCGTTGCCCCTGCAAAGAACTCAGCATTCCCTTCTTCAAACCAAGATAATCTCTCATTTTCATATAATTTACCTTGTCCCCAAAGTCCTGGCACTTCATATCTACCTTGTAAGTAATGCGTGAACTCATGTCGGAATAATTCTTCTAAACTATAAATACTTTCCTGCGGTGTACGTTCATAAGTAAAGAACGTTCCTGTTCCTTCTATATAAATACCACCATTATTTGTTTCATATCCGTATAATTGACGATTAAATTGATATTCAGCTGGGCTATTATAAATAACCATCGTCAACACATCATCAGGATTTCCTTTTTCTAGCGGCTGGTCACTTTCAACTGTACGATGAAATTGTGCCTTTACTTCTTTCGCTGCCCAATATAGACGTTTTACTTTTTCCTCAGTCACTTTATCTCCAGCTTTTAAAACAATTGCTCCATCATCGAATGTATACGTTTTTGGCAAATACTTTTTCTTACCATCTTCTCGTATTTGATCTAAATCAACAACGTTACCATTTGCATCTTTCCCGCCATAATTCGTCGTAATTTGCTCAGCTGCTACGAAATATTGCTCCCCTAAATACGGATAGACTTTCATCGCATCTGTTACAACTTGCAATCCTTTCGTCCCTGTACTATGGAACGTACCGAGTCTGCCTGTATAATAAATGCCATTATTAATAAGCCATCCGTTTTTCGCTGTAACTGTTCCTATTAACGCAAATCTACTTAACTCATTAATATAACTATCTATTTTTTGATACCACATTGTATCTTTCGGTGCTTTATTCGTATCGTACAAATACGACTGAATATCATAATCTACACCTTGCATAATATCGTATACTGCATTACCTGCTGAACGATTATCTATAAATGTAGAAAGATTATCATTATATTGTTTGAAAATGTTCGCAACCGATGAAATCGTTTCCGCATCACTA
Organism: Bacillus mycoides; assembly: GCF_018742245.1. NCBI lineage: Bacteria > Bacillati > Bacillota > Bacilli > Caryophanales > Bacillaceae > Bacillus > Bacillus mycoides. The sequence continues at coordinate 3,253,481 of NZ_CP036132.1, forward strand.
GAAGCATTTCCTATTAATTTTCCATATGATGATACAACTTTATTTTGTTCTAACGTACCGAGTTTGAAATTTGGGTTTTGGGAAATCGATTTTAATGCAGGTAAGCACTTGTCATGATAGCTTCGTTCATTAAGTTTACTTAGTTCTGTATGATAAAACCCTAAATAAAACCCAGAGCGCAATACCTCTACTAATGTTTCAATCCCTTTTGAATCATCCTTCGTATAAGCTTGTCCTTGCTGCTTCAATTTATCAATAATCGCCTGCATCCTACTATCATTTTGATAGAATGCAAGGCTGTCCTTATTAAACTGAAATAGCCCTGTAATTTGTTCCCAATCAATTGTTACAAGTAAATCTACCAACGCCTGATTGCTTAATTGATTTAATTCAGCAATTGTATAAGTTTTCGCTACAGCTAATTGCTTACTTTCCTTTTTTACTTCAGGCGGTCTTTGCGATAAATCAGCAAATTGTAGCCTTTTCTCAAAAGATTTATTTTCTAGCACTTTCGATGAATGAGCTAATTCTTGCAGTGGCAACTGTACACCAACCGGCTCCATTTTGAGCACATTCCGATAAGAAACTTGCTCTCCCTTAGTATCCTCCGCCAATATGTTCCCCGGAAAACTACTTAACATTAAACTAGCAAAACTTACCCCTACTAACACTTTTTTTGAATAACCTTTCATGTTCTCCCCTACCTTACATTTTTTTAATGTCCCGCTTCGTTATTTTACTATTCTGACTATTTATTATGTATTGAGAAAGGTAAGGAAAACTCTTACAATTTTAGCTATTCAAAGGAAATTTTATTATTGACTTCCTGTGCGATTTATGTCAAAAAAGGATAAAAAATAGCGAAATTTATACTATTTTTATCCCTCTTTTTCACTATTATGATTTTAACTTTATAAACGTAAATTCTGGTAACGATTGTATATGCTGAATGAAGGTATTTTTTTCTTTTGCTGATATATTTTTTAGTTACATTCCTACTTTATAGATTACTCTTTCCTCGTTTAATCGAATTTCCCTTTCAATACCGATCATCGCTCCTAATAAACCAGCAACACCGATTCGTATAATTAGATCAATATGTAAGCTCACGAGCACTTCCCCCTTTCATTCATTATAGAGAGATAAAACAAAAATTATCACATGCATCTATCCATCAAAATAAAAGCATTTCATTAAAATACATTTAATATCCCTATAGATTTATGTTAATATTTTAAATATTAACATAAATAAAATCACCTACTTTTCATACGAAAATCTTTAAACTTTAACGTGTAACTTATTTTCAGTTGAATACGGCATATGAAATGGGGTTGAGAAATTTATAAATCACTTTCTTTTTATACTGAAATTTTGTTGAAATAAAATATAAATAAAGGGAGCCTACAAACGATGAATGTATCTTTAATTACACCTACTACCGATTTACAAGAAGAATACTTAGATTTTTATAACGAATGGAAAAATAGCGGTGAAACGATGATTCCGTGGGTTATCTCAAAAGATCCTTCTAATTTCACGGCAATGATTCAAGAATTACACGAGGCACATAACGGAATAAATATACCTAAAACTTGGGTACCAGATTCTACTTATTGGCTCGTTACAAATGAAAATAAAATTTTGGGAGCAGTTAATATTCGTCATAGTTTGACGGAGCATTTATTTAATGCTGGCGGCCATATCGGTTATGGCATTCGCCCTTCTGAAAGAAGAAAAGGATATGCTACGAAGCTACTCGAGTTGTCATTAGAAAAAACGAAGCAATTAAGCATTACGAAAGCACTTGTCGTTTGCGATGAAGTGAATACAGCTTCAGAGAAAACGATTTTACATAACGGCGGTCTCCGTGATGAAGATTTCACTGAAGAAGATGGTAATGTTGTGAGAAGGTATTGGATTGAGCTCTAAATAATCAAAAACAAGCCAGAAAGTGATTACACACTTTCTGGCTTGTTTTATCCCGCTATTCGCCAGGCAGTATAACTCCCACCTCAAAATTCGGCTGGAACAAAGAAGTTAGGTGGGAGATTAACTGCCCATAAACGCCCGATTGGTGAAGACTAATAATCAGTGGGGGATGAACAAAACCCCCACTGATTAAAGTTTCACTTTATACTACTTCTATTTCAAACTGCACTGTAATACCACTCGGATCTACTACCGTAAATCCATTTGTAGTTTCATTTATCTCATGTTGTTTTTCTATTAATCTTTCTTTTACTTCATTTAAAGCTTCTTTATGAGGTAGTACAATCGTATATACTTTTAGTCCCGTTGCATGTGCTGGTGGATGCGGGTTATTTACCCCGTTCCACGTATTTGCACCGATATGGTGATGATACCCTCCTGCCGAAATGAATAAGCAATCATCTTCACGCTGTTGTACTTCAAAACCTACTGTATCTACATAAAACTCATGTGACTTCTCGACATCAGCTATTCGTAAATGTACGTGTCCAACCACAGTGTCAGCAGGTAAACCATCAAACTCATAATCAACGAGCGTTGCTAGTTCTTTTAAATCAAGTGGCGTACTTCCTCCTGGCCCTTCTCCCCACTGATCTCGAGGACGGTCCGCATAAATCTCAATACCGTTCCCCTCTAAATCTTGTAAATAAAACGCTTCACTATACGTATGATCACTTGCACTATTAAACCTTGAAATTGGTAAAATTTCATTTGAATATGTATAACGTCCTTCTTGTTCAGCTGGACTATCAATTACGTTCTTATTACGAATCACCCCAAATAGTGCCGAAGCAAAAGCCTCACGAGTCGGAACTAAAAAGGCTACATGATATATACCCGTCGTACGTGGTTCTTGAAGCGCTGCATCTTCTAACTTCTCAAGTACAAGTAGCGTATTCTCACCACCTTTTCCTGCTAAATATGCTTTATTCCCCTCTTGCTTAATTACTTCTAGCCCTACTACATTCTCATAAAAAGCAATTTGACTCTCTAAATCTTTTACTTTAAATGCAACATGACCAATACGTGTTTTTGGATGAATTTGTACCATGACTAACTTCCTCTCCAGTTTCCTTTAGTTTTTTATATAAGTTGATAGGCAATAGCCCTATTCAACGAATACACCTTAATTTTGTTTTTTTGTAGCATCAACTTTTAGCCATTTTTTCGATATTTCGCTTAATGTTCCATCTTGTTCTAATTCTTTTAGTGACTTATTTATATCTTCTAACTTTTCACTCTTTTTTGCAAATGGAAATGCGATCTCTCCCCATTCAAGTGGACCAAATCCCACTTTCACATTATCTAGTTTCGCCTTCGTGATTGTTGTTTCCACTTGAACTTTATCATTATAATAAGCATCGACACGCCCCAGCCCTACTTCATTCAATTCCGCTGTTGGATCTTCTGAGAACGTTTTAATTGTAAAGGCATTATCTTTGTTTAATGCTTTTAACTCTTGTTCTCCTGCTGTGCCAAGCCCAACTCCTACCGTCTTTCCTTTTAAATCTTCTAGCGACTTAATTGTTTTATTATCTTTCTTCACCGCGAAAATAGAGCCTGAATACACATATGGAATTGAAAAGTCATATTTCTTTTTTCTTTCCGGAGAAACTGATAGTTCATTTGCAATCGTATCAATACGGCCTGAATCTAATAAACCGAATAATCCTTCAAAATCAGAAACATTCCATTCCACTTTATATCCAGCCTTTTTAGCAGCTGCTTCAATAATTTCAGCGTCAAACCCTTTTACTTTCTCACCTTCTTTAAATATAAATGGGCTACGACCTGCAGAGGTCCCAACTTTCACTACTTTTTCATCTGTCTTTTTACTTGCTGTATCCAAACCACAAGCAGACAAAACTCCAACTGATACTGTTAATGCTAATGTTAGTAATAATGATGATTTCCTCATAACCCTTCCTCCTAAATAACGAAATGATTGCCTTCTTCAGAAGCATTTAATTGTCTTAAAAACTTTTTCGTACGTTCATTTTGTGGGTTTCGGAAAATCTCTTCTGGTGTTCCCTGCTCTACGATAATTCCATCAGCCATAAATATAATACGATCCGCCACCTCTTTTGCAAAATTCATTTCATGTGTAACAATAACCATCGTTATATGTTGTCTTGCCAAATCTTTAATAACTAGCAATACCTCATTCACTAATTCTGGATCAAGCGCTGAAGTCGGTTCATCAAACAATAATACAGCTGGATTTAAAGCCATTGCCCTAGCAATCCCTATCCTTTGCTGTTGCCCACCTGATAACATTGTCGGATAAAAATTTTCTTTATCAGTTAAGCCTACTTGTTTTAATATTTCTCTCGCTATTCTCTTTGCCTCTTCGTCACTCTTTTTCTGCACAACCGTTAATGGTGTTGTAATATTTTGCAATGCTGTTTTATTTTTAAATAAATTATAGTTTTGAAAAACCATTGCTGTTTTTTTGCGTAATTTTATTATTTCTTTTTGATAAAGTTTTTTCGTATGAATCTCTAAATCTTCAATTCTAATACTGCCATCATCCGGTTGTTCTAATAAATTTAAACATCGTAGTAATGTCGATTTCCCTGAACCAGAAGGTCCAATAATTACTACCACTTCCCCTTTTTTGACAGTAAGTGAGATTCCTTTCAGCACTTCATTATGTTTGTAAGACTTATACAAATCTTTTAGCTCAATCACATATATCACCTCATTTCTCTTATAAATACGGTGCATCAAGTTTCTTCTCCAACTTTTTCTGCCCCCAGCTGATTACGATTGTAATAATCCAATACACAATCGCTACCGCTAAATAACTTTCCATATAACGATACGATTGCGCAGCTAGCATTTTCGCTTGTGCTAATATTTCAGCCACTCCAAGTGCAAAAGATAACGAAGATTCTTTTAACAATCCAACAAAATTATTTCCAAGTGCCGGCACTGCTACACGAATAGCCTGCGGAAAGATAATTTGTCGCATCGCTTGTGCCTTTGTCATTCCAACTGATAAACAAGCATCCATTTGTCCTGATTCTACAGCATTTAATGAACCTCGAATGATTTCTGACAAATAAGCAGCATTATTTAAACTGAGACCAATTAAAGTTGCTTGCATAGCTGTAAGCACTGTAAAAGTCGGGAAAATTTGTGGCAATCCGAAATACAGCACAAACAATTGAACTAATAACGGTGTTCCTCTAAAGAAAGAAATATACACCCTGACAATTGGATATAAAAATTTCGTTTTATTTTTTGTAATGATTGCCAAGCCCACTCCTATAACGAAAGAAATAATCATGGAAACAACAGTAATCCCTAAAGTTATGTATACATATTTAAATAATTGCGGAAAACTTTCTAAAAAATACGTTACATCAAATTTCACCCTATCCCCCCCTCTCTAAACAAAAAACTCTTCTTACACATATAAGAAGAGTTGAATGTTAATCCATTTCCCTTCATCTCCCAAACGCCTTTTACGTTTGCTGGAATTAGCACAGTGCTTTTTTAGCCTGTTGCTGAGATTTCACCGGGCCAGTCCCTCCACCTCTCTTGATAAGAAAACTAATAAATTTTTCCATTTATTTAGTTGTTATTATGAAGAATACAGCTAAATTAAAACAATGTCAATAGGAAAACTAAGAATTAAATCCCACTCTTCTTCGGAATTACTATTCTTAATAAACTATACACAAAAAGCCATTATTTCTATCAAACTTAGAAATAATGGCTTCATTTTTATTTTTATAGCTTATAATATTTATTTCATCTTATGTACTTCTGCAACTAACTTTCCGCCCTGAATGCCCATATAAAGCTTAACAGGAGCATCATTCGTATTTTCAAACACTAAATCTAAATATGGGTATGCAATTGTAGCATCTCTTCCCTGCGGGACATAACCTACTGTTTTAGAATGTGTAGTTCTCTCTACCATTTTTAAACCAGCTTGATCTGCTGCATTGTATAGAGTTGATGATGTTTGACAAACGCCACCACCATAACCATCTACTAATTTACCATCTACAATTTCTTTACCTAATTGATATCCTTTATCTGGCGTTGTATCACCGATTAATGCATTAAAAGAGAAACTGTCTCCTTTTGCTAATACAACTCCATTTATGCTCGCTGCTGACAAACGAATATTCTCAATACGGCCACCTGCTGAGCCACCTAAATTCGTTTCATATCTACCAATTACCGTGCCACTTCCTTGCGCATCACTTAATGTTGCGGTAGGCTTTTTCTCAACGATAGGTAACTGATATGAAGAATCCCACATACCTACATTTAATAATTTGTCTACTAATTCTTTTTCCATTAATTCATAAGAAGGCTTTCCTTCTTGCCATGATCCATCAGGCGCTATACGTGAAGGGACCATCTTTTTGTCAACGCTTTTCCCAACTTCACCAGCAACCTTCGTTACCGATTTTTTGAATTTCGCCTCATCTTCAAAATAACCTAAGCTCGATAAGTCTATTTTCTTCACTTCAGTACCAGTACGCCCGTCCACTAAGCTAATTGAATCCTGTACATCAGCCTTGGCCTCTACAACGTTCCCACCAAAATCACTTACTAATGCCACATCACTTACTTTTGTTCCACAACCACTTACTACAGCTACACATAGCACCCCTACTAATATACCCTTTATTTTTCGGAACAATATACTCTCTCCTTTTCCCCAACATTATTTCTTATGTATTATTTCATTTTTATGTATGTTTTGTTACAATCATTTTACAATATATTTAGAAAATGTTACAAGTTATTTTTTACTCTATTAAAATTACTCTTTTCTTTTGTAAATGTCTATACATATTTATATAAATTTTTGAGTTTGATAAGATTGTAACTTTTATGTAACCTATCTCTATCCAGTATATACCATTCAACAGATGAAATACAAATGTAAAACCCTTTCATTTCACCTCTCTAGTCACCTACATACTTCAAAAACCGTAATACCACTTTCTCATATGTGATCATTATTAAACAACTTAAACCGAGCTTTTATAGGTAAAAACAATCATTCACTTCAGCGTATATAGGTATTTGCCGTGCCACTACTCCGCTTTCGCACATACATTATGATGAATTCAACCCACCTTTAAGAAATGGAGGAGTTTTTATGTATCCCTACAATCCTTATGATCCATATAACCAATATGATTACCAACCCCAGTATGATTTACAAGCACAATACCAACAATATATAGATCAAGCAGAGCAAGTTAATCCATATGATCCAAATAGACAATTTCAACTTCCAATCTCTTTTCCTGGCACCGGAAACCGTCAACTAGAACGACGAGTAAATGAGCTTGAGCAAAGAGTACGTCAACTAGAAAACACAGTTGAGCGTCATACTCGTAGACTAAACCGCTTAAATCAGCGTTTACGTACAGTAGAAAATAGACTAAACATTCCATTTTCAGCATTAGAAGACGGATTTTAATTTCGAAAATAACAAATATATAAGGAAGGGACTCCCCCTTCCTTATATAAATTGACGAAAGTTTTTTCCATCTCTATACTGATAAGAGTTAATGAAATGAAACAAGGTGATAAATATGGATTTTGAAATAAATTTTCTTTCCTTTTATGTAGTACAAGTTGAAGGAAAAGGTGAAGCAGTTGATAAACGCTATAAACATTTTCAAACATTAGACGCTGAAGAGTATGAAGATAGCTCTTTAAAAGAATTTTTGAATGGTGAATTATTAAAAATTTCAAAGCGAAAAGTAGAACGTCACGCAAAAACAGAACAAGCCCCAACAAAGATTGGTCGCTTTATTGTAGAAGAAGGGCACGAACTCGATTCAAACCCTCATTACAACTTATTTAATCGTATTCGTTTTGCAGAAACAAAAGAAAACTTCAAAGATATGAGCGAACCTCTCGTTTATACATACCTTGACACAAGCGCTGTACGTGGTGGTGTATTTTTAATCGCTCAAGCAAAACTACGCAAATACTTTGATGATCCATTCGTATTCGTAATGAAATGTGACTTCGAACCAAAGGTTGCTTCCATTTCTGATGAATCAACGCTTATTCGTAACGTTGAAATGGCCATCACAACAAAGAATATGAAATCTATCCAATATCCATACATGCCTGAAGAAGGTATGGTGGAGCCTGGTGAACTAAAAATACACCAAGCATCACATGCCCGCTACTTTGAGGACTTCTTAAAATTCGTCGAGTACGAGCGCTCTATGCCTGAAATTATGAAAACACAAGTAATGGACATGGTATACGATCAAATTGAAGATGTATTTGAAGAAGGTACTGAAGAACGCGAACAATTCGACCAAGCAATGGAAGTTTGGGCTGCCAGTCCAAAACGTGAAATTATGGAACAGTTTTCAACAGAAGAAGTAATGGAAGCTACTGCTCAAATCGTCGAGCACGCCCCTGAAGTGGAATTAAAGCTAAAAGCAGATCATATCTCTGTGAAGGCTTTGCTGGCTGATTTCGGAGACCTAATACATATCGCAAAGGTAAACGACCGATATGTATTAATGATTGAAGCAGACACACTTACGTTCGAAAAAGGATTCTCTCCTATCGAATTCCTGAAGCCAGATGAACTGCAAGATGTGATTGAGCGGATTGAGAATAAGCAGCAGTATAGTTATGGCTCCGGAGAAATCGAATAGAATAATGTAAAAAAGACAATGACGGGTTAAATTCCATCATTGTCTTTTTATTATCGAAAACATACGCTGTAACGTGTCCGTCTTGTATATCTGTTAATGTTATATTGTATGATCCAGCATTTTTTCAAATGAAACATCATCTCTCAATGGATACGAATCTTTTAAACCACTGTCATGTATAATAAACACTTCATCTCAAAAACTGCTAATTTTTAATGATTGTACGGCATTCCGCAAGAACAACGATGCGAACCGAATAATAAGTTATAAGAAGCAGGAAATTCTTGATTTACACGTTGTACTTCTCGTGCAAATTCTTCGTCGTCTTTTGGTACTCGGAAGAGCGCATCTGCTTTTTCTTGTGTATCTATATTGGCTCCAGGCGGCACAAACCTGTTCGTCGAAACACGTACTCCGTTCGTTACTACTGCATTGTATGAAATAAATGTTCCTTCCCCAATAATCGCATTATACACAATTGATTTAAAACCAACGAACACCTTATTTCCTATATAACAAGGACCGTGAATGAGAGCGCCATGCGTAACACTTACTTCGTTCCCAATATAGATTGAATACTCTTTATCACCATCAGAAACATATTTATTCAATAAACCATGTAAGATAACTCCGTCTTGCAGATTTGTGTTTGAACTAATATAAAATGGAGTTCCTTCATCCGCACGAATACTTACATTAGGAGCTACATATACATTATCTTTAATTCTCACATCGCCTATCACACTAGAAAATGGACTTATAAAAGCTGTTTTATCAATTGTTGAATCGGATTAAATGAGGTGATAGGATTGGGGCTGATGAAGGGAGCAAACGAATAATGGTGACTACTACAATTTCTTTCCGTCAAGAAAACATCTCCTTTAAAATCATATATACAGTATTTTATGTACGCCCTACTATTTTGGAGACAAGTTGTTAAAAGATTAATACAGTGTTATAGGGAATTGCTGGCGGATTCGCTTACGTTTGAGAAGGGGTTCTCTCCGATTGAGTTTTTGAAGTCGGATGAGCTGCAGGACGTGATTGAGCGGACTGAGAAGAAGCAGGGATACTAATATGTTTGTGTACTTCAAAGAAACAAGCTATCATTTTATAGATTTAATTTTACCATTCACTACTTTCCTCCCCTCTAAACCCATATACATAAGATGCTATATCTATTTGGGAGGTGTAGGGGTTGTTCTTAAATCAAAATCCACAGCTTGCTTCTTATGAAATAGGAGATTGGTCATATGGTGACCTTAATGTTCGTACTTGGGGGGAAGGAGCTTCGCTTAAATTAGGTAAGTTCTGTTCCATAGCCGACCATGTAACAGTCTTTTTAGGTGGCGAACACAGAACAGATTGGATTAGTACCTATCCATTTAATGTGATAGTTCCCGAGGGTGCGGGGTTTAGCGGTCATCCGAAAACTAAGGGAGATGTAATCATTGGTCATGACGTTTGGATAGGCAGTGGCGCTATGATTATGTCTGGAGTCAAAGTCGGAAACGGAGCTGTTATTGGCGCAAGAAGCGTTGTAACACGAGATATCCCGCCGTATGGAATAGTAGCAGGTAATCCAGCAAAGTTGGTTCGGTATCGTTTCTCACCAGAAGTGATTGAAGAACTTCAACAAATTTCTTGGTGGGACTGGGATATATCTACTATCACGGCGTCTTTACATTTTCTTCTTTCAGATAATGTCAGTGAGTTTATTCGAGAATATAAAGAATAATTAACTCACTTAAAAAGTAAATACTAAAAAACTCCTATATCTATAAATGGAATAGGAGTTTTTACATTTCTCACTAATAAATTCTCCTCATAACAAGTACTAGCCTTAGCTACCTTAATACATTTACGTTACCTTTCCCTCTTCCTGCACCTTCTCCATCTCAGCCAAATACCTAATCTGCCTTTCTGCCTTTCTCACCGCAGTAGGAAAGTGTTTTTTCAAAAGTTCTACTGCAGATTCACTTATATAATATCTTTCCGTTATACTTTCCCACGTGTCACTACTTTCAAATGCACTCCATACAAAAGGACGCTCTGTATTTTTTCTCAGTTCTTTAAACACCCATTTTCGCATCCTTTTTTTCGCTTTTTCTGTTAGTTTTCCGTTCTTTACAAGTTCAAGCTCACCATGTCTCTTGTATCGCTTGTTAATATCTCTCTCGCCACATACTTTCAGAAAGATATTTGCTGTATTCTCAGCATCTGCGAAAGCACGATGTTGCCTACCTTCCCATGTTAAACCGAGCTGCTCCACTGCAAATTGTAAACTTGGTGTATGCTCAAATAATTCTTCATATGCCTGGAAAACAAATTTTTGCACATCAAATCTGCTCTCTTTGTCCATACATGGGCATTCTACACCGTGTAATGTACAATCATGAGAAAGAAAATGATAATCTTCTTTTCCCCATGAAATAAATATAGAATCTTCTCCAATGAACTGAATAAATTTCTCTATAATTTGAGGGAATTTCTCCGCACCAATTAAATCTTTCTTTGTAATTCCAGTTAATTTTGTTGTATGACGAGTTAATGGGGCACTTGGTTTTACTAACTCTGAAAATTCTCCAATAACCTTCATTGTACTCACATCTATTTTTATAGCTCCAATATCAACTATTTCTGACGGATCTTCTGATTTATACGGCCTAAAATTCCTTTCAATATCAAACACAATAAAATGTGTAGCGTTTTTCAATTTGTATACCTCTTTCTAATTCCTATTAATATGAAAAGCCTACTTAACAGCTTCACTTTATTTTCAGTATCTATTTATACATGCAGTTTATACATTTAATACATTTAATACATTTAATACATTTAAATATAAATCGAAAATTCAGTCTTATTATTACATGTAAATAGGAGGACCTTCAATAAAAACGCAAAAAAAAAGAAGGGCAAGCCCTTCTTTTTTCATAATTACTTCTTGTTTACGTTTGTAGCTTGAGGTCCACGGTTACCTTGTTCTACTTCGAAAGTAACTTCTTGACCTTCTTCTAAAGATTTGAAGCCGTCGCCTTGGATAGCTGAGAAATGAACGAATACGTCTTCTCCGCCTTCAACCTCGATGAAACCGAAACCTTTTTCTGCGTTAAACCATTTTACTTTACCGTTTTGCATTTAAAAAATCCTCCTACAATGTACCTATATGTACATATTCATTTTCAACCACTTTACAATAATACCTCATATATTAAAAAACTGCAACCCCCGAGGAGATTTAACATTGCTATCCTCCTCGGAAGTTACAGCTCATTTAAATCTCTATATTATTAAAAGTAAAATGGTTTAAAGTAACTATATCATATCAATATAATAAAAGTAAAGTTTTTTTTAGCTATACAGCTTTTTTCTTCCACTGCATCGCTTTTAATTCACCTGATCCAGCTACAACATAGCCTTCTTTTTCATTAACAATGCGCCAGCCATGCCCTTTAACCGAATCACATACTGTAACAATTCCTTCTTCAAGAAGCACACGGCAAACAGTGCTAATTCCCGCTTTATTTTGCGTTGACGTTGTATATAACACATGCTGATCTACACTTAAGTCTAAATAGCTACTAGCTTTTTGTTCACTTTGACATGTATGCCAAAATATTTTATCACTTTCGATGCTCTCATCTATTTTGCAAAAAGAAATATTCCCGCTAATTCCCCTGCACGATCCACTTGCCGCTACTAAATAGGAATTATGTATAGTCAACGCAGAAATCATCTGATTCATCGCTATTTTAATCCTTTTTAATTTACGTGTCTCTAAATCAAAAAGCCAAACACCACCATATTTAGTATGTATTTTCGTACCGATAAATAAGTAATGTTTATATAAAAATAATGATCGAATGGATGGTGCCTCACTACCGTAATTAAGAAATGGCTGAATAGTCTCCCATGTGGAACCAAAATTATTAGAATGATACAGTGTTTTATCTCCATGAGCAATTACTGTTCCATTCTCATTACTACATACATTCCAGCTCGTTGCTTTCGTTGGAAAGCGCTGGATCGTCCACGTTTCTCCACCATTCATACTACGAATAAAAACTCCTTCGTCTCCTACTCCATAAACTACGTTACCTTCACTATGTAAATCTCGAATTCGTTTTTGGAAACCAGTTAAAGCCTGTTTCCATTCTCCATCTTTTTCAATGAATAAACCATTATATGTAGTAGCTAACAAAAGCTTTCCATCTCTTAACTTTGTAATAGCAGTTGCACTTAACATTGTTTCCACGTTGACACTCCCATTCCTAGAACTTCTCGGCAAAAGCAATTGCAAAATCACTGCATTTTTCAACGTCTTCTTTGTCTTCTGGAGCTAATTCAATTTTCAATCCTTCTTGTACAAGTTCTGCCCCGCATTTTACAAGACGTTCTTCAAATATCGTTACCGCTTCACAAAACAGTTCATACGCCGTATCACCTGATCCAAAAACAGCCACTTTTTTACCCGTTAAATCTATATTTTCTAACTCATCATGGAAATCTTCCGCTTCAAATGGTAATTCACCATCACCCCACGTATAAGATCCTAAAATGATTCCATCATAAGCTAATAATTCTTCAGCATCCATACCTTCCATCTCTTGCAATACTACTTCATGATCAAAGGCATCTAAACTTACTTTAATTAAATCAGCAATACTCTCTGTATTCCCTGACATACTTGCATACGCTATTAAAATTTTCGCCACTTTGACATCCCCCTTTTACAATAAATGATTCTCATTCTCATTATATTAATAATGAGAATCAATTTCAATTATATTTTTTGTTATTTTATTTAATTCCATAAAAAAAGAACAGATGACTATACAATCATCCGTTCTTTTTTATTACTTTTTAAAAATACCAAATGGTTTTCCAACTGGTAATACAACTTTTTCGAAGTGTGTATTTAACACAGCTGCTGCTGAACCATAGAAAGATAATAATGAAATACATAGTTCAGAATACGCTGCTAAATTATGCATTGCATGTGGCATAACACCTAAAGTACTTAATGAAAGACCGATAAATAAGAAATCAATAAGGACGAAAATCATAAATAATACTTTGTGTGTTTCCATTGCACCAATTGTCATAAAGATCGTAAAAATCAAGTATCCGATAAAGGCTACACCAAGCTGTTTTGAATCTGCAGTTTGGGCTAATTTTTCGCCAAATACTCCAAGTTGAATTAACCAAGTCATTCCAACACCTAACCAAAATAGGCCGTACGCACCAAATGCTGTTGTACCGAACGTATTGTTATGCTTTGCATCGTGAATGCATGCAAAGATTTGTGCAAACCCTCCTAAAAAGATTGCCCATGGTAATACAAGTGAAACGCCATCTGTTAAGCCTAATTTTTGAGATGATGCTACAAGTGTTACCATCGCTAATCCAAAGAGACCGATTCCAGATGGATCTGCTGTTGTCATTTTCACATGATGTGTAGTAGTTTGATTGCTCATATAAACCTCCTGATTATAAACATACTCGAATACAATACTTAAATCAGAAGGCTATGTCAATGGTTTTTTTTGTATGTTGTCAGACCTTATTCCCTATAATAATTGAATACATTTTTTGCCACATCATACGGTTTTATATTTACATTTAGCAACTCATTTATCGGCATCCATAAAGGTATATAACTCCCTCTACCTTTCAACTCGAACTCATCGCCTTTACCACTTCCGAAAACTCCACCTGTAGTATGGGCATTATAATAATACTCCGTACCTTTATACTCCACCATTACAATCAAATGCTCCACTTGTATATGTACCCCTAATTCTTCATAAACCTCTCGCTTCTTTGCTTCTTCAGGTGTTTCTCCTTCTTCAATTCCCCCGCCTGGAAAAACAAAATACACCTCACCTTCTCGAACACGTTTTATAAGAGCGATTTTACCGTCCTGTACAATAATAGCTGCACCGCGATTTCTTCTCACTTTATTACCTCAACACCAATCGCAACTGTTCCCCATTCTTTTTCTTGTTCTTTCGTATAGATTTTGTATGTACTTTCTAACATTTCCTCTAAGCTAACATTTTCACGGTCAAATAATTTTTTATCAATTTGTTCGTACATTTCCTTAAAACTCTCGTATCGCTTTACCTCTGTTACCTTTACAATAATTGTTTCTGCCGTCATAAGGTTGGTAAATACAATTTCATCACCATGTTTTATTTGTTGACGCTTTTTATCATACAATCTAACTTCAAATACTTTTTTACCCGAATAAATAGATTGAAAAGGCTCATTATATAGTCCCATTTTATGTCTCATATTTCCCACTCCCTGTCGTTAGTTTAACATGAAGAAGTTATTATACTATTTTCTTCCTTCACAAGAACTTGTATATTTTTGTTTCATACAGGAATATTCATCTTCCTTCCCCCTTCCATATCCATTACTTACTTGAGAAAGAATGCCAAATAATCATGTTATGTTTAAATCAAAAACCTGAATACGCCCAATATGATATTGATGATTATACTTATAGCAAAGTAGGCTCTACTATTTTTTCGTGGAATGATGAAACGAAATTAAAAATAGGTAAATTTTATTCATTATCTACTGTCCAACAAGATCAATGATTTTTTGATCCTCCCGAAAAAGAATCTTCATGAACAATAAAGTGAAACTTTAATCAGCGTGGTCCATCCCCCACTGATTATTAGCTCACACCAATTTGGCTTTTACGGACAGCCCGACTCCCACCTAACTTCTTTTCTTTACAGCCGCATTTTTGGGTGGAAATCTTACTGCCCGTAAATAGTGAGATAAACATAAAAAGAGCATCCTACTCTTTCTTGCAAGATGCTCTTTTTGTATTTATTTTTTATTTATCCGAAAGTGATTACATGGAGAACATTTAAAAGGAATTTTTTCTAAACAATTAAAGTTAGTTGCGCAAATTTGTTCTAGTGTTGGAACAAATGGAATAACAACCATGTTACTCTCTATTATTTGTGTAACAGGTGGTAATACTGTACCTATTTGATATTCAAAACGAATATTTGCTGTATTAATATAATTACCTGAACCAATTGGTGCTTGCTCGACTGCTACTTGAAATGAAACTGTGCGTGCTTCACCAGGATTTAAATTACCTATAATAAATCCTATTGCAGGGCTTACATTTGGCACTGTCGCACCATCGACCACAACACTTCCAGGGACAAATCGAACACTACTATCTAGCATATCTTGAAAACGAATATTTTGTATTGTTGTATCCCCCGTATTTGTAATAACGGTCGTAAACGTAATGACATCTCCTATCGTTGCCGTTTGAAGATCTGCCCTTTTTACAACTGTCGTCGAGACGTTCGGCGTAATAAATGGGATAACAACTGTGTTGCTATCACCTTCAACTAATACTGGCGGCTGATTCGGATTTACAGTTGCAAGCCCATTTGCTGTAGCAGTATTTGTAACTAAGTTATTTATTTGCCCTCCTGTTATTACAACTTGGAAATTAATAATCGCTGCATCATTTGGCTGAAAATCTCCTAACAGGATACCAGTATTCGGATTCGCAAATGGAAAAGGCACATCGTTTACTGTTACCGTCCCATTTATAAACAAAGTATTAGGATCAATAATATCTTTTAAAACAACATTTGTTACAGGAACTGTACTATCATTTATAACGGCAATTCCATACGTGACAACATCTCCTACCATTGCTACTTCAAAATCTGCTCCTTTTGCAACAAATAATATTGCAGTATTTACCGTTACAATAACTGTATTACTCGTGTCCATCACTGTAATTGGCGGCTCTCCTGGTACTAAAATATATTCTGCCAATGCCCCAGCAACGTTCACTACTGTACCACCATCTGGAAAACTTGTAATCGTAGCTTCATATGTTACAATCGCCGTTTCACCAACTGGAATGTCTAAAATCGTAAATCCAACCTGTGGATTCACTCCCGGACGCGCTACTCCATTTACCGTTACACTATTTGGTACAAAAACAGCTTCCGGAGATAAAACATCGATAAATTGAACATTCCTTGCATCGGCCGTGCCAATATTTAATATGCGAACACTGTACGTTACCGTTTCTCCTACTCCAACAATTGAATTATCTACTTCTTTTAGCATATCTAAGCTGCCTCGATTTACCGGCGTTACTGTCGTATTACTTGAATTCGTAATTGTAAACGGCGGTTCTCCTGGAATCAATTCGAAATCACCAGTTACTCTCGCTGTATTCATAATACTACTAGAAGGAGGGACTGTAATAACATTTACTTCAAATGTTATTACTATGCTATCTCCTACTGCAAGATCAGGTAATGAAAAGCCTACAAAAGGATCTAAACCTACTTGTGGAATCCCATTTATCTGTACACTTCCTGGAACGAATTCTAAACTAGGTGATGGAACATCAATAAACTGAACATTTATCGCTGTTACCGTTCCCGTATTTATAACTTGCACACTATAAGTTAACGTATCTCCTAATCGCGTCGCTTCTTTATTTACAGTTTTTATAACACTGAATCTACCTCTATTTACCCTTGTTATTGTCGTATTACTCGGCTCTGTTACTACAACTGGTGGTTCTCCTGGTACTAAAGTAAAGCTTCCAGTTATATTTGCAACGTTCGTAATTGTTCCTGATGACGGGATGGTTGTAACTGTCGCTTGAAACGTCACTATAGTCGTATTGCCAACAAGTATATCACCCATTCCAAACCCAGTAATCGGATTCAAACCAGGTTGCGGAGTTCCATTTACCGTTACACTATTTGGTACAAATGACGCTCCCGCTGAAATCGTATCAATAAACTGAACATTGTTAGCTGTTACTGTTCCTGTATTCGTTATTTGCACTGTATACGTTAATACATCTCCAACTAAGGTAGCGGCTCTATTGGCTTGTTTAATAACATTAAAGCGTCCTCTATTTACAGTTGTGAGCGTTGTGTTACTTGGCTGATTTACTACAACTGGTGGTTCTCCTGGTACTAATATAAAACTTCCCGTAGCATTTGCCGTATTTGCAATTGTTCCGTTTGACGGAACACTAACAACCGTTACTTGGAATGTTACTTCTACACTTTCACCTGGATTTATATCTGGAAGCGGGAATCCATTATTAGGATTGAATCCAGGTTGTAACACACCACCTATCGTTACACTGTTCAGTACGAATGTTATAGAGGATGGTAATACATCACTATATTGAACATTCGTCGCTGGCACTGTTCCCGTATTTTGAACTACTGTTGTATATGTGATTGTATCGCCTACTGCAACAATCGGTTGACTTACTGATTTTAAAACATTCAAACCAGATTCATTTATTTTCGTTAATGTCGTGTTACTTGTCGTCGTCTCAGTAATAGGCGGTTCTGTTTCACTTACCGCAAACGTAGCCGTAACGTCCACAAAGTTAACAACTGTACCACCTTCTGGTATGCTCGTTACCATCTCCTGATATGTGACAAGTACAAAATCACCTACAGGTATATCTGGAACTGTAAAACCGATGAAAGGATCTAATCCCGGTTCTGGTACTCCATTTATGCTCACACTTCCCGGGACAAATGTTACACCAGAAGAAGTAGTATCGATAAATTGAACATTTGTCGCTGCCACTGTTCCAAAATTAAAGATCAATACATCATACGTTAAAATTTCTCCTACAGTCGCTACTTCTTTATCTACTAGTTTTAATGGGAAAATAGACGCTATATTAATTGTCGTAACGACTAAATTTGTTAATATCGTTTGCGTAATCGGTGGTTCCTGTGGATTCGGTTGTGAAGTAAATGTAACATCCGCATCGTTTAATATAACTTCATTATCTGGAATCTCTGTAATCGTCACTTGGAATGTCACCGTAATACTTCCACCAGCATTTAATAACGGAATAACTGTAAAGCCTATTTCTGGATTTAAACCAAGTTGCTGTATTCCACCTATCGTTACACTATTTTCAACAAATGTCGTTCCTTCTGGAATGACATCTTGGAAGAGCACATCTGTAACAGGTATAATTCCTACATTCGTAATTAGCACGCTATACGTTAATACATCTCCAACGGCTCCAGTTGCAACGTCAACTGTTTTTGTTGCTGTTACTTCACCCGGAGGAGGTAACGGTATCGTAACTACTGTTGTATTACTTGAATTTGTCGTTGTTACAGGTGGTTGTAAAGGGTTTAACAAGAAAGTGGCTGTAGCAGATGCTGTGTTTACTACCGCTCCACGTGTAGACGGCGCAACTACTGTCACTTGGAACGTAACCGTCAATGATGTTCCAGCTGCAATATTAGGAAGCGCAAAACCTACATTTGGATCAAATCCAGGTTGAGAAGTTCCATTTATCGTTACACTATTTGCGACAAATGTTGTTTCTGGAGCAACTGTATCAATGAAGGAAACATTCGTTGCTATAACTGTTCCGTTATTTCGAATGACAACAGAATACGTGTAAGTTTCTCCAAGTGCTGCTTGTTGTACAGATGCAGATTTTTGTATATTTAACTGTGCTGTATTTACTTGTGTCACTACAAAATTACTATTCGTAACAGTCGTTATAGGAGGACCTGCTGGATTTATAAGAAAACTTGCCGTCACGTTTGATTGATTCCTTATATTTCCACCACTTGGAACACTAGTCACTGTAACTTGAAACGTAATTGTAACGGTTTGCCCAACTGGAATATTCGAAACTGGAAAACCTACCGCAGGGTCTGCTCCTTGCTGAACAACACCATTTATCGTTACACTATTCGCGACAAATGCAGCTCCGGCAGGTATCGGATCTTGAAAAATAATATTTGCTGCAGGAACAGTTCCTGTATTTTGAATACGAATCGTATATGTTAACGTATCTCCTACACCTGCTTGCGGCGTATTTACACTCTTCATTACATTAATTGAACCTACATTTACTCGTGTCACAACGATATTACTAATCGTTACAATTGTAATCGGTGGCTGCAATGGACTTACTTGAAAATCAGCAGTTACATTTGCATTATTCGGAAGTACCCTGTTCGCTGGCACACTTGTGATTAACACTTGGAAAGTGACAGTTACCATCCCTCCTACTGGAATATTAGCAAGTGGAAATCCAGTTGTTGGGTTTAAACCTGGTTGAGAGATCCCGTTTATTGTTACACTATTCGCAACAAACGTTGTACCAGCTGGAATTGGATCAAGGAATGATACATTTGTCGCTGCTACTGTTCCACTATTTTGTATACGAACTGTATACGTTAACGTATCTCCTAAACCCGCCTCAGTAGCGCTTACACTCTTCATTACATTTAACCCTGAAGAATTCACGACTGTCATAACAGTATTACTCGGCACCGTCACAGTAATTGGTGGCTCTGTTGGATTTACAAGAAAATCTCCGGTGACATTCGCATTATTTACAACATTATTTCCCATCGGGGTTTCATCAATTAATACTTCAAATGTAACAGTCACACTCTCACCAGTAGGCAAATCATTTAATGTAAATCCGAATTCCGGATCTGCCCCTTCTTGTAAAACTCCATTAACAAATACACTATTTTCAATAAATAACGTCCCTTGCGGAATGGCATCTTGGAAAAATACATTTGTAGCTGGCACACTTCCTGCATTTATTATTTCAACTGTATATACTAAAATATCCCCTACAGTTGCAACACCAGTATTCACAGATTTTATAACTTCAAAGCTCCCTGTTTGTACAGCCGTATTCACGACGTTACTCGGAACAGTAATAGTAACCGGTGGTTCATTCGGATCCACTTGAAAATTCGCGGATACAGTTGCACTATTTAAAATATCTTCATTTGGCGGATCCTGCTCAATTAATACATCAAATGTAACTACAACTGTCTGAGCCGCAGGGATATTCGGAAGAGAAAATCCCGAATTCGGATTCAGTCCACTTTGCAGTGCTCCATTAATCGTTACAGAGTTGGCAACGAAAGAAACGGCTGAAGAAGTAGTATCTTGGAAAAACACATTTGTTAACGGAACGTTACCTGTATTTTGGACGGCAATCGTGTATGTTAAAGTATCCCCTACTGCCGCTTGAGTTGTATTTACTTCTTTTATTACATTTAAACCGCCTGTATTAATTTGCGTTACAACTGTATTCGTTTGTCTATTAATCGTTATTGGTGGCTGATTCGGGTTTACGATGAAATTAGCAGATACATTCCCACGATTTGCAACGGTACCACCTGAAGGTGCTGATACAACTCGTACTTGAAATGTCACCGTCCTACTTCCGCCAGGAGATATATTAGCTACTGCAAACCCCGTCGCCGGATTTGCCCCGGGTTGCGAAACTCCGTCTACAGTTACACTATTTGCGATAAAAGTCGTTCCAGTTGGGATTGGATCTTGAAAAATAACGTTCGTCGCAAGTACATTTCCTGTATTTTCAATTGTAACGGTGTACGTAAGAACGTCGTTAACCGTCGCAAAAGCTTTATCCACTGTTTTTCTCGTTCTTATATCAGCTATATTTATTGTAGTAAACACTGTATTACTTGTCGCTTGACCTGAAACTGGTTGTTGACCAGGCACTGGGGTAAAGTTAAATGTTACACTCGCACGATTTGGAATTGGATTTACAAGAGGATTTGATGTTACTCGAACTTGAAAACGCACTATAGTCGTTTGCGAAGCATTAATACTTCCGATATTAATACTACTTGCTGGATTTGCTCCTGGACGCGCTACTCCATTTACCGTAACACTATTTGCGACAAATGTTGTTCCAGCAGGGATACTATCAACAAAAATCACATTATTTGCAGCGACATTCCCATTATTCGTCACATTAACTGTGTACGTTAATACATCATTAAGTGCTGCCGTCTGTAAATCTACAGATTTTTGCAAACTTACATTTGCGCGATTTACCGTCGTCTGTACTGTATTTGAAGAAGCTGTACTTGTGATAGGAGGACTTCCAACAAAAGGACGGAATTGGTATGACACCATTGCACGATTTGAAATTGGATTGGGATTCGGGAATGACGTAACTCTCACTTGAAATGCAACAACTCTTTGAGCATTATTCGGTATCGTTCCTAAATTAATCCCACTAGCTGGATTGGCGCTCGGCTGAGTTACTCCACCTACTGTTACACTACCAGCTATAAATGTTGTTCCGTTCGGAATACTATCTTGTAATACAACGTTTTCTGCACTTCCTGTTCCTGTATTCGGAACAGGAATCGTATAAGTGAGAATATCTCCTATACCTGCAACTGTTTTATCAACAGATTTAACAGGATTTATAATTGGCCCTGTCGCATCAATTTGAACACCAAAGCCAGCTGCAGCATATCCATCTCCATTTGTAACGAAGCGAACAGTTGCTGACGTTTGATTATTTACTAAGGATGACGAAGCATCTACATTCGTAATATCCCATCCTTGTCTTCGGACTGCTAAAGCTATCCCTAACGGCTGATTCAAATTTCCAAAGGTGCCAGTTGTATCTAAATTCCCACTATCATTACAAATTTGTGACTGAAAGAAATTATTTGCGGGATTTCTCGGTCCGAATAAAGCAACTGTAGCATTCGCATTCGGTCCAAAGCGAAGTTGATCTCCAACAATGTTAGAATCACCTTCTTGAGCAGTTACAAGTACTCTTCCTGTAACAGAACCTGTAGATGGAGTTGCGAAACCTGAAATAGTAGCATCAACTGGTGGTGATGAAGCATCAATAATTTCTTGACCTGCATACACAGATAAATTCCGAAGTGGTAAACTCGCATTTTGATAAACAACTTCAAGAGTCCAACCTACCGAACGACTAATTGATGTCTCAGCGGATGTTCTTGTAGCTGGTACGCCCCCCGTTATATATGGACCTGCCCCACCCGCATTAACAAGACTTGTCACATTAGCAGAGCGAACGTAATAAAATTGACTTCCAACAGAACCTTGCTGTGCAGTTGCAGGATCTGGCGTAACTGAAAAGGTCCCTACGGGTGTTCTAAAGGTGATATTATCATTTAAAAATGCAGTAACATCCTCAGTATCAGTCTGGTATGTGCCGGCCCACACAAGTTCTGCGTATAAAACATTACTCCCTGCTGGAAGGTTTAAAATTGCACTTGAAGAATTTAACCGCCAATCATTCGTCGTTCCTACTGGGAACCCCGGAACTTGAAGTGATGTATTTACTGTAGTAAACACATTAATCGTACCGAAGTTATTGCCCGGCGCAGGCGAGGTCGGGCTTAATCCTAATGTGTTCCCAGTGAACGTGACGGCACCAGTTACAGTTGTTGTAAAACGGTTCATAAAAGGCACATAATCATCTCATTTCATCTATAGTAAAAAGTGCTCTATACTATAAATGTAGACAACCTATGCAATGTACGTTGTCCAACAAAATTCCGCACATACGAGAGGGGTTTGTAAAATTATGCGCTATGTAATCGTAACAGGAACTTCACAAGGTTTAGGTGAGGCAATCGCCGTGCAATTGTTAGAAGAAAATACAACCGTTATCTCTATTTCTAGAAGAGAAAATAAACAGCTTGTAAAACTCGCAGAGCAAAACGACAGCAATTGTATTTTCCATTCCATAGATCTTCAAGATGTACATAATTTAGAAACTCATTTTAACGAAGTCTTTTCATCTATTCAAAAAGACAATGTCTCATCGATTCATTTAGTTAATAATGCAGGAACACTTGCACCAATGAAACCTATTGAAAAGTCAGAAAGTGAACAATTCATTATGAACGTTCATATTAATTTAATCGCACCAATGATCCTTACTTCCACTTTCATGAAACATACGAAAGACTGGAAAGTAGAAAAACGCATTATAAATATTTCATCTGGGGCAGGAAAAAATCCTTATTTTGGATGGGGAGCTTATTGTACAACGAAAGCTGGTGTAAATATGTTTACACAATGCGTAGCTACTGAAGAAGTAGAGAAAGAATATCCTGTAAAAACTGTCGCTTTCGCACCGGGTGTTGTTGATACAAATATGCAAGCACAAATTCGTGAAACAAATAAGGAAGACTTTATTAATTTAGAACGCTTCATCTCATTAAAAGAAGAAGGAAAACTGTTATCACCTGAATATGTTGCGAAAGCTATTCGTAACTTATTAGAGACTGAAGACTTTCCGCAAGGCGAGGTTATTCGAATTGATGAATAACAAAAAGGCACGCTAAATTAGCGCGCCTTTTTGTTCTATTCCTCTAAAAATATAAGTACCGACTCCATAATCTTCTCATAACCAATTTCTTGATAGATTTTATTAGATGTTGGATTGGCTAGATCAGTATATAATGTCGTTGTTTTGTAGCCTTCATCTAACATACGTTGACTAAGTCCGGCTACACAAATAGATGCATATCCTTTTTTTCGTTCTTCTTTCGGCGTATAAACGAAATTGACTGTTATATTATTTGTAGTCGGTCTCGTTTTTGCAGCTACAGAGACTAGTTTTCCGCCCACCTCCAGACCAAATAGACGGTTAGTAGTTATTAGTGTATATGCAGTTTGTTTTGCTTCTTCTTTCGTAGTAGGAAGCTTCACATCTTCACAAAATTGATATATCCACTGTTCGATTAATGGCAGCTCATCACTATTTACTGCTCGAAAAATTCCATCTCCGCTCCACTTCTTCTTTACTTGTTTTAATTCATATACACCTTGTTCCATTCCAAGTGTAGTTTTTTTCTGTTCTAATATCGCAATCTCTTCAGCTAATTTCTGTACGATTTTTTTATTACCAATCAATCCAGGAATATCTGGATATACATTCGTTAATTGCTTTGCAAGTTCCACTATAGCCCCTTCCGAAATTTCAGATGTAGCTACAATAACTTGTTTCTCCACTGTTTGAAGAAATACAATCGTAACTTCTTCCCCTTGTTTCGCTGCCGCCATAAACATCGGCTCTTCAGCAACTTGTAATACACCTAATAGCAAATTATTCTCCTGCTCATTCTTTTCTAAAAACGGTATAACATCCTCTTTAAAATGAATAACATTTTCATATACTTGTAATTGAATCATCGACAATCTCTTCCCTCAATTTATATTTAAATAAAGTATTGGCGATTAATTCATTAAATCCTTCTTTTACGATTCAATAATATTTGAAACTAATGTGTTCAAATCATTTTCAGCATGCAACACTCTCTTCTTTTCCTTCTCAAATAGCTCCTCTTCTTTTCGAAACGATTCTTTACGTTTATTAATCATACGCTCCATCTCTTTTTTACTCGGTCCACCATATACATTTCTTTTTTGAATAAAAGCTTCTGGTGATATGATTTCTTTCCACTCTTCTTCTAATAAATTTACTTTCAAATTTTCTTGTAAGTATACATTTATGTCTTTGAAATTTAATTCATGTAACTCCTTTTTCTGCTCCAATGACATATTCGCAATCGCACTTGCTGCATGATGTGCATGCCGAAATGGTATTTCATAGTTTTTTGTTAAAACATCTGCGAAATCTGTAATCGTAATCGCGTGTTTATATGAACGACTTTTTAACGTTTCCTC
Organism: Bacillus mycoides; assembly: GCF_018742245.1. NCBI lineage: Bacteria > Bacillati > Bacillota > Bacilli > Caryophanales > Bacillaceae > Bacillus > Bacillus mycoides. Next base: position 3,278,686 of record NZ_CP036132.1, read on the forward strand.
TTCTACTTTCATCGTTCGAATAACTGCGTTCATAATACAAAAAACACGAATCGCCTTTTCGATTCCTTTATATAAATACGGCTGCAAGTCATCCTCCGTATCGACAATATCGCCAAATGGTGTATTATGAATCATTTGAAATACAGTAAATGCTTCCCCTAAAGCACTACTCGTAATAGCACGGGCATGTTCAATTGAAACAGGATTTCGTTTTTGCGGCATAATACTACTTATTTGCACATATGGCTTTGCTACAGTAATCCCATCATATTCTTTCGTCGCTAATAGTAAAAAATCATGAATCCATCTACTCGTATTCGTCATAATAACCATTAGTAACGAGCTAACTTCTAATAAATAGTCCGCTCCAGCAACAGCGTCATATGAGTTCTCAATTACATTTGTAAACCCAAGTAACTGCGCAACTCGTTCTCTCTTAATAGGAAAACTTGTTGTAGAAAGGGCAGCTGCCCCCATTGGAGAATGATTTAAAAGATGATACGCTTTTTTCATTCTTTCTAAATCTCGTTGCATCGTATCGTAAATTGCTAAAACATAATGACCAAATGTTGTCGGCTGCGCCGGTTGTGTATGTGTATACGCGGGCATAATTGTTTCCATATGTTCACCGGCAAGCTCCAGCATACTTTCTTGCAGCAATAAATGATGTTCCATTAACCGTAATACAAATTGCCGTAAACTCATGCGATACATCGTTACACCCATATCATTTCTACTTCTACCGATATGCATATTACTTACAAATTCACACTTTGCTTCTTGAGAAAGCAAATGTTCAACTAAGAAAAAAAGATCTTCATGTTGCTCTGTATATAGCAACTTCTCCTTTGGAATCCCCTCTACTTTTTTAAGTGCGGTTAATATAACTTTCGCTTCTTCTCTTTTCATCAACTTTTCTTCAGTTAACATAGTAATATGTGCCCTATGCACTTGAAACATATCTTTTAATAAATAATTACGCTGAAAATTAAATACGTGCTGTAATACACAATCTACATATGTTTTCCCAGGGAAATCAGCGCCTTCCTTCTTAATAAACTCTTCTTTACTCTGTTTCATCACCTTTTCCCCTTTCGCCTAAGTGTTACTACCCATCATACCCAGGGATGGTGAAAAAGTGCTTGTACATAAAAATAAACTCGGCGCTCATAGCACCGAGTTTACTTAATAAAAGTCGCATCATACTTATCACTTTGCAACACTTGGAAGTGTAGATTTGCTAAATGTTTACGTATTTCAGCACTGTCATCTTCATTTAAATTATTTGCCAAGAAAACAATTTCTGTACAGTTTCCGCGTTTATCCATTGCATAAACTGCTTTTGTTACCGTCCATGGTGTATAACCATTCTTTTGCCCGGCATGCCTGAATGTTTTACGATATTTCTTTGCACTCATATCTGTTTCGACGATATTCGCCCACACTTTTTCTTCCGCTTCTGTAAGACCACCTTGATGATTTGCCTTTTGAAGCAGTACCATATAATCGTTAGCGGAAGCAGCCGGCAATCTATCCGACCAAATTTTGTCGTAACGTTCCTCTAAATACAGAGGAATTTCCTTCTGTAATAATGGTCCCTTCTTTTTTAAGCGTTCATGAATAATCATAGCATATTCACGATATTGCTCTTGAGACATTTCTTTTAACTTTTTCTCTATTTTATATTTTGGAACATGTAATTCTTTATGCAAATATCCCGGAATGTATAAAGATGAAACGATCGGAAATAGCGGTTGATGTGCAGGAAGCGCTAAACTTTGTAAATTCCGATTAATATTGTCTAATCCTAATACCTCCATTAAATATTCAGTATTTGCATTAGAACTAAACTTAACCATTCCTTTTGCAACTTCTTCTAAAGAAACCGCTCCTTCAGTTATCTTTTCTTTTTTTTGCAAATAATTTTGCCATCTATCTTGTGCACCACCATCTGTACTCGGCACATAATAACGATTCACATCATTAATTGAAACGAAACTAGACGGATCGATTTTCCCCTCTGTAACTTGTTTCGTATATTCAAGCGCCACAATTAACTTCATCGTACTAGCAACTGGCAATACAACATCTGGATTTACAGAATACACAACTTTATCATTTCTCTTTACTAGAAGAGCGCTATTTTTTTCATTTTTATGCTCTTCAATAAAGGATGCGATGTACTGCGCATCATCATTATTTGAACTCCACACTTTTTTCACTAAAAAGTTACCCGATATCAGCAAAACAAAAATACCCACAATCACTGCGCATACTATAGTTTTTTTCAAGTAAAATTCCTCTCCTATTGTGTAACTCTTCTCTATTTATCTCTTAAAAACAAAATAATGGAGATGACTATTTAAATAATCATCTCCATTATTTTAACTTGTATGTTCCTATTATGTCTACGTCATAATTTTCACAAAATCCTCAAGAAACTTTTTATAATGTAATGACCAACCAATTCTCACCCAATTTTTCAATGCTTTCGCTTCAGGCTGCGGGCGAAAATCAGCGATACTTTCCCCTTTCGCAACTCCAATCGTATCAACATCAACACGGCGATACACGTAATCTAAAAGAGATGGATTTGCCGCTACCATCATCGTAACTACATCGTGCACTGGACTCCCTGTTATTTTTGGATTCAGGTTTTTATAAGCTTTATAATAATAATTGAAAATCGGTTCTATTAATTTCTTGAAATTCGTTTTAGAATGTTTCGTAATGTATTTCACCATTTCCGGTGTAATAATCGCTTCTGAAGTAACGTTAAGCGGTATTAATGTCACATTTTTTGCATTTTGCATAACTAATTGTGATGCAATTGGGTCTCCATGAAAATTTGCTTCCGCGACTGGAGTAACATTTCCAGGCATTAAAAAAGCACCGCCCATTATATAATATTCTTTCACATACTTCATCATCGGTTTCTCCAAAATAAATGCTGTCGCTAATGTTGTTGATCGACCAGCATCAACAATAATTAGTTCGCCCTTATATTTTTCAATGATATCGAAAAATGCACAAAATGATTTTATATTTGGAGAAAAGGCTTTCGGAGGCTTAATTGGTCCTAAGCCATCTGCACCGTGAATCTCCGGATAATACGTCACAAAATCTCCGGATAAAGGAATTTTCGCACCATTAATAACAGGTATATCTTCTCGCCCTGCTAACTGTAATAAATATGCCGCATTACTCGTCGCCTTTTCTTGTGTTACATTCCCATATCCCGTTACTACTCCAACAATATCAATATCAGGATGCAACAATCCATACATAATTGCTAAAGAGTCATCAATTCCTGGGTCTCCTAAAAATAATATTTTTTTCATAGACCTCAACTCCATCCCATCAATTGTTATTACTTTATGAATGTATGGCGGAATACAGACTGAAAAAGAAAATTTTGTATAAACAAAAAACGTAGGAACTTCGCATTAGAAGTCCCTACGTTTTTCTATATTTTTATGCTACTTTTTTCATCGTAAACATACTACCAATTATATACGCAATAAATGCAAAGCAAATCGGAAAAACAACTGTATGTATACCGAATGGATTAGGATAGCAAAGGTGAATAAACATATAGGAACCTACTCCAACTAAAATAGATGCGAGAGCTCCAGTTGCATTTCCCTTTTTCCAATATAACCCTAACACAATCGGCCAAATGAACGCTGCTTCTAAACCACCGAAAGAAAATAAATTTAACCAAATTAAAAAATCTGGTGGTTTAATAGCCGCTGCATAAACAAGCAGTCCTACGATACCAGTAATCCACAGACTTCCTTTTTTTATCGTACTAGCCGCTGCATCTTTATTTATGTAGTTCACATATATATCTTTAATAATTGACGAACTTACAAGTAATAATAATGAGTTCACAGTAGACATTATCGCTGCCATTGGTGCAGCTAAGAAAACTCCAGCTAACCAAGGTGGCAACACCTCCATCGCGAGTAGCGGCATTACTTTATCTGGTACCGTTATGCCTGGAAGGACTACTCTTGCAAACACACCTGTTAAATGCATACCAATCATAATTGTACCGACGACAACCGTTCCAATGATTAATGCTTGGTGCATAGCTTTTGAATTTTTATAAGACATAGCACGCACACTAATTTGCGGTAATCCAACGACACCAATTCCAATTAAAATCCAAAATGATGTGACATATGATTTCGTTAAACTTCCATCCGCTCCGAACGGTGTTATTAAATTCGGATTAATTTGAATAAGTTCCTGCATAATCTTTTCAACTCCGCCACCAGCAATGACAGTAGCAATTAAAATGATTGTTGTTCCGGCTAACATAATGATTCCTAATAACGTATCTGATAAAGCGACTGCACGAAATCCACCAATTAACACATACACAAGTACAGAAAATGTAAATAAAAATAGTGCCGTTGTGTAGGAAAGTCCTGTTAGCGACTCAATTAATCGTCCGCCGCCAACCCACTGGGCTACTGTTGCTGAGAACAAAAAGATTATAATACATAACGCAGAAAGAACAACTACCGCTTTATTATTGTATCTGCCCTTTAAATAATCAATAAGCGTAATTGCTTCCATCTTCCTAGCGATAATAGCAAACTTTTTACCGATAACCGTTAAAACGATATATCCTGTTACAACTTGAATCGCTGATAACAGCACCCATCCAAGACCTATATTGTAAGCAATACCAGGCCCGCCGATAAAGCTACTTGCACTACCGTACGTAGCAATCATCGTCATAGCTAATAATAAACCACCAAGTTCACGCCCACCAAGAAAATATTCTTGTAAAAATTTATTATTAGCGGTTGCTTGTACACGTCTTGATGCATATACACCAATTAAAAACACAACGATAAAAGAAATTATCATTGGGATTATTACATACCAATTCATCTATCATTCCTCACTTTTTTCTTCCTCATCGAGTGAAATATCTTGAAATAAAAAACGAACAACTAAAATAAGCAAAATAACCATTACGATAAATCCAACGATACAGCTATAAAAAAACCATGCTGGAAAACCTAATACATATGTATATTCACTCGGATCCTTACTTCCAAGCCCATAAGCAAATCCATACCATATTATAAAATTAATAATAGCTAATCCAAGACCAATTAACGCTTCTCTATGGGCAACTCGAAAGCGCGGATCATCATGATAATTCTTCATTTTCTCCCTCCTCTCACGATGTATAATTGTACCACTGTTTTTCTAGTTTTTCCTACTAGAAAACAAAAACGCGCAGGATTTTTTGTAATTATATAGAATACAATGTTTCATTACATATTTTTTACAATTGTAACGAAAATGAAATTTGAATTTTCAGCATTTTTTATTTATGATTTTAAGTAGAGGCTTTTCATCTAGTTCCCACATCCTTGATTTCGGAATAAACGCTGTCTCGTACTGCGTTTAAATTATATTTTCAAGGGGGTTATACAATGAGTCAACTAGCTGTAAATCTTCATGAAAAGGTAGAGAAATTTCTTCAAGGCACAAAGAAACTATATGTGAACGGAGCGTTCATTGAAAGCGCTTCCGGAAAAACTTTTAAAACTCCTAATCCAGCAACTGGTGAAACACTCGCTATCGTTGCTGAAGCTGGTCGCGAAGACATTCATAAAGCTGTTGTAGCTGCTCGAATGGCTTTCGATGAAGGTCCTTGGTCACGCATGAGCACTGCTGAACGAAGCCGTCTTATGTACAAACTTGCTGATTTAATGGAAGAGCATAAAGAAGAGCTGGCACAGCTTGAAACGTTAGATAACGGAAAGCCAATCCGCGAAACTTTAGCAGCAGACGTTCCTCTTGCAATTGAACATATGCGCTATTATGCTGGCTGGGCTACAAAAATCGTTGGACAAACAATCCCTGTTTCTGGTGAATATTTTAACTATACACGCCATGAAGCTGTTGGTGTTGTCGGTCAAATTATCCCATGGAACTTCCCACTTCTTATGGCAATGTGGAAAATGGGTGCAGCCCTTGCAACAGGATGTACAATCGTTTTAAAACCTGCAGAACAAACTCCACTATCCGCTCTATACTTAGCTGAATTAATTGAAGAAGCTGGATTCCCGAAAGGCGTTATTAACATCGTTCCTGGATTCGGTGAAACAGCTGGACAAGCTCTCGTTAATCATCCACTCGTAGATAAAATTGCATTTACAGGCTCTACTCCAGTCGGCAAACAAATTATGAGACAAGCATCTGAATCGTTAAAACGCGTTACATTAGAGCTTGGTGGTAAGTCGCCAAACATTATTTTACCAGACGCTGACTTATCTCGAGCGATTCCTGCTGCCCTGTCTGGTGTTATGTTTAACCAAGGACAAGTGTGCTGTGCTGGGTCACGCTTATTTATTCCGAAGAAAATGTACGATAATGTCATGGCTGATCTCGTTCTATATTCAAAAAAATTAAATCAAGGCGCTGGTCTAAATCCAGAGACTACAATCGGACCTCTCGTTTCTGAAGAACAGCAAAAACGTGTAATGGGCTATATTGAAAAAGGCATTGCAGAAGGTGCTGAAGTACTTTGCGGAGGAAACAAACCATTCGATCAAGGTTACTTCGTTTCTCCTACAGTATTCGCTGATGTAAATGATGAGATGACAATCGCTAAAGAAGAAATTTTTGGTCCAGTTATTTCTGCATTACCGTTTAACGATATTGATGAAGTAATTGATCGTGCGAATAAATCACAATTCGGCTTAGCGGCTGGTGTATGGACAGAAAACGTAAAAACTGCACATTATATTGCAAGCAAAGTACGTGCAGGTACAGTATGGGTAAACTGTTATAACGTCTTTGATGCAGCATCTCCATTTGGAGGATTTAAACAATCTGGCCTTGGCCGCGAAATGGGATCTTACGCGCTGAACAACTATACAGAAGTGAAGAGCGTTTGGATTAACTTAAATTAACGAGAAAGAACCTGACCCTACTCGGTCAGGTTCTTTTCATTATGTATTCACTTACACTTGCAACCCACCGCTCACATTTAATACCTCTCCTGTAATGTAAGACGCATACTCTGATGCTAAAAAGGCAGCTGCGTTTGCAATATCTTCCGGTGTTCCGATTCTTCCAACTGGAATCGCTCCAACCATTTTCTCTTTTACTTTATCCGGTATTGTTTTTGTCATATCAGTATCCATAAACCCTGGACAAATCGCATTACACGTAATACCAAAACTTCCCACCTCTTTCGCTGCTGTTTTTGTTAAGCCTACAACCCCTGCCTTTGTAGCCGCATAATTTGCTTGTCCAATATTTCCTTCCCTACTAATAGAAGAAATATTAATAATCCGTCCATATTGTTGTTGTCTCATATAAAGAAGTGCTGGCTGCATACAATAAAAAACGCCAGTTAAGTTCACTTGTAATACTTGTTCCCAAGCAGACTTCTCCATCTTATGTAACATTGCATCTTTTGTAATCCCAGCGTTATTCACTAAAATATGTAATGTACCAAATTTTTGCACCGCATATTCAATTAACGACTTCGCTTCATTTTGATTACTCACATCACATCGATATAAGCTCACATCATACCCTTCATCTGATAATTCACGTGTCGTTTCTTGTAGCTTCTCTTCATTTACATCACTAATTAATACTTTAGCCCCTAGTTTTGCAAAAACTCGTGCAATTTCTTTTCCAATCCCCTGCGCAGCACCCGTTACAACAGCTGTTTTCCCATTCAACAAGTCCATCCCTATCCCCCATTTCTATTAGTTATATTGTATATTTCGGCTCTATGCTTTCCAAATCCTCTTTGTATAAAAAAGTCTATTTGTGTCAAACTAACTTTGCAACGCCGCATAAAGTGAAACTTTAATCAGTAGGGAGTTTGTTCATCCCCCACTGATTATTAGCCCTCACCAATCGGGTATTTACGGGCAGTTAATCTCCCACCTAGCTTCTTTGTTCCATCTGAATTTTGAGGTGGGAGTTTTACTACCCGTTTATGCGGGATAAAACACAAGGAGATTGTGTCGAATGAAAAAAAAGAATGTAAATCGAAACAAAACTGCCGATGGCATTGATGTTGAGTTCGCTCGCGAACTCGCTGACCACAATGACTTAGAAGCAAACGCACGTGCAAATGCCGCTGATGCACGTCAAAAACGCCAATCAACAGAAAAATAAGGCACTACAACGTTCCTTATTCTTTTCAACAGGGACCTACTACCCATCAAAATAAACCGAGAGTATCTCTCGGTTTATTTTCTATATTTCTTTACGTAGTGCGCTAAAGCAAGTAACGGATATATATGCCCATAACTATGGTAGCGAATATAAAAGCCACCCGGTAACCCTGTACCAGTAGGATATTTTTCATTCATAGTAGACTGCGCGAGCAAATATGAAATTCCTTTTCGAATAATCGGTGTTTCTTGATCGTAGTAAGAAATAAGTGCATCAAGTGCCCACGCTGTTTGTGACGGCGTGCTAAAGGGTAAAGAAATAATTTTTTTCTCTACACTACTTTGACAGGATTCTCCCCACCCTCCGTCTTCATGCTGTAAATGCTCGAGCCATGAAGCTGCTTTTTTCAACGATGGATGAGTAGAAGGCACTTCTACTGCACGTAAGCCTGTCATCGTTGCCCATGTCCCGTATATATAACATATCCCCCATTTTCCATACCATGATCCATTCTGTTCCTGTACATCCATTAACCATTTGATAGCTTTCTTTTTTCGCTCTTCAGACAATTCATTCGGTGCATACGTTCCGAATAATTCTAACACCCTACCTGTAATATCTGGTGTGGACGGATCGGTTATCATATCACTCGCATTTTCAATCGGCAAATTCGATAGTAACTTGCTCGTTACCCCTCGTTCAAAAGCTCCCCAGCCTCCATCATTGTTTTGCAATCCTTTTACCCATTTCACGCCTCTTCCCCAAGCCTTATCTACTCTATCATTCCCTCTACTTCGCGCTAACGCTCTAAGGACAGCCGTAGTATCGTCTATATCAGGGATCGTCGTATTAACATCTGAAAATCCCCAACCGCCAGCTACAAGTGATGATGCATGTACGCTCCAATCTACCTTTTTAGTTTGTTGTTTTTGCAATAAATACTCTGTCGCCCTTTGAATCATCTTATTTTCATTTGTAACTTTAGCTTCTTGCAATGAATAGCTAAGTAAAGCGGTATCCCATACGGTAGAAGGAGAATTTTGCAAATGACTTCCTCTGTCCATCTTCCATATATAAGATTTTAATCCTGTCACAGCTTTCTCAATAATTGGAGACTGAATAGAGTGCCCTAATGCAAGCAAAGCATAAATCATATAAAACGTAGCACTCGCGTAACTATACAAAGTTCCATTTTCATCTATACGCTCCTTCATAAAGCGCTCTACTTCTTCGTATCCTTTATGATGTAACGATAATGGATACGATATTACCTTTTTCACATCACCTACAAACGATTGAAACAGCGGAGACCGCTCCTCTCGAAACCATTGCCCACCCCCGCCTGCAATATGATTTAAATTTGGCAATAACTTTTTCTCTACACGGAATCTCTTATTCATACAAATCATCATCGGAATTAAATGTATACGCGCTGAGCTGCTTAGCTCAAATATACTGAGGGGGGAGTCATCTTGTAAAAATAAGATTGGCGTTGGAAAGTGAAAAAGCGCAGGAAATTCATATTCTCCATGAATCGCTAATAAAAATTTCGTCATAAAATGAGCACGAGAAACTCCCCCGTGTTCCTTAATAAACATTTCAGCTCGCCTCATATTCATATCTTCTTTCGAATATTTTTCCGAAGCAAGTAAAGCAGCATATGCTTGAATCGTGGCGGATAAATTCCCTCCCCTTTCATCTTCATATAATTTCCAAGTCCCTTCATTTGTTTGAAGAGATGCTAACCTTTTCACAAACGGTTCTATTTCGTCATTTCGCCCTAATAATTTGAGTAAAAAAATCATATGACAATCCGTTAGTAAAGCTCCTTCAAAACAAAATGACCACGTTCCGTCTTGCCTTTGCATCGTTTGAAGTGCAGTCGTTCTCCGCTCTATCTCCTCACGCACTTTGTCATATAGTAGCACACCGCTCACCCACCCTTTCTAAGTCCGTATACGATATTCGAAAACTTAGCTAAATATGTATGAAAACAAAGAAAAGCAGAACGTGTATTACACACATTCTGCTTACAAACAATACCCAACCCCGACAACAATTCCTAATAGTGCACCAACAACAACTTGATAGGGTGTATGTCCAACGAGCTCATTTAACTTTTTATATTCTGTTTGTCTACCATGAAAAAAATCATTCAATATTTTCGCTTGCTTACTAACCGCAAGCCTTACTCCTGAAGCATCGTACATAACAATAATGGCAAAAATAGCGGCAACCGCAAATATTGGACTCTCCACACCTTCCACCACTCCGACACCTGTAGCAAGTGCAGTAACAGTCGACGCATGCGAACTTGGCATTCCACCTGAAGCAAAGAACTTAGCAAAATCAAACTCGCCTGTTTTTATTAATTTAAAAACGACTTTCGTTAACTGTGCTAAAAACCAAGAAATTACAGCTGCTATAAGTGGGTCATTATGTAAAATTGTTTCCATGTTTTTCAGCTCCTCACTGACTATAATGGAATTTCTATATAATATAAGTATAAAGAAAAATGCGTAGAAAATACTACGCATTATGATACTTTTGCTGATTTATTTTTAATAAATTTTGGTTGTTTCTGTAGTAGAAACTTTGTTTTCGCCATTGAAAAGACAAATAAAGCAATCCATATACAGAAAAACGCAATCATATGAGTAGATGTGAAATGTTCACCAAAAACGAACACACCTAAAATTAAACTAATAGTCGGCGCGATGTATTGTAAAAATCCTATCATATAGAGCGGAATAAGTTGTGCTCCTTTAGCAAAATAAAAGAGTGGTAACGCTGTAACAATACCCGCCCCTATTAAAAGAAACGTTGATATTGCCGAAATAGAACCGAACGAACCAAAGCCATGAACTCCTGTCATAAACAAATATATAAGTGCAAATGGCGTCACTAACATCGTTTCCATCGTAAGCCCAATTGTTGCGTCGTAATTTAATAATTTTTTCGTTAATCCATATAATCCAAATGAAAAAGCAAGTGAAAGAGAAACCCATGGAATTGATCCGAAACGTATCGTTAAAATAACAACGCCTAATCCAGCTAAACCAACCGCAACATATTGCCAAAAATTAAGCTTCTCTTTTAAAACAACTGTACCAAGTAAAATACTTATAAGTGGATTAATATAATACCCAAGACTTGCTTCGATTACATGGTTATGATTTACGGCCCATATGTATACAAACCAGTTTCCACTAATAAGTACCGAAGCAATTGTTAATGACATTAATAATTTAGGTCGTTTAAAAAGGGCCACTAACTCCCCACCAAACTGACGAAACCTCTTCGTTACTCCTAAAACTAACAACATAAAAACAAATGCCCAAACGATGCGGTGTGCTAATATTTCATCCGCCGGTACTTCCTCCACCCATTTCCAATAAATCGGAAGAACTCCCCACATCGTATACGCACCCGCCGCATATATAATCCCCTGCTTTTGCTCTGCTGTTTGACTCCCCATCTTCCCTGTTCTCCTCTTCTCTTTTTTTCTTCATTATAAGGTCTCACATACTTACTTTACCAATATTCAATCTGCATTTCTTTCGACATTCCTCTTGCAAATCCGTTATATGTATAAAAACACTCCTACTGTTATAATAACGAGCACTGGAATACCGAAGATAAATTTACTTTTATGTGTCTTATGATGAAACATATACATACCAATCCAAGCTCCAACCGCTCCTCCAGCTGCAGCTGATAAAAACAACGTACTTTCTGGCGTTCTCCACTGCTTTTTCTTTGCTTTTCGCTTATCAAGCCCCATCATGCTAAATGCTATAACGTTGATAACAATAAAATAAATCCATTTCATTTCTTTCTCTCCCTTAAAAAATTCGCTTTATGTTAACACGAAAATAAGGTGTGCACAAATAAAAATGGCTATAGGTAAAAAAAAATTTAGCCTACAACCATCATTGTAATACCTTATACTTTATTTCTAATCTTACTATGTTTTTTCGCGTATATAAAATAAATAAAAATACCTACAATAACCCAAATTGCAAAACTGATTAAAGTGGTTTTAGAAAGATTTAATGCTAAATATAAACAACTTACTATCGCAAGTATAGGTAAGAATGGAACTAACGGAGCACGGAACGGTCTTTTCAAATTAGGATGTGTCTTCCTTAATACAATTACAGCTATAGATACAAATATGAAAGCTGTTATCGTTCCCACATTCACTAAATTTGCCAACAAATTCAAGTCCAACAAACCTGCTAATACAGCCGCAAGAATACCCGTAATCCATGTATTAAAAAATGGTGTTTGATAACGTTTATGAACACTCGAAAATCTTTTTGGTAACAATCCATCTCGGCTCATCGAGTATGATACTCGAACAAATGCGAACATAGCAACTAACAGAACTGTTGTTAAACCAGCTATCGCTCCAACTGATAATAGACCAGCAATTCTATCCTCTCCTACAATACGCAGTGCATATGCTACTGGATCAGCTACATTCAGATCCGTAAATGGAACCATTCCAGTTAACACGAATGAAACACCAACATAAAGAATTGTACAAATGCATAAAGAGACAAGTAATCCAATTGGAACGTTACGTTGTGGGCGTTTCACTTCCTCTGCTGCTGTTGCAACTGCATCGAAACCTAAAAAGGCAAAAAATACAGTAGCAGCTCCTCCAATAACACCATGGTATCCAAAAGGAAGAAACGGCTGCCAATTCTCTGGCTTTACATATTTTGCTCCTACAATAATAAATACTAAAATAACAGCCAGTTTGATAATAACCATTATATTATTTATACGTGCACTTTCTTTCACACCACGACTTAGTAAAAATGTAACAACTAAAATAATAATAACCGCTGGCAAGTCGATAATCCCGCCATTCCCCATCCCTGGTGCAGAAGCAACGATTGCCGGAATATGAATATTAAACCCTAGTAGCAATGACTGAAAATAAGCTGACCATCCCGCCGCCACCGCAGAAGTAGCTAATAAGTACTCTAACATAACACACCAGCCAACTATAAAAGCAAAAATCTCACCTAATGTCATATACGTATACGAATACACACTTCCTGAGACCGGGACTGTAGATGCAAATTCAGCATAACAAAAAGCTACACAAGCACATACAATTGCAGCTAACATGAAAGATAATACAATTGCTGGACCAGCATGTTTCGCTGCTACAATACCTGTTAATACGAAAATGCCTGTACCAATAATTGCTCCAATTCCTAAAAGCGTTAAATCAATTGCTCCTAAAGTTTGCTGTAACACGTTTTTCTTTTCTTCATTCATTGCTTTCTTTATAAATAAACTCATTCGTAGAAACCTCTTTTTCAAAATTATCCCTTACTCATTACAATCTTTATTACTGTTGCTATTACACATTAATAATATTCATACTTTACTTTCACTCCCTATATAAACTCCACAAATTACATGCCTAAAAATCAGAAAAATCAATCTTCTAAAAATACACTTGTTAACAAGCATGTTTTTAGAAGATTGATTGAATTTATCACACGATTAATTATATTGTCAACAATATAATTAATTCACCCACATCGAATAATTATAAATAAAATAGTATTCCAAAATATACGATACCACTTGAAAACACTGTTAATTACCATTTCAATACATTTTATATTATTTCAGAATTCATCTTTATACATCGGACTCAATGAAATCCCCATATACAAACAAGATAAAACCAGTCGATTCGTTATATAGAAATAATTACTCATCTTGTTAGACCGATTAACTTCCCTACAAATTGCAAACAGTATTTTCACCTAAGACAATAAAAAAAGCGCAGATGTTCATCTGCGCTTTATTCTTCCGCTTCAATTTCTGTACTATTATTATCGATATGTTCCTTTTGAGCTTCTTCTTGCAGCTCTGCTGAAATCATCGCATGATAAATTTCTGGATATAATCCAAATATTTGATATACACTTCCTAAAAACGGCATCGGAATCCCTCATTTCTAAAGTTGTATTGCCATTCTTAAGGATTCCCTTTTCACTCATTATACATTCGTTTTTGGCACTTCTTCTTCATCGGGAACATGTAATACATTTTGCCATTTTTTATAAGGCGCACTATTTGGATCCACATACCCTTTCGCATACGAACGATCCCACAATTGTTTCATAAACATCTCTTTTTCTTTCTTTGCAACCATATCTGCACCTGTTCCGTAATAGTTTTGGAAATACAACTCAATTTCATCAAGGAATAGCCTTAACAAATCGTCAGATGTTTCTTCTAACGTCGGGTCATATTTTGCCTCACGATCATACATTAAAATCATATCTAAAATATTATGGACATGCTCTTTACGAAGCCATCTAATATCTTGAGCACCTAATACAAATGCATGTGTATATAAATGTCCACCTTGTATCATTGCCTTTTCTTGCTCTTCTTCAAACCTGGACAAGATATTTTCATAAATAAACGGATTATGAAGCAATGCTCTGTGCAACTTATAACTTTCGCTTGAAATATTTTTCCCCATCGACTGGATTAAAAAGCTACGGCCGACACCGTTATATTGATACACGAATTGCCCATCAACAGCAACTAAGCTAATCCAGCGATACATATACGCGTATAGAAGAGCACGATTACATTTATCGTAATCTAACTTCGTTTGCGTTGCATTCAAGTCTGGCATAAAGGCTGGTAAGTGCCAATATTTATCTAAATGCGGCGTCAAACTAGATTTTTTACTATTTAATTTGTTCACGCGGCGATAATACGATTGAAAATAATCACCTTTATCGTTCATAAAACCATTCGCAATATGTCCAGATGAAAGCTTAGGAAAATCTTGTAGCGATAATCCGTAATGAGCACGATAACAAATCACTTCAAATGGTGAAAACGCCTCGTTTACCGTATCTTTTTCTTTAAACATTTCTTGCAATAACTCTTCTTGCAATTCTTGTTTTAAAGAAGGATGTACGCCCCAATATTGTAACTCTCTATGATGAGAAACTTTCGGAACGAACGGACTTGCTAAATGGAAAAGATCTTCAATTTTTTCACGAACGTATTCATCACGATCACGTTTCTTGAAATCTGCTTCTTTTCGCAATGCTTCAACGATATTAAGCTCTAGTTTGTCACGATAGCGCACTTGAAGTTCGTCATAACAATAACTCAATATATGTTCACGATAGAAGTCTTCCACCTTTTTCGACTGAATTTCTTCGGCTTTTGCATCACGACAATATTCCCCGTACAAGCTCATATAAATTTCAGCCGATATATCTTTCGGTAATACACCTAAATTTAAATGTTGCTGCATATCTTGCCAAATCTTTTCTTGCAATTTCTCTTCAGCTAATACATATACATTCGTCGGGTTCGTTTTCCCCTCAAATTCCTTGCTTCGCTTTTGGATTTCAAACAATAAATTTTCACGTGTTTCGTGTAAATTATCAAAGAATCTTTCCCAATATTGGATCATTTTATCAACTGCTTGGTATAGCGATTGATACACGAGTTCTAACAACATTTCTTTACGATACTCACTTAATTTGTGCACATATTGCGTTACGATATCTTCAAATTCTTTTTTGAACAAACGTTGCTGATTATAAAACATTTTCCCGACCCAGCCTTGTTGCTGAGCAATTTCAACGCGGCGAACAGCCGTTACCGTTCCATCAATATTACTCACATTAAATTTCTTATCGTAGTTTTGAATTAAATTACGCTTTTGTTCATTATTTTCATGCAGTCGATTCATCTTCTCTACTAACTGCTTACGAATTTCATACAGCATAAAACGTGCTGCGACAGGATGAACCGGATCCGTTTTCTTTAAAAACCATGTATTTAATTGATAAGACTGTCCTTCTGAGCCACTCGGTATAAAGCGGTCTGATTCGACCATGTCATATAAAAGTGTAGTCACATGCTCATGTACACGGCTCGGAATCGCATAAGCATATAAACGAACCGCATGATCAACTCTCGCTACTTCACCTTTCATTTGTTCCATCATTTTCAGTTTCGCAGCCGATATTTTACACTCATGCTGCAGGCGGTTTAATTCTTCATCTTTTTGCACTGTACGGTGTACGTAGCTTTCGACAGCATCTAAAAACAACTTAGACTTCGCAACACCGACCTTACCGCCCTCTGCCCCTTCGCGCGTCTCATTGAACATTTGTCTATAAAAAATATGGGCCTGTTCTGGACGAGTAGCAAGATGCTCTAAATCTTCTAAATAACTTTTCCCGCGCTCTGGCTTTTCACGCTGCATACCGCGCTTTACATCTTGATCATATCTTTGCTTCTTCTCTTGAAACAGTTGATCTAAATGAAGCCAAGATTCATCTAAACCTTGCACCGCCCATTTTAAAGCACAGTATTTCAAAACGTGCTCATACGGATAAATGAGCTTCGCCGTTCCTGCTCCGCAATATCTCCCTTTCCCACTCGATTCTGCCAATTGCTGAATTTGATTATCTTCTTGCGCAAAATGATTTGCAGACATTGGACTGAATAACTGTAAATAAATCGTATTTGCCATTTGCTCCATATAATCTGATAAATTGTGCAAATGGTGCCCATGTAAATTTTCATAATCATATAAGAAACAATAATTGTACGGCAAATGATGCTGCTTTATCGTATGATTTGTTCTTCCATCTTCATCCACTTGATCAGGACGATATTCTAATTCAATCGTTACGCCGCCTCGTTTTGATAATTCACCAGTCGACCCGAGCGTAATAGCGTGCAACTCTTTTAACGATGCGTAACCATTCGCTTGCACAGTTTCAAACTCTTTCGCACTAACCGTTCTCGTCTTAACTAAAACATCTGGCATTAAAAACGCACCGCGAATTAAAATGTTGTGATGCTGCAATTTTTTCCGGAGCATTTCACGCAAATATAATGCGATTTGTAAAAACATCCCTGAGCCTGTTCCGCCAGCTAGTGATGTTACAATAATGACACGTACACCATATTCCGTCTGATCACTTGTAACTGGAAAAATCTTCTCGATTTCTTGCCAAAACGATGTGAGTTTATCTTCTTTCATCGCTGCACGCAACGCTAAACGAGAAATGACACGTAACTGTCCGGCCCCTTCTGTTAACGGTTTATCCAGTATAGTCGGATCCATTGGAAACCACTCTGGAATCGTTGGATCTCCCGCAATATACTCTCTCGGTGTTTTACTCGAGCTCGTTTGCGTCTTAAACTTCCGAATATGATCAAATTTACTCAATGTATTCACATCTGTATCAAATACATGCATCGCTACCTTTTTACGACGCTCCTCAGGTAATCTTTCATATATTTGATGTGTGACAGTACTACCGATTCCACCTAAGCCAATTAAAATTGTTGGAACTTGTAATGTCATGTGAACCACCTTCCTATTCTTGCTTGTTTGAAAAGAAGAATAAAGAGAGCCGGGCCTCCTCCGCCCCTCTTACACCCTATCTACTATTCACATTCGTACCGGTAAATCTCCTTACCATATCCTCTATCAATTACTAAAAGTTCATTTGGATACAACGTCTTATGCTCCATTCCTACCTCTTCCTCTGTTATAAACATCCCATCAATAATCATCCCAACCACTTGCGATTCTTTTGCTACAAATATAGATTTCGATCCTTTTTTCGCTATTAATGTTACAGATTGCACAGTCTTTCTTTCTGCTCGGAATGGAATGCCAAAATAGTGCTTCCACCATTTATTTTTAAGTAACTCTGGTTCAGATTGATAAAGCCAATCTTTCGCTACTTCTTGATCCCATTCGTAATATAGTAATGCTTTCCTATGAAATCTCGGACGAACAATACATCCTAAAATAATAATTCCTACTACTAAAAGTAATAAAGTGATGGGAATTACAAATTTAAAAACGAGCGCATACTTCTCAAAAAAAGGCGCATTTTCAATGTGCAGTACGATTTTTTCCTTTACTTCTTGTAATGTTGAATCACTGATCGTGATGGTAGCCTCTACGGTGCCGGTATCTGTAAAATTGAATGTGTCGGAGTAATAAGGTCGAGGATAAACATAAACTTGACTACCATGCTGTTTTAATTCATAGTTGATCGATTGATTCGATGTGACACCAGTAGATTTTAATAGTTTCTTTACAGCCTCTTCTGTCATCGGTTTACCATTTAACTGTGGCTGTAAAATAAATGGTTTACTATTTTCTAAATTTGTTACCTTTTCTTCATAATCTTTCGTAACAGCTTGAAGTGTTAATTTGGGTTTTTCAGCTGGTTCAATCTTGAATTCTTTCGTCTGTCTATAAAATCCCTTTATATTCATATGGACTTTCCCGCGTACTAACTCTTTACCAACTTTTGTCTCGTAATAAAACACATGTCTTTTATCATCCCACTTCATCGGATACTGCTTTCCGTCTATTTCTACTTCTGCTTCGAAATAAGAAATTTGAATTGGTAATTCAGTAGGTTTCGCTTCAATAACAGCTGTCACACCTTCATACATTTTCTCAACATTTTTTCTATCCTTATCATCTTTGTCATACGTAGAAACAGTATAGTTAAGCGCTGGTTCAACAAGTACTTGTAATCCCTCTTTCTCAATGTCCTGATCCACTTCTATCGTATATGTCCCTGGCTTAATCACTTCCTGATTCGCTGTACTTACATGCACTATATTTCCGAATAATTTAGCTTCTCCTGGTGCATGTATGGAAAAAGAAGACTGCAATTGTAACGGTTTGGAAAGTTGCATAACTTTATAATTAGACAAAGAAGGTGATTGTCGTACAAGCGTCATACGCTTTAATGGAAACGGTGTTGTAATCTCTACTCTTTTCCCTACTATTTTCGTTTTGACAATCGATTCAACAGAAGAAAATGGATCACGATTTGCAACTAATGCTGCCACTTGATTCACACTTTGTACAATACCATCCTCACCGCTAGACGGCATGACAACTCCATTCATTTCTGTTTTCCAAATCTCTTTAAACGTATTTAACTGCTCTTTTTCTTGCTGCCCTAAATCCTCTTCCATCGTGATTAAGACTGGGTGCAAAGAGATCTTTTTAGAATCCATCTCTTTCTTAAACTGTGCTAACTTCTGTGTAATTTGTTCTTTTCCACCAACCTTATCTTTCTCCAAATCATTAAATGCCCCGTCAGTTAATACAATAAGCCAAAATTCACGTTTCCCATCTATATCTGCTTCCTTCTTTATAGATTGCATCGCCGTTTCTACTGCGCTAAATGGAGTATTTAAATATGTTTTCCACGCGCCGATTCCATTAATTTCTGTTTGCCTTTGATCCTTTGTTAACGAAATGTTTAACGGATCATTTGGCTTACTCATTGGAACGTAAGAAAATTTATCTTTCTCATCTAATAGCGCAACTAAACTTTGCAAGGCGTAATTGGCATACTTCCAGCGATCGTTATTTCTCATGCTGCCCGAATCATCATATACAAGTGAAACGACCCTTTCCTTTGCCTCCTCTCCTTTTGCAAAAACTGAAAAAGGTAAACATATAAATAGAAACAACATGAACGTGGCACAAATTCGAATTTTCATGATGAGGCTTCGCCACCTTTGTAGACAAATTCCTATGTTTAAATTTATGAGGGGAAACAAGATATATGACTTGTATTTTAGGACAACAGTTCACACCAATTACATTATGTAAACAAAAATGAACTACTCTCATATTTTATTTCGAGTTTTTCCTTATTATATATCTGAAATAACGCATAGCTTTCATACTTTTCCCGCTATAAATTCCACCATTAAAGTTTGATTTTCTTTTCAATACAAAAAATAAAGAGCACGCTATAATTAGCGCACTCTTTACTTCTTCACATATACTTCAACAATCGGATTTTCCTTTTGATCTGCATGTAAACGTATATTCTCTTCACTTGTATTGTAAATACTAGCTAACAGCATAACCGTTAGTAAGTTAGGTATCTTCGCATCGCTTCCGTATTTTCTTTCAAGCGCCTCCTTATATTCAAAATCCAAATCTCCTTGCATATATGTATACACTTCAAAACCATCTTTTAAATTACATACGACCGTATCAATAATATCCGCCCCTACTTGTTTCTTTATTTCCCCCCGCAATGCTTCAATAAATTCTTCCCAAGGAACTTCGTACGTCTGAAATTGGTCTGTAGATTTCATTTCTCTTCCTCCTCGTTATGTATCCTGTTCGTATATTTCCCCTTTCGCGTAAGATATACAACAGTAAAAGAAACTTTAATTAGTGTTTTTTTTCCCTATGAACCTTAATACAGATTCTCTTGAACGTTCAATTTCCTTAATGTTTTCATCATAATATTTTGATGCATATGCATAGAAGATTATGTCAATAGTCAGAAATTGGGCAAATAATGAACTTGTTGCTGCACTACGAAATTGAGCCTCTGGTGCACGAACATGATGTAAGGACATATCAACTTTATTGGTTAATCTGTTATTCCCAAATCGAGACAATCCAATTGTTTGAATACCAGATGCTTTAGCAATATCAACAAGTCGCAGTACTTCTCCAGTTTCTCCACTATTGGATATACTAAAAAACACACAATTTTTTGTTGATGCAGCAAGTGCAGTAGCCATGATATGTGCATCCTGATATGCACTTACAATCTTTCCTAAACGTAACCATTTATGAGTAATATCTTCCGCAACAAGCCATGAAGCCCCTAATCCATAAACATAAATAACATCTGCATTTCTCATAGCTTCAATTATTTGATTGAGAACAACTTCATCTAAATAAAGTGCTGTTTCTTGTATCGCTTGTACAGAGTTGGAAACTATTTTTTCTTTAATAGCCGTTATTGTTTCATTTGGTTCAATGTCATAAAAACCTTTCTTCTCTGGGTATGAGAGATGCGATGATAAAGATACCTTTAACTCTGAAAAACTAGAAATTTCAATAGAACGACAAAGCCTAGTGACCGCAGAGCTACTCGCATTAGCATGAGTAGCTAATTCATGTATAGTCATTCTAATAACTTCTTGTGGATTGGTTAAAATATATTGCGCTATTTTTCTTTCAGATTTTGGTAATTGATATAATAAACTTTCAATTTTTAATAATACATTCACTACATGCATATTGAATTGCCCCTTTAACTTTTAATTAGCTCATATATTTCAGAGCTAAGTAATAACAGCCTAATGTAGATGATACATCTTCTAAAATAAATTGCACTTCCGGTTTTTCTTGTTTAATTTTTTCAATAAAGGAAGTTTGTACAATCTGTATATTAGTTAACACACTTCCTTTAATAGCAATTGTAACATTGTTGTCAAAATTTAATTTTCCACAAACATCAAGCGTAATCTTGGCAAGGTGACAGCCTGCTTGTTTGAGAATATTCTTTGCAAAATCATCACCTGCTTTTGCTTGTTGAACGATTATTGGAACAAAAGAAGCAATCTCTGCCTTAGTTGAGGAATAAATAAATTTTTTTAACTCAAGCACACTCTGATAACCAAGTTTTGTTAGTATCAACTTAGTTAGGTCACTATAATTTAATCCCTCATCTTCTTCTTGCGTCATTTTCATGAAAACCTGCATAGCAATCCAATAGCCACTTCCTTCATCACCAAGAATATGTCCCCAGCCACCTGCCAATTTTTCAGTATCATTTTGAACTCCAATACTAACAGATCCTGTCCCTGAAATTGTTAAGATACCATTTTTCCCCTTTAGTAAAGCAGCATGTGCAATAATTCCATCATTTACAATCATAAATGGAATATTAAACGCATCAGAAAGAGCATCTTTTATACCTTTTGTATTTTTAACCCCTCCATACCCCGCTAACCCTAAGCATATATACTGGCATTCTTCATTTTTCAAAGGAACTAAGCATTTTGCAATAGCATCAATAATGTTAATAAGAGCTTGCTCTTCATTTAAAAGTAAGTTTCCGTATCCTGCTTTACCTTCACTTATTTTTTCACCAGTTAAATCATAAGCCACTGCTTCAGTTTTAGTGCCACCACCGTCTACTCCGATAATATAATTCATATAGATTCCTCCTCATTCATAAAGTAAAACTTCAATCAGTGGGTGTTTTCTTCATCCCCTATTGATTATTCCACCTAACCAAACGAGCTTTTATAGGTAGTTTACCTCCTACCTAACATCTTCGCTTCCACCAAATTTTGAGGTAAAATTATTCCTATCCTCGAATAGTGGGATAAACAAAAAAAGGAAGGAGCGTTCTGTTCCTTCCTTTCCCCTTGGTTTGAGATTTTTTTCGATAAAATCACTTAATTAAAAATTGGAATTTCTCCCAAGGATTTAGGTAATCAAGGAGAAAAATTTCTTCCTCAACTATCCTGCCAACTACATTTGTTTTACCTGAATTCTGCATTTCTTTCAATGCAATTTGCAGTTCACCTTTATATTGTCCGTATAGCTTATTTTCAATTAAAATATCTCCCCTTCTAATATCAGGGGTATATGTTGGTTCAAATTCTTCTCGTTTATATTTTACACGTGATTGAGTCGAGCGAATAAGATATTCTGAAACGTCTCCACGATAGAAGTGAGGTTCTTCTAGCACAATCTTTTTTTCTAACTCTGTAATCGTATCATATAGTTCTATATTAAACGTACATAGCTCACGGTTTAATTTACCGAGCGCTTCTAATTCAACCTCTGATGCATATGCGTTAGCAATAATCACATCATCAATTACTTCTGTTGCAAATAAGTGTTTCGCTTGCGTTACTATTGGTAATTCACGATGCATTTCAAGTGTACATAAACCTTCCGTTACTGGCCAAGGCCCATAAGTTGCTGCGTGCGAACTGATGAATGCGGACGTTCGAATATTATGAAGTTTAAATTTTTCACAACACTTTAGAAAATGATCATAACTTAATCCTGCATAACGATGAGGATAGAAGTTATGTGAACCTACTAAGTTCTCTTTATTAGGCTTATAAGCAATAATATTATCTAAATAATTCGTTGCATTACTCATATTAATTTCGATTTTTAAATTATAGGGATTATATGTCATGATAGACTCTTCATTCCCTGTAAACCCCATATCCAGACGAATTCCATACGCTCCTAAATCAGAAAAGAATGATAAATCAGCATAGGATATATCTAAATCCCCAAATACTCGAGGAGAAATATCGACCATTACTTCCATGCCTAATTGATTTGCAAATTCAATTATTTCTTTAAATTCCTTAATAATTTTTTCTTTATCACCTTCTACCGAAAGTAGGCAAGTAAAGATTTTTTTGAACCCATATTTTTGCGCCAGTACAATATACTCTTTATCCTTTTCTATAGTTGAATGTTCCGGGTAAATAGAAATACCTAATTTTCTCATCTTTAAACCACCTTTACCTTTCTACATCCTTCATTATTGCTGTGGTGCTAGTTTTTTTATAATGCGAATCATATGTTCAATCAGCTTTTGTTCACTTATCGCTGTCATTAAGTGATCTTGAGCATGGATCATTAACAATGTTTTTTCACTTTGAACTCCATTCAATTCCGCTTGAATTAACTTTGTTTGTGTTCTATGAGCCAAGCTAAGTTCTTCCCCAGCTTGGTTGATAAGTTCTTCCGCTCTTTCGAAGTTAAATTCTTCTGCGGCTGTTAATGCTTCATAAGCTAGTCCTCTTGCATTTCCACCGTGAGAAATAATTTCAAAAATTTCCATTTCATTATTATTGATTTCTGTTGACATATCATAACACTCCTAATTGTAATAAATTATAGACACGGCATTCTCTAAAAGAATCGATATTTCAGAGAATATCAGATTTCAATTAGTCCTTAATATTAAATTTATTAGTATTCTAATCATCTAAAAAATAGTGGTAAATACTCTTTATGCGCTTTTAATAGTTTCTGTAATACAGCTTCTGCTAAATCATCGCTTGGAATAAGCGGGTTAATTGATAAGGCTAATAAAGCCTTATCATAAGAACCTGTTACAGCTGCCTCAGCGCCTACTCTTTCAAATGATTTGATTTGTTGAATTAACCCTTGAACTTGAACTGGTAATTTCCCCATTGTTATAGGAACTGGTCCATTTTTTGTTACAATACAACTGACTTCGACAGCTGAATCATAATCGATTTCGGTAATGGATCCTTTGTTCTGGACATTTAATACTTGAATGTCTTTTTTATCATTATAAATAGAAGAAATAACATTACACGCTGCGTCACTATAATACGCACCACCTCGTTTTTCTAATTGAGGAGGTTTAATGTCAAGTTTTTCATCTTTGTATAAATCAAATAGATCTTCCTCTAGTTTTTTGACAATTTCAGCACGGGTTTGCCCTGATTTAAATGCTTCTAATTCTTCTTCTAAAATATTTTTTGTTTTGTAATAATAACGATGATATGGGCATGGTACTACACCTAATGACTTCAAAAATCTTGGATTCCAAGGAAGAGGTGCAATATTCTTCATTGTCATTTGGATTTCTGGATTTCCTAGCATATCAAGCACTTTCTCTGTCACTTCCTGATCATCAACGTACACGTGTGTCCCAAACACCATGTGGTTTAATCCAGCAAAATCAATATGTACTCTCCCCATCTCCACACCTAACATTTTTGAAATAGACATATGCATATTAAATGGCACATTACATACACCAATAACCTTTTTATGCTTGCTGTAACGAAGAAGAGCCTCCGTTACCATTCCAGCAGGATTTGTAAAATTAATTAACCATGCATTTGGGCAAAGTTCTTGCATTTCTTCTGCGATTTCTAGAAGCACTGGGATTGTTCGTAATGCTTTAAATAGCCCACCTGCACCATTTGTTTCTTGTCCAATTAATCCCAGTTGTAAAGGAATACGTTCGTCTTTAACTCGAGCATCTAGTAAACCGACTCTCATTTGCGTTGTCACAAAATCAGCACTCTGTAAAGCTTGACGACGGTCTAATGTTAAATGAATTTCCATTGGAACTCCTGCTTTTTCAACCATTCTTCGTGCTAAGGCCCCTACAATTTCAAGTTTTTCTCTTCCTTCCTCAATATCCACTAACCAAATTTCTCTAACTGGTAGCTCATCGTAACGTTTAATGAAACCTTCAATTAATTCTGGCGTGTAACTGGATCCGCCACCAATTGTAGCAATTTTTATTCCTTTTTGCTTTTCCATTTCACTAACACCTCATTTTAGATAACGAACTTTTTCTTTTCATTTACGCATAGACAATAGGGTAACAAATTAGTGCACTCACTACTATTAAAGACAAGAACAAAATTAACGCTTGTTTCTTGTTTTTAAACTTACCTTCAACCAAAGTAATAACAACAGTTAATCCTGCACTGAAGGCAAAGGTATTACCTAGGTACAATGACAATTGTTTATCTATCCCACCTACATTCATTAAAGGATTAAAGATAAGATTAAAAACAAGAATAAAACTAAAAAGTAAAAATGCACTTTTGTAACTAAAAAAGTGAATTTTGGATGTTGAATTCATTTTTATCCCCCTTCTCTTTTCATATTAAAAGGAGCTTGAAGCAATTAGTCCCAAACTCCTTTCAGATATTTTTATAAGGCCACGTTCGTGTCTTCTGTTGTTTCTGATGTATTTTCTTGTTCTAAAAGCTTTTTATCATACATTTTAAAGAATGGTAGATAAATAGTAACTGAGATTGCAAGATTGACTAATACAAGAATAATTGCTCTCCAATCACCGCCTGTTGAAAGATAGGCACCTATTGGGGCTGGCAATGTCCATGGAACCATTACATACGTTGGATTAACTAATCCTATTGACGTCGCGATGTACGCAAGTGTCGCACCAATTAATGGTGTTATAACAAACGGAATAATTAAGATTGGATTTAGTACAATTGGCATCCCAAAAATAACAGGTTCATTGATGTTAAATATGCTTGGAACAATTGTCGCTCTCGCCATCGTCTTACTATAACTAGATTTTGCTGTTAATAACATAGCAATTACTAATCCTAATGTTGCACCAGAACCACCAATCCAAATAAACCATTGGAAGAATGTTTCAGGAGCTATGTGCGGAATTGCCTCCCCAGCTGCAACTGCTGCTGAATTATTAGCTAAGTAAACTTCCCAAACTGGACGAGCAACAGCACCTACAACTGATACCCCATGAATACCGAATGCCCAGAAGAATGTTATTAAAAAGACAGGAATTAATACGCCCGGTAATGTATCTCCTGCTTTAATAAGTGGTGCAACAGCTTTATCAACAAGAGAATGTAAATCAATACCTAAGACTACTGTAATTAATGTCATGATAACCAATACGATTGTAACTGGTATTAACGCTTCAAACGAACGGGCTACAGAAGCTGGAACAGACTCTGGCATTTTTATTGTAATATTTTTGTTCTTACATAGACGTAAAGTTTCAACCGCAAATATGGAAACAATCATCCCTACAAAGAGTCCATGTCCGCCAAGATTTGACATTGGCAACACAAAACCTACACCCTCTATCATTTTTACACCTATTGTAAACAAGAAGGCAGCTACCGATAGTAATCCTCCTGATAGAGGATCTAACTTATAACTTTGAGACAAACTATAACCTATTCCAAAAGTAATATATAAGGTCATAATAAACATCGTTAATCGATAGGGTATTAAAATATCTGCGACATGTTTTGCTGCCCATTCACCTATTGCGGAATCTGCTGCTACAGGTGGGAACGCAATAATAAGAAATAAGCTCCCGAAGATGATGAATGGTAGAGCGGAAACTACCCCGTCACGTATTGCACGTAAATGTTTTTGCTCAGACAATTTAGCCATGGGTGTTGAAAGATTATTTTCTAAAAAATCAATAAACTTATTCATTTGCATTTTCCCCTTTAGCCATTTAATGGTTAAACCTATTTGTTAGATTATTACTTTACTAGTTCATTTACTAACTTTAATAGAGTGGGTCCACCCAGAGGACTATACGCTTGAGCTGGGATTACTTGACATGGTACTCCTGCTTCATCTGCAGAGTTTTTAAAACTATCAAAGCGATGTTTGACTTGTGGGGCTACCATTGCAACATCCCAACCATTACGTACTTCTAAATCAAATTCTTGAGTACCAACTGCCAATACCTCTAAATCTATCCCTTGTTTTCCACCTTCCTTTTTTAAAGCGTTTACAATAATTGCACTTGACATTCCACCAGAACATACGAATAATACCTTCATCTTTATTCCCCCTACTACTTCTTTTTTATTTAATAAACTTTAAATCGCTTTTCTTATAAATCCTTCTGCTGCTTTTAAGCGTTCTACCGCTTCTTCATAAGAAACATTTGTCAAAATCATGACAATAGCAATTTTAGGCTGATTATTTGCCTTTACTAAGTATTCTTCTGCCACTTTGTAACTGCATTCAGTGGCATCCATAATAATACGTTTTGCACGTTCAACTAGCTTTTCATTTGTTAACTGTAAATCTACCATTAAGTTCCCATAAACTTTTCCAATTCCAACCATAGAAGCTGTCGAGAGCATGTTACATACTAATTTTTGAGCCGTTCCGGCTTTTAAGCGAGTAGATCCCGTCAGTACCTCTGGTCCGTTTACAACTTCAATAGCAACTGTGGCAATTTTTCCAATCTCTGACTCTTTATTACAACTTATTGAAACTGTACCTGCCCCAAGTTGATTTGCATAATTTAAACCTGCAATAACATAAGGAGTACGCCCACTTGCAGCAATACCTACTACAACATCCTTACTAGTTAATTGAATTTCCTTTAGATCTTTAAGGCTTAATGTAAAACTATCTTCTGCCCCTTCAACCGCCTTAATAAATGCACCTTCTCCACCTGCGATTAGGCCTATTACTTTACTAGAATCAGTGTTAAACGTTGGTGGACATTCTACAGCATCCAACAATCCAATCCGTCCACTTGTTCCAGCACCTATATAGATTAATCTACCTCCTTGTTTCATTGCTGCAACAATCATCTCTACAGCCTTTGCAATTTGAGGAAGTTCCTTTTGAACACAGTAAGCAACTTTTATGTCTTCTTCATTCATCACCTCCAGTAAATTAAGCGTTTTCATTTCATCTAAAAACATAGTCTTTTCATTGCGACATTCCGTTGTTAAATGTTCTATCATATACACCATCCCTCTACCATTCGTAATCTAATCGCTTTCTTTGATACGACTATAACACCACTAAAAATAAATTTCAATTATTTTCCGTAAAATTAAAATGAAATTTCAAAACTGTATATACAACTAGAATATTAGCGAGTATAATACATAATTGTTAACGCTTACAAAAATATAAACTATACGGATCAGAAAGAAATTCATGCTATTGAGTAAAAGTAAATTAACAAGGAACTTAAAAATCTATGTAAAGTAGGTGTAATGATAATGTACATTGTTGGGTTAATGTCTGGAACATCATTAGATGGTATTGATGCTGCGCTTGTACGTGTGAATAATAGCGGCGTAAGGACGGAAATAGAAATGATTGAGTTTCTAACATATCCTTTCCCAAAAGATGTTGAAGGAGAAATTATACAGTCTTTGTCTGTAGATACATCTAACGTGCAACTAATTTGTAGTTTAAATTTTAAGCTCGGAAAATTATTTGCAGATGCTACAAAGGAAGTTTGCAAGAAAGCTAAACTATCTTTAGAACAGTTGGACCTTATAGGATCCCATGGACAAACTCTTTACCATCAGCCTTTACAAGAACAAAACTGGGTACCCTCAACGCTACAGATTGGTGAACCCTCGGTAATTGCTTATGAAACCAATACAACCGTAATATCTAACTTTCGTACTATGGACATGGCAGCAGGTGGACAAGGCGCTCCTCTGGTACCTTATACCGAATATATTCTTTATCGAAGTGAAACAAAGGGCAGATTGTTACAAAATATAGGAGGTATTGGGAATGTAACTGTTTTGCCTAAGCAAGCTTCACTAAATGATCTGTATGCCTTTGATACAGGTCCTGGGAATATGATTATCGATGAGGTATGTCGCCAATTGTTTAGCGTAGAATACGATGAAGGTGGTAATTTAGCGAAACAAGGAAAAATAAATGAACAGCTCTTATCATACTGTATAAACCATCCTTATATTATGAGCCCTCCCCCAAAAACAACAGGTAGAGAATTATTTGGGAAGCAGTATGTTGAAATACTATTAAATAAGTTTAATTCGCTTTCAAGCCACGATATAGTAGCGACTATAACAATGTTTACAGCAAAATCCATTGTAGAGAACTATTGCAAATTTATCTTTCCACAAGTTAAAATCGACGAAGTCATTATTGGAGGTGGTGGCAGCTATAATAAAACTTTACTCAACATGATTCAATCACTACTTGGGGAATCAATTCAAATTTACACCCAAGAAGAGTTAGGATACTCCTCGGAGGCTAAAGAAGCTGTAGCATTCGCTCTTCTGGCAAATGAAACCTACCATGGTAACGCAAGTAACGTTCCAAATGCTACAGGTGCAAAAGATGCTGTCATCCTAGGAAATGTATCCTTCCCTCCCTCGAATCAGTGGATTAAGAAAAGAAATCCTATAGAATAAAGTGAATTTTCCATCGCCAAAAAATTTTCTTCATCTCCAGCTGATTAGTAGATCTAACCAATCGGGATTTTTCATATTATTTTTTGTACATGATCACTTTAAACGAATTTATTATCTTCACACACTAAATAATACAGTTACTATAATTAACACAAATAGTTTTTAAGTGTCATTACCCTTTTTCATAAGAAATATCGCACTTCCTAGTGTCCATCCATATTTCCCCTTTCGTATAACAATTATGATAGATAGGTCATTCGTACAAGCCGCACTTGTCCTGCTTACATATCGTATTACGGTAATACGGAAGGAGGAAAGAACATGCATAGAAAAAGATGTTATGATACATGCCAACGTTATTTCGGTAAAGTTGTTCGAATTGAAGATCGTGATGGTCGCGTTCACTTAGGCAAAATAATCGATGTAACAAATGATTCTGTTTGGATTGAACCAATGCAGCAGCGCTCATCCTTTGATACAGGGTTCGGATACTCTAACGCATATTCAAACGGCGGATGTGATATTTGCGGTGGTATTAGCAGATGTGATAACTGTGGATTTGGATGTGGTGGTGGATTCGATGGTGGATTCAGTGGTGGATTCGGTGGCTGCGGATGTGGCCGTCGTGGTTGCGGCGGTTGTGGCTTTGGTGGCGGCTGGGGCCTTGAACTTGGATTTGGCTTTATTTTTGGAATTACTTTGGCTGCATTATTTTTCATCTAACATAGTAAAGAGTTGACTATCTTTAGCCAACTCTTTTTCTCTATTTTTCACATATAAAAATGCGATGTCCTAAAATATGTTGATACATAAGCAGTACTTGTTCGTGTTGCACCCACGCTTCATACAATTCTTCTGGAATAAACGGTGATACATTCCACTCTGGCTCTTCCATATGTCCTGCAACTGTTTCTGCAATAGTTCCGCCACCCGCAATTGTAATTCTTTTAAAATTTGCTGCTTTAAATAAATGAACCCACTCATTCTCAGTTAATACTTCTTTCATACCGTATAACTGTCCAATCTTTTCTTCCTCTTTCTTCTCAATATGTTTTTCGGTAATCATTTCAATGACAACAAGCTTTCCATCCTTTTGTAATACACGATAACATTCCGAAATAACCTTTTCTTTATTTGTAAAAGCTAGTATAGATTCCCCAAGCACTAGTTCAAATGAATCATGTAAACAAGGTAATTGTTCTACATTCCCTTGAATCAATTGAATATTTAACCCTTCATACGACCATCTATCTTTCGCTTTTTGAATCATAATTTCATTCTTTTCAACCGCCGTTACTTGATAGCTAAATTCTTTTGCCATATAAGCCGCCGTTTTCCCCGTGCCGCAACCTATCTCAAGGACATTCGCTCTATGTCTAAGTGGCAATTGTGCTAATAATTGTTTTGTTAATGTAAAACCACCAGGATGAGCACTCCCTATTCCGTAATAAGCTAGAAAATCGATGTATGTGTTTCTTTTCATGAGATTCTCCTTTGAGTTTTCTATAATACATATATTCATCCATAAAAAAATAGTGCACAGAAAAAAAGCATTTTCAAGTGCTATAATACCGCAACTTGAAAATGCTTTTTTCTTTTATTATTTCTCTTCTACATACGCCCATTTGAAACTATATTCCGGACTAATATTATGTTTCACAATTCCCTTTACATTTGGTTTCATAACATATGATCTACCACTTTGATATAAAGGTACGAGCGCTACATCTTCTTCAAGTAACAATTTTTCTGCTTTCCCTAACTCTGTCCAACGTTTTTTTGCATCAGCCATCCATTCCGTCTTACTTTTATTAATAATGTCATCATATTTTGAATTTGAGTAGCTCATTTGGTTCTGAGAATTCTTTGTTTCAAACATATCAAGGTACGTCATCGGATCCGCATAATCTGGATTCCAGCCGCCATATGAGAAATCATAATCTTGTTCTGATTCTAATTTTAGTTTTTGCTTAAATGGCTGAAGTTTAATATTTACTGTTACACCTTTTAAATTCTTTTCAATTTGATCTTTTACATACTCCCCAACTTTTTTCGCATTACCAGTATCATAATTTAATAGCTCTATTGTCACTTGATCTTTTCCAAGTTCTTTTTTCGCTTCTTCCCAAGCTGCTGCTGCCTTTTTCGAGTCTTGGTTTAAACCATTCTTAAATGTTTCTGCAAAATCTTTACCGTCTGGACCACTTGCTAAACCTTTTGGTACTAAGTAATCAACTGGTTTTGAACCATCATTTAAAATTACATTAGTTAAACCCTTCTTATCAACCGATAATGCAATTGCTTCACGTAATTTTTTGCTCTTTAGCGGTGTATCTTGCCCACCTCGTTTTTGATTTAAACGTAAGTAAAACGTACTTGTTTCTGAATATGCTCCAAACTCCTCTTTATTGTTTCTATACTTATCAACAAATTCACCTGATAAAAGTGCGAAATCAATTGCACCTGTATCATATAAATTTACTCTAGTAGCCCCTTCTTTTACTACACTATAATTAATTTCATCCAGCTTCACTGTCTTTTTATCCCAATACTGATCATTTTTCTTTAATTTCCATCCTTGCTCATGTTTCCAATCGGTAAGCACAAACGGTCCATTATAAACTGTCGTATCAGACTCTAAACCGTATTTATCTCCTTTTTCTTTTACGAATTTTTCATTTAATGGATAGTAAGACGCGAATGCCATTAAATTCAAGAAATACGGTACTGGTCTTTCTAGTTCAACTTCAAGTGTATAATCATCTACCGCTTTTACACCTAATGTAGAAACTTCTGCTTTCCCTTGATTTATTGCCTCTGCATTTTTAAGATAATATGCAATAAATGCATACTCAGCAGCTGTTTTTGGATCTACTAGACGTTGCCATGCAAATACGAAATCTTTCGCTGTTACAGGATCACCGTTTGACCATTTTGCATCTTTCCGTAATTTGAATGTATATTTTTTTCCATCCTCGCTTGTCGTACTAGATTCTGCCGCAGCTGGAATTGGCTTATTATCTTTATCTAGACGATATAACCCTTCCATCGTGTTTCCTAAAATTTGAGAACCTAACGTATCTGTATTTTTCGAAGTATCCATCGTCGGAATTTCATTCGTTTCTGTACGATTCATTACTTGCTTTGCAGCTAATTTTCCGCCTTCTTTTTCACCACTTTTCGGCGTTGTGCTTGCCTTATCTTTATCCCCTGATCCCGAGCAAGCTGTTAATGCCATACTCATTGCTAGAACTGGTGCTACAACCGCTGTTAATTTTGTCATCTTTTTTCTCTTCATTTTTTGGTACCCTCCCCAATTATATGTACGATATTAACATTTAGAGATTTTCTATTAACTTTCATTATCAGAAAATTCTTATTAATTAATATTCTACTATTTTTTTGAGTTTTGTAAAGTATTTTTGTGAATTTTCTAAATGTTTATTTTTTTATGATAGTAACTTGCTATTTTACTATTACTACTATATAAATTATCCCCCACCTACTATATGTAAACATACCTCTCCTTATTCTTCTCTATTGCTAATTTCTATCTTTTCCTTATCCATATGAAATCTTTTACTATATTTATCTTTCCACCGTTGAATTCTTTTCGAATATCCTACAGTAAAATTTAAAAAGTGTCCTCAACGCTTCTCAAGAATTCAATAAGCCTTATTCTCCTTATACTAAAAAAAGCATTTCAAAAGCATATTAGCCACTTTTGAAATGCTTTCATGTTATTTCTTTCCGCCACCCTCAGTTACATACGCCCACTTAAAGCTATATTCTGGACTGATGTTGTGTTTCACAATTCCTTTTACATTCGGTTTCATTACATATGATCTTCCTGTTTGATATAAAGGAACTAATCCTGCATCTTCTTCAAGGAATAATTTCTCTGCTTTTCCTAACGTTTCCCAGCGCTTCTTCGGATCAGATAATAATTCATTACCTGCTTTTTGCACCATTTCATCGTATTTTGGATTCGAATAACTCATTTGGTTATACGGGCTCTTCGAGTCAAACATATCAATAAATGTCATTGGATCCGCATAATCTGGGCTCCAGCCTGCATAAGAGATTTCATAATCTTGCGCTGACTCTAATTTTAATTTTTGTTTGAACGGCTGAATTTTCGTATTAATCGTTACACCTTTTAAATTTTTCTCAATTTGATCTTTAACATAATCAGCAATCTTTTTCGCAGTTCCATCATCATAGCTTAGTAATTCAATTGTAACTTGATCTTTTCCAAGTTCCTTTTTCGCTTCTTCCCATGCAGCTGCTGCTTTTTTCGTATCTTGTTTCAGACCATTTTTAAACGTATCTTGGTAATCTTTACCGTCCGGCCCTGTCGCAAGCCCTTTTGGAACCAATTGATCTGTTGCTTTTGATCCATTATTTAAAATAACGTTTGCTAAGCCCTTTTTATCAACTGATAACGCAATTGCTTCACGCAGTTTTTTGCTCTTTAATGGTGTATCCTGTCCGTTACGCTTTTGATTTAAACGCAAGAAGAATGTACTTGATTCTGCATACTCACCGTACTCATCTTTATTCGATTTATATTTATCTACAAACTCTCCTGATAGTAGTGTGAAATCAATTGATCCTGTATCATATAAATTTACTTTCG
This sequence comes from Bacillus mycoides, assembly GCF_018742245.1. Lineage (NCBI taxonomy): Bacteria > Bacillati > Bacillota > Bacilli > Caryophanales > Bacillaceae > Bacillus > Bacillus mycoides. The sequence goes on from NZ_CP036132.1 coordinate 3,313,091, forward strand.
TAGCAACTTCTTTTACTACACTATAATTAATTTCTTCTAATTTCACAGTCTTATTATCCCAATATTTATCATTTTTCTTCAACTGCCATCCTTGTTCATGTTTCCATGAAGACATAACGAATGGTCCGTTATACACCGTTGTATCTGCTTCTAAACCAAACTTATCTCCTTTTTCTTTTACAAACTTTTCATTTAATGGATAGTATGACGGGAATGCTAATAAATTTAAGAAATATGGTACTGGTTTTTCTAATTCTACTTCAAGTGTATAATCATCTACCGCTTTTGCACCTAATTCCGTTGCAGGTTTTTCACCTTTATTAATTGCCTCGGCATTTTTTATATAATAAGCAATAAACGCATATTCTGCAGCTGTGTTTTTATCAAGTAAGCGTTGCCATCCAAACACGAAATCTTTCGCTGTTACAGGATCTCCATTTGACCATTTCGCATCTTTACGTAGTTTAAATGTATATTTTTTACCATCTTCGCTTTTCGTACTTGATTCTGCGGCAGCAGGAATAGGCTTATTATCTTTATCAAGACGATATAATCCTTCCATTGTGTTCCCTAAAATTTGTGCCCCTAATGTATCAGTAGATTTAGAAGTGTCCATCGTCGGAATTTCTTGGTTTTCCGTACGATTTAATACTTGCTTCGCTGCATATTTAATATCAGATTTTTTTTCTTCCCCACTATTAGATGTAGTAGTCGTTTTCTTTTCTCCACCTGATCCAGAGCATGCTGTCAATGCAACACTCATCGCTAAAACTGGTACTACAACTGCTGTTAACTTTTTCATCTTTTTTCTCTTCATTTTTGTATCCTCCCCAATTATATGTACAATACCAACCCTTGAGAGACCCCTTGCTAACGATTGACTTTTCAGAAAATTATAACTAATATTATTCTACTCTTTTTTACGCATTTGTAAATAGTTTTATTTTAAATATTCTGATTTTTACCTTCGTAATTTAGTATGATTTATCCCCCATCTACCGTATGTACATACTATCCCCCTTATGCTTCCCTATTTCCTTGCACTACAAATTAGTATTTTAAGCTCAATAAAAAAACATTCCAAAAGTAGAATAACTACTTTTGGAATGTTTTTTTAAATTCTATTACTTTCCATCTTTTTCAGTAATATAAGTCCATTTGAAGCTATACTCTGGACTGATGTTATGGTGAACAACGTCTTTTACATTCGATTTTTGAACGTAAGCATCACCACGTTGGTATAGAGGTACAAGCGCTACATCTTGCTCAATAAGTAGTTTTTCTGCTTTTCCTAACTCTTCCCAACGTTTCTTCGCATCACCCATTAATTCTCCGCCAGCTTTCTTAATCATTTCATCATATTTCGGATCAGAGAAGCTCATTTGGTTATGAGAATGCTTAGACTGGAACATATCTAAGAATGTCATTGGATCTGCGTAGTCAGGTCCCCAACCAGCATATGATAAATCATAATCTTGCTCTGTTTCTAACTTCAGTTTTTGTTTGAATGGTTGAAGTTTAATGGTAACTGTTACACCTTTTAAATTTTTCTCAATTTGATCTTTAACATATTCCCCAACTTTTTTCGCATTACCTGTATCATAGTTTAATAGTTCAATTGTAACTTGGTCTTTACCAAGTTCTTTTTTCGCTTCATCCCATGCAGCAGCTGCTTTTTTCGCATCTGGCTTGATACCATTTTTAAATGTTTCTTGGAAGTCCTTACCGTCTGGTCCAGTTGCTAATCCTTTCGGTACTAAGAAGTCCGCAGGTTTAGATCCATCATTTAAAATAACAGTTGCTAAATTCTTTTTATCAATTGATAACGCAATTGCTTCACGTAATTTTTTGCTCTTTAACGGTGTATCTTGTCCACCACGTTGTTGGTTCATACGCAAGAAGTACGTACTTACTTGTGAGTATGTTCCAAACTCATCTTTATTATTTCTATACTTATCAACAAATTCTCCTGATAAAAGTGCAGAATCAATTGCACCTGTATCATATAGGTTTACCTTTGTAGCTACTTCTTTTACTACACTGTAATTAATTTCATCTAATTTTACAGTCTTTTTATCCCAATATTGATCATTTTTCTTTAGTTTCCAGCCTTGTTCATGTTTCCAATCAGTAAGAACGAATGGTCCGTTATAAACTGTTGTATCAGATTCTAAACCGTATTTATCGCCTTTTTCTTTTACGAATTTTTCATTTAATGGGTAGTACGATGGGAATGCAACTAGATTTAAGAAGTATGGTACTGCTTGTTCTAATTCAACTTCAAGCGTAAGGTCATCTACTGCTTTTACACCTAATGTAGATACTTCTGCTTTCCCTTGGTTAACTGCTTCTGCATTTTTAATTGGAAATGCGATAAACGCATACTCAGCAGTTGTTTTTGGATCTAATAGACGTTGCCATGCAAATACGAAGTCTTTTGCTGTTACTGGATCTCCATTTGACCATTTTGCATCTTTACGTAGTTTAAATGTATATTTTTTACCATCCTCACTCTTCGTGCTTGATTCTGCTGCAGCTGGGATTGGCTTGTTATCTTTATCTAATCGATATAAACCTTCCATCGTGTTCCCTAAAATTTGAGAACCTAATGTATCTGTATTTTTAGAAGTATCCATTGTTGGAATCTCATTTGTTTCTGTACGATTTAATACTTGTTTCGCTGCTAGCTTTTCTCCTGACTTACTATCTCCACTAGAGCTAGAATTTGTGCTTGTCTTCTTATCTCCACCTGATGTAGAACATGCTGTTAATGCCATGCTCATTGCTAAAACCGGTACTACAACTGCTGTTAGTTTTTTCATTTTTTTCTTTTTCATTTTCTGTACCCTCCCTAATTCTAAACGATATCTATTTAAGAATTTTCTGATAATTCTGTTTTTCTTTATATATTTATCAGACGATTCTTACTACTTCCTATTCTACTAATTTTTTAAAATTTGTAAAGTGTTATTATTAAAAATTTTAAAAAAAATTATTTTTTTACAGTAATATTCATAAAAATTCTGTATAGTTTTTTAACATCATTTTTTTACCGTTACATATACACTAATTTAATAGTGTTAATTATGTTTTCTAATAAATAGACTGTGGATTGTCGTTAATAAATAATGTATATTATTAAATTGACCCTCCCGTTTCAGCCTCTCTATTAATTAAACTTTACACATATTAGACGGAGTATCCTAGAAAAAGGTTCCCTTCTTTTTGAATATTTCTATAAGAAAAAATGTAAACATTCCATTTTGACTATCTACTTAAATGTTTCTCTAAAAGATATCCCTTCGAATTTACAAACGAAAAAAGCCCACTAATTAAGTGGACTTTCTACTTTACAACGGTAAATCCCTCTTCCTAAACACTACAATTGCTACTATGAAGATACAGAGCGCTCCAGCAGTTAAACCTAAACTTACTGGCCATATATTATATGTTCCTTCAGCAATTTCTTTCGGACGAAACAATGTAAACAAGGATATATTTCTCATCCACTCTAACTTATCACTTAATTTCCCTACCATATCTAATACGAAAAATAAGATTGTTAAACTTGCTGAGTAGCTAAGTGCCTTCCTTTCATCATTACATATACAGGAAAAGAAAAATGAATAGGCACTAACTACTAAAAATATTAGCCCTCCGACTACATTTATCTTCAAAAATAATTCTTTATTTAAATTATTATCTTTTAAAAACCATTCTGCACCTAATATACCAGCTACATAAGTAACAATTACAATAATTAGTAGTCCTAATATGAGAACGGCAGCTTGTGTAATTGCAATTTTCACCCTTGATACAGGTGTTGCTAATAAATATGCCATCGCCCCTTTATCTACATGACGAGCAATTAAATGTGTTGCAACCGTGACACAAAAAATTGTTAAAATGATAATAAACAATAGGCTATAATACTCCCCAGCTAAAAAATCCATTACATTTTGAATTGGACTTTCCATTCCAACAATTTTTTTTACACTATCAGGCATGGCACTTATTAATTCATTTAACCCTTTCGCTGAAACCATCGATGGGAATATCCAAATTAATAACCATAAATAAAGCGCTGCACCAGTAGCATAGCTCAATATACTTTTTTGAGTTTCTTTCAAACTAGCTAAAAATAGTTGTTTATTCATGCTTTACCCCTTCTTTCTTCTCGTAATAATGCATAAATAAATGTTCTAAATCCGTCGCTCTCGTTTGAAGTGCCGTTACATTATAGTTTGAAAGTGTTTGTAAAACAGTTTGATAGTTTCCTTGCACAATAATTGATGCCTCTCTACCTTTCACTCCTTCAAATTGCAAATCACATTGTTTAAGAGACTCGATTTCTTCTTGAGATGATACAGTTACATCTATCACCTGTCTTCTCATGCCTTGTAAATCATGAATGTTTTCAACTGTTACAAGGCAACCATCTTTAATAATAGCCACTCTGTCACAAGTTCTCTCAATTTCAGTGAAAATATGCGACGACATAAGAATCGTTTTCCCTCTTTGCTTTTCTTCTAATATTAAATCTATAAATAGTTGCTGCATAAGTGGATCGAGTCCTGATGTCGGTTCATCTAAAATTAGTACTTCTGGATCATGCATAAATGCCGCAACTATACCTACTTTTTGTTTCATTCCTTTAGACATTTTTCGAATTGGTGTTTTCACATCGAATTGCAAACGTTCTATTAATTCATCTCGTCTTTTTATATCTTTTAACCCACGCATTCCTTGCATCAACTTTAAAAAATCTAATCCGTTCATTCCTTCAATAAAAGAAATTTCTCCTGGTAAATAACCAACTTCTCTTTGAATTTTCGCAGCATCTTCCCAACAATCTAATCCGAAAATTGTCGCTTTACCAGCCGTCGGTTTTATAAATCCCATTAAATTACGAATCGTTGTTGATTTCCCGGCACCATTTGGTCCTAAGTAGCCAAAAACTTCCCCTTCTTTCACTTCAAATGTAATATGAAACAAACCTTTTCCATTTGAAAACTGTTTTGTAACATTTTGAACTGAAATCATAAGTCCACCTCATTTTTTGAAATATTTAACATGTGATATTTCAAAATTATTGTACTCCTCATCTTTCATATTCGCAACAACTTTTTGAAATATTTATATGTCCATATTTCAAAAAAATTGTTTTCAATTATTTTTTCTTGTATATTTTAAATGAGGTGATTATATTGAACGGCTTTGAAAAAGTGAAAGAAAAGAAAAAGCGTGCCATTAAAGAGGCAGCCTTCGTATTATTTTCAGAACGCGGATTTAATGAAGTAAAAATAGAACATATTGCAAAAAAAGCAAACGTTTCTCAAGTTACAATTTATAATCATTTTAGAAGTAAAGATGCGTTATTTAGGGAACTTATACAAGAATTTATAATATCTGAATTTCAATATTATAAAGAACTTGCAGAAGAAAAGTTACCTTTTCATGATATGATGCAAAAAATGATTGTAAGAAAAATGAATACGGGCGGGTTATTTCAGCCTGATATGTTACTACAAATGATGCAAAAAGACGAAGAGCTCCGAGAATTTATTTATAGTTATCAAAATGAAAAAATCCTGCCTTGGTATTTAGAAATATTAGAACAAGCACAGCGCAAAAATGAAATTAATCCTCATCTTTCAAAAGAAATGATGTTACTGTACATTCAAATGTTCACTAAATTAGGTGATGATTTCGGGGCACAGCTTCTTGAAGGAGATCGAGAAAAACATATACAAGATATAGTTACAATGTTCTTTTACGGACTTTCTGTTCCGCAAAAATAAAAAAAGACACAGAATCGTGTCTTTTTTATTTTATAGAAATGACTCTACCAGTTTCACTGCTTTCAATTGCCAATTGAATAAGTCTAATAACTTCCAAGCCTTCTTCTGCTGTTACAGGTGGTTTCTCACCATTTACAATACTATCTCTTACACCTTTATAATACATGTCATAACAGCCGACTTCTGTCGGAATACGTACTAACTCTTCTTCTGTTTCTAAAGTAGCAAAATTCTCTTCAGAGTCTGCTCCATAACCATTATCCCCTGGCTTCATTCCAGTTTTTAATTGTTCTTCCTGTGAATCCATACCATACTTCACGATAGAACCCTTATCGCCATGCAGTGTAAAATGTGGTCCAGCTTGTTTCACATAACTGCTACTATGTAAAATGACACGTTTTACTCCGTAGTGAAGTACGACATGGAAATAATCATCAATTTCTGCACCTGGTCGTTGTTTTATTACATCTGCATTTATCGCATCTGGTTTCCCGAATAATGATAACGCTTGATCCATTAAATGCGATCCTAAATCATATAAAATTCCTGAACCTGGTAAATTCTTTTCTCTCCAGCGATCACGTACATGTGGACGGAAACGATCGAAATGCGCTTCATATGCGTATACATTCCCTATTCTATTTTCTTGTAATAGTTTCTTTATCGTTAAGAAATCATTATCAAAACGACGGTTGTGATACACACTTAAAACGACATTATGTTGCTTCGCTAATGAAATAAGTTCTTCTCCCTCTTCAATTGAAACAACGAATGGTTTCTCCACAACAACATGCTTACCGTGTACAATCGCTTCTTTTACATATGGAAAATGAGTTGTATTCGGTGAAGTAATGACCACTAAGTCAATATCAGCTCGGTTTACTAATTCATCAATTGTACCAACAACTTCAGCATTTGGTAATGCTTGTTTCACTACTTCTTCTTTTGATGATAAAATAGCACGGATATCGTATTCTTCTATCGTTTGTAATAACGGGATGTGAAATGTTGTACTAGAAAATCCAAATCCTACAATCCCTACACCTATTTTTTTCATGTTGCCCCTCCATTTGTCCCGCTACTTGCGGGCAGTAAGATCCCTACCTCAAAATTCAACGAATACAAAGAAGTTAGGTGAGGGATCAACTGCTCGTAAAAGCCCGATTGGTTCAACTAATAATCAGTGGGGAATGAAGACCCCCCCCACTGATTAAAGTTTCACTTTATGAGAACGATTTCATTTCATTATTATAACAAGATTATTTTTATATACATAATGATTTGCTTAGAAAAAAGCATCTTGCCATTATTCATAGCAAGATGCTTCCTTTATTACGTTCTTTTCTTCGTCCACGTTTCAATTACTTCACCAGTATCATTAACATCTAGTACTAAACTACCATTACTATACCGGTCTTTATTTCGAAACGCTTTCGGATCAATTTCTTCTACAATGTGTTTCTCTGTCTTCATGTAAACTAATTCATCATCTCGAACAATTTCAATACCGACAATACGGTACGGATTACGTTTTAACTCTTTAAAAATTACAAGGCCGCGCTTCGCCCTCGTTGATTTCTCAATTTCCGATGCCTTTATACGTTTCACAGCACCGCGCTGCGTAACGAGAATAAGTTGATCTTTTTCACCATTTAACGGTTTACCAGAAGCAACATAGTCATCTTCTTTTAAGTTAATTGCTTTCACACCGGCTGCTCTTACACCAACTGGACTTACTTCTTCTTCATTGAATACAAGTGCATATGCGCCATGTGTTGCAAGAACAATATCACTTGTCCCATCTGTCGCAAATATATCAACAACTTCATCATCTTTTTTCAAGTTTACAGCAACGAACGCCCGTGAATAACGCTGCACTTTATATTGGTTTAATTCTGTTTTCTTAATCATACCGTTTCGTGTAACAAATACGATAAATCGTTTTTCCTCTTCAAAATTCGGTACGACTGTTGCCCAAATTAACGCTTCATCTCGCTCGAGTGAAACAAGATTCGCAACGTGTTGACCTAAATCTTTCCAACGAATTTCTGGCATTTCATATACAGGAAGATAAATATAATTTCCTTTGTTCGTAAATAAAAGAACGGTTTCTGTCGTGTTTGTATCGAAACGCTCAAGTAAGATGTCACCCTCTTTCATACCGAAGTCTTTTCCGTTCGATGCATTATGCGAACGCCAACCAGTTCGTTTCACATATCCTTCTTTCGTTACAGTAACGATGACATCTTCTTGCGGAATCATAACTTCCACATCAATTTTAATTTCTTCAATTTCCTCTTCAATTATCGCACGGCGATCATCACTATATGTTTTCTTTACTCTCTTCAAATCTGTTTTAATAACTTGAAGAAGTCTTTTTTCACTTTGTAGAATCGCCTGTAACTCTATAATTTTCTTACTAAGTTCCGCTGCTTCTTGCTCTAGCGCTGTAATATCTGTATTCGTTAAACGATATAATTGCAGTGAAACAATTGCCTCTGACTGCGCCTCTGTAAATCCAAATTTCGCACTTAAATTATCTTTCGCATTACGCTTATCTTTAGACCCACGGATCGTTTCAATCACTTCATCTAAAATTGATAATGCTTTCTTTAAACCTTCTACAATATGTTGACGGTTTTCTGCTTTTCGTAATTCATATTGTGAACGTCTCGTAACAACTTCTTTTTGATGTCCAATATATGCATCCAAAATTTTAGGTAATGTCATAAGTGTTGGACGACGATGATTTATCGCTACCATATTAAAATTATATGGAATTTGCAAATCTGTATTCTTATATAAATAATTTAAAATACCTTCAGCATTTACTTCTTTTTTTAATTCTACAACGATGCGAAGACCTGTACGGTCCGTCTCATCACGCACTTCAGCAATTCCATCTAGCTTTTTATCTAGACGTAATTCATCCATTTTTTTAACAAGGTTCGCTTTATTTACTTCGTACGGAATTTCTGTAATAACGATTTGTTGCTTTCCACCACGAACCGTTTCAACTTCTGCTTTTCCGCGAATAATAATTTTACCTTTACCTGTTTCGTACGCTTTTTTAATACCATCAATCCCTTGAATAATACCGCCTGTTGGGAAATCTGGTCCTTTAATAACTGTTAATAAATCATCAACAGTACTATTCGGATTATCAATTCGCATCATCGTCGCATCAATTACTTCTCCAAGGTGATGCGGAGGAATTTCTGTTGCATAACCAGCTGAAATCCCTGTCGATCCGTTCACTAATAAGTTTGGGAACATTGCCGGTAATACAACTGGTTCTTCACTCGTATCATCGAAGTTTGACACAAATTCTACTGTTTCTTTATCAAGATCACGTAATAACTCAGATGCAATTGGTGATAAACGTGCTTCTGTATAACGCATTGCCGCTGCTGGATCGCCATCAACACTACCATTATTACCATGCATTTCAACTAAAACATTACGTACTTTCCAAGTTTGACTTAAACGGACCATCGCCTCATATACAGAGGAATCACCATGTGGATGATAATTACCGATAACATTACCTACTGTTTTAGCTGATTTACGAAACGCTTTATCATGTACGTTTCCTTCTACATACATAGAATATAAAATACGTCTTTGTACCGGTTTTAAACCGTCACGCGCATCTGGAAGCGCGCGGTCTTGAATAATATATTTACTATAACGTGCAAAGCGGTCACCTAACACGTCTTCAAGCGGGAGGTCATGAAACTTCTCTGCCTGCATGTTATTCCACCTCCGTCTCCATAATCATTTCATTTTCTAAAATATTTCCTTCTTCTTGCATACCAAATTGTACATTACGCTCAATCCATTTACGGCGAGGTTCTACTTTATCACCCATCAATGTCGTAACTCGACGCTCAGCTCTTGATGCATCATCAATTTTCACACGAATTAACGTACGTGTTTCAGGGTTCATCGTTGTTTCCCATAATTGATCAGCATTCATTTCGCCAAGTCCTTTATAGCGCTGCAACATATAGCCTTTACCGACCTTTTTCGTTACGCCACCTAATTCTTCATCAGACCATGCATATTCAATTACTTCACTTTTCCCTTTTCCTTTACTTACTTTATATAAAGGTGGAAGTGCGATAAATACTTTACCAGCTTCAATAAGTGGTTTCATATAACGGTAGAAGAACGTCAGTAGTAACACTTGAATATGTGCTCCATCCGTATCTGCATCGGTCATAATAACAACTTTATCGTAGTTAATATCTTCAACAGCGAACTCATTCCCTACGCCGCCGCCAATTGCGTAAATAATCGTATTGATCTCTTCATTCTTAAAAATATCAGCAAGCTTTGCTTTTTCCGTGTTAATTACTTTACCACGTAATGGTAGCACCGCTTGGAAACGGCGATCTCGCCCTTGCTTTGCTGAACCACCAGCCGAGTCACCCTCTACTAAATACAATTCGTTTTTCTGAGGATTACGTGATTGTGCAGGTGTTAACTTCCCACTTAAAGTACCTTCTGATTTTTTTTTCTTCTTACCAGTACGCGCTTCTTCTCTCGCTTTACGAGCAGCCTCACGTGCTTGCGCTGCTTTAATTGCTTTTCTTACAAGAAGTGTAGCTACATCCGGGTTTTCTTCTAAAAAGTAAGCTAAATGCTCAGATACAATTGCATCAATTGAAGAACGAGCTTCACTTGTACCTAGTTTCCCTTTCGTTTGCCCTTCAAACTGAAGTACGTCTTCTGGCACACGGACAGAAACAATCGAAGCTAATCCTTCACGAATATCTGTACCCTCTAAATTTTTGTCTTTTTCTTTTAATAAAGAAACTTTACGAGCATACTCATTGAACACACGTGTCATCGCTGTTTTAAATCCAGCTTCGTGTGTACCACCGTCTTTTGTACGTACATTATTTACAAACGAAAGAATGTTTTCTGAGTAACCATCATTAAACTGAAACGCTAACTCTGCTTCAATTCCATTTTGCTCACCCGAGAAATATACAACTGGATGAATCGAATCTTTCTCTTCGTTTAAGTATGAAACGAAAGCCTCAATTCCTGTTTCATAATGAAACACATCTTCTAAATCATTACGTTCATCTTTTATCGAGATTTTCATTCCTTTTAATAAGAATGCAGATTCACGTAATCTCTCACATAATGTTTCATAGTTATAATTTGTTGTGCTGAAAATAGTTGTATCTGGTTTGAAGTGCATCGTTGTACCAGACTCTTTCGTTTTCCCGATTTTCTCTAACGTCGTTGCAGGAGTACCACCATTTTCAAAGCGTTGTTCATAAATGCTACCATCACGCTTAATCGTTACTACTAGCCATTCTGACAAGGCATTTACAACTGATGCCCCAACACCGTGTAAACCACCACTCGTTTTATAGCCTCCTTGGCCAAACTTACCACCAGCATGAAGTACAGTTAAAATAACTTCAGGTGTCGGTTTTCCAAGCTTATGCATTCCCGTAGGCATTCCTCGCCCTTTATCAATTACGCTAATACTATTATCTTTATGTATTACGACAGAAATTTCGTCGCCAAATCCCGCTAATGCTTCATCAACGGAGTTATCTACTATTTCATATACTAAATGATGCAATCCACGGCTATCCGTACTCCCGATATACATACCCGGGCGTTTTCGAACGGCTTCAAGTCCTTCTAGCACTTGAATTGCATCTTCATTATATTGGAACTGATGCTTCGCCAAACTCCTTGCCCCTTTCCTAATCAAATAAGAACATATGTTTCTATTATAGAATAACGCCTCGACTATAGTTTTGGCAAGTTATCTTATCTCTTTTATATACTATTTTCAATAGAAAAATCCTTGTTTTTTTTCACAAGGATTCCTCTAGGCTACTATTTCAGAAAAATAATCGTTTGTCAACGAGAAATGGATATGTATTCCAACATTATACATTCCAAACCTTTATCATGATCCAAATGATCAATATCCAAAACGGGATAACAAGTAACAATCCCCAAAAACAGCCTTTAAAAAATCTCATGATGAACACCTCGTTCATCGGCCCTACTTATATAAAAAGTGAAGGCTGAATCAATCTTTCTATCGTTAAAGTCTATACTATTTTGTCATCGCATGCTCTACTTTAATACAACGATCCATTATTACAGTATAGCCTTTTTCTTGTAAAAGTTTATATGTATCTTCATCTTGTACTCCTAATTGTGCCCAGAAAACATCTGCATCAATCTCTACAAACTCTTTCGCAACATCCTTTAAAAATTCTGAACGACGAAATACATTTACGATATCAACATGTTCTTTAATATCTACCAGTGAAGAAACCGCCTTTTCTCCAAGCACTTCATCTACTGTTGGATTTACTGGAATAATGCGATACCCAGCATCTTGCATTGCTTTTGAAACCATATATGATGTGCGTTCTGGCTTATCTGATAATCCAACAACTGCAATCGTTTTACTTTTCTTCAATACTTCACCAATTTCCGTACGAGTTGGGTTTTCAATTGTCATAATTTATCCCTCCTATTCCTTTAGTATATCCGATAAAGAAAGTCTCTTTCAACATGAAAGAGACTTTCTTTTATTCCGATTATTGATTCTTTGTAGCTGAATTATCTGCTAATGTAGCTGTTTTCGTCATTTTTTGACCGTTGCGGTAGAATGTAACTTCTACGTTCTCGCCTACTTTTTTCTTTTCATATAAGTATTTACGGAACTGAAGTGAATTTTCTACTTTTTGATCATCTAATGCTACTACAAGATCATATTGCTCTAAGCCAGCTTTTTCTGCCGGTGACACAGGATAAATTTTAGCTAATACAACACCATTTGTTACTTCTTTTGGTACTTTCAATTGATTTACTGCATAAGCTTGCACATCTTCTAATGAAACAACACCTACACCAAGAGCTGGTCGTTTCACTACTCCGTCTTTTTCAAGCGATTCAATAACTGGTTTTGCAACATTAACTGGAATTGCAAAACCAATCCCCTCAACTTCTTGCTGCGCAATTTTACTTGAGTTAATTCCAATTAATTCACCGTTTTGGTTAAATAATGCACCGCCACTATTACCAGGGTTAATCGCTGCATCTGTTTGAATAACTTGTGCTTGCCAGTCTGGACGTTTGTCTCCATCAATATCTACTGGAATTTCACGTTCTTTACTACTGATAATACCTTCTGTTACACTGCCGTCAAATCCTAGTGGGTTACCGATTGCAATTGCTTTTTCACCAGCACGAAGTTTACTGGAATCACCTAAAGTTGCAACTTTATTAACAGTAGATCCATCAATCTCTACAACTGCTAAGTCTAACCAAGGGTCCTTACCAACTAATTTTGCATCAACTTGCTTTCCGTCGCTCAGTTTAACAGCAAGTTTATTTGCACCGTCTACTACGTGGTTATTTGTTACAATATATGCTTTATTTCCTGACTTTTTATAAATAACACCTGATCCTGTACCAGCTGTTTGCTCTTGTTCTGCTGGTTGCATCGCAAACGGATCAATAGTCTTCTGCATATTAATTACACCAACTACAACGTCCTTTGCGCCTTCAATCATACCTGGCAAATCAGTTTCGCCCTTCACTTTATTAACAACAGGAGCTACAGTACCTTCTACTTGTTGATTAGAATTGAATGACGAAACTGCTGCTCCATTATTTTGCATCCACGGCATGTAAGGTGCTGCAAAACTAATCGAAACCGCCCCGACTACAGCTCCAACTAAACCTGTGAAAAAATATCCTTTTTTACTACCTGATTTTTTCATTTCTCTCGTTTCACTATGCTCTTCATTTAAATTCGGTCCGTCGTAATATCCCATGTTTTATTTCCCCTCTCTGGTGAATTCGTACTTTCAGTATAGTCACAGTTTGTGTCCTTCTTGTGAACTCATCGTGAAATCCAATTAAAAAAATACTCCTATCTATCATTAGTAGACAAGAAAAGTATTTTTTGTACATTTCACCTACAAAGGAGAGTGTAAATTTGCTATATCCAAAAGCCGGGATGCACAGTAACTTAAAGGTTATTCTTCAAATTTGTAACCTACTCGAATAACAGTGCCGATATGCTTCGCCTTATCTCCTAGCTTATTTCGCAGTTTTTTAATATGTGTATCAACCGTTCGGTCATCCCCGTAGTAATCATATCCCCATAACTGATCTAATAAATGTTGGCGTGACAACACAATTCCTCTGTTCTCCATTAAATACACGAGAAGCTCAAACTCCTTATGTGTCAATATAATTTCTTCTCCATCTACTAAAACTGTTCTAGATAGTCGATTCACTTCTATTCCAGCTAATGACATAGTATTTTCTTCTGATACTCCTATCGCTCCATCCGCACGTTTCAATAACGTCTTTGCACGAGCTACTAACACTTTCGGACTAAAAGGTTTTGTTACATACTCATCTGCACCTAGTTCAAAGCCTAGTAATGTATCATCCTCATCAGAACGTGCTGTCAGCATAATAATTGGTACCGCTGACTCTTTTCTAATTCGTCTACAAACAGACCAACCATCTATTTCTGGTAACATAATATCTAACATAATTAAATCAATTGTATGTTCAGCAAATAATTCTAGCGCTTTTTTTCCATCTTCCGCTTCGATTACTTCAAAGCCTTCATTACGAAAATAATCACTAACAATTTCACGTAATCTTCTTTCATCTTCAACAAGTAATACTGTTTTATTCATATAACCTATCCCGCCTTTTTACTCTTTCAATCGAATAATACGTTGATTGGAGCTTCCGCGAAATGGAAGTGTTAAATCTTTTTTATCAAGTTCAAATCTTCCATCAACCAAAACATCCCCATAATGTAACAATTCTATCATATCATTATTTTGAGCACTCTGTATCTCTTCTAACGTGTAACCTGTATAAATCCATAGATTTTTTTTCAGATCCTTCACTGCTTTTGCTACTTTTTTCACTTCAACAGCTTGAAAAAATGGATCTCCACCTGAAAATGTTACATCGGTTAATGAATTTTTTTCAATCTCTTTCACAATTTCTTCTACCGTCATTTCAGTTCCATTGCAAACATTCCATGATTTCGGATTATGGCAACCGATACAACGATGCGGACAGCCCGCAAAAAACACGACTGTCCGCAACCCTTCTCCATCTACTACACTATCATGAATGATATTCATAACTTTCATTTATGCTTCACCCGATCCATCTCTTCACTACGTTTCGCGCTATTCCACTTTGACATATCTCCTACAAGATATCCTGTTATGCGGCGAATTCTTTCTATTTCATTCTCATCTTTATTTCCGCAGCTCGGACATTCATTCCCGATAATGCCATGATAACTACAACACTTACAACGATCGACAGGATGGTTAATTGAGCCGTACCCTACTCCGTACTGCGCCATCGCTTGTACAATTTGCTTTAACGCCTTTTGATTATGCACAGCTGCACCATCTAGTTCAATGTACGTAATATGTCCGCCATTACAAAGAGCGTGAAACGGTCCTTCTAATCGGATTTTATCTATCGCTTGAATATTGTAATACACCGGTACATGGAACGAATTTGTATAATAATTATGATTTGTCACACCGCTAATTTCACCAAATTCTTCTCTATCTTTCTTCACAAACTTTCCTGATAACCCTTCTGCTGGCGTTGCAATTACGGAGAAATTGAGTTGATGTTCTTCCGTAGCCTTATCCATTCTCTTCCTCATAAAGGAAATGATTTCATATCCAAGCTTCCACGATTCTTCATTTTCTCCATGGTGCTTTCCTGTTAACGCTACTAAACATTCTGCAAGACCGATAAACCCAAGACTTAACGTCCCTTGTTTTAAAATCGGCGCCACAGCATCTTCAGGTTGTAACGTTTCTCCGCCACGCCATACACCTTGTGAATATAAGAACTGAAAATCTCTTGCTCTCTTTGTACATTGATAAGCAAATCTCTCTAATAATTGCTTAACGCCTAAATCTAAGTAGTAACTTAGCGCTTCAAAAAATGCTTCTTTTGAACCACTAATTAGCGCTAATTTCACTAAATTAATAGAAGTAAACGATAAATTCCCTCTTCCAATTGCTGTTTCTTCCCCATGTATATTAGACATAACACGAGTACGACATCCCATATAACATACTTCACTTTCAGGTCGACCATCATAATGCACAGCATTAAACGGGGCATCTAAAAACGAAAAGTTAGGGAATAATCGCTCAACTGTCGTTTCTAACGCTAATTCAAATAAATCATAGTTCGGATCACACTCTTCAAAGTTTACGCCTTTTTTCATTTTGAAAATTTGAATAGGAAAAATCGGTGTTTCCCCTTTACCAAGTCCAGCTTGCGTCGCTTTTAAAAGTTGCTTAATTAAAAGCCGTCCCTCTTTCGATGTATCTGTTCCGTAGTTAATAGAAATAAACGGTACTTGGCCCCCGCCCCTACTATGCATACTATTTGAATTATGAACGAAAGCCTCACACGCCTGATACGTATCATTTTCTGTTTCTTTCCATGCAAATTCCTCTATTTGTTCTTTCGTAAGCGGATATGACTGCAATCGTTTTTTATGTCTCTCTACTGTTTTTCTCACATATGGAGCTAAATCAATATCAAAGAGTGCAAACGATTGACCACCGTGCTGCATATTTTGATTCGCCTGAAAAATAATTGAAGAAAGCGCCAACGCACTTTTAATATCTTGCGGTTGTCTCATATGTCCATGTCCAGTATGGAAACCGTCAGCAAGCATTTGCGCTAACGGAATTTGCGAACAAGTCGTCGTTCCTGTTGCATAAAAATCTAAATCATGTGGATATAATATATTTTGATCTATCGCTTTTTTCACTTGATCTGATAGTAAATTTGCTACAGCATAATACTTTGCACTCTCAGATGCGAACGTTCCCATTACTCCCATTGGAGATCGTCCATCTACATTTGCATTTTCCTGCATTAAATCTTGTTCATTACCGTGAATAATTGTCTCAAATACTTTCATTAATCCTTCTCCACGTACATTTTGTTTCAACATTCATAACCCTCCACCAACATGTTGTTGTCTTTTGATTAAAATCATACAACATATAGTTCTTCTGTTCCTGTGAAAAATGTAACATTCCTGTGAAAGTTTTTTTAAAAATTAATGACTTTTTCATTTGTAAAAAAGAAATGTGCTCTTTACAAATGTATGGTACAATATACGGGAAAAACTCTTTTTACCCTTTATCAACACATTTGTATAAAGGAGACTGAACTCATGATTATTACATATCTTTTATTTATCGTTGCCTATCTACTCGGTTCGATTCCATTTGCATTAGTCGTTGGAAAAATCGGTTATGGAATCGACATTCGTGAGCATGGAAGCGGTAATCTAGGCGGAACTAATACATTCCGTACGTTAGGGAAAAAAGCAGGTTTTATCGTAACAATTGCTGACATTTTAAAAGGTACATTAGCAACAGGTCTACCGATTATTTTCGGGTCAGATATTCACCCACTATGGTTTGGATTAGCCGCTGTTCTTGGACATGTCTATCCGATCTTCGCAAAATTCCGTGGGGGGAAAGCAGTTGCAACTTCTGCTGGGGTATTATTATGCTATTCACCAGTTGTTTTTGCAATATTAGCTGTTGTCTTTTTCAGCCTTTTATTTACAACAAGATACGTATCACTTTCTTCTATGATAACAGCTGTCGTTGCTGTTATTGCATCCATTGTTAGCGGGGATAAAATCTTCATTATTGCGATGTGTTTATTAGCAGGTATGGTTATTTATAAACACCGTGCAAATATCGGACGAATTATAAATAAAACTGAACCAAAAGCAAACTTTTCAAAAAAGCAAAAATAAGATCGTAACCCACATAACGCAAAAAGAAAACGTGAAGCATATTAATAGCGTCTTTTTGCGTTATTTTTTATACTTAAGAAAAAGCAACATAATTTGGAGGAACTATACATGAATCTTTCCGTAACAAAAGAAGCAGCACAATGGTATAAAAATGAATTAAACTTACAATCGGGTGAAACACTACGCCTTTTCGTACAATACGGCGGTTGCAGTACTGTGCAAAAAGGACTTTCTTTAGGTATTCGTAAAGATGACCCTGCACATCCTGCTGTTCAAACTCAAGAAGAAGGTATTAACTTCTTTATTGAAGGCGATGATGAGTGGTTCTTCGATGGACATAATTTATCTGTTACACTTAACGACGGTGATGATTTCCCTCAATTTAATTATGAAAAATAAAAAAAGCGTGGCTTCTGCCACGCTTTTTTATTTCTTTTTAATTTCCTCATATTTCGCATACCACTCAGGATATAATTTTTTAAATGATACAGGGCGGAACCCTTCTTTTTTCGCACAAATATTCGTTGTACTTGCAGTAATGCAAAGCTCACCATCACCGTTATATATTTCATAACCATATACAACACGAAGCGGGCTCACAGTATCAATCCACGTTTTCACAATTGCTTTTTCTCCGTAACGCATCGCTTTACGATATGAAATTTGCAAGTCTAATACAGGAGAAATAATTCCCTCTTTCTCCATTTCAACATATGAAAATCCTAATTCTTGTATAAGTTTAGTGCGCCCAAGTTCCAGCCACACTAAATAGTTTGAATGGTAAACAACACCCATCTGGTCTGTTTCCGCATAGCGGATTTCAACTTCATATTCTGCTACAAACATTTCTATTCGCCTTCTTTCACTTCTGCTACCTTGCATACATTTAATCATAATACAGTGGAATCAAAAATAAAATAAAAACAGTGAATCTTTTACCGAAAGGGGCAAACACATGATTCAAATTGTAACTGTTCGTAGCGGTGATAGTGTTTATAGTTTAGCATCAAAATATGGATCTACACCTGAAGAAATTGTAAAAGACAATGGACTAAACCCAGCCGAAACACTCGTTGTTGGTCAGGCACTTATCGTTAATACAAAAGGCAATAACTATTATGTACAGCCTGGTGACAGCCTTTATCGAATTTCTCAAACATATAGTGTTCCTCTCGCCAGTTTAGCTAAAGTTAATAACCTTTCATTAAAATCTATTCTTCATGTCGGACAACAATTATATATACCGAAAGGAACAAAACGAGCAGTAGAATCCATCGCTTATTTACAACCTTCAACAATACCGATCAAAGAAAGTTTAGTAAATGCTACACGTGCTATTAATCCATTTTTAACATATTTAGCCTACTTCAGCTTTGAAGCAAAACGAGACGGCACTTTAAAAGAACCTACAGAAACAGCTAAAATCGCTAATATTGCAACGCAAGGGAAAACCATCCCTATGCTCGTTATTACAAATATTGAAAATGGAAATTTCAGTACCGAACTGGCATCTGTTTTTTTACGCGACGCAATGATTCAAAACAAATTTATTACAAACATTTTGCAAACAGCTGAAAAATACGGTATGCGAGACATTCATTTTGATTTCGAAAATGTAGCTCCTGAAGATCGCGAAGCATATAATCGTTTTTTACGAAATGTAAAAACACGCTTACCTAGCGGGTACACATTAAGTACAACGCTTGTACCGAAAACAAGTTCCAATCAAAAAGGGAAATTTTTTGAAGCTCATGATTATAAAGCACAAGGACAAATTGTTGATTTCGTCGTCATTATGACATACGACTGGGGTTGGCAAGGCGGACCACCGATGGCGATTTCTCCTATTGGTCCCGTGAAAGAGGTACTTCAATATGCAAAATCTCAAATGCCACCACAAAAAATTATGATGGGTCAAAATTTATACGGTTTCGATTGGAAACTGCCGTTCAAACAAGGAAATCCACCAGCAAAAGCAATTAGCTCTGTTGCAGCTGTTGCACTAGCTCGTAAATACAATGTTCCTATTCGCTATGATTTCACGGCTCAAGCTCCTCATTTCAATTACTTTGACGAAAACGGCGTACAACACGAAGTTTGGTTTGAAGATTCACGGTCCGTTCAAAGTAAATTTAATTTAATGAAAGAACAAGGAATAGGCGGCATCAGCTATTGGAAGATTGGTCTACCATTCCCACAAAATTGGCGTTTACTCGTCGAAAACTTTACAATCACGAAAAAAGGCTGACGAAAGTCAGCCCTTTTTTCATATCCCTGTTAAAAATATATCTTTAATTCCCTCACAAAAAAGAAGAATGATAACATTCTCCTTTTTTAACCGTTATCAACAATCGGTTGCTTACCAGTTTGGTCTTGCATTTGCTTTCCTTTATTCCCACCAGCTTTTTTCGATTGTGTTCCAATTTGATTTGGTGCAAAGTCTTTTGAATTCTTTTTCGGATTACCCATTACTATCGCCTCCTTAACACTAGTATCGTACTAGTGTTAAGAATTATTCAGCCTGCTTAAAAAGTTTCATTGCATAACGTTTTTCAATACGTTCTTCAATTCGATCGATTGCATCACGATCGCTTAATAATTGTTGTTTATTTTCATTTACAAGTTCTTCAAACGATTTGCGGCGACTTCTTCTCATGTTGCTCACCCTTTCTCCTTCGCTTCATTACTACATAGTATGAGCAAATGAAAAACTCTTTAATCAGATTTGCAAGAAAATTTTATGTTTTAACAAAAAAAACCCATACGCAAATATTACGCACGGGATGTTTTTACATCATTATATTTAAATATTTTTTAATTTCTTCCTCAGCATCTTCTTCATTCACTCTATATTCATGCAGTGCTCGCAATACAGAATCGTATTCTTCTAAAATGTAGCTCTCTAGCTTCAAAATGTCCTCTACACTGTCAATCATAATTCTCGTGTTGCCAATCTCACTTTTCAATGCTGCCTCACACGTTAAGCTCGTACAAATACCGATTACATCGTCTTCCATTTTTTCTGTTAACACATATTTCTTTCGCCCGTTTACCTTCATCCTAATAATTGGGTAAAAAGCTTTTATATCTAAATAGCTCCCGACATTCATACAGCGAATCCATTCAATATCACGTTTATTTCGCATAAGAATTTCTTTTACTGCTTCGTATGCTACCGTTTCATCAAGTACTTCTTTCTGCACTTTTCTTTTTCCTTCTTCTTCAATAGATGCACATTTTTGATAAACAGCTGCACACGTAATACAGTCGTCAAATGCATTATGAGAACTTAGACGAATTCCAAGCATTCGCTTTAACGTCTCAAGTTTATGATTAGGTGCGTACTTCATATATTTTTTTGCTAAAAACACAGTGTCAATCACCTTATTTTTAGGTTCAGGAAGCCCAAGCATATTTACATTACTTTTCAAAAAGCGCATGTCAAAAGAAGCATTATGAGCCACAATAACATTTGTATGTAAAAATGCTAAAAATAAAGGTAATACTTCTTCAATTGTCGGTGCGTCTGAAACACGATAATTTGTAATGCCTGTTAAACTCGTAATCCGGCTCGGAATTGGCCGCTCTGGATTCACATACGAAACAAATTGATCTACTAGTTCATGATTGCGATATTTCACTGCCGCTACTTGAATAATTTTATCATTATAAGGGTTAAATCCTGTTGTTTCAAAATCAATTACAACATAATCTAACGGTAAGGATACATTCCCCACTCTACACACTCCTTTATCTCTAAACGTTTATATTTCTTTCACCCCGCTATTTGCGGGCAGTAAGACTCTCACCTCAAAATTCAGCTGTAAAGCAAAAAGGTTTAGTGGGAGATCAACTGCCCGTAAATGCCCGATTGGTGCGGGCTAATAATCAGCAGGGGATGGACACCCCCCACTGATTAAAGTTTCACTTTATCATATCACGAAGTTATTACTCCATGAAAAAGAAAAGGCAGAAATAGCCACTTCCCATCTCTGCCTTCTCACTTATTATTTTAATTTCTCAATCCGTTTTTCCATCTCTTTTTGTGTCATTGGTCCAATAAACTTATCTTGAATGACTCCTTTTGTATCTATAAAATAAGAAGTTGGAATCGTAATTACTTTATACGCTGTTGTCACATCAATGTTCTTGTCCAATAAAATAGGAAAAGTAATTCCTTTTTCCTTCGCAAAGTTGCTTACCTTTTCTTCTCCCCCACCTTTTTCTGAAGGAGTATAATTTATTGCTAAAATTTCTACGTTTTCTTTATGCTCTTTATAAAAGGTCTCCATATCAGGCATTTCTTTCTGACATGGGCCGCACCACGTTGCCCAAAAGTTTAAAATCACTTTCTTTCCTTTTAAATCTGATAACTTTACATTCGTTCCATCTAACTTCGTTAATTCAAAATCAGGTGCATTCTTTCCTATTTCAATACCATTCCTTGCAATCATCTCTTTCATAGCAGCTTCACTTTTTTCTTGCTTCCCTTGTACTACTTGATCTTTTTTACCAAACTGATCATAAGCTGCATATCCCGCTAAACAAAGTAACACTACAATAATCGTAAGCTTCCGCCACATTTTATATCACCCTAACGTGTTTATCTTCTTATAACATAATCATCAAAATACTATATACCTTATTTTAGCTTATACGGACAAGCTTGGAAATATTCACATTCGAAATAGTCGGAATATTTTTAACTAAGATGAAATATTTTCCTTTTTATCATATAATTAGAAAAACATATACAAACTGCGAGGTGATATGTATTTTACAATTACTTATCAACCCTTTTTCTTTTGTTTTCTTCACTTTACCATTACTATGTATTTCTTTTAGCGGCTTACTATACAAATTCAAATGGGCTGCAATTATTATTTCTTTTACTGTTCCACTTATATTTTTCATTATCGTCTCTGGATTCGATATACACCTAGCTTTACAAAACTTAGACGCTTGGATTATTTATAGTGCTATTTATTCTGTACTTTCCTACATAACAGCAGCGCTAATACGAAGAAAACTGCACATGTAGTGCTTTCAAAAAGGGGGATTTTTATGAATTTATTTGAAAAAATACTATTATATATTCTTAGTTTTATATTTTCCCCAATCGGGATTATCACTTGGATCATCTCGCTCTTCAGTAAAGATCCTGAAAAAAAGCAAGTTGGACGTATTTGTCTCTATATCGCTTTAATCTCATTTATTCTTTTAGCTGGTCTCGGTCTTCTTAGTTTCTTCACGATGACTACCACTACTATACAATAGTTACAGAAAGGATGATTATTTTGGGAGAACACCCTATTATTAAAGAACTTCGCTATATACGAATATATTTAGTTGTTTTAGTAATCGTTCTTTTATTTTTCAACGGTGAAAGAGTCACTGAAATTTCTACAAATCACGATTCCATAGAAAATATTCCCACCAGTAATATGACTCAGATTGCTGAAAATACGTTTGCTATTCAAGAATATAATCCATCACTAAGTAGCGAACGTACAGTCAAGATTTTCAATTATAATCCGGATACAAATCAACTTACTCTATTCAAAGAGTTTAGTACTAACGATCCTGAGTCTTATACGTATCAACTTAATAAGAGTGAATAAAGATAAGAGCGCTATGTAGCTCTTATCTTTTTATTAGCATCTCTTTAAACAATGACTTACAATTTAATAATTCTCTAGGATCCCCACATTCCGCAATACTTCCATTATTCATAACAACCACCCGATCCGCTATCATCGCACTCTCGACATCATGTGTCGTCACAATTCTCGTTACATTCCCCCCTAGCCCTTTAAGCATATTCCAAACCACTTCTTGATTGCTCGGATCTAATCCCGCAGTCGGTTCATCTAAAATAATGAGATTCGGATTGGATGCAATCGCTCGCAATAACGCAAGACGCTTTCTCTCTCCTCCCGAAAACTCTTCACCGCTTTTATGTAGTACAGTCTGAATACCTTCAGATAAACTCCTAATAATCGACTTCGCATTTACAAGTTCAATATTTTTTTCTAACTGTTTTTCTAAGCCCCCTTCCCCAAAATACATATTCTCTTTTACTGTCGTTCGAAAAAAACGTGGTTCCTGCCATATAGTAGTCATACGAGCTTTATTACCGTAATAAGTAATACTACCATTAGACGGTTTATATAAACCCGTGATTAATTTTAAAAGCGCCGTTTTTCCTGCACCACTTTCCCCCACAATGATAATGAGTTCGCCAGGATTAATTTGCAAATGAATATTTTTAATTCTACATCTCTCTTCACCGTTCTCTTGAAATGAAACGTTTGTTAATTTCATTCCCATCGCTCTTTCTACATTTCTGTATTCAGCCGGTATATCTAAAAAGCCAAAAACTCGACTGGCCGAAGCGATAGCAACTTGTGTCATCATCAATAAATCACTTGCATAACGAACAGGGTAAAATAACATCTCAATTGTAGCTAATACCGCCACAAGCGAACCTACTTCCATTTCCCCCTTCATTATTTTTTGTGCACCTATAATAAGAACGACTACATATGCGCCTGTTTCTATTACCGTTCCAACTATCCCAATACACTGTTGCAACATCGTCTTCTTTACTTCTGTTTTATAAGATTTTACTGTCACTCCTTTAAATAAGCCAATTGCCCAGCTCTCTTTTTGTAAACTACGCAAATCTTGTATACCTTTTACAAATTGTGACATCATCTCTACAACAATTGATTGATTTTTTTGAGCAATACTCGCAATATTTCTTACTTTTTTCCCCATAAGCATTGGAACCATTGCACTTAAAAATAAAAACGGAGTTATCCACCATATGAACTGTACATCGATATGTTGTAGCGCTATGAACGCACCAATAAATTGCGCAAGTGCATGAATATATTCAATTAATATAGATCCATATAACCGTATCCAGTTCGGAATATCAGACACGACCAAAGTTTCTAACTCTCCTTGCTTTACCTTCTCACTCTCTTCAAACGGTAATACGAAAAAATGTCGTAATACATCTATACGCTTCTCTCGTAATATTCGCTGACTTGCTTTTGAGCTTACATAATCAAATAAAAGATTGTTCACCCACATCAAAAAGCGGCTCCCTGCAAACAAAGCAATATATACATACGCACCTTTTAACTCCCGCTGAATAAGGTTATCTACAATTAGCCCCATAAATAGCGGACGGGATAAATTTAAAATGGCAGCTACTATCCCGCTACAAATCGCACTAATTAGCAATAGCTTTTCTTGTAGTAGCGGCAACATTATTCTTCTATACTCATTCATTGTCATTCCTCCAATTTTGCATAATAAAAGGAAAGGGATGAAACCAATTTGGTTTCATCCCTTTCCTCTTTGTTTACTCATATTATTTTAAAAACCTAATTTCCAAAACATAAAATAAAAATCACTACTTTATCTAGGGATATTCTTCTGCCAACGACCTATTAAATGCCGATATGTATTACTATATAAGTTTCATTAAAATAGCAAGTGTATTTATTGTCATATGAACAATAATAGGCACGATCAATCTATTAGTTTTTACATATAAAAAAGCATACACCAATCCTGCTAAAGTATAAGGAATAACACTTGCCAACTCCATATGAAGTAATGCAAATACAAGAGACGTAATTAAACACGCAATGTAGACATTTGTTCGTTTGCGTAACGTATCAAGAATAATTTTTTTTGTTAAAACCTCTTCCATTACAGGACCGAAAATTGCAATATTCACTATTATAAATGGAAAAGATATAAATTTGGTTTTTATCATTTCTGAGTGTTCTGAGTTAGGATCCATATTAAATACAACAATAGCTATTAATCCATAAATAGCTTGAACTAAAAAATAAATAAGAACACCATAGATACACCATAATATAGTTTTTTTTGGCGGATAAGCATTAGAAGAACCTCTTTCAATATCAGGTTTCATCAATATTAAAATTACTATAAAAGCTAAAAAATAACCTAAGATTCTACCATAGGCATTGGCCGCTTCCGTTGTTAAATTAAATAAAGTTATAAAAATCGGTTCGAATAAATAAATGGACAAGTAAAACAGTATGTAAGTAATTATGACTCCCCAATATCTTTTTGGCATATTCCACCTCTTTTGCAGCAACTATTAGTTGGATTTTTTATTCATTTCGAAAAATATCTTATCGCATGAATATTCCTTTCATTTAATTTTACCATTAACAGGGGATATGCAACTTTAATTCTCCCTTAATTTTACAAAACGCTTTAATCCATCCCACATTAACTGACAATAAGGTTTCCACTTAGAGGCCTTTAAATATACCGATGTTTTTTCATACTAAAGAGGGATGAGAAAATCTCATCCCTCTTTAAAATATACATTCAACAAATATTGTTGAATCCGTTTAGTTCGACACTTTAGACTCTTCGATTTTCGAACGAAGAACCATTTGCAAGATACCACCGTGACGATAGTAGTCAATTTCAACTTCACTATCGAAACGAGCTACTACTTCAAATTGCTTCTCTTTTCCTTCTGAATCGATTGCAACTACTTTTACAAGATCGCGTGGTCTAACTGTTTTGTCAATTTGAATTTCAAATGACTCGTTACCAACAAGACCTAACGTTTCAGCGCTTTCGCCATCTTTAAATTGTAATGGTAATACGCCCATTAACACTAAGTTACTGCGGTGAATACGCTCGAAGCTTTCTGCGATTACTGCTTTAATACCTAATAAGTTTGTACCTTTCGCAGCCCAGTCACGAGAACTTCCCATACCGTAGTCTTTACCAGCAACAACTAGAAGGCCTGTGCCATCTTCTTTATACTTCATAGCAGCATCATAGATAGATGTTACTTCACCAGTTGGCCAATATGTTGTATATCCGCCTTCTGTTCCTGGTGCGATTTGGTTTTTAATACGGATATTTGCGAATGTACCACGCATCATAACTTCATGGTTACCACGACGAGAACCGTAAGAGTTAAAGTCAACTGGTTGTACGCCGTTTTCTAGTAAATAACGTCCTGCTGGCGTGTGCTTACCAATTGAACCTGCTGGTGAAATATGGTCTGTCGTTACAGAATCACCAAATTTACCAACGATGCGTAAACCTGATAATGTTTCAACTTCACCTGGCTCTTTAGATAATCCTTCGAAGAACGGTGGGTTTTGAATGTATGTTGAATCATTATCCCAAGTATATAAAGCTTCATTTGAAGTTTGGATTTCATTCCAGCGCTCATTGCTGTTAAACACTTGTGCATATTCTTTTTTGAACAATTCAGATGTAACAACACTTTGAACTACATCTTCAATTTCTTTAGCTGATGGCCAAATATCATTGAAGTAAACAGCATTACCATTTACATCTTTACCGATTTCATCATTTTTCAGATCAATATCAACAGTACCTGCAAGTGCATATGCCACAACAAGTGGTGGTGATGCTAAGTAGTTTGCTTTTACAAGTGGGTGAATACGACCTTCAAAGTTACGGTTACCAGATAAAACAGATGTTACTAATAAATCATTTGCTGCGATTGCTTCTTCTAATTCCTCTGCTAATGGACCAGAGTTACCGATACAAGTCGTACAGCCGTAACCAACTGTTTGGAAACCTAATTGATCTAAATACGTTGTTAAACCAGACTTATCTAAGTACTCTGTAACAACTTTAGATCCTGGTGCTAATGATGTTTTTACGTAACCAGGTACTTTAAGTCCTTTTTCAATTGCTTTCTTCGCAACTAATCCCGCTCCAATTAATACGTATGGATTTGACGTATTTGTACAGCTTGTAATCGCAGCGATTGCAATTCCGCCTGTTTTCATCGTTACTTCTTGATCTTTTAATGTAACTTTCACTTCTTTATCAAACTCTTGCTCATTGAATCCAAGTCCTTGTGTTCCAACTGGTGCTACAACAGCTTTATGGAACTGTTCTTTCATATTTGAAAGCGGAATTAAATCTTGCGGACGTTTCGGTCCAGAAAGGTTAGATTCGATTGCATTTAAATCAATTTCAACAAGATCAGTATAGATTGGATCTTTACTGTCTGCTGTATAGAATAAGCCATTTGCTTTACAATATTCTTCAACAACGCGAATTTGCTCTTCATCTCTACCTGTTAAACGTAAGTATTCTAATGAGATATCGTCGATTGGGAAGAATCCACAAGTTGCGCCGTATTCTGGTGCCATATTTGAAATTGTTGCACGGTCAGCTAAAGGCATGCTCTTTAGTCCACTACCGAAGAACTCAACAAATTTACCAACTACACCTTTTTGACGTAACACTTGTGTTACTTTTAATGCAACATCAGTTGCTGTTGTACCACTTGGAAGTGTACCAGTTAATTTCACACCGATTACTTCAGGTACTGGGAAATATGAAGGCTGTCCAAGCATTCCTGCTTCTGCTTCAATACCACCAACGCCCCATCCAAGAACACCGATACCATTAATCATTGTTGTATGTGAGTCTGTTCCAACTAATGAATCTGGGTATGCAACTAAGTCACCTTCAGCATTTTTCACCGCATGAACAACCGGTGCTAAATATTCAAGGTTTACTTGGTGTACAATACCTGTTGCTGGTGGAACTGCACGGTAGTTATCAAATGATTTCTGTGCCCAGCTTAAAAATTTATAACGTTCTTCATTACGTTTAAACTCTAAGTCCATGTTGAATGCAAGCGAGTCTGCTGTACCTGCTCTATCAACCTGTACAGAGTGGTCAATTACAAGGTCTACAGTAATTTCTGGATTAATTTTATCAGGATCCCCGCCCATATCTGCCATTGCTTTACGAAGCGAAGCCAAATCTACAACAGCTGGAACACCTGTGAAGTCTTGTAAGATTACACGAGATGGTTTAAACGGAACATCGATATCTTGAACATCTTTCGTTCCCCATTTCGCTAAATTTGTAACATGTTCTTCTGTAATTACGCGTCCGTCTACTTGACGAAGTACAGATTCAAGTAAAACTTTAACGGAATATGGTAATTGAGATACGTTGCCAACCCCTGCGTTTTCAAGCGCTTTCAATTGATAATAATGATACGTCTTTCCATCTAGTTCAAAAGTTGCACGTGATTGAAATGGATTATGTTTGAACATTATGTTTCCCCCCTGTTAAACGTAACTAAGTTGTCTGAATATAAAATGTAGACAAACTTTTCAATACCTTACGATAATATTTTATTACAACTTTCTAAATAAGTAAATAATAAGAAACTTATGGATTATCATAAGTTTTCTTTATCTTTCTAAATTTGAATAGTGTCCATGCTCTTTATTAATACTATCACTATAAAGTAAATCACTCTTTCAGCGTTTTACTTTACGTTCATATATGCTATGAACAACTCATAGTTCGTCTATAAAAAACATTATAGAGGTGAGAAAAATGGGTAAACGAAAAGCCAATCATATTATTTCAGGAATGAATGCTGCATCCGCACAAGGACAAGGAACTGGTTATAACGAAGAGTTCGCAAACGAACCTTTAACACCAGCAGAGCGACAAAATAATAAGAAACGAAAAAAGAATCAGTAACGAAAAATCCCAAAAGGTATACCTTTTGGGATTTTCTCTAATGTTTATAACGTAACAACTCCGAAACTGTTACAAATCGATAACCCTGCTTTTTCAGCTCAGGTAAAATTTTTGCTAATGCCGCCACTGTTTGACTACGATCACTTCCTCCATCGTGCAACAGTACAATATCTCCACTTTTAGCATTTTTCACAACATGATTTACAATGGATTCAGTACCTGGATTCGCCCAATCACGAGGATCTTGATGCCATGACCATAGAACAATTTGATACCCAGCTTTTTTTGCCGTAGTAAATACAGCATCATTAATATATCCACCTGGGGGACGAAACAATAAAGGTTCTTTCGCCCATTTTTCAAAATATTTCTTTCCATTTAAAATATCATTTTCTAATTTTTCATCTGATGAATTGCTCGCATACAAATGATTCATCGTATGATTTCCAATTTCATGTCCTTCTTTCAACACTTGCTTTACTAAATATGGATTACGCTGAACTCGAAATCCAATCATAAAAAAAGTCGCTTCCGCCTTATATTGATGTAATAAATCTAGAATTTGCGGTGTGTATGTTGGATCTGGTCCATCATCAAATGTGATTGCAATAACCTTTTCATTATTTGGAACTTCCCACGTTACATAGCCAGTTGGCTCTAACTCTTTTCTTAACAACATTTTAGCTTCCACTTTATCCACTTGAAATATATGTACTGCACAAATTAAAGAAAAAATTAATAGAATAATTTTTTGTTTCTGCATATTAGCGCTAAAAGTTTTGAGGTTGTTGAATTCACAACAACCTTCTTTCACCTTTCTAATTGATCAACATTTTGCATTATATTTTGGAGATTACTTTCATATTGCTCAAGTTGTGGACGCTGCGTTTCTGATGCTACTTCAAGTGCATTTTGAATCTGTTCGTACGCCTCTTGCACTTCTTGGCGTAACTCTTTTAAATCATGGCCGTAATTCGGGTCATTTTTCACAATATTATTGAATATATTTTCCGCTTGAACAAACCCTTGCTGTGCAGCCTGAAAAGCCTGTTGCTTATCTTTATGATATGGCATATCATTTTCCCCTTCCTATATGAGTTAGTCCTACTTATCTTTACCCATTTCCAAAAAAACATTCTCGTATAAATTCGCAAACTTCTCTCATTCTAAATAGGAAGAGGAGGTGTAAAATACAATGGGTAAAAACAATAATCAATCTAATCGTCAAAGCGAGAAAAAAGGGCAATCTTCTGGACAGCCCGAACCTTTAAGTGGATCTCATAAAGTTAAAAATCGTAATCATTCACGTCAAAAAAATCATGCACATCATGATATGTAAAGCAAAAGCATTCACACACACTGTATCTTTCACATAAAATATTTATATTTTTCTATTTGTTCTTCACCTCTATTTCATTCATGCATAACATAGTATGAATTGAGATTTTACGGAGGGTGTCTTACATGGGCAAGAAAAAGAAGGATTGTCTTTTTCATGTTGATGGTTTCGAAGAATGGATGGATCAATTTTGTTCTGATTCTTGTAGTAATTTTAGTTTTCCAAATGAAATTCATATTGACCTTTGTGAAACAGAACAAGAATACATTTTGGAAACAGATGTACCAAATGCAACTGCACAAAATGTACTCATTAAAAAGATGGAGACAGGCCTAAACATTTGCATACTTCATAAAAACACTTCTTTACAGCGGATTATTCCTTTACCTGCTAATATCATTTACAAGAAGATGCTAGCCTGCTTAGAGAATGGATATTTAGCCATTCATATTTCCAAAAACGAAGTTGCCAATAAACATGAAAACAAAGTTCTTTTTTCAAATTAAGGATCACTATAAATTCAAATATAAGCCCCAGTAACTTGCTGGGGCTTATTTTATTTCACTTGTATTTCAATATTAGAATCTCTATCATATCTTTTGTTCAATAAACCTTTTGTAACTAAAAGTACAGGAAATGCTACAGTTGAAAATATAGCTAGCGCTGCAAATACTACAAATCCATTTTGATACCCGTAATAATCGAGAAGTACTCCCCCAAACCAAGGACCAATTACTCCTCCAATTCCTGAAAACCCCATCGCCCCGAAGTATGTTCCTTTCAGATTGGAATCAGCGATCTCATCAATAAATACATCTGTCATTGAGAACATTAAAACTTCTCCAAATGTAAAAACAATTGTACAAATAGCTGCCCCTAACATGGATTCTACTAGTCCAAATCCAAACAATCCCCCGCTCACAAATAACGTTCCAACCATAATAGACGCTAATGGCGTATACTTTTTACACATTTGAATAACAGGGTATTGAATAACTACTACCGTAATTGCATTTAAAGCTAGCATATATGAGAACAACTTCACTCCATCCTGAAATATATGTGCATTTGCAAAATATTGAGATACTGTCGTGGTTAAATGTGAAAAACCACTATTACTCAAAATAATCCCGACTAAAGCAACTAGAAATACTACATCCTTTCGCAAAATGCGAATTGCATTTAACATTGTAACAGGCTTATCTGTATTTACTTTCTTTTGTTCAAGTGGGTACTTCTTAAATTGGAACGCTAATATAGCTGTATATAGAATGTATACTCCAGCTGCTACTAAAAAAGGGATTGTTGATTTTGCACTTCCGATCTGTAATCCGACAAGTGGGCCAATCGCTACCCCAACATTTATTGCACCGTAACGCAAATTATATACGAGTAAACGATACTCTGGTTTCGTTAAATCTGATAATAAAGCTCTTGATGTCGGTTCAAAAAAAGACCGACATAACCCATTCAAAGCGTTTAATAGAAAGAAACTAAAAACATGATCTGCAACTGAAAACCCTATAAATACAAAAAACCAAACGATCATGGACCATATTATAATCACCTTTCGACCAAATCGATCCGATAAATTGCCCCCAATAAAACTAGCAAACACTCCAACAAGCGCACTCGTTCCAATAATAGCACCCGTCATTCCAGCTGACACACCTTTAACAGTCGTTAAATAAATTGCTAAAAAAGGAATACTCATTGAAGTGGCGAACCTCGCAAATAGAGTCCCTATTATAATTGTCATTCCAAGCGGATGAATCTGTTGTAACTTCCCCTTCATCTCTAACCTACTCTCCCTTTTCCTACATAAAAAAAGAAAGCAAAGGATCTGCTTTCTTTTTCCTTTTTATACTTGAGATGTTTGCACCCGAGCCGTTCTCGATATGTCCATATCAATGCCATATGTAAACTGTAATTCCTTACAAACATCTTTAATTAAAATCGCAACATTATATCTTTCATTAAATTGTAAAACTATATTTTCTACTTCCTCATATGTATACCTATATTCCCCTGTAATGACACTTTTTAAATCAAAGCATTCATTAATACAAAGTTGTACAAGTAGTTGTTCATATTTTTCTATTACATCTTCTTTCTTCCAAAGTAACTCCTTTACATATAACCGATCAAATTTCACACTTTCTCGGTTACAATCCGTTAAAATCCGGGTCATTTCATTTAGTTCTCGATATAATTCGGAAATATTTCTGCTTAAACTAAGCAGTTTATCTACGCCGTTTTCATATAACATATTCATTCCACCCCCGCATTTTCTTCTTATTATAGCAAGAAAATTCTAAAAATAGTTTCTTTCTTCTGAAATATTAGGAAACTAATTTCAATTGCTTTACAATGAAACTAGCTAACACGAAAGGGGAAAGAAAATTGGAGCAAAAATTATATTACATCGACGCTTATCAGCAAACCTTTACAACTAAAGTTATAAAACAAGAGCATGATACAGAAGGAAACTTATATGTTGTCTTAAATGAAACTGCATTTTATCCAACAGGCGGCGGACAACCACACGACACTGGAACTTTAAATGGTATTCCGGTAAGTAACGTTGAAGAAGTAAATGGAGAAATTCGTCATTTCATAATAGAACAATTACATACAGAAGAAGTAGAGGGTAAAATAGATTGGGAGCGCCGTTTTGATCATATGCAGCAACATACAGCTCAGCACATTTTATCTGCTGCTTTTTGGGACCATTTTGACATACCAACAATTGGGTTCCATCTCGGAAAAGAAACGGTAACAATTGATTTAGAAACGGAAAATCTTCCTACAGAAACGGTTGAAAAAGCAGCGCAAATTGCCAACAAAATTGTTTTTGAAAACCATCCAATCCGTATAGAGTGGATGGACTTAGAAGAAGCGAAAACATTACCTCTTCGCAAAGAACCGAATATGACAGAAAATATACGCGTTGTTATTATCGAAAACTATGATTACAACGGCTGTGGTGGAACGCATCCGAAACATACTGGTGAAGTAGGTCCTATTCAAGTACTAGGATGGGAGCGTAATAAAGGTAGTATACGCTTAACATTTATCGCTGGCTGGCGCACACTTAAATTAATGGGGCAACAGCACCAAATTATGAAAGATGTTTCTAAACAATTGAACAGTAGCGAAACTGATATTCCAGCAAAAGTAGCACAACTTCTTACTTCTCAAAAAGAAAACGAAAAAGCAATACAAACAATGAATGAAAAATTATTATTTGCAGAGGCAAATGAACTGTTACAACAACCTGCAGAAATACATGCTGGAACACTTATCTCTCGAGCATTTACAAATCGCTCTATGCAAGAAGTCGCAAAACTAGCTGCTATTATTACAGAACAGCAAGAGCATGCAATTACGTATTTCGTCATTGAAAATGATGACAAACTACAATGTATTCTTGCTTGTGGTAAAGCAGTGACACTCGATATGAATACACTTTTAAAAGATGCCCTCCCTTCTATTGAAGGAAAAGGCGGAGGAAATAAAAAGAGTGCTCGCGGCGGTGGGAAAGCAATTATGAGTGGAGATGAGTTTTTAAATCGGCTTGTTTCTTCTTTACAGTCAGCAGTGTAGATTATTTTATGAGGAAGTTGTCATCTAGTGAAGCTTTTTGACTAGGTGACATCTCTTTTTGTTTTACTAGCAATACCTTTTCGTCTTCAATTAAAATTCCAGTAACCCGAACTTACATTACATTCGTCATAATCTCTCCCCTTTTTCTATTAAATTTACACATAAATCCTTCCATAAAAAGAACGTACGTTTTATAATTAAAGAAAATTATGGAAGAAAGAAGTTGTTATATGCATGCGCCCACCTTTAACAAAAACTATATCTCTTGAAGATTTCCAAAACTATTATTGGTTAAAAACAGAACTGCAAACATTTTGTCGTGAGCATGATTTACCAGCTAGTGGCTCTAAGATCGAAATAAGCGGGCGTATCTCACATTATTTAACTACGGGTAAAGTATTAAAAAACCGTTCTCATCAAAAAGTGAGTAAAACTTCC
This sequence comes from Bacillus mycoides, assembly GCF_018742245.1. Lineage (NCBI taxonomy): Bacteria > Bacillati > Bacillota > Bacilli > Caryophanales > Bacillaceae > Bacillus > Bacillus mycoides. The sequence continues at coordinate 3,347,706 of NZ_CP036132.1, forward strand.
CTCTCTTATAAAGATCTTTCTCTTCAAACAATTATTACTGAAAATCACCGCTGTAGTGAAGATGTACGTGCTTTTTTCAAAGAAAAAATTGGAGGGAATTTCCGCTTTACAGTAGCCCTTCAAAAGTTTTTTAAAAAGAATATCGGAAAAACGTATGAAGACGCGATAACGTTTTGGCATGAAGAAAACAAACGTAAAAAAGACCCCTCTTATAAAACAACCATCAGCGCACAGTTTGAATACAATCGTTTTACTTGTTCTTTTTTCGAAGACCCAAGCAACAAAGGAAAATCAAAAACAGATGCTATCGCTGCTTGGAACGAAATAAAAGCAAAACCTGGTAGCAACGCCTATATTCCTGAAAAAGTAGAAAACTAGTTAACTTGCTAGTCTTCTACTTTTTCAAATAAAAGAGCAAGCCCAATTCCCCCACCAATTCCTAATGTCGCAATTCCATATTTCATATGCTCTCTTTTAGCCTGATAAAACAAGCGCGTTACAAGCATAGCTCCAGACGCACCGTACGGATGACCAAGCGCTATTGCACCACCATTTACATTTAACTTTTCATACGGAATTTGTAATGTTTGCGCACATGCAACAACTTTAGCGGCAAACGCTTCATTCATCTCAATACAATCAATATCTTCTATCACTAAATTCATTTCTCTAAGTAGTTTTTGTACAGCAAATATCGGACCAGTTCCCGGAAGGTTTGGATCCACTCCAACTACAGCACTGCGAACGAAACGAAGAAAAGGCTTATATCCTAATTTCCGGGCTTGCCCCTCTTCCATTACAAGAACAGCACATGCCCCGTCATTTACACCACACGAATTCCCTGCTGTTACTGTTCCATTTTGTAAAAATACAGGTTTCGTTCTCTTTATCATTCTTTCATAATTCATTTCTCGCTTTATAGATTCATCTAATAATCCATTAAGTGACAATATTTCATCTTGTATATATCCATTTTCTAACGCTTGCAGGGTCCGTTTATAACTAAGACAAGCGTACTCGTCTTGCATTTCCCTCGTTATGTTATAACGCTCCGCGACATATTCAGCCGCTACTCCCATATCAGGATCTCCAAGTATTTCAGGTGAAAACCGCGCTCTCTTTTGAAAAGATGACGTACTTGTACTCTCTACTCCCCCGGCGATATAACAATTACCTGCTCCCCCTTGAATGAGATGACACGCCATACGTACTGCTTCCAATCCAGCACCACATTGCCGGTCAATCGTTACACCAGGAATATGATAACCGAGTCCCGCTTCTAAAGTAGACAGCCTTGCAATATTTCCTCCCGGTCCAACAACATTCCCTAATATAACATCATCTATTTCTCTCTCAATTCCTTTACTTAAAAACGAAAGAATTGGTGCTGCTAAATGCTGAACTTCATAATCTTTCAACATCCCATTTTTCTTACCAATGGGTGTCCTTTTCGCTTCTACAATAACTGCTCTATTCATATATCTTCTCCTGATTTCCAATGATACTTTTTGCTGCATTACGAGCTATTTTCCCGCTACTTGTATAAGGGATGTCATCTACAAAATGCCATTCTTTCGGTATTTTAAAAGAGGATAATCGTTGTAGGCAAAAGCTCTTTAATTGTTGCTTCGTAGCACTTCCTTTTACGATAGCGACAGGTTTTTCACCCCAATAACTATCTTTTATACCAACAACAACTATTTCATCAATAGCTGGATGTGTCTGTAATACACTTTCTATTTCTTCTGGGAAAATATTGATTCCTCCAAAAATAATCATATTCTTCTCTCTACCGACAATGTATATAAATCCCTCTTCATCTTGATAACCTACATCTCTCACTGTCATCCAACCATCTACAGTCAACTTTGGAATTAAAACCCCATCCAATATGTATCCCATAAAAAACTGATCACTTTTCACATAAACAGTTCCTACCTCGCCTTTCTGCACTTCTTCTCCTGCTTCATTACATATTCGAACTTGTACATTATGACAAGGTTTCCCTACTGAATTCGGTTTTCTTTCACTCTCTCCTTCAACCAATGCCGTTACAAAGCTTAGCTCAGACGCACCGTAAAACTCATATCTTTTTGCATAAGGAAACACATTTTTCATCTTTTCTTTTGCTTCAGCTTCCCATTTCGCTCCTGATGAAATAATTTTCATTTCACTTTCAATTACTTTATTTTCTTTATACAAAGACTCAAGCATTGTAGGGACTGTATACATTACAGAAATATTCTCTATCTTTATACTAGATAGCACTTGAACTGGTACAAACTTTCTCATTATATGTACCGTTTGTCCTAAATATAAGGCACTTATTGCTCCATATAAGAATAAAGAATGAACAAGCGTCCCAGCTATTAAAATAGAATCTGTATTTTTCATATAAAAATCATGTACATTGCAATTAAAACTATATACCCATGACTGTTGAGCACGTAAAAATGCTTTTGCTTTTCCAGTCGATCCTGATGTAAATCCCATATAAAAAGGAGCGTTTTGTACATTTTCTACAGGATGATATGTAGGAAGATAGTTCTCAATCATTTCTTTCCATTCTTCAATCTCAATAACCCTTCCTTCTTCGCAGGATATATCACTAAGCCTATACTGCTCCGCCACAATAATATCTGGTTTACTAATCGCTATTCTTTCTTTAAGTTCATCTCGTTTCCATTTTATATCTAGCGGCACACAAACCCATCCAGCCATTGCGGAACCCGCAAATATTTGTAAAAACTCAGTACAATTTTCTAATACAATTGCTACTGTTTTATTCTTCGATTCTTTTTCATTCAACCAGTTTGCTACTTTACAAACTGACTCGAACCAATCTTTATATGTTAACACTCTATCATTTTCTTTAATCGCTATTTTATTCGGTTGTAAAGAGGCATACTTTTTGTATTCTTTTGTAATCCCCATATGTGACGTCCTTTCTTTACAAAATAATAAAGAGAAACACGTAAGTAACGTGTTTCTCCTTTTTCTTATCCTGCATTTGTAATTTTTTTATTCTTTAAAGCAGGCGTAATAATATGTTTCAATGAGCGATGTAATCTTGTCACAAGAATCGCTGCTATAGTCGCCTTTATGCAATCACCTGGTAAAAATACGACACTTACTTTCATCGTTTCCCATACGGAAATATCCATTACGAAAGCTTGGACAATGATACCAAATACATAAACTACGAAAATACCACCAATTATATTAATGCATAATACTTTTATAATAGAAACTTCACGTAAACGCTCAATTAAATATCCAATGACAAACGCTCCAACGATATAACCAAGTAAATATCCTGCACTTGGCCCAACAAATACACTTGGACCCCCGCGTCCACCAGCAAGTAATGGTGCTCCAACTCCAACTATAAGTAAGAAAATAAGCTGACTTAATGCACCGAGACGTGATCCTAACAGTCCACCAGCAAGCATAACACCAAGTGATTGTAATGTAATCGGAACTGGTGTAATAGCAAGAGCAATTGGAGGTATTAACCCTAACACTCCCATAATAGAACTAAATAAAGCGACGAAAACTAAGTTTTTTGTATTCATATTTGCTTCTCCTATTTGTAAACTTAAATTAGTTTTTAGATAACATATTATAGGAGTTATATTATCTTTCTATCCACCCTTTGTCAACCTTATTTCTACATAAGTTTACAAATATAAATTCAATCACTTCTCTTTATGCAAATGCTCAAGTTCTTTCCTAAGCGCCTGTTTTAAAAACTTCCCAACAGATGTTTTCGGAATTTCCTCCATAAATACAATATCGTCTGGTAACCACCACTTCGCAAACTGTGGTTTTAAAAATTCATATAGTTCCTCTTTTGTAACAGTGCTATTTTTCTTTTGTACAACGCAGGCAACTGGACGCTCTTGCCACTGCGGGTGTGGAATTGCAACGACAGCCGCTTCAAATATAGCGTCATGTGCCATTAGAGCATTTTCAAGGTCAACGGAGGAAATCCATTCTCCACCGCTTTTAATAACATCCTTCGTACGATCAACAATTTTGACGCAACCTTCCTCATCGACTGTAACGACATCGCCAGTATATAACCATCCATCACGGAACCCTTCCACCGTACGCTCATCGTTATAATAGCTTGCAGCGATCCATGGCGCTCGTAAACATAGTTCTCCCATCTCCGTACCATCCCACTTCACTTCACCATTTGTACCGACTACTTTCATCTCTACACCAGGGACAAGATATCCTTGCTTCGATCTTATCTCAAGTTGTTCTTCATACGCCAAATCTGTTTCATAGCTTTTTAGACGTGCAAGCGTTACGAGTGGACTCGTTTCAGTCATGCCATATGCATGTACGAAAGGAACATTATATTTTTGCTCGAACGCTTTAATAACGCTTTTCGGTGCAGCTGCGCCTCCGCATAGTAATCTCGTTATACTAGATAAATCATAACTATTATTTTCTAACTCTTGTAAAACACCGAGCCAAATTGTCGGCACACCCGCAGCTATCGTTACTTTTTCAGTTTGAATCATTTCTAATAAAATTTTCGGAGTAAACATCGGTCCCGGAAGAACTTGTTTTGACCCAAACCAAGTAGCTGCAAAAGGAAGTCCCCAAGCGTTCACATGAAACATTGGCACAATAGCCATTGCTGCATCACTTTCCGATAAAGCTGTCGTATCCGCTAATCCAAGTGCCATACAGTGCAACACTGTACTACGATGTGTATAAACAACACCTTTTGGATTCCCTGTAGTCGCTGACGTATAACACATACCAGCAGGTGTATTTTCATCAATATCTTTAACAAATTGGAAATTTGGGTCGCCGTCTTCTAAAAGTTTCTCATAATGATATACAGGCTGAAGGGTCGTTTTTGGGAGCTCCTCTTTATCAGTCATAATAATATATGCTTGTACAGTCGATAATTCAGACTGGATATTCTCAATGAGTGGTACAAGATCTTCATCAATAAGTAAAATACGATCTTCTGCATGTTGAATAATGTATGAAATATGTTGAGGAGATAAACGAATATTAATTGTGTGTAATACGGAAGCAATACCTGGAATAGCAAAATATGCTTCTACATGTCGATGATGATTCCACGCTAACGTTCCTATGCGCTCGCCTTCTTTAATTCCAAGCTTTTTTAACGCACTTGAAAGTCTTCTTGTCCTTTCCCCTAGCTGCTTATACGTTAATGTCGTAACTGTATCATGTGTCCGTGAAATGATTTCTTTCTTTGGGAATAGTTTTTCTGCCCTTTCCATCATAGAACTAATTGTTAGAGGTACATTCATCATCATATTGTTTACATCCTCCCTTTAAAGCGTTTTCATTTCGTTCATTATAACAGACTTCTACAAATATTTACGGTATTTTTCAGTATTTTCTGAATTATTTCTTTGGAAATAATTCAGAACAATAAAAACCATAGCAATTAAAGGTCATTATTGTTACAAAAAAATAAAAACTCCTTTATTCATTTAAAGGAGTTTTCACTATAAAACATTTCATTGATTCATATATCTTTCCCTGGATATACAATACCTTTTCGTATCACGATACTTATCTTTGATGAACAAATCATTTTGAATCGTACACTTATACTCCATATTCAAGCGTTTCATTAATCTTTCAGATACTTCATTTTCTGAATTACATCCCGCTTCAATACTAGTAAGACATAGCTCGTTAAAGCCATAGCTAAAAAAAGCTAACGCCGCTTCGGTAGCCAATCCTCTTCCCCAATATTTTCGTGATAAGGCGTATGCAATTTCTGCTTTATGTGTATTTGAATCATATTTTATAAATCCACGAGTTCCTATGAGTTTTTGTTCTTCTTTTAGTACAATTCCAAGGGGAGCTACTTTTTCTTTCTCATATCCACCCACAATTTCTTCTATATATTTTTGTGTGTCATGTAACGATTGATGAGCATCCCATACAGTATAAGTTGTCATCTCTTTATCTGAGGCATACTCATATATATGTAAACTATCACTCATATTAACTTCCCTTAATATAAGACGTTTCGTATACAACGTTGGATACGCCCACTTCTCAACGATCATAATGGCTTCTGCTTAAATCTTTCATAATTCCGTACCTTTAATACAAGGATATTTCCGCAATCTGTACAAATATACGCATCCACTGGTGAAGATGTGAACATTGTCTCCTTCTTCCGTATTTGTGCATAGCCGACAAACTCACCCTCTCCTATGTTATGAGAACCACAATTAGAGCATGTTTGCACGTCCTTCTGTTTCATGAGAGCACCACCTTTAATCTGTTTCTACTCCCTTCGACAGTTAACTTCCATTTTCCTTCCAAAAAACTCTTATTCTCTTACATTCCAAGAGGAATCTCAGAATAAAAATCGTATATGTACTATGAAATACATTTATTGACGGAGGTATCTTATGAGTACGATTATGACAATCGATGCAGCACAAGAAATTGAAAAGACGGAAATAGATGTGCTCTCTTCTAGATTAGAGGCACTACAAGCAATGAACGGAAATCCAATGCAAGTGCAAATGAAAAAATTCGGGAGTGCCACTGCCTTTTCATCAAAAGTAATTGCTGGCCCTACTTTTAATACGGTAAAAGGCATTACATTTACAAATACAGATGAGATAGATGAAATCATCTCTTATTATCAATCACTACAAATTCCTTGCCGTTTTGAAATCACACCAGCGCAAGGCACAACTGAACTATTTCAACACTTATCTCAAAAAGGTTTTTACCAATCTAGCTTCCATACTGCTTTATATAGTATACCGAGAGAAGATTCATCACTTCTTCCGTCTAACATTTCAGTACGCAAACTGAAAGAAAATGAGTTTCATACTTTTGCAGATATTTATGTACGCGGATTTAATATGCCGTCTTTTACAAAAGATGGTGTCCATCAAAATAACGAAGTTCTTTACAATAAACCAGGCTGGCATTTTTTCATATCTGAAGTTCAAAATATCCCTGCAGGCATTGGTGTACTGTATGTAAATAAAGGTATTGCCTCACTAGCTGCTTCTGCTACTTTACCAGAATTTCAACGTAAAGGTTCTCATACTGCATTAATTCAAAAACGGATTGAGACCGCTGTTGAATCCAATTGCAATTTAATAGTTGGACAAGCTCGCTTTGGTAGCGGCAGTCAAAATAATATGGAACGTGCCCATATGAAAATCGCTTATACAAAATCAATATGGACTGCGAAAGACATGTAATTAACATTCGTTCTCTTTCCGTTACAACCTTATACATTTTATCCCGCATTAACGGGCAGTAAGACCCCCACCTCAAAATTCAGCGAAAGCAAAGAAGTTAGGTGTGGGATCAACTGCCCGTAAAAGCCCGATTGGTTCAACTAATAATCAGTGGGGGATGAACAAAACCCCCACTGATTAAAGTTTCACTTTATGACAATTCCTTTTCTATCCTATTAATCATTTGAATATTCAAACCGGATTTGTTACGCTATTACTAGATACATCATTCAACTTGCAATATGAAAAGAGAATTCTAATCAAACTACAAGGAGGAGAAATGTATGACAAAGCATGATCATGGTTTAAAAGAAAAAGTAGAAGGTGCAATTGATAAAGTAAAAGGCGAAGTAAAAGAAGTTGTCGGGAAAGTAACCGACAATAAGAAATTACAAGCTGAAGGAAAATGGGATAAGGTGAAAGGCACTGCTAAAGACACAATCGGTAATGTAAAAGAAAAAATACATGAATATACAGAGCATAAAGAAAACAAATAAAAAAGAGCCATCTGGCTCTTTTTTATTTACCCTCATTCTTCTCTAACACATACAAATCTTCTTCAATATTCGTTAATTTCTCACTTACAAGTTTTCTTGCATCTCCAATTGCTTGATTGTATGCAAATGGTCCTACTAATTTAATCATTTCCTCTATTAAACGTTCTGCTTGGAAACGTCCAATCTCATCTAAATCTTCTTCAACGAAAAACTGCTGAATTTGTGCTACAAGCTCTTCTTTTTTATCAGTCGGTATTTTTATGTTCATCATCATTAGTTACCCCTCTATATTTAAGATAATACTTTTCTTAACTCTACCATAGAAAAGCGATTTCCTGGACAAGTTTTTGTAACCCCTTCTAACTCCCTATGACCGAGTATATTTCCTTTCTCTATGGCAAACTGCTTCATAAACATTTTACATAAAGAATATAATGAATTCATTTGCGGGGTAGTTGGATCATATTTATCAAAATTTCCCGTCATACATATTCCAATTGTATCACTATTATTATCTTTCGCATGTGCTCCAATATGTAAACCTCTCCCTTCGACTACAGTTCCATCTTCTTCAATAAAATAATTGTAACCAATCCCGCTCCATCCTCTTACCTTTTGATGAAATTCGTGAGTTTTATACACATCCCATCCATCTTCTGACGTATGGTGGATAATCAGTTTATTTACTTTTTCTAAAGGAACTAACTCATTTTGAAATGTTAAATTTGCACATTTAATTTCCATATGAACATCCTCCTCTTACAAATCAATCATAATAACTGTTTTATCATCTGGTCTTATTCTATTTTCTCCTTCTAACCTTTCAATGATTGCTACATATTCTTTTATACTATTCTTTCTTATATATATCACAATTTGTTCTAACGACCACTCTGGATGGAACAATCCGTCCGAACAAATAAAGATTCCACTTACTTCAGCTACATGTAATTCACCATATTGTAAATAATCCATAGCTTCTTTCATCCCATTTGCAACTGAGTAGCCGTTTGGCATATTTGCAAGATAGCGATTGTATTTTAACTGCTCCCGAACATCTTGAAAAACGTGTTCTTCAGGTACAGGTAATCCCTTTTCTCTATCTTCCTCTCTCTTCTTTTTTGCACGTTTACTAATTCCTTGAACCGTATCTTTCGTTAATACTCTCATCGCTCCATTTTGAAGTATTGCAACGACCATACAATCACCTAACTGTGCATATTCAAGTTTTTCGCCTTCTATTTGAACTGCTGCAATACATGTACACCACAGATGGTCTTTTTTTCTCGTATCAACCTTGTACTCTAGCATCTTGTTTTGCAATAATTCATTCGCCTTTGCAACTTCACCTTGTAAACTATTAATCTCCCGTAACGAAGTAAAATGACTTGCAAATAAATGCGAAGCGATGTATGCTCCATTATGTCCTTCTTCATCACAAAACGGGACAAGTGGCGTTGCGCCATCACATACACCGTACATCATGTTATGTTCATTACAAAAAAATGAATCCTCACATTCTTGTTTTAAAGGACTTTTCTGTTGATACGTCGTTATCTTCATATCTGTATCCCCTTTCAAATCATCAAATACTCAAACTGTTTAGATTAATCTAATTTTCCAAAATAAACTGTTTTCACCTAAAACTTTCAATTTCATATATAATCTTGAAATAATATGATTATTTAGTGAAGGACGGGAAAAAGATGGTCAGATTTCTTGGTGTTATTTTTGGTTCTATTATTATTGCGATTGCCTTTAATCTTTTCCTTATCCCCCATAAAATTTTAAGTAGTGGAATTGGCGGAATTGCTATTATTTTAGGGATTGCAACCCCTGTAAACACAGGCATTATTAACTTTGTATTGAACTTACCTATCCTTATTTTAGGATACATAGGTCTTGGAAAAAAAGTAATTTTTAACACAGTTGTCTCTGTAATTGTATTATCTGCTGCACTATACTATGTTCCTGTAAAAGTCGTAGCAACAGACCCACTTTTATCTTCTGTATTTGGCGGTGTCATCGCCGGCGCTGGTATTGGCCTTGTCTTTAACTGCCATGGTTCAACTGGTGGATTTGATATTATCGGTATGTTGTTATCTCGTAAACGAGATATTAAACTTGGTGGATTCCTTATTGGATTAAATACAGTTGTTGTTGTCATTGCAGGATTTTTCTTCACTTGGGATGTTGCCCTTACAAGCTTACTTTCAATTTATGTAACTGGTAAAGTAATTGATGCCGTTCATACAAAACATCGTAAAGTTACACTTATGATTGTAACAAATCAAGCGGAAGAAATGAAAAAAAAGCTTCTTTCAACTGTAGTACGCGGAATTACGTTACTTGATGGTGAAGGTGCTTATTCAAACGAGAAAAAACGTGTACTTATGACAGTCGTTTCTCGTGAAGAATTAGCAAGTATGAAACTAACGATTTCCGAAATTGATCCTCATGCATTCGTTAATATTACAGAAACTGTTGAAGTGTTAGGATTGTTTAGAAAAGCATAAAAAACTAGGTGGACCTTCACCTAGTTTTTATTTTGCATAAATTCAATTCGATTTCCAAACGGATCTGATACGTAAAATCTAATCACGTCTGGTCGTGCATTATCATCTATTACTTCAACACCTTGCTTTATTAACTCTTGTTTAAATTCATCAATTTTCAAAACATAAAAAGCTGGATGCGCTTTTTTAGCTGGATTAAAGTTTTGCTCGACTCCAATATGAATCTCTTGATTTCCACACTTAAACCAACATCCGCCACGCTTCTTTAACTCTTCTGGTTTCGGAATTTCCTTCATACCAATTTTATTACCATAAAATTCTCGTGCTTCTTCTTCACATCCTACAGGTGCCGCCACTTGTACATGATCAATTCCTTGAATATAGCTTTTCATTTTTCTCCCCCTCTTCTAGTCTAATGTTATAACGAAAATACATTCATGTAACTTACAAAAAATTAATAAAACAATATAAGATTCTCTTATTACTACCTTTTATACCTTCCACTAAAAATAAAAAAGAAAATTCACTATGTAATTTCCATTTTTTATAGAAATACACATCACACCTATATTATAGTTATTAATAGATCCATCTTTTTTAGATGCCAGTTGTACGGAGGAAATATTATGAGTCGTAAAAAATATTCATCTACTCAAAAAAAGCGTCAACCAAACGTATCTGGACGCCTGCGAAACCATATACAAAATCGTTCTTTAGCAGAAATGTATGCATCTCTTTTTGAACATAACCCTGATAGTATTATTTCATTGAATTTAGAAGGAGTTATTTTACATATTAACCCCTCTGCTGAAAGAATATTAGGTTATACTTCTAACGAATTGGAGCGAAAAACAATCACTTCTATTTTAGAAGCACATATTTCTGATCAAGTGCTACAATACATCAAAAATACTGCGGCTGATAATCAAAAAGAGTATATCGTCTCTATTTATCATAAAGACGGATATTTACTAGATGTCGTAACAAAATTAGTTCCTATTTTTGTTAAAAATCGTTTAACAGGTGTATACGCCATTATGAAACCCCTTGAAAAATCAGAAAGAATTGAGAAAGTATTACAAGAGAGTGAGAAACGATTACGCACATTAATGAATTCGATGCCTGCGTTTGTTATTTTTAAGGATCATGAAGGACGCTGGCTTGAGGCGAATGACTATGCGCTTTCTTGTTTCAATTTCCATAACGTACCTTATCATGGAAAAAGAGATAATGAACTCATTCAATATAACGAAGCGTACCGCGAATCTTTTTTGCATTGTGAAGAAGTCGATGAACTAACATGGCAAAAAGGACAAATTCTTCACGGAGAGGAATTTATTATACATAGAGATGATTTCGACCTAGTTTTAAGTATTTCAAAAGTCCCACTCTTCCACCCTGATGGCTCACGCAAAGGTCTTATAGTAATGGGAAGAGACGTTACCGAACTAAAAGAAACTGAAAAGTTATTACGAAAATCCGAAAAGCTTGCAGTAGTAGGACAACTGACAGCTGGAATTGCACATGAAATTAGAAACCCACTCACTTCATTAAAAGGATTTTTAACATTATTACATCCAGAAATAAATGAGGAAAATAAATGGTATGTGGACGTTATGCTGAGTGAGATTTCACAAATGGAATCTATAACAAGCCAATTTATGGCGATGTCTAAACCACAAGTGTTATCTATTCATACATGCAACGTACAAACATTAATTGAAGAAGTTGTAACTTTTATTTTACCAACAGCAATTATGCACAGCGTTCATATCATCATGGACCATTTCGATTATATTTCTGACATTCAATGTGACAGTAATCAATTAAAACAAGTTTTTATTAACATATTAAAAAATGCGATCGAGGCGATGCCTGATGGTGGTAACATATTCATTCAAACAACTTCGTTAGAAAATGATTTTGTTTCAATACGCATTATCGATGAAGGTTGTGGGATTCCTGAAGAGCGCATGGCTCGTCTTGGCGAACCTTTTTATAGCTTGAAAGAAAAAGGAACTGGCCTTGGCTTAATGATGTGCTATAAAATCATTCAAGAGCATCACGGGAAATTATTCATTTCAAGTGAATTAAACATAGGAACAACTGTCGATATCCAATTACCAGTTGCTACAGCTCAGCCTGTAACAAACTCTTAACTATGCTACATGAATATAGTAAAAGATATCTGTTATAAGTAGTTCAGTTATTGTGGAAAACATCTACACTAATACGCTAAAAAGCTCAAAGTCCCTATATGACTCTGAGCTTTTTAGCGTATAAAACGCATTTCATTACATCCATTCTCTTCCATGTTCACGAATAAATTTAATATCCTTTTCGTAATGTTCAAGGTGTCCTTCATCTATCATCTTTTGGAAGTTCATATCGCCTTCTTTTGCTTTTCTTTTCATGTATTTACATAATCCTTCTAATCGTAGAAGTACCATCTCCAAATAATCCTCGTCCATCCCCTCACCTTTATAGGACTCAAAAAACAATTTAATCCTTTGCTTTATACGTCCCGCATGCTGTAATGAATTATAATAAACTGCCTTACCTGTTTCCGTATAATAAACTCTACTTAATGGGACACAAGTGTAAAGAGTATAGGCTATGTCCCAAAGTCTTGGTCCAGGACCAGCAACATCAAAATCAATAATACCTACTGGTTTTTCGTTATTAAAAATAATGTTATATATTGCAAAATCATTGTGGCATACAACCTCTATTTTATTTGGAGTATTATCCATTAGTTTCCAATCATCTGATAAAGGAAAATCACTCACAGCATCATGATAAAGACGGAGCATCTTCGCTATTTCTTTTAAAACATCATTAGACCACATGTACTCTTTTAAAGGATAATTACCAGCTTTCCCTTCAATAAATGATAATATTTCTCTATCTTTATCATCAATACCTAAAAACTTTGGTGCATAACTAAAACCTTTATTTTCTAAATGATTTAATAGCTTATGAATTTTGGTACTGCCTTGCTTTAATTCTCGTCGAACTGTATCTTCTGAACGATATACGTTTGAGACATTGCCTCCCGTTAGCATTTCTTCATTTTCGTAGTTTGCCATCTAATAGTTTCCCCCATTATTAGAATAATCGACACTCCTGCTCATTAACAATACAGGAACCCCTTTACTTTTATTTTAACATAACTTTCCTATTCTCTTTTAACCCCTTAAATTGCAACAAAAAAATCGAGTATAAAATCTTTATGATTTTACACTCGATTTAGTCTACTATTTATGCATGTGAAAACATTTTTTCATACCATTCTGTTGCCTTCTCTACTTCATTCATCGTTAATTGATGTCCTCTATTTTCCCAATGCATTGTTACATTAGCATTTGCATTTTCTAATAGCATCTTCAATTCCTCTGACTCAGAAGGTGAACAAATTGGATCATTTGTTCCAGCAGCAATAAACACTGCTTTCTCTACTAAATTAGGAAGTTCTATCCCTCTTCTTGGGACCATTGGATGATGAAGAATGGCACCTTTTAATGCATTTTCATAATGGAATAATAAACTCGCTGCAATATTTGCTCCATTTGAATACCCAACAACTACGATATTATCTCTATCAAATTCATATGTTTTTGCTGCTTCATTTAAAAATTCATTTAATTCCTTCGTACGGAAAACAAGATCCTCTTCATCAAAAATACCTTCTGCTAATCGGCGGAAGAAACGGGGCATCCCATTTTCTAATACATTTCCACGAACACTTAAGACAGAAGCTTCCCGATCAATTCTTTCTGCAAGCGGTAATAAATCTAATTCATTTCCTCCCGTACCATGAAGCAATAATAGTGTTGGTTTTGACTCATCTTTTCCTTTTTGAAAAACATGTTTCATCATTTTTCTCCCCTTTCAATCCCTTATATAATTAGTATAATTCTCTTACTTAAATTGGTAATAACCCTTGTTCAATCTGTTTTCTATGCTGATTATATCGCTCTGGTAATTTTAATTCCTCACCCATCGTCTTCTCCACGCCCTTTTTTATTTCATTACAAAAAACGTTTATTTGCTAAAATTCATTATTCATTTTGTCCATATGATAAAGTTCAATCCGCAATGCTATTTTATCTCAATTTTGAGATGCCTTTCAAAAAAACTAACACATTTCATCTCGCTCAGAAATTATCTCGAATTCGAGGTAATTCACAAAAAAACTACAGTTCTTATGATTATATTTAAAATATTGATTTTATGTTTTTGACTATCCTTCAAAAATATCTTGAATCCGAGATTTATTATAGTCTAATTAGTTTTTATTGTCAATGCGTATATCGTTTCATTTTTTCATCAAAAACAATATTCTGATAACTCATCTCCATCAAATAATTTGTTTGAAAAAGAGCAACAGACAAGCGGGAACATTCATGTAATAAACTTCTACTTTTCCCATAACCAAAAAAGCCATACAAATGTATGACTTTGTACTCATATTTTTTGTTCAGCTACATATTTACTTCCCAATTACGGAAGGAAACAATTCCGAAAGTGGAACTACTCTCCCCATCTCATCTTTAAACACAATATGCTCTCTCGTTAAATGGCGCGGGCTCTTTACCCCCGCCGCTGCCGCTAATGAAAACAAACTATATCTCATGCTAATAATGTAGTTCATTACTCGCCATTTCTTCTCATATGGATCTAACGCTTTTTGGTAGTGTGGATCCGTAGTTGCAACACCCGATGGGCATTGCCCTGAATTACATTGAAGCGCCATAATACAGCCACTTGCCATCATGAAGCCGCGTGCTGAATTTACGGCATCTGCACCGATAGCCAAAGCAATCGCTACTTTATCTGGTGTGATTAATTTCCCTGAAGCAAACACCTTTAATTTATCCCGAACACCGTAATGATTCGCCGTATCAATAAATGTAAGTAATGCCGGTATAAGCGGCAGCCCCATACTATCTGCCATCGATTTATATGTTGCACCTGATCCACCTTCTGAACCGTCGATTGTAATAAAATCTGGATAGATGTTTAATTCTTTCATTGCTTTTAATAAATCTTCCAAAGGCTTCTGTTGACCAATTACAATTTTCATGCCCACTGGTTTACCACCGTTTTCTTGCAAATCTTGAATAAAATATAAAGCCTCTGCCGCACTATTAATAAATGAAAATCGATTTGGCGAATTAATCGTTTCACCTTCTCGTACTTTCCGAACGGAAGCGATTTTCTCATTTACCTTCTGCCCTTCTAAATGACCACCACGTATTTTTGCTCCTTGCCCAAATTTCAATTCAAACGCTTTAATATTACTTTCTTTCGCCTTCTCCAAAAATTCCTTCATCGAAAAATTCCCGTCCTCGTCACGGTATCCGAATAATCCAGGACCAATTTGCGCAACGATATTCGCACCCGTATGTAAATGTTCTGGAATTACGCCCCCTTCCCCAGTATTAATCCACGAACCACCTGCCATTTTTGCACCAAACCCAGCTGATAAAATATAATTTTCTCCAATCGCACCGTAAGATGTAGCTGACGCTCCAAACATCCCATACAGTTTCCATGGATATTTACGATTTTCGCCGACTATAATTGCATCATCTTCTTCATACAACCAAAGGTTTGTTGTATCCGCTGTCAATTTTTCTCTTCTTGAAAATAATCCTTCTTTATGAATCATATACTTTTTCCCCTCACGTTCTTGCGTGAGATTCACACTTAATTCATCTGTTAATGTGGGGAATAATGTATTAGCAATATAATAGCCAGATTCCTCAAAATCCCGTTTTGATCCAAAACCAAGTATTTCAGAACGGTATTTTGCTAGAAACATAACACTTTGAAAATCATAGCGCGAAAAAGGCTTTCCGTCAGTATCATGATCAAACCAATATTGCCTAAATTCTGGACCTATTTTTTCGAGTAAATAGCGCATTCTACCTAAGTATGGATGCAGTTTTAATATAGAATGATGCGTCCGTTTTTTAATAAAAAATGTAATGATAAAAAAGAAAATTAAAAGTAGCATCAAAAAGAGCAATATACTAATAATAACGAGTAGCGCTTCACTCATTCCGCTTCCCCCTATATATGAAATTCCATAATAAAAAGAGAACACTCGATGTGTTCTCTTTTTATCCTTATTCACACTAATGTAGCAAGATGCTCTTTCGCGTCATATTCAACTAAACTTTCAGCATTTTTAATTCGATGAACAAAATCTGGGTTAGCGATTAATGGTCTTCCGAACGCCGCTACATCAATTGTTCCTTCTTGCAATGCTTCTTCTGCCTCTTTCGGATTCAAATTGCCCACCCCAACAATAGTACCATCCCAATATTTTCTTACTAATTGATGAAAATTCTTTCCGTCAGCAATAACTTGCGTATAATTCATCGTTGAAGGGTGAATCATCGCTAATCCAACTTCTTTGAACATATTTACAAAAGTTTCAATCGCAAGTTCTGGATTTTTCCACATATAAGCAGGATTATCACCTTTAAATGCAGAGAAGCGAAGAAGTGTTTTATTAGCTCCAACTGCCTCTATTACAGCCTCGGTTACTTCTTTCATAAATGTTAACCTTTGCTTTAAGTCCCCGCCATATTTATCTGTGCGCTTATTCGCAAACTCATAAGTAAATTGATCAATTAAATATCCGTGTGCACCGTGAATTTCTACTCCATCAAATCCAGCTTCGATTGCGTTCTTTGCAGCTTGTGCATATTGACCGATAACTTCTTTTATTTCTTCTATTGTCATTGCTTCTGGTGTATCAAACGGTTTACGAAAACGCGGAACATTACCCTCCGCAGCAATAGCAGACGGCGCTTGCGGCATTTGACCACCAATTATTTCGTGATGACTCATACGTCCAACATGCCATATTTGAGCAATAATCGTTCCGCCTTCTTTATGTACTGCCTCTGTAACAGGTTTCCAAGAATCAATTTGCGCTTGTGTATAAATACCTGGTACTCCCGGATTCCCTTTTGCTCTCGGGCTAATGACAATTCCTTCTGTAATAATTAATCCAATCCCATCCGCAGCACGTTTTTGGTAATACTCTACTACATCAGTACCAACTACCCCAGTCTCATTATTTGCAAAACATCTCGTCATCGGTGCCATCGCTATGCGATTACGAAGAGACCAAGATCCAATTTGAATCGGATCAAACACCTTTGTTGCATCAATGTTTTCAAAAGATCCCCAATTATTTATATTTGTTCCTGCATAAATATTTGCTGCTTTATTGTTTGAACTTGTCATTTTTCTTCCCCCTTATAAAAAATTACTATAATCGCATCATACTTACTTTTAAATAGTAACGTCAATTTATACGTCTTTAACATTAAAGATTCGAATATTAAACAAATAGAATAATAAAAACAAAAATTAAAGAGGTTTCCTAATTAGGAAACCTCTTTTAGTTGACCATATAAGGCTAACAATTCGTTTATCTCTTTTACATAAAGAAAATAAACAATTATTATCTCCTCACATATGAAAAAAAATCCCGTAACAATAGAAATGAGAGTGGCTCAGTATTCTTCTAAAAATAAAAACTTATATACCTAAAACAATGAAAGCCCTACCTCTCTTTCATCCTTACGGCTCCTTGTCCGTGCCAGTGTGAATCAGGATTGCAAAAATCAAGTAACTATTTTATCGAAGTATTGAATTAAACTTCGAACATTCGTAAAAGAAATTAAAAAATAAAAATGGATTAAATTGTAGTCATAACAAACGAGGTTAATGCTTTAAAAGTGGTTTGAAAGAGTTGAATGTTTTTGAAATGATTGATGTTCTATAATTATATTCCCAAAAAATTCAAGATCTTTTTTGGGATGTAATACATTATCTACAATGAATCTTAACAAAAGCTTTTTATTTGATTTTCTGTGATACCTTCAATTAATCCCAGTTCACTAATCAAAAATTCATGTGCATTATCTAACATTTTCTTTTCGCTTGCATTAAGTGCTTTTTCTTTCTGCATACGTAATAAATCACGTACAACTTCAGCACCTTCTTGTATTTTACCCGTTTTTATTTTATCTGTATTCAATTTATACCTTTGTTTCCACGTCAGTAATCTGTCTGATTCTCCATGTTGAAAAATATCTATTATGTTTGTTAATGCCTTTATATCTGTGACTGGTCGTATATTTGAAGTCAATACTTTCCCAATAGGAATC
This sequence comes from Bacillus mycoides, assembly GCF_018742245.1. NCBI lineage: Bacteria > Bacillati > Bacillota > Bacilli > Caryophanales > Bacillaceae > Bacillus > Bacillus mycoides. The sequence continues at coordinate 3,366,197 of NZ_CP036132.1, forward strand.
ATCACTTCCATATTACTAGCCGACATTTTTATAACATAATACTGTTGTTTTTCTCCTGTGATTTCCTTTTCTTCTATGGCTTTAATTATACCTGCTCCGTGCATTGGATAAACGATGTTATCGCCAATTTGAAACAAATAATCCACCTCCATATATGGTAACCTTCTCAATCTTAACACACATTTATTTTTTTAGCAAAATTTTTATAATATCACAAAAATATTTTCTATGTCAATTTATTTACGCATAAAAATTCAATCTGTACAGAAACACTAAAAAACCCGCATTTTGTTACATTTTCCACACACATATCTATTCTAATTTCACATTCTCATTTAACATAAAAACACATTACTACATATGAGTAGTAATGTGTTTTTTATAAGGTATAGGAAAACATTCACTTTTAATTTTACGTCTATATACTAACCTGCTTACGAACTGTTTCTCTCGCTAAAAGAAAACTCATAATCACTTGCGCAGCTACTCTACTCGTCATATCCCTAAAATCAAGAGTTGGATCAATTTCTACTATATCCATCCCTTGAACGAGTGGCTCTTTACCAAGGAATTCAATTGCATCAAGTAAAGTTGTACTATCCATTCCACCAGGGCCAATTGCTGGACAGCCTGGCGCAAACGCTTGGTCTAATACGTCCATATCAAGAGAAATATAAATAGAAGTCACACCTTGTTTTCTTAATATTTCAATACTTTCTGAAATAAGATCTTTTATTTCTCGCTCTCTTACATCTTTCATTGTATACACTGTCACGCCATGCTCTTTTGCATATTCATGGTACGCTCGTGCATTTGAAAAATTACGAATCCCAATTTGAACGAGTTGTTTTCCTGTAATCACATCATTTTCTAGCAAACTACGGAACGGTGTACCATTTGATGGACCACCATCATCTAAATTACGTAAATCATGATGGGCATCAAACTGAATAATACCGACCTTCCCTTTACTATTTGCAAAACCAGTTATACTCGGAAAACTAATCGAGTGGTCACCACCAAGAACGATTGGTATCATTTTCGGATTTACTTTCGTCAAGTGGCCAACTGTTTTCGCAATTCGGTTATGACTCTCTTTTATATCTGTCACATGCATCGCAATATCGCCGCAATCATGAAGAACACTTTCTTTCATATCGTGTTCTTCTGTAATTGCGTACGTGCTATATGCATCTAACATCGCACGAATTGTTTTTGGCGCAAAACATGCCCCCGAATGACTAATAGATGGTTTAGAAAGGGGCGCTCCAATTAAGGCAGCACCGAATATTTCTACGCCTTCCTCCCAATCTTTAATCATTTCGCTCCATTTCGTTACTTCACGATCGATAAACTTTGCATTTTTCTTTAAATAGTGGCCGTACTCCACGATTGTTCACCTCTTGTATATGCGATATTACCATTCTTCCATACTGTATTCACATGACTTACACCGTAATGGTACGGTACGTAAGCATAATTATAAGCATCCCATAAAACTAAATCCGCCTTACGACCAACTCTAATTTTCCCAGCTACATCGCCTCGATTAATGGCATAAGATGAGTTAACTGTTACCGCATTCCAAACTTCTTCTGGTGTCATTTTTAGTTTCAGCATTGCAATACTCATAATAAGCTGAATGTTTTCAGTTGGACAGCTTCCTGGGTTAAAGTCTGTAGCTAAAGCAACAGCAACACCTTCATCGATCATTTTGCGGCCGCGTGCGAAACTTTCTTTATTTAAATAGAAAGTTGTTCCTGGTAATAAAGTCGCTACTGTATTAGAATTCGCAAGCATTTCAATTCCTTTATCCGAAGCGCCAACTAAATGGTCCGCTGACGCTGCACCGATTTCAGCCGCTGCTTCCGCACCACCAAGAGGGTCGATTTCATCTGCATGAATTTTCACATCAAAGCCCAGCTCTTTCGCTTTTAATAAAAATTCTTTTGATTCTTCTACAGAAAACACACCTGTTTCACAGAAAATATCAACGAACTCAGCTAATTGCTTCTCTTTCATCTCTGGTAATAGATCTAGCATCCATTGTAAAAATTCTTTCGATCTTCCTTTATACTCTTTCGGAACTGCATGAGCACCTAAAAATGTTGAAACTAAATCAATTGAATGCTCTTTTTGTAATTGTGCAGTTACCTCTAATTGTTTCCATTCCGTCTCATCATCTAATCCGTAACCACTCTTCGCTTCTACGGTTGTTACACCGAAAGATAGCATACGGTCTAAATGAAATTTTGCTTTTTGAACAAGTTCTTCTTTCGATGCTTGTTTCGTTGCATTTACAGTTGAAAGAATACCTCCGCCTTGTTCTAAAATTTCTAGGTACGGAACTCCTTGTAATTTCAGCGCGATTTCATTTTCACGAGATCCACCAAATACAAGATGAGTATGCGGATCTACAAGACCAGGAGAAACCATTTTCCCGCCGCAATCAATAACCTCTTTCGCTTGTAATCCTTTTGCTTCTTCCGCTGTTCCAACGAAAGTAATTACGCCGTTTTCGATTCCAACAGCACCGTTTTCAATAACAGGAAGCGTGTTCATCGCTTCCTGTCTTAACAAGCCATCTTCTTGATCCATTGTTAGTAATTGACCGATATTTATTAGTAAAGTGTCCAGCATGTTTCTTCCTCCTTATTTCATCATTGGAATGTTAACGCCTTTTTCTTTCGCAGTTTGAACCGCTAAGTCATAGCCAGCATCAACGTGACGAACAACACCCATACCAGGGTCAGAAGTTAATACGCGTTCAATACGTTTTGCCGCTGCTTCTGTTCCATCTGCAACGATAACCATTCCAGCATGAAGTGAATAACCCATACCAACGCCACCACCGTGGTGAACAGATACCCAGCTTGCACCGTTTACACTGTTAATTAATGCATTTAAAATTGGCCAGTCTGCTACTGCATCACTACCGTCTTTCATAGATTCTGTTTCACGGTTTGGAGATGCTACTGATCCGCAATCTAAATGGTCACGGCCGATAACGATCGGTGCTGATAATTCACCATTAGCCACCATTTCATTAATAATGCGGCCAAATTTTGCACGCTCACCATAACCAAGCCAACAAATACGTGATGGAAGACCTTGGAACTCAACTTGCTGACGTGCCATACGAATCCAATTACATAAATGCTCATTATCCGCGAACTCGCGTAAAATAACTTCGTCTGTTTTATAAATATCTTCTGGATCACCAGAAAGTGCTACCCAGCGGAATGGTCCTTTTCCTTCACAGAATAATGGACGGATAAATGCTGGAACGAATCCTGGGAAATCGAAAGCATTTTTTAATCCTTCATCGAAAGCAACTTGGCGAATGTTATTTCCGTAATCAAATGTAATCGCACCTTTTTCTTGCATTGCAAGCATTGCTTCTACATGTTTTTTCATACTTTCTTTTGATAATTGTACGTAACGTTCTGGATCTTCTTCACGAAGTTTCTCTGCTTCTTCTACTGTGTAACCTACTGGAATATAACCATTTAATGGATCATGAGCAGATGTTTGATCCGTAACTAAATCTGGCGTAATATTACGCTTCACTAGCTCTGGTAAAATCTCTGCCGCATTTCCTAACAGTCCAATTGAAATTGGCTCTTTCTTCTCTTTATACTCGTTCGCAATAGTTAACGCTTCTTCTAAAGACTCTGTATACAGATCACAATATCTCTTTTCAATACGACGGTCGATACTACGCTTATCTACATCAATAGCAATTACAACACCGCCGTTCATCGTTACAGCAAGAGGTTGTGCGCCACCCATGCCACCTAAACCAGCAGTAATCGTTACAGTACCTTTTAATGAACCATCGAAATGTTGACGTGCCGCTTCACCAAATGTTTCATATGTTCCTTGTAAAATCCCTTGTGTTCCAATGTAAATCCAGCTACCTGCTGTCATTTGTCCGTACATCATAAGACCTTTTTTCTCTAGTTCACGGAAGTGATCCCAGTTCGCCCATTTTGGTACTAAGTTTGAGTTCGCTAAAAGAACGCGAGGCGCGTCTTCATGTGATTTAAAAATTGCAACTGGTTTTCCTGATTGAACAAGTAACGTTTCGTCGCTTTCTAACGTTTTTAATGAATCAACAATTGCATGGTAGCTTTCCCAGTTACGAGCTGCACGGCCAATTCCGCCGTATACAACTAATTCTTCTGGTTTTTCAGCTACTTCAGGATCTAAATTGTTCATTAACATTCGAAGTGCAGCTTCTTGAACCCATCCTTTCGTTTGTAACTCAGTACCTCTTGCCGCACGAATTGTTTGTTGTACTTTTTCCATTTCAATCTCTCCCTTTTCTCATTTTATAGTGCTGCATTTACATCCAATCTTTCCTTTATTGAATAGTTCGTTTTTAACCAATGCGCGATATTTTCGATATCCGTTGAGAATATACGGTCATTTGTAATAGAAGGCACTTGCTGACGACCTTGATGATAGAACGTTTTTGTAACTGTACTCATGTTTTCAATCCCGCGATATTCTGCTGCTTGCATCGCACAGATCATCTCAATTGCAAGAACGCGTCTTGCATTTTGAATAATTTGATGCGCATGACGTGAAGCGATTGTTCCCATACTTACGTGATCTTCTTGGTTAGCTGACGACGGAATTGAATCTACACTCGCTGGATGAGCTAATGTTTTATTTTCTGAAACGAGTGAAGCCGCTGCATATTGCATAATCATGGCACCTGATTGAAGTCCTGGTTCTGGACTTAAAAATGGTGGTAAGTCATTTAATTGCGGATTTACTAGGCGTTCAATACGGCGCTCTGAAATATTTGCAAGCTCCGCCATCCCTACTTTTAAGAAATCCATTGCAAATGCAATTGGTTGTCCGTGGAAATTACCACCAGAAATTACTTTTTCCCCGCCATCAAAAATAAGTGGATTATCTGTTGCTGCATTCATTTCAATTTCTAATTTTTCTTTCACATAATTTAAAACTTGCCAAGAAGCACCGTGAACTTGCGGGATACAACGAAGTGAATATGCATCTTGTACACGAAGTTCTCCTTGTTTTGTCACAAGTTTACTATCATGAAGAATATCACGAATTCTGCTTGCCACTTCCACTTGCTCTTTATAACCACGCGCTTTATGAACATTTTCATCGAATGCATCAATAATGCCGCGTAATCCTTCCATTGTCATCGATGCAATTAATTCTGATTGATAAGCACTTGCTTCAGCTTCTATATAAGAAAGAACCCCTTGCGCTGTCATCGCCTGCGTACCATTGATTAACGCAAGACCTTCTTTTGCTTCAAGTTCAATAGGTTCAAGTCCTTCTTCTGTAAGAGCAACCATCGCATGAACTCGTTTTCCTTTGTAGAACACTTCACCTTCACCTAATAAAACGAGAGCAAGATGAGATAAAGGTGCTAAATCACCGCTCGCTCCTAGTGATCCTTGTTGCGGAACGACCGGATGAATTTTACGATTTACAAACTCAAGAAGCATATTTACAACAAGTGGTCTAACACCCGATACTCCTTTTAACATCGTATTAGCTCGTAAAATCAACATACCGCGTGATACTTCTTCCGGGAATGGATCGCCTATTCCGCACGCATGTGACTGAATTAAATTATGCTGAAGTGCCTTTACATCATCTTTTTGAATAAGTACATCACTAAACTTTCCAAATCCAGTTGTAATACCATAAACGACTTTTCCGTCCTCTACGATTTTCTCAACTACTTCGCGGCACTCCGCTACCTTTTGCATACTATTTGGACAAGCTGTTACACCTTCACCTTCAAGTAACAACCTCTTCATTTCTTCAACTGTCAATGTATGTCCTGTTAACGTAATCATTCTTTTTCCTCCTTATAAAGGCAAAAGGGGACCTTATCTTTTTAAGACAGACTTCTGTCCTAAAAAATAAGGCCCCCTTCTAACTAATAGACTATGGGCAAATCATATGTGATTAATTCCTAAACCAATCGCCTCATGCTCAGATCCTTTTACAGGTGCACCAATCGTTCCATAAAGTGCAACAGCAACCCATTCGCCTTCTTTTTTTCCGTCGTATGGTGTACCGCGCACAATCGCAAAGCGAAGTCCTACTGTACGAAGAACGTCTGCTAACTGAATTTGACCTCTCGTCACTCCGTACAAAGCTTCCATAATTGCATGATAAAGTGCATGTGTTTCTCTGTAAACATCTGTTTCAATAACTCGGTTGCTCTTAGCCGCTGTTTCCATTGCTGCTACTACTTTTTGCGAATTCATAGAACCAACTTTCCCAGTACAATATTTCCAACCTTTTGGAATAGATAATACGGGACTTTCATTCTCATCCGCAAGTGCCAACAGCATGGCCATACGACCAATTCGATGTGTTCCTTGAAGAAGCATGTGACTCTCTCATTTCTTTTGAATTATTTGAATATTACTTAATTTAAGAATATATGAAAACGGTTAAATCGTCAATAGTTTAAAATATTATTCAAGCAATTTTTTATCCCTCTCATACTTGTACTTGTGTACACAATTTATTTACAGATTTTTTTCAGACGTGCTATAGTCTCACTAACAGATGCAAAGGGGTGAGATTTCAGTGGCGAAGCGAAAGGATATTCATTTTCGAATTGAAGAAAAATTACTTGCAAGGTTTGAATCGGCACTCCATTACGAAAGTTTAAATAAAACAGACGTATTAACACATGCGATTCAGCAATTTTGCATAAAGGTGGAATGTGAAAAAATGAATGATGTAAAACGCCAATACAACGTTAGTAACCATTTACAAACACGTATCGATACGCATACATATTTCGAAGAGAAACGAGTGAATGTAGATGAAGTCGTCATTGAACATTTACAACTCCAAGGGGAAGAAAAAATATTAGAGGTCAGGTGCGCTAATGGAAAATTCCTTTCCCTTTTGCAAAACAATGGTCATAAAGTCCAGTTAACCGGCTTTGATCAATCGAAAACCATGATTTCTGAAGCCGCTATAACGAATAATACGATTGAATGGAAACTCGGTGACGCTAGTAAACTTCCTTTCGAGGCTAATTGTTATGACTGGGTAATCGCAAGACATATGTTATACCATATGAAAGATGTCGAAAGAACAATCCAAGGATTCCATAAAGTAATTCGTCCCGGCGGCGCCCTTTTAGCTACAACAAATTCTAAAGTTTCATTGCCTCGTATAGTTGAAATGTGCAACAACATGCTAGACGCATTTGATTTACCGAAAACATCACCAGCAGTCGCTCCATTTTGTTTAGAAAATGGTAAAGATCTATTACACTCTGTTTTTTCAACTGTTGAAGAAACAATTATTCATAATGCACTTGTTTTTCATCATTCCACTCCAATCGTTAACTATATATCTAGCATGTTTCCGTCGCTGAATATACCTGATAATATGTCCCTTCACACCGAAATGAAGGAATGGCTAAAAGAAGAAATAGAAAATGAATTAACAATTCATGACGGTATATGGAGCGATCCGAAAACGTTAGTGATTTATCAATGTAAAAAAAGCTAGCATTTGCTAGCTTTTACACGTTTTCTGGTAACAGATTCTCCATCATCATATTGCCCTTGCCACTATAAAAATTTATATTATGTTCATTCGCTACCCCAAAATAATAGGCAATCGCTATTCCAAATGGTACAAATGCATGTCCTTGTGCTGTAATAATATTTGCGTGCTGTACAACTTCTTCATACACAAAATTTTCTACTGGAAAACAATCTAAGTTTTGATAATCTATGGTCGCTGTATAAGAAATTTCTTTAAATAAACCTGCTCTTGCTAACGCATACGGTCCAGCACAAATCGCTGCCACTAATTTGTCTTGTTCAGAGAATTGACGAATAACTGAAAAAAGCAGTTCTGCCTCTTTCATATGTATTTCATCTCCACCTGGAATAAGAATCCCCTCATACTCTTCCACACGCACTTCATTTAATTCTATGTGCGGTTGTACTTGCAAGCCCGTTTCACTTATAACCATTTCTTTCGTTACACCCGCTGTAATAATCTCATATTTATTTTTCAGCAATGCCGTTGCTACCGTAATTTCAAACTCCGCAAATGTTGGGTATACGAATAATAATATTTTTTTCATAGTCCTTTCTCCTTTAGCCACTCTATAAAATATGCCTCTAATTCGTTCACTGCTAGTACATTAGTGTTCACATAAGTTATAGGAAATTGTTTATACCATTCCTTTTCGATTTCTACTAATTTAAATTGTTCATCAAATGTACTTCGATTTCTTGCCCTATCATTATTTTTTCTATCATACAAATTCTCTTTCGAAACATCTAAATAAAAAATTGCATCTGAACGACATTCTCTTAATTTATACAATTCATCTTTTAATTCTGTTTCTATATCCCACTCTTTCCCTATCATCTTCGGATAAAAAAGTGTATAAAATTCAATATCTTCTGGTCCGCGATCAAAAATTATGACTGAACTTTTCACATTTTGAAACTCTTTTATTTTTGCTTCAATAAACATTTTTTGATTTGTAATAAACCCATCTTTTGTGTAAATATCCAAATTTAATTCTTTCCGCTTTTCTACAATTGGATAAGGATTTTCATATATAACTGAAAGCCCACATCGCTCTAACCTTTTGGCCAATGTTGTTTTTCCACTTGCCATAGGTCCTTGAAGTGAAATTACGTATGCCATCCCTCTCATTCCCTTTTCCTATAATACATTGATAATATACAGAATTTTGAAAACAATCAACAAAATATATATCATCTTGTTTCTTATTCTTATCTAACTTATAATAAAAATAGAGATTATGACGGACGCATCAATAATGTAAGCTTGGAAATCCAAGCTTACATTATTTTTTGCTTTCCCTTTTCTAATAAAAAGAGTATACTAATCTGGAACGTATGTTCTTAATGATTACATACAGTAAGGAGATAGAACAATGGTATACGACACAAAAGCAATTTCTTGGAATGAATCTTTAAAACAACTTCAACGCCGCTATACAAATAAACAAGTTGACCGAAAAGAATTTGAAGATATCGAACTGATGGAATTCTTCCGCGATAACAACTACATTTCTTTACCTACACATATAAGCGGCCTATCAACAACACGTTTTACTTCTTACTCTATTTTCACAACCGAAGATAAAGATCGTAAAGTTGGCACACTTATCATTGAATACGTAGAAGATGACAATGATATTTTACGCGTTGAACAACTATACTTCGTTTAAATCACAACGCTTGGTCATTTTGACCAAGCGTTCTTGCTTTCTATGAATCTCACTGTTTATAATATGAATAAAAGAAAACCACAATCATTAAGGGGGGGGTACGCTTGCTCGAAGGATGGTTCAGTTGGTTCATTGTATTATGGACTGTCATTTTACTAGGGCTTATGTCTATCGGTGGATACTTTATGTTCAGAAAATTTTTAAAACGATTACCAAAAGAAGACGGTATGTCTATTTTAGATTGGGAAGCACACTACATAAATAAAACGAAACATTTATGGGCTGACGAGCAAAAACAATTGTTAGAAGAGCTCGTAAGTCCTGTTCCAGAACTATTTCGCGATGTTGCTAAATCAAAAATTGCTGGCAAAATTGGAGAGCTTGCCTTACAAGAAAATGCCTCCCAAATCACACAAGATTTAATTATTAAAGGATATATTATTGCCACACCAAAGCGTGATCATAAATTTTTAGTTAAAAAATTGCAAGAAAAAGAGATTGATTATTCGAATTATAAAACTTTACTTGCAAAATAATCTTCATTTTTTTCCCTATTTTCAACAAGTTAACATCAATGGTAAACGTTTTATACGTCGTGGTTGGGACAGAAGATGTTAACAATACCAATAAAAAGACAGCGTCTTTGACGCTGTCTTTTTATTTTATACATATACAGTTTTTAAGTTAGCTTCATATCTTTTTCATTATAAAAACCATCTTCTTTTTCCATTTCCTTCTGTAATTTCGTAAAGGAACGGTACATCGCAATTCTCCAGGATACAATCATCGCAAACGCAAGTAAGAAGAACATGCCGCTAAGTTGTCCTAAATCAAGAGATTGACTTAAGTATGTTTTAAATACAATCCGCACTACCAGTAATCCAATTAATATAAAAACAAATGCTTTTGAACGCTTCAAGTAAATCTCTTGTCCTCTAATTTCAAATTTAGATGTTTTAATAAGAAAAATAGAGAAAATCAAACCAACACCAATTGCTTCTAACATTTCTGCTGGAGTTAATCGGAATTCAGGAAAAACATACATCAATGCTCCCGTGCTCATAAAAAATGGTGGAAGTATAATTTTTTTCAATGTTGCGGGTTTCTTAGCTGCTTTTAAACGAATAAACATCGCACCGACAGCCATACAAACAGCAACGATACTTGATAACAAAACTATGTTCATATTTTCTCATCCTTTTTTGTGGCTATATGCAAAATATAATTTCATTATATGCTTTTCCGTTAGTATTTCCAACATTTTCACAGAATAATACTAAAAACCGGTAAATCCACCAAATAAACTTGAGAAATATACGATAATTTTCGTCATCCAATTAAAGTATAGGAAGATCCCCATAACGATCATTATGTATCCTCCGACTTTCATGAACGCCATACTATTTCTTTTAATCCAAGACATTTTCGTAATAAAGAATGAAAGTACGAAAAAAGGAATCGCAAATCCAAGTATGTAAGCAATCATATAAATCATTGCCGATTCTGGATTTGTTGCAGCTAATCCAATTACAGACACTAATATAGGCCCCGTACAAGGTGTCCATCCAGCGGCAAATGCTAATCCAATTAGAACTGAACCAAAATAACCACTCGGACGGTTTTTAAAAGTAAATTTACGATCTTGCATTAAAAACTTCGGCTTAAATACACCGACGATAATAAGACCGAACACGATGATAAATATACCACCTAGCTGTCTAATTAAATCTTTATAATCCGTAAAAATTCCTCCGATAAAACTTGTACCAAATCCAATTGCGATAAATATAATCGAAAATCCAAGTAAGAAAAACGCTGTATGTATCATACTTCTTTTGCGAAGCATTGCATTTTCTTCTTTCAATTCAGAAACCGACATACCTGTTATGTATGATAAAAATGCCGGATAAAGCGGTAAGCAACATGGGGATATAAATGATAAGAACCCAGCTCCAAACGCTAAAAAAATACTAATATCTTGCATTATTCCACTCCTCTCCTCCTCCATATTGTAGCAAAAACAATTGAAAATACTATGGACATTTCATGAATTCACTTTTCCAACGTGACAATAAGAAAAACTACCCTTTCACACAGTTTCTAATAAAACGTTTTCATTTCCTTCTATTATATAGAAAAATCTCAATTGAATTATGAAACTCTTTCTAATTGTTACTAACATAACAAAGGTTCCACAGTTTCTCAAATCATTAGCACATTACAATTAACTTCACACATATTAAGCCTAAAAATTTTTTTTCAAATGCTGTCTTTATACAACGTAAAGCTGATTTTACAATACTTTAATTATTATTAATTTCAAGATTATGCATAAATATCATACTTTTATTATTATTCTATAAAATTTCGCACTTTTCTTTCATTTGACCCTTCATTTTTAATTTTGTATACTTCCCTCTAGTTATATATGTCCGTTACGGAACAATTTCATATAGATGGGAGGAATTTTTCATGCTTCGTTATTCTCTTTTAGTTTTATTAGGAGCGTGTAGTTATGGGGTTTTAGCTATTTTTGTTAAACTTGCATATGCAGAAGGATTTTCACTTGGAGAGGTAATTGGTAGCCAGTATTTGTTCGGTTGGATTATTTTACTTGCTATTACACTTCTATTTTCTAGACATCGTGTTCCACTAAAACAAATGTTAATTTTATTCGTCGCAGGTACGTCTGCAAGTTTTACTGGAATTTTTTATTACGCTTCTTTAAAAACTGTACCAGCTTCTATTGCAATTATACTTTTATTCCAATTCGTTTGGGTTGGAATTATCATTGAAGCAATTACAACGAAAACATTACCTTCAAGAGAAAAAGTTATTTCAGTAATCTTCTTACTTGCAGGTACATTTTTATCAAGTGGGTTATTAGAAACATCAGCTGGTGATTTCGATACGACTGGAATCATTTTAGGCTTATTATCTGCTATTACATTTGCAACATACATTTTCGTAAGTGGTAAAGTTGCCGTTGAAGTACCTTCGTTACCACGCGGTGTCCTTTTAATGGCTGGCGCTTTAACTTTAGTCATGATCGTATTCCCGCCAACATTTATTTTTAACGGAGCAATTTCTCAAGGCCTTTGGAAATACGGCTTAGGATTAGGAATATTTAGTATCGTTATTCCGTCCATTGCCTTTACAATCGGTATTCCAAAAATCGGATCTGGCTTAGCAACTATTCTTGGTGCAGCAGAACTGCCAGTTACAACAATTATGTCTGTATTCGTTTTAAAAGAAGCTGTACTATCTTCACAATGGGTCGGTGTATCACTTATTTTAATCGGTATTGCAATCCCGCAAATTGCATATGCAATGCGTGGACGTTATAAAAAACAGCATACTCATAAAAAAGTTGCAGCATAAACGAGAGAGGATTTTCATTTGAAAATCCTCTCTTTTATTATTGTGTTATATAATGAATACAAATATTTCACTTAAGAAAGAGGGGATAATAAGTGGCATCCATTCCAAATCAATTAACAGAAAAACTTATTTCTATTCGTCGCCATTTACACGAATACCCAGAACTATCGTACGAAGAATTTGAAACAACAAAAGCAATAAAAAATTGGTTAAAAGAAGCTAATATTACTATTATTGATTCCAGTTTAGAAACAGGAATTATCGCTGAAATTTCTGGTAATAAAAACGGACCGGTGGTAGCGCTTCGTGCTGATATCGATGCCCTTCCTATCCAAGAAGAAACAGACCTTCCATACACTTCAAAAATACAAGGTAAAATGCATGCTTGTGGGCATGATTTTCATACAGCTGCTATATTGGGTGCGGCTTACTTATTAAAAGAAAAAGAAGCTTCTCTTAACGGAACTGTGCGTTTTATATTCCAAGCTGCTGAAGAAAGTGGAAACGGAGCATGTAAAGTTGTTGAAGCGGGACATTTAAAGAATGTGCAAGCCGTTTTTGGTATGCATAATAAGCCCGATTTACCAGTAGGTACAATCGGTATTAAAGACGGTCCACTAATGGCTGGAGTAGATCGATTTGAAATTGAAATTCATGGTGTTGGAACACATGCAGCTGTGCCTGATGCCGGCGTCGATCCTATCGTTGCATCATCTCAAATCGTTATGGCACTTCAAACAATTGTAAGCCGAAATATTAGTTCTTCTCATAACGCTGTCGTAAGTGTAACAAACATTCATTCAGGGAATACGTGGAACGTTATTCCCGAAAGAGCAATATTAGAAGGAACTGTCCGTACATTCCAAGCTAAAACACGTGAAAAGATTCCGGCATTAATGGAACGTATCATTAAAGGCATTTCTGATGCACTAGGTGTAAAAACAGAATTTCGATTTTACCCAGGTCCTCCTGCTGTTCAAAACGATAAAGTACTCACTGATTTTTCTATTCAGATTGCAGAGAAAATGAATCTAAACGTTATCTCTCCTACACCATCAATGGCAGGAGAAGACTTTTCTTTTTACCAACAAGAAATCCCAGGTTCATTCGTCTTTATGGGAACAAGCGGTACACATGAATGGCATCATCCAGCTTTTACAGTAGATGAAGAAGCATTACCTATTAGCGCGGAGTATTTCGCCTTATTAGCCGAAGAAGCTATTCATCAATTATCACAAACAAAAAGCCGTTAAGTTACCCTTAACGGCTTTTGCTTATGCTGTTAAATCTCGTTTTATAAATACAGTATAGGACACCCCTAAAAATACAGCTAAGTATAGAAGAAGCATACAAGAAGCGAATGGGAATGTTACTCCATCAATAAAGCTCCCGCCCTTTGAAAGCCCATATAAATCTGTATTCGCTGGTAATAAATATTTCGCCCATTCATATCTTGCTGCTGGAATTAGCGCTATTCCCCCTGATAATGCGAGAAATAGTGAAATACCAATCGCGCCTCCACTAGATCTCGTCAATACAGAAATCATAAACGCAAACGCTGCGTACACAAGAGTTGGCAGCCACGATAAAACGTAATACTTACTTGCTTCCACAAAAATATTTTGTTTTATAATATTTCCATCTTGGAAAATAAATTCACTCCATGCAGGCTGTTGGAATTTATAAATAACAAGGCCACATAAAGCTGAGAAAATCATATTAAATATAAACAATAACGCTGCAAATATAACGATTGCTAAAAATTTTGCTGTTAATATTTTAAATCGACTCGCTGGACGAATCGTTAAAAATTTATATGTTCCCCAGCTATATTCATTCGCAAAAATTGTACTCGCATATACGAGAATAAACGGAAGTAAAATAGGAAAAACAATAAAACCAGTATCTCTCATGAAAGAAAGTGGAGAACTACTTGCTGGCGCTGTATTCGTATCTAAATGCTTCATTTTAAGCTGGTATTCCTTTACAAGCTCGTCTCCTGACTTTTCTGTTAAAATATCCTCTTTTTTCATGCCGAGCTTTTTCTCAATCTCTACAGTGCGTTCTGTATAATCCGCTTTCCACCCTTTTGTTTCTGGCTCTAAATACTTTACCGTAACCCATCCTAACCCAATAATTAATACCGCAATAGCTGCAAAAGGAATAATTGTTCGCTTTCGCTTAAATATTTTATACAGCTCGTTATAAACTAAATTAAACAATATCTTTTCCCCCTGTTAATTCTAAAAACTGCTCTTCTAGCGTTTTTCTTTCTTCATATACACGATAAACTTGAATATTTTTCTCCATCAATGTACGAAGAATATTTGGAATTTCTTCATCTTTCACGTTTATAATTAATTCGTTTTCTTTTACTAAAACATCGTATTCTAAAACCTCTGCCGCTTTATTCGCATCATCTACACGGATATGTATTTCTTCTGTTTCTTCCTTTTGATCATTTTGAATATTTTGTGTTGCGACATATTCTCCGTGCTGAATAATAATAACCCTGTCACACATTAATTCAACTTCTGAGAGTAAGTGACTAGAGACAAGAACAGCTTTTCCTTGTTCATGTGCAATTTTCTTTATGTACATCCGCATTTCATGTATACCACTAGGATCTAATCCGTTCGTTGGTTCGTCTAGTATTAATACATCTGGATTATGTATAAGTGCCTGAGCAATTCCTAAACGTTGTCTCATACCGAGTGAATATGCTTTTACTTTACGGTCAATCACTTGTCCCATTCCTAATAGTTGCACAACTTCATCGATACGCTCTTCAGTTACATTTCCATTCATTCGTCCGAAATATGTTAAATTTTCATAGCCGCTTAAGAAAGGATAGAATTCTGGTGTCTCAATTACAGCGCCAATTTTCGCAGCAGTTTTTTCAAATTGCTGTTTTACAGATTGACCATCAATCCATACTTCTCCTTCTGTCATACGAATCATTCCGACCATCATTCGCATTAATGTCGTTTTTCCAGCACCATTTGGTCCTAATAAGCCAACTACTTCACCTTTTTTCACTTCAAAACTAATATTTTCTACTAACGTCTTTGAACCAATTCGCTTTGTTAATCGATCAACTTTTACGATCGCTTGCTCATTTATCATTCCATACAACCTTTCTTCTTAACTCTTTTTTTCAGTTCTTCCCACTGTATCATGATTAATAACATGTGTAAAATGAAGAAAAAGCCATGATTTCTCATGCCTTTTTCCTTGTTTCATATGACTGTTCACCCTTTAACCTTTGTGTAAACCTACAACATTGCCACATTGATATTATAATGACGGTTATCATAACAACTGCTGTTACCATTATCGCATACGTCGTAATCGGTGCATTTGTTATCCCTTGGATTCCTACTGCTTTCATAAAAATAATAATAAATAATTTCAAAAATAACATACCATGAATTAATCCGAAAACGAAAGCTCCTCCGTAAATTAATAATTGCTCATGACACAATAAACATAACATTTCCTTTCTCGTCATATTCACTACTTCGTACGATTTAAACTCCTCTCTTCTTACCTGTAAAAAAGAGGCTGTCATTTTATAAGTAATGAAAATACATACACAAACTACAAATAGAAACATAGCATAAAACCACTTTACAAATATAAGTGTATATCCCGCTTTACTTGTTACAACTTCATTGAATCGGAATGATATCATAAAAAAACAAATCATTGTATTCATAGCAATCCACGTAAATTGTTTTAACCTTTTGGTAGCAAATGTTTGTATATTTTTTCTCGCTAACCGACATAAAGACATAGATCCCTTCCCCTACCTTACTTCATAACATACGCATTCTATACTACTAGTGTATAAAAATATGACATTTTAAACATCGCACTTCAATCGGAATCTTTTCTAAGCCTTTAGTCCTAGAAATAAAAATGGAAATAAAACTATTTACATACTATAATTACAAAAAAAGGGAGGGGTTATATGCGTGTAAAATTACTGTTTATTCTTTCTTTGTTACTTTTCACTAGTTGTAGCCCACTAAAAAACAACGAAGATGCCACTGTTAAACCATACAAGTTAACAAAAGAACAATCTGATATTTTACAAATGACTCCTATACAAGAAGGAAATAGAATGTTTTATGATGTTACAGTCAAGAATAATAAAGATGAACTACATGCTACGATTTAATATTATCAAAATGGTAAAAAAGTGAAAGAGATTGCTAACATAGCTTCATCACATTTTTTAGAAAAGAAAATAAGCCTTTCTTTCATACCACCATATTTCCAATTTGATAAGGATGTACAAGAAAAAGGTCAATGGTACATTAATATCGAAGGTGGTTCAACACTTGTTCCTGCAGTAGCTCCTCCAAGCATAAATAGTTCTGCAACCACTACAATTCAATCTACTAAAAACGTAAAATACAATCAAAAAACGATTTTAGCCGCTGTAATAAACACAAGTAAAGATACTTTAAGTGTTCCTACAATTGATGAAGAACCAGGCATTGAGTTACTCTTAAAAGAAAACGAACACGTTTATCTATTTAGTATCGAGCTAAAAAAAGAACAATAAAGAGGAAAGGCAACTCAAATGCCTTTCCTCTTTATTTTTTAACAAGGTGTACTTTTGTATATATAAATTAAATCACTTTTTCGTCACGATTACTACTCGTCCTTCTCATCTCCTATTTCTATTCGTTTCTTCTCTCTTGCAATTTTCAAAAACTCTAACAACTCTGGATTGTTATTCATTTTTTTATAAGCCACTGACATTTCTGCAACAAAATTAGAATCACATAACTCTTTATATACAACTTCTGTTTTATACAATTTATTTGCGGATACAGGTATTACTGTAATTCCAATACCTGCTGCTACAAGCCCCATGACAGTTTGATACTCCGTTGCTTCTTGTACAATATGCGGACTAAAACCTACATCGCGGCAAAGCGATAAAATTGTATCGTATAACGCTGGCCATACTGGTCTCGTAATAAATACGAAAGGTTCATCCCTTAAATCTTCGATATGTATTTCGTCCTTTTCAGCAAGTGGATGTGCCTTCGGTAAACATAACGTACACGAAAGTTTTTGAATTGGTTCTAACTCAAGTAATTGCGTTGGAATTGGCGGACGTAAAAATCCAATATCAATTCGATTATCATGAAGTGCATGCACCTGATCCGGTGTTGACAATTCATGTAATGCAACAGACACTCTTGGAAATTTCTTTCTATACTCCCTGACGATTGACGGTAAAATATCATAAATCGCCGCACCTACAAAACCAATTGAAAGTGATCCCACTTCTCCCCTTTGAGCACTTTGTGCGACTTCTACTGCTTTTTCAATTTGTTCAAACGCTTTTTTTACTTCTTTTAAAAACATTTCTCCCGCTTCTGTTAATTCAACCTTTCTCTTCGTTCTTGAAAATAACATAACTCCCATTTCTTTTTCTAATTGCTGAATTTGTTGACTAAGCGGTGGTTGTGTCATTTGTAGACGAGCAGCCGCTCGTCCAAAGTGCAATTCCTCTGCCACTACAACAAAATATTGCAAATGCCGTAATTCCATTTTGGACACCCTTTTCATTTTCGATTAATACATCTAATATATTAATAACATATAATTTATATATTAGACAAATATTTCGAATGAACGTATAGTAGAAATTGCGAATTATTTTTTACAATTTTTATGTAAAAAAACAAAAAGGTGGTTACTGTATGAAATGGTGGAAGTTAAGCGGACAAATTTTATTATTATTTTGTTTCGCTTGGACAGGTGAATGGATTTCAAAACAGGCACACCTCCCAGTTCCAGGAAGTATAATCGGTATTTTTTTATTATTAATCTCATTAAAATTTAACATAGTGAAAAAAGAATGGATACAAGACGGTGCAGACTTTTTATTAAAAGAACTTATTTTATTTTTCATCCCTTCTGCAGTCGCTGTCATTCGTTACAAAGATACATTATCACAATATGGAATCGATCTCATTTTAATTATCGTGATTAGTACACTTTGTGTCACTCTCGTAACAGGACTTTTAACAGAATTGCTATTAAAGCGGAAAGGATCCACACAATGATCGGCTTTCTTTGTTTACTATTAACACTATTCACATATTGGGTATCTAAAAAAATGTATCAACGCTGGAATTGGAGCTTACTTTCTCCCCTTCTTGTATGCCCAATCATTTTAATTGCTTTACTACTCGGATTAGATACACCATACGAAACCTACGAATCTGGTAGTCATTGGCTAACAGAATTATTGAAACCTGCAACGGTTGCTTTCGCATGGCCAATCTATAAACACTTTAATTTATTAAAAAAACATGGAACGGCCATTTTAATTAATGTCATTGTTGGTTCATTTCTATCGGTTATTACTTCCGCACTATTAGCTGATTTTTTTCAAATTGACTCTACAATAGAACAAAGTTTAGCACCGCACATTGTAACAACACCTATTGCAATGGCTATTTCAGAAATGATTGGCGGTATGTCACAATTAACAGCCGTTTTCGTCGTATTAACTGCCTTAACTGGAGCATTACTCGGTCCTACGCTCATACGCATATGCCGTATTAAAACAGCGCTCGCAAAAGGGATAATGCTAGGTACTAGCGCGAATGGAACCGGAACATCAAAAGCATTTGAAATCGGTCCTGTAGAAGGTACAATTGCAAGTTTATCAATGCTTTTAACAGCTGGAGCTAGTTTAGTTATCGTTCCGCTTTTCTTATCTTGGATACAATAAAAAAGAAAGTGTTTAAACACTTCTTTTTTATTTATATATTCATATAATAGATCATAACCTTCTGGAAACGATAAAGATAATTTTTTCACTTCATCTATTTCATGTATTAACTCATCAGGGTCTTGTATTTTCATGTTACCGCCTATTAACTTTACCATATAGTAATACACATGAACTGGTACCCCATATGTTATCCCCTTTTTTTTCACATAGCTTATCTATAACTTCCACTTCATAACCCGTTTCTTCCCATACTTCACGAACACAACACTCTTCAAGCTCTTCTCCCTCTTCTTGTCCTCCGCTCGGCACAGACCATCGCTTCTCTTCATTTACTTTTCCTTGTAATACCATTAGAAATTCATTCTTTTCATTCATACATATAACTGCCGTACCAATCCATCTTTTCATCCTATCTCCCCATACTAAATTTCTATCTTTTTTATATTTATCCTTGAAAAAAGAGGAAAAAAGTAAAAAGATGACGAAAGTTTACATCAACTTCATGAGCAGTCCCTTCTTAGAAATTCAATATGGAAGGATGAAATTATGATTTCTAAATATGTTGTGGAGTGTGTCTTTTGTGAAGAGAACCGAAAACCTCGGCAAGCCATTGTCACAGTACCTGCTACTTCTCAGCTACTAGCAATCCAAAAAGTACGGGCTGAATGCAAACGCCGCTTTGGAAAAACTTTATTATTGCAAACAGAAATTAAAGAAGAATTACTCTTTGAACAAAAAGAAAGCTGACCATAAATTGGCCAGCTTTCTTATCCGATCATATTTTCACATGAAGATTAGGGGCATCCTCTTTAAGGATCGGGATTTACCCATTATGTGCGTTCCATAATGGTCATCGAACAATATATTTCTATACAATAAACTATTGAATAGAATAGGGCAAAACTTGTTCGCATTTTTAGAAAAGGGATAGGGATATAATTCAAGTAATACTTCGAATACTCGAACTTTACACTCATTATATTAAAGTAAATCTTTTTATATGGGAAATATGAATTACTTACATAATTCATTCGTAAAATATATTAATAGTTTTCTTTACTCTACTAACAACATACATCCAGCTAGTATCGGTGTCATAATAATTGCCACATATTCCCCCTCCAATTATCTATCATATGCGCACTTCTATACAAACAAAAAGCACCCTAAATGGATGCTCTTTCTACTTTTCTATATTGATACTATATACTTACTCTTGATTAATCAAAATAACAGCCGGACCAGAAACAACTACTCCGGCCACTTCTATCTTTTCAAATTCCATCACTGTAATAGATATAACCCCTTCTCTTTCCATCAATTCCTTACTCAGGACATCAGTCGGTATCGCTTTCACCGCCCTACCTCCTTTTCATTTTATACAAAATTATAAAAAACTACCCAATGCCTCTAAATATATGCATCACCTCCGCTTTCATTCCTTATTCCATTCAACAATTCATGCCCCTTCTAAAACAAATTTAACAATAAAAAAGAAGCCATAAAAGATATAGCTTCTTCCCTCAATATTTTAATCTCGTTGCACCTTATATTCTATTACTCTTCCATCTCTATCAAATTGCAATACAAGGCATTCACTATCTATAGAAATAAAACCACGTTCACTCCCAAGATAATACAAAGTAGTAATTCCCTCTTCCCAACTTCTTGTTTCCGTAGGGGCCCCTAACAATTTTGTAATTTCCTCGTTTGATTTCCCTATCATTTTATTTTCTTCCAATAAGTTATCTACCATATATACCCGTTTTTCTTTATAATTTAACCATCGCTCCTGATTAAAATTTGAAGTGTATGCATTTATACTTAATTGTACGATGCACACTATTAATGGAATGAGCCCCACCATCATTACAGTAAACAGTTGTTTCTTACCCTTATTACGTTTTGCAGAAACATGCAAGCTAAACTTTTGAATAATAACTAATAGGACAAAAGGCATTACTACCAAAAAAATACTCATTACACTTAATGACACATGAACCATATCAATAACAAAAATAAACGTAATATACATTAATATATACAAACAAAAATAAATGTATAATATCCCCCTCAATATAGCGCTTTTACCTTTCTCCATTCATTCATTCAACACCCCTACTTTATTTTTCACTTCGCAACATAATTCATCTTGCCAATCATATCTCTAATCTTTTGTAGTTCTCGTGCTGTATATATTACTTTACTTGTTAAAACTTCATTTCTGAAAAACGTTACAATTTGCTCTCTATCTTTAAATCTCGGCAATTCTTCATTAGAAAGATCAATAATTTCTTTTCCACTTTCATTTTCAAAATATACAATCGGTTTTACTTTTCCCTTTACAATATCTACTTGCATTTCTTCCAAATAATTATATAAAGTTTGAGATAGTATTTTCGCTTTATACGCTGGATTCCCTTCATTTCTTACTTGGAAAGTTAATGAAATTCCATCCGTAATAAATTCAAACGTCTCTTCTTTTTCAATTTCATGTTGATACTTACCAATTTCCTCAATCATAAATGAATATATACCAGCATTTTCTCTCGTTAAACCATGAATTAATGTCCCCGTCCATTCTTTCGTCTCAAGTAGATAAATGCCTGTTTTACATAAGATGAGGTGATGGATTCGATTATCGTTTATGTCACGTTTATCTCTATATTTATTGCGTATCATAAAAACGTTCGGTATAATATGAAACTCTTCTTCTAGTATTATTCCTTGCTCAACGAAACCTCGCTTCATATAATGTAATGTTTCATGTGCATTCACTTCAGCACCATTTTTGGCATATTCTCGTAAATCCGCAATTAAATTTTGAAACATATGTATTTCATTACTATGCTTATCTTGCATTTCACTACGTTCTTTACTATGTTGAACAGCCAATTGATTTTTCATCATACGCATATTTTCAAGTTCTCTAGCTGTATTCACTTGTAAATCATTATACTTTTTCTGTTCCATATTCTTTAAAGTATCCTGTTGTTCTTTATGCTCTGTAATCGTAGCTGCAATCTCACTTTCATACGTTTCAATCGCTTGTTTCTTTTCAAACTCTACTTGCTGACTCTCTGATTCTAACTGTTTATTTTTATAAAATAGTACAAACACTACAGCTAATAATATTAAAATCCCACCTATTAGCACATACTCCATATTATTACTCCTTTATTTCATTTCCGATTATTTTTATAAATATATCGATTATATTATACTATGCTTTTAATATACACTTTGTAAAAATTATATATTTTTTATAAAAAGGCACCTCAAGTAAGATACCTTTTTATAGTTAGACTGCTGGTAAAAAATAATTGGTACTGGCCAATTGTCCAATAATCAGTGTGGACAATCCTCATCAATTAAAGTTTCACTTTATTGTACACCATACTGAATATAACTTGAATCATAGTATACCCATTGATTTGCCCCTAAGCAAAGCCATCCATCTTGCCTACTCCATACTCGATATGATTCACCATGATGTAACTGTCTTATAACATTCCCGTTTAATGATGGGGCGTCTCGTAGATTCACATTATCACCAGAAATAATTGCCACATAATGTTTATACTGAATATAACTAGGATCATTATATACCCATTGATTCGTCCCTAAGCAAAGCCATCCATTTTGTTCCCCAAAAACTTCATATGATTCACCACGATTTAGCTGGCGAATCACACTAGATTGTAAAGTTGGCCCACTTCGCAAATTTACATTATCACCATTAATTACAGCAACTCCGTATACTGGAGTTGCATTATTAGGCGTGGAAACATTACCTCCACCACTTGCTCCATTTCCTTGTAAAGCTTCTAATGAAACAGCTGCTGATACATCACAATTTCCTACACCTGAAATTTGCCCAGAATCTGTGTACTGCCATGCTGTCCACTCTGTCCATCCACCAGCATCAGCAGGCGGTGTACTAGAATATCTGGAAATCCAAAGTGGCATGTCATTTAACCCGTTAATTCCAAATTCATTAATATACCAAACTCCTGTATATAACATTACACTTTTCCCAGTGGCTTGTTTCACATAATTCACGAAACTTCTTGCCCAATTCGATATAGTCGCACCCGTTAAACTACTATTGCTAGTATCCGTTGGCGATTCTAAATCTAAAACAGGAATTAAGTCCGTCTGATTACTCTGTAATATACTCACAAAATATTTCGCTTCTGAAATTGCATCATTTTGTTCTGGGTGCGCAAAATGATATGCACCGATTAATACATTCGCATTTCTCGCAGCTTGTACATTTTGAACGAAAGTGGGGTCAATATAGTTCACACCTTCCGTCGCTTTTGCGTACGCCGCTGGAATACCAGATGACTTCACAGCATTCCAATTAATGTTTCCTTCCCAATGAGACACATCGATAAACGTAATATTTGAACTGGATCTATTTTGCATATAAAAGCTCCTATCAAATTTTGTTATTCTATATACAATATGTACAACTCTAGTTAAAGGACACGACAAACCTCTCACATATTTTGAAAATTTTATTACATTTTAATATCTGAGAGAATAGAAAAAAACCTTGTAATTCTACAAGGCCTGTTGCAAACTCCCTTTATTTTGTAGTAAGTACATATTGTAGTAAAGTCCTTGTTCACTAAGCAACTCTTGATGTGTTCCTCTTTCTATGATTTCCCCTTCATGCATAACAAATATTTGATCCGCATCTTGGATTGTAGACAATCTGTGTGCAATCGCTATCGTTGTTCTACCTTTTCGCATTTGCTGCAATGCCGTTTGGATCGCCTCCTCTGTTTCTGTATCAATATTTGCCGTCGCTTCATCTAGCACTAATACTTTCGGATTAGTTGCTATCGTTCTAGCAAAAGCAATTAATTGCCTTTGACCACTAGAAAACGCAGCTCCTCTCTCGACAACTTCTGTATCATACTGCTCCGATAATTTTTCAATAAACGTATTCGCTTGCACAAATCGCGCTGCTTCTTCTATCTCTTCATCCGTTATCTCTTCATTATACATACGAATGTTTTGCTTTACATTTCCAGCAAATAAAAATGCATCTTGCAGCACAAGACCAATTTTCTTTCGAATTTCTTGTTCTTCAAACTTCTCTAAACCCACTCCGTCTATTACAATATTACCTGATTTAATATTGTAAAATCTCATTAATAAATTCATAATTGTACTCTTACCACTACCAGTGTGTCCAACGAAAGCAACCGTTTGCCCTGGCTTTACGTGAAAAGATACATTTTTTAAAACGTCACGCTTTCCATCATATGAAAAAGTAACATCTTTAAACTGAATTTCCCCGTTAACTACTCGTGGATTTTCACTCCCCATTTGAACAGGAGCTAAATCTTTATCGTCCATTAAATGAAATACACGCGATGATGAAACGAGCGCTTGTTGGAAGAAAGATAGTTTCATCATCATCTCATTTACCGGCTGGAAGAAACGATGAATATAGTTAACGAAAGCATATAAAACCCCTACTTCAACAGGACTCTTTAAAGCATCAATTCCAAATAAACCAAGAACTAACGCAATTGCTACAATATGAACAAGATCTGTTGCTGGACGTAAAAGTAATGCATCTAATTTCAATGTACGACGTCCAGCACTATAATGCTTGTTGTTCACTTCTTCAAACTCTTTTCTCATCCGCTTTTCTTGCCGGAACACTTGAACAATATTCATCCCTTGAATGGACTCATTTAACTTTGCATTTAATACACTCAGTTGATTACGTACCTCTAAATAAAAAGCTGCACTTTTCCGTCGATACAGCACCATAATCGCAAACATAATTGGAATTAATATGAGAGAGAATAGCGCTAATTTTACATCTAGTAAAAACATCGCTACTAAAATCCCCACTAAAAAGACTACATTTTTCACGAATGTTGATAGTACACTAACATAAAAATCCTTAATCGCTTCCGTATCATTCGTTATACGAGATACAAGTGTACCAATCGGCGTACGATCAAAGAAACTTAATGACAATTTTTGAACATGGTCATACACTTCAACTCGCATATCTTGAACAATCTTAAAAGCGATATTTTGAAAGTACAATAAGTCTAAATACGTAAATAATACTTTTAATAAGTGAGCAATAATATACACTACAAATAGAGTTACAAGTGCTGATTGTTCAAAGTTACGTGGTACTAAGTGTTCATCAAGAAATTGTTTAATTAAAAAAGGACCCATCATTTCAGTTACAGTTGCACCAACTAGAAATAAAAATGCTAATGCTAATAACCCTTTATATGGTCTCATATAAGAAAGCAATCTCCTTAAATCACTCCGCTTTTTCTCAGCCATCATACGCCTCCTTTCTCTACCAACGCCTCTAACTGCTGGCTTTCATACATTTCTTTATACCAACCATTTTCGTTCATTAGTTGTTCATGTGTTCCTCGCTGCATAACCTTACCTTCATCAATAACAAGAATAAGATTTGCATGCTGAATCGCACTTAAACGGTGCGCAGTAATAATCGTCGTTTTTTCTGCTCTTTCTCGTTTCAATGCAGTTAATATAGTTTCTTCTGTTTTTGCATCTACAGCTGATAAACAATCATCTAAAATTAAAATTTCAGCATTCGTTAATAACGCACGTGCAATTGAAATCCGCTGTTTTTGGCCTCCTGATAGCGAAACCCCTCTTTCACCTACTACCGTGTCATATCCTTCCGAAAATTGAATAATATCATTATGAATACAAGCAACCTCAGCAGCCCTGCTAATTTCTTTATATGTAGCATCGGCCTTTCCAAAAGCAATGTTCTCCCCAATACTCGCTGAAAATAAAAAATGATCTTGCGGTACGTATGAAATTGCAGAGCGTACACCGTGAAGTGTTAAATCTCGAATATCCCGCTCACCAACTTTTAATTCACCATTAAAGTGGTCATACTCGCGAATTAAACATTTTAATAACGTCGTCTTCCCTGCGCCGGTACGCCCGACAACTCCTAACGTTTCACCTTTTCTTAAATTAAAGTAAATATCTTTTAAGTTTAATAGTTCATTCTTTTTATAAGAAAACGAATCAACAGCAAACGAGACATCACCACTTGCTATAGCATGTATAGCATTTTCCTTATTCACTACATCCGAAGTTTGTGAAAGTATTTTCTCCACACGATCATACGAAGCACGTCCACGCTCCATAATATTAAATAGCCATCCAAAAGCTAACATTGGCCATACAAGAGTCCCTAAGTATGTTGTAAATGTTACCAATTCCCCTACAGTTAATTCACCCCGTACGACTAATAATGATCCGTAACAAATTGCGATTAAAAATGAAAATCCGACAATTAAGGAAATCGTTGGATCGAATAACGAGTCAATACGTGCAACTAACATATTTTTATGTACGACATCTTCCGATTTTTTCCGAAACGCTTGTAAATCCTCTTTCTCTTGTCCAAGTGAGCGAATTACCTTCATCCCACTCATACTTTCTTGTACTTTATCATTGATTTCAGAAAACGATTGCTGCGCTTTATGAAATCTTCTATGCAATAAAGTTCCATAATAATTTGTAGAAATAGCTACAATTGGCATCGGAATTAAACTTAATAACGTTAACTTCCAGCTAATTGTAAACCCCATCGCTACGAGTACACATCCTCCAACAGCTAATGAATCAACGAGTGTTAACACACCTGACCCAGCAGTTTGCTGAATCGCCTGAATATCATTTGTCGCATGTGCCATCAAATCGCCCGTACGACGTGATTGATAAAAGGATGGGCTCATCTTTGTAAAATGTTCATATAAATTCTTTCGCAATTGACGAGCTAGTTTTAAAGAAGATCCAAAAATCATAATACGCCATAAGTAACGTAATATATACATCGTCATTCCTACAACTACTAATAGAATAACCCAGTTCAACAATTTTTCAGACGTTAATGTTCCATTATTAATTTCATCTACTACAATTCCTAGTACCCTTGGCGCTACAAGTTCAAGAAGCGCGACACCAAATAACATAATAATTCCAATTATGTACGCTCGTTTTTCTTGTTTAAAAAACCAAGCTAAATTAAAAAATACTTTCATATTTATCCTCCTCCCTTAAAATGAGCGATATTTTCAGTTTATCAAAAGTGCAGAATTTTTAAAAGTTTTAAATATCTTTTATATCCAAAAGAAAAGGGCACTCGGTAAGAGTGCCCTTTGGCGCTTATTTTGTTTGTTGCTTATTCATCGCGCTCATCATTTGATTGATTTTCTTTTGGGAAGGTTTTTGTCCCATTTGCATCATCATCATTTTTAACATTTGTTCGTTAATTGGTGGATTTTTTTGTAAGTAATTCATCATATATTTGCGGGCAATGAAAAATCCTAACGCCACGCCTGCTACTAGTGCTACTACGCCCACTAGAATACCTAACCACATTGGCATATCTTTTCCTCCTTCATGTTGTCTACCTTACAGTGTACTAAAACCTTTTCAATAAGACAAGATACTATTCGACATTTTTTACACATATGTTCGTACTTGTTTGAGAGGATTTAACCATCCGTACTTTTTATTTTCATAATCCATCGCTAAAAATGTTAACTCACACTTTCTAAGCACCTCAAAGAAAGTTGTTTCCATGGATACATTTCCAGAAGTATTCATTCGAATATATTGTGGTTTCACCATTATTTCGCCATATTCGGCTCCTGTATAGAGCGTATGAGTATGATGTGTTCTTTCATATTTGCCAAGAACATGCAAAGCTTGTTCTAATTTATGATGAAGTTTCATTACTTGTAATGGCATCGTAATATACGTCATTTGTTTATATAATACTTTCTTCTCCGAAAGGGACCCAGATTCTGAAAATCGAGCAAATAAATCAAAAAACAAATATTCACGACCAAAGTAAGCTTTCGCAATATCCTCTTGAATTAAATACAATTCATACGTTTTCATTTTTTCCCTCCCGATCTGGACAACCTTTTCCCTACATTATATAAGAAAAAATTTGCAATGATTGTCTGACTACGGAGAGAGAAAAAACTTTTCCTGTCGAAAAAACTCAATTACATAGAAAAATCTCCCCATGCTGGAGAGATTTTTCTAAAATCATTAAAGCATTTCTTTTACTTTGCGAACAACGTTCTCTACAGTAAATCCATACTCTTCCATAATCTTCTCACCAGGAGCAGAAGCACCGAATGTGTCGATACCTAGTACATCTCCATCAAGACCTACGTAACGGTGCCATCCGAATGTAGCACCCATTTCAATTGCGAAACGTTTCGTTACTGCTTTTGGTAGTACAGATTCTTTGTACTCAGCAGTTTGAGCTTCAAAGCGATCCATAGATGGCATGCTAACAACAGCTGCATCAACGCCGTCTGCTGCTAAAGCTTTTTGCGCTTCGATTGCTAAGCTTACTTCAGATCCAGTTGCAAGTAGGATTACATCAGCCGTTTCTTTCTTGCTTGCAGAAACTACATATGCACCTTTTGCTACTTTTTCATAAGTATCGTCTTTTGCACCTTCTAATGTCGGAAGATCTTGACGAGTTAACACTAATGCAGTTGGTGTTTTTGTAGATTCTAAAGCTAATCTCCAAGCTGCAACAGATTCGTTACCGTCAGCTGGACGAATAACAGAAACGTTTGGCATTGCACGAAGTGCTGCTAATTGTTCAACCGGCTCATGCGTTGGACCATCTTCACCAACAGCGATACTGTCGTGTGTGAATACATACGTTACAGGCAATTGCATTAATGCTGCAAGACGAATTGCTGGACGTAAGTAGTCAGAGAATACGAAGAACGTACCACCGTAAGTTTTCAAACCGCCATGTAGTGCAATACCATTCATTGCTGCACCCATCGCAAACTCACGAACACCGTACCAAATGTTTTTACCGCTGTAATCAGCTCTTGTGAAGTCTTTTTCGTTATTCATGTATGTTTTGTTAGAACCAGCAAGGTCAGCTGATCCACCAAAGAATGATGGTACAGACTCTGCAATAGCATTAATTACAGCACCTGAAGAATTACGTGTTGCTGCTTTTGATCCTAATTCATAAGTTGGTAAGCTTTGTTCCCAACCTTCTGGAAGAAGACCATTCATTGCTGCTTGCAGCTCGTTTGCTAATTCTGGATATGCTTGTGCATATTCACCGAGCATCGTGTTCCATGCAGCTTGTGCAGTCTCACCAGCATCTTGTACCGTTTTACGGAAGTTGTCATATACTTCTTCTGCTACATGGAAATCTTGTTCAGCAGTCCAAGCATATGCTTCTTTCGTTAATTTTGTTTCGTCTACACCAAGTGGAGAACCGTGTGAAGCTGATTTTCCTGATTTGTTTGGAGAACCGAAACCAATTGTCGTTCTTACTTCAATTAGCGTTGGGCGTTTTTCGTCAGCTTTCGCTTCTTCAATTGCTTTTGCAATTGCTTCAATATCGTTTCCATCCTCAACACGGATTACTTGCCAGCCGTATGCTTTGTAACGATCTTCTACACTTTCAGAGAATGAGCGATTTAAATCGCCATCTAATGAAATATCGTTTGAATCGTAAAGCACAACAAGACGACCTAATTGTAAATGAGCAGCTAATGAAGATGCTTCAGCAGAAACGCCTTCCATTAAATCGCCATCACCACAAATAGCGTATGTATGATGATCTACTACATTGTACGCATCACGGTTATACTTTGCTGCTAAATGTCTTTCAGCCATCGCCATACCAACAGCTGTTGCAATACCTTGTCCAAGTGGACCAGTTGTTGCGTCTACACCCGCTGTGTGACCATACTCAGGATGTCCTGGAGTTTTGCTTCCCCATTGACGGAAGTTCTTTAAGTCATCCATTGTTAAGTCATAACCAGATAGATGAAGTAGGCTGTATAGTAACATTGAACCATGACCTGCAGATAATACGAAACGATCGCGGTTAAACCACGTTGGGTTATTTGGATTGTGTTTCATAAATTGAGTCCATAATGTATAAGCCATTGGTGCTGCACCCATTGGCATTCCTGGGTGACCAGAGTTTGCTTTTTCAATCGCATCAATGGATAATGTGCGAATCGTGTTGATAGAAAGTTGTTCGATTGAATGTGACATGCTATTCTTCCCTTCGCGTATGTTAGTAAACGTTTTATACATTTATATGATAGCTTCCCACGCAAGATTATACAACATGTATCGACAAATATGTTGATGTTTTTTTGTTTTTTTATAAAAAAACCAATGTTTCCGGTAATGTATGGGTATTCAATATGACATACTTTTTTATTGTTTTTATTTTAAAAACAAAGGGAATTATCTGTATATTTATACAAATATATGAACTTCTTCTATACCAACTTTTTTGATAAACACTAAAAAAATACAAAAAAAGCATCTAACTTCGATGCTTTTAAAATTCGTTAAATAATCCGTTTTCGAATCGAACTTGAAATAAAATCAATTATAATTACCATTAAAATGATGCCTAATAAAATAATTCCCACGCGGGACCAATTCCGTGAACTCAGTGCAAAAATTAATGGAGTACCAATACCACCTGCTCCAATAACACCTAAAATCGTAGCGGATCGTACATTAATTTCGAATCTGTATAACGTATACGATAGAAAATCCGGTAACACTTGTGGTAATACTGCATACCAAAGTATTTGAAACCGATTTGCACCTGTTGCGATTAACGCTTCCGTCGGTCCCTTGTCTATATTCTCAATTCCTTCCGAATATAGTTTCCCTAACATTCCGATAGAGTGTAATCCTAAAGCTAGAACTCCGGCGAAAGAGCCTGGACCGACAGCTTTTATAAATAAAAGGGCCATAACTAATTCAGGAAATGTACGAACAAAACTAAGTACAAATTTCCCAGTTACTGAAGTTAATTTTCCACTACTCATATTCGTTGCCGCCCAAAAAGCAAATGGAACAGATAAAAAGGCAGAAATAAATGTACCTAATATCGCAATTGCCAATGTATCAATTAAACCATGTAACAAATCTTCACCATCTGGTAAAGATACATAGGACCAATCTGGGTTCAGTACGCCTGTCATAATTGCTTTTGTAATTTCTCCCGCTGTATCCTTTATTCCCTCTAGCGGGACTCCTGAAAAGGCCCATACATATATAACTGTAAGTACTATAAAAATAATCCAGCGATATACACTCGGTTTCTTCGGTTTCGGTACGATTATCGTCGTTTTACTCATTATAATTTCTCCCGCAACAATGTACTTACATAATCAATTAGCAATACAACAACAAGAGTATAAATAATAATAGAAGCAGTTTGTTGATATTGTAAAAATCCAAGTGTACGATCGTAATATAATCCAATACCACCCGCTCCTACTAAGCCTAGAACAGCTGCTGCACGCACATTCACCTCAAATGTATAAAGGACATAGGAGACAAAGTGCGCTTTTACTTGCGGAATTACCCCATAAACAATCCATTGCACCTTATTTGCTCCTACCGCCGTCATCGCTTCTAATGGACCTGGGTCAATTGATTCAATTGACTCATACAACAATTTCGCCACGAGTCCAATCGAGAAAAAAGTAAGCGCCAAAATACCTGGAAGTGGTCCTATTCCAAAAATAGCTACGAAAATTGCCGCTAATAATAAATCTGGTATTGTCCGGATAAAATTTAAAATCAATCGAGCTGGACTGTACAAAAATGCGCTAGTAAACACATTACTTGCCGCAAATAGTGCAATTGGAATAGCTAAAATCGCTCCTAAAGTCGTCCCAATAATTGCCATGCGTATTGTATCTAACATTGCTGTTGTAATAACTTGAAAATAGCTCAAATCTGGCGGCACCATCTCTTTCAGCAAATCCATCATATTAGGAAAACCAACTACTAGTTTTGCAAATGATGCGTCGACCTGCACACTACTTCCCCACAAAAGTAAAATAACTAGAATAGCCGTTAACATATGTTTCAATTTACTCGGCGGCTTCGGTATCGATTTCGAATATATCGTCACGTCATTCATTTAGCTGCCACCTCTAATAATTCGCTTTTCTGAGCTACGTCCCCATAAATTTCAGCAAATTTTTCATCCGTTGCCTCTTCTACTGAACCATCAAAAACAATTTCACCTGCATGTAATCCAATAATGCGTGTAGCATATTGCCTAGCTAAATCAATAGAATGTAAGTTTACAATTGTCGTAATTCCAAAATCTTCATTAATTTTTTTCAAATCATCTAGCACTTGCTTTGTTGTCAACGGATCTAACGATGCAACAGGTTCATCTGCCAATATGATTTTCGCTTCTTGCGCCAACGCTCTAGCAATCGATACACGTTGCTGTTGTCCTCCTGATAATTCATCAGCCCTCGCATATGCTTTTTCTAAAATATTCACTCTTTTTAACGATTGAAATGCAAGCTCCAAATCCTCTTTTGGAAATAGACCTAACGTTGTACGCAGTGTCGAATGATACCCAACACGTCCAGCTAATACATTCTTCAATACCGTTGACCGCTTTACAAGGTTAAAGCTTTGAAAAATCATACCAATATCCCGGCGCATACGTCGTAACCCTTTTCCTTTTGCAGCAGTAATAGACTCACCTTCTATTATGATTTCACCTTCCGTAATCTCATGAAGGCGATTTACCGATCTGAGAAGTGTAGACTTTCCAGCCCCGGATAGCCCTACCATTACAACAAACTCACCCTTTTGAATTTTCAAGTTTATATTATTCAATCCTTTTGTACCATTCGGATACACTTTGGAGACATTTCGAAACTCTATCACACATCTTACCTACCTTCTATGTATTCAAAACGGCAAACTAACTGAAACTACACCCCTTCCAGTTAGCTGCCATTTTCATATGTATTATTGCGTTTTTACTTTCTTTCCGTATTCACGAACGATATCAAATTTACTATCATCAGATTTAACGTATCCTTCATGTGAGTATACTTCTTTAATGATTTTGTGCCCTTCCTCATTCTTTCCTATTTCAATGAAAGCATCCTGTAATTTCTTGCTCCACTCTGCATCTAAGTCAGAACGTACAGAAATCGTATCGTTTGGAATTTTCTCCGTAAATTTCACTATTTTCGTTTGATCGAATATATTAGGATAATCTTTTTTTACAATATTACGAGCATCTTGGAATACAACAGCTGCATCTACATCACCATTTAAAAGCGCAATAAGTGACTGATCATGACCTTTTAATGTAACAGGTTTCACATCTTTCAACGGATCAATTCCCTCTTTTAACAATACAGCCGCAGGCCATACATACCCCGCTGACGATGTTACATCTTGATAACCAATTTTTTTACCTTTTAAATCTTTTACACTGTTAATATTAGAATCTTTCTTAACAACAAACTCAGATTTATAAAAGTCTACTAAATCTTTTGTAGGAGCTCCTGTCTCATCATCTACACCAAAACGTTGTGCCTGTAAAATTACATTTGCAGCCTTTTTCTCATGCGCTAACACATACGCTGTTGGAGGTAAAAAGCCTACATCTACTTGCTTAGATGCCATCGCTTCTACAATTGTATTGTAATTCGTTGAAATACTAACTTTTACCGGCATATTTAATTTATCACTTAATAGCTTTTCCAACGGTTTTGCCTTCGCCTCTAACGTATCTGCATTTTGAGAAGGAACAAATTGAACATTTAAAGTCTTCGGTACATAACCTTTTTTCGTATCTTCATTTTTACTTGCACTTGATTCCTTCGTTCCACAGCCACTTAATAATCCCGCTGCTAGTACAACTGTTGTACTCATTGCAAAAACTTTTTTCAACATATTAATACCTCCATTTTTGTTGTTATAAAATAACCTTCCGTAAACATGAAGAAATATATCACACATTTTCACGAATAATTTCCTATTTACAGAATCTTTACACATTCTATACATTCACATTAAAATTCCCTTCATATATTTGATATGCTTAATTAGTAGATAACAATAGAAAAGGTGAATGATATTGAATCAAAATCAAATTGTAACTTTAAACATCTTATTAACAAGCGATATACATGGTACTGTTTATCCAATTCACTACCAAGATAACTCCCCAGCTGAAATTGGTTTAGCTAAAATTTCTATACTTATAAAAAAAGAACGTTCCCAAAATACAAACGTTCTCTTAATTGATAACGGGGACTTCATACAAGGAACACCCTTTACTTATCATTACGCTACATATGAAAAAGATAAAAAAAATCCAATGTCTTTATTAGCAAACTATTTAAGTTATGATGCTGCAGTTATTGGAAATCATGAATTTAATTATGGAATGGATGTATTAAATAATGCTATTTCTGCCGCAAATATCCCGTACCTATCAGCAAACATTTTAGATAAAAACAGAAAAGAACCTTATTTCGGGAAACCATATATAATAAAACATATTGAATCAAATATAAAAATTGCTATTTTAGGGGTGACAACGCATTACATCCCCCATTGGGAACAAGCACATCATATTAAAGATTTACAATTTGAAGATGCATTTGAAACAACAAAAAAATGGGTTTCTTACATCCGCAAACATGAGAAACCAGATTTACTAGTCGTAGCCTATCACGGGGGATTTGAACGCGATTTACAAACTGGGGTACCGACTGAAGTTTTAACAGGTGAAAACCAAGGATATGCAATGTGCCATGAAATTGAAGGCATAGATATTTTACTAACAGGCCACCAACACCGAGAAATCGCTCACACCGTGATTAATGGTGTAACAATTTTACAGACCGGATGCAATGGACACTCAGTTGGAAAAGTAACAGTAACATTCGAAAAAGCAGAACAAAAATGGGTGAAAAAAGAGAGTTATTCAGAGTTATTGCCCGTACAAGGAATTGCGGCAGACCAAGATGTTCTTTCCTTGGTTGCCGATTATGAAGAGAAAACACAAAATTGGCTTGATCAACCTATTGGACTAATCTATGGGGACATGCAAATTTCAGATGCTATGCAAACTCGTTTGCAAGACCATCCTTTTATTGAATTCATAAATAAAATACAGATGGATATAGCTAATGTTTCAATTTCTTGCACAAGTTTGTTCCATAATACATCTCCAGGTTTCCCGAAACATGTAACAATGCGTGACATCGTTTCTAATTATATTTATCCAAATACATTAAAAGTAATTAGAATAACCGGAGCGGATATAAAAGATGCTCTCGAACTCTCTGCTTCTTATTTCACATTAAAAGCAGATGGATCCATCATCGTAACCCCTACCTACATAGAACCAAAGCCGCAACACTATAATTACGATATGTGGGAAGGGATTTCGTACGTATTAAACATTTCAAAACCAATTGGTGAGAGAGTAGAATCTTTACAGTATAAAGGCGCTCCCCTTAATAAAAATGAAGAATATGACGTTGTTATGAATAATTATCGCGCAAGTGGCGGAGGGAACTTCTTTATGTTTCAAAATAAGCTAGTAGTAAAAGACATACCAACAGATATGTCTGAACTTATCGCTAACTATATATTGAAGCACAAAAGGATAGAAGCAACAGTCAATCACAACTGGAAAGTTATTAAATAACGATTTTAACAAATAAAAAAAGATGGGCTATGCCCATCTTTTAATTTAATTTTGCATTCTCTTGCTTTTTTAAAGCTTTTAATTTCGCCGGTGTAACATCCGTTCCTTCTTCGTTAACGACTTTAATTCCTTTTAATTCGTTTAACATATTTTGACGAAATCCTTTTAAATATTGTTCACGTAGCGATTGGCGCTCACGTTGTTCTTCTTCAGTTAAGCCTTCAGCTTTTGCTTTTTTCGCTAAGAAGTTAATGCGTTCAATGAGTTCTTGACTTGGCATCTCGAATCCCCCTTCTACTCAAAACTGATTATTATCATACAATAGTTAGTCCTCTTTATCAAGCAATTGCTTTGTATATTCTACATACCTTCGATGTACAGTTGCTTTTGAAACATCATGACCAAAACCACGAAGTGTTGCTGCAATTTCTTCAAAAGTTAATTCATTCCGGCGTAAACGTACAATTTCCTCAATTGGCACTTCTTTTTTCTCACGTCCTATACTTAAATGACGATTTTTCAAATTATTCTCTGGACGAAATCCTTTCTCTACCGCCCTTTGCATGCCACGTTTAATTTTTAAATTGTGGATCTTTCTTTGATACTCTTCAACAATCCCTATTATATTTAGCACCATCGAATCAGAATCTGAAAGCTGTAATTCACCACTATGCGTGTGCGTATAAACTTTTATCCCCTCTTTATGTAAACAATGCATTAATGCAATCTTTGCATTTCCTCTACCAAGACGCGTTTCATCTTGTATAAGTAGTACATCAACTTGTTCATCTCGAATTGTATCTAGCACTTCTAATATGCCATCACGTTCAATTGTATAACCGCTAGCCTGCTCCTCAATTACCTTTGTAACATCCATTTGATAGCGCTCAGCTAAATGCAATAATTCATCTTTTTGACGCAATAATGATGTTTCCTGTTCTTCTTTTGTTGTGCTCACACGTGCATAAATAATTGCATTCATTTTGAACCCTTCTTTCTCACTATATCTTCCTTATAGTGTATCATAAATTTGCCTTTCGTTCGAACTTATGTTTGTAGAATGTTTTTTCGCATGTTATACTTAATAATAAGAAAAATGAAAGAAAACGAGGTGTTAGAAAACATGGAAAAGTTAACGAAACGCCAGCAAGACATTCTCGACTTTATTAAGTTAAAAGTACAAGAAAAAGGATATCCACCTTCCGTACGTGAAATCGGTCAAGCAGTCGGCCTTGCTTCTAGTTCTACAGTGCACGGACATTTATCACGACTAGAAGAAAAAGGATATATTCGACGCGACCCAACAAAACCACGCGCAATTGAAATTTTAGGTGACAACCGAATAGAAACACAGTCAGTAATTCAAGTTCCAATCGTCGGAAAAGTTACTGCCGGTTTACCGATTACAGCAGTCGAAAGTGTAGAAGATCACTTCCCACTTCCAGCTAGTATCGTTGCTGGAGCAGATCAAGTGTTTATGTTACGCATTTCTGGAGATAGCATGATTGACGCTGGTATCTTTGATGGTGATTTAGTTGTTGTTCGCCAACAACAGTCTGCATACAACGGTGAAATTGTAGTTGCTTTAACAGAAGATAACGAAGCAACTGTTAAACGTTTCTATAAAGAAAAAGATCATTTCCGTCTACAACCGGAAAACTCTTCACTAGAACCTATCATTTTAAAACAAGTGTCAGTTATCGGAAAAGTAATTGGCGTATATCGTGATTTACATTAAAAATAATAAAAAGAAGATAATTCCCTTATTTATATAGGTAATTATCTTCTTTTTATATTTTGATAGATTTCCGTTCATTCAAAAGAATGCGTTTCACTAATTATTAACGCGTTTCAATAGTAACATCTCCAGCAGCGGTTTTACCGCTAATCTTTTTACTACCATTACCAATCGTTATAGTTTTATTGTCTTCATTAAAAATTGTCACGTCTCCAGCAGCGGTTTGCCCAGTTATAACTGCATCTTGTGGTTTTTCCAATAAAGTAATGTCTACATCTCCAGCAGTTGAACTTGCCTCTAAATCATATTTAGAATCATGATCAATAATATCTATATCCCCACTAGCCGTTTTTGCTGTTACTTTCCCTATTACTTTTTTAAAATTCACCTCACCAGCTTTTGTAGACCCCTCCACACTCTTTGCTGTTACATGTTTCAAATCCACTTCTCCGGCGAGTGTTTCAACACTTACGCGGTCACTTTTCACATTACTTATTTCTATTTGTCCAGCGGATGAATTTACTTTTATCTCTTGATAAGAACGTTCTGGTACAAATATAGTCAATGTAGGCGTTTGAAATCCGAAATTGTAAAAGGAAAAATTAAATGAAACACCTTTTTCTATTTCCCCTATGACTTTTAATGTGTCACCATCTTCAGCAATACGAATCTCCTGTTTACTTACGTCTCCTGTTTGCTTTACATAAAAAGAGGAATCAGGAGATTTTTGGACAACAATATCTCCAGCATCTAACTTAACTTCCACATTTTTTAGCGTTTCGTTTTTAATAACTTCTTCCTTATTTCCTTTCTCTACAGTTTCTACTGCTTTCTTATATGTTTGTGAAATCCCTATTACTCCAATAATGATACAAGCGATAGCTACTAATAATATTTTTTTCATCATCTACTCCCCTTTTATCATTTTGAAGTTCCATACTACATAGCGTACACATAATCTTTTAAACCACTTCGTACTATAATAAGCTACAATACATAACAACAAACCTACTCCAACAAACGTTATACTAACGAAAAGATCCAACCATATAAAAGTACCCATAAATACTTTTACAATAACGAAAAATGGTGTCACTACACTAGCAATACCACCGACCCAAAAGGAAAATATAAAAGCTATAATTGCAATTAATGGGCCTAACACAATAATAAAATTAAACAAACTAAGTCCAACCG
This sequence comes from Bacillus mycoides, assembly GCF_018742245.1. Classification (NCBI taxonomy): domain Bacteria; kingdom Bacillati; phylum Bacillota; class Bacilli; order Caryophanales; family Bacillaceae; genus Bacillus; species Bacillus mycoides. The sequence continues at coordinate 3,405,102 of NZ_CP036132.1, forward strand.
CTGCCATGACAGCTCTTGTTACATTCGAAGTCGATGGATCTTTTTTCATCTCATCAAAGCGATACAAAGCAAGCAAGTCTTTCGCAATTACTTTCGGAGAACCAAGTTCCTTTATTATTTCTGATTCAGTTTTCCCCTCTTCCATCCCAAACTGAAAGTGTTCTTCATAATCAAATAAAATATCTTGTCGCTCTTCTTCTGGTAACTTTCTAAGATGACTTGATAATTCTTTAAGAAACTGTTCTTTACTCATCCCATTCCACCCCTTCAATAATTTCTTGAACACCTCTAGCAAAATCACGCCACTCTGTTACTAATAACGTAAGTTGCATCTCCCCTTGCTCTGTTAGTTGATAATATTTACGGGGCGGTCCTTCCGTGGATTCTTTTAAATATGTTTGAAAATATTCCTCTTTCGTTAAACGACGTAATAGCGGATATACAGAACCTTCCGATATTAAAAATTTATTTGAAATTTGCTGAACAAGTTCATAACCATAACAATCCTTACGTTTTACAAGCGCCAATACACACAGTTCTAACACACCTTTTTTAAACTGAACGTTCAAGGACAATCCCCCTTTCTTATTTCAGTACTGTTCAATACATGGTACCTGTTATATCCATAATATACCACTCGGTACTGTTTATTGCAAGGTACTAAATTATATTTATTTCCTAAATTTACAAAACACAAATATAAAAGCCCGAATAAGATCTGCTGTAACTGACCATTATCCGGGCTATCATTCAACTCGAATTACAATAATACAAGATTTCATTCAATCTTTCTCCTCTATGAACCCACTTCTACTTGTTTACCTAATAAATTACGAAAGACACCTTTTCTCTCTTGAGCGAGTTGGTTAAATGCTCCTCGTTGAACGACCTCTCCCTTATCTAGTACGATGACTTGATCAGCATTACGTATCGTTGATAAACGATGTGCAATTACGATAATAGTCATCTGGCCCTTTAATTTTTCTAATGCACTTTGAATTAGCGCTTCGTTTTCTGTATCTAACGAACTTGTTGCCTCGTCTAAAATTAAAATAGAGGGTTTTCGTAATATCGCTCGCGCCAATACTAAACGTTGCCTCTCTCCGCCCGAAAGCCTAACTCCTCTATCCCCAATAAAAGTATCAAGCCCTTTTGGTAGCATTCGTACAAATTCAGCAGCAGCAGCAAAATCTAATGCAGCCCAAATTTGTTCTTCACTTGCATTCGGCTCAATCATCAATAAATTTTCTCTTATGCTTGCATTAAATAAGAATGGATCCTGCTGAACATAGCTAATAGATTTCCTTAAAGCCAATAAATTATCACTTGTAATAGTCGAATCATCTAGTAATACCTTTCCTTTTTCCGGATGAACAAGTCCCATTAAAATATCAATTAATGTACTTTTTCCGGCACCGGATCGTCCAACAATCGCTGTCATACAATTGGTTGGGATTTGCAAATTAATATTTTGAAGAGCATATACAGGTTCGTTTTGATTGTAACGGAAATATACGTTTCGGCATTCAATCCCTTTTTTTATAGACATTGGTTTTACATATTTATAGCATTGTTCTATATCTTGTAATTCCTCTGCTTTCTTACATTCCTCTTGTAATTCTATTAAAGACTTAAAAGCAGGAATACTTGCAGCTAGTTGCTCAAGATTGGATTGAATGCTTGTAAATCTTGGCCATAGCCTAGAAAAAATAAGAATAATTAATAATAATTGTCCTGGCTGAGCTTGGAATAGTTTTATAGATGTAAAAATAAGAAATGCAATTAAAATAGACGATGCAATTTTATAAAAAAGTTGCGAACTATTTTTTAGTTTCATAAATGCTAATTGTTCTTGCTCTATCCTTTGGCACCAAGTATGTAACCATGTATATCTAGATTCTTCTAACGTATTGCTTTTAATATCTTTAATCCCGTTAAAATGGTCTGTTATGCCTCCAAGATAACTTCTAGCTACCTCCGATTTTTGATTACCAAGCGCTTTTGATTTTTTTATAAAATGTCTAGAAAAAAAAGCAAGAACTAAACCAGCAAATAGGACAAAGAGAGTTATCGTTGCAGAAAGCCATAAAGCAATTCCAACTTGTATTAATGTAAAAATAAGAGCCGTTAACATCTGAAAAAATAAGTTTGTTCCATTCACAACACGTCCTAATTCTTCAGTCAAAGCATTGATTAAATCGGATTTTCTCTTTTTTACAAAAAAACCCCAATTAGCTTGTAATAAAGTACGATATATTTCCAATCTTATATGGTTTGTAAAGTTTATAAGAATTTTCATATTTCGAAGGGTAAGATTTTGTTGCAAGAGGGATTGAGCTACTACCAAAAAAATATAAACACTTAAGATAATCAGCAAGCTCAATGTTTCAGGAATATTATGCAGGAATTCAAACACCTCTGAACCTGGAATTGAACCGCTATTTACCTTTACAACTCCACTGACACTTATCATAGGAATTAATAAAAGAATGCCAATCCCCTCTAAAAGGCTAACCAAGGACATTCCTAATAGATTTATATATAATGTTTTTCCAGAAAAAGAATGTAACTTCTTAGCAAAGTACAAGAGATTTTCCATTTTTATGTCCCCCCTATGATAATACATGCTTTCTCGCTTTCCTCCAGGTACATAGAATAGGACGTAAAGGAAAGTACAAAAAATGAAGATACTTAGGCAATGGTAACGTCTTTGCATCAATTGGATAAGGATAAAAGTAACTGATAATAAATAAAATTTTTTGTTGATTTGACATTAATGAAAATAAATGACGACTGTGATACGCCGCTACTTCATCTGGAACAGGAGCCGTATGTAGGTTTACCATTTTTCTAATATAAAATATTGCATCTTGTGCTAATTTTCTGGACCGTCTTTGACCTGCCAATACTTTCATTTCTTCAGGGATTGTTGCATTTAAAAGCTCAGTAGCTAGAATTAGCGCTTGGCCTCCTACATGCCCACATTGATATGTTGTGAATAACTTGTAAACTGCTTTCCAATCAAGTCCTTGCTTGACCATTTGTTTTATATCTAATAACCAACGCAGTCGAGACCATCCATGACGTGCCCCATGAGAAATAAGAAATAAAAACAAGTCTTCGCTTCCTAATAGATATATAGGATAACTTGTAAGCGTGCTTTTTCGTTTTCGCTCCCACAGTTCCTCAAATCTTGGCTCTTTCCCTGGTCCAGGGTGTAATCTCCAATGAATTTCAAGTTTAATTTGCTTTTGCGGATGAAAAAATTCCATATGATGATGTCTCCATTTCCAATCACTTAATATTGTTTGAATATCACCATCCTTTACGTAACCTTGTTCTAAAAGAAGTTTTTCTACTTTTTTCAGCTGATGAATTGGAATAAGAACATCCAAATCAGAAGATGTTCGCAAGGAAATATCCCCATATAGGTCATGAGCAAGTAGCGGTCCTTTTAAAAAAAGAGTACGAATCTCATTTTCAGTAAACAGTTTACTTACTAGCTCCATTTCAGCACTTAAATGAAGCATCTGAAATGTATTCATTTTAAAATATTGGTGTAAAATTTGAATAACACGTACCGGAACCAATTTTTTATCCACCTCTTTCATCTTTGGATAAATGAATGAATATACACGATGATGGATTGTTAGTTCGAGAAATCTATCCCAATCAATATTTTCAAACCACTCCTTATTGATTTCTTGTAACTCCGTAGCATTTCCACTTTTTAGAATTTCAAGTTGTAATTTCAGCTCCTTAGCCACACAGTTTAAATCCAGTCCATAACTGTTATTCATAGTATTCTCCTTCAAGATTTTTTAACCCATTCTTCTCGCAAATTTGCTAACTACAGTGAACCGTTCCATTTCTTCTGCTCCAGTTATATAAAAAGAACCACTACGTAACCAAGCATGAGCAACCATCTTTCCATTCTTATCCTTCGCGGTCCCTAAATACAAAGTACTCTCAATTTGACGTCTTTTTAGCATTTCCATTCCAGCTATCGCACTCACAAGACATTTACTCTCCCAAAAAGTGTGCTGACTCATAATATGTATTGCTTCAGAAATACTTCTTAATATTAATTTATTAGATTCGTTACAGCTTAAAGATGTTTCATCCATATGAGTACCTAATGTAGGAGCAATCTTAGAAAATGGCATAGATTTAAGAAAACGAGCCCATCCTAAATACATATACGCTTCTATAAATAAAAACATTGTCTTCATATCTAATGAGAAAAACTTTCTTATCTTTTGCACAATATTCATATATTCCCCTACTTCTTATACAGGATAAAATACTAGACTACTTGTTTCTCCCTTCTACAATCTCAACCAGATTTTCTTCTAACAGAAGTTCTAAAAAAGAAATAACTTGCTCCTCACATGTAAATTGCTCTACTTCATATTCCGATATTAATGCAGCAACTAATTGAGTAACAGATGTTGGGTTCTCAATAAAATCCCATATCGTTCCACCCATTTCACCTAAATTATAATATTTTCCATTTTGGATACTCAACATGACTTTTTCTCCATCCATATTACTGACGATGTTTCCTTTTCCTTGTACGATTGTATGGTGTACTGAAATATTTTGTTTTCGAATCATAGATTACTCCTCCTTATTTAAGGTTGCTAGAACTAAAGATACTAGTTGATGTGCTGTAAATTCGCAAGTTGGTCGGCGTAGTCGAAAAATATCAATTTGTTCGATGATCCTTGTAGAAGTACTAAAATGCCAATCCATTAATCCCAAACGTGGAATCAGAAAGTTACGATATGAATGGCGGAACAAAGTATGGAGACGCTCAAGTCTCTGAATAGGATAAATATCAATGCCCTCTCTCTCAGTTTTAACTAATTCAAATACACCGGCAAGGGGTAATATTTCAGTTGAAAATTGAGAATTGACTGGAACTGCATATTTAGTTTCCCGTTCAAATAAAGAACAATATTGACTTGACTTCATTCCAAACGCAGTGAGGGTTTCCTGCCATAGTTTTTGTTGTGGATAGGCCGAAAAAACAAACGGAACATGACCATCATTTGAAAGAGACACAGCTATCACATCATCACTTAGTAGCTGATATCCCTTACTTAAAAAAGCAGTAGCTAAGGTAGACTTTCCAGCCCCTGAATCTCCAATAAAAGCATACGCCTTTCCATTTATAGCAACCGCACTCCCATGTAGCGGTAATATTTTCCTTTGCATCAATATAGTGCCCATACAAGTCCCCAGAATGTAAATCCTAATCTCATTTTCGTCAGCTCCATTCATCGGGGAAACACTAATCCTATTTCCATCCCTTATAGCAAACGTAGCAAGGTTAGAAAGTTGAAACATAACTAGATTATCCCTCACTAAAAATTGATTGGGTTGACCTGCTATTTCCAGCCATAACTCAGATAAATCATCAATCGTAATCACAACATCCGGTTTATCGGATTGTTTATTTATTTGAGGTAATTCTGGTAAAATGATTTCACTTAATAAATTTAATCCAAAAGCTTTATAAGTATTTTTTTTTACAGTATCTATCATCTATATCACTCCAGATTACTAAAAGAATTAATTTAAAGGAAAAGCCCTCATCCTTTTTCATATGGAATAAGGGCAACAAAACATCTAAAAACAAATAAATTTATGACTGATGATGCGGACCATTTGCAGGTTCACCATTGTAAGCTTCATCATGATAGCCCTCGTATCCTGATGCCATAGTCATATTAATATCCAGTGTCTCTAGCACCGGAGTTTTCCACTCTTTTTTCATATTTTCACCTCCTCTCAAGAAAAGTTTTTTATAAATCGACTAACGACTAAACTTCGAATAGCAATCCTATATTCTGGATTTGTTGCATATTCCGGCCGAGGTCCTTCCCTAACCTTTGAAATAGCTGACTTCACCACTTGCTCATTTAAAAATTCCCAAATCCTCATATCTGAACTAAGGCACTGAAGTTCCTCAACAAATATATGCCAAGAAGGAGTCATACGATGAACCCAATCTACACCTTGAACCCCTCTATAATGCTGATTCAATCTAACTTTATCTGGTAAAAAACTTTCTGTTGCCCTACGGATAAGTGCTCTGTCAAAACCATCCTGTACATACTGTTCTTCAGGTACTGATAGGCAAAAACGAATCACTCGTATATCATTTGTTGGATCTCGTTTCCATAGCGAATAGCGTAAAGATTGTTTCGCTCCAAGTGTGTTTGTTGCATTCCAATGGAACAACTCTTCAAAATGTCTTCTTCTTTCTTCATATATATTTGGCAAATTTCCTCTCTCATCAATGCCATGTTCTTTTAGTTTTGTAAACACATCAGTCCTTTTTGCCAGCTCGGGGCTAATTAATCTAGGTGAACGATATATTTCAATGCCCGGAGTGATTTTATTAATAAGTGGGAATGCAAATTTCCAAATATATGATAAGGATTTTGTTTTTTTCACTCCAATATTTTTACTATATAAATTTAGTTCTTTATAAAGGCGAATCCACTTTAATTTTTTTAAAAGAATAGCATAATACTCTATAGCAGGTCCCCAAGATATGGATAAATTCCCCCTTCCTCCGGTTAATAATACACCTATTCCTTCCTCATGTGCTTTCTCGAAAATTCCCTTTAACCAAATAGAATTTTCAAAAAATTTATATGGCATCTCCATCGTTTCAAGGAAATCATTTATCTCTAATAGGGGGTTCTCTTCTTGAAAATCTACATAATGATCTGTAATACCTTCTATATGCTCTACGGTTGATTGAATAAACGGCCTCTCGTTAGCCATCCTATACTTGGGTGTAAAATCGATAAAATCACTAGGAGGAACATAACTATATGTATGTAGTCGTTTATTCTTTGTACGTAAAACCTTTGCTGCAAAGCTGACAACAGATCCTGAATCCAACCCTCCACTCAACTGGGCACCAACATGACGATATGTTCGTAACCTTGCCGTCACTGCATCTTGAAATACGTCCTGAAATGCCTCTACATATTCCTCATCTGACTTTAACTTTAACTTTTCTCTTGAAGTTAAAGTACAATATCTCGTAAGTATTATCTTATCTTCAACTATCGAAATACTATGAGATGGAGGTACTTGTTCTATATTTTTATAAGGCGTCATGGTGGCATCAACTACATCAACCATTCCACTTATAGCCAAATATTCAGCGAGCCATTGTTCATTTAATTGTTTTCGAACGTATGGTAAGGTCAACAACGGCTGTATTGTCGTACAAAACGCAAATCGCTGTTGATTCTTGTAATAGTAAAGAGTTCGACTCCCAGAAAAGTCTCTTGCTCCAAACAATTTTTGCTTTCGCTCATCCCAAATCATAAAAGCAAAATCGCCTACTAAATACTTTGGAGTTTCTTCTTTCCACCTTTGATAGGAGAGCAAGATTAATTCGCTATCTGTCATTTTTTTTCTATCAGCATATTCCACTTGTAGTCTTTCAAATAACTCATCACGATTATCGATAATGGCATCTGCTGTAATCGCTAATTGCCTTTTATAATCATAAAATGGTAATTGTTCACCGATAGACTCTGGTGTAATCCATTGTGCGTGACACCCAAGGAAGACGTTATCTGTATGCCATATTTGAACATCATCAGCAGGATATTTTTGCAAATCCTTCATTAATCTCGTACCGTGCTCAATCGATATAGGTTCATCATTAAAATGTAAAATCCCAGTTATAGCACTCATTTTTTCCTCCCACTATGCAACAGTAAGTAAAGGCCAATCGAATCAAGTAAAACTCTCATCAGCTTAACTTAATCATTCTCTACTGATAATTGCTTCTCACGAATTGGGCTTTTACAGACAGTTCCTCTACAGCTACATACATTTTGTTGCTCTTTCCACATTCTTTTTAAAGAACACTTATATTTAGTTCAACAAAAATACCAAGTAAATATCTATAGTTTTATTATCTACTTTTCAATATATGGCTGTACTTAAATTTCATTAAAGAAGGACATTAGTAAGATAAAATTAACATTTCATCTTTACTCTGTCAATAAATAGACCGAATTTTCTGGTTATATCCAATTGGAAACCTTTATAATGAACTCCCCTACTTACTCTTTAACCTTGTCCGCAAGTATGGATATTTTCTACACCATCTTGGTAAACTAGGAAAAGTTAAAACAATATATCTCCATACATCTGATCTTGCTGTATTTAAATCAACAGCGTAGCTATCTGTAATATTATAAATGATATATCTTCAAGTTCTCGTTACCCTCTTACTTCCTCTAAAATATATGCACCGATAACGTTTATTTTTGTTATTGTAAAATTTTCAGTATCCATAATAATCCACTCATTATCAATTTTTACAATATTTTTTTGTACATTCGTACTTTATACTCATGATATCAACTCCCAAAACTATCATTTTTTAAAATAACGAAACTACCAACTACTTTTATTCTTGTTTAACCCCATTTCAAAAATAATCATTCAAATAAAAGCACCTCCTGAATTTACACATACCATCCAGAAAGTGCTTTATTTTATAAAGCATTTTTGATACATTGAATTACCCTTTGTAGTTCACCGTCTGCCATGTTAGAACTAGAAGGAAGACAAATACCTCTTTTAAATAATTGTTCACCCACATGAGTATTTCCGCTATGAGGGTAATATTTCATTGTTTCAAAAAGCGGCTGCATATGAAGCGGTTTCCAAACAGAGCGAGCTTCGATATTTTCTTTGGCTAATACTCCCAATAATGATTCTATAGATATACCTGCTTCTTTTTCATCAATCGTTAAAGTTGTAAGCCAACGATTCGAGCAAGTGTTTTCTAATTCGGGCATAAACTGAAACCCAGATATATTGGATAATTCTCGGTAATATTGCTCAAATATGAACCTTCTAGCCCTAACTCTCTCTTCTAGCACCTCTAATTGTGCTCTTCCAACACCGGCCAATATATTACTCATTCGATAATTGTAACCCATCACACTATGCTCGTAGTGAGATGCTAAGTCTCTTGCTTGAGTTGCTAAAAATCGCGCTTTCTGTAATGCCTCAACATCATCAGAAACCAGCATTCCTCCACCAGAGGTTGTAATAATCTTATTGCCATTAAATGAATAAACCCCAAATTTCCCGAATGTTCCACTTGCTTTTCCTTTATATGTAGAACCGAGAGATTCTGCTGCATCCTCAATAACGGGAACATCATATTCATTACATAATGAAAGAATTTCATCCATTTTCGCACTCTGCCCATATAAGTTAACAACGATAATAGCTTTTGGTAATTTCCCTTCTTTATCCGCATCACATAACGCACATTCCAATGCTTGAGGTGACATGTTCCATGTTTCCGGCTCTGAATCAATGAATATTGGTTCAGCTCCTACATAAACAATTGGATTTGCACTTGCTACAAAAGTAAGGCTTGAACAAAATACTTTATCTCCTTTTTGAACCCCTAATAACCGCAAAGCCAAATGAATAGCAGCAGTGCCTGAACTAACCGCTGCAGCATCCTTTACACCAACAAAAGTTGCAAGCTCCTTTTCAAAAGCATCTACATTCGGACCAAGAGGAGCAATCCAATTTGTATCAAATGCATCCTGAATATATGTTTGTTCATTTCCGCTCATGTGCGGTGATGAGAGATAAATTCGTTTTTGTTGTATCATTACCATCTTTATCACCCCTAGCAACTTATTTCATTAATAACTTTGGCAGGAATACCAACAGCAATACAATTAGGCGGCATATCATTTATTACAACAGCTCCTGCTCCAATAATAGACCATTCACTGACTTTGACACCTGGAATTATAGTAGCCGCGGCCCCTATATGTGCCCCTTCTTCTATGATGACAGAACCTGTAAGTGTAGCGCGAGGAGAAATATGCACAAAATCACCTATTATATTGTCATGCTCAACGACAGAGCCTGTATTTATAATGGCATGATTACCAATTTGAGTATCAGCATTTATCACTACATTGGGCATGACAACTGTGCCGTTTCCTATCTTAGCACTTGGACTGACAACAGCTGTTTTATGTATTAACGTGATGTAAAATTCGTCAGATAAACATAATCTTTCGACAATTTTTCTTCTAACTTTATTATTCCCTATCGCGATAACAAAATTTATTTGATGAAAATAATTAATCATATCGTATACAGTTGAAATCGGCCCAAAATAAATATTATCTACAATAACTATATTTTCATATCGATCATCTAAATATCCAACGATTTCATATTCATTGTTTGATAAAATAATATCCTGTATGACCTTACTATGACCGCCTTGTCCAATAATTGCAATTTTCATTTTCTCTCCCCACTTACAGCCGATTTTGCACCCGTAAAAGGCTCCATTGTTACATGACCAACTTGGTTTATTCCTTCTGATTTAAGCACTTTTATTACTGTAAGAAATAATATTTTCATATCGAGTGAAAAGGATTGATTATTTACATACCATACATCTAATGCAAATTTTTTTTCCCAAGTAATCGCATTTCTCCCATTCACTTGGGCCCACCCAGTAATTCCTGGTTTTACATGATGTCTTTTAACTTGTTCATTGGAATATAAAGGTAAGTATTCCATTAACAATGGCCGCGGTCCTACTAAACTTAAATTACCTTTTACAACATTTATAAGCTGTGGCATTTCGTCTAAACTGTATTTCCTAAGAAATTTTCCAAATGAAGTTAATCTAACTTGATCGGCTAACAACTCACCTTTACTATCTCTTGCATCGGTCATTGTACGAAATTTGTAAAGATAAAAAGCTTTTCCATATAAACCTGGACGCTGTTGCTTAAATATAATCGGAGATCCTAACTTAATTCTAACTAATATAACCACTATAATAATAGGCAATGAGAGAATTAATAAGAATGACAAAGAAACTAACAAATCAAAAAATCTCTTCATATATAATTATACTCCTCATTCAAACTTTTTAGGATGTCTTCCTAAACCATGTCAATACAATATATAAAAGAAATTGCTACCGTTTCTCTTCCTTTCATTACAAAAGCAAATACCTTATATAGAATAAGGATTACTTAAATTTAAGTACCTGTTTTCTGCCATCAAGTACTTCCAAATCCTCATTAAAAACGTAAGTATGAGTACCTTTGTTCCTCTTAAAAATACTTGGAGTAATCTCTTTAATTTTCTTTTCTTTATATGCATCTTCATTAAGTATTTCGATTTCATTCAAATTGACTGAATATCCATAAGAAAATAAACAGTTTTGTGATGGTCTAATTAATTTACCATCGTGGAAAAATATATTCCCAGCAGGTCGAGCCGATTTTGCATCAGAAACTATAGGATTCATTGGATGCGACACCCATTGACCAAATAAAGAATCTGAATGAAATAAATATAACTCATCAAGTGAGCTTCCATCAGTAAAAACGTTAGTAAACAACCAATACTTACCTTCATGTTGAATAATTGTTGTATCAACAGCATTAACATTCTCCATTAATACTTTTTCAATTTCCCACTCATATGGAAAATTAGTCGCTTTATATAGTTCTATTGTTTGATTACTTGACGTCTCAGGTATCATATAAATCTCTCCACCATCTTTTATTAAGAAAGGATACGATAAATGATACGGTTTCTCCAACACAGTAGTCGGTTGTGAAACGCTATTTGATTCAATATCCACTTCGACGAACGCAATATTCCCCTTACCCTCGCTATATATATAATCTTCAAAAAAGATGAAATTTCTTTCATTTCTTTCGATAACAAAAGGATCAGCATAAAATCTACTTAACGGGGCTTTAATAATATGAAATCTACTACGTTCCTCTTTTCTATTTTTAAATGCTATAAACCAATGTTCCATAAATAACCTGGATTTTAACTTGTGCATAGCAAGTCGAGAAATAAAAAGAATCATCTGAAAATTAGTTGGGTATTTATCTGGACGCTCGTTAACCAATAAAGGTTGATTATATGTATCTAAGTTTGTAATATACGACCATCCTTTTTTGTATAAATCAAAGAGCCTTCTCAAAACAATATCTTTAACTTTCCAATACAAAAGATTGCGATTAAAAAATAAAGACTCAACATTCAGTGGAGACATCGTTCTATAAATAATCTTGTGATTTTCAGGCTTACTCGCTAAAATTTGCAGCCTAGTTTCTAGCGGTATCTTCCTGCTAGCCATCTCCCAAAAGGCTTCTACTCCTTTTCCATTAAAGCAGTACGACCATATTCCATATCTTGCAATATTTATAATCTCACCATGAAATGTACCAAATCCTAACTTTATAATAACATCTAACTGCTCACCTCTAATTACATCTAAATCTGAATCAGAAAACTCATTATGTAACCCTTGTTTTTTAGGATATATGGTTAAAATTCTGCAGCCATATTCAGATAACAAAGATTCCATCTGAACCGGTTTCAATGCATTATGTTTAACGTATTTACTATAATAATTATAGTCCCACTTTAAATAGTTAGAATACAATGACGTCTTCTTTACGCTCTGCTGAAAAACATTTTGCTTCTCTGCCCTTTCATTGCCGTTGATAAGCACTATAGAGAGCTCTAAAAATTCAGTATGAACAATATCATAAATCATTTTCTCAATCCAACTACTAACAACAAGTGAATCTAACATGATACCAATTTTTAAACGATGCTGTCTGTTTACATTTAACATATCATATTCCCCTACCTCTCAGTAGTTAATTTTTAAGTATAATCCACCGCACTAGTTCGTTTGTAATCATAAAAGTTACAAATCCCACTCTAGCAACTGACATACTAGACAGTCTTATTTTTGATATACTGTTTGCCTAAAACTTCATAGATTTTTATGTTTGAAAACAAAAAAACAGCTCAATTTGTTTATTGAACTGTTTCCGTTCAAGAATTTTATATATTTAGTCGATTCATTAAAAAACAATATTTTGTCAAACAAATTATTTCAAGTAAATAGATTTATGTTAATACCACATTATCTATCAACATCGTACTTTTCGTTATATCAGTCGAAACATTATTGAATATACATTTTGCTATTACCATTGTTTTTTCTTTAGTTAACCAATGTAAAGCAATTGAGGTGTTTTCAAGATATGAAAGGGTAATGAACGAAGTATTTTCATTATCTACTTTTCTAATAATAGAGTTCAAAAATGTACTTCGAGTGTTTAGCACATTTCCATCAAAATTCAAGACAACATTTTGAAATATACAATTATCTATATTTACCTTTCTCTTATAATTTACATCATTAGAACCTAGAGCTATATCTCCACCTATTCTTGAAGTTTTTATTTTCATAAATTTACCATTACTTATATTACAGCACTCTAGTTGTGCAGGACCTTCTATTACAGTTATCCCTTCCACTACATTAGGTCTACCTACATAGTTTTCAGGTACTCCAATTGTCAAACCATAATTTTTGACTGTAAGGTTTTTAATAACTCCTCCTGTTAATGTAATATCGACACCACCATATACTGTACTATCACTCCATTCTTTTTCAATCGTAATATCAGAAATATAACATCTACCATAATCATATCTACTAATATTAAATCCTGATATACCCACATCAGTTATAGCTACTGGAGTTCCATTCAATATTTCAGACACTTGAAAACTTGTTGCTGTTACATTTATCGTGTAATAAAGCTTATCCACACTAATTCCGGTAGGAACTTTACCAACCCACTGCTCAAAACAAATTTTAGCACCATTCCCCATTCCGTGCGGCTTACTAAAAGTAAATGTACTAGTTGTAACATCTATTGCAGGTGTTCCAAAATAGCCTAAAGAACTATAACCATAAAATACGCCATTCTTTATTTGACAATTTTGAATCACTGCACCTTGAACATCCGTTAATTTTATACTACCGTTATTACAGACAACTCCGTTAACAAAATTATCTCCTTTAACAACAAATTCACACCCGATGAATGTATTATTCAGGTATTTTACATACCAGTTATTTTGATACGAACTAACACCTCCAACATTCGGACCTTCAAACGTGTTATTTTCTACAATCACATTTATACCATCAACATTTACAAAATGCCCTCTAGTGTTATCATATATATAATTGTTAAAAATATATATTCTAGTATTCAATTCTAATCCTGACTTATTTAACTCCGGCCGCCACGTTGGTATATTAGTTTCCGACCACATAGATTCAATATCAATACCGAACATCGGAGCAGTACCATCTACTGTAACGTCATCATCAGCTTTTCCAATATGGTGTATTTTATTATTTGAAATATAAATATCATTTGAGCCAGTGAGAGAAATTCCTTGTCTCCTACAATGGTGAAGATTGCAACTATGAATATAAATATACGATCCCATATCTTCTTGGATATAATCAGACGAACTAAGCTTATATTCTAGCCAAGCTGTAGCAATGGCATCACCAGTACAATCCCTTATTTCTACATTATTTATTACAATGTTATGTGAGCCGTTTATTTGTATGCCTTGTCCCCACTCATGAGTCCAATTCTGATTATCAACTTTCGCATTAATTTGTGCAATTTGAGTATCACTTAATGGTGAGGACGTTATATCAATTACAAAAATCATTTTATTAGCATCTTTTATAGGCGCGAACCAACCTCGACCAGTTGGACTCGTTGGAGCAAATCCACCATTATTCCTAACCCCAACTAACGTACTATTAGAAATAATATCTTTATACTGGTAAAAGCTATACGCTGTAGCAACTACACCAAGGATAGACCACAAACGAAAATTTTGTAAAAGGCCAGGATTTTCATATCTATCCACTATTTCACTACGAATAAAATTAGGATTACTATTTAATGAACCATCGCCGTTTATCCCTCCCCTTACAAACTTCACTCCTAATTCATACTTATGTGTCTTTTTATCTCCAACTATTTTCCCACCAGAAATCTTAGCATTTTTAACACCTTTCACTCCAAATATACTATACCAAGGAGATGAATTAGCCTCTAATTCTAATATGCATCCATCCATCATTTCAAAATGCATATCACTTTGCAGAACAATACACGTGAATGTTATCGGATCAATCTTCAGCTTATATGTGCCACTTGACAATACTACGTGATTATACCCTTGAGATTTAGCCCAAACTAACGCATCATTTATCCCTTTTGTAGTTTCATATGAATCAGTTCCATTACTTTTAATATTCCATCTATCTAATTCCAATACGTAGGAGCTTGAAACACTTTCTGTCATTGGAAATGAGAGCGCTTTGGGAATCCATTTCGATTTTGTACTATCATAAACTAACACATCATTATGAGTAGGGAACTTAGTTGTCAAATCTAAATCATCAAGATCATCAAGATTAACTCTTATAGACATTTTCAATTTACACCCCTTTATTACTTTTATATATATTATGTAATAAGGGATGAAATAGATTTGATTTCTTTATAGATAAATTCTTCATTTTTTATCTCTCTTATTAAGTTTGAATAGTACATATACTAAATTATAGAAATTTTAGACATAAAATTTATAAAAGATTTTTTTATCCTCTTCTTTCTATACATTTGCTCACCTAATTCATATAAATATTTTATATTTTTATTTTTTATAGCATTTAAATATTCTTCTGAGAAATATTTTAAAGAACCTTCGTTATTTAGACATTCTATGACGTTATCATTAGAAACATATAATTGTATTTGTTGCATAATCTCAGATGCATTCAAATTACTACTAAACAAATTGTATAAACAAGTTTTAAAAGTATTTAGTAGCATAATACTAATACCGTTATATTCTATTTGCTTCGTATCTACATAAAATTCATCAATAACTTCCTTTTGAATTTGATAGCCATTGACCATATCATTAAATAAATGAGGCATATATTTACTAGTAAATCCACCGTGTCTATAATAATATAAGGGTTTATCAATAATTTTTACCCTGTTCGCTTTTATGAACATTTCTAAATTATAAAAGAGGTCCTCACCTAAAAAACAAATTCTATCTAGATACTTTCCACTATTTTCAATTAACTCTTTTTTATATAACTTTGCACATAATGATGGCGGAAAAGGATGTCCCCAAAAGTATGCCACTACTATGTCTCTTTTTATTTCGCTCTTATCATAAATCTTATTCCCACTGAAATATCTACTTTTATTTTTCTTCTTAATTAACATGCTATTCCCTAAGACTTTATACATGTTACATACAGTGACATCTGCGTTACTCTCCACAGATTGATGATATAGCTCTTCAACCATCTTCTTATCAATCCAGTCGTCTGCATCAACAAACATTATATAGTTAGAATTCGACGCTTCTATTCCTTTTCTTCTAGTCGCGATACTCCCCTCATTTTTCTTGTCTATTACAACTATTCTATTATCTTGTTTTTCATATTTCCTACATATATTTAAACTATTATCTGAAGAACCATCATTTACTAAAATCAATTCATAATCTTTAAATGTCTGCTTAATAATAGATTTTATACATTTATCAAGTTTTTTCTCAGCATTATAAATAGGTACTATTATACTCAGCTGACTCATAAACTTCTCCTTTCTCTTTACTTAAAACATTTCTTATTTGCGTCTCCCCCATAATTAAACTTAAAAGAACTAATTTAGGTTTTATAGTGTATTATTAAAATCTGTTATATTATAAATGTGATTTTTTACAATAATTTCAAAAGCCGTTATGCTATTTTTTATACATAACAGCTTTTCTCTTTTATATAATAATTATTTTTAACATATTTACTCATAATACACCTTCTCCTTATTCTAGATGGAGCTCAAAATCTATATCTCCTATATTTAAGCGCAACTTTTATTGATTAAATTTACTCAATATATATCTAACCTTTTTCAAATTTTATAAATTACTGTCCACTGATAAACTTTTCGAATAATCTAATATTTTCTTCGTAAATAAAGAACTCTCTTCGTTCCTTACTTTTCATTTTATAATATTCCATCAATTCCGGATCTGATAACATATTTTTTAGTCCCTCGTAAATCCCATTCTCGCTATTTTCGACTAACAATCCATATTTCCCATTATCCACCATTTCAGCGGGTCCATTACAATATGTGCTTAGAATTGGTAGTTCTAAAATAATCGCCTCAGCAACAGATAAAGGAAACCCCTCGGTTAACGAGGAGGAGACATACAGGCTACACCTATTCATGTATTTATATGGATTGTCTTTAAATCCTAAAATAGCTATTTTTTCACTTAGCATAGGGGTTTTCAAAATCATTTTATTTAATTCTACCTTTTCGGGACCGTCTCCTAGGATTATTAAATTAAAGTCATAGCCTTCGCTTAATAACCTCTTACAAGAATGTATTAATCTATCGACACCTTTTTCAACACTTAATCTACAAGAACAAACAATGTTTATATTATTCTTAAAATCATAATCGAATACTGCTTCATTAGATAATTTAGTTATTTCATTAGTATTAATAGGATTAAATAATACATAGCATCTTTCTTTCAGATCATATTTGTTACCAAACCTTTTTCTGGCACCATTCGTTAACATAATTATTTTATCAAATTTGCTGTAAGTACGTTTTTGAATCCATCTTTTAAATTTAATAAATATGGTCGATTTTTCAGTTTCAAGATGCTCCAATCCTCCATGAATCCACATAACCTTATGACATTTGTTAACTCTAATTGGATAAGTAAAAATATCTTTTGTAGTAACAACGATGTCATAATTTTCTTTCACGATGAGCTTATTCATGAGTGTAGAAGGGAAAAACATAAATAAGTAGTACAATATTCTTTGATAAATACCTTTAACAGATTTATGAAATAAATATCGTATTCTAACTTTCTCGGGAATTTTATTTACATTATTCTTTTCTCCCTCTGTTTTATACATGATAAAAAGAGTTACATCAAATTTAGAGTAGTCCAAACCATTTAAAGTATTTACAATAACTTTTTCAACTCCACCTATTGCCATTACATCAGTAACTATTAAAAGCTTCTTTTTCATAAACAACCTCCTTTCAGAAAAATGGTCTAGATAGGACTTCTTCACAATAAGAAGTTGTCCTATTAATCTAAAAGTTTTAGCTTTCTATCTTATAAGTATTTTTTTTCTTCAATTTTACTTTTATTAACAATGTCCTAGTTAGATTGTTAATAATTCCTGATAAATATTTAAATTCATCTGTTTTGCAAAAAACAAATACATAAATTAAATTTGGAATTACCAAACAAATAATACCTCTTAATAGCAATGTTAAGAAATTATCTGACGATATAAAGTTACATATAAAACTAGTTAGTAGATAGGATCCTATACCTACAGCTATATAATAAATATATTTTAAAAAGTAACCCCTAACAGGTTTATGAAATACATTTTTATATACTAGATAAGGCGTAATCCAAAACGGAACAGCTAGTGCACTTACAAAAGTCCCAATGAACACACCTGCTATACCAATATATTGAACCAAAACAATAGAAATAATAAGATTCATGGCAGCTTGACATAAAGGAGCATATCTATCTTCATGAAAGATTCCGGATGTTGTTTTCACTGTCGTTATCGAATTTCTCATACCTCTTTCATAAAAAATAATCATCAATATCAGTAGTACACCTTTACTCATTAAAAACTCTGAACCTAACCATAAAGTAATAAAAGGTTCTATCATAATATATAGGGCTATGGTAAAAAATGAGTATAGCCAAAAATTTAGAAGCATGTAAACTTTATATACGCTGTAAACTTTATCTATACTTTCGTTCGCTACTAAATTTCCTACACTATGATAGATATTATTAAAAATTTGATTAATAAAAGTCCTACAAATTTCAATTAACATAGTGTAATTAGAATACAAGCCAACTGCTGCAACACTTATAAATGAAGATATCATAATATTATCCGTCCCAAATATTAGATAATTACCTATATTTTGTAATACAATAGCTTTTACATTTTGAACAATTTTTCTTTTTGTTTCACTATCTAATCTACTTGATGCTTTATTCTTCAAAAATGGATACATTTTGTTCACTAAAGTAACTAAGAAAATAGAGGTGATAATCGTTATGATACTGTCCATTACCAAATATAAAATATAATTTTTTGTGAAATGCAGTATTCCTATTTTAAAACAAGTAGATGCAATTGATGATATCGAATAGATTCCTATCACAATGTATCCCTTCTGACAAACATTTAAAAAAGTGCTTTTATGAACATACAAATATGGCAAAACTGTATTAAGCAAAAAAATCCCATAAATCAAATAAATATCTTTCACGTTCGAATCTTTAATAAAATATTGAAGAAACGGCATAATAGATAATCCCAATAACAATACAACTAAAGCTATTATCATATAGGCTTTTCGATAAAAATTCATCAGCACATTAATTTTTGTTTGATCGTTATCCGCTATTGGTTTATAAAGGCTATACATGATACTAGCCCCTATTCCTGCCTCCGCCAATGTTAGCATGGACAATATATTAGTGAGCAGTCCATTGATTCCTAAATACGTAATACCTAGACTATTAATGAATACGGTTCTTGAAATAAAACCTAACATTGTAATAATAATTTGGTTTCCTAGGCCAGCCACTATATTAAAAATAGAATTTTGTACTCTCATATTTTCTCCAGGTTTTTTCATATTTTTTACCTTAGTCTAGAAAAATACAGTTCGGGGCAATTAAGGAACCTTTAATGATGTTACAATTCTTTTTATCCTGTATAATCACCTATTTTATATTTATATGAATTTATCATTCTAATACAAAAACCTTGGGTGAAAGGCAGAATATTAAATAACAAAGAATACACACCTATATCCTTTGTATCCCCTTGAGAAAAATCAACTACTCCGTTTCTTCTTGTTACCTTCATTAAATAACTTATCGCTTTACCTGCGCTTTCTAAACATTCGTTCGAAATCCCCTCTATTTTTGATGCACTTAACATAAACCACCCTAAAGTAGCTGTAGCGGAAGAGTCTGACCTGCATTCGCTCCTAGTTACAGTCCAATTCCAACTTCCATTCTCTTGTTGGAAATTTACAATAGATTTTACGAACATTTTGATATATCCTTCTAATACAACCTTATACTTGTTATCCTCTGGTAACTCAATCCAAGCATCTATGAGGCCAAGTGCAAACCACCCCAGCCCCCTTCCCCATCCATATAAGCCAACAGGTATTTTATTATCTAACTTATAGGCATGACTTGGAATATGGTGTATATCTAATATTCCATATTGTTTATACTCCGTAATTTGCTTTACAGCTAGGTCTATACATTCATTTTTATTATACCTAGTACCATAAGCAACCAAAAAAGGACATATGAAACCTATAGTATCTACATATCTGTAGCTTGGCATAGACTTCCTGTATTCGACTGTACCATCTTCACCTATATGATCTTTTATCATTTCCCATGTATCATCAAATGCATTTCTATATTTATCTGTATCTATAAATTCTAATTTCATAACAGCATAAGCAAGTATTGCTCCATCTACATGCTGAGGCTTAGTTTTCCATTGGCCATTGTGATTAAATTTCGAATTCAAAAGTTTTATAGCTTCATTTTCAACTCTTTTATCATCATTATAGTTCAAATATTCAGATAAACCTAAGACTAGTGCCGCTTCTTGCCAATGCTGTATAACGTTTTTCGTATAATTCCCCCTTAACATATCTATTACAACTAACCTTGTATTATCAGTTACTTTGATCTTGGGCGTTTTATTGAGCCACTGCACACCTTTACTGGTTATTGCTGTATTCCATTTATTCTTATCTGTAAATCTTCCTATTTTTATCCGGTCCAACCAATCCTTCCATATAGGAATTAAATCAATCAATATAATCACTGTTATAATGCCAAGTAATACAAAGCTTACTATCTGCATAACCATAGTATTACCCCTCTCTATACTATTCAAATAGTGTATATAATTTCTCTATCTCCGACTCGGTTCCTA
Organism: Bacillus mycoides; assembly: GCF_018742245.1. Classification (NCBI taxonomy): domain Bacteria; kingdom Bacillati; phylum Bacillota; class Bacilli; order Caryophanales; family Bacillaceae; genus Bacillus; species Bacillus mycoides. The sequence goes on from NZ_CP036132.1 coordinate 3,426,154, forward strand.
GATTTTCTTTCGATAAATTACTGGTTAATTTAATTCTTAATTCCTCATTGTCTATTAATTTCTTAATTCCTTCTGATATTGCATGAGGATCCATTTCTACAATAATTCCGTTTTCTTTATTTTTGATTTGATCTTTTGCTGTGCTGAAATTTGTTATTACTATCGGTTTATGTAAAATTTTCGCTTCGTCTATTGCGATAGATTTCCCTTCAAATCTCGATGGTTGGACATAGATGTTAGCTTCCCTTATATACGGATATGGGTTCTCTTTAATCCCTAGTAGAATAAATTTCCCTTTAAGGTCATTTTCTTCTATCATTTTTTCTAAATTAACTCTTTCTTCTCCTTCTCCAACGACATACCATGTTATTTTATACCCATCCCCCTCCAATTCTTTACATGCCGCTATCGCCATTTCAAACCCTTTTTGATAGTTCAATCTTCCTACTGAAACTATCTTTATTCCTTTATCCTTCATATCTATCTTCTCTAATGACATTTTATTTATCATATTCGAGGATACTATATTATGCATAACTTTGACTTTTTTCTTATACATGGGAAATCTTTCTTTTAGGACATTTGCACATTCTCTTGATACAGTTACTATGTTATCTAATTTAGCAAAATACCCACTATCAATCTTTGGGTCCATGCCTAACTCATCGTAATCATTGTGTATAAATCCAATTTTCTTTTTTGCTTTTACCTTGTCTACGCAAAAATACACAGGATTCTTTTCAAGATACCCTATCGCTACATCATAGTTTTTATCTATTCCTCTCAAAGATTTTGATATACATTTCCAAATCATCTGCTCACATCTCACTCTATCCTGTTCACTTTTAAATATATACCCTGCACATAGTCTTGCTAAAGCTATATCTATTCTTCCTTTTTTGATGCAGTCTATAATAGCTTTTTTTATGGGCATATCAAAATATTGATACTCATAAGGCTCTTCTAACAAATTCACTTGTCGAGGTATTTTCCTAAAAAATAATCCTTCATGTTTAAATAAAAACAAATCTACATTATACATTGAGTAATTTATCGTTTCTAATAAAGAAATTAGTGCCTTTTCTGCTCCCCCACAGTTTAAATTATTTATTACAAATAATATATTTTTTTTCATACGCCTCACCAGTTATAAAATTTTATATAGCTTATATATTTCTTCTTCAGTTCCTAAGTTCTCTTTAGATAAGTTACTTACTAAACTACGTTTCAGTTTTGTATTCTTTATAAGCTTTTCAATTCCATTTACAATAGCTTCTGGTTTCATATCTACAATTAGACCATTTACTTCATTTTCAATTTGATCTTTTGCAGTACTAAAATTGGTAACAACTATAGACTTATTCAATATTTTAGCTTCATCAATTGCTATGGATTTCCCTTCATACCTAGATGGTTGAACATATATATCAGCTTTTTTTATAAACGGATATGGATTTTCTTTAAGTCCCAATAATTTAAAATTTTCTTTCAACCCATTACTCTCTATTAAGCTTTCTAATGTTTTCTTTTCTGTTCCCTCGCCCAAAACATACCACCTTACTTTATAACCCTTGTTCACTAATAGTCTACAAGACTTTATTGCAATATCTATACCTTTTTCATGACTTAACCTAGCCAAAGTAATAATATTTGTGTAATGGTTATCACATATAAAACCTTCTAATTTTCCGCTATTGGATAACTTATTAATAATCTTAGGAGACACGATATTATATATGACTTTAACTTTTTGTTTTAAATGCACAAAATTATTTTCTAAAGATTTTGCACATTCTTCCGAAACAGTAATTATATTATCTAATCGTTCAAAATATGAATAATCAAAATGACCATCCATACCTGAGTTCGCGTAGTTTGTGTGTATCCATCCAATCCTCTTTTTCGCTTTTACTTTATCAACTACAAAATATATAGGAGATTTCTCAAGATATCCTATCGCTACATCATACTCTTTCTCCAAAACCTCAAATGACTTACTTACGTATTTCCACGTATACTGTTCTGAAATCGTAGAATTATTTATAATTCTATTCTTAATAAAGAACATAAATCTAGAATATGCTAAGCTGACTTGTCCAGTTTTAAGAAAGCTTACTATCGAGCTAGTTAATCTACTTGTAAATACTTCATAATTTTTTGGGAAATGTAGTATATTTACTTCTTTCGGTATTGAGTTTAAAAATACTCCCGTTTTACTAAATAAAAATAAATCCACATTGTATAATTTATAGTCTATTTGTGATAATAAATTCACTAAGCTTTTTTGTCCACCACCGGCAGATAAGCTCGGCATAACAAATAACAAGTTTTTCTTCATAATATACCTCAGATTACTTAACTAGGTCATATAAATATTCAACTGCTTTATATGACCTTTTTTTTATAGTCGGTATCGATTGCTGTAGTTTTTGCTTTATTTCTGCTTCTTCCTCTACCATTTCATTAAATACAGCTTTTAGCGTTTCACTATTAGAAATTTCTTCTATACCCAACACTAATTTTTCTTCTCCAAAAAGATCTTTTGCTATTCCTTTAGACTTCACGCTATATCCTAATACTATGGTTGGGATATAATTTGAATAAGCAGCTATCGTCGCATGAGTTCTCGCTCCTATAAAGAATCTCATTCTTGCTATATACCCCTTATATTGTATGGCATTTAAGTTATCTGGTAATATAATCACTCTACCCGTATTTTTAAATTCCTCATAATATTTATAGAGTACCTCATAATCATTGTTTCCATCATCTATAACATGCGGTGTAAAAGCAATTGTCATGTTAGTAGAGTTTAATATATGATTTATAAGATCGCTTACTGCTACCTGAGATTTCTTATTTCTATTCCACACAATTGGGCTAAAGTTAAGACCTACTGTATTTCCCTCTTGCCACCCTTCGGGTAACTCCAATTCTTCTTTTTCCATAGTAAATGCGGGATCTGCACATAGCTCAACATTATTTAACCCCTTATTTTTCAACATATTATAAGTAAGAGTTTCACGAGCTAATATTAAATCGAATAATTCCAAATCTTCAAACTTTCTTTCGGACATATCTTCTTCTCCTATAGAACACCCCCATAACACTAACTTCTTTCCTTGCGCTTTCACCCTTCTATCTATCTCATACCATCCAGGCTGCTCTCCATAACAATAATTGTCTCCTCCTATAGATAAGCATATATCTACGTTCTTTATATGCTTTATAATATTGTTATAAATCTTTCCCAAGGCATAAGACTCATCATTAAAAAATTTCACCTGAAGGGAGGAAAGAAACCAATCGTATGAATACTTCTTTATATTGCAGCTAGAGCCATCGTATATGTCATCTAACTTAGTTATTATTTGATCTGTTTCAGGCCTTCCCGATACCAAATAAACCTTTGTTTCCTTCAATCTTTCTTTTATTATATTAGTAGATGAACGGACTATAGCCTCACATCCTCTATTTAGGCTGCCATCATGAGCAAACATCAAAATCTTCATACTGAACTCCCCCACTATTATTGATTTCTGAATCTACTGTAAGCAGTAACACAATAAAGTCCAATAATTGATTTTATTTTCACCAAATCTACAACAAACTTCTCATACTTCCCTAATGTGCCATACGTTTCCCTACAATATATAGGTAATGCCTCCCTCACATATTTATTTCGCACCATATTTCTTACGTATTCATACCTCTTATTGAAACTTACATTTTCACATGGTGTAAAATAAATATGTATATAGGACATTACACTATTTATAAATTTTATTGATTTTAGTTGGTTCATCCTTACATTGTCAATTTTATCAGTATATATATTGGGTAGTTCCATTGTATACACTTCCACTGCTCTCTTAAAATAGTCTTTTTCTGATATGTTTTTAGTTGCACTGCCCACTACTTCCCTATAATGATATCCTGTGTAATCTATATATTTCGCGCTTGTTGCATTGCTAAAAAATTGAATATTAAACATTCCATCTTCTCCTAATACAACCTTCTCTGGAAACTTCACACTTTCTTCTTTTATTAGGTCATTCCTATATATTTTATTACAAACAGTATTTAAATTATCTTCCTTAAGGAAGTACGGTAGTAAGTCTTGCTCTATATAATCTGTTTGTAAAACAATATCTACTGGAAATGAATATTTTGTAATTATTTTATGCCCTTCTATCTCCCACTTAAAATTTGATATAACTACATCACAATTACTTTGTTTTGCTGAATTATATAATATTTCATACATATCTGGTTCTATATAATCATCAGCATCAACAAATCCAATATATTCTCCGATAGCAATCTGTAAACCTTTATTTCTTGCAATACTCACTCCTTGATTTTTTTGATTTACAAGTTTTATTCTATTATCTAATTTTTGATACCTCTCAAGAATTTGCCGACTAGTATCCTTTGAACCATCATTTACAAAGATAAACTCACATTCTTGAAGTGTCTGACTTAAAAGTGATTCTATACATTGAGTAATATATTTTTCTGCATTGTAAACAGGGATTATAACGCTTACTTTTTTAATCATATCTATATTACTCCTTTACTAACGAATTCCTAAATTTTAGTTATAATTTTTGTCTCTTTCATGAACACCTAGATTAATTCTTTTTTTAGTGTTCTATCACCTCATACAACTTATCCAATTCATAACTGTTGGAATAATCTGTTTCACTACAATTATTAGTTAATTCTTTTCTCATAAAAGAATCCTTATACAGTTTTTCAATTCCATTTGCTATTCCGTCAATAGACAATTCTATAATATATCCATCAAACCCATTTCTCACCTGACTTTTTGCTGTTGTATAATTCGTTATCATAACTGGCTTTGAGAGTATCTGAGCTTCTCCTACTGTAACAGCTTTCCCTTCGTACCTAGACGGTTGTACATATAAATCAGCTTCTTTCATATATGGATATGGATTCGTTTGTTTTCCTAATAATATAAAATCAGCTTCCAGTTTCAAATTTTTTATTAAGTCTTTGATCATCACTTCATCTCCACCATATCCAACTACATACCAAGCAATATCATCATATCCTTTATCTTTTAACATTTTTAAAGCACTGACAGCATTGTCAATTCCTTTTGCATGAGACAATCTGGCTACTGTGATAATTTTAAATCTGTTATCCTTAGTCATTGGATTTTCTATATCTTCATTAGCCATTTTTCTAATAAACTCTGGGGAAGTAATATTTTCTATTACAACAACCTTATTTTCTAATTCACTATATTTTTTTAAAAATGAATTTTTGCATGCTTCTGATACAGCAACAATATGATCAAATTTTTTCCACATTTTAAAATCCATATGTAAATCTGGCTCTATTGTGGAATAATCTGTATGAATCCATGCTATTTTCTTTTTAGCCCTAATTTTATCGGCTATAAAATAATGCGGCCACAAATAACTAATGGCCACGTCATATTCCTTATCTACTTTCGGAAGAAATGGTAAAGCATACTGCCACATTAATTGCATCTGATAATACCCTGGTTCTGTTATTCTTTTTGTTCTTCCTGTAAAATCAGCATTTATTTTAGATACAATTCTTGTTAATCCGATACTGTATTGTTTATCTTTAAAGATTTCACCTATTGATTTTCTAAAAGTTGTATACTGCGAAATTTCGTCTAATAAGTTTACTTTATTAGTAACTAAATCCATAAAATCACCTTTGTGCCTATATAACATCAAATCAACACCATAGTTTTTGTAATCAAAGTTATCAAGCATACTTATTAAGCTTCTTTCTACTCCTCCAACTTCCATGTCAAAAGAGGCTATTAATACATTTTTCATTTTCGCCTCCTAAATTCTTGAAACTATTTTTCTAATTCTAGCTATATTTTCTCCACCTATAACTTTAGATACTATTATCTTTATGTTACTTTTAAATCTCGCTTTAGGTGGTAACCAACTCTTATAAAAATGATGTATAGCATATGTGTTTTTAGTTATAAATTTTCTACAATTGATATAATCATATGGTGAAAAATATGTTTGCGGATAAAAGGCACCTATACCTTCTATTTCCTGATATTCTCCATTTATTTTTAAACCTATGTCTTTTAATATCTCTGTTATCATAGCTACATTGGTCAAATCATCATAGCTTCCATCTTCATTTATAAAATTTTTCTCTTTATATAAATCTAAAAACATTTTTATAAGTTGATTTTCTTTAGCGGCCCCTATTGTACTCGTAGCTATATAATTTTCTTGTTCAAACCCCCAAAAAGAATCATGATACAATAAAACATCGAAAGATTTGAATACTTCAACATCTGTGTCTAAGTAAATTCCACCGAAGTTATATAATGCATGTACTCGCACATAATCACTAACAAACGCAAACTTTCCTGATTTATAAGCCTCTTGCACATATGGATTATTATTTATATCAAAATTTTTTTCATTCCATTCTATTAGTTCATATTCCGATAAATTCTTTTTCCAGCTATCTATACACTTTTTGACTATGTCAGGTTTTTCTTTTCCACCGAACCAACAGTAATGTATTATACGTGGTATTTTCATAACATTTGTCAACATTATTCACCTTCATTAATTATTTATAGGTTAAAAAAATTACTCTTATAAATAATTCCAAGAGTAATTACATGTTCATAAATAAAATAAATAAAATAAAACACCAATATCAAATAATAGATAATTTTCCGATCTTTTTCAGTAAAAAGCTTTACAACCCACGAAATTAATATTAGTTGATAGAGTCCAAAATAAATCGAAAACCTTGCGAAAATCCAATTCTGCGTTGAAATGAGCATAAAAACAGAACCTAACAAGGCCATATTTACAATATAATCACTCTTCGGAAAAATCTCTCTTAATTTTTCTCTACCACGGTAAGCAAGTATAAGTGGGATAGAGTCCACTACAACCCTAAGTATATTAGCACCCCCTTCATGAAAATTCTTATATTCACCATATTGTGTATCTTCTATAGCCGCAAAGAATAACGTTGAAAATTGATTAAATCCAATTACAATTATTACAGCAAAAACAAGAAGGATACATGTCATTGCTGACCAAGATTTCCTTCGAACTAAAAAATATATTGGAATTAGAACAAGCGCACTTTGATGAAATGCTGATGCAAAAAGTATTATTAAAACGTATTTTTTCCAACTACCATCAAAAATATATTTTATAGCAGCAAAGCTAATAGCTGCAGCTAAATACTGCCTTATTCCATTCATGGAGACTAAATACATGCCAGATGTTATATATACATAAAGACTTATCTCAATTAATCTTGAATATTTATATAAGGTGAATACAATTAATAAATTTGTTATTAGGGCTGTAATAAAAACCATAGCCTGAGGATCATCCGTGTATCCCTTTAAAATCATTTGAAAAATATTGAATCCCATGTCTTTATTATTTTGGATGTATTCCCAATTAAATTCAGTAACATTATATGCATGCATATAAAAATAAGTATCCCCAATATTATTTCGAAGCCCCGCCACCAACACAAGAGATAAAGCCGCCATTAAAACCAACATCCTATTTGGCTTTATCAATATAAGACTATTAGTCACTGGTATAGCAAAATACCTTGCAAAAAATGCGAGTATGAATACGATAAAAAGATTCATCCAAAGTATAGTCATTATTATGTCCTCTCATTTACTTACTAAGTAAATCCCTATATATTTACTTCCATTCTTGTTTTCATTGTAATGTAACTATAAAGAATAATCCCCAATGGTAATGCGCAAATCGTCAGACCTTTGCATGGCGACTCTTGTATAAATCTTTTATTTCTCGCTATGAAGCTGCTGGATACATAATGTACAGCTTGCCTATACTTGAATACTCGATTAGTAAATGGTAATTTCATAAGTTCCTTACGATAAAAAGCAAAACCTCTTGGGTTTTTACGATATTGATTTAGCATATTCATTGATGAACCGTCAGGCATGTATTCAACATAGCAAAGTGCTTCGTTCATTAGTAACATCTCATATTGTTGATCTAACATATAGTATTTATATGCTAATCCTACATATTTTTCATTTTTAAAAATTGGGTATGGATATTTCTTAGTCAATTCTGTGCGATAGACCAATTTTTTATCACCTGTAACACCATGTTTGTTGTAAAGATCAAAAAGCGTGGAGTATTTAAGGTCCTCTGGTAACTTTGAGCCAATTATTTGCCCATTTATATACAAGTCCAGTCCAATTATTCCACTAACTTCATCATTCCCATAACTATTCCAAAAAGAAAGGATTTTTTCTACAGCATCATCTGGCATGTAATCATCAGAATCAATACAAACGTTTAACTCCGTATCAATCATTTCATAGGCTGTATTATGAGCACCATGCATCCCTTGATTTTGTTGCCAATGATACATAATTTTGATATGTTTTTCAGCAATCCAGCTATCCACCAATTCTTTTGTGTTATCACTAGATCCATCATCTATTATTAACCATACAAAACCCTTACATGTTTGACGTTTTAAACTCTCATAACAATTTTGAAGACAATACGCTCTATTATAAGTAGGGGTGAAAATCGTTAAATTCTCCAAATTACTCACCTCGAAAGTACGGAATAAAAATCTTGGGTTAATTCTGCCGTATGCTTAATATCGTATCCTTTTTCTAATAATAATTGAGCTGATATATTCCTCGAGAAATTACTAGTTTCTAATTTTTTCATTTTTTCTATCCAAGCCACTTTATCCGTTAGAGGCAAATGTTCAATTAAATTCATTCCCAAATCCACTTCTTTCGTAATAGTATCCGATATGATACAAGGTAAACCAACCCCTTGCGCTTCTACAAGTGTGACTGGTAATCCCTCATGAATAGATGGAAAAACAAATGCATCAAATGCTTGAAGTATACGTTCTATATCACCTCGTACCCCAAGAAATCTTATATTCTTCTCTATATTCAAATCTTTTACTTTTTTTTCAATTTCCATGCGAAGCGGCCCTTCACCAGCTAATAACAGTATTGAATTTGGCCGAAATTGAGTTAACTGAGCAAATAAATCTATAAGATAGGTATGATTTTTTTGATAAGCGAATCTTCCGACATGACCTATAACAAAAGCTTCCTGTTCAATTTGTAATTCCTTTCTTACTTGTTTTCTTATTTCAGGACGGAACAAAAATCTATCACAATCAATTCCATTTTTTAAGATTTTGGCTGTATCAGCTTTATCTGCAAATAACCATCTCGCAGCAGCATTTGAACATGCTAACAAATGTGTTGCACATGTAGATATAGATTTTCCTGCATGCCATTTATAGATTTTTGCCGCAATTCCTCCCTCACTACTAGTATTATGACTGTGAGCAATCCTAACCGATATTCCCGCCTTCTTAGCAGAACGAAGTACAAATCCGCTCATTTTATCCATGTGTGAATGTACAATTCTATATTCTTGATGAGAGGTAAAGAAAGTATCCAGTGCTTTTATATATCCTCTATGTCCAACGTTTGTGATATATGGAATTCTATGAATTGCCCCGCCTAACTTTACTATTTCTTCATCAAACACTCCTTCTTTACATGTTAAAAAATCAAATTGAACTTTGGAACGATCTATATTGCGATATAAATTCATAATTAGCGTTTCGGCGCCGCCTCTATTCATATTTACGACTACGTGTAATACTCTTAATGGAGTACCCACCTTAACTCCTCCATTTCACCCATGAATGTTGTATAAATTTCTTGTTTCTCTTTTAACACTTCATTGACTGAATATTGATTTTTAATACTAGTACATCCATACTGCCCCATCTGAGCTAATACTTTAGGATTTATAGAAATACCCTTTATCCTGTCAGCCATGGCTTTTATATCATCACGATCTACAATCCAACCATTTTTATTATTAATAATCAATTCCCTATGTCCCCGGTTATCAGTAGCTACAACCGGAAGTCCACAAGCCATGGCCTCCATAATATTAACTGGCAAACCCTCCCTGTAACTGGATGCAACCGCAAGATCACACATCTGTAGTAAGGAAGCTATATCATTTCTGTAACCGAGAAAATGAACCATGTTAGTCACTCCTAGTTGAGTAGCTATTTTTTTACACTCTTCTATTAACGGACCTTCTCCAGCCAGCAAAAGCTTCGCATGTGGCATTTCATTTTTCAATTGTGCTAATACACGGATTAAAAAGCTTTGATTTTTATTCTTATTAAATTCAGCAGCATAAAACATTAAAAAATCTTGTGATTTATAGCCACATTGTAGCTTTAATTCTCGTTTCTCAATTTCAGTTACAGAAGTAAACCGTTGTACATCTATTCCTACACCGTGAACTAGCTTAATATCTTTCACTGGAAAGCGATGTTTAACTGCTAAATCATAATCTTCTTGGTTAATTGTTATTAAGCAATCCGTATGAGAAGCTAGAATTCTTTCAATCGGATAATAGAGTAACCAATTCATATACGGTGACCCTTTACAAAAGTGAAATCCATGTGCTGTATATACGACTTTCGTTCCTTGCTTCCTTGATTTCCGAGCAGCTAAACGCGCAATTACTCCTCCCATGGGCGTATGACAATGAATAATGTTATATTTATTTTTATCAATAATCGACATTAACTTTTTGTATGCATGAAAATTTTGTAATCTAATAGGTGATCTTTGAAAAGGGATATTGTATTTTTGATTGACATATGGAAGTTCCATGTTGCCATTCGCTGCAACATGCACTTCCCATCCCTGCTCTGCGAACCATTTCATATACGGTAAATGAAACGCCTTAAAATGATAATCCACAGTTGCACAAAACAGAACTTTTTTAGACATCATTCCCACGCACCCGTCTTATTTTATTCTTATTAAACTCACACACTATTATCCTGATACTGGAATTAACATTTTCAAAGGTTTGCGATGATTAACTAAATATAATAATCTATCTCGTAATTCTGTTTCATTCAAATTTATATATATAGAAACAAATTCTTCTATCTCTTCTATACGAACATTCATTTCTTGTCCTACGTAAATCCTCGGATGAATTTGCTTTTCATTCATTTCATCTTCTTTTAGTAATTCTTCAAAAAGTTTCTCCCCTGGACGTATACCAGTAAATTCTATTCCTATTTCATCTACAGAATTTCCTGATAATCGAATAAGATTTTTGGCAAGGTCGACAATTTTCACTGGTTCTCCCATGTCTAAAACAAAAATCTCTCCACCTTTAGCTAAAGCACCAGCTTGCACTACGAGTCTTGATGCTTCCGGGATTGTCATAAAATACCGAACCATATCAGGATGAGTAACTGTAACTGGTCCACCATTTTGAATTTGCTTCTTAAATAAAGGTATAACACTCCCTCTACTTCCTAAGACATTCCCAAAGCGTACAGTAACAAATTTTGTATGACTTAATTTATCTTTATTTTGAATAACCATCTCCGCCAATTTTTTCGTTGCTCCCATAACACTCGTCGGATTCACTGCTTTATCCGAAGAAATCATGACAAATGTTCCCACTCCATGCGCTCTCGCTGCCTCTGCTATATTCATAGTCCCAATCAAATTATTTTTAACAGCCTCTTCAGGATTATTCTCCATTAGTGGTACATGTTTATGTGCAGCTGCATGATATACAACATTCGGAAGATGTTTGCTCATAATTAATTGCATCTTCTTTTCATCTTGTATATCTGCGATTTCAGGAATAAACGTGCCTTTCATATCTCCATATTTTCTGTTTAATTCCATTTCTATAGAATAAATACTGTTCTCCCCATGCCCTAGTAAAATCAACTTTTTTGGCCTGAATTTTGCAATTTGTCTACAAATTTCCGAACCAATCGAACCTCCTGCACCAGTAACTAAAATGACTTTGTCAGTTATATAATCTGAAATAACATCCACATCAAGTTCTACAGGATCGCGCCCTAATAAATCTTCTACTTGAACATCCCTGAATTCATTCACCGAAACTTTACCCGTTACTAAGTCTTCTAACATCGGAAGAATTTGAGTTTTCACTTCTGTTTTTAAACATCTTTTCAAAATAACATTTTGCTCTCTTTTGTTTAATGAAGGAATTGCTAAAATTATTATTTCAATATTCAGTTTTTTAACAACGTACTCAATTTGATTAATACCACCAATTACTGGAATACCCCAAATATCAAGGTTATGTTTTTTTACATTATCATCCATAAATGCGACTGGTATTAATTCGGCAGCACTATTCTTTAACAACTGTCTTGCAACCATTGTCCCAGCTGAACCAGCACCAACAATTAAAGTTCTTTTTTTGTCACCATTTTTCACATAATAAGTATCTCTATACATTCTCCATATAAAACGCGAACCACCAATTAATAAAATATGAATCATCCAAGTTACAACTAACAATCGAAAATACATTTTTTGCATGATTAGTTGTTGCACAACCGCTGTAGTGATAATAGAAAATGTAACAACTTTGCATATAATGAGTAGTTCACCTATACTTGCGTATTCCCAAGCTTTTTTGTATAACTTATAAACAAAAGCAAACAAATGATGACTTAATAATAAAGTGATAGAACTAATAACTGATGATAAAGTGATAACACTGAAGCTAGCATTTACAAAGAAATAACTAAAAAAAATTGCACCTAATACAATCAGTGAATCCATTAAAAGCAATAGCGATATCCTCCGTCGATACGTCATATTACTTCCCCCTTTAATCAATTCCTTACATAACTCTTCCCAATTTATTTCAAAAATAAAGTTTGTAGCTATATTCTCTTTACTAAAAACACATAGCTACAAACTTTAATAAAAATGGGCATCTAACCCTCCCTCACATTACGCTCTTGATGACTCGCATCTAAGGTTGTTTTCACACCCCACAGCATAATCGAGTGCCTCCATTGATAGCGGTAAGGAGACATCACCACATCGTAGTCCTTTTTTAAAAAAATTCTTTATAAAGAACATCTTTATATACAAATTTTGAATTTTTTCCCTAAAGTACATTTATATTATTCATACTTTTCCATTCAAAATCGCACCTAACATCCTACTTTTCGTAAAACTTAACGCCCTTTTCGTTTCAAGCGCATCTTCGTTCACAGTATGATTATAACGTATCACCAATAATACACCTTCACATTTATCAGCCAATACACTTGTATCCGTTACCTCTAATACAGGAGAAGAATCAAATAATATGATATCATACCGTTCCATTGCCTTTTGAACTAACATATCCATTGCACTCGAACTAAGCACTTCAGATGGATTAAATGGTACTGGTCCGCTAGTTAATACATCCAGCCTTCCCAGCTCTGTTTTTTTCACTGCCCCCTCTAAAGTTATTTTTCCGTTCAGTATATCAGTTAATCCAATTGTATTTTCCACTCCAAACATTTCATGAATAATCGGCGTTCGTAAATTTGCATCGACCACCAATACTTTCTCACCTTTTTGTGCCATCGAAGCTGCTAAATTAACTGTAATAGTTGATTTCCCTTCACCATACCTTGGAGAAGTAATAACTATAGTTCTATTTTTATGAATAGACGCGGATAATTGGAGATTTGTTCGAATCGAACGATACTGCTCTGAAATTTTCGATCTTGGAGCGGTATGTACAATTATACTTTCTCCTTTAACTTTATTTGTTTTTCGTCTATTTTTGTAACCCACTCCGTTTCCTCCTTCAATGACAACGTATTCTTTTCACTATATTTGTCTTTCTTATTTTTCTTACTCATTTTAGAAATTCCACCTAAAACCGGGATATCTAATAATTGCTCAATGCGTCTTTCCGTTTTGATTGTCTCATCGAGAGAGTCCAATAAAAAAATAAAACCGATACTTAGCACCATACCTATCAGGAATGTAATTGCAATCGTCTTAGTGTGATTTACATTGATAGGCATTGAATGTTTTTGAACCGGATCTTCTGGTAATATACTCACATTATTAAAATTCAATATATTAGCTACTTCTTTCTTATAAACAGTTGCAGTAGTATTTGCAATTTTATGCGCAAGCAGAGGATCCGTATCTACCACATTAATCCTTATTATTTGGGAACCTTGTACACTTTCTGTACTTATTTGTCCACTTAATGCACCTACGGATCTATTAATATTCAATTCAGCGGCTACTTTTTCTAATATTACAGGCTCATTTACCATTGCTTTCAGTGTATTCATAGTTTCAGCGTTAGCTTGGACAATAAGTCTTGCCGAGGAGGCATATAATGGCGTTTTTACATACATACTATAAATCGCTCCTCCTAATGTTGTAAAAGTTGTAAATAATAGAATTATCCAAATTTTCTTCCGTATAATAGTAAATAGATTTTTCAAATTTATTTCCTTATCCATAACTTTCCCCCTCATTTAAAACCAATGAGCTTCAACTTGAAATTGGCATCTAAAACTTAAGAAAAAATAATATCTTCATTCTTTTAAATATACAAACATTTCTAGTTAATGCCATTTTAGTTCTTTATACAGAACGCGTCAACACAAATTATTTTCACTAAATTACTTCCTGATGACACTAAAAACATTACGACAACATTCGTGTTTTTTCACTGTAGATAAATGACGAAAAAGCCCTAATACCGTAGTATTAGGGCTTTTTTCTATCTTAGTATAGAGACATATATTGATCGCGTTCCCATTGGTGAACTTGCGTGCGGAAAATGTCCCACTCAATCTCTTTCGCTTCGATGAAGTGCTCAAGTAAATGATCTCCTAGTGCACCGCATACTACTTCATTAGATTGTAATGTAACTAATGCTTGCGCTAATGTTGCTGGTAAGTCAACAATACCCGCTTCTTCGCGCTCTTCTTTTGTCATTACATAAATGTTACGGTCTACTGCAGCTGGTGGAGTTAATTTGTTTTTAATTCCGTCAAGACCTGCTGCTAATAATGTAGCCATTACTAAATATGGGTTTGCAGCTGGGTCAACACTACGTACTTCTACGCGTGTACTAATTCCACGAGATGCAGGGATACGTACTAATGGGCTACGGTTTTGTGCAGACCATGCTACGTAACAAGGAGCTTCGTATCCAGGTACTAAACGTTTGTAAGAGTTTACAGTTGGGTTTGCTACCGCTGTAAATGCTGGTGCATGTTTTAAAATACCCGCGATGAAGTGACGAGCATCATCACTTAATTGTAAGTCTCCGTTTTGATCGAAGAATACGTTCTCACCATTTTTAAATAATGATAAGTTACAGTGCATACCTGAACCGTTCACACCGTATAATGGTTTCGGCATAAATGTTGCATGTAAGCCATGTTTACGAGCAATTGTTTTTACAACAAGTTTGAATGTTTGAATGTCATCACATGAGCGAATTGCATTTGCATATTTAAAGTCAATTTCGTGTTGACCTGGTGCAACCTCATGGTGAGACGCTTCAATTTCAAAGCCCATTTCTTCAAGTTCAAGAACGATATCACGACGACAGTTTTCCCCTAAATCCATCGGCGCAAGGTCGAAGTATCCACCGTTATCGTTTAATTCTAATGTTGGATTTCCTTTTTCATCAACTTTAAATAGGAAGAATTCTGGCTCTGGTCCAAGATTGAAATCTGAGAATCCTAATGCTTCCATTTCTTTTAACACACGCTTTAAGTTGTTACGTGGGTCGCCATCAAATGGATCACCAGCTGCAGTGTAAATATCACAGATCAAACGAGCTACTTTACCTTTTTCAGCTGTCCAAGGGAAAATTACCCAAGTATCTAAATCTGGATATAAATACATATCAGATTCTTCAATACGTACGAAACCTTCGATAGAAGATCCATCAAACATCATTTTGTTATCAAGAGCTTTTGTTAATTGGCTCACTGGAATTTCTACGTTTTTAATTACTCCTAAAAGGTCCGTAAATTGTAAACGGATATACTTTACATTCTCTTCTTTCGCCAAACGGAAAATATCTTCTCTTGTGTACCTAGCCATTATAAATTCCTCCTTAGTCCCTCTAAACACCTTCAGAATCAGTTATCTTTAGTGAAAAAATCTTGAAATATCACCTTGTCGCAATGAAGTTCGATTAAATCTACCTGTATGCTGTAGTTCATCTCGAAGTATTTTGCGAAGCTCAGTTTTCGAAATTTCTTTCGTTTCTTCTTTTACTTTCACTGCTTCTGTTTGATTTTCTTTCATTTGCAATACTTGTTTAATTCCGGCCATATTTAAGCCTTGATCTAACAAATCTTTAATTTCCAACAATTTATCTACATCGTTAAATGAAAATAATCTACGATTCCCTTTTGTACGGGTTGGAAAAATAAGATTATGCTCTTCATAGTAGCGAATTTGACGTGCAGATAATTGTGTTAAATCCATTACTATACCAATAGGAAACAGCGGGGCAGAACGTCTATCTTCTTTCATTGTTTCAGTTCCTCCTTCGCCTTAACTGCTTCTCATTTTATACCACGTTATGTTTAGTGTCAATAGATGTTAGCTTTTCTTACATGGTTTTTTTATAATTTTTTTCATTCTTTTTTCTAATGGCACAAATCATTACTTTCACACGAAAAAAAGCTGTCGAAATCGACAGCTTCCCTTTAAGAAATTGTTAATAGATTTTTTTCAATTAACGCATCAATTGCAGAACAAATCGCAATTTTCACATGAGAATACGTCAATCCACCTTGTACGTATGCAACATATGGAGGACGAATCGGACCATCCGCAGATAATTCGATACTTGCGCCTTGAATAAATGTCCCAGCAGCCATAATTACATCATCTTCATATCCCGGCATATAGTTTGCATACGGAGTGAAATGAGAATTAATTGGAGATGCATATTGAATCGCTTGACAGAATGCAATCATACGATCTTTATCGTCAAATTGAACAGATTGAATTAAATCCGTTCTTGGTGCATTCCATGCCGGTGATGTATTCATCCCTAATTTCTCTAAAAATGCCGCCGTAAAAATAGCACCTTTCAGCGCTTGACCCGCAACATGCGGCGCTAAGAAGAAACCTTGATACATTTCTTGCAGACTGTATAAAGATGCCCCTGCTTCCGCACCAATCCCTGGAGATGTTAGACGATATGCACACGCTTCAACATACTGTTCTTTACCGACAATGTAACCACCCGTTTTAACAATTCCCCCGCCAGGATTCTTAATAAGAGAACCTGCCATTAAGTCCGCACCAACATGACATGGCTCGTTTTCTTCAATAAATTCGCCATAGCAGTTATCTACAAATACAATAACATCAGGTTTAATCTCTTTAACAAACGCAATCATCTCTTTAATTTGTGAAACTGTAAACGACGGACGAGTAGCATATCCTTTTGAACGTTGAATACCAATCATCTTCGTGTTACTACGGATCGCAGCTGCAACAGCTTCAAAGTCCACAAATCCCTCTTCAGTTAACGGAACTGCGTTATAACCAATATTATATTCTTTAAATGAGCCTACACCTTTTCCGCGCACACCAACGATTTCTTCTAACGTATCATACGGTTTCCCCGTTATGTATAGTAACTCATCTCCCGGACGTAAAATACCAAATAAAGCTGTTGAAATTGCATGAGTACCCGAAATAATTTGAGGACGAACAAGACCCGCTTCCGCTCCAAATACATCCGCATACACTTTCTCTAACGTGTCACGACCAATATCATCATACCCATAACCTGTCGTCGGAATAAAATGCGAATCACTAATTTTATGTTTACGAAAACTTTCTAGCACACGAAATTGATTACTCTCAATTACTTCATCCACACGTTTATGCACTTCTATAATTTGACTTTCTACTTCTTTTACGATTGGAGCAATTTTTTCTCCATTTTTCAAACGATCAAACATTATTATTTTCTCCTTCTTCCACTAAAAATCTCTTTAATTGCCCATTAAGCGATGAATGAGCAAATATATATCCTGTACAATCATATACAAATTTATCTTCTAGAAACTCCATTTTAGTTAATAACGTTTCCGTCTTTAAAAGCGTTAACAACCTACCTTCACTCGGAGGAATTTCCACTTGATAATCATCCATTTCTTCCTTCATCTTCATTTCTATCGCTTCTTTTATACGCAGTAAATCACTTTCTTCAAAAGCACTAGTCATTAAGAAATCACTTTTCGGAAATGGAATGAAGTTTTGATGCAATTTATCTTTTTTATTATATAACGTAATAATAGGAATATGATTAATTTCAAGGTCTGACAATAATTGTTTTACTGTCTGCTCATGCCCTACATAATTAGGATCTGCTGAATCAACAACATGTAAAATAACATCCGCTTCCCCAGCTTCTTCTAATGTAGATCGAAAAGCAGCGATTAGTGACGTAGGTAAATCTTGTATAAAACCAACCGTATCAGTCAAAAGCACTGTATAACCAGAAGGTAACGGCATTTTCCTTGTTGTCGGATCTAGCGTTGCAAACAATAAGTTTTCTTCAAACGTATCAGCTTCCGTTAATCTATTAAACAACGTAGATTTCCCTGCATTTGTATACCCAATTAACGAAATTTGAAATACTTTATTATCTTTCCTTCTCTCACGATATCTTTTCCGATGTTCTACAACAACCGCAAGTTGCTTCTTTATTTCATCAATACGTGATCGAATATGACGACGGTCCGTTTCGAGCTTCGTCTCTCCCGGCCCTCTCGTACCAATTCCACCACCAAGACGTGATAAAGACAAACCTTGCCCCATAAGGCGCGGCATTGTATATTGCAACTGAGCTAACTCTACTTGAAGCTTACCCTCTCTCGATTTCGCACGTTGCGCAAAAATATCTAGTATTAACTGCGTTCGATCAATCACTCTCGCATCTAATACTGAAGATAAATTCCGAATTTGACTTGGTGTTAACTCATTATTAAAAACAATAACAGCCGGCTCTAACTCTTCCGTCATCGCAGCAAGCTCTTCTAGTTTACCTTTTCCTATATAAGTTGCAGGATGAAACTTCGGACGCTTTTGCGTCGTTGATACTAACACTTCCGCTCGCGCAGTCTTTGCTAGCGATGCCAGTTCTTTCATGGAATGCATAAATTTTTCATCATCATCTTGCGACAATTGACAGCCAACTAATATGACTTTTTCTTTTTCTCCCATCAAATATGTTCACTCATCCTTTTCGAAATTTAAACCTTCTAATATAATAGCAGAGGAAGCATATTTCATCTAGTTAGCGGGGGAGAAAATTCATGGCATGGGAGATTTTTAGCATCATAGGCACAATCGCCTTCGCACTAAGCGGAGCCATTGTTGCAATGGAAGAAGATTATGATATTTTCGGGGTATATATTTTAGGAATGGCAACCGCATTTGGGGGAGGTGCCCTTCGTAATTTATTAATCGGTTATCCAATCGTCGCATTTTGGCAACAAGACATGTTATTCCAAATCGCACTATTATCAATGACGATTATTTTTCTTTTTCCAAATAAATTAATTAGACATTGGAAAAAGTGGGAAAACATCACGGACGCCATCGGTTTATCAGCATTCGCTGTACAAGGAGCACTATATGCTCAAAAACTAGATTTACCAATCAGCGCTACAATCGTAGCTGCTGTTTTAACAGGCATCGGCGGCGGTATTATTCGCGACCTTTTAGCTCGCAGAAAACCTCTTGTCCTTCGAGCTGACGTATATGCGTTTTGGACGATTTTAGCAGGGTTCTTAATTGGCGCTAAAATTATCGTTAGCGATTGGGCTCTATACACCTTATTCATTTTAATTGTTTGCTTCCGCATGATTTCTATTCATTACAAATGGCATTTACCGCATAGACGTATTGATACAAAGGAACGTTCAATGCATAAATAGCGCTCTAACCTCTTTACATATCGTAAAGAGGTTTTTCTTTTCTAACGAGTTTTTCTTTACATAATGTTCATACTAACTTTTAAAGCGAGGTGAATACAAATGACAAACCATGTTAATAAAGGTGCTCAAAAAAGCTCAGTAGACCAAATTACACACGATCCTAATTCAGCACACGAAAAAAGCGCTAAAATGGAACGCTTCCATAAATCTTACCAAGAAAAAGCGAAAAAAGAGTAACGTACTTATACATCAAAAAACAGACGCACAGTTTACGTACTGTGCGTCTCCTCTTCAAGCATCAAATCCATACTTGATATCCCAATTAAATCATATTTATCATACGTATCCTCTTGTAACAATCGCATAGCTTGTGTTCGAATTGATTTTTCAACAATATTCCGTACGTATCGCCCATTACTAAACGATGTAATTTGTGACGAATACTTTACCGCGTGTAAATGGTCTCTAAATTTCCACTCTGCTTCTTTCGACAACTGATATTCACGTTCTTCATACATTCTCTTTCCAATTTCCAACAACTGATTTACCGAGTAATCCGCAAATTCAATAATAAACGGAAAACGAGATTGTAATCCTGGGTTTAATGAAAGAAAATGATTCATCTCTCTTGAATATCCAGCTAAAATTAATACAAAACCGTGCTGCTTATCTTCCATATGCTTCACAAGTGTATCAATAGCTTCCTTCCCAAAATCCTTCTCTCCACCCCGCGCTAATGAATACGCCTCATCAATAAATAAAATCCCTCCCATAGCCTTCTTTATTAAATCCCTTGTCTTTTGTGCTGTATGTCCGATATACTCACCTACAAGATCAGCACGTTCAGCTTCAACTAAATGCCCCTTCGATAAAATATTCATCTCAAACAACAATTTCCCTATCATTCTAGCAACGGTTGTCTTCCCAGTACCCGGATTCCCCCTAAATAACATGTGAAGCACTTGCTTCTCAGACTTCAATCCCACCTCTTGCCTTTTTTTATTTACATAAATCCAAGCATAAATTTCTTTTATTATCTTTTTTATATCATCCATCCCAACAAGTTTTCCCATCTCTTCTTCAATTCTCTGCAACATCTCATGTTTAGTAGTGGTTTCACTTGAAATTACCGTTTTATTTTCTGATGCCGGTAACGAAATTTTCTTTCGATGGTTTAATACAATATTAATTTGATTGTTATTTTTCTTACGCATCGATTGTTCCATACAATCACCTCATTTTATCCACTCACCAAATATTATTATTCCAGTCCCTCTTGCAAATGCCTATTTTCAGAAAAGTTTGCTATAATATAAGAAATAATCAAGGTGGTGGGACTATGGAAACAACGGAATTCCATGATACAATACAAGCCTTTTCTATTTTTTTATTGAATAAAGGCCGAAAGTCTTCAACCATTAAACGTTATGTTTATGACATTGAAGATTTTGGACATTGGTTAGAAAAAAACAAAAAGCTCCCTTCCAGTAATATATGGGCAACACTTTGTACAAAAGACTATGAAGATTACTTTTCAGACTTAAAAAAGAATCGACACTACTCTGAGAAAACAATGCATCGTGTATTTATTGTATTAAATAGAATGCATCATTTTCTTAACATTCCAAATCCATTAAAGAATATGGAAATTACTATTCAACCAAACCGCGCATTGCGTAATGAAGATTTCATTTCATCCGATGAAGAAAAAAGATTAAAGCATATAGTCACTTCATTAGAAGGACTTTCAGAAAAACAACGTCCTGTTCGTCCGTTATTAATGGATCGTAATATTGCCATTTTAAGTCTATTAATCGACTACGGACTATCCTTACAAGAACTTACAGCATTAACTATGCATCACGTTCATTTTGAAACTAATACACTTTCTATTCCAGCAACCGCAGGAGTAGAAAGAACAATCCCCTTAGCAACCGAAGACAAAAAACAACTGTACACATATTATAAAAGTATTCCAGAACCAGTTCGTCCTAAATACCATAGTAATGACCCGTTGTTTGTTGCATTCGATTTTAACCGCGGAACATACAGATGGGTATATGAAAACGACGCACCAAAAGCACTAACAGAAATCGCTATTCAAAAAATGATCCGACTTGAAGTAGCAAGAGCGAATTTACGTAAAGGCATTTCTGGACAGCATTTCCGGAACACGTTTATTTTACGCCTAATAAAAAAACAAACCCCAGAGCCAGAGATCATAAAATTAGTTGGCTTCAAATCAAAAATTTCACTAAAACGGTATTATCAATATGCTGAAAATAAAAAAAACGCCCTATAATAAGGCGTTTTTTTATTTTTTTCTCGAAACAATACATTTCACTATGACCATTTAACTACTCCCTGCATCTACTATGATGAGTTTCGTTCACATTCTTATTAGAAAGGAGAGATTTAATGTCTCGCTTTAACGACAATCAAAATAAATACTCCAATCCATGCTTTCCAACTAGCGCTGGACGCATTCCAACTACCCCAACGATTCCAATTACTAAAGCGCAAATTAGAACATTCCGCGCAATCATTAACGATTTAATAAAAATAATCCCTAAACTTTTCGCCAATCCATCTCCCAAAAACATAGAGGATCTAATAGATACATTGCACCTACTAAGCAAATTCATTTGTTCACTAGACACTACTTCCGCTCTGAAAGCGCAAGGATTAGCCATCATTAAAAACTTAATAACTATATTAAAAAATCCAACATTTGTAGCAAGCGCTGTATTTATTGAACTTCAAAACCTAATTAATTATATACTATACATTACAAAGCTATTCCGAATTGACCCTTGTACACTCCAAGAACTCCTTAAATTAATTGCAGAGTTACAAACTACTCTAGTTAATTCAGCTTCGTTCGGCAGAGGACCTACTGGACCTACTGGACCTACTGGACCTCAAGGTAATACGGGCGCTACTGGTTCCACTGGTCCTCAAGGTGTTCAAGGTAACACGGGTGCTACTGGACCTCAAGGCGTTCAAGGTAACACAGGTGCTACTGGTTCCACTGGTCCTAGAGGTAACACAGGCGCTACTGGTTCCACTGGTCCTAGAGGTAACACAGGCGCTACTGGTTCCACTGGTCCTAGAGGTAACACAGGCGCTACTGGTTCCACTGGTCCTCAAGGCGTTCAAGGTAACACAGGTGCTACTGGTTCCACTGGTCCTCAAGGTGCGCAAGGTAACACAGGTGCTACTGGTTCCACTGGTCCTAGAGGTAACACAGGCGCTACTGGTTCCACTGGTCCTAGAGGTAACACGGGCGCTACTGGTTCCACTGGACCTCAAGGTGTTCAAGGTAACACAGGTGCTACTGGTTCCACTGGTCCTCAAGGTGTTCAAGGTAACACAGGTGCTACTGGTTCCACTGGCCCTCAAGGTGTTCAAGGTAACACGGGCGCTACTGGTTCCACTGGTCCTCAAGGTGCTCAAGGTAACACGGGTGCTACTGGTTCCACTGGTCCTCAAGGTGTTCAAGGTAACACGGGTGCTACTGGACCTCAAGGTGTTCAAGGTAACACGGGTGCTACTGGACCTCAAGGTGTTCAAGGTAACACGGGTGCTACTGGACCTCAAGGTGCTCAAGGTAACACGGGTGCTACCGGACCTCAAGGTGCTCAAGGTAACACAGGTGCTACTGGTTCCACTGGTCCTCAAGGTGTTCAAGGTAACACGGGTGCCACTGGTTCCACTGGTCCTCAAGGTGTTCAAGGTAACACGGGTGCCACTGGTTCCACTGGTCCTCAAGGTGTTCAAGGTAACACAGGTGCTACTGGTTCCACTGGACCTCAAGGTGTTCAAGGTAACACGGGTGCCACTGGTTCCACTGGACCTCAAGGTGCTCAAGGTAACACGGGTGCTACCGGACCTCAAGGTGCTCAAGGTAACACGGGTGCTACTGGACCTCAAGGTGTTCAAGGACCAACGGGTGCTACTGGTATAGGAGTTACCGGACCTACTGGACCTAGCTTCCCAGTAGCGACAATCGTTGTAACAAACAACATCCAACAAACTGTACTCCAATTTAACAACTTCATTTTTCATACAGTATTTAACGCAAACAATATTATCTTCAACGGCACAGATACAGTTACTGTTATCAACGCTGGTATTTATGTAATTAGCGTATCCATCTCTACAACTGCACCAGGATGTGCTCCGCTCGGAGTAGGAATTTCAATAAATGGAGCAGTCGCAATTGACAACTTCTCTTCAAATCTAATAGGCGACTCACTTTCATTTACTACAATTGAAACGTTAGCAGCTAGCACAAATATTTCTGTCAAATCTACCCTTAGCGAAATTACAATTCCCGAAACAGGCAACACTAACATCCGACTTACTGTATTTAGAATCGCTTAAATTTCACTATTTATTGTTTATGACAAATAAAAAAAAGAGCGAGAAACTCGCTCTTTTTTTGTTATGTACAATAATTCATTACTACTCTAATTCAATCGAAACATTTTTTTGTGGTACAAATGTAGAAATTGCATGTTTATAAATAAGCTGTTGCTTACCTTCTGTTTCCAGCAGGACTGTAAAATTATCAAATCCTTTAATTAATCCACGAAGCTGGAAACCATTTAATAAGTACAGCGTAACGAACGTATTCTCTTTACGGAGTTGATTTAAAAACTGATCTTGAATATTGATTGATTGCTTCATGTCGAATCCTCCTCTTTTTCTCTACTTACTATTATTCGACTTTAGTTGTAGCTTTCCTTCTATGTATCGTAAAATTTCTGACGTTTTTTCACCATCAGTAACATCGAACCACGCGACATCCATCTTATTACGGAACCACGTTAATTGACGTTTTGCATAACGGCGTGAATTCGTCTTTAATTGTGATACCGCTTCTTCTAAAGATACACGATTCTCAAAATAATCATATATCTCTTTATAACCAATCGCTTGAATAGATTGACAATCTCGCACTCCTCTTTCATGTAGACCTTTTACTTCTTCTAATAAACCTTGTTCAATCATTAGGTTAACACGTAAGTTAATGCGATCGTATAGCATTTCTCGATCCATTGTCAAGCCAACTAATGAAACATCGTACAGTAACTCACTTTCTTGTTTTTCGAGCTGGTTACTCATTTTTTCACCCGTCGTGTGAAAAATTTCTAACGCCCGAATAACACGCCTTACATTATTGGCATGAATACGCTCCGCACTTTCTGGATCTACTTCTTGCAACTTTTTATGTATATATTCCACACCGCGTTCTAATGCTAATTTTCCCATCTGTTCTCGGTATGTAGCGTCCCCAGCCTCATCTGTAAACTGGTAATCGAATAGAACAGATTGTATATAGAGACCGGTTCCACCAACAATAATTGGTAATTTCCCGCGCTCAGTAATTTCTCGAATGCACTTACGGACACGTTCTTGAAATTCCGCCACAGAAAATGAATCTTCCGGATCTTTTATATCAATCATATAATGCGGAATTCCGTCCATCTCATCTGTCGTCACCTTTGCAGTCCCGATATCCATCGTACGATAAATTTGCATGGAATCACCACTAATAATCTCACCATTCAACGCTTTTGCAAGATCGATACTTAATTTCGTCTTCCCGACAGCAGTTGGCCCAATGATGACAGCAACTTTTTCACGTTGCACTTCTCCCATATCATTCAACTCTCTTTATGTAATATACTCCATCTATTGATTATACCCAATCTTACCAATTTTAACGGCATGATTGCAAGTTCTTTGAATCTAGTACATGAAATTATACATAAAAAAAGAGCATAGCTTGTCCAATTCTGCATATACATGATAAAAAATAGCTCGGGAGAGGGTGCAGTGACTATGAAACAAGCGACTATCGATTTTCCATTATTAATAAAAGACCTTATTTTAGCTACCGCTACAAAAGAACAAAATTGTTCACAAGAAGAATTATATTTCGCACTAAATTGTTTACTACGTTCCTTTCATTCTACTCTTCAAGAAACAGCGTTACATCCAGAAAATAAAAATACAGAGTATATGCAAACTCAATTTTGCACCGCGTATAAAATTATTACAGGTAAAACAATTTACCCTTTTCAATAATTCTTATATAAAAAAAGCGGCCGCTTAGACATTTTCAAGCAGCCGTTTTTTATTTTAATAAATTATTTTATAACTTTCACTTTAACGGATTTACGACCCCAACTATCAGCAGTGCCATCTGACCCAACTAAAACGTCAATACGGTTTCCTTTAATCGCGCCACCAGTATCTCCAGCAATTGCTTCTCCATATCCCTCCACCCACACTTTTGATCCAAGAGGAATTACTTTCGGATCAACAGCAATAACCTTCATATTTGGATTCGCTGTTAAATCATGCCCCATCGCAGTTAACACACGACCACCATATGTGCCATTTTCACTCGGATTGGCTGTGTAAGCTGTCGCTTCTACTGTTATTTCACGGCCACCAGCAGGTGCACTTGTTTCAGTAGATTTCGCCACTGGCTTAGCTGCTGGCTTAGCTTGTGCTACTGGTTTACTTGATGCTCCACTTTTAACAGATTCTTTTCCGTTAACTGCCGTATCATTTTTAGCCGGAGTTTTCTCCTTAACTGATGTATCATTTTTAACCGCCGTTTTCTCCTTAGTTGGCGCTTCATCTTGAGCTGGAACTTCTTTTCTTTCAATAACAGGTGCTGTACCTGTTAAAAATGGTACGTGAACATACGCCGCTTTCCCACCATATTCGAATTGTAACCATTCGTTTTGTACTTGATTTGTCGTTTCAATCAAGTCATCTTTTTTAAGCGTGCCAAGAATTTCTGAATCAGTATTCGCTCCAGCACGAACGTTTAATACGTTTGCTGTTACATAATAAGAACTTTTCGTAAACTCAGCACTTACAAACGCTTCTTTGCCATCTAATTTAATTTTGGACCATCCGTTTTCTGTATTTATAACATCTAATTTATTTCCACTTAACATTTTACCTACAAGATTTGATTCTACAGTTGGGTTTTCTCTAACGTTTAATACATCTGTCGTTACAATCGTTTCCGCTTTAGCAGAACCTGCAAAAATCCCAAGACCAAAAACTGCTGCTGTTGCTATACCTAATAATTTTTTCATGAATAGCCTCCATTTGCTTTGTTTTCGTGTTCTCATTATAGCAACAGTTTTTTGTAGAATTTCGAAAATCACACAATTACAAAGCATTCGTAATAAACGATTAATGATTTGTAACATAAATTTCCATATTAAAGAATTGTATTTCCACCAAAATTAGCAATAGTTTTCATATATTTCTCACACATTAGTATAAGAATTTTTTTCCAGAAAAAATTACAGTATTACTTTTTTGTTACAAAAAAATCACTTTTCATTACATCTTTTACCAAAATCCATCATAATCCAATTATTTAATTACTTTTTGTAACGAAAAAGGAACAACTCCTATTAGCTGTCCCTTTTTATCTTTTATTTAACTTTCTTCTTCCAAACACCTATCATAATAGCTGAAACAATCGTCCCAATTAATATAGAGAAAATATATAGCAACGGTTTATTCACTAATGCAATAACAAACAATCCACCATGCGGTGCCGGCAATGTAATTTGGAATAACATAGATAAGGCACCCGCGATACTTGAACCAACAACACAACTTACAATTACACGTACCGGATCAGCAGCGGCAAATGGAATAGCACCTTCTGTAATAAACGACGCTCCCATAATATAATTTGTTAAACCAGATTTACGTTCCGCTTCTGTAAATTTTGTTTTAAAGAATGTAGTTGCTAATGCAATCGCAAGTGGCGGTACCATACCACCAGCCATAACAGCAGAGTGCACTCCAAAATTCTTTGCTTCTATTGCAGCAATACCAAATGTAAATGCAGCTTTATTAATTGGACCCCCCATATCAATTGCCATCATACCACCTAGAATAAGGCCTAATAATATAGCATTCGTACCACTCAAACCATTTAACCATCCTGTTAACATTTCATTTAATGCTACTACAGGCGGATTTACTACTTTTTGCATAACAACTCCTGTAATCAACAATCCAAAGACTGGATATAACAACACAGGTTTAATTCCTTCTAACTGTACTGGTAATCCTGAAAATAATCTTTTCAATCCTAAAACAACATATCCAGCTAAGAAACCAGCAATTAATCCACCTAAAAATCCCGCATTCGCTTGTGCTGCTAAAAACCCACCTACAACACCAGGCATAAAACCAGGTCGATCAGCAATAGAACTCGCGATAAATCCAGCTAAAATTGGTACAAGGAATAAAAACGCACCTGTTTTTCCTCCTCCAATAGACATGAACAATTCAGCTAAAGGTCCTTCTGCCTTAATACCACCAACCGAAAACGCTAGCGCAATTAAAATTCCACCACCAACAACGAACGGCAGCATATTACTTACACCGCTCATTAAATGCTTATAAATTCCCAGCCCTTTTTCTTTCTCTACACTTTCTGCCTCCCCATCCTTTTTTACACCCTTAAAGATTGGTGCATCTTGTTTTACAGCTCGATTAAGAAGGATTTCAGTTTTTCTAATGCCATCAGCAACCGGCACTTGAATGACATGTTTTCCAGCAAAACGGTTCATTTCTACTTGTTTATCTGCCGCAACAATAATCGCTGTTGCGCGTTCAATGTCCTCTTTCGTTAAACCGTTCTTTATACCTGTTGATCCGTTCGTTTCAACTTTAATGGCTATACCTAACTCTGCTGCTTTTGCTTTTAAACTATCCGCAGCCATATATGTGTGAGCGATACCAGTTGGGCAAGCTGTAACAGCTAATACGTATGGTTCATTCCCTTCTGGCTTTGCTACTTCAACTTCTTCTTTTTCATTCTCTTTTTCATCAAATAAACGAAGAAGTTCCTCTTCATCCTTTGCTTCTAATAATTGTTTACGAAAACCTTCATCCATTAATAATGTAGATAGACGCGACAACGTTTCTAAATGAGTATTATTCGCCCCTTCACTTGCAGCAATCATAAAGAATAAATGTGCAGGCTGTCCATCAAGCGACTCATAGTTGATACCGCTTACACTTCTACCAAAACAAATCGATGGTTGTTTAACGGCATTCGTCTTCGCATGAGGTATAGCAATACCTTCACCAATTCCTGTTGTACTTTGTGACTCTCGCTTTAAAATAGCTTCTTTAAATTCAGCTTTATTATTTAAACGATTAGCACCATTTAATTTTTCAACTAATTCATCTATGACAGCTTCTTTATTTGAAGCTGTCATATTCATAATGACTGTATCCCTTTTTAATAGTTCTGTAATTTTCATATGTTGCTTCCCCCTATCGCTTAACTACAACTACTTGCGACAACAATTCTTCTACTTTTTCCTTTGTACATAAATCTGCTGAAAATGCTGTTGCACTCCCCGTTGCAACACCATATTGAAATGCTTTTTCAATATCTTTTGTCTGTTCATATTTACCTACAAATCCTGCAACAAGAGAATCTCCTGCCCCAACTGAATTAATTACAACACCTTTTGGAACAGTTGCTTCATATATACCTTCTGCCGTAAATAATAAAGCTCCATCTCCTGCCATTGATACGATAACGTGCTCTACACCTTGTTCGATTAATTTTCTTCCATACGGCAAAATGGCTTCTACTGTTGAAAGCTCCACTCCGAATAACTCACCAAGTTCATGATGATTTGGCTTTATTAAAAATGGCTTATTTTTAGTTACATACTGCAGTGCACTTCCACTTGCATCTACTACTACACGAATACCTTTTTCGGCTCCAAACGCTGCGATTGATTCATAAAAGGTAGTTGGAATAGAAGAAGGTACACTTCCAGCTAGTACAACACAATCTCCAGATTGCATACTTTCGATTTTTTTCATCAATTGTTCAAATTGCTCATTTGTCACAATAGGACCTTGTCCATTTAACTCTGTTTCTTCTTGCCCTTTTATTTTCACATTAATTCGAGAATCTCCATCTACTTGGACGAAGTTCGTTGTTACACCTTCACCATGCAATACATCTTTAATAAATTGACCAGTAAATCCACCCGTAAATCCAAGCGCTACATTTTCAACACCTAAACGATGAAGAACACGAGAAACATTAATCCCTTTTCCTCCAGGAAACTTCATATCTTTCTCTGCTCGGTTTACTGTTCCTAAATCGAAAGAATTAACTTGTACTACATAATCAATAGATGGGTTTAAAGTAACTGTATAGATCATTGTTTATCAGCCTCAATTACATTGGTTTGTCTTTTATATTTTTCTAAATCAATTTCTAAATGGTTTGTAATAATGCTTGCATCTTCAACATTTGCAATTTTCGCAAACGCAACTTCTGAAAATTTACTTTCATCAATTAAGAAATACCCTTCGTTCGCTAATGTTAATGCCATTTGTTTCAAGAGTGCTTCTTCTGGATCTGGCGTTGTATACCCTAACTGTTCATGTACACCATTAGCTCCTAAAAAACATTTATCAAAACGATACTTCTGCATACTTTCCTGTGCCATAGCACCAATTAAAGCTTTCGTCCTACTCTTCATCATCCCGCCTAATAAATACGCACAAATATTATTTTCAACTAAAGCTTCAATATGCATAAGTCCATTCGTTACGACAGTAACATCTTTGTTTATTAAAAATGGAATCATTTCAAATGTTGTACTTCCTGCATCTAAATAAACGCAATCCCCTTGTTCAACAATACTAGCCGCATACTTGGCAATTTGTTGTTTTATTTGAATGTTTTTGGATGATTTTTCAATCATCGTGGGCTCCTGTCCTTTTCCTGTTAAAACAGATGCACCACCATGAACTCTTTTTAATAACCTTTGTTTTTCCAATTGTGCTAAATCACGACGAATTGTCGACTCAGAGCTTTCTGTTCTTTCCACTAATTGCTGTAATTTAACCACTTTTTGTTCTTTTACAAGTTGTAGTATCATTTGATGACGTTCAGGAGTTAACATCTTCTTCACCTCTTCTTTGATTACAGTATAATGAAAACGATCACAAAAATCAACCACAAACAACCAAAAATAATCATTAACAATCACAATCGGTTATAAACAACAAAAAAGAAACCTATTTGATACAACAATCAAATAGGTTTCTTCTCTCGCTTCACTTATAAAGAAGCTTTATAAATTGCAAGAACATCATCTTTATTTAATTTTTTAAAGTTACCGAATTCACCATAAGCCATCGCTTTATCCGCCATTAAGTCAATTTCACTTTCTCTAATAGCGTAATCAGCTAATGTTACTGGCGCTTCAATCGAAGTCCAAAATTGACGTAATGCCTCAATTCCCTCTAATGCAATCTCTTTATCGGTCTTCCCATCTGTTTCTACATCGAATACACGAATAGCGAACTGTTTAAAACGACTTATATTTTCATCTACAACATGCTTCATCCAGTTCGGGAATAAAATCGCAAGGCCACCCCCGTGTGGTATATCATGAACAGCAGAAACTGCATGCTCAATATTATGAGTTGCCCAGTCTCCTTTTACTCCCATTGCTAAAATCCCATTTAACGCCATCGTTCCGCAATATAAAATTGTTTCCCTATGCTCATAATTTTCTAGATCATTTAACAGCTTAGGAGCTGTTTCAATTACTGTTCTTAAAGCAGACTCACAATAACGATCTTGTAGTTCTGTATTTGTTCCATGGTGGAAATATTGTTCTAATACGTGCGACATAATATCTACCATACCGTAAATTGTTTGATCTTTCGGTACAGATGCAGTATGAACTGGATCTAAGATCGAAAACTGCGGGAAAGTAACAGGGCTACCCCATCCGTACTTTTCATTTGTTTCCCAGTTTGTAATTACTGATCCTGCATTCATTTCAGAGCCCGTCGCGGCAAGAGTAAGCACAGTACCAAATGGTAACGCCTCACTAGCAAATGCTTTCTTCGTTACAATGTCCCATACATCTCCATCGTACTTACTACCAGCTGCAATTGCTTTCGTACAGTCGATTACACTTCCTCCTCCAACCGCTAAAATAAATTCAACATCATTATCTTTACAAATTTGAATCCCTTTCTTTACAGTTGATACACGAGGATTCGGTTCAACACCTGTCAATTCAAATACTTCCGCATTTATATCTTTTAAAATAGAAATTACATTATCATAAATACCGTTTCTTTTAATACTTCCTCCTCCGTATACGAGAAGAACTTTTTTACCAAACTGTGGAATTTCGGTTTTCAACTGTTCTAACTGTCCTTTACCGAAAATAAGTTTCGTTGGATTACGAAATACAAAATTTTGCATATACCTTTACCATCCCTTCCTTATGAAAAGCAACTATACTTTTATATACCATATTTTTTTCATATCACAAAAATATTTGCTTAACAAAAAAGTCCCAGCCTAAAGTGAAGTGCACCCCAATTGTTAGACACGGTCTAACAATTGGAGGTGCATTTTTTATGGCTAAATTTTCTTCAAAAGAAAAAATCCAAGCGGTGAAACGATATTTAGATGGTTCAGAGAGTGGAAAAACAATTGCTAAATCTATAGGAGTTACTCCTGTTTTAATTCGTGAGTGGATTAGACGATATGAATCTTCAGGTGAAAGGGCCTTTGACAAGTGCTATACATTATACTCAGCTCAGTATAAACTAGATGTACTTTATTATATGAATGAACACGGGACATCTATCAGAGAAACAGCGGCGCTTTTCAATATTCCGTCTTATGAAACACTTCGGAAATGGAAAATAGCCTATGAAACAGGAGGATTGGATGCCCTACAATCAAAGAAAAAGGGGCGTCCAACCATGAAAGATAAAAAAATAAAACCAGTA
Source organism: Bacillus mycoides (assembly GCF_018742245.1). NCBI lineage: Bacteria > Bacillati > Bacillota > Bacilli > Caryophanales > Bacillaceae > Bacillus > Bacillus mycoides. The sequence goes on from NZ_CP036132.1 coordinate 3,458,899, forward strand.
GTAGAAGGTTCAATAGAAGCACTACAAGCCGAAAATGAGCGTTTACGGATGGAAAATGCATATTTAAAAAAGTTGAATGCCTTAGTTCAAAACAAGGAAAAATCACCAAACAAGACAAAGCGCAAGTAATCTATGAGTTAAGGCATGAATTTCCTGTCAAGGAGTTACTTCAACTCGCAAACATTCCACGTAGTACGTACTATTACTGGATGAAACAGTTCAATCGTCCTGATCCAAATGCAGAAGTAAAAGAACTGATTCAAGCTATTTATAATGAACACGATGGGTGTTATGGGTATCGTCGTATTCGTGATGAACTTATGAATCGTGGACACAAAGTAAATCATAAAAAAGTGTATCGCCTTATGAAAGAATTAGGGTTAAAATGTCTTGTTCGTATGAAAAAATATCGCTCTTACAAAGGGACAGTTGGGAAAATTGCGCCAAATATTTTAAATCGCAACTTCCAAGCTGTAAAACCAAATGAAAAGTGGGTTACAGATATTACGGAGTTTAAGTTATTTGGGGAGAAGTTATACTTATCACCAATGTTGGATTTGTTTAATAGTGAAATTATTACCTATACAATTGGTTCAAGACCGACCTATTCCCTTGTTTCAACGATGTTAGATCAAGCTTTTGAACGTATAACAGATCAGGATAAACTCCTCATTCATTCTGATCAAGGTTGGCACTATCAAATGAAACAATACCGTCATTCTCTTAAGAACTGTGGCATTACTCAAAGTATGTCTCGCAAAGGAAACTGTTATGACAATGCCGTTATTGAAAATTTCTTTGGTATCATGAAATCAGAATTTCTGTATCGAAAAGAATTTGAAAGTATAACACATTTCAAACAAGAATTAGCAAAGTATATAGAATACTATAATCATAAAAGAATTAAGGCAAAATTAAAGGGTATGAGCCCGGTACAATACCGGGCTCATACCCTAGAAGCTGCCTAATGAAACGACCTGTCTAACTTTCGGGGGTCACTTCAAAGGCTGAGACTTTTTATTGGTAATAAGGTGAGATCATTAAGTAAACAATAACACCAGATAAGCTTACATATAACCAAATCGGCATCGTCCAACGTACAATTTTACGGTGACGTGTTAATTGGTTCGTAAAACCAAATACAAGTGCGAACAATGCAAGTGGTACAATAATTGCTGCAAGGAAAATATGTGTAATTAAAATGAAGAAATACACATATTTAATGAATCCTTCTCCACCGAAATGTGTTGCTGGCGCCAAATAATGATACGATAAATATGACACACAAAATAATAAAGTCGTTGTAAATGCTGCAAGAATAAAACCACGGTGCATTTTTACGTTCTTTTTAATAATAGAGAATAAAGCTGCTAATAAAAATACAAACGTAAAACTATTAAAAATTGCATTTAACATTGGTAAGATAGTTACATCAAAATGTAATTCTCCTTCATAGCCAACAGGTCCAAAGAACAAAAATAAAATAATCGCGTTTACAATTACAGAAAGCGTTATCACAATAGGAGCATAGCTTTTCTGATTTGTTGATTGATCCACCAAATTGGTCACTCCTCTTCTTTCAAATATGTATAATTAACCTCACTATTTTAACATATTATTCACGGTGTAAATGTGACAATAGTTTGACACAGTAAGACAGGGCAAAGAAAAAACCCTTCTTAACAATACTTCTTAAGAAGGATTTTATCGCTTTATTATTCAAATAGCAATGCGATTAGTTTTTGTTAAAAAACGTACTGCTATATGCTTGAAAAATTTCAGACACTTGATATCCCATTAATGTAATTGCTGTTAATGAAAAGAAACCAATCATAAGAAATCGAAACCACATGTAAATCTCCTCCTTGTATTTAGCTTAAAAAACGTTCGCTATATTACAAGTTGAGTGGCACTCTTCATCATCACTTTCCTTTTTCTTTACGATCGCTGTTATAAAACGAATCATAAAGAAGATAACAAAAGGAATTTGTTCATCATTTCTATTGGCATAGTTTAGCAACGGTTCACGTTGCAACTCGAACGGGGATGAGAAGGAATAGAACACACCTTGCTCTTCCACATATACGATTATAATTTTCATACAAAATACTATCCCAAGAAACGAAACAATATCTTGCCATTCTGTCGTATATAACAGGTTATACAGCTCTAATACGTACTCTTCCATCATCATCCCCCCTTCCTTTTTTACCATTCTGCTCTCCTTCATATAAAAAGTCAAGAAAAAAGTGTATTTCCACTATGCTAATAGTAATTACTTGTTTCTTTACTTATATATGAATCTTTTCTAGCAATGATTGGATATACCATTCTTCGAAAACAAGATATCATAGGAAGTTCGATAGCCGAATTCATGCTATAGGTAAAATAATATGTGACGTCAAGAACAAGGCGCTAAAACATCGGAACACGAATCTGTACGGTATGCTGATAGTACCTAGCTCACGAACCTATATGGTCTGTCGTGAGAGTGGTGATGGCACACCGCAATCTTGCACGTCAGCGATACCAGAAATGGACTTCTCCTTTGGTAACAAGAATCCCACTGACATTAGTCAACTTGCCCCTTTAAGGGTGGGAGTGTCAAATAACCTATTGTTGTTTTTTATTATGCAAATTACTTTGTCGTATTCACATCTAAAGTTTTAAGAGATTCTTTTCCATCTCTCAAATAACTATTTACGAGACTTAAAAGTAACTTCCCACCAACCAACATCGCACGTTCATCAAAATCAAATTGAGGATGATGATGTTGGTATATTGCTCCTATTTCTTCATTCCCCGCACCTGTAAAGAAAAATGCTCCTGGAACATGTTCTAAATAATATGCAAAATCTTCTCCACCCATAATCGGTGGTACTTCAATGACTCTGTCTCTTCCAAGATCACGTTTCGCAATCTCCATAAAATGACTCGTTTCATCTAAATGATTTATTAATATTGGATAACCCCGTTTATATTGAATATTAACTTCAGCATGAAGAGACTGACAAATCCCCTCAACAACTCGTTTAAATTCCTTCTCCATAAATTCTCTAACTTCAGGATTTAACGTCCGAATTGTCCCTGTAAATGTAGCAGTATCCGCAATAATATTATCGGCTTGCCCGGCATGGAATGTACCAACTGTTAAAACTGCTGATTGAAGTGGATCGACTTTTCTACTCACTAAAAGTTGCAACTGATTAATAACTTGTGTTGCAACGATAATAGCATCTACAGTATGATGTGGCATACCACCGTGACCGCCTCGCCCTTGAATCTTCACTTCAAAAGTATCAGCTGCCGCCATCATTGCTCCAGCTTTCGTTCCAACAATTCCTAAAGGCATCTGAGAAGATAAATGTGTACCAAAAACAACATCTACTCCTTCTAAACAACCATCCTCAATCATGGCAATTGCTCCGCCAGGCTCTTTCTCTTCTGCATGTTGATGAATAAGGACTATTTTTCCTGAAAGTTGGTCTCTGTTATCACTTAATATTTTTGCAACTCCTAAAAGTGTTGCTGTATGTCCATCATGGCCACAAGCGTGCATTACACCAGGAACCTTTGATTTATATGAAACTTTCTTTTCATCTTGAATAGGTAGTGCATCAAAATCAGCACGTAGCGCCATCGTCTTCCCAGGTATTCCACCTTCAATTACGCCGATTACCCCTCTTCCCCCGACATCTGTTTTCACATCAATATGAAAACTTTTTAAAATTTCAGCTATTTTTTTCGGTGTTTCTATTTCTTGAAACGATAGCTCTGGGTATTGATGAAAATCTCTTCGCCACGAAACCATTTGATTATATAAACTTTCCAATTCTTTATGCCATGTTTCTATCATAGAAATTCCCCTTTCTTTTTAACAGTTTAAATAAAAAATACATAATATTCTGTATTTAATCAATAAAAAAAGAGAACTTTCTTTAAAAGTACTCTTAATTCTTCAAAATATTAAACGTTCTACTTCAGTCACTACTTTGCTTCAATACAAATAGTGAAAGTTCCGGTACACTCAAAAATCTAACAGGCATTCGGGTTGTCCCAATACCACGATTTACGTATAAATGTAACAGCTTACTCTTCCCTTCTAATTCATACATACCTTCAACATGACTCTCAGCTAGTTTTGTAGTAATTAAAGGACCTACAAAAGGAATTTGAACTTGTCCTCCGTGACTATGTCCTGACATTTGAAAATCGACTGGATAACGAGATACTTTATCTACAACATCCGGCTCATGTATTAATAGCATATTGAAATCTTGTTGTCTTAAGTTTTTTAAAGTCGAGTCTATTTGTGGCTTCCCTAATAAAAAATCATCCAAACCTGATATTGTAATATACTTGCCGTTTTCCGCTTTAATTTTCTGCACTTCATTTACTAACACAGAAAAACCAGCTTCCTCCATATACTTTTTGTAAAATAAACTACCGCCCCCACCTCTATCATGATTCCCAAACACAGCATATTTTCCTAGGGGAGCTGTAATTTTCTGCAAAATAACCTTTGCTTCTTCTCTTTCCGCACTATAGGATCCAAACTTATCTATTAAATCTCCTGTAAAAACTACTATATCTGGATGTAATTCATTCATCTTCTCCACCAAATTTTCTAGTTGTTTCAATGTAAAATCTGGTCCTAAATGTACATCTGAGAACTGCAATATTTTTTTATTATTAAACTCTTTAGGAATTGTAGGAGCTTCTATTTCATTCCACGTAACTGTTACTAGTCTTCTTTCTATTTCAGTCGCATAGAAATACAAACTTACTGGTATCATTAATATACTTATGAAACTAATAATAAATATCTTTACGATTGATTTTTTTCGTTCTTTTTTTACATGATGCGTATTCATGTTTTCACCTCTAAAATCACTTTAAATCCTTATTGTTACATTAATGTGACAACATGAACAATGTTCGTTATATCCAATTTCATCCCCATTCACTTTGACAAATTTATACAGAAGTCATATCATATTTTTATCATACATAGATTCTTTAAAATGTTCCTTCTATTCATTCTATCATTTTATTGAGGAGAGATTATTCATGTCTGTATTTACACCAGAAGAAATTACGGAACTTGCTGCTAATTCTGGAAGAAAAAAAGCTCATTTATCATTGCTCCCTATGCTAATTCTCGGTTTTTTTGGTGGTGCTTTCATAGCATTAGGATATTTACTTGATATCCATGTTATCGGAACAATGCCAAAATCTTGGGGATCATTTACTAGCTTTTTAGGTGCTGCCGTATTCCCTATCGGTCTTATACTCGTTATCCTTGCAGGCGGTGAATTAGTAACTGGCAACATGATGACCGTTTCAATGGCATGGCTTCACAAAAAAATCGACTTATTTCACTTCATACGAAATTTAGTTATTGTTACGTTTAGCAACTTCATAGGTGCTATATTCGTCGCTTATTTTTTTGGTCATATCGTCGGCTTAACGGAGGGAGCTTTTTTAGCAAAAACAGTTTCTATTGCACAAGCTAAACTACAAGATACACCACTGCAAGCCTTCATTTCTGCAATCGGGTGTAATTGGCTCGTTTGTTTAGCTGTTTGGCTCAGTATGGGAAGTAAAGAATTTATCGGAAAGATTGTCGGTATTTGGTTCCCTGTTATGACTTTTGTTGCGATTGGATTTCAACACGTTGTAGCCAATATGTTTGTCATCCCAGCTGCAATTTTTTCTGGTCATTTAACTTGGGTTGAATATTTTCCAAACTTCATTTTTGTTTTCTTCGGAAACTTAGTAGGGGGTATGTTATTTGTAGCATTACCTTATTTCATATCTTATAATAAGAAACTACCTTCCAATAAAGAGCAAACTGCATTAAAGAAAAAATCTGTATCCGCTTAAATTGAATGTCTATAAATTGGTCCTAAAAAATATTACAAATTTCATTTTTTTTGCGAATATATGTACGTACACTTGTTCTCGAATGTTTTATACGTTATAATAACAACTTAAATAGCATTATTTACATATGAGGTGAAAAACATGAATAAGACAGAATTAATTAAAAACGTAGCACAAAACGCTGAGATTTCTCAAAAAGAAGCTACTGTAGTTTTACAAACTGTAGTAGAATCAATCACTAACTCTTTAGCTGCTGGCGAAAAAGTACAACTTATCGGATTCGGTACATTCGAAGTTCGTGAAAGAGCTGCTCGTACAGGCCGTAACCCACAAACGGGTGAAGAAATGCAAATCGCAGCTTCTAAAGTACCTGCTTTTAAAGCTGGTAAAGAACTAAAAGAAGCTGTAAAATAATGAAAAATAGCCTTCTCATTTATGAGAAGGCTATTTTTTTCATGACATAATTAATAAAAATCTGACCATTATGCTGCTTATTTTGTTCCTTTATGCAAATAAAACCTTTGCTTTCAAAGAAAGGTTTTGCTGTAATACTCGCCTCTGTATATATATCCCTATGCTGCAAGTTCACTGCTTCTTTTTCTAACTTCTGTAGTATGTATGATGCTATCCTTTGTCCTTGATAATCTTTATGCGTAAATAAGCGATCTACATAATGATCATCATTATAATCCCCAAATCCCACTATCACACCTTTATAATCAGCAACGTAACAAATATTCTTTTCTAAAGACTGTAGCCATCTCTCTCTATCTAGTCGCTCTGGGGCCCACGCCTGTAGCTGTAACTCGTTATAATCTTTTGCATTCACCGTATGAACCGTTTCATAGAACAATTGTAATACTTGCTCTAAATCCTCTTTCTGGAATATTCTAATTTTAATATCTTTAAACATATGTAAAACTCCTTATCAAACTAACTCTTTTATTTCGGTTATCCGGATAATTATTTCGTGTTTATTTTCGAAGCAGTTTCTTCCACTATATATGATTCTACTTCTGCTCTTTCTATATTATATCGACTTTTCCTTCTAAACGAACAATAAACAATACTTATACAAAGTATTGTTTATTGTAAAAAAGCATATTAAATTCGCTTTATAGCTGAAAGTGTTTAAGATTTCAATTTAACTCTTTGTAATCTTAATGCATTTAATACGACTGATACAGAGCTAAATGCCATTGCTGCACCTGCAACCCAAGGTGCTAAGAAACCGAGCGCCGCAATTGGAATTCCTAGGCCGTTATAAGCTAACGCCCAGAATAGATTTTGCTTAATATTTCTAATCGTCATTTTACTCATAAAAATTGCATCAGCAATACTATTTAAATCACCACGGATTAACGTAATATCTGCCGCTTCCATCGCTACATCCGTTCCGGTTCCAATTGCCATACCGATATCCGCCGTAGCCAGTGCAGGAGCATCATTTATTCCATCTCCAACCATTGCTACTTTCTTACCTTGCGCTTGCAGTTTTTTCACTTCTTCTGCTTTTCCTTCTGGTAATACTTCTGCAATTACGTGATCAATACCAACTTGCTTAGCGATTGCCTGAGCAGTTTGTGTATTATCTCCTGTAATCATAACAACGTCTAGACCCATTTTCTTAAGTCTTGCGATAGCTGCTTTTGAAGTATCTTTTACAGTATCCGCAACAGCCACTATACCAGCATATTCTTTATTAATCGCAATAAGCATTGCTGTTTTTCCTTCTCGTTCTAGCGCTTCCATCGATTTAGAAACTTCTTCAATATCAATATCGAATTTCTTCATTAATCGACGTGTACCAATTAATAATTGTTTCCCTTCTACAACTGATTCGATGCCGAATCCAGGAATCGCTTCAAATGTTTCTGAACTTGGGATAACAATTTTCTTTTCTTTAATTCCTTCTACAATCGCTTCTGCAAGTGGGTGTTCAGAATTTTTTTCTGCCGCACCTACTAAACGTAGTATTTCTTCTTCATGGAATCCATCTGCTACAATTACATCTGTTAACACCGGCTTCCCATTTGTCACAGTACCTGTTTTATCTAGAATAACTGTATCTAATCGGTGGGTTGCTTCTAAATGCTCCCCGCCTTTAAATAAAATGCCATACTCAGCCGATCTTCCTGATCCAGCCATAATAGATGTAGGTGTCGCAAGACCTAATGCACACGGACAAGCGATAACAAGTACTGCTATCATTTTCTCAAGTGCTCCGCCAAAATCACCAGGTGTAACAAATAGCATCCACACTGCAAATGTGATAATAGCAATTACAACTACAACTGGTACGAAAATACCAGAAATTTGATCAGCTACCCTTTGAATAGGAGCTTTTGAACCTTGAGCCTCTTCTACTACTTTAATAATTTGAGCTAATGCAGTATCTCTTCCTACCTTAGTTGCTTTAACTTTTAAAAATCCATTTTTATTCATTGTAGAGCCAATTACTACATCCCCAATTGTTTTATCAACTGGAATACTCTCGCCTGTTAACATCGATTCATCTATCGCTGATTTTCCTTCTACAATTTCTCCATCTACTGGGATTTTTTCACCAGGTTTAACATAGACAACATCACCAGCTACCACTTCTTCGATTAAAATTTTCATTTCTGTGCCGTCTCGCACAACTGTGGCAGTTTTCGCTTGTAATCCCATCAACTTTTTAATAGCTTCTGATGAACGCCCTTTTGCTTTCGCCTCAAATAATTTACCTAAAATAATTAAAGTAATAAGTACCGCGCTCGTTTCAAAATATAAATCTGTCATATGTTCTGAAGAACCAATTGATTGAATACTTAAATAAACACTATAGAAATAAGCAGCGGACGTTCCAAGTGCCACAAGAACATCCATGTTTGCACTTTTATTGCGTAACGCTTTATAAGCACCAATATAAAACTGGCCTCCAATTATAAACTGTACTGGAGTTGCAAGAGCCAGCTGCACCCATGGATTCATAAGCATATCAGGTAAATAAATAAAAGATGTAAATGAAAAATGACTCACCATTGCCCACAATAACGGAAATGATAAAATAAACGAAAACATAAACTTCTTCTTTTGTCGCTCAATTTCTTTTAAGCGGTGATCTGTTGATGAATCTTGCTCATCCGATTTCACTTCTAATTTATATCCTAATTTTGTGATTGTACTCTTCATCTCATTTACACTGATTTCATTAGGGTTAAAGTCTACTGTAGCTGATTCTAAAGCGAAATTTACTGTCGCCTTGTTCACACCATCTAGTTTATTTAAACGCTTTTCCACTTTATTCGCACACGCTGCGCATGTCATTCCCGAAACGGTAAACTCCGCTTTATCACTTACAATGCCATATCCTAACGATTCAACTTTTTCTTTAAATTCTTTCGGATTTGTTTTAGTTGGATCGTACAAAATTTTCGTTTTTTCAAGTGCAAAATTCACATTTGCATCCTGCACACCTTCTACTTTTTTAAGACCTTTTTCAATTCTATTTGCACATGCTGCACATGTCATGCCTGATATTTGGAGATTGGCCTCTTTTTGTTCATTCATGTCTCTCACCTCTATATACCCTTATAAGGTATAATTTTTAGCAAAATAAATCGTACTCCATATAAAGTACGATTTATTTCCATATTAAAAATTATTATTGAACGTCATAGCCTTGATCTTCAATTACAACAACGATATCTTTTAACGTTACAACTGATGAGTCGATAGTAACTTCAACAGTTCCTTCTGCTAATTGAACTTTTACTTGCTCAACGCCGTTTAATTCTTTCACATTACTTTCAATAGAATTTACACAATGCCCACAAGACATACCCTCAACTTTTAATGTTAACTGTTCCATTTAAAATCCTCCTCTTGTTTCTTCATTGTTTGTTAATCACAACTACATCTTACCATACCCCCCTAAGGTAATCAATGGTTTTATATAATGATTTAAAAATTTTTCTAAAACCTTTATTTTCTCTTTATTCCACGCATCAATTTTTATACCATCTGTCCATACCCCATATATGTATAAAGAAAAACCAAGCCAGTCAAATACTAGCTTGGTTTTTACGCTTTTGAAAAACGTTCAAAAACGGTCATTAATTCTTCAATTGCTTCGTCACCATTCCCGTTTTTAATAGCTCCTGAAACACAATGATTTGTATGATTCTTTAAGACGCCCATTCCTACTTTTTTCATCGCTGCATTGATCGCTGAAATTTGCACTAGAATATCAACACAATAACGATCATTTTCAATCATATTTTGAATTCCACGAACTTGCCCTTCAATTCTCTTCAATCTATTTATAATTTGCTCTTTTTCTTTTTCTGATCTATGCATAGCCGTTGTTTCCTGCTCTTTATGATCCATATTATCACCTTCTTAAAGTTTCTCTTCATCCAATAAAAACAAATACTTTTTACGAGTATACCAATTATAGCATTAAATATCTATGTAATGATACCCTATATGAGTATCTTATCTTTATATGATTATTCTTAACAAATACTTAGCTTCTCAATCCCAATTATCATTATACCCTTTCCCTTTTTCAAAAAAATAATGAAATCTCCCACTAAAACTCAATAAAAAAAGTCTCAATCATCACAAATTTGAATTGAGACTTTTTTTATTTCTATTATATATACATCTATTGTTGATCACATAATTTTGTGTCATTAACTACAGAAGTTCCTTCAACGGTAACTGTATGAAAACAATCATTTACACGAACTGTAACAACATTATCTTGTCGATCAATAATATGATATTCATTAAATTCTTTATTTAGAGCACTACGAATTTGTTCTCCTTCATAAATTGGAATACCGTGTGATAAAACCCAAATAAGCCCAGCGATAGCAAGAATAGTTTTCATACGACCTACCTCCTTGAGAATAAAGTGAACTTTTAATCAGCGGTGTTTTCAGCCCTACTGATTATTAGTTGAATCAATTGGGCTATTATGCGGGATAAGTTCATTTCGTTTATAGTATGTTTATGCTATTTGTGACGGAATTGTGACAACTTTTTGTCTCTTTAGACGAAAAGTTGAAACAAAACTTTCAAAAAGGACAATTCTACTTACGTGAACAAAAAGGCTATGGAGAATTTCCTCCATAGCCTTTTTGTTGAATTTTATTAAACGACCATTTCACTATGCTTAATCTTAAGCGTTTCGATTTGAATTGTAGCATGTTCAATATGGAACTCCTGTTTTAACATAGTAATAATATTTTGAAGCACTTCTTGATCGTCCTGTTTTTTATCGATCATTACATGGACACTTAATGCATCTAATCCTGATGTAATTGTCCAAATGTGGAGATCGTGTATATCACGTACACCCTCTACTTCTTTAATAGCTTGCTTAACTTGTTCTATCTCAATTGAAACAGGTGTACCCTCCATAAGTATATGAATGGAATGTTTTGTTACTCCCCATGCACTCTTTAAAATTAATAGCGCTACAACCACTGAAATAATTGGATCTGCAATATACCATGAAAATAACGACATAAGTGCACCAGCTACTAACGCACCAACTGAACCTAAAGCATCTCCAAGAACATGTAAATATGCGCTACGTAAATTGACGTTATTTTTCACATCACCTTGTCTCATAAGAGCCCATGCACTAATTAAATTTGCTAGTAAACCAATTGATGCGATTAACATCATCGGACCACTTGCTACAGTTGGTGGTTCAAAAAACCTTCCAATCGCTTCCCACACGATAAGTCCAGCTACAACAAATAATGTAATACCATTAATTAATGCCGCCAATATTTCAAAACGATAATATCCATACGTTTTTGTAGAAGTAACAGTTCTAGCTGCTAATCCAATAGCGATTAAACTTAATAATAACGAACTCGTGTCACTTAACATATGTCCTGAATCAGATAATAAGGCTAAACTATTTGTAACTAGTCCTCCAAAAAATTCAAGAAACATAATAATTGCCGTAATTACTAATGCCGTAATTAAACCTTTCTTATTCCCTTCTCTACTCTCTTCAAAATGATGATGTCCGTGGGAATGCCCGTGAGTATGCCCATGATGTTGGTGACCGTGATGATGTCCCATATAAATTCCTCCTTTTAATCTTGTTTTATCTTTAATAATTCTTCTATTGAATTTTCACTTTATTTATAAACGGCTCTTTTCTTACTTGAATTGAACTTGTTGGACAGCCGTCACTAGCTGCCAACATTGCTTTCAAGAAAATTTTTGGGATTCCCATTATTCCTTCATTGTTATCTAATACACCAAATGATTTTCCTTTTCCATCTAATTGATATATATCAGGAGCTACGGAAGCACATAATCCACATGACCCACAATTTTTTTTATTTACGACAGTATAATGTAACAATATAAATCACCTCCGATATCCACATACAATACATAGGTAGGGTATATTAAACCGTTTGTTTTATACCCATTTTCATTCTTAAATAATAATGACATATCGGTTTTAAATCGTTATCAAATTCATAAACTAATGGTGTTCCTGTTGGAATGTTTACATATTCTATATCTTCATCTGAAATTTGATCTAAATATTTTACTAAAGCTCTTATTGTATTTCCATGCGCTGCAATAATCACTTTTTTTCCATCTTTTAAATTAGGGACTATTTCTTCATCCCAATATGAAACAACTCGTTTTTCTGTATCTTCTAGATTTTCTGTAAGGGGAAACTTATTATCTTTTAAATCTCTATACTTCGGATGTGCCGCTTCATATCTCTCATCATCTTTTGTAAGAGCTGGTGGGCGTACATTTGTTGAACGTCTCCATAAAGTTACTCTCTCATCACCATATTTTCTCGCTGTTTCTTCTTTATTCAATCCTTGAAGTGCACCGTAATGTCTCTCATTTAATTTCCATGTTTTATGAATAGGTATCCACATCAAATCCATTTCCTCAAGAGTAATCCACAAAGTACGCATCGCCCTTTTTAAAACAGATGTATATGCTATATCGAATGAGAATCCATTGGCTTTCAAAACCTCTCCAGCTTCTCTTGCTTCTCGAAGACCAGCATTTGATAAGTCTATATCTGTCCAGCCTGTAAACCGATTTTCAACATTCCATTCACTTTGTCCGTGTCTTATTAAAACGAGCTTAATCATACTTATTATCTCCTCTCCTTTTAAAATTGCATTTTCATAAAGAAATTTCTTTATGAAAATGCCTTACTACATATCGAATTCTTTATTTTTCATTTCACTACTATGACTAAACGCTAATTCAATTAATCCATTTACATGAGAATCATCTAATGAATAAAAAACAAGTTTTCCTTCTTTACGCTTTTTTGCTAATCCTATTGTTTGTAACAGTCTTAAATGATGCGAAGCCGTTGCAATACTACTATGAATAATACTGGCGACATCACGTACACAAAGTTCCTTTTCCGTATACAGTGCATACGCAATTTTTAATCGTGTTTCATCCGCGAGTGCCTTGAACATTTTCGCTACACTACTTATATTTTCTTTCTCCAACATATCACTTGCATGTTTTACTTTTTGCTCATCGTGATAACAAAGTTCACAATGTTCTTCTTTCATAAGTAACACCTCTTATTCAAATATATATTTGATTATGTATGTAGTATACCTTATTAATCAAAAACATTCAAATATTTATTTGAATGTTTTTGATTAATACCTTAAATATGTTTATATAGCAAAGAGAATCCCACATAAAACATAGGATTCTTTTTATATTATTATTGATTTCTCCAAAATAAATTCCCTCTACAAATGACTAATATACCTTAATCCCTTACTTAAAGAAGTCGGCACAACAGATGCATGATTCTCTCCTTCAGCTTCATAAAACTTAAATCTTAACTTCTCATGTTTTAATTGGAGTAGACGCTCTGATAATTCATTTGCATCTACAACCATATGCTCTCGTTCTAAGGAACCAACTGTAAGGAATACTCCCGTTTCAACCTTAGCATTGTTTAATTGATTTATAAGGTTCTCTTCTTTTTCAAGTACAGATTGGTTATTCCACCAAATAGACGGACTACTAATAAAATAATTTTGAAAGGCATTTACATTTGTAAATAGTATATGTAATGCAAATAATCCGCCTAGAGAATGTCCAAATAACGTTTGCTTCTCTTTATCAATTTCAAAATTATTTTCAATTTGTGGTTTCAATTCTTCTTCAATAAACGTAAAGAAGTTATGTGCCCCTCCTGTTTTAGGCCACGGTTTGCCATCCGGTTTTAAAGGAGCATCTTTTGAAATTACGGCAGGTGTAAAATCATAGCATCTTTCCTCTCCTGAAAATGCCCCTTCAATCGGATATCCAATACCAACTATAATAGCTGGTGAAACACCTGTTTTTTCTGCTCTAACTGATTGTATTTTAACCGCTTCATGGAATGTTTGAAAAAAGGCATTGCCATCTAATACGTATATGACAGGATATCCTGACTCTGGTGCTGGCTGCCTCGGCTTTGAAATATGAATTTGATATTCCTTACCTTCTAATTTTGAATATATTTTCCACTGTTCTGTATTAGATGTAATAATCTGCTGTTTTTCAATAGTAGTATTCATCTTATATCCCCCCTTTTAACTCGTTACATATATTTCTACTTTTTCTTCTTGAGATACAACGCTATCGTATCCGAAACAAACAGGAGACCCATTATACGGATCAATCATGACACGCGCATCAATATGAAATACTTCTTTTAATACTTCATTTGTAATGATTTCTTCTGGGCTACCAGTTGTAACAATTTCCCCTTCCTTCATTGCAATAATCTCATCTGAAAATCTAGCTGCATGGTTAATATCATGTAATACCATTACGACCGTACAATTATGTTCTTTATTTAATTTCTCCACGATTTGCAGTACATCTAATTGATGAGACATATCAAGGTATGTAGTTGGTTCATCTAGTAATAAGACTTCTGTCTGTTGTGCTAACGCCATTGCTAGCCAAACCTTTTGTCTTTGTCCACCTGATAAATTTGCAATTTGTCTCGTACGAAATGCTGACGTTTTAGTTACGTCTAATGCCCAATCAATCATTTCTTTATCTTTTGCCGTTAACTTATTCACGTTATTGCGATGTGGATAACGCCCATAAGAAATTAATTCTTCAACTTTAAGCTCTCCTGGAGCGATTGGATTTTGCGGAAGTAACGCTAATTGCTTTGCAATTTCTTTCGTTGGAATTGTATTTAAATCTTGTCCTTGTAAATACACTTTTCCGCTTTTTTGCTTTAAAATTCTTCCCATTGTTTTTAATAATGTCGATTTCCCACAACCATTTGGACCTATAATTGTCGTTACTTTTCCTTCTTGTATTTCCACATTTAAATCGCGGAATACGGTAAGCTTTTCATAACTTGTTTCTAAACTTTTTGCACTTAAAATACTCACTTTCATTCCCCCTCTTACGCTTTCGTCTTATAAAGTAAATATAAGAAATACGGTACACCGACAATTGAAATAACAATTCCAACCGGTAACTCTACAGGTGTGAATACTGTTTTTGCAATAAAGTCTGAAGCAATTACAAGAAACATTCCAATTACTCCGCACGTAGGAATTACATGCTTATGTTGTATACCGACAAGTCTTTTCGCTATATGCGGTGCCATTAGTCCAATAAAACCAATACTTCCTGAAACAGCAACGCATGCACTCACAAGCCCAATACTACTTAATAGTAAAATAGATTTCTCTCTTTCTACTGAAACACCTAGACTTGTAATACTCGTTTCTTCCAATTGAAATAAATCTAATAAATAAGCTTTCTTTTGTATAAGAGGAATTAATATAATAAGCCATGGCAACATAGCAACAATATACTTCCAGTTTGCACTATATATGCTTCCAGACACCCAAACTGCAGCCATTTCGAAATCCGTTGACTTCATTTTGAGTGATAAATACATAGAAAAGGCTCCAAATCCTGATCCAATTGCAATCCCTGTTAATAAAAGGCGCTGCGGGTCTAACTTACCGTTTTTCCAAGAAAACAGATAAATTATTATAGTGGCTCCTAGCCCGCCGACTAAACCAAACATTGGCATCATCATAATAGAAATCCAGTCTGTGCTCTTTAATTGCCCTTGAAAGAAGAACATGAAAATTACGATGGCTGTACCTGCTCCGGCATTCACTCCTAAAATACCTGGATCCGCCAGGCCATTTCTCGTAATCCCCTGAATAACGGCCCCTGCAACACCAAGGCCTAATCCTACTAATCCAGCAATTACAATGCGCGGAAGACGAAACTCAAAAATAACTAAATCATGGTCTGGTACTGGGTCTATTCTAAAAAGTGTTTTAAATACATCTATAATCGTAATATCAAACGTACCATTCGTTAAACTAATATAAATAGCACCTAAAATTAAAAATACAATAATCCCTATAGTCATTACAAAACGCTGACTTGAACTTTTAAGCACGTCTCTCTCCTCCTCTTGTACGGATTAAATAAAGGAAGAAAGGAATTCCAATTAAAGATGTAACAACTCCAATTGGCGTTTCAAATGGATAATTTACAAACCTACTTAAAACATCACATAATGCTAAGAAAACTCCACCAATAACGCCTGCGCATGGCAAAATCCACTTATAATCTACCCCAATTATAAAACGAGTAATGTGTGGAATAATTAAGCCTACAAAACCTACTTTCCCCACTAAAGCGACTGCCGTTCCTGTTAAAAAAATTACTGATAAAATGGCCATCGCTTTAACTAATTTTGTACGCTGCCCTAGATTAATAGAAACCTCTTCTCCTAAAGAAAGAATGGTAATAGATTTTGATATTAACAGCGCTAAAACTATCCCAATTATCCCAAAAGGTATCGTGATTTTAATTATATTAGGGTCCACTTGGTCTAACTTTGCATTAAACCAAAAACTAACATTTTGGGAAATTTGGAAATATGAAGCCATCGCAGCCGATAAACTGCTTAAAAATGTTCCAATAACTGTTCCTATAATCGCTAACCTAACTGGTGATAAGCCATTTTGAAGGAGCGAACCAAAACCAAACACGATACCGGCTCCTAGTGCAGAACCAATCATTGAACATAAAACCATACCAATTGATGACATTCCCGGAAGAAAAATCATACAAAGTGTAATAACAAAAGCTGCACCATCCGTCACACCCATAATAGAAGGGGATGCAAGATAGTTTCTTGTCATCCCCTGCATAAGTGCTCCTGATATGGCTAGAAATGCTCCGACTAAAAGAGCTGCAACTACCCTTGGTAAACGTGAAGTAATAATAATATTATGATTCACATTACTTGAATCAAAATGAAATAATGCGTTCCATACTGTTTCAGCATCAATACTTTTCGCCCCATACAAAATAGAAAGTATAACTGTAAATAAGATTAGTATGGGTGCTATACATAATATGGTTACTGGTACTGCATTTGTTTTCTGCATATCATTCAACGCACCTTACTTATTGTATTATTTAGATAAATTTTTCACTGCTTCTTTTAAGAATGCTGTTTTACTCCAAGCTGTACCACCTTGCGCCATTGGATCTACAACGTTTACAAATACTTTCTTTTCTTTCGCAGCATTCATACTTTGCCAAATTGGATTGCTTTCAATTTCTTCTAGCACTTTCGGATTTTTATTTTCACTTGCCTCATATTGTAAGAAAATATAATCTGGGTTAAGTTCAGCAAGTTTTTCAAATGAAATTTTCTCTTGTGCTTTTACAGCTTTAAGTTGTTCTGGAGCAGTCAGTCCAAGATCTTTATAAATTACAGGGTTGAAGTATACTCCTTCTGGATATAGGAATAATTCGTTTGCTCTTAGTCTAATTACAAGTACTTTTTTGTCTTTTAACTTATCTCCTAATTTTGCTTTTGCTTTTTCAGCGTCCGCATTGTAATCTTTAATAATTTTTTCTGCTTTATCTTTTTTACCAGTTAATTCTCCCATTAACTTTAAGTTATCTTCCCAATCTGTTGAAACGTGTGATACCGGGAACGTCGGAGCTACTTTCGTAAACTTTTCAGCTGTTTCTGCTGGGAATTTCGTACTAGATGTAATAACATCCGGTTTTAATTGAAGTAATGTTTCAAAATTAGGTTGCATTTTTTCACCCACAGATTTTGCACCCTCTAATTCTTTTTCAAGATACTTTGGTAATTTACCACCTACAGTAATTGCACCGACTGGTTTAATTCCAAGTACTGCTGCATCTTCCATTGACTCTAAACTTGCTGTCGCAATTTTATCTACTTTTGCTGGTACTGTATATTCTTTACCTAAATATGTAATTTTTCGCGTTTCATCTTTTTTCGTTTCAGTAGCTTTTGTTTGTTGCTTTTGTTCCCCAGAAGTTTTGTCTGCACTATTACATGCTGCTAAACCTACACTTAAAACTGTAACCATCCCTAATGTAAATAATTTCTTGTTCATCTTTATATATCTCCTCTCGAAATCTTTGAATATATTATTTCAACAATGAAACTTAATTATATGAAACATAATCCTCATCTATATTTCACATCGTTAATAAATCTACGTAAAATGGAGAGCCATTCTCGTTCACTTCCCCTAGTCTTAAATTCTTTACCACCCTCACTCCGCGATAACCATTATCAATGATAATGATTATCGTTATTAAGTATATATTTAATATTAGCTTATTTCAAGAATGATTTGAAAAATTTTAAAAAACTGAACAAAAAAGAAGTATCTCCTTTTTTCAGGAAGATACTTCTTTTTTAGAAATCTATATGTAATTCAACTGGACAATGGTCTGATCCCATCACTTCACTATTAATTTTCGCATCGGTAATTTTATGTTTTAGCCTTTCAGAAGTTACAAAATAATCTAAGCGCCATCCGATATTTTTCGCTCTTGCTCCCATACGGTATGACCACCATGAATATGCTCCTTCTTGATCAGGATATAAAAAGCGATATGTATCAACAAAGCCTTCTTCTAAAATATTTGTAAATTTCTCTCTTTCTTCATCCGAAAAACCAGGATTTTTTCGATTACTTTTCGGATTTTTTAAATCTATTTCTTTATGAGCAACATTTAAATCTCCACAAAAAATAACTGGTTTCTTTTCATCTAATCGCTTAATATAGGCCCTGAAATCATCTTCCCATTCCATTCTGTAATCTAAACGCTCTAATCCTCGTTTTGAGTTTGGCGTATATAACGTTATTATGTAAAAATCTTCGAATTCTAAAGTAATAACTCTTCCTTCTTGATCATGCTCTTCAATACCTAAACCATATGTAACAGCAATCGGTTCTTTTCTCGTAAAAATAGCAGTTCCTGAATACCCCTTTTTCACAGCATAATTCCAATACGTATAATATCCCTCGGGATTTAAATCAATTTGTCCACTTTGTAATTTAATTTCTTGTAGACAAAATATATCTGTATTGGATTCTTCTAGATATTCTAGAAATCCACCTTTTGCAATAACTGCCCGCAAACCATTTACATTCCATGAAATTAACTTCACTTATAGTCCTCCTCTTGATGTTCACTTTCAAAGTTCATGCTATCACAAAATAGAAAAACAATCATACTTTCACCTTTGTAATCTTGCTCTTACATCCGTAATTACGTACATATGTGCTTTATTCAGGTTATACTAATTTCAGAGGTGATGTTCTTTGCAAAATGAAGGATTTACATTGACGAGTGAGTATTGGCAAGCAATTATTCATAATGATTCTTCATACGATAACAGATTCTTTTATGCTGTAAAATCAACCGGGATTTTTTGCCGACCATCGTGCAAATCGAGAATACCGAATAAAAACAACGTACGAATTTTTCTAAATGCAGAGCAAGCACTGCATGAACACTTTCGTCCGTGCAAACGCTGTAAACCAAACGGGATAACTTTACCTAATAAAGAGTGGGTAGAACAAATTAAAGACTGTATCGAAAAGCATTTTGATGAAGTATTAACTCTCGACATACTTGCGGAAATGTGCCACGGTAGCCCATTTCATTTACAACGCACGTTCAAAAGAATGACAGGTATAAGTCCAATAGAATATATACAGCAATTCAGAATTACAAAAGCGACAGAATACCTATCACATACAAATCAATCCATTATGGAAATTAGCACTGCTGTTGGGATAGAAAACCCGGAGTATTTCGCGACTTTATTTAAAAAGAAGACAGGATTTACCCCTACTGAATATCGAAAAAAGTACGGAACAAAAGAGGAATGAAATAATGAAACCATATGAAAATAAAACTATATATTGGACATTGCTTATTCATAAACATTGGCGTATGCATATTGCCGCCACTTCAAATGGATTATGCTTCATCGGATCACAAAATAAAACTATTGAGGAACTAAATACGTGGGCTAAAAAGAAACTTCCACAGCATACATTCATCCAAAATCCAGATTATTTGCAAACATATACAAAAGAACTTGTCGAGTATTTGGAAAACAAACTAGAAACCTTTACAATTCCTATCGATGTTTACGGAACTGCATTTCAATTATCTGTTTGGAGTACGGTACGTGAAATTCCTTATGGAAAGACATATTCTTATTCAGAGATTGCAGAAAGAATTCAAAATCCTAAAGCTGTACGTGCTGTTGGAGCTGCTATTGGAGCTAATCCTCTTCTAATTACAATTCCTTGTCACCGTGTTATAGGAAAAGATGGAAAGCTAACTGGTTTTAGAGGGGGATTAGAAATGAAGAATGAATTGCTCAAATTAGAAGCGCTTCGGGAGGAATAAATATGACAGAAGGTTGTAATGAAATATTATCTTTAGTCGTTCCAAAAGAATTTAGTTTTCAAGAAAACTTACGCTATCTATCACGTTCTAAAAATGAATGTATGTTTCATGTTGAAAACAATAAAATCTATAAAGTCATTCCTATTCAAGAAGTAAATCCTTTCGTTGAAATTTGTTTGAATGCCGATGATAATATTCAAATACGTTTTTTAGGAGAATCATATATCTCTGAAAAACGAGTCCGCGATGCTGTAGCTGACTATGTAAAAGAGTGGTTTGATTTAACTACTGATTTAGCTCCCTTTTATAAATTAGCAAAACATGATCGGCTCCTTCAAAAACCCCTTGAAAAGTATTATGGGCTTCGCACTTTAGGTATTCCAGATTTATTTGAAGCACTGTGCTGGGGGATTCTCGGTCAACAAATCAACCTCACCTATGCCTATACTCTAAAAAGAAGATTAGTCGAAAACTTTGGCAATTATGTAGAATGGAACGATAGAAAACATTGGATATTCCCCTCACCTGAAGTAATAGCAAATCTAAGTATAGAAGATCTCGCAATATTAAAAATGACTACAAGAAAATGTGAATACTTAATTGACATCGCACAGCTCATTACAGAAGGTAAATTATCAAAAGAATCTCTATTACAAATACAAGATGTGAAGCAAGCTGAAGAACAATTAACTAGCATTCGCGGTATAGGGCCATGGACGGCTCACTATGTTTTAATGCGCTGCTTACGATTCCCTTCAGCCTTTCCAATTGATGATGTCGGCCTGCATAATGCTATCAAATTTATTACAGGTGCCGAAAAGAAACCGACTAAAAACGAAATAAAAGAATTTGCAGCAAATTGGACAAGTTGGGAGTCTTACGCGACTTTCTATTTGTGGCGAGTGCTATATTAAAATTTCCTAATAAAAAATAGATAGGCAAACCTATCTATTTTTTCACATGTAAAAACTTCACACATACTGGTTCTGGAACATTTACACCCGCCTGTACAAGCATTAACTTACCTGTCAATTCATTCCTAGTAAATAAAGTCAATGTATTAGATTTTTCATTCGCAGCAATTAAAAATCTTTCGGTCGGATCTAAAGAAAAGTCCCGTGGCCAATCCCCTTCTGTCGATACTGTTTCAATAAGAGTTAGCTCTCCATTATGCCCATTTACTCGGAAAACTGCGATACTATTATGCCCTCTATTTGCTGCGTAAACGAATTTGCCATCAGAAGAAATATAAATTGCACTTCCATAACTCTCTTCACTATACTCTTCAGGTAATGCCGAGATGTATTGTTTTTCTTTAAAACTGCCACTCTGTGCATCATATTGCAGTACAATAATTTCTGAACTTAATTCTGTCATAACATATGCATACTGCACACTTGGATGAAATATAAGATGCCTTGGACCACTACCATGTTTTACAGATAAACGGGTAACTTCTATTAGGTCTCCATCACTTTCTTTATATGTAATCAACTTATCTATTCCTAAATCAACTGCTACTACATATTTTTCATCAGGAGTAAAATCCATATAATGAGCATGTGCCTTTTCTTGTCTTTCTTTATTTAGTCCTGACCCTTTATGTTCTACAATTTCCTTAGCAACATTTAAACTTCCATTATCCTTTTTCACTAAATAGGACTCTACTGTTCCTTTATGATAATTCGCTGCTACTACTATACTATTCTCCCGATTCACACTTACATAGCACGGCGATGCCCCTTCGAAAACTTGCATATTAATCGAATTTAGATTACCGGATTTATTATGAATGGAAAAACTAGCAATTCCACCTAATCCATTATCTTTCGCAACAGAATAAAGGTACTCGTTGTTATGACTAATCGTTACATATGTCGGACTTCCTATATGTGCTGCTAATTCAATCCCTTTAATTTCTCCAATGTTCGTATCAAGTATAAATTTATAAATCCCCTTACTATCCACCTTTGTATATGTCCCTATATAACCATGATACTGATTTTCACTCATAACATTTCCCCCTTTTACACATGTCTTGTAAACAAGTTTCACCTTGTATTTTTTACTATAGAAAAGAACCAAGTAGTACTTCATGACTACTTGGTTCTCTTTTTAAGCTTGCTCTTCAAATCGTCTTGCGATTTCTACAATAACTTGAACAGCTTTTTCCATAGTATCTACCGAAACATATTCAAATTTACCATGGTAGTTTTCACCGCCAGTAAAAATGTTTGGTGTTGGTAATCCCATATATGATAATTGAGATCCATCTGTCCCGCCGCGAATCGGATGAATATTCGGTTCAATATTTAAACTTTTCATTGCCTCATACGCAATATCAACAATTTCTCTCACCGGCTCAATTTTTTCAAGCATATTATAATACTGATCATTCATCTCTAAAACGATTGCATCTTCGCCGTACTTCTCTTGCATGTTTTTCACAATATCTTGGATGTTATTTTTACGCGCTTCAAAATGATTACGATCAAAATCTCGAATAATATAGTAAGCTTTACTCTGCTCAACATCACCATTTAAAGAAAGTAAATGATAAAACCCTTCATACCCTTCAGTATATTCTGGCGCTTCTTCTACTGGCAAGTATCTATCAAATTCCATAGCGAGTTTACTTGCATTACGCATTTTATTTTTCGCTGTTCCAGGATGTGTATTTGTCCCTTTAAAAGTTAACTTAGCGCTTGCAGCATTAAAACTTTCATATTCTAAACCACCTAATGGCCCTCCGTCCATCGTATAAGCAAATGATGCACCAAATGCTTCTACATCAAAATGAGATGGTCCACGGCCAATCTCTTCATCTGGTGTGAATGCTACTCTTATTTTCCCATGCTTAATTTGCGGATTATGTATTAAATAATTCATTGCCACCATGATTTCTGTAAGACCAGCTTTATCATCTGCTCCAAGAAGTGTTGTACCATCAGTTGTAATAATTGTATGTCCTTTATATGATGGTAATTCTGGGAACTGTTCAGGTGTTAATACAACATTTAACTCCTTATTTAACGTAATCGCATTACCATCAAAATCTTCATGAATTTGTGGTTTTACGTTTTTCCCCGTAAAGTCTGTTGCTGTATCTAAATGTGCTAAAAAACCGATTACAGGAACATCTTTATCTGTATTTGCAGGAAGTGTTGCCATTACATAACCATTATCATCCATCGTCACTTCCGATAATCCAATCTCTTTTAACTCTTCTACTAATAACTTACCAAATTCAATCTGTCCTGGTGTTGTTGGCACTGTATGACTTTCTTCATTTGATTGTGTATCAATCTTCACATATCTCGTAAATCTTTCAATAAGTTCTTGTTTCAAATTCGTTCACTCCTTTTTCTATTTCTTTCTCTATTATAATCCTTATAACGAAATATTTTAACTTTTTCGACTGCGAAAGTGTATATTTTATTTACATTGTTAATAATTTTACACAAATCCTAAAAAGACATAATATTTGATACGGTTGCTTTCTCTTCAAAAAAAGAGTGTGTTTTAAAACACACTCCATATACCCCATTTCATTCTTCTCTCCATAATCTCTCTACATTTATTAATTGCTGTTCTTTAAATTCTAGCTTATACACGTCCGGTTTTGATGTACTCATTAAAAATTCAAGCCCATATTGATTATCAAAATAGTTCATCATTAGTGTCATTACAAGCCCATGTGTACCAATTACAATTTTATGTCCTTGAAAATTCATTAATATTTCTTTTAATACTCTCACTACTCTTCTCTGACAATCCGCATACGATTCTCCTTCAGTTAGTGCAAAAGTAAGATTAGAGAACATTTTCTTTACGAGTGGATATACCTCTTTATCTGATATAATCTTATCCTCACTTGAAAACCTACACTCTTTAAGATTTTCATATACTAATATTTCTTTTTCATAGAAATTAGCTGACTCTTCTATCGTTAACATAGCCCGATTATACGGACTTGAAATGAAAGTATTAATCTCCTCTGTTTTTAATATCTTAGTTACTCTATGAGCATCCAAATTTCCCTTCTCAGTTAATCCACGTGTTCTTTCATCTCCTTCTAATTTTGGTGATTCACCATGCCTAACCATATAGATATATGTATTCATAAGTCCTCCTTGAAAATATTTATAAGTTAATTACTTATTTTAATCTCTGCCGTTTCAAAACTTGAGTACAATCAAAATATTAATTAATTCTTCTTTTAAACTATTTTATGAACTTTGCTAAACTGTTCGTCTAATCCATTCCCAAACTAAACTCTCAAATAGATCAGGCTGTTCAATTTGCAAATTATGTCCCGCCATATCTAACACCGCTAATGTTGCTCTTGGGTAATCTTCAATAATTCGTACAATATCTTGATAACCTACTGATATATCTTGTCTCCCAGCTAACAATAGAACTGGTTTCTCATATTTCTTACGATGAAAGTCTAAAGTAAAAGAATAATTCTTTTGTAATCTTTCAATAAATTCATTATTAGCAACATCTAGACCCGGCTTAATCTCTTCTTTGAATCGCTTATATGTATATTCATTCGCTACCACTGCTAATTCGCAAAATTCTTCCCTTTCGGTTGAAGTGAGCGTTTTTAAAAATTCCTCATCTCTTACAATTACCTGTTTATCTGGTAGAAGTCTTTTTCCTGGTTGTGCTACAACAACAGGACATACTAATAATAATCCATTAACCCTCTCAAACATCTTTGAAAGTATCCCTCTAGCTAAATATCCCCCGTATGATTCTCCTACCAATAAAAATTCTTCAGCAGAAATGATTTCCTCAATAAATGTGATAAGCACTTCTACTATACGATCTGAACTATTTATCCAATCTGGAGCAGTCGATTTCCCCATGCCAGGTAAATCAATATAAATTCTTTGATAATCTTCATATTTCTGAAATACTGATTCCATACACCTCTTCATTAACCTATGGTCAGGAGCACAACCATGTATGATAATGACTGGTTTACCTTCTCCCTCAATTTCATAGTATATTTCTGCGTCCTTAATCCGGCATATCATAAAAAAGACCTCCCTAGTTTTATATTTATCTTTAAAGACAACTGTCTCAAACCAATAGGAATATACGTTCTTATTCTATATCTTTTCATAACATTTTTTCAAATTTTAATTTTCAGACTTAAAAACCAAAAAGCTTCCTCCTAGTTTTATTTCTTAGAAGGAAGCCAATATATTTTTACCTTATCGAAATTCGAAACCTTATTCTTATTTGTTTCATTACCCTTTATTCTTCCATTTTCATTAACACAATTCTCCAACCATCCGGATCCTCTATCGTTATCCCCTTATCTTTCCAATATGGATTTTCTGGTTCTACTTCATCGTATCCCATTGCATGCAGCCTTTTACTCACTTTTTTCATTTCACTATCCTCACGCATGTAAAATACAAGTAAATTGTCTTTTGTTGGAGCCGGACAAGGGCTTCCATCTATATGTCTTGTAAATTCTAAATGATACTCTTCATCTGGTAGACCGAACATGATCCCATCATAGCCATCATGATCGTAGAATTCACCTATACGTTTTAAACCTAATCCTTTTTCATAGAATGCTATAACCTCTTCAAATTTATCAGTTGGACGTGCTATTCTAAACTTCACCCATTTCATCATGATTTTTCCTCCATATTAAAAATTAATTACTGTATTACATATTATTGTATATAATCAACACGTTTCTTTAATCCCTCATTAGTATGAGAATAGCTACATACAAAGGTCTTACTTAATACTCTATAATAACGAAAAATTCACCTCATCTAGAGAGAAGTTCCCATCATTTTATCCCGCTATTTGCGGGCAGTAAGACTACCACCTCAAAATTCGGCGAACGCGAGGGAGTTATGTGGGAGTCGGGCTGCCCGTAAAAGCCCGATTGATGAGGGCTAAAAATCAGTGGGGATGGACAAAACCCCACCTGATTAAAGTTTCACTTTATATGCAATTTTACATCTCCGCTTGCAAATCACTAAAAAACCTTTAAAATCTAAAGGATGACTAAATATACAAATTCTATCTGCATTCCTTATAAATTAAAAATTATTGAACTCAATACTTTTTCAATTTTAAGAAGTATTACATTCTTCATTTTTTTCTTATAAGCATGCTTTTTATAAGGAAATCTGATACAATCCTTAAGTAATATTAATATGTATAGATATTACGAATATAGTACATACTTAAAGAAGGTGATTTTATTGAAAATAAATAAAAATTTACAACTATGTATATTAATTACAACGCTAATATGCTATTCAATCTATTTTATGTTTTTCTTTCTGTTCCCTACTCATTTTTCAAATTTCAATGTACGCTTCGCTTCACTCATCGTTGAAGTCATTACATTTATATCGCTAATTTACTCTATATATTCTAAAAAAGTTAGTTCAAATCCTTTTTGGATATGTATTACAATTGCAATTGGTAGTTTTTTATTAGGAAAAGTAGTATATACGTATCAAGATACCTTTTTCGAACTTCCAATACATCATTTTACTGTTTCTGATGTATTTTACATGTTTTTTCTATTCTTCTGTCTTATCGCTTTCTGCTATAAGATCTTAAAAGAATGCAATAAATGGGAAAAAGCTTTCTTTATTTGTGATATATGTATAGTACTTACTTCCATATTCACATTAGAATGGTATTTATTTAATCAGCCAAATTTAAATATATTCTCACTTTCACTCGGAGATATTTTCCTTTCATTTCTATATCCAATTGCAGATCTATTATTTCTTCTACTAGGTGTTAGTCTCTTTTTCCGCCCAACAATTTTTAAGTCCAAGCGGAAAATTTATATCTTTATTTTTGTATTAATTAGTTCTGCAACTTTTAACTATATTTATTTTTACTTAAATACCCATTTATCAACTGACACTATAACATTTTTACGTCTTCTATATAGAATACCTATATTGCTTATCGCAATAGCTGGGTCTATTTCAGAAGATGATAATAGCCATAAAAATTATTTCATTGTAAACCCTATACTAGGAAAGAAAGTTTTAGTCGTATTTCCCTATCTTGCTGTTGCAATACTAATCGGGTTTACGTTAAAAGAACAAACATCATCTTCAACTCTCATTACAGGGAATTGTATCGCTTTTGTTTTCGTACTTATTCGCCATTCTATTGTGCGTATGCAAAACGACACCCTAACAAAACGTTTACAAGTATTTAATGCTCAACTAGAAGAAAAAGTTACTTTAAGAACTTCTGATTTAGTCCATAAATCAGAGGCCCTATCTCAGAAACAACAAAAATTCAAATCATTATATGAATATCATCCTGACCCTATTTTTACAATTGATTTAAATGGAGTATTCTTAAATGTAAATAAGGCAGGAAGCGTCCTACTCGGAGCACCAACAAACGAGTTACTTGGTGAGACATGTTTTTCTATCATTTTAGATGCAGATAAACATAAACTGATATCTGCATTAGAAAAAGTTAAACAACAAGAATCCGCATCTTTACAACTTAGTTCTCAATATAAAGATGGCTTTACTTATTTTTTATACGTTACCATCGTTCCTATTATGATAGATGGACAAATTTCAGGAAGCTATATTATGGTAAAGGATATTACCGCACTAAAAAAACAACAAGAAGAAATAAAATATTTAGCATTCCACGATACTGTAACGAAAATTGGGAACCGATCCTTTTTCCATAGGAAGTTAAGAAAATTTATAAAAAATGCTCAAACAACACAAAGTGAGTTTGCATTATTATATTTAGATTTAGATCGCTTTAAAGTAATTAACGATACACTTGGACATTCGTCAGGTGATTACATATTAGAAGAAGTAGCAAAACGTTTCCAATCATGTCTTCCATCACATACTCATCTGTCAAGAATCGGTGGCGATGAATTTACAATTTTAATCGAAAACTATACGGACCATGATTCCTTATTCAAGTTATGTAACCAATTATTTGAAGGCATGAAAAAACCGTTTGTCCTACATGAGCATAAATTAACTTTATCACTTAGTATCGGCATCGCTATATATCCATGTGGTGGAATTGATACCGCTACACTCTTAAAAAACGCTAATGTTGCAATGTATGATGCTAAGGAAAAAGAGCTTAACTCTGTCTCTATTTATGACGATGTAATCGCTAAAAAAATCGAAAGACGATTACGATTAGAGAAAGATTTACCAAACGCAATTCAAAATGAAGAATTGTTCCTTTTATATCAACCTCAAGTTGATAGCAAATCAAATAAAATTATCGGTGCCGAAGCTTTAATCAGATGGAGCCATCCCGAATTAGGTGTTATTTCTCCGTATGAATTTATCCCTATCGCCGAAGAAACACTACAAATTATTCCAATAGGAAAATGGACATTACAGCAAGCCTGTCAGGAAATGAAACGTTGGCATACACTCGGATATTCTCATTTAAAAATAGGAGTAAATTTATCTGCTAAAGAATTTGAACAAGAAGACTTTGTAAAATCTATTTCTTCTACTTTAGCAACTACAGGCTTACCAGCAAGTTCCCTTGATCTAGAATTAACAGAACGAATTGCAATGATGGATGAGAGAGAAACATTGATAAAACTGCGTACACTAAAAAGTTTAGGGATTCACATTTCAATCGACGACTTTGGTACAGGCTATTCTTCCCTAGCCTACTTACCTTTATATCCAATCGATACGTTAAAAATCCCAAGAGAATTTATTACAATGTCTGAAACGTGTGAAGATGGAATGGAAATCATTAAAACGATCATCACATTAGCACATACATTAGGAATGTCTGTCATTGCTGAAGGTGTAGAAACGAAAGAACACGTAAATTTCCTTCAAAAAAATAAATGTCAGTTTATTCAAGGTTATTATTACAGTAAACCTATTTATACAAATGAATTTACTAAGCTGTTAGAAAACGGTATTCGTCCATAGTATATAGCTCTATACAGAATATAATCGGCATAAGTAACAATGAATTTGAACAACTATAGTAAAAAGGAAAGAAGATACCTTCTTTCCTTTTGTTTTTCTATTTAAATTTCTATTACTTCACCACTTCATTTATTATATCTATTAATTGATGAATTCCCTCATCATTTGTTTTCTTAAATCCATTCATGTTTTGAATATATCTCTCCTTATTGGCATACAACTTATTTACCGCATCTGTAAATGTACTGGCGCTTATTCTATCTTGAAGTAATACTTCCGCGTACCCTTGTCGTGCAAAATAGTCAGCATTTAAAACTTGATCCCCTCTACTGGAACCATTAGTTAACGGAATAAGCAACATCGGTTTCTTCAAAAATAACAATTCAGAAATAGCAGTAGAACCCGCTCTGGAAACTACAACACTTGCCATATTCAGTATATGCGGCAACTCTTCGCCTATATATTCAAATTGCATATAACCTTCCATTCCAATAGATGGATCCACCTTCCCTTTACCACACATATGAACAATATTAAAACTTAATAATAATGTATCTAAACTTTTCCTTACCATATCATTTATCCATTGTGCACCTTGACTCCCACCCATTATTAACAGTACCGGTTTATCTTGCCTAAATTTACAATAGCTTCTTCCTCGTAATACGTTACCGCTCTCAATTTCTTCCCTTACAATTGGTCCTACATAAACCTTTTTTTCATTACTTACATTCTCCCCTGTATGAGGGAATGTTGTGCATAGTTTTGTAGCAAAAGGTAATGCTATTTTATTTGCTAACCCTAACGTACTATCTGGCTCACGTATTACGATAGGTACATGATTTAACCATGCCCCTATAACTACAGGAACTGAAACAAACCCCCCTGCCGAAAAGATAACGTCAGGCTTCATTTTCTTAATTAATTTATAACTTTGTAAACAACCGTTTATAATTTTAAAAGGATCTTTAAAGTTCTCCCAATCCCAATATCTCCTAAGCTTCCCTGTTGAAATACTATTATACTTAACATTTTGAACTAATAATTTTTCAATTCCATTTTGAGATCCAATATACTCAACTCCCCATCCTTTTTCCATAAATTTAGGAATCAATACCATATTAATCATTACGTGTCCGGCTGTACCGCCCCCAGTAAAGAGAATCTTTTTATTCATAACTTATATCCACCTTTATCATTAAAAATCTAGCTTTATATTAATCTTTAACTCAAGTCCTATATCTTGTAAGAGATCTTTGATGAGTTCATAAAAATCATTTCCATACTCACTACACTCATACTGAGCAAAAACTTGAATCACATGCCTAGTTCTAGTCTCTAGTGCTGGCTTTATTCGATCAACCTTTTTTTCTTCCACATACGCTCGATATTGATTTATTGCCTCATAGAGGTGCAACACATGTGCTTCTTCATCTTTCCAATCCAGCGTATCAACAATCGAAAGAAATAGCGTACTTTGATTATCTATTGCTTCATAACTATTCATATACTTCTTACACCCTTTTTTATTTTTCATTGAATGCAGATGTCACTGTGCTTCGCATACTCAAGTACATCTTTCAATGATTGATGAAATTGGATTTTCGGGACCCAACCTAACTTTTTTATATCCTCTAACACTAAACTTTTATTTGAGTCACTCTCAAAATTATCTGTTTCTTTTATAGTAAAGTTCAGCTGTGTTAATCCTTTATATTGTTCTAGTACATCTAATAAAGATCGTTTTACTCCTGATCCAATATTATATTCTTTTCCATTTATACCATCACGTAATAACACATGATACGCTTTAACTACATCACGTACATCTAGAAAGTCCCTACTATCTTTCAAACTGTTTACTTCAATAATTGGTTCACTTTTACCCGACTCTATATCTATCATTTTTTTTGCCAGAATAGAACAAATACCATTCGATACTCCTGGACCAATTAAGTTCGAGGGCTTTGCAATGATAATATTTGAATCCATTAACCCACCCCAAGCCTCTGCGACGATTACTTGCATAGTTTTACTTAAACTATATGGATTTGAAAATTTTATGTTGTTCATACTATCTACTTGCAATGCAGATCCTATAACTAATGTTCTACAATGGGGTGCTTCTTGCTTAATTGCTTCTAATAAATATAACGTCCCTATCACATTAATCTCCATGTATTCAAGAGCAGCTGTCCAAGACTCTATGACCGAATTTCTTCCTGCTAAATGCAATACATAGTCTGGCTTTATTTGTTTAATTACCTTCATTACTTCGCCCTTATTAGTTAAATTACAAGTAATTCCATTCCTGCATTTTTCTCTATGTGAACGATTTTGAAACATAGGAATTACATGAAAGCCCTTGTCTAAAAAATATTGGCAAGCATGGCGCCCTGTGAAGCCATTTGCACCAGTTATTAAAAGGCTCACATTTTTTTTCATAGTAAAAATCCTCCTTTTTCTAACATTTGTTTCACCTCATGTTTTGCAAGTAAGTCTTGTTGAGAACTAAAACTCTTCACATCCACAAGCGGATAACTAGCATAATATTCTTGAAGTCCTTCTATAGGAATAGTCGGTAGTACCACAAAATAATTTTGATCAAAACTAATACTTGTTTTACTCTCTACCTCAGATAAAAGCATTTCACTTAATTTTTCACCAGGTCTTATCCCTACCTCTTTTATCTTCACGTTTTCTTTTTTTGAATCTTCAATCAATACTTTTGCTAAATCCGTTATTTTACATGCTGGCATTTTCATAACAAAGATTTCCCCTCCTCTTCCTTCAGATGCTGCTTTAAATAACAATCCAACAGCATCTTCAATTGTTAAGAAAAATCTAGTCATATTTTCATCAGTAATCCCTACCTGTGAAGACTTTTTAATTTGCTTTTTAAAGAGCGGTACCACACTTCCACTCGTCCCTAAAACATTTCCACCACGAACACAAATGAATTTTGTTTTCTTCGTTTGCACATTCGCATGAACCATTAACTTTTCACCAATTGCTTTTGTCATCCCATACGTATTTGATGGGTCGGCCGCTTTATCAGTTGAAACATATATAACTTTCTCAACTTGCTTCTGGATTGATGCTTCAATTACATTTTGCGTACCATGTATATTTGTTTTTATAGCTTCATAAGGATAATACTCACATACTGGAACATGTTTTAAAGCTGCAAGATGGAATACATAATGTACACCTTGGCAAGCATATACGAGTTGGTCTTTATCACGAATATCTCCAATAATAAATTTCAATCTATCTTCATTTATAAACTGTTGCTGCATTTCAAACTGAACTGTTTCATTTCTTGAAAAAACTCTAATTTCTTTCGGTGATTTTTCTAATAGTTGTTTTATAAGTTCATGCCCCCACGAACCTGTACCACCAGTAATTAAAATTATTTTATTAAGCATTCCTTTTCCTCCTACCGGACATTTCATTAAAAATTGTATTTATTAACGCGATTGAATTATTTTCAATTGATTCAAATCATAATCGTCGTTTGTTACATTTAATTGACAAAATAAAAAAACAGAAACTATTAAACATAGTTTCTGTTTTTTTATTTCACTTCTTAACAGTAAGATTTTTTCATACTGTTTGCATGATAACTATATTACTTGTAGAAAAACACCGTTCATTTATTTCTTATACTCGTAATAAAATAAATAGAATGGTCCATAGCCAATGCCATGTTTACATTCATGAAAAAAGGGAGGTAATGGAATGTACCAAAGCAATTCAAACAACTCAAATAATATATATAATGATCCTTCCAAAGCACTTCCTCTCTCCCTATTCGATGTAAAAAATGAGTTAAAACAAAAAAGCAAACTCATTCATTCTGGCACCATGTATACATTAACGAAAGAAGAGCAACTCATCATCGACAAAATAAAAGTACAGACAAAACAACTAAATAAAAATAACGTCACAAGAACACGTGCATACTATCAATTTTACATTCAATATCCCGAAATACATTGGGCACTACTTGGACATATGGTATCACGTAACGGTGGTTGGAATATGACTGATTTAAAGGGAGACTTATATACGAGGATTTTATCAGAGAAGGATCAAATTACATTTTTTTCTTTTTTAGAAAGAGGAAATTGGCTCATTTTTCAAGATGTATATCCTCAATTTTTGCTATATGAACAAAGTGTTAAAAAATCACAAAAGCTATTTCATCTTCTTCCTCACCTAAATGTTTCTACATTTATGGAAACGATGTGGAACGATTTTTGGAAAACAGGTAACAAAAAAACATTGGCGATCGCAACTATTATTAATGAACAAAACTACTTAGAAAAAAGGGTTATTCAAAATGTACACTTTCAAAAGACTGTACTAAATAGTATTGGATTTAAACTCTTTGATTTCTTTCAGTTTAATCATATCCTTTTCCCATTCTACGAAAATGATAAGAAACAAAAAGTATTACTATTTGGTGATACAATGAAACATTTTACGTCCTTGCATGAACGAATCTTAATTGGAAAAAGGTTGTATTCACTATTATTTCGGGATACACATATTTTATCTCAAATAATAAGTTGGGCCGAGCATCATCCACACACAGGCTCAAGGAAAGATTACTGGCCTCATTTATTTTCAAGTGTAAATGAATCTTTTTCCCGTGAGTTTTATAAACGCCGAATAAAGAAATGCCAGTTGCGTAGTGGTGCATATCGTATATACAGCCCTGCACTCATCTATGCATGGCGCGATATGAAACATGAAGAAGATAAAAGTAAAGATTGGTTTACTGATTGGCAAGTTGTAAATTACTTAGTTGATAAGGAGGAAAGTATAAGTGGACAAATTTCAGAAGACTACTGCAAAACACTCGAAAAAATTGAACTCGCCATTCTCGCAAAGAAAAATGTCCTCCTCCGAGAGGAAGAATGACTTTCTAGCTATAATAATTACAGTTTTTTTCTCTGCTATTATTGGAACTTGTTTAGATTCTTTCTTTGTTAATAAACAAATATATTCTTTTCCGGTTAGACCCTTCTCATCCATATTTTCAGTTAACATAGCTTTTACGTTGTTCGTACTGCCGATTTTAACAGCCTCTTTTATACAAATTTCAAAAACATTATCTACAGTTTCTAGAACTCTATTTATTATTTCAATAGGCGTTTGCGCTAGCATTTTTGAGCAAGTTGCTGAGAGGCTAGGTTTATTTGTACATAATGAGCATTGGCATCATACTTATTCTTTGTTTGGGTATATGATTTTTCTTGCTTTTATTTGGAAAGTATATCGTTGGCTACCAAAATAAAGAGACCGTTTGTATAACGGCCTCTCCTCTTAAGCATAATCTTCAATTCTTACTACTGAACGACTTTGAAGACTTTTTGATCGCAAACGATATGCAACTACTTTCTTCTTATATTGCTTTATTACATCAACGTGTTCCTCGTAGCTATATAAAGAAAACTTAATCGTTTTCTTTCCTATCTTCGTCTCAATAACTAATGGTGTTCCATTCCCTTGCGGCGGAAAATAATGCTTATCCAAAAATAAAGCCTCATTAAATTCATGAATAACTTGAAGTTTCATTTCTCCTTCTATACTTTCCCCATCTACAGTTACAGTAGTATTTTCCTCATCCAATTTTTGATGTAACTCAAATCTACTAATAATTGATTCTACGACAGAAGTTGGCATACTAGAAACTAGTACTTTAAGAGCACCAAAAATAAATAATGTAACTATAAACCATGTTGTCATTTTAATCATCTCCATTACACTCTAAAATGAGTAGTGTTATGCTCCTTATTACGATTCATTAATTTTCAAAATAAAAATTTCATTCCATAAGGTACTAATATACTAATAAGTATCCCTGTTACAATCATCGTTACCGAACCGATAGTTGCTTCTTTCTCTCCCTCTTTCACTAGACGACTCACACCAATGATATGTGATGCGCAGCCCATCCCAACTCCTTTTCCAATTGTACTTGTTATACGGAAAAGTTTAAGTACTGTCGGTCCTATGATAGCACCTGTTATTCCCGCAACAACTACAAAACTAGCGGTCATAGATGGAATACCCCCAATTTGTTCGGCTAATGAAATTGCAATAGGCATCGTCGCTAATTGCGGGATAGTTGTTAATATAAGTTCCTTATCTATATTCAACATTTCCCCAATCACTACATTCAAACTTATTAAAGCCACTATACCGATTACTACCCCAACAAGTATCGATAAGAAGTTTTTCATAAGTATTTTTCGTTCCTTAAATAGCGGTATTGCTAAAGCTACAATCGCAGGGCTCAAGAAACTGGAAAGAATATCTCCCCCATTTTCCTTATAATCTTGATGAGAGATCCCGAAAATAAGGAATATGCAAATCATAATTGCCGTAACTGTTAACACCGGTAAAGTAAATGGAAACGTAAATTTTTTATATAGCTTTGTCGCCAATAAATAAATCACTACAGTAATAAAAATTAAAACCATTTGAATAGCGCACCTTATCAATTTTATTTTTTAGATGTTATTAATAATTGACTTACATAACCTGAAATAATCAATGTTACTAAAGTACTTACAACAACTAGAAAGAACATAATACTACCCTTACTTAAAAGAAAAGAACCGTATTCCATTAACCCAGTCGTCGAAGGAATTAAAAATAAAGGTAAAAATACTATTAACTTTTCTGCACCTACCTCAAACCACTTTAATGGCAAAATACGAGTAGAAAGGAGTAGGAACAATATTAACATCCCTATTAAACTTCCTGGCATCGACAGATGGAATACTCCCTGAATCCACGTACCAGCTAAGCTAAACACATATAGCACGCCTACTTGAAGTAAAAGCGTCACGTACTTCATTTCTTTCCCTCATTTCAATATTACGCATCACTATTATGAAATCTCGTTTAACGTTTCCGCAAACCTTGTAATTCCAAGCTGAATTTGTTCGACATTCGCTCTGCCAAAAGTAAATCGTATATATTCACTTTTCGAACCTAGGACGCTTCCTGGGACAAATGCTACACCATTGCGTATAGATTCACCTAGTAAATGGTATTCATCAAACGTTCCTTGCACTTTACACCATAAATGTATTCCGCCCTCTGGAACAAAAAATTCAACCTGGTCCCCTAATATTTCTTCAAGCTTTCTAATTAACTCATCTCTTCTTTGCTTCAGTTGTCCACGAAGCATCGTAATATGCGTATGAAAATCCTCAGATTCTAAAAATTGGTTCGCTACCCACTGTGTAAATACACTATGACCGAAATCAACTTGCTGCTTCGCATCTGCCAATCGCTCAATTACGCGCGTGGGGCCAATTACCCAACCAATACGTAATCCTGATGCAACAATTTTTGATAATGAGCTTACATAAAGAACATTCCCATTTTGATCCATCGATTTCAATGTTGGATTCACTTCTCCATTAAAAGAAGTCAAGCTATACGGATCATCTTCTACAATCGGTATACCAAATTCAGAAGATAGTTCTAAAACCTTTTTACGTCTTGCCAACGAAAGTACCGTTCCAGTTGGATTTTGATAATCTGGATTTAAAAACACCATACGAATGCGATGCTTTTTGTGCAAATCGATTAAGTCATCGGGATTCATTCCATGCTCATCAACTGGTAAACGGAATATGTTTAAACCTGCTGATTTAAACATCGGAAGTGAATAACAATAGGAAGGGTCCTCAATTGCAATCGCATCGCCAGGCTTTAACAAACATTGAACGATAAGATTAAGTGCCTGCTGAGCTCCAGATGTAATAAGAATAGAACTTGCATCTGCTTCTATTTGTTTATATTGCTCGACATGTGCCGCAATTGTTTTTCGCAACATTTCATTTCCAAGTGGATGGTCATAACCGAGATTTTCCATAAATGTTTTCTCCGACAAAATTGTTCGAAATCTATCACTCGGAATTAATTCTGGTGACAATTCACCACTCGCTAAATTGATTAAATCATCTTTTTGTGTTTCCGTTCGAATTTGTTGAACAAGTGGTACATTAGGCAAGAACGATCCATCCTCAACGTACCTACCCCAGTTCGGTATTCGTTTATGTGACACACCCCATATGTCTGTATTCACCCGGGTGCCGCTTCCTTTTTGCCGTTCTACTACCCCAAGTGATTTTAATTCCTCATAAGCAGCTACTACCGTACTCCGGTTCACTTGTAACTCCTGTGCTAACATACGCTCAGAAGGTAATTTTCTATCAGAAGGGAATTCACCGGTAGAAATGCCTCTTTCAATGTAATCAGCAATTTGTTTATAAACTGGTATCTTATTTTCACGATTCGGTTGCCATTCCATTTAGTTCCCTCCTCTCCAAGCAGGTGTCCTGAATTCATTAATAATAGTATTCACTGTGAAAATGGTATTAATCAAGCGCATGATTTAAAAATGTCTCAACCGTCACATTAAAACTAGTAGGCTGTTCTAAATAAGGCAAGTGCCCACTATTTTTCAACTCAACGAAAGTCACGTTTCTCAGGTATTTTTCAAATTCTCTCACATACTTTTCCGGAACAAAATAATCATTCTCTCCTCGTATTATTAATGCAGGACATGCAATGTTAGAGAGGTATGGTCTTTGATCGTAATCAACTAATTCAGCGAATAGCCTTTGAATATGCATCGGATTAATAGTTTGTAGGGATTGATGAAATCCTCGGACAATTGCATCATTATCTTCTACTCCCCTTGCTCTCAATAACGTACCCGCCCAAGTTTTCCCTTTATCATGCAAGCTAAGTAAATCATATACTTCAAGTCGTTCTTTACGATCTGCCGGTTCTAAATAGGGAAATGCATTTACAACAATTAATCTAGAAACAAAACCTGGATATTGAATAGCAAAATCGATACCAACTCTAGCTCCCTTTGAAAGACCGCAAATGACTACTTTTTGTAGCTTTAAATAATTGCATAACTCATACAAAACATTTGAGTATTCTTGAAAACTAATTTCCAGTCCTTCAGATTTCCCATGTCCAGGTAAATCAAGTGAAATCACTGTCCAATTTCCCTTGAAATATTGTCTTTGATATAACCAATTGTTTGAGTTTCCTCCAAGACCGTGTAAAAACAATATGACAGGACCCGATCCTTCTATATTGTAATAAACCTTTTGATTTTTATATATAAAATACATATAAATCCCCTTCAGTTATAGCACTACATTTTCTTATTCTTTAATGGATATATCCAAAACGGCTCTCTTTCTAACCACTCAACTGTTTCTAAAACACCGTCTTCATACTCTCTTTCCAGCTCATCCACTTTAGTTGCAAATTGTGATGCATGTGCTCGTAATGCCTCTAATTTTTTCGGAACATATTCCGTCACTTCATTTTTAAAATCCGGAGGGCCTATTTCGTCTTCATGATTTTTCGAAAAAGCTACAGCATAAAAGACCGGTCGTTTACTTTCCGAAATATTAGCTAATGCCTCTACTACCGCTTCCCCTGTTGCATCGTGATCTGGATGAACTGCATACCCAGGATAGAAAGAAATAACTATAGAAGGATTCAATTCTTCAATACAGTTTTGAATCAGACTTCTTAATTGTCCAGGCTCTTCAAATTCAAGAGTTTTATCACGATATCCCATCATACGTAAATCTTCAATCCCTAAAATATTTGTAGCTCGCTTTAATTCTTTCTCTCTAATAGCATATAAAGACTCCCGTGTTGCAAAAGGTGAATTCCCCATTGCTCTCTCCATTTCACCAAGTGTTAAGCAAACATAAGTAAGAGGGACTTTCTGCTCAGTATAGGCCAAAATTGTGCCAGCCACGCAATATGACTCATCATCTGGATGCGGGAAAACAACTAAAACGTGGCGCTCATTTTTCATCAATATATTAACTCCTTCATCATATATAAACTCTATAAAATAACGACCGCATACCAAGTAACTCCTACAAGAAGCACTAAAAGAAGAATGATATAGATAGCTGATAAGTTTTTCACATTCCTCTTTGTAGACTTACCGTAATTCTCCTCCACATTTCGTGCAACTAGTACGGTCCCAAACAGTGATACAACTACAATAATAACAACTAGTGAAATCGCAAAACTCATTGTCTTTTCACCTCTCTAAAACCAGTCTATTTAAACAAAGGAGATACATATAAAATGTCCTTCTTAAGGTATCAATAAAATACTACCTTTCTTCTCTTATCATAATAGAAGTTTGCGAAAAACGGACCAACCACTTTTAGGTTTTTTTGCTCATCCACTTCAAAATAAAAAGCAACTGATCTCCTAGAATCAGTTGCTTTTTTACAAGGCTAATTATATTCATTTTCACTTGAAATTAATCCGATTTAAAAGTTTGGTCTTTTCATAATGAAACATCGATTGAGATAACTCAAAAATGGTTCCATTTACAAGATGAACTGTATTTTCAATAAGAAGTGCCGGATCACCTTCATTTATTTCTAAAAGCTGTGCATTTTCTTTATTTACTTTTTCACAACTAATAACTTTATCGGCAAAGCCAATATTTAATCGTAAATCTTCAATGAAATAACTGTATACAGAGCTTAATGCTATTTCTTCATTCAAATAAGGAATGATATCCTTTTTGAAATAACTTACTTCAATAGAGAATGGTTTCCCATCTACAATTCTTAAGCGCTTCAAAAAATATAACCTAGTTCCAACTTCACATTGCATCCGCTTTGCTATCTCTTCGTCCGCATCTATTACTTCAAGCTCTAACACTTTCGTTTCAATATTTTGTGAAACGAGGTTTTTCGTTAATCCACGCAAACTGCCTAGATTAATGTAATCTGTTACAGAAGTTTCACGTAAAAACATGCCACTACCTTGCACTTGAAAAA
The DNA here is from genome assembly GCF_018742245.1 of Bacillus mycoides. Lineage (NCBI taxonomy): Bacteria > Bacillati > Bacillota > Bacilli > Caryophanales > Bacillaceae > Bacillus > Bacillus mycoides. Next base: position 3,499,406 of record NZ_CP036132.1, read on the forward strand.
TATAGCCTCTATTAACAAGCTGGCTAATCACTTTACGTATCGTATTACGACTTACTTCAAATCGGTTCATCAACGCTTCTTCTGTAGGTAGTTTTTTCGTTTCATTAAAAAGTCCTTCTCGAATGTCTTGCTCTAACACATCTGCAATTTGTTTATACTTTGCACTCATACACTTTCTCCTAAAATACTCTTTTATCTGTTATAACTCTTCTCCTCTCGTTTCGATCACATGCTTATACCAATGAAACGAAAGTTTCTTCTTACGTTTTAAGTTATCATTATGATCGACAAAAATAAAGCCATATTGCTTTTTATATCCATTTAGCCAACTTAATAAATCGATAACAGACCATGCATAATACCCTTTTAAATTAATTCCCTCTTGAATTGCACGCTTCATTACTTTTAAATGCTCTTCAATGAATTTAATTCTCGGAACATCTACAATTTCTCCGTCAATGATTGGATCTTCATCACCAAGTCCATTTTCCGTTACATACATCTTTATGTCACCGTAGCGTGCTTTCAACATATGCAATCCATCTAAGAAACCTTCGGGAGATATTTCCCATCCCCATTTTGTATATGTTTTATCATCCATTTTAACAGTTCGATAAAAACCATCAAAAGAAGGATTACCCGGAGCAAGTGTTGAGTTTTCTCGAGAATGTTCCTCATTCTTTATATCCATATCATATCTTTCCACTCGTATCGGTTGATAATAATTCAAGCCAATAAAATCATTTTTTTCGGCATTTTGTTTAATGATTTCAAATTCTTCAACCGTCCAATTAGGAGTCCATCCTTTTTCCTTTAATTCCTGCACAACATAAGACGGATACTCACCTTTTAAAACTGGATCATAGTACCAATACATTTCATATTCATTCGCATGATTTGCTGCTAGTATATTTTCTTTTTGATCATCCACACTATAAGCAGGTAAGAATACATGCGTAATGCCAATCTCTCCATATTGTTTCAACTGCTTGTACACAGCAACTGTTTTTGCATGTGCATAAAATACATAATGAGTCGCTTGAAAATACTTTGGAACATCATTTTGTATTCCAGGTGGATGTGCACCTTTTAAGTACCCTAATCCACAAAACATCACTGTCTCATTAAAAGTAATCCAATGTTTCACTCTATCACCAAACGCCTTAAAACAAATCTCTGCGTATTTTACGAAAGCTTCTGCTGTACGTTTATTCGTCCACCCACCATCTTTTTCTAAAGTTAATGGTAAATCCCAATGATATAAAGTGACAAACGGTACAATCCCGTATTTTAAACATTCATCAATTAAGTTGTTATAAAATTCGATTCCTTTTTCATTTACCTCTCCATCTCCAGTCGGCAATATTCTCGCCCAAGAAATAGAAAAGCGATACGATTCTAATCCCATCTCAGCCATTAAGCGAACATCTTCCTTATATCGATGATAATGATCAACAGCTACATCACCATTTGTTCCATTGTATGTTTTGCCAGGAATTTTTGAAAACTCATCCCAATTCGTAACACCTTTCCCATCTTCATTCCATGCACCTTCTACTTGATAAGAAGCTGAAGCAGCCCCGAAAAAAAAATCATGTGGAAACTTCATAGTATATACCTCCGTTTCATTACAATAAATTAAATTTATCACTACATATAAAATTTATAGGTACAAATTTTATATGTGTAATTATATCGCAAGTTTCGATTTTTTCCTATCATGAAAGTACGATATGTAAAACTATACCTAATGTTAATTTTTAGAAAACAAAAAAGAAGCGATTTATTTTATCGCTTCTTACTATTACAATCTTCATTCTTTTATAAGTGACTTATTCGCTCTTATAACTTCTTGATAAAGTATTGGTGACCATTTTTCATTTATATAATCTTGAATTATCCAGCCTACTCTTGTAGGATTCTTTTGTTTCATATAGTTTGCAATTTCAGGATTTATATAAGAGGCATAATAATATGGACTATTCCATGCTGTACCGCCAGAAGACAAGCTTGTAAAATTAATATACAGATGATTGAAATCTTCACTATTGTTAATCGTTTCATTTATCGTATCTTTAATAGATTTTACTTTCTCATCATAACTCACTTTATATTTATCTTGTACCGTTACATTTACATTTTGATTTACAGTTGTCGTAAACGTCTCATTATCTGGCCAATAAAAATTATTATATCCCCCAGATTCATTACTACCACTATATCTTTTTAGTAGTACAATTTTCCCTCGAGCATCTCCAAGTTTTATATTCCCTTCTGTTTTTAAAAAGATAGGATCAAGAAAATAATTTTTTCCAAACGTACTACTAAATGAATCTTCTGCCCCTTTCATATCCTCATACTCTTTTTTTAAAGACATAATAATCGTTTCACTTGGATTGTCTTTTAAAAATTGCTTCGCTTCATTTATAAATTCGTACAATGTTACATAAAGATATAATGGCCCATGATGAAGAACTATCGTATTATCATCTGTTAAACGCCCTCTAATATCAAAAATTCTAGCTCCGTGATCCATTTGGTAACGAAAATCATATTCTTGCGTCATTCCCCATACTTGCTTTATCGGATTTTGCAACTTGAACGTTCCACTATCATGTGTTCCTGGAATTGAAATTCGTGTTAATGGTATGTCATCAGGTATAGGTTGCATCCATTTTGACCAATTTTCAAGCCCATTACCTGAGCTAGCAGCAACTGCTTGCTTATCATTGAAAGCAAATACAAACGTGCTAAGTATAGTACTACATATGAATAATTTCAAAATAAACTTCTTATTACTCATTTTTATTCCTCTCTTTTTCTGTTTTTACATCAAACTTATTGAATATAATATAAGCTACTTAATAAATAATATTTCATAAATATGAAATATTACATAGAAGTAAAATTTAAAAATCATTCACATATTCTCAATGCATTAGGAAAATTTAAAGTCCCTTTCTACTAGATAAATTATAGTAATCAACAACATGAACTTCAATGTGTTTTTATATGCAATATTTCATATTTGGGTCCTACATGATATAAATAAAAAACTTATGATGATTATTTATTTCACACGTGCTAATATACTTATATTAAAATATAAATACATACCTTTTATACTCTGAACTACATTACTCAACAGTTAAAACTTAATTTTTTATTGGGAGGATTTACAATGAAATTATTAAAAATAAAACATATAATTCCTTTATCTGCAGCAGCAATTACATTCGTATGTAATCAAGGTGTAGCTGAGGCTTCCACCATTCATACAGTAAAAAAGAATGATACACTTTGGGGTATCAGTAAACAATATGGAGTTTCAATACAATCTATTAAACAAGCAAATAATAAAGGAAACGATCAAACTTTTATTGGTGAACAGTTAAATATTCCAGGATCCATGAAATCAAATGAGGTCACTGTTCATCAAAACGACAAACCTAAGAACATCTCTGGACAAATTATTTATCAAGTACAGCCGGGAGATTCATTAGAAACTATAGCAAAGCGTTACAATGTTACCGTTCAATCTATAAAACAAATTAACAATACAGTCGGAAACAAGCTTTATACAGGACAACATTTAAAAATCAATTCAAGTATTTCAGAAAAAGAAAAAGACTTAATGGCACGCTTAGTTACTGCTGAGGCAGGTGGCGAATCATATAAAGGAAAAGTAGCGGTGGCGAAAGTTATCTTGAATCGTGTAAATGCAAATGGTTTTCCAAATACAATAACAGGTGTTATTTATGAACCTATTAAACGCGGATATGCATTTACTCCTGTTACCGATGGTAGAATTAATCAGCCTGCAAGCGCAGAAGCAAAAATGGCAGTAGAAGAGGCTATCTCTACAAATGGAATACATTCTGATTGGCTTTATTTTTACAATCCAAAGACTTCAACAAACAAATGGATTACGACACGTCAAACAGTAGCGGTAATCGGTAACCACGTCTTCGCTAAATAAAACTATAATTCTCTTCAAATTTATGCACTTAACAACTATTTCAAATGATTAGCAGACCTCTTCACTTAAAAGGTCTGTTTTTTATATGTAAGATTTTATTAATCATATGACATAGTGATCATTTAAAACTATTTCTTATTTCAAATAAAAACATTTGTATTTACTCCACCACTCGGAGAAATTAAAAAAGCATCAAGTTCAAAAACTCCCTCTTTATTAATAAAAGCTATTTCTTAACTTCATAAAAGTGTTATACACTAAGAAAATAAAAAACAAACTATTCGTTAGCAGGTGAAAGAATATGTATGATGTTACAATTATCGGAGCTGGAGTGAGTAGCATTTTTATGGCTTATTCACTAGCTAAAAGTAATAAAAAGGTTTTAATTCTTGATAAAGGTAAAGCGCTAGAAGATCGCCATTGTCCTTTAGACCAAGGAAAAGTGTGTAATTGTACTACATGTGATAAATATTTCGGGTTTGGTGGTTTAGGAAAATCTGAAGGGAAATTTAATTATACAAACGGATTTGGCGGAGAACTTGAACAAAAAGTCGGTAAAGAAGGCTTTTTACAACTTATGGCTGAAGTAGATGAGATTCTATGTCAGTTCGGAGGAAATTCTGTTTCAAAATATTCTACAGAAAATCCAACTCTTAATAAGAGAGCTGAAACGTGTGGTTTACAAATGCTAACAACAGAAGTAAGGCATCTTGGTACTACACTTTCAAGTGACATTTTTCAGCATCTCTATGAATTTTTACTTACGAAAATAAATATCCAATTTCATATAGATGTACACCATATTATGAAACAGAAAGATCACTTTACAATAGAGACAAATGAAGGAACAGTTCAATCTAAGCAACTAGTATTTGCAACTGGGCGTTCCGGAGCGGATTGGCTAAAAGAAATGTGCACTTCTCTAAATATTTCTCAAGAGCAAACCCGTGTAGATTTAGGTATTAGGATAGAGATGAAAGAACATCAATTACGTTCAATATTAAAAGATACATTTGAGACAAAACTTTCTTATCAGCATGAACATTTCACGGCTACTACTTACTGTATGAATCCAAAAGGACGCATTATTCGAAAGTACGAAGAAGGTTTAGTTATGCCTGACGGTCAAAATTTTCGAGAGCAAGGCGCTGGCACTCCTAACTTAAATTTCACTTTATTTATCCCGCGCTATTTTCCAACTCTCAAAGAAGCAAATGTATACGCAAGTTCAATTATTAAAAGCATTAACCAAGGACGAGATCGGATTGTTATACAGCGTTTAGAGGACTTAATAAAGAAACAACCTACAACGGAGAACAACATGAAACATAATCGTATACAGCCTACACTACATGGAGATTATGGAGATTTGAATAAGGAAATCCCTCAATTATATATTGAAGGACTCAAAAAATTTTTATTACGTTTAGAACAATTTATCCAAGAACCTATCGATAAAGATACTTTATTATATGGAATTGATGGAAAGTTCTATGCTCCTACAATAAAAATCAATAACCATTTTGAAACAAGTATGGATGGGCTATTTTTAATTGGAGATTGTTCAGGCGTCACTCATTCATTATCTCAAGCAGCTGCAAGTGGTCTGCATGTTGGAAAATATTTATCAGACATTTAATTACTCTAATCAAATGGAAAGGGAGCAACTAATTGCTATTGCTCCCTTTTCCCTATTACTTTTCTTATAACACATGATGCAATCTGCTATTAAAAAGAACATACATATTATACAGATGTAAACAAAAAACAACTCCAAAATCAACTTTTATTGTATATTTTGGAGTTACTTTACGTTTATTCTATAATTGTTTCTAAAGGTAAATCTGTATAGGAATTATCCTCACCTATATTCAAGATTACTTCACATTGACGTAATCTCAATTCAAAGAGCTTTATAGGATCATGATAAACTTCAGGGTTTGATTTCATTTTATGCAGCTTATCTTGTTTTTCTTTTATTTCTAAATGAGTATTTTCTACAGCTTGTTCCAACGCGCCAAATGGATTTCTAAAGAACATATTAATATCCCGCTCTTGTGTGTTTTCAAACAGCTCAAACTGCAAGAAAAATTTCTTCATAATAGAAGCCGTTACATCGGTATAATCTTCATTTTCTAAATACTGTTTGTATTTGTTATATAGCATAGCTTTATTTTTAGGAAGAACTCCAAATAATTTACCGGCACTTTTCAGTAAAAATTGTGCTGGTGTAAATCGGCGTAAAATATTTACTTCTTCCATTTGTATTCTAGTTGTCATTCTATCAGTATCTCTGCGCCAGTCATCAATTACTTTAAAGTCACATTCTAACTGTATTCGATTTTCTCCAAATAAAGAATTAAGTCCTTCACTGGTTTCTTCTAAGTACAATTGACTTTGAAGGAGCTCGTTATTAGAAGTCGCAATCCAATTTTGCATAGAGCGAGCAAGATTAGGTAATACAGTTTGTTCTAGATATTGTTGCACTCTTTCATTCATCGCTGTGTTTAGTTCAATATCAATGTGACCAAAATCGCTTTCTTCACTAATTAAATCGGAACAACTCTGCAATAGTTTCGGAATATGTTCTGTAAGATCATTAGTAATTTCATTTTTCATTGTACGATATGATTCTGTAATTAAATGAATTTTTTCCTTCTCAAAAGCAGTAAGGTTATTAATACAACCATTTAGTTTAACTAACATATCTTCATTCCAATTAATAGAATCCACTAGATTATTTTCCCTCTCAACGCGTTTATCCAAAAGATATGTAATTGTTTTTCGAATGAAAAATAATAGCTTTTCAGTACGTTCTGCATCGATATTTTTATGGTTAAAGTTAAAATGAATAAACTCAGTTAAATCGTTTAGTTGTTTACTATTTGTATATAACGAAGAATAAGGGAAAATTCTTGCATTAGGGAAATATGTGTTTATTCTCACTTGCGTATCTTGTATAACTCTTTTTGCTTCTGCTTCATTGTAAATGTTATCGATTTTATTCAATAAGAAATGAACTTGTAGATTTGGTGTATGTTCTTGAATACTTAATAGAATGTCACGTTCTTTGTCAGTAAAAGGTGAATCCGTATTCAATACGAATAATAATTCATCTACAGAGTTTAAATATTCAAACACCTCATCTCTCGCGTCATTGTTCCTATTAAAGCTAGGTGTAACAACGAATGTAAGTTTGTTTTTACTTAAAAATCTGCATGGTAATTTAAATTCAATACATGCTCTATCTCTATATGTTTGACGGTGCACTGCCATCATGTTATGGAAATCAGAGAAATTCTCAGTTGTTGTAATTTCCGAATCTGTTATAGCGTTAATTTCTGTATAAGCGTCATTTTTAAAAACAACTACATTTGAGATTGAGTTTTCTAATATATTTTCTCCTAAAATAGAGTTAATAAATGACGCTTTTCCGTTTCCTGAAGTTCCAGTTACTAATACGCGATTTGTTTTTAAATCTGCAAGCTCGCCTACTAACCAGCTAAATCGGTGACCCATTTCTAAATCATGTTCTTGTGCCCACCCTGTAATAGATTCAAAAAGATGTAAACTATACTCTAAGCCATTCACATGATTAATAGAATATGACAGTAGGTTTTCCGCATATTTTATATCCGCTGAATCTATTTTGGAAGGAAAAATCTCATCCCATGCCAATACTGCTGCAGATGGAAATACAGCATGAGAGGGATTGACTACCTTTAACCAATTTGTTAACAGATTTGGAATAATATCGTGTAATTGTCTAAGCATATATTGACCTTGAATTAATTCAAAGTATGTTTCTTCGTAAAGAGAAGAAATTTCGTCCCATATATCGGACGAATGCATTTCGATATGTATGAAAAATTCATTTATTGTGTTAAGCCATAATAAGTAATTTTGTTCATCTTTATAGCTGTGCCAAAGTGATGAAACCATTTGTGTAAATTGCACTTGATCTACATTATTTAATGTAACTAATACTGTATAAAAATAATCTGGTGAAATATTTTTAGTAAATCCTTTATCGATATATTCTTTTAGAACCTCAAACCACGGATAAGATTCTGTTCGAATTAACTCGTTCACAGCAAGCTCTACTGCACTATCAAAATCTTGCTGTTCTTCATAAAAGGAACGTGCAATTGTTGTGACGCTTGGATAATCGGGATTTAAAGAAACCGCTTCTTTTATAACAGCGAAAGCTGAATCAAAATTATTTTGCTCGATGTAAAGAGACAGTAATTGCAGTACAATTTCGGTCATAAGTATTTTGTTATCAGTAGTAATGGAAGTATACACATTTTCAGCAACTGGTAATTGGTTAAGTTCGAAGTAAGCATCCGCAATATTTTTTTGTGCCCATGGCGCTAATTCATTACTAACTTTCTCCCATTTAAAAATAGCTGCTTCAAAATCTTGATGGTGATAATAAAATTCACCTTGTGCAAAACGAATATAAGATCCATCAGAAATCTCATTTTTTTCTTCGTTTACATAAGCTTCTCCAAGTACTTGAAGAGGTGGGTGTGTTTCATTCTCCATTAAGAATGTTTCATAATACATCTTTTTTATTAATTGTTTTTCTAATCTCATCTTTTCCCCCACTATATCTCGAAAATACATTTTTCGAGATATGTCAATACTTTTTTGTATGTATGCTTTTTATCTTAACAAAGAATTCCTTTTGGAAAATTTCATTTTCCTTTCATTTTTCAAGTAAGATTGAATTTTTATGAGAAAAGTTTCAGTTCTTTTTCAATTCCCTTTCAGTTGTGAAACAATATTAAATGTTCCTAATAGCTTAATACGAGTATAATATCCACATTAAATTATTAGGAATATAACATATAGAATACATTATAAAAACAATCTATATTGAATATATATGCGACGTTTCCTTCGTTGATAAATAAAATAACCTACCAAATAATGGTTTTTAGATGGACCGAGATGCCACATCCCTTTAAAATATTTCAGTATCTATGTAATTAAATTCCATTAATATTTATAAATAACTAGTCCAAAAAAATATATATGCATATCATGTTATAGTAAAGAACTTAGGAAATCCTAAAAAGGAGGCATTCTCATGTTTGAAGATAAATCTAAAATAAATTACCCATATGAATTTACCGAAACTACAACAATCCCCATAAAAAACCCAGTTTATAAACAATACAAAAATGGTACAGGTACACATAATTTTCCAATAACAAAACATTACAAAGAAAAAGTTCTATATACTGAAAAAATTAATAATAACAAAAATAAATAATTCTATAGAGCATCATTGTGACCATGCACAGTTACGTTTTAAGTAGTGTCTAAATCTTGATTTTTCAGCTCACACACCCTTTAAAAAGGAGAGTTTACTAGAAAACTTTCCTTTTTAAAAGTGCTGATATAGCACGCTTTTTTCATTCTTAGTAGGATTTGATAACAGGATAAAGTAACCATAGTCAAGAAATTAATTCCTTCAAAAATGAATAAATACTAAAAACAAAATACCTTTATAACCTCTTAAATACTCTTTCCAATTCTTATTTCAAAACTAAACTGCTTCACACTCATTGAACAATAACAAATCTACATAAAAAAAGAGAGCAACTAATTACTGTTGCTCCCTTTGCAATCTAACTTTATCTTTATTAAATCCAAAACATTTTAGAAGAAAACAACTTCCCCTACATAACCCTCTTAAACATCTTCTCCAATTCATAAGTAGAATGATGCACCAGAATCGGTCTTCCATGCGGACATGTATACGGGTTTGTCGTCGTACGAAGTTCTTCAAGTAAAGCAAATATTTGATCGTTCGTTAAATATTGATTTGCTTTTATGGAAGCTTTACAGCTCATCATGATGGCTGCTTCTTCTCGTAGTTTTTTAATATCTACTTTTTTTAGTTTGACAACTTGCTCCATCATTTCATCGATAATTTCTGTTTCTTGTCCTTTCGGGAACCACGTTGGGTGCGAACGGACGATAAAGGATTGATGGCCGAATTGCTCCAAAAATAGTCCAACTTTTTTTAGTTCTTCTAACTGCTCTTCGACACGTAAAAATTCGGTAAGAGATAAATCAATACGATACGGTACAAGTAATTCTTGTACTTCTTGCGTAACTCGTCCCACTTTATCACGGAAATATTCATAATTGATGCGTTCCTGCGCTGCGTGCTGGTCGATCATATATAACCCTTTATCATTTTGAGCAAAAATATATGTTCCGTGCATTTGGCCAATTGGATAAAGCGGTGGTAAGTCATTACCGTTCATTTCAATCTCTTTTATTTCTCCAACTTCTTCTTCCAATTCCTCTAATTCAAAATCCTCTTCATTACTGTTCCATGATTTTTCTTCCCTGATCGGTTCTTCGATTATCGGTTTAGTAGTAGTTGGTTGCCAGCCTTCTTCTTCTCTTACCAGCGACTGTGGTGGCTGCCATTCTTGCTTCGGCGGTTGCCAAAGTTGCGCTGGCTGTTTTACAGTCGTTGTTTCTTCTTGTTTCTCATCCATTCCAGTCGGTAAAACGATGTTGGGCATTGGCGGTTCTTTCGGTTTTGTATGCTCAAACTGGAACTGCCCTTGCACACTTTCGTCTTTTTCTTTTTTCTTCGTTGTTACTCCTGCATCTGGAATGAGCTGTATTTTTTTGAATGTATCTTGCAATGTTTCTTCGATAAGTTTTAGCAATTCTTGTTCTTTACTAAAGCGAACTTCTAATTTTGCTGGATGTACGTTGACATCAACAAGCATTGGATCCATTTCAATTGATAAGAAGCCGATTGGGTATCGTCCGATTGGCAGTAACGTATGATATCCTTGCTGAATTGCTTTCATTAATACGAAATTTCGAACGTAACGGCCATTTACAATCGTTGACATATAGTTACGAGACGCTCTCGTTACTTCAGGCAATGTTACATAACCTTTAATGGTAAAGTCTAGAGACTCAGCTTCAATCGGAATCAGCTTCTTCGCAACTTGAATGCTGTAAATCGATGCAAGTACTTGTCTTACATCACCGTTTCCTGATGTGTGAAGCAATTTCTTTTCATTATGAAACAGTTTTAACGATACTTCTGGATGAGACATTGCAATACGATACACGATATCTGTAATGTTCCCAAGCTCTGTATGAATAGTTTTCATATATTTAAGGCGCGCTGGTGTATTAAAGAATAAGTTTTGTACTGTAATATCTGTTCCTTTTCGGCTCGCCGTTTTCTCTTGTCTTATAATGTCTCCACCTTTAATAATAAGGTGTGTACCAGGCGCATCACCTGTGCTTGTGATTAATTCTAATTCACTTACAGAAGCAATACTCGGCAGGGCCTCTCCGCGGAAACCGAGCGTTCTTATACGAAATAAATCATTTTCATCTTTAATTTTGCTCGTTGCGTGGCGTTCAAATGCAACGATACAATCTTCTTCTGCAATGCCATCTCCATTATCAATGATGCGAATTTTCGATAATCCAGCTTCTTCTAAGTGGATTTCAATAGATGTACTATTCGCATCGATGGAATTTTCCACGAGTTCTTTTACGACTGAGGCAGGGCGCTCTACTACTTCCCCTGCCGCAATTAAGTTAGAGAGTTGGTCATCGAGTTTGCGAATTTTCCCCATCTACTTACTCATCCTTTCTTTAACTTTTTTTGTAGGCGATACAGTTCGTTCATCGCTTCTAAAGGTGTCATATCGAGTAAATCAATCTTTTTAATTTGTGCAAGTACTGCCGTTTCTTTTTGATCGAGCACAGGCTTGTCTTGTTTTTTCGAAGACTGTTCTCCTCCAAAGAAAGATAGTTGTGATTCTTCTTCTTTCTCTTCTTGTATTTTTGCCGGTTCTTCTTTTACAACAACTGGTTCTGGAGCAACTTCTTGCACTTTCACTTTCACTTCTACTCGTTTCGGAATAATAATTTCTTCTTGTCCCTCTAGTTGCGCTAACACTTCTTTCGCGCGAGCGATTAAGCTATCTGGAAGCTCGGCAAGTTGAGCAACGTGAATTCCGTAACTTTTATCAGCCGCTCCATCTTGAATTTTATGAAGGAAAACTACTTTTCCATTCTCTTCAATTGCTGAAACATGTACATTCTTTAGTTGGTCTAAACTTTCTTCTAACACTGTTAATTCATGATAATGTGTAGAGAATAATGTTTTCGCACCAATTTGGTCATGAATATGTTCAATGATTGCTTGTGCAAGTGCCATACCATCGTACGTAGATGTACCGCGTCCTATTTCATCGAATAAAATTAAACTTCTTTCTGATGCATTTGCAATTGCATTTTTCGCTTCTAACATTTCAACCATAAATGTACTTTGACCTGAGATTAAATCATCTGCTGCACCAATTCTCGTAAAGATTTGATCGAAGACAGGTAATACTGCTTCGGTCGCTGGTACAAAGCAACCAATTTGTGACATAACAGTAACAAGTGCTAATTGTCTCATATACGTACTTTTACCAGACATGTTCGGTCCTGTAATTAAAAAGACATCCATCTTCTCCGGCATAATACAATCATTCGGTACATACAATTTCCCGTTCAATACTTTTTCAACGACAGGATGACGACCATCTTTAATAAAGATTTCGCGCTTAGTTGTTAAAACAGGTTTTACAAACTGCTCTTCTTCACTAACTGTCGCAAAGCTTTGCAGTACGTCTAGTTCACTAATTACTTTCGCTAAGTGTTGCAATTTCGGTATGAATACTTTTACTTCTTCGCGAAGTGCTGTAAATAAATCGTATTCTAATTGTACAATTTTCTCTTCTGCTTCTAAGATTAATGTTTCTTTTTCTTTTAGTTCATCTGTTATGAAACGTTCTGCATTTGCAAGTGTTTGTTTACGCTCATAGCGCCCTTCTGGAAGTGCTGCAAGATTCGCCTTCGTCACTTCAATGTAGTAGCCGAAAATACGGTTGTACCCAATTTTTAATGATTTAACCCCTGTAATATCACGCTCTCGTTTTTCAAGCTCAGCAATCCACGTTTTTCCGTTTTTACTAACGTAACGATATTGATCAAGCTTGTCATTATAACCGTCTTTAATAATATCTCCATCTTTAATAGAAAGCGGTGGGTTTTCTTGAATACTTCTTCCTAGTAATTCAGTTAAGCTCTCACACGGATCCGCACCTTGAATTAACCTTGCTGCATAAGCATTATCTAAAAGACTAATCGCTTCTAAAATAGCTGGTACTTGCAGTAAAGAACGTCTTAACTGTAATAAGTCCCGTGCATTTACATTACCAAATGCAACTTTCCCTGCTAAACGCTCTAAATCATATACTTCTTTTAACTTTTCTTTTAAATCTTCACGTAAAAAGTAATCATTTACAAACGTTTCAACCATTTCTAAACGCTCTTCAACTTTTTCTTTCTGGATAAGTGGACGTTCCATCCACTGTTTTAACATACGCCCACCCATAGCCGTTTTTGTTTTGTCTAATAGCCATAATAATGAGCCTGTCTTTTCCTTCGTGCGAAGAGTCTCTGTTAACTCTAAATTGCGTTTTGAATGCACATCAATTTTCATAAATTGATTCGTGTAATAAATTTCTACTGGTTGCAAGTGATCTAACGAACGTTTTTGTGTTCTTATCACATAGTTAAATAAGCGTCCAATTGCTTTAATTAATTTTGCTTGGGAAACATTTTTCACAAGATGTTCTAATCCTTCTGGAATAGTTGTTGCATCTTCATACGAAATCGTCATTTTTAATGTTTCAGTTAATTTATTTAATTCATCTTTTGAAAATGTAGAATCTACAACAATTTCTTTTGAACCAGTTGCATACACTTCTAATAAAATATCTTCTACTGAACCTGTTAACAACGTCACTGTATTTTGTCCAGTCGTTAAGTCATTGCAAGCTAGCGCATAAGATCCATCTTCGAAATGTGTTAATGCTGCTAAGAAGTTATTCTCTTTCTCGTCTATTGTACGCCCTTCCATCATCGTTCCTGGCGTAATTAGTTGTACTACTTCACGGCGCACTACACCTTTAGCTGTTTTTGGATCTTCCACTTGCTCACAAACAGCTACTTTATATCCTTTTTCAACAAGTTGTTCAATATAATTTTTAGCTGCATGATGCGGTACACCGCACATCGGTATACGATCACTACTACCACCATCTCGGCTCGTTAATGTAATTTCAAGTTCATGAGCTGCTTTAACCGCATCCTCAAAGAACATTTCATAAAAATCACCTAATCGGAAAAATAAAAAGGCATCTTGATAGTCTGCCTTAACCTTTAAGTATTGCTGTATCATAGGCGTATATTGCGTCATGTCTTTCCTCCATAATTCTTACATAATAATCTATATTCATATATGTCACACTTCACGGACACCCATATCTCCTATTCCAGGAGTCTTTCCTCATTATAGCACATTTCATAAGGAATCATGGTCATTCAGCACCACTTATGTACTGTAAAAAGCTAGGAAGAACTTCTCCCTAGCTTTCTCTTACTCTTCTTCTGCGTCAACGATAAAGTTCGGATCTAATTCTTCAAACTCATCATCATCGACTTGGAAATCCTCGTCTGATTCTACGCAACCTTCAGGATTTACACTTACACAAATTTTCGTTTCCCCAACTACTTCTGTTACAAATTCACGTTCTACCGTCACAACAATTTTATTACCATTTGGCGATACAAGAGCTTCTAAACAATTTGGCGGCTGAATTACACGAGCGATAATTTCTAAATCGTCACCAGAAAAGTTTTTGTCACGATAACCAATGCTTACTTCATCATTGTAGTTAACACGTTCTGTTACAACTTCAGTCTTTGTGTTTCCATCAAATGAATACCAAGTGTTTACATCATAGAAACCTTCAATTTCCACATGTTTCCCATTCTTTCTCGCTTCGTACGAATGGTTAATTACCCAGCACCCTAAAATACTTGTTGGCTCATTATTCGATTCACATGTATGCGTTGACTTTGTATACTTACGTCCTTTTCCAACCACTGCTTTTGTAATAATCTCTCTAAATTCGGACATTCGTAACCCTCCTCAATCACTATTCACTTAATCATATGCGTGACAATAGCGGAATGTGTCATTCTTTTTTTTGAGAAGAATTTACAATATAACTCACTAAAAAAAGAGATGTCAATAAGACATCTCTTTAACAACCACAATTTCCTTTTTTACTTTCTACCGCTGCACCAGTTTCACCCTTCAATACATCGCCACCAGTTGAAACTAATATTTCATCTGTTACATTGTTAGAAATGGTACTAGCAACTAACTGTAGTAAGTCATTTACATATGTTTGTGAAGATTTAAACTCCTGTACAACTGGGATATTATCCAACTTATCTTGAAGCGCATCAATTTCAGCTTCTACTTTTTTCAAAGCTTCCCATTTCCCATAATGTTGCAAGTTTACTGCTTGTTTTTGCAAAGCTTTTATTTCTTCAATTGCTCGCTTTACATTTTCATTTTTATGAATTTGTGCTTCTGCTCGCTTAAAGAAATCGACTTCTTCTGTTTCAGAGATCATTTTTGCTAATTCTTTCGCTTGCTCAACAATTTCATCTTTCGTATATACTTTCATCTATTATTTCACCTCAATCGGTTCCTTAACCAATTCCCCGTTAAGAGACCAAGTTTTTGCTTCCGTTACTTTTACTTTCACAAGCTGACCAATTAAAGATTTTGAAGCAACAAAGTTTACAAGTTTATTCGTACGTGTGTATCCTGCAAGTACTTCAGGGTTATTCTTACTTTCTCCATCAACTAATACTTCTACAATTTGTCCTATATAGCGCTTATTCTTATTAACTGCATATTCATTCACTAGTGTATTTAAGCGTTGTAATCGCTCTTTCTTCACTTCCATCGGCACATTATCCTGCATTTTTGCAGCTGGTGTACCTTCACGCGGGGAATAAATAAATGTAAATGCCGTATCAAATCCTACTTCACGATATAACGACATCGTCTCTTCAAACTGCTCATCCGTTTCATTTGGGAAACCAACGATAATATCAGTCGTTAGTACTGCATTCGGAATGGTTTCTTTAATTTTTCGTACAAGCTCTAAATAGTGTTCTCGCGAATATTTACGCGCCATAATTTTAAGCATATCTGTACTACCAGATTGAACTGGTAAGTGGATATGTTCTACTAGGTTACCACCTTTTCCAAGAACATCAATTAAATGATCATCAAAATCACGTGGATGACTTGTTGTAAAACGAATACGTGCGATATCGATTTTACGAAGTTCATCCATTAAATCGCCAAGACCATATTGTATATCTTCAAAGTCTTTACCGTATGCGTTTACGTTTTGTCCAAGTAACGTAATTTCTCTATAACCGTTCGCAGCTAAATGGCGAATTTCTTTAATAATATCTTCTGGACGTCTGCTACGCTCTTTTCCGCGTGTATACGGTACAATACAATATGTACAGAACTTATCACAGCCATACATAATATTTACCCAAGCTTTAATATCACCACGACGTACTTTCGGAAGGTTTTCAATTACATCCCCTTCTTTTGACCAAACTTCAACTACCGTCTCTTTTGAGAACATTGCGTCCTTTAAGATATACGGTAATCTATGAATATTATGTGTACCAAACACCATATCTACATGCTGATTTTTTTGCATAATTTTATTTACAACAGATTCTTCTTGAGACATACAACCACATACACCAATTAAAAGATCCGGGTTTCTTCGCTTTAATGATTTTAAATGACCAAGTTCACCGAACACTTTATTTTCAGCATTTTCACGAATTGCACAAGTATTTAATAAAATCACATCTGCCTCTTCAGTTGAAAAAGTTGGCTCATATCCAAGTGTTGTAAAAATCCCAGCCATTACTTCTGTATCATGTTCATTCATTTGACAGCCATATGTACGAATGTAAAACTTTCTTCCTGCGCCAAAATTGCGGAACTCTTCAGGTAAGCCAAAATCTCGTTCAATTTTAACTTCTTCTTTCCCACGCTTTTTCGCCAATTTCAAGGAAGGTGGTTGGTATACACTTTCAAAGTATTTACTATAATCTTTCTCTTCTTTTTTCGTAGAGGAATTTGCTTGTCGACTTGCTAATCGTTGTTGCTCGTTCATCGGTAATCTCCTTTCACCCTTAACTATACACACTCTGTAGTCCATTTTAATGCGCTTAGACCCATCTCAATGATGTTAGATAGCTTGAGAGATAACTTGCCCTTTGAAACTTGAGTAATCGATCTAATCATCCGTAAGAATGAAGTCTTCCCCACACAAATAGACATTCCCTTTTATCCCGCTATTTGCGGGCAGTAGACTCCCACCTCAAAATTCGGCGAATACGAGGAAGTTAGGTGGGAGATAACTGCCCGTAACTGCCCGTAACTGCCCGATTGGTTCAACTAATAATTAGTGGGGGATAAACCTCCCCACTAATTAAAGTTTCACTTTATCATTTCATCTTGTCCTATTGAAAAGCATATTGCTTTATCCCTATACACATTATCATAGTATAGAGCCTTTAGCCAACTTTAACGAAGAAGAAGCCTTATCCTATATTACATTTCACAGTTAATGAACATGCTATTTTTATACAACGATTTATATATTATTTTATCATTCTGAATTTTCTAAGTAAACAAATCTATTAATTATTTTTATTCACTCAAAAAGAAGGTTGCCAAGTGGCAACCTTCTCTCCGATCATTACATAAATTCAGCAACAAGCTCATCAAACATTTTCTGATCCATATTTAAATCAGCTTGCACTAAAGGCTTTTCACTATAGTCTTTTACAAGCTCTTGGTAAGAAGGCTGCTTTGTATTTTGATAAATTAAACCTGTTACTAACCCGTTCTTTTCCATTAATGTTTGCATAGCCATCATGCGGTTAGATGGATCATATCCTTCTACTGTACTTAGTTTCGTTAAATTCTCTTTAAACCAATCATAAGTATTTACTTTATTGTAAGTAACACATGGACTAAATACATTAATTAATGAAAAGCCTTTATGGTTAATACCAGCTTCAATAATTTGCGTCAATTCTTTTAAATCACTTGAAAAGCTTTGCGCCACAAATGTCGCACCAGCTGTTAAAGCCATTTCCATAACATTTAGTGATGGTTCAATTGAACCTTGTGGTGTACTTTTCGTTTTAAATCCAGCTTCACTACGTGGTGAAGTTTGACCTTTTGTTAATCCGTAAATTTGGTTATCCATTACGATGTACGTAATATCAATGTTACGACGAATAGAATGGATCGTATGTCCCATACCAATCGCAAAACCATCACCGTCACCACCGGATGCAATAACTGTTAAATCACGATTTGCCATTTTCACACCTTGTGCAATCGGAAGAGCACGTCCGTGAATACTATGCAAACCATATGAATTAATATACCCTGAAATACGACCTGAACAGCCGATACCAGAAATAACAGCTAGCTCATCTGGATTTAAACCAACGTTAGCTGCCGCACGCTGAATCGCAGCCTGCACCGAGAAGTCTCCGCAACCTGGGCACCAGTTTGGTTTTACACTGTTACGAAAGTCCTTAAATGTTGCCATTTAATACAACCCCTTTTTTACATTCGTTGTAAATCTCTTTCGGCAAGAATGGATTTCCATCGTATTTTAAAAGACTAGAAATTTTCTCACCATTGCCAAGATTCATTTTCATAATGTTAGCAAGCTGACCAGTTGCATTGTTTTCTACTACTACAACACGCTTCGCTTTTTTCACAAGTGGATCGATTTCAGCTGTTGGGAACGGATGAATTAAACGTACATGGGCATGGTTTACTTTCATTCCTTCTTGTTCCAAACGCTGCATTGCCTCTTCGATCGCACCACGAGTTGAGTTAAAGCCAACTAACAATACGTCTGCGTCATCATGCTTAGCATTTTTGTAAATAGGGGTATTAAACTGCAAGTTCGCCATTTTACGGAAACGTTTGTCCATTTGATCTTTACGATTTAACGCTGATTCAGATGGTTTACCCGTTTCATCATGTTCTACACCTGTAACATGGTGAATACCATTTTTCATACCAGGTAAAACACGTGGTGAAACTCCATCTTCTGTTACTTCATAACGCTTGAAGTATGCTTTATTTTCACGTTCTGGTAATTCTATTTCTAAATCAAGCTTACCGCGACGAATTTCAACTTTATCTAACTTAAGTGGTTCTACTGTTTGCTTTCCTAAAGAAAGCTGTAGATCTGTTAAGAAGATAACAGGCACTTGATATTCTTCTGCTAAGTTAAACGCTTCTACAATATCATAGAAAGCTTCTTCAACTGTACTTGGCGCCATTACGATTTTTGGAATTTCACCATGCGTTCCGTAAATCATAGCCATTAAGTCAGACTGCTCTTGTTTTGTTGGTAAGCCCGTACTTGGACCACCACGTTGTGTATCAATGATAACTAGTGGTGTTTCAGTAATACCTGCTAAACCAATTGCTTCCATCATTAATGAAAGACCAGGACCAGCAGATGCTGTTAATGTACGAACACCAGCGTAGTTTGCACCGATCGCCATTGTACAAGCTGCGATTTCATCCTCAGTTTGGATTACTGTTCCGCCGACTTTCGGTAACTTTTTAATTAAATATTCCATAATTTCAGATGCAGGTGTGATTGGGTATGCGGACATAAAGCGAGCACCACCAGCTACCGCACCAAATGCGATTGCATCGTTTCCAATCATAAACATGCGTTTCTTACCATCAGCTTTTTCAAGCTGCATCATGTTTACTTTCTCACCAAGCAATTCTTTCATATATTGAGAGCCGCGTTTAATTGCTTCCATATTCTTTTGAACGACTTGCTCCCCTTTACGACCAAAGATTTCTTCAACAACCTCTAAATAAGCTGTTTCGTCTAACCCTAATACCGAACTAGATGCCCCAACAGCAACCATATTTTTCATTAATGATGTGCCTAACTCTGAAGCAATATCTGTAAACGGTATCACATATAGATTTACATCTGTATTATCAGGTATTGTTGGATTAAATTTCGCATCCGCAACTACAATTCCGCCCGGACGTAGTTCGTGGAAGTTAAAATCAATTGTTTCTTGATCAAAAGCAATTAAAATATCTAAATCATCTGAGATCGCGCGTACTTCTGTTGTACTTACACGAATTTTATTATTTGTATGGCCGCCTTTAATACGTGATGAGAAGTGGCGGTAACCGTATAGGTAATATCCTAATCGGTTTAATGCAATACAGAAGATTTCCCCTGTACTTTCAATTCCTTCACCTTGTTGGCCTCCAACTTTCCATGAAAGTTGACTAATCATCTCCTACACCCCTTTTGGCTGCATTCATTGTAGTGTATTTTTTTACAGTATTAGTTTAGCATTTTTTATGCAAATAAACTACAATGGACGCAAATTATGCCTCTTCTGATTTCCCTTAATCTTTAGTATAATGCTATTTCGTTCACCATTCTAGTATTAGGTCTTAAAAAAATCAATAAATTACCGCGAGTAAAATTTTTTTCTGATTTTTTAGAAATTAATAATCAGAAAGTAATACGGTCAATAAAATTTTTATACAAAAAATGCTCTACCATTGATTCACTATACTTTTTACAAAGTTGGTTAATTATATTTTCATAATCCCTATATACTTCTACACCTACAACAGTTTCTAAAATCCCATCAAAATCAGAACCAAACCCTATATTTTTCTCTCCACCTAATGAACAAATATATTCCACATGCCTTAATATATCTGCTATATTCGCTTGTCTTTCATTCGTTAAAAACTGTGGTACGAAAGTAATACCAATAATGCTATTTTTCTTTATAAGAGCTCTTATTTGTTCATCGGTTAAATTGCGTGGATGCCCACAAAGTTGATAACAGTTTGAGTGAGATGCAATTGGGTTTTCAGCAATGTCTATAACATCCCAAAAGCTTCTTTCATTTAAGTGAGACACATCCGTCCATAAATATAACGTATTAAGTTCTTGTACAACCTGTCTACCAAATGTAGTTAAACCTGCCCCACGTGCCTCTAGCGCTCCATCAGCTAGCAGATTGGCATAGTTCCATGTCAATCCAAAGGAACGTACACCTAAGCGATAAAACAAACGTAATTTCATCGCTTCTTTTCCAATTGCTTCGCATCCTTCTAATGTTAATAATGCTCCAATCTCGTCCTGTTTTAGCATGTTAATATCGTTTTTTGTCTGAATAAACTTCATTCCTGGTAGCGATAAAATTTCATTATGAAAAATATCTATCATTTGCAGCGCAACTTCAAAACGATTTTCATACGCTACTGTTTCTGGTACATATATAGCAAAGCATTGTATACTTCCTTTTCTTTTCTTTAATTGTTCAAATGTAATATGTAATTGTGAATCGTTTTGAAAGTCTTTTTTCCCCTTTGCACTCCATAACTGAAAGAGTACATCGCAATGCGCATCAAAAATTTTCATTTTCATTCCTCCATTACAAAAACAACCTGTTTGCATACATGCAAACAGGTTGTTTCAACTTAACGAGGTTCTACAATTAATTTTATTGCTGTACGCTCTTCACCATCAATCATAATATCTGTAAACGCTGGGATACAAATCAAGTCCAAACCGCTAGGCGCTACAAATCCTCTTGCAATTGCTACTGCCTTTACCGCTTGGTTCAATGCACCTGCACCAATAGCTTGAATTTCTGCTGTTCCGCGTTCGCGAATAACACCTGCAAGTGCACCAGCTACAGAATTAGGGACCGACGTTGCTTTAACTTTTAATATTTCCATTCCGCGTTTCCTCCTCGTTTCTATAAAAAGTAATAGCAATTATTTCACTTTAACTTATATTCACGAGGAATGACACGTATTCCTGCTAAATTCCTGTAATTTTTCTAAAAAATTAAAATATAAAAAACTCTCTAACTTTTCATTAAAAATCAATCAAAAAACGGCTGGTCATCATTAATTAAAATACGCTCAATTTTCTTCGCTTTCCCTGTATTAGGATCCACATCAATTAACACTGCACTTAATTGCGTTCTACCATTCGTCACTTCAAAACGTACTGGTAAGTTCGTTAAAAACTTCTTCAATACCGCTTCGCGATCCATACCTAAAATCCCATCATATGGGCCTGTCATACCAACATCTGTAATATAAGCTGTTCCGCTTGGTAAAATACGATTATCAGCTGTAGGAACGTGTGTATGTGTACCAACTACCGCTGTAGCACGACCGTCTACGTACCAACCTAACGCCTGCTTCTCACTTGTTGTTTCAGCATGAAAATCAACAAAGATAATGTTTGTACGTTTTTTTGCAATGCTGATTAACTCATCCACTTTACGGAATGGACAATCGATTGGAGGAAGGAAAGTACGTCCTTGTAAGTTAATAACTGCAACTTCTGTTCCATTACAATTTACAAAGATAAGCCCTTTTCCCGGCGTCCCTTCTGGGAAGTTAGCTGGTCTTGCAAGATATTTTGCATCATCAATAAACTCAAATACTTCACGATTATCCCAAGCATGGTTTCCAAGCGTAACCGCTTGTGCCCCGCACTCTAAAAAGTTTCGATATATTTTTTCCGTAATTCCACGTCCACCCGCAGCATTTTCTCCATTAATAATTGTTACTGTAGGTGTATATTTTTTCTTTAAAGCCGGTACGTACTGTTGAATCATGTCTCTACCAGGAGATCCTACTACATCCCCAACAAATAATATTCTCATATGTCTTACCCTTTCTATGTACTACATTTTTTATTACCATACTATAACTTGAAGCTATTTCCTTACAACAGTTACAATTTATCTATTATAAGTTTCTTTCACTTACATACTGCTCATAAAGTGAAACTATAATCAGTGGGGGGTGTTCATCCCCACTGATTATTAGCCTTCACCAATCGGACGTTAGCGCTGGATAAATAGTTTTCTTTATTTTACCCAATTCCAACACAAAAAAATAAAGTGGTGTTTCACCACTTTATTTTGCGTATTCCACTGCACGTGTTTCACGAATAACAGTTACTTTAATATGTCCTGGATAATCCAGTTCATTTTCAATACGTTTTCGAATATCACGAGCTAAACGATGAGCTTCTAAATCATCAATTGTATCTGGTTTTACCAGAATACGAACTTCACGTCCTGCTTGAATTGCGAAAGATTTTTCTACACCTTCATAAGACTCTGAAATCTCTTCCAACTTTTCAAGACGACGAATGTAGTTCTCAAGCGTTTCACTACGAGCTCCCGGTCTTGCAGCTGATAATGCATCTGCTGCAGCAACTAGAACTGCAATGATAGAAGTTGGTTCTGTGTCACCATGGTGAGATGCAATACTGTTTATTACAACAGGATGCTCTTTATATTTCGTTGCGAGTTCAACACCAATTTCAACGTGACTACCTTCTACTTCATGATCGATTGCTTTTCCAATATCATGTAACAGACCAGCACGTCTTGCTAGTTTTTCATCCTCACCAAGCTCCGCTGCCATAAGTCCAGTTAAGTATGCAACTTCCATAGAGTGTTTTAAGACGTTTTGTCCATAACTTGTACGGTATTTTAAACGACCTAAAATTTTAATTAAATCTGGATGTAAGCCATGAACACCCACTTCAAACGTTGTTTGCTCTCCGACTTCACGAATATACTCGTCCACTTCACGTCTTGATTTTTCGACCATCTCTTCAATACGCGCTGGGTGAATACGTCCGTCCTGTACTAGTTTATCAAGAGCGATACGAGCTGTTTCACGACGAATCGGGTCAAATCCAGATAGAATTACCGCTTCTGGTGTATCATCGATAATAAGGTCAATACCTGTTAACGTTTCTAACGTACGAATATTACGACCTTCACGTCCGATAATACGTCCCTTCATTTCGTCATTTGGAAGATTTACAACCGAAACGGTTGTTTCAGCAACATGATCAGCTGCACATCTTTGCATTGCAAGAGATAAAATCTCTTTTGCCTTCTTATCCGCTTCTTCTTTCGCGCGAACTTCACTTTCTTTTACCATAACGGCAATTTCATGAGAAACTTCACTTTCCACTTTACCAAGAATAATTGCTTTCGCTTGTTCGCGGGTCAGATTGGAAATGCGCTCTAATTCTGTTTGTTGCTTTTGAACTAACTCTCCCACTTTGCTTTCCAACTCTTCAATCTGTTGTTGTTTCGCTACAAGAGATTCCTCTTTCTTTTCTAACTGTTGCTCGCGCTTATCGAGCGTTTCGTCTTTACGATCAAGGTTCTCTTCTTTTTGCATTAAACGATTTTCTTGTTTTTGTAATTCGCTTCTACGGTCACGAATTTCTAATTCAGCTTCTGTACGAAGTGTATGAATTTCATCCTTTGCTTCTAAAAGCGCTTCTTTTTTAAGTGCTTCAGCATCACGATTCGCTTCGTCTAGAATACGTTTTGCTTCATTAGCTGCACCATTAATCTTCGCTTCAGCAATAGACTTTCGAACAAAAAAGCCAACAACTGCACCGACTGTTGCAAGCAAAATGGAGATGAGTATCCAAACTGTACTACTCATGATTTCACCTCCCCTTGCTATGAATGAAAAAAGACTGTCGGCATGTACATTGAATTACAACGTACAGCAAAGACCGTCGTCCCGCTTTTTTAAGGGACTTTCTTCATTTCACAATTAAAATGTCATATTATTATTTCGGCAAGATTTAAGTCTTACTCCGAATATTACTTCTCTTCTTGAGAAGAGTGTATCGTATATAAGAAAAAATATACATTCTCATTGTATCTATCGCAATTTTCATTGTCAAGCGTTGTCTACTTTTACTTTCTTTACCTTCAGCCCTGAATCTTATATGGATTAAAAAAACAGACGGCATATTATCCTGGAAAACCTTAGAAAATCCCAATTCATTCACTTAAAATATATAAATATTCCCCTTTACACATAGCCTTTTGGATAGAATAAATATTTTATCTCCAGCTATATACAACGCTTTCATAGTGGATTAAAAAATAAAAGACACGGTCCCGTGTCTTTTATTTTTTAATCTTGACGAGTTGAATCTTCCGTGTCTTCAACACCAGAGTTTTCACCAATTCCGTGATGTTCACGAACAAAGAAGGCAATTTCTTCTCTTAAATCCGTATTCTCTTTTAAGAATTGCTTCGAATTTTCACGACCTTGTCCTAAGCGTTCTTCATTATAAGAGTACCAAGCACCGCTCTTTTGAACGATATCAAGTTCAGAAGCCATATCTAAGATTTCACCTTCTCTTGAAATACCTTCTCCGTACATAATATCAACTTCAGCAACACGGAATGGCGGTGCAACTTTATTTTTAACTACTTTTACTTTCGTTTTATTACCAACGATGTCATTACCTTGCTTTAATTGCTCAGCACGACGTACTTCAAGACGGACAGTTGAATAGAATTTCAACGCACGACCACCTGGAGTTGTTTCTGGGTTCCCGAACATAACCCCAACTTTTTCACGAATTTGGTTGATAAAGATTGCGATTGTTTTTGATTTGTTGATTGCACCTGAAAGTTTACGAAGTGCTTGTGACATTAAACGTGCTTGTAAACCAACGTGAGAGTCACCCATGTCCCCTTCGATTTCGGCTTTCGGTACAAGAGCTGCTACAGAGTCAATTACGATAATATCAACCGCGCCACTTCGTACAAGTGCTTCTGCGATTTCTAGTCCTTGCTCCCCTGTATCAGGCTGTGATAATAGTAATTCATCGATGTTAACACCTAATTTTTGTGCATATACAGGATCCATCGCATGCTCCGCATCGATGAACGCCGCTTGTCCACCTTGACGCTGCACTTCCGCGATTGCGTGTAATGAAACTGTTGTTTTACCTGAACTTTCAGGTCCATAAATTTCAATAACACGGCCACGTGGGTATCCGCCTACCCCTAGTGCCACATCAAGTGCTAAAGAACCACTTGAAATTGTAGAAATTCTACGCTCCGCTTGTTCTCCTAATTTCATAATTGAACCTTTACCGAATTGCTTCTCTATTTGTTTTAACGCCATATCTAATGCCGCTTGACGATCGCTCATTCAAAATTCCTCCTTAACTAAATTGCTAATCTCATTATACCTATTTTCAATTCAATTTGCCAACAAAAATCGAACATTTATTCGATTTTTTTATTTTATATCTAATAAAACTAGATTTTCCCACAAAAAAAGCTAGAAGAAATTTATATCTCTTCTAGCTTTTTAAATAAATGATAAAATCCATATTTTGTAGAGCGTTCTCTAATTTGTTGACGACTTCCACTTAAATTAAGCGAGAAGACTACAGCTGGTTCCTCTTTAATCGCCAATCCAACAAATACTGTTCCTGGCTCTTTATGCTCTGAAGCATCCGGTCCTGCCACCCCAGTGAAACTAATCCCGATATCTGCTTTTAACAGTTTCTTTACATTTTCAGCAAGATAACGAGCACACTGCTTACTAACCGCGCCGTCAGTTCGTAACACTTCTTCAGGTACATGTAAAATTTGTTGCTTCACATCATTTTGATAACAAATGACACCGCCTTTAAATACAGACGAGACACCAGCATTTTCTGTTACTTGATTTCCAAAAAGACCACCTGTTAAACTTTCTGCACATGCTAAAGTTAACCCTTTTTCCTTCAATAGCCTTATTGCCTTGTAATGAAGGAAATCTTGGTCATATCCGTAGAAAAATTCTCCTACTCTTTCTAAAATCAAATCTTCCACATGCTGAATCAGTTTCTCCGCCTCAGCAGCATCATGATGTTTGGCAGTTAAACGTAATGTCACTTCTCCATCATTTGCAAGTGGTGCAATGGTTGGATTCGTTTGTCCATCAATTAAATCTTGAACTTTCACCTCTAATTGAGATTCCCCAATACCGAAAAAACGAAGAACACGAGAATAAATATTTTCCCCCGTTGTAAACTTACATAAAAAAGGCTCTACGTAACTTATATACATCGGCTTCATTTCTTTTGGTGGTCCTGGTAATAAAATATAAACTTTTCCGTTCTTATTTAACCCCATACCAGGCGCCATACCGTGATCATTCGCAAATACAGTCGATCCATTTAAAACGAGCGCCTGCTTTTTATTATTCTCCGTAAATTCACGGCCTGTACGCTTAAAATAATCGCTTATCGATGTTAATGCCTTTTCATCATACACAAGCTCTTCATCTAAACTAGACGCTATTGTTTCTTTCGTTAAATCATCTTTTGTCGGTCCTAATCCACCTGTAAAAATGAGCATATCAGCTCGTTCTTCAGCCAATTCAATTGCCTTCTGTAATCGCTTGTTATTATCCCCAACAACAGTATGGTAGTACACGTTAATTCCGATTGAAGCTAACTTTTCAGATAAAAACTGGGCATTTGTATTTGCAATTTGTCCAAGTAATAATTCCGTTCCAACCGCAATAATTTCAGCATTCATCCCAATTCCCCCATAAACTTCTATTTTGAGTTTACAAAAGCATCTTTATTTTTCCAGAAATAATCCCATCCTGAAATAACGGTAAAGAATAATGCAATCCATATGAAAATATCTGCAACTGGAATATGAAGTAAATTTAACGGTACATCATGTAATAAGTATGCTGCAATCGCAATAATTTGTGTCCATGTCTTAATTTTCCCTAGCTGATTTGCTGCAACTACTTCCCCTGTCCCAGCAAGTACAAGGCGTAAACCTGTTACTGCAAACTCACGGCTTATAATTACAATAACGATCCAAGCAGGTACATATTGCATCTCTACCAACGTGATAAGTGCTGCAGAAACAAGTAATTTATCTGCTAACGGGTCAAGGAATTTCCCTAAATTCGTTACAAGATTATATTTTCTTGCATAATATCCATCAATCCAATCTGTAGCTGAAGCAATTATAAAAATTAGTGCTCCTGCTAAATGTTGAATTGGTAAATTGACATCACCAATTGTATATGAGCCCCAGTTAAAGGGCGCTAGCATAATTACCATAAAAACTGGAATTAAGCAGATTCTAGATATTGTAATTTTATTTGGTAAATTCACAGCTATTCCTCCATCATGTCAAAAACATTTGTTCATTGAAAAAAGTCATCGAAGCGATGACTGTTATTGCAGAGCTTGCCCTATCCCTTGGTTTTTTATCACCAATCTTTGGTGATATTCTTTTGCTGGATCTAATGGGAAAGTAACCACTTGGCCATTCAGTTTAATTTCAACATTCGGTGCATTTCCAATATTAAGTCGCACTTCTTTTACTGTTGATAAATCACGTTTTTCTGTTTGACCACTTTGTACGGTAGTGTTTAGAATTTCGTTATCCGCATCATCTTTAACATCTACATAGCTTGCACCCTTGCCTGAGATTTCCAGTTCTAATGTTTTATTATTATGAATTTCAAAAGTAGACACCTTACCACTCGTTCCAACTAACTTCACTTCTTGTTGTCCAGTTGGTTGCGCTGGTTGCTCCTCTTTCTTTGGTTCTTCTTTCTTTGGCTCTTCTTTTTTAGGTTCTTCCGCTTTCACTTCATCTTTCTTCGTATCTAGCGGAGAATCTTTTGCTTTTTGAACCTCAATCTTCTCACTTTGAGCATTCGGAACTTGCCTATCATCTTTTCCAGTTAACGCTTGAATAACAAACCAGACTACCACTCCAAATGCGATTACTAACAACACAATCAAAATTTTTGGCATATGATCTGCAATTGGCCATGATGAAGATTTTTGCATTGTTTCTTGTGTTTTTTGTCCAGTTGATACTTGTGGAACTTCACGATTTTCAGATTGTGGTATCGTACTCTGATATTCTACAAGCAGTTCCTCTCCATTTAATCCAACAGCATCTGCATATTGTTTAATGAATGCACGCGCATAAAAAGCTCCTGGCAACACACCATAATTGCCTTCTTCAATCGCTACTAAATGGCGTTTTTGAATTTTTGTAATCTCATGCAGCTGATCAATAGATAAGCCTTTCGCTTCTCTTGCTTCTGTCAGCTTTTGTCCTAATTCCGTCACTACTAACACCTCAATATTTCTTTAAAAGTCGAACATAGAGAAATTATTTTGCGTACCTTGCTCAATTTCATCTACTAAATTATATTGAATTTCTTCATCATAATCATTACGCAATTCGATAATATAATCAAAATCATCCAATGTGTATTCTGACTGACTCACAAACACATCCGGATGTTCCACAACTTTCGTTGCAGGCAATCTCATGATTTCACGAACGAGCTGCCAGTGTCTTTCATTGGCACGCTTTGTCGACACAATTCCATCTAGTATGAAAATATTATCGTCGCTATACTCATCTTCAATCAATTGGCTACGAACAGTTTGCTTAATGAGAGTAGATGATACGAATAACCATCTCTTATTTGCACAAACACTTGCGGCAACAATAGATTCTGTTTTTCCGACACGAGGCATTCCTCGTATCCCAATTAATTTATGACCTTCTTTTTTCATTATCTCCGCCATAAAGTCTACAAGTAATCCTAGTTCATCACGCACAAATCGAAATGTTTTCTTATCATCTGCATCTCGTTGTATGTACCTACCATGTCTAACTGCTAGCTTATCTCTAAGCTTTGGCGGACGATATTTCGTTACCGTTATATTATCCATCGTATTTAAAATTGATTCAAGTCTAGAGATTTGTTCTTGATTATCACACATAAGCAAAAGTCCGCGTCGTGCATTATCTACACCATTAATTGTGACAATATTGATGCCAAGCATACCGATTAACGAAGAAACGTCACCAAGTAAGCCAGGTCGGTTTTTATGTATTTCATATTCAAAATACCATTCAATCATCCAAGATCACTCCCCCACGCTTACTTTACACCTACGTACTATATTATATGATTTCACCTTAATAGGGAAGCTAAATGTATAATCTATTCCTCCTAATTATTATACAAAAAAAGTAGAGAGGAGCTTCTCCTCTCTACTTTTACTTATGTTGTACAAACTTCACCATTAAATTTGCGATTGTATGTTGCTCTTGTTCATCAGCAACTTTCCAAAGCTCAGACAATAATTTTTCTTGATCGTTGCGCGCTTCTACTTCATTTGCTAAATAATCACCAACACGAAATGCCATATCTGATACGGCACCACCATCAAGCCCTTTCCCCCCCGCTTGTTCTAAACGTTCTCCTAAAAAGCTCTTCCACTGATCAAAATTATCTAACACTGACATGTTTAAGCACCTCACTATTGAGTAATAGAATCATGCTTAATTTGTGCATTTTTTTATTTTTTATGTAAGAAATTTTTAGCAATGCCAACCGCCATTGACTCCAATAATTTGCCCCGTAATATAAGAAGCTCCTGGCGAAACAAGGAAAGAGATTGTTTTTGCTACCTCTTCGGGTAGTCCTATTCTACCTAATGGAATATCTTCAGCAATTTCATTTTTATCATCTTCTGAAAATACATTTAACATTTCTGTTTCGATCGCACCTGGCGCTACCGCATTAACGCGCAATCCACTTAAAGAAACTTCTTTCGCTAAAGCCTTCACATATGAATTTTGTGCACCTTTCACCATTGAGTACAGCACCTCACAAGACGCTCCTATTTGCCCCCAAATAGATGAAATAATGACAACATTACCACTTCTCCGCCCGATCATTGGTGGAAGCGCCATCGATAGAAGTCTATATAAACTCTTTACTTGAAGCTCCACCATATAATCTAATTCTTCATTAGTAACATCTGTTACTAATCCAAAGATACTCTTTCCAGCTGCGTATACAATAACATCAATAGGATGTTCGATTTGTCCCCACAATTTCTCCGCTCCATCGATAGAAGCTAAATTTGCTTGCACAGGAATCACTACATCAAATTCCTTTTGTAACTCCTTTACCTTCTCTTCGCTTTTATTATAATGAATATAGACTGTGTAACCATCCTCAATTAACTGCTTCGAAATAGCAGAGCCAATCCCTCCGCTTCCTCCAGTTACTAATGCATACTTTTTCATAAATTCCCTCTCTTATCTTTTATGTATAAATAAATAATACCCTCATCTTACCATTTGGCAATAACCAAACGTTAGATGAGGGATATAGATACTGCGTTTTTCATTCACATATTACTTCACTTTTTTGGCAACACTTGGCAGACACTCATTTTCTCTTCAATTAATAATGTTTTTGCTGCTTGTTGTAGGTCTTGAACAGTTAATCCTTCTAACACTGTAAGAGCATCAAATAAACTAGATTCATTAAACGCATATCGTGTAAACTGATTTGCAATATATTCAGGTGAATTCAACGATCGTAAAAATCCGCCAATTTTCTTTTTCTTCACCCGTTCCAGCGCAGTCTCATCTAACTGATCATAATTCGTTTGTAGTAAAATACCTTTTAATTGTTCTGCCAATTCATCAGGTTGCTTCGTATCTCCACCAACCATTGCAAAACCGAAGTTATTTTCTTCTGTATAGTCATACGAGAACGAATCATCAATAAGACCTTCATTATATAAAGATTCGTAATGAACTGACCCTTTTCCAAATAAATAATCTAAAAGTAATGTAAGCGCAATTTCTTGTTTTAAAAGGGCTTGCCCTTTTTCTTTTAAATTCGTTGCCTTAATACCAACTAAACATTTTGGAGTTTGGACAGGCATTGAAATAATCTTTTTCTTTTCATTTACTTCTTCTGGTTCCTCTTCAAAAGAGCGAACGATTTCCGGTTGATTTTCGTAATCTTTTTTCGCTTGATTTTCACGAACTAAATCCATTGTTTTTTCAGGATCAATCGCTCCAACAACAAATAATAACATGTTGCTCGGATGGTAAAAAGTCTCATAACATTCATACAGTAGGTCTTTTGTAATTTTACTAATAGACTCAATCGTCCCTGCAATATCAATTTTAATTGGATGTTTCACAAACAAACTATCGATTAACCCAAAGTATAAACGCCAGTCTGGGTTATCTTGGTACATTTGAATTTCTTGACCGATAATACCTTTTTCTTTTTCAACCGTTTTTTCAGAGAAATACGGTTCTTGTACAAAGTCTAACAACGTATTTAAATTGCTTTCTACATTTGATGTACAGGAAAAGAGATAAGCGGTTCTTGTAAAAGATGTAAAAGCGTTCGCTGAAGCACCTTGTTTACTAAACAATTGAAACGCGTCATGGTCCTCTTTTTCAAACAATTTATGCTCAAGGAAATGAGCAATTCCATCTGGTACACGAGTCATGTCTTCTTTTCCAAGCGGAACAAATGTATTATCAACAGAGCCGTACTTCGTCGTAAATGTTGCAAATGTTTTGTTGAAGCCTTGTTTCGGTAAGATATATACGTCTAATCCATTCGGAAGTTTTTCATAATATAGCGTCTCTTTTAATTGCTCATACACAATTTTCTCCATTTATTCTCCCTCCGTTCCATGTAAAAAGTAAATTGTATCTAGTTCAATATTATTAGCAACTTTCACAATCTCTTCTTTCGTCACGCTTTCTATGCCCGTTAGCCATTCTTCAACTGGACGCGTACGCTCTGAGATTACCCCGTGATAAAGCATTTCAACAAAACCACGTGGTGTATCAATTGCCTCTAAGATTTGATTTTGAATTACACTTTTCGTTTGCTGAATCTCTTCCTCTGAAAAATCACCGCTTTGCATTGCTTTCATCTGTTCTTTAATAATTTCAACAGCTTTTTCAAAGTTCTTCGCTTCAATCCCAGACATAACGAATAGCAAACCTTTATGACTTTCAAATCTCGATGCTGCATAGTACGCTAAACTATTTTTTTCACGGACATTTACGAATAACTTCGAATGAGAAAACCCTCCAAATAATCCGTTAAACAATTGTAATGCAAAATAATCTTCATCTTTATACGTAATGAATGTGCGATAGCCGATATTTAATTTACTTTGCTTTAGTTCTTGTTTTTCAACAATTTCTTTTTCTTCATTATTTCGTTTATGAAGAAGTACATTTCTTTCTTTCCTAGCGCGAGGTGAAATCGAAAAATACTTATTTACAAGCTCCACAGCATCTTCTGAAATGTCACCAATGATATATAAATCCATTTCATCTTCAGCTAACACTTTTTGATAATATTGATACAAACTTTCATTTGTAATAGAAGCAACACTCTCTTTTTTCCCATTTGCACTTAAGCGATATGGTTCTACTTTGCACATTTCTTCAATTAAACGCTCGTTTGCATAACGCATTTTATCATCATAAGTAGCTTCAATTCGTTGCAAGAGTGCTCGTTTCTCACTTTCTACAATAGAAGATAGAAAACCGTCCCCTTCTGTTGCTGGATTTAAAACAATATCAGATAACATAGAAAGCGCCTTTTCAAATAACGGTGGTGCATCGCGTAAATATGTTTCATTTGCAATGTCTACATAAATAGAGATGATATGGTCTTCCCCTTTTTTACTTACATCTACCGCTAAAGAAGATCCATATAATTCTTCTAAATATTGACGAAGACGAATTACAGAAGGCAGTTTTTCTGTCGCACTTTGCAATACGTACGGCAATAGAGCACGCTCTGTCACCGTCTCCTCATTTAAAGGTGCTTTAAAACGAAATACAAAGGTATTTGTTTTAAATTTATCAGTCGGAATAATATGTACTCGCAAGCCACCTAATTCATGCAGTTGCTGTTCCATTAGTTTCATTAATAGCCCTCCTTTACGTATGTAGGAATATTCCTCTTCAATATACAGTTTTTAGAAATAAAAAATCAACTTTTCTTCCTTATTATGCTTACATTTGATTCTTTCTAAAAACTTTAATATGTAAGGAACATAGTAAAATTCCGTATTAAATATATTCTATGTAAAAAAGCCCGCACTAATGTGCGAGCTTTTCTTATACTTTCTAAATACTCATCGTTTTCCTTTTTCATAAGGCGTTCCTAATGCTTTCGGAGCTTCAGATCGTCCTACAAAACCAACAAGTGCTAATATTGTAAATACATATGGTAATATCGTTAAGAATACACTCGGAATCTCTTTTAATACAGGAATGGTACCACCTGTTATCCCAAGTGATTGAGCAAATCCGAAGAACAGCGCCGCTCCAAGAGCACCAAGTGGATTCCATTTACCAAAGATCATAGCTGCTAGCGCCAAGAAACCTTGTCCAGTAATTGTAGCACCTGAGAAGTTACCAGAAATCGACATTGCGAAGACCGCACCGCCCACTCCTGCAAACATTCCAGATATACAAACTGCAATATAACGCATTTTATATACATTAATCCCCATCGTATCTGCTGCCATTGGATGTTCACCAACAGCACGAAGACGAAGACCGAACGGCGTTTTATAAATAATGTACCAAACAACAAAAGCTAAAATAATAGCAATATACGATGTTAACGGTACATTTGAGAAAAAGATTTTCCCGATTACCGGAATATCCGAAAGTCCTGGAACATCGATTTTTTCAATTCGGTATTGAATAAAATCAGTCTGTCCTTTACCAAAGATTTTCTTAATCGCAAATACTGTTAAACCGAGGGCCAAAAAGTTAATCGCTACCCCGCTTACTACTTGATCCGCGCGGAATGTAATGGATGCTACTGCGTGAAGAAGTGCAAATAACCCACTACCAATAGCTGCAAATAATAGTGCAATCCAAGGAGTCATTGCTCCCCACGTATCACCCATTAATAACGTTGTAACGATACCAGTAAATGCACCAAATAACATTAAACCTTCTAATGCTATATTTACAACTCCAGAACGTTCACTGAACACTCCACCTAACGCCGTAAAAATAAGTGGCGCTGCCGTATATAACGTACCAGTCACAAGAATGGCTAAAACATCTAAAAAGCTCATTTATTTTCCCTCCTTGCTCATGCGTGTAAGTGCCCAGCGTAAAACATAACTGCAAGCAACAAAGAAAATAATACATGCGATAATAACATTAATTAACTCAGAAGGTACATCTGCTTCAAAATTCATTTGTGGGGCTGCACTTTTCAAACCACCGAACAGTAAAGCCGATAATAATATACCAAATGGATTATTCCCTCCAAGAAGAGCTACCGCAATCCCATCAAATCCAATACCTGTAAACGAAGACATCGCTGTCATGTTTTGGAATGTACCAAGCCCTTCCATAGCACCACCAATCCCTGCAAACGCACCCGCAATCGTCATAGATAGCACAACATTTCGAGAAACTTTCATCCCCGCATACTGAGAAGCATGTTGATTAAATCCAACAGATTTCAATTCGTATCCCAATGTCGTTCTATCCAATAAGAACCACATAATAATCGCAATTAAAATCGCTACGATAATTCCCCAGTGCAAACGAGAACCATCCGTTAAAGAAGATAACCATTCAGAAGATAATGAAGCACTAGATTTTATGTCATACGATTTCTCATTCGCCTCATGTAAAAAGCGCTTAATTAAATCATACGTCACATAAAGTGCAATATAATTCATCATGATTGTTACGATTACTTCATTTACTTTAAATTTCCCTTTCAAATATCCCGGGATAAATCCCCACAAACCACCAGCTATCGCCGCTACTAAAATTGACAACGGAATATGTAAAATTGCCGGTAATGATACTGCATATCCAAACCAAACAGCAGCAAGCCAACCAACTAATAATTGCCCCTCTACTCCGATGTTAAAAAGACCTGTACGGAATGCAAATGCCACAGAAAGTCCTGCTAACACAAGCGGAATCATCGTACGTAATGTCTCACCAATTGCTTGCGGATTTCCAACCATTCCTTCCCAAAGCGCTGCATACCCAACAATTGGATCATATCCACTAACTAACATTACAATGGCACCAACAAGTAAACCAAAAATAACGGATAATACAGGAACTAAAATGTTAATTGTTCGCTCCGTTAAAAATTTTTTAGCCATTTGTATTCACCTTCTCTTTCTCCGTTCCGCCAGCCATCAACAAACCAAGCTGTTGTTCATTTGTTTCTTTCGCATCGACAATTGCTACAATTTTCCCTTCATATATAACAGCAACTCGATCACTTACATTCAAAATTTCATCCAGTTCTAGCGATAGAAGTAATACTGCTTTCCCATTATCTCTCTGCTCGATTAATTTTTTATGAATAAATTCAATCGCACCTACATCTAAACCACGTGTTGGCTGTGCCGCAATTAATAAATCCGGATTACGATCCACTTCACGTGCGATAATTGCCTTTTGCTGGTTTCCACCAGATAGTGCGCGAGTTAAGGTTTGTTCACTAGGTGTACGTACATCAAACTGTTCAATAAGCTCTTTTGCTTTTTGTGTGATTTTACTAAAGTTTAAAATCCCTTTCTTTGAGAATGGGTTTTTATAGTACGTTTGCAAAACTATATTATCTCTAACAGAAAAATCAAGCACAAGCCCGTGTTTATGACGGTCTTCTGGAATATGACCAATTCCTTCCTCTGTAATTCTTCGAACAGGCCAATTCGTTATTTCTTTTCCTTTAATTGCAATAGAACCTGACTCAACTTTTCGTAAACCAGTAATTGCCTCTATTAATTCACTTTGTCCATTTCCATCAATCCCTGCAATACCAACGATTTCTCCTGCACGAACAGTTAAGTCAAGGCCTTTTACAGCAGGTAATTGGCGTGCATCATGAACGACAAGATTCGCAACAGACAGAACCTCCGCTTTCGGTTTGGCCCCTATTTTTTCTGTTTTAAAATTCACTTGACGTCCGACCATTAATTCTGCAAGTTTATGTTCATCCATTTTCGCAACGTCAACTGTACCAATTCCTTTACCTTTACGAATAATTGTGCAACGATCGCAAACTTCCATAATTTCTTTTAATTTATGTGTAATAAGAATGATAGATTTTCCTTCTTGCACAAGCTTTTTCATAATTTGAATCAACTCATGAATTTCTTGAGGAGTTAACACTGCAGTCGGTTCATCGAATATTAAAATCTCCGCACCACGATAAAGCGTCTTTAATATTTCAACCCTTTGCTGCATCCCAACCGAAATATCTTCAATCTTTGCATTTGGATCAACAGCTAAACCGTACTGTTCAGATAATTGTTTAATTTCTTTTGCAGCCTCTTCAACAGCTATTTTCCCTTTTCTCTTCGGCTCATTTCCAAGAATGATATTCTCTGTAACTGTAAAATTATGAACAAGCATAAAGTGCTGATGGACCATCCCAATTCCAAGGTCATTTGCTATATTCGGATTTGTAATTTTTACAGGGTTTCCTTTAATTTTAATTTCGCCCTGTTCTGGTTGATACAAACCGAACAGTACATTCATCAACGTTGATTTCCCTGCACCATTTTCTCCAAGTAAAGCGTGTATCTCTCCCTGTTTTACTTGCAGCGTAATATCATCATTCGCTACAATGCCTGGGAATACTTTTGTAATATTGTTCATCTCAATTACGTATTCCATTTTGTTCCTCCTTCTAGCAGGGAACACTCCCTAATTACACTCTATTAAAAGTATTTTTATATATACAAAGGTTAGTTCTAAGAACTAACCTTTGCTATTGCTCTATCATTATTTCTTTAGAGCAGCTTCGTATGCTTTATATTCATCATCAGTCGCAGGTACTTTAATTTCACCAGCAGTGATTTTCTTCTCAAACTCTTCTACTTTTGTTAAAATTTCTGGGTTTACTTTTTTCACATTATCAGTTGATTTCGAGATACCAACACCATCATCTTTTAAACCAAACTCTTCTACTTTACCGCCTTTTAACTTACCATCTTTCGCTTCTTGTGCTACTTTTGCAACTGCAATATCAACACGTTTCACCATAGAAGTTAAAGTTACGTTTTCAGGCATACCTTCTTGATTTTGGTCACGGTCAACACCGATTACCCAAACATTTTCACCTTTTTTCTTACGGTTTTTCGCTTCTGTGAATACACCGTTACCAGTTGCACCTGAAGCATGGTAAATTACGTCAACGCCTCCACC
The DNA here is from genome assembly GCF_018742245.1 of Bacillus mycoides. Lineage (NCBI taxonomy): Bacteria > Bacillati > Bacillota > Bacilli > Caryophanales > Bacillaceae > Bacillus > Bacillus mycoides. The sequence goes on from NZ_CP036132.1 coordinate 3,537,363, forward strand.
GTACATTGCTGAAGCTAATATAGATCCTTTTTCTGGCTTATCAAATGCATCAGCATATTGTGATACGATTTCGATATTTGGGTTTACTGCTTTTGCACCAGCTTTGAAACCTGATTCAAATTTTGTAATTAATGGACTCTTCACGCCACCAACAAATCCAACTTTATTTGATTTTGTTGTCATTGCTGCTACAGCACCAACTAGGAATGAACCTTCATGGTCTTTAAATGTAATACTTGTTACATTCGGTTCTTTCACAACAGTATCCACAATTGCAAATTGCTCTTTCGGATATTGTTTTGCAACCTTTTCAATCGAGTCTTGCATTAAAAATCCAATACCAAACGTTGTATTATAATTATCTTTCGCAAATTTCGTTAAATTCGGAATGTAATCAGCATCTTTACTTGATTGAAGGTAACGATATCCTTCATTTTTCTTTAAATCGTTGTCTTTACCAAATTTCGTTAAACCTTCCCAAGCTGATTGGTTGAATGATTTATCATCAACGCCCCCAACATCTGTAACCATACCAACCTTAAACTCTTTATCCCCTTTTTTGTCACTATCCGCTTTATCCGAGTTACCACATGCACCTAACACCGTACTTGCTGCTAACGTTAACGATAATAAAAGACCTGTTTTTTTCTTCATACTAGAAACCCCTCCTGAAATGTTTTGTCTAATGATTCATACGCTGCTGTCCCTTACTTCTTGCTGTCACCTCCCTAAAAAGGAACTTCCCTACATACGTTTTCTTAATACGTGGAAGCTAAACTTATCAGCTCTAAAGTAATTAATAGAATATAAGATTGGCTCATCATTTTGATCATAGTGCATTTGTTTTAAAACTAGCAGTGCCGTTTCAGGTTCACATTCTAAAATCGGTGAAATTTTCGAGTGATAACCAATCGGTTCAATGTGAGCAACTGCGTATGTGATACGCTTGTGCGTATTATTATGTATTACTGTAAGCAGCGATTCCTCATTGTATCCCGATAAATCTGGTAATATCTCTTTTGCTAGTTTATCAATGCAATATACAACTGGTTCCCCATCCGCTGTACGAACACGTTCAATCATTACTGCGCTAAAACCATCTTCACAATTAAATTTCTCTTTTTCTTCTTCTGTTAAAGTTGTTGTAGATGATGATAAAAAGATTGTTCCTGGTGTTTTCCCCACACTAGAAATCATATCTGTAATACTAGAAAGTTGCTCTATTCCAGAAGAAAATAACGGCTTCGCATTTACAAATGTCCCTACACCATGTCTACGAATAACAACATTTTCTTCTTCTAAAATACGTAGTGCTTCCCTTAAAGTTGCCCTACTTACACCAAGTTCTTTCGCTAGATCAAACTCTGAAGGTAACTTTTGTTTTTCTTTGTAAGCCCCATCTTTAATTTTTCCTTTGATGTGATCAATCACCCGCAAATATAGGTGACGACTATCGGATTTTACTGACATAAGACTCCCCCGCATTTCAATTATTCGACCTCTGATGTAAGACTTCTTTTCTCTTTTTTCAACTTACAACATAGTATAAATTACTAAATACTAAAAATAAGCGTAATTATCGAATAAATATTAATAATTTTTCAAGATGAAATTTTCACACTTTATTCCATAAAAAAAACTTTGCACCATAAACATTCCTCATATCGAGAAAAAGTTCGGCACAAAGATTCCTTACATCCTTTGTTACACACTTTTCCCCTCATAGTCTAGCAATTCATGGTTGCCAGGTAGAAACTTATGGACCTTATCTCCAAGATTATATGAGGTAGTGGTTCTTTTCGAAGTAATCTTACCACTTGCTCCCATATGTGTCAACAGAATTCAACATTTTTCTACATTAAATATCGAACGTTCCGAAAATCAAAACGATAAGCATTCGTATTCTAAAGAGCCCTCCGTTATGTAAGCACTTTCTTTTCTATTGACTATAGTATATAACAAAAACAGCATATAAAAAAGCCTAATTGTAAAAACAATTAGGCTTTTTTTAAGAACTTTTTTCTTGCACATCTTTAATGAGTACTCCCCTTGGTTTACTACCTTCATAAGGACCTACTACACCATTCATTTCCATGGCATCAATTAAACGAGCTGCTCGCGTATATCCTACTCTAAATCTACGTTGTAACATAGAAACAGATGCTGTTTGCATTTCTACTACAAGCTGAACCGCTTCATCGTATAATTCATCTTCTACTTCCTGCTTTGTTTCAGGAACATCTTGTGGAATCATGTCCTCTTGATATTGCGCTTTTTGCTGCGCAATAACAGATTCTACGACTCTCTCAACTTCATCATCTGATAAAAACGCCCCCTGTACACGAACAGGTTTCGATGCACCAATTGGTATGAACAACATATCTCCACGACCTAGCAACTTCTCTGCACCACCACCGTCAAGAATCGTTCGAGAGTCTATTTGGGAAGATACAGCAAATGCAATACGCGATGGAATATTCGCTTTAATAACACCCGTAATAACATCAACTGACGGACGCTGAGTCGCAATAATTAAATGAATACCAGCAGCACGTGCCATTTGTGCTAAACGCATAATCGCATCTTCTACATCCGAAGAAGCAACCATCATTAAATCAGCTAACTCGTCCACAATTACCACAATATATGGTAATTCAGGTTGTTTCGCTTCCGATTGGCTATTATGTTCTTTAATATAATCGTTATACCCTTCAATGTTACGCGTACCGCTATGCGCAAATAATTCATAACGACGCTCCATTTCACTCACAACTTTCTTCAAAGCCTGTGACGCTTTTTTCGGATCAGTTACAACTGGTGTTAATAAGTGCGGAACACCGTTATATACATTTAACTCTACCATTTTCGGATCAATCATCATTAATTTTACTTCATGCGGTTTCGCACGCATTAAAATACTTACAATAATTCCATTAATACATACACTCTTTCCACTACCAGTCGCACCAGCTACTAATAAATGGGGCATTTTATTTAAACGTGCCAATACAGCCTCTCCTGTAACATCACGTCCAAGACCGATTAATAACTTCTCTTCTGGGTGGTTATTCGCCTTTGAATCAAGAACTTCTCTCAGCGTTACCATAGAAACTTCTGAATTCGGAACCTCGATCCCTACAGCTGATTTCCCGGGAATAGGTGCTTCAATACGAATGTCTTTCGCTGCTAAAGCAAGCGCCAAATCATCACTTAAACTAACAATTTTACTTACCTTTACTCCCATATCAGGATACACTTCATACTTCGTAACTGCAGGACCTCTATGTACTTTTGTTACTTTCGCTTTCACACCAAAACTTTGGAATGTACGTTCCAATTTACGAGCATTTTCATAAATTTCCGCATTTTCATTTGTAACTTGCTTATTTTGGGGAAACTTTAATATATCAAGCGAAGGAAGCTTATAATCTTTATTTTCCACATTAGAAAATTGCATAGGAGGTGCTTTCGTTTCACCTTCTAGCGATTCAACGATTTTTTCTCCTCGTTTCTTTTGAAGTTGTTCTTCTGGCGCAGGCGGAACTGCCTCTTCAATAAACGGGGGAGTGATTAACTCATTTTCTTCTATCTGCTTTTCCGTCTCTTCACGTACTGGATAATTCTCAGTAAAATTCGAAATAATTGGTGGACCAATTTCTATTTCTTCTACTGGCTCAATAGCTTCTTCTTGTTCAGCAACACGTTCATGCCTCTTGCTTCTTGTTGTTTTTTTCTTTTCAGTTTGCTCCGCGACCCTTTGAGATTTCCAATCTTTATAATCCCCTTGCATTACTTGAAATTGACTTCTAAGAATTCTCCCTACCGGAGCAAGTACTTCTCCAATATGTTTATTTGTTATACAAAGTATTCCAAGAATAACTAAAATAATTCCAATGATATATGCCCCTACTTCGTCAAATAAGAAGTAGCACGTTGCGAACATCAGTGCACCGAACATACCACCACCTAAATGGACACTATCCGGGCCCTTTTTCATTTCAAGGAAGAAGTAATCTTTTGTACTAACAATTACAGAAGTATTTTGCACAGCTCCATCTTTCGTAAGAAGGTTAAATAATGTAATATGACTAAACATTAATATTGCTAGTACAATTAAATAAACACCTATTAACCGTTTATTTAAAAGGTTTGGCCATCCACGCTTTATTACAAATGCAACAGATAAAGCTATTACACCTAACACACCAATTATGTACCACTCACCAAAGAAGAAGCGAAAAAATAACACAAACGATTTACCTACAACACCTAGCTGTAAAATCGTAATAATTGAAAGTGCAAAAAGAGTCAACCCGACGATTTCATAATACAAAGTTGGCTTTATCGTACGTCTTGCCTTTGCCTTCGTCCCTCTTTGCTTTTGTTTTGCCATTTCTTCACCTCGTGTTCTAAAAATTAAGTACAACTTCCTTATAAAAAAGTTCTACTTATATGTCTTTCTCTCTATTTTTCAGGTCTTTATATCTTCTATTTTTACACTTCTTGTAAAATGTTAAATAAACAGAAGAAAGCAGCCTACTCATGGCTGCTCAACCGTCTTGTTTTGTATATTATACCATAGCTCCTAAACAAAATCCTTCTTTTTGCTAAAAGGTAATTTTCTGTCCAGGCTCAAAATCTAGGTAGTGAGACGGATTCGTACTTAATACACGTACAATAGAGTAACATTGATTATCCTCCTCAGAAACCACTAATTCCACGCCATTTATATTCACAACTTTTTGGCTTTCGCATTGTGAATAATCAGCCGGATACACAAGTTGCTCTGGCATAATTGTATATAAAATCATTGTAGCATTGTCCCCTCTGCACTATTATCCGTGCTTTCATCAATTAATTCGTTTAATTTTCGAAGTGCGCTACCAATACCACCGACATTATCTATAAGACCATACTTCACTGCATCCCCACCTATTACATTCGTCCCAATATCTCGCGTCAAATTTCCTTTTGCAAACATAAGCTCTTTAAAACGATCTTCCGTTACTTTCGAATGCTTTGTCACAAATCGAATGACTCTTTCTTGCATTTTATCCAAATACTCAAATGTTTGCGGCACACCTATAACAAGACCTGTTAAACGAATCGGATGAATTGTCATCGTCGCTGTTTCGGCAATAAATGAATAATTAGTCGAGACCGCAATCGGTACACCGATTGAATGCCCTCCTCCTAAAACAAGAGATACAGTTGGTTTTGAAAGCGAAGCCACCATTTCAGAAATCGCTAACCCAGCTTCAACGTCACCTCCAACTGTATTTAATATTAACAGTAAACCTTCAATTTTTGGATTTTGTTCAATCGCGACAATTTGCGGAATGATGTGTTCATATTTTGTTGTTTTATTTTGTGGTGGCAACTGAATATGACCTTCCACCTGCCCAACAATTGTTAAGCAATGAATACGCGATTCATTCATTTGTGGTACATTCGTCTGTCCAAGTTGCTGAATTTTCTCCACTATAGAAGCCTCTTTTGGAACTTCTTTCGGCTCAGCTTCTTTTTCTTCATTTGTATAACGATCACGTTCTGTCATATCGCATCCCCTTTCACTCGTATATAACTATTATTTCTTAAGTTATAAATTTCATTCGATAGGGTTAAAAAAGAAAAAGATCACCTGTAAAGGTGACCTTCTTTATACTTCCATAATAATCGGTAAAATCATTGGCTTTCTCTTCGTTTCTTCGTACAAGAACTGCCCTAATAATTCACGAATATTTTGTTTCAACATAGACCATTCAATTGTATACTCTTTAATTGATTGTTCAACAATCATACGTACAATATCTGTGGATCGTTCGATTAATGCTTCTGATTCACGAACATATACAAAGCCGCGTGAAATAATTTCTGGACCAGAGATTATTTTCTTTTCATCCTTACCTAGTGTTACAACAACAACTAAAATTCCATCTTGAGATAACATCTTTCTATCTCGAAGAACGATGTTACCGACGTCACCTACACCTAATCCATCAATTAAAACATTGCCAGCTTGCACTTTACCAACTAATTTTGCTTCATCGTCACCAAAAGCAATTACATCACCTTTTTCTACGATAAAGATATTCTCTCTCGTAATACCTACATCTTCCGCTAAATATGCATGTGCTTTTTGCATACGGAACTCACCATGTACGGGTACAAAATACTTTGGCTTCATTAAATTCATCATCAGCTTTAATTCTTCTTGGCTACCGTGACCTGAAACGTGGACTTTTCTTTCACCGTAATAAATAACCTCAGCCCCAGATCTAAATAACAAGTCAATAATTTTTGATACAGATATTTCATTTCCTGGAATTGGAGAAGCTGCAATAATAACAGTATCACCTTTACGAATTGAAATTTGTTTGTGAGCTTGCTTCGCCATTCTAGAAAGGGCTGCCATCGGTTCCCCTTGACTACCAGTCGTTAAAATAGCTACCTTTTTTTCCGGGAAATTGTCTATTTCTTGTAATGAAATAACCATACCTTCTGGAACATCTAAATAACCAAGACGTCTTGCAATATCTACCACTTTTACCATGCTACGTCCTACTACTGCTACCTTCCTTCCAGTTTCAGCAGCTGCATCAAACACTTGTTGAATACGATGTACATTGGAGGCAAATGAAGCAACAATAATACGTCCTTCTGAACTATAGAATACTTTAGAAATCTCTATACCAACTTCTTTTTCCGAACCTGTATAACCAGGACGTTCAGCGTTTGTACTATCAGATAACAAGCAAAGCACGCCTTCATTTCCAATTTGCGCCATTTTCCCAATATCTGCTCCACTATTTCCGATTGGAGTTTGATCAAATTTAAAGTCTCCTGTATATACTACAGCACCTTTTGATGTATGGAAACAAACACCCACAGAATCCGGAATACTATGTGTCGTTCCGAAGAATGACACAGTTGTTGAATTAAACTCTACTGTTGAATTCGAGTCAATTGTTTTTAAGTCTACACGGCCTAACATTCCTGCTTCGCCAAGCTTTTCTTGTATAAGTCCTACCGTTAATTTCGTCGCATATACTGGAATAGATAATTTACGAAGCACATAAACAATTCCACCAATATGATCTTCATGACCATGGGTAATAAATAGTCCTTTTACTCGCTCTTGATTTTCTACTAAATATGTAATGTCAGGAATAACAATATCAATCCCAAACATTTCATCTCCCGGGAACATCAATCCTGCATCTACAATAAAGATTTCAGAATCAATTTCAACACAGTACATGTTTTTTCCGATTTCACCTACTCCGCCAAGCGCAAATACTTTAACAGACTCATTCTCTTTTCTCTTCATGTTGTTGCCTGGTTTAAAAATCTTGCAAACACTGATTTCACTAAAATTGCAGAGACACCAGGGGAAACTCTACAACCACCATATATTCACCGTCCAAGACGAATGTCCTTACCGTTATGCGATATCATGTCCTTGTTAATTTTTTAAACCAGGTTTCACCTCTCTTTCATTATATAAATCAAATATCTTATTCGATATGATATGAAAATTTCATTGAATCGTAATTTTTACCAATTTTGCTAAGCATACCCGTACTAAGCTACTTAGCCATATTATACCTGATACAAGAAATAGAACACAAGTTAAATTATGCGAAAGACAAGAGAAGACGCTAAAGTGAGGCTGTAATTTTCGGGGGGGATTTTCATATCATACTCACTATTTTCCCTACGTAATAGGAGTTTAATGGAAAAATATTCATGTGAGTTCTTTACATAAACATGAAACGATATTCACTAAAAAAGTCTTATCTCTGTAATCCGTTTCTAACTAATCCTACACTCTGCCATCTCCTTCTTATTACAGCCTATTAACTATAGCTATTTTTCACCACTTACATATAGTTAGTCAAAATAAAAATGACCTAGTTTCACACTAGGTCATTTTTATTAACGAGGAATAGATTGCATTACAGATTGTAACGTTACTCTTTCTTCTTCCGTTAATGGAAGAAGTGGTAAACGTACAGAACCTACATCTAATCCAACCATTTGTAATGCTGTTTTTACTGGTGTTGGGCTTGGCGCCATAAATAGTGCATCCGTTACTTTTACTAGTAATTGATGTAATTTCTGCGCTTTTTTGAACTCTCCAGCTTGGAATGCAGCAATCATTTCTTGCATTTCATTCCCGATAACATGAGATGCTACAGAAACAATACCTTTTGCTCCAATTGCCATAGCTGGTAATGTTAAACCATCATCACCGCTGTATACTGCAAAGTCGTCCGCTGTTTTTTCAATGATTTCTGTCATTGTTAATACATCGCCGCCTGCATCTTTAATCGCAACAATGTTTTCTATTTTTGATAAACGAACAACTGTATCAACGGAGATTTGTACAATAGATCGTCCTGGAACATTATATAGCATTACCGGAAGCGGAGTGCTTTCAGCGATTGTTTTAAAGTGCTGGTACATTCCTTCTTGACTCGGTTTGTTATAATACGGTGCCACTAGCATAACTGCATCAACACCAGCTTCAGTTGCCTTTTTTGTTAAATCAACAGAAGCGTGCGTATTATTGCTACCTGTTCCAGCGATTACGGGCACCCTTTTATCGACAACAGATACAACATGGCGATATAACGCTACTTTTTCTTCTGATGTTAATGTAGGAGATTCTCCAGTCGTTCCTCCTACCACGATTGCTGTTGTACCGTTATCAATTAAATAATTTACCAATTTCGTTGTCTTTGCAAAATCGATATTACCGTTTTTATCAAACGGTGTTACCATCGCGGTTGCAATTGTCCCAAAATCTATCATGATCTCACTCCTTATTGTTCCAGTTGCTTTTCTTTTGAAAGCTCAAATGCACTATGTAATGCATTCACAGCCTCCACTAAATCGGCTTCTTTTACAAGAACCCAAATTGTCGTATGACTATCTGCTGATTGCAGAATTTGAATACCTTTTTCCGCTAAAGCTGTGACAATTTTCGCTGTAACCCCTGGAATACCTGCCATTCCAGCACCAACGATAGAAACCTTCGCACAATGCTCTGTCACAACTGGATCATATCCAAGTTGCTTTAAAACCTCAACTGCACGCGCTGATACACTATCCTTTACTGTGTAAGCTACACCGGTAGGAGAAATGTTAATTAAGTCCACACTAATCCCTTCATTAGCCATTTCTTTAAACACGTGTTGTTGTAAATCATATGCAGTTTTTTTTGCAAGCACTTTAATTTGCGTTACATTTGACACATGGGCAATCCCTGTAACAGGACGTTCTTCTACATCCTGCCCTTTTGTAGCACCATCATATGCCGCAATAAGCGTACCTTCACTATCAGAATACGTAGAACGTACACGAAGTGGTACTTTTGCATGCATCGCAATTTCAACCGCACGCGGATGAACAACTTTCGCACCTTGATAAGCCATGTTACAAATCTCGTTATATGTTACAGTTTGAAGATGACGCGCATCTTTTACGATACGAGGATCCGCAGTCATAACACCTTCAACATCTGTGAAGATATCGATATATTCAGCATGAAGCGCAACACCTAATGCTGAAGCTGAAGTATCACTACCTCCGCGACCAAGTGTTGTCGTATCTCCATTTTTCGTTTGACCTTGGAATCCAGTAACGACGATAACATCTACATTTACTAACTCTTCATGTATACGATCGCAATTCATTTCAATAATCTTAGCATTCGTAAAATCACCATTCGTTACAAAACCAGCCTGTGCACCATTTAATGCTGCTGCTTTTATACCATTCTCATTCAACATGTTAGAGAAAACAATTGCTGAGATTAATTCTCCGCATGATAATAATAAATCTTGCTCACGTTTAGAAATATTAGATTCCTCTTGATTTACAAGACTTAATAACGTATCAGTTGCATACGGTTCACCTTTACGGCCCATTGCTGATACGACAGTAACTACTTTATAACCAGCAGCTAACGATTTTTTTATATGGTGAAGCGCATGCTTACGCCCATTGTCATCACGTACTGATGTTCCACCAAATTTTTGAACAATAATTTTCATATTTTGCACCTTCTCTTAGCCGTTTACACTAATTGTAATTTTACTAAGCGCTCTGCAATTTGAACAGAATTCCATGCAGCGCCTTTTAATAAGTTATCAGATACGACCCAAAGATGGAATCCTTTATCATTATTTAAATCTTTACGGATTCTTCCAACGAATACTTCGTTTTTACCTACTGCAGTAGCTGGCATTGGATATAACTGCTCTGCTGGATTATCTTGCAGTACAATACCTTCTGCATTTGCAAGTAAGTTTTTCATTTCTTCTACTGTTACGCCTTCTTTATCTACTTCAATGTACACAGACTCGGAATGACCCGATACAACTGGTAAACGTACACATGTCGCAGCTACTTCTAATTCAGGCATATGCATAATTTTTTTCGTTTCATTAATCATTTTCATTTCTTCAAATGTAAATCCATTATCTTGGAATTTATCAATCTGTGGAATAGCATTAAAAGCGATTTGGAAATGCTTTTCGTCACCTGATACAGGTAAAACATTCGCCTTTACTTCTTCGCCATTTAAGATTGCTTGTGATTGTTCATGAAGTTCTTCAATAGCTGCCGCACCAGCACCTGATACAGCTTGATATGTGGAAACGATTACTCGTTTTAAACCATATTGCTGGCGAACTGGCTCAAGAGCTACTACCATTTGAATTGTAGAACAGTTTGGATTTGCAATAATACCATTATGTTCTTTTAAATCATTTTCATTTACTTCAGGTACAACAAGTGGCACGTTTTCTGTCATACGGAATGCACTTGTATTATCAACAACAATTGCACCGCGCTTTGCTGCTTCTGGCGCTAATTGTTTCGATACAGATCCACCTGCACTAAATAGTGCAATATCTACTCCTTCAAAACTTTCAGGAGTTGCCTCTTGAACTGTAAATTCTTCGCCTTTAAATACAAGTTTCTTACCTGCAGATCGTTTAGATGAAAGTAACGTTAACTTCCCAATTGGAAATTCTCGTTTCTCTAAAGTATTTAACATTTGTTCACCAACTGCGCCGGTTGCTCCAACTACAGCGACATGAAAAGTTTTTTGCTTTTCCATCACTATGCCCCTTTCTAGATACCAATCCTTCTATAACTTAGAATTAGAAGGAGCTTACAATGCCCCTTCTAATCTTAATAACGTTAATTTTATCATATTCTACAGTAAGAATGATGGTTTCATCAAAAATTGTCCGTTTTTTTTCGTTTTTTAATTCATATATCTGAATTTTTCTACAACAACAGGTTGTAATTGTTTTCCTTGTAGCGCTTCTAATACTGTATCTTCAAGTAACTCCATACGAGCTACCATTGAGTTCGGTTTTTTCTCTGGTGCATCTTGGCCGAATGGTACGAAGTAGATGTCTTTTGTAGCCATTAGGCGCATGAGATTTACCCCATTAAGCCCCAACGCATCATTCGTCGAAACAGCTAACACGACAGGCTTTCCATTTCTAAGCGTCGCTTTTGCTGCCATTAATACTGGAGAATCTGTCATCGCATTCGCAAATTTACTCATCGAATTTCCAGTTAAAGGAGCAATTACCATACAATCTAGTGGGATTTTTGGTCCGAGTGGTTCTGCTCCGACAATTGAATTAATTGCTTTAAACCCTGTTATTTCTTCGATCTTTTTAATCCACTCTTCCCCTTCGCCAAATCTAGTATTTGTTGATTGGACAGTATAAGAAACAACGGGACGTACTTCTGCACCTTCTGCAATTAACTTCTCTAAATGTGGCATAACTTCTTCATACGTACAATGTGAGCCTGTAAATCCGAAACCAATTCGTTTCCCCTTCAAACTCATTTCTCATCCTCCTCCTTTGCGATTGCATCTGCTATTAATAACTGAGAAAGAACATTCGCTAATATTTGTCCTGCTGTTTTCGGTGCAACAATCCCAGGAAGACCAGGTGCTAATAGTGCCTTAACTCCACGCTTCTCCGCATAGCGAAAGTCCGTGCCACCTGGCTTAGAAGCTAAATCAATAACTAACGTGTGAGCTGGCATCCGCGAAATTACACTTGCTGTTACAACGAGATGTGGAATTGTGTTAATAACAATATCGATATTACCTACTTCTTTCTCTATGTCTTGCATATGAAAAGGAGAAAACATCATTTCTGTAATACGAGCAATATGTTCCGAACGTCTCGCTCCAACTTTGACATGTGCTCCTAATGATTGAAAGGCTCTTGCAACACTCATACCAGTTCTACCAAATCCTAAAACCATTACATTCGATCCATGAATTGTGTAATCAGTATGTTGAATAACCATCATTAGTGTACCTTCTACGGTCGGAATGGAGTTATAGATTGCAACATCATCACGATCAAATAATTTTACAAGTTTGCGATTTGTAGTAGATACGAGATTTTCCAAGTAAGGTGTACCAATACCTGAATATATAGTAAAGTTTTCTGGCGTCTTTTCAATTTGTTCTTTCGTTATGGAAACTTTTTCATTTGAAAAAATAGTATCTACTTCTCCTTTGGCATTCGTCCCTGCAACCGGCAAAATAATCGCATCTAAAGAAGTGAAATTTAAATCTTGTATACTTTCTTTTGCTGCCCCTGTGAAGCCATGATCTAACTGTTCAAACCCTATTAATGAAAGTTTCGCGTCCAGTTCGACTAGCTTGCGAATTACTTCTAGCTGCCGTGCATCTCCTCCTATGACAGCAATATGCATCTCAGTCAACATTCTCTAATTCACCTTCTTTTTCTTTCATTTATAAGAAAAATGCCTACTTTTTCTTTTTCCTCCACATCATATGTAATGTACGAGTTTGAGGTGATTGAAAAACAAAAAGCACACATGATTTATCTTCTTTATATAAAGATAAAAAAAGACAACCAAAATGGTCATCTTTCACTCCGATCTTGAATGGTTCGTAAGATCACAAAGTATCATATCATTTCCCATCTTCTTAATTTTGCTCCATTCTACTCTCACTTCTTGCTGTTCTCTTTTAAAACCTCCCCATTTCCCAGTAGGTATAATAAGCGCTTGTATTTGTCCATCTCTCTCATCAATTTCTAAATCTGCATGACCTAAAACTCCCATTTTTTCTGCTCTTTCTAAATCCACAATCTCTTTGCCACTTAATTCACTTAAACGCATTAAATCTCCCCCTATCCTACTTTTCATGAAGGTTATCCTATAATAAGTACCTATTCTGCATGTATAAAAAAAATAACCGTATCTCATATAAAAGAGATACGGTTATTTCCGAAAGCGAATGAATTACACAATCGATTAAAGTTTCATTCCTTTTGGCAGTTTTCCATCTGGACTAATAAGTGCCGCAGAGAATTCATCGGTAAACATATTGCGAATTAACTCGTCTACATTTTGCTTTGTTACAGTGTTTACACTTTCAATAATCTCATCAAGAGAACGATGTTTACGAAGAAGCAATTCGTTTTTACCATTACGGCTCATACGACTATTCGTACTTTCTAAACTTAACATCAAGTTTCCTTTTAATTGTTCTTTACTGTTAACAAGCTCTTTTTCTGTAATACCTGTATTTTTCAACGTATTTAACGTTTCTTGCATTGTTTCATACAGTGTATCTAACTGTTTGCTACCTGTTCCACCGTAAAGTGTTAACATTCCTGTATCTTCATAAGAAGAGTGATAAGAAAATACTGAGTACGCCAATCCACGTTGCTCACGTACTTCTTGGAATAAACGGCTACTCATACTACCGCCTAAAACATTATTTAATACAATTAAGTTATAAATATCTTCGTGTCCCATTTGCAAGCCTTTATATCCTAAACATAAATGAGCTTGTTCTGTTTCTTTCTTACGTGCTACTTTATTGAAATGGAAGATTGGGCTATGTACTTGTTCACGATTTGTTGTTCCTTCGTAATTACCAAAATATTGCTCTACAGTTTGTAAAAATGCTTCATCAATATTTCCTGCAATTGATACAACAACATTTTCAGGTGTGTAATGATCTTTCATATATTGACGTAACGTATCACCTGTAAATGTTTCAAGCGTTTCTTCTGTTCCTAAAATAGGATATCCAAGCGGATGCGTTTCATATGTTGCTTTCGTTAACATATCATGCACAATATCATCTGGCGCATCTTCGTACATTTTTATTTCTTCACATACAACATTCTTCTCTTTTTTCAGTTCTTCCTCATCAAATGTTGAATTAAAGAACATATCTGCTAAAACATCTAACGCGTATTTAGCATGCTCATCTAGCACTTTCGCGTAGTAACATGTATATTCTTTTGAAGTAAAAGCATTTACTTGTCCACCAATGCTATCAAATGATTCTGCAATCTCTCTTGCACTTCGCGTTTCTGTCCCTTTAAAGAACATATGTTCCAAAAAGTGTGAAACCCCATTATTTTTTTCATTTTCATTTCTTGAACCTGCGTGGATCCATATACCAATCGCAACCGAGCGTACAGTTGGTATATTCTCCATAACAATTCTTACACCATTTTTACACGTATATTTTTTAATCAAAAACTTTCCTCCTAATGCCAGTTTCTCTAAATAATTGCTATTATTTAATGATAACAAGTTTAGAGATGAATGTCATGCAAATGTATTTAATCCACACGTTTTTCATCTAGTAATTCTGTAATATTCCCCACTTTATATCCTTGTTCCTTTAAATTTTTAATCATAGTATCTAGCGCTTCTGTTGTAGATGAAGTAGGATGCATTAGCACAATAGCACCTGGATGTATTTTTCGCATTACTCTCTGCAATAACACACCCGGTTCTGGCCGCTTCCAATCAATTGTATCTACAGTCCACATAATCGTCCCCATTTGGAAATCATCCGCTATTTTTACTACCTCATCCCGAAAGCTTCCGCTTGGCGGAGCAAACCATCTCACTTTCTGATTTGTAGCTGCTTCTATCATTCGATTCGTTTTTTGTAATTGATCTCGTATTTCATCTGTAGACAGCGTTTTCATATCAGGGTGTGTGTAAGAATGATTTCCTACTTCTTGATTTGCATCGACAATCATTTTGGCAAATCGTAAGTTTTCTTTCACCCAGCGTCCTTCTAAAAAGAAAGTCGCCTTCACATCATGTTTTTTCAATACCTCTAATATACGTGGCAAATACTCATTACCCCAGGCCACATTAATTGTTAATCCCACCATTTTTTTATTTGGATGTCCTCGATAAATGGGAGCTGGTGGTAAATCTTCTAAGTGAACACTCGGTGATACTTCCTTAAATTCAAGTTGTTTTTGATCAAACTTCTTGATTTTCTTCATATTATTATAGGACGCTTCTATATCCACTTGTTTTCCATTATACCCAGGCGTCGCCTTCCAAATCTTATCAATCATCGCATTTTGCGGCATAATCTCGTACTGTTTTACATGCTTTTGAATTTCTTCATGCAAGTTATCCTGCGCAAAAACGGAATAAGAGCCAAAACCCACATATAAAGAAAATATAAATATGTACGCTAATATACGAGCTTTCATATAAACCCTCCCATTAACTATAAAAAAGAAACCATTTTCTTCTTATCTTTGTTAATTTGAGCGTTATGATGAAAACTATACCTATACTCACATAAAAATCTAAATGAATCACATTTTTTACATAACAAAAAAAGCCAGCTAAACTGGCTTTCACTTATTGTTGCTCTTGTGCGTTTTCTTCTTTAGCCGCTTCTTCTTTAGCAGCTTCTTTTTCTTGCTCTTCTTTTAGCAATACTTTTCTAGATAAGTTTACACGACCTTGTTTGTCAATCTCGATAACTTTAACTGAAATCTCATCACCGATTTTCACAACGTCTTCTACCTTACCTACACGCTCAAGTGCAAGTTCAGAGATGTGAACAAGTCCATCTTTACCGCTAAATAATTCAACGAACGCACCGAATTTTTCAACACGTTTAACTTTTCCTAAGTAGATTTCGCCTACTTGTACTTCGCGAACGATATCTTCGATAATTTTCTGCGCTTTTTCATTCATCTCTTGATTAATTGATGAAATGAATACTGTACCATCTTGCTCGATGTCAATTTTAACGCCAGTTTCTTCAATGATTTTATTAATCTGTTTACCACTTGGTCCAATAACATCACGAATTTTATCTGGGTTAATTGCCATTGTAATAATCTTCGGAGCATACGCAGATAACTCAATGCGAGGTTCAGCGATAACAGATAACATGTGATTTAGAATGTGCATACGACCAACTTTCGCTTGTTGTAATGCTTCTTCTAAAATCTCACGAGATAAACCATCGATTTTAATGTCCATTTGTAGTGCAGTTACACCTTTTGCAGTACCTGCTACTTTAAAGTCCATATCACCTAAATGATCTTCCATTCCTTGAATATCTGTTAAAATTGTGTAATGCTCACCAGATTTCACTAGACCCATTGCAATACCAGCAACTGGCGCTTTAAGTGGTACACCCGCATCCATCATCGCTAATGTACTACCGCAAATACTCGCTTGTGAAGTTGAACCATTTGATTCTAATACTTCAGATACAAGACGAACTGTATATGGGAAATCCTTTTCAGATGGAAGTACAGGTTCAAGAGCACGTTCTCCTAGTGCACCGTGACCAATTTCACGACGACCTGGTCCACGCATTGGTCTTGTTTCACCAACACTAAATGAAGGGAAATTATAATGGTGCATAAAGCGTTTTGACTCTTCTACACCTAGACCATCTAAAATTTGCACATCGCCTAATGCACCTAATGTACAAATACTTAATGCTTGCGTTTGTCCACGTGTGAATAGACCAGAACCATGTGTACGAGATAAAATGCCAACCTCTGATGCTAAAGGACGAATTTCGTCACCTTTACGACCATCTGGGCGGATTTTTTCAACTGTAATAAGACGACGTACTTCTTCTTTTACAATTTTATATAAAATCTCACTTACTTGTCCTAATGTATCAGCATCAGCTTCCTCAGCTTCGTAATGCTCAATTACACGCTTTTTCACTACGCTAATTGCATCTTCACGTGCATGTTTTTCGTGCACTTGAATTGCAGAATGCATATCTGTCTCAGCCATTTCACGTACAGCTTGGTTCAAATCAGCATCCACTTCATAAAGTTTCACTGCTGTTTTCTCTTTACCGACAGCTTGTACAATCTCTTCTTGGAATGCAATTAGACGTTTAATTTCATCGTGTCCAAACATAATTGCTTCTAACATTGTTTCTTCAGGTACTTGATCCGCTCCTGCTTCAACCATGTTAATTGCATCTTTCGTACCAGCTACAACAAGGTGCATATCACTTTGTTCTTGCTGTTCTACTGTTGGATTAATAACGAACTCGCCATTAATACGACCAACTGTCGCGCCTGCGATTGGACCTTCAAATGGAATATCTGAAATAGATAATGCTAATGAAGAACCAAGCATAGCTGCCATCTCAGAAGAACAGTCTTGATCAACACTCATTACGATGCTGACAACTTGTACTTCATTACGGAAACCATCTGCGAAAAGTGGACGGATTGGACGGTCAATTAAACGACTTGCTAAAATTGCTTTTTCACTTGGACGGCCTTCGCGCTTAATAAAACCGCCTGGGATTTTTCCGACTGCATATAAACGCTCTTCATAGTTTACTGTAAGCGGGAAGAAATCTACATTTTTTGGCTCTTTTGATGCAGTTGCTGTAGATAGAACTGCTGTGTCGCCATATCTTACTAATACTGCTCCGTTTGCTTGTTTTGCAAGCTGACTTGTTTCAATTGTTAGCTGACGACCAGCTAAATCTATCGAGAAGACTTGCTTTTCCTGACTCATTTAAGTACCCCTCTCAATTTAAAATATTCAATTCTTCTATGTAAATGGATAGTATATCACAATATTCTTTCCTCTAGTATTGCCGAAAATTAAGTAAGCTATAAAGAGTAGAAGATATATTTTTACCTAACAAAAAAGCGGGAATATTCCCGCTTCTTTGACTATCGACGTAAGCCAAGCTTTGTGATTAATTCACGGTAACGTGTGATATCGCTATTACGAAGGTAAGTAAGTAAGTTACGACGTTTACCAACCATCTTTAATAGACCACGACGTGAATGATGATCCTTCTTGTGAGTACGTAAGTGCTCGTTTAGAGTGTTAATTTGCTCCGTTAGGACAGCAATTTGAACCTCTGGAGAACCAGTATCAGTCTCATGAGTTCTAAATTGTGCAATGATTTCATTTTTACGCTCTTGTGTTAAAGCCATCCTATTTCACCTCCTAATAATTAAACCCCCAGTTACCTAGCAAGCATCGGTGAGTCGCAATGCCAAGTAATGGTTGTCATAAAGTACATAACATAGAATACTACTTTTCATTTGAAAAAGCAAGTATATTCTTTACGCTCGCAAAATATTCTTGGGCGACCTTTTTATCTTGAGCGATTTGCGTAACTAACTCATCAATTCCATTAAACTTTTTTTCTTCTCTTATACGCATGTGCCACTCCACTGTAACACTTTGATCGTATATGTCTTTATTAAATTCAAATAGATGCACTTCAATAGATAATTGACGCTCATTCTCTTTGAAAGTTGGTTTATATCCGATATTACATACACCATCATGCCATTCATCATGAACCTTCAACCTTACCGCATATACACCTACAGATGGCAACAGGTATTCATCACTTAAACCTACATTTGCAGTTGGAAAACCAATTTGACGTCCACGCTTATCACCGTGTACAACTGTTCCTTCTACCGTGTAAGCTCTCCCTAAAATAGATGGAATTTGTTCCATTTCACCGTTTCGAATTAACTTTCGTAATGAAGTAGAACTTACTTTTTCTTCTTGATATTCAACTTTTTCGATCACGGTTTGTGTAAACTCCCCTCTTGCATGAAATGGTAAAGTCTCCATCTTCCCTTTTCCTAAACGTCCATATGAATAATCAAAGCCTGCTACTACATGCTTTACATTTAAACCGATAATATACTCATCGACAAACTGTTGTGGCAATAATCCAGCAAATGGCTCATCGAATTTCACCACATATAAGATATCAATTCCTAAACTTGCGATGATTTCTTCTTTAAGACGCATCGGTGTAATATACTCCACATGCGCTTCTTTTTTCCCTAATACAACAGATGGGTGTGGATGGAACGTCATGACAGCACTTTTACATCCTCTTTCATCCGCTATTTTTTTCGCTGTTCGAATCACACGTTGATGTCCTAAATGAATGCCATCAAAATATCCTAATGCCATTACAGTAGGTGGTAATTCTATTTTATTTTGTTCATGTGGATGAGTTAAATGAATAAGTTTCACGCTTGAATTCACCTTTTTCTGTAATAATCCTTCCAATAATTCATTATAGCTTTAGTTCTTGATTATTCACAAGTACTTTCATTGGCTTTAGCATGCCAGGGTGTTTTGGGTGATGCTCATAAATTGCTAAGCAACGATCATTTTTATCAAATACTGTAATAAATGGTGCTGTTGTTTCTAATTCATTCTTTAAGAACATACCGTTCTTTATTTTTTCAGCTTGCTTTTCATCTACAACCATTTTTGGAAACTTACTTAGTGCCTCATCAATTGAGATGAAAATAGACTCTACTGTTCCATTTTGCACGTTTTCTTCAATTTCTTCAAATGATATGCAATCTTCTAGTAAAAATTCACCAGATGCTGTTCTTACAAGGTGAGACATATGTGATGGAAATCCAAGTTTTTCACCAATCATTACTGCTAGTGTTCTTACATATGTTCCTTTACTACACGTTACACGGAAACGAAATGAAATGTTTTCTCCTTCAAAAACTTCACGTTCATCAAGTAATACAAATTCATGAATTGTAATTGTACGAACTGGACGTTCAACTTCTTGTCCTGCCCTTGCATATTCGTATAGTTTTTTTCCGTTAACTTTTACAGCTGAGAACATCGGTGGCATTTGTTCAATTGTCCCTGTTAGTTCCGCTAGTACCTCTTCTACTTCTTTACGTGTAATGACACGATTTACATCTTGTTTCTCCACAACTTCACCAGAAGCATCTTCTGTTGTTGTTGAAAACCCTAATGTCACTTCACCTTCGTATGTTTTTGTTTCACTTGTTAAAAATTGCGCAATTTTTGTTGCACGCCCAACGCAAATAGGTAATACTCCTGTTACATCTGGATCCAGTGTCCCTGTATGACCAATTCGTTTCTCACGTAATATCTTTCTTAATTTGAACACACAATCATGTGATGTCATTCCTTTTGGCTTATGTAATAATACTACACCTTCCATATATTCACCTCATCGTTATTCTTTTATAGTAATTGCAATTATGCAAAACTTATTTTACATTGAAAAAATGGATAGACAAATGTCTATCCATTATTCTTCACGTTTACCGTCTTTATTAATTTCATGTAAAAGTGTATCAATTCGATGACCATATCCGATAGACTCATCAAACTCAAAGGTAATTTCTGGTGTTTTACGAAGACGAATACGTTGGCCAATTTCTGAACGAATAAAGCCTTTTGCCTTCGCTAAACCTTTTAATGTATTTTCTTTCTGTTCTTCGTCACCTAAAACAGAAATGTATACTTTAGCAATTTGCAAATCTCCACTTACTTGTACATCTGTTACTGTAACAAATCCAATACGTGGGTCTTTAATTTTACGACTGATAATGTCGCCTAATTCTTTTTTCATTTGCTCGCCCACACGGTTCGCACGTAATTTCATAACTCTTCACCTCATTCAATACCATTCCAAATGTGTTATCGTACGTTCAATTTCAGGAAATGAATCGATATACTCAAGTACACGATTCATTTCTTTTTCACAGACAACACGATTTGAGGATACGGAAACAATTGCAATTTCTGTACGTTGCCATACATCTTGATGCCCAACTTCAGAAACAGCTACATTATAGCGCTGTTTCACACGAGTTAACACACGTTGCAAAATTGCTCGTTTCTCTTTTAAAGAATGCACATCGTAAATCATACACTCGAATGATAGTGAAGCGATAATCATCGCTTCACTTCTTCCATAACGTATGCTTCAATGATGTCCCCTTCTTTAAGATCATTATATCTCTCAATTGTAATACCACACTCATAGTTTTGTGCAACTTCTTTTACGTCGTCTTTGAAACGTTTTAACGTATCAAGTTTTCCTTCGAAGACTACTACGCCATCACGGATAATACGAACGCCACTATCACGTGTAATTTTACCGTCTATTACGTAACAACCTGCGATTGTTCCAACTTTTGTTACTTTGAATGTTTGACGAACTTCCGCTTGACCGATTACTTTTTCTTCGAATTCTGGATCCAGCATACCTTGCATTGCTGATTCAATTTCTTCGATTACTTTATAGATAATACGGTGTAAACGAACATCAACTTTCTCTAATTCAGCTGTACGCTTCGCATTCACATCAGGGCGTACGTTAAATCCAATTACAATTGCATTAGATGCAGAAGCTAAAATAACATCAGATTCTGTAATCGCACCTACGCCTGTATGAATAATTTTCACTTTTACGCCTTCAACATCAATTTTACGAAGTGATGCTGCCATTGCTTCTACAGAACCTTGTACGTCTGCTTTCACAATTAAGTTAATTTCTTTTACATCGCCCTCTTGGATTTGTTGGAATAAATCTTCTAGGCTGAATTTAGATTTCTCACCACGTTGTGCAACTAACGCTTCTTGTGCACGTGATTCACCGATTTGACGAGCTTTCTTCTCATCAGCGAATGCCATGAAACGATCTCCCGCTTGTGGCACTTCATTTAAACCTGTAATTTCAACAGGAGTTGATGGACCAGCAACTTTTACACGACGACCAATATCACTTACCATTGCACGAACACGACCGAATGATGTTCCAACAACAATTGGATCTCCAACTCGAAGTGTACCGTTTTGAACAAGTAATGTCGCGATAGTTCCTTTACCTTTATCAAGCTGTGCTTCAATTACAGTACCAGCTGCATAGCGATTTGGATTTGCTTTATATTCTTCTACTTCACTCACAAGAAGGATCATTTCTAGTAAGTTGTCAATTCCCTCGCCTTGAATCGCAGAAATTGGTACGAAAATCGTGTCTCCGCCCCAAGCTTCTGGAACTAATTCATATTCTGTTAATTCTTGCATTACACGATCAGGATTTGCCGCTGGTTTATCCATTTTATTCACAGCAACAATAATTGGTACTCCAGCTGCTTTCGCATGGCTAATCGCTTCAACTGTTTGTGGCATGACACCGTCATCAGCTGCAACAACAAGAATTGTAATATCTGTTACTTGTGCACCACGAGCACGCATTGTTGTAAATGCCGCGTGACCTGGTGTATCTAAGAACGTAATTTTCTTATCATTTACATCAACTTGGTATGCACCGATATGCTGAGTAATTCCACCAGCTTCGCCAGCAGTTACTTTTGAATTACGGATAGAGTCAAGCAATGTTGTTTTACCATGGTCAACGTGTCCCATAATTGTAACAACAGCTGGACGTTCTTTTAAGTTTTCTTCATCATCTTGCTCATCGATGAATGTTTCAAATTCAGTTTCACTTACAACTACTTCTTCTTCTACTTCAATACCGTAATCAGTTGCAATTAACTCAATTGTATCTTTATCTAAGTCTTGGTTAATTGTTGCCATAATTCCTAGCATGAAGAGCTTTTTAATAATTTCAGATGGCTCTTTGCTTAACTTTTTAGCAAGGTCACCTACTGTAAGGCTTCCAGAGAAAGTGATTTTATCTGGCGTTTCCACTATTTGTGTTTGTTGTCTTCCAGCAAAGTTATCTTGACGTTTGTCTTCATTTGCTTTGCCTTTTTTCTTATTCTTATTGCTGTTCTTTTTACTGCGAACAACTTTCTCTTCTACTTCAAACTCATCTGCAACAGAAGGTTTTTCCGCTCCAGTGTTATATTGATTATCTAATTTGTTTACTACTTCATCTTCTAACATTGTCATATGATTCGAAACCTCGATATTCATCTCTTTTAGTTTTGTCATAAGATCTTTACTTGAGATATTATTTTTTTTTGCATATTCATGTACTCGAATTTTACTCATACCTTCACCCCCGGTAATTTGTATCGAGCATGCTACGTAGCTTTTTCGCAAAGCCTTCATCTAAAATAGCTACAACGACTCGCTCGTCTCTCCCAATCGCATGCCCTAATTGTTGTCGATTTTCGACTTTTCTCATTGGTATGTTGTAGTACGTGGTTTTATCAATGATGCGTTTTGTAGTGTTCGCTGACGCATCTTCAGAAAGCAATACTAGCTTTGCTTTGCCACTTCGTACTTCTTTTAAAACGAGTTCTTCACCCGAAATAATTTTTCGAGCGCGGTTTGCTAGTCCTAAAAATGATTTCCAATCAGACACTTATTTCGACTCCTTCTCAACAAGCTCAAGAAGCTCTTCGTACAGAGAACTGTCGATTTTCGCTTTTAGATGATGTTCCAAAATGTTTTTCTTTTGGGCTTGAATAATGCTTTCTTTATCTTTTGATAAATATGCACCTCGTCCTGATTTTTTTCCTGATAAATCAATAGACACTTCGCCCTCTTTGGAACGAACAATGCGAACTAGCTCTCGTTTTGATTTCATCTCTTGCGTCGCAATACATTTTCGTAACGGAACTTTTCGATTGCTCATACTCATCACCTCTATTCGATTTCGTCTTCAGCTGAATCGAATCCGAATGCGATTACGTTATCTTCTTCTGTCACAATACCAAGTTGTTTCGCATCAGACTCACTTTTAATATCAATTTTCCAGCCTGTTAATTTAGCTGCAAGACGCGCATTTTGTCCACGCTTACCAATCGCTAATGAAAGCTGGTGATCTGGAACAACAACAGTTGTTGCTTTCTCTGCTTCATCTACAAGTACTTTAACAACCTGTGATGGACTTAAAGCATTTGCAACATATTCAACTGGGTCATTCGACCAGCGAACGATGTCAATCTTTTCACCTTTTAGTTCATCTACAACGCGTTGTACACGTTGTCCTTTCGGTCCTACACAAGAACCTACTGGATCAACATCGATATTCTCTGCATATACAGAAATTTTAGAACGGTCGCCTGCTTCACGTGCTACAGAGCGAATTTCTACAGTTCCATCATAAATTTCTGGAACTTCCATTTCGAATAAACGTTTTAAAAGACCAGGATGTGTACGTGATACGTAAATTTGTGGTCCTTTTGTTGTCTTTTCTACTTTTGTAATAAATACGCGAATACGATCATGTGGTTTATATTGCTCATTTGGCATTTGCTCACTTACAGGTAATAAAGCTTCTACTTTACCTAAGCTTACATAGATGAAACGAGCATCTTGGCGCTGTACAATACCAACCATAATGTCTTCTTCACGATCACTAAATTCTGAATAAATAACACCACGTTCCGCCTCACGAACTCGCTGTGTTACAACTTGTTTTGCAGTTTGCGCTGCAATACGACCAAAATCTTTTGGCGTTACTTCAATTTCTAGTACATCGCCATCTTGGTAGTTTGGATTAATTTGTCTTGCCTCTTCTACAGAGATTTCAAGACGTGGATCAAATACATTATCCACAACGTCCTTACGTGCTAAAACTTGAATTGTTCCCACTTCTGGGTTAAAGCTCACACGAACGTTTTGTGCTTGGTTGAAATTGCGTTTATAAGCAGAGATTAATGCTGCTTCAATCGCATCAATAATAATATCTTTACTAATACCTTTTTCTGACTCTAATACGAGCAAAGCATCTAACAACTCAGTGCTCATGAAGATCCCCCTTCTTACTAAAACGTAACAGCAAGTCGCGCATTCGCAACTTTATCCATTGGAATTTGGATTTCTTTTTTACGTGTTTTAATTGTTAATAGTAGTGTAATTGTAGTACCGTCGTAGGAAAGTAGCTTTCCTTCAAACATCTTCTCACCATCAATCGGCTCATATGTTTTAATTGCCACTTGTTTTCCTATCGCTTGCTGGAAGTCTTTCTCTTTCTTTAATGGGCGTTCCGCTCCAGGAGATGATACATCCAAAAAGTAAAGATGAGGAATTGGATCCTCTTTATCTAAAGCTTCGCTTAAACGTTCACTTACCGCACCGCATTCTTCAATGTCGACTCCCTTTTCAGAATCGATGAATACGCGTAAGAACCAGTCTTGTCCTTCTTGCACATACTCTACATCTACAAGTTCAAGATTTAACTCTTCAACGATTGGCTGCGCAAATGCTTCTACAACTTCTGTGACTTTCTTATCCATAAACAGCCTCCTTCCTGCCGCCATGTACCATTTACAAGAAAAGATCCCGTTCATAAAGACGGTCTATCTTATTCTTTCTCGTTAGCTAACAAAAGCCCCTGCCGTTAAGCAGGGAATATCTGTCTTAGTATTACCAAATTTAAGAAGTAAAACTTGTAACAAAATATGTATATACGACAGAAATATCTTTACTATCTACATGAACAAAATGTAGATAGTAACACGAAAGAGTGGGTTTCCCCACTCTCTTTTTCACAAAATATACATGACATGGTTATCTCGATTTACAGTATACCATAGCAAATGTTGATTTGCAAAGACTTTTCCTACCTATTAGAACAGTGACAATTGGTTTTGATCCGGTAAATCTCCTAGACAACCTTGACCATCTAAATACTCAATAATTGTTTTAGAAACCTTACTGCGCTGCTGTAAGTCTTCTTTTGATAAGAAATCACCATTTTTACGAGCTTCAACAATACTGAAAGCTGCGTTTGTACCAAGACCAGGCACTGCATTAAATGGAGGAATTAAAGTATCCCCATCAATTATAAATTCAGTTGCATGCGAGCGGTATAAATCAACCTTTTGGAATGAATAACCACGCTCACACATTTCAAGTGTCATTTCTAGTACCGTTAATAAACTCTTCTCTTTCGGTGCTGCATCCAATCCTTTTTGTGCAATTTCATCAATTTTTACACGTATGGATGCTGAACCTTTCGCCATCGCCTCTACATCAAAGTCATCTGCACGAACTGTAAAATATGCCGCATAGAATAAAAGCGCGAAATGTACTTTAAAGTATGCGATACGTACAGCCATAAGTACGTAAGCAGCCGCATGGGCTTTAGGGAACATGTACTTAATCTTCTTACATGAATCAATATACCAACCTGGTACATTGTTATTTCTCATTTCCTCTTCCCATTCTTCTGGTACCCCTTTACCTTTACGCACCGACTCCATGATTTTGAAGGCTAATGATGGATCCAAGCCTTGATAAATTAAATATACCATGATGTCATCACGACAACCGATAACTTCACTCAGTGTACACGTACCGTTATAAATTAATTCATTCGCATTACCTAACCATACATCTGTACCATGGGACAGTCCAGAAATTTGGACAAGCTCTGAAAACGTCGTTGGTTTCGTTTCTTCTAACATTTGTCTTACGAATTTCGTACCAAACTCTGGTATACCAAGTGTACCTGTTTTACAGTTAATTTGTTCTTCCGTTACCCCTAAAGATTCTGGACCAGAGAAAATCTTCATTACTTCTGGATCATCCGTTGGGATTGTTTTCGGGTCAATACCACTTAAATCTTGAAGCATACGAATAACAGTCGGATCATCGTGTCCTAATATATCAAGTTTCAATAAATTATCATGAATTGAGTGGAAGTCAAAGTGCGTTGTTCTCCACTCAGCACCTATTGAATCAGCAGGAAACTGAATTGGTGAAAAGTCAAAAATATCCATGTAATCTGGTACAACGATAATACCACCTGGATGCTGTCCGGTTGTACGCTTTACACCTGTACATCCCGCAACTAAGCGATCAATCTCTGCATTTCGAATTGTTAAGTTATGATCATTAGCATAACCTTTCACATACCCATAAGCGGTTTTTTCCGCAACCGTACCAATTGTTCCTGCGCGGTATACATAATCTTCACCGAACAATACTTTCGTATAGTTATGGGCGCGTGGTTGGTATTCTCCGGAGAAATTCAAATCGATATCGGGTACCTTATCCCCTTTAAATCCAAGGAACGTTTCGAAAGGAATGTCATGTCCATCTTTCACATATGGCACATTACATTTTGGGCATTCTTTATCTGGCAAATCAAAACCAGAACCTACAGAACCGTCATTAAAGAACTCTGATTGTTTACACTCTGGACATACATAGTGCGGTGGTAATGGGTTTACTTCTGTAATTTCCATCATCGTTGCAACAAATGATGAACCTACCGATCCACGCGAACCTACTAAATAACCGTCTACTAACGATTTTTTCACAAGCTTATGTGAAATTAAATAAATAACGGCGAATCCATGTCCAATAATACTTTTCAATTCTTTTTCCAAACGAGCTTCTACAATTTCCGGTAGTTCATCTCCATAGATACTTCGTGCCATTACATAGCTCATATCACGTGTTTCATCATCGGCACCTTCAATTTTCGGTGTATATAAATCATCTTTTACTGGATGAACATCACCAATTAATGATGCAATCTTGTGTGTATTTGTCACAACAATTTCTTTTGCTTTGTCTTCACCTAAAAATGAAAAACAATCTAGCATTTCATTTGTTGTACGGAAATGTACAGGCGGTAATGAATGGCGATTTAACGGATTAGCTCCGCCCTGCGAACTGACTAAAATTTTCCGATATATCGCGTCCTCTGGATCTAAATAATGCACATTCCCAGTAGCAACAACTGGCTTATCTAACGTCTCACCTAGTTTTACTAGGTTAGAAATTATTGTTTTTAACTGTCCTTCATCTCGAACAAGTTCACGTTCTACTAAATGACGTAACACTTCTGGAGGCATGACCTCAATATAATCGTAGAACTGCGCAATTTCTTCTACTTCTTCAGGCGCTTTTTGCATCATAGCTTCAAACACTTCACCTTTGTCACAAGCTGTTCCTACTATAATGCCTTCACGATATTTTTTTAATAGTGATCGTGGTACACGTGGTACACGATAAAAGTAATTCAAGTGAGAATATGAAACAAGTTTATATAAATTTTTCAACCCAACATCTGATGTGGCAAGTAATGTCATATGACTTGGACGCCCACGTTTATATGCATCCCCTTGTCCCATACTATCGTTTAGTTGATCGTGATATTCAAATCCCTTTTCAATCACATCTTTTAACATCTTCACAAGTAAATATCCCGTTGCTTCTGTATCATAAATCGCACGGTGATGTTGCGTTAATTCAATATCAAGCTTTTTACACATCGTATTTAATCGATGATTTTTCATTTCTGGGAATAAGAACCGTGCAAGTTCTAACGTATCAATAACTGGATTTTTCGTTTTTTCTATCCCAGCCTTTTTAAAGCCTACGTTAATAAAGCCCATATCGAAGCTTGCGTTATGAGCAACAAGCGTATGGTCACCCATCCATTCCTCAAACTTTTTAAGCACTTCGTCCACTTCTGGTGCATCAGTTAACATATCATCTGTAATACCTGTTAGTTCAATAATCGTTGCCGATAATGGTTGATGAGGATTTGCGAAAGATTCAAAGCGATCAATAATTTCGCCACCTTTTATCTTTACAGCAGCTAACTCAATGACTGTATCATATACAGCAGATAGCCCTGTTGTCTCAACGTCAAAGACAACATATGTTTCTTCTGCAAGTAGACGATGTGCTTCGTTATACGCTATTGGCACACCATCATTAACTAAATTCGCTTCTACACCATATAGAACTTTAACTCCAGCCTTTTTACCAGCAGAATATGCTTCTGGGAATGACTGTGCAACAGCATGGTCTGTAACTGCAATAGCCTCATGCCCCCATTTTCCTGCTTGGGCAACGAGCTTAGAAACAGAAGTAACAGCATCCATTTGACTCATTGGAGTATGAAGATGAAGTTCTACTCTTTTTTCCCCTTCTTTTGCTTTATCTTTACGAGAAGGCCCCGTTATTTCATTTATATCATTTGCGATCATAACTAAATCACGTACGAATGTATCATTTTGAACTGAACCACGCGCTTTTACCCACGTTCCTTTTTTCAAGGATTGTAACATCGGGATGTCTTCTTTATCACGTGAGAACATCTTAATCATAATAGAGTTCGTATAGTCCGTTATCTTTAAAGTTAATAACGTACGTCCACTACGAAGTTCTTTCGTCTCTACATGGAAAACATACCCTTGAACGGTTTTTCTTCTTTCTTCATCTTGAATTTCACGCAGCGGCGTAATCTCTTCATCTGGCTTAATAAGATAACCAAGCACAACTGGTCCTTCATGAACAACATCACTTTCTTCAGCTTGCTTTTTAGCCATCTCTTCCATAGCCTGTATAACTCGTTGACGATCTTCTTCCTGTGTTTGCTCACGAAACTTTTGCATTTCTTCTGCATTTTGCTTTATATGTGTGTCTAACTGAAAACGTGGGAATCCAAAAGCTTCGTATTGATCACCTACTGGTTTCGCAACGTTTTTCTTTAAAGCAGTAGATTCCAGCTCATTATTCACATTTACTAGCAACTTCACGCCATTGACCTGCGGAAGTTGCTTCTTTAAGTACGCGAACATAGGTGAAAATGTAATTCGTTCTGTACAAAGCGGCCAATATGCCTTCACTTCTTCTTCTGTAAATTGTTTATTCTCTGTTTCTAATGCAAATGTTGTTCTTGCAATATGAGAAAATGATTGCTTAAGCTTTGTTTCTAGCAACTCATATAATTCTGTCGGCAAAATACGTGGCACTTGTAAGTCAAAATGCCAACTTTTATTCGCTTTATCAATAACTAGCTTTTCAATACCACCGCCATGTAAATATTGATTTATAAGGTCTTCTGGTATTTGCAACTGTTGGAGCAAAATTTGAAATCGCTCTTGTTGTTCATTTGTTAATGACATAAGCACTCTCCTTCCATTTGCTATTATAAATTGAAACGTACTACAAAGAAAGATTTCTCCCTTCTTCTTTTACAAAATACGTTTACAAAGAAAGAGAAGGTACCTCATTACGAGGTACCTCTTCTTATTTTAAAATATTAGCAATATATGTTTGAAGTTCTTCTACTTTCACTTCTTCAGACTCGCCTGTAGCACGTACTTTCACTTCTACAATACCTTCATCTGCTTTTTTACCAACTGTAACACGAACTGGAAGACCGAATAAATCTGCATCTGCAAATTTAACACCTGCACGTTCTGCACGATCATCTAGTAATACTTCGTATCCTTGCTCTTGTAATGAGTTGTAGATATTTTCACCCATTTCACGTTGTGCATCAGATTTCATATTTACTGGAATTACATGCACATGGAACGGTGCAACAGCTTTTGGCCAAACTAAACCGTTCTCATCATTAAACTGCTCTGCAATTGCTGCCACTGTACGAGATACACCGATACCGTAACAACCCATAATAAGTGGTTTTGTTTTTCCGTTTTCATCTAGGAACGTTGCGTTCATTGCTTCACTATAACGAGTTCCTAATTTGAATACATGACCAACTTCAATTCCACGTGCGAAAAGAATTGTTCCATTTCCATCTGGAGATTGGTCTCCTTCTTGGATGAAGCGTAAATCTGTATATTGACTTACTTTAAAGTCACGTTCTGGATTTACATTTACATAATGGAATCCTTCTTCGTTCGCTCCTGAACATCCATTGACAATTGATGCTACAGCATGGTCAGCGATAATTTCGATATCTCCTGTAACACCAATCGGTCCTAAAGAACCCACTTCACAGTTTAATAACTCTTTTATTTCTTCATGTGAAGCAAGCTCAACGACTGAAGCTCCGTATACATTCTTCACTTTTACATCATTGACTTCATGATCGCCACGAACAAGTACTACTACTAATTTCTCATCTACTTTAAACACCATAGATTTAATGCATTTTTCCGCTGCAACATTTAAGAATGCAGATACTTCTTCAATAGCTTTTTGATCTGGAGTTGCTACTTTTTCAAGTGCTTTTTCGGCTTCATCACTCTTCGTATACGTAGCAACAACAGGAGCCATTTCAATATTTGCCGCATAATCAGATGTATCAGAATACGCAATTGTATCTTCACCTACATCAGATAACACCATAAATTCGTGTGTATCTTTTCCACCCATTGCTCCAGAATCAGCGATAACTGCACGGAAATTCAAACCACAACGAGCAAAGATATTAGAATACGCTTTGTATAAACCGCTATATACTTCATCCAAACTTTCTTGTGTTGCATGGAAAGAATACGCATCTTTCATTAAAAATTCTCTTCCGCGTAATAAACCGAAACGTGGTCTTTGCTCATCACGGAATTTTGTTTGAATTTGATATAATGTTAATGGTAGTTTTTTGTATGATTTAATTTCATCACGTACAAGATCTGTAATTACTTCCTCATGAGTTGCCCCTAGCGCAAACTCGCGTGCATTACGATCTTTCATACGCATTAATTCTGATCCGTAAGAATACCAACGGCCTGATTCTTGCCATAATTCAGAAGCTTGCATAGCTGGCATTAATAGTTCTACTGCCCCTGCGCGCTCCATTTCTTCACGAACAATACGTTCTACTTTGTGTAACACTTTTAAACCAAATGGTAGAAAACTATAAATACCAGAAGCATTTTGACGCATAAACCCTGCGCGAAGTAATAATTGATGACTCTTAATTTCAGCATCTGCTGGAACTTCACGTAATGTAGGACTGAATACCATACTTTGTTTCATTTATTCGCACCTCTTCATTTTACTCTTACACGCAATAAAATCCCTCACCTCGAGTTAGGTGAGGGATTTTATTCTACGAGCTCTATTTCATTATAAACTTCTTCTTATTTTACAAGAAAAACTTACGGATGTCATTCCATGTTACAACTAACATAAGCAACATTAATAATGCAAACCCAATAAAGTGAACCATTCCTTCTTTTTGACGATCAATTGGTTTTCCTCGTAACGCTTCAATTAAGAAGAAGAACAAACGTCCACCGTCTAAAGCTGGGACTGGTAATAAATTAAATAAACCAAGGTTAATACTTAAAACTGCCGCTAAACTTAGTACACGCGTAAATCCATAATCTACAACTTGATCTGTTAGATTATAAATTCCTACTGGACCTGACAACTCATTAATAGAAAATTGACCCGTTACTAATTTCACAAGAGAATCAAAAATTAGTTTCGTCCATTCGTATGTTTGTTCAAATCCTGATTTAATAGAACCCATCACTGTTTTCTCTACAGGAGAATAAACACCAATTCTACCAACTTCGTCTTTTCCTTCTTTATCAAGCGTTGGTGTTACTTTCACATTAAATTGCTCACTATCACGCTTTACATGTAACGTAATCTCTTTATTTGGATTTTCACGTACAATCGTTACAACATCTTTCCATGTACTAGTGTTCTTACCATTGATTGCTTGAATTGTATCGTTTTCTTTTAATCCAGCTTGTTCTGCAGCACTATTCCCCATTACTTTTCCAACCATCGGTTTGTCAACAGGAACTCCTTGTACAAATCCAAGAATCACAAAAATAACAAATGCTAGAATAAAGTTCATTGCAGGACCTGCAAAGATTGTTAGAGCGCGTTGGCCCAATTTTTTAGAGCCAAATTGTCTATTGTACGGAGCGATTTGAATTTCTTCTCCCGCAGAAATGATACGAGCTTTTTCATTCACTCGGAATGTTTGCAGCTCTTCCTCGTACTCTTCATAACCCGAAATTGTAAGATTATGCTCTAAATCAGCTTGTTCGACTTCAATGACACGAACATTTGGATATTTTTCATGTCCGTCAAAAACTAATTTAACAACTTCGTCTTTTTCATTTAATACAAGCCCAACCTTTTTTCCAGGTTTTAACTCAACTGTGTCCGCATCCTCGCCAGCCATTCTTACATAGCCACCAAGGGGCAGTAATCGAATCGTATACACCGTTTCATTCTTTTCAAATGAGAATATTTTCGGACCAAAACCAATCGCAAACTCGCGGCACAAAATACCTGCTCTTTTTGCGAAATATAGATGCCCTAGCTCATGGAAAAATACGAGTGCACCGAAAATTAATATAAAGGCAATCGCTGTATTCAATTCCATAACCACCTTTGCTAAATTTGTTCCATCACAAACCGTCTTGTGGCTGCGTCAATTTCCTGAATTTCCTCTAAGCTCGGACGTGCAATGACAGTGTGATGGTGCATTGCTTTTTCAATGAGGTCTTCCACTGTTAAGAAACCAATTCTCTTTTGTAAAAAAGCTTCAACAGCTACTTCATTTGCCGCATTCATTACAGCCGGCATACTTCCACCTGTCTTTCCAGCTTCATACGCAAAACGTAGACAACGGAAACGCTCTTGATTCATTTTCTCAAAATGCAATGTTCCCATTTCCCATAAATTTAACTGTTTCGTGTCTGAAAGAGGTAATCTATCAGGATATGTAAGCGCGTATTGAATCGGTACTCGCATATCAGGGGAGCCAAGCTGTGCCATTACACTACGATCTTCAAATTCAACCATAGAATGAATAATACTTTCTTTATGTAGAACAACATCGATTTGCTCATAAGGGATACCAAAAAGCCAGTGTGCTTCAATTACTTCTAGCCCCTTATTCATCATTGTAGCAGAATCAATTGTAATTTTCGAACCCATTGACCAGTTTGGATGACGAAGTGCATCTTCTACGGTCACTTGATGCAATTCATCTCTCGTTTTATCACGAAAACTTCCGCCTGAAGCAGTTATAATTAAGCGAGAGATTCTTTTTTCATTTTCACCATTCAAGCATTGAAAAATAGCTGAATGTTCACTGTCTACTGGAAGTAACGATACATTATGTTTTCGTGCTGCTTCCATTACAAGATGCCCTGCAGTTACTAACGTTTCTTTGTTTGCAATTCCAATTGTTTTTTTCGCCTCAATTGCACGGAGTGTCGGTAATAACCCTACGCTACCTACAACAGCATTCACTACAATTTCTGTATCGGGATGTAGCGCTACTTCTAATAAGCCTTCGCTACCATATACGACTTTTGTATTCCCAGAAACAGCTTGTAATTTTAAAACATCTTCCTCTCTTTGCACAGAGACAATTTGCGGAGAAAATTCTTGAATTACCTTTACTGCATAATCAACATTTTTCCCTACAGAAAAAGCAACGAGACGGAATTGGTCTGGGTGCGAGCGTAACACATCTAATGTTTGTGTACCGATTGATCCGCTTGCACCTAGTAAACTAATGTTTTTCATGACTCCAACCCCTCGTTCATTTATTAATTGTATTGTAATAAGAAGTATAGAATTGGTAATACAAATAACCAACTATCTGTTCGATCTAAAATACCACCATGTCCAGGTAAGATTGTACCGGAATCCTTTACACCATAATGGCGTTTAAAGGCAGATTGCACTAAATCACCAATTTGTCCAAAAATAGAAATGATAATCGTCAGAACGATTAAAATTCCTACATTCGCTTCTACTGGGAAGAACATGTTATAAACAAGTGCAACAACAATTCCACAAACAATAC
This sequence comes from Bacillus mycoides, assembly GCF_018742245.1. Lineage (NCBI taxonomy): Bacteria > Bacillati > Bacillota > Bacilli > Caryophanales > Bacillaceae > Bacillus > Bacillus mycoides. The sequence continues at coordinate 3,571,975 of NZ_CP036132.1, forward strand.
CGCCTAATGAACCTTCAATCGTTTTATTCGGACTAATTTCTGGCCACAATTTTCTTTTTCCAAATGCTTTTCCTATGAAATAGGCACCTGAATCAGTTGCCCATATGACAAATAGTGCACAGAACACATATTTGATTCCTAATATTCTCGTTTCATTTAAATATAAGAATCCCATTCCAACATATGTCGTTGCCATAAGTAAAAATGAAGCATTGTCAAAAGTAAATGTATTCTTAGAAAGGACTGTATATGATAAAAGTAATAAAACAATCACAAATGTGATTTCTAATTTACCTAATCCAATCCACGTAAACAGTTCTGATGCACTACTCGGAACTAAAATAATCCACAATAATACTGCAGCTAAAACTGTTGGTACCGAAATAAGCGTAAGCTTGTTCATACGAATTAATTCATATAAACCTATAGAAGCAAGTGCATACACTAAAACTGTAAAAGGCACGCCACCGTAAATTACGATGGGAATGAATAGCGCGGCAGCAATCACTCCAGTAATAATTCTCTGTTTCACTACCAAACCCTCTCTTTCTACACGCCTCCGAATCTGCGCCCTCTATGTTGAAAGTCTGTAATCGCATTTAGCAAATGTTCCTCGGTAAAATCTGGCCAATACACATCTGTAAACCAAAATTCCGAATAAGCAATTTGCCATAACATGAAATTACTAATACGTAGCTCTCCGCTTGTACGGATTAACAACTCTGGATCAGGTAAAGAACTCGTCATTAAGTAAGAAGAAATCATTTCTTCACTTATTTCTTCCGAACGAATTTTTCCTTCCTCACTATCTTTCATCATATGTTGCACAGCAGAAACGATTTCATCTCGACTTCCATAGTTTAACGCGAAATTAAGAATTAATCCCGTATTCTCTTTCGTATCTTCCATGGCTTTTTCCATCGCTCTGCGCGTATGCGTAGGAAGACGATCTTTTTGCCCTATTACTCGGACTTGTACGTTTTCTTCAATCAACTCTGGTAAAAATGCACCTAAAAATTCTTCTGGAAGCTTCATCAAATAATCAACTTCTTTTTTCGGTCTTTTCCAGTTCTCAGTCGAAAAAGCATAAAGAGTTAATACTTTCACATCAAGCTTACTTGCAAATTTTGTGATTTTCTTCACAACTTGCATACCTTCATGATGACCAGCAATGCGAGGCATGGCTCTTCTCTTTGCCCATCTTCCATTACCATCCATAATAATAGCAATATGTTCTGGGATATATCCTTTTTTCACTTTTTCAATGAGATGATCAAACGATGTGACCTTTTTACTTTTAAAAAAAGGAAACTTTTTAAACATCATTCATACCCTCCAACAAGCAGACGTATGCCTAAAAGTGTAAAAAGACCCCCTTAAGAAGAGGGTCATATTTGCGAAATTATCGCTATTACACTTCCATAATTTCTTTTTCTTTGTTTTTTGCGATTTCGTCAACTTTTGCAATATATTTATCTGTTTCTTTTTGGATATCTTCAGTATATCCTCTTAAATCATCTTCTGTAATGTCGCCAGCTTTTTCAAGCTTCTTAAGGTCATCATTACTGTCACGACGTACGTTACGAACAGCAACTTTTGCTTCCTCAGCATATTTTTTCACAACTTTTACAAGATCACGACGACGCTCTTCTGTTAATGCAGGGAATGCAATACGAATTACAGTTCCATCATTAGAAGGGTTTAAGCCTAAATCTGCTTTTAAAATTGCTTTTTCAATATCACCGATAGAAGTTTTATCATAAGGTTGAATTACAAGCAAACGTGCTTCTGGAACTGTAATGTTCGCTAATTGCACAACTGGTGTTGGTGCACCATAGTAATCAACTTGTACCTTATCTAATACAGACGAGCTTGCACGACCAGCGCGAACTGTTGCTAATTCACGAGAATAAGCAGCAACTGCTTTTTCCATTTTTTCATTTGAAGACTTCAATACTTGTTGTCCCATAATTTATTTCCCCCTTACAACTGTTCCAATATTTTCGCCTAAAACGGCACGTTTAATGTTACCTTTTTCCATAACCGAGAATACAATTAATGGAATATCATTATCCATACATAAAGAAGAAGCTGTAGAATCCATTACACCTAAACCTGCTTTTAATACATCTAAGTAAGTAAGTGTTTCGTATTTCGTAGCTGTTGGGTCAATAGATGGATCTGCACTATATACGCCATCCACATTATTTTTCGCCATTAAAATAACGTCCGCTTCGATTTCAGCTGCACGTAATGCTGCTGTTGTATCTGTAGAGAAGTATGGGTTACCAGTACCTGCAGCAAAGATAACAACACGTTTTTTCTCTAAGTGACGAATTGCTTTACGACGAATGTAAGGCTCTGCCACTTGACGCATCTCAATTGAAGTTTGTACGCGAGTTTGAATTCCAATATTCTCTAAGCTATCTTGAAGAGCTAATGAATTCATAACTGTTGCCAACATGCCCATGTAATCTGCTCCTGCACGATCCATACCCATTTCGCTTCCAATTTTCCCACGCCAAATGTTACCGCCACCAACAACAACAGCAACCTCTACATCAAGTTCTGCAATTTCTTTCACTTGTTCCGCAACTGACTTAATAACAGCTGGGTTAATTCCAAATCCTTGCTCGCCAGCTAAAGCTTCTCCGCTCAGCTTTAAAACGACACGATTATATTTCGGTTTACTCATAATGAACCTCCAATTGCTTACATCTTTATTTTAAAAAAGGGAACACAATGTGTTCCCTAATCTGTATTAGTTGTTACCTTTTACTTGGTTCATTACTTCTTCAGCAAAGTTGTCTTCGCGTTTTTCGATACCTTCACCAACAGCGTAGCGAACGAATCCTTTTAATGTTCCGCCTTTAGACTCAACGAATTGACGAACTTTCATGTCAGGATTCTTAACGAATGTTTGGTCAAGTAAGCAAATCTCTTCAAAGAATTTGCCAAGACGGCCTTCTACCATTTTCGCAACGATTTTTTCAGGCTTGCCTTCGTTTAAAGCTTGTTGTGTTAATACTTGACGCTCATGCTCAACTTCTTCAGCTGTTACAGCATCGCGGTCGATGTATTTAGGGTTAACTGCTGCAATGTGCATTGCTACATCTTTAGCAGCTGCTTCATCAGTAGAACCTTCAAGAACTGTTAATACACCAATACGTCCACCCATGTGTAGGTAAGCGCCGAATGCATCTGCATCAGTTTTTGATACGATTTCGAAACGACGAAGTGTAAGTTTTTCACCAATTTTAGCGATTGCTTCATTGATGTGCTCTTCTACTGTTTTGCCGCCTTCAATTGTTTGAGCCATAGCTTCTTCAACGTTAGCAGGTTTGTTAGCTAATAAGTGAGCAGCTAGTTCTTTAATTAATGCTTGGAAACCTTCGTTTTTCGCAACGAAATCAGTTTCAGAGTTTAATTCTAAGATTAAACCTTCGTTACCGTTTGTTTCGATGAAAGTTAAACCTTCAGCAGCGATGCGGTCTGCTTTTTTAGCAGCTTTCGCAATACCTTTTTCACGTAAGAAGTCAATTGCTTTCTCCATGTCGCCGTTAGTTTCTGTTAAAGCTTTTTTGCAGTCCATCATACCTGCGCCAGTTTTTTCACGAAGTTCTTTTACCATTTGTGCAGTGATTGCCATGTTTTTCATCCTCCTAAAATATGTATTTATACCTTAAAAAAGGTGATAAAAGGCCGAACCCCTTATCACCTTTCCAAATTTGTTACGCAGTAACAGTTTCTTCACCTTGTTTTGCTTCAAGGATCGCGTCTGCCATTTTAGATGTAAGAAGTTTTACAGCACGAATTGCATCATCGTTTGCTGGGATAACGTGATCGATTTCGTCTGGATCACAGTTTGTATCAACGATACCGATGATTGGAATGTGTAATTTGCGTGCTTCAGCAACTGCAATACGCTCTTTACGAGGGTCTACTACGAATAATGCACTTGGAAGACCTTTCATATCTTTAATACCGCCTAAGAATTTCTCAAGACGCTCTAACTCTTTTTTAAGTTGAACAACTTCTTTCTTAGGAAGTACTTCGAAAGTACCATCTTCTTGCATTCTTTCGATATCTTTAAGACGCTTGATACGCTTTTGGATTGTTTGGAAGTTTGTTAAAGTTCCACCTAACCAACGTTGGTTAACGAAGTACATACCAGCACGAGTTGCTTCTTCTTTAATAGCTTCTTGTGCTTGCTTTTTAGTACCTACGAATAAGATGTCTCCGCCTTCAGCAGCGATGTCACGCATCGTTCTGTAAGCTTCCTCAACTTTTTTCACAGTTTTTTGTAAGTCGATGATGTAGATACCGTTACGCTCTGTGAAAATGTAACGCTTCATTTTTGGGTTCCAACGACGAGTTTGATGTCCGAAATGAACACCAGCTTCAAGCAATTGCTTCATAGAAATTACTGACATAATTTAGTTCCTCCTAAATGGTTTTTTGATATCCTCCGTTTACTTCATCTCTAAGCGAAACTACGAACGTAGCACCAACACTTAAATCAGTAAACGTGTGTACTTTGTACTGACACCACTGCTTACTATATCATACTGAAATATTACAATCAAGTCGAAAATGCGAACAATGTAAAACTTTCTTTTTTTCACGCTCAAATTCTAGTATTACCAACCTTCAATTCCTTTAAGCAAGGAATTGAAGGTTAATTAATAGTTTTCTAATGAACGTTGTCATGACGCCTTACGTAAGCAAAATCATTCTCTTAAAAAAAACAAAAAACTCTCCTCAACCGAGGAGAGTTTTTTTATAAATTAGTTTGTTTTTAATTTAGCAAGTTCCTGTAGAAACTTGTCGTTTAGCACTTTAATGTATGTTCCTTTCATACCTAAAGAGCGAGACTCAATAACACCAGCACTTTCTAATTTACGTAGTGCATTTACGATTACAGAACGAGTAATTCCTACGCGATCAGCAATTTTACTTGCAACAAGTAAACCTTCTGTTCCGTTTAATTCTTCGAAGATATGCTCGATTGCTTCTAACTCACTGTAAGATAATGAGCTAATCGCCATTTGAACAACAGCTTTACTACGTGCTTCCTCTTCGATTTCTTCTGCTTTTTCACGTAAGATTTCCATACCTACAACAGTTGAGCTGTATTCAGCAAGAATTAAATCATCGTCTAAGAACTCTTGACCAAGACGAGCTAATACTAGTGTACCTAGACGCTCACCGCCACCAACGATTGGTACGATTGTAGTTAAACCTTGACCGAATAATTCTCTATTTTCTACTGGGAATGCTGTGTAGTCACTATCCACACCTAAATTTGAAGATGTTTCTGTAACATTGAATAAGCTTTGCGTATACTCTTCTGGGAATTGACGCTCTGCAAGCATGTGTTTCATACGTTCGTTCTCGATTTGTTGGTGAATCGCATATCCTAATAATTTACCGCGACGACTTACAACGAACACGTTTGCTTCAATTACTTCACACATTGTGTCAGACATCTCTCTAAAGTTTACAGGCTTTCCTGCTGCGCTCTGTAATAACGCATTTAATTTTCTCGTTTTTGCTAATAATTCCATTTCAAAATTTCCTCCTACATGTTACTTACATATTTTTTCATCACTTGGAAACTAGGGCGAGTCACCTGATGACACTATTACAAAATAAACTGGCTCACATCTTTATTTTTAGCTATTGTCGCTAATTTTTCCTCAACATATTGAGGTGTTATCGTTATTTTCTCTAACGTAATTTCAGATGCCTCAAACGATAAATCTTCAAGGAGCTTCTCCATAACAGTATGAAGTCTTCTCGCTCCAATATTATCTGTATCCTGATTAACTTGATAAGCAATCTCAGCAATCTTACGAATAGCTTCGTCTGAAAATTCAATTTCTATACCTTCAGTCGCTAATAACGCCATGTACTGTTTAATTAGCGCATTGTCAGGTTCGATTAGTATTTTAACAAAATCATCCGCCGATAATTTTGTTAATTCTACTCGAATCGGAAATCTCCCTTGCAATTCCGGAATTAAATCCGACGGTTTAGACATATGGAACGCTCCAGCTGCAACAAATAAAATATAATCCGTTTTTACTGATCCGTATTTTGTCGCTACATTCGATCCTTCTACAATCGGTAAAATGTCACGTTGCACACCTTCACGCGATACATCTACGCTATTCGACTGCTTACCAGCAATTTTGTCAATTTCATCGATAAAAATAATCCCGAGCTGTTCAGCACGATAAACAGCCTCTTGTGTAACTTCATCCATATCAATTAAGCGCTGTGCCTCTTCATTTGTCAAGAGTTTTCTTGCTTCTTTTACAGAAAGTTTACGTTTTTTCGTTTTTTTCGGCATGATACTTCCTAGTGCATCTTGGAAATTCATTCCCATTTGCTCCATGCCAGTTCCTTGCAACATATCAAACATAGAAGACTGTTGTTCCGTCACTTCGATCGATATCACTTCATCTTCAAGAAGGCCTGCCGCAAGCTTTCTTTCCACATCTTGACGTTTCTTTTCGATTTCATCATCTTCCTCTACATCAGATGTTTGGTTTGAATTTTGATTACCACCAAAAAGCATTTCTAATGGATTTTTAAATCCAGATTGTTTCTCCGGACTCGGCACTAAAATTTCAACAAGACGTTGATTCGCTTGCTCTTCTGCTTTATCTTGAACTTTAACTACCATTTCCTCTTTCACAATGCGAACGGACGTTTCAACAAGATCGCGGACCATCGACTCTACATCTCGACCCACATATCCAACTTCTGTGAATTTCGTCGCTTCAACCTTAATAAAAGGTGCTCCAACGAGTTTCGCCATTCGCCGTGCTACCTCTGTTTTACCAACACCTGTCGGTCCAATCATTAAAATATTTTTAGGTGCAATTTCATCACGTAAATTTTCAACTAATTTACTGCGACGGTATCGATTTCGTAGAGCTACAGCAACCGCTTTCTTTGCATCTTTTTGACCGATGATGTATTGATCTAATTTTTCCACAATTTGACGCGGAGTAAAATGTAAATGCATATAAAATGCCTCCCTTACGATTCTACAATTCTTCAACAATTATATTATGGTTCGTATAAACACAAATATCGCCTGCAATTTCTAAACTGGCCTTCGCAATTTGTTTCGCTGTTAAATGTTCACTTGCATGTTGCTTTAAAGCACGACCAGCAGCAAGTGCATAATGTCCGCCTGAACCAATTGCTAAAATACCATCATCTGGTTCAATCACTTCTCCTGTACCTGAAACAAGGAGCATCGTTGTTTTATCCATGACAATGAGCATTGCTTCTAGCTGACGTAGCATTTTATCACCACGCCATTGTTTCGCCATCTCAACTGCAGCGCGCTGCAAGTTGCCATTATACTCTTCTAATTTCCCTTCAAACATTTCAAAAAGAGTAAATGCATCAGCAACTGATCCTGCAAAACCAGCTAAAACTTTCCCTTGGAAAAGTTTGCGAACTTTGCGAGCTGTATGTTTCATTACAACAGCATTCCCCATCGTTACCTGACCATCTCCAGCCATTGCACATTCTCCATTATGATGAACTGCAAATATCGTTGTAGCGTGGAAATTTCCCATAGAAAAAACTCCTTTATATGTTTTTATGGCTTTAAAAGCAATTTATGCCCGCGGGTGATGCTTCATGTACACAGAACGCAATCTTTCTTTAGAGACATGCGTATAAATTTGTGTCGTTGACAAATTCTCATGACCTAATAGCTCCTGCACAGTACGTAAATCCGCTCCTTCATCCAACATATGTGTAGCAAATGTATGCCTTAACATATGGGGACTTATCCGCATTGTAAGTGAAGCTTTCTTAATGAGTTCGTTCAAAACATAACGTACACCCTGATCAGTTAACGGCTTACCTTTCGCATTTAAAAATACCATATGAGATTGTTCTTCAGTCTTTTGAGCTAACTGTTTTCTCCCGTTCTCTATATAAGTAATTAAAGCATCTTGTGCATAGCTTCCGAACGGAATATATCTTTGTTTTTTCCCTTTTCCCATCACTAAAATTGTTCCCACTGCAAAGTCAATGTCGGTAAGTTGCAAATTAACGCATTCGCTTACACGAATCCCAGTTGCATACATCAACTCTAATAAAGCTTGATTTCTTTGACCTAATGGCGCCCCTGTATCAGAAACTTCAAACAATTCCTCTAACTCTTCAGCATATAAAAACTTTGGGATTGACAATTCTTTCTTGGGAAGTGACGCAAGTGCAAACGGATTATCTTTTTGATAACCTTCACGCATCAAAAAACGATATAAACTTCGTAAGCTTGATACTTTCCTTGCGACAGATTTACGGGCTAACTTCTGATCGTGCAACGTCGTCAAGTATAAACGAACATCCGCGTATGTAACATCTAAAAAAGAGGATATGCCTTCTCGCTCCATAAATTGCACAAAATGTTCTAAATCATTTTGATAACTTGCAATTGTATATTTTGAATAATTTCTTTCAATTTGTAAATATCCAACGAATAATTGTAACAATTTCTTCACATTCACATCCATATAACTCACCTCAATAAAGGCTACTAAATCGTATCACAACTTAGTAGCCTTTGCAAGAAATTTAATTAAATATTTACAAAATTTTGAATTGTTTCCAAAGCGCGTGTAGCATATGCTTCATTTCGCTCTTGTTTCTTTTTAATTTTCTTCTCTAACGGTGTAAATAAACCGAAGTTTGCATTCATTGGCTGGAAGTTTTTCGCATTTGTCGCAGTAATATAATTTGCCATACTTCCCATTGCAGTTACAGGTGGTAATACAACTGGCTCTTCACCTTGTACAAGTCTAGCAGCGTTAATACCCGCTAATAATCCTGATGCTGCTGATTCAACATAACCCTCTACCCCAGTCATTTGACCAGCGAAGAATAAATCATCACGTTGTTTATATTGATATGTTGGACGAAGCAGATTAGGCGAATTAATAAACGTATTACGATGCATTACACCATAACGTACAATCTCTGCGTTTTCTAGTCCTGGAATTAGCTGTAACACTTCTTTTTGTGGTCCCCACTTTAAATGTGTTTGGAAGCCTACAATATTGTATAATGTTCCTGCTGCATCATCTTGACGTAACTGAACAACCGCATACGGTGTTTTCCCTGTTTTCGGATCTTCTAACCCAACAGGCTTCATCGGTCCAAATACTAACGTCTGTCTTCCTCTACTTGCCATAACTTCTACTGGCATACAACCTTCAAAGAAAATTTCTTTTTCAAATTCTTTTAAAGGCACTGTCTCAGCAGCAATTAAAGCCTCATAAAAGCGATCAAACTCTTCTTCTGTCATTGGACAGTTTAAATATGCCGCTTCACCTTTATCATAACGAGATTTTAAATATACTTTATTCATGTCAATGCTGTCTTTCTCAACGATTGGTGCTGCAGCATCATAGAAATAAAAATAATCTTCACCTGTTAGTTTTTTTAATTGTGCAGAAAGATCCGGAGACGTAAGTGGACCTGTCGCAATAACAGTTGGCCCCTCTGGAATTTCAGTGATTTCCTCATTCATTACAGTTACGTTCGGATGATTTTTCACATATTCAGTCACTTTCGCCGCGAATTCATGACGATCTACAGCTAAAGCACCTCCTGCTGGTACAGAGCACTCATCAGCTGCACGAATAATGACAGAATCCATTAGGCGCATTTCTTCTTTAATAACACCGACAGCATTTGTTAATGTGTTTGCGCGAAGTGAGTTACTACATACTAATTCAGCAAATTTATCTGTATGATGAGCTGGTGTTTGCCTTACTGGTCTCATTTCATATAATTTTACTTGGACACCACGTTTTGCAATTTGGTAAGCTGCTTCGCTTCCTGCAAGACCTGCGCCAATGACGTTTACTACTTGTGTTGTCATATATATATCACCTTTCCTTTTCTTCCCGAAAAAAATGTGAGCAGTTACGCTCACATTTGTTGTTCTTCTTCATAATCACACGAAACACATTGTACTTGCACGCCTTTTTTCAACTTTTTCTCTACGAGCATACCTTCACACTTCGGACATTTACGACCAATCGGCTTATCCCAAGATACAAAGTCACATTCTGGATACGTACCGCATCCATAGAAAAGGCGTTTCTTTTTATTACTACGGCGTTCAATAATTTGCCCTTTATCACACTTCGGACAAGTAACACCGATTTCTTTTACAATCGGTTTTGTATTACGACATTCCGGGAAATTCGAACAAGCCATAAACTTCCCATATTTACCCATCTTAAAGACCATAGGGTGACTACATAATTCACAGTCTTCCCCAGCTGGTTCATCTTTAATTTCCACTTCACGCATTTCTTTTTCCGCTTTTTCTAAGCGCGGTTCAAATCCTACGTAGAAATCATCAACAATTTTCACCCAATTTGCATTTCCTTCTTCTACTTCATCAAGGCTTTGCTCCATATTGGCAGTAAATTCAATGTTAATAATTTCTGGGAAAAACTCTAAAATAAGTTCGATTACTATTCCACCAAGCTCAGTCGGAACGAAGCGTTTATTATCTAAAGCAACGTATCCTCGTTTTTGGATTGTTTCAAGTGTCGGTACATAAGTAGACGGTCTCCCAATTCCAAGCTCTTCAAGTGTTCTTACTAGACGAGCCTCTGTATAACGCGGCGGAGGCTGTGTGTAATGTTGCTTCGGTTCTATATCTTTTGAAAATACAGTTTCACCTACTTCTAAAGGTGGCAACATCTTATCCTTTTCTTCCGCACCATCATCTTTCGACTCTACGTACACTTTCATAAATCCTGGGAACTTTACAACTGATCCACTTGCACGGAACTGAACATTGTTATTAATGAGTTTCGCTGTAACAGTATCCATTATAGCAGATGCCATTTGACTTGCAACAAATCGCTCCCAAATCAGTTTATACAAACGGAGTTGATCACGACTTAAGAAACTTTTTAGTTCCTCTGGCTTTCTCATTACCGAAGTAGGACGAATCGCCTCATGCGCATCTTGTGCTTTCGACTTTTTCGTTTCTTTCTTCTTCTCTGTTCCTATGTATTCCGCACCAAACGCCTCAGTAATGTAATCACGAGCCTCTGTTTGAGCTGTTTCTGAGATACGTGTTGAATCAGTTCTCATATACGTAATAAGACCTACAGTCCCTTGTTTTCCAAGATCCATCCCTTCATACAGCTGCTGTGCAAGCATCATTGTTTTCTTTGCTCGCATATTTAACTTACGCGCTGCCTCTTGTTGCAAGGAAGATGTTGTAAACGGTAATGCAGGGTTACGCTTTCGCTCTTTTCGCGTTACATTTTCAACCGAAAACGCATTGTCTTTCATCTTTTCGATTATTTCGTTCACTTGTGCTTCGTTCGTTAATTGAACTTTTTCACCATCTACGCCGTAAAAGCTTGCTTCAAATGTGTCTTTCCCTTTCACAAATTCTGTTTTAATTGTCCAGAATTCTTCAGGTTCAAAACTTTGAATTTCTCTTTCACGTTCGATGATTAAACGAACTGCTACAGATTGTACGCGTCCTGCACTTAATCCTTTTTTTACTTTCTTCCATAATAAAGGACTAATATTGTAGCCAACAAGACGATCGAGTATACGCCTTGCCTGTTGTGCATCTACTAAATCCATATTAATTGCACGAGGATATTTAAATGATTCTTTTATTGCATCTTTTGTAATCTCATTAAATACAACTCGGCAATCTGATTCAACGTCCACATTTAACGTATTTGCTAAATGCCAAGCAATTGCTTCTCCTTCACGATCCGGATCGGCCGCGAGATAGACTTTCTTTGCTTTTTTTGCCGCTGATTTTAAATCTTTTAAAACGGGACCCTTACCACGAATGGTAATATACTTCGGGGTGAAGTTATTCTTTACTTCTATCCCCATTTGGCTTTTAGGTAAATCGCGGACATGTCCCATGGACGCGACGACTTTGTATTTTTTCCCTAAATATTTTTCAATGGTCTTCGCCTTAGAAGGCGACTCCACGATTACGAGGTAATCTGACATGCTAGTGCCTCCTTAAGAGGTGGATTCAAGTCTTCATCAATCTTATTGATTTCTCTTGTTTTTGTCAATCAAGAATGAATATACCATACAGCGACAATCTACCATTTGTCAATAATTGTTTAATAAAAACATAAAAATATATGGTTAATTTAAAATTTCTTCAAGGATATCCCCCGCATTTCGTACTAGCTTTGCGCCTTGTTGAATTAGATGATTCGTTCCCGTTGCACTCTCTATAAATATAGGTCCAGGAAGCGCAAACACCTCTCTATTTTGTTCTAACGCAAGGTCTGCAGTAATAAGGGATCCACTTCTCGTTTTTGCTTCTACAACTAAAACACCTTTACTTATACCGCTAATAATTCGATTTCTTTTTGGGAAATACCATTTTTTCGGCACATAATGCGGTGGATACTCTGTCAATAACAATATATAATCTTTCCACTTGTCATATAAACCGCTATTCTCCTTTGGATACATATAAGATAATCCATGTCCTAATATTGCAATAGTCGGGCAATGCTGCCTTACTGTAACTTCATGAGCAATTGTATCTATCCCTCTTGCAAACCCACTAACAATAAGCCATTCTTTTTCAAGTAAAGGTTGTAAAATAAACTTCACACTCTCCTTTCCATATAAAGACGGTTCTCTCGTTCCAACAATTGCTAATTTATTTATCTTGCCAAGAAAATCTCTCTCTCCTTTTCCGTATAAAACAAAAGGGGGATCTTGTATTTCCTGCAATAGTTGCGGATAATCCTCATCCCATATGGTTATATAAAATATTCGATTTTTTTCTAAATAGGATACATATTGCTTTAGATTTGAAGTCTGAAGGAAATTTACTAGTTCTGAAGATTTTTTCGGGGATATTCCAGCGTAATATTCAAATTGTTTCGGACTAAAAGTGTATACTCCCTTCAGTTCTGGATCAACATATAGTAGTCTCTCCATCGCCTTCCAATGATCCGCCAACATGTAATGAAGGTGCAATAAACGTTCTCTTTTCATCTCAATTCTCCTTACCCATAATTTTTATTATGTAAACAAAAAATGTGTAAAAAGACACCCTCTAATAAGAAGGTGTCTTTCAAAAAGATTAGTAGTTTTTGCAAGTCTCAAATAATCCCTTTTCTTTTAAAACAGAGATTAATGTTTCACCCATAACAGCTGGTGTTTCCGCTACTTTAATACCACAAGCTTCCATTGTTTTAATCTTTTCAGCAGCAGTTCCTTTGCCGCCAGAAATGATCGCCCCAGCATGACCCATACGTTTGCCTTCAGGCGCAGTTTGACCACCAATGAAACCTACAACTGGTTTTGTCATATTAGCTTTTACCCATTCAGCTGCTTCTTCTTCTGCCGTACCGCCGATTTCACCAATCATAATTACAGCATGTGTTTCTTCATCTTCATTAAATGCTTTTAACGCATCAATAAAGTCTGTACCGTTAACAGGGTCCCCGCCGATACCTACAGCAGTAGATTGGCCAATACCTTCTTGTGTTAACTGATGTACAGCTTCATACGTTAATGTACCAGAGCGAGACACGATACCAACATGACCTTTTTTGTGAATATATCCTGGCATAATACCAATTTTACATTCGTCAGGTGTAATCACACCAGGGCAGTTTGGTCCAAGTAAACGTGTATGTTTACCCGCCATATATCTCTTTACTTTTACCATATCTAATACAGGGATTCCTTCAGTAATACATACTACTAAATCAATCTTTGCATCAACTGCTTCCATAATTGCATCAGCCGCAAAAGCGGGTGGAACGTATACAACTGAAGCGTTTGCGCCTGTTGCTTTCACAGCATCTTCTACTGTATCAAATACTGGTACACCTTCAATATCAGTGCCACCTTTACCTGGTGTTACACCACCTACAATTTTCGTACCGTATTCAATCATTTGCTTTGTATGGAATAATCCTTGAGAACCTGTAATACCTTGAACAATAACTTTTGTATCTTTATTAACTAATACGCTCATTTTTCTCCCCCGCTTTCTATTAGCCCACTAGTGAAACAATTTTTTGTGCACCGTCTGCCATAGATTCTGCTGCAACAATATTTAAACCAGACTCATTTAAAATTTTCTTTCCTAACTCTACGTTTGTACCTTCAAGACGTACAACTAAAGGCAACTCAAGACCTACCTGCTTAGTTGCTTCAATAACACCTTCTGCGATAACATCACACTTCATAATGCCACCAAAAATGTTAACGAAGATACCTTTTACATTTTTGTCAGAAAGGATAATTTTGAATGCTTCTGTAACTTTTTCAGCTGTTGCGCCGCCACCAACATCTAAGAAGTTAGCCGGGTCACCATGGTAATGTTTAATGATATCCATTGTAGCCATTGCTAAACCTGCACCATTAACCATACAACCGATATTTCCATCTAAAGGAATGTAGTTTAAGTCATATTTAGAAGCTTCAATTTCTTTTGAATCTTCTTCTTCAAGATCACGAAGTTCTAAAATGTCTTTATTGCGATATAACGCATTAGAATCAAAGTTTAATTTTGCATCTAACGCCATAACTTTACCGTCACCTGTTGTAACAAGTGGATTAATCTCAGCGATAGAGCAATCTTTTTCGATAAACGCACTGTATAAGCCCATCATAAACTTCACAGCTTGTCCTACAAGTTCTTTTGGAATATTGATGTTAAACGCGATTCTACGCGCTTGGAAACCTTGTAAACCTACTGCTGGATCAATATATTCTTTAAAGATTTTTTCAGGCGTTTTTTCTGCTACTTCTTCAATTTCTGTTCCACCTTCTTCAGATGCCATTAAAACAACTTGAGAAGTTGCACGATCTAATACAAGACCTACATAATATTCTTTTTTAATATCGCAACCTTCTTCGATAAGTAAGCGTTTTACTTCCTTACCTTCAGGACCTGTTTGATGCGTCACAAGTGTAGTTCCTAAAATGCTTTCTGCATATGTACGAACTTCTTCTAAATTTTTCGCAACTTTTACACCGCCAGCTTTGCCGCGTCCACCAGCGTGAATTTGCGCTTTAACTACACATACTTCCGTTCCTAGTTCTTTCGCTGCTTCTACAGCTTCTTCTACTGTAAATGCAACCTTCCCGTTTGGAACGCTAACCCCATAGCTTCTAAGGACTGCCTTACCTTGGTACTCATGGATATTCATAGTCCCATCCTCCCCTGTTTTCCTGTTTTACTCAAAAAGTTTTTTAATGTTTAAAAAACATTACATTGCCATTGTATAAGATGATTGGCACGCTGTCTACAATAAAGTGTCAGAAAACTGAAATCGCTTTATTCTTTTTCAAAAATAATAATGTTTATATACCAAAATAAAAAATAAGCTGTGAATATACAGCTTATTTTTGAATCATATCTTTAATTGGCGCGAATGATTTTCGATGTTCCTCTAATACTCCATGTACTTCAATCGCTTCTAAATGCTGTTTCGTCCCATATCCCATGTGTTGTTCAAATCCATATGCAGGATACTTTCCTCCTAACTCTTTCATCATGCGATCTCTCGTGACTTTCGCAATAATAGATGCAGCTGAAATAGAGACACTTTTCGCATCACCTTTAATGATTGATGTTTGCGGAATTGATGTAGGAAGCTTCATCGCATCGATTAATAGATATTCTGGTGTACATGATAAATTAGCAACGGCATCTAACATCGCTTGCTTCGTCGCTTGATAAATATTTATTTCATCAATAACTTGTGGTGATACAATTCCCACTCCAATCGCAATTGCATGCTCTTTAATTTCATCATAAAAACGCTCACGTTTCGCTTCACTTAATTTTTTCGAGTCATTTAATCCTGGAATATAAAAATCTTCTGGAAGGACGACAGCCGCCGTCACAACAGGTCCTGCTAACGGCCCACGGCCCACTTCATCAATGCCAGCAATGTACGTGAGCCCTTTTTCACGTAACTCATTTTCGTACTTTGACATTTCTAGAAATTTTTCTCTTTCTTTTTGTGCTAACTCTTTTTGTTTATACCACTTCAAAATTAGTTTTTGAACACCTTTTCGCTCATCTTTCACTAACATTTGAAAATGCTCGTCTTCTTCACTCATAATTTCTTGCAGCAAACATTCCGCTTCTTGAATAGTCATTTTTTGCATTCATTTACACTCCTTTAAACGTAACCAAAAAGAAAAGACGTACAAACGCACGTCTTATACTTCTTCTACTTTTTCCACATCTTCTACCTGCTCTGCAAACTCTTCTGGTGTTTCAAATGTCATTTTCCCAAATCTTCCACCACGAAGCTCACGAAGTATAAGCTCAGATGTTTTATCATAATCAATCATTCCGCCGCCCATTAAGCAACCTCTGTTTTTTCCAATTGCATCAAATAACTCCACAATCTCTTCTGGAATGTCATTTAAATTATATCGCTCTTTTAAACGTTCTGGATAATGTTTTTCCATAAAGCGTAACGCATAAATAGCTACATCCTGTAAATTTAATATAGAATCTTTAATTGCACCCGTCGTCGCTAAACGAAGACCAACTAATTCATCTTCAAATTTAGGCCACAAAATACCTGGTGTATCTAATAATTCCATTTCTTTCCCAACTTTAATCCACTGCTGGGCCGTTGTCACACCAGGACGATCTCCTGTTTTTGCTATATTCTTCTTCGCTAATTTATTAATCAGTGTAGATTTACCAACGTTTGGAATACCTACAATTAAAGCACGAATTGCTCTTGGTCTAATGCCTTTAGCAACCATTTTATCGAATTTTTCTTTGACAAGTACTTTACAAGCTGCTGCAATTTCTTTCATACCTTGTCCAGCTTGTGCATTAATTGAAATTGCCTTTTGACCTCTTTCATCAAAATATGCAATCCACTGCTTTGTAAGACGATCATCCGCCATATCGGCTTTATTTAAAACAACAAGCCTTGGTTTATGCGTAATAATTTCATCAATCATTGGATTACGAGAAGATAAAGGTAATCGAGCATCTACAAGCTCAATTACAACATCAATTAACTTTAATTTTTCTGTTACTTGGCGTCTAGCCTTTGCCATATGTCCCGGGAACCATTGGATTACCATGTTGCCACCTTCTTTTTCTTTTATTTCACAATACGTGCATCTTTTAACGGCCAATATAGCATATTTGCTTTACCAATCACTTGGTCCATTGAAATTGTACCAATCGAACGGCTATCTTTACTAAAACGACGATTATCGCCTAAAACAAATAATTGACCTTCTGGAACAGTTTTCTTTCCTGTCATTTCTTCAAGAGTAAAATCATATGTAAGCGGTCCGTCAGCAAGTTGTTTTTTCTGCTTATCTAAATACGGCTCCTCATAAGGTTTCCCGTTAACATATAGTTTATCATTACGGTATTCGATTTCGTCGCCTGGCAGGCCAATAATACGCTTAATATAATCTTTTTCTTCCGTCGCTCGGAATACAATAATATCAAAGCGTTTCGGATCACCTATGTGATAGCCAATTTTATTAACAATCATTCGATCACGGTCATGTAAAGTCGGCGACATCGATACACCATCTACGAGAATTGGGGCAAAGAAAAACTGTCTAATTACGCCCGCTAATACAACAGCAATCAAAATTGCTTTGATCCATTCCCAAAGTGAGCTCTTCTCTTTCTTCATGCTTTCCCCTCCACAGTTATGTAAGCTGCTCGTATTATACCAAAATTTCATATAGATTGGAAAAAGGGAGCTTGTGTATTTACAAGCTCCCATACATGTCTTATCGAATTTCTTTAATACGTGCTTTTTTACCGCGAAGGTTACGTAAGTAGTATAACTTAGCACGACGTACTTTACCACGGCGAAGTACTTCGATGTTCGCGATTCTTGGCGTGTGAACTGGGAATGTACGCTCAACACCTACACCGTAAGAAATCTTACGAACTGTGAATGTTTCACTGATTCCGCCACCACGACGTTTAATTACAACACCTTCGAAAAGCTGAATTCTTTCACGAGTTCCCTCAACTACTTTTACGTGTACACGTAAAGTGTCTCCAGGACGGAATGAAGGAAGGTCAGTTTTTAATTGGCCTTTTGTGATTTCTGTGATTAATTGTTGCATATTAAATTCTCTCCTTTAAACAGATGCTCTTATAAAGTCTTATTAAATTACAGCGGAACATCGTTAATACGGCTACTGATTTCAGTAGCACAAATGTTATAATAGCATATTGCTAGGACTGTTGCAATAGAAAATATATCAAGCCCTTATCGGTCTTCTTTAATCTGTTCCAGCCATTTCTCTTCTTGCTTGGATAATTCTCGTTCTTCCAGTAAATCCGGTCTACGTGTGTACGTACGACGTAGTGACTCTTTATGGCGCCATTCATCAATGTTTTTATGATTTCCTGACATTAGTACATCCGGTACCTTCATACCACGAAAATCAGCAGGACGTGTATAATGTGGGTGCTCTAACAAACCTGTGCTAAAAGAGTCTTCCACTTGCGACGTTTGATTCCCAAGCACTCCTGGCAAAAGACGTACAACACTGTCAGTGACTACCATAGAAGCCAATTCTCCACCCGTTAATACGTAATCCCCAATAGAAATCTCATCTGTTACAAGATGCTCACGAATTCGTTCATCGTATCCTTCATAATGGCCACATACAAAAATAACATGCTCTTCTCCAGCAAGCTCTTCTGCCTTCTTCTGCGTGAAACGCTCTCCTTGTGGACACATTAAGACGATTCTCGGCTTACGGTCTGTTTCCTTCGTTAACTCTTCTACTGCGTCAAAGATAGGCTGCGGGGTTAATACCATACCAGCGCCCCCACCATACGGATAATCATCTACACTATTATGCTTACTAGTTGTATACTCACGGAAATTGACAACACGAAGCTCTACCGCTTCTTTTTCTTGTGCTTTCTTTAAAATTGAAGACCCAAATACTCCCGTAAACATATCTGGAAACAATGTTAAAATGTCAATTTTCATTATAGTAGCCCTTCCATTACATGAATGGTTACTAATTTATTTTCAATGTTAACTTGAAGTACAACGTCATCAATATAAGGAATTAACAGATCTTGACCCTTTGGACGTTTAATCACCCAAACGTCATTCGCACCAGGAGATAGAATCTCTTTGATTGTCCCTAACGCTTCTCCTTCTTCCGTTACAACGTTGCAACCAATAATTTCATGGTAGTAGTATTCACCTTCAGCTAGTTCGCCTAACTGCTCTTCTGGTACTTTTATTAAAGAACCTTTAAACTTCTCTGCTTCATCTACATTGTTGTATCCTTCAAATGTTAATAAATCAAATGTCTTATGTTGACGATGAGCAGTTACCTTCACTGTAAGATAGTCTGTACCTTTCTCATCCCATATGTATAACGTGTTCCCTACTTTATATCGCTCTTCTGGAAAATCAGTACGAGAAATAACACGAATTTCTCCTTTTACGCCATGAGTATTTACAATTTTCCCTACGTTAAACCATTTTGTCATAAATAGTATGTCACCCCTGGTTTCTATATAAATTAAGCATTTCCATTTCATATATGGAACATGCAATTTCTCTTTAAATGTTAAAAAAGGGAGAGGAAATAACTCCTCGCCCTTTTTACGTTTATTGAATTTCCAGTGTGACGTTCTCATCATTATGATGTCCCACTGAATACAAGAGCATTCGAATCGCTTTCGCAACTTTCCCTTGCTTTCCAATGACTTTTCCAACATCCTCAGGATGTACAGTTAATCGATACTTTATTTCTCCGTTGCAAAGTTCCTGTGTAACTTTTACATCTCCAGGATGATCCACAAGAGGTTTAACAATTGTCTCGACTAACATTTTCATTGTCATTGCCTCAATTACTTACCTTGTTTAGATAAGTGGAATTTCTCCATGATACCTTGGTTAGAGAAAAGGTTACGAACTGTATCAGATGGTTTAGCACCATTTCCTAACCATTTTAATGCTGCTTCTTCGTTGATCTTAACTTCCGCTGGTTGAGCAACCGGATTGTAAGTACCGATTTCCTCAATGAAACGTCCGTCACGAGGAGAACGAGAATCTGCAACAACTACACGATAGAAAGGAGTTTTTTTAGCTCCCATACGTTTTAAACGAATTTTAACTGCCATTTATAAAGCACCTCCGAATTTATTTCACACAGATAATTATATTAGCAAAAAGACTATTGCTTTGTAAAGTATTTTTTCTTAACAGAGCCATCTTTTTTCCTTACATGAATGGAAACTTCAATCCACCTAGTCCTTTTTTCTTACCTTTTTGCATTCCCGTCATCGTCTTCATCATTTTTTTCATATCATCAAATTGCTTGATTAGACGATTGATTTCTTGTACCGTTGTACCGCTACCTTTGGCAATGCGCTTTTTACGACTAGCATTGATTATCTCCGGTTGTTCTCGTTCTACTTTAGTCATAGAACGAATAATTGCCTCAATATGCCCAATTTGTTTTTCATCAACTTGTGCATTTTTCAGCCCTTTAATTTTATTTGCACCAGGAAGCATTCCTAACAATTCGTCAAGCGGTCCAAGTTGACGCACTTGTCCAAGTTGTTCTAGGAAATCGTCAAGCGTAAACGAAAGCGTACGCATTTTTTGCTCAAGTTCTTTTGCTTTCTCTTCATCAACTGTAGCTTGCGCTTTTTCAATTAATGTTAAGACGTCACCCATCCCTAAAATACGGGATGCCATACGTTCTGGATGGAACGCTTCAATTGCATCTAGTTTTTCACCCATACCAGCAAATTTAATTGGTGTATTTGTTACAGCCTTAATAGATAATGCCGCACCACCGCGCGTATCACCATCTAATTTCGTTAATACAACACCTGTTAAACCTAACTGTTCATGGAAACTTTGTGCTACATTTACCGCGTCTTGTCCTGTCATCGCATCGACAACAAGGAAAATTTCATCCGGTTTCGCAACTTCTTTGACTTTCGCTAATTCATCCATTAGTTCTTCATCAATATGCAGGCGACCCGCTGTATCGATTAAAACATAATCGTGATGATCTTCTTTTGCTTTCGCAATCGCTTGTTTCGCAATTTCAACCGGACTTACTTGATCTCCTAAAGAGAAAACAGGCATGTCCAATTGCTTCCCTAATGTTTCAAGCTGTTTAATCGCTGCTGGACGGTAAATATCCGCTGCAACAAGCATCGGTTTACGATTATGCTTTTTACGAAGCAAATTCGCAAGCTTACCTGTCGTCGTTGTTTTACCCGCACCTTGCAGACCAACCATCATTATAACAGTAGGTGGCTTATTAGCAACAGCAATTTTGCTTTGCTCTCCGCCCATAAGTTCTGTAAGTTCTTCCTGTACGATTTTAATTACTTGTTGTCCAGGTGTCAAACTTTTCATTACATCTTGTCCGACAGCACGCTCAGACACACGCTTTATAAAATCTTTTACTACTTTAAAGTTAACATCCGCTTCTAAAAGAGCTAGACGAACTTCTCTCATCATTTCTTTCACATCGGCTTCAGAAACTTTTCCTTTGCCGCGGATTTTTTGCATTGTCTGTTGAAGTCGGTCGGCTAATCCTTCAAATGCCATATTGCCGCCCTCCTAATCTAATTTTTCGATAGCTTCAACAACTTGTTTCATTTCTTCATTCACATGCTCTTCTTCGCTGATTAGCTGTTTTAGCTTTGCAACAAGTCGCTGTCGCTCTTGAAACTTTTGAAGTAATACTAATTTATCTTCATATTCTTCAAGCATCGCTTCAGTCCGTTTAATGTTATCATACACGGCTTGGCGACTTACATCAAATTCTTCCGCAATTTCACCAAGAGATAAATCATCTAAATAATAAAGCGACATATAACTTCTTTGTTTTTGCGTTAACAACGATTGATAAAAATCAAATAAATAGTTCATTCTCGTTGTTTTCTCGAGCATGTTGGATCATCCTTTGTTAAGTGATTTCCCTTTACATGATTTAGTTTACATGGAGTACAAAAGAGTGTCAAGTTTTTTTCTTAACATCACATATTTTTATAGAAAAAGAAGCGGAAATACCGCTTCTTTCACTTACACTTCTTCTGTTTCTACTAAGTTCGCAAACAAACCATAAACATATTGTTCTGGATCAAACTGCTGCAGATCATCCATTTGCTCTCCTAGCCCAACAAATTTCACCGGAACATCCATTTCGTTACGAATCGCTAAGACGATACCACCTTTAGCAGTTCCATCTAACTTCGTTAAAACAATACCAGTAACATTTGTTGCTTCACGGAATGTTTTCGCTTGGCTTAAACCATTTTGTCCTGTCGTTGCATCAATAACTAGTAATACTTCATGAGGAGCTCCTGGTACTTCACGCTCAATTACGCGCTTCACTTTCTCTAACTCTTTCATTAAGTTTACTTTATTTTGTAAGCGTCCTGCTGTATCACATAGCAATACATCCACTTTACGGGCCTTTGCCGCTTGTACAGCATCATACATAACCGCCGCTGGGTCAGATCCTGATTCTTGTTTAATTACTTCTACACCAACACGATCGCCCCATACTTCTAATTGTTCAATCGCCCCAGCACGGAATGTATCTCCTGCCGCCAATAGGACAGACTTACCTTCTAATTTAAATTTATGTGCAAGCTTACCAATCGTCGTTGTTTTCCCCACACCATTAACACCAACAAATAAAACTACTGTTAATTGATCCTCTTGTATATTAACTTCATTACTAAAGTCGCTGTCACCTTTGTAAATTCCCACTAGCTTTTCAGAAATAACAGCCTGTACTTCTTTCGGATCTTGAATGTTACGACGTTGCACTTCTTCTTTCAACTGATCAATTAGTTCCATCACTGTCGAAACTCCGACATCCGCACTAATTAAAATTTCTTCTAATTCCTCAAAGAAATCTTCGTCTATTTTACGGTAACGGTACACTAAGTCATTTACTTTATCAGCAAATGAATTTCTCGTTTTTTCTAATCCTTGTTTAAACTTCTCTGTTACCGTATCCGTTTGTTTTGAAATTTTTTCTTTTAATTTTTTAAAAAAACTCATACTTCCCATCCTTCCTATCTACTTGCAACAAGTTCTTCGCCATCATCTAAACGAACAGAAACAAGCTTCGATACCCCTGATTCTTGCATTGTGACACCGTACAATACATCAGACTCTTCCATTGTACCTTTTCGGTGTGTAATTACAATAAACTGTGTTTCATCACTAAATTTCTTTAAATACTGCGCAAAACGAGCAACGTTTGCCTCATCAAGAGCTGCTTCTACTTCATCTAACACACAGAATGGAACTGGGCGTACTTTTAAAATACCAAATAAGAGCGCAATTGCTGTTAAAGCACGCTCTCCCCCTGAAAGTAAACCTAAGTTTTGTAGTTTCTTTCCTGGTGGTTGCGCTACAATGTCAATACCAGTATTTAGTAAATTTTCTGGATTTGTCATTACTAAATCCGCTCTACCGCCCCCGAATAATTCAGAGAATACAGATTGAAACTCTGTTCGAATCCCTTCGAACGTAGTAGAAAAGCGTTTTTTCATCTCTTCATCCATTTCCGTAATAAGTTGATGCAATGTCGATTTCGCTTCTTCTAGGTCATCTCTTTGCTCTAATAAGAATGTATGGCGCTCTGCTACACGTTCATATTCATCAATTGCCCCTAAATTTACTGCACCTAACTCTTCGATCGATAGCTTAATTAGTTTCACCCTTTTACGTGCATCTTCTGCAGGCATCATCATTGTATACTTAAGTTTTGCTGCTTCAAATGAAATAGTATATGTTTCACGTAAATGTTGCAATCTATTTTCCAGCTCTACATCAAGTCGGTTAATTTTCACTTCTTGCTCTTTCAGCATCTCAAGAATATATTTATGTTTACCTATTGTTTCTTTCGCACCGCGCTCTAAATGCTCGACTCTTTCTTGCAATGATACGCGTTGTTCACGACGAGAACGAATTAACTCCGAAGTTTGATTACGATCATACGCTTTCTTCTCAATCATATTCGTAATTTGTTCTTCGCCACTTGAATTAGATGTCATCTCTTGCTTTAAGAACGCTAAATCTTCCTTCGTTTTTACAAGCGTCGCATCAGTCTCTTCTTTTTCCTTCGTCAATCGTTCGACTTTTTCTTTTTGATTAGACAAACGTTGTTGTTGTTCAGCAGCTTGTACTTTTAACTCCGTCATTTCCTTCTGAACTTTTTCTTTTGAAGAATGTTGTTCACTTTTTTGTTCCGTTAAAACGACGATTTTGCTATCTAATTCCCCAATCTCCGCTTGAAGAGTCGCTAAAATCTTTTCTAACTCTTCTTTACGCCCTTGCATTTTTACTTGATCTTGTAAAAATCCTTCAATCTCTAAATCGTAAATCGATAAACGATCATTAATACGATGTTCATCTAATTCTAAACGATTAATTTCTTCTCTTAGCTTCTGTTCATCTACACGTTCGGTCTCTACACCTTGGCGTAGCTCTCGTATTTGCACTTCTTTTTCTTGAATCTCTTGCTTTACTGCTTTAACAAAGTTTTCTAGCTTCGTTGTTTTTTCTTCCATGTCAGTTAGTTTTTTAGTCCACTCTTCAAGTTCACGTTGACGTCCCAATAAAGAGGATTTCGCCTGTTTTACAGCTCCACCCGTCATAGAACCACCCGGATTCACTACGTCACCTTCGAGTGTTACAATGCGATAGCGGTATTGCAGTTGTTTCGCTAACTCATTTGCTCCGCGTAAATCTTTCGCAACCACAACAGTACCTAATAAACTGGAAACTACATTCTCATATTTATTATTGTACTGCACAAGTTCTGCCGCTACACCGACAAACGATGGATGCTGATTCACAATGCGTAATTGATCAAATGATAGCGATCGGCTTTTAATAACAGCTTGAGGTAAAAACGTTGCACGACCATGTTTATTTTGCTTTAAAAATGCAATTGCATTACGAGCATGTTCTTCTGTTTGTACTACGATATGTTGCATCGCTGCCCCAAGGGCGATTTCCATTGCGATTTCATATTCTTTCGGCACAGTCAGAAGTTCTGCAACAGCTCCCTCAATACCTTGTAGACTATTTTCTCTAGCCTTTAATACTTCACGTACCCCTTGATAGAAGCCAGAATAGTCCTCTTGCATCTCTTCTAACATTTCTTTCCGAGAGCGCGCCTGTTGCACAAATTGATACGCTTGATACAGTTTCGTTTCATTTTCACTATACTGTGACTTACATTTCCCAAGTGCCGTTTCTGTCTTCTGTATGTTAGAAATAATGCCAGCTATTTTCTCTCTCGCTTGCTCATAACTGTCTACAAGTTTCGCCTTTTTCGCTGTAATTCCCACACGCATCTGTACATACTTTTCATTTTCTTCATCAAGTCGTTCGTTTTTAGAGTTTTGCTGTTTTGATTGTTCTTCAATCATAGATAATTCATTACGAAGACTTGCTTGTTGATTTAAAAGTTCAATATAGTCACCTTTTAAATTCTCAATTTGTTCCTCTAAATTCTCAGCAAAAGTCGCAAGTAATTGCTCGTTATCATGCAATTTCTTCTCCAATTCTTTTACTTGATTCACAAATTGCATTAAAGCTTCTGTACTTGTTTCAATTTCGTCATCATAACTTGTAGCTTTCTCTGTTAACTCAACAATTAGCTTTTCAAGCTGCGCACAATGCGTCGTTGCATTTTGCTTTCTTTCCTTTAACAGCTCGCGTTGCCCTTCTAGTTTTTCTAGTTCTTTACTAGACAGAAGGAGAACTTCTTGTAAGGAATTCACAGATTCATCAACGGCTTGTAATTGCCCGCGTAATTCCTCAAGCTCTTCTTCACTTTTTTGTAAGTTCGCCGATATTTTAGCTTCTTCATCTTTATTATGCCCAAATTGATTTCGAAGCGCTTCCCACTTTTCATGTAATTCTTCAATTTCATGTACAATAAGCGCAGCTTCTACTTTCTCTAATTCTTCTTTTTTCTCAAGATAATCTTTCGCAATAGAAGCTTGTCTTTCTAGTGGTTCTACTTGACTACTTAATTCGTGAATAATATCTTGTACACGATTTAAGTTTTCTTGTGTTTCCGCCAATTTCCCTTCAGCTTTCTTTTTACGAAGTTTGTATTTCAGCACACCCGCAGCTTCTTCAAATACACCACGACGTTCTTCTGATTTACTACTCAAAATCTCTTCTACTTTCCCCTGGCTAATAATTGAAAAAGCTTCTCTTCCCATACCAGAGTCCATAAATAAATCAATAATATCTTTCAATCTACAAGATTGTTTATTAATATAAAAATCACTATCACCCGAACGAGATACACGACGCGTTACACACACCTCGTTATACTCAATCGGTAAGCGTTGGTCTTCATTATTTAAAGTTAATGTAACTTCAGCAACATTAACCGCTCTTCTCGTATCACTGCCGGCAAAAATAATATCCTCCATCTTTGCACCGCGTAATGACTTTGCAGATTGTTCACCAAGTACCCAGCGAATTGCATCAGTAATATTACTTTTCCCGCTCCCGTTAGGTCCTACTACAGAAGTTACACCTGGAACAAAATCGACAGATACACGCTCAGCAAAAGATTTAAATCCTGCTATTTCTAATCTTTTTAAAAACACGAAAGGCCTTCCTCCTATTCTCCGTTGTTGTAAACGTTGTCTGTACGAAAACAAGCTACTATACGGATTTCCCACTCCTTTTATTTATAAATAAAAGGAAAGTTTCATTCTATGCATAAGGAATCCCCCTCATTCAAAGGGGGATTCCTTATGATTGTTCTTTTAATTTTTTCAATGCTTCTGCAGCAGCTTGTTGCTCTGCCTCTTTTTTTGACTTACCACTGCCAAGACCTAATGACTCATTATTTAAAGTTACACGGGACACAAATTCTCGGTTGTGGGCCGGTCCTTTTTCTTGCAAAATTTGATACTCAATATTGCCACTACCATCACGCTGAATCAATTCTTGCAATTGACTCTTATAATCCATCACATGAGAAAAAGCACCTTCATTAATTTTTGGATATACAACTTCTTTTAAGTATCCCCAAACTGTTTCTAGCCCTTGATCAAGATAAAGGGCACCAATAAACGCTTCAAAGACATCCGCTAATAAAGCTGGTCGTTCACGTCCACCCGTCATTTCCTCACCTTTTCCTAATAAAACAAGGCTACCAAATGACATTTCGTTTGCAAAACGAACAAGAGATGGCTCACATACAATAGCTGCACGTAGTTTTGTTAACTCTCCTTCGCTCATTGTCGGATATTTTTGAAACAGATACTGTGATACAGTGAGTTCCAATACAGCATCGCCAAGAAATTCAAGACGCTCATTGTCCTCATGCGGTTTTTTTCGATGCTCATTCACATACGATGAATGCGTAAATGCTTGAATCAATAATTTTTCATCTGTAAACGTAATACCTATCTTTTCTTGAAATACTTTAAAAGCTTCACGATATTTTGTTTCGTATTTTTTTTCTCTATGTTTTCGGTACGGCATAGGTCCCTCCAGATATAAGCCGAGAAGCCCCGTTAAAAAACGGGACTTCACTTAAGCATTATAGATGACTCTCTATGTAAGTCACAGCATCGCCAACAGTAGCAATCTTTTCAGCATCTTCATCAGAAATTTCCATTTCGAATTCATCTTCTAATTGCA
This sequence comes from Bacillus mycoides, assembly GCF_018742245.1. Taxonomy (NCBI): domain Bacteria; kingdom Bacillati; phylum Bacillota; class Bacilli; order Caryophanales; family Bacillaceae; genus Bacillus; species Bacillus mycoides. The sequence continues at coordinate 3,599,715 of NZ_CP036132.1, forward strand.
TTACAAGTTCTACTACATCTAGGGAGTCTGCGCCTAAATCTTCTTTGAAGCTTGCAGCTGGTACTACTTCAGTTTCTTCTACTCCTAAACGATCAACGACAATTTTTGTTACACGCTCTAAAACATCTGCCATTTTATTCACCTCCCCTCAAATATTATATAAAATATTGTCCAAAAAAACTAGGTGAAATCGATTCTTTTATTACATTACCATACCGCCGTCAACATTTAACGTTTGACCTGTAACATATTTACTTTGATCAGAAGCGAAAAACGTTACAGTATTTGCGATATCTTGTGCTTCTCCAAACTGAGCCGCAGGAATTAATTTTAACATTTCTGCTTTAATATTTTCATCTAATACATCCGTCATATCAGTCGCAATAAACCCCGGAGCAATTGCATTTACAGTAATATTTCGGCTCGCCAATTCTTTTGCTGATGTTTTTGTTAATCCAATTACACCAGCTTTAGCAGCAACATAATTTGCTTGTCCTGGGTTTCCTGTTACACCAACAACAGAAGCGATATTAATAATACGTCCATGACGTTGACGCATCATATAGCGCGATACTGCTTTCGTACATAAGAAAACACCTTTTAAGTTTGTATTAATAACTGTATCCCATTCTTCTTCTTTCATACGCATTAATAAATTATCTTTTGTTACACCAGCGTTATTTACAAGAATATCAACTTGTCCAAACGTATCTACAGTTTGTTTCACCATTGCAGTAACATCATCAGCATTTGCAACATCTGCTCTTACTGCAATGGCATCTGAACCTAATTTCTTTATTTCATCAACTACTTCATTCGCCTTTTGCTCATTACCAGCATAATTTACTACAACATTTGCCCCTTGTTTCGCTAAATCAATGGCAATCGCACGACCAATCCCACGTGAAGCACCAGTTACTAATGCTACTTTCCCTTTTAACATCAGCTTTCTCCTCTCAAATTTGAAATGGTATCTTTTAATGTCTCTTCATCATATATCGCATATGCTTTCACTGAAGAATCAATGGACTTCATAAGACCAGCAAGTACTTTTCCAGGTCCGATTTCAATAAATGTATCTACCCCTTGATTCACCATATACTCAATAGATGGGTACCATAATACAGGCGAATAGAGCTGTTCAATTAGCTTTTCTTGAATATCTGTACCACGTGTAATAACATCTGCCGTAACATTTGCAATAATAGGAATATTCGTGTCTTGAATTGTAATTTCATTTAAAACACTTTGGAATTTCTCAGCAGCTGGTTTCATAAGAGAGGAATGAAACGGTCCACTTACTTTGAGCGGAATTGCTCTTTTAGCACCATTTTCTTTCGCTCTTTGAGAAGCAAGTTCTACTCCTTGCTTTGTTCCAGAAATAACAATTTGCTTCGTACTATTCATATTAGCAATTTGTACTGCGTATCCTTCACTTGTTACTTCTTCTGTAACTCGTTTCAGCATATCTGGATCTGCACCTAGAATAGCTGCCATTGCACCTTCCCCGCCTGGAACAGCTTCTTCCATATATTCCCCACGTTTCCTTACAGCATATACAGCGTCTTCGAATGTTAATGCACCAGCAGCTACAAGAGCGCTATATTCACCTAAACTATGTCCTGCGACAAAATCAGGTGTAATATCATACTCCTTCAAAGCTGTTAAAATTGCAAAGCTCGTTGTTAATAGTGCCGGCTGCGCATTTGTCGTTAATGTCAACTTTTCCTGCGGTCCTTCAAAAATCACTTCTGAAAGAGAATCATGCAAAACCTCATCCGCTTTTGCAAACACTTTCGCAACCTCTTTATTATTCTCCGCTAACTGTCTACCCATTCCAACTGCCTGTGAACCTTGGCCCGGAAAAAGAAATGCTATTTTTCCCATTTCAAATCCTCCTCTTATTGAAGCGGCTCCTTCTCCATTACACTTGAAATTGTAGGAATTACTTCTTTCGCTACCATTTCTCTCGTTTGACGAATCGCACTAAATATCGATTGGTCATTAGAAGAACCGTGAGCCTTAATGACAGGAGCTTTCAATCCAAACAACGCCGCTCCTCCATACTCCGAATAATCCATTTTATCTTTCAATACCATAAGTTTTGGTTTTAATACCGCTGCTGCTAATTTGCTCGTAAACGAACTCATTAATTGTTCTTTTAACATAGAGAATAACGCAAGTGCTGTTCCTTCTAATGATTTTAGCGCTACATTACCCGTAAAACCATCACATACAACAACGTCTGCTACACCTTGCAATAAATCTCTTGATTCAACGTTTCCAACGAAATTAATTGGTGCATCCTTGAGCATAGCAAAGACCTGTTTTGAAAGCTCGTTTCCTTTACCATCCTCTGTTCCAACGTTTAAAAGTCCAACGCGTGGATTTTTAATTCCTCTTACCTTCTCTGCGTAAACAGAGCCCATTACTGCATATTGATATAAATGAATTGGTTTTGCATCAACGTTGGCTCCAACATCTAACATAACAAAACCTGCTCCATCAACAGTTGGCATTGTAGGTGATAAAGCTGGTCGTTCAATTCCTTCCATACGACCAACAACAAACAATCCAGCTGCCATCAAAGCTCCTGTACTACCTGCTGATATACAAGCATCCGCTACGCCGTCTTTTACTTGCTGCGCCGCTAGTACCATTGAAGCTTGTTTTTTTCGACGAACCGCTCTTACTGGTTCGTCTGTCGATTCAATTTTTTCGTCCGTATGAAGTATAGTAATTCGCTCTTCACTCGTTAAATATTGACGAATTCCCTCTTCTTTCCCTACTAACGTAATATGTAAATCTGAGTATTCCTTAATAGCTTTCATTGCTCCTAATACTACAGCCTTTGGTGCATGATCGCCGCCCATTGCATCTATTGCGATTTTCATAAGTTGTTACCTTCCTCACTATAATTACTAGATCGATACATTTCAAAAGTGCCTGTAAAAACAAGTTCTTCTCCAACAAAGCTACGCACTTTGACAACCGTCCGTCCTTTATCATTCTCTACATCTTCAACACGTGCTTTTGCAACAACACGCTCTCCTAATTTTACAGGACGAATATATCGAATGGTGGACTTTGCAGTTAAAGCTAATTCTTCATCAATAACCGCAACAGCTAGTGAGTTTGCTTGCGCAAACAAATGATGCCCACGAGCAATTTGATTTCTTTTAAATACATGTTCTACCTTTACTTCAAAGATAGAAATCGCATGTCTATCTAATTCTATATCGATAATTTCTCCGACAACCTCTTCTAACGGTAAAGATTTCACGTCTTCTTCATGTTGTTTTGTAGCCACATGCTTAATTCGTTCTCTTAATTCAGGAATAGATAATTCCATACGATCAAGACGAACAGTTTGTATGCTCACTTGAAATTTTTCTGCTAAATCTTCATCCGTTATAAAAGGATTCGTTTCTATTGTTTGTTGTAATAATTCTTGTCTTTCTTTTTTACTTCTTCTTTTTTTCATACCGCACCATCCATTTTTATGACTAGGTACTAAAAGTAGTATATAATCATTAAAAGTAGAATGCAACAAAAACTTTTGCAGACTACTTTTAATCGAGCTTCTCTCCCTGGAACACACCTGTCCCATCAAGATAAGTACGCAGCGAAGCATACTGATCATTATGCCAAAATGCTTCTGAATCAACTAGTATCGCCGCATCTTGTCTCGCTGTTTCTAACGCCCGATAATCATGCACCATATCAGCAACCTTAAATTCTGGTAGACCACTTTGCTTACTTCCAAAGAAATCCCCAGGACCTCGTAACTCTAAATCTTTTTCTGACAATACAAATCCATCATTTGTTTCAGTCATAATACGCATTCTTTCTTTTCCCGTTTCTGATTTTGGATCCGCAATTAATAAACAATATGATTGTTCACTACCACGCCCAACACGCCCCCTCAGCTGATGGAGCTGTGATAAACCGAAACGTTCCGCATCATAAATAACCATAACAGTCGCATTTGGTACGTTCACACCTACTTCAACAACCGTTGTCGACACAAGAATTTGCACTTTATTTTCACTAAACTGTCCCATTATCTCTTCTTTTTCTTGGGATGATAGTCTCCCATGCATTAATCCAACTTGGCATTTCCCTTGATAATGATGAGTCAGCATACTATGTAAGTCGATAGCATTTTGTACATCAAGCTTCTCAGACTCTTCAATAAGAGGGCAAATAACATATGCCTGTCTTCCTTTTTTTATCTCTTTCTCCACAAAGCCGAGAACACGATCTAACATATCATGTTTTGCCCAGTACGTTTCGATTACCTTTCTACCAGCTGGCATTTCATCGATAATAGAAACGTCCATCTCTCCAAATGCAGTGATAGCTAACGTACGCGGGATTGGGGTCGCCGTCATAAACAACACATCTGGACTTTCACCTTTCTCACGTAAAACCCGGCGCTGCGCCACACCAAATCGATGCTGCTCATCGGTAATAACGAGACCTAACCTATGAAATATAACTTCGTCTTGAATTAAAGCGTGCGTCCCAACAAGGATGTCTACTTCTCCTTGTTCTAATCTCGACAAAATTTCTCGACGTCTCGCCCCTTTAACAGAACTTGTTAGCAATTCTACCTTCATACCGAAATGTGAAAACGTCTCCGCGAGCGACTGATAATGTTGTTCGGCTAAAATTTCTGTAGGAACCATCAAAGCACCTTGATAATGAGCCAATTTCGCCGCATAAAGAGCAATCGCAGCAACAACTGTTTTCCCAGAACCTACATCCCCTTGCAATAATCGATTCATTCGGTACGGAGATATCATATCTTTCATTATTTCATCTACAACCCGGCGTTGTGCACCAGTTAACGGAAACGGAAGTGCATCAGTAAACTCTTGCAATTCTACTAATGAAATTTCTTTTTTCGTCCCTTTCGAGTTTTCCCTTTCCATTTTCCGTAATGTTTGCATTTTCAACTGAAACAAGAAAAACTCCTCATATACAAAACGGCGACGCGCTTGCTTTAAGTCTTCCTGTCCCACTGGAAAATGTAACCCTCTGAGCGCTTCATAGCGTGATAATAATTTATATCGACTTAACAAACCATCTGGTAACACTTCGACTATAGAATCTCCATACTCCTTAAATGCTTGTGCAACAAAACGGCGCATCTGTTTTACTGTCAGTTTTCCTTTCACTGAATATACAGGTTCTACTTCTTGTTGTCGTACAACCGGTCCAAAATTCAGTTCTGATACAGCAATTGTTTGGCGATGCTGATCCCATTTACCAGTAATCGTTACCGTTTCATCTAAATTTAACTTTTGTTTATAGTATGGTCTATTAAAACATACAGCTGTAATTAAATAACGACCGACGAGAACACGAACTGTAAGACGTGACTTCTTCTTCCCATAATATTGCAGTAAAGGAGCACTATGAACTTTCCCCTCAACTGTTACACGCTCGTCATGCTTTACTTCAGCAAGATCTTTCATCGCATAGTCTTCATAGCGGTACGGAAAATGTTCTAATAGATGAGAAACTGTATAAATTCCCATCTCGTGTAACAACTCAGATGTTTCTCCTCCGATTCCCTTTACATCCGTAACAGGAACTTGTACAACTTCATTCAAGATTCTCACGCTCCGTCACATTATTTTCTTTGATTCATTCTATTGATTATCCATTAATATCATTGACATCTGTAATCGCTCTCTTTCACCTTATATATTCTATCATAGGCATTCTAAGAGAAACTACTCTAATCCCTCTATATAAAGTGAAACTATAATCAGTGGGGGTTTTGTTCATCCCCCACTGATTATTAGCCTTCACCAATCGGGCGTTTACGGGCAGTTAATCTCCCCCCTAACTTCTTTGCTCCAGCCGAATTTAGGGGTGGGAGTTTTACTGCCCACAAATAGCTTGATAAAACAAAGTTGTACAATACGTAAGAAAAGAGCCTCACTATTAGCAGCAAGGCTCTTTTCCATCATCAATATGCTAGCCTTTTGAATAAAAACTAGTAATAAATTTCATATCACTATTTCTTATCCATTAGCAAGTAAGTAACCCATTTATTTTCAAATCGAATCTTTTCTTATTCTACAGAGAAGATGAAAGAATACACCGGTTGGTTCCCTGCATGTACTTCTACTTCAGCATCTTCAAAGTTCTCTTCTACAAACGCAACTAATTCAGCCACTTCTTCATCTGTTGCATCTTCACCTTGCAGGATCGTTACGATTTCAGAATCCTCATCAATTAGCGCTTCTAGTAATTGCTTTGCAGCTCCTACTTTCTCAGCATTTGTAGATACAATTTTCCCATCTGCAAGACACATGAAATCATCTTTTTGAATCGCTACACCGTCAATTTCCGTATCACGAACAGCATACGTAATCTGACCTGTTTTCACATGAGCTAAAGCTTCTTTCATGTTTTCTTCATTCTCTTCTAGCGTTCCAACTGGATTAAATGCTAACATTGCAGCCATACCTTGAGGAACTGTTTTTGAACGAATAACAATAACTTCTTGTTCTACAACTGACGCTGCTTGTTCTGCTGCCATCACGATATTCCCGTTATTTGGTAAGATGATGATTTTTTCAGCATTCGCCTCTTCAATCGCCTTCACAATATCCTCCGTACTCGGATTCATCGTTTGGCCACCTTCGATAACTTTCGTTGCGCCAATGCTCTCAAATAAAGTTTTAATACCCGATCCCATAGCTACAGTTACAATACCATACGGTTGTTTCTCTATTGGCTGATTCGTTTGTTCAGGCACCATGGTAGGTTCATCTAATAAAGCAGTATGCTGTTCACGCATATTTTCTACTTTGATCTTAATTAGACTACCGTAACGTTGTCCATAGTTCATAGGTTCTCCAGGATATTCCGCATGAATATGAACCTTTACAACCTCATCATCCGATACAACAAGTAGTGAATCTCCGTACACACTAATATCTTCACGGAATTTTTGTTCAGAGAAATTATGTTCCTTCATTTTTTCAGGCTCTAATTTCACCATGAATTCCGTACAATATCCATACTTAATATCTTCTGTACTCAATTGGCTTTGTACACTACGGTGATGTTCTGCGCGTACCATGTCATTCATAGATGGTTGGGCAGGCACATTAGAAGAAATCGTTTCTCCTTTTAAGTCAGCTAAAAATCCTTCATATACAACAACAAGACCTTTACCACCGCTATCTACAACGCCAACTTGTTTTAATACAGGTAATAAATCTGGCGTACGATTTAACGATGCGTTTGCTTCTTTTACAACGTCTTCCATAAACAAAACAAAGTCGCGCTGTTTTTTCGCAACTGTCACTGCATATTTACCCGTTTCTCTTGCAACCGTTAAAATCGTTCCTTCAATTGGTTTCATAACCGCTTTGTAAGCTGCCTCTACTCCAGCTTCTAAAGCTGCAGCAAAATCAACTGTCGTTAACTCTTCTTTTTGTTCAATGGATTTAGAGAAACCACGGAATAACTGAGATAAAATAACCCCAGAGTTACCACGAGCTCCCATTAATAATCCTTTGGCTAAACTTACGCCGACTTTACCAGCATGCTGTGAAGGATTTGCTTTCACTTCACTTGCGCCTGAAGTCATTGATAAGTTCATGTTTGTACCGGTATCGCCATCTGGAACTGGAAATACGTTTAATGCATCAACAAGCTGAACATTATTTGTTAAATTATTGGCTCCTTGAATGATCATTTGTGATAAACGTTTTCCATCAATTTTTTGAATTGACACAGATTTTCCTCCTTAATGCACATTACAAGTTTATTACTTTAACTCCTTGTACGTAGATGTTTACAGAATCTACTGCTAGTCCTACAGTTTGATCTAATGTATATTTCACTTTAGTCTGCACGTTATGTGCTACTTCTGAAATTTTCGTACCATAGCTCACAATAATATACATATCAATATGTACTTCATCTTCATCTTTACGAACAATAACGCCTCTAGTGAAGTTTTCTTTTCGTAAAATGTCTGTTAATCCATCTTTTAACTGATTTTTTGATGCCATACCTACGATACCGTAGCAATCTACTGCGGCACCTCCAGCAATTGTTGCAATTACATCTGTACTAATATCAATTTGACCGTACTTCGTTTTAATTTCAATTGACATCTCGTTTCCCCCTTCATAAATGGTGAAAGTGAGCTAGACTACTTTAGTTACTATCATATAATCTTTTTAAAGAAAATTCCATCGTTCTTTCTTTTTCACTCTCATATTTTATGTTTTAAATTACATTTTTTTATGATGAGCAAAATAGTCCATTGTTATTATACAACATGTACCACTATAATATGTCAAGCAATTTTTCTTGATTTCACCTTTTCTTCATTGACATATAGTGTCAAGTATTTTTTCTTGATTTCTTTTTCCTACGGTGTTGCATTCTCTTTTTAGTTGTGTTAAATTATAGTAGTGTTTTTAGCATCGCATAAAAGGCTAACATTGAAAAATTACGTATGTTACGGTAGTTAAGGGAGGGAAATATAAATGGCTCGTGTTTGTGCTATCACTGGAAGAAAAGCTCGTTCTGGTAACTCTCGTTCTCACGCAATGAACGCTACAAAACGTAAATGGGGCGCTAACCTTCAAAAAGTTCGCGTACGCATCGACGGAAAAGTTCAACGTGTTTACGTTTCTGCTAGAGCATTAAAATCTGGCAAAATCGAACGTGTTTAATAATAAAAAAAAGAGCCGCTAGGCTCTTTTTTTATTATACCAATGGAAAAAGCACCGGTAATAGGTGCTTTTTTTAGTCTTTTTTGAAGGTATTTAACATCGCACGAACAATTCCACCAAGAAATTTAGGTAACTTAATTGTATAAAATCTCATGGTTTCCCTCCTAATCCCCATTACTCCACTTGTTCACTATATGATGCAAGGAGCAAAATTGTTTCTTCAATCAGTGCTTCTTATCATCATTAATATGCCAGAAGTAAATGAAAAATTACCTTTTTCCTCAATGAGTTCATTACTAATACAAAGTGTCGATCCCCACTCTATTGTTTTATTAGTAAGAGGGTACTTAAAACCGTGAAGTGTAATACCTTCTACCCTTTCAGTAACTGGTACAAATGATACGTATGGAAAATGTTCGTTTCCTTCAATTATATACATACCAAACTTTTTCACCATTATTTCATTTTTATTGTCCACAATACACATTTCTATGTTTACTTCTAATCCCTTTAAAAGCATCTGAATATTTGCTAAACCATGATCAAGTCTTCCACCAGTAGCACCAAAAATACGAATTAACTTTGGTTTCTGTTCTAAAGCCCAGCTAATTGCAATTTCTAAATCTGTTTGATCTTTTTCTCGCGGGACAATATGTAATTCATTTGTCTGCTGTCCCATCCATGCTAATTCCTCATCAGTAACTGAATCATAATCCCCAAAAGCAACAGCCGGAGTGATTCCTCTTTTCAACAAACGGTACACTCCTCTATCAACGGCCGCCCAAACTACTTCTTCATTTTCATACCGAGAAAAATCTGCGCAGTATTCTGCAGGTCCTCCCGCTAAAATATGAATAATCATTTTTCCTTCCCCTTCTATTGTAAAAAGGCAATCTGCCATTCGGTAGATTGCCTTTCTCCTTATTTGCCACTCTAACATGTATAAATAGTGAAGTCTTAATGAACTAGAAGCTTCACTATGATAACGGTTCATTCTTTATCCGCGAATTACACGAATTGCTTCACCGCGGTCTTTTTGATTGTATACTGCTGATCCCGCTACAAGAACATTCGCTCCTGCTTCAATACAAAGTCTTGCCGTTTCAGCGTTGACACCACCATCAACTTCAATTTCCACTTGTAGATTTCGCTCTTTAACCATTTCTGCAACTTGTTTGATTTTCGGTAATACAGAATGAATAAATTTCTGTCCGCCAAATCCAGGATTTACTGTCATAAGTAATACCATGTCTATATCTTCTAATACATGCTCAATCGTTGAAACTGGAGTATGTGGATTTAATACAACTCCCGCTTTAATGTCATGAGATTTAATTAACTGAATTGTACGATGTAGATGTGGACAAGCTTCTACATGGACAGTAATAATATCAGCTCCCGCTTTTGCGAAAGTTGGGATATAGTTATCAGGATTTTCAATCATTAAATGTACATCTAACGGTAATGATGTAATCGGACGGATTGCTTCTACAATTAATGGTCCAATCGTAATATTTGGTACGAAATGTCCATCCATTACATCGACGTGAATGTAGTCAGCTCCACCTTTTTCTACATCTTTAATCTCTTCCCCTAATCTTGAAAAATCTGCTGATAAAATCGATGGTGCAATTTTAATCATGACTAATACCTCGGCTTTCTCTCTCTAATTTCTTCTACGAATTGTTTGTAATTCTTATAACGATATTCGGTAATCTTGCCTTCTTCAACCGCAGCTTTCACCGCGCATTTCGGTTCAGCAAGGTGTGTACACCCTCTAAATTTACAGTATTGGCTCGCTTCTTTCAACTCTGGAAAACAATATGTAAGATCTTCTACCTCTATATCTATGAAATCAAGCGAACTAAAACCAGGTGTATCCGCAACAAGCCCGCTTCCAACTGTAATTAATTCCACGTGTCTTGTCGTATGCTTTCCACGTCCTAAATGTGAAGAAATATCATTAGTTTTCAATTCTAAATCTGGACGTAATACGTTTAGCATTGAAGATTTCCCAACACCAGATTGGCCTGCAACGACGGAAATACAACCTTCTAAGAATGGTTTCAGAATATCAATACTTTCCGATGTATTTATAGAAGTAAACAACACATCATAACCCATTTCACGATAATCATTTGCATAAGATTCAACAGTTTCTCTCATTTTTTCATCTACTAAATCCATCTTACTAATACAAATAATCGGTTTAATGTTATGATATTCAATCAATACTAAAAATCGATCTAACAGTCCTGGATTAAAATCTGGTTCTACTGCAGAGAAAACAAGAATAGCTTGATCAACATTAGCAATAGGAGGTCTAACAAGTTCATTTTTTCGATCAAATACTTCTAACACATAACCTTCATTCGGATTATCCGCTTGAAAAACAACTTGGTCTCCTACAAGTGGTGTAATTTTATTCTTTCTAAATACACCACGCCCGCGACATTGTGTAATCCCTTCCTCATTCTGCACATAATAAAACCCACTTAGAGCTTTTACAATTTTTCCTTCTGGCATATAATTCTCCTTTATTTTGTATAAAATGAAACTGCAATTAAATATGAATAGACTAGAGTTCTTTAAACAATTATTTCAAAGCCCACCAAATATATATCCAGGTTCATATATTTAATCTACCATCAAATTTGAAATATTATTTACAACAGTATCACTTTTACAGCTTTTTGAATCATATATTTTTGCCTGTTATACAGTCCACGATGTAGACAGCATAACAGGCAAGAGTAATGAATTCCATCTTCTATATAAGGACGATGGAATTCACTATTATTGAGCTGGATATGGTACTTCCTTGTCCATAATTGTTACTCCATCTCGGACAATCTTATAGTGTCCCTTTGCACCTTCTTGAATTACAAATTCTAAAGAAATAATCGCTGACTCAGTAATTGTTCTCGTTTCAACTGGTTTATCCATTTTTTGCTGCATATCTTCTTTATAAATTTCTATTGTTTGCGGCTTTTTATCACCTGTTGCAGAAGCTTCATATGGGATAGAAATGTTATCCACTTTTACCGTTTTCGTCACTTTAGGCTTCGGACCATCAGAGATAACAATCGATACTTTATCTCCTTCTTTTAAAGGTGTCCCAGGCTTTGGTAACTGTGAAATAACAAGGCCTTTATCAACCGTATCTGAATACTCTCTTTTTATATCAGAAACGAGCTTTCTTTCATTTAAATAACCTTTTACACTATTTTCAGTCCACCCTGAAAAATCACCTGGTCTTATTTGATAAGGTCCTTTACTTACCCAAACTTTCAGTTCTTGTTCAGCTTCTATAACCATTTGATCAGGCGTTGGTATTTGCTCTACAATTTCACCTTTCGGCTTATCATTTTCAATATAATTTATTGTAACTTGTTTATATTTTTCTTCTAACTCAGCTCTTATACTATCGAAATCTTTTCCTGTCAAATCACGCATCTTACTTTTCTTTTTCCCACCTGATTGATAGATAGTAATTTTAGAGTTTTCTTTCACTACTCTTCCTGCTATAGGATCTGTTTTTATCACTTTTCCGGCTTCAACATCATCTGTATATACAAGATTAGGTTCAGTAACTTCAAACCCTTTCTCAACTAATGTATTTACAGCTGTCGTATATTTCATTCCAGCCACATCAGGAACCTTCACATCTTTCGGAATAAAGAAGCCTGGAATAACAGTAAGTGCTAAGGTTATCCCTATTGCTAAAAGTAAAAATGTTGTAATTAAAACTTTCAGCCATTTATTACTTCGTTTTTTCTTCTTACCTGATTCAGTCTCTTCTTTTCTTACTTGTTCATCCACTTTACTTCCTTTTAATACAATCGTTTCATCACTTACATTTTGAAATAGTTGTTCTTGTTGAATAATTGGAATCGCTTTCGTCGCTTCCATATCTTCTGGTATGTAAAATGGTTGTTCATTTATTCGTTCTGGGTATAGTGCTGTTTCAATATCTCGTTTCATCGCGTTAGCAGATTGATATCGATGAAATGGATCTTTCGCAGTCGCCTTTAATATAATATTTTCAACACTTTGTGGAATATTTTCATTCCATCTTTTTGGAGATGGCATTTCATTTTGTAAATGTTTTAACGCAATTGCAACAGCAGATTCACCAGAAAACGGTTGTCTTCCTGTTAACAATTCAAACATAACAATCCCAAGTGAATAAATATCTGATTGTTTATTCGCTATACCGCCGCGCGCTTGTTCTGGTGATAAATAATGCACCGAACCGAGCACCGAATTTGTATGTGTAATCGTTGCTGCACTTGTAGCTGTCGCAATTCCAAAGTCTGTTACTTTTATCACTCCGTCATCTCGAATCAAAATATTATGTGGTTTAATATCGCGATGTACAATCTCAAAATGATGGGCGTGTGCCATAGCGGACGTTAACTGCTCCATTATATCAAGAGCTTCTCCTGTCGGTAACATCCCTCGATCAATTATGTATTGCTTCAATGTTCGTCCAGGTACATATTCCATTACAAGATAATATATACCATCCTCTTCCCCAACATCATACATATTCACAATATTTGGATGCGACAACGTTGTAACAGATTGCGCTTCTCGATGGAAACGTTTAATAAACTCTTCATTATTTGAATAGTCGAGTCTTAATATTTTTACCGCTACATCTCGGCCAAGTATATCATCATGAGCTAAATATACATTGGCCATTCCTCCACCGCCAATCATTTTCAGCAGCTTATAACGGTCATTTAAGCGTTTTCCAATCAGCACGTTGCACTTCACCTACTTTCGTTTGTCGAATCCGCATAATCAATAATAACGAGGGTGATATTATCTTCTCCACCACGATCATTTGCTAATTGAATGAGATGCTCTCCCTTCGCCTCGAGCTGTTCATTCAATTGTAAAATTTGTTGCATATCAGCCATAGGGACTTTGTTAGACAATCCATCAGAGCAAAGAAGCAATTGATCGTCTTCTTCGAGCACCAATGTTTTAACATCTAGTCCGACTTTTTCTTCTGTTCCTAACGCTCTTAACAGAACATTCTTTTTCGGGTGATATTCTGCATCTTCTTTTGAAATTTCACCGTGCCTAACAAGTTCATTTACAAGTGAGTGATCTTCCGTTACAAGCGATATTTCTCCCTCTGATACCATATAACAACGACTATCTCCTATATGACCTATTGTTACAAAACTAGGTGTACAAATCGCCACGATAACCGTTGTTCCCATGCCATTACATTCTACATGCTGCTGAGAGTAAGCATATATGCGCTCATTAATAATTCCAACGTTAGTATGTAACCACTTTTCTACCTTTTTAGGCTCATTCATATTATGCGTTTGCTTCCAATAATCATGGAATAATTGAATAGCCATCGAGCTAGCTACATCGCCAGCTCGATGACCTCCCATTCCATCTGCTACTACCGCTAAAATATTTCCATCTAAATTGCGAAAAACTCCTGCACTATCTTCATTATGTTGACGAACTTTCCCTTTATCCGATAGAAACACGGCTTTCATCTCGTCACCTCGTCTCTTCTTTGCGCTCCTTTGCACGCAACTGACCGCAGGCTGCATCAATATCATGACCTTGTTCACGGCGAATTGTTACATTCACTCCACGATCTTTTAGCGTCTTTTCAAATAAGAAAATTTGCTCTCGTGGCGTACGTACATAATCACGTTCTGGCACGTAGTTTACCGGAATTAAGTTTACATGACATTTTACACCTTTTAAGAGTGCAGCAAGTTCTTCAGCGTGCTCAACTTGGTCATTTTCTCCTCCAAATAAGCCATATTCAAATGTAATACGACGCCCTGTTCTATTTACATAGTATTTAACAGCTTCCATTAAATCAGGTAGCTTATAAGCACGGTTAATCGGCATTAATTTTGAACGTATCTCTGTATTTGCAGCATGCAATGAAATCGCAAAATTGATTTGCATATCTTCTTCAGCGAACTTATAAATTTTTGGAACAATTCCACTTGTTGAAACTGTCATATGTCTTGCACCAATATGAATTCCTTTTTCATGATTTACAATGCGTAAGAATGACATTAAGTTATCATAATTATCAAACGGTTCTCCAATTCCCATAACAACAAGAGAACTTACACGTTCTTCTGTTTCATCAAGCGCACGCTGAACTTCTACTACTTGCGCTACAATTTCTCCAGCCTCTAAGTTTCGTTTTAACCCACCAAGTGTAGATGCACAGAACGTACAGCCAATGCGGCAACCCACCTGTGTTGTTACACAAATGGAATTTCCATACTCATGTCGCATTAGTACAGTTTCAATAGAGTACCCATCGTATAACTGGAATAGGAATTTAATCGTTCCATCCGAAGACGTTTGTTTTACTAAAGTGTTTAAAGTAGTAATATCAAAGGAATTCGACAATTTATCGCGCAATCCTTTAGCAAGGTTTGACATATCCTCATAATTTTTTACACGTTTTTTATATAGCCAATCAAAAATTTGTCCTGCACGGAACTTAGGTTCTCCTTGTTCCTTTAACCAATCTTGCATTTCATGAAGTTGTAAAGAATAAATTGATGGTTTCTTTGTCTCTAGATTTTTCTTTTGTTTTTTTACAGTCGTTTCCATGATGCTACACCTTCTTTCTTAAACAAGCAATATAAAAGCCATCTGTTGCAAAATAATGCGGTAAAATTCGTACTTGACCTTCATCAATATACGGATTTAACTTTTCTGGCATACGATCTTTTATCGTAGTATCCCATTCAAATTCAGGATGCTCTTGTAAAAATTGCTTTATTACTTGTTCATTTTCTATTTTTTCAATTGTGCACGTACTATAAACAAGGCGACCACCTTGTTTTAACAATGGTGCTATTTTTTCTAGTATCGCAAGTTGAATCGTTGATAACCTTTCACTATCGCCCTTATCTTTACCTAACTTAATATCAGGTTTACGTCTAATAACACCAAAACCAGAACATGGTGCATCTACTAATATTTTGTCAAAAGATTCATTTGTAAAATGCTCTTGAACTTTTCTAGCATCTAAAGCCATCGTTTCTACATTTTCTAAACCAAGTCTCTTCGCCTGTTGTTCAATTAAACGTACTTTATGTGCGTGTAAATCAAGCGACATTACCTTACCAGTTCCGTCCAAACGCTCTGCAATATGAGTTGTTTTTCCGCCAGGAGCAGCACAACTATCTAGAACTGCATCTCCTTTATTCGGTTCTAAAGCACGTGCTACAAGCATTGAGCTTTCATCTTGAATAGAAAGGAAACCTTTTTTGAACGCTTCTGTATGTGCGACATTTCCTCTTTCAATTTGAATTGCATCCTCTGACAATTCGCCACGTTTTGCTTCTATACCCTCATCAGCTAATAACGCAACCGCTTCTTCTACCGTTACTTTATCAACATTTACACGTGCTGTTGGTACAGGTGGCAACATATTTACTTCACACATTTTCTCTGCTGTCTCTAAACCATATTCGGATGCCCATTCTTGTACAAGCCACATTGGATGACTCGTTGCAATTGCAAGACGTTCTACTGGATTTTCGATTTCTTCTAACGAAGGTACACCTTCTCGCTGAATTGAACGCAATACTCCGTTCACCATACCTGAAATCCCTTTATGCCCACGACGCTTTGCAATCTCAACAGCTTCATGAATAGCCGCTCTTTCGGGAACTCGGTCTAAATATAACATTTGATATAAAGATAGGCGAAGCAACACTCTTACCCACGCTTCAACCTTTTTTCTTAAAAATGGTTGTAAATAATAATCTAGTGTGTCACGACGTTGAATTGTTCCATATACCATTTCAGTTAATAAACCAATATCTTTTCTGTCAATTGTATTTTTTTCAATCAGATTATTTAAAAGTAAGTTGCTATATGCACCACTTTTTTCTACTTGAATTAAGCCATCCAGAGCTAACTCACGAACATTTTGTCTCATGCATTTTCTCCTAACTTCGTACCAATTTCAGGTTTTGTTCCACGTAAAAATTGTGAACAACTCATACGCTTTTTACCAGACGGTTGCAATTCAGTGATTTTAACACCTGTCTCATTCCCTGTTGCAACAACAAATCCATCTTCTTCAAGAGCTACTATTGTACCTGGTTCAGCTTTCTCTGTAATAGAGATCTTCTCTCCCCACCATACTTTAATAACCTGTCCTGCCAAAGTCGTATAAGCAACTGGCCATGGATTCAATCCGCGAATGTGATTGTATACTTCTTCACCTGTTTTTGTCCAATCAATTATCTCTTGCTCACGTTTAATATTATATGCAAACGTCACTTCAGCTTCACTTTGTTTAATTGGTTCTAGTTTACCCTGAATTAGTAAAGGAACCGTTTTAGATAAAAGGTGTGCTCCTGCTTCGCTTAACTTATCAAATAATGAACCTGTTGTTTCACGCTCTTCAATTTCTACTTCTACTTGTGTTAATATATCGCCAGCATCTAATTTTTCTACCATATACATAATTGTAATACCTGTTTTCTCTTTACCTTCCATGATCGCATAATGAATTGGTGCACCACCGCGAAGTTCTGGAAGTAATGACGCGTGGACATTAATACATCTATACTTTGGCGCTTCTAAAATTTCATTCGGTACGATTTGTCCAAATGCCGCTGTTACAATTAAGTCTGGCTCTAGTGCTAATACTTTTTCATATTCGTCTTTTTCACGAATTTTTAACGGTTGTAATACTGGAATACCATGTTTCTCCGCTTCTACTTTAACAGGAGTAGGTGTTAAAACCTTTTTTCTCCCAACTGGACGATCAGGTTGCGTTACAACACCAACTACGTCATATCCGTCCTCGATAAGACGACGAAGCACCGGCACAGAAAAGTCCGGTGTCCCCATAAATACTACTTTCATCATTCAAAAACCGCTCCTTTTAAACCTATTCTAATTCGCCTGCTTCATAATATCTTTTCACTTTAGATGTAAATAAAACACCGTGTAAATGATCGATTTCATGCTGAATTGCACGCGCTAAGAAGTCATCCGCTTCTAATAAAAATATTTTACCGCGACGATTTTGCGCACGTACTTTAATGTAATCTGCACGCTCCACTTCACCATAAAGTCCCGGAAAGCTTAAGCAGCCTTCGGGACCTACTTGTTCACCACGTTTTTCTAAAATAACAGGATTAATTAATTCAATTTTACCCGTATCATCACCTATATCAACAACAGCAACTTGTAAGCTTACACCTACTTGTGGCGCAGCTAGACCAACTCCGTCTGCAATTAACATTGTTTCATGCATATCTTTTAACAATTTCACTAACTTTTTATCAAAGTTAATTACTCTTTCGCATGATGTTTCTAACACTTCATTTGGATGCTTTACAATTTCTAAAACTGCCATATTTCCCTCCGCTACATTAACATTGTTGGATTAAAATCAATTGAGATTTGTAGCTCTTTTTGCATTTCTGCTTGATAATGTTCATTTACCATTTTGAGCACGTTCTTTAAGTTTGGTTCCCGTTTGTATTTTATCATGCATTGGTAACGATATCTATCTTTTATCCTTGGAATTGCTGAAGCAACCGGCCCTAACACCATTGTTTGCCTTGAACAATGCGTTCGTAAATGACCGACAATTTTTTCCGTCACTTGGACTGCCTTTAATAATTCCGGATGAGATACAGTTACAAGTACAACGTAGTAATATGGCGGATATTGTCTCATTCGCCTCATTTGCATTTCGTGCTCATAAAATACATCATATTGTTGATTCTTTGCTAATTCTACACTGTAATGTTCCGGCGTATACGTTTGAATTACAACTTCCCCTGGCAATTCATGTCTTCCTGCACGTCCACTCACTTGTGTCAATAGCTGATACGTCTTTTCACTCGCCCGAAAATCAGGTAGATGAAGCATCGTATCCGCCGTTAAAACGCCAACAAGCGTCACCTTCGGAAAATCAAGCCCTTTTGCAATCATTTGTGTTCCAAGTAATATATCTGCTTTCTCTTCACCAAACGCCTTTAATAATTTTTCATGCATTCCTTTACGGCTTGTTGTATCCACATCCATTCGAATGACCCGCGCCTCAGGGAATAGTTTTGTGATTTCTTCTTCAACCTTTTGCGTCCCTGTACCAAAGAAACGAATATACGTACTATTACAAGCAGGACACTCAGTTGGCATATTTTCCTCATGACTACAATAATGACATTTTAAACGATGGTTCATTTTGTGATATGTCAACGAAATATCACAATGCGGACATTGTACGACATACCCACAATCACGGCACATCACAAACGTAGAATGACCCCTTCTATTTAAAAAGAGAACCATTTGTTCTTTCTTGTCTAATCGATCTGCTATTTTTTCATGCAGTGCCTTTGAAAACATTGAGCGATTTCCATCACGAAGCTCTTCACGCATATCAACAATTTCTACAGTCGGCAAAGCTTGTTGGTTCATACGTTTTCCCATTGTAAGCAACCCATAGACACCTTTTTTCGCTCTAGCAAACGATTCAAGTGTCGGCGTTGCACTTCCGAGAACGATTGGACACTTATGATATTGTCCTCTCCACACTGCTACATCTCTCGCATGATACTTCGGGTTATCTTCTTGCTTATAACTCGATTCATGTTCCTCATCAATAATAATGATTCCTAAATTTTCAAAGGGAGCAAAAATAGCTGAACGCGCACCAACTACCACTTTCACTTCTTTTCTTAAAATTTTGCGCCATTCATCATACTTTTCTCCAACAGAAAGCGCACTGTGAAGAACTGCAACTTGCGAACCGAACCTACCTTTAAAGCGATCTACCATCTGGGGCGTTAGCGCAATTTCAGGAACAAGCACAATTGCTTCTTTTCCTTTCTCGAGCACCGCTGCTATAGATTGTAAATACACTTCAGTCTTACCACTTCCTGTAACACCATATAGTAAAAATGGATTGTAAGTTTCATTTGTAATTGATGACAAAATCGGTGTAATTACTTGTTTTTGTTCCTCAGTAAGCGGAAATGGTTTCGTTTGTTCAAAATCATCATCGTCATACGGATTCCGGTATACTTCTACATACTTTTCTGAGATTAGACCCTTTTTAACAAGTGATTTTATTGGAGCATCTGTTATTTGTAATTCTTCTGTTAAATTTTTTAACGGTACACTTTTGTAGTTTTCTACAAAATAATAGAGTACGTCTTGTTGTTTTTTACTTTTCAGTTCAAATGCTGCTAATTCCAATTTATCTGCCGGTAACTCCGGTTGAACTACTCTTTGTTTCTTCTTCTGCACTTTATCCTTTACTTGATAAACCACTTCAGTCGTACCATTTTTAATTTCTTGTTGAATAGTGCGATATAGGTGCGGCTGCGTTTCGATAGCTTCCCAATCTATCGTTTCTTTCCCTTGAAATAAAGAAAGAATTTCTGGCGCAACTTCTTCTTGGTTACGAAGTTGCAGACGCTTTTTATATGTTGCTTTTATCGCCGTCGGAAGCATCACCTGAAAAGCTGAAATCATATAACATAACGTTTCACTTGTAAGCCAATACCCAAGCTTTAATAATTCATCATTTAAAACCGGAGTGACATCTAATATTTCATACAACGCTTTTAACTTTTTACTTTCTAGATCAACCGAATCCTTTATGCCAATAATAAAACCTTGCAATTTCCTCGGACCGAATGGGACTACTACACGCATTCCTGTTTGCACAATATCTTCCCATTTTTTAGGGATAATATAATCAAACGGTCGATCTGTTTGACGTGCAGGTACATCAACAATTACACTTGCAAACTTCATACACGATCATCTTCTAACATCATTTCTATTTGCTTTAATATTTCACGAGCTACTTCTTTCTTCGTTAAAAGTGGCAGCTCAATAATTTCTCCATCTTTTCTATACATTGTCACAATATTTGTATCTGTACCAAACCCAGCTCCTTGCGCTTTCACGTCATTCGCAACAATCATATTTGCATTTTTCTCACGTAATTTTCTCGTTGCGTATTCTTCTATGTTTGTCGTTTCAGCTGCAAAACCGATAAGTAACTGTTGGTCCTTCTTCTCACCTAACGTTTTTAAAATATCCACTGTTCTTTCTAATTCAATTACAGCATCGCCATTTTTCTTTTTCATTTTATTATCATGCACATATTTTGGGCGGTAATCTGCAACTGCTGCTGTTTTGATGACAACATCCACATTCTGATAATGTTGAAGGACTGCCTCTAACATATCTTGTGCAGATTCTACTTGTATTGTTGTTACATGTAATGGTGACTCTAATGCTGTCGGTCCTGACACAAGTATGACATCAGCACCTAAGCCTGCTGCAACTTCTGCGATCGCATACCCCATCTTTCCAGAAGAAAAATTCGTCATAAAACGAACCGGATCAATCTTTTCACGTGTCGGTCCAGCTGTTATTAATATTCGCTTTCCTTGTAATGGTTTTTGTTCTGAGAAAGCCTCTTCTAGCCGTCCAATAATCGCTTCAGGTTCTTCCAGTCTTCCTTTTGCTACATAACCACATGCTAAAAAACCTTCCCCAGGCTCAATAAATGTATATCCTAATGTTTTTAACGTCATCATGTTTTTTTGAACAATTTTATTTTCATACATATGCACATTCATAGCCGGTGCAATCCACACTGGAGCTGTAGTAGCTAACAAAGTAGTTGTAATCATATCATCAGCAATACCGCCTGCTAACTTTCCAATGCAATTAGCTGTAGCCGGTGCAACAAGTACAACATCTGCCCAATCCGCTAAATCAATATGAGCGATAACAGCCGAGTCTCTCTCATCAAACGTATCCGTATATACATCATGGCGAGAAAGTGCTTGAAATGTAAGAGGCGTAACAAACTTCATTGCCGACTCACTCATCATTACTTTTACAAGAGCGCCAGCTTGTGTTAATTTACTTGTTAACGCAGCCGCTTTAAAAACTGCAATGCCTCCTGTTACACATAGAAGTATCTTTTTCCCTTTTAGCATATGACTCGTCCTCTTTCTTTTTCAAACTTATTCTACTGAAATAGAATTTTCAGCTCGTCAGTACCAGTATTTCGTTCCGTCTTTTTCGATTCCTTTTCATCCCTATCGTAAAAAAATAACAACCTACTTGTAAATAGGTTGTTACCGTTACATAGAAAATTATAAAGTCTATGTTTTAATTTGTCGAAAAGAATGTCTTAATCGATTATTTTATCATCGCATGGTACATATTTTAATACTTCTGCATCGATTTCTTCTAATGATTTGCCTACACATTTATGAGAAACAGGCTTTTCAATAACACAATTGTCAGCAATTTGCATTTCACGTGCACGCTTTGCAGCTACTGTTACAAGTGTATATTTAGAATCGATTTTTGTTAATAATGAGTCAATTGATGGATTTAACATAATTATAGACCCTCCGTCATTTCTTTATAGTATTTTGCCACTCTTTCGCGGCGGCAATGTTCACCAACCACAATTGCTTTAATTCGGTCGCAAGCTAATTCAACTTGATCGTTTTCTACAACATAGTCATAAGCGTCCATCATTTCGATTTCTTCCTTCGCTACAGTTAAACGATTTTCAATAACATCTTCAGTTTCTGTACCACGGCCAACAATTCGGTTCTTTAGTTCAGATAAACTTGGAGGTGCTAAGAAAATAAATACACCTTCAGGGAAGGCTTTCTTAACTTGAATTGCTCCTTGCACTTCAATTTCTAAGAACACATCTTTTCCTTCTTGTAACGTTTTTTCAACATAATCAATCGGTGTTCCGTAATAATTACCAACGAACTCAGCCCATTCAAGTAACTTTTCATTACGAATCATTTCTTCAAATTCTTCTCTCTCTTTAAAGAAATAATCCACACCATCTACTTCACCTTCACGCGGTTTACGTGTCGTTACTGAAATAGAGTACTGAAAACGTGTGTCTTCATGGCTAAACAGCTCTTTTCGAACCGTTCCTTTCCCGACACCAGAAGGTCCCGAAAGAACGATGAGCAATCCTCTTCTACTTCTCATAAATATGTAAAACCTACCCTTCCTCACTTAAATCTTCTTTATTATTCAAACGATGTGCAATCGTCTCTGGCTGAATTGGACTTAATACTACATGCCCATCATCCATAACAATAACCGCCCTTGTTTTTCTCCCATACGTAGCATCAAGCAAAGCATTATGTTCACGCGCTTCCTGTACTGTTCGTTTAATAGGAGCTGACTCCGGACTTACAATAGCAATAATTCGATGAGCAGATACAATATTTCCGTATCCAATATTTAAAAACCGCATGGCCATAGTTTGCGCCTCCTAGTAAGTCTATCCGATTTCTCCACCACGTATAACTTTATATATTTTTTGAAAGCTACTCAATATTTTGTACTTGTTCACGAATTTTTTCAAGGTTATTTTTCATTTCTACGACATATTTTGAAATTGTTAAGTCATTTGCCTTAGAACCTATCGTATTTACTTCCCTATGCATCTCTTGCACAATGAAGTCCATTTTCCTTCCAACAGGCTCTGTAATTTGCAGCGCTTCACGAAATTGATCTAAATGACTTTGTAATCGAACTAATTCTTCGTGAATATCTGAACGCTCTGCAAATATTGCTACTTCTGTCAACAATCGTTGTTCATCTAAATCTTGGTTATGTAATTCTTTTAAGCGATTTTCTAATCTTTCACGATATTTTTGTGTAACAATTGGTGCATGTGGAATAATTGCATTTACACAATTATGAATCTCTTGCAAACGATATGCTATATCTTTATGTAATCGTTCTCCTTCACCATCTCTCATCGTTTTCAACATATGAGCAGCTTGGCGAACAGCCTCATATAAACCGGTTTCAAATTGTTCATTTACATTTTCTATTTCTTCAACTGCCGTTACTTCTGGCATTCCCATTAGTTGCCCGAGTGTAATAGAATCTTGTAATTGAAATTTCCCTTTTATATCTTCCATAATGGATTGGTACTGTTCAAGAAGTTCCCAATTCACAGTTAATTTTCTTTCAACAAGCCCTTCACCTGTTATACTAATAGACACTTCAATACGTCCACGGCGAACTTGCTTTGCAATTATTTTACGAATCTTGTCTTCAAACACCATCATTTGCTTCGGAAGCCGAATACTCATTTCTAAAAAACGATGGTTCACCGACTTCATTTCTACTGTTATTTGAAAAGTATCGTTTTCTACCTTCGACCTTCCAAATCCTGTCATACTACAAATCATCTTTATCACATCCAAGCCATGAAATAACTCAATGAAAAAGGTAATAGAGATGCAACTCTACTACCTTCTGTAAATTATATCATATTTTCATATCATTGACTATTTCAAGTTTAATCCCTTCTTATATAACAGTGGCTTTTTCTTTTTCTCCTTTTTTCTTGTTAATAAGGATCCTACTAATAAGAAGGTCGGAATAGATGATAATCCCCCAATTAACAACCAATCTCGTGCTTGTATCGGCATTGTGCTAAAAATCGGCTGTAATGGTGGATAATATATAACTACAAGCATTAACAGTAAAGAAATAATAACCGCCCCTACTAAATATATATTTCCAAACGGGTTGCGGTGAAATATAGAATGTTCACTACGACAATCAAATACATGAATAAGCTGAGCAAGTACTAATGTTGCAAAGGCTACCGTTTGTGCATACTTCAATTCATTTGGATGCTGGTTAAATGCAATAATAAACGCTACTAATGTCACTGCTCCGATTAGAAAACCACGACTTATAATTTTCCACGCAAGCCCTCTAGCGAACACCCCTTCTTTCGGATGGCGTGGCGTTCTCTTCATCACATCTCCTTCAGCCTTATCCAAACCTAATGCCATCGCTGGTAAACCGTCAGTAACTAAGTTCACCCATAAAATTTGAATTGGAACCATCGGCAATGGCAGTGCCAGTAACATCGCAAATAACATAACTAAAATTTCACCAACGTTAGATGCTAACAAATACCGAATAAACTTCCGAATATTTTCATATATGTTTCTACCTTCTTTAATCGCCGATTTAATCGTAGCAAAGTTATCATCTAACAACACAAGTGAAGAAGCTTCTTTTGCAACATCTGTCCCTGTAATTCCCATCGCAATCCCTATATCAGCTGTTTTAATAGCTGGAGCATCGTTCACTCCATCACCTGTCATAGCTACTATATGCCCCTTATTTTGCAGCGCCTTAACGATTTTCAATTTATGCTCAGGGGACACACGAGCGAATACATACGTATCTTCTACAATATCTTCTAATGCCTCTACATCCATATTCGCAAGTTCTACACCTTCAACAACGCGTCCACCCGCTGGTAAAACCCCTAACTGTTCCGCAATTGCCATTGCTGTCACTTTATGATCTCCCGTAATCATTACCGTTCTAATACCAGCTTCTTTACACTCTTTCACCGCTTGCGCCACTTCTTGTCTTGGCGGATCTATCATTCCTTGTATTCCAACAAGCATAAAATCCTGCTCGACTTCTCTTTCATGTTCAATTGAATCTGTAGCTTTTAACGGTTTAAATGCCACCGCAATCGTTCGTAAAGCTTGACTTCCTAAACTATGAATCGCTGCCTGCACTTCTTTTCGATACATTTCACTTAAAGGCTGCTGCTTATTTCCCCACAAAATTGTTTGACTCATTTGCAAAAGAACATCTGGTGCTCCTTTTGTAATAACAAATTTTTTGCCTTCACGATCACGAACGATAACACTCATCATTTTTCTAGTTGAATCAAAAGGAAATTCACGAATGATTTCAAACTTTCCTTTAAGAGCTTCACGTGATATTCCCGCCTTCATTGCAGCAGCAACGAGAGCTCCCTCTGTTGGATCCCCATCTAACACATACGTCTTTTTCTTTTGAATAACATTCGCATTATTACATAAACAGCCAAATGTAAGTAGTTGATACAGTGATTTCGTCTTAGTAGGGTCAATTACTTCTTCACCTTTCATAAACGAACCTGCCGGCTCATAGCCTTGACCTGTTACTTTCCACAATTCTCCGCCTGACCACATATGTGTTACCATCATTTTATTTTGTGTCATTGTTCCTGTTTTATCTGAGCAAATAACAGAAGCACAGCCTAACGTTTCTACAGCTGGCAACTTTCGCACAATTGCCCTCTTTTTAATCATACGCTGTACGCCAAGTGATAGCGCAACCGTAACGATAGCTGGCAATCCTTCTGGAATAGCCGCAACAGCAAGCGAAACCCCAGCCAAAAACATGTGATACACTTCATTCCCTTGATATACACCAGCTAGTACAACAAGAGCCGTCAAAATAAGAGCAACAATAATTAAAATTTTTCCAAGCTGTTCTAATCTTCTTTGTAATGGCGTTTCCATTTGCTCAGCATTTTGCAACATATTTGCAATTTGCCCCATAGCTGTATTCATTCCAGTCGCTACGACTACCCCTGTTCCAGCACCTCTCGTTATCATCGTCCCCATAAATGCCATGTTTTTTTGATCACCAATTGAAACATCTTGGCCTTGTAACGCCTCTACCTTCTTTTGTACAGGCAATGATTCTCCTGTAAGAGCCGATTCTTCAATATATAAACTTGAAGATTCCACAAGGCGAACATCCGCGCCAATACGGTCACCACTAGAAAACTTAATAATATCACCTAGTACAAGCGCTTTTGACGGCGCTTTTATCCACTTCCCATTTCTTAGTACAGTAACTTGAGGGGCTGCCAATTCTTTTAAAGCTTCCAACGATTTTTCAGCTTTCCTCTCTTGAAAGAAACCGAGGACACCATTGATAATAACAATTGCAACAATTGCAATCGAATCAATATACTCTCCTAAAAAAGCTGAAATAATTGTAGCACCAAATAAAACAAGTACCATAAAATCTTTAAATTGCGCTAAAAACACCATAAGCGCAGAAGGCCGCTTTGCTTCTTGCAATTCATTTGTACCAAATTTCTTTAATCGGCCCTCTGCTTCTTGCTCTGTAAGACCTACCTCCACATTCGTATTCGTTCTTTCCTCCACTTCATGTGCTCGCATTTCATACCAGTTCATCCTGCCATCGACCTCCTGATTCCAGACATACTCTAATGAAAGCTTATTCAGCCTCGTCCAAAAAAATGCTATAATTAACTTTTAGTTAGAAAGGAGTGTTCATTCATGGCATTCGATGGATTATTTACAAGAGCAATTACACATGAAATTGCAAATTCTCTTCAAACAGGAAGAATTTCAAAAATATATCAACCCTCAAAATATGAAGTTTTATTACATATTCGAGCAAACGGAAAAAACCAAAAGCTGATTCTTTCATCTCACCCTACATATGCGCGTATGCACTTAACAAATCAAAACTACGATTCACCAGCGCAACCGCCGATGTTTTGTATGCTTCTTCGCAAACATTTAGAAGGTGGATTTATTGAAAAAATTGAACAAATTGACTTAGAACGTATTATTCAAATTACAGTCCGCAGTCGCAATGAAATCGGTGACGAATCAGTAAAAACATTAGTAATCGAAATAATGGGACGACACAGTAATATTATCTTAGTAGATACGAAAACAAATATTATTTTAGATAGCTTAAAACACGTTTCTTTAGCGGTAAACCGACATCGTACTGTATATGCTGGAGCTGAATATGTTGCCCCACCAGCACAACATAAAGTTAATCCGCTTCTTATCGAAACAGAAGATGATTTTATTAAACCGCTAGACTTTTTATCTGGCAACATGGACAAACAACTTGTCGGAGCATTCATGGGAATTTCCCCATTATTTGCAAAAGAAGTTGTAAAAAAAGCAGGTATGGCAAATGAAAAAGCATTATCTGAAGCTTTCTTCAGCTTACAAAAACCATTGCTAACACATCAGTACGTGCCAGCAATGATAACAGCAAATGGAAAAGAGTTCTTTTATCTATTCCCTCTTTCTCACTTACAAGGAAACGAAAAAACATTTTCATCTGTTAGTGAATTGTTAGACCGTTTCTTTTTCGGAAAAGCAGAGCGAGACCGTGTAAAACAACAAGCTCACGATTTAGAACGCTTTATGCAAAACGAAAAAAACAAAAATGAGAAAAAACTTATTAAACTTGAAAAAACATTACAAGATGCTGGAAAAGCAGATAAATATCAACTATTTGGAGAGCTGCTTACAGCCAATATGTACACTTTGAAAAAAGGTGATAAAGATATTGAGGTCATTAATTATTACGATGAAAATGGCGGAACTGTAAAAATCACATTAGATCCTTTAAAAACACCATCTGACAATGCACAACGCTATTTCCAAAAGTACCAAAAAGCAAAAAATTCAGTTGTTATTGTAGAAGAACAAATCGAAAAAACCAATGAAGAAATTCTTTATTTCGATAGCTTACTTCAACAAATGGAAGCTGCTTCTTCAAAAGATATTGAAGAAATTCGTGAGGAGCTAGCTGAAGAAGGATATGTGCGCAATCGTAAGAAGAAAAACGCAAAGAAAAAACCTACAAAACCAGTATTGGATAAATATTTAGCTAGTGACGGTACAGAGATTTTCGTTGGTAAAAACAATAAGCAAAATGATTATTTAACAACGAAATTTGCCCGTCGTGATGAAATTTGGTTACATACGAAAGACATACCTGGCTCTCATGTTGTCATTCGTTCTTTAGAACCTGCTGAAGAAACTTTACTGGAAGCTGCAAAAATCGCCGCTTATTACAGTAAAGCAAAAGAGTCTAGCTCTGTACCTGTTGATTTCACTAAAATACGTCACGTTAAAAAACCGAGTGGTGCAAAACTTGGATTCGTTACGTATGATAACCAACAAACAGTATATGTAACACCAGATGCTGACATCGTAATGAAATTAAAAGCGTAAATAAAAAATGCGTTGCTAGCAAGCAACGCATTTTTTATTTTTCCAGCTTAGTTCATATATCCATTAACTAATTCATAACATCTTTCTTTTGTCATCTTATATTTCTCTTCTGAAGCTTCTATACGTCTCATCGTTCCATTGTTTGGATCAGTACCAATTGCTGTAACTTTACTTTCTTTTTCTTTAACCCACGCAATTTGTTTCGTTTTTAACGACTGAAATGCATCAGGTGACATCGTATTTTTTAATGCGCTGTAAATTTCATTTAATTTACTATCCCACAATTGATAATTTCCTTCTATTTCATTAACTATATCGTTTGTTGTCATAACATTTGTATGTTTTTCTTGATTTTCTAGCGCGGCTAACTCATTTAGAACCTTAGTTTTACCTAATACTGAAGAAGATTCTTTTTTAGGCTGCTTCTCTTCTTTCGAACTAGTATACGTACTGGAATCATTTCCCTTAGCTGTTTCTTGCTCTTGAATAAAATCTTCTTTCGTTACCTTTTCTTGTTCTTTGTCATCTACATTGTGAGTAATAACAGATGTTTGGGCGTCCACAGCAACTACTCCGTTACTTTCTTTAAAAATATATTTCTTATTTCCACTATTCTCTTCTCTAACAAAAGAGACATTCTTGAAACCTTGAACTCTAAGAAGCTCGTTAGCTTCTTCTTTCGTTAACTTTAAATTTGCTAGCGTATTTGATGACCATCTATCCATTAACCATTTTCCATCTTTATAAACTAAAATAAATTCCCATGTCTCCGCTTCATTCCCCATGTCATTTGCAAGGGTAAGTGTCTCAATCTTTAAAACATCATTTTTCTGTGAATAAGTTATCCTCACGTCGGGCTCAATATGAATTGGGAATGGCAACATATCAGTTTCCCTTGACCTATTAAATGTATCAAGCAAACCTGGAAGCTGTTTCTCCACAAACTTATCTGAAACTAATCCCTTAACTCCTTTTTTAGCTGTACCCAAATCTCCAGGATTATTTCGACTCCATCCATTCTCTTTTTCCATTTCACTAAAAGAGTTTGCTATTCCATCTACGCTCTTTCTTACAATCTTTTTCGCTTCTTTTCCTGTCACTTCTGGTGCTTCATCAAGCTGTTCAATTGTTTTATTTACTTGAACTTTGTTTTCACTTTTTTCACAACCTGCTAGAACAACCATACTAGCTACCAAGCAAAATGACATTACTTTACTTAATTTTTTCATATACTCACAATCCTTATCCCTTCATATTTGTTACGTATCCCTATCTTCGAGAGAAATCCAACAATTCCCTATTATATCAATAATAATCGTTAATTTATATATTAAAATTTGTATTAAAATAAAACGTAAGCATAATGTTTTTCCAAATATATACTCTAAAAATCACTTATCCTTTCCTCACTTCGATATTTTCAAAAAATTTGACAGTGCTATTTCTTATTTGTATAAATTTTTTTACAGTGTGTAAAGAAAGTGAATCTTGAGTTGATGTTTTTTTCATTCTCCCACTGTTAATTGAAGTAATCTGTATTTCACGAGCAGCCCACCGCCCACAAATAATGGGCTAAATTTCTTATCTTCTCTAAAACATATGTAATTCCCACTATCTTTTTCTCTAAAGATATTTTTTGGCACGCTATTTGCTTTATTCAATACTGTGAAAAGGGGGAATTAACATGACTTTAAGAATTAATAAAATCCAAAATCAACTAAAAAACTATGAAATTGACGGATTACTTATTACAAAAAAAGAAAATCGCCAATATGCAACAGGCTTTACAGGTAGCGCTGGCGTCGTCTTAATCTCTGCGGATAACGCTGTTTTTATAACTGATTTTCGCTATGTAGATCAAGCGAAATCACAAATAAAAGACGCAGAAATCATTATGCATAAAGGAAATTTAGAAAAAGAAGTTGCAAATCAAGTATCCAAATTAAACATTCAAAAACTTGGAATTGAAGAAAATAACATGACATTGCAACAATATAAGAGCTTACAAAAATATATGAAGGCAGAAATGGTTCAGGTGTGTGAAATCATCGAAGATATTCGTATTATTAAAGACACACCCGAAATAGAAACAATGAAAATTGCCGCTACTATTGCTGACGAAGCTTTCCAACACATTCTCAGCTTTCTAAAACCGGGAATAAGCGAAACTGAAGTCCGAGATGAATTAGAATTTTTCATGCGAAAAAAAGGAGCTACGTCCTCATCGTTTCAAATCATTGTAGCTTCTGGTGTTCGTTCTTCTCTTCCTCATGGCGTTGCATCAAATAAAATCATTGAACGAGGCGATATGATTACATTAGATTTCGGTGCACTTTACAACGGCTATTGTTCCGATATAACACGTACTGTAGCAATCGGCGAACCATCAGAAGAATTCAAAAAAATATATAATGTTGTATTAGAAGCATTGAAGCGTGGAACTGAAGCGATTAAACCTGGGGAAACTGCGAAAAGTATCGATGATGTAACGAGAAATCACATTACAGAACATGGATATGGTCAATATTTTGGTCACTCTACAGGGCACGGTCTTGGCTTAGAAATACATGAACCTCTTCGCCTATCCCAAGAAAGTAAAGCTACTTTAGAAGAAGGTATGGTTGTTACAGTTGAACCAGGTATTTACATACCAAACTGGGGCGGTTGTAGAATTGAAGACGATATCGTAATTACAAAAGACGGATATGAAGTTATTACAAAATCAAATAGAGAGCTAATTGTTATTCCTTGTTAATATTATAAAATTTTTAACAGGATTTTTTCCCTGCACATAGAATTCTTTCTCTGGAGTATTCGTTTAAAGAGGGGGAATTTTAATTGAATTTTGTAATTGATAAAATAGATGGTTTACAAGTTGAATTTTCAAAACTTGTTTCCATGATGAATTACGCTCGTTACACAACGATGCAAGCGGTGGAAGGTTTAACAATTGAAGAACTTGATTATTTATATGATGATGAAGCAAATTCAATTGGCATGCTATTATATCACATGGCTGCTATTGAATTTTACTACCAAATTCATACCTTTGAAGATCGTGAACCGACAGATGCTGAATTAGAGCGGTGGTTACCTGCTGTTGAACTAGGGAATCTTGGACGTGAGAAAATAAAAGGAAACTCTATAGAATTTTACATCAATACATTACAAGAAGTACGCTCTAAAACAATTGAAACTTTTCAATCGTTACCCGATGAATGGTTATTTAAAACGACAGATTTTTGGTATGACAAACCAGCTAACAATTATTTCAAATGGTTTCACGTATTTGAAGATGAGATCAACCACCGCGGACAAATTCGTTTGATTAAGAAGATGCAAAAAGCTCATGCAGTGAAATAAGAAAGTGCCACCTTATCCGGTGGCACTTTCTTCTACCCATTCGCAAATATTTTTCCGTTTACTTTTTTAGCGACCACTGTTACCGCTATTAAAATGAATATTAAATATAACCATTTTGTCAAAAGTAACCACCCTTGAAAAATCGCTATTTCATTTATTTGTTCATAACCTTTTATTAGCAAAAACGGGATCATACTAATTATAATGACAAACTCGATACTAAAAATAATTTTCTTTTTTCGACTATACGTTTTCCACTCTTTCCAACGATACAAGGGAGCGAAAATGAATACGCCTATACATAATATAACTGGTGTCCATTCACTGTTAAGGAGTTGTCCTGAAATGATAGATAATAGTAAACAAGCGAGTACACCGTAATACCCTATTTTTTCTCTCATTCGTACTACCTCCATTCTACCCTCTCTTTAATATGTAATTCCCTATTCTTATCATGACTCTTAAAAAAATAACGACTACAATTACAAGATAAAGACCTTTCGCAGACGACATCCATTCTTGAAAAATAGGCATTTCCTCCATTTGCTTTTGCCCCTCTATTAAAATAAACCCTACGACAAATGAACAAACAACAATGATACCTATCATAATCCCAATACTTTTCTTACTATATTGTTTCATGTCATCCCAGCGATATAAAAACAAAAAGACAAACCCGAGAACAGGTATAATACTTATCCATTCATTCTTTGTAAATAGATTTAAAATGATTAATAGACTACAAGAGACGACGAATCCCCAAAAACCAATTTTTTTGTACATAGGTCCTCCTAGAATTCCATTTTTAGGATTAATTGTATTATAACATCCATTTTCCATTCTTACCATTACAGTACATGAAATTTCACTTTTTTTCTTTTTCCTATACTCACATACTTTCACTGCTTTCATACAATAAACTACACGAACGCCTAAAGGATGTGAATGTTATGGGAGTTGAATTAACGCTGTTGCACGCTCTCTATGTTCTTTGTTTACTGACTATCATTACCTTTTTTATTCTGCGAAAAGATACGACGATCATTTGTATCGTTTTTATCTTTTTGTTAGCACTTACCGCAACAAGTTCTATTCCTCTTGCCATTAGTGGTATTTTCCAAAGCTTCATTTACGCCATTACCGAACTATTACCAACTATATTAATCATCTCTATTATCGTATCGATGAGCAATCTACTCGTTCATACTGGCATAAATGATACGATGGTTTCACCATTTACAAAGATGATTCGTACACCTACACTCGCCTACTGGATTATCGGTCTATTAATGATGACAATTTCCTTCTTCTTTTGGCCCTCTCCTGCTGTCGCCTTAATGGGAGCTATTTTATTACCAGTCGCTGTACGTGTCGGCCTTCCTCCAATTGGAGTCGCAATTGCTATGAACTTATTTGGACACGGCATCGCCTTATCTGGCGACTTCGTTATTCAAGGTGCACCGAAATTAACAGCGGACGCTGCTGGTCTCCCTGTTTCCAGCGTCGTATCTGCAAGTGTTCCCCTCGTTATCGTCATGGGCGTTGTTACAACTTCTGTTGCTTTTTTCTTCTTACGAAAAGAATTTCATACAGGATTATCGTTGCAAGACTCTTCTTCATCAACTGAACCATCTAAAACTACTATTTTATTATCTCCTCGCATAAAGAAATGGCTCGCTATATGTATCCCTATCGTATATCTCATTGATATACTTTGTATGATGCAGTTTAAACTGCAAGGAAGCGGTGCTACAGCGCTAATCGGCGGCACGACAGTTATTATGATTATTATCATTTCTCTCATCGCCTACAAAGGAAATGGACTGAATAAAACGACCGATTATTTTATAGAGGGGCTCCAATTTGGATTTAAAATTTTTGGTCCAGTTATTCCAATTGCTGCACTTTTTTATTTAGGGGATAGTGGCTTTGTAAAAATTATTGGAGACTATTTACCGAAAGGTTCACATGGAATCATTAACGACTTAGGAATCGCCTTATCTCAAACTGTTCCTTTAAATCAATACGTATCCGCTGGTACATTAACTATCGTCGGTGTTATAACAGGATTAGATGGATCTGGTTTTTCAGGTATTTCACTCGCTGGTTCAATTGCCAATCTTTTCGGAACAGCACTTGGTCATGGAACAGCTACCCTAACAGCACTCGGGCAAATCGCTGCAATTTGGACCGGGGGCGGAACCTTAATTCCTTGGGCGCTTATTCCTGCCGCTGCGATTTGTAAAGTAGATCCTTTTGAACTCGCACGCCGCAATTTTTTACCAGTTGTGATTGGTTTAATTGTCACCACGATCGTTGCGATGTTTATCCTATAACGTAAGCAAATATTCTCTTGCTTACGTTTTTTCATTGTAAAATTCATCATGAATTATTGGTTTTCAAAAGGGATTCGTTATCACTTAGCGAAATTATATTAGGAGAGTATTTCTTTCAAAACGTTTACGAAAAACAGATTACTGCAATTAGAAAAGGGGACATAACTATGAATGAATTGATTTTCGTCTTATTAATTTGTCCATTACTTATCTTTATCGTTTCTGTTATTGGGACACGTAGAACGAAAACGTATTACGTAATGCCGATTGTAACGTTTGCTAGTTTTTTAATAGTAGGTGTTATCGCCTTCCATCCAAAATTTTTCTTTTGGGTTGGCATGTACAGTATCTTCTCATTTATTGTTTCTTATATGACTCTCTTGTTTGTGAGAGGGTATGAAGCTTTAGAAAGTACTAGGTAGTTATTAGTAAGGAGATTTTAATATGGTTTTCTTTGATATTGATGGGACTTTACTTGATTATGATACCGCTGAGAGTAAGGGTGTTATAGATTTCTTTCAAATATATAACACCATTTTTTCAGGTAATGAATTAAAAGCCACAAAAGTCTGGAATGCATTATCAGAAAAATATTTCAACAAATTTTTATCCAAGGAATTATCTTTTCAAGAACAACAAGGGATGCGAATGTATCATTTATTTAAAACATACGGAGTAAACTTATCACTCGAGGAATCTCAGCACAGATTCAATCAATATATAGAACTATATAAGAACAACTGGATCGCGTTTGAAGATGTACTCTGTACATTAAAAACCTTGCAGCAAAGAGGACACTCATTAGGTATCATTAGTAATGGTGACTATGAACAACAAATCGAAAAATTAACAGCTCTAAACATTCTACAATATTTCAAATATATTTTTACTTCTAGTGAAATTGGTCAAAACCAGACCCTGAAATTTTTCACAGAGCCGTATTACAATCGAATCTTGAAATGAAAGATTGCTATTATATTGGTGATCGATTAGAAACAGATGCAATTAGTAGTACAACGGCTGGAATGCATGGGATATGGTTAAACCGGAACAACTCACTGCAAAAATACGATGTGCCCATAATACGGTCTTTACGTGAATTTTTGACAATTATATAAAAAAGACGACCGCGTTCCCCCGCAGTCGTCTTTTTTCGTGTTACGCTGTGATCCAAGCTTCATTAGCTGGATTTTTACGCCACTCTTGTAATTTTTTCGTTTCAGCTTGTCCGATCATACCTTTTTCTGCTGCAACTTCAGTTAATGCACTGTAATCACTTAAAGAATATGATGCTACGTTTGCTGCTTCTAGTTTCTCTTTTCCTGACTCAAGCTCGTACGTGAAGATTGATACGATTCCTAATACTTCACAGCCAGCTTCGCGAAGTGCTTCTACACATGTAATTGCACTACCGCCAGTTGAAATTAAGTCTTCTACTACTACTACTTTTTGACCTTTTTCAGCTTTTCCTTCGATTTGGTTCCCTTTACCGTGACCTTTTGCCTTACTACGTACGTAGCACATTGGTAAATCCATACGATCGCTTACCCATGCAGCGTGCGCAATACCAGCAGTTGCTGTTCCTGCAATAACTTCTACAGTTGGGAAGTGCTCTTTAATTAACTCTTCTAATCCAGCTGCAATCGCTTGGCGTACTTTTGGATAAGATAAAGTTAAACGATTATCACAATAAATTGGTGATTTCATACCAGAAGACCAAGTGAATGGATCATTCGGTTGTAAAAATACTGCTCCAATTTCTAATAAATGCGATGCGATTTCTTTTTTCATACTGTTACACCTTCCCACTGTTGTTTTACTATTTTATACGCTTCAAGCGGATTTTCTGCTTTTGTAATACTACGTCCAACTACGATGTAGCTTGAACCAAGTTCCCTCGCACGTTTCGGTGTTGCTACGCGCACCTGGTCATTTACATCATCGCTTGCAAGACGAATCCCTGGTGTTACTGTTACCAATTCATTTCCGCATACTTCACGTAATTTTGGTACTTCAAGTGTTGAACAAACAACGCCATCAAGTCCACTTTCTTTCGTTAATTTTGCATAATGAGCAACCGCTTCTTCTAACGTTTTCTCAATACCAATCTCTTTTTTCATCATAGCTTCCGAAGTGCTTGTTAGTTGTGTAACTGCAATACAAATCGGTCTCTCTTTTCCTTCTTGCTTACCTTCCTCTAATCCCTCAATCGCAGCTTTCATCATACTACTTCCCCCAGCAGCATGAACATTTACCATATCTACATCTAGACTAGCTAGGCTACGCATAGCGCTTTTTACCGTATTCGGAATATCATGAAGTTTTAAATCTAGAAAAATCTTATGTCCTTTTTCTTTTAAGTACGTAATAATTGCAGGACCCTCTTTGTAAAATAACTCCATACCCACTTTGACAAATAACTCTTCCCCTTCAAAGTGATGTAAGAATTGTTCTACCTCTTGTTTCCCTGGAAAATCTAGTGCAACAATTAGCGACTGTGACATACTTACTTCCAGCTCCTTCCTTGACATTCCGAAATGTGATCAAATCCTAATTCATCTAGTAATGCTGGTAATTCTTCAATAATTGTCGGACATACGAACGGATCAATAAAGTTTGCCGTTCCAACTGCAACCGCGCTTGCACCAGCATAGAAGAATTCAATTACATCTTCCGCTGTTTCAATACCACCCATTCCGATAATCGGAATGTTAACCGCTTGACTTACTTCATGTACCATACGAATTGCTACTGGCTTAATCGCAGGCCCTGATAGTCCGCCCGTACGGTTTGCTAAAATTGGTTTTGCAGTTTTTAAATCTAGACGCATACCAAGCAATGTATTAATCATCGTTAAACCGTCCGCACCCGCATTTTCAATTGCTTTTGCAATTTCCACAATGTTTGCCACGTTCGGTGACAATTTCACATATACCGGTACTTCAGAAACCTCTTTTACTCGCTTCGTTAAATCAGCAGCAATTTCAGGATTTGTACCAAAAGCGATACCACCCGTTTTTACGTTTGGACAAGAAATATTTAATTCTAGCGCATGAACATTAGGTGCCTTTGAAATTGCCTTCGCAACCGCTACGTAATCCTCAGCTTGTGAACCCGCAACGTTTGCAATAATCGGAAGATCAAATTGCTCGAGAAAAGGTAATTCAGAATTCATTACTTTTTCTAATCCAGGATTTTGAAGCCCGATTGCATTTAGCATTCCGCCTGGTGTTTCAGCAACACGAGGCGTTGGGTTTCCATAACGAGGTTGTTCTGTTGTCGCTTTAATCATAATTGATCCAAGTACACTTAAATCATAGAACTGTGCATACTCACGACCAAATCCGAAGCAACCAGATGCTGGGATGATTGGATTTTTTAATGATAACCCTGGTAATTCAACTTGCAATCTGTTCATAGTACAACCTCCCCGATTGGAAATACTGGTCCGTCGCTACACACCTTCTTGTAAGAATGTCCACTCGGATCTGCTTGTAAATGGCATACACACGCGAAACATGCTCCGATGCCACAGCCCATACGTTCTTCTAATGAAATGTAGGCTTTTCTCTCCTTATAGCGTCCTTCTAATGCACGAAGCATCGCTAAAGGTCCACATGAGTAGAGAATGTCAAAGTCAATTCCATAGCTATCAATTACATCTGTTACAAACCCTTTTGTACCCTGTGTACCATCAACTGTTGCAACATACGTATCACCAAGCTCTGCGAATTTCGCTTCATAGAAGACAACATCTTTCGTTTGGAAACCTAAGATGTGAATAACACGTACCCCTTTTGCTACAAGACGCTGTGACAATTCATAGAGTGGTGGTACACCAATTCCCCCACCAACTAATAGAGCCGTTTGTCCAGATTCCGCTTCTTCTACAGGAAATCCATGCCCAAGTGGTCCTAACACATCTACAAGTTCACCTTGTTTTCTTTTCGCTAATGTTTTTGTTCCTTGTCCTTCCGCACGATATAGCATTGTAAATTCGTTCTTGTCTTGATCGACATTACAAATACTAATTGGGCGGCGCAGAAGGGGCGTAATGCCCTCTGCCACCTTAATGTGTACAAACTGCCCTGGATTGTTCATTTGCTGCACTAAATCCCCTTGAAGCACTAATTCGTAAATGTTTTTTGCAATTTCTTTTTGGTTAACGACGATCATATTTTGCTTTTGCATCATGCATGTACCACCTCGTGACGCTTCGTTTGCGTAATTTCTTTCATTGAATGAGCTGAGAATGTCATAGATTCTAATACTCTCAAGATTGCTCTCGTTGTATCAAGTGATGTTAAGCAAGCCACACCATTTTCTACTGATTCACGGCGAATGCGGAAACCATCACGCGCTGGTTGTTTTCCTTTTGTTAATGTATTGATTACAAACTGTGCTTTCCCTTGACGGATAATATCAAGTAAGTTGTAGTCTTCAGAATCAATTTTGTTTACAACTTGCACCGGAATGTTTTGTTCTGTTAGCGATTGTGCTGTTCCTGCTGTTGCTAATAAGTTATAGCCGATTTCATGGAAGCGTTTTGCAATTTCCAGCGCTTCTTCTTTATCTTTGTCCGCTACAGTGATGATTACTGATCCGTGCGTTGGAATGTTAATTCCTGAAGCAACAAGTCCTTTATATAATGCTTTTTCAAGCGTTAAATCTTTCCCCATTACTTCCCCTGTTGACTTCATTTCAGGTCCTAATGTTGTATCAACTGAGCGTAGTTTCGCAAATGAGAATACCGGTGCTTTTACATACACTTCTTTCTCTTCTGGGTGATAGCCTGTTCCATATCCTTGTTCTACAAGGTTTTGCCCTAAAATAACTTTCGTTGCGACATTCGCCATTGGTACGCCTGTAATTTTACTTAAGAATGGTACTGTACGGCTCGCACGTGGGTTTACTTCAATTACATACACTTCATCTTTGAATACTACAAACTGAATGTTTAGTAATCCAACAATGTTTAAACCTTTTCCAAGCGCAATTGTATGTTCAATAATTTGTTCTTTTAGTTTTTCAGATAAGCTCTGTGGTGGATATACTCCAATTGAATCCCCAGAGTGAACTCCAGCGCGTTCGATATGTTCCATAATACCTGGAATGAATACATTCTCACCGTCTGAAATTGCATCTACTTCAATTTCTTTACCAACCATATAACGGTCGATTAATACTGGGTGATCTGCGTGAACTTTAACCGCATTTTTCATGTAGTGCAGTAATTCTTCTTGACGATATACGATTTCCATCGCACGTCCACCTAGTACGTAAGATGGTCTTACTAATACTGGGTAACCAATTTTGTCAGCGATCGCTACTGCTTGCTCTACAGTCGTTGCTGTTTTACCAACTGGCTGCGGGATACCAAGCTTTGTTAAAGCTGCTTCAAACTTATCACGATCTTCTGCACGGTCTAAATCTTCAAGTGATGTTCCTAAGATTTTCACACCGTGTGCTTCTAATTTAGCTGCTAAGTTAATTGCCGTTTGTCCACCGAATTGGACGATAACACCTTCTGGCTTTTCTAAATCGATAATGTGCATTACATCTTCGATTGTTAATGGTTCAAAGTATAATTTGTCAGAAATACTGAAGTCTGTTGAAACTGTTTCTGGGTTGTTATTAACAATGATTGCCTCATATCCAGCTTCTTTTATTGCCCATACAGAGTGAACTGTTGCATAATCAAACTCAACACCTTGACCAATACGGATTGGACCAGATCCTAGTACAACTACACTCTTACGATCTGTTACAATCGATTCATTCTCGTCACCATATGTGCTGTAGTAGTATGGTGTTGCTGATTCAAACTCTGCCGCACAAGTATCTACCATCTTATAAACAGGCGTCATATTGCTTTCTTTACGCATATCGTAAATTTCACGCTCTGTTTTGTTCCAAGCATTGGCGATGTAATGGTCACTGAAGCCCATTTCTTTCGCAGATTGTAACACTTCCATATTTCCTACATTCGCTTTTACTTCGCGTTCCATGTTTACGATATTTTCAACTTTTTGTAAGAAGAAGAAGTCCATTTCACACCATTCGTTGATTTCTTCTTTCGTTACACCTTGACGGATCGCTTCTGCTACAACGAACAGACGCTCGTCATCAGCTTTTATAATACGCTTTTTCATCGTTTCTTTATCAAGCTCTTTTAAGTGGTCTAACTCTAGGTGATAAACGCCAAGCTCTAAAGAACGGATCGCTTTTAATAATGATTGTTCTAAGTTACGTCCGATTGACATAACTTCACCAGTTGCCTTCATTTGTGTACCAAGTGTTCTGTTTGCTGATTCAAACTTATCAAATGGCCAACGTGGAATTTTTGAAACAACATAGTCTAATGCTGGCTCGAAGCAAGCGTATGTTTTTTGTGTTACTGGGTTTACAATTTCATCTAATGTTAAACCAACTGCAATTTTCGCCGCTAGCTTCGCAATTGGATATCCAGTTGCTTTAGATGCTAGTGCAGACGAACGACTCACACGCGGGTTTACTTCGATTACATAGTATTGGAAGCTATGTGGATCAAGTGCAAGCTGAACGTTACATCCACCTTCAATTCCTAATGCACGAATAATTCTTAATGAAGTGTTTCGTAACATTTGATACTCACGGTCACTTAATGTTTGGCTCGGTGCTACAACGATAGAATCACCTGTGTGAACCCCAACCGGATCGATATTTTCCATGTTACATACTACAATCGCGTTATCATTCGAATCACGCATTACTTCATATTCAATTTCCTTACAACCAGCAATACTCTTTTCTAATAGACATTGTGTTACTGGACTATGTTTTAATCCACCTGATACGATTTCAATTAGTTCCTCTTCATTATTACAGATTCCGCCACCTGTTCCCCCCATTGTAAATGCTGGGCGAACAATAACTGGATAACCAATTTCTTTTACAAATTCATGTGCTTCTTCCAGCGTATGAATAATCGTACTAGATGGAATTGGTTCATTTAATTCCTGCATTAATGTACGGAATAAGTCACGATCCTCGGCTTGCTCGATTGCTGATAATTTTGTTCCTAAAATTTCAACTCCGCACTCTTCAAGTATGCCTGATTTCGCAAGTTCAACAGCCATATTCAGACCTGTTTGACCACCTAATGTTGGCAAGATGGCATCTGGACGTTCTTTACGAATAATACGGCTTACGAATTCTAGTGTTAATGGTTCTATATATACTTTATCTGCTGTTGCAGTATCTGTCATAATTGTTGCTGGGTTAGAGTTAACAAGGATTACTTTGTAACCTTCTTCTCTAAGAGATTGACAAGCTTGTGTACCAGAGTAATCAAACTCTGCTGCTTGCCCAATTACAATTGGTCCTGATCCGATTACTAAAATTGTGTTAATATCTAGGCGTTTTGGCATAACTCTTCCCCTTCTTTCTTGAAGTTTTCAATCATTGCTAAGAAATCTTCGAATAAATCATTTGCATCTTCTGGTCCTGCAGAAGCTTCTGGATGGTATTGCACTGTAAATGCTGGGAACTTCGTATGACGAAGACCTTCTACTGTTCCATCATTTAAAGCAACATGTGTAATTTCAAGTTCTGTATTTCCAACTGATTCTTCTTCTACTGCGTAACCATGGTTTTGAGAAGTAATTGCTACTTTTCCAGTTGCAAGATTTTTTACTGGATGATTTAAACCACGGTGACCGAATTTTAACTTACTTGTATTCGCACCAGATGCTAGCGCGAATAATTGATGTCCTAGGCAAATCCCGAATAAAGGAACTTTACCAATAATGTCTTTTAACATTTCAATTGCTTCTGGTACATCTTTTGGGTCCCCTGGTCCATTACTTAACATAATTCCATCTGGGCTAAGACGTAAAATTTCTTCTGCTGTTGTATTGTAAGGTACAACAATTACATCACAGTCACGCTTATTTAATTCTCGTAAAATACCATGTTTCATTCCGAAGTCTACAAGTACAACGCGATGACCACGGCCTGGACTTGGATATGGATCTTTTGTTGATACGCGTTTCACATGATCTGTAAAGACAGTTGCTTTCAATTGGCTAACAATGTCCTCTACATCCACATCCATATTGCAAAGACGTCCGCGTAAAGTTCCATATTGACGAATTTTTCTTGTTAATTTTCTCGTATCAATTCCTGCTAATCCTGGGATATTTCTTTCTTTCAAGTAATCATTTAACGAAATTTCATTACGGAAGTTTGATGGGTGATCACAAATTTCGTTTACGATTAAACCATTTACAGATGGGTGAATTGATTCAAAATCATCACGGTTAATGCCGTAGTTTCCGATTAATGGATACGTAAATGTTACGATTTGACCGCAGTATGATGGATCAGATAAAGTTTCTTGATATCCAGTCATCCCAGTTGTAAATACAACCTCACCTGACTTTTCGATATCTCCTCCGAAACCTTTTCCAATTAATACTGTTCCATCTTCTAAGATAAGTTGTCTTTTCATACTAATGCACTCTCCTTTTGCCATGCGATCTTACCACCAACGATTGTCATAACCGGCCAACCTTGGCATTTCCAACCTGCGAATGGTGTATTTTTTCCTTTTGATAAGAATGTTGTTGGATCAATTTCTTCTTCTTGTTCTAAATCGATAATTGTAATATCAGCTGTTCTACCTTCTGTTAGGCGCCCTGCTTCTAAACCGAATGTGTCAGCTGGTTTTTCTGTTAAGAATTGAATTAGTTGCTCTAATGTAATGATTCCTTTTTTCACAAGGTTCGTATATAAAAGCGGGAATGCTGTTTCAAAACCAGTAATTCCGAACGGTGCTCTTTCAATCCCTTGCGCTTTCTCTTCTGCAGTATGCGGTGCATGGTCAGTTGCGATCATATCAATTGTTCCATCTAATAGTCCTTCAATTAACGCTGCATGATCTTCTTTTCCTCGAAGCGGTGGATTCATTTTAAAATTAGGATCAGCCGATGGGATATCATCTTCACATAATACTAAGTGATGCGGTGTTACTTCTGCTGTCACCTTAATTCCAGCACGTTTTGCATCACGGATTACACGTACAGATCCTTTTGTGCTTACGTGACATACGTGGTAGTGACAATTTGCAGCCTCCGCAAGTAAGATGTCCCGGGCAATATGTACGGATTCACATACTGATGGGATACCGTTTAATCCGTGTTTCTCAGAAAACTTCCCTTCATGTACACATCCTTTATTAATAAGTGTGTTCTCTTCACAGTGTGCAACAACTGCCATATTTAATTTCGATGCACGCTTCATAGCAGCTAACATCATGCTTGCATCTTGCACGCCTACGCCATCATCAGTGAAAGCAAACGCTCCAAGTTCTTTTAACGTTTCAAAATCAGTCATTTCAGAACCTGCTTGACGTACTGTAATTGCTCCATATGGTAATACATTTACATGTGCTTTTTCTTTAATACGCTTTTGCAGGTCTTCCATATGTTCTTTACAATCTGGTACTGGGCGTGTGTTTGGCATTGCGC
The DNA here is from genome assembly GCF_018742245.1 of Bacillus mycoides. Lineage (NCBI taxonomy): Bacteria > Bacillati > Bacillota > Bacilli > Caryophanales > Bacillaceae > Bacillus > Bacillus mycoides. The sequence goes on from NZ_CP036132.1 coordinate 3,643,544, forward strand.
AAATTGTAGTAAATCCACCTTTTGCTGCTGCAAGTGTTCCTGTTTCAATTGTTTCTTTATGTTCACCACCTGGTTCACGAAGATGAACGTGTACATCTACTAATCCAGGTGCGATTAACTTTCCATTTACATCGATTACTTCAGCATTATCTGCCGTAATATTTTCTGCTACCTTCGCAATTTTACCGTCTTGTACGAGAAGATCTGTTGCCACGATTTTTCCTTCTTCATTCATATAACGACCATTTTTAAACAAATAATTCATGTTTCATTCCTCCTAATACATTTGGTAAGGCGCGTTTTAGTACAGCCATTCTTACGTAAACTCCATTTTCCATTTGTTTAAATATGCGTGAACGCTCACACTCAACAAGTTCACTTGCAATTTCCACATCACGGTTGAAAGGAGCTGGATGCATAATAATGCTTCCTTCTTTCATACGTTTTTCTCTTTCAACTGTTAACCCATGTTGCTCGTGATACTCTTTCATAATGTCTGTTTCATAATGGTCATGACGCTCATGTTGTACACGAAGTAACATCATCACATCCACTTCTGGAACAAGTTCATCTAAACTCTTGTACGTTCCAAATGTGTTCTCTTCATCTTTCCACTCTTCTGGGCTTGCAAAGTAAATTGTCGCGCCCAGTTTCGTTAATGCTTCTGCATTAGAACGTGCTACTCGGCTATGACGAACATCCCCAACTATTGCAATCTTCAAACCTTCAAATCTTCCAAACTCTTGTTTAATTGTTAGAAGATCGAGTAGACATTGCGTTGGATGATTTCCACATCCATCTCCAGCGTTCAAGATTGGGATATTCACCTGATCCTTTAATTCATCGAAGTAACGATCTTGCTCATGGCGGATGACTACCGCTTTTGTTCCGATTGATTCTAGTGTTCTTATCGTGTCGTATAAAGTTTCTCCTTTTTGTACGCTAGATGAATCTGCCGAAAAGTTTAACACGTCAAGTCCTAATCTCTTCTCAGCAACTTCGAAGCTAAATCTCGTTCTCGTACTATTCTCAAAGAACAAGTTCGCAACAAAAGTTTGCTCTGTTGTTTTTCTCTCTTTTCCATTCGCGAAATCTTCTGCGTCTTTTAGGATTTCTGAAATTTCTTGATCCGATAATTCACTCATCGTTAACAAATGGCTCATCGTCATCCCTCATCTTTCTGTTTTTTATGATAACATCACTGCATTTATATAACAATAACTGCATAAAAATACCCTAGCCTTTGAGACTAGGGTGCGTTAAAGTAGCCACCCTTTTCTATCTCACAGGACTGAATTAAAAGGTTATTTTTATGAAGCAATCTGCTTAGATTGTTTTGTTTTATTTGTTTGTTTTGTCTCTGGTAGTAGTAGATTTAATAGTACACCTACAATTGCTGCTAGTGCCATTCCTTCTACTTGGAACGATTCACCTACGTGTAGTACCGCCCCGCCAATACCGATGACTAGTATAACTGATGCAATCATTAAGTTTCTTTTGTCGCCTAAGTCTGTTTTATCGTCTACCATCATGCGTAAACCACTTGATGCGATTACACCGAAGAGTAAGATTGATACACCACCCATCACCGGTGTTGGAATCGAATGAATCAGTGCTGAAATCTTCCCGATAAATCCAAACATGATTGCGAACACTGCTGAACCGATGAATAAGTATACACTGTATGCTCTCGTAATTGCTAGCACACCGATGTTTTCACCGTACGTTGTATTCGGTGGTCCTCCTATTAGTGATGCGATCAATGTCGCTACCCCATCACCGAAGATTGAACGATGTAAACCTGGTTTTTCAATTAAATCTCTTTTAATAACATTTCCAAGTACAATTTGATGTCCGATATGTTCTGAAATTGTTACAAGTGCAACTGGTACCATTAAGAGTACGATTTTCCATGAAAACTCCGGAGTATATGTTACAAACGGTACTGTGAAGTCTGGTATGACAAACCATTTCGCCTCAGCTACTGGCTTTAAATCTACTAGCCCTTGGAAGTAAGCGAATATATACCCGCCGATGATTCCAAGTAGCACTGGTATGATACTGAAAAAGCCTCTCCCGAATATGGAGCAAATGATTGTAATTGCTAATGTTACTAATGCTACTGAAAAGTGTGTAATGCTATACTTACCATCCGCACCGTTCATCGCCATGTTCACCGCTGTATGTGCTAAAGCTAAACCGATTACCATTACGACTGGCCCAACTACGATTGGCGGAAGTAATTTCATAATCCATTCTGACCCAGATTTCTTAATTCCGAGTGAGATTAAGATGTACACAAGTCCCGCAAGCATTCCTCCAAGCATCGCTGCTCCAGGTCCACCTGCTGTTTTCGCTGTAATAATTGGTGCAATAAAGGCGAATGATGATCCTAAATATGCTGGTACTTGACCTTTCGTTATTAGAAGAAACGCTAGCGTTCCTAATCCACTTGATATTAAAGCTACTGATGGATTCAGTCCTGTTAAAAACGGAACAAGCACTGTTGATCCAAACATCGCGAACAAATGTTGTATACTTAATAATAACCATTTTCCCGGTTTCGGTACTTCATGAATGTCTAACACTGGCTTTTGCTCCATTGTTACATCCTCCTTCAGTTTTGATTTTTGCAATAAAAAAACTCTTTGTGCCTGTGCACAAAGAGTCCTACACTTTCGTATGCCAAATTTGACATATGAAAGCCAAGACCCTTTGGCAGCCTCACAGGACTACATTTAAAAGGGCTTTACTTATCGTATATGCTTACTCGATCTTGTTGATCTGTCTCTTGCAAATCAACTTCGATACGCTCTTCACTAGATGTTGGAATGTTCTTTCCTACATAATCAGCGCGAATTGGTAATTCACGATGACCTCTATCAACAAGAACAGCCAATTGGATTTGTGATGGTCTACCTAAATCCATAAGAGCATCCATTGCTGCTCGAACTGTTCTTCCTGTATATAACACATCATCCACAAGGATAACTTTTTTCTTCGTAATATCTACAGGAATATCAGAACCTTTTACAAGTGGTTCTTTATGTTTCGATTGTAGTGTTAAATCATCACGATATAACGTAATATCTAACTCTCCTACTTCCATCTCTTTTCCTTCAATTTGACCAATTCGTTCTGCCAAACGTTGTGCAATAAAAATTCCACGTGTTTTTATTCCGACAAGAACACAATTATCGACACCTTTATTTCGTTCCACGATTTCATGACTAATTCGTGTTAAAGCGCGGCGAATCATTTGGTCATCTAAAACTACAGCTTTCTCTTGCATGCTCTACACCTCCAAGCTTTTTTTCTTGCGTGAGAGTAATGGTATAAAAAAAGTCCTCTCAGCGTGTGCGAGAGGACTTTTGAAAAAAGGGTACAACATACCCTAAGTATTTCAAACCGTTACCTTCTCAACCTCACGGGGCTGTGTTAAAGGATCATTATTTAACTGTTGTCAGTATCTCAGTTTTCTTATGATTTGTCAATACTATTTCCGTAAAATATTTAGCGCTTCTTCAAACACTTCTGGAATCGGTGCCTCAAACTCAATATATTCACCAGTACGAGGGTGATCGAAACCTAAAATCCCTGCATGAAGTGCTTGTCCATTCATATCTAATGTTTTCTTCGGACCATACTTTGGATCCCCTGCAAGTGGATAACCAATATATTTCATATGAACACGAATTTGGTGTGTACGTCCCGTTTCTAAGCGACATTCTACAAGTGTGAAATCCTTAAATCGCTCTAACACTTGGAAATGTGTAACAGCATTCTTACCATTTTCATCAACGGTCATACTTTGACGTTCTTTTTTATCACGACCAATTGGAGCATCAATTGTTCCTTTATCATGTGGAATTACACCATGTACAATCGCTTTGTAGCGTCTTGTTACCGTTTTTGCTACAAGTTGATTTACAAGTGATTCGTGCGCCACATCATTTTTAGCAACCATTAATAATCCAGATGTATCCTTATCAATACGGTGTACTATACCAGGACGCATTACACCGTTAATACCTGATAGGTCTGTACAATGATGCATAAGTCCGTTTACAAGCGTACCTTTCGTATGCCCTGGTGCTGGATGTACTACCATGCCACGCGGCTTATTTACAACTAGTACATCGGCATCTTCATAATAAACTTCTAAATTCATATCTTCCGGTTGAATATCTAACTCTTCTGGCTCGGGAATTGTTACTGTAATTTCATCATTTCCTTTTACTTTATAATTCCCTTTAACTGATTTCCCATTTACTGTCACAACAGCATCTTTAATCCATTGCTGCACTTGTGAACGTGACCATTCACTGTTTATTTCTGCAACGAATTTATCAATTCGCTCGCTTTTTTGTTCTTCTGCAACTGTTACTTGTACTACTTCACTCATTCAATTACTCCTTCGTTTTCTTTCCTTCTAATACTGTTTGAATAATAATTAATACAACTCCAATACATAATGCTGAGTCAGCTATATTGAATACTGGATAGTTGTACGAGAAAATATACACGTGAATGAAATCCACTACTTCTTGTCTAAATACACGATCAATAAAATTGCCAATTGCTCCGCCTAAAATTAGACCTAATGAAATACCTAGAAGCTTGTCCGTTTTCGCATATTTTTTCATATAAAATACGATAAATACTACGAAAATGACTGTAATAATGTAGAAAAACCACATTTTATTTTCTAAAATACCCCAGGCAGCTCCTCTATTTCGATGTGATGTTATGTATAATACATTATCGATAATCGGAATGCTCGTACCCAATTCCATGTTCTTTACAATTAGCCACTTCGATATTTGATCGATGGCAATGACAAATAACGCTATTACATAATATATCATTTTCATTTCCCCCACAAAGACAGTGTACCTCAAAATTTTAGCATAGCTGCTATCTTTTCACAATGAACCTTTACGGAAGAATAAAATAAATTGAAAAAAGGTAACATAATATCGTTGTGCGCACTCATACATTTACCTTTTCATAGAAAAATTCATGAATAGTACGAGCAGTCGGCATTGTTTTCATTTGTTTTGTAGGAATCGCTCTCCCAGTTTCTTCACAAATACCGTACATGTCTATTTCCATTTTAAACAATGCACGTTCTACATCTTTTAAATCCTCTTTTATATCATGTAATAGCAATTTTTTCTTTGTCTCTTCCTTTATTTCGTATCCAAGTTCTTGCCCAAATTCCATATAGTATGTGTGCATTACTTCTTTCGCCAGTCTATCTTGCAACTCTTTTCTCATCAATTGCAATTCTTCTTTTATTTCCATATAAATTTCATTCACGTGTACATTCCTCCCAGCTGCAATGTACAATTAGTGTGTCCGAAATTTCCACGCTTACCTCACACACATTTTTCCTTCATAGGAAAGAGAGTGAAAGTTATTTCGATATATCATCAACAAAAAACTGACTGCTATTATGAGCAGTCAGTTTTTCTATTATTTTACATAATTTTCTTTAACAACCGTTGCACAACGCTCACATAATGTTTCATGTTCCGCATCTTTACCAATTGTTTCTGAAACAACCCAACAACGTTCACATGTGTCACCCGTTGCCTGAGCTACAACAACCGCTGTATGCTCATACTTAGGCGCATCTGCTGGCGCTTCTTCTATCATACCACCAAGTTTATACTCAGAAACGATAAATAGTTGCTTTAAGTCTTCACTAATAGACTCTAACATAGCTTTCATTTCTGCAGTCGGATATAGTGTAATACTTGCATTTAATGACTTACCAATTACTTTTTCATTACGAGCGACTTCTAACGCTTTTAATACGTCATCACGTAACGTCATAAATGCATCCCATTTTGTTTTTAACGCTTCAGCACCATCTACTTCTACAACTTCTGGCATATTAGTTAACTGTACGCTCTCTTCTTCTGCACCAGGAACATAAGGCCATACTTCATCAGCTGTATGAGGTAAGATTGGTGTTACAAGTTTTGTTAATGCAACAAGAACATCATATAATACTGTTTGAATTGCGCGGCGATCTTGGTGATTTGCACCTTCAATATATAAAATGTCTTTCGCAAAGTCTAAATAGAATGAACTTAAATCAATTGTACAGAAGTTATGGATTGCATGATATACTGCTGCAAAGTCATATGCTTCATATGCTTCTTTCACTTTTGTAATTAAGTCATTTAATTTTACTAACATGTAACGGTCCACTTCACGAAGCTCAGCTGCCGCCACTTTATTTTCACCTGGATTAAAGTCATCTAAGTTTCCTAATAAGAAACGGAATGTATTACGGATTTTACGATATACTTCTGCTACTTGTTTTAAAATATCATCTGAAATACGTACATCAGATTGATAGTCAACAGAAGAAACCCATAAGCGTAAAATATCTCCGCCTAATTGATCCATAATTTTCTTCGGTACGACGATGTTTCCAATCGACTTACTCATTTTACGTCCGTCACCATCTAGTACGAAACCGTGGCTTAGAACACCTTTATACGGTGCTTTACCTGTTACAGCAACTGCTGTTGATAATGAAGAGTTAAACCAACCACGATATTGGTCAGATCCTTCTAAATATAAATCTGCTGGACGTTGTAAATCATCACGCTCTTCTAATACCGCTTGGTGAGAAGAACCTGAATCAAACCATACATCCATAATGTCTGTTTCTTTACGGAATTCACCATTTGGGCTACCTGGATGTGTAAATCCTTCTGGTAATAGATCTTTCGCTTCACGCTCGAACCATACGTTAGAACCGTGTTCACGGAATAAATCTGCTACATTGCTAATTGTTTCATCTGTAATAATTGGGTCTCCATTTTCCGCATAAAATACTGGAATTGGTACACCCCATGCACGTTGACGAGAAATACACCAATCACCACGGTCACGAACCATATTATGAAGACGAGTCTCACCCCATGCTGGCACCCATTTCGTTTCTTCAACAGCTTGTAATAATTCTTTACGGAACGCTTCAATAGATGCAAACCACTGTGCTGTTGCACGGAAAATAATTGGTTTTTTCGTTCTCCAATCATGTGGGTATGAATGCGTAATAAATGTTAATTTTAGTAACGCGCCTACCTCTTCTAATTTTTCCGTAATTGGTTTATTAGCTTTATCATAGAATAGACCTTCAAATCCAGGTGCTTCATTTGTTAACACACCTTTGTCATCAACTGGACAAAGAACTTCTAAACCATATTTCTTACCAACAAGGAAATCGTCTTCCCCGTGTCCTGGTGCTGTATGAACACAACCTGTACCAGCATCTGTTGTAACGTGGTCACCTAGCATAACTAAAGAATCACGATCGTAGAATGGGTGTTTTGCAACTGTATACTCAAGTTCGCTACCTTTTACCGTTTTCACAACTTCAGCATTTTCCCACTCTAACGTTTTTTCAACTGTCTCAAATAGTTCAGAAGCAATAATATATTTCTCATCATTTACGTTCACAATAGCATATTCAAGTTCTGGATGAACAGAAATACCTAAGTTTGCAGGTAACGTCCAAGGTGTTGTTGTCCAAATAATGAACTTCTCATCACCTTCTAATACGTTCTTTCCGTCTTTTACAGGGAATGCTACGTAAATAGACGCTGATTTTTTATCTTGGTATTCAATTTCAGCTTCTGCTAAAGCAGATTCACTTGTTGGAGACCAATAAACAGGTTTCTGACCTTTATAGATATAACCTTTTTTCGCCATGTCACCAAACACTTTAATTTGCTGTGCTTCATAAGCAGGCTCTAAAGTAATGTATGGATTATCCCAATCTGCACGTACACCTAAACGCTTAAATTGTTCACGTTGACGTTCTACTTGTTCATATGCATACTCTGCGCATAACTTACGGAACTCAGCAACTGTCATTTCTTTACGTTTTACACCTTTATTAGTTAAAGCTTGTTCAATCGGTAAACCGTGTGTATCCCAACCTGGTACATATGGTGCACAGTATCCAGTCATTGATTTATAGCGAACAATAAAGTCCTTTAATACTTTATTTAATGCATGTCCCATATGAATGTCACCATTTGCATATGGAGGTCCATCATGTAGTACAAATAAAGGACGACCTTTCGTATGTTCTTGTACCTTTTCATAAATATTCACTTCAGCCCATTTTTCTTGCATTGCAGGCTCACGTTTCGGTAAATTCCCACGCATCGGGAATTCTGTTTTTGGCATTAGTAATGTATTTTTGTACTCCATGCTCAATTCCTCCTTAAATATATAAACGACAGACCTTAAAAAAGGGAATAAAAAAGAGACCTCTCATCCCCAAAAAGGGACGAGAAAGTCTCCCGCGGTACCACCCTAGTAGACCATATACAAATGCATAAGGTCCTCTTTATATTCTTAACGCGAATATACGCCTACGCTTACTAAATTTGTTCAGCGCGGAACTCCAGGGTGATATTCCCATTATCTCCTTATCCTGAGCTTACACTATCCTCAGTTCGCTATATAAGGTATGAAAAAGGTACTTATCCCTATCTTCGTTTTTCTTAATAAATATGCTGTTTAAAATTATATGTAATAATGAGAAAAACGTCAAGCTTACACTGTTTCTTCTTTTTTCAACAGTTCGTCCACTTCGTCTTCTAACTCAATTAATTTGTCCCAATCATCGTTGCTTAACATTTCAAGCTGTGTTTCTAACAACATACGGAAACGAGTGCGGAATACTTTCGCTTGTTTCTTTAACTCTTCAATATCAAATGCAACTTTTCTTGATTTTACTAATGCTTCGTTAATGATACGATCTGCATTTTTTTCTGCTTCACGTACAATTAATTTTGCTTCTTTTTGTGCATTACGCTTCACTTCTTCAGCAGCTTCTTGTGCGACAATGATAGATTTGTTCAGTGTATCTTCAATATTAGAAAAATGATCTAACTTTCCTTCTAATTGTGCAACCTTTTCTTCTAAAGCTTTTTTCTCACGAATGACTAATTCATAATCTTTGATGATTTGATCAAGAAACTCATTTACTTGATCTTCATCGTAGCCACGAAATCCGCGACCAAATTCTTTGTTATGAATATCTAATGGTGTTAACGGCACAACGCCACCTCCAAGTAATTATCTAAATTTCCTCTTTCAATTATATCTTTTCTTCGACAAAATAAGAGAATTTCCTTCTAAAAAACCAATCATTTTAGTATACCATACAAAACTCTCCATTTGTCGCGCTTCGTTTTACCTTCTACAGAAAATAATTTACTTCGTCCATACCCTCTAACCGAGAAAACATCCCCCGGAAAACATTCATACGAAGTTTGCTCTACTGTTTTCCAATTGACTTTTACTAGGCCACCTTTTATAAGAGGCTGTACTTTCTGCCTAGATATATGCAGCATTTCAGCTAATAAAACATCTAGACGAAGTGACGAAACTGTTCCAGATTTTTCTCCCCACTTTTCACCTACACGCAAAACTTTCTCTACTTGTATAGGAGAGAGTGTGACTTTCATTTTCCCTATTGATTGTAAGTTCATTTCAATATAGGATACAACTTCTTTCGCAACTGCAATTTGGGCACGATCTTCTTGAAGCAAAATATCACCACATTTGTCCCTTGTTAAACCAAGTGACATGAATGCACCTAATATTTGCCTATGTTCTAGCGTGAAAAACTTGGAAGGATAGTCAATTTCTAATACTTCTACTTGAAATTCCTCTTCATTTAATTCTAGATAATCTGGATAAATTAGTGCTCTTTTTCGTTCGGCTTCAGGCATCGCACCATCAAACCGTACAGCTACATCTCCTTGCCCTATTACCATAGAAACAATTTGTTGCTGTCTTGGATCAAGAAAATCTGTTAACTTGACTTGATGGTACTCAGCAGCCTGTTTCCACTCTATTACTTTATCCACAAAGACCTCTTCATCAGGTCTAAAATGCTCGTAGATGCTCATGTATGTAGCCTTTCGCTAAACAAAATAAAAAAACAAACTTGTCAATCCTCTACTAGCGAGATTCAATGTGAAAATCGCAACAAGTGGAGAAATATCAATCATACCAAGCGGTGGAATAAATTTCCTAAAAGGCTCTAAATAAGGTTCGCAAATGCGTGCAAGAAAATCACCAAATTTTGATTCTCTTGCACCTGGGAACCAAGACAAAAGAATATAAATGATAAGCGCATAGGAATAAATTTGAATAGCAGACTGCAATACTTGTACAACTGTTGTCATGGCGTATTACCACCTCTTTATATTTGTCTCTTCTTCTTCACCGAATAACTCTGAAATCGCACCAACGATATCAACATTTTCAGGTGTACACATAAATGTTTTCGGGCCTATTTTTTGAATATCCCCGCCTATAGCGTATACAGTACCACTTAAAAAGTCAACGATACGTACAGCTTGATCTGTAGACATTCTTTGCAAATTAATTACAACAGCTCGTCTACCTTTTAAGTGATCCGAAATGCCTTGCGCTTCCGAATATGTGCGTGGTTCTAGTAAAACAACTTTTGAAGATTGCTTCGCTGTTTCAATACTCACTACATTTTGCTTCGGTTGCACTTTCGCAAACGGAACATCTTGTTGTTCTGGGGGATCTTGTTGTTTTTTCATGTCTGTTTGCTCCTTTTCATAACTATATTGAGCTGCTTCTTTTTCTTCTGGTGTGTCAAAAAAGAAGTATTTTACTTTTGACCAACTCATAATAACTTTCTCCTTCCTCTTACGCTTTTCCTACTAAAACCGTTCCCAAACGAATATATGTAGCGCCTTCCTCAATTGCAATCGTGTAATCATTTGACATTCCCATTGATAATTCTTTACATGGTGCATGTAATAATTCTAGCTCCTGCACCTCTGTTTGTAGCATGCGTAATTCCTTAAAGCAGCGACGAATCTCTTCCTCTTCTCCTGTAAACGGGGCCATTGTCATTAATCCTACCACTTCAATCTTATCCAATTCTTGCAAACTTTGAATAAAAGAAATTGTTTCTTCTATCGCCAATCCTTGCTTTGATTCTTCAGATGATGTTTTCACTTGAATAAAGCATTTAACTTTCTTATCAGCACGTTTTTGAATTTCTTTTGCAAGCGAAAGACGATCTAATGAATGTAAATAATCAATCTCATTAATGATTTCTTTTACTTTTCTCGTTTGCAATGAGCCAATAAAATGCCAATTCACTTTTGAACCGAAATGCTCGTATTTTTGTAAGAAACCTTCATTTCTATTTTCACCTAAGTCAATAATTCCTGCTTCAATTACTTCGCTTGTTTTTTCAATTCCTACAGTTTTTGTAACTGCAACGAGCTTAATATCTTTCGTCGAACGTCCAGCTCGTGCACAAGATTCTTTAATTGCTTCGTTTACATCTGCTAAATTCCCTTGCACTGTCACTTGCTTCACTCCTCCTTAAAACCTATGAAACTCAACATTCTCCCCGTCTTACCTTGATCACGACGATGAGAGAAAAATAATTGTTCTTCACAGCTTGTACAAAGAGATGACATTACAATATGTTCTTCTTTTATACCTGCTTGTACACATAATATACGATTAACTTCTTTTAAATTAATTGCATACTGACCATCAGAAATTACTTTATAGGGAACAGATCCGTTTACTACTTGCTGTGCTGCTGTTAATACACGATCATCAACAACATAACAACATGATCCGATTGCAGGACCAATTGCGACATGAATTTCATCACTTGAAACACCTTCTGCATTCCACTTTTGAATCATTTCTTTCGCAATCTCTGTTACAGTCCCTTTCCACCCAGCATGCGCAAGTCCTATCATATCATGTGATGGTGCATAAAAATAGAGCGGAACACAATCAGCGTAACAAGATGTTAAGAGAACATCTTTGTTAGTCGTATAAATGCCATCCGTTTTTGGAATACCGTCTTCATATGAATAAACGCCTTTCCCTTTTTCTTGCAGTCCTACTTTCTCAACATGATGGTCATGAACTTGTTCAGAGCAAATCCATTTTTCTAATGGTTTTTGTAACTTATTCGCTAAAATGCGTCTGTTTTCATGAACATTCTCCACGATATCATTCACATGTAATCCTAAATTCATCGCATGAAAGGAGCCTGTACTTACTCCACCATCTTTTGTCGTAAATCCAACAGTAATGTTTCCAAGTTCTTTCCACGCTTGTAAATACAGTATACCGTCCACATATTTAAATGGTTCTCTCATAAAGCGGCTCCTTTTAATTAAAATAACAGAAAAAAGCATGGTACTTCCTGTCTATTTTACCATACTTTTATTTTTTCATAATGACAACTGAAAAAAAAGGGGAATTTGTAATATTCTTTATGAAATTGTCGGTGTTTGTATTGATTCTGTTACAGAATTAATATTATCTACTCTGACAAGTATGACATCTTCCCCAATTTTCATAATTTGCTCCCAAGGAATCACAAATTCTACTTCCTTTCCAAAGAGTCCTAGCATACGTGTCTGCTTGGAAATAATAACTGCCCTAATCTTCCCTGTGTCTATATCAAAATCAATATCTCCAATATTTCCAAGCCTTTTTCCATCTAAAATATTTACAACATCCTTCATTTGAAACTCCGAAATTCGTATCATATTCATCCTCTCCCTTATATCATGAATCATAAGTACGATCTCAAATAAAGTGAAACCTTAATCAGTGGGATTTTTCCCATCCCTACTGATTATTAGCCCATGCTAATCGGACTTTTTCGGTTAGCTCCGCTTCCATCTAACTTCTTACTTCAGCCGAATTTTGAAGCGGGTAAACAGTATATAACCGCTACTAATAGAACATCTATTTTATTTTCATTATATGAACCTACCCACTCTACTATGAGAGCAAAATATTATATATAAAAAAGGCCTCACCATAACTGGTGAGGACCTTATCCTTGAATCGTCTTATTCATTTGCTTAATAGCAGACTTCTCCAAACGTGATACTTGTGCTTGAGAAATCCCGATTTCTTCGGCAACTTCCATCTGTGTCTTTCCTTGGAAGAACCGTTTTCGAATAATCATTTTCTCACGATCATTCAAACGCTTCATCCCTTCTTTCAACGCTAGTTCTTCAACCCACTGCTCGTCCTTTTGTTTTTCATCACTTAACTGATCCATAACAAAGATAGGATCTCCTCCATCATTATAAATCGGTTCAAATAATGAAACTGGATCTTGAATAGCATCTAACGCAAAGACAATTTCTTCATGTGTCACTTCAAGAACTTTGGCAATATCCATTGCTGTTGGTTCTTTGGAATTTTCAGCAATCAATTTTTCTCTTACTTGCAACGCTTTATACGCAATATCTCGTAATGAGCGAGATACGCGAATTGGATTGTTATCACGCAAATATCTGCGTATTTCCCCAATAATCATCGGCACAGCATACGTTGAAAATTTTACATTTTGGCCTAAATCAAAGTTATCAATGGATTTCATAAGTCCAATGCAACCAACTTGAAATAAATCATCAACATATTCTCCTCTGTTATTAAATCTTTGGATGACGCTCAGTACAAGACGTAAGTTTCCATTCACTAATTTCTCTCTGGCGCTTATCTCTCCACTTTGCATTTCACGAAATAATTTACGCATCTCTTCATTTTTTAGTACTGGAAGTTTAGCTGTATCAACACCGCAAATTTCTACTTTGTTTCTCGTCAAAGTGTTCCCTCCTATCGGGAGTTGCTGTACAGTGTAAAGTATTTCCTTTGAAGGGGATTTTATGCATACGGTTTTCCCATCGTTTTTCACAAACATCATATTTCCTAATGCACAAAAAGAGAATAAGACCAGTCTAGATACCGACTGGTCTTATTCTTCACACCATTTTATTAAATTCTTTTCGTAATCTTTTTATAATTCTTTTTTCCAAACGAGAAATATATGACTGTGAAATTCCAAGCATATCAGCCACATCTTTTTGTGTCTTCTCTTCGCCACCAGCGAGTCCAAACCGAAGCTCCATAATTTGTTTTTCACGATCATTTAATTGATGCAATGCTTTCATTAAAAGATGACGATCTACAGTAGCTTCTAAATCTTTTGTAATAATGTCATCATCTGTACCTAACACATCTGATAATAACAGTTCATTTCCGTCCCAATCAATGTTAAGCGGTTCATCAAAAGAAACTTCCGAACGATTTTTATTATTTCGACGCAAATGCATTAAAATTTCATTTTCTATACAACGAGATGCATATGTTGCTAATTTAATTTTCTTTTCTGGATTAAATGTATTCACTGCCTTAATAAGACCAATTGTTCCTATACTAATCAAATCCTCAATATTTATCCCTGTATTTTCAAATTTTCTTGCTATATATACAACAAGCCGTAGATTACGTTCAATAAGCATCGACCTGGCAGCTTGATCTCCATTTGGTAATTTATTCAAAAGAACTGCCTCTTCGTCTTTCGTTAACGGCGGTGGCAACGCTTCACTTCCGCCAATATAATAAATTTCATCGGTCTTAATTCCTAATTTCAGCAATACTTTATACCAAAGGTATACCAAATAAAATTTAAATTTCACCATATTATCCCGCCTCTCATAATTAAGCAATTACCATCTTTTGCGAAATCAACATTTTCGGATGTACAATGCATTGATACTCTCCATTGGTAGATAATTGTTGTGTATTTAATCCAATCAGTACTTTGTTTACAACAACCAAACCTTCATGATAAACTTGCACACAATCTGGCTTAATTGCCCATAAAAATTGATTCTCTACTCCTACTGCTCGGAAAGGAATTAAACGTAGTTTCGTCGCCCACCCAGAATCATTTTCTGGTATTTGAGGAATTTCTGTTTTGGAATAAATTTGTTCTGTTAACCAAGCTGGCAAACAATGTTCTAATGATGAAATATGCATAATCATAACGGGTGTTTTTGTTAACGGGTCATAAAGTTGGTTCCCACTATCAATTAGACCTGCTAGTTCTAGTTCCTCTCCAGCTAATTGAATTTTCACTTTCACGATTTGATCATAGTGTATCTTTGTGACCTCTACGCTTTCTATACGCTTTTTAGAAAAATAATAAATTACTGGAAAACCAAAAATAACAAACAACCAACTAATTGGATCACCGTAAGAAACTGATTTAGATTGAACTAACCCATTTACCATTTCGTTCGTTTGCAAAAAGTAATGCGTTCCAATTAATCCTCCACCAACCATAAAGGTTACAAAATAGAAAGTAAAAACAGTTTGTGCATAATTTCTAAATGTTGAAAACCCAAATGCTGTATACACAATAAGTAACGAATACAATAGTTTCATAATTGGATGTGTCATCATAGAAGCAAAAGGCGTAAAGGCGAAAATAACAATAGTTGAACCTATAAATGCCCCTAACACAAGCCTCCATCTTTTGATTCTCTTTTTTAACACGGTGGCTGTTAATAAAAGTAAAAGAAAATCAATGCAGGCGTTTAACAACCAAACAATGTCGGCGTAAACAACCAAACAATTCACCTCTTTTTTTAAGTTGAGACTAGTATAATGCATATCCAATAGGAAAGTGTGTCAATTGGTGGAGGGGTTTTTTTTGTTATTTTGTGATTTCTAGACATAATCTGTCGGTAAAAAATAAAAGTGTATTTTTCATAGAATAATATAAATTTCTTACCTGTATACATAATAATTGAATTATATATATACAAAGTTTATCTTGCTATTTGCGTGCAGTAACACCCCTGCCTCAAAATTCAGCTACAAAAAAGTACAGAAGTTAAGCGGGAGTCGGGCTAACAATCATTTTGGATGAACAATCCCTACTAATTAAAGTTTCACTTTATTTATCACAGCTTATAGCTTAAAAATAGGACTGGGCTCTCCATATGCAAAATAATAAAAAAAGATCTGCTAAGCAGATCTTTTCCATTTAGACAACAAAAAAAGGAGCATGAAAGCTCCTTTTTTTTTATCGTCTACGACGGTTACGTAAGAATGCTGGAATATCGATGTCATCTGAATCTGTATGACGATCATGCACAACCGGCTCTTCACGTTTCATTTCACGCTTAACTTCACGTTGTTTTGAAGGTTGAGCTACTTGTTGTTGTTGCTGTTGCGTGTGATTCGCAGTCGGACGGATAATTGGTTTTGGTGGCTGCGTCGAAGCACTATCATCAAAACCAGTTGCAATTACAGTGACAACGATATCATCTTTTAATCCTTCATTAATAACAGAACCGAAGATCATATTTACTTCTGGATCCGAAGCTGAAGCTACAATGTCTGCTGCTTCTTGTACTTCATATAAACTTAAGTTTGCGCCGCCCGTAATGTTCATAATAACACCTTGAGCTCCATCAATAGATGTTTCTAGTAATGGACTAGAAATCGCTTTTTTCGCAGCTTCAGCTGCACGATTTTCACCATTACCAGAACCGATACCCATTAAAGCAGAACCTCTATTAGACATAATTGTTTTTACGTCTGCAAAGTCTAAGTTGATTAGACCTGGTGTAGCAATTAAATCAGAAATACCTTGAACACCTTGACGTAATACGTTATCTGCTTCACGGAACGCTTCTAACATTGGCGTATTTTTATCAACAATCTCTAATAAGCGATCATTTGGAATTACAATAAGTGTATCTACATTTTCTTTAAATGACGCAATACCGGATGCAGCTTGAGTTGCACGTTTACGTCCTTCAAATGTAAATGGGCGTGTTACAACACCAACTGTTAACGCACCTAGTTCTTTTGCAACTTGAGCAACAACTGGAGCTGCACCAGTTCCAGTTCCGCCGCCCATACCAGCAGTTACGAAGACCATATCCGCGCCACGAAGCGCTTCTTGAATCTGTTCTTTACTTTCTTCTGCAGCTTTTTTCCCTACTTCAGGGTTTGCGCCTGCACCAAGTCCACGCGTTAATTTTCCACCAATTTGCATTTTCGTTTCAGCTTTTGATAGATTTAATGCTTGTGCATCAGTATTCACAGCGATAAAGTCTACACCTTGTACACCGTGTTCAATCATACGGTTTACAGCATTGTTTCCGCCACCGCCGACACCGATAACTTTTATATTCGCTAATTGATCTTGAGTAGTATCAAACTCTAACATGTCGAAATCCCCCTAGAACCTCATTTTTCGTGTCCAATTTTAATCCCATAAATAACGGAATACACGTTTTACTTTTGACATCATGCGGTCATCATTTTGATTAGTATTGTTTTGATTACGATTTTTCTGTTTCGCAGGTTGCTGTTGTACCGGCATTGGTGCTGGTACTGGTTCAAAATGTTCTTGCTTTTCCTGCACATTTTTCCCACGTAATTTAGCTTTTTGATAAGAATGTTTAATTAATCCAACTCCACTTGTATATTGGGGCTCACGAACACCAATATAATCAGGCGTTGCTATACGAACATTTTCATGTAAAATATCGTATGCAAGATCAAGAACACCTGGCATAGAAGCTATCCCACCAGTTAGTACATATCCAGAAGCTACTTGCTTTACTCCTAACTTACGCACTTCATCTTGAACAAACATTAAAATTTCCTCTACACGAGCCTCTATTATATCCGATAATTCCAACTGAGAATATTGTTCTGTTTGATCGCTTCCCATAATAGGAACCGTAAACATCTCTTCTTCAGATGCTGTATCATAAAAAGCATGTCCATATTTCAGCTTAATTTGATCTGCATTTTCTGTTGAAGTTTTCAGCCCAATCGCTATATCCTTCGTTATATGATCTCCACCTAATGGCAATACGCTCGTTGCTTGCAACTCTCCATCTTTAAAAATAGATAAGGTTGTAGATCCTCCACCCATATCAACAAGGGCTACCCCTCTATGTCTTTCATCCGAAGATAACGCAACTGTCGCTGCCGCTAAAGGTTGCAGACAAATATCAACAATTTCAAGACCTGATTTTTCTACACAACGAAGTAGGTTATGTAGTAAAGTTCTCGAGCCTGTAATAAGTGTACCTTCCATTTCTAATCTTACACCGATCATCCCGCGTGGATCGTTAATCTCGTCAAGACCGTCTACAATGAACTGTCGAGGTACCACATCAATAAATTCACGTTCAGGAGCAATTGACACAACTTGCGCTGCATCTAGAACGCGTAAGACATCTTCATTCCCGATTTCACGATCTTCATTTGAAACAGCGACTACTCCGTGACACGGAAGCAACTGTACCTGGTTTGCATTGACACCGACTACAACTTGCTCAATGTGGATACCCACCATGCGCTCAGCCTGTTCAATTGCTTTTTTAATTGATCGAACAGTTTCATCTATATCAACTATCGATCCCTTCTTCAAACCATTTGATTTTACGTTTCCAACACCAATAATGTTTAAGCTATCATTAACCATTTCACCAATGATGACTTTAACATTGGATGTACCGATGTCAAGACTAACATATATTTCATTGCTGTTCATTCTTTGGCACCTCCTTCTTTATTTATACCATACAACTCAATATATGGAACAACAATCGCAACTTTACTATTTATAAGAAAAATATTCAACGTCTTTATACGTTTCCCTTTTTTAACCCTATATTTTTCTTATTTTTATTTAACATTCATTTAAGAATATCTCAGTAACCTGTGAATAACTGCTTTATCTTGAAATAATTATATTTCAAGTGTAAAGATTACCGCCAAGTATAAGTCTACACTAAGATGTACTTGTAGAAAAGTGAAACTTGTACCAATCCTAGTATGAATCTAAGAAAATTTACATTTTCTTCATCAAATTAAGCATTCTTGCAAATTACCATCCATATAAAAGAACGTTTGTTTCATTTCACACGTAATAACGTAGTACAAACTATCATTCTATTCTTTCTTTTCTTCAGCACCTAGTTCCTTCGTATATGCACCCACTTCTAAGTCAATTAAAACCTTCTTACCAGGTTCAATTGTTTTTAAAATAAGGGGATAAGCTTCCATTCGCTTTGCGAAATTTTGAATAGTGGTGCTCACTTCATATCCTTCATTCATATATAAAGTAAGATGATCTTCATTTGCGTTCGTTGGTGTATAACGAATTTCAGAAATAGACCTTAAAATAGTCGGCGTTAATTTTTCTAGTTCTGCAATTAATTCCTTCATTTTTTCCTCTTTAAACGGTTCAAAAATTGGTGCTGCAACTGGAAGTTTTCCGTTCGGAAGTACATCGAGTGTTTTCCCATTTTCTAATAACGGTTGTAATTTCCCATCTTTGTTTATATACCCAATTGTTAAATATTCTTCGATATGAACATCAATTTTGTTTGGGAAACGTTTTTTTACATTTACCGCTTTAATTTCTTTTCGTTTCGTTAAGTTTTCTTCTGCTTTATGTGCTGTTACTCGGAAATAACTCGTATCATATGTCACACCTGATTCCTTCATAACTTGTTCATCTGTCATATAATGATTTCCAAACACACTTATCTTTTTTATATTACTAAGCGGAGACCGAAAATAAATTAAAAAGAGTACTAATAAAAATAAAATCGATATGTATAAAATTAACCGATGATTAACAGGTTTCTTATTCTTTTTCTTTTGATTCTTTAATTTTGGTACACGATCTTGTAGTTTAATCACTTTACTATTTTTCATGTACGATCCCCCTATGTAACATAAAGAACGGCATGTTCCTCATGCCGTTCTTATCTTCTTATTATAACATAAATGATAATGAGCGGAACGAACAACCGTTATCTTCCAATTATTTCTACTTCTGTATGCATATCGACACCAAATTTATCCTTAATTGTATGCTTTATCAATGCGATCAAGTCTAATACATCTTGTGCTGAAGCCACACCAGTATTAACAATAAAATTTCCATGCATTTCAGAAATTTGAGCTCCACCTATCTTATAGCCACGAAGCCCTGCTTTTTCTATTAAATCTCCTGCAAAATATGGGACTGGATTTCGAAATATACTTCCTGCACAAGGGTGATTCCAAGGTTGCGTTTCACGGCGATACTCTTTATTCTTTTGCATGCTTCTTACAATTTCCTCGCGTTCGCCTACCTCCAATTGGAATTCAGCTTCTAAAACAATACCAGGGCGTTTCATTTGCAATACAGATGTGCGATAAGAAAATCCCATTTCGGTATTCGTCAACCAATTAATTGTTCCATTTTCAAACAAAATACGAGCTTTCGTTAATACACTCGATATGTCGGACTTATGAGCACCTGCATTCATATACACTGCACCGCCAACACTTCCTGGAATACCACTTGCAAATTCCAAGCCAGCTAATCCCTGTCGACTAAGTAAAGTTGACAATTTAATAAGGGGGTATCCAGCACCAACTCTTACTCTATGTTTTTCGACTTCTAAGTGATCTAATCCTTCTCCTAAACGAATAACCACACCTTCTATACCTTGATCAGATACGAGAAGGTTTGAACCACGACCAATTGCAGTCCACCCTGTCTTGTACTTCTTTACTAACTCTAACGTCTTCTCAATACCAGCAACATGCTTTGGCACAATTAAAATATCAGCTGGTCCGCCTATTTTCATAGTCGTGTAACGCGCTAACGGTTCATTAACTAACACATGGCCAACATTTGCTTCTAAAAGCTCTTTTACTAATTGTTCCATAGACAATCTCCCCCATATTAAGTCTCCTTATGACAGTAATATGCAGGGCGTTCACCTAATGTTATTTTTTAATAAGCTTGTTCATTACTTCATATAGCTTATTTGCTGCATCTGGAATACCAAGTTGCTTAGTAGCCAGTTTCATATTTTGTAATGTTTGTGTATCCAATAAAATCTCATCAATGTCACGAATAAGCGTTTCAGATGTTAAATCTTTTTCAAGTAGCATTTTAGCTGCTCCTTTATCAACAACTGATCGTGCATTTTTTTCTTGATGGTTATTTGTTACATACGGACTTGGAATTAATACACTTGGCTTTCCTAACGCTGTTAATTCTGCAAGCGTTGTAGCCCCTGCTCTTGAAACAACAAGATCTACACCAGTCAGTACCTCTGGCATATTATGAATAAAAGGTTTAATAATAACATTATTCGGATTCCCTTTTTGTTTCACGGCTTCCATAACTTTATCATAATGTACTTCGCCTGTTACATATAATACTTCGTAACTTTTATTCCCAAATTGTTCAATCGCTTCTACAAAAGCATCGTTAATCGGTCTAGCACCGCGACTCCCACCAAAAATAAGCACGGATTTTTTAGAAAGGGATAGTCCTACCGAACGTTTTCCTTTCATTCCATTTTGGTCCATTACTTCTGATGCACGTGGATTACCTGTCATAACCACTTTTGACTGTGGGAAATGTTCTGCAGCTGCTTCAAAGCAAACTGCAACTTTATCGACATAACGACTTAAAAATTTATTCGTTACACCAGGTACACTATTTTGTTCATGTACAATAGTCGGAATACCTAATTTAGCCGCAGCATATACAACTGGCCCACATACGTATCCACCCGTACCAATCACAATATCAGGGTTAAAACGACGAATATATCGTTTACTATCTTGAACACCTTTTAGGAAACGCATCACTGTTTTTACATTATCAAGAGATATTTTTCGTTTAAATCCACTTATAACAATAGATTGGAACGGAATACCCGCTTTCGGTACGATGGTACTCTCTAATCCATTCTCTGTACCAATGTATAAAAATCTTGCTTCCGGATTTAGTTTTTTTATTTCTCTAATTAAAGCAAGAGCTGGATAAATATGTCCTCCAGTACCCCCACCACTTACTAATACTCGCACTACTGATTCCTCCACTTCCCTGTTCTTATTCAATCGTATTTATTTCTATATACATATTGTATTTTCACACACACACGAAAAACCCTGTCTTTTAAACAGGGTTTAATAGCGAGAATGGCGACTTATATTCAATAATACACCTACTGCCATTAACATTAAGGTCAAACTTGATCCACCATAACTTAAAAACGGCAAAGTAATACCCGTAACAGGCATCAGTCCTGTTACAACACCTACATTAATCATTACTTGAATCGCAATCATCGCCACAATACCTACTGCTAAAAACGTACCATATAAATCTGGCGCTCCTAATGCTATACGAATCCCGCGCCATAATAATAGACTAAATAATAATAACACAAATGAACCACCAATAAAACCTAATTCCTCGGATAAGATTGCAAATATAAAGTCTGTTTGTGGTTCAGGTAAATAAAGAAATTTTTGTCTACTTTGTCCAAGTCCAAGCCCAAATAAACCACCAGGTCCAATTGCGAGTAACGATTGGATAATTTGAAATCCACTTCCGAGCGGATCCGACCACGGATCTAAATATGATGTAATGCGTTTCATTCGATATGGTGCTGATGCAATTAACCCTACAAATCCCGCTGCACCAAGCAAACCAAACATTGCAAAGTGAAAAACCCTTGCTCCCGAAATGAATATCATAATAATACATGTCCCAACCATTACCGTTCCCGTACCAAGATCTGGTTGTAACATAATCATCCCAAAAGCAAGAAATACAAAACTAAGAGCCGGTAGCAAACCTCGTTTAAACGATGTAATTAATTTTTGTCGTTCCGCTAAAAATTTTGCTAAGAAAATAATCATCGCGAATTTCATAAACTCTGACGGTTGGATAGAAAATGCTCCGATTCCAATCCAACTTCGCGCTCCCCCACGAACGAGGCCTACTCCAGGAATAAGAACGAGAATAAGAAGAACGAAACAAACTAGTAAAATTACTTTTGAATACGTACGCCACACCCAATAATCAATTTTCATGAGAGAAAACATAGCTACTACCCCAAGACTTGCAAATAACAATTGTCTTTTTGCAAAAAAGAATGAATCCCCCATTTTATAAGAGGCCCAAACCGCACTCGCACTATAAACCATAATCATTCCGATTGTTAACAACGCAAGTGTAACGATGATGAGAATAAAATCAGGCGTTTTCTTCATTACCCATGTACACCACCTCTTTGGGCAGAACCTTTGCCCTATGTAACAAAACATCAGTAGGTGTTAGCCTACTGATGTTTTGATTTACTTTATATAAGTTTATGCACAGCTTGTATAAAAATGTCTCCTCTTTCTTCAAATGTTTTAAATTGATCCCAGCTTGCACATGCTGGTGAAAGAAGTATAACATCACCATCAGTAGAATGAGCATAAGCCTTCACTACTGCATCATCTAAAGTATCGACACTTTCAATTACATCTAATCCTGCTTTTTCTGCCGCTCTTACTAATTTTGGGGCAGTTTGTCCAAATGTTACAATCGCTTTGACATGTTTAAAGTATGGAATTAAATCATCAAATTCATTACCACGATCAAGTCCACCAGCCAATAATACAATCGGTTGTGTAAATGCAGATAATGCTTTTTCTGTCGCTAGCATATTCGTCGCTTTTGAATCATTATAAAATTTACGATTATTAATCGTTGTTACATATTCTAAGCGATGTTTTACACCTGTAAAACTTTTTAACACAGCAGTAATTGCTTCATTAGAAACACCTAGTAATTTAGCAATACTCATTGCTGCTAAAATATTTTCTAAATTGTGCTTACCAGGTAAAACAATATCGCTTACTTTAACTACTTTTTCGCCTTTAAAATAAAGAGCGTTATCTTTTATATATGCACCATCTTCGATTTCTTTCGTAGTCGAGAATAGTACTTTTTGCCCTTTACTATAAGCAGATAAAGCCATCACATCTGCATCATCTGCATTTATTACACTATAATCGTTTTCTTTTTGGTTTTTGAAAATATTCGCTTTCGCCAAACCATACTCTTTCTTCGTCCCGTGATAATCTAAATGCGCTTCAAATAAATTTAAAAAGGCTGCAATTTTAGGCTGGAAGGATTCTACTCCCATCAATTGAAACGATGAAAGTTCCGTAACGACAACTTCATTTTCTTTCGCCAATTGTGCAACTTCACAAGCTACAGTACCTATATTCCCCGCAATAACTGGGTACTTTTGTCCTTCTTTTAACATTTCAAACGTTAACATTGTCGTTGTTGTTTTGCCGTTAGATCCCGTAATCCCAACAAACGGTGCTGCTGAAATGCGATATGCTAATTCAACCTCAGTTACAATTGGAATTTGCTTTTCCTTCGCCGCCACTAAGAGTGGATTAGAATATGGAATTCCTGGGTTTTTTACGACAAGTGAAATGTTTCTCTCCAGCAATTCTAACGGATGCCCACCACATATAACATCCATTCCTTCCGCTTGTAACTCAGCAGCAAGCACATTACCCACTAATGGTTTCCCATCATTTACAATGACGTTTGCCCCTAATTTTTTTAATAAAGTAGCTGCTGCATAACCACTTTTAGCAATACCTAATACAAGAACATTTTTATTTTGATATTCAGTTACAGTTTTCAATTACATCCACACCCCGATATAAATTCCTAGCACAGCTAATAAAAATCCTACAGACCAAAACGTTACAACAACGCGCCACTCTGACCAACCACATAATTCATAATGATGATGTAATGGACTCATTTTAAAGACACGCTTTCCTGTTGTTTTGAACGAAATAACTTGGATAATAACAGATAAAGTTTCCGCTACGAATACACCGCCAATAATAACGAGTAACAATTCTTGTTTTAACAAAATCGCTACAGCTGCGATAGCACCACCTAAAGCTAGAGAACCTGTATCCCCCATAAATACTTTCGCTGGATTCGCATTGAATACTAAAAAGCCAAGTACAGCTCCTACAACTGCCATACAGAAAATAGCTACCCCAAATTGTTCTTGAGCTACAGCAATAATACTAAATGCTCCGAATGCAATAGCAGCTGTTCCTGATAATAAACCATCTAAACCATCTGTTAAATTAACCGCATTTGATCCACCAATAAGCATAAATAATACAAGAACAAAATATGCCCAGCCTAATTCAAATTTAACATCAGTTCCCGGAATCATGATATAAGTGTGAAACGCTTGCCCTTTTCCAATTAAAAAGAACGCAATAGCAATTACAAGCTGACCAATCAATTTTTGTTTTGATGTTAAACCAAGATTTCTTTTCTTTACTACTTTTATGTAGTCATCTAAAAATCCGATTAATCCGTACCCAAATGTAACTAATAATAACAATGATACTTCTGCACCTAAATTGTTAAATTTAATCGCCATAATAAGCGTAGTCACCATCATAGATACATATATGACAATACCACCCATCGTTGGTGTCCCTGATTTCTTTTGGTGTGACTTCGGTCCTTCGTCACGAATACTCTGTCCGAACTTTAACTTTCTTAAAAATGGAATAAATAATGGCGAAAGGGCAACAGAAATTAAGAATGCTACCCCAGCCGTTACTAATAAACCTTGTTCAAGCACATGTAGTCCTCCTCTCATGCTGTTACACTTCGTTGTTTAAACGCTCTGTGATTGCTTCTTTAGCGACTTCACGATCGTCAAAATGATGAACTTCTTTACCAATAATTTGATACGTTTCATGCCCTTTACCAGCAATAATAATAATATCTTCAGCTTTCACTTTCGAGATAGCTGAACGTATCGCTTCTTTTCGATCGACAATTACTTCATAATTATTCCCATTTGCATCATTTACCATATCATCTAAAATAGCCTTCGGATCTTCACTTCTTGGATTATCTGATGTATAAATCGCATGAGTTGCATATTCGGTTGCAACACTTGCCATTATTGGTCTTTTCGTTCTATCTCTATCACCACCGCAACCAACGATACAATATACATCACCTTTTGCAAACTGTTTTGCTGTTTTTAGTACGTTCTCTAAGCTATCAGGTGTATGTGCATAGTCAACAATAACTGTGTAATTTTGTCCACCATCAACAACTTCAAAACGTCCAGGAACGCCAGCAAGCTCTTTAATTACATCAATAATTGTTTGTAAGCTCACTCCTGAAACAAGACCTGCTGCTGTAGCAGCTAACACGTTGTATACATTAAACTTACCAATTAATTTCATCGTAACATTTACAGTTTCATACGGTGTTACAAGTGTAAATGTTGTACCTCCACTCGTCATCACGATATCTCGT
Source organism: Bacillus mycoides (assembly GCF_018742245.1). NCBI lineage: Bacteria > Bacillati > Bacillota > Bacilli > Caryophanales > Bacillaceae > Bacillus > Bacillus mycoides. Next base: position 3,669,633 of record NZ_CP036132.1, read on the forward strand.
GCCATAATGTCGCTTGCAAAATCTATACCGTATGTTACAACAGTAGCTGCTGTACTTCTCATATACTCTTCTGCTACTGGATCATCGCTGTTTAATATAGCGTATTTTTCACGATTATGATGATAACTATTGCCAAGCTGTGCAAAAAGCAACCCTTTCGCATGTTTATATTCTTCCATCGTTTTATGATAGTCTAAATGATCTTGTGTTAAATTCGTAAATACTGCAACATCGTAATCGCACCCGTGTACACGGCCAAGATCTAAAGCATGAGACGAAACTTCCATTACTGTACTATCCACACCTTGTTCAACCATTTTTGAAAATGTCTGTTGAAGTGTTAGTGCATCTGGTGTTGTATTTTTCACCTCAAATGTTTCATCACCGATTTTCATATTAATCGTTCCAATTAGCCCTGTTTTATGACCATGTGCGCGCATAATTTCATCCATAATATGCGATGTTGTTGTCTTTCCATTTGTACCTGTAATACCGATTAAATGTAACTTGTGTGTTGGTTGGCCATAAAAATAATCAGCTAAAACCGCTAGCGAACGAAAAGTATTTTTCACAAGTACAACTGGAACGTCAACATCAATTGGTCTTTCCGCAACAATAGCAGCCGCTCCTTGTGCGGCTGCTTGCTTAGCAAAGTCATGGCTATCAACCGTATATCCTTTCATACATATAAATAAGCTTCCCTCTTTCACTTTACGTGAATCCGCTTCAATAGATGTTATTTCTGGATTTTCTGTTGGAACAACTGGAAAATCATGCAAACATGATACAAGTGTATGCAACTTCATTTCACTAAACCCTCTCTACATTGTTTATTTATCTCTTATTTTAGCAAGTAACACGTTACCTCCTAGTTATATAAAAATAGGAGGTAAGTGCTACTATAGTCTAATCAATAGATTTATTTATTAATGAGACACTTATCGTCTCAAATAAAGCAATTTTTCTATAAAGAACTCACTTCCACCAATTGTACCATAAAACACAATCAGTTACCTTTAATTCCCGAAGTAAATTCTAACTTTTGAACCCTCTTTTACTTTAGCTCCTGCTTCTGGTGATTGTTTAATTACTTTCCCACCATCACCACTTATATCAAGCTTCAAGTCTACAAGTTGCGTTTGTAAATCTTTCTTTTTCATACCAATTAAATTCGGAACTTCCACAGTTGGTGTATCGCCCCATTTATATTCTTTCTCAACTTGCTCTTTTCTCGGTTCCACTCCCATTACAGGAAGTGCGTCACGAAGAATATTCCCAACAATAGGTGCTGCTACCACTCCACCAAATTGAGTGACTCCTTTTGGGTTATCCACTGCTACATAAACAACAATTTGCGGATCGTCAGCTGGAGCAAAACCGATAAATGATACAATATAATTATTATCTAAATATTTTCCATCTTTCACCTTTTGAGCAGTTCCAGTTTTTCCACCTACACGATATCCATCAATATAAGCCCCTTTACCAGAACCTTTCGCTACAACATTCTCTAATGCGTAACGAACTTTCTCTGAAGTTTCCTTGGAAATAACTTCCCTTTTCGCAACAGGTGTCTTTTTGCTAACAACTTGATTATTCTTCGGATCAATAAATTCCTTCGCTATATATGGCTGATACAAAGTTCCACCATTTACAGCGGCCGCTACAGCTGCTACTTGTTGAATCGGTGTAACAGAAACACCTTGCCCAAATGAAGTCGTCGCTTGCTCGACTGGACCAACTTTATCTAAATTAAATAAAATCCCGCTACCTTCACCTTGTAAGTCAATTCCAGTCTTCTGTCCAAAACCGAAATTGCGAATGTATTTAAACAATCGATCTTTACCAAGACGATCACCGAGTTCAATAAATCCTGGGTTACAAGAGTTTTGAACTACCTCTAAAAACGTTTGGCTACCATGGCCTCCAGCTTTCCAACACCGCAATCTAGCTCCACCAACTTCAGCTGCCCCATCATCATAAAATGTATCTTTCTCTAAGTCTACCAAATTTTCATTCAAGGCTGCAGCTAATGTAATAATCTTAAATGTTGACCCCGGCTCATACGTACTCCATACAGGTAAGTTTCTGTTATATACTTCCGGAGAAACACTTTGGAAATCTGCTGGATCAAAACTTGGTCGACTTGACATACCTAAAATTTCACCATTTTTCGGATTCATTGCAATTGCTATCATACCGTCAGGATTATACGTTGATTCCGCAATATTCATTTCTCTTTCCATAATCCTCGTAATGCGTGAATCAATTGTTAATCCTAAATTCAAGCCGGCTTCTGGTTTTTTGAAATCATCTCCTACGTTAGGCATTCTCTGTCCTTTCGCGTCTGCAAAAAATCGCACATGACCTTTATCACCATTTAGCTCTTTATCATAATATTTCTCTAGTCCCATAAGCCCTTGATTATCACTGCCCGCAAATCCTAATACGTGTGATAAAAAATTTCCGAATGGATAGTACCGGATAGAATCCTCTGCGATGTACACACCCTTTAAACTTAATCCGCGTACTTCTTTCGCTTTGTCATGCGATATTTTCCTTCCGCCTTTATCAAGCCTTACAATCGATTCTTTTTTTGTAATCCGCTTATAAACATCATCTTTTTCCACACCTAATACTGCAGCTAACTTCTCTGCAGTCTCTGCTGGTTTTTCAATTTGTCTCGGCACAACAAAGACGGTCGGTGCACTTTTATTCGTAGCAAGCTCCACACCATTTCGATCTAAAATTTTCCCTCGCTCTGGTTCAAAAGTAATATTACGACTCCATGAATCCTTCGCACGATCCGTTAACATATTTCCAAGAAAAAATTGCACATATCCAAGACGAATATCGATGATGGTGAAAATGAGTATACCCGATATAAGTATAAAAATAAGTCGTTTCCTAACCGTTACATTTGATACACGCATATTGGAACAAGCCTCCCTTACGCCTAGCTTGTTCCAATATATGCTTGTACTTATTTAATTAGAACTTCTTCCCTATTACCATTATGGCTTTTCTGCTTCTTGCTGCGGCTCAAGTGGTGGTACGAGTGTTACACCTAATTCTGTACCGGGTTGCAACAATGTTCCTTCCGCCACACTTTGTTCCGTTACATATCCTGTACCAGAAGGTTTTAAGTTAAGCTTTAATGTTTTTGCTAAATTCATAACATCACGCAGTGCCCATCCCTGTATATTTGGCATTGTAGGCTTATCTCCTACTAAGAAGACTCGATCACCTTTTAATGTTTGTTCAGTTGCTTTTGGAACTTGCTGCTGCACTTTCCCTTCACCTAATACGATTGGACGCAGTTTTGCTTTATCAATTGCTTTTTTCGCTTCATCCATCGTTTTTCCGGTTACATCTGGAACGACAGTTTGTTGCTCTTTCACATATTTTTTCGGGTCTTTTACTTCATTTGGCTTAATCTTTAAATACTCTAAACTATTTTTCGTTACATATTTAAAGATATCAGCTAAAGGTTTAGCCCCGTTTTCATCATCTTTTAATTTCGGCTGTTTAACGGCCACATACACAACAAGTTGTGGATCGTCCATCGGTGCCATACCTAAGAATGAGAATATATAATTCTCTCTTCCCGTCATATAGCCACCTTTCCCGTCAGGAATTTGTGCTGTACCTGTTTTACCCCCGACTGAGTACCCATCAATTTTATATGCAGTTCCTGTTCCTTTCGGTGATGTAACAACACGTTCTAGTAATTGTCTTACTTGCGCGGCTGTCTCTTTGGTAACAGGTTTTCCTACTTCTTCTGGTTTATGCTCTAGCTGTACTTTACCTGTTATTGGATCCACAATTTTATCAATTGTATAAGGTTTCATCATTTTACCATCATTTGCAATCGCTGTTGCAGCTTGTACAAGTTGAATTGGTGTAACTGTAGAACCTTGTCCAAATGCCGTTGTTACTTGTTGGATTTGTTGATCAAATAAAATTGTATTTGACCCTTCACCAGGTAAATCAATGTTTGTTTTTTCATCTAATCCAAAACTGTGAATATATTTTCGAAAACGCTCTGGACCAAGTTTTTGATCCCCTAAAATCGCAAACGCTACGTTTGAAGATCGCTCTACCCCTTCATCAAAAGTAATAGAACCCCATCCAGCGCCGCCGTTATGATCTTTTATTTTGCGATTACCAACTTGATATGTACCAGACTGATAGAAGTCTTGTCCATTGTATACACCTTCATTAATGGCCGCCGCTAATGTAAAAATCTTCATTGTTGATCCCGGTTCAAACGCATTTGCAATGGCGTCGTTGAAGAAATATTCAATTTGACGATCATTAGGGTCATAACTAGGTTTACTAGACATCGCTAATATTTTTCCTGTCTTCGGATCCGCAACAATCCCTATTAAATTTTCTGGTTCATAATGTTTAGTCGCTTCTTTCATTGCGTCTTCTAAATAACTTTGAATACGTTGGTCAAGTGTTAAATACACATTATCTCCATTTTTAGGTGCCTTTACATTCACTTTCCCACCGTCAAGAGATACTCCTTTACGGTCACCTGTATATGCTACCTCTCCATTAGAAGCACCTAAATATTTATCCAAACTCTTCTCTAAGCCAAATTGACCTACTGAGATTCCCTGTTCATCCGGTTTTGCATGTCCTATGACGTAAGATGCGAAATCACCGTTTGGATAAACTCTCGCATTTTCAGTAATAAAAGATATTCCCGGCAATTTCAATGCTTCTATTTGTTCTTTCTTTTCTTTCGTCAAGTCCTTACCCAATGTTCCAAATTCCACTTGACTTTTGCCTTCTTTATTTAAAGTAGCTAAAATTTTATCTTCATCTTTTCCGAGTACTCCTGCGATTTTCTTTGCAGTATCCTCTTTATCCTTAACGGCGTTGGCTCCTTTTAACTCGGCCACAAGTTTATAAGAATTTGCATCTTGCGCTAGGACATGACCATTTTGATCATAAATTGTTCCTCGATTCGCTTCGAGAACTCCTGTTTTACTATGTTTCTGTTCAGCAAGTTTCTTTAAATCATGATTGTCCACTGTTCCTGTTACTTGTATGTAAAAAAATCGGGCTAATAACAGCAAAAAGAGCAGGAGGAAAAATATCATAAAATAACCTGCTCCCTTATTGGTATGAAATTTGGTCATATTTCTCTTCATCTTTTCTTCACACCTATTTGCCTTATTTTAGGCCTTTCACATTATTCGCATTAATTTCTAGCCCATGTTTTTTTGCAACTTCAGCGATACGCTCATAACGACTTAACTTCTCTACTTCAGCCTGCAATTCTTGATTTTCCTTTTGTTTTTTCACAATTTCTTCTTCTATCGTCGCTGCTTCTACATTAACTTGATATAGACCCGCTTTATTCCCAATAAAAGCTACACAGGCATATAATAAAAACCCAATAAACGTTACGTACAATAGCTTTTCAATTCTTGTAATTTTCGTTTTAACTTTTGGCTTAACCATCTGCTGTGGCGGCGCTTGAATTTGTACCTCTTCTTGCGCCTGTTGTTTATACTTTACAGCTAAATTAGTCATACCTCTCTCTCCTTTTTATCGTTTTTCAGCGATTCTCAACTTCGCAGAACGCGCTCGATTATTTTCTTCTAATTCAATGTCAGAAGGTAAAATCGGCTTCCTTGTAATAAGCTTTAATTTCGGCTTAAATTCATCCGGAATAATCGGTAGTCCCTGTGGTAATTGCGGCGTTGTGCTATTTCGCTTAAACGTCGTTTTACAAATACGATCTTCTAAAGAATGGAATGTTATAACGCTAACTCTTCCACCAGGCTTGACCATATCAATTGCAGATTCCAACGCTTCTTCAAATACTTTTAATTCATCATTTACAGCAATACGAATCGCTTGGAATACTCGCTTCGCAGGATGTCCACCTGTTCTACGTGCCGGAGCTGGAATACCTTCTTTAATTAATTCCACTAATTCTCCTGTCGTTTCAATAGCCTTATTCTCGCGATAAGCTTCAATTTTCCTTGTTATTTGCTTTGAAAATTTTTCTTCTCCGTATTGGAAGAAAATTCTTACGAGTTGTTCATATGACCAGCTGTTCACAACATCATATGCTGTTAATGGGGCATCTTGATCCATCCGCATATCTAACGGTGCATCATGATGATAACTAAAGCCACGCTCTGGTGTATCTAATTGTGGGGATGAAACACCTAAATCGAATAAAATCCCGTCTACTTCTGTGATACCTAATTCATGTAGTTTTTCAGATAAATAACGGAAGTTGCTCTTCACTGTTATAAATTGTTCACCATAAGAAGAAAATTTTTCCTTCGCATTTTGAATCGCTATTTCATCTTGATCAAATGCTATTAATTTTCCACCATCTGTTAGCTGAGATAATAAATAAGAACTATGTCCTCCTCCACCCAGTGTACAATCTACATATGTACCACTCGGTTTTATATCTAAGCCATCTACTGTTTCTTTCAAAAGTACTGTTACGTGTTTGAACATTGCTGCACCTACTCTTTTTCCAATTAATTATGTTAAATACATTTCTCACTCTACAAACACAATTTACTACTAGAGGATGAAATGCTACTAAAGAACGACTCATTTAACTTCCAACAAGGTAGTACGCTATACAAATCGCTATTTTATTTTATTATATACTAAATTTTATCATTTTTTGCGGGAATTTAAACAAAAACCTGTCGAAAAAGATAATAATCCGTTTACATTTTGTGCTATTTTGTCATATATATATACCTGATACATAGCGATTCATTACAATAACATAAGATGAATAATTCAGAAATATTTCACTTCACAGTTAATTCAACAGAATAAAAATAAAATCCTGCTCAAAAGAGCAAGATTCTATAGTTTTATTACATGATGTTTTCCGTCCCACGAAAAAGATTGTTCCATTACCCGGTCAACAAAATCAAGGCCGAACTGATTTAAATAATAACACACATTCCACACACGTTCTTGCGGTGCTCCTAATGGACGAAGCGCAAATTGTAAACGGCGGAATTTATTCAGTTGAACCTCATGTTTCTTCTCAACATTTCTTTTCAACATTCTTTCTAACAGTTCAATTTGCTCATTAATTTTCAGTTCATTTTTCCCAGCAAACTCATGTAACCCTGGATCTATTTTTTTCACGAATTGTTGTAATGATGTATGAATATCCATTATTTCTTTTTTCGCTTCTATAAATCGCTCGTCTATCGGTTCCTCTATTTGATTAGAAAGCCAATTGTCACGCAGATTATCTATATTATTTAGAAATGGATCAATTTCTTGCAAATCTAAATCATATAAATCTGTCGCTATATCTCGCTCCATATAAGTAATTGTAAGGCGCGGAACAACAGGTGGCATTTGGAAACCGGCCGTATGAAACACTTGTTGCAATTCACTCCAATAAGCTAATTCCCCTGGACCGCCAATAAACGCTAACGTAGGAAACACATATTCTTGCATAAGAGGGCGCGTTACAACATTATTACTAAAACGTTCTGGACTTCTTTCCATCTCTTCCATCAATTCTTCATACGAAAATGAATGCACTCCATCTTTTCCAATAAACTTCCCTTGATTCTCTTCAAGCAATACTCGCTCATTATCAATTTCCATAAATATATGCACCGCATTTGTCTTCGTTTCAATAATCGGTTTAAATCCTAATTCCTTAATTACTTCCTGTTGATTATGAAGTGCTACTTGAATTTCTTTATATTTACTTATAATTTGTTGTAAAAACGGCACTTCTAATTTTCTCAATGCAGGATGATGTGAATCTACAAGAATTAAACCAGAATTTGCGAACATTTTCGTAATAAGGCGCGCAAAGAAATCTACATATGTATGCGATTGACCTAAAGCATCATCAACAAATTGTAATACATCCTTTGTAAAATTCGTTTCCGGATATGTTTTAAAAATCTCTTCGACCCATTTTCTACAGTCTTCAATAGAAAGTTCAGACTCAGAAGCACTCGCCTTTTTTGGATAACGATCATGAAAAATGGTCTTTTTTATTTTTTTATTTTTCGTTACAAATGTATGATTAATTTCATCCATATCATGGTCTTCACCAGCAATCCAAAAGACAGGAACAATCCGAACCCCTAAGCTCTCTTCTTTTTCTTTTGCAAGCTGTAAAATTGAAATGATCTTATGCACTGTATAAAGCGGACCTGTTAATAATCCCGCTTGTTGTCCAGCTATAACTACATATGTATTTTCATCTTCAAGCGCTTTTATATTTTGAATTGTAAATTCTCCCGCTTGCAATTGTATATTATATTCTAATAAATGCGTTACTAAATCTTGTCGGAAGAACTCTCTCTCACGCAAATCATGTAAACGCTGTTTAAAAGCATCCTCTGTTAACAGATAATCAAAACATGACTGTATCTCTTTTTTAACGTTCATATAGTCCGCTACAACACCTTGTAGTGGAACAGAGATCTCTTTTATCTCCATATAATTCTTCCTTTCGTATCCTGTTCTCTCACCAACCCACATTGTAGTCAATGTTTCACGTAAAAGCAAAGAAAAACACTTATAATTCCATTCCTTTTATTGCATTGAACAAAAATCGAAGTGTCGGAACAGATTGTTGTTGTTCCTTAGCTTCTTCTAATACATATCCCACAATCGCATTAACTTCTGTTTGTCTATTCGCTCTTACGTCCGCTAACATAGATGAAGTATTATGAGATGTTTTTTCACATACTTGGCATACCATTTGCCATAGCATTTCCCTATCTTCTTCTTTAACAAGAAATGCAACTTCCTGAAATACTTGCTCCATCATTTGATAAAAAAACGGGTTTGAAATTAACTCCCCGTTCTCAACCCGCAATAATGCCGTCAATGGATTAATACATACATTGACTACTAATTTATTACGCATAATCCCCTTCCAATCATCTTCTATCTGAATCGGAAAATAATCAAAAGGAAAACAATTAAATACCTTTTTAAAACAACTAGATTGACCACGCACTACACCAAACTTTGTAACACCTATTCCAGTATGACGAACTGTATGTCCATCCTCTTTTTTTGCACCATGCTCCACAATCCCGACTGCTATACGTTCATTTCCTATTTTTTGCATAACGTGAAGATGCGACATTCCATTTTGCAAAAAGATTAATGACGATTCTCCCTGCACAAAAGGTAATATATCAGTTACATGATATTGCTTTACAGCAATAAACGTATAATCTAACTGTTTATCCAGCATACTTTCTATCGGTAAAATAGATGGAAATACTGTTTCACGTTCTCCATTCCTAATACAACTTACACCCGTTAAGTTTAATTCTTCTGCTTGCTTAGCGTTTCTTGTAAACAACGTAACATCTTGATTGCTTTTTTGTAAATAAAATGTATATAGGAGACCAATAGCTCCCGGTCCAACAATTCCAATTTTCATCTTCACACAAAGAACTCATATTAACAAGTGATATAAGTTCCCTTGCCCTTCCCCCTTTACATCTTATTAAATTACAATTACATAGTTGAGGATTCAATTATCTTTTAACAAATGCAACCTCTTCTTTCACTATGTATATACTACCTATATACATAGTTCTATTCTTAGTTTAGCAAATCCTCAAAAAAATAATGAAAGAAATATTCTATCTTCTTCATAAAAATTAAAAAATGAGTTATAATATTATTATAAATATTTTAACTTTTCTGCATTCAACAAGATAAGAAAAGGACGTGATGTAATGGGATTCCCAAAAGTTGAACGCTTGCTCATCAATTATAAAACATTAGATGAATTTAAAAAATTTAAAGGGTGCGGAGCTCAAGAACTATCCATGTTGGAAGAATTACAAGCAAACATTATTGAAAATGATAGTGAGTCTCCATTTTACGGTATTTATTATGGAGGATCGCTAATCGCACGTATGAGTCTATATATGAAAAGGAACGGTGGAGAACCATTTGAAATTACAGGTACTTACCTAGAACTTTATAAACTTGAAGTATTGCCGACTTTTCAAAAACAAGGATTCGGACAAATGCTTGTTAATTATGCGCAACAACTACAATTCCCAATTAAAACGATAGCACGTATCCAATCAGCTGGTTTTTGGGATAAATTAAGTTTCCAGCCAGTATCAGTAACTGATGGTGATTTTTATATTTGGCATCCAGAAACAAATTTGAATGCGATTACAAACGAAGAATCTGCATAAGAAACAAAAAAAACAGCTGTTACGCAGCTGTTTTTATTTCTTTAATTTTTCTAATTCTCCATTCGAGCGAGCGCCATTTCTTTCAGCTACCATTACACTTCTTTTTTGATCGATATAATCAAGTAATGTTCTATATTCTTCCTCATATACTGATAATCGCTCCAGAAGACGTTCTTTCTCTGTTTGTAACGATTCAATTTGTTGTTGCAACACCATTAAAGAGCTTTCATCTTTATAATTTCGCAAGAATTCAATAACATCATTCAACGTAATAGATTTTGGCTCTAATACCATTGTCTCTTTCACTTCATAATTTTCTACCTTACGAAGTTGCTTCGCTTCTTCAATACGTTCTTTATACTGCTTTCTAACGTAAGAATTCCACCTAAATCCACAAGCTGCAGGTGTACGAGACAAATGCCTCCCCACTTCTTTAAAAGCGGAAAGTTGCGTTCCACCTTCACGAATATGCCGGAGTACTACTTCTGCCAGAAGCAAATCTTCATCATCAGTCCAAGCATCTTGTCTTGTTGTCGCCATCTCTCTAGTCCTCCCTATGCATTTTTTATTAAGCATATGCAGTTACTAGAAAAGATAGAATACAACAAATAAAGAATAAGACAAAAAAAATAAACGTAGAAGATATCTTCTACGTTTATTTTTCGCAATTACTTGCTGATTACTTCTTTACCTTTGTAAGTACCGCATGCTTTACATACACGGTGAGCTAATTTCGCTTCACCACAGCTTGGGCACTCTACCATACCAGGTACTGATAATTTGAAATGCGTACGACGCTTTCTTTTTACTGTTTTAGAAGTTCTTCTAAAAGGTACAGCCATTCTTCCCACCTCCTTAAAAGAAATAGTTATTTTCATATGAAGGCCTAAACCAGTCTTCCGATTATTTGTCAAAAAACTTTGCAAGTCCTGCTAATCTTGGATCAACAGTCTTTTCTTTGTTTTCTTCCGAAATCACTTGCCAGTCTTGACCTTGCATCGGTGCTCCACCAGAAACATCATCACTGAAAATTTGCATTGGAATCTCCAAAAGTATATTTTCCTTGATTACGGGCAGTAAGTCAAGTACTTCTCCTTCTAAACAATGAATTTCAGCTTCTGTTTCAAATTCTTCTTCTGAAGTTTGGAACACCTCAGTTGTTTTAATGTCAAATGGTAATGTCACATCTACTAAAGAGCGAGAACATGGTAAAACCATGCTTCCAGTTATATGTAGATGAAACGTAAACTTACCGGAGCCAAAATCAACTCTTCCTGTTACTTGAACAGGATTAATTTCACGAATATCTTTCTCGACCTCTTTTAGCTCACTTACATCTACCATTTCATTTAATGTCAATCCTTTATTTCTCAATTTATTCAATTGATGGATGGACCATTTCATATCATATCACCTCAAGGCAACAAACAAAATTATAGCTAGCCATTTTATATTTGTCAATGTTTTTTCTTTACACTATAATGAAGTCATCATAGGAAATAATATATAGATTATCACGTTTTCCAAAAAGATGCTACATCGAAAGGAGAGATTACCATAAAATCCAGTGGTATTGTTGTTGAATATAACCCTTTTCATAACGGTCATGCTTATCATGTGCAACAAACAAAAAAGTTAACACAGTCTGATATTATTATCGCCGTTATGAGTGGTCCTTTTTTGCAGCGTGGTGAGCCCGCACTCATCTCCAAATGGTATCGTACTAAAATGGCCTTAACAAACGGCGTAGACCTTGTTGTAGAGCTTCCTTATGCATTCGCAACCCAAAAGGCCGAAACTTTCGCAAATGGCGCAATTTCGATTTTAAACGCCCTTGGTGTTTCTGACATTTGTTTTGGCAGTGAAGATGGACAAACTGAAAATTTCTACACTACCATCGCTATACAAAAAAATGAAGAAGAGACTTTTAATCGTCTTGTGAAGCAATTTATGAATGCAGGTAATAGTTATGCAAAAGCTACATCTGAAGCTTTTTCACACATCTTACCACCCGAAAAAAACGTAGATATGTCACAACCAAATAACATTTTAGGCTTACAGTACATTAAAGCGATTCTCTTACAAAATAGTTCCATGCAAGCGCAAACTATAAAAAGATTCGCCTCTCATTATCATGATGAAACATTTCATGATCAACATATTGCAAGTGCAACAAGTATTCGCAAACAGCTATTTAATGAAAACAGTTCCTCTACAACTATTGAGCCTTTTATCCCAAAAATAACTGCTTCTCTTTTAGAAAACTACAAGCAAAACTACGGGACGTTACATAACTGGGAAAAATACTTTTCATTTTTTAAATACAAACTTATGACGATGTCTTCAGAGGACTTACAACATATATATGAAATGGAAGAAGGTTTAGAGCATCGTATTTTATCAAAAATACAAAACAGTTCATCTTTCTATTCATTCATGGAAGCATTAAAAACAAAACGTTATACATGGACTAGATTACAAAGAGCTTGTACACATATTTTAACAAATACAACGAAGGAAGAAATACATAAAGCAAATATAGAGCAACATGCGCCGTATATCCGTCTTCTCGGAATGTCACAAAAAGGACAAACTTATCTTTCTAAAAATAAGAAAAAAATAGAACTCCCAATCCTTACTCATACAAAAACATTCGAACATCCAACTTTAGACATAGAACGAAAATCAAATGCTGTATATTTCTCCATAATGCAAGAACCTTTACGGACACAACTGCTAAAACAAGACGCAACGCATCATCCAATTCGTTATGATGAAATAATGAAAAAATTTCTATAAGAAAAACCTCTCTTCTTCAGAGAGGTTTACTTTGTTTTACCCATTTTTTCTAAATACGTTAATGCATCATCCAGTGTGTCCACCGGTACAATTTTCATCTTTGTTTTAATATCTTTCGCAGCTTCAAGAGCATCTTTATAATTCGATTTCTCTACACCTTTTTCATTTGGCGCAAAAAACACTTCAGCTCCTGCATCACTAGCAGCTACTACTTTTTGCTGAATACCACCAATTGGACCAATTTCTCCTTTATCATTGATTGTACCTGTTCCAGCTATTTCATGTCCGTTTGTTAAATCTTCTTCAACGAGCTGATTATAAATTTCTAGTGTAAACATTAACCCTGCTGACGGGCCTCCTATTTCATGGGAATCAATTTTCACTTTCGGATCTACTACTAGCTCTCTTTCCGTAACGATAGAGACCCCTATACCGACGCGTCCATTCCCATTAGGGATTGTCTTTACATTTAAATGTTCTTTAAACTGTTTTCCGCCCCGCTTGTATTCAATATTTACTGTATCCCCTTCTTTTTTCCCTGTCATATACTCAATAAATTGTTCCGTCTTGTCGAATGTATTTCCATCGACAGCTACTATAACATCTCCAAGCTTAAGCTTTCCTTCTGACGGCATACCCTTTGCTACACCAGCCACTAGTACACCTTTATTTTCAAAAGAAACAGAGCGATTCGCACGTTTATATGCATTATAAATTGCAGCATTTTGTGAATCTTTCATCGCATACTCTTGACGAAATTGATATTCTTCATCACTCTCACCTTTTTGCAATATTTCTTCCGCCTTCGAAACGTGTGTATATTTATTAAATTGCGCGGCTATTAAGTTCACAACATTTGCAGGCCCCATTGAGACAGTGACAAGCATAAAATCACCAGACTCTTTAGTACCACCGTCAACTTGCACGTACGGCGCTAATTTCGCGGCCATACCTGGTTTTGTCACAAAGTATGGCAAACGCACATAAACAAGTAGCATCGCCAATATAACCCCTATTAAAATTGCATATATAAACCGAAAACGCTTAAACATTATGTTTCTCCTTCCACTGCTCAATTAGTAAATAAATGTTTGAAATATGTTTTTCTGCTTCCACTTCTCCGACCCGAATGATATCTTCAATATGTGTAAAAGCACGCGAACTAAATTGTTCTACTGCTGGCCGCATCATTAAATCTGATGCTATTTGCCGATTCATCACAAGTTCATGTTGCATAATTTCAATACTTTGCATAATCACATCATAAATCGATGTAACCTCTCCATTCACCTTAATTGGAGATACATCAACAGCAATAACAATATCAGCCCCTAAATCTTTTACAACCGATACGGGAATACGGTCAATTACCCCTCCATCCACTAATAAGCGGCCATCTATTTTCTCTGGAACAAACACCCCTGGCACAGATATACTAGCTCGAACCGCCTCCGCAATCGGACCGCTTGTAAAAACAACTTTTTCCCCCTTCAAAATGTCAGTAGCCACAACAGCCGTCGGGATATCTAACTCTTCTAAATTTTTATTATATGTAAACATTTTAATCATATCTTTGATACGTTTTCCAGCAATAAATCCCATTTTAGGAACTGTAAAATCCAAATAATATTTCCTTTTAAAAACAGCTGCCAATTTATACAGTCTTTCAACGTTACAACTCGCTGCATAGAATGTACCAATTAACGCTCCTATACTACTACCTGCTATCATATGAATAGGGATACCAGCTTCCCTTAATACTTTTATTACCCCTATGTGAGCAAAACCTTTTGCACCTCCGGATCCAAGCGCTAAACCGATTTTTGGTTCCTTCATTTTTCTCACCCTTTAATTTTTTTCATTCCTTTTTCATACTTATGGTCTAAATTCACCACATATCCACGTATACTGAAATGAACGTTTTTGGGACAAAGGGGGATTTTCTTACATGTACGAAAAATGGAAAACTGCTTTTCTTACCATATCGATGTTATTTTTAACCTTTTCTCTTGTACTTCACCCCCAAGCTGCTTTGCAAGCTTCAATTCGCGGGTTAAATATATGGTGGGAAGTTGTATTCCCTTCACTACTACCGTTTTTCATCATTGCGGAACTTCTAATCAGTATTGGTATTGTAAAATTTATCGGTGTTATATTAGAACCACTAATGCGTCCACTGTTTCGTGTTCCAGGGGTAGGTGGGTTTGTTTGGGCAATGGGAATGGCTTCAGGATTCCCCGCTGGCGCCAAATTAAGCGCTAGACTACGCAAGAGCAATCAACTAACACAAATCGAAGCGGAACGACTCGTATCTTTCACAAATTCTTCTAATCCACTTTTTATTTTCGGAGCGGTTTCTATTGGTTTTTTCAATAATCCGAAATTAGGGCTCGTATTAGCAGCAGCACATTATATAAGTAACTTTATCGTCGGATTACTTATGCGCTTTTATGGTACAAACGATACTTACATAAAAGACAAACATACGAATCAAAAGCATGCCTTTCAAAACCCTTTTTCCATCCTCCACCAAACACGTATGCAAGAAAAAAGACCGATTGGAAAACTACTCGGTGACGCTATCGTTTCTTCTATTCAAACATTGCTCATGATTGGTGGGTTTATTATTTTATTCTCTGTTTTAAATAAAATGATTACTGTTTTCGAAATTACAGAAGCGCTTTCTTTTATTATGCAACATATTTTATCATTCTTCCAACTTACATCCCAATTTAATATCCCGATATTATCTGGTATTTTTGAAATGACGCTTGGAAGCCAAATGATTAGTCAAATTAATGAATCAACACTTCTTCAACAAGCGATGGTAACAAGCTTCATTTTAGCATTTAGCGGCCTTTCTATTCAGGCACAAGTAGCAAGCATATTAGCGGAGACAGATATCCGCTTTAAACCATATTTTTTAGCTCGAATTATCCAAAGTATTCTCGCTCCTATTCTCACTTTTATATTTTGGGGGCCATTTTATGAAAAAGTTCATTCTTTCTCGCCTACGCAAGAAGATCTTCCCGTATTTTTATTGAATCATTCTTACACACTAACTGATATTTGGACATCATTTATACACTACGGACCAATCTTCACCTTATTTTGTTTATATTTATATGTTATCTTATTGTTTTTACGCATTCATAAAGAAAAACCCCGTTCACTTTAACGGGGTTTGAAACTTTTCTTTTAAAGCACGCTCTACAATCGGAGGAACAAGGTCTACTACACTTCCCCCATATCTCGCAACTTCTTTCACAATACTTGAACTTAAAAATGAATATTGATTATTTGTCATAATGAAGAAGGTTTCGATATTTTCGTCTAATTTTCGATTCATTGAAGTAATTTGCATCTCATATTCAAAATCAGAAACCGCTCGCAAACCACGTAATATTGCATTTGCATTACGCATTTTTGCATATTCCACCAATAATCCACTATGTGAATCAACTTTTACATTCGGTATATCCTTTGTCGCCTCTCGAATTAACTCTAGGCGTTCTTCTACCGAAAAGAATGGTTTTTTTGATGAATTGTTTAAAACAACTACATATACTTCATCAAATACTTTTGCTCCCCTTTTAATAATATCCAAATGTCCAAGGGTAATTGGATCAAAACTCCCTGAAGAAATAGCTATACTTGTCATTCTGTCCCCTCACCTTCATACTTATAAATCGAAATTGCTGTAATCCCGTAGTTTTCTGCCCGTACTTTTACAAGTTCTCCTATTGAATCAGGTAAAACCACGTCATCCCCATGCTCTGCCATAATGATGCCATCTTTATCTAACAATCCATGTTGATCGATCACACTAATTAAAGACACAATTTTTTGACCTTTATATGGAGGGTCTATTAGTATAAGATTGAATGATATTTCACGCTTTATAAGCGCCTTTACCGCACGTTCCGCATCATTTCGATACACTTCAGCTTGTTCTTGTATTCTACAGCTTTCTAAATTTTGATGAATGACTTTTATCGCTTTACTATCTCGGTCAACAAAAATCGCTTTATCAATCCCTCTACTTATGGCCTCAATTCCAAGACCACCACTACCACCAAATAAGTCAAGAGCGATACCACCATCATAATAAGGACCTATCATATTAAAAATAGATTCTTTCACTTTATCTGTCGTTGGACGTGTTGTATTACCAGGTACCGCTTTAAGTGGGTGCCCTTTACATTTTCCTGAAACTACTCTCATCTGTTGTCACTACCTTTAATTCAATCTATCGAGCGATTACAGTAAATCCATCTCAAGTCAGTAACCGCTACCAAACCATACAATTCTTCACTAATTCGTTACTTAACCTATAGAGAACTTTAGTTAAAATAACCGTTCGCTATTTCTTGCATATTCATCTCACTATTTGTGAACAAAAACCCTTTATGTACATCAGTTCCACTTTACCTTTTTTATCCTATCATAAAATAAAAAAAAGAAAAATAAAAAGCCTAACATAAATTTTAATTTCATTATGTATATCTTCATTTAGATTGGACATAAATAAATATAACAACATCATCTTCGATGTTGTTGCCAACCGCGGAGAAGACTTACGTTTCCCCATAAGTTCTTCCTCCGGTTTCTCCTCTCCCTTTGCCTTCTTACTAGTACATACTAGTATTAGAAGGGCCCTGCTTTGCAGGGTTTTTTTATTTGTCTACTTTTCATTTAAAAAGTGAGGTGGTACAGTAAAAGAAAGAGGAGGAAAAAATATGATTCAACGCTTTATAGAACTCGGAGAAGGCTACTCTGACTTATATGAATTACTTGAAATTGCCAAAACAAACCCAGAACGTGTAACACATATGTTACAATTCGAAACTGTAAAAAACGAAAAAAAAATGTGTTCACTTGTTGTAATACTAAAACCGACAACTACTGGTGATTTCCAACCATTATACATATGTCGTGAAGGCATTCCTTTACTTGAAAATAAAAAAAGTAAACGTGTCGTTTTATTTGAAGAAATGGCGGAACAAATAGGGAAAAAAGTTACTCCCTTTACTGTAAAACCATCAACAACTTTCCCTGAAAAAGAACTATTTTTTAATCATCTAATTGGTATTTTACGAATGAACAATTTCATTCCTCCAATGAAATAACACGTTATTTCAAATAAAAAAATCCCCTGCTAAATTTAGCAGGGGATTTTTTTACTTAGCTATAATCGTATTCTTTTGCCCGATCAGGACGCGAATTTTCGAATTCTGTTTTTAAAAATGGGCGATACGACTGTTCTACTTTTTTCACAAAAGGAAGTTTATTCAATTTTTGCATCATATGCTCAATTTGTTCCATATCACAATATACAACGGCATATTTCAAACGTTTTGATATGTAATGAATGTTACCATATTTCCTTAAAATCTTGGCATGTTTCAATGAATGTAAATAAACAATCATACTTTGTCGTTGCCCGAACATAATCTTCTCCATCTTCTCCTTTTAAAAACTTATATTCTTATATTTTATGAAAACCAATCAAAAATTTATGACATTAAAGGACAAACTCTGTATACGTTTTCTTCTATATTCTAAAAAACAGGGTAAATTACCCCGTTTTTTTACAACCACAACCGCCTCCGGTACCACAACCACCGCCACAGCCACCCGCATCAAAAAACGGATTTCCTGTTGGGACTTTAACGGAAGATGACACCTCAGAGCCTATTGCTACACTAACTTCATCTAATAACTTTTGTAAAGCAGTTTCTGCTCTTTTAAAGGCTGCAACCTTATCATGCATATCTACAGAACGCTTTAATTCCCTCATTTTCGTTGAAACGAAAGTATAATCAGGATGATATTTACCAAAACGTTGCACTTCTTCGTATCGCTCTTTCATCACTGTAAATTGCTGAATTAGCGTCTGGACCTCTATATCTTCTTGTAAATCCTTATAATACTTACGATAATCTTCTGCTATATCTGAACAGATAATCGCTTTTGCAAGCTGCTCTGCCTTATCTAAAATCAATACGCTTTCCAGCGTCGCTACAATCATGAGAGACACCTCCGAGTATTCATCATAACACATTTGGAACAGAACTACTAATTGAAGTGTCTCACCTAAAAAAAAGATATGATACTAACTACTTTTCATACCATCCCCTTGCACTCTTATACACTAATATGCTCCGCAATATTATATTTAAGAACATCCCATTTCCCGCTATTCTCTTTCACGTAGCTAATACATGCGTTTTTTAACGGCGTTTTAAATGTAATTTCATCTGGTGCAATTGCGTGTAAAATAGCTTTTATTGCATGTGAATGCGCAACAATGATAATACGTTTATCTCCATGTGCTACTGCAACCTCTTGTAAAGCCGTAAAACAGCGCTCTACAATTTCTTTATCCTGCTCCATTCCTTCTACATTACCTTCTGCAATTAACTCTCTAACGGCCGCAACTGGTTTCCCAGAAGCTTCCCCAAAATTACGTTCCATAAATCGCTCATCTAATAAAATAGATGGTAATCCAATAGCCCCAGCAATTTCCTTAGCTGTTTCTTGCGCTCTAATTAACGGACTACTTATAATTATATCCCACGATTCCGCTTGCAAGGCAGCTGCACTTTGACTCGCTTGCTTCTTCCCAACCTCGTTAAGTGGAATATCTTCGCGCCCTTGAATAATCTCTTGAAAGTTCCAATCAGTTTGTCCATGTCGTACTAAACAAATTTCCGTCATGCTGCAACTCCTTTTTTAAATAATGCGATTCTATTGTAACAAAAGTTTTGCATAACGGACATAGTTTTCCCTTCCAATTACGTCGTATTTTGCTGCTTCATATACTGGAACATATCAATCATAATTGAAGCAACCGCCAATTGATTTTGAAATTTTTCCACTTTATCTGGTATCGTTTTTTTGAAATGCTGCATGGCAGCTAACTCAAAAGCTTCTTTTTCTTCTGGGTTACGCGTCAATTTCCGATACCAGTATGGCTGTTCCCGAATATAGCGAGCTAAATCCTCATCAGCTTTTATAAACTCCATAAGCTCTGCTCTCATCCTCTTTCCCCCTAATCCTTTTGAAAGAAAAAAGGATTATTTTCAGAAGTACTTTGTTCTGGCTGCGCACGGTTCCCTTGAAATTGTTGGATAACTTGTTGCACGCTACCAATCGCACTCGTTACATTTGCTAAATGATGTTGCATTTGCTCTACGTCTAACTTTTTAAAGAAAGAAAGCATTTGCCCCATCACATCAGCAGTTTTTTCCTCTTCTGTTCGACTTTCTTTTTCTTCTTTATTTTCTTTTATCGAAGAAAAAGCAGGTGCTCCATCAGGTCTATACGCTGTCCATATTTGATCTTCTTCACCAAGTAAGTACCATTCTTCATAAAATTGCTGCCAAGTTTTTTGACCACTTCTAACCTCATGAACCATTTTAGGGTGATGGTTTACAAACTCTTTAAACTGTTGAACCGATGGATGTAACGGCCCTTTTGTTGTTGGCATAATCCTCACCTCTTCATGTATATCTACTATATTGTAAGAAAAAAAAGGCACATGGTTCGCCTATTTTTAGACGATTCATGCACCTTTTTATCTCCCCATTTGCGGACAGTAAGACTCCCACTGATTAAAGTTTCATTTTATTTTCGGATAAAGTTTTGAGTATAAAATTTATCATATACCCCAACACCTAATCCAGTAAATTGTTCATTTAATACATTCTTTCTGTGACCCTCACTATTTAACCAACCTTGTACCGCCGCAATTCCATCACTATGTTGCGCCGCTATATTCTCACCAGCAAGTTGAAAAGCCACTTGCCCACGTTGCAAACGATCTCCTAACGTACCAAAAGTAGGTGAATCGTGTGAAAAATAATTATTATCCTTCATATCTTTACTATGGCCAAATGCAACATCTGCAGTTTGTTGGTCCCATGTTAACAACGGTAATTGATGACGACTTCGAATAACATTTGTTAAATCGAGAATTTGTTGCATATTTCCATTTTCTACTTGTTTCATTTTTTCTGGCGTCAGCGGCTGTTCCGCTATTAATTCACCTGAATAAACGAGTTGATATGGTCTTTGTCGTAATAACGTTTCATCATCCATATAACGAAGACCAACAAGCTCATGTGTAAAGTGATCAAAATATAATTGTGCCCATCCATCTTCTACAGGTACTAGCGGTTGTTCCATTACTTCCGTATCAGATAACTCAAATTGATAACTATTCTTTCCTCTTTTTAATGAAATCTCATGTGAAAGTGGATTCTTTTTATATACCTCTTCATACTTTTCATTTATATAATAGGGAGCCACCTTAACTTGCTCACCAGCAACATACGCCGTTACAACTTTACGTTCAGCAACTCCAAATTGAACATACTGAGCTAAATCTTGGTTATAAACCCACCATTCATATCCATAAGCAGACGGCTCTATTCGAGACGGTTCGCCCCACTTCGCTAATAAATTCTCAGAGTCCCCACCAATCATACTTAAAACAGTATCTGTGGATTCTTCATTTACTTGCTTCTTCTTTTTCACAATTTTATTTTCTTGCTTAGAGTGAGATGGGGTTAATATATATTGTGATACGAGTAACTTCCCGTATAAATCAACAGCTAAAATTAAAAATGTAATCATTACGATACGCAATAATTTCTTCAAACGATATACCTCCTGAACAAAGCATAAAATCGAGATATACACAAATCCTTTTCTTTCCTTTTTTGTGTGTACCGTACTCTTTTCACTATATCATATTTTCACGAAAAAAGTCTGGAATATCCCTTTTCTCGCAATATGAATTGCACTTTCTTATTATTCATACTATTATAAAAATAATGCACTAACATTAAAAGAAGGAGGTATTCTATGCAATTTACAAATACAAACTTTAATGATGCAGTCGTTGATTTAACTCTTTTAACTGAGATTATGGAAAACAATCATTTTGTACTTGCTGGACAATGGGATTACGAACGCGTTACATATGATTATAAATTTGAAATATTAAAGGATATTTATTATTTACGTGTACAAGGATTTGCTGTTGAAGGTGACATCGGCGGCAGACACGCTCAAGTAAAACTATTGCCACCCTTATTAGGAAAACATTATTATCCTCATGGCATTGAATATGGAGATGATGAGATTTTTCCAACAAATGTACTTCAAAAAAGCGAACAACTCCTACAAAATATTGAAAAAGAGTTAAAAGAATTTCAAATTATTGAATAACAAAAAAACTAGCGCATTAATACGATGCGCTAGTTTTTATTTCGTCTGCAAATAAGGAGGTAACTCTTGCAGCTGCTCTTTATCCTTTTCACGTTCTCTACGTGCCCAATTAAAGAACACATAACCGATAATCGTACCGTACACTATTTCCTGGACAATTTTCATAATGATACCACCTGTTTGCTGGTCTTGTACTACCGGCATCCAATGTAAAAATTCTGGTCCAGTTATATTTAAATCTGATAAAGTACCCGCCGGTACACAGAGTTCCATTGCCTTCATCCAAGCGGCCGGATCTGTATATGTTGCAAATAATGGTGCAGTCGCAAAAATTATTAACGCACAAGCTGGCGTTAATAACATACCATTAGCAAACATGTAACCAAGCTTCTTAATATCACTTAAAGTTTGATATTCTGGCAGCGGATTTAACATCGGCCACCACATCATCATTGCTGCAAAAAACAATATAGCAAGGCAAATAGGATGCGCTATTTGACTTTGTTTTACTGCATCAAAAACAATTGGCAAATGATAAAAGGAAAACAGGCCATTAAATACAAACAACGCAATAAGCGGCTTAGCAAAAAACTTTATCACAATTTGAACGAACTTAAAAGAAGTAATATAACGATATAACCAAACAGGTATACCAAGCAGTAATAACGGAGGCACCGCAATATACATTACTGCCATCTCAAACATATGTGCACTAAATATAATATGACCAATTAAATCAATAGGTCCTCCCTTTACAAAATACAAAAGAACAATTCCGGTCGTAAAATAAAAAATTTGCTTCTTACTTACCTTCGTCGCATTTTCAAATCGCGTTCTATATGGTCCAATAATTAAAAAATAACTAATAAGAATCGAGATCATAAATAATAAAAAAATCGGACTCCATAAAGCTTGAAAACCAAATACCCATAAGTTTTCCATTTCCACACCTACCTTTTCAAAATTCTTATATTTCATATAAAAAGAGGGCTATGATAAATCAGAGCCCCCTACTATCACTGTTTAAATCCACACAATTGTCATAAAGGCTAATATTGTTAATAAACCAATTAACAATCCAGAGTACAAGAAGAAACTCGCCGCTTCATGCCCTTTATGACTCATATGCATGAAATAATATAGCTGAAATATAACTTGAACGACTGCTAACAATAATATAAATGGAACCGAAAAAATCGGACTAAATGTTTTCGGATATGCCACCGCTGCAAATGCAACTAATGTTAAAAAAATCATTAGTGAAAATGTAATAACTTGGTGCTTCATTTCCTCTGCACTTTTTCTCTTCCGATAAACAAGATCCACCTTAGGATTATTCGTTTGCTTAACCGCCATTGTTTATCCCACCATTCCCATCAAATATACTACAGTGAAAATAAACACCCAAACTACGTCAATAAAGTGCCAATAAATTGATGCAACATAAAACTTCGGTGCATTGTATAAATTTAAGCCCCGCTTTGCATTTCTAAAGATTAATGTTAAAATCCAACAAAGTCCAAACAATACGTGAAGTCCATGTGTACCAACAAGAGCATAAAATGCAGAGCCAAATGCACTACTTCTCATAGTATGCTTAAATTCATGTGTATAATGATAAAACTCATATATTTCAAATCCCAAAAATCCTAAGCCAAGCAACACTGTTATAAGTAACCAAAGTTGCATTTTCTTAAAATTAAAGTTTTTCATATGGTACATCGCATACACACTCGTTAAACTACTCGTTAATAAAAGCATCGTCATAATGAACACGAGCGGCATTTGAAACATCTCTTGAGATGTTGGTCCACCATTTGTAGAATTCTTTAGCGCTAAATATGTGCCAAACAAGGAAGCGAACAACACTGTTTCGCCTCCAAGAAATAACCAAAAACCGACAAATTTATTTTTCCCCTCAAGGGTTGCTTTTTCAGGCTCTGCTGGAAATGTTTCATTCGTTAATTTTTCATCTACATGCATTATGCCTTGCCCCCCTTATCCTCTAAATCTTCCTTATGAATATGATATCCATGATCATCAATTACTGAACGTAGGAACATTGTGCCAAATGTAATGATTAAACCGATAATTGCTACTAATAACCAAAATTTATCTTTGCCGCCCTGCATATACATCGCACCGAAAGCGGCTATAAATAGACCTAGAGAAATGATAAATGGTGAAAATGAAGCATTCGGCATATGAATATCACCGACTGGTTCCGCCGCTGTCATCTCTTTATTACCCTCACGTTTTTCAATCCAAAATGGATCTAATCCACGAACAAATGGTAATTGTTTGAAATTGTATTCCGGTGTAGGCGCTGGCATTGTCCACTCTAATGTACGCGCATCCCATGGATCACGACCAGCTTTTTCTTTTGATACTGTTGTTTTTATAACATTGAACAAAAGAACGATCGTTCCAAGAGCCATGAAAACTGCTCCAATTGAACTAACCATATTTCCAACCTCTAATCCTTGCCCCTCTAAATATGTGTAATAACGACGAGGCATACCGATTAAACCAAGGAAATGTTGGATAAAGAACGTTAAATGGAAACCGATAAAGAATAACCAAAACGTTATTTTCCCTAACGTTTCATTTAATACTTTATTGAACATAAGTGGCCAATAATAATGCGCACCTGCAAGTAAACCAAATACAACACCACCGACAATTACATAATGGAAGTGTGCTACTACGAAATAATTATCATGAAATTGATAATCGGCTGGTGCCGACGCAAGCATAACTCCAGTAACTCCACCCATAACGAATGATGGAATAAAAGCTACTGCCCACATCATAGGTGTTGTAAACCGAATACTTCCGCCCCACATTGTAAAGAGCCAGTTAAATATTTTAATACCTGTCGGAACTGCAATCGCCATTGTTGCAACTGAGAAGATGGCATTTGCAACAGGACCAAGACCGACGGTGAACATATGATGCGCCCATACCATAAAGCCTAAAAATCCAATTAATACAGTCGCGAACACCATCGAGGAATAACCGAATAATCGTTTCTTCGAAAATGTAGCAAAGATTTCTGAGAATATTCCGAAAGCTGGGAGTATAAGAATGTATACTTCTGGATGACCGAAGATCCAGAATAAATGCTCCCATATAATCGTGTTCCCACCTAGTGCCGGATTAAAGAAACTTGTGCCAAATAAACGATCTAACATTAAAAGCCCTAACCCTACAGTTAACGGTGGAAATGCAAATAATATAAGTGAAGATGTTACAAATGTTGTCCATGTAAACATCGGCATGCGCATGTACGTCATCCCTGGCGCGCGCATATTAATAATTGTAACAAGGAAGTTAATACCTCCAATTAATGTACCAATACCTGATATTTGCAAGCCGAGTACATAAAAATCAACACCATGTCCTTTAGAGGCTAAAGCTAAAGATGCATACGATGTCCACCCTGCATCAGGCGCGCCTCCTAAAAACCAACTTAAATTTAAAAATAATCCACCAAAGAAGAATAACCAAAATCCGAGCGAATTCAAAAACGGGAACGCCACATCACGTGCTCCAATTTGAAGTGGCACAGCGGCGTTCATAAATGCAAACACGAGTGGCATAGCTGCGAGGAAAATCATTGTTGTACCGTGCATCGTTAATACTTGATTATAAGCATCCCCAACAAGAAAAGCATTGTTAGGAATCGCTAACTGCAGGCGAATAAATAGTGCTTCTATTCCACCTATTACAAAAAACAATCCACCTGCAATTAAATAGAGAATGGCAATCTTTTTATGGTCTACTGTCGTTAAATAATCCCATATGACAGCACCCATCCCCTGTTTTTTTGCTACAGAACTCACGTTTTCAACCTCCCCTTCGCAAATGATCCCTCTTTACTTTTCAATCTTTAACGTTTGTAAATATGCATTTAATGCATTAATTTGATCATCCGTTAAGTTGCCATATTTACCAGTCATTTTATTACCTGGTTTCATATTTTCAGGATCTTTGAGCCATTTTTTTAAGTTCTCTTCATTATTTTCGGCAATACCAGCAACCATATCGCGATCTGCAAAGTTTGCTAAGTTCGGTGCGATACGAGCAGAAGGTGGTCTACTATCATTTGATCCAACTGCATGACAACCAATACAGCTTTTATTAAATATTTCTTGACCCTCTTGCGCCTTTGTAGAAGCTACTTCTTTTTTCCCATCAATTTTCTTCATGTCAGCAAGCCACTTTTTGTACTCGCTTTCATCCAGAGCTTTCACTTTGAACTGCATTAAAGAATGTGATGGGCCACAAAATTCTGTACAAAAACCATTATAAGTGCCCGATTTATCTGCCTTTAACCACATTTTGTTTACATTATCTGTATTTGTATCCATTTTCCCAGCTAAAGATGGAACCCAAAACGAGTGTTTAATATCGGCACCCTTCAAATTCAAATACACTTTCTTACCTGTGGGGATAACTAAATCTTGAGAAGTTACTATTTTTTCTGATTTGTAAGAAAATTCCCACCAATAAAGATTCGCTGTTACATCAACAACGATAGTATCTTTATCAATATTCTTTTTCTCCATCGCACTTACATCAGCAAGCTTGAATGTATATGTAACAGTCGGAACAGCCAAGATTAACAAAAGAATAATCGGAATAACTGTCCATATAATTTCTAGTTTGTGATTTCCTTCAACTTGCTCTGGAATATAATCTTCCTCACCTTTTTTTTGTCGGAAACGCACAATTACATATAAGAAAATAATAGTAACTACAAGTACTACTCCTACCATGATTGCACTCGCTAGTAAGAGCAAATCATATTGCATTTTTGCTACTTCCCCTTGCGGAATTAAAGTAGACTGAAAAGCTTTACCGCATCCCCCTAACAGTAAAGCCAGCAGTGAAACGAACGAAAGCAGTCGCCACTGTTTCTTCATACAAACAACCCCCACTTTCTTTGTGAATTAGATTGCACTTTATAGTTAAGTAAAGTAAATCTCAACGTAAAGAAATCCAATCATGTCGTTGTCTTAGAAGAATGTAACTACAATCATTGACACAAATAAGATTGTTAAGTAATTCAGGGAATAAACAAACATTTTTACGGACCATTTGATGTCATCTTGCTTACGGAAGCCATAAAGCCCTAATGCGATCCATCCGATGTTAAGCAATGTTGCAATTACCATGAATGTTATTCCAAGCCCACTCATATAAAATGGTAGTGGTAATAAACATACTGTCCAAATCATAATCTGACGTTTCGTAATATCAAATCCCTGTACAACAGGAAGCATTGGGATTCCTGCATTTCGATATTCATCAACACGCTTCATCGCTAATGCGAGGAAATGTGGGATTTGCCAAATAAACATAATTAAAAATAACATCCAAGCAATTGGATGACTTAAAGACGGATCAATTGCCGCCCATCCAATTAAAGGTGGAACTGCTCCTGATATACTACCCACAACAGTATTTAACGTATATTTTCTCTTCGTCCATAATGTATATAAAACTACATATGTGAAGGCACCAATAAATGCGATTAATACTGCCATCGGTGTCGTAAGTAATAAAAATACAAAGCCAAGAAGTAAAATTACAAGTCCAAATGCAAGTGCAAAGCCAGGTTTATATTTACCTGTTACCGTTGGACGGTTTTTTGTTCTTTCCATTAATGGATCGATATCTCGGTCAATGTAGTTATTTAAACAACATACCCCAGCCATAATTAATGCAGAACCAACGATTGTGAAAAACAACTTATCCAGATTGTCCATAACACTCAATCCATTAAAATATAAAGCCAACCAAAATCCTGTAAATACAGTAAGTGTATTTGAGTTTACAATACCCATTTTAACGAGCGCTGATAAATCTTGTAACCGAGTTGTTTCCGGTACACTTGAAACAGCTGACTCATCATGCAGCTCACTTGTTGCATGGTTCATCACTTTAACCCCCTCTTAAACCTATCATCTTTCTAAGCATATATTTCATGTGAAATATTTCGCTTCTATATAGCAATATTATTACAGTAGAAATATTGTTAACCCATTCTACTACTAATCTACGCCCATACTCCAATATATTAAATCACATTTCCCGAACATTTTGTGAAGAAAACATGAACTTTTTGTGTCGAACATTAAAAAACTTTATTCTAATTTATCCTTATCATACCATGATGTTATCTTCTATAATAAACTATTTTGTCATATTTAGCATGTATTCTCCCCATTTCTTTTCAAAACAGCCTGATTTTCACCTAAAATATGTATTTAAAATCCCATTTTTTTCTTTATACTACGTACGTTGTCCTCGCCCTCCATTTCTTTGCTATTTTATTATTTTTTATATATCATAGGACTGTAGCACGTTTTATTCTATATATAATGGAATGAAAATATTTCTCAATAACTTCATAGCAGAAAGATGGTGAAAGAGATTGCAACGCTTTATTAAATGGTTAGCAGTCATTACAAGTCTCGATTTATTAGTAGTTTTACTAGGAGGCGCTTTAGTTACAAAAACAGGTTCAGGCCAAGGATGCGGTAAATCATGGCCACTTTGTAACGGTGAATGGTTTCCATCTAATTTATCAATGGAAACTATTATTGAGCTAAGTCACCGCTTAACATCGGGATCAGCAGGAATCCTTGTTACTCTTCTTTGTATCTTGTCCTGGAAATATTATAAACATGTGCGCGAAACAAAAACGTTAGCAATTTTATCCTTCGTATTTTTAGTTGCACAAGCATTAATGGGGGCGGCAGCAGTTGTTTGGGGACAAATGCCTGCAGTATTAGCTATTCACTTCGGTATTTCCTTAATTTCATTTGCTTCTGTCATCTTGTTAACGTGTCTTATTTTTGAAATTGATCAGAAATTTGATGCACGTTCACTTATTATGGACAAAAAAATGAAATTTCATATTTATGGTGTAACAATTTACAGTTATATTGTTGTCTACACAGGAGCTTTAGTACGTCACGAACGAGCTACCTTAGCCTGTCCAGACTTCCCTTTATGTAGTAAAAACAGACCTATGCCAACTCAACTACATGAGTGGGTCCAAATGGGGCATAGAGTTGCAGCGATGTTAATATTCGTTTGGATACTTTACGCGATGTTTATAGCTATTCGTCATTACAAGCAGCAGCGTGTAGTATACTGGGGATGGATTATTTCATTTATCCTTGTTACACTTCAAGCTATAGTAGGGATTTTAGTCGTATTTACAAATGCTAGTTTAGCAATGGCATTATTACATTCACTCTTCATTTCTTGCCTGTTTGCTGTACTATGCTATTTAGTTATGTTGGGTACAAGAAGTACATTCAATGCAAAAGAAGCTGAATCAACTTCTAAGCAAACAAAATAACGTAAAACTTTAATACCTTGCCAATTCGGCAAGGTATTATTTACACACAAAAAAGAGCTGCTTTCGCACAGCTCTTTTTCTTTATTTTAATGATCTAATTCAATGAGTAAATCTCCCGTTTGAATTGCATCCCCATCATTTACATATACTTTTTTCACTTTACCACTAAATGGCGCTTGAACCGTCGTTTCCATTTTCATCGCTTCTGTAATTGCCATGGAATCACCTTTTTTCACTTCATCGCCTTCTTTTACAACTACTTTAATAACAGTTCCCGGCATCGTTGCGCTAATATGATTTGGATTTTCACGATTCCCCTTCACACGCTGTGCAACAGTTGCTTTCACGCTTTCATCTTTCACTACGATTTCACGCGGTTGTCCATTAAATTCCAAGTAAAGTACACGATTTCCATCTGGCTGCGGTTCTCCAATGGAAACTAGTTTAACCATCAATGTTTTACCTTGTTCGATTTCTACATCAATTTCTTCACCAAGTCTCATTCCATAGAAGAAAGTAGGTGTATCAAGCACAGATACATTTCCATAAAGCCCAACAACTTTTTCGTAGTCCATAAACACTTTTGGATACAATGCATATGCGACTACATCAAAAATTGTCACTTCGCGTCCAAGTTTGTGGAATAACTCTTCTTTTAAAGCGTCAAAATCTACTGGCTCTAATAATTCACCTGGTCTTACTGTCAACGGCTCTTTCCCTTTTAAAATAATATTTTGTAATTCTTTCGGAAAACCACCATATGGTTGACCTAAATCTCCAGAGAACATTTCAACAACAGATCCTGGGAAGTCCATAGAATCTCCACGCTCTAAAATATCTTGTTCTGTCAGATGATTTTGAACCATAAATAATGCCATATCACCCACAACTTTAGATGATGGTGTTACTTTTACAATATCTCCAAACATATCATTAACACGACGATACATCACTTTAACTTCATCAAAGCGATCTCCTAAACCAACCGCCTTCGCTTGTTGTTGAAGATTACTATATTGTCCACCTGGCATTTCGTGCATATATACCTCTGTGTGAGGAGCGTTCATACCACTTTCAAATGGAGCATAATATTTACGTACATCTTCCCAATAATGAGATAGTTTTTCTAATGAGTCTATATTAACATCTGGTTGTCTTTCGTTTCCGCCTAACGCATAGTATAGTGTATTCGCACTCGGTTGTGACGTTTGACCAGCCATAGAACTCACCGCTACATCGACAATATCAACGCCTGCTTCAATCGCCTTCGTATACGTTAAAATACCATTTCCGCTCGTATCATGTGTATGCAGGTGAATTGGAATCGACACCGTCTCTTTTAGTGCTGAAACTAAATCATATGCTGCGTTTGGCTTTAATAAGCCCGCCATATCTTTAATTCCTAAAATATGAGCTCCTGATGCTTCCAACTCTTTTGCTAAATTTTTATAATAATTTAAATCATATTTACTGCGTAACGGATCATGAATGTCTCCTGTGTAACACATTGTTGCTTCTGCAATTTTACCAGTATCTCGTACAGCATCAATTGCAACTCTCATACCTTCTACCCAGTTTAAGCTATCAAAAATACGGAACACATCAATTCCAGCTTGCGCGGAACATTCTACAAATTTTTGAATTAAATTATCTGGATAGTTTTTGTATCCAACTGCGTTTGAAGAACGAAGTAACATTTGGAATAAAACATTCGGCATTTTTTCACGAAGATCTAGTAATCGTTCCCACGGATCTTCTTTTAAGAAGCGATACGCAACATCAAACGTTGCACCGCCCCACATTTCCGCTGAGAATAGGTTTGGTAACATTCTCGCTGTTGGCTCTGCAATTTGATGTAAATCTTTTGTACGAATACGAGTTGCAAGTAATGACTGATGTCCATCACGGAATGTTGTATCCGTTAAAAGTACACGTTTTTGATCTTGTACCCACTTTACTAATCCATCCGCTCCACGCTCATCCAAAATTTGTTTCGTTCCATTTTGGATTGGCTCTGAGTGTTTTACACTTGGTATACGAGCATCAGGGAAAATTGGCTTCTCTTTTTTCCCTACTCCTGGGAAACCATTTACTGTTACTGAACCAATATAATTTAACATTTTCGTTCCACGGTCTTTACGTTTCGGGAACAAGAATAGTTCAGGTGACACATCAATAAACGAAGTATCATATTCTCCTGATAAAAAGTTTTTATGTTTTACTACATTCTCTAGGAATGGAATATTTGTTTTAATACCACGAATACGGAATTCTTTTAAGTTACGTTCCATTTTTGCAGCAGCTTGTTCAAAAGTAAGCGCCCAAGTTGTAACTTTTACAAGTAAAGAATCATAGTAAGGTGTAATAACTGCACCTTGGAAACTATTACCTGTATCAAGACGCACACCAAAACCACCGCCCGATCGGTACGCCATTATTTTTCCTGTATCCGGCATGAAATTATTTAGTGGATCCTCAGTCGTTACACGAGATTGGATTGCAAATCCATGTACAACCACTTCCTCTTGCTTAGGAACACCTACCATTTTACTATGTAATGCATGTCCATCAGCTATTAAAATTTGCGATTGAACGATATCGACTCCTGTAATCATCTCTGTAATCGTATGTTCAACTTGAACACGTGGGTTTACTTCAATGAAGTAAAACTCATCACCTTTTACAAGGAATTCTACCGTTCCTGCATTTAAATAGTTTACATTTTTCGTTAACTTAACAGCAGCATCACAAATACGTTGACGCAAATCGTCTGAAAGCGACACGCTTGGTGCGATTTCGACTACTTTTTGATGGCGTCGTTGTACAGAGCAATCACGCTCATACAAATGAACAACATTACCTTCTTCATCTGCTAAAATTTGTACTTCTATATGTTTAGGTTTTTCAACGAATTTTTCAACATACACTTCATCATTACCAAAGGCTGCTTTTGCTTCTGATTTCGCGCGATTATACGATTCTCTTAATTCTTCACTAGCACGTACAATACGCATACCGCGACCGCCACCGCCAAGAGACGCTTTAATAATAATCGGGTAATCATACTTTTCAGCAAATTCCGCGACTTCTTCTAGTGAATTTACTGGACCATCACTACCAGGAATAACTGGAATTTGTGCTAGCTGCGCTTGTGTTCTTGCTTTAACTTTATCTCCAAACATGTCTAAATGCTTACTTTTTGGACCGATAAAGATAATCCCTTCTTCTTCACAACGTTTTGCAAATTGAATATTTTCTGACAAGAAACCATATCCAGGGTGGATTGCATCTACATGATTACTTTTCGCAATCTCAATAATGCCTTCAATATCTAGATAAGCATCAATTGGCTTTTTCCCTTCCCCAACTAAATAGGACTCATCGGCTTTATAGCGATGATAAGAACCGCTATCCTCTTTAGAATAGATCGCAACTGTGTTTAATCCAAGTTCTGAACATGCTCGGAACACACGAATTGCTATCTCTCCACGGTTAGCTACCAATACTTTTTGAATACGTTGCAGCTTTGTCATGATTTTCCCCCTCTATTTTCTTACCACTCTAGAGATAAAATACATACACACTCTAAAGAGCGTGAAGTTCTTCACTTTCTACATTATATTATACTTAGAAAGCTTCACTTTATTTTTATCCATCATACCTTATTTTTCAACAAATGATAAGTTTTCTGATCAATTTGTTTCACAAAAATAGTATAGCATACCTCTTCCTTTTCTAACAACAATATTGTATATCACATTCATTTAAATGTAATATACTTTTTATTTTAAAAGAATCAATATTGTATCACATTTGAAACCTAACAAAATAAAAAACACATTGAACTCTAGAGCTCAATGTGTTTTTTATTTTACAACAACAAGATGCGGTCCACCTTGTTCTATTTCGTTAGTCAATTCGTTTTGTTGTTTCTCTTGTCGTTTTACATAACTAGCAATATTTAACAGTATACCCATTGCAAGTAAATTAGCCAATAAAGAACTACCACCATAACTTACAAATGGTAATGGTACCCCTGTAAGCGGTATTAACCCAGACATACCACCGACATTAATAAAAGTTTGAACTCCAAACAAACTTGCAATTCCGATGGCTATTAAACTTCCAAATGGATCTTTACACTTTTGTGCAACTCTAAATGCCCGAATAATAATAAGTAGTAAACAGATTAAAATGACAGCTACGCCTATAAATCCGAGCTCTTCAGATATAATTGCCATAATAAAATCTGTTTGCGGTTCTGGTAAGTATCCATATTTTTGCACACTATTCCCTAACCCTCGACCATTTAGACCTCCTGAAGCAATTCCAATAAAAGAATTTATTAATTGGAACCCATCATTTTGAGGATCGTTAAATGGATCAAGAAAAACTGAAAACCGAGCTTTTTGGTACGGACTTAACTTATAGTTCCCAATAAAATATAACGCTGGAATCCATATTATAGACGTTAAGAGGAATCGTTTTATACTTAAATTAACATTAACTCCTGAACAAAAGAACATAATCAGTACAGTTCCACCTATTAGTATATCGGTCCCTAAGTCATTTTGAAGTAAAATTAATCCCATCGCTCCACCAACAACGGCTAGAGGAGGAATTATCCCTTGTACAAAAGCTGTTTGCGTCTCTTGTTTCTTAGCAAAAAAGTTTGCTAGCGTAATAATGACCGTTATTTTCACAAACTCAGCTGGTTGTATACCTAATATCCATCCTTTTGCACCATTTATGACCTGACCGAAAAGAAAGGCTGCTGCTAATAGACCAATACTCCCTATTCCCATTGCGATCAAAATTATTCGCTTTCTCCAAAATGTATAAGGAATGGCAACGATAATCGCTAACATTATCGTTCCAACGGCTAGAGCAAATAATTGTTTTTTAAAAAAGTAATCTGCTGGCCAGTTATGTTTCGACGAAATCGCAACAATGGAACTAGAACTATATACCATTATAACTCCCAACACACATAAGATAACAAGAGGAAGTAATAATGAATAATCCATCGATTTCCATACTTTTTTCATTTCATTTCCTCTTTCTGTTTCAATTTAATTATTGTTGTATTCCATATGTATATAGGTTCTTCCTTCTTTATTATACAAATAAAAAGCCCAAACTTTTTCAGTTTGAGCCCCCCTATTTGAACCCGTTATTGTTGTTTGTTTGTAAATGCTTCATGAAGTGCAGATAACTCACGTTCGAGCTCTCCTAACATTGCTTTCCCTTGTTCTTCTGCAATAAGACCAAGGCGAACCGCAAAATCGACCTCGCGGGATAGTCCAAACATTTGTGTGTCTAACACTTCTTCATATAATGGACATTGCGGCATTGTAAGATTGTCCATTTGCACCTTAATAAGTCTTAAGATTTTCTCCGCATCCGCTTGTAGAAGGGCTAGTGCCTTTTCCTGATGATTTGATACTGTCTCAGACGCCAAATTGATTCCCTCCGTTTCCGTCCTACTCTCACCTATCTATTAATATTAGCGATAGTTTTAATAAATTGCAATAGAAACATTTTTTGTGACAACAGTGTCTAATACTATTATACTGAAAAGTGGGAGTATAACACAAATGGGGGAACAACAATGAGCGAAATTTTATTTATTAATGGAAAAGTACGTTTTCCAATCACTATTGATCCAACTGTTTGGATTTTTGATGATCGAAAAGTAGATTTGACAACTTACTTTGATGAAACTAGAGAAGAATCAACCGAATTAGAAACATACTTAAAACATACTTCAGAGCATTGGGATCGCGAAATCCGTGATGGTGCTGCCTTCCCGCCAATACAACAAAGTGTAAAGAAATATAAAAAAGAACAGCTTATTAACGGGACATTTGGCATACCACTTCATCCATTTCTTAAAAATGCTGAAATTTTAGAAGATGCTACTCAAGTCGAAATTGAAACCACAGACAATTCAATTACACTTCCGTTAGAAACAGCGCATAAAGCTATTCTCGGTTTTTCAAAAGAAGGTAAACCATTACGAGAAGACGGGCCTGTTCATCTATATTTCCATGATGGATCTAATAGACAAAATCCGATTCGTAACATCCGTAAATTTACAATCATTTAAATTGTATAATTAAAAGGAAAAAAAGGAGTGAGCTTAGGCTCACTCCTTTTTATAATAAATCCGCTGCTAGTTGTGCTAAATTAGAACGCTCTCCTTTAACAAACTTTACATGACCACTAATACGTTGTTCTTTAAACTTCTCTACAACGTATGTTAAACCATTATTATATTCATCTAAATACGGGTGATCAATTTGCTGAGGATCCCCCATTAATACAATCTTACTTTTTTCGCCTACCCTTGTTAATATCGTCTTCACTTCATGCTTCGTTAAATTTTGTGCCTCGTCAATAATAATAAACTGATCTGGAATACTTCTCCCGCGTATATAGGTAAGCGCTTCTACTTCAATCGAACCCATTCCAGCTAAAATAGCATCTAGCTCCCCAGGCTTTTTCGTATTGAATAAATACTCTAGATTATCAAAAATCGGCTGCATCCACGGTCTTAATTTTTCCTCTTTCTCTCCTGGTAAATAGCCTATATCTTTTCCTACCGGTACAATTGGTCTCGCGACAAGTAGTTTTTTATATAACCCTAAATCTTCCGTTTGCATTAGTCCCGAAGCTAATGCAAGTAACGTTTTTCCTGTACCGGCTTTCCCTGTTAACGTTACAAGTGGAATATCTTCCCGAAGTAGCAATTCTAATCCCATAATTTGCTGCACGTTTCGTGGGCGTATCCCCCACACTTGCTCATTGTGAAAAATAAGTTTTTTTACCTTCTTACCTAAATGATCCACAATCCCAAGTGCAGAACTAGAACCCCCTAGTGCATCTTTCATTACAACAAACTGATTTGGATAAAAAGGATGATTTGCGATTTCAGATAAAGGTAGTTCACCTTTTTCATAAAAATAATCTAACTGTTCCTTTGATATATACCCTTCTAAAAATCCTGAATATATATTTTCCACTTCGATTACTCGGTCACTTAAATAATCTTCGGCCTGCAATCCGATCGCATCAGCTTTTACCCTTACGAGTACATCTTTACTTACTAAAATAACTGATTTCCCGTCCTCTTTTTCTTGTTCTTCTAAAGAGAGGTTTTTCGCTACCGCCAAAATTCGATTATCATTTGTTTTTTCTACAAAAATATCTTGCAGTTGAACAAATGAGCGATGATTTAATTCAATACGAAATGTACCGCCGTTTTCTAACGGAATACTTTCATGCAGCTTTCCTATTTCACGAAATTTGTCGATTAACTTAGATACATAGCGAGCATTTCGTCCTACTTCATCCATATAACGTTTTTTCGAATCAACCTCTTCTAATACAACTGCTGGAATCACTACTTCATTTGTTGCAAATGAAAAAATAGATAAAGGATCCTGCAAAAGTACATTCGTATCTAACACATAAATTTTATCCAATCTGTTACCCCCTGACTCCACTTTTAAATTTGTAGAACAAGGGTTTCATCCATAAAATATGGACGAACCATTGTTATAATTATATGTACCGTAAAAACGAGGTAGAATCGAAATTCATAGAAATTAAACCTTTTCTTTATTTTTTATTCATTTCTATTCAATATATTACTTTTTATTATAATTTTTCACATTAAATCACAATACTCACTTATAAAAGTTTATGAACGATGTTCCTATTCATCTTCTTTATAATTCTTTCATTCCTACTAATACTTGATTATCAAGCTTTTTAGCAGCTCGAAGATCATATGTTTTTTCATATGTTGGTTCAGTAGCAAGTTTCGCACCATAAAACATAACATCACGAACTTCTTGTACATTCACTTCTACTACCGTTAATTTTAGAGGAATCCCTTCCATTCTATCTGTTAAAATTTCACTTTCACCACTTATGGAAAATACGGATTCATTCGCCATTATAGTCAATACAACCCCTGCACTATGCCGTATATTCCCCACAATACGTGAGCGTTGATCTACCGCAAATCGAATACTAGTTTCACTCACTGCATATACCCAAGAAATAGCACTTACGTTAGGAATTTGTTTTTCGAAATCTGTTGTTGCTATCATAACAATACACTCTTTACGCAAAGATTGTACTAAATCACCTGTCAATGTAGGCTCAACTACATTCGCCATATTTCCACCTCCAAATATTATTTATATATCCTTATCATAACCTATTTTTAGAATTGCGAAAATATTATTTTTTCCCGCTATTATTCAAAAACATTATACTTCCATGATATACTTATACTGATAGAATTCGTATTGAGGTGACGAAATGAGAGTCAAATGTATGATTTGTGATAAAAAAGATATGTTAGATGACGAAAATCCTATGGCAAAAAAACTGCGTAATCGCCCTATTCATACATATATGTGCATGGAATGTACGGAACGAATTGCAGAGCGTACTATGGAACGCCATGCGAGTGGTAATTTCCGATTATATCGTGATAAAAAAGTAGAAGACGATTGGTAAACCGGAAATAAGTCCTTAATCATATAGATAAGGACTTATTTGTATTTTTCTGGTTCACGATTCATCTGATCCAAAAAACAATCAATGGCTTCTACCGGAAATCTTGCACACCTTATTTCTCCATCAATTTCATATGTAATCAAATACATTTCCTCGTTCTTTTCAACTTCTACATTTCGTAATTTATGCTCTTCATATATCATATTTTGAAATAATACATACGTTTCTTGTGCAGCGCTATCATCTGGACGTGCTTCCGCAACCGTTTTAATTGTTAACCAATTATATAATGCATCTTGTACTGAGCGCATGAAAGCCCCTCCTTTTTTCACCCTGTTTTTTGTTGTTTAGCTTGACGTAAACGCAGTCTATAAATTCCAAGTACAATTGCCGCTACAACGAGCCCCTCTCCAACGGGTAAAAAAACTGCAAAAAAAGTTAATACCGTGCATCCAATTGCTAAAGATGTATATATCACTATATTTTTTAGTACCGATAGCTTCCTTGCAAATCCTAAATTATATACAAGTGCACTTAATAAAATTATTGTTCCATAAAGCAACCACATCCCTAACTCTGGATTTTCATCAACTTTGCAAAGTTTCGCGAAAAATGACATTCTTTCTAACACTATCTTTCACCTCTTCTCATGAAACAAATTCTCTTTATGTACTTAATACAAGAGTAACTCGCAAAAAAAATACTGTCTACAAAAAAGAGTAAATATTCTAAAAAAATAAACGTAAAACAAAAAAACAGCTACCTTTATAAAAGGTAGCTGTTCTATTATTTTATGCTTCAACAGATTTCTTTTTCTTAGCAGCTCTTTCGCGCTCACTCTTATCAAGAATCTTTTTACGTAGACGAATTGATTCTGGAGTTACTTCACAGAACTCGTCATCGTTTAAGTACTCTAATGACTCTTCTAAAGTCATTAAGCGTGGTTTTTTCATTGTTGAAGTTTGATCTTTCGTCGCAGAACGAATGTTAGTTTGTTGTTTCATTTTTACAACGTTAACTGTTAAATCATTCTCACGTGTATGTTCTCCAACGATCATACCAGCATATACTTCTGTACCTGGTTCAACGAAGATTACACCGCGATCTTCAACTTGCATAATACCGTATTGTGATGCTTTTCCTGCTTCAAGTGAAACTAGAACACCTTGACGACGTCCACCCACTTGTCCAGCATGTACTGGTTGGTAGCAATCAAATGTGTGGTTTAAAATACCGTAACCACGAGTTAATGTTAGGAATTCTGTTGTGTAACCAATTAAACCACGTGCTGGAACCATGAAAGTAAGGCGAACTTGACCGTTTCCGTTATTCACCATATCTAACATTTCACCTTTACGTGCACCCATTGATTCCATAATAGAACCAGTGTATTCTTCAGGCACATCGATTTGTACGCGCTCTACAGGCTCACTTCTTACGCCATCGACATCTTTAATAATTACTTCAGGCTTAGATACTTGTAGTTCATAACCTTCACGACGCATGTTTTCAATTAAGATAGATAAATGTAATTCCCCGCGTCCAGATACGATCCATGCATCAGGAGAATCTGTATTATCTACACGTAAACTTACATCTGTTTCTAATTGTGAACGAAGACGCTCTTCAATTTTACGAGATGTAATGAATTTACCTTCACGACCTGCAAATGGGCTGTTATTTACAAGGAATGTCATTTGTAGTGTTGGCTCATCAATACGTAATAATGGTAAAGCCTCTTCATGCTCAACCGGACATACCGTTTCACCTACGTTAATGTCTTCCATACCTGAAACAGCTACTAAATCTCCAGCTTTTGCTTCTTCAATTTCTTGACGTTTTAATCCAATGTAACCAAATAATTTAGTTACACGGAATTGTTTTACACTTCCGTCAACTTTCATTAATGCTACTTGTTGTCCTACTTTCATTGTACCACGGAATACGCGTCCAACCCCGATACGACCAACATAGTCATTGTAATCAAGAAGTGCTACTTGGAATTGAAGTGGCTCTTCGCTGTTATCAACTGGTGCTGGAATATGTTCAATAATTGTGTCAAACAATGATTTCATATTCTCTTCTTGATTTGCTGGATTTGAATCTAAGCTTGCTGTTCCGTTCATTGCTGATGCAAATACAACTGGGAACTCTAATTGATCTTCGTTTGCACCAAGTTCGATGAATAAGTCAACTACTTCATCAACTACTTCATCAGGGCGAGCGAAGTCACGGTCAATTTTGTTTACAACAACGATTGGAGTTAAGTTTTGCTCAAGAGCTTTCTTTAAAACAAATCGTGTTTGTGGCATACAACCTTCATATGCATCAACAACAAGTAGAACACCATCAACCATTTTCATGATACGTTCTACTTCTCCACCGAAGTCAGCGTGACCAGGTGTATCTAAAATGTTAATTCTTTTATCTTCATAGTGAATCGCAGTATTCTTCGCTAAAATTGTAATACCACGTTCTCTTTCTAGATCATTTGAGTCCATTGCGCGTTCTTCAATATGTTCATTCGCACGGAACGTCCCCGCTTGACGTAATAACTGGTCAACAAGTGTTGTTTTACCATGGTCAACGTGGGCAATAATTGCTATATTTCGTAAATCTTGTCGTTTTTTCAACATGTCCAACTCCTAATGTCTTTTTAATCCTTCTCTATTATAAGAGCGAAGGGGATACAATGGCAATCAAAATAAAATCAAGAATGAAAATATAGTTGTATTCTTACTTTTGTGACAGTAAAATGAGATTGGAGGGTGAAGAAATGGAACACATTCAATATCGCTTTTTATTAACAGCAATTATCGGCGTTATCTTCTTAATTGGTATCGGAATTATGATTGCTGAAAATAGTCCCATCGGCATTATTATTTGCATTATCGGCACATTTGTTACAGTCGGATACGGTTTTGTAACAAAAAGAAAAATGCGTAAATCGCAATAACATTAAAAAGTAAGAAGCTTCTTTATGCCTCTTACTTTTTTTATTATTGCGATACAAATGGTAATAATTCTTCGTATACTCCTGGTTTTGCAACTAACACACTGCTTTTCTCTACAATAGAAAGAGGTGTTCCCAAGAACGTTGTCACTTTACCGCCAACTTCTTCTACAATAATCTGTCCCCCGCCAA
Source organism: Bacillus mycoides (assembly GCF_018742245.1). NCBI lineage: Bacteria > Bacillati > Bacillota > Bacilli > Caryophanales > Bacillaceae > Bacillus > Bacillus mycoides. Next base: position 3,710,944 of record NZ_CP036132.1, read on the forward strand.
AGTCCCATGGCGATAAGCGCGGTGTTACATATGCATCTAATCTTCCCGTTGCAACATATACCATTTCTAACGCTGCACAACCATATGACCTCGTACCTCTCGCCTTCTTAACGAGCATCATCATTTTTTCCATATTAAGCAATGGATTATCAGTAAGCCATATCGCATTCACAGCTATAATTCCATGCTCTACCGTTCCTTTTTCCAACATGGGAATAGCTAAATCATTGCAAAAAGCCCCTTCTTCCTTTACCGCATGATATAGTTCGTCATGAACTGGATCATAAATAAGACCAATCTTTCCGATACCGTTCTCATAAATCCCGATTGAGATTGCGAAATTCCTTTTTTGATGAACAAAGTTCATCGTGCCGTCAATTGGATCAATTAACCAAACAACCCCATTAGAAGAAGTAATCTCATCTCCGTAGCCTTCTTCTCCTAAAATATTATGAGCCGGGAATGTTTCTTTAATTTTCCCAATTAAAAACTGCTCCGTTTCTCGGTCCATGTTTGTTACTAGATCAGCTGCATTTGACTTTGTTTCTATAATAAGTGTTTTTTTCAGTGACGCCATTAAATGTTCTCCCGCTTCTCGAATCCACTGTTTCGCGTGTGTATCGATGTCTTTCCATACTTCTTGCATGTTTAAACACTCCGATCTATACTGTTCACAGAAAAAACGAACCCTTTATAAGGTTCGCACCAACTAATTATTTATACATATACTATTATTACGCTTCTAAACGGATCATTTCAAGTCTTAACACTTCTAATTTTTGTACGCACTCTTCTTTTTTCTGGTTGTCGTTATCCATCATCGCATCATATAAAGTTGCTAATTCATAATCTAGCTCCAAACGTAGCACCGGAATTCTCTTTTCAGCATCTGTTCTCTTTAACGCATTAATCACCTGTCTCATTTTTTTGCCTCCTCCCAATATTCGTCTGCCCTCGGACTAGAATTGATTCAATTTTCTGATTTTTTGTTTTATACTATACTATGTTGGATAAATCATCTATGCAACAAAATTATATTTTTTTATTTAAATTTTTTTGTGCTGTTTTTTTTATGAATAGTACAAGCTATGCTAAAATTAAAACAAAATAGGAGTTGGAGGAACAATCATGACACTACAAACATTCACATCAACTGATTTTGAAGTCTTTACTGTTGATGGTCTTGAAGAACGAATGAGCGCAATTAAAACGAATATTCATCCTAAGCTAGAAGCTTTAGGGGAACAGTTTGCAGAATATTTATCACAACAAACTGATGAAAACTTTTTCTACCATGTAGCAAAACATGCACGCCGCAAAGTCAATCCACCAAACGATACTTGGGTTGCTTTTTCAACAAATAAACGTGGATATAAAATGTTACCACACTTCCAAATTGGTTTATGGGGTACTCATGCCTTCATATACTTTGGTTTAATCTATGAGTGTCCACAAAAAGTGGAGACGGCTCACGCCTTCTTAGAACATTTAAATGATTTAAAAACAAATATTCCAAATGACTTCGTTTGGTCCATTGACCATACTAAACCAGGTGTAAAATTACATAAAACGCTTGAATCGGAAGACTTACAAAAGATGATTGAACGTTTAGCTACTGTGAAAAAAGCAGAATTATTAGTCGGTATTCATATATCGCCAGAGGAGTTTTCAGCAATGACCAACGAACAATTCCTTGCTAAGATTGAATCTACGATGCAATCACTCCTTCCTTTATATGCGATTTCTAATCGATAAATCGATAGTAGAAAACGGACAATTTATATTGTCCGTTTTTAGTTGTTATCACATTATAGCACTTTGTATTTTATTTTTCAAAATATTTTTACATTTTAACAATCTTTTTTTCCGCCACTTCCTTTGCTTTTTGAATCGTACGATATATAGAATATCCACTTACTTCTTGAAATTCTTTATCAATTTTTTTCTCCGCTGCCTTCGATGGCACAATCTCTTTAAAACGACGATATAATTCCATCAAATCTTCTCTCAAAACTCCTTTTTCATATACCTTTTCAATCGCTTCATAAAATTTTACAACTGCTACCATTTCTTCATTTGACCAATCGTAATCAAGTGGATATTGATATTCCATTTTTGCACCTCATTCAGTATTCTTTCTTTTTCCATTATGCTACCTTTAAGAAAATCTTTTATTCTTCACTATAGCCACTCTGCATTATACACCATTTATCCATTTCAATGGAATTGTCTTCCTCTTTACGGTATTTAAAATATAACTATTAAACATACTCACCTTGAAAATGAGATTTTTCTATACATCTATAATTATTGGTGATATAATGCTTTTGTTTTATAGAGAATAAAGTGAGACTACCATCCCCAAAAAGGCTTTTGCGAATGGCAGAAAAACAAGTCAAGTTCTAAAAGTTTGTCATCTTAATTTCCTTTTAGAATGAGATGAAATCATATAAAACAAACTCTAATAAATATTACAAAGAAGAAGGGGTGTATAGATTGTCCCAATACGAAACACCATTGTTTACCGCTTTAGTTGAGCACAGTAAGCGAAATCCAGTTCAATTCCATATTCCTGGTCATAAAAAAGGACAGGGCATGGATCCTACATTTCGCGAATTTATTGGGCATAATGCATTAGCAATTGATTTAATTAATATTGCGCCGCTCGATGATTTACATCATCCAAAAGGTATGATTAAAGAAGCACAGGATTTAGCAGCCGCTGCTTTCGGTGCAGATCATACGTTCTTTTCTATTCAAGGTACAAGTGGTGCAATTATGACAATGGTGATGAGCGTGTGCGGTCCTGGGGATAAAATCCTCGTACCACGGAATGTGCATAAATCAGTAATGTCAGCTATTATTTTCTCAGGTGCAAAACCAATTTTCATGCATCCTGAGATTGATCCGAAGCTCGGTATTTCACATGGGATCACAATTCAATCTGTCAAAAAGGCTCTTGAAGAGCACTCAGATGCGAAAGGCTTACTTGTTATAAATCCAACATATTTTGGGTTTGCTGCAGATTTAGAGCAGATTGTAGAATTAGTTCATTCTTACGATATTCCTGTACTTGTTGATGAGGCTCACGGTGTTCATATCCATTTTCATGATGAACTGCCGATGTCAGCTATGCAAGCTGGTGCAGATATGGCAGCAACAAGTGTTCACAAATTAGGAGGGTCTTTAACCCAAAGCTCTATTCTTAATGTAAAAGAGGGGCTTGTTAACGTAAAACATGTTCAATCCATTATTAGCATGCTTACGACTACATCAACTTCTTACATTTTGTTAGCATCCCTTGATGTTGCTAGAAAACGTCTTGCTACAGAAGGAACGGCTCTCATAGAACAAACAATACAATTAGCTGAACATGTTCGTGATGCTATTAATGCTATTGAGCATCTTTATTGTCCTGGAAAAGAAATGCTAGGAACAGATGCTACTTTTAACTATGATCCTACAAAGATAATTGTATCTGTAAAAGATTTAGGTATTACAGGCCATCAGGCTGAAGTATGGCTTAGAGAACATTACAACATTGAAGTAGAACTCTCTGATTTATATAACATACTTTGTCTTATCACATTTGGAGATACAGAAAGTGAAACAGATACACTTATTACAGCATTACAAGATTTAGCAGCAACATACAGAAATAGAGCAGATAAAGGTGTTCAGGTACAAGTAGAAATACCAGAAATACCTGTGCTAGCACTTTCTCCTAGAGATGCTTTTTATTCAGAAACAGAAGTCATTCCATTTGAAAACGCAGCAGGTCGTATTATAGCTGATTTTGTTATGGTTTATCCGCCAGGGATTCCAATCTTTACTCCGGGGGAAATTATTACACAAGATAACTTAGAGTATATTCGTAAAAATTTAGAAGCTGGGTTACCTGTACAAGGTCCGGAAGATATGACATTACAAACATTACGTGTTATTAAAGAGTACAAGCCTATCAGTTGATAGGCTTTTCTTTCACCTTTTTTCTCTTTTTTTCATACGATACTAAAGAATTTGACATTCCCACCCCTAATGGGGCCAGCTGACTAACGTCAGTGGGATTCTTGCTATGAAAGGCGAAGTCCATTTCTGGTATCGCTGACGCGCTAGATTGCGGTGTGCCATCACCACTCTCACAACAGGCCGTATAGGTTCGTGAGCTACGGTACTAACCGTACAGATTCGTGTTCAAGTGTTTTAGCGCTTTGTTCTTGACGACACATATCATGCTTGAATTCGGCTATCGAACTCCATATGATATCTTTTATTCAAGGAACACATTGGCGTTTTAAAGACTTGTACTTGTCTATAGTTAACGTATACCAAAATATACATGTTTTTCTATGAAAAAGCGATACTTTCATCCTATGCTTAAAGGCGGATTAAAGTCCAATATGGGATTTCCCGTATCGCGAAATCTGTAACGTATAGGTGGGGATACCATTATGATTGTGATAGGCCGTTCTATTGTACACCCTTATATCACAAATGAATATGAGCCATTTGCAGCTGAAAAACAACAGATTTTATCCATAATGGCTGGAAATCAAGAAGTTCATTCCTTCCGAACAGCCGATGAACTCAGCTTTGATCTTAATTTACGAGTTAATATTATTACTTCCGCACTAGAACTTTTTCAAAGTGGCTTTCAGTTTCGTACATTTCAACAATCTTTTTGCAACCCTCAGTTTTGGGAAAGAACATCACTTGGCGGATTTCAACTACTCCCAAACGTACCATCCTCTATTGCCATCCAAGATATTTTTAAAAACGGAAAACTATATGGAACTGAATGTGCCACCGCAATGATTATCATTTTTTACAAAGCATTACTATCATTATATGAGGAAAAAACTTTCAACCGTCTATTCGCAAACCTCTTACTTTATACATGGGACTACGATCGCGACTTAAAGCTCATAACAAAAACGAGTGGCGATATCGTTCCAGGTGACCTCGTTTACTTTAAAAACCCACAAGTTAATCCAGCTACGATTGAGTGGCAAGGAGAAAATACAATCTATCTAGGAAACTTCTTTTTTTACGGACATGGCGTAGGCGTAAAAACGAAAGAGGAAATTATTTATTCATTGAATGAACGAAGGATTCCTTATGCTTTTATTTCAGCTTATTTAACCGATTTTATTACTCGTATTGATAGCCGTATGATGAGTCAATATGCCGCTCCTAACACGCCACAAACATCAATAGGATTTATTCCTATTAGAGATGATGCAATCGTTGCAACAGTCGGACATACAACTACAATCTATTAAAAAAACGCCTACATGTGTAGGCGTTTTTTCTTAATTATTAAGCTTTTGTATGTTCTGTATGGTCACATTCGCAATGAGATCCACATTTCCCATAAAGTACTGTTGATTTTTCATCTTCAAAATGTCCGATTGTTCCTTCACAAACTTGGCATACGATTGTTCCCATTTTCATTTCCCCCTGAGTTTTAAGAATAATCTACTTATATATGATTAAGCTTTCGCATTGTCTCTACTAGCACAGTCACAATTTGAACCACATTTTCCATAAAGTACTGTCGTTTTCTCATCCTCAAAATGTCCGATTGTTCCTTCACAAACTTGGCATACGATTGTTCCCATTTTTCATTTCCCCCTGGGTTTTAAGAATAATCTACTTATATATGATTAAGCTTTCGCATTGTCTCTACTAGCACAGTCACAATTTGAACCACATTTTCCATAAAGTACTGTCGTTTTCTCATCCTCAAAATGTCCGATTGTTCCTTCACAAACTTGGCATACGATTGTTCCCATTTTTCATTTCCCCCTAAGTTTATGGTCCTAAAAACTTTTAGTTGTCCATTTCCTATCAATTATTGGGCTTTTGTATGTTCTGTGTGCTCACATCCGCAAGATCCACATTTCCCGTAAAGTACCGTTACTTTCTCATCCTCGAAGTGTGCAATTGTACCTTCACAATCTTGACATACGATTGTTCCCATTTTTCATTTCCCCCTAAGTTTATAATCCCAAAAACTTTTTGTAACCGCTTAACTTTCTGTCTTCATTTTAATATGTTATACTTTTTACGTCAATAGGTTTTTAGTATAACACATTAAATATTTTAAAATTAAATTAGTATGCGATATTAACACAAAAAAACAGCCATATTTCATACCTACGACTGTTTCTTGTTAATTATTCTTCATACTCCGCATGCAAAGAAGTAGACGGAACAAGAAATTTAAAAAACTGAGCTAATTCCTCCGCCTCCTCTTCCGATCCTAACTTAAAAGTTTCTTGTATATACGGAACATTTTCTACATCATCTTGCCCAAGCAAAGTAGATCTCCCTGTTTGCATACAAACAATAAGTGGCTTTCCAAAAAACATATTTGTATAAATAACTCCAAAATCATAACGTGTATCATGCGTCATAAATCCTAAAAATCGTACCTTCACACTTTCATGCTCATCATACAATTTTTCAAACATGAGTTTCCACCTTTCTAAACAACACTTCCTATTCATAACATATTAAACAAAAAAAGTAATACTCCTTTTAATTGTCAAAAAATTCAGTAGGATGTAGAATGATATTATTCTACTAAACTAGGGGGAAATTTGTATGCAACACGCCTTTATCACACTTGTACCTAAATCTAATCAACAATCTGTTTCAATAGAAGATTTAAAACACCTTTTTCATAACTATAAAACCGTTACTTCCAAGACTGGTGATCAAATTAATTATGCTTATACAAATACAGCTTTTCCTTATGAAATATTAGATACATCAGCAACAACATTAAAACTCCAATCAAGTCACGATCGATATGATTCTATTTATGTGGGGATTGGAATAGAAAAGGAACAATCTTTCATTCAGGTTTCTTTACCTACTACAGCAACATTTGGTGATAAAGGAAAAGCAAATGAATTTAGCCGTTTTCTAGCGAAGAAATTAGAAGGAGAGTTACAACTATTTAATGGAAGAACAATGTATTTCTATAAACGTTAATTTAAAAAATAGAGAATAGAATTAAAAAGAGTATACAATTCGAACACGTAAGTAATAAAGCCTGCTTCCTTACGTGTAATAGAAAACATGCAATTACATATGCTAAATAAAGAAATACGAAAAAGAGAATTACTTTATAATGAAACTTATCACCATTCGATAATGTTAATACAATGGAAAAACCACTCCATAATAAAAAATGATAAAATATAACATGTAATATTTTCATGGAACCTTCTCCTTTGACATGCTCTATTTTATTAATATATGGGATTAAGTTTGAATCAATTACATATTATACAACGGCATATATTCTAACGATTCATTTAAAGTATTATATATTCATTCGACAAGTACATATAAAGACCTTGCAAGTCATTTTATGAAAATAAAAATAACCCATCTCTTTAAATAAGAGATGGGTTATTTACATTACTTAAATTATTTTACAATGTGAATTGGCATTCCAAGAGCAACTTCAGCTGCTTCCATTGTGATTTCACCTAATGTTGGGTGAGCATGGATTGTTTGAGCAATATCTTCAGCTGTCATTCCTGCTTCGATAGCTAAACCAATCTCAGAGATAATATCAGAAGCACCTGCACCTGCAACTTGTGCACCTACAAGAAGACCATCTTCTTTACGTGTTACAAGTTGTAAGAAACCGTCAGTGCTGTTTAATGATAACGCACGACCGTTTGCAGCGAATGGGAACTTAGATACAGCTACTGTCATTCCTGCTTCTTCCGCTTGTTTCTTAGTATAACCAACAGATGCTAATTCTGGATCAGTGAAGCATACTGCAGGAATTCCGATGTAATCGATTGCTGATGCATGGCCACTAATTACTTCAACAGCTACTTTACCTTCGTAAGAAGCTTTGTGAGCTAATGGTGGTCCAGGAACGATATCACCGATTGCATAGATGTTTGGTACGTTTGTACGGCATTGCTCATCGATTTCGATGATACCGCGGTCAGTCATTTTAACTCCAACTTGCTCAAGACCGATTTCTTGAGTGTTTGGACGACGACCTACAGTTACTAATACGTAATCTGCTTCTACAGTTTGGATTTCACCTTTAACTTCAAAGCTAACTTTTACGCCAGTTTCTGTTTCTTCAACGCCTTTAGCCATAGCTTTTGTATGGATATTTACGTTACCTTTTTTCTGTAGAGCACGTTTAACAACAGAGCTCATAGCTTTTTCGAAACCAGCTAAGATTTCGTCGCCAGCTTCTACTACAGTAACTTCTGTACCGAAGTTAGCATATGCAGTACCTAATTCCATACCGATGTAACCGCCGCCGATTACAACAAGTTTTTTAGGAATTTCAGGTAAGCTTAAAGCGCCTGTAGAGTTGATAACACGTTTAGAGTATTTGAATCCAGGAATTTCGATTGGTGTAGAACCAGTTGCAAGAACAGCATTTTTAAACGTATAAGTTTGTGCTGCATCTTCAGTCATTACGCGTAATGTGTTAGCATCTACGAAGTAAGCTTCACCGCGAATGATTTCAACTTTGTTACCTTTAAGAAGGCCTTCAACACCGCCAGTTAATTTCTTAACTACGCCGTTTTTCCATTCTTGAACTTTTGTAAAGTCAACTTTTACGTTCTCTGCAGTGATACCCATGTCATCAGAATGCATTGCATTCTCATAACGATGACCTGCATTGATTAACGCTTTTGAAGGAATACATCCAACGTTTAAGCATACGCCACCAAGGTTAGCTTTTTCAATGATTGCTACCTTTTGACCTAATTGTGCTGCACGAATTGCCGCAACGTATCCACCAGGACCTGCACCAACAACGACTGTATCTAATTCAATTGGGAAATCTCCTACTACCATTGTTATTACGCCTCCATTACTAATAATTGTGGGTCATTCAATAGACGTTTAATTTGGTTTAATGCTTTTTGAGCAGTTGCGCCGTCAATTAAACGATGGTCAAAGCTTAGAGATAATGCTAATACTGGAGCTGCAACGATTTCACCGTTTTTCACAACTGGTTTCTCAGCGATACGGCCGATACCAAGGATTGCTACTTCTGGGTGATTGATAACTGGAGTGAACCATTGTCCACCTGCAGAACCAATGTTTGTAATTGTGCAAGAAGCACCTTTCATTTCAGTTGGAGCTAAACGACCGTCACGTGCTTTACCAGCAAGTTCATTGATCTCGTTGGAAATAGTAAAGATAGATTTACGATCTGTATCTTTAACAACTGGTACTAATAGACCTTTGTCTGTATCAGCTGCGATACCGATGTTGAAGTAATGTTTATGAACGATTTCTTGAGAAGCATCGTCTAAAGCAGTATTCAACATTGGGAATTCACGTAATGCAGATGTTAAAGCTTTTACAACGTATGGAAGGTAAGTTAATTTAATACCTTTGTCAGCTGCAACAGCTTTGAACTTCTTACGGTGAGCAACAAGTTCTGTTACATCTACTTCGTCCATTAATGTTACGTGAGGAGCTGTATGCTTAGAGTTAACCATTGCTTTCGCAATCGCTTTACGGATACCACTCATTTTCTCACGAGTTTCTGGATATTCACCAGCTGGGATTGGTTGTGCTTTTGGTGCTTCTTCTTTAGCTGCTGCTGGAGTAGCTTCTACTGCTGCTGGAGCCTCAGTTGCTGCTACAGTTTGTCCACCATTTGCAAATGCATCGATGTCAGTTTTCACAACACGGCCGTTCTTACCAGAACCAGCTACTTTATGAATATCTACACCTTTTTCACGAGCATATTTACGAACAGATGGCATAGCGATTACACGCTCATTTACTACTTCTGCAGTTGCTGCTGGAGTAGCTTCCGCTGCTGGAGCTTCTACTGCTGCTTCTTCAGCTTTTGGAGCTTCATCATGATCGTCACCTTTAAATTTAAGGTTTTCGTATCCAGGAGCATCAAATTTAATTAATGTATCTCCTACAATTGCAACTGTTCCTTCTTCTACAAGTACTTCAAGTACTTTACCTTTAACAGGAGAAGGGATTTCTACTACTGCTTTATCATTTTGTACTTCAAGAAGTACATCGTCTTCATTTACTTCATCGCCTGGTTTAATAAACCATTTTACGATTTCACCTTCGTGGATACCTTCACCGATATCTGGTAGTTTAAATTCAAATGCCACGGAATTCAGCCCCCTGATTCATTTCATTATTATGGAATATGTACAAAAGAAACCAGCATGTGCTGATTTCTTCTGCACATGAAAAACTAAAAATTAGAAGTTCATTACTTTGTTAACAGCTTCAACAATATCTTTATGGTTTGGTAACCATACGCTCTCAGCTTGAGAGAATGGGAATACTGTATCAGCAGCTGCAACACGTACAACTGGAGCTTCTAAGTTTAAGATTGCACGGTCGTTAATTTCCGCTACAACGTTAGCTGCAATACCAGCTTGTTTTTGAGCTTCTTGAACTACAACTACGCGACCTGTTTTTTCAACAGAAGCGATGATTGTTTCGATATCTAATGGTTGAACTGTACGTAAGTCAACAACCTCTAAAGAGATACCTTCTTTTTCGAGTTCTTCAGCAGCTTTTAATGCAGCGTGAACCATAGCACCGTAAGCGATAACAGATACATCTGTACCTTCACGTTTGATATCAGCTTTACCTAAATCAATTGTGTAATCGCCTTCTGGTACATCTTGACGGAATGAACGGTACAATTTCATATGCTCTAAGTAGATAACTGGATCGTTGTCACGAATCGCAGAGATTAAAAGACCTTTTGCATCGTATGGAGTAGATGGAATAACAACTTTTAGACCAGGTTGTTGAGCCACTAATCCTTCTAAGCTATCAGCATGTAGTTCTGGAGTATGAACGCCACCACCGAATGGAGAACGAATTGTTACTGGAGCAGTCCAACGTCCACCAGAACGGTAACGCATACGAGCTAATTGACCAGAAACTGAATCCATTACTTCATAAATGAAACCGAAGAATTGGATTTCTGGAACTGGACGGAAGCCTTCAAGTGCAAGTCCAACTGCAAGTCCACCAATACCAGACTCTGCAAGTGGAGTATCCATTACACGATCTTCACCGAATTCAGCTTGTAAACCTTCAGTAGCACGGAATACTCCGCCGTTTACACCAACGTCTTCACCAAACACAAGTACGTTAGGATCATTTTTCATTTCAACGCGTAAAGCATCAGTGATTGCTTGAATCATTGTCATTTGAGCCATGGCTTACTTCGACTCCTTTTCTTTGTAAATTTCATATTGTTCAGCTAAGTTGTAAGGCATTTTTTCGTACATGATTTCCATTAAATCAGTAACTTTTTGTTTTGGAGCTTGGTCAGCCTTAGCAATTGCTTGTTTGATATCTTCTTTTGCTTCTTCGATTACTTTCTCTTCAACTTCTTGAGACCATAGGCCTTTGTTTTCTAAGAATGCACGGAAGCGTACGATTGGATCTTTTTGTTCCCATTCGTTTTCGATATCTTTTGTACGGTAACGAGTTGGGTCATCACCAGCCATTGTATGTGGACCATAACGGAATGTTAAAGTCTCGATTAAAGTAGGGCCTTCGCCGTTTACTGCGCGCTCACGAGCGAATGCAGTTGCTGCGTATACAGCTAATGGATCCATACCGTCTACTTGAATTCCGTAAATACCTGCTGCTACTGCTTTTTGTGCTACAGTTTTAGCTGCAGATTGCTTTTCTACTGGAGTAGAGATTGCATAACGGTTGTTTTGTACAACGAAGATTGCTGGAGCTTTGAATGCACCCGCAAAGTTCATACCTTCGTAGAAGTCACCTTGTGAAGCACCACCGTCACCAGTGTAAGTAATTGCAACAGATTTTTTACCACGTAGTTTCATACCTAACGCAACACCAGCAGTTTGGATGATTTGCGCACCGATAATGATTTGTGGAGCAAGTGCATTTACATTCTCAGGCATTTGGTTACCCATGAAATGTCCACGAGAGAATAAGAATGCTTGATATAATGGTAGACCGTGCCACACTAATTGTGGAACATCACGATATCCTGGTAAGATGAAATCTTCTGCTTCAAGTGCGAAATGACTTGCTAATTGAGAAGCCTCTTGTCCAGCAGTTGGTGCGTAGAAACCTAAACGTCCTTGACGGTTTAAAGAAATAGAACGTTGATCTAGTACGCGAGTATACACCATACGGCGCATTAATTCTTTTAATTGATCATCAGATAATTCAGGCATAGCTGCTTCATTCACAACTTCGCCTTTTTCATTTAAAATTTGTAATGTTTCAAACTGAGCTGCGATAGCTTTCATTTGCTCATCAACATTAAATAGGGTCTTTTTTGTTTTAGTACCCATTCCGTTCACCTCTTCCTCTCTTGAACCATATTCTGAAACGCTTTCACTATCTATTAACTAGACTGAAAGCGCAACAATGTAAACCAACAAATTTGTCTGTCGGTTGAGAATAATTTTGTGTACCTAACAATCTGTACTAATGTTTTTTCAAAAACATATTAATACAATCTTGATCACGTTTTTTAGTTTACAACTATTCTAATTACGATGTCAATTACTTTGAATACGTTTTTTTATAAATAATATGCAGGTTTCCTCTACACAAACGTGTTTTTATTTTTCACATCTGTATTAGTAAGCAATAACCTACTGTTATATTATTCCCTTTTTAACTTGTTTTTTCTCTTAGAATAATATGTAAACGATTTAATTCTCTTTAGTTTTTCTCTCTTCTCAATAAAATTATACAAACACTTCTTCCTTTTATAGGTAAATACCTATACATTTCTGATCATTCCTCCATACATTATAGTAACCGCAGTATTAGCGGGAAATGATAAAGGAGGTCATCTCATGTACGGATACTCATATTGCTATCCAACAACTTGTTCATATCCTTCCTACGGTTATGGCGGTTCTTGTGGCGGATCTGGACGCGGCTTCGCCTTAATCGTTGTGTTGTTTATCCTTTTAATTATCGTTGGTGCTGCTTGCATTCGCTAATTAATGTAAAATGAAACAACTATGGAAAGAAACAGACGGCTTTGCCGTCTTTTCTTTTTATTACATAACTTATCTATAGAAAATTTGTTTCCAAGTAGCTCTTCCTTACTTGCCGATGACTTTTTTTATCTCCTTTGGTAGACTAAAGAAGAAAGGAGAGATTACATATGCTTACAATGAATGAGGTAATTCGTGAAGGAAATCCTATTTTGCGCGACGTCGCAGAAGAGGTCTCCTTACCTGCTAGCGAGGAAGATACAAATACTCTTAAAGAAATGATTGAATTTGTAATAAATAGCCAGGCCCCTGAAATGGCTGAAAAATATAATTTACGCCCCGGAATCGGATTAGCGGCTCCGCAAATCGGTATTTCAAAGAAAATGATTGCGGTTCATGTAACTGATACGAACGATACGTTATATAGCTACGCATTATTTAACCCAAAAATCATTAGTCATTCTGTTGAACGTACATATTTACAAAATGGTGAAGGCTGTCTATCTGTAGACCGTGAAGTACCTGGTTATGTCCCTCGTTACACAAGAATTACAGTAAAGGCAACAACGATTAACGGTGAAGACGTAAAACTGCGATTAAAAGGTTTACCAGCAATTGTATTCCAACATGAAATCGACCATTTAAACGGTGTTATGTTCTATGACCATATTAATAAAGACAATCCATTTGTGGCTCCCGATGATTCAAAACCTCTCGAGCGATAATAGTAAAAAGGCGGAAGTTAACCTTCCGCCTTTTTATTATATGAAATGGGTTCCACACTTACTTATAACAAGCCAGCCCACTTTAATCCGTGATAAATACCGTCTTCATTAACATCTTTTGTCACATAATTAGCAAGTTTTTTCAAATCCTCATGACCATTCCCCATCACAATACCCGTTCCTACTGCTTCAATCATTTCTAAATCATTTAATCCGTCCCCAAATGCATATACTTGTTCACGATTAAATCCTATTTTCTCAATAAACTTCTCAATCCCTTTTGCCTTAGAACCACCATTAGGAATAATATCCATTGAATATGCATGCCAGCGTATAAAATGAAAATCTGGATAATGATGAATAAACTTTTCTTCTTCGTTTACTTCACAAAAAAGAAGCGTTTGATAAATATCGCGTTTCTCATAAAAATCAGGTTCATATGCCGGATGCTCAAATTGTAAGCTTCCAAAACCTTCTTTTACATAATCATGATATTCCACTGACGCTCTCATTTCTCGATGGTCAAGATATACAAGTGGATATCCTTCTTGTTTTGCAAACTGAGTAAACTTATGTAGAGCATCAGGATGTAATGGATTATTAAATAATACCTCATCCTCAAATACAACATACTGTCCGTTAAAACTAACATAATTATGTATATTGAGTTCCTCACGAATATCTTCAAACATAAATGGCGCACGCCCTGTCGCAATCGCTACATGCACACCTTTTTCTTGTAAATCTCTTACTGCATCTCTTGTAGATTGTGGAATTTTTTTATCATGATCTAATAATGTTCCATCAATATCAAAAAAGACAATTTTATCATTCATTTGTCAAAATCCTTTCTGGCACTCTATATTCCTATTTTGATTATCACTTTTCAAATTTCAAAAAAAAGTATAACATATTAAACATCTGTGAAGAAAGCGTTCACTTTCTGACCTTATTTATGAAATGTGCATATATATATTAGTGAAAAATGTGGATACTTGTTCGGATGAATTTTCTTTTCTATTCTTTCTCATACTATACCTATAACTAACGGCTACTAATCGTTACTACAGGATAACTAGTACTGTACTGGAAAGGACAAGATTCACAATCAACTTCTAAACCTTCTTTCTTATACGGGGACGGAGTTATCATTAGTAATATGCATGTTTAAAATAAGGAAAGGAAGGAGTAATCATGCTGAAGAAGCTGAAGAAAAAGCTCAAGCGTTATTTAAACGATTTAGTCCGTAAGAAGACAATCGCTTAAATTGTGCCCATTTCGGGCTTTTTCTTCATTCTCATTCGAAAAAACATGAAAATCGTGACTGTTTGCTTTATAATAAGTAACAGATAATGCAAAACATAGACAAGGAGAGGTTTTCCCAATGATTTTTAAAGTATTTTATCAAGAAAAATTAACTGAGGTCCCAGTACGTGAAAATACAAAAGTTTTATATTTAGAGGCTACGTCTCAAAAGGATGTTCGTAAAAAATTACAAAAGTTCGCATATAATATCGAGTTCGTTCAGTCTGTTACTGGTGCTCATCTTGAATATGAAAAACAAAACGCTGATTTAATATTAGCGGAGATCGTATAGTCATATGAAATTCCTAAAAAATGATCAAGCTGCCGTTTTTGCCCTCGGTGGTCTTGGTGAAATCGGTAAAAATACATATGCTGTTCAATTTCAAGATGAAATTATTATAATTGACGCTGGAATTAAATTTCCGGAAGACGAACTCCTCGGGATCGATTATGTAATACCAGATTACACTTATTTTGTGCGAAACGAAGATAAAATTAAAGGGTTATTCATTACACATGGTCACGAAGATCATATCGGTGGAATTCCTTATCTATTACGTCAAGTAAACATTCCAATTTACGGCGGAAAATTAGCAATTGCCCTAATAAAAAACAAATTAGAAGAGCACGGATTACTTCGTAAAGCAAAACTTTATGAAATTCAAGAAGATGATGTTATTAAATTTAAAAAGACATCTGTTTCCTTCTTCCGTACAACTCACAGTATTCCGGATTCATACGGAGTTGTTGTGAAAACACCTCAAGGACAAGTCGTTCATACAGGTGATTTTAAATTTGATTTCACACCAGTCGGCGAGCCAGCAGATTTAACAAAAATGGCCGAAATCGGAAAAGACGGTGTACTTTGTCTCTTATCTGATAGTACAAACAGTGAGGTGCCAAACTTTACGATGTCTGAGCGCCGCGTTGGTGATAGTATTCAAGATATATTCCGCAAAGTAGACGGTCGTATTATATTCGCAACCTTTGCATCGAATATCCATCGCTTACAACAAGTTGTTGAGGCTGCTGTTGAAAACAATCGTAAAGTAGCTGTATTCGGTCGAAGTATGGAAGCAGCTATTGAAATCGGACAAAACCTTGGTTATATCCGATGTCCAAAGGATACATTCATAGACACATCTCAGCTAAACCGCCTACCAGCTAATAAAGTTGTTATGCTATGTACAGGTAGTCAAGGGGAGCCGATGGCAGCACTTTCACGTATTGCCAATGGTACACATCGTCAAATTCAAATTATCCCTGGCGATACAGTTGTTTTCTCTTCTTCACCAATCCCAGGCAATACAATTAGTGTAAGTCGTACAATTAATATGTTGTACCGCGCTGGCGCTGATGTAATCCATGGTAAACTCTCAAATATTCATACGAGTGGACACGGTGGACAAGAAGAACAAAAGTTAATGCTACGTCTTATTAAGCCGAAATATTTCATGCCAATTCATGGTGAATATCGTATGCAACGTATGCATATGAAATTAGCGAATGATTGTGGTATTCCAGAAGAAAATTGTTTCATTATGGATAATGGGGATGTTCTCGCTTTACGTTCTGATGAAGCAAGCGTAGCTGGGAAAATCCCATCTGGCTCTGTCTATATCGATGGAAATGGTATTGGAGATATCGGTAATATCGTATTACGTGATCGTCGTATTCTTTCTGAAGAAGGACTCGTTATTGTAGTTGTAAGCATTGATATGAAAGAATTTAAAGTTGCAGCAGGACCTGATATCATCTCGCGTGGTTTCGTTTATATGCGTGAAAGCAGCGATTTAATCAACGATGCTCAAACATTAATTACAACACATTTAGAAAAAGTAATGGAACGAAAAACAACACAATGGTCTGAAATTAAAAATGAGATTACAGACACATTAGCACCATTCCTATACGAAAAAACGAAACGTCGTCCAATGATTTTACCAATCATTATGGAAATATAAGAAAAAGGACAATGCCTCCTCGGCATTGTCCTTTTCTTTTATCTTAAAAAATGCTTAAAACGATCTACTTCATCGTCATGACCAATTACAATTAATATATCTCCCGCCTGAATGTTTTCTGTAGCTCGAGGAGATACGATAACTTCTTTTCCACGTTTAATTGCTACAATGTTCAAACCAAACTTCGCACGAATATCTAATTCAATTAAAGAGTGCCCATCAATTTTTTTATTTGCGATAATCTCTACAATACTATGCTCATCTGAAAGCTCTAGGTAATCTAACACATTACTTGATGCGATATTATTAGCAATCCTTTTTCCCATATCTCGTTCTGGATGCACAATATGATCTGCCCCTATTTTACTTAACACTTTTTCATGATAGTCATTTTGAGCTTTTACAGTAATATTTTTCACACCTAATTCTTTCAAAATTAACGTTGTTAAAATACTTGAATTCAAATTATCTCCAATAGCAACGACTACATGATCAAAATTACGAATACCAAGACTTTTTAATACCATCTCATCTGTTGAATCTGCAATTACAGCATGCGAAGCTATATTTGCAAACTCATTAATTTTATCCTCATCTGAGTCAATTGCCATTACTTCCATACCTAATTGAGCTAATTCACGGCAAATACTTCCACCAAAACGGCCAAGCCCAATAACAGCAAATTCTTTCTCTTTTTCACCCACAGGAATTCCTCCAATAACATCAAGTACTATGTACTTTTATTGTAACATACTTTAAATTTGCTACAAAAACCTGTATATACTTCTTATTTTTGTTTTTGCATATAAAAATACTGTTGTAAATAAAACGCGATACCGAAAATTAACATACCAAATACAAATATATTTCCAAATGAACTAAATGTTTCAAAAACGAACAATAGCGTTTCTTGTCCGAAAAAAGCAAATAAAAGTTGTGTAAATGCGAATAACAGTGCCAATATGTAATGATGTTGATGGAATAAATAATGTGTTGCGCCTAAAAAAGCTACAAGCGAAACAATGAAGATCCACCAAGTTTCTAAAAACAATTGCCAATTAGTAAATTGATATCCATTTACTAATATCGCAATAATTCCTATAACTGCCATCGTCGGCACACTCCATAATAATGCACGCCCTCTAAAGAAGCGCGCACCTTTTGCATCTCCTTTTTCATTTGCGATGTATGTTAGCACGACAGTACTTATGTACAAAACAGAGAGGATTGTTAAAACAATGATAAGCCAAAAATGTAATTGATAATATTCATGTTCTATATTCGTCACAATTGCAGCTAACATACATGGAATAAACATCCCTGTCCAACCATCTATTTTTCTTTCGTTCCAAAACACCGTATTACCAATCCGAATTCCTAATAACATAAAAATAATGATACCTAGTACAAATAACGTAGTCTTATTCCCCACTAAACTCGTTGAGAAAGCAATTAATCCAATAAATAAAAAAAGAACAAATCCATTCATAATTTCTAGTACAGGTGACAAATATCTTTTCACCCATTTGTATGTTTCTTCATATTCACTATTATTTGCTAAACGATAGGCGTAAAAACTTATCCCAAAATAAACCGCCGCAATAATAACATATGCATATAAGACGAAACATAAAATCGCACTGCTAATTTGCACGTAATTCCCCACCCTTTTTTCTATGTATCACATTGATTTTACACACTTTTCATACTAAAAGTAAACCTGTATAAGTTAGTTAAATAATTATCTTACCTATTAGTACTAATTAATAATGAGCAGTGGCTAAAAACCCCTGCTCATTATTAAGACGTCAAATTTAACTCTACTCATTTGTATGAAGATGTCTAACACTAACAAATACAAAAGATGTTTTCGTCTCGGAACTAAAAAATCCCCACTCTAAACTGTTGCACAATTAGCGAGTAAGTTCACTTTCTATTTCCCTTCCACTTCACATATTGATTTAAAAATACAATCGCTTTCTCAATAACCTCTTCGTCTGGTTTTAATTTCGCATGATGTAAACCATATTCTGAATTTACTCCAAGCCAAAACATAAATCCAGGTATCTCTCGAAGCATATAACCGAAGTCTTCACCTGTCATTGCCTCCGTACATGTAATTACGTCCATATTCGTTTGTTCACGTGTAAATTGCATAAATTCTCTCGTTAACTCTTCATTGTTATACACTTGATGATACATCGCTCCGTAGTCAATAACAGCTTCACATTGAAAGGAAGCTTCTATTCCCGCAACAATTGCCTCAATTCGGCTTTTAACACGTTTCATTGATTCCACTGATAGCGTTCGAATTGTTCCTTCTAAACGAGACTTTTCTGCGATAATGTTTTGAACTGTACCACCTGTAATTTTCCCAATTGTAATTACCGCACTGTCTAGGGGATCCACATTACGACTAATAACTGATTGAAGTTGTGTAACGAGATGACTCACTGCAACAATCATATCATTTGCTGTATGCGGATATGCAGCATGTCCACCTTTTCCTTTTAAATCAACGTATAACTCTGATGTATTCGCAAATAATAAACCTTCTTTTGTCGCAATTGTTCCCACAGAGTATTCAGGCGCAATATGAAGTCCAAGAATCATATTGGGCTTCCATTCTTTTAACTCATCACTTTCTAACATAGGAAGTGCACCACCTGGACCTTCTTCAGCTGGTTGGAATATAAATACAAGATCATCATCTATTCTTTCGCTTACAGCCGCTGTTAGAAGGCCTAAACCGATTGTTGCATGCAAATCATGTCCACATGCATGCATCATTCCTTCATGGACAGAAGAGAATTCATATCCAGTTTCCTCTGTAATAGGTAGACCGTCTATATCTGCACGATAACCTATTATTTTTTCAGGATTTTTCCCATTTACTTTAACAATTACACCTGTTTTCCATGTTCTCACTTCCAAACATTCGTTAGGAAGCGTTCCTATATAATCTAAAATATACTGTTGTGTTTTCCACTCTTTAAATCCGATTTCCGGAATTTTATGTAAATCTCTACGAACTTGGACAAATTTGCTTACTGTCATTTTTGCACCTCTATCTATAAAAAGCGTAAGAGCACATTCATGCTCTTACGCTTTTTGTTTTTTATTTCTCTGGGTTTAATTGACGAAGCTCTTGTTTGATTTCAGTTTTTGCTTTTGTCTTCTCATCAATTTCTTTAATTACACGTGCCGGAGTTCCCGCAACAACTGTATATGGAGGCACATCTTCTGTTACAACAGCTCCTGCTGCTACAACTGCACCTTTACCTACTGTAACACCTTCTAGAACCACTACATTTGCACCAATTACAACATCATCTTCAACGATAACTGGTTTTGCAGAAGGTGGCTCAATAACACCGGCAAGTACAGCACCTGCACCTACGTGACAATTTTTACCAACTGTTGCACGTCCACCAAGCACTGCGTTCATGTCGATCATAGTACCTTCACCAATTACAGCACCGATGTTAATTGTTGCATTCATCATGATAACAGCGTTGTCACCAATTTCTACATGGTCACGAATAATCGCGCCTGGCTCAATACGAGCTTTGATACCTTTTAAATCAAGCATTGGAATTGCAGAATTACGACGGTCGTTCTCAACTACATAGTCAACAATGTGCTTGTTATTTTCATCAAGAATTGTCTTAATTTCAGACCATTCTCCGAATAATACACCAGATTTTTTATTTACAAATGCTTGTACCGTTTCAGGGAATGTTACTTCTTTTAAATCCCCTTTTATGTATACCTTTACAGGAGTTTTCTTTTCACTGTTTTGAATAAACGAAATAATTTCGTTAGCGTCCATCATTTTCATTCTTGTTGCCTCCTAAATCCATTTATAATGTTACTCTACCAAACGATAGGGCGAGTAGCAAGACAATAATCTTATTTTTCCATTTGAATTTCTTCTATAATTTCTAAAAATGCTTGTACTTGCTTCAACTGCCTTGCCGAGTCACTCGTCAATAACCATGTTTCTCTCGTTAATTGAACAGGTGTTTTATACATATTTTCCTGCACTTCTTTTAAAACAGTCGAAGGTAAAAGAGCATAACCTATTCCATTTAAAACAAGCTGTTTGCACGTTTCAATTTGGTCAACTACAATCGTTCGCTTAGGTGGATTTGAAAATAATCCATACCACCAATTTTGTATTTGTCCATAGTAGGTCGAATCACTTTTAAATTGAATAAATGGTCTATTTGTCTCTTTTAACATCGAAATATCTTTTATTTCTTTATCAACTAAATATAATTCATCTTCAAATAATTGTTGTTTCTGCCCTTTGTATTCTTGTGATCCTCTCAGTATAGCAACATGAACGTCTCCTTCATAAAATTGCTTTTGCACTTCACTACTCCAGCCAGTAAACAGAGCTATCTTCACAGAAGGATACTTATGCACAAATTTTTTCAAAACAGGTGGAAGCCAATATTGCCCAATGACTGATGCAACAGCTATTTTTAACGTTCCGTATGTTTCCGTTCTAAAAAGAGCCAGTTCACTTTTAATATCCTCTTCCCGTTGTAACATTTCTTTTGCATAATTTGCAACTTTTTCCCCTTCAGGTGTAATTGTTAATCCTTTTTGTGAACGAATAAAAAATTTCATTCCCCATTGTTTCTCCATAGATTGTAATCGTTGACTAAGCGCAGGTTGGGAAACAAATAAACGTTCCGCCGCTTTTCTCATATTTGATTCCTGAGCTAACACAACCATCATTTGAAAATCATCAATTTGCAACTTTCTCCCTCTTTCCTTAGCTTCCATACACCTAATTTTAATAAGCATTTCATCCTTAATTTAATTGCATACTTTTATACATTAGAACGATTTGTTAGTTCAAACTTTTCTTATGCTTTATGTCTTTTTAAATATAATACATACACAACTGATATGCACGAAAAAAAGTGACTTCGCCTTTTCAGTGAAGTCACTTTCCCTACGTTATCGATTATGCTGTCTCACTTTTTTATTCAATAATTTTAAAATAGCCCGACGTGTTAAAATACCCTCGAAGTAACCTTCTGCATTGACAGCGCAAATAAAAGGATGATCAATTGTCATTTCTAAAGCTTTTGCAAAAGAATCTTCTAACATAAGAACTGGAATCTCTTCCTTCATCACTTGTTCCACTTTCATATTCTCAAGTCTTTCAAACTCAATGTGATCTAATCCTAAAATACCATCTAAAATCATAGCAGTACTAATTAACCCATGTAATTTATACATAGGGTCTAAAACAGGAATCGCCGAATATCCAGATTTCACAAGAACGAGTAAAGCATGTTCTAAACCATTCCCTATTTGAACATGTGCTACTTTTTCTGATGAAATCATTAAATCCTTCACAAGAATTTGTTGAAACTCATCTTTCGGAATACTAATCATGTTACATCCCCCATTTCCCTTGCTTATATTCTCCAATCCTACTCACATTTTATGATAGCGTTTTCATATTATTATTTTGTCCTAACATTCTTCTAATAAAAATAAAGAT
This sequence comes from Bacillus mycoides, assembly GCF_018742245.1. Classification (NCBI taxonomy): domain Bacteria; kingdom Bacillati; phylum Bacillota; class Bacilli; order Caryophanales; family Bacillaceae; genus Bacillus; species Bacillus mycoides. The sequence goes on from NZ_CP036132.1 coordinate 3,733,466, forward strand.
ACACAGCTATTTTAGCATACAACATAAAAAAAAGACTACCATTCCGGTAGCGCTTAATACCCTTTATTTTTTAATCGGTAAAACAATCTTGTAATTTTTTTATATTGCGTCACATCGGTCTGTTTTAAACCATTCTCAATGTCTGTAAGCTCTACCGCTAAAATTTCGCTCGCGTAATTTTGCTGAAACAGAATATCCAACAATAAATTTTCTTCTTCTCTTGTTAAAACAAATTCCTTTTCCATATGCTCCTCTCCTTGCACTCTCATTATATAAATTTTTCAACTTGTTCAATAGATGTAATATTCGGTTTTTTCCAGAAACACTTAAAAACTGCGAATATATAGACATCATTTCACTTTATTTCGTATATCTGTTCGCATAACTAAATGCCGCATAAGCATCTGGTTTAATTTTCGCTGTTAATCCCATTGCTTGAATTTTCATCGTCATATCTAAAATAAATTCTTTTGTTAAACCATCATTCCCGATATCTAAATGAATTTCCATTATGAATCCTGCTCCATCTTGAGCGTATGGGTGCAATAAATCCCATATTGTTTGTATATGATTGGGAGTAAATAAATAGGCGATTTCTTGACTAAACTGTGTTTCTAAATATATTTTCTCTCGCAACGTTGCTGGCTTATTTTTCACTGATTTATGATGCAAACATCCCCATGCTCCTTTTCCAACCCGATGAATATGTATCGCTGTAATAAACCTCGTATCCTTTTGATGCGCTTGTGAGTCTGTCCCAATAGATAATCGATATAAATTTCGTGGATCCTTTTCAATGAAACTACAAATACGGTTAAATACCATATCAAAATTCAAATGTCTCTCTGAAACATTATAAAATGTATGCTCACCGTCCACATAGTCACGTCCTTTCAATTAGACAGACTTTTCGTATTCTCATTGTATGGGACAAAAATAAAAATTATAACTTACTACCCTTTATTCGTTTCAATATTTCGAATTACATAATTACAAAACCTACATGTATAAATTACATTTTGATTAGACTGGGCGGTTAATACATGATTAATTTCAGCATGACTGTGACAATTAGGACAAATAACAATCGGTAAGCGTTCCATCCTTTGCACCTCCTATTAATATTTACTATCATTGTAGGAAAAATAAAAAATTCCTATACATATACATTTGTAAAAAACCTTTTATTTAATCGCGACTTAAATTGCAACCTCTACTACCTGTATAGCCCATTAATTAATATAACTAAAAAAGGTACCGCCATTTGGCAGTACCTTTTTTATATGTATCAATTAATGATATCATAAATCTCAATTGCAACCATATCGATGTTATCGAATTGATACACTTGAGGTTTTTCACCTTGTTGATACACTTCTAATTCATACATTTCACTTTTATCGAAAAATTTCACGCTACATTTGCGCTCACCGTTCACTTCAAAATAGCGTTGTGCTACTTCACCGCTTTCAGCTTGTTCTTGTAGACTAACAAGTCGAGTTAAAATTCCTTGGAGTAGAGACATGAAATCTCTCCTTTCTCTGATCTTCCTACCAATAGGTTTTACAGCTATACTCATTCTATCCGTCATAACAGAAAAAACGTTCCACAATCTAGGATAAAGGTTCTTGACCAGAAACTCAACTAAAATTTGTCGAAATAAGAAGTAAAAAGATGAAAGAGCATCTTTTTACTTCTTTATTGCGCTTTTTATACTGGCAGAATATAATAAAAAACAGAAAAAGGGAGGAATTACAATGAAAAAAATTGAGGTTTATACACAACCAGATTGTCCGCCTTGTACCATTGTGAAAGAATTTTTAAAACATAATAACGTTGTATATGAAGAATTTGACGTAAAAAAAGACGCTGCTGCACGCAATCGTCTTTTATATGACTATGAATCCTATTCAACTCCAACAGTTGTAATTGACGGAGAAGTTGTCGCAGGTTTTCAAATTGAAAAATTACAACAGCTACTCGGTATAGAATAGGAATAGGGGACACCTATCCCTATTCTCATAATTGTTGTAACCTTTTTATTTCAGTCAACAGTTCCTGACTTTCATGATACCCTGCTAGTTTCCATTTTCCATTATCTTTTTGCAATGTCACAATTTGATATTGTCCACTCTTTGCCCGCTCGTAGACATATAAATTTTTATGCTCTTCATCATAAGACATTTTTGTTTCTGAATTAAAGGAAAACGGAGCTTCTTTTGCTGGAAGTAAATATTCACCACTTTGTTTTTCATTTCTACTGTTTTCATCTGTAAAAACTTGAAGGAAATTATTTGTAAAATATGGTGATAACGTCTCTATCATCTTATTCATAGATATTTGCTTCCCGCGAATTGAAAATTGCGTCTCATAACCTTTTTGTATCGTTGTAAACACTTCTTTCCGATCCACTTTCACTTCTTCTTTTCCTAAAACAGTTGTGACACTATAGCCAACTAGAAAGGCAACACATATAAATAGAACAAACCATATTCCATATTTCTTCATTTTTTCACCTTCCTTTTAAAAGAGCTTGTCTTTGTAGTATTCATTGTAACAATGATTATGCAAAGAAAGGGATGATTTCGTTCGTAAAATCTTTACAACGATAGACAGCATTTTCATCATCATTTTCACTATTACCAATTTATGATAAAAACAAACAAAAAAAATGCACGAATCTCTTCGTGCATTAAAATAAAACATCTTCCTCATATAAATATTCATACGATAAATCTATAAATAAAAAGTTTTCATCATCAATCGGGAATGAAAATGTTCGTACCATTTCACCAGTTTCGATATCAGCATATAAATCTGAAAGTCTTGCCTTATTCTCAAAACGCATTTTCATTATATTTTCTAAAAAATACGGGCGCCAGCTCCAGTTCTTCATATAATACTCTGGCATAATGATCCATTCACCATCTTTTTTCATAATATTACCAGATTGTTGGAAACCATCTTCATTACAAATAAATATCCGAAAACTATATTGTGATATGCTTTGGCTAAATTGTAATAACCAATCATTTATATCTTCATTCTTTTTTTGTTTTGACAGAACATCACCAATTCGATCACGTAACATCTCTGTTAAATTATAAATTTTTTGTAACTTCTTCTTCTCATGCAGAATAAATTGATGACATTCATTACCAAGTCGCTCTTTTAAAACATTCGTTTCAATAAAATCAGGTAAACATTCTTTCAAATAATTACCTTGATAATATCTACCGCCGTTTTTCCAAGCATATTGTAGTTGATAAAAAGCATCAATTTCTTCATATAACAATGTCGCACCAATTCTTCTAGCAAGTAAAGATAAGGAATATAAAATATCTTGATAAGATTGTAAAAGTGCAGTTTGCCTTAAATTTGTTAAATCTACTTTTAAAATATCCGGTGCTAACACGCTAATACGCTCTAAATTACTTGTACCCGTTCCGACTTTATTAATCGAAATTTGAATACCATATGTACGATAATACATCAGTAAATGATTAAATTGTTCTATATCTTCTTTACATTCATGTTCTGTTATTTCTAGAACAATGCGTTGTAAGTTCAAACCTTGTTCTTCATACATCAGCAAAAGTTGAAGTAAACTTTCATCTTCATCATTCATTAATACATTAGCATTCCGATGTATAAATAATAATAATTTTTGATCCGTTTCTAAATACCTATTTAACGCTTTTTCTACAATGATGTTATCCGCTTCAAGTTGGAACTCACTCGGAATAGAATCATCATGGAAGAAAGATGCTAAACTTTGTATGCCCTCTTCTGTTTGAATACGTCCTACAACTTCATATCCAATTACTGTATGCTCATCAGCACTAAAAATAGCTTGATAATAAGGAAGGACTTTATCCAAGTTACTCATTACATCTAACGCATCTATCAACGTGCTTCCCTCCCTTTACTTTTCAAAAATTATAACACGATATTTACGGAAAAATAATAAAAAATCCCTTCAGTTTTCCTGAAGGGATTAGAGGGGTAAAATGCTAAGGGGAATTAGCAATTCTACTATGAAGAAAAAAGAGGTCTTAAATATAACGTATATATTCCCCTTTGTAAACACATTTCTCTCACATGTCACAACTTCGTCACATTTTACCAAAGAAAAAATAATAAATCATTCATTTTCCATCTCTTTTAAAATGGATATTGGTGCAAATGCTGGCCACCATCCATTGTCATACAAGTTCCATTTATGTATGCAGCTTCATCTGAACATAAATAATAAGCTAGACCCGCAATTTCTTCTGGTGTCCCTAGCCTACCAAGTGGGACACTTTGTATTGTACGCTTAGCCATTTCTTCTGAAATCCATAATTTATCGGCACCACCTGTACGTTCAATTGGTCCTGGTGCGATAGCGTTAACTCGTATCCCATATTTACGTCCCCACTCAACAGCAAGCGTTTTTGTCATTGCTAATACACCAGCTTTAGCTGCTGCCGAATGGATAACCCCTGGGCCTGCATCCCATGCATATGTTGCCACCATGTTAATAATATTTCCTTTTATGCCTTTATCAATCCAATATTTACCAACAGCCTGACTGCAATAAAATGTACCATTTAATACAATATTAATTACCGAATTCCAGCCATTCACAGATAAGTCCTCTGCTGGACAAATAAAGTTTCCGGCTGCATTATTTATTAAAATATCAATTCGTCCAAACTTCTCATCAATATGTTCAATCATTTTTTGAATATCATCAGTATTTCGTACATCCATTTGTACAGATAATACTTGCCCTGGAAACTGTTCAATTTCTAACTTTGCTTCTTCTAGCTTTTCTTTTGTACGTCCTGTAATAACAACTCGTGCCCCTTCTTTCGCAAAACGAGTCGCCATCCCTTTTCCCATTCCACTTGATCCACCTGTTATAATAACTACCTTCTCTTTCACATACATCCCCTCCAAAAAATGAATACACATTCATTTTATCACTTTATTTGATAGAAATCTTTATATTTTTAAACTTTTCTGATATTTTAACGTAAAGAGGTTTCTTTTCGTTCATTTTTTTCGTAACCTATACTACTTTTTTAGTGTTTAAAATATATTTTAAAAAAACTGAAGGGAGATTCGAGTAACCTATATATGAAGAAAATTACAAGAAGAAATTTTTTAAAATCTGGAATACGCACTTGTCTATATTCATTTATAACCGCTAGTATCGGCTATTATTATGCTAAATATATAGAGCCCTATTTGCTTTCTTTTACGCAACACACACTTAAATCACAGCTCATACCAAAAGGTTTTCATGGTATGAAGATCCTTCAATTTAGCGATTTACATCTCGGATACTATTTCTCTCTCCAACATTTATCTCAAATCGTTTCCAAGATTAATGCTGAAAAGCCAGATATTGTCCTTTTTACTGGTGATCTCATTGATGATTACCAAACATATACCGAGGCTCCTTTTGTTGCATCCATTTTAAAGAATATACAGGCACCCTTCGGTAAATTTTCTATTTATGGTAACCACGACCATGGTGGATATGGAACTGAATACTATGATCACATCATGCGCGAATCTGGATTTGAACTTTTGCAAAATAGTGAAAAACGAATTCGGTTACTGGATAATAGTGAAATTTCTATTTTCGGGCTCGATGATATGCTACTAGGTAAACCAAAAATAGCGGAAACTTTACAACATGCAAAACAAAATATTTATACAATTGTTCTCGTTCACGAACCAGATATCGCGCCACAAATCGCTACATATCCAATCAATCTTCAACTTTCTGGTCATAGCCATGGCGGACAAGTACAAATTCCTTTTTTAGGTGCTATTATTACCCCGTCGCTTGCAAAAGAATATATTGAAGGTTTCTATAACATTCAAGGTTTGACTCTCTATGTCAATCGAGGTATTGGAAGAACACGTGTCCCATTCCGCTTTATGTCAAAACCTGAAATTACACTCTTCATCCTACAACATCCGTAACAATTCGCCTATTTTTTCACATATCCTTTCTTGTACGCGCTCATCCACACTTGGACCACCATATGATAAAAATGAGTCCAGTAAAGGAGGTTTGTTCATGTATCCATATTATCAACCGATCCCAGTTCGTTCAGCACCTATTGGCCCAGCAGGCGACTCACGCTTCTTACCATTTTTCGGTGTTCCATTTCTAGCTGGAATTGCTGGAGGGTTACTCGGTGGAGCATTAGCTTTCGGCCCTAGACCGTTTTATCCGCCATATCCACCGCCTTTCCCACCACCAGCACCCTTTCCTTGTTACGGAGGGCCTTGTCAACAACCATACTATTATTAATTTAAAACAACGATTCTTCTACTGTTTTTCTATCAACGAACCGATTTATCACACGCCTATAATAAAAAACTATTCTCTCTACGCATTCTTCCATTTATGGACGAATGCGTAGAGAAAAAAATAAAAACCTCTTAATTTCGATTAAGAGGTTTTTACTTTTTCTCTATTATTCAGCATCTGTATTTTGGTACGCCATCTTAAATAAATTCACTTGGCTATCAATTTCTTCTATACTACTATTAATTATATAATAATAGTCACCATCTTTATTTTGTTCACGTGTTTTCACATTATCAGCTAAAATCAGCTGTAAAATTGCCTTTATTCTCGCTTTCATTTCAATATCTAAAATCGGGAAGGATATTTCTACTCGTTTTTCCATATTTCGCGTCATCAAATCAGCTGAAGATAAATATATTTTTTCATCTCCATTATGATGGAAATAATAAATACGGCTATGTTCTAAATATCTTCCCACAACACTAACTACACGAATATTTTCACTTACATTTGGAATACCAGGTCTTAAACAACATGTCCCTCTAACGATGAGCTCTATCCTTACCCCAGCTTGCGATGCTTCATACATTTTTTTTATTAACGGTTTATCTGTTAACGAATTCATCTTAGCGATAATATATCCATTTCCATATTGTCTATGGTAACGAATTTCCTCATCTATTAACTCCATAAACTGCTCTCTTATATCAAACGGGGCAACAGATAAATGATGAAAATGCGGTTTTTTTGTATAACCACTCAAATAATTAAAGAAATTTGTTGCATCTACACCAAAGTCTTTTCGCGATGTAATATATCCAAAATCGGTATACAACTTCGCTGTTGCATCATTATAATTTCCGGTTCCAAGATGTACAAACCTTTCAATTTTTCCGTTTCTTCTTCTTACAACTAACGTAATTTTACTATGCGTTTTCAAGTGACTTACTCCGTAAATAACGTGACATCCGGCCTGTTCCAATTCTTTAGCCCAATTAACATTATTCTCTTCATCAAACCTCGCCTTTAACTCAACCAATACCGTCACTTGTTTTCCTTTTTCAGCTGCTACCTTCAACGCCTGAATTATTGGAGAATCTCCACTTACACGATATAATGTTTGTTTGATTGCAAGTACATTCGAGTCATCTGCCGCATCACGGACAAAATCAACGACTGGCTGAAACGACTCAAAGGGATGGTGTAATAAAATATCATGTTCTATCGCTTTTTCAAATACATCTTCCTCATCACCTAAATCTTGAGGAGGTTGAGGAATAAGAGCCGGATATACTAGATGTTCATATAAAGGCGCTAATTTTTTATATAAGGAGAATAAACATGTTAAATCTAACGGTCCATCCATCATGTACACATCTTCATCTTTTACTTCCAACACCTCATACAATAACGCTAACACTCTTTCATCAATGTGTTCTTTACCAACTTCTAAACGAACGGCAGCTCCCCACTTACGCTTTTTCAATTCTTTTTCAATTACTTTTAATAAATCGCGTGCACCTTCTTCATGGATTGTTAAATCCGCATTACGTGTAATACGGAAACGAGTAACAGGTGATACGTTATATCCTGTGAATAATTTATGAGTAAAACCACTAATTACATCTTCTAATAAAATAAATTTATGCTTTTGCCCTTCACTCGGTAAAAATATGAAACGCTCCAGTAAAGAAGGCACTTGGACAATTCCTAACTTCGTGCGATTTTCTTCCTCTGCCTGCTTCTCATCGTATAAAATAGTAGCTAAATTCAAGCTTTTATTTAATAACATAGGAAATGGACGATACGCATCAATAGCTACAGGAGTTAACACTGGAAAGATTTGTTCATCAAAATACTCTTCGATAAATTCCCTCTGCTCTTTCGTCAAATCATGGAATGTTAGACGCTCAATCCCCTCTAGTTCAAGCGCTGGCAATACGTAACCTTTAAACGTATCATACTGTACAGTCATTAAGTCATGAGCTTTTATCGCAATCTTATTTAATTGTTTCTTCGGTGTTAAACCTGCTTTATTTTCTGGCTGATTAAATCCAGCACTTACTTGATCTTTCAAACCTGCTACGCGCACCATAAAAAATTCATCTAAATTTGAACTGAAAATACTAATAAACTTTAATCTTTCTAAAAGTGGATTATTTTCATCTTGCGCTTCTTGTAGTACACGTTCATTAAAAGCTAACCAGCTCAACTCGCGGTTATTATAATACGCTGTATCATTTAAATTTACTAAATTCCCCTTTAGCAATTCCATTCTCTTCACACTTCCCTTTGAAACTTTTTCACTATAATTTAGTTACTTTTATTTTATCAAATTATAATATTCCAAAGTGTTAATTTTTCGTAAAGACATCCGTACAACTTAACATCCTGATTCGAATAATAAGTTAATATTCGTTTTCAATACTCTTTCTAATTGCTTTTTTTGTTTTTCAGCTTGCACTTTTTCCGCTAATGCCGATTGCTCACATACAATTCTAAATGTTAATCCTTCTTTACTTTCTGTTATAGATATCGTTTCAACAAGCGCTCTTTGTCTCACATTTAAAGCGGCTGAAAATTGCAAAACAGCTCCTAATAACCGGATTTTTTTTTGTTCACTTTTATCAAACCACCCTTCAAATGGGGCTAAATGTTGTTTAAATAACATTTTTGATTTGTATGAAGCAATAAGTGCTAATCTAACTCGATCTTTATGCATCATACCATCAATTGTTTTATTCGCTAGTAAATAAAACGTATGTAAACGGCTCGCTTCTTCATCAATGTACTTCCCTATATTAAATACTTTCGCCGCTTGATGGAATATTTCCCAGTCTTTTTCCGACATAGAAATAAGTCCTGCTCCTTCAAGTTGTTTACAAATCAATGTTCCTTGTTTAATAAGTTGAATTACAAATTCCATATCCATTTCGTATTCATATGATAATAAATATAAACTTTCTTCTACTACGTTCGGATAGTAAAAAATCCCCAAATCTTTCGCTAATTCTTCGTAAAAAACACCTTCTCTTAATCCTTTTTTACTCAATACAAATGCCGGTGCCTCTATAAGGTTAACAAGCATATGAAAGACTTCGATCGCTGGAATAATTGTATCTGCTCGATCTTTCGCTAACCCCTCCATCTTTTGAAGCTCTATGAACGACAATTCTTTTAATTCCTCTTTTACATGTTTAATATCTTCTTCTTTCATTTTGTATAAATGTAATCCAGCTATAGGATAACAAATTAAATTTTGATGGATTTTCACCATATTCCTCGCACTCCCCCCAATTGCGATAAGGGGTAATTCTTTATCGATTAACCATGGTAGCGTTCGAAATTGATACCATAAATAGTTTTTTATTTCCTCTAACTCTTCTGTAGTAGGAATATCACCTTGAATAAATTGTTGCTTTAAAGAAAGTGCTCCAAAAGGAAAGCTATGATATTCTAAAATTTCTCTATTTCGAAAGTATGTAACTTCTGTACTCCCCCCACCAATATCAACTGTAATTCCTTCTGAAAATGAAGTGGAATTCATAACTGCTAAGTAACCGTAGCGTGCTTCTTCATATTCTGATAAAACTCTAAGAGTAAAATCTGTTTGCCCTTCAACAAGTTTTTTAATTTCATCTTGATTCTCAGCCTGTCTAATTGTTGCCGTTGCAACGCAAAGTACATGATGTAACTTATGGAATCGTGTACTTTCTTGAAATTGAAATAATGTTTGTAATAATACTTCTATTCCTTCTTCACTTAATACACCATTTACTAAATAATTTCTTAACCTAGCGACCACTTTCGTATTTTCAATCTCTTTATAAAAACCCCCGCTTTGTTTTTCATAAATAACTAAACGCATTGTATTAGAACCAATGTCTATAATGGCATATTGTAGTTTTAATATTTCTTTCAAACTTCTCACTCTTTCATTATCAAATTTCTGAAACATATTCTATCACTATTATACAAAATAGTTGTTTTTTGTAACAATATTGCTTTAATATTGAAAATATATACAATTACTTTTTGCATATAATAAAAACCCATTTTATTTATGCTATAATAAGGAAAACTTGAAAGGAGATTAAATATGAAACCTTCACAACCCCAATCTCAATTACATAATCAACATTCTATTAATAGACTAGCTCAATCTATTTTCGTTGTGAATCGTCATGCTAAAGCTGCAACTAACCCTAAGTACTTATATTGGTTAAAAAAGACTGCTTTAGAACGCTTAATTACTGAAAAAAAGGCTATCAAAGAAGGATTACATTTTTCTAGAAACCCACGTTTTAGTCAACAACAATCCGATGTTCTTATACGTTTAGGTGATTATTTTTTCCATATCCCTCCTACGAAAGATGATTTTCGCACCCTACCGCATCTTGGTCACCTTGAATCCTCCTATCGAAATCCGAAAACAACCCTATCTTTAACAATAGCAAAAAAAACACTTCAAGATTATATTGGTCCTGAAGCATTAAAACAAGAAAAAAAATTAAGCGAAGCAGTTCCATGGTATAGCCGTACCTATACAAAAAAATAAAACAGTTTGGCCCATATTAGGCCAAACTGTTTTATTTTTTATCTTCCTTAATTTTAATATTCGCTTGTTTATAGAATGCAACTTTTTCTGTATTATATGATTTCGTATATTCATTAAACTTATCTTTTTCTGTCTCAATATCTTTATATGCTTGGTTTACTAACTTTACTTTCTCGCTAATATCTTTTAATTTTGTACCTTTATCTTGTAGCATTGTATATAATTCTTTTTCTTGCTTTAAAGATTTATTATAGCTATCGTACATCTTTTGGAATGAATCATGTCGTTTCTCATAAGTACTCTTTACTTTATCCGCCTGGTCTTTTAATTTATTATCTTCAATTTTCTTCACATGCTTATCAGCTGACTTCACTTCTTCTTGCGCTTTATTTAACGCCTCTTTTTCTTTAATAAGAACCTTTTCTCGTTCAGCTGTATTTTTCACCGCTTGATCAAGCTTATCCTTAACAGCCTGATTATTATCTTTTCCTTCTTGGACAATTTGATTATATAATACTTGCCCCTCTTTCTCTAATGACTCTAATTTTTTCGCATCTTCAAACATTGTTTTTTCTTGCTTGGCAGCATTTTCAAATGCAACATATAGCTCCTCTTCTGGTTTTGGGCCGAAACAACCAGCTAGTAAAGTCATTGATAATGCAGTTACAATTGCTAATTTATTATATTTCAACATCTTTTCCTCCTATTAATAAACGACCATCGTGCCAAAAATCTCATGAAAAACATGTAACTTCTTTATCTATTTCACGCTCGCATCTTTTTTACGAAGATCATCAATAATTATTTATACTGCTTGTACAATTTCCGTACTTGAAATTATGTAATGTCTTAAAACATAAAGGTATTTACCTTAATCTTACCTACTGCAAGAAACACGATAATGTTTCACCTGATAAAAGATGACCGTTTGTCTCACACGTCTATCATTCTATCATTCCCTTTCCCGCTTTCTATCAAATAATCCCTTTGTTCATTTTACACAGTACAAATGCTACCTTGCAACAATTTACAAATATTCTTTTTATCCCCTAAAAAGGAAAAGTGTAGAGCATGCTTTCCTCTACACTTTTAAAATGAAACGCATTGTGCAAAATGCATTGACACATCCACAGACAATTATATGCTGATTTCATATATTTTTAAAGACTTTTGTTACAAAAAAAAGTTTTCTTGTAACAAAAGACAAAAAAATGTTACAAAAAATTCTTTATATCATACTTCTTCAAATCAAAGTTTCATTCATGACTTTGCAAGTTTCTATAATTATACAATTGATTTTGTGCCTTTCTAAACAAATCTTCAAAAGTTTTCCCTTCTATCGGATAACTTGCCGCTCCAAATAACAGTGTGACACTTAATAAATCATTCGCTATTTCATTTTGAATATTTTTGATTAATCGATTTGTTATTGTTGACTTTTCATAGCCATTATCAATCACTACAATAACATACTTATTTTCATCCCATTTAGTAACGACATCACCTTTTCGAATTGTCTTTACAATGGTATGTTCCAATTTTTGCACTAACACTTCCAACCTTTTTTCTTGCACTGTGTCTTTTAATCCTTCCCATTCTTTTACAGAAAGAATGTACACTGTAATATTACGAGAATCTCGTTCCGATAAAGCAGCTAATTTCCCAAAAAAATCAACAACAAAATCGTTGCTTGCCATTCCTCCTACTTCCGTATTCATACGCCCACTCTCTCTTTTATCATACCAATGTCCAAAATAGCAGCTTAGTATCATTTGCAATATATAAATAATAAAGACGGTATAAAATGATCGCGAATCCAGTTTTGTAATTACGTCCTGCAGCGCAATCCATTCTGTAACTGCCACTGTATTCCCAAGTAGTAATCCACTTATTTTCCCTTTATATTTCATACTTTCCCTCCCTTCTATACTAATATATGCTTCTATAACAATAATGTTTTTCTACAAAATAAAAAATGTACATATTCCATGTACATTTCTACTTAAGCTCGTATACCTTTTCTATTTTATTTCATATATATACTATATATCGTTTTTAGAAAGGAGTGACCTATATGCTTCAAAAAGAAAATCTATTAGATATTATGCGCTTACTAGCTGGCTTTTTATTATCATTAAAATTACTATTTAACTCTTTCGGAATAAACTTCATTACAAACGATCAAATTGACGCTCTAGTAAATGTTATTTCATTTCTATTCATTCTATATTTTGGATACAAAAATAACTATGTTGGAAAAAAAGGAGTGGAACAAAAGAAATTACTCAAGAAGCACAATCTTCATTAAAGAAGGAACCTTTCGCACAGGTTCCTTCTTATCATTTTCTGACAACCACTTCATTTGTTTGTAGCGGTCCATATGATACTCCTTTATATTGAAATGTATATGTAGCCTGAAATAATGAATTGGGAGGAGCTTTATCTTTATTTGCTTTTATTTGACAAATTAATTCTACCCTTTCACTCGGCGATAGATTATCGATTCGCCACCTTACAAGCTGAAATAAAAACTCACTTATTCCCTTATCTGCTTTTAAAGAGTTTGGGATATACGCGAAATAATCACGAATCATATGACTTACAACTACTCGCGAAATCATTTCAACGCCTTTGTTTTCAACTTCAAGTCGAATAATTAGTATGTCATTAACATCATAGATCATCTCATATGAAAATTTTTCTTTATACATACTACGGATTTGCAATGTGACTGCTACATTAGATGCTTCCGTGTCCTTTTTAGAACCATCAATCCACAAAACCGGCTGTAACGGTATAGAATATCTTCCTTGATCCGAAATTCGTTTCCATATTTTCATAATATATTCACCTCATTCCAGATGTATCATCTATACAACTTTATTCTTCCTCTCGATACAATAAACTACACTTAGAAAAAATATTGAACTTGTTACAAACCATCTAAATTTTTTCTTTTCCTTTTATCCTATTCGACAATATAAAGAAAAAACCATTTTTAATAGGTAGACACAGGTTATTCTTTATTAAATATTTTTTTACAATTCCCTTCCTTGACTACATAAAAAAAAATTATTACTCTCTCTTTTCGTCAATATAATAAAGTGAAACTTTAATCAATCGGGATAAAATACTTTGGCTTAAGAAAACATTTACCTTTTAGTCAAATTTGACTATAATATAATTTATGATTTCCATCCTTTATATCATGTCAATGCAATTTTTTATAAATGAAGAGGGAACGATACAAACTGTACATAGAGTTTGTATACATTGCACTAAAAAACTTAAGTTAGTTTAATTTTTATTAAAGGAGGACTACTCTTGGAAGCACAACTTTCAAAAAACGACTCAAGTAAAACAAAATTTGTTGTTGCTGGTTTATTACTTGGTATTCTAATGGCAGCAATGGATAATACAATCGTCGCAACTGCGATGGCAACAATTGTCGGAGACTTAGGAGGGTTCGACAAATTCGTTTGGGTCACATCTGCCTACATGGTAGCAACAATGGCCGGAATGCCTATATTCGGTAAGCTTTCTGATATGTACGGACGAAAACGTTTTTATATTGGTGGACTAATTCTTTTCTTATTCGGTTCTGCACTCTGCGGGACAGCATCAAGTATTGAACAACTAAGCATTTATAGAGCCATTCAAGGAATTGGTGGCGGCGCTCTTATGCCGATCGCATTTACAATTATGTATGATATATTCCCGCCTGAAAAACGCGGAAAAATGACCGGACTATTTGGTGCTGTTTTCGGAACATCTAGTGTTTTCGGACCTTTATTAGGTGCTTACATTACAGATTATATAAGTTGGCACTGGGTCTTCTATATTAATATTCCATTAGGACTTATTTCCTTCTTCTTCATTACTAAATACTATAACGAGTCTCTAGAATATCGAAAACAAAAAATTGACTGGGCTGGTGCTATTACACTTGTCATTAGTATTATTTGCTTGATGTTTGCCCTAGAACTTGGTGGTAAGGAATATGCATGGAACTCTAATGTGATTATTGGTTTATTTTCAACTGTTGTTATTATGCTTATTATTTTCTTCTTCGTAGAAAGAAACGCAACCGAGCCTATTATTTCTTTCCATTTATTTAAAAAACCTTTATTTGCAGCTAGCCAAGGTGTTGCCTTTTTCTATGGCGCAGCTTTTATCATCTGTACAGTTTATATTCCAATCTTCGTTCAAGGTGTTCTCGGTGGTTCAGCCTCAAATGCTGGATTAATTTTGACACCTATGATGGTAGGATCTGTAATTGGAAGTCAAACTGGTGGACAGTTAGCTTCACGAACAAGTTATCGTAACATCATGATAGTATCTGGGGTTTTCTTCGTTCTTGGTATTTATTTACTAAGTACTTTAACTATGGAAACACCTCGTACACTCGTAACAATGTTTATGGTGCTTGCTGGACTTGGAGTTGGATTCTCCTTCTCAGTTTTAAGTATGGCATCTATTCACAAACTAGAAATGAGAGATCGCGGTTCTGCTACATCAACAAATTCATTCTTCCGTTCACTCGGTATGACTCTTGGTGTAACGATTTTCGGTACAATTCAAAATCATATTTTCACTGATAAATTAAAAGCAGTCTTCCCTCCTGAACTAGCAAAAATGGCTCCTAAAGGTGGAGACACAAGCTTTTTATTATCACCAAATGCTACTGAAAAGCTACCTCCTGAAGTACTGAGCGGAATTAAGGAGGCTCTTGCAACATCTATTGCTAATACGTTCTTCTGGGCACTTATTCCGGCCATACTAAGTATTATTTGTATTTTGCTTATGGGAAATGAGCGCCTCTTCACAGGACCAGAAACGAAACAAAAACAAAAGAAAGTAAGTTAGTATAGAAAAAAGAAACGGCATATCCCTTTATGAAAAAGGATATGCCGTTTATAATATATATAAAGTTTCTATATACAGGAGTTGAGACAGCATGAGTATGAAATTAGTCATTCTCGGCTTGCTACTCGAAGGAGATAAACATCCATATGAAGTGCAGCACATTATGAAAGAACGACACATGGATTGTTATATTAAATACGCAAAAGGATCACTGTACTACGCCTTCGAGCAATTAGAAAAGCAAGGCGCAATTCGCATTACAACTATTGTTCGAGATACGAATAGACCAGATAAAACAATCTTTCATATAACAGAAGAAGGTAAACGGCTATTTCACACGTTACTATTAAAACAGTTCGAAGCAAAAAACCAAATATATAAACCGATCTATTCCGCACTCTCTTTTGCTCATTTTGGTGATGCTCGAGAGTTAGTTCCTATTTTAGAAAAAAAGAAAAATGATACCGTTCAATATTTACATAAAATGCAAACTATATACGATTGTAGCAAAGGGAACATTCCACGTGCACAACTATACATTTTACAAAGCGTTATTGAGCATATTACCGTTGAATTACAATGGTTAAACACCCTCCTTACAGATGCAGTGGCAGGACGGCTTTCAGAAATTGATATTGATGAAGGTTAAGTTTCCGAAGAAGATAGCCCTCTTCTTCGGAAACTTAACCACAATTTATTTCAATTCTCACACCTTTTCTCCACTTATTAAAATCAGAATATTTAAAATAATAATTAATAAAAAACTTTAGAATTTTCTCTTTTTAAAACAGTGGACAAAATTCAAAAAATTGTGTTAGAATTTGTTTCAATATCATATCGCTTGTTAAATTCCTTTCAAAAGGAAAATAGGTACACGGAAATTTCGTTTCGTGTTTAAAAGGGAAGCTTGGTGAAACTCCAACACGGTCCCGCCACTGTAAATGCTGAGATTTCTTTTCTATGCCACTGTGAAAACGGGAAGGTGAAAGAAATTATATAAAGCATAAGTCAGGAGACCTGCCTGTTTTAACAACACTGATAGACTCACGGATGATGATGAGGTGTTAAAAACAAAAAGGAGGGCTTATTTTTCTATGCCTTTATGCTTTTTGTTATAGGTATTTCCGAGTAAACGGAAATGCTTACTTTCAATTAGGGAGGAATTTAAAATGGCAATTCAAACAAGTAACTTAGGTTATCCACGTATCGGACTACAACGAGAGTGGAAAAAAACATTGGAAGCTTTTTGGTCCAATAAAATTGATGAAGAACAATTTTTAACGACAATGAAAGAAATTCGCCTTCAACACGTCAAAGTACAGCAAAAAAAAGGAATTGAATTAATTCCAGTTGGCGATTTTACATATTATGACCACGTTCTGGATACGGCCTACATGTTAGGATTCATCCCGTCACGTTTTTCAGAGTTTACCTCTTACCTTGATGTATATTTTGCAATGGCACGCGGCTCTAAAGATCATGTTGCTTCTGAAATGACAAAATGGTTTAACACAAACTATCATTACATTGTTCCTGAATATGAAGAAGGATTACAAATCTCTTTAAAAGACAATCGTCCTCTTCGTTTATATGAAGAAGCGAAAAAAGAGTTAGGCGTTGATGGAAAACCAGTTATTTTAGGACCTTATACATTCCTAAAACTAGCAAAAGGTTATAACGAAGAGCAATTTGCCACTATTTTAAAAGAGCTAGTTGCACCTTATGTACAATTATTCTCTGAATTACACGCAGCTGGAGCACAAATTATTCAAGTTGACGAACCAATCTTCGCATCTTTAACAAAAGATGAAATTAATCAAGCGAAAGAACTTTACGAAGCTATTCATAAAGAAGTTTCGAATGCTAATCTTCTTTTACAAACATATTTTGATAATGTAGAAGAGAACTATGAAGAAATCATTACATTCCCTGTTTCTGGTATTGGATTAGACTTTGTTCATGGCAAAGAAGGTAATGTAAATGCTATTTCAAAATATGGATTCCCAGCTGATAAAATTTTAGCTATTGGTTGTATAGATGGCCGTAACATTTGGAGAGCTGATCTTGATGATGTACTTTCTTTATTTACAACATTACAAAATCAAATCACAGCAAAAGGTTTCATTGTTCAACCTTCTTGTAGCTTATTGCATACTCCAATTGATAAAACGGGAGAAACGCACTTAGCAACTGAATTATTTGATGCACTTGCATTTGCTAATCAAAAATTAGAAGAACTAGTCCTTATCCATTCTGCTCTTACTAAAGGTGTAGAAAGCATAAGTAGCGATTTGACAACATATCGTAATGCACATCATGCAATCCGCTCATCAGCTGCACGTAATCGTGAAGATGTAAAAGTGGCACGCATATCACTTAAAGAAGATGATTTCTCACGTCCTCTTCCATTTGAAAAACGATATGAACTACAGCAAGTAGCTTTACAATTACCGTTGTTACCAACAACAACTATCGGTAGCTTCCCTCAAACATCTGAAGTTCGTCAAACACGTAAACAGTGGCGTAACGGCGATATTACAAATGAACAATATAATCAATTCATTGAACAAGAAACTGCAAAGTGGATTCGTTACCAAGAAGATATTGGTCTTGATGTACTAGTACATGGTGAATTCGAAAGAACTGACATGGTGGAATATTTTGGCGAAAGACTTGCTGGTTTCTCCTTTACTAAAAACGGATGGGTACAATCATACGGTTCCCGTTGCGTAAAACCACCTGTTATTTATGGTGATGTTGCCTTTATAAGTGGAATGACTATTAAAGAAACTGTATATGCACAAAGCTTAACAGAGAAAGTAGTAAAAGGTATGCTCACTGGACCTGTCACTATTTTAAATTGGTCATTCGTTCGAAATGATATTTCAAGAAAAGAAGTTTCATATCAAATTGCATTAGCACTTCGTCATGAAATTGAATTACTTGAATCTTCCGGAATTAGAGTAATCCAAGTCGATGAGCCTGCACTTCGTGAAGGTATGCCGTTAAAAGAAAAAGATTGGGATGCATACATTACATGGGCAGTTCAATCATTCCTTTTAGCAACATCTTCTGTAGAAAATGAAACACAAATTCATACTCATATGTGTTACAGTAACTTCGAAGATATTGTAGATGCAATTCGTGCATTAGATGCAGATGTTATTTCTATCGAAACATCAAGAAGTCATGGAGAATTTATTAATACATTAAAACATACAACATATGAAAAAGGAATTGGTCTAGGTGTATATGATATTCATAGCCCACGTGTCCCAAGTAAAGATGAAATGTTCGCAATTTTAGAACAATCTTTACAAGTATGTGATCCTAAATATTTCTGGATTAATCCAGACTGTGGTTTAAAAACACGAAGAACTGAGGAAGTTATACCTGCTTTAGAGCACATGGTTCAGGCAGCAAAAGACGCTCGTTCTCTCCTAAAAACAAACGCATAATAAAAAACGTGTTATCCTTCAAAAAGGATAACACGTTTTTTATTCTACACTCTCAAAATAGAAGTCGTATTGTACTTTATACAATTCATCGTCTGTTGGCTCTTCAAGAGGAGTTGCCTGCAAGACTATCATATATTCCCCGTTAGGAATAGGAATATGCAATTTATTAGAAAGAATACTTGTTATATATACTTCTTCATTCTTCACTGTGAAAGGAACTGATATCGTTCTAACCACTTCTTCTTTCTCAATATGATTTCCGCAAGTAACTTCTACTTCACAAGTATAGTCAGAGATTGCTTCAAAAATAATAGCTCCATCCACCTCAGCATAGCCTCTTTCAAAATCTTCAGGAGTCCAATCTACATAAGGCTGCTGACCATCATAATTCATTATCATTAATTGCGAATATGAAATTGTTAATTCCATAACTACCCCTCTCCTCCACTATGAAATGTATGCCAATTACTATTTCACTTCAAATTTCACACGCGTACCATCTGGATATTTGTCTAGCTTATTCCCTACCCAAGAACCTGCACCGCGGTTATCTGCTGGACTTATATATTCAATATGGGCTCCTTTTCCACCCTCCTTACACATCGCCATCGGCCATTCATCACGATCATAACCTTTCTTCGTCGGATATGGAGCTAACGATAATTTCCTTCTATCCGCTGCACCATTACGATCAATTGTGCACATTTCTGAATGCCCTTCTTTTATAGCATCCGTTATATGTTTCCCGGTCTCTGGGTATCGTTCTTTCGGGAACTCTAGAATTTGATCATACGTAGTTGTTTTTTTAGTACTTGTCTCCTCTGGCACAAGTACTTCATATACCGCTACCAAAAGAGAAAGAATTGCAATAATTGAAATGATAATACCTTTAAATTGCTTCATGTGTGCCTCCGTGTTCCTACCAATTTCTTTTCCTCAGTTATTATAACAAACTTCTTCTATGTATGTTTTCAGACATTATTTTAGCTCTTCCTCTCCATTTCGCCAAAAACATTCATTTTTCCTCATCTTTTCACTAATGCTGTAGAAAACTAATAACCTTCCGACATTCTTTTTCAAAGGAAGTCCTCATAAAAGATTGAAATGATATATACGATACTTTTTGGGGAGGAACTATCATGGACGCTATTTATAAAACGAAAGATGTTACAAATAAAACAGGTATCCCAAAACATATAGTCCGAAAATATAGCCAACTCTTAGAGGAACACGGTTATATTATTTCCAAAACAGCTGATGCTCGTATTTATAAATTGGATGATTTAAAACTATTGAAATCTATACATGAAAGAGCTGCTACATTACAAGAAGACATTTCAGAAACAATACCTATTATTTTAAAAGAAAAAGAGGCCCCACCTGTCCCTGTTATTCAAAATAAACAAGAGATACAACCGAAAGAAGATGGACGTAACTTTGAGGAGTTCATGTTAAAACTTGAAATGCTTGCTCAATTAAATGAAGCAATTATTCATCAAAACTCTACTCTCATTACACAAAATCGTTTAAAAGACGAGAAATTAGATGAACTAATGCAACAAGTTTATGTAAAAGAAGGCTCTCAAGAAAAAATGTTACAAGAGCTAGTTGTTCACGCCGCTCAAACAGATGCACTCCAAAAAGAAAAGATGGACTTATTAATGAATCATATGTATAAGCGAGAATCCAAACAAGAAGAAAAAATGAATAAACTGGTCAATCAAATTTACAATAAAGATAGCAACCGCGATGCACAACTTATGCAAGTTATTCGCGAAATTCAAGAAACAAAAAAATTAGTCGCCGCCTCAAAAGAGCAAAGCTTCTTTCAATCATTTAAAAGTTTATTCGTTCGAACAAAACAAGATAAAATAAATGAATGAAATTTCGTATATTTTTCTAATGCAAGATAAAATAAAAAGTTACCTTCTACCGGTAACTTTTATTCCTTATATCGTACAGCTGGCAATATAATAATAGCTTCAGTTCCTTTTCCGCTTTCACTTTTATATTCCAATGTACCATTATGCGCTTGTAAAATACTAAATGTTACCATAAGACCTAATCCTGTTCCTTTTTCTTTTAAAGAATAATACGGTTGTCCAAGCCTTGCTAACTGTTCTTTTGTCATTCCAACACCACTATCTTTAACTCTTATTATTATCATTTCATCTTTTTGAATAGCCGTTACTTTTAAATACCCTTTGTTTCCTTGAATTGCTTCAATACCATTTTTAACAACATTCATAATAGCTTGCTTCAATTTCGCCTTATCGCCGATAGTATAAAGGCTCTCAGAAATCTCAACTTGCAAATAAACGCCCTGCATCGCTGCAAATGATGACATAAGAGTTGTCATTTCAATTAATTGTGCTGATAAACAAATATGTTCTTTTTTTTCAATTTGAGGCCTTGCTAAATTTAAATAATCTGAAATAATCTGTTCAGCACGATCCAGTTCAGCTAATACGAGACGCATATAATCTTTGTTTTTTACATCTTCCGTACTCTCTAGCAATTGAATAAACCCTCGTACAACAGTGAGAGGGTTTCGAACTTCATGTGCAACACTTGCAGCTAACTCACTTATAATATTAAGTTTTTCTGATTTTTGCATTTCTGTACGCAATAATGCATTTTCGTTTAAATACTCAGTCAAATACACTTGAAATACCATTGTCATAACCATAATAAGTGATGCAAATATATACCCACTATATAGATTAGATATGTACGGTGTAAAACCTGTTTCTAAAAGGACATTCAACATCCCGACTACTAATGAAACAAGAACATAAAATGATGCAATCATAAAAGCTAATATTAGCTTCTTATCTCTTGAAAACAGAGACCATTTCTTTGACAAAAACAATGGAATTATCGAAAGAAATATAACTTCTACGATAGGCAACCAACTGAGCCCCTTAGAAATCCATTCATATGCAACAAAAATAATGGCAGGGATGAGCCCAACAATCCCACCATATAAAAAACCACTAACAATTGGGATTGGATGGAAATTGTATCCGCAAACGGTACCAAAACAAATAGAGTATGTCATGGAGAGAACGAGTGTAACGCTAGATAAAAACATAATAAAGTAGCGATTAGGCTTCGGAAGCATTTCTTGATAACGATTTAAACGAATCGCTTCATATAAAAATAGTGGTAAAATAATGATGGCAATTTGGATCATTAAATCACGAATCAGCTCCATAGCCTGTCATCCCCTATATGTATTTTGATATGATTATATCATTTTATAAGTCTATTTGTTTTAAAATTTTGATTTTTCTTAACATTTTTGTTAATTATTTGTTAACAACTAATAATAAATGTTACAAATTTCCGAAATGATTGTAAACCCTGTACCAAATTTCCTTCGTGCAGTATACAATGAATACGGATTACAAAGAAAATAAAAAACACTTCACTAGACGGACAACTATTGCAAAATACAGCATATAATCCATACTATCTATGTTTACAAATAAGTGATCATTACTTTAGTAGGAGGAAGATAAATATGGCGGGTACTACGCTTGTTTTAAAAGAAGAAAATTTGGTTGTGCTAGAAAACGTTGAAAAATCAGTATACGAAGAATTGCAACATAAAGCAGGGGAAGAAGATTGTACATGTGCTGTAAATGAATCCGTTGTCCATCTTGGCAGAGTATCTTCCGTACTTTGGAACGAAGATGAAATAGATTGGGAATACGGTTATTAAAAGTCGCTTGCAGCGGCTTTTTTTTGTTTATGCTTAAACAAATGGAGTGAAACTTTAATTAACTCACACAACTTATACTCTTATGGACATTTGGATCCTCACATAATTTCTTACTTCCACTGAATTTTAAAAATAGCGGGGGAATTTTATAAACAAAGCGTAATAGTTAAAAATATGATAAAATGAACTTAATTTTCAAACGGAAGAAAGGGAGATACAATGGAACAATTCATTAATCCTAGAGTGAAGGACATCCAAATTTCTGGAATCCGTCAGTTCTCTAACATGATTCAAAACTATGATAATCTCATCTCTTTAACAATTGGGCAACCCGACTTCCCTACACCTTCTTTAGTAAAAGAAGCTGCTAAACGGGCCATTACAGAAAATTATACAAGCTATACACATAACGCTGGTTTACTAGAATTACGCGAAGCAGCTTGTAACTTTGTAAAGGGTCGCTACGATTTACATTATTCACCTGAAAACGAAACCATTGTTACAATCGGCGCTAGTGAAGCGATTGATGTTGCATTCCGAACTATTTTAGAACCAGGAACGGAAGTAATTTTACCTGCTCCTATTTATCCTGGTTACGAGCCGATTATTCGACTATGCGGTGCAACTCCCATTTTTATAGATGTTCGTGAAACTGGATTTCGTTTAACAGCTGAAGCTCTGCAAAATGCAATTACAGAACGAACAAGATGTGTCGTTTTACCGTATCCTTCTAATCCAACTGGTGTTACCTTATCAAAAGAAGAATTAGAAGATATTGTATCTATCTTAAAAGATAAGAATATTTTCGTTCTTTCCGATGAAATTTATAGCGAACTTGTATATGAAGGGCAACACACATCTATTGCTCAATTCCCAGAAATGCGTGAGAAGACTATTGTCATTAATGGCTTAGCCAAATCACATTCTATGACAGGATGGCGTATTGGATTTTTATTTGCTCCTAATTATTTAGCAAAGCATATTTTAAAAGTTCATCAATACAATGTGACATGCGCTAATTCAATCGCCCAACATGCTGCAATTGAAGCGTTAACAGCTGCTAAAGATGCACCTAAGATGATGCGTCATCAATATAAAAAGCGCCGTGATTACGTATATAATAGACTCATTCAAATGGACTTAACAGTCGAGAAGCCAACGGGTGCATTTTATTTATTCCCATATGTCGGAAACTTAACATCTTCATCATTTGATTTTGCACTTGATCTTGTAAAAGAAGCTGGGCTGGCCGTCGTTCCTGGAACGGCATTTTCTGAATATGGTGAAGGCTACCTTCGCCTTTCCTATGCTTATAGTATGGAAACTTTAAAAGAAGGCTGCGACCGTTTAGAAGCCTTTCTAAAGCAAAAAGCTAAGAGTTAAACTCTTAGCTTTTTTTTACATACTGATCACAAGTTTGACGCTTCAATAATTTATGCGGAATAATAATGCATTTTGAAGTAGACTCAGAATGCTCTACCTTATCAACTAAAGCTTTTGCCGCTTCATACCCTAATTGATAAATATTCACATCAACTGTTGAAAGCGGTGGACTAGCAATTTCTGATAATAAAGCATTATTAAAACTTACAATAGAAACATCTTTCGGTACAACAAACCCTTTTTTAGAAAGTGCACTTAACACGCCAAGTCCAATTAAATCATCCGTTGCCATAATTGCCGTCGGTGGTTGCTTTAGTCCCATTAATTCCTCAACAGCCTGTTGACCACTCTCTCTTGAAAAATCAAAGTGTAAAATATACTCTTTCGGTAGTAGAATATCTCCTAATTTCAAAGCATCACTCATACCTGCCAAACGATCTCTCGTTACAAGTAAATCTGATCCACCACCAATGAATGCGATTTGTTTATGCCCTAATGAAATTAAATACTCGGCTACTTCTCTTGCGGCTGTATAATTATCATTATCTACATATGTAATTTCATCTTTTCGATCATATGGTTTTCCGATTAAGACAAACGGGAAATTTTGATTATGCAGATATTGAATGATCCGATCGTTTTCTCTTGAATACAAAAGAATAATTCCACCAATTTGGCGCCCTTGTACCATCTTTACAACACCATTAAAAATTTCGTCCTCCGTTTCACCTGTCGACATATAGAGCGCATACCCTTCCATATGTGCAAATGAACTAATTCCTCTTATAACTTCTGGGAAAAATGGATTTTGAAAAGCTTTACTTGCAGAACTCGGCATAACGAGTCCAAGCGTTTTCGTTGTTTGATTCGCAAGGTTTCTTGCATTTAAATTTGGGTGATAGCCTAGTTCACTCATTACTTTTCGAACACGGCGCTTTGTTTTTTCACTTATACTTGGATTATCAGCAATTACACGTGAAACCGTCGACGGTGCAACATTTGCCTTCTTCGCCACATCTTTAATTGTAACTGTCATAAAAAATCCCCTCCTCTCACTTCTCTGCCCTATTTCATATATTGTTATCTTGCATCTGTGCAAGTAGTAGGAGAAGTCGCAAACTTCCATCACTTCGTTCTATCTCACAAAAATTATCTTATTCTCCCTCTCCATGTATTGTAAGGGAAATAGCTCTATTTTCCTATACTATAATATACTATTTATTTCACATCTTTTCTCATGCTATGTCAAATCTCTTTTCATCTCCCTATAAAACTTTTTATAGGGAGATGAAAAGAGAAATGGGACGTAATGTCCCATTTTTCATCCTTTCGTACCTCCAGCTGTTAAACCGGAAACAAAATATTTTTGCAGCGATAAGAATAAAATAGAAATCGGAATTGCAATTAATACTGATCCAGCTGCAAATGTTGTAAATTCATTACCAAATTTCTTCGCTACCATTTCATATAACCCAACTGCTAAAGTATAATTTTCCGGTGTGCGTAAAATAATACTTGCTAAAATAAAGTCTGTAAATGGACCGATGAAAGTAAATAACGCTACAACCGCTACGATTGGTTTTGCAAGTGGCATAATAATTTGCCAAAAAATACGGAAATGCCCCGCTCCATCCATTCGAGCTGATTCATCCAACTCTTTCGGAATCGTATCAAAATACCCTTTCATAAGCCAAGTATTCATCGGAATTGCTCCGCCCACATAAATTAAAATTAATGCAAGATGTGTATCAATTAATCCTGTTAACTGCGCTAATATATATAGCGCGATTAACGCTGCAAAATTCGGGATCATTTGGAGAATTAAAAATGTTAATAAACCATTCTTTCTTCCAACAAAACGATATCTCGAAAATGCATAAGCAGTAAAGCTAATGGCTAACACAGAAAAAATCATCGTCATAACACTAACTTTTAAAGTATTTTTATACCAAAGTAAGTAATTACTTGAATCAAGATCAAGTAGCTTGCGATAATGATCTAACGTGGCATTTTTCGGAATAATGTTAGAACCAGACAAACTATCTCCTGGATTAAACGATGAACCAATTATCCATAGTAATGGATAGAAAATAATCGCACACATTATGAAGATAACTAAATAACTTAATGAAAGACGTAACATCTTTTGTCGTTTAATATTCATTTACATCATATCCTCTTCTTGGAATGATTTTGTTCTCTTAAATTGCCATAACGCAACTGTAATAACGATTAACGATAAAATCATTGTAAGAGCTGCTGCTTTTCCGTACTGAGCCGAAGTCATCGTTAACTTATAGATCCATGAAATTAAAATATCTGTTCCACCTGCATTTTGTCCAGACACAGCAGGTCCCCCGCTATTAAATAGATAAATAATACTAAAATTATTAAAGTTAAACGTATATTGTGTAATTAAAATTGGAGCTGTTGCATATAGAACGAGCGGCAATGTAATTTTGCGGAACTGTTGCCAAGCTGTTGCACCATCTACTGTAGCTGCTTCATACAGTTCTCCTGGAATCGATTGCAATATACCTGTTGTCATTGCAAAAACAAACGGGAAGCCAAGCCACGTTTGAATCATAATTAAAGCGATTTTCGACCAAAATGGATCAGTCATCCAAGCAACCTTTTCAATCCCGAATAAAGCTAATACTTGATTGTTAATCGCTCCGAATGTTTCATTAAACATACCAGCAAATACAAGAATAGATACGAATGCTGGAACAGCCCACGGTAAAATGAAGATTGTTCTAATAACAGCCTTCCCTTTAATCCCAGGCTGGTTTACGATAATCGCTAAAAAAATACCCAGTGCAACTTGTAATGTCGTTGCAACGAATGTCCAAATGACAGTCCAAGAGAATACACTTAAAAATGTATCTCTCCACATTGGTAATGTGAAAATATCAATAAAGTTTTTAAAGCCCACCCAATCTACTAATTTAGCTGGAGGGGAGTGATATAAATCATAGTTTGTAAATCCAATTAAGATAACAAAAATGATTGGAAACACGACAACAAAGATAAGTAATAGAAACCCTGGTGAAACCATTAAATACGGAAAACCTTGATCTAATAAATTGCGATATTGCTCTTTAACTGAGTTTAATGGTGTCCCTATATCGCGTTTTTTCCCATTTTGGTATGCATCATATAAGTTAAATGCATATACCCCTAGTCCAAACACGACAACAATAAGTGCCAAAATCCCTTCTACTAATAGAAAGACAGAATGGTCACGTGGAACTTCTGTACCGAGCGTTACAATTCCCCATAATCCTATATTTAATAAATCAGCAAATGCTACAATAAATGAGCCTGTTAATACTAGAAAAATAAGACCTTTTACGTATTGTTTATTATATATTTGGCCCATGCCTGGAATAATAGATAACATGGTCGCCATTTTCCTATGCTTTGAACCGTTCACATCTTTCGTTGGTTCTATAGATGTTTGCATGTTCCTTCCCCCTTTTTTCTTCCTACTTGGAAGGGAGAGAATTCGTGCCTCTCATATTTAGAGGCACGAATTTCACCTTATTTTTTATTGCTGTGGTTTGCCTCAATATTACCTTTAATTTGTTTCACTGCATTATCAAGTGCTGCTTTTGGCTCTTGTTTATTTGATACAACTAATTGAAGCGCATCTCCAGCTGGTTTCCAAACTTCTTGCATTTCTGGAATATTCGGCATTGGGATTCCATTTTCTGATTGAGTCGCAACTGCTTTTGCAGCCTCATTATCTTTAATAATTGGATCTTCCATCACTGATTTTACTGGAGGAATTTCTTTTGTTTTCTCAAATCGAATTTTCGCGTTTTCTTCATTTGTTACCCACTCAGTGAATTTTGTAGCTAAATCATTTTGTTTAGAGAAACTTGTTACATGCCATCCTTTTACCCCAACAAATGTTTTCATCGGTTGACCATTTGGTAATTTCGGCATTGGAGCAACACCATAATCAATTCCAGCCTTTTCCATTGCTTGGAATGCCCATGGACCATTCATAATAGATGCTGCTTTTCCTTCATTAAATAATCCATCTGCAGCTGAACCGCCAGATTCACCAATAATTCCTTTTGGTAATAATTTTTCTTTATACCATTTTTGAATATATTCAGCACCTTGTACTGCACCACTATTATTTAATCCAATATCTGTCGGAGTCAGTTTTCCATCTTTTTCACCAAATACATAACCGCCCATACCCGCCATAAATGCGTTAGCAAAATAGAAGTTATCTCCTAATGTTAAAAATCCGTACTTGTCATCTTTCGTAAAGTCTTTTGAGAAGTTATACAGCTCATCCATCGTTTCTGGTGCTTTTGGCATTAATTTTTTATTATAAATAAAGATTGGTGTTTCAATTGCTTTTGGTAAACCGTATAGTTTTCCGTCGTATGTTTGTGCCTTTATTGATAAATCTGTAAATTTATTTTTTACCGTATCATCCACTTTCACCTCTGAAAGTAGCCCTTCTGTTACCGCATTACCAATATGATCATGCGGTAATGTTACAACATCTGGTCCTGTACCAGCTGGACCGTCGAGACGAAGTTTTTCTATTTGTTTCGTCATCTGAACCTCTACAACTTTTACTTTCACATTATATTTCTTTTCAAAACTTTTCACTGCCGGCTCTAGACCAACACCTTTTTTCTCATCTTCCCAAACGAGAAGATCATAATCTTTCTTCTCGTTACTTGCTTCTTTTTTCCCTGAATCTTTCGGTCCACATGCAGATAACATACCGATTGACAATGCTGAAATCGTTAATAGTGATAATGCTTTCTTCATCCCAAAAACCTCCCTAAATTGTCTATGTACCTCTTTAATTGAAAACGTTTGCATTCCATAGTTTAATAAAAGCACAAACAATATCATAATCTATGAAAACGTTTGCGCTATTTGTCTATCATTATACATCCTTTTATTCATTTTGCAAATATTAATTTTTTTAATATTGCCGTTATACTCTTTATCCATTGACTTTATATAAAATGAATACTACTCTTATAAGCAACATTAAAGTTATGGGAAAGCAATCGTTTGCAACATAATCTTTATTATTACGTTTAAGGGAACGATATGTATAGAGATATTAAAGGGGGATTTTCTATATGTTTAAAGAAGCGATCTATCATAGGCCGAAAGATAATTATGCATACGCTTACGACGAAAAAACGATTCACATCCGGATGCGTACAAAAAGAGAGGATATTCACACCGCCGCTCTCATCTACGGTGATCCTTATGAATGGCAAGATGGGAAATGGATTACAGCGAGTACACCGATGAAAAAAACTGGTTCTACTGAGTTATTTGATTATTGGTCAATTTCCATCGAACCACAATTTAAACGCTTACGTTATGGATTTGAATTAATAAATGATGCAGAAACTCTTATTTATACAGAACGAGGATTTTTTTCTAACATTCCAAATGATGATGTTGGTAACTTTTTCTGTTTTCCATTTATTCATGCAAACGATGTATTCAAAGCACCTTCCTGGGTTAAAGACACAGTTTGGTATCAAATTTTCCCAGAACGATTCGCTAATGGGGATCGCACACTGAATCCAGAAAACACCCTTCCT
This sequence comes from Bacillus mycoides, assembly GCF_018742245.1. Classification (NCBI taxonomy): domain Bacteria; kingdom Bacillati; phylum Bacillota; class Bacilli; order Caryophanales; family Bacillaceae; genus Bacillus; species Bacillus mycoides. Next base: position 3,763,377 of record NZ_CP036132.1, read on the forward strand.
TGGGGAAGTACTGAACCAACTCCAACTAATTTTTTCGGCGGAGATTTTGCTGGTATTATTCAAAACCTTGATTACCTTGTTAAACTTGGAATTTCCGGAATATATTTCACTCCTATTTTCAAAGCTCATTCGAATCATAAATATGACACAATTGATTACATGGAAATCGACCCACAATTCGGGACGAAAGAAACTTTCAAAAAACTCGTTCAGGCGTGTCATAAACATGGTATAAAAGTAATGCTCGACGCTGTTTTTAATCATAGCGGATACTTCTTTGATAAATTTCAAGATGTGCTATACCATGGTGAGAATTCCGCCTATAAAGATTGGTTCCATATTCATGAATTTCCAATTATAACCGAGCCACTTCCTAACTATGATACTTTCGCATTTACACCATATATGCCTAAATTAAATACGGCACATCCAGATGTAAAAGAATATTTACTTGAAGTAGGTCGTTATTGGGTAAGGGAATTCCATATAGATGGTTGGCGCCTTGATGTGGCAAATGAAGTTGATCACAGTTTTTGGAGAGAATTCCGAAGTGAAATAAAAGCATTAAATCCTGAAGTATATATTTTAGGCGAAATTTGGCACGATGCACTCCCATGGCTACAAGGAGATCAATTTGATGCTGTCATGAGCTATCCTGTTACAAACGCTCTACTCTCTTACTTTGCTAACGATTCCATTAAAGCGAGTGAATTCACGAAACAAATTACAGATTCTTTACATTCCTACTCTATGAATGTAAATGAAGCGGCATTTCATTTATTAGACAGTCATGACACACCAAGAATTTTAGCGACATGTAACGGGGATAAAAATAAGTTAAAGTTACTCTATGTATTCCACCTTTCTTTCATTGGTTCTCCTTGTATTTATTACGGTGATGAAATCGGCATGGATGGTGACATGGACCCTGGTTGTCGTAAATGTATGGTATGGGACGAAAAAGAACAAGACACTCTTTTATTTACACATATACAAACATTAATTTCATTACGGAAACAATATAAATCATTTGGAGGACACGGTACTTTTCAATTCATTGAGGCAAATGATGAACATAATTATATTTCTTATACAAAAACATATGAAGATGAAACTATCTTTTTCGTTTTAAATCCTACTAACAGTGAAGTTACAACTTCACTCCCTCTTCGTATTACTGGGAAGAAAATAATTAACATTTATACAAATGAAGAATTTTCAGCGGAAGCAAGTGTATTACAAGTTACACTTCCACCGTACGGATTCTCTATTTTAAAATGGTAATAGAAAAAGCCTTATGCCAGGGTGAAGTGACCCCCGAAAGTTAGACAGGTCGTTTCATTAGGCAGCTTCTAGGGTATGAGCCCGGTATTGTACCGGGCTCATACCCTTTAATTTTGCCTTAATTCTTTTATGATTATAGTATTCTATATACTTTGCTAATTCTTGTTTGAAATGTGTTATACTTTCAAATTCTTTTCGATACAGAAATTCTGATTTCATGATACCAAAGAAATTTTCAATAACGGCATTGTCATAACAGTTTCCTTTGCGAGACATACTTTGAGTAATGCCACAGTTCTTAAGAGAATGACGGTATTGTTTCATTTGATAGTGCCAACCTTGATCAGAATGAATGAGGAGTTTATCCTGATCTGTTATACGTTCAAAAGCTTGATCTAACATCGTTGAAACAAGGGAATAGGTCGGTCTTGAACCAATTGTATAGGTAATAATTTCACTATTAAACAAATCCAACATTGGTGATAAGTATAACTTCTCCCCAAATAACTTAAACTCCGTAATATCTGTAACCCACTTTTCATTTGGTTTTACAGCTTGGAAGTTGCGATTTAAAATATTTGGCGCAATTTTCCCAACTGTCCCTTTGTAAGAGCGATATTTTTTCATACGAACAAGACATTTTAACCCTAATTCTTTCATAAGGCGATACACTTTTTTATGATTTACTTTGTGTCCACGATTCATAAGTTCATCACGAATACGACGATACCCATAACACCCATCGTGTTCATTATAAATAGCTTGAATCAGTTCTTTTACTTCTGCATTTGGATCAGGACGATTGAACTGTTTCATCCAGTAATAGTACGTACTACGTGGAATGTTTGCGAGTTGAAGTAACTCCTTGACAGGAAATTCATGCCTTAACTCATAGATTACTTGCGCTTTGTCTTGTTTGGTGATTTTTCCTTGTTTTGAACTAAGGCATTCAACTTTTTTAAATATGCATTTTCCATCCGTAAACGCTCATTTTCGGCTTGTAGTGCTTCTATTGAACCTTCTACTACTGGTTTTATTTTTTTATCTTTCATGGTTGGACGCCCCTTTTTCTTTGATTGTAGGGCATCCAATCCTCCTGTTTCATAGGCTATTTTCCATTTCCGAAGTGTTTCATAAGACGGAATATTGAAAAGCGCCGCTGTTTCTCTGATAGATGTCCCGTGTTCATTCATATAATAAAGTACATCTAGTTTATACTGAGCTGAGTATAATGTATAGCACTTGTCAAAGGCCCTTTCACCTGAAGATTCATATCGTCTAATCCACTCACGAATTAAAACAGGAGTAACTCCTATAGATTTAGCAATTGTTTTTCCACTCTCTGAACCATCTAAATATCGTTTCACCGCTTGGATTTTTTCTTTTGAAGAAAATTTAGCCATAAAAAATGCACCTCCAATTGTTAGACCGTGTCTAACAATTGGGGTGCACTTCAGGGTGGCATAAGGCTTTTTCTTATTTCAATTTAAATACCATTGCTTCATATGGTCGTAACGTAATGTTTTCTATCGATACATTTTCTACGTCATAATTGTATATTAATAACTCGGATTCACTATAAATAATATCCTCAGGCAATTCAAATACACATTCATCTGCAGTGAAGTTTGCAATCACCAGAAGCTTTTCTTCTTCATATGTTCTTACATAAGCAAAAATAGAAGGGTTATTTTCTAGTATTAAATCATATGTTCCATACACAACTATTTCATTGTTTTTGCGTAACTCAATCAATTTTTTATAGTAATAAAAAATCGATTCTTCGTCTTGGATTGCATGTTTCACATTAATCTCTTTGTAGTTAGGGTTTACCGCAATCCAAGGCTCACCCGTTGTGAATCCAGCATGTTCTCTATCATCCCACTGCATCGGGGTTCTAGCATTATCTCGGCCCTTTATATATATAGACTGCATCACTTTATCTATATCTTCGCCGCGCTCTATAACTTTTTCTTTATACATATTTAATGTTTCAATATCTCGATATTCATCAATCGATTCAAATCGAACATTGGTCATTCCGATTTCTTCTCCTTGATAAATATATGGTGTCCCTTTCATCATATGAAGCACTGTCGCTAACATTTTTGCTGATTCAGTACGATAAGCTCCATCATTACCAAAACGAGATACAACGCGAGGCTGGTCATGGTTATTCCAATAAAGGCTATTCCAGCCTGTTTGTTCTAATGCTTTTTGCCACTTTGTTAAATTTTGTTTCAAAGTAATAAGTGAGCATGGTTTTACATCCCATTTCCCACCTTCTCCAGAATCTAAATCCATATGTTCAAATTGGAATACCATTTGCAGTTCTTTTCTAGCTTCTCCTGTATACAATTTAGCTTCTTCTGTCGTTACACCAGGCATTTCCCCAACCGTCATAATGTCATACTGAGACAATACGTCTTCATTCATTTCATGCAAATACTTATGAATGTTCGGACCGTTCATAAAATGTTTATGCCCTGAAACATATCCTTCTTCATCCGTTTCAACAGCTGGTAAGCCATCTTCTTTAGAAATAAAATTAATAACATCCATACGGAACCCATCAATTCCTTTTTCTAACCAAAACTTCATCATGTCATAAACATCTTGTCTTACCTTTTCATTATCCCAGTTTAAATCTGGCTGTTTTTTAGAAAACAGATGCAAATAATATTCATCTGTCATTTCATCATATTGCCATGCAGAGCCACTAAATGCTGCTCCCCAGTTATTCGGCTCGTTCCCTTCATTTCCAGGACGCCATATATAATAGTCTCTATATTTATTTTCTTTTGATTTACGTGATTCAATAAACCAATTATGTTCATCTGAAGTATGATTAACAACTAAGTCCATCATAAGTCTCATATTACGTTTATGCATTTCATGTAATAGTTCATCCCAGTCTTCCATTGTTCCGAACTCATTCATAATTTTACAATAATCACTTATATCGTAACCATTATCATCGTTTGGAGATTCATAGACTGGTGATAACCAAATTACATCAATACCTAGTTCTTTTAAGTAATCTAGCTTTGAAAGAATACCACGAAGATCCCCTATGCCATCACCGTTACTATCCATAAAACTACGAGGATAAATTTGATATACTACACTTTCTTTCCACCATTGTTTTTCCATTATGCTACCCCATTTCATCTATACTATTGATTCTTTTTTCTTTTTTTAAGGCGCAAACGTTTTCATTACTGAATGATAACAGATTCTATCCAAATTTAAAATAGCGCTTACAATATTTATTTTCTTGTTCTGATAAAACATGTGGAACTTATTATATATTCATAGGAATAATGAAAACGTTTTATTTTTTTATAGTGTTTTTATTTCTTTTTTGAATCTATTCGTTTATAATAAATTCAAAGAAAACGTTTGCATAAACTTTCTAGGGGGAAATATCATGGCAGAACTTAAATTAGAAAATATTTATAAAATATATGATAATAACGTAACAGCCGTAACAGATTTTAATTTACACATTCAAGATAAAGAATTTATCGTATTCGTTGGTCCTTCTGGCTGTGGAAAATCTACAACACTACGAATGGTAGCTGGACTTGAAGATATTTCAAAAGGAGAATTTTCAATTGATGGTAAGCTAATGAACGATGTTCCTCCAAAAGATCGAGATATCGCAATGGTCTTCCAAAACTACGCTCTTTATCCACATATGAGTGTGTATGATAATATGGCATTTGGATTAAAACTTCGAAAAATACCGAAAGATGAAATCGACCGTCGAGTGAAACATGCAGCTCAAATTTTAGGGCTTGAACAATATTTAGATAGAAAACCGAAAGCTTTATCAGGTGGACAACGCCAACGTGTCGCATTAGGTAGAGCGATTGTTCGAGACGCAAAAGTCTTCTTAATGGATGAACCATTATCAAACTTAGACGCTAAACTACGTGTTGCAATGCGATCAGAAATTTCTAAATTACACCACCGCCTTGGTACAACGACAATTTATGTAACACATGATCAAACGGAGGCAATGACAATGGCTTCCCGTCTTGTTGTTATGAAAGACGGAAAAATCCAACAAATTGGAACTCCAAAAGAAGTATATGAAACACCTGAAAATATTTTCGTTGGTGGTTTTATCGGTTCACCCGCAATGAATTTCTTCCGTGGAAAATTAACTGAAACCGATTTCGTTATAGACAGTTCACTAAAGATTAAAGTATCTGAAGGAAAAATGAAGTTATTACGCGAACAAGGCTATGTAAATAAAGAAATTGTTTTAGGTATTCGTCCAGAAGATATTCATGATGAACTATTATTTTTAGAAGCTTCACAATCTACTACCTTCACAACAAAAATTGAAGTTGCAGAGTTGTTAGGGGCTGAATCCATTTTATATATGAAACTTGGAAATCAAGATTTTGCAGCACGTGTTGATGCAAGACATATCTTTTCACCTGGTGACCAAATTAACCTTGCTTTTGATATGAATAAAGCACATTTCTTTGATAGTCAAACCGAACAACGTATTCGCTAAGTATACATGCAAATACAACACCTTCTTTTTTAGGTAGAAAAGAGAACCTAGCCATGCATAGAAACGGTCAAATTCTCTTCCTGCCCCGTGCCAAATTAAAACAAAGAAAATAGTGGGTACGAAATCACTTGTATTCTGTATATTTTCTACTTATACGATAAGAAATTAGAATGGCTGAAAATACACACAAAAAAACCGTCCACATATATACTGAGGGCGGTTTTCCATTATTATACTAGGGCTTCTATTGTATGAAATGATTGTCCTCTCGTGCTAATAATACCGAAAACTGGTAAATCACTGAGCACCACTTCTTCTTGCTGTTTCATAAAAGATGACGTTAATTGTTTTATCTCTATCCAAACGTCATTAATACAAAGTACATTGGAATCGTTCTCTTGTTGGCGAGAAAAAATAGAATCTATTTTATACAGACCAGCATTTTGAAAAAGCATATCAACACGACTATATGCCTCCATAGCAAAACTGATAACACGTTGCCAATCTCCTTGTTTTCCCATATCATAGGATACAAAAAGTGCCTCTCCGCCTAGATTCGTAATTTCCTCAGCTGTTGCTTGTCCACTTTCTTGATCAATGTCCGTCACAATTACTTTTGCGCCTTGCTTAGCCAACAAAAGAGCTGTACTACGTCCAATACCGATGCCACCACCAGTTACAATGGCAACCTTTCCTGCAAGCTTCATTTTCATTACCCCTTCTATAAGTCTTACCGTCATTCAGTATACTCTTTTATTAGATTAATCCGCAAGCAGGAAAAGTTAACTCGACAAATTGTAAGCGATTACTTGTTTGTTTCTTTTTTTTTCTTACTATTATACTGATCGAAGGTTAAACCAATAAAAATAAGAATTCCCCAAAATATTAAGCTACCTCCAGTCATTGCAAATCCCCCTTTGTTATATAACGATATTATTTATATTCATTATACCATTATCTTAATTTTCAATCTATTCAAAACAAAAATAGGGTGTTTGAATTAGCTACCGCTTCTTTAAACATCCTTCAGTAATATGGAAGGTACTATATAGGAGATATCCTCCCTATATAATCAAATTTTTTACGAAATTAAAAATAAGACTTTTTATATACAAACAATAAAAAGTCTTATTTCATTAGTAGCACCTATAATTTAAATATTAATTATACAAGACTCATCACTTTCGTCTTTGCAATTAAATCATGGAAGCCACAATTATCTTTGCGGAATAACATCATATATACATTGCATATTAATGGAACTCCAAGTAATAATATGCTTGGTAATAATAATACCAAAAATCGTATTATTAATGTTTGTAACGTTAGTTTTTCACTTGTTAACGAGATTATTTTTGTTCTTGTTACCTTTTTACCAAGTGTAGAACCGTTCCAAAGAAAAGGTAACACAATAAAATTTATAGCCATTAATACGAAAACAAGTGTAAGGTCATATCTATAGTCACCTAAACTTATATTAAAACGATTGAAAATAGCACTATAGTTCCCGGTAATAATAGCTACTACTGCACCGTACGTAACTGAGATTAAAAACATGTCAATAAGGGAAGCACCTATGCGATTCATTACAAGCGCTGGACGATGCATCTTTAACTTCATTTTGTGTCGACTCCTTCATATCCTTCTTTACCCGTTTCATCGTACCACTTCTAAAAAACATTGTAAACTGGCGTTTCGCTTACTTTTCTTGTACAATGTGTTACAACAGCATTGTAAAGGAGGTTCCCATATTGAAAAGATGGATAATCCTATTTGCCGCACTCTTATTAACAGGTTGTACAGGCAATACAAACCATTTAACTTATACAATTAACGATGAATATGAACTCATACATACTTCTGGAGATGCATTTGAACTTTTCCCCTCTCAGGATGCTGTATATGCTACACAATACATCCCTGCAAAAATTACAGAAATTGCTTGGGACGATAAATACATTATCACAAAACAAATTGAGGAAAAATCAGATCCAAATAATCCTGACGCAGCAATTACAAATAAAAAAAGTGAACATTATTGGATTATCGATGTAAAGCATAATAAACGATTCGGTCCTTATAATGAAAAACAATTTAACGAGCAAAAAGATGCTTTTAAAATTACAGTACCTTTTCAAAGTGTAGATTCATATGTGAAAGAGCTAAAAAAACAGTCAGCATAACTTTTTATGCTGACTGTTTTCGTTTAAGTACACACCTTACTTAGAAAATGAGATATTGAAAGTTTGTGGCTCTTTAACAGCTTCATGAGTATCTCCCACTGCTAAATCATCTGTTGTAAACTTAATATCCTTTACCTTCTCTTTTCCATCATCGAGTATTAAACCGATAATTCCTTCTCGTGTCTCACCAGGCTTATAATCTTCCCTTGATACACTCTTTGTGCCTACAAGTGTGTCTTCTTCATATAAAAAGTTTTGAGTCGCTACATTAAAATGCTGTTTGTCATTAATAATAACATCATTCATAGAGAAGAATTGCATGTTCTTATTTCCACTATTCTCTACCTTATATGTAATTTCAACATACCGAATCGTATCGCTAATCTCTGTTCCACTTAACGATGCATATAATTCAGCGTCTTCTTGACTCACTTTATCTCCTAATCTACGCTTTACTTCTTCAGGAGTTAATGCAGTATACACTTTCAATGTATTTTTTGCATCTTTGCTCATTTGTGATAATGAGATAACTTTAACGTCTTGTACGTGAATTTTCATTGGGGCTACTTCAAATGTCTGATTCACAGAATGAATCTGTTCTAATTCAAATGTCCCCCACCCTTTTTCTTTCACTTTTTGTCCTACTTTTTTAAGCTCACGCCCACCATACTCTTTTGTTTCTGGAATAGATTCTTTCTTCTTAGGTTCTGCCTTCTTTTCTTCTTGATGGAAGCAACCACTTAACATAAGAAGAAAACTACATAAAACAAAAATACTTTTCCATGCTTTCATCATTTAATTTCTCCTAACACTATCATTCATTAAAATATATTAGTCCCTTGATTTGTAAACTATAGAAACAATAAGAAGTCCACAAAACGAACTTGTCAGTCCAGATACTATTATACCTCCTATTTGGAAAATATGAAAATAGGGGTCTAATAACGCGTGCACGATAAATATAATGGCCGCCACAATGATAGATGAAGCCCAATATTTCTTTTTTTCCGAAGTTAAACTAGTATCTTGATCAGTTTCCCTCCTATATTTCCATAGTACATATATTAGTAATAGTAGACCAAAACATGTACTCCCATGCTGTAAAAATTTATACATCGGAATACTATATACTTCTTGCTGTAACAGCGGCATTTTCATAACAAAATAGCCTGTCTTATGGGTAAAAGCATCCCAAACGACATGCGTCACCATACCGAATAAAGCAGAATAGCAAAATACAAAAAAATCTTTCCAAGTATAAAGCCCCCACTTCTCATCTACTACATATTTATAGTAACTAGCAAAAGGCTTAGGTAATTGGGTTATAAATGGTCCTTTTAAAATACGATGATATGCATATGCTAATAAAAAAACGAGTGGTAAATTCAAATATAAGAAACCAGCCCATGTATGGCCAATAATACCGTATGGCCTAAAATGTAAAAAATATTCAAAATCAGGTGCCATACTACCTAATATAAGAGCCGTCACTGAAATATAACTAGAATGTTTCTTAGCAAAAGGGAGAACAGCTGCTGGATGCGCGAATGTAAATGGCATATTTTAACTCCTTTTCATATTTCCAATAGAATACATATTATCATAACGATATGAACAATCTCTATGCAATATTTATTTTCACATTGGAATATGATAGTTTAAATGTTATAATCTACATGAAATATTCAGAAAATAAGGGAGGATCAAGTGTCGTTAACACTTGTCTTTTTTCTTGTTCTGTTTACCTTGTTTTTAAGTACATACATTGTCTTCTTTCTATGGAAGCACTTAAAAATTATAAAATATATGCCTGCTCTCTTTAGCTTTATGAGCGTTCTTTTCATTTTTATATGGAAGAGAATGACTTTCAGCTGGGAAGGTCTCAGTTTTGGCATGCTTCAATATACATTATTATTCGCAAGTTGTCTTACACTTGTATTCGCTGCTTTTTTAGAAACAAAATCCCTTATGAATTGAGGTTTATATATTGATTGACGTACCCTTTTTAAAAAGTGTCACATTAAAAAAAGAAGATATCCCTAGCTTTTCCGCATATCCTTACTGTTTACCCGCCATTCGAACATTACAATCGCTCCTTTTCCATCCAAATGTAACATTCATTATTGGAGAAAATGGAACGGGTAAATCAACATTACTCGAAGCGATTGCAGTTGCTTTAGGTTTTAATGCAGAAGGTGGAACGAAGAACTTCCGTTTTAACACGTACAATTCACATTCATCTTTACATGAATACATTCGAATTTCAAAAAGTTTTAATACCCCAAAAGACGGATTCTTTCTACGTGCTGAATCATTTTATAACGTCGCTTCTTATATTGATGAAATGGATGCTGATTCAGAAGCACGCGGAAATCCAGTTATTGACTCATATGGTGGTATCTCACTACACAAACAATCCCACGGCGAATCATTCTTCTCATTATTTATGAACCGCTTTTCAGGACAAGGTTTATACATTTTAGATGAGCCTGAGGCAGCATTATCCCCGATGAGACAACTTTCAATGCTCATTCGCATGCATGAGCTAGCTGAAAAAGGTTCACAATTTGTTATCGCAACGCATTCCCCCATTTTAATGGCTTATCCTGAATCTACTATATACTCTTTAACTCAAGAAGGGATTCACGAATCGACATTAGAAGAAACAGAGCATTATCAAACGACGAAACTTTTCTTTGAAAATCGCGATCGATTATTTCATCACTTATTTGAGTCATAAAAAAAGAGGCAGCAATCGCTGCCTCTTTTTTATAATGCTTCTATAAATAAAGCTACTCCAATACCGCCTCCAACGCATAGAGAGGCAATACCTTTCTCTAATCCACGTCTTTTTAATTCGTGAATTAAACTTACCGTAATACGAGCTCCTGTACAACCGATTGGATGTCCAAGTCCTACACCACTACCGTTTACATTCACTTTCTCACGGTCTAACCCTAACTCTTTCTCTACAGCTAGGTATTGTGCAGCGAAAGCTTCATTAATTTCAAGTAAATCTGCATCTTCTAATGACCAATCTACTTTTTCTAACCCTTTGCGAATTGCTGGTGCTGGTCCAATACCCATAATTTTCGGATCTACACCTGCTACTGAATATCCAACAATTCGAGCTAACGGTTGTAAACCTTTTTCTTTCGCCTTTTCTTCACTCATTAATACTAAAACGGCACTTCCGTCATTAAGACCAGATGAATTCCCTGCAGTTACTGATCCATCTTTACGGAAAGCTGGTTTTAATCCCGCTAACTTTTCAGCTGTAATATCTGCACGTGGATGTTCATCCTTCGAAAATACAACTTCTTTTCTACGTTCTTTTATCGAAATAGGAACAATTTGATCGTCAAAGTATCCAGACTCAATCGCTTGCAACGCTAATGTGTGGCTACGAAGCGCAACTTCATCTTGTTCCTCTCTTGTAATTTCATATTGTTCAACTAAATTTTCCGCTGTTTCACCCATCATAATATGGTGAATCGGATCTTCTAAAACTTCCCACACCGTATCACGAATTTCTCCGTGCTGTAGACGTTGTCCCCAGCGGTGTTGTTTTAATGCATAAGGGCTTGAGCTCATTGCCTCTACTCCACCTGCAACAACAATATCACTTACACCTAATTGAATTTGCATTGCAGCAGACATAATTGCTTGCATACCTGAAGAACATTGACGTTGAATTGTATAACCAGTAACTGTGTCAGGAAATCCTGCCGCTAATGCAGCTGTTCTTGCCGTATTTGCTTCATCAGTTCTTTGAATACAATGACCTAAAATTACTTCATCAACTTCATGTGGCTCTACTCCGCCTCTTTTTACAGCTTCCTGAAGTACAGGAACAGCTAATTCTACCGGTGTTATATTTTTTAGTGCTCCTCCGAAAGTTCCAATTGGTGAACGAACTGCAGCTGTAATGACAACATTATGCATTTTGTACTTGCCCCTCTCTTATGTAACCTAGTAAGTTTTTAGGTGAAATTCCATAAGTTGTATGTCTACAATTATCATACTATAAACATACCAAAAAATCAAAATATTTAATATAATAAAAATAGAAGGAATTAACCTTCTATTCTGTCAATGCATATAAGAATTTTTGTAATATCTTCTCTGTCGTTTCATTCAATTTCGGTAACTTGTCTACTGGAAAATATTGAAGTTGTAACCCTTCATGATCGAGCTTTAATTCTCCGCTTACATGATGTGCCTGATACAGATGAATCACATTAAAAATTTCATCTCCATTTGGATAACGGAAATAAACTTCCTTTCCTGAAAGAACACCAAGAAATTGCATTATTTTTGCACTTAGCCCCGTCTCCTCGAATAATTCTCTACGAGCAGTTTCTTCTGTCGTTTCTCCCAGTTCCATTGCCCCGCCAGGCACACCCCAATCATATGTATCTGAACGATATTGAAGCAATACTTCTTGATTATCATTTAATATAATAATTGCTGATCCTACTAAAATAAGTGGTCTCGTACCAACTACTTTGCGTAACTCTTCAATATACCCCAATATGTAAACTCCCCTTTCCTCACCCTTCCTTATCATAACAAAATTCTCTTCCTTTTGTTGCTGTAATTTTCAATAAAAAAAGGAAGCTTCCGCTTCCTTTTTTTACCGTTATCCCGCTATTTGCGGGCAGTAAGACCCCTACCTCAAAATTCAGCGAAAGTAAAGAAGTTAGGTGGGGGTCGGGCTGCCCGTAAAAGCCCGATTGGTGAGGGCTAATAATCAGCGGGGGATGAACAAAAACCCCACTGATTAAAGTTTCACTTTATTTCTTAAAGCTTTCGTATTTTACAGCTTCAAAAGCTTCTTCAATTTCCTCATTGCTATAATGGACATATGTAAAACGCCCTAATTCTACTAATCTAGCTATTTCTTGTAACGCTTTATGCTGATCATATGTTTCTTCAATTGTAATATGTACATAAAACTTCATTAATGGATGTTCATATAAAGGTTCTCCCACCTCTACATATACACCTTCAACCCCTTGCACAACTCTTACATAGCTCGCAAATTGATACAGAGCTTCTCTGTCTGAAACGATTTTTAATGTATACATATATTCTCCCCCTTTTCTTTACTATATCAAAAAGATGACCATACTACGTTATAGAACTATGAAATTTTTTCGACTTGTAGTCTATATATTCGTGTAATAAACAAGGCGTTTATCCATACATAGGACCTTTTCCCCACATATATTATAGAAAGAATTTTTTCCTTTGAGGTGTTCCTTATGGATTCATACATTAATATATGTGTTTGCATTACTCCAGGCGCCGATATTTCTGACGACCGTATTGCAAAAGATTTAGCAGTTGCAGAATCAATTTGGCATCCCATTACATTTCAAATTAAAGAAGTAATTGTACTAAACGAGCTTTTCCGTTTTTCAAATCGGGAAATTAGTTATAAAAACTCCATTCAAAGTCAGGAAAAATTATCATCCTTTTTTCAAACTTGTGTTAACGAAGCTCCTGAATGTGACCTTTATATTTGTTATATTGGCAGTGATTATTTCAAAGAAACCGCAGTAATCGCTTGCGCTTACTCTCTAGCGAAACAACAACAACTTACTGGTTACATCGTTCTAACAAACTCAGCTGCTCCAATGAAAAATATATACACCCTCGCTCACGAAATTGGTCATATTTTATTCACAAGACGAATTCATGGAAAACTTACGCACGCAGATCCCCACTCTCCAACCGGTTCTGAACATCACCATTCACCATCGAACCTTATGTACCCTATAGTCCCTAGCCCTAATAAAGTTCACATCAATTCATTATTAACAAATGAACAAAAAGCGCTCTCTTTACAAAGTCCCTTATTACAAAGAAAAAAACAGTAACAATCTTGTTACCGTTTAAAACAACATATTCCAATCACCAAACCAAATACCGGCTGCCAGAAATAAAGTGAAACTATAATCAGTGGGGTTTTTGTTCATCCCCCACTGATTATTAGCCCTCACCAATCGGGCTTTTACGGGCAGTTGATCTCCCACCTAACTTCTTTGCTCCATCCGAATTTTGAGATGGGAGTTTTACTGCCCGTTAATGCGGGATAAAAATAGACAACTAAAAGTAAATGTAATTCCTCTAAAAATCCCAATATAATATTTCTTTGGAAATACTTTTTTGCATATCCAGAGCAGCCCTTTTCCTATTAAACCGAAAAACAAAATATATCCTGATGTGTCATCTAATAAAGTATCAAAATAATCATTATGTATCCTTTTTGCGAAAGCGGTATAGATCCCTAAAATTGCTAATCCTAGAAACATAATAGTTAATATACATATAAATATATTTTGCATATTTGTACCCCACTTAATAGAAAATTCCGTTTGCTAATTATTTGCTCGTTACTTTCGTATCGTACAGCTAGTTTATACTTTTTCGCTCTTCAATTTTTAAATACCATCTCATTAATACATATAAACTACCGCACAGAAGTAAAGGCTCTACCATTCCCCAGTATGGGTTTTGCTTTCCTAACTCTTTAAATACAAACATAATTAATAACGGCACGATGACAGCTAATATTCCAATCCAGCCAAGTATATATACTTCAGCAACTAACAGTACAATTAAGATAATTCCAGCTAATATATAACTTTGCATAGTAGAAAGGTGCAACATAGGTGTCCCATACCATTTATTCATAAAGATTAATAATACTAGTAATAAAATTGGTATCATCGAAGCTAAGTAAAGAATACTAAATTCTTTTAGTTTACTTTTAAATGATGACATTTTAAATGCAAAAATAGTTCCCGCAACAGTAATCATTAATACAATCGGATATCCAATCAACTGCACATTCGTTAATATAAATTCATGATCGGGACTTTCAAATAAAATATTTGTCAGTAACCAATATCCACCAATACCAAGAATCATTCCTAAAATACTTTTTATACTCCCGCTTTTATCCTTCTCCATTTCTTTCGCCAATTCTTCCGCATACGCTTTTGGCGAATCACCAAATATGTCACTTACCGTCTTTCCCTCTTGCTCACCTTCTATTAAATGCAGTTCTGCATCCTCTAGAAAAGTATCCACATCTTCTTCTTTAATTCCCTTCGTTATTAAATACACTTTCGTATCGATTAAAAACTTTTCCCCTTCTTTAGAAACCTTCATTATTATCCCTCCCTTATTTAACCGTTTCTCTTCTATTCGCCTTCATCATAATTTCAAGGAAAATTAAAATAAATAAACTTCCATACAAGCATACAATTTGAAATAACATTGGCATAAGATCTTCCGATGTAAATGTTTTAAACACTAACATAATAGAAAGCGGAATAATTAAATATAAGTTTTTAAACCATCCTTCAAAATACATATTTATCGCTACTGTAATAATAAAAATCCCACCACCTAATATATAACTTTGCACTTGAGTGAATGTAAGCATTTTTGTAGGATATATCACATCTAATATCGTAACGGCTCCTAATAAAAACATTGGCGCGATCATGACTAAAGACCACATGGAAAACCACGTTTTTGTAAAGCTTGTTACAAAGGTCATTTTACGAAGTAGAAAATTAGGACCCATTACAGCTAAAATCAATGTAAAACTATAGCCAATGCACTGAATAAGCGAAATCTGTAAGATCCCATTATTAACTATTAAAATAGAAGCAATGATCCAAAACGAAACGATATTCATTACCGTAAATCCAATTTGCTTCCAAGTTTCCTGTCTATCTCTCTCCATCACTTTTACAAGTTCATTTGCATATTCTTTCGGCGAGCTTCCGAAAATTTCTTCTACACTTTTGCCATCACTCTCACCTTCTATTAAATGCAACTCTGCATCTTCTAAAAAGCTTTCAATATCGCTTTCTTTCACACTCTTTGCAGTTAAAAATAATCTCATATCCAATAAAAAATTTCGCGCTTCACTTGATAGCATTATTTTTTTCTCCCCTTCCCTTCAAGTAGACGCTCTACACTACTTTGCATCGCTTCCCAGCGATCCATAAATTCATCCAGTGCTTCCTCGCCTTTTTCTGTTAATGTATAATATTTTCGCTTTGGACCAGATGGAGATTCCTTCATCACACTTGTTATTAATCCCTCCTTTTGCATTCGTATTAATAACGGATAAATACTTCCCTCACTCGCCATTGTGAAACCATATTTCGCTAGTTTTTCACTCATTTCATAACCATATATTTCACCTTCAGAAATAATAGCAAGTAAGCAACCTTCTAAAATCCCTTTTAGCATTTGACTTGTCGACATATTTCAAATCCTCCCACTATCTTGTTTTACAAGATAGATAAGCGTAAGTATCTTGCTTTACAAAATAGTATAGCAGAGACTATTTTGCAAAACAAGATAGCTAAATATATTTTTCCAAATGTTTGCAGGAATTTCATTATCACCTCTCTAAATAGAGCAATAAGAGAACTTTTATTATGAAGGAGTGTTTTTCATCATGGTTACAAATCGAGTTGTCTTTTTAACAGGTGCTGCGAGCGGTATTGGTTATGAAATGGGAAGTGCTTTCGCAAAAGAAGGTGCTAAAGTTGTCATTAGTGATCGTCTTGAAGATCGTGCAAAAGAAGCTGCTGAACAATTGCAAAAAGAAGGCTATCAAGCTATCGGTTTAAAATGTGATGTTACAGCTGAAGAAGAAATTGCAGCAGCAATTTCTCAAACAGTTGCTCACTTCGGTTCATTAGACGTATTAATTAACAACGCAGGCATGCAACACGTCTCACCAATTGAAGATTTTCCAACGGATAAGTTCGAACTTCTTATTAAAATTATGCAAATTGCTCCATTTATTGCAACCAAGCTTGCCTTTCCTATTATGAAGAAACAACAGTATGGACGAATTATTAATATCGCTTCTATTAACGGCCTTGTCGGATTTGCTGGAAAAGCTGCTTATAATAGTGCGAAACATGGCGTAATCGGATTAACAAAAGTGGCTGCTTTAGAGGGAGCAACTCATGGAATTACTGTAAACGCTCTTTGTCCCGGATATGTTGATACTCCCCTTGTACGAAATCAACTACAAGATTTAGCAACTACACGAAATGTACCACTTGAAAATGTTTTAGAAGATGTTATTTATCCTCTTGTACCGCAGAAGCGCTTGTTGCAAGTACAAGAAATTGCAGATTATGCTATGTTTTTAGCAAGTGAAAAGGCAAAAGGCATAACTGGTCAAGCTGTTGTTATCGATGGTGGATATACTGCTCAATAAAGTGAAACTTTAATCAGTGGGGGTTTTGTTCATCCCCCACTGATTATTAGCCTTCATCACCAATCGGACTTTTACGGGCAGTTAATGCGGGATAAAAATAAAGTTTGCTCCCGAAGAGCAAACTTTATTTTACTTTCTATCGCGAGGATCTTCCTACTTTAGTAATTGTTTAGGGAGTTTCTCAATTGCAACAATCACTCCGTCTAATTTACTTTCAATGCGATGTAGTAAATATAGCGTTACAACAATTGGAAACCCCACATTACCTATCATCCTGATCCACTCTTCCATCTTTCTCTCCTCCCTTCAGTACATAAATAAGAAGAAAAGAGAATCTTAGGCATAAAAAAACAAGCTATTTGTGATTAGCTTGTTTTTTCAAATAATGACGTAATTTCTTGCTTATAATCTCCACGTAAAATACCTTTCTCAGTTATAATTCCTGTAATTAATCCATGCGGTGTTACGTCAAATGCAGGGTTAAATACAGGCGTTCCAAGTGGCGCCACTTGTTTCCCAAAAATTTTCGTAACTTCTGTTTCATCTCTTTCTTCAATGACAATTTCAGCACCTGTTTGTTTCGTAGTATCAAATGTAGATAACGGTGCTGCAACGTAAAATGGGATACCGAAATACTTTGCTAATATAGCTAAATTTAATGTTCCTATTTTATTAGCAGTATCACCGTTTTCAACGATTCGATCTGCCCCTACGATAATCGCATTGATTTCTTTCGTTCGAATTGCATGTGCTGCAGTATTATCCGTAATAAGCGTTACATCAATGTCTGCTTGCTTCAATTCCCATGTCGTTAAACGACCACCTTGTAAAACTGGTCTCGTTTCACACGCATACGCATGTAAACGCACACCTTTCTCTTTCCCAATATAAAATGGTGCTAATGCAGTTCCATATCTAGCAGTTGCAATACTTCCAGCGTTACAAATTGTTAAAATCTTATCACCGTCTTTAAAACATGTTAAAGCATGTTCTCCAATACTTCGGCATACCTTTTCATCCTCTTGCTGAATAAGAAGTGCTTCCTCTTCTAATATTTTTTGTGCTTCTTTTATTGTAGAAATCCCTCGTATAGCTTCTCTCATGCGATCAATTGCCCAAAATAAATTGACTGCCGTCGGACGTGATGTCCCTAAATAGTTACAATCTCTATTAAACTTCTTTTGAAATTCATCGATATTTGTAGCATCGTATTTCTTTGCCGCAAGCGCCAAACCAAACGCAGCTACAATTCCAATTGCAGGTGCTCCGCGTACTTCTAACATAATGATACTTTTCCATACCTCTTCAATAGTCGTTAACGTTTTGTATTCTGTACTATGAGGCAGCTTTGTTTGATTTAATACCGCAATTGCATCACCTTTCCAACTTACAGACCTCGGAACAGTTACAATTGTACTCATGCTTTTATGCCCCCTGAAACTGTCTGTTGAAATAATGTTCGAAACAGTTGAATATCAGCACACTTAGATTCATATTTTATTAGTTCTTTTCCTAAGTACAGCGCTTGCTTCTTAGCTTGAATTCTTTTTTCTTTATTTGCTATTCCATCTAAATCCGCTACATGAGCTAAGCCAATTGTTCTACGAATCAGTTCACATCCGGCAAACCCGACGGCATCAGTAAAGATATTTTGCAAAATAATTGGTAACCATTGTTTTTCTTTCGTATATGCTTCTACACCTTCTCCAATCCATAACTTCGTAAAAGTTTCTACAAAATAACTCCATGTCTTTTCTATATGGAAAAATAGTACACTTCTCTTTTCTTCTTCTCTAGATAAAGCATTTAATAATAGATTTGCAATAAATTGACCGATATCAAATCCAAATGGACCGTACGTTGCAAATTCTGGATCAATCACTTTCGTTTCAGAAGGTGATGAAAAAATACTACCAGTATGTAAATCACCATGAATAAGCGCTTCTTTTCTCGTTAAAAACTTATATTTATATTGTGCTACTTTTAGTTTTAAAGTTTTATCACTCCAAAGTTCATCAATCACTGACTGTAAATCTGACTCATAATCATTCGTATCGTAATGTCCAAACGGATCTGTAAACACTAAATCTTCTGTGATTTTACTAAGATCTGGATTAACAAATTCACTATCTAACACTCTTTTCTCTTCTGAACGTACGCCGAAATCTGAAGTGTAAAATAAAACATGTGCTAGAAAGCGACCAATATGCTGGGATAAAAGAGGATACTCTTCTCCGTCTATTAATCCTTTTCTTGTAATCGTTAGCCTTGATAAATCTTCTATTACTGTCAATGCCAACTCCTCATCATGACTGTATACTTCTGGAACGTATTCCGGTACATACTTCGCGAAAATTTGTAGTGCTTTACTTTCAATCGTTGCTCTTTTTATTGACAATGGCCAGCTCTCACCAACTACTTTTGCATATGGAAGTGCTTGTTTTAATATAATTGTCTTCTCTCCATCATCTAATTTGAATACGTAATTTAAATTGCCATCTCCAATTTCATGGCAGATTACATTCGCTTTCTTATCAAAGTATCCATGTTCTTTTGCGTAGTGTACAGCTGTTACTTCTGTTAATGAATAATATCCCATCGTCTTCTCCCCCTTTTAATTCAGAGGTTTTTCTAGCACAGAAAAACCTCTTCCCACAAAGAAAGAGGTTTGAAGTTTATCTTCTCCCCTCTTATCTGCCAGAAAGTTTACTTTCTGCTGGAATTAGCACCGTGCCTTTTGACGTCATAAACGCCCCATTTCACAATGGTATTGCGGTCGGTTGCTGGGCTTCATCGGGCCAAATCCCTCCACCTGCTCTTGATAAGAGTTGTATAATTTTTTGAATTTTTAACTTTATGATGAAGACTATACCAAGAATAAAAATCACTTGTCAACATTTTATTTGTATAATTCTGGACGACGATCTGCAAAAACTGGGATTCCTTTGCGAACCTCTTTAATTTTCTCGAATTTAAGCTCTCCAAATAAAATAAATTCCTCTTCATTTGCCTCTACTACAACTTCACCCCAAGGATCGACAATTAAAGAATGACCTGCAAACTCATTGTTCGGATCCTTTCCTGCTCTATTACATGCTACAACATAACACTGGTTTTCAACTGCTCTCGCCTGTAAAAGCAAACGCCAATGCGCTAAACGTACTAATGGCCATTCTGCTACAACAAATAAAACTTTTGCACCTTTAGCAGTATGAACACGCATCCACTCCGGAAAACGAATATCATAGCAAATTGTGCCAGCGCACTCTACATCATCTAGCTTAAATTCACCTGTCTCATTACCAGCTACTAAATATTTATGTTCATCCATAAGCTGAAATAAATGTACTTTACTATATTCATTGACTAGATTCCCTTCATTGTTTACAACATACATTGTATTTGTAACACCTTGCTCTGTTTGCTTCGCTATGGAACCACCAACAATATGTACACCATATTGTTTCGACCACTCTTTCAACTTTTCTTTCGTTTCCAATCCATCCCTATCTGCAATTTCAGAAAGTCTTGTTAAATCATATCCTGTTGTCCATAATTCTGGTAAGACGATAACATCTGGTCTTTCCTTCATAGCTTCGCTTATTTTATTTTTAGCGTTCTCAATATTTTTTTCTACATCACCAAAGACAATATCCATTTGAATACATGCGACTTTCATTTTGTCCGCCCCATTCCTAATTTTTTATTTACAAAATACTGGAAAGATTATATCATTTGTCACTAGAATTGTAACAACTTTCAAAAGAGGTGAAAAGTATGAAAAATTTTCAACCTTCCGAAGTAGTAACATCATTGCCGACACAATTTTTCGCTTCACTTGTTGCAAAAGTTAACAAAGTCGTTGCAGCTGGTCACGATGTTATTAATCTAGGTCAAGGTAATCCAGATCAACCAACACCACAGCATATCGTAAAAGCTTTACAAGATGCTGCTGAAAAGGCCATTCATCATAAATATCCGCCATTTCGCGGACATGAAAGCTTAAAAGAAGCCGTGGCAACATTCTATCAACGTGAATATGATGTAGTAGTAAATCCAAAAACTGAAGTTGCTATTTTGTTTGGTGGAAAGGCTGGATTAGTAGAATTACCAATTTGTTTTACAAACCCTGGTGATACCATTCTCGTTCCAGATCCAGGCTATCCAGATTATTTATCCGGAGTTGCTTTAGCAAAAGCGCACTTTGAAACAATGCCGCTTATTGCAGAAAATAATTTTTTACCAGACTATACGAAAATTGATGACTCTGTTACGGAGCAAGCAAAGTTAATGTTTTTAAACTATCCTAATAACCCTACCGGCGCTACTGCATCAAAAGAATTCTTTGATGAAACCATTCATTTTGCTAGTAAACATAATATATTAGTTGTTCATGATTTTGCTTACGGTGCTATCGGATTTGATGGTCAAAAGCCTGTTAGTTTCTTGCAAGCAGACGGCGCCAAAGATACAGGAATTGAAATTTACACTTTATCAAAAACTTTCAATATGGCTGGCTGGCGTATTGCTTTTGCAGTGGGGAATGAAAGTGTCATCGAAACAATTAACCTATTGCAAGATCATATGTATGTTAGTATTTTTGGTGCAGTTCAAGATGCTGCCCGCGAAGCACTATTAAGCTCGCAGTCTTGTGTGGTAGAACTTGTTAATAGTTATGAATCTCGGAGAAACGCTCTTATTTCAGCTTGTCACTCAATTGGTTGGAATGTAGATATTCCAACAGGATCATTCTTTGCATGGCTTCCTGTACCAGAAGGATATACATCTGAGCAATTTTCTGATATTTTGCTAGAAAAAGCACACGTTGCAGTTGCTCCTGGTGTTGGATTTGGTGAGCACGGCGAAGGGTATGTCCGTGTTGGTCTCTTGCATACAGAAGATAGATTACGAGAAGCTATTAATCGAATTGATAAATTAAATTTTTTCAAAAAGTAATTGACAACATGAAAAATATCTGACAAAATTCAGTTATCTTAAAAATTTAAACATTTCTAAATACTTCTTATCAAGAGCAGGTGGAGGGACGAGCCCGACGAAACCCGGCAACCGATCTACAATTGTAGACACGGTGCTAATTCTCGCAGCGTTACGCTGACAGATAAGGAGCTGGTTGTAAAAAAACCTCTCCTTAGCTGAGAGGTTTTTTTATTTAACTAGGAGGTTTTAACAATGAGCGGAATTATAGCGACATATTTAATCCACGATGATTCTCACAACTTAGAAAAGAAAGCGGAACAAATTGCAATTGGTTTAACAATTGGCTCGTGGACTCATTTACCACACTTATTACAAGAACAATTAAAACAACATAAAGGCAATGTCATTCATATTGAAGCGTTAGACGAACAAGAACATATTAACTCTTACCTTGGCAAAAAAGTATCACGTGGACTCATTAAAATTCATTATCCATCTCTGAACTTTAGCCCCGACTTACCAGCCATTTTGACAACAACATTTGGAAAACTTTCGTTAGATGGAGAAATTAAACTAATTGATTTAACATTCTCAGACGAATTAAAGAAACAGTTTCCTGGACCAAAATTTGGAATCGAAGGCATTCGAAACCTGTTACAAGTTCAAGATCGCCCTCTTCTAATGAGTATTTTCAAAGGGATGATAGGACGGAATATTGGATATTTAAAAACTCAACTACGCGATCAGGCAATTGGAGGCGTAGATATTGTAAAAGATGATGAAATTTTATTCGAAAACTCATTAACACCACTTACAAAAAGAATTGAATCTGGGAAAGAAGTTTTACAATCTGTATACGAAACTTACGGACATAAAACTTTATACGCAGTAAATTTAACAGGGCGAACTTATGATTTAAAAGAGAACGCGAAACGTGCGGTGGTGGCTGGAGCAGACATTCTTTTATTTAATGTATTTTCTTATGGATTAGATGTACTGCAATCACTTGTAGAAGACGATGAAATTCCAATTCCTATTATGGCACACCCTGCTGTAAGTGGCGCATATTCGTCATCGAAACTATACGGGTTCTCTTCTCCATTACTACTTGGAAAATTACTACGTTATGCTGGTGCTGATTTCTCTTTATTCCCATCACCATACGGCAACGTTGCATTAGAAAAAGAGGAAGCTCTTCTCATTACAGAAGCATTAACTGAGGAAGACCACTATTTCAAGAAAAGTTTTTCTGTTCCATCTGCTGGAATTCATCCTGGTTTCGTTCCCTTTATTCTACGAGATTTTGGTAAGGATGTTGTTATTAATGCCGGCGGCGGGATTCATGGGCATCCAAATGGAGCTCAAGGTGGTGGCAAAGCTTTCCGTGCTGCAATTGAAGCTACTTTACAAGGTAAACCACTCCATGAAGTGGATGAAATAAATTTGCATAGCGCACTACAAATATGGGGAAATCCTTCTCATGAGGTGAAATTATGAGTATTCAAGTATTTTGTGATTTCGATGGTACGATTACAAATAACGATAATATCATGTCCATTATGGAAAAATTCGCACCACCAGAAGCAGAGGAAATAAAGCAAAAAATTTTATCGCAAGAACTTTCTATTCAAGAAGGTGTTTCTCAATTATTTCGATTAATACCTATTAATCTACACGATGATATTATTCAGTTTTTACAAGAAACTGCTGAAATCCGTACAGGTTTTTATGAATTCATACAATTTATTAATGAAAATAATATTTCCTTTTACATTATATCAGGTGGAATGGATTTCTTCGTCTATCCACTCTTACAAGAAATAATCCCTAAAGAACAAATTTATTGTAATGCAACTGACTTTTCAGGAGAATTTGTTGAAGTTAAATGGCCGCACCCTTGTGACGAGCAATGTCAGCATAGTTGCGGTCTCTGTAAATCATCATTAATTCGGAAACTAAGCTCTAAAGATGATTTTCATATTGTGATAGGAGATTCCATTACTGATTTACAAGCAGCAAAACAAGCAGATAAAGTATTTGCCCGTGACTTCCTTATTACAAAATGTGAAGAAAATCATATTGCTTATACATCCTTTAACACATTTCACGATATTCAAGTCGAATTACAACATTTGTTGGAGGTGAAATCATGAAACAACTTTTTCGTCAATGGTATGACTTAAGTGAAATAAAAAAAGAATTAACAACTCGGAATTGGTTTCCAGCAACAAGTGGAAATATTTCTATAAAAGTCAGTCATGATCCCCTTACTTTTCTTATTACAGCAAGTGGCAAAGATAAAACAAAAACCACTCCAGATGATTTTTTATTAGTAAATCATCAAGGAGTTCCCGTTTTAGAAACTGAGTTACGCCCTTCAGCAGAAACAATATTGCATACACATATTTATAACAGTACGAATGCTGGGTGCGTACTTCATGTTCATACAACTGATAATAATGTCATCACAAATTTGTATAGTGATAAAGTCACCCTTCAAAATCAAGAGATTATTAAAGCTCTTGATATTTGGGAAGAAGGTGCAACGATTAGCATTCCTATTATCGAAAATAATGCTCATATCCCAACGCTTGGAGAGAAATTTAGAAAACATATACAAGGAGATTCAGGAGCAGTATTAATTCGAAACCACGGCATTACCGTATGGGGCCGTGATAGCTTTGATGCAAAAAAAAGATTAGAAGCTTATGAGTTTTTATTCCAATTTCATATAAAATTATTATCAATTCAAGGAGGCGTTTCTAATGGCGCAAATTCGTATTCATGAGGAAAATACTCGTATTGAGAATGAAGTAGCAGTATCAAACTTTCTACAAGGAGAAGATGTTTTATATGAGAAATGGAATATTTCTAAACTTCCTACTCATTTAAAAGAAAATTACTCCTTAACAGATGAAAACAAAACTGAAATATTAACGTTGTTTTCAAAAGAAATTGCTGATGTTTCAGAGCGCAGAGGTTATAAAGCATATGATGTGATTTCACTTTCAAATAGCACACCTAACCTTGACGAGTTATTAATTAATTTTCAAAAAGAACACCATCATACTGACGATGAAGTTCGCTTTATTGTCAGCGGTCATGGCATCTTCGCTATTGAAGGAAAAGATGGTCGATTCTTTGACGTTGAACTTGAGCCTGGTGATCTTATATCTGTACCTGAAAATGCAAGACACTATTTTACCTTACAAGATGATCGCCAAGTTGTAGCTATTCGTATTTTTGTTACAACAGAAGGTTGGGTTCCAATTTATTAAGGTAGCTAGTTGAATAAAAGAACTTGGAACCCCTTTTCCAATCTTTTATTCACTCTACATATATACATCCTCCTATGGAACAGGCTTATTTCATAACATTGAAGTAAGCCTGATTTTTTATTTACTAAAGTGATTTGTCCCTTTCGTTTGTTTAAATCAAATATCTCGAATCGTAATTCCACTTTATCAAGTACATTTCGGAATACTTTTTGAACATTTATTGAACTTTTTTTGAATTTTTTCTGAAAATTCTGTTTTGTGTATGATATACTACAACTAATAAGAAGGAAAATAATATTGCAAACAGAGGGGGATAATCATGAGTTTACTTATCGCACTTATACTAGGAGTTATATGCGGAGCTATTCCTGTCATTTTAGGAGCTATTATGGAAGAATTAGAAGTTGGTGTTTTAGGTTTTGCTGCATCGTGTGTAAGCGCTTTATTTTTCGGTTTATATGGTGCTATTCCTGTTGCTATTCTGTGCGCATTTTATATACTACGCCATGCTCGCGCGAAACAGTTGGGGCCTAATCACATTGCACAAGTTATTCCATTCCCAATTGAAAGATGCCGTCGCGCTTCCAGCCTATAGATTATCCAACTTAAATATTATGCCTGCCTAAATAAATAAAAAGTCCTCAAATGAGGACTTTTTATTTATTTTCTTCTAGAAATTGAAACAATTCTTGCAAATGAAGTGCATCTTCGCTATAGCTAACGGATACATGACATGTCCCTTCAATCTCAGCATGCATATAAAGGGCAATTCCATCCCGATCATATTTCAATGCCAAATAAAACTCCATTTCCTCTAACATCTTTTTCGAGGTTCGGATAACATAATGCCCTTTCTCATCTCTTCCATATTCAAAATTTGGTTCAAAATCGTATTTTTGTTTAAAAGCTTCTTTTTGCTTATCATTAATCTGTACACAAGTTGCTCGTTGCACAGCATCAATCATTTCGTCAAACTTTTGGAGATCCATTTCATTTACCCCCTTATATACTTTTTGTATAATACTTGTGTTCCGCTATTCTCTTTTCCATCTGCGATTAGCTCTTCATACAATTCCTTCGCTAGGGTTAAACCCGGTACTGGTAATTGTAATTTTTCAGCTTCATCTAAAGCAATCTTCATATCTTTCATAAAATGCTTTACATAAAAGCCAGGTTCAAAATCTCCTTTTAACATTCGAGGAGCTAAATTACTTAATGACCAGCTACCTGCAGCTCCTGTCGAAATACTCTCTAATACTTTATCTGCATTAAGTCCCGCCTTTTTCGCATACGCTACCGCTTCACATACTCCTATCATGTTAGAAGCAATTGCAATTTGATTGCACATTTTTGTATGTTGTCCACTCCCAGCAGGGCCTTGCAACTGAATATTTGTTCCTAGTTTTTCAAATAGAGGTAAGCAAATATCATATATTCTGTTCTCTCCACCGACCATAATTGCTAGTCTAGCTTCTTTAGCTCCAACATCCCCTCCAGATACTGGTGCATCTAATGTATATATATTCTTGCTTTTCGCAACTTCATTAATACGTTTTGCCAATGTTGGTGTCGATGTTGTAAAGTCAATTGCTATCGTACCTTCATTTGCATGTTCTAAAATTCCATCTATCCCAAAGTACACTTCTTCTACATCATGAGGATAACCAACCATCGTCATAACAACATCAACTTGCTCTACTAACGCTTTCGGTGTATCACACCAAGTCGCACCCTCTTGCACTAAAGAATCCGCTTTTTCCTTCGTTCTATTATATACATATACTTTATAACCACTTTGCATTAAATGGTTAACCATACTTTTTCCCATCACACCAATACCAATAAAACCTATTGATAAATTTTTATTTTCCATCTTCTCATCCCCTTTGTTCTAATAAATCATTTACCATCTTCCGAAATTCCTTATTAAAATCATCATCCAAACTATTCTTCACATTTGAGAATAAAATAACAAACGTTCCTTTTTCTTTATTGAAATTATTAAACGTATTCCAACCAGAAAGTACACCATGGTTATGGAAAAAATCAGGATATATGTAAAAGCTAAATGCATATTTTCTTTCTTGTGAAGGTGTAAACATCGCTTGTATACTTTGTTCAGAAAGAAGCTTACCATTTATAATCGCTTCATCTAATTTCTTCATATCTCCTACTGTCGTATACATCTCACCAGAGCCATATAACCAGTCCATCCCTAATTTTTGCGCTGGTACAAGTTCTTGATCTTTCTTCACATAACCCTTCGTGAAGTTTTTATCTCCAGGCACCATATTTCCCATACCTGATTCATGCATCTCTGCCTTTGTAAATATATTTTCTTTTATATAATCTCCTAAAGGCTTTTTCGTTATATTTTCTATAATATAAGCGAGCACCATGTAATTATAATCCGTATACTTCCAACCTGTTCCTGGTGGAAAATCTAACTTTTGACTTCCAATCCAATTTATTAAATTTATACGTGAAGCTACATTAACCTTTCCTTTCCCACTTTCCGGTAAACCAGATGTATGTGTTAATAAGTGATATAACGTGATGTTTTTATCTGCTGGAAATGAAGGAATGTATTTATTTACATTATCTTGGATATTTAACTTCCCTTGTTCTTGTAACTGTAGAATGGATGTAGCAACAACTGTTTTCGTAATAGAACCGATACGATATTTTGTTTGAGGTGTATTTTCTATTTTATTTTGAACATCAGCATATCCATATCCTTTATTCAATATAACATGCTCTTTATCTGTCACCAAAACTGTCCCATTAAATTGCTTTCCTACTAAATACTGATCTAACTTTTGAGATATACTAGCATAATCAATTTTTTGTAATTCTTCTATATTATCTTGTACCTCTGACTCAATAGCAGGCGTTACCTTTGTTGTTAATACTGCTTGTTCCTTTGGATCTGGACTATAGAGAAAATAGTATACTCCGCCGCAAACTACAGCAGACAGTGAAACCATAGCCATTATTTTTTTTATCATATTGTTCCTCCGTCGTTACTTCATTTAAAATGGTCCCCCATATTCTATTATCAGGTAATAAAAAAAAATCGCAACAATTTGTTGCGAAAAATCACATTTTTTCTTTCCTATATATACATACTTGATTTTTCCCATTTTTTTTTGCTTCATATAATGCAATATCCGCTCTTTGCATTAATTCTTCTTTAGTAATCCCATTCTCATGTAACGCAACTCCAAAACTCGCTGTTAACTTTGAAATTCCAGAGAATTGCTTTGTTTCAATAAAAAATCGTAATGACTCCGCAACTTGAAACGCTTCTTTTTCTACCGTATTTGTCACTAATATTATAAATTCCTCTCCTCCCCACCTTGCAAATATATGTTGATTTTCAACTTTAGATTTCATAAGATCTGCTAGTTGTACTAATGCTAAATCGCCAAAATCATGACCATATGTGTCATTTACTGATTTGAAATTATCTATATCAAACAAAATAAGTGCTATTTTTTCATCGTTACGTACTACATTCTCCCACTCTTTCTCCAATATTTGTTGGAATTTCAAACGATTATATATTTCTGTCAATGAATCTATCATAGCAAGTCTTTCTTGCTCTTGATAGATTTCGTCTAATTCTGTAATCTCTGTGCACTTTACAATAAATCTCGATAAATCTTCTGGCAACGGTGTCGCACGTAATAAAAATGTTGATACGACCCCTTCATAATTGGACATCTTAATTCTTCTATCATATGATAATGTATCATCTAACCATGTTATATCATGAGCTGTTGAATAATATCCATTTTCTCTAATAAAATGTTCAGCAAATACTAAATGCTGCTCACGATAAGCAAACAAATTTTCATATCCGAAAAACTCTAAAAAATTCGTATTACAATCAACAATCTCATCATCTTCTACTATAAATAATAGATCATTTTGAAAATCAAACATCGTCTGAAGTAGTTCTTGTTGCAAACTTACTTGCCGTACTAAAGAAAGTTGATACAAACTCTTATTCACTTCCTCTAACACTACTTGTGGAGTTACTGGGGCTATCACAATATTACGTATTCCTAACGTAAGCACCTCTGTAAATTCGTTTGTTATCTGTTGATCCCAAATGACAATGAATGTACTATGGAGATTATACATATTCTTTATATATTTTATTTGAGAAAAATCTGTTACATACATAATTACAATATGTGGTTTAGTCTTATGAAACAATAGTTCTCCTTCTTCAAAACTATTTGCTATAAACATACATTTTGGATGGACATTTTCTATCGTTTGTTGATGTGTACATCCATCTTCTATATAAAGGACATTCAACTGAAGA
The DNA here is from genome assembly GCF_018742245.1 of Bacillus mycoides. NCBI lineage: Bacteria > Bacillati > Bacillota > Bacilli > Caryophanales > Bacillaceae > Bacillus > Bacillus mycoides. Next base: position 3,793,195 of record NZ_CP036132.1, read on the forward strand.
TCTTGTAATACATTTTGGAAAACAGTATTCTCTAATAAAAAATGTAGTATGTTCATCACTAGTCTTCACTCACTTCATATATCTTGTTTTACTGAATTCCTCACAATCATTTTATAAAAGATTGTTCTCAAAAAAATCCAATTAGTGAGGGATACATATTAACAAGCTAATTGAGAATGTTATCTTCGCTTATCTACTCTAGAAATTCCTTTTTTAGTGTATGATTATATGAATTGTATCGTTTGTATGAATGCCCTCCTTATTACTTAAAACTTGACAATTAAAATAAAGTTATTATATTCTTAAATTCGATAACTTACAAAATGTAAGTAGAATATATTACATGTATTTTAAATTAAGCTGATATGTAATTTGGAGGATATATAATGACAAACAGTGACTTTTTTAACGTTTTATATGAACGCACATCTACACGTGCATTCAACCCTGAAAAAGAAATTTCATCTACAGAATTACACGAAATTTTAAAAGCAGCTGCTCAAGCACCTTCTGCTTGGAACTTGCAACACTGGAAATTCTTTGTTTTCCAAGGCGAAGACGTACAAAAACGATTACACCCAATTGCTTATAACCAACAACAAATTCTTGATGCTTCCGCCGTAGTCGCTATTTTAGGTGATTTAGAAGCATATAAAAATGTTGAACCTGTTTACGGTCCAATTGTAGAACAAGGATTTATGAAAGAAGAAGCAAAAGAGCGCTTAGCTAAAAACATCGAATCTGCATATACTCGTGAGCAATACCCACGAGATGCTGCCTTTTCAAATGCTGCTTTAGCAGCAATGCAACTTATGCTTGCTGCTAAAGCAACTGGCTGGGATACTTGCGCAATTGGTGGTTTCAACCCACAAGCACTAATGGAAGAATTTAATGTTTCATCTCGTTACGTACCAATTATGCTTATTACAATTGGTGAATCAACTTTAAAAGGTCACCCTGCACCGCGCATGAGCGTAGAACAAGTGAGTGAATGGGCGAAATAATAAAAAAACGAAGGTAATTTCATTACCTTCGTTTTTTTATATTCTGTCACACATCCGTAATATTACAATGTATTATTCGACATCTACACATAGAGAAATCGTAATTTTCATGCTATCCCTATAAACAGATATGGCGTTTCGTGTCGAAATTTGTTAAAGCATCGAAATATAACCGTGTATTTTTGTTACAATTGTGATACAATGATAACAAATAGATAACAAGAGAGGGATTTTCATTGAGTTCATACGGAAGCTTTATCGCACTTTTAAGTTACATAGTAACTGTACTACTGCTATATTTTATTGGCGATGCTGCAAACATATCAGTGTTACAATTCCCTAAAGAAGAAGCGTTACAATTAGAAGTAGAAAAACATACTGCACGATCCATTGCACCACTACTCTTAGCTCTTCCTGTATATATCATCGTTTTATATAAAAGTAAAAAAGTGTAAAGGCTACCTATTTCATTCATTTCGGTGGTCTTTACATTTTTTTGTGATATTTCCCCTATTTTAAACATCATTCCATACTAAATACCCATCTAGTCATTTAAAATGAGAAAATCCCCTAGAAAAATTTCCATTATCTGTCCAGTCACCGACTGCCGAACTTACATAGATTATAAGTGTGAAGGGGGTGATGAGGATTATGTTTGGATCATTTGGATGCTGTGATAACTTTAGAGAATGCCATCATCGTGAAAGAGAGTGTGACCATCGCGAGAAAGAGAGAGAAAGAGAAGAAGTTAGACCACACCGACCTGCTGTATGTAACGTACTTGCTACCATTTCAGTTGGAACAGAAATTTCCCTTTTAAGCATTAGAGGCGATGGATCATTCCGTAATTTAATTTTTGAAGGTTTCGCTAACGGTGTTGCTCTTTTCTCTGCTTTAGCTCGTAATAACAAAGACAACAACAACAACAATAATAATAAAGACGATAAGAACAATCAGAATAGTTTTACTGGAATTTTACGTGTATGCCCAACTGATATCGTTGCAATCGCTATCTAATTCTGTTCTTTATCCTCAATAGTCGCAAAATAAGATTTACTTTTCTCATAGAAAAAACCTGAGATCGATTTCGAATCGTCTCAGGTTTTTTTACTATTATATGCTTTTAACTAATTCAACAACTTCTTCAGCAGTTGACATTGTTAATGCTTTTTCTGCTAATGTTTCCATTTCTGCTTTTGACAACTTGCTTAGTTGTGTTCTTGCAGGAAGAATAGATGTTGCACTCATACTGAACTCATCTAAACCTAAGCCTAATAATAATGGGATAGCAAGTGAATCTCCTGCCATCTCACCACACATACCAGCCCATTTGCCTTCTTTATGAGCAGCATCGATAACCATTTTTACAAGACGTAAAATAGATGGGTTATACGGTTGGTATAAGTAAGCTACTTGTTCGTTCATACGGTCTGCAGCCATTGTGTATTGGATTAAGTCATTTGTTCCGATAGAGAAGAAATCAACTTCTTTTGCGAATTGATCTGCTAATACTGCTGAAGCTGGAATTTCAACCATCATACCAACTTCAATAGAATCAGAAATAGTTGTACCCGCTTGAACAAGTCTTTCTTTCTCTTCTAATAAGATTGCTTTCGCTTGACGGAACTCATCAAGAGTTGCAATCATTGGGAACATAATTTTTAAGTTACCGTATACGCTAGCACGAAGTAATGCACGAAGTTGTGTACGGAACACATCTTGCTCATCAAGACATAAGCGAATTGCACGGTATCCTAAGAATGGGTTCATTTCTTTTGGTAAATGTAAGTATGGAAGCTCTTTATCTCCACCGATGTCAAGTGTACGAACAACGACAGGTTGACCTTCTTTTACACCTTCAAGAACTGCTTTATACGCTCCGAACTGCTCTTCTTCTGTTGGAAGATTGTCACGGCCCATGTATAAGAATTCTGTACGGTATAAACCAACGCCTTCTCCACCATTATCGATAATACCTTGTACATCATTTGGTGTTCCGATATTAGCAACAAGCTCAACATGATGTCCATCACTTGTTACAGTAGCCTGATCTTTTAATTTTGCCCATACAGCTTTTTGCTCTTCAAATTTCGCTTTCTTTTCCTCAAAAGCACGAAGAGTTTCTTCACATGGGTTTACAATTACTTCTCCATCTAAACCGTCAATGATTACGATATCGCCGTTTTGGATTTTCTCCATAACAACCTTCGTACCAACAACAGCTGGAATTTCCATAGAACGAGCCATAATTGCAGAGTGAGATGTACGTCCACCGATATCAGTTGTGAAACCTTTTGCATACTTACGGTTTAACTGAGCTGTATCAGATGGTGTTAAATCTTCAGCAATGATGATTACTTCTTCAGAAATTGTACCAGGGTTTGAGAAGTTAATTCCTAGTAAATGTGCAAGAACACGTTTTGTTACGTCGCGAATATCCGCAGCACGTTCTTTCATGTATTCGTTATCCATGTTTTCAAACATAGAAATAAACATTGATGCAACTTCATCCATTGCAAATTCAGCATTTACTTTTTCGCTATTTACTTTATCTTTTACTGGATTTACTAATTCCGGATCATTTAATACTAATAAATGTGCTTCAAAGATAGCAGCTTTATCAGCACCTAGCTCAGCAAAAGCGTGGTCCTTAATAGCTTCTAGTTCAGATTTTGCTTTCTCAAGCGCAGCGTCTAAGCGTGCAATTTCAGCAGCTTCGTTTGTAATTGATTTCTTTTCAATGTTAAATTCAGGATTCTCAAGTCTGAAAGCCTTTGCAATAGCAATCCCACTTGATGCAGCGATCCCTTGGATATTAAGAGTCATTATTCTCCTAATCCTTCGTTTTTCATAGTTTCTTCGATAGCTGCTAGTGCTTGAGCTGCATCATCACCATTTGCAGTGACCTTAATTTCCGCGCCTTGTTGAATTCCTAAAGACATAACACCCATGATTGATTTTAAGTTAACGTTTTTTCCGTTATACTCTAAGTTAATGTCAGAACCGAATTTGCTTGCAGTGTTTACAAGTAGAGTTGCTGGACGAGCATGAATTCCTGAGTCGCTAGTTACTTTAAAGATTTTTTCCATGATAATTTATCTCCTTTAAATACAGTATTTTTTTAGTTGTATAGACGTGAGTACTACATCATCTATTGTATATAATAGGCGATGTTCGGTCAACCACATCGCCTATTATAATTATAAACATTTTGCTTCAAATTCCTACTGAATGTCAATAATAGCGTTTTCGCCCTTCTTAACATTTCCATCTTTTTTCAATTCGACTTGTTGCCCTTGTTGTAAATTCGTAAAGACGATTGGTGTAATAATAGATGGTGCATTTTCTTTTACAAATGCAAGATCTACTTTTAATAATGGTTGTCCTTGCTTCACTTTATCACCTTGTGCTACAAGTGCTTCAAAGCCTTCACCATTTAATTTTACAGTATCAATACCGAAGTGGATTAAAATTTCTTTTCCGCCTTCAGACTGAATACCAATCGCATGTTTTGTAGGGAATACATTTACAATCTCACCATTAACCGGAGAAACTACTGTTCCTTCTGTTGGCTCAATCGCAAATCCATCTCCCATCATTTTTCCTGAGAATACTTGGTCAGGTACTTCTGTAATCGGTAAGATTTTTCCTTCAATTGGTGAAACGATTGTTTCATTTTCATCAACCTGTTGAGGAGCTTCTTCCGCTTTTACAGGCGCTTCTTTTTCAACATGAGGTGTACGACCTGACATAATATCATGAATTTGTGATTTTAATGTGTCAGATTTCGGTCCGAAAATAGCTTGAATGTTATTTCCAACTTCAAGTACACCGGCTGCTCCAAGCTCTTTTAAGCGGTCTTTATTTACATTTTTTTGTTCGTTAACTTGAACGCGTAAACGAGTAATACAAGCATCTAACGAAGCAATGTTTTCTTTACCACCAAGTGCTACTAATACTTCACGTGGAAGTTCTCCTGCTTCTGTTTTCCCTGCGCCTTCATTAGCATTCGCTACTTCACGACCAGGTGTTTTTAAGTTCCATTTACGGATTGCGAAACGGAATCCGAAGTAGTAAATAACTGCTAGTACAAGACCAACAATAATTACCCACCACCATGCCGTACGACCTGGTAGTACACCGAATAATATGAAGTCAATTAAACCACCAGAGAATGTCATACCAATTTTAACACCTAAAATTTGCATTGTCATAAATGATAGACCAGCGAATACTGCATGAATTCCGAATAATACTGGTGCTACGAATAAGAATGAAAATTCAAGCGGTTCTGTAATACCTGTTAAGAAAGATGTTAATGCAGCAGATCCTAAAATACCAGCTGCTAATTTTTTATTTTCTGGACGTGCTTCATGGTACATTGCTAAAGCTGCTGCTGGAAGACCGAACATCATGAACGGATACTTACCAGTTGTAAATGTACCAGCTGTTAATTCTACGCCATCTTTTAACTGTGCCATAAAGATTTTTTGGTCACCACGGATTAATTCGCCAGCTGCATTTGTATACTGACCGAATTCGAACCAGAACGGTGAATAGAAAATATGATGTAATCCAAATGGAATTAATGAACGTTCAATTAAACCAAATATAAATGCTGCTAACGTTCTATTTGCATCAATCATTTGATGTGAGAACGTATTTAAGCCACCTTGAATGTATGGCCAAACGAAACACATGATAATACCTACTACTAATGAGAATGTTGCAGTTGCGATCGGTACGAAACGCTTACCTGCAAAGAAACCTAAGTATGATGGTAATTCAATATTGAAGTATTTATTATAACAATATGCCGCTACTATCCCGACGATAATACCACCAAACACTCCTGTTTGCAGCGTTGGAATTCCTAATACGTTTGCATATGCTGGATCTGAAAATCCAATTTTCACTGGATCTGTTCCAGTGCTTGTTACTTTCACTAGTTTATCTACTTCTAAGAACACACTCATCGTTTTGTTCATAATTAAGTAGCCGACGAACGCTGCTAAACCAGCTACTCCGTCTCCACCAGCTAAACCGATTGCTACCCCAACTGCGAATAATAGCGCAAGGTTAGCGAAAATAATATCACCCGATTGTTCCATAATTTTTGCAACCATTACGAACCAATCTGCTTTTAAAGCAGGGATAACATTTGTTAGTTGTGGATTTTGAAATGCATTACCAAATCCAAGTAAAATACCTGCTGCCGGTAAAATCGCTACTGGAAGCATAAGCGCTTTTCCGACTTTTTGAAGAACACCAAAGATCTTCTTAAACATGGAAACCCTTCCTCTCTTATCTATATTGATACTTTTCGACAAACGCCAAAAAGGCATGAGGAAAAAAAAGATAGAACGATAGCTATACAAAGGGTAGTATGTCCCTTTCTTTAGCTTACATTCCCAACTTTTCTCCACTCATGCCTGATCGAATCAGTAACACGTGTCAAAAATAGGATTACGTATAAGTTCACTATAATTAAAGCAAACGTTTTCGTTATTTACCTTAATGTGTTTGTCGAATTTTGTATAACTTTGCAATAGTTATTATACATAACTATTGTAAGCGATTCAATCATTTTTTTTAACGTTTTCATTTTAGACAAAAATATATGTCTTTTTACACATGTTCTGCTTTCACTAATCGTTGTAAATGCATCGTTAAATAAATACTCTCCGCTTCATAAACAGGAAGTTGTAATTCGTTCTGCATTACTTTGACTAGCTTCCATGCCAAATTGTAACAAACTGGATATTCTAATTTTAATAAATCAGCAAAACTTTGTGCTTCTTCTACTTTTTCTCCTTTTTTCACCCGTTCAATAGCATATTGCAAATGACGAATAAGGCGTAAATAATGAATGCTTTCTTGGTCTAATGTAATTTGTAGGTTTATCTCAATTAAAGACACAAGTTGTGCAATAAGACGGGAATTTTGATTAACAGAAGATAAATCAGAGTTTGTAAGCGAGCTGTAAATATGGAGTGCGATAAAGCCAACTTCTCCTTCTGGCAATATAATTTGCAAACGAGAATTTAAAAGTTGCACAACTCCTTCAGCAATTTCATATTCCTCTGGATATAGCATTTTCGTTTCAACTAAAAAAGGATTATCTATTGTAAGTCCTTGTTTTAGCCTTTTAATTGCAAAAGAAATATGATCTGTTAAAGCGATATGAATATGTTCATTTAATGGAGACTCCGCTTTTTCTTGAATGTATAACATAATATCATTCATCAATTCAATTAGCTTTTCACTCACATGTGGCACTAAAAGTTTGTATTGTTCTCGATCACGTTCATTTTTTAAAACAAACATTTTCTCAATTTGTTCTTGCTCCAACACATCTTGAGCCTTTTTTCCAAATCCAATTCCTTTACCGATCACTACTACTTCCTCGTGTTCAGGATGGCTAGCAATGATGACATTATTATTTAAAACTTTTTTAATTTCTAGATAATTACTCATATAACACCACCCTCGTACTTAAATAGCCTACTTTTATGTTACAGAATATTCTTCTTTGTCGTCAATGTAAAACATCTACCATTTGATAAAAATTCATTTTTTAGACATGTTTGTATATGATGCGTATAATGTAAAAGCAACTGTACATAGAAAGGAGATAGCAACATGATTAAAATGTTTGTAAGTGATATCGACGGTACAATGATGCAACATGGAGGTCTAATTGATGAACAAGATATTGTAGCACTTCGCAGTCTTGCTGAGCAAAATGTTATTCTTTGTTTCGCTTCCGGGCGACTTGATAATGAAATCGCAGACTTAATGAAGGCTGTAAATACAAATTTCCATCGCATTAGTGTGAACGGTGTTTTCGTATATACACAAGAAAATAAACAACTATTATCTGCAACATTCGATTCCAGTATTCTACCTGATTTGTTAGCAATGACAAATGAAGACCCTTATTTCCGTTATGTAAGTGATGAGCATAATTACTATATTGAAGAAAAGACACCTTTTATTCATGAACTCGAAAAACAAATAACAATGACTTCTGTTGAAGAACCAAATTTATTACAGAAAATCGATGATACAATTTTTCCAAATAAAATTTCTATCGGTGGAACAAAGGAAAACTTACAACTCCTTCAAAAAAAGATTAATGAAAAATTCTGTGGAAAAGTTAGTACTTTCATTTCAGCTGAACAATGTTTAGATGTAATGCCACCAAATATTAGTAAAGGTTCTGCTATTTCCGTTTTATTACAAGAGTTTCAAATACAACCAGAGGAGGTTGCGTGCATAGGGGATTCTTACAATGATATTCCAATGTTTTCTTTAACTCCTCATAGTTTTGCTATGTCTCAAGCTGATGACGCGGTAAAAGAGCACGCTCACTATGTAGTAGATACTGTCAAAGATGCCGTTAACCAAGTGCTTGTTTATAATGAAGAAGCAAATAAAAATACGACTCGATCCTTATAAGGATGAGTCGTATTTTTATTTCTTTACATGTTGAAAACATCAAAGTTCACTGTACTTCACAAACTGAAATATATTACTTGTTACGTGCGATGTTCGTAATAAATTTGTAACGATCCCCACGATAAATACATTTCACATACTCTAACGGTAACTCACCTTCTGAATATGACCATTGACGCATTACAAGTACAGGCGCCTTTTTAGGAATATGCAGATGTTCAGCTTCATTATCCGTTGCAATTGAAGCTTCAATTGATTGAGTAGCGCGAACAAGCTTAAAGCCCAGTTTTTTCTCTAAATGTTCATATAAAGATTGTTGCAATATTTCTTCGTTAATATCTTTCACAAGAGTTGGCGACAAATATGTCGTCTCAAATGCAATTGGTTCGTCATCAGCTAAGCGCGTACGCCTCACTTCATAAACCGATTCTCCCTCTTGTATTCTCAGCCGGTCTGCTATTTTAGCAGTAGCTGGAACTAGGCGGAAACTTAATAACTGGCTGCTCGGTTTCATACCACGAGAAATCATATCTTCTGTGAATCCCGTCATTCCTTGCAACTTTTGCTCCACTTTCGGAAGTTGGACGAACGTTCCAATCCCACGTTTCCGGTATAAATAACCTTGTTCCACTAAGTTATTAATCGCCTGTCTGATTGTCATACGACTCACTTCGAACTTATCACAAAGTTCGTTCTCAGATGGAATTTTATCTCCCGGCTTCCATTCGCCTTCCTCAATTAGCTGTTTCACCCACTCTTGAATCTGATAATAGATCGGAAATGGTGAATACTTGTCGATGTTCATCAGCAATCGCCTCACTGCATAAAGATAGAGCTTCTGGATCTGCGATTACGGTTACATTCGGATGACGTTGTAGAACTGTAGCAGGACACGCCTCACTATATTCACCTTGCAATAACTCTTTAATAGCTTCTGCCTTTTTAGATCCCATAGCAACAAGTAGAATTTGTTTCGCTTTCATAATACTTCCAATTCCCATTGTAATCGCATGAGTCGGCACATCTTCTTCATTTTCAAAGAAGCGAAGGTTTGCTTGGCGCGTAGATTCTGTTAATTCTACAATGTTAGTTGGAGAATTAAATGGTGTTCCTGGCTCATTAAATCCGATGTGACCGTTTTCACCGATTCCAAGAATCTGTAAGTCAACTGGGTTAGCTACTAGAATGCCTTCATAACGCTTGCACTCTTCCTCTAAATCACTTGCCATCCCATTCGGTACATAAGTTTGTTTAAATCGAAGATGATCAAACAACTGTTCTTGCATGAAATAGTGATAGCTGTTTTTATCTTCGTGTGGTAAATTTACGTACTCATCTAAGTTTACAGTGGTTGCATGACTTGTATCAAGTTTATTTTTTCGCATTTCTGCATAAATACCTAATGGAGAGCTTCCTGTAGCCATTCCTAAAGTTGGATTTTCTTTTGATTTTACAACCTCTTTAATTAACTTATAACCTGCTTCTGCTAATTCTTCTGGAGTTTTTACAACAAGAATATTCATCTAATTACTTCCCTTCCTTCATATGAATTCCTAAACGAACCGTATCATATACATGTAATTCTTCAGTCATAACAACAAAGTCTGCATCTTTACCTGCCGCTAACGCGCCTTTATTATTTAATCCAAACTCTTCTGCTTGGTTAACTGATGTCATCAACACTGCATCCTCGATTGAACATCCTGTAAATTCAATTACATTTCGGAAAGCTTGATCCATTTTTAAAATACTACCAGCTAACGTTCCATCTTCTAATCGGGCACTGCCATCTTTTACATGTACTGGCTGTCCGCCAAGCTCATATAATCCTTCTTCAAGACCTTTTGCACGCATTGCATCTGTAATGACACTTACTTTTTTCGGTCCTTTTAATTTATATGCTAATTTCACCATATCAGGGTGAATGTGAATACCATCTGTAATTACTTCAACCATTACATCTGGATTTAATAACACATGACCAACAACTCCTGGTTCACGATGATGTAATCCACGCATTTGATTGTATAAATGTGTTGCATGTGTAATTTTTCTATTTTTCAGTTGTGCATCAATCGCATCTGTATGCCCCATTGTGCCAACAACACCTGTTTCAGCAAGATACTGTTCAAACTCTAACGCACCTTCTTCTTCCGGTGCATATGTTACTAATTTAATTAGATTACCGCTTGCTTCCTGCCATTGTTTAAATTGCTCGATACTCGCAGGAACAATATGTTCAAGTGGTTGTGCACCCGCACGTTTTTTTGAAACATATGGTCCTTCTAAGTGAATATATTCGAAATGTGCTCCTTTATCTTTCGCTTCCTTCGCAGCACTTAGCGCCGCTTCAATCGCTTCTGGAGCTTGTGTCATTGTTGTTGGGAAGTAAGTTGTAACTCCTTCTTTTAACATTTCTTTACCAAGAGTTACTAATCCATCGCTATTTGCATCCATCGCATCAATATCGTATCCACCATGAATATGAACATCAATCATACCTGGAATCACAATCTTTCCTGCCGCATCTAACACAGTTTCATTTTCTTGTGATACATATTGAGCCATCAAACCAATTTCTTTAACTGTTTCTGCGTAACGAATAAATCCGTTTTCCACTACTTCTTTACCTGTATAAATTTTGGCATTGATGACAACTTGCGTTTTCATTTTCATCGATCCTTTCCCATGAAATACCTACTTATTATTATTACCTTATTCGCCTAATCCCATCTTAATATACACACAAGTAGTTGTCTATACATTCTAATGAAATTTCCTCTTCGTTCAGCGAAAAAAGGAAATTGATTTCTTTTTCATTATAATATATATTATCCATTTTTTCCAAAATGGATAATAACCTCTTATATAATTAGTTACTTAAGTAATGGCATAAGACCGCTTGCCCCCATAGTAATATGTTCACCATCTGTTTCTATTTCTACAGTTCGCTTGTTTGTTCCGTATATCATTATACCACGCTGTTTTAATCGTCTTACTACACTTTGATGAGGATGCCCATACGGATTTCTACTCCCGTACGAAAGAATAGCGAATTGTGGATCTACTTTTTTTAAGAATGTTTCACTCGTTGAAGTATACGAGCCATGATGCCCAACTTTTAATACATCTGCATGTACATCAAATTGCTTTAATATTTCATTTTCCGTCCGTATATCAGCATCACCCATTAATAAAAAGTCCGCTTTACCATATCGAATCTTTAACACAATTGAGGACTCGTTATTCTCGTCTTTTGATTTACCATTGTTCAATACTTGTATAGAAACATGTGGATCTAGCGGTATGTATTGTCCTTCCTTCACTGAAATGAAAGGAATGCCTCTTTTTTTAATGTTATTCCGATACGTATGATAAGTAAATGAACTATATGTTTTCCCACTATCTAATACGAGTGAAACTGGCATTTGTTCTACAATTGGAATAAGCCCCCCTATATGGTCCATATCAGGATGAGTACTTACAATCACATCTAAATGATTAATTCCTTTTTCAATTAGTTTTTGAATAATAACCTCTCCCGCTTCATAAGGGCCCCCATCTATTAACATCGTTTGACCATTTGGCAATGTAATAAGTGTCGCATCACCTTGTCCAACTTTTAAAAAACTCACTTTCATTTTACCGAAATGTTGCCGCTGCATATGTATAGAAGACGTAGTATGAATAGACATCATATATCTTTTAGCCGATGCGCTGTTTAACGAAAAACATAATAAAACAGAAACCAACAATAGAATACTCCGTACACCCTTCATAGCTCGTCTCCTTTTTTCATTTAGTATGGCACGCTCTGTAATTGATATACAAAAAAAGCTTAGCAAAATGCTAAGCTTTTATTTTGATAATTCCTGTAAAGAGCCAAAGAATAAATCTGCTTCATTCATTTGTTCATTTTCTTCCGAAAGAGGTGGTAAATCATCTAACGTTTTCAATCCAAACGTATCTAAAAACTCTTTCGTCGTTCCGTATAAAATAGGGCGCCCTGGTCCTTCCGCTCTTCCCGTTTCTTTTATAAGTAAGTGTGAAACTAACGTTTGTAATGCCTTGTCTGTTTTCACGCCTCGAATCTCTTCCATTTCTGTCCTTGTAATCGGTTGACGGTACGCAACGATTGCCAACGTTTCAAGAGCTGCTTGAGACAGTGACGCCGTTGTTGGGGTATCTATTAATTTTTGATAGTATGCAGCATGTTCTTTCTTTGTTGCAAAACGATACACTTTTGCATATTGCACAATTTGCAGACCGCGATTCGATCCTTCACATTCTTTTTGCATTTCCTCTATACTGTTTATTACTTCTTCCACTTCAACTTCCAGAACTTTAGCTATCTGTTCCGGATAAATCCCTTCGTCACCTGCAACAAATAAAAGCCCTTCAATAATCGCCTTTTGTTCTTTTCTATCCATTTTACGAACTCCTTCCTCCTATTTCCCATAAAAAATACACATAAAAAAACCGAATCACAGTAAATGCGTTCGGTTCAATATTTCTTCTCTCGTTCCAAACGATACATTAAAACCTAACATGAGATAAAATATTTCTATCCCATCTTCACTTGCTGGCTCTATAAGGATTTATTAGAGCTTGATACGAAAATTTCATCAAAATTATGTTCTTGCTCAATTATGATTTGTTGATTTTTCATTAGCTCAAGAACCGCTAAAAATGTTACAACCATTATTTCACGTTCTTCATCAGCAAACAAATCATAAAAACTTTGACGACCGCCTCTTACTTCTAACTGCTGTAGAATATCCGTCATTCGCTGTGCAATTGGTATTTCTTGGCGAGTAATTCGCGTTGTTACGGGGGTCTTTGCTTTTTTACGACGCATTAGCTTTTGAAATGCCGCTAACATATCATATAACGTAACATCAAGAGGTAAGCTTGTCTCCTCTTCTTGTTGAAATGATGTAAAATCAATTGGCGGACGTGTATATAGCTGTGCTCTTTCTTGTTCTCTTTCTTTTAACTCAGTAGCAACTTGCTTATATTTCTTATATTCAATTAACCTCTCCATCAATTCTTGACGAGGGTCATCTATAAAGTCTTCACCGTTATCAGGTACATCTTCTTCTTGTTTCGGTAACAACATTTTACTTTTAATTTGTAATAACGTTGCAGCCATTACTAAATACTCACTGGCAACATCTAATTGTAATTCTTTCATCGTATGGACATAAGATAGATATTGCTCTGTAATTTCCGCTACAGGAATATTATATATATCGATTTCGTAACGATGTATTAAGTGTAACAATAGATCTAAAGGCCCTTCAAAAGCCTCTACTTTAAAATTATACTGCACAAAGCATCCCACCACATTTTTTCTATAACACCATAAGTATAGAGCATACTCATGTTCTATCCAACCTTTTTAAGAAATTTAATTAAAAATAGACCTATGCCCATGTCATAATGCCCACCGCTTCATATGATAACAGTGTAGTAAGAACAATGTAGGAGGTCAAAAAACTATGGGTCACGTTGATTGTGGTTTTAGCGGTGGGTTCGCATTACTTGTTGTACTGTTCATTTTACTAATCATTGTAGGAGCAGCTTGCTTCTGCTAATAGGAAGCAAGAAAGCGACTAGGGATACTTCCCTAGTCGCTTATTGTTAATATTTCTATGATAAACTGTACATATAACCGTTAGACAGGAGCGAAAAAAAATGTATCCTACCGAGTACATACAATTTTTAATTCATTTTCACGGAGACTGTGATTATTTTGAATGTCATGAAATATTAGAAGAGTATTGGAAATTAAAACCTAGAGGAGAACGCGACACTTACTTAGTCGGTCTCATTCAAATTGCTGTTTCCTTATACCATCACAGACGATCCAACTGGAATGGCGCAGAGAAGATGATAAAAAGCGCAATAGCACTTTTAGAAAAGAACAGTGTGCCGTTACATCAATTAGGAATAGATCATAAACATCTTATATTCTTATTAAATGAAAGGTTACAATCTATCCACAAAAAGGAATTTTTCGCGCCGTTATTTTTACCATTATTAGACGCATCGTTAGAAAAACAATGCATACAGTTATGTAAGAAACAAAACCTCTCTTGGAAAGATGTGAATTTCATTCCTGGTGAATACATCATAAATAAGCACACATTGCGTGATCGAACAGAAGTCATTTCTGAACGACACGAACAACTACAAAAAAGAAAGCAGAGATAATAAACTACTTATCCCTGCTTTCATGAATGTATATTTTGTTCAAGTTCTTTACACTTTTTGCAAAAACTTGCTGTTTGCTCATTTCCGCAAATTGTAAACTCAAGAAATTTACTCTTAAGCTCTTGAACCATCTTCGTCCCAATCCCCATATGACGGTGAGACGGATTCACGCTCAAATGCTGAATTTCCAATACCTGATCTTCTTTTTTTATAATCCCCATTATCCCAACAAAATCTTCATTTTGTTTCCACAAATACAATTGCCAATCCTCTTTCGCTTCATACTCTTTCATTGTCAATTGTAATGTTTTTACATCTTTTTCAGTTGGCATAAATGAAAGAAGCCCCATTGCAATTTTTTCATAACTTTTTTTAAAACGAATTAACATAACCCTTATCCCTTCTTACAAAAGTTACAAACTATTTATCCCATCAATCACTCTTTTCATATCACATTCATTCTACAATATTTTTACCAGAGTGAGAAGAGGCTGAAACAACTTGATAATCATACAAAGCGTTAAGAAGAAAGTCAAATATATGTTTCCACGCTATTTCTCTCTATTACACCGCTCAAAAAAAGAGACAATACTGTATAGGAACTAAAAGGAGAATCCCTTTCTCATCACATTTCAATTATTAACCACTTTTGAACAAATTAGTTCTACCAAAAGCAATATGTTAAGAGAAATCCATTTATTGAAGCATATAATTCGTACTCCATTCTATGTATTTTGTTAAAAGTGTGTTCTGATGAACAATATATTTTAACGCTAGTAGTCGTCCTATTTGTGTCATATACTTTAAAATATATACCGATTCCTGTTTATAGAAAATAAAAAAAGAGAGCAAAATCGCTCTCTTTTTCTCATAACTTATTCTTCCCAAACTTTAACTTCTTTCATTACATCACCTTGACGCATGTTTAATACTGTTTCAATACCGCTTGTTGCTTTACCGAATACAGTATGTACGCCATCTAAATGCGGTTGTGGCTCATGAACAACAAAAAATTGGCTACCACCTGTATTACGGCCAGCATGCGCCATAGAAAGTGATCCAACAAGGTGTCTATGAGGATTTCCATCAGTCTCACATGGAATAGAGTAACCTGGGCCACCTGCACCTGTGCCTGTTGGGTCTCCACCTTGGCTTACGAAGCCAGGAATAACGCGGTGGAATGTCACGCCATCATAAAATCCTTGCTCTGCTAATTTTTTAAAGTTTTCTACTGTTTTTGGTGCCTCTTCTGGGAAAAATTCTAAATCGATTTTTTCGCCATTTTCCATTAATATGTATCCTAAAGTTTTCATATGTATATGTCTCCTTTCAACTATCTCAGCACTATATTACCATATTCATGACGAGAAACAAAAAGAATCCGACAATCTGCATACTTCTTTTTCGAAATGTGGAAAAAGCTAGGTGACAAATTTTAAAAATATACTATAATAACTGTGTTGCCCGAAAATTTCAGAAAGAGAAAGGGAGCGATTTTTCGTGAAAGCGAAATTACTAGCTCTGCTATTAGCTGTAGCCGTATTTATTATGCCAACAGCTTCATTTGCAGACATCATTGAGGGAGAATCAATTGTTACACTAGGAGAAAACTTATCTGAACAACAAAAACAAGAGCTGTTAAAAGAAATGAAAGCACCAAAAGATGCTACAATCATCACTGTGTCTAATGCGGAAGAACATAAATTTCT
Source organism: Bacillus mycoides (assembly GCF_018742245.1). Classification (NCBI taxonomy): domain Bacteria; kingdom Bacillati; phylum Bacillota; class Bacilli; order Caryophanales; family Bacillaceae; genus Bacillus; species Bacillus mycoides. The sequence continues at coordinate 3,809,585 of NZ_CP036132.1, forward strand.
AGAAGGAATTGTTCCAAAAGCACAAATTGGTACAAGAGCAATTTCCTCTTCTATGATTACATACACAAAACCAGGGTCTGGTCTCATTGTACGCTCAAAAAACATTAATTCGATAACAGATGCAATGTACACAAATGCACTTATTACAGCAGGTGTGAAAGATGCAGAGATTCAAATTACTGCACCATTTAAAGTTTCCGGAACTGCTGCTTTAACAGGTTTAATGAAGGCCTATGAAACAACATCGAACAAAGAAATTCCAGAAGATGTTAAAAAAGTAGCCAATGAAGAAATGGTACAAACAGCAAAACTTGGTGATAAAATCGGTGAAGAAAAAGCAGTTCAACTTGTCGCAAAAATTAAAGAAGAAATTGCAAAAGAACAGCCAAAAACAACTGAAGATTTACGTTCATTAATTAAAAAAATTGCTGATCAACTTGGCATTACATTAACAGATGAACAGTTGGATAACTTAGTATCGTTATTTGATAAAATGAAAAATCTTAATATCGATTGGAACCAAGTTGGTAGCCAATTAGATAAAGCAAAAGACCATGTGTCTGCCTTCTTAGGATCTGAAGAAGGACAAAGTTTCCTAGATAAAGTAAAAGATTTCTTCTCTAGTATCATTGATTTCGTTAAATCTTTATTCAAGTAAAAAAGAAGCTCGCCAGTGACGAGCTTCTTTTTTATACAAGTAACGGTAATTTCATAATAGCTTCTTCAACCGAACGAACAACATGATTTGCTTTCTCCTTCACATACGGATGAGCATGATGGAGGGTGAAGGAGTGCGGGGTTACTTCAAACATAGAAATATCATTGAAAGAATCTCCAATACATGCAACTTCATTTGCTTCAATTTGTAAATGCTCCATTAATCGCTTCAGAGCGCTTCCTTTACTTACACCTCTTGGCATAATGTCAACATAGCGCTTACCCGATATAAAAACTTCTGCTTCACTCTGAAATGTATCTCGCAACTCTTGATCTAATGCTAAAATTTTTTCTTCTTCGCCAAAAACAAATAATTTCGCAGGATGTACAGTCTTCCCAAATTCCTCTTCTAGTTCTTCGATTTCAGCAATATGCACTCCCATATACTCTTCAAAAGTATGATGATGTTCATTCTTCCTTTTTGTATATCGCTGCTCATTTGCACAAACAATATCTGCTAGTCCCTTTTTATGTATATATCGATATATTTCCTGGGCAACCCCGTCTTCAAAACTCGATTCATGAAATACTTTTCCATCCGGTAGTATCATTGTCGCTCCATTTAAACTAGTTGTGTAATACGGGAACGAAAACCTTTTTACCGCCTCATCAATTCGGTGAGTAAAACGGCCAGAGGCAAAACAAATATTTGTCCCTTTTTCAGCTAGCCAACAAAGCGCTCGTTCATCTTCTTTTTGCATATGATTCACATTGTAAACGAGCGTATCATCTAAATCACTTACAAATAATTTAATCATGTCCTCTTCCCCTTTCATACACAATATCTACTCTAATTGTACAAAAAAAATGTTTGATTTTTGTTAAAAAAATAATAAATTTTCAATAAAAAATAAGCGGGAGCATAACCCCGCTTATTTTTGTCTTCGCACATTTTGAGGTCTTACAATACTTGGACGAACCTTTAAACTAGACATAGTTGGACGAAGTAAAATTTTCGTTAACGCGCCCCAATCAAACGGTAAAAACGGCCATAAATACGGTGTTTGCAAGCTTTTTATAGATGTTAAAAATAGAATCAATATCGTCATTCCAATGACAAATCCCATTTCATGAAATATGCCTGTTAAAATAATTACAAACAATTTCCCTATCTTATTCCCAAGCCCTAGTTCATAACTTGGCGTAGCGTATGCTCCAATCATAGAAACTGCTACGTATAAAATAACTTCTGGTACAAATAAACCTACATCAATTGCAATTTGACCAATTAATATGGCAGAAATTAATCCTGCTGCAGACGACAATGATGTCGGTGTATGAATGGCAGCCATCCTTAAAAACTCGAGCCCGATTTCCGCCATCAAAATTTGTAATAAAATTGGTAAGTGCGTCATCTTGTTTGGTCCAATGAAAGCAAGACTTTCCGGTAAAAGAGTTGGATTAAAAACAAAAACTAACCAAAATGGCAGTAAGAACAGCGAAAATATAACACCTAAAAAACGTACCCAACGTAAAAATGTACCTACAGCTGGATTTTGTCTAAACTCTTCTGCATGCTGTAAATGGTGGAAATATGTTGTTGGAGTGATCATAACACTTGGTGATGTGTCAACGAGTACTAACACATGTCCTTCTAATAGATGATTTGCTGCTACATCTGGTCTTTCTGTGTATCGAATAAGCGGGAATGGATTATAACCTTGTTTAACTACAAATTCTTCTACTGTTTTATCCGCCATCGTAATCCCGTCTACATCAATGTTATTTAATTCTTGTTTTATAATCTTTACTAAATCTGGATTTGCAACATCTTGAACGTATGTAATACAAATATCCGTTTGCGATCTATCTCCGACTCGAATCATTTCATTTCGAAGACGTGGATCGCGTATTCTTCTACGAATTAACGCTGTATTTACAACGATATTTTCAACAAAGCCATCCCTTGCACCGCGCACTACCTTTTCTGTATCTGGTTCTGTCGGTGTCCGGCCCGGATAACTACGAACATCTATTGCGAACGCTTCCGTTTCACCTTCCACAAATATAACAATGAGTCCCGATAATACTTGGAGCATTACCTCATCCATCGTTTTTACTTTACTTACTTGTTGATGAATTAAACGATTCTCTAAAAGCTTTACTGTATCTTCTTCTACATCCCTTATTTCATTTGTATCCACCGCTTCTTCTAAAATAGGGATAATATAATTCGTATCACAAAGTCCATTTACAAATAACACACCAATTTCTTTATTTAAAATTTGAAATTTACGAATACCAACATCGTATGTAACACCCAGTCCAACTGTTTGCTTTAAGTAATTTTCATTATCACTTAAAAAAGATGAAATCGGGATATTCACTTTTTTAGGCTTCGTCATAAAACCCACTCCTTTCCAAAATTAATTGAATCGCTTTTCTAGTAATAGGTGATCCTCTCTCCCATTCATCATTTCCGCACATCTTGCCAATATCACCGACCCCCACTATGACAGGAACATTCAGACCATCTAAACAATAAATCGTATCCCCACTAATCCTGCCAACTTCACCATCTGGGAGTCCAAATTTATCAACGCCATATTCTGTCAAATTCCCATTTCGATCTACACTTACATCTACACGCGCCCATTCCCAATGATGTGTATTAGATGCTACTGCTAAAATACCCAGTACATCAACTTGTTTATGTGTTGCGACATACTTTAACGCCTTTTCACCAGATCCTTCTCCTATAAATCCGCTGTCATCAAACATGACAAATACAGGGTCATATGGCGTTTGCATAATAAGCTCAACAACTTTCTTCCCTGTCAATTTGGTCGGATTACTTTGCGATGCCGAAATACACCTTCCCCCAAATTCCTTTGTTAACAGCTCAATTGTCCGCTTTGCATATTCATCTCCATCTGTGACCAAAACAACCCTTCGTCTCATTTGATTTATCCTTTCGGTTTACATATAAGTGCAACAAAAAATGAAAATAATATCGCTGCTGAAATCCCCGCAGACGTTAAGCTAAACATACCGATTCCAATTCCTAAATATCCATGTTTTTCTGCCGCATGCATTGCCCCATGCAATAGTGAGTGTCCAAAACTTGTAATAGGGACCGTTGCCCCAGCACCTGCAAATTTTATAAGCTTATCGTACAATCCGAATCCGTCTAAAATAGCTCCGGCGACTACAAAAGTTGCCATTAAATGTGCCGGTGTTAACTTTGCGAAATCCAGTAACACTTGTCCAATTACACAAATAGCTCCTCCTACAAGAAATGCGTATATAAAATCCACAATTCACTCTCCTTTAACGCTTTCAAACACAACACCATGCGCAATCGTTGGAATCGTTTCCTTCTGTTGCATCATCATGGGGCTTAATAAAGCTCCAGTTGCAACGACAAAAATTCTTTGTAAATTCCCTTTTTGCATTTCACGCAATAAATGGCCGTATGTTACAACAGCTGAACAAGCACAACCACTGCCCCCTGCAAACACTTCTTCTTGATTTGAATTGTAAATCATTAATCCACAATCATTGTATACATTCCCCAAATCATACCCTTCCTCAAGTAAAAGTTGTTTCGCAATTGGTGTCCCAACAGCTGATAAATCACCAGTAACAATAAGATCATAATCAGCTGCACTTCTTCTCAAATCTTCAAAATGCTGTTGAATTGTATGAGCAGCAGCTGGTGCCATCGCTGATCCCATATCTAAAGGATTAGCAATTCCTAAATCCTGTACTTTGCCGATTGTTGCTGCTGTTATTTTAATTGCACTCTCCTCATTGCTAATTAATATTGACCCTGCTCCGGTAACAGTTGAGTTTGCTGTCCCTGGCTTTTGTCCTCCGTATTCTGTTGGGTAACGAAATTGTCTTTCAGCCGTCGCATTATGACTACTTACTGTAGCTAAAATACGATTCGCAAATCCACCATCTATAAAAGCTGATCCAACAGCCAAAGTTTCCATTGACGTCGCACAAGCGCTGAACATCCCTAAAAAAGGAATACCATACTCACGAGCAACGTAATTTGCTGTCACTGTTTGGTTTAATAAATCTCCCGCTAAAAAGAAATCAATTTGTGATTTTTTTATATTCCCTTTTTGCATCGCTTGTTGAATTGAGTCTGACATTAACCTTCGTTCAGCAAGTTCCCAGTTTTCCTCTCCGCAATGTAAGTCAGAATATGAAATATCAAAATCCTTTCCAAGAGGGCCTTCCGCTTCTTTCGGACCGACAGCAGTACCAGTTGCATTCACGAAGATATCATTTTGAAATACCCACGTTTGTTTTCCTGTCAATCTCATATCTGTCCCTCCTTTAAGACATTAAAATTTGAAATGTATATCTTATTAACCCGATAATGTATGCACCGACGACTCCAAATACAATGACACTTCCTGCAAGCTTAAACATGTTAGTAGCGATTCCTAGAACAATCCCTTCACTCCTATGTTCTAGTGCGGCACTCGCCATAGAATTCGCAAATCCAGTAACTGGTACTGCTGATCCCGCTCCAGAAAACTGCCCGATTTTATCATATACACCACACCCTGTTAAAATCGCCGACAATAAAACAAGCGTTGCAACTGTCGGATTTCCTGCCTCTTGTTCACTAAAGTGAAAATAATGTATATAAAATTTCATCAATATTTCTCCGACTGTACAAATGAGCCCACCTACAAGAAATGCCTTCACACAATTTATGAAATAGTTCGGTTTTGGATGGTACTCCTTCACTTTATTTATGTAATCGTCCTTCAATTTTCGCCCTGCCATATATATTGCCTCCTACTTTACGAAATAAATCCAGTGAAACAATGAGCCTATTACTTTTCCAAGTACAAGAGCAACGAGCAAAATAACAATTTTCCCCTCTACCCCTACCCGTTTCGCTAAAATAGGTAAAACGTTTAACACTTCCGTTAACGCCGCAGCTAGCATCCCAATGAATGTGCCACAAAATAATCCTATTATTACGAGCCAATATTGCGACGTTTGAAATGTAATATTTTTCAAACTACACCAAGCCCCTGTTAAAGTACCTGCAATGACCGCCCACTCAAAATATTGAATATGCTTTCCACTTCTCGTTAATTGAGCTAAGCGCGGGATAATACCGAGAACAGCTAAAAATGCAACATATCCACTCCCTACAGCAATCCCTCCAGCTAAACCAATTAATACAACAAATGCACACTCAATCATCAGCAATCTGTTTCGTATTATCCCTATTTTCATGAACGATTACGTATTGATCGAGTGACTGCTGATATTGAAACATCTCAACTTCTAATGGGCTTGGCTCTTCATTAATGCGCTTTTGAAATACATGATTAAAAAATAAAATCATGCCTAACCCAAGACCTAGTGAATATGGAATTTGAAATAAAAGCGGTTGCTCCTTAAATTCTCCAGTAATCATGTAATATAACCGTTGGTGTACTTGTTGCATACTTACATCTTCATGGAAATAAATGATCGCAAGGGCCGCTCCAATGAAAAGTAACAACCATACAAGTCCGAAGAAAACCGGATGCACTTTCTTTTTTTCGTATATAATTTCAACAAGAGTTTGTCCAGATCCAAGTAAATTAATTTGTATATGTGCTATCTTTTGTTGAATAATTTCAATCACTTTCATAACATCAATTACAACATGTGTTTTATCATGCGCTGTTATTTTGTAGACTATCTCATTCTGTAACGACTCAACTACAAAAGAATCTCCGGCAAGTTGAGCAACATCGCTCAGCTTTACTTCATACGTAGGAGACACTTTTAAGCGATTGCGCATTTTAATATAAATCGTTTGTTCCAATTTTCATTCACCCCTTCACTCTTCCTCGTAGTTGTAGTATGGTTATTGGAATTTTTTCTAATACAATTTTTTCATAAAAAAAACATCTGTACCGTTTCGGTACAGATGTTTTTCAGCTACGCCTTTTTCTTAAATAAATTTGCAATACTTAATGCAAGTCCTCCCCAAATGACTACCATACCTATAACCATCATCATAATCGCTGATCCGCTCATCATGAAACACCTCGGTCCTTCCATTCTTTTTCAAGCTGGGCAGAGTCTGAATGTATTTATGCATTCCATTTTTTCAAGCTAATGACTAGTGCAACTATAAGAAACGCTGCCGCTATCGACCAACCGTACGCTAAAATAAAAAAATCGAATAGATAGCTATTCATCTATTCGATCTTTCATCTGTTTTAATATTTTCTTTTCAAGTCTTGAAACTTGTACTTGCGAAATGCCTATGCGCTCCGCTACTTCTGATTGAGTTTGGTCTTTATAATAGCGCAAATACACAATTAGCCTTTCTCGTTCATCAAGTTCTCTAATTGCTTCTTTTAAAGCAATTTTATCAAACCATTTCGTTTCCGATTGATCTGCAATTTGATCTAAAATAGTAATTGGGTCTCCATCGTTTTCATACACAGTTTCATGTATCGACGAAGGAGCACGACTCGCTTCTTGCGCCAGAACAACTTCTTCCGGCGTTAGTTCAAGAGCCTCTGCTACCTCATTAATCGTTGGAGCCCTTCCAAATTCTTTCGAAAGCTCGTCTCTCATCTTTCGAACTTTGTTTCCTGTTTCTTTTAAAGATCTACTTACTTTCACTGATCCATCGTCACGTAAAAATCGTTGTATTTCACCGATAATCATTGGAACTGCATATGTTGAAAATTTCACGTCGAAAGATAAATCAAATTTATCTACCGATTTTAAGAGTCCAATACATCCAATTTGAAATAAATCGTCTGGTTCGTATCCTCGATTAAGAAATCGCTGCACAACCGACCATACGAGACGCATATTACTTTGAACGATTGTATCTCTCGCTTGTTGATCTCCATCTTGACTCTTTTGAATTAACGCTTTTAGCTCGTGGTCCTTTAACTGAGGTTTCTTCTTCTCATTTCTGACCTCTATGTCCATTGGCTATTCTCCTTAATTGCATAGAGCGTTACTATTTGATAAGTATTTTGTCAAATGGATTGTTGTCCCGAAAGATTCGTTTGAAATAACTTCTACTTCATCCATAAAATTTTCCATGATAGTAAATCCCATTCCGGAACGCTCTAATTCAGGTTTAGTTGTAAAAAGGGGTTGTCTTGCTTCATCTAAGTTAAAGATACCAATCCCTTCATCTCGAATCGTGAGTTTCACCATCGCTTCTTCCAAAATCACTGAAATATAAACAACACCTTCTGCATTTCCTTCATACCCATGAATAATTGCATTTGTAACTGCTTCTGATACAACTGTTTTAATCTCTGTTAGTTCTTCCATCGTCGGGTCTAATTGCGCAATAAAAGCAGCTACCGTAACACGAGCAAATGATTCATTCTGACTTAACGCTGAAAATTGAAGGTTCATTTCATTTCTCATCTATGCCACCCCCAACGTCGCGAGCGCATGCGCTTCACTTTCTTCTAAACGAACAATTTTGAATAGACCTGACATTTCAAATAAACGTTTAACAGGCGGTGAAATTGCACAGACAACCATCTCTCCACCTAATCCCTTTACATGTTTATATCGGCCTAATATAACGCCTAAACCTGAACTATCCATAAATGTTAAGTTCTCTAGGCTCAAAACAATATGATGAACACCATGTGTCTCAATCATATCTGTTACTTTCGTTCGCAACTCTTCAGCAGTATGATGATCTAATTCACCCTCTAGCCTCACACATAAGACGTCACGTTTTACTTCTAAATGCATGGAAAGACTCACACGATTTCCTCCTTATGCTCAAACTTTACTCTTTAACATAAGATTTTCGTGATATAAAACAAGAATCCTTCCTACTGACAAAAGAAGAACTATTTCGTCATAAAGTGAAACCTTTCAGCAATTATCCCCGTAAATACGAACAGAAAAGCGGCAAAATTTTCACCGCTATTTTGATGTTGAAAACATCCCAAAGCTTCGTTTAAATAACTCCCACCAGCTCGCTGCCTCAACATCTTCTTTCGCTACAATTGTTTGTTTTAATAAAACATCTTTATCTCTTTTAATAACAAGTGTGCCAAGTGCATCACCTTTTTTAATCGGTGCCTTCACTTTCTTTTCAGCAATCACTTCTTGTTTAACTTTGTCCATATTTTCGCCCTTCTTCATAAGAAGAGACACATTGTCTGACGCAACTAAATCTACTTTTTCTTCCTTACCTTTTCCTACTTGTACAGTCTTAATTTTTTCGCCACGTGTATACAATTTCTTTGTCATATATTGACCAAATGCATAATCAAGCAGCTTCGTTACTTGATTGTTCCGTTCTTTTGAAGTAGGTGCTCCCATAACAACTGAAATGACACGCATTCCATTTTTTTCAGCTGATGCTGTTAAACAATATTTCGCTTCCGTCGTAAATCCCGTTTTCACTCCATCTACTCCAGGATAAAAACGTACTAGCTTATTCGTATTAACGAGCCAAAATTTCTTATCCGTATTTTCACGTAAATAGTCTTCATATTTACCTGTATATTTTCGAATAAGTGGATACTTCATCAATTCTTTCGCCATAATAGCCATATCATTCGCTGTGGAATAATGATCTTTCGCCGGGAGACCTGTCGGATTTTGAAAATGTGTATTTTTCAGTCCTAAATCTTTCGCTTTTTTGTTCATCATATTTACGAATCCTTCTTCTGAACCAGCGATATGCTCGGCCACTGCAACAGATGCATCATTTCCAGATGCAATTGCAATACCCTTTAACATTTCATTTACAGTCATCTCTTCCCCAGGCTCTAGAAAGATTTGTGATCCACCCATTGAAGCTGCGTGTTCACTCGCTCTCACTTTATCTGTCAGTTTTAATTTTCCTTTTTCAACTTGTTCCATAATTAAAAGCATTGTCATAATCTTTGTCATACTAGCAGGTGGTAACTTTTCATTCGGATTTTTATCAAACAAAACTTTACCTGTATCTTGCTCAATTACGATCGCTGACGACGCTTGTTCCGCTAACTTCGGCGCGGTCTCTTCTGTTTTCTCCTGCTTCGTTTTCTCAGATTGCGCAAAACTAACTGAAGTACCAGAAAGCAATAACATGAAACAAACAAGTATTCCAAAAACTCGCTTCATGACTAACCCTCCATTCTATATCAAACCTATTTTTTCCAATTTATTCATTTTTAATACCATATTTTTCTATTATTTTCAGTTGACAAATAAATTCATTACTTATATTGTATTAAGTGTATTACACACAGTAGTACACTTAATACTCATCAGGAAGGAGACATTGCTCTTGCATATTCAACTTGATCCAAGAAGCAACACTCCGATATGGGAACAAATTGTTCAAAATATAAAAGAGCTCGTACTAAAAAACATGTTAGCTCCAAGCGATAAGCTTCCTTCTGTACGCGAGCTTGCTTCTTTGCTCGTTATAAATCCAAATACAGTAAGTAAAGCTTATCAAGAATTAGAGCGACAAGGGATTATTGAAACATTACGAGGAAAAGGAACATTTGTAGCCCAATCGATTACCCCAACATTAGACGAAAGGAAAATCGCTATGGTTGAAAAACAATTTCATCAATTATTACTAGAAGCCTCTTATCTTGGGATTACGAAAGATAAAATTCACGATTGGATAGATTCATACTATAAAGAGATTGGAGGAAATACAGATGCTGAAAGTGACAAACTTGAAGAAAACAATTGATAACCAAACGATTTTAGACGATGTTTCTTTCACATTACAAAAAGGTAGTATCGTCGGATTGCTCGGAAGAAACGGCGCAGGGAAAACAACTTTATTACGAACGATGGTCGGCATTTTAGACCCCGATGAAGGAACTGTTACATATGAGGATACAGATGTTCATAAGCATCCTGAAATTAAACAAAAAATTGTATACGTTCCAGATTCTACTAACATATTAACCGGATATACAGTGAAGGAAATCGTGAAGTTTTATAAAGCAGTTTATACAGCATTTGATGAACAATATTTTTATGAAATATTAGAACGTTTTAATTTACCAAACAAACGTATTCGTAGTTACTCAAAAGGAATGAAAGCACTGCTTGCGATCATTTTAGCTTTCGCTGCAAAAGCAGAATATATCATTTTAGATGAACCGACAAACGGACTTGATCCTATCGTTAAAAGACAGATTCTACAATTTCTCGTTGAAGAAGTAGCAGAAAAAGAAATTACAATTTTCATCTCCACTCACCATTTAGATGAAGTTGAAAAAATTGCCGATACAATCATTATTTTAAAAGGACATACAGTAGATTCTATTACATCACTAGATGATGCAAAATCACAATTTGCTAAAGTCCAAGTTGCTTACGAACGATCACTACCTCAAAAACTAGAAAACTTAAGCAATATTAAAATATTAAATCAAACAGGAAAAGTATATACAATCTTAATTGAGGGAAATGTGGCTACAACACTGGAGAAGTTCTATAAAGAGCAACCAATACTCATTGAAGAATTAACAATGTCACTGGAAGATGTCTTTGTTACAACACTTGAGGAGGATGGGTATGTTTCATAAGGCATTGTGGATGTGGAATTGGAAACGCGGGAAATATGCTGTATCACTCTTTTTCTTGAGTACACTTTATCTTTTATCTTTCGGATACTATAAAGCAGCTCAGCAACAACTTGCTAATTATTATAAATTGCAAGAAAAGGGAACGTTCTATTACTATTATGCTTTTTTGTCAAATACAGGTAATAGTTTTTGGCTAACTATTCTTATTATTTGTTTAGCTTGTCTATTAATAGGATGGGAACGTAGCAACCAGTCTAATACCCTACTTATGGAAATGCCATTTACAAGAAAAAATATTTTCTTCTCTAAATGGGCTTTCGGTTCATTCTGGATTATAGGGTCTCTCCTTATGAACTGGATCCTTATGTACATTATCTATAGAACAACAATTCATTTTGAGTATCAAACATTCAGTCCATTTCATCGATACTTTCTTTATGCGATTGTTTCTTATGTTGCAGTCTATACAGCTGCATTATGTATCGGTACTTTTACTGGGAGCATTGTTTCACAAATCTTTTTTTGTATTCCATGGCTGCTAATGGGACTTACATTTACTTCATTATTGTACAATTTTACAATAAACCATTTACAGGCTACAGATACTAGAAATACCAACTTGTATCAACAGCTTGATGAAATCAATCGAAAGACAAATATAGTTGCACCGATATATAACTTTACGATATATTACCAATATAATCCAGAATCACGCAAAAAAGAAAATGACCCAACTACTTTAAGAGATCCAGCATCTTATACGTATTATTCGGCTAAATCAGTGTTAGTCCCTATTTTGTATACAATATTTTACTTACTACTTGGCGCATATTTATATACACGATCGCCTAATGAAAACACTCAAAAGATATTTATTTTCCAAAAACATTTACGAATATGGATATGGGGAACAACCATTTACTTTGCATTACTAGGTGGCTATAAAATAAATCAATTTAGTTTCTTATTTAACTACTATATTGGTTTGTTTCTCGCTGGAATCATTACTTATGTTGTATTATCACGCCTAACAAATTATAAAGTTTTTTAAAGGAGAGATCCTATGTTTCAAAAAGCACTATGGCTACGGACGTACCAACAAAGTAAATATATAGTCTGGTTATTTTGGTTCGTTAGCTTCTACAATTTGTCATACAAATACTATATGGCAGCTATTGAACAACAACACTTTCTAACGATGCCAAAAGAAGACAACTATACATATCACTACCAGTTTGGTTTATCACTAATGGATCCTGTTATATTCCAAGGTGTTGCACTTATCATTTTAGCTTGTACGTTAATCGGATGGGAAAGACAAAATAACTCCATTGATTTTCTTTGGTCTCTGCCTTTTAAACGCTCACACTTTTTTATGACGAAATGGTTGTTTGGTATTTGTAACATTGTAGCAGCTGTTAGTATAAACTGGGGACTATTTGCTATTATGAAAAAGTTGACTTTTCATAATAAATATCAAGTATTTTCCCCATTTCATTCTTATTTTATATACATGTTAATTGTATTAATTGCTATTTATACACTTGCCTTGTGTATAGGAACAATAACTGGGAATGTTATTTCGCAAGGATTTCTCACTGCAGCTATATTCATGTTCCCATTATTACTTCCACCACTTATCTCAGGAGTCATCGCTGTTCACTCAAATGTTGACTTTCATGAGAACAATGGCAATATGCATCGTGTTATGGAAAACATACGGATTTCTGGTCCAGTAGAAGAGTTTACTATTCGCTTTAATTACGATCCTCAAAGCGCTTTTACTGATGAGGATGGAGTGCGTCATAATGAACCAAACTTTACAAAAATCCCTTCAGCAAAATTATTGATTGCACCTATCACATATATCATTATTTTATTACCACTCGGTATATATTTATATGTTCGTTCAGTCAATGAGCTAAATGGAAACTTCCTCCTATATCCGAAGTTACAAAAAATAATTATGAGCATTGGTATTTTCGTTATAGGAATAGTTGGTGGTTTAGTCTTAAGGGGAGACAAATCATTACTTAATTTTTACATTGGATTTTTTGGGGCAAGCATAATTAGCTATTTTCTTCTATCCAAACTATTGAAATGGAAGTTCTCTTGGAACGCTAAATAAACTCATCATTATCACAATTTTGTACCGGAGGGATTACATGTTTCATAAAGCTTTATGGCTCCATCATTACAAGCAAAGTAAGTACATTCTTTTACTCTTTGCTTGTAGTAGTTTTTGGTTTTTACCTATTAGCTACTTTAATGATTTACAGGTTCAACCAAACGAAGATGGCTATTTCTACTATAGTTTAAATGGGGATACTCTTATCATCCCCTTCATTCCAATTTTCATATTACTCGCCTGTTCATTAATCAGTTGGAAAAGACAAAATCAAACAGACTATCTGTTATTTGCAATGCCATTCACGAGAAAAGAGCTTTTTCTTTCTAAGTGGCTGTTCGGGACAATCGCAATTCTATTCATAATGAGTCTTAATGGCATCTTAATTTATTTCATCCTAAAGATTAATCTTTTTAGCCAATACCAATCTTTCGGGCCAATGGGTACATTATTATGTTATGTTACCATTACATGGATTGCGATTTTTACAATAGCTATTTTTATCGGAACAATTGCTGGCAATGTCATTTCGCATAGTATATTAAGCTTAATTTTCATTATATTACCATCTGGAATAGGCATGTTACTGTTTCATTTTGCTTGGATTCACACAAATGTATCTACAACTGAATTTTTCCTTAAGAAAGCGAATTATGCATCATATATAGAAAATATTGAAGTTTTTGCACCTACTAATAATACTTATATATCTTATACATTTAATCCAGAAGTAAAGGAAGTAGACATTAATAATTTAAAAGAATCCGTTAAGGAGCAGCATCAATTCCAGCCCATCTGGAAGCTTATCACTCCGATTCTATATATTCTCATTCTTTTACCATTAGGAGTATTTTTGTATAATCGGACTCCTAATGAAAATAACGGTAAAATATTATTATTCACTAAACTACATCGACTATTTATACCTTGTGTTACAATATGTTTTGCTCTATTAGGAGGCCGGATAACAGGTGGAAAAAACGATCCGCTATTAAGTTATTACGCTGGGTTCATAATAATAGGACTATTTGGCTATGTAATACTTCACTATTTGATAAATAAAAAATTTTTACTTCATACGAAATAACCTCCTTCAAAAGGAGGTTATTTCACATTCTCTCTCCTATCCCCATACACCATCTCTTCTTTCATTCCAAACCCATCACCATTTTTCACAATTTGCTCTGTCGGTGCGACTACACTTTCAGCAATTTTCCATTCCCCGCGCTCTTTCATAAATACTTGCAGAAAATAGTTCATGCCATTTAGCTGATATGCATTTTCTTTTTTCACGTTATAGTGCACCGCAATGTAGTACACTTGAAGATTTTCTTTCCCTGCTTTTGATACGTATTGCGATAATCTTGGAATGTACATTGATGCTTTCTTAAATGGTAATTGCTTCGCTTTAACGAGCGATGAACTTGTTACATTACGCAGAGTGTCCTGATTACGAACATTATCGCTATGATGAAATAATACTGGGTTTTGCATAGAACGAACCCATAATTTCGAATACAAGACGGTATTATCGTTTTCAATGTACTTCACTTCTTTTTGCACCACTTGGATAGGGGTATCGGCGTACATGAATGTATGAAAGCAGAAGAAACTTCCAAGTAAAATGGTAAGTGCAGCAATATATTTCATAATCTTTCCTCCGATCTGTTTAATTAAAGTATCGGAGTTTCAAAATATTTTTATTCAAAAGAAAAAGGATAGGAAAGCTCTCGCTTCCTATCCTCATTTATTATAATACGCGGCCAAATAGTTCTAAAACCATTTCTATCTCTTGGTCGCTCCAACCTTTAAATTTCTCTTTATAATATTCTTTACGCACAGCTTCAAGCTTTTCAGTTACTTCTCGTCCGTTTTCAGTAATTTCTAAATATACGATACGACGGTCCGAATTTGAACGTTTTCTTTCAACAAACCCTTTTCGCACGAGACGATCTGTTACAGCTGTAATATGACTGGAGGTTACGTTTACTTCACTCGCAATTTGCGAAGCCATCTGTGGACTTTTTAAAAATAACGCACGTAATACAGAGAATTCATTATATGGCATATGCTCTGAAAAACGTGTATTAATATCATTTTGTAATAAACGTATCATCTTTCGAAATGATGCAGATAAATCTAAAATCAGTGTTTCTCTATTTTCGTTCACTAGCCTCGTCCCTTTTTTATCATATTTACACATATTATAATCTATAAATACCTATGTTGTATATGCTTTCTTCTCACAACATTCTCACTTATGTAACTTTTTTCATACGATTTTCTTTTTTGTTCACACATATACATGTAAAAAAGGATGGTGAGCATAAATGCAAGGTGGAATGAATCCGTATTTACATAATATCCGTACGACAAATACTGGTAAAGAAGCTACTATTACTGTACAAGGAGAAGGTATTATAAAGGCAAAACCAAATGTTGTCATATTAACACTGGGCATTCGAACAGATAGTAAAAATGTAAAACAAGCGCAAGAAGAAAATGCAGTGCAATCGAAACAATTGCTTGATGCACTCAAACAGCTAGGTATTGCCGATAAAGATATAGAAACCATTTCTTATACAATTACTCCTCAATACGAATATGTAAATGATAAAGCATTACTACAAGGCTACCGTGTGGAGCATTTGTATGAAATTACCGTTTTAAATGTGCAAAAAGCAGGGGAAGTATATGATATAGCCGTTACGAATGGTGCAAACGTAGCAAAAGGATTACGTTTTCGAATATCTCATCCAAATAAATATTATGAGCAAGCTCTCATTCAAGCTCTGCAACAAGCAGTAGACAAAGCTCGTACAATTGCGAGTACCTACAATTTAAATATTAATCCTGTTCCCCTCTCACTCGTTGAAGAATCTGTCCAATTACCGCGAGAGATCGCATCATATGCTACTTTGCATGCGCAAGCAGCTCCGCCCATTCAATCGGGAGAATTAGAAATTATATCTTCTATCCGGGCTATTTTTACGTATTTATAAGTAATTTCACTTGTAAGTAACCGTTATCATTTTTATTGTTGTAAAAACATGATGTTCTGATATAATAAAGGTCGGTGAGCTCTTACAGAAGAGATATCACGGGTGGGAGAGGGATATGAAAAAGAAGGTTTAACATGAAAGGAATACTTGAAAGAACATTTAAATTAGGTTTACATGAAACATCACCAAAACAAGAAGTTTTAGCTGGCGTTACGTCATTTTTCACGATCGTATATATTATGATTGTAAATGCATCAATCTTATCAGATGCTGGCATTCCTCTTGAAGCTGGAATTTTAGCAACTGTTTTCAGTTCATTCGTCGGATGTCTGCTCATGGCATTTTGGGCAAATGCACCTGTTATTCTTGTTCCTGGTATGGGTGTAAATGCATTCTTCACGTACACTGCTGTCCATACGCTCGGGTTAACTTGGCAAGAAGCATTAGCGGCTGTCTTTATCTCTGGTATTATTTTTGCAATTGCCGCTTTTACACCAATCGCTCGCGTGCTCTCGGTATCGATTCCAAAGTCATTAAAGGAAGCTATTACTGTCGGCATCGGATTGTTTCTAGCATTTATCGGATTGCAAAAAGGTGGTTTAGTCGTTTCGAATCCAAATACTGCTGTTGCAATGGGGAAATTAAGTAGTCCTATCGTTCTTGCCACACTACTTACTCTTATTGTCGCACTTGTGCTATTTGTGCGTAACGTACGTGGAAGCTTTTTATGGACGATTGCAATTGGCACTGGTATTGCATGGCTGTTTGGTCTTGTTGATACGAGTCAACTGGGAAATAGTTCGTTTTCATTCGCTAATTATGGCGATGTGTTTGGAGCTATGTCATTTGGGAAACTTTCTTCCTTGCCATTTTGGATTGCAACATTCTCCTTAAGCATGGTGCTTATTTTTGAGAACATGGGACTACTGCACGGTTTATTAGAAGATGACCGTAAATTCCCACGTGCTTACCAAGCAAATGCAATTTCAGCAATGACATGTGGTCTATTTGGCACAAGCCCTACCGTTTCAACAGTA
This sequence comes from Bacillus mycoides, assembly GCF_018742245.1. Taxonomy (NCBI): domain Bacteria; kingdom Bacillati; phylum Bacillota; class Bacilli; order Caryophanales; family Bacillaceae; genus Bacillus; species Bacillus mycoides. Next base: position 3,826,983 of record NZ_CP036132.1, read on the forward strand.
GAGAGTGCCGCAGGTATTACTGCAGGCGGAAAAACAGGTCTGACGTCTATCGTTACAGGGTTGTTATTCTTTGCATCACTGTTTGCGCTTCCGTTTGTCAAAATAATTCCTGATAGTGCCATTGCACCAATCTTAATTATTATTGGCGGGCTGATGATTACAAGCATTCAACAAATTCCTCTGAACGACTTTTCAGAAGGATTTCCAGCGTTTTTAATTATCGTTATGATCCCGCTCACATATAGTATCGCTGATGGCATTGCGTTCGGATTTATTGCTTATCCTATCTTGAAAGTTGCTCTTGGAAAGCGTAAAGAAGTCGCACCGTCCATGTATATTATTACATGCTTATTCTTAGCCATGTTCGTATTACACGCTATTGGCTAAGAAAAAACACCGAGGAAATCCTCGGTGTTTTTTTACTTAAACCAACCTTTTTTATAAAACCAAGCCATCATTCCGCCGCCAATTAACGCCATTAAAATTAAGCAAATAAAATAACTATACTTCCCGCCAAGCTCCGGCATATGTGCGAAGTTCATGCCGTATACCCCTGCAATAAATGTTAACGGCATGAAAATAGTTGAGAAAACAGTTAATGTTTTCATAATGTTGTTCATATGGTGGGAATTCAATGAAAAGTAACTATCTCGAATATCTGCTGTTAATTCACGGCTTGCTTCAATCATCTCTGTCAGTTTAAGCAAATGATCATGTATATCTTTAAAATAAATTTCATGATCGCTTATACCGTAAAAACGTGTTGAATTTAATATACGATACAATAAATCACGCATCGGAATAATCGTACGCCTTAGCTTAGATAAATCCGCACGAATATCAAATACTTCTTCTAGCACGCTTCCCGCTGTCTCACCCGTTAAATTATCATCAATTGCATTTAAATGGTCTTCAATGTAATATACAGGTGCGAAATAATCATCTACAATTTGGTCAACAATTGTATGTGCTACATGTAAAGGACTCTTCTTAATACGTTTCTTTTCACCGAGCGTTTTCCATACTCTTTCAATCGCATTGTTATGAGAGAAGTGGAAAGAGACTATATATCGATCACTAACAAATAAATCGATTTCATGCGGTTCTAATCCGTCTTCTCCGAATGCATGGAGAACTAAAAAGTTATATCCATCATAAAAATCTACCTTTGGCCTCTGTACATATTCTACACAATCTTCAATTGCAAGGGGATGGAACTTAAAGTGATCTTGTAAAATATATGTATACTCCTCTTTCGTCGGCTTATATAAATCAAGCCAATACCATACGATGTTCTCTTTTTTCGTTTCTTCTAGCGAAACATCATATAAAACTTCATTTTTTTTCGTTATTGCACAGATTCTAATCATAATTTCACCCATTACTATTATAAACAAAAAATAGTAAAAAAAGCCAAGGAGAAATCTCCTCAGCTTTTTTTATCCCGCTATTTGCGGGCAGTAAGACCCATACCTCAAAATTCAGCGAAAGCAACGAAGTTAGGTGTGGGATCAACTGCCCGTTAAAGCCCGATTGGTGAAGGCTAATAATCAGTGGGTAATGAAGCCCCCCACTGATTAAAGTTTCACTTTATTACTTCGTTACAATACCGTGTACTAAAGTTGGTGCATCTACGTGGTCTTTAGCGATTTTCATGTTCTCATAAATTTTCGCTTTTACATCTTCAACATTTTCGCGGTTTGCGTAAATTGTAACAAGAGAGTCACCTTTTTTCACGCTATCGCCTACTTTTTTGCGAAGCATTAGACCCACTGCTAAATCAATTTCAGACTCTTTCGTTGCACGCCCTGCTCCTAAAAGCATTGCTGCTGTTCCGATTTCATCTGCAACGATTTCCGATACGTAACCGTCTTCTTTCGCTTCCACTTCAATTTTAAATTGTGCTTGTGGCAATTTAGAAGGATCATCAACAACAGAAGCATCGCCGCCCTGCGCCGATAAGAACGTTTTAAATGCTTCTAACGCTTTTCCATTGTTCATTACTTCAATTAATTTTTCACGTGCATCTTCTAAAGATGAAGCTTGCCCAGCAAGGTACACCATCTGACTTCCAAGCGTTAAACATAGCTCTTCTAAATCTTTCGGTCCTTTACCTTGTAATGTATCAATTGCTTCTTGTACTTCTAATGCATTACCAATTGCTTCACCAAGCGGCTGACTCATATCAGAAATAACTGCCATCGTATTACGACCAACGTTATTACCGATGCGTACCATTGCTTCTGCTAAACGCTTTGCATCTTCATCCGTTTTCATAAATGCTCCTGCTCCAGTTTTTACATCAAGAACAATTGCATCTGCACCAGCAGCAATTTTCTTACTCATAATCGAGCTTGCAATTAGCGGAATAGAATTTACTGTTGCCGTTACATCACGAAGCGCATATAACTTTTTATCAGCAGGTGTTAAGTTTCCACTTTGCCCGATAACAGCAATTTTATTTTCATTTACAAGACGCATGAATTCATCATTTTCAATTTCCACATGGAATCCTGGAACTGCTTCTAACTTATCAATTGTACCACCCGTATGTCCTAGACCACGTCCAGACATTTTTGCAACTGGTACACCTAAAGCAGCTACTAATGGACCTAATACAAGTGTCGTTGTATCACCAACACCACCTGTTGAATGCTTATCTACCTTTACCCCTTCAATGGCTGATAAGTCAATTGTATCACCACTATTTACCATTGCCATCGTTAAATCTGCACGTTCTTGATCATTCATATCTTGGAAGAAAATTGCCATTGCAAGTGAACTTACTTGATAATCAGGAATATCACCATTTGTATATCCTTCAACAATAAAGTTAATTTCTTCTGTCGTTAATGCTTGTCCATCACGTTTTTTTGCAATTAGGTCCACCATTCTCATTGTGAGGTCACCCCTTCATTTGTTTTACGATTGCTTTTACTAATGCTAAGAAGTTAGCTTTAACACGTTCTGTCGTTTCAATTACTTCATCGTGGTGAAGTGGTTGATCTAAAATACCAGCTGCCATATTTGAAATACAAGAAATACCAAGTACTTTCATACCCGCATGACGCGCTACAATTACTTCAGGTACAGTTGACATACCAACTGCATCTCCACCAAGTGTACGAAGCATACGAATTTCAGCAGGTGTTTCATATACAGGACCTGTCATTCCAACATATACACCTTCTTGTACTTTAATATTTAAATCTGCTGCAACTTGTTTCGCCATTTCGCGAAGTTCTGGCGTATATGATGTAGACATATCAGGGAAACGTACACCCATTTCAGAATCATTTGGTCCGATTAATGGGTTCGTACCCATGAAGTTAATGTGGTCTGAAATTAACATAAGATCGCCTGGTTCAAATGATGTATTTACACCACCAGCTGCGTTCGTTACAACAACTGTTTCTACACCTAGTTCTTTCATAACACGAACTGGGAATGTTACTTTTTGCATATCGTATCCTTCGTAGAAATGGAAACGTCCTTGCATTGCTACTACTGTTACACCTTGAAGTGTACCGAATACAAGTTGACCTGCATGTCCTTCTACAGTTGAAACTGGGAATTCAGGGATTTCACTGTATGGTACTGTTACTGCATTCTCGATTTCATCTGCTAATACACCTAGTCCAGATCCAAGGATTAGTCCTACTTGTGGTGTCTCTTGAAATTTCTCTTTTAAGTATGAAGCTGATTTTGTAATTAGTTCACGATTCATCTGTTTATCCCCCTATTTCTTTAGCTCGTTTAAGAAGCTTGTTCCATGTTCTGGCATTTTAACATTAAAGTTTTCTGCTACAGTTGCACCAATATCAGCAAATGTTTGACGAAGTGATAACTCTTGTCCGCCTTCTTTCATGCTTGGGCTATATGCTAATAACGGTACATATTCACGTGTATGATCAGTACCGTAGTGAACTGGATCATTACCGTGGTCTGCTGTAATTAATAATAGATCATCTTCTTTTAGTTTTTCGAATACTTCTGGAAGACGTGCGTCGTATTCTTGTAGAGCTTCTCCGTACCCTTGTGGGTCACGACGATGACCAAATAAGGCATCAAAGTCAACTAAGTTTAAGAAGCTAATACCTGTAAAGTCCATATTTAATGTATCTACAAGCTTGTCCATTCCATCCATATTTGATTTCGTACGAAGTGATTCAGTTACCCCTTCGCCATCATAAATATCAGAAATTTTACCGATAGCAATAACATCGTAGTCACTATCTTTTAATTCATTCATTACTGTGCGACCAAATGGTTTTAATGCATAGTCATGACGATTTGGTGTACGTGTGAATTTCCCTGGTTCTCCAACGAACGGACGAGCGATAACACGTCCTACCATGTACTTCTCATCTAATGTTAGTTCACGGGCAATTTTACAAATTTTATATAACTCATCAAGTGGCACTACTTCTTCGTGTGCTGCAATTTGTAATACACTATCAGCAGAAGTGTAAACGATTAAAGAGCCTGTTTCCATTTGCTCTTGACCAAGCTCATCAAGAATTTCTGTTCCAGAAGCTGGCTTATTACCGATAATTTTACGGCCTGTTTTTTCTTCTAATTCATCAAGTAATTCTTTCGGGAATCCTTCAGGGAATACTTGGAATGGTGTATCAATGTAAAGGCCCATGATTTCCCAGTGACCTGTCATTGTATCTTTACCTGTAGATTTCTCTTGCATTTTTGTATAATATCCAAGCGGTTTCTCTACTTTAGAGATTCCTTTCATTTCACGAATATTACCAAGGCCTAATTTCACCATGTTTGGCATGTGTAATCCATTCATATGTTCAGCGATATGACCAATTGTATCAGAACCTAAATCACCAAACTGCTCAGCATCTGGTGCTTCACCGATTCCCACAGAGTCCATTACGACTAGGAAAATACGTTTATATTTATTCATAACTGCAACCTCCTATATGTTCAGTTCTACTTCTTGTAGTATGTTCAAAACGCTATAAAGTGAAACTGTTATCAATGGGAATTATCTTTCGTCCTCATTATTAAACAGTACTGCTTTAAATCATTCTCTAACTTTTTCGTTTTACTTTCAAACGAATCAAAAACATTTCTAGGTTTTTCCAAGTCAGATGTCAGACATCTGATATTGATATCATAACATGTTTACGCTTTCTTTTTAATACATTTTCGTAGAATTCTTCATTTTCTTTACCCTTCTATTGTAATCCATTCTGCAAAGAAGTGCTAATCATTTCATGACTTTTTTCCTAAAATAAAAAGCAGCTCTAAAGAGCTACTTTTTATTTTACTTCTACTGTTTCTTCTTTATGTTCATGTAGTTCACCTTTTCTTACATGAACTTTCACTTTATAAGCACCATTCTCTTTGAAAGTATGTTTACTTTCATACTCCCCTTTATTCCCCTCTTTCGCCGGAATAAATTCGTGTTTTTCAACGCCGTCTTTCCAAATCTCAAGTTGTACTTCAGCACCAGATAACGCTTCTTCTTTTTGTTTTAAATGAACTTTCATTGTTGACTCAGCATTTGCTTTAATATCTCCAGCCATAAGGTGTATCATCGTATCACTTTTATGATCCCCATGACCTTCTTCTTTTTTCGCATCTTCAACTTTTGCATTTCCCACAGCCACTTTTACTTCTGGCATAACATGCATTTCACGTGCATTTGTATGAGCAATAACATGATATACTCCATCCGTTTCGAATGTTTTTTCTACAGCATAAACACCTTTTCCTTTATGCTTAGCATTTAACATCTCGTGCTTTTCGTCGCCTGCTTTCCAAATTTCAAACTTTACATCATCAGCATCTGTTACTTTTTCTTTTCCTTGTGTAACAAGTGCTTGTACTTCTGTTTTTTCACCTGGTTTAATTTCTTTCGGATTCGTTTGAACTGCTACTTTTACAGCTTCAAGTTTCTGTTCTTTTTTCGGTTCTTCTTTGTTTGTATTACAGCCAGCCAATGCTAGCATCGCGATAAATAACGTAATAATAAGTTTTTTCATCATCATTTCCTCCTTCATACTTTATTTAGTATAGAGGAAAGACATTGTAATATTCCAGTGTTCTGCTGAAAACAATGTACGAAATGTTTGTGAAGTTTCTGTGAAATGGTTTGTTCTTCTTAATCTATGAAAAAAGAGTATAGTGACTATGCTCTCGGGTGAAACTGTTTATATACATCTTTTAATCTAGTTTTTGAAACGTGCGTATAAATTTGCGTCGTTGAAATATCTGCATGTCCAAGCATTTCTTGTACAGCACGCAAGTCTGCCCCATTTTCTAATAAGTGTGTAGCAAAAGAATGGCGTAACGTATGCGGTGTAAGCTCTTTTTCAATATTTGCTTCTTTCGCTAATCGTTTTAAAATTTTCCAAAATCCTTGTCTCGATAATCGATTACCATGATGGTTTAAAAAGAGTGCATCTACTGCTTTTTTACCCATCAATTCTCTTCTTCCTTTTTCAATATACTTTTGAATCGCTTCTGTCGCTAAGCTTCCTAATGGAATAATTCTTTCTTTATTCCCTTTCCCTATGCAGCGAACAAACCCCATCGTTAAGTGTACATCTTCTAAATTTAATGAAATTAATTCTGAAACACGAAGTCCTGTTGCATACAACAACTCTAACATTGCCTTATCACGAATCCCAAAAGCACTTGCCGTTTTCGGTGTTTGAAGCAATGCTTCCACTTCGTCGATCGATAATACTTTTGGTAATTTCCGTTCCCCTTGTGGCGTTTCAATATGTACCGATGGGTCATGCTCCACTGCTCGTTCACGAAGTAAAAATTGATGAAATGAACGAATCGATGCAATATGACGCGCCAATGTTTTTGAAGATTTTCCGTTTTCTTTTAAATACTGCAAAAAGTTAACAATATGCAAGCGTGTCACTTCATGAAACGTCTTCGTTTGTTCTACATTTTGCAAATACTTCACATAGCTTTTCAAATCGCGTTCATAAGATACAACTGTATTTTTCGCTAAACCTTTTTCAACAATCATATAATGAATAAAATCTTTTAATTGATCTTCCAATCTACACTACTCCCCATTTTCATAGAAAAACATCATTCTATTTACGAAAGCATCCTTTTCCGGCTCCTCATTCCCTGATACTTTTTCTACAGTCTCTTCTTTTGGCTTTTCATAACGATGGTAACTTTCATATTCTTCATTTATCCATAGTATAGCGAAATAAAACAAAATCGTACAACTTGTAAATAATAAAAATACTTTCATCCCATCAAAAGTTAATTTTAAAGCTCGGCGCATTGTAAATTCCTCCAAAATATAAGTTATTACAACATATGCCAAGCTTTCACCAATTTATACCTTATTCAAATAAAAAACCTTTTCCTAGTTAAATAGGAAAAGGTTATTTTTCATCCGTTTCATTTTCTTGACAATTTTTACAAATCCCATGGAATGTTAAACGATGATCTTTCACCTTAAAGCTCCAGTCTCGTTCCACTTTATTCTCCACTTCACCAAGTAAATCTTCTTGTATTTCTTGTACAGCACCGCATTGTGTACAGATTAAATGATGATGGAAACGCTGTGCACCTTCTTGGCGTAAGTCATAACGCGAAACACCGTCTCCAAAGTTAATCTTATCGACAACTTTCAACTCAGACAATAACTCTAAAGTTCGATAAACGGTTGCTAATCCGATCTCTGGCGACTTTTCTTTTACAAGGAGGTATACATCTTCTGCGCTTAAATGATCTTCTTCATTTTCTAGCAGCACACGAACTGTTGCTTCACGTTGTGGTGTCAATTTATAGCTCGCTGCATGTAATTGCTTCTTAATTCGTTCAATTCTTTCTTCCATTCGGTACTACTCCCTCCTCGCCACTCTTACACCATTATATCAGAAGAAGGGCTCCTGTCAAAAGAAAAATAATAAAAACAAATTGATAATTATTCTCAAAAAGTATTTATTGTTTATTAATAGCCTCCACAACTTCTTTCATTAAAACTGGTGATGCATACGCTTCGACACTGGAAGCAATAGCTAATACCGCTCCAATCACGAGAAAAAAGCATGTATAGCGAATTAATAACGGCAATAGTGGCTCAGTTATTTTCCGGATAAATTGATGCCTAATCATTCTCAAGGAAAAGCTTGCAGCAATTGTTGTCATAACGAGAAATACAGGAATTATAATTAAATTTTGTGGCAATACAGATACAAATGCTAATAATAGTCCATTCCATCCGTGCTGACTTACTAAAAAACCTACTGTAAATCCAACAACTACCCCTTTTAAAAATAGTAAGATAAAAATGAGTGGCAACCCAATAATTGAAATCCCCAAAATCCAAATAAAGCCGATATATTTTAATTGCGAAAAGTAACTTTCTCGAAACATTTCGCCCGCGACAGCAAATTCTCCTTTAGAAACTTGTCCAAAAAAACGCTGTAAATAAAATGATAAATCTTGCTTTTGGTTTATTTGTAAACTATTCACAAGAATCGCTCCAAATATTACTCCCATCAGTAATAAAACCGCATTAAATATATATAGTGAAGAATTTTCCTGTATGTGAGACATTACACGGTCTTGCCACGTTTTTCGCCACATTTTCCTTCCCTCCGTTCACACTCTTACTAAAAATGTATGAAAGAAAGAAAAAAAGTATGACGAATTAACATTGAAATTCCGCTCTACTTTGCTAAACTAAAAAGTAGAGAATAGGAGGGATTTCTCTTGAAACCATTATTATTAGATTTTCCAACATTATTTCAAACTGAGCGCTTGCAAGTACGTAAGCCGTTTCCAGGTGATGGCACAGAAGTATATGAAGCAATCCAAGCTTCTCTAGAAGACTTATTACCATGGATGCCAATTACAGCTGAAACAGAAGAACGTGCTGAAGAAATTGTTCGCGAAGCTCACGGACAGTTTTTACTTCGTGAAACACTTGATTTCCACTTATACGATAAAGTATCTGGTACATTCATCGGAGCTATTACTCTCAAACCTGAAAACTGGGATATTCCAAAGTTTTCACTTCACTTCTGGCTACATAGCGCTTATACAAAGCATGGCTATATGACAGAAGCCATTAAAGGTGCGATTCAATTTGCATTTGATAAACTAGGTGCTAGAAGAATTGAAATTCGTACTGATGCAACAAATATAAACGCATGTAACTTAGCAGAACGTCTAGAATTTATTTTAGAAGGTACAATGGAAAATGATTTCCTAGCACCCGATGGCAGCTTACGCGATGCACGTGTATATGCAAAAATCAACTAAAAACACTCGCCTTAGGCGAGTGTTTATTTTTGTAATTGTAAATATTGTACTGCAAACATCGTCTTAGCATCATGTATGCGAAGGTCTTTCATAAGATCAATCGCTTCTTCTAATGACACTTCCATTAATTCCACAAATTCATCTTCATCTAAAGCTGCTTTATTTTCTTTTTGTTTTAATCCTGTCGCTTTATATACATATAAAATCTCATCTGCAAAACCAGGTGATGTATAGAAAGATGTAATAAGCTCCATATTTTCACATACATATCCTGTTTCTTCTTCTAATTCACGAACTGCTGTTACCTCTGGCTTTTCCCCAGGTTCTAACTTCCCAGCAGGAATTTCCACAATTGCCTTTTCGAGTGCTTTACGATACTGCTCAACGAGTACAATTTTCCCCTCATCAGTAATAGCAATAATAGCAACTGCCCCAGGGTGATTTACGATTTCACGTTTACTCATTTCTCCATTTGGTAATACTACATCATCAACACGAACTTTTATAACTCTACCATCAAAAATCGGTTCAGTTTTTACTGTTCTTTCTGCAAGATTACTCATACTACTTCATCTCCCTGTTCTATTTCCTAATCGTTCTTCATACATTTTACCACATTGAAAGGAGCGTGATAGAAATGAAAGTTTACATTTTACCAAATCGCGTCACTTTAGTCGGCAAAGCATGGCAAATTCGTCATAAGCTAAAACAATATGGAAAAGAGTATACAACTGTACAAGAGTGGATTACAGCAAATAAAAAGTAAACGTTTGTCAACCTCCTTCCCCTTTCGTACAATAAAGATAAGGAGGTTGACCTATGAAAAAACGTCAATTAGGAAACTCAGATTTATATGTTACGGAAATCGGATTTGGCTGTATGTCTCTCGGTACATCTGAGACTGAAGCTATGCGTATTATCGATGAAGCAATCGATTTAGGAATTAACTTTTTTGATACAGCGGACTTATACGATTATGGATTAAATGAAGAATTTGTTGGAAAAGCTCTGAAAGGAAAACGTGACCAAATTGTTCTTACAACAAAGGTTGGGAATCGATGGACAGAAGAAAAAAACGGCTGGTCTTGGGATCCTTCTAAAGCTTATATAAAGGCCGAAGTAAAAGAGAGTTTACGTAGACTTCAAACAGATTATATTGATTTATATCAACTGCATGGCGGGACGACTGCAGATGCTATAGATGAAACAATTGAAGCCTTTGAAGAATTGAAAAAAGAAGGTATTATTCGTCATTATGGTATCTCTTCTATACGTCCAAATGTCATTCGTGAGTATGCAAAACGTTCAAATATCGTTAGTGTATTAATGGAATACAGCCTTTTAAATCGTCGTCCTGAAGAATGGTTCCCACTGCTTAATGAACATCAAATTAGTGTCATCGCACGCGGACCACTTGCGAAAGGCATTTTAACTAACAACAATGCAAGCAAGATAGAAAGAGTAAAGGAAAAAGATTACCTCTCCTATTCTTATGATGAATTACATACAACACTCGCGGGTGTAAAAGAAATTATAGGAGAAAAATCTTTAACTGGATCGGCCATTCAATACTGCTTACATAATAAAGCTGTTGCATCTGTTATACCTGGTGCAAGCTCTATTCAACAGTTGCAAGCAAATGTACATGCTGGGGAACAAACGTCGTTAACAAAAGAAGAATATACACAACTTCAGCAAATTGTTAAATTTGATACATATACATTACATCGTTAAAAAAACGTTACCGTACAGGTCATAGCCATCAAGTTAAAAAAGAAGGTGTCCCAAAAGCTTATTAAAAATGACCTTTTGGAGACACCTTCTTTGTATTGATCTTTATATGGATCAGAAGTTGTTTCATGAACTAATTTAACGTTATGTTTATCTACCGAGAATAAACGACTATTATTTTGAACTAAAATTAATTGATTTGTAGCGTTCGGGCAACTTTCCCACCACTTTCTATAACCGTACAAATAGCATTTTTATAACGTATCATATTTATCAGGATTCGTTCCTACATGTAAATTACGATTTAACGTATTAATTTGATCCATCTCTTCTTCAGTTAATGAGAAATCAAAAATAGTAAAGTTCTCTTTAATACGAGATGGCGTAACAGATTTAGGAATAGTCACAATCCCACTTTGAATATCCCACCTTAATATAACTTGTGCAGGTGACTTTTCATATTTTTTAGAAATAGCCTGAATAATTGGATGCTGGAATACTTCGCCGCCTCTCATTAAAGGACTCCATGCTTCCATTTGAATTTGCTCACCTTGACAGAAATCACGCAATTCAAATTGCGCTAGCATTGGATGAAGTTCAACTTGGTTTACCATCGGCTTCACTTTACAATTTGGCAATAACAGTTCTAAATGATGTTTATGAAAATTAGAAACACCAATGGCACGCACTTTACCTTCTTCATATAGCTTTTCTAGAGCACGGTACGTATCAACATACTTCCCTCTTATCGGCCAATGGATTAAATATAAATCTACATAGTCCATTTGTAATTTCTTTAAACTTTTTTCAAACGCCTCGAGCGTCTCCTCGTACCCTTGATCGTCGTTCCAAACTTTTGTTGTAATAAATAAGTCTTCTCGCGAGATTCCAGATTCACGAACCGCTTCTCCGACACCGCTTTCATTTTCATATACAGTTGCTGTATCAATCGAACGGTATCCAAATTCTAATGCTGTTTTTACTGCTTGTTTAACTTCGTTGCCTTCTTTCGCTTTATAAACGCCTAGACCAATCATCGGCATTTTCACACCATTATGAAGTGTAGTTGTTGGAATATGCACACTCGTTCTCCCTTTCAATGTTACATTTTTTATAAACCACCACTTTATTTCAACAAGATTCATCCAAAAAGTCAAAACATACGTACAGTTTACATAATACTTTTATACACATTTAAAAAAACAACGTGAACTCAGCCATTCACGTTATTTTCTATCCATTCTTTCGCCTTTTCATCTACATTACGTACAAACTCATTTTTTCCTTCCGTATACATCGTGCCATCATATGTATATTTTTCCGCTAGTTCTTTCTTTAAAGTTGCATACGCCTCTGCTTCTTCACAATGAGCCATCATGTAATCACGAAACGATAAATGCCTTGTAATCTCAGGATTCCCTTTTTCAAATACGTGCAAATGATACGAGCGTTTCTCCTCAGTTCCATGAATAAAAAAACGACGACCTGAAATACCATTTTCCCCTTTCACGATGTAACCAAGCTCTTTAAATCGTTCATTCCAATGATCTACTCTGTCAATACTTTCTACTTCCATGATCATATCAATAATAGGTTTAGCTGCTAATCCTGGCACTGACGTACTTCCAATATGATGGATTTTTACCGTTTCTGGCATCGCCGATTTTAATCTTTCGGCCTCCATTTGAAATTTCTCGCTCCAATGATTTTCGTACGAAACGACTACAATTTTCCTCATTCTAACTCCCCTTTTCTTACAAACTCGTCAAAAAAATGATCAGCGGCATTTCACTGATCATCTTTTTATTATTTAAAGTCTTTCCAAGTAAGGCTACTTTCACTTAACAGTTCTTCAAATGATTTATTCTTTTCACGTTCTTTTTGTTCCTTACGCTTTCTTTCTTGTTCTGCTACCTCTTTTTTCTCTTCTCTCACTTGCAACTCTTTTTTCTTATTCTTTAATTGTTGCATTAACGAATCGTTCAATTGATCTCCTAGTGTAAGTGATTCTTTCTCTGGTTGATTCATTTGAGAGTGTCTTTGTGGTTGTCTTTGCTTCTTTTTCTTCATACTATTCACCTTTTACTTTTTTCTCCATTATAGAGGATACACGGCGAAATCGACAATAAAAAAGATACATGCCCTCCGATTCTCTATTATTCTTTTTTTGTAAATATGTTAATTTTTCGAAAAAACTAAATTTTACGGTAGATATAATCCTAGTAATCTATTAAAATTATGTCGTATGATGTCAGATTATAAAAAAAGGAGAAATTAATTATGTGGAAAAAAATTATTCCTGCTGTTGCTGTTTTAAGCACTATTACTTTTTCAAGCGTATTCGCCGCTCCTCCATCTCAGGCTCCTGCCGAACAAAACCGATACATAGACGTACAAATGCTTGGTATTAATGATTTCCATGGACAACTAGATACTGTAAAAAAAATTAACAATAAAGAAGCTGGTGGTGCTGATTACTTAGCTACTTATTTAAAAGAACGCAAAAAACAAAACCCTAATACACTTCTTGTACATGCTGGAGATATTGCCGGAGCTAGCCCACCAGTTTCTGCTTTATTACAGGACGAACCAACTATTGAATTTTTAAATGACTTAAAATTTGATGTTGGTACAATTGGAAATCATGAATTTGATGAAGGCATTGATGAAATGCGACGCCTTATTTATGGTGGATATCATGAAAAAACAGGGAATTTCAAAGGAGCAAACTTCCCTTATGTCGCTGCAAACTTCTATAATAAATCAACTGGCCGCTTATTTTTACCACCATTTACTGTAAAAATGGTAGATGGAGTTCCTGTAGGATTCATCGGAGTTGTTACAACGGATACACCGAATGTCGTTATGCCAACTATGCTAAAGAATGTACAAATTACTGATGAAGTAGAAGCTATTAATAAATCTACTCAGCAATTAAAGCGTCTCGGTGTTAAATCTATCGTAGTCCTTGCACACGTTGGAGGTACAACTGATGACACTGGTGTAACAAACGGTGACCTTACGCGCATTGCAAATGAAACAGATCCCGAAGTTGATGTTATTTTCGGCGGCCATAGTCATACGTACGTAAATGGTACTGTAAATAATAAACTCATCGTACAGGCGAACTCTTACGGAATGGCTTTCTCGGACGTAGATGTAACAATTGATAGAAAAACAAAAGATATTGTGAAGAAAAAAGCTGAAGTTATCACAACATATCATGAAGGTGTAGAACCTGATAAACAAGTAAAACAAAAGTTAGATCAATATAAAGAAAAAATTGCACCGCTTGTAAATGAAGTTGTCGGAAAATCTACAGCACCTATCGACCGTAAACAAAACGATGCTGGTGAATCTACCCTTGGAAATTTAATTGCCGATGCACAGCGCCAAACAATGCAAACACAAATCGCTCTTATGAATCCTGGTGGAATTCGCAATGATCTAGACGCTGGAGATATTACATGGGGCGAGTTATATGGTATTCAGCCTTTCGGAAATCAATTAATTAAAATGGATTTAACAGGTCAAGATATTCGTGAAATTTTAAATCAACAATGGCAAAAAGGAACAACGAGAATGCTCCAAATTTCAGGTATCCAATACACTTGGGATGCAATTAAACCAAATGGTGAAAAGGTTACGAATATCCGTTTAGCCAATGGTGAAGAATTAGTTTCCACGAAAACGTATAGCGTAGTTGCAAATGCCTTCCTAGCTTCTGGCGGCGATGGATTTGTATCCTTTAAAAATGGAAAAAATACTGAAACTGGTCCAAACGATTTTGAAGCATTAGTCGATTATGTAAAACAAGTGAAAGAACCAATTCAGCCAATTATTGATGGACGTATTCAAAAAATCAACTAAATACTATTCAAACTAGTGCGTGACACTCGAAAGAAGAAGCTCCTTTTTATATGCAAGGAGCTTCTTCTTTTAGAGTCATACGTATTGTCATTCTTCTAGTGCAGTAAAGGATAAGCACATAGCCCCTTGTTTCCTCGTAGTATATAGAAAACTATAATAGGAGGGTTTGTATGTATTTCTATCCAAACAATGACGATACATTATATCGACAAAATGACAAACTCATTCGTAGTATTGAGAAAGCAATTAATGGAGAATATAGCGCCATTCATTGTTATGCTAAATTAGCTAATTTAGCTCCAGACATAAATGAACGAAATCAAATCCTTGAAATTCGGCAAGATGAAATAAAACATTTTCACCAATTTGTACAAATCTACACCCTTTTAACCGGTAAAAACCCTCAGCCCCAAATCACTGAAGAATGTCCAACTCTTTATTTGAACGGATTAGAATTCGCTATACAAGATGAGCAACGAACAGTTGATTTTTACTTAGAAATTGCAGACGAAACGACAAATCAACAAGTGAAAGAAACATTTCGGCGCGCAGCAGCTGATGAACAAAATCATGCCGTTTGGTTCCTATATTACTTTTCGAAACAAAAAATGAAATGAAATAAGACAAAAAGGATACACGCTCTTATATGGAACATAGTATCCTTTCTTTTATTTCTCTGGATACGTTTCATGATTAACATCATACCGTTGCAAAAATTCATGTAGTGCTTCTTCTACAATTTTAGACTTTTGAATCCCTTTCGATTCCGATATAACATCTAGTCTTGCTAATACTTCTATATTAATCGAAAAGGTTCGTTTCTTTTTCTCTGTGCTCTTACTTATAATTTGAACACTTATTTCTTCTCTTTTTCTTAGCAATTCATAAATGCTTTGTAATTGTTCATAAATTAGTAATTGATAGTCTGTTTTTGCATATTGAAGGGCAGTAGCTTCTTGGATTTGCAAATGACGTGGCTCTTCACCATCACCTATAAAGATACGTTTTTTCTGCTCTCCATCATATTCATATCCAATCACCCTTAACTTCTTTGATAATGTATATGGGCTCATTTCAAGCCGTTTCGCTATAATAGCGATTGATTCGCGTCTATTTAAAGAATCAATAATTTCTCCAATCGTCACATTCTCCCTCCTCTCTTAATCGCCTAAACTTGAAATCAAACCAGTATGTTATGATACAATGATTTTCTAGTAGTATATGCAAAAGAAAGAGCCTGTGCGATTCATACCATTTAAGAAAAGGAGGTTTACATATGCTTTTTCGTAGCTATACACCACAGTTTTATAACGAAAAGAAGCAATTAATCCCTAACAGTATCGCTACGATAGAAAGCGTTATGATTAATGACCGGAAACAATCTCTCCTTATACGCGGACAAAACGTGGAACAGCCTATTTTATTATGCTGTCACGGTGGACCTGGTATGGCACAAATCGGCTTTATTCGTCATTTTCAAAAAGAGTTAGAAAAGCACTTTATCGTTATTAATTGGGATCAACGTGGGGCAGGTAAATCCTTTTTATGGCGAGATATCCAAACAAATTTTACGATTGATCAATTTATTTCAGATGCAAAAGAAGTCATTCACTATCTTCTTAGACGCTTTAAAAAACAGAAATTGTTTCTCGCGGGGCATTCTTGGGGGAGTATTATCGGACTGCAAATCGCTAGTCAATATCCCAAATATATAGAAGCATACATCGGCATCGGTCAAATCGTACATATGAAGCAAAACGAAGAATTACTATACCGACATTTAATTAGCTCTGCAAAAAAACATGACCATAAAAAGGCATTAGCTTCTCTTTTAAAGTTAGGGAAACCACCCTTTTTAGATACGAGACGTCTCATTATTCAAAGAAAGTGGCTTGGTACATTTGGCGGAGCAATACAAAACGGATCTTCCTTTTCTTTCATACGAAAAGGTTTCTTTTCTCCTGAATATACGCTATTAGACTGGTTCAAATTTCTCGCAGGAAATTTAAAATCCGGAGTTTTATGGGAAGAGATGCTAACAATCGATTTCTTTTCGTCTATTTCAAGTTTATCTGTTCCTGTTTATTTTTGTTCTGGTCGCTATGATTATCAAACTCCTTATGCACTCGTTCAACAATATTGCGATATCATTCAAGCTCCTATTAAAAAGATGGTTTGGTTTCCAAACTCGGCACATTCTCCAGATTTAGAAGAACCTGAACTATTCGCCAAATCTTTACAATCAATTAAACAAGAACTATCTTTTCAACATACATAACGAAAGGCTCTTTTACATTTCATAGAAAACATTTTATAATGATATGTCGCAAGTATATGTCACTGCAAACATTTTCTTGCCTTAACAGAATAAAAATTAGGGAGATTACATTTATTATGAACGCTGTACTCATCGCAGTAGCAGTCATGCTACTGCTTAGTTTGTTACGTGTCCAAGTCATTGTCGCCATTATCGTTGGAGCTTTAACAGGCGGACTTATCGGCGGACTCGGTATTTCAGAAACAATTAGTACTTTTACAGCCGGTCTTGGGAACAGTGCTCCTATCGCATTAAGCTACGCAATGCTCGGTGGATTTGCTATTTCCCTTTCAAAAACAGGACTTCCTGATGCAATGATCCAATCAGCTTTAAAATGGATCGGCAACGAACAAGACACGAAAAAACAAGTCTATTCTAAAATACTTATATTATTTATCATTTTAACAATGGCTTGTTTCTCACAAAATATTATCCCTGTTCATATCGCCTTCATCCCAATCTTAATTCCAGCACTTTTGAAAGTATTAAATGAGCTGAGGGTGGATCGTAGGCTTGTAACATGTCTTATTACATTTGGATTAATTACCCCTTACATGTGGGTCCCAGCAGGATTCGGAAAAATTTATCATGACGTATTACAAACAAATGCTGCGCAAAGCGGTCTTACATTTGATGTCGCACTTATTCCAAAAGCGATGACTATTCCAGCAATCGGTATGATTATCGGATTATGTGTAGCAGTTTTCATTACATACCGAAAACCACGTACATATGAAACAGAACAAATTCATGCTGCACAGAATGAAATCGTTCCCTATACGAAAAGAAGCATTACTTTTGGTTTATTATCAATACTCGCTACATTAACTGTGCAATTAGCAACAGAATCAATGATTTTTGGTGCTTTAGCAGGTATTATCGTCTTATCAGTTAGCGGTAGTCTCCCTCTTAAAGAAGCCGATGCTATTTTAACGAGCGGAATGCGTATGATGTCCTTTATTGGATTTGTTATGATTTCTGCCGCTGGATTTGGCGCTGTTCTTCGAAAAACTGGACATGTTGAATCTCTTGTGCAAACGAGTGCACATATAATCGGAAATAATAAACCGCTTGCTGCATTTCTTATGCTCGTTATTGGACTTCTCGTTACGATGGGAATTGGTTCTTCCTTTTCAACCATCCCAATCTTAACAACAATTTTCGTACCGTTATGCGTCCAGCTCGGATTTAGTCCCATGGCTACAATCGCAATTATCGGTACAGCTGGTGCACTTGGTGATGCAGGTTCTCCAGCATCTGATAGTACACTTGGACCAACGTCCGGTTTAAATGCTGATGGTCAGCACCATCATATATGGGATACATGTGTTCCAACATTTCTACACTATAATATACCGTTACTTATATTCGGCTTTATTGCCGCAATTACACTATAAAAGGTGCGTTTTAAAAACGCACCTTTTACTTTGTTGTTTCTCTCTCAATACATCTAAATTCTGTTTCCACTTCTTCTTGTTCCACTTGTTTCTTCTTTATTTTTCCTATTAACTGCTGAAAAGCTATTTCCCCATTTTCTTCGATATAACTTCCAATCGTCGTTAATGATGGACTTATCCATTCACCCTCTACACTCCCGTTAAATCCAATGATTTGCAACTTACCTGGTATATGAATATTAAGAGTTTTCGCCGCCCTGATTAGCTCAATAGCGACCTTATCACTTGAAGCTACAACCCCATCTATGTATGGATGCTTTTGTAACAATTCAAGAAACTGTTGATTCGTATACCCTTGGACAATTTCCTCTCGATAAGAAAGTCCTTCTTTCCAAGCAGTATCTAGAAATCCTGCCACATGCTCTTCCATTTCTTCACTCTCTACTCCCTCACCGATATAAGCAAGAAACTGGCAGCCTTTCTCTTTTAATAAAGAAACAGCTTTCTGTCCGCTTTCATAATAGCTCATAAGAGATTGCCGTCCTTCAAGCACAGCGAAAGGAAGTGAGATCTCTCCTATACTTCGAAAAACAGATTTCGTCATTATAACGCCTGCAATGTTATTTTGCTCCAACATATCTATGTATCTATTCTTATTTTCTATATTACAAACTATTACTTGATACCCTTCTTTATATGCTATTTCCTCAACGAAACGGAGCAAAGTGATGTATGATGGATTATGCAAATTATCTACAAGTAATGCAATCATCGTTGAAGGCTGTTTAAATAAAGGCTTTGCTGTAGCATTCGGTCTATAATGTAATTCTTCAATTGCTTTTTTTACTTGTTTCACCGTATCTTCATGGACATATCCTTTTTCGTTAATGACTCTTGAAACGGTTGCGACTGAAACACCGGCCAATTTTGCAACATCACGTATAGTTGCCACATCGTCACCCCTTAATATGGTAATAGATTACAATTTTAAACTAAACCAAAATATAACATTCGTCAAGGTTATTGTTTTATATTTCTGAAAATTGTTACACAACTTCCACTCTACTCATAAAGTGAAACTTTAATCAGTGGGAGTTTTACTGCCCTCAAATGCGGGATAAAATATACTCCAGCTGAATTTCATGTGAAATCGCGATATTATCATAACCAATAAACGGGATTTCTTTCTTTATTTTTCGTGCTTCCTTTACCGCATCAATATACAAGTTCGTCATCATGAAGTTACGTTTCTGATAAAAACGAAGTGCGTTCATATTATCATTCGTCGTGATGAGCCACACTTTTTTACATTCGTTCTCTTTTGCCACTTGCAACACACAATCCACCAGTTTTGTACCAATCCCCTTTCCTTCCTCAAAACTATTTAACGATACAATTTCACACATGTTTTCTATCACTTCACACGTTATAATTCCCACTATTCTGTTATTTCTAAGTGCAACAAAACCAGGTAATTCTTCTAATTGATGTACTCTGCCTCGCGAGACCATCATTGAGCTTCTCCAGTTTTCACACATAAAATCCTGAATTGCTTCTTTCATTTCTAGTGTGATTTTTTGTATATGAACCATATACGATTTCTCCCCTTTTCACATCATTGTGATACAATGTTAGTGTATCATATGTAGAGGTATTTGGAGGATGAGGTAAAGTATGAAACGTTTTTTTACAGCATTGTTTACTATACTAGGTGCACTAACTGCGATTGGGATTTTCTTTACAAATAAAGTTATGTACTTGAAGAAAAAAACAGAGGAAGAAGTTTTAGAACGCGAAACGAAAAAGCATTTTCATTTAGACGATTTTAAGGCTATTCAAAAAGAAGAGGTTCACATCCCTTCTCAATTCGGATACGAACTTCACGGATATTACATGCCAGCTGGTCATTCCAATAAATTTATGATTTTTTGCCACGGTGTGACCGTAAATAAAATCAATTCCGTTAAATATGCAAACTTATTTTTAAATAGAGGATATAACGTATTTATTTATGATCATCGCCGTCATGGTAAAACCGGTGGTAAAACAACAAGTTATGGCTATTATGAAAAACATGATTTAAAGTCAGTAGTTGACTGGCTAAAAGATCGTTTCGGAACGAATATTACACTCGGAATTCATGGTGAATCTATGGGTGCTGCAACTCTTCTTCAATATGCAGGACTTGTTGAAGATGGTGCTGATTTTTATATTGCTGATTGTCCTTTCTCTGATTTTTATGGACAGTTACAGCATCGTTTGAAAGTTGAGTTTCATTTGCCAAAATGGCCTTTATTACCTTTAGCAAATGCCTTTTTAAAAGTTCGTGATGGCTATACAATTCGTGAAGTTTCACCAATTGATTGTATAAAAAACATTAACAATCCTGTTCTCTTTATTCATAGTAAAGACGATGACTATATTTTATCTGATATGACGAAATCACTTTATGAAGCGAAAGAAAATAATAAACAGCTTTATATTGCAGAACATGGTGCACACGCTTGCTCTTATAATGAAAATAAAGAAGAGTACGAAGATGCCATCGATCAATTTTTAAACACATATGTAAAAGAAACAAAAAACAGGCTTGCATAAGCCTGTTTTTTTACTGCGCTAAAACGTCTGTAACTTGTTCCATATTTTCAGAAATCCACTTTACTGCCTCGTCTAGCGTTGGGAATTCCGTCGTTTGAAAAGTCACCTCATCTTGAAGTAACCAAACATCTTTCGGTTCTTGTCCTACACCTGCGATTGACCAATGAAGTAAACTATATGGATGATTATCATTCAAAAATGATGCCCATGTGCGCTCATTTGCAATATTTTGTAGTGTTTGTAATTTTTTATCCATCTTTCGTCACCTTACTCTAGTCAGTTATAAAAACTATTATAACACTCTCTTCTCTCTCAAACAAAGTGCTCTTTTTATATTGTCAAGTACTCTCCCTAATTATATGATGAGAGTAAGCGTTTGGAAAGGAGGGATAACGTTGGCAAAAGTACAAATTAAAGTAAATGATAATGGCTCTTTTCGCGTTACAGGGGACGTGGAATTAGTTGACTCACAAGGGAATGTATTCCCAGCAAAACCGGCATTTTCTTTATGTCGTTGTGGTTTATCACAAAACATGCCTTATTGCGATGCTTCGCATAAAGGAAAATTCGAGTCTGTTGTTAGAGCACCAGAGGCAGAATAAATATTTAAAGAGCATGCACATTTATTTGTGCATGTTTTTTCTTTTGATCAAAGCCTATACAGCCCTTCCCCTTTCAACATTTCTATTACTTTCGTCCCCATTCAAATCGGCATATATTTTCACACAATTCTTCACATTCGAACATTTTTTACTATGCTTTTTTCTTTTTTGTGCTATAATGTGAGCAAACAACATCCTTCGGGGTCGGGTGAAATTCCCAACCGGCGGTGATGAAGCGAAAGCTTCTAAGTCCGTGACCCGTTTTCAACGCGAAAACGGTGGATCTAGTGAAACTCTAGGGCCGACAGTATAGTCTGGATGGGAGAAGGATATGTTTTCTAGTAATTATATATAGCGAATACACTTTTATTTCAGTATGCATATTTTTAAAGGTTCATTTTGACTCTTTATATATGTTTTATTTTGTATACTTATGTTTCTATACTGAAATAAAAAGATACGACTAGCGTTTGAAAAACTCGATATTTTGCTAGGTTTTTTTCTTATACCAAAATATCAATCATCGTTAGGTTTCTTTCCTATACTTTCGTATTCGAACTATATTTCTAGAAATCACGTCTCCCAAACCCCAAGGATTCTATATCCTTGGGGTTTTTTGATTTTTTCAGGAGAGGTGACGAGAATGACAGATCAAGAATATATGAGGATTGCCTTGCAATTAGCACAAGGAACATCGGGACAGACAAGTCCAAATCCTATGGTTGGTGCTGTCGTTGTAAAAGATGGCAACATTGTCGGAATGGGTGCCCATATGCGTGCCGGTGAAGAACATGCTGAAGTTCATGCTCTTCACATGGCTGGAGAAAGAGCAAAAGGCGCTACCGTTTATGTAACACTTGAACCGTGTAGCCATTTTGGAAAAACACCGCCTTGCTGTGAATTACTCATTGAAAAGGGAGTCCAGCGTGTTGTAATCGCCACCCTTGATTGCAATCCACTCGTTTCTGGTAATGGAAAAAGGAGATTAGAAGAAGCTGGAATCAAGGTGACTACTGGTGTTCTTGAAGCGGAAGCAACTTTATTAAATCGATACTTTTTTCACTATATGAAAACGAAACGTCCATTTGTAACAATAAAAACAGCAATGAGCTTAGATGGAAAAACAGCGACTGTAACGGGGGAAAGTAAGTGGATTACAAGTGAAGAAGCGCGAGCTGATGTTCATCAATATCGTCATATGCATGACGCTATCCTTGTCGGTGTGAATACAGTTATAACTGATAATCCACACTTAACAACACGAATTCTAAACGGAGGTAAACATCCTATACGCGTTATTTTAGATACCCACTTACGAACGCCGCCATCTTCTCATGTCATAACAGATGGCTTAGCTCCGACATGGATTATTGTCGGTAAGGATGTAAATAAAGAGAAAATAGCGTCTTATGAATGTAACAATATAGCTGTATTCCAAATGAAAACGAAGCAAAGTGAAATACAAGATGTCCTATCCCTACTCGGAGAGAAACAAATTCTTTCTCTGTTCGTTGAAGGTGGTCAAACAGTACATGCAAACTTCTTAAAAACAAATAGTTTTAATGAAATTGTGACCTATATAAGCCCGAAATTAATTGGCGGAAAAGATGCACCCACTTTATTTGGCGGAGCTGGTTTTTCGAAGTTACAAGATGCACTTTCCTTAACAATTCAAGAGATGAAACAAATTGGTAATGATATAAAAATTGTTGCAACCTTAAAAAGCGAGGTGACGGAATGTTTACAGGAATTGTAGAAGAGTTAGGAACGATATCAAGCATGACTCAAAGTGGTGAAGCAATGAAGCTAACTATTAGCGCAAATCAAATTTTATCGGATGTTAAGCTAGGTGATAGTATCGCGGTTAACGGCATCTGCTTAACAGTAACTACTTTTACGACTACTTCATTCACTGTTGATGCAATGCCTGAAACAATGAATGCAACATCACTTCGTATGCTAAAGCCAAGTACCAAAGTGAATTTAGAACGGGCAATGGCTGCGAACGGACGATTCGGAGGACATTTCGTCACCGGACATATCGATGGCATCGGTACGATTTTAACTAAAAAACAACATTACAATGCCATCTATTACAAAATAGCAATTTCTGATGAATTACTACGCTATTGTTTGCATAAAGGATCCGTTGCTATTGATGGCACTAGTTTAACAATATTTGATATAGACGAATCTTCAATTACAATTTCACTCATCCCCCACACAGTAAGCGAGTCTATAATCGGAGAAAAAAAAGCCGGGGACATCGTAAACATTGAGTGTGACATGATTGGAAAATATATTGAACGCTTTATTTCAAAGCCCGCAAAAGGAACAGATTCAATGACCGAAAGCTTTTTACAAGAAAACGGATTTCTATAAGGGGGAAGCACAATGTTTCATCGTATTGAAGAAGCTCTAGAAGATTTAAAACAAGGAAAAGTCGTTATCGTATGTGATGATGAAAACCGAGAAAATGAAGGCGATTTTATTGCTTTAGCAGAGTACATTACACCAGAAACGATTAATTTTATGATTACACATGGTCGTGGTCTCGTTTGCGTACCGATTACGGAGCAATACGCAGAACGTCTACAGTTAGAACCAATGGTTTCTCATAATACCGATTCGCATCATACTGCTTTTACAGTAAGCATCGATCACGTTTCTACAACAACAGGCATTAGTGCTCATGAGCGTGCTACAACAATACAGGAATTATTAAATCCCGCATCTAAAGGAACTGATTTTAACCGCCCTGGACATATCTTTCCATTAATTGCGAAAGAAGGTGGCGTCCTTCGCCGCGCAGGTCATACAGAAGCTGCTGTTGATTTAGCAAAACTTTGCGGAGCTGAGCCAGCCGGCGTCATTTGCGAGATTATAAATGAAGATGGGACGATGGCACGTGTACCTGATTTAATACAGTGTGCAAAACAATTTGATATAAAAATGATTACAATTGAAGATTTAATTGCTTATCGCCGCCATCACGAAACACTTGTGACGAGAGAAGTGGAAATTACATTACCTACAGATTTCGGTACTTTTCATGCAATTGGCTATTCTAACTCATTAGATATGAAAGAACATATCGCGCTCGTAAAAGGTGATGTTTCAACAGGCGAACCTGTACTTGTACGCGTTCATTCAGAATGCTTGACAGGAGATGTATTTGGTTCGTGCCGCTGTGATTGCGGACCACAACTACATGCTGCACTTGCTCAAATTGAGCGTGAAGGAAAAGGTGTTCTTCTCTATATGAGACAAGAGGGACGCGGCATTGGCCTTCTTAATAAGCTTCGCGCTTATAAGTTACAAGAAGAAGGGTTCGATACTGTAGAAGCAAATGAAAAACTTGGGTTCCCAGCTGATCTTCGTGATTACGGTATTGGTGCTCAAATTTTAAAGGATTTAGGTTTACAAAGTTTACGATTATTAACGAATAATCCACGAAAAATTGCTGGCTTACAAGGTTACGATTTAGAAGTAACCGAGCGTGTACCGTTGCAAATGCCAGCAAAAGAAGAAAATAAAACGTATTTACAAACGAAAGTAAACAAATTAGGACATTTACTAAACTTATAATTAAGGGAGAGATACATTATGGTATTCGAAGGTCATTTAGTTGGTACAGGATTAAAAGTTGGGGTTGTTGTTGGACGTTTTAATGAGTTTATTACAAGTAAGTTACTTGGCGGAGCTTTAGATGGATTAAAGCGTCACGGTGTAGAAGAGAATGATATTGATGTTGCATGGGTTCCTGGTGCATTTGAAATTCCTTTAATCGCTAAAAAAATGGCAAATAATGGAAAATATGATGCTGTTATTACATTAGGTACAGTAATTCGCGGTGCTACAACGCATTACGATTACGTTTGTAATGAAGTAGCAAAAGGTGTTGCATCTTTATCACTACAAACGGATATTCCAGTTATTTTCGGTGTATTAACGACAGAAACAATTGAACAAGCGATTGAACGTGCAGGTACAAAAGCTGGCAATAAAGGCTATGAATCAGCAGTTGCTGCGATTGAAATGGCTCATTTATCAAAACAATGGGCTTAAAAAAAGAGGCTGCGGCCTCTTTTTTTTATTTTCTCACCTTTTTTCGTACATCTTCTATTAATTCATCCATCGTTTTTCCTTCTGTTTTTATACGAAGAGTTTGTGCTGTTCTCCACACATTTTCTCTCTTTTTCGCTTCTTCTATAATAGAAATTTCCTTCCTCACTTCTTTTAAATCCTTTCCTTCTGTTTCAAGTCCAAAATGTTCAGCTTTCGTTCGAAAATGCTGTTCAATTCTTTGTTGCATTTCTTTTTGTTCAGGATTTTCAGCCGCCTTAACTGGATCAGCACTTATCGCTTTTATTAAAATCAGACAAGTCATAATGGCTAATATGTATTTGTACATGTAAAATCCTCCAACCCGATATAAATTACATTTTTACTATGTACAATTAGAGCTTGGAAAATTCGTCCACAAAATTATTTTTCTCGTCCAAAAGTGACTACTATCAAGCGTTAATGGACTTTTATTACATTTTATTTACAAAAAAAAGCAAACCCTTTAAAGAGTTTGCTTTTCATCTATCTTATAGCGCACATTCTTCAATCTCAAATCCTAAATCTTCAATCATACCCCAGTCCGCAGTCGGCTCTTGTCCAGCTGTTGTTAAATAGTCCCCGACAAAGATAGAGTTTGCTGCAAATAAACCAAGTGGCTGTACAGAACGTAAATTAAGTTCTCGACCGCCTGAAATACGAATTTCTTTTGTTGGATTTACAAAACGCATCATCGCCAGCACTTTTAAACATTCTACAGGTGTTAATTCTTTTTGTCCTTCAAGCGGAGTACCCTTTACAGCAACAAGGAAATTACACGGAATAGAATCCGCATCTAAACGTTGTAATTCAAAGGCAATTTCAGCGCGCTGTTCAATCGTTTCTCCCATTCCGAAAATTGCTCCAGAGCATGGAGAAATACCGGCTTGCTTCGCTTTTTGGACTGTATCAACACGATCGTCATACGTATGCGTTGAACAAATGCTATCATAATTGTTGGCATGTGTATTTAAATTGTGGTTATAACGATGCACACCAGCTTCTGCTAACTGACCTGCTTGATCTTCATTTAAAAATCCTAAACAACAGCAAATTTTCAAATCTGTCGTTTCACGAATTTCCTTCACTGCTCCAATAACGTGATTTACTTCTTTATCCGTCGGACGACGACCAGATGCAACAATACAATATGTACCTGCTTTACGACGAATTGCTTCGTGCGCTCCTTCAACAATTTTCTCTTGTGTTAACCATGCATACTTATCAATCGGTGCCTCTGAAATAATAGACTGTGAACAATACCCGCAATCTTCAGGACATAATCCAGATTTCGTATTTATAATCATGTTCAACTTTACTTTCTTACCAAAATGATGATGGCGAATGATGTAAGCTGCATTCATAATTTCTAAAACCTCTGCATCATCAGCTTCTAATATTGCAATTGCATCTTCTTTCGTAATCATTTTCTCTTCTACTACGTCGTATGCAAGTTTTTTCCAATCCCTTTTTGTTTGTACTTGTTTCATTTCATCTCTTCCCCTCTTTTGTTATATACGTAAATAAAGCATGATATGTTGCTACTATCCCTTCTTTTTCCGTGAAGTCTCTTTCGTATATACGAAGCATCGTACGAAAGAGTGAAGGGCTTTGACAATAAGACTCTTCATTACTATTGGTCGCTCCTACTTTTCGAATAGAATGTAGGAATTCCCTAACTTCTGCAAATCTTTCTATGTAGCATGTTTCAGAAACATGCACATCCCCTGTTTCTATCTTGCATATATGAAGCAACTGATCTTTCGAATAAAAACGTTGACCAATCAAAGTTTCATTTTGAATGTTTTTTTCCTCTTTCGCTCGCTGAAACGAAGCATGGAGCTCTTGAAAAGTTTCTTGTCCAAAGGTGGAAAAGAGTACTATCCCATCTGTAGACAAATGATGAAATAAATTTCTTATCACTTGTTTTACATTGTTAAGCCATTGAAATGTGGCATTCGAAATAATAACATCATATGATTCTTCTAATCGTAATCGTTCAATATCCTCACAATGAAACGTCACATTTTCGGTATTTTGTCTAGTTTTTGCAATCGTAATCATACTTTCAGCAAAATCAACGGCTGTAATTTGTGCTTTTGGAAATAACTTTGATAATTGCTCTGTGACATAACCTGTCCCGCATCCAAGTTCTAAAATACGTATTGATGATGTTTCACTATATCGCCGCTTCAATATAGAAAGTAACGAATGTGCCATCTTTTTTTGTACATTTGCATATTGATCGTAAGATACGGCTGCCCCATTAAACCGTTTTTGTAGTAACGTTTTGTTGATCATGTCGTATCCCCTCTACAAATTGGATTATCTCATTCGCGCAATATTCGAAATTCGTTACACATAATGCATGACCAGCCCCGCTTACTACTTTTAGCGTAGCATTCGTATTCTCCGTCATATTATGAACTGCGGATAATGGACATATCACATCCTGTTCTCCATGAAGAAGTAACAACGGGACTTTGATATCTGTTAATTCGTTTCTCATATCTGTTTCTATTAAATAATCTAAGCCTAATTGTAAAGACTGAATCGAGTCCCCTTTAAAATTCAGCGCAATCTCTTTAAAACTCGTATTCTCCTTCAGCTCATTTTTTGTAAATATATTTTCATAGAAACGATTCAAAGTATCTTCTTTCTTTCTCGTTAAATTCTTTTTCATACGTTCTACATGCAAAGAATTCCATCCGCTTGTATAGTCGCTCGTATTTGTAAATTTAGCAGTACCACCAATTAGTACAATACCTTTCGCCTTAATCTTTTTATAAGCTTGAATTGCCGCTAATGCTCCTAATGACCATCCAACTAAAATTACATTTTCATCACGTGCTACCTCTATTATTCGTCCCGCAAATTCACTTTGTTCTTTCACATTACGCCAATCTAAACATTGAACAGGATAGTCTTTAAAATACGGAAGTACAAAAGTCCAAACATCTTCTTCCATTCCCCACCCAGGAATAAAAATAACCTTTAGCTCTTTCATACTAAAAACCCCTCTTCTTTACCGATGCGTATAATATGCTGAATGGCCCATTTTAAATCCGCCATTGTATGTTGTGACGTAACAGCAAAGCGAATTCGGGAACTACCAATCGGAACAGTTGGCGGACGAATTGCAATAGCTGCGATACCTATCTCTTGTAATTTTTCACTAAACCGTAAAGCATTTTCATTTGAACCGACTACAATTGGTACAATATGAGTTGAGCTATTCCCAATGTCAAAACCAGCTTCTTGTAAATGCGTCCTGAAATATGCACCATTCGCTATAAGGTTCTCTCTTCTTTCGTTATCTTCTTTTACAATCTCAATTGCTTTTTGCACTGCTCCTAATGCTCCTGGTGGTAAAGCTGTAGTAAAAACAAAGCTTCTCATCATATTTTGTAAGTACTCTATATAAATTGCATCACCTGTTAAATACGCACCATAACACCCTAAAGCCTTGCTAAACGTCCCCATATGTATATCGATTTTTTGAGCAAGATCTTTTTCTATATGAGATAATCCAGCTCCACCGATTCCATATATTCCACTCGCATGTGCTTCATCAACTATAATGATTGCCCCGTATTTCTCTTTCAGCTTCACTAAATCTCTCAAATATGCAGTATCACCATCCATACTAAAAACAGTATCAGTTACGATTAATTTCCTCTTTTCAGGTGACGCTACTTTCAACATCTTCTCTAAATGATCCAAATCATTATGACGATACCTTTTATGTTCTGCACCGCTTAATATAATTCCATCAACAATACTTGCGTGATTTAATTTATCACTAAAAACAATATCGTGACGACCAGCTAAAGAAGAGAGTACACCTACATTTGCTGTATACCCACTATTTACGATTAACGCTCTTTCAGTACCTTTCCAGTTGCATATACTTCTCTCAACCTCTTCATACAGTCGATAATTTCCTACAACGAGACGAGATGCTGTCGCTCCAGTTCCATATTTTCTTGTGCCAGCAATAGCAGCTTCTTTCAACCTTTCATCTCCAGCTAACCCTAAATAATTATTTGACGCTAAATTTAGCATCCTTTTCTCATTTCGAATAAGCCATGTCTCTTCCGCTTTCTCTGTCACATGCAAATTACGATACTGTCCTTGCTCTCTTAATTGTTCTATTTTAGATTGAAGATGCGCGCGCCACTTTTGATTCATTTTGGATGGACTCCTCTAATTTTGAAATCATAATATGTTCTTTTGCCGATTCCAATAATTCTTCCCTAGTAAATTCACCTTCAAGGAATGGTAATAAACCTAAAACCGGTACCCCGATCAACTCTTCAATCATTTCTTTGTTTTCTTGTACTCTTTCTTTTTCACATTCTTTACAACCAGACAAAATGACACCTGCTACTGTTAAGCCATGTGCCCTTGCATAAGAAATCGTTAAGACAGTATGATTCACTGTTCCTAGTGTAGGACGCGCTACTACAATAAGAGGAAGCTGTAATTCTTTTGCAAAATCGATTACTAAAGCATCTTCTGTATATGGGACTGCAAGCCCACCAGCCCCTTCTACAAATAGGCTATTAAACTCTTTTAGTAGTTCATTATAGTGATCAGTAATTTCTTTTAACGTTACTGTCCTTCCAGCTCTTTTCATAGCAAGTCTCGGAGCAAGTGCTTCTTCAATGGAATACGGACAAATTTTATTTTCTTTTGTCGGCACACCCGATATTGCTTTTAATCTTGCTGCATCTCCCTCAGGATTTGATGCAACATGTCCACTTTGCAACGGTTTATATACACCAACATTATATCCACGCTCTCGAAATATACCTGCCAATGCTCCTGTCACTACCGTTTTTCCAACTTCTGTATCCGTTGCTGTTATAAAGAAACCACTCATTACTCTTCCTCCGTAATATCCGAGATTGCTTTATATAAAATGCGTAACATCTCATCGATTTCAGCCATTGTAGACGCAAGAGGAGGCATAAATACAATGGTGTTACCAAGCGGGCGTAAAATCATGCCTAACTCTCTTGAGCGTTTACACACTTGAACACCGACTCTTTCTGTCCATTCAAACGATTCTTTCGTTTCCTTATTTTTCACAAGTTCAATACCAACCATTAGCCCGCATTGACGAATATCTCCTACGTGCTTATATTCATTAAGGGCTTCTAATTGTGTTGCTACATATTCTGTTTTATGCGCAACCTCTTCTATTAAATTAGTTTTTTCATATAGTTCTAAATTTGCAATTGCTACGGCACAACCTAACGGATTCCCTGTATAACTATGACCATGGAAAAATGTTTTTTGTTCTTCATAGTCTCCTAAAAAGGCATTGTAAATTTCATCTGTCGTTACCGTAATTGCCACCGGTAAATAACCACCTGTTAAGCCTTTTCCCGCAGTTAAAATGTCTGGCGTCACATCCTCGTGTTCACATGCAAACATTTTCCCAGTACGCCCAAATCCAGTCGCTACCTCATCTGTAATAAATAATACATTGTATTTTGTACATAAATCGCGAAGCCCTTTTAAGTATCCTTTTGGCATTGTAATCATCCCACCAGCACCTTGCATTAATGGCTCCACAATGATAGCTGCTACTTCTTCATGTTTTTCTTGCAGCAATTCTTCCATTTCTTCTAAATGTTTCTTTACAATTTGTTCCTTATTATCTCCATAAGGAGAACGATATGTATATGGATACGGCATTTTAATTGCCTCAAATAATAGTGAACTATACACTTGGTGAAACAAGTCTATTGCTCCTACTGAAACAGCACCTATTGTATCACCGTGATATGCTTCTTTTAATGTAACAAATCTTTGTTTTCTCGGTTTTCCTTTATGCTGCCAATATTGAAAAGCCATCTTAATTGCAATTTCAACAGCGGTAGAACCAGAGTCTGAATAAAATACTTTCTTCAAGCCTTCTGGTGCAACATCAATTATTTTTTCTGCTAATAAAATAGATGGAACGTTAGCAAGTCCTAACATAGTAGAATGAGCAATTTTATTTAATTGCTCACGAATTGCCTCATCTAGTTCCGGTACTTGATGCCCATGAACATTTAACCAAATAGACGAAACACCGTCCCAATATTCATTTCCATTTACGTCGTATAGCTTTCTTCCCTCTCC
Source organism: Bacillus mycoides (assembly GCF_018742245.1). Taxonomy (NCBI): domain Bacteria; kingdom Bacillati; phylum Bacillota; class Bacilli; order Caryophanales; family Bacillaceae; genus Bacillus; species Bacillus mycoides. The sequence continues at coordinate 3,859,010 of NZ_CP036132.1, forward strand.
ACGTTCAATAATGACAGGATCTTCTTCTAAATAATCTTTCATTTGTGTAAATGGGTGCCATACGTAATCTTTATTCTTCTTCGATAATTCTTCATATGTATAAGACGATTTTTCACTCGTGTTACTATTAACAGCCACAATTGTCACCCCTAATGTTAACTTGTTCATAAATATAGTTAACATTAAAACCAAATGACTGTCAATTATTTTTAAATCAAATAGTTCTTAAAAAAGAACAACTTATCCTACGATAAGTTGTTCTACTTTCCATGTTGTATCTTTCCAATTTCTAAAATAATCTCTTCATCTTTTTTTCCTTCTGTATCAATTCCAAGTTGCTTAGCATGCTCAATTAATAAATCATGGCGCTGCTCAAGCCTAGCGGTATCTACTTCTTTCGTAATCTCTTCTTTTGTTTTCCCTTCAGTAGAAACTCCTAGTTTTGCAGCTGATTTTTCCATCGATTTCTTCTCTTCAGTTTCTTTCACTTTCTTCACTTCTGACTGCTGTATTTGCTTTTGTTTCGACTGCTCTGATTCAGCTGCAAAAGCTGTGTAAATTCCAGCACTTCCGCCAACGACTAGTAAGGTGGTAAAAAGAATTATTTTTTTCTTCACTCTTTCCTCCCCTTTCAAATTCATTATAACGCACATTTTTACAGTATAAAAAACATTTCTCCTTTATTCCCCTAAAAAAATATCGAATATTTTTATTGACATGTATGATGAATATATGATAAAAATTTAACTAACATCATATGAATCGGCGTTGATAGGATTTAGTAGTATTTCGTTTTCTGATTTCAGAGAGCTGGTGGTCGGTGCGAACCAGTACAGAGCGATTTATGAATTACCCCCTGGAGCTTCTTTTACGAAACGTGAGGAGTAGTGAAAGACGGTTTAGACCGTTATGTCTAAAGAGTGGTGAAACGACACTGTTTCACAATTTAGGGTGGTACCGCGAATTTTTCGTCCCTGCATATATTGCAGGGGCGTTTTTATTTTATTAGCGCATATCATATGGCCCTTTATTTTGTGATACATTCCTTTCACAAGCTAGGGTGGTACCGCGATTTCTTCGTCCCTGCATAATTATATGCAGGGGCGTTTTTTTATCCAATTATTTCCGTATCATATAGAAGTGTCAACATTTACCGGTAATTTGTCACAAAATTCTAAATTTTACAAGGGAATATACAGTATTGGCGAATTTTATATAAAAAAGAGCTATTTTAGATTAATTAGGAGGGAAAAACAATGGTTTCAAAAATTGAATCTATTCTTTTAACATTTTTTATCTTTTTCTGTATTGGCTTTAGTGTTATTCAATTAGAAGTTTCACCACATATCCCAATTTTATTCGGCATCGTTATTTTATTAGCGTTTGGATTTATGAAAAAAATCTCTTGGTCTACTATGGAAAAAGGGATGATAAGTAGTATTTCAGCTGGTATTCCATCTATTTTTATTTTCTTACTTGTAGGAGTATTAATTAGTGTTTGGATCGCAGCTGGAACAATTCCAACTTTAATGGTATACGGATTCCAACTTGTATCTCCAAAAATTTTCGTTCCTACTGTTTTTGTTGTTTGTGCAATTGTTGGAACAAGTATCGGTAGTGCATTTACAACTGCAGCAACAGTAGGGCTTGCCTTTATGGGAATGGGTAGTGCTCTCGGATACGATCCAGCTCTTATTGCTGGTGCAATTATTTCGGGTGCATTCTTTGGGGATAAAATGTCTCCTTTATCTGATACAACAAACTTAGCTCCAGCTGTAACTGGTGTAGATTTATTTGAACATATTCGCAACATGCTTTGGACAACAGTCCCTGCTTTCATTATTGCTTTTATCGCATTTTTCATTTTAGGAAGCGGCACTAGAGGAGACGTTGATTTCACAAACTTTATTAGTACGTTAGAAAAAAATGCAACGATTTCTATCGTTACACTTATTCCGATTTTATTACTGTTCCTATTCGCATTTAAGAAAGTACCCGCAGTTCCAACATTACTTGCAGGAATCGTAGTAGGGATCATCATTCTCTTTATTTTTAACCCTAGTACTTCTTTAGCTGATTTAATGAAAATTATGCAAGATGGTTACGTTTCTAAAACTGGTATAAAAGATATTGATAGCTTATTATCTCGCGGTGGTTTACAAAGTATGATGATGTCAATTGCTCTTATTTTCCTAGCTCTTTGTATGGGTGGTTTACTACAAGGAATGGGCATTATCACGCAACTGATGAATATCATCTCTAGCTTTGTAAAAACAAGTACACGCTTAATCATCTCTACCGCTTTCACTGCAATTGGTGTAAACTTCTTACTTGGCGAACAATACTTATCAATCGTTTTAACAGGACAAGCATTCGCTAACAAATACGATGAAGTCGGTTTAGAACGTCGTAATTTATCACGAGTATTAGAAGATGCTGGTACAGTAATTAATCCGCTCGTACCATGGGGGGTAAGCGGCGTATTCTTAACAAACGTCCTTAGCGTTCCAACATTCGATTATGTTCCATACGCAATCTTCTGTTTAGCTTGTCCAGTCTTAACAATTATTGTTGGTTTCACTGGATTTGGTCTTTCATGGAAGAAGGAAAAAACAGTACCAGTTTCATAATATATACGTAAAAAAAGGATTACCGATTACGGTAATCCTTTTTTTACAATGCTTTACTATCTATTTGCTTTCTTTTTTCTAAATAACATAAGTAATCCCGCTCCAACAAACGCCAGACCAGCTCCAATTGTAGAAGCAACACTCGCACCTGTTTTCGGTAAATCACGTTCCTCTTTATTTTCACTTACAGTTGTTGTTTCTTTTGTATTTTGATTATCCGTTGTAGTTTGTCCAGATCCTGCGTTGTTTCCATCTTGTTTTGGTTCATTTCCATTATTACCTTCATCTGTTGGCGGTGTCGTTGGATTCTCTCCATTATTGCCATCACCTGTTGGTGGTGTCGTTGGATTCTCTCCATTATTGCCATCACCTGTTGGCGGTGTCGTTGGATTCTCTCCATTATTGCCATCACCTGTTGGCGGCGTCGTTGGATTTTCTCCATTACCACCATTATCTGTTGGTGGTGTCGTTGGATTTTCTCCACCAGTTTCCTTATCGCCGTCGCTCTTCTTCGTTATATCAATTGCATATTTAGCAAATTCATTTTCAGATGGTCCAACATATGATATTTTTCCATCTTTCTTTATATGCTTTTGTGCATTTGGTGAAGAGTCAAATGTTGTATTTAATTTATCTGCAACAATTGGTTTAAATGTCCAATTTTGATCAGCTGCTGGATCAATAACTGGTGTTTCTTGCATATACTTCACAATAATTTGACGTGTTTCATCTTGCGATTGGTATACAACTTCGCCTTTACTTACACCAGGGAACGTTTGGCTACTTCCACGATAGTTATTTGTAGCTACAATGAACTCTTGATTGTCCGCTACAGGCTTACCTTCATACGTCATATTTACAATACGATTCGTATTTTCATTTACAACTTTGCCATCTTTATCGTATTTCGCTGGTTGCGTTACGTCAATTTCATATTTTAAGCCATCTAAAACATCAAAATTATATGTAGGATAACCTATATTTACTAGTGGCTGTTCTTCTGTTTTCTTTGAATCAATTTGATTAAATTGACCTGCAGACATTTCAAGCCATTCTTTCACTTGTGCCCCACTTACTTTTACAGCATATAACGTATTTGGATATACATATAAATCCGCTACGTTTTTAATTGCTAACGTCCCTGCTGGAATATCCGTATAATATGTAGCACCGTTTCGGCCACCTGCTTTAAATGGTGCTCCTGCAGATAAAACCGGAATACCTTTAAACTTTTCGTACTCTGGTTTTTTAAGTTCTTCTTCTACGTACCATTTTTGCGCATTCGTCACAAGTTGTACAGAAGGATCATCTTGTACTAGTGAAAAATAACTATTAATTGGTGCTGTCGTTTTACCTACAGGTGTATTTACATATTCGATTGTCTTTTCATGCTCATCTTTAATCTCATTAACTAATGTTTGATCAGGTCCTACATTACCTTCATTATTAACAATCGGACGAAGTTGTGGCTTCGATTGCTCTTTTTGCACTTCCCATTTTCCGTTTACCTTTTTCAATTGCATATCAATAATACCTAAATTACTTCCAAACACACCAGGCATTACAACTGGAACTCCATTAAATATATCCTTCATTTCAGTATGTGAATGTCCCATTAATACTGCATCTACATTTTCAACTTCTGTTAAATAAAACGATGCGTTTTCCATTCCAGCGATACGCCCACTCTTATCAACACCTGAATGAGCTAGTGCAACGATAACATCCGCACCTTTTGCTTTCATTTCTGGAACTAACTTTTCCGCTGTTTGAACAATATCTTTCACTTTTACTTCTCCTGCTAAATTCGCTTTATCCCAGTTCATAACTTGAGGCGGAACAAATCCCATTACACCAATTTTCACTGTTTGTTTTTGGCCTGCTTCATCCACTACTTCTTTCTCTAAAATATGATATGGTTCATCAAAGTAATGCTCATCATTCTCTTCAATACCATCATGATCATCTTTATAAACATTTGAGTTAATAACAGGGAACTTAGTTTTTTTAATCACTGACTTTAAATAATCTAAACCGTAGTTAAATTCATGATTCCCAAGAGAGATGACGTCATACTTCATTAAATTCATTACACGATATAATGGATGGGTATAACTAGGATCCACAGGCTTCTCCAGATCCTTTATTTTATTCGCCACATAATCCCCAAGCGGCGTTCCTTGTAATGCATCCCCATCATCAAATAGAACCGAGTTCTTTACCTCTCCACGCGCTTTATTAACAAGCGTTGCAGTTTGCACGAGACCTACTTTATTATCTGTTTTCGTTTGATAATAATCGTAATTCATTAAGTTAACGTGAATATCTGATGTTTCTAGAATTCGTAACTTAACTGTACTCTCCCCAGCTTTTTCCTCTGCATGAGCTGTTGTCGGCAATACTTGCGGCGCTATAACACCTATAGCAAGTGTTGCTCCAGCTAGCATTTTTTTTGACTTTTTCACAAAAAATCCCCCTTATACAATTACCAGAAATAATGAAATGAATCCCTATCTGCCTCTAACCACATACCTTTTTTCTTCTATTAGAGACACGATTTTCATTTCATCCTGCGCTAACGAGTAGTCCCCTTAAACGCCCGATTGATGAAAACTAACAATTAACGGGAAATAAAGCTCCCACTAAGCAGAATTTCACCTTATCTGACATTATCATATATAAAGTTCTTTCATATCGTCAATATTTTTTGACAAACTTCTACAAATTTTCTGTAAAGTTATTGTAAACTTTTCATAAATATATAATATGCCCTTACATTGCTTATACTGCTGAATATGATACAATTACCAATTACAAGGAGGATGAATTTATGAAAAAAGTCATCTTAACAATTGTTTGTCTCCTCCTTCTAATCATTTCTTGTTCTAATTTTGAAAAGAACGATGAGATAGAACAAAAAGAAACTGAAGGAAAAGCAGAAAAAACATCTGCTCCGAGTTGGATTGATAAGCAAACGAACGACTCCTTTTATCACCTCGTATTAGGTGATTCACTTGCAAAAGGATATGGATCTACACAAGGGGGATTTGCCGAATTAGCTTCTAGACAATTAGAAGGACAAATTCATAAACCAATTACGGTAGAAAACCTCGGTGCAAATGGTCTCACTACAGATCGTCTCGTTAAGAAAGTCCAGTCAGAAGAAGTTCAACAAAAAATTAGGGAAGCAAATATCATTACTATTAGTATTGGAGGAAATAATTTATTCCGCTTAAATCGTGATGTAGGTGTTATAGATGGTATTAAAATGTTAAATAAAGAAAAAGCCCGTTTTGAAACGGATGTAAAAAATATTGTAAAGACCGTTCGAGATCAAAATCCGAATGCTTTACTCATTCTCTCTGAACTCTATAACCCTTTACAACTAGATGACTCCATCGCAAGTTATGCAGATATGTTTTTAGACGGTTGGAATGATTCTATTTATTCTATTTCAAAAGCACATCAACCGTCGATCGTTTTACCAATTCGCAAATTAATTTCGAATGATAAAAAAGAGTTACTATTTGACCAAGTACACCCAAATGATAACGGTTATGCGATTATTGCCAATACATTTACAAAGCAAGTGTTATCCTACAAATATTAAGGCTTCCATGAAACAATTCTATTTTTATACCTTGTCTTTTTTGTTACAATGATAGTGGAAGGGGGCCGTTATATGGAATCACGCGAGTGGGAACGTATTGTTGATCATCTTCTTTCGCTAGTGCCTCTTTTTTATCGCAAATTTATGCTTCCTGGAGAGTTTTCTTCTCAAAGACATATGCCGCCATCACATACGCAAGTATTACTGCTTTTGCATGAAAATGGTACATTAGCAGTTTCAGAAATTGGCAAGCGGCTAGCGATTTCACGGCCTAACATGACCCCTCTATTAAACAAACTTATTCAAGAAGAACTAATAGAGCGTCATTATAGCGAAAAAGATCGACGGGTCATTTTAATTTCCCTAACAACTGAAGGGAAATTGCTAGTAAATCAGTATCAGCAATTCATTTTAGACAAACTAAAAGAAAATTTTCAAACATTATCTGAGGAAGAGCGTGAAAAGCTCATTCATTCTCTTAAAACCATTCAAAATTTAATTTTGAAAACAAACGCATAAAGCTGCTTCTAAATAGAAGCAGCTTTATGATTCATAATAATTACCATAGTATACATTTGAATATGGCCATGTCATTAAATACGGCTTTTGTTCTTGAACCGGTTGCTGCTGAGGCTGTTGTATTTGCTGTATTTGTTGCTGTGGATACACTCCGAATTGCTGCCTCATATCATTTACAGCATAATAATTTGTATACGGATATACTTGAGGTACGTAATAATAATACATTCATTCTCTCCCCCTTTTTCTTAAACATATTCAAAGGAGAAAATGAATGTTACATTCTTTATATTTGTACAAGTGGTTCTCTCACTTGTTTCTTTCTTTTCTTCAAACGTAACTTACGATTCTTTTCATATAAATAATGCACTACGAAATATGAAATTACCCCAAACACAATTCCTATTATCGTCATACCAATTAATACATATACTTCACTCTGTAATAAGCTCTTTAACATCGTAAAAATATGGCTCGAAAACAAATCTGATATCGTAAATGGTTCATGATGTATTTTCTGTACATGAAATGGATAAATCATTTTCCCTAATGCATAAGCAAACGGAAATAAAAATACTGGGAGAAACGATATTTTCCCAATAATATTACCAATGACTGCGGCTGGAAAAGATCCCTTTGCTAACCTGACAATTGGATAAAATATTAAATATACGAGCGATGCCGTATAAATCACCAACATTTCTAAACCAAATCCAATAGCAAAACCTAACGACACTTTCTTTGCTCCTTCTGGTGATCGAAGCAACTTAAAATATTGAAACTTTAATATTCTCCACATTCGCTGAAAAAACGAATATGTTTTCTTAGTTGTTTTCAAATTCATCATCTCTTTAACTATATTTTTTTATCTAGTATGTCCTTACATGATATGAAAAATAAAATTAGTTTTCTCTTTTTATTATAAATGATATAGAGATAATTAACTAAATATACATCAGACATTTCAACATAAAAAAACCTCCCTTTTAGGAAGGCTCCTCTATATTTTTAAACAAACTCACCAATAAAGCTTTTTGCGCATGCAACCTGTTACCAGCTTGCTCAAAAACGATAGACTGTGGCCCATCTATAATCTCTCCAGTTACTTCTTCTTCACGATGAGCAGGCAAACAGTGCAGGAAACGATATGTTTGCTTTGCATGTATAACAAGCTCTTTATTTACTTGGAAAGGCTGGAATAAAGTATATTTCTCTGCTTCTCCTTCTTGGCCCATACTCATCCAAACGTCAGTATAAATAAAATCCGCTCCACTTACCGCTAATTCAGGATTATGCAAAATCTCAATTTCAGCCCCTGTTTCATCTGCAATCGCTAACGCTTTTTTAACAATTTCTTCATTCGGTTCATACCCTATGGGAGTCGCAACAGTCATATTCATTCCGACTTTTGCACTTGCTAGCAATAGTGAATGACATACATTATTTCCATCACCTACGTAAGCTAATTTAATTCCTTTAAACGTATGAACTTCTTCATATATCGTCATTAAATCTGCCAATGCTTGGCAAGGGTGATGATCATCAGTTAAACCGTTAATAACTGGGATACTGGACTCTTTTGCAAGCTCTTCTACATCTGCATGCGAGAATGTACGTATCATAATTCCATCAATATAATGAGATAGTACTTTCGCAGTATCTGAAACCGTTTCTCCTCTGCCAATTTGCATCTCTTTTCCACTTAAAAACATTCCATGTCCTCCGAGCTGTACCATCCCTGCTTCAAAAGAAACGCGAGTACGAGTTGAATGTTTATCAAAAATGAGACCTAATATTTTCCCTTGTAATAAAGGCTCCTGCTTGTTCTTTTTTAAATATATAGCGAACTCAATTAAAGAAATGATTTCTTCTTGCGTCAATTCTTCTAACGTTAAAAGATCTTTCGTATTTAATTTCGGTACTTGTACAGTTGACATGAAATTTCCCCCTTATATTATTGATGCATTTTTTGTACAAACCACTTCTTTTATCATATATACTGCCTGTTCTAGCTCTTCATTCGTTACAATAAGTGGTGGTAATAGTCTTATAACATTAGGTCCTGCTTGTAATACGAGAAGTCCTGCTTTTTCTAGTTGTTCTATGAAATTTGCAACCTCATGCTTACATTCGATTCCAATCATAAGTCCCTTACCACGAATATTTTGAACACATTCAACGTGTCGTAATTCTTCTTGCAATTTCTTTAATACGTACTCGCCCTTTTCCTGTACCTCTTTAAAAAACGATTGTTCCTTAATGCATTGCAATACTTCTTTCGCGGCAGTCATAGCGATATAATTCCCACCGAAAGTTGAACCGTGTGACCCTGCAGTAAAAGAAGAACCTAGTTCTTTCCGGCCAATCATCGCTCCAACTGGAATACCATTCCCAAGCGCCTTTGCGATGGTAACGATATCAGGCCCTATTCCCATTTGCTCATAAGCGAATAGTGTTCCTGTTCTGCCTATTCCAGTTTGTATTTCATCTATAATAAAAAGAGCATTGTACTCATTACATAGTTTTTCAATTTTCTTCAAAAAGGATGGATCAGCTAATATTACTCCTCCTTCTCCTTGAACAACTTCTACCATTACCGCCGCAACTTCTTCATTCATTACTTCCTCTAATGCTTGTATATCGTTAAATGGTGTATGTAAAAAAGACGGAAGTAATGGACCGAACCCTTCTTTCACTTTATCTTGCCCTGTTGCACTCATCGTTCCAAATGTTCTCCCGTGAAAAGATTGCTCACATGTTACTACGAGAGATTTTCCAGTATGCTTACGTGCTAGCTTTAAAGCCGCTTCATTTGCCTCCGCCCCGCTATTACAAAAAAACACATAATCTAATGCTGTATCTTCTGTTAATAACGATGCGACCTCTTCTTGTAAGGAGTTCGTAAACAAGTTAGATATATGCCATATGCTTCCAAGTTGCTTTTCTACTGCCTTTACAACAGTAGGATGACAATGTCCTAAGTTACATACGCCAATCCCCGACGTAAAATCTAAGTATTGTGTACCATTTTTATCAATGACTGTTGTTCCATTCCCCTTTACAAACTCAATAGTTCTCCTGCCATACGTTTGAAAAAGATGGCTTGTCATAGAATACTCACTCCTTTCGTTACCGTGGTTCCAATACACTTTCCTGTGACCCCGGCAAAATCCTTTGTACCATTTACGATACTAACCTTTTTCACTCCCATTTTTAACGATGTAAGTGCCGCCTGTACTTTCGGAATCATCCCACCTGTAATGACACCTTGTTCTATAAAAGTAAGAATTTCATATTCATCCATTTTCTTTACCAATCTTCCTTCGTGTAATACTCCATCTACGTCCGTTATAAAAAGGAGTTCTTTTGCGGATAGTGTGGCTGCAATTCCAGCTGCAGCAGTATCTGCATTAATGTTATAAACTTCATTACCATTTATCCCGATTGGAGCAATCACAGGAATATAATTCATATCTATCAATCCTTTTAATAAGGCTGTTTCTACATAACTTACTTCTCCTACATATCCTATCTCTTCACCAACAGGTTGAACTTGAAGTAAATTACCGTCACATCCTGAAAGCCCCACCGCAAGTAAATTATGTTTTTGTAAATTCATTACGATTTTTTTATTCGTACTTCCGCATAGCACCATTTGAACAACATCCATAACCTCTTTCGGCGTTACTCGTAATCCATCTTTCTTTTCTATCTTGATATTAGCGTCTTCTAACTTGGCATCAATTTCTGGGCCACCGCCATGGACAATAACAACCTTATACTTATTTTGCAATTTCTTTATGCAATCAAAAAACACACTATTTAATCGATTCAACATGCTACCGCCACATTTAACTACAATATAATCGCTCATCTTCTCTCTCCTTATGTACGATAACAAGCATTTATTTTCACATATTCATAACTTAAGTCGCAGCCCCAAGCTGATCCCGTTTCATCTCCTAAATGTAAACACGCATCAATTTTTATTTCATGTTCTTGTAATTTCTTTTTCATTTCCTCTTCGGAAAACATTTGAGGCTCACTATTTTTTAATACGGCGATAGATTGAAGAGTGATATCAATTGTATTTGGGTTAATAGTTACTTCACTCTGTCCAATACTACTAATAATTCGTCCCCAATTTGGATCCTCACCATATATCGCTGTTTTCACAAGACTTGAACCGACTATTTGTTTTGCAATTTTCTTTGCTTCTTCATTTGTTCTAGCCCCTAACACGTTTACTTCTATTAACTTCGTAGCACCTTCACCATCTTGTGCAATTTTTTTCGCTAAATCTTCACATACCTTTTGTAAAGCAAATACAAAAGTTTCCCAATCCTTATGTTCCATATCCATCGTTTTCGTTTCTGATAATCCACTTGCCATAACGATAACCATATCATTTGTAGACGTATCTCCGTCCACCGTAATTTGATTAAACGTATGATTCGTAATTTTTGATAATGCTGTTTGCAGTATTTCATGCTCTATATTTGCGTCTGTTGTAATAAAACTAAGCATCGTTGCCATATTCGGGTGGATCATCCCTGAACCTTTTGCGACCCCAGCAATGGTCACTTCTTTCCCATCAATTATCATCTCATAGCAAGTTTCTTTCGTTATGAGGTCTGTCGTTAAAATTGCTTCACAAAAAGAATGAGCTTCACTTACTTCCTTTGTTGGCACAAGAGATTCAATTCCCTTTCGAATGATATCCATCGGTAAAGGGACTCCAATTACACCTGTTGAAGCGACTGCGACGTACTTTTCTTTTACTCCAAAGTGTTCCGCTACTAATGTTCGCATCTCATAAGCATCTTGCAATCCTTTCATGCCCGTACAAGCATTTGCATTTCCGCTATTTACAACAATTGCTTGTAATTTCCCTTCTGCTGCTATGCTATCCTTCGTTACTTGCAACGGTGCTGCTTGTATTTGATTTGTTGTATACACAGCGGCACATGATGCTGGCACCTCACAAACGATTGCACCCACATCCTTTTTCACCTTTTTCAGACCATTTGCAGTACCGATTGCCGAAAAGCCTTTCGGCGTAACAATTGAACCATTTGCTAATTTTGTAATAGACGATGTTTTAATCATAATTTCCCCCTTATGGATAAAGCGGCATATGCTGTAAACCCGTTGTCTCTTCTAGTCCCGCTAATAAATTTGCATTTTGAACTGCTTGCCCTGCTGCGCCTTTCATCATATTGTCTATCACAGAAACTACTGTAATTCTTTCTGTTCTTTCATCGTAAGCCATCCCAATATCACAATAATTTGAGCCTCTTACTTCTTTCGGACTCGGAAATTCTCCTTGAGAACGAATTCGAACGAAAGCTGAGTTGTGATACGTTTCTTCATACAACGTTTGAAGTTGCTGCATTTTGATTTCTTGTTTTACTTTCGCATAGAGTGTAACCATAATCCCTCTTGATATCGGTATTAAATGTGTACTAAATGTGATTGGCTTCGCTTTATCATTCCACTCTACAAGCATTTGCTCAATCTCAGGAACGTGCTGATGCTGATTTACTTTATAAATGTGAAGGTTATCATATAGCTCTGGAAAATGAGTCATTGTTGTTGGAGTTTTGCCTGCTCCAGATACACCTGACTTTGCATCAATGATAATCGAATCTTCATCAATCATTCCGCTACGTACTAACGGCGCTATCGCTAATAATGCAGCTGTCGCAAAACATCCTGGGTTTGCAATTAAATCTGCATTTTGAATCTCGGACCTTTTCCATTCGCTTAACCCATAAACTGCTTTCTTAAGAATTTCTTCTTGTGCAGCTGGCCTTTTATACCATAGTTCATATGACGAAGGGTCGATCATACGATAGTCTCCAGATAGGTCAATTACCTTTAAACCTACTGCTAATAATTTTGGAGTTAACTCTGCCGATACTCCTGCTGGGGTCGCTAAAAATACGATTTTCGCTTCCTTCTCCATTGCCTTTACATCAATTTCTTGTAATGTATGTACGAGAACATTTCGAAAATGCGGGTATACATTTGTTATACACTCGCCAACTTGCGAAAAAGAATGGAGAGATGCTATCGAAAAATACGGATGTTGCTCTAATAACCGAATTAACTCAATTCCTCCATATCCAGTTGCTCCAATAATTGCGACTTTCATAAGCTCCTCCTCATATCGATTCTTTAAGTTAAGTATGATTATAGTATTGTATATTTATAGAGTCAATTAAATATTTATAAAATTTTCAAAACTTAAAAATCTTAATTTTACTGGAAAAATAATATACACAATCGAATTTTTATGCAAAAACAATGTATAGTAGTATTTCCATTTCACTTCAAGTACAATAAAACAATACATTTATACATACAGGCGGGGAAAAACATGAATGAAAAATTAATTGAGAAAATGATTATAAAAAGTTTTCGGCAATATCAATGTAATCCTGTTTCAAAAGAGGATCAGGAAATGCTAATTAAACATATTCAAATGATAATTCATTCAAATACTGAAATTGATGTATACGAGGCTGTTGAGGATATCGTTTACGATTATGTGACTGGAAAATAAAAAAATAGGAGATTTCCATATGGAAATCTCCTATTTTTTACTTAATGATTTGCCTGCAACACGTTCAAATAAACCTGGGAATAATGCGTAGAGCTTTGGCCCCATTCCCATCCACTTCGGCAAGTTTACTTCACGTTTTTTCGTTTGCATCGCCTTTACGATTTGTTCTGCTACATATGTTGGTTTTAACATGTAACGTCCCATATTTTTCACATATGTACCTGATTGATCGGCTATTTCAAAAAAGTTCGTATCTATCGGTCCCGGGTTAATTGCTGTTACATACACATTTGTGTTAGATAACTCCATACGCAAACTATTCGTAAATCCTAATACAGCGTGTTTTGTTGCTGCATAAGCACTCGACTTCGGAGTGGCAATTTTTCCAGCCATTGAAGCAATATTAATAATTTGTCCTTCGTTCCTTTTTACCATATAAGGTAATACCGCTTTCGTACAAGCTACTAATCCAAATACATTTACTTGAAACATATCCTTTACTTCATCCATTGACGCATCTTCAAACGTTTTAAAAATACCAAACCCAGCATTATTTACCAATATATCAATACGTCCTACTTCTTGTAATACCTTTGAAAAAACAGATTGTACTTTCGTTTCTTCACTTACATCTAATACATAGTAATAGCAGGGCGTATTATAAGTTTCTTTAATTTTGTCTGCTAATGCTTGTAGCTTCTCTTCTGTTCGAGCCATTAATACCGGCGTCGCCCCTTGCTCTGCAACCTGCATTGCAACTTGCTCTCCAATTCCACTAGAAGCACCTGTAATGACGATTACTTTTTCTTGTAAACGTCCCGTCATTGCTGTCACCTACTTTGCATAATAAATCAATTGTTGTGAAGATTCATCAATCATCACTTGTTGATTATATGCTAAAAAGTCTAATTGTCCAACAGTTTCTGAGATAGTAAGTGGCAATTGCTCTTTATATAATACCGGAAATAGTTTTACACATACTTCAAATGCTGTCATTGGCTTTTCCTTTAATAGTTCAAGCACTTTAAACGCACGTGTCTCTTGCTTCTGTAATCTTGTTTCAATAAGTTGTTTCATATTCAGAACATCTTCCCCATGCCCTGATAAAATACGCGAAATATTCATTTCACTTAAACGTTTTAACGTTTGATTGTACTGCAATAAAGGACGCGCTCTTTCTGTTTGCCCTTCATATGGTGGTTCTAATATTGGATTTGAAGAAATATGACTAATGAGAGCATCCCCACCAATTAATATTCCATCAGATTCTCTATATAATGAAATATGAGTGGAAGCATGCCCCGGGGTTTCAATCACTGTAAATCCAGGTAACGAATCTATACGATCTCCCTCTCTCACGGTATGTGTTAACGATCTATTACAAGAATATTTAAGTGTCTTCGTCGTCAATAACGCCTCTCCATTCAGAAATGCTGCTGGAACGCCGAACTGCAAGGCTGTCTCTTTAAAAAATTCATGATACTTCTTTAAAAATTCAGCATTCTGTGTAATCCACGGTTCATTCCAAGGATGTCCGATAATCTTTACTTTTTCAGAAAATGTATTTAAAAGTCCGCAATGATCCGCATGGTGATGCGTAATCACTACCGTTTCAATATCTTCTATCTTATACCCTAATGCACCTAATTGACTTTCTAGTGCCTTCTTTGCTTCTTCTGTATTTGTCCCTGTATCAATTAACGTTAATGTTTCTCCCTCAACTAAAAATACATTCACTGTCTCAACTGCAAATGGAACAGGAATCTCCATTCGATGAATCGCCGTCATGCTTAGCCCCCCCCTGTCTTTTTCCGGTTCAAAATGAATACCTCTTCAGTTTACAACTTCCCTATAAATTTGTCATTATTTTCAGATAAAAAGAGGTGTTTTCCATAAAAAAACGAATGTATGTACATTTATAAGCATTTCTAACCAAATTCAAAGGAGGCACATCATGTCTATGCAAAATATTTCCTTTCTCGGTGCAGGCTCTATTGCCGAAGCAATTATTGGTGGTTTATTAAACGCAAATGTTGTTAAGGGAGAAAATGTCACTGTAAGTAATCGTTCTAACGAGACAAGATTACAGGAGTTACATAAAAAATACGGTGTCAAAGGCACACATAATAAAAAGGACTTACTTGCTGATGCAAATATTCTTTTTCTAGCGATGAAGCCAAAAGATGTCGCAGAAGCGATTATTCCTCTTAAAGAATACATAAATAATGACTTGCTTATTATTTCGTTATTAGCAGGTGTTTCTACTCATTCAATTAGAAACCTACTTCAAAAAGACGTTCCGATTATTCGTGCAATGCCAAATACATCTGCGGCCATTTTAAAATCCGCTACCGCTATCTCACCTTCAGAACACACAACGGAGGAACATATTCGTATTGCAACATCGTTATTTGAAACGATTGGTCTCGTCTCTGTTGTAGAAGAAGAAGATATGCATGCTGTCACTGCATTATCCGGAAGTGGACCAGCTTATATTTATTATGTGGTAGAGGCAATGGAAGAGGCAGCAAAAAAAATTGGTTTAAAAGAAGATGTTGCAAAATCACTTATTCTTCAGACGATGATTGGTGCTGCAGAAATGCTAAAAGTAAGCGAAAAACACCCTTCTATTTTGCGAAAAGAAATTACTTCTCCTGGGGGAACAACTGAAGCAGGTATTGAAGTATTACAGGAGCATAATTTTCAACAAGCATTAATCTCCTGTATTACACAAGCAACGAAACGATCACACGATCTTGGAAAAACATTAGAAAAAATAGCAAAAGAAAAATAAAAAACGGAACTCAACTTTATTTGAGCTCCGTTTTTTATTTTAATCATATGATATGCTTTTAGTTATTACTCTTACCAAAAATCTCTTCTTGCAGACGACGACCTGTTGGTGTTGCTGCAAGTCCACCCTCTGCTGTTTCACGAAGTGCTACTGGCATCGTTTGTCCAATTCTAAACATCGCCTCAATGACTTCATCACATGGAATTGTACTAGTTACACCAGCTAATGATAAATCAGCTGAAATCATGGCATTCGCAGCTCCTGCTGCATTACGTTTTACACAAGGTACTTCTACAAGCCCTGCAACAGGATCACATACTAAACCAAGCATATTCTTTAATGAAATCGCCATAGCTGTAGCTGCTTGATCTTGTGTTCCACCAGCCATCTCAACTGCTGCTGCTGCTGCCATTCCACTTGCTGAACCTACTTCAGCTTGGCAACCTCCTGCCGCGCCGGAAATACAAGCATTATTCGCAACAACCATACCGAAAGCTCCTGCTGTAAATAAAAATTCAATCATTTCTTCGCGTGTCGGCTGTAATTTTTCTTGCAGTGCAAAAAGTACACCTGGCACTGTTCCAGCAGATCCTGCTGTTGGTGTTGCACAAATGATTCCCATCGCCGCGTTTACTTCATTTGTTGCGACAGCTTTACTCACTGCGTCCAAAATCGTATCTCCAGATAAGCCTTTTCCACTCTGCATATACGCTTGGACTTTCACAGCATCCCCGCCAGTTAAACCAGTTGGTGATTTTACACCACGAATACCGCGTTCTACTGCTTGTTCCATCACGACTAAGTTCTTTTCCATTCCAGCAATTACTTCTTCACGTGAGATACTTCTTGTTTCCATTTCACATTGAATCATAATTTCTGCGATTTTTACATTTTGCTCTTTAGCTTGCGCCACTAGTTCCGCTGCGTTCCGAAACATGGTGTGTCCCCCCTGCAATTAATCCATAATAGTTACTTGACAAATATTTTGTTGCCCATTTATTTCCGCGATTACTTCATCTGCTAATAATTCATCTGTTTCAATGACCATAAGCGCTCTTCTTCCTTTTTCTTTACGAGAAACACTCATTGTACTAATGTTAATCTCATGCTTAGCCAGGATTGAAGCTACAGCTGCGATAGCACCAAAGCGATCGTTATTTACAATAAGTAGTGCTGGACTCGTGCCTGTTAATTGAAGATCGAATCCGTTTAATTCTACAACTTCAATTTTACCGCCACCAATTGAGCAAGCAACAACTTCAATTTCCTCTTCACCTTTATACAGACGAATTTTCGCTGTATTTGGATGCGGAGCATTTGCATCTTCTTCAATGAACTCCACTTCAATCCCGCGTTCTTTTGCAATATCTAACGCACTTGGAATACGTAAATCATCTGTTTCAAATCCTAGTATTCCACCGATTAGCGCTACATCCGTACCGTGACCACGGTATGTTTTTGCAAATGAACCATATAATGAAATGCTAACTCTCTCTGGCTCATGACGAAACAGCTGACGAGCAACTTGCCCCATTCTTGCCGCGCCTGCTGTATGTGAACTTGATGGACCAATCATAACCGGACCAATAATATCAAACACTGAGCGATACTTCATCATAACTCCCCCTAAACCTCTATGAAAAAATTATTTTCTACTATTCTATTAAGCTGCCGAAACAGTTGCTTTTCCAGTCGTACCACGAATTTGTTCCGCTGTACAAATTGGATAGTTTTTGAATAACAATGAACCAATGTATCTTGAAATAATACCAGTTATAATAATAAATACGAAACTTAGCATTACCTTCATTTAAAAATGATATAAGATAATCCACAATAAAGTCTGGTAGCAATCCAAAGTTTAACACAGAACCCCTTACAAGCATAGCATAAACAAGTGAAACTCCCATTGCTGCCATACCTTTTGGTGCTTCAAAGCTAAAGAGCGAAAAAAGACTTAGTACAAATAATAGTAATATCCTTTTATAATCTCCCTGTTGCTCTCTCTCGGTTTAGTCAACTTCACTTGTTACGACAAATGGCTAAAACGCATGTAGCCTACAATAAATTATAATCTGCCCTCATTATAGCTTGTATTTTATAAAACGCTTACTTTTTTTGAATTTTAAAAGTTCTGAATAAAAATCCTTTTTCGCTATTTGTATCACTTGTATGTCGTCTGACTTATATAACAGTTTTTCTAAATAATCGGTATTGTGTATTTCCATCCTATATCTTCACATCATTAAAACTTTCTGTATCATCCAATATAAAAATAAAATGATAACAGTTTTAGTAAAAAAAAATTTTATTATAAATAAAAAAAAATGGCAAACGTATGTTACCATTTTTTGAATATTATTTTTATACTGGAAATAATTTCAAATCCATCGCGATTTCTGTATTAGAAAATAACTTTCTTGCTTCTTTCAGCAATTCCTTATATGTATCTCCTTGATAACGAGAACTAATATGAGTCAATATTAATCGCTTTACATTTGCATTTAATGCAATACGCGCAGCTTGTTCTGTTGTTGAATGGAAATAGTCATGTGCTTGCTGTTCATCTTCTGCCGCAAAAGTCGCTTCATGAACAAGTACGTCAGCATCTTGCGCAAGCTCTCTACTCGCTTCGCAATATCGTGTATCACCTAAAATTGTAATAACCCTTCCTTTTTGAGGCGGGCCGATAAAATCTTTTCCATTTAACACTGTGCCATTCTCTAATTCAACTACTTCACCATCTTTTAAACGTTTAAAAACCGGACCAGGTTTCACACCCATTCCCAGCAACTTATCCACTAAAAGAGCTCCCTGTATATCTTTCTCTACAATTCGATATCCGAAACATTCGATTCCGTGTGATAACCTTTTTGTTTCTACACAGAATTCATTATCCTCAAACACAATACCTTCTTCCGTAATCTCAACGATTTCAAGTGGATATTTAACATGTGTCGTACTTACTAATAATGCTACTTCAATAAATTGTTTAATTCCTTTTGGGCCGTACACTGTTAACGGCGTCGTTCCTCCTTGAAAAGAACGGCTCCCTAATAAACCAGGCAAACCAAAAATATGATCTCCATGTAAATGAGTAATAAATATTTTTTCAATGCGTCTTGGGCGTACAGATGTATGTAAAATTTGATGCTGAGTCGCTTCACCACAGTCAAATAGCCACGTTTGCCCTCGTTCTTCTAACAATTGTAAGGCGATTGCTGAAACGTTCCTTCCTTTTGAAGGAACACCTGCACCAGTTCCTAAAAATACAAATTCCACTTTCTTTCCTCCAGCTCTTTATATAATCTATCTTTCATCTTACGGAATGTTATTTCAAATGGCAAATTGAATTTACATAGACAATCATCTAGACAACTATATAACACGAACATTTAAATAAAAAACTTAACAATCGTTCGTGTTTTGTAGTAATATAACTATATCACATATAAAGGGAGCGTTTTATTATGAAAGAAGTATTTCGTTTACAAACTGATTTTTCATCTTCATTTGATCGCTGGGTAAGTTCTTTCGTTTCTGATCACCCAGCACAACTAGAGTGGACGACTTTAAAAGAATTAATTCATGAATATACAACATCACATACAAATGAGACGTTACCAACATATATTTCTTCAGCTTTAACATATTACGCACAACGCGTTTCAACAACAAATAGCTCAGAGATTGTTATTTTTGAAAATCCTACAATCTCATAATCTATAATAAAAAGCACTGTAAACAGTGCTTTTTATTTATATTTATTTAAGTATTTATTTTCCCACCATATTTACAATTAAACACATCTTACTTCATACTATATATCCATCATAAATCTATTTAATTTTTTGAAAAAATAGACAAAAAAGATATTGACACTACAAATTTACAGTGCTAATATTCAACGTGTAATTGAATATGGTCTCTGTTAGGTGAGGCTCCTGTATAGAGAAACGCTGCTGCCCAAAAATGTCGAGAGACGCCAATGGGTCAACAGGAAAGGTCGGAATGAAGGCCTTTCTTAACGTAGCTGGTTTCAGTACCTATGCTATACAGTGCTAAAACTCAACGAGGGAGAGGTGCGTATGTTTTGTCATACACAAAAACTGTTTTTATCTATGTTTACTAACAGTCTTTGTTGTTGACTCTTTTTGACTACGAATTCAGACCTTTACTCGTTTTGAGTAAAGGTCTTTTTTACGTCTTTATGCACCTTACTATGAAACAAACATAGCATATTCAGAAACTACTAATTGTACGGAGGTGAGGAGCAGTGGCGAGTGATGATTCGGCCCAGATACCCATATGTTTTACGTTTATATTTCATCATGTAGGTAGGAAAGAAGCTGTTCCTCCCAATTTTAAATAGTCGAGTAACAGATTGTTTCCTCCTTCATGAAAAAGGAGGAACTACCAATGTTAAATTTACAAAGACAAGAAACAAAGCATGCTTACGATCAAGATAACATGAATACAAATAACGAATTGCTAGTAGAAGTTGCAACACAAGATGTAAACGATGTATTAAAACTTCTAGAAACAACACAAGATGGACTCTCTAAACAAGAAGCATCTCGTAGACTTTCTTTATATGGTCCGAATGAAATTGCTCATAATAAAACATTGCCATGGTATATTCAATTTCTGCTGGCATTTAAAAACCCATTTATTTTTGTTTTGTTAGCTCTTGGAGCACTCTCTTTTTTCACAGATGACATACAAGGAACAATTGTCGTATCTGTGATGGTACTACTAAGTGCAACGATTCGTTTTTTTCAAGAGTTTCGTTCTCAAAAAGCTGCAGATAAGTTAAAAGCTATGGTTCGAACAACTACAAGCGTCTCTAGAATAAATGGATTTATACACGAAACAGAAAACGTAACGAATTTAAATAGAAATCCTATAACAGAAATTCCAATTGAAGAACTTGTACCCGGTGATATCATTTCACTTTCAGCTGGTGATATCGTTCCAGCTGATGTGCGTATCTTATCGGCTAAAGATTTATTTGTAAATCAGTCTTCATTAACCGGGGAAGCACTTCCTGTAGAAAAATACGAAAACTGCTACCATACAGAAAATAAGCATATCTTACCGAAAAATATGAAAAAAAATTTCAATCCACTCGATATGGAAAACCTTTGCTTTATGGGTACGAATATTGTAAGTGGTAGCGCAAAAGCTGTTGTCGTTTCAACAAGTACTGATACGTATTTCGGCTCTTTAGCGAATAAAGTAATCGGAAAGCGCGCAGAAACAAGCTTTGATAAAGGAGTAAACAAAGTCAGCTGGCTCTTAATCACATTTATGCTTATTATGGCACCGATCGTCCTTCTCATTAATGGATTTACAAAAGGTGACTGGCAAGAAGCTTTCTTCTTTGCTATTGCTGTTGCAGTTGGTCTTACACCTGAAATGCTACCAATGATTGTAACTGCTAATTTAGCTAAAGGTGCCGTTAACATGTCTAAACAACAAGTAATTGTAAAACAGCTAAACTCTATTCAAAACTTAGGTGCTATGAACATTCTTTGCACAGATAAAACTGGAACTTTAACAGAAGATAAAGTTGTCCTAGTTCGTCATTTAGATCCTAACGGAAATGAATGCGATCGTGTATTACACTTTGCCTATTTAAATAGCTTCTATCAAACGGGATTGAAAAATTTAATAGATAAAGCTGTTATTGAACATACAGAGGAGAACCATAAATTTGATCCATCAGCTTTTCAAAAGCTAGATGAAATTCCATTCGATTTCGCTCGGCGTCGTATGTCTGTCATCGTGAAAGATATTTCAGGTGAACATACAATGGTTTGTAAAGGTGCCGTAGAAGAAATTTTATCAATTTGTAATTACACTGAAGTTGATGGGCAAATTGTCCCTCTCACTGAAGAAATGAGAGCAAATGTAAACCATCTTAGCGAAACTTTAAATAGTGAAGGAATGCGTGTCATCGCTGTAGCATACAAGAAAGATAACAAACCCTATCATAAAGCATATACAGTACAAGATGAATCAGCTATGATCCTTACTGGATATATCGGCTTTTTAGATCCGCCTAAACCATCTGCTGCTTCTGCAATTCAAGCATTGCAAAAACATGGCGTACAAGTGAAAATCTTAACTGGTGATAACGAAATTGTTACAAGAAAGGTTTGTAAAGACGTTGGATTAAATATAGGAGAGCCTGTCCTCGGTTACGAAATCGATTCTTTACCAGATAAAGCATTAGCAAAACTTGCAGAAGAAACAACAGTGTTCGCAAAACTAAATCCAATGCAAAAATCTCGTATTATTCACGTATTACAAGGTAATGGTCATACTGTAGGTTACATGGGCGATGGCATTAACGATGCCGTGGCATTACGTGACGCTGACGTTGGAATATCTGTTGATACCGCTACCGATATCGCAAAAGAATCTTCCGATATTATTTTACTCGAAAAAAGTTTAACTATATTAGAAGCAGGTATTTTAGAGGGCCGTACTACGTTCGGCAATATTTTAAAATATATCAAAATGACGGCGAGCTCTAACTTCGGAAATGTATTTAGTGTATTGGTAGCAAGTGCTTTCATTCCATTTTTACCGATGCTTGCAATTCATCTATTAATTCAAAACTTACTTTACGATATTTCACAACTTTCAATTCCATGGGATAAAATGGATAAAGGATTTTTAGAGAAGCCTAGAAAATGGGATACTGCAAACTTACGTAACTTCATTATTTGCATCGGTCCAATTAGCTCTATATTCGACATTATCACATACGTTGTCATGTGGAATGTATTCGGTGCAAATACACCCGGAGAACAATCGCTATTCCAATCTGGTTGGTTTGTCGTTGGGTTACTAACTCAAACATTAATTGTCCATATGATTAGAACACAGAAAATTCCGTTCATTCAAAGTACTGCATCAATACCAGTTCTCTTATTAACCGCTTGTATTATGGCAATTGGAATTTATATTCCGTTCTCACCACTTGGTGCAGCAGTTGGTTTACAAGCGTTACCACTAAGCTACTTCCCGTGGCTCATAGGAATATTATTAGGTTATGCTTTCTTAACACAATTCCTGAAAAAAATTTATATTAAAAAGTTTCATAGCTGGTTGTAAAAATGAGAATGAGTGGGGATTCCCCTCTCATTCTTTAAAAAATATAACATGCACTTATATGTATGGATGTGACCATGATGCTATGCGATTATTGATCGCAATCATTGTAGGAGCTTGCATCGGAATGGAAAGACAATGGAGACATCGAATGGCTGGGCTACGGACAAATGCAGCTGTCTTAATTGAAAAATAGTAAGTAGAATGCTTTCAGAATCTGGTGTTACTGCCGCGGGGTGGAAGACAACACTAGACTTAGAAGCAAGTTAAATTATAAAGGTGTCATGAATAAAAAAGAAGGTTTAATATTCATAACACCTTCTTTTTTATTTTCAAGTTATTAGCAACTGCTAGGAATAACTAAAAGTAATCCATACTCTTTCAATCTTTTTGTTTCAACTTAGCCTGGAGCTAAAAAAGATTTGACCGCTTCTACGCATGGCTAGATCCTCTCTTCCATCTAAAAAAGAAGGGTTTAAATCTCTAAAACTTTCTACATAAACTTATTTTCTAATTTTTGCTGAAACGACTTTTCTTGCTTACGTAATAGTTGACTACCTCGCTGTAAAAGAGCTGTTCCGTATTTATCATTAATTTGATTAATAACAGCAAGTAACGGCTCTTCTTTCGCATCTTCTTCAAATGAAAACAAATCTAACTGTTTCACCGATTCTGTCTTCCACTCTAATTCAGTAGCTGTAACACCTAACAGACGAACAGAATCACCATCCCAGTGTTGCTTCCATAAACGGGATGCCGCTTGAAAAATAACCCGTTCTTCCCATATTGCATTTTTCAATTGTTTACTCCGTGTTACTGTGCGGCGATCATGGTATTTAATCATAATTTGAATATTATAACTAACGAGAGTTCGTTTTTGTAGCCTTTTGCTTACTGATTTCGATAATCTTTCTAACATATCAAGTAATTCTTTTTCTTCGTCCATATCCTTTGAGAAAGTCATCGAATTTCCAACGCTTTTATGTTGTCCCATTTGATTCGGGTCAACTTCCCTGTCATCCATACCTTTTGCACGTTTTTGTAAATCAACACCATGCTTTCCAATTTTAGCGCGAATGATATGCTCGTCTCCTTTTGCTAACTGTTCAATTGTATGTATATGAATGTCTTTTAATTTTTCAGCTGTTTTCTCTCCGATTCCATGCATCTCTGCAACTGATCGTGGCCAAATGATTTCTGGGATATCACGTTTTCGAAGTACTGTAATACCAAGAGGTTTTTTCATATCTGAAGCAGTCTTTGCTAGGAAAAGGTTTGGAGCGATTCCAATGCTACATGGAAGCTGTAACTCTGTTAGTAACGCTTGTTGAATCATCTTCGATATTTCAGGAGGCGAACCGAGCGCATAGCAATCTGTAATATCTAAATACCCTTCATCTATAGAAACTGGTTGTATTTTTTCTGTAAAACGGGAAAGAATTTGAAACATTTGAAATGAAGCTTCTCGATATAATGTAAAATTAGGGTGCCTCACAACTAATTGCGGACATAATCGCTTCGCTTCCCATAGAGGCATCGTCGTACGTATTCCATATTCTCTCGCCTCATAACTACATGTTATGATAATCCCTTTTCTCTCTTTTTCATTCCCCGCAATTGCTAATGGCTTTCCTTGTAATGATGGGTCATGAGCAATTTCAACAGATGCGAAAAAACAATTCATATCTACATGTAAAATAACACGACCATTTTTCGGATACATTTCTCGCATACTACTCACCCCTCAAAGAACATTTGTTCCTTCATTATATCAAATTTCTTTAAAAGTTATAATAATTATTGGCTTTTCTCTATCTATTTTTTGCTATACTGTACGTAACAAATGGATATTATTGTAAAGGAGATGAATCGTTATGCAACAACATAATAAACTCAATTATGTATTTATTATTATTATAGTAATCCTTGCGATTAATTATTTGTTACTTCCCCTTTTTAACATTAACATTTACGCTTTAGGAATCTTCTCTCATTTCATACGTTTTACAACAACTTATGTACTTCCATGGGTCTTCTTATATTGGCTTATCCGCCTTGTGAAAGCACTTGAATCAAAATAAAAAAAGACGTGTAAACCATAATTGGTTCACACGTCTTTTTTACTTTATTACTTACTTCGCTACTTCTTCGATAATAGCTACAACTAATTCTGCTGTTTTCGCTAATTCTTCAACAGGGATTTTTTCATTTGTTGTATGAATTTCTTCATAACCAACTGCTAAGTTAACTGTTGGGATACCATGTCCTGCGATTACGTTCGCATCACTTCCGCCACCACTTTGGTGAAGAGAAGGCGTACGACCGATGTTTTCAGCTGCACGTTTCGCAACTTCTACAACGTGATCGCCAGCAGCAAACTTAAATCCTGGATACATAACGTTTACTTCAACGTCTGCATGACCACCCATTTCTTTTGCAGTTGTTTCAAATGCTTCTTTCATTTTTGCAACTTGTGCTTCCATTTTCTCATTTATTAAAGAACGAGCTTCTGCAAAGATTTGAACATGATCGCAAACGATATTTGTTTGTGTACCACCTTCAAAACGTCCAATATTTGCAGTTGTTTCAGAATCGATACGACCAAGTGGCATCTTTGCGATTGCTTTTGCTGCGATAGTAATTGCAGATACACCTTTTTCTGGTGCTACGCCAGCGTGAGCTGTTTTCCCACGAATAATCGCATTCACTTTCGCTTGTGTTGGCGCTGCAACTACAATTTCACCAACTTTTCCATCACTATCTAATGCATAACCATATTTTGCTGTAATACGCTCACGGTCTAACGCTTTTGCACCAATAAGACCAGATTCTTCTCCAACTGTAATAATAAATTCAATTTTACCATGAGGAATGTTTTTCTCTTTTAAGACACGAATCGCTTCAAACATAGATGCTAATCCAGCTTTGTCATCGGCTCCTAAAATTGTAGTACCATCTGATACGATATATCCATCTTTAATAGAAGGCTTAATTCCATTACCAGGAACTACTGTATCCATATGAGAAGTGAAATAAATTGTATCAACACCGTCTTTTGTTGCTGGTAAAGTACAAATTAAGTTACCTGCACCATGACCAGTCACACCCATCGTGTCATCCTCAAATACTTCTACACCTAAAGCAGTAAATTTCTCTGTTAACACTTTGCAAATTTCTGCTTCAAATTTTGTTTCAGAATCTACTTGTACTAACTCCATAAATTCATTTACTAAACGTTCTTGATTAATCATAAGACTGCGCCTCCTGCACTACCATTATGTATGTAACAACATTAATTATAACAGAATTTCGCAAAAGTTTCGAAATACAAGACAAAAAACAGATGGTTAACACATCTAGATACCCATCTGCCTTCTATTACTCGTTTAACAATACCCAGCGCATATGATCTTCCCATATGCCATTTACCATTAGCATTTTTCGAGATACACCTTCATATTGAAATCCTATCTTCGTCACTACTTGTATAGATGCTAAATTTCGTGGCATAACTGGTGCTTCTATACGATGTAAATGAAATTCTTCAAATGTAACTTGAATTGCTTTTCTAAGCGCTTCTGTTGTGTAACCTTTATTCAATTCTTCCTTATCTAATTTATAGCCAAGTACACAAGATTGATAAATTCCGCGAACAATTAGATTAAATGAAATACATCCAATAATTTTTGTATCATCACCCTTTTTAAAAATCCAAAGCCTGATTATCTTACCTTCCGCGAACTCTTTTCTATCCTTTTGTAACTTTTTCTTTTGATAATCTAACGTGAAAAAACCCTCCGGTCTATACTCTTCCCACGCTTTTAAAAATTCACGATTTTTGTCGTAATATTGAAGAACTTTTTCCGCATACGACTCATCAATTTCTCTTAAATGTAAACGATCTGTTTCGTATATTTTCATCATCGTATCTCCATTCTTCATGCTTGCATAACAAAAAACTAGTACTCTATCTTTTAATATATTCTCTACACACACATACATTTCCTGTTCTACTTTACACACACTTCTCGAAATTTGTCATTTCTCTCCCCTTGTCCACAATTTCATTTCTCGTTACAATGAAATTGTACTGATTTGCAAGGAGGTTTAACGATGCATAAAAAAGCTCAAAAAATTATGGTTTATATAATGCTAATTTCTATGCTTGTAACAACATTACTTACTGGCGCAAGTATGTTTTGGTAAAAAGGACGATTCACTCGTCCTTTTTTTACTGCTTACACATACAAAATAGACCATCTCGAAATCGAGATAGTCTATCTTGTATTGAACATTTTATTATTTTATATATATTACAATTGCTACAATGCTAAAGGAAAAGGCCATTACAAGTGCTATTACAAAACTTGTATATTGTTTCTGCTGAAATGCCCCAATAACAAAAGTAAGATTGAGTAATGCCATAAATACAATCGCTACAACGTAAGAGCATATATTAAAAGTTGCCAATATGAATGTAATAACAAATAGAAAACCAACACAAAACTGCATGTAAGAAATTTTTGGATTTAAATACATATGAGCAACCCCTTTACTCAATTATCTTTATATATTCTCATTAACGCATGGTTATGTACACATGTCAAGACAACTTATAGAAAAGAAAAAAGCCAACCGTTTCGTTGACTTTTCCAAATGCTATGGCCCCTTTTTCCTTTGCCAATTGCTGAAATGATTTTTTCGATTTCACAATCGATACTTTCGTTCCAAGTGGAATACGATCAAACAAATATTCCACATCATGTTTCTTCATTCTTATACATCCTTGCGAAATATATTTTCCAATTGAACCAGGCTGGTTTGTCCCATGTATCCCATACTTACTTCCATCCGTTCCTCTTGCATTAAATCCCATCCACCTCGATCCAAGTGGATTTTTTGGAGAGCCCCCAGGAATATCCTTCGCAATATAATATGGATCCTTCGCCTTCAATACAATGTCAAAGGTTCCTTCTGGGGTTAATTCATTTGTTTTCCCTGTCGCTACTGGAAAAACCTTTTGGATCTTTCCATCATCAATGTAAGCTAGTTTATTCGTTGCTTTATTTACAATTATAAAAGGATCTCCAGCACGTGGGTTATCACCAAGAGGCCAGATTGGTGATAAAGAAAGACATAATAATAAAGAAAGAAGATACGGCATACATAATTCCTACCTTCTAAATAAGTTCTTTTATATTATCCTTTCCCTTAAAACGACTTTTAATGAGTAAATATTGCTCCATTTCATACACAAGTTGAACAAGTTTCGCACGTATCTCAAATTCTTCTCGCGAGACTGGTAAAGGCATTTCTCTAAATACTTCTCGCATTTCTTGAAGTTGTCTTAACGAAATGACCCCTGTACTTTCAGGACGAATAGAATTCCCTATATTTTCAATTACGTCTGCAATCATATCCGCTTGTTCATACGTCCAAGATAGTGATGCAGCTAATGGTATCATTCGCTCCAAAATTTCAAATTGTTGCATACGCATATCAAAATACCGATAATAATAGTCATCTTCACGCATAAATTCATTCTCAAGTTTTTTAAATGATAAATCTTTTGCTTCTTTCAGCATCATTTCTGTTTCAATTAATTCGGCCCCACTCCAATTACTATCTCGATTTCGTAAATAAACGACCATTTCAAACAAAATCGTTCTGAAATGGTCTTCTATTTTCCCTTGATACTCTTTCAGTTTATTCTCACTGCTTGGCATGTACATGTTTACTAATAAAGCGACACTAATTCCAATCGTTAATATAGCAATTTCATTACCAACTATAGACCATGTAATTTGCTTTAATGAATACAGATGCATAACGATAACCGAACTCGTGACAATGCCTTCTTGAATTTTGCACATAACTGCAGTCGGAATAAAGGTAAGCAGTAATACGCTAATCGCAAGTGGTGTATAACCAATCGTTTCAAAAATACAAAACGCAAATACCATCGATAATACACAAGCTAAAAAACGGTGCAACGATACTTGAACGGATTTTCGTTTCGTATTTTGCACGCATAAAATGACTAAAATACCAGCTGAACTATAAAATTCTAATCCTAATAACTGAGCAATAAAAACTGCCGCTCCCGTTCCAAGCGCTGTTTTCACCGTTCTATATCCAATTTTAAACATATCATTACTCCTATATGTATAAATGTATTTAAAAATAGTATAAAAAAAGGATGACGCAATGTCATCCTTTTCTACCTATTATTCACGTACCCTTCACATATTACAATATCTTTTGCAAAAATTCTTTTGCACGGTCACTTTTTGGTGCTGTAAAAAACTCTTCCGGATTACTATCTTCTACGAGCTTTCCACCATCTAAAAAGAGAACACGGTCTGCTACTTCTTTTGCAAATCCCATTTCATGTGTAACGATTGCCATCGTCATTCCTGTCGTAACTAATGATTTCATAACTTCTAACACTTCTTTCACCATTTCTGGATCTAACGCAGAGGTCGGTTCATCAAACAACATAACTTCCGGTTCCATCGCTAACGCTCTTGCAATTGCTACACGCTGCTTTTGTCCACCTGAAAGGCGATTTGGATATGCATCTTTCTTATCTAATAACCCCACCTTTTCTAGAAGTTTCTCAGCTTTTTTTTCAGCCTCTTGCTTCGTTACTCCTTTTACATTGATAGGAGCATACGTAATATTTTCTAATACAGTCATATGAGGGAATAAGTGAAAATGTTGAAATACCATTCCGACATTTTCACGAACGTGCATAATATTTGTCTTCGGATTCGTTACTTCTTCCGTTCCAATCCAAATGTGACCAGCTGTCGCTGCTTCTAGTACATTCATACAGCGTAAAAATGTTGACTTTCCAGATCCAGACGGTCCGATAATTGCAACAACTTCTCCTTTTTCAATCGTTGTTGTAATTCCTTTTAATACTTCATTTTTTCCAAATGATTTATGAAGGTTGTCAATTTTAATCACTTTTCTTCATTCTCCCTTCAATTGCCTTCCCGATTAATGTAAGAATAATTACTAATATATAATAAATAAGTCCAACAAACAGTAATGGCTCAAGATATTTAAATGTTTCACCGCCTACAATATAAGCACGGCGCATTAAATCGGTCGCTCCTATTACAGTTACTACAGCCGACTCTTTCGTAAGTGTCGCAAACTCATTCACAAGCGCTGGTAATATATTTTTTAAAGCTTGAGGAAAAATAATATTTTTCATCATTTTACTGTACGGAATACCTAAAGCCATTGCTGCTTCTGTTTGCCCTTTATCGACTGCTTGAATGCCGGCACGAATCACTTCTGACATATATGCACCTGAGTTTAAGCTAAATGCAAGTACAGCTGCTAAAAAGGCTGGTATCTCATATCCAATCATTTGCGGAACACCGAAATAAATAATCATTAATTGCAATACAAGCGGTGTGCCACGAAATATTGACGTATAAATATCTGCTGCAATATTTAATACTCGTATTCTAGCAATTTTGCAAAGCGCTAATAGCGTTCCTAAAATAAATCCTACCACAGCTGATGCAGCTACAATTTTCAATGTAACTTCTAATCCCTTTAATATATATGGTATTGAAGGCGTAATTGCCGAAAAATCTAGATTCATCCTTTTCATTCCCCTCACAGAAAAGTGAAAGGCAGCTTATTTTCCGCTGCCAAACCATTTCTTCACTAATTTATCCATTTCTCCATTTTCTTGCATTTTCTTAATTACTTTATTAAATTCTTCTGTTTTATCACTGTTTTTCGGAAGAGCAATTGCTGCACCTACTTCTTCTGGTGCTTCTTGAATTTCAACCCCTTGTAGTTCTTTCATTTTTTCTAAATAATTTTTTGCAACTGTGTCTTCTATAATTGCAGCGTCAAAACGACCAGCTTTGATTTCTTGTACGATTTCTGGTATACGGTCACGTCCCTCTGCTTTGAAATCGACTTGTTTTTTAAATTCTTCTGCTTTTTCTTCTTGAATTGATCCTGTTTGTACTCCTACTGTTTTACCTTTTAAATCTTCTAAGGATTTAATATTAGAACCCTTTTTTGAAACAATCATATTTTTAGCAACAAAATAAATATCTGTGAAATCAGCATTATTTTTACGCTCTGCAGTTGGCGTCATACCTGCCATAACGAAATCAACTTTTCCTGAGCTAAGAGATGCTAATAATCCTCCAAAATCCATATCTTTCACTTTCACTTCATATCCAAGTTCTTTTCCGATATATTTTGCAATATCAACATCAAAGCCGATAATTTCATCACTTTTTGAAGCTTCCACGTATTCATACGGTTTATAGTCTGCTGAAGTCCCCATAACGAGTACTTTTTTATTCTCACTCTTCGTCTTTTCTTCCCCATTACTACAAGCACTGAACATACTTACAATTAAAATAAGTGCAAATGATATTGATAATAACTTCTTCATCTTTCTTCCCCCTAATGATGTATATTTAAAAGTTAAATAGAATATTTATTCGATGTTTGTATTGTATCAACACTTTCATTTTTATGCAACATTTAAAATAAAAATAAACACAAAAACATTATTAAGTTCGTTTTCGTTGCATAAAATCATGTATAAAATAACATGTCTATGCATGTCCAATCATTATAAAAAATAAATAAAAAAGCGGTACGTCCACTTGTTCCTGAACGTACCGCTTTTTCTCTTCCTTATAGTTCTTCGCAATTATCTTCGAAGTAAGATTGTAGTTTTGCAATTACTTGCATTGGTTCATGACCTTCAATTTCATGACGTTCTACCATCGTTACAATTTTTCCATCTTTCAATAAAGCAAATGATGGAGATGAAGGTGGATATCCTTCAAAATATTCACGAGCTCTTGCTGTTGCTTCTTTATCTTGACCCGCAAATACCGTTACAAGGTGGTTAGGGCGTTTATCATAATGTACGGAATGTGCAGCAGCAGGGCGAGCAATACCGCCTGCACAGCCACATACAGAGTTTACCATTACAAGTGTTGTACCATTTCTTTTAAATGCTTCTTCGACTGCTTCTGGTGTCGTCAATTCTGTATATCCCGCAGAAACGATCTCTTCACGCGCTTGACGGACAACATCATTCATAAAAAAGTTAAAGTTAATCAATCTTTTCCCTCCTCTAATTCTACCTATTTGTATCTTACCAGTTAATGTTTAGAGAATACAAGTAAGTTTACTTGTATTTGAGCGTAGAAAAGGTGTTAGAGCTCTTGCTCTAACACCTTTTCTTAATGACCTCGATGTTTTTGCTTTGCCTTTTGTACTTTTATTAAACGTCTTCTTTGCTTTTCAGCTTCTCGTTTCTCTTTAGATTGCACTCGCTTTTCTTGTTTATGCAACTCGTAAGATAAACTAATTGCCTCTTGCGCTTTTGTATAACGTTTTTCATTTACTTCTTTGGCCGATTGCCGTATGATACGCTTAATATTTTTCGGGCGCTGTTTTTCTTTAATCTCCACACCAAATCTTGCAAAGTGCTGGAAATATGCTAACATTGGACCATTTACAAATATAAGTACTTCTTCATCTGATGGTTCCGTCCCAAAAATATACTTTGCTCCAAACAACTTCCCTTTTTCTTTGCGAGTAATAATTCCCACAAAAAATTGACCATCATGATATACTGTCAACTCCATTGACAGCCCCTCCTTAAAAAAATTAGAAATACTGGACATCCCGGAGGGGAAGGTTACTGACATAAAATCATGCGTCTGGACTACCAACCAGATCTGTGTTTTTGTATTTCTTCCACTACTATTATATCTTTTTTTCCATAATTTTCATATATTCCACAATCATTTTTTTATGCGATCCTACAATATAATCAGGTAGCTCTGTTACCGGGAAGAATTTAAGCTGAACCGCTTCTTCTTTATTCATAACAAAATTCCCTTCGTATTCATCGGTATAATAGGCTGTCGTTACGGATTGAAACTCATCACCGTTTGTTAATTTTGTAAAGTAGTTCGCTCCAGAAAATACATTGATTAATCGGAGGTTCTTTACTTCTATTCCTGTCTCTTCATATACTTCACGGTAAGCTGTTTCTTCTGGTGATTCACCAAGCTCCATTAGCCCGCCAGGCAACCCCCATTTTCCGTACGGCTCTGTTCGCTGTTGTAATAAAACATAACCATTTTCATTTATAACGAGTACAACAGCACCAACTAAAATTAAAGGGCGATGACCAACTACTTTTCGTAACTCCTCTACATATCCCATGGAAACACCTCCCATTTTTCCGTTGTTCACACTATTGTATCATATGTATGAAACGACAAAATGCGTATATTTTTCATTTTTTTAACAAAACATTTATTTTATGCGCTTCATCTACTGTAGCTAACATAATGGATTCGATTTCTGCACTCTTCTCTAAACACTCTTTCGCCCACTCTTCTGTTTTTCCTAATAAAGCGAGAACATCTTGCTGAATCCTTCCATCTTTCACTAATATAAAAGCAACTGGAGCTTTTTTCCCCGCCACTTTAAGGTCAAGCCGAGAAACTGCTTCATATTCTGGATACTGAAATATAGAAACAACACCACTCGCTTCCCACAATGCTAATTTAATCGTTTGAATATCGCTCACATTTTGTACGCGAAGTTCCGAAAATAAATATTCCACCGTAATTCTCGCTTTTTTTAAGTTACTAAAATCAATGGAACCATTATGTATAAGAATAATAGGTGCAGGCTCTAAAAAACGTCTCCACCTATCCCATTTCAGCATTAAAACAGAGCTTATTATATGAAGTACAACGAGTATGAACGTTGTAATCATCGAACCGAGTAATCCAACCTTTTCATCTGATAATGCGTTAGAAATATTCCCCCCTAATAATAACACTAGTACAACGTCTAAAAATCTTAGTTGCGCAATAGACCTTTGCCCCATCGCTTTCGCAACAAGAATTAAAAATATATAAGCTATAATCGCTCGGATAACCCATTCGCCATTAGAAAGATGCCGTGCTCCTTCAAAAATATGCATAACTTTGCACTCCTTAAACGTCGCAAACTACACTTCTTTCTTAGTTTGCGACGTTTAAGGGCATATATGTAAAAAAGCTGATTCGTTTAAAAACGAGTCAGCTTTTTTTTACTTAACTGAAAACATATATTTTTTATACGTTTTCCGTACCGATAATATGAGCCCCATCATAATCATATTCGAGAATAAGGAACTTCCCCCATATGATAAGAAAGGTAACGCGATACCTTTTACAGGCATTAATCCAACGATCATACCAATATTTTGAAATATTTGAACCGTTAGTATTCCTATTGATCCAGCACATAATAATGTACCAAATAAATTATCAGCAGAATAACCGATAATAATTGTTCGATAAAGTAGTAACAGGAACAAGAACACAACTAGTGCTGCTACTATAAATCCGCCTTCTTCAGCAATTGTAGCGAAAATAAAGTCCGTGTGCTTCTCCGGAATATAGACGCTCCCTTCACCATACCCTTTACCTTCCATACCTCCACTACCTACAGCTAAAATCGATTGCTGCGTTTGATAGCCTTCATTTGCATTTTCAAATGGATCTAGCCAACCTATAATACGTGATTGTTGGTGAGGTTTTAACAGAGTAACTAATTTATTAAAGAAGAAATCTGGATATTTTACAAATATAAATATTAATGTAGACAATATGGTCACCGGAATGACTGTACATATCGCAATTAATTTCTTTTGAATTCCTGACATAAATAAAATACATGCGATAGCTGCTGCATATAAGAACACCATTCCTGTGTCTGGCTGGCTATATACAACGGCCATAGGTGGAAGAGATACTAACATAATTTTCCCGACTAATTTCAAATCAGTTTGGAATGTCCGGGCCATATACTGAGCATTATGTTTCACCGCTAAACTGGCTATTATGAGAAGCAATGAAATTTTGAAAAACTCCGATGGCTGAATTTGTCCAGCTACTGGAAAAACAAACCATCTTTTTGCACCTAATTTTTCAGGTGTAAAACTGGAAACCGGTAATATTTTCAAAAGAATAAGTGAACCAAACCCAGCGATATAAAGTGGCCAAGACAATTTTTGCCATTGATCTAAGTCGATGCTTGCAACAAGAAGTAACAATACAACCCCAATTATGTAGTTAACTCCCTGCTTCATAGCAAAGTTTGCATCTCCATACTGTCCGGTTTGCTGACTGCTATATATAGCAGCTATACTCGTAACACATAGTGCACACAAAATTAAAATTAATTTTACATCTAAACTTTTTAGAAACTCGGTACTTCTTTTCATGACATCCTCCTGAAACATTGTTACAGCAAAATAAAAAACCAGGAGTCAACATTCTTCATGTTTTGACGACTGATTACACATTATCTATAAAACACTTATATAGAATAACTCTCTTTTTCATACAATACAATATATTATACTACAGTTTCATCAGTAAGATTTGCCAAAAAATTATTCTTTTTTTATTTTATATCTATATACCATATATCAGCAATGTATTTTCGCAAATTCCTAATACATGATCATTCATTGTAAGATTACTGGGAAAGGTTTGTACATATAGTAGGATACAAATGAAGAAATGAAATGATAAAAAGCTCGCAAACGCGAGCTTTTTATTAATATACAGATGTATTGTTCTCTGACGTATTTTCTAAAATTTCTTTTACACGTCCTAAGAATTTACCACAAATTAAACCATCAAGTACACGGTGATCAAGTGATAAACATAAGTTAACCATGTCACGAGCACCGAACATACCATTATCCATAATTACTGGGCGTTTTACAATTGATTCAACTTGTAAAATAGCCGCTTGTGGGTAATTAATAATACCCATAGATTGAACAGAACCGAATGATCCTGTGTTATTAATTGTAAATGTTCCGCCTTGCATTTCATCAGCTTTTAATGATTTCGTGCGTACTTTTCCTGCAAGTTCTGTAATTTCGCGAGCGATACCTTTAATTGTTTTCTCGTCCGCGTGCTTAATTACTGGTACAAATAGTTCTTCCTCTGTTGCAACAGCGATAGAAAGGTTAATATCTTTCTTCTGAACGATTTTATCGCCAGCCCACATTGAGTTAATTTGAGGATATTCTTTTAGCGCTTGTGCTACTGCTTTTACAAAGAAAGCAAAGAACGTTAAGTTAAAGCCTTCACGCTTTTTGAAATCGCCTTTAATTGAGTTACGGTATGATACAAGGTTTGTCACATCTACTTCAATCATCATCCAAGCATGAGGTGCCTCGTGTTTACTGCGTAACATATTTGCTGCAATTGCTTTACGCACACCTGTTACCGGAATCTCGATATCTCCAGGCATTGTCGGCACAGAAACTGGTTTTGCAGCTTCAACTTTTTGCGCTACCGGTGCTACTGCCACTGATTTTGGTGCTTCTGGGCGCTCTGCTACTGCAACAACTGCCTCTTTCTTCGCACCTGCTTGCGGAATATTTCCAGATTCCACTAGCTTTAAAATATCTTTACGAGTAATACGGCCATTTGCCCCCGTACCTTCTACTAAATCTAAATCAACGTTATGCTCACCCGCAAGTTTTAACACAGCTGGTGAAAAACGTGGTTTTCCATCAGTTGGTTGTTTTGCTTTCGGTGCTTTTTCAGGCGTAGTTACTTCTGCCTTTGGTTCTTCTTTCGTTTTTTCCTCTACAGTTGTTGCTGCTACTTCATCTGCGCCTTCTACTTGAATGACACAAACAACTTCACCTACAGCTAACGTTTCACCTTCGCCAGCTATTAACTCTTTCACAATACCAGTGAAAGAAGATGGTACTTCGGCATTTACTTTATCAGTCATTACTTCTGCAAGTGGATCATACTTGTTTACGTGATCGCCAACATTAACGAGCCATTTACTAATTGTACCCTCTGTAACGCTCTCCCCGAGCTGAGGCATTGTGATATTTTCTACAGCCATGTATAGTCCCCCCGATTAAAATTCCGCAAGTTCACGCATTGCTTTTTCAACTTTATCTGGATTTACCATAAAGAATTTTTCCATTGTTGGTGCATATGGCATTGCCGGAACGTCTGGGCCTGCAAGACGTGCGATTGGCGCATCTAGATCAAACAGACAATTTTCAGCAATAATTGCTGCCACTTCACTTATGATACTTCCTTCTTTATTGTCTTCTGTTACAAGAAGAACTTTACCTGTTTTAGAAGCTGCTTCAATAATCGCTTCTTTATCTAACGGATACACAGTACGTAAATCAAGAATGTGTGCAGAAATGCCATCTTGTGCTAATTTCTCAGCTGCTTGAAGAGCAAAGTGAACACATAATCCGTAAGTAATAACAGTAATATCATCACCTTCACGTTTTACATCTGCTTTTCCGATTGGTAATACGTAATCATCTTCTGGCACTTCACCTTTAATTAAGCGATATGCACGTTTATGTTCGAAGAATAATACTGGATCTTCATCACGAATTGCTGCTTTTAATAAGCCTTTTGCATCATATGGTGTAGAAGGGATAACAATTTTTAAACCTGGTTGGTTTGCAAACATCGCTTCTACAGATTGTGAATGATACAATGCACCGTGAACACCCCCGCCAAATGGCGCACGAATTGTAACTGGACAAGTCCAATCGTTGTTAGAACGATAACGAATTTTTGCTGCCTCAGAAACAATTTGGTTTACTGCTGGCATGATGAAATCAGCAAACTGCATTTCAGCGATTGGGCGCATACCATACATTGCCGCACCAATTGCTACCCCAGCAATTGCAGATTCTGCAAGCGGTGCATCAAGTGCACGATCTTCACCAAATTGATCATATAAACCGTGTGTCGCTTTAAACACGCCACCTTTTTTACCAACATCTTCTCCTAAAACGAATACTTTCTCATCGCGTTCCATTTCTTCGCGCATTGCTAATGTAATAGCATCAATATAAGACATTACAGCCATGAAACGTTCCCCCCTATTCTGCGTATACGTGCTTCAATGCATCTTCAGGTGCTGCATACGGAGCATTTTCTGCATATTCTGTTGCTTCATTTACGATATGCATAATTTCATCTAACATTTGTTTTTCAAATTCCTCAGTTAACACGCCAACTTCTTTTAAATAAGCTGCAAATGTTATAATTGAATCTTTTTTCTTCGCTTCTTCTACTTCTTCTTTATCACGGTAAACACGATCATCGTCGTCACTAGAATGTGCTGTTAAACGATATGATACTGTTTCAATTAAAGTTGGGCCTTCACCACGACGACCGCGGTCTGCTGCTTCTTTAACAGCTTTATATACTGCAAGCGGATCGTTTCCGTCTATTGTATATCCAGGCATACCGTAACCAATTGCACGATCTGATACGTTTTTACATGCTAATTGTTTTTCAACCGGAATAGAGATTGCATATTTATTATTTTCACACATGAAAATAACAGGTAGTTTGTGTACACCAGCAAAGTTTGCACCTTCATGGAAATCACCTTGGTTTGAAGAGCCTTCTCCGAATGTAACGAACGTTACTAAATCTTTCTTCTCCATTTTTCCAGCTAGTGCAATACCAACTGCATGTGGTACTTGTGTTGTTACTGGAGATGAACCTGTCACAATACGATTTTTCTTTTGACCGAAGTGACCAGGCATTTGACGACCACCAGAGTTTGGATCTCCAGCTTTCGCAAAAGCAGATAACATAAGTTCTTTTGCTGTCATACCAAACGCTAATACAACACCCATATCACGGTAGTATGGTAATGCATAATCTTTCTCTCTATCAAGAGCGAACGCTGCTCCAACTTGCGCAGCCTCTTGTCCTTGACAAGAAATTACGAATGGAATTTTACCTGCACGGTTTAATAACCACATACGTTCGTCGATTTTACGTGCAAGTAACATCGTACGGAACATTTCTAATACTTGCTCATCACTTAAACCAAACTCTTCATGGCGCTTTTCTTTTACTTCTGCCATTTTTCATAACCTCCTAAATCCACATTTTTATGCGTGTAACGCTCTTCCATCTACAGCTAATGCAGCTTCACCAATCGCCTCAGATAATGATGGATGCGGATGAATTGTATGTGCTACTTCCCAAGGTGTTGCATCAAGTACTCTTGCAAGACCCGCTTCAGAAATCATATCTGTTACGTGTGGTCCGATCATATGAACACCAAGAATGTCATTTGTTTCTTCATCAACTACAAGTTTTACAAAACCGTCTGATTCTCCGTATACAAGTGCCTTTCCGATTGCACGGAATGAGAATTTACCTACTTTTAACTTATAGCCTTTTTCTTTCGCTTCTTGTTCTGTTAAACCAACAGAAGCAACTTCTGGACTGCTATATACGCATTTCGATACCATAGAATAATCAATTGGTGTAACTTCTTTACCAGCAATATGTTCTACAGCAACAATTCCTTCATGCGAAGCAACGTGAGCAAGTTGTAGGCCACCGATTACATCTCCAATTGCGTAAATATGAGATTCCTTCGTTTGATAAAACTCATTTGTTTGAATGTATCCTTTTTCCACAACAATATCTGTATTCTCTAAGCCCATATTTTGCGTATTCGCTTGTCTTCCTACAGATACAAGCATTTTTTCTGCTTTAAATGCTTTATTCTCACCGTTATGTTCAGCTTGAATTGTTACTCCATTATCTTTTACCAATGTTTCTGGTAATACTTTTGCACCAGTTACCACTTTAATACCTTTTTTCTTGAATAGACGCTGCATTTCTTTTGAAACGTCATTATCCTCTAGTGGTAATATGTTTTTCGCATACTCTAATACTGTAACTTCTACACCGAAGTCAGCAAGCATAGATGCCCACTCAATACCAATTACACCGCCACCAACAATAATGATCGAACTAGGAAGCGTTTCCATTTTTAGGGCATGATCCGAAGACATTACATACTCTCCGTCTAACTCTAATCCTGGCAATGAATTTGGACGAGAACCTGTTGCAACAAGTACATTTTTTGGAATTAACATTTCATTCTCTTCTCCACTTGCAAGTTCAACTGAAATTGTACCTGGCATTGGAGAGAAAATAGATGGGCCAAGAATACGGCCAATACCTTCAAACACATCAATTTTACCTTGTTTCATTAAATGCTGAACGCCTTTATGAAGCTGCGTTACAATCTTCTCTTTACGCTCTTGTACTTTAGCAA
Organism: Bacillus mycoides; assembly: GCF_018742245.1. Lineage (NCBI taxonomy): Bacteria > Bacillati > Bacillota > Bacilli > Caryophanales > Bacillaceae > Bacillus > Bacillus mycoides. The sequence goes on from NZ_CP036132.1 coordinate 3,899,434, forward strand.
AGTTTAGTTCTACATTACTTGCAATAACTCCGAACTCTTCTCCTTTTTTAGCAGTTGCGTATACTTCCGCACTACGTAAAAGAGCTTTACTAGGAATACATCCTTTGTGTAAACAAGTACCACCAAGATTTTCTTTTTCAACAAGTGCAGTTTTTAACCCTAGTTGTGATGCACGAATAGCAGCAACATATCCACCAGTACCGCCGCCAACGATGACTAAATCATATTCTCTTGCCATTATCTCAACCCCTAGCTACTGTTTGTTTTTCTCGTACAACATATTCTTTTGGAGCTTCTTCTTCACGTAATACACGAAGTGCTCCTTCTGCTAACGCTTGTAATTCATCTTCTCCTGGATGTACGATAACATCTGCAATCCAGTGAACACGTTCTTTTATTTCATCGACAAGAATTTTACTGTACGCAAGTCCACCAGTTAATACGATTGCATCGATTTTCCCGTGAAGTACAGCACTAGCTCCGCCAATCTCTTTTGCAACTTGATATGCCATTGCTTTATAAATAAGAGTTGCTTCAGGATCACCTTTTTCAACCATTTGTTCTACTTTAATTGCATCGTTTGTACCGATAAGACTTACAAGTCCACCTTGTCCGACAAGTTTTTTGACCATTTCGTCTCGGTAATACTCACCAGAGAAACACATTTCAACTAATTGCCCTACTGGTACTGTACCAGCACGCTCTGGACTAAATGGTCCTTCTCCGTTTAAGCCATTATTAACATCGATAACTTTTCCTTTTTTATGAGCACCAACTGTAATACCGCCGCCCATATGTGTAACTAATAAATTTAAATCCTCATATTTGTGATTTAATTCATCTGCTACTTTACGAGCAACCGCTTTTTGGTTTAATGCATGGAAAATACTTTTACGTTCCATACCAGCAATACCGCTAATACGAGCAATCGGTTCCATTTCATCTACAACGACAGGATCCACAATGAATGCAGGAATATTTAATCCAGAAGCGATTTCATAAGCTAGAATGCCTCCGAGATTTGAAGCGTGATGACCGCTAAACCCATTTTTTAAATCTTCTAACATCGCATTGTTTACTGTATACGTACCGCCTTCGATTGGACGAAGTAATCCACCACGTCCACAAACAGCGTTTAATTTTGAAATGTTAATACCATGAGAATGTAGAACTTCTAAAATCGTTTCTTTTCGAAACTCATATTGGTCGATAATTCGCTTATATTTCCCAATCTGTTCTACGTCATGACGAATAGTTTCTTCTAGAACGGGTCTTTCATTATCAAAAACACCAATTTTTGTGGATGTACTACCTGGGTTAATAACAAGAATTCGATTTACAGACAATGTTGCTACCTCCACTAATAAATTCAAAAGGAAGTGGGAACCTCATAAGAGGTAACCACACCTTTTGTAAAAGTTATATATGAATGATTAGCGACGGCTAATAATATCGTGACCGTTGCGTAAGTATGTGCTACGAGTGTTTTTCAAGCTTGCAATGCGCTCTTCAGCTAGACGATCCGCTGCTACATAAGTTGCTATGCCATCGCGTTTTGAAATTTCGATTACTTTTGCAATTGTGTCATAAATTGACTCAACACGTTTTAGTGCACGTTCTCTATTGTATCCATATAATTCGTCTGCTACGTTAATTACGCCACCTGCATTAATTACATAGTCTGGTGCGTATACAATACCCATTTCATGAATGATGTCGCCGTGACGATCTTCTTTTAATTGGTTATTTGCAGAACCCGCAATTACTTTTGCTTTAAGTTGTGGAATAGTTTCATCATTAACTGTTGCGCCTAATGCACATGGTGCGTAAATATCACATTCAACACCGTAAATTTCATTTGGCTCAACTGCTGTTGCACCGAATTCTTCTACTGCACGTTGTACAGCTTCTTTATTAATATCTGTAACGATTAATTTCGCTCCTTCAGCGTGTAAATGTTTGCATAGGTGATATGCTACGTTACCAACGCCTTGAATAGAAATTACTTTTCCTTCTAGATTATCTGTACCAAATGCTTCTTTTGCAGCTGCTTTCATACCACGGTAAACACCGTATGCAGTTACTGGAGATGGGTTACCAGAAGAACCGAATGATGGTGAAATCCCTGTTACAAAATCAGTTTCTTCATGGATAATATCCATATCATCTACTGTTGTACCAACATCTTCAGCTGTAATGTAACGTCCGTTTAGTCCTTGAATGTAGCGTCCTAATGCACGGAACATCGCTTCGCTTTTATCTTTACGTGGATCACCGATAATTACTGTTTTTGCACCACCTAAGTTTAAACCAGCTGCTGCATTTTTGTATGTCATCCCTTTTGCAAGACGCAATGCATCTTCAATCGCCGCTTCTTCAGAATCATATGTCCACATTCTTGTTCCACCAAGAGCTGGTCCAAGTGTTGTATCATGGATTGCGATGATTGCTTTTAAACCAGATTCTTTATCTTGACAAAATACCACTTGCTCATAATCATATTTTTCTAAGTATTCGAAGATTTCTAATGTCATTGTCGTTTCCCCCTAATTGTTTTACCCTATTTGGTTTATTTTGAAGCAGTCGCAACTGCCAATGCTAATGAATATACTTTTGTTTCTGCTGAATCAGCACGTGATGTTAAAACAATCGGTGCTTTAGCGCCAGCAATCATCGCTCCTACCTTTGCATTTGCAAAATAGACGAGTGATTTATATAGCACATTTCCAGCTTCAATCGTTGGGACGAGTAAAATGTCTGCCTTACCTGCTACATCACTTACTATGCCTTTATGTTCTGCTGCAATTTGTGATACTGCATTATCTAAAGCAAGTGGTCCATCAACGACACAATTTTTAATTTGTCCGCGGCGATTCATTTGAGTTAACATCGCTGCATCAATTGTTGCTTGCATCGCAGGATTAACAACCTCTACCGCTGCAATTGGCGCTACCTTCGGCAAATCAATTCCTATTGCCTGGGCAACTTCTACAGTATTTTGTATAATAGCAGCTTTTTGTGTTACATCAGGTGCAATGTTCATCGCTGCGTCTGTAACAAAAATAAGACGATCGTAATTTGGAACTTCAAACGCTGCAACGTGTGAAAGTACGCTGCCCTTACGAAGCCCCCACTCTTTATTTAATACAGCCTTCAAAATATTTGCTGTTGGGATGTTCCCCTTCATTAGTACATCTGCTTCGCCATTGCTTACAGATTTAACAGAAAGTTCTGCAGCCTCAGCACTTGACGCTGCTGCAATCACTTCAATATGTTCTGAAGTTTGTAACCCATGCTCTTGTAGCATCCCTATTATTTTCTCTTGATTTCCATATAGACGAAATTGAGCTAACTGTAACTTGATTGCTTTCGCTACAGCTTCAATTACTTCATGATCTTCAGCTACTGCTACAGCCACAGTTTTTTTAGGTTGTCCTGCTGCTTGATCAATTAAGTGTTCTAACTTCATATTTTGTAATCAACCCTTTCCGTCGTCCCTCGTCTATTCATTAAGCAAATACCGTGCCAACTTTCAAAAGTGGTCTTACCAATAATGAAAACGCATTCAAAATGCAGCGAAATCAATACTTTGGGAAACAACGAAATATTCTGTCTCGTTTTGTCGCTTTTTGTATACCATGCAATAAATTGCACGGTACGCAATTTATTGCATGCTATTTTTTGCACAGTCGTACTTTTCTAGCTTGTAATATAAGTTTCGAACTGAAATTCCTAACGCTTTTGCAGTCTTCGTTTTGTTCCCCTCAAATTTCTCTAAATATTCACGGATAATATTCCCCTCAAATTCTGTCACTAGGTGTTCAAGGGCCTTCTCTTCTAATTCAGGTAATAAATTATTTTGTTTCGGCTCTACTTGTTCTTCTTTATGTAAAGGCGGTAAATGATGTACATCAATATATATCTCGTTATAATTCATAAAGATAATAGCTCGTCCTAAAATATTTTCAAGTTCCCTAACATTTCCTGGCCATTCATATGATTGTAAATACGAAACGGCTGAATCGGTGAGTCCTTCTACATTACGACCATAATCTTGATTAATTTTTTGAATTAACCTTTCTGCAATCGCTGGTATGTCTCCTTTACGCTGACGAAGGGAAGGAATTTGAATCGGAATTTTATTTAAACGATAATATAAGTCCTCTCTGAACTTCCCTTCTAAAATAGCTTTTTCTAAATTCACATGCGTCGCAGCGATCACTCGAACATTAATAGGTATCGCTTTTGTTCCCCCTACTTTCACAATTTCTTTTTCTTGTAGTACACGAAGGAGCTTCGCTTGCGTATTTGCAGATAACTCTCCGATTTCATCTAAAAAAACACTTCCATTATTCGCTTCTTCAAAGAATCCTCGTTTCCCGCCTCTTTTCGCTCCAGAAAACGCGCCTTCCTCATAACCGAATAATTCACTTTCTAATAAGGTCTCAGAAATAGCAGCACAGTTTACTCGTACAAACTTATTGTATTTTCGATTACTACCGTTATGAATAGCGTGTGCAAATAGCTCTTTCCCCGTACCAGATTCCCCTCTAAGCAATACTGTTGCTGGTGTATTCGCTCCAAGTTTTGCTTGCTCAATAGCTGCCGTCGTTTCATCTGAATCGCCAACAATATCATCAAATGAATATTTGGCTTCTAACGTTCGAATGATTTGTCTTGCCCTATTCAATTCATTTGTTAACTTTTGAATTTCTGATACATCGCGAATTACCCCGACGCTTCCTTTCAATATCCCATCAACAATAACCGGTGCTACATTTACAATTACATCCCGCTTCTTTTGCCCAATCTTCATATGTATTCCTCGTACCGCTCGGCGCGTCCGAAGTACTTTCATATGCATACTTTCACCTTCTACAATATCAGTTGTAGCCGGCTTCCCTATAATATCCTCTTCGGTTAAACCCGTTAACTTCGTATAAGCAGGGTTTATAACTAACCCTCTTCCTTTTTCATCAACAACCGAAATCGCTTCCTCAGATGAGTTAATAATCGCCTCAAGTAGCGTTTGAATTTCTTTTAAATCTGTAACTTCTTCCGCTAAATCTACAACTTCTGTAATGTCTTTAAAAATCGCAAATGCGCCTTGAACCTCTCCATCTTCTTTTAATATCGGGATACGCGTTGTAATGATCTTATTTTCATTCTCTAACGTCAGTTCATGATTCACTTCTATTTTTTTCGTGCGTATAATACGAAGCAACTTACTCGTTGGAATAACTTCTAAAATATATTTTCCTATCGCCTCTTCTTTCTTATATCCGATAATACGCTCTGCACTTTTATTAAACAGACGAACTTGTCCCTCTTGATCTATAACAATCATACCGTCATGCGTTGAATTTAAAATTAAATTCCCTTGTTGCGTCTTTTCTTCTAGCTTCCCAATTAAGCTTTCCTTCTCATGCGCTAGTCTCGTAACAATTTTTGCAATATCCCCTGGTATAAGAAGGGTGTCTTTATGCTTGCTGCCCAATAAAACTTTATGTAAATCATAATCACCTGTCATATCAAACATTACATCAATATGCATAGAAAGAAACGGAGTTACACTATCACCAATCGGAGTCCCATATTCCTTTGCGATTTGTAATCCTTTCGCAATTGGATTAATATCAATAACTCCTATAATTTGAAATATATTCGAATTTTGTAACAGACTCAGCAGTGTACTCCCACCTTCACCCGCTCCAACAATTAGCACCTTTTGTTTCATACATTACACTTCCTCTCGAAGTATCTCTGCAAAATTTTTCACATCCTTATCTTACTCGTTCAGCAATCTCTTGACAAACCCCCTTTTCATATAACATCATTAAAATAAACAAAATAATCTGAAAAGAGGCGTTATGTATGCAGCGTTACCTCGCTCTATCATTAGCACTCATCCCGATTTCATTAGCCGTGCTTGGTATTAAACTAATGCGAGATACTGTATTTGGGATTTTATTCTCCCCAATCCCTATATTATGGTTACAATTTTTAATCGGCGCTCTTTGCTTCGCACTCGGGTTTTATATTTTCGGCGGCTTCGTCTTACACAGAGATCGTAAGAGAAATAAAGTACAAGCCCGCTTCAGAAGATAGAACAGCGTTTTCACATACCGATAAAAAAATGAGACCATCATATTAGGTCTCATTTTTTATCGGTAATAAAGTTCGTGCTGTTTCAGGATAATCAGTAATAATCGCCGATATGTTCATATCAAAATATTTACGCATAAGCGTTTCTTCATTTATCGTGTAAGGACGAACCTCTACACCACTTTCCATCGTTAATTCAGCGATGGCATCTTGAAGATAACGATAATTCGGATGCACTGCAGTAGCACCCATCTTTTTTGCATATGCCCACGGGCTATGCAAACCTTCACGATACAAAATAGCTGTTTGAATATCAGGAGCCATCATATGGCACCGTTTCATACTATAGTGGTTAAACGAAGAAAATATAACCCGATCCTCCAGACTAAACTTACGTACAAGTGTTATAACCTCTTCTTCTAAACCTCTGTATGGAATTTTATCATTTTTAAGTTCAATATTAAGTAGCAATTGCGTTTTCCCAAGCCACTCCAGTACCTCTTCTAAAAGAGGAATTTTACAAAAACCTACTTTTTCACTAAATTTATAACTTGCATCTAACTTACATAAATCCTCGTATAAATAATTTCGAACAGCACCTTTTCCATTCGTCGTTCGATTCACAGTTTCATCATGAATAACGACAACTTTTCCATCTTTCGTTAATTGAACATCGAGTTCAATTCCGTCTGCCCCGAAAGCCTCTGCTGCTTCAAATGAAATCATTGTATTTTCCGGATACGTTCCCGCCGCACCACGATGCGCAAATATAAGAGTCATCCTCACTCCCCCAATCTTATGCTATACTATACGAAAAAGGAGGTACTTCTATGAGACCATTACAAATTTCTCCAGACACTGCAGTCCGCCTATCAAAAGCGTTAGGTGTTCCACTTGAACAACTTATGCATATGCCACAGCATATTTTAATCCAAAAGTTAGTTGAATTAGAAAAACAAAATAAAGACGAAGAATAATATAGTCCTGTTTTGCAGGGCTTTTTATTATCATCTATTATATCACGGATAACTTACCCACTAAAATTATGAATGCATGGAACAACAAAATAAAAAGCCTCTATAAAGAAGCTTTTTCTACAAATTGCAAATTTTAATTTCCTCCAACCTATTGAAGGTCTCCAGATTTGTGTAATTCACCTGTTACTCCATCTCCAAAATTATTTAAAGAAAAAGTTTGCTCTTCTAGCGGATCCATAACTCCTGTAGCTTTTCCGATATTACCACCTTGCAGTTTCCAAAAGTAGTTATGATCGTCCACAACTTTACTAAAGTCTTTGTTTATCCATCTTTCAGCAATCGCTAAAAGTTCTTCTTTCGTTTCAAAATTACTCTCATTTAAGATACTTCTTACTTTTTCAGCATTCTCTTTAGACATCGGGATTGCTCCCCATTTTTGCTCAGCTATTACTTTTTGGTGAGTCATACTATGCATCGCTTTAACTAAGTCTTCTTCAGTAGAATCTTTTGTAATTTGAAGTTTCGCACTTGCGCCACCAATCTCACCAAACTGCGCTTCTTTTTCTTTTGGAACTGTTTTATATTCGCTTGTATCTATTTCAGCACTAGCTTGTTTGTCCGCCGGATTATCTGCAAGTTCTAACATTCCATAAGTTATACCAGCAGTAAGCCCAACTAAGCCTATTGCACATCCAATCCAAATTAAAATTTTCTTTTTCATATAAACCTCCCAATATTCCCTAGTAAATTCCCTAACAAATATCATATCAAGAAATATCCCTTTATAGATAATTTTACTAAATATATGTTTTATTTTCCATATAAATAAATGAATCACCTTTAAATGTGTCATAATCATATTTCTTATGAAATACTACTTCAATATTATCCTTATAACAAAATAAAAGATCAACGAGTGTTTTAAACTCATTGATCTTTTATAAAAAAATTTATTTTGAATATACTAATCTCAGCTAGCCTTATGTTCAAGTCTTAGCTTATCCGCAACCATTGCGATGAACTCGGAATTCGTAGGTTTTGCTTTTGACATCGATACAGTATAACCAAATAAGGACGAAATAGAATCAATATTCCCACGGCTCCAAGCTACTTCAATTGCGTGACGGATTGCGCGCTCGACACGACTTGCTGTTGTATTATATTTCTTTGCGATATCTGGATATAATACTTTCGTAATAGATCCTAGTAATTCGATATCATTGTACACCATAGAGATTGCTTCTCGTAAGTACATATATCCTTTAATATGAGCGGGTACACCAATTTCATGAATGATACTTGTAATACTCGCATCTAAGTTTTTCGGTTTGCCATCAATCGTTGTTGCTGATCGGAAAGATGGTAATGGACGTTTAATGGTAGCATTTTCCTTACCACTAACTTGACGAATATGACTTGTTAAATTCTCCATATCAAATGGTTTTAATATGAAATATGATGCCCCTAAATCAACCGCTTTTTTCGTCACATCTTCTTGTCCGAATGCTGTCAACATAATAACGTTAGGTTGTCTTAACCTTTCAATATGTCGCATTTTCTCTAGCACAGCTAGACCATCTAAATGTGGCATAATAATGTCTAAAACGAGTATATCAGGCTGCTTTTCTTTCAATAAGTTTAAACATTCTTGACCATTGTAAGCAATCCCAATAACTTCCATATCATCCTGAGCAGCAACATAGCTCTCTAGCATCGATACCAATTCTTTATTATCATCCACAAGACATACTTTAATTTTCTCCACAGTTTTTCCTCCCTTACCGAATCGATTCTTCCGACATGTGTAAGCTTCTAGGCTACATGAATTGTTCGACAATTGTGTGAAAATTCCCTTTAAAGTTTCTTACTTTCCGATAAAATCACAAAAAAATATGTTTATCGTTCATTTTTTTCCTTTCGCAACACATTCCATCATAGAATTACAGCGAAACGTTCAACCCTTTGCTTATATTTTACAACAAAAAACAGCTCTTGCGGAGCTTTTACAAAATTTCAACGAATTTTTCAAAAGAAAAGCGAGCTAATATGTATTAGCTCGCTTTTTTCTCTTGATCATAAATATTAATTCCAGCCTCATGTAACATCCATTCAATATGAACACCGTATCCTGACGTTGGATCATTTACAAATACATGTGTAACCGCACCAATTACTTTCCCATTTTGTACAATCGGACTTCCACTCATTCCTTGTACAATGCCACCCGTTTTTGCTAGTAAACGTTTATCTGTCACTTTTATAACCATACCTTTTGTAGCCGGGAACTTTTGTGGTACTGTACTAACAACTTCAATATCAAACGCTTCCACCTTATCTTGATCAATAACTGTTAATATTTTCGCTGGTCCTTCTTTTACTTGATTGGATAATGCGATAGGCATTGCTTTATCCATTATGCCGTTTGTCATATTTGTATTTAATTTCCCAAAAATACCATACGGGCTATTTATTGTAATATTACCAATCACTTCACGATCCGGTGAAAATCTTGCTAATTTTTCTCCCGGGTTCCCGTGACTTCCTCTTTCAATAGACGTTACTGTCGAACGCATAATTTGTCCATCTTCTACTTGAATTGGCTTTTTTGTATCATTATCGGAAATTACATGACCAAGCGCTCCGTATTTCATAGAATCCGGATGTACAAACGTCATTGTTCCGATACCAGCTGCTGAATCACGAATATACAATCCAATTCGGTAAGAAGATTCACCGTTGTCTTTTTGTGGTGTTAGCTTAGCACGAATATATTTTCCATCTCTTAATAAAACAAGATTAAGCGGTTCACCTGTTTCTCCACTATTATGAATAAATGGTGCTACATCACTCATTCTTTCAATTATTTTACCATTGATTTCAGTAATCATATCTCCAATCTGTACACCAGCTGTTTCACCAGGAGATACTTTACCCTTTTCAGTTTGAATTAAATGATGGCCTACAACAAGTACACCTTTTGTGTTCAATTTTACACCAATCGATTGTCCACCTGGAATAACTTTAAAATTTTTTAATACTTTCACATTTACTTTTTTCACTGGAAAACCAGCAATTTGAAACACCATATCAGCTTCACCATTTTGGTGAGAATTTACCATAAGTTCTTGTTCATTTGAACTTACAGTAAATACATTACGATTTGTAGATGAAGCCTTAAAAACTGGTAATGATGCTATTTCTGATTGTTGTCCTTCAAAAACAACAAGTTGCTTCGGCGATGAAATAAACGTTCGAAGCGGTTTAAAACATCCAATAAAAACTAGAGAAACAAGGAGACAAAGACCTATTATTTTTCGAAATCTTTCTAATTTCAATTTGTTCACTCTCCTCGCTCCTACCCACATTCAGCCTCTTGGCTTCACTTTTTAATCTCTCCTTGCAGTGCTTTATTTATAACCGGAAGAATTAAGAAATCGTCATTTGAGAAAAAAAAGCTATCCATTACTGGATAGCCTCTGCTGTCTGTTTGAAATGATGCGCTTGCGTAAGTAACTCTTTCGCATGCTCTGTCGTTAAATCTGTAATTTCAACACCAGAAATCATTCGAGCAATTTCTGTTACTTTTTCATCCGTACTTAACACAGTAACCGATGTAATCGTCCGATCATTCGCCACTTGTTTTCTAATAAATAAATGCGAGTCCGCCATTGAAGCTACTTGAGGTAAGTGCGTAATACAAAGTACTTGCGAGTTTACTGATACACGATAAATTTTTTCCGCAATAGCCTGCGCAACCCGACCACTCACACCCGTATCCACTTCATCAAAAATAACAGATGCAACACCTTGATGCTTAGAAAAAATGCTTTTTAAAGCTAAAATAATACGAGATAACTCTCCGCCAGAAGCAACCTTTGAAAGTGGCTTTAACGGTTCACCCGGATTCGTTGAAATATAAAATTCCACATGATCGTAGCCATCGGCCGTAAGTTTTACCGGTGTTCCTTCCACGAGAGGTTCTTCTACATTTCCTACCCTCTTCATAATTCTTACTTCAAATTTCGTTTTTTCCATATATAGTTCTTTTAATTCTTGATGAATAGCGCTTGTAAGATGATCTGCAAGCTCATGACGCATAGTACTTAACAACGTTGCTTCTTTTACAATAACGCCTTCTAATTTCGTTAACTGCTTTCTCGTCGTTTCAATATGTACGTCTTTATTTTCAATCGTAAAAATTTCTTGTTCAATTTTATCAGCATACGCTAAAATCTCTTCTACAGTATTTCCATACTTTCTCTTTAACATACGGATTTCATTCAAACGTGTTTCAATTTCATCTAGACGTTTCGGATCATATTCCATCATATCTAACTTTTCTCTAAGCTGATATGCAACTTCTTCTAATAAGTAATAACTATTTGCAATGGAATCATGATTTTCTTGATACGCTTCATCTAAGTGCGTAATACTCTCCATTTGTCCCATTGCATTTCTTACATGATCTAATCCCTGTCCGTCTCCACTTAACGAACGATATGCATCTCCTAATGCTTTATAAATCTTTTCAAAATTGGAGATTTTTAATCGTTCCTCAGTCAATTCATATTCTTCATCCATTTTTAAATCCGCATTGCGAATTTCTTCATGTTGGAATTGAATTAAATCTAGACGATGGGCCATTTGTTGTTCATTTTCACTTAAAGATTTCAGCTGTTTTTTTAACTTCTCATAGTCTGTATATACATTTTGATATATGTCCAATTGTTTAACAATGCGATTTCCATCAAAATGATCAAGCATAAACATATGACGCTCTTCATTCATTAAATCTTGTGTTTCATGCTGTCCATGAATATCAACTAGCGTTTTTCCAATCTCTTTTAATATGCTGAGTGTAACAAGTTTCCCATTTACACGACAGACACTTTTTCCGTTCGCAGCGATGTCACGCTTCAAAATAATCATGCCATCTTCTATTTCTATATCTAACTCTTCTGCTTTTGCGATACATGGATGCTTGTCATCTTCTACATAGAATAATCCTTCTATCTCAGCCTTTTCTGTTCCATATCGAACAAATTCTGCTGAACCACGGCCACCAACAAGCAAACTAATTGCATCAATAATAATGGATTTTCCAGCTCCTGTTTCACCACTTAAAACGGTTAAACCTTTTTGAAAAGAAATATTTAATGCCTCAATAATAGCAAAGTTTCTGATCGATAATTCCGATAACAATGCCCCATTCACCTCGTTATAAACTAATCCCCAATTAAGGGCTTTTCTCAGTATTCTTCATTCAAATAGTTATACTATATGTTTGTATGTATAAATTACTCTTCTAACCCGCTCCATTGTACCAAACATTCGTTTTACGGGTCAATCCACCTATTTTCTAACTTCATTCAAAAAAAATAATGTATTGTATTTGAAAATCCGTATTTTACGCCAATAAAAATATCTTGTTTACTTTCCACTTTACAGAGGAAAGTAAACAAGATTTTTCTGTTACAGCATATTTAAGAAACGATCAGAGACAACACCTGTATCTTCAGGTGTACGGCAAATAATTAAGCAAGTATCATCACCACAAATGGTTCCGACTATCTCATCCCACTCTAAATGATCAATAAGTGCCCCAAGTGAATGAGCGTTACCAGGCAATGTTTTTAACACAAGCATATGTCCTGCCGTGTCTAATTTTACAAATGAATCCACTAGATTTCGTTTTAATTTTTGCAACGGATTAAATCGTTGATCTGCTGGCAAGCTATATTTATAGCGACCATCATGTAATGGCACCTTCACTAAGTGCAGTTCTTTAATATCGCGCGATACTGTTGCTTGCGTTACATTAAACCCCACATTACGTAAAATATCAACTAGTTCATCTTGTGTTTCAATTTCTTTGTTCGCAATAATTTCCCTGATTTTAATATGGCGCTGACCTTTATTCATACATTTGCACCTCACACTATCTCTTACCATAGTTTAAACATTGGTATACTTCATTTATTTATGTTAACGTATAATCCGTTACTTGTACACAATTGTTTTTACAATAATTATACGATTACAACAAAAAGAGGAACAACATATGTTATTCCCCTTTCCCTTTTTGTTTTAGAACATTATGCGCTTCTGTAACAACTTGTTCAATAGAAACCGGAGAATGATTTTCGCCATTCTCACGCTCACCGTGCCACTTTAGATGAATTAAAAATTCAATATTTCCATCCCCACCTGTAATTGGTGAGAATGTTAAACCTTCGACATTATAGCCTTCCTTAAGAGCAAAATCGACAATCATTTCCACGACAGCTTCATGTACTTTTCTATCACGAACAATGCCTTTTTTCCCGACTTGTTCTCGTCCAGCTTCAAACTGAGGTTTAATCAATGCAGCTACATCACCATTTGGCGTAAGCATTGTTTTTAAAACCGGCAATATAAGCCTTAATGATATAAATGACACGTCAATACTTGCAAACTGCGGTAAACCACGTTCTAAATCTGCCGGTGTCACGTAACGGAAGTTCGTTCGTTCCATCACAACAACACGCTCATCTTGACGCAATTTCCACGCAAGTTGATTATATCCTACATCTAATGCATAAGATAACTTCGCCCCATTTTGAAGCGCACAGTCTGTAAAACCACCAGTTGATGAACCAATATCTATCATAACTTTATCTTGTAAATCAAGTTGAAATGCTTCTAATGCCTTTTCAAGCTTATAACCACCACGGCTTACATACGGCATAACTTGCCCTTTCACCGTAATCTCCGTATCTTGCGAGATTTTCTCCCCTGGCTTATCGAGTCTCATTTCATTCGCGTATACAAGACCTGCCATAACAGCACGTTTAGCCTTCTCACGCGTTTCTATAAGTCCTCGCTCTACTAATAGTACATCTACTCTTTCTTTTTTTACGCTCATTTGTTACGCCCTTTTTTGTTTTGATGGAATCATTGTATGAATACGGTCTACAACAGCATCTGTCGTTAAACCAATTTCTTCTAACAGTTTTGTTACACTACCATGCTCTATGAAGCGATCAGGAATACCCATTCGTTCAATTAAAGCACTATGGTATCCGTTCTCAGAAGCAAATTCAACTACTCCCGTTCCAAAGCCACCGATTAAACAAGCCTCTTCAATCGTTAAAATCGGTATATTTTTCCCTAAAAGCTCATGTAAATATGCCTCATCCATCGGCTTAATAAAGCGAGCATTCACTACTTTCACTGATATTCCAGCTTTTTCAAGACGCTCTGCTGCTTCCATTGCCATCGGGATTGTCGTACCAAACGTTAAAATTGCTGCTTGTGTGCCTTCTTTTAACGTTTCCCATGTACCGATTGGAATCGCCTTTAATTCTTCATCCATTTGAACGCCAAGTCCATTGCCGCGTGCATAACGTAAAGCAATCGGTCCATCTTCGTATTGCATCGCTGTATATACTAAATGTTGTCCTTCATTTTCATCTTTCGGCATCATAAGTACCATATTCGGCAAATGACGTAAAAACGAGATGTCAAATACACCTTGATGCGTTTCACCGTCTGCTCCAACTAATCCAGAACGATCTATTCCAATGAAAACATTTAAATTTTGGCGACAAATATCATGAACAACTTGGTCATATGCTCTTTGTAAAAACGTTGAATAAATTGCTAAGAACGGCTTCATTCCTTGCGTTGCCATACCAGCCGCCATTGTTGTAGCATGCTGCTCTGCAATACCTACATCAATCATGCGATTTGGAAATTCTTTTTGGAATTTCTCAAGTTTCGATCCAACAGGCATTGCAGGCGTAATTGCAACGATACGTTCATCCGTTCTCGCTAGCTTAAGCACTGTTTCACTAACAACAGCACTCCATGCTGGTGCAACTTCCTTCGGTTTAACGAAGTCACCTGACTCAATTTTATACGGTCCTGTTCCATGCCAAGTTCCAATAACGTCACTCTCAGCTGGTTTATAACCTTTTCCTTTTTTCGTAATAACATGAACAAGTACTGGGCCTTTTGTTTTCTTTGCATATTGCAACGTTTCGAATAACTTTTCATAATCATGCCCATCGACCGGACCTAAATATGTAAAGCCTAATTCTTCAAAAAAGACGCCTGATACTAGTAAATATTTTAGACTATCTTTTATTTTCTCTGCTGTCGCAGCAACTTTCCCGCCAACTGCTGGGATTTTCTTCAATATATACTCTAATTCATCTTTTACCCAATGGTACTTCCCTGCGGTACGTAAACGACCAAGTACATTATGAAGCGCACCGACGTTTGGTGCAATTGACATTTCATTGTCATTCAAAATAACAATCATGTCCGTTTTTTCATGACCAATATGGTTTAATGCCTCTAAAGCCATTCCACCTGTTAATGCACCATCGCCAATGATTGGTATAACGTATTCTTCCGTTTTCTTCAAATCACGCGCTAGAGCCATTCCCATTGCAGCAGATAGTGACGTCGAACTATGACCAGTTTCCCAAACATCATGCTCACTCTCGCAGCGTTTTGGGAAACCACATAGACCTTGGTATTGCCTTAATGTGCCGAATTCTTTCGCACGCCCTGTTAAAATTTTATGTACATAGGATTGATGTCCTACATCCCATAAAAACTTATCTTTCGGACTATCAAATAATTTATGCAGAGCAATTGTGAGTTCTACTACACCTAAATTAGGTGCAATATGTCCACCTGTTTGAGAGAGCTCTTCAATTAAAAACTTACGAATATCCTCACTCAATCCCTCTAGTTCACTAATAGACATATCTTTCAAAAAACTAGGGTTTTGAATTTGCGTTAGATCCACACGGATCACTCACTTTCATTTCATAATCTGTCAACATGTCAAATATTATAAGAAACATTTACACAACACAAGAAATTCTCTTTCTATTCTTCTTATCTTGTCCTGCTTTCAAAAAACACTTCCATTTTTTTCACTTATCATATTATACATCATATTTCTTTACGCGATGAAAAAAATAGCCGCTAACACGAAGTGATAACGGCAATGTAATCTACATATATTTTTGCCAATAACAAGAAAAGAAAAACCTTTTCCTACAGTTATATCATAAAATGATGAATGACTCAACAAATGAAAACGCTGTTATATTAGTTATTACGTTTTGCGATTAAATCACAAATAGATAGTAAATATTCATCTTGTAATTGCAAGGAGCTAATAGAATCTTTTGCTTTTGCAATTGTCTCCTCTAAAATAGATTTTGCTCTATCTACAGTAAATAACGTCGTATATGTGCTCTTTTCGTTGGAAGCATCACTACCAATCGGTTTTCCAATCTCTTCTTCTGTTCCTTCTACATCCAAAATATCATCTCTAATTTGGAAAGCTAGACCGATATATTTCGCAAATGCAAGTAACTTCTCTTCTTGCTCTTCTGTAGCATCAGAAAGTATCGCTCCTGCAAGTACAGCAAACTCAAGCAGTTTACCTGTCTTATGCTTATGGATGTACTCTAATTCATTAATTGTAAGTCGTTTTCCTTCAGCTTCCATATCTGCCACTTGTCCAGCAACCATTCCTTCAGGTCCTGCTGCTTTCGCAAGCTCAAGTACAAGTCTTACTTTTTTTTCAGCAGAGATTTCTTTTTGCCCATATGCCATAATAACTTGAAAAGCATATGTCAACAAACCATCTCCTGCTAAAACTGCCATTGCTTCACCAAATACTTTATGATTGGTAGGCTTTCCTCGTCTTAGATCATCATCATCCATACAAGGTAAATCATCATGAATTAACGAATATGTATGAATCATTTCAAGGGCACAAGCTGCACCCACTCCAAGATTTTTTTCTTTCCCAAACGCTTGTAACGTTGCAAATAAAAGTAATGGGCGGAGACGTTTCCCACCCGCTTCCAAAGAATATGCCATCGCTTCACGAAGCACATTTGGACATTGTAATTCATTTGCATAGCTTACAAGCTTTTCTTCTACGAAAGTTTTACTCTCTTTCAAAAAAGCATCAAAAGCTATATGTGTCACTATGCTTCATCTCCTAAAGCAGTAAACGGTTTAAGCTCTCCATCTTCTCCAAGGATAACTGCCATTTGTTCTTGTACATCTTTCAATTTCTCATCACAAAGCTTAGATAATTCCATGCCTTCTTTAAAATAAGAAATCGCTTCCTCTAAAGGTACATCACCTTGTTCAAGCTTAGAAACGAGATGCTCAAGCTGCGAAATTGCTTCTTCAAAGCTTAACTTATTTTCCATTATTCAATTCACGCTCCTCTATGCTTGATACGCTACAATCTAGTATTCCATCTTGTAATTGAACCGAAACAGCATCCCCAAGGCTAACATCTTTCACGCTTTTTAATACTTGTTTCTCTTCATTGTATACAAGCCCATACCCTCTCATCATTACTTTAAGCGGGCTTAATACTTCAAGCTTTTGAGCCGCTCTTACAAATACGAACTCCTTCGTTTGAAGTAACGTTTGCATTTCACGTTGCAACTGCTTTTGCAACGTTTCAATTGCCGTTTTCGTTTGTATAATTTTTTGAGATGGGTGGTGCTTTTCTAAATAAAATGAAAGTTGCTTTAATTGATTTACTTTTTTATCTATATAACGCTCTTTCGCTAAAACAAGTTGTTCAAGAGCTCTGTCTAACTGCTCTTCTTTTTGCTCGTACACTTGCCTCGGATAACGGAACGCATAAGATTTTTGTAACACTTGCAGTTTTTCTTCTTTTTTATGTACTCTCTCTCTCATTGCTCGTTGCAATCTCAGAGTTCTTTGTAATACCTTTTCTTGTAACTCTATAATGTTAGGTACCGCCAGCTCAGCTGCTGCAGTCGGTGTTGGTGCACGTAAATCCGCAACAAAATCTGCGATTGTAAAATCCGTTTCATGACCTACAGCTGAAATAATCGGAATCTCACTTGTAAAAATTGCTCTTGCAACTACTTCCTCATTAAAGGCCCATAATTCTTCAATAGAGCCTCCACCACGTCCAACAATTAAAACATCAATATCTCCCATTTCATTCGCTGTACGAATTGCTTGTACAATTGAGGGAGCCGCTGACTCCCCTTGTACAAGTACAGGAAACACAATAACATTTCCAATTGGATAACGACGTTTAATTGTTGTTATAATATCGCGAATTGCTGCTCCTGTTGGCGACGTTATAACACCGATTGTTTTTGCATACGCAGGGATTGGACGCTTATAAACTTGAGAAAACAGCCCTTCTTCTTCTAATCGGACTTTTAATTGTTCATAAGCTAAATGAAGATTTCCAACTCCATCAGGCTGCATGTCTTGAATATAAATTTGATAAGAACCACTCGCCTCGTAAACAGAAATCTTTCCTTTTACAAGTACTTTCATTCCATTTTCCGGTCTGAATTTAATGTTACGATTATGACCCGCAAACATAACCGCTGCAATTCTTGCATTTTCATCTTTCAATGTAAAATACATATGACCACGACTATGATATTTAAAGTTGGAAATTTCTCCTTTTAACCAAACAGACTGTAAATGCGGATCATACTCTATTTTTGTTTTAATATAGCGTGTTAATGCTGTAACGGTTAAATATTGTTTCTCCATTGCTCTCTCCTCATAGCCGATTCAAATTATTGACAAACAACACCTGTACGCCTTGCAGACTCCACAGTGTTGTGAAGAAGCATTGTAATAGTCATTGGGCCGACTCCTTTTGGCACAGGCGTAATGTAACCTGCAACGTCTAATACATTGTCAAAATCAACATCACCACAAAGTTTGCCTGTTTCTAAACGGTTAACACCAACATCAATTACAACCGCACCTTCTTTAATATAGTCAGCTGTTACCATTTTCGGTCGTCCAACGGCTACGATTAAAATATCAGCTAACTTCGATAATTCTTCTATATTTCGCGTCTTAGAATGACAATATGTGACAGTTGCATTTTCATTTAAAAACAGTTGCCCCACTGGTTTACCAACAATATTACTTCTTCCAATTACAACAACATGCTTTCCAGAAATATCAAGATTCGTTTCTTTTACTAATTCTAAAATACCATGCGGTGTACATGGAAGGAATGTGTCTTGTCCCGTCATCATACGTCCTACGCTGATTGGGTGAAATCCATCTACATCCTTTTCCGGTGAAATTCTTTCAATGATAGCTTTTTCTTCAATATGTTTTGGTAAAGGCAATTGTACCAATATGCCATTAATGCGGTCGTCTCCATTTAAGCGATCGATTTCAGCAAGCAAACGCTCCTCAGTAATCGTTTCAGGAAGTTCAATTAGCTCTGAATAGATTCCTACTTGCTCACAGCCTTTTTCTTTTCCTTTTACATAAGAACGAGATGCTGGATCTTCTCCAACTAAAATAACTGCTAATCCTGGTACAATCCCTTGCTCTTTTAACTTCACAACTTCTTCTTTTAATTGTGCTCGTTTTTTCTCCGCAACTTCATTTCCTTTGATGATTACTGCTACCATTTTAAGTTTCCCCCTTAAAGAAATTACAGTGTATCTTTTATATTAGATAAAACGCCGTTAATAAAACGACGAGATTCCTCATCCCCAAATGTTTTTGCGATTTCAATTGCTTCGTTAATTGTTACATTGTGTGGAATTTCTTCCATGTATTTCATCTCACACACAGCTACACGTAAAATACTGCGATCAACAATACTAATACGCTCAAGCTTCCACTTTTTTAAATTTTGACGAATTGCTGCGTCAATCTCTTCTTTGTTGTCTACAAATCCTACAACAAGTGATTCTAGAAACTCATTTGTTTCTTCACCTTCATCTAGCGTATTTTCTACCGCTACTTTCGGTTCTAATTCACCTGTAATATCCATTTGGTATAATGCTTGCATTGCTCTTTCTCTAGCCGTCCTACGTTTCATTGTAACTCTCCTTTATACTTCAAGTCTTTCCTTATGTTTTGTTATATTATTATAATTTATAAGCCGTCAATTCACTTACTCTTGCAGTTTTCATTGATTTTCCAACCTTATAATACAATGATAATAACACAATTTATCGTTTCACACACGGGGTACAAGGCTGAAAAATAATAAAAAGATTAACTTCAAGTTCCATATCTTATCACAATGTACGTTTTTTGGAAAAATGAAACATCCCATTTTATATTTCTTATTTTTTGAAATAGTATAATAATTAGAGGGTTTTAATTTGTGAAGAAATGCAACGATAAAAAAGATGCCTATTTTACTAGGCACCTTTTTCCACTCTTACACTGGTTCGATTTCTGTTTTTTGTGTTTCGAATGTTACGCCAACGATGTGAACGTTCACTTCTTTTGGCTCAAGTCCTGTCATTGTAAAGAGTGCTTGGCGAATATTGTCTTGAATTTTTTGTGCAACAACCGGAATTGCTACACCAAAATACATCACAACATAAAGGTCAACAATAATATCTTCGTTTGCTAATTCAACCTTTACACCTTTACCATGATTTTTCTTACCTAACTTCTCAACAACATCTGTAGCAAAATTACCACGCATTGCCGCTACACCTTCTACTTCAGCAGCTGCAATACCTGCAATTACTTCGATTACTTCTGGTGCAATTTCTACTTTTCCAAGAGTTGTATCTTGACCCATATCTAACATATGTTCAGCCATGAAAAAAACCTCCTTTAATGTATCACTGCGTCACAAGTTCATGCTCTTCCAAAAATTTCGTGTTAAACTCACCTTTTACAAAATCAGGATGATCTAACAATTGCAAATGGAACGGGATTGTTGTATGTACGCCTTCAATGACAAACTCACTGAGCGCTCGCTTCATTTTTGCAATTGCCTCTTCACGTGTTTTTCCGTGAACAATTAATTTAGCAACCATCGAATCATAGAAAGGTGGTATTGAATATCCCGGATATACAGCTGAATCGACGCGAATACCAAATCCGCCTGGTGGTAAGTACATTTCTACTTTACCTGGAGATGGCATAAATTTTTTGGCAGGGTTTTCCGCATTAATTCGACATTCCATTGCCCAACCATTAAATTGTACTTCTTCTTGCTGTAACGATAACTTTTCTCCAGAAGCAACAAGAATTTGTTCTTTAATTAAATCCATCCCTGTTACCATTTCAGTAACTGGATGTTCAACTTGGATTCTCGTATTCATCTCCATGAAATAAAAGCTTTTCGTTTTATATTCATAAATAAACTCAACCGTACCAGCACCTGTATAATCAACCGCTACCGCCGCTTTAACTGCCGCGTCACCCATTTGCTTGCGAATATCCTCATCAAGTGCAGGTGATGGACTTTCTTCTAATAGTTTTTGCAGACGGCGCTGAATTGTACAATCACGCTCTCCTAAATGAATGGCATTTCCATGTGTATCTGCCATTATTTGAATCTCAACATGGCGGAAATCTTCAACGTACTTCTCTAAGTATACACCAGGGTTCCCAAAAGCGGTACTAGCTTCTTGCTGTGTAATTTGAATTCCCTTTACAAGCTCTTCTTCATGGCGCGCAACACGAATACCTTTTCCGCCGCCACCTGCAGTCGCTTTAATAATAACTGGATATCCAATTTGATTAGCAAGCTCGATCGCTTCTTCGGTATTTTTAATAATCCCTTGTGAACCTGGTACAATCGGAACCCCTGCTTCTTTCATTGTATCACGTGCAACGTCTTTTGTGCCCATCTTTGAAATGGCTTCTGGGCTTGGGCCGATAAAAATCAAGTTACACTCACGGCATAATTCTGCAAAATCTGCATTCTCTGCTAAAAATCCATATCCCGGATGAATTGCATCACAACCTGTTAATTTCGCAACACTAATAATGTTCGTCAAATTTAAATAGCTTTCTTTTGAAATCGTTGGTCCAACACAATACGCTTCATCTGCAATTTGCACATGAAGTGACTCTTTGTCTGCTTCTGAATAAATTGCAACTGTTTCAATATCCATTTCTTTACAAGCACGAATAATTCGTACAGCAATTTCCCCACGATTGGCTATTAATACTTTTTTTATCATCACAAAGACTCCCTTATTACGCTTTTACAAGAAATAGCGGTTGTCCATACTCAACAAGCTGTCCGTTATTAACAAGAATTTCAACAATTTCGCCCTCTACATCTGCGTCAATTTCGTTAAATAATTTCATAGCTTCAACAATACATACGATAGAATCTTTCGATACTCTGTCCCCAACACTTACATATTGAGGTGTATCAGGCGAAGAAGAGGAATAAAATGTCCCTACCATCGGTGATGTGATTTTATGTAGGTTTTCATTTTGAACAGCTTTCTTCTCTTCTTGTTTTTGCACTTCTACTTGCGCTGCCGCTACTGTCGTTTCTACTTCAACAGATGCTGCTGGTTGTACTACCTGTTTCGTTACCGGTGCTTGCACAGCAACAACTTCATTACCACGTTTTTTCATTTTGATTGTTGTACCGTCTTTTTTGTATTCAAATTCATCAATATTAGAGCTATCAATTAATTTAATTAATTCACGAACTTCTTGAATTTTAAACATGTAAAATCCACTCCCATACTCTTGTTTGTCCCGTTTTTACAGATTGGCATCAAATTGATTTACTGTAAAAATACGATGTATTCTATTAGAAAATTTATTCCTATGACATTTACTAATAGAAATATTTACTATTTCCATCTTACGCTAAATTTTTTAAACATTCCAATTTATATTTCTTTATTATAAATCGAAATTCCTGTAAAAATATTATTCCACCAAAAAATTATTACCTAGTAATAATACCAAGTTTCACACGAAATTGGCAAGACCACTTCCTAAAAAACATTCTTTACTTTTTCAAAACTGTACAGTATAAAAACGTAATTCCCTCAGCATTCTTCATTTTATCTACGGTAAAAAAACATATTTTTACCAAATATTATTTTTTTGTTTACGTGCCGTTCATTCTTCCTTCATAAAAGAATAGTATGTTCAAAGTGTAGAAAATTTATTGTAGTGAGGTGCGGACATATGATATGGCTCATCCTGTTCTTGCCTGCCGTAGTGATTTGGGCATTGGTCCTCTTCATCCACGTCAAATCTGGAAAAAGTAATCACCATCATCATGAACCATTAATCTTTTACTCACAGCGTATTTCCCCGTTTCCAATTGAAAATACTAAACACAACTGCAAAGATGAAATAGAAAAAGGCTATCGAAAACGATAGCTTTTTTCTATTATTCTTTTATCTAATTTGAAGAAAAAACACCCATTATAATGAATATGCCACTTTATTTTACTGATGGATCAAATTTCACACCTACATCTTTTGAACCACCCTCACTTCTTACGAGCTGAATAATTTTATTCGCTTCTTTTTGTGAATGCTTTGCCGATTTAACTGTTACTTTAATGTCCGTTCCATCAGCTCTTACAAGAGCATCCTTATATCCACCTTGAGATTTAATCACTGTCTCAAGTAATTGTTGCTTCGTTTCCATTGTAGTGATTGCATCAAGATTATCTTTCGCTTTACTCTTTTCTTCTGCTGAAGATTTTGATGACTTCATTACATTTTGTAACTTTTCTTTCTCTACACTACGCTGATCTTCCATTTGCATACGTAACGCTGTGAAATTCTCATCGCTTGATTGAACTGTTACGCTAGCCTCTTTTTTACTTGTTTCTTTTTTATCATTCTCTTTTTTGTCTGTTTCTTTATTTGTAGTTTCCTTGCTTGTACTTTCTTTTGTTGTCTCTTTATTTGTAGTTTCTTTCGTTGTTTCTTTTGTAACTGCTTTATCAGCACCTTGCTTTTCTTGTCCCATCTTTTCACCCGTTGCCGGTGCTGCAGTATTCATTTTATCAGGAGTTGTTACGTAATAAACAGATAGTACAACCACTAAACTTAACATCGTTAATAACCAAACCGTTTGTTTTTTTAACACTTTATTTCCTCCCTATCAATTTTTCGGTGATACTGAAACGCGATGAGCTGGTACATCTAATAATCGCGTCACAGCTTCTTTTACCATTGCTTTTATTTGTATATTATCCACTCCCTTTGCTACGACCAGAACACCTCGTACTTTCGGTTTCTCTGTTCGCAAAACAATTGGAGTTTCTTTATCACCTTCACGTATAATGACGGTCTTTTCATCAAGAGACTCGTCTTCTACTTCCCTTTTACCGCCTGCTTTATCAGTTTCACCTGTCGTTTGTGAACGTTTTACTGTATTTTTCTCGAGTATTTTTTCTTCAGATGAATCTAAGTTCACTTTAATAGTTACGTCTTTTACTCCGGCTATCTCTTCTAAAGAAGCTTTCAATTCTTGTTCATACGCTTTTTCGTATTTTTCTACATTTGACATATTATCATTGTTTTTTTGTCCGAAAGTTGGTACATCTTTATCTTGGCTTTGACTTGTCTTTTCTTTAAACACAGGCACTTCTTCTTTTTTAGGTGATAAGAAATTACTAGAAAACATAAGCGCAATCCCAAGTATGAGTAGGACAAGCAAAAACTTAGGTGTTACCTTTTTCCCCTTCTCATTACTTTCTTTTCCATCCCCATTTAATAGGTTTCGAAAAAATGAGAACCTCGAATTTTTATCTTTATTGTCCATTTACGCTACCTGTCCTCCCTTCCATCTGAACTTGGATTTGTTTATCCTCTAGTTGCCACCTGCTTGAAAAGAAATCTTTCATTTCTACATTCGTTTCTTCTATTTTTTTTGGAGGTTCTTTCATATTAATTTCAATTGGCTTTACTGTTTCGATTGCATCATTTTTACTACGTTCTTTTTCTTTCAACGTCACAACAACAGATTGAATATCTTTCGCTGACTTTACTTCTTCTGCATGTTCCACTGCGACTATTTGTATTTCAGAGACTGTCATACCATACTTTTTCTCAAACTCTTTTCCTACGTCTTTTTTCATTTTGGTAGCCATCTCTTCTAAACTATATGCACGTGTTAGAGCTTGTATTTCTTTTTTCTTCGAATCTATCGAATTTTTTACAGATCCATCTGCTACGTACTTTTCTTCATTGAAATTTGCGATAACTTCATTTACATCTGTTTGTAACAACTTAAATAGAGGTGTTAAAATTAGTACGACTAACAATAGACTTACAACGAATTTAACGTACTTTTGCAAATTTGAATTTGGAAGAATAAGATGAAGCATTGTCGCTAAGAGTAAAAAAACGATAATATTTCTAATCCACTCTGTAACAAATTGCACACTCTTCACCTCCTACCGCATCATGAGAGTAATGTTCCCGGCAGCAATAATAATTGTGATACTTAAAAAGAACATAAATGATACGATAGCTAAGCAAGCAAATACGTAAATGATACTTCGTCCAATGATATCTAAACATTGAATAATTGCTCCTCCGCCTACTGGTTGCAATACTGCTGCTGCGAATTTATAAATAAACGCGATACAAAAAATTTGAATCGCTGGAAAAGCGACAATTAAGCATAAAATAACGAGCCCGATAATTCCGACTGTGTTTTTTAATAATCCAGATGCACTAATAACAGTATCCGCCGCCTCAGTAAACATCCTTCCTACTACAGGAATGAAGTTTCCTGTTACAAATTTAGCCGTTTTCACAGCTATACCATCAGCAACGGCTGACGCTGTTCCCTGTACAGATAATACACCTAAAAAAATCGTCAAAAAGATACCAATAATCCCAACACTAACGTTTTGCAAAAGCTTGGACAATTTCGTAACTTTATATTGATCACTCATCGTACTTACAATACTTAATATAGTTGCAAGTAATAAAAGTGGTAGAACGATATAATTCATAAGAAGCCCACTCGTATTCATTAAGAAAATGATGATTGGATGAAAAAACGATACAGAAACAACACCACCGCCCGTTGCTATGAGTGCGAGTAAAATTGGTAATAACGCTAGTATGAAATCTACCATTGTTTGTATCGTCTCTCTTGCATATGTCATGACGACATAAAAACTATTTAAAGCGAAAATAATAAGTACCATGTATACGACTGCATCCGCGATTTTACTCACGCTACTCTTTGAAAAAGCAGATTGTAACGATTGCAGCAATGCACTGAAAATCGTGAGCATAATGAGCGTTCCAAGTAACTTTCCATTTGCAACAAGCTCGTGAAATAAATATTTTAGTAGACCTATCATCCACTCTTTTATGGAGAACTCTTTTTCTCCCTTTACAAACTCCATAAAGCTTCCTTTTTGACTCTCTGGTAAATAGCCTCCATACTTTGTAACAAGCCCGTCCCAAAATTGCTTCACATCTTCAATTCCAAGCTTATCCAATTGTTGATCAACGACGTTTGTTTCTATAGGAGAAGCTTGTACAACAATCGGTAAAGAAAAGAAAAGGAAGCAAGCAAATAGTAGCTTAGCTCCAAACTTCCTCAACATTCACTCCCCCTTATCCTGTAGGTAAAAAACCGAGAATTGTTTCAATTACAACCGTTAAAATAGGAATTGCCATAACGAGAATTAAGATTTTCCCAGCTAATTCAATTTTCGAAGCGATTGCACCTTGACCAGCATCCTTTGTAATTTGCGCACCAAACTCAGCGATATAAGCAATCCCTATAATTTTCAATAACGTTTCTACATATACGTTGCTAACTTTCGCTTCACTCGCCACTCTCTCAATCATTTGTAAAATAGAATGAATTTGATCGATTAAGAGAAGAAACATCATGCTACCAATGAACACAATAAATAACGACGTAATACTAGACTTATGCTGATTTAAAACAGCAGCTAAAAATGTAGCAACGAGGCCTAATCCGACAATTTGTATAATTTCGATTCGAACCGCCTCCTTTACTGGAAGAGAAAGACACTTTTAATCTTGTCGAATAGAGTATTAATTAAAAACGCAACATGAAATAAAATAACGACAAAACCGACAAGGATAACCCAATTTGCAATATCCTCTCGCTTTAATTCTTTTAATACAGTATGAATGAAAGCTAAAACAATGCCGATTCCGGCGATTTGAAATATTAATCCAACATCAATGGACATCGCCTTTCTCCCCCCTATAGCAGTAAAATTACGATAAGTAGCCCTGCTAGCACCCCTAAACTCTTTATCATTTTTTCGTATTGTAGTTGTAATGCTTTCGCTTCTCCTTCTTCTCTCTCCAAATGTGTAATACATAAGCGAATATGTTTTTGCTGGGATTCACGATCATGTTGTCCAAGTGTTTCACCAAATTGTTGCAGTATTTCATACTCGGTTTGTTTAAACGCCGTTAACGTCCAGTTCTCCTTCAAACTATCAATCCAAGCTTCTCTAACTGTTTGCTCCCCGCCCTCTAGCCGTTTCGAAAAGCTTTGAAATATCCAATTTAATGGCTTCGGCATTTGTTTGACTAAACGCTCTGCAGCCTCAGATAACGGCGTGTGTCCATACATAATTTCAGCTTCTAATGATTGCAATGCTGCCTTCAATAACCTAAGTTGCCGCGGTCTCTCACTATACCTTTTAGCGTATGAAAATCCGAAAAAAGTGCTAACAGCAACTATTAATACCGCACCAAATATTTTCACCATACGCCTTGAGCCTTTCTATGAGGTAATACTGGTTTTCCATCTCTATCTTTCACTTGCATAACTGTTCCTGGCCCTCTAGCTTTTGACAATTCCACAAATCTATCAAATACACCAAGTTCCAGCACCGCCTGTAACGATGGACGTTTCACAACATCATCATAAGAAAATCCGTGTGCACTTATAAAAAGCTGAACGCCTGCATGCACCGCCTCCATAATCGCTTCACTATCTTCTTTACGTCCAATTTCATCTACGATTAATACGTCTGGGCTCATAGAACGAATCATCATCATCATTCCTTCAGCTTTTGGACAAGCGTCTAATACATCTACTCGCGCGCCAAAGTCATATTGCGGAATTCCTTTCACACAGCCCGCAATTTCTGATCGTTCATCAACAATCCCCACTTTACATGAAGGTATTTTCGAAGCACTTACACCTTGACTCATACAGCGTGCTACATCTCTTAAAAGTGTTGTTTTTCCCGTTTGCGGTGGGCCAATTACCATCGTGTTTAACCATCGTGTTTCATACAAATATGGCAAAAGCGGCTCAGCAATCCCTATTTTTTGACGGGCAATACGAATATTAAAAGAAGAGACATCCCGAATCATTTTCACTGCACTTTTTTCTGTAATGACTTTTCCAGCTAGGCCAATTCTATGTCCTCCTCGTAGTGTCACATATCCACGTTTCAATTCCTCTTCCATCGTATAAATTGAGAATTGGCTTAATTTATTCAATAAATGGATTGCATCTTCCGCTGTAGCGATATAGTCATAGAAAAACACTTCTCCATGTGCGATACACTCTAGGGGCCTTCCAATTCGAACACGAATTTCCTCTAAAGTATCGTATTGCTTACAACCTTCAACTAACTGTTTCATCGTTTTCGGTAAAACTTCTAATACTTCTTTCATAAGCTTCTCCCCACTATACTCGACTTACTATTTCAACAACGCGATAAAAATGCAGCCAATTCCAAGTGCTAGAAAAAAGAGTTTCAAGAAAGAAATCTCACTTGCTACACTCGCTATGCCAATTGTCATTGTTAAAATTAATACGGTCGGTCCAACAAACGCCAACATACCATTTATAAACAATGCTTTCTTCGCATCATTCACGTAAAGCATAAGCAAAGCGGCGAATATTTCCGCGCTACCTGAAAACAACCGAAGTAACCCCATAACAAGCACGGATGTTTCCATTGCCGCTAGCCACTGTTTCATTCTCCCACCTTCTCCCATAACAGTTACTACTTCCTTATTCTGAAAAGAATATATTTGTACAACCATATGCAGAGGTTGTCTATTTCAGAAGTAAAAACATAATTTTTCTCTATTGACTTTATTGTAATCTGAATATTCATATTATTTTATGGTATATTTAATAGAAAAGGAGCATAGAAGATGAAGCAAGTTACTTTATTACCACTCGATTTACGATATGCAAATGTGATTTTTGAACTATCAAGCAATCCACATGTAAAAAATGCATTAGGGCTAAAAGTAGATTCAGTGGAAGATACAAAAACATTCATTCTTTTTGCAATTGGAGAGGAACGAAAAAAACACTCTTTATCAAGAGTGATTGTAAATGAAGAAAATGAAATAATTGGCCTCACTACACTTAAACACATTAATTACGAACAAAAGCACTCACATATTGGAAGTTGGCTCGGCTATCAATATTGGGGAAGAGGCTATAACGAAGCTGCTAAAAAAGAGATCTTTAAAATCGCTTTTTTAGACTTGCAACTTACATACGTATTTGCCGGTGCTAAAACGACTAACATTCGCTCTTTAAAAGCACAAGAGAAACTACCTTACATTTCATTACATGTGGAAAAACAATTTCCAGACGAACATGTTGCTTTGGAGAAAGAAGTAAAATCACCTTGCGTACTGCATGTTGTATCATGCGAAAAATTTTCAAATTGGTTGAAAGTACAAAATGAGGGGGAAAATATGAAGGGATTGAAAATTAGTTTAACAATTGTAGTAGAATTAGCTATTATTTATCTTTTTTCAAAAATGGTTGGCTGGTCATTTATGGAGAGCTTTTTCCTTGGTAGTCTAGCAATATTTGCAATTACGTGGTTAATTATTATGAGTAACTTTAGAAATAACAATATGGATCATGTAACGAATAAAACTTTTACCGGTGTTGAAACTGGTGAAATACGCCCGTTTCAAATTGTTTTGACTCCATATATTATGGGTACCCTTTCACTCGTCACAGTTAGTTTTGTTATAACCGCAATTTACTATCTTCCCTATTTCCTATAAAAAAGCACTCGTGATAATCACGAGTGCTTTTCTACTATGCACGAGAAACGTATTTACCTTCACCAGTGTTGATGATAAGCATTTCGCCTTCGTTAATAAAGATTGGTACTTGTACAACAAGACCAGTTTCTAATTTAGCTGGTTTTGTTACGTTAGAAGCTGTGTCACCTTTAATACCAGGCTCTGTTTCTGCAACTGTTAATTCAACTGTGTTCGGAAGTTCAACACCAAGTACTTCATCTTGGTATGTCATAATAGATACTTCCATGTTTTCTTTTAGGAATTTAAGTTCGCGCTCGATTTGGTTTTCGCCAAGTTCGATTTGCTCATAAGTTCCGTTATCCATAAATACGTGAGACTCACCACTCGCGTATAAGTATTGCATACGACGGTTTTCGATGTGTGCTTTTTCTACTTTTTCACCTGCACGGAATGTTTTCTCTTGAACAGATCCTGTGCGAAGGTTACGTAGTTTAGAGCGAACGAATGCAGCACCTTTACCTGGCTTTACGTGTTGGAAATCCATTACTTGCCAAAGGGCATTGTCCACTGAAATTGTTAAACCTGTACGAAAATCGTTTACTGAAATCATGTAAAAAAATCCTCCTGTGTATTACAAAATAATAAGTTCTTTTGGTGATTTCGTTATTACTTCATTACCTTCACTTGTTACAATAATATCATCTTCAATACGTACCCCGCCAACACCTGGAATATAAATACCTGGTTCTACTGTTACAGCCATACCTGGTTCAAGTACTGTATCAGAACGGAACGCTAAACCTGGTGCTTCATGGATTTCAAGACCGATTCCATGACCAGTAGAGTGTCCGAAGTATTCACCATATCCTTTTTCCGTTATGTAATCACGCGTTAATGCATCAGCCTCACGACCCGTTAAACCAGCTTTAATACCGTTCACACCACGTAGTTGTGCTTCTAAAACGATATTATAAATTTCTTTTAATTTATCAGATGGTTCACCGACTGCAATCGTACGAGTAATATCAGAGCAATATCCTTTGTAATAAGCGCCGAAGTCTAATGTTACGAAATCTCCTTTTTCTATCACTTTTTCAGATGCCACGCCGTGCGGTAATGCCGAACGAAGACCTGAAGCAACGATAATATCAAACGAAGAAGATGTTGCTCCTTGTTTTCTCATGAAAAATTCAAGTTCATTTGACACTTCAATTTCAGATACTCCCGGGCGAATGAATGATAGAATATGCTCAAAGGCAGCATCTGCAATCTGTGCAGCTTCCTTTAATATCTTAATCTCTGAATCAGTCTTTATCAAGCGTAACTTTTCTACAAGCCCAGAAGTTGGGATGAATTCAGCTTCGATCGCTTCATTATGCGTTACGTAAGAGCTATATGTAAGAGTATCTTGCTCAAATCCTAGCTTTTGAATTCCAAGTTCTTTAACTTGTTTCGCAACTTCATCAAGAATTAATCCTGCATGCTGCACTATTTCGTATCCAGCCGCTTGCTTACTAGCTTGCTCTACATAACGGAAATCTGTAATAAATAGAGCACGCTCTTTTGAAATTAGTACAACACCAGCTGTTCCTGTGAAATTCGCCATATATCTACGGCTATGTTCATTCGTTAATATGATACCGTCAATACCAGCCTCATCAAACGCACTTCTTAATCTCTCGATCTTTTCCATTACTTTATGCCTCCCTCAATTTCTCCATTAATGCAAATAACGCTAGCTTATAACCATAAAAACCAAATCCAACAATTTGTCCCGCACAAACAGCCGCTGTCACAGATTCATGACGAAACGACTCACGCTGATGAATGTTAGAAATATGTACTTCAATAACTGGAATCGAAACACTTGCTATAGCATCCCGAATCGCGTAGCTATAATGCGTAAATGCACCCGGATTTAGAATGATTCCTTCATATATGTCATCAGCCTCATGAATAATATCAATAATAGCTCCTTCATGATTCGATTGAAAACATTCTAACTCCACTCCCATTTTCTCTGCTTCTTGTTTCATATCTGTTTCAAGCGTCGCTAACGTTCCTTTTCCGTATACATTTACTTCCCTAACGCCAAGGCGATTTAGGTTCGGACCGTTTACGAGGAGTAACTTTTTCATTTTCTTAAAACCCCTTAATATTAAAGAATGTCTATACGACATTTTAACATAGGAATCACTTATTTGAATAGTTTGTCTTCTCGACCCCTTCTCCTCTATTTGTATTATTCGATTCGAATGCTACAGAATACGAAATAAAAACACCATATAATATAAAGATACATACTGTCGTTACAATTGTTTCTTTCGGTAAATGGAGTGCACTTTTAATAACAGGTGCCATTAGCCCCATCCCCAAAAATAATAATGCCCACCAAAATAAACCGTATAGTACGCCAGGTAATACTCCTTCAAACTTTTTAAAAAGAGCTTTATAGAGAAATGCCACTAAAATTGAAAGAAGTCCCATACAAACGATACCTAGTACATTTCCCCAAACCCCTTCTTTCCAATCTCCAAATGCAAACGGTAAAAGTAAATAGTTAGGGCCAGCTTCTGTAAATGAGAATATATGAAGGAAATACCATATACCTCCCCAAAATAAGCCACCAAATAAACCAATTTGTACAAAGTTTCTTATTGTTGATTGTTCTTGATTCACATTGACACCTCCGCTCAATAGTATGCCCGAAACTATTTTGAAGCATGTTTAAATCCTGCAAAATTTGTCTATAAAAAGAATAAGAAATGTCCGACTCTCGCAACATTTTCCCTTGTCATCTGCCTGTATTTGTCGATAAAATAAAGGAAACTCGGTGATTGTCTTATTTCAAGATGATAAAACCAAGTATGACAATTGCCTCTTTTTCTACATAAGAGAGAAACAAATACAGGTTGGTGTTAACATGGCAGAAGAGTCAAAACAAATATATGGCGGGCAAGCAGTCATAGAAGGAGTTATGTTTGGCGGTAGAGAATATACTGTTACAGCGGTTCGTCGTAAAGATAAATCGATTGAATTTTATCGTTTACCACGCGTTCGTAATAAAGCATTGTCTCTACTAAAAAAAATTCCATTTTTACGAGGTATTGCCGCTATTGTGGATGCAAGTGCGAATGGAGCGAAACATTTAAACTTTGCTTCAGAACGATTTGATGTCCACCCAGAAGAAGATGAACAACTTGCAAATAAAAAAGAAGAACAATCAAAATTAACGATGGTATTAGGAGTTGCAGCAGTTGGCGTTTTATCGTTCATATTCGGTAAAGTAATTTTCACAGCAGTTCCTGCACTTTTAGCTGAATTAACGAGACCGATTTTCCCATCTCATACAGGGCAAATCATTGTCGAAAGTGTCATTAAGCTCATGCTATTATTGAGCTATATATACTTCATTTCTTTAACCCCACTTATTAAGCGGGTATTTCAGTACCACGGTGCGGAACATAAAGTAATCAATGCTTACGAGAATAATCTTCCACTGACTGTAGAAAATGTTCAAAAGCAAACTCGCCTCCATTATCGCTGTGGCAGTAGCTTTATTATATTTACGGTCATTATTGGAATGTTTGTCTATTTCCTCGTCCCTACAGATCCGCTTTGGGCAAGGGTAGTAAACCGAATTTTATTAATTCCAGTTGTTCTCGGTATTTCTTTTGAAGTATTACAATTTACCAATCGATTACGAGATGTCCCTGTTTTACGAGTACTTGGATATCCAGGGTTATGGCTGCAACTATTAACAACGAAAGAACCAACAGATGATCAAGCGGAAGTTGCAATCGCATCGTTTGAAGAATTATTACGTTTAGAAAACAAACAATAATTATTTAAAAATGGTGTTCAACTCCTTTCCTCATCGTTAATATACTAATTTTAATATATGTTTTTAGGAGGTGTCCCTTATGAACGGTCGTTCGTTTACATTCGCTATATTTGTGCTTATTATCGGATTAGCAATATTCGGCCTTGTTTCATCTGTCATTACAAATCCAATGGAAGTATTGAAAAACATTGGTATCATGTTAGCTGTCGTCGGTATCTTTTACTTACTCTACAAAATGTTTACAAACTCTAGTGGTTCTGCAAATTCGCAAAGCTCATATAAGCGTGCAGCGAAACAATCGAACCGCAAACACGGGAAACAAAATGTTGCACCCCTAAGCAATTCTTTCTTGAAACGAAATGCTTCTGATGACAAGGGGAAAAAGGGTAATTCTCCATCGTTGAAAAGAAAAAGAAAACAATCTCATTTAACTGTCATTGAAGGTAAAAAAAACAAAAAGAAAGACCGTGCTTCCTTTTAGGAAATACGGTCTTTTTTTACCCCGGTTGGTGCGGGGCTAATAATCAGTGGAAGATGCGAAAAACCCTACTGATTAAAGTTTCACTTTATATGTTGAAGCACTTCTTTCAAACTTTTCTCTTTCATACTTTCGATACGAAGGTGATGGTTTTCAAATTGCAAATTTCTTGTCACATCATTAGGCACGACGACACACTTTAATCCTGCTGCCACCGCTGCTTTCAATCCATTTAATGAATCTTCAAATACAACAGCTTCTGATGGTTCAATTCCTAATTCTTCTATCGTAACTTTATAAAGAGCTGGATCTGGTTTTACCTTCTCTACATCTTCTCGCGTTTTAATCACTTCAAAATAATCTCTAATTTGTAGCTCTTCTAAAAAACGAACGACCCACTCCCTAGATGAACTAGAGGCTAATGCGATTTTCAATCCAAGTTCTTTCGCTTCTTCTAAATATTCTTTTACCCCGTCACGCGCTTTTGGTATTTTCATTTTCTCTTTATGTAAAGTTGTTACTTTTCCCTTTAATGCATGCTCGTTAAATTTTGCTTTTAATTGCTCTTTTAAATATGCATAAAGCACTTCATCTGTCGTTCCAATACATTTTGCAAATTCCTCTAAAGGTAACTCGCCGCCGTATTCACGAACAGCATCTCTGAAAGAGTGAAACCATATTGTTTCTGTGTCCACAATTAATCCATCAAAATCAAAAATAATTGCTTTCATTATTCTCCCGTCCTTTTCGATTGAAATAAAAAAGGAAACGCCACACGTTCCCCTTAATTACTTTTCTCTTCATTTGCTTTTTGAACACCACGAAGTGTTTCTACTCGAACTTCATCTTGTTCAAAGTATTGTACTAAATCACCGATACGGTCAATTGATTCCCAACTTAAATGATGTTCAATTCCTTCTACATCATTATAAATTTTGCTTTCATCCACACCGATAATGCGCATAAACTGTTCTAACAATTCATGACGATATACGAGACGTTCTCCGATTTTTTTACCTTTTGATGTTAATACAAGCCCTCTATATTTTTCATAAATTAGATATTCGTCTTTGTCTAATTTTTGCACCATTTTTGTTACAGAGGATGGATGTACACTAAGCGCTTCAGCAATATCAGATACACGGGCATAACCCTTTTCATCAATCAACAAATAAATTTGTTCAATATAATCTTCCATACTAGGGGTAGGCATCGGTTTCCTCCATCCAATTTCATTTTGCTTATTCCGTACGAAGCAATCAATAAAATGATACACCAGAAAGAATAACGTGACAAGGTGGAAACGAGCCTAAATATATAAAACAAAAAAAGAATCCATATTCGCATACAGATTACCCTTATGTAAAATATTGAATTTCTGCATCGGGAAAATACTCATATATATAACCTCGTATTGTTTCTTCTAATACTTCCGCATCATCCTTTTGATATACATATTTCCCAATACCGTATCGTCCCCATTTATATTTCCGCTTCTCTTCATCCATTTCAAGTTTCGTATTCGGATAACGTTCTTGAATGACTTTTTTGGCTGGTTTCGTAAAACGATGTTGAATTAATTCGAACGTTAAATTTGGTATCGTCATGTCTTTTAACGCATTGTACAATCGTTCAAACAATTCACGGTACCCTTCTTCCCAGCCTTCATACATATAAATTGGCGCAACAATAAAACCAAGAGGATAACCAGCCCCCGCTACTTTACGAGCAGCCTCAATTCGCTCTTCAAATGGCGATGTCCCTGGTTCAAAATTTTTAATCACATAACGTGAATTAATACTAAATCGAAAACGCGTTTTCCCATTATGCTTTGCATCTAATAAATGATCGACGTGTGAATATTTCGTAACGAAACGTAAACGTCCATATTCACTTTCTCCGATGAACTCTATCGCCCGCTTTAATGCATGTGTTAAATGATCAATTCCAACGATGTCTGATGTACACGCCGCTTCAAATCTTGTTATTTCAGGGGCCCTTTCATCCATATATTGCTTTGCCTTCTCAAATATTTCATCTAAATTCACATACACCCTTACGTAAGGTTTACTCCCAAGTGTCGTTTGCAAATAACAATAATGACAATGCCCCATACATCCTGTTGCAAGCGGGATTGCATATTCAGCTGACGGTTTTGATGTATCGAACTTTAACGTCTTCCTCACCCCAACGACAAGTGTCGCTTTTGCATTACGATACTTTTGCAATTCATTTTCGCCTGGTAAATTTCTAATTTGATTATGTGATGTCGTTTCACGAATTTCTAATCCCATCTTCGTAAATTTCTCATACAGCTCTTTTCCAAGCGGATATTCGAGTGCCCTCGGTTCAAAGAAAACGAGTTTTGGCATAAACGGTTTCATACACTTCCCTCCTCTCGTTAGTATGGGAAACAAAGAAAAAATAACCCACATTAAAGTTTTCCACTTCAGTAACTTGCTTTGCAAGTTACTGAATGTTATAATTTGGATAACAGCTACCTTGCAAGGCAAGTTACCTGGATAAAAGGTGGTGAAATCATGCACAGTCAAATGTTAAAAGGTGTACTAGAAGGTTGCATTCTATATATCATTTCACAAGAAGAAGTGTACGGATATGAACTAAGTACAAAATTAAATAAATACGGCTTTACATTCGTAAGTGAAGGAAGCATCTATCCTTTATTGTTACGCATGCAAAAAGAGAAACTTATTGAAGGTACATTAAAGGCTTCCTCTCTTGGACCGAAGCGAAAATATTATCACGTAACTGATAAAGGATTAGAACAGCTTGAAGAATTTAAAAAAAGCTGGGGAATGGTT
This sequence comes from Bacillus mycoides, assembly GCF_018742245.1. Taxonomy (NCBI): domain Bacteria; kingdom Bacillati; phylum Bacillota; class Bacilli; order Caryophanales; family Bacillaceae; genus Bacillus; species Bacillus mycoides. The sequence goes on from NZ_CP036132.1 coordinate 3,936,460, forward strand.
TCAACGACGGTAAACAACTTATTACAATGGGAGTGATAGGGATGAAAGCGAAAGATATGATAGAACTAAACAACAGAAAACGCAAACTTCTAACACCTGAAAACGAAGTTGCTTATGGTGATATGTTAGTATATCTTCGGTTATCTAACGTACCCGAACATCAAGTAGAAGAACTATTATTAGAAATATTAGATCATCTCATCGAAGCACAAGCAGAAAATAAAAATGCTTATGATATCTTTGGTGATGACTTACAACCTTATTGCGATGAACTTATAGCGGCTTTGCCAGCTCCAACTAAGTTAGAAAAATTTTCTTTAATCGGCTTTGTTATTAGCTTACTTCTTGCTATACAGTTTGGAATGGATACCGTTGCTTCTTTTTTCATTTTTCTTTTTGAAAAGAATACAGAAAGATTAAGCCCACCTTTTAGTATTCCTGGGACTACTTTGTCTATTTCACTTATCGTACTAGGTATACTTTTCATCTTATATTTATTAAAACGCTACTCTTTTGATCAAACGATGAATTGGAAAAGAAGGATTCTATTTGGATTCGCATTTGCTACTCCATTTTGTTCAGCTGTATTTTTAAATATCTATTTTAAAAAACAACCTTATCTCATTTATCATCTAACCTTTTGGCAAAACGCCTTAATCGCTATCCTATTTTTTATTTTATATAAATTACTATACAAAAAATCAAATTTTTAACAGCCTTTCAAACGGCTGTTTTTCTTCTGTCTAATTTTACAAATTGAAAAATTTCATAAAGAAAATAAGAAAAATGCAAAATAATTAAAGTTAATTGTTGACGTGATGCTTTTATTATCGGTATCATAAATCTTCGTGAGCAATTATTTTTCGTTATACGATTTTTTTATTATTACTGAATTTTTGAGAGGAGAAATTAGATGTCAGTTAAGAAGAAAACGCAAGTACGCACCGGCAAAATGGTACGTGAACTAATGTTAGCAGACGAAGATGTAAATGCTTCGCTAATTATGGTATACAGTGAAAACGGTGTAAACGCAGAAATTAAAATCGAGGGCTTAACGCCGAAATGTAACGAAGAATTATTTTTGAGCGGAAACGTGGATTGGAACAAGAGTGTTATTTATAAAATTGTTGATTTCACTGGGAACGCGGAAGTTGGTAAAGTTACATTAACAGCGATGAATAAGAACAATGTTTCTCTAGAAATTGAACGCGTTATGTGGAGCAAAGAAAATAAAGAAGCTGCTGAGCAAGAAGAAACAGTTGTAGAAGCTACTCCGAACAAAGAAGTAGTTGTAGAGGCTCCTAAAGCAGTTACACCCGCTCCTAAACCTGTTATGCGTGTAGAAACACCCGCTATAACACCTAAGCCTACTCCGGTACCAACGCCGAAGTCAGTAAGTGTTGAAGCAGCTGTAGAACTATCTACTCCAGCACCTGTGAAAAAAGCAGTACCTACTCCAGTTACAAAGCAAGAGACAGCACCGGTTACTCCTGTAAAACCGAAGCAACCTGCTTTGACTGAAACAAATACAAAACTACAAGAAAATTATGTTAAACTTGTGAAAAAGACAATTGAAGTTTGTCAAGATTACGAGCTTGGCATCGACATAGATGATTCTATTGAAGGATTAAAAAAAGAGCTACAAAGCCAAGGTATTAGCGTTACATTCGACAAAGAAATTATGGACGTTGTAAATCGCCTTCGTTCTTTACAAGATAAAGGAATCAAAGTAGAAAAAGTACTTAATTTACTATAAAAATAAGGAGATGGCGGTCGCCATCTCCTTATTTTTTATAATTCCATTCATTACTTTCATACTTCTCTTTTGCTAATGTTTGAACTTCATGAAGCTGTTCTTCTGTTAGTTCATACGGCACAAGCTCTATATCTAACCCTTTTTCAAATCCAGTTTCAAACGCTTGAATTAACTGTTCAATCGTAAATATACGGTCTGTTAATTCATTAATCGCTACCGCTTTAGAAGAAAACATGTTTTTCATACGCTCTTTTACACGTTCATTCGGGAATAAAAATAGATCGTATAACTCATCTAAATCTATTTCTAACGGAATAGAACCGTGCTGTAAGATAACACCTTTTTGACGTGTTTGAGCACTACCTGCAATTTTTCTTCCTTCAACTACAATTTCATACCAAGATGGTGCATCAAAACATACTCCTGAACGCGGATTTTTTAAATTCTCACGATCCGCTTCTGTTTTCGGAACCGCATAATACGCTTCTAATCCTAATGCCTTAAAACCGTCCAATAAGCCTTGCGAAATAACGCGGTATGCTTCTGTAACTGTTTTTGGCATATCCGGATGATCTTCAGACACAATAACACTGTACGTTAATTCTTTGTCATGTAGTACACCCCTGCCGCCTGTTTGACGACGAACGAATCCATATTTCTTTTCGTTAACTACATCCATATTTATATCTTTTTCAACACGCTGAAAATACCCGACTGTTAATGTTGGTACTTCCCATTCGTAAAAACGAATTGTTGGTGGCATTTTTTTTTCACTTTGCCAATTTAATAAACATTCATCTAACGCCATATTAAATGCTGGTGAACATTGACCAGAGTTAATATAACACCATTTTTCTTTTCCCATCCTGCACCTCATATAACCAATTATTTTTCACATTCTCTAGTCTACCAAATTCGACAAAATTTGTGAAAGAATACGAAATTTCTTCTTATATACAAATGAATCTGTTGCATAAATACATATGGGCATTATAATATTGAAAGTAGGATAAGAAAAAAGGGAGCGATAGAATCGTGTCAACAAACTTGATTATTATACTAGCGGCAATTGCAGCATTCATCGGCTACACTGTATGGATGTATTTCTATCAAAAAAAATTAATTAAAACACTTTCAGAAGAAGAATTTCGCGCTGGCTACCGTAAAGCACAGCTTATCGATATTCGCGAAGCAGATGAATTTAACGCGGGACATATTTTAGGTGCGCGTAACATTCCATTATCACAAATTCGCCTTCGCCACAAAGAACTTCGCCAAGATCAACCGGTTTATTTATATTGCCAAAGCGGATTCCGTACAGGTCGTGCAGCTCAATACTTAAAAAAACAAGGCTACACAGATTTCTACCAATTAAAAGGTGGATTTAAATCTTGGTCAGGCAAAATTAAAAAGAAATAACATACAAAAAACTAGCTGCACGATACAGCTAGTTTTTTTATTCCATATTGTTCGCAATGTACAGTAGATTTTGTTTAATCACATCTTCATCTTTCTCATCTACATTACGATATAATAGCTGGTATTCAATCCCCTTCTCTTTCCATATAAGCGTAGCAAATTCGTCCCCTCGCTCGTAATCATCCTTATTTTTAAAATAAGCAGGTGCTCCATTATTCAATTTCATTTGTTCTTGAAATCGATTCTCTTCTACGAGGTATGGAAAACTGTAAGAAAAGTTGGCCACTGTTAACTCTATATAATCGTGCCTTCCTTTCTCTTGTTGCTTATATTTAATCGTTAAGACAGCATTCTTCTTTCCCATCGTTCTTACCTCTCCCTTCACATCACTCGTAATGTCATAAGGTAAAAACGTTGGAACTTTAAACTTCGCCGGAAAATATTTTGGAATTTCCTTTAGCGGAATCGGATCAGTAACACGGTCCTTAGCCCCTCCTGTTGTTCCTACAAATGTTTTTTCTTCTTGTATCGTTTGTTGAAATGAACATGAGCTAAGTATTACACTAGAAAACACGAAACAAATGATTCCTTTTTTCAATTTGTTTCCGCCCTTTCATACCGCCCTCTTAACGAGCGAAGCGTTTATACTCTCTTCTATTCGCTTCGTTAGCAAACGCTTCCTCCGAAAACTTTCCACGTTATTCTCACACATTTTGACAAAAATTCTTTGCAGGCATAAAAAAGACCCCGCTACTCTTACGCCCAAATAAAAAGGTTACGCGAGCAACAGAAGTCATGCTTATAACATAGATTGTGAAAAGCTTTTCAGGTCAAGATTTTTTCATTCTTATTATTTTCCCCTTATAATTGAGTAAAGAGGTGATACATATGGCCAATATAAAACAAATTGCAAAAACTGCTGGTGTATCCATATCAACGGTTTCCCGTGTCCTTAATAATCATCCTTACGTAAAAGAAGAAAAACGTAAGCGTGTTCTAGATGCAGTTGAAGAATTGAACTATGCAAAAAATATAAATGCTATCCATTTAATAAAAGGTAAAACATATACGATTGGCGTTATGCTACCTTTCATTAATGTTCCATACTTTAGCACGATCATTGAAGGAATCGGAAACGAAGCGTTAGCAGCTGGATATCATATTAATTTATGCCAAACGAATTACGATAGTATTGAAGAAATTCGCGTTCTTGAAATGATGAAAATGAAGCAATTTGATGGGATGATTATTTGCTCTCGCACGAGTTCATGGGAACAAATTGAACCGTTTGCAAAATTTGCCCCTATTATTTCATGCGAAAAAATGAACCATCCTCTCATTTCATCTGTCTATGTAGATCATTATGAGGGCTTCCGTCTTGGTACTTCCTATTTACTCAGTAAAGGTCATGAAAAAATCGGCATTTGTTTAGCAAGAAAAACAAGTGTTAATTCAATCGAGCGTGAAAAAGCTTTCGCCGATACCCTTCGTCACGAAGGAAAAACAGTGCACCCTGATTGGATTTTCCATCAATGTTATACGATGCAGGACGGGGCAAAAATACTTCACCGTATTTTAAACATGAAAAATCGCCCAACCGCTATTTTCACAGCGAACGATCAAGTTGCTGCTGGTTTATTAACAGAGGCAAAAAAACATGGCATTCGCATACCTGAAGACCTCGCTATCCTGGGATTTGATAACCATGAAATTTCAAAAGCATTAGAAATTACAACTATTGAACATCCCGGGCTCACAATGGGATCACATGCCTTTTCTTTATTCCATAAACAAATTCAAAGCGAGCAAATTATCGGCAGCACAGAAGAACTTTCGTTCCATTTAATTGAGCGAGAAACAGTCTAAAAAAGGAGCGTTAACTATAGCGCTCTTTTTTTAGTTCTCCGCCTATTGACTTTATATTTTTCATCTCATATAATTAACCTAACGAACGGTAGGTAGGGGATGAAAATGACAGCAAACCGCATTAAAGCTGTAGCACTTTCTCATTTCGCGCGCTACGGCTACGAAGGAACTTCATTAGCAAATATTGCTCAAGAAGTTGGGATTAAAAAGCCATCGATTTACGCACACTTTAAAGGAAAAGAAGAGCTATATTTTACATGCTTAGAATCCGCTCTTCAAAAAGATTTGCAGAGCTTCACAGACGATATCGAAAATTTTTCCAAATCGTCTACTGAAGAATTGCTCTTAAATTTGTTAAAAGGCTATGCAAAACGATTTGGTGAAAGTGAAGAATCAATGTTTTGGTTACGAACTTCTTATTTTCCGCCGGATGCATTTCGCGAACAAATTATTGATAAAGCGAATGTACACATTGAAAATGTCGGAAAACTTTTATTACCTGCGTTTAAAAGAGCAAGCGAACAAGATGAACTGCATAACATTGAAGTAAAAGACGCTTTGGAGGCTTTTTTATGCTTACTTGACGGCCTTATGGTTGAACTACTATACGCAGGTTTAAATCGTTTTGAGACACGTTTAGAAGCTTCTTGGAAAGTATTTTGGCGCGGACTTTCAAACTGACGGATTGCTCCTTTGCAATGCGTCGTTTTTAAGCCCTTTACCTAACGACTGGTAGGAAGGAGAAATGACATATGGCATGGATTTATGTAATCATAGCTGGTATTATTGAAATCTTTTGGGTTATTGGACTAAAACACGCGGAGGCACCACTTGAGTGGGCTGGTGTTGCTCTATTAATTACAATTAGTTTCGTCTTATTATTTAGAGCTTATAAAGATTTACCTGTCGGTACTGTATATGCAGTCTTTACAGGAATTGGAGCTGGTGGAATCGTTCTTACCGAGATTTTCATCTTCGGAGAACCTTTCTCTATTGTAAAAGTATTATTAATCGGTTTAATCTTCTTCGGCGTAATTGGTTTAAAACGAGTAACAGAAGAAAAAGAATCGAAGGAGGCTGCATAAAATGGCTTGGGTATTTTTAATTCTAGCTGGTATTTGTGAAATTATTGGTGTACTCTTTATGAAAGTAGCCACTGAAAAGAAAGGCTGGGCACCAAAAGTTATTTTAATCGCTAACTTCGGCGTAAGCTTCTTCTTCTTATCCCTTGCAATGAATACATTACCGATGGGAACTGCTTATGCAATTTGGACTGGAATCGGAACTGCCGGAAGTGCACTTCTCGGTATTCTTATTTTCCGTGAATCAGCGGATTGGCGCCGCCTTGCCTTCTTAAGCTGCATTCTGTGCGGTGCTGTTGGCTTAAAACTATTAGGCTAACGTGAGGTGAATGTCATGTGGAAAGAAAAAGGAAAACAAATGTTAGCATGGATTACACTCGGGATCGTCATTCTATTACAAATAAGTTTTCATATAATAGACTGGTTGTTTCATAAAGTAATATCCATTCTTACATTCCTTCCCAACATGGCACTTGAAATTGCATCTATCGCTTGGTCAATTATTGCCTCCATTACTATCGTGATTATATGGAGCATCGCCAAACTTTGGAACAAGTTATTTAAAGAGGACAGTTCTTCTGAAAAGAAGTAACTGTCCTTTTTTATGTCTATTTAGATTTTCTATAGAAATTTGATGCGATAAGACAAAGCAAACCAACTATGACAACACTCATACCAATCCCTTTATGCAAAATAGGAAATAGCGGTGGTATATCCGAATAAAAATTTGCTAATGTGAGACCTATTGAAAATAAAAGTACTCCTATTCTATATAACCATTTTCTTTTGTTCATCATTCTCCCTCCTAAAATTTTTCATACCCTCCTTTCTTTTGGACATACTACCTAAAAAAGGAGTGCATAATATGCAAAATTCTATACATAAGCAGATCCTATTTTTATTTTTCCTCTTTCTCATTCTCGTTATCATTTTCAGCTTTATATTACATACTCCAAAAGATGTGCCTAATAGCGTTTCTTTTTATAAACTTTTGCTCTCGTATTGCCGTTATTGAAGAAGGTGCCTTTTATGAGGCACCTTTTAAAATTCTCTCTTCTCATACAATTTCACTGAAACGAAGATAGATACTATGAACATGCATATTGAACTAACGAATAACACGCTGTTATATAGTTGAATTTGTTCTAGGTTGATTTGAAAGAACATAGAACAAATTGCTATCGGTGCTATTAGTATGAAAAGCGTAATAAAAATAGTTTTTTTATACGCTAACCAAAACGATATTGGTAAAACAAAGCTTAAATACACTAAAATAAAGCTAATACTAGCAACCATTGTCGTTTCAATAAATTCAAATAGGTTAACCCCATTCTTCATTCCCATCGTGAAACAACCGACCGTTACGCTTATAAAAAGAATAATAATTGCTACTATATATTTCGCATACACAATTTGTTTTCTCAATATTGGTAAACTATTTACTATAACTTCACTCTCATTTTTACTATCTGCTTCAAATGTTTTTACTGTTGCCCCAATTGTAATAATTACTGACATAATTATGAACAGATTTTCCGTATCTGTTAAAGCCATATAAAAGAAAACAGGATACAATATGTACCAAATTAAAAATTTCCATTGAATGATGAAATCTTTTAAAATTAGTTGTTTCAACACTATTCTCCTCTCTCTTACAAATCACGCTCACTATACAAATTAATTGAGAATAACATAGACATGATATATAAAAGAAGCAGCCCAGCTATAAAACAAACATTTACGACTAGACTCGTGCTCCAAACATTCTCTACATCTAACCACACGTTACTTACAATCACTCCACTTAAATACCCCAATGCAAGTCCGGCAAACGGAGCAATTTGTTTTGCACTGCTATACCCTACTGAAAATTCAATTGGAAGTACAATTATGCTATAAACAAAACCACCTGTTATTCCACCAAGAATCGCTCCCCACAGCATAAATCCAGTTATATGTTCATTTTGTAACTGAATTAAACCAACCACAAGTGAGAAAATCCCACCTAAAACAAATAAAATGCTTACAAATATGTATTTTGCTATGACAATTTCTTTTCGTTGAAATGGAAGACTATTTACTAGCATTTCACTTTTATTTTTATTCTCATAACTCATTGACAGCATCATTCCAAGAACAGGTATAAACATGCTAAATGTCGTCAGAAAACTATCACTACTAAAATCAACAATAGCAAGGAAAAACAAACATATAAGATAAGCAAACCCTAACTTTCTTTGCAACATCATATCTTTTAAGACTAGTTGCCTGATCATTTATTGCACCTCCTAATATGAAAATGCCCCTTCTATAACTCTGTCTCCTGAAACATTTTCATTGAGAGCAACATGGATATGACTATACTTACTAACAATCCGATACCAAAAACACTCATTGATAATATAGCATCTTCAGAGTGAAGTACTTTTAGCATGATTGTTTTATCACCAAAAACATTGCACATAAGGCCAATCATACCCATTAAAGGAAAAATCATAATCACATTCAAGACAGTAGTAGCTTTATATCCTCCAATGTAATTAGTAGGTATCGTTACTACACAATAAATCAAGGTTGCTACTATTGCTGAAAATATTGCATATCCTGGAATAACTATATCTCTGTTCAATAAAATATTTCCTAATATTACGACTATAAAAGTTGTACTCAGACCGGCTATAATAAATAATGTGGTTGCAATATATTTAGCTATAACTATCTCTTTTCTTGTTATAGGCAAACTCACTAATACTTTTTCTGTTTTACTTTTCTCTTCATAATAAAAAGAAATATATATAATCGTACTACATGTTATAAATAATCCTATTGCAATCCCCATTGGTTCTACGGAATTTCTAAAAATAGATAAAATAGGTATTAAAAAATAGAAAGGAAACATCTTCTTCTGTAAGAAAAACTCCTTCAAAATCAACTGTTGCATATGAACTCTCCTCTCTATAAATCACGTGCTCCGTAAATTTTAATTGTAAGAAACATAGAGGCGATATATATACTAGCTAGTGTAATTAATCCAACTATAAATATGCCAAGATGTAATGGATTCATAATCCACTCAATGAATGAAGGTGCTGTTTCATTCAGCCCATCACTAATAAATATCCAAAGTATTCCCCCCACTCCTATTGATGCTGCTGATACTATACTTCTTACTACCTTCGATTTTGTACCATAATAACTAGGGAAAAAGGTGACAACCAAAAATACGGCGTAAACAACCCCATTTACTACTCCATACCATGGAACTTCAATGTATAGATTAGGATGATATGCACCGATATCACCAATAACAGCGATACCTCTTATAAGAAAAGCAGCCAACATAGTGGAGAACATACCACCTACAATAAATATTGCACTGGAAATATATCTAGCAATTATGATATCCTTTTTACTTAACGGTAAACTATTAATAATAATATCACTTGTATTTCGTTCATCTATTACGACTAATATCGTAACTGAGGAAAGAGTTATAAATAAACAACTCATAGGAAACAGCATTCCATCACCCTGTTCAAATAAAAAGAATATAAAAGGTATAGTAAGATACACTAACCATATCCCCCGAAAAAAGAACAAATCTTTATATACGAGCTGACGCATAGGCACCTCTCCCTTTCGCAGTGTAAACGATGATATCATCTAATGTAGGTTTTTCTAGTACAACCTCATTTCCAAACCAATCGATAATTGCTTGTCTATCCTCTGCTAAACCTTCAAAGCCAAATTTATTTTTTCGTAGTCCAACAAATAGTTCTTTTCCTTCTCGATCTAATAAATCATTGCTTCCCTTTACGATTACGTAGTTCTCCATTAATTCATCTTTCTCACCAGTAAATATAATTTCTCCATCATTGATGAACGTAATGTAATCCGCGATGCGTTCTAAGTCTGTAGTAATGTGTGTGGAAAATAAGACAGATACTTCATCCTCCATCACAATCTCTTGCAGCATATCAAGTAATTCACTTCGAACAACTGGATCTAACCCTGCTGTTGGTTCATCCATAATAATGAATTCCGCATGGTGTGAAAGTGCGATTGCAATCGCAAATTTCATTTTCATCCCCTTGGATAACTCTTTAATCTTTTTATACGTTGGAACTTGTAATCTCTGCATATACGATTGATACTGCTTTTCGTCCCATTTTTTATATAACGGTGCAATAATCCGTTTCATTTGCTCACACGTTAAATCTTCGTAATAATGATTTTCATCATATACAAAACCGATATTTTGTTTTATTTCTTTTTCAGCTTTCTTATTGTCCTTACCAAAAATTTTTATATCACCGCTCTCTTTTCTAATTAAATTCATAATCAGTTTGATCGTCGTACTTTTTCCAGCTCCATTCGGTCCGATAAATCCCATAATATATCCACGTGGCAATGTAAAACTTACATTTTTCAATGAGAAATCTTGATAAGTTTTACAAACGTTTTTTAGCTCTAACATCTCTTATTCCCCCTTGTATAAACACGCAATCATCTGTTGCAACTCTTCAAGTGAAAGCTGCAACACTTTACTTTCATTCACAATCTCTTCCGCTTTACTTTCCAATAGACGTAGCCGCTGTTCTTTTAATAGTTCATTATTTTTACGTGAAACATAAGTCCCCTTCCCAGCAACAGTTTCTATATATCCTTCTTTTTCAAGCTCCTCGTACGCGCGCTTCGTTGTAATTACACTAATTTGTAATTCCTTCGCTAAGCTACGAATAGACGGTAATTGGTCTCCACCCTTTAAACCACCATTTAAAATAAGCTGGCTTAATTGTTTCCTTATTTGCACATAAATAGGGTCTTGGGAAGAATTCGAAATAATAATATTCATGTTTTCCTCCAGTGTGTATATACTGTATATACACAACATCCTATTTTTGGCAAGAAAAAAAGACCAACATTTTCCTGTTGGTCTTTCGTATATGTATCACTTTTCAAAGCGATCTAACATTTCGTCTCTCATTCCGAAACTAACAACCGCAATTCCTACATACATAAAAAGAAGGAATGCTGGATGAACTGTATTGTACCAGCTGCTATCAACAATTAAATAAATCGTTAACGCCACAACAAGAACAAATGCTAAAATAAACATATAAAAGTGTCTTGTATTACCCATGATAAACTCCTCTCTTCTCTCTTCACCATTCAACAGTATATTGTATCGAATAATTCGATATGACTCAAGGTTAACTTTCTGTTATGTAATCAAGTTCTACCTTTACAATGTCCTCACACGCTATTGAAATGATTGTTCCTTGTTTATCAATCGCTGTCACTTCTCTATTATCCATTACACGGTGCGCTACTCTTTCTAACACTTTTCCTTGGTCTCTGTAACAAAATTCTTTTACATCTTTAATTGTTTCTCCATTTTCTAAATGGTATACCATTCTATAACATCGATATCCCACGCTTCCACCCCCCGCCTTGCTCGTTTTTTCACATATACATAAAAATGAGTAATTTCTACCTCATCACGTCTTCTTAATTTCAATAAAATTCTAACAAAAATAAATACTTTTATCAAACCGACTTTTTCAACAAAAACACCTATAAAACCGCATCTTTACAGCAATATGAAACAAAAAATATAAATTTTTAACATTTTTTTCATTCTAGCTGCACCAATGTTGAAAAAAAAAAGAACCCGCATGTAGCGAGTTCTTTTATTCCAATCACACTTGTACAGGTGCTAGCTTTTCATAACGTAAAACTGGTTTACGAGCAGCCAATGTTTCATCCAAACGTTTAATTACCGTTGTATGTGGCGCTTCTTGTACAACTTCTGGATTTTCTTCTACCTCTTTAGCAATTTGAATCATCTTATCAATGAAACCATCTAATGTTTCTTTTGATTCTGTTTCTGTTGGTTCAATCATAATACATTCTTCCACATTTAATGGGAAGTAAATTGTTGGTGGATGGTAACCGAAATCAAGCAGACGTTTTGCAATATCTAATGTACGCACACCAAGTTTCTTTTGACGACGACCTGATAATACAAATTCATGCTTGCAATGTCTGTCGAATGGAAGATCATAGAATGGTGCTAATCTTCTCATCATATAGTTCGCATTTAATACAGCATACTCAGTTACTGCACGTAGTCCATCTGGACCCATAGAACGAATATATGTGTATGCACGAACGTTAATTCCGAAGTTACCATAGAATGGTTTCACACGCCCAATTGCTTCTGGACGATCATAGTTGAAGTGATAGCCATTTTCCGTTTTCTCCAAAATCGGTTTTGGTAAGTACGGAATTAAATCAGCTTTCACACCTACTGGACCAGAACCTGGGCCACCGCCGCCATGCGGACCTGTAAATGTTTTATGAAGGTTTAAATGCACAACGTCAAATCCCATATCTCCTGGGCGTGCTTGGCTTAATACCGCATTTAAGTTTGCACCATCATAGTATAATTTACCGCCTGCGTTATGGACAATTTCTGCCATTTCTAAAATATTTTCTTCGAATAGGCCTAATGTATTTGGATTTGTTAACATAAGTGCTGCTGTTTCTTCGTTTACAACACGTTTTAAATCAGCTAAGTCAACAAGACCATGTTCATTTGATTTCACCGTAATTGTTTCAAAACCAGCTACTGTTGCAGACGCCGGGTTTGTTCCGTGAGCAGAGTCAGGAACAATTACTTTCGTACGGTTAAAGTCACCATTTGCTTCATGATATGCACGGATTAACATTAAACCTGTCCATTCACCATGTGCACCAGCTGCTGGCTGTAACGTAACAGTATCCATACCTGTAATTTCAATTAAATGTTCTTGTAAGTCGTACATTAATTCCATTGCACCTTGCACTGTTTTTTCATCTTGAAGTGGATGAATATTGGCAAAGCCTGCGAAACGAGCTACGTTTTCATTAATTTTCGGATTATATTTCATCGTACAAGATCCAAGTGGATAGAATCCAGAATCAACGCCGTGGTTACGGTTTGAAAGAGCTGTGTAATGGCGCATAATATCAAGTTCAGATACTTCTGGAAGCTCTGCATCTTCAACTCGAATATAATCGCTCTCAAATACATCTTCTAATTTTACTTCTTCTACATCTAATTTGGGTAAGCTATATCCTACGCGTCCTTCTTTAGTCACTTCAAAAATAAGTGCTTGGTCTTGGTTCTTCATTGGATAGCCCCCATTTCGTTTACAAGTGTGTCAATTTCCTCTTTTGTACGAAGCTCTGTTACTGCTACAAGCATATGATTTTCATGCTCTTTATAATCACGGCCTAGGTCGTAACCACCGATAATATTCTTTTGTATTAATACATCATTTATTTCTTTAACTGGACGTTTGCAATCTACAACAAATTCATTAAAGAATGGTCCAGCGAACGTTACAGTGAAGCCTTTCGCTTCGAATTGACGCTTTGCATATTGTGCTTTAGAAATATTTTGACGTGCCATTTCTTTCACACCTTGTTTTCCAAGTGCAGTCATTGCAACTGATGCTGCTAATGCATTTAACGCTTGGTTTGAACAAATGTTAGACGTCGCTTTATCACGGCGAATATGCTGTTCACGTGCTTGTAACGTTAATACAAATCCACGTTTACCATCTGAATCTACAGTTTGTCCGACAAGACGTCCTGGAATTTTACGCATAAATGCTTTCGTTGTTGCAAAGTAACCACAATGAGGTCCACCAAACTGCGTTGGGATACCAAATGGCTGTGCATCACCGATTACAATATCAGCACCAAATTTCCCTGGTGGTGTTAATGCACCTAATGATAATGGATTTGAAGAAACGATAAATAATGATTTTTGTTGATGAACGATTTTTTCAATATCAGCTAACTTTTCAACTTGTCCGAAGAAGTTTGGATATTGAACGATTACACAAGCAACTGTATCATCTACTTCACTTTGTAATACGTCTAAATCTGTTACACCGTTTTTATGATCAATTTCAACAACTTCAAGATTTTGACCTTTTGCATATGTTTCAAGTACCGCTCTTGATTCTGGATGAACTGCATTAGACACAAGAATTTTCTTTTTGCGAGTATGACCAGCTGCTAACATTGCCGCTTCAGCTAATGCTGTACCTCCGTCATACATAGAAGAGTTCGCTACATCCATTCCTGTTAATTCACAAATCATTGTTTGGAACTCAAAAATTGCTTGTAATTCCCCTTGTGAAATTTCTGGTTGGTATGGTGTGTAAGCTGTATAAAATTCTGAACGAGAAATTACATGATCAACAATTACTGGAGCGTAATGATCGTATACACCTGCTCCTAAGAAAGAAGCGTATTCTTTTAAGTTCGCATTTTTGCTAGCCATTTGAGATAGCTCTTTTAAAAGCTCTGGCTCTGATTTTGCTTCTTTAATTTTTAAATCCCCTTTAAAACGAACACTCTCTGGAATATCAGAGAATAACTCATCAATCGTCTGAACGCCGATTGTTTGTAACATTTCTTTTTTGTCTTCTTCTGTCATTGGAAGATAACGATGCAACATGAAATCTACCCCTCTCCCCGTTACTTTGAACGTTTATAAAATGGTGTTGGAACAACTACTGCTTTGACGCGTTTATTACGAATTTCAATTTCTACTTCTGTATCAACTGTTGCGTATTTCACATCAATTAGTGCTAAACCAATGCTTTTCTTTAACGTTGGAGATTGTGTACCACTCGTTACTTCCCCGATTTTTTCTTCTCCTATAAATACAGGGTAATGCGTACGAGGAATACCGCGTTCGATTACTTCGATGCCGACTAATTTACGAGATGCACCGTTTTCCTTTTGCTCTTTTAACGTTTCTTTCCCAAAGAAATCTGCTTCTTTATTTGGTTTTACCGCAAAGCCAATTCCCGCTTCAATCGGTGTAATATCTTTTGATAACTCTTGTCCGTATAACGGAAGTGTTGCTTCGAAGCGAAGTGTATCACGAGCACCTAAGCCACATGGTTTTAACCCATCTTCTTCTCCAACTTCAAGAAGTTTCACCCAAAGTTTTGCAGCATCTTCACTCTTACAGTAAATTTCGAATCCATCTTCACCTGTATAACCTGTACGAGATACAAGTGCAGGAATTCCATCTACAAGAATATCGTTTTTAAATTTAAAGAACTTAATTTCTTTCAAATCTTCTGACACAACTTTTTGTAAAATGTCTTGTGCTTTTGGTCCTTGAATTGCAAGTTGCGCAACTTCACTAGAAACATTGACTACTTTTGCATCGCCAATTACATGACTTGCTAACCATTCGTAATCTTTCTCGATATTTGATGCATTGATTACTAATAAATAGTCTTCTTCACCACGTTTGTAGATTAATAAATCATCTACTGTGCCGCCATTTTCATAGCACATAGCTGTATATTGTGCGCCTCCTACCTTTAAGGTAGATACGTCATTTGTAACAACACGTTGTAAAAATGCTAAACTATCTACACCCTTTACCTCTACTTCTCCCATATGAGATACATCGAACAAACCTGCTTCTGTACGTACAGCTTCATGCTCTTCTTTAATGCTTGAAAATTGAACTGGTAATTCCCAACCACCGAAGTCGATTGTTTTCCCACCATACTTCGCGTATACATCAAATAACGGTGTACGTTGTAATGTAATCATGCTCTTTCCCCCTTATGCTCTGACAAATCAATAAAAGTTGCTTCCCATATCTAAACATTTTCATTCTGAAAAGATAAGGTTATACGGAATCTCAGTATATTTTTTTATGAAAGCGTAAATAAAAAGTTACTTTCTTGGATAAAATACGAAAGATTCCACACATTTCACACCATTATCCTAACATTATTCGCTATATTTCATCAATATTCTAGCATAAAAAAAAATTTAGAATTTTTTATTCTTAATCATATTAAATACAACTTTCGAGATTTAGTCCTAAATCATTGCCTATTCTTTAACTTTTAGTAATTGTGATAGTGCCTTATTACGAGGCTTATAATAAAGATTTTTAAAATAATCACTTTAGTTTATAAAAGGTGGGAGAGTCTTAATGAATGTCGATATTTCCGTAGATCGAACGTGGCAAAATAATTTTTTAAAAAGAATTGATGAAGATGGTCCTTGGACAAATTGGGATTTATATCATTTAGCTTATAAAACAGAGAAATCATTACTCGTTCCTACTTTTGATGGATTGCAAGCACCGAAACATTTATCACATTTCACGCCGCTTCCGCATCAATTGGAGGTCGCTCGAAATGTCATCGAACAAATGAATGGTAAAGCGATTCTAGCAGATGAAGTTGGACTTGGAAAAACGATTGAAGCTGGACTTATTTTAAAAGAATACATGGTTCGAGGACTTGTAAAAAAGGTACTCATTCTCGTTCCAGCTTCTCTCGTGTCTCAGTGGGCGTATGAACTCAACACAAAATTTTTTATTCCTGCGGTCGCTCAAAAGAAAAGTTATTCTTGGGAACAAGCTGATGTCATCGTTTCATCAATCGATACTGCGAAACGTTCACCGCATCGCGATATCGTTTTAAACCTAGAATATGACCTTATTATTATCGATGAAGCACATAAACTAAAAAACAATAAAACAAAAAACTATGAATTTGCACAGCGATTAAAAAAGAAGTTTTGTTTATTACTAACTGCAACTCCTGTTCAAAATAAAATTGATGAAATCTTCAACCTCGTTTCTTTATTAAAACCAGGTCATTTAGGCAATCAATCTAATTTTGAAGAATATTATGCTTCAAAAAATCGTTCCACTGAATCCGATGAAGATTTAAAAGCTCTTATCAATAAAGTAATGGTTCGAAATAGACGCCATAACACTGGCATTGATTGGCCGAAGAGGCATGTACGAACAATCTTCGTTGAATTTAATGAAGAAGAACAAGCTTTGTATAATGAAATTGAAAATTGGCGTGAACAAAATGCCTTCACATCTGCTTTCTCATCCTTAACTTTAAAACGGGAAGCATGTAGTAGTCGTGAAGCTGTTTACTATTCATTAAAAAAACATGTAGAAAAACGGCAGAAAGAAAATGAGCATTACATAAAGGACCCACATATTGATGTGCTTATGGATAAAATTAATCATATTCCGTTTAACTCCAAAGCAAATAAAGCACTAGAGCTTATAAAAGAAATTGACGATAAAGTCATTATTTTCACTGAATATAGAGCTTCACAAATGTATTTACAATGGTTCTTACAACAACATGGCATTTCCTCTGTACCATTTCGCGGTGGATTTAAGCGCGGGAAAAAAGATTGGATGAAGGAGCTTTTCCAAAACCGTGCCCAAGTATTAATTGCGACCGAAGCTGGTGGTGAAGGAATTAACTTACAATTTTGTAGCCATATGATTAATTACGACTTACCGTGGAATCCAATGCGACTTGAGCAAAGGATTGGACGTATTCACCGCCTTGGACAAAAAAATGATGTTCATATTTATAACTTAGCAACAAAGCATACTGTTGAAGAGCACATTTTAAAACTACTATATGAAAAAATTAATTTATTTGAACGTGTAATCGGTGAACTCGATGAAATTTTAACGAGAATCAACATGAAAAATATTGATGCACATATTCAAGAAATTTTCGCGCAGTCAAAAAGCGAGGGTGAAATTCGAATCAAGATGGAAAATTTAACATCTATTATCGATTTTGCGAAGCGCAATGAAGCAGAGGTGCAGGACTATGCAGCAAAATGAAATTCATAATTACTTATACAACTTTTTTGAGGCGAATAACTGTGAAATTTTGGAGCGTTCCCCTCACCTATTAGACGTGCAGTTAACAATTGAAATGGATAAATTATTAATGAACCGCCCTTTCTATTGGCACTATCTTGAAAAAACAGGAGGCATTCCGAACCCGATGCGCCTTACTCTTATTACAAATCCGGAAAACGAAGAAAACGACGGTGAACTTATTCATTACGGTTCACCACGTTTGCATCAAATATTTGAAACGACAAAAGAACTAGGCTCATACATACGTTTATATGAGGAAGTAAAACATAGCGGGGCAACTCATACCCCTCTTCACCCTTGGCTTGGTGTAAATATAAAAGTATCTTATCAATGCGACCGAAAAAAAGACATACTTCATTCCATCGGTATTCATCTTATTTCCGGGACAATGATTGCAAACTTTCATGACACTTTAGCAGAGATCAAACTCACACCGAAAATACCTGATTTTTGTTTTACGCTCTCACCTATCATTAAGCCACAAAGTGGCTTACAACGTATAGAGGATGCTTTAAAAAGTATAATTGCTGAAGATGACCACACGTGGGCAAAAGAAGCGAGAGTGCGTTGGAATCACGATTTAGACCTTTTAAATCGATTTTACGAAGATAGCGATGAACTTCCAGAAAGCTATGAAATTGAAAAGCAAGCATTACAAGAACAATACGAACCACGTATTACAATACAAATTATAAACGGCGGTCTCTTTTATGTTACCGCAAATCATTTTCTATCTTAAAGAAAGCTCCTTCAACTGTTGAAGGAGCTTTCTTTAAGATGTTTTTCCATCCTATTCTCTATCGTCATTACGCTCTTGTTGTTTTTTCTCTGTCATACGTTTTTGATTTGCACGGTCCTTCGCGCTTACATGATTTGCATCAGTTGGAAGATTTTCTTTTGAACGACCAATTCCATTGCTCATCTTTTCCCCTCCTTTTTACACACTTCAAAATGCACCTTTATTTTCAGCTAAAAGCACAATCCTTATACAAAAAAATAAGAGCAGCCAGTAGCTGCTCTTACTCATTCACGTATTTTTGAAACATATCATGGATGCCTTGATTTACGAGGTTCGAGATCTGTTCGTCAGATTTATTCGGATAACGATCACGCAATCTGATAGATGCCTTCACCATTAAATTTTCTAATACAGAACGGCCACCTTCTCCATAAATAATTTCAGCATACTTAACAAGTCTTCCATCCTCTAATGTTGCTGGATTATGATTGAAGAAAAATTTACTCATTGTCTCCACCTCTCTCTTTGATAACGTTTACATTTATATAGATTATTTATGTTATTTATTTCACAATATTGTATGCATGTATATTTAATTAGTTTCATTATAAAGCAACATATCAATAGTAAATATGTGATTTTCCGTCCATTTTGTGAACAAAGTAAAAAAATGAAAGCGTTTCCTTTATTATATACTAAAAAAACTTACTACGCTAGGGGCAATTTCTTAATCTATTAAACATCTACTTTTCTTTTTTTTCATTAACCTTATACAATTTTCAGAAATTATATTATAAAATATATGTATGACTTAAGGAGGCCATGTATGAATCAAAATAAAAAAGCTATATTAGATCTTGTCTTTTATCTCGTATTCCCATTCCTCATTTGGAAATTTGCAAAACCTTATATCGATCCTTATTACGCAATGTTAATTTCCTCTGTTCCGGGGATTATTTATACACTGTATACCTTTAAAAAAGAAAAACAGTTTAACGTTACAGGGTTCTTTATTTTAATTACACTTATTTCTAATACAGCGGTAGACTTAATATCTGGATCAGCGGAACGAATGCTATGGAATGATGCATATTATCATATCGTACTTGGCTGCATCGTTATATGTACAATCTTTATGAAAAAACCACTTATGTTATATTTCGCAGCGGATATCGCAGCGCTGCAAGGCCATGACCGCGATAAAAGTCGTGAGCTTTATCGGGATAGTCGCATATATCCAGCACTGCAATATTTAACACTATTTTTCGGTCTTCAATTTATATTAAAAAGTTTCTTGAAAATCTATTTCATCTCTGTTTTCGGTGTAGATGGGTATGGTGAAATGAGAGCTATTATGACCGCTGTTGGCTGGGGGATTTCTATTTGTATCGGAATTGGATTTGTATGGGTAAACAATAAAATACATGCAGTTACTGAGGAAAAAGAATCCGTGCAGTAAATAACAATCCCCTAGTATATGATGCTACTAGGGGATTGTTATTTTGCTAAACATATTACGAAAAAGTTAGCTTGATTTTTTTCTTTTATTTTTTACATTTCGATAAAACAAAGCAGCGCTCAGTGGCATAACACCAAACCATTTATTTAAGAATGGCTCTTTCTCCGCACGACGTTGTTGTTTCTGTTGTTTTCGATCCTCTTTTGGAGCATCCATATATGACACAAATTGCTGTGTCACAAAGCGTACATAATCATTAGTAGACATATTATCATCACCTCTACTTGATTAGTATGTCCACTTTTTTATTCATTAATCTTTTGCTTTAATTCATTCATAATTTGCTTTACCGACTTATTTGTCGTATCGATATGAATATCAGCCTCTTCATAATAAGCTCGGCGCGATTCAAATTTCGTTACAAATGCATCTATATCTTTCTTCTGAAATAGTGGACGTGTCGTATCTTCACGAAGCCTTTCTGCAATTACATGTGGATCGCAATATAAATACACAACAGTTCCATTTTCCTTCATCCACTTTCGATTTTCCTCTCGTTCAATAATTCCTCCACCAGTTGTAATAATTACATTCTGAACCGGTAGTGAACGTAACATTTCACTTTCATATTCCCGAAAAACCATTTCGCCTTCTTCTGCAAAAATATGCCGAATCGCTTTCTCTTTCTGCTCTTCGATTTTTTGATCTGTATCTACAACTTCCATATGGAGTTCTTTACTTAACGCTTTTCCAATTGTTGTTTTCCCAGCTCCCATATAGCCGGTTATGTATATAGATTTCATTTTCGTTCCTCTCAATCATCCGTTATTATTTGTTATTATAACGAAAGATGCTACTTTATTTAATAAAAAAACGTTTTGTTCTTCTTATGAAATGAAGAACAAAACGTAACATACTCGCTATTTTCTCGCAATAAAACAAGCTGGCTCACTTTTACTTATAAGTACCTCTTCTCACCCACTGCGTTGCAACCCATTTCTCACCTTTCGTTACAGGTGCTCCTCCATGTAACGTAAGCTCATTTAGTGATTGATCTTGATAAAAATACTCAAAGTATACTGCCATTCCCTTTCTAGGATGTACAGAAAGATTTAATTTCGGAAAGAATGTTTCCCCGCCTTCTTCTACATCATTTAAGTACATCACAAGAGTACTTATACGATTATTAGCAGCTGATCTACTATGTTCCGCAAAATAATCATAGTGCGCTTTATATTCTTGATCCACTTCATAATTTAAAATGTGCAATCCTTCTCCATGCGCTACAGGAACATTCATGATAGATGAAATTCGTTTTTCAATCTTGGAAGTTAGTTCATTCTCTTCCAAAAATGCACCGCTACTCGTTCGAATATCATTTACATCACGTGATGAACCAATTTTAGACCGCTCTATTTTATTTTTAGACAATTCGATTAATCCGTCACATTCTTCATCACTTAATACATTTGCTAATACGACAATAAGGGGTTCTTCGAATTTTGAAATAATTTGTATTTCCCTATCTTCTGTCATAATCGTATTTCCTTTATGATCAAAAATAGTTTGTTCCTTATTTTCACCTATTTGATTGTTAGTTGTCATTTCCTTATCTCCCTAGAAAAAATGATTGGATAGCATGAATATATCATATTCTTTCTACCTTTCTCTTTTTTGAGAAAATTTAAACTTTTAACTATCCTTTTTATCCCTTTCACAAAGAAATTGACTCTCAACACAATGGAAATTAATGCTTCTCCCAAGCGTATTTTACACATTATCCTTCTACCCAATCCAATATTTTATTATCCCTTTTCCTATAGCGAAAGCTCACTGTATAGAAACCCCTCTGTTTTGTAACACATTGCAATGAAATGTTAATAACATCATTTTCAAAGATGTACTTTCCACTCACTTCTCCTCTTTCATACTGAAATAAAAAAACATCCTCTTTCTCTTTTTGCTGTAAGTCTCTTTTTATATCTGAAATAGCTCGATCAACAAGTTCCTCCATGAAAAAACTTTGTTCTATTTCAGAATAAAATTTTTTATCCGAAAGTAACATATTCGTTTCGTACATCAAAAAAGAAATGAATAAAATAAGAAAAATAATTGTTCCTGGCATTGTAAATCCATCTTGTTTTCTCATGTTTCTATCTCAATTTCACTATAGCGCACAGCCACGCCTTCATATATTTCACCACTTATATCTTTCACATATATATATAACAAATGAGGTGTTAATTTGTACGAAATCGCTTCAATCCTTTGTAATATAAATTCCCTTCCGCGTATATTTACTTTTCTTATTAAATTACTATTCACCTTTTCATACGTCACCTGATCACCATTACGAAGTTGGAAGCGCAAAATATTCCCACCATTTTCTAGTGCTATCTTCCTCCCACTTGATACTTCACGAAACTCTAATTGCATTTGTCCTAAAAACACATCCCACTCCCATTCATTTAATCCTTTTGAATGTGTATTTTCTATCCCCATAATCTGAAGACGTGGTAAAAGTAAAAAGAACATTGATAAAAGCAACAAACATACAATCATTTCTATTAATGTAAATCCCACTTCCTTTTTACCTTTTCTCTGCATAAAGGCATTGCTCCATCGCTTTTCCTCTCATATCTTTCCACATCGTACAAACTTCATCTCCTCTCCAATATGTGTAATATACAATTCCTTTTATGACTTGCTCTTTTACTCGCTTTTCCTCATTCTCATACTTAAATAAGGCCGCTTCTTTTTTTAATAACATTAATGCTTTATAGCTCATTTTTATATTTTTTCTTTCTTGCATAATTAATAATGTTTGCGGGAGCAATAACGATACCGCCATCATTATTAAACTTAACGCTACAACCATTTCAACCATTACTGATCCTTTTTGACACTTCACGATACGTAAATCTCCCTCTTCCAAGCTGAAATACAATCTCATATTTATACCCCCGATAGGAAAGTAAAATCGTACCACCTCTATTAATATTTCCGCTCGGATTATATGTCATTGGATTTGGAAAGGTATGCAAATCAATTTGGACATCTTTATCATATTCTCTCTTAGCAATTAAAAATCCGGTCTCCGATTCCGAAATATAATACATATGTTTCTCTTTAAACCAGCGTAACGTATAATGTTTTTGACGCTTAATCGCTAACTGCTGCATATACAAAATATCATTTGAAAACTGTTTCAAAAACTGCTCGGCTCTTTGCTTTTCATGTAATGAAGTAACGTTAAAATGCGTAACAACACTCAGTACAGAAATAGCGAATAAGACAAGTAGCATTTCTAAAAGAGTAAAACCTTTTTGTTTCACGATTTCCCGGCTGATACTGTGCCATCATCGAAAATATGGATTGGTTCACCTTTCGGACAAGTTTTAGAAGTAATATACTTTCCTGTTTCAAGTTCCTCTATTGATGGAATCTTATTATGTTGCAATTGATATGCTTGTATTTGTGCTTCTATAGATTTCACATAGGCTGCACATCCTTTTCCTTGCACGGATGAGCGCTGTGTAACTACATTTGGAATAATTAATAGTAATAATACAGTTATGACAACCATAACTAATAACATTTCTAAAAGAGTAAAACCTTCCTCATTCTGCATGTAAATGCCCCCTAAATTGAATTCATCATTTGAAACATCGGCATAATCATCGCTAAGTACATCAAAATGACTATAACCCCAATACATGTAAATAAAATGGGTTGAATCACAAATAACATACGTTTAATTTTTTGTTCTACCTTTTCAATAATGAGCTCACTGTAATCACAAAGCTCATTTGCTAAATTACCGTTTGCTTGTCCATGCGTAATGATATAAGCAAGTTCTTTCTCATAATAACCACTTTTATCAATAATAGATTGTAACGGTTCTCCTGCGATTAATTGCCGCTCAATTCGGGCTGCTTCATACTGAAAGAACGGATGATACTTTTGCTTCATCATTATTGTTAATGCTTCGTGCACTGACAATCCACCGTGTAATAAACCACTTAATTGAGCGGAAAAATAGTGCGAATGATTTAAAATAAGAAATGTTTTCATAAGGGGGATACGGATCATAATCTTTACCTGTTGAGTAGGCGGAAGTTTTCGGAAATAAAATATATATAAACTAAATCCCGTTATAACGATAAGAAAAATGATATAAATGGAATAAGGTAATAATTTAATTGTAACTAAAATTTGCTCCGTAAGTGGTGGTGCTGTAGAACGTAAAGAACTATACATCATTTCAAACTGAGGCAATAAAATGAGGTTAAAAACAGAAAGCATAATCATTAAAAAAAATGATAAAAACATAGGATATTGCATTACTTTCATCATATCTTTCCTATATTTATCCTTCTTGTAAAGAAGTACACTCCCTTGTTGCAAAGCAAAAGAAATATCACCATGTCGCTCTGCATAAAACAAATAACTTAACACCTCCGGATGAAACATTAATTGATGAAAAGAAGCGTGCAAACTTTGTCCATTTTTCAATCCCTCGATCATATGCTGTAACTGTAATTTCTTCCCTAACGGTAGTTGAAACTGCAAAAATTCTAACGCCTGTAAAAGTGAGTAACCTTTCTCTAATAAATCACTTAATCTTTTCCATAATAATACTTGATCACTTAAACTCCATTTTCTCTTAAACATATACATCTTCTTCTAAAAAGCCTAAAGCATACCCTTTTCGCACCGACGATTCCAACGTTTCATAGTGATACGTAACATGTTCTCCACTTGCTTCTTTAATCGCTTGTTTTAATTCATATCCATATAACAGTTCATAAATACTTGCCTGCCTCACTTGCCTCATTGATTTACATAAAGTTGAACACTTCCCTCTGCAAAACGGACATTTTAATTCAACGAGTCGCTGAGCAGCTACAGCCAATAATGATTGTTCAATTTCTTGCCTTGTAATACCATAATCCATAAATCGTAGTATCGCTCCTGTCGCATCATTTGTATGCAAGGTTGTCATCACTAAATGTCCCGTCAAACTGGCCCTTACAGCTACTTTTGCTGTTTCTTCATCACGAATTTCGCCAACTAAAATAATATCTGGATCGTGACGCAAAATAGCCTTTAATCCCGTTTCATATGTGATACCAGCTTTTTCATTTATTTGAATTTGTAATAAACCGTCTTTTCTTCTCTCAACTGGATCTTCCAGAGTAACAATACGACGTGTTTCTCCTTTTCTAGCTACTTCTAATAACGCATACATTGTCGTTGTTTTTCCAGAACCAGTCGGCCCAGTAAATACGAGTAACCCATGAGAATGCTTTAAAAAAGAGAGTAATTTTTCCGCTGTACTTGGAAATAACGAAAGATGAGACAACGGCTGAACAGATGATTGTAAATGGAGGCGAATAACTAGACTTTCTTGATATACTGTTGGAAGTGTTGAAAGGCGTAAATACACTTCTGATCCATCAATTTGCAAATATAATGAACCATTTTGAGGCTTTCTCCTCTCTCCTATATCCATTGATGCTAAAAACTTAAAGTGCGAAACAAGCTTTTCTCCAAATTCCTTTTCAATACACCTTTTCGTAATTAAATCTTTCCCTATACGTAATTGAATCGCCACATCCTTTTGCCTGGGCACAATATGTAAGTCTGATGCTTGCACCCTACAAGCTTCTTTCATAATCATATTTGCAAAAAGCTCGACACTATTCATCAACTTTCCCTCCTCACTATGTATATATCATGAAAAAATGCACAAGAAAAATTAGAAATTTTGTATTTTCACTAAGAGAAAAAGGAAAAATATGTTTGTGAAATTATGAACAATTTCCGAATTATTGTCTGAAATTACCTATATGGAAGTTTATCTGTATTATAATGTTAATATCTTGGATAAAGTGATAAAGGTGGAGATCCTAATGGAACAAGCTTTAAAAATTACAGGTGTATTATCTGACCCTACTCGTTATTATATTTATAAATATATTTCGCAAAAACATAATTACGTAACTGTACAAGAAATTGCAGATGAGTTTGACATTCATCCAAACGTAGCGCGTTTACATTTATCTAAATTAGAAGATGTTAATATGCTCAAATCAGAAACAAAAAAAACTGGGAAAGGCGGCAGACCAAGCAGACTATACGTCTTGTCTCAAGATGTCATCCAGTTACAATTCCCATTTCGCGATTATCAATTACTAGCACAGATAGCATTTAATTCACTGCTAAGCTTAGGTAGCGCGGGTGAAAAAGCGCTATATGAAACAGGGAAACAATTCGGAAAAGAATTAATGCAACAACATATGCATCGCTTAAATGTAAGTGCAGAAGCATTGACGATAGAACAAAAAATGCTAATCGCAAAAGAAGCATTCTCAACAGCTGGTTTATCCCCTGTTTTTGAATTAAGTACAGATGGCACAAAAATTTTCTATGATGTACACAATTGCCCATTTAAAGAAGTTGCTGCGCATCATCCGACTGAAATTTGTAATATGCACGGAGATATGATGAAGGGGATTTTTGAAATCCTATTCCCGGACGTGGAATTAACACGAAACGATAGTCTACTAGATGGATGCAAATCTTGTAACTATAAAGTTCAAATTTAGTTTTTCAACTAAGAAGAAGTCAATACTATAATTGGCTTCTTTCTTTTATATGAATGAATATTTACAATAGTTAGAAAAATAAACTATAATGAAGAGAGGTTTTACTTTTTTTAGAAAAGGAGGGAGATGGCATGGAGCGCATGTTTCGCGTTCTCGGCTTTTGGACTGGAATTTTCTCGGTTATGTTTTACGTAGGGGATATGCATTCGACCGCACTATTATTTTTAGGACAAACAGGATTCTTCGTACTTTTAAGTTATTTAAAATTAACAGAGCGTATGTATATATACGTATTCGGGGCATATTTAACCGTTTTCTTCATCGGATTTACATGGTACACAACATTTTTACTTGTCCCTGGAGCTGGACATTAAAAGATGGCAATTTGCCATCTTTTTTTAATTCCGCAATTCCCTAGTTGACTTATAGGTTTTATTACCTTATATTCTATATAACACATTGGAATTAGGGGGAATTAACATGAATACACTGCTTGTCGGGATTAACATCACAGTCATGCTCATTTTAGTTGGCGTATTGTATTATATGCAACATAAGCATGTATCTTTTAATAAACGTGTATTTACTGCTTTAGGAGTCGGAATTATCTTTGGTCTTATATTACAATTTATTTATGAACCTACTTCTAAAGTAATTATCGAATCAAATACCTGGTTCGGTTTAATTGGTAACGGTTATGTGAAATTACTTCAAATGATTGTTATGCCACTTATTTTAGTATCTATTATTTCAGCCTTTACAAAATTACAATTAACGAAAAACCTTGGTAAAATCAGTGGTCTTATTATCGGAATTTTAATTCTTACTACAGGAATTGCCGCAGCTGTCGGTATAGCTGCAAGCGCAGGATTTGATGTATCAGCAACAGGATTACAACAAGGTGATGCAGAATCTGCTCGTCTGAAATTAGTAGAAGAAAGATTTACTTCTATTGAAAAGACAACAATTCCAGACAAATTATTAGAACTGTTGCCTACAAATCCGTTTCTTGATTTAACAGGTGCTCGTCCAACATCAACAATTTCTGTTGTAATATTTGCAGCCTTTATCGGTATTGCCTTTATAGGTGTAAAACGAAAATACCCAGAACAAGCGGAGCTATTTAAGAAGATGCTTGATGCTGTGTATGCAATCGTAATGCGTATGGTAACATTAATTTTACGTCTTACTCCATACGGCGTATTAGCTCTTATGGCAAAGACAGTTGCTGGTAGCGATATTAACGCTATTTTAAAACTTGGTAACTTCGTGTTAGCATCTTACGTAGCACTTATCGTAATGTTCGTTATTCACTTATTATTAATCGCACTATCTGGTTTAAATCCAATTCAATATTTGAAAAAAGTGTTCCCTGTATTAACATTTGCATTCACATCTCGCTCTAGTGCTGGTGCGATGCCATTAAATATTGAAGCACAAAAAGAAAAACTTGGTATTTCTGAAGGAATCGCTAACTTCGCTGCATCCTTTGGGGTATCTATTGGTCAAAACGGTTGCGCAGGTATTTATCCAGCAATGCTTGCTATGATGGTCGCTCCAACTGTAGGAATTGATCCATTACAACCACAATTTATTTTAACTTTAATCGCTGTCGTTGCTATTAGCTCATTCGGTGTTGCCGGCGTTGGTGGCGGTGCAACATTCGCAGCTTTAATCGTACTATCTACAATGAACTTACCAATCGGCATTGTCGCTCTTGTTATCTCGGTTGAACCATTAATCGATATGGGTCGTACGGCTCTTAACGTAAGTGGTTCTATGACAGCAGGTCTTATTTCTAGTAAATGGCTTGGTGAATTAGATCAGGATACGTACAATCAAGATGATGTAAAAACTGGTGAGATTGCTTCATAATGAAAAAGGACGCTAACAGTATATACTGTTAGCGTCTTTTTTATTATGTTCCATCTCTATACATCTTATCTTGAAAGTTATCACTCCAAGTATTCTTCTAGTTGCTCTTTTAACTCCTCTTCAATCTCATAGTAAGATTCATCAACAAGTTCCCCTATTTTCTTACTCCCCAAAATTCTCGATTGAATTGACATTCCTAAAAAAACATTTTCGCATTTCCAAATTGGAATGATGTAAAATTCAATCATCCCCTCTTCTTCATCTAATACCGCTATAGAAACTGATGAATAATAGCCTGTTTCAAAGGGATTCTGCTTATCTCTTGCAAATTCCATACATAATTTCATGTTTTTTTCTATGTATAAATGTGAATACTCTTTAAAAAGTTTAAATGATATTCGCTCTAATTCCTTTTCCATACATTGAATTTTCGCTTTCAGCTCCAATGTAAATTCTTGTTCTTTATACTTGATTTCCGCCTCCTTAAACATAGAAAAAGAGAATACAATAACATATTCTCTTTTCTCAAATATATTTCATTATCTCACAGCCCGTCCCTTTTACAAATAACCATTCTGCTCGCACCATTTATGAAATTGTCCTACATCTACTCCAACTAACACGATATCCTTTAGCTCTACAGCAATACTTTGTTCCCCAATTACAATAGCAAAGTGGGTTTCTAATTGTTTTTCATTTTTCTTTACAGTTCCAATTCGGTTCCGATGCGGCCCATCTTTTATATATGCTTTTTGTCCTACAATATCAAATTTCAAGATTATCACCTCTTTTACTGCGCTCAAATTGGAAATACAATCTCCACCTCGGAAAATTTCCTTTCATTGCACTATTTCTCTATATATATGACGAAACAATAAAAGAGTCCTTCCTTCTTTACAATTATTTTTTCTTTGTTTCATTTTTATGATTAAAACGTAAAGTTTATAATAAAATACACTTGGAAGCGCTTTCTACGTAATTTTTTATGTTATAATGTATAAGTAGAACTTCGTAAAGAGGGTTAAAAAATGAATACAAAAATGATTAAAAAAGTAATTGAAGCATTAAAAGTATATGGCTTTCAGGATGTATCATTCTGTGAAGGAACGAAGCAATTTTTATTTCATAACGAAACCGATATTATGAGCGGCTATGCAGAAATAACATATAGTAGTCAATTCGAAAAATTCAACGTACAAATTCATCCAATTGAAACGCATCACCAAGCAGAGTTACAAGAGGTTGAAAGACATATACAAGCTTGCATACGAAAAGTAGAGTATTTAAATGCACTTCTTACTGGACAAACAAAGCTAGATGATAAAATTATTATTATGTAAAAAAAAGAACGTGAAGCTATCACGTTCTTTTTTTTAAACACCCATCTTTTCTTTTAAATGCAAACCTGTTACAGACTCTAATACATCCATTGTTTCTTCAAGCTTCATATCAAAAATTGTCTTCTCTTCTATATACGGAAACTGTCTAAAACGCTTTTCTAACATTTTCACCGCATCTGATGTGAAATTTGCGCTATCAATGCCAAATTCTGTTTCAAGAAGCACGATCCAATCTAACACGTGAAAACCTAATCCATTTACGAATGAAATCAGTTTTTCTTCTGGCTGTGAAGCTAAGAATACGTTTCGCTCCATCTCACTAAAAAGTTCTTCTCCTAAAATTCCTGCTAACTCATCATCATGTTCGCGTTCAACAATCTCTTCATAACCGTAATCATCAACAAGCTCTTCTACTTCTTCACTATCTGCAAAAAGTAATTGACTACGAATTGCATCTTTCTTAAATTCACTGTTTTGTACAACTTCTAAAAAACTTGTTTCCCATCCATTTTCTAATTTCATATTTATAACTCCTTTATATGCTTTACTTATAATAACTGTGCCCAAAATAGCCTAATGGTAACCTTCACTCTTTTTTTTGCAAGAAATATTTCTCGCTACATTCCCACGTCTAACATTCCACTTTATTCAATATATATGAGACAAGCCCCTCAATTTCTCCTTCGAAAATATCAACTTCTCGTAAATGGTAGAATGTAGTTTGCAACTCATTGCCCTTGTGATATATATAAATTTTCTTTTCTAAAGCAATTGCCATCCCTAATTCTGTATGACTTCCATTTCCACCATTTAGTATGAGTAAGAAGACATCAGCTTCTCGAATCGCTTCTTGTTCTTCTTCACCAATCTTTTGCAATTGTTCTCTATTGGTTGCTCTTTCATTTTTCGTCCAATCATATGTATGCTGCCATCCCACTTCTTTCAACTGGCTTGATACGAAACGAACAAGATGTTTATTTTGAAATCCTGAAGCAATATAAAATTTCATTTATATCGACTCCTTCAATATGTATGGGGAAACTCCTTTTTTAGCGTTAATGGGATTTTCCCAAAAAAAATCCCCATCTTTAGAACTTATTTGCGTTTCAATGATGGGGTGCCTCATGATCTTCTTTTATTTTTTGTTTTTTATAACTTTCATCAGCTAACATTTCTAGTTCAGCTGTTATTTCTGATTTTTCAAGCTCTCGTTCTTGTGAAAATTTCCGTGAAATATAAACAATAACACTACCAACGTACAACACAAAGCATATAATAAGTGCAGTATTTTCATAGAGACTTAGCTCCAACACAGTCACTCCTAATCCATTCGTATTTTCACGCTTAATCAATTGGAATTTCCCTATTAACCATTTGTTATCCCGCATTAACGGGCAGTAAGACCCCCACCTCAAAATTCAGCAAAAGCAAAGAAGTTAGATGTGGGATTAACTGCCCGTAAAAGCCCGATTGGTTCAACTAATAATCAGTGGGGGATGACCCCCCCACTGATTAAAGTTTCACTTTATTGTAACATAAAAACATCAATTCTTGGAATCTTTCATCCTACTAAAAAAGACATGATTGTTTAATCATGCCTCTGAAATATGTTGAATGATAGTTTTAATCGCTTCTTTTCCATTATATTTTTTTAATGCTGTTTTATACGTCTCATTATTATGAGATAGCTCTTCTATATGCTTTATAAGCGAGTTCACCGTTACATCCTCTTCGTATAATACCGATGCATACCCTTGTCTTTCAAATGATTCAGCATTTAAAATTTGATCTCCACGGCTTGCAAATTTCGATAACGGAATTAAAACCATCGGCTTTTGCATTGTTAAAAATTCAAAAATCGCATTGGATCCCGCACGTGAAATAACAAAATCTGTTGCTGCTAATATATCCGGCAACTCTCCATGTACATATTCAAATTGTCTATATCCTTCCGTATTTTGTAAGGATTCATCAAGATTTCCTTTTCCGCAAAGGTGCACAATTTGATAATTTTTCAGAAGATCTGGAAGTGCTGATCGAACCGTTTCATTAATTTTCTTTGCTCCTAAACTTCCTCCCATAACAGTAATAACTGATTTCTTACGGGAAAACCCTAGAAACTTTAAACCTTTTTCAAGATTTCCTCTTAGTACGTCTTCACGTACAGGCGATCCTGTATATATTACTTTTTCTTTCGGTAAATGTTTCGCTGCTTCTTCAAATGTAACAAATATTTTCGAGGCAAAACGGAGCGCAATTTTATTTGCTAGTCCAGGTGTCATATCAGATTCATGTAATAAAACTGGCACCCTATTTAGCCATCCTCCAATTACGACTGGTACGGATACGAAACCACCTTTTGAAAAAATAACATCCGGTTTTAGTTTACGAATTGTTACATACGCATCCATAACACCTTTCATCACGAGAAAAGGATCTTTTATATTTTTCAAATCAAAATAACGACGTAGCTTCCCGCTTGCAATACTATAGTATGGAATCCCTTCATTTTCTATAATCGTTTTCTCGATCCCTTGATGAGAACCGATGTAAGAAATGTCCCAGTTTTCTTTCTGTAGATGTGGAATAATTGCTAAATTAGGCGTTACATGCCCTGCCGAACCGCCACCTGTAAAAACTATTTTTTTCATACGTCTCCCCCTTCTACACTATAGTACACTAAAATACCTTGCCTCAGGGTGAGAAAATACCATAGCCGTTACAGACGCTTCTGGCTCCATCATAAATCCTTCTGTTAATGAAATACCAATTTCTTCCGGATGAATTAAGCGAAATAATTTTTCTTGATCAGCAAGTTCTGGGCATGCTGGATAACCAAATGATACGCGTATTCCTCTATATTTTGTACGGAATCTCTCTTCCATCGTCAGTTCAGGTGAATCTGGAATTCCCCAACGATCACGAATGAGCATATGTGTTTTTTCAGCAAGTCCTTCTGCTAATTCAAGTGCTAACGATTGAATTGCATGACTGCGTAAATAATCTCCCTTCGCCTTCCATTCCTCTGCAATATCTCGAACCCCTTCTCCAACGGTAACAGATAAGAAAGCGACATAATCCATCTCATCTCCAATCGGGCGTATATAATCTCCTAAAGTACGGTATGGTGCTTTCCCTTGTCTCGGAAATTCAAATCGCTCTATAATACGTGTGTGATCTTCCGGATCGTATATAATTATATTTTGTCCATCACTTTGCGCCGGAAAAAATTGATACACCGCTTTTGGGCGTAACCAAGATTGTCCTTCTTGTAATAATTCATCAATTAAATCATTTAGCTCATGTGCTCTTTTATCCCCTTCTTGCAGGAGTTTTTTTACGTTTCCTTTTAACCCAAGATGGTGTCCAATTAACATTTGTCTATTTAAAAATGGTGCAAGATGAAGGGCAGGAATATCCCTTAATACAACTCGTTTCGTCGAATCTGGCACTATAACAGTTGCTTTTGGCAACGGCTCAATAACTGCGGGAATTTCTATTTTTTTCTCCTCTTGTTTCACAATATGAAGATGGCGTTCCTTTTTATCTTGCTTCATCTTTTCACGTTCTTCTTCTTTTTGTAATTTGTTAATAATATCAAGACCTGTCATCGCATCACTTGCATAACATACGAGCCCTTTATATGATGGCGAAATACGATTAT
Source organism: Bacillus mycoides (assembly GCF_018742245.1). Lineage (NCBI taxonomy): Bacteria > Bacillati > Bacillota > Bacilli > Caryophanales > Bacillaceae > Bacillus > Bacillus mycoides. The sequence goes on from NZ_CP036132.1 coordinate 3,970,026, forward strand.
CTGTAAACTTTCTCGTTAACGCTGCACCACCGACAACAATTGGAATATCAATATTGGCTGCTTTTAAATCTTCAGCAGTCGTTACCATTTGTTGTGCGGATTTTACTAACAAACCAGAAAGACCAATAATATCAGGTTTCTTTTCTTGTACTTCTTGAACAATTCGATCCGAACGAACATTAATTCCTAAATTAATAATTTCATATCCGTTATTTGATAAAATAATTTCAACGAGGTTTTTCCCAATATCATGTACGTCACCTTTTACAGTCGCTAATAATACTTTCCCTTTTTTTGCACTATCACTAGATTCCATATGTGGCTCTAAATAACTTACGGCAGCTTTCATACTTTCAGCACTTTGCAATACTTCAGCAACGATAAGCTCATTACCATTAAACAATCGCCCCACCTCATCCATTCCTGTCATAAGCGGTCCGTTAATAATATCCAAAGGTTTTCGTCCTTCTGTAAGCGCGAGACTTAGATCTTCTTGTAGTCCTTGCTTCGTACCTTCTACAATATAGTTTGCCAGTCGTTCATCAAGTGTTAGCGTTTCTTGTATAACGACATCCTTCTTTTTGGCAACACGATAAAAGTTTGTAAATTTTTCTAACGTCTCTTTCGTCGTTTCAAATAATAATGCATCCGCAAGACGTTTTTCTTCCTCTGGAATTGACGCATAGCGCTCTAATTTTTCCGTATTAACAATCGCATAATCTAATCCTGCTTTCGTTGCATGGTATAGAAAGACAGAGTTCAATACTTCACGTCCTGCTGGTGGTAAACCAAAAGATATGTTACTCACACCTAGAATCGTTAAACATTCTGGTAACGCTTCTTTAATAAGACGAATTCCTTCTATAGTCGCTGCCGCTGAACCTATATATTCTTCATCACCTGTTCCTACAGGAAACACAAGCGCATCAAAAATAATATCAGATGGGCGTATACCATACTTCTTCGTTAGTAATTCATAGCTTCTTTTAGCAATCTCTATCTTTCTTTCTGCACTAACTGCCATACCATCTTCATCAATTGTCCCTACAACTATCGCAGCACCGTATTTCCGAAGAAGGGGTGTCACTTTTTCAAAACGTTCTTCTCCATCCTCTAAATTAATAGAATTGATAACACCTTTTCCTTGAATATAAGTAAGAGCTTTCGCCATAACATTTTCATCTGTTGAATCAATCATAATCGGTACTTTTAACACTTTCGTAACTTCTGCCAAGAATCTTTCCATATCTTCTATTTCATCACGATCAGGGTCTGCCATACAAATATCAATAATATGAGCATTTTTCTTCACTTGCGCTCTTGCCACTTCAGCAGCCTCTTCAAATTTCCCTTCTGCTACTAATCTTTTAAACTTACGCGATCCAATTACGTTCGTCCTTTCTCCAACAAATAGGGGCCTCATAGAATCATCGTATTGCAACGCTTCTAGTCCACTAATTCCATGTCCAACCCTTTCATGATGCTCGCGAGGATTAATCGAGGCAAGCGCCAATTTCATTGCACTTATATGTTCTGGTGTTGTGCCACAACAACCACCAATAATATTAATCCATCCTTCTTCAGCAAAACGTTTTACTTTTTCAGCAAGTGACGCCGGAGATTCGTGATAATGCCCATCTTCATCAGGAAGACCAGCGTTTGGATAACAAGAAATATAACACTCCGATAAATCGGATAGAGAACGCATATGTTCCCTCATAAATTCCGGACCAGTAGCACAGTTTAACCCAACCGATAATGGCTTCATATGCTCTACCGATAAATAAAAGGCTTCGATCGTTTGACCCGCTAAAGTCGTTCCCATCGGTTCAATTGTTCCAGAAATCATAATAGGTACTATTTTGTTTAGTTCTTCAAACGCCGATTGAATTCCAAGGTACGCAGCTTTCACATTACGCATATCTTGACTCGTCTCAACGAGCAATACATCAACTTCTCCTCTTAATAGTCCTCTTGCTTGCCTTGTATAGGCTTCGATTAACTCTTCAAAAGTTACACCACCTGTAACACTAATCGCTTTCGTCGTTGGTCCCATCGCTCCCGCAACATATACTTCTTTCCCACTTTCTTTGACTGCTTGCTTCGCCAAAAGCGCTGCCCTTTCATTTAACTCTTCATCTAAATGAGACAATGCATAATCACTTAATACAATATTTGTTGCACCAAACGTATTCGTTTCAATAATATCTGCTCCAGCTTCAATGTAGACTTTATGAATATTTAAAATCACATCCGGTCTTGTTTTTACTAAATATTCATTACAACCTTCGTATTCTTCTCCTCCAAAATCTTCCGCTGTTAAGTCTTCTTGCTGGATCATCGTTCCCATTGCACCATCTAATATTAAAATTTCATGTTGTAATCTCTCTTCTATTCGTTTCATCAATTAATACCCTCTTTCACTTCTTGCTTTTCTCTCACATATTTCACGAGATGTTCTGTAATTTCATATTTTAAAAACGGCGTAATAAGATAAATACCGTTAAAATATTTCATTGCCGCATCAATCAACTCTTGTGAAATACGAATTCCTTCCTCGATAGCAGCCTCTTTCGTTTCATGTCCATCCATTCTTTGTCTTATCTCTTCAGGGAGCGTAATACCCGGTACTTCAAAATGAAGAAAATCTGCATTCCGCTTACTTACTAACGGCATAATTCCAATAAAGATAGGTTGTTCCAAATGCTTTGTCACTTCATATACTTCTTCTATTAAAGCAACATCATAAATTGGCTGAGTTAAGAAATATTCTGCACCAGCATCAATTTTTCGTTCCATTCGCTTTACCGCTGCTGTTAAATGCCTTACATGGGGATTGAATGCCCCTCCGACAGAAAATCTTGTTGCCGGGCCAATTGATTTCCCTAAAATAGAGCGACCGTCGTTCATCTCTTTAATCATTTTAATTAGCTCTATAGATGACAAATCATATACAGAAGTTGCACCTGGAAAATCACCAACGCGCGCTGGATCACCAGTTAAAGCTAGCACTTCCTCCATACCTAACACTGATAACCCTAGCAAATGAGATTGTAATCCAATGACGTTATGGTCTCTACACGTTAAATGCGTCAATACTGGAATATCGTGCTTCGTTAATAATGCACCCATAGCCATATTAGAAACGCGAGGCGATGCCAATGAATTATCTGCTAGAGTAATAGCATCCGCTCCAGCCCTTTTCAGTGCTCTTGCCCCTTCAAAAAAACGCTGCGTGTCTAACGTTTTCGGTGGATCTAATTCCACTACAACTGTTATTTGTTTCTTTGCCTTTTCTGCGAGAGTAACATGAGCTCTCAAACGCTTCTCATGTGTATGGACCACTTTAGGCCTTTGAATCGTCTCCTTTGCTATTACAGGTGCAACATTTGCAATAGCACGTTTCATTCCTTCAATATGTTCCGGGGTAGTACCACAGCAACCGCCTAATAAACGAATACCTTGTTCAATAAATTTTGGTGTCATCTCTTCAAAATATGCTGGACTTCCCTCGTACACATAACGCCCCTCCACATAATTTGGGAGACCTGCATTCGGATATGCTGATAAATAGCCATTTTGAGGAATCGATATCATTTTGAAAGCTTCCGTCATATGAAGTGGCCCTAGTTGACAGTTCAATCCAACAACATTGGCACCGTAGTCTAAAAGCTGTTTTAATATTTCATTGACATCATTCCCATTTTGAGTCGTACCTGCCTCATGTAACGCTAACTGAGCAACAATCGGAATATTCGTTTGTTTACGCAATACTTTAACGGCATGCAATAATTCAAATTCATCATAAAAAGTTTCTAATAGTAATCCATCAACCTGTTCTTCTAGTAAAGTACCTGCCTGCTCAAGTAAAATAAATTCTCGCTCTATATCAGTCGTTGTAACAGCACCAATATGTTTCATACCTCCAATTGTCCCTAAAATTGCATTCCGCTCTGTTACTGATGCTTTTGCAATATTCACTGCCGCTCTATTAATTTGGACAACTTGATTTTCTAATCCATACATACGTAATTTCGCTTCATTTGCCCCATACGTATTCGTTTGAATAACATCCGCTCCAGCAGCTACATATTGTTTATGGATTGATATAATTAAGTCCGGATCAGACAAATTCAATTCTTCAAAACTACTTTGTAAACCATGCGAATGTAATAAAGTTCCAACCGCACCATCGCCTATTACAATTCCTTTTGATAATAAATCTAGTAATTTCACGAATCTCCCTCATTTCTATCAATATAAAAACCCCCTCTTCAAAGTGAAGAGGGGGACATAATCGTTCCTCCTCTTATTATGCAAAACACACGTTTTGCAGGTCTTAGCACCGTTTCAAACATTTAGTTTGAAGGTTGCTGGGTTTCACAGGGCCTTTCCCTCCACCGCTCTCAATAAGAGTTTGTCTTTATTATTTTATTTATGTAGCTAAAAGGAAATGCGTTCCCCTTTTAACAATGTTTGTTAATTTTTTATAAATTTAGCATGCACAAAAATAAAAGTCAATGACACTTGCAGAAAAATAAAAAATATTTAAAATAAAGTTGCAATTCAATTATCTTTTGTTGTAAAGTTAAAAACATAATAAAATTTCATACGAACATTCTTATCTAGAGAGGTAGAGGGACTGGCCCTGTGACGCCTCAGCAACCATTAACGTTCATTCGTTAATAAGGTGCTAATTCCAGCAAATTGTGAAAGATTTGACAGATGAGAAGAAGACTCTATTCAAACTGAAAGCCTTCTTCTTAGAAGGCTTTTTTTATTTTACATTCACTTAATCGTTCACTTTACAAAGGGGGAATTTTCACATGTCAACAATCGAAACAAAACTAGCACAAATCGGGAATCGTAGCGAAACTACAACAGGAACTGTTAATCCACCAGTTTATTTCTCAACTGCTTATCGGCATGAAGGGCTTGGTAAATCTACTGGCTTTGACTATTCAAGAACTGGAAATCCAACTCGCGGTCTATTAGAACAGGCAATCGCAGACTTAGAATATGGCGAACAAGGTTATGCCTGTAGTTCAGGAATGGCAGCTGTGCTCCTCGTCCTTTCGTTATTCCGTTCTGGAGATGAACTTATTGTATCCGAGGATTTATATGGGGGAACGTATCGATTATTTTCTGAGCATGAAAAAAAGTGGAATATTCGATGTAGATACGTAAATACACAATCTATTAAACAAATTGAGAAAGCTATCACAACTGAAACAAAGGCTATTTTCATAGAAACTCCGACTAATCCACTAATGCAAGTTACTGATATCGCAAGTGTCGCAAGTGTAGCGAAAAGGCATGGACTACTTCTTATTGTAGACAACACATTCTACACGCCTTATATACAACAACCATTAACAGAAGGTGCCGATATCGTTCTTCACAGTGCAACGAAATATTTAGGTGGGCATAACGATGTACTAAGCGGACTTGTCGTTGCAAAAGGAAAAGAACTTTGTGAGGAAATTGCTCATTATCATAATGCCTCAGGGGCTGTCTTAAGTCCATTTGACTCATGGCTATTAATTCGCGGTATGAAAACTTTAGCGCTTCGCATGAGACAACATGAAGAAAATGCGAAAGCAATTGTTGCTTATTTAAATGATGAAGACGGTGTGACAGATGTATTTTATCCAGGAAGAGGCGGTATGATTTCATTTCGTCTTAAAGATGAAACATGGATTAATCCATTCTTACAATCTTTATCTTTAATCACATTTGCTGAAAGTCTTGGTGGTGTAGAAAGTTTGATGACTTATCCAGCAACACAAACGCATGCTGATATTCCTGAAGAAATCAGAACGGCAAACGGGGTATGTAATCGTCTTCTACGATTCTCCGTCGGTATTGAAAATAGTAACGATTTAATCCAAGACTTAAAGCAAGCCATTAAACTTGTAAAAGAAGGTGTAAGAATATGAGTTATTCTATAGATACACTATTACTACACAACCAATATAAACACGATACGCAAACAGGAGCTGTTAACGTTCCCATCTATAACACATCAACATTTCACCAGTTTGATGTAGATACTTTCGGGAAATACGACTATAGCCGCTCTGGAAATCCAACACGTGAAGCTCTTGAAGATATCATTGCTTTATTAGAAGGCGGGACAAAAGGATTCGCCTTTGCATCAGGTATTGCAGCGATTTCCACTGCATTTCTCCTTCTTTCACAAGGCGATCACGTACTCATTTCAGAAGACGTATATGGAGGCACTTACCGAATTATTACTGAAGTACTCTCCCGTTACGGTGTTTCACATACATTTGTTGATATGACCAATTTAGAAAAAATAAAGCAAAACATTAAACCAAATACAAAACTCTTTTATGTAGAAACACCTTCTAATCCACTTTTAAAAGTAACAGATATTCGTGCCGTTTCTAAACTTGCAAAATCTATTGGCGCTATTACTTTTGTTGATAATACATTTTTGACACCACTATTCCAGAAGCCACTTGATCTTGGCGCCGATGTCGTTCTTCATAGTGCCACAAAATTTATTGCCGGTCATAGTGATGTTACTGCCGGATTAGCGGTCGTAAAAGATGCCGAACTCGCTCAAAAAATTGGATTTTTACAAAATGCATTTGGTGCTATTTTAGGTCCTCAAGATTGTTCTCTCGTGCTTCGCGGTCTAAAAACATTGCATGTACGTCTCGAGCATTCAGCTGCAAATGCCAATAAAATTGCACATTATTTACAAGAGCACGCTAAAGTTCAAAATGTCTATTATCCTGGATTACAAACACACCTTGGATTTGATATTCAACAATCTCAAGCCACATCAGCTGGAGCTGTCCTATCTTTTACTTTGCAGTCAGAAGATGCACTCCGCCAATTTTTATCAAAAGTAAAATTACCTGTTTTTGCAGTTAGTTTAGGGGCTGTCGAATCGATTCTTTCCTACCCAGCTAAAATGTCACATGCAGCACTGTCGCAAGAAGCACGTGATGAAAGAGGTATTTCCAATTCATTACTCCGTTTATCGGTTGGTCTTGAAAATGTTAACGATTTAATATCCGATTTCGAAAATGCTCTTTCTTACGTAGAAGAACCTGTAAATGCATAGAGAGAAAAGAAGATATGAAATTAAATTTTCATATCTTCTTTTTATGCTGTCTAGCATAGTTATTTTAATGTTTTTTCTTTTTGTATAGTTCATTAAAAAATAAAAGTACATCATCTATTTCCAAGTAATGGATTAATTGATATATTAAGAAATAAAAAGGGGTAAAATAATGGATACTTGTGCAGATATTTTAATCGTTATCGATTTACAAAATGGGGTATGTTATAGCGGAGAGCATTTATTTGATTTACAAAACTTGCTTACAAAAGTAAATAAAAGAATTTCTTCATACAGAAAATTAAATAAACCAATCATTTTTGTTCAACATTGTGATGATGATTTAGTACCCGAAAAAGAACTTTGGGCTATTCATACCGATCTAGATGTTCAAGAACAAGATTTTTTTGTAAGAAAAACACATGCAAATTCATTTTATAAAACAAACTTAAAAGAAATTTTAGACAAATCATCTGTAAATCGTATTGAATTTTGCGGTGCCCAAACAGAGTACTGTATGGATGCTACGATTAAATTTGCTCACGGACTAGGATACGAAAACTTCATGGTTCAAAAAACAACCTCTACGTTAAATAATCCATTTATGTCCGCAAAAGAGACAATTGATTTTTATGAGAATATATGGAACCACAGATTTTTAAAGTTGCTAAAAGATGAGCTCTAGAATAAATGACTAATGGCTTGATCATTCTAAGATTTATCAGCTACACTCAATTGTTTCATTATCATCATAAAAAAGCTGATTACATCGGGCTTCTTTTAACCTGTTTTATATTCTATATATAACATTATGATTCCTTTGTCATATTATTTTAAAAATTTCGTATATTCATTTGAAAGAATAAGAAAATCATGATAAAATTGTGTTACGAATATATCTATATCTTCCAATTTTTAAAATGCATCAAAATTTTCACCCAAAAATGTCATTTTACAAAACTGTGCTAATTTATCTATTTTATTTACATCAGGGTCTCTTTTCTTACAATTTCTTTACTTTAGGACTCTTTTTCTGCAACAACTGTTTTCTTTTCTTTAATTTTTTGGTATGTATAGTATGGTATAACAGCTCACACGGAGGTGGAAAAGAACATGTTAGAAACCTTTCAAAAAGAAATAGAACTTTATGAAAGCAATGCAGAATTATTGAAAGTGCTTGCTCATCCTGTTCGCTTATGTATTGTAAAGGGATTAATTGAACGTGGCCCAAGCAACGTTTCTACAATGTACACAGGATTAAACATGCCACAATCTACAATTTCACAGCATTTAGCAAAGTTAAAAAGTGCTAAAATCGTTTCTAGTGAAAGAAAAGGATTGGAAATTTACTACAAAGTAGAAAACGAAACAATTATTCAACTCGTTCGCGTATTATTAGGTTAGGGACCTATAGGCAGAGAAAAAGAACGTATTTTATATTTTTCATCTCATATCTTTAATATAAATATATATCATGAGAGAAAATATATAATGCTACATAATTAAAAGTCGTATTAAAAAACAAGACACAGAAATATACTGTGTCTTGTTTTTTTCATATTGTTAAATATTGATTCAAAAGTAAATTCTTCATATCTTTCGTGTGCATAACAACATCAAAGGCACTTCCTAAGCTTCCGTTCAAAATCATAGAACGCACTGCTCGATTTCGTTTTTGAGTTTCAGAAAAAGGGTTAGTATCTTGATGGCTAGCAAGCTGATCTAATATTCCTGCTGCTAACAAAAACTCTGATTGCTTCCTATGCCATATCGTATTAATTCCTTGTAGCTCAAAATGCATCTTCAACTCATCCCAATGAACGTGCGTAGTAAGGTCCATTTCTCCTGGATATGCAAGCGGATTACGAATTAGCTTATGCTTATAATATCCTCTTAAACTTCCTTCATGATGTGCAGGATGCATCCATTCTTCTTTTGTATATCCATAATCAACTGTAATACATATACCTTTCTGAAACCATTTCGCAATCTCTTCTATATACTCTTCCATTGCAATAGGCACTTCAAAGCGCTGTCCCTCAGCAATATGAATGTTATATTTCAATAAGTAACGACCGACTCTTTTCTCTATCGGTCTAAATACTTCTGTAAGGTTTCCCTCATCTGTATACGTGATACGTACTTCATACAAAATTCCATTTCTTTTCTCAACTATATCAACAGGAAACGCATCAAATAATTCATTCGAAAAAATAATTCCTTCGAAAGACTCTCCCATTTCAATATAAGATGTATAATACGACACATTATCAAATAAACAAAGCCTCTCCTGTTGTAGCCTTCTATGAAAAGGGCTCACTTCAATAATTGAATAGTTTAAATTGATAAAGGTTTCCGGAGATAATTGTTTCCATTCTTGTAAAATATCATAGGCAAACTTTCCTGTTCCCCCACCAATCTCACAAATATTTGGAGAAACTTCTCCCTTTTCAACAAGCCGAATAAAAAACTTAGCAAAAGTCTTCGCAAATACAGAAGATACATTGCTACTCGTAAAAAAATCTCCCTGTCTGCCAATTTTTTCACGTTCTCTCATATAATACCCATGTTCCTCTACATATAATACGAGGTTCATATACGTACTATATGAAATCGAATGATCCTTTTCTTTTCCCATCCATTCTCTTAAAATGAGCTCCATCCCCATAATGACTCCTTATTGTAAAAATGGATTATTTTCTTTTTCAAAACCAATACTTGTTTCTGGACCGTGTCCACATAGCACCGCTGTTTCATCTGGTAATACAAATAATTTCTCTTCAATACTTCCAATTAATTCAGCAAAACTTCCACCAGGTAAATCCGTTCTTCCAATACTCATTTGGAACAATACATCTCCAGAAAATACAGCATTCGCTTCTTTACTATAATAAGAAATACTTCCTGGAGAATGTCCTGGTGTCTCAAAAATTTCAAAACTAAAAGAACCGATCGTTAATGTACCCTCTTCGTCAATAATATGATCTGCTGGTTTTGCTGTAATACTGCGGTTCATCATAAAAATTTGCGAGCCATTCACAGTTGCATCACCTAACCAATCCGCTTCTTCTTTATGTACGTATACGGGAATATGAAAAGCGTCTCTCACCGCATCAACAGCACCGATATGATCGAAATGAGCATGTGTTAATAAAACCGCAAGTGGTTTTAACTGTGCTTCTTGTAAATATGTAACAAGTTTCTCTCCTTCATGGCCAGGATCAAAGATAATACACTCATTTTGATCATTCGTTAAAATATAAGCATTTGTTTGTAATGGGCCTAACGGCATTTGTATCCATTTCATATGAAAATCTCCTCCAGTTATTTAATTTACTTTCAATGATACAACATTTCTTTCTCTTAGGAAAAGAAGGGGTGTTATCTCGACAATCATTTTTAAAACATGTACAATATAAAAGAGTAAATATTCTAAAAACTCATCCTAAGGAATGAGTAGACAGAGGAGGATATTGTATGGGCCTTGTTATTATTTTTACGCTAGTCACTCTGTTAGCTGTATTTGCTACGCTTAGAACACTGCGCGAAAAAAACTTATTCGCGGGCGGCTTCGCTATTGCAACCGTACTTGTTTTCGGATGGTTTACAATCATGACTGTTCTATATAATGGGTACCCACCAGCAGCTTAATCCATTTACATTTTTATTCTCCAACAAGATCTTGCATAAAAAGAGGAAGGGGACCCCTTCCTCTTCTCATTATTCACAACTTATATCATCTTCGCCTCGTATTTGTGCTTTTTTACAAGCCACGCTCCTCCAATTACACCTGCATCATTACCAAGTATTGCAATTGCTAACTTTGTGCTCTTTACAGCACGAGAGAAAGCATATTGCTCGAAATAACGTTGAATTGGCTCTAATAGTGCATCTCCAGCCTTAGATACGCCACCACCAATTACGATTTTCTCTGGGTTCAACGTACTAGCAAGGTTCGCTACAGCTAATCCTAAATAAGAAGCTACTTTTTCCACTACTTCACCTGCTAGTTCGTCACCTTGTCCAAGCGCTTCAAACACATCTTTTGATGTAATAAGCCCTTCTTCTGCTAACATAGAACGTAAAACACTTTCTTTATCTGTCTCTTGTATTTTTTGCATAGCAACACGCACAATACCTGTTGCAGAGGCTACTGTTTCTAAGCAACCCGACTTCCCGCAATTACATGGAAAAGCGTTCTCTGTAACAACTGTAATATGTCCAATCTCACCAGCAGCACCGCTTATACCATGTACAATCTCACCATTGGCGATAACACCACCACCAACACCAGTGCCAAGTGTCATACAAATTAAATCTTTTGCTCCTTCGCCAGCACCTTTCCACATTTCACCAAGCGCCGCTAAGTTTGCATCATTATCAATCACAACAGGTAATCCTGTTTCTACTTCTAGCAAGTCTTTTAACGGATAGTTTTTCCATCCTAAATTAACCGCTTCATAAATCATTCCAGATGCCACATGTACAGGGCCAGGAGCTCCCATACCAATACCAATTAGCTTGCTTTTTAATTCACCTAATTCTTCTAACTTTTTATCAATAGCTTTCGCTACATCAAGTGTAATATGTTTTCCTTGTTCATTTGTATTCGTAGGGATTTCCCACTTATGTAAAATTTCACCGTACACATTAATAAATGCTAATTTAATCGTTGTACCACCAAGGTCAACACCAACTAACCATTTCTCTTCCATGTTACGTACCTACCTTTATCTAATTCTTATTTATCTCTTTTTGAATTTCTTGCTTCAATAAAAATAAAGCTGTTTGATAGTCTTGTGGATCGATTAGCTGTGATTGATTTAATTCACGCAATTCATCTTGCATTAATTGTAAATCAGCAATTCGATCACCCGTATAAATAATCGTGCCAAATTTCTTTAACAATTGCTGAATATCATAAATGGATATCATTTTATCACCCTCTATGCTCACTTACTATAAAAAAATTATAATAAGAAAACGTTCACATATTTTATTATAATCAAGAAGAAAAAGTCTCGTCAATTTTTATTTGTCTATACAAGCCCATTTATAACCATTGTTCCTTTTTCTGTAATAATTTTCTCTACATTTTTATCAAATGGCTCTACCGGAATATGTTTCACAATTTGAAAATCATAAGCTAATGATAGCGTTTTCCCTTTATAGTGCACGAGATAACGATCATAGTAGCCACCGCCATATCCAATCCGTTCTCCTCGCTGTGTATAAGCTACTCCTGGCACGATAAGAAGATCAATTTCACACGCATTTACTTCTTCCGTAAGCGCTGGAATCGGTTCACGTAAATTCATATATACTGTTTCTAATTGGTTAAAATCACTAATTCGTCGGAAAGACATCGTTCTTGCTCCTTTATTACACTTTGGAACAACAATTTTCTTTCCTTCTTCCCAAGCTTTTTCGATAATAGGATATGTATTCACTTCTTGCTCCATCGAGAGAGTGATTCCAATTGTTTTAGCTTCAACCCACTCTTTTTGTCCATACGCCGAAACGGCAATTTGTTCCGATAAAGTTGTATACTGTTCTTCAGATAAAGAATTCATGTGTTCTATTATTTGTTTGCGTAAACGTATTTTCTCTTCTTTCACACACTTTTCCCCCTTGCAGTGACACTTTACTCTACGAGGATAGTGTATCACTTTTACGTAGAAATCGCATAAAAAAAAAGAAACAGTAGGAAAATATTCCTACTGCTTACTTTGTTTCACGGTGTAACGTAGACTTCTTGTCACGCTTGCAATACTTTTTAAGCTCGATACGCTCAGCGTTGTTACGTTTATTTTTCTTTGAGATATAGTTACGATCTCCGCATTCTGTACATGCTAGAGTAATATTCACACGCATTCTTATTTCCCTCCAGTCACTAATAACTTAAATCAGACTATACTATAATACCACTTTTAAAATAAAAATTCTACACCTTTTGATATTGTCTAATTTTTTCTATAAGGTTTTTCATGTTTTCCCTTGCTATCACTGGGTTTCTAGCATGTGAATACACCAAAAATTTTGGTTGTTTTGTATCAGAAACGATATAAGACCACTCTTTTTCTGTATATTTGAACTGTATCCCTTCAAATATACCTTCTTCTTTTCTTTCCATATCGGCCAATAATTTCCTCATTACTTTCCCTTTTTCCTTCCATGAACATACAACTTCATCATAAAGTAGATACAGTGGAGGTGATTGCTCGGCTATGCTAAGTAATGTTTTTCCTTGCAACGCTATTAATTCGAATAATTTTCCAATTCGATATAAAATATCTCGCTTCCATCTTATTTGAAAAGAGTTTTTTTCATTATGCATATAAAAGAGGAGATAACATTCCCCTAATTTCAAAGACATTGGGTAAATATTGCCTGCTGATTCGAGTAATAAATCCGGAATATCTACTTCTTCAAAATCAGTTCCTTGGTAAATATTACCGTGAGTGTCATATAATTCGAAGCGATTTCCGTGTTCAGAAAACATAAGCGCCATATTCGCCTTACTCGATTTCATCAAAGCTTTCACATGATCTTTTTGTTCACTCGCATAAACCCATGTAACTGTGCATCCAAGCCTTTGTAGAAAGAGCATAAGTAAATGTTGTAACATATCATTTCTCTTATTAATAAGAAGATGAAACTTCTGTTTTTGTATCGTTTCAATATCAATACGCTCTAACACAGCTTCTACATAATTATTTACAGAAACGTGAACTAGCTTATTTCGTCCCATTTCTTTCTCACAAGCGTAATAAAACGACTCAGACATATATACTTGTTCTATCGCTTTTTGCTGCTTATACGTTAAAAATGAGCCCTCCTTACCATACAATTGTATAACAATCCCTCTTTCGCTTTCCACTTGAACGAAAACTCCACCTGCACATTGCAAATTATGAATGGCATACTGAAAAAGCGACTCATTCATTTCTTTACATTCCATCGTATGAATCCCGCTGCCATGAATGGCATGGAGGAATAAATTTTTAAAGGAAGTTGTTTCTATATTTTCCTGACTTCCAATCAATATACTCTCTCCTTGGGCAAAAAGAGATCCATAAGCCATTGCAACTTTCACAATAAATTGAGGAGTAATTTCAACATTACCCCTTCCTACAATCCGGCTTTTTTGTAACCACCCTGCACTCTTTTCACTCTCTTTAACACCGGCAGAACCTACTATCGAATGACTATCTATCTCCTTATATGGCCATATTTTCCCTTTTTGCTTAATTACTGTACTTTTCCCTATATGACAATGGTCCGCTACAATACTTTTTTGAAAAAGTGTAACATCATCTTCGACCATTGTATGATCTCCTATTGTTGTTTCTAGCAACTCACAATTTTTTCCTATATGAGCGTTTGCTAAAATGATGCTTTTTTGCAGATGAGAATAACTTGAAACGATACTATTTTTCCCTATAATAGAGTACGGTTCAATTACAGCCCCCGCACCAATCATTGCTCCTTCTCCAATAAAAGAAGGACCATGAATTTTCGTTCCTTTTCCTATCGTTACACCTTCTCCCATCCACACCATTGGTAATACTTCTGTATATGGAATAGGCACCTTCAATTTTTTCGTCAACAAATCGAATTGAGCTTGCCGATATTGATCAAATGTACCAATATCTAGCCAATAGTCTTCTGATAAATATGCAAATAAAGCATTTTTATTCGCCAATAACGGAAACACATCATGACTGAAATCCGAAAATTCCATGGATGGTATGTAAGAAAAGATTTCTGGCTCCATTATATAAATACCTGTATTCACAATATTAGAAACTACCTCATTCCAGCTCGGTTTTTCTATATATCGTATAATTTCTTGTTCTTTATTCATTACAACTAACCCAAATGAGAGTGGGTTTTCTACTTCTTTCGCAAACATCGTTACCATTCTCTTCTTCTGTTCATGAAATGCAATTCCTTCTGATAATTGAAAGTCAGTTAATGCATCCCCACTAATAACAACAAATGTTTCATCTAAAAAACTTTCCGCTTGCTTAATGCTCCCTGCTGTTCCAAGCGGAGGAGAATCTTCAAAATAATACAAATTAACTCCCCACTTACTACCATCACCAAAGTATTGCTTAATGGCAGTACTCATATATTGAACTGTAATTGCAATTTCACGAATACCATGCTGACGTAATAATTCAATATTATATTCAAGAACTGGTTTTTCTAACAATGGTAACATCGGTTTTGGAGTATTACATGTTAATGGTCTAAGACGTCTCCCTTTTCCTCCAGCTAAAATAACCCCCTTCATATACTTCAGCCTCCACTTATATAATGTTCAAGAACTCCGTATATCATTTATCCCACATTAACTGCAGGAAAAGTCTGGTTTGGTATGATCTAACAATCAGTGAGAGACAGCCCCACTAATTAAAGCCTCACTTTATGAATAAATGTACCTTTTAACTCCCGATAAAAAAGAAAGCGCTTACCATTAACTTAGTAAAATAATTAATAAGACGTAACTAACACATATGTATTTATTTTTCCATTAATTATGATACATCTTATCATCATAGACTAAAGGAAACAACGAGCTTTTTTTGTCATGTTTTGACTAAAAAAAGCAGGTGATTTCTCATCACCTACTTTTTCCTCTACTCATTCAATAAATAATGCTTTCCTTTTACTAAATAAAATACATTCTCAGCAATATTTGTAACATGGTCTGCTACACGCTCAATATATCTTGCAACAAAGGATAGTTGTGTAATTTGTGTAATCGCTTCTGGTTGTCCAGGGACAGAGGAAATAAATTCACGAATCGCCTTCCCATAAATTTCATCAACTGAATCATCCATTTCAGCAATTTGTTTAGCAAAAGTTAAATTTTCTTGCTCATATGCTTCTAATGCTAAATTTAACATCTTATGAGCAATCTCAAACATTTCCTCAAGATTCCGCAAGCTAACGACCACTTCTTTTTCACCAAGACGAATTGTTGATTTCGCAATATTAACAGCATGGTCTGCAATACGTTCTAAATCTGTCGCTGTTTTAATTGAAATGAAAATCCTTCTTAAATCACTTGCTACAGGCTGCTGCTTTGTAATAAGCATAAGCGCAAGGTCATTTATTTCCTCTTCTAAATTATCCATGTGATAATCCCCATCAATGACTTCTAACGCTTTCTCTACATCCCTGCTGTGAAGACCTTCCATAGCAATCAATAAAGCTTCCCTTGCTAACTCACCAAGCTCAATCACCTTTTGCTGTAACGTTTTTAAATCACATTGAAACTGTTCTCTTACCATCGTTTCTTCCCCCTCAATATTATGTGCCATTTTATATAAATCCCCTATCCAGCCTCTTGTACGTTTATTAAGCCTTGAGAAAAGAGAAATATTACTCCCCTATTAGAATGAGGTGAAAGTGAGAAATGCCCTCGGTTAAGGGGGCATTTACTCTTAGCCTTGCTAGCGATATCAACCAAATCGTCCTGTAATGTAGTCTTCTGTACGCTTATCTGTAGGTGTTGTAAATAATTTGTTCGTATCTGTATATTCCACAACTTCTCCACTTAAGAAGAAAGCAGTTTTATCTGAAATACGTGCTGCTTGTTGCATATTGTGCGTTACGATAACAATACTAAAGTCTTTCTTTAACTCCTGAATTAGTTCTTCTACTTTTGATGTTGAAATTGGGTCTAGCGCCGATGTTGGCTCATCCATTAAAATTACGTCTGGCTCAATCGCTAAGCAGCGTGCAATACATAGACGTTGTTGCTGCCCACCAGATAAACCATATGCATTATCGTGCAAACGATCTTTTAACTCATCCCAAATGGCTGCTCCGCGTAAGCTTTTTTCAACGATTTCATCAAGTGTTTTTTTGTCACGAACACCATGGATTTTCGGACCATATGCTACATTTTCATAAATAGATTTTGGGAATGGATTTGGCTTTTGGAATACCATACCCACATGCGTACGTAATTCTTCAACCGGATATGACTTTTCGAGTATGTTTCGTTCTCTATATTCGATAACGCCCGTAGTCCGAACGATAGGCACTAACTCTACCATACGATTTAGTGTTTTTAAGTACGTTGATTTACCACAACCACTTGGACCGATAATCGCTGTTACTTCATTCTCATGAATACTTAAGTTGATATCTTTTAAAGCGTGGTCTTCTCCGTACCATAAATTTAAATTTTTCGTATCAAATACCACTTTTTTTGGTGCTGTCTCAATCTTTTTCTCGTTTTTCACCTGTACATTTACTACTGTTGCTACCATTTGAATTCCCCTTTCATCCACTTCCAACTTATTTTCGATTTCGTAACCATAAGACAAATATATTTATAAAGAGCAGCAACCCTAGCAAAACAATCATCCCAGCTGCTGCTACATGCTGAAATTCTTCTTGTGGTCTACTCATCCAATTAAAAATTTGAATTGGTAAAACCGTAAATCTATCCAACATACTGAACGGAACATAATTTGCAAAGGCAAGAGCCCCAATGACTAATAATGGTGCTGCCTCACCAATTGCTCTCGATACCGCTAACGTACATCCCGTTACAATCCCTGGTAAAGCTACTGGCAATACAATGTGATACATCGTTTGCCACTTCGTAGCACCTAATCCGTAAGAAGCCTCTAGTAATGAGCTCGGCACAGTTCGAATCGCTTCTTGACTAGCTACAACAACAGTTGGTAAGACGAGTAAACTCATCGTCAGTGCCGCTGCAATTATACTCTCTCCTAAATGGAGAGCGTATACGAAAATAGTTAACCCGAGTAAACCAAACACAACGGAAGGTACCCCTGCTAATGTTTGATTATTTAATTCAATTAACTTTTTAAAAATGGACTCCTTCGCATAATGCTCTAAATAAAGAGCTGTTCCGACTCCAAATATAAAAGAGACCGGTATAACAATGCTCATAAATAGTATTGTTCCTGACAAAGCAGCAACAATCCCAGCTTCTCTCGGATTACGTGAGGCGAAGTTTGTAAAGAAATCTATTGAAAGATAACTTATACCTTTTTCAAAAATTTGAAAAAGCAATATAAAAAGTATTACTACCGAAAACAAAATTGCTATATAAAACAAACACTTGTAAATCCGATCCTTTAAAAAACGCGATGCCATATTTTCTTGTATTTTTTTATGGTTTAACATTCGCATATTATGTCACCCTCCTAAAACGGCGCATAATATATTGCGAAATGATATTCATAATAAAAGTAAACATAAATAACGTTGCACCTACAGCATACATGCTGTAATAAGTAATCGTTCCGTGCGGAGCATCACCTAAACTCACTTGTACAATATAGGCTGTTAATGTTTGAATAGAATGAGTCGGATCTATCGATACATTAGGTGTTGATCCAGCTGCAATAACAACAATCATCGTTTCACCAATCGCCCTGGAAGCTGCTAATATAATCGCTGCCATTATGCCCGTAAAAGCCGATGGAAACACCACTTGTTTTACCATCTCAAAACGAGTCGCTCCTAGCGCTAATGAGGCTTCTTTAATTCCTTTTTCTACAGCTCTCATCGCATCTTCAGAGAGAGAAGCAATCGTCGGGATCATCATGAACCCTATAACAATACCCGGACTAATAGCATTAAAAAACTGCAAATCTGGTATAACGCGTTGTAAAAGTGGCGTGACAACTGTTAACGCGAAAAAACCATATACAATTGTCGGGATGCCTGCTAGTAGCTCTAACAACGGTTTTAATATTTTCCGAGCGCCATTCGAAGCGTATTCGCTTAAAAACACGGCACAACCTAAACCAATAGGAATTGCTACGAACATGGCAATTGCTGTTACAAGGATTGTTCCACATATAAGTGGTAATATACCGAATTTCGGATCTTCAAAAAAAGGTAACCATTCTTTCTCTGTCAAAAAAGAATACAATGATATCTTTTGAAAAAACATGATTGTTTCATTTGCCAACGTAATAATAATTCCAAGTGTCGTTACAATGGACACGCTAGCAATGACTTTTAGTATTAACGGAACAATTCGATTGATTCGCTGCGTTTTTTTTCTTCTATTTGTATTTCTCTCAATCAAATGTTGTACAGAAAATGTAATTTGACTTTTGTCATTATGAGCCAAAGATGAAAACCCCTTTCCACCCTGACATTACCTTTTTATTTCTGTTAACATTCGCAGCTGTTCATTATATTTTTCTTTTGGTAATTTTACATATCCGACCTCTTCAGCAAGGCTTCCAACATGCTTAATCATAAACTCAACATAATTTGCTACATTAATTTTATTTCTGATAGATGCATGATTCACATACGTAAATAGCGGCCTAGATAATGGCTTATACGTACCCGATTGAATGGTCTCTTTCGTTGGAAATACACCATCCACCTGTATTGCTTTTACCTTATCTCGATTGGCCATATAATAAGCATATCCTACAAAAGCAATGGCATTTTTATCATTCATTACCCCTTGCATAATAACTTGATCGTCTTCAGACAAAGAAACCGTTTTTACAAGGCGATTATTTTGTAAGACAACATTTTGGAAATAATCATAAGTACCAGAGTCTACACCTGGCGCATAAAATTTAACTTGTTCACGTGGCCATGATGAATGAATTTGTGACCATCGTTTCAATCTTCCATTTTCACTCCATAATAGACGTAACTCATCTATCGTCATATTGTTTATCCACGTATTTTGACGATTCACAACAATCGTTAGACCATCATAAGCAACCTCAAATGGTGTAAATTGAATGGAGTTTTTCTGCATTGCATTTTCTTCTACCGGTTTCATCAATCTCGAAGCATTGTTTATATCTACTTCTCCTTTACTGAAACGATTAAATCCTCCTCCTGTCCCAGAAATACTAATAGAAATTTTCACGTTTGGATGGGCCTTTGTATATTCCTCTGCCACTGCCTCTATAATAGGAAAAACCGTTGAGGATCCATCAACTCTCACTTCTCCCATTTCATTTGTAGCGAATGCAGTAGACATATTAAAACAAAGGAAACATGTCGATAATGTCCAAACTTTAATCGATGCGCTCATCCATTTCACGTGTTCTTCCTCCTAGAAGTAACCGGAAATAACAGGATTACAGATATAAGAATACTGCTAAACTATTAATTCGGTTTTAATTGTTTGTAAAAGTTTTGTAAAGTTCCACAAAAACAACTGTATACACAAACTTAATTGTCAATTTTGTACTTTAGATGCAGGAAATTTTCTAATCATCCATAAAGTGAAACTATAATCAGTGGGGGTTGTGTTCATCCCCCACTGATTATTAGCCCTCACCAATCGGGCGTTTACGGGCAGCATGGCTCCCCCCTAACTTCTTTGCTCCAGCTGAATTTTTGGATGGGAGTTTTACTGCCCTCAAATAGCGGGATAAAACTGCTATCACCTATCACACAAGACAAACTTAGAGCGTATGCACTCATCTTGTTATGTTCATCGTTTTTGAAACTACATGTTTTTTTCAACATTTTACGGTTGTCCACATTTACTAAACCATATGCATAAAGCATAAAAAAAAGCACACTATCTTTTCAGATAGTGTGCTTTTTTTACAACTTTTTTATTCATCATCTTGTGCATTACTTTTTTTCTCTTTTTCATCTTTTGGAGCTTCACCAGTTAATGCTTGTTTTTTCAAATCAAAGTAAGCGTCCATTATTTCACGACCAATATATCCATTAATCCCTGTTTTATCATCATGTACCCATGGCACAACAACAGAAAATGCTACTTCTGGATCTTCAAGTGGCGCATAACCTACTAATGTTAAGTTATATGTTTCTTTGCGCTCACCTTTTGCATTTCTACCAATCTCTTTATCTCCGCCATATACAGTTTGAGCTGTACCTGTTTTCCCAGCTGCTTTATATGGTGCACCTGCAAAGTATTTTGTAGCTGTACCACCTGTATCGTTAAACACTTGTCTAAATCCTTCTTGAACACGTTTAATTTGTGATTCAGGCATATCAACACGATTTAATACTTTCGGTTCCATGGATTGAACAACTTTTCCAACTTCCTCGGGCTTCGCCGATGGCTGACGAATTTCCTTTACAACTTGAGGTTGCATACGATATCCACCATTTGCAATCGTCGAAATATATTGCGCTAATTGAAGCGGTGTATACGTATCATACTGTCCGATTGATAAATCTAATAAGAAACCTGGTTGATTCCCTTTACCTATTTGACCAGCAGTTTCATTTGGCAAATCAATTCCTGTTTTTACACCAAGCCCAAACTGACCAAAATAGTAACGCATAGTATCAAATGCTTTTTGCGGGATATCTAACGTACCGCCTCGTACGTATGGAACACCAGCGATATTCATCGCTGTTTTAAACATATAAACGTTAGAAGACATTTTTAACGCTGTAAGGTCATTAATATACCCCATCGTTTTCCAAGATGACTTCGTAGGTGTCCCTTTTAATTTAATCGGTTCATCTAACTGTACAGATCCTGGCTGAATTGCACCAGTTTGATATCCTGTAAGTACTGTCGCACCTTTTACAGTTGAACCCATCGGATAAGAACTCGTCATCGTTCCTAATGCAAAATCCTCTACTTTCGTTTCGCCGTCTTTATTCACTAATTGTTTCCCCGCCATAGATAAAACTTCACCATTTTTCGGGTTCATCATTACAACGAATGCACGGTCTAAAAGAGGTTCGCTCCCTTTAAATCTCATTAAGTTTTTTGTAAGAATTTCTTCTACACGCTTTTGTAATTCCATATCGATTGTTAAATTCAGATCGTTACCTCGTTGTCCTTGTGACACATTAATAGTTTCTAAAATATTACCATCTTTATCTGTAACATTTCTAACTTCAGCTTTTGTGCCGTGTAAACTATCTTCGTACTGTTGCTCAAGGTAACTTTTTCCTACGCGATCATTACGATTATAATCACGAACAAGATAGTAATCTAATCTTTCTCTCGGTAGCCCTTCATCAGAAGAAGTTACACCACCAAGTACACTTCGGAACATATCGTCATACTTATATTTTCGCTCCCAGTCAACATTTGTATCTACCCCTGGTAATTTCGCTAAATTTTCACTAATAATCGCGTATTCTTCCGGTGTTGCATTTTTTTTAACGATTTGCGGCGTCATTGCATATCCGCTTTCCATCTTACTTTTGATCGCCAATATTTCTAAATCTTTTGCTGACAGTTGATTAATCTCTTCTTCTGTTACACGATTTCGTTGACGTTCATCCAGTTCTTTATCGTCAATTTTATTTGTTTTAAGCTCTTCACGATCTTTTTTTGTGATTTTTGTTTCTGCTTCTTCTTTATGTAAAGCAAGCCAATAATCTTTTTTATCGCGATCTGTTAACTTATCTGTTGGGACTTCAATTAAATCTGCTAACTTTTTCGCCGTTTCTAAGCGATCTGCTGCAGTTGATCCCTTCATTTTTGTAAATGTAATTGTACGAATAGGCTCATTATCTACGACTGCTTCTCCATTACGATCAAATATTTTCCCGCGTGGTACAGGATTACTTATCGTTGAATTTTCTTTTTTCTCAACTTCATTTTTATATTCCTCGCCACGAACAATTTGTACATATCCAAGCCTTACAATAACCGCGGAGAACATTAAAAACACGCAAAAAAACAACACGTTTAACCGAAAGGGAACGTGGGTTTTTGTCTTTGTCTGGTTCTTTTTCTGCTTCTTGCTCATACAAACCCCCTCTACCAACAGCTATGTAATGTGAAAGGGACACCTTCATACAGGTGCCCTCACTGCTGTCTTACATCTTTTTCTATTCTAGCATAAAACAAACGATAAGTTAACCTTCTGGTTCAGTTTGATTCTGCGTGGTTCCTTGCGCTACAACGCTGGTTTTGTTCACATTTCCCTCATCATATTTGACATTTTTAACTGCAAAATAAATAAGAAAATGTCCAGCTCCTAAAATACATAGTAAGAAAGGTAAACTTTTTTCAGGAGGAAAGAATATGACAGCACATAAAAAACTTAAAATGGAACAAATTCTTCCGGCATTTAACCATAATTCCCTGACAACTACATATTCTACACGCCATTCTCTCGCCTGTTTTGCTCTACCAATTACATCGTATGTCATGGATCCGTACGGAACGAGTAAAATGGGATATGCAACCGCGATACATGCTGCATAAATAAGTAATTTCGTATATGTAACATTGAAAATAACTAAGAATACGACCGCATATAAAATAATGCCACCAAGTAAAATTGCTTTTTTTCGCCATTCTTTCTTTAACAGACGAGCAACTAAATAATAGCATACAAATGATACTGCAGAATTCACTAAACTATACTTCCCTAGTGCTAACTCGCTACCAGATGCTAAATAGACGTATACCGAAATAACGAAAATAAACGTTCCCTCTCTCAAACCTTGGAAGAAATGAGCACGCGTAATTCTTCCCCAGTTTTCATCAACTTGCCGCTCTTTCAATACTTGCACAATTTCATAGCGTCCTTCACATTCCCTCTTCGATAAAAAAAAGCTTAGAACGACTGCAACCGCAAATAGCATTAACGAGAGGAAGAAAACGACAGTATAACCGCTCCATTTTTCCATACGTGAAATTGTATATCCTGCAGCTATCGGTCCAATCATTCCAGAGAAAGATGTAAGAAGTCCGAGAAAACCGTTAAAAAAATCTCTTGTTTCTGGTTCTGTAATCTCAAATGTCAACAAGTTAAAAGCGAGCCAATAGAAACCATAACCAACTCCTAAAAGGGCTCCCATTAGTAAAATATAGTGAGATGCACTTTTTCCCGCTACTAAAACGACGATAAAAAAAACAGCTAACGTGCCTACACCGATTCGCAATAAAATCGAGCGATCAATACGTTTCGCTAATTTCCCTCCCACAAGAAATGTTAGAGGCTGCAATACAACGCTGGCCAAATTATACAAGCCCAAATTTACATAATTTTGTGTTTGCTTCCATAAATAAATGTTTACAAACGTATTCGATAAAGAAATTGCGAGCGTGTATAAACCTCCTATAACAAGCAATAATACTAAATCCCGATTCACTTCAACATCACCAATTACATGTTTCCACTTCATACACAACTCTCCTTTACTTCATGTTCTAGTCTTCCAAAGACAAGCTCAATTATGTAAAAGGAGAGCATAGAAAAAAGCTAGGAGAAAACCCCTAGCTTTTTTCTAGCTGTATTAACTTTAATTATTTTGCTTCTTGGTAAAGTTTTTCAGCAACGTTCCAATCTACAACGTTCCAGAATGCACCGATGTAGTCAGGACGACGGTTTTGGTAATTTAAGTAGTAAGCATGCTCCCAAACATCTAAACCGATAACTGGAGTTTTCCCTTCAGTTAGAGGAGAATCTTGGTTTGGAGTGCTTGTTACTTCTAACTCACCATTGTTTACTACTAACCAAGCCCAACCAGAACCGAAGCGAGTTGCGCCAGCTTTTGCGAATTCTTCTTTGAATGCATCGAAGCTACCGAATTTCGCTTCAATCGCAGTTGCAAGTTCGCCTACTGGTTGTCCCCCGCCGTTTGGAGATAGGATTGTCCAGAAGAATGTATGGTTAGCATGTCCGCCACCATTGTTACGTACTGCTGTACGGATTGCTTCAGGTACTTCGTTTAAGTTTGCAACTAATTCTTCAACGCTTTTGTCTGCTAATTCTGCATGACCTTCTAAAGCAGCGTTTAAGTTTGTAATATACGTGTTGTGATGTTTTGTATGATGGATGTTCATTGTTTCTTTATCAAAGTGAGGTTCTAAAGCATCATACGCATAAGGTAAATTTGGTAATTCGTGTTTTGCCATTGTTATATTCCTCCCGGTTTATGTATTGTCACTACATATGTGACCTACAACTTCATTCTACCCTAATTGCCATAGGGTGCAAACAAATAAATCGCTTTGTCTTGCTATCATTAAAGTAGCAAAATTCCCACTTCTTTTCAATTAAAATGCTCATATATTCCGTAAAAAAAGCTTCCTTCTACAAGGAAGCTTCCTGCTGACATAATAAACATATGAAATGGATATGGACCCTGTAGGACTCGAACCTACGACCGGACGGTTATGAGCCGTCTGCTCTAACCAACTGAGCTAAGGGTCCACAATTATGTATGTAACATTAAAAACAACTAACTTCCCATCGGATATATCGTTTAAAAAATGTAAGATAAATTTACCATATACAAAAGAAAAGTGTCAATTGTATTTTTCTCTACTAAAAGAAGTAAATTAATAAAAAGAAATTTAGTCCTTTCTACTATATGTAAATATAATATATCTTGAGCTTCTCTAGATTCGTACGTTACAATGATTTTACACATACATAAAGGAAGTGAATCTATGTCCATTTTTACACAGCTAGCAAAAAGCGTATATTCGCCTAAAGATATGGCGCTTTTCCGTTTTCAAAAAATCGGTAAAACCATTTTGTATATTATGCTTCTTTGCCTAATCACTACTATTCCAAGAACTTTCTTGTACGGTAGCGTTATTCAAGATGGTGTTAACATGGTAAATAAAGTAATCGAAAAAGATTTACCTGATTTTAAAATTGAAAATGGTGAGCTAACAGCTGATATTGATCAACCTATCGAAAAAGAAGACGGAAATGCCCTTTTCGTATTTGATCCAAATTCAACAGACTTAGAAAAATATCAAAATAAAACAGGTTTATTTGTTTTAAAAGATAAAGTAGTCTCCATGGGGAATGGTCAAACACAAACATACTCCTATAATGACTTATTAGGCGCATCTCTTGAGAAAAAAGATTTACAAGATTTCATTTCGTTATTTGACAGTATTTATCCAATCTTATTATTCGTTATTGGGTTCTTACTGTACTTGTTCCAATTATTTATTACCTTTGTAGGAGTTACATTGCTTGCCTTCATCGGTTCTGCGATGAGCGGTCAACGCAAATTATCTTATAAACAAGTTTGGACATTAACTGCTTACAGCTACACAATTCCAACAATCTTCTTTATGATTATGGATTTATTCAAAATAAACGTACCTGGCGCAACATTCATTTACATTGCAGTTGTTTTAATCGTTCTATACTTAACAATTAAAGAAGTTCCAAAACCGAAAGAAAAACAAGAACTATAAAAAAATGCCTAAATAGGCATTTTTTTTTTGGACAAGCATATATTCCTAGCAAAGGAGTGAAGGATATGAAGAGATTAGGTGTACTCTTATTCGTGCTTGTCCTCGGTTATATATTTTATTACGACATAAAAATCGGTACTTTACCGATGTTAAGTTCATACAAAAAAACCTCTGCTGCCCAAACGATAAAACAAGAAAATACAGATACAAAACAAAATAAAGAGAAAGAAACAGAAAAAGAAACGGATATAGCTTATAAAGCAATCGAAGTAAAAACTGGCGATACAGTTCTTTCTATTACAGAAGCGATTAATAAGAAAAAAATTCCTTCTATTGAAAAAGTAATTGATGATTTTAAGCAATTAAATAAAAATACATCTGCTACAAAAATCCAAGTTGGAAAGTCTTATAAATTCCCGTTATATCAATAAGCAATCACTTAATCCTTGTCAATTACATAAAGGCGCTGATACAATAGTAAAAGTGAAGCCGAGTACTTTGGTTTCCATAGCCCTTTCTCACACATACTATCATTGATGTAAGGGACTAAAATAAGAAACTTCTTTTATAAGGAGAGCGATCAATTCGTGAATGAAATGACTCAACGTACAAAAACACGTCCAGTTAAAGTCGGTAATTTAACAATTGGCGGTAACAATGAATTAATTATACAAAGTATGACGACAACAAAAACGCATGATGTTGAGGCTACAGTTGCTGAAATTAAACGTTTAGAAGAAGCTGGCTGTCAAGTTGTTCGTGTTGCTGTTCCAGACGAACGCGCAGCAAATGCTATTGCTGATATTAAAAAACAAATCAACATTCCACTTGTTGCTGATATTCATTTTGATTATCGCCTTGCTTTAAAAGCAATCGAAGGCGGCATTGATAAAGTACGTATCAATCCAGGTAACATTGGACGTCGCCATAAAGTAGAAGCTGTTGTAAATGCAGCGAAAGAGCGTGGCATTCCAATCCGTATCGGTGTAAATGCCGGTTCATTAGAACGTCATATTTTAGAAAAGTATGGATATCCAACTGCTGATGGTATGGTCGAGAGCGCACTGCACCATATTAAAATTTTAGAGGACTTAGATTTCCACGATATTATCGTATCAATGAAAGCCTCTGATGTTAACTTAGCAATTGAAGCATACGAAAAAGCTGCTCGCGCTTTTGATTACCCATTACATTTAGGTATTACAGAATCAGGAACATTGTTTGCTGGAACTGTAAAAAGCGCCGCTGGTCTTGGAGCAATTTTAAGTAAAGGTATCGGAAATACACTTCGTATTTCTTTAAGTGCTGATCCAGTTGAAGAAGTAAAGGTTGCACGTGAACTATTAAAGTCATTTGGTCTTGCATCTAATGCCGCAACACTTATTTCTTGTCCAACTTGTGGTCGTATTGAAATCGACCTAATTAGCATTGCTAATGAAGTCGAAGAATACATCTCTACACTTAAAGTTCCAATTAAGGTTGCAGTACTCGGCTGCGCCGTAAACGGTCCTGGTGAAGCTCGTGAAGCCGACATCGGTATTGCTGGTGCACGCGGAGAAGGTTTATTATTCCGTAAAGGGCAAGTCGTTCGTAAAGTACCAGAAGAAACAATGGTAGAAGAACTGAAAAAAGAAATTGATGTAATCGCTGCTGAAATGGCTGCCGAACGAGAAAAAGAAAAAGAAAAAGAAAAACAAGAACAATAAAAAAAAGGTTGCCCACAATTTTTGTGAGCAACCTTTTTTACATTTAAATTAAAAACTCGTCAGTTATATAACCGACGAGTTCTCTTATTTTGCACATTTTGGACAACGACCATATATTTCGAACTTATGTCCCGTTACCTCATAACCTTTAAAATCTTTATTCATAAAATCCATTGGGCAAGAAGTGATTTCTTTCGTACCACCACAATCTAAACAAATGAAATGATGATGATGTTCCATAATAGAGCACATAAAACGAAAATGTTTTTCACCATTTAATTCCGTTTGCTCTAAAACACCAATTTCAGCAAAAACCGTTAAGTTACGATAAATCGTATCGAAACTTAGTCCTGGATAATCATCCTTCATATGTTCTAAAACATCTTTTGCGGTTAAATACCGATTATGCGCCGCGAATAATCTTAGCATCTCTTCCCTTTTCCCCGTATGTTTATATCCTTTTTCCTTCATTAGGCGTAAAGCTTCTGTTAGATTCATACCTATCCCTACTTTATGCAGTTTTTTTCTTCTTCCATAAAATCGCACCGATTAAAATAAGAACCGCTATCATAACAATTGTACCACCTGGTGCTAGATCAAGTTGATACGAAGCAAACATTCCACCAATTACTGCAATTTCACCAAATAAAATGGAAAAGAAAATTGTTTGTTTAAATCCTTTTGCAATACGAATACTTGCTGCAACTGGTAACGTCATTAAAGATGATACGAGAAGAACACCTACAACACGCATTGATACCGCAATTACAAGAGCAACTAATATAATGAAAATAAAGTGAATCCACTTTGCACTCAAACCGGTTGATACAGCGTATTCCTCATCAAATGATAGTAAAAACAACTCTTTGTATAATAAAACAATCGTTATAATAACTACAATTGCTACTATACCAATAATAATTAAATCTGCACTTGTCACAGCACTTACACTACCAAATAAATAACTAAATAAATCCGTATTGAATCCATTAGCAAGTGAAATGAAGATAACTCCAATCCCCATCCCTGCTGAAAGTATAATCGGAATTGCTAACTCTTGATAATGTTTATATACAGTACGTAATTTTTCAATTAGCAATGCTCCACCGATTGAAAAAAACATTCCCATATATAAAGGGTTTAAAAACCCTCCAGTAAAGATTGTCTTTTCAAGTAATAAACTGGCTGCAATTCCTGATAACGTCACATGACTTAATGCATCCGCAATAAGCGACATGCGGCGAATTACAACGAACACGCCGATAAGTGGTCCGACAAGCCCAATTAAAACACCAGCGTATAAAGAATTACGTAAAAAATCATATTGTAAAAAATCCTGTATCATTATATCCTCCCGTGATGCCCATGTTCATGTTCTAAGCGATGAACATGATGCCCATATAAAATCGACATTTCTGCATCTTCTAACTCTCGGAATTTCTCTACATTCCCATGGAAATGTAGATGCTGATTTAAACATGCAACATGCGTCACCTTCTCTGTTACAGCACCCATATCGTGCGTAACAAGAATTAACGTGATCCCGAGCCTTTTGTTTAAATCCTCTAGTATCTCATAGAAGCTTTCCACATTTTTCACATCGATTCCAACAGTAGGTTCGTCCAAAATAAGCAATTCCGGATTACTTACAAGTGCACGAGCAATAAATACACGCTGCTGTTGTCCACCAGAAAGTTCTCCAATGTTGCGACCTTGAAACTCACTCATACCTACATCAGCAATCGCTTTTTCTACTTTCGCATTATCGTCTTTCGTAAAAAAGCGAAAAAGCCCCTTTTTCGAAACGAGCCCCATTGAAACAACTTCAAAAACAGTTGCTGGGAAACCTGAGTTAAAACTACTTGCCTTTTGGGATACATAACCAACTTTATTCCACTCTTTAAATTTCTTACTATCAATGCCAAACAATCTAATACTTCCTTGCTTTGGTTTTAAAACACCCAATAAACATTTAAGTAAAGTCGATTTCCCTGAACCATTTGGTCCAACTAAACCTAAAAAAGCTCCCTTCGGAACTTGCAAATTAATATCTTCTAACACGTTTCGATCTTCATATCGAAACGTTAATCCTTCTATTTCCAATATATTATTCATATCATCTCACCTATTTTAATTCAGAATGATTCCGATTTATCTCTATTTGAATTATAGTACAGCTTATTATAGTTGTAAACCAATCTGCCTAAAATATATTCTTTATTTCAAGAAACCTTATTATTATAACAAAAAGCAGAGAAGAATTCTCTGCTTTCAAAAGATATTACAATTAACTTTTTAGTGAATTGCTGATTTAAACTTACCACCATTTGTCTCTTGTGTATTCATAATCGTAACAAATGCGTTTTCATCAATTTCATGCACAATTGATTTTAACTTCGTCACTTCCAAACGTGTTACAACTGCATAAATAACTTCTTTTTCTTTATCTGTATAGCCACCTTTAGCAACAAGTTTTGTTGTTCCACGACCAAGGCGGTGTAAAATTGCATTTGATACTTCCTCATATTGATCCGATACGATTAAAACTGCTTTCGTTTCGTCTAATCCTTGAATTACCGTATCAATTGTTTTGAATGCGATATAGTACGTCATAACAGAATACATCGCTTGTTCAACACCAAAAACAAATGCTGCCCATGCAAAAATGAATAAGTTCACAAACATTACGAATTCACCAACAGAAAACGGTAATTTCTTCGTTAATAGAATTCCCATAATCTCCGTTCCGTCTAACGATCCACCATGACGAATAACAAGTCCTACACCAATACCTAAAATAAGACCGCCGAAAACTGTTGCTAAAATCGGCTCTGTTGTAAATGGCGGTATAGCATGCAACGTTGATTCAATAAATGCTAAAGCTACAATTCCAAATGCTGAAGATAACATGAATGTTTTTCCAATTTGCTTATACCCGGAGTACATAAAAGGAATGTTGAGGATAACAACTAAAGTAGAAAAACTTAACCACCAAATATTAGGAGTAAGATAATCTAATATAAGAGAAATACCAATAATTCCACCATCAATAATTTTATTTGGCATTAAAAACAGTTCAATCGCTACCGCCGCACACGCTGCCCCAAAGACAATCATAACTAAACGATATACAAGATGAATAACACTTTCTTTTCGATGTTGCTTTTTCTCCATAAGTCCTCCTTATACTCTTTATCTATAGTTTCGTTCTTATATTATAACATAAGCTTCTTTTCCCCATTGAAAAAATGCACCTTGATACGAATATGTACAAGCTATGTTTACATATATTTCGATAGAAGAACGTGTGAAGGAGGACAACACGATGAACCTCATTAAACAAATTGTGAACAAAAAATTAAATCATATTTCTACAAAAGAGTTATTGAAATATAGTAAAGAATATGAAGTTTCAATTACGACTGCGCAAGCTGATCAAATTGTTTTACTTATGAAGGGAAAAAATATTAACATTTACGACAATAACGAACGACTAGAGCTCTTAAAACAAATAGCAAAAGTAACCTCCCCTGCTACTGCCCAACAAGTAAATACTTTATTTCAACAACTACTAAAATAAGGAGGGGAAAATCCCCTCCTTATTGCGCTTTAATTTTTTCAAGAATTCCTTCATCAAAAGTACCATTTTTCAGCATTTCAATTTCTAATTTATATGGTGGCTTCTTATCTTTTTTATCTTCACCTACATACGGCGTTTCAAGAATTTTTGGTACGTGCGTAAGTTGTGGGTGATGCACAATGTGATGCAACGCCTTATAGCCAATATGACCAAAACCAATATTCTCATGACGGTCTTTTCCAGCTCCGCGTATATTTTTGCTATCGTTAATATGAAGTACTTGTAAACGATTTATCCCAACAATTTTATCAAATTCGTTTAACACACCGTCAAAATCATTTACAAGGTCATAACCTGCATCATGCGTATGACACGTATCAAAACATACAGATAGTTTTTCATTATATTTCACACCATCAATAATTTTCGCAATTTCTTCAAAGCTACGACCGCATTCTGTTCCCTTTCCTGCCATCGTTTCTAGCGCAATATTAACCGTTTGTTCTGGCGTTATTACTTCATTAAGCCCTTTAATAATTTGTTGAATACCAGCATCTGCTCCTGCACCAACGTGAGCTCCTGGGTGAAGAACAATTTGTGTTGCTACCCCTAATGCTGCCGTTCTTTCAATTTCCATACGCAGAAAATCAACACCTAATTGGAACGTCTCAGGTTTCGTCGTATTCCCAACATTAATAATATACGGAGCATGGACGATAATTTCCTCAATACCGTTTAGTTCCATATGTTTTCTTCCTGCTTCTATATTCAATTCTTCAATTGGTTTTCTTCGTGTATTTTGTGGCGCACCTGTATAAATCATGAACGTTGTTGCACCGTATGAAACAGCCTCTTCACTTGCTGCTAATAACATCTTCTTACCACTCATTGAAACATGAGATCCTATCTTTAACATACAATCACCTCTTCAATATACAATAGATATAATGATAGCATAATTTGTAGAAATATGTAGCGAATTGTTTGTTCACACACAAGGCACTACATAAATTAAACTGACTATTTAAACAGTCTGCACTCTATACTTAAATTAACCCAATAAAGTGAAACTTTAGTCAACGTTTTTTCTACCCCTCACTAATTATTAGTCTGCATTAATCGACTTTCTCTCAAGTAGTGAGATAAAAAAAGATAAGGGAAATCCCTTATCTTTTTTTATTGCTATATTTTTTCTTCACTTTGTCACGTTCTGTTGCAAGTTTTCGTTTATAGTTTGGTTTTACTTTTTTCGGCTTTTTAACAACTTTTGTTGCCATAACATCTAGTCCATCATTTGGTTTTTTACGGCTCTTACGACGACGACGGTCACCTAAATCCGCCCATTCATCTCCGCGTAAATCTACATGCTTAAACTCGATATGACGTTGTTTTTCCAAACTATCTAACGCTTCTTCATTTGCTGGATCATAAATCGTTACCGCAATACCTGAATGACCCGCACGTGCAGTTCTTCCAACGCGGTGAACGAAGAAGTCTAAATCTGATGGAAGTTCATAGTTAATAACATGGCTAATTCCTTCAATATCAATACCGCGTGCCGCCAAATCTGTTGCGACAATGTATTGGAACTCTAAATCACGAACTTGTTTCATCATTTTTCTACGATCACGTGGTGATAAATCACCGTGTATACGTCCTACTTTTAACCCACGTTCTGCTAATCCATCGGCTACTTCGTCAGCCTTCTTCTTTGTGTTTGTAAAGACAATTGCTAGATATGGTTTAAATTGAAGTAGCATATTTTTCACTAATTCAGTTTTATTACGGTGTCTTGAAGGCACAAGGTAATGATCAATATTTCCTGCTGCAACTTGCTTCGGATTAATATGAATATGTTCTGGATTCTCCATATATTTCTTCAAAAATGGTTTTAATTTTTGAGGAATTGTTGCAGAGAAAACTAACATTTGCAGATTTTTAGGCATACGTGCCGCAATTTTATCTACATCTTGAATGAATCCCATATCAAGCATTAAGTCCGCTTCATCGACAATAATAGTATCCGCTTTATAAACAAATAGCGCCTTTTCTTCTACTAAGTCTTTAATACGTCCTGGCGTTCCAACTACAATATGAGGTTGTTTTTTCAACTTTTCAATTGATCTTTGTTTATCAGTTCCACCAATTAAACAGCGTGCTGTAATCATTTGATCTTCTGCACAGAACTTTGTTAGTTTCACAATTTCTTCGTAAATTTGTTGTGCTAACTCACGAGTAGGCGCTGTAATAACAAGTTGTACTTCTTCACGACTTGCATCAATTCTGTTTAATGTAGGAAGTAAGTATGCATGTGTTTTCCCAGAACCAGTTTGGGATTGTCCAATTATACTCACACCTTTTTTCACGACCGGGAAAATTTTCTTTTGAATTCCTGTTGGCTCTGTAAAGCGTAGTTCACGAACTGCATCTATTAAAAATGGTTTAAAATCATACTGTGTAAAAGTTTGTAGTGTCATAAGTTACACCTTCTTTCTAAAATTTCTACTGCGCACAAATCAGTCAAGTCTACATTATATCGAAATCTACAAGTAAAATCCATCTTTAGTTTAGGTTTTTATCTCAAAAACTAACCTTCTTTCCTTCCATTGCATATTGTATGTGTATATACCTAACTGAAGAAAGGAGGATTTCTCATATGTATCCGAAATCCCCAATAGGGCAAATGCATCCTAATCAAGGACATCATTCTTATACACCATACCCAATTCCACAACTACCACCGATGGCACAAAAAAAGAAAAGTTTTCTTTCTAAACTCTTTAAAAAACACGATCCTACGGAGCCTTTCATGCAAATGGTCCCTCCCTATCGGCAAACAGATGGGCCACCGATGATGTACCAGCAACCGCAATACCAACAGCAATACTCACAGCAATATCAACCGTATATGCAGCAACATCCTCAACAAATGATACCACCTCAAATGTATGAATCCAATGACACGCGCGGCGTCGCAACAACTGCCGCTGCGGCAACATCTAGCAGCGGCATCGGAAGCTTTCTTTCGAATCTAATTTCGAATCCAACTAATATGATAAATAATATCGAAAAAGTATCCCAAGTTGTTCAATCTGTAGGACCTGTCGTCGAGCAATACGGTCCAATTATGCGTAGTCTACCAAATATCGTCAAAATCCTCACCTCTGGAAAAAGCACGGAGGAAAAACAAGCTGAAGACCAGCCTAGAGAAGTTGAAGTAGCCACTCCAACTCCTCCACCAAAAAAGAGAAAAAGAAAAAAAATTGTGATTGAACCCATAATAGAAAAAGAATTACCAGAAGAGCCCGTTCAACAAATAGCAACAAAACCAAAACTATATGTGTAACAATCCTTTGTTTTCTATCTCCTCCTCCTTTATAATGTAATGGACTATGCACAAAAGTATCCCTTGTTTAGAAGGAGAGGATTACTCACATGAAGATTGTTAAAATTTCCCCTCGTGGTTATTGCTACGGCGTTGTTGACGCGATGGTTATTGCACGTAACGCCGCATTAGATAAATCATTACCGAGACCCATTTATATTTTAGGTATGATTGTTCACAATAAGCATGTAACAGATGCTTTCGAAGAGGATGGCATCATTACATTAGACGGTCCAAGTCGATTAGAAATTTTAGATAAAATCGATTCTGGTACTGTTATTTTTACTGCACACGGTGTTTCTCCAGAAGTTAAACAACGTGCAAAAGCAAAAGGTTTAACGACAATTGATGCGACTTGCCCAGATGTTACAAAAACACATGACCTTATTGAAGCAAAGAAAGCTGAAGGATACCATGTCATTTATATCGGCAAAAAAAATCATCCAGAACCAGAAGGCGCAGTTGGTATTGCACCTGATATCGTTCATCTTATCGAAAGAGCTGATGATTTAAAAACATTAGAAATCCCAACAGATAAAATTTTAGTTACAAATCAAACAACAATGAGTCAATGGGATGTTCAACATTTAATGGAGGACATTCAGAAAAAATTCCCAACAGCAGAATTCCACAAGGAAATTTGTTTAGCAACTCAAGTTCGCCAAGAAGCTGTCGCTAAACAAGCTGATGTTGCAGATTTAACAATTGTTGTCGGCGATCCGAAAAGTAACAACTCAAACCGTTTAGCACAAGTATCACAAGAAATCGCTGGTACGAAAGCATACCGCGTTGCAGACGTAAGTGAAATCCAATTAGAGTGGCTACAAGGTATCGAAAACGTTGCAGTTACAGCGGGTGCTTCTACTCCAACACCAATCACAAAAGAAGTTATTGCTTTCTTAGACCAATATGACCCGATGAATCCAGCTACATGGGATAGAACTCGAAATGTACCACTTCAAAAGATATTGCCACGTGTAAAAGTAAAAAAACAACAATAACAAAAAACCGTTGCCTACATGAGCAACGGTTTTTATTTTTCTTATACAAACGTGAATGGATCTGTATGTAACTGCGAAGCATGAATTTGTACATTGAATTTCTTTGCATCTACTTTTTCTTGCAATTGTTTTTGTACACCTTGCTTCATTACTTTTTCAACGTTATGCCCTGGATCGACTATATTTAAACCAAGCATCATCGCATCATGAGCAACATGATAATACATATCACCTGTTACATATACATCTGCCCCTTTAAATTTCGCTTGGTTTATATATTTATTACCGTCACCACCAAGTACAGCTACTTTACGCACTTTATCATCTAACTTGCCAACAACTCTTGCACCCTTCACATGTAATGATTGTTTCACATGCTCAGCAAACTGACCAAGTGTCATTTCTTCTTGTAAATACCCTATTTTACCAAGACCTAAAGTTTCACCTTTATTATCAAGCGGATATACATCATATGCCACTTCTTCGTACGGATGAGCTGCTAACATCACTTTAATAACTTTTCTTTGTAGTGAAGCAGGAATAATCGTTTCGATACGCACCTCTTCCACACGCTCTAACTGTCCAGTTTCCCCGATATAAGGATTTGTCCCTTCTCGAGGGATAAACGTACCTACCCCTTCGCTACCGAACGTACAGTGGCTATAATTACCGATATGACCTGCATCTGCATCTCCAAGAGCTTTACGCACTTCTTCTGCATGGGTTACTGGAACAAATACAACAATTTTTTTCATTTCTTCTGTATATGTAGGAGCTAATACTTCTGTATTTTGTAACCCTAACGCATCAGCAAGTAAATCATTTACCCCGCCCTTAGCAATATCTACATTTGTATGCGCTGCATACACCGCAATATCATTTTTAATACACGTTTCAATAATTCTTCCGTACGCCTTATCTGTATGAATCGCTTTTAATGGATTAAAGATTAAAGGATGGTGCGCTATAATGATATTCGCTCCTAATTGGATCGCCTCGTCCACAACTTCCTCAGTTACATCTAACGCGATTAATACGTGCTGCACAGGTTTATTAAGCGCTCCAATCTGTAAGCCAACCTTATCCCCTTCCATCGCTAAATGCTTCGGATACATACCTTCAAACAAAGAAATAATTTCATGGCCATTCGGAATTTTACTCATGATAAAACCTCTCCTATCATTTTCATTTTCGCATCTATTTCTGCACGCTTCGCTTTTGTCTCTTCAGACTCTGCTGCACGCTCTAACTGTTTTAAAATATTTTGGAAGTTTTTCAATTCTCCTTCCCACTTTTCAACAAAAGCTTCACTTTTTTCTTTTATTAGAAATGGACCCATAAACAATTCAGCTTGTTTATTTTCAGAGTAAGGTACTGCTGTATCTCCTCGCTCTCCGACTAAAATCTCGTAAATCTTTCCGTCTTCTATTACAATTTTCTCACGGATAAGCTCCCATCCATTTTCAATAAACCATTCACGAATATGGTGTGCTGCAATATTCGGCTGTAAGATTAAACGTGTTACACCTTCTAATTTTCCTTTACCACTTTCTAAAATGTCACGAATTAACGCTCCACCCATACCAGCAATCGTAATAACATCTACTTCTCCTGGCGCGATAACAGCTAATCCATTCCCTTTACGAACGTCTACTTTATCTTGTAAGCCACTTTCAGCTACAGTTGCTTGTGCAGAGCGAAACGGTCCATCTACAACCTCTCCTGCAACTGCTTTTGTAGCAATATTATTTATAATTGTATAACACGGTAAATACGCATGATCCGATCCAATATCAGCTACTGTAGAGCCTACCGGAATCTCCCTCACAACTTCTTCTAATCGTTTCGAAAGCTTTACCTCATTCATGTATTTCCATTACTCCTTCTCTTGTCAGTCTGTCTCCATGATAATGAATTTATAGTAGTTGTTGCAAGCCCATAACAATACTTCAATTCTCTATTACTAATCGTATTTTAGAAAGTATAGAAAAACAAGCCTTTTG
This sequence comes from Bacillus mycoides, assembly GCF_018742245.1. NCBI lineage: Bacteria > Bacillati > Bacillota > Bacilli > Caryophanales > Bacillaceae > Bacillus > Bacillus mycoides. The sequence continues at coordinate 4,007,959 of NZ_CP036132.1, forward strand.
CAAAAAGCAAAAGACTTGTTTTTCTATACTTTATTTTTTCTTCGATAACCAATCAGCTACTTTTGCCGCTTGATCAGCTGGAACTATATTTGGCGGCATATTTCCTTTTCCTTTTGAAAGAACTTCTTTAATTTCATCTTTCGAAAGTTTCCCACCAATTTTTTGTAAATTAGGTCCTACCGCCCCTTGTAACTGATCACCATGACAGCTCGTACAGCTTTGCTTTACAATATCCTCTGGCTTTGATGCTGTTTGTGCTGGTTTCCCACCATTTTTTGCATCAGCTAACTCTTTAGATTTATTTAGCCCCTGAAATGAAAATACAAACATAACGATAATACCTAATGCCGCAATAAGAGCGAACGGAATCAACGGATTACGTTTCATATCTCTTCTCCCCCCTCTATACCGCTAAATAGTTAGACGATTCAGTTATTTCAATTGTACTTGAAAACACTCTAGCAGAAAAGAGTAAACTACCATTTGTTAAAAATATTCCGTAAATTCACTTTATTGATTTTCACTATTTTATCGCATATTATTTCGATAATTACTAACGTTTCTCATCATATTTTTTACTTTTCTACATATTATTTTGTATAGAATAAACAAAATTAATCGAAAAATCGAAAAATGAGCATTTGCAAATCAAAAGACAATTCTGTAAAATAAATTACAAGAAATTGTAATCGTTGCCGATAGATAAAGTTTAACAAAAATTAACAAAAGAAAAAAGTTTACTTCACAATCGTGAAGTAAACTTAAAATAACCTATTCTAAGAAATCCTTAAGACGTTTACTACGGCTCGGATGTCTTAATTTGCGAAGTGCTTTCGCTTCAATTTGACGAATACGTTCTCTCGTTACGCCGAATACTTTCCCAACTTCTTCAAGCGTACGAGTTCGTCCATCATCTAAACCAAAACGAAGACGTAGAACATTTTCTTCACGATCTGTTAGTGTATCTAACACATCTTCTAATTGTTCTTTTAGCAATTCATACGCTGCATGGTCCGCAGGCGATGTTGCTTCTTGGTCTTCAATAAAGTCACCTAAATGGGAGTCGTCTTCTTCACCAATTGGTGTTTCAAGAGAAACTGGCTCCTGTGCAATCTTTAAGATTTCGCGTACTTTTTCTGGAGCAAGATCCATTTCTTCACCAATCTCTTCAGGAGATGGTTCGCGTCCTAAATCTTGTAATAATTGACGTTGTACACGAATTAACTTATTAATGGTTTCAACCATATGAACTGGAATACGAATTGTTCGCGCTTGGTCTGCAATCGCACGTGTAATAGCTTGGCGAATCCACCAAGTTGCATACGTACTAAATTTAAAACCTTTACGATAGTCGAACTTTTCAACCGCTTTAATTAGACCCATATTTCCTTCTTGGATTAAGTCTAAGAAAAGCATACCGCGGCCCACGTAGCGCTTTGCAATACTTACTACAAGACGTAAGTTTGCTTCTGCAAGACGGCGTTTCGCTTCTTCATCGCCTTCTTCAATACGCGTTGCAAGTCGAATTTCTTCTTCAGCGGATAGTAAGTCAACTCGACCAATTTCTTTTAAGTACATACGAACAGGGTCATTGATTTTCACACCTGGTGGCACACTTAAATCATTAAGGTCAAACTCTTCTTCCGTTTTTGTAATTTGGCGATTATTAGGACCTTCGTCGTTGTCATTGTCACCAACTAAGTCAATCCCTTGTTCACCTAGATATTCATAGTATTCATCCATTTGATCGGATTCAATTTCAAATCCATTCATGCGTTCTGCAATCTCTTCATATGTAAGAACGCCACGTTTTTTTCCAAGCTCAGTGAGTTGTTCTTTCACTTGCTCAAGGGTCATTTCAGTTTCAATTTGTTTAGAACGAGCTGGTTTATCAGCCATCTGTTCCCCTCCTTACGCGAGATACAAACATTCATTATACTAAAATTTTATCGAAAAAGCTATTTTCTTGCTTTTTGACTTTGTAAATATGCCACATAATATTTAGCAGCCTCTACAGGATCTGTTTTTTCCATTTGTTTTACTTTAAAGATAATTTCCATCTTTTCAAGTTTCTCTTTATGGCGTCTTAACGCCTCCAAATGACCTTGTAACGCTTCTTCTGTGTACTCTGGATTAATAAATTCATCCGTCGAAATATCAGTGATAATATTTTTCAACTTTTCATCAGAGAGCCAACTTAAAAATGTTCCGACTGAAGGTTCATTTCCCTTTTCATAATATGCGTATAGTTCATATAAAATCCCTTTATGTTCTTCTGTATAAAAATCTTCTATATGAGGTTCCATACGTACTGTCACTTCTGCACTTTGCAACATATGGTAGATAATTTCTCTTTCTGCCCTTTCAAAACCTGTTAACTTCGGCTTCGTTTGAACAATTTGAGATGGCTTAGAAACCTGCTTTATTTGTTTTTGCTGTACCTTTTGTTCTTTGCGATATTGGTGCAATTGATTCAAAAGTGTTTCCATTGAATACGAAAATTCTTGCGATAATGATTTTAAATATGATTCCGCCTGCATCGCATCCTGTAGCAATGATAGCTCTTTTAAAACACTTTTTACATATTCTTCTTTGCCAGACTCATCTTGCAAATTTTTCCCTAAACGCAAATGATTTATTTTGAAACCAACAAAACTTATACTTGATTTCACAAGATTTTCAAAAGCGGTTGTCCCATATTGTTGCACATATTCATCAGGGTCAAGCTTATCTGGCAAGGATGTAACTTTCACTTGGCAACCAACTTGCAATAGTAATTGCCCTGCTTTCATCGTCGCTTCTCGCCCTGCTTTATCACCATCATAGCAAAGAACAACAGTTTCAACATTACGTCGCAGAAGTTTCGCTTGTTCTTCAGTTAAGGCTGTTCCCATTGTCGCAACAGCTTCTTCCACACCACTTTTCACCGCAGCTAGTACATCGGCATAACCTTCAAAAAGGACAACCTGCCCACGTTTTCTAATAAACGGCCTTGCTTGGTGGAAATTATACAACAGCTTACTTTTGTAAAAAATCGGTGTTTCAGGACTATTTAAATATTTCGGAGTGTCATCTCCTAACGCCCTTCCACTAAACGCTATCACCTTACCTTGTAAAGTATAAATCGGGAACATAACTCTTCCGCGGAAGCGGTCATAATGACTGCCATCCTTCTCACTTCTTACAAGAAGGCCAGCTTGTTCCATACTAGATAGCGACAAACCTCTTTTTTGTAAAATTTTCGTTGCTGCATCCCAAGCTTGTGATGCATAACCAATTTCAAATTTCTCAATCATCTCTTTTGTAATACCACGTTTTAATAAATATGAAAGTGCTTCATTTCCTTCTTCTGTATTTACTAATAAATGATGATAATACTTTTTCAAAAGTTCATGAGCCTGTTGCATGATGACAGTGTCATCAGATATGTCTTCTTGTTGTTGTTGTCCTTGCCCTGATGTATATTCTGCAACTGCAATTCCATTTCTTTCGCCAAGCTTTTGAACAGCCTCGGTGAAAGCAAGTCCTTCCATTTTCATAAGAAAAGAAAATACATTTCCACCTTCTCCACATCCGAAGCAATGAAAAATTTGCTTATCAGATGAAACAGAGAATGAAGGAGAATTCTCACCATGAAATGGACAAAGGCCGAAATAGTTACGTCCCTGCTTTCTAAGTTGAACATACTCACCAATCACTTCTACAATATCAGATGATGTCCGAATCTGTTCAACAACTTCTTCGGGAATTCTGTTCCCCATAAATCCATCTCCGTGTCGTATTTTGTATTCGATATAAATTAAAAGATTCCTTTATAATTCGACAATATTTTTCTAAATTTGTTAGAAAGTACTGTCGATCACATTGTGTAAACGATTTTGGACCTTTCGTATAAGTCCCCAGTCTGCGTAAATTCGCAGATACATACTACTATATAAAATTGTATCCATTTGCTCATCTGTTACAAATGTATCTCTTGGAGACAATACATATACTCCTTTTTCACAAGAAGACTAGCAAGCACCATAACCTGTATGATCATGAGATCTGTAGCTTTTGCATGTTGATAAATATAACAATCAACTTCATCTTGCTCAGAATCTACATAGACCCAATTGCCTTGCTGTTTTCTTGAACGATGAGCATAGGATGCGACAAACAAAATTTCGACATAAAATTTTGTTCCAACTTGCACAATTACATTCTTCACGGGATACGCATCTGCATCAAATAATATCTTACTGATGTTTTGCATATTTCTGTATTCTACATCCCTTCTGTGAATCCTTCCATAATGTGCGTTTTCTTGTCTAGATTTTGTCGATTTAACGTAAATACATGTCTTTTTCGAAAATCCTATCCCTAGTTTATTCTGAAAAATTAAAGTCTAAACGTAAAATATAGGTTTTTATCACAATTTTTTATTATAATATATTTTCTTCAACTACGCTACATATCCCTTTAATTTTCATCTTACATTTAAAGATAACGAAATCGTTCCTTTAGCATAATTAAAAAAACAGAAGAATATAAGTATAACCATTCCGCTATATTCTATTACTAAGCCGAAAGTTCATGCTCTACTTCGCATCTTCCTCTACCGCCTTCTCACGAGCGAAAAAAGCACATTCACCTTTGGTAAATGTGCTAAAACATTTTTTGGTTTTGCACTGCATTCACAATAATATTTGCTGTTTCTTCAATCGCCTTATTTGATACATCAATCACTTGACAATTTATTTTACTAATTACTTCCTCAAAATGATCAAGTTCTTCTTGAATACGATTAATATTTGCATATGTTGCTCCATCACTTAATCCAAGTGATTTCAATCGTTCTTTTCGAATATGATTTAACTTATCCGGTATAATTTTCAAACCGAAACATTTCTCTTTTGCCACTTGATATAATTCCTCAGGCGGATCCACTTCTGGTACAAGTGGTACATTGGCAACTTTCAAACGTTTGTTATGCGCTAAATATTGTGAAAGTGGTGTTTTTGATGTACGTGAAATTCCAATCAACACGATATCTGCTTTTAAAATACCACGTGGATCTCTACCATCATCATACTTAACTGCAAATTCAATCGCTTCAATTTTTTTAAAGTACTCTTCATCTAATCTTCGAACGACACCCGGCTCATACCTTGGTACTTGCCCTGTAATTCCTTCAATTTGATCGATAAGAGGTCCGATAATATCGTATGCCTCTACTCCTTCTTTTGCCGCTTCCGTCAATAAATATTGACGCATATCAGGCTTTACTAACGTAAAACAAATAAGCGCTTGATTGCTCTTGGCAATCGAGATTACTTCTTTTAATGTCCCTGTATCTTCTACATACGGTACACGTCTAATATCAGGAGCGAATGGGAACTGTCCCATTGCCGCTCTAACAACCAAATCAGCCGTTTCTCCTACAGAGTCAGATACGACATATACGATTTTATTATCCATTACATTACCTCACTTTAAACAAATTACACTTATTCGTTATTTACTAAATTTACAAACGCACGTGTAATATTTGTTTTTGTAATTCGCCCAATCACTTCTAAACCTTGTTTCGTATCCTTCACAACCGGCATCGCATCAATCTGTCTTTCTATTAATTCCATCGCAATATCATATAAAGAATCCTCCCTGCGACACATCGCAATGTTTGGCATCCTTGTCATGATAATATTAACCGGAAGAGAGGTTAAATCCTGCTTTCCTAAGCTAGCTCGTAATAAATCTTTACGAGATACAACGCCAACTAATAAAGTAGCTTGATCTACAACAAATAATGTACCAACATCCTCTAGGAACATAGCACAGATTGCGTCGTATACTGATACATTTTTATCAATTACAGCCGGTCTAGATTGATAATCTTGTACTTTAATTTTCTTAACAGCTTCAGATAATAGCTGTCCCCCAGTTTTACCCGTATAAAAATAACCTACGCGTGGACGCGCTTCTAAATAACCAGCCATCGTTAAAATTGCTAAGTCTGGTCTTAGCGTTGCACGTGTTAAACCCAATTGCGCAGCAATTGACTCCCCTGTAATAGGACCGTGATCTTTTACAATCTGAATGATATGTTCTTGCCGTTTATTCAGCTCTATGATAATCACCACCTTTAATGCACAACGAAAAAAGTTATACTATCTCTTAAATATTATATACTAAATATGCTATTCGAAAAAGAAAGTATGTAAAAAGGACCGTATATGGCCCTAATTATATTTGAAACTTATCAAGTTGTTCCAGGAAACGCCTTGATTTCAAATAAATCCCACAATATTCATCATAATATGTATTCAATACTGTGCGCATTTGTTTTTTTGTACTATCCTTCACCGATACATTACCGAGCCGGTGTAGATCGAAGTGAAAAAAGAGACGTAATAATTTATGAACAGCCTCTCCCACCGGAATACGATACGGATCTTGCTCCGCATGACGCGAGCACAGAAAACCGCCTTCCCTGACAGAGAAGGCGACAAAATCTGTTTCTTGATGACAAATAGCACATGTATCAAAGTACGGGTGCATCCCTAATACCGGAAGCATTTTCGTTTGATAAATTAATGATAATACTTCTGGATCAACACCCTCACACATATAATGCAACGTTTGATATAACATTTCAAATAAATACGGATTATGCTTCTTATCTTCTGTTGCTTTATCAGTTAATTCGATAATAAATGATGCATAAGCAGTTAAAAATATATCCTTGCGAATTTCTTTCATAGATGAAATAATCTCGCCTTGTTGCAAAGTTCCAAGTCCAGATCCAATTTGAATAAGAAAATGACCATGTGTCATAAGTTGCGAAATAGCCGCTAACCGACTCTTCGGTTTTTTCGCCCCTCTTGCCATTGCACTTACCTTACCAAATTCCCGTGAGTATATTGTAACAATCTTATTTGTTTCTCCGTAATCTGTTGTACGGATGACAATGCCCTCAACTTTTTGAAACATGTTCGTCACCATCCAAGGTTTGAACAAAACGGGTCAAGAAATTGGAGAGTCTAGATGCGCTAACTCCTCTTCATGTTGATCCATCTCATCGTTTACGTCTTTTTCCATTTCTTTCAAAAGCAAATACGTTTCAATGCTTCCTGTTTTGGAGAAAAACTTCCAGGTAAAATCTAGCATAAGAATCCACCTTTCTCAATAAGCGTAGCCTATAAAGCAATTTCTTTTGTTGTTATTAAATTGACCCATTTTGTTCATTTTCATGTGAGAAAAATTTTTCCTAATTTATCAAGGTTCATAAAAACCAATAATCAGTGGATGAACAAAACATCCACTGATCACAACTTTACTTCATATTAATACTCGTCTTCACGGAAACCAAGGTCACGAAGCTGTGACATCTTATTACGCCAATCTTTTTGCACTTTCACCCATACTTCTAAAAATACTTTAGAACCAAGAAGTGCTTCAATGTCAAAACGAGCTCGCTTGCCGACTTCTTTTAACATCTTCCCTTGCTTACCTATAATAATTCCTTTTTGTGATGCACGTTCAACAACAATCGTTGCGTTTATATAAACCGCTCCGCCCTCACGTTTTTGAATTGCATCAATAACAACCGCTACAGAATGCGGCACTTCTTCACGTGTTAAATGTAATACTTTTTCACGAATAAGCTCTGAAATAATAAATCGCTCTGGATGATCCGTTACTTGATTATCCGGGTAATATTGCGGTCCTTCTGGTAAATACTTTTTAATTGCTCCGATTAACGCTTCAACGTTATTACCGTCCAATGCAGAAATTGGCACAATCTCCGAGAACTCATATAATTTACGATATTGATCAATCAACTCCAGCAATTGCTCTGGATGAACTTGGTCAATTTTATTAATTACTAAAAATACCGGTTGTTTCGTTTCTTGTAATTTCTCAATAATAAATTCCTCACCACGACCATATCCTTCAGTTGCATTGACCATAAACAAAACAATATCAACTTCTTTTAATGTCGTTTGAGCCATCTTCACCATGAAATCGCCTAGTTTATGTTTAGGTTTATGTATTCCTGGTGTATCAATGAAAACTACTTGTGAATCATTTTCTGTATATACACCTTGAATTTTATTACGAGTTGTTTGTGGCTTATCGCTCATAATGGCAATTTTTTGGCCAATAATACGATTTAAAAATGTAGATTTCCCAACATTCGGTCTGCCAATAATAGAGACAAAACCTGATTTATAACCTTTTCTATTCATGTAAATCCTCCGCTAAAAATGCTCCTGGTAACAATTCTCCGACTGTTGTCTCTTGAATATCACCATGTAAGTTTGATAGGTATACTTTCGTATCCTGTTTACATAATTCTACCATAACTTGTCGACATGCTCCACAAGGAGGTACTGGACGCTTTGTATCCGCTACGACTGCAATAGCTACAAACTCGTTATCTCCTTCAGAAATCGCCTTAAATAACGCTGTTCTTTCTGCACAGTTACATAAACCATATGATGCATTTTCAACATTACATCCACGATATATTTTTCCATCCTGAGTTAGTAAAGCTGCACCTACTTGAAATTTAGAATATGGTACGTACGCTCGTTTACGAGCTTCGGTTGCTTCTTGAATTAATTGTTTGCTATTCATATTCCCGCATCCTTTCCGTTCACAGATGTGAATAGATACACTCTTTCATTAAAGGCCTTCACGGCGCTTCCAAAGCTTAATAAAAGCTTCGGAATGCAACTATACCATATACGGTAAAAAGATAATAGCACCAATTACAGCAGCTATAATTGCAAACAATAAAACTGCTCCCGCTGCAACATCCTTTGCAATTTTTGCAAACGGATGAATATCGGCGGTTGCTAAGTCTACTGTTTTTTCGATAGCCGTATTCACCATCTCTAAACTCATTACAATCCCTATCACAATAAGTAATACAATCCATTCCGTTGTTGTAATATGGAAATAAAAGCCGCAGCATATAACAATGACTGCGGCTAAATAATGAATTTTCATATTTCGTTCATGACGAAGACAAAAGTATATACCAGCTATAGCATATCCAAAACTGTCTAAAAATTTCCCTTTTTTCATCGTCCTAATCCAAAGGCCTCTAAAATTTCTTTTTGTCTTCCAAACATTTCTTTTTCATCTTCTTCTGTCATATGATCATAACCAAGCAAATGCAAAAAGCCATGTAGTGCTAAAAACCCAAGTTCACGATCAAAAGAATGCCCATATTCTTCAGCTTGTTCTTTTGCTCTTGGAATAGAAATAATAAGATCTCCTAACATACGCGGCATCTCCGCACCGACAATTTCCACTTCGCCTTCTCCCATTTCTTCCATAGCGAAAGAAATAACATCCGTAGGCTGATCCTTATCTCGGTAATCACGGTTTATTTCACGAATACGTTCATTATCTACAAATGTAACCGATAATTCTGCGCCTTCTTCTATGTTCTCCATTCGGGCTGCTTTCTCTACCAACCCTCGAATCAAGCTTATATACTCGTCTTTCACTTCTTCTGTTTCATCAATAAAATCAATTAATAAACTCATTCTTGCTCCTTTTCTTCCGGCGGTTCCGGATATGTAATACGGGAATGGAAAATACCATTTAACGTTTCACATAACGTTTTTCCAACGATTTGTAGTTCCTTAAATGTCAAATCACATTCACTAAATTGACCATCTTGCAAACGATCTCTAATGATACTTTGCACTAAATTATTGATTTGATCTGGCGTTGGATGATTCATTGAACGTACCGCCGCTTCTACACTATCAGCAATACCAACGATTGCCGACTCTTTAGAAGTTGCTTTTGATCCTGGATAGCGGAACATTTCCTCAGTATATTTCTCTTTATCTTCTTTAATCGCCTTATAGTAAAAATATTTAAGTAACGTTGTACCATGATGCTGTCCAGCGATATCGATAATTTCTTGAGGTATATGGTTTTCTTCTAGCATTCTCACCCCATCGGTTACATGAGCAATTATAATATCTTTACTCGTTACAGGGTCTAATCTATCATGCGGGTTTTCAATTCCCATCTGGTTTTCAATAAAAAACTGCGGTTGTACTGTTTTCCCTACATCATGATAATACGCCCCTACACGCGCTAATACTCCGTTCGCTCCAACTGCTTCACATGCAGCTTCTGAAAGATTAGCTACCATTACACTGTGGTGATATGTACCTGGTGCTTCTAATAAAATTTTGCGCAAGAGCGGATGATTCGGACTTGAAAGTTCCATCAACTTCATACTCGATACAATCCCAAGGCCACTTTCTAAATAAGGTAAAATCCCCATAGCTAGAACAGAAGAGATAATCCCTGAAACTGCAGCCATTAATAATTGTACCCCAATTTCAAGAGGCGAAAAGTTCCCATTTCGCAATAATAACAACGCCGCTAATACGACTACATTTAATACAGAAACGAGTATACCAGCTTGTAAAATCATTGTACGACGATTTTTTTCTCTCAAGAAAATACTAACTGATAATGAACTTAATAAAACATAAATCCCCACACTATAATTCAGTGTACTCGTTACACCTTCATTAAACATAATACTTCCGCATACAGAAAAGATCATACTCGTTAAAAATACAAATCGATCACCAATCATTAATTTTACAAGTATTGTTCCCATCGCAACCGGAACAACATACGCGATTCCTGCATATTCAAGCTTTTGAAACAAACTAATGATTTTCATTAAAACAATCGTGATAGACAAAATTGTGATATACGCTAAAACATACGGCCTATCTTCTCTTTTTCGCTGTAAAAACACTTCAAACTGCTTATGCATAAAGTACAATAACACACAAATAAGTACAGCCAGACCAACATAAGGTTGGAAGGTATTGCCCTTCTCTAACAATCCAGCTAACTTCAACTGCTCATATGCTTCTCGTGAAATCGTATCGCCTTCTTTCACAAGAACTTGCCCTTGAAGGATAAAAACTGATGCAACTGAATCTTCCGCTATTTTTTGACTATCTTTCGTCGCAGCTGAATCATAAAAATAGTTCGCTGCAATCGCATACTTCCCTAGTGCATTCACCGCAACTTTTAAATCACTGCTTATACCTACGCTACTCATTTCAGTAACAAATCGTTCTCTTGCAACTTCTTCTTGATCCATCTTAATGTGTTCACTCATAATTTTATTAACCGCTGTTACAGCCGCATCCTTCGACAATGACAATTGACTTGAATCAGCATTAATAAATTTCAACAATATTGAATCTGTTAAGCTTTTCGCTAAATCTGTTGGTAATTTCTTCTTTAACTTATCCAATTTGTCCACATCAGAAATTTTTTTATACTCGTCTGGGCCAGTCGACTTAGCCTCTGCCTCTACTTCACTTACCGCATCAAAGACGGAATTTACAATATCCACTTTATTTTGCTTATATTCGCTTTTATATGTATATTTATCCTCAACCTTTTGAGCGGCTTCTTTTTTCTTTTTCGCTGTTGCGGCTTTATCTTCAATTTTAATAGGAGAGTGAATTGTTTTTTTAGCAATATCGAGCTCTTTAACATCTAATTGCTCTGGTTTCACATTATTCATAAGTGCAAAAAACAGTACTGCTCCTAATAAAACGTAAGAAATCCAACTTAGTTTTTTCGAATGTTGTAAATTACGAAACCACTTAGAAATTTCTTGAGATTTTGACATGATTTCAATACCTTCTCCTCTCCAAAAATAAAGTGAAACTATTTATAGCTTTCATTTCTTCCAGCCAACGATGCTTTTTCGGACCATATTTTTATAGACCATCACCTATAGTTTATTTTCCTCGTCTTTAATGATAGTAAAAAATATGTAATTCGCCAACCTTATCATACAAAAAGAAATGATCCTGACAAATAGGATCATTCCATTTTATCATATGCCTCAATAATACGTTGCACTAACGGGTGTCTCACAACGTCCGTTTGTTCCAATGTAATGAACGAAAGACCTGATACACCAGATAAAATATTAGCAGCAATAGAAAGACCTGACTTTACCCCTTTTGGCAAGTCTACCTGTGAGGGATCCCCCGTAATAACCATTTTAGAACTAAAACCTAATCGTGTTAAAAACATTTTTATTTGAACACCAGTTGTATTTTGCGCCTCATCTAATATAACAAATGAATCATCAAGAGTACGCCCTCTCATATAAGCAAGAGGTGCAATTTCAATTACACCACGTTCCATCATACGTTGTGTATATTCTTGTCCAAGAATATCATGTAACGCATCATATAGCGGACGTAAATACGGATCTACTTTTTCTTTCAAATCACCTGGTAAAAACCCTAAGCTCTCTCCAGCTTCTACAGCAGGTCTTGTTAAAATAATTTTCTTTACATACCCTTGCTTTAAAGCTCTCACAGCCATTACTACGGCTAAGTATGTTTTTCCTGTCCCAGCAGGCCCTATCCCAAATACAATATCATTCTTTTTCATTGCATGAATATATCGTCTTTGCCCCATCGTTTTCACACGAATGGATTTACCTTTTGCCGTTTTAAAAATTTCCTCTTCATATAACTCTTCGAATTGAGCAATTTTCCCTTGTTGCCCAAGCTGAATCGCATACGCAACATCTCTTTCCGAAATTGATACACCTTTACGGATAACAACAAGTAACTGTTGTAAGATTTTTTCTACGAGCACCACAGTTTCATCTGCCCCAGATACACGAACAGATTCTCCTCTAGTCACAATCGATACACTAAGTTCTCGTTCAATTACTTTTAAATGAGCATCATTTACCCCAAAAAGAGCGATTGCTTCGTTAGGGTTTTCCAATTGTTGGTTCATTTCTACTAATTGTTCTGCCATTACTCAGTCTCCTTGAATATCGAATTCAGATATTGGTTGTGGCTCTGCAATATTTTCAATCACTGTATAATGTAATGTGACCTTTAGGTGATCCGCCTCAACCTCTTTACTCAAAATGTTATCACTTACAATCATAGCATGTTCATCCAATTTTTTCTTCAGTTCTTTTTCTGCCATCTCTTTCGCTACTTTCATCGCTTGTTTTTCGGTATATTCTCGGTTCGCTTCTTCCTCTTCTCGTACAATATCTTTTTCATATGCAACTGGTAATGTGAATCCAAATAATTTCACATCATGTTTTACACTTTCAGTACGAGAGCGTTTATACTTATCCTGTTGAAATCCCCATATTTTTATTTTAGCACTCCCAAATTTAAGAAAATATTCATTATACGAATTACCAGTATACACTTGAAATTGCGTCTTTAATGGAACATCCACCTCAGATTTATACCACGTTTCTCCATATACAATCCCTTTAGCCGAAACAATTGTCGGATTCTCCTCATTACCATACATCCCCGAGACGAGAAGTTGCCCCTTTTCTACATGGTCATTTTTCATGACAACAGGCTTCCCAACTTCCACAAATGTTTTTGTAATAATCCCTTCTTTTTTTGCTACTAAGTTTTGTGGCTGTTGTTCACTTTCTTTTTTCGGTTCATTTTTTTCAACAATCTTAAAATGATATGTTGTCCCTCTTATTTCTAATCCCGCCCAAGTAATCGCATTAATATTGTCTGTCAAATGACGTTGAACATCTTCTACACTCGGCATTTGGAACTGTAATTTCCCCTTTTTTATACCCATTTTATCCAATTCTTTCATCAATATATATTCCGTTTCAGGTTTTGCTCCTGTAATTTCAATTTTCCACACCATATTTGACAATGCGATCATTCCGAAAAAAAATATTAAAAACCCAATTAAAAATCCACTATTTTTAATTAAACGCTTATTCCAAAACGGAAAACCGTAACGTCCAATAAAATATAATTTACATTCATTTTTTCTATAAATTGGTTTTATCTTTTTCACATCTCGTAATAACATACAAAAAACTAACGTTTCATCAGCTATCTTCTTTACATCCCAAACTAGTAATTTCCTCCGCACACACTCGTTAACAAAGCGTTCCGCTCCTCTACCTTCAATTCGCACCTTTACATACCCAAGCCATTTTATAAACCATTTATTTTTCATCGACTATCTCCACTACCTTTCTAAAAGTAGATACACTACTTTTCAATTCGATTATCAAACTAGCTCGTACTAAATTAGCAGATTCCTTGATTCTCACTAATTATTAACCTTCACGAGCCAATTTTTTTACGTGGAACTCAATTCCCACCTATCCTCTTTGTACGAACCGAATATTGAGGCCAGAACGTTATCACCTGTTAATACAAGGTAAAGAAGAAAAACTTCACAAACGGAAGTTTCTCCTCACTCCTCTTTCTTTTCATTTTCTAAAAACGTCACTTGTTCAATAATCCCTTCAAGCAACAGTTCTTCTGGAAGGATTGTTTTAATAACAAAGGATTGACCTTTAATTAATAATTGACCATGTTTCAATAGCAATCTTACCTCTTTATCTGAAAACACTAATAATCCTCGATGATTTTCTATATAGATATGTACTTGCCCAACAAGCGTGATCCGAGGTAGATCCATTAACACATCCACTGGCAGGTCTATTTGCTTCGTTAACCAATTCTTCATTTGTTCTAATTTCTTCATCTCAAAAGACCCCCTCTCATCCCATATGTATGAAAAAAGAGCTTGTAATATCACGTCCAAACTGAAAAAAGCATAAAAAAACGTCTCATACGAAATGAGACGCTTTTTTATGCTAATAGCTGGATAACCAACTTATTTACAAGTGATCCGTCTGTTTTACCTTTTACTTTCGGCATAACAGCAGTCATCACTTTACCCATATCTGCTTTAGATGTAGCACCAACTTCAGAAATAACTTGCTTAATTATATCCGCTAGTTCTTCTTCTGTTAATTGCTCCGGCAAATATGCGCTTAAAATCTGAATTTCACTTTGCAGTTTATCAACAAGGTCTTCACGACCAGCTTTTTTAAATTCAAGGAGGGAGTCCTTATACTGTTTTACTTCACGAGCTAAAACTGTTAATTCCTCTTCTTCAGTAAGAGTATGTTGCAGTTTAATACCTTCATTTTGTAAAGCAGCCTTAACCATACGAATAACGGTTAATTTTTCTTTTTGTTTATTCTTCATCGCTTGTTTCATATCATCGTTTAAACGACCGAGAAGACTCATAACTTACACCCTCTCTTAGAACTTACGCTTTCTTGCCGCTTCAGATTTCTTCTTACGTTTTACACTTGGTTTTTCATAAAACTCGCGCTTTCTTGCTTCAGCAAGTGTACCAGTTTTAGAAACCGATCTTTTAAAACGGCGAAGTGCATCCTCCAAAGACTCGTTTTTACGAACGACTGTTTTTGACATTCTCTTTCCCTCCCTCCGAAACATCACACTTACATACTAACTTCAGCATGCAAAAAGAAACACTTCTTCAGCATGTCTTTTACGATTATAATACATTTTATCACTTCAGGTCAACTATTTGGCAGAATAAAAGAAGAATTGATGCTCTTCCTTTTCCAAAAACTATGTTGATAGCCGTTATCTCTTCCCCTAAAAATAAATATTTTTTTATCATTGGATCTTTTTTATACAAGGATACGCTCAAAAACCACTCATTTACCGAACAACCCACTGCATCTTCTTTCAATACTTAACTTCTCCATGAACGAAAAAAGCACGCAAACCCTTGTCGTTTGCATGCTTTTTATCCCGCTATTTGCGGGCAGTAAAACTCCCACCTCAAAATTCGGCTGGAGCAAAGAGGTTAGGTGGGAGTCGGGCTGCCAGTAAACGCCCGATTGGTGAGGGCTAATAATCAGTGGGGGATGAACAATCCCCACTGATTAAAGTTTCACTTTATTATGCGCTTGCTGATTCTTTTTTTACATCATCTTCAAGAACACGAACAAACTGCGCTTCGTTATATGGATAACCAGCTTTTGTAATTTTTACTTTTACTAGCTTACCAATCAATTCTTCAGATCCTTCAAACACAATTTTTAAGTAGTTATCTGTATAACCTACATATAAACCTTCACGGTCACCATCTTTAAATGTCTCTTCCGGAATGATTTCAAGTACTTCACCTTCAAATCCAGAAGCATACTCTTTCGCTAATTGATTAGATAGCTCAATTAGACGGTGAACACGATCGTTCTTCACGTCTTCAGGAACTTGATCTTCCATACGTGCTGCTGGAGTACCTGTACGTTTTGAATAAGGGAAAACGTGTAATTCAGAGAAACGATTCTCTTTAATGAAATTGTACGTTTCCATGAATTCTTCTTCTGTTTCACCTGGGAATCCAACAATTACGTCTGATGTAATCGCAAGCCCTGGTAACGCTTCTTTCAAACGATCTAAACGCTCTTGGAAAAATTCCATCGTATACTTACGGCGCATACGTTTCAATACAGTATTAGATCCTGACTGTAATGGAATATGCAAGTGACGTACAACTACTTCTGATTTATCTAACACTTCAATTACTTCATCAGAAATTTGACTCGCCTCAATAGAAGAAATACGAAGACGTTTCAATCCGCCTACTTCCGCTTCCATATCACGCAGTAATCCTGCTAAGTTATACTCTTTTATATCTTCACCGTACCCACCTGTATGAATACCTGTTAATACGATTTCTTTATAGCCCGCATCTACTAATTGCTGCGCTTGTTTAATAACTTCTTTTCCATCACGAGAACGCATTAAACCACGCGCCCAAGGAATGATGCAAAATGTACAGAAGTTATTGCAACCTTCTTGTATTTTTAAAGATGCACGTGTACGGTCCGTGAAATATGGTACATCGAGCTCTTCATATACACGTGTTTTCATAATATTGCGGACAGCATTAATTGGTTGACGCTCTTGACGGAATTCTTCGATGTATCCTAACATCTTCTCACGATCTTGCGTACCAACAACAATATCTACACCTGGAATTGCCATAATTTCTGCTGGAGATGTTTGTGCATAACATCCAGTTACACAAATTACCGCATCTGGATTTTGACGTACAGCACGTCTAATTACTTGACGGCTTTTTTTATCTCCAGTATTTGTTACTGTACATGTGTTAATAACATATACATCAGATTTTTTTTCATATTCAGTTCTTTCATAACCACCTTGTTTAAACAATTGCCAAATCGCTTCTGTTTCATAGTGGTTTACTTTACAACCTAACGTGTGGAACGCAACAGTTGCCATTGATTATCACCCCATCAATTCAAAATGATAAGAAGCGGCACTTAACGCATAAAGCGGAGCCGTTTCTGTTCTTAAAATTCTTGGTCCTAAACTACATGGTACAAATTTATGTTCACGAAGTGCGGTTATCTCTTCCTCCGCTAAACCGCCTTCCGGCCCAAATACAATCAGCAGCTTTTGGCCTGGTTTAATCGTCGATAAAGCTTTCGCAAAATTAGATTTCTCACCTTGTTTCGCTTCTTCTTCATACGCAACAAGACAAACATCATACTCGCTGCTCATCGACAGCAGTTGTTTAAATGATGAGGGAACGTGTACTTCTGGAATTTCACTTCTATGCGATTGTTCCGCAGCTTCTTTTACAATTTTTTTCAAACGCTCAACTTTTTTATCTGCTTTTTTCGCATCCCACTTTACAATAGATCGAGATGCTTGAAATGGTAAAAATGCAGCTGCCCCAAGCTCAGTTCCTTTTTGAAAAATTAACTCTAGCTTGTCTCCTTTCGGCAGTCCACTTGCAATCGTCACGAACACAGGAAGTTCGCTTGACGCCTCTACCCATTCTACAATAGTGGTATCCACAAATTCACTGGTAATTTCAGCAATTGAACACTCTGCTGTTTTACCATTTACACAGCAATAAATGTGGTCACCAGCTGACATACGCATCACTCTTGCGATGTGATGAACATCATCACCCATTATACGAATACTTGTCTCATTTACATATTTCTCTTCTACAAAATAACGTTGCATATAATCACCTTAGTAGAGTTTCGTTCCTTTCGTAAGTCAACACTTACGAAAAGAACGAAACGTTATCATTTTCATATAACAAACGGCAAGTCCCTCACCTTATACGGTGAGAGACTCCCCTGTTCTTTATAGACTAAAATCTATATTACGCATTTCGTGCAATAATTGCTACCCAATCTTCCATTCGGAGCACTTCTTCAATTGTAAATCCAGCTTTTTCTAACGCTTCAGAAATTACTTTTTCTTTCGCCCCAATAATACCAGATGTAATAAATAATCCACCTGGCTTCACAACTCTCGCTGCATCTTCAGGGAATAGAAGAATAATTTCCGCTAGTAAATTTGCTACGATTAAATCAACTGGACCTTCAATACCTTCTAATAGACTATTCTGTCCAACATTGACAATGTCATCTGTTTTATTTAAGCGCACATTCATTTCTGCACTTTCAACTGCAACTGGGTCTAAATCATACGCTTGAACAGAAGCCGCACCTAATTTTGCCGCAGCAATACTAAGTACCCCTGAACCCGTCCCCACATCAATCACAGTATCACCTGGCTGAACCGTTTTTTCTAACGCACGAATACACATCGTTGTTGTTGGATGTGTCCCTGTACCAAACGCCATACCTGGATCTAATTCAATAATTTTTTCATCTGGAGAAGACGGTGTATACTCTTCCCACGTCGGCACAATTGTGAATGTATCAGAAATTTGAACTGGATGATAATACTTCTTCCAAGCAGTAGCCCAATCTTCCTCATCGACTTCATTAATTGTAATATTTCCTGTACCAATTTCGATGTCGAAAGATGGTAGTGCATCAATAGATGATTTTACACCTGCAACCGTTTCGTGTAAAGAATCCGTTTGTGGGAAATATGCTTTTACCAAAACACCCTCACTTGGATATTCATCTGGGTTAAGTGCATAAATCTCACCGTATTGTTGCTCACGCTCTTTCGTCAACTCCGCTGGGTCCTCAATCACAATCCCGCTAGCGCCTGCTTCATGCAAAATATGAGAGACAGCTTCTACTGCTTCTTCTGTTGTATGAATACTAATTTCTGACCATTTCACAATTTACCAACTCCATTTTTTATTTCCATTATTCCCCTTTGAAAGCACGTTTAAGCTTTCTGAATAAGCTATCATCCTGCTCTTCTTGCCCTGCAAATTCACGCAATAAATCTTTTTGATGTGAAGTTAATTTCGTCGGCACAACAACACGAACGACTACATATTGATCTCCTTGACCATATCCACGTACGTTCGGAGCACCTTTTCCTTTTAAGCGGAATTCTGTTCCTGTTTGTGTTCCTGCTGGAATTTTCAGCTTCACTTTGCCATGAACGGTAGGAACTTCTACTTCCGCACCAAGTGCCATTTGCGCAAATGTTAATGGCATTTCGCAAATAATGTGATCCCCTTCGCGCGCAAAGAATTCATGATTTCTCACATGAACAACAACATATAAGTCACCTGCCGGTCCGCCATTTACGCCTGCTTCACCTTTTCCAGATACACGAATTTGTTGACCATTATCGATACCCGCTGGAATTTTAACATTGATTTTTTTGCGTTTACGAACTTTACCAGAACCATGGCATGTCGTACATTTCTCTTTAATCATTTGACCTGTTCCTGAACAATGCCCACAAGCTTGACGGTTTACAATACGCCCAAATGGTGTATTTTGTTCTACACTTACTTGCCCTGATCCTGAACAATGTTTACATGTTTCTTTTGAAGTTCCTGGTTTTGCTCCACTACCCTTACAAGTATCACATGGATCCTCCACTGGAATCTCAACATTTAATTCTTTACCAAAAATAGCTTCTTCAAACTCTAAAGTAACTTGATATTGTAAATCAGCACCTTGACGCGGAGCATTCGGATCACGACGTCTGCCGCCACCGCCACCAAAGAATGAACTGAAGATATCTTCAAATCCGAAGCCACCACCGAAGTCACCTCCACCGAAACCTTGATTCGGACCCGCGTGACCAAACTGATCATACTGCGCGCGGTTTTGATCGTCACTTAATACTTCGTATGCTTCTTGTACTTCTTTAAACTTTTCAATTGCATTTTCTTCTTTACTTACGTCTGGATGGTACTTTTTAGCCAAACGACGATACGCTTTTTTTATTTCATCTTTAGAAGCACCCTTGCTAAGTCCAAGGACCTCATAATAGTCTCGTTTATTCATAAATTTGCAACCCCCGAATCTTTCACATAAACGTAATTTTAACACCGAAAGAAAGTGCTTTGCAACAAAGTTTCCTCACTTACAGTATGCAAAATAAAAAACTTAAGATCCTCACACATTTCTTCTTATTCGTGAAAAAAGCCAAAGCCAAGGCACGCTTGACTTTGACTTTTTGTCATCTTACTTATTTTATTTCACTTTATTACTTGTCTTCTTTTACTTCTTCAAACTCAGCGTCTACTACATTATCTTTTTTCGCGCCAGCGTCTTGTGCTCCTTGTGCACCTTCTGCTTGCCCTGCAGCTGCTTGAGCTTGCTCGTATAATTTAACAGTTAATTGTTGTACGATTTCTTGAAGAGCATCTTTTTTCACACGGATTTCTTCAAGTTCGTTTTTCTCGATTGCCGCTTGTAATGCTTCTTTCGCTTCCGTTGCTTTCGCTACTTCAGCTGCATCTACTTTACCTTCT
Organism: Bacillus mycoides; assembly: GCF_018742245.1. NCBI lineage: Bacteria > Bacillati > Bacillota > Bacilli > Caryophanales > Bacillaceae > Bacillus > Bacillus mycoides. The sequence continues at coordinate 4,028,575 of NZ_CP036132.1, forward strand.
AAATCTTTTACAACTTTGTCTGTTTGGAATACAAGTTGGTCAGCTTCGTTACGAAGTTCAACTTCTTCCTTACGTTTTTGGTCAGCGTCAGCATTTGATTCCGCTTCTTGTACCATACGATCTACTTCTTCATCAGAAAGACCTGAAGAAGATTGGATTGTAATAGTTTGCTCTTTACTTGTTCCTAAGTCTTTTGCACGTACGTTAACGATACCGTTCGCATCAATATCGAATGTTACTTCGATTTGTGGAATTCCACGTGGTGCTGGCGGAAGGTCTGTTAATTGGAAACGACCTAATGTTTTGTTGTCAGCTGACATTGGACGCTCACCTTGTAGTACGTGAATGTCTACCGCTGGTTGGTTATCAGCAGCTGTTGAGAATACTTGTGACTTACTTGTTGGAATTGTAGTGTTACGCTCGATTAATTTCGTGAACACACCACCCATAGTTTCGATACCTAAAGAAAGTGGAGTTACGTCTAATAATAGAACGCCCTCTACATCACCAGTAAGTACGCCACCTTGAACTGCAGCACCTAATGCTACAACTTCATCTGGGTTTACACCTTTGTATGGCTCTTTACCAGTTTCACGTTTAATTGCTTCTTGTACAGCTGGGATACGAGTAGAACCACCAACAAGGATAACTTTATCTAATTCGCTTGGAGAAAAACCAGCGTCTTTTAATGCACGACGAGTTGGCTCTAATGTTCTTTCAACAAGACCAGCTGAAATTTCTTCGAATTTAGCTCTTGTTAACGTTAATTCTAAGTGTAATGGACCAGCAGCTCCAGCACTAATGAATGGTAATGAAATTTGTGTTTGTGTTACACCAGAAAGATCTTTCTTCGCTTTTTCAGCTGCATCTTTCAAACGTTGAAGTGCCATTTTATCTTGGCTTAAATCAATGCTATTTTCTTTTTTGAATTCAGCTACTAAATGATCGATGATAACTTGGTCAAAGTCATCTCCACCAAGACGGTTGTCACCAGCAGTTGAAATAACTTCAAATGTTCCATCTGCTAACTCAAGGATAGATACGTCAAACGTACCGCCACCTAAGTCATATACTAGAATTTTTTGTTCTTCATCTTGTTTTTCTAAACCGTAAGCAAGTGCTGCTGCTGTTGGTTCGTTAATGATACGCTCTACTTCTAAACCAGCAATACGACCAGCATCTTTTGTCGCTTGGCGTTCTGCATCGTTGAAGTATGCTGGTACTGTAATAACAGCTTTTGTCACTGTTTCACCTAAGTACGCTTCAGCAGAAGCTTTTAAGTTTTGTAAAATGATTGCAGAAATTTCTTGAGGTGTATAATCTTTACCTTCAACTTCTACTTTATAGTCTGTACCCATATGACGTTTAACAGACATGATTGTATTTGGGTTTGTAATTGCTTGACGTTTCGCAACTTCCCCAACTTGACGCTCTTCATTTTTGAAAGCTACAACAGAAGGTGTTGTACGGTTTCCTTCTGGATTTGGGATAACCTTTGGTTCTCCACCTTCCATAACAGCTACACAAGAGTTTGTTGTACCTAAGTCAATACCGATAATTTTACTCATAGCGAATCCTCCTACATTTATGTAAATTATTGATTTACCTTTACCATTGATGGGCGAATCACACGGTCTTTTAGTTTATAGCCTTTTTGGAATTCCTCCACAACCGCGTTTGATTCAAACTCACTGTCTTCTACTTGCATAACAGCTTGGTGCTCATGAGGATCGAACTGTTTACCAACAGCTTCAATCGCTTCAACACCTTCTTTAGTCAGCGCTTCTAACAATTGACGATGCACCATTTCCATACCTTGTAATAAGGACTTCATTTGATCATCAGTTGCTTCCACTTGCATTGCTCTTTCAAAATTATCAAGAGCTGGCAGAATATCTGACACAAGACTTTGTGCTCTATATTTTTCAGCAGCCTGTTTATCCATTTGAACGCGGCGCTTATGATTTTCAAAATCAGCTTGTAGACGTAGTGTGCGACCTTCCGTTTCCGTTAGTTTCGCTTGTAACTCATCCACTGTTTCTTGTAAAAGAGCAGCTTCACTTTTCTCTTCTACAGCTTCTTCGCTGTTGTCTGTCGTGACAGCTTCTTCAACTTGCGCTTCTTTCACTTCTTCTACCACTTGTTCGTTACGCTCTTCCACAATTTTCACCTCCTTAAAAGGTATTAGGTATCACGCTTAGCACGATTACCTAAGCATTATATATTACACACAGCAATGAAATTCCCATCACTTGAGCGAATGTATTACTCTCATTTATTTTTTAAGTCCATCAGTAAATTGCCTTGTAAATAACTGCAACAAACTAATTACACGAGAGTATTGCATTCTCGTTGGACCTAAAATCGCAATCGTTCCAAGTTGCTCTTCTCCAATCGAATACGTTGCAGAAATTAAACTACAATCTTCCATAGCGATCGAAGAATTTTCCCTGCCAATTTTCACTTGAATACCTACTTGTTTATGACGCAAAATATCATAAAACTCAGCTTCGTTATCAATCATCGTCAGCAAGGATCTTACTTTTTGAATGTCATGGAACTCTGGCTGCGAAAGCATATTTGCTTTTCCTCCAAAGTATATCTTTTCCGATAAAGGAACTTGAAATGTACCATCCAACATTTTTATTGCACTATCGTAATTATGAACATACCCACGCAAGACTGTAACAATCTCTTTAAAGATTTTATTATGAAGTTCTGCCATAGGTATACCAGATAGCTTTTCATTTAAAATATTAACCATTTTTTCTAAATCTGATAAATCAACAGATTCCGGAACGGTAATCGTTTTACTTTGCACATGCCCTGTATCTGTTACAATAATAGCGACTGCTGTTTGACGATCAAGCGGTACAATCTGTACATTTTTAAGTTTATTTGTGCTCAATTTCGGACCAAGAACAATGGCCGTATAATTCGTAAGCTCTGATAAAATTTGAGCTGATTGTTGTGCAATTTTTTCTGCTTCAAAAATTCTTTCAGCAAATAAATCTTTAATTTGTACAATTTCATCGGTCGGTAAGTTTTGTGGCGCTAAAAGATGGTCTACATAAAAACGATACCCTTTTTCAGAAGGAACACGCCCAGAAGAACTATGCGTTTTTTCAATAAATCCTAGTTCCTCTAAATCAGCCATTTCATTTCGAATAGTAGCTGAACTAAACGTAATTTCATCTTTCTTAGCCAACGTCCTCGAACCAACTGGTTGCGCTGATCCAATAAAGTCATCAACAATCGTTTGTAAAATTAAGAGCTGACGTTCCGTAAGCATCTCATCATCACCTCTGTTAGCACTCTTTGTCTTCGAGTGCTAAATCTATTAATAACTTACCAAAATTGACATTCAATTGTCAACGGAAACGTCACGAAATAACGAAACTTTTTCACGCTTAGGGCGCATTTAATTAATCCATCAAAAATGACTGGAATACTTCATTCCCTAATAGTTTCCCTTTCCTCGTTAAACAAACATGTCCATCTCTGTTTTCAAGTAATCCCTGTTCTTGATTACTTTGTAACTGCTTTGCAAAAACATGATCCATCTCCACATTAAATCTCTTTTGGAATTCTAACTTAGAAACACCTTTTGTTTTTCGAAGTCCTAAGAACAACTCTTCTTCCATTTTTTCTTTCTCTGTCACTGCGTGAACATCTAAATATGGAAATCCTGTCTCATCAATTTTAGTGAAATATTGCTTGAGCGGACCTACATTTTGAATTCGTTCCCCGTTCACATAACTATGCGCTCCAGCTCCAAATCCATAATACTCTTCATTATTCCAGTATGTGAGATTGTGTCTACTTTCATTATCACCTTTTGAGAAGTTACTAATCTCATACTGGTTATAACCATTTTTCTCCATTTCATCCATTACCATTTCGTACATTTTCGCTTCATGGTCTTCACCTGGAAGTCTTAATTTCCCTTTATTCATTAAGTTATAAAATACGGTTTTCGGTTCCACAATTAAGGAATATGCTGAGAAATGTTGTACACCAAGCGTAAAGGCAATATCTAATGTTTCCTTTACATCTTCTATCGTCTGTCCTGGCAGAGCATAAATTAAATCTACATTAATATTTGTGAAACCGACTTCCTGCGCTTCTCGAATTGCTACGAATGCATCTTCTCTCGTATGCCTGCGTCCAATCTTCTCAAGTAGCTCATCACGAAACGTTTGCACACCAAAACTAATTCGGTTTACTCCACCTTCTAGCAATAAGTTCAACTTCTCTTTCGGTAAATCACCTGGATTCGCTTCAAATGTTAATTCACAATTCGGCGCAAATGGACGCAAACGACGGTTAATGATGTCGAGTAGCTGTTTTGTTTGCTCCATATTTAAAGCTGTCGGAGTTCCTCCGCCAACAAAAATCGTTTTCATACTTTCAAACGGTACTTTTTGAACCGTATTTATTATTTCTTTCTCTAAATATTGTAAGTATTGATCAACCGGTTGGCGTTCAATAAATACTTTATTAAAATCACAATAGTGACAAATATGCTGACAAAATGGAATATGAATATATGCAGCTTGTACCAAATATAACTCCTACCTTTCTAAAAAGAAAACCTCCGCGTTCCGGAGGGTCCTTTACTTTTATAAAGTGTTACGAATTTGTTCCATTCGCATTTTTCCCCAATCATACATCATTTCAACGATCGGTAAAAGCGACATACCTAATTCCGTCATATAGTACTCAACTCGCGGAGGAATTTCCGGGTATACTGTTCGATCAATAATCCCGTCCTCCATTAACTCTTTCAATTGATTTGACAACACTTTATGAGAAATACTCGGGAACAGACGTTGTAATTCACTAAAACGATGCGGACCTTCCACACCTAAGTGCCACAATATCACAACTTTCCACTTCCCACTAATAATAGAAAGCGTCAGTTCCTTTTCGCAATTAAAATTACCTTTTTGTATTTTCTCTCGAATATCTTTTCGAATATTTTCGGACATTAATAGTCTCCTAACTCTATATCAATCACTAAAAAGCTCTCTCACTATTGTAAATGAGAGATGCTAAGATGTCTAAAAAGTAGCATATAAAAAAAGAAGCCGAACGAACGGCTTCCACTTTTATCACAATTGGTGCGGGCTAATAATTAGCGAAGAATAGAAAAATCCCCACTAATTATAGTTCACTCTATTAGTTATCATCCATTTTCAGTACAGCCATGAATGCTTCTTGCGGCACTTCTACAGAACCAACAGACTTCATACGTTTTTTACCTTCTTTTTGCTTATCAAGAAGTTTACGCTTACGAGAAATGTCACCACCGTAACATTTTGCAAGTACGTTTTTACGCATCGCCTTAATTGTAGAACGAGATACAACTTTATTTCCGATAGTCGCCTGAATTGGCACTTCAAACTGTTGTCTTGGAATTAATTTCTGTAATTTCTCTACAATTACTTTACCACGGTCATACGCTGAATCACGATGTACAATAAATGATAAAGCATCCACTTGTTCATTATTTAAAAGAATATCCATTTTCACAAGCTTAGATGGTTTATAACCAATTAACTCGTAGTCAAATGATGCATATCCTTTCGTATTTGATTTCAATTGATCGAAGAAATCATATACGATTTCTGATAACGGGATTTCATATGTCAATGTAACACGTGTTTCATCTAAATATTGCATATCAATAAACGTTCCACGTTTCCCTTGGCAAATTTCCATTACAGCTCCAACATAGTCATTCGGAACCATAATTGCAGCCTTCACAAACGGCTCTTCTACACGATCGATAGCCTGTGGATCTGGCATATTAGATGGATTATCAACAATAAGATCTTCACCGTTTGTTAAATACACTTTATAAATAACGCTTGGCGCTGTTGTAATTAAGTCAATCTTGAATTCACGTTCAATACGTTCTTGAATAATCTCCATGTGAAGCAGCCCTAAGAAACCACAACGGAAACCAAAACCTAAAGCTTGAGATGTTTCAGGCTCAAATTCAAGAGCAGAATCATTCAATTCTAGTTTTTCTAACGCATCACGTAAGTCGTTATAACGTGCAGAATCGATTGGATATAAACCACAGAATACCATTGGATTTAATTTACGATACCCTTTTAACGGCTCTACAGCCTGACGTTTCGCATGTGTAATCGTATCACCTACGCGTGTATCGCCTACGTTTTTAATAGATGCTGCTAAGAAACCTACATCACCTACTGTTAACTCGTCACGTTGCGTTGTTTTCGGTGTAAACACACCTACTTCTGTTACTTCAAATTCTTTTCCAGTTGCCATCATACGTACTTTATCGCCAACTTTTACCGTTCCATTTACAACACGGATATATGCAATTACACCACGGTACGGATCATATAAAGAATCGAAAATCATACATTGTAACGGCTCTTCTGAATCACCTGTTGGAGCTGGTACCTTTTCAACGATTTGTTCTAAAATATCTTCAATACCAATGCCAGCTTTCGCTGAAGCAAGTACAGCTTCCGATGCATCTAAACCAATTACATCTTCTACCTCTTGACGTACGCGTTCTGGGTCTGCACTTGGTAAGTCGATTTTATTAATAACTGGTAAAATTTCCAAATTATTATCAAGCGCTAAATATACGTTCGCTAATGTTTGCGCCTCAATTCCTTGCGCTGCATCCACAACAAGAATTGCACCTTCACAAGCCGCTAAACTACGAGATACTTCGTACGTAAAGTCGACGTGTCCTGGAGTATCGATTAAGTGAAGAATATACTCTTCACCGTCTTTCGCTTTATACGTTAGTTGTACTGCATTTAATTTAATTGTAATACCACGCTCACGCTCCAACTCCATAGAGTCAAGCAATTGCGCCTTCATTTCGCGCTGTGCCAACGCGTTTGTTTTCTCCAAAATACGGTCTGCCAACGTTGATTTCCCGTGGTCAATGTGAGCAATGATGGAGAAGTTACGAATTTTGGACTGTCTTTTTGCTCTTTCTTCTTTATTCATCTATGTTCTCAACTCCTAATAGTCTCGCCAATATACACTAGCACTGATTATATCAATAGAGCAGCAAAGATTCAATGAAAACTCGTGCTGCTTACAATACAAATCACTCTATCTATATCTTATGCGAACAAACCATAAGAGACAAACCTTTTTCAAATTAAAGGACGACTCTCTTACAAACCAATAAGACAACCGTCCTTCCTGCTATCCTTAACTAAAAATCCCTTTTATTGCCCCAACCACTATATCCGTCCCAAACTTTGTCATATCACGAGCAACACTTGCTATCGCCATACCGATACCTTCTACAACATTAAAACTTCTTAAGCTTTCTAACTGTTTTTGTTTTTCAATAGCCGAAAACGTATCTCTCGAAATTTCTGATTCAGCCCCAGCGCCTTCTGTTCCTGTCATATGAGCAATTTGTTCATATGACAGCTGACGATACCCCTTCATACTTTTCAGACCATGATTAGCGAGCGCCACTCCAGCTATCATCATAAGCAAGCATAAGACTGTACCGCATATACATAACAGCGTAAATCGACTCAAACTATTTCTGCCTCTTTCCATCAATGTGTATAGGCCCCTGTGTTATCTTGATCAATCTGATGATGCAGTGCTGCATTTAAACCACTTGCTATTACATTTGCCATATCCTCAATAAACGCATCTACTTCTTTTGGGGTTACCATTAAATTATGACCAAGAGGAGATAACACTTCATAAATCAACTTTCTCTTTTCTTCTTCTTCCAACGTACCAATAGCCCCTAAAAACATATTTCGACTCTTTTCATCTGGCATATCTTCTTCTGTTAATTTTTTCTTTTCTCCAAATGTAAAACCAGCTGGTAATAAAGAGCGTGATGGTTTGTTTCCTTCTTTCAGTTCCCGGCCAAAATGTTTCAAAATAAAATCAATTGTATCACTCGTAATCGAAACGGCATCTACCACAGTTGGCACACCAATTGCGATAACAGGAATACCTAATGTTTCTTTACTTAGTTCCTTACGCTTATTCCCAACACCAGATCCTGGATGAATTCCTGTATCAGAAATTTGTATCGTACTATTTACTCGTTCAATAGAACGCGCAGCTAATGCATCAATTGCGATGACAAAGTCTGGTTTTGTCTTTTCAATAATTCCGTAAATGACATCGCTCGTTTCGATTCCTGTAATCCCCATTACCCCTGGACGAATGGCACTAACAGGTCTAAAACCCTCTTCCACACTTTCAGGCTGCAATTTAAACAAATGTCTCGTCACCAGTACGTTCTCTACAACTATCGGTCCGAGTGCATCCGGCGTTACATTCCAATTCCCAAGCCCGACGATTAAACAACTCGCTTCTTTTGAAACACCAACCTCTTCTAAGAAATAAGAAAATTCTTTTGCAAAAATACGCTCTACTTTTTGCTGAAGTTCCGTATCTTGTTGTCGTATACCTTGCACCTCAAGAGTTAAATAATTCCCAGGTTTTTTCCCCATCGACTCAGATGCAATTTCATCAATAGTTACTTTTGTAATTGTAACGCCCTCTTCTTCCCTCTCTTTTACAATAACTCCCTGTATCCCTTTTTGTTCTTCTTGGCGCTCTTGCAGCATTTGGTGCGCCTCTACAGCAAGGTCAGTTCTAACACTATATTTACTTAAATCTAATGGTTCTTTCATCGTATCTCCTCCGTAATTCATAGTAAATATCGTTAGATTTCCCCAAGTTATATTAGGTCATTCTTTCCTTTACGTGAAATTTCATTGATATACTATTGCAATTCTCTTCACCGTTTGATAAAATATCACTTGTTCTATGTAAGAATCGAGTCATTCGATTGCACCAGGGAGGTGAAAAGTATGGCAAACATCAAATCTGCTATCAAACGCGCTAAACTTAGCGAAGAGCGTCGTTCACATAACGCTTCTATCAAGTCTGACATGCGTACTGCTGTTAAAACTGTAGAAACTTTAGTTACTAATAACGATCTTGAAAATGCTAAAGAAGCTTTCAAAACTGCTTCTAAAAAACTTGACAAAGCAGCTCGTAAAGGTCTTATCCACCAAAACGCTGCAGCTCGTCAAAAATCTCGCTTAGCGAAACAAGTAAACGCGTAAGGCGTTTAAAAAACGATCCATTCGGATCGTTTTTTATATACACAAAAAAGTTCACGTATTTAGTACGTGAACTTTTTTGTGTTACTACATATGATTTAACCGCATTAAGAAAAACTCAAGCACAAGTTTCTTATCCATCTTTCCAGTCTTCATACTATAATCAGCTTCCGCTAATTCTATAATAACTTTTTTTAATTCTTCAAAAGAGAAAAACTTTGTTTGATTCATCGCCAACTTTACCCGGTACGGGTGCACACCAATATGGGAAGCAATTTGATTTTGTCCGTAACCACGCTGTTGTAATTCTTTCACTTGATGGAGCAAGCGGAATTGACTTACTAATAACGCGAGCAGTTTAATTGGTTCTTCCTGCTGTGTAAATAATCCGTCTAAAATTTGCATCGCACCAGCGATATCTTTTTTCACCACTTTTTCTGTTAAAGCAAACACATTTTGCTCAACAGATTTCGGCACAAGTTCCGTGACAAGTTTTGGCGTAATTTCTCCGCCCATACCGACGTATAACGTTAACTTGTCCATTTCCTTCGCTAACATTGTTACATTACTTCCCACAAGCTCTAACAACAAACTAACAGCTGCATTATCAATATGCACATGCACCTCATCCGCACGAGAAACAATCCACTTCTGAACATCCTGCACTTGCATCGCATTTGCTTCTATTACATCCGCTGTTTTCTTTAATAGTTTTGTAATTTTTTTTCGTTCGTCTAATTTTTCATAAGGCGCAACAAAAACAAGAATAGAAAAAGGAGATGGCTCCCCAATATATTCTTCTAAAATTTTTATATTTTGTTCTAATTTTTCTTTTTGTGCCGTTAAAAATAATGGTGATTTTATTAATATAACTTTACGCTCTCCAAAAAAAGGAAGCGTATGCGCATCCTCAACTACATCTTCTAAATACACTTCTTCCAAATCGTATGTCACAACATTAAACTCTCGATCTTCCTCTTCAAGCGCTTCCGTTGTAATAAGCTTTATCGTTTCATTTATAAAATAGGCTTCCGTTCCATACAGTACATACAACGGAGCGAACTGTTTCTTTTTAATCTTCTTATGTATATCACTCATATTTTTTCCTACTCCCTAACTTGGCAATATATATTTATACTAATGCCCTAGCTTTTGTTTTACAAGTACAAAGGGACAGGCTTTATAACCCGCCCCTTTATTTATATAAAACGCCACGCAATAAGCCCCGGATTTCTTATTGGTGTGCGGTAATCACCTTCCCTTTATTATTTACAATAATAATCTTAGTATAAGTGCCAACTGTTAACATGATTGGAAATGAAAAATTCACGCTACTTAGCTAACTAGAAGAAGTGTACAAATACTCTATTTCGCTTCACATGGAAATTGTAGATTTTTTTCTGACAATATTTTATACTAAAATGGAATGTTGGGGAGGGATTCTAAATGAATGATTTTGAACAAAACGTTCAAAGTAAACGCAATGACGCTATTGATTCAGGGGTAGGATTTATCGTCTCATTTGGTTTTTTCGCAACACTTTTCATTATTGCAACTGTTATTAAATTCATCGGTTCTTAAAGGCTGCTGCTTAACGGCAGTCTTCTTTTTTCATCTTCTATGTGTTTCATCATATGTGATTTTACTTTGAAAGGTTCCTTTTTCTCCATTAAAAACATAGGAAATAGCCCCTTGCTTATCCGTACGCCATATATCAATACCCATCTTCTTAAAACGCTCTATAACTTCCTTATGCGGGTGCCCATACCTATTACGCTCTCCCACAGAAATAATCGCTACACTAGGCTGTACAAGGCTTAAAAAAGGATCTGTAGACGATGTTTTACTCCCATGGTGAGCAACTTTTAAAATATTAGCCCGCAAATCAGGATATGTCGATACTATAAACTTTTCCCCTTCTTCTTCTAAATCACCCGTAAATAGCCATGTTAGTCCCCCTAGTCTGGCCCATAGTACAATCGAAGAGTCATTTTCTCCCTTTTCTTTCCCCTTTGGAGCTAATATGAAAAATTCCGCTTCATTTACCCTCCAACCTTCCCCTTCTCCTACTACACTTATCTTCATGCTCTTTTCTAACGCCTTTTTCTTCACCACTTTTTCCAATACAGCATCTTGTTCCTTTCTCCCAAATACAACTTCTTTTACAATAATAGATGACAGCAAATCCAGCGCAGCACCTATATGATCCGCATCTCCATGCGTTACAATTAATTTATCAATCGTTTTTATACCTTCTTTTTGTAAAAAAGGAACAAGAATATCATGCCCAACAGAAAATTCATGCTTTTTCTGTTGCCACGCTTCCTTCTTGAAAGGAAGGGCTCCTCCTGTATCAATAAGATAAACCTCTTTATCGTACGGAAGACGAATTAATATTGCATCTCCCTGTCCAACATCAAGAAATGTAACACTCCCACTTTCGCGAAAATATGGATATACATAATGACAAGTACTAATAAAAAGAAATACACCCACAACTATGCACAAGATTTTTTTCGTTATTACTCTTTCCCAAATCACAAATATACTAACGATACTAAAACAATATATAGCCACAAGAAATAAAGGAGTTTGACCAAAAGTAAGTCGGATGAAAGGGAAACTTTCACAGTAACTTAGAAAGTCATTAGAAATGGTTAAACATAATGAAAGTACATATGCAATTCCTTTTGCGAAAAATGGAATAACCGGCATACATATAAGAATAATAATGCTACACGGCAATACAATAATGGATAGAAAAGGAACATATATAAGATTGAGGAAAATGCTATAAGGAGAAAAATAACCAAAATGATATAACAAGATGGGGGTACTAGCGAGCTGTGAAATTATAGAAATGTAAATAGAATTTCGAACTACTCCATTACTACGCCCTAATAATATCGGCGCAGATAGTAGTAAAGCAAAACTACCTACAAATGAGAATTGAAATCCAATGTTGAAAATAAGATACGGATCGTATATAAGCATACATATAGCTGTTATACTTAAGGCGTCTAGACTAGATAAGCGAATAGAGCACATGAAAGCTACCAACAATAAAACTCCTGTTATAGAAGCCCTCACAACAGATGGCGACGCCCCAGCTACGATCATATATAGAGGAATGCAAACTATAAGGCATACTGTTGCTGTCTCTTTCGTCACACCACTTCTTAGTAAAACAAAATACATTATAACCATTAATAATACGATATGCGATCCTGAAATTGCCAACAAATGTATAAGACCAAATTGTTGATATTGCTCTTCTACTTCAAACGTCATTTGTTGTCGATCTCCAAATAATAATGCGTTCATAAATGCACCTGATTGTTCCGGGAACATTTCTGTAACTTTCGAGATTGTTTGTTGCCTGAGGAGGAAAATCCATTGCACGAGTGACAATGATGTTTTTTGACATTCAGAAATGTATGTCACATCAAATATAAAATGTATTTTTTGCTGATATAAATAATTACGATAATCAAAAACATGGAAATTCCGGGCAGTTTGCGGTTCTTTCACCTCCCCTTTAAATGTACACGATATACCTGCATGTAATTGTTGCAACTGCTTCTTTTCCGAAGCAGATTGTATTTTATAATTTAACTGCACTAAGTTTTTATTCTGATCCTCAATTTGAAAAGAGAGACGATCCCCATTAATTAGAGGTGTATTTTGCACGACCCCTCGTGTAACTTCGTAGGACTCCCCTAGCGGCTTATTTAGACTCTGAACATACGTGGTGTACATAGCGCCGCTAAAACACGCTATTATACAAAAAATGAAGGTTTTACGCGAAGTACGATATAAACAAAATAAAACGTAACAAACGTAACAACAAGCAGTCAACAAATGCGATGTGGAAAAGGTAATTGCAATCCCAATTATAAACGAGATTGCAACATAGCCCCATTGTCCATTCAACTCATACTCACTCCTTATAGCATCATTTTCGCTCTAGTGAATACATGCTGTAATTCTTCCATTGATAAATTATCTTTTTCTAAGGATGCAAATAGTTCCTTTAGCTGCAAATGACGCTCTTGTTCCTCTAGCGATGTAATATCATATTCTAGCGGAACGTGCTTTACTGTTACACTCGCTTGTTCAAATAACTCTATGGCATACGGATGATTTTTATAATCCTGTGCATAATAAACTGCTGTAACACCACTTTGAATAATCGCCTTACAGCACTGCAAACAAGGAAAATGTGTGACATAAATTTCCGCTTCCTCTGTTTTCGCACCAAACTTCGCACATTGCAATAAAGCATTCATTTCCGCATGAATTGTACGAACACAATGATTATCAATGACATAACAACCATCGTCTATACAATGTACACCACCTTTAATTGAACCGTTATATCCACCAGCAATAATTCGTTTATCACGAACGATTGTCGCTCCTACTGCAAGCCTTGTACATGTACTACGTAAAGATAGTAGATGGCTTTGCGTCATAAAATATTGATCCCATGAAATTCGTTCCATATTTTTCACCTTCTTTTTTGTCTACTTGTAGTGTAGCGAAAAAAGAAAAACTTCGTCAATCTTTTACGGAATAATAATTTGATCTTTTATTTTCTCTAAAGACTTCGCACCAATCCCATCAATTTCTAATAAATCTTCTATTTTCTGAAACGGACCGTGTTCTTCTCGGTATTTCAAAATACTTTCTGCCTTCCGAGAACCAATGCCTGTAATTTTTTCAAGTTGTTCTTTAGAAGCTGCGTTTATTTGAATCTTTGTCTCGCCCTTTGAAAAAGCGGCCACCTCTTGTACTTGCTCATTTTTATTCGGTACATAAAGGATCATTTGGTCTTGTACAATTTGCGCTAAATTCACCTTCTTCACATCTGCTTCTAGTAAAAAACCACCCGCCTTTTCAACGGCATCCTTCGCTCGGTCCCCCTCTTTCATTTCATACACACCTTCTCTTACAACCGCCCCTTTCACATCAATTATAATTATTTTTTTCTGTTCTTTTGTATCCAATACTTTCGGTTTACTTTTTTTCTCCACATCTTTCGCTTGAACCTCCGTTGTAATGAGCGATTGCTCCGTTTGCTGATTCGTTTTCCAGAAAAAAAGAAAAATCAAAGTGCCAATAATAACCACTAATCCCAACCATTTTTTCGGAAAATCCCACATCATTTTACACCTCTAATCATAAATTTATAACATCATTCATATTGTTTAGGAGAAAGCTGTTACGAAGGAGGGATGAAACATTGAACATAGGAATTATAGGGACAGGGAACATGGGGAATATACTAATCGATGCATTTTTAGAAACCCGTGCTGTCAAACCTTCGTGCCTTACTATTATTAATCGGACGCCTGCCAAAGCATATCATATAAAAGAAAAATACCCTTCTGTTCATGTAGCCAAAACAATCCAAGAGGTAATCGAACAATCCCAGCTTATTTTCATTTGCGTAAAACCAATAGATATATACCCTATTCTACAAAAATACGCTGACCATTTTTCAGACGAAAATTGCTTAGTTTCTATCACAAGCCCCATATCTCCATCACAATTAGAAACACTTATACCTTGCCACGTCGCTCGTATCATTCCAAGCATCACAAACCGCGCCTTATCCGGCGCATCACTATTTACATTTGGAAATAACTGCTCTGAAGAATGGCAACAAAAACTACTTCGTCTATTCAAAAACATTTCTACTCCCCTTGTTATAGAAGAAGATATAACGCGCGTTTCATCTGATATAGCAAGCTGTGGCCCTGCTTTTTTTAGTTATTTATTACAATGTTTCATTAACGCTGCTGTAGATAAAACAAATATTACACACGAAGAAGCCACTACTTTAGTAAGTGAAATGGTCATTGGAATGGGGAAATTACTTGAAAAAGAAATTTTTACATTACCTACTTTACAAGAAAAGGTATGCGTTAAAGGCGGTGTTACAGGAGAAGGTATTCGTATTTTAGAAGAGCACGTTGGGGATATGTTTCATAAATTAATCGAACGGACACATGAGAAATTTGATGAAGATTTAAAATGCGTTGAGCAGCAATTCAATGAACACACATAATAAATACGCCATCATAATCCCAAACCCTTTTTATTAATACTTATCTTTTTCATGCTATATTTTCACTAAAACTAGCATTTTTACACTTTACACATATCATCTTTTTATTTTTCTAGAACTAAAACTACATCTTTTCTATAAAACAAAAGCAACCTTATCGGTTGCTTTTGTTTTATCCATTCTTCTTCGCCATAAAAAAGATGCGCTCTGTTTGTTCTGTCACTTCAATTCGTTCAAAGTCACCTGTGACGCGAAGTACTGTAAACCCAGCTTCTTCAAGCCATTTTGTTAACACTTCAACCGAATATGCACGCTGCACGTGACATTCGTCAAAACGATGGTACACGTCTTCTTCTGAATCTTGTACAAAGAATGTCAAATCATGTTCCACACTATCTGATTCTTCTCCAGGGAAGCAGTTCCAAATAAGTGATATTTCTTCGCCATTCACTGTATATGTTTCATTTTGAAATACGTGATGTATTTTATATAAAGAGTGTACATCGAATAAAAACAAGCCATCCTGACGTAAATGGTGGAAAACTCTTCTAAATGTTTCTTGCACTCCATCTTCTTGCAATACATAATTTAATGAGTCACAAAAGATTGTCACACAATCAAATTCACCAGGAACATCGAGCTCTCTCATGTCTTGTTGGTAAAAAGGAATAAAATAACCTTCTCCCCCCAATTTTTGCTGTGCGACAGTTAACATTTCTTCCGAAAGATCTACACCAATTAAATCATAACCTTTTCGTACAAGCGGAAGTGTTACGTTACCAGTTCCACATGCTACGTCAAGAATTTTTGCCTCTTTCATAGATGCCTGTTGCAAACTTTCCTCTGTGAATTCCACCCATTTATCATAAGGGACATCATTCATCAGTTCGTCATACAGCAAAGCAAATTGTTCGTATTTCATTGATCTAGCTCATCTGCAATATCTTCACGCGGCACATCGCCCCATAGACGCTCTAAATTATAGTGATTACGCTCATCTTTATGGAATACATGAGCAACCACATCACCAAGGTCTACTAAAACCCAACGCGCTTCATCAAAACCTTCCATACGTTGTACGTTAATTTCGAACTCATGTGCCTTCGCTTTAATTTCACGTGCAATTGCTTGTACTTGCTTGTCTGAATTCCCGTGACAAATAATAAAATAGTCTGCAATCGGTGAAATACCTTGCATATTTAGTACAACCATATCTTCTGCTCTCTTATCATCAGCTGCTTTTGCCGCTAATACTAATAACTCTTTATCTTTCATTTATTAATTTCCTCCTTGATAACTGCATTGTATGTTTGGAATGTTAATGGATAAATCGTTTGATCTTTTTCCATTAAAAATTGAATTGTTCGCTTTAAAGCAAACAGTAAAGCTTGATTTATATCTTTATATGCGAGTTTCCTCGCTTCTTCCACACCAGGAAACTTACGTCCGGGTTCAATGTAATCTGCTACATAAATAACTTTATCTAACATTGTCATTTTTTCATGACCACTTGTATGATATGTAATAGCTTGTAGAATTTCAAGATCAGTAATGCCTACTTCTTTTTCTACTAAGTATGCCCCAACAGGTGCATGCCATAACTCTTTATTATAGTGCAGTAGATCCTTTGGCAAAGCTTCTCTCTTAATAATCTCTTCCATTTCTGGAATCGCTCTACATTTTGCATAATCGTGAAATATAGCAGCCGTCTCTGCCTTTTTCTCATCTACACCATATAACCGGGCAAGTTCAATCGCTGTTTCCATTACACCAACCGTGTGTATATAACGTTTTTCATGCATTTGTTGTTTGACAATACTAAGTGCTTCCTCACGATTCATACAACCCATTCCTCTCGATATATACCTGTACTTTTTCGGGGAGTAAATATTTGCACGTTTTCTTCGTCATATATCTCTCACGTAACAGAGAAGAAGAAACTGCAAACTCCGGAATTTCCACTTTTACGATATCATAAGGCGTATGTAATGTGTAACCTGGTCTTGCAACTCCAACGAAAGTCACAAGCTTAAGTAACTTTTCAATGTTATACCACTTCGGCAAATACTCAACCATGTCTCCGCCAATAATAAAGTGAAACTGCACATCCGGATACTTCTCCGTTAATTGTACCATAGTGTCGTACGTATAAGATGGGCCTTCTCTGTCTAGCTCTTCTAAACAAATTGAAAAGTATGCTTCTTCCTCAGTCGCTATTTGCAGCATGTTTAATCGATTTTTCACACTCGTAATGTTACGTCCTTGCTTGTGCGGTGGAATCTGATTCGGCAAAAACCATACCTCTTCCAACCCTAAAGCATGATGCACTTCATTTGCAATTAACAAATGCCCATTATGAGGCGGATCAAACGTGCCACCAATAATGCCAATTTTTCTCAAAAGAAACGCTCCTTCCTTTTACATACAGCAACTCTCCCCATACATATTCGAAGAGAGCCCACTGTTAATAAAAGTTCAATTGGTTTCGCTTTCTACATATCAAGCGTCCACTACGAAATAACTCACGTATATCTTTTATCGAGGAAGCTTAATCTGCTTATTTTCTCTTGATTCTTTGTATAAAACAATTGTGCTTCCGATTACTTGAACGATTTCAGCTCGTGCACCTTGTGCAAGCTCTTCTGCAACTTCACTACGATCAAATTCACAGTTTTGTAATACGCTCACTTTAAATAGTTCACGAACTTCTAATGCTTCTCCAATTTGTTTCACCATATTTTCATTCACGCCACCTTTTCCAACTTGAAAAATCGGTGTTAAATGATGTGCCTTTGCACGTAAAAATCTTTTTTGTTTTCCTGTTAACATATAATTAGCCTCCAAGCTCTCTCATTACTAATTGTTTCATTCTATCAATATTCGGCACACACCCTGTCCACATTTCAAATGCAAGTGCACCTTGATAAACGAACATATCGATTCCATTTTGAATTATTGCACCTTGTTCTTTCGCATCGCCTAAAATTTTCGTCTCAAATGGATTATAAATAATATCAGAAACAATCGTTCCTTGTTTCAATGAACGAATTTCGAGCGGCGTATACGCAACATGTGGATGCATACCTATCGTTGTTGTTTGGATGATAATATCATATTCCCCTTGATTTTCCGCTGCACATTCTAACGATAGAGCATGTGAATTAACATTTGCCATGCACCCAGCGATAAGATTTTCCGCCTTATCTCTCGTACGATTAGCAATATCAATTTCTTTCACGCCTACATCTGCAAGCGAGAAGTAAATAGCTCGGCTAGCACCACCTGCACCGATTAATAAAATACGTTTCTCTTGAAGTGGATCTTCACTAATTGACTGCAGGGCACGAACAAAACCAATTCCATCTGTATTATACCCAATCAATTTTCCATCTCGATGAACTACTGTATTTACCGCACCGATTTGCCTTGCTAACGGGGCAACCTCATCCAAGTGCTCCATAATTGCAACTTTATGTGGAGTCGTTACATTAAATCCTGAAATACCTAATGCTTTCAAACCTTTTACTGCTTCCCCTAGCGCTTCTTCTTCTACAAGAAACGCATGATAATGGGCATCCATATTCAAGTGTTCAAATGCATCGTTATGCATAACGGGTGATAATGAATGTCCAATTGGATTTCCGATTACACCATATAATTGTTTCATAAATCCCTCTCCATATTAAATTAAAGATTTACGTAATGAAACACTTACTCCCTTTGGTACATGAGCAACAATTTTCGCTCCTGATTCATTTACAGTAACCCAGCCCAATCCAGAGAATACAACATCCGTTTTTGGCTCACGAATATTAAATTCATATTTCACAAACTCAGGCATATTTTCTAATTCTTCTGGTGTCGGTGGATTCAATAATTCTCCAGCGTGTCTTTCGTACAATTCATCAGCCTTTTCAAGCTTTGTACGATGGATTGTTAAACGGTTTGAGAAATGACAAGTAAATGCACGACGGCCTCCACTTACATAATCAAATCGTGCTAATCCACCAAAGAATAATGTTTGTTCTTCATTTAATTGGAATACCATTGGCTTAACTTCTGTAGTCGGTGTAATAAGCTTTAAGCTTTGTTTCCCAACATAATGCGCCATTTGATGATGATTAATAATACCTGGTGTATCGTATAAAGATGATGTTTCGTCTAATGGGATATCAATTAAATCAAGCGTTGTTCCTGGGAAATGTGATGTTGTAATTACATTCTCAGTCTCATCACTAAACTCTTTAATCATACGATTAATAAATGTTGATTTACCAACATTCGTACATCCAACAACATAAACATCTTTACCTTCGCGGTAATGCTCAATTGCATCAGCAAGTTCAGTGATTCCTTGTCCTTTAGCTGCACTAATCAAAAAGACATCTTCTGGTTTTAAACCAAGTTGCTTTGCACTATAGCGCATCCAATGTTTTACTTTATCATGCTTAACTGACTTTGGAATTAAGTCAGCCTTATTCCCTACAAGTAATACTTTATTGTTCCCTACAAAACGATGTAAGCCCGGTAACCAGCTACCATTGAAATCGAAAATATCTACGATTTTAACCACTAGTGCGTCTGATTGTCCAATTCCGTTCAAAATACGAAGGAAATCATCATCTGTTAAAGATACATCTTGAATTTCGTTATAATGTTTCAAACGAAAACAACGTTGGCAAATTACTTGTTCTTTTTCTAAAGATGATACAGGAGCGTATCCTACTTCATTTTTATTTTCTGTTTGAATTTCTACACCGCAACCAATACATTTAATTGTTTCAGTCAAACTTTATTCCTCCCAGTTAATTAAGCCTTTTTTCTTCATGTTTCTCATAATTCTTCGTTCAATTTTTCGATTAAAGCGTGTCACCAATCCGTCCGTTTGCGCTACCGGTACAACTAAAATTGTATGAAGTCCCACACGATTCCCACCGAGCACATCCGTTAGTAACTGATCTCCAATTACTACAACTTCATCTGGCTGCAGGTGCATCTCGTGTATCGCACGCTTAAATGCGCGAACAAACGGTTTGCGCGCACTATGAATAAACGGAATACCTAATGGATCAGCGAATTCTTTAACGCGTTGCTCGTTATTATTTGAAACGACCGTTACTTGAATATCATTTTCTTTCATTTTCAAAAACCACTCTTCAAGCTGTGGTGTTGCGTTTGGACGATCCCATTCAATTAAAGTGTTATCTAAATCAGTGATAACTCCTTTAATTCCACGTTTTTTCAAATCTTCTGCTTGAACATGATATACATTTTTCACATATTCATTTGGTAAAAATAACTTCAATTTCTTTCACCTCTTTGAGGATTTTTCATAAAATTTTTCG
Source organism: Bacillus mycoides (assembly GCF_018742245.1). Classification (NCBI taxonomy): domain Bacteria; kingdom Bacillati; phylum Bacillota; class Bacilli; order Caryophanales; family Bacillaceae; genus Bacillus; species Bacillus mycoides. The sequence goes on from NZ_CP036132.1 coordinate 4,049,109, forward strand.
ACAGCATTTTTCGATAGATAACCTGTGGATAAACTTGTACACACTTTCCACATTAATTTTTCAGTCAATTCGGAATTTACTAACATTCTATACACATTTTATCCACTGAGGTATGTGGATAACCTCTTGTTTGTGACTGTCATATTTTTTTGGTACATTAAATGCAACAACGAATCAATCCTTATATTATTAGGAGGTGACTCACCTTGAAAACAAAACATATGGAACAGTTATCTACTGATTTACTCACTGAGTCTTATTATAAAGCAAAAGAACTAAAATTAAATCCCGACTTCATTTTACTTATAAAACAAGAAATTATTAGACGCTCGTTAGAGGACAAGCTCGTCAAATCTTCTTGAGTACATATAGATTGCTGATTGACCTGTAAAAAGAGCCATCCTGCGATGGCTCTCGAATAAACAAGTACTCCCATCTAGGGGATTTCTTCATCAAGCATCTTTGTCCACATTTCTTAATTAGAGCTTCATAAGTATATTATAAAATCTTTTCTTTACTTATGAGATACTCGGGTTGCAATTTTTTCACCAAGACGCAGCTCTTGCCCACTTGTCAATTCCTGCACTGCTTCAATCATATCTTTTTCAAATAATAAAACAACTGTTGAGCCAAATGTAAAGTATGCCATCTCTTCACCTTTTTGAACAGTACTTCTTTCATGAAGGAGCTCGATACTATTAACAAACATAGCACCTACTTTTACAAGCGCCATATGTTCGCCTTCACTATTTACTTCTGTAACAGAGCGATAATTTTTTGACAATGGTTCTTTCCCATACTCCATACCCGCTGCATTTACCGGATATGATTTTCTGCCGAGTACAAATCTTTCAGTCACAGACCCAGAGAGCGGACTATGAATACGATGATAATGACTTGGACTCAAATAAATTACCATATATGTACCGCCTGCATATCGCTTTGCACGCTCTTCATTACCTAGCATATCCACAATTGAATAACGCTTTCCTTTTATATCGAATGTTTTTGTATCCTCAATAGGACCTTGATCAGCAAAAACACCATCAACAGGACTAACGATACTCGATGCATCAGTATCAATACTACGCTTTCCTTCTTTTAGCCTACGTGTAAATAAATCATGCAATGTTCGATATTCCTTCAAACCCTTTTCCATCTCATCTTGATTAATTTGAAAAACTTTCGCATATGATGGAATAATGATAGAGCTCAAACGAGATTGTGCAAATTTACGTAATATATAAGAAGTAAAACGACCATTTGTAAGTTCGATCATAAGTCGATATAATGTCCGTCGCAAATTACGAAACCTCCTAATCAGCCTATAACTTTAGTTTCCCCTTCTTTTCTCTCTATATCATATGTAAAATTGGTTCTTATTCCCACATATAGAATGGAGCCGTCTCGTTATACACGAAGAAAAACTAAGTATAATTTTTATTCTTAAATTGTTTAGCACCTTCTAATATTACAGATAGAACCCACCATTTTCAACAGTGAACATGTATTTCTTCTGAGAGCAGCTCGTTTTCTTTCCGTTTTCCCGAAAGAAAAGCAGCCACTTTTAAAGTGTAGCTGCCTACAATATACATTATTCTTTTGCTTTTTTCTCTTTCTCAGCCCGCACAAATTCGTGGAACATTTTCATTAAAGCACGCTTTTCAATTCGCGATACGTAGCTTCTTGAAATACCAAGTGCCTTCGCAATCTCCCTCTGTGTTTTCTCTTTATCAAGCCCAAGTCCAAAACGCTTCACAATTACTTCTTTCTCTCGTTCGTCTAAAATATCGATATACTCTTTAATTTTTTCTAACTCCATACTAAGCTGAATCATATCAATTACATCTTCAGATTCTGATTTTAATATATCAATAAGCGATATTTCATTACCCTCTTTATCTTGCCCGATTGGATCATGAAGTGAAACGTCTTTTTTCGTTTTCTTCAGCACACGTAAATGCATCAAAATTTCATTTTCGATACAGCGCGCTGCATATGTTGCAAGCTTAGTTCCTTTCCCTGCTGAATAGCTTTCAATCGCTTTAATAAGCCCAATGGTACCAATTGAAATTAAATCTTCTGCATCTTCACCAGTGTTTTCGAATTTCTTAACAATATGAGCTACAAGCCGTAAATTATGTTCAATTAAAAGATTTCTCGCTTGAGCATCACCTTGCTCCATTAACTCTAAGTACTTTCTCTCATCATCTGATGATAACGGCTGCGGGAACGCATTGTTCTTCACATAAGAAACAAATACAAACACTTCTCGAACCATATATCCAATTGCGGCGAATAGACTCAAACCTTTCACCTCCGCCAAAATAGTGGTCTTTACTATGTGTATGTGGGCAGGAGGTTGTTTGTGTCTGTACGATATCATTCCAACATGTTTTTAAGCATGATATTTGTCGCATAAAGCTTCGTTACGTATACTTAAACAAAAGATAGGAGGGTAAAATGTGAGACATTTTATTACCTTCTTGTACCAGAGTAGCTTGTAAGAGATGAACTCCTTGTACGCTCTTGCAAGCTGCTTGTACTACAAGGAGGGATTACAAATATGAAATTCGAAAGAACACGTGCTTATACAAGACACCAACGTCAGCGTACAATGCGCCGAAAGATGAATATTGCAAAACACGCATGGGGATATACTCCTGAAATTGTCGGTATTTTTGCAAAAGGAAAAGTTCACTGTTCTTGCGGCATGTGTACAACAAAGTGGAGAACAGAAGGACCACCTGCCAGTGTACAGAAGTGGTTATACAAAATTGATACATGCGAAGAATAATCGTTCTTTCTAAAAAAGGTCTTCTCTCGAAGACCTTTTTCCCTATTTAAAGACTTATTTACTCCAAATCTTTTCCCCAGTGTGGGCATCAATATAACGAATTTCTCGACCACACTCGAAAGGCTCTTTATAATTTTCACCCGTCGTTTGTTTATACAGTAATTGATATACCGTTTCCTCTGCATCATTATCTATACACCATTCTAATTTAACTCGGATGGCCTCTTTGTATATTTCTAACACTTTTTCTTTTGTTACTTTTAGTGTTGTTTCATATGTGAGCACTTCTTTTATAAAGTTGCTAGATTCTCCTGAGTAGTGCATCACAGCACCATTTTCTGTATTGATATTGACCCTAAATTGGTTATACTCTGCTGGAATACCATTCACATATACGGAAAAGGTAAATCTTTCAATCCCATCTTCTGCTTCTTCACGTTCTTCCCAAAGACGGAGATATTGTGTCACATCTGGAATAACTCGTTCTAAAAATTGAAGTGCTTCTTTGTAAACATTCCTCTCTAGACAGTATTTGTTTTACTTCTTTATCGTCTGTCAGTTTTATAAAACCAATTAATTCATTGGTTGATTTATCAATCGTAATGCCAACTAAATTATTATATTTTAACATCAGTAAATGCTTTTTAAAGAATTCATTCATTATCTGTTTGATTCATCATACCCTCTCCTTTATTACAATTTAAGGTGATTATAACAAACAAAACCAAAAGTCATTAGCAAAAAGACAAAAAACTGAAACAATTAGTTCATACGAATTTCACATGAATCTATTACTATAAGAATTGTACATAATGAAATTACTAACAATGACGTTTATTCATATATAATTTCATTTGAAAGGGGTTGAAAAGATGAAAACTAAATATCGCTTTATGATCTCATCATTTGCTGCTTGCGCCTACATGATTTGGTGTTTAGTATAGTAACAACTTCACTTGTAAATAAGAAAAGGTGTGTATATAAATGGAATATAACCAATCAACCGTTAACTACTGGAAAGCTTTTGTATTACCTTATACATTCGCTTTAGAAGAGTTAAAAACTAAATTTGAAATTATGAACCGGGAAGCTCAATTTTTAGAAGACTACAACCCGTTTGAACATATAAAAACAAGACTTAAACAACCCGAAAGTATCATTAGGAAGCTTGAGCGTAAAAATTTATCACCAACAGTTGAAAATGCTCAAACACAATTACAAGATATTATTGGCATCCGTATTACATGTTGCTTTGTAGAAGATATTTACCATTTAAAAGGGGTTATTGAAAATCGTGGAGACATGGAAATTGTAGAAGTAAAAGATTATATTTCCAATCCAAAAGGAAATGGCTATAAAAGTTTGCATATGATTATTAAATATCCATTGTTACTAAATTCTGGTACGAAAGATGTATTTGCAGAAATTCAATTACGTACACTTGCGATGGACTTTTGGGCAAGTTTAGAACATAAACTTTACTACAAATATGAAGGGAATATACCTGATTATTTGAAGGATGAACTACATGACGCTGCTATGAAAGCTGAAGATCTCGATAATAAGATGGCAACAATCCGTCAAGATATTGATGACATTGAAGCATGTTCAAATCAAATTTTATTACCACTTTAAAAAGGTTCTCTCCTATGAGAACCTTTTTTTATTCCGCTATTTGCGGGCAGTAAGACTCCCACTGATTAAAGTTTCACTTTATTTCTTCTCTATCGTACGAACCTCTTCAATCTTCCACCCTTCGTCTTCTTTTCCAAGTGCATACTGCATTTTCTTTTGAAGAGTAACCCCTCCATCTACTTCTTTTTCCTCCGTTTCAACAATAACAGGCCCACCTTTAAGAGCTTTCATATTCATATGTTCCAATTCTATTTTCTTATTTCCCTTTTGAAATGCCGCTTCCTTTTGTGTTTTTAAGTCTTCAGCACTAGGCATCTTCTTTGAAAATAACTCCATATGTTCAGCAAGATTTTTTTCATTCGTCGTCCGTACAAATGCCTCAATAACATCTTGAATGGATTTCTCTTCTTCTTTCGTTATATGTACCTTTTCCTCAGTTTTCTCAGCAGATTTTTGTTCTATATTATTCTCTTGAGATTGACATCCAACTAGCAATAATACAAATACTAGAAGGAATCTTAATTTCCCTAAAAAAACTCTCATCTTTCCATCTCCTAAAAAGAAAAGTGAGGCATTTCGCCTCACTTTCATTTATAATTAGCGTCTTCCTTTATTCGGGTCGCCGCCGCCAACGATGTCAAAGACACGTTTAGCTATATTTGTATTTTCTTGAACGCCAGAGAATAAGTATTTACCTGGTCCGAATGCATATACGTTCACATCTTCACCTGTATGTCCACCCGTTGTCCAACCTGTAACCGAACGCTTATTGAAGATATCTTCAATTGCATTATCAATCTTTGTTACATCTTTTGATGGAGCTATATCATTTACAGCTTTAATTTCTTCTGGTGTTAATTGTAGATCAATATACTTTTTCAATGTTTCTTCTACATTTGCACCTTTTACAATCTCATTTGCCATAAAGTCTGGCGTACGTTTAGCAGCTTTAATCGGATCTACTTTAAAGTTATACTCCCCATTCGCACCTAAAGATAATCCGCCAGTAGCATGGTCTGCAGTTGCAACAACTAATGTGTTCTTATCTCTTTTCGCAAACTCAATTGCTGCTTTAAACGCTTTTTCGAAGTCTTCCATTTCACTCATTGCACCGACAATATCATTATCATGTCCAGCCCAATCAATTTGACTACCTTCGACCATTAAGAAGAAACCATTTTTATTTTTGTTCAAGCGCTCAATCGCGGTATTTGTCATCTCTTCTAATGAAGGTGTTTTGTCAGTACGGTCAATCATTTTATCTAAACCACCTGGTGCAAATAAACCAAGAACTTGATCGCTTTTATCATTTAATAATTGATTACGATCTGTTACATAACTATAACCAGACTTCTTAAATTCTTCTGTAAGATTGCGGTCTTTTCTAACAAAGTTATTCACACCGCCGCCAAGCATAACATCTATTTTATGCTTACCTTTAATTTTCTCATCAAAGTAATCATTTGCAATTGCGTCCATATTTTTACGACTAATATCATGTGCACCGAATGCAGCTGGTGTTGCATGCGTAATTTCAGACGTTGCAACGAGTCCCGTTGACTTCCCTTTTTCTTTCGCTTGCTCCAATACTGTTTTCACTTCAGCTTTATCATTATCTACTGCAATAGCTGCATTATATGTTTTTATACCTGCTGACATCGCAGTAGCTGCCGATGCAGAGTCTGTAATATTTTCATGTTCATCTTCTGGATATGTTTTTTGTGTTCCTACAAGATGCTTATCAAATTCTGTAGATTCCATCTCAAATGTTTTTGGATTATCTTTCATATAACGATGAGCTGTCATATATGAAGGCCCCATACCATCCCCAATTAATACAATGACATTTTTAATTTTTGCATTGTTTCCGTTCTCATCCGCATTAACCTCACTAGAACGCGTAAAATTCCATGTTGCTACCGAAGTAACTGCTAACGACGCCACAACTGCAAATGGCCATGCTTTTTTTACAAACTTTTTCACTGTCTTGTCCCCCTAATTAGGTTATTCATTTCCCACTATCAAATTTAATAGAAGACTGTTAAGAGAAAATGAGTTATATGTAAATTTTTTGTTAACTTATGTAAATTTCAGTTATAATTTGTATAAGTTTGTCTTGTCATATCAAACATACTTCCCTTTACAAAGAAAAATATAAACATGTTGGATTTTTTTAATACGAACCTATTATTTTACATTTCGTAATATTATTCTTATTTTTTCTAATTTAAATAGAAATATGGTGAACTTTATGAAAACAGTAAAACTAGACGAATCTTCCATTCCAGATTTACTCTCTCTTTGCAAATCAGTCGGGTGGTTACAGCATGAGATTTTTATGAAAGAGCAATTCCATATGTACCTTTCCATTGGCACAATTTTTGGCTATGTACATGAGAATAAACTTATTGCAGCGGGCGGGGTCTTTTCGTTTGCCCCTGGATTTTCTTCTATCGGTATGTTAATCGTGCATCCTGATTTTCAAAGAAAAGGAATTGGCCGTATTTTGTTAAACACTAGCTTAAAAGTAACTCATCCATCGCTCCCTATTACGCTCATTGCAACAAAAGCTGGCGAATCCTTATATGAATCTTATGGATTTCAATCAATAACAACAATTCATCGTTTCGAAAAACAAGCGGCTCATATAAGTACAAATTCTTTTCCCATAAAACAAATTCAGCAAGCCGATCTTCAATCTCTCATTTTTCTTGATCAAACTGCGACTGGTGCATATCGTTCTAAGCTTTTTTCATCGCTACTATCGAGAGCAACTTACTCCTTTAAAATAGAACGGGATAATCAAATAGATGCTTTTGCTTTATGCATACAAAAAGGAGATGTACTATGTATCACTCCGCTTATTTCAAAAAAAGAAAAAGACGCTATTCAGTTATTAGAAATGATTTGTAAATCGTGGAGTGGGACGATACGCATTGATGTTCCGCACTCACAATTCATATTCCGCCAATTTCTTCAAACAGCAGATTTCCAGGAAACGCTCCTTTCACCTCTTATGATAAAGAATGGCAATCAACTTCCTGGAAATCGTAATATGCTATTTGCTATGATAGATGCAGCGTTATGTTAGAAAGGGGACACCTAATTGAAGCGATTTAGCTATTTTATGGTAGGTTGTCTTACTCTTACACTATTAGTAGGATGTAGTGCAGCAGAAAAGCCAGTAGAACAAGTAAAACAAGTTAAAAATACAATTACAGCGAAACTAGCTACCGAGGAAAAAATGGTAGAGATAGATGGTCAAACGATTTACTTTAAAAAGATTGGTGATGAAAAACCACCTTTACTTATGATCCATGGATTTGGAGGATCATCCGATGGTTTTCAAAAGATTTACTCAGATTTAGCAAAAGATCATACGATTATTTCTGTTGATGCTTTAGGATTCGGACGTTCCTCTAAGCCGATGGATTTTTATTATTCTTTTCCAACTCATGCAAATTTGTATTATAAGTTAATGAAAAAACTAGGGTATGACTCATTCGCAATACTGGGACATTCGATGGGCGGAGAAATTTCTCTTAATTTAACATATTTATACCCTGAAGCGGTTACTCACCTTATTTTAACTGATGCTACAGGCGGCCCTCATACGTTCGTTAATAAACAAGGTTCACCAAAACCAAAGGTGTCGACTGATTTAAGTGCCGTTTCTTCTATTGCAGATTATGATGAGAGCAAAGTTAAATTCAAGCGTAATGATGAAGAGCATTATAATAAAATGAAATTATGGCCTAGGCGTCTTCAAATCAATGCAAATGAAATTAAGCAACCAACTTTAATTATATGGGGAAGAAATGATAGTAGCGTTTCTTGGAAAGAAGGAGAAACTTATCATCAATTCTTAAAAAATAGCACTTTCCATATTATTGAAAAAGGTTATCATGCTCCATTTCGTCAAGAGCCACAAGAATTTGTAGGGTATGTAAAAGATTTCTTCGAGAAAAATCCTATAAGTGCTGAAAAATAAACGGGTATCTCATTTTGAGATACCCGTTTTCATATATTAAGCAGCTTGTCTTTGGCGTTTTTGAGTTTTTGATCCTAATACTTTCGGTATAACGAAGCCATCAATTCCAAGTTTTCCAGCATTCATACCAGAAACAAGAACGAACATGGATAAGATAACCATTTCAGGATTTACACCAATTGACCCACTAAACATATAGGAAAAGTTCATTACAAGACCGAAAAAGACCGCTGTTTTTGTTAAACAGCCCACAATTAAACCAATTCCGACTAAAATTTCTCCCCACGTCACAAGTGTATTAAATAAATCAACGTTTGGAATTGCAAAATCTTGTAAGAATGATGCCCACCAGGATTGAACAGCCGGTTGTGCTCCTTTAGATTTTTCAATTGCACCTTGTAAATAACCAGTTGCATCGAAGCCTTTTCCTTGTAGTTTACCGATTCCAGCCATTACCCATGTGTAACCAAGATACACTCGAATTATCGCTAATACAAAAGAAACTGTTTTGTTTTCTCTTAAAAATTGAATAATCATATCTTCCTCCTAAAGTTGTAATTAAGTCAGTTACAGATAATACAATAACATTAGTTACTTACTTTTAAAATGTTAATTGTGAATAATTCGTGACATACATACAAAAAATTAAATACTAACGTATATATAGTAACTTTTATTACCTGTAAAAACTTGAACATATCATACCACAGGTGATAATCATTTTCATTGAAAAAGTGTAAAAAAAATGTGAGTTAAATGTGAAACACGTTTATTCGAATATAGAACAAATGTGTTTCACACTATTTATATAATCGAAATGTATGTGTTTCCTCATCGATTAATCTCGCTTCTTGAACACCTTCTTCTAACATTGTGTCATGGTTAATAAGCCTGTAAAATAAGCGTATTGTAAACATAAGTGCTACATTTCCATCTACATAAGCTATCGATTTAACATGTGATTTTGTATCTTTATGTAAAATGGATTCTACTAGTTTCAACTCCCTAAATTCACAATATGTGTAATATGCAATTTTGCATATTACTTAATTTCCGCTACACCAAAGTATACTCTCTGCTCATTTAAGTCGTACACATTTCCCCCTAACTCTTCCATTACAAATCCCCCTCCTATAAGTCCATTTCATATATACCCGTTTCTTTCAAAAAATCAGCTCTAGTTAATGCGACTTTCTGTAAATATTGCCTATACGCTGTAATTGTTCCATCATGTGAAACGATACAAACTTTTTCTGCTCTTAACTGATAGCACCAGTGCAGAAATTCATCTACTATTTGCTGAAATTCCTTCTCCGAGATAATATTGACTCCCTCATTCCATAACAATTCATTTGTACTTTCTTCTAATGAAAAATGTGGAAATAAATTTTTTATTACCTTTCGATCTAACAATTGATCGCACGGCAATGTTTTGGCGGATTCCCGATAAGGGAAAATACGCGGGGATATATATGGATGAACAATTTTTTGACAAGCAGCTTCCGCACTCCATATTGCCGCAGTTTGTAAAGTTCGAAGTGTAGGACTAGCGATTAATATATCCTTTTCTTGTAATGGTACATCGCACTGAAGTAATTTAGCCTGCTTCTTTCCCACACCCGTCAATGGCGGATTCACCGCTTGTAAACTTAATGGTAAATCTTTCGTATGCTCACCTTCACCATGCCGAACAAAGACAAGTTTCATTCTCCTCTTCCTCTCACTATGAAATAGTCTCACATATTTCTTCCCTAATTTTTTCTTTACTCCTGCTATTTTAAAAAGCAGAATGTAAAAAGTGTTTGATATCAACTTTTGGAAAATATTACAATTATATATGTAAAATATTTTTTACAAGAAGAGGAGGATTACAAATATGAAATGGATTATCTTCTTTATCGGAATGATCATATGGGGATACATAAATGGCTTTTTTAATAGCGATAAAACTGCTAATCCTTGGATTACAGATGATGAACGGGAAACAAAAATTAAGCAGAAGGCAATTATCGCAAGCTGGTCTGGTGTTTTCATGTTTTGTATCTTTAACCCCTTAAACAAATGGTTAGGTTTAGGAATGAGCGATACATCACCTTACTTACCAGCTCCTGTCGCAACTATTTTAAAAGAAAATGTAGAGTTACAAGTTTTAATTATGTTATTCATTACATATGGACTATTTTACGTATACTACCAAAGAAAACTAAGCGCTTAACTTTTATCTCATGATTATCCTCCTAAATGGTTATAGTAACTAGGACGTAATGAAAAAAGGAGAGATATAAAAATGAGTAACTCAAATGATTTTTTAGATACATTACATGAAAAACAAGCAAAAGATGAACAAAACAGAAAGCGCCAAGGGAACGGAAACCCTGCGAAAAAAAAGCCAAATAAAACACATAAATAACATTGAAAAACCTGCCTAACAATTATATTTTAGGCAGGTTTTTTTACTCGTCTTTAACCGAAACGACATCTTCCCAATTCCATTTCTCATAATACCACTCTGGCACATCTATATTTTCAATCCACTTCTTTTCATATTTCCCATCGCTATGAGCAAGCCATACATCAGCTTTCTTACGATTTGAACGGATCCATAACAATTGGTTGCTCGTCTTAATAAAAATAGGATTATAATCGCCTTGGCTATTTGATGGCTTTGTAATTTGATGTTGTTCATCGCTTATACTATTTACTTCATATAAAGATGGTAGTGGTCTTTTTTCTGGCGGAGTTTCTATCCCTGCTTCTTTTGCTCGTGAAACGATAATTACATTATCGTTCTTCCATGTGAAATCCCAATCCACATAGCCTTTTGGAGTAAATGTATTTTGCTGGAGAGCCGGCAATTCTTTTATTTTTAAATGTTTATTCTCTAAGGCAACTCTCCCGCTCCCTTCAATATAGGCTAATATATTTTTGGATGGCGCCCATTTGAACCATTGTGTGTTTAATAACATTTGATCTACTGTTTCAAAACGACTGCCGTCTGATCGAATTAAGCAAAGTGTATTACTATCCGCTGAAAAAGAAGCTGTTGGTACTGCCAAAAACGAAATCCATTTTTGATCTGGCGACCACTTAAATCCACTTCCAGCTAATGCTAAAAAGTCATCATGCTCATTCGGTAGTGCATATAAATGTTTCATCTTATGAGGATTCATATTTGCATCCTTTTGTATTTCATATAACTGAGCACCTGTCCATCCTGTTGGAAGCAAGAACGCTTCTGATGATACAAGAAACTTCTTACCATCAGGATGCCATGCATAGTCACCTACACCACTAGCTACATTGTCAAAATCTACTTTCTTTTTTTCAACATCAAATATATTTAATGTACGTGCAAATACAAATGCAATTATATTCTCTGTTGGTGACCATTGATAATTCGATGCTTCTGATTGAGATGGTGTAACTTTCTTTCCATCTTTCAGCCGATACAGTTCAAAATGATTTTGCTTCTTTCCTTTTGCATATGCAAGCCATTCTCCATTATGTGACCATTTCGGCCCTGTTATGTACTCTCCTTTTGTAATTTGTTTTTCTTTTTCACCGAATTTAATCCATAGATTATGATTACGAATAAAGGCAACTTTCACTCCATTGTTTTCTGCGCTAGTAATAGAACTTGAACAGAAAAAAAGGCACAGAATCACGATTCCACTTACTATAAACCTTTTCATATAGCACCCCCATTTCCCCCTTTAGCATTCCTCATATTCCGCTTACTATATGCAAATTTTATCCATTCGACATAATTCCAAGAAATTTTCAATTCAAAGAGGATTGGTATGAATTATGTCGAATGTATAGTTTAGCCAACATCCGTTCCTATAATTAACGACAAAAATGCAATATTTATTTTCTGAAAATTGGCACTTTTTTATTAGGGGGAGTTTCAATGAAAAAAACTACATCTACACTATTAAGTATGGCGCTCGTCTTTTCGAGTTTTGGAGCTTTAAGCGCCCATGCTGAGTCACTGCAAAAAGAGAAGCAATTTAGTCCACAGTTAAAAGCGAATATTGAACAATGGGGAGAAAACAAAATCGCGCAAAATGTTGAAACAAAAACATCAAAAGAAATTTCTGTCATTGTAGAATTACAGCATGCTCCACTCGCTTCACAAAGTAACATTCAGCATGCTCCGGATCTAAAAAATAGCAATGTGCAATCATACCATGCGCAACTAAAAAAGGCACAAGAGGATACAACAAAGAAAATTAAAGAAAAAGCACCGAAGGCAACGATAAAAGAAACATACAGTACATTATTTTCTGGGTTTTCTATTTCTATCCCAGGAGATCAAATTGCTGCTTTAGCTTCTTTACCTGAAGTAAAAGCAATTTATCCGAACTTAACATATAAGTTACATGAAACATCAAAAAGCCCAGCAGATCAAGAAACACCAAATGTTGGCGGCCCTACAGTTGGTGCACCTGAAGCTTGGAATTTAAAAGATCCAACTGGCAAACCCCTTGATGGAAAAGGAATGAAAGTCGCTATTATCGATTCAGGTGTCGACTATACCCACCCTGATTTACAAGCAAATTATATCGGTGGCTATGATACAGTCGATGAAGATAATGATCCGATGGATGGAAACGTCCACGGTACCCATGTTGCTGGAATTATTGCTGGTAACGGAAAAATAAAGGGGATTGCTCCGAATGCTTCTATACTCGCTTACCGTGTCATGAATGATGGTGGTACTGGTACGACCGATGATATTATTCAAGGTATTGAGCGCGCTATTCAAGATGGTGCCGATGTTTTAAATCTATCTCTTGGTCAAGATTTGAATGTACCTGATCAACCTGTAACATTAACGTTAGAACGTGCAGCAAAGCTTGGGGTTACTGCGGTCGTCTCAAATGGAAATGACGGACCAAAACCTTGGTCTGTTGACGCTCCTGGTAACGCAAGTAGTGTCATCTCTGTTGGAGCATCTACAGTTTCTATTCCATTTCCAACATTCCAAGTAGCTGGTTCCAATAAATCTTACCAAGGATTACCTTTATCAAAAGCAGATTTCCAAGTAGGAAACGATGCTCAGCTTGTATATGTTGGCTACGGTAATCCAAGCGATTACGCTAAACAAGATGTGAAAGGGAAGTTCGCCCTTGTTTTACAAGGAACTTCGAGCACGTTAGTAAAAGCAGAACAAGCGAAACAAGCTGGCGCTCTCGGCGTGCTACTAATTTCTAACGAAAAAGAAATTAATATTATGCCCGAATATTTTGGACGTGAAGATGTAGCTCTTCCAGTTATGCAACTATCAAATACAAATGGTGAAGAGTTGAAAAATTTAATTACAAAACGAAAGAAAAATATAAAAATTGGACAACCAAGCCAAACCGAACTTATTGGTAACTTCAGTTCAAGAGGACCATCACAAGGAAGTTGGCTCATAAAGCCTGATATAGTTGCACCTGGAGTGAAAATTACTAGTACAGTACCAAGAGGTGGCTATGAATCTCACAACGGAACAAGTATGGCTGCGCCACAAGTAGCGGGAGCCGTTGCTCTGCTGCGTCAAATGCATCCTGATTGGACGACAGAACAATTGAAAGCAGCTCTTGCCAACACTGCAAAAACATTAAAGGATGTCAATGAAAATACATATCCTGTCATGGCACAAGGATCTGGTTTAATTAACATTCCAAAAGCAGCAAAAGCAGATGCATTAGTGAAACCAAACAATGTAAGTTTCGGTCTCATTAAACCTAATAGTGGCAAAGTGAAGTTAACACAAAATATTACGTTACAAAATCTTTCTAACAAAAAGAAAAACTTCTCAACTCGCATTGAATTACTAGATACAAAAACAAAAGTCCAGACTTCTTTCCCTTCTTCTATTAGCATTAAACCGAATAGTAACATCGAAAAGCCTTTTACTATTACTGTTGATAGCTCCTTACCACAAGGTGTATATACGGGAAATCTATATGTAAAAGAGCAAGGGAAGACTGAAGAAATGCGTATTCCATTTACATTTAGCATCGATCCGAAAGAATACAAGCGTATTGATGGCCTTGAAATCGTTAATTCTACTTTCAGTCCAAATAATGACAGCATACTAGATGACAACCTTATCAATTACTATTTAGTTACACCAGTTGAGGATGTAACGTTTCATGCTAATTTAATTACGAAAGACCGAGTAACATATAAAGGAATCGTTCATCAAAGTAAGAATGAAACACCAGGTTATAAATCTTTCAAATGGAATGGTACGAAAACTGATGGATCACCTCTACCTGATGGCTTATACCAAATTGAAGCTGTTGCTTCTAATTCTGGAGGAGAAACGAAACAAACAGGAGCTGTATTTGTCGACCGCACTGCACCGAAATTATCGCCTGAAGTAGATCAAGAAAACCTCGTAATTAGAGGGAAAGTAGATGATATACTTTTAGATTGGATGACAGAATCCGGATGGGTTGCTCCAGGACATCCAGTAACAATACAGTATGAAATTAATGGAAATGGCGTATGGGAAAATGCATTCTTGAACCATTGGGAGAAAAACTTTGAAATTTATTTCGATCGCAATCAATTACAACAAGGGAAAAATACAATCCACATTGCAGCAACTGAT
Source organism: Bacillus mycoides (assembly GCF_018742245.1). Taxonomy (NCBI): domain Bacteria; kingdom Bacillati; phylum Bacillota; class Bacilli; order Caryophanales; family Bacillaceae; genus Bacillus; species Bacillus mycoides. The sequence goes on from NZ_CP036132.1 coordinate 4,064,142, forward strand.
GCAGCCGGAAATACATCTAATTTAAACGTCGATTTAGAAATGAAATAGTAAAATTATTGTTGACAATCTTTTAAATATAGTTTTATAATACAAAACATAGTTTAGTTGAACGAATTATATATCGGCTTTGAAGGAATACTAGTAGCGACTTATATCCCTGTCTCAGAGAACTGATGGTTGGTGCGAATCAGTACATATACAAGCGTGAATTACAATTCTGGAGCTTCTTTCCCGTAATGCTTTTTATGCATGAAGAGAAAGACGGATCTTTCCGTTATCTTAAAGTAAGTGGTAAACGATTAATTGTTTACAAATAGGGTGGTACCGCGATTTTTATCGTCCCTATCGGATTTTCCGATAGGGGCTTTTTTGCGTCCTTCCCTTTTAAATAACTTCATATTATACGCGTTGAAAGAATCGCAGTAGTATCTTATATCCCTGTTTCAGAGAGCTAATGGTCGGTGGAAATTAGCACATATATAAGTACGAATTACAATTCTGGAGCTTCTTTTTCGTAGTGCTTTTATGCATGAAGGAAAAGACGGAGTTTTTCCGTTATCATTAGTTGAGATGTAAGTACCTTTTCACTTACAAATAGGGTGGTACCGCGATTTTTTCGCCCCTATCGGATTTTCCGATAGGGGCTTTTTCTATTTCTCACACAAACAGTTGTTAAATAATTCCGAATCTTATGATAAGATTTTATAAGCGCTTACATTATTTAAGGGAGGTGGTGCAATCTATACGAACCGGTATTCATTTTTATAGAAAACAAGGAGGATGTCTAAATGACAAAGAAAACAGAAATTCCATCACATTTAAAACCATTCGTATCCACACAGCATTATGATCAATACACACCGGTGAATCACGCTGTTTGGCGTTACATTATGAAACAAAACCATAACTTCTTAAAAGATGTTGCTCATCCCGCCTATGTTAATGGACTACAATCATCTGGTATTAATATAGATGCGATTCCAAAAGTAGAAGAAATGAATGACTGTTTAGCACCAAGCGGCTGGGGCGCCGTAACGATTGACGGACTTATTCCCGGCGTAGCATTCTTTGATTTTCAGGGGCACGGATTACTACCAATCGCAACAGATATTCGTAAAGTAGAAAATATCGAGTATACACCAGCTCCTGATATCGTTCATGAAGCAGCAGGACACGCACCGATTTTACTTGATTCTACATATGCAAAATATGTGAAGCGCTTTGGACAAATTGGAGCGAAAGCTTTCTCAACAAAAGAAGAACATGAGGCTTTTGAGGCTGTTCGTACATTAACGATCGTAAAAGAAAGCCCGACTTCTACACCTGAAGAAGTTGAAGTTGCTGAAAATGCTGTAATCGAAAAACAAAACTTAGTTTCCGGTTTATCAGAAGCAGAACAAATTTCACGTCTATTCTGGTGGACAGTGGAATACGGCTTAATCGGTAATATAGATGATCCAAAAATTTACGGTGCTGGTCTCCTTTCCTCTGTCGGTGAAAGTAAGCATTGCTTAACAGATGCTGTAAAGAAAGTTCCATTCTCAATTGAAGCTTGCACCGGGACAACTTATGACGTAACAAAAATGCAGCCACAGCTATTTGTTTGTGAATCATTTGAAGAGTTGACTGAGGCACTTGAGCAGTTCTCTACAACGATGGCATTTAAAACAGGTGGCACAGAAGGATTAGAAAAAGCAATCCGCTCCGAAAATCATGCTACAACTGAGCTAAGTAGTGGATTACAAATTACAGGTACATTTACAGAGACAATTAAAAATGATACTGGTGAAGTTATTTACACACGAACAAGCTCACCAACTGCATTAGCAATTCATAATAAACAACTAGCAAATCATTCTACATCTGTGCACAGCGATGGATTCGGGACACCAATCGGATTACTAGATAGTGATATTGCATTAGAAAATTGTACAGAAGAACAATTACAATCATTAGGCATTACAATTGGACATAGTGCAGAGTTTACTTTTGCAAGCGGCATTCATGTAAAAGGAACAGTAACAGACATTGTAAAGAATGATAAAAAAATTGCTCTTATCTCCTTTATAAATTGTACAGTTACTCATAAAGATCGCTTATTATTTGATCCTTCATGGGGAGCATTTGATATGGCTGTCGGCTCACAAATCACTTCTGTATTCCCAGGAGCGGCAGATGCGGCTGCATTTTTCCCGATGAATGAAGCAGTACAAGAAACTCCTGATCCACTTGTACTGAATGAGCTTGAACGTATGTATCAAACAGTTCGGGATATACGTAACGATAGTATTTTACACGATACTCATACTGATCAATTAATAGCTATTCAAGAAGTATTAAATAAATTTCATCCGAAAGAATGGTTGCTTCGTCTTGAAATTTTAGAATTGCTTTTAGAACATAATAAAGGCCACGAAGCATCAGCGGCATTATTGCAACAACTTTCTACTTTCACAACTGACGAATCTGTAACACGTCTTATTAACAACGGTCTTGCGTTACTACAGGTAAAGGATGTGAAAAATGATGCTACGACTAACTAATGAAGAGGTACAAGAAGAATTAGTTAAGCTGGATAAATGGACAGTGAAAGATGAAAAATGGATTGAAAGAAAATATATGTTTTCCGACTACTTAAAAGGAGTCGAATTTGTCTCTGAAGCCGCCAAACTATCAGAAGAACATAATCACCATCCATTTATCCTTATCCAGTATAAAGCAGTCATTATTACTTTGTCATCATGGAATGCAAAGGGTTTAACCAAACTAGATTTTGACCTTGCAAAGCAATTTGATGAACTGTTTTTACAAAATGAAAAAGCGATTATAAGAAAGTAAAAAAGAGAAGCCTTTAATTAGGCTTCTCCTTTTACTTTAAAATGTATACCATGTCCAAACGGATCCTTGGCCTGTAATATTCCATCTTTGTACGTAGCAACTACGCCAATATATTTTAAGCTTTCACATACTTGCTCTTTTTGTTTTTCATCCGCTAGTACAATTGTGAAATATTTCAAGCCAACGGAATTTGGCATTTGTGGTGGTATCCCTTCACCTTGCCACGTATTTAAACCGATATGATGATGATAACCACCTGCGGATACGAACAACGCTCCATTATGAGCTGGGATTGTTACTTCAAAGCCAAGACCATCAACGTAGAAACGTTTCGCTTCTTCTAAGTCAGCTACATGTAAATGAATATGCCCCATCACAGTAGCAGCCGGGAACCCATTCCATGCACTTCCTTGCTGCAATAATTCTTCACCGGCTAATGGGTTACTAACAAATGGTAGCTCTCCATTCTCATCACGCCAAACTTCTTTTTGGCGATCATGATAAATTTCAATCCCGTTTCCATCTGGATCAGCTAAATAAAGAGCTTCACTAAAGTAATGATCGGCTCCACCGTGCAGTGGATATACCATCTCTACAAGATGACGAAGAATGTTCGCTAAGTCCTGTCTGGTTGGTAATAAAATTGCGTAATGATATAACCCTGTTCTCCCTCTTTGCTTTGGTAAAGCTTCTTTCTTTTCTTCAATGATAAGGAGTGGTTCTTCATTTTCATTCCCAAATGTAACGACTGTTTTCTCTTCTTTTAGCACTTTCATACTTAATACTTCTGTATAAAACTCTAGTGATTTCTTTATATTTGATACGTATAGATGAACAACACCAAGTGTTGTTTCGGGATGAAGTTGAAAGCTCATCTTGTTATACCCCCATTTAAATTAGTTCTTCTTTGACATTTTCTCTTTTAAGAAATTATCTACAAAACCATCAGCTTTCGCAATAAATAAATAAGCACCCATTGCTAATAATGCAAGTTCTAATTCGAAGCCAGGATTTTTCCCATCTCCTAATAAACCAGCTGACCATTTCACTTTTACAATTGCTCCAACCATAACAAGTGCAAATAATAATCCAATATATCTTACACCTAAACCTAGAATTAACAATAGACCTCCAACTAATTCAACTGTTGCTACACCGTATGCAAGTCCTCCTGGTAAACCAATGCTTGTGAACCACCCTGCAATATTGTCAATTCCTGATTGGAATTTTGTTAAACCGTGCATAAAGAATGTTACCCCTAACACGATACGAATAATTAAGTTACCAATATGTTGATTCATTTCTTTCTCTCCTTTATTGTTTTGTTATACAAAACTTTTATTTACATTACAAAACATACACTATTTTTTTTTATTCGTCAATTCATTTTCAGTGGGAAAATATATATTTTTTTTGCTATGATACAAATAGTTGTTTACAAAAAGGAGCTTGATTTTATGAATATTGGTTCTGCGATTCGTGAAATTCGTCAACGTAAAGGCATAACAATTGCACAAATTTGTGAAGGGACAGGTCTTTCTAAAGGTTTTATGAGTCAGGTTGAAAATAATAAAACATCACCATCTATCTCAACTTTAGAAACAATCTCCATTTTTTTAAATGTTCCCCTTCCTTATTTACTGTTAGAACAAAAGGATCGAATGAAAATTATAAAAAAAGAAGAACGGAAATACAGCGTATACGGTAAAGATGAACAAAGAATTGAGCATGTTGCTGAGCAAGGTGGTCTCCGCCTATCTTTAGTAGAAATTTCTGCCGGATTCCCGAAAGAAAACTCACCAAATGCTCATGAAGGCGAAGAGTGTCATCTTGTATTACGCGGAAAACTGGAAGTTCAACATGGTGAAGATATTGCAATTGTAGAAGAAGGTGATTCTTTCTCCTGGAATGCGTGCGTTCCCCATATTGTTCGTAATATAGGTGAAGAATCTGCGTTATTACTTATCTCTAGTCATGCTGAAAATCGAAAACGAGTTTACTAATTGATAAAAAAGAAGCCTGTTTCATAACAGGCTTCTTTTTTATTCCCTTATAATTCCATAACTCGTCCCAACTAGTACAGTCTTTTCATGTTGATTGCGATAAACGGACTCAATTGAAACTTTTTTATATCCTTCCATTTGCTCAATATTTGTTAATGTTAATTCACAAGTAATCGTATCACCTGTAAAAACTGGCCTAATAAATTCACTTACTAATTCCCTCGCTATGTAATGTAACTCTTCTCCTACTTTCGTACCAATGCTGGCAGTCAATAGACCATGAACCATTAATTGTCCATTCTCATCATATTCCATATGATGTCTACCTTTATCGCCTGTAATATTTGCAAATTCAAAAACTTCTTCCTCGGTAAACCTTCTTTCATATTTAAATACATCCCCAACTTTTACATTCATTTTTATCCCCCGTTTAATAAACTGAATTTTCTTTTATTTTATCACAAAATAAGTCTCAGTTCAGTTTATATTATTAAAATAGCGATCCTTTTTCTTCACTACCTTATAATTTTATCGATGCCCATCCTTTTTTGCCACTTGATACCCATAATACGCACATGTTCCATTTCTTGATAACTCTCTTACTTCAAAACCACAGCTTCTATAAAAATCAAAATTGTTAGCGGATGTATGCGCAAACCAATCGCCATGCGGAAGCTTTTGTAAACAAAGAGCTACAAGTTTCTTACCTAACCCTTTTCCCCTATACTCACACTTCACAACTAAATTTACTATGTTAGCAACCATGATTTGATCAGAAATCACTCTAACCATCGCGACCATTTCTTCTTCATCCCAAATTGTGAAAGCCCATGTGGAATTTTCAAATGCTATCGAAAATTTTTCAATTTGCCAAGAAGGGATATTATCATTACTCCAACCGGCATCTTCAAATAAAGTTTTAATTGCATATGCTGGTACACCGTTCGTTCCCTCACGAATAATAAGTCCATTATGGTAAATATACATGTAATCCCCCCTTTATTTTTATATACCATTCTCCAAAAAATGCAATTCACCTTTTTTCATCCAACCCGCTTAATGGAATAAACGAGAACATCCATCTCATGAAATGAAGTTGTTTTCTCATAACTAAGCCCTGTTTTTCTAGCAACAAATATTGAAGCTGGGTGGTTCGGATTAATAAGTGAAATTAATTTATTCATTTGTAATGCTTGAAAACCATAGTCTCGAAATGCCGCCGCAGCCTCTTTCGCATACCCTTTCCCCCAATACTTAGGAAGTAACCAATAGCCAATCTCAATTTCCTCTTTTCCATCTACCTTCTGCTTGACAAGTCCTGCATGACCAATTCGTATCCCTGTTTCCTTTTCAATCATTACAAATAAACCGAGACCGTTTTTATAATTTGGAAGTACCCTCTCCTCCAAACTTTTTTTACATTGCATAAATGTTTTTAACATTCCATTTCCAATATAGCGCATTACCTTCTCATCCCCCCATAAAGAAGCATAAAACGGTAAATCATCCATTGTATATTTGCGAAATTGTAAACGATCTGTATGAAACACTCTTTTATTCACTCCCATCATTTTGAACCTCATTACATAACTATATATTTCAAACTACTTAAATGTTAAATAATTTTTATCAAGACGCCACTGAAAAGAAAGAAAATTCAGTCTTACAAAAATGTATTATATCAAAAAAAAGCAGTAGACAAAAGAGTGTCTACTGCATCCATATCATAACTAGTATTAAGAAAACTACAATTGAGGGGGTGTAGGATTTTCATATATACTAGATACTTATCCCGTTCTAACGGGCGGTAAACCTTCCAATCTTTTGAGTGGAAAGTTTACCGCACATAAGAACTTTGCGGTCATTAAGAAAGCACTGTTAAGTATTCAAATACACGCTGAGCTTTTTCTCCACCCATTCGTGCATGTTGAAGTAGCGAAATGCCATGCGGGCCAGGTGCAAATAATGCTTCTGGTTGTACTACTAAAATAGCTTGTACGACTTCAAGTTCACCAAGCATAGCCGCTGCAAAAATATCCATCCGAGCGCCCTTTGCCGGTAAATAAAGTGCAATATCTTTACGTCCTACATGGGCCGCTGCTCCTAAGGCACTTTCCCAATCTGAGCCGCCCCAATTATAAGAGGCATGAAGTAAGCTTGGCGATTCTGCCAATAGTTCCTGTACTTTTTCTAAATCTCCGTGAGCTGCCATAACAAATTCTCTTACTAATTCAATGGTAATACGTTCTTCTGTTTGCATCGCTCTGCTCCTTTTTTAGAAATTCGTTTCGGTGTAAAAAATGGCTTGTCGCTTCCTTGAAAAATATCTACTTCTATGCCAAATACATGTTGAAACATTTGTTGACATAATACTTCTTCTGGTACACCGTCATACTGAATCTCTCCTCGCTTTAATACGAGTAAACGATCACTATATTGAGCCGCTTGGTTAATGTCATGTAAGACCATTATAATTGTCATACCAAACTCCTCGTTTAATCGTTTCACAAGTTCCATTACTTCCAACTGGTGAACGATATCCAAAAAGGTTGTTGGTTCATCTAATAATAAGACATTTGTACGTTGTGCTAGCGTCATCGCAATCCAAGCACGTTGTCTTTCTCCTCCTGATAAGGATTGTAAAAGACGATATTCATACCCTTCAAGATTTGTAACAGACAATGCCCAATCAACAATTTCTTCATCTTCTTTGTTTAAGCGACTACTCCATGATTTATGAGGACCTCTTCCGAACTCTATTAGTTCTTTCACTGTTAAATCTAATTGATGATCATGCATTTGTGGTAACATCGCTAATTGCTTCGCTACATCCGCACTCTTCATCGTATGAATATTTGTCCCATCTAAAATGATATCTCCTTCGCTTTGTTTAAGTAGCCGTGCTATTAAACGCAGCAAAGTAGATTTCCCGGATCCATTCGGACCGATTAAACTAACGATTTCTCCAGCTTTAATATGTACATTCATATTTTGCATTTGAAATCTTTCAGAATGTGCGTAAAACACTTTGTTAACGGAAATCACGTTGTTTTCCTCCTCTATGAATTAAATATAAGAAGAACGGACCACCTAAGAAGGACAATAAAATACCAACAGGCAATTCGATTGGATCGAACCAACTTCGAGCTATCGCATCCGCGAAAACAAGTAATATCCCTCCGCCAAGGCATGATAATGGCAGTAAATATTTATAGTCATTTCCAACTAATAAACGTAACATATGCGGTACAACAAGACCTACAAATCCAATTAGACCAGAAACACTAACCGCAATTCCAGCTAACATTGTACTTACTACTATTAAATAAAACCGACTTCTTTCCACGTTATGCCCTAATAATTTCGCCATTTCATCCCCAAGCATTAATACTCGAATGTGTTTAATACCGAAGAAAGCTAATACAATAGCGAATATTGCATAGTAAATAATCATATTTAAATGTGCCCAGCTCACACCACCAATACCGCCAGCTAACCACGGTAACACGGATTGTACTTTGTCACTATGTAATAACATTAATGCTGACGTTGCTGCACCAATTAATGCATTGATTGACACACCTACTAAGACGATTCTTGAAGGCGGTGCCCCTTTTTGCCATGATAAAGCATAAATGACCATCGCTGTTATGAAAGCTCCTAAAAACGCTCCTAGCGGTAAAAAAGCCATGTGCTGAGGAAATAGAATCATAATTACAATTGCTACAAGACCCGCTCCAGATGAAACCCCGATAATTCCAGGGTCTGCAAGAGGGTTTCTCATAACCCCTTGCAGTAATGCTCCAGATGTAGCTAAACACGTTCCTACTATAAACCCAACGAGCACTCTCGGTATGCGAAGATCCCATACAATCCGATGAACTGTCGAACTTTCATCTTGTATCCCTGTTAGAATGTCTCGTAAAGAAAAAGATAAACTTCCTGCGAAAAGACCGTAAAAAAGACTTAGGAATGTTAATACGACTAAAGTAACTGCTATTATCCATCTTTTCTTTGCAAAAGGATGTTCCTTTTCTCTTACTATTTCACTACTCTCCATACTTATCATTTCCTTACATCTTGTATACTTTTATACATGAATTCCATCGCTTCTGTAACTTTTGTCCCAGGGTTTGATCCAAATAAATCTGATGGCAAAATAACTACACGATTTCGTTTTACTGCATCCAAATTTTTCCATGCTTCATTTTTCATCATTTCGCCTTCAAATGCTTTTTTCACACTATTGGGATCTCCATGTGTAATTAAATAAATCACATCTGGATTTGCTTCAATAATACGTTCTACACTTAGCTGTGCATATTGCGGATATTCTTTCATTTCTGGAAAACCAGCTGCGATATTTTTCCCGCCCGTTTTTTCTAAAATATCCCCTGATAGAGATGTTGGTAATGCTGCTAAATAAGTGCCTGGTGCCCCATACACTAGCAATGCTTTAACGTCACTCTTTTTCTCATATTTCTTCATTTGATCATTAATTTTTTGGTTAAGCTCTTTTGCTTTATCTTCTTTCTTCATTACTGTTCCATACATTTCAATACTCTTTTGAATATCTTTTACAGAGTTGGCTGAAGAAATGATTACTTTTGTTCCTTGCCCTTCAACCGTTGGAATATTTTTTTGGAATCCATTATTAGCAACAAGTACGTCTGGCTTTAAACTAGCAATTTGTTCAAAGTTTGGCTGATGTGCATTTCCAATTACTTGTGTTTTTTGCAAATCTTCTGGAAGGGGAATTTTTGCATCTGGACGCCCAACGATTTTCCCTCCTAAAGCATGGATAATATTCATATCCCCCATACTTAACGTCGCAAAACTTTCAGGAACTTTATTGAATGTTATCTTTCTGTCTGAGAGATCGGTAATTTCGATTTTTTCTGTTCCTTTGTCTGTTTTTGTTGCGGATGCTTTTTCGTTTTCTTTTGCACTGCAACCTATTAATAAGAAAAAAATAGATAAGATCGCTGTGAACAGCGTAATGGATTTTTTCATTCTTTCACCTCTAATTGATAACGATAATCATTAACTACTATTCTACTTTAATTGATATAGATTATCATTGTCAATATAAACCGCATACATTTTCTTCAAAAACGAAAAAAACGCTACAAAAAGACTTTTTCTTTTCGTAGCGCTCTATTTAACAATTTTCTTCATATTCGCTCTCCTCTAATTGGTCACGCATCGTTCTAACACACTTAAAGAAGAAAAAAGCAAGAACTAAAAATACAACAATACTCCCCATCATAACAAAAGACTGCACCATATCTTTGACTCCGCTTGGAATTAATAAGCCGATCATTAAAAATGTACTTATAGACAAAAGTACTTGTCCGAAACGGGTATAATCTGCTATTTTTCCTTGTAATTCTTTCATCTCTTTATCACTCCCATCCTCACTTTATCACATTCTATTAAGCTTAAAGACAAGTAAATAGAACCAAACTGGGAGATGTTTTCCAAAGTAAAAAAGAGCCACTTAAATGCGGCTCTTTTTTATCTATTATACGCCTTTATATGCTTCCATATAAATTTCTTTCAGCTCTGAAATGAGCGGTAATTTCGGATTAGCTGTTGTACATTGATCTTCAAAAGCTCTTTCTGCTAACATTTCCACAACAGCTTCAAATTGTTCTTTAGCAACTCCTTGTCCTGCAATACTCATATTTATATTTAAGCTTTTTCCAAGCTCAATAATTGCTTGGACGAGTGATTCCACACCTTCTGCCGCTGAACTTGCTGGAAGCCCGAGCATCCTCGCAATATGTGCATAGCGTTCATCTGCCACAAAGTGCTCATATTTTGGGAACAATGCGTGTTTCCTTGGCTTAATAGCATTATAGCGAACTACATGCGGCATAAGAATTGCATTTGCGCGTCCGTGTGGAATATGGAATTCTGGTCCAAGTTTATGTGCTAAACTGTGATTAATACCAAGGAAAGCATTAGCAAATGCCATCCCTGCAATCGCAGAAGCGTTATGCATTTTTTCTCGCGCCTCTTCATCATTTCCATCTTTATATGCTCTCGGTAAATATTTAAATACGAGATCAATTGCTTTTAACGCTAAACCGTCCGTATAGTCATTTGCCATAACAGAAACATAGGCCTCAATTGCATGTGTTAATACGTCCATTCCAGTATCTGCTGTTACATGAGGTGGTACTGTCATTACAAATTGCGGATCAACAATTGCTACATCTGGTGTTAATTCGTAATCAGCAAGCGGATATTTTATATTATTTTTCTTATCTGTAATAACCGCAAATGGCGTCACTTCTGAACCCGTCCCTGATGTTGTTGGAATGGCAACAAATTGCGCTTTATTTCCTAATTTTGGATACTTACATGTACGTTTTCTTATATCTAAAAACTTCTGTTTAATGCCATAGAATGTTGTTTCTGGGTGCTCATAGAAAAGCCACATCCCTTTTGCTGCATCCATAGCTGAACCACCGCCAAGTGCGATAATTACATCTGGCTTAAAGCTTTTCATCATGTCCGCACCTTTAAAAACAGTTTCATCTGATGGATCTGGCTCAACCTCAAAGAAAACTTCAACTTTCACATCATTTGCATGCTTACGTAAATAGTGCGCGACTGTATCTACATATCCATGCTCAACCATTCCTGGATCCGTTACAATAAATGCACGTGAAATGTTAGGCATGTTTGCTAAATATGCTGTAGCATGTTTTTCAAAATAAATTTTTGGTGGCAATTTGAACCACTGCATATTCTTTTTTCTATTTGCCAGCCTTTTTATATTTAATAAATGAGTCGCTGTTACGTTTTGGGAAACTGAGTTTTTCCCGTAGGAACCACAACCAAGCGTAAGTGATGGAATAAATCCATTATATATATCCCCTATTCCACCTTGTGATGAAGGTGCATTTACAATGAGACGGCAAGCTTTCATGTGTAATCCAAATTGCTTTTGCACTTCTTTGTTTGTAGAATGGATGACTGCTGAATGTCCTAAACCACCAAGGTTCAACATTTCTTCGCAATATGTAAATCCTTCTTCTAATGAGTTTGCTTTTACACAAGCTAATACTGGACTCAGTTTCTCACGAGATAAAGGATATGCTGCTCCGATACCTTGAATTTCAGCTACAAGCATTTTTGTATTTTCCGGAACAGTAATCCCAACTAATCCAGCAATATACTGTGCGGGTTTCCCTACGATATCACTATTTACTGCACATGTATTTTCATTAATAACAAGCTTTTCTAATTTTCTTCTCTCTTCTTCTGTTACAAAGTAACAATTATTCGCAATCATTTCTGTTTTAACATCATCATAGATTTCCTTATCGACAATGATTGCTTGTTCCGATGCACAAATCATACCGTTATCAAATGTTTTCGATAAAATCAAATCATTAACAGCTCGTTTTATATGCGCTGATTTCTCTATATAACACGGTACATTACCGGGACCTACACCTAGCGCTGGTTTTCCAGTAGAATAAGCTGATTTCACCATACCAGCCCCTCCAGTTGCTAGAACGAGTGCTACACCATCATGGTTCATTAATTGTTTCGTCGCTTCGACAGAAGGTCTTTCAATCCATTGAATACAGTGCTTTGGTGCACCAGCCTTCACTGCTGCATCATATACTGTTTTCGCTGCTGCAATAGAACATTTTTGTGCAGAAGGATGGAATGCGAAAATAATTGGATTTCTCGTTTTTATCGCGATTAATGCTTTAAACATCGTTGTCGACGTTGGGTTGGTTACTGGCGTTACTCCAGCTACTACACCAACCGGTTCCGCAATTTCTATTACTTCTTCATGAGGATCTTCATGAATAATTCCTACCGTCTTGTCTTTCTTTATACTATGCCAAATGTATTCAGTGGCAAAAATATTTTTAATGCATTTATCTTCATATACACCACGACCCGTTTCTTCAACAGCCAATTTCGCAAGCGGCATATGTTGATCAACACCTGCTAGTGCCATTTTATGAACAATGTTGTCAATTTGCTCTTGTGTAAAACCTTCTAATGCTTGTAAAGCTTTTTGACCGTTATCTACTAACGAATCAATCATCTCTTTTACTTCCTGCATTTCATTTACAACTTTCTCTTTGACTACCATGTAAATTTCCTCCTATTCTACTATTCCGGTCCTTATATGTCCCTATAGGTCAAAATAAGTCCCAATTATCGCAAAAAAAATAGAGTTGCCTGCCTACATGAATTTCATTGTTTGTGAAACATTTCACAAGTTTGTTCGTGATTAACATTTCATGAATTCAATATACATGAAATTATTTCATTTGTGTATGTCTATTTTGTGAAACATTTCACAAAATGATGTAATAAAAATGCACTGCTCTATATTAGCAGTGCATTTTTATTATGCTAGCGCTTGTGCCAAATCTTCAATTAAATCTTCACCATCTTCAATACCGACTGAAATACGAATTAATGTATCTGTAATTCCTAACTCTTTGCGGCGATCTGCTGGGATTGATGCATGTGTCATTTGAGATGGGATAGAAATTAAACTTTCTACTGCTCCTAAGCTTTCAGCAAGTGTAAAGTATTGTAATTTCTCAAGTACTTTATTTAATGTTTCTTCACTATCTACATCAAATGAAATAATAGCCCCAAATCCATTTGCTTGTTCTGTTGCTAATTCATGATTTTGATGTGATGCAAGACCTGGGTAATATACTTTATTTACTTTTGGATGGTTATTTAAAAACTCAGCAATGGCGCGTGAATTCGTTTCATGTTCTTCCATACGAATTCCTAATGTTTTTAAACCGCGAAGTAGTAAGAAGCTATCTTGTGGGCCAAGAATACCTCCTGTTGAGTTTTGTACAAAGTGAAGGTCTTCTGCTAATTGCGGGCTATTTACAACTACTAGACCTGCAACTACGTCACTATGTCCTCCTAAATATTTCGTTGCACTATGAAGTACAATGTCTGCTCCTAAAGAGATTGGCGACTGCCAATATGGCGTCATGAATGTGTTATCAATAATTGTTAATACATCTTTCTCTTTAGCAAGAGTAGATATTTTCTTAATATCAGTAATTTTTAGTAATGGGTTCGTTGGTGTTTCCACATAAATCGCTTTCGTATTTGGACGAATCGCTTCTACAACTTCCTCTAGGTTTGTTGTATCTACAAATGTATGCTCAATACCGAAGCGGTTTAATACTTTCGTAATAACACGGTACGTTCCGCCATAAACATCATCTGTTAAAATGACATGATCACCTTTTGAGAACAACATAATTGTCGCTGTAATAGCAGCCATTCCTGAACCAAATGCAAATCCAGCATGACCATTTTCTAATACGGCAATCATTTCTTCTAGAGCTGCACGTGTTGGGTTACCTGTACGTGAATATTCATATCCTTGATGCTTACCAACTGCTTCTTGTTTGTACGTACTCGTTTGATAGATCGGTACGTTTACAGATCCAGTTGAAGGTTCTCCTATGCGAATACCATGAATTAACTTTGTCTTTGCTCTCATTTTTTATTCCCATCCTTTGTATATGTCTTTACTTAAATAGCGCTCACTACTATCAGGAAAAATCGTTACAATATTTGTACCTGGTGCTGCTTTCTCTGCCTCAAGTAAGCTTGCATGAAATGCTGCTCCTGAAGAGCTCCCAACGAGAAGGCCTTCCTTTTTCGCTAATTCTTTCACTCGTAAAAATGCATTTCGATCAGAAATTGTATGAATTTCATCAAAATAAGATGTTTTTAAAAATGGTGGAATGAATTCAAGACCAATACCTTCTGTTTCATGTGAACCAGCTTTGCCGCCATTTAAAATAGATCCTTCTGGTTCTACAATAACCGTTTTAATATCAATATTTTTTTCTTTTAAATAAGACGCAGTTCCCATAAACGTACCGCCAGTTCCTGCACCCGCAACAAATATGTTAATCTCTCCATTCAGTGCGTCCCAAAGTTCAGGACCTAGTGTTTTGAAATAAGCACGAGGGTTTGCTTCATTAGCAAACTGACTTGGAGAGTATGAATTTGGTATTTCCTTTACTAATTCTTTTGCCTTTGCAATTGCGCCGGTCATTCCTTGCTCAGTCGGTGTATGCACGACCTTTGCACCTAGCGCTTTCATTAATTCTTGTTTTTCAATACTAAATTTCTCTGGTACACAAACAATGACGCGTAAATCATGTTCTAACGCTGCAAGTGCCAGTCCAATGCCGGTATTTCCAGCCGTCGGTTCAATGATTGTTCCGCCCTCTGCAACAAGCCCTTTTTCTAACGCATCTTCGATTAATTCTCTTCCTAAACGATCCTTAACGCTTCCGCCTGGGTTGTAAAATTCAAGCTTTGCAAATAAACGGACTCCTTTCGGAAGTGAAAAACGAGTAATTTCTACGATTGGTGTATGGCCAATCAACTCATGAACTCCACGATATACATTCATCGTGTTCTCCCCCTTATTTGCCAATAAAGAAAAGGCAACTGTATGTATTTTCTTTATATGAGACAGTTGCCTTTTTGTTACATTACTTTAACTCTTCTAGCACTTTTACGATAAAGTTTGTAGAATGAAGAGCTGCTTGATCTAAAAATTGATCAAATGAAACATTTGATTCTTTACCAGCAATATCAGAAAGTGCACGAATAATAACAAACGGAACTTCATATTGGTGGCATACTTGTGCAACAGCTGCTGCTTCCATTTCTACTGCATAAAGATCTTCAAATTTATCACGAATGGCTGCAACGCGGTTCGGATCACTCATAAATGAATCGCCTGTTGCAATCATACCTTTTACAACTTGAATACTTTCTTCTGATTGCATACATTTTTCAGCTAATGCAACTAATGCCTCATCAGCTTTAAATCCAGGTGGCATTCCAGGTACTTGACCATATTCGTAATTAAATGCAGTTACATCTACGTCATGGTGACGAACTTCTGTTGAAATAACTACATCTCCAACATTTAGAGAATGATGGAATCCACCAGCTGAACCAGTGTTGATTACTTTTTCAGGCTTATATTTTTCTAATAAAATTGTCGTTGACATCGCTGCATTTACTTTACCAATACCAGACTTTAACAAGATTACTTCATGTCCTGCCAATAGCCCTTTCGTAAATTCACAACCTGCAACAGTTTCTGTTTCTGCTTGTTCTAATTTGTCACGTAAAATACGTACTTCTTCTTCCATTGCTCCAATTACAGCAATTCTCAATCTAATCCCTCTTTCTATTGCTTAGTTGCCTCCATTACCCAAACGAAATGATTTAATCTCGTAAACGTTACATGGAAGCCATTGTTTTCAAAAATAGATTGCATGATCGGAATACGTGTATAGTATTCTGTTTGCAAATCGTTTGCTAACTGATGGAAACCTCTTTGTTTTGCTGTTTCAACAGTTTTATCATATGCATCTTGATCTGCAAATATCGTATCAGCAAACACTATTTTACCACCTTTGTTTAGCAATTGACTATACTTCGCAATCGCTACGTCTTTTTCATCATCTGTTAAATGATGAAATGCGTAAGTGCTCACGATAGTATCGATTGAATTCGGGACTTCAAATGATAGAAAATCACCTTCTGTAATTGAAAATTCTTTTGGTAATTTCTCTTTTGCAATTGTACGCATTTCGCGTGACGGTTCTATACCGTAAACTGTGCGACCAGCAAGTAATAATTTATTTGTTAAGTTGCCAGTACCAACACCAAATTCTAATACGTTGCCAAATGACTTGTTAACTACATCCTCTAAAATGTCCTCATAATGGGCGAAAACTTCTTTATATTGTATATCTTCGCCTTGTACAAATGAGTCGTACGTATGAGCCCATTCATCAAATAAACCATTAAATTCTGTTCCCATAAAAATTCCCCTTTTTCTTATCGGTTTTATCAGTATAATATGCCCTCTTTCTAAAAATGTCAATTGAAATGTACGTAGTATTTCCTTCTTTTCTTTGTTACACTATAGGTGATTACATAGGAGAGGAGTGGTCTTCGTGTCATTTACCTTTGAAATGTTAGAAGATAAAGTGGAGTTTTTTGAGGCTGCAAATTTAGTTTCTTTAGAGAAGAAAATTAGCGAACAAATTGATAATAATAAAGCACTTATGCTCGAAGTTCATCATATTTCTCACCAAATGGTTATGGACCCTGAAAGTAAAAGACCTTATTATAGCGCGGTTGTGCATTTTAAGTTAAAGAAATTACGTTAACTAAAAAAGAGAAGCTCCTAAGAGCTCCTCTTTTTTAGTTTAGAGTTTGAACGAGTACCGGTTTCCAGCCCTCATTTTCTACCCAATCAATATTTACATAATATTTTTTACCTGATTGCTTATCTTGGACATTACCGTATGCTTTATTCTTACCGTTATTTCCGATTCTATGAATAACTAATTGCTCTACTGGAACGTCAATTGCAGTGGAAATCGCTTGATTCATTTCATTCCAATCTGCTGTACCTTTTTTAAACGTCATCGCAGGTGTTCCACCTTGCTGCGTACCTACTGGCTTCCAAGAGGATTTCGTATACGCATCTGTTGCCTTTGGCTGTGTTTTTTCAGCTGGTTCTTTCTCGTTAGCTTTCGCTTCTTCTTCAGCTTTTTTCTTTTCTTCTTCAGCCTTTAGCTTCTCTTCTTCCTTCTTCTTAGCCTCTGCTTTCTCTTGCTCGTTCTTCTTCGTCTCTTCTTTACCTTTAGCTTTCTCAACTTTATTCTCTTTTGTTGTTTGCTGAGTTACTTTTTTATCACTAGAAGACGCTTGCTCTTTTGTACCAGGAACAAACAATTGATATGCTACAATAGCTACTGCTACTAATACAATAGCAATCGCAATATTTAAAACACCGTTTTGACGACGTTTTTGTTGTTTCTGTTGAAATCTAGATCCTCCTGCCATTCTTCAAACCTCCATGCAGTTTTTCATACTTGCTATTGTAACATTAAATCTAGAAAGGTTGAACATTTACAATAATATTTTCACGAAATGAAAACATTTCATAAATAATTGCAAGATTACTTTTCAATTTCTAATTGATGAATTGCTTCTACCATTTCTGCAAAAGCTGGTGTAACTACATTTACGTTATCTGTTTCTATATCAACTACAACTAAAGCATATCTTGGGTTTTCATATGGAAAATAACCTGCAAACCAGCGATTCACCTTCTCTCCTTTTCCTGTTTGTGCCGTCCCAGATTTTCCAGCGACAGTTAGTTGCAACGAACGGAATGCGGTTCCCGTTCCTTTCTCCATCGTTACAACGCCTCTTAACAACTGTTGTAATTTTTTCATCGTTTCATAAGAAAGCTGTTTCCCATTTAATTTATGATTTTCAAATATAAAAAAGTCGGTTCCATTTTTATACACTATTTTTTTCACAGCTTTCACTTCCATCTTCTCTCCACCTCTAGCAATTGTCGCCATCATATTCGCTATAGCTAGAGGTGACACACGTACATCTTTTTGTCCGACCATCGTTTGAGCAATCGCTTTTCTACTATCTTTATTTTCTTCGCTCCCCCAAATAACAGCACTCTTTTCTTCTGGCAATTGCTCAAATTCTGGTGTATGAAATACCGAACCTTTCCACCCTACCTTCTTACTTGCTCCTAAGGCCTCTAAATACGTTTCTAACACATCCCTATCCTTTTGCATTAGTTCATCACCTAATACGGCAAACGTTCGATTACAGCTTCTAGCAAAGCTTTCCTTAAAGTTTAATGACCCCATCATAACTTGTGGAAGATTTTCACCGTATAAATCCGTATTGCAGTTAAATGTACGATTAAACCGCACCAAATTCTCATCAATTACTGCTGCTGCAACTACTGTTTTAAAAACAGACCCCGGAAAATGAGGAGTTAACATTTGATTTTCAAGTGTAGCTTTATATATCCTCCTATCATTCATCTGTAAAGAAGGCCTACTTACCATTGCTAAAACTTCACTATTCTTTATGTCTAGTAATACTAACCCACCTTTTTTTATTCCATTTTCATCTATAATCCTCTCTGCTCGTCGTTGCAACGTTTTATGTATTGTTGTTTGAATAGTAACTGGATAAAACGGATTTCCTGGTGAAGTGTATTTCGCCTGTTTCCCGAAAATCGGTTCTCCCTGTCGATCCACTTGATATAGTACTTTCGCTTCTCCATCAGTCAGTAAAAATTCATCAAATGATTGTTGCAATCCAGAAATACCAATTGGCGTTTGTTTCGAAGTTTTTTTCATTTCTCCATAACGCTTTTGAAATTCCTGCTCATTCTCTCCCACATCACCAATTAAATGACTTGCCTCTCCCGTTTGCTTCAGTCGAACTTCTGCTGCTACAATACCTAAAATATCTAATTGATTTACCTTCTCCATCTGCTCGAGCGTTAATTGAAATGGGATATTCCCCCTTCGTAATATAAATGCTTGATTCTTATTTTTCATTTGCAGTCTTATTTCTTGTCTCGACACACCAATGATATGCGCAATTTTCTCTAACATGTCATTTTTTATTTGTAAAAATGGAAAAACAATTAAGACTGGATATTTCTCTTCACCAATTCCCTTACCATTTCGATCTGTAAAATGCCCTCTTCCATTATCTACTGTAAGTGATTGTGTTCGTTGCGTAACACTTTTTTCAATCAAATTGATATTTCGATCAGTAAAGGATTCCGTATCAATAATCTGTATTTGGATTAAACGACAAAGTAATAAAAAAATCACACCCATAAAACAAATTAAAACAATTATAATTCTCCGTTTCATTTTCATAAAAAACACCTCGTCTATTGTAGTTTAGACGAGGTGTTTCACCTTTTATACAAATAAAAAATCACTCGTTTTCACACGAGTGATTTTTACGTTATTTTACAGAGATAATCTCTACTTGCATTTCTCCGCCCGGTGTTTGGATTGCTACCTTCTCACCAATTTGCTTACCTAATAAGCTTTTTGCGATTGGAGAATCGTTAGAAATTCTTCCTTCAAATGGATCAGCTTCTGCGCTACCTACGATTGTGTACGCTTCTTCGTCTCCACCTGGTAACTCTTTAAATGTTACTGTTTTACCTAATGTTACAACTGTAGACTCTTCACCATTGTCTTCAATGATAACCGCATTACGGATCATATTTTCAAGTTGTGTAATGCGTCCTTCTACGAATGCTTGCTCATCTTTCGCTGCATCGTACTCAGAGTTCTCAGAAAGATCTCCGAAGCTACGTGCGATCTTAATACGCTCTACAACTTCTTTACGTCTTACTGTTTTTAATTGTTCAACTTCGTTCTCTAGTTTTTGCTTACCCTCTTGCGTCATAGGGTATGTTTTTTCTGTTGCCATGTTTTCCACTCCTTTTATATACCAATCCCCTGAAAAAAAGAGGAGTTCCATATGAAAACTCCTCCGCTTATATATAGCGGAGGTTTCTAGCACACGTGCACTAGTGGAGTTGTCACATACAACCCCTTATTCTCCAATTCTTCCTTATATAAAGAAGGTATGTATGGAAAGTTGATATAAATATGCCCTCACCTATTGGTAGGTGAGGTTTCATGTTTCATTGTATTCGATAAGAAGGGAAAAAATCCCTTCCTAACGTATATCTTTTACTATGCTATTACAAATTTACTTTTTGTTCAAGAATTGTTGCAATTTTTGTAACCATAATATCAATTGCAACATGGTTTTGTCCACCTTCAGGGATAATAATATCCGCAAATTTCTTAGAAGGCTCAATAAATTGATTATGCATTGGTCGTACAACGTTTACGTATTGGTCAATAACTGAATCCATTGTACGACCGCGCTCTTCAATATCGCGCTGCATGCGGCGTAAAATACGAAGGTCCGCATCTGTATCAACGAACACCTTAATATCCATTAACTCACAAAGACGTGGGTCTTCTAAAATAAGAATTCCTTCTAAAATAATTACATCTTTCGGCTCAACTGGAATAATTTTTTCTGAACGCGTATGCAATGTATAGTCATATATAGGCTTTTCCACTTGCTCATATGCAAGCAACTGCTGCAAATGGTCAATTAACAAATCATTATCAAACGCTAACGGATGATCGTAATTTGTTTTTAAACGTTCTTCCATTGGTAAATGGCTTTGATCTTTGTAATAATAATCTTGCTCCAAGATTAAAATGGAATGACCTTTAAAATGGTCAAAAATCGCTTTCGTTACACTTGTTTTTCCTGATCCTGAACCACCAGCGATTCCAATTACAACAGGCTTATTCGTCCCCATTCGACTACCACTCTTTCTTATTGAAGTATGTTTTTGCGCATCATATTATTCACATACACTGGTTGATCCACTTTGAATTTCACGATTTGCAACGGATGTCTCGCTGCATCTAATTCGTTTCCATCCTCATCCCAAATTTTCTCCACCGTCTGCGTAAAGTTTTCTATTTCTGGCCCAAAGAACTCCACTTCATGTCCTGGTTTGAAGTGATTACGTTGCTCAAGCGTTACGATGCCCGTTTCTTCATTATAATCTAACACTAAACCAGCAAAATCATACGTTGTTTTCTTACTATGATTTCCAAACATTTGCTCTTGATGTCCTGGAACCCCTTCAAAGAATGCAGGAGCTGTATCACGATTTGCACATTTATCAAGTTCATCTAACCATTCT
Source organism: Bacillus mycoides (assembly GCF_018742245.1). NCBI lineage: Bacteria > Bacillati > Bacillota > Bacilli > Caryophanales > Bacillaceae > Bacillus > Bacillus mycoides. The sequence goes on from NZ_CP036132.1 coordinate 4,085,643, forward strand.
TGTTTAAACTCAAAGTTATCCGGATCCGCACAATACGCATCAATTACTTTACGATATACAGTTGCTACAGTCGCTACGTAATGGATAGATTTCATACGTCCTTCAACTTTTAAGCTATCAATTCCAATTTCAATCATTTTCGGAATGGATAAGATTAAATTTAAATCTTTTGGGCTCATCGCAAAGTGAGCATCTTCTTCTTGGAATAGAGGAAGCTCTTTTGCATCTTTATGTTGTGATACCGTTTGAACTAAATCATAATCCCAGCGGCAAGATTGACAACAACCACCACGGTTAGAGTCACGCGCTGTCATATGGTTACTTAATGTACATCTCCCTGAATACGCGATACACATTGCACCATGGACGAATGCTTCAATTTCAATATCAACTTTTTCTTTAATTTCTTTCATTTCTTCATAGCTTGCTTCACGAGCTAATACAAGACGATGTAAACCTTCTTCTTTCCAATACTGTGCTGCTTTCCAGTTGGATAGTGATTGTTGTGTACTTAAATGCACCTCAACAGAAGGCGCTACACGTTTACATGTCTCAATAATAAGCGGATCGGCAACGATAATTCCCGTTACGCCAGCTTTTTCAATCCCTTTTAAATATTCCTCTAGCCCATCCATATTTTCATTATGTGCAAAAATATTTGTTGTTACGTATATTTTTGCTCCATATTTCTTTGCAAATTCAACGCCTTCTGCCATGTCTTCCAGCGTAAAGTTACCTGCATTAGAACGAAGACCAAATTCTTGTCCACCTAAATATACAGCATCTGCCCCATAATGGATAGCTACTTTTAATTTTTCTAAGTTACCCGCAGGGATTAACAGTTCAGGTTTTTTCACAATAACGCGTTTGCCATCGATCACCCGTGAAATTTCTTGTACAGTCATTTCCTACACCCTCCTCGTTTAGTAAACCGTTTCTTTAAAGAAGAATCCTGTATCTAACGGACGATTTACCGGTTGTATTTCTTCTATCTCTTTCAATAAATCATCTTTCACGTCATAATACGCATCACGATCTTCTACACATAAATCAATCGCCTTACGATATTTCTTCGTTACTTCAATAATGTATTCAGAACTTTTTAGGACACCATCAATTTTTAAGCTATCGACTTCAGCATCGATTAGTTCCTCTAACTCATCGATGAAACAAATATCATTTGGACTCATAATGTGAGTACCGTTTTCATCTTCATAAATTGGATATTTGTTATTACGTTCTGGGTCGTATAAGAACATATTCTCTTCATACTTTTTCTTTTCGATGTCGAGATTACGCCCTTGATACTCAAAGTAGTTTCCTACTAGTGAACGCTTCGATTGGAACATGCAAGTCATACCGTGAATTTGTACTTCAAGTTCCACTTCAGCATTTTCTTTTAATTCAGCAATTTCATCTAAGCTAAGCTCACGAGCTAATACAGCGCGTTTCGCGCCTCTTTGCCCCCAATAGTTACAAGTAAACCAGTTTGTCGCTGTCGTTTCTGTATTCCAGTGAAGTTGCATGTTTGGTGCAACTTCACGAACAGCCATTAATACCGCTGGATCTCCGAAAACAATCGCATCTACATTTACCTCATTTAAAAAGGCAACGTAGTCCGTTAATTCTTCCACTTTATCATTATGAAACATCGCATTCATTGCAACGTATACTTTCACACCATTTTCATGTGCAATGTTTACAGCTTGTTTCACATCTTCACGTGAAAACTCTCCTGCCAAACGTAAACCAAACTTTTGTTCACCAACCATTACTGCATCTGCCCCTGCTTTCACAAGAGGTTCAATATCCGCCACCGCTCTAGGCGTTACTAACAATTCAGGTTTCTTCATACTTTTGTCACCCTCTCTTTTTACTTACAGCCACTCCATCGCCAATTGGGAAAATCGTTGTATCATATCCTTCATGGTTCATAAGCCATTCATTGTACGTCTTAATACGACGAATCAAACCACGCGTACGTCTATTTTCAATTTTCTCTTTTGTCGTCACAAGACCATGGTACATAACGTTATCTGAAATAATAACGCCACCAGGATTTAATAACGGTTCGTATAAGTCAAAAAAGCGACGATACTGCCCTTTCGCTGCATCAATAAAAATAACATCAAATGTTCCATGTTCTTTCACTTGTTCGCCCGTTTCTAAAGCATCACCGTAAATAACAGAAATACGTTCTGTTACCGAGGAACATTCTATATATTCAAGTGCCTTTTCATATCGTTCACGATTGCGCTCTACTGTCACAATGCGAGAGTTCGGAATAGCTTGCATCATACGAATACTAGAATAACCGATTGCTGTTCCAAGTTCTAAAATACTTTCCGGTCCAATTAAACGTAAAAATTGCAGCATAAACTCCATTCCAAGTCGATCCATAATCGGCACATGGTTTTCAGTTGCATACTCTTCCATTTCAAGAATTAATTTATCTTTTGGATCAATAAATGATAATAGGTACTCGTTAACTGCATCCTCCATAATTGGTCCTCCTTATTTACATGGAGAAGTGCCTCTATGACGCGTCAACCTTTGTCTTTTCACACATAGAATGCAATAAAAATACAAGCCAGTTTCACCCTTAGCTTGTACGTCCCGTTTTGATATTAAAAACGATTCTTCTGCCAGTTTTTAACCCGATATATTTTACCACAAAAAAGAGGGATGTGCGACCTTTTTCGCTACCCCTCCCGATTTCATTGTTTTTTCGTAATGTATTTTTGCTTTAATGCATTATGTTCTTCTAATGTTTTCGCATAATACACTTCACCACTTGGTGCAGCTAAGAAATAATAATAATCTGTTTGCGCAGGATCTAACGCTGCTTCCACTGAATGTTTACCAGAGTTTGCAATCGGTCCAACTGGCAACCCTTTCACAACATACGTATTGTACGGTGAGTTTACTTTCAAGTCTTCGTATAATACACGTTGTTTATGCTTTCCAAGCGCGTATAGTACCGTCGGATCCGTTTGAAGCGGCATACCTTTCGCTAAACGATTATAGAAAACACTAGAGATTTTCTGGCGATCTGTAAAGCCAGTGGCCTCTTCTTCAATAAGTGAAGACAACGTGAGAAGTTGATGAACATCCCAGTTCTTCGCTTTCATTTTCGCCTCATTTTGAACAATAATTGCATTTGTTTTCTCAAGCATCGGGATTACAATTTCTTCTAATTTCGTATCCTTTTTATAGAAAGAATACGTTGCTGGATATAAGTATCCTTCTAGTGGATATTTAATGTTACTATCAAAAATTTTATCCGTTAATAGCTTCGGATACTTTTGCTGCATTTTTTGAATAAATGCTTTATCGTTTAATTGACGCACAACATCATCTTTATTCCACTTTAATTCTGTCGCAATCACTTCAGCAATTTCAGTTACTTGCGCTCCTTCTTTAATCGTCACTTTATAAAGAGCCGGACGATGTACGTTGCCAGATGACATTTGTTCAATGACATCGTTAGCATTCATCGAAGGATTTAATAAATATGTACCTGCTTGTAAGCTTTTCGACTTAACTTTCGTATAAAAACTAAAAACTGTACCGCTGTTCACAGCACCTTTTTCTTCTAAAATCTCACCGATTTTACTTGTAGATGACCCCTTTGGAATCTCTACTTCAATCTCTTTTTTATTTCCACTATCAACTGGTCCTAATGCAGATGAAATATACGCATAGACTGATCCACAAACTAAAAGCAGTGCGATAATCGAAATTAAAAAAATGCGCCTACGCTTCTTCTTCACTTGATTCTCTACCAAAATTCTTCCTCCTTATTTAATTGTAGACCATATACACTTCCTCTATACAATGCCCTACAAACATAAAGCAAAACCAATCATTTCTAAATAATTGGTGACAGCTACTCATTTAAAGCCTCATTTCATACAACCCGTCTTATTATACTATAAACAATTAAGTAGTTTCGACAAAAAATCTGTCATTTTGCATATGAATACAAAAAAGGCGAACTGTATACACAGTCCGCCTTTTTATACATTACTACTCTTCGTCTTGCTCATCAGCAAGAGTGTTAAACATTTCTTGTACCATTTCCCACTCTTCTTCAGATTCAATTGAAAGTAATGTTCCGCCCTCTTCTTCACTTTGCTCGTATGCCATTGCATCGAAGATTTGGTCTCCATCTTCGTCTACTTCACCGATTGGAGAGAAGACTACATAAGATTTTTTGCCGAATTTTTCAGCATCAAAAGTGAAAATAATTTCACATAAATGTTCGTTTCCTTTTTCGTCTACAATTGTAATTTGATTTTCTTCCATTTTGGTCACCTCTTATTTACTATCTAGAAATCCTTGTAAGATTACGACTGCAGCCATCTTATCGATTACTTGCTTTCGCTTCTTACGGCTCACATCAGCTGAAATGAGTAGACGTTCCGCTGCCATCGTCGACAAACGCTCGTCCCACATTACAACTTCTAATTGTAACAGATTTCGCAGGTTTTCTGCAAATTGTTGGCACGCTTCACCACGCGGGCCAATTGTACCATTCATATTTTTAGGTAAACCTACTACTATTTTGTCCACATTGTACTGTTTTACCAACTCAGAAATACGGTCAAAACCAAAGTGGCCTCGTTCTTCGTTAATCCTGATTGTTTCCAGTCCTTGTGCTGTCCAGCCCATTTCATCGCTCATTGCAACACCGACTGTTTTAGTACCAACATCTAAACCTAATATTCGCATAAACTACTCCTCACGATGATGTTTCAAGTAAGACTTCACAAGCTCTTCAATTAACTCATCACGTTCAAGCTTGCGAATGATACTTCGTGCATCTTTATGGCGAGGTATGTATGCTGGATCTCCACTTAATAAATAACCGACGATTTGGTTAATCGGATTATAACCTTTTTCTTGAAGTGCATTATACACAGTTAAAAGTACATCATTTACATGGACACTCTGCTTTTCATCTTGAATGCTAAACTTCATTGTTTTATCAAAACCGTCCATTTCAAGCACCTCACTTGTAAGTAGTAAGTATAGGGAGAAGAACTTCTCCTCTCCCTATCATTGTACACTACTATCTCTTTATTTTGAAACAGATTTAACGTACTCTTGTACAAATGCTAAAGCTTCCTCAACTTGCGCTGGGTTTTTACCACCTGCTTGAGCCATGTCAGGACGGCCACCACCACCGCCTCCACAACGAGAAGCTACTTCTTTCACAAGTTTACCTGCATGGTAACCTTGACTAATTAAATCTTTCGTTACGCCAGCTAAAATATTTACTTTATCGTCATTTACAGACACTAATACAACAACTGCAGACTCTAATTTATTTTTAAGGTCATCCATCATTGTACGTAAATTGTTCATATCTGCAACATTTACTTTCGCCGCTAATACGTTCACACCATCAACTGTCATTACTGAATCAGTTAAGTTTCCAGCTTCGATATTGCTTAATTTCGCAGCAAGAGATTCGTTTTCTTTTTGAAGTTGTTTTACTTCAGCAAATAAACCATCAACTCTTGTTAAAATATCTTTCGGATTTGTTTTCATTTTTCCTGCTGCTTCTTTTAATAAACCTACTTGATCGTTCATTAATTCGTATGCAGATTTACCAGTTACCGCCTCAATACGACGCGTTCCTGCACCGATACCAGATTCAGCAACGATTTTGAAAATACCGATAGAAGCTGTGTTATCAACGTGACAACCACCGCAAAGCTCTAAGCTGTAATCGCCTACTTGTACAACGCGTACAACATCACCGTATTTTTCACCGAATAATGCCATTGCGCCCATTTCTTTCGCTTCTTCGATTGCTTTTTGAGAAATCGCAACATCAATACTTTGCCAAATTTTTTCGTTTACGATACGCTCAATTTTTTCTAATTCATCAGCTTGTACTTGACCGAAGTGAGAGAAGTCAAAACGTAAACGTTCAGATGTTACAAGAGAACCCGCTTGGTTAACATGCGTTCCAAGTACATCCTTTAATGCTTGGTGCAGTAAGTGAGTTGCTGTATGGTTTTTCACAACGCTACTACGGTTTTTCGTATCGATAAGAGCTTTTACAGCCGCTTCTTTCGTTAATGTACCTTCTTCAACAACAACTTTGTGTAAGTTTTGACCATTTGGTGCTTTTTGTACGTCTTTTACAAGAACTTTCACGCCGTCAGCAAGAAGATAACCACGGTCTGCAATTTGCCCACCGCTCTCAGCGTAGAATGGCGTTACATCAAGCATTAATTGTCCTTCTTCACCTGCTTGTAGGCTATCTGTGTACTCACCATTTTTTACAAGTGCAACAACGTTACTTTCTGTTGCAACTGTACCGTAACCAACGAATTCGCTCGCTACTTTAACTTCACCAAGTACACCGCCTTGAACTTGCATAGAATCAACGTCTTGACGAGCAGCACGTGCACGCTCACGTTGTTTCTCCATTTCATTCTCAAAGCCTGCTTGATCAACTGTCATACCAGCTTCTTCTGCATATTCTTCTGTTAATTCAATCGGGAAACCGTACGTGTCGTATAGACGGAACGCATCTACGCCAGAAATAACAGTTGTTTTTTCTTCTTTCGCTTTTGCAATTACTTCAGCTAAAATTGATTCACCATCATGAAGTGTTTCATGGAAACGCTCTTCTTCATTCTTCACAACTTTTGCGATGAAATCTTTCTTTTCAAGTACTTCTGGATAGAAGTCTTTCATTACTTCTCCAACAACCGGTACTAATTCAAACATGAATGGACGGTTGATATTTAATTTTTTCGAGTAACGAACAGCGCGGCGTAATAAACGACGTAACACATAACCACGGCCTTCGTTAGAAGGAAGTGCTCCATCACCAACCGCAAATGTTACTGTACGAATATGGTCAGCAATTACTTTAAATGCCATATCTTTTTCTAAGTCACCATTACGATACTTCTCGCCAGAAATTGATTCTGTCGCCCCAATCATCGGCATGAATAGGTCTGTATCAAAATTCGTAGGTACATCTTGAACGATAGATGTCATACGCTCTAGACCCATCCCTGTATCGATGTTTTTCTTAGGAAGCGGCGTATATGAACCGTCTGGGTTATGGTTAAATTGAGAGAATACAAGGTTCCATACTTCTAAGTAACGCTCGTTTTCTCCGCCCGGATATAATTCTGGGTCACTAAAGTCATTACCGTAAGCTTCACCGCGGTCATAGAAAATCTCTGTATTCGGTCCACTTGGTCCTTCACCGATATCCCAGAAGTTTTCTTCTAAACGGATGATGCGTTCTTTTGGAACACCCATTTTCTCATTCCAAATTGTAAATGCTTCTTCATCTTCCGGATGAATTGTAACAGATAGTAATTCTTTATCGAATCCGATCCACTTATCGCTCGTTAGAAATTCCCAAGCCCAAGTAATTGCTTCTTCTTTGAAGTAATCACCGATTGAGAAGTTCCCTAACATTTCAAAGAATGTATGGTGACGAGCCGTTTTCCCAACGTTTTCAATATCGTTTGTACGAATTGATTTTTGTGCATTTGTAATACGTGGGTTTTGCGGGATTACACGGCCATCAAAATATTTCTTTAATGTCGCTACACCACTATTAATCCATAGAAGAGATGGATCCTCGTGTGGAACTAGTGATGCACTTGGTTCTACTGCATGTCCTTTTTCTTGGAAAAAGTCTAAAAACATTTGACGAATTTGTGCGCCTGTTAGTTGTTTCATTGTATTTTCCTCCTTAAATATAAAAAACTCCCGCCCCTAATAAAAGGGACGAGAGTTAACTCGCGATACCACCCTAATTATGAATTGATTATTATAACAATCAATTCATCACCTCATGGTGCCGTAACGTGGCAAGACGGCAGTGATTAGCTGCTCTCAGGATTAGCTTTCTGTTACCCTTCATTTAAAGCTTCTTTCAGCCATTGGAAGCTTCTCTCTATAAATGGACTGTAACATACTTGTTCCGTCATTGATTTAATGTATTATATGACTAAATATAATAGAATTCTCTTAAGTTTGTCAATGTAGATAATAATAATTATATTGTACTACACACATTTTCGTTAGCTACATACGCATCTACTTTTCATTTTAAATATCTTCTCTTTTCCAAAGAGGCCTCACATGAACGACCACTGTCCGAATGACCGCTAAAATAGGAACCGATATTAGTAATCCTACAATCCCCGCAACTTCTCCCCCTACTAGTAACGCAAACATAATGATCACAGGATGCATACGAAGCGACTTACCAACGATGTAAGGCGATAAAATGTTACTTTCCAAAAATTGCAAAATAGCAATCGTAATCCCCGCCTTAATGAGTAAACTCGTTGATACCGTTGCCGCAATCATCAACGTCGGAATCGCCCCTAAAATAGGACCAAAGTACGGGATTATATCCGTTACCCCAATAATAATACCGAGTAATAACGGATATTTCATACCGATAAACCAAAAAGAAAGAACAGATACTCCCCCTAATACTAAGCAAACAAATAACTGTCCTCGAATATAACTTCCGAGTGACTTATCAATTTCTTTCGCAAGCATTTGACCCGTACTACGCCACTTACTCGGAACTAGTTTCCAAAAAACATGATAAAACTCACCGTAATCTTTTAATATGTAAAATACAATGAACGGAATTAAGAAAATAATGAGCAATGAATCCAGTACACCACGTGCTGTGCTCATAACTTTATTTAAAAGCGTTTGTATCTTCATTTCTACACCAACGAAAATTTGCTTTACCTTTTCATGAATAAATGATGGGAAATTCGCTGTTTGTTCTGTAACTCCATCCATCCAAGAATCGTACATTTTTGTAAACTGCGGAAATTGTTCATTAATTTCTTGTAACTGTTTAATAACAACTGGCGTTCCTTTATAAATCCCATAGCCAATTCCTCCAAAGAAAAGAATATAAATGAGCAAAATAGCAAGTGTGCGTGGCATTCCTTCCTTATGGATTTTTTCAATTAAAGGGTGTAATAAATAAGCAATAAAACAAGCAATAAAAAACGGTGTGATCGCCACTTTAAATACAAAAATAATCGGTGCCCATAGTGGCTTAATTTTTAAAAAGACGAGCAAACAAAGAAAAACGAGTAACAATAATCCTAAACGATATATCCAAATGATTTTAAGATTCTTCACACGAAAAACCTCCTCCACCTTTATTTTGAAAATAAATAGGTTAGGTTATGTGCAAAAGTTTTAAAATCTTTTTATACAGACCATACTGTTTTTTAAAGACGTACATATATTTAACATAATAAGGACAACCACCCCTGAAAATACAAAATGTCAAAATATAATCAGGAGGACTCATAATGGTCTTATTTATGCTTGCATTATCCGCACTTTTTATGCTTCTTGAATGGATTTGTATCGGGTTTGGTATTTGGAAAGGCTTCTTTATTCGTTCCTCGCGAAAAGAAAGAGCGAAACACTTATGGCATTATGGAATGCTTGGCGTTGGATGTTACGGTTTATCTTATCTCTTCTCTGAAATCGGACTTTTATATTTGCATACAAGCGCATAAAAAAACTCCCTTATCATGAAGGGAGTTTTTTACGCCTTATAAATAAGACTTAATCATCTTACGTGCTTTTTTCACATTGCGTTTTGAGAATACATCTTGTTTACGAGCATATTGATATGCTGCAGCTCCAACACCTAATGCGATTAATGAATTGCGTAGATTCAAAGTAAATCCCCCTTTTCGTTATCCGATCGTTCTTTCATTATCATCAAATAAATCATCAAGAGAGCTTAATGAACCATCTTCCTCTACTTGATGTGTATGGATTTTCCCCTTTGAAACCGATAATTCGATATAACAATTCCAGCAATAAAATTGGTTGACACCTATTTTTCCGATGTCTTTCCCTTTGCAATTTGGACAACTGAACATATGGCTTTCATCTCCTTACAGTCTCCCAGATTCTATTCGCCATTATGTCCAAACTGCATTCATTTATACATTACTGGAGCCTTTCAACGTTATACGTTTGAAAGTTTCACTATATAATTTCACCTTGTTACATGAAATCATACGGTGAAATGTTTTCCACATCCATTTCTTCACCATTAACCGTCACCATTTGCACTTCGCCTTGTGATTCTTGCAATCGGCCAGCTAAAGTCGTTTGACGCATTGCATCATCAAGGCGATTCACACCGGATTGAAAAGCTGCTTCCTCCCCGCAAATAATAAGGAATTTCTTACTTCTTGTAATACCCGTGTAAATTAAATTACGACGTAACATACGGTTGTAGCTTTTTACAATCGGCATAATAACAATCGGAAATTCACTACCTTGTGATTTATGAATCGAGCAGCAATATGCATGTGTAATTTGATTTAAATCTGGCTTTGTATACGTTACTTCAATCCCATCAAATGAAACGATAATCATATCTTGTTGCTCAACGTTTTCTTTCGCATAAAACACCGAAACGATTTCTCCGATATCACCATTAAACACCTGGCTCTCTGGCTGATTAACGAGTTGCAGTACTTTATCTCCTCTGCGGTATACAACATCACCGTATGCAATTTCTTTACTTTTTTCCCTTTTCGGATTAAACACTTCTTGGAGAGCTTCATTTAACACATTAATACCTGCCGGTCCGCGGTACATAGGTGCCAATACTTGTACATCTCTTGCGCTAAATCCTTTTGTCTTAGCATTTTCACATACTTTTTTTACAACTTCAACGATTTGAGCGCCTGTACAAGAAATAAAGGAACGATCCTTTTTATTTTGTGCTAAATCTGGCGGAAGCGCACCACCTTTTATCGCATGGGCAAGCTGAATAACAGATGACCCTTCCGCTTGACGATAAATTTCTGTAAGCTTGACCGTTGGAACTGCACCTGCATTCAATAAGTCTTTTAGCACTTGTCCAGGCCCTACAGATGGCAACTGATCTTCATCACCTACAACGATAACTTGAATATTTGTCGGAAGCGACTTAAACAGCTGATTTGCAAGCCAAATGTCAACCATTGAAAACTCATCAATAATGAGTAACTTTCCTTGTACCGGATCGGTTTCATTACGCTGGAAAGACCCTTCTGGCGTCCAACCGAGCAGACGATGAATTGTGCACGCCGGAAGCCCCGTCGATTCACTCATTCGCTTCGCTGCTCTTCCAGTTGGAGCCGTTAATAAAATCGGAAATGGATTATCATCACTATATTCATTCGGATTTAATGATACTCCGTGAAGTGATGCATACATTTCAACAATTCCTTTAATAACTGTTGTTTTCCCCGTTCCTGGTCCACCTGTTAATAACATCATCGGCTTATGAAGTGCAGTTTGAACTGCTTCTTGCTGAAGCGGCGCATACTGCACCTTTAGCTGTTCTTCAATTTCTCCTAATGTTTTTAACACTTCTGCTTCAGGGAATGCAGGGGTTTCTTCTTGATTCATAAGACGACGAATTGACTTTACAACGCCTTTCTCAGAATAGAATAAAGAAGCTAAATACACTCGCTCTTCTTCTATAATGACTTTCCCTTCGCTTTGCATCATTTCAACGCAACCTACAATATCTTCCTCAGTCACTCTGCCTTCTTGATTATTTAAAAGTGACATTGTTTCTCTTACAAGCTGACCTTTTTCCATATACACGTGACCGAGTTGTAATGAAATATTCTCTAACGTATAAAAACACCCTGCACGTACACGGTCGTCGTGATTGCCCGTTATTCCGATTGCACGCCCTATATCATCTGCTCTTCCAAATCCAATTCCATCCACTTCTTCAATAAGTTTATACGGATTATTACGAATCACTTCTAATGTCATCTCTTTATATTGCTGATAAATTTTAATAGAAAGTTTTGTTCCAAAACCGTAACCATTTAAAAAACTCATCACTTTCTCGAGCCCTTGATGCTCAATAATCGTCTCATATATTTCCTGCGCCTTTTGCTTGTTTACAACACCATTTAGCGCATCAGGATCATCCATAATTTTAGAAATCGCATGCTCACCGAGATGGTCCACGATTTTTTCGGCTGTACGCTTTCCAATCCCTTTAAATAAATCGCTCGCTAAATATTGCACCATACCTGCTTTTGTTTGTGGCAGTTCTTTTTTAAACGTTTCAACTAAATATTGTTTTCCATACTTTGGATGGTCCTTAAAATGACCTGTTAATGTAAACACTTCATCTTCATGCATACGGGGAAAATGACCGTTTATCATTACTTTTTTTTCGTCGTATGTTTCATTCGTTTCAATGACTTTCATACTGACAACGGAATAGAGGTTTTCTTCGTTGTGGAAAATGGTATGAAGAACTTGCGCTTTTATAAATTTTTTCTCTTCCTCAAACAAATCCATTGCATGTTGATTTCCCATATTTCCTCTCCTTTCCGAGTTCTTTTCACTTTAATGAGCAGTACATCCCCCACCTCTTTCACAGTCTTTAGATGAGGGGTAACTGCGCATTAAACTATAATTTCACTTTATTCAGCTTCTTGCTCTAATAAACGAATACCATTACCAGCTAAAAAGTGATCTGATTGAATTTCAGTCGCTTTCTTAAATAAAGTAAGAGCTTTCTCGTTATTTTCTTCGAATACGTACGCAACACCTAAATTATAATACGCATCTGCATGCTCTTCATCCATTTCTAATACCTTTTCAAAATAAGGTTTTGCCTCTTGAATATGTTCTAGTCGCGCGAAGCAAAGTCCGCATTGGAAAACAGCTTCTACATCATTTTCATCTAATTCAGTTGCTCTTTGTAAAAATGGCAGCGCAAGACGGTCATTGCCAAGTTGCACATGCGTGATACCTAACATAAATGTTACATCAGCTGATTGTAATCCCGCTTGCATCGCTTGTTCAAATACAGCCTTTGCCTCTGCAAATTGCTCTTGACCGTAATATACATTTCCTAAGCCATAATAAGCAGCCGCAGATTTACCATCTAATTCTAATGCACGTTTATAAAATAAAATTGCTCGTTCACTATCACCTAATGCATCTAATAAATTCGCAAAGTTAATGTATCCAAGCGCATCTTTCGGATTTTCTTCGATTGCTTCTGTGAAATTTTTAGCTGCTTCTTCCCAGTTTCCTTCTTGCATATATTTAATACCTGTTTCAAGTTTGTTTGACATATCCTTCACCTCTACAACAAATTATAACAAAGAATGTATTTTCCAAGCGAACGAAAATTCGCTTTATGTAAAAGAAACCTCTAACCGCTAATCGGCAGAGGCTTCTCGTGTTATCCTAAATAATCTAATTTCTTACCACTATGATATACTTCATCAATTGTAGCGCCGCCTAAGCACTCATCTCCATCATAGAAAACAACTGCTTGGCCTGGCGTAATCGCACGAATTGGCTCATCACAAAGAATACGAACTGTATTTTCATCAACGATTTGAACCGTTACTTTATTGTCTGCTTGACGATAACGGAATTTCGCTGTACACGTAAATTCTGTTTCCTTCGCTTTATTACTTACCCAGCCTACATTCGTAGCAATAACTTCATCACCATATAGAAGTTCGTTATGGAATCCTTGCTCAACATATAAAATGTTTTCTTTCAAGTTTTTTCCAACAGCAAACCATGGATCACCATTACCACCAATACCAAGGCCATGACGTTGTCCAATTGTATAGTACATTAAACCATCATGTTTCCCTTTCACTTCACCAGATAATGTTTGCATCACACCTGGTTGCGCCGGTAAATAGTTACTTAAGAAATCTTTAAAGTTACGCTCACCGATGAAGCAAATACCAGTACTATCTTTCTTCGCCGCTGTCGCTAGACCAGCTTCTGTCGCCATTTCGCGAATTTGTGGTTTCTTTAATTCACCTAATGGGAACATTGTTTTTGATAATTGCTCTTGGCTTAATTGATTTAAGAAATATGTTTGATCTTTATTGTCATCAACGCCGCGAAGCATTTTATATTCGCCGTCCATATAAGCAACGCGTGCATAATGACCTGTTGCTACATAATCAGCACCAAGTGCAATTGCATGCTCTAAAAATGCTTTAAATTTAATTTCTTTGTTACACATTACATCTGGGTTCGGTGTACGACCAGCTCGGTACTCATCTAAAAAGTACGTAAATACTTTATCCCAGTATTGTTTTTCAAAGTTTACTGCATAATATGGAATGCCGATTTGGTTACACACTTCAATTACATCATTGTAATCTTCTGTTGCTGTGCAGACACCATTTGCATCTGTATCATCCCAGTTTTTCATAAAAATTCCGATTACATCATAACCTTGCTCTTTTAATAAAAGAGCTGCTACAGATGAATCGACGCCACCGGACATCCCGATGACAACGCGTGTTTCGTGAGGTAGTTTGTTCATCATGTCACCTCCCATGCTAATTTTGTGTTAATCGCTTCACGATTTTCACTGTTTCGTACGCCGCTTTTTCAATTTGCTCTTTCGTATTTCCAAGACCGAAACTAAAGCGTACGGATGAACGTATTTGATCGGAGTCTTTTCCGAACATCGCCACTAATACATGTGATGGATCAATCGAACCAGCTGTACAAGCAGAACCACTTGATACTGCAATGCCAGCTAAGTCTAAGTTTACAAGAAATGGTTCAATATTCATTCCTGTAAAACTTACATTCAACACATGTGGTAAGCGATATTCCAAGTTTCCGTTTACCTCGAAAGTAATGTCTTCATTTTTGAAGACAGATACCATTATATCTTTAAACTCTTCATATTGGGCATTTTTTTGCTCACGAGTTTGTTCAGCTAGCAAAATTGCTTGCTGAAGTCCGGCAATACTAGGTACATTTTCAGTACCAGCACGACGTTTCCTTTCTTGCTCTCCGCCTATTAATAACGGTTCAAACTTCACATTTGCACCAGCATATAGGAACCCGACACCTTTTGGTCCGTTAATTTTGTGTGCTGAAATTGATAATAAATCAATTCCAAATTCTTTTACATCAATCGATAATAAACCGTAGGCTTGTACAGCATCTGTGTGGAAATAAGCTTGATGTTCTTTTAACAGCTTACCTATTTCCGCAATTGGTTGCATTGTCCCTACTTCATTATTCCCGAACATAATAGATACAAGAATCGTCTCTTCCGTTAGTGCCTTTTGTATGTCAGAAACTTGAACACGCCCTGTTTCATCAACAGGTAAATACGTCACTTCAAATCCTTCACGCTCTAACAATTCACACGTATGCAAAATCGCATGATGTTCAATTTGCGTTGTAATAATGTGGCTACCTTTGTGACGATTCGCGCGCGCTACACCTATAAGTGCTAAATTATCAGCTTCTGTACCACCGCTCGTGAATATAATTTCATTTGGACTCGCGTGAATGCTACGTGCACATACACGTCTCGCCTCATCTACCGCATGGCGCGTTTGACGCCCATAAAAGTGAATACTAGACGGGTTTCCAAATGTTTCTGTCATATATGGAATCATCTTTTCGACCACTTCTGGGTGAGTCGGAGATGTCGCAGCATGATCTAAGTAAATGCGTTCCATTAAATCTCCTTCTTTCCAAATCGTTTCACAAGGAATTAAATGTAAAACATATAGCCCCCGTGATTTTCTTCCTCATAACGTACTAAATCTTCTAAAGTTGTACTATCTAATACTTCTTGCACCGCATCACGAACACGCATCCATAATTGGCGTTGTGCTGGTTCTTCTTCTTCTATCATTTCTACAACACTAATTGGACCCTCTAGTACACGGATTACATCTCCAGCTGTAATGTTGACTGGCTGATCAGATAATACATATCCGCCATATGCACCTCGCGTACTCTTTACAAGACGAGCGTTACGAAGTGGTGAAATTAATTGCTCTAAATAATGCTCAGATAGGTCATGTGCCTGCGCAATTGATTTTAATGAAATTGGGCCTTCACCAAATTTTTTTGCAAGGTCGATCATAATTGTTAAGCCGTAGCGGCCTTTCGTTGAAATCTTCATCTATTTGCACCTCATTTCAAATTTTCACTTCTATTGGTTATATCTTATTTATAAAAGAACACAATTTAAAATCCTATGAAATTATAGCATAATATAGTATTATAAGGAATTTCAACTTGTGTATCAAAATGATAACATAAAATCACATTGAAAAACTCGGAAATTATTACAATTGAAAGAAAAATGAAAATATTCATATTCATTTTTCCCACAAAACAGCATCCTATTTCAAATTTCATCAAAAAAAAATGATACGATAGAATGAGATTATACATTAAGGGAGAGGGTCAAATGAAACAACCACTCGCACATCGAATGCGCCCTACAAATATTCAAGAAATTATCGGACAACAGCATTTAGTTGGTGAAGGAAAGATTTTATGGCGAATGGTCCAAGCAAATCATTTTCAATCAATGATTTTATATGGTCCTCCAGGCACAGGAAAAACATCAATCGCTAGCGCAATTGCAGGAAGCACCGGAACCCCGTTTCGCCTCTTAAACGCTGTTACTCATAATAAAAAAGATATGGAAGTTGTCGTACAAGAAGCGAAGATGCATCGGCACCTCGTTTTAATTTTGGATGAAGTTCATAGGCTAGATAAAGCGAAGCAAGACTTTCTATTACCCCATTTAGAAAGCGGACTTCTTACTTTAATTGGTGCAACGACAAGCAATCCGTTCCATGCTATTAATTCTGCTATTCGAAGTCGTTGTCAAATCTTCGAATTACACGCATTAACAGAAGATGATATTTTAATTGGCTTAAAACGAGCGCTTGAAGATAAAGAAAAAGGGCTTGGGGAATATGATGTAACTGTTACGGGTGAAGCATTACATCACTTTGCAAATGCGTCGGGCGGAGATATGCGCTCAGCTTATAATGCACTTGAACTAGCTGTTTTATCTAGCTTTACAACTGACGACAAAGCCGCGGAAATTACACTTGAAATCGCAGAAGAATGCTTACAGAAAAAGAGTTTCGTTCACGACAAAGGTGGCGATGCTCACTATGACGTTTTATCTGCTTTTCAAAAATCAGTACGCGGAAGTGATGTGAACGCCGCACTTCATTATTTAGCACGCCTTATTGAAGCTGGTGACTTACAAAGCATCGGTAGACGTCTGCTTATTATGGCATATGAAGATATCGGACTTGCTAGCCCACAAGCTGGACAGCGTACACTAGCAGCGATTGAATCAGCGGAACGGGTCGGCTTTCCAGAGGCGCGCATACCACTTGCAAATGCCGTTATCGAGCTTTGCCTATCACCAAAATCCAATTCAGCTTATAAAGCACTTGATGCTGCATTACACGATTTACGTAACGGTCAAACAGGTGACATTCCAAGTCATTTAAAAGATAGTCATTATAAAGGAGCCGAATCGTTAGGAAGAGGCATCGGATACTTATATCCACACGACCATCCAAACGGGTGGGTACAACAACAATACTTACCTGATAAAATTAAAAACAAGCAATATTATAAACCGAAAACGACAGGGAAATTTGAGCAAGCACTTTCTACTGTTTATGAAAGATTACAAAGTTCGCATAAAATGAAGAATAAAGGGTAATATAAGCGAAAACGTCACCATTACGGAGGCTTCGCTTATGAAAACACGTCAAGATGCATGGACAAAAGAAGACGATCTCCTTTTAGCAGAAACTGTTTTACGACATATTCGCAGCGGAAGTACACAAATAAAAGCATTCGATGAAGTTGGTGATACATTAAACCGAACTTCAGCAGCTTGTGGCTTTAGATGGAATGCTGAAGTAAGACCGTATTATGAAGATGCGGTGCAAATTGCAAAAAAACAACGTAAAGAATTAAAGCGTTCGGAAGCTAAAATAGAAAAAGAGCAGTTCACACAAACTCGGCAGCTCGTAATCGATGCCGAGTTTTCAGAAGATATTGTCCCAAATAAACAAGATCTTACAATGCAAAATGTCATCTCATTTTTGCAAAACTTGGAGCACAATAACCCTTCACTCGCAAAGTTACAAACTGAAAATGACGTATTACAAGATCAGCTCACTTCCCTGCAAAAAATGAATAATGAACTTGAAGCCAAATTAGCTGTTCTCACAAAAAAACAACAAGCAATCGAAGAAGATTATGCAATGCTTGTTAGAATTATGGATCGTGCTCGAAAACTTGTTTCGGTCGAAGAACAAGAAGAGCAAATTGCTCCGATTTTCAAAACCGATCAAAATGGAAATTTAGATATTATATATTCTGCAGAGAACTAAAAACAGGGATGCCACTTTTTTGACTAAGTGACATCCCTGTTTATTTTCTCCTTGGTGAAACAGCACCACAGTAAATGAAATTATATTAACAATTCGACACCGATATTTCTTTAAAACATACAAAAAGCATATACCCTAGGCGGATATATGCTTTCTTTTTTATTCTTGCCCTACACGCTTCACTTCTACGTTTTTAATACGTTCACGTACAACGTGACTTGCCATAATCAAGCCTGCCACAGATGGTACGAATGCATTTGAAGAAGGTGGTAATTTCGCTTTACGAATTTTTGCATTTTCGTCCGGTACGATTTCTTTACGTACTTCTTCACGAATTACGATTGGGTTTTCGTCAGAGAAGACAACTTTCACACCTTTTTTAATACCATCTTTACGAAGCTTCGTACGAATTACTTTCGCAATTGGATCTGTATGTGTTTTTGAAATGTCCGCAATACGGAAACGTGTTGGGTCCATTTTATTTGCCGCACCCATACATGAGATAATTTTAATTTTACGACGTAAACATTGTTTAATTAAATGAATTTTGAACGTAATCGTATCAGATGCATCCACTACGAAATCTAAACCGTGTTTAAAGAACTCTTCATATGTTTCATCTGTATAAAACATCTCTAGTCCAATTACTTCACACTCTGGATTAATGTCTGCAATACGCTCTTTCATTAATTCTACTTTTGAACGTCCTACAGTAGATACTAACGCGTGAATTTGACGGTTTACGTTTGTAATATCTACAACGTCTTTATCAACTAATACAAGACGTCCTACGCCAGAACGTGCTAGCGCTTCTGCCGAAAATGACCCTACGCCGCCAATTCCTAAAATACCGACTGTACTATTTTTTAATATTTCAAGGCCTTCTTTTCCAAAGGCTAATTCATTACGTGAAAATTGATGTAACATTCAGCTCTACACTCCTATTACAAAAATGGTCTACCATGTATTCTAGCGTTTTTCCGACTATTTGTATAGAAAAAGTTATAGAATTCCTAAAAATACATATTCAAACAAGGAAAACATAATGTAAACCGGACTTTTTTCTTACGTATACGTTTAAAAAGGAGGATTTAGAGAACCGAGCAGATCGAGGCACTTATGCTAGGAGGAGCACAGTGTAGGGATACTACTCGAGCACCGGACTAACATACGTAACGATAAGATGCGACGGTTATCTAAACCGGACTTTTTTCTTACGTATACGTTTAAAAAGGAGGATTTAGAGAACCGAGCAGATCGAGGCACTTATGCTAGGAGGAGCACAGTGTAGGGATACTACTCGAGCACCGGACTAGCATACGTAACGATGAGATGCGACGGTTATCTAAACCGGACTTTTTAAACAACCTCTATAAAAAAAGCCTAGACGGCTATAGTATAACCATCTAGACTCTATTCTTACTTCTCTTCTTTCACTTTCACGTTCAACTTCAAGTTCAGTTCTTCAAGCTGTGCTTCTGCAACTGGGCTTGGAGCTTCTGTTAATAAGCAGCTTGCGCTTGCTGTTTTCGGGAATGCAATTGTATCACGAAGGTTCGTACGACCTGCAAGTAACATAACAAGACGGTCTAAACCTAATGCGATTCCGCCGTGTGGTGGTGTACCGTATTCGAATGCTTCTAATAAGAATCCGAATTGTTCTTGTGCTTCTTCTTGTGAGAAGCCAAGTGCTTTGAACATTTTTTCTTGTACGTCACGCTCGTAAATACGAAGTGATCCACCACCAAGCTCATAACCGTTTAATACAAGGTCATATGCTTGTGCACGTGCTTTTTCTGGTGCTGTTTCTAATAGTTCAACATCTTCACGGAATGGCATTGTGAATGGATGGTGAGCTGCGAAGTAACGATCTGCATCTTCATCGTACTCAAGAAGTGGCCAATCAGTTACCCATAGGAAGTTAAATTTACTTTCGTCAATTAGCTCAAGTTCTTTACCTAGACGTAAACGAAGTGCACCTAAGCTATCTGCAACAACGCTCCTCTTATCTGCTACGAATAGTAATAAGTCGCCAGCATTAGCTTCTAATGTACTCATTAGCACATTTGCATCTTCTTCACCGAAGAATTTTGCAATCGGTCCTTTTAGGCCATCTTCTTCAACTTTAAGCCAAGCTAGACCTTTTGCACCGTATACTTTTGCGAATTCAGTTAATGCATCGATGTCTTTACGAGAGTATTTGCTCGCTGCACCTTTTGCGTTAATCGCTTTTACTTGTCCGCCGTTTTCTACAGCACTTGTAAATACTTTAAATCCACAACCTACTGCAAATTCAGATAGGTCTTTTAGTTCCATTTCAAAGCGTGTATCCGGCTTATCAGAACCAAAGCGAGCCATTGCATCAGCATATTTCATACGAGGGAATGGTGCACTAACTTCTACACCTTTTGCATCCTTCATGACTTTCGTCATCATACGCTCCATCATTTCTAAAATTTCATCTTGTGTTAAGAATGATGCCTCGATATCAATTTGCGTGAATTCCGGTTGACGGTCCGCACGTAAATCTTCGTCACGGAAACAACGTGCTACTTGATAGTAACGCTCAAATCCACCGACCATAAGAAGCTGTTTAAATAGCTGCGGAGATTGAGGTAATGCATAAAATTCACCATCATGCACACGGCTTGGTACTAAATAGTCGCGAGCTCCTTCTGGCGTGCTCTTCGTTAAAATTGGTGTTTCAACTTCTAAGAACTCTTCTGTATCTAAGAAGTTACGAATTGTTTTCGTTACGTCATGACGCATTTTGAATGTGTTGAACATTGCAGGACGACGTAAGTCTAAGTAACGATATTTTAAACGCACATCTTCTGATGCATCTGTATCATCAGCAATAATGATTGGCGTTGTTTTCGCTGCGTTTAATACATTCACTTTCGATGCTTGTACTTCAATACGACCAGTTGCCATATTATCATTAATTGCGCCTTCACCACGTTCAACAACTGTACCTTCTACGTGTAATACGTATTCGCTACGAATCGTTTCTGCTACTTCTAACGCTTCTTTTGATGTTTCTGGATTAAATACAACTTGTACGATACCTGTACGGTCACGTAAGTCGATAAAGATTAATCCACCTAAATCACGGCGTTTTTGTACCCAACCTTTTAATTGAACTGTTTGTCCAACCGCTTCTACTGTTACTTTTCCGCATGCATGTGTTCTTTCAGCCACTTTAAGTTCCCCCTATATTAATTTCTCTGCTACATATGAAGCAAATACATCTAACGCTACTTCTTCTTGTCCGCCTGTTGCCATATCTTTTAAGTTAATGATGCCTTTATCTAGCTCATCTTCCCCTAATACAGCTACGTATTTCGCATTTAAACGATCTGCAGATTTAAATTGTGCTTTCATTTTGCGATCTAAATAATCTTTTTCAACTGCTAGTCCAGCTTTACGAAGATCAAACGCAATTTTCGCAGCTTGGTCTTTCGCTTTTTCACCAAGTGCTACAACGTAACAATCAATACTATGTTCAATTGGTAACTCAATATTTTCAGCCTTCAGCGCCATAATTAAACGCTCAATACTCATCGCAAAACCGATACCTGGCATTTCCGGTCCACCGATTTCTTGTACAAGTCCGTTATAACGGCCACCGCCACTTAATGTTGTGATAGCACCGAAACCTTCTGCCTCACTCATAATTTCAAAAACAGTGTGTTGGTAGTAGTCTAAACCACGTACTAAATTCGGATCTTTCTCAAATGGAACATCCATCATCGTTAGTAGTTCTTGTACTTTGTCGTAGTATACTGCCGAACCTTCGTTTAAGTATTCTGTAATAGATGGTGCCGTGCTCATTAATTCATGATTACGGTCCTTCTTACAGTCTAAAATACGAAGAGGGTTTTTTTCTAAGCGAGATTGGCAATCAGAACAGAATTCTCCGATGCGCGGCTCAAAGTGAGCAATTAACGCATCACGGTGTGCTTGACGACTCGCTGCATCACCTAAGCTATTTAATACAACTTTAATATTTTTTAAGCCCATACCGCGGTAAAACTCTACAGCAAGTGCAATTACTTCTGCATCAATTGCTGGATCGTTACTACCAATTGCTTCAATACCGAACTGTACGAATTGACGATAGCGACCTGCTTGTGGTCTTTCATAACGGAACATTTGGCCGATATAGTATAATTTTGTTGGTTGTGTTGCATCACCGAACATTTTGTTTTCAACGTAAGAACGTACAACAGGTGCAGTACCTTCTGGACGTAATGTTAAACTACGCTCTCCACGGTCTTGGAATGAATACATTTCTTTTTGTACGATATCTGTCGTATCACCAACACCACGTAAAAATAGCTCTGTGTGCTCAAAAATTGGTGTACGAATTTCTTTATAATTGTAACGACGGCAAATGTCGCGCGCTTGCCCTTCGATATACTGCCATAACTCTACACTACCTGGAAGAATATCTTGCGTTCCGCGTGGGATTTGAATAGACATATTCAGTTCCTCCTCAAATTGTTTTAATCTTAATAAAAATAAAAAAACTCCCGCCTCTACTGTTTGAACAGTAGGGACGAGAGTATTATACCCGTGGTGCCACCCTAATTGAAGCACGTATGCTTCCACTTTTTTAATAACGCTTAAATTTGCGTTCATCTCTACTAAGCGTATAAGCCTTTCAAGTTGAAACCTACAGAGTGTCATTCAATCAGTCATCATGTAGAAATGTTTTCAGCCTAGGACATTTCTTCTCTTTCCATGTGTATCTCATTTACTCTCCTCTATCAACGGCTATATTCATATGTAAATATAAAATTACTATACGTTTGTTGAGTAGGATTGTCAAGTGCTCTAAGAGCGCTCAATTTGCTTCTTTAGGCGCTTTACATCTTGTAGTGAAATTCCAAACTCAGAAGCAAGCTCCATTGAAGTATTGTTTTGTTCTTTTGAAATAAAATCATGTAAATTTACGTTAAACAGTTGATTTGCACCATTTGTAACAGAATGCCCTTTTTCATTCATACGCATACGTATATCCCTCACATTCAATATGGATGTTTTACTTTTTATTGTTCCATATTGATGAGATAGTTATACATAGCCGAAACAGCTATTGATTCCAAATAACTAAACAAAACATACCAAAATGTATGAAAAAAAGAGAGGATCCTATAATCCTCTCTTCCCCGGCAACACTATTTACTTTCTACAATTAAGGTCACCGGACCATCATTGATTAAAGAAACATCCATCATTGCTCCGAACTGCCCTGTCTCCACATGTAGTCCTTGTTTACGAACTTCTTCATTAAAGAAATCATATAAACGCTCTGCATAATCAGGTTTCGCAGCATCCATAAAGTTTGGACGTCTTCCTTTACGGCAATCTCCGTATAATGTAAATTGCGAAATAGATAGAACTTGTCCCTTCATATCAAGTACAGAGTGGTTCATCTTTCCGCTCTCATCTTCAAAAATACGTAGGTTTGCAATTTTTTCTGCGATATAAGTTGCATCTTTTTCTGTATCTTCATGCGTAATGCCAACTAGTAATGTTAAACCGAATGGAATTTGTCCTACAATCTCACCATCTACTGTGACAGACGCTTCCTTTGATCGCTGTAAAACAACTCTCATCTTTTCTACACTCCCTATTAATGCATCATGCGTCGTACGGCATAAATTTCTGGAACACGTTTAATGCGCTCCACTACTTTTTTCAAGTGTTGTAAGTTTCGAATAGAAATCGACATGTTAATCGTTGCCATCTTATTACGATCACTTCTACCAGAAACAGCTGAGATATACGTCTTCGTTTCTGTAACAGCTTGTAATACTTCATTCAATAAACCACGACGATCATAGCCTGAAATTTCAATATCAACATTGTATTCAATTTCTTTTTCAGGACTACCTTCCCAATCTACTTCTAGTAAACGCTCTACCGCTTCTTCTGTATGCACATTGACGCAATCGCAACGGTGAATTGATACGCCTCGACCTTTCGTAATATACCCAACGATATCATCGCCTGGAACTGGGTTACAGCATTTTGATAAACGAATTAACAAATTATCTGCACCACTTACCTTTACACCAGAATCCCATTTTCGAATTTTCATCGGTTTACGAACTTCTTTAACTTCAACGATTTCTTCTTCTTCACGTTGTTTACGGAACTTGTCCGTTAGTCGCGTAACAATTTGTGCAGCTGTAATTCCGTTGTATCCAACTGCTGCAAACATATCTTCTTCATTTGCAAAGTTAAACTTCTCAGCAACACGTTTTAAATTATCAAGTGCTAATACTTCTTTCATTTCATACTCTAAGCCACGCACTTCTTTTTCAACAAGTTCACGGCCTTTTTCAATATTTTCATCTCTACGTTGCTTCTTAAAGAATTGACGTATTTTATTTTTCGCATGAGATGTTTGAGCTAGCTTTACCCAATCTTGACTTGGGCCATACGAATGTTTCGATGTTAAAATTTCAATGATGTCACCAGTTTTCAGCTTATAATCAAGTGTCACCATTTTCCCGTTTACTTTTGCACCAATTGTTTTGTTTCCAATTTCCGAATGGACACGATATGAAAAATCAATTGGGACAGAGCCAAGAGGTAATTCCATTACATCGCCTTTCGGTGTAAAGACAAATACCATATCAGAGAACAAATCAATTTTTAATGATTCCATAAACTCTTCTGCATTAGAAGCTTCATTTTGCCATTCTAATATTTGACGGAACCATGTTAGTTTTTTCTCTAATGTACCCGTTGTTTCTGCTGCTTTACCTTCTTTATACGCCCAATGTGCCGCAATCCCGAATTCTGCAATTTCGTGCATTTCTTTCGTACGAATTTGCACTTCAAGCGGGTCACCTTTCGGCCCAATTACAGTCGTATGAAGAGATTGATATAGATTTGCTTTTGGCATTGCAATATAATCTTTAAAACGACCCGGCATTGGCTTCCAGCACGTATGAATAATTCCAAGCACCGCATAGCAATCTTTAATACTATTCACAACGACACGTACAGCTAGTAAATCGTAAATTTCATTGAATTGTTTATTTTGCAATGCCATTTTACGATAAATACTGTAAATATGTTTTGGTCTTCCAGAAATCTCAGGTTGAATTGAAACCTCTTTTAATTTCTCACGAATGCCAGTCATTACTTCATCTAAATATTCTTCACGCTCTGCACGTTTACGCTTCATTAAATTCACAATACGATAATATTGCTGCGGGTTTAAATAGCGAAGTGACGTATCCTCTAGCTCCCATTTAATAGTACTAATTCCGAGTCTATGTGCTAAAGGTGCAAAGATTTCTAATGTTTCATTTGCAATGCGTCGCTGCTTCTCTTGAGGCAAATGTTTCAATGTACGCATATTATGAAGACGATCAGCTAGTTTAATTAAAATAACTCGAATATCTTGAGCCATTGCGATAAACATTTTGCGATGGTTTTCTGCTTGTTGTTGCTCATGAGATTTATATTTAATCTTTCCGAGCTTTGTAACGCCATCGACAAGCATAGCGATTTCTTTATTAAATTCCCGTTCAATATCTTCTAATGTAATTTCTGTATCTTCCACTACATCATGCAAGAAACCTGCCGATACTGTAGCCGGATCCATGTGTAAATCAACTAAAATACCTGCAACTTGAATTGGGTGAATAATATATGGTTCACCCGATTTTCTATATTGTTCGCTATGTGCATCGCGCGCATATTCATAAGCACGTGCCACTAGCTCAATATCTTCATCCGCTAAATATTGACTTGCTTTCTCGAGTACCTGTTCAGCTGTTAGTACCTGCTCATTTGCCATCGAATCACCTTTTATTGAAAATTGACTTTATCTTTATTAAGTAGAATAAATTATATTCTATCATTATAACCCAATGATTGTGAATTGTGAAAAGGAAAAGATTTTACTGACATTTCACCTTATTTTTTTGTGCAATTATACAAAAGTACCCGTTCCTCTCCAAGAGATTCACGGGTACTTTTTATCACCGTAGTTTTACCTATATAGCGATTAGTATTTTTCTAATACTAATACATCGTAACCATCTAACATTTTACGACCATCTAAGTAAGTAAGCTCTACTAAGAATGCAATTCCTGCTACAACTCCGCCAAGTTCTTCAACTAGTTTAATTGTCGCTTCGATTGTTCCACCTGTAGCCAATAGGTCATCTGTAATTAATACACGTTGACCTGGCTTAATTGCATCTTTATGGATTGTTAAAACATCTGTTCCATATTCTTTACCGTAGTCAACTGTAATTACTTCACGTGGTAATTTCCCTAATTTACGAACTGGTGCGAACCCTAATTCTAATGCATAAGAAACTGGGCAACCGATAATAAAACCACGCGCTTCTGGCCCTACTACAACATCAATGTCTCTTTTTTTTGCATAAGCAACGATTTCATCTGTTGCTGCTTTGTATGCTTTTCCGTCGTTCATTAAAGGTGTAATGTCTTTGAACACAATACCTTCTTTCGGATAGTCTGGTACAATTGCGATATGTTGCTTGAAATCCATATTTCTGAATCCTCCTCAGATATAAAAGGTTTGTAAATGCAAATCCTTTACCCTAACTGTTCTACTTATTTATGATTACGAATCGTTTCAAACCATGTATATAGTTGCTGATATGTGCTATAAACCAATTCTTTCTCTAATTGTAAGTGGTTCATTTTCTCACGATATGTGTTCGATTCAATTAAATCACGCTTTTGTTTTTTTTCTGCCATAAAAATGACACCGTCTTTTATTGTAACAAATTCTAACTCAAAAAACACCTGTGTCATGAAATTTACTGTATCTTTTGACCAACCTTTATGACGACACAGTTGTTCCCCATATTGCTTTAAAGAAAATGGTGTTTTTTGGCTTAAGAAAGAATAGTACCATTTAAAGTGTTCCCTCGTTGGGACTGTACTAAATAAATGATTGTTCTCTTGATAGAATAGCGTGTAAATTCGAGATGGAAATCCTACTTTAAATAAATCACGCAATTCATCTGTTCCTTTCGGCAAATCGAGTAACACAATATATTGATCATCTAAATGCGTTACCTCTGATGCATGCACGAGCTGTTCTTTATAGCCTTCTAAAGAAAACTTATTCAATACCTCTTCAGAAAAATACACCATGGTTATTTTTTCTTTCGGAAGTTCTGCTAAATTTGCTTCTACATTACGCATACTACGCCAGTCAAATAATTGCCATGCCTCTACAGCAATATCTTGCACCATTAATTGCGGCTTTTTAAAGTTATTCCATTCATTAATGGACGCTTCTCCTACTACAGAAACCTTCGCAACTGGAGAGATTTCTTTCGCATAAGCACCAAATCCAAATCCAATTGTATCCAGTGTTGCTTGTCCATCACGAAGAGCCATTTTTAAATGCGAACCATCAGATCCAATTGCACGGATACTTTCTAAGTCAGCATCTTTCACCGCAATACGCGGTTTCGGATTTCCCACGCCAAATGGCGCTAACTTTTGCATCTCCTCAATCGCGGCAAGCGTTACATCCTCTACTTTACAAAATGCATCCACTGCTGTAATCGGAATAAAATCTTCTTCTGTTAAAACCGCATCTGCTTGCTCATTTAACCTGCGTCTTAATTCATCCACATCATTCATATTAAGCGTCATTCCCGCCGCCATCGGATGACCTCCGAAATGCGGTAACAATTCACGGCAATCTGAAAGGTTTGCAAACAAATCAAATCCTGCAATACTACGAGCCGATCCCTTTGCTGTTTCTTTATGAGGATCAATGCTTAATACAATCGTCGGACGATAAAAACGTTCAACTAACTTAGAAGCGACAATTCCAATTACCCCTGGATTCCAACCTTCTTTTGCAAGGACTAATACTTTATTTTCTTCCGGCGGGAATTTATTTTCGACTTCAGCGATAGCTTCTTCTGTAATTTGCTTTACAATATCTTTTCGAAGTGTGTTCAGCTCATCAATTTCTTCAGCTAGCTCTTTCGCTTCCTCTGGATCTTCTGATAATAAAAGGTGTACAGCAGGTGTTGCATCTTCCAAACGACCAACTGCATTAATACGAGGTGCGAGTGAGAATCCGATGCTTTCTTCTGTAATTTCGCTTTGCGAAACGTTAGCAACTTTAAATAACGCCTTTAAACCGATATTTCGAGTCATTCGCATATGCTTCAGTCCACGCTGTACTAACAATCTATTTTCACCGTGAAGCGATACTAAATCGGCTACCGTACCGATTACTGCAATTTCCAATAAATGCTCTGGTACACGGCCCAAAAGTGCATGTGCAACTTTAAATGCAACACCAACACCCGCTAAATAATGAAACGGATAAACACCGCCTTCTAATTTCGGATGAATAATCGCAAATGCCTCTGGTAACTCTGGTGGCGGCTCATGATGATCTGTAATAATAAGATCTATCCCAAGTTCCTTCGCTACCTTCGCTTCATGTACCGCTGCGATACCAGTATCGACAGTAATAATTAGTGAGAACCCTGCACTGTGCGCCCAACGAAACGCTTCTTCATTTGGCCCATAGCCTTCAGTAAAACGATTTGGAATATAAAATTCTACTTCTGCACCTAATTCTTTGAGAGCAAGATATAACACAGTCGTACTACTTACTCCGTCCGCATCATAATCGCCAAATATTAATATTTGTTCTCCATTTTCAATGGCCTTTTTCACACGTTCTACAGTCCGATCCATTCCTTCAAGTAAAAATGGATCATGAAATTCTTGATCTGCTGTATTTAAAAAGTCTACAATCTTATCTTCTGTATTTAAGCCTCTACCGAGAAATAATGAAGTCACAAGAGGTGATAGTTGCAATTTATTTGCTAATTCACTCACTAGTTCCTCATTATATTCTTTTTCTTTCCAACGCGTCTTCGGTTGTAACACGAAATCACCCCTTAACCTATCCATTATACAAGACAGATTAAGGGGTGACAATATAATGCAAACTACGATTCGATATCTATATAATTAAATATCCGTTATGTTTAATTTGGAGAATACGGATTAATATGTACAAAAACATTTTGTACGTTATCTTGTTTCATAAGTTTTTCTTTTACATGTTTTCCGATGCGATGACCTTCTTCTACAGTGATATATGGATCTACAGATACTTTAATATCAACAATAACATAGTGGCCATGTTCTCTTGCATATAAAGAGCCGATTTTTTTCACACCTTCCACTTGAAAAACTGCCTCCCTAAGCGGAACAACATCTTCTTCATGCAGAACATGATCAAGCGTTGCATGAATAGCTTCTGCTCCAATACTCCACGCCATCTTAGCAACGAGAATTGAGACAAATAATCCCGCAATTGGATCGGCATATACAAGCCAATCTATACCTAACTTACCGCCGATAATAGCTGCACAAATGCCGATTAAAGCTGCAATTGAAGAAAACACATCCGAACGATGTTCATATGCATTTGCAATAATTGCATCACTATTTATCCTCTTCCCTAATCGATATTTATACTGAAACATCCCTTCTTTCACTACAATCGAAAGAATAACTGCAAAGATCGTAATTCCTTTTGGTGGTTCTAAATCTTGTGAAAAAGCTTTTATAGACGAAATCGCTATCTCTAGTCCAACAATAAATAATAATACCGCAACAATAATCGCTGAAATCGATTCCGCTTTACCATGACCATACGGATGATCTTCATCAGGCGGTTGCTTTGCTGCTCGTAATCCAAAAAGTACAGCTAACGAGCCAATTACATCTGATCCAGAATGCACCGCATCCGCTAAAAGTGCCTTACTGTTTCCAATATAACCGATTACCGCTTTTACAATCGCTAATATAATATTACCAACGATTCCGACAATAGCACCAAACTCGGCCTGTTTAAAACGTTCATCTTTTTCCATAATTAAAATCCCTTCTTTTCTTAACCTCTCTTTTTATCCCACTTTAACGAGCAGTAAGACTCCCACTGATTAAAGCTTCACTTTATTGTAACAAAAATAAAGATAACATCACCACTTTCTTCCATTTATCTCCCCTTAAAAAAGGCGCTACTTTATTGTGTCCGCAAACGAAAAAGAGATGCCTCATATAGAGACATCATCTTTTTATATGTTTTATGTTTTATTTTTTATACTTGCGGTTCAGATACTTCTTTCTCAACCTTCTTCTTGTTTTTGCCCTTTTTCAAACGGCGGTTTTCAAGCATTAACCAAATTTGAGAAGCAACGAAAATAGAAGAGTACGTACCTACAACTAATCCAATTAATAATGCAAGTGAGAAGTTACGCAGTGATTCACTACCGAAAATAAGTAGTGCAATTACTGGGAATAACACTGTTAACACTGTATTAATTGAACGACCAATTGTTTGGCGAATACTTGCGTTTACGATTTCTTCTAAATCTTTTATATCGCGAACTCGTTTTTTCTGTTTGTATAACTCACGGTTTCTATCAAACGTAACGATTGAGTCATTGATAGAGTAACCAATAATCGTTAATACCGCAGCGATAAACGTTAAGTCTACCTCTATCTGGAAAAGACTAAACACAACAATCATAACGAACGCATCATGTAACAATGCGATTACCGCAGATAATGCATATGTAAAGCGGAAACGAATACTTACGTATAAGATGATAACCAATGAAGCTATCAGAACCGCGATGAATGCATTTCGTGCAATCTCTTTACCGATTGTCGGTGAAACTGTACTTACGTTTGGCTCTGTACCGTATTTATCGTTAAAGAATGTTTTTGTTTTCGCAATTTCATCTTTCGATAAAACGCCTAACGTACGAACGGCGAATCCTTTATTGTCATCACCAGTCGGTACAATATCTTCTTCTTTCACATCAATTTTCAGTTCTTTCAAATCTTTATGAACGTCAGACACAGTAAGTGCTTGTTTTGATTGCAAGTCGATACGTGTACCACTTGCAAAGTCAATTCCAAGGTTCATTTTGAAAATCGGTAATATAATTGCCCCAGCAATTACAACTACAGTTGAGAATAAGAAAAATTTATGACCAATATTTACGAAATTAATACGATCAAATCTCGTCGGTGGATGTACTGCACCTTTCGTTAATGGAATAATATCCTTTTCCTTAACACCAAAGTAAGATAGTTTCTTATCAAAGTAACGGCTCTTTACAAGTAAACCTAGTAAGAAACGAGTACCGAATACGTTCGTAACGAAACCAACTAAAATACTTACGATTAAACTTGTTGCGAAACCTTTTACAGAGCTTGTACCGTAAACGAATAAAACACCCGCTGCTGCAATTGTTGTAACGTTCGCATCTAAAATTGTCGATAATGAACGATGGTTACCAGCACGAAATGCTGACATCATCGACTTACCAATTTTCAGCTCTTCCTTTAACCTCTCGTACGTAATGATATTCGCATCAACTGCGATACCTACCCCGAGCACTAATGCCGCAATACCTGGTAACGTAAGAACTGCATGCATCCAGTTAAAGACAAGCAGTGTAACGAAAATGTATAACCCTAACATAATAACCGCTACAAGTCCTGGTAAACGGTAGAATACAAGCATGAATAAGAAGATAATAGCAATACCGATCGCACTAGCGAAAATCGTTTGCTCTAATGCTTGTTGACCAAATTTCGCTCCAACAGATGTTGAATACATTTCTTTTAAATCAACAGGAAGTGCACCTGCATTTAATAAAGATGAAAGTTCTTTCGCACTTTCAACTGTAAAGTTTCCACCTACGATAGATACTTCAGCTTGGTTAAATACTTGGCTTACTGTTGCTGCTGATAAAAACTTCGGATTCGGTTTTGCAGATTCTGCTTTATATGAATCTTTTCCTTCTTCAAAATCAAGCCAAATTACCATTAAATTCGTTGGTGGTGGCATTTTTGAAATCTTTTCAGTTACTTCACGGAATTTTTCAGCGCTTTTTAGTGTAAGACCTACGCTCGCACGACCTTGCTCATCAAATGTTTGCTTCGCTCCGCCGCCTTTTAAATCCGTTCCGTCCATAAGCAGGTTATCATCCACATCACGGAATGTTAGTTTCGCTTGTGTTGATAACATTTCACGTGCTTTTTGCTGATCTTGTACACCAGCAAGCTGTACACGAATTCGATCTTCCCCTTCGATTTGAATGTTCGGCTCACTTACACCAAGAACATTGACACGATTTTCAAGAGCACCTACTGTACTTACAAGTGCATCACGATCGATTTTATCACCTTTTTTGGCTGGTTTTACTTCATACAGAATTTCAAAACCACCGCGAAGGTCTAGTCCTAGACTAATTCCTTTTGCTATGTCTTTTCCTGCCGCACCAATTACTCCACCAATTAATAAAACGATGAGGAAAAAGGCGGCAATTCTTGTACCACGCTTTGCCATATGTACCCTCTTTCTGCTACTAACACTTTCAATAAATCTCTTACGATTCATTTTTGCACGTGTGCATACGCCTAGTTAGTAGACTTACTTTCTATAAAATACATGTATTTCCGCTAGTTCATCACTAGCTGTGTCGGTAAGCTTTTCACAATACCTACACTTTCATTATTTATTTTTCCTCTTCACTACCTCCTTTATATATAATCTTAGACATAATTAATTCCTCTTTATCAATACCTATCATTATACTGCAAAAGGAAGAACAAACCAATTACAGTCGGTTATTTATTTTCATATTCATCAAACGACCAAAGTGGCGCTTGATATGCTTCAACAGTTAAATAATTCATATATTCATTAGTACTTACTCTTAATACATCATTTACTAATTCATATAACCTAACATCACTGTCTATCTTTTTCCACTTTTTCGCCTTGAGAAACTTCCAAATATCATTATCTGTCACTCGGTCGTAACCGAACATTTGAAACTCTTCTACTTTACTTTCTAAAACGACTTGTAACTGTCCGCGGTATGATTCTACCAAAGCCTCTTTATCCAACATATATAACATCTCCTTCTTATTTCAGCACGAAAAGTCGCTTTTAATCCCGCTCTAATGGACAGTAATAACTTCTTTCAAGAGTACCATTCATACTTTACTCTCTTAAATGCTTGTCATTCTTGTCTCATACGTGCATATAAATTATTGTAAATCATTCCATTGATTTTGAGAAGGTAGGAGAAGAGTATGACGAGACAAAGCTTTTTAAAAGGTGCATTTATTTTAATGATAGCTGGCTTTATTACAAAAATTCTTGGATTTATTAACCGCATTGTAATGGCACGTATTTTAGGCGAAGAAGGCGTTGGCCT
This sequence comes from Bacillus mycoides, assembly GCF_018742245.1. Classification (NCBI taxonomy): domain Bacteria; kingdom Bacillati; phylum Bacillota; class Bacilli; order Caryophanales; family Bacillaceae; genus Bacillus; species Bacillus mycoides. The sequence goes on from NZ_CP036132.1 coordinate 4,119,196, forward strand.
TTATATGATGGCTGTCCCCACCTTCATTTTAGCAATTACATTAACACAAATTGGTCTTCCTGTTGCAATCGCAAAATTTGTAGCAGAAGCGGAAGCAGTGAACGATAAACAAAGAGTTAAAAAAATATTAACTGTCTCGCTAGCCGTTACATCCATTATTAGTATCATTTTAACAATTGGGATTATGCTACTCACACCTATTTTAGCAAAAACATTATTAACAGATGAAAGAACTTACTATCCATTAATGGCTATTTTACCTGTCGTCCCTGTTATTGCAGTTTCCTCCGTTTTACGTGGTTATTTCCAAGGGAAACAAAATATGAAGCCGAGCGCTTATGCTCAAGTCATAGAACAAGTTGTCCGCATTACAATTATCGCTGTATGCATTCGGTTATTTTTACCTTACGGCGTAGAATATGCTGCAGCCGGTGCCATGCTATCAGCTGTTCTTGGCGAAGTTGCATCTTTATTATTTTTACTTACTTTATTCCAACGCGAAAAACATTTATCTATACGTTCTGGATTTTTCACTACTGTAAAGGAGAGCAAAAATACATTTTATTCCCTTATGGACATTGCATTACCAACTACAGGAAGCCGTTTAATTGGTTCCGTTTCTTATTTCTTTGAACCTATCGTCGTTATGCAAAGCTTAGCGATCGCCGGCGTTGCTGCTTCTGTCGCAACTCAGCAATACGGTATATTAAACGGATATGCGTTCCCGCTTCTATCACTGCCAGCCTTTATTACATATGCTCTTTCTACAGCACTCGTCCCATCAATTAGCGAGGCAATGGCAAAGAGACAACACAAATTAGTGGAACACCGATTACAACAAGCACTTCGAATTTCCTTAATAACCGGCGGATGGTCAGTTGTTATATTATATGTATTTGCTTCTCCAGTTTTAACTCTCATGTACGGATCAGACAACGCGGCCGCGTTCATCCAGCTTCTTGCACCTTGCTTTTTATTTCATTATTTTCAAAGCCCCCTTACATCTGTGTTGCAAGCTTTAAACTTAGCACGCGCTGCTATGATGAACACCTTTATTGGCGCTATCGTAAAATTAATCGTTATTTTTTCACTCGCTTCACGCCCAGAGTTCCAAATGATGGGGGTTGCCCTCGCCATCGCAGCAAATATAGTAACCGTAACGTTCCTTCACTACGCCACTGTTTTAAAGAAAATTGCATTTACCATTTACGCAAAAGACTATATTTTCGGCGGAATTGCTATCGGGATTGCTGGTACCTTCGGTTTTTATCTTCATAAGCATATCGTTTTTTCTCATTCACTTGGCGTACAAACATTATGGGAAATCACCTTAACAACAATCGTTTATATCGTTCTCCTCTTCGTTTTCAAACTCATTCGAAAAGAAGAATTAAGTCGTCTCCCTATCATTCGGAAACTTTCATTTTTGAAGTAAGCGGGCTTGCCATTCAAAATGGTAAGCCTCTAATTTCCTTTCAAATCAACAAAAAATTGTCCATTTTGAAAACTACAATATACAATCTGTTTCACATCTTTATAACCTAAGTTATTCAATTTCTCAACGAGCCACTCATTTGTATGCTCAATCATTTGCAAATGATTGTATTGAATTTCTCCATCAATAATTAGTGGGAGTGTAAAAATTGGTGTATCATTTTTGCTCTTTTTACTTTTTTGTTTTTGAAAGACAGATAACTTTCCAGATGGTTCTAAAATAGCGTATTCTACATCACGCACATCACCGATTCCTTGCTCACGTAATTGCATCAATAAATCATCTATGTTATATCGCTGCTTCCGCATCTTTTTTTCATCAATTTTACCTGCATTCACAAGAATCGCAGGCTCCCCTTCTATTAAATGCCGAAAACGCTGGAACTTTAAAGAAATGACCGACAAAATGATTTGTATACACATTAGAAAAGTCATTGGAACTAATTGATGCCAAAGTGATTTATCTGTATTTTCAATTGCCACTACAGCCATTTCACCGAGCATAATGAATACAACCAAATCTAATACACTTAATTCTCCAATTTCACGTTTACCCATAAGACGAAAAATAATTAAAATGATTATATACAAAAGCATTGTTCGTCCGATTATTGATACCCATTCCATTTCTACATCCCCTTTTTTTACCTATAGGTTCCCCTACAAAAAAGAAACTAGTCTAACTTAAACAAAATGAAAATATGCTTGTATTAAAAAGGGGGAATGCATAATGGATGGAACGAAAAAATTATCGGGTGCAATCGGCTTCGGTATTATTACCCTATTAATCCTCGCATCTATTACAAGTATGATCATGGCTCTTTTATTAAAATTTACGAATATTAATGAAGGGACATTAGTAATTACTATTTTTATACTAGCCCTTCTATCTATGCTTATGTCTGGATTTATTGCTGGTAAAAAGGCACAAGGAAAAGGTTGGTTAGTAGGTTTCACTACAGGGCTCACATTCACTCTTCTCGTCTTTCTCGTTAACTATTTAGGCTTCTCTCAAACTTTATCGAACTCACAGTTACTCTACCAATTAGCATTAATGGGTGCGAGTACACTCGGAGGCATTTTCGGTGTAAATATGTCAAAACAAAATAATTAAAAAAAGGCCCTGCACATTTCATGCAGGGCCTTCATCATTAGTTTTTCACAACTTCACGAATCGCATTGCGATCGAAAGTTAAGTGTGAACCACCAGATTTAACAACGATTTTCGTTTCGTCTACTGATTCGATTGTACCGTGTAAACCACCGATTGTTACGATAGCATCACCTTTTTTGATTTCATTTTGCATTTGAGCAACTGCTTTTTGACGCTTTTGTTGCGGGCGAATTAATAAGAAATAGAAAATCGCAAACATCGCAACAATCATAACGATATTCATCATACCTGCATTCATCTTATGTTCCTCCTTTTAAATTATGTATTAGAAGTTTTTAGCATTCGGTTTATTAAAGCCATACTGTTCAAAGAACTCTTCGCGGAAATCGCCAAGACGGTCTTCACGAATAGCTTGTCTCACCTGCTCCATTAAGTTTAACAGAAAATGAAGGTTGTGATAAGACGTTAAACGAATTCCGAATGTTTCATCGCATTTCATTAAGTGACGAATGTACGCACGTGAATAGTTTTTACATGTGTAGCAATCACAGTTCGGATCAAGCGGCCCGAAGTCTCTAGCGAATTTCGCGTTTTTCACAACTAGACGGCCTTCACTTGTCATACATGTACCATTTCGAGCGATACGAGTTGGAAGTACACAGTCAAACATATCAACACCGCGAATCGCACCATCAATTAACGAGTCGGGAGAACCTACACCCATTAAGTAACGTGGTTTATCATCAGGAAGAAGTGGTGTTGTAAACTCAAGAACACGATTCATAATATCCTTCGGTTCACCAACAGATAGACCGCCTATAGCATAGCCAGGGAAGTCCATTGAAACAAGATCTTTCGCACTTTGGCGACGAAGTTCTTCAAACTCTCCGCCCTGCACTATACCGAATAAACCTTGATCTTGTGGACGCTCATGCGCCTTTAGACAACGCTCTGCCCAGCGGCTTGTACGCTCTACAGACTTCTTCATGTATTCAAAAGTAGCAGGGAACGGTGGACACTCATCAAATGCCATCATGATATCTGAACCTAATGCATTTTGGATTTCCATTGCTTTTTCTGGAGATAAGAATAATTTATCGCCATTTAAGTGATTGCGGAAATGAACACCTTCCTCTTCAATGCGTCGGAAATCACTTAAGCTAAATACTTGGAATCCACCTGAATCCGTTAAGATTGCACGATCCCAGTTCATAAACTTATGCAAGCCACCTGCTTCACGAATAATTTCGTGGCCTGGACGTAGCCATAAATGATACGTATTGCTTAAAATAATGCCAGAATCCATTGCTTTTAATTCTTCTGGTGACATCGTTTTAACTGTTGCAAGTGTACCAACTGGCATAAATGTTGGTGTATCAAATGAACCGTGTGGCGTATGTACTCGACCTAAACGCGCACCTGTCTGTTTACAAGTTTTAATAAATTCATAACGAATTGCTGTCATAATTTACTCCTTTTATTTGTTTCTCATTTTAGCGTGAGATGCAACGAACATCGCATCACCAAAGCTAAAGAAACGATATTTTTCTTTTACTGCTTCATTATAAGCATGAAGTACATTATCTCTATTTGAAAATGCACTTACAAGCATAATTAATGTTGATTTCGGCAAATGAAAGTTTGTAATTAAACCATCAATTGCTTTGAATTCATATCCTGGGTACATAAAAATATCTGTCCAGCCAGAAGCTGCGCAAAGCTTACCACTATGATCTGTCGCAATCGTTTCTAACGTACGAGTTGATGTCGTACCTACAGTAATAATACGTCCGCCATTCTCTTTCACACGGTTTAATAGGGCAGCAGTCTCTTCAGACATATGGTAATACTCTGCATGCATATGATGCTCTTCAATCGTATCTGCAGAAACTGGTCTAAATGTTCCAAGTCCTACATGGAGCGTAATGAATGCTAACCCGACGCCTTTTTGCTTCAATTTCTCGAGTAAATCTTCTGTAAAGTGAAGTCCAGCCGTCGGTGCTGCTGCTGAACCGATTTCCTTCGCATATACCGTTTGATAACGATCGCGATCTTCTAGCGTCTCTTTAATATATGGAGGAAGTGGCATTTCTCCAAGCTCGTCTAAAATTTCATAAAAGATGCCGTCATATGAAAACTCAAGTTGACGCCCACCTTGATCTGCTGTTCCAATGCAAGTTGCTTTTAACTTTCCTTCACCAAAAGAGATAACAGTTCCTTCTTTTACACGCTTCGCTGGCTTTATAAGCGTTTCCCACTTATCGCCTTCTTCTTGTTTCAAAAGAAGTACTTCAATGTGTGCACCTGTATCTTCTTTCACACCGTGCAAGCGAGCAGGCATAACTTTCGTTTCATTTAAAACTAAGCAATCCCCCTCATGTAAGTAAGAAAGAATGTCCGTAAAATGTTTGTGCTCAATATCTCCTGTTTCACGGTCTAACATCATCAATCTTGATGTTTCACGCTCTTCAAGCGGAATTTGTGCAATGAGCTCTTCTGGTAAATGAAAATCAAACAAATTAATATCCATAACTGTATCCACCTATTTCTTATTTGAATCGATTTATTATATACATAATAAAAGATAATACAATACTTAACACAATACATGTAATGATAGGAAAATAAAAGGTAACGTTACCTTTTTTCACAAAAATATCGCCTGGAAGCCTTCCTATGAACTTCCAAGCTAATCCAGCAACAATGAGCAAAATACCAGCTGTAATAAGCAACTTTGGCATCTCCGTCATACTTTTGGCATCTCCATTCCGAAATGCTCATATGCGAGCGGCGTTACGATCCGGCCTCTTGGCGTTCTTTGTAAAAAGCCAATTTGTAATAAATACGGCTCATACACATCTTCAATCGTATGCGATTCTTCCCCTATCGTTGCTGAAACAGTTTCTAATCCAACTGGACCACCGCGGAACTTTTCAATAATACCAAGTAGTAATTTATGATCGATATGATCAAGTCCTAATTTATCTACTTGTAATAGTTCTAACGCCATTTGTGTAATTTCCATCGCAATGGTTCCGTCACTGCGAACTTGTGCGAAGTCACGTACACGTCGTAATAGACGATTCGCAATACGAGGTGTACCACGAGCACGCCTTGCAATTTCTAATGCAGCTAACGAATCTATTTCAACTTCAAACACTTCTGCTGTACGTTCTACAATCGCAGAAAGCTGATCTACTGTATAGTACTCTAATCGTGAAAGTACACCAAAACGGTCACGAAGTGGTGCTGATAATGCACCTGCACGCGTCGTTGCCCCAACTAGCGTAAATGGAGGTAAGTCTAGACGTACAGAACGAGCTGACGGTCCTTTCCCAATAACGATATCAAGGCAAAAGTCTTCCATCGCTGGGTATAACACTTCTTCAATAGATCTATGCAAACGATGAATTTCATCAATAAATAATACATCCCCAGGCTGAAGTGCTGTTAATACAGCCGCTAAATCTCCTGGTCTTTCAATTGCGGGACCTGACGTTGTTCGAATGTTAACACCCATTTCATTGGCAATAATATTCGCAAGCGTCGTTTTACCAAGTCCAGGTGGTCCATATAAAAGTACGTGATCTAACGTTTCTTCGCGCATTTTTGCCGCTTCAATAAACACTTCTAAATTATGTTTCGCTTTATCTTGGCCAATATACTGACGGAGCGTCTGTGGCCGTAATGAATACTCTAAATCCGCATCTTCATATCCAGATTCCCCTGAAAGGAGACGTTCGTCCATTATACTCACCTCTTACCATTTAGTAAAAGACTAAGTGCCTTTTTGATATACTGATCCGTTGTAAGTGATTCTTTTAATAGTTCTGGTACAACGCGAGAAACTTCTCTCTCCGCGTAACCAAGTGCTCGTAGTGCTTCAAGCGCCTCATCAAGCTCAGTTGATGAACCTTTCTTCTGATCAAAACTTTCGGCATCCGAGAACAGGTCAACAAACGCATCTGGCACGACATCTGCTAGTTTTCCTTTTAAGTCTAAAATCATTTGGCGTGCTGTTTTCTTTCCGACACCTGGGAATTTCACTAAAAACTTCTCATCTTCATGTTCAATCGCTTGAACAACCTGTCCTGTTTGACCAGAAGCTAGAATTGCAAGAGCACCTTTTGGTCCAATCCCCGATACACCTAACAATTTTGTAAATAATAAACGCTCTTCACGTGTTTTAAATCCGTAAAGTGCCATAATATCTTCTCTCACATAATGATATGTATAGACACGAATTTCTTGCTTACTTCTTTGAAATACATACGGATTTGGTGTGAAAATTTGATAACCAATTCCATTATGATCAATTACGACATATTCCGGTCCTACATACTCCACGTAACCTGTAACATATTCAAACAAAATACGATCTCTCCCTCTCAAATCATGTATTCCATTTTAACATATTTAACAATAGAAAAGCGAGACTGCCCCAACAAATGTTCTCTATTTGAAACTTCTGTTATTTTCCATTGACAGAAAGTATAAAGCACCTTAATATACAGGAGTCAATAATGATTATCAATATTAATTAAAGGGGTTACATCAGGATGAAACAAAGGCTATTTATTTTATTTACTATTATGCTAGTTGTTCTTTCTATTGTTGGCTGTTCTTCTCAAAAAGAAGAATCCAAAGCAAAAGAACAACCGAAAACGAAAGTTGTAAAACATGCTAAAGGGGAAGCGACAATTCCAGTTAATCCAAAGAGAATTGTTGACTTATCTGGATCAACAGAGGAATTATTAATCCTTGGACATAAGCCTGTTGGTACAGCAAACACATATAAAGATAAAATCCAAAATCACTTAACAGACAAGCTAGACGGAGTAAAAGCAGTTGGCTGGTACTGGGCACCTAAAGTTGATTTAGAAGCTGTTACTGCTTTAAAACCAGACTTAATTATTTTAAACAATCGTCAATTGAAAATTTACGATCAATTAGAAAAGGTTGCACCGACAGTTGTTCTAGAAACAAATCTAGAAGACTGGCGCGGTAAGTTTAAAGAAGTAGGTAAACTATTTGACGAAGAGAAGAAAGCTGACAAATGGATTGCAGACTACGATAAAAAAGCAGAGTCTTTATCTAAAAAAATTAAAGAAAAAACAAAAGATGAGAACTTTATGTTCGTTGCAGTAACACCACAAAACTTCCGTGTATACGGTAGCTTCGGATATGGTGACATACTCTTTAACGATTTAAAGCTTCCAGCAACAAAAGGTACAGATTTAAAACAAACGATGGCACAAGTATCACTAGAAGGTCTTGTTGCATTCCAGCCTGATCAAATGTTTATTGTAAACTTCGGCGGAGAAGCTGATAAAGTGTACGAAGACTATAAAAACAGTGCCGTTTGGAAAGATAATAAAGCAGTAAAAAATAATCACGTATATGAAGTATCAAATGAAGCCTTCAATACGAAAGCCTTCAATCCAATCGGAAAAGATATGCTAATTGATGAAATCGCAAAAGAGATTTTAGCTAAGAATAAATAAGAAAAAGCAGCTCACCCTGAGCTGCTTTCTTTCTTATTTTGCACTGCGTACTGCTTCATTTTTTCGATTGTCTTTACAAAACCTTCTTTTGATTTTATGCGAATACCACGTTTCAATTCCGCACGCTCATAACTTTCAAGCCTTTTCATATCAATTTGAAAGAAGGAATGGATCGCGTTATCACTTTTCGGTACCCCTTTGAAAATTTGCAATATCCCTTCCTCTGAAACACCAAAATAACCGCTCGTTTTCAGTAAAGGAGAAATATCATCCACTTTCTTTTGTAATACGATTTGCACATCATCACGATCAACAAGTTGCCATTCTTTATATTGCTGCAAAAATTTTTCTAAATCCGCTACTTTCTCTGTCAGTATTTCCTCGCTTACTTCTCCATCAACATACATACGCTCTAATAAAATTGTAACTGCAGGTTCTTTTTCTGTTATTTCTGCCCTCACATCGGATCCATAAGCTAAGCAAAACATCATAACGAAAGCTTGCACTGCAATTAGTATCCATTTCATTTCCATTCACCTCTTCTAGGCAAAATCATACTTTCATTTGTAGCTTTTCCGGAAATGGGGGTTTTATCCATATAAAAAATCGCATTAAATTTCTAAGGAAAATAAAAAATGCAGATAAGAATTTATCCTATCTGCATTTATCATTTACTTTTATATAAAATGAAAGACGCCTGCAAAGCAGGCGTCTTGATGCGTTTACGGCGAGAAACCAGGCGACCACATTCGCGTGTTTAGCACTTAAGCATATCTCTCGACTTACGTAAATTAGCTCATCGCTTTGCTAATATAACATTAATAATGTATAACTGCAACATGTTTATAAAAATATTTCATTTCCTCTTCCATCCAAATAATTTTATGTAAATTATAAATTGATAATTGTAATATATATGTTACAATTAGTATGACAGCGAAATCATAATAAACAGGAGATGGATATTGTGAAAAAAATAAAGGATGAACGTCTCATTCTTCAAACGTTAAAAAACATACGTATTGCCTTTCTTTTTCAATACATTGGTATAATTGGAATTTTAGGCTATATTGGATTCACTGAAGGAGCTAATCAAATTACGAAATCTCCATTATGGTTATTATTTATTCTTACAAGTATGTTATTTAGTTATTTACAGTTAAGTGTTTCAATAGATGTAGAAGAAAGTGAAAAGGAAATAAAGTTAACTCCTTATTACAAACTTGTCTTACGCTCTCTTATTGTTGGAATTATCATAGCTATTATTTATATCATTTTCAGTCCAGAAAGACCTCTGTTTGAAGCCATTCTAACAGGTAGTATTTTCTTCATATGCTTTTTAGTTTCTTACTCCGTTAGTTATTTTATTAAAAAACGTCGTTTACAAGACGAAGATGAATAAAGAGGAAGGGCTATCCCTTCCTCTTTGTTTTGTTATCGTACTGTACCAGTTAAGCCATAACGAATGTCTCGGAACATATTTGTTATGTCACGATTAAAATCATTTGTAACTGTGCCGTTACGTAGACGTGTACTCATTGCATCCACACGAGTAAACATGTCATTTCTTACAGAAACATAAACATTTCTATTTCCAACTTCATTCGCAACAGCTTGACGAATTTCGTTTGCCATTGCTGTTTCATCTGTCGCCGAATTACGCGGTTTTACCGCAATCGCTACATCGTTTCCATATACAACTGTAGAAACTCGATCTACGTTATTCATACGTTTTACACGATTCGTAATTTTCTCCGCAGTTTTACCATCATTGTTAATGTATGAATTGTTCATTGTAATATTACGAGTTGGGTACGGATTAGCAATTTGCCCATTGTAATTTACATCACGGTAATAGTTGGATCCTGCGTCATTACGACCGTTTCTATATGTTACATAATCTGTAGAACGATCGTTACGCGTTACATTATCATTATATCGGTGTGTGTCATTATAAGATGTACGCTCGTAATTATAGTTACGTCCATCCATCGCATTATTATCTTTCGGTGTACCACATGCAGCTAATGCACTGGTAACTAACAAAGAAGCAGCAATAACTTTTACTTTCGTATTCAATACAAAAACCCCCCTTGTTAGAATGAACTTCTCTTTCGAAAAGCTCCCCCTTATGATGAGTAATAGAGAGGGTTTTTACACTGTTAATATTTCACTAGGAATTTTCTAGCACTTAATGTAAATTCACCATATTCCTGACTATCATGAATACAAAAAAGGTGGGAATAACCCCACCTTTTTTAAACTTCCTCTTCATCCTCTTCTTCTGAAACTGGTTCACCAAATACATTTGGTGGGTCCGGCTGATAATACATCGTTCCTGGCTGCGGTGCATATGCTGGCTGAGTCGGTTGATAATATAAAGGATTGGCGTATTGTGGTCCACCCGGTTGCGGACTATATAACCTACTCTCTCCTCCGCATCCACAATCTTCTTCCCCTTGTACGAGTGGTGGCATATTATTATCCATTGGCATCATATTTGGATTTGGCATAGAAGTATATTGCGGTGCCATTTGTTGATACGGCATTTGATTGTATGGATTTTGTTGCTGATAATGCGGATATTGCGGCATCATTGGCTGTTGATATGGCATTTGATATGGCATCATATTTGGTGGTTGGTTGTTATCCATTATTGGCATCATGTTTGGCATTTGATTGTTATCCATTATCGGCATCATGTTTGGCATTTGATTGTTATCCATTATCGGCATCATGTTTGGCATTTGATTGTTATCCATTATTGGCATTATATTTGGTGGTTGATTGTTATCCATTATTGGCATTATATTTGGTGGTTGATTGTTATCCATTATTGGCATTATATTTGGTGGTTGATTGTTATCCATTATTGGCATTATGTTCGGCACTTGAATATTAGGTGGTATTACTTGCGGGATAATAACACTTTCTTTTGATACGTTTGGTGAGACTATGCTTCCTATATTTTCTTTTTTCACTTGCGGTGACACTATGTTTCCTATATTTTCTTTTTTCACATTATCGGCATCATGTTCGGCATTTGATTGTTATCCATTATCGGCATCATGTTTGGCATTTGATTGTTATCCATTATTGGCATTATATTTGGTGGTTGATTGTTATCCATTATTGGCATTATATTTGGTGGTTGATTGTTATCCATTATTGGCATTATATTTGGTGGTTGATTGTTATCCATTATTGGCATTATGTTCGGCACTTGAATATTAGGTGGTATTACTTGCGGGATAATAACACTTTCTTTTGATACGTTTGGTGAGACTATGCTTCCTATATTTTCTTTTTTCACTTGCGGTGACACTATGTTTCCTATATTTTCTTTTTTCACTTGCGGTGACACTATGTTTCCTATATTTTCTTTTTTCACTTGCGGTGACACTATGTTTCCTATATTTTCTTTTTTCACTTGCGGTGACACTATGTTTCCTATATTTTCTTTTTTCACTTGCGGTGACACTATGTTTCCTATATTTTCTTTTTTCACTTGCGGTGACACTATGTTTCCTATATTTTCTTTTTTCACTTGCGGTGACACTATGTTTCCTATATTCTCTTTTTTCGTTTGCGGAGAAATAACGTTGTTAGGCTTCATTTTATTAATTTGAGGAGCAATTAACTCGCTTCCCTTTTTTATTACGTCTGAAATTTTATATTCTTTTTTCGATTTAATTGGCGGTTGCGGCGGCTGCGGTAATACATTGATAGAAAATTTAGTGTTTTCTTTCGTAGTAGGTTTTAGTTTTTCTACTTTCTCTACAACAGGTGGTTTTTGAATGACAGGCGGCTTTTCAACTGGCTTCTCTTTTTGAATCGGAATTTCTTTTTGCACTTCTTTTTGCGGCTGCACCTGTACTTCTTTTTGTGGTTTCACTTGCATTTCTTTTTGCGGCGGCACCTGTATTTCTTTTTGCGGTTTTACCTGCATTTCTTTTTGCGTTTGTTGCATAGCTGGCTGCTGTGTAATAGGTGCTGATTGATACGTAATCTCATCTTCATCTTCTATTCCGAGCGGGGTTGGTGTTGATGCAAACTCTTTTTGCTGTACCTCTTTTACATATTGTTTCGGGGGCGCTGAACCCGATCCAGTCTGTTGCTTCACATGAACGCTATTCGATGGCACTTTAATTTTCATCCCTGGCATAATTAGGTCTGGATTGCTAAGCTGTGTATTTGTTTTTTTTAGCGTCTCAAAATCCACTCCGTACTTTTTTGCAATTTTCCAAAGGGTCTCCCCTTTTTGCACGATATGAATTTTCAAATTTTCCCCCTCCTGTATAACTTATCTATAAGTAAAAAACACTTTGAAGTAACACTTTCTAAACAACATTAACTTCTTTTACTTTTATCACTTCTTCTATTTTCAATATGATTCGAAGTGGAATAAGCATAGAAAAATCGCAATGATTTCCTCAACACAATGTATGCCTCTTTCGTTCTTGTTATGATTATATGTACGAAAAAAAGCAACGGAAATTCCGCTGCTTTAAACACGCTCTAACATACGATTTAATGCAAGAACTGCCTCTTCTGTTACTTGTTTCTCCACACGAATAACGTTAATCTGTTCTCCTCTTTCTATGTTCTCAAGTGCCCATAATAGGTGAGGTAAGTCAATTCGGTTCATTGTTAAACAAGGACACATAAACGGATTTAGCGAAATAATTTCTTTATCAGGGTGTTGCTGAATAATTCGGTTCACTAAATTCATCTCTGTACCAATCGCCCACTTACTTCCCGCTGGAGCAGCCTCTATCATATCAATGATATATTTCGTTGATCCTGCATAATCAGAAGCGGCAACAACTTCATAACAACATTCAGGGTGAACAATAATATTCATATCCGGATGATTTTTTCGCACATTTTCAATATTTTTCACAGTGAAATTTTGATGAACAGAACAATGGCCTTTCCATAAAATCACTTGAATTTCTTCTATATCTCCATCATACTCTAATGAATCTGTATGCGGGTTCCACACTGCCATTTTTTCTAACGGAATACCTAAATCATACGCTGTATTTCTTCCTAAATGTTGATCTGGTAAAAAGACGAGACGCTCTTTTTGTGTAAACGCCCAAGACACCATTTGTTTTGCATTAGAAGAGGTTACTGTTGCCCCTCCATTACGACCGCAAAACGCTTTGATCGCAGCTGTTGAATTTACATACGTTAACGGAATCATCGTATCCCCAAATAATTTCGTGAGCTCTTTCCACGCTCTTTCTGTTTGTTCAATATCTGCCATATCTGCCATAGAACAGCCGGCACGCATATCTGGTAAGATGACAATTTGATCATCTGTCGTTAACATATCTGCCGTTTCTGCCATAAAGTGCACACCACAAAACACAATATATTTTGCCTCTTTATTACTCGCTGCAACTTGCGCGAGTTGAAGTGAGTCCCCTGCTGCATCTGAAAATTGCACCACTTCATCTTTTTGATAATGATGTCCTGGAATAAATAGTAATGCCCCCATTTTCTCTTTAATTTCACGGACACGCTCTTCCATCTCTAATGTAGACATCGTTTGATAACGCTCTGGTAACATTACTTCAATTGGCTGAACTTTCTCTAAAATACCCATTTATGATTCTCCCCCTCTAAACCACTCTCACTAGGCCTCAATATTAAAACTAATATCAAGTGCTTTCACTGAATGTGTTAACGCTCCAAGTGAAATATAATCTACCCCTGTTTTTCCGTATTTTGATAAATCTTCAATTGTAATACCACCTGAAGCCTCCGTAACGATGGCACTTGGTACAATTTTTGAAAACTCACGAATCTCTTCTGGCGTACGATTATCGAACATAATAACATCTGCGCCGGCCTCTATCGCTTCTCTCACTTGCGCCTCTGTCTCTGTTTCGACTTCTACTTTCACCATATGTCCCAATCTTTCTTTCACCGATGTAACAGCTTTTGTAATCGAGCCAGCAAAAGCAATATGATTATCTTTAATCATGACACCATCATATAAACCGAATCTGTGGTTAAATCCACCCCCGCACACTACCGCATATTTATCAAACATACGTAGTCCTGGCATCGTTTTTCTCGTATCACAAATGCGTGTATGACTGCTATCTAAAGCCAAAACCGCCTTACGTGTCATCGTCGCTATCCCGCTCATGCGCTGGATAACGTTTAATATAACGCGCTCTGCCGTTAATAATGATGCGATTGGACCTTGCACAGTTGCAATTATTTCTCCTTTTTCTACAAGATCCCCATCTTTTTTATGAAGCTCAACTTCAATTCTCTGATCAATTAATTTAAATCCTTCTTCAATTACTAAGCGTCCTACAAAAACCCCTGTATCCTTTACAAGAAACGTTCCTTTCGCAAGTGCATTATCGGGAAAGATAAGCTGAGATGTTACATCTCCTTCTCCTATATCTTCTAGAAAAAATCGATTTAATGCTTCCTTAACTTTTAACGTATTCATAAAACCCCTCTTCCCCTTATTAAACAAGTTGTAGTTTTCTTCTCACTCGAATAATCTCTTTTTTTACTCTATTTCTTTCTGGATAATCAATGCGATAATGACCACCAATACTTTCTTCCCTTTGCAAAGCTGATACTGTTATAAGCTCACAAACTGTTAACATATTAATAAGCGTTATCTCTTCATTTGTCAGTGCATCGTATTGTAAGATCATATTTCGCACACCGTACCTACTAAACCATCTCTGAGCATATGATAATTTTTTCTCAGTTCGCACAATCCCAACATGCTTCATCATGTATTCTTTTATTTCTTCTTTCAACGGTAAATCATTAAGAGCTATAAAACTTTTCCCTCTCTCTTCCGTCACATTTTTTCTTTCCTCTGCTGGTTTAGCTAAAATGTGTTTTCCTATTCGCCTTCCAAACACAAGACCTTCTAATAATGAATTACTCGCCAATCTATTCGCACCATGAACTCCATTACACGCCACTTCACCGACCGCATATAAGTTGGGAATGGACGTCTCTCCGTCACAATCTGTCTTCACGCCGCCCATATGAAAATGAGCACCCGGTACGACTGGAATAAGGTTCCCTTTTAAATCAACGCCATTCTTTGTACATAATGATGAGACGGTCGGAAAACGTTGTTCAAAGTTTTGAATGGTTTCGATGTTTAAGTACACTGTTTCACCCGCAAGAAGTTGTTCATGAATAGCCCTTGCCACTACATCACGCGGTGCGAGATCTTTCCCGGGATGTATATCCATCATAAAACGCTGTCCTTTTGCATTTATAAGGACAGCTCCTTCACCACGGACTGCTTCAGAAACGAGACCACAACATCGCCCGTCCACGTATAACATTGTCGGATGAAATTGTACAAATTCTAAATCAACAAGTTCTCCCCCAGCTCGATATATCATCGCAAGTCCATCGCCTGTAATTGTCTCATCATTCGATGTAAAGGCGTACAAACCACCAATTCCTCCTGATGCTAACACCGTATTATCAGCATAGTAACGCTTCAACTTCCCTTCACTATTTCGCGTTAAAGCTCCTATGCATTTATTATTTTCTATAATAAAATCGAGCACCATTTCATGCTCAACGACAGTAACATTCGGAACTACTTCTTGTATTAAATGCTCTAATAGATTTTTACCAGTTGCATCTCCTCCTGCATGTAAAATACGCCGTTTTCGATGCGCTCCTTCTTTACCAAGGTGGAGCCCTTTTTCATCCCCATCAAATTTCATTCCATTTGTAATAAGCTTACTTATTTCTTTCGGCCCCTCTTCAACTAAATAACGAACTGCTTCTTCGTTGTTATAATGGCAACCTGCCACTAATGTATCTTCAAAATGCCCACTCGGATCGTCATATGTAGCAACAGCTGCTGCAATTCCTCCTTGAGCTAAATGTGTATTGTTATTACGTCCTGTTTTTTTTGTGATAATTATCACATTCTTTTCGTGACAAAGCTCTTTCGCAACACGAAGCGCTGCAACACCGCTTCCGATAATCAAGACATCTGCACTTGGCATAATTGTTGCCTCCTACTTTACACTTTTCAACTGTCTTGACACCTATATTTACATAGTTTTAAAATAATGACAAGAGTTTTTTTACAATTCTTATTTTCACTACCATTCTAAAAACGAAAACAAATGTCACTCTTACTGAAGAGAGGAAATTACATGATGATATATCTAGATTATGCAGCGACAACACCTATGAGCGAAGAATCTTTAGAAACATATATAGCAGCGGCAAAAACATATTTCGGAAATGAACAAAGTTTACACGATATCGGCGGAAGCGCATCATCTTTATTACAAGTTTGTAGAGAAACATTTGCAGAAATGATTGGGGGTAAGGAACAAGGTGTATTCTTTACAAGCGGCGGTTCAGAATCTAACTACCTTGCGATTCAATCCCTTCTAAATGCTAGAAATGGAAAGCACATTATTACGACACCTATGGAACACGCATCGATTCGAAGTTATTTTCACTCCTTACAATCGCAAGGTTATACGATTACTGAGATTCCTGTTGATAAAAGTGGGATAATTCATTTAGTAGATTTAGAAGCAGCTATTACGGAAAATACTGTTCTAGCAAGTATACAGCACGGAAACTCTGAAATAGGAACTGTTCAAAACATTGCAGAGATCGGAGCACTTTTAAAAAAATATAATGTTTTATTTCATTCGGATTGTGTTCAAACGTTTGGTAAACTTCCAATAGACGTTATAGCGATGGAGATTGATAGTCTCTCTGTTTCAGCCCATAAAATATACGGACCAAAAGGAGTTGGAGCTTGCTATATAAATCCGCAAGTTCGCTGGGAACAAATATTCCCTGGAACTTCTCATGAAAAAGGCTTTCGCCCTGGTACAGTGAACGTTCCTGGAATCGCTGCTTTTTTAACAGCCGCAGAGCATATATTAAAGAATCAAAAGGAAGAGAGCGTTCGTTTTAAACAATTACGATCTTATTTTTTAGGGCAATTACAAACACTTCCTCTAGAAATTGAAGTGAAAGGACATTCTACTTCTTGTTTACCACATATTATTGGGGTTACAATAAAAGGAATAGAAGGTCAGTATACAATGTTAGAATGTAACCGTCATGGTATAGCCATTTCAACTGGAAGTGCTTGCCAAGTCGGTAAACAAGACCCTTCAAAAACAATGCTTGCAATTGGAAAAACGTATGAAGAGGCAAAACAATATGTCCGCTTTTCTTTCGGACATCAAACAACGAAAGAACAAATTGATACAACTATTCATGCACTACACACAATTGGAAATCAATTTTATAGAGGTGTTAAATCATAATGAAACAAAACGATCAAAAAAAGATTTTAGGCGAAGAAAGACGACAACTCATCCTCGAGTGGCTTCTTGCTGCAAATGAACCGTTATCGGGGAATGAGCTATCTAAAAAGACAAACGTAAGTAGGCAAGTTATCGTTCAAGACATTTCCTTACTAAAAGCACGAAATGAACCAATTATTGCAACTGCACAAGGGTATTTATATTTAAAACCACAAACAAGACAACAAGCTTTTGAACGCGTAATCGTATGCCAACATAAACCGGCAGAAGTACGTCAAGAACTTACCATGTTAGTTGACCACGGCGTTACGATTAAAGACGTAAAAGTTGAGCATCCTGTATACGGCGACTTAACAGCATCGATTATGGTAAGTAATCGCTTTGATGTAGAGCAATATTTACAAAAAATCGAAAACACAAACGCTTCCTATCTTTCGCAACTAACAGACGGTATTCACTTACATACAATTGAAGCAGATTCTAAGGAGAAATTAGATGCGGCTTGTGATGCACTAGATAAAGCTGGATTTCTCGTTTATTAATGTAAAGCACAGAGGTTTTCATCATTCTCTGTGCTTTTATTTTGTAGATGATATAATATTGTAAACAATTGTAAAGGAGTATTAAATATGGGAATTGAACTCGTTCACTTTAGCACCGGTAAACCGAAACAAATGAAATATAACGAAGATAAAGAAATGATAACAGGTATATGTAAAGAACTTACAGAAGAGGCTTTTCTCTCAAAAGATGGATTCCTTGGTGATGATGTAGCGGATTTAAAACATCACGGTGGACCTGACCGCGCTGTCTGTGTTTATCCATATGAACATTACGCACTATGGGAAGAAGAATTTCAAACAACACTTCCAGCTTCCACATTTGGTGAAAACATTACAGTAACAAATATGTTAGAGCGTGACGTATGCATCGGAGATACATATCAACTAGGCGAAGCAATCATTCAAGTAACACAAGCTCGCGTACCTTGTAGTACAATTTCAAAACGTCTTGGCATTCCTGGCATTTTGCCACGCATTGTAGCAACTGGATATACTGGCTATTTATGCCGCGTTCTTCAAGAAGGTACTGTACGTAAAGATTCTAAAATCACATTACTAGAGCGTCCATCAAACAATGTATCTGTTTTGTTCTCTAACGAAATTTATTTTCATAATAGAAAAGATAAAGATGGCATTGAGAAGATTCTTGCTGTCCCAGAACTAGCTGATGTTTGGCGTGGTCAATTAGAAGATCGTCTTTCGAAGTTAAAATAACAAATCCCACCTTTTGCAGGTGGGATTTTATTAATCTATCATTATACTAGTAAATGAAATTATATCGACCGCTTCTTTAATTATATCGGCGATTTTCAAAATATATCAGCGATTCGACATGAAATATCGACTTATCGACAAATACCGATACCTTCACTTCTTACAACCAATAAGAAGAATAGCTCCCCAAAACAGTAACAGAAAAGCCAAGTGCTTCAAGTTCCATCATTACGCCTGGCAATAATACGTCATCATATGCTTTATCTACGTCGATTAAGAAAAAGTAATTTCCAAGACCTGTTTTCATCGGGCGAGATTCGATTTTTGATAAGTTTAATTTTCTCCATGCGAAAGCTGATAACACTTGATACAGCGCTCCTG
Organism: Bacillus mycoides; assembly: GCF_018742245.1. Taxonomy (NCBI): domain Bacteria; kingdom Bacillati; phylum Bacillota; class Bacilli; order Caryophanales; family Bacillaceae; genus Bacillus; species Bacillus mycoides. The sequence continues at coordinate 4,138,289 of NZ_CP036132.1, forward strand.
CATAATCCGCAGGTAACGTTATCATAAGCGTCGTTTTCTCACCTCGATTTTCTCCGTTGTTTGGGAGTACTGCTTTCTTTTTCTTATGCAGAACAAGGAAACGCGTATGATTGTTTTTATGCGTATGAATGTCACGCCTTACAATTGTTAATCCGTACTTTTCTGCCGCTGCTTCATTTGCAATGGCGGCAACTTTTTCTGCAGGATGTTCTTTCACATATTGCGCAGCAGCGCTTGTTGATGTCATATCTCGAACAGTTACGCCTTTTAATTCCTCATTTAAAAATTTATGGCACTGTGCAATGGCATGCGGATGAGAATGTACAGCGTATACTTCTTTCCACACTTCTTCGTACTGCGGGTGTACGAGTAAATGTTGCTGAATTGGCACTGTAATTTCTCCTACAATGGAAAGTGGCTGCTCATGTACGAGATAATCAACCGTTATATTAACTGAACCTTCTATGGCGTTCTCTAACGGTACGACCGCATAATCTACATTTTCATTTGCAGCTGCATCAATACAATCCGGAATCGTTCGATACGGTACATGCTCTGCTTCCGGAAAAAAACGACTCACCGCCATATTTGTAAATGTCGCTTCTGGTCCTAAATATCCTACTCGAATCATCGTCTTTTCCCTCTTTTTCGTTTTCTTACTGTTATACCATACTTTTTTATATTCTTCTATGAGAATTTCGAATATTAAAAAAAAGACTAGCATTCGCTAGTCTAAATGTTTCTTGTATTCTCTTTGAGCGAAGAAGAAATAGATGATACATGCAGCAATGTAAAACAGAATAAACAAGCCCACTTTTCTTAATGATCCGTCCATAAAAAGAGTATTATGAAACGTATATAACGCAACTGCACTATGCATACTCCCTACTATAATAGGTGCAAAAAATAGCATACATAATTGCCAACGAGAAATTTTCCACACTTCTTCCTTCGTCATTCCAAGTTTAGAGAGCGCACCATACTGTTTACGATCCGATGCAATATTATGAAACCATTTAAAATATACGATACTACATGATGTAAGGAAGAATAATATACTAATGAATGAGCCGACAAATAGAGTAATATCGCCGAACTCTTTCATATTCACATATAACTCCATATTACTTCGAAATGCATCATTATTATCTTGTTTCATATGTTTCCGTAAATCTTCATTTAATTTCTTCGTATTTTCAATATTTGGTAATGTGTAGCCTCTATATATCATTTTTTCAGAATCCGGAATTTTATTTGCTACACTGTCAAAATCTTCATCATTCATGACAAAAAACAGACCATTAATGCGCGCGGGATGATAGTTAAATTGCACCCCTTCTTTCTGACCGTTAAATGCGAATTGATACGTTTGATTCATTACTTGCAATTGAATCTCTTTTTGATTATATAAATTCGGATGATTGCGTTTATTATAATAAACAAGTGTAACTGTTCCTTTTTTAGGATGATACGTTTTCTGTTTTTGTTTTCTCGCCTCTTGATTGTATTCACTTTCCTTTATAAGCGGCGCGACTTCTGTTTCTCCCTTATTAGACTGAAAGGATGCATGCAATCCAACAAAACTCATAGATTGAAAATCATCATACCCATATTGATGCAGTAAATTTTCAACCGCACCATCCTCAAAGACTTCATGGGAAGAAACACCTTTTTCTATATATGAAAATGAGTGTGTGCCCCCATCCCGCCACATATCTTGCATACTAGAAAAATACAAGAATACCGTACCTGTCGCCGTAACTACAAACGTCGTTGCCATGGACATTAGAAAGAAAAAGCGACCATTTTCCTTCATTCGATGTGACAATTGATTTACTATAAATAAATACGGATATGTATATATAATCTTTTTATTTCGTTTTATCACTTCTAACAATTGGCTAACACCATGTGTAAAAGAAAAATACGTTCCAAAAAAGATAAGTATAGACACAGGGAAAAAGTATAACGCTATCGTTGGCATCGTCACTTGTAGCGCTAGCGCATATCCCGTTCCTAAACAAGCAAAACCGAATAAACAAAGCCACTTTGATGTTTTCTTCTCTTTTTTATCTGTTCGAAATTCTTTCAATAACCGAATGATTTGTATATTCCATATACGTAAAGCACTTATAAAAGATAACAGAATAAAAACGACCATATATGTAACAAACGTTACACCAATCGCTCTCACGTCAAATATGACAGGGAGTTCTTTCGGAAGACGAAGTAACATACTAAACACCATAAAAAAGAGTTTCAAAAAGATCATGCCAATCCCAATACCGAAAATATTAGCAAAAATTCCAATCAATATTTGCTCGGTCATAATCACTCCTATTACGTTAGACTTCTTCGCTCCCATTAACATATATAATCCTAATTCTTTCTTACGTGCTTCTATGAAAATAGAAGTAGAGTACAAAATAAATATAACGAAAAAAGAAATAATTATAACGTTACATACGATAAGTCCCCAGCGTACGTTTTGATACCACATCGTCTCTTGCATATACGGATGTACAATGACAGACATGTATGCATAAGAAGCAAATATGGCAAAACAACTACTTAAGAAAAACACTTTATAATTACGCCAATTTCCCTTTATATTTTGCAGCGCTAGTTGCCGAATGTTCATCTATCGTCCTCCTGTAACTTACTACACACGTAAAAAGCTAGAGGTTTCCCTAGCTTTTTACGTGTTTTAAATATCCTCTTTGAGCGATCATAAAGTAAATGGCAGAAGCTAAAATATATGCACCTATTACAATCGCACCTGATTTCCATAAATCGATATAAAGCATTTTCCCTAACGTATGAAGAGCAAATCCACTATGAATTGTACCGATTAAAATTGGGATAAAGAAGATAACACCCATTTGTCGAATTGCAATTTTACGAATTTCTTTATCTGTCATACCAATTCTTTTTAATGACTTAAATTGAATACGATCTTGTTCTTTATCATTAAACCATTTAAAGTATGTCATGCTACAAGCGAAGAAGAAGAACAGTACTGCTACGAAGAAACCGATGAACATTGTAATCGCTCCGGATTCTCTTATATCTTTATAAGCAAACACTGAATTTTTCAGTTCTCCTTGCTTTTCTGGCGCAATTTCCTTTTTTAAATCTAGCACAAGATTTTCGGTACTTTTCCAATCTTCAATATAATAACCATAATATTTCGTCTTTTCTCCATCTGGTACGAGCTTTGCATATTTCTCAAAATCTAGATCATTCACAATAAGATATTCGTCATCATTAAACACAGAATATGAAGTTGGTTCATTTAACTGAACAGGCTGTTTTTGTCCATTAATTGTAATTTCATATGGCTTCGTACGATCTATCTTCACTAGATCATTTGTCATATCACTCATGATCATCGTCGCACTACCTGGTGCATTATGAACTTCTCTAACTTCTTCCCTTTTTTGTTTGCGTACTTCCGCATTATATTCTTTCTCTGAAACAATCGCTGTTGGCACTTCATGTTCACTGTTAAAAAACGTTATTTTCTGCGTAGCAGGTAGTTTTACGTAGGTTATTTTTCTTGCATCTTCAAACCCATTCTTTTTTAATAATCCTTGTACTTTCTCCTCGTTAATAATGGTATGCGTATTTATACCCTTTTCTTCATATGAAATAGCATGGGGCGTAAGGTCTACCGTTTTCGCACTCATATTTTCAAAATATACATAAAGCGTACCAACCGCTGAAGAAACAACTGCTGTAATGATAGAAATGACAAATAGAAAACGAGCGTTATCTTTCATTTTATAAATAAGATTGCTAAGGACAAACATATTTGGATACGTATAAAAAGATTGTTTTCTTTTTTGCAATGCTTTTAATACGACTGTACTACCTTGTGTAAATAATAAATACGTTCCGCCAATTGTCAGTCCTACAATTGGTAAGAAATACATAATAAAATTCATAATTGTTACTTGGAAACAAAGTATATACGCCGCAATAATACAGCCTATACCGGCTACACCTAACCATGTAAATGCAAAAGGCTCTACTTTTTGTTTTCTTGCCTCTCTTAATAAATCAATAATTTGCAAGCGGCCTACTGTCCAAACACTAAACAATGATAGTATTAAAAAGAGGATAAAGTATATGCCAGCTGTAATAAGAACTGCTTTTCCATTCCACACAAGCGGCAGTGTTTTATCAATTTCCAGTAAGACACTGAGTGCTTGGAAGAAAAGTTTTGAACAAAGCATTCCAATCCCAATACCTACTACAATTGCAATACTACCTAACATCAGTTGCTCTAATATAATCATTCGGCCGAGCTGAGACTTCGTTCCACCTATTAATGTTAATAAACCGAATTCTTTTTTTCTTGCTCGTAAAAACGTTGAATTCGCATATAAAATAAAGAGTGCTGAGAAGATGACTACAATATAATTCATCGATTCTAATCCTTTTGAAATCATCGTCTTCATACTAATATTACCGCTTACGACATCTGGATGATAAATGAAGGAAGCATACATGAAAAATACGACAATCGATAAACAACTACTAATAAGGAACGCTTTATAATTACGCCAATTTCCTTTTACATTGTTAAGCGCGAGCTGGCGAAAGTTCATGATATTCCCCCCCTAGCATCGCAAGTACGTCCAAAATTTCTTGGAAAAAGGCTTGTTTCGTTCTTCCTTTATGTATTTCTGAGAAGATCTCTCCATCACGTATGAAGAGGATACGTTCACAATAACTAGCCGCTACCGGATCATGCGTTACCATTGCAATCGTTACTTTCTTTTGCTCATGTAAATCTTGAAGTGCTCCCATTAATGATTTCGCTGACTTAGAATCTAAGTTTCCCGTTGGCTCATCCGCTAAAATTAATGTTGGTTCATGAATAATCGCCCTTGCAGCAGCTGCACGTTGTTGCTGTCCTCCTGATACTTCGTATACTTTTTTATTTAAAATTTCTTCGATGTTTAAAAACCTCGCAATTTCAAGTACTTTCGCATCAATTTCTTTTACAGATTTCTTCGCCATTACAAGCGGCAAAATAATATTTTCTTTAATGGATAACGTATCCAGTAAGTTGAAATCTTGGAAAATGAATCCTAGATGTGTACGGCGAAATTCCGCCAATTTTGCAGCACGCATTTGATTAATTTCTTCACCATTTACAAGCACATGACCTGAAGTTTGCTTATCAATTGTCGCTAATAAATTTAAAAGCGTTGTTTTTCCGCTTCCTGAAGGCCCCATAATTCCTACAAATTCGCCTTCTTCAATTTTAAAATTTATATCATTTAAAGCAGTCGTCGCTACTGAACCTTTTGATTGATACACCTTTGTTAACCCTTTTACTTCAAGAACACTCATTTCTAATCCCCCTATGTGTTTTCTTCTTACATTTACTATAAGAAAAATAAGAAAAAGAAACGAGTGATTTCCCTTACAAAACCATTTGTTATCTTACAATTTTGTCATTTTTCTCATTAATGCATGATATTCTTCATCTTTTGCAAATTGGAACGTAACTGTTGTTCCTTCCCCTTCAGTTGATTGTACATACACTCCATGATGTAAATTACCGCAGATTTCCTTCGTAATATATAAACCCATCCCTGTCGCTTCCCTTGTTTTACGGCCGTTTATTCCCGTAAAGAACGGATCAAATATACGCTTTACATCTTGCTCTGGAATACCAATTCCATTATCCCTAATATGCAGTAATACGTTTTGATCCTTCTCTTCAATTTGAAATTGAATTTCTTTTTTCTCTGCTTCTGAAATTTTTGTATACTTAATTGCATTCACAACAATTTGGCTCATAGCGATACTAAGCCACTTTCTATCAGACGCAATCATACAAGTCTCTTCTTCAAACATCATTTTCGGAAATACAGAAGATTGAATGAACGACTTTCGATTTTCATTAATAATATCTCGAATGACCTCTATAACATTTACTACTTCTACTTTATAATCTTTCGAAAACTGATCTAACCTTGCCATATGTAACGCTAAATCTAACCCATTTAAAATACGGTTATTTTCTTCACGAATACTTTCAATCGTTCCCCTTGCTTCACGGTGTTCCTTACCATATTTCTGTAACAATAATTCAATAACGGATACTGGTGTTTTCATTTGATGGATCCATTGATTCATGAAAATCATTTGCTGTTGCTCTTTTGCATGCTGTTTATGAACTTCATTCATATATTGCTGCCTTAATAGCGTAAACGCTTCAACAACCAGTTCTTGCTCTGACGTATAAGAAGTATCGATAAGTAAAGAGTCATGTAATGTATGTCCACCGGCAATATACTGTTCTATTCTCTTTAAAAACACACTTCGTTTTCGGTAATCGTAAATAAGGTATACACTAAACACAACTGTCCCTAATAACAGTCCGTATAACCATGTACTCCAGTCCAGCGAACGCTTTTCTAAAAGACTTTGTAACTGCAATACGAGCCCAAATAAACAAAGGCTTATAATGTAAGAAAGGATTAAGGAAAAACGGTCTATAAGGTAGCTTTTAACCTTCATGCCCTTCGCCCCACTCGGTAAGAAGAGCATAACCGTACCCACGCTTTGTGACAATTGCATTTTTAATGCCTAACTCCTCAAGTTTCTTCCTTACACGCTTTACATTCACAGTTAATGTATTATCATCAACAAAAGCTACTTCATCCCATAAAGCCTCTAACAGCTCTTCACGTGTTACATATTGGTTCGCTTGTTTCATTAAACATTCTAATAAATAAAATTCATTTTTTGTAAGTTCAGTTTGTTGCCCTTTCCACTCTACTGTGTGCTGTGATGGGAATAATAACAATCCATTAACACCTAAACAGTCACTTTCCGCGGCCAAAGCATACTCACCATACCCACGGCGAAGTGCACTCTTCACCTTTGCCATTACGATATCTAAATGAAACGGCTTTGTAATATAATCATCCCCGCCATTCTCAATCGCCATCACTTGATCCATTTCCCCTGTCCTTGCAGACACGAAAATAATTGGCGCATTCGATACAATGCGGATTTGGCGGCACCAGTAGAAGCCATCAAAGTATGGCAAATTAATATCAAGTAACACAAGATGAGGACTTACTTTTACAAACTCATCTTTTATATGACGTAAATCGCTTACTCTGAAAGATTGATATCCATACCTTTCTAAATGCTCCTCTAATATTTCTGCAATTTTTTCATCATCTTCTACAATTAATATTTTATACATGTTCCTTTTCTCCCCATAAAATATTCTTCTAAAATCACTCCTTTTTCTATTATAAATTGAAACTTTAATCAATGGGGATTTTTTCCTATATCGACTTATAGTTCGCCTATACGAATCGGATCTTTACTGAACTCAAATAGTGAAAAAAAAAGACCGCCATATTTCGGCAGTCTTAATCGATAAATTCAAATTGATATTCAAGAATTTTTACAATATCTCCGTCTGTTGCACCACGTGCACGAAGGGCTTCATCGATACCCATTCCACGCATTTGACGAGCAAATCGGCGTACAGATTCATCACGTGAGAAGTCTGTCATCTTGAATGTTTTCTCAATGTCATAACCAGAAATAACAAATGTACCATCACTTTCGCGTGTAATTTCAAAATTAGATTCAGATTCAAATTTGTACATTACACTTGCTTCAGATTCTTCTACATCATCGTACATTGGGAATTCTGGTGTTGTTTCTAATAAGTTCGCTACTTCAAATAGTAAGTCACGAACACCTTGTTTCGTTACAGCTGAGATTGGGAAAATTTTCACTTCGTCTCCCAATTTCTCTTTAAATGCTTGTAAGTTTTCTTCTGCATCTGGCATATCCATTTTGTTTGCAACAACAACTTGTGGACGCTCAGTTAAACGCATATTGTATTCTTTTAGTTCATTATTGATTGTGACATAATCTTCATATGGCTCACGTCCTTCTAAACCAGACATATCGATAACGTGCACAATTACACGTGTACGTTCGATATGACGTAAGAATTGGTGTCCAAGTCCAACGCCGGAGTGTGCGCCTTCAATTAGTCCAGGAAGGTCAGCCATAACGAAGCTGCGGTTATCACCAGTTTCAACAACACCAAGATTCGGAACGATTGTTGTAAAGTGATATTCTGCAATTTTCGGACGCGCTGATGATACAACAGATAATAATGTAGATTTACCTACACTTGGGAATCCAACAAGTCCAACATCTGCTAGCACTTTAAGTTCTAGCGTGACATCACGTTCTTGACCTGGTTCCCCGTTCTCAGCGATTTCTGGCGCTGGGTTCGTCGCTGTTGCGAAACGTGAGTTACCACGGCCACCACGGCCACCTCTTGCGATTACAGCTGTTTGTTCATGCGTTACTAAATCGGCAAGAATTTCACCTGTTTTTTCATCTTTCACTATTGTTCCTGGTGGAACCTTTACGATTAAATCTTCAGATTTACGACCGTGCTGCCCTTTACTCATTCCGTGCTGACCGCGATCAGCTTTGAAATGACGTTGGTAGCGGAAGTCCATTAATGTACGTAAGCCTTCCTCAACAACAAAAACAACATCTGCACCTTTACCACCGTCGCCACCTGCTGGGCCACCTTTAGGTACATACTTCTCACGACGATACGCAACCATTCCGTTACCACCGTCGCCGCCTTTTACATATATCTTGACCTGATCTACAAACATTATTTCACCACACTTTTTTCGATTAGTTGTAATATAACTGAGACTTCTTCGTCTCGTACTGTATAAGAAATGGAATACCATTTATTGTTTTGGTTCGCAAGCCACGTTTGTAGTTCTTCTACATTCGTTAGCTTTCCACGAAAATCAAAAAAGAAACGAGCATTCTCCGCGTCACATTCAATTGTGATACAAACATAATTTTCAACATATACGTCTAAACTATGCTGAAGCATTAAGAAAAACTGATTCGTCCATGTACATACAGTCTCATCTAGATGAGATAAGCTATGTAATTTCCCTAATACTTCGTACTCCAATAAGCACGGTTGCTGTTTCCAATTATATGTTAAAATCCACTCTGAAAATAAAGGCATTGATAGCCCCATCAGATTGGATTCTTGTCTCGCTTCTTGGACAAAACGATCGATGAGCATATGAATCTCTTCCACTTTTCCAAGGGAAAGATTTCCTTTAACCATCTGCAAACGATTAAGCCAATCATGTCTTGAGTGGCTCAACGCATCTATAATTGTCCATTTTTCATTCATTTAGATACCCCTTAATATAGAAAAACTCTAACCTGCACTCAGGTTAGAGTTTTCCGTGAGTTCTTATGCTTCTTGAGCAACAGGATATACGCTCACTTGTTTGCGGTCACGACCAAGACGCTCAAAGCGTACTACGCCGTCAACTTTCGCGTATAAAGTGTCATCGCCACCACGACCAACGTTAACACCTGGATAAATTTTTGTACCGCGTTGACGGTAAAGAATTGAACCACCTGAAACCGTTTGACCATCTGCGCGTTTAGCACCAAGACGTTTTGACTGAGAGTCACGACCGTTCTTTGTACTACCTACACCTTTCTTAGATGCGAAAAACTGAAGATCTAATCTTAACATACGTTACACCTCCTGCACTTTTTCTATTAAACGGATATACTTTCCGTAATCAAGTTCAATCGTCTTAAGTGAAACAACCAATCCTTCTAAAAGTATTTGTGCTTTTTCTGCTGCATGAACGTCTAAATCATTAGGCAATTCATACGTCAAGAATCCGCCATCACTTCCGAGTTCAATAGTTGCCTGCACATTACAAAGTTCTTCCACTGCATTTATAGAACCAAACACAACCGCTGTAGTTCCAGCACAGACAAGATCTTGTCCATGTGGCGCATAATTGGCATGTCCAGTCATTTTAAATGATTGGATACTTCCTAGTTTCGTGCGACTTATCGTAATCTTAATCATCTTAACCAGAATTAAGCGTTGATAGCTTCAACTACTAGCTTAGTGTAAGGTTGACGATGACCTTGTTTCTTACGATTGTTCTTTTTCGCTTTGTATTTGAAAACGATGATTTTCTTAGCGCGACCTTGTTTTTCAACTTTCGCAGTAACTGTTGCACCTTCTACAACTGGGCTACCAACTTTCACGTTTTCGCCACCAACGAAAAGAACTTTGTCAAAAGTAACAGTTTCACCAGCTTCAACATCTAATTTTTCAATGTAGATTGCTTGACCAGCTTCAACTTTAATTTGTTTTCCACCTGTTTCGATAATTGCGTACATACTTGCACCTCCTCTTAATTACTAAGACTCGCCAAAAACGAGGTAGACATAAAATGTCTTTAGGGAACCTGTCTTGTGCGGTTGTAGCATATAGCAGTTTAGGTGCTATAAACTATAACATAAAAATATTACCATGACTCATTGACTATTGTCAATGAATGTTCTGCTAACTATTTTTTCCGTTCTACAATTTCTTTCTTACTTCCAAAACGGATAATAGCGTACTTTTCGATAATATCATCTTTGAAATAAATTTCAAATGGAATATTTTTTTGTAATTCTTTTTGTGAAAAATGTTTTTGCAAAATTTTTGGTGCAGCGATTAATACTGCTTCATCTTCTATATTGCCATATGTAATTAACTCTCTCTCTAGCTCATATGCAATTGTTTCATAAGACATAACATACCCCGTCGCTTTACAAGGTACACATTCTTCTAATAATACGTCACGTAACGAATGTTTCTTACGTTTTCGCGTCATCTCTAAAATACCTAGCTCTGTAAACCCAAGCACTCTTGTATATGTACGATCATCTTGCATAGCAGCTATGAGGCGTTCTCTTACCTTCTCTTTATCTTCCCGTCTTTTCATATTAATAAAATCAATTAATATCATCCCGCCAATATCACGAAGTCTTAATTGACGAGCAATCTCTTCAGCAGCCATTTCATTTGTGCGAAATACGGTATCTTGTAAATTTTGTTTTCCAGTAAATTTACCTGTATTCACATCAATTACAGTCATCGTCTCCATTTGTTCTACAATTAGATAGGCACCATTTGGTAGCCACACAATTTGTTGAAGTGCTTTCTCGATTTCACGATCTATTCCAAAATGGTTAAACATCGAAGATTTTTCATTATAAAAGGATACTCTTTCTTTCCCTACTTTTTCTTCTAATTCTTTTACTATACTTCTCGTATCTACAACTATTTTTTCAATTGTTTCAATTGGGTTCTCCTGAAATACACGATCTAAAAACGTCGCTGGTTGATGAAGTAGTAAGGGCGCCTTCCCTTGATTTTCTTTTCTTTTTAACTCTTCATATAACTTCTGCAACCCTTGCATTTCAGCTTGTATTTCATCGATCGTTCCTTTTTCAGAAGCAGAACGGAAAATGTATCCACCCGTTCCTTCTACTTCAATTCCCAGTAACTGTTGTCTTCTTTTATTATTTTTTATTTTCCGAGAAACAGCGCGCATGTCATCATACGGCATGTAAACGACATATTTTCCGGTAAATTCTACCTTCGCCGTTAATTTTGGCCCCTTCGTATCAATTGCCTCTTTCACAACTTGTACAAGTATCGCCTGCCCTTCATGTATGCGATATGAAGATGGTACATCATCAAACGAAAGATATGCATGTTTTTCTAATCCGATATTTACAAAGGCTGCGTTCATTCCAGCAATTGTTCTTACGATACGCCCAACATAAATATGTCCGACAATCTCCTGCTCTTCATTCCGTTTCCATAAAAGCTCGACAATTTTTTGTTTCTCTTCTATCGCAACACGCTTTTCCGAACCAGTGTAGTTAATATATAACGTCTTCAAAATTATTTCCTCACTTTTCACTTCTTTTCCTTACAATATAAAAGGTTAGTGTCGTCGTCAACACTAACCAATTAATTCTTCAACAGATGAGGTTGTTCGTTTTTCAGCAAAATACGCATACAACAATTCATTTTCGTCCAATGTGTAATGCTCTTTATATTTTCCATGGACGATAATAGAGTGTTTATATCCTCTGCGAAATTTTGTGAAAATCGTATATAAATGATCTTCCGTTTTCACCTCAATAGGTGCTATTTTTTCAATATCTCTTTTATTCCCATAATAACGTTCTAATAAAAAACGCATAAATGCGTACCGTCTTTGTTTCCATTCTTGATATAAAGAAATCGCTAGAAAAACGAGTAATACCCACATCATAATGTTATTACTATTCCAAAGTAACTGCCATCCTAATATTACACTAAAAAAAACACATGACAATTTCATCATCTTTTCATGTGCTTGTAAATAGGGAAAACGATATGATAATACATTAAATAATACTTTTCCGCCATCAAGTGGCCAAATAGGCAATAGATTAAACCCTAAAATAATGACATTATTCCATACAAAGAAATGGTACAAATCATCAGTTACCCAGCCCGCTTGATACAAAATATAAGCGACCGCAATCATCCATATATGCTGAATTGGCCCAGCTATAACGACAATTAATTCTTCTTTTAATGATTTATTCCCATGCTCTTCCATCTCAACTACGCCACCAAACGGCAAAAGCTGAATTTGTTTAATACGCCAATTATAATACGCTGCGGCAAAAGCATGCCCAAGTTCATGAATGAGAACGATACAAAATAACAATAGCAACTCTTTAAAACGCGCCGTAAAAATACCAATAACAATAATAACCCAAAACAACGGATGCACGGAAATTTTCGTGAAAACATCCCTATATTTAATCAAATGAAATCACCTGAATTGGATCAATAAATTTTTCATTCTTTTTTATTGCAAAATAAAATTTACCATTTTTATTATTTTCATCATTACTCACTGTTCCAATTTTTTGTTTCTTTGAAACGTAATCATATAATTTTACTGACATATCATTTAAATTTGCATACCATGACTCCGTACCATCAGCGTGCTGAATTTGAACTGTATTTCCAAGTTCCTCTTTCTTGCCTGCAAAAACAACTAGCCCTTCATTCACTGACTCAACTGTTGCATTTGTAGCTGTTTGGACAAATACACCTTGACCATTTTTTTGAAAACCTTGCATCACCTTTCCAGAGGCAGGAATTGCATAATCCTTTTGCTGAATCGTTCCTTCCTTTCTCTCATTAGGCGAATAGAATACGAGAGGTTTTCCAAACTGCTTTTCGTACCATTTCGCTACAGTGGCAAACTGAAACTCCTCTGTCATCACTTTTTCTGTAACAGCTTTAGCACCATCGAAAGAAGAAGGAGCATTCTTGTATAAAATAGCAACAGAAAGAACTAATATTGCTGATAGCAACACTTTGAAAAGAAAAACTTCTTTTCGAAATAGAGGATGAATTTCCTTCTCCCCCTCTTCAATAAAGACCGTTTCGCTATCAAAATCTCCTCCCGCAAAATACCGCTCTTCCTCCATCCTTTCTTGCTCTGCTTTCCTTTTCGCAATCCGCTTTTTAATTTCTTCCACACGTCTATTCTTCATACTGTCTCCTTTCTTTCGTTAGCCTTATTCAAATAGAAACAGTTATATACAGTTTGTACATATGTATGAGTTATAGAAGGAAGATATTCATGCGAAGAAAAAAGAAAGCACTCCGCATTTATGCGAAGTGCTTTTAACGGATCCCAAAGAAATTTTTCATCTTTGTAAATACCGATACTTTTTCTTGTTCAAATGCTTGTAATGGTACATTCTCACCTAACAAGCGTCTTGCAATATTACGATAAGCTATTGCTGCTTTCCCACTAGGTTGCAGTGCTACAGGTTCACCTGTATTCGTAGCACGAATAACTTCATCATCATCCTCGACAACTCCAAGAAGCTCGATTGACAGTGTACGTACGATTTCATCAACGTCTAACATATCCTGTTCATGAAGCATATGACTACGCACACGGTTAATGACAAGTTTCGGTGGTTCAATATCCTCTTTCTCTAAAAGCCCGATAATACGATCCGCATCACGCATTGAGGATACTTCTGGTGTTGTTACGACGATTGCTTTATCCGCACCTGCTACTGCATTTTTAAACCCCTGCTCAATCCCCGCAGGACAATCAATTAATATGTAATCATAATCTTGACGTAATACTTGTATTAATTCATCCATTTGTTCAGGTGTTACCGCCGATTTATCGCTCGTTTGTGCTGCAGGTAATAAATAAAGATCATCAAAACGTTTATCTTTAATAAGAGCCTGAGGTAAACGACAACGCCCTTCAACGACATCAACAAGATCAAATACAATACGATTTTCCAGCCCCATTACTACGTCTAAATTGCGTAAACCGATATCTGTATCAATTAAACATACTTTTTTTCCAGATAACGCAAGGGCTGTACCAATGTTCGCAGACGTTGTAGTTTTACCTACTCCGCCTTTTCCAGATGTAATTACTATTGCCTCTCCCACAGCTATACAATTCCCCTTTCTAACTTTGTTAAATTAGGTCTAAGATGTGTGAGAAGTTGCAGGCGATCGACAACAATGTGATTGTTCTCATTAATGTACGCACATTCTGCCGCCTCTGCTCCGTCTTCTTTCTCTTCCGGAGCCCGCATTGTCACATCACTAATTCGGAGTTGCATGGGGTTCATACTAGATGCAGCAATAACAGCTTCTGAATCTCCATCATACCCCGCGTGTGCAATTCCTCTTAATGATCCCACGACAAAAATATTCCCCCCAGCGATAACCGTTCCGCCTGGATTAACATCTCCAATTAATAATAAATTGCCTTTTACATGTAACACTTGTCCAGAGCGAACAATTTTGGAAATAGGGACAATTTCTGTTTCTTCTTTCCAAGCTATTGCTTCTGCTTTTGTTATAACATCACTTTCGATTGATTCCACAACAAGGTTCTTCTTATTGCGAATTAACGTACGAATCTCTTCTTGTTGTACTTCTGTTAAATAGCGATTTCCTACTTTAACACGCACTTCAATTAAAGAACGTCCGTCACCCTCATAGTAATGTGTAGAAAGCTTTTCATCCAATTCTTTTAGTAGTTCAGAGAATGAACAGCAATCATCTAAATGAAGTGTTATTCCATCTTTTGTCCCTTTTATCGTTACATTTTGTTGCTTTTTTTCTTCCACTAAAGTTCACCCCACCGATTCAATTCGACATAAAATTAGAAAATCCTTTTTTCTTTTTCTTCTATCGCTTTTGAAAGACGCACTAAATATCGTCTCAGTGGGAAACAAACTATTAACAAGAAAATTCCATTTAGCAATAAAGTAGCAAGGAGACGATCTGTGAAAAAGACAGATGCTGACATGTGAGTACGTCCTAACAAAGTTAAAAACCCATACACATAATACTCTAATGCTGCAATGCCAGCCAGTACGATAGAAGCGACAATAAATAAATTCAATTGTAATACCTTCATCACACTATAAACTAAATAAGCTAAAATCGGATAAGCAAAAATATATATACCGACAAGTTCTGTGTATACGGTATCAAATAAGAAACCAAATAATAGTCCGTAGTAAATCCCTTGAATTGGACTATAGTACACTGTAATAAAACATAACACAATTATAAAGAAATGCGGTGCTGCTATACTGTTGTTCCAAAAGACGTCTGTTGGAACAACAGTAGAGAACATATTTTCAAATAAAAAAACAAAAAGGAGCAGAAGAGGAAGAGCTGCTCTTTTTAAAATCGTCATCATCTCTTCTCCCCCTCCTATTCTAACGACGCTGTAGGCATATCACGTTTTGCAACTATAATATGCTCTACATCATTCAAATCAGCGGATGGTTTTACATAAGCTGTTTTTGTTAAACCGTATGGATCTGGCTGAACATCAACAATTTTCCCAATCGCAAGACCTTTTGGGAAGATATCACCAAGTCCAGATGTTACAACTAGTTGATCTTTTTCTACTTTTGCATCAGAGCTAATCTTTGTGAAAAGAAGTAGTTGTTTTTCTTTATCGTAACCTTCAATCAATCCAAAGATATTTTCTTGTCCTTGTACAATAGCAGAAACACGGTTTGTTCGGCTCATAGAACTTAACAACTCTACTGACGATGTAAACTGAGATGCACTTTTTACGCGTCCAACTAAACCTTTCGGAGTTACAACAGCCATATCTTTTTTAATCCCTTGCTGTGCTCCTTTATCAATTGCAACTAAATCGTACCATTTATCGGGATTACGAGAAACCACACTAGCTTGTACTTCCGTATAATCACCACGGGACTTTTCTTTACCAGTTAATTCTCGTAGTTTTTTATTCTCATCCTCTAAATTTTTCACTACTACAGATAAATCTGCGGTAGTATCTAATTTTGCTTTCAGCTTTTTATTCTCTTCATACGTGCGCTTTACATCTTCTACGTTTTCGAAGAATCCGGCAACATAATTCGCTGGCTTTTGGAATACACGTTCTACAACACCGACAGTATCTTTAATAAACTGCTCTGGCCATGTTAAACTATTCCGTTCTTTCAATGAGATTCCAATCAATGCCACGAGAAGAATAATACTAACTAACAAAACAATTAATCTTTTGTTTAAGAAAAACTGTGGCACGTTCACACCCTCTTAATTTCAGTGATTTTTATTTTGCAATATTATCGAGCAGCAGTTTTGAAAAGGTCGATATTGTCTAACGCTTTACCCGTTCCAATTGCTACGCAATCTAATGGGTTCTCTGCAACAAGAACTGGCATATTTGTTTCTTCACTAATAACTTTATCTAAGTTACGTAGTAATGCCCCACCACCTGTTAATACGATACCACGGTCCATAATATCCGCTGCTAATTCAGGTGGAGTTTTTTCTAACGTATTTTTAACTGATTCTACAATTGCATCTACTGTATCTTTTAATGCGTCTGCAATTTCTTCTGGTTGAATTAGTACTGTTTTTGGTAAACCACTTACTAAATCACGACCGCGAATTTCCATAGGCTCGATACCTTCTGGCTCGCCTGCAGAACCGATTTCTAATTTTAGTGCTTCTGCTGTTCTTTCACCGATCATTAAGTTGTAACTTTTCTTAATGTACTGAATGATTGAATCGTCCATATCATCACCAGCAACACGAACTGATTGACTTGTTACAATACCACCTAAAGAAATAATTGCAACTTCTGTTGTACCACCACCGATATCAACAACCATACTACCAGTCGGCTCCCAAACAGGTAAGTTTGCACCAATTGCTGCTGCAAATGGCTCTTCGATTGGATAAGCAT
Source organism: Bacillus mycoides (assembly GCF_018742245.1). NCBI lineage: Bacteria > Bacillati > Bacillota > Bacilli > Caryophanales > Bacillaceae > Bacillus > Bacillus mycoides. Next base: position 4,155,508 of record NZ_CP036132.1, read on the forward strand.
CACGAGCACCAGCTTGACGAGTCGCATCGATTACCGCACGTCTTTCTACAGCTGTAATACCAGATGGTACACATACCATTACGTATGGCTTACGTGAGAAGAATCCATTTGATTTTTGAGCTTGTTGAATGTAGTATTTCATCATTGTTGCTGTTGTTTCATAATCAGCAATTACACCATCTTTCATAGGGCGAAGTGCCACTACGTTTCCTGGTGTACGACCAATCATTTGTTTTGCATCGCTACCTACCGCAACGATTTGTTTCGTATCAGTTTGTAATGCTACTACTGAAGGTTCACGTAAAACTACACCTTTTCCTTTCACATATACAAGCGTGTTCGCTGTTCCTAAGTCAATTCCAAGATCGCGAGTAAATCCACCAAATCCAAACATATCATTTATCTTCCCTTCTTATTTTCACGGACTCATTTTTCTTACTTTATATTTATAAAAACAGTACGTTTTTTTATATCTGTATCCTTCTTGTAGATAATTTTCTACAAAAAACTCATAAATCACATTATAAAACAAAATAGGTAAAAAGAATAGTCTTAAATATGACCTTTTTCCTTTAAACTCACGAATTTATGGTCACCTATTATGATATGATCAAGCACTTCAATTCCAATAATTCGACCACATTCTACTAGTCGTTTTGTAACTTCAATATCTTCACGGCTCGGCGCCGGATCTCCTGAGGGATGGTTATGAAGACATATAATAGAGGCTGCTGCACGGCGAAACGCTTCTTTAAAAACTTCCCTTGGGTGCACAATCGACGTATTTAAACTTCCAATAAAAATAGTTTGCCTATGTATAACTTGATTTTTCGTATTCAAATATAAACAAACAAAATGCTCCTGTTGCAAAAAACGCATCTCTTCCATCATATAACTCGCACAATCTTCTGGACTTCGAATACTATATCTATTTTGATATTCTAAACGTACCATTCTTCTACCTAATTCAAAAGCAGCCATAAGCTGCGACGCCTTTGCAATCCCAACACCATGAATGCTCATCATCTCTTCTAACGTTGCATCCTTTAACATTCGTAGGCCGTCAAAATGATGTAGAATATTATCTGATAACGTTAACACCGTTTCTTCTTTAGAACCCGTTCTGAGTAAAACTGCAAGAAGTTCTCGATTCGATAAACTTCCTGCTCCTTCTAACAATAAACGCTCCCGTGGCTGTTCTTCTCTCACAACATCACGAATACCGTTCATCTCTCCACCCCTTTTTTTACGATTTCTCCTAAAGAAAACCCCATGCAATTTTACGCATGGGTTACATCGCTATCAAACTGTTTTAGTTCACGGACAAGACGCGCAATTGGCAAGCCAACTACACTGTAGTAGTCCCCTTGAATATGTTGAACAAAAATAGACCCTTTACCTTGAATTCCATAGCTTCCTGCTTTATCAAGCGGTTCCTTCGATGCAACGTATACGTCTATTTCCTCTTCTGTTAATTCCCAAAATGTTACTTCTGTACGTTCATAAAAAGTTACCGTTTTTTCTTTCAATATAATTGCAACACCTGTGTATACTTCGTGTGTTTTCCCCGATAATAATCGTAACATTTCTTTCGCCTCAGCCTCATTAGACGGCTTTCCAAGAATACGTGAATCATATGTAACAATTGTATCTGCACCTAATACAACGTGATCACTATGATTTTCTGCCACAGCAGATGCTTTTTGCAAAGCAAGCGACATAACAATATCAGAAGGTGATAAATATGCACCAATCGTCTCTTCTACTTCACTAACAACGATTTCAAATGGCACATCAGCTAATTCAAGCAGTTCCTTCCTCCTAGGTGATCCTGAAGCTAAAATAATTTTCCTCATATTTTCTCCTTCCCTTCTCGCATGAAGCAGAATAATTCAAATCAATCGTATCAAAGGAATAGTTTCCCCACAAATTCTAGAAATATCATTTTCTCTAAACAAAATAATAGTTCTTTTTAAATACGATTATATTCTGTCCATACAGAAAGCACTTTGCTCTAAATTCAAAAGAAAAGAAAGAAGTATATGTACTTCTTTCTCCTTCATCTTATTATCTTATTGTTTTACTTTTTGTGAAACCATTTTTTCGTACGAAAGTAATCCATCAATAATAACTTGATTTAATTTAGCTACAGATTCCTTATCGCCCTTCCCTTCCTTAATCGTTTGCACCGCTATTGACGTATACGTATAAAGCTTCTTCGCATCTTCACGCTTCATACTCTTCGCTTCCTTTTCAATAGCTTTCCACTCTTTTTCAATCGCCTCTATATCTTTTGGATTACTTTTTCCATTAGTTTGTACGCTGGACGCATATTTTGTTAAATGAGTATATAATGGCTGCACTTTCGCTAAAAACATTCCTACTTCTTTATCATTTTTGAGCAATGCTTTATCTGTAATATCCCAATTTTTTTTCAAAACTGAAACACCATCTTGCTTATACTGATCTATTAATTGATTAACAGCCTGTTCATCGCTCGTAATACCAACAACTAACGCATACTTATCACCACTCGGTTTCAAAGCAGCCACGCCCCCATTGCCTTTCCACTCTTCAAGAGCGGCCTGTCCCTTTTCTTCGGAAGAATAAATCCCTCCTTGAACAAAAAATAATTTCATCGGGTCTAATGAGGTTCCTACCTGCGCTTTTTGTTTTTCCTCTTTTGGTGCCGGGGTTTGTTCTGCCGTTCCACCCACCTTTGATACTTCATTCCCCATCTGCTTCGAAGCTGTTACTTCGCTTCCCCCTGTCGTCCCTTGTCCCTTAAGTAAATGCAGCATTCCCATTCCAAACGCCGTACCAATAACAATTGCAGTTGCAACGATTGCAATTATTGTATTACTCCACTTCTTTCGTTTTTTTTCCTTAGACACTAATTTCGCTTTTTGAAACGGAACAACGTTTTTTAGTCTTTCACTTTCTACTACCATCCAGTCAAACTCATCCTTCTTTTTTTCCTCATACTTCGCTTCTGTTCCATTTACTTTCACTGAGATCGTTCGTGATTGCTTGTCCATACACTCACACCTCACCTCTTATCGTTGTCCGCATCATATCATATTCACTTCGCAAAAAAACGAGATATTTGTCAGAGAAATTCGCCAAATAATCCTATATATTTATCTTATATGTATGCATTTGACTTCATTTGTAGAACAAAAAACTAGATAGCAAAGACTATCTAGTTTTTCTCGCGAATATATTTTCGAACTTCAGAAATGAAATAAAGAGAACCTGTTATGATAAAGACATCATTTTCTCCAATCATACCAACTTTTGTATCAATTGCCTCTTTCCAATCTTCAAAAACTAATTTTGACTCTTGTTGTGAATACGATGCAAGCTTGTCAGCAGAAATGGCACGATCAAAGGCAAACGTCGTAAATATTATTTCATCAGCAACTTTTTCTAATTGCCCTACCATGTTATGTAACTGTTTGTCACCAAGAGCAGTAAATAAAACTATTACATTCTTCTTTTTATAATGTGCCTCTACTGTTTTTACAAGACTTTCAATACCTTCTGGATTATGAGCACCATCTATTATAATATCTGGATTACTTTGTAACTTTTCAAATCGACCAATCCAGTAGGCTTCTTGTAAGCCAGCTTTCATTTCCTCTTCATTAATTAAAAATGATAAATATGTTTTTAAATACATTACTGCCATAAGCGCTAGCGCTGCATTGCCTACTTGATGAATACCTTTCATTGAAATTCGAACATTTTCAAATGAGGCGAATGGACAAGCAAAATCAAAATGTTCCCCATCTTCATTAGAATGTTTATGTAATGTTGTAAACTGTTTTCCAAGTTCATATAAGCTTGCATGATTTTCCTTAGCAACCGTTTGAATTACTTGTAATGCTTCTTCATTTTTCACACCAGTAATAACTGGAACACCAGACTTAATAATTCCTGCCTTTTCATATGCAATTTCTCCTAGTGTATTGCCTAAAATATGCATATGATCGTGGCCGATATTCGTAATAATCGTGAGAACCGGATGAATAACATTTGTAGAATCAAATCTTCCCCCAAGCCCCGTTTCAAATAGAACAACATCACAGAAATTAACTTTACCGAAATAACAAATTGCCATTACTGTAATGATTTCAAACTCAGTCGCTTCTCCTAAGTCCGTCTCATCTAATTTTTCAACGACTGGCTTTACCATATTTACAAGTTCCGCAATCTCTTCATCTGCAATCGGTATTCCGTTTACACTAATACGTTCATTGAATGTTTCTATGTAAGGCGATGTAAACGTTCCTACTTTATATTTCGCGCCTTCTAACATGTAGCGCATATATGTTAAAGTTGAACCTTTTCCATTTGTGCCGGCAAGATGCACACATTTTATATGACGCTCTGGATTTCCGAGTTCTTCTAACATCCATTGCATTCTTTCTAGTCCTGGTTTTATCCCAAATTTCAATCGGCTATGAATCCAGCTTATCGCTTCTTCGTATGTATGTATCACGTTTGCTATTCCCCTTTCAAAAGACAAACTTCATAATTCTATTATACGCAAAGAAAAGAGACTCACCAATATAGTGAGTCTCTGAAAAACATTTTATTTTTCAAGATCAGCTAGACGTTGACGAACCGCTTCGCGTTTTTCTAGATAATCTTGCTCTTTCGCACGCTCTCCGTCAATAACTTCTGCAGGAGCTTTTGCTACGAATCCTTGGTTTGAAAGTTTCTTCTGTACACGTTCTACTTCTTTATCGAACTTCTCAAGTTCTTTTTCAAGACGCGCTTTCTCTTCATCAAGATTGATAAGATCAGCTAACGGTAAGAATAACTCTGCACCTGATACGATTGCAGTCATCGCTTTTTCTGGCGCTTGTAAATCAATCTTAATCGTTAGTTCACTTGGGTTACAGAAACGCTCAATGTAAGAACTGTTTTTCGTAAGCTGAGCTAGTACTACCTCGTCTTTTGCTTTAATTTGCATTTGAACTTTTTTGCTCATTGGTGTATTTACTTCCGCACGGATGTTACGAACAGAGCGAATGATATCAACTAGAAGGTGCATTTCTGCTGCCGCTTCTTTATCTTGTAAATCTTCACGAACTGTTGGCCATGCCGCTACTGTAATAGACTCGCCTTCATGCGGTAAATGCTGCCAAATTTTCTCTGTTACAAATGGCATGAATGGGTGTAATAGACGCATCGTTTGGTCTAATACGTAAGCTAAAATAGAACGAGTTGTTTTCTTAGCTTCTTCATCTTCACCGTATAGTGGCAGTTTCGCCATCTCAATGTACCAGTCACAGAAATCATCCCAAATGAAGTTGTATAATGAACGACCAGCTTCACCGAACTCATATTTATCCATGTTACGTGTTACACTTTCGATTGTTTCGTTTAAGCGAGTTAAAATCCACTTATCTGCAACTGATTTTTCACCAGTTAAATCGATTTCTTCATACTTCATGTCATCCATGTTCATTAATACGAAACGTGATGCGTTCCAAATTTTATTAATGAAGTTCCAAGTAGATTCTACTTTTTCCATGCTGAAACGTAAATCTTGACCTGGTGCACTTCCTGTTGATAAGAAATAGCGCATTGCATCTGCACCGTACTTCTCGATAACATCCATTGGATCAATACCGTTACCAAGAGATTTACTCATTTTACGTCCTTGCTCATCACGAACTAAACCGTGAATTAATACATCTTTAAATGGACGCTCTCCTGTAAACTCTAAACCTTGGAAAATCATACGAGATACCCAGAAGAAGATAATGTCATAACCAGTTACTAAAGCATCTGTTGAATAGAACTTTTTAAAGTCTGCTGCATCTTCATTCGGCCAGCCAAGTGTTGAGAATGGCCATAGTGCTGAACTAAACCATGTATCAAGTACGTCATTATCTTGATTCCAGTTTTCAATATCTGCTGGTGCTTCTGTACCTACGTATACTTCACCAGTTTCTTTATGATACCAAGCTGGGATGCGGTGTCCCCACCATAATTGACGAGAAATACACCAGTCATGAATGTTTTCCATCCAGCGTAAGTATGTGTTTTCAAAACGCTCTGGTACGAACGTTACTTTTTCTTCTTCTTTTTGTTGAAGTGCTACTGCTTTTTCTGCAAGTGGAGCCATTTTTACGAACCATTGTGTTGATAAGTAAGGCTCAACAACTGCACCGCTACGCTCACTATGACCTACTGAGTGCATATGAGGCTCAATTTCTACTAATACGCCAGCTTCTTGTAAGTCTTTCACTAACTCTTTACGGCATTCAAAACGATCCATACCGTTGTACTTACCAGCTTTTTCGTTCATCGTTCCATCTTCGTTCATTACTAAAATACGTGGTAAGTCATGACGGTTACCTACTTCAAAGTCATTCGGGTCATGAGCTGGTGTAATTTTTACAACGCCTGTTCCGAAGTCTTTTTCTACGTATTCATCAGCAATAATCGGAATCTCACGGCCTACGATTGGAAGTGTAACTGTTTTTCCGATTAAATGTTTGTAACGATCATCTTCTGGATGAACTGCTACTGCTGTATCACCAAGCATTGTTTCTGGACGAGTAGTTGCAAGGCGAATGTGACCTGAACCGTCTGTTAACGGATAGTTCATATGGTAGAATGCACCTTGAACTTCTTTATGAATTACTTCAATATCAGAAAGAGCTGTGCGTGTTGCTGGATCCCAGTTGATGATATACTCACCGCGGTAAATTAAGCCTTTTTCATATAATTGAACGAATACTTTATTAACAGCATTAGATAAACCTTCGTCTAATGTGAAGCGTTCACGAGAATAGTCTAGTCCTAAACCAACTTTCCCCCATTGTTGACGAATGTGAGAAGCGTATTCTTCTTTCCATTCCCAAGCTTTTTCAAGGAATTTCTCACGGCCAAGATCGTAACGTGAAATACCTTCTTCACGAAGTTTCCCTTCTACTTTCGCTTGCGTTGCGATACCAGCATGGTCCATTCCTGGAAGCCATAATACATCATAACCTTGCATACGCTTTGTACGAGTTAAAATATCTTGAAGAGTTGTATCCCAAGCATGACCTAAGTGTAACTTACCAGTTACGTTCGGAGGTGGGATTACAATTGTATATGGTTGTTTCTTCTCGTCTCCTGTTGCTTCGAAATATTTGCCTTCAAGCCACCACTTGTAAAGGCCTTCTTCAACGGACATATGATCATATTTAGTTGGTAAATTCTTTTCCGTGTTTGACATTATTTTCCCTCCTTAAAATAAAAAATGCCCCTCATCCAAAAAAGGACGAGGGACATCGCGGTACCACCTTTATTTACAAACAAATTCAGAATTTGCTTATACTCTTAATTTGATAACGGACAAATCCGTCTTTTCCTAATGAGAACCATTCCGTTCAGAAAAGATGCTCCAGGGCTACCTTCTAACATAACTATCTAGAGAACCTCCCAGCCAATGGTTCCCCTCTCTGAAGACGTTTCATGTTATACTCTTCCCCTTCGATGCATTTATGTGATTGTTAATTATTATATACAATAGTGTAAAAAACGAAACCTTATTCGTCAAGATAAATTTGAAACTATGACCTTTATCTCTTTATGGAACTAATAAAAAAAGATAAGCAGGGTTCTCCCTACTTATCTTCTTTATCCCGCGTTAACGAGCAGTAAGACCCCCACCTCAAAATCCGGCTGAAACAAAGAAGTTAGGTGGGAGATCCACTGCCCGTAAACGCCCGATTGGTGAAGGCTAATAATCAGTGGGGGATGAACAAAACCCCCACTGATTAAAGTTTCACTTTATCCGTTCCCTTGCTGGGCAGCTTGTAACTGCGAAAGGAAATATTCTATATTGCTAATGAGCCAATGCGATTGCTGCAGGCTTTTCACCCCGCGGAGCTCATTTTCTTCATTACGACTCTTTCTTCTTTTCGTATACGACTGAATTTGCCGAATAAAATGCGACGGGTACGTCATATACGCAAACATAAGAATCTGCTCCTCTTTCGTAAATGGAAAATTTTTTTGATACATTTGATACCATTCAAAGCGGTCACTCCGCGCAATTGGATATGTGTTTAAAGACCTTGAATAAAAGCTGACGATATCCTGTACCGGTGTAGCAAACTGAGACTTTTCTAAACTAATAAAATAACCGTTTCGTTCATAATCAAATAAAAAGTGATTAAGCGATACATTCCCATGAACGAAAGTAGTACGTGTCGTTTCCTTTTCTTTCATTGCATCATGCCATTCACTTAATTGTTTCGTTGCGAACTCACGCGCTCTCATAACATGGTGATAATACGTACAATATTGTAATTCAAATGGCGACATATACCACTTCGCTTCAGATTCTACAAGAAACTCTTCTAATATCTCACCATCATTTTCCCAACGTTCGGATATATTTGTATAATGTTTTTCTAAATCTTCTTCTGTATAAGTTTCCTCTTTCACCGTTTTTTGATGCAACGTCCCGAGCGTTTGAAACATCTTATGGTATTGATCATTATCTTCGCCATTTCCTTCCGCACGTTCTAACCAAGGCATTAAATAATAGCTATACGTCCCATCACTTAAAACATAATTCCCGTCCGTCGCATGATAGATAGGTACATAATTCGAAAAACCTTTCTCCTTCAAATATTGAATATGGTGCAAAAAATTATTCCGCTCTAATTTTCTATCTTGTATTTTCTTTAACGCATACGGACCTTGATTCGTATAAATTTTCATCACACTTCCGTGCTCTTCCATATGTTGAGTGTCCAATCTATATTGCCTCACAATGGGTTCATAGCGATTTCGTAATTCAATATCCATACGAATAACCCTTTCTTATTCAAAACATAGCTTCTAGGAAAAGAAAAGAGGTGAGTGAAAAAACTCACTCACTTATTTCGCTGTTGCTTTTGAAACAGGAATATATATAATTTGCCCTGTAGTTAAATATATATCTTCTGATTGATTTACACGATATAAGCTTTGTACAGTCGTTTCATAACGTTCTGCAACAGCTTCAATTGTGTCTCCTTCTTGTACGAAGTACATTCTTAACTTCGTAAATTCTTCTTCTGGTTCTTTCGTAAATAATTTCGTTAAATAAAGTGCATTTTCATCTCGCTGTGAATATGCTTCTTCCTCTGGCTCTTCCTGCTTTTTCGCTTTTTCTTTCTTGAAATTTTTTCGCCCGAACAATTCAAATTGTGGCGTCGTTTCTTTCTCCTCTTCACGCCCCGCAAATTCATGTTCTTCTAATTCCTCTTCTTCTATTTCTTGCTCTTTTCTTTCTTCTAACTGAAACGGTTCAAATGCATAATCTTCCCATCCATCTGATTCTTTATAGGCTGGTACCTCTTCGTGCGGTGCAGGTCTACTTTCATCATCTTCAGCTGAATCAGCTTCCAACTCGGCATACGCCGTCTCTTCCTCTTCACCCTCGGTTCTTTCTTCGTCACATAAACCTGTAATAGATATATCCGCTAATAGTTGTAAGCAACCATTTTCCTTTAATTCATAATCAAATTCCTCGATTGATACATATAATTCTTCAATTACTTTCACTCGATTTCTTGGAATTGATATTTCGAGCGGAAAGGAATGGACAAGCTCATTAACCCCATCTGCCCTTGTTTCTACATAATCAATTGCCTTTGCTGGTGATAGCTCTCTTAATGAATAAGCTGAATCATCTTGCCTTGCAACATACTCTCCCGTTAAATCTAATTGCCCTCTCACGATAACTTCATGATCGAGCTCCTCTATCTCAACGTCTGGATCTAACGAAATTGACAAAAGTTCTTCGACTTCCTGTCCCTTTTGGAACCAAACAGATTCTTTTAACGAAAATCGTAATGAATGATCTGTTGCCACTTCTTTTCCCCCTCCCAAACTATAGGTCATTACAGATTTATGTTCCCTAAGGCTACTTTATGAATAAAAAAAATCGCTCCCCTAATGGAAAGCGATTTTCTCTAAGAAATTATGCTTTTAATTTTGACATTGCAATTTCAGCCGCCGCAATTGTCGCCTCAATATCTGCATCACTATGTGCTGTCGATAAGAATAAACCTTCAAATTGAGAAGGTGGTAAAAATACACCTTGTTCTACCATTTCACGATAGTAAGCTGCAAAGAATTCTAAGTTTGAAGATTTTGCTGTATCATAATTAATAACCTGCTCATCTGTAAAGAAAATACCAATCATAGAACCTGCACGATTAATATGATGCGGGATATTATGCTTTTCAGCTGCCTTACGTAGTCCAGCCTCTAACATTTCTGCTTTACGCTCAAATTCCACATATGATTCTGGCGTTAACTGCACTAACGTTTCATAGCCTGCTGTCATGGCAAGTGGATTACCCGATAATGTTCCGGCTTGGTAAATCGGTCCGCTTGGTGCAACTTGACGCATAATCTCTGCCTTACCACCGTATGCTCCTACCGGCAAGCCACCACCGATTACTTTACCTAAACAAGTTAAATCAGGAGTTACGCCGTAGTAACCTTGTCCACAATTATAAGCAACACGGAATCCTGTCATTACTTCATCAAAAATAAGTAGTGCACCGTTTTGCTCTGTCACTTCACGAAGTCCTTCTAAAAATCCTGGTTGCGGGGGAACAACACCCATATTCCCTGCCACTGGTTCTACAATTATACAAGCGATGTCATCACCGAATTGTTCGAAAGCATATTTTACACTTTCTAAATCGTTGTACGCTACTGTAATCGTATTTTTCGCTACACCTTCTGGTACACCAGGGCTATCTGGTAAACCTAGCGTCGCCACACCAGAACCTGCTTTAATTAATAACGAATCGCCATGACCATGGTAACAACCAATGAATTTCAAAATTTTGTTACGCCCTGTATAACCTCGAGCTAAACGTAGTGCACTCATTGTCGCTTCTGTTCCAGAGTTAACCATACGTACAATTTCAATTGATGGCACGCGCTCAATAACAAGCTGCGCTAATTTATTTTCAATTTCTGTTGGTGCACCAAAGCTTGTTCCTTTTTCAGCAACAGCTTTTAAAGCCTCAACAACACGGTCGTTCGCATGACCATGAATTAAAGGTCCCCACGATAATACGTAATCGATGTATTCATTCCCATCGATATCATATACTTTAGAGCCTTTTCCGCGCTCCATAAACAGCGGATTCATACCAACAGACTTAAAGGCACGAACAGGGCTATTTACGCCACCAGGCATTAAATTTTGTGCCTCTTCAAACGCCGCAATCGACTTATCGAACTTTTTCATTATTTAGCGCCTCCTTCTTGTAACCATCTTGCTGCATCTTTTGCATGATACGTAATAATCAAGTCTGCTCCTGCGCGTTTCATGCTAATTAATTTCTCAAGTACAACTTCTTTTTCATTAATCCAACCATTTTGCGCTGCTGCTTTAATCATCGAATATTCACCACTTACGTTATAAGCAACGACTGGTAAGTTAAAGCTATTTTTCACATCACGAACGATATCTAAATAAGAAAGAGCTGGCTTTACAATTAAGAAGTCTGCCCCTTCCATTACATCTGATTCTGCTTCACGGAATGCTTCCATACGGTTCGCTGGGTCCATTTGATATGTTTTACGGTCACCGAACTGCGGTGCACCATGTGCTGCATCACGGAACGGTCCGTAAAATGCTGATGAATATTTCACAGCGTACGACATAACTGGTACGTGCGCGAAACCATTTTCATCTAATGCATGGCGAATTGCTGTTACGAATCCGTCCATCATATTTGATGGTGCAATAATGTCTGCGCCTGCTTTCGCTTGACTTACAGCTGTTTTTGCAAGAACTGCAAGAGACTCATCATTTAAAATAACGCCATCTTCTATAACACCGCAATGACCATGGCTTGTGAATTGACATAAACATGTATCTGCAACTACTACTAGCTCTGGGAACTCATCTTTAATTTGCTTAATTGCACGCTGTACAATTCCATGCTCACAATATGCCGATGATCCAACTTCGTCCTTTTCAGCAGGTAAACCAAATACAATAACAGAACGAATACCTAAATCAACGACCTCTTGCATTTCAGCTTGCAATAAGTCTAACGACATTTGATATACGCCTGGCATAGAAGGAACTTCATTACGAGTATTTTCTCCTTCTAATACAAAAATAGGGTAAATAAAATCTTCTGTATGTAAAAATGTTTCACGCACAAGTGCACGCATGCCCCCGCTTTGTCTTAGACGACGATGACGATTAAATTGTAAAGAATTCATAGATTTCTATCCCCATTCTTTTATTTTATAGATTTACAAATGCATTGCAGTAATGCTTCTACAGTGTACTCTTTTGGCACAATAACATGTGGAAAATAAAGGTTCGCCTCTTTTTCCGTAATAGGCCCTATACAAGCAATTGTACATTTTTTTGTCCATTCTCTCCAGTTTGTACCCTCAAGTAAATGAACAAAACTATCAACAGTTGACGGGCTCGTAAATGTAATAATATTTACTTCCCCTAATTTCAATGCTGCTATGAGTTCTTGTTTTTTCTCTACATTCACCTTCGTACCGTATACGATTAGCTCATCTAGAAAAACACCAAACTCCCTAAGTTTAACCGGGATTACATCTCTTGCTAAATTCCCTTTCGGAAATAAAATACGCTCGTTTCCACTTAATTCTTTTAGAAACTCTTCGGCAAATGTTTCTGCAACAAATGAGGTCGGAACAAAATGAACTTGATAGCCCCTTTTTTCTAACTCTAATTTTGTTTTCACGCCTACCGCAGCGATTTTAATAGTTAATGGTATTTTTGTTTCTAAACCATCTAGAAAAAAAGCTACACCATTTTTACTCGTAAAAATAACCCAGTCATACGAATGTAGTTGCCTTGTTATACGTTGAATTTGCCTATGAGATGTGCCTTCCATACGCAAAAGCGGAATTTCCAATGGAATTCCGCTCCTTTCTTTCACTGCTACACTCATTTGTTTCGCTTGATGCTGGGCACGTGTAACCAATACTATTTTGCCAGCGAGAGCATCCATATTTATTGTTGCTCCTTATTTGCAGCAAGAATGAGCTCTTTTGCTCCTTGTTTAATTAAACGGTCCGCAGCCTCTAATCCTACTTGCTTCGGATCAGTGCCTACTACTATTTCTTTCAATAAAACAGAACCGTCCATAGAACCGACAAGCGCTGTTAATTCGATTGCATCATTTTCCTTAAGAGTTGCATATCCAGCGATTGGAACTTGGCATCCACCTTCAAGTTTATGAAGAAATACTCGTTCAGCAGCCACTGTTCTTTCTGTTACTGCATCATTAATATGTGCTAACAACTGAAGTAAATCCTTATCATCCTCACGACATTCAATTGCTAACGCACCTTGTCCTACGGCTGGTACACATAACGTTTCATCTAAATGTTCTGTAATAACTTCTCCGTCCCAGCCCATTCTCTGTAATCCAGCTGTCGCTAAAATAATTGCATCGTAATCTTCATCTTTTAACTTACGTAAGCGTGTATCGATATTCCCACGAATCCATTTCACTTGTAAATCTGGTCTCGCAGCTAGTAATTGTGCACTACGTCTCAAACTGCTCGTCCCTAAAATCGCGCCTTCTGCTAAGTCTTTAAACGATTCTCCGTTTTTAGAAATAAAAGCATCACGAGGGTCAACGCGCTTTGGCGTACAACCAATCGTTAATCCATCTGGAAGTACAGCTGGCATATCTTTCATACTATGTACAGCCATATCAATTTCTTTCGTAAGTAACGCATGTTCAATTTCCTTTACAAATAAACCTTTTCCGCCTACTTTTGAAAGAGTAACATCTAAAATAACATCACCTTTTGTGACGATTTCTTTCACTTCAAATTCATATGGTAAACCAAGCGCTTTTAATTGATCGATAAACCAATTTGTTTGTGTTAATGCTAGTTTACTCTTTCGTGAACCTACAATAATTTTGCGCATAATTCTCTCTCCTCATTATAAATACCAAAAGTGGAAATTAGATAAACTGCTTAATAGAAAAATGTTAACTAGCATTACGAGAAATGCCCCGATATTCCACAGCACAATTTTCTTACCTTGCAACACATCTGCCGCTCGTAAATATAAGCCCGCACAATATACAAATAGAACGACAAAAGACCCGATTACTTTCGTATCATACCAATGGAAATTATCCAATTTTGTATATCCCCATATGCATCCTAATATAATTGCTAATAAGAAAAACGGAACAGAAAATAAATTTAATCCGTAAGACATAGATTCAAGCTTCGGCAAATTCCCTAACCTTCTTAATCTCGCATTCCATTTTTTCTTTTTTAATAGCCGATATTGCAATAAATACATAATAGAAAAAATAAACGATACAGTAAACGTTGCATAAGAAATAATCGCCATACCGACATGCACGTATACAAGTTCTGAAACTAATTGCTCTGCAAGTACTGGCGACATCTTTCCGAGCGGTGTAAAAATAGAAAAAGCGCTTACGCCAAATGCTACAACATTTGTAAAAAAGACTAAAAAGTCAATGCGCATAAATCGATTAATGACTAATGACATCGTAATCAATAACCAAACATAAAAATAAATCCCTGACAATAAAGTTAAAATAGGATTCGTTTCTGAATCTGTAGCCCTAAGCAACATAAAGATAGACTGCAATACCCATACAATCGAAAGTAACCAAAAAGCAAATCGGTTCGCCTTTCGGTTACTTTGAAAATAATCTATAAAATATAAACTAATGCTACAAGCATATAAAATAATTGCAATATGATAAATAATACTGTTATTTAAAAAACTCATCCGATCATCCTTCCAAGTTATAAAGATGGAACGGATGGTGTCCACGCTCTTTTATGTTCTACTTCTTCCGTATTTCCCGCTTCTTCCACTTCTAAATCAAAAATCTTCGCAAATAAAGCTAATTTTTCGCCAGCTCCCTCTTCAGCAGCTAATTCTTTAGCTACTAAAATTGGATCTTTTAACAATTGGTTAATAATACTTTTCGTATGTTTACTAATTACTTTTTTCTCACGATCACTAAGGTTTGGTATTTTTCGTTCCAGGCTTTCCATCGTGTCACTTTGAATTGCTAGCGCTTTATCACGAAGAGCCGATATTAACGGTACAACACCAAGCGTACTTAACCACGTTTTAAATAAAACCATTTCCTCTTCAATCATAAATTGAATTTTCTCTGCCTCTTTTAAACGTTCAGCACGGTTTGCTTCAACTACACCTTGCAAATCGTCGATATCATATAAGAAAGAGCCTTCTAATTCATCAATCGCAGGATCAATATCACGTGGTACTGCAATATCAACCATAAATAACGGACGACCAGAGCGCATTCTCTCTACTTTCGTCATCATCTCTTTCGTAATGACATATTCTGATGCACCCGTTGAACTAATTAAAATATCCGCTTCTAATAATGCACATTGCAATTCACTTAAAGGCTTTGCATGTCCCATATATTTCTCAGCCATCACTTCCGCTTTCGTAAGCGTCCTATTCATAACTGTTACTTTACGAGCACCGCTTCCGTATAAGTTTTGCAGTGCAAGTTCACCCATCTTACCAGCACCAAGAATAAGTACATGACAATCTGTTAAATCTCCAAATATTTTCTTTCCGAGCTCAACAGCAGCATAACTAACAGACATCGCACTTTCACCAATCGTTGTTTCTGAGTGCGCACGTTTTGCTAACGTAACCACTTGCTTAAACAACTCATTAAAAATTGTACCTGTCGCTTTTACTTGTTGCGCTTCTAAAAAGCTATCTTTTATTTGACCTAAAATTTGCGTTTCTCCAACAACCATAGAATCTAGACCGCACGTTACGCGGAATAAATGATCTATTGCGCCATCTTGTTCAAAAATAGACAAGTATGGTGCGACTTCTTCTATTTCAAGCTGAAACCAATCAGCTAAAAACTTCTTAATGTAATACCGTCCCGTGTGTAATTGATCGACAACAGCGTAAATCTCAGTGCGATTACAAGTTGATACAATGACATTTTCTAGTACGCTCTTTTGGTTTTGTAATGTAGTCATTGCTTGCTCTAGCTCTGCTGCTTGAAATGTGAGT
This sequence comes from Bacillus mycoides, assembly GCF_018742245.1. NCBI lineage: Bacteria > Bacillati > Bacillota > Bacilli > Caryophanales > Bacillaceae > Bacillus > Bacillus mycoides. Next base: position 4,171,616 of record NZ_CP036132.1, read on the forward strand.
TTCTCACGAAATTCTACAGGGGCTGTTCGATAATTTACACTAACAACAAGAATATGCACGCAGCATGTCCCCCTTCACCCGTTTTATCACTTTATCTACTATCATAATACAACTTTCCTCTTATGAATCTGACAATCGTGTGAACAACTGATTATTTTTTCTCCATATGTAATAAAGGAGCTTCAGTAAGATTAATAAAGAACTCTCTACTTTATAATGATTATAAAATAATAACTCTATTTGTACGTTACCAAAAAAAGTCCTCATAATCAAGTGATGGAAACTATTCCATATTAATTATAACATCATCTTTTCTATCTTCTTTCATCATGAAGGAAAATATGTATGATTGTTCCAAAATATAGTACTCACTTTCTCAATGCAATGCATTTGACATTGTATTTATTTTTCGTTATATTGATTTTGCAAAATTAAATTGTGCACAATTTAAAAATATAAGGAGTTGCTTATGAAAGAAAATCCTCTACATCTAGATAACCAACTTTGTTTTTCTATTTACGCTTGTTCTAAAGAGGTTACTCGTTTTTACCGTCCCTATTTAGAAGAAATGGGCATTACGTATCCCCAGTACATTACTTTACTCGTACTCTGGGAACGAGACGGACTAACAGTAAAAGAAATTGGAGAACGTCTATTTTTAGATTCTGGTACTTTAACACCTATGTTAAAACGGATGGAATCATTAAAACTTGTACAACGTGTTCGTTCAAAAGAAGACGAGCGAAAAGTTTGTATTGAATTAACAGAACAAGGTAAAGATTTAAAAGAAATAGCTTGTTCATTACCGACAACGATGGCTACAAATTTAGGAATTACAGAGCAAGAGTATCATTCTTTATTAATCCAATTAAACACATTAATTGAAACAATGAAAAAAATTAATGATAGAAAAGGGGAATAAACATGGATAAATTATATACTGCTTCAGTAACAGCAACAGGTGGAAGAAACGGCAAGGTAGTTTCAGATGATGGCATATTAAATCTTGATGTAAAAATGCCAAAAGCACTAGGTGGCGCAGGCGGAGAGGCAACAAATCCAGAACAATTATTTGCAGCTGGTTATGCAGCTTGCTTTGATAGCGCATTGCAACTTGTAATTCGTACAAAACGTGTGAAAGTGGAAAGTACAGAAGTGACTGCACACGTTTCTATCGGTAAAGATACAGATGGTGGTTTCGGACTATCTGCTGTACTTGACGTACATGTTGCTGGTGTTTCTCATGCCGAAGCACAAGAACTTGTAGAAGCCGCTCACGGTGTATGTCCTTACTCTAAAGCAACAAGAGGAAATATTGAAGTTACATTAAACGTACGCTAAAATTTTAGTAAATAAAAAAAACGCGCGACATTCGTCACGCGTTTTTCGTTTTTGTCATTTTATGAATTGCTTTCCATGCTTCTTCTTTTCCAAGACCTGTTTCAGAAGAGAATAGAACGATTTCATCGCCAATTTCAACAGCAAGCGTTTCTTTTACAACTTTTAAATGCTTTTGCCATTTCCCTTTCGGAATTTTATCGGCTTTCGTTGCAATAATAATTGTTGGGATTTCATAGTGCTTTAAGAAATCATACATCATAATGTCATCTTTTGTTGGTTGGTGACGTAAATCAACTACTAATACAGCTGCGTCTAATTGGGTACGTGTTGTAAAGTAAGTCTCAATCATTCTGCCCCATGCCGCGCGCTCTGTTTTAGATACTTTCGCATATCCATAACCTGGAACGTCAACAAAATGCATCATTTCATTGATTAAGAAAAAGTTCAGCGTTTGCGTTTTTCCTGGTTTAGAAGAAATACGTACTAACTTTTTACGATTTAAAATTTTATTAATAAAGGAAGACTTCCCGACATTAGAACGACCTGCTAAGGCAATTTCTGGTAAATCACTGTCTGGATATTGTTCCGGTTTAACGGCACTAATTACAATATCTGCTTTTGTTACTTTCATTGTTTCACTCCTACTAATGCGTGCTCCAATACTTCGTCTAAATGAGATGCAAGCACAAACGTAAGGTTTTCTTTTACGCTCTCTGGAATATCATCTAAATCTTTCTCATTTTCCGCCGGTAAAATAATTTTTGTTAATCCCGCGCGGTGAGCACTTAATGTTTTTTCTTTCAAACCACCAATTGGTAATACACGACCACGAAGTGTAATTTCACCTGTCATACCAACTTCTTTACTTACAGGAATACCTGTTAGTGCAGAAATAAGTGCCGTTGCCATCGTAATACCTGCTGACGGTCCATCTTTTGGAACTGCTCCTTCTGGAACATGAATATGAATATCGTTTTTCTCATGGAAATCCGGATCAATATGCAGTTCTTCTGCACGAGAACGAATATAGCTAAACGCGGCTTGTGCGGATTCTTTCATAACATCCCCAAGTTTCCCTGTTAAAATTAATTTCCCTTTTCCTGGCGCTACAGACACTTCAATTGCAAGTGTATCGCCGCCCGCTGCTGTGTAAGCTAAACCTGTTGCCATACCAACTTGGTCTGTTTTTTCAGCTTGACCATAACGGAATATATGCTTACCAAGTAAATCAACAATATTTTTCTCTGTTACAACAATGCGCTTGCGTTCTGCTGTAACGATAATTTTTGCTGCTTTACGGCAAACTTTTGCAATTTGACGCTCTAACGTACGAACACCAGCCTCGCGTGTATAATAACGAATAATTTCAAGAAGCGCTTCATCACGCACTTGCAAATTACCTTTTCGCAAGCCGTGCTCTTTTAATTGTTTCGGCAATAAATGCTCACGAGCAATGTGTACCTTTTCAAGTTCTGTATAACCAGCAATCGAAATGATTTCCATACGGTCAAGCAATGGGCTCGGAACACTTGCAAGTGTATTAGCAGTTGCAACGAACATAACTTTCGATAAATCATATGGCTCTTCAATGTAATGATCACTGAAGTTATGGTTTTGTTCTGGATCTAACACTTCAAGTAACGCCGCTGATGGGTCTCCCCTGAAATCGTTAGACATTTTATCAATCTCATCTAATAAGAAGACTGGATTAACTGTTTTCGCCTTTTTCATACCTTGAATAATACGTCCTGGCATCGCTCCTACATATGTACGACGGTGACCACGAATTTCAGATTCATCACGCACACCACCAAGAGAAACACGTACGAAATTACGATTTAACGATGTTGCAATAGAACGTGCTAACGAAGTTTTCCCAACCCCAGGAGGTCCTACTAGACAAAGAATTGGTCCTTTTAATGAATTCGTTAACTTCTGTACAGCTAAATATTCAAGTACTCGCTCTTTCACTTTTTCAAGACCGTAATGATCTTTATTTAAAATTTCTTCCGAATGAGCGAGGTCAATCATATCCTCTGTTGCTTCTGTCCACGGAAGCGCTAATAACCAATCAATATAATTACGAATTACACCGCTCTCAGCAGAACTTACAGGTAACTTTTCATAACGATCTAATTCTTTCAGTGCAGCCTGCATTGTTTCTTCAGGCATTCCCGACTGTTCAATTTTCTCACGAAGTTCTTCAACTTCCCCGCCCTTGCCTTCTTTATCGCCAAGTTCAGTTTGGATCGCCTTCATTTGCTCACGTAAGAAATATTCTTTTTGCGTGCGCTCCATTGAACGTTTCACTTTTTGTCCAATTTTCTTTTCTAGGCTAAGTAACTCTTGTTCATCTTGAATAATCGAAATAAGTGTATGTAGTCGTTCTTTCACAGATACAATCTCTAAAATCTCTTGTTTCTGCTTCGTTTTAATCGGTAAGTGAGAAGCAATTAAATCAGCTAGTCTTCCGGGTTCTTCTACATCAGCTACCGTTGCAAATGTTTCATTTGAAACTTTTTTCGAAACTTTAATATATTGTTCGAAATGCTCCAGTAACGTACGCATAAGAGCCTTCTCTTCTAAATCATCTTCTACTTCTTCAGTTACTGTTCTAATAGAAACTTGTACCAGATTTTCTTCTTCGATAAACTCTACTACTTCTGCTCTATGTAAACCTTCTACAAGGACACGAAGCGTACCGTTCGGCAATTTTAACATTTGCTTCACTTTCGCCACTGTACCTACACTATATATGTCATCTTCTTTCGGATCGTCGATATTCATTTCTTTTTGCATTGCTAAAAAGATGATATTTTCATCCATTGCCGCCTGCTCTAGTGCTTGTATCGATTTATCACGTCCTACATCAAGATGCAGAACCATCGTTGGATATACGAGAATGCCTCTTAATGGTAGGAGGGGCACAATTCTTTCATTCGTATTCATACTAGACATAGCACCTCCATAATAAATTAAACTCCTGTTCAACTATTTTATATTACAATACATCTAGATGCAATTGCAGAGATTCTTCGCAATTGTAAATCCCCTGTTTTTTTGTGCCTCACGAAAAGAAAAAAAGACTTCGCTTAAGCATACAAACTTAAACGAAGTCTGGCAAATTTTTATTATTGTATATTCTCACATTGATTGCGCATCTGTTTCGTCCAAAGCAGTATGTGCATCAAGCTCACGATGCATATTTTCCTGCATAAATGTTAATTCAAATACTTCTTTTAATTTGCGAACAGGAATGATCTCAATTCCCTTTATTGTATACAAAAATGGTTGCATGTTTTCAGCCGGAATGATGACTTTCTTAGCTCCCGCTTTTTTCGCAGCTTTTATTTTTGCGTACACACCACCAATAGGCTTCACTTCTCCGTGGATACTTATCTCACCTGTCATCGCTACTTCATTATTCACATACGTACGATGCACTGCTGAATAGACACCTGTTGCCATAGCAATACCTGCTGAAGGACCATCAATCGGGATACCACCAGGAAAATTAATATGTATATCATACCCTTCTGGCAACACATCTAGAGAACGAAGGACTGTTAACACATTATCAACAGAACCTTTCGCCATACTTTTACGGCGAATTGATTTCGTTTGGCTACCAATACTTTCCTCTTCTACAATTCCAGTGACATTTACTGACCCTTTATCTTTCGCAGGAATAGCTGTTACCTCAATTTCTAATAACGTACCTGTATTCGGCCCATATACAGCAAGCCCGTTCACAAGACCGATTCTCGGAATTGGATAAATACGTTTTTCGTACTTTGGTGTAAGCTGACTAGAATGAACAACCCACTCAATATCTTCATCTTTAATGAAAGGTCGTTCTTCATTTATCGCCATACCAGCAGAAATTTGCACGAGATTAATTGCTTCTCGTCCATTTCTTGCATACATTCCAATCATTTCGATACCATTCTCACCTACTTGCATTTCCACTTTGTCAGCTGCATTTTTCGCTACTTTTTGAATTTCTTCTGTATCTAACTCACGGAAGAACACTTCTAAACAACGCGACCTAATTGCAGGAGGAATTTCCTCTGGTGAACGCGTCGTTGCACCAACTAAGCGAAAATCTGCAGGTAAACCTTTTTGAAAAATATCATGTATATACGTTGGAATCATCGAATTTTCTTCACTATAGTACGCGCTTTCCAAAAATACTTTCCGATCTTCTAACACCTTTAGCATTTTATTCATTTGAATTGGATGTAATTCACCAATCTCATCAATGAACAAAATACCACCATGCGCATCTGTTACAGCCCCTTTTTTCGGTTGCGGAATACCCGCTTGCCCCATTGCACCTGCTCCTTGATAAATCGGGTCATGCACTGAACCAATTAATGGATCCGCAATACCACGCTCATCAAACCTAGCTGTCGTTGCATCAAGTTCGATAAATGTTGCATTTGTACGAAATGGAGATTTCGGATTTCGTTTCGCTTCTTCTAATACAAGGCGTGCTGCCGCTGTCTTTCCGACACCTGGCGGACCGTATATGATCACATGTTGCGGATTAGGACCACAAAGAGCCGCTTTTAACGACTTAATCCCGTCTTCTTGCCCTACAATATCTATAAAGGATGTAGGACGTACCTTTTCCGCAAGTGGCTCTGTTAAAGAAACCTCACGCATTTTACGAAGCTGCTCTAATTCTTTTTTCGATTCTCGATCAATTGAAACTTTTTGTGTTCGCTGATTTCGAAGTAAGTGCCAAAAATACAATCCGACAATTACGCCAAAAACAAGTTGAACAAGTAAAAATATATTTGTCCAGCTCATAATTCATTTCCTCCCGCTATGTTTTACCTTTTAGTATTTCCTGGGAGGAATAGTGCTAAACATAAAGAAAAACAGCAATTATAAAAATTGCTGTTTCTTCTTCGCATTATGCAGATGTTTTTGTATCAAGTACAGTACCGTCTTGTAACACCAATTTCGGCGGTTCATTATCAGCTACTGTTTCTTTCGTAAGAATACACTTCTCGATATCTTTGCGAGATGGCAGTTCGAACATTACATCAAGCATCAAGCCTTCAATAATAGAACGAAGTCCACGAGCACCTGTTTTACGTTCAATTGCTTTTTTCGCAATCTCAACTAGTGCACCTTCTTCAAACTCTAACTCAACATCGTCAAGCTCCAATAGTTTTTGGAATTGCTTAACAAGTGCATTTTTCGGTTTAGTTAAAATATCTACAAGAGCATCTTCATCAAGCGGCTCTAGGTTCGCAATAACTGGAAGACGACCGATAAACTCCGGAATTAAACCGAATCTTAAAAGATCCTCTGGTAAAACGTGAGATAAAACATGCTTCTCATTTACATCAGCATTTTTCTTCTCAGCACCAAATCCAATTACTTTCTCACCAAGGCGACGTTTAATAATAGGCTCGATGCCATCAAACGCTCCACCACAAATGAATAGGATGTTCGTTGTATCAATTTGAATAAACTCTTGATGCGGGTGCTTACGACCACCTTGAGGTGGAACGCTTGCTACAGTACCTTCTAAAATTTTCAGAAGTGCCTGCTGTACACCTTCACCAGATACATCACGTGTAATCGATGGATTTTCGGACTTACGTGCCACTTTATCAATCTCATCAATATAAATGATTCCTTTTTCCGCTTTCTCTACATCATAATCAGCTGCTTGGATTAATTTTAGTAAGATGTTTTCTACATCTTCCCCTACATATCCAGCTTCCGTTAAAGATGTTGCGTCCGCGATCGCAAATGGAACATTTAAAATACGCGCTAATGTTTGTGCCAATAATGTTTTACCACTACCAGTTGGCCCAATAAGTGAAATATTACTCTTCGCCAATTCTACATCATCAATTTTGCTGTTAGAATTAATGCGTTTGTAATGGTTATATACCGCTACCGCTAGTGCTTTTTTCGCGTTATCTTGTCCGATGACATACTCATCTAAGATTTCACGAATTTCTACCGGTTTCGGTACATCTTTGAATTCTACTTCTTCGTCCTTCGCAAGCTCCTCTTGTACAATTTCAGTACAAAGCTCGATACACTCGTCACAAATGTAAACACCTGGACCTGCAACTAGCTTTCGAACTTGCGTTTGTGTTTTACCACAGAAAGAACATTTTAATTGACCTTTTTCATCATTAAATTTAAACATATTTTCACACCCCTTACAAAGTGCTAACCTCTTGCCTTCGTATGTACACGATAAATGTATCGTATGTAAATACATATTATGTCACTACGTGGCGAGAAATACAAATAATATGACTAGTTATGTACAAACAAAAAAATTTTAAAACTTTTGAAATATGTATATTCGACTTACAAAGGAACTTTTCCTTCTTCATCGAAAAGTTTTATAAATATATTTCTATATTTATAAAACAAGGCACGATTAAAATCGCGCCTTGTTATTTTATTATGCAGCGTTGTCTACTAAGAAGTCTACAGCTTTACGCACTTTAAGATCTTCAGATAAAGCGTCTACGCTTCCAAGAGCTTGCTTGATAGCGTCTACTGGCATACCGTACATTTCAGCCATTTTTTCAACTTCTGCAGTTACTTCTTCTTCAGTAACTTCGATGTTTTCAGCTTCAATGATAGCTTCAAGAACAAGATTGATTCTTACACGTTTTTGTGCATCCTCTTTCATTTGCTCTTTTAATTTGTCAGCGTCAGTACCTGTGAATTGGTAGTAAAGCTCAAGGTTCATACCTTGTTGGCTTAAACGTTGCTCGAATTCACGAACCATACGATCTAACTCAGTGTCGATCATAGCTTCTGGAATGTCGATTTCAGCGTTAGCAGCAGCTAATTCTACTACTTCGTCACGTACTTTGTGCTCAGCTTCGTGCTTTTTGCCTTCTTCTAAGTTTGTACGAAGTTTTGTTTTTAATTCATCAAGAGTTGCAACTTCTTCGTCAGCATCTTTAGCGAACTCGTCGTTTAACTCAGGAAGTTCTTTTGTTTTGATTTCGTGAATTGTTACTTTGAATGTTGCTGGTTTACCAGCTAATTCAGCAGCATGGTACTCTTCTGGGAATGATACTTCAACTTCTTTAGAATCACCAGATTTAAGACCAATTACTTGCTCTTCGAAACCTGGGATGAAAGTACCAGAACCGATTGCAAGAGAATAGTTTTCGCCTTTTCCGCCTTCAAATGCTTCGCCATCAACGAAACCTTCGAAGTCGATTACAGCTGTATCACCATCTGCAACAGTTCCTTCTTCTTTAACAACTAGTTCAGCTTGACGCTCTTGTAAAGCTTTTACTTCGTTCTCTACATCCTCGTCAGTTACAGTTGTTTCAACTTTTTCTACTGCTAAACCTTTGTAATCACCTAATTTAACTTCAGGTTTTACAGTAACTTTTGCAGTGAAAATTAAGTTTTGGCCTTTTTCGAATTTCTCGATGTCAATCTCAGGATGAGCAACTGGGAAGATACCAGCTTCATCGATTGCTTCACCGTATGCTTTTGGTAAGATGATATCTAAAGCATCTTGGTATAAAGATTCAATACCAAAGCGTTGTTCGAATAATGGACGAGGCATTTTTCCTTTACGGAAACCTGGTACATTAATTGTTTTTACTACTTTTTTGAATGCAGCGTCGATAGAGTTATTTACTTCTTTAGCATCAACTTCGATTGTTAAAACGCCAACGTTACCTTCTAATTTTTCCCATTTTGTAGACATTTATTCTTTCCCTCCAACTATAATAATGTATGCACATACCTCTATAGATTAAGATTTTTATTATCTCTTTTTTGAAATAACAAATGTACAAATAATCCTCTAGCAAAAGCTTTCAGATACAATGTTCCAATCTACTAATTGCCTAAAAGACAACTACGGTATATTTTGTTCGAGACTAATATGAAACATATTAAGTAAGAGAATTATACTCCTCTTCTCTTACAAACAGGCAGATTTCTGCCTTTTGCAACCCTTACATTATAACATAGAATGTGCTCGTTTCAATAACTGAACGATTCTTTTTCATAATTATACGGGCAAATACCCTTCTCTTTCAATGCGCAGTAACCATTGATAGGCAATATGGAATTCCTCAAACTCAATATTGTATGCTGTCATAAGTTCTTCTTCATCAATAGCCAATCCGAAACGCTTTCTTCCAATTCTCTCTAAGACGGCAGCCCAAATTTCTACTTTGTCCATTAATAGAGGGAATGGGAAAATGCTAATTTGTAATTCTTTCCAGTATGTAACCATCGCATCAAATATATCTGGATAATTTTGCTCTAATCGGTTTGAGAATTTATGTATAATTTTATCGGATTGCTCCTCATTATGACCCGTAAATGCTGGAATCACCTTTATCGTATTTCCAAACTTCTCTACTTCTATCTCTTCTTCTATTTGATTTTCTACCATTTTATACAAAATAGAAGTTTTTAAATAAGGGTGCTGATCTTCGTCTATTAAAAATTTCTTTAAAGTAGGAAGTGCGAGATCCAGGTCTTTTAACGAAAGTTTCTGGATCACTCTTAGCTTTTGACCAAAGTTTTCTCCAAAAAGCCCCTCGGTAAATTCTTCTAATTCAAAATTCGAATCCACTAGCGGTATATCTTCTTCATTCAGCATCCCTTGTGCAAACAAAGCAAGCTGCGCCAATTTTTCCTTTTGCTCAGGAATTATATCTTTCGTTTGCAAAACTTCCTCAACAGTTTCGATGACACCTTCATAATCATTTGTTTGAACTAAAATAGTTACATACGTTTCAAGAATATCACCAAATAATACAGCTCCTGTTTCAAGCAACTGCTCACATTTTTCTTTCGCTTCTTCCATACGTTTTAATTCTAGCAAACAAATAACTGAAGCTAATTCTGTTTGTTCCGTTTCTGCATTATACTGACGTAATATTTCAAAGCAGCGCAATGCATCTTCGAATTCCCGCTCTTTCAACGCTAAAAAACCTTTATCAATATAGCGTTCTGATAGTTGCGGAAACAATACGACCGTATTTTCTTTTTTATCCATACGTCCGCCTCTTTTTCTAGATTTTAATGATCTTCAAAGTAAATATATCAAATGCGTAATGAGAACACAACATTCCAAAATTATTTATTTGAAATATAGGAATATTCTATTTTCATAACAAAAAAGCAACAAACTTTTAAATGAAATTCATTTTTCACAAACAAAAACCCTCAGCAACAGAAGCAGAGGATTCATCATTAATGGAAAGCTTTTATAATTGTGGGGTATATAACAAGGGTAATAATTTGGAGAAAAATAATTGCCATAACAATCATGCTAAAATAGAAGATCGGTTTACTTCGCTTCATCAAAAACATAATAATAAGCATCGTACAAGCAAACAAACTTAAAAAGAACAAACTTGTTGTCGAACTAAGTATACCACTCGGGACAAAGAACAATAAAACTACACTACAAGTACCTATAATTCCAAATAACCATTCCATTCATTCACTCATTCCCTTTCCCTCTCATGGCAGTTTTTTCTACGCTACTAAATGTTTTACAACATCAATTACATATGTTAACTTTTCATACGCCACAAACCCAAAAGCTACTGTTAAACCCGTTACGATTAATCCTTTCATCATCTCTTCCTCCTCATGTATCGTTGTTATCTTCATTATATAGGATTAGTAATTTGTTACCATCGAACTTCCTTACACTTACCTTACAGAATTGTAAGATTTCAAAACAAATAAAAAAAACCTCATGTAACTAGAGGCGAATTCACGGAATTTCTCTATAATCATTTGCAAAATTAACTTTTTTTCTTGCTGATTTTTCGGAGAATCCACTCTTAAACTAATGGATTTATTAAATAATTTAGGATCGAAATAATAACATAAATCAGTTTGCGGACAATATATGCAATACACATCTATTTCTTCTTTATTCACTTCTTTTGTGGCGACTCCATTTGCCATAGAATAACTAGAGCGAAATCTTACTTCAAGTATCCCCCGTGGATTCAATTCTCTATATTTAACTTGCACCCTCTTAAACAATCCATCTTTGTACACTACAAGATCAAATGGAGAATGTTCTATTTGTGGTGTTAAAATCATATATCCTTTTTCATACAAGTCAACTTGAGCCTTTAAAACCGCTAAATCTCCTTTTGTTTTTGTATGATGGTGCACTTTTACTCAACACCTTTTTACATATTTTCAAAATAATATTCGTTACTTTTCTTAACTTACCTTCAAATATTTTCGGATTACAAGAAAACAATTTATTAAAATCATGATATTATATTTTTGTACAATTAAGAATTTAATTTATAAGGGGGATTATATATGTTCAAAAAAATGGCTGCTGATGTTTTAGGATTAAGCGATGTAGGTTCTGTCATTACACCAAAAGATTATGATAAGGTCGATGCAGATGATTACGTAATGCATGAAGATGGGGAGAAAATTTACTTTCTTATTAAATCAAAATCGGATGAATATTGCTTTACAAACAAAGGATTAATTCATCTAGATGGTACAAGCGCGACAAGCAAAAAGCGTACATTACGCCGATATAGCTATAGTAAATATCAAATTAAAAACGTAGCACTTGAAACTGCAGGCACAATTGATTTAGATGTAGAAATTAAATTTCATATGGGAGATGAGCATTACTCAATTGATGTTCATAAAAAACATATTGAAGAATTAAAAGATTTGTATAAGGCTCTTCTTAAAATCGAAGAAATTTCATACGACAACGATATTACATTGCAGTATGCGCATAAAAGTTTAGATATGGCCTCTAACACTTTTAGCCGTATTACAAATGCACAAGTAAATTTAGCAGAACAATTTAAAGAGATGAACGAGATCGCTTTTAACTGGCTTGTTGATACGAAGAAACAATATAACGTGAAAGATTATGGTTTTGTCTTTGAGAAGTTTATTAATAACTAATTTAAAACAAACAAAAAACCTTGTTATCAAAAGATAACAAGGTTTTGTTAGCGTCCCAGGAGAGATTCGAACTCCCGACCGTACGCTTAGAAGGCGTATGCTCTATCCTGCTGAGCTACTGGGACATGGAGCGGGTGAAGAGAATCGAACTCTCGACCAGAGCTTGGAAGGCTCTTGTTTTACCACTAAACTACACCCGCATATGTTATTTTATTTTTCATCGTTAGCGCCGTTGCCCTATCGACAATATTTATTATATTCATAACTACTTATAAAGTCAACACTTTTTTAAAAGAGGATAATTTTTCTTATCCTCTTTTAAAAATTGCTTGTTCCACCAGCTGTCCGTCTAATGTTTCAAAACGAACTTCTATATGATTTTCATCCATTTCTAATAAAGCGAATGTCTTTTCCGCACGAGAGCGCGGGAGCAAAATACTTCCTGGATTAATAAATAAAATCCCATCAATTAATTCTGCCCCTAATACATGAGAATGTCCAAAGCATGCTACTTGCGCTCCTACTTCTTCTGCATGATACGCTAACGTTTGTAACGTCATTTTCACATTATGACGATGACCGTGTACAACTAAGAAACGAATTCCATCTACATCAGTTACAATTTCCCCTTGAAAGTTAGCATAATCACAATTCCCTTTTACAACATGGAAACCTTGCAGCTCTTCGTGAGCAGGCGTTAGCTCTGAATCACCACAATGAATCATGACATCTACTTTCCCTTCGTACTTCTCTTTTAACTGCTGTAATTCCTTCACAGAGCTATGACTATCGCTTACGATTAAAGCTTTCATCAATCTCTCTCCCTTATTCTTCTAAAAACCATTCTGGGATTTTTTCTTCTAATTTACGAAGGGCACGCCCGCGGTGACTAATCGCATTTTTCTCATCTGAGCTTAGCTCCGCCATCGCTTTTTTATATTCTTCTACATAAAAAATCGGATCGTATCCGAAACCATTTTCCCCGCGGCGCTGTTCTAAGATTTTCCCTTCGCACGTTCCGTTTACAATAACCGGCTCTTTATCAGCTTCAGGGAAAGCAACTGCTAACGCACAGTAAAAACGAGCTGTACGTTTTTCTAAATCGACGTCAGTTAACCCTTGTAACACTTTATCTATATTCGCCTGATCATCTTTCGGCTCTCCAGCAAAACGAGCTGAATATACACCTGGCTTCCCGTTTAAGGCATCTACAATAAGACCAGAGTCATCCGCAATTACGATGGAATTCAACTGTCTACTAAGACTGTCCGCTTTTAAAATTGCGTTTTCTTCAAATGTTTCACCAGTTTCTTCGACTTCTTCAATATGAGGAAAATCGTGTAAAGATTTCACTTCTAAGTCAAATCTCTCAAATAACTCAGCAAACTCACGTACTTTCCCAAGATTTTTCGTCGCTACAACAACTTGCTTCATATTTTCCACCTCTACTCTATATGAGATACGATGTCACCTAATGCTTCTTTTTGCTTTTCAACAAGTTGGAAAATCCCTTGTTCAGCAGCATCAAGTAATTCATTTAATTCAGCTCTGCTAAACGTCGCTTCTTCTCCAGTTCCTTGTATTTCAACAAACTGACCTTTTCCAGTCATAATAACGTTCATATCAACGTCTGCTTTAGAATCTTCAGCATAATTTAAATCTAAAACAACACCTTGTTCTTCAACAATACCTACTGACGTTGCCGCTAAATAATCTTTCACCGGAATTTTAGATACTTTGTCTGCTTGCAATAATTTTTCAAAAGCTAATACCATCGCTACATAAGCACCTGTAATAGAAGCTGTTCTCGTTCCGCCATCCGCTTGAATTACATCACAGTCAATCCAAACAGTTCTTTCGCCAAGCGCTTCTAAATCAACAACCGCACGTAATGCTCGTCCAATTAAACGCTGGATTTCCATTGTACGCCCTGTTACTTTCCCTTTACTTGACTCCCTGATTGTACGTTGCCCTGTCGCACGTGGAATCATTGAGTATTCTGCTGTTACCCAGCCTTTTCCTTCTCCACGCATAAACGGCGGTACACGCTCTTCAATTGTCGCTGAACAAATTACCTTTGTATCCCCAACTTCAATTAGTACCGATCCCTCTGGATGTTTTAAATAATTTGTATGAATATGTATATGGCGTAGCTCTGCTTGTCCTCTACCATCTACTCGCATAAAAATAACCCCCTCATAAATACTCTCATTAGTATAGCCAAATTTAAATGTACGATATGTATAACAATAAAAGAAGGGGAACTCAAAAAGCAATTCCCCTTTCTTACATAAGTATATCAAATTATTCACGATTAAAAACTACCTGTATTTACGTTTTGTGGACGATTGACAGGTTTTATTAACTTTTCACCTTTCTCGTCCGTAAGGTTCGCTTTCCCATTCACTTCAATAGAAACATTTTTCACACCTTGTTTTTCCGTTAAAGATAAGACCAACGATTTCAATACGTAATTTGAAATCATACTTTTGTCTTGGTTCACAAATATATTTTCATTAAAGTTTAATGTAATATTTCCGTTCTCCACTTTCGGATTCGTAATAAGCTTAACTCCTGGATTAAAATCATTTAGTAACGAACCGTGAATCGGACCTTTTACAAGCTCATTCACAATTGCCGAGTAATCATTTTCTTTTCCTTCTGCAACGCGTCTTGTTACCGGTACGTAATATTGCTGCTTATTATTATTTTGCGCCATAAAGTAAAGTGTAACCGGTTTTGTATTCGTTACATCTGCTACTTGTTCATCATCAAAGTTAATTCCATTCGCACGACTTACACCTTCACCAAGCGGTGTACCCGCAACAGGCATCTTCGCTAACTTTTCACCATTTATTTGGAACTGCACTTGTTTTATTTCTGTAAATTGAGTCAAAGTCCACGCTACTGATTCAATAATTTGACGCTCTTCTTCTTTCGAATAATTTTTCATTTCTTTAGAGAAATCAATTACTGCTGTCCCGCCCTTTTTCAAATTTAAGGTCATCGTTGTATTTGCTGGAAGGACTGCTCGAAATCCATTCGGCAATAAATTTGTGACTGGTCCATCTTTCACAAGATACTCTAACGTTTGCTGTACAACTTCATTTGCTTTCGGAGTAGGCATTGCAATAGTTTGCGGTACGACATATCCATTTTTATCAACGAGGTATAACTCTCTATTTACTGTTTGCCCTTGTTTATCTTTTTTAGCTGTTTCTTTCTTTTCACCTTCTGTATACGTAACTTTTTTTGGCGGATCAATTTGTTCTGTCGCTTTCTCTTGATTTAACAAGCCACACCCTGATAATAAAATCGCACTCACAGTAGCACCAACAACCCATTTAAAAGTGGATTTAGGCATGCCATTCCCCCCTAAAATCTAAGTTTGTACTATTATGTATACGAGCTGTTTCATATTTTAGAACAAGCTATAGCCACTTACACAGAAAAAACCCCTGATTTCTCAGGAGTTCTCTTATATGAGTCTACTATTATTCTGTTTCTAAATTAATATGCTTCACATTTTCAATCGGCTGACCGAACCACTTTGATGCAATTTCTTTAAACAGACCTATTTTACCAGTCGTTAAGAAGAGGTGATCACTTTGTTCTTCTCCCTCATTTAACATCTTACTATGGTATAAAATCGTGCTTACCTCACGCGCCGTTTCATCACCCGAACTAATTAATTGTACTTGATCCCCCATTACCTTTTTAATAACAGGACCTAAAATCGGATAATGTGTACACCCTAAAATAAGTGTATCAATGTCAGTACTTTTCAACGGTTGTAATGTTTCTCTTACAACTTCATACGCCATTTCACTTTCGAAATTCCCACTCTCTACAAGCTCAACGAAAGGTGGACAAGCTAAACTTTCTACCTTAACACGGTTATTAATAGACTTTAGCGCCTCTTCATAGGCACCACTTTTTACTGTTCCAATCGTTCCAATAATCCCAACATGATACGTATTTGTCACTTTTAAAGCTGTACGTGATCCTGGATGAATAACTCCAACTACTGGAATTGGTAATTGTTTCTGCATTTCTTCTAATACAACCGCAGTTGCTGTATTACACGCAATAACTAACATTTTGATATTTAAATCTAATAAATGCTCCGTCATTTCCCACGTAAATTGACGCACTTCTTCACGAGAACGCGGACCATAAGGGCAACGTGCTGTATCTCCTAAATATATAATACGCTCTTTCGGCAACTGACGAATTAATTCCTTCGCTACTGTTAAACCGCCCACTCCTGAATCAATAACACCGATCGCTCTATTCAACTTAATCACCCGTTTTCTCATTCATCATCTTATTTTATCCCGCGTTAACGGGCAGTAAAACTCCCACTTCAAAATTCGGCTGCAGCAAAGAAGTTAGGCGGGAGGTCCACTGCCCGTAAACGCCCGATTGGTGAAGGCTAATAATCAGCAGGGAATGAACAAAACCCCCACTGATTAAAGTTTCACTTTATGTTTATCAGTATATTTTACACACTTTAAGTTCGCTAACTTAAAATGCCCCTGTATAAAATTTTTCATTTGTACCTGTATAGACCAGGACCTTTTTTTATTTTGCTCCTTTTTTTCATAATTTGCAAGACAGAAAAATAACCGACCTTCTATATGAAAGTCGGTTTCTTCTATATAAAACACTCATTCAAAACAAAACTCCCGCTACCTTTATTAATAGCGGGAGTTTTATTTCTATATTTTATTTATCGCGTTCTTTATAGCCTTACCTATTTATATATGAAACATTCTTATCATTCATATGGAGCGTGAAACAAACAGAAAAATAGCCGACTCTTTGTATAAAAGTCGGCTGCTTTCTTATAGCTCGAGCTCTCCCATACGAAGAAGCTCAACAACTGCTTGTGAACGTCCTTTAACCCCTAGCTTTTGCATTGCGTTTGAGATGTGGTTGCGTACTGTTTTTTCACTTATAAAAAGTTCACCTGCAATTTCCTTCGTCGTTTTATCTTGAACGAGTAATTCAAATACTTCTCTTTCTCTCTTTGTGAGTAACGGTTTAGATTGATACGCTTTTTCCTTCAACTGGTATAACCCTCCTTGCTTAAGCCAGAGCTGTATATGTGTAAGTTGGGTGTTTATTTAGTCAAGATATTGTATGAACGAAATGTGCAGGTGGTGAATGAAAATGGGCTTTATTTCTTATGTTATTTTAGACTTTTATACAGTGCGCACACTCTTTTTATCCACTTATTTTCCAGTACGCCATATTTGTTCCAGCAATATACTTACAACAGTACCTACAAACAAACCATTACCAAATATATATTGCATAACAGAAGGCAATGATTGAAGTGCTCCAGACGGTAAAAACATAATGCCGCAGCCAAACAATACCGCAACTCCTAAGATCGTTACATTCCGTTCGCTAAGTGGCACTTGTTTTATATTATGAAATCCAATCCCAATAAGCTGCACGAACGAGGCCATTAATACCGCAGATGCGACCGCGGATGGCAGAGAGGCTAAGTAGCGGATAATACTTGGAAACAGCGACATAACGACTAATAGTACACATGCAAATAAGAATGAACGCATGTACTTTTGATTTGTTAAACGTATGAAACCTGCCGTTGCTGGTAATGGAACGACACCTACAGTTGAAAATACGGAGGAAATTATATGCGAAATCCCTCCGATCCACGTACCATCCTTCAACTGTTTTTGTTCAATAGCTGCTTTATGAATGGTAGCTTGATTAATTGCTATAATAGCTGCCACTGTATTTGAAACTAAAATACATACCATAACGAAACTTGATACAGCCATACCTGTATTCCATTTTGGAAGTCCCCAAGCAAATATATGTGGAAGTTGCACAAAATGAGTTACTTGAGATGGAATCGTCACTTTTCCTGCAATCAAAAAAATAATCCACCCACTAATTAGTCCTATTAAAACCGCATAACTTTTAACAAAACCTTTTCCAAAATTGGAGAGTATGACCACGAACAAAAAGATGCCAAAAGCGATCAACGCTGTAAATCCATCGATTTGAGAAACAGTAGCTGTAATTCCTAACATCCCTTTTAAAAACACACCACTTAATTGCAAACATAATAGAAGCAAGAAAGTCCCTGTCACGAGCGGCGTAAATAAAAATAAAATACGTTCTATAAAACCAGTTAGCCCTAATCCTATTAAAATAACTCCGGCAACCATCATCCCTAATTCTAAAATTTGCAACGTACTATGTAATTGATCTTGCCCTACAGTTGCATAAGCTAGTACGGTAAATACACCAACCCAAGATCCAGCTGGTCCATCAGCAATCGGAAGTTTATGTCCAATCCATCCTTGTAAAAAAGAAGATATACCAACTACGAAAAACGTACGCTGCATTAAATAAAATACTTCTTCCGTCGTAAGATGAAATAATCCACCAACGACAATTGGTAGCGCGATTGAATTTGCTAATAAAAAAATAAACCATTGCAAAGTTCCCATAATATGATTTTGATTATGTTGATTGTCCAAACTTTTCATCCCTTCTAGCTTTCCTATAAGGAAGTATAGCGTTATCCTGTTTCTACGGAATACAAAAGAAGAGTTCTATTTTCACAATTAGAACCCTTCTAAAAAAATCTAAACGATTCCTCTATACAAGATTATCAGATTTCACTTGATCTAAATCCCCTATAACAACATTCCCTTTATACATAACTACACTCTTCTCTGTTTGACGAGCCACTGCTTCCGCGGCGCATGTTGCATTCGTCAAGACAAAACTTGCCTCATCTCCTACATTTGGCCATAACCTCTTGCCTTCATCGTTTAGCGTAGCTTTCCCTCCTGTAATAAAACGAAGAGCTTTTCCTAAAGATTTTTCATCACTCCAACCAAATCGTTCTGCCAATCGATTTGCCTTTTGAAGCATATCACCTGTGCCGAACGGAGACCAATGATCTGTAATACTATCATTTCCTAATGAAACTTTAACACCTTTTTTATCTAGTAACGGAATTGGGATTACTTGTTTACCGATTGGAACGGTTGAAGTGATATCAATCTTTAATGCTGCTAGTCTTTCTGCCACTTCTTCAGCTTCTTTATCAGTAACACCACCAAGTCCAAGCGCATGACTAATTGTTACACGACCTTGCCATCCTGCTTCTTCCGTTAGGCTTGCCAATCTCTTCATTGTAAACGTTCCAAGATTATTCGCATCGTGCAAATGAATATCAATATCCGCATTAAACTCTACCGCAATGTCCATAATCGTATGTAATGATTTTTCAATATCATTATCTACTGTAGCTGGGTCCACTCCGCCAACTAATTGTGCGCCCATACGCATCGCATCCTTCACAAGTTGCATAGAATTACTGCGCAATAATCCATGTTGCGGAAAAGCAACTATTCTACCAGACAACCGATCTTTATATGTTTCTAAAGCCGCTAACGTCGCCTCTAAATTACGAAGTCCAATAACCGGATCCACATTACAATGCGTTCTAATATTTGTTGCGCCATTTCGAAGCAATAACTCTAGCATATTTTCCGCCCTGTCTTGAGCAGTTGCTAATTGCTTTGGTAAAATCGTTTTTTCTTCGTTAAAACGTGTAAAAATATTTTCTGCTGGCATACAAGCTTTCCAAGGCCCACTATAATATGTTTTATCAATATGAATATGCATCTCTTCAAAAGCTGGTAAAACTAATAAACGATTAGCATCAAAAGTTAACGTTCCTTCCTCTTGGGCGATTCCCGATATAATTCTTTTAATTCTTCCATCTTCAATAAGAAGACTGCATATCTCAGTTTCCGTTTGTGAAATTTTCGCTTCTTCATATGTATAACCTGTTTCAAGCTTTACATTAGTCAACCAATACAATGTCATTACTATTTCCCCACCTTATAATAGAAAATACGTTACACCCTCATTTTCATTTTAATACCGACTGAAAATTAAGACAATTAATACGCTATATTGTCCCTTCACAAAAAAATGTAATATAACCTAATGGTCTTCTCATAAATTTCCATATAGAATAAAAGTACACTGTATCACTCATACATAACAGCGGTGATATAAAAAGGAGAGGATCATAATATGTCGAAGAGGTTATATAAATCCGAAACTGACAAAATGTTATTTGGTATATGCGGTGGTTTAGGAGAATATTTTGATATTAGTTCTACTCTCATTCGTATCCTTTGGGTTATTGCAGTTTTATGTTTCGGAACAGGATTTTTAGTTTATTTTATTTGTTTATTATTTATGCCACGTTCTTACTAATATTATCCTGATTAGCAATACTCTTTTCACTATACTTAAGCAGAACATACAAATTGAAAAAACGCCTATAGAATCTTTTTCTATAGGCGTTTTTTCATGAAGAATATTTCATCGTTAAATGTAATACCGCCACTTCATCCTCTTCATTTTTATAACTATGTTTCTTATTCGCTTCAAATTGAATGGAATCAAACTCATTTAGCACGTACACATCGTTCTCCACTTGAATAGAAACTTTCCCTTTCATTACTGTTACAAGCTCAATTGCTCCTTCATGATGAGCTTCAGGTTCATATATACTATCCGCTCTTAAACAAGCTCGGTGCATTTCCATCCCCGTTTCTTTCGTGTAACGGAACATCGTTTCTAAGTGCCACGCTTGTCCTACATCTACTGCAAAGCCTTCTCCGCAGCGCGCAACAGCTACAGGCTCTCCAACAACCATCAATCTCGATAAAGGGATTGATAGCCCTTTCGTAATTTTCCAGATGACAGCTAATGTCGGATTCGTTTCACCTCTTTCAATTTTTCCTAGCGTTAATTTACTAACACCTGTCTTTTGGGCTAAATCTTCTAAACTTAATTTTTGTTCATTTCGAATTTGTCTTAATAACTGACCTACTTGCTGAATTACTTCTTTCGTTTGCATATCTTCATTTTCTTTCATATATAAAAACCACCTTAAAATATAAAATAGTTTACTTTTATTAACTTTAAGTATATTATACTATACATAAATACTCAATTCCGAAAGGAGTGCCATACTTCATGCGCGCAATACTACTAGGTCTTTTATCATCGGCCTTTTTTTCTGCAACCTTTATTATTAACAGAGCAATGAATGTATCTGGAACAAGTTGGGCTTGGACCGCTTCCTTCCGTTTTCTATTTGCTCTCCCTATTTTATTCCTTATCGTTTTATTTCGCAAAAACTTAGGAGTTTTATGGGAAGAATTAAAAAAACATCCATTTGTATGGATTGGGTGGGGCTCGGTCGCTGGCATCGGCTTCTATTCTTTATTAAGTTTCGCAGCTGTTTTTTCTCCAGCTTGGCTCGTTGCTGGAACTTGGCAAGTTACGATATTAGCAGGTTTACTTTTATCGCCATTATTCTTCATTAAAATAGAAACAAAATCAGGTACAAAACTTGTACGTGGAAAAATTCCACTGCGCAGTTTATACGTCGCTTTATTTATTTTACTTGGTGTACTTTGTATGCAAGCTACTGAAGCGGGTCATATTACAATGACTCAATTCATTTCTGGTTTTTTACCTGTCGTTTTAGCAGCTTTCTTATATCCCTTCGGTAACCGAAAAATGATGGAACTTGTTGGCGGGCGTCTTGATACATTCCAACGTGTATTAGGAATGGCAATCGGGAGTCTCCCTATTACAATTCTACTTGGTATATACGGATTTTCCACTACCGGTATTCCATCATCAAATCAAATGATGCAAGGATTTTTATTAGCATTATGTTCCGGAGTTATTGCGACGATGACATTTTTCTTTGCTACCGACTTAGCAAAAGACAATCTTGCTTTACTTGGAGCTGTTGAAGCAACACAAGCTGGAACGATGGTCTTTACTGTACTTGGTGAGATTATTTTCTTAAATGGCTCATTCCCTAGTGGTCTGTCACTGATTGGGATGATTATTATAATGTTAGGAATGATCGTAAATAGTGTTTTAAACCGCTCTGTTCCAGTCATTAAACAAAAAAAATCAGCATAAAAATAGATATGGTTCTTCTTCATAGAACCATATCTATTTTTATTGTCTCCCTATTTCGCCTTATCAGAATAGTATTTCATTGGCTGTTTATACTAAAACCTATGTTATAATACGTTTCATGTGCATTATTAGGAGGTAAATTATGTTAAAAAAAGCAATTGCTGAATTTATTGGTACATTTGTACTTGTATTATTCGGAACTGGAGTAGCTGTCATTGGCGGCGGAATTGAAGGAATTGGAACATTAGGTATCGCTATGGCTTTCGGATTATCTATCGTGGCTATGGCATATAGCATTGGAACAATTTCTGGATGTCATATTAACCCAGCGGTATCAATCGCGATGTTCATTAACAAAAGAATGAACGCTATGGAACTTAGCTATTATTTATTAGCTCAAATTTTAGGTGGTTTATTAGGAACTGCAACGCTAGTAACAATTTTACGATCTGCTAAATTACCTTTAGATAATTTAGGACAAAATAGTTTTGGAACTCTTGGTTTATCAGGAGCATTTTTAGTTGAATTCATTTTAACTTTCGTATTTGTTTTAGTTATCGTTGCTGTAACAGGTAAAAAAGGAAGTTCTTCTTTAGCTGGATTAGTAATTGGTTTCACATTAGTATTAATTCACTTATTAGGTATTCCGTTAACTGGAACATCTGTTAACCCAGCTCGTAGTATCGCACCAGCTCTATTCGCTGGCGGAGAAGCAATTTCTCAACTATGGGTGTTCATCGTTGCCCCAATTCTTGGTGGTATCGTAGCAGCTGTTGTAGGAAAGTGTATTTTAAATACTGAAAAATAGAATTTTCAATATTTACGAATAAAAAAAGGCGAGCCCTCATCATGAGGAAGCTCGCTTTTTTATTCTTTAATTTTCGACTTTAAATTTGTAACTAACTGCTGAACCGTTACATTTGCAAGTACGTTTTCCATCGCTTCTTGCGATTGTATTAAAACAATCTCTAATACCGATTGAATATTAGCTCCTACTGGACATTCAATGTTGGGATTTTCATGGAAAGAAAATAGATGTCCTTCTTCTACAACTTCCACAGCTTTATATACATCAAGTAATGTAATTTCATCTAAATCACGAGCAAGTGTCGTACCACCTTTACCAGCTTGTACATCAACAAGTCCTGCTCTCTTCAACATTCCTGTAATGCGACGAATCACAACTGGATTTGTATTCACACTACCAGCAATCCATTCAGAGGTACAGCGAGAGTTTCGATCTATTGCAAGTAACGTTAACATATGAACACCTACTGTAAAACGACTACTAATTCCCATCTGCACACCCTCCTTTTTATTCATTCTATTAAAAGACAACTCTTATTATTATATACTATTTTTAATTTATACATAAAGAAAAAGCATGATTCCACTATAAAATCATGCTTTTCTCCCATTATTGACGCTTTATAAATTTCGCTAAATCTTTAAATTTCACTTTATCTGAGTAATTCATTACACCGTTTACGTAAATGCGGCTTGTAACAGCACTTAATATACCAATTGTCGCTAAAAGAACCGCCATTGTTATCGTAATTTCTAACATACCAGCTTCACCAGCCACAAAGCGTGAGAATGTAATCATCGGGGTGAAGAACGGAACGTAAGAACTTACAACAACAACAGTACTATTTGGATCACCTAGCGATTTAATACTTATAAAGAATGCTGCCATTATTAAAATAGACACTGGCAAAATAACACCTTGTAAATCCTCAGTCCTAGAGACAACCGCACCAGCAGCCGCATACATCATCGCATAAAGGAAATATCCTGTAACAAAATAAATAAGGAACATACCGATAACTTGTGCATCTATCTTTGTAAAATCAATTGGTGCTCCAAATAATGAACCATTTTCTAAATCTACCCATCCTAGTAACCAAGGAACCAAGTAACCACATGCCAATACGGCAAGTTGTAATAACGCCGTTGAAACAACCGCTAAGATTTTTGCATACATCATCGTCAGTGGTTTTACTTTCGGAATCATAACTTCCATAACGCGAGAAGCTTTTTCAGAAGCTATATTCATCGCAATTGTACTTCCGAACATGATAATAAACATATACAAAGCAAATGTAAAGAAATATGCAATTCCTGCGGAAGCAGAACGATCTTTTATCGCTTCTTGTTTCACAGAAATTTCGGTTTGCAATTGCTGTGCAATTTCCGGTGAAACATTATGTTTAGCAATTGTTACTGCTGTATATTGCGCTTTTAAATAACTAGCTATAATTGTAGAAGTTGTTTCACTAGGTAACTTATTAAACATATACGTAACCTCTGGAACTCCATTCTTTTCGGTTACATGAAATAAACCATCCATTTCGCCATCTTCTACTTGTTTATGCAGTTTATCAAAATCCACTTTTGAACCGACAGTTATTTTTGCTGATGGTAATAGCTTAGTTAACTCTTCTTTTTGTACTTTATATGTGGAACTTTCCGTTACAACTGCAATTTTATCTTTATCCTTATTTTTATCATCGCCTGAAGTAAAATGATTAAATGCAAAAATCCCAAACACAACCAAAAATAAAATCGCACTCGTAATTAATGATTTTTTAGATAAAAACGCTTCCCTAAAATAAAATGAAAATACATGATAAAATTTACGCATCTTTATTTCGCCCTCTCTACAAAGATTTCGTTCAACGTTGGCTCTAGCATTTTAAATTGTCGTAAGCTAATACCTTGTTCTTGCAATTGTTGCAAAATCTTTAGAGCTTCTGCATCGTCTTGTACCTTTACATAAAGAAGGCCTTGTTGTTTTTCATACGGGACATGTATAGCTTCTAATCCCTTTTCATTCTCTTCAGTATCTTCAATCGTTAAATTACGGAAACCGTATTCTTTCTTAATATCACTTAACTGTCCTTCTACAACTGCTTCACCTTTTTTCAAAATACATACATGTTGGCAAAAAGCCTCTACTTGCTCCATACGGTGACTTGATAAAATAATTGTCTTTCCGCTCTGTACTTGTTCTCCAATAATACTAGCTAGCATTCCAGCATTAACTGGATCAAGTCCGCTAAATGGCTCATCTAAAATAAGAAGTTCTGGATCATGAAGAAGAGCAGCTATCAATTGAATTTTTTGCTGATTCCCTTTTGAAAGTTCTCCAGCCGTTTTAAATTTATATTCTGGGATTGCTAATCGCTCTAACCAGTGATCAATTGCAAGATCGACTTCTTTCTTCGTCATTCCTTCTAATCTACCAAAATATCGCAACTGATCTATTACTCTACTTTTTGTATATAGTCCTCTTTCTTCTGGTAAATATCCAATTGTTACCCCACTATCACCAAATGACTTTCCATCCCACGTAATAGAACCTTCATTTGGCGTTAATAAACCTAGTAACATTTTAATTGTCGTTGTTTTCCCTGCACCATTTCGGCCAAGTAAGCCTAACACTTCACCTTTCGGTAACGAGATTTGCAAACCATTAACTGCTTTAGATTCTCCGAATATTTTTGTTAAGTTTTGAATTTGTAAACTCAATGTATAAAGCCTCCCCTTTAGTATCATTCGTACCCTCTGTTAAAGCCTATGATTGTTCAGAATGAAATATAGTACTATATTTCATTCTCTTATATGTATCACTACACCTAACCCATCATTTGTTTCATTTAGTTAAAATCGTAAATAAAAACCCTGTTTTTATCAATTATAATTGTCATTACGACAATAAAACTTGTCAAAACAATTATTATTATTTAACTCATCTTTCTAATATAGGACAAACTACTACATATACAAAAGACAATATGCAAATGTTCATAAAAAAAATTATAAAAAGCATTATATTTTAATATATAATATTAAATGATTTACTAACATCAAGGAGGATACATATGAAGATGAAGAGGGGTATTACCACTTTATTATCTGTAGCCGTTCTTTCCACATCGCTTGTAGCATGTTCAGGAACAGCTGAGAAAACAGTGGCAAAAGAAGAGAAAGTACAATTAACAGACCAGCAATTAATGGCTGATTTATGGTATCAAACAGCTGGCGAAACGAAAGCACTATACTACCAAGGATACAATATTGGTCAATTGAAGCTTGATGCAGCTCTTGCAAAAGGGACAGGCAAAAAACCTGCTATCATACTTGATTTAGATGAAACTGTTTTAGATAACAGTCCTCATCAAGCTATGAGCGTAAAAACAGGAAAAGGCTATCCTTATAAATGGGACGATTGGATTAATAAGGCTGAAGCTGAGGCTCTCCCAGGCGCTATTGATTTCTTAAAATACACAGAGTCTAAAGGTGTAGATATTTACTACATCTCAAATCGTAAAACGAATCAACTAGATGCAACAATTAAAAACCTTGAGCGCGTAGGGGCTCCTCAAGCAACGAAAGAACATATATTACTACAAGACCCGAAAGAAAAAGGAAAAGAAAAGCGTCGTGAACTTGTTTCTCAAACACATGACATCGTCCTATTCTTCGGTGACAACCTATCTGATTTCACTGATTTTGATGGGAAATCTGTAAAAAATCGCAATGAAACAGTAGCAGAATCAAAAGCACAATTTGGTGAAAAATTCATCATTTTCCCTAATCCAATGTACGGTGATTGGGAAGGCGCTTTATATGACTATAATTTCAAAAAATCAGATGCAGAAAAAGATAAAATCCGTCGTGACAACTTAAAATCATTTGATACAAAATAAAAGAGGATGGCATTTGCCATCCTCTTTTACTGCATATTTCTTGTTAAAGGCAAGATAAACACTTCAACACGTCTATTTTTCGCTTTTCCTTCTGGCGTATCATTTGGTGCAATTGAACGGTATTCTCCGTAACCAACTGCACTAAATTTTTCTGGTTGCAATTCTTTATTTTGGAGTAACACCTGCATAAAATTAACTGCACGCTGTGTACTTAACTCCCAGTTTGATGCAAACTGAGCATTTGCGATAGGAACTGTATCTGTATGACCCGACACTGTAATTTCACGAGGTGATGCCGACACAAGCAGGTTAGACATCTCTTTTGCAATCCCTAATGATTCCAACTTCACATCTGCTTTCCCTGAGTCAAATAATACATTTTCTAATATCGTTACCATTAATCCTTTTTCAGTTAAATCCGTTTTAAAAGAAGAAGATAATTGCTTTTCCTCAATATACTTGTCAATACTTTGTTGTACTGCTTTTAATTCATTCATTTCTTGCTGTTTCACTTCAGCTTCAGCATCTTTTTTGATTTTCTCAGATTCCAAACCACTTGCCGATAGCTCTTTTTCTTCTTTTGGTTTTTGATCACTTAAAAACTCTTTATTTCCTGTTCCACCTGCTAGTTCACTTCGAAAAGCTACTGCCATCTGTTTAAATTTCGCAGCATCTATACTACTCATTGCAAATAAAACAATAAACAGCGCAAACAACAACGTTAGCATATCAGAATACGGGATTAACCAAGTTTCATCGATATGCTCGTCATGCTTTTTCCTTTTACTTCTTCTATTCTTCCTACTCCGCATTTTTTTCTGCTCCTTTTTCTAGCTTTTTACGCTCAGTTGCAGAAAGCGCACCTAAAATGCGGTTTTTCATAATAAATGGATATGTACCTTCTTGTAACATTAATAAACAATCAATAATTAAACGTTTCTTCTCTAATTCAGCAGCAGACTTTTGCTTTAATTTATTTGCAAATGGATGCCATAATACGTAACCTGAAAAAATACCGAAAATCGTTGCAATAAACGCACCTGAAATAGCATGTCCTAGCTTTTCAATATCAGTTAAATTTCCAAGTGCAGCTACAAGACCAATAACAGCACCTAAAACCCCTAATGTAGGTGCATATGTACCAGCTTGCGAAAAAATAGTAGCTCCTTTTGCATGTCTTTCTTCAATTGCTTCTAATTCAGCTTCTAAAATTTGTTCTAAGTCTTCTGCAGATACACCATCAATCACAAACTTCATACCACGCAAGAGAAATTCATCTTGAATTTTATCTAATTGTTGTTCTAAAGACAAAATACCGTATTTTCTACTCTCAGATGTCCAATGAACAAATAATTCTAGTAACTGTTCATAACTTAAATCTTTTTTATTTGAACCAAAAAGAACTTTAAATAATTTTGGAATCCTTTTTAGTTGATTCATTGGAAAGGCAATACATACTGCAGCAAATGTACCAACAAAAATAATTAATGCTGCTGCAGGATTAACTAAGGCCATTACGTCAGCGCCCTTGACGACCATTCCTACTACTACTGCCAACACTCCTAAAATGACTCCAATAATTGTTGCAAAATCCATTCCCATTCACTCCTAGTCTATACAAGAAGTCCTTTATTCTCCATAATCGTTACATCTCCTTATATGTATATATTACATAAAAAATGAATCACATGAAAGATAGGAAATGAATTATATAAAAAAAATACTACAATTTCACACATTTTCTGACATTTTCTTTGCATTTCTATTACGTTATGACTCTTATATTTCTTTTTCAATAAACTAGATTTATAATAAAAACGATACATATTTTATTAAGAAAGGACAGTGATTACAAGGTATCATGAAAAAGATAATACTTATTTCTGCCACTACTATTGTAATCGGTATCACATCTTTCGCTTACTTTGGTTCTAAATCACCACTGCAAAATGAGGCGAAAGCTGTCGAAAGTCAAAAACATAGTAACCATCCAAAAGAAGAGATTCCTGCTTTTCCAAAAGCTGATCATAATGCAAAGAAACTAGATGATAATTTTTCCGTTGTAACAAATCCAGATTCTGCTCTTGTATTAGTCAATAAACATCGTAAATTACCAGATGGGTACATTCCAGAAGATTTAACGAAACCGAACGTACCATTTACTAGTCCAAAAGATAAAGAGAAAACATTACTTCGCAAAGATGCTGCAGACGCTCTTGAAAAAATGTTCCAAGCAGCGAAAGAAGAAGGTTTAGAACTTACAGCAGTTTCAGGTTACCGTTCTTACAAACGCCAACAGTCATTACATAATACATATATTAAACGCCAAGGAAAAGCTGCGGCTGATTCGGTAAGTGCAATTCCTGGAACAAGCGAGCATCAAACTGGTCTAGCAATGGATATTAGCTCAAAATCTGCTAAATTCCAATTAGAACCAAGATTCGGAGAGACAGCAGAAGGAAAATGGGTTGCAGAACATGCCCATGAGTTCGGATTTGTCATTCGTTATTTAGAGGATAAAACAGAGACAACAGAGTATTCATACGAACCGTGGCACTTACGCTACGTTGGCAATCCATATGCCGCATACATATATAAGCACCACCTAACATTAGAAGAGGCAACGAAGGACAAAAAATAAGAGAGCGAATCGCTCTCTTATTTTTCTTTTATTCTATTATTGTAATAATTTCTTCCATTCCTCAGGCCACGGTTCGCCTCTTCCAGTTCTTTTCGATGCTTGGACCATCATACCGCGTCCAACTAAACAAACTTCCCCCTCTGCATTTTTGACCATATAGTGTAAATCTAAAGAGGAGTTCCCAACCGCTCCTGCCTTTACATATATTTTCAACTGCTCATCAAAATAAATTTGTTTAATAAAATTGCATTGTAAATCTGCAACAACGATCATCGTTTCTGAAGATTCATGTGTCCATTCTTGCATAAATCCAAGTTCTTTAAACAATGCGATACGAGCTTCTTCAAAATATGTAAAAGCAACGACATTATTTACATGTCCAAACATATCTACTTCACCAAAACGAACTTTGACAGGATTATAAAATGAAAAACCACTTTCCCATTGCTCAAAGTCTTCAATATAAGAAATTCTCTTCATCGTTCCCTCTCCTTTTCGCTCTTAAAATAAACAGAATAAACAGAAAAATAAACTTATAAATATTGCCTCTTCAACACGAAGAGGCAATATTTATTAATAGTTATTGTCGCTACCAAAGAAATCTTTGAACGATTGAATTGTTGTATCACGGTTTAATGCTGCAATTGAAGTTGTTAATGGAATACCTTTCGGACATGACTGCACACAGTTTTGAGAGTTACCACAGTTTGCAAGTCCTCCATCACCCATAATTGCACGCAAGCGATCTGCTTTATGCATTTCACCAGTTGGATGCGAGTTGAATAAACGCGCTTGTGAAAGCGGTGCTGGTCCAATAAAATCAGATTTACTGTTTACGTTCGGACATGACTCTAAGCAAACACCACATGTCATACATTTTGAAAGTTCATATGCCCATTGACGCTTTTTCTCTGGCATTCTTGGACCTGGTCCTAGATCGTACGTACCGTCGATTGGAATCCAAGCTTTAACACGTTTTAACGCATTAAACATACGGCTACGGTCAACTTGTAAGTCACGTACAATCGGGAATGTCTTCATCGGCTTTAAGCGGATGGGTTGTTCTAACTGGTCAATAAGAGCTGTACATGATTGACGTGGTTTTCCGTTAATCACCATCGAACAAGCACCACATACTTCTTCTAAACAGTTCATATCCCATGCAATCGGAGTCGTCTGGTTTCCTTTTGAATCAACAGGATTACGACGAATTTCCATCAGTGCCGAAATAATATTCATATTTGGACGATATGGAATTTCAAACTCTTGGTCAAACTCTTGTGCATCTGGTCCATCTTGTCTCGTAATGATGAGGCGGATTGTTTTCTCAGACATGTTGCTTATCCCCCTTCTCTTCACCCTTAGCAGCTACATCATGTTTTGAGGAATAGTCACGTTTACGTGGTTTAATTAATGAAACATCCACTTCTTCGTAATGGAATGCTGGTGCTTTTCCTTCTCCCTCAAATTTCGCCATCGTAGTTTTTAAGAAGTTTGCATCATCACGATTTGGGAATTCTGGTTTGTAATGTGCTCCGCGGCTTTCATTACGGTTATATGCGCCAATTGTAATAACACGTGCTAACTCGAACATATTTGCAAGTTGACGTGTAAATGAAGCACCTTGGTTACTCCATCTCGCTGTATCGTTAATGTTAATGCGTTTGTAACGCGCCATTAACTCTTCAATTTTCGCATCAGTTTCTAGTAACTTTTTATTTTCACGAACTACTGTAACGTTATCCGTCATCCATTCTCCAAGCTCTTTATGAAGAACATATGCATTTTCGTTACCATCAAGCGTTAAAATATTGTTAAATTTCTCTGTTTCGATTAATTCATTTTGCTCATATACAGTAGATGAAACAGCATCAGATGATTTAGAAAGACCTTTCATATACTCAATCGCGTTCGGTCCTGCTACCATACCACCGTAAATTGCTGATAATAGTGAGTTCGCACCAAGGCGGTTACCACCGTGCATAGAATAATCACACTCACCTGCTGCAAATAAACCTGGAATACTTGTCATTTGTTTATAATCAACCCATAATCCGCCCATTGAATAGTGAACCGCTGGGAAGATTTTCATTGGTAGTTTACGAGGATCATCACCTGTAAATTTCTCATAGATTTCAATAATTCCACCAAGTTTAATATCTAGTTCTTTCGGATCTTTATGAGAAAGATCTAAGTACACCATGTTTTCACCGTTAATACCTAGTTTTTGCTCTACGCAAACATCAAAGATTTCACGCGTTGCAATATCACGAGGTACAAGGTTTCCGTAAGCTGGATATTTTTCTTCTAAGAAGTACCATGGCTTACCATCTTTATACGTCCAAACACGTCCACCTTCACCACGTGCAGATTCACTCATAAGACGTAACTTATCGTCTCCAGGAATTGCCGTTGGATGGATTTGAATGAACTCACCGTTCGCATAATATGCACCTTGTTGATATACAGCAGACGCTGCTGTACCTGTATTAATAATAGAGTTTGTTGATTTTCCAAAGATGATACCAGGGCCCCCTGTTGCCATAATCACGGCATCAGCTTGGAAACTTTTTATCTCCATAGTTTGTAAGTCTTGCGCGACGATTCCTCGGCACACACCTTCATCATCCACAACAGCTCGTAAGAAATCCCAACCTTCATATTTCGTTACAAGTCCTGCTACTTCATGACGACGTACTTGCTCATCTAATGCATATAGTAATTGTTGACCAGTTGTTGCGCCAGCAAATGCTGTACGATGATGTTGTGTTCCACCGAAACGACGGAAATCAAGAAGTCCTTCTTCCGTACGGTTGAACATAACACCCATGCGGTCCATTAAATGAATAATACCAGGTGCTGCATCACACATCGCTTTAACTGGTGGTTGGTTCGCTAAGAAGTCCCCACCATAAATTGTATCGTCAAAGTGGATCCATGGAGAATCCCCTTCACCTTTTGTATTTACGGCACCGTTAATTCCACCTTGGGCACATACAGAATGTGAACGTTTTACTGGTACTAAAGAAAATAGTTCAACATTTACTCCTGCTTCTGCCGCTTTAATCGTTGCCATTAAGCCGGCCAAGCCACCGCCGACTACTATAAGTTTCCCTTTCATGCTCTCCCACTCCTTACTGGTTTGCTAGCTGTGGATCGATGAACGCTAATAATGCACTCACACCTACATAAGATAGACCTAAGAAAATAGCTAATGTTACATAAGTAGAGATTCTTTGTGAACGTGGAGATACTGTAATTCCCCAGCTTATGCAGAATGTCCATAGTCCATTTGCAAAGTGGAAAATTGTTGAAACAACACCAACTAAATAGAAACCAAACATAAATGGGTTGTTTAAAATATCTGCCATCATATCATAGTTTACCTCTTTACCTAACAATGCTTGAATACGAGTTTCCCAGACGTGCCAAGAAATGAAGATCAGCGTAACGATACCTGAAATTCGTTGGAAGACGAACATCCAGTTACGGAAATAGCCGTAAGATACCGCATTGTTCTTAGCTGTAAATGCAATATATAAGCCATATATAGCATGGTACAGTATAGGTAAAAAGATGATGAAAATTTCTAGCGCATACCGGAATGGAAGGAGCTCCATAAAGCCTGCAGCTTTGTTAAAAGCCTCTGCTCCTCTTGTTGCAAAGTTGTTTACAATTAAATGTTGCGTCAAAAAGACACCAACCGGGATGACCCCCATTAATGAGTGCCACTTACGAAACGTATACTCGCGGCCTTTCATGTCCCCATTACCCCCTTGAATGTTTGACTGCTGTTTTCAGATTAATTTACAACAATAATGTTTTTTCACTATTGGCATAAGAAAAACTGAAAAAATTATTCGAAATATTTCAGCATAATTTGATTCCAAGTTCATTTTACCCCTATTTTTGTCGAAGCGTCAAGAAAACGTATACATAATTTGCATATAATTTGCCAATTCTTTTTTTTTCTTATATATTCAGATTTCCCCAAAGAAAAATCTGTTTTTATAAATGAAAAATGTTATATAATAATCCCTATAGAAAGAGGGGAATATTGTGAGCAAAAATACAATCGATATAACATCTTTAGAAGATGTTTCATTGAACGCCTTCGCTTATGAATTGCTACGTGAAGAATTACTACCTGATTTAATTGGTAACGATTTAGATGGTATTTTATACTGGGCCGGTAGAAACCTTGCGAGAAAATATCCGCTAGAAACAATTGAAGAAGTCATTCAGTTTTTTGAAAAAGCTGGTTGGGGCACTTTAAGCATCATTGAACATAAACGTCGTGAAATGCAATTTCAACTTAAAGGTACACTTATTACTGAGCGTCAAAAACAAAAAAGACATTCATCTTATCAATTAGAAGCTGGATTTATCGCCGAGCAAATTCAAAGACAAAGAAACGTCGTTGCAGAGTCCTATGAGGAACAGAAAAAACGTTCAGACTCTATTACATTTCTTGTTAAATGGGATATAAAAGATCTCATTGAAGTGTAGCATCTACTTACAGTCAACTAGACATATAAGTTTAGTTGACTTTTTTGTATATTCATTTAGGTGTGTTTATTTTAAATCTTCAGAAATTATATCAAAAAACAGAAGACATTGTAAACTACAACGTCTTCTTATCTGTTAAATAAGTATAAATTGTCTCCGCTACATTTTTCGGCATACCCGCTTCGACAAATTCCGATACGGAAGCTTCTTTCATCTTTTTTAATGAACCAAAATGTTTTAGCAATACTTTTTTTCGTTTATCACCGATTCCGGGAATTTCATCTAACGCCGATTGAATAACAGATTTCCCGTGTAATTGACGATGGAATGTAATTGCAAATCGATGTACTTCATCTTGAATGCGCTGCAATAAATAAAATTCTTGGCTATTCCTCGCAAGCATAACAGGCTCAGGCGGATCCCCAATAATTAAATGTGATGTTTTATGTTTTTCATCTTTTACAAGTCCTGCCATTGGAATATATAATCCAAGCTCGTTTTCAAGAACATCACTTGTAGCCGTGAGATGTCCTTTTCCCCCATCGATAATTATTAAATCTGGCAAAGGTAAATTTTCCTTCAATGCTCTCGTATAACGGCGTCTCACAACTTCCCTCATAGACTCGTAATCATCTGGCCCTTGGACCGTTTTAATTTTATATTTCCGATATTCTTTCTTCGCTGGTTTCCCATCAATAAAAGCAATCATTGCTGAAACAGGATTGGCCCCTTGAATATTTGAATTATCAAACGCTTCAATACGATAAGGTGTTTCAATACCGAGCTGCTTTCCTAAATGATCTACAGCTTTAATCGTTCGCTCTTCATCACGTTCAATTAAGTGAAATTTCTCTTCTAGTGCAATTTTTGCATTTTTATTTGCTAATTCCACAAGATCTTTTTTCTTCCCACGCTTCGGCTGTGTCGCTTCAACTTCTAAAAAGCGCTCTACTAATTCTGAATCGATACTTCCTGGAACAACAATTTCCTTCGGCTTGAAATGACTACTGTTTTCATAAAATTGACCGATAAAAGTTAAAAAACCCTCTTCAGGTTCATCATATATCGGGAACATGGAAACATCGCGCTCAATTAACTTTCCTTTTCGAACGAAGAAAACTTGAACACACATCCACCCTTTATCAACTGCGTATCCAAACACATCCCGATCCACTAAATCACTCATAATCATCTTTTGCTTTTCCATAATTGCATCAATATGAGCAATTTGATCTCGCAACTCTTTCGCCCGTTCAAATTCTAGTTTCTCTGAAGCCTCGTACATCTTCGTTTCTAATTCTGAACGAATTTCTTTATGCCCACCATTTAAGAATTTAATAATTTCATCTACAATTTCTTTATTTTGCTCATCCGTTACTTCTTTCACACAAGGCGCTAAACATTGGCCCATATGATAATATAAGCAAACTTTATCTGGCATATTGGAGCATTTACGAAGTGGATACATACGATCTAATAATTTCTTTGTTTCATGTGCCGATTGCGCATTTGGATAAGGGCCAAAATACTTTCCTTTATCCTTTTTTACGTTTCGCGTAATGAGTAAGCGTGGCTGTTTTTCAGCTGTAATTTTAATGAAAGGATATGTTTTATCATCTTTTAATTGAATATTATATTTTGGATCATATTTTTTTATTAAATTCAACTCTAAAATAAGAGCCTCCAAATTTGAGGAAGTCACAATATATTCAAAATCAACAATTTCTCCAACAAGCCGAAGTGTTTTCCCATCATGTGAACCAGTAAAGTACGAGCGCACACGATTTTTGAGTACCTTTGCTTTTCCGACATATATAACCGTTCCCTGCTTATCCTTCATTAAATAACAACCAGGTTGATCGGGCAAAATTGCTAACTTCTCTTTTAAATGCTCGTGCACTCGTCTCCCTCCATTTCTACATGCTTATCATTTTTATTTTCACATAAAAACATACTATGTCAAAACACCCAACATACGTTCCTTTATTGTAACGGAAAGGCTGAAAAAAAGAAAATAAAAAAAGCTACCAAATGGTAGCTTCTTTATTTTAGAAGTGTTTAGAAACTAATTCTACTAACGCTTCTTTCGGTTTATATCCTAACGCTTGATCAACTACTTTACCGTCTTTTAATACGAAAAGAGCTGGAATACTCATTACTTCGAATTGACGAGCAGTTTCTTGGTTTTCATCAACGTCCACTTTTACTACTTTTACTTTCTCGCCTAACTCTGAATCGATTTCCTCTAATACAGGAGCGATCATTTTACAAGGTCCGCACCAAGGCGCCCAGAAATCTAATAATACAACACCTTCGCTAGTTTCAGCTGCGAAGCTTTGGTCATTTGCATTTATAATTGCCATTTTATTTCCTCCTTCAAGTATATTCTACCAAGAGTATATCATTAACTTTTATACGTGGCGAATATTATGTATCGTTATGTATTGTAACAAAAAAATGTTCCTTTATACTATATAAAAATATGGATGAAATACTAAAAAGATGAGAGACAGGGGATCTCTCACCTTTTTCTATATATAGGGGTACTTCACTTGGAACTCAAGGGTACTCAAATCATGAATGTACTTTTAACTTTTTGAACTCTTCTGTTAAAAGAGGTAATACTTCAAATAAATCACCGACAATACCGTAGTCAGCTACTTTGAAGATACTTGCTTCTGGATCTTTATTAATCGCAACAATTATTTTTGAATTAGACATACCAGCTAAATGTTGAATCGCACCAGAAATTCCGCATGCGATGTATAGGTCTGGTGTAACAACTTTACCTGTTTGACCAATTTGTAATGAATAATCACAGTACTCAGCATCACAAGCACCACGAGATGCTCCAACAGCGCCGCCTAGTACGTCAGCCAATTCTTTTAACGGTTTAAATCCTTCTTCACTCTTCACACCACGGCCGCCAGCTATAATGACTTTCGCTTCAGAAAGATCAACACCTTCTGCAGTTTTACGGACAACATCTTGAATGATTGTACGTAGATCTTTCACATCAACTGTAATAGAAGACACATCACCGCTGCGCGATTCATCTTTTTCAAGAGTTGCGATATTATTTGGGCGCACTGTCGCAAATAATATACCATCTGTTACAATCTTCTTCTCAAATGCTTTACCAGAATAGATTGGACGAGTAAAGATAACATTGCCACCTTCAATTTCTAAAGCAGTTACGTCAGAAATTAAACCAGCTTCAAGCTTCGCTGCTAATTTTGGTGATAAATCTTTACCAAGTGCTGTATGTCCAAATACAATGCCTTCTGGATTTTCTTCAGCATATACAGCTAAAAATGCTTGTGCATAACCATCAGATGTATATGATTTTAATTTATCATTTTCAACTGTCACAACGCGATCTGCACCGTAATGAATCAATTCATTTGCAAAAGAGGCAACGCTGTCTCCAACTAGAAGACCTACCACTTCACCGCCTTCTGCAATTGTTTTTGCTGCTGCTACTGCTTCAAACGAAACGTTACGTAGCGATCCATCACGAACTTCACCCATTACTAATACTTTACGAGCCATAGATTTTCCCTCCTGCATATATAATTTCGTATTTTATTAGATTACTTTCGCTTCTGTGTGGAGCAACGATACAAGTTCTTTTACTTGATCTTGCAGCTCGCCTTGTAACACTTTTCCTGCATCTTTCTTAGGAGGCAAATAGATTTCAATTGTTTTTGTTTTTGCTTCCACATCATCTTCTTCTAAATCTAAATCATCTAATTCTACTTCTTCTAGTGGCTTCTTCTTCGCTTTCATAATACCTGGAAGTGATGGATAACGCGGTTCATTTAAACCTTGTTGCGCTGTTACTAGAAGAGGTAATGATGTTTCAATTACTTCTGTATCCCCTTCAACATCACGCTCAATCTTCACATTTGTACCATCAATTTCAAGCTTCGTAATCGTCGTTACGTATGGGATATTTAACGCTTCAGCTACTCGTGGACCAACTTGTCCAGATGCACCGTCAATCGCAACGTTCCCGCCTAAAATTAAATCAATTTCTTTATCTTTTAAATATTCAGCAAGCACTTTTGCTGTTGTAAATTGGTCACCATTCTCAACATCATCTTCAATGTTAATTAGTACCGCTTTATCGCAGCCCATCGCTAATGCTGTGCGAAGTTCTTTTTCACTATCCTCGCCACCAACTGTTATAACAGTAACTTCTCCACCTTGTGCATCTCTTACTTGAATCGCTTCTTCAATCGCATATTCATCGTAAGGGTTGATGATGAATTCCGCTTCGCCATCGTAAATTGCACCGTTTTTAATTACGATTTTTTCTTCTGTATCAAATGTTCGTTTCATGAGTACGTAGATGTTCATTCCATTTACCCCCTTATTTTTCAGAAAGATTCTATCAATTTTAAAATTCTGTTAATTTTTATTAAAAAAATAATTGGACTACCTACCACTAAATGAAGGCTTACGTTTTTCTAAAAACGCTGCTACGCCTTCTCTTCCATCTTCACTCGTAAATACTTCACCAAAAATCTGTGATTCACGCTGTACACCTTCATAATAATGAGACGATTTTGTCGTTTGTAATAACTCTAGCACAGCACGAGTTGTTGCTGGGCTTTTTCCAGCAATCTGTTTTGCAATTTTAAGCGTATCTTCTAAAATGGATTCTTCAGAAAACACTCCGTTAACAAGTCCCCATTGCAATGCTTCTGCACCAGTAATTGGTGTACTTGTTAACATCATTTCACAAGCTTTCGCTTTACCAACATAACGTGGTAAGCGCTGTGTACCCGCAAAACCAGGAATTAATCCAAGTGTTAATTCAGGTAAACCAAGCTTTGTACTTTCAGTTACAAAGC
Source organism: Bacillus mycoides (assembly GCF_018742245.1). Lineage (NCBI taxonomy): Bacteria > Bacillati > Bacillota > Bacilli > Caryophanales > Bacillaceae > Bacillus > Bacillus mycoides. Next base: position 4,210,642 of record NZ_CP036132.1, read on the forward strand.
GCATGTGGCAAGACATAGCAAACTCAAGGCCACCGCCAAGTGCCGCTCCATGAATTGCCGCAATAACTGGTTTTGAGCATTTTTCAACACGCTCAAACGTAACTTGTCCAAGCTGTGCTAACTCTGTTGCTTGCTTCGCTTCAGTAACAGATGTAAATTCTTTAATATCTGCCCCCGCGGAGAAGAAGCGTCCTTCACCATGTAAAACAACAACACGAATGTTATCATCCTTTTCCACTTGATCGATTAATTCAGTAACGTCATGCATAACTTGTGAAGACATCGCATTAGCTGGAGCATGATTTAACGTCGCCACCGCGATATGATCTTCAACTTTTACAGATAGGAATTTCAACATGATCCCTCCCATTATTTACGATAACCACAAGCTGCAATAAGTAGCCCATGTACCGTTTTTGAAAGTGCGACCAGATCATACTTATGATCGCTCATTACCCAATTGGTCACAACTTCATCTACTGTTCCAAAGATCATTTGTCTTGCCACGCGAACATTTAAATCCGCCTGAAATTCACCTTGCTTTATACCTGTCTCTAAAATCTCATCCATAACTTGTAAGTAGCCTTTTAGTACTTCATTTATTTTAAGGCGCAAGTCTTGATTGGACTGCCTTAGTTCTAATTGCGTAACGATAGCAAGAGGATCATTTTGTGACAACAGCAAGAAGTGCGTTTCTACCAACATGAATAACTTCGCTACAGCGCTTTCAATTCCTGCTATTTTTTGACGAATTGTTTCAACAAATTCTCCCATCTTCTCTTGGAATAAGGATATTAATATATCTTCTTTATTTTTAAAATATAAATAAATCGTGCCATCAGCTACCCCAGCTTGCTTTGCAATTTTAGAAACTTGCGCTTGATGGTATCCATTCTCCGCAATCACAATGACTGCTGCATCAATAATTTGATTGTATTTCGGTCTATTTTTCTTCACTTTACTGTCCCCTTCAAGAAGATGACTGAATGAATAGTCATTCATATTCTTATAATACTGACTATTTAGAAAAGTGTCAATCCTATTTTTTCAAAAAGAAAGGGCCTTAGCCCGTTTGCTCATCCTCATTCTTTCTCTTCTCTTCATCTATTAGGACACGGCGTAAAATTTTTCCGACTGTCGTCTTCGGCAACTCACTTCTAAACTCATATACCTTTGGGACTTTGTAAGCTGCTAAATATTTACGTGCAAACTGATCTAATTCTTCTTCAGAACACTCAGCGCCTTCTTTCAAAACAACAAACGCTTTTACAGTTTCCCCTCGATACGGATCAGGAACACCGATTGTTACCACTTCTTGCACCTTTTCATGTTCATATAACACCTCTTCTACTTCACGAGGATATACGTTAAAACCACTAGCAACGATCATATCTTTCTTACGATCTTTCACATAGAAAAAGCCATCCTCATCCATGTATCCTACATCACCTGTATGAAGCCAGCCATCTTGCAGTACAGCTGCCGTTTCTTCTGGCTTATTCCAATACCCTTTCATAATTTGTGGGCCCTTTACAACAATTTCACCAATTTCACCTGGAGGTAATGACTCTCCTGTCTCAAGTGACATGATGATTGCCTCTGTATCCGGCCACGGTACCCCAATACTTCCCGGCACACGCTTTTCCCACAAAAAATTCCCATGTGTAACTGGTGATGACTCCGTTAATCCATAACCTTCTACTAATTTACCACCTGTAACTCTCTCAAACTCCTCCTGTACTTCTACAGGAAGCGGTGCAGAACCACTAATACAAGCCTGAATTGAAGAAATATCATATTCTTTTAAAAGAGGACTATTTAATAGAGCAATATAAATGGTTGGTGCTCCTGGAAATAGTGTGACTTTATGTTTCTTAATTGCTTCAAAAACCATTTTCATATCAAACTTCGGAATAAGCACCATTTTATACCCTTGCATAATACTCAAATTCATTACAGCTGTCATCCCGTACACATGAAAAAACGGAAGAACACCAAGAATTACCTCTTCTCCTTCTTTACAATTATATAACCAATGCGCTCCCATTAAAGTGTTCGAAACGAGGTTTTTATGCGTTAACATAACCCCTTTTGGAAACCCTGTCGTTCCCCCTGTATACTGCAAAAGGGCTAGATCATTTTCAGGATCACATGGAACTTCAACATTAGCACTACTTTCCCTTTCTACCGATTTCCAAAGATGAATCGTTTCGCTTTCCGACACATTCACAACAAGATTTGCCTGCTTTTTTTGTACAAATGGATAAAGTAAATTTTTAGGGAATGGTAAAAAATCTGCAATACGGGTTACGATAATGTGCTCAATCTTTGTTGCAGTTTGAACGTTAGTAACTCTCGGAAACACTAAATCAAGGCAAAGAATAACTTTTGCCCCTGAGTCATGAAGTTGATACTCAAGCTCTCTTTCTGTATAAAGAGGATTCGTTTGTACGACAATACCACCCGCAAGCAAAGTACCATAATAACCAATTACAGATTGCGGACAATTCGGTAACATAATCGCAACTCTATCGCCTTTTTCAATACCAAGCCTTTGAAGGTAATTCGCAAATTTCTTTACCTTGTCATGGAAATCTGAAAATGTAACATCTTTCCCTAAAAAGTGAAGCGCTTTCTTTTCTGGATAACGAGCAGCCATTTTCTCTAAATATCTATGAAGTGGCTGAATATCATAAGAAATCGTCCCTGGAATTTCATCTGGATAACTCTGCAGCCAAGGTTTTTCCACTCTCATTCCTCCTTCCAATACTTGTGAAAATAAATGAATGTTCATTCATGATGGTTGTTTTCATTATATTATAGTCATAACAGCGTTACAATCATAATATTCTGACTTTTACATAACTATGCTTTACTTCGTTAACTTCTTATTATATGTATAAACTCTCTTAATTTTAAAAGAATAAGAGAGTTCACGTTACTTAGCTTAATCTTATAATCGTTAAAACTGCACCAGGTGTAGTCGTTGATAATGTTGCAACAGCTAACAATCCAAACAACTGCAAACTAATTGCACTCCCCGCTGCAAGAGTCGTAATAATTGTTGCACTAAATGAAGTCGTCGCTAATGCAGGAGAGTTGATAGTCCCAGCAAGCGGTGCTCCATTAATTGTAATTCGCGAACTAACTAATAATGAAGCCGTTATATTAATTGTATATGAAATATAATAATTCCCCGCATTTGCGGCCGTAAATACTGTGTTTCCCCCAGATACTGTAATTCCAGGTCCTATATTTTGATTATTCGGAAGTGCGACATTTGTCCCACCAAGTAATACTGATATTGCCGTACCCGATGTATTATTCGCAAATGCATACGTCGCAGTTATACTTGTACCTGTTACTCCCGTTGCTCCTGTTTCACCTGTTGCTCCTGTTGCTCCCGTTGCTCCTGTTGCTCCCGTTGCTCCCGTTGCTCCCGTTGCTCCCGTTGCTCCCGTTGCTCCTGTTGCTCCCGTTGCTCCCGTTGCTCCCGTTTCACCTGTTGCTCCCGTTGGACCTGTTGGACCGAGCTTAGGAACTGTCCCATCGCAACTAAAACAGCATGAATCAACATGTACACCATTTGGATTATTACACCCACAATATCCATTTGTATTATTACTCCATAAAGACATGTTGACCCCTCCTTCGTGTTCAATCTTTTAAGTACAGCCAACTAATTAGAAATATTTTTCTAATAAAAAATCAGTTTTTATTTTCCTTATCAACTACCCGATCTGGAACAAACCTTTTATAAACAAAGGTTTATTCCTTACATTCTAATAATTATTACATGCAATACGCTCCCCTTTCGCTTGTACTTTCGCCTTCCTTCTTAAACGAATTTCCTCTCCTTCAGTCTTGATTCACATCTGCATTTCAATGCGATATATCAAAATCCATATAAATCGTTATTTTTCGTCGAAATTTTAAAAAGATATTGACACTTAAAATATCCTCATAGAATGAAACAACTCGACGTTCTTGTGCTTGGCGATGATTTAGCAACCCGACTCGGGCAACCAGTAAATAAAACGCGTCTTGCTCTAATTGTTTTAGCGACACTACTTGCATCAGTCAATATCGCTGCTGTCGGTACTATCGCCTTTTTAGGCCTTGTTGCACCGCACTTAGCGCGAATCGTTGTTGGCATGAATCATCAAAGACTATTCGTTTGTTCAGCACTGTTTGGGGCAATCCTTCTTTCCGTGGCTGACTTACTCGGACGAATAATTGCATATCCGAAAGAAATACCTTCTGGGCTTGTTGTTGCTGTACTTGGGGCTCCGTACTTCTTATGGCTGATGAGGAAGAGTGGGCAGAAGGTTAATTAAACAGTTCCTGGCGTGTATGACCACGCAAAAAAAGAATGGAAGCCCCTAAAATGTAATGACAGAAAAAGACAAGGTGCGCAAACACCTTGTCTTTTTCTGTCATTTGTTTCATGTGAAACTATTTTTAAAAGTGGTTTTTTATGGAGAAAATACGTTAAAATAAATTCATATTATTAGGAAAGGGGAACCATATTGAATACAAAGAATAAAAAAATAACATTGGGAACTCTTTTACTAACTTCAATCATTGGAGTTATCAGTGTATCTATTTACTTCACATGTTATGGCACACCATGGGGAAAACAAACAGCAATTGCCGAATCAAAAAGTTATATTACAAAATACTTCAATTTAAATGCAAAAGTCAAAGATACTTCTTATGATTCTAAAATGAATAGCTATGCGATCTCTTTTGAAACAAATGAAGATGGAGAATTTACTATCGAATATAAAGGTCCTAATAACTTTAATATTTCTCCAGGAGTCCAAGAGTATTTAAGTAACCACTACAAATTTACAGAGTAGTAACGAAGCATACATATACAAAAAAGAGTTGGTGTAACGCCAACTCTTTTTTCGTATTCTTGTCATACTGTTACATCTTCCTTCTCTATATTTTTAATTCCGTAATATGCAATCGCAACTCCAATTGCTGCCAATGCTAGTTGAAGGGGAAGAAAAGTTGCTGTAGGAAACGTTGGGTTGCTATTCATTGCAATTGATACAACGATAAGGGATGAAACAATTGTAGTTGGCACTGAACGTTTACGCATTCCGAAATATAATGGGATTAAACTCATTCCCGCAGTTGCAATGGCTAAAGGAACCAGTTTTATTCCTTCTTGCATCAATTGATCTACTGTAAATGGATTAGGAAGAATTGAAAAATAACTATCTATCCCAAAGAAAATCCCTACTACTAAAATGTTAGATAAAATAACTGTTATAAATGTTACTATTGCTGTAATGGCCAACTTACTGATCATCATTTTCCTCCGATTAATAGGATAAGAAAACATAAGTAGTATTGTTTTATTTTTATATTCATCAATTATTAACCTTGCGATTAATACACTACCAAAAATAATAAATGTTGCTCTTACTAATGTGCTAGCCATCAACAAAATTGTCTGTGGATCTTTTATTTCAGGATCTCCTTCTATTTGAGCAACGAAACTAACGAAAATTAGTAGTGCCAGTATAATGATATTTGCAATAACTGCTCTCTTCACATACCATCCGAGCTTAAACTTCTTCAGTTCTAGCTTCATAAGACGTAGCATGATAGCCCTCCTTTCATTTAAATTTTAATCGATATAAATCGCCCCTGTTTTACTTAAAATCTTCACCTTGTTTTTTGCATCACCGATGGTTCCTTCTTTTATCTTTTCTGTATTTTTATCTTTCTTAAGCCCGTTTACATTCACCATTATGTCAGCCGAATTACTTTTAGCCGTAAGTTTCAATGAAGCCGGAACACCGTTATACCTTACGCCAATATCTCCTGATTTTGTTTCTACAAATAATGATTTTCCTTCTGTCATATCTTTCAATAATACTTCCCCAGATGCTGAAGTGATGTTCATATTTTCGTTTTTTATATTTTTTACATAATTATCGCCAGTAGTAGAGGTTATATTTACTTCTTGTAATGAACTATCTTTTAACATTAAATCTCCACTTTCAGATGTGAACTCACCCTTATCTGCCAATAGCCCTACAATCATTTCATCTCCAGACTTTCCTTTTGTAACGATACTTTTTACTACTATATCGCTTATTTTCACATCACCCGATTTATTATTTAATACAATTTTATCTATTTCTTTCTTCGGAATAGCGATAGATATACTATTTTTCTTCCTAAATGTAAAACCATTAAAAAATTTGGTCACCTTTTGTTTTTGCTTAATCACAATTTTATTTTCGTCATTTTCTATTTTGACGGGATCTATCTCTTTATCTACTCGTTGACCTTGGGCGGAAACTACTATTTTATTAGAGTCTGTACTTTTAAATTCAATATCCCAGTTTTCATTGTCTACTTCTATTTCTTTTATATCATTTATCTCAAAAGACTTTTCTTTCTTAAAATCTTTCCCCTGAAATGTCTTAAAACCAAAAACCACACTAGTAATTGTCAGAAATAAAATTGCAATTACTATTATTTTTTTCACTATTCATACCCCAGTTCGTTGTTGTTTTAAGCTTGCTTCACGCCACATCAATCTTGTCGATTTTTCGATACGACAGATAACTAATAAAAATCCCTACTAAACAGAGCACTATTGGGATAGCTATAAAATTATAAAAACTTACTTGATTGTTTCCAATGTTACTGTTCATTATCATCCCGATTATTACTGCCGAAGTAATCGTTGTCGGTGTCGATTTCTTTCTCATCCCAAAAAATAAAGGAATTAAACTAATACCGGATATCATAAATGCATTTATAAAAGTAGCTGAAATGGTAGCTATTATTTCACCCATCGTAACAGGCGTTTCAATTACTCCCATCATTGGATTCATAAAAAATATGAGCAAACTAATAGTGAAAGTAGCAATAATCATGCTCACAAAGCAAAAACTAAAAACAATTGTTAATTTCGCCCTCATTAACATTTTCCTTTGCAATGGATACATAAACAATAGTTGCATTGTTTTGTTCTTATACTCATCAATTACTAAACGTGATAAAATGACCGAACTAAAAATAAGAAATGTCATCCTAATAAAGATGTTTGCTAAAGTCATATATTTTGTGAAATCAGTGAGCGCCGCATCTACTTCACCTTTCGCTCCCAACCCCATAAGGCTTACTGCAACAAAAATTGCTATAATACAAATCGCTACCCCTTTAAAGTAACTAGATAATTGATGTTTCTTCCATTCGAGCTTCATTAATTTAAACATATAAACAACGCCTCCATCCCTTATATAACTATCTCTACACTACCAACATTCTAATTCCAGCTGTAATTACGCTTACTATTCCTATCACTAGTAAAACTAATATCCACTTTCGTTCTGGTTTTCTATAATATAAAATTCCACTTATCAGCATTACGATAAATCCCGCTATAAGATTCAGCATTAATGCATTCATCATCATATCCCCCTCGTTGTAGTTATATTACGCGTGAATGCCTTCTCCATCCATTACGTTTAAGAAATATTCTTCTAACGAACTATGTTTCTTATTAATACTTTCAATTTCTACATCGTTCATAATAAGTGCTTTTGAAATTGCCTGCTGCGTCGCCGCCACTTCATACACACGAATCGTGTTTCCACTCATTATTTTGTAATTTTTTATACCGAGTTTATCTTCTAAAATATAAGCTGCACGCTTCACATCAGGAATAGTGATTTCAATATACTCTGTTTGTTTTCCATTAATACTCTTCATTGAAACTTCTTTTATTAGTTTTCCATTTTGAATAACACCGATTGTATCTGCCATTTGTTCCATCTCGCCTAAAATATGACTAGAAACTAATAACGTAATGCCAAATTCTTTGCAAAGCATTTTGAATAAATCTCTTAATTCTTTAATACCTATTGGATCTAAACCGTTAATCGGTTCATCTAAAATAAGTAGCTCTGGCTTTGTCATAATCGCCCTTGCAATACCGAGTCTTTGTTTCATCCCTAATGAAAAATCTTTTACTTTTTTATTGTCTATGCCGCTCAGTTTCACTAAATTTAAAGCATGATTAATTGCGTTCTTATCGTAATACCCCATATATTCACAATGTAAATCCAGATTTTCCTTCGCCGTTAATTTATCATAAAAGATTGGATATTCAATAATTGTCCCCATCCTTTTTAATACTTCATAAGATGTGTCTGTTAACTTCTCACCGAAAATTTCAATATCACCGCTCGTCGGTTTTATTAAATTTGTAATCATTTTCATAATCGTTGTTTTACCCGCGCCGTTCGGTCCTAAAAAGCCGTAAATCTCTCCTTTTTTCACATGCATATTAACACTAGAAATAACTTCTTTCCCTTTAAACACTTTCGTTAACTGGTTCGTTTTTAATATATATGTCATGTCACTTTCCCCTTTCGCACTGCTCTATATTTCTATAATAGACAACGGAAATCTCTTTTTTCTTACCCGTTCCTTACAAATTCCTTACGTTCAAAAAAGCTTGTAGAATCTACTTCTCTACAAGCTAAAACTGCATCTTTGTTAATACAACTGTAAAAATCGTTTTTTCATACGGCTTACTAGAAAGATGAATTTCTCCATCCATCGCTTCCACAAGCCTTTTCGTAATCGTTAACCCTAGACCGCTTCCTTGGTACAATCTATTTCTTGAATCTTCAAGTGTGTACATACGCTCAAACACTTTATCAATATGAGATTCATCAATCCCTTTTCCTGTATCCCATACATCTATATACACACTCGTTTCATCATCTCTTAAAGTCATACCGAGTGTCTTTCCATCGTCTCCATATGTAATCGCATTTGATATTAAATTATTTAACACTCTGCCTAATACTTCTGTATTTCCAAGTGCATATATATTTCTTTCTGGTATATCAATATGGATATGAAAACCTTTCGTCGTCACTAAATCATAGAAAGATAAAATCTTCTCACGGCAAACTTCATTCATATTTACTTTTGTTATCTCAATTGCCTTGTCACCAGATTCTAATTTTGCTAAATCAAAAAACTTATGAATCAGTTCCATAACTTCTAGTGTTTTCACATGCACCTTTTCAAGTAATATTTGCTGTTCTTCTTTACTTATCGTTTTATCCTCATTTAACATTTCTGTATATCCAAGAATAACTGTTAGTGGTGTTTTTAAATCATGTGAAATATTTGAAAGCATTTTTCTCATCGAAATTTCCACTTTCGCATGATCTGCATTCGTTTTCTGTTTTGCATCTAACAAATGATTAATAGCCACTAATAACTTTTGCAATTCTGTATCACCCGTCATAATTAATAGCTTCTCACCAGTTTGTTCTTTTACAATTCGATTTAACTTCTCATACGTATAGCGTAAATTCCTACTACTATTTTTCCTAATTTTATATTGCACGTAAATAACGATAAGCAATATAATAATCACCACTGTTAAAAATATAACCATACTACATCACTTCCAATTTATAGCCAATTCCCCACAGTGTTTTTATATATTCCGGGTTAGATGGGTCCGTTTCAATCTTCTCGCGTAATCTTCTCATATGAACATTAATAACATTATCATCACCATAATATTCTTCATTCCAAACAAGCGTATATATTTGCGCTTTCGTAAAAACACGATTTTGATTCTTCACGAATAGCTTTAAAATCTCAAATTCTTTTAAAGTAAGTTTAAGCTGTCTTCCCTTTTTCTCCACAGTAAAATTAATTGGGTCAATTATTAAGTCACCAATCTGAATGGTCTCATCTTTTAATTCCACAGCTGAATACTTTGTAGACCTTCGAATAGCGGCTTTTACACGTGCTGCCAATTCAATCATAGAAAATGGTTTACAAATGTAATCATCCGCGCCAAGCCCTAAGCCAATCGCTTTATCAACATCTGTATCTTTTGCCGACATCATTAAAATCGGAACAGCACTTTTTTCTCGAATGATTCGCACAACCTCTAAGCCATCTAACTTTGGCATCATAATATCGAGAATAATCAAATCAAATGAACCTTTTAAAAATGCGTTAACTCCTTCTTCTCCATCAGATGCGATTGTAACTTGAAAACCTTCTTTTACTAAATATGTTTCAACCATCTCTTGAATTGAGATATCATCTTCAACTAATAAAATATGATATGACATATTTCTATCCCCTTTTCACAAATATTAACAATTCAATTGTATCGCAACTGCAAATTAGTTGGTACAATTATATGAATTTTCAAACCAACTTCCCTTCCTTCCTTAACAATGATATGATGAAATTCACTACTATTGTTCATAATTAACTTTATATAAAGGAGACTTATCATGTCAGAAAACAAAAAAGTAAGCTTAGCTGATTTAATGCGCGAACAACTTGCAAAGAAAAAGCAAGGAAATGGAAACGGCTCAAATAATGGAAGTCAAAGTCAAGAAACGAAAAAATTACAAAACCAACAAACGAAGAAAACAAACAACCAACGTAGACGTACAGGTGTATAAATGAGCGGGCAAAAACGGTCTAACGTCGCGCCAGGTCTTGCGGTTGATATTGTGTTAAAACAAGATCAACGTACAGGCAAGCTAACAAGAGGAATTGTAAAAGATATTTTAACTAACTCACCCTCTCATCCGCACGGCATTAAAGTACGGTTGCAGGACGGGCAAGTTGGCAGAGTCCAAAATATCATTCAATAAGAAAAGGAGCTCATTTAAACTTGAGCTCCTTTTTCTTTATTAACCTTTAATTTTCTCGATGAAAACTACTTTTAAATAGTCTCCTTCTTTAAATTGATCAATTGTACGGAAATCTTCTGGTAAAGAATGTTCTTCTAATATTTTATATTTACCGTTCATTTCTTTGAATGCTGTATCGATAAAGCCATTAAACTTTTTCATATCGAATGCGCTACAATTTGTAGAAGCAACGATAATACCGTTATTTTCTGTAATCGCAATTGTTTCTTTTAATAAGTTTTTATAATCTTTCGCCGCACTGAACGTATATTTTTTTGAGCGTGCAAAACTTGGAGGGTCAAGTACAACCATATCAAATTTCATCTTTTTCTTAGCAGCATATTTGAAATATAGAAATACATCTTCTACAATAATATCTTGTGCTTCGTAATCAATTTCATTTACACTAAACTGCTCGATCGTTTTACTTAAGCTACGATTTGCAAGGTCAACACTTGTTGTTTTACTTGCGCCGCCAAGTGCTGCAAATACAGAGAAAGCTCCAGTATAAGAGAACATATTTAAAACTGTTCTTCCTTTTGCATATTTATCACGAATTTGTTTTCGAACGTTACGTTGATCTAAAAATACACCAACCATCGCCCCGTCATTTAAATATACAGCAAAGTTTACACCGTTTTCTTTTACGATAAGTGGGAACTCACCGCGCTCTCCTGTTACGAAATCATCACCTTCAATGTACTTTCCTTTCGTATCAAAACGTTTTTTCTCATAAATCCCTTTGAAGTTTGCTACTTTTTGAAGTGCTGCTACAATCTCATCGCGGAAAGTATAAATCCCTTCACTATACCAACTAATTACGTAATAGCCGTCATAATAATCGATAATTAAGCCACCAAGACCGTCACCCTCACCGTTTACCACACGGAATGCTGTTGTATCATTTGATTTATAAAAATCTTTTCGTTTATGTAAAGCAGATTTTATTTTACTTTCAAAGAAATCCTGATTTATTTGCTCTTTCTCTTTTCTCGTTAAAATCCAGCCATACCCTTTATTTTGTTTTCCATAATAGCCTTTTCCGATAAATTGGTTCTTCTCATCTACTACGTTGATGATTGTCCCTTCTTCACGAATATCGTTTAAATTTTGAATCGCATCTTTTAAAATAAGCGGATATCCACTTTTAATTTCTTTTATAAATTTCGGTTTTATTTTTATAGTTACTTCAGATCGCATGTAATGTCTTCCTTTCCATTTGAATGCTTTCTAATTAGTAGGAAGCAATGTAAAAAATGAGGCTGAAAAAAGCCTCGTTTCACTATACCATATTATTGCTTTACTCGTACAACTAGCTCATCCTCTCGCTTAATTGAAAAAAAACTTATATATTTTATCATTACCATTGACAATGATAATGATTTTCACTATCATTTAATGTATATGAAACGATGAAAATAATGATAGATTTATAGGAGGAATAAAGAAATGATTATTGTTACAAATACATCTAAAATTACGAAGGGTGACGCACATAAATTAATTGAGCGCTTTAATAAAGTAGGTAAAGTTGAAACGATGCCTGGTTTCTTAGGACTAGAAGTTCTTCTAACTGAAAATACAGTTGATTATGATGAAGTAACGATTAGCACTCGTTGGAATGCAAAAGAGGATTTCCAAGGTTGGACAAAGAGTACGGCCTTTAAAGATGCGCATTCACATCGTGGTGGATTACCAGATTTTATTATCGATAATAAAATCTCATTCTATGATGTTAAAATTGTTCGTATGCCAATTGCCGCGGCTCAATAACTTCGTTTTTAATAGTTGGTATAGAAGTATGAGAAGGAATACATCTTCTCTACTTCTATACCTTTTCTTTTTTCAACTTCTTTTCACCAACTTCGCATGCACGACTAGTCTGCCCGCCTCTGGATCTAGTGCATAATCACACGTTGAAAGTGTTAAAATTTGATCATCCGCTGTCACTTTTGTATCTGTTTTATAGAGTGACCTATCCTTAATTTTTTCTAGAAAAGATGCATAGTCTTCATCGCTTCCAAAATCCGTTTCAATATAATAGAAATCAGTTGTCGTTGTATATACTGAAAATACTTCTACATCATATCCTTCAAACAAAGTATCGTAGTACAATTTGCGATGAGACATGAAGAAATCTTCTTCTAATATTTTTTTAAGACTCCCAAACATAGAGCCGTCTTTCATACGATGTCCGTATAGAATTGTATTTCGATTTTGAGATTTTACATCGTTACGATGATCCATAAAAATACTGCCTGCCCTCATGTCCTCACCTTTATAATTACGGTATAAATAGTAATCGTTGTCTTTCGCTTGAACAATCGGATAATTAATTTGCGTATCATCCACCGTAATCCAGCCAACTATTTCTGGATTAATTTTTTGTAAGGCTTGAAACTGCGCACGTACTGCTCCATCTGATGATTTTTCTTCCATCGGACTCCTTTGATAAATATCTTGTGCTTCAGCCATTACTTTACGATTTTCATAGTAATCCATGAACATCCCGCCTAATTCATACACGGAGTAGAAAAAGATACCTAAAAAAGCAACTGTAAGTATTCTTTGAAAAAAGGAATTCTGTTTCTTTTCTTTCTTGCCGCTCAAATTATCACCTCAAAACGGATTACCAAAGGGATTTAGTCGCCTATCAAATACCCATTGGCACCATATACAATCCTGTATCTTCATCGTGCTTTACAACAACGTCTACACCATATATCGTCTTGATCATATCTTCCGTTACGACTTCACCTGGCTTACCCTTCATCACAATTTCTCCATCTTTCATAACGATAATATGATCGCTATAACGGATTGCTTGATTAATGTCATGTAATACCATAACAATCGTTAAACCATGTACTTCATTTAACTCTTTCACTAACTCTAATATTTCAAGCTGATAGTAAATATCTAAATACGTCGTTGGTTCGTCTAAAAACAGCATGGGCGTATTTTGCGCTAAAGTCATCGCAATCCAAACACGTTGCCTTTCCCCACCAGATAATGCATGTATTGGCTTATCACGCTTATCTTGTAGTCTCGTACACGTCAATGCTCTTTCTATTGCTTCGCTATCCTCATCCGTTTGTGTAGAAAAAATATTTTTATATGGCATACGCCCAAAACTCGTCAATTTTTCAACTGTAATATCTGCTGGCGCCTCATTTTGCTGATGAACGACCGCTAGCTTTCTAGCAAACTCTTTCGGCTTATACTGGCTAATAGCTTTCCCATCTAGCATTACTTCTCCGCTACGGGGATCATGATTTCGCGACATAACACCTAGTAATGTTGATTTCCCACAACCATTTGGACCAATAATTGTTGTAATTTTTCCAACCTCTATCTCACTACTAACAGACTTTAAACGATCCGTTACATTATCATAAGAAAAGGTTACATTTTTAATTTCCATGAACTCGATCACTCTTTCTAAGCAAGAATATTAAGAACGGACCACCGATGACTGCCATAATCGTCGCCGCTGGAATTTCATTAGGCGGTACGATTAGCCTACCAATTGTGTCTGCCGTTAAAATTAATAACGCACCTGCAAGGGCTGAAAATGGAATAAGTACTTTATGATCTGATCCAACCAGTTGCCTTGAAATATGCGGGATAAGTAATCCAACGAAAGCGATAACACCCGCAATTGCAGTTGATACAGCTGCTAAAAGAACAGCAATGCCAGAAATAATAAGGCGTACCCTCGTCACGTGAAGTCCAAGGTTTTTAGCCGTTTTATCTTGTAGAGATAATAAATTACACCACGCCCCTACAAACAGTGCAAGTATAAGGCCGATTGATCCATATGTAACAAGTACTTCCACATCGCCCCATGTCTTCATCGTTATATTAGATGTTGTCGTCTGCTTAATACTTTTAATGAAATATCCGCAAATCGTAACGAAAGATTCATTTAAACCAGTAAACATCGCATTTATCGCTATACCGATCAAAATGATACGCAGCGGACTTAAACCTGATTTCCAAGAAAACGCATAAACGAGATAACAAGCAAACGCACCGCCTAAAAACGCGAATAGTGGTGTCCAGAAAAAGAACTGAGGGAATAGCGTAATGATAACAAGCGTCATAAAACTGGCCCCTGAAGATATCCCGATAACCCCAGCATCCGCAAGTGGATTTTTCATAACTGCTTGGAAAAGCACACCTGAAACAGCAAGCGCCGCTCCAGTGAAAAGTGCAATGATGATGCGCGGGAAACGTAAATCTTTAATGACTTCAACATCTTCATTTGTCCCTGTAAATATACCTTGAAAAAGATCAATGACACCTATTTCTAAACTACCTTTCACAGCGGATACAGTAGTCATAATAACTAGTAATACTGTGACGATGAAGAAACTCCAAATTTTTTTATTCATCTCAATCTTCCTTTATCTATACATGCATCATGGATACATCATTTTCTTTAATTCATCTAAGGCTTCAATAGCTGCTAAATTCCCCGTCGTTCCAAATAAGCGCTCTTCTAAATCGTACACTCTATTATTTTTAACTGCGGCAAAATGCTTCCAAATGTCGTTCGTTTTAAATTCCTTATCGAACATTTTCACAACTTCATCTGGCATACCATGCGCTGCACGTAAAATAATATCTGGATCAGCTTTTTTTAAGTACTCTGTATTAGAAGCTAAATATTCTACTTTCTCACCTTGTACTATATTTTTACCACCTAGTTGTTTTACTAAATCCCCAATATAGGAGTGTTCTGTCGCAACTAAATAACTTCCAGGCACTCCAAGTAAAATAAGGACTGTCGGTTCTTTCTTCCCTTTTACTTGTTTTTGAATGTCTGCAACCTTTTTATCAAACTTTGTTACGACTGCTTCAGCCTGTTTCTCACGCCCATATGTTTTGCCCAACTCTGTAATTGAGTTTTGCATGTTTTTTAAACTCGTTAAATTTAAAAAGTTTGCCTTAATGCCCGCTTCATTAAAAACTGGCTTCAACTCATATTCAAGCGTCGTAACAGATAATACTTCTGATGGTTTCATTGATTTTACTTTTTCCATATCAGGACTCATCGGATTCCCAACTTCAGGTAAACCTTTATAGCGCTTTGGCAAAGTTTTAGAACTTGTAGGAATACCTGCTAAATCTACTTCTAATGCATCCATAATTTCAGTCACAGCAACTGTCGTTGCAATAACACGTTCCTCACTACTGCTCTTTACCTTTTTTGCCGTTTCTTTTTTTGGTGATGAGCACCCAGCTATACTAAATAAAAGAATGATAGCCATGAATACACTCGTGATTTTCTTCACTCTCAATCACCACTCCTTTCGGTACAATATGAAACGAGTCTTGATGCATGAAACCATGCATCAAGACTCCAAATTTCACAGTCTACCTGCTCTATATTTACGAACTAAGAAAGCAAGTGATCCTAGTAATAGCAACATATACATTCCAATCTGTGCTGTATCTGCTGTTTTTGAGTTTTTCTCTTTTTTCACATCATTCTTCGCATTTTCATTTTGCTTCTTACCGTCTGCATTTCGGTTGAAATCAGGATTACCGATTGTTTTTGCATTGTCTACTTTCGGTGTAATCACTGGATTTTTCGGATCGTTTTTCGGATCCTCTTTAATAGTTCCTACTGCACCAATATTATTTGTATCAAATTGAATTTGCACGTCGTAGAAATGATGGTAGTTCATTGAATCGATATCTACTTTTGTTTTCGCATTTAATTTCGCAAATAAATCATCGATTTCAAACTCTACTACTCTCGTATCTGCATTTTTATCTTCACTCACTACTTTTGCATCAACAAATGCACCAGCACTTTCTGTTTGGAACTTCGTAATCCACGCACTATTTTTCAGTGTCATCGCAACATATTTCTTACCATCTTTCACTGTTAATCTAGCTGGATTTACAACATATTGATTCATCATTGAAATCTCATCCGTTTTATCTTTTAACACTTTAAAAGCAACATCATATTGACCGTCTTTTAAATTTTTCGGATCGACTGTTATGTGTCCATTTTGGTTATTATTTCCGCCTTGATTATTGTTTCCATCTTGGTTGTTACTTCCACCTTGGTTATCGTTTCCGCCTTGATTATTGTTTCCATCTTGGTTATCGTTTCCGCCTGGAATGTTGTTTCCATCTTGATTACCTAAAGCTTTAATACTACCTTTATCAAATGCAAATTGAATATCATAGAAATGATGGTAGTTCATCGCATCAATATCCACTTTCACTTTTGCATTTAACTTTTTCGATAAGTCGGCTACTTCTACTTCCACTACTCTTGTATCTTGCTCTTTATTTGTACCTAATACTTTCGCATCGACAAACGAACTATTCTTTTCAAACTCAAACTTTGTAATCCATGAGCTATTCGTTACTGTGAAGGATACATATTTCTTACCATCTTTCACTTTTAATACGCCTGGACTCTTCGTATATGTGTTCATCATTGAAATTTCGTCTGTTTTATCTTTTAGCACTTTAAAACCGATACTGTATTCACCATCTTTAAGAGCATTTGGATCAATTGTTGTGTTATTGTCTTGGTTGTCGTTTCCGCCTTGGTTGTCGTTTCCACCTTGGTTATTGTTTCCGCCTTGGTTGTCGTTTCCACCTTGGTTATTGTTTCCGCCTTGGTTGTCGTTTCCACCTTGGTTATTGTTTCCGCCTTGGTTATTGTTTCCACCTTGGTTATTGTTTCCGCCTTGGTTGTCATTTCCACCTTGGTTATCTAACGGCTTAATGCTATCTTTATCAAATGCAAATTGAATATCGTAGAAATGATGATAATCCATTGAATCGATGTCTACTTTTACTTTTGCATTTAATTTTTTCGATAAATCTGCTACTTCTACTTCCACTACGCGTGTGTCAGCTTTCGTATCTTCACTTAATACATTCGCATCAACAAACGAACCATTTTTATCAAATTCAAACTTTGTAATCCATGCACTATTCGTTAATGTAAATGATACATATTTCTTACCATCTTTTACTTTTAACACACCTGGACTTTTCGTATATGTGTTCATCATTGAAAGTTCATCTGTTTGATCTTTTAATGTTTTAAAATTGATGCTGTATTCGCCATCTTTAATTGTTTCAGCATCTGGTTTCTTATTTCCATCCGGTTTTTCTACTTCTGGCTTTTTATCTTCATCCGGTTGTTTCTCTTCATTTTTAATTTGTTCAAGCTTGTCTTGTTCAAATACAAGTTGTACGTCATGAGTTTGCTTGTAGTTTCTTGATGCCATCTCAATAAATACTTTTGTATTTATTTTTTTTGATAAATCGGCTACTTCAAATTCTACGACTCTTGTATCTTTTTCTTTATCTTCACTCACTACTTTTGCATCAACAAATGCACCATCTTTTTCCGTTTGGAAATTTTTAATTAATGAGCTGCTTTTTAGCGTTACAATCGCTTTTTTCTTACCATTTTCTACTTTCAATACTCCTGGATTTTCCATGTAAGTATTCATTTTAGATTCTTCATCTGTTTTATCTTTTAACACTTTAAATGGAATACTGTACGCACCATCTTTAATTGTGTTAGAATTTGGTTGTTGATCTGGGTCAGGCTTTTGGTCGGGCTTCTGACTTGGATCCGGATTTTTATTTGGATCTGGCTTATTAGCTGGGTCCTCTTTTTCATCTGGTTTTTCTACATGAATTGGTGTAATGCTATTTTGGTCGAATGAAATACGAATGTCATAGTAATGATGATAATTAAAAGCATCAATATCAACTTTCACTTTCGCATTTACTATTTTCTCTACATCTTCCACATCAAATTCTACTACTCTTGTATCGTTCTCTTTATCTTCACTAACTACATTTACATCAACGAATTGACTACCTTTTTCTGTTTCAAACTTCGTAATCCACGAACTATGTGTTAACGTAAAGGATACTTTCTTTTTCCCATCCTTTACTTTCAAAGTCCCCGGGCTTACAGAATATTGATTCATCATTGATTCTTCATCTGATGTATCTTTCAAAACTTTGAAACCAATTGAATATTCACCGTCAGCTAAAGTTGTAGCTGCTTGAACTGCAAGTGGTTGCAGCGTTGATACGAATGTAAAAATCGTTAGAAACATTGCAACAACAATTTTAAAATACCTGTTCAATAGAATGACTCTCCTTTTTAAAAAATTTCCAATTATTTAATGCTGTTCCCATCAAATACAAAACGAATATCATATGAAGCGTTATAATTAATAATTGGGATGTTAATTTTCACCTTGCCATTTAGTTTTTCTGACAAGTCAGCAACTTCAAATTCTACTACTCTAGTATTCTCTTTTTTGTTTTCACTTAAGACTGTTGTTTCTAAGAATTGACCATCTTTTTCTACTTGGAAACTTTTAATAGAAGCACTATCTTTCACTTTAAATGAAGCATATTGTTTTCCGCTTTTAACTGTTAATGTTGCTGGGCTTTCAAAATAACTATTCATTCTAGATGATTCATCTTTATCGCCTTTCCATACAGTAAAAGCAATATTATATTTCCCATCAGCTAGTTGTGTAGCAGCTTTTGCATCTTGTAAACCTAGTGTTGCTATAAACGTAAATAAGACAGCAAATACGGCAATAATCATTTTAAATTGTTTAAACATATATTCATCGCCCTTCCAAAGATTTATTTACTTAACTTCACTTTACGAACTAAGAAAATACCTGAGATTAAAACTAACGCTGCAAATAATCCAATGCGAGCATCATCACCTGTTTTTGGGTTATCTGTTTTTTCAGCCTTTCCACTTTCATTTGTTCCTTTATTTGCATCTTTATTTGTTGCTTTGCTCTCTTCTTTCTTTTGCTCTTCTTTTACTTGGCCATCTTTTTTAGTTTGATCATCAGTTTTTGTTACACCAGCTACACCGTTATCGCCACCTACAGCTTTTACATTCGCATCAAATGCAAAGCGAACTGTGTAATGATGGTCGTAGTTTGCACTTGGTACAACAACATGAATTTTTACTCCTAACGGTTTAGATAAATCATCAACTTTAAATTCAACCGTTCTTTTATCAGCTGCTTCGTCTTTGCTAATTACTTTTGAATCAACGAAGTTCCCATTCTCTGGTGCTTTAAATTCTGTAATCCAAGCACTATGATTCATTGGAACTTGTACTCTCATCTCACCATTTTTTACAATTAACTTAGCTGGTTTTTCAAAATAATCATTTGCCATTGAAGCTGAATCATCTTCCGCCTTTTTGATAACGTAGTTAATATCGTAAGTACCATCAGCTAATTTTGCTGAGGCTTGCCCAGATGGTATTACGAGAAAAGCTAGCATACATACTAACGTTATAATAAATGCGGGTAATACTGAAAACTTTCTCATTTTGCTTACTTCCTCCTTGTTTATCTTTCGTTTTATATTTTGAAAATGATAATTATTCTCAATTTATAAGAAAAAAATAATCTCTTCTACCTTTATTTCATTGTCATTACTTTATGTAATGTAAGTATCGTTGATTATCATTCTCACTAAAGGTCAAAAAATATATTATCCCTCTATATTCCCTATAAAAAGCACTCTAAAATAATTCAATCTCTTTACTGATTATCATTCTCAACAGACTACAAAAAAAATAAACTACCTAATTCTATTGTTCTATCACCTCTTCTTCCAAAAATGATATAGTCATAGAAAACCGATTCCCCTGCTCCCTCACTTCCCTTCCAATATTTCCACAACTAAGTCAATCTTAGCCTAATGCTAATTTTATTGTCAACTATATTACGTATAATTTTTTTAATATCTAAATTTTTTTATATACGGCTTTTTCTACAAAAAAAGAGGCTTCCTTTCATAGAAAGCCTCTTTTCTCTATTTTTCTACAGCAATTTCTTGCTTTTGAAACTTAGAAACTATATAACCAATTCCTATACCGATCATACCTGGAACTAACCAACCAATCCCTACGCTATATAATGGAATTTTATCTAAAATAGGTGTTAGTTCTGCAATTTGAAGATCTGCATTGTGTAATCCATCAAAGAAGCTAATCGCAAATGATCCTACAATACCACCTACATACATCGCTAATGGAAGACGAACGTAGTTTTCAACGAGTGATAATACGATCAATACGATACCAATTGGGTAAATTGCAATTAAAATTGGCAATGCTAATGCATTTAACTGAGTTAAACCAAGATTCGCTACCATAAATGCTAATACACAAAAAATGAAAACAACTTTTTGATAAGAAAGCTTCGGTAATAACGAAGAGAAATATTCTCCACAAGCTGCAACAATACCAACAGAAGTTGTTAAACATGCTGCTGTAATTGCGATGCCTAGTAATAACATTCCGTAATTACCAAATAAATGATTTACGACGTTTGTTAAAATGATCCCTCCGTTTGCTCCCATTCCAAGTGAAACACTAGAAGCTCCAAGGTAAGCAAGCGCCAAATAAACAAGAAGTAAACCAAGTGCTGCAATAAATCCTGCAAAGATTGTTACTTTCGCAATGCTATTCTTATTTGTAATACCTTTTGCTTTTAAAGCACTAATGACAACATTTCCGAAAACGAGTGCTGCAAGTCCATCTAAAGTTAAATATCCGTCGATAAAACCTTTAAAAAGAGGAGCACTATACGCTTCTGTCGGTGCACCAAACTCTCCCATTGGCGTAATAATTGCTTTCGCTACGATAATTGCTATAACAGCTAACAAAATTGGAGTTAACACTTTACCGATGCGTCCCACTAATTTCGATGGGTTTAAAGCTAAATAGAAAGTTACTGCAAAGTAAATAAGTGTAAAGATAACAAGTGGATATGATTGACCAGCTATTTCACTTGGTAAAAACGGTGCAACACTCATTTCGTAAGCAACTGTTCCTGTACGTGGAACACTTACGAATACGCCTAAACATAAATAAATTGCAGTGATAAAAACAAGTGCGAATATAGGATGTACACGTCCTGCTAATTCATTAATATCTCCCTTTAGAGCTATAACAATAACCCCTAATAAAGGCAGTCCTACACCTGTTACGATAAAGCCAAATAACGCGATCCATACATCTGTTCCTGCACCTTGTCCTAACGCTGGTGGGAAAATCATATTACCTGCACCGAAAAATAGTGCAAATAACATTAAACTTATTGCAAACATCTCAGAAAACTTTAAAGATGATTTCATTTCTACTAACCTCCTAAACAATTATCTGATTAACAAAATATTCTGAATTAAAGCCCGTCACATATCCTCTTTCAAGCATACTTCCCTATAAAAGAACGCAAAAAACACCCGTCCCTAACAAAGGGACGAGTGTTGAAATCGTGGTTCCACCCTTATTCTAATAAAATGAATTTATAACAAAATAAGCTCATTTTATAGCTCGTGTAAATTGATAACGGTTTTATCCGCCAAGAATTACAATGCATCATGCAGTTCACTCTTGAAGTTTAGAGGTGGTAAGTTTGTCTTTCCGTATTAGGAAGCTCACAGCCTAAGGCTTCCCTCTCTGAGAATCGTCAAAAACAACTCATGTCCTCATCATTACTTTTATAAAATATCTTGTCGAAACTTGTTGTTTTTTATTATATGGGCTATTTTTTAAAAAATCAATAGTTTTATTTTTTCTGACAAAAAAATATAGGGAGAAAACTTTCCTCCCTATAACTGCCCTATTAATATTTCTAATTCCTCTGCTGTAATGTTTCGCCATTTTCCAGATTCTAGTCCATTTAGCTTTATATTCATAATGCGAACTCGCTTTAGCTTTGTTACAGTAAACCCGAAAGCACGACTCATTCTACGAATTTGCCTATTCATTCCTTGCGTTAAAACGATCCGAAATGTAGACTGATCGACTCTCATCACTTTACATGGCTTCGTCATTCCATCTTTAATCTTTACACCGCTGGACATCATATCAATAAACCAATCTGTAAAAGGCTTATCGACAGTGACAACATATTCTTTCTCGTGCTCATGATCACCGTGTAAAATTTGATTGGCAATCGTGCCATCATTCGTTAATAGAATAAGTCCTTCCGACGCTTTATCTAACCGTCCAACAGGAAAGATTCGCTCTGGGTAATTGATATAATCAATAATATTATCCTCAATATGATCGGCTGCTGTGCAAGTAATGCCAACTGGTTTATGAAAGGCAATATACACTTTTTCTTTCTCTTCTTTGACAATAACCTGTCCATCAATCGTTACAACATCACCATCGCTCACGAGTACACCGTGCGTACAAATTTCACCGTTAATCGCGGCACGTCCTGCTTTAATAAGACGGTCTGTTTCACGTCTTGAGCAGGACTTTGCTTCGCTTATGTATTGGTTGATTTTCATGTTTTATTCCTTTTCTTATAGATTAAAAGCGTCAATCCATGGCAATATCATTATGCCAAGATTGACGCTCCTTCACTTCGCAAAAACAACTAAATAAATAACCCCAATCACCAAAAATATTCCACAACAAGCTAACAATACTTTTGCAAGTTTGTCCATAAACATATAATGGTTTCCCCTTTTGTTTCGTTGTTTGCTATTTCAATTCGACAACTGTTACGCCTAGGCCTCCCTCGCCCATATCACCGTAGCGGTAATTTTTCACGCCGCGATGTTTCTTCAAGTAATCTTGTACACCTTGGCGAAGCGCTCCTGTTCCTTTACCGTGAATAATTGATATACGAGGATAGCTTGCAAGCTGTGCATCGTCTAAATATTTTTCAACGCGCATCATTGCATCTTCATAACGTTCACCGCGAAGGTCTAGCTCTAACGACACGTGATAATCTCTACCCTTCACACTTGCGACTGCTTTTTTCTCAGTTTGCTTCGGTGTATTAATGTATTCCATATTGGATTCTTTCACTTTCATCTTCAGAATACCAATTTGTACGCTCCACTCTGTATCACTTACTTTTTTAAGCAATTGACCTTTTTGACCGAACGTTAACACTTTTACTTCATCACCTGGTCGTAATTGTTGTTTCGGCGCTGTATTTTTCACATTTACTTTTTGTTTCTTCACAAGCTCTGGTGCTGCCCCTTCTAGACGGCTCTTCGCTTCAATAAGCTCATGGTCTTTCACATTTACAAGCTGTGCTTTGCGCAATTGACGAAGTTCATGAATAATGCCTTCTGCTTCTTTCTTCGCAGCTTCGACTTTTTCTTCCCCTTCTTTTTGCGCTTTTAATAATTTTTCATCGCGCTCATCGTTAAATTCAATAATTTGACGCTGTAATTCACGATGAAGTTTTTCAGATTGCTTACGATATTCTTCCGCTTCTTTTCGTTCGCTCTCTGCATTTTTTTGGCTTTCTTCTAGCTTTGCAATCATATTTTCGATTTTATTCGTATCTGTACTAATATGGTTACGAGCGCGATCAATAACGCGATCAGACAAACCAAGACGCTTCGAAATTTCAAAGGCGTTACTACGTCCTGGTACACCGATTAATAATTTGTACGTTGGGCTTAATGTATTCACATCGAACTCAACGCTCGCATTAATAACTTGCTCACGATTGTATCCATATGCTTTTAATTCTGGGTAATGCGTCGTTGCAACAACGCGAGCACCGCGGTTACATACTTCATCTAAAATAGAAATTGCTAGTGCAGCCCCTTCTTGCGGATCTGTCCCAGCACCTAATTCATCAAATAGGACTAAACTTTCAAAATCAGCTTTTTCTAAAATATCTACAATGTTTACCATATGAGAAGAGAATGTACTTAAATTTTGTTCAATCGATTGCTCATCACCGATATCAGCAAAGATGTTTTTAAATACACATATCTCTGATTCATCCATTACCGGAATATGAAGACCAGATTGCGCCATTAAGACACAAATACCAACTGTTTTAAGTGTAACTGTTTTACCACCTGTATTCGGTCCTGTAATAACGATTGTTGTAAAGTCTTTACCAAGCATAATGTTATTTGGCACGATAATTTCCGGATCGATAAGCGGATGGCGTGCTTGTTTTAAATCCATGTAGCGTTCATTATTGACGATTGGTTTCGTCGCTTTAATTCGCTTCGCATAAAGAGCTTTTGCAAAAATAAAATCAAGATTTGCAACTACTTCTACGTTTGATAAAACGATATCAGCTTCCACTGCTACTTCTTCCGTTAACATCATTAAAATGCGTTCTACTTCTTGTTTTTCTTTCACACGTGCTTCTTGAAGTGCGTTATTTAATTCCACGATTACTTGCGGTTCGATAAATAATGTTTGTCCAGAAGCGGATTGATCGTGAACAATACCACCATATACGCCGCGGTATTCTTGTTTTACCGGGATTACGTAGCGTTCGTTACGAATCGTTACAATTGCATCTGATAACATTTTTTGCGCGTTTGAAGAACGCGTCATGTTTTCTAATTTCTCACGAATACGGCTTTCCGCAGTACGAATTTGGTTACGAATACCACGCAATTTGTCACTTGCGCTATCGACTACTTCACCGCCGTCACCAATACAATTTGTAATCTTCTTTTCTAAATCATATAAAGACACAATTTGCGCGACATGTGTTTCTAAAATTGGAAGCTCAACACCGTTGTCAATCATATCGTCAATGAAACGTTTCATTTGGCGACTACCGTACATCGTACTTGCGATTTCAATTAATTCATGAGGACTTAACATACTTCCAATTTTCGCACGCTTAATATTTGAACGAATATCAGAAATCCCTCCAAGTGGTACATGTCCTTTTAAACGGATAACTTTCGCTGCCTCATCCGTTGTTTCTTGCAGTTCCACAATCTCTTCAAAATCTGTGCTTGGCACTAAATTCTTCACTTTATCACGACCAAGTGAAGATGCTGTATGTTCAAGTAATTGTTCTTTTACTTTATTGTATTCTAATACACGCAACGTTCTTTCTAACATGTTGCAGGTCCCCCCTGTATTACTTATTACGTTTAATATAGTCTAATAAACGTTCAATATCCCATGTGTTAATCACATTATCTTTTTGAATCCAACCTTTACGCGCTGCTGCTACACCTGTTTCCATATCTTCTAACATTTCAAGTGTATGGGCATCCGTATTAATCGCTACTTTTACACCAGCATCTTGTGCTTGTTTTAATAATTTCGCACTTAAATCTAAACGGTTTGGATTTGCATTTAATTCTAAAACTGTATTTGTTTCTTTTGCGAGCTGGATTAACAAATCTGTATCTACATCGTAACCCTGGCGGCGCCCAAGAAGACGTCCTGTCGGATGAGCAATCATCGTGACATGCTTATTCTCAAGTGCAGTGCGAAGACGTTTCATAATCGTTTCACGGTCTTGTGAGAAGCTAGAATGAATCGCTCCAATAACATAATCTAGTTCTGCTAATACTTCATCGTCAAAATCAAGTGTCGCATCTGGTAAAATGTCCATTTCGATTCCGCGCAAAATTGTAATGTCTGGATACTTTTCATTCATACGTTCAATTTCTTTCGCTTGTTCACGAAGACGCTCTTTCGTTAAACCGTTCGCTACTTTCAAGTATTGCGAGTGATCAGTAATTGCCATAAATTTATATCCACGAGCACGACATGCTTGTACCATTTCCTCAATTGAAAAAGCACCGTCACTCCACGTTGTATGCATATGTAAATCACCTTGTATATGAGAGAACTGAATTAAGTCCGGATACTCTTTAATTAATTCAATTTCTTTTCCATCTTCACGCACTTCTGGTGGGATGAATGGAAGGCCAAAGTGGGCGAAGAATGCTTCTTCTGTTTCGAATGTTTTCACTTCACCTGTCTCTAAGATTTCCACACCATATTCACTAATTTTCTCGCCTCTATCTTTCGCAATTTGGCGCATTTTTACGTTATGGTCTTTTGATCCTGTGAAATGGTGAAGAGTTGTAATAAATTCTTCTGGTTTTACTAAGCGGAAGTCAATTGAAATATCATATTCATATTGAAGACGAACAGATACTTTCGTATCTCCACTTGCAATCACTTCAATCATATTATCAAATTGTAGTAAATGTTCACGTACTACTGCTGGCTCCGTCGTTGCAATGATAAAATCTAAGTCCTTCACTGTCTCACGAACACGGCGTAAACTACCAGCGCGTGAGAAACGAATTATTTCAGCAACATTCGACAATTTCTCCTCTATTTCCCCGGCAATAGGCAATACCATCGCAATTGGTAACCTCTCTGGACGAGAGCCTACTTGATCAATTGCTTCTAATATTTTCTCTTCTGTTTTCTTACCGAATCCCGCTAAAGCTTGTACTTTATTTTCTTCACAAACAGCTTTTAACGTTTCCATATCAACAACACCAAGTTCTTTGTATAACTTGGCCACCTTCTTACCACCAAGGCCTGGTAGTTTTAATAGTGGTAATAAACTGCTTGGTACTTCTTTTTCAAGTTCTTGTAGTACTTCAGATGTTCCCGATTCTATATATTCTTGAATAACTGCTGCCGTTCCTTTTCCGATACCTGGAATCTTTGTGAAATCTTCAATTTCAGAAAGACTACGGTCATCACTTTCTAGTGCTGCCGCCGCTTTACGGAATGCAGATATTTTAAATGGATTCGCGCCCTTCAGTTCCATAAACAGGCCGATTGTCTCTAGTAATTTGATAACTTGTTTTTTATTCACTTTCATCATTGCCCCGCCTTTCTTTCATAGAAAAAAACTTCTCTTTCCGAAAAAAGAGAAGTTACACTCTGCTACCTGTCTGCCATAGTTCCTTCACCTTTTCAGAAAGAATCGGTGTATCGTCTACAATTATTTTGCTAATTGATGATTTTTGTAATGGTGTTTGTATTTGTTCAATTGGAAGAATTGATCCAACAATAATTAGGACAAACAGAATGATATACACTTCTAAAAAGCCAAGAAGTGCCCCAGCAACCGCATTGACTTGCTTTAAAACTGGGATTTCTGCAAACATATTTAGTAAATTACCAAGTAGTGAAAGTGCGATTTTTGTAATAATAAATAATACAATAAACGCAATTGCTTGATAGAAGACACCCTCAATATTATTCGCATCTATCCATTCTGGAACAGAAACATTCTTATCAAATGGATACGGAATAATTTTCGCAAGTGCTGGCGCTAAATCTTTACAGTACCAGTATGCAACGAGGTATGCGATAATAAAGCTTGTTAACTTTACAAGTTGCAAAATAAATCCTCTGCGTAAACCGAGGAAGAATCCCATAACAAGCAGTAAAATGATAATAATATCAATCATGCTATTCAATTCCTTTTTGTGTCATACTTTCTTTCAATTTCTCATGTTCTTCTTTTAATTTTATGTAATCGTGTATGACGTTTACCGCCGTCAATACCGCTAGTCTACTCGTATCAAGCGAAGGATTCTTGGCATTGAGTTCGCGCATTTTATCATCCACAATCGCTGCTACCATGCGGATATGACTTGTACTTTCATCGCCAACAACTGAATATTGTTGACCATATATTTCTACATTAATTCGACTTTTATTTCCCTTTTGTTGTGACAACTCACCGGCCTCCAATCACGTACAGAATCCTAAAGTTTATCATACCATGAACCATCATAATATGGAAACAGAAAGAACAATCCGATATGATAAAAATAACAATATAAAAAAAGGAGCGACCATTTTGTCAAATTCTATCGTAATACAAACAAGTTCTAGTGCAATTGAAGACATGAAACAACAGTATAAACAAGCGCTTAGCCCGAAAATTCCGCAAGGCGGTGTCTTCATGGCAAAGGTGCCATCTTGCACGATTACAGCGTATAAATCTGGAAAAGTAATGTTCCAAGGAGGCCGTGCTGAAGCTGAAGCTGCTCGTTGGCAAACTGTCTCTCAAACACCGAAATCAGCTGTGAAAAAATCGGTTGATTCACATCGTTATGCGCCGCCCGCTTCCATCGGTACAATGTCTATTCTAGGATCAGATGAAGTAGGTACTGGTGATTACTTCGGACCAATGACAGTAGTTGCTGTATATGTGGATGCGAAGCAAATTCCACTTTTAAAAGAACTCGGTGTAAAAGACTCCAAAAACTTAAATGATGCTCAAATTGCTGAAATTGCAAAACAACTCCTTCACGTTGTTCCTTATAGCTCTCTCGTTCTTCATAATGAAAAATATAATGAGCTATTTGATAAAGGAAACAACCAAGGTAAACTAAAAGCTTTACTACATAATAAGGCAATTACAAACTTACTAGCGAAAATAGCACCTACAAAACCAGAAGGCATCTTAATCGACCAATTTACACAGCCTGATACATACTATAAATATTTAGCGAAACAAAAACAGGTACAACGTGAAGATGTTTACTTCGCTACAAAAGGAGAAAGTGTCCATTTAGCAGTAGCTGCTGCTTCCATTTTAGCTCGTTACTCATTCGTAAAACAATTTGATGAACTAAGCAAAAAAGCTGGCATGCCACTTCCAAAAGGTGCTGGTAAACAAGTTGATATTGCCGCTGCTAAATTAATTCAAAAAGTCGGTAAAGAAAGACTACCTGAGTTTGTGAAAGTGCATTTTGCTAATACAGAGAAAGCGTTTCGCTTACTGAAAAAATAACTACTTTTTAGTATCGACAGGATATGGATGAACTAAACAAGGCGAAAAGAATTGGATTCTTTTCGCCTTTTATGAATGAAAAATGGATACATAGGATCTCACACGTTCCTATTTTTGTCGCACTCCTTCTTCATATCTATATATTTAAATTAAGTCTGATATACATTCATTTACTATTCACCTAAAAAAGAGAGTCTCCATGACTCCCTTTTTATGTTTAACTTCGTTTCTGCTTCTTATTTGATGAAGGTACTTTATAAGAACCCGTTTCATGCGTAGTCGTTCCTTGTCCTTCCACTTCCGGAGAACCTAAGCTTGATCTAGAATGGTCTGTTTTCACTTTCTTACTCATTACAATCACCCCCAAGATTACTTTTCACTTAAGAGTAAAAAACTATTCAGCATAACCATCTGAACATATACTGGCTACTCTTTTATCCTCCTGTCTGTTTTTCACTAATGTCCCATAGACGTTTTGCGGCATCCTTATCCAAGGCAGCTTCAGACATTTTTCCTATTTGCTTATCGGCATAGTAATAACCACTATGATCAGTAAATTCACTTGATTCTGCTAGCCATATTAGAGTTTCAGCACCTTTCTCGGGTGTACGAGAGAAAGGTTTCATTGCTGCCATAGTTAAGCGAGCAACTAGACCATTGTCCTGGTTGAAATTCGTAGCCACTAGCCCTGGATCGAAGCTGTATGCACTAACACCCGTCCCCTCCAACCGCTTTGCCAATTCAGCGGTAAATAAAATATTTGCTAGTTTTGATTGAGCATAACGCATTGTAGGACCACCCATGAATTTCTTAACACCACGATAAAGTTGTTCTGCATCTAAATCACCGAAATCAATTCCCTTTTTAGCCATTTTGTGACCGTGAGATGCGGTGGTGATAACACGAGCAGGAGCACTTTCTTTTAAACGCTCCAACAGCAAATTAGTGATTAGGAATGGACCTAAATGGTTAACCGCCCAAGTCATCTCCAAATCGTCCTCTGTAAGCTGCCTTGTTTGAAATAAAGCACCAGCATTATTCACTAATATATCTATTCTCGGACACCTTTCTAAAATATCAGTAGCTACCCGGCGTATAGATTGTTGGGAAGCCATATCAGCTAAAAATAGATCTATCATCACATCCCCATTCGTTACATCCTTAATTTGAGCAATAGCAGCATTCGCTTTTTCCTCGTTACGTGCAATGATTCCTAGTTTGGCACCGCGCTCTGCAAATGCCTTAGCTGCCGCTAATCCAATACCACTTGTTGCACCAGTAATCACCACATACTTGTCATGCAGTGTCCACTTTGTATGACTTGTAATCTCCCCCATCGAGCCAAAACCCCTTTCCCTTGCCCATAAATATTTCATTCGTTTTACTATATATGAGATACGAACGAACCTATGAACAACATTTTTCCAAACAAAAAAAGCGAGAGCAATTGCTCTCGCTTTTTTCATCTTAAAACTCAGAAGAACCTGGAGTTCTTGGGAATGGAATTACGTCACGGATGTTAGCCATACCAGTGATGTACATTAGGAAGCGCTCGAAACCTAGACCGAATCCAGCATGTTTTGTACCGCCGTATTTTCTAAGTTCTAAGTACCACCAGTAGTCCTCTTCGTTCATACCTAATTCTTTAATTCTGTCTACTAAAACGTCCATTCTTTCTTCACGTTGACTTCCGCCGATTAATTCGCCGATGCCAGGAACTAGAAGGTCAGTAGCAGCTACTGTTTTACCATCTTCGTTCATACGCATGTAGAATGCTTTAATATCTTTCGGATAGTCTGTTACGAATACAGGGCGCTTGAAGATTTCTTCTGATAAGTATCTTTCGTGCTCTGTTTGTAAGTCAATACCCCATTCTACTGGGTATTTAAAGTCAGCACCTGATTCTTGAAGTACTTTAATTGCTTCTGTATAAGTGATACGACCGAAGTCAGAGTTAATTACGTTGTTCATGCGCTCTAGAACTGTTTTATCAACGAAGCTGTTGAAGAATTCCATTTCTTCTGGTGCATGCTCTAGTACGTATTTCATTGCATATTTCAGCATATCTTCTGTAAGATCCATTACATCGCCTAATTCAGCGAATGCAATCTCAGGCTCAACCATCCAGAACTCAGCTGCGTGGCGAGTTGTGTTTGAGTTTTCCGCACGGAATGTAGGTCCGAATGTGTACACATCACGGAATGCTAATGCATAAGCTTCAGCATTCAGCTGTCCACTTACTGTTAAGTTTGTTTCTTTGCCAAAGAAGTCTTTTGATTCGTCGACTTGTCCGCCTTCACCTTTAGGTACGTTGTTTAAATCTTGCGTTGTTACGCGGAACATTTCGCCTGCACCTTCTGTATCACTACCAGTGATAATTGGTGTGTGAACATGTACAAATCCACGCTCTTGGAAGAATTGGTGAATTGCAAATGCTGCGATAGAACGCACGCGGAATGTTGCAGAGAATGCGTTTGTTCTTGGACGTAAGTGAGCGATTGTACGTAAGTATTCAAACGTGTGACGCTTCTTTTGAAGTGGGTAATCAGAATCTGATAAGCCCTCGATATCAATTTTTTCTGCTTTAATTTCAAATGGTTGCTTCGCTCCAGGTGTTGCAATTACTTTACCTTCTACTTTAACTGAAGAGCTTAGTGGAAGCTTTGCAATTTCTTTGAAGTTCTCTAATTCTGTATCGAAAACGATTTGAACACCTTTGAAGAAGCTACCGTCGTTTAATTCGATGAAACCAAATGCTTTTGAATCACGTAAGTTACGAATCCAACCCGATACTTGTACTGTTTGATCTGCGTATTTATCTGTATCTCTATACAGACTTTTTACTAATGTGTTTTCCATAGTAAAATTCTCCTTTACTCATATATTTAAATACAAAAAAACCTTTCATCCATAAAGGGACGAAAGGTTAAACTTCGCGGTACCACCCAATTTGTCATAAAGACCAACTTTAACTCGTATGTAATACATACTTCCCGGTTTGTAACAGGCCGGATTCCCGTCTAAGTCTACTCTTGAATACAAGATCCAATTTCGGTTAGCAACTCCAAGGTGTTCTTCATATATACCGCCTCATCAGGCTCTCACCGTCCCTGACTCGCTATGGATTATAGTATATACTACTTTTCCTTATCATCGTCTTTCATTTTGTTAAACTAAAATTAATGTACTACATTCGAGGGAAAGATGCAAGATGCCAGAAAATATATCAGCGATTTTTGCAATATATCGACCGCAACTTCAAATATATCAGCGATTTTTATAATATATCGACTTACCGACAACTTTCGACAATCGCATCATAAAAAAAAATTGCCGGAATTAATCCGGCAATCTTTTATTACTTACGTAACTCCGCACCAAATTTCTCTTCTACCGCTGTTAATACACGGCTATGTGCTTCTGTTACTTCTTCGTCTGTTAATGTACGTTCTGCATCGAAGTAGTTCATAGAGAATGCAAGTGATTTCTTGCCTTCTTCCATTTTTTCACCTTCGTATAAGTCGAATAGTGTTACTTCTTTTAGAAGTTCTCCGCCAGCTTCAGCAATTACTTGCTTCATTTCACCAGCTTTTGTTTCTGTTGTTACTACAACAGCCATATCACGTGTCATAGATGGGAAACGTGGAATTGCTAAGTAGTAAGTTTCCTCAGCGTCTGCACCGAATACTTTTGCAAGAGATAATTCGAATACGAATGTATTTTTCACATCTAATTGTTTTTCTGTTTCCGGGTGCAATTGACCGATGAATCCGATTGCTTCACCATCTAATACGATGTCAGCTGTACGGCCTGGGTGCATACCTTCACGTTTTGCTGGTGCATAAGTGATTTGGTTTGCAACGCCAAGTACGTCGAATAATCCTTCTAATACACCTTTAACAACGAAGAAGTCTACAACTTTCTTCTCACCTTGCCATGCATGGTGAAGAGCAAGACCTGTCATAACACCTGCAAGATGTTGTTCTTCTTTCGGAAGTTCTCCTGCTTCTGTTGGTAAGAAGATAGAACCTACTTCATATAAAGCAACGCTATCGTTTTTACGTGCAACATTGTATGAAACTGCTTCTAACAATTGTGGTACTAAGCTTAAACGAAGTTGGCTACGCTCTTCGCTCATTGGAAGCGCAAGATTTACAGGAGCTTTTTCGTTTGGTTCAACCATGTATTGTTTCGCTTTGTCAGCACTTGTTAATGAATATGTGATTGCTTCATATAAACCAGCACCTTCTAGGAAGCGGCGTACTTTACGACGTTTCGTTTGTGCTGATGTTAATTTACCACGTGTCATTGTTCCAGATGGTAATGTAACTGGAATGTGATCATAACCATACAGACGACCTACTTCTTCTACTAAGTCTTCTGAAATTGTAATGTCAGGACGACGTGCCGGTACATTCACATGGAATGTTCCTTCTACTTCTGTGAATGGGAATTTTAAGTTTGTGAACATTGTACCCATTTCGCTCGCAGCAATATCTGTACCTAATACACGGTTTACTTTTTCAGCTGTAACAGATACTGTACGTTCTTGTACTTGTAAGTTATCAGCTTCTACTACACCTTCAAGTGCTTCTCCGCCAGCGTATTTTGCCATTAAAGCAGCTGCGTGTTGAATCGCTTCAAATGTACGTGTTGGGTCGATTCCTTTTTCAAAACGTGCACTTGATTCGCTACGAAGACCTAAGTCTTTTGATGTACGGCGCACTGTTTGACCTGCAAAGTATGCAGACTCAATTAGAACGTTTACTGTCTCGCTATCAACTTCAGAATCCGCTCCGCCCATTACACCAGCAACAGCTAAAGCTTTTTCACCGTTTGTAATAACAAGGTGGTGGCTTTGTAATTTACGCTCTTGATCATCTAATGTTTGAATCTTTTCGTCTTCTTTAGCTAGACGAACAACGATTTCTTTTGAACCTAATTTATCGTAATCGAATGCATGTAACGGTTGACCGTATTCCATTAAAATGTAGTTTGTAATATCAACTACATTACTAATTGGACGAATGCCAGCTGCCATAAGGCGAGTTTGCATCCACATTGGTGATGGACCAATCTTTACGTTCTTCACCATTTTTGCAATGTATAACGGGTTTTCTTCTTTCGCTTCTACACTTACAGAAATGTAATCAGCTGTTTTTTCTGCTGATTCTTGTAAGTTGATAGCTGGAAGTTTTACTTCACGGCCGTAAATAGCAGCTACTTCATATGCAACACCTAACATGTTTAAGCAATCTGCACGGTTTGGTGTTAAACCAAGCTCAAGCACTTCATCATGTAAGTTTAAAATTTCAAGTGCATCTGCACCAACTTCAGCATCACTTGGGA
The DNA here is from genome assembly GCF_018742245.1 of Bacillus mycoides. NCBI lineage: Bacteria > Bacillati > Bacillota > Bacilli > Caryophanales > Bacillaceae > Bacillus > Bacillus mycoides. Next base: position 4,245,296 of record NZ_CP036132.1, read on the forward strand.
AGATGAAGATACCGTCTGCATATTCTTTCGCAACGAATTTCCCATCAATACCAAGCTCTTGAAGAGCACAAACCATACCGTGAGAAGCTTCCCCGCGTAGTTTTGCTTTTTTAATTTTGAAGTTACCAGGAAGTACAGCGCCAACTTTTGCAACTGGTACTTTTAAACCTTTTGCAATGTTAGCAGCTCCACAAATAATTTGAACTGGTTCTTCTTCACCGATATCGATTAAGCATTTGCTTAATTTGTCGGCTTCTGGGTGTTTTTCACATTCTAATACGTGACCAACTACAACACCTTTTACACCTTTATTTAATACTTCAACGCCTTCTACTTCAATACCACTTTTCGTGATTTTGTCTGCTAGTTCTTGTGCTGTTACATCTTTAATATCTACATACTCTTGTAACCAACGATATGATACGAACATATTTATCCTCTCCTTCCCTTACGCTCGTTTGAATTGTTGTAAGAAACGTACATCATTTGTATAGAAATGACGAATGTCATCTACGCCGTATTTCAACATTGCGATACGCTCTGCGCCCATACCGAATGCGAAACCTTGATATTCTTTTGAATCATAACCAGCCATTTCAAGTACGTTCGGATGAACCATACCTGCGCCTAGAATTTCAATCCAGCCAGTCCCTTTACAAGTGCCGCAACCTTTACCGTGACACATCATACAAGAAATATCCATCTCTACAGATGGCTCTGTGAATGGGAAGAAACTTGGACGAAGACGGATTTCACGATCTTCACCGAACATCTTTTTCACGAATACTTGCAGTGTACCTTTTAAGTCGCTCATGCGAATGTTTTTATCAATTACAAGACCTTCGATTTGCATGAACTGGTGTGAATGCGTCGCATCATCGTCATCGCGGCGATACACTTTACCAGGACAAATAATTTTAATTGGTCCTTTTTCTGCATTCTTTTCCATCGTACGCGCTTGCACAGAAGATGTATGTGTACGTAATAACGTTTCTTCTGTGATGTAGAATGTATCTTGCATATCACGCGCTGGATGATCTTTCGGTAAGTTTAGTGCTTCGAAGTTGTAGTAGTCTTTTTCTACTTCTGTTCCTTCAGCTACTTCATAACCCATACCGATAAATACATCTTCAATTTGCTCAACAACAGCTGTTAACGGATGGTGACAACCTGTTTCAACAGGACGACCTGGCAGTGTAACATCAATTGTTTCAGTAGCTAATTTCGCTTCAATTACTGCTTTTTCTAAGTTGCCAATTTTGTCTTCTAGACGCGTTTGAATCGCTTCACGTACTTCATTTACTAATGCTCCCATACGTGGACGCTCTTCTGCTGATAATTTTCCCATGCCGCGTAATACTTCTGTAATTGGACCTTTTTTCCCTAAATACGCTACGCGTACGTCGTTTAAGCCCTTTAGCTCTTTCGCTTCTTCAATAAGCTCTAACGCTTTTTGCTTTAGCTCTTTTAAACGTGCTTCCATTTGGAACCCTCCTAATTTTAAAAATAAAAAAACCTCGCTCCCAAAAAGGGACGAGGTAAATTCGCGGTACCACCCTAAATTGACAGAACAAGTCTGCCCACTCATTAGTTATAACGATCAATTCTGACCGGAACGCCTTTACATATAAATGGTCCTGGCGCCAACTCCAGAGGTGAATTCACTTCCATCTACCATAAGAATGCTTTCAGTCTACGGCACTCTCTCCCTATATGGCGATTTTGTAAGCTACTCTTCTCTATCAACGTTTTTCGTTATTTAACTTTTATTGTATGTTCATTACGAACATATACTTCAACTTATTATAAGAAGTTTTTTATTTGTTCGCAACTGGGCTTTGTAAATAATACGTTAAAATCCCTGCTGCAACCGCAACATTTAATGATTCTGCCCCTCCGTAAATCGGAATATACAAGTTTTGATCACTTTTCGCAAGAATTTCTTGGCGTACGCCGCTTCCTTCATTTCCTACAATTAATGCAAAACTTCCGGCCGGTGTTACTTCACCATACGGAACTCCATTTTCAAGAGCCGTTCCATATACAGGGACGTTATTTTCTTTTAACTTGTCTACCCATTCTTCTAAGTTCCCTTTTACAATCGGTAAATGGAAAATAGAACCCTGTGTCGAGCGTAGTACTTTACTATTATAAACATCAACGCACCCTTCTCCAAGCACAACGGCATGAATACCAGCTGCATCAGCTGTACGAATAATCGTTCCCAAATTACCTGGGTCTTGAAGGCCGTCTAATAAAAGAAATTTCCCATCCGTAAGAGCTACTTCTTTCTCATGTTTCTCACAAACAGCAAATACGCCTTGCGTTGTTTCTGTTTCGCGAAGTACTTTTACAATTGCTTCAGGCACAATATACATTTCAACATCATTAACTGTCCAATCTTTCGGAAGATCTGTCTGATCTGAAACGATAAGTTCTGTTACAACTCCTGCCTTTAACGCTTCCTCTACTAAATGGAATCCTTCTACAAAAAATAAACCTTTGTTATCGCGCTCTTTTTTCGTCTGCAGCTTTTTCCACTGCTTCACACGCGGGTTTTGTACTGAATCAATGTTTTTCATAATATGTATTTCCCTCTCTTCTTGTCTTATCATTATAGCCTATTTTTCATACATATTTACATAAAAAAGAACAAAAACTAACGTCAGTTTCAATTCTGAAGAAGAGGTGAAGATAATGAGTTTTAATTTACGCGGCGCTGTATTAGCAAATGTATCTGGAAATTCACAAGACCAATTACAAGAAACGATTGTCGATGCAATTCAAAGCGGTGAAGAAAAAATGCTTCCAGGTCTTGGCGTTTTATTCGAAGTCATTTGGAAAAATGCTGATGAAAATGAAAAACACGAAATGTTAGGGACACTGGAGCAAGGATTAAAAAAATAAACAATAAAAGGTCACCTTAGAAAAAAAACTAAGGTGACCTTTTATGTCTATAAAATTTTTCTTCTCCTAAACATTTCTACTTTACTAACACGGATTGATGGAGTACAATGTTCAAAATACATTTAAACCGATCGATTTTCTTCATATACATCATTAGATAAAAGGAGTGAATGTTTTATGCACCGTATTACGCTTGAACAAATTTTTAAACATCACATTACGCAAAAATATGTAAACCGTTCTGGAATGGTCCACGCGATTGCTGTCGCTTACCATGCGTTTCACTTAGCCAAAAAGCATCACGCCTCAGTCGATGCTGCGACAAAGGCTGGCTTCCTTCATGATATCGGACATCATACGTGGTACACAGGCGGCGAATGGGACTATGACTTGTATAAAAAGAATGATATACATGCGATTAAAGGGGCAGAAAGATCTCATAAATTGCTTATTAGATTAGGAGAACATCCGAAACTAGCAAAAGAAATTTCTGTTGCAATTCTTCTGCACACTGATTCTTTCCTACTAGAACAAACGCTTGAAAGAACACCTCTACAAAACGTTATTAAGTGGGCGGATGAAGCCGATGAAGAGCCAGGCGGCGCACATCATTATAGAACGATTTCTTATGAAAAAGCATTGAAAGCAATTCAGCAATTAGACCGATTGGTAGAACGTGAATTACAAATAGAGCAAAAGAAATCGAATGACAAGGCAGAACATAGTTATCAATGAGAAAGAGGCATCACTATAGGGTGATACCTCTTTTATTATTTTCCCCTAAAAAAACACACGGAATATTTCAAATTTAAATCTTGTATGTAATATTTAAACGTAACATTCCAAATTCAAATCAACTATAATTTTATATATAAATATAAAGAGGTGATTTGAACATATGCAATCCGCTACACAAATTCCACACGAACAGAAAAACTCCATATCATGGTTACAATTTCTTGGAGTTTTATTCATTCTCTTTCCGTGTCTCTCATTAATAAATATACTCTTTACATTTTTACCTATTGAGTTATATGGATACATTAACCCAGATACAAATAAACCTTTGCTTGAATCTATAGAAAATGTAAGTTATGAATTAGTTGCCCTACTTTTACTAATCGTATATATCATGAAATATAAACCACTGAAAGAACTAGTATTACCCACATTCGATTTTCGAGTTTTAAAATCTTTTCAGATGTACATCTATGTTCTCATTTATTATGTACTCACCCTGTTTGTAGATATGTTTGTATTAGATAAATTATTCCCTTCATCCGTACAAGAACAGTCTGATGCATTGCAACTTTCAACACTAGAGCACTATCCACTTCTCTTACTTCTAGCTGGTGGGATTTTTGCACCTATTTTTGAAGAGCTTGTGTGCAGAGGTATTCTTCTTCGTTTTTTCGAAGAGAAGTTTACCTTTTGGCCAGCTGTAATTCTCTCAAGTTTAATTTTCGGTATTGCTCATACGTACTCTGTGGGAATTATGGTTAGCGCATTTATGACGGGAATATTTGCTTGTTTATTGTACAAACAAACTAAATCTATTATTCCAGCTATACTATTACATATTTTGACTAATTTAATCGCCTTTTCAACGTAAAAAAGAGGTATCATCACGATACCTCTCTTTACTCTTTTATCACAACTTCAAACTCTTCTTCCGTTAACACTTTTTGATCATTCGTATCGTTACTACTCATTCCTATCAAATTATACATATTCATTAATAATATCCAAAATAAACCTCATGTTGTAAAATATAACTTAATTCATATAAAGGAGTTTACATATGTTTAGTATTATTTGGATGCTTTTTATGCCACTTCTCATGTTGTGCGGAATTGCTGGTGGTATTTTTTTAGTGGTAACCGGAATTATTCATCGTAAATTCCTTACTATTTTAATGGGGATTATTTGTTGCTCATTCGTTATAATGCCTTTTATTTTTTTGAACAAAGGTATAAACGGAGAGAACGTTCTTCACATTCCAACAGTTCTATATTGGATACTCTTCTCTCTTGCTGGCTTATTCGCAGGAATGAATGGGGTACGTTCAAAAATTAATAGTATACGCAACATTGGATTCATTATTTTCTCAATAGGACTGTTCGCAGCTATTTGTTATCAGCTCATGTCTATGCCTGATTCATTTTTCATTCGTTAAGGAGTTGTTACACATGGAATCTACCGGATTATTTATTTGGCTTATCTTAGCCCCTATTTTATTGTTATGCGAATTCATCGTGGGCATTTTTTTAATTGTTGCTGGAATTAAATATCGAATTTTTTTTACATTCATAGCAGGATTGATTTGCATATTGCTTATCGTTGTTCCTATCATTTGTATAGGTTATGGAATAGACATAGAGCAGATGATCCCAATTTCAGGAACTTTATATTGGTGCCTCTTCTCTTTAGCTGGACTATTAGCTATTATAAGCGGGAGACAATTAACACATATTCGTTCTATGGGGATAATTTTGTTTATATCGGGATTATGCTCTTTGACTGCTTATCATCTTTTATATTTAACTACATGAAAACATAAAAAAGCAGGGAAATTAATTCCCTGCTTTTCTATTTCGTTTATTGCCTGATGGTAAGAAGAACGATAACACCCAAGCAATACCGGCTAATATTGTTGCAATTAAGAAGGCATCATTAATACCATTAATTGCAGATAGCTTTGAAATTTGTCCGAATAATAGTTGCGTGCTCATCGCATCTCCTGCTTGAGCTGATCCGGCTAATGCCGCTAAGCTTTGGCCCATACCGTGTACTTTATCAACTAAAATTGGGTTTGATGTTGTTAACATGTTGCCGTAATCCGCTACGTGAGCAGTCGTTTGTTGCGTCATAAGTGTGATTAATATCGCTGTTCCAATTGAACCAGCTACTTGTCTTGACGTATTTTGCGTTGCTGTACCGTGAGAAATTAATTTCATCGGCAGTGCGTTCATACCAGCTGTCATAATTGGCATCATAATGAATGACATACCAATTGAACGTATAATATAATCCGTCATAATAACGCTATACGGTGTATCCATCGATAACGTTGTAAATTTATATGTCGCAAATGTTGTAATGGCTAATCCGACAATTGCTAACGGACGAATACCATACTTATCAAATAGTTTACCTGCAACTGGTCCCATAATTCCCATAATTAATGATCCTGGAAGAAGTAATAAACCAGATTCCATTGGCGTAAAGCCGCGAATATTTTGCAGATATACAGGAAGTAATAACATACCTCCGAATAAGGCCATCGTTACAATCGCGTTAATTACTAATGTGAAAGTGAACGTCGGATATTTAAATACTTGTAAATCAAGCATTTTATTGTCTGTTGTTAACTCTCTCCAAATAAATACTGCTAAACCAATGACACCGATAATCATTGTTATAACAACTTCTGCACTAGTCCAGCCATTATTTCCAGCTTCACTAAATCCGTACAATAAGCTTCCTAGTCCAATACTTGAACTAATAACACCAAATACATCTAACTTTGTTTTAGACACCGGCTGTGCTAGTGTGAAGAATTTTAAAGATAAGAACGTAATAATTAAACCGATCACAAACATACCGTAGAACATTAAGTTCCAGCTATAATTTTCAATTACCCAACCTGTTATAGTTGGTCCGATAGCTGGTGCTAAAATCATCGCTACCCCTAGTAACCCCATCGCTGCTCCGCGCTTATGAGGCGGGAATAATGTCATGAAGATATTCATACCAACTGGCATTAAAATACCTGCACCGACCGCTTGAATAATGCGGCCCGTCATCATCATTGTAAAGTTACCTGATGTAGCACAAATGATAGATCCTACCGTGAAAAATAACATTGCCGCTACGAATAATTTACGATACGTAAATCGTGAAACTAAAAAGGCACTAATCGGCACTAAAATTCCGTTTACAAGCATGAAGCCTGTAATTAACCATTGGGCCGTTGAAGTTGATACGTTAAATTCGTTCATTAACGGAGGCAATGCAACATTAATAATCGTTTGATTTAAAATAGAAATGAACATACCGAGAATTAATACAGTTACAACTGCCTTTACATTCACATTCTCTACCGGCAATTGTCTCTTCAGCATTTCTTTTTCCTGTTTTACTTGCTCTTGCTTCCCTGTTTCTAATTCCACTACGTTAGAAGCTTCTGTTTCTTGTTTTTGCTCAATTTCTTTCTCTTCTGTTTCTAACTTACTTACTTCTATTTTACTTACGGCTGGGACTTGTTCTTCTCCCACGTTCGTTTTTTTCTTTCGTAAAAGACGATTTACAAGGAAGAAGACGATTATACAAAATAGTGCATATCCTACAATTGCAATTGAGGACATCTCATCTCCCCCTTACTTATGAATACGAACTGACACATTCATTCCAGGAACAATATTTACTGATTTACTATGGTCTAAAGAAATTTTAACTGGTACAACTTGCTTTACTTTCGTATAGTTCGCTGTTGCGTTACTTGATGGTAACATTGAGAATGTATTTGCTGTTGTTAATCCAACTTGTTCTACTTTTCCTGTTAACGTTGTATCTGGGTATGCATCTACATACACATCTACTGTTTGGCCTTTTTGAACATCATCAATAGTTGTTTCTTCAATGTTTGCTGTTACCCATAAGTTATTCATATCAAATGCGTAAGCAATTGGGCTACCCGCTCCAACGAACGCATTTGTTGTTGCGTTTGATTGTACAACTGTTGCATTTTGCGGAATCGTTACGTCTACTGTTTGCTCACCATTTGCTCCTGCTACAGTAACAGCACCTAATTTATCGTTCTCATTGTAGTTTTTTCCTACTTCTGCTTTCCAGTCAGTTAATTTACCCGCTACTGGTGATGCAATTGGAATTACCTTCCCGTCAATTTTTGCATTGTCTGTTTTTAAATAGTTTTCCGTTTGATTGTAATAGTAATAACCGCCGATACCGCCGCCAACTAATACAATTAATGTGATAATGTTGATAATTATCATTCTTCGAAACTGATTCATTGCATTCCTCTCCTTATATCGCATATAATTTTTTCTAAACTATTTACATCCTTAGTGTTTATATTGTTTAATTGTTAATTATATTAACCTTTAAACAAAAAAAGCACACCTTTTACGACGCAAACTATGTTTTGTCTGCATCCTAGCGGTGCTGATTTCTAAAGGACTATCGTTTATAATTATAAATAATTATCCCGAATCTACAACCAACAATTTAAACCTATATGTTGTTTAAACAACATTACACTACGCATGTGTTGTTTAAGTTAAAAAAATTAAACGAGGTGAAGTAAAAATGTCTATTAAAAATACAAATGATCCACGTGTAAAACGAACAAGACAACTCATACAGGATGCTTTTGTCGCTTTAGTAGGCGAAAAGGGCTTTGAAAATGTAACTGTGCAACATATCGCGGAACGTGCTCCTGTAAATCGTGCTACATTTTATAGCCATTACCATGATAAATATGATTTACTAGAAAAAAGCATAGAAGAAATGTTAGAAAAACTAGCTGAAGTAATTAAACCACAAAAACGAAATAAAGAAGATTTTCAGCTCACATTTGATTCACCACATCCAACCTTTTTAGCTTTGTTTGAACATATAGCAGAAAACGTGAACTTCTATAACGTTATGCTTGGTGATAAAGCCGCTGGAAACTACTCTTATAAAATGATGAAAACAGTCCAAACACATTTAACATTAAGCTTATCTATTTCACAGCCTGATGATGAAGAACTCATGGTTCCTCGTGACATTCTTATTAGTTATGTTACAGGGGCTCATATCGGAATGATTATGTCATGGTTAAAAAGAGGCATGATTTATACCCCACATTTCATGGCAATGCAATTAACTCGCTTAATTATTTTAGGAGCCCATACTGCAGCGGGATTAGAAAGACCATTTTAAAAACGGAAAAAGCGAAGGAAATTACCCTTCGCTTTTTTCTATTAATTAAATGTAATGTTATGTACAGCCTCTTTATCAAGACGTTTAATAACTTCTACAATTAACTTCACTGCGTTTTCGTAATCATCACGATGTAACATCGCTGCATGAGAATGAATGTAGCGTGTCGCAATCGTAATTGCCATAGACGGAATACCATTTACAGAAATGTGAATTGCTCCTGCATCCGTTCCCCCGCCCGCTACAGAATCATACTGATATGGAATTTGTAATTCATCAGCAACATCAACAACGAAATCACGTAAACCTGTATGACCAATAACGGAAGCATCATATAAAATAATCTGCGGTCCATCACCCATTTTACTTTGTGCTTCTTTGGCTGTTACACCTGGTGTATCCCCAGCAATACCAACATCTACAGCGAATGCGATATCTGGCTTAATATAGTTTGCGGATGTTTTCGCACCACGAAGACCAACTTCTTCTTGTACAGTCCCAACTCCGTATACAACGTTTGGATGCTTTTCATCTTTTAATTGTTTTAACACGTCAATTGCAATTGCACAGCCAATTCGGTTATCCCATGCTTTTGCAAGTAACATCTTTTCATTCTTCATCACTTGGAATTCGAAGTACGGTACAACTTGATCTCCTGGTCTTACGCCCCACTCCATCGCTTCTTCTTGGCTAGAAGCACCAATATCGATGAACATGTCTTTAATTTCAACTGGCTTTTTACGAGCTTCTGGAGGTAAAATGTGCGGTGGTTTTGAACCAATTACACCTGTTACATCTCCTTTACGTGTTACAATCGTTACGCGCTGTGCAAGCATAACTTGCGACCACCAGCCACCAACCGTTTGGAAACGAAGGAAGCCTTTGTCATCAATTTGTGTAATCATAAAGCCAACTTCATCTAAATGACCTGCAACCATAATTTTCGGGCCGTTTTCTTCCCCAACTTTTTTCGCAACTAAACTTCCTAAATTATCAGTAGAAAGTTCATCTGCAAACGGCTCAATATATTTCTTCATTACTTCACGTGGTTCACGCTCGTTACCCGCAATACCGCGTGCGTCTGTTAATTCTTTTAGCATTGTCAATGTCTCGTCTAATTTTGTCATTGCCAACACCCTCCTTTTTCTTCAGTCACTTTATTATACAAAAGTAAATTGAAATATTCAAAAATTAACTTAGTATCCTTGTGTTTGACGCTGATGATTTACTTCATTTTTATCTAAATATGCTTTTTCAATTTCTTCTTGTTCAAATTCAAGCGCTTGTCCAAGGCGAAGATAGCTTGTAAATAGTTCAATATAGTTCGTGATAGAAGGTTGATCTGTAAAACGAATCACTTTCGCATATGTGTCTAAGAAAATTTCCACTTGTGTTTTATTCGTTTGCGCACATTTATAGAATAAGAAGTTTTTATCAATTCCTAAATCGATTCCGATTGATAAAATAAAATGCAAACCATCTACGTATTCTTCTAATATTACTTCACGTTCTGACGCTGGTTTATTGCTCCAATATTTAAAACAACGTGTTTCATTTGCAAGTTCTCCAATTTCTACAAGAAGAGCTAACATTTTTTCTTTTAACAATTTCTTCGGTTGTAAGTCATGCTCTTTCACAATACGATCATCTAACTCTTTTTGTAATTTAAATAGTTGTAGTAAGTCCATTCTATTGTCCTCCTCCAACATCGCATTTTCCGCAACAATGTTGTTTCATCTCAAAGTTCATTATTCGTTTCTTATTAACAAGTCAGCTACCTACATCTTTATAAAGATAGCTTGTCCTTAATTTGCAAATACGTTTCAATCATCACTCACAGATTGTTCACTTGATGAAAGTTCCATATCATCCTTCCATTATAGCAGTGTCGTTTCTACTAGGAAAGATACACTTCTTCACGAATGAGTTCAAATAAAGTGAAACTTTAATCAGTGGGGGTTTTGTTCATCCCCCACTGATTATTAGCCCGCAAATAGCGGAATAAAAAAAGTCAGGAGGATTCTCCTGACTTTATATATATATTCTTTTATATCGCTATAGCTTTTATATTGATTTTGTCATACCGATAACGACACGTCCGTTAATCTTTCTTACTTTCATGTAAGCGCCTCTTCGTTATCGTTACAAAAGTTCTTACAAGCACATCTTAATATACTAGAGAGAAATAAATCATTTAATTGTGACGACACTAAGCGGGAAATTTCACAAGTTATTGAATGGTTATAATGAATACAAATAAAAAAACCTTAGAAGAAAGATCTTCTAAGGTTTTAAACAATTAGTTAATGTTGTTTTTTGCAACTGTTGCTAATTCAGCGAAAGCTTTTTCGTCATGAACAGCTAAGTCAGCAAGCATCTTGCGGTTAACTTCGATGCCAGCATTTTTTAAACCGTGCATTAAGCGGCTGTAAGAAAGACCATTCATACGAGCTGCTGCGTTGATACGTGTAATCCATAATTTACGGAAGTCACGTTTCTTTTGACGACGGTCACGGAATGCATACATTAGAGATTTCATAACCTGTTGGTTAGCAACCTTAAATAATGTACTCTTAGAACCGTAGTAACCTTTTGCTAATTTTATAACTTTTTTACGACGTTGACGAGTAACTGTACCACCTTTTACTCTTGGCATAATATTACCTCCTAGTTTGTTCTATATATCAGCCGAACTTATTTTAAGTTGTCAAGCATTTGACGAATGCGTTTGAAGTCACCAGCGCTAACTACACCAGCTTTACGTAGTTTACGTTTAGCTTTTGTAGATTTGTTAGCGAATAAATGGCTTGTGTAAGCGTGAGAACGCTTCAGTTTACCAGATCCAGTCTTTTTGAAACGCTTTGCAGCGCCGCGATGAGTTTTTTGTTTAGGCATAGGTATTTCCTCCTCTATCTATTACTTATCGTTTTTCGGTGCTAAAACTAAGAACATACTGCGTCCTTCCATTTTAGGCTTAGATTCAATTGTACTAACTTCAGCACAAGCTTCTGAGAAGCGATCTAAAACACGTTGACCGATTTCTTTATGAGTAATGGCACGTCCTTTAAAGCGAATTGACGCTTTAACCTTGTCGCCTTTCTCTAAAAACTTGACAGCATTACGAAGTTTTGTGTTAAAGTCATGTTCATCAATTGTTGGACTTAAACGAACTTCTTTCATGCTAATTACTTTTTGATTTTTGCGCTGTTCTTTTTCTTTCTTCTGTTGCTCAAAGCGGAATTTACCGTAGTCCATAATGCGGCATACTGGCGGTTTCGCATTTGGAGCAACCAATACTAAATCAAGATTAAGACCTGCAGCTAAGTCTAAAGCGTCATTACGAGACTTGATTCCAAGTTGATCGCCGTTTGCGCCAACTAAGCGTACTTCACGTGCACGAATTTGCTCGTTAATCATCATATCCTTGCTAATAGTAAGCCACCTCCAAGGTTTTCTTAGAATACGTTTTGCAATTGTAGAACCCGAACAAAAAAAGTGCGGGCACACGGCACCCACACTTGTAATATCTTTAGTAAGAAATACATTTACCTGCTAACTGCGAATGCGTCCATCAGGTGAGAAGCGGGTGCTTCTACTTGTCAAAACCATATTCTATTATCCTTGATGAGTTTATCATAGGACATGACGTCTGTCAAGAAGACGCGATGTGTTTTACTAACAACAAGAAATATTGTAACAAACAACCAGCATACTTGCAATACTTTTTTATGATAAGTATTGTTTGGTTATTTTTTCTAGATTTTCTTTTTTATAATACATAAAAAAGCCGCGGTATACCGCGGCTCTTTCTTATCGTTTTCCTTCTACTTTAATCATGTCAACAAACGCATCTAATGCGATTGTTTCTGATTTTTGTTCACCATATTTACGTACGTTAACGCCATTTTCAGTAACTTCATTGTCACCTACTACAAGCATGTACGGAATCTTTTGCATTTGTGCTTCACGGATTTTGTAACCAATTTTCTCTTCACGAGTGTCTAATTCAACACGGATACCAGCACGTCGTAATTCATCTTGTACTTTCTTCGCATAATCTAAATGTACTTGCGGAGAAACTGGAATTACTTGCGCCTGAACTGGAGCTAACCAAGTTGGGAATGCGCCTTTATATTCTTCAATTAAGAAGGCTACAAAACGTTCCATAGTTGATACAACACCACGGTGAATTACAACTGGACGATGTTGTTTACCGTCTTCACCAACGTAAGTTAATTCAAAGCGTTCTGGAAGTAAGAAGTCTAATTGTACAGTTGAAAGTGTTTCGTCTTTTCCAAGAGCAGTACGAACTTGAACATCAAGTTTCGGACCATAGAATGCCGCTTCACCTTCAGCTTCATAGTAATCAAGACCCATTTCATCCATAGCTTCTTTTAACATACCTTGTGCTTTTTCCCACATCTCATCATCAGCATAATACTTTTTAGTATCTGCTGGGTCACGATAAGATAGACGGAATGAATAGTTTTCTAAACCGAAATCTTTGTACACTTCTAACGTTAAGTTTACAACACGTTTTAATTCTTCTTTAATTTGATCTGGACGAACGAAAATGTGCGCATCATTTAAAGTCATTCCGCGTACACGTTGTAATCCGGATAATGCTCCAGACATTTCATAGCGGTGCATTGTTCCAAGTTCCGCAATACGGATTGGTAATTCACGGTAGCTGTGAATATCATTTTTATAAACCATCATATGGTGAGGGCAGTTCATTGGACGAAGAACTAACTCTTCATTATCCATTTCCATTGATGGGAACATGCCATCACGGTAATGGTTCCAGTGACCAGAAGTTTCATAAAGCTCTCTACTTCCTAATACTGGAGTGTATACGTGATCATAGCCTAAGCTTGCTTCTTTATCAACGATGTAACGCTCGATAATACGGCGAATTGTTGCACCTTTTGGTAACCAAAGTGGTAAACCTTGTCCTACTTTTTGGCTATTAGTAAATAGTTTTAACTCTTTACCTAATTTACGGTGATCGCGCTCTTTCGCTTCTTCAAGCATACGTAAGTGCTCATCTAATTCTGCTTTCTTAACGAATCCAGTACCGTAAATACGTTGTAACATTTTATTATTGCTATCGCCGCGCCAGTAAGCACCTGCAACGCTTAATAATTTAAACACTTTAATCTTCCCTGTAGATGGAAGGTGAACACCACGGCAAAGGTCGAAGAATTCGCCTTGCTCATAGATTGAAATAACTGCATCTTCTGGAAGATCGTTAATTAAATCTAATTTTAACTCATCGCCGATTTCTTCAAAGCGACGAAGTGCTTCTGCACGTGGTACTTCATGACGAACGATTTCTAAGTTTTCGTTCACGATTTTTTGCATTTCTTTTTCGATTTTCTTGAAGTCTTCAACTGTAATTGCTTCTTCCATATCAATATCGTAGTAGAAGCCATTTTCGATTACTGGACCAATGCCAAGCTCAAGCTTAACATCTTTATATAAACGTTTTAACGCTTGTGCTAAAAGGTGAGCTGTTGAGTGGCGTAAAATATATAAGCCATCTTCAGAATCTAATGTAATAATAGAAACTGCACCATCTTCTTCGATTGGTGTAACAAGATCGATCATCTCATCGTTTAATTTTCCAGCCACAGCTTTTTTCTTTAAGCCTGGGCTAATAGAAGCTGCGATTTCTTCAGTTGTTACTCCTTTTGGAAACTCCTTCACAGCTCCATCAGGGAAAGTAATTTTAACTACATCTGCCATCACTGGTCACTCCTCTTTTTTTTCAAAATAAAAAACACTCATCCCATAAAAAGGGACGAGTGTTGAATTCGTGGTTCCACCCTTGTTCCAATTAACCTTATTGTTAATTGCTCAAGTTCAACATAACGGTGTTGTCCGTTAGCAATTACTAGAAAAACGTTCACTGCTAAAGTTTAGAGGTGGTAAGTAATAATCCCGTAATAGGAAGCTCGCACCCTAAGGCTTCCCTCTCTGAAAATCGTAGAAAACTACTCATGTCCTCATCATAACATTTCGATATATTTCATTTATGTAGGTAATTATATGCTCAAAAACTTAGAAAATCAAGGGCGTTACCTTTATTTTTTAAATTTTTCACGTTGCGCTCAAATTCATGTAATCCATGTAGTTGCACTCGTTCCTGAAATACATTTCGCAAAGTAATAATCATATTATGATCTTGTTCTTTCGTATATAAATAAATCTTTTTCGGCGAAATAGAAAGAAGTGGTGCAATTACTTTCGTATCAATATATATATCCTGTTTCTTTAATAATTCTTCATCTATATATTGAACCAATTTATCCTGTTTTAAACGCCTACCTTTATCATCATAGAAAATAAAACTTTCATCAAAAATAAGATGTACACAGGACAAACGTGATTTCCGGCTACTTACTTGTTGGCGAAGTGTCTCAATGAACATTTGATATTCCTGCTCCATCTTATACTCATCAATTGCAACTTCAGCAAGCCTAGCTATCATTTCCCTATATGTACGAAGACGAAAACGAACGTATGATGAAAACGAGAATGAGAGCGGATCACAAAGCCAATCATTCAAAGACGACGCAATATAAGATTCGAATTTTTGACGTGTTAAATCACGGGCTACTCCTTTCCTTCTTTCCTTTAAAATCTCATGTGCCATATGCAATATTTGATGACACTCTTCTTGTTCTTCATAAAAAAACTTTTCCTTTAAAATGGTATGAATCCATTCATTTTGTTTCACATTCATAATGAAATATAGTAATACTGGCAATAAAATCTTTTCAATATAATTCGATTCACATAATGGTATATGAATAACAACCTTTTGTTCGTTTAAATATACACTTGTTTCCTTATATAAGGATTCCGTTCTTTTCGTTAGTTGTCTGTATACGTGCACAGCATCATTTTTTTCTTCGAAGCAAATTTCAATCACTTTTGTCCCCCCTTTTATCCCCGCTCTAAAGGATTGCATCTATACGTTACAAATCCTATAAGAGTCCGATCTATGGAAGTTCACTCTTAGTAGAAACCTATCTCCCATTGTTAGAACATCCACTCGATATGGCTTGCTAATTTTATATATATTAAGGGAGGGAGAAAAAAATGATACAGGCTACTCTGAAAAAATGATTAAAATAAAATGAAACTTTAATCAGTGGAGGTTTTGTCCATCCTCCACTGATTATTAGCCCGCACCAATCGGGCTTTTACGGGCAGCCCGACTCCCACCTAACTTCAGCCGAATTTTGAGGTGGGAGTCTTACTGCCCGCCAATAGCGGGATAAAAAAGAGCAAGCTTCTCAGCTCGCTCTTTACTTATTACGACGGTTCTTCCCGCCAATTGGGATTGGCTTCGCTAAATATTTAATTCGTTCCATAATACGGGCCGCTTTCATCTCTTCTGCTTCACCGCGCTGTGTATACGTTAAATGATGTTCCAACTGTTTGAAATCAAAGTTAGATGTAAAGAACGTCGGTAAGTTTTCCAACATACGGAACTGTAAGATTGCACCGAGTACATCATCACGTACAAAACTTGACATCGCTTCTGCCCCGATATCATCTAACATTAATACTTGTACACGTTTGACAGCATCAATCTTTCCGCTAATCGAATTATCTTGAATCGAACTTTTGATTTCACGTAAAAATTCAGGGAAGTATACGAGCATCGAACTAATTTTCTTTCGCGCAAGCTCATTTGCAATTGCCCCTAACAGATACGTTTTCCCTACACCAAATTTACCGTACAAATATAAACCTTGTGCTTTTTTACCTGGTTCGTATGTGTTTAAAAATTCATTCGTTGCACCTATTGCATCAATACGTGCATCTAAACCTGAAGGGTCTAAATTTTCCATAGTTGCCTGCAAAATGTCAACTGGCATATATACACTTTGAACAAGTTTTTCATATTTTTTTCTCTCATCATATGCTACTTTTCTAATACAACGATCGTATTGAATATCAATCATCTTACCTTGGATGACGAGCTTCGGCTCATATCCTTGTAGCATATTTTTACATGACCCTAAATCTGGACAATCCGCACACCCTACACTTTGTCCAATATATTCATATAACTTCACAAGACTTCGTTCAATCATAGAAGTCGTTACTTCACCTTTATGTTCGTCTATAAATTCTTTCACACGAGGGTGCGCCATCACTTCTGCCTTTAAGACTTCATATCTATTTTTAAAGTTTTTATTTTCCATTAATTTCGTAAATGAATTTTGAATATGCTCCATTTTCTCACCTCAAAGAGCGTTCATTTTCTTTTATTAATCACGCTTATATTTTTTCAATACTTCTTCTAATCGTTTCCGTTCATCTTCTAACGTACTTGCATCTTTTTTCGCACTTACGTCATTTTTCACAGGTTCTTTCTCTTCTTCTTTCGACTCTTCTTTAAGCCAATCTGGTACCATTTCTTTTCGCACTGTTTTCTTCGCTGTACGACCTTTTTTCTTCGTCTCAGCCCACTCTTGATATTGACGATTCTCTTCTTTCGCTAGCGCCATCGCCTCGCCTACTGTACCGACCTTTTTTCGCGCCCAATGTCCAGCAATCTTCTCGACATACGTTTTAGCAAGCTTCATATCTGAGCGTAGCATAACGTAATAAATAAGTACATTCACAACCCCTGGCGTTAACTTTTGGTTCATCATTACATCCTCAACGATTTGCAAGTCCGCTTTCGTCGCCTCTGCACCGCCTGAAATCTCTTTCAATAGTTGTTTTGGCGAGATTTCCTCTAACTGCTTCATTAGCATCTCTTCTTGCGTAGATGGCTCTTTCTCTTTCATTGTACGAGCAGCATGAGGTTGCACTCTTTCACTTAATATAGGTAACGCTTGACCATTTTCGAATTGATACCAATCGCGTGCTCCCTTCCGAAGCCTTTCGATATCAATTGTTTGTATCTCTGTCACTGCGCCAAGAACGATATTTTGCATCGATAACACATCCACACCGTACACATAAGCGAGTGTAATGACACATTCTCTCACTTGATCTGTAATCGCCTTTTTAGGAACAAGCGCTGATAGTCCGTCTACAAATAAAGAGAAATCAAAGAAATCATTCCAAACTTTCGGAGCATCCCCATTCTCGTTACTTGGCATAATTGTCGTTTTCGGGATACGCAGTTCTTCTTGCGCATATTCAAACTGACCTGGGTTAAACGAATCAAATATATCGTTGAAGGAGCGCGTAACATTTTCATAAGAAGCAAAATCGAATTCTTCTTCTAAGAAATATTGCTTTACTTGGTTGTATTTTGTCCGACTCAAGCGATTATATAAAAAGATACTTAAAACAATATCATCAAAAAACTGCTTCGGAGATAAAGGTGGTTGCAATTCATATATAAACATTCGAATATCTTTTTCTTTCTTAATATATACATTTAAAAGACCAATCGCTTCTAACTTTACTCGTTCCCCATATATTTCAGGAAGTTGCATTTGCATAGTCACCATAAGGGAGTGATGTGTATTCTCTTTTCCAAATACACGATCTTGCTCTAACTCTCCCCATAGTGTCATGTATAAGCTAAAAGCTCTACTACCTATTAACGGCTGATACAACATCGTTAATACTTTCCGGTCGTAATTATGTAACAACCCTTTCGCACTTACTTTATAACGATCAATCGGCAATAGCTCCATCCATGACTGTTTTTCCATTCTTGCCTTTCCTTTCTCTCATCCAATCTAACCTACATTTCACTCGTTCTATCTTTATTATATAATTTATTAGCGAAAAAGAGCTATTAGCTTCCGCTTCTAGCTCTCTTATCTCGTTTACTTACAGTATATAAAGAGATTCCTTCTACTCTCTCTCTTTTTGCAGTATATCTTTTAATTCTTCAATAAATACATTTAAATCTTTAAATTGACGATACACAGAAGCAAAACGTACGTAAGCAACATCATCAATATCACGAAGTTCTTCCATAACAATTTCACCAATCATATCACTTTTCACTTCTGATATACCTAAGTTACGAAGTTCACGCTCCACACTTTGTGTTACTTCCTCTAACTGCCTTAAAGATACAGGTCTTTTTTCACACGCTTTAATTAAACCGCGTAAAATTTTCTCTTTATTAAACTCTTCTCGTGTTCCTTCTTTTTTAACAACGATAAGAGGTGATTCTTCTACTCTTTCAAATGTCGTAAAGCGACTTAAACAACTTTCACACTCTCTTCTTCTTCGAATAGAGCGCCCCTCGTCTACCGGACGCGAATCTAACACTCTTGTGCCATTATGAAAACAGGATGGACAACGCAATTCATTCACTCCTTTACACTATAATCTTTATTTCTTCGCTACTCATCTACATGTGAAAATATATATACAATATTATATAACTCATTCTTCTACACTGACCACTATAAGTTCATACATAGCATGGTCCTATTTTATATAAACTAAAAAAGAGGTGCATTATACACCTCTTTACATTTTAAATCAATTATGTTCTTTTTTAAAGAGCTTTTGTTTCTCTCTGCTTAATTTCGAAGCTACCAGTGCCTCGAGGAAGCTCGATGCTCTCACGCGTTTTCGCGTTTAAACCTTCTGCAATATATTCTGCAGCAACATTTGGATCAATACGATCCCCACAAGTATAAACATCAATACTTGCGTAACCGTGCTCCGGAAAGCTATGAATTGTTAAATGTGATTCCGAGATAATTACTACTCCACTTACACCTTGTGGTGCAAATTTATGAAAAGCAACCTCACGTACTTCAGCACCAGCTCTTAGTGCTGCATCCACAAATAATTGTTCAATATACGGCATGTCATTAAGCTTGTCGAAATCGCAATCCCAAAGTTCAGCGATTACGTGACGACCCATCGTATCCATAGTATCCATTCTACAGTTCCCCCTTGTAAATTTATTCTAACTGTTCGAATTGAAAACTAATTTGCAATTTGGCTTGCTCCACTACCACGGGGGAAAGTTAGTCCAGAGAGGTCCTAACCCTTTAAGTAGTGACTACGTACCTCAGCTCTTAAGTTTACGAGTGTTAGTATACTTTGTTTATTTTCATTTTGCAACAACAGTTTTTTCGATTTTCTGTCATAATTTCCTCTTTACTTTTCCCTAAAAAAAATAAACGATTCACAAATACAGTAATCACAACGTTTTTTGGTCTGTCCACTATTTGAAAATATACCCATATAATTTTTTTCTTTTCAGAAAAAAATAAAAAAAGAGAGCAAATATTCACTTGCCCTCCCTCTATTTCACTTAAATATGTTGTACATTTTCTTGTTTTGCTAATTCATCAACAACTAACGTTACAAGATCTACAACACGACGAGAGTAGCCCCACTCGTTATCATACCAAGCAAGTACTTTCACTTTACGCTCACCCATTACCATTGTAGATAAACCATCAATAATAGCTGAGTGTGTATTTGTATTAAAGTCGATAGACACTAAAGGCTCTTCGCTAAATTCTACAATTCCTTTTAACGCACCGTTTGCAACAGTTTTGAATGCTTCATTAATATCTTCAACTGTTACATCACGTTTTACGTCTACTACTAAATCAACAAGAGACACGTTTGGTGTTGGTACACGAAGTGCCATACCATGAAGTTTTCCATTTAAATGCGGAAGAACTTTTGCAAGCGCTTTCGCAGCACCCGTCGTTGTAGGAATGATTGACTGTCCGCAAGCACGTGCTCTTCTTAAATCTTTATGTGGGTTATCAATGTTTTTTTGGTCATTTGTATAAGCGTGAACAGTTGTCATTAAACCGTTTTCAATTCCAAACTGCTCATCTAACACCTTTACAACAGGTGCTAAACAGTTTGTTGTACAAGATGCATTTGAAATAACGGTATGTTTTGTAATATCTAATTGGTCTTCGTTCACACCAACTACAATTGTTACATCTTCATTTTTACCAGGCGCTGTTAAAATAACTTTTTTCGCTCCAGCTTCAACGTGAAGAATTGCTTTTTCTTTTGAATTAAATTTACCAGTTGCTTCAATTACAACTTCAACACCTAGATCTGTCCAAGGCAATTCCTTTGGATCACGGTTGTTTAAAAGGCGAATCATTTTCCCATCTACTAATAAGTGATCTTCAAATGCTTCCACTGTTCCGGCAAACTTACCGTGTACTGTATCATATTTAATTAAATGTGCTAACGTTTCGGACGGATAGCTTGCATTGATTGCTACAATTTCGAATGCGCTTTCTTTTATTGCTTGACGAAACACCATTCTCCCAATACGTCCAAATCCATTAATTGCCACACGAGTCATAATATGTTATCCCCCTTGAATGCGTTATACTATTTATCTCAAATCCCAATATTAGTATAACACAAAAAGGAGGAATGTCACTAAGCATTTTCATTAATTTCACAATTTTTTAATCAATAATGTTCCACTTCTTTAAAATCACCTGTAATTGTGTTTTCGTTTCCATAATTGTGCCATCATTATTTATCACTTCATCTGCATTCTTCACTTTTTCTTCTAATGGCATTTGAGATTGAATACGCACCGTTGCTTCTTCTTCTGAAAAGTTATTTCGTTTCATTAAACGGTCTAATTGTGTATTCGGCTTAACCGCTACAACTAAAACGCGATCAACGAGACTCGTTAATTTACTTTCAAATAAAAGAGGAATATCTAACACAACCGCTTGCACACCTTCTTTTATGTACATTTCCTTTTGCATATTCATTTCCTCACGCACTGCCGGATGAACAATTTTATTTAACTGCAATCGTTTTTCTTCATTATGGAAAACGACACTTCCTAATTTCGGTCGATCCAGTTCTCCGTCTTTTTGTAACACTTCCGTTCCAAATACTTCTACAATTTTGTTATATGCTGGTTTTCCTCGTTCTACAACTTCTCGCGCAATAATATCTGCATCAATAACTGGTATACTTAGCTCGCGAAACATTTGAGACACTGTACTTTTTCCACTTGCAATGCCTCCTGTTAATCCAATTACTACTGTCATCATAATCCCCCTCATAATAAAAGGCGCGAAACTAGTGTTCCACGCCCATACTTACATTTTCCAAATTCCAATAATAATGAGTAATACCCCAGGCAGGAATGTAAATTTTTGTAACCATTTCATATTCGACAAAACCGTACCAAGCTTCATTCCAATAAATAAAAATAAAGAACTCATAACCGCGACTAATATCGCCATCATAGCAGGTGCATACCCTAATAAAGATGCACCAATTCCAGCACCAAACGAATCTACAGAAAGAGCTATACCAAGAAGTAGCGCTTCTCCTGCAGAAATGGTGCCCGATTTATCAAAATCCGCAACAGTCGGTTTCCGTAAAATTTGAATCACTAGTCCTAGTGAAGCAATCTCTAATTTCCAAACCTTCTCCTCTTGCTTCGGTTCTTCTTTTTTATCACTCCGAAAAAATTGGTATAATACCCAAATCCCTATTCCAATAAGAACAAGCCCACCGATACGCGTTGCGATAACAGGTGAAAAAATTTTCGCGATCATATGTCCAATTCCCATTGAAACGAGCATAACAGCCGCTGAACAGATTCCGATAATTATAATTGATCTTAGTGGAATTCTTACGCTTCTTAAACCGTATGTTAGCCCTACACTACAGCTATCTAAGCTTAATGTAAAAGCTAATAAAATAAGAGACAAATAAAGGTACATCGGTAAACTCCTCCCTTATACATAGCTCTGCTGTATGTATATGACAAATGCCTATCCGATGTTATCTCTTTTCTATATTCTAGGCTGACAAATTGGGCAGTAATGCGTTCCTCTTCCACCAACAACTGTTTTTTCTAAAATCGTACCGCAAGTCACACACGGTTCTCCCTTTTTTCCATATACATTTAGAAGTTCTTGGAATGAACCGATTTGCCCTTGCGAATTGATATACGTTCTAATTGTACTTCCGCCTCGCTTCACTGCTTCGCCTAGCGTTGTAACAATCGCTTCGTAAACTCTCTCAATTTCTTCTTCCGTTAAAGATGACGCTTCTCGCTCTGGATGAATATGAGAACGGAATAATACTTCATCTACATATATATTTCCAAGCCCTACTAAAAGACGCTGGTCTAATAATACGACTTTTATTTTGCGATTTGTCTTTTGCAATCTTTCTTGTAAGTACTGCGGTGTCAATTCAGCATCAAATGGCTCTGGTCCTAAATCAGCAAGAGGCATTTGAGCAAACTCTTCACCTTTCTTAAAGAGATGCATCGTACCAAACTTTCTCACATCTTTATAATGTAATTCAGTTCCATCTGTAAATAAGAAACGTACGTGTGTATGTTTATCAATTGGCTCATCCTCTTGATGAAGTAAAAACTTACCTTCCATACGCAAATGTGAAACAATTACATAGTTTGTTACATACAAAAGCAAAAACTTACCTCTTCGCTTTATATTCTCGATCATCTCGCCTCTTAGCATGTCTTTAAAGATTTCTGCATCGTCCGGTCGTTTCACTATTTTTGGGTAAGTGATAATTACATCTTCAATCACTTTCCCCGTTACAAGATTTTCAAGTGTCCGTCTAACATTTTCAACCTCTGGTAATTCCGGCATTTTATCACTTCCTTATTTCGCGTCGTACCAAGTTGGACCGTAAGAATAATCAACTTTTAACGGAACTGCTAGTTCAATTGCATGCTCCATTACTTCAGGTACAAGCTTCTCTAATTTTTCCACTTCTTCTTTTGGCGCTTCAAAAATCAATTCATCGTGTACTTGCAGAAGTAAGCGAGCTTGTAGGCCTTCTTCTTCTAAGCGATCCGCCATAATAATCATAGCCTTTTTAATAATATCCGCCGCACTACCTTGAATTGGTGTATTCATTGCTGTACGCTCTGCAAAGCTACGTAAATTAAAGTTACGGCTCGTAATTTCTGGAATGTAACGACGGCGATTTAATAACGTTGAAACATATCCTTTTTGCTTCGCATCTTTTACAATGTCAGCCATATATTCTTGTACTCCAGGGAAGCTTTCTAAATACCTTTCGATAAATTCCCCTGCCGCTTTTCTCGTGATTCCTAAGTTTTGTGAAAGGCCGTAATCACTAATACCGTATACAATGCCGAAGTTTACAGCTTTTGCTTGTCGTCTCATATTAGATGTCACTTCATCTTTTCCAACACCGAATACATCCATAGCTGTTTTCGTATGAATATCCATGTCATGTTGGAACGCTTCAACTAAACCTTCATCTTTTGCAATGTGAGCAAGCACACGAAGTTCAATTTGTGAATAATCGGCCGCGTACATAATCCATCCTTCTTCTGAAGGAATAAACGCCTGACGAATCTTCCTTCCCTCTTCTAAGCGAATCGGGATATTTTGCAAGTTAGGTTCCGTTGAACTTAGTCGTCCTGTTTGCGTTAACACTTGGTTAAAGCGAGTATGAATTTTAGATGAATCGTCATGTACAACTTTTAGTAACCCTTCAATATATGTAGAGTTTAGTTTCCCTAATTGACGATAGTGTAAAATTTTCGGAATGATTGCATGATGATCCATAAGCTTGTCTAGTACATCAGCAGACGTAGAATAACCTGTTTTCGTCTTTTTAATAACAGGTAAATTTAAGTTTTCAAACAGAATAACCCCAAGCTGCTTCGGTGAATTAATATTAAATTCCGTCCCTGCAAGCTCATAAATCTCTTGTTCCATTTCCTTTAATCTACCCGCAAGCTCTTCTCCCATATTACGAAGACGCTCCGTATCAACTGTAACACCTTTCACTTCCATGTCAGCTAATACACGAGCAAGCGGTAATTCTAACTCTGTAAATAGTTCATATTGCTCATTCTTTTCTAACTCTTCTACGAATGTTTGCTTCACATCGAATAATACATGTACTTTACGAGCGACATGCTCAGCTACTACCTCTTGCTCAGGAACAGCACGCTTCGCACCTTTCCCGTAAACTTCTTCGTCAGATTTTACCGCATGTGTTTCTTTCATTTTCGCAACAGCACGGAAATCTTTATCGGTATCAGCTGGATCAAGTAAATAAGCGGCAATTAATAAATCAAAGTCAATCCCTTGAATATCTATACCTTTCCACTTGAGAGCAACGATAGCACGCTTCGCATCAAATGTATGTTTTCTCATTTCTCCATTTGCAAGCCACTCTTTAAAAGCATCCGATTTAAGAGCAACATCGGCCGGAATGAAGTAACAACCATTTTCATTTTGAATACCAAAACCTTGAATATCGGCTTTATGATAGTTATCTTCTTGCACTTCAACAATAAGCGCACTATCTTGCTGAAGCATTTCTTCTGTAACTTCTTCTACAATATCAAATGTAATATCATCTAATTCAGCTGGAGCCGTTTCCTCCGGCGTAACACCTAATTTATTTAAAAGGGATGTAAATCCTAAATTCTCGAACATCGGAATCAAATCGCTTGGTTCATACCCTTTATATGCCATATCATCTACATGCACAGTAATCGGTGCGTCTGTAATAATAGTCGCCAGTTCTTTACTCATAAGAGCTTGTTCTTTATTCGCTTCTAACTTTTCTTTTAATTTCTTTCCACTCACTTGATCTAAGTTTTCATATACTGCTTCTACCGTTTCAAATTGCGTTAATAATTTAATGGCTGTCTTCTCACCAACACCTGGTACACCTGGAATGTTATCTGATTGGTCTCCCATTAAACCTTTCATGTCGATAATTTGCTTTGGTGATAAGCTATATTTCTCAAATAAAGCTTCTTTCGTATATTCATCTACTTCTGTAATCCCTTTGCGAGGAATACATACGAGTGTATTATCTGACACAAGTTGCAGTAAATCTTTATCTCCTGAAATAACCTTAACATGAAACCCTTGCTCACTCGCTTCTTTCGCTAACGTTCCCATAATGTCATCCGCTTCATAATTTTCCAGTTCATAACGCGGTACATTGAATGCATCAAGCATCTCACGAATAAACGGGAATTGCTCTGATAGTTCAGGTGGCGTCTTTTGACGCCCTCCCTTATAATCACTATACGTTTTATGACGGAACGTTGTTTTCCCCGCATCAAACGCCACAAGCATGTGCGTCGGTTTTTCTTCCTCTAATATTCTCATTAACATCATCGTAAAACCATAAATTGCGTTCGTATGTATACCTTTGTCGTTATTTAAAAGCGGTAGTGCAAAGAAAGCACGATACGCGATATTATTACCATCTACTAATACGACTTTTTTTTCCAAACTACAAACCTCCCCATACAAATTTGAAACGATTTTCCCACAGAAAAAAAACCGTTCCTATCCTCTCTCTATATTAACATGACTAATAGAGAGAAGAAAAATAACGGTTTTTTTCTATCATATATAAACAGACTTACATTGGCATAAAAGGGAAGTGACGAGAATAGCATAACTACTCTCGTCCAAAATTACTCCTTGGATGAAGGGGTTTTCATATATTATATTAACAGAGCTTTATTAATATTTAATTAAGCCATTGTTAATATATTGTAAATATCCTTCATCCTATTTTTCAGTAGCTGATTTTGGTAAAACAACTGTAAATGTTGTACCTTCTCCAACCTCACTATCCACTGTAATCGTACCTTGATGTGCTTCAACTAAATGCTTTACAATTGATAAACCAAGACCCGTTCCACCCGTATTTCTACTTCTCGCTTTATCAACTCGATAAAAACGTTCAAATATACGAGGGATTTCTTCTTTACTAATACCAATTCCAGTATCCGACACTTTTATATACGCATTATATTTATCCTCTAATAATTCAACTGAAACAACGCCTCCAGCCGGCGTATATACGATTGCATTATTAATTAAATTAATAAAGATTTGTTTTAAGCGGCTCGGATCTCCAATAACGGAAACTCGTTTCAATACATTCACTTGTAAAGAGATTTCTTTTTCACCCGCTTTATTATCAAGCACCATGTGAATGTCTTCCAGAAGCCCCTTCATATCAACCGTACCCATATTTAATCTAAACCCTTGCTGCTCGATTTTTGACAAATCTAATAAATCTTCAATTAATCCTTGCATACGCTCACTTTCTTTTAAAATGATATGCAAGAAATGTTCGCAGAATTTTTTATTATCCATAGCTCCGTCCAAGAGTGTTTCTGAAAAACCTTTAATAGAAGTAATCGGTGTCTTCAATTCATGAGAAACATTCGCTAAAAAATCTTTTCTCATTTGTTCTAATTTCTTTAACTCTGTAATGTCATGGAATACGAGAACAATCCCTTTCCACTCATGGTTTGTCCCAATAATTGGCGCTCCGTATACTTCGAAATGCTTGCGCTCAATACCTAGCGGCAATAACATTTGTTTACGCACTTTCACTTCTGTCATAAAAATTTCTTCCACAAGCTCAATAATTTCCGTATGGTGAAATGATTCATAATATAAACGGTCTAAATATTCTTCATCTGTTACGTGGAAAGTCTCCTTATAAGAACGGTTTACAAGGTTTATATA
The DNA here is from genome assembly GCF_018742245.1 of Bacillus mycoides. Classification (NCBI taxonomy): domain Bacteria; kingdom Bacillati; phylum Bacillota; class Bacilli; order Caryophanales; family Bacillaceae; genus Bacillus; species Bacillus mycoides. Next base: position 4,272,649 of record NZ_CP036132.1, read on the forward strand.
ACCACGGCTATCAATTAAAATCATTCCGCTTCCCATATTTTCAATTAATGTGTGCAAACGATCTTGTTGCATTTCTTGTTCGAGTGTCATCTCTTGTAAATTACGAGCTAAAATATTAATTGCTTTACTCAGCATTCCTGTTTCATCCGAATGACTTTCATATGCACGCGCTTTATAATTACCCTTCGCTAATTCAATCGCAACTTTCGTAACTGATTCAATCGGCCTAATATATTGTCCTGTAATTTTGACACCTAGGAATACAACTACGAGACAAGCAATGACAAATCCGATAATTAATAATCCCCACGTTTTTTGGTGAACGTCCCTCAAAGTATCAATTGTACTTTTCACCAAAATGTATCCTTGTTTCCCTTCTACATCCTGGACGAACACAGCATGATAAAATTCATTCTTTTGATCTGTTTCTTTCGTAATGACTTTATTTTTTTGTTTTCCTGCTTCAGAAGAAAGTTCTTTAATCATCTCTTGACTAAATGCAGATTGTTTCCCTCCGCTATATTGAACTTTCTTTTTTTCATCCACAAATATAATAGAAGCTGGTATTTGTTCTTCTAACTTTTCAAATACATACGGCTTTTTTAAAACAGAATCAAACCCTTGCTCCTCTGCTAATACAGCAACATACCTTGTCTCTTTTACCATTCTTTCTTTAGCATGATCTATATAGTAATTTTCAAATACGGTTTCTAATAATACACCTAGTCCAACTAAAATAAAAACGATAAGAGAAACAAATGTAAAAAGAAGCCTGGAACGAAATTTATTCATCCCCTTTTGGCTCCTCTAATTTATAACCTAAACCACGTATCGTTTTAATGTACGTCGGTTTTTTCGTATTTTGTTCAATTTTATCGCGCAAATGGCTAATATGGACATCAACAATTCTTGTATCACCGGCAAAATCATAATTCCATACAGCACTCAATAATTGGTCACGAGTTAATACACGACTTTTATTTTTTGCAAGATAAACAAGTAACTCAAATTCTTTCGGTGTTAGTTCCAGTTTCCTACCTTGGAAGTACGCTTCATAAAACTCCGGTAAAATTTTAAGCTCTGCAATTATGATACTATCTTCATCTGGCGTTTCCGAAACTTTTTCTTCTTGCTGTAATTTCGTGCGGCGCAAAATCGCTTTCACACGAGCAACAACTTCCCTTGGGCTAAACGGCTTCGTCATATAATCATCAGCCCCAAGCTCAAGACCTAGCACCTTATCAAATTCATCATCTTTTGCTGTTAGCATTAAAATCGGCGTCATAACACGCTGCAATCGTAATTCTTTACAAACTTCCATACCATCCATTTTTGGAAGCATTAAATCTAATATAATTAAATCTGGGCGTTCTGTTGTCGCTTTTTGAAGCGCCATTTCTCCATCCATCGCTGTTATAACTTCAAACCCAGCTTGTTGTAAATTAAATTCAATTAAAGTTAAGATAAATTCCTCATCATCAACTACTAAAATACGATTGTTCATTCTTTTCCTCCAAGTTATAGACTTGAAACCTTCTTCATCCTAGTATTTTCCCCGTTATTCTCATCATACTAGAAAACAAGGTCTCCCTCAATATAATTGTCTATTCATGGAGCTCGTTTGTACTAGAGTTTCGGAAAATAAAAGCAATCGTAACTTCATTCCCTCTATCCGGTCGCTATCCAAACTTTATAGATGAATCTATCTTTTTTAAACTCTTTTTCCGTATGAACTATAAACTCTCGATTTTGCGCTAGGAAAAACGAAAGAGCATACGCTATTTTATAATCTGGTGTTTCATATCCATCAAATACTTTCCCGTACATTTCATTCGCGATTGAATCGGCCCACACTTCAGCTTCTCTTATCGTTTCAAAAATAATGTCTTCCCTTTCCCATTTCAAAGTTATATCACCCTTTCCAAACAAAAAGTAGCGCTAACATACCCTTAATAAGAATATGACTAGCGCTACTTTTATATCATTCTAACTTTCATTTTTTAAAAATTATCTAATGCTTTTTCCATAATGGAAACAGATTTAAAAGGTGGTGTTACTGTTAATGAACCTTTTACAACAGTTTCTCCTTTTTCATCATGAGCAAATACAAGCATATCAATTGTATGTTCCTCCTCTGAAACAGCCACAACTTCAAAGTGGATTTGTAACGTTTCATAATGGTGAACATGTTTCACGAACGTAAGGTCCTTCCTAGTAATATGACTACCTGGACCTGGTAAATATTTCGTAACCGCCGTTGTAATCAGCCCCGTTAGCATAATGCTTGGGACAATCGGCTTTTCATACGGAGTTTGGGATGCGTAATCATGCTGAATATATAATGGATTGGCATCATTCGTTAACCCTAAATACAATAACAAATCTTTATCCTCAATTTTTTCAGTGATAGATAATTTCTCTCCTACTGTAATTTCATCCATTCTACGACCAATTTGAACTTTTTTCTTTAACATGTTACAACCCCCTCCGATTTTTTCACCTTATTATCCTACTAAAAGCGATACCTTATCCGAAAATTACTATGACGAGGGCAATGTATAGTATAAGTTTATAGTTTCATTATAGGATACACCAAATGATAGCGTTTTCATATTATTTCAAAAAAACAATTTAGTAAATAGTAGAAAAAGATTCGGGGCCCCGAATCTTTTTCCGCTTATATTTAATTATTAAACAAGAACTTTCATAACGTTACGTACAGATTCTACAGAGCGATCTAACGCTTCTTTTTCATCGGCAAGAAGTTCTAATTCAATAATTTTTTCAATTCCGTTACCACCTAGAATTACTGGTACCCCTAAGTAAATGTCACTATAACCATACTCACCTTCAAGGTATGCAATAGCAGGTAATACACGGCGTTGATCTTTCAAGATTGCTTCTGTCATTTCAACTAAAGAAGCTGCTGGCGCGTAATATGCACTACCGTTTCCTAATAAGCCTACAATCTCACCGCCACCTTTACGTGTACGTTCTACGATTGCCTCTAAACGCTCTTTCGGAATTAATGTTTCTAACGGAATACCACCTGCATAGGAATAGCGTACAAGAGGTACCATATCGTCACCATGTCCACCAAGAACAAATCCTGTAATGTCTTTCACAGAAAGATTTAATTCTTGTGAAATGAATGTACGGAAACGAGCTGTATCCAATACGCCCGATTGACCGATAACACGCTCTTTCGGGAATCCTGCTTCTTTAAATACAGAATATGTCATTGCATCAACTGGATTTGTTAATACAACAATAATCGCATTTGGTGAATGTTTTGCAATGTCGCGCGTAATACTTTTCATAATTTTAGAGTTTGTTGCTACTAAGTCATCACGGCTCATACCAGGCTTACGCGCAATACCTGCTGTAATAACGACAACGTCAGAATCAGCAGTATCTGCGTAATCAGATGTACCAATAATGTTAGCATCAAAACCTTGTACTGGGCTCGCTTCTAACATATCTAACGCTTTCCCTTTTGTTGGATTTTCCAGCTGTGGAATGTCCACTAATACAACATCTGCAAGTTCTTTTTGTGCTAATAAGAATGCTGTTGTTGCTCCTGTAAATCCTGCACCGATGACTGAAACTTTCTTGCGTTTGATTGTCATAATTTACCCCCCGCTTTAATTATGCGTTTTTGATTATCGCTACATCCATGTTTTTAATAAGTTCATTAGCGAACTCAGAACATTTCACTTCTGTTGCACCTTCCATTAAGCGTGCGAAATCATAAGTTACTACTTTTGATTCAATTGTTTTCTCAACTGAATCAGTTACTAAATTCGCAGCTTCATTCCATCCTAAGTGCTCTAATAATAATACACCAGAAAGAAGAACAGAAGATGGATTTACTTTATCTAAACCTGCATATTTTGGAGCTGTACCATGTGTAGCTTCAAAGATAGCATGTCCAGTCACATAGTTAATGTTTGCACCAGGTGCAATACCAATTCCACCTACTTGTGCAGCAAGTGCATCCGAGATGTAGTCTCCGTTTAAGTTCATTGTTGCAACAACATCGAACTCACGTGGACGAGTTAAAATTTGTTGTAAGAAGATGTCTGCAATAGAATCTTTTACGATGATTTTCCCAGCAGATTCTGCTTCTGCCATCGCCTTATTCGCTGCATCTTTACCATCTTTTTCAACGATACGATCATATTCAGCCCAAGTAAATACTTTGTCGCCAAATTCTTGTTCAGCTACTTCGTAACCCCAGTTTTTGAAAGCACCTTCTGTAAATTTCATAATGTTTCCTTTATGAACTAATGTAACAGAAGAACGTTTTTCGTTAATTGCATATTGAATCGCAGCACGAACAAGACGCTTTGTCCCTTCCTCTGAAATTGGTTTAATACCAATCCCTGATGTTTCTGGGAAACGAATTTTATTAACGCCCATTGCTTCTTTTAAGAATGCAAGAACTTTTTCCGCTTCTGGAGAACCTTGTGCATATTCAATACCAGCGTAAATATCTTCTGTATTTTCACGGAAAATAACCATATCAGTATCTTCCGGACGTTTTACAGGTGAAGGAACACCTTCAAAGTAACGAACTGGACGTAGACATACATATAAATCTAATTCTTGACGAAGCGCAACGTTTAGAGAACGAATACCACCGCCAACTGGAGTTGTAAGTGGACCTTTAATTGCGATTAAATATTCACGAATTAAATTTAAAGTCTCTTCTGGTAACCACTCGCCTGTTTGGTTGAATGCTTTTTCCCCTGCAAGCACTTCTTTCCAAACAATTTTCTTCTCACCATCATATGCTTTCTCAACTGCTGCTTCTAGTACGCGAGATGCTGCAGCCCAAATATCAGGACCAATTCCATCTCCTTCGATAAATGGAATAATCGGATTGTTTGGTACATTCATAACACCATTAGTTACAGTAATTTTTTCACCTGTCGTCAATGTGATAACCCCCATGTTTGAAATTTCATATGTATGAAACTGAGGGAATAACCCCTCAGTTCAAACCGTTAGTCAAATTAAAATATTCTAATCATTATATCTTTCCGAAAAAATCAGACTTTTGAAAGCGTATTTTCACTATCAAAATAGTGTTTTTCACTTATCGTTGCGCAATTGGAACATACACTTGATGCGTAGGTCCATCATAATCAGCACGCGGACGGATTAAACGGTTATTTTCATATTGCTCTAGAATATGAGCTAACCAGCCTGACATACGGCTAATCGCAAAGATAGGTGTAAATAGGTCATGGTCAACTCCTAAACAATGGTATACAGAAGCTGAATAGAAATCAACATTTGGTGGAAGACCTTTTTCTTTTGTTACAATGTCTTCAATTTTGATAGACATATTATACCATTTGTCTTCTCCTAAAAGCACGCATAATCTCTTAGACATTTCGCGTAAGTGTTTCGCGCGTGGATCACCATGCTCATATACGCGATGGCCAAAGCCCATAATTTTTACTTTATTTTGAAGAGCATTATGAATATATGATTCTACATTTTCTTCTTCGCCAATTTCAGTTAACATCTTCATTACATTTTCATTTGCCCCGCCGTGAAGAGGACCTTTTAATGCACCGATTGCTGCTGTAATACCAGAATACACATCTGAAAGTGTAGCTACGCAAACACGTGCAGTAAATGTAGAAGCGTTTAACTCATGATCTGCATGAAGTACAAGTGCCTTATCAAAAGCCTCAATTTCAACTTCATTTGGCTCACGATCATTTAACATGTACAAGAAGTTTGCAGCTAATGATAGATCTTTTCTTGGCTCAACAACATCTAAACCTTTGCGAATTCTTGCATAAGCCGCAATTAAAGTTCCGACTTGAGCCTGTAATTTAACCGCTTTCAAATAATTAGACTTTCCATCCATTATTTCAGCGCTCTCATCATATAATGATAGCATGGAAATCGCAGTTCGTAAAACCGACATCGGGTGCGCGATTTTTAAATCTACTTGTTTCAAATATGTTAAAATTTCACCTGGTACTTTATAGTATTCTGATACAGTCTCTTTAAATTCCGCTAGTTCTTTTTCGTTAGGAAGCTTGCGGTGCCATAATAAGTACACTACTTCTTCGAACGTAGCATTCTCAGCTAAATCATCAATATTATACCCAACATAAGTTAATGTATCATCAATAATAGAGCTCACAGATGATGTTGTTGCTACTACCCCTTCTAAACCTCGAATAACAGTCATGACATTCTCTCCTTTTCCTGAAAATTCTCCCAACCTTGCTCCTTATATCTATTTGCTCCCCTTATAAATTATGAACGCTCGTTCACTCTTTAGGCAAGCAAAATGCACGTTCATGCAAATTTGTTGCGATGTTCCCCTCTAATTGTCCATTACTTACAGGGAAAGCATGAGCGTGAATGTCTCTCCGAATCCTCACGCTCAGAACAACAAGTTAGTGAGGAAAATAAATTCCGAAGAGTTTTATGATAAAAACAACATAAAACAATATCATTATAAAATTGTTTTATGTTGTTTTTATTTTATCTGGTGTAAAGTCTCTGCTGTTATGTAACTTTTCAAAGTTTCTAATTCTATTATAAACAATTATCTGACTTTTGTGAACAGGAAGAATTCAAAATTTTTATATTACTATAAAATTCCTTATTTAAACATCTGTATAATACTCATAACTGCATAGGCAATTCCAGCCCCAATTAATGGACCTACAGCAACTCCATTAAATAAAGCTACAGCTATAATTGTCCCAAAAACAAGTGCGGTTGTAATATGAGGATCAGTCGTTAATAATTGCACCCCACCTTTCGCCAATAAAGCAACCGCTACTCCTGAAGCTAAAGCAATCCATGCATAGTATGATTTCGCCGCTTCTCCAAGCTGTTTAAACCCTATTTCCCCCGTCGCAATTGGGACAAGCACCGCAATTGTAATAACCGTCACACCTAGGTTAATTCCTTTCGTTTGTAAATAAGGAAAGACTTTATCGCCTAAAAACGTAAACTTCAATAAAAATAACACTCCAACAGCTACAGTAAGCGATTGGTTTTTAGCAATAAGTCCTATAATAAGTAGTATGAATAAAAATAACGTTGACTGACTAATCATGATTGCACTTCCTTTCTGAAAATAATGAACTTGTTTCCAAACAAAAATACCCTTAAACCTATCGTTATACATGATATATCGATGTATATTTGAAAATTACAATAAAGAAACAAATTGATTTTAATGTGCATTTCAAAATTACAAACAAGACTTTAACCAGAAAAAATAAAGCATGCATATACATTTAAAAGCGGATGTCTCTCCTTTCTTTTATAATAAGAAACAGGTAAAATAAAAAAGAGAGAAAATGAAGTTTTTACCATATAGTAGAAGCGTCACCAACAAGCTTTTGTAGTCATTAATCCGCTGCAAAAGCAGGCTAAATCCATCATTCCACTATAACATAAAGTGAAACTTTGATCAGTGAATCTCACTAGTTATAAGTTGAACGAATTAGGATAATCCAAATTGGAATGGGAGGTATACATCTTTGAACCGAAACTTACTATATATGATATTACGACTCATATTCGTCATTGTAGCAACGGTAGTTGGGTTCTATGCATTGCTGCACATGTCAGGCCTTATCTACCCTTTTATTATCGCTTTTGCATTCGCTTATTTGATTAATCCTGTCGTCAATTTCCTTAATCAAAAACTACAATTCCCTCGCGCATTAGCCGTACTCGTTAGCTTAATTCTCGTATTCGGAGCTATCGTCGGACTTGTTACATACCTTGTAACTGAAGCAATATCTGCCACAACATACTTACTACAAATTGTCACAGTGAAGTTTCCAGATATCGTTGCATTCGCCCAAGAATTTGCACTTAATCATATTATGCCTCTCTATGATGATTTAATTTCTAAATTTAATCATCTTGGAGAACCACAGCGATACACTATTACACAAAACATTCAAAACTTAGGCACCGAAGCAACGACACAAATGAAAGAACTTTTAACCGCCATTATAAGCGGATTAACAAATTTCATTAGTGCATTACCAACAACTTTAACTGTCCTTGTATTCGTCTTATTAGCCACCTTCTTCATTAGTTACGATTGGCACCGTCTTGCTCATAAAGTAAGAAAACTTCTACCTAATCGTGTACACGGATACGGAAAAACTATTTTTGTCGATTTAAGAAAAGCTTTGTTTGGTTTTGTTAAAGCGCAACTTACACTCGTATCTATGACAACTATCATTGTACTAATCGGCCTTTTAATATTACGCGTGCCATACGCAATTACTATCGCGATTATTACAGGGGTTGTAGATTTACTCCCGTATTTAGGAACTGGAGCCGTCTTCGTTCCTTGGGTTATATACGTATTTTTCACAGGCGATACTGCATTCGCCATCGGTCTTCTCATCCTATACATCGTCGTGATTGTCCAAAGACAAATCATGGAGCCAAAAGTACTTTCATCTAATATTGGACTCGATCCATTAGCGACACTCATCGCTCTATTTGTCGGCTTTAAGCTCTTTGGTTTTTTAGGATTAATCATCGGTCCAGTCATATTAGTACTACTTAATACATTACACAAAGCTCATGTATTCCACGACTTATGGAAATTCATTAAAGGCTCACCATCAAAATAATATTTTCTAACTCATACACAACAAAAAATCAACTGAAATCAGTGGGGAATTCCCACTGATTATTCACTGTACTTTTTTGTACTACTACATTTAAAAGAGAATTTCCCATAAAAGGATAATCCTCTTATTTTTTTGCATAAAAACGCATATTTTAGGCCATAAATACATTTTTATTCTATTTACTCTATAATTATTACTTACATTTATTACTTTTTATGTAAATGAATAAATATACAAAATGAGGCAGGTGAACCCTGTAAGCAGTAGTTTTTCTCCTGTCTAGCTTCTACTTACTAGTCGAATCTTACTACAAACAAGAACACCACCATAATATAACACTTTAAATTCACAAGAACCCTCTGTATCCTATCGTTTAATAACTAACAATAATCCCCGACACAGGAAGCTAACAATTGACCATAAATAGCAAACAAAAAAATAACGCGTAGATCGCTATAATCTACGCGTTATTTCTGAACAATAATAGTAGTTCTCTTTCTAAATTTCCAATCAATCCACTTCATAACAAGCGGCTTCAATAAAGCCCTCGTTACAGGAACAACAAAGATAAAACCTATTATATCCGTCACATATCCAGGCAGTACTAAAAGAATACCTCCTACGAATATAAAAATACCATCTAGAACTGTATCACCCGGCATTTCTCCTCTATTTAACCTAAATTGAATCTCCCTAAGTACTTTAAACCCTTGTCGTTTCGCCAAATATACACCCACAATACCCGTAAATACAATCATAGCGAACGTAGACCATAAACCTATTACATGACTCGATCCTATCAATACCATAATCTCAATCGCCGGTATTACAATAAGTAAGAATAGCAACCACTTCACAGCTCCACACTCCTTCATATTTCATTCAAAAGGTTTGAAAGCATCACCCTTACAAAACCCCTTATAAGCCCCTTAAAACACTCATATAAGCTTTATAAAGGACGAACAACCCTTTTCCACTAAACGTTATAACAAACGTTTTTCAAAGCGATTTCAGGTATTTAAAGCTATCTCTATCCTTTTTTGTGTAAAAAAAAGAGAAGGACTCCGATCCTTCTCTCCGTATTACTTCTTATAGCACTTCCGCATGTCCATTATAAACAATTCCGCGCGCTGCATCAACTGTTACTTCTTGGCCACTTTTTAAAGTTGTTGTTACGCCGTTTACACCAACGATAACAGGAATACCGATTGATACACCTACAACAGCTGCATGGCTTGTTAGACCGCCTTCTTCTACAACTAGAGCAGCAGCTTTTTCAATTGCAGGAATCATATCTTTATCAGTGCTTGTTGTAACAAGGATATCGCCTTTGTTTACGTTCGCTACAGCTTCAGCAGCTGTTTTCGCTACAACTACTTTACCTTTTGCAGCTTTACGACCGATTCCTTGCCCTTTAGCAACTTTTTCACCAACAACGTGGATTTTCATTAAGTTTGTTGTACCAGTTTCAGCAACTGGAACACCAGCAGTGATTACTACAGTATCTCCAAGTCCGATTAGACCCGCATCCATACCTGTTTGAATTGCTGTGTCTAACATTTCGTCAGTAGAAGCTGCACGTTTTCCAGCCATAAATGCTTGAACACCCCAAACAAGTGCAAGACGACGTCCTACTTGCTCGTCAGATGTTACAGCTACGATTGGAGATTTCGGACGGTATTTAGAGATCATTTTCGCAGTATGTCCACTTTCTGTTGGAGCTACGATTGCAGCTACATCAAGAGCAAGTGCTGTGTGCGCAACAGATTGGCTAATTGCATCTGTAATTGTTGGCGTGAACTCTTTAATACGTTTTTTGAACATATCTTCATATTGTAATGATTTTTCAACACGTACCGCAATGTTAGCCATCATTGTTACAGCTTCTACAGGGTATTGACCCGCAGCAGTTTCACCTGAAAGCATGATTGCATCTGTTCCATCAAAGATTGCGTTTGCTACGTCACTTGCTTCCGCACGAGTTGGACGTGGGTTACGTTGCATAGAATCTAACATTTGTGTTGCAGTAATAACTGGTTTGCCTAATACGTTACATTTTTTGATTAGACGTTTTTGTACTAATGGTACTTCTTCTGGTGGAATTTCTACACCCATATCACCACGAGCAACCATTAAACCGTCAGAAACTTCTAAGATTGAATCGATGTTGTCGATACCTTCTTGGTTTTCAATTTTCGGTACGATTTGGATGTATTGAGCGTTATGCCCTTCTAATAATTCACGAATTTCTAATACGTCAGATGCTTTACGTACGAAAGATGCTGCGATGAAATCAACTTTTTGCTCGATACCGAAAACGATATCTTGTACGTCTTTTTCAGTGATACCAGGAAGCTTAATGCTTACGTTTGGTACGTTAACACCTTTTTTATTTTTTACAGTTCCGCTGTTTAATACTTTTGTACGGATGTTTCCATCAGCTTTCTCGATTACTTCTAGTTCGATAAGACCGTCATCGATTAGAATACGAGAACCTGGATCAACATCATCATAAAGACCAGCATAAGATACAGAGAACTTCTCTGCAGTTCCTAATACTTGTTCAGTAGAAAGAATTACTTCTGCACCTGTTACAAGCTCAGCTTGTCCGTCTACGAAGTCATGTGTACGGATTTCTGGACCTTTTGTATCAAGTAAGATACCAACTGTTTTACCAGTTTTCTTTGAAGCTTCACGAATATTTTTAATACGAGCTCCATGCTCTTCATGGCTACCATGAGAGAAGTTTAAACGAGCAACGTTCATACCCGCTTCCATTAATTGCTCTAATTTCTCAATACTTTCACTAGCAGGACCTATAGTACATACAATTTTAGTTTTACGCATATTGCACCTCCGAAAATTATGAAACCGTTCCCAAATACAAGGCATTAAGCCAATTAGATAGATAATTCTTTAGATAATTGATACATATCTTTATCGATTGTATGCTTTTGAGCTAACGCTTCGATAATGTCATGATCAACAAGTTTATTATTTTGAATACCAACACAACGTCCGCCATTACCAGCAATTAATAATTCAACTGCTCTTGCGCCAAGACGACTAGCTAATACACGGTCTTGTGCACTTGGTGATCCACCACGTTGTACGTGACCTAATACAGTTACACGAGTATCAAAGCTTGTTGCTTCTTCAATGTGCTTACCGATGTCAATTGCACTTCCAACACCTTCAGCTACAACGATAATACTGTGCTTTTTGCCACGTTCACTACCTCGTTTCAGACGAGCGATAACATCTTCCATGTCATACTTTTCTTCTGGAATTAAGATAGTTTCTGCACCATCAGCTAAACCAGCCCATAATGCGATATCTCCAGCGTGACGTCCCATTACTTCGATAACATATGTACGTTCATGAGATGTAGCTGTATCACGGATTTTATCAATTGCATCAATAACAGTATTTAAAGCTGTATCGAAACCAATTGTGAAGTCTGTTCCAGGGATATCATTGTCGATTGTACCTGGTACACCTACACATGGGAATCCTTGCTCAGTTAATTTTTTTGCACCTTGGTAAGAACCATCTCCACCAATAACAACAAGTCCTTCAATACCATGTTTCTTTAATTGCTCGATTCCTTTTAGTCGTACTTCTGGGTCTTTAAACTCAGGACATCTTGCTGTATATAATTTTGTACCACCGCGGTGGATAATATCGCCAACAGAACCAAGTTCTAATTTTTCAATATGACCAGAAATTAAACCAGCGTATCCATGGTAAATACCATATACTTCAATATCATGGAAAATCGCTTTACGAACAACTGCACGAATGGCAGCATTCATACCAGGTGAATCTCCACCACTCGTTAATACACCAATACGTTTCATTTGTACTCACCTCATAAAGATTATTTGCCTTATAATAAAATAACACGAAAAAATACAAAAACACAATGGAGAAGATGTGTCTTTTCATAATAAAAACGTGCATTCGCGAAGAGGAACGCACGCTTTTCTTATTTTATCCCAATGGAAGCGTTTGAAAACGAAACTTGCCCAATTTTCATATATTTTTCATAACGTTTTTCGATTAATTCATCTTTCGAAATTCCGCTTAATTGTTCAAAAGTTTTCTTAAGCATTAAATCTATATTTTCTGATTGTTTCAAAACATTACGATGCGCTCCACCTTTTGCCTCTGGAATAATTTCGTCAATTACACCTAATTCTTTCAAATCTAATGCTGTAATTTTCATCGCTTCTGCAGCTTCTTTTGCTTTACCAGCATCTTTCCAAAGAATCGCCGCCGCACCTTCTGGTGTAATAACAGAATAAGTGGAATTTTCTAGCATATGAATGTAATCTCCTACTCCAAGACCTAACGCACCACCGCTACCACCTTCACCGATAACGATACAAATAACAGGTACAGTTAAACCCGCCATTTCAAATAAATTACGAGCGATAGCTTCACTTTGTCCACGTTCTTCAGCTGCTTTACCAGGATAAGCTCCCTTCGTATCGATGAAACAAATAATGGGACGATTAAACTTCTCCGCTTGTTTCATTAGACGCAGTGCTTTTCGATATCCTTCTGGATGAGGCATTCCAAAATTACGACGAATATTTTCTTTCGTATCTTTTCCGCGTTGGTGCCCAATTACAGTTACAGGCATCCCCTTATATTTCGCAATGCCGCCGACAATCGCTGCATCGTCGCCAAATAGGCGATCTCCATGACATTCAAAAAAATTAGTAAATAAGTGCTCAATATAATCGAGCGTTGTCGGTCGTTCTGCATGACGAGCAATTTGAACACGGTCCCATACTTTCATATTGCCGTATATATCTTCCTCTAGTTTTTCTAGCTTGTCTTCCAAAATACGAATCTCCTCACTGAAGTCCATCTGGCTGTTTTTCGTATAGTCTTTCAGTTCACGAATCTTATTTCTTAGCTCAACAACTGGTTTCTCAAATTCTAGCTCTGCCATACAGCCATTTCCCCTCCTTGATGAACTTCTAAAATCTTACGGAGTGATTCTCTCATATCATCACGATGCACCACCGCATCTAATTGACCGTGCTCTAGTAAAAATTCTGCCGTTTGGAAATCTTCCGGAAGTTTCTCACGCACTGTTTGTTCAATTACGCGTCTACCCGCAAATCCGATAAGTGCACCTGGCTCTGCAAGATTATAATCACCAAGTGAAGCGAAACTCGCTGAAACCCCGCCCGTCGTCGGGTGAGTCATAACAGAAATAAATAACCCTCCTGCATTACTATGCTTTTTCAAAGCTACGCTTGTTTTCGCCATTTGCATTAAACTTAATATCCCTTCTTGCATACGGGCACCACCCGACGCAGTAAAGATAATAAATGGAACTTGTAAGTCGTATGCCTTTTCAACCGCACGAGCAATTTTTTCTCCTACAACAGAGCCCATGCTGCCCATTCGAAAACGAGAATCCATTACTGCAACAACAACAAGCATGTCATCAATTGTTCCTTCACCAGTTACAACCGCTTCATACAATTCAGTCTTCTTACGATCGTTTTCTAGTTTCTCTTCATATCCCGGAAACTCAAGTGGATTTAGTGAAACCATCTCTTTGTCATACTCACGAAATGAACCTTCGTCCAATATACTATCAAGGCGTTCCCATGCATTCATCGGATGATGATATCCACAATTCACGCATACTTTTAAATTTTTAAGAAGCTCTTTCGTATACATGATTTTTTTACATTTCGGACATTTTGTCATAACGCCATCTGGTACATCTTTTCGTATTTGTTCTGAAGGTATTGCAGCGTACTTTTTCTTTTTCACGAATAAATCTCTTAGCACAATTTGACCCCCTTCGTTGAGAGCTAAGGTTAGCGTAAGAAGAAAATGGGGCTAACACCAATGTTTGATGTTAGCCTTATCTTCTCAATCTGTCTAATAACCTCTCTCTTTACGTTTAACTTTAACCGCTATGCGGTAGAATGTTTGTCATAACGTGTCATGGTCATTTCGACAAATTTTATACATTACGAGTGAAACTGTATATTCTCTACTAATTCATCGTAAATTTTTAACGCATCATTTTCTTGTTTCACTTCCAAAGTAGCATAAAGCTTTCTATAGATTTCGATAGAATCTCCTGAAACTTCACAAGAAAGAGTTGCAACGTAATCATTTACGATCATCCAAATGCGATAGAGTAAATAATTATCGAATTGTTCAATAAGTGTTTTAAAGAACGTTTGATGAAGCACCGGAATTGAGCTTTCATTTTCTTCAAGCACTTGGTGTAATTTACTTAGTACTCCAGAAAACGTTTCTTTCGGTAAATTACATACAAGTCGAATCATATCTTTCTCAAGCAATCGTTTTGTTTGTAATAAATCACGAATTGTTTTCTCATCTTGCAGCAAGAACGGAGCAATTAATTGTACAAGACCGTTATCGTAAAAGTTTCGAATAAACGTCCCCTCACCACGTCTCGTTTCAATTAATCCTACCAGTTCTAAAGCACGTAATGCTTCTCTTACAGAGGAACGTCCAACATTTAAGCGTGAACTTAACTCACGCTCAGATGGCAAACGATCCCCTGCTACTAAACAATCCTCTTCCATAATGGAACGGATTTTTTTTACAATTTCGAGATATACTTTTGTATTTGATGATGTCAATGGAAATTCCTCGCTTATTCTTTACCAATCAGCGCTAATTGTTTTGTTTTCTCAGCGACTTCATTTGGATCTACTTGACGGCGAGCCACTCCTGTCTCCATTGCTGCTTTCGCAACGTAAGCCGCTACTTGAGGCGCTACACGCGCGTCAAATGGTGCCGGAATGATATGGTCTGCATTCAACTCATCCTCTGATACAAGCTCTGCAATGGCTTGTACAGCTGCCATCTTCATTTCTTCATTAATTTGTGTCGCATGTACATCAAGTGCACCGCGGAAAATACCTGGGAACGCTAGTACATTATTTACTTGGTTCGGGAAGTCAGAACGACCTGTTCCAACAACAGCTGCGCCCGCTGCTTTTGCCAATTCTGGCATAATTTCTGGAACCGGATTCGCCATTGCAAAAATAATTGCATCGTCATTCATTGTACGAACCATCTCTTCAGTTAATGCACCTGCTGCAGATACACCAATGAATACGTCCGCACCTTGTAAAACATCAGCTAAAGAACCTTCGATACGATTCTTATTTGTATATTTTGCAACTTCATCCTTCACCGGATTCATACCGACAGGACGACCTTCATAGATTGCACCTTTACGGTCACACATAATAACGTCACGTACACCATAGCGATATAAAAGTTTAATGATTGCAATACCTGCTGCACCTGCACCATTTGCGACAACTTTAATGTCGGACATTTTCTTTCCAACTAACTTCAGCGCGTTCACAAGGCCTGCTACTGTTACGATAGCTGTTCCGTGTTGATCATCATGGAATATCGGAATGTTTGTCTCTTTTTTCAAACGTTCTTCAATAACGAAGCAATTTGGTGCTGCGATATCTTCTAAGTTTACACCGCCAAAAGTTGGCTCCATTAATTTTACAGTTTCAACAATTTTATCTACATCGTTTGTATTTAAGGCAATCGGGAATGCATCTACGCCAGCAAAGCTCTTGAATAATACAGCTTTACCTTCCATTACTGGAAGAGATGCTTCAGGTCCAATGTTACCAAGACCAAGTACAGCCGTTCCATCTGTCACAACTGCTACCATATTTCCCTTCATTGTATATTCATATACCTTACTTTTATCGTCATAAATTTCTTTACAAGGCTCTGCAACCCCTGGAGAATATGCAAGACTTAAATCTTTTGCATTTTCTACTTTTACTTTTGATACAGTTTCTAATTTTCCTTGATGCACTTTATGCATGTGAAGTGCTTCTTCACGAAGTGTTGACAAACTATCCACTCTCCTCAAATTATTCTGGCTGATATCAATTTCTCCAAGTGGTCTGACCACGAACACTACTACTATAATAATCGAAGTGTAGGGAAATTGTCCATTATATTTTCACAACGACATTTTCGTCCCCTACAATTTCACGAAGTGCTCCTAGACATTCTTCACTTGGATGAATCGATAAACTTCGAGATAATTGTACCATTTTATGTTCCTTTTCATAATAAATTAGTACTTTCGTAAAACCTGAATAGTCAAACAATATTTTCGTAACTTGATTTACAAGCTTTTTTTCATATTGAGACGGCAATTTCACGTAAACAGATGCTTCTTTCATTTCTTCATAAACATCCATTTCTTCTAGCGGATATAGTCCATTCACGATCCATTGCAACTTATGATTTCTTTGCTCAATCGTACCATCAACTAAAACAATTGCCCCTTCTTGTAACCTGTGTGAAAAATGTATATACGTTTCTGGAAAAATGACGGCTTCCATTTCATCATTTTGATCACAGAATGTAATAAACGCCATCTTTTGCAACTTTTTCGTACGAATAACTTTCACACTTGTTATATATACGATTGCTCTTTGTACTTTTTTCTTATGTCGCATCGCCTGAGCAAGAGATGGGATTTCTAATTCTTTTCCTAACTCCGCATACTGCGCTGTCGGATAGCTAGATAAATAAAAACCGAGTGCTTCCTTCTCCTTATTTAACTGTTCAATAAAGGATAGCTCTTCTCCTTGTACATATTTTGATTTCGGAACAGCATCCCCTAAATCAAAGTCACGTGCAAGATTTGCATACTCTAACGCTCCTTTAAGACTTTTCCATAACGTCGTCCTTGAAACACCAAAATCGTCAAAACATCCAGACCAGACAAACGCTTCTAAATTTCGCTCTGTTACAAATTTTGATGGCATACGAAGACAAAACTCAAATAAATCTTCGAACATTTTTTTCTCTCGTTCTTCGAGTAGCGCAGTCACGGTAGCCATTCCGATATTCCGAATCGAAAGTAAACTATATCGAATCGCATTCCCTTCTATTTGGAAGTTGTAACCACTTCTCTGAAGAGACGGCGGTAAAACGTGAAAACCTTTCCGCTTCGTTTCTCGTACATACTGCACAATCTTATCTTCATTTCCAATTGCGCTTGATAATAACGCAGTCATAAATTCCAGCGTATAATTCGCTTTTAAATATGCAAGCTGGTACCCAATCATACTGTAAGCTACAGCGTGACTTCGGTTAAAACCGTAATTCGCAAATCTTACAATTAAATCATAAATTTGTTCTGAAGATGTCTCGTTGTATCCATTTTCCAAACAACCTTGAACAAAGTGCTTGCGTTCTTGATCTAAAATATCACGATTCTTTTTACTCACAGCACGGCGCAGTAAATCCGCTTCTCCAAGCGAAAATCCAGCTAACTTCGATGCGATTTGCATTATTTGTTCTTGGTATACGATTACGCCGTATGTTCGTTCTAAAATGGGCTTTAAATCTGGATGTAAATATTCAATTCGTCTTTCCCCATGCTTCGATTCAATAAAGGTTGGAATTTGTTCCATCGGTCCTGGTCTGTATAAAGAGTTAACAGCAACTATGTCTTCAAATTCATTCGGTTTTAACCCGCGAAGTACATTTCGCATACCACCTGATTCAAGCTGGAATACACCTGTTGTATCCCCTCTTCCTAACAATTGAAACGTCTTTTCATCTTGAAGAGGTAAATTTCTTATATCAATTTGTTTCCCAGTTTTTTTAACAATAAACTTTATAATATTTTCAAGTAACGTTAAATTACGTAAGCCTAAAAAGTCCATCTTGAGCAACCCAAGTTCTTCTAATGCATCAGCTGGATATTGCGTAACATAAACATCGTTATGCCCTTCTTGAATCGCTATACTTCCCGTTAACGGTTCTTGGCTCATTATAACGCCAGCTGCATGAATAGACGTATGACGCGGTAATCCCTCTACACGTTTTGCAATTTCAAACACACGCTCATGCAAAAGATTCCCTTGTATAAACTCACGGAGCGATTGCGATTCCTCATATGCATCTTTTAACGTTATACCAAGCTTTGATGGGATAAGTTTTGAAAATATGTCGATATCTCTTGGCGGGAGCCCCATTACACGAGCAATGTCTCTAATTGCGGCTTTCGCTGCAAGAGTTCCGAACGTTACAATTTGAGCGACACGAAGCTGACCATATTTATCTTTCACATATCGAATCATCTCATCACGTCTTATATCTGGAAAATCAATATCAATATCTGGAAGTGTCACACGTTCAGGGTTTAAAAACCTCTCAAATAATAAGTCATATTCAATTGGATCAATATCTGTAATTTCCAATACATAAGAAACGAGTGAACCCGCTGCCGATCCACGGCCTGGCCCAGTTAAAATACGATTTTCATGTGCATATTTCATAAAGTCCCATACGATGAGGAAATAATCGCTAAATCCCATACGAGAAATCACATGTAATTCATGATTCAAACGCTGTATATGCACTTCTTTTGGCGTACCATATCGTTTACTTAAGCCTTCTTCACAAACACGGCGCAAATACGTATCATTCGTCTCGTTAGATGGAACAGGAAACTTCGGTAGTTGATTTACATGGAAAGGAATTTCTACTTGGCAACGTTCCGCGATTGTTATTGTATTTTGAATCGCTTCCTCAGCATGAGAAAAGAGTGCTTCCATTTCATCCGATGACTTTAAATAATACTGATCCGTTTTCATTCTCGGCCTATCTGGATCAGTCATTTTCGTTCCGCCTTCAACAGATAATAAACATTCATGAACAAGTGCGTCACTTTGATTAATATAGCGAACATCATTTGTTGCAACGACTGGAACGTTTACCTTATTAATAAATTCAGACAGTTTTTCTTGTAAAAGCAGTTCATCTTGAATCGCATGATGCTGCAAACTTATATAAAAATTGCTGAACATATTTTGATACGTATGAGCTACTTCTTCAGCCTGGCTCTCTTTGTCTTCTAATAATAACTGCTCAATTTCTCCGTCTTTCCCTGGTGAAATTGCAATTAATCCTTTCGCATAATGAGCAAGCCACTTCTTCGGAATACCTTCTTTTGACTTCGTCATAATACTGCTAGAAATCTTTAATAAATTTTGATAGCCTATTTCATTCTCAGCAAGTAAGACGAGTGGATAAGACCTTTCTTCTTCTTCACTAAAAATAGAAGCTGTTAAGCCGATAATAGGCTGTATACCATTTTTCTTGCATGCTTTATAAAACGGAATAACTCCATACATAACATTTTCATCTGTAATGGCCAGCGATGAAAATCCAAGCTCTTTCGCCCGAATGACAAGCTCATCAATTTTGCAAGCACTTTTTAATAAACTAAAAACGGTTTGACATTGTAAATGCACAAACTTCACTGTTGTACCCTCTCTTTACCTATTTGACTACTTTTATTATAGGTGATGAGGAAAGCGGAAATCAAAACATACTTCTCATACTTTGTCCATATATATGAAGAAGAAAGGGGAATGACGATGGATGTAAGAGAACATACTTTTTTCTCTCTGCTTATTATTAGTTACTTTATTGCCTTTGGAGTTATACTTGGTGGTTCATTAATTGGCGGATTTGGTGCATTTCTCATCGGAAAACCAGCTCTAACTTATATTAGTCAATTTGCTCAAAACTTAAGAATTTGGGCACTCGTTGCAGCAATTGGCGGAACGTTCGATACCTTCTATAGCTTTGAAAGAAGCTTCTTTGGCGGAGATATGAAAGATATCGTAAAACAAATTCTCCTTATTTTTTTCGCAACTGGTGGTATGCAAACTGGTCTTATTATTATTAAGTGGCTTACACAGGAACATGTATGAGAGTACCGAGTGCCAATACAGCCAAAAGGTGGTATTTAGTTTTAGCTGGTGCTGCTGTTGGAGGGATTTTGAGCTGGTTTATTTTTTTGTACATATACGGTGTTTTTCAGCAGGAACAAGCTAGTAAAATAGCAGAACAAAAAGAAATCATCGAAAAACAAGAAGCAAAACTCCACGTCCTTCTCGAAGACCAAGAGAAATTGAACACAGAAAATAAACGACTCTTAACAATTCAAGAAATCAAAATAAAAATTATAAATCGAAAAAAATATGATTTAGACAATCTTACACTTGAAAATATGACCACCTCTATCCATAATGATCTCCAGCATCTTTTAACGAAAAACATTCAAAGCATCGCAAAAAATAAAGACCTACTCAAAAAAGTCATCGAAAATAAAACGTACAAACATTACGATCGTATATACCGCTTTAAAGTAGATACAGTCTCTTTTGATACCGTACTTGAAATTAGCATTGATATAGAGAAAGAAAAATAAAAAAAGGAGGGCCTCAGCGCCTCTCCTTCTCTTTCGTTCAACATACAACTTCTTATTTACACAGCTCACGTAAATCAGCAAAAAGGCGATCCGCTTCTTCCCAAGAAGATGCTTTTGCACCAGAAGCCATCGGATGTCCTCCGCCATTATATTGCATTGCTAATTTATTAATAACTGGTCCTTTTGAGCGAAGACGAACACGAATAACATCATCTTCCTCTAAAAATAGAACCCATGCCTTTAATCCATCAATATTACCAAGCGCCCCGACAACACCAGATGCTTCAGTAGAAAGTACATCAAACTCTTCTAGTACCTCTTTCGTTAATTTAATGTACGCTGCGCCTTCTTCTACCATCGTGAAATTTTGTAAAATATAACCGTTTAAACGAGCAATCTTTTCTTTTGTCTTATACATTTCATTGTATAAATCTGTGAATTTCACGTCCATATCAACAAGCTCACTTACGTAACGAAGTGTTTTCGCTGTTGTATTTGGGAATAAGAAACGACCTGTATCACCGACAATACCCGCTAAAATAAGGCGAGCTGCTTCCTTTGATATCGTTAATCCTTTATCTTTTCCATAACTGTAAAACTCATAAATCATTTCACTTGTAGAACTAGCTGTCGTATCCACCCACGTAATATCTCCGTACGGGTCTTCATTCGGATGATGATCAATTTTAATTACCATCTTTCCTTTTGCATAACGTTGATCACAAACACGCTCTTGATTTGCTGTATCACAAACGATAACAAGTGCATCTTCATATACACTATCTTCAATATCATCCATTACTCGTAAAAACGCTAAAGAAGGCTCGTTGTACCCAACCATATAAATATTTTTCTCTGGAAACGATTCTTGCAGAATTGTACCAAGTCCGCACTGAGAACCTAACGCATCTGGATCCGGACGTACATGACGATGAATAATAATTGTATCAAACTCTTTAATTGCTCCTAAAATTTGCTCATGCATATGTATAATCTCCTTTTTATTCAACTTCTTCATTTTATCCCGCATTAACGTGTAGTAAGACTCCCACCTCAAAAGTATTAAAAACAATGGGGCAAAATTAATTTGGAGCCCGGATGCACGTAAAAGCCCGATTGGTGAGGGCTAATAATTAGTACGTGGGATCTCCCCACACTAATTAAAGTTTCACTTTATCCCCCATTATAACGGAAAACATTTCATACATGCGAACAATTGCTTTATAATAAAAATTAGAAAGTTTAGATTTTTCTTTTTTCTAAATTGTTATTTTTATACCAATCGATGGGAGCGTGTATTATGCCAGTATTCGTCTTTTGTATTATCATCTCATTTGTGTTGTACCTCTTCTACAAAACAAAATTCTTTCGTACAAACCGTCCAATGGAGAAAGGTTGGCTCTCAGGAAAATCCGCAATGGCACTCGGCTTATTCGTCCTATTCTTTGGGATAAACCAATTCTTTTTAGAACTTTCAACTGCACGCATTATCGTTGGTGTTTTGTTTATTTTACTTGGCAGCGCGAGTACATTTAATGGATTCCGCCAATATAAACATTTTTTACCATTAGCAGTCAAAGAAGCCGAATCTTATAAAACAACGTAAAAAAGCATCAATATTGTGATGCTTTTTTACGTCCCTTCACTTTCAAAATCGTATATGCAACAAACGCAGATGGTATATTAAAGAGATTACCTTGCACGTGAAAATGTAATTGTTCTTCTTCAAAAGACATCTGTTTGTATAATTCTTGCTGAGATAATCCTGTTCTTTTCTTTTTTTCATGCAATCCTTGTAAATATAAATATTGAATTGGTATCATCACAAGAAAGTAAAAGAGTGCGATACCACCAAAAAAGAGTACTTCTGATGACATATGGTATACCACCTTCCGACATCTATTATCTTATAATACAGTTATAACATAGTATAAACTGAAATTAAATTAATATTCTGTTTTTTAACCATATAATTACGTCTCCGCATATATATCCTGCTAAAACTCCTCCACATCTTTAGCAACAGCTTCAAAACCCAATAAAACAAAAAAGATGGAACAAACCAAAGCGATTTGTTCCATCTTTTTATTTATCAATCAATTGCACCATAAGTAATGCTTTCCCGACAACATTACCTTCATGATGTACTTCTACATCAACCTTACCAAATTTACGGCCAATTTCTAATACTTTCGGATGAACCGATACAACATTATCAATTTGAACCGGTTTTACGAAATAAATTGTTAAGTTCTCAACAATTGAATCGCTCTTCTTCTGCGCACGAATGACGCGGTTTGTTGCTTCTGTCACAATTGTTGTGAATACACCGTAAGATAACGTCCCGATTGAATTCGTCATTTGTGGTGTCACTGAAAATTGATATAAATGCTCATTTTTTGCTTCTTTCGGCGTCATAAATTGATTCGTTACAATGTCATCAATCGTTTCACCAACTTGTGGTTGACGCTGAATCATTTGCAGCGCCTGAAGTACATCTTGACGACTAATGATACCTTGCAATTTATTTCCATCCTCCACAACAGGAAGTAATTCAATACCTTCCCACACCATCATACGTGCTGCAGCTGCGACGGACATTTTTCCATTTACCGTAATAGGGTGTTTCGTCATAACTTTATCAATCGGTGTTTCTTTCGCAACACCAATCATATCTTTCGAGGTTACGATACCTAACACCTTTTTATTTTCATCCACAATTGGATAACGTCCATGCATCGTCTCTTCATTGTACTCATGCCATTTCTGCACTATGTCACTAGGCTTTAAATATAGTGTTTCTTCAATTGGTGTTAAAATATCTTCAACTAGTACAATTTCTTTCTTAATAAGTTGATCATAAATTGCACGGTTAATTAACGTTGCGACCGTAAATGTATCATAACTACTCGAAATAATTGGCAATTTCAATTCATCTGCTAACTTTTTCACATGCTCTTCTGTATCAAATCCACCTGTAATTAATACAGCAGCCCCTGTTTCTAATGCTAATTGATGTGCGTTCGTACGGTTACCGATAATAAGTAAGTTCCCCGCTTCTGTATAGCGCATCATCGCTTCTAATTTCATAGCCCCAATAACGAATTTATTTAACGTTTTATGTAGTCCTTCTCTGCCCCCAAGTACTTGGCCATCGACAATGTTAACGACTTCTGCATATGTCAGTTTTTCGATATTCTCTTTCTTCTTTTGCTCAATTCGAATTGTTCCGACACGTTCAATTGTACTAACATACCCTTTATTTTCTGCATCTTTAATTGCACGGTAAGCGGTCCCTTCACTTACACTTAAATCTTTCGCAATTTGCCGCACAGAAATTTTATGCCCTACTGGCAGGCTATTAATATGTTCTAAAATTTGATTATGTTTGGTAGCCAAATGGTTTCACCATACTTTCTTTTCCCTAAATTCTTCATGTGTTGTATTTTCAGTATACTATATTTCCAAAACTGTTACACTCTCTCTTTGTATGTCTGTACTATTTTTTTTATAACAAAATGCTCCTTACATTACACCAGTCATTCTATTACAACAATGTAATGGTATTGTCATCTCGTTCGATAGTTTGTCCACACGCTTCAATATACAATTAAGACAAGAAATGAAACAAAGGAGCGAATACATTATGAAAAAGTTTTTAGAGGTTATAGGTGCTGTGTTTTTAGCTTTCGTAGATGGGAAAAAAGTTGCGATGGAATTGAATGAAACACCTGAACAGCCACGTACAAAACGAGAAGAATCAGCTAAACAAATACAGGCTTTAAAAACTGTACTACACACATAAAAAACCCTTCACTTGTCATTTCAAATGAAGGGTTTCTTTTTTATAGTGTAATACTTTCTCCAGCTTCTAATACTTTCCCTGTACAATTTTGTAGCCTTCCTACAAATTGATATGGATCTTGTTCGATAACTGGGAACGTATTGTAATGCATCGGTACAACCGTTTTCGCACCAATCCATTTTGCAGCTAGAACAGCATCTTCTGGCCCCATTGTGAAATTATCACCAATTGGTAAAAATGCTACATCAATATTATTAAGTTCTCCAATTAACTTCATATCAGAGAATAACGCAGTATCTCCTGCATGATATACCGTTTTCTCCTCTGCCGTAAACAAAATACCAGCTGGCATACCTGTATATGTAATCGTCTTATTTTCTTCATCAATATAACTAGATCCGTGGAATGCTTGTGTGAATTTCACTTTACCAAAGTCAAATTCATGTGAACCCCCAATATGCATTGGATGTGTATTTACACCTTGCCAGCCTAAAAATGTCGCTAATTCAAATGGTGCCACAACGACCGCATTATTTTTCTTTGCTAACGCTACTGTATCCCCAACATGATCACCGTGTCCGTGCGATAAAATAATCGCATCAACTTTTACATCTTCAGCCTTTAAATCTGTTTTCGGATTTCCTGTTAAAAACGGATCAATTAAAATAACTTTTCCATTCGTTTCAATCTTTACAACTGAATGCCCGTGATAAGATACTTTCATCATTACATTCCTCCCCTATTCACATTCTCACTTTTTATTCTACATGATTTCTCAATTACCTGTCTTTTCTAACATCTATTTACTTGTCATAACGCTTTCATCCGATGTAAAGTTATATTTGTAATTAAATATCTCGGGGGTGCCAATCGATGAATGCTAGATTAGAAAATTTAATGCAATGGCTAAAAGAAAAAAACGTAGAAGCTGCGTTCTTAACTTCTACACCGAACGTTTTCTACATGACAAACTTCCACTGTGAACCGCATGAAAGACTACTTGGTATGTTTGTATTCCAAGAAAAAGAACCTATTTTAATTTGTCCTAAAATGGAAGAAGGTCAAGCGCGTAACGCTGGCTGGGCACATGAAATTATCGGATTTACTGATACTGACAGACCATGGGATATGATTGCAAAAGCAATTAAAGATCGTGGTATTGATGCAAATGCAGTTGCAATTGAAAAAGAACATTTAAACGTAGAACGTTACGAAGAATTAACAAAATTATTCCCAAATGCAGCTTTCAAATCAGCTGAAGAGAAAGTTCGCGAGCTTCGCTTAATTAAAGATGAAAAAGAACTTTCTATTTTACGTGAAGCAGCTAAAATGGCAGACTATGCTGTTGAAGTTGGTATAAATGCAATTAAAGAAAATCGTAGTGAGCTAGAAGTATTAGCAATTATTGAGCATGAATTAAAAACAAAAGGCATCCATAAAATGTCATTTGATACGATGGTATTAGCAGGTGCAAACTCTGCTCTTCCACACGGTATTCCAGGTGCAAACAAAATGAAACGCGGCGATTTCGTACTATTTGATTTAGGTGTAATCATTGAAGGTTATTGCTCTGACATTACACGTACAGTAGCATTTGGTGATATTTCTGAAGAACAAACTCGCATTTACAACACTGTACTTGCTGGACAACTACAAGCAGTTGAAGCATGTAAACCAGGCGTTACATTTGGTGCAATTGACAACGCTGCTCGCTCTGTTATCGCAGATGCAGGTTACGGAGACTTCTTCCCACACCGCCTTGGTCACGGACTTGGAATTAGCGTACACGAATATCCAGATGTAAAAGAAGGCAACGAGTCTCTATTAAGAGAAGGCATGGTCTTCACAATCGAACCAGGTATTTACGTACCAAACGTAGGCGGCGTTCGTATTGAAGATGATATTTACATCACAAAAGACGGATCAGAAATTTTAACGAAGTTCCCGAAAGAATTACAATTTGTGAAATAATAAAGTGAAACTTTAATCAGTGGGGGTTTTGTTCATCCCCCACTGATTATTAGCCTTCACCAATCGGGCGTTTACGGGCAGTAAGACTCCCACCTAACTTCTTTGCTCCAGCCGAATTTTGAGGTGGGAGTCTTACTGCCCACAAATAGCGGGATAAAAAAGGTAGCGTGATCGCTACCTTTTTTCTATCTTCTCTACTATTTCAAATTTCTCTACAATCATTTTTGCTGGGTAGCTTTCAAGTATTTGAGAAGACCATACATTTATTTTATCCCCTGTTTTTAATTGATCATATGCGTTTTTATCCTTAAAGCTCAAGACTGTATCTGATGGATGCTCTTTATTCATTTGTTGTTCCATATAATTTTGCAACTCTACTTTTGTTTCAAACGTTTTATCACCGACAAAAAACACCGTGTCATTTCTTAATATGACATACCCTTTATATTGCCCCGTCCGATTTTTGCTCTCTCCAGAAAAAGTAACATACGAATTCGAACAACTTCCTAAAAAGAAAATACTAATAAAAAAGAATAATGCTCTCTTCATAAGGACTCTCCATTCAAAAGCACTTATTTCTTGTCTATTCCTTCCTCTCATTATACTATTAATATACAGAATTTTCTAAATAAGGAGGATTTATATGTTACAACAACAGTTAGAAGAAATTCGTACTAATAATTACATAATGGCTAACACAATTCATATTGATTCCTTAAGTTCCAGTATGCTTCAACATATCGGTGTTACCGATAGCTATTTAAGAGACAAACTCATTTACTCTACTTTTTATCATCTAATCAAGAAGGACTATATTTCACACACCCACTTACAGAAACTATTATCAGAAAGCATCAGTGAAAACTATTTATTCTATAAAATTCATACAGATGACGATGACGCTGTATTTACCCGTGCATTTACAACATTATTAATCGCCCTCATTATAGATGCGGATACAAATCATAATTTCTTATCACAGACTGATATTTCAAATGTAAAAGATAAATTAATTCTATATATGAACAAAGAGCATGACTTACGAGGCTATGTCCAAGAACGTGGCTGGGCACATAGTGTCGCTCATGCTTCAGATACATTTGAAGCGCTTGTTAATAATCCTAAACTGGAAACTTTACATCATGAAGAAATACTACAAACTTTATTAAACAAAATTTGTGTCCATTCCATCTATTACAAATATGAAGAAGATGAGCGTATCGTTTATCCGATTGTCGCAATGCTACAAAATGGTCTAGAGGAAGAGGTACTCATATTAGCCCTTCATAATTTAGTAGCTCAATTACAAGTTCAAAAACCAACACTACATATTAAATCGTACGAATTTCTATACGGAAATATAAAATCTTTCTTGCGCAGCTTATTTTTCAAATTACGTACAATGTCTATATGTAAAAAAACTGAACGTGAAATTGAAAAATCACTACAAGAACTTCATAAATATTATTACTAAAAAAGAAGGCCACTCAAAAAGTGCCTTCTTCTATTTCACTAATATTTATTTGAAATTTCACGATCCAAACTGAGAAAAGGTGGACAAGAAACGCAATCACCATACATGCTCCGCTCAAAAAGGTTAATACAGGATGCGAATACACATGCCCTAAACCATAAGATGCTCCTACGAAAAACATTGTTATGTAAATATAAATTGCTCCATGTATTTGCCTCATATAAGCCTCCTTTTCCCATATTATAACATAAATTTTCAGATTATTCACATTAATGTATTGTGATCAATATTTCTCAACTGTTACACCTCTAACAGCCGCCTTAATATATGGTGCACCTTGTAAACTTTGTAAATTCTCTGTTTTTCCAGTTACGACTACACCGTATATTGGTAAGTCTTTTGGTTTTGTGTTTTTTATTTCTTTATAGTGTTGTTCAAAATAATCACTTCGTATACATTCACTATTTTTTGCTAAATACTTTATTTGGTACAGGAACTCTTTTGAGCTTCTTGTTAAATCGTTTTTAATATCTTCATTTACTTTTGCATAGCTTCCTTCAAACCTAAAAATGTTTATAGCCATTACGGCGCTTAATAGTGCGCCACTTTTAGGATCTTTTAATCCTACATAAGAGTTTCTTTTCTAAAAAAAGTTTCTGCACATAAAAAATCACACCCAATTTGATGCACTTCTCATATAAATCTATTTTATTTTTTTCATATAAATTACCACTTTGCATAACAAATAAACTTCGGACCCAATTTCTATCTCTGTTTTAACTTGGCATGGAGCAGAAAAAAGGGGATCGCTTCTCTTTAAAATACTATTCTATTATTTCATTGCTTTCTTCACAACATCTTGAATCATAACAACTTCTGTTTTCATATCAACAGACGGTGCTTCCTCATCAATACATTCATACCAAAACGCTAAATGCTTTTTATCAATTTCATGATGAGAATTTTCGACAAGAGCCCCGGCTTCTCCTTGCACAGAATACCAATATAAGTACTCTTCTCCATCTCTTATTTCCCGGAAAATTGTCTCTACATACATCTTTTCGTCGTTTAATGTCAAAAGCACTTCTTTCATATTGTCATTAAGAAGCTGCATCCATTCATCTACTCGATGACTTTTACCAGGCTTCACTTTAAATCTCGATAATTCTACATTCATTTTTATTCCCCCGTTCTCTTCCGTACAAACAATCTATATTCTATTGGATTATAAAAATTTAATTTACTAGCTAATTTTTGCGAAGGAATATTGTCTACATAACAATCCCAGCACGGTGTAATATCATTTTTCATGCAATATTCAATGAACCGTGTTGCAACAGCTTGGGCTAATCCTTTCCCTTGATATGATTTATGCGTCGCAATATCAATTTCAGCAAATCCGTTCCCGCTAAATATCGAAACACATTCCGCTACAATCATTCCCTCTTGTTCTATGCAAAATCCAAAACCATCATTCAAAAACGCTTCAATTGATCCCCAATATTCTTTATAATATTCCTCTGTAAATTCATTGCTTTGTGCTATATCTTTTCTATCGATACGCTTCACTTCATATGTACTTTTATTACAATCTCGTTTTCTCTCTTCAAAGGTTACTCTTTGAAATTTCATTCGTGGTATGTTCCGAAGTGCATTACTAAAACGCTCTTCAATCATCATTTCCCATTCTTCGCTAGAAGTGCAGAGTGTAAATCGTTTTTCTGTTTTTTCAATGCTCATTTTTATATAAGAAAATAAATCTTCGTTATAACTTTCATCTTGCGTATTACCAAATACATAATAAATGCCATTAGCTGTACTAATTAGTCCTGCTGTTAACTTCTCGTTTGCAAAAACCTCACCATCTATCATTTGATCACATACCGCATAAGCAAACGTCGTCGTTTTTGTATGACTTTCTAAAATCGGAAAGATTTTTCTATACTCGGCTACAGATAATTTTTTCATACTTGCTCCACCTTAATCGTATCAGCCTCTATATTTTCAAAACAAAGATTTACCGTTCTCTTTAATGCTCTCGTTCTATGAATCGTACAAGCCGGAATTAAGATAGAATCATTCGGCTTTAAAACCGCTGTTTCTCCATCTTCAAAATCAATAAGTAATTCTCCCTCTAACACAATAAATAATTCATCCGAATTAAAATGATAGTGCCAATCATATTCACCAGTAAATACGGCGATTCGTAAGCAATGACTGTTTACATTTGAAACGACAAAGTTTTTATGTTGTTCTTGAATATCCTTTGTTAATTCTATTAAATTCACAGTTTCCATATTTCGTCCCATCCTTTCATTAGTCGTTCTTCTAAAAAAACTAATTTAGTCTCCACCGCCACCTCCGCAATCTCCTCCACCATCACTTGAGCTGCTACAATCGTTGCTACTGTAGTCACCAAATCCACTTGATGAGCTTGAAGCGTATGAAGATTTTTTGCTCCTTTTTCTATCTTTACTGCTTTCATGACTAGGCCACACTTTATCAAACCATATAAAGAATAAGACTAATTCTATTGCGACAAGTATAAATCCTAAAATACTCTCAATAATATTTGAGGTTATCCCAAAACTATAAAATAGCTCGAATGAATAACCACACAAAATTACATACAGAACCATGCAAATATACCTAAATGTTTTTTCTATAATACGGACTATTTTTTTTGAAATGGGTATGTTCTGTTCCTGTTTTTTCTTTATATACTTTTGTCTCTTAGCTTGCTTTTTCTTCCTTCTTTGGCTTCCCATTGAATCTCCTCTTTCAACTTTCATTTTTCATTTAATTCCAAATTATCACAAAAAATAACATTATAACAAGCTATATTTCTCGTAAAGTTTTATTTACTTTTTGTAAAGTTTTATTTACTTTTTACCTATAAATGGATATTATAAATGTAACAAATTTACAAAAAGGAGACTTTGTGCATTTGATTAAAAATAAGGTGAAACAATTCCGCGTCGTTAGAGACATCACCCAAGAGCAATTAGCCTCCTCTGTTCAAATCACTAGACAATCCCTCATCGCTATCGAGAAGAATAAATACAACCCAAGTTTAGAATTAGCATTGAAATTATGTGAGTTTTTCAACTGTAAAGTAGAAGATTTATTTCAATTAGATAAAACTGGGGAGGAAAAAGAATGAAAAATACTTTTAATCAAGAATTCATTTCACATCTTACCATTTTAGTGTTAGGATTGACTTTTCTTTATTTCAATAGTAGTGATGAAGAAAAGATTCGTTCCATCCTTCTATTCGCTGGCGTATACATACTCTTAGCCTTGGTACTATTTGTAGTGAAACGAATATTCTTTAAGAACAAAAAGAAAGAGTCCGAGAAATACCCATTACCTGAGACAGATGAAAGAATTGAAAAAATGGGCTTAAAATTTATGGCGCAAATTTTCGGTCTTTCTCATTTAATTGGCTCTGCGATACTATTTGTTTTATATATCACTAACGAAAATTCGACGATACGAGTAGAGTATGCCCTGTATTACTTGTTTGGAATTCTTTTCTTCACAATGATGTTCGGCTTGAAAATTGTGAAGAAATTAGATAATTAGTTTAAACAAAAAGACCCTTCCTACAAAGGAAAGGTCTTTATTTTATTTCTATTATGATAAAGCAGGAGCTTTTTCAAGAAGCTCTTTTGCATCAGCGTATTGTAAGCCGTGCGCTTCTGCAACTGCTTCGAATGTTACATAGCCATCTAATGTGTTAATACCTTTTAATAATGCAGCGTTGCCTAGGCAAGCTTCTTTGTAGCCTTTGTTAGCAATTTGTACTGCATATGGTACTGTTACGTTTGTTAATGCAAGAGTTGATGTACGTGGAACCGCACCTGGCATATTTGCAACTGCATAGTGAACAACACCATGTTTCTCATAAGTTGGGTTGTCATGAGTTGTAATACGGTCAGTTGTTTCGAAAATACCACCTTGGTCAATCGCAATATCTACAACGACAGAACCTGGTTCCATTGATTGAATCATTTCTTCTGTTACAAGTTTTGGCGCTTTTGCACCTGGGATTAATACCGCACCGATTACAAGATCAGATTCTCTTACAGCTTCTGCAATGTTGTACGGGTTAGACATTAACGTTTTTACTTGGTTTCCAAAAATATCATCTAATTGACGAAGACGTTCTGCACTTAAGTCGATGATTGTTACATCTGCACCTAAACCTACTGCAATTTTCGCTGCGTTTGTACCAGCTTGACCACCGCCGATAATTGTTACTTTACCGCGTTTAACCCCTGGAACACCTGCAAGTAAAATACCTTTTCCGCCTTTGTTTTTCTCAAGGAACTGTGCACCGATTTGCGCAGACATACGACCTGCAACTTCACTCATTGGTGCAAGTAATGGTAAAGAACGATTGTCTAATTGTACTGTTTCGTATGCAATTGATACCACTTTGTTATCAATTAATGCTTTTGTTAATTCTGGCTCTGGAGCTAAGTGTAAATATGTGAATAAAATTAAACCTTCACGGAAATAACCGTATTCACTTGCAACTGGCTCTTTTACCTTCATAACCATATCTTGATTCCATGCTTCTTCAGCAGTTTCAACAAGTTTCGCACCAGCTTGTACGTATTCTTCATCTGTAAAGCCTGATCCTACACCTGATCCTTTTTGAACAAAAACTTCATGACCATTTTGCACTAAATGTACAGCTCCCGCTGGCGTCATTGCCACGCGGTTTTCATTGTTTTTAATTTCTGTTGGAATACCGATACGCATTATTAGTTCCCCCTTGAGTTATGAAATGACCCCTGAATCATTTTTTAAAGCGCTTTCTACGCTCTTATATTCTAACATAATATCTCAATATTTGACAAAAAGATAATACGAGTTTTCCGATAGATTTAATCTTACATTAAAGGACAGTATTATCCGTACCTCTCAGTATAAAGGATAAACTGCCCAATTATTCGAAACTTCACTTTATTTAATTCTATCGATGTCTATGAATAACATCAACAGCGCCGGTTACTTCAATAATCGTACCAGTAATCATATCGGAATCTTCTTCACATAAAAACGAAATGGTTCTTGCGATATCTTCGCCTGTTCCAGATCTACCAATTGGTGTGTTACTACCTTTCAGATTTCGTGCTTCTTCAATCGTTGCTTCTTTCATTTCACCAATTATATCACCAGGGCAAACCATATTCGCAGTAATACCATATTCCGCCTCTTCGTAAGCTACTGTTTTCGTTAATGAAACAAGTCCTACTTTCGCAGCCGCAAAGGCTGAACGATAAATCCATCCAGGTGCGCTATCTGCCCCTTGAAATCCATAGTTAATAATACGGCCAAATTGCTGGTTTCTCATAATCGGTACGACAAGTTTTAATAAATGAAACACCGCTGTTAAATTACCCTGGATCATTTCATTCCATTCGTCTTCTTCGTAATCGACTAATTTTTTCCTTTCAAATACGTAAGGACCAGCATTATTAATTAAAAAGTCAATTTTGCCAAAACGGCTCATCGCTTCTTCTACTATTTTATGTAAATCTTCCTTTTTCGTGACATCAGCTTGCACGAACTGTAGACGTTCTTCCATATTTTTATATGTTTCTTTCATTGTTTCCATAGCAGTTATATCGCTATGATACGTTACTGTTACTGAATACCCTTTAGCCAATAACTTTTCTGTTACTTTCTTTCCTAAACCTTTCGTACCGGCTGTAATGAGCGCATGTCTCACAAAACTGCCTCCTTTTAAATTGCCATACTTCATATGTAACAAGTTCTCGCTCCAATTACAACTAAAATGAATTGAAACAAAGTTTTCAAAATTCTGTAACGTTTTAACAGGCACATTACCATAATTTGTTTTATAATTAAGTTGTAAACAGTTATAAAAATGATTGGGAGGAATTTACTATGAATAATACATATACAAATATTTTAATCGCGGTGGACGGTTCTAAAGAAGCAGAAAAAGCCTTTAAAAAGGCAATTCAAGTCGCAAAACGAAACAATGCAACATTAACAATTGCTCATATCGTTGATGTAAAAGCATACTCAGCAGTAGAGGCCTATAGCCGAGCAATTGCTGAACGTGCAAATCTATTTGCAGAAGACTTATTAGAAGACTACAAAAAAACTGCGCTTGAAGCTGGCCTTGAAAACATTGAAACTGTATTAGAATTCGGTAATCCTAAATCTAAAATTTCAAAAGAAATTGCTCCAAACAATAAAGTAGACTTAATTATGTGTGGTGCAACTGGTTTAAATGCTGTTGAGCGTTTCCTAATTGGTAGCGTCTCTGAACATATTATTCGCTATGCGAAATGCGATGTCCTTGTTGTTCGTGGTGATGAGGAGCAAGGTGATCTTTAATTTATAATAAAAAAACACCAAGTCCACATGGGCTTGGTGTTTTTCATTTCACATATTTCACTACAAATACGAAACAAGCTACAACAACAATGACAACTGCAAACACATAAGGCGGAAGGAACTTCAAAGACCATAGCGCCATCATTAACGTCGCAACCGTTAAGTACGTTTGCTTTGCATCTTCTGTCATTTTTTTGCGAAGCAAGAAAACATACAAATAACCAATTGGCGGCGTAATAAAACAAATAACATATATGATTTTAGATTTTAAATACCACTTTTGTTCCCCAAGTTTCTTTATTTCCTCTTCTATTCTCTTATGCTCTTGTTCTCTCGCTTCTTCTTCAATAGGATCTTCCTCTTCTCCTCGCTTTTCTTTCATATAAGGAAGAAAGTGCATGAAAAAATAACATGCAAATACAATTGCCCAAAATTCAATATCCAATCTTTCTAGTGGAATATGCTCACTAAAAAATGCAGCAGCAATCACTAAAGAAAAACAATACGTTGTCATCCAAAATGAACGTTTTCTCTTTTTCCGTTCTATTTCTTTTTTATCTTTTACTTCTTGTACTTTCTTTTTTCTAGAAAGCCATACAGAAATACAGCAATCTACTACAAATAAAGTAAAGATAGATATTGCTATATGTATTGTTTTTACATTCTCAAATGTAAATATTTTTGGGAATGCAACGTGTAATACAATTAGCGTATACAAAATTAACCCTACAAAATAAATACGTCTCATTTTCCATTCCTTTCTTATTTTCTAACATTACACTAACATACATTTTTTAGTAATAGACGGACAAAATATATGTGTTTAGAAAAGGAGGGTGCTACATGGATGATTATGAACGTATTATTTTAGATGTGAATGGGAAAGAAATCGAAATGTTAGATACGATCCGCACACATTTTAAAGAGAAACATGGTGTGGAAGTAAGTAATGGTGCATTACTTAGAGATTTGATGGATATTGAGTATATTCGAATTACGGAAGGTCGACATAAGTATGATTAATCGATGAAACTTTAAGCCTAGAACATATTGTTCTAGGCTTAATTAAATTCATGCGAAAAATGTTATAATTAGGAAAAAGGATGGAGGATACCAAAATATGAAATCCGAAAATATCTCAAAACATTTTCACACATTACATGTGCAAAGAAACCAGTTCCTTCCTAAGCTTCATTCACTTTCACACGAACAACTATGGTACAGGAAAGAGGATGGAAAATGGTCTATTGGTGAACACTTTTATCATTTATATTTAATTGCAAGGATGCTAAAAGTAGCGATTAAATTCTCTTTCACTCTTATCCCTTATGCCAAGCTAAGAAAAAACGCCCCATTTGCAACTGACATACATGACATTTATGCCGAATATAAAGAAAAACACGGCAGAGGCATGAAAGCCCCTTGGATTTTAATCCCTTCAAAAAAAATCTATTATTCTATGAGTGCAATAGAATTAGAAGAATTACTTTCACGTGAAACGGATGAAATAAAAAAACTAGTTCAAAATATAGAAGAAAATATTGCAGGACATATCGTATTTTTAGATCCCATTGCTCACTACCCTAACCTTATTCAATCTATCGAGCTTTTAGCGATTCACGAGAAGCATCATTTTATGATTATGAAAAACAATTATGAAATGATAGATACATACCTAAAAGTCTAAATACAAAAAGGTAAGGTACTTTTTTAAAAGCACCTTACCTTCTATATCATACATCATTTAACTTCCAACAAACTCTATGGCTAACCCCTTCGCCTTCTCCAAAGCGTTTTTGATTTGTTCAAACCCTGTTCCGCCAGCACTATTACGGCGCTTTACAGCAGCATAAGGTGACAGAACCTCATACAAATCTTCTTCAAATAACGAACTCATCTCTTTATATGTTTCAAGTGGCACATCTAATAAATAAATTCCTTTTTGTGTGCAATGTAGAACTAACTTCCCAACAATTTCATGAGCTTGACGGAATGGTAGTCCTTTATTTGCTAAGTAATCAGCAATTTCTGTTGCGTTAGAAAAATCTTGCGTCACAGCTTGCCCCATTTTTTCTTTGTTTACAGTCATCGTTTCTAGCATGCCTGCCATAATATGAAGGCACCCTTCTACTGTTTTTACTGTATCAAACATTCCTTCTTTATCTTCTTGTAAGTCCTTATTGTAAGCGAGTGGTAATCCTTTCATTACTGTAAGTAAACTGAATAAATTACCGTATACTCTGCCCGTTTTACCACGAATAAGTTCCGCCATATCCGGATTTTTCTTTTGCGGCATAATACTGCTTCCAGTTGCGTATTGATCGCTCATTTCAATAAATTGAAATTCTTGACTACTCCATAAAATAAGTTCTTCGCAAAAGCGTGATAAGTGCATCATAAGCATAGATGAGTTACTTAAAAACTCCAGTATGAAATCACGATCGCTTACCGCATCTAAACTATTTTCATAGATTCCATTAAATCCAAGAAGCTCCGCACTATATTCTCGGTCAATCGGGAATGTTGTACCAGCTAGCGCTCCTGCTCCTAATGGTGAAATGTTAATACGCTTTAACGAATCTTCATAACGATTCACATCACGCTCTAACATCCAAAAGTAGGCCAGGATATGATGAGCAAACGATATAGGCTGTGCGCGCTGCAAGTGCGTATAACCAGGCATAATGGTTTCAATGTTATTTTCCGCTTGATGAACAAGAACAGTTTGCAATTGTTTTGTAGCTTTTATAATATCTTCTACTTTTTCTTTTAAATACAAGTGCATATCTGTCGCTACTTGATCATTACGGCTTCGGCCTGTATGAAGTTTCCCTCCTACTTCACCGATTCTTTCAATTAACATTTTTTCAATGTTTAAGTGAATATCCTCAGCTTCTACCGAGAAATGAATTTTATTCTTTTTCGCTTCTTCTAATAAATATTGAAGCCCTATCTTGATTTTCTCTGCTTCCTCTTTCGTAACGATGCCTTGCTTTGCTAACATCGTAACGTGTGCAATACTCCCTTTTATATCTTGGCTAACCAATTGCTTATCAAAGGAAATAGAAGCTCCGAATTCTTCTACCCACGCTTCCGCTTCTTCTGTAAAACGTCCGCCCCAAAGTTTGCTCACGCTTCCACCTTCTTCTGATTCACTTGGCTGTATACTTTTGTAGGTAAACCGAATAATGAAATGAAACCAACTGCTGCATCATGATTAAATTCATCCTGGGCAGTATACGTTGCAAGTTTTTCATCATATAAAGAGTACTCAGATTTACGTCCTTCTACAATCGCATGACCTTTAAATAATTTCACACGTACTGTACCTGTTACATTTTTTTGCGTTTCTTGTAAGAAAGCATTGAGTGCTTGTTTTAAAGGTGAGAACCATAAACCGTTATAAATTAATTCTGTTAGTTTTTGCTCAATCATCGGTTTGAAATGAGCGACCTCTTTCACAAGTGTTAAATCTTCAAGTTCTTTATGCGCTGTTATTAATGTCATTGCCGCTGGGCATTCGTACACTTCACGAGATTTAATACCGACAAGGCGATTTTCTACATGATCGATACGTCCAACACCATGTTTTCCAGCTAGGGCATTTAACGTTTTAATTAATTCTGAAAGTGAATATGCAGTGCCGTTTAAAGTCGTCGGTACTCCTGCTTCAAATCCGATTTCTACAAACTCTGGTTTATTCGGTGTATCTTCTAATGCTAATGTCATCTCGTATGCATCTTCTGGCGGCGCTGCCCATGGATCTTCTAAAATTCCACATTCGTTGCTGCGTCCCCATAAGTTTTGATCGATTGAAAACGGGCTATCTAAATTAATTGGAATCGGTATATCATTTTCTTTTGCATATGCAATTTCTTCTTCACGTGACCATTTCCATTCACGTACAGGCGCAATAACTTCTAAATATGGATTCAACGCTTGAATAGAAACTTCAAAACGAACTTGGTCATTCCCTTTCCCTGTACATCCATGTGCAACTGCCGTTGCGCCTTCTTGTTCTGCAATTTCTACTAATTTTTTCGCAATAAGCGGACGAGATAATGCAGAGACAAGAGGATATTTCCCTTCGTATAACGTGTGAGCTTGCATCGCTATCAATGCATATTCATTCGCATATTCTTCTTGAACATCAATCATATATGATTTAATTGCTCCTACTGAAAGTGCTTTTTCTTTTACAAACGCTAAGTCTTTACCTTCCCCTAGATCTAAGCAAAGCGCGATAATATCATAATCCTTCTCTTGTAACCATTTAATTGCAACGGAAGTATCAAGACCTCCGGAATATGCTAATACAACTTTTTTCTTCTCCATTTTGCATCCCCCTAAAGAATAAATATTCATCTTTCCTTATAATAATCCAAACTTTATCACCTTTCATAAAATGAATCAAGGGGAATTTATAATTTTTTTCAAACAATTCCGTCGAACTTCTTTCTTTTTTTATGTAAAATAGAGGCAGGAAACTGGAGGGGTGTCTATGAAAAAGTATTTTATATACAATGAGCATCTAGGAATTGAAGTGCCGAACATACAAGAAAAATGGGAAGACATCTCTGAACAAGCGCAGCATTCTATTTTATTAAAATGGGAGCAAATTCGCGGAAAAATACCTGATCGTATACAAGAGCTTGAACATCATATTAATCAAAAACAACATTGTTTAAATAACGAAGATAATTTCGAAATTTCCTGTAGGCTTAATTCAGAAATTGCCGACCTCGCTTCAATTATTAACGATCTTTGGCTTTGGTATCGTCTAACGCAAAACGTATCTGAGGGAAAAGCACACCAATGAAAAAAGCATGCCCCTCATTTACTTTGGGTCATGCTTTTTTATCGTAACAAGCTTTGCAATATATTTCTTGCGCCGTTTTTGCTAAACATACATCAAACGGGCCTACTAATATACTTCTTTCTTTCGGCAACTTCACAAAAGCAACAAGTTCTTCTTCATATTGAATCTTTTTCTCGCAAATTGCACATACTAATTCCTTTCTCTTGAACATATCTTTGAACATGATTCATCATCCCCTTTTATCTATTTATATTAATATAATCTCACAACAAGTAATCCTTGTAAAAAATGACACATCACAAATCATCTCGTTCATATACTAATGAAACGTATTTATGAATGAAAGGAGGCCTTTAATGTATGCGAGCTTTCATTATTATCGCTTTAACTTTTTTAAGTGTTATTAGTTGGGATGCATTTTTTAAAGATAAAAGTGACGAAAAAAA
Organism: Bacillus mycoides; assembly: GCF_018742245.1. Taxonomy (NCBI): domain Bacteria; kingdom Bacillati; phylum Bacillota; class Bacilli; order Caryophanales; family Bacillaceae; genus Bacillus; species Bacillus mycoides. The sequence goes on from NZ_CP036132.1 coordinate 4,312,488, forward strand.
TACAACTGAATAAACAGCTATCTTTTCTTACTTATTGGACAAACTTCTAAAAACTGTCCAGTCCTGCAAAATAACTTAGGCTTTTCTACAAAAATATTTAAACATAACAATTTTTGTAGATTCCCTCCGGTTATTGTCGGTTTCCATCAGCATACATTTTTTGAAAGTATGATATAATAATATAAATCTTGAAGGAAGGGATTTTGATATCATGATCGCTCGAAGGAGCATGTGGCATCGTATTGACGAATCATACACGTAGCGTATTTTTCAGCTCAGATACTTTAGTCTAGCGAAAAAAATACGAGAGTGGGGAAATTATGATTGCCCGAAGGATAATTTGGCAAAAAAAAGACTCTTCTTACACATAGCGTTTTGTTTAGGACTTAATTGTTACTAGCTAAACAAAACAAAGAAGAGCAGGATTGCTAAATGAAGAATTCTACTCCACGTTTTGTTTAGTCGCTTTAAGACTTAAACTAAAACGAAGGTAGGGAGAATTGATGGACGAGAGGATTATTCGTTATTTCTTCAGCGACATATAGCGTAGTTAGTTTTACGTAAACTAACTGAAAGCTACATGTGAGCTCGTAGTTAGTTTACAACACCAAAAGGACTACTAACTACGGAAAGAAGGAATAACGATGAGGAACATCCAAAGTCGACAAATTATTAAAGAAGTTTTTATGGTTTTAATCGGTTCATTTATTTTAGCAGCAGCGCTATATCACATTCACTTCCAAAACCACTTAACAGAAGGTGGCTTTGTAGGTATTGCACTATTTATCCAAAATTTTTATGATATTTCACCATCTATTTCAACTGTAGTAATGGATATCCCTATTATTTTACTATGTGCTTCATTTTTAGGTAGAAAAATGGTTGGCTATTCATTCTTAGGTTCACTTTCATTCGGAGTATTTTATTCCCTTATGGAAAATTATTCTCCTTTTACGGTAGATTTATCAAATAATTTATTTGTAGCTGCAGTAGTTGGCGGTGCGTTAGCTGGTATTGGACTCGGTTTTATATTGCGATTTGGCGGTGCAACCGGTGGAGACGATATTTTAACAATTATATTAAGTAAACGAACTCGGTTTACAATTGGGCAAATTTTCTTCGTCTTTGACGCGATTGTTCTTGCGCTTTCATTATATTATTTAAATTGGACAGAAATTGCTTTTACTATTCTTTCGATTGCCGTACAGGCAAAAACATTGGATTTAATTTACTATCCAAAAACAGAAAAGAAAGCAGCAAAGCAACCCGTTTCTATTCCAATGTCCAAAAAACATGCGACAAACTAAAAAGCGAAAGGCTTCGGCCTCTCGCTTTTTTTCATGCTCTCTTTTCTTTTTCTAGTATGTAGCGTACTTGATAAAACTTATTTGCAAATTCAGTAACATTCCTCGTTAAGCGATAGTTCACTGTAGATCCAATTGCCATTCCAAGTACAGGAATGCCTTGGAATAATTTGCGACGAAGAGCATAAATCGAAAATGTCTTCAAAATTTGTTTTAACACAACCTCAGTAGAAGCTGGCTTTAACACCTCTTCGTCTCCTTCATAAAAGAATGAATCTTCTTGCTCAAGTTCTCTCAGTAAATTGTACCATGCATATTGCTGAAGTCTCGCCGGCAATAATGCTGCATGGAATACCTTTAACGCAAGCATCATTTCATACGGCTTGTTCACATCATGCCCAAATGATGTCGCAATAAGTTGTACAGCCTTCACATTTAATGCAATCATAACCGGAAAATCAGCCGTTAATAATAATAGACCGCCAGCACCTGTTGCTCCACCTTGTACGAATGAATATAGACGATGACGTGCTGTTTGCTGCTCTGCTATGTATGTTAATTGATCAATAGATAACGCCTTCAAATCTTCAAGTTGCTCAATGGATTCATCAAATAATCTCGACGTTCCTAAAATACGATTACGTGCATCTAACTGTGATTGTGAACTTTGAATAAGTGCATGCAAATGAAAGAGCCATCCATCTGCTTTCGTAAAAAAGTCTTTTCGTTTTTTCTCAGGTAGTTTTGCAACTGTAGTATGCAACCACTTATCAAACATCTTTTGAAAATCGGTCGCTTCTTGCTCTACTAATTGCCCTTCCCACTCTTTTATATTTTCTAAAATGGCTTGTTCTCGCTTCGATCGCATCGCAACAACCACCTCGTTCGATTTTTTTCTATTGTATCATATTTGCAAATATGCTTGTACATGGCATGTTCTTTATTTACAACCTAAGAAGTCGCAACAACCTATCCGAATAAATGGTACCAGTTTCTATTCAGCTAGATTATAATCGTCCCTATACAAAACAAATAAGGAGCGATTATACATATGTACCCACGTGCAAAAGCTTTTGGCATTGCTATACATCACGATCGACTTCTCGTACAAGAATATCGTACAGGCGACGAAACATATTATCGTCCTCTTGGCGGTTCAATTGAACTTGGTGAGAAATCAGCAGATACCGTTATTCGAGAATTTACAGAAGAACTTCATACAGAAATAAAAGTTACCGATTATTTAGGATGCTTAGAAAATATTTTTTATTCGGGTGAGGAAATTGATCATGAAATCATTCAACTATATTCTGTGCGTTTATTAGACACATCACTATATGAAATGGAAATACTGAATATAAAAGATGAACAAACAGCCTCATATGCAAAATGGATTCCCCTCACTGCATTTATTCAAAAGGAAAAAATACTATATCCAGATCGAATTTTAAAATATATACAAAAAAAGACGAAATCCTTTAGGATCTCGTCTTTTTCATGCATATATTAACCAATATCTCCAAGACGTAATACGTCACGAGCAATCATAACTTCTTCGTCAGTTGGAATTACGATAATTTTTACTGGAGAGTGTGGGAAGCTGATGAATGCTTCTTCACCAAAGATGTTATTGCGTTTCACGTCGAAGTATACGCCCATGTACTCAAGGCCTTCTAATACGCGCTCACGAATAACTGCACTGTTTTCACCGATACCAGCTGTGAAGATGATTGCGTCTACACCTTTCATACGAGCTGTGTAAGAACCGATGTATTTGTGGATACGGCTTACGAATACATCAAGTGCTACTTTCGCACGGTGGTCGCCTTCTTCTTCTTTAGAAATGATGTCACGTAGGTCACTAGAATAACCAGTAAGACCTAACATACCACTCTTCTTGTTTAATACATTAACTACTTCTTCTACTGTTTGGCCTGTTTTTTCCATGATATATGGAATTAACGCAGGGTCAATGTTACCAGAACGTGTACCCATTGTTACACCAGCAAGTGGAGTGAAGCCCATAGAAGTATCGATAGATTTTCCGCCTTCTACTGCTGCGATACTTGCACCGTTACCTAAGTGACAAGAAAGTAGGCTTAAGCTTTCAAGTGGACGACCTAATAATTCAGCCGCACGCTCAGTTACGTATTTATGAGAAGTTCCGTGGAAACCGTATTTACGGATGCCAAATTTCTCATAGTACTCATATGGTAAGCTGTATAGGAATGCAGATTCCGGCATTGTTTGGTGGAATGCTGTATCGAATACTGCTACTGCTGGTACGTTTGGTAGTACTTCTTGGAATGATTTAATACCAACAAGGTTTGCTGGGTTGTGAAGTGGTGCTAAATCGCTTAATTCTTCGATATCAGCTAATACTTCATCATTAATTAAAACAGAATCAGCAAATTTTTCGCCGCCGTGTACAACACGGTGACCGATACCGCCAATCTCATCAAGAGATTTTACGATTCCGTTTTCAGTTAATTTCTTAAGAAGCATGTTAACTGCTACTGCATGATCTGGGATGTTTGTAATTTCTTTTTGTTTTTCGCCATTTACAGTAATTGTGAAGACACTATCTTCTAAACCGATACGTTCTACTAAACCTTTTGTTAATACTGTTTCACTTGGCATTTCAAATAATTGGAACTTTAAGGAAGAGCTTCCTGCGTTAATCGCGATGATTTTTGACATCTAGTCTTTCGCCCCTTTTTCTCTTGGTAGTTGTGTGGATCATTCCACAAACCGCTCGATTTTATCTAATTAAATTCACTCATTATGAAAACGTTTCATCATTAGTAAATTTTATACTCACGATTTTAATTTAAACATCGTACGACATATATTTCAAGTGAAAAAATTGTAACACCAAGAAAAAAAATATATTACAGATTTCAAAAAAATTCAGTTAAATCTTGTATATATTAAAAAATATTAAATATTATATACAACTGTACTACATTAATTACCAACCCTGTTACATATACCTAGCATTACTTATGTGTTGCAAACCACGTATTTAGTTGCTCCATCATGTTCTCCATAGCCTTCATGTTGGAGAATTTAGGTAATTCCACTAATAGTGCCTGTTTCGGCATTATTACATCCTGGCCTTTCTTTTGAAGAACAAATATACTTTTTGCATTTTTCTCGTTTTTAAACATGGAAACAGGTAGCTGTAACAATCCTTGAATAAAGCATGTTTCTTTAATGAATGCATGTAGCTTTGGCGCTTGATCACTTTCAAAAATGAAGTTTGGTACTAAGAAGAATAAATACCCGCCTTCTTTCGTATGTTTCACACTTTGTTCAATAAATAAGTGATGCGCATATGACATTCCTTCATCTGCTTTTAATGTATATTCACTTGCACCGATTTCATTTGGATAGTAACCAATTGGCAAATCTGAAACAACTGCATCAACTGGATCAATATAAAGTGGTGCTAGTCCATCTTGATGGAAGAATTCGATTGCATGCTTTTGTAAATTCGCATTTACTAAAGCAAGTTTAATTAGCACTTCATCCACTTCTACACCAAATCCACTCATTGCTAGTTCTTCTTTGGCGCTATTAAACACTGTAGTCATTAAGTTACCCGTTCCAATTGCAGGGTCTAAAACTGTAATTTCTTTTTGACCTTGCATAAATTTATGGAATAAGTAGCTCACGAACATTCCAACTGCATCTGGCGTCATTTCATGATTCGCTTGCACGCCTTCTTTCATTCCTTTTAAAATGGCTAGCTGAAATGCTTTACGAATTTCTTCCCCTTTATATGTTTCTTCATTAAACGTACTATATTCACGATTCAACCTTTCAATTGTTGATTCGGATAATTCCTCTTGTAAAATCGCTCCCTCAAACAAGTTATCACCTGTTTCTACAAGCGCCTCTAAATATGTTACATCTAATTCTTTACGTAAAACTACCGTAGAAGAATCAAAAATAGAAAATAATGTTTCTACTGCCTGACTCACGTACATTCCTCCTTCTCTCTTTTACACATAACTTATATCATACCACAAAGTGATTTTTTCCAAAAAGAAAAAGCGACCTCTTTTTAAGAGCTCCCCTTCAAGTTGTTTATGATGTAACGTCTTTTCTCATATATTGGTTCAGTTAACAATACATGAGAAAAAACGACCTCTTCTAAAGTGAAACTTTAATGAGAGGTCGTCTTCTTTTACATTACTTCGCAGATTTTGCTGCTTCTAATGCTGCTTCATAGTTTGGATGGCTTGTACCTTCGCTTACGTATTCTACGTAAACTACTTTGTCATTGCTATCTACTACGAATACTGCACGAGCAAGTAAACGAAGTTCTTTCATTACTAAGCCATAAGCTTCGCCGAATGAAAGGTCACGGTGATCAGAAAGTGTCGCAACGTTTTCTAAACCGTTAGCTGCACACCAGCGTTTTTGAGCGAATGGTAAATCAGCGCTAATTGTTAATACTTTCGTATTTTCAATACCTGCTGCATCTTCGTTAAAACGACGAGTTTGTGCATCACATACACCTGTGTCGATTGAAGGTACAACACTAATTAATTTCACTTCACCTTTGTATGTTTCTAAACTTACTGGAGATAAGTCATTTGCTAATACTTGGAAGTTAGGCGCTTGATCGCCAACTTTAACTTCTGTTCCAACTAAAGTCATTGGGTTACCTTTAAAAGTTACATTTGCCACTTAAAAATCCTCCCTTATTTAAACAAAATATGTACAATGTAAATGATAGTTTGTCCCTATCGATAATGCAAATAAAATCGCTTTATTTACAAAAAAATAAAAAAGCTAATCCATTGATTAGCTTCTTTACTCGTTAAATTTGAAATTCCGGATCATCTTCTTTTCGTTTATCCATCATTTCTTTCACTTTATCAACAGCTTGTGGCGCTAATTCAATTATTTTGTCAATGACATGTGTTTGTTTATCTAAATGTAAAACTTTCACACCATCTCCATTTATAACGAGAAAGGCAACAGGATTAATGGAAACCCCACCACCGCTACCTCCTCCAAATGGATGACGGCCTGAATGCTCTACTTTGCCAAATTCACTTCCACCAGCAGCAAAGCCAAAACTTACTTTCGAAACGGTAAGAATTACACTTCCATCTGCCGCTTTAATTGGATCACCAACAATTGTATTTACATCAGTCATTTGTTTTAAATGCTGCATTGCGGTTGTCATTAAACCTTGAATTGGATGGTCCATTCTATATCCCCCCTATGCTTGAACAGATTTATCTGTCATACCAGACTTTTGTTTTCTCATAAACATGAGTAGTTTTACCGCTGTTTTCACAGTACGAAATATATGAAAGGAAGCTGTTAATTCACATCTTGATGCAAATCCCTTTCCTTGAAAAACAGGTGTAATTTCAAATTCTGGTACGTCGACAATATGCATATATTGTCCTACAACTCCAGCAGCCATTCCTTTTGTCCCCCATGCATATCCAGTGACAATTCCAGTACTAGCCGCATCGCCTGCTCCAATTTGTGAATGCCATTTCCAACCATTGATTTTCACTCGTTTAAGAAAATCTTTAATAATAGTATGAACTTCTTGAAGCTTTTTTATCAGTTCTCCAATGCTATCAAGTTGTGCCATAATTTTATTATCTATTCCGCCATCTTTCTCAGCTTTTTCGATTTTCTGCCCCGTCTTTTTCTGCTGTTTTTCAATTCTTTCCAATACATCAAACGTATATCGAATCATCCATATTTTCACTTGAAATAAACACTGTTTTTCCATTTCTGAATATAAAAACGTCACCTTAAGCGATATTTTCGATAATAGTATTAGCAAAATAAAAAGTAGAAGAATTATCATTCCAATTACGAGCCATTTCATTCGTACCATCCTTTCACTCCATACCCATTATCGACAAGTTTATTCATCATTAAACAACCTTTGATAAAATTGAATATAAAAATTTTTCTAAAAATAAAAAGGGATTTTGACATTTCATATCGAAATATACTATTTGAGCATATTATTCAGAATGAAACCTGATGATATGCAGCACTAAAACTAGAAAATTTAACTGCAGTGGAGGGATACATAATGGCAAATCGTCGCAATTTATTTTTCTTTTATGGTGATGACAAAGTAACACTCGTTGAAAAAATGAAACCAGTATATCGTATTTTAGAGGAGAATGGATTTACCATATTAGATCATCCAAAAAATGCAAACGCTATCGTCAGTGTTGGAGATGATGGAACTTTCTTACAAGCCGTTCGTAAAACTGGCTTTAGAGAAGATTGCTTATACGCAGGTATTTCTACGAAAGATGAAATTTCTTTCTACTGCGATTTCCACATCGATCACATTGATACAGCCCTTCAAGAAATTACAAAAAACGAAATTGAAGTGCGAAAATATCCAACAATTAAAGTAGATGTAGATCATGGTACATCTTTCCATTGTTTAAATGAATTTTCATTACGCTCTAGCATTATTAAAACATTTGTCGTAGATGTACACGTCGACAATTTACATTTTGAAACATTTAGAGGTGATGGATTAGTTATCTCCACACCAACAGGAAGTACCGCTTACAATAAATCATTACATGGTGCCGTTGTCGATCCACTTATCCCATGTTTCCAAGTAAGCGAACTAGCATCTTTAAATAACAACACATACCGTACACTCGGATCACCGTTTCTTTTAAATCACGAGCGTACGTTAACTTTAACACTTAGACCAGATGGCAATGATTACCCTGTTATCGGTATGGATAACGAAGCACTTAGCATTAAACAAGTGGAGAAAGCCGTTGTTCGTTTAAGCGATAAACAAATTAAAACTGTTAAATTAAAAAACAATTCCTTCTGGGAAAAAGTACAGAGAACGTTTTTATAGTAATAAAATAACCGTCGAATTATGGGATTTCCATAATTCGACGGTTATTTATTTCCCCCGATTGGTGTGGGCAGCCATCTCTTACTATGCAGTCGCCATTATTGTCAGCTTTTGTCGGTAAATCGATATATTTTAAAAATCGCTGATATATTTTGAATTGCGGTCGATATATTTCAATAATCGCTGATATATTTCGAGTTGCGGTCGATATATTCCGAAAATCGCTGATATATTTTCACACGTCTTTTCTATAAACAATCTCCCCATCAATGACGGTCATTTCTGCCTGTACTTCTTTTATTTCTTCCGCCTCAATTTCAAAAACATTACGGTCTAATATCGTAAAGTCTGCTTCATATCCTTTTGTAATTTGCCCTCGATTTGCCTCTTTTCCAATTGCATACGCACTTCCTGTTGTAAATAAAGAAACCGCCTCATATACCGTTAATATTTCTTCTGGCATATAGCATACGCCGTCAATAAAACTTCTACGTGTAACAGCGCTATATATACCAAAAAACGGATTTACTTGTTCAATTGGAGCATCAGATCCACCGTTGCAGTGCAATCCTGCGCCAAGTAATGTCTTCCAAGCGTACGCGTAACGAAGACGATGCTTTCCTAGTTTTTCAATCACTGACGGAAAATCCGATGAAACAAAGACGGGCTGAATATCAATAATTGCTTGCAAACTCTTCATTCTTTCAATTAATTCTTCACGGGCAAGCTGGCAATGAATAATGCGGTCACGTAATCCTTCTGCTGGTGGATATAATTCAAGCGCATCAATGACATATTCAAGCGATAAGTCGCCAATTGTATGAATGGCAACTGGCATATGTAAATCACGAGCTTTCTTCACTAACTCTGCAAGCTCCGCACGTGAAAAAATCGCAACTCCATTCATTTCCTGCGCATCTTCATATGGTTTACTTAATAAAGCTGTTCTTCCGCCAAAAGAGCCGTCAGAAAAAATTTTCATCGCCCCAAATTCAATGTAGTGCTCATTTTCATATTCTTTTCGCTCATTCGCTACTTCATGATGAACGAGCAAATGTGCTTTAAATGGCATTTCTTTTATAACGTGTGAAAACGCATTGTATGTTTTTCTAAAACCGCCATAATAATTTAAATCTTCCGTATGTCCGCCAACGAGTCCGTATCGCCAACAGTCTTTAATCGCCGTTTGCAAAGCCCCTTGTAAATAGGCTTCATCAATTTCAGGCTGAACATGTTTAATTAATTCTTGTCCTTGTTCATATAAAAGTCCTGTTAACTTATTTGATGAATCCCGGCCAATTTTCCCGCCTTTTGGTTCTTGCGTCTCTTCTGTTACGTTCGCTTCTTGCAATATGTATGAATTCACCCATGTCACGTGACGACAAACTCGCTTTAATAAAATGGGATGCTCTTTCGAAATTGCATCTAAATCACGTGCGTGAACGTCTTTTGTATCTGTAAAATTATTTTCATTCCAACCTTCTCCAATAATCCAAGAGCCTTTTGGCGCTTCTTCTACTCGCTTCTGAACGAGAGTAAGCACTTCGCTATAAGATGTACAATTTGACAGGTCTAGACGAAGTAGCCTCTCCCCATGACCAATCAAATGCATATGGCTATCAACGAGACCTGGAATCATTGTTTTCCCTTCTAAGTCACATAACTTCACTTCTGAATATCGGTTTTCTAACTCTTCCTTACTCCCAATATCAACGATTCTACCGTTTTCAACGTAAATAGCATCCACTTTTTCATTTTCTTCTCTCATCGTGTAAATGGTGCCGCCGTACCAAATTTCTCCCATATATCCCATCTCCTTTTCCCTTTAGTCTACGAAATTAATCCGTATAAAAAAAGCACCATTTTGATTAAAAATGGTGCTTTTCTAAAAATTAATTTTGTTCAGTTGGATTCGTTGTAATTTGCCATTCAATGCTAAATTTATCTTTTACTTGTCCGTATGCTGGGCTCCAGAACGTTTCTTGAAGTGGCATAATAACTTCTCCGCCTTCTTGTAACTTATCGAATACTTCTTTCGCTTTTTCTGCATTACTAATTTGAATTGCGATTGTTACTTGAGATCCAATCGCATGCCCTTTACCTGGGAATGTATCAGAAATCATAAGTTCCGTATTACCAACTTTTAAAGTAGCATGTGCAACGCGCTCTTTCGCTTCAGCTGGAATCGGGTATTCTGGATTTTCAGGCATATCACCAAAAGTTTGCATGACTTCTACTTTTGCGTCTAACGCCTCTTTATACAACTGTACAGCTTCTTGCCCACCACCATCTAAAACTAAGTACGGATTAATACCTAAAATCATACGGACACCTCTTTTTTAAATTTATAAAATCGAACTTGTGTTCGTTTTTATAATATCATATGTTTTACATTTCATTCAACTATTTACTTCCTCATTTTCAAAATTATTTTGAAGGAAGCTCCATCTCTTGTTTTCTAAGTTCAATACGGCGAATTTTTCCGGAAATCGTTTTTGGTAGTTCATCTACAAATTCAATTTTACGAGGGTATTTATATGGTGCAGTCAGTTCTTTGACGTGTTGTTGGAGCACTGGAATTAATGTTTCTTCGTTCTTTTCTATATTCTCTCTTAATACGATAAATGCCTTCACAACACTTCCGCGAATTTCATCTGGACTTGCGACAACCGCACATTCTCTTACGTATGGGTGTTTTACAAGTGCATCTTCTACTTCAAACGGCCCGATTGTATAGCCAGAGCTAATAATGATATCATCTCCGCGTCCTTCAAACCAAAAATAGCCGTCTTCATCTTTTTTCGCTTTATCACCGGTAATATAATAATCACCGCGGAATTGCATCGCTGTACGCTCATCGTCTTTATAATATTGTTTAAAGAGTGCTGGTGTTTCAATGTGAACTGCAATATCACCAACTTCTCCTACCTGTACCGGAATACCTTCTTCATTTACGATATCAACATGGTTTCCTGGCGTTGGTTTTCCCATTGATCCTGGTCTAATATCCATCCCTTTCATTATCCCAACAAGTAATGTGTTTTCCGTTTGCCCATAACCGTCTCTTACCGTAATATCGAAATGCCTTTGGAACGTTTCAATCACTTCTCTGTTTAACGGCTCACCAGCTGATACAGCGCTATGTAACGCTTCTAAATTGTACTCATTTAAGTTTTCTACCTTTGCCATTAATCTATACTCAGTCGGTGTACAACAAAGCACATTCACCTTATTATCGCCTAATAAATTCAAATACGTTTTCGGTTCAAATTTACCGTGGTATACAAATCCTGTTGCACCTGAACCGAGAGTCGCTACAAACGGGCTCCAAATCCACTTTTGCCAACCTGGACTAGCCGTTGCCCATACAACATCATCTTCTTCGATTCCGAGCCAGTTCGGAGCGCTTGTACGTAAATGAGCGTATGCCCAAGCATGCGTATGAACAACTCCTTTTGGATTTCCTGTCGTCCCTGACGTATAAGATAAAAAGACCATATCTTCTTTATCTGTCTTCGCCATTTCTAACATGTCACTTTCTGTTTCTAATGCTGTTTTTAAATTCGTCCAACCATCTACTGAACGCTCGCTCAAGACGAATTTTTGAAGAGATTCCACCGCTTCTACGCCGTCAAATTGTCCAATATACGGTTCGTAACTTACGATAGCCTTTACTTCTCCGTGCCCAATACGATACTCAATATCTTTTTTACGCAACATTTCTGAGCTTGGAATAACGACAAATCCTGCTTTAATCGCAGCAATATACGTCATGTAAGCTTCAATTAAGCGCGGCATCATAATAAGGAGCTTGTCCCCTTTTTGTAAGCCACTTTTTATAAAAGCGTTTCCAATTCTATTCGCACCTTGCATTAATTCAAAATATGTAATCTCTCGTCTATTCCCTTTATCATCTTGCCAAATTAAAGCAAGTTTCTCTTTATCACTCGTATATTTCTCTATTTCCGAAACTAAGTTATAAGATGGCGGCGCCAACAATTCCTCTCTCTTCATAAACATCCTCCTTTATTTCTATGCCTCTCTTATATAATAAAGAATTTTCTGTTAATTTTGAACCCTCTTCTTTTGACAAATTTTTTATATTTATGTCGAACCGTTGAATAAATTTATATCGATTTATTGATAAATAATGACAAAAAAAGAAAGAGCGGGAGAACCCGCTCTTTCTAAGCCATCGTATATGGGATTATTTTTGGTAACCGCCTAATTGTTGCTCAGCTAGTGAAACTAGACGTTTAGTAATTTCGCCACCAACAGATCCGTTAGCGCGAGATGTTGCATCAGCTCCAAGTTGAACACCAAACTCTTGAGCGATTTCGTATTTCATTTGATCTAATGCTGCTTGAGCACCAGATACTGCTAATTTATTTGTGCTTGCCATGTTGTATCACCTCCTTGTGAGTATAGAGTGTGATAAACAACATGACTTCATACACATTTGAATGTGGTAATTTATGGGTTTAGAAAAGTTCTTCGAATTTTTCTTCTTCGGCCACTACTTCTACTGTTTGTAATACCATTGTTTCTTTGTTCGCTACAGCCTCTTCAATTAACGGCGCGAAATCGTACTTCGCTTCAAAACGATTTGCTTTCTCACGCTTCGGTTTCGTCGATGGACTTGCTGGTGTGAATACTGTACAGCAGTCTTCATATGGACGAATTGAAATATCATACGTTCCAATTTCTTTTGCAATTTTAATAATTTCTAATTTATCCATCGTAATAAGCGGACGAATAACTGGATAGTTTGTTACTTCGTTAATCGTATGCATACTATCTAACGTTTGGCTTGCTACCTGTCCTAGACTTTCACCAGTCGTAATTGCAAGTGCATTACGCTCCTCTGCAATACGCTCTGTAATACGCATCATCATACGACGCATAACTGTCATAGAATAGCTAGATGGAATTTCTTTATTAATCGTTTTTTGCACTTCAGTAAATGGAACAAGGTGAAGTGTTACACGTTTACAGTATTTCGTTAACTCTTGTGCTAAATCGATTACTTTTTGTTTCGCGCGCTCGCTTGTGAAAGGTGGACTATGGAAATGAACTGCTTCCACAGATACGCCGCGTTTCATCGTTAAGTAAGTTGCTACCGGGCTATCGATACCACCAGAAAGAAGTACCATTACTTTTCCGCCAACGCCAACTGGTAAACCGCCAGCTCCCATGTGCTCACCACACATAATATAGCTGTAACCACTGCGAATTTCTATACGTACATTCACATCTGGATTATGAACATCTACTGTGATATCCTCTGTATTTTCTAAAATGTGCCCACCGATTTCTGGAAGTAACTCCATCGTCTTCATTGGGAAGCGCTTATCAGAACGGTGCACTGTAATTTTAAATGTTTTCACATCACCTTTTACTTGTAAGAAAGCTGCTAATGCACCTTTTTTAATATCTTCTAATTCTGAGGGTACTTTCATCGCTAAGTTAAACTTATGAATACCAAATACATCTTTCAATCTTTCAGAAATTTCTTCATGGTCTTCGCCATTTAACTGAATGTACATACGATCATGTGTTGCATCAATTTTAATGTTTGGGAATTTTTTTAATTTGAATTTCACATTATCTTTTAACGTACTTACAAACTTAGAACGGTTCTTTCCTTTTGTCGTCATCTCTCCATAACGAACTAAAATATATTCATATGTCATCATATTTCTTTACCTCATCACTTCATATAATTTTGGCATTGTCTCTTTAACAATACCTTCAAATTGTTTTACTTCTTCCATCGTGTTGTCCGGTGCTAAACTAATGCGAATCGCACTTGTAGCTGCGGCGTGCGGTACTCCCATTGACACTAGTACTCGGCTCACTTCATTTGCTTTTGAAGAACAAGCAGACTTCGTCGATACATATACACCATGTTCTTCTAAAGCATGAACGACTACTTCTGGTTTTAAACCGACAAATGATACATTTAAAATGTGCGGTGCCGCATATTCAAGTGATGTATTAATCGTTACAGTTTCCATCTCTTTAAAGAAACGGACCAGCTCTGTTTGTAAATTTTGCAAATGAACTACCTTTTCTTTCACTTGTTCCATCGTCATACGAAGTGCTTTCACCATCGCTACAATACCAGGTAAATTTTCTGTACCTGAACGATACTTGAGCTCTTGTTGACCACCTGATAAGATTGGATCTAATCTTACACCATCACGTACGTAAAGAAGACCTGTCCCCTTTACGCTATGAAATTTATGTCCAGATATTGAACAAAGGTCAATATGAGAAGCGTATAAATCAAGTGGTACTTTTCCTATCCCTTGTACATGGTCCACGTGGAATCTTATTTTCGGATGGTTCGATAATAATGTTCCAATTTCAGCAACGGGCTGAATCGCTCCAGTCTCGTTGTTCACGTGAATAATTGACACAAGAATCGTATCTTCACGAAGCGCTCGTTTTACATCTTCTACCGATACAACACCGTGCTCGTTAACCGGTAAATATGTTACATCAAAACCGAGATCTTCTAATTGTTTATATGCCTCAAACACAGACGCGTGTTCAATATTTGTTGTAATGATATGTTTGCCGCGCGAACGATTCCTCATCGCTATCCCTTTAATCGCAAGGTTATTCCCTTCCGTTCCACCTGATGTGAAAATAATTTCAGAAGGTTTAACGTGAAGGAGCTGTGCCGCAATCGTTCTCGATTGTGTTAATAGACGCTCTGCCTCTCCTCCAAGCGAGTGAATAGAAGAAGGATTACCAAAATATTTCCCTGCAACCGTTACGTACGATTGAAGAGCTTCTGGATATGGCTTCGTCGTCGCACTATTATCAAAATAGATCATCGTTCTTCCCCTTTCAGCGCTATCACATCATATAATCATATCACAAATACGTGTAATTACGCTAAGACTACTCAAAGGTTCCGTTTTTATATAAAAGTGTACATTTTTCCCCGCCATTCGCAGGCATACTGAGTGGTGAAGATTACTAATCAATGGTGGATGAAACCCCATCACTTATGGTTTCACTTTATTTTGAAACGAACAACCTTACTGTATTCCGCTATTCATTATAGCAACATCGACTTCAAAATTACACAAAAAAACAAACCCTTTATTAAAGGGTTTGCTCATTGTCTACATATTCAGCTATTTTTTGAACAACACCAGGTTCAAGTTGCTCTAATATAGAAGCCGCTTGTTCTAAAGCTGCATCGTATTGATATTCACGGAATAATTTCTCCGCATAATTTAAGCTTTCTGCAAGATTCTCATCATGACTGCGGTATCGGTTACCGTATTGAATTAGTTTTTCAACTAAATACGCTTGTCCAATTAATTCTTCCGTCATTGCAGATACACTATTCACAACTGTGTATGCTTCTTCTAAACTGCTATTTACAGTATTCATATTTAACGGCTTTACTTCTAATTGCTCATATACAGCTTGCATCGCCATTTGCCCTTTTTGTAAATCTTCCATAATACTCTCTGGAAGACCTGGTAAATTCGACTTTTGCATAAAACGTTTCGTCTCAAAAATTGTATTTCGCATTTCTTGTAACTTCTCACGTGCTTCAAATTCCTCTTTGCGCATCGTTTGCAACATTTCTTTATATTCTGCATGAAGTACTTTTAAAGTTTCACATTGCTCATAAACCTCTTCTAGTTCCTCACGAATAATAGAGAATGCAATATCTTGTTCAGCAACGCGTATTTGCAACACTTCAAAACGTTTCATTAAAATATGCATTTGCTTTTCAATTACTTTTTGTGACTCTATGTCTTTGTCTTGTAATTGATAACTTTGTTTCACAAGTTGTGTTTCTATTTTCGTTTCAATTGTTTCTGTACGAATTTCTTCTAAGTCTTCATAAACAGACAGTGTTTTTTGCTCCACATAATGTTTCGCATGCACTTCTTGTTCAAGTTGATCATAAAAACTGTCTAAACGAGTTTTTAAGTTCTCTACTTTTTCTGCTGCTTCCGTTATATGAAGTTCCTGTATATCCATTAAACATGTGTGTAGTTGTGTCGTCATATCGCGGACTTCTTTAGGAATTTCCAAATACTCTAGTACATAGCCTTGTCTTATCATATCATCATGGCCTTGTAATAAATCTTCCAGCTGAACTGGTAATGTCGCTTGACACTCTACCAATAAATCTGGAATTTGATGAATAACGATTTCTAAACTTGCTAAACCTTCTTCTAAACTAATAACAATTTCTCTCGCGTTTAAATAATCACCATTATCAGTTGCCTCTTCAAAAGTTTTGAACTTCTCGGATTCAACATCTAACATCTCTTCAATTTTTTGCTCAGCTGCTCCATACATGTGTCGATGAGCAAGAACGCTCTTTTTCATACTACGATATGTATCACGTAACCCTTCAATTTCCGAGCTGTTTTTCTCATGGCTTTCTAACAGTTGCTGTAATTCATTTAAAATGTCCGTAATACGATTATCAGCGTCATCTAAACCACTTATGGATTCTTTCATCGCATGCTTTGCTTTGCGGAAGGAGAATTGCGAGGCGAATTTTCGCGCTTGCCCTAAATCTTTTTCAGCTTTCGGAAGAGTTGTTGATACAATTTCATCCCACTCTTCACGCCATTTACCAAACAGTTCTTCTGTTTGACCTGTCATATTTAAATCTTTTACCCGCTTTAATTCATCTGCCACAGGTTTATCTTTTATCTCTTGTTTCCACTGCTCCAGTGCTTCAATATCTTTATATGAACGATTTCTTATCACAAGCTCTATCATGAGCAGCACTAGAATAGAGCTTACTACAATGATAACGATCGTCAGGATAGAATCCATGCAAAAAAGCCTCCTAAGTTATATCTCTTTTTTTGTCCGTTCCGTTTATGAAATGGAAGGCATTATGTATAAAAAGGGAATTCCCCTATATTTAACAACTAACAATGTTCTAATCATACCATGTAATGACGTGTTTTTGACCTAGTTTTTTTTAAAATTTCATGTTTCTTTAAATGCAAATGTAATATTTCTTAATATTCCGCTTACTTAACTACCTATCCTCAAATGATTGTAATAACAGGCACTCTTTCATATGAGATGCGAAATAAATTTTGCGCGCAAGTGGTGGTTCAATAGAAATCACATGTACATTTCCTTGCCTTACCGCTTGCTCTACCACCATTTCCGGAAGTAAAGTAATACCAAGGCCAGCTTTTACCATTGCAAGCATCGGTTCTGCATAAGATGTTTCAACAGCTATAGTTGGTTTTACACCTATATCGTGAAACACATTCATAATCATTTTCCTTACATCGCATATTTCTGGGTATACAATTAGCTTTTCATTTTGCAACTCTTCCATTTGGATTACCCTTTTCGCCCTATACGGATGATCATTCGAAACAGCACAAACGATTTTTTCTTCCCGCATTTCTTTTATATACGTAGCGCCTTCTACTACTGAATCGATGAACATCGCTTCAATTTTTCGCTCTTTAAATAACTCCATTAATACTTTCGTATGCTCAATTTTCCATTCTATTTCATATATATCCTCTAATAAGTCTTTACACTTTGATATGTAATGAGCCGCTAAACTCGGTAATATACCTATTGAAATTTTCCGCTTCTCTTGATATTCCTTCATTTCCGTTTTCACTGCATTTATTTGCTCCAAAATCGGTAACATTCTTTTTATAAATAACTCTCCAGCTTTTGTTAATTCTACCCCTTGAGCGGAACGTTTTAATAAAGTAACCTCTAAGTCAGCTTCTAATCTTTGAATTTGTTTACTAAGCGCTGGTTGTGAAATATGTAAAAGCTTACTCGCTTTTGATAAACTTCGCGTATGTTTTACTTCAATAAACGATCGTACTGCCTCCAAATCCATCCTACACACCTCTAACAAAAAGTTATAACTGCCATAAAAAATCGATATTTCCTTCTACAAAGAATTACTCTTTATACTTATTTCATCAACTTACTATAACGAAATAGAAAGGAGAATGATACTTTTGGCAAAAAAACAAATGTTACTCGGATCCCTTCTATGCTTACTTGCTGTAACCGCTTGGGGATTTATGTTTCCTGTGATGGCAAATGCCTTGCAATTTATAGATCCATTCTTCTTCACAACTATCCGATACGGATCAGCAGCTATTATTTTCCTTATTCTGCTCTTAATTATCGAAGGGAAAAATTCTCTCCGCTTAGAAAAAAGAACATTTTCTTTATTCTTTTACGGAACATTCGGTTTCGCTGGGTATGGATTTCTCGTTTTCTACGGACAACAACTTGCTGGGCCTTCCGGAGCGATTCATGCGGCTATGATTCAGTCTCTTATGCCACTTATCGCTCTGTTATTGCAATGGATAACAAAAAATCGCCGGCCAGGGTACTACACATTTTTCTGTATGTTCGTTGCATTACTCGGTGTTATGCTTGTCATTTCAAAAGGAAATATTGACTTATTATTCGGAGCTGCAGGTCACCTATCAACGAATATATTTATGTTATGCGGCGTTACTTGCTGGGTAATTTACACGAATGGCGGTGCTAATTTCAAGTCTTGGTCACCACTTAGATACACAACATTAACTTGTTTATTCGGTTCTATTTCACTCGTTATAATCGTTACTGCATTAACAATCACAAATATAATTTCTGTACCGTCAATGCATACAGTTATGAGCGTTCGTTTTGAACTCTTTTATATGTCGATTGTTGCGGGGGTTATCGCTGTATTTTGCTGGAACACGGGAAATCGATATATTTCATCTATTAACGGCATATTATTTATGAATTTAGTTCCTGTACTTGCACTTATCGGTTCTATGTTTCAAGGTTATACTGTCGATAACATAGAAATTGCCGGCGCCTCATTCACAATTATTGCGCTAGTATGCAACAATTTATGGCAAAGAAAACAACATATAAAAATCCCCACCTCAATTCGTTAGGTGGGGATTTTTCACATATGAACAACTCTTGGCAGTTCATAATACATACTCGCTTTATATAATGTTCGTTCCATCCATTGCTCAATTTCCTTCGTATACATTTCTAAGAAAAACGTCTCAGATGGAAATGAGTGTAGCACCTCTGATATATATTGTGGATATAAAAACGGCATATTCATCATGCCTTTTAATTGCGTCATAAACATTGTAAAAGATACCTTCTTAAATTCTTGCTTCATTTGTCCTTGTTTAATGATTTGCTCTATATAATATCTTTCTCTAGAAAAATAAACGGTCATCACTTCACGAATTAATGTCGTATCAAGCGAAAGCTCTCTATAAAAAAAACGTGTCAGTTCTCTATTATCAAATTGATATCGTAAAATCCCGCGCACCATTTGCACCATCACATCTTTAGCCGATAAATATTCTCTCTGTTCAAATGACGTTTCAATGATTTGAATATATCCTTCTAAAAAATCAGTAATAAGCTGTTCTAATAACCCTTGCTTTCCAGCAAAATAATATGAAATATTCGCTACATTCACATCCGCTCGCTTTGCAATGTCTCGCACCGATGTCCCGTCATAACCTTTCGTATTAAACAACGATATTGCCGCATCAATTACCTTTTGTTTCGTCTGCTTCATGCGCTCACTTCCTCTCAATGAACAGCTATAGTTTAGATTTCTTGACTTTTAAGACAAATTCCTTTAATTTTCTATCGACAAAGTCATGTGAAATACATCGTATTTTGCTACCATTTTACATATCTCGATAAAAAGGGAGTTGTTTCCATGTTTACAAAAGAAAGTTATGCAGGATCTCGTGAGCAGCAATATGAGACAGTAATTAAACAACTGGATGCATTATTAACTGGCGAACCGAACGTAGTCGCAAACTTATCAAATGCGTCCGCACTATTAAATCAATTTTTAGATCGCGTTAATTGGGTTGGCTTTTATGTAACAGAAGGAAATCAGCTCGTTCTTGGACCATTCCAAGGAATGCCAGCTTGCGTGCGTATTCCGTTCGGACGCGGTGTTTGCGGCGTTGCAGCTGAAACAAAAACAACGCAACTTGTAGCAGATGTTCACCAATTTCCAGGACATATCGCTTGCGATAGTGCCTCTAATTCTGAAATCGTTGTACCGATTCTGAAAGAAGGAAATATCATTGGTGTACTTGATATTGATAGTCCTGAAAAAAATCGTTTCGATGAAGTAGATCAGCATTATTTAGAAAAGTTTGTGGAAACACTCCTAAAACATATTTAAAAAAAGAAAAGAGTGAGTTATCGATTAAGTACGTAACGTACGAAACCGATAGCTCACTCTTTTTTATTGATTACTAACCGTAGATATCTTCTTTAGTGCCTGTTCTAAATCAGAAACGATATCTTCCCATGATTCTAAGCCGACAGATAGGCGTATTAAATTATCGAAAATACCCATTTCTTTTCTTAGTTCAGCCGGAATAGCTGCATGTGTCATCGTCGCTGGATGCTGAATTAATGTTTCTGTATCACCTAAACTTACGGCAATTGTAATAAAATGGAGGTCATTGATAAACGACTGTGTTTCCTCTTTCCCGCCTTTAATTGAAAAAGAAATAACGCCCCCGCCTCGTTTCATTTGCCGATATGCTAATTCCCCTTCCGGATACCAAACACCTTCTACCGCTTCATGATTTTTCAAAAACGATACAATTTTTTCCGCATTATCACAATGACGATCCATTCTTACTGCTAATGTTTTTAATCCGCGTAACAATAACCACGCGTCAAACGGCGCCATAATACCGCCGATATCTTTTCGCATCGGACGGATTTTGTTAGCTAACGCTTTCGTTCTACAAATTGTTACACCCGCTACAACATCCCCGTGACCACCAATATATTTTGTCGCACTGTGAACGACGGCGTCACAACCGAGCTCAAGAGGTCTTTGTAAATAAGGTGAACAAAACGTATTATCGACAATAACAAGCAAGTCATTGCGCTTCGCTACTCCGATCACCTTTTCTAAATCAATTAATTTCATCGTTGGATTAATCGGTGTTTCAACGAAAATGAGCTTTGTATTTGGACGAATTTTATTTTCAATATCCGTCTCTGTCTCCATATCACAAAACGAATGAGTAATCATAAATTTTTCTTCTAATACTTCTAAAAAACCGTAAGTACATCCATATAATCCATTTGAACAAATAATATGATCTCCAGCCTTTAGAAAACCGATTAACGTTGCTGAAATGGCTGCCATACCTGAACCAAACGCCAGCGCTTCCTCTCCACCTTCTAAAACAGCCATACGTTCTTCAAATAATTTCACAGTTGGATTCCCAAGCCTTGAATAAATATAAGATGGATCTTCTCCCGCAAAACTCGCTTCTCCTTGCTGTGCTGTCTCAAACGTAAATGTAGAAGTTTGAAATAAAGGTGGTGTTAAACTCCCTTTATTTTCATTTGATTCATATCCGTGATGAATTAATGCTGTCTCCATATGTTTCTTTTTCATAAAAACATCCCCCTTATGTCTTTATTGCCACATATCCACCAGGAAAAATTTGATGAACGTTTTTACCACATTTTATGTAAGCGTTTTACTTCTGTTTCTATCTCTTCTTTTATATTGTTTTAAATTCCTTCTTGTTAATTTCCAAAATTTATCTGCATAAAACAAAAAGGGAGTCACTTGACGAAACTGTAGGTAAAAGATATAATAGCGTTTGTGTAAAATAAAAAGGCAGCCTTGTAATGTGAGTTTATCGTTTGTATTTTGTTCCTCTGCGGAGGTGTATCTCGTAACTCCCTGCTGCTGGAGCGAAGGTACATGAAAACAAAATACCCGTAAATATCGATTACGTCTGTTTTTATTTTACGAAAATAAAAACATTTTTGAAGGAGGAGTCAACTATGGCTCGTTATACAGGTCCAGCATGGAAACTGTCTCGTCGTCTTGGAATCTCTCTAAGCGGCACAGGAAAAGAATTAGAAAAACGCCCTTACGCACCAGGTCCTCACGGTCCTAACCAACGTAAGAAACTTTCAGAATACGGTTTACAATTACAAGAGAAACAAAAACTTCGTCACATGTACGGCATGACTGAGCGTCAATTCCGTCGCACATTTGACCAAGCAGGTAAAATGCCTGGTAAGCACGGCGAAAACTTCATGATCCTTCTTGAAGCTCGTCTTGACAACCTAGTTTACCGCATGGGCTTAGCTCGCACTCGTCGTGCAGCTCGCCAATTAGTAAACCACCGTCACATCACGGTTGATGGAGCTCGCGTAGATATCCCATCTTACCGCGTTAAACCTGGTCAAACTATCGGCGTTCGCGAAAAATCTAACAGCCTTGTTGTTGTTAAAGAAGCGATCGAAGTTAACAACTTCGTACCAGAATATTTAACTTTCGATGCTGATAAGTTAGAAGCTACTTACACTCGTCACGCTGAGCGTTCTGAGTTAGCAGCTGAAATCAACGAAGCATTAATCGTAGAGTACTACTCTCGTTAATCTCGGTACTCTGCAAAGAGTATTATTAAAAGCCTTAGGAACCTTGTTTATCAAGGGGCCTGGGCTTTTTTTATTAAATATAGCCGGTATATGTATAGAAACGGAACAATGTAACAAAATAAAAAAGAACTGCAAGTCTATAGTTAATAAAAATTAACCCTCTCTCTAGAATTTCATCAATTTTTTATTCACATTAATAAAAATCTCTCTTCTTCTAACAACAAAAAAATACTACATTCTACCCCATGACTCATTTTTCTTTGTTATACTCTCCTTCCTCCCCTTTTGTTAATATTATTTTTACAACGTATTCTTTTGTACATAAACTATACCTTCCCCTTTTCTATTTACATTCAACCTTAAAAACCCCTGCATCACCCGAGCATCCGAATGAGATTAAAGAACTTAATGAACAAACTCCTTTTGGTTTGCTGAATAATTAGAACATTACATTTACAGCCACTTCCTTAAATTGGTATTATTTTCTTGTAAGGGGAGGGAAAGTTCATGTCTTTAAATATGTATCTCGGTGAAGTACAAGCGCAAAAGCATATTTCTTACAAACCTTTCGTCCGTTAGCACAAGGAATCATTTACTTATGCGAAGAATTAATCCGTCAGAACAATGCCTTTCCAAGTCAATTTCAATCACAGGTAGCTTCAACAGATGTTATTGAACAAGAAATATTAGAACAAATTCGAGAAATTGACCGAATGATAGCAAGCGTCAGGCTGATAATTCAATTGAAGAAGGTGCAATGTGCGGCAAAATCCCACCACAATCAGAACAATCCTTTTGGGATAGAAATAAAAAGGATTTGAACGATGCCTGGACTGGTATTTCCACTGGTGTAGTAGATGGCGTTGTAGACGCATGGGACGGATTTGTTGCTTTGGGAGATAAAGAGACCTGGTTGAATATGCGGGATGCGATTGTAAACTATGAGGAAACACTTCCCGCTGCATGGAATGCTTTATCAGATTCATTCATGAATGAATTTTGGAATGGGGATATGGAAAGCAGAGAACATTATGCAGCTTATGCAGTCACTTCGCTACTCACTGGTTTTATTGGTAGCAAAGGTCTGGATAAAGTTGGACAAGTAGGAAAAGTAGCAGCTGTTACAAGTCTTACAAAAGGAAAATCGCTTCTAACAAACTCCTCTGCATACAGAAATGCATTGCATATATTAAATAACTATGAATTCATACCTGGAACTCCTTTCTCATATGCAGGAGTTGGAAGTATCCAACAGTATTTGCAGAAAGCAGCTCCATATACTTATGAAGGTCCAAATGGCCCTAAGACAATAAGATTAAGAAAAGGTGAGTTGGCAGGAGACAAACATCCTGTTACAGGTATTCCGTATGATGCAGATGGGTTCCCTATTTTTAAATCTAAGGGTGAGGTAATCCTCAAAGAGGCAGACTTTAAAAAATCTAGAACAACACATTTTAGAAAATGTAGTAAAGCATTATACGAACAAATAATAAAAGACCCTGATTTAGCTTCAAGATTTACGAAAGAAGAAATTCAAATGTTTAAACAAGGTGAAACACCAAAGCATTACACATGGCATCACCATCAAGATACTGGTAGAATGCAACTTGTAGATTATCAGATACATCACGATACTGGCCATACAGGTGGGTATAGAATTTGGGGAAAAGATAGCGATAAATAAGGAGTGGCAAAAATGAACAATATTACATGGTCCTTTATGAGTAAAACACCAGTTACAGACGAAGAAATCCAAAAGGCAGAACAATATTTTAATATTAAATTCCCCAACGATTTTGTTGCGTGCGTGAAGAAATATGACGGGGGATACCCTAACCCAAAAGTATTTGATGTACCAGGACAAGATGAAAATGTATTCAGTGACCTCTTAACTCTTCATATAGAAGATAAATATTCGATTGTCCAAAACTATGAAGGTATAAAAGAGAGATTAGTTGATAAAGTATACCCTTTTGCTAGAGACCCGTTTGGTAACCTTCTATGCTTTGATTACCGAAATAATCCCGAAGCCCCAACCGTTGTATTTTGGGATCATGAGGAAGAAGAGATGGAAGAAGCAAATTACCCTGTTTGTTCATCTTTTACAGAATTGCTAGATAGCTTACGCGATTTTGAAGACGACGAATAAAATAAAAAAAGAAGAACGCCTTGTAGTGAGGATAAACGTTCTTCTTTTTATTGGTCTATGTAATTATTCATCAAAAACGTAATATTTAAGCGAAAGGATTGATATTAATGGCAGTAGGATTTAAAGTAGATATATTTTTCTATGAAACAGGACACCCTGATTTTTTACATAGCTTTTTTTCAACCATGTCATATCATACAGAGTCTGAAGGTTGGGGCACTAAGTACCCACTATTAATGAAGAATTTATATTTCGACAAGTTACGTTGGGAGGACACAGAAGAAGCACTTCAAAATGTAGAAGAGATAAGAAAAATTTTAAGTGAATTACCTCCTGCAGAAGTCATTTGGGATATTGAGCACATGGAAAAACAGCCACCTTGGGGAAATAAAATCCCTAATAAAATAACTAGTTTAGCCAATTATCATGCTACTCCAACAGGTACAATTTTTTTAGATTTACTAAGCAACGCTTTAAACACTGCAAAAAGAAACAAAATTGATATAACAATTTCAAATCTAGGAAAATAAATCCTGCTAGATATCTTATGGTTTCATTTGAGTTTTAATCACTTTACGCTTCGAGGCTGAAGCTGAATAAAAACATTTAAGTCACACTCATATGAGTTGTGGCTTTTATTATGTAATAATTTATAGATTTTCGTAGACATTTCACACCCCCTTTATTTTTTAAAAAAGACTTTTTTAATTTACATCTAATAATTACAGTTAAAACTACGCATATAATAACGACATTTTCTCTTTGATTTATCGACGACATCCTTAGACAGATTTATTCTTTCTAGCTAAAAAAGACTGTTTAAAGCAACTAAACAGTTACTTCAAACAGCCTTCATTTTTATATATAAAATAAAGTTATTTATTTTCCTCTTTTTGAACATATACATAAGCATCTTTCTGCTCTTTATGTATATCAACCTTCGTGTTCTCTGCAAGCTGTCCTGCATTTAGCAAAGAAAAAATAATGAGCGCTTCTAGTGACATTTCGTTTTACCACTCCTTTCTATTTGTTATACGTTTATCATACCGCTTACATGTGATTTCCGTATGAACTCGAAAAGGAGATTACAACAAAAAGGTTACAGGAATACGAATGCACGCTATAATAACCATAAAATAGGAGGTCGATTCGTTTTGACAATAAACCAAATGGTTCAATTGGGCAGTGCATGTATGCTGTTTATTACTTCAGCACTTATGAGTTGGTATCAAGGGAGTAATTTGATAGATTATCCTGATGAATGGAAATATAGTGCTAAGTTTACGAATTACTTTAAAGGCACCGTTTCAAATTACCAAGATATTTATCAAATCGATTTCTTTATATATGCAGAAAAATTTTATCCAACAGCATTTGTTGTTATGCTAATTAGCTTACTTTACATGCTCGTATTAATTCTTCATATTCTATTTAAAAGAAATCATGAGGCAATTTAAATGCATACATAAAAACCCCGAACGATAGACTTTTCAGCCTACCATTCGGGGTACTATTTGTTTTACATTCGTTTCTGATTAGTAACGAATTAAGAAATATTTCTTCTTACCGCGGCGAATGATTGTGAATTTACCTTCGATGCGGTCGTTTTCTGTTACAACGTAATCTAATGCTTGTGTACGCTCACCGTTTACGTAGATTGCACCGTTCGTTACATCTTCACGTGCTTGACGTTTAGATGGAGAGATTTTGCTTTCTACAAGTAAGTCGATTAATACCGTATCTTCTGCAGTACGTTCTACAGATGGTACGTCTTTGAATCCTTGTTCGATTTCGCTTGCAGTAAGTTCTGCTACTGAGCCACTGAATAATGCAGCTGAAATTTTAATTGCTTGCTCTAACGCTTCTTCGCCGTGAACAAGTTTTGTCATTTCAGATCCTAATGATTTTTGTGCTGCACGTTTTTCTGGTGCTTCAGTTACTTGCTTCTCAAGCTCAAGAATTTCTTCATGAGATAAGAATGTGAAGTATTTTAAGTATTTAACTACATCGCGGTCATCTGTATTGATCCAGAATTGGTAGAACTCGTAAGGAGTTGTTTTCTCTGGGTCTAACCAAATTGCGCCGCCCTCTGTTTTACCAAACTTCGTACCGTCAGATTTTGTAACTAGTGGAATTGTTAAACCGAATGCTTTCGCATCTTCTTCTGATTTACGGATTAATTCAAGACCAGCTGTAATGTTACCCCATTGATCACTACCACCGATTTGAAGACGGCAATTGTGTTGTTGGTATAAGTTTAAGAAGTCGTATGATTGTAAAATCATGTAACTAAACTCAGTAAATGAAATACCAGTTTCTAAACGAGATGCTACTGTATCTTTTGCTAACATATAGTTTAAACCGAAGTTTTTACCGATATCGCGTAAGAATGTAATTACATCTAAGTTACCAAGCCAGTCATAGTTGTTAGCCATCGTTGCTGGGTTGTCCACATTTTCAAACTCTAAGAAGTTTGAAAGTTGGTTTTTAATGCTTTCCGTGTAGTAAGCAACTGTATCTTTCGTATTTAATGTACGCTCTGCTTTTTTACCACTTGGGTCACCGATCATACCAGTACCACCACCAACAAGTGCGATTGGTTGGTGACCAGCTAATTGGAAACGACGTAACATTAATACTGGTAACATATGACCAATATGTAAGCTATCCGCTGTCGGGTCGAAACCACAGTATAATTTAACGCTTTCTTTTTCTAATAATTGCTCTAATCCCTCAGCATCTGTTTGCTGATTAATTAGCCCGCGAAATTCAAGATCTTGTAAAATACCCATATCCTACATACTCTCCTTTAAGTTCATTACTGGCGTGAAGGTTGAAAACATAAAAAAATCGCCCCTTCAAATAAGGGACGATTTTGATCATCGCGTTACCACCCTAGTTGCAGACAAAAAAGCCTACCACCTTATTTACATAACGGCTTAGCACCGTCTTTTCCCTTTTGAATATAACTCAATCGAAAAAAGATGCTCTAGGGGCGTAATTCGCGATCATCTATGTGCTGATTTTCACCGACCATCAGCTCTCTAAAACAGGGAAATGATCACTACTTCTCCCTTTCCACGCTCAATTATTCATATACTTTTCTTTATACCATCATTTATATAGGCGTGTCAAATAGAGGTAGGGTTTCTCTCCTTCCCAATCCTTTACAACGTCGCAAGGAGTATCGTAATAAGAGAAAGAACTGGGACACCGACTAATAATGATATATGAAACAAAACCGATAAATCATTCCCAATCGTCGCTTCCACAGGATCTTTCGCTGGAGAAGCAAGAAATCCGAGTAATCGATCAAAGCGACTTACTGTTTTTGGGAAATCCGGTATTTCTACATGGTCACTATCTAAATGCTGCTTTAATTTATATTCATGCTTAAAAGGATTTTCGCTCAATTTCATCCACCTCCAGCAATTGTTTTAATTTCTTTATCCCGTTATGAAGTCTCGACTTCACTGTTCCAATAGGAATATCTAGTACCTCTGCAATTTCTTTTTGCTGCATATCATGATAATAAGAAAGAATCAGGACCGCTCGCTGTTCTTCAGGAACTTTCAAAATTGCTTCTCTTACCGTAAGCCGATCTTCGTGGGAAAACTCTACCTCTTGCACTGGTACTAAAAACGGTAAGAGCGAACGCCACTTTTTTCTTCTATTTAATTTATTAATCATAAGACGATAACCGATTTGAAATAAATACGTTTTTATTTTTCCCTTTTCGATTTCATACATATGTTTCTTTCGTTCTAACGTCAAAAATGTATCTTGCACAAGGTCGATACTTAATTGTTCATCACGATTAAATCGATACAAAAATGTATATAGCACTGGCTTGATTAAAACATATAGTTTTTCTCCCGCTTGCTTATCTCCATTTTGGTACGCAAGCATGAGCTCCTCCTCAATCCCAATCTGCGCCATTTTTTTTGATCTCCTTTATTCCTTTTAACGTTAATGAAATACGGGAAATTAAATATGCACTTGCGACAATGACCCATGCTTGTGACTGATGCGTAAAAAATTGAACATATGGGTTTTGAATCGTAAATCCACTAAAAACGAAAATATTTAACGCCAGCACACATATACATGCATACACTGCAAGACAGACCGAAATTGTATCAAATACATTCCAACGAAAATATATTTTTGTTTTTGTAAAATCAATTTTATTTCCATTTTTTCGTACAATATACTTCTTATCCAACGGAATAATGATTGAAAAAATAACAATCATTATAATCCCAACTGTAATCATTGAAATTTTAAATCCAATTGGTATAGGTAATAACATACCACAAGAAAACACAACTATAATTCCAACTAAAGCAAAAGTAAGCATCAATTTATTAGACATATAAAGCGCCTCCCTCATCTATTCTTTCATAAATGTATACAGACGAGGAAGGCACTTCGTTCAAATATTATTTTATTTTTTTTATAATCTTCGCAGGATTCCCGCCCATTACTACATTATCCGGTACATCTTTCGTTACAACAGCTCCAGATGCAATGACTGCATTATGTCCAATTGTTACGCCCGGATTAATAATCGCTCTTCCGCCAATCCATACGTTATCGCCAATTGTTACTGGTTTTCCGTACTCTGATCCGCTTATGCGCTCCACCGGATCAAGTGGGTGCGTTGCTGTATAAATGTGAACTCCTGGAGCTAACATACAATTCACTCCGATTGTAACTGGGCATACGTCTAAAATGGTGCAGTCAAAGTTTGCGTAAAAGTTTTCACCAACGTGAATGTTATAACCGTAATCACATCTAAAAGAAGATTCAAGATGAATGTTATCTCCAGTCGTTCCGAATAGTTCTTTTACGATTGCACTACGTTCTTCTAATTTTACTTCTGATGTTTCATTTAACTTTCTTGTTAATATACGAGCTTGCTCCCTCTCTTGTACTAAAAGTGGATCAGCAGGTATGTACATTTCCCCTTGTATCATCTTTTCTTTTTCTGTGTTCATTTCCTTCTCCCCTTCCGACACGTATATATAAGTTTATCATAACACAAAAAAGAAAGGTCTGAACGTATCATCGTTCAGACCTTTCTCTCTTAATCTTCCATCGTCGATAAATCGCCTGTTGGTAAGTTTAATTCCCACGCTTTTAATACGCGGCGCATAATTTTACCACTTCTCGTTTTCGGTAATTTATCTCTAAATTCAATTTGTCTTGGCGCTGCATGAGCTGCTAGACCTTTCTTTACAAATTGACGAATTTCTTCTTTTAATTCATCAGACGGTTCGTATCCCACGCGAAGCGCGATAAATGCTTTAATGATTTCCCCGCGTACTGGATCAGGAATACCAATTACACCGGCTTCTGCTACAGCAGCATGCTCGATTAATTTACTTTCTACTTCAAACGGACCAACGCGCTCACCTGACGTCATAATTACATCATCAATACGTCCTTGGAACCAGAAGTATCCATCTTCGTCCATATAAGCTGAGTCTCCTGATACGTACCAATCTCCCGGCATGAAGTAAGAATCATATTTTTGTGGGTTATTCCAGATTCCACGCATCATAGCTGGCCAACCTTTACCAATCGCTAAATTCCCCATTGTGTATGGAGGCACTTCATTTCCTTCATTATCAACAATCGCTGCTTTCACACCTGGAATTGGTTTACCCATTGAACCTGGACGGATTTCCATACAAGGATAGTTACAAATAACTTGTCCACCTGTTTCTGTCATCCACCACGTATCATGAATACGAAGTCCAAATGCGCTCATACCCCAGCGAATTACTTCTGGATTTAATGGCTCACCAACACTTAATACGTGACGCACTTGTGATAAATCATATTTTTTAATTGCATCTTGTCCAGCTCCCATTAACATACGGAACGCTGTTGGTGCACTATACCAAACTGTTACACCGTAATCTTGTAACGCTTCATACCACGCTTCTGGACTAAATCGTCCACCTAAAATAACATTTGATGCCCCCACTAACCACGGTGCAAAAATACCGTAAGCTGTTCCAGTTACCCAGCCAGGATCAGCTGTACACCAATATACATCATCTTCTTTTAAGTCTAATACCCATTTCGCTGTTTGATAATGCTGAACCATTGCGTTTTGCGCATGAAGGACGCCTTTTGGCTTACCAGTAGAACCAGATGTGTAATGAAGAATTAAACCGTCTTCACGGCCTAACCATTCGATATGTAATTCTTTTGAAGCTTGTTCAAATAAAGGATTGAACGCTACAGTTTTACCGCCTTCTTCTGCATTGTCTCCAACAAGAAAGACCGTTTTTAAAGCAGGTAAATCATTTAATGGTATGCGCTCTAACAATTCAGGAGTTGTAATTAACACCTTCGCTTCGCTATCTTCTAAACGATCGCGTACCGCGCCTTCCATAAATGCTTCAAATAATGGTCCAACAATTGCCCCTAATTTCACTGCACCTAGAAGTGCGAAATATAATTCTGGGGAACGCGGCATAAAAATAAAAACGCGATCGCCTTTCTCAACATCGCCATAGTTTTTCAGGACATTTCCTGCTTTATTAGAAAAATCCTTCATTTCCTTAAACGTATATTTCTCTTTTCGCGATCCATCTTGATAATAAAGTGCTACTTTATTCTTTCGATCGGATTTCGCATGCTTATCAATTGCCTCATACGCCATATTTACTCGGCCAGTTTCATTCCAAGTAAAATTTTTATTAACCTCTTCCCAGTTAAAATTCGCGTATGCCTCTTCATAATTCGGCAAATTATTTTCTCCTTTAATGACAGGAAGCGTTTCCACTTTCATACTTTACATCCCCCTCCTATGTATTCTATTATCTATTATAATGACATTATTTAAAATTTTCAGTATTTTTGTTGATTTTTAGACAAATTTTTAATGACAAAATTCGATTCACATCGCATATATTATAAAGTACGATATTAATAGATTCACAAACCCTCAAGGTGGTGAGCAATAAATTGATTCATAAAAAAATATATAATGCCAGAAACTTAAAAACAGCGAAAGGTACTTTAATTATTGAAGGTCCTGTCTCTACACATAATCTTGAAATGTATGAATTTCATCCAGACTTAATTGCGTTTCGTCCTGCCGAGCAGCAATATAAAGCAATTGTCGAAATTTCTAAATTGCCAGAAGCTCGTCTCATTATTGCTAGACATGACCAAACGATCGTTGGATATGTTACATACTTATATCCTGATCCGCTCGAGCGATGGTCAGAAGGAAAGATTGAAAACTTAATTGAACTCGGGGCGATTGAAGTTGTCCCAGCCTTTCGCGGTTGCTCTGTCGGAAAAAACTTATTAGAAGTTTCAATGATGGACGATCATATGGAAGATTATATTATATTAACGACTGAATATTATTGGCACTGGGATTTAAAACAAACAGGCTTAAATGTTTGGGAATACCGAAAAGTAATGGAAAAAATGATGAATGCCGGTGGTTTACAATGGATGGCTACAGACGATCCTGAAATTTGTTCCCACCCCGCTAACTGTTTAATGGTTCGCATCGGTAAACGCGTTGATACGGATTCCATTCAAGCATTCGATCGTCTACGTTTTCACAATCGTTTTATGTATTAATAAAGGGGGCAACTGGAATGATTGTAGAAGAAATTATGAATCAAAATGTAGTAACATTGCATCCAGATGACACAATCGAAACAGCAATCCGAACAATACGTACGAAAGGTATTCGGCACATTCCAATTGTCGATCAAAATAATCACGTAGTAGGCATTATTTCTGACCGGGATGTAAGAGATGCAAGTCCATCAATTCTTGATGAACAAGTTTCACTCGATATGCTACAGCAACCGCTCGAACTTATTATGAAACACCCTGTCATGACTTGCCATCCTCTTGATTTCGTTGAGGAAATTGCTACTTTATTTTTTGAAAATAAAATTGGCTGTCTCCCTGTTACAAAGGCCGGAAAGCTAGTAGGCATTATTTCCGAATCTACAGTACTGCACACATTAGTGAAATTAACAGGAGCACATCAGCCTAGTTCACAAATTGAAATTCAAGTGAAGAATGAACCTGGTATTCTCGGAAAAGTAGTTGCTATTTTTAGCAATTTACAAATTAATATTGTGAGCGTTCTCGTCTATCCAGCAAAAGACGAGAATGATAAAGTACTTGTTTTCCGCATTCAAACGATGAATCCTCTAAAAGTGATTGATGCACTTGAAGCAGAGGGCTACCGCGTATTATGGCCAAACATAATGGGGATGCAAGCATGAGCAGCGCCTTCATTTATTCAGACGATTTTCGGGGCTATTCTTTTAGCCCTGATCATCCTTTTAACCAACTACGCGTCACACTTACGTATGATTTATTACAAAAGAGTGGTTTTATCTCCCCTTCTCAAGTCATCTCGCCAAGAATGGCTACGGATGAGGAAATTGCATTCATTCATACAGAGGAGTACATAAATGCGGTAAAACTTGCTGGAGAAGGAAAGTTAGAAAAATCAATTGCGATGACATATGGGCTCGGAACAGAAGATACACCGATGTTTCCAAATATGCATGAAGCAAGTGCATTACTCGTTGGCGGTACGTTAACAGCTGTCGATGCTGTTCTTTCCGGGAAAGTAAAGCACGCCCTCAATTTAGGCGGCGGCTTACATCATGGCTTTCGTGGTAAAGCATCTGGCTTTTGCATTTATAATGATAGCTCTATCGCAATGAAATACATTCAGAAGAAATACGGTTTACGCGTTTTATATATTGATACAGATGCTCATCACGGTGACGGGGTACAATGGTCTTTTTATGACGATCCTAACGTGTGCACCATTTCATTACATGAAACTGGGCGTTATTTATTCCCTGGAACTGGCGCAGTAAATGAACGTGGACAAGGAAATGGATATAGTTATTCTTTTAACGTTCCACTCGATGCTTTTACAGAAGACGAATCATTTTTAGATTCATATCGAACTGTTGTAAAAGAAGTTGCAGAGTACTTTAAACCGGATATTATTTTAACGCAAAATGGTGCTGACGCTCATTATTACGATCCACTCACACACCTTTGCGCAACGATGAACATTTATCGTGAAATACCGAAACTCGCTCGTGAAATCGCTAATGAATATTGCAATGGTCGCTGGATTGCCGTCGGCGGCGGTGGCTACGACCACTGGCGCGTCGTCCCAAGAGCCTGGGCACTCATTTGGCTCGAAATGAACAACATCCAAAACATCTCAGGTTATCTCCCTCCAGAATGGATTGACGCTTGGAAAGGACAAGCAGAAACAGAACTTCCCCTCACATGGGAAGATCCAGACAACATGTATCAACCTATCCCTAGAAAACCAGAAATCGAAGAAAAAAATACATTAACTGTAGCGAAATCTCTCGAAATTATTCGGAATAATATGACAAAATCTTTGTATTAAGCAGAAAGGAGGCTCGCTTTTTGAACAGCCTCCTTTTATTTATTGTCGGTTTCTGTCGGTAAGTCGATATATTTTAATAATCGCTGATATATTTTGAGTTGCGGTCGATATAATCGAATAATCGCTGATATATTTCGAGTTGCGGTCGATATAATCGAATAATCGCTGATATATTTTCAGTTACTAATGGACTGGTCCAACTTTTATAAGACAAGGGAGTGATATTATGTGGAAACAACAAATAATTAACACGAAACGTGGCACATTTGAACTCTTTACAAAAGGAAATGGTGAACCGCTTTGCATTACACATCACTATTCACAATTTAATGAAACTGGTGATTACTTTGCGGATGTTTTTACTTCTACACATCGTGTATTCCTTATTAATTTACGAGACGCTGGTAACTCTGTAAAAGCCCGGTCAGAAAATGAATTACGTATGATCGAAACGATTCACGACTTAGAAGCGATACGAGAATCTTTACAATTTCCCACATGGCATTTGGCTGGTCATTCAACAGGCGGTATGCTTGGACTTTTATATGCCATTACATATCCAACTTCCTTGCAATCATTAGTCATGGCCGGAGCCGCAGCAAGTAACTATACCGAAACACCATTTTGTATTTATCATCCAGAACATCCACAATTTCATTATATGCAAGAACTCATCGAAAACTTGAAAAGCCCTCATCTTACAAATGCAGAACGAAAAGAATTATCTACTAAGAGAACCAAATTATCATTGTATAAACCTGAAAACTACAACTCTTATTTTTGTAAACCAATCCAAAAAACAATGTCCGCTAGCCGGATGAACGCTTTCTCTTATGAATATCCGTTATTTGATTTAAGAAAGTACTTACCTTCTATCCATACAAAGACGCTTATTATTTGCGGAAGACATGATGTGCAGTGCCCGATTCAATATTCTATTGAAATGCATGAGGGGATACGCAATTCTATTTTTGTGCCATTTGAGGACAGTAACCATTATCCTTTTTTAGAAGAAGTCGCCTTATTTACTTCTACTACTCAAAAATTTTATAAATCGTTACACAAAAAAAGCAGCATGCACTAAACCTGCTACTTTTTTCATATTTTACTTCCCTACAAATGTAACTTGCTCGCCAGTCGCCCAGCCTCCCATCGGCACAACTATATACTTCATTCCTTGCTGCAGAGTTGCACCGTTTTGTAAATCAAAGATTCCTACTGCACCTTTTCGAGAGCTGAAACGATATTGTGCTTCTACTTTCTTTCCATCTTCACTTTGCAACTCTACTTTTCTACCAGCAAAGAGTTCCATGCTCGGATCTTTATCTAATGTAACTTGAATAGATTTATTGTCTATTGCTTCTGCACTTTGAATGACTAATGGCGCAATAGCTGAAGCAGTAAATTTCGGATTTTTAACGGTTACCCAGTCAGACGTAATTGTGTACTCTGTTCCTGGTTTCAACGTTTGCCCTGCAGGTAAGCGGAATTTAGGCGCTTGTCTACCATCTGCTGCTTGTGTAAACGGAACATATCCAACTTCAATTTTCTCACCTGAACTTGCTGTAATCGTTAGTTTTCTATCACGAAGTGAAGAAATGATTTGATATTGTTTACCATCTTTATCTTTATTTTCTTCATCTAATTGGAATGCTTGATTACCTCTTCCTGCTTTATACGCTTCAATAATATTTGCATAATCTACCACACCATCTTCTAAAAATGATTCAATTTCAAACGTATCATTTGTCACTTGCTTCGCTTGGCGAACATTAATCTTTTCCGAACTTCCTTCAAACTTTTCTTTTTTACCACCCTTATAACTTAACGTATATTTTTTACCTGGTTTTTGCACCTTTACAGGTACGATATATGTACTCGTTGCCCCTGTTTTTAGTCTCGGTACATTCACAATTTCCAGGCCATTACTAAACACGAAGTTTTTCTTAATAGCATCTAAGTTTTCTAATTTCACTTCTTCTTCTGATAACGGTTTAGCAAACGTTAGTTGCAATGTCATCGCATTTAATGGCTCTAATTTCGTAATTTGTGCTTGTTGTTTTTTCTTCTCTTTTTTCGCCTCTTGCTTCGTTTCTTGTTTTGATTCCGCCTTCGTTTCACCTTGCGCGCACCCTGTTACAAGTACTGTAAATCCAATTACTGCTGGTACTAAAAATTTCATTTTTTTCATCTTTATACCCTCCAAATTTATGATTAATATCTTCATTGTTTCCTATGATATTTATAATAAATAGCGGGTATAAATTGCCTATAAATAAATTATTAAAAAAAGATAAAATAAAGATAATATATTTTTAATCTCATTTTTTTCAATAAAAAAACCTATCAACAATTTGACAGGTTCACTACACATTAAAGCGATAACCAGCTCCCCACACTGTTTCAATATATTGCGGATGAGCAGGATCTCTTTCAATTTTTTCACGTAACTTTCTAATATGAACAACAACCGTCGCTAAATCACCAGCTGAGTCTAATCCCCAAATACGTTCAAATAACTGTTCTTTATTTAACACTTGGTTTGGATGCATTACAAAAAATGTTAATAAATCAAATTCCTTCGTTGTAAACGCAACTTCTTTATTATTTATAAAAACTTTCCTCGCTCGCTGATCGATAGAAATCCCGTGAATGTATAATGTATCACGCTTCTTAACCATATTTCCTGATAATCTTTCATAACGAGAAATATGTGCTTTTACTCTTGCAACTAACTCACTTGGACTAAATGGTTTCGTTATATAATCATCTGCACCTAATCCGAGTCCGCGAATTTTATCTATATCTTCCTTCTTTGCTGAAACAAGCAAAATAGGAATGTCTTTTATAGCGCGTATTTGTTTACAAATTTCAAATCCGTTCATCTTCGGAAGCATAATATCTAAAATAATTAAGTCATAATCTTCCTGTAAAGCCC
This sequence comes from Bacillus mycoides, assembly GCF_018742245.1. Lineage (NCBI taxonomy): Bacteria > Bacillati > Bacillota > Bacilli > Caryophanales > Bacillaceae > Bacillus > Bacillus mycoides. Next base: position 4,349,676 of record NZ_CP036132.1, read on the forward strand.
TTTGTAAGCCTGTTTCTCCAGAATGCTCTACATCAACTTGAAAATCATTAATTTCTAAATAATCTCGCTGTAATTCTGCAATACTTACTTCATCTTCAATTAGTAAAACTCTCTTCAATTCATTCACCACATTCCTGTACTTTTTGCAGCGAGAAGAAAATACTTGTGCTTTCTCCAAGCTTACTTTCTGCCCAAATTTTCCCACCATGTTCTTCAACAATTTGCTTCGCTATCGCTAAACCAAGTCCACTTCCACCTGTGCTAGAATTTCGTGATTGCTCTGCACGATAAAAACGCTCAAAAATATATGGAAGTGTATCAGATTCTATTCCTGATCCATTATCCTTTACCTTCACGATAACTTTGTTTTCATTACTTGATGCTGTAACGGTAATTTTTTTCTCACCTTTATCCATGTACTTCACACTATTATGAATTAAATTCGATATAACTCTCTTTATTTTTTCACGATCCGCTATTACATATAGCGGTGATACATGCTGTAATTGTAAGTATACAGATATACCTTCTTCACTTAAATCCATCTGCATCTCTTCTATTAAATCTTGCATAAACATATTTAACTCTATCGTTTCAAACTGAAATGGAACTCGGTTCAAATCGAGCTTCGAAAACAAAAAGAGTTCATCAATGAGTGTGTCCATATGTTTTGCTTTCGTATGAATGGTTGTTAAATATTTATCCATTTTTTCCGGCGTATTTGCTATCCCATCTTTTATTCCTTCCACATAGCCTATAATAGATGTAATTGGTGTTTTTAAATCGTGAGAGATGTTTGAAATAAGTTCTTTTCGATTTTCTTCATATTGCGTTTGCATCTCAATCGACCCTTTTAACTTCTTCCTCATTTCCTCAAATCCTTGGTTTAACTGTCCTATTTCATCATGCGATGTAGCTGGAATTTGAAAATCTAAATTTCCTTCTTTAATTCTCTCAGTCGCATCTTTCAATACAAAAATTGGTTTTATAACACTTCTTGAAACGAAGTAACTTAATAGTCCAATAAGTAAAATGGCTAAAAGTAAGAGCGATACGAACAAAATTGGAAATAATTTTTGTGTAAGATCTACGAACGAACTTTGCTTTTTTAGTACAAATATACTCCCTTCTTCATTCTCTGGAAAATAAAAATCAAATTTTACATATCGATAAAATGTACCATTTAGTTCCGTTGTGCCACGACTATTGATATTTGTCTTTTCAAACTTTGGAAGAGCTTCTTTTAAAGCTACGCTTTCAAATACTTTTGAAGCATATGAAATTGCTTCTCCTTTCCTTACAACTATTTTCACATCCTCCTCTTCAATCGATGACATGAACGATTCATCTAACAATTGCGATTGATTCTGTTTAGCCTCCGATTTCAATTCAAGAAAAATATTTTCTTCTTCTGCCGTCAGTGGCTTTTGAATATAAGAACTTTTGTAGAAATTTTTCACTGATTCTAAATCACCAGTTATCGAAAAAACAATTAAAAATCCCGTAACTAATATAAGCGTAATGGAAACGAGAATAACAGCGATATAAGAAAATAAAAATCTTGTTTTAATAGACATAATTAAAATCCTCACTTTACCCCGCTATTTGTGGGCAGTAAGACTCCCACCTCAAAATTCGCCTGGAGCAAAGAAGTTAGGTGGGAGTCGGGCTGCCCGTAAACGCCCGATTGGTGAAGGCTAATAATCAGTGGGGGATGCCCCCCCCATTGATTAAAGTTTCACTTTATCTATCCTTATTACTCATAAGCATAAAAATATATGTTCAAATACTCAAGCGATTTTATAGTAATTTTAGCACCAGTTTATAAAAATTTAATGTTCCTATTTTACAGTTTAAATTAGGATACCGAATTGCTTACAAAAGGAGGTTGAAATTCCATGTTCAAAAAGACATTCAGTATGATATGTTGCGTAATTTTTTTACAAGGATGCTCGCAAGAACAAGTAGTAAAAAAGGAGATGACAAATATGGAGACTGCACTATTAGCAGCTACTGAAAAAAACGAAACAAACACTGTTATATCGTTACTCAAAAAAGGGGCTGACATAAATATAACGGACAATAAAGGACGTACTTCTCTTATGATTGCTACATACAAAAATGATGTAAAAACTGCCAAAGTTCTTATCGACGCTGGTGCTGACGTAAATATCCAAGATGATATGAAAAACAATCCATTTCTATACGCCGGTGCAGAAGGTTACTTGGACATTTTAAAACTAACGATTGATGCTGGTGCGGATCCAGCACTTACGAATCGTTACGGCGGAACAGCTCTTATTCCCGCGTCAGAACATGGCTATATTGATGTTATAAAAGAACTCCTTACTCGAACAAATATCGATGTAAACCATATAAATAACCTCGGATGGACAGCTTTAATGGAAGCCATCGTACTAAGTAATGGAGATGAAGCACAGCAACAAGTCATTCGCCTTCTTATTGAACATGGTGCTGATGTAAACATTCCCGACAACGATGGTGTTACCCCATTGCAACATGCCCGTGCTCATAACTTTGAAGAGATAGAGAAAATTTTGCTAAAAGGACGTAAGTAAAAAGCTAATTTTTGCCTTCCTCCCACGCCCTATGCTACATTTAACCCGTTACATCAATATTAATAGGGTGGGAATAAATATGAACAAACCTAGAATTGGAATGATTGGACTTGGAAGTATTGCACAAAAAGCCTATCTTCCAACACTTACAAAAGAAACAGATTGGAACTTTGTTGGGGCGTTTACACCTAACGCAGAGAAAAGAAAACAAATTTGCCAGCAATATCGTATTCAAGATTTTCATTCTATTGAAACATTAGCTTCGGAATGCGATGCAATCTTCGTTCATAGTTCGACTGCTACACATTATGAAATCGTTTCTGAACTTCTGAAAAAAGGAATCGATGTTTATGTTGATAAGCCGCTAGCTGCTACTACTGAGCAAGCAGAAAAACTAGTCGAAATGAGCGAAAAGTATAACCGAAAGTTAATGGTCGGATTTAATCGCCGATTCGTTCCTATGTATGTCGCTGCAAAAGAACAAGCTAATGATATTTCATGGATTCGAATTGAAAAGCACCGTACAAATAAGGTGGGACCATATACGTATGACTTTACTATGTTAGATGATTACTTACATATTGTAGATACTGCTCGCTGGTTAGCTAATGATGATCTTAGCGTCGTTCATAATATGGTGCAAACAAATGAAAAGAATGAACTTCTTTACGGACATCATACATATACAACCGCAAACGGGCTCTTACTTTCTACAGCGATGCACCGTCATGCTGGTACAAATTTAGAACAAATTGAACTTGTAACAACAGGGAAAATCATTCGCGTAAAAAATATGAACACATTTGAAGTTGAGCAGGAAAATTCAGTTTCACAGATTGGTTCACCATCATGGGATACGACGTTAAAACAGCGCGGTTTTGAAGATGCTGTTCATCATTTTATCGAATGTTTACACGGAGATACAAGGCCGCTAGTAGACGGATTAGAAGGATTAAAAACGCAGCAAATTCTCCAATCTCTACTGGACGATGTAAGCAAAAATTAAACGGATACATTTTTCAGAATTTACTTTCATTCCCATTTCCTCTTTATTTCTCTCACAAATTTCTATAGAATATGTTGATAGGAATTATAAATTTCATATTGAATCGTGGAAAGGATGGGATTGACACATGTGGAACGAGTTTAAAAAGTTCGCTTTAAAGGGAAACGTCATTGATCTAGCTGTCGGGGTTGTAATTGGTGCTGCATTCGGTAAAATCGTTAGTTCTTTAGTAAAAGATATCATTACACCATTAATCGGTTTATTAATGGGAGGAATTAACTTCACAGGATTAAAATTTACAGTAGGCGAGGCCTCTGTTAAATATGGTAACTTTATCCAAACGATATTTGACTTCCTAATTGTTGCATTTGCAATCTTCATTTTCGTTAAAGTCTTTAACAAAATGACTTTAAAAAGAGAAGAAGAAAAGAAAGAAGAACTTCCAGAACCAACAAAAGAAGAAGAAATTCTTAGCGAAATTCGCGACTTACTAAAACAACAAAACTCTTCTAAAGATAGAGCATAATTGAACGGATAAAAGGCATGCCCCTCTCGGGACATGCCTTTTTTATATGCTATAACGTTTCTGAATTCATATGAATAAATGCAATAATACCTGCAACCATAAGTACCATAATGCTACCTGCAAATAGTGTAATACCGATAAACATTAAACTCGTACTTAAATCTATCGAAATACTTTCAGTAAAAATTGAAACTACATACGTGATAAGGGCGATTCCTGCAAGAATACTTCCTGGAACAAATCGCTTTAAGCCATTTTGTTTTAACGTCATATATGCAAAAATAGCAGTCATGCAAAGCGTAATTATCCAAAGAACGATCATCTCTTCTCCCCCCTCACAAGCCTTTTCTTTCTATTATACATGACATTGCCCTATAATAGTTAAATTTGCACTTGTGTGACATATAACAAGGAATAACCCCAACTGTAGCGAATGTCTTATGCAGAATCCCAAATACATTACCATTATCAAAGCAACGTATTTACAATACCGGCTTCACTTATCGCGAGTATTGTTTATAAAGTAAAACATTCAGCATAAGGAGATTGATCTCATATGTACGCTGTAAAATTATTATTTGAATCTGTTCATTCAGGTGAACCTAATCCTAGTAAAATTGATGAACATTATGAAGAGAATCACGATACACTTTTTGAAGAAAGTATCATTCTCGTTAAGGCGAACACTTTAGAGGAAGCTCACGAGCTAGGTGAAAAGATAGCTCTACAGTCTGAAGATACGTACGATAATATGTACGATGTGCAAGTAACATGGCAGTTTCGAAAAGTGTTACATGTATTTGAATTAAATGATACGTCATTTGAGACAGGAACAGAATTGTACGCAAGATTTTTACATGTTAAGAAAAATGAAACTGTCGATACAGTAGTTAAACAATACTATCCTGAATACTAATAAGAGCTCACAGCTATCGCTGTGAGCTCTCTTATTCTTACTTCGTTGAATCTCTAAATTGGATACGGTGAGGTAAGATAACTGAGTGATCTTCTACTTTTTCTTTGTTCATGTATTTCGTTAGTAGACGCATTGCTACTGCACCGATATCATACATTGGTTGTACAACTGTCGAAAGCTGTGGGCGTACCATTAATGCAAGACGTGTGTTGTCAAAACCAAGCACTTCGATATCAGTTGGTACGTTTAATCCAGCGTCTTGTGCTGCGTGGATTACACCTAGTGCCATTTCATCAGAAGATACGAAGATTGCTGTTGGCTTTTCATCAATGCTCCAAAGTCTTTCAAACGCTTCTATACCTGAATCATATGTGTAATCTCCATCAATTATAAGATTTTCATCATATGAAATACCTGCTTCTTCTAAAGCTTTTTTATAACCTTGTAACTTCTTCGCGCTTCCTGCTTTATCAATGAAAGGACCAGAGACGAAACCGATACGTTTATGTCCTTGCTCAATAAAATGCTTCATTGCATCGTAAGCCGCTTGTGTATAATCAATATTTACTGATGACGTTTCATTTTGCTCATCAAATGACGCTGCTAATACAATTGGTACTGGAGATTTTTTGAACTCTTCAACGTGAATATCTGTAATATCTTCACCCATGAAAACAATCCCGTCCACTTGTTTCCCAAGCATCGTATTTAATAAGTGGAACTCCTTCTCTTTGTTCTGGTCAGAGTTACTTAAAATGATGTTATATTTGTACATTGTTGCGATATCTTCAATTCCACGAGCAAGTTCTGCATAAAACGTATTTGAGATATCAGGAATAATAACACCCACTGTAGTTGTCTTCTTACTTGCTAGTCCACGTGCTACCGCATTTGGGCGGTATCCTAAAAGATCAATTGCTTCTAATACTTTCTTTCTTGTTGTAGGCTTTACATTTGGGTTACCGTTCACAACACGTGATACGGTAGCCATTGAAACGTTTGCTTCGCGCGCTACATCATAGATTGTTATGTTCATCTCTTCGCACACTCCTTCTATTTATGTTATCTATTTTTATGTATCGGTTCACTTGAATGAAAAAAAGACATCAACTCTATTTGCAGATGCCAACAATCGTCCCGAGTTCTTCCTTTTACTAATGATACGATAAAAACGCAGGGTCATACAATATTTTCCCGCAAAAGTTTCGAAAAAATTCGCTTCTTTTCTCGTATTTTCGTATTTTTTATGCAAAAAAGGTCAATTTTTGTAAAAAACTATGTGACAAGGGCTACATAGACTAAGAAATCTTTTTATAATTTACTTCCGAATGCTTTTAATTCTTTCATAAACTCATTGAACTGCGGAAAATTTATAAAATAAAAAAGACAGCTTAAAAACTGTCTTTTTTATTTTATAGGAAAGAAACAAACGGTTTATCGCTGTTCTTCTCTTTTATAATAACAACCTCGATTTTATTCTCGGACTTTATCTGTAATTGAACTTTAGCATCTTTAGGAAATTGTTCTAACATACTTTGAGCAGCCATTTGAGAGAGTGCCATTAATTCTGACTTACCGTTATATTTAACGACAATATCCATCTTTAATTTATCCATCTTATTTTGCTTATAAGAAATCTTAGCATTAACAGGGATATAATCTCCTGGAGAGAATTTCTTTATTGCTTCCGAAAAATCATCTAACTTTTTCTTATCTTCTCCTTGTGCTCCCCCAAATTCTTGAGAAGGATACGAATACGATTTTTCATCAATGGTATCCCAATTTCCAAGGTTAGTCTCGTTCTTTTGAACAGTAGCGCTCGCAATATAAGTACCATTCTTTAAAGAACTTGTACTTTCTTGCTTGAATATAGCAAACGTAATTGGAGATTTGTTATATTTATCATTTTTATTAATAGCTTCTACAAGCCCCTTAGCAACTTCAGTACCTTTAGAAATAGCTTCCTCATTAGATACACTTGAAGACATAGATAAACCAATAACAACACCAGATAAGCTTAGTTCATTTGAATTCTGTTTGCCGAAGTAGTCCTGTTCTATAATATTAGTCAAAACTGGTACTTCTTGTTTCGTAACTAATTCATCAATTGTTTTCTCTGGAATATATTGATTTAATTGTAATACGTAATTTTCTGTATCGAATTGTTTTGAAGCAATATCCATTAAACCATTTTCATATTCTGCTAAATCTAGTTTAGAATTAGTCTTAACATTAACTGTATTAATTACCTTTTGTTCTTTTAAAGGAATAACAGTTCTATAGTAATCCTTAGAAACAGCAGTTCTTGGAATCATACTTTTTTCTTTCGTATCTTTCTGTACAACTTCATCTTTCTTCTCAATAGTATTATTGCTGCAAGCCCCCAGTAATAAACTTAAGCTTGCGATGCATAACGCCATTTTCTTCATTGCTTAAAACCCACTTTCAAAAGTCAATTTACTTAGTTTTAATGTATCTATAGTGTACCATTAAATATATTGCAACAAAATAAAAAAGAAGCAAGCCCTTCGCTTGCCTCCCCCTATTTTACATTCTCTTCTAAAGCTTCTTTTTTAATATTCCAATGCGATGTATGCCATACTACCATTCCATCTTTTATGTATAGCACTTGCGGAGATTCATGCTTAATGCTGTACTGCTCTGCAACATGGTTCGAAACATCTCTCACATCTTGTACGTATAAGTAATATGCCGGCACTTCTCTTTCTTCACCGCAATATGCTTGAAACTCTGTATATGCACCGTGACTAATTGGGCATGTCGTACTATGTTTAAAAAGGACGTAAGGCTCGTTCTTTTCTACTAACGCTTCAAGTTCTTCAATTGTTTCAATCTTCATCATACTCATCATTACTCACCTCTCATGCGAAGTCTAGAGCGCTTCTCTCTCTTTTCAGCCTTCTGCTCAGCTTTCTCAAGTTTACGCTCTTCTTTTTCAATCTTTTTCTCTTGTCTCGTAGCACGGTAATGATTGTATACTTCAATTGCTGCGCTGCTCCACTGCACAACTTGTGCTACTTTATCTGCATTATTTTCAATTTCATCTGTAACAGACTCTGAAACATTGCGAAGCTTCGTATTTAAAGAGTGAATCGTCGTTCCGATTCCATCTACACCTTCTACTACTTTATTTAGCGACTGTGACTTCTGTTGAATATCATCAGCTAACGCATTTGTCTTATGTAATAATTGCTCCGTCTCTACGCTTATTCCTTGCATTTGCTTTTCTAAACCTTCTAACGTACTTGCAACATTTTCTAACGTCTTCTGAACCGATAACAACGTTCTGCATACATACACTACTAATACAGCGAAAGCAACTGCAATAATAGCCGCACTTACGTATAAAAGAACTTGCATTTCATCACTTCCTTTATCTTTTTCATACTTTCTCTTATTATACAATCATTTTCCGTTTCGTTCTAATCCCTATCTTTTCATTAGAATTTTCATACTTATTCGTTAACTTTAACACAAATCATTCAACAAATTCCACTAAGTAGGTTACAATAGGAAAGGATACATAATTAGCAGGGAGGCTTTACATATGAAAGATCCACGTATTGAAAAGTTAGCATACAATTTAATTAACTACTCTATCCGCTTACAAAAAGGTGAGAAAGTATTAATTGAAAACTTTGGCTTACAAAAAGAACTTGTAACAGCACTTGTAAAAGAAGCATATGCAGCTGGTGGTTTCCCATTCGTTTCTTTAAAAGATCATCAAGTAGATCGCTCTTTATTAATGGGTGCTACTGAAGAACATTTCGAACAAATCGCTGCATATGAAGCGAGCGTAATGAAAGATATGGATGCTTACATTGGTCTTCGCTCTGGCGATAACATTAACGAACAAGCCGACGTTCCAAGTGAGCGCATGAAAGTTCACGGCCAAACAGTTGGTAAAAAGGTTCATAGAGACATCCGTGTTCCGAAAACACGCTGGGTTGTTCTTCGCTACCCAAATGCTTCTATGGCGCAGCTTGCTAAAATGAGCACAGAAGCTTTCGAAGACTTCTACTTCGAGGTATGTAACTTAGATTACGGTAAAATGGATAAGGCAATGGATAGCCTTGTTACATTAATGAATAAAACAGATAAGGTTCGCTTAACTGGCCCTGGAACTGACTTAACATTCTCTATTAAAGACATTCCAGCTATTAAATGCTCAGGTCATTTAAACATTCCAGATGGTGAAGTATACTCTGCACCAGTTCGCGATTCTGTTAACGGTACAGTTTCTTATAACACGCCATCACCTTACAACGGCTATACATTTGAAAATGTACAACTTAAATTTGAGAATGGCCAAATCGTTGACGCAACTGCAAACGATTCAGAGCGCATTAACAAAATCTTCGATACAGACGAAGGCGCACGCTACGTTGGTGAGTTCGCAATCGGCGTAAACCCATACATCTTACATCCAATGGGAGACATTCTATTCGATGAAAAAATCGATGGCAGCTTCCACTTCACACCTGGACAAGCTTATGACGATGCATGGAACGGCAACAACTCTAACATCCACTGGGATTTAGTATGCATTCAGCGCCCTGAATACGGCGGCGGTGAAATTTACTTCGACGACGTATTAATCCGTAAAGACGGACGCTTCGTTGTAACTGAACTAGAAGCTTTAAACCCAGAGAACTTAAAATAATATGAAAAGCGCTCGGAATTCTATCCGAGCGCTTTTTCATTAATACTCTAATAATTTTTTAGCTACATCTTCTGGTACTTTAAAACTATTTTTATTTTTTATTTTACTAATTTTCAATTCAACCTCAACATAAGGGACATCTTTATATACTGTCATAGTACCAATTTCATGTAACTCTTTTTTATCTTTACTCGAATCCAATAATTTCGGTGTATCCTCTTGATACATTTTAAACGTTTTCCCTTGCGGAGTATCTAAAGGAGCCGATTCCATTTCCCACTCATCCATTTTGATTGATTCAAACAACTTTGTGATTTCTTTCTTATCGGTAATTGTTTTTTTATCGCTCGAATCAATAAGCGATTCTATTTCAATTTTTTGTGCCTTTTCTAAGCTAACATCAGACTTCTCTTTCTTCGCACTACATCCTATTAAAAGAATAGATGTGGTTAGCAAAAACAAAAACAACATACAGATTTTTTTCATGTCTAATCCCCCTGCACTATATAGAACTATTTTTCTCACTTTTTGTTTGCTGAAAATGAAAATAAAATAAAAGCGTCACTGCGATAGTATCTATTAATAGTGGGACATATAAAGGCAGCTCCCATTTAATATATACTCTAGTGCAAATAGCCAGCACCAGCAAAATTCCCAAACAAAATTTTTACATATTTCATTTCTTACCTACCATTTCTATTTTCACATGTGGATTTTCTTTCTCGATAAGCGCCAAAAATTCATCCGGATCTTGCGGCATCGCAATCATATGTACTTTATACGCATTCGTTGTAATCTCAAATGATTTTCCAACTTGACGAACAACTCTTATATCTTTTAATACAACGTCGTCATTTAAAATTCCGTATTTTAAAATACCATTTTCCACTTTATGTTTTTTAATGAACATTTCCCAAACGAGAGGGACATTTACAATAAAACATAATCCCATCCCAATTAGAGCTGAAGCCCAATCCCCTTTTCTTGTAAAGAACATAACTATTGGGTATATCACCATAAAAGCTAACGTTATACTAACGAAAATTATTCCTAACTTACTTCTCTGAATTGGAAAGTTCATACCCACACCCCTTAATCCAAATTATACCATAATTTCCATTTTGATTTATAAAAAAAGATCATTTATGAAGGATCTTTTTAAATAATATATCTATAAAATTTCTTATCTACCTCTAGCACCGGAAAACTTTTTGGCAACTCTTCTATACTCACACTTTGGAAACCATTCTTCTCATAAAAGCGATGCGCCGCTAAAAATTTTACTGTTGTTCCTAAATAAATATCTTTCAACTTTTTATCATCAGCCCACGAAATCGCTTTTTGAAGCAGCATATGTGATGCGCCCCATTCTTTTCCGCGGAACTCTTTCTTCACGAACATTTTTCTTAGCGCTACTTGATGCTTCCCAATATCTAATAAAGCTACCGTTCCAACTACTTTACCATCATAAGTTGCTACCCAAAAGCTTCCGTTGTCCCTTTGATAGAACGTTTCTATTTCTAGTAAGTCAGGCTGCTCTTCTTTTGTAATTGGGACATTGTATTCTTTTTGCTGAATATGAACAATGAGATCTACTACTTCATCTTGAAACTTACTTTCATATGGCATAATACAAATCTTCTCGTTCATCGAATATCCTTCCACTCCGAAGCTAGTAAACTATAAACAGCAATATCCTGAAAATGATCATACACCCATTCTTCATCTCGTAAAATTCCATCTAACTTAAACCCTAAACGTTCTGGGATTGCACGGCTTTTCGCATTTTCGACACCGCAACGAATTTCAATTTTATTCAGCTTTAAATTTTCAAATGCATAATGAAGCACAGTCTTCACACTTCGCGTCATAATACCTTTCGCGCCAGCATCTTCTGCAAGATAATATCCAAGACTCGTAGCTTTCTTACCCCAGCTCACCGGATGAATACCTACCATCCCAACGAGCTTTCCTTTATAACGTATGCCAGACTCGAACCCATCTCCCTCTGCAAATTTCCTTAACCACATCGGAAAAATCTCATTATATGCATCGGCAGATTTCGTCCCATCTACCCACGGAAGCCACTTTCTTAAATGGTTACGATTCTGATCTATTAATTCATATAGTTCCTCTTTATGATGTTTTTCTAATAGTTGTAATTCGATTTCGTCATCTACTCGGAGTGTGAACATGTTTTTTAGCCCCTTTTTAGTTTTCTTATTATTCTAACATTTAAAACTAAAGAAATGCACCATAATATATCAACGTTTTTTGAAATATATCGGCTTACCGACTAGATTCGACAACTCTGCACACCCACAACAGCACAAAAAAGACGCACAGCCATAGCTATGCGTCTTTTTTCTTACTTCTCTGCAACTTGAACTTCTTTTACGTAAGCTGCTTCGAATTTTTGGATGTCACCTGCGCCCATGAAAATAAGAACGCCGTTTTTATGTTTCTTTAATACCTCTGTTGTTGTATCTGTAATCAGCTCTGCGCCATCGATACGTTTTTGCAGATCTTCAATTGTTAATTCACCTTTGTTTTCACGTGCTGATCCGAAAATATCACATAAGTATACTTGGTCAGCTTTACTTAGGCTTTCTGCGAACTCATCTAAAAATTTCTCTGTACGTGAGAATGTATGTGGCTGGAATACAGCGACAACTTCACGCTCTGGATGTTTTTGACGAGCTGCTTCAATCGTTGCATTAATTTCTGTCGGATGGTGTGCATAGTCATCAATGATAACTTGCTCTCCCATCGGTTTTTCATTAAAGCGACGTTTAACACCTTCAAATGTTGTTAGTTGATGTTTAACCGCTTCTACATCAACGTCTTCGTAATGGCAAAGCGCGATAACTGCTAATGCATTTAATACGCTGTGATCGCCGTATCCTGTAATTTTGAACGTGTCATAATACGTATTACGAACGAATACATCGAATATAGTACCATCAGTTCTCTTTTGAATGTTACGTGCTTGGAAATCATTATCTTCTCCAAATCCATAGAAAATAACAGGTACTTTCGCTTGAATTTTTTGAAGTTCTTCATCATCACCACATGCAATAATACCTTTTTTCACTTGCAATGCCATCTCTTGGAATGCATTAAATACATCATTGATGTCTGAAAAATAATCTGGATGATCGAAATCAATATTTGTCATAATTGCATAGTCTGGATAGTAAGACAAGAAATGACGACGATACTCACAAGCTTCAAATACAAAATACTTACTATTTTCTACCCCATGCCCAGTTCCATCTCCAATAAGGTAAGATGTTGGGTGTGCGCCTTGCATTACATGGGCTAACAAACCTGTAGTTGATGTTTTTCCATGTGCACCAGTTACTGCAACACTTGTGTACTGATTCATAAGGTCACCTAAGAAGTGATGATAACGATGTACTGGGATATTTAATTCTTTTGCTGCTACGATTTCTTCATGCGTATCAGGAAATGCGTTTCCCGCGATAATCACTTGTCCTTCTTTAATATTATTTTTATCAAAAGGAAGGATGGAAATACCACGCTTTTCCAATGCTATTTGTGTAAAGAAACGCTTTTCATAATCAGACCCTTGAACAGTATGCTTCATGTCATGAAGAATTTGTGCTAATGAACTCATTCCTGTTCCTTTAATTCCTACAAAATGGTAAACTGTCATCTTAAAGAACCTCCAACATTTCGAACTAATACAACGGCCTATCTATAAGACAGTATATGAATCTTTTCTTATTTTGGTAATCATCATACATTTCTGATGCAGTGAATTTCTTTTTATATTCACTTATCAGTGATAAACTCATACGTACTTCTTTTATGTCCATAACACATTTATTATAGCAAAAAACAAGCCGCTATACTATGATAACAGAAAAACTGATAGGGTCAATCACCTATCAGTTTTTCTCGCTTTTACATATCTTCTTTTGTTTCTAATTGAACACGCTCTAGACGTGGATTTGGACGGTATTTACGACCAGCTTTCGCTTCTGGTTTTCCATCTAATTCTACGTTATCACCAGTAAAACCAATATTCATTTTTAATAAGCTACTTCCTACTCCGTATATATCGACAGGAACATTTTGAGCTTCAAATTCACGAATACGTTTCTCATCAAACCCACCAGTTACAACGATATCTACATGTTGGAAACCTTCCTCATCAAGAGCCTTACGAAGAGCAAATACAAGTGATGGATTTACACCACGCGGATCGAATGTTCCAAGTACTTCTGGATGACGAATGAAATATTGATCAATCATTGTACGGGACGTATCCACACGTACACCTTTTAATGTTGATCCAAATTCACGCGCTACGCGAAGTGCATCTGTAATGACATCATTGTTGTAATCAATTAGTACGACTAATTCATCTTCTGGGAATTTTTTGTGATATGCTTTTGCTGCTTCAACAACATCACCATTAAACATTTGAATTAAAGCGTGAGGCATCGTCCCCATACCACTTCTGCCCCACCATTCATTCATTGCATGCGTCGCTTGTGCGCTCATACCTCCGATGTATGCCGCATAACCGTCACCAGCTTGTTGAGTATAATGATCGTCACGATCTCCCATGAAAATAACTGGTTTTTCTTTATCTACACTACGTGCAGCTTGGACAACGTTATATACGTTTGTCGCAACTGATGTACGACGAGCTAAAATCCCATCAATTACACCTTCTAAAAAGCCGAAGTATTCATAAGGACCATGAATTGTTAAAACTGTTTCAAACGGACTAATATTATCGCCATCCTTTAAAGAATGAATTTCTAATTCCTCAGGATTTTTGGCGAATGTTTGTAGCAATGCGATTACCTCATCTGCTCCGCAAAGAACTGAATGTTCTTTTTGGAAAAACTGCATTGTTACAACACTTTTCGGGCGAAATTCTTCAATGATTTCTCTAGTTTTTAAAAAGTAAACGGCAGAGAACCAGCCTTCTCCAACACGTTCATCAAATTTAAATGTTTTATTTGTTAGTCGATTTATTTCACCTTTTAATTTTAATTCAATTTCTTTCATGTCGCTTTACTCCCTACTTTACTATCCAACATTTTCTCTTAGTATACAGCAAAACCGTTTACTATACATTTGTTTCCTGCATAGCGGCGAATTCATCCTCAGAAATAAGGACATCTCTCGGTTTCGTTCCTCTTCCTTCAGAAATAATCCCTTGCGATTCCATCTCTTCAATTAGACGTGCCGCGCGATTATAACCAATGCGGAATTTTCTCTGTACAGAAGATGTGGACGCTCCCCCTTGCTCTACAACAAATTGACATGCATCAAAAAATAGTTCATCTTCAGACTCACTCTGCTCTGATTTTGCTAATAAATCCTCTTGCTTAAATAAGTAATTTGGCTTCATTTGCTTTTTCACATGCTCAACTGTTCTTTCAATCTCTTCATCTGATACGTATACACCTTGTACACGAACTGGTTTAGACGTGCCGTTTCCTAAAAATAGCATATCACCACGGCCAAGTAATTTCTCCGCGCCCCCAATATCAATAATCGTACGCGAATCAACTTGAGATGATACTGTAAACGCAATACGCGTTGGAATGTTTGATTTAATTAAACCTGTAATAACGTCTACAGATGGACGCTGCGTCGCAACTAATAAGTGAATACCACAAGCACGAGCTTTTTGTGCAATACGACAAATCGCTTCCTCAACATCACCAGGAGCAACCATCATTAAGTCCGCTAACTCGTCAATGACGATTACAATATAAGGTAATGTCTCACCTGGGATTTCTCTCCCACTTACAATCGTATTGTAACGAGTTAAATCACGAGCACCAGCATGAGCAAACAATTCATAACGACGTTCCATCTCTTCAACCGCCCACTTTAACGCGGCTGTAGCTGCTTTTACGTCAGTAATAACAGGTGCTACAAGATGCGGAACAGAATTGTATGGTGCCAGCTCAACCATCTTCGGATCAATTAGTATCAACTTCACTTCATGCGGCTTCGCTTTATATAAAATGCTCGTTAAAATCGCGTTAATGCACACACTTTTCCCTGAACCAGTTGCACCCGCAATAAGTCCATGTGGCATTTTTCGAATATCCGTTACAATTGGATCACCTGAAATATCAAGCCCCAGCGCAACTGTAAGCGGTGATTCACTCTTTGTAAATACAGGACTTCTTAAAATTTCACGAAGGAATACTGGCTTACTTTCCTTATTCGGAACTTCAATTCCAATTGCACTCTTCCCTGGAATTGGTGCTTCAATTCGAATATCTTTCGCAGCTAAACTTAACTTAATATCATCACTTAAATTTGTAATTTTATTTACTTTCACACCTGGGTCTGGTTGTACTTCAAAACGAGTTACCGCCGGCCCTTGTGACACATTAATAACATGTGCTCCAACATGGAAATTATTAAATGTCGTATTTAATAATTCTTCCTGTTCTTCTAGCCACTCCGTATTATCTAATGCTGCCTGCTGCGGAATTGACAACAACGTTAATGGCGGAAATTCATACTTCGGCGGCGTTTGTAGTACGTTGCGCATATCGTTCTCTTTTTGATTTACAACATATGCTTTCTCTTGTACTTGTTCAGCCACCACTACTTGTTGCATCGGTTTTTCTTCTACTTGTGGTTCCACCACTACTTGCTGCATTGGCTTTTCTTCCACTTGAGCTTCTACTACCACTTGCTGCATCGGTTTTTCTTCCACTTGAGCTTCTACTACCACTTGCTGCATTGGTTTTTCTTCCACTTGAGCTTCTACTACCACTTGCTGCATTGGTTTTTCTTCCACTTGAGCTTCTACTACCACTTGCTGCATTGGCTTTTCTTCCACTTGAGCTTCTACTACCACTTGCTGCATTGGTTTTTCTTCTACTTGGGTTTCTACCACTACTTGCTGCATTGGTTTTTCTTCCACTTGAGCTTCTACCACTTGCTGCATTGGTTTTTCTTCTACTTGGGTTTCTACCACTACTTGCTGCATTGGTTTTTCCGTTACTCGTTCACCCACAGTAGATTGCGTTACGTTCGTTCGTACCGCATGTCTTTCCATTAACTTCTTTCTGTCTTGTTTTAACATGACAACGTTAAATGGAACATGACGCTTTTTCTCACGTTTCGGCTCTTCTTTTTGTGCAGCAGGCTGTTCTTCAACAACTTGTTTCTTTTCTTCAGCTTCTTCAATTAAAACATTCGCAAAGCTTTGAACATCTTTCTTCGTTTGCTCATCTGCTTCTGAAACTGGTACGAATACTTCACTTTCTTCCATGAACTCAATTGTTTCTTGCTGAGAAATCACTGGTTGCTCTTCAACTGCTATATTTTCTAACGACCCTGTATTCATCGTTTCTTCAATTACTTCTTCTTGTGGTGTTTCCTCTAATGCGAATTCCGTAACTGATTCTATTTCCTTAGATTCCTCTAATTCCACAACCTCTTCTGCTTCCTCAGATTCTTCTAACTCCGCAACTTCTTCTGCTTCCTTAGGTTCTTCTAACTCCACAACTTCTTCCGCTTCTTCCGCTTCTTTAGATTCCTCTAATTCCACAACTTCTTCTGCTTCCTCAGATTCTTCTAACTCCGCAACTTCTTCTGCTTCCTTAGGTTCTTCTAACTCCACAACTTCTTCCGCTTCTTTAGATTCCTCTAATTCCACAACTTCTTCTGCTTCCTCAGATCCCTCTAACTCCGCAACTTCTTCTGCTTCCTTAGGTTCTTCTAATTCCGCAACTTCTTCCGCTTCTTTAGATTCCTCTAATTCCGCAACTTCTTCTGCTTCCTCAGATTCTTCTAACTCCGCAGATTCTTCTAACTCCGCATCTTCTTCTGCTTCCTTAGGTTCTTCTAATTCCGCAACTTCTTCTGCTTCCTTAGGTTCTTCTAATTCCGCAACTTCTTCCGCTTCTTTAGATTCCTCTGATTCCGCAACTTCTTCTGCTTCCTCAGATTCTTCTAACTCCGCAGCTTCTTCTGCTTCCTTAGGTTCTTCTAATTCCGCAGCTTCTTCTGCTTCCTCAGATTCTTCTAACTCCGCAGCTTCTTCTGCTTCCTTAGGTTCTTCTAACTCCACAACTTCTTCCGCTTCTTTAGATTCCTCTAATTCCACAATTTCTTCTGCTTCCTCAGATTCTTCTAACTCCGCAACTTCTTCTGCTTCCTTAGATTCTTCTTCAAAAGCATCTGGTATTTCTATAGTAATTATTTCTTCAAGTTTTTCATCTGCTTTTACAATCACTACATCTTCTAAGGTTTCTTCTTCGACTTGATTTGCTGCAACTTCAGCAACAGTTTCTTCTATTTCTGTATTACATTCATTTTCTTCTGTTAATATCGAATACACATGCTCTACTTTAGAATCTATTGACTCTTCTTGTAAAGTTTCTTCGTTATCTTCTGTAGATGATAACGCCACTACATCTTGCTCCTGCTTCAAGGCTTGTACAATTGTAGCCTCTTCTTCCACATGCTGTCCTACTGTTTTATGAAGCAAATCATCACTTAGGCTTTCTTCTAATGAAGGGGCTTGACGTTCAACTTCGTAACCGTTTTTCTCTAACCATGTATCCACAACCGATTTTTCTTCTACTTTATTACTTCGTTCGTTCACTCCGTTCTTAACAGATGAACTTCCTTGTAGAACTCCCGAAAAGTCAGATAATGTATATCCCTTTTTCTCTAACCATGCGTCAACAACAGCTTTTCCTTCAACAGATATTTCAAGATCTTCTCTTTCCTTTTCTTCCTCCTGCACAACCTTCGTTTCTACTGAAGGACGGTTATATCCATAAATCGGAGAAATCATTTCTGTTGGACGAAATGGTCTACGGTTACTTTCTTGCGACGGTACGAATGCTTTTTTTACGACAGGCTCTGGTTCCGGTTCATATTGCAATTCCGGTTCCTCATATGTAGGTGCTTCTGTTTCCACATACGGTCGTCTGCTTCTTTCCACTTTTGTTCCTCTTTGAGTAGGCTGTTCTTCATATGTTCCTCTTTGAATAGGTTGTTCTTCAAAGTTAGGCAGTTCTCTTACATCCTCCTCATCGAATCCATTATCTGGTATTAGTG
The DNA here is from genome assembly GCF_018742245.1 of Bacillus mycoides. Lineage (NCBI taxonomy): Bacteria > Bacillati > Bacillota > Bacilli > Caryophanales > Bacillaceae > Bacillus > Bacillus mycoides. Next base: position 4,368,474 of record NZ_CP036132.1, read on the forward strand.
GAAAACGACATTTCCCTGCATTCCGACTTGCCATTTGTGCTTCTCTTGCTTCAGTGTAGTGGTTTACACGAGGAATTTTCGGCTGACTTACAATTTGCTTTGGTACTTCTTTATTCATCGCTGTTTTTTCTTCCTCTTTGTTAAACAGCTTTTTCATCCAATCTAACATGCTTACCACTCTTTCTACTAAATAGTAACAACCTTTATTGTATCAGCATTCGGCAAAAAGTGCAGGTAAAATTAAGCATATTAACTTTATCCATAATATTCTAATTTACGAGTGTTTTGTATATAGAAAAAAGCAGCCTTCCATATAAGACTGCAATTTAAGCTTTATTTTTCCGATATTCATCTACACTATCCGTCACGCTTTGTAATAAAGAATTTACATACTGTGGGTCTGATAATTTTTTGTCTTCTTCTGGGTTTGACATAAATCCGAGTTCTAATAGTACTCCAGGTACTTTTGACCAATTAAATCCAGAAAGGTCATCTCGAAATTTAATTCCATTTACTTTCACCTGATGATTTCCCCTCATTTTGTTTACAATTGTTTGAGAGACTTGAAGACTTTCAGCATAGATTTCTTTCGTATATTGATTTCCTTCTGCTGGCGTCAATACAGCGAACCCACTTTGGTTTGGATTTTCAGAACCATCCGCGTGAAGACGTAAAAATAAATTCGCCTTATGATCATTCGCGAATGCCGCTCGTTCCTTATTACTTATATCAACCTCATGTGACGTTCTTGTCATCAATACTTGTATACCTTTTGCTTCCAGTTTTTCTTTCAATATAAAAGCCATCTCTAATACAAGAACTGATTCCCTCTTTTTCGTTACAACTCCCGTTGTTCCGTCTGTTACTTTATATTTTTGCGTAGTTGCTCCTGGACCAATTGGCTCTAAATTTAAATTCGCTTTTTGTTGATGCCCCGGATCAATAACGACGAGAAACTTCTCTTGTTTCTCATCACTCTCTACTTTTTGTTCATTATTTTGTACGGGCTGTTCAGTCGTCTGTGCCAGCGGGATTTCCTCTGTCTTTTCTTTGGCCGACACTTCCTCCTGCTTAAGTTCAACTTGTTCATTCGTTTGAATTGCTTGCGGTTCTTCTCTCTTTTCTTGTTCTTCTTGCTGCTTTTCTACCGGTGCGTCTTCTTTTTTATCGTTGTTTTTTTCTTGTACAGAAGATGTTGTTTCTTTTTTCGGTTGTTCTTGTGAACAACCTCCCAAATATATTCCAATGACTGCAATAGCGCACATTATTTTTATATACTTCATTTTTCTCTCCTATCACTTTGCACCGGGCTCAAAGCATTTTCTTATAGTATTTTTATAATATCATCCATATTTCCGATATAAATCGGTTGCCACGTTTCCGTACCGCGCTCAGCTGTATAAACAGGGTAAGTATCTTCAGCTACATTAACGAAAACAGGATCTCCCATATCCGTTTCATATCCGATAACAATCCATCCTTCTTGCCATTTTCCACTTTCTTTACTTATTAATGAATTTTTATGTTTATCATATCGGTAACCGATTTGTCCTTTTTCTAATTCATCTTCGCTAAATAAATATATTTCACAGGAACCTAACTCGATATCTTGCTGTTTTGAAGTTTCAATTCGCTTCAGAAGTTCTGCAATTTTTGGTTGTTGTTTCATACGTCTATCCCCTTCTTTTTTCTAAATTTTACCTAATATATTTTTAAAATACAATATAGATTTTGAGAGGAAACGTTACAATGCTAGGAATTCCGCACAAAAAAAGTAGCCTCACGTATGCGAGGCTACTTTTCTAATATCAATTAAAATTTAAATTCTTGTCCAACTTCAAAGCTGTCTTCTAATACAAGAATACCTTTTTCTTCTGGAGCATCTGGAAGCTCTAATTCACGTGCAGAGCAAATCATTCCAGAAGAAGGAACACCGCGAAGTTCAGCTGGTTTAATTAACATACCGCTTGGCATTACAGCACCGATTTTCGCAACGACAACTTTTTGTCCTGCATCAACGTTTGGTGCACCACATACGATTTGTAATGTTTCTGTACCGATTTCTACTGTACAGATGTTTAATTTATCAGCATTTGGATGCTTCTCTTTTTCAGCTACATAGCCTACAACAAATTTCGGCGTGAAATCAGCTTCCACTTTTTCTTCAAAGCCGTTCTTTGCTAAAATGTCGTTAATTTTTTCAACAAACTCTTTTGTTAATGTAACGTTTCCGTTGTCTGTTACCTCTACATAAGAAGACGCATTAAAGATGTTGAATCCTCCTGTTACGTTGCTTTCACGATCATAAACGCGAGCAACATCTCCTTTGCGGTCAAATGTACGGTTTTCTAAAGTAATATCTTGTAAGGTAACAATTAAAGTGTCACCAATTCCTTCAAGGTTGTAAAAAACGTTCACTTCGTTCATCCTTTCTCTTTTCCATCTGTCTTCTTCCGATTCTTCGCTAAAATAAAGATTGGTTCGAAGTCCCCATCTTCATATACGAATGAAAGTGATGTAATCGGAACATGCCCTTCGGCAAAAAATTTCATTGTCATTTGTGCAATAATATCATAACCGATTTCGTTGACGATATCAGCAATAATTAATACATCTTGGTGAGGAACTGCAACAACCATATCACCAGAGATCTTTTCACGCATCGAGTGTAGTAACGATTCGTTTAAAATACGACTCGCATCGTATCCATCATTTGTGTTTAAAAAGTAGAATGTATTACCTGCTACTGTGTCCTGCTTAAATTCATAACCTAATGAGCGAGCATTAAATAATGCCATTTCACGTACTTGTTCCTCTGTAAGCTCTAATTTTTGCAATAAGTGCTCATCAATTAATCGATACGTTTTATTAGAATCTAGCGCATAGTAAATACGTGTTTCCGCCGTATGGTCCGTCATAAGAAACGGATTTCCTTCTTCTGATTGTTTCGGGAAAGAAGTAGAGCGAATAACAGGTAAAATTTTCGCCGTGCTATTTTCTTCTTTATGCATTGCAATTAGCGCTTCTTGTACGTAATAAGCGACCTCTTCAATCGCTTTTTCTTTGTTCACTTCCCACTTTGCCACTACTCCTGGAAGTGATACGTTAATACCTTTTTTCGAGTCTATTTGTTCAATACGAAGAACTTCTTTCTCGCTATCATAATGAAAGTCCCATTCTGGTCGAGATAATTTCTTCATTAACTCGTCTTTCATCTTTTTACTTGTCATTTTCATCTCTTTTTCCTCCCTTCCAAAAAAATAACCTCCCCCGCGAAGGTAGAGGTTGTTTTTACAATTCAATTGGCTAATTGTCTTATTTTAAACCTTCAATAAACTCTTCGATTTGCTCTTGTGTTTTACGATCTTTATTTACATAGCGTCCAGTTTCTTCACCTTTATTGTACGCTACAAAGCTTGGAATGCCAAATACGTCTACTTTCACGCATAGATCAATAAACTCATCACGATCTACATAGTAAAATGAGAAATCACTATACTTCTCTTCTACTTCTGGCATAAATGGATCAACGAAACGGCAATCTGGGCACCATTCTGCTGAGAACATGAAGACTACATTCTCTTCATTTTTTAATTCTTGGAATTGTTCCATGCTTTCTAATGATTTCATCTATATTTCCTCCTCTAACGAGTGCACTTTTTTCACACTATAATCTTTTCTTTATACTACCATACATCGCGCATGGTGCAAGGTTTATGCTTGCTTTTCATCATACTTATATTGTCCAATAAGTAACTTAACAACGTGTACAAATAATTCCGTTCGGTCGACATAATCATCTGTAAAAATACCGATAGCACCTTCGTGACTACGAATATCTTTTCGCTCTACAAACTCTTCCATCACTTCACTTAGCTCTTTTCCTTCTTCAAGCGGTGCTAAAAAATCGTCTGGTAACTTAATACGTGCCCCACCTGCTACAAATGTTTTACCGTCAATCGTCGCTAAAGCACCCCAGTTACACATAAATAACCCCTGCTCCGTTTTCATAACGCCGCCTTCTAGCCCAATGCCGATATGAGCTTCACCTTCCTGTAACGCTCTCTTCGCCCTATTTACTGCTCCTTGCATCGTCTCTTCATCTGAGAAAGGCTGGTTTGCTACTCCTGACGGAACAGAAAGAGATGTAATTTCAGCATCTTTCCAAACCTTCTCCACAGCCCCAACTTTCGTTTTATTCTTCGATCCAACTACTACCTTCATTTCACTCACCTCTATATAAATTCATTATTCTATCCTAATACTAGCCTCGAACACCAAATCGGTCTTCATGACTGGGGCTTATACGTAGTGCAACTGACCGCACACACGCATCGCTGGGTCATCTCTCCCATCAAAAAAAGAAAGTAGCTTTCCACAATATTTTCAGCTCCGAACACAAAAACAGTCTCCCACTTTCTTCCTATCCGGGGTTTAAATGCATCGCTCGACCACCAATTAAGCACTAACCGCTACCACTCATCGCTGGGCCATCTCTCCTGCCTAAAAAAAGAAAAGGTTTTCCCAAAACAGCCTTCCCCTCTTTTCCTATCCGCGGTCTTAATACATCATTCGAGCACCAATTAAGCACTAACCGCTACCACTCATCGCTGGGCCATCTCTCCTACCTAAAAAAAAGAAAGGCTCTTCAGCCCTTCCTTTCTACGCGTTATTCTTAATTGTCTCTAACGTCGTTTTGTCCGTCGCTCTCACAAGCTTCGTAATTAATTCCTTCGCTGCCGCATAATCATCAACATGTAAAATAGAAGCATGTGTATGAATGTAGCGTGCACAAACACCAATTACTGCTGATGGGATACCAGAGTTACTTGTATGTACACGGCCCGCATCTGTACCACCTTGTGAAATAAAGTATTGGTACGGAATGTTATGTGTTTCTGCTGTATCTAAAATGAATTCGCGCATTCCTCTATGTGTTACCATTGTGCGGTCATAAATACGAAGAAGAGCACCTTTTCCTAATTGACCGAACTGCGTTTTATCACCAGATGCATCATTTGCTGGACTTGCATCAAGCGCATAGAAAATATCTGGTTGAATCATATTTGCAGCAGTTTGTGCTCCGCGAAGACCTACTTCTTCTTGTACAGTCGCACCAGAGTATAATGTGTTTGGTAATGTTTCATCTTTTAATTCTTTTAGCAATTCGATAGCAAGGCCACATCCATAGCGGTTGTCCCAAGCTTTCGCCATAATTTTCTTCTCATTTGCCATCGGCGTGAATGGACAGATTGGCACGATTTGTTGCCCTGGCTTTATGCCAATTTCAATCGCATCTTCATAACTATCTGCACCTATATCAATTAACATATTTTTTATATCCATCGGTTTTGCACGTTGCACATCACTTAATAAATGAGGCGGAATAGAACCAACAACCCCAATAACAGGACCATTCTTCGTCATAACTTGTACACGCTGAGCTAATAGTACTTGGCTCCACCAGCCACCTAACGTTTGAAAACGAAGCATCCCATTTTTCGTAATTTGCGTAACCATGAAACCTACTTCATCCATATGACCTGCTACAAGAACGCGCGGGCCAGTTTCGTCCCCTTTTTTCAGACCAAATACGCTACCTAAACCGTCTTGCACAATTTCATCAGCATATTTGCTTAATTCTTGCTTCATAAAACGGCGCACATCATGTTCAAAACCTGATGCACCTTGTAATTCTGTTAACGTACGAAATAATTGTAATGTCTCTTTATTCACGAAGTCCCCTTCTTTCAAACCTTAGTAGAATACCTCTTTTATTGTAACGAAATTTTCGAAATGTTTCTAGTTTCTTCTTTTTTAGTTGCATTTGCATTATAATTATTATTGGTACACTATTTTTATTTTACAGAATTGAGGTGAATATATGAGCTGGAAAGGTTTAGTCACAGGTCTTGGCGTTGGGTTCGCAGCTGGTTATTTCGTTGCAAACAAAGTACAAGAACAATCCCATATTTCTTCAGAAAAAGCATTGAAAATGGTGAAACAAGCATTAAGTCATAAAGGTGAAATTACTGGCTCTTGGGTACATATGGTTCCAGAGACATTTGAAAAATATGATGTCGCGTACGAAGTTTATCGCGGCGGTCTTACAACGATGTTAGATGAAATACAAGAACGATTTGAATTTTTAGTTGATGCTAAAACAGGCACTGTCTTAGAAGTTATAGCAGCATAAAAAAAAGCTAGTAATTACTAGCTTTTTTAAGCTTCTACAATCGTTTTTCTCTCTATCTTTTCCACTATATGCCCTTCCTCATTCCACTTTACTGCACGGTAATATGCATCATGATAAAAAGTAAACCACGCCTCTTTTTCAGCACCGTACTTCATCCACTTTTGTTTATGTTCAATCGATGTCATCGGATAATCATCGTATGCCATTACCCATAATACATTTTGATGTGCATGCGTCGGTAAAATATCCGCTAAATGAAGCATCGTTTCACTTTGACTTTCAAGAATGACAACGGCATGTCCATCACTATGACCACCTGTATGCGCCATTTTTATTTCATCCGTAATTTCTATTTCTTGCCTGAACGTAACAATCTTATCAACGATTGGCTCCCAATTTTCCTTCCAATATGTATTACGCGATCTAACATTGGGATTTTTCATTTCATTCCATTCAGTCTCACTTACATAAATCGTTGCGTTCGGAAACGCCGGAACAAGGTGATTTCCCTCCCATTTTGTTAAACCAGATGCATGGTCAAAATGCAGATGTGTCATTAAGACATAATGAATATCTTCAGTACGCAGTCCCAGTTTTTCTAAAGATTCCTTAACTGATGATTCTTCTGTTACACCTTGATTCCGCTTCATTTTCTCATTCAATTTACCGTTCCCTATCCCTGCATCAATAAGCATGTTTCCTTCTTTCGCTTGCAAGAGTAACGGATCTGTTCGTAAATAAATATGATTTGTATCATTATGTTTATATTTGCGTGACCAAAGTACTTTTGGCACAACTCCAAACATCGCGCCTCCATCTAAATGTGTATTCCCGCCTTTTAGCCACGTCACTTTTATATTTCCAATTTGTAACTGTTCCATATCCAATCCCCCTTTTTATTTAATTTTAACATAATATTCCGATTATTTTTCATATAAAAAACCTATGCATTACTGCATAGGCTCCGTACGATATTTTGCTTCAACTCGGTAAATACGATGACCTTTACTAGAGAATTTCTCTTCGTATTCTGTCATAATGTTTCCTTCATAATCACTATTATGAAGATCTAGGCTAAGGTAAGTTAATAACATACCATACTCAGCCATACTCATAATAGAATATTCAAATAAACCTTGGTTATCAGTTTTGAAATGAATTTCTCCGCCATCTACTAACACTTCTTCATAATTGCGTAAAAATGTTTTATACGTTAAACGACGCTTCGTATGACGATTCTTCGGCCATGGATCTGAGAAGTTTAAATAAACGCGGTCAATTTCACCTTTCGCAAAGAAAACTGTTAAATCTTCAGCATCTTTATTAATTAACTTTAAGTTCGGTACTTCTTCTTCAATTAATTTATCAAGTGCATCTACAACAACACTTGTGAATTTTTCAATTCCAATATAGTTTATATGCGGATTTGCTTTTGCCATATCATACATAAAGCGGCCACGTCCTGTACCTACTTCAATATGAATCGGCTGTTCATTTCCAAATATTTCTTTCCAGTTACCAGCGCTCTCCTCTGGTTTTCCAATTACGATATGTGAATACTCATTAATTCGATCCATTGCATAAGGCTTATGTCTTAAACGCATAGATGTCTCCCTCTCTTTACAAAACTATTTTAAAGGAAAAATTCCTTCTTTCTGTTTTAATCAATCTATCAAACAAAAAACCAAGTACGTACGAGCACTCGGTCCGTTTCTTTCAAGTATAAGATGTACCATTTTGATAAAAACTACATAAAGCATTAAACATTCCATGACGAAACAGCTTTTTCTCTTACATTTCTAGGGAGAGAAAAACACTCGAAAGGATGATCCGTTCATGCCAATTAATCAACAGCATCAATTAGAAGTGTTAAAAGATATTTTAATCAATCATCAAAGTGATTGCTGCGGGACAGTTTCTGAATGCGAGCAATTAGAGCGCCTCATTCAATCGTTACTCGCAAACGATAGTATAAGTAGTGACGCTAAAGCAATGCTAAACGATGTATATTCTTATAGTCAATCGGGTAAATCTTCCTCTAATTTGGACAACCATATTTCCAATAATCAAGAACAACTTACTCAGTGGATTGCTGGAATGGACAATTTTTCTTAAGTATTATTCTGAAGCAAGTAGTTGCTGTAAATATTGGTGCCAATATTTAGCTTCTGCTTGCTGCTTTTTTGTTGTGTGCCATTGAATAGATAAAATCGTTTGTGCTATCACATACCATCTCATACGCCTAAGCAATGATTCATCTAGTTCAACCTCATAATATCCGAGCCACTCACTCCATTCATGGCGCGGAACATACCAATATAATAACATACCAAGATCTAAAGCTGGGTCAGCAATAACAGCTCCATCCCAATCAATTAAAAACAATTCATCTTCATCCGACAATATCCAATTGTTATGATTTACATCACAATGGCATACAACGAATTCATTGTACTCAATATCTTTTAATGACTCCGTTAAATATTGAAGACCTTGCTGAATTGTTTCATCAACTCTTATATCTCCTCTTAAAACGAGCTGTAATTGTTGTAACAACTCTTGCCCATGAAGCGGCTGCTTTCCTAGCCTTTGAATCATCTGCACAAGCGCTTTAGAGGAGTGTATTTTCTTCAAAAGTTTCGCAACACGTTCTAGTTTCATATCCTCTTGCTCTAACTTCTGTCCCGGAAGCCATTTTTGAGCAGAAATTACATCACCGTTCGTTACCCTTCTTGTCCAAAGTAATTTTGGAACAATTCCTTCTGCTGACAATACCGCTAAAAAGGGCGATGTATTCCGCTTTAAAAATAACTTTTGTTGTCCGTTTTGCGCAATATATGCATCGCCCGTTACTCCACCAGCCGGTATAAGACTCCACTCTTTTCCTAATAATTGTTCCAACCATTCCATATTCATTACCCGTTAACAAATCCTTATCTTTTATAGTTATGAAAAGAAAAACCGCAACATTTCTACACATGTTGTGGATTCATATATTTTACTGTATTTGAATGAAAAAAACTTAGCATAAGCCGAAAACAGGATAAATCACCTGTTCTTCTAGTTTATTTTACAAAATCACTCATAGAATGACAACTTATCAAAATCGTCACCTTTGTCAATTCTACATTTATTACATTCTCATCGTCAAGTAGCGATTTGTCACATTATCGTCAATATATACGTGCTAATTGGAGCCAATTGAAGTTCCTTTCCTCTAAATGAAGAAATTGGCTCTATTTTTGCTTGCTTTTCGTTTGCTAACACATGCCACGTTTCTTCTTTTGGAAGCTGCACCGTTTTAGCTTCCAAACCGCTATTGAATAGCACAACAATCTCTTTCCATGGTCCGAAAGATTCTACATTTCGCAAATGGTATGCAAGTGCTTCTTTTGATGTTTGCAAAAAAGTCATATGCTTTTTTATAAGGTCCGCGCTTTTTAATCGGAATGCCCCATGCTCCTTCCGAATCGCAATTAAACCTTTTATATAGTTAACTGTCTCCATCTCTTTTTCTTTTTGATCCCAATCTAATCGATTGATTTCATCATTTGCATTATAACTATTTTCATTTCCTTGCTTCGTACGATAAAACTCTTGCCCAGCATGTAAGAAAGGAATCCCTTGTGAAAGAATAACCATTGCAGTTGCTAAGCGATGACGCCTTTTTAAAATTTCTTCTGATTCTGGATTACTTTGCACTAGTTTATCCCACATCGTCATATTGTCATGACATTCTACATAGTTGATGCTTTGTACTGGCTCTAGGAACAATCCTGTTTCTTTCATACTTAAAAGGCTACCAGCTACTACATACTGCAAATGATTACAGTCTACATGCCCACCAAATGCAAAGCCACGTTTATTTATATTAAAAGTACTTCCTTTTACTCCATCACGAAATTGATCATTAAACTGTGCGATATATGGCATTTTATTCGCATTATTTAACGTCGCTTTCTCTTCAAGAGGAAGCGGTGTTTGTAAATCCCATCCTTCACCTAATAACAGCGCATCCTGCTTTATTTTTCGCACTTCTTTTTCTAACGCATTCATCGTTTCAACATCTGAAATCCCCATTAAATCAAATCGGAATCCATCAACATTGTATTCAGTAAGCCAATATAAAACAGATTCTATAATAAATTTCCTCATCATTTTCCGTTCAGATGCTATATCATTTCCAACTCCCGTCCCATTAGAAGGCATACCATCTTCCCCATGACGAAAATAATATCCCGGGACAAGCTTCTCAAATGATGATAATTCTCTTTCATAAACATGATTATATACAACATCTATAATCACCCTGATGCCGTGATCATGAAATGTTTCAATTAGTTGTTTACACTCTACTATCCTGTTATACGGATCAGAAAGGTTTGTAACATAAAACCCTGTTGGTATATTGTAATATAATGGATTATATCCCCAATTATATGCGGAAGCAGGATTCACTTCATCTATACCACCAAAACAATGTAAAGGTAATAGTTCAACATGTGTAACGCCTAAATCTTTTATATGAGCCAATCCTGTTAATGTCCCATTTCGTCCCGTTGTCTCTTCTTCCATCAATCCTTTATATGTTCCCTTTTTATTCACTCCACTGTTTGGATGAATAGTAGCGTCACGAATATGCAGTTCATACAATATGGCATCTGTCATTGACTGTAATGGTGATAATTTCTCTCGTTTTGTTACATTCGTCTTTTCCAAATCGATAACAACGCCGTATTTCCCATTTACAGTCACTGACTTTGCGTAAGGATCAACCGCTTCATTCCATATTAAATTAATACAAACAAGGAATGTATATCGTGCTCCATCATGATTACCTTGTAATGTATGAATCCACACTCCGTTTTCTTCTCTGTACATTTCATAATCAACATATTCTTTATCACTTTTATAAATCCGTACTTTCGCAAGCCTTGCGGTCGGAGCCCATACTTTAAATATTGTTTCTTCTTTTTTATACACAGCACCTAAGTCGGTACCTTCGTAATAATATTTTTCATCGAAAACTACTGTTCGAATCACAGCGCCTATTTGTAAATCTGTTTCTTCATTCCGTTCATCCCGTACTGTATAATACTTCCCCACATCTAGCGGCTCTTCTATAAAACATTCATACTTCGTTGCATCTGGAAGAGCAATAGTATGAACAATCGGTAACTCTTTCACATTGCTTCCTTCTTGTAAACGAAATGTCCGGCTTGTTCCATACGCATGCGGGAGCAAAATTGTAATTTTATTCATTTCATCTAAATAGGCATCAAATGGACGTTTTACTTTCAACATAAAAAATCACCATCATTCTTAAAGTTAAAATGAAATGAGCTGCAAATGATAAGGGTTTTCTTATCAGCGAAGCTCTATACAGTAACACATTATTCCCTATAGTATATTCACCTGTATAAAAAACGTTTTCATACATTCTATGTTTGTAGTTTTATTTCAGTAATCGATTTATACTTCGGCGTTTCCTTAACGTGAGATTCATACAAAGTAATCGTATCTGCTTGAAATGATGTTACGGGTAAATCTTTTACATTTGTCAGATCAAATACTTTTCCTCCTGCCCATTTACGCGCAACAGTAATATGTGGATGATAAGGACGTGTCTCTAGAGAGAAACCATTTTCTTCACAAATTGTATGCACTTGTTTTTGCAACTGAACCAAATCATTATTCTCACTTACCTTCGCCCAAAAAATACGTGGCTCTTCTTCTAGGCCAAACGTTGAAAATCCTTGTAACGTGAACGATAGTTCTTTTGTTTCTGTAAGCATTTGTAATCCATTCTTTATTCCTTCTAATTGTTCCTCTGTCGCACTTCCTAAAAATGAAAGTGTAATATGATAGTCTTCTTCATGTACCCACGAGCGAAATGGCAATTCATCCTTCATGTCCTCTTTATAATTAGAGAGCACTTCTTTTATATGACGTGGTAAAGTTACTGCGACAAAATAATGCGGCACCATCTACATCGTCTCCTTTATGTTATTGTTGCTTTTCTTGCTTATCTCATTCAGCTAAAAAGAAGGGAACCATCCAAAAAGTCTAACCTTTGAATAGATTTATTTTCTTCTTGGTTAAGATCGCGATAATAAATGAAATCATATCGACGTTTCGACAAGAAATATCGACTTAACAACAAAATACAACAATAAAAGCAACCTATTCCTAACAGAAAACCGTCCCAAAAAACCTTTTGGGACGGCCTCTCATTATTTCGCTAATTCATGAATCGCTTGCGCATAAATCGCTGTTGCTTTTAATAAATCTTCAATTTCAATGTACTCGTCTTTTTGATGCGCAAGTTCTTCTTTTCCTGGGAATAACGGGCCAAATGCAACGCCAGCTTTCAATGAACGAGCATAAGTACCACCGCCAATTGCTAACAATTCAGCTTTTTCACCAGTTTGTTCTTCATATACGCGTTGCAAAGTACGAATTAACGTATGATCTTTGTCAACGTGATGCGGGCGAGAGTTAGAATAATCCGCTACTTCAAATCCATGAGTACCAACATATTCTTTTAACTTTGCAATCGTTTCTTCAAAGTTAGTCGTAACTGGATAGCGTACATTTAATCCTAAATTACCACCGTTTTCTTGCGAGTAAGACAGGCGACCAACATTCACTGTTAACGGGCCGCTAATATCGTCTTTATAAGAAATACCAGCTTTTTCTCCAAAAATATCACCTGTAAATGTTTCTGTTACAAACGATGCAAATGAAGCCCCTTTTCCATCAAGAGAAACTTTCGTTAAGCAGTTTGCCAATAATAAACCTGCATTTTCTCCCTTTTCCGGAGTAGATCCGTGAGCTGAAATCCCTTTAATTTGCAACGTCACCGTATTTCCTTCTACAATTGCTTTACCTATTTTTTTAGCAGTTTGTAAATACTCTTCATATGCTACTGTAAGTGCATTTACATTTTCTCCTGTAATAACTGCTTCTGCAAAATCAGGAACCATATTTAAACGACGACCTGACTCAAATGAAATAAGCTTAAATGTGCCTTCTTTCTCTTCGCTACCATTTTGCACAACTTGTATGTCAGAAATTCCTTTTTCCGCATTAATAATTGGAAAATCTGCATCCGGCGCAAAACCGATTGTTGGCATTTCTTCATTTTTAAAATAATGATCTACACACTTCCAATTACTTTCCTCATCTGTTCCTAAAATCATACGAACACGTTTTGAAAGAGGTAAGCCTAATTCTTTAACGATTTTCATCGCATAATAAGCTGCCATCGTCGGCCCTTTATCATCAATTGCACCGCGTGCAAAAATCTTCCCGTCGCGAATATCCGCACTATACGCTGGAGTTGTCCAGCCATCTCCTTCTGGTACAACATCAACGTGACAAAGAATACCTACTAATTCTTCTCCTTGTCCCATTTCAAGATGACCTGCATACCCTTCTAAATTTTTAGAAGTGAAACCTTCTGCTTCTCCTTTATGTAACATGAAAGATAAAGCTTTTTCTACACCTTCACCAAATGGCGCGCCCTCTTTCGCAGATTCTTCTTCCCATACACTTTTAATTTGCAAAAATTGTTGTGTATCACGAATTAAATCATCTTTTCGTTTTGTAACTTCTTCTGTCCAATTAATCGTTGACATCACGCATCCATCCTTCACTATATTGTCTCTTTCATCATAGCAAACGAAAATCTCTTATGCCATACATGAAAATCTAATAACGAACAATTTTAATTTTTCGGATATTTCTTATTAGTTTTTCTTTTATTTTCTCAAAAAAATTTGCAGGAATTTGGCGTTTTACGTAGAAATTTATGAGTTAGTTGACTGACTAAATATACAATGTCAACTACCAATATTTTTCTATATGAATATTTGTTAAACTTTTGTAAAATTTAAGTAGATTAAAGCATGAATTTTATCATGTAGAGTACAATGGTAGTAACGACCTTCTTTCCTGAATGGGGTCAAAAAAACTAGTAGAGGAGCGGTTTTCTCTTGAAACCTACAACTACTCGTATGCTAACACGCATTAAATCAATTTATATGTACATCAATGAAAACGGTACGGTAACAACGAAAGACCTTGTAGATGAGTTCGGGATCACACCGCGAACGATACAACGTGATCTAAATGTGTTGCAGTTTAATGAACTCGTGTATAGCCCTTGCCGCGGCAAGTGGACAACGACAGGAAAGAAAGTGAGAATGACCTCATAATAAAAAATAATTGTATGTAAATAAATACATACCCCTTTCTAACTCATTAGAAAGGGGTCTTTTCTATGCTCTGAAATTGGTGTTACTTTTCGTTATCTACTTGATATGTTTTTAACATTTCTACTTCTTCATCTGTTAATTCACGATATTGCCCAAGTTCTAACTCTTCATCTAGCACTAAAGGTCCCATCTCTGTTCTCTTTAAATACACTACTTTTTTACCTACCGCTTCAAACATACGCTTCACTTGATGGAATTTTCCTTCTGTAATCACGAGCTCAATTTCAGAAATATCATCACTCTTTAAAATTGTAAGTTCGCCTGGCTTCGTTTCATAGCCATCTTCTAAAATAACACCTTTAGCGAATTCTTTTACATCCTCTTCCGTTACAACTCCTGAAACGTGTGCATAGTATTTTTTTGGCACATGCTTTTTCGGAGATAATAGTTGATGCGTTAACTTCCCGTCATTTGTGATCAATAAGAAACCTTCTGTATCAATATCAAGTCTTCCAACAGGGAATGGATCAAAAATCGCATCTTCTAATTCTAATAAATCTATTACTGTTTCGTGGTTATCATCTTCTGTCGCTGAAATAACACCTTGTGGTTTATGCATCATTAAATAAACAAACTCTTTATATTCAACAACTTCACCGTGAATCATGACCTCTTGCTCTTCTACATTCACATGAAACTTCGCATCTTTCACTGGTACTCCATCAATTTTCACAACGCCGTCTTTCAGTAATTTCTTTACTTCTTTTCTACTTCCGTGTCCCATATTCGCTAATAATTTATCTAATCTCATGTTCTTCACCTTCTTTATTTATCATAAGAAAAGGGGACGTATTTACGCCCCTTTTGATTTCAACTTTATTTTGAATCTACTACCAAGTTTACGCTGGATTTTCTCTAAAGCTTCTCCGCCAAATACTCTTTCTAGTACTCCTGTGCGAATCGCTAACAATCCGTAAACAAGGCCACCAATACCTGCACAAATCGCAACTGTAATAAGAGCACCAATACGGCCATCAGGCGAAATCATGAAAGATAGAAGCCATTGTGATAGTTTTACAGCAATAACCATTACAAGTGTTAATACTGCAATTTGGAATGTTCTCTTATATACAACACCAAATGAATAGTGTGCGTGTTTTTTGATTTGTCTATTCGTATACCATACGGAAGCTAAGAAACCGACTGCAGTAGCTAAAATCGCCCCAACTGTACCGAAATAACGAATAAAGATTACGTTACATACAAATTTCAAAATAACACCCATCACAAGCGCAATAACCGCATGTTTCTGCTTGTTAATCCCTTGCAAGATAGCTGCTGTTACTGTGAATAAAGCGAATAACAATGCAACTGGTGCATACCACATTAATACTTGTCCACCTAGTGGATCTGAATCGTAGAAAGCAGTGTAAATTGGATACGCAAGTGTAGAAATACCGATAACTGCTGGCAATGTTAAAAACATATTCGCCTGGAATGTTTGTGTAATTTGTAATTTCAAATAACGGTATTGCTTTTCAGTAAACGACTTTGTAATCGCTGGTACGAGCGTTAAACTAAACGCTGTTGCAAGTGATACTGGAATCATAATTAATTTATGCGTCCACATCGTGAAAATACCAAGCGCTCGCTCTGCGATATCCCCTTGACCAATCGCCTGCATAATAGAGTTAAATGTCAATGTATCAATTTGTTGGTATAAAGGAATTGTTAATCCAATTACAACGTAAGGAATTGCATATGCAAACAACTCTTTAAACAATTGAGCGGTACTCACCGTTGATTCTGGCACAGTTTGCTCAATTAAATATTGATCCAAATATTTTTTACGTTTTAACCAGTACCAAATTAATACGCCAAGTGCTCCAACTGCTGAAACGAATGCAGCGAATGTCGCAACACCAACTGCCGTTGCTACTGTACCGCCAAGTACTTTAATAACGATGAAACTACCCGCTAATAAAAAGACGATACGAATAATTTGCTCAATAATTTGTGAAACCGTAGTCGGTCCCATCGATTGGTGGCCTTGGAAATAACCACGAATCAAACTTGCTGCCGGCACAACAATAAGCGCAAAACTTACGAGGCGAATAATCGTCGTAACTTCTTCTATCTTATTTTGTAAACTTTGTTTACCAAGCATTGCTTCTGCAAATAATGGTGCGGTCATGTACAGTACTAAGAAGGAAAGAACTCCTGTTACTATCATCATAACCATTCCCGAGCGGAACATTCTCCGACTCGTTTTATAATCTCCAAGTGCATTATATTTGGAAACAAACTTCGAAACAGCAAGCGGCACCCCTGCCGTTGCGATACTTAAAAATATCGTATATGGAATGTATCCATATGTATAGAGCGTTCCGCCTTCTGTGCCTACTAATGCATGAAACGGAAAGACGTAAATCATGCCTAAGAACTTTACTAAAAATGTCCCTAACGTCACAATAAGCGTTCCGCGCAGAAATTTTGAATCGGACATACAAAAATCCTCCTACATCTACATAAAGTGAAACTTTAATTAGTGGGAGACTCTCCTCCTACTAACCATTCGAGCATTTACAGGCCGCTTTAACTCCCTCTTTACTTCTCCTAAATCTTAAGGTAGTAGTCTTATTGCCCATAAATAGCAGGATAATGCTGAACTCTAACTTTTGTATTGTACCACAATTCTCCTCTTAAGCAGTACTTCACTCTATTTTTCTTTTAAGGGAAAACATGCTATTCTTTTAGGCAGGAAATGTAGAAAATGAGGTCGATATATTATGCATTATGATGTTATTGTCATCGGTGGCGGTCCTTCAGGGCTAATGGCTGCAATCGGTGCTGCTGAAGAAGGCGCAAGCGTCTTACTTCTTGATAAAGGAAATAAACTAGGACGTAAACTTGCGATTTCTGGTGGTGGTCGTTGTAACGTAACGAACCGTCTACCACTTGATGAAATCGTTAAACATATACCTGGAAATGGTCGCTTCTTATACAGTGCTTTTTCTATTTTCAGTAATGAAGATATTATTACATTCTTCGAAAATCTCGGTGTAAAACTGAAAGAAGAGGATCATGGCCGCATGTTCCCAGTATCAAATAAAGCGCAATCTGTTGTAGATGCACTGTTAACACGATTAAAAGACTTAGGTGTGAAAATACGTACGAATACGCCTGTTGAAACGATTGAATATGAAAACGGTCAAACGAAGGCTGTTATTCTGCAAACAGGTGAAGTGTTAGAAACGAATCACGTCGTTATCGCTGTTGGCGGAAAATCTGTTCCTCAAACTGGTTCTACTGGAGACGGATACGCTTGGGCTGAAAAAGCTGGGCATACAATTACAGAACTTTTCCCAACAGAAGTACCAATTCTTTCAAACGAACCGTTTATTCGTGACCGCACATTACAAGGTCTTGCTTTACGAGATGTAAACTTAAGTGTATTAAATCCGAAAGGAAAAGTTATCATTTCTCATAAAATGGACATGCTCTTCACTCACTTCGGCCTATCTGGTCCTGCTGCTCTTCGCTGTAGCCAATTCGTTGTGAAAGCGATGAAAAAGTTTAAAACGAACACAGTGCACATGAGTATCGATGCATTGCCAGAAGAAAATAGTGAGCAACTGTTCCAGCGCATGCTGAAACAAATGAAAGAAGATCCGAAAAAAGGAATTAAAAACGTTTTAAAAGGCTATGTTCCTGAACGTTACTTCCTATTCTTATTAGAAAAAAATGAAATTGACGGTAGCGAACAAGCTGGACAAATTTCTCATGAGAAGATTCGCGCACTTGTGAAAGACTTTAAAGAATTTACCGTCCATGTAAATGGTACGCAGTCAATTGAAAAAGCATTCGTTACTGGCGGAGGGGTATCCGTTAAAGAAATTAACCCGAAAGAAATGGCTTCGAAATTCACGAATGGTTTATACTTCTGCGGAGAAGTTCTTGATATTCACGGTTATACTGGCGGCTATAACATTACATCTGCCCTTGTTACTGGCCGAATTGCCGGAACAACAGCAGGACAAAATGCGAAAATGCAATACTAAAAAAAGAAACAGGGACTCCTGTTTCTTTTTTTATAGGCGCATGAAATTATATCGGCGATACTTTAAATATATCGACCGTTTCTTCAAAAATATATCTTCCTCCTAACTTCCCATTGCTTTTTTGTTGCTTTATATACCTTAGTACCTTTATATTTTATATTGTTGAATATTCGAAAAAGGATAAGGGGAAAACAAATGAGAAAAAAAGTCATGATATCTTTAATGCTAATGACGTTTCTTTCTGCGGTAGAAGGAACGATTGTTAGTACAGCGATCCCTCGTATAACGAGTGATTTGTCAGGCGTCGAACTTGTTAGTTGGGTATATGCAATCTATATGCTTGCAACAGCTGTTTCGACTCCAATATACGGAAAGCTAGCTGATTTATTCGGCCGTAAAAAAGTTCTGCTCATCGGAGCAACAATCTTCTTAATCGGTTCTGCACTTTGCGGAGTCGTTACATCAATGGAACAATTAATCTTCTTCCGCGCTCTTCAAGGTATAGGGGCTGGTGCTGTTATGCCAATCACAATGACGATTATTGGAGATCTATATAGCGAAGCGAAAGACCGCGCGAAAGCACAAGGCTGGATGAGTGCCGTTTGGGGTGTATCTGGTGTTATTGGGCCGTTAGTAGGTGGATTTTTAGTTGATTCTCTTTCTTGGCGCTATATTTTCTTCTTAAACGTTCCTTTTGGAATTATCGCTTGCTTAATGTTTGCCACTTCTTATAAGGAATCTGTTAAGTCCGCCGCTAAGCAACATATCGACTATCTTGGTGCGACAGTTTTCTCATTAAGTACAATCGCTCTGCTATACGCATTATTAACAGGTAGCAGTAAGCAAAACTGGGGAGACATTTCAATTATCGGCCTATTAATCTTTGCCGCTGTTTCATTCATTATTTTCTTATACATCGAGAAAAAATCTCCGGAACCATTAATTCCGCTAGCACTTTTCTCTAACCGTACATTATCTACAATAAACATACTAACACTTATTGCTGGCGCAATGATTATTAGTATTACAGTGTATCTTCCAATTTGGAGCCAAGGTGTTTTAGGAAAAAATGCGACAGAAGCTGGACTCATTTTAATGCCGATTCCTGTTATGTGGACATTCGGTGCTATGTTCTCCGGTAACTTAGTTGGCAAGTTACAAACGAAACAAATTATTTTACTTGGAGCTAGCATTTTATCAGTTGCTACTTTCTTATTATTTACATTATCAACAGATTCACCATCATTCCTTATTTATGTTGCAGTCGGATTATTCGGCTTAGGAATGGGGCTTGTTACACCAATTTACATGGTAACAATTCAAGCAGCTGTACCGGCTCATACGCGCGGAACGGCAGTTGGTTTAAACACATTTATTAATACATTTAGTCAAACACTAGGCGCTGCAATCTTCGGAACGATCTTCAATACGATGATTCATGCACGTGGCATTAAAAATCTTGATCTTGTTTCTTCTGGCGGACATGGAGGAGCTACAGCAAACGTAGCAACCGAGTCACAATCCGCATTAGCATCAAGTGTACACGTCATTTATATGAGCACGTTCGTATTAGCGGTATTCACATTAATTATCGCTTGGATCCTATTAAAGCCAGCTAAACAAACAAGTGAACAATAAAAAGAGGATGACCATTTTGGTCATCCTCTTTGCATAAAATCTACTCTTCATTCTCCACAATATGCTTCAGCATGGACAATTTATTATCCCAAAATCGTTCATAATACGAGAGCCACTGCTGTAATTCTTCTAACGGCTCTGGATGTAAACGGTATATCTTTTCTCTTCCGCTCTTTCTTCCACTCACTAAATTCGCTTCTGAAAGAATATGAAGATGCTTTACAACTGCAGTACGGCTCATCGAAAAATGATCCGTTATTTTTGAAATCGGTAACTCTTTATCACTTAATAACCGTAACACTTCTCGGCGGGTTGGATCAGCAATTGCTTGAAATACGTCATATCTCGCTGCTGACGAGGACATTTAACCTTCGACAACCTTTTTCAGTTTTTCATTTACAATCGCTACCCAGCCACCATTCATTCTATCGCGAATAATAGAGCTCTTCGCATTTGCTTTCGGAAGAATTTCATCAGGATGTTTCCAGCCGCCGTGAATTAACGTGAATTCTGTTTTATCTCCTAAGTCTTTCAAAATGAATGAAACAACCCAGCCATCCGTATCCCATGAGAAAGATAAATGATTTGGTTCATCAATCTCTAACACCTTACATGGTGATGGTCCAAAAGGTGATTGCACATGAAACTCATGTCCTACCTCTAATTCGAAATCATTTGGCATAAACCATGACGCAATCCCTTCTGCAGTTGATACTACATTCCATACTTTTTGAATAGGCGCGTCAAAAACGATTGTTTGTTTAATATCATTTAATGTATTTTGTTGTTCCATTTTATATCTCCTTTATTCGGCATCAAAATATAACACCTTTTAGTTTCACATTAACAATATAACACCTTTTGGTTTCATGTCAAGAAAGGCTCTTTTTCACTGTTGAGAAATTCTCAACATTTTTTCAACAGGACAAACACCCTCTCAGCATTCCTTCATAATATACTCACAAAGGCAATGAAAAATAGAAAATTCCCTCAACATGAAACTCCGTCATTCATATTGAGAGAAGCGCCTAACTTATCTCATCTGTACTTCGTCTCTCCTCCTTCCCTCGGGGACAATACACGAGATATGTAAAACTAGAAGGAGTATGCCCGCCATTTGGGTAGGTAGTTATTTCTCTTCTCCTCAACATTTCCTTAGGAGCGAAATGACTACCTACCCACTTTTTTTAACAAAAATAAAAAGGAGATGAAAGCTATGTTCTATTGCATTAACTGTTCTGAAATTCACCATGAAAAACATCCAAATGATAAAGTATTCAAAAATGGTTTTTATATTGATCCATTTTTAGGTGATCGTTATCACCTCGGTATGTGCACTGATGCTCAGGAGCATAAAACAGGAGAAGTTCTTTTAACGGAAAAGAAAACAGGCGCAACACAATCTATTATGAATATTTTACCGACACATGTTGTCCCAACATAAAGCATAAAAAAGAGCTGGCTCCCCAGCTCTTTTTTATGCTTTATAAACAATCATCGCTGAAAAACAATAAATTTGATTTTCATCATCGTTAATTGAAACACCAACTTGATACTTTATATCTACAAAATTTCCATCATCAATTTTTTTCAAAAATACATTTACAGCTTCTTCTAAGTCTTTTTCATGACTTTCATCAAACACTTTCACACGAATCATGTTAACACCATCCTAGATCGCAGCC
This sequence comes from Bacillus mycoides, assembly GCF_018742245.1. NCBI lineage: Bacteria > Bacillati > Bacillota > Bacilli > Caryophanales > Bacillaceae > Bacillus > Bacillus mycoides. The sequence goes on from NZ_CP036132.1 coordinate 4,390,273, forward strand.
CTCCGCCGCTTGTTTATTGCCACGGTGCGTATCTATGATGCGATAAAACTTTCCATCTTCATATATATATCCGTCTTCTAACACATATTGTTTATCTTCAGTATAGACATAAAACTTACCTATCATAAACTTACTCGTATATAATTCCAAATAATCTTGCCTAAATTTAGCTACAACTTTATTTGTAATATCAATTCTAATTGTGCGCCCCACCTTCTCTCCCTCCCTTGCAAAGAACGGATTTAGGTATATTGTATTAGCGATTTTATATTTTATGCTTAAAAATAAGTGGATATGCCTCCTTTCTGCGCCTGTACTATTTTTCTAAAAAAGTTCCCCCTATTTATTCAGCTTATAAGGGGAAAAAACAAATAAAAAACGACTTTTATATATTGACTACAGTATATCAGATATGATATTATATAAAATTTGACATTTTTATCCTCGTATGTTATCATTAAAAATGGTTACCACATATGGAGGTGGATGATTTGTTTCAAATTGGTGATAAAATCGTTTATCCAATGCACGGTGCAGGAATCATCGAAGCAATTGAAGAAAAAGAAATATTAGGCAACACGCGTCAATATTGTGTTATACGCATCATTAGTAAAGATATGCAAGTAATGCTTCCGATGGATCAATTACAAAAATCAGGTATACGTTATATCGTCGATAAAGGTACGTTAGATGGTATACTTCTTGAATTTCATCATGGGGAATCAGACCCCTCACTCTCTTGGAAACAAAGATATACAATGAATATGGAAAAAATGAAGAACGGCAATCTTCAAGATAGTGCAGAAGTTGTTCGTGATTTACTTCGTCGCAATAAAGAAAGAGCATTAAATGCGAGCGAAAAACAAATGCTAGATAATGCGCGTAAAATGGTTATTAGTGAAGTTGCGCTCGTACAGAATGTTTCAGAACATCAAGCAACAGAATTTCTTCAAGATACAATCAATCATTAATTTTAAAAATAGCCAACCGCTATTTTTTTTGCGTAACAAAGACCAAAGAGATAAATCTCTTTGGTCTTTTTTCTATTGAAAAACTAGACAGTTTCTTTAATAGATACTTATAGTTGAATCTCTCTTCCGATTTCTCACGGCTATGCCCTATCAATATATTTTCACATTATCCACATCCATCGTTCATTCTCTCTACTAAAAATCATACAAATTCCTTTTTTAAGGCGCTACTCTAAATCATTTAAATGAGCTTTCATTTTCTCTTTCGCTCGTGCGCAAACCTTTTCTGCAGTCGCACCAGAAACATTTTTTTCTCGCTCTACTTTTTTTATTTTTATTTGATCCAAATAATCTTCTAAAGTGAGTGTAATACGATCGTTCGGCGGATTATGTGCCCCTTGAAATGTAAGAAATTGTATCGCAACTGCAAATTTAGGAATAAACTCATCTTTCTTCCCTATGCGCTTTATGTTTGTAACGGATTCACATTCATGTTGATCTTCTGTCACTTGCCTTATAACCGAGTAATATCGATTCAGTAACGCACTTTCTAAAAGCTGTTCCGTCGATTCTTTTGCCAAAGAATTGCTTGGAGAAAAGAAAAAAACAGAACATATCATTGAAATCATTACACATATCTTTTTCATAACTTCCTCCTTTTCCTATAAGATAGTGTTCTCCAAAATGCCATAAAAAAACGACTTTCCCTATGTAGGAAAGTCGTTTTTTATAGCACAAATCCAATATTAACCACCACTCACTGGTGGTATTAGTGCAACTACATCACCAGATTGTATCGTATCATCTTCATTTGCGTACTCTTCATTAATCGCAACCATAATTGGCGCTGACACTGGTACATTATATTCTTTCGCAACAATATCTTTTAACTCTGCAACCGTAATATTTTCTTTCTCTATTTGTAATTCACTCGTTCCTGCTTCTTCTTGCAAGTTCGCAAATAACAATACTCGAATCATATTTATAACTCCTTCCCAGGCTCTCCTGCTGGATATGGTGTTTTTTCTAATTGGTCACCAATCCATGAGTCACCATCTTCCCAAAACTCCTTTTTCCAAATTGGAACAATTTGCTTAATACGCTCCATAATATATTCATTCGCTTCATAAGCCTCTTTGCGATGAGGCGTTGATACAGCAACAACAACCGCTATATCAGAAATTTGCAGCGTGCCGATGCGATGCGTAATCGCAACATGTGTACCGGGCCACTTCTCCTTCACTTCTGACCCAATTTTCTGTAGCATCTTTTCTGCCATCGTCTTATAAGCTACATACTCTAAGTATAGTGTACGACGCCCTTTCGTAAACTCCCTAACTGTTCCGATAAATGTTGTGACAGCACCACATTCACGGCGAACTACTTTCTTTGCCACCTCTTCAATCGAGATTTCTGCATCAATTACTTCATAATACGTATTTATCATTTTGCACCCCTAACCGTTTGTAAAAACCAGTCTATATACAATTTTTCTTCTGTTATATGAAATACTTTATATTCTTCTCGTACATTTGACGGAGCATCATACCACGTAATAACCGCCGCTATATTTTCTACTTTATGTAAAAGTTCAGCGTCTTCCGCAGAACGAAGTAACACTATTTTTGGATATTCCTCAGCTTTATAGCCCTCTATTAAAATCGTATCCACTTCAAAAAATTCGTACAAGCGGATAATTTCTTGCAAGGACCATTCATCTCGCAAAGAGGACAGAGATAGTAATCCAGCGCCTTCTACACTACTTACTACAGCACCAGCTTTTCGGTGTCTTTCACTATCTTTTTGTGCTACTTCAGGAAAGCCACCGTGACCATGATGTTTAATTGTAGCAACCTTCATTTCGCTTTCAGCTAATGCATGTACCATCTTCTCTACAAGTGTTGTTTTCCCGCTATTTTGATACCCTACTATTTGTAAGATTGAAGAGGCTTTGCCCACGGCCAATCACTTCCCTCAGAGCATTCTAACAATAATACAGACACTTTCATTCCTGCTTCAAATCCTCTCGTTCCTCCAGGCAGCACGATAAAAGCATTTGCATCCGCAAGTGAAGAGACCGCACTCGACTTATCTAAACCGACTGGCATCGCTTGTAGTGCCCCATTAACAACGCTCGCTTTCGCTCTTACAAAACGAGTAAATGGATTTGGCTTTGGAAAATCTTTTTGTAAAATAGCATCGGCTCTATATACGTGAGGATCCTTCGCATTCAAATACGTTTTCATAATTGGATGCACAAATAATTCGAAACCTACATAACAAGCTGACGGATTACCTGATAAACCGAAGAGTAGCTTTCCATCAACTTCAGCTACTGTCGTTACACTCCCTGGCCTCATCGCTATTTTATTAAAGAGTACATTCGCCTGTAACTTTTCATAAATAGCTGGCAAATAGTCGTAATCACCTACTGAAACACCGCCCGTTGTAATTAAAATATCAACCTCATCCATCGCCGATTTAACTGCTGTAAAACATGCGTCTAACTCATCGGCAAGTTGTCCATAGTAACGAACTTTTCCGCCAGCTTTCATAATTTGAGCGGCAATCATATAAGAGTTACTATTTCTAATTTTCCCTGGCTCTAACGCCTCATGCACTTCTAATAATTCGCTGCCTGTCGTTACAATACCGACAACCGGCTGTTTTACAACTTTCACAGTGCTATATCCAAACGTCGCTAATAATGCGGCAACACCCGGATTAATTACAACACCTTTCTTAACAAGGACTTGATTTTGTTTTATATCTTCTCCTTTAAATGACACATTGTCACCGTTTTGGAAAGGACGTTTTAACTTCATATATGTACTTTCGTTCCTCTCGAATCCTTCCGTCAGTTCTAGCATTACGACTGCATTGCAATCTTCTGGAATAGCTGCTCCTGTCATAATACGAACCGCCTGAAAAGCCCCTACTTCTTCTGTAAAAACAGATCCTGCTCCGATTTCTCCTATTACTTCAAATTCAACCGGCTGCTCTTGACTCGCTTCCTTCGTATCTTCTGCTCGAATTGCGAAACCATCGTAAGGAGAACGATCAAAGTGAGGGACGTCGTGATCTGAGACAACATCCTCTCCAAGAATCCTCCCGTAACTTTCTATAATAGAAACTTCTTCTACTTCACCATGCTTAGCGTATTTCATAACCCGCTCTACTGCCTCAGCAACTTGAATCGGGATTCGTTTTTCTACCATTGTTTCTCACCTCATATTTGCAAAATATCTAATCTCGATTACACTTTATATATTACATCGCAATTACTTCAAGGAGGAATTCCATGTCTTCATTCACACATTTCAACGACCAAGGACGCGCTAAAATGGTTGATATAAGTGATAAAAAAATAACCGTTCGAACAGCAATAGCATGCTCTAGCATTCTCGTTACGAAAGAGATTTTTGATAAAATCTCTCACAATGAAATTGGTAAAGGTGACGTATTAGCCGTCGCACAAATCGCAGGTATTATGGCTGCAAAACGTACTTCTGATATTATCCCAATGTGCCATCCTTTATTATTAAAAGGTGTTGACGTCTCTTTCGATTGGAAACAGTCAGAAGAACAATATCGACTACTTATTGAAGTAAAAGTTAAAACAGAAGGTAGTACCGGCGTTGAGATGGAAGCTTTAACAGCCGCTTCCGCTACCGCTCTTACTGTATATGACATGTGTAAAGCCGTTGATAAGGGTATGATTATTGGCGAAACCTACTTACTTGAAAAAACGGGCGGAAAAAATGGAGATTATATTAGAAATTCTTAATCCTACCTTTTCCATTTGAACCTAAAGGATCTCCCTTTAGGTTCAACCTATATATCTTGTATATAGTCGTTTCGCAACATTCATATCATTCGTACCATGAATAAACGCCCTGCCATCTGTAAATAAAACAAAACGATATTCTTCCACTGGAAATGATAATAAATATGGCGTTGCTTTTACATCCACACTTTTTTGTAAGCGCTTTTTAATTTCTTCTAAATTAAAACCCTGACGCACACCTGGACGGATTTGAACTGTATTTCGCCCACATAATACTTCTGTTTTCGTTTGCGCTTCAAATGTTAAACTCGGATATGTACGTAGCTTTCCACAAGATAAACATGTATCCTTTTTCTGCCTATTCACTTTAAATGCCATCTGTTGATTATTCCAAAGATCAAATGATAGCATCGTTTCACGAAGTGCCTCAAAATCTTCTACTAATATTTTCAAGGCTTCCGTTATTTGATGTGCAACTACTAATTGCACTGCTGGCTGTATAATACCGGCCGTATCACATGTCGCTCCGCTCGCCGGATGTTCCATTAAACATCGAAAACACGGCGTTTTTCCTGGCAAGATTGTATAAGTTACTCCGTAACTTCCAACACATCCTCCGTATATCCACGGTACGTTATACATCTGAGATATATCATTAATAAGCAGGCGCGTTTCAAAATTATCTGTCGCATCTAATATTAAATCTACCCCTTTAATTAACTCTTCCATTTCTTGCACCGTTACATCAGTCACAACCGGTACAATTTCTACTTCGGAATTAATAGCTTTTAAATGTTCTGCTGCCGCTATCGCTTTCGGCTTATAATGCTTTGCATCTTCTTCTGTATATAATTGTTGCCTTTGTAAATTACTCCATTCTACATAATCACGATCAGCAATTGTTATTTTTCCAACACCTGCTCTAACAATTGCTTCTGCATTCGCTGCTCCAAGCGCACCAGCACCGATGACGAGCACATGCTTCCTTCTTATTTTCCGTTGTCCTTCTTCCCCAACACCTGAAAATAACATTTGTCTTGAATATCGCTCTTGCATACGACATCCCCCTTTCTTATCCTCCTATATAAGACATTTCAATTTTCGGACGATTTTTCGCACTTTCTTCTGTCCGTTCATCTGAATATCGATCTTTTCTATTCTCCCATACATCTTGTATAGCTTTTAATAACTCATTATCTGAAAGGTTTTCCCTCAGAAGTTTCCTTAAATCCATTCCTTCTGTCGCAAACAAGCAAGTATAAAACTTTCCATCTGCTGAAATTCTTGCTCTCGTACAAGAAGAACAAAACGACTCAGAAACAGAGGTAATAAAACCAACCTCTACATTCGTTCCAACGTATCGATACCGCTTCGCAACCTCCCCGAAATAATGAGCTTCAGCTGGCTCAATTGGATACACCCCATGAATCATATCAATTAATTCTCGTTTCGTAATAACTTGATCAAAATTCCATCCATTCGTACTGCCAACATCCATAAACTCAATAAATCTAAGCGAAATTCCTTGTTCTTTAAAATACGCAGCAACCGGAAGTACTTGATGATCATTCATCCCTTTTTTCACAACCATATTTACCTTCACTTCAAGGCCTGCTTCTTTCGCTGCCATAATTCCTTTTAACACTGGCTTCGTATTCATATTCCGGCCATTAATTGCGCGGAACACATTATCATCTATCGCATCCAAACTAACATTTACTCGGTGTAACCCAGCTTCTTTTAACGCCTTCGCTTGCTTCGTTAAATGAATCGCATTTGTCGTTAATCCTAGATCTACTAAACCGTCAATTTTCACGAGACGTTCGATAAGTTTTGTTAAGTCCTTACGGAGCAATGGCTCACCGCCAGTAAGTCTAATTTTCCGTACACCGATGCTAACAAATACTTTTGCTAATCGCTCGATTTCATCAAATGTCAGTAAAAACTCATCTTTCAAAAAAGCATAATCAGGACCAAACACTTCCGCTGGCATACAATACGTACACCGTAAATTACAACGATCAATGACAGAGATGCGTAAATCTTGAAGTGGGCGTCCGAAAAAATCTTTAACCTTCTCCTGCATCGCCACTCTCCCTTTCTGCCAAATTTATCCCTTTCTTCATTCTATTATAATATATTTTTGAAACGTGATGTTTTTGCTCAAGTGAATAAAGTGAAACTTTAATCAATCGGGCAGTTACCGGCAGTTATCTCCCACCTAACTTCCTTGCATTCGCCGAATTTCGAGGTAGGAGTCTTACTGCCCGCAAATAGCGGGATAAAAATAACGAGATAAAAAACCTTGAAACATAAAAGCCCCAAGGTTTTCTTCTTATTAGCTTAATCTAATAATAGTTAAAGTAGCTCCTGGCGTTGTCGTGGATAATGTAACCCCAACTAATCCAGTTAATTCCAAGCTAACAGCAGCTCCAGCAGGCAAGCTAGTAATAATTGTCGCATTCAATGAACTCACATTAGCTACAGCAGAATTTATCGTTCCAGCAAGCGGGCTTCCATTTACAGTTATCTGAGAACCAACAAGCAAAGCAACTGTTAAATTGATTGTATAGGCTATATAATAATTCCCTGCATTCGCAACTGTAAATATAGTATTTGTAACATTAATTGTTATTCCTGGACCTATACTTTGGTTATTCGGTAAATTAACATTTGCACCAGCTCCTATATTACTTCCTGACGTATTATTCGCAAATGCATACGTTGCCGTTGTACTAACTCCTGTCGTCCCTGTGCTTCCTGTTGCTCCCGTACTTCCTGTCGATCCCGTACTTCCTGTCGATCCCGTACTTCCCGTCGATCCCGTACTTCCTGTCACTCCCGTACTTCCCGTCGATCCCGTACTTCCTGTTGCTCCCGTGCTTCCTGTCGCTCCCGTACTTCCTGTTGCTCCCGTACTTCCTGTTGCTCCCGTACTTCCTGTTGCTCCCGTACTTCCTGTTGCTCCTGTACTTCCCGTTTCTCCTGTTTCCCCCGTGCTTCCTGTGGCACCGGTGCTTCCTGTCGCTCCGGTGCTTCCTGTGGCTCCTGTACTTCCCGTTGCCCCCGTACTTCCTGTTGCTCCCGTACTTCCTGTCACTCCGGTGCTTCCTGTTTCTCCTGTTTCTCCTGTTGCTCCCGTACTTCCTGTCACTCCGGTGCTTCCTGTTGCTCCTGTACTTCCTGTTTCCCCCGTGCTTCCCGTGCTTCCTGTTACTCCTGTTACTCCTGTTACTCCTGTTACTCCTGTTGCTCCCGTACTTCCTGTCACTCCGGTGCTTCCTGTTTCTCCTGTTGCTCCTGTTGCTCCTGTTGCTCCTGTACTTCCCGTTTCTCCTGTACTTCCTGTCGCTCCTGTCGCTCCCGTGCTTCCCGTTGCTCCCGCGCTTCCTGTTGCTCCCGTACTTCCTGTCACTCCGGTGCTTCCTGTTTCTCCCGTACTTCCCGTTTCTCCGGTTGATCCTGTACTCCCCGTTACTCCCGTCGCTCCGGTGCTTCCCGTTTCCCCTGTACTCCCTGTCGCTCCCGTACTTCCCGTTTCTCCAGTTGCCCCCGTGCTTCCCGTTTCTCCCGTACTTCCTGTCACTCCGGTGCTTCCTGTTTCTCCTGTTACTCCTGTTGCTCCCGTACTTCCTGTCACTCCGGTGCTTCCTGTTGCTCCCGTACTTCCTGTCACTCCGGTGCTTCCCGTTTCTCCGGTTGATCCTGTTTCCCCTGTACTTCCTGTTGCTCCCGTGACTCCTGTTATCCCTGTCATTCCGGTTGGTGCTGGAGGTAAAGTCGGGCCAATAAGTTCTGGTGGTATTTTAAAATTAGAATTTATCGCCCTTTGTATTTGTGGTTTTCTGTCATTTCCCTCCACTATTTCCACCCCCTCAAAAACAAATTGCATTTATGAAGTGTGTTCAGAATAAAAAATTCCCCTTCAATTTGAATTGTATTTTCCAAAACCGTTTCCAATACTTCTTTTAAATAAAAAATCCCCTAATTTCTTAGGGGAGTCCAACTGTTGAATCCATATTATCTGTATTAGGGACACTTTGTGCTATACTTGATACATTTGTACCTTGACCCGTATTTGTTCCTGTTAGATTACTAGCAGGAGTACCTTTCGTATACGTTGTCGTCACACTATCTCCCGGCTGTAAACAAAGCTTCGTCTCCGTCCCTATTACTGTAACAACATCAATCCAAGTGCAACCCATTGAACCACTATACGATTTCGTAGCAGTAAATGAAGTATCACTCAAATTATCCCCTGTAAATATATTCCCAGTATTATTAACAATAATAAATTCTTTAATACATGCAGGCATACTTACACTCTACCTTTCCTTTATGCACCTAATGTACGTGTACTCGTCGCTAATGGCGGAAGAAACACTGATGTTCTAATCACAGCTTCTGGCTGTCGTTTCCCATTTAAAAAAACAGCCGCACTCGATCCTCCAGCACCAGCATATATTTTTGCCACAGCTAAAGGTGAGATATCATAACAGTCACCGACATTGACAGCTCCTGTATTATTTATAATTTTTACTTTACGCATGTTAATCCCCATTTACCTATCCCCCTTTTATACACTGTATGCAAAAGAAAAAAACTTGAAACAGACTCGTTTCAAGTTTTTAACAATTAACTATTTCGTTTCGCCTTCATATTGAAGCATACCGCCAACCATATTCACTGTTTTAAATCCTTGCTCATTTAAATAATGGCATACATTTTCACTACGCATTCCCGAACGGCAAATAAAGATATATTCATTCTCTTTCTCAAAGAAATCTACTTTATTTGGAATATCGCCCATTTTAATATGTACAGCTTCCGGAATTTTTCCTGCCGCTACTTCTTCATCTTCCCTTACATCTACTAAAAATAATGTTTCTCCATTTTCTAAACGCTCTTGCACTTCTTCTGTAGTAATTGTTTTTACTTCTGTCATATGTAGTTCCTCCTTATATACAATAAAACCTTCAGTTTCTTCTTTAAACAATCATTTCTCATCAATTTTAGCACGCGAAGGAAGGAACGCAAAGAATGGAACATGTATTTCTCAATTTTCCCGCAAAACTTATTCTTTACAAACATAACTAACGCATTGTATCCTCAATATACTTGTTTGATGAAAGGAGCCAGTTAAAATGACACTTTTTCTTTTCATTATGGGCATCATTTTTTTAGTTGTTGCAGTTATTGCTCTTAGTATGAAAAATAATAAAAAGATAAAATCCCCTCAAGAAATGTCATTCTTATTTCTATTACTTAGTATAGCTTTCTTCGGTTTATCAATCGCTTCATATATTTTCCGTCTGCAAATCATGTAAAAAAAGGTGCCTACTATAAATCATGCACCTTTCCACATTAATTATTTCCTACACAAAACTAGATACTTTCCGGTTTAAAAACTCATAAACTTTCTTTTCAAATAAATGAACATCTAACGCTCCTGCCATATGCCCATTTATACTTTCTATCTCGTATACTTCTGCATACTTCCCTTGCTTTTGCAAAATTTCTACCATTTTATAATTGTAACGAGGCGGCTGAAGTAAATCTTGTTTACATGGAATCATGAGTACATTCGCTTCAATCTTAGAAAGAGCCTCTTCTAAGGAAGAAAATCCATGTGCAATATCATGTAATAAGACCGCTTTTGTAGTGTACATCCATGAATTTGCATCTACTAAATCTATACTTTTACATGTCACTTTATTTATTTCTTTCTCAAATGATGTTAATGCAGAAAATTGCTGATAAGGTGCCATTTCTATACTGTTCCGCGGGAATGCCGTTTCATAAAAATGTTCATCAAATGCGTTCATAAACATCATTTTATTCGCCAAATGAAGCCCCTTCGTTGGTTGTTCCTCTCCGTACTTTCCACCTTTCCAATTTGGATCAAGCTGAATTGCTTCGATCGCATTTTGCGCTACATTTCCCGACGTTATAATTGGGTTTTGCGGATTCGTAATAACTCCAATCATTCGTTCTACCATATGAGGATAGTGGACAGCCCATTGCTGCGCAATCATCCCACCTGCCGACGGTCCCATTACAGCATGTAATCTAGCAATCCCCATATCTTTTATTAACTCATATTGCATACGTGCTACATCTAAAAATGTGAAAACTGGAAAATCCATCGCATACTCAAAACCAGTCATCGGATTTATCGATTTCGGTCCCGTTGTAATCACATATGGGTTCTTCACTTGGACATTACAAAGATTATCAGTACATATAATGAAATATTTATTTGTATCAATTGCTTTCCCAGGTCCAATTAATCCATCCCACCAACCAGCCCCCTCATCATGCTCTGTATATTTTCCAGCCGCATGACTTGTTGCACTAAAATAGTGACAAACCAAAATCGCATTTGATCTTTCTCTATTTAAAGCACCATACGTCTCATACCCCATTTGAACAGGAATTTCCCTACCATTTTCAAACACAAACTCTTTTAAAACAAACTTCTCCTTTTTTACAATTTGCACAGACTCGCCTTCTTCCCGTCGTTTTATGAACTGCTTACTAAAGGATTTTTTCTATGCAAACCAATCTCCTCCTTCTTTTCATAAATAAATGAATAATATACAAAATTAGCCACAAAATAGCACTATATTACACAATCAAAGAGGGCATACATATGATTTGGAATTGGTTACGTAAGAAAAAAAATTCAAATACAAAAGAGACAGATGATTCGAAACAACAGTCTGATGATCAAAAGGAACATAACAAAAATAAGAATGCCGAGCCAAAAAGTACGGAACAAACTGATGATTTTTCTCAAAATAAGCAACAAAACTCTAAACAAGAGGATAATTCTCAAAACAAACAGCAACATTCTAAGCAAGAAGATAATTCTCAAAACAAGCAGCAAAATTCTAAACAAGAGGATAATTCTCAAAACAAGCAGCAAAGTTCTAAACAAGAGGATAATTCTCAAAACAAACAACAAAGTTCTAAACAGGAGGATAATTCTCAAAACAAACAGCAAAGTTCTAAACAAGAGGATTCTTCTCAAAACAAACAGCAAAGTTCTAAACAAGAGGATAATTCTCAAAACAAACAACAAAGTTCTAAACAAGAGGGTTCTTCTCAAGACAAACAGCAAAGCTCTAAACAAGAGGATTCTTCTCAAAACAAACAACAAAGTTCTAAACAAGAGGATAATTCTCAAAACAAACAGCAAACTTCTAAACAAGAGGATTCTTCCCAAAACAAACAACAAAGTTCTAAACAGCAGGATAATTCTCAAAACAAACAGCAAAATTCTAAACAAGAGGATTCTTCCCAAAACAAACAACAAAGTTCTAAACAGCAGGATAATTCTCAAAACAAACAGCAAAATTCTAAACAAGAGGATAATTCTCAAAACAAACAGCAAAGTTCCAAACAAGAGGATAATTCTCAAAACAAACAGCAAAGTTCAGGAAGTAACAGCATTTATGACTTTAGCAAACCAGAAAATGACCATATTCATTCTCTACAAGATTTAATAGAGAAGCTGAAACAGTCTAGTGATTTTGTTAATTATCACACATCTGACGATGAAACGATGCCTTATTGGATTTCTTACTATCGCCCTTCACTTGATGGTGAGAAATTGCAAAAGTATTTAATGCCTACTCTTTTGAAACGTCCTTGCGCTCCATTAGAAGAATTAAAAGAACATATTCCGATGAGCGGTATTACAATTACAAATGATTTACAAAAAATTGAGGACATGGTTTTAAAAGGCCATGCAATTATTCAATTAAATCAGCAAGATCAAAAGTGTATGCTTGCAAATATTGCAATTGATAATTATCGTGCACCAACTCCTCCATTAAATGAATCAACCGTTATCGGACCTCAAGAAGGCTTCGTAGAGGATATTGATACGAATATTAATTTAGTAAGAAAACGCCTTCCTGTTTTAGAGTTACAAACAAAAGAAATGATTATCGGAGAGTTCTCAAAAACAAAAGTCGTTATGATGTATTTAAATAACTTAGCTGAGAAAGATAATGTAGATTTTCTAGAGGAATCATTACGGTCTCTTGAATATGATCAAATTAACGATAGTGCATATATACAAGAATTAATGGGGGAAAAATCTATTTTTCCGCTCTATATAAATACAGAGCGTACTGACAGAGTTACAAAGGCACTTATCGATGGTAAAATCGCTATTTTTGTTGATGGTTCTCCAAGTGTCCTCTTAACTCCTGTATCATATTTTGATTTTTTCATTTCACCAGAAGACTATAACGTTTCTTGGTTATACGCTACATTCTCAAGGATTTTACGGCTAATCGCTGTTTTATTCTCAATTTGCGCGACACCATTATATGTTGCCACTTTAAACTATCACTATGAATTAGTTCCTAGTGATTTATTGGAAACGTTAATTTTATCAAGGGCGCAAGTACCGTTTCCACCTTTAATTGAAGCACTCTTCTTAGAACTTGCCATTGATTTATTAAGAGAAGCTGGTGCGAGATTACCGATGAAGGTTGGTCAAACACTTGGTATTGTAGGCGGTATCGTAATCGGACAAGCATCTGTACAAGCTGGTTTAACGAGTAATATTTTATTAATTATCGTTGCCTTATCAGCACTTGCATCCTTTATTACACCTATTTATAAAATGGGTAACGCCGTTCGTTTACTGCGTTTCCCATTTCTCGCCTTTGCAGAAATAGGTGGTCTATTTGGTATCTCTCTTGGATTTATCTTTTTATTTACCCATCTTTTTAGACTAACTTCTTTACGTAAACCGTACGCGCTTTTTTATCCAACTAGACAACAATCAATGAAAGATTCATGGATTCGTTTTCCATTAACGATGATTGATACACGAGATGTACAAGCGAGACCACAGCATGTGAAAAAGTCAGCAAAAGGAATTTCAACAAAACATAGATCGGATTTTGATGATTAAGAAATGAGGTGCATTGATGAGTAAAGTTCAAGAAAAATATCAAATATCTCCTATTTTTGTTTTCTTCTTAATTCACAGTGCACAGTTTGGTGCTGGCGTTCTCGGGTTTGCTCGAATTATAGCAAAAGTCGCTGGATACGACAGCTGGATGGGAGTTCTAATCACAGGAATCTGTATCCATATTCTTATATGGATGATGTATTTCTTATTAAAAGAAACAAACGGGAATTTAATTGATTTACATCGACAAACATTTGGAAAATGGTTAGGAAACGGTATTAGTCTTATCTTTATGATGTATTTTTTAACCGTCAGTATTTCTGTCATTCGAACATACGTTGAAATTATTCAAGTGTGGATGTTCCCTACCGCTTCAACTTGGATGTTAACACTCTTTTTATGCTTAGTTAGCTATTACATTATTTCTTCCGGATTTCGTGTAATTACTGGCATTTGCGTTATCTCTATTGGCGGTACATTAGGATATTTATTTCTTAGCCTTTTCGTTTTGAAGTACTCACATTGGGATAATTTACTTCCTATGTTTACACGCTCTTTTTCAGATATATTAAAAGCTGCACACCTTTCAATATATAGTATGTCCGGATTTGAGGTCTATCTTATGGTATATCCATTTGTAAAACAACCTAAAAAATCGCATAAATTCGCTCAATACGGAGCACTGTTTTCAAACCTGTTATATTTATTCAGTACTCTTTTAGCCTTTACTTTTTTTAGTGAAAAACAATTATTTAAAACAATCTGGTCTCAACTCTCTATGACCCAAGTAATTCAACTTCCCTTCATAGAAAGGCTAGAATATATTGCAATTTCAGCTTATGCACTCGTTATTGTTACAAGTTCCATCCTTCCTTTATGGGCGGCAATGAGAGGAACTCACGAAATATTTCGCGTAAAACAAAGAGGGGTTCTAATCGCGTTTATCCTTATCACCCTCATTGTTTCACAACTTTTAACAAACAGACACGATATTAATAATTTTATTAGTAATGCATCAAAAGTTAGTTTTTGGCTCATTTATGTATACATCCCAATCCTATTTATCATTGTGTGGGTGAAAAGAAAATGGAAAAAATAAAAAGCAAAAGCAAATTAATACTTATTTCTTGTATAACACTCTTCAGTCTAACTGGATGTTTACAAAAAAATATTATCGATGATGTACAACTTATTCAAGGAACTGTTTTCGATGTAGCAAAGGATAATAAAGTAAAAGTGACATTCGTTTGTCCCATTCAGCGAAAAGGAAATAAAGTTCAAGTTTTTGAAGGAACGGCAAATGCGGTAAAACAAGTAAAAGCAGACACATCTTTAGAGTCTTCTCAACCATTTGCGAGCGGACAAATGCGGGTTTCGCTATTTACTATAAAACTTGCAAAAAAAGGAATGTCTACTACATTTGACACTTTAATTCGAGATGTGAATATAGGGAACGCTTTATACGTTGCTTTATTAGAGGGAAGTGGTACTGAACTTTTAAAAGGAAAATATACGACTTCATCCAATGTTGCAATTTATATAAAGAAATTGCTAGAACATAATATGGAAACTGGTCCTTTACCAAAGGATAACCTGCATATAGGAGCATTTCGTTATTATCAAGAAGGGCAAGACTACTATATTCCAATTCTAAAGAAACATGAGGATAAAATAAAAATCACCGGAATCGGTCTTTTTAAAAAGGATAAATATATCGGTAAAATTGCTGAAAGAGATATGTTCATATTTAAAGGACTGTTAGAGAAACACAGATTAGATTCACATGAATTTAAAACGGATTCTGCGTACGTAATGATTAATAATATTCGTTCTGTTCCAACTTACGATATAAAAATAAAAAACGGGAAACCTTCTTTTCTCATTCACGTTAAGCTTGATGCCCGTATTCAAGAACTATCGAAACAAATTAACTTAGAAAATGCTAAGAACACAAAAAAAATTGAAAAAGCCGTCCAAAAACAATTAGACGTACAGGCTGCCAAATTAATTAAGCAGTTTAAATCTTTAGGTGTCGATCCTCTTGGGCTAGGAGCAAAATATAAACAACATTATCGTCCATTTAAATTAGAAGAGTGGAAAAAAATGTACAAAGATGTCCCTGTTAAAGTAAAATATACCGTTAACATTACAAATTCTGGTGTAATTGAATAAGTTAACGATTGAACTCCCCTCTCTGGCATGGTACAACGGAGAGGAGAGTTTTTATTTTTAAATAGAGAAAAGGGATATTTACGGGGGAACTTATGTCTAAAAAATTAGTAAAACCTATTTTAAATGGTATTTTATTTCTCGGCGTCTTTTTATTTGCTCATACATACTTAAAAAATGTTTCTTTTACACGTTATTTACTTGTCGTTATACCAATGCTACTCATCGGAATGTTTGGTATCGATCTTATTTTATCCGTTTTAATTAAGAAAGAAGAATAACGAGCGAACATCTTATTTCTCATAAGATGTTCTTTTTATTTAATAACTACCTTATGTTACAATAAACTTCGGCATAACGTAAGAAAGGATGAAACAACATGATAAACGAAAAAGGTTTAGATAAAGGATACGAACTTGTTGCAAAAATGCATGAAGAATTCGGACATCCTGTGACAAGCACTCCAACAAAACTAACAGAAGAGCGTGCAAAAATTCGTGCTAGCTTTATGCAAGAAGAGCTAGAAGAATTTCTAGAAGCAACAACTGTTGAAGATCAATATGATGCACTTATTGACCTTATTTACTTTGCATTCGGAACGTTTGCAGAAATGGGCGTACGTCCAGATAAAGGATTCGAAATTGTAAACAATGCTAACATGGCAAAACTATTCTCTGATGGAAAGCCTCGATTCCGCGAGGGCGATGGCAAAATCATGAAACCAGAAGGATGGCAAGCACCCGAACCACAACTTCGTGCGGAAATTGAACGCCAACGTCAAGAGGCGGAAAAAAACTGCTAGGATCTCCTAGCAGTTTTTTATTATGTCTTTTTTCCAGCAATCCATTAATGACCCACGTGTCCCGCGTGTCCTGCAGCTCCTGCAGTACCAGCTGCTGCTCCTGCTGCCGCCCCGGCTCCCATTCCACCTGCCCAAGGCTGTTGTTGTTGCTGATACTGTTGGTATTGTTGTTGACCTTGATGATGTTGTTGACCTTGATGATGGTGTTGGCCTTGGTGATGGTGTTGGCCTTGATGATGTTGTTGACCTTGGTGATGGTGTTGGCCTTGGTGATGATGTTGGCCTTGGTGATGGTGTTGACCTTGGTGATGGTGTTGGCCTTGGTGAGTTTGATAAAGGACAGCCTGCGGGTGAATTTGGTGCTGGCCTTGGTGATGTACTTGTTGCTGATGATGGCCTTGGTGTTGGTGTTGATGATGGCCTTGGTGTTGGTGTTGATGATGACCGTGGTGTTGATGATGGCCTTGGTGACCATGATGATGACTTTGATGAGTTTGATAAAGGACAGCCTGTGGATGAATTTGATGATGACCTTGGTGATGTATTTGTTGCTGATGATGACCGTGATGCTGGTGATGACCGTGATGCTGATGATGACCGTGATGACCGTGATGCTGGTGATGCTCATGGTGCACATGATGACCGTGAACACCTTGAGGGAAGCCGCCGATTCCACCAGCTACAACACCAACGCCAGGTACAGGAAATCCTGTTTGTACGCCTCCAACGAAAGATGGGAATGTAGTTGGCATGCCTACAGGAACTCCACCCTGTGCTCCGGTTACCGACGTTGGAAACCCTCCCATTCCCCCTGGAAAGCCTGTTTGTCCTCCAGCTACTGATGTTGGAAATCCTCCCATTCCCCCTGGAAAACCTGTTTGTGCTCCAGCTACTGATGTTGGAAATCCTCCCATTCCCCCTGGAAAGCCTGTTTGTGCTCCAGCTACTGATGTTGGAAATCCTCCCATTCCCCCTGGAAAGCCTCCTCCTGCTCCTCCCATCCACGTTGGGATTCCTCCATATCCTTGCTGTCCAGCGCCCTCTATTAACATCATCTGTGCATAACCGTCTTCCTCACCTACCATAAAGCCATGCGGTGCATTATTATCCATTCCTTTCATTACTTTCACCTCTTCTTCTCATTTAGCCTACCTTTTTTATCATATTTTCTATAGAAGAATAGGTGTTTGTCTATATGGGAATTCCGCTCTTTTTTATTTGTTCTCCATTCGTGTCAAAATAAATTAACTGATTATTCACTCTAAAAGGAGGGCGTTGTATTGATGATCATAACGAAGGCTGAAATAACTGATTTAGATTCAATCGGAGATATAGATATCGACGTGATTGGAAATGATAATAGACGAAATTATATTAAACGTGCTATTGATGAAGGAAACTGCATAATTGCAAAAGAGGACAATTCTATTTCCGGTTTTCTAACATACGATACAAATTTCTTTTGTTGTACTTTCCTCTTATTAATAATTGTTTCGCCAACGAAAAGAAGACAAGGTCATGCAAGCTCATTAATCTCATATATGTTAAATAATTCTCCTACTCAAAAAATATTTTCTTCAACGAACGAATCGAATACAAATATGCAAAAAGTTTTTAAAGCGAATGGATTTATGCGTAGTGGAATAATCGAAAACTTAGATGAAGGTGATTCAGAACTTATTTTTCACATAAAAAAGCTCAGAGCATAAACGCTCTGAGCTTTTATTAATAATTAATTAGTTTGCAACAACGTTAACAAGTTTTCCAGGAACGACAATTACTTTACGAACTGCTTTTCCTTCGATTTGTTCTTTAATTGCTTCAAGTGCAAGTTGTTCCATTTCTTCTTTTGATGCGTCTTTACTCATTGTTAGTTTTGCGCGAACTTTTCCCATAATTTGAACAACGATTTCAACTTCATCTTCTACAAGTTTAGACTCATCAAATGTTGGCCAGCTTGCATATGTGATTGTTTCATTGTATCCAAGCTTGCTCCAAAGTTCTTCCCCGATGTGAGGTGCAACTGGTGCAATCATTTTTACGAAACCTTCTACATATTCTTTCGGAAGTGTTTCAGCTTTGTATGCATCGTTGATGAATACCATCATTTGAGAAATCGCTGTGTTGAAGCGAAGCTCTGCATAGTCTTCTGTTACTTTCTTCACTGTTTGGTGGTAAGCTTTTTCAAGCTCTTTGTTTGGTGCATCAGTAATTTTCTCACTTAATTCACCGTTATCTTGAATGAATAGGCGCCATACACGGTCTAGGAAACGACGAGCTCCGTCAAGACCATTTTCAGACCAAGCGATTGAAGCATCTAATGGTCCCATGAACATTTCGTATAGACGAAGTGTATCTGCACCGTGGCTTGCTACGATATCATCCGGGTTTACAACGTTACCTTTTGATTTACTCATTTTCTCGTTGTTTTCACCTAAGATCATACCTTGGTTGAATAGTTGTTGGAACGGCTCTTTCGTTGGAACTACACCGATATCATATAATACTTTATGCCAGAAACGTGCATATAGTAAGTGAAGTACAGCGTGCTCTGCTCCGCCGATATAAATATCAACTGGAAGCCATTGTTTTACTTTTTCAGGATCTACAAGTGCTTCGCTGTTGTTTGGATCGATATAGCGTAGGTAATACCAGCAGCTACCAGCCCATTGTGGCATTGTATTTGTTTCACGGCGACCTTTTTTACCCGTTTCAGGATCAACAACATTTACCCACTCTTCAATGTTTGCAAGTGGTGACTCACCTGTACCTGAAGGACGAATGTTCTCTGTTTTCGGAAGAACTAATGGTAATTCCTCTTCTTTCACAGCTGTCATTGTACCATCTTCCCAATGGATTACAGGAATTGGCTCACCCCAGTAACGTTGACGGCTAAATAACCAGTCACGTAGACGGTACGTTACTTTTTGATTTCCTGCGCTTGTTACTTCAAGCCACTCAATCATTTTTACGATTGCTTCTTCTTTATTTAAACCATCAAGGAATGCTGAGTTTATGTGCGCACCATCGCCTGTATATGCTTCTTTCGAAATGTCTCCGCCTTTTACAACTTCCTTCATTGGAAGATTGAACGTTGATGCGAATTCATAATCACGCTCATCGTGAGCTGGAACTGCCATTACAGCACCTGTTCCGTAAGTTGCAAGAACATAGTCAGCGATCCAGATTGGTAATTTCTCACCATTTACTGGGTTAACTGCGTAAGCACCAGTGAATACACCAGTTTTCTCTTTCGCAAGTTCTGTACGTTCTAGGTCGCTCTTCATTTTTACAGAATTAATGTAAGCTTCTACAGCTTCTTTTTGCTCTGCTGTTGTAATGTCAGCAACAAGTGCATGTTCCGGAGCAAGTACACAGTAGCTTGCACCAAATAGTGTATCAGGACGCGTTGTGAAAACTGTAAATTTCTCATCTGTACCATCGATGTTGAAGTGTACTTCTGCACCTTCAGAACGACCGATCCAGTTACGCTGCATATCTTTTAAGCTTTCTGGCCAGTCAAGCTCATCTAGATCTTCTAATAGACGATCTCCGTAAGCTGTAATTTTTAACATCCACTGTCTCATCGGACGACGCTCAACTGGATGTCCACCACGCTCACTCTTACCGTCAATTATTTCTTCATTCGCAAGTACTGTACCAAGTGCTGGGCACCAGTTTACAGGTACTTCATCAACGTAAGCTAAACCTTTTTCAAATAGTTTTAGGAAGATCCATTGTGTCCACTTGTAGTAGGTTGGATCTGTTGTATTTACTTCACGATCCCAATCGTAAGAGAAACCTAATGCTTTAATTTGATTACGGAACGTATTAATATTAAGCTCTGTAAATTCTGCTGGGCTGTTTCCAGTATCAAGTGCATATTGCTCTGCTGGAAGACCGAATGCATCCCATCCCATTGGATGAAGAACGTTATACCCTTGCATACGCTTCATACGAGATAAAATATCTGTCGCTGTATATCCTTCTGGATGCCCTACGTGTAAGCCTGCACCTGATGGATATGGGAACATATCTAGTGCATAAAATTTTGGTTTTTCCGTCTCATCTGGCGTACGGAATGTTTTATTCTCTTCCCAATGACCTTGCCACTTCTTCTCAATTTCTTGATGATTAAAGCTCATGAGATACCCTCCTTGAAATTCCATTTATTTTCACCGCCAAAAATACAAAAAACCTCTCATCCCTAGAAAGGGACGAGAGGTTATAGATTCCCGCGGTACCACCCTAAATTAATGTAATAAATACATTCGCTTAGATCCGTAACGTGGATTAACGGCAATTGCTACTAATGATTTCACAACTGCAACTCAAAGGCGAGTTCATAACGAAACGTGGATTGACTTGCACCGACCGTCAACTCTCTAAACCAGCTTCTATTACTACTACTCCTTCTCACTGTTATTACAAATATGAGTTAATGTGAACTACCCACCACTTAGTATCTCTTACAAGCTTACTTGAAGCGGGGGCTTCTCGGTTAATCGTTACTTTTTATAGCTAACGAATTCGTCTTAGGACAGCCGAGCTATCTCCCTTGTTCCAAAGGTTATTTTAGTACTATTTATTTAAATATATTCTAAAACATGTTGCATGTTCCGTCAAACTAAACTGCAATTTTTTCTTCAACTGTTTCTTCTACTTTTACTCGTCTATCATAAATACTCGTTGCTATAAGTGCTAATACAAGCATTACCATGATCGCTATAAACAATACTTCCATATTGTATAAGTCAACAATCGCTCCGCCAACAACCGGTCCGAACATTTTCCCTACAGTCGCTGCGCTATTTACAACCCCTTGATAAAACCCTAACTTATCTTTCGGTGCAAGTATATTTGCAATGGTCGGAACTGCCGGCCATACGAATAACTCGCCAATTGTTAATGTCACCATCGCAACGAGGAACATCGTAAATTGCTGTGCTTGGCTTAGTACAATAAATGAAACCGCAAAAATACCAATTCCAATCATAATTTGTTGTTTTAAAGAACGCTTCATCCAGCGAATTAGCATACTAACAAGCGGTTGTGCACAAACAATCATCGCCCCGTTTATCGTCCATAATAAACTGTAGTGACGAAGACTAATATTTAACTCTCGCATATACGTCGCAATTGCCCCTTGCCACTGTACGTATGTAACCCAGCATAAAGCATATGCTACACATACGATAAGAAGTGCTTTAAATCCAGGTGTAAGTGACCACCCTTTTTTCGTTTCAGCTTCTTTTTGTACCTCTTGCCCTTTTTCCGCTTCCATACCACGGAATCCGATAAACGCAATTAAGAAGAAAATAAAGTATAAAATAAAGTTCGCTAAGAAAATATAATCAAAACGATAAGACGCAACTAAACCACCGCACGCTGTTCCAATAGCAATACCAACGTTTTGTCCAACATACATCGCATTAAATGCTCGTCTTCCGCCCTCTGGCCAAACCGTACCAACCATCGCATACATCGATGGAAACACCATTCCAGAACCGAATCCGATTAATGCTAGCCACACAACATATAACGGCCAACCGTGGAAGAACACAAGACCTAAAATCGATACAAGTGTAATGACAATCCCTACTAAAATTGATTTATAACCGCCCCATTTATCAAATAAAACACCGCCGAGCAAGTTTCCGATTACACCAGTAAGCGAGTTGATCATTAATACCATTCCGGCTACTGATAAAGATTTCCCTAAACTATCATGTAAGTAAATTGTATTAAAAGGCCATAAAAAAGAAGCACCCGTGACATTAATAATCATCCCAGCTACTAATAGCCATACTTTCCTTGGCATAGTCTCCCCTCCTATTCTCTTTTTTTCGTTCATATATATAACAGTAAAATTGTAGTCGTTTTTAAATAGGAAGGCAACTGATTAATAGTTGATGAAATTCAGATAATAGCACAAAGACGATTAGAATGTATTCTAATCGTCTTTGTAAAATATTAATCTATAAATAATGGAATCGTTCCCTCGCGAAAGGTTATCCAACTTCCTTTTCTCGCTTTGCACGTTCTTTAGCACTCCATTTAAATATTTTGTCTAGTAGAGAGTATATTCTCCCAGACTCCTTCGTTAATAATGGCCCTAACGACGCCAATATTAAAACATATAAAGCTGAGAATGGTTTAATCGTTGCCATTAAGCCACCCGCTATTCCGAGATTCGCGACAATAATGGAGAATTCCCCACGTGATATAAGTGTTAAACCGATATTCGTAGAAGCCTTATGCGATAACCCGGCTTTACGCCCTGCAATCATTCCAGCTGTAAAATTACCGATGAGGGTAATGAAAACTGCTCCTAATGCCAACCATACTGCTCCTCCAAGCGAAAACGGATCTATACTTAAACCGAAGCTGAAGAAAAATATAGCTCCAAAGAAATCACGAAACGGGACGACGAGATGCTCGATTCGATCACTATGCTCTGTTTCAGAAAAGACGAGTCCTAATAATAAAGCTCCAATCGCCTCCGCAACATGAATTGTTTCTGAAAATCCTGCTACAAAGAATAAAATAGCGAATATTACGATAATAAAAATTTCGTTTGACGAAATATCTAATACTTTATTTAGAAACGGCGTAGCTTTTCTAGCAATTACAAAGAATAGTAACATATATCCTACTGCGATTAACACGGATGTAAGAGCACCTACAAATGACGTTGCACCTCCGAGTACTAATCCTGAAACGACTGATAAATATACAGCTAAAAAGATATCATCAAACATAATGATTCCTAAAATTAGTTCTGTCTCTTTATTACCAGTTCTTCTTAAATCAACGATTACTTTCGCTACAATTGCACTCGATGAGATTGTAATAATTCCAGCAATAATTAATGTTTCTAGTAAGGGGAAGCCCATTATATATCCATAAAGTAAACCTAATATGAAATTAAGCGATATATGAACACTACCCCCAAAAGCAATCGACTTTCCTGATTTAATTAATTTTTTTATTGAGAATTCTAAGCCTAAGTAGAATAGGAGGAATATGACGCCAACACGGCCGAGGAAGGAAATAACTTCTCCGCTTTCAATAAACCTTAAATCGATAAGTCCTAAATCTGGGGCATGAGGCCCCACTAACATACCGAGTATAATGAGAAACGGAATAATCGAAAACTTTAACTTTGCAGCGAGGATAGCTGCAAAAGCTACTAATACTAACGCAGTTCCAACTTCAAAAATTAAAGTATCCATCGATTACGAGTCACCTCCTGCTGAAAGTAACTCATTAATAATTTTTTTCACTTCATGTCTTTCGCCCGATAATACGAGCATATCGCCAGCTTCAATGATAGAATCTGGGCCTGGATTAAAGAATTTCTTCATATTCTTTTTCAAAATAGCAATGATTGTTACGTTATATGTTTTTCGAACGTGTAAGCTACCAATTGTTTTTTGTACCACTGGTGCGTTATTTTCTACTTTAAACCATTCAATTGATAATCCTTCAAAAGCCATCTCAATCGTGTCTAAAGCTTGTGGTCTATATACCATCCCGCCTAATATAGCCGCAATTTGTCTCGCCTCAGAATCGCGAAGAGAAATGCTTGAAATACTCTCATCATGATCCGCATCGAAATGATATATTTCCCTTCGTCCATCATCGTGAATAACAATAACCATTTTTTCATTACCCTTTGTTATCACTTCAAATTTACATCCAATGCCTGGTAGTTCACTCTCTCTAATATTCATATTCCCGCCTCCTAAAATTTTTTAGTTACGGCTCTTCCCTTTTACAAATCTACATCAATCTCTGTTTTAAACTTTTCATCTTTTGATATCCCTAAATACTTTAACGTTTCTGACGGAGTCGCGTGATGAAAATGTTTTTGCAACAGTGCGATTGCTATGCCTCTTTTATATGCATGAAATCCAAATGTTTTTCTCATTGAGTTCGTTCCAATCTTACCAAGTATTCCGACCGCTTCAGCTGCACTATGGATAACACGATACGCTTGTTGGCGTGAGATTGAATTTGTTGTTTTATTAGATTGAAATACGTAGTTTTCTCTTTGAATATCAAAAGATTGTACGTACGCTAAAAGCGCCTCTTTTACTTTTGTATTTAAATAAATATCTTGTTTAAACTTTTCATCTTTCACAGGAAGAGCATAAAACTCTTTAACAGTTCCATCTTCATGTAATACATCTTCAAATTTAATACTCAGTAGTTCTGTAATTTTTAATCCAGTGTTAATCCCAATAACAAATAAAAGATAATCTCGCTGGGAATGCTCTTTCAAATATTTTTTCATAGCCTCAATTTGGCTTATATCTTTTAATGCCTCTACAACTTCCATACATGTATTCTCCTCATCTTATGAACGGTAATTTTCTCATCATGTTGTCCATTTTACCTTATCATGCTATGGGAATTCCATGTATTATCCATTTCCTTTTAAATTTTTTACGCTATACAATTGGAGCGATATACTTTAATGCACCTAAAAATTCTGGATATTTATGATTTGGAAACTTACTATTGTAAAAATACGTTGCGGTTAGAAAAATAACGAGGGATAAAAATGAAAATAGTAAAACTTCTTTGGACCTTAGCGTTATACCTATAACTTCAAATAAAGATCCATCTTCTTTCTGCAAGTTGGATTCCTCCTTTCATTTCCTGCTACTTTATATGTTTAGTTTATGTTACTTAATTATATTCTATAATATAATTAAGTAACATATCAATGTTTTTCGTTATTTTTTCTGAAAATAACGAAAAATACCGAGCACCCTATGCTCGGTATTTTTGTTATTAGTCCTCTTTTGGAAGAACAATTCCTTTATACAATTGAACTGTAATGAAGTAATAAATCGCATAAATAACTACGAAAATTACAATTGGTACCCAAATACGGAAATATGGATCCATTAAAATAAATCCGAAAATATTCATACCAACTAATACGTGAGCAATACCCACAATTGCTGGGAATAGGAATACTAAGAATAACTCTTTATAAATTGATTTCGTTAATAATTCACGGCGCACACCGATTTTACGAAGCATTTGATAACGCGTAATATCTTTTGATGCACCAGACAGAATTTTAAACATTAAGCAACTTGCCATCATTGCTAAGAAAGCAATTCCAAGGAAGAAGCCCATAAACACTGTTCCACTCGCAACACCGTAGAACATATCGTAAGCTTGATATTTACTGTTCATTCTTTCAGCCGTTACATTTTTATATTTATCTAGCTGCAACTCGTCAAGTTTTTTCCATTCTTTTGTGTATGTTAAGAAATCATCTGCTTTTCCGATAAATGCTATACCTTCTTTACCATTTATCCCATCGTACATTTTTTGATCTACAATTTTAATCGCATGATCTTCGTATATATAATATGGATGGATTGTACTAAAAGCATCAACCCATTCTTCTGGAAGTTCTTTAGCGTTCGCATCTTTTTCATTCATTTCTCTAGAAACTGCACCTACTGGTAGTTCCTCTGAAGCTTTCTTCGTATTCACTAAATCTTTCATCGACTTCATGTTTGTCATATCTTTTACTAAAGGACGATTTTTCTCTAAATCCTCTTTTATATAGTAAACGTATTTATCATCTACTTTGTAACGATATTCGTTTTTCTCTTTAAATGTAATACCGTCTAAAATTTTCTTTTCTTCAGCTGTTGGGTTATGAACTACTGAATCATATATTACTAAACCATCTACCATTTTTATAACGTTATTTTTAAACGCCATACCACCTGAAATTGCACCCGCTCCAAGAGCAACTAACATTGCTACTGTCGCAAGCACTTTCGTTAAACTATTAATACGGAAGTTTAATTGTGCAAAAGTAAAAGCGTTAAGCCCTTTTTCGCTTCGTTTTTTATTACTTTTTAACTTTTTAATAATAACCGGAAGAAGCGATCCAAATAGCATGTAAGTACCAGCTGTTGTTGTAATTAATGCAATAAGGATTCCCATTTCTCTTAGCTTTTCCATATAAATCATTGATGCATAACCAATACCTAATAAAATAACCGCAAGGAATGCAACTAAACCTGTCATTTTTCCTTTCACTGCAACACGTTCTGTTTGTGCATCTGCATGTACAAGTTGTAATACAGAAATACGGGATAATTTAATACTATTCATAATTGCTGATAATACAAATAATGCAAAGAAGAAGATGCAAGTAACAGTCATAGATGGTAAATAAAATGCTTTATAACCTTCACCCGCAAATTCGAGTTGTTTCATTAACAACTGACCGATACCTTCTGCAAGTCCTATACCAACTGCAAGTCCAATCGCAAGAGACGCAGCACCTAATACAATTGTCTCAATAAACATAAGTAATGTAACTTTATGCTTTTTTGCTCCTAACATCATATACATACCAAACTCTTTTTGACGAAGAGATAGTAAGAAAGAGTTCGCATATAAAATATAGAAGAAGGTTATTATCGCTAATAAAAATGAGCCTGCTTGGAATACGAATCCAATTTGGCCAATAGTAGAATTTCCCTTAAGGAAGGCTTCGTTTAATGCTAATGTTTGGAACATATAAAAAATTGAAATGGACATGACAAGACCAACAAGTAAGACGATATAATCTTTCAACTTACTTTTCAGCCCTGACATGGAAAGTTTAAATAACATACTGGGCCCTCCTTTCTTACGCTTTTTGTGTGCCTAAGTCTGCAAGCACATCTAAAATTTCTTTATAAAACTCTTCACGTGTACCACCGCGGTGAATTTCTTTATATAGCTCACCGTCTTGAATGAATAAAATACGCTGACAGTAACTTGCACTATATGGATCATGCGTAACCATCATAATCGATACGCCTTGTTCTTCATTTAAGTTTGTCATCGCATCAAGTAAACTCGCTGCATTTTTAGAATCAAGAGCTCCTGTTGGCTCGTCACCTAAAATAATTGCAGGCTCATGTACTAAAGCGCGCGCTGCTGCTGAACGCTGCTTTTGTCCACCAGATACTTCAGTTGGATACTTTTGAAGTATTTCTGAAATTCCTAACATATCAGCTACTTTTTCTACTTTCGGTCCAATATTACGTGATGGAACACCTTGAAGGGAAAGTGGAAGTGCAATGTTCTCATAAATAGATAAGTTCTCTAATAAGTTAAAGTCTTGGAAAATGAACCCTAATTTTTGTGAACGGAAATCTGAAAGCTCACCTTGTTTCATTTCCGTAATATCCGTACCCGCAATTTCAACAACGCCGCCTGTTGCTTTATCTAACGTTGAAATTACATTTAATAATGTCGTTTTACCAGAACCAGATGGTCCCATAATTCCTACAAACTCACCCTCTTGAATTGAGAATGATACGCCTTTTAACGCATGTGATTGGTTCTCACCTTTTTTACCGTACACTTTTTGAACGTTTTTCACGTCTACAACTGGTTTCGTCATATATATCCTCCTACGCTTGTTTTTCCATTACCTATTTTGCGCCTTTTGGAGGGGAACTGCTATTTGTTAACATTACATTTACCTTACACTTTTGTAATAAAATAAAACCAGGTCGTATTTCGACCTGGTTTACTCTGAT
Source organism: Bacillus mycoides (assembly GCF_018742245.1). NCBI lineage: Bacteria > Bacillati > Bacillota > Bacilli > Caryophanales > Bacillaceae > Bacillus > Bacillus mycoides. The sequence continues at coordinate 4,418,516 of NZ_CP036132.1, forward strand.
TGCTTCGATCTTTGAGGTTGTCCTTTTTTACTGTTACGCTGTTTCACTTGAACAACTGGATCAAGTTCATTTGAAAATTCAGCGTTATGTCCATTTTGCGTTTTTTGCTCTGGGTTATTTTGATCTGAACGTTTCGCCATTACATTCACTCCTTTATTAGTGCGGTGTAATAATCATTTGATGTTGCAATTGGCGAATTGCCATCCGTGCTCTATTTAACTGCTCACGTTGCTCATCATTCGCATGTTGCTGCATCGTTTGTAAGTCGTTATATGCTTGTTCTAATTGCAACTGCGCATCTGAATACTCCATCGTATTGTAATGCTCTTGTCTCATGCCTTGGTCTAATTGTTCTTTCGCATATTCCACCGCTTCTTCCGCTTGTGTAATATACGATTCAAGTGATTGACGCTCTGCCATACTTGTCCCTCCTTGCTTCAATTCTCCTTTAGTGTGTCCCTTCCATATGAACCTTATGAGTATGTTATAATGGATTTTGTTTCATTTTGACTCGTCTTAGGAGGGAAAATAATGAAGGTTCAAAACCCTTTTCCATATACAAATGACAATAAACGTTATCATACATGGAATTACCACTTACGAAATGAATTTGGTGAAAAAGTCTTTAAAGTTTCATTAGATGCTGGCTTTGATTGCCCGAACCGTGACGGTACAGTTGCTTATGGTGGCTGTACATTTTGCAGTGCCGCTGGATCTGGTGACTTCGCTGGCGATCGCCGCGATGATGTTATAACTCAATATCATGAAATGAAAGAAAAAATGCGCTCAAAGTGGAAAGACGGAAAATGTATCGCTTATTTCCAAGCGTACACAAATACACATGCACCACTTGAAGTGTTAAAAGAAAAATTCGAACCGCTTCTAGCAGAAAAAGACGTTGTCGGTCTTTCTATTGCGACTCGTCCAGATTGCTTACCTGACGATGTTGTTGAATATTTAGCGGATTTAAATAAACGCACTTACCTTTGGGTTGAACTCGGATTGCAAACTGTTCATGAGCGCACCGCAAACCTTATTAATCGCGCTCACGATTATCCATCTTACGTTGAAGGCGTAAATAAATTACGCAAGCACGGTATTAGAGTTTGCTCTCATATTATTAACGGTCTTCCCCTTGAAGATTACGACATGATGATGGAAACAACTCGTGAAGTTGCAAAGCTTGACGTACAAGGAATTAAAATTCATTTACTTCATTTATTAAAAGGAACGCCAATGGTGAAGCAATATGAAAAAGGACAATTAGAATTCCTTTCTCTTGAAGATTACGTAAGTCTCGTTGTTGACCAACTTGAGATTATTCCAGCAGATGTAATTGTTCACCGCATCACAGGTGACGGTCCACCTGATTTAATGATCGGTCCAATGTGGAGCTTAAATAAATGGGAAGTATTAAATTCCATCGATGCAGAATTTGTACGCCGCGGAAGCTGGCAAGGAAAATATGCAAATGAGGAGAAACAAAAATGAAATTAGAACGTGTATTACCGTTTGCTCGCATGCTACTGCAAACAGCAGTAAAAGAAGGTGATTACGCTATAGATGCAACACTTGGCAATGGACATGACACTTGCTTCCTAGCTGAAATCGTTGGAGATAACGGAAAAGTATTTGGATTCGATATTCAAAAAGAAGCGATCGAAAGCTCTACTATCCGACTAAAAGAAAAAGAACTTTTCGAACGTACTGTTTTAGTCCACGATAGTCACGACACACTTGTATCCGTATTACCAGAAGATGCAAAAGGAAAAGTAACAGGCGCAATCTTCAACTTAGGTTACCTTCCTGGCGGTGACAAACATATCGTCACAAAACCGAACTCAACAATCTCGGCGATTGAACAATTGCTAGAACTAATGGCACCTGAAGGTATCATCGTCCTTGTCATTTACCACGGACATCCAGAAGGACAAGTAGAACGTGACGCTGTACTTAAATTTGCAGAAGAACTAGATCAAAAACAAGCTCACGTTTTGCGATACGGCTTCATTAACCAGCAAAACAACCCGCCATTTATTGTGGCGATTGAAAAGCGATAAAGTGAAACTTTAATCAGCCCTCACCAATCGGGCATTTATGGGTAGTTGATCTACCGCCTAACTTCTTTGCTCCAGCTGAATTTTGAGGTGGGAGTGTTACTGCCCACAAATAGCGGGATAATATATCGACGATTCGACACAACACAATAGAATAAGAAAAAGACGTGCATTCACTGCACGTCTTTTTCTTATTCTCCTATATAATGGATGTATTAAATATTAAAGGGGACTAAGCAATGATCGGAATACTAGCAGGAATGGGACCAAAATCAACTGGACCATTCGTCGATACAGTTGTAGCAAAGTGTCAAACAATATACGGAGCAAAGCATGATATGGACTTTCCTCATATGATGATTTATTCGTGCCCAACACCGTTTTACATGGATCGCCCTATTGATCACGAGGCGATGAAAAAAGCGATTATTGAAGGAGCACAAAAACTTGAAAGTACTGGCGTAGGATTTATCCCGCATTAACGGGCAGTAAGACTCCCTCCTCAAAATTCAGCGAATGCGAGGGCGTTAGTTGGGAGATCAACTGCCCATAAAAGCCCGATTGGTTCAACTAATAATCAGTGGGGGATGGACAAAACCCCCACTGATTATAGTTTCACTTTATCGCTATGCCGTGCAATACGGCGCATCTTTATTTTGAAGAATTACAGCATTCTCTGTCCATTCCGATTTTAAATATAGTCGATGAAACGTTAAAAGCAATTCCTGAAACTGCAAAAAGAGTCGCTCTCCTCGCAACAGAAGCAACTGTTCAAGCTGGTATTTACCAAGATGGGATTGCACAACGTAATATAGAATACATTCATAATGAAAAATGGCAGGAAATGATTAATCAAATTATTACTTGTATTAAAGGCGGAGAAGTTGAAGAAGCTCACAAATTATGGAGTGCACTCGTTTTACAATTGAAAGATGAAGTAGATACCGCTATTATCGCATGTACCGATTTGAATGTAGTGGCGAATGAGGGCTTTGTAGATTCTGCTCAATGTCTTGCGAAAGCGGTTGTTAGGATGTATGTAGAAAATATAAAGAGGTCCCAATGAATATATCTTGCTGGCTATTGTTTTCAGAAAGATTATGTTGCTGCAGCAAGTTCATTAATTCACCTTTAGTTGCAAATCTCTCTTTATAACGTCCTTTGTATACACCGTTTTCAGAAGTAAATTGCGCTTCCAATTCAAAGAAAGGCGTTGGCTTAAAGTTTTTAATTTCCTGCTGTCGCTTGTTTATCAAACACAACACAGATGTTTGTACTCGTATAAACACCTTGAACGCCTTTCTTACGTAAGAGAAGTGTATATAACCTAACTAGCATTCATTCCAATAATCCAATCGCTAATTTGACGTACTTGCGCTTCAGCAAACATGCGCTCATAATCTGAACCAGGCTTTAAATTCTGAAAACCTTTTTTAGTATCATCTACTTCTAAACTATTGATCCACAAGCGGTTATTTTTTTTATTTGTACATCCTGCTTGTTGAATGATTAACCTCGCAATTGCTTCACCCTCTCAATCGTAATAAAACTCCAACATAGCGCTATGTTGGAGTTTTACTGCTACCTATTCATAGAAAGCACTTACTAAGAACAACATACTATAGCATCATCAAATGCATCTTCTGGAACATACACCTTATTGCCCTCTACTTTATATGGAATGTTGTTTCTTTCAAATCTTTCTGTGTCAACAGTTTCTACAGTGTCGCCCCATTTCACATATTTTCCTTTGTATTCTTTTTGACAAGCAGACAATATGAATAAAATAGATAGACAAAAAATCAGTATTAAATTCTTTTTCAAAATCTTTGTCTCCTTTTTTATGCAAATATGTATTTTCAAGGTTTTAATTTAAAGAATATCACTAAGTAAAATATAAAGACAATACTATAGGATAATTACTTCTTCTTACATTCATTCTGTGCATTACTTACCAGTAACAACATTTGTCGCCACTAATTGATTATTAACTATTCGTGCTATGTTGGAGTTTTACTGCTACCTATTCATAGAAAGCACTTCCTAAGAACAACATACTATAGCATCTTTAATTACGTAAAAAGTAAATTGGATGAGGGCGACTTCCACACCGCCCTTACTTATTTTCAAAAGGCACTTCAAATTAGGATACAAAAAGGAAATGAAGCGCTGATTCATTCAACTAAGCTTTGCATTGCGTATTGTATGTCTCGCCGATAAAATCTGCCCTAAAAACTTTTAACATTTTTCACAATTCCTTCAAAATATCCACACTTAATCTCGCTATATTAAAATGAGGAATCTATTCATATAGGGAAGGTTAGGGGAACTGAAAGTATGAAAGTAAATCGTTCGCTTCATTACATTTTTTGGCGTTGGCATTTTTATGCTGGGCTTTTTATTACGCCGCTTCTTATTACATTGTCACTGAGTGGAATTGGGTATTTATTTCGGGAAGAGGTTGAAGATTTCATCTATAAAGATTTATATTTTGGGAAGAGCGCCCAAACAGAGTCTATTTCGATGGCTGATTCGCTTTTCTTAACAGAGAAAAAATATCCACATTATAGTGTGGCGAAAATTAGTGAGTTTAATGGGGATTATAATACGAGGCTTACTATTGCAAATGAATATACTGGGCAACAAAAATATGTGTATTTAGATAGCAATAATCAAATTGTTGGAGATCAAAATGCAGCTGAAACGTTTGCCAATATAATGCGGGAATTACATAGTTCCCTTTTAGTCGGTGGCACTGTCGTCAATTATATTGTAGAACTTGCAGCGTGCTGGACAATCTTTTTAATTGTAACCGGATTGTATATGAGTATACGCCAATTCAAAAACACACCGTCATCCAATAAGCGCGAAAAAGCAAAACGACGTCATTCTATTATCGGTATTATATTTACAATTCCTCTCGTTCTGCTAGTCGCATCAGGTTTACCTTGGTCAGGATTTATGGGTAACCAAATTTATAAAATCGCAGCGTCGAATGAATCAATCGGATATCCGAAATTGTATATGGCACCACCTGAATCAAAGGTAAAAGAATTACCCTGGGCAACAAGAAAAGAAGCTCCTCCGGAATCTAACTCAAGTGAGCCAAAAATAATTTCAATTGATGAGTTACAAAAAGGGATTGAAATAAAGAGGCCATACGTTATCTCACTACCAACTGATCCGAAAGGTGTATTCACTGTTTCGAAATCAAGCGGTTCCGGTATTACGGGTATGGATGTGGCACCAAATGAAGAAATAACAGCTTACTTTGATCAATATAGCGGAGAACTCATTTCGAAAACGGACTATCGTGATTATGGATTATTTGCACAATGGTTCACTTACGGTATCCCGCTTCACGAAGGGCATTTATTCGGATGGCCAAATAAAATATTATGCTTACTAACAACATTATCTTTATTACTTCTCATTTATTACGGAGTAAAAATGTGGTTAGCACGGAAGCCTAAAGGAAAATTAGCGGCACCTCCAAAGCAAAAAGATAAGAAGAGCTTATTCGCTTTCTTTATCATGATGGTTATACTAGGCGCTGTCATGCCTTTATTCGGACTATCTGTTTTAGTTATCTTCGCAATCGAACTTCTCATATATGTATTTTCAAAAATACGATCATAAGAAAAAAACCACTCAACATGAGTGGTTTTCTTCATCACTGCGCCATTTTCTTTCGGTACATCTTCCCGTTCCAATAGAAGAATCGTGAAGTAAGCCCTCCGTATTTTACAATGCGCCGTGCCATTTTGTGCATATTCTTTTGTGCTGATACTTTTTGATCTGATAAATAAATACCAAGTAACCCTCGGCTTATGAGACGATGAAACTTTGCATGAGGTAAATCACCAATGCTCTTCTCTGCTTCTTCTACAAAATGTTTCATACGATCTAATATGGCTTGCTCGTTTTCGTAATAACTACAGAAATTCAAATCCCCGCCCATACGATCTTCTTCTTGATCAATGAAATAATCAAGTAAAATGTGAAGTCCTTGTACGTAAGGAAAATATCCTTGTCTAATTTTCTCAATATCCTCATCATGTAATTCATCATGAAATGCATATGCTACAAGACAAAAGATTCCTAAAGTTGATCCTGCACAAGCCGAAAATTCAAACCAGCTCATCGGCGGCAAGTTTTCTTTATGAGCTTCAAACCATGTTTTTAGACGCGGTTCTCTTTCTTCTAACTTCACATGTTTATGAATTTGCAAATCACAATAATAACAAGCAAGCTCATGAAGAATTGGAGCAATTTTATCATAATGCTTCGTTTTCTTTAAAACATCCTGACACGTTTCAACGAGCTCATCTAAATAACCACCATCATCTTGATCATCACGATAACGATAATAATTACCGCCTCCTTCAACTTCAGGACTTAATGCCATTACCATCGACTCATGAAGAGCCGCAAAGTCTTTCGGATCAAGTGATGTACTACGGTCACATAAATTATCCAAATAGTCGCTAATCGTTTGATATGCTACGATAAAACGAATACATTCCTCTCGATGTTCATTTGCTAGCAGCGCTAAAATGCCACCGCCCTCGCAATGAAACGTTTTATTCTCAATACTTGCGATTGCCTGACTATGAAGCTCGTCATTCGGAATATGGTAGGCACGCTCTTTCCACATCGCTAGCTCATGGTGTACAACCGGAAACACATCACGGTATACTTTCGCCATGAGCGTTATGGGATTACTCGGTACGTTCACTTCTTCCTTCATCTCCTCTGTTAAATGTACAAATAATGATTTATTTGTTTGTTTTTACTATATTATTGATATGCATTTCAGTAAATGACTGAATATAATTCAAAATTTCATCACGCTCATACTCATTTAATAATTCATGATAACAATTAGGCCATTCTTTATATGCCTTATCACTAATTTTAACATTATCAAACCATGTACGGACACGTGTTTTATCTACAAGTTTATCCTCACACGCCTGCATTAGCAAGAGCGGAACATCTGGAAAATCATCTATTTTCTCATGAGCAATCTCGATAGACTTAATCAATTCACTATACCAACGTACTGATACTTTGCGCAAGAACAATGAATCATTCTCCATCGCATCCCTCACTTCATGGTTACGAGTTGACATTTCTACAGTGAGATTTGTTGCAAATTGCAATTTTGGAGCAACGACATTTAATATTTTTGAAGCAGCACGAAGCGGAGCAGAAGGTGCAGCCAATACTCCTAAACAAGGCGAGCTTAATACAATCCCATCTATGTCCTCTCTTTTCGTTTCTTGCATCATACGAATAACGACAAGTCCTCCCATACTATGACCAAATAAAAAAATAGGCAATCTATATTTTCTTGCTTCTTTCACCCATAACTTTATTTCCTCTATGTATTCATCAAATGAATCGATATGTCCTCTATTTCTTGAAGTTGTTCCGTGTGCTGGAAGATCCCCCATAACGACGTGATAACCGCTATGATTCCACATTTCTGCAACTGCTTCATAACGCCCGTGATATTCCATAGCACCATGCACGATAATAATGACGGCTTTCGCTTCTTCCGCTTCATAGTTCCACATACGAAACTCCTCCATTTCACTCTTTTTCATAATTTGATACACTAAAACTAGTCTCTAGGAAAGGAAGGCTTTACATGATATATCCTTACAAAGAAAAAAATCCGAAAATTGCGAGTAGTGCTTTTATCGCTGACTATGTTACCATTACAGGCGATGTGACAATTGGCGAAGAATCTAGCATTTGGTTTAATACAGTCATCCGCGGTGATGTATCACCAACGATAATTGGAAATAGAGTAAATGTACAAGATCAATGTACACTTCACCAAAGCCCACAGTATCCTCTTATTTTAGAAGATGACGTTACCGTTGGGCATCAAGTTATTTTACATAGCTGCAAAATTGAAAAAGATGCTTTAATTGGAATGGGATCTATCATATTAGATGGCGCTGAAATTGGTGAAGGAGCTTTCATCGGTGCTGGTAGTCTCGTTTCACAAGGAAAGAAAATCCCTCCTAATACGTTAGCTTTCGGTCGTCCTGCGAAGGTCATTCGCGAATTAACAGAAGAAGACCGTAAAGATATGGAACGTATCCGCACACAATACGTTGAAAAAGGACAATATTATAAATCGTTACAAAAATGATTTTATCGCTGCCATAAGACTGGCAGCTTTTTTTTATGAAAAAATCTAACTTTTTCTTTACAAAACATTATTATTCCCTCAATAAAATCTTATTAAAATAGAAGTTAATAACTCCATATATATGTAAATGAGGGAGGAAAAATCTCATGAAGGTCAGTGGACTATATAAAATAGAATGTTACATTTTCAAAGGAATTAATCGCTACTTTGATCAAAAAACATTAAACATCTTTTTCAGCAATATTACCCATATCGGTGGTGCTACCTTCTCCATTGCACTTACCCTATTCTTTTTAATTTTCGCAACAGGGAATTTGCATCAAGCTGCAATTGCAACTGCTATTTCTTTAACAATTAGCCATATCCCGGTGCAAATACTAAAAAGATGGTATCCACGAAAACGCCCTTATTTAACAATTCAAGATGCGAAATATCCAGTACAGCCTTTAAAAGATCATTCTTTTCCATCCGGACATACAACGGCTGTTTTCTCTGTCCTCATTCCATTTATTTGCTATAATCCAAACTTGCTTGCTTTTCTATTACCTTTAGCGCTATGCGTCGGTATTTCCCGTATTTATTTAGGGCTTCATTATCCGTCAGATGTATTTGTAGGCATGTGCCTTGGCACTTGCTCTGGCATCATCTCTTTTTATCAATTCATTCCACTCATGTAAAGGAGCGATATGATGAGAGTCGCCATATTTACCGATACATTTACACCACAAGTCAACGGTGTGGCGAAAACTTTGGAACGTTTAACTAAATATTTTCAAAAAGAAAATATCGCCTATTCTGTTTTCGCCCCTCAGCATACGGCAGAAGATAATTTCGTTACGAATGTGAATAAAATGAGAAGCATCCCGTTAACAATATTATATCCAGAATGTCGCTTTGCCTTTCCTACTCCGCGCATTAAACGGGAACTTCTTGCCTTTAAACCTGATATCATTCACATTGCTACGCCTTTCAATATGGGACTTTGTGGATTATATTATGCCAAAAAGTTAAATATCCCGGTCGTCGGTTCTTATCATACTGATTTTGACGCCTATTTACGCTATTACAAAATCGAATTTCTCTCCAATATGCTATGGAACTATTTAAGTTGGTTTCATGGTCATATGCAAAAAAACTTTGTTCCTTCTCCTGAAACATTACATCAATTAAATAAGAAAGGATTTCAACAGCTCTATATTTGGGGACGTGGTGTAGATTGTACTCTCTTTCATCCAACTTACAATAAAGACCTATTCCGAAAAAAATATAATATTACAGCGGAATATATTCTTTCCTACGTCGGACGTCTTGCTCCTGAAAAAGATATCGACACTCTTCAAACACTTATTCAAACGACGAACAAAGAACGTGACGATATTCATTGGCTCATCGCTGGAGATGGTCCTCTCGCGAAGAGCCTGCATGAAAATGTTCAAAAAACAAATGTAACCTTTACTGGATATTTACAAGGCGTGGATTTAGCTGAAGCCTACGCTTCCTCCGATCTAATGGTATTTCCCTCTCCTACTGAAACATTTGGGAACGTCGTACTGGAGTCACTCGCATGTGGTACACCTGTTATTGGTGCGAATAGTGGCGGGGTTAAAAATATTATTAAAGATGAAAAAACTGGAATTCTATGTGAACCAAAAAATGCGGACTCATTTTTGTCATCCATTTATGAATTATTAAATAATGAAGAAATGCGTAAACAAATGAGCCTAGATGCTCACTCCTACGCTACTACACAAAGCTGGGATGAAATTTCCAGTGATTTACTCATGCATTATGATGATGTGATTCAAAGTCGAAAAGCGGAAATGCTAGCTTAAACGCAGCTTATGTATCATCAATTTACAAGTGAAACTTCTATATTATACAAAATATAAAAAGAGAGGTCATACTTCGTAGCATGACCTCTCTTTATCTTACGCTTTTATTTAACGTCTAAGTTGTTACATAGATATAATGAATAACATTTGAACTTATTTTTCTTTACCTTTTGTTTGATTCGCATTAAACGTCCAGTTCAATTTCAATGTATCTCCTTGGAATACGTTTTGATCTTCTCCATTATCTTCAAATATGAATCTCACATAGAAAGTGTCATCCTTGCCTGGAGCAAGTCCGTTTCCTTCCCAGTTTACGACACCTTTTTCTACAAGATCAGGCAAGTTGCCATCAGCAGTAGCTTGTTTCAATTCAGACAAAGTAGTTTCCCATACAGGAACTGTGTTCTTGTCTATGTTCCATAAAAACTCCACTTTGACATGATCACCGAAATCAGCATTTCCATTATCACCTTTTGCATCTGTTACAGTGTAATCAGTAAGAAGATGAACGTCCTTAATTTTCAAAGTACCGCTGTTGATTAAGTGGAAATCGCGTTCTATTTGATCACCTGGTTTGATTTTGTCAACATCGATGATAACTTGTGGATCAATGCTCAAATCTAACGTACCAGCCGCAAACGTGTTTTCTGATACTTCTTTATCACTGAAGTATGCAAACGTTCCGCCTCCGATTAAAGATAAACCAAGAACTGCGGATGCAACACCCATACCAAGTTTTTTCTTAAGATTCATTTTAACAATCCCCCTATTTTTATCATATCTAAACCATTAAACAGCTGATAAGTCCTGATAAAGTAAACACAAATTGTTTCCTTATCTGATGTCTTTTAGATTTACCTCTAAGATAGTCACTAAATTCTTAATAAAGAACTTCTCGTTTTATTTAAGAGCGACTATCGATATTTACAGAAGATGATATTTCTCCCTCTTTTATCAGCAGCCGCTCCTAAGACACCTTCTTTTTATCCCGCTATTTGTGGGCAGTAAAACTCCCACCTCAAAATTCGGCTGGAGCAAAGAAGTTAGGTGGGAGCCCCGCTGCCCGTAAACGCCCGATTGGTGAAGGCTAATAATCAGTGGGGGATGAACAAAACCCCCACTGATTAAAGTTTCACTTTATTTCTTCGGTTCTAGACCGATCTGACGTAAGAAATCTGCCAGTCCTTTTTTACCAATTGTTTCTTTTGGCTTAACTACTTCTGGAACACCGACTTCTTTTTGCAAGAAGTTTTTCTCAATGAAGCGGACATCTGTTTCGTCCACTACACCATCTTGGTTGATGTCTTGCGGCACGATGGATGCATCCTTCTTACCGTATACATCTACTACACTTTGCATATCGCGAATATCAATCAATCTATCACCATTCACGTCCCCTGCAAGACTTTTAGCCCCTAATCTAATATGTTGCCCACGCATCTCACCGTTTACAGAATACCCTGGAATGAATTTCCTCATCACTTTGAGATGTCCCGGAATATCCAAAATAAATGTGTATGCTTCGGTAGAAGCTGGGATACCATGAATGGTGTAGAATCCTTTATTATCAATTGTTCCCTTATATTTTTTACCGCTTGGGGACAGCACATATACTTGGGCACCGATTTTTGTATAATCCTCTTTTCTCAAATACGAACTTTGCCCATCCACCTCAATCAAAAATCCTTCTGGGGAGATGGAACCCTGTACTCTCGAATGCGTTGGAATGATATTAAAGGTTTCTGTTCTGAAATAAGGAATGGCAGTAGCTGCTGTTTGTCCCGCTTTCATATAAGACGCCTGTTGTACATTAAATCCGATAACATTATCGAAATATGCATCACTTACTAATTTAAACGTTACATCAAGAAAAGGCATATCTCCATCCATACCGCTGAATGCATTCCCTGTCATAGATGCGCCGACTTTCACCGTATTATTGAAAGTCCCTTCCTTCACGACAGGTTCTTGCAACGATACCTCCAAGCCCTTTTCCTTTACGTATTTATTTACCGCATTATTCAGTTTCACATTCTCAAATTTGAACAGATCTTTCATGAATTCGACTTGGAATTCCCCGGATACAAGCTGCTTCACATTATTGAGACTGAGTGTCATCGTAACTGTATCGCCAATCTTTGCATCTTTCTTATCGTAACTAGAAATCGTATATTCCGTACCTTCTTTTACGAAAACATAATTTTGTTTCTCCATTGCCGTTGCCATATCAAACGTAGTCAAAGTCAAACGTAAAGGATTTGTTGCAATATCACTTTTCTCAATTCCAAATTTCACATCTCCGTTCGCTTGGATCGGGAATATTCCATCTATGAATGCAGAATTTGCAGAGTAACCCATTGTGTTGGATGAGTGATCATAGTTTAAGCCTTTTGATTTTAATACATCTACCGTCGAATCTTTAGCTGTTCCATGCAACCATACCGCTTTTTGTCCATCCTCTTCCGTAAACATAGAGTCATTGATCTCTATTACACCCGGTTTTTTATCCATATTTACTTCCGGTGCTGTATTGTCCACAATAAGCGGATTGTCTGCAACATACGATTTCCCTTCTTCATCGTGCGCAATCATTTCCAGTATATAATCGCCTGCTGGAAGCTTCACAGGAAGATCGTCAATCGGCTTGGAAGGATCATTTGTAAATGGATAGACAGTACCGCTGAATGCTCCTATAAGAAAAGTTTCTACGTCTGTCTGTAATTTACTAGTATTCGCTGTTCCTATAAAACCTACAGCTTTTCCTGTTTTACTGTCCTTAACAAGTACATCGATTGTTTTCATCGGGCTATTCAACTTCATTACTCCGTGAACTACAGGTTCTAAATATTGCCAGAAAGGTGTCGTATTTGTTACGGATGGTTTAGTCGTTTTTATATATTCAAATCCTTTTTCCGTCACCATGACAGCGAATGGAATTTGATACGTTTCGGCCGGATTGTTCGCATTAGTCACATGGATATACCCTTCGTATCTGCCTGTCTTGGCGCTAGCAGGAATCGTAACTTTAGGCTCCAGCTCCTGTGATTGTCCGCTTGCTACTGTAATGGATGCCGGTACCTCAACTTGTACACCATTCTTCACTGCATCTTGAATACCTGTACGTTCATCGTGATACTCCACTTCTACTTTAAAGGATTTTTCTTCTTTGCCGTTGTTTTGGACATTTACTTTTTTGCTTGCCTCAATTGGTTTATCATCTTGCTTAAAATGTCTGCCAAACATAATAGAGCCTGTTTGTTCGTCAATTTCAACAATATTCCCGTTCTCAATATTTTTTGTTTTGTCCAATACTTTGATAGATGTGTCCGTATGAACAGCTTGATACGCGTCAATACGCCCCGCACCCACTTCGTATACAGAATTCTTGCCATTCAAATCATCGGATGTATTCATAAGAGCCGCTTTTACATCGAAAGGAGTATATTCTGGATGCTCCTGCAGGATCAATGCAGCTGTACCCGCTACGTGAGGAGACGCCATAGAAGTACCAGACAAGCGTACATATGCATTGCCGTAATTTATACCGTCCTGCGGATCATTGATGTATTCCGGTGCAGTAGAGAAAACCGACACACCAGGAGCGACTACATCTGGCTTAATGTCATAATTCCCATTTACCGGCCCACGGGAGCTGAAATCAGCTAAGTGATCCCCTTCCGTTTTTGTATTGCTCAGCGTCTCGAATTTGAAAGATACTTCACCTAGCGCCTTTAACCGTTCGCCATCTGCTTTTGACAGACGGAAAGATGGCATAAGGCCTACCCCCTCACCTAAGTAGGCAGATATTTGTCCGTCAGCATTGTTATATACGATAACCGCTTTTGCTCCAGCACTTTTTGCATTTTTAATTTTTTCATCAAACGTAATTTCTCCGCGCTGAATTAACGCAATTTTTCCGTTAAGATCTTTCCCCGTAAAATCAGCTGGTTTACCAAGTCCCGCAAATACAATTGGTAACGATTGTCCCCCAAAATCTTCTAACTTATCAGGAAAATCTTTACCTAATAGCTGCATATTTTCAAATTTTTCGTTAGATACACTTGCGCTGAATGTAGGAATAGACATGGCAGCATCACTTGCCCCTACTGAAATACCAAGAGCTGCCGTTCCCGGGGAACCAAGCGTTTTTTCGTTTGGCCCGGCGTTACCTGCGGCAACAACTGTTACCACACCTGAAAGCATAGCGTTATTTGTCGCGACAGAAGTAGCATATAACGGATCGTTAGTCTGCGCACCAAGTGACATATTGATAACGTCCATACCATCTGTAATCGCTTTATCTATTCCAGCAAGAATTCCTGCTGTATTACCTCCGCCCCAAGGACCTAATACTCTATAAGCATATAAATCTACATCAGGTGCTACACCTTTCACAGCATAATCCGCATTGTTTTTCTTTTGAGCTGCAATCGTTCCTGCTACATGTGTACCATGGTTTGTATAATACACATAGCCAGGAGATGTTGGCTTACCAGCTTTTATCCAGTCCTCGTATGTCGTTTCCATCGGATCTGCATCGTTATCTACAAAATCATATCCGCCTTTATAGGCACCTTTTAAGTCAGGATGATTATAGTCAACACCTGTATCAAGAACGCCGACTTTAATCTCTTTACCTGTAATGTTTTCTGCATGAAGCTTGTCCACGCCAATTTGCGGAATACTGTCCGCCATTTTCGGATCGATTGTTTCTTTTGTTTCTACCGGAGGTTCCACTTTTACCTCGTAATCTTTAAAGACACGTTTTACTACTCCAGATTGGATCAACTCCTGCACAGCCACACCAGGTAAAGTCATCGCTACGCCGTTGATCGCATTCTTATATTCGCGTGTAACCTTCACTTTTTTCGTATCGTAAGTGCCGGCATCCTTCTTCGATTTTAAGGATTCGACATGTTGTTTGAACACTTTATGCTCTTCATCCACTTTTGCTTGCGCAGTAGTAGTAGTTATTTTCTTCCCTTTCGCCGCTTGTTTCATCACTTCAATTTTTGCTGGAGCTTGATTGAATTCCACGATAACGTTAACTAATTCAGGACTATTAGAATCAATATCAGGTGAAATCGTAAAATTAGGACTTACATCTAGCTGTTCCAACGCTTTTCTTTGTTCTGGAGACAGATTCATTAGTACCTGTTCCGCATTATCAACTGGCTTCAATTCAACCGCACTTTCTGCCAATACGTTATACGGAATACCTTGTGACAATAGCATACCAGTAACTAAAGTTCCTGTAAGAACCCTCCCAAATTTCCCTCTCTTCATACAAGTTCCCCCATCTAAATTTATTTGTATTTGTAGTCATTGCATAACATAAATTTCCGAAGCTTTTAGACTACGACTCTACTTTCTTATCTTATTAAATTTAAACTTTTCTGAAAATTATCAAAAAGTAATATTTTTTTAGTTATTAGTTCTATACCGTATAGTACAAAAGAACTACCCCGCACTTTATTATTTTGAGTAAAATAATAAAACACAGGGTAGTTCTTTTAAATGATTTTCATTTAAGAAAATGGAACAAGCTGATTTCGCACGGCATATATGACTGCTTGTGAACGGCTTTTCACATTTAGTTTTCTGAAAATCTTATTTATATGGATTTTAACTGTCTTGTCACTGATATATAGAGCTTCAGCAATTTCCTTATTGCTAAAACCTTTGACCAATTCAAACAGTATTTCTTTTTCGCGCTCTGTTAGTTCATTTTCATTTGATTCTGATTTCGTTTGCTGATGATATGTAATCAACTTTTTAGTCATACGCGGATGAATCACAGAATCTCCTTGTAATACCATTCGGATTGCCGCCACTACCTGCTCGGATGATGAATCCTTCAGTAAATAACCGTCTGCACCTGCCCGAAGAGCAGCCATCAAGTATTCATCATGTTCATACATAGTCAATACGAGAACACGGCAGTTCGGATACTGATCTTTCACGAGTGATGTAGCCTCAATACCATTTTTCCCCGGTAAATTAATATCCATTAAAATACAATCAGGCCTACAATCTTCCACTTTCTTTACTACCTCATCCCCGGAAACAGCTTCTCCAACTACTCGCATATCAGATTCGAGTTCCAATATACTTCGAATTCCATCACGCAAAACAGTATGATCATCCACTACTAATATTCGAATCATGATACTCCTCCCCCATTTCTGAATCTGGAATTAACAATGTGATTTCTGTACCTTTTCCTGCTGAACTATCAATCTGAAGGACAGCCCCTAGCTGTTCAGCCTGTTCATTCATATGTAATATACCATAATGCGGCTCATGCTTTGCTTTAATCATAGATTCAAAAAGAGAAAAGCCAATTCCGTTATCCTTTACCTTTAAAAGTACATGTTCCCGTTGATAGCTTAATAAAATGTCAACTTTATCTGCCTTTGCATGCTTTATAATGTTCTGCAAGCTCTCCTGTAAAGTATCGAAAATAACTCGTTCTTTCGTAAAACTAAGTTTTCGAGAACGGCCTCTTTCATGATATGTAATGGCTAGACCATATTCTTGTTTTAAGGATTGAACTTTATTTATAATTGCTTGTTTTAGTCCTAATCTTTGTGTTGGATATGGCTTTAAAGCATAAATAGAATAACGAACTTCACTTAAACTCTTCCGTAATTTTTTTATGCTTGTATCTACCACTTGCTGCATGTCCTTTGGTCGATCTGCATATTTTTTCTGAGCTGACTCCATCTGAAATATCACTCCAGCCAATGCTTGTGCGATTCCATCGTGGATTTCACGAGCAATTCGATTTCTTTCTTCTAAAATCGTTCTTTTTTCCTGTTCAGAGACGAGTGTCCGTGTTTTAAGCAAGCTACCTAATTGATTGGCAAACGTAGCTAAAGTCTGTACATCTTCAGTAATAAAACTCGCACTCCTGCTTTTCCCTGCCACAAACATTCCAACTAATTCATGATTTACCTTAAGAGGTAAATATACAAGCGAGCGCATAGTATTTTCAAACACTTCATCTCCCGGAGCCATACCTGTTTTCCAATCAGTAACAACAACAGTTTCTGATATCTCTTCAAACTTCTTATGCAGGTCAGAATAATTAGAAATATCACGACGTACTTTTCCATCCTTTAATAAAAGTGTCCAGTTCTCTTCATCTTTTGCCCATAAAACATATGCCTGTATTCCTAGAAATCCTTTCAGTGATTGTTTCATCTGCTGTAAGTTTCCGGCAGATAATCCATGACTTAATTCCGTCGTAATGGAAAAAAGCTTATATAATCGTTCTTTTTCCACCCGTATTTGTCTAACGAAAGAGCTAATGATACAAATTGCCACAAGCGGGAAAAAGAAGAATAGAACCATGATTTCATCCATCACTCCGCGATATCGGTAATCTAAAATATGTATAAGTGAAGAATAAAATAAACAAAAACTCAAACTCAAGAGTACTAATATATTCTTTTTACGCCACTCTTCTAGCGGATAGGGCTGAGGAAGAAGTATGATTAAAAGATCGTAAAATAAACTGTTAAAAAGGCAAAGAAATGCGCTGAATAAAAACAAGCTTATAAATTTTTCATATAAAACTGAAAGATTCATTCCAGAAATAAAAAAAGAGAAACATCCACTGGAAAACCATTCTGCTAATACGATACTAAGAGCAAGTTGCGCACAATTAAATACCGTCCTTTGCATAGATAAGCGGCGAAACAATTGGATACATAACATCACACCCACACACGAAACAACAGTTATATGCATCCCAAACTGCCAATTCATTGTATAAATAAGTGTAAGGCTGAGTGTGATTCCCCCTCTCCAAATGCGGATAGGAAAATACTCAGTAATTCCCATAAACATAATTAACAACAAAAGCAGTATAAGATGGGAAGGCATTTCACTTAAAAATAAGGAAATAATAACAGCAATTAAACCAAGAAAAGAGATAGAATAAATATAAAAACTAGCTACTTGCTCTCTCATAGAAGTAAAATCTATCTTTTTCAAAACGATCCCTCCCTCAAAAAATTTATCCCGCTATTTACGGGCAGTAAGACTCCCACCTCAAAAGTCAGGTGGGAGCCCTGCTGCCCGTAAACGCCCGATTGGTGAAGGCTAATAATCAGTAGGGAATGAACAAAACCCCAACTGATTATAGTTTCACTTTATTATCATCATTATCTACTAAAAAACCGGCACTGGCAAAATGAGAATGTTCCCATTAGCCAATAACCGGTTGTGCGCTGTCCCTTAGAAGGGGTGACACAATATTAGTATAAAACAGGCCTCTCTATTCCGCTACCCATCAAATGTTATATTTGTAAATATATTCTATGTTTATCGTATAGAACTAAAGATGTATATGAATCACTTTCATAATTGTTTGTGTGGAGCTGCTCCGCAACCAAACGTGACCTTTACTGGCTATTTACAACGTGAAGGGAGTTTATTACACAATTATAAAATTTCGTTTACTAAATGATACATAAAGTGAAATATCGCTTTATTTCTATATTCATTATATCAAAAAGACACATAACTAAACAGACTTGTAATAAAAACCCATGAAAATTAAAATATGGTTATACAGTATTTTTACTGTATGATGATTTTAAGAAATTCCCCTTAAAATCAACTTACTCACATACCTTTATACAGTAATTGTTCCCCAATTTCTGTATATCAAAAAACCTTTCATTCATTTGAAAGGTTTTTTTGAACCTGTACATATTCTTCTTTCGTATTCACATTTATAAACCATTCTGCATTTGCTTGTACATCTTCTCCGGCAACATATTTCACATTACATTGTGATAAAAGCTGCCCCATGCTTCTTTTCTCTTCCTGAAGTAAAGTGTAAATCTTCTCTTTCACACGGTTATGATACGCCGCAAGTAACGGTTGTTTTCTTCCATTAATAATAGGCACAACCGCATCACACTCATCACTCGTTTGTTCTAATAAAATAGTAAACCACTCTTGCGAAACATTTGGTGCATCGCAAGGCATAATAGCGTACCAATCTGCTTCGATATATTCCATTCCTGATACAATTCCAGCAAGCGGGCCGTTTCCTTTATAATGTGGAATATCTTCTATAACGGGAACTTGTACTAATTGCTCCACTCGCTCTTTTATATCAGAATGACTAATGACTACAACTTCTTGAAGCGTACTTGTCATCACTTTCAAAATATGCTCAACAAAAGTACTCCCACCCCAGCTCGCTAATGCTTTGGGCTCACCGAATCTACTCGACATACCTCCTGCTAATACAATTCCAGCCCACTTACTCATTGGCGATGCAGCTCAAATGTAATATGACCTAATTCCGGTAAAATTAACTTATTCATCGCAAGACGAACCGCTCCGCTAGACCCTGGCATTGAAAAGACAACTTTACGCCCGATTGTACCGCCGATTGCTCTACTTAACATCGCACTACTTCCGATATCTTCTAAGTAACTTATCATACGGAACAACTCACCAAATCCAACAATTTCTTTATCTAATAACACTGACACTGCCTCAATCGTTACATCACGTTTCGTAATACCAGTTCCGCCATTGGTTAGTACGACATCAACATCTTCCCTATGATAACCAGCTAACACAGCCTGCTGAATACTTTCTTTATCATCTTTCACAATTTCATAAGAGGTCACTTTATGTCCTGCTTCTATTAATAATGTATGTAACAATTGACCACTCTTATCCGTCTCTTCCGTACGTGTATCGGAAATCGTCACGATCTTACAACGCACTTCTTTTGGCGCTTGTTTTTTATGTTCAGTTACACTCATTTTTCATCTTCCCCTTCTTAAAAGCTTTTCTTCATTTTATCATACATATCTTTACACAATTATGTATGAAGCCACCGATACGCCATGATACAATATAAGTATTAACACCCATAAAAAGGAATTTGAATAGGTATGCTATTTCCATTTCTTATACTCCTAGCTTTCACATCATTAGCTACTATTTATCTCTTCTTATGTTTTCTACATAATAGGTTTAGTTTTTAAATTTACAATACAAAATAATTCGGAGGTTCACATACTATGGAACTTTATAAAAAATTAACAACGACATTCATCCTCTTATTTGTCGCTTCCATCACTGTCGGCTTTTCTTTAAAAGGCGCAATTCCATACGCTACATTAGTGAGTATTATATTCGCAACGCTATTTTTACTGAGCAGTGCTTTTTGCGCAGGAAAAGCGCGTCAACTGAAAGGTTGATTGTCTATGTTCCGTAAGAAACCAATTCTTTGTAAATTATGTGAAAAGGAAATACAAACGTATGAAAAAACATGGATTCACATGCCATTTCCAGCAAGTGGTATGACAAATATGAAGAAGTATATTGAGCTAGACGGGGAAGTTTATTGTAGTTCTTGCATTCAAGTAGTAAATAAAGTGAAACTTTAATCAGTGGGGGTTTTGTTCTTCCCCACTGATTATTAGCCTTCACCAATCGGGCTTTTATGGGCATTTAGCCTCCTACCTAACTTTTTTGCTTTAATTTTGAGGTGGGAGGCTTACTGCCCGTTAATGCGGGATAAAACTAAATAAAAAAAGCTTTGCGACACGCGCAAAGCTTCTTTTTCATATATTATAGACCAGCTTGCTCTTTTAAAGTAGCTGCTTTGTCTGTACGTTCCCATGTAAGATCTACATCAGTACGTCCGAAGTGGCCGTAAGCTGCTGTTTGTTTGTAAATTGGGCGACGTAAGTCTAGCATTTTAATAATACCAGCTGGGCGAAGATCGAAGTTGTTACGAACTAGTTCCACTAGTACGTCTTCAGATACTTTACCAGTGCCAAATGTATCAACTGAAATTGATACTGGTTGCGCTACGCCGATTGCGTATGCAAGTTGTACTTCTGCTTTGTCAGCAAGACCAGCTGCTACGATGTTTTTCGCAACATAACGAGCTGCATATGCTGCTGAACGGTCAACTTTCGTTGCATCTTTACCAGAGAATGCACCACCGCCATGGCGAGCGTATCCACCGTAAGTATCAACGATGATTTTACGTCCTGTTAAACCAGCATCACCTTGTGGTCCACCAATTACGAAACGGCCAGTTGGGTTAATGAAGAATTTCGTTTCTCCATCCATTAATTCTGCTGGAACTACAGCTTTAATTACATGTTCTTTTAAATCGCGATCGATTTCTTCCCATGTAACATCTGGATGATGCTGTGTAGAAATTACAATTGTATCCACACGTACAGGTTTACCATTTTCATCATACTCAACTGTAACTTGCGTTTTTCCATCCGGACGTAAGTATGATAATGTGTCATCTTTACGTACTTCAGTTAAACGACGAGCTAATTTGTGAGCAAGCGAGATTGGAAGTGGCATTAATTCTTGTGTTTCATTACATGCGAAGCCAAACATTAAACCTTGGTCTCCTGCACCAATTGCCTCAATCTCAGCGTCAGTCATTAGACCTTCGCGTGCTTCTAGCGCTTGGTCAACACCCATAGCGATGTCAGCAGATTGCTCATCGATAGATGTTAAAACTGCACAAGTTTCTGCATCGAATCCATATTTTGCGCGTGTGTAACCAATGCCTTGAATTGTTTCACGAACGATTTTTGGAATATCTACGTAAGTAGAAGTCGTAATTTCCCCCGCTACCAATACTAAACCAGTTGTTACAGTTGTTTCACAAGCTACACGTGCATTTGCGTCCTTTGCTAAGATCGCATCTAAAATTGAATCAGAAATTTGGTCACAAATTTTATCTGGATGTCCTTCAGTTACAGACTCAGATGTGAACAGATGACGTTTTTTTGTCATGTGGTAAACCTCCCTACAGTAATTGTATATATTGTACGGAACTCATCCTTAATTTGCCACAAACTGCGACATACATTTATTCTCCCACACAAGCATACAGAAAAACCTTTCCTACTTAACATAGAGGAAAGGTTTAATTTGCTACTTGCATACTGCTTTTTGCCCTTTGCTCTTATCGTTCGAGACCGTTAGCCTCGCACAGGTTTTAGCACCTATTCACCTGTATTTACCACTACAAGTGAGGTTGCTGGGCTTCATCGGGCCTGTCCCTCCGCCAGCTCGGGATAAGAGAGTATCCGTCCCAACCTATACTAAAGAAATGATATTCATTTGTCAATTAATATTCACATTTTCCTGAAAGTTTTTCTCAATACGCATAGAATGAAATATTAATAAGGAAATGATACATTCACACAAACAAAAATAAATAAATAGTATACATTATTTATATAATTGTGTTATACTCTTGATGGGGATTACGAGAAATATTTCATTAAATGAAAAGGATGGTATATAAATATGAGTACTGTGAATGTCCAAATTGGTTTACATGAATTATTGAACGGAAGCAATGCACAGATTCAATTAAGTGTTCCGCAATTAGTGGAAAAAGTATTAATGCGAAACGAAGGGAAATTAACTTCTACTGGTGCCGTTTCTGCTTCAACAGGAAAATACACAGGACGTTCTCCTAAAGATAAATTTATTGTGAAGGAAGCATCGGTTGCTGACAAAATTGCTTGGGGAGCCGTGAACCAACCGATCTCTGAAGAACATTTTAATAAATTATATATAAAAGTTTTAGAATACTTAAAAGAAAAAGAAGAGTTATTCATCTTCAAAGGATTTGCTGGCGCTGATCGCAACTATCGCCTACCAATTCAAGTTGTTAACGAATATGCATGGCATAATTTGTTCGTACATCAATTATTTATTCGTCCAAATGAAGAAGAATTAGCAACTCACGAATCAGAGTTCACAATTGTTTCTGCACCAAACTTCAAAGCAGATCCAGCAATTGACGGTACAAATTCTGAAGCATTCATTATGGTTTCATTCGAAAAACGTATCGTACTAATCGGTGGTACAGAATACGCTGGAGAAATGAAAAAATCAATCTTCTCTATTATGAACTTCTTACTACCTGAACAAGACATTCTTTCTATGCACTGTTCTTCAAACGTAGGCGAAGAAGGCGACGTAGCACTATTCTTCGGTTTATCTGGAACAGGCAAAACAACATTATCTGCTGATCCAAACCGTAAATTAATCGGTGACGATGAGCACGGTTGGTCTGATAACGGTGTATTCAATATTGAAGGCGGTTGCTATGCAAAATGTGTAAACCTTTCTCATGAGAAAGAGCCACAAATCTTCGATGCAATCAAATTTGGTTCCGTTTTAGAAAACGTTGTCATTGACGGTCAAACACGCATCGCCGACTATAACGATACTACTTTAACAGAAAATACACGTGCTGCATACCCTATGCATGCGATTGACAATATCGTACTGCCAAGTGTTGCAGGACATCCAAATACAATTATTTTCTTAACTGCTGATGCATCAGGCGTATTGCCTCCAATCAGTAAGTTATCAAAAGAGCAAGCTATGTACCATTTCTTAAGCGGTTACACTAGTAAACTAGCAGGAACAGAGCGCGGTGTTACATCTCCGCAAGCTACATTCTCTACTTGCTTCGGTTCACCATTCTTACCGCTTGATGCATCTCGTTATGCTGAAATGCTTGGTGAAAAAATCGAGAAACATAATGCAAAAGTATTCTTAGTAAACACTGGCTGGACTGGTGGCGAATACGGTGTTGGTAAACGTATGAACTTAGGTTACACTCGTGCAATGATTCAAGCAGCACTAAGCGGTGAACTTGCTAAAGCTGAAACTGCAAAACACGACATCTTTGGCCTTGAAGTACCTTGTCACGTTCCAGGTGTACCTGACGAAGTATTAATGCCTGAACAAACTTGGGCTGATAAAGATGCTTACAAAGCGAAAGCAATTGAGCTTGCAAACGAATTTAAAGAAAACTTCAAAAAATTCGATAGCGTTTCTGAAGATATTATTAACTTAGGCGGTCCAATCGCTTAATTACAAATTTTCTGTTGGAATAACCCTTTTACTCATATGAATAAGTGTCGTGTAACCGTAAAGTTCCGCGTACTCACCGACAAAACCCAATGCGGCTTAACGGTTATACACACTTACATAAAAAGAAGCTTACGTAAAAAACGTAAGCTTCTTTCTATATCTTATATAAAGTGAAACGTTAATCTCTTCATCTGTGACTTAGCTCATAAAATTGCATACCAACACTCATAAACTTACAGAAAATTCATTTTATAATCATTCATTTTTAGTTTTTTATGATAAAATTGACATATACAGGAAAGGGTGAGGCCTATGAAAAATTTTTCTCGTACAGGAAAAATTTTATTCAGTTATGGAGCGATTCAAATGTTTTGGGGACTTGTAATGCTTAACGTTAATTTATTTGAGCATACAAGTGAAACGATAAAATACGTTATTCTAATTACCGGAATAGTTTGTTGTATTGTATCCAACTCTTTTAAAGAACCTAAGAGTCATACTAATACGTGATTGCATGTTAACTTATTGGGAGCAGAAACCTGCATTTTATGCAAAGTTACGCTTCCTGTTGTACTACCCCTCGCCAGATCCTCTATTCCATCTAAAAAGAGGCTTTTTATCTTTTTTAGCTCTTTGATAATTCTTCTTCATCTTTCATACTATAATACCCTAAATTAACAACGATTAAGAAATAACCACCCATAATCCCAACTGCAAATGCCCACATAACCATATGGTGCTCAATTTCGTACATAATAATTGCACCAAGGATCGCCGCTGCGTAGCGATTAAACATACCAAGCGTCGGCGCTTTCGTCTTCTTTACGATACTATCTCCAAGTTTTTCGATACGCCTTCCTAAAATCCAAACACAATACATGCTTACAATAAGTCCAATTCCTGCACCTAGAAAATGTGCTGAAAACGGTGTTAACATCCAGCCTAATAACAGAATACCTAGTAGATAATACGATTGAATTTTAAACGACCTTAATGACATACTAATCATGTTGTACTCCCCTTCAATAGTTTTTATCTATCCAACCAAACCTATATAACTCATTTCTTTCGAGTCCATGCTACTTAAAATCTATTTCATTCAAATTAAAAACAACATAAACTGTATGTTTATGTTGTTAAAATGCTTTTAGAAAATAATATTATACAAGATTTCTAATATAGAATCCCTCATAAATGTGACATTTTTCAAAACATTTTCGTCCAATTATGAAAAAAGTGATATCAATCTATGAACATACGGATATGATGTAATAAGCACATAAATAAAGGGGGCGTCTAATGGTTTATTTTTTAATGGCTCTCATTCACCTCATTGTCCCTGCACTTATTGGACTTTCCTTGTATTGGTACACGAAAAGACATAGTATTTTCTATGCTGTCCTCGGTGTTCTTCTTCCAGGTATTATTCTTATTACACTCTTCCGTATTCCATTTTTAAATTTAATTCCACTTATTACTGCTATCTTGTTTCTCATCTTTTTACCAAAAATAAAAAAATAGGAAAGCAGATCATAGGTAATCTGCTTTCCTATTTTGATATAGGTTCTTGTACGGTAGAGTGCGCTTCTATTTTCTCTGATTTCACAAACCATAGACCGAAGAAAATGATAATTCCACCGATTATTTGTTGAAACGATACATATTCATTTGCCCATACAGCTGCAAATAAAACAGCTACAAGCGGTGTTATATACATATATACCATCGTATGTGACGCACCAATTTTTTGCACACCAACATACCACATCACTAAACCAAATACTGTTACAAAGAAAATAGAATATAGTAAAGCAAACAATGTCATTCCGTGTGTAATGTGAAATGGCATGACAAATACATGTGGCCCGCTTAATAATAAGAGCGGAATCGCTCCGACTAATGCCGACCATGCAGTAACACGTAGTGCAGAGTATTTTTTTATTAATGGCCCTGCTAAAACAGGATAAAGTCCCCAGCATATCGATGTAATTAGTCCAATCCCATTTCCGTAGAAAGAACTAGCGAGTGAATGCCCCGCTACTAAAACTAATGTAGCACCAACAAAAGCAATCATGGAACCAACTAACTTTCGAGAAGAAAATTTTTCTTGTTTCAAGAAAATCGCAAATAAAGTTGTAAAAATAGGTGAAATAGAAATGAGTAAAGAGGCATTTGTAGCGGATGTATATTGTACAGTCTCCATAAATAGCGTTTGATACAGTACAATACCTACCGTGCTAACCATGATTAATCTTGGTATATCTTTTCGCTCCATATAAAGTGACTTTTCGATAAAGAACGTAAGTAATAACAGTAGTGGTGCTGCTGCCATCATTCGAACTGCAGTAAACTCAATCGCTGTAAATTCTAAAAGTCCATATTTCGCAATCGTATAGTTAATCCCCCAAATAATAACGACACTTAAAATTAATAACTCAATTCCCCATCTTTTCATGCACAATCCCCTCCGCAAAGAGAATTATACAGAAAATTCAACTATGTGTACATTTCATTATGTGAAAAAATCTTTTTATTGTATGAAGAACCTTGTCTTGGTAAATGAAGTTTTATAGACGATTTTCAAAATATATCAGCGATTCGACAAGGAATATCGATTTCCCAATAAGAAACGACAATAGCAGCACCCTATACTATAAAGAAAAGGCAGCTCCAAAATATTTTTGGGCCGCCGTTTCTTTACTATACTCGAACATGTAACTTCATATTTGGATTATAAAACTGGCTTGGGCTCTTCAGCTGAAAAGTCCCTCCAACTTCATGCCAATCAACTGTTAACTTATCATCCATAAATACAAGCTTTGTTCGATCTGCGATAAAGTTTAGTACGCTTGATTCAATATCTACATCGCGCTCATCTTTCTCTGAAACGGCTACTAAATCAATAATCCCGCTCATAACACAACCGCAACCTTCATTATCGTAAAATAATTTTATATATTTCGCTTCATTTGGAATCGTATCCATAATCTTTTTATATGCTGCTTCTGTTACAGTAACGTACATGCGTAAATCTACATCCTCTCTTCTCGTATCCTTTATATATTGTACCACCATTTTTCTTAAAATTTATATACAGAAAATTAAGACTAACATACAATGTATGTGGTAAAGGATGCTATATCACTGATGTTCAAACTACAGCGATATCCCATTTTCTTAAGTCTATTAGGTAGCTTTTTTATTTCTAGCGGAATGGTATTACAACATATACTTCCCTATTCCCCTTCTATTGGCTGGATTCTAGGTTTTATTTGTTTTACATCCGCTTCTTATTTTGCTATGAAAAATAAAAA
Source organism: Bacillus mycoides (assembly GCF_018742245.1). Lineage (NCBI taxonomy): Bacteria > Bacillati > Bacillota > Bacilli > Caryophanales > Bacillaceae > Bacillus > Bacillus mycoides. Next base: position 4,445,805 of record NZ_CP036132.1, read on the forward strand.
CAACTAACAAAGTAAGAATTATCTTAAGGAGGATTTTGATGTAGACGTTACTTTGATTCCACAGGAGACATGGTGGTTATCAAACTAATAACACCTCTCCTATTTTTGAAATCTATATACACAATACGATCGACCACACAAAAATATAGAATCTACAATATATATATAGTAGTTCTACTTTTAAAACTAGATTTTCAAAACTATAGAAAGGAGACAATATATGTACCAACGCAATTGCTTTAGTTGTGACGGTAGACGCAACAGTGGTTCTATCGGAAGCACTGGACCTACTGGTACTACAGGTCCTACTGGCGCTACAGGTCCTACTGGCAATGCCGGACCTACCGGGGCCGGTTTACAAAGTACTACCGCTTTTAGTCTAGCAGCTGCTCCTAACTATAAAACGGGACAAGTTGTGACTTACACAAGTAGCGGCTATGTTGTAAAAAAAGATGCACCTCAAGGGTTTCCGAATGTGTCCCCAGATTATATCGTATTAGTAGAAGGTGGACCTACTGGCAACACTGGTTCTACTGGCAACACTGGACCTACTGGCATCACTGGACCTACCGGCATCACTGGACCTACTGGCAACACTGGTTCTACCGGCATCACTGGACCTACTGGCAACACTGGTTCTACCGGCATCACTGGACCTACTGGCAACACTGGTTCTACCGGTATCACTGGACCTACTGGCAACACTGGTTCTACCGGCATCACTGGACCTACTGGCAACACTGGTTCTACCGGCATCACTGGACCTACTGGCAACACTGGTTCTACCGGCATCACTGGACCTACTGGCAACACTGGTTCTACCGGCATCACTGGACCTGCAGGTAGTTCATCAGCGAAAAGTATTGTTTTTCAAGGGACGAATGCTGGGTTTCAACGTATAGCAGGTTCTCCAGGAATTGATTCAAACGTTATTCCGTATGTAACTGCTGGAGCTGGGAATATAGTTGGTTTTGCTGCATCTATAAATATTAATAACTTACCCGCTGCTGTTTATACGATTGATATTTGCAAGGATGTCCCAACAAACCTCTCTGCCCCTACCTCTAGTTACATCCTATCTACTATCACTTTAACTACTACAGATAAAATTACGGGGACTATGACATTTTCAATTAAACCTACGGATATTGGCTCTAGACAACCTCAAGTGTATAACCCTACTCCAGTACCTGGACCTGCCACTGTAACTTGGACTAGTATTACAACTGGAAACCTGGTTTCGAGGGGGGATGCGATATCCCTTTATATTACCCCCGGGATTACGGCAAGTGCTGTATATTCTGTTTTTCTAATCACTGATATATAGCCCACTCTTACAAATCGTTCATTTTACAAAAAAACTTCGCTACCGAGGCCAAAAAAATTACAAATAAATTAAAACAAATAAATTAAAACAAATAACAGACAAATTCATTATATACCTTACCTTGGATATATCCATATTTTGATTTTTCAAATTGGTACACTATGTCAATATTGTAAACATCCCCTTTATTGGATTCCGTACTTCCATCCAAAATGAAAAGGGAAATCACTCTAAAGAAAGTGATTTCCCCTTTTTAAAATACCCACCGTTAAATCGGCAACATAATCTCAACAGTCGTTCCAACTCCAACTTGACTTTCAAAGTTCAATTTACCGTGGTGATCTTTAATAATTTTTTCCGTAACTACTAATCCTAAGCCTGTTCCAGTTTCTTTCGTTGTGTAAAAAGCTTCATTTAGCTTAGGAATTTTATCTTTCGGAATACCGCATCCCTCATCTATAATTTGAACAATGATCACATCTTCCACTATAACTTTTACAGTAATAGTTCCGCCAACTGACATTGCTTCAATCGCATTTTTAATTAAATTAAAAAATACTTGTTTCAATCGTTTCTCATCACATGTAATTGAAGGCATGTCTTTACTATAAATAGCATGCATTTTTATCCCTTGTTCTAAAGCTGGCTTTTCCATAACCCTGATAACATAAGAGATGATTTCTTTAATATTATGAGTTTCGGATTCTACCGATTTAGATTTCTCAAACCCATTTAGTTCTGTAGCAATTGTATAAATTCGCTCTACTTCCTGTCTCATAATTTCACTATAAATCTTATCTTCTGGATATTTTTTCGCTTGCTTATTCACAAGTTTTTTCAATTTCTCTAACGGTCTTCTAATCTTATCACCAATTACTGTTGCCATTTTTCCAACCATCGCTAATTTTTCTACATTTTGTATTTCTTTGTCCATCATTTCAAGTGTACGAACGTAAGATTGGAATCTTAAAAATATAATCCAACATATAATAACAAACACGCTATATAATGCTATTGGGATAAGAACGATAAAGGATTGAACAACGAATCCCATAAGTGCATATTTTCCAACAATAGTTCCGGCAACTAACCAAAAGTACCTCTTATTCACAAATATCGGTGCAAATAAAATAAAGAATCCTTCTACTATATTCCCGCCATCAAATTCCGCATCACTTCCGTAATAAATAATGAAGTTATTAATAAAATCCAATATATTATAGCCAATTAAAATAATATACTTCACAATATACGGCTTTTTCCATTTCATAAAATAAAGTCCTATAAAGAATAATCCAACCATCAAACTATATAGCCATAAACCTAATCCTTCTCCAAAAACATCTGCTAGTTTTTGATTTTTATCTGCTAAAAGGACCATCGCCTTTTCAGCAAAATCATATGCAAAAAATATAACGAAGAATAAGCTTAAAAATATTATTAATGCCTTTATCTCTTCCTTTTCAAATATATTGCCTTTTTCCATATGATAACTCCTTTAACAACACCTCTTAATCTTGTGTCACATTGCGCTCACATTTTTTCGGGAGTAGTATTTCTACTCTCGTCCCTTTCTTTACTTCACTAGAAATGTGTAATTCTCCAAGATGCTCTGTCATAATTCGCTCCGCTACCGTAAGACCTAATCCAATTCTATCTTGCTTTGTTGTATAAAAAGCATCCTTAACTCTTCCTAAATTATCCTTTTTTATCCCAAAACCACTATCTACTATCCTTACTATTACGTAATCTCTTTTTTTATTTTCAACTTGTATTTTTAATGTTCCGCCATGCTCCATTGCCTCTAAAGCATTTTTAATAACATACAAAAATACTCCTTTTAATTTGCGTTTATCACATTCAATTTCACTTCTATTTTGCTCTTCATTAAAGGTGCAATTTATATTTAACTCGTTCATTTTTTCGCGCATGTTTTCTACCGCTTGTACTAAAATATCACTTACAATGTGTTTTTCATAAACAGAAGGTTTACATGTAGCAACCTCCATTAATTCACTAATCATATTATTCATATTTTCGATTTCGAGAATCATTTGTTCATATGTTGCATCTTTTTCGTGTTTCTCTTTTTGTAATTGCGTAAACCCTTTTAATGAAGCAAGTGGGTTTTTAATTTCATGTCCGACTGTCGCTGCCATTTTTCCGATAACCGCCAATTTTTGTGACTGACTTGCCTCTGCAATACGTCCCTTTACTGCTGAAAGATATTGTAAAAATCGATTTAAAATAATAAATGACACGAAAAGTAACACCATATTTATAACAAGAGACATAAACAAGTTAAGTTCTCCAAATACAAATAGGTATATCATATATTTCCCTATAAGAAATGGCGCTAAGACAAATAAATATCTTTTACTCAAAAATATCGGTACGAAGAAAATGAAAATATATTCAATTACATTCCCTTCATCAAATGCTATTGTATTATGAAAAGCATACCATCCAATATTAAAAGTCTCTGCAATCATGTATGCAAATAAATATGTATATTTAACTAAATATGCTTTTCCTCTCTCAAATAAGTAAACACTAATACCTAATATAGCCATAATATATGCAAGCTTCCATATCACTTTATGCCAATTTCCTAAAGGCATTGTATCTTCTAATATAATCGCGTATGCAACCTCGTATACAATTACAATAACATGTATTACCCATAAGAAAATCTTAGCGTTTTTCTTTTCTTCTTTAGCTGATAGAAAACTCTCTCCCACTTCAACACCCCTTCAAAAGAATACCATTTATTATAATAAATGATTTTCATAGACAAACAAAGATAAATTGAACAAATGAGGAAAATCAATCCATAGATAATATACTTCTTCAGACCATATGTAAGCATAAAAATCATGAACAATAATACGTATAATATGGGAGGTGCTTTATATGGACGGTCGTGAAAATAAGAAGATAGAACAGTTACAATCCTTTACGAAAAACAATGAAGGAAAAGAGATGACAACGAATACGGGTGTCAAAATTTCAAATGATGAAAACTCTTTAACCGCCGGCGATCGTGGTCCTACACTTTTAGAAGATTTCCTTATGCGAGAAAAACTCGCTCATTTTGACCGTGAACGAATTCCTGAAAGAGTCGTTCATGCTCGCGGTTACGGAGCACATGGTGTTTTTGAGCTATATGATTCTTTAGAAGATTTAACAATGGCTCATTTTTTACAAGACCCATCTAAAAAGACACCTATTTTTATTCGTTTTTCTGAAGTTGCAGGATCAAAAGGTGCAAATGAAACGAACCGAGATGTACGAGGATTCGCTGTTAAGTTTTATACAGAGGAAGGAAATTTCGATTTAGTGGGTAATAACATCCCGATTTTCTTCATTCAAGATGGTATTAAATTTCCGGATCTTATTCATGCTCTTAAACCAGAGCCACATAATGAGATTCCTCAAGGACAAACAGCACATGATACTTTTTGGGACTTTATCGCCAATAATCAAGAATCAGCTGCGATGATGATGTGGATTATGTCTGACCGTACAATTCCGAGAAGTTTTCGAATGATGCAAGGGTTCGGCGTTCATACATTTCGCTTAGTTAATAAACACGGAAAGTCACGATTCGTAAAATTCCACTGGAAGCCTAAGCTTGGTGTTCACTCGTTAATTTGGGATGAAGCTCAAAAACTAGGCGGTGCTGATCCGGATTACCATCGCCGTGATTTATGGGAAAATATTAATGCTGGAAACTACCCTGAGTACGAACTTGGCGTTCAAATTTTAGAAGAAGAGGACGAATTTAAATACGATTTTGATATATTAGATGCAACAAAAATTTGGCCGGAAGAAGACTTCCCTGTTAAAATCATCGGAAAAATGACGTTAAATCGGAACGTTGATAACGTATTTGCGGAAACAGAACAAGTCGCACTGCACCCTGGAAGCATCGTCCGCGGTATCGATTTTACAAATGATCCTCTCTTACAAGGTAGACTCTTTTCTTATACAGATACGCAATTAGCCCGCGTCGGTACAAACTATCAAGAGTTACCGATTAACCGCCCGGTATGTCCTTTTCATAACAATCAAAGAGATGGTGCGTCTAAATATATAATTGATAAAGGAAAAGTCGCTTACCATAATAACTCTTTAGCTAATAACTCTCCCTTTACTGTACCTGGTACGAAAGGCGGTTTCGTTACATATCCTTCTACTATTTCCGGACATAAAACAAGAGAAACAGCCGCTAGTTTTAAAGACCATTTCTCACAAGCCCGTTTATTTTGGAATAGTATGAGCCACGTCGAAAAAATCCATATTATGCAGGCCTTCTCCTTTGAATTAGGAAAAGTAAAAAGTAAATCAGTTCGCCAACAAGTCGTAGATATGATTGGTCATATAAGTACAGAATTAGCTACTTTAGTAGCTGAAGCAGTCGGGGCAACAGTGCCAAATGTTCAAGAATCAAATGTTACAAACTCCTCACCAGCACTAAGTATGGAACATACAACATTCAGCCCAAATACATTACGAGTAGGCGTCATTGTTGCAAACGGATATGACGGTCAAAACGCACAATATATTATAAATCAATTCAAACAAGCCGGTCTTCAGCCCGTTATTATTTCCGAACGATTAGGTTTTGTGCAAGGCTCTCAAAATGTAAAGTGGGAAGTGAATGATACTTTCTTAACAGGATCACCGCTTCTTTACGATGGGCTACTTCTTATTGGCGGAAATATTGATGATCATTTTCTTAACAAAGCAAGTTCATTTGTCGTAGAATCATATAATCACTTTAAGCCAATTGGCGCTTTCCAAAACGGAACTACTATTATTCAATCTTTAAACATCGAAGGAAAACCTGGCGTTATAACAGAACAAAACCCTACCTTACTTGCAAATGAATTTATTCAGGCAATGACAAAACAGCGATTTTGGGAAAGAGCCTATTAAAATGCATGAGGAGGATACGTCATGTTCGTTACAGTGGAAAAAGATGTACACATTTTTGTGCAAGATATGAACCCAGGTCCTGATAGTAAAACTGTTTTCTTTGTACACGGCTGGCCTTTAAATCACCAAATGTTTCAATATCAATTCAATGTTTTACCACAGCACGGGTTTCGCTGCGTCGCAATGGACATTCGCGGAAACGGGCAATCTGATAAACCATGGACTGGTTACACATATGACCGTTTAGCTGACGATATCGCAATTGTATTAGAAGCACTTCAAATAGAAAATGCTACGTTAGTTGGTTTCTCAGTCGGCGGTGCTCTTTCTATTCGATACATGTCACGATATAACGGTCGCCGTATTTCTAAACTTGCATTAATTGATGCCGTCTCCCCCTCTTTCGTAAAAAACCAACAATCCCCTTACGGCGTACCGAAAGAGCAAGCAGATGCTCTGATTGCTCAAATGTATGCAAATTTGCCTAAATTTCTTAATGATGTATCTTTATCATTTTTTAATAGAAACTTAGGGGCTGCCACGTTAGACTGGTTTTCTTATCTCGGTATGCAGTCCGCTTCTTATGCTCTCATCAAAATTTTGCAAGCTGCTGCAAACGAAGACGTGACGAAGGACTTAAATAAAATTAACGTCCCAACAAAAATATTCCACGGTGTTCACGACCAACTCATCCCTTACAAAAGTGCTGAGCTTACACAACAACGGATTAGAAATTCTCAGTTACATGCTCTTACAAATAGTGGTCACGGCTCGCCAATCGATCAAGCTGATGAATTGAATAAAGAACTTATTAAATTTATAAACTCATAACAAATTAACAATGCCTCCTCAACAAAAAAGAATTTGCCAAAATGGCAAATTCTTTTTTTAAAATTACCACACAACTTTATTGCAACTGATTTTTCTGAAATTTTAATATGTATCTAAATAAAAAAACTCTTAGCAATCTTAAAGAGTTTTTTTTAAGCATTAAACAAATTATCCAATTATATACTAAATGAAAAATTCACACACTTCTCACAAATCAATTATTAAACCGATTCTATTTTAATTTATACTAAATGTACAAGTAATACTCCCTAACCCTAGCTTGTCTGGTTATCCCGTTAAATACTATGAAAAAAGAACTTGTATCGTATACAAGTTCTTTTTTTTCGCTTATTTAAATAATATATCCTTACTATATTGCTTTCCGACGAGTAAGTCATATTGAATAAACTCATATTGCTTTAACATCTCTTTTTGTTTCGCTGTTAAACCTTTTATTGCTTCTCCGTCTTTTCCTATCCTCAATTCGTCACGAAGTACGGGAATTTCTTCATATAACTTCGATAAAAATTGATAGAATGGTGCCTTATTTAATCCAGCATAATCAAAGACAAGATTTGAAAAATAAATTGGACTTACTAAGCCTAAATTGTCATTTGGAATATCAAAATTTGCATACATTAATAACGGCGTTTGTGCCATCGCTAATCGTTCACTTAGCGTTTTTTCATTTGTTATATAACCAGTCTCTTTATAAAGAGATTTATTTATTCCTAACGATGGGAGATGATCGCCAAAGAATACTAGTAATGTAGGTCTATCTAAATTATCTAGTTGCTCTATTAAATATTTAAGAGCTTCATCTGAACGTCTTAAACCTTCTGTATAAGTCTCTAATTCAGCCTTCGATTCTTCATTTTCTAAACCACTAATTTCTATTTGATTTTCGCCAAATCTTCCTTCTGTAAATGGAAAATGATTTTGCATCGTAACCGCATGAATAAAAGTAGGTTGTTTGTGCTTCTCTAATTCAGCTATTATCTCTTTACTCATAGATAAATCGCTAATATAATCTCCATCAACTTCTACATTTTCCATCGTATCTTGTGCATTAAACTTATCAAACCCTAACACTTTATATACATCATCCCGTTTAAAGAATGAGCGACCGAACGAATGAATTGCACTTGTATAATACCCTTCTTTTTTCAAAGCTCGAGTAATAGATGGAATTTCTTTCTTATTTGTAACAACTTGCTGATACGGTATAGAGCCTGGTTTTAACAAACTCATTGAATAACTCGTTAGCGCCTCAAATTCAACGTTCGCAGTATTTCCTCCAAATGTAGGAGAAATAGTTTGTCCACCAGGAAAATTTTCTATATAATGATGCAAATTCGGTAAAGGATCTTCACTAAAGGAAAGATTCGTTAATTTCGTTGGATCCCAAAACGACTCGCTCATTACAAAAATAATATTTGGTTTCTCTTTTTGCTTCTGCGCCCCTATATTGCTACTATATTTTTTCTTTATATCGTTTGCTATTTGAAGCATATTTTCTTTTGAATAATCTTTCGGCTTTTCAATGACTGTCGTATCTAAATTACTTATAAATCCTAATACAAAACCATTTGAAGCATAATTTTCATTTTGATCCCACAAAACGAACTCTATACCCGACTTTTGAAACAATTTATTCATAAACGTATTCGTAAAATTACCATACGCATATAAAACAAAGCTGGATCCTATTATAAATAGAACTCGTACGCCTACATGAACTTTTACATTTTGAATATATTTCCTTATATACATACCCGCTAAAATACAGGCAACAACACTTACAATAACGAGAAGAATATAACCCCAACTAAAATAATCCATCACCATCGGTATAACAGATTGCATATGTCCAATCTGTGTAAAATCAGAAGGATATAGTGGGTCTCCCCTAAAAACAATTTTAAAGTGATTTACAATAGCCAAAATGATTAGCAAAATGCTTGTCAAGATAGTACTCAAAAAAACTTTCCCAAGCACGTTATACACAAAAACATATATCGCATAAATTACAATTAAACTAAATATAAACTGTGCGTTATAATTGTAAATCCAATTCAGTGTATTTACGAAATCCATATTATTTTGCGTAAAAATAAAAAGCAAAGTAACCGCATGGGCTACTAAAAACATTCTAATATAAATCCTAATAATCGGTTTAAATTTATTAACTATATCTTTATTTAAATACGCAACATACAGTAGTACAATCCAAATCAAAATTGTCATTATACTTAAAACAACCTTTTGATTTAACATATCTTTCATCGTACCTAAACTAAAATATCTTAAAATCAAGAAAAGTGTGGGTACAACATATAAGGTTACTACACCACTTAAAATCACTGAAATTAATATATTTCTTCTTGGCTGATGAAATGAAAAATTATCCCTCAATTCATTCCCTCTTTTCTGTTTATTAATTTCACCCCGCACCGTGAAAATACTTCCTATAAAAATAACATATAACGTGTATTTCGTCTTCCTAATTGCTTTTACTATAAATATATTTTCTTAATTATCCCTTAACCATCAGTTAAATTTTGGATTTCAACCTATGGAGTATTGAAAAATCAAATTACTACGCTCCACTTTATGATATAATAACTATGTTTTGGAAAACCTTAATACTATTAGGAATTTTTCATGAAAATACGAAAGAATTAATAAAAAAGGAGATGCTCATTTTTGCTAAATAAGTTTAAAAGTTTACCTAAAGCGGTATATGCAATTTTGGCGCTTTCTTTCCTGTTGCACGTTTTTTGTCTAGTAAAACAGCCAGGATTAGATGGAGAGTTAGTCAAAGTAACATATGGTGCAAATGATGCGTTTAACTATTCGTTAACAGCTGAACAATTATTAAAACATGGTGTATTTGGCTATGTTTATTTAGAACCTAGTGAAGTTCCTGGAAAAAATGCTTATATCACACCAGGTCAACCACTATTATTAGCTGGCGCTATGATTATTTCTGATGTTACATCACTTCCGTACTATTACGTAGCAACTGTCATTAATATGATACTGAACCTCTGTACAGTGTTATTAGTATTTTTAATAGGAAAAGAGTTGTTTGAAAAAAACATTTATGGGATTGTTGCGAGTATTTTATATGCTATTTATCCAAGTAACTATACATACTTCCGTACATTATTGACCGAAGTTCCTTCAATATTCTTATTAGCGTTAAGTGTATATGTATTTGTTCTCGCATGGAAATACAATAAAGTAAAATTCCATATATGGTTTGGAATTGTTGTTGCTATTTTACTTATGTTCCGTCCAAATCCAGCTCCAATGATGCTCATTCCTGTTCTTGTCGTCTTGTTCACATATGGATTTAAAGACTCAATTCGAATTGGATTATTATGGTTCATTGGCCCGTTCCTTATTATCGGCGCCTGGGTTGTTCGTAACTATTTAGCGCTTCATCAATTTATCTTATTCTCAACGCAAGGTGCAGACCCATTAATTGCCGGTGCAGATCCGTTTAACAAAATTGGCTATGAAAATGTAGTTAATCAAATGAAAGCCCAAGGCTTAGATGATAAAGGGGCATACGCAAAAGATTTAATCAAAAATGGATTTAAAACGGATTTCACATATTGGTTCTCTTGGTTCACTGTTGGTAAAACAATTGAGTTATTCAAAACAGCTCCTGCTGTAGACCAATACCGTATTCATAACTTTATACAAATGTGCCATAGAGTCTTTGTCATTGGTACATTCTTAAGTGGTTTCTGCTTCATGCTAAATTCATTTAAACATAAACGCGTTATGATGCTAGTAGCAAGTTCTGTTATTTACATCATCTTCTCAAACTTATTCTTAGCAATTAATCGCTACGGATTTTTCATTAACCCTCTTATGTGCTTAATTCTTGCATATGGGTTAGTTTACACTGTGCAGAAGCTTCCATTTTTCCGCACTAACCAAGCATAATAAAAAAGAGGTCGTCCAAAGATGGACGATCTCTTTTTTATTTACCCAACACTTTGAACACGGCCAAGTTGTCCATCTTGTAATCGAACTTTAATTCCATGCGTATGTGTTTCACTATTTGTTAAAATATCTTTCACAACACCACTCACTGTTTTACTATAATCTGTATCTAATTGGATAACCACATGTGAACCGACCGAAATTTGCGATCTTGTCGGTTTCCCACCTGTTGCTTGTCTTGTTTTTTCTTGTTTTTGTGTTCTCTCTTGTTGTGCAGACTGTTGTTTTTGTTGCTCTTGTACACGTCTTTGTTCTTCTTGCTTACGTTTTTCTTCCTCTACTCTTTGTTGCTCTTCTTGCTTACGCTTTTCTTCTTCTACTCTTTGTTGCTCTTCTTGCTTACGCTTTTCTTCTTCTACTCTTTGTTGCTCTTCTTGCTTACGTTTTTCTTCTTCTACTCTTTGTTGTTCTTCTTGCTTACGCTTTTCTTCTTCCGCTTTTTGCTGTTCTTCTTGCTTACGCTTTTCTTCTTCCGCTTTTTGCTGTTCTTCTTGCTTACGCTTTTCTTCTTCCGCTTTTTGCTGCTCTTCTTGCTTACGTTTTTCTTCTTCTGCTTTTTGCTGCTCTTCTCCCTTCTTATCTTCTTCAATTTTCTTCTCATCTATTTTCTGTTCTTCCGCCGCTTTCAGCTTGTCCTCTTCATCTTTACAAGCTGTTAAAGCAACTACGCATAAGCCTGTAAGTAAAAATAATAATAATTTCTTTAACATTAAAAAATCCTCCTATATATACATTACAAATAATGACCTTTAATAGAATAGCAAATATATATGAACTCCCTTGTCGTAATTTGTCGTATATATTGAATTTCCCGTATAACAAAAGAACCTGTCATGTGACAGGTTCTTTTCGTTATTTATTATGAACGGGAAAAATGATGAAATGATTAACATGTTTACTATACAAGAGGAAGCATCCATAGTTTCCATATGATACACACGATTACTATAAAAATAAAATCAAACAAATCTAATCTCGGACCCTTTTTCATAGTCATATCTAACCACATATGAACCAATTTCAATCTTTTGTATTTATGAATATTTCTCTTTGCAAATCGGTAAGTAAGCACCCTCAGGATAAAAACTCCGGCTACGCAAATACATAATAAAATGAGAAATCCAATCACGAAATCCCTTCCTATTTTTGCAGCGTTCGTTCTACTATATGGTTCTTCAAAACCCATTCCTCAAACTGAGCACTTCCAAATTCCCAGCTCAAATCACGAGCATGTACAGAAAAAACGTAATAACCGGCATATTCGTCCATAAACATTCCTGCCCCTACATCATCTTTTTGAATACCGTATACTCCAAAATTAAAATACACATCCCACACGTCTTCATGCTTCCTCTTATAAGCAATCGATTCCATATCACATTCAGTTCCGAAATAATCAAGATGTAAATGTACGCTATCATCGTATTCGTAATCCATTTTATCACCCCTTATATTTGTACTTCTTTATTCCCTAAAAAATTCCTGCTATCTATACTCACATATGGGCACTTACCTACATATTATGCTTGTAGATTGACTTCTAGGAGGTGTCATATAGTGAAAAAATTAATAACCGTTTTTTGCATCATGTTACTAGCTGTTTTCACATTCGCTGCTTGTAGTAGTACAAAGGAAAGTACGAAAGAACAAGTTCAAAAAATTCGCGTTGGCGAAGTTACCCACTCTCTTTTCTACGCACCTTTATATGTTGGAATTGAAAAAGGATTTTTTAAAGATGAAGGTTTAAATATTGACTTACAAACAACAGCTGGCGGAGATAAAACGATGACCGCCCTTTTATCTGGCGGAATTGATATTGCGCTCGTTGGTTCAGAAACGTCTATTTATGTTCATCAACAAGGAGCAAAAGATCCTGTCATTAATTTCGCACAGCTTACACAAACAGATGGCACATTTTTAGTTTCACGTAAAAAATTGAACTCTTTTAATTGGAATGACGTAAAAGGTGTTACGTTTTTAGGACAGCGTAAAGGCGGCATGCCACAAATGGTTGGAGAATATGTTTTAAAGAAAAATGGCATTGACCCTCACAAAGATACGAACTTAATTCAAAATATCGAGTTTGCTAATATTGCAAATGCCTTTGCATCTGGTACGGGAGAATTTGTACAGCTCTTTGAACCGACTGCAAGTATACTTGAAAAAGAAGGAAAAGGTTATATCGTCGCGTCTTTCGGAGCTGAATCTGGTACTGTCCCTTATACAACGTTTATGGCAAAAGAAAGTTTCTTAAAGAAAGATAAAGCTGCTGCAGAAAAATTCACTCGCGCACTATATAAAGCGCAGCAATGGGTTGATACCCATAGTCCCGAAGAGATTGCTAATGCTGTTTCACCACTATTTAAAGACACTTCAAAAGACATTTCAGTGAAAGTAATTGAGCGCTACAAAAAACAACATTCTTATGCGACAAATCCATTATTAGATGATGCAGAATGGAAACAGCTCCAAACGATTATGAAAGAATCTGGTGAATTACAAAAAGAAGTTCCACATGAAGCGCTCGTCAATACAAAAATTGCCGAAAGCGTTATTAAGAAATAGAGGCGAAGTGTATGAGCTTTTTACAAATACGTAACGTTTCTCACTGCTTTTTTGCAAAAGAACATGCCAAACTTATTCTTGAAGATATGAGTTTGCACGTAGAAGAAGGTGAATTCATTTCAATCCTTGGCCCAAGTGGTTGCGGAAAAACAACGCTCCTCTCCATCATCGCAGGGCTACTTGATCCAATTGAAGGTATCATATTTTTAGATGGTGAACCGATTACAACTAAGACCCCATCTATGGGCTATATGCTCCAGCAGGATTACTTGTTTCCGTGGAAAACGATTGAAGAAAATATTATGCTCGGACTTCATATTCGAAAGATTTATGATGAAAATACGAAAGAACATACATTAAAGCTCTTACAACAAGTCGGCCTATATGATATAGAACAGCAATACCCACGTGAACTATCCGGCGGTATGCGCCAACGTGCTGCCCTCGTTCGAACATTAGCGACCGATCCAAAAATTTTATTGCTAGATGAACCATTTTCCGCACTTGATTATCAAACAAAATTAAAACTAGAAGATCTCGTCTTCACATTACTACGTAACTATAAGAAAACATCCCTACTTGTGACACATGATATTGAAGAAGCAATTGCGATGAGTGATCGTATTTATTTGCTGCAGGCGAACCCTGGAAAAATTGCAAAAACGTTCATCGTCCCAGAAAGTATCCGTTCCTTATCGCCATTAGAAGCACGCCACCACGATGACTTCCCATCCCTCTTCCAAGAAATATGGAAGGAGTTGGAACGACTTGGATAATATAAAACAACTACATGAGCAGTTTCGAAAAAAAGAAAGACAACATGCATGGTTAGCTCGCTCTTTACAACTTGTACTTCTTGTTCTTTTCTTTGCACTATGGGAAATAGCTAGTAAAAAGGAATGGATTGATCCTTTACTCTTTAGCTCTCCTTCAAGTATTTGGGATCTCTTTTTAATGAAATGGATTGACGGTTCCCTTTGGATTCACATATGGACGACATTACTTGAAACAGGAGTAGGCTTCATTCTCGGAACAGTACTCGGAGCTATTATCGCCACTTTCCTTTGGTGGATGCCACTTTTGGCCCGCGTACTTGATCCTTATCTCGTCGTCCTAAATGCAATGCCAAAAGTTGCACTCGGTCCAATCATCATTGTTATTTTCGGTCCAAACATTTCATCTTCTATCGCAATGGGAGTAATCATTTCAATCATCATTACTATTCTCGTTATTTACAGCGCATTTCAAGAAGTCGATTCCAACTATATTAAGGTCATGGACACATTTGGCGCAAATAAATGGCAATGCTATAAGCACGTTATTCTCCCTTCATCTTTCCCTGCAATTATTTCAACGTTAAAAGTGAATGTTGGCTTATCATGGGTCGGTGTTATTTTCGGGGAACTCCTCGTTTCTAAACAAGGACTTGGCTATTTAATTAGCTACGGATTCCAAGTCTTTAACTTCACACTCGTCTTACTCAGTGTATTGCTCACTTGCGTCCTCGCAACTCTTATGTATGTATTTGTCGAGGCATTTGAAAAACTCCTTATTGGAAAACGAAAAAAAAGCTGACTTAGAGCGATACGCTAGAGTCAGCTTCTTTCCGTTACCTTTTGTCACACATTTTAGAATTATCTGTAACATTCCCGTTAGCAACCGTAACTGTATGGAAACAATCTTTCACACGCACCGTAACGACATTATCTTTTCGATCAATAATATGATAATCATTAAACTCTTTATTTAATGCACTACGAATTTGCTCCCCTTCAAAAATCGGAAAACCGTGAGACATTACCCAAATGAGACCAGCAACAGCAAGAATCGTTTTCATACGTTTCATTACCTCCTCGAGAGTAAACTTATAGCCCCTATACTATGCGCATTATAATTGTGTCTAATTTGTGACGTTTTTATACTAATTCTATTTTAATGATTCAGTTCCTTCTTCTTTTTTAAAAAAAGACAGAATTTTCAATTTTATTAACATAAAAAAACGCAAAGAACAGAACGTCCTCGCGTTTTCATTTAATTGATCAAAAATTTATTGACTTACCAACAAATAATTACCACTAAACTATGACTGCTCTATATCCCTTGAAATATCATATAATCCAGCTAACACTTCCGCTCTCATTTTTACAAGCTCGGGGAATTGATAGAAAAAGGAAATTTTTTTATATTTTAATTCTGTTCCTTCTTTCACCTTTTTTGAATCTTGTAAAATAAACGCTGTAAATGTATCCGCAATATCCTCTGCTACATTTGTCGTCCCATACAGTGAAACAAACTCACCATGTTTTTCCTTAAAAAATTCAATTTGAGCTTCTTCGCTTTCTTCCACTTTCTTTTCTGTCCACTCCTGATCAATTGGTTTCCAGAACAAATTATAAAATTGATTTATATAAGAGCTCTCCTTCGCACATCCTTCTTGTAAGAAAAGAGATTTACATTTATTTTGGTATGATGAAATATCTTTATCTTCTTCAAAAGCCTTTAAGTACTTTTCATTTACTGGTATTTGTTTATGTCCCAGTGTCAATACGTGAGCCGTCTCATGTATTAATGTTTTCATCACTTGATCGATATTTACTGCTGAATCAAGCGTATCTAAACTAATGGTCCACTCTTTCGGATACTCCATACTCGGCATAACGTGGGCGACAATTCCGTCGTAACCATCTGTTACCATGTCAAACTCTTTTATGTCAGTGCGATACTTAGCTGGAATAAGCGTGCTATACATCTCCCATAACGATTCATGATAATCCCTATCTTGACGTTGCTTTAATACTTCTTCTTTCGCGTCCTTATCATCCGCAAAAGCCTTATTCAATCGTTTGCGATCTAGTTTATCGAAATAAGGATCTACAATTTCATCACCATCAATATAATACGAAGCTAAAAAGAAATAATTTTCATCATCCTCTTTTTTCATTTCTGCTTCTTTCATATCGTTACTTGAATGTCCTTCTAAATCATAATCCTCTAGTACTTCAAGTTCTGAAAGTCCATCTATCTTTTTATATACTTTTTGAAGCGTCTTATCACCTATTTGTGTGCATTCTTCTGTCGTTTCGCACACATCTTTTTTCTCTCTTTTCGAAGTTTTTTCCGCCATATCACATCCAGCTACTAAGCCAATCGAAAGTATAAAACAAACTAATTTCCCACCATACAGTTCTTTCATTTGAACCTCCGTCGTTACAGTCTACAAAAATATGATAATCATTTTTTCACAAATATGCGATAATTATTTATAAAAACTTTGAGGAGGTTACATATGATTCATGCGGTGTTATTTGATTTGGACGGGACACTATTAGATCGTCGTCAATCTTTAGTACGATTTATTCACGACCAATACAATCGCTTTTCTCTTCATTTTATAAACATAGAACACGCCGAGTATTGCTCTCGTTTTCTTGAACTCGATAATAATGGATATACGTGGAAAGATAAAGTATACGATTCTCTTCTTTCTGAATACGGCATTACCACTTTAACATCAGAACAACTGCTGCATGACTACATTACAAACTTTCAACATCACTGCATTCCCTTCCCAAACATGCATGAATTACTTCAACAACTAACGCAGCAAAACATTAAAATCGGTATTATTACAAACGGCTTTACTGATTTTCAAATGAACAACCTTCGCGCCTTAAACATACATACGTATACAAATACAGTTCTCGTTTCAGAAGCAGAAGGAATTAAAAAACCACATCCCGAGATTTTCAAACGAGCCTTGCATAAACTAAATGTTAAAGCAGAAGAATGTCTTTACGTTGGAGATCATCCAGAAAACGATGTGCTTGGTTCTGAACAAGTAGGGATTCTTGGCGTTTGGAAGAGAGATTTATTTTGGGGTGACTTTGAACATTCACGTGTGGTGGATGATTTGTTGGAGGTTCTTTCGTTTTTAGAGCTGAAGGTAAAAACAATACAATAGTAAATAAATTATATCAGCGATTTTTCGAATATATCGACCGCAACTCAAAATATATCAGCGATTTTTGAAATATATCGACCGCAACTCAAAATATATCGGCGATTTTTGAAATATATCGATTTACCGACAAAAAGTGACAATAGTAAGTGGATACTTTCATTCCCAAATGCCTCCCTAAAAGTAAAAATATATTCACACCTTTTTTGGGTATTTAATCAAAAAAAGAAACCGGCCATTTTACTTCGTAAAACAGCCGATTTCTTCTATATGTTTCATCGTACGCGCTAATACATCATCGCGCATAATAAAGCTAAATTTTCTATCAGTTTTAATATTATCAGGAATGTCTTTTAATAAAACAGACCCTTTCGTTTCTTCGTAATGCGTATGCTGCTCTACCGCACTAATTGTTGCAAAATAAATGTTTTTAATGATTATTTTGTCTTTTCCGGATACTTTGTATTGCCCTAAGTAAGTTAAATCAGAAACTATGCCGCCGGTTTCCTCATGAACTTCTCGAACTGCCGCTTCTTCCGGTGTTTCCCCGAGTTCTACTTTACCACCTGGAAATTCAAGACCACGGCGTAAATGATGCGTTAATAACCATTGATCCCCGTACCGGCATACAACCCAAACATGCTTTGGCTCAGGAGAAAATGGGTAACGTTCAAACGATAATTGTACAGTGTTGTGGTAATAATCTTTAAATTTGTACATGCCATTACTCCCCTATTGATGATTACAAGTTTTTCCTACCACAAATTGTAGCATATTCTCGCTTTTCTGCATAATATTATCCAATTACAATCCATTGATTATTCCCATTTGCGCGACTAATTCTTTCGTTTCATGATTCCCTAGATCATAAATCATTTTATATGCTTTTTGTAGTTGTTCATCATATCGATCATTATTCGAATCGTGATGATACTCAACGAATGGCACGTGGGAGCGTACATACGAACCTAAGTCCTCTTCATACGCTTGATCAAAATACTCTCTTAACTCCGTAATCTCTTCGTCATTTGCGTAAATTTCAAAATTATACGTATCCGCCGTCTTCACTTGTGAAATTTGACCATTTCCAACTGATATATAATATGTTTTTTTATGCTCCATGTAACACCCTTCTTTCATCCTTTTAATTTCTATTGTTTTCATCAATTACAAAATTATGTAAAATAAAGAAAAGGAGGGATTTCATGCTCAAAATATTAATTATCGGCATTATAATCGTACTGATCGTATTAGTACTCTCCGTTATGACGATCAATAAAGGTTACGCATATAAACATTCCGTTGATAAACCAGAAGATAATCCTTACTCGAAAGATAATAAGGAGAACTCATAGTATACTTCGTATCGTAATCGCACTCACGGTGATAATTATGTCGGCAATTGGGCTCTATACAGATCAAAATAACTTTCTACCACTTTCACAATTTCTATTAGGGGTTTTAATGTTTCTCATCGCAATTGAGCAAATAAAAAAGACGGAGGATCCTTTATGTTAAAAGGATTTCGAATTACTTTTTCACTTATCGCTTTATCTATAGCAATCTATAGTTTTATCAGCGGCAACAGAGACATTATGCCTTACATGTTTATTCCCTTAGGATTGATGGCTTTCACTATAGGTCTAGAAGAAATAAAAAAACATAGAACAATCTAGTGGCACACTTGCTTTCATAACTGGCGCTGCTGCTTTATTACTTGGCTTCTCAGAAATATTCCGGTAAATAGTCTATTTAAAGGAGGTATACAATGTTAACTGGATTACGGATTTTCCTCATATTTTTCACGCTTATCATACTCTCTCTTTGCACTTATTCTCTTATTACCGATAATTTCACCCTTCTCCCGTACATACAATTTACTCTCATTTGTTCCTTTATTCTTCTAGGAATTAATGAACTGAAATCCGGACGAAAATCAATGAGTATTCCGTATTTTTTTGTTGCTAGTCTTATATTCTTAGTTTTAATATCGAACTACCTTCACTACATGTAAAATGTAATTTTAATCACCTACTGACTATTACCTTTCACCAATTTGGCTTTGTCGAACAGGTAATAAATTTGAGGATAATCTAAACAAAAAAGGTGGAGAATAGTATGCTAAAAGTATTTCGTATTATATCCGCACTCATCGTCATCGCTCTCGCTCTATATGGAATGTTTAGAAACCCACTTGTTACGATGCCCTATATGCTTATTGCCTTATCTATTATGACTTTCATCATAAGTGCAGAGGAGAAACAGAAACAGAATAAAGTAAATAGTACACTCTCTTTCTTTTCTGGCGTCTTTACTTTAATTATTGTCATTCTTATTCTTGTCTCTCGATAATAATACTTCTACTAAGGAGGATTTCATGTTAAAAAACTTTCGAATTATAATAGCTACTATCGCTCTTATTCTCGCTCTACTTAACCTCTTTGCAAACTTCTCTATGCTTTTACCATTCGTATTTATCCTTTTAAGTATTATGTTTATCCTTTTTGGAATTGATGAAATAAAAGAGCGGCAAAAAACAAAAGCATTTGTTTATTTTCTCGGTTCTGCCTTTATTTTATATGTTGGGGTGTCTAGTCTACTTTCATAAAAAAAGAAGAGCATTCCTGCTCTTCTTTTTTAAACGCATATTAAAGTATTTCTCCATTAGTATTAATAACATCTTTATACCAGAAGAATGAGTTTTTCTTTTTACGCTCTAACGTTCCAGATCCGTCATCATGCTTATCAACATAAATATAACCGTAGCGTTTAGACATCTCTCCTGTGGAAGCACTCACTAAATCAATACATCCCATTTCTACAAAAGAAAAAACTGCCCTTTAACAGGCAGTTTTCCTTTTTATCCAAACACTTTCTCAAGTTCATCTTTATCTTGGCTTAGCCAGAAGTTCATTAAGCGTTGTGCTCCTTCTAAGTCATGAAGCTTCGCTTGGCCACACTGCGTTTCATTTGCAGCTGGAATTTCTGTAATTTGAACCGCATCTTTTAATGTTAGTTCTAATAAATCAATGATTTCTCGAACCGTCGGTGTTCCGCTTACAACAAGGTAATACCCTGTTTGGCAGCCCATTGGTGAAATATCGATAATATCAAAATGCGGATAACGATCAATATATTTACGTAAATTAAATGCTAATAAATGTTCTAACGTATGAATAACATCTGGTTTCATTGCTTGTTTATTCGGTTGGCAGAAACGAATATCAAATTTATTTACAATACCGTCACTACCTACATTGTGGACTCCGCAATGTCTTACATAAGGCGCCTTTACAATCGTATGGTCTAATTCAAAGCTTTCTACTGATGGCATACAACATCTCTCCCGCTTTTAATTTAATTCCGTTATATCCAATATGATATAACGGAAATCGACATTAGTAAAGAATTATGTACGGTCGTGCTATAATACTTTAAGACTATGCTGAAAAGGAGACCATTATGAAACAGATTTTTATCGGTATTATACGCTTTTATCAAAAGTTCATTTCTCCGATGACACCGCCAACGTGCCGCTTTCATCCGACTTGCTCTCATTATGGATTAGAAGCGTTTCAAAAACACGGTGCCTTCAAAGGATTTTGGCTTACATGTAAGCGTATATTAAAATGTCACCCTTTCCATCCAGGAGGATTTGATCCTGTCCCAGATAAAAAGGATGACAAAGTAAATTCTTAATTGTCGTAGCCATTCACAACTACATCTAATTTTCCTGTGTCAGGGTGAATAACAAGACCGTGAACAGGCACTTCTTCAGGAAGTAACGGATGGTTGCGAAGTACTGATACACTATGTTCTACACTTTCTTCTACACTAGAGAACCCTCGTAAGAATTGTTCTAAATCAATTCCAGAATAACGAAGTGTATCTAATTTTTCTTCTGTTACACCGCGCTCTTTCATTTTTTCGATCGTACTGCTTGCTTGAATTTTTGCCATACCACAATCGTGGTGACCAACAACACATACTTCTTCAGCACCAAGTTCATATACAGCAACTAAAATACTACGCATAATACTTCCAAATGGATGCGAAATAACCGCGCCTGCTACTTTAATAATTTTCACATCACCGTTACGCATATTCATTGCTTTCGGTAATAATTCAACAAGACGTGTATCCATACAAGAGATAATTACCATTTTTTTATTTGGAAATTTCCCAGCTACAAACTCTTCATATTTCTTCTCTTCAACGAATTTTTCATTGTACTGCAAAATCTCTTCTAATGACTTCATAGTAAAAACCCTCTTTTCTCTCATTTACACTACATAGATAGTGTACCAAAATATGAAAAACTCAAAAAGGATATTGCTTTATAGTAAAAAACGGATACTTTTAGATAATCGACATAATTCTTTCAAAATATACACACAGCTTTGTAACAAGTCACACATACTTTCCCCCTATTCTCACTATAAACTAATTGTAGATAATGTAAAAAGGAGTGAATATTTATTATGTCCGACGTTTTGTTACTGAGTCGTTTTCAATTTGCAATTACTATTTTTTATCACTTTTTATTTGTACCTTTGACAATCGGACTTGTTATTTTAGTAGCATGTATGGAAACTCAATACGCCCGCACATTGAATCCAACATACCGCAAAATGGCAAATTTCTGGGGTAAATTATTTACAATTAACTTCGTAATGGGGATTATAACCGGGATTACGATGGAGTTCCAATTTGGAACAAACTGGTCTGAGTACTCCAAATATATGGGAGATATTTTCGGATCACCTCTTGCAATCGAAGCACTTGTTGCCTTCTTCTTAGAATCTACTTTCATGGGAATATGGTTATTCGGTAAAGATAAAATCTCACCAAAATTCCGTGCTTTCTGTATGTGGATGGTTGCACTTGGAACAAATATTTCTGCCCTTTGGATTATTACAGCAAACGGCTTTATGCAAAATCCTGTTGGCTATGTAGTACGTAATGGCCGCGCTGAATTAAATGACTTCTGGGCTCTTGTTACAAATCCATATGCATGGAATATGTTCTTCCATACTGTAATTGGTTGTTATATTGTCGGTGCTTTCTTCGTTATGGCAATTAGTGCATACCACTTACTACGTAAAAATGAAGTGGAATTCTTCAAAAAATCATTTAAGTTTGGTTTAATGTTAGGGTTATTCGCAGCAACTATTACACCTTTTATGGGACATCAATCCGGTGTATCAGCAGCTAAGTATCAACCAGCAAAAGGAGCTGCAATGGAAGCTGTTTGGGAAACTGGAAAAGGACAAGGCTTCTCAATCATTCAAATTCCTGATGTGAAAAACGAAAAGAACTTTGAATTCCTTACTATTCCAAAACTCGGAAGTTTCTTCTATACAAACTCATTTGATGGAGAAATTGTTGGTTTAAAAGATATTCCGAAAGAAGATCGTCCAAACGTTAACCTCGTGTACTATAGCTTCCGCTTAATGGTGGCACTTGGCATGTTCTTTATGGCATTAACTTGGTTCGGTTTCTATTTAAACCGAAAAGGAAAACTAGAAAAATCAAAACGTTATTTAAAAATTACAATGTGGTCTGTCTTACTTCCTTATATTGCAATTAACGCTGGTTGGATTGTTGCTGAAGTAGGTCGTCAACCGTGGACAGTTTATAAACTAATGCGTACAGCAGAATCTGTGTCACCTATATCAGTTCCACAAATTTGGTTCTCATTAATTAGTTTAATATTGTTCTACACTTTACTCTTAATTGCAGACGTATACTTAATGCTGAAGTTCGCGAAAAAAGGACCAGCTGCATTAGAAGAACCTGCTACTGAAGGAGGTACAGCTCATGTCTCATGATATGCTTGCAGTCATCTGGTTCGGTTTATGGGGCGTAATTTGGACAGTTTACTTCATTCTTGATGGCTACGCACTCGGTAACGGGATGATTTTCCCATTCGTTGCGAAAGACCGACAAGAACGAAATCAATTACAAGAAGCTATTGGCCCGTTCTGGGGTGGTAATGAAGTATGGTTAATTACAGCTGGTGGCGCAACATTTGCCGCCTTCCCAATCACATATGCAAATATGTTTAGTTACCTGTATACACCACTATTTTTAGTATTACTTGCACTATTTTCTCGTGCCGCTGGACTTGAATTTATGCATAAAGACGATTCACCAATTTGGCAAAAAACTTGTAAATGGGCATTTACAATTGGTAGTTTCCTAATCGCCTTCTTATTCGGTGTTACATTCGCTAACCTATATTACGGACTACAAATCGGAAAAAACGGTTATGAAGGAAATTTACTTAGCTTACTAAACCATTACGGTATTTTAGGTGGTCTTTTCTTCACTGCTATATTCGTCGTATCTGGTGCCCTTTGGATTATGATTAAAACAACTGGCGAAGTATCTGATCGTGCTTATAAAATCGCAAGACCATTTTCAATGGCAGCTGCTATCATTTTAGCTATCTTCTATGTCGCAACTGCAAATCGTACAAATTTATTCCAAAACTTCACGGAATATCCTGTACTATTCATTCTTCCAGTACTTGCAATGTTAATGAGTGTACTCGCACTTATTATGGTGTACAAACATAAAATTGGCCTTGCATTCACATTCGTTTGCTTAACAATCGCAATGTTTATGACAACTGGTTTTGCAGGTATGTTCCCAAGAATGTTACCATCACGTATTAACGACGCATACAGCACAACGTTATATAACGCAGCCGGTAGTGAATTAAACTTAAAAATTATGTTCTTCGTTGCAATCGTCATGGTACCAATCGTTATTGGATATCAGCTTTGGAGCTACAGCATATTTAAAAATAAAATTCATAAAGACTCTGCTAAAGGGTATCACTAAAATGAAAAAAGACACTTCGAGCGAAGTGTCTTTTTTCTTATACGTATGATTTTCGATAAGATGTTACATTTCTAATCTAACAACTATGATAAAGAAGAATCACTAACAGCTCACAACTAAATTATATCACAGAGCAAACACATCACTTTATGCAATTTTACATATAAAAATTATAACGTAGATTGAATTACTTGGTCATACACATCGTTATCCGTTACATCTGCCGTACTAATACCACTGAATGTCCTCACATTTAATCCGGTATTTGAAGATCCCGATCCATTATAAGCTTTCGTTTTTTCAATTGGATGTACGTTATATTTATCACCTAAGTTAATTGTTCCGTTACAGTTTTCAATAATAACACCTTCAACAATAGCTGGCATTTTGTCACCTACTTTCATTTCGTTACTTTCAGTGTATGAAAAATGCCTATAAAAATAGCTTATTTATATGAGAAAAAGCACTCAGAAGAGTGCTTTTTCTCATACCATGAATAGCTAGTTTGGAGACAGTTGACTTCTTCAAAATTTTATTAGGGGTAATATTTTGAAAAAGAAAGCCTTTCATATGTAGCTTAACACCGCTGGAATATATAGTAAATTGATAATCTTTATACGGAAGATTGCTAATGTTTAGTATAGATATTTTCCACTATATCAACAGTGATAACTATCTACACTAAACAACAAAAAGGCGCCTTTTAAAAAGACGCCATTTCCCCTGTTTATATACAGCCCATCCCACTTTTCGTAAACACACACTAGAAAACAGAATCATTAATCGTTACAAGATTGTTAGATACAAAAAGAGTAGAGGCTAATGTTTGTATACAATTCTGCTTTATAGCATGTATCCACAATTTATATTTTAATCCTCTTTCATTAAAAAGGAACAAAATATGCAAAATTACATATTTCAAAGAAAAAGACACTCTACAGAGTGCCCTCTAAACCATTTTACTTTTAATATATCGCTTTGAATACATTTTATCATATTTATCTATATCATTTATTGAGAAAATTCCGAATCGTTATTTTAATTATTAATAACTTCAAAATCATGTAGTATTAGGGGTGCAATAAAAACATCATAAAAATTGAGGTGTACTATATTTATGTATTTTGGAATTATTCCTCTTATATTGTTTATTATTTTTCTTATCTCTTACTTAAAAGATCCGCGAAAAATAATAAATGGCTTTTTATTTAATGCCTTTTTCTGTTCTTTTCTATTATTTTGTGCAGTCGTCTCGTTTGCATCTGGTAATAACGCTTTACATTTTATCGTTATTATTCCCATGATAGCGCTAATTGTAATGATACCTTTTGCTATAGTCGCTTTAATGTTTGGGCTATTTCTTAATGCGAGAATCTTGATGAAGCGTGAAGGAAGACGCTTTACAAACTCTTTAACTTTAATTGCAGCTTTAGGGATTTTATTCTTTATGCTACTCCCTATCATAAATCCAGCAAGTTTAGTCTCAACACACTTTCAATTTATTTTTGCTGGTATTTCTCTTATAACTATGTATTTCTTTATACATTTATCTAACTTCTTAAGCGCTTATTTTCTATACCAATTCAATAGACCGAGACGTAATCAAGATTTCATCATCGTTCTTGGTAGCGGCTTAATTAATGACAAAGTGCCACCTTTACTTGCAAGTCGTATTAATAAAGCTATCGACTTCTATTGGAAACAAGCAGCTGTGAATACACCACCAACAATTATTTTCTCTGGTGGACAAGGTCCAGATGAAGGGCTTCCTGAAGCAGAAGCGATGCAAAATTATGCGGTTGAAAAAGGAATTCCTCTTGAACATACAGTGCAAGAAAATCGCTCTGTAAACACATATCAAAATATGTCGTTCTCTAAAGAAATTATGGATTCATTAAAGCCTGAAGGTAAGTATAAAAGTATCTTTACAACGAATAATTTCCATCTTTTCCGAGCTGGTATATATGCAAAACAAGCCAGTCTGAATAGCCAAGGAATCGGATCAAAAACAGCATTTTATTACTGGCCTAACGCAATGATTCGCGAATATGTTGCAATCGTCGTTATGGGACGTAAACGACATATGAAAGTGTGCGGAACTATTTTAGGATTCTCTTTATTCCTAACAGTAGTTAGTTTTATATTTTCTTAACAACCTCCCATCCTTTGAACGGATGGGATTTTTTATACGAATTCCAAAAATATTTTAATGGTAATATGGTGATAATATTCCCTGCATACATCCATTAAAGGAGAATTTTTTCAAATAAAATGTTAGAATGAAATTTAGATGTGAATTATGTAACAAATACGAAACTAGTTTGAAACGAGGAAATTATATGGAGAGAATTATGAAAAACAAACCCAATAAGCTAAAAATCGCTTTTAAAGCTTTGATGATTATTATTGGGGCATTTATCACAGCGTACGGATTAGAAGCCGTATTAATTCCAAATAACGTATCCGACGGTGGTGTAACTGGTTTAAGTATCGTTAGTTCAAGATTATTCGGGTTACCATTAGGTCTTCTAATCGCAGTCGTTAACATCCCTTTCGTTTGGTTAGGATATAAACAAATCGGTAAAAGCTTTGCACTTTATTCTATTATCGGGATTGCTTCACTAGCAGTAGGTACCGTTCTCATGCACGGAGTGCCAACAATTATTGAGGGCGATACACTTTTAATTACTGTTGTTGGTGGTATTATTATCGGTTTTGGTATGGGACTAGCATTACGTAATGGCGGGGCATTAGATGGAATCGATATGCTAGCCGTATTACTTTCTAGAAAGTTACCATTTGGAACAAGTGATCTTATCTTATTCTTAAATATGTTTGTCTTTATTTTTGTCTCAACAGTATTTGGTCTTCAAGGAGCTATCCTTTCAGCGATTGCTTACTTTATCGCTTCTAAAGTAATTCATATTGTTGAAGTTGGTTTAAGTGGTTCTAAAACGTTTAAAATCATTACAAAAGAACCTGAATTAATAGTAGAAACAATTCGTGATCGTTTAGGTCGAAGTGCAACATACAATGAAGTTTATGGTGGGTATTCAAGAGAGAAATTTAAAGAAATCTCTTGTGTAATTAACCGTTTAGAAGAAAGTAAAATGAAAGAACTTATTCATGAAATTGATCCAAATGCCTTTATTACAGTGTATGACGTAGCAGAAGTAAAAGGCGGTAATTTCAAGAAGCATGATATTCATTAATCGTTATGAAAAACGAGGCTGTGCCAACATTTTGGCACAGCCTCTTCTTATTATTAAGTTGCTACCGTTGTCAGTTTTTGTCGGTAAATCGATATATTTCAAAAATCGCTGATATAATTTTACTCCCCCCATCTTCCTCCGCTTTTAATCCATGCTACGTATTTTTGAAAGGCAGTCACTTCATCTTGAAAGCGCAGCGGAATATATAGAAATAGAGTACATGTACATAGTATCCATACAATACCTACTACAAAGTGAAATTTCATCGTTGTACTAATAAACAAACTGAGGAATAATACGAGGAACATAATCAAACTAAATCTTTTATACATAGTCATACTATCCCCTCCTTATCCCTTAATTGTACCAGATAAAAAGAATTAATTTCCATAATAAAAAAAGACCGAAAAGCAAATTCCACTTTTCGGTCTCTATACTATCTTCTCTTCGTAATTTTCCCTGAACCGCCAACCCTTGTTTTCGGGGGAGACGTATTCTTTGGTGGCGTTTTAATAGATGATTTCGGCTTCACATCAGATCCGCTCGAACCACCTGGATTTTTCGTAATTTTCCCTTTGCTTCCGGTAGAAGGCGGAGGCGTCGTTTTACTTCCTTTTTCCGTAATACTTCCTTTATCACCTACAGATGATTTCGGATCTACATTATCTCCTCGCTTAATAATAGATCCTTTCCCTTCCTTCGTAATTGGAGGCGGGGTTTTCTTTTCTTCTTTCGTAGGTGGTCTTTCCGGAATAACCGGTTTATGATTTTGTCTGTCATTATATCCGCGATAATCACCATATGATGATTTTCGTGAACCGAATATATCGTTTAATATACTCCCCATAATATATCCTTGTAAGAAGGATGGTTGGTAATTTTGACGGACAAATTCTTCATTACTTATTTCAATTAACGTATCAGATGGTTTCTCTTTATCCTTTTGTAAATTATACATTTTATCAGAATAAACGAGGAACATTTGATTTTCGTCTTCTTTAGATGCTTGCTTCGGTTTCCTTTCGGCTATAAGTTCCTTTGCAACTTCAGGAACTGACCGATTGGCGGCCCTATACACGTAAGATTCTTGTTTACCATCCTTTGCGACAGACTCTAGCGGATAACGGTCCTGAATTGACTTCGCCTGACCACTTTGACAGCCCGATAAAGCATAACCGGCAATAACAAGTAATGTAACGATAGCAAGTATAGGGATCACGAACGATTTAATCATGGTAAACAATCGGTTTGACATGATTACGCCCCCCTTATGTTGCTCTTATGATTTGTACATCAGCAGGAATAATTGCTTCTCCCTCATACATCATTGTGCGACCATTTTGCCATTCAACACGTAATAATTTGCGGTTGTCAGACTGGAATTCCCATACGTACTGTTCTTCTGAAGCAGCGAATGGCGTTTTCCCCATAACAACAACACGTCCATTATATTGTTCTTCCATATGATACTCTATATCATCCATTTCAATTGTCGTCGGAATTTCATCAATTGAATCTAAACGACCATCAATCGGTGTATACAATTTGTAATACGTATTTTCACGGTCTTCAATTTTTAAATAGCGAATGTCTTTCCCGTCCTGCAGCGTTAAAACAATCTCCTTACGAGAATGCATGCTCGTTTTCCCAGTTAATTCATACATGACTAACGAAACTTCAATCATATCGCCAGGAGCCAACGTTAAAAGACTCTTTTCTGGCTTCGGCGGCTCTGGGCTTTTCATTATATTTTTAATACGTTTAAATAAGCTCACAATCTACCCCTCCTTCTCTCTTTATAAACAAGCACCTAAAATAAATGCACCAACAATATGTAATGAACCAGCTAACATCGCATGCGCTACGCTGCCTTCTTTCGTTCCTTCTTCTAAATCAAGACCTGCCATTTTTCTTAAAACAAATTCAATAAACATTTCTACAACTAATAAAATAACGAAAGAAACTGCTGAGGCAAGAAGTGCTTGCCATAAATCATTCGCTTTCGTAATTGATTGTGACAAGATGTATCCTTGAGCGAATAGCTTCATAACGAAACGTGTTGTCACAGCTGTGTTCCCATTTTTTATTTCTTTTAAATCATTGTATTTTGTAAAAATCGAATCAACCCACATAATTGCAAATAAAAGTACCGCACTTGCTCCAGTCCATACAAGCATCGCTAAAACATTCGTCCACGTCATTGCAAAACCTCCTCTAAAAGGTAATAGAAAACCGACATGAATTCTCTTCAGACATGTCGGCTTCTTTGTCTATTCTATATTATTTCTCATACTGCTTCATAATACGAGCTAATTCATCGTCAACAACAGAATTTTTGTTTAAGCTTGCAAATTCATCATCTAACGACTTTTCTTTCTTGTAAATTTCACCGCTTGCTTCTGCTTCAGCCTCTAATTGAAGTGCTTTCTCTTCCATACGGCTTAAACCAGCTTTTGCTGAATTTGAATCGAATCCAGACATCGCCTGATTAATATTCTTTTGTGCTTTCGCTGCATTTACACGCGCTACAAGTGTTTCACGCTTATTTTTCAGCTCTGTTAATTGTTTACGCATTTCTTCTAGCTTAAGGCGAAGGTTATCAGCAGCAGCTTTGTTTTGCTCATAGCTTGCTTTATACTCATTCATCTTTTGCTCTGCATTTTGTTTTTCTTCTAGAGCACGGCGCGCAAGATCTAAGTTGCTAGCTTGAACAGCCATATGTGCTTGCTCTTCACGTTTTTTCACAAGTGCTTCTTGCTCTTCAAATAATATTTTGAATTTCTTCTCAAGTGCGATTTGAGCTGCTACACTTTTCTCAGCTTCTTGTACATCCGCTTGCATATCGCGTAAATATTGATCCGTCATCTTAACTGGATCTTCAGCTTTTTCAATTAATGAATACACATTCGACATTGTTAAATCTCTTAATCGTTTAAATACAGACATCCAAATTCCTCCTATGATATACCTCATATTTCAAATTCACTACTTGGAAAATTAAAAATCTCCCTTTTCAGTAAGAATATTCATTTTTACAACCTATGTGTTTATTATAACAAAACTAAGATGTCCTTACATGTTATTTCCAAAATACATACAATATAATATGACATTCTAGATAGAATATTGTATTCCTACTATATTCTTATTATTTCTTCCCACAAAAATTAACTTATTTTTACGTACTTTCACTCAATTACATAATTGTAATGTTACTGTAAGCTAACTCGATAGTTGCATCTCCATATTTCTTATACACTAATACCAGAAGCAACGAAATAACAAAAAAGCTTCTCATAATGTAAGGACTAATACAGAAACTGTATTTACTATAAAACATATAAAAAGGAGAAATCATCATGAAAAAATTAGTAGGAATCGGATTAGCAGCAGCAATTTCATTCGGAGCATTATCAGGTTGTTCTTTATTAGGAGAAAAAGCGAACGGCTTTGTATTATACGGAACAGAAGAACAAGTAGCGCAAATTGCAGATAAAAATAAAAAAGAAGTAAAAGAAAAAGATGTATACAAAATGAAGCTTACAACGCTAGAAGATAAAAAAGTTCTTGTAATGGATAAGAAAACTGGTGAAGAACTTGTTAAGAAAGAATTACTACAAAAAGTTGATGAAAAAGACGAAACGAAACCACTTGATAAATTACCAGCTGTAACAGCAGACCAAGGTGTATTATTCGCAAAAGATAAAGTAGAAAATGCTACAATTGATGGCGCGAAATTAAAATATGAAGGCAACACAATTATCGGTAGTGGCCGCGCATATGCAGACATGTTCGCTATTGTTGATGATGCAACTTACGGCAATGTAAAAGGTGAAGAAAAATCTGTAGGTGTACTAAAATTCGATAAGGACCCTAGTAAAGAATTCCCTGGAAAGAACGGTGTAGAAGCAGCTCAGCTTGTTACAATTAAAAAATAAGTAAAAAAGCTTTGCGAAATTCGCAAAGCTTTTTTCTATTTATGAGCGATTTGCTCCATATCTGGACTACAAGTTTGCGACTGACATGACTTACTTAAAGAGCATGCTGCGCATTTTCCTTTTTTACTTCTCTTTACAAAATTAACTAACGTATATGCTGCATAACCAAAAATGATAGCTCCAATTATAATATTGACCATCACCGCGATACATCTCCTTCTAGAATCCGAGTAAGGACCCAACTTGGTATATAATGAGCGTTAATACATAAGCAACAACGAGCGGATAAACGACAGAGAAAACTGTCCATTTCATCGATCCAGTTTCGCGTCTAATAACAGCTACTGTCGCTAAGCACGGAACATATAATAAAACAAAGAACATAAATGCATACGCTGATAAAGCAGTATAATGTGCCCCCATTACATTTCCTAGCACATCTTCTTTAACCGCATAAATAATCGCCATTGTTGAAACGACAACTTCTTTTGCCAAAAATCCTGTTAAAAGGGATGCCCCAGCTTGCCACGTTCCAAAGCCGAGCGGTGCGAATAGTGGCGCGATAAAACCACCAATCATTGCTAAGTAACTGTCTCCCATATCAACACCAAATCCTGATGGACCTGCATAGTTTAATAGCCAAATGACAACAGAACCACCGAAGATGAATGTACCTGCTTTACGAACAAATCCTTTACCTTTCTCCCACGTGCTCAGCCATAACGTTTTCGCTTGCGGCACACGGTAAGGCGGTAGTTCAATTACAAAAATAGATTTTTCTGCTTTTAAAATAGTAAGAGACATAATTTTTGTAACAAGTAACGCAAGAACAATACCTGCAATGTATAAAGAGAACACAACAGTTGCCTGACTATTAGGGAAGAACACTCCCGCAAATAATGCATATACAGGTAAACGTGCTGAACAAGACATAAATGGTGTTACAAGAACTGTAAGTAAACGTTCTTTCTCTTGTTCAATCGTTCTCGCTGCCATAATACCTGGAACGTTACATCCAAAGCCGATAATCATCGGAATGAACGCTTTTCCGTTTAAACCGAAAAACTCCATAATTCTATCCATAACAACTGCAATTCGTGCCATATATCCTGAGTCTTCTAATAATGAAATGAAGAAGAATAGTGCAAAGATTTGTGGAACGAATACTAATACCGCACCAACTCCAGCAATAATACCTTCTGTAACGAGTGCTTGAATAAAATCAGAAGCGCCAACACTTGTGAGCCCAGCTGTAACCCAATCAGTAAGTTGTCCTCCAAAAAATCCATCAAGCATATCCGATAAAGGTGTACCAATCCACGTAAACGTAACCTGAAAAATAAAAAACATAACTGCTAAAAAGATTGGAAGTCCTAAAATTTTATGTGTAATTAACTGATCGATTTTTTCCGAAAAAGGAATTTTTCCTTCTTTCTCATGCTGCATAACATTTGTTTTTAACTTTTCAATATACGCTTCACGAGTCTTGTAAATGTGCTCCTCCAACGTACAATCAAGTTTTCCATCTAAACGAGATCGAATGGCTATAAGTTCCTTATAAATTGGTAATGCTTTCATTTCTTTTTCTACTACTTCGTTATTGCTTAAAAATTGAAGGGTTAACCACCTCGGATGCTCATAATTCGCTGTCTCTAAAAGAGCAATTATCTCTCCAATCCCTTCATCCATTTGTACACCATATGAAATAACAAATGGCTTTTTCTCTTTTTGTTTCTCTTCATGAAGAGTAGTAAGTAATTCTTCACAGCCTTTTCCGGTTCTTGCGATGACAGGAACGACTGTTACACCTAATATTTCTGATAACCGTTTTACATTAATCACAATTCCTCTTTGCTTTGCCACATCAACCATATTTAAACCAATTGAAACGGGCTTACCAAATTCAAGTAATTGCAATGTTAAATGCATATTTCGCTCAAATTGCGAGGAATCCACTATATTTAACATATGATGAAATTCGTCTGTTAGTAGAAAATTCGTAACGACACCTTCATCACGTGAAACTGGATTCAAATCATAGACGCCTGGCAAATCAATTAATGTTCCTTGCTTATCTTTTAATTTACCAACCTTCTTTTCTACTGTTACACCGCTCCAGTTTCCTACATACTCATAAGAACCAGTAAGTGCATTAAATAATGATGTTTTCCCTGTATTCGGATTTCCTAGCAAAGCAACCTTATTCACGCTAATTCCACCTTTATCATTTTCGCGTCACAATGACGAATACTAATTAACTGTCCGCGACACTCCAATGTACAAGGACCTTTAAACATCGCTTTCTGTTTTATGCGAAGCTCGCTTCCTTCCGCAAGACCGAAAGCAGCTAGTCTACGCTTTAATAACTGATCTAACGACTGAATACTTTTTACTAACACTTTCTCACCAATTTTAATATCTACTAAGCTCATAACCTTCCCCCTCAGAAGAGAATGATAATTATTTTCAAACAAATTATATCATACTCTATTTCACTTGGACTATATCTTTTTGCTTCATATTTATTAACATTTCGATACAATTATATTTCAATAATTGTCATACACGGTACATTTGCCATTCTCATCCATTTCAATTACAATAAACAATAACAAATAAAGAATCTCGTTATCACAGGGGGAGCCTTACCGCTGAGAGGGAACATTTCGTTCCGACCCTTTGAACCTGTTAGTTAATGCTAACGCAGGGATTGTGCAAACGTCCGAAATACATACCTCTTTTTTATTTACGTATTTCGTATCCTCCTATGATAATGTTCTTTTTTGTGCAACTTGGATTTAGGGGGAGACAACATGCGTAACACCAATTTACAAGCGATGATCGAATCTGCAATTCTTGCAGCCTTCGCCTTGATTATCGACATTTTACCATTATCAATTAAACTTCCAACAGGCGGTTCCATTTCATTTGCTATGATTCCTATTTTTATTATCGCATACCGCTGGGGCTTCAAAATGGCTTTCTTAGGAGGCTTAATTTGGGGACTTTTACAAATTGTTGTAGGCGATGCAATTATCGTCACACCAATTCAAGTAATCATTGAATACTTCGTTGCTTTCGCATTCATTGGATTTGCTGGATTATTTTATAAGCCAATTCAGCAAACATTAATGAATAATCAAAGAAAGAAAACCATTGCTTATATTATCTTTGCAACATTTATTGGCAGCCTTGCACGTTATTTCTGGCACTTTATTGCAGGTATTATCTTTTGGGGCCAATATGCACCAAAAGGGCAATCAGCCGTCTTATATTCATTAATTGTAAACGGCAGTACAATGCTCGCTTCTTTCACATTATGTACTGTATTACTACTTCTTTTATTTACAACTTCACCACGCTTATTCAAAAGCATTGGTGCTTATCAAATGAATTCACAAAAAAAAGGCGCTTAATTAGCGCTCTTTTTTTTATCAAAGCTCTCAATGAGTAATATCAATAATAAATACAATAAATGCACAAAAGAAAATAAATACCATCACACCTAGTAAATTGCTATTCACGGCTAATCTACTCCTTACATAACCTCATTTTCTATTCAAAGTATACTGTTTAAAAATAAAGATTAGGTAAAGATAATATGAAATTAAATTAAAAAAGCGTAACATGTATTGTCTACGCTTTTTTCGGTAAATAGAAGTAAAATAACACACCATCTTCGGTATTCTTTACCCCATATTCAGCATTGTGCAGTTCTAAAATATTTTTTGAAATCGCAAGGCCGAGTCCTGTTCCACCTTGTGAACGTTTCCGCGCCGCATCCACACGATAAAAACGATCCCAAATTTTATCTAATTGTTCTTCTTCAATGTGAGAACCTTTATTTTCAATACACACTTCTATACGATTCTTCTCATCTATTACGGAAAGAATAATATCTTCTTTTTCTGGTGTATAACGTATTGCATTCGTAATGAAGTTCACTATTACTTGTTCAATTCTATTTTGATTCCCAACCACTTCAGCTGGACATATATGCTTGTGCACACTCAGTTCTTTTTTCTCTATCTCCGATGAAAGCTGTTCACATATTTCTTCAATCATTCCATCGATATAGAAAGAATCCATCTTCATGTTGTATGTGCCAGACTCAAATTTAGCTAATTCAAGCATATCCAAAATTAGTATATCCATCTTGTCTACTTCTTTTTCCATCGCCTGAAAATAGTAGTCTTTCTTATGTTCAGCTACCCCATCTTTTAAAATAGAAATACAGCTTTTCATAATACTCAGCGGTGTTTTTAATTCATGTGAAACACCTGAAATAAATTCTTTTCTCGTATTTTCTAATTTTCTTTCCTTCTCAATATCTTGTTCAAGCTGCCCAATATGTGAATGTAATTTATTAGATAGTGTATTAATATTTTTTGATAAATCACCAATTTCATCTTTTGAAGTAATCGGGATTTTTTCTGTAAAGTCTAAATGTGCTATTTTCTTCGTTGTATCATTTATTTTTAATAACGGTTTTGCAATTTGTTTTGAATAATAGAAAGAAGCTAGAAAAATAAGAATGACTACAAACGCAATAATGTAAATGTAATAATCTTGTACCATTTGTACAGCCTCATCTACAGGTTGTAAAGAAGCCATCGCGTATATGTATGTCACCGATCCATCTTTTTCTTTTATTGGTTTGATTAATAATTTATATTTTATATCATTCTTTTCATAGTCCAT
This sequence comes from Bacillus mycoides, assembly GCF_018742245.1. Taxonomy (NCBI): domain Bacteria; kingdom Bacillati; phylum Bacillota; class Bacilli; order Caryophanales; family Bacillaceae; genus Bacillus; species Bacillus mycoides. Next base: position 4,482,147 of record NZ_CP036132.1, read on the forward strand.
TGTTTGTGTTGCATATTGTATTTGATTGTTTTCTTTTAGTAATAAATCAGCTTGAAATTCTTTTATGCTATCTAAGAATAAACTATTTTTATAAATTGGATTCACAGGACCTTTTACATCGGGGAACTGTACTTTCGTAACACGTCCTCCTATGTAAGCACCTAATTCCTGAGTAGCTTGTTCCTGAACAGCTGGTTTCTTTTCCTTAACAAGTTGCTCTTGAGCTGCTCTCTTTTTCTCCTCATCTAATTTCTTTTTCTCCTCATCTAATTTCATTTTCTCCTGAAACGCTTTTTCTAACGGTTTATTAGATCCATTTAAATTTTGCTTACTTAACGCGAAAGAGAATGGAATGAAGCTATCTTCTTGTTTCACTCCAGAAAAATAAATTTCTTGTCCTAAAAACTGATCTGATGATTTATTATCAATCTCCTCTATATTGACGAGATTGTATAAGGGAATCTTGAATATTTGTTGTCCAAAGCTTTTTTGTTGCCTACGGTCTATCGTTACCTCAAAATAAAAATCATCCACATGTTTTAAATTCCCATTCTGATCTAATGTCGTAATCCACGTATTATTTTCTCTAAAAAAGTCTTGCTCCAGTTTCTGAATTCCTTCTGCACTTCCTGCATAATTTAAATAGTTCTTTGCAAAGGAATTTAAATTCACTTTAATATCTTCCACTTTTCTATTTGCATAATATTGCTTGAAAAATATCGTTTGTCCAATAAATATCGTCGCTAAAATCAACATACATAGAGCTGTTGTAAGGGTAAATAATTTAAGTACAATCCCTTTTCTCATATGTTCCCCTCGAATTTATAACCGGTTCGCACCACAGTTGTAATGCACTTTGCTTTCTCTCCTAATTTATTTCGCAAATTACGAATATGACTATTTACTGTGCGATCATCCCCAGCAAACTCATATCCCCAAATCCTTGAAATGAGTTGCTCTCTCGTTAAAACAATCCCCTGATTTTTCATGAAATACACTAATATTTCAAACTCTGTATGTGTTAAACTAATGTCTGCCTCATCAACAGTAACAGTACGTGACGGGAAATGGACATGAATGCCGTGAATTGATAACGTATCATCTTCATTCTCTAAAGGTTTCTTTGTTGCTTTTCTACTTTCCAACAACCTTTTCGCTCTTGCTAATAAAATTGGCGGACTATACGGCTTCGTCACATAGTCATCTGCCCCAAGTTCAAAGCCAAGTAACGTATCATCTTCATCTACACGCGCCGTCAACATAATAATAGGAACCTCGGACGTCTTACGGATTCTTCGGCAAACAGACCATCCATCGAGTTCTGGCAACATAATATCTAGAATAACTAAATCAACCTCTTCTTCTTCAAATACAACTAAGGCTTCTTTCCCATCTCTTGCTTCAAACACTATATATTGTTCACTCAAAAAATAGTCTTTTAATATTTCACGTAATATATCTTCATCTTCAACAATTAAAATGTTCTTTGACATAACTTATGTATCCCCCTCCCGCTTTCAAAAACTACAATTTCATTTTGAATAACTACCAGTTAACTTCGCTTCAATAATATATCGATCCGGTGCATCTCCTATATAATCAAACGGATAGCAAGTCGTCAGTGTTAATATTGGTTCTTCTTTTTTTATAATAACAGTACGATCATCCGCATGGGTAATCCATGTCTTTTGAATTTCATATGTGTAAGTTTTATTATCATACTCTAAAATAAGAGTATCCTTTTCTTTTAACTCTCCTAAATCTGTAAATACAGTATCTCGATGCCCACTGAGTACAGTATGTCCTCCTCCAGATGGAGTTGTCGTTAAATCGCTAACAAACATACCAACTCCTTTTTTCAAAGTTGCATCATTCGCTCCCCAATATATAGAAAACTTCTTCTTTATTTTCGGTATATTTAACATCGCTACCTTTTCTCCTTCTTTATGTTCTGTTTGAGAAGAAGGTACTTGAGACGTTACTGGTGTTTCATATGAAAGTTGATTATCTTGTATATTTTTAAGGCTCTTTATTTCTTCTTTCGTTAATTCTTGAGCAGAGCTTTTTCCTTTATACCATTCCACAGCGTAATACGATCCCATGAATAGCCCTATGACCATCAATATGATACCGATATAATTGAGTAACTTCACGTTCCATCCCTCCATGCAAAAAATGGTAGGAATAACCTACCATTTTTAATATATGAAATTATCCCGTTCTTTATAGAAAAATATTTTATTTATGCCTTAACTTTATTACGACGATTCAAACCAAATAATGTCCCTATCCCTACAAGACATGCGCTTAGCGCCATCATTGCTACATTATTTGATGCTGTGTTTGGTAATTTTTCACCTTGTACAACTGGCTTTGCTACTTCTTTTTTAACTGCATCATTTTTTTGCCCGTCTTTTATCGCTACTTCTTTTTTTGCCATATCACTTTTTAACTGTTCTTGCGCTATTCTCTTTTTCTCTTCTTCACTCTTTTTCTCGGCTTTTATTGCTTCCTCTTTTTTAGCCATATCACTTTTTTCTTGTACTTGTGCCGCTTGCTTTTTCTCTATATCATTTTTTTGCTGTACCTTAATTGCTTCTTCTTTTTTAGCTGCATCTTGCTGCATTTGCGCTGATTCTTCCTTTGTTAATGTTCCGGTAGAAGCACTCGCTACTGAAGAATATCCTACTGTTAAAAGTGCCATTGCACAAATTGGTAATAGTTTTTTTTTCATTTTATTTCTCTCCTCTTATACGTTTTACATCACTTCGCATCGGATGTATCACTAGAATAAACAACAGATATAAATATAAGATGCAGATGAAATATATTTCATTTAAAGATTTCATTGTAGAAAAATAAAAAAACATCGCAATATATACGATGTTTTTTCGGGTGTGTGTCTCGATATTTATTTGTTACTTTCGCGTGATTGAGAAGTAGAAAGGGCCGGAGTGATAACTAATTGTCTCGGCTCAGTTTTCTTGAAGTGATTTTTGACGTTACACTTACGACATTGAACGACCCACGCTTTAATAGGATTTGTTAAAATAATTTTTTGCCTTTCGTTAGGGGCCTCTTCTTCCAATTTACAACTATCGCTCCACTTACTCCATTTCATTGTAAATTTAGAAGAAGAATGATCGTCTTCTCGATCAAACATCTGCAAAAAATCCATTTCTCCAGCTAGTATTACGGTGTTACTAGTTGCTAAAAAAGAAAAGGTCGTCCAATGTTTCTCCATGCCCTCCTACTCCTTTTTCACATATAGAGTGCCTAAAACTCAATTTACCTAAAATATGCTTGCCTTTTACCTTACACTTATAGTTTATCCAAAACACTACTATGCAACTATCGATTTGTCTTACAAATTACCTTACATTTTTGTAAGAAACGAAAAAACCTTCACTCTATATACGTGAAGGTTTTTCATTTCTTATCCCGCATTAACGGGCAGTAAGACTCCCACCTCAAAATTCGGCGAATGCGAGGAAGTTAGGTGGGAGATAACTGTCCATAAATGCCCGATTGGTTCAACTAATAATCAGTGGGGGATGGACAAAACCCCCACTGATTAAAGTTTCACTTTATCTATATGATCTTTCATATCATCAAGTCCAGCTTCTTGCAGCTGCGACATCATACCGTGGGAAATTGCGCCTAATACTAAAGTCATTCCAATTAGTGAAATGCGAATTGCAGGTACATCAATTATGTAAGCCAACATGCCAAGAACAATTGTTAAAAGCAATGCTTTTATAAATGTTACACTTGTATACTGTTTCTTTTTCATCATAATCACCCTTTATGGAAGCGTTTTCTTAATATAATCAGTATATCATATCATCTGATTATTTTGTGGGGGGTTTCTGTAAAAACCTTATATCTTCTTTGACTTTTTTCTTTCTATCCTTTACAGTCGAAATGTTCACAAGTTTTGCACTGTAGGAGGATTCAAATGAAAATTGAAATAAAAGACACTTTAATTTCTGAAGAACAATTACAAGAAAAAGTAAAAGAACTAGCTCTTCAAATCGAACGTGATTTTGAAGGAGAAGAAATCGTAGTAATCGCTGTATTAAAAGGATCTTTCGTATTCGCTGCTGATTTAATTCGTCATATTAAAAACGAAGTAACAATCGACTTTATCTCTGCATCTAGCTACGGAAATCAAACAGAAACAACTGGAAAAGTAAAACTATTAAAAGATATCGATGTAAACATTACTGGAAAAAACGTAATTGTCGTAGAAGACATTATCGATTCTGGTTTAACACTTCACTTCTTAAAAGATCACTTCTTTATGCATAAACCAAAAGCATTGAAATTCTGTACGTTACTTGATAAACCTGAACGCCGTAAAGTGGACTTAAAAGCTGAATATGTTGGCTTCCAAATTCCAGACGAATTTATCGTTGGCTACGGTATTGACTGCGCAGAAAAATATCGTAACTTACCATTTATCGCTTCAGTTGTAACGGAATAATAAAATAAACTTCCATCAATTATTGATGGAAGTTTATTTTCTATCACGATTCGTAAAAGACAAAGGGAGAGAATAAAAATGACAAAGACAAAATTTGAAAAAGTACTCCTCATCGTAAATCCGAAAGCAGGACAAGGTGATTTACATGCAAACTTAACGAAAATCGTACCACCACTTGCCGCAGCTTTTCCTGACTTACATATCCTTCATACGAAAAAGCAAGGTGATGCAACAAAATATTGTCAGGAGTTTGCTAGTAAAGTAGATTTAATTATCGTCTTTGGTGGTGACGGAACTGTATTTGAATGTACAAATGGCTTAGCCCCTCTTGAAACTAGACCTACACTTGCAATCATTCCAGGCGGAACTTGCAACGACTTCTCTCGCACACTCGGCGTTCCGCAAAATATTGCAGAAGCAGCAAAACTCATTACAAAAGGACATGTAAAACCAATCGATGTCGCAAAAGCAAATGGACAACACTTCTTAAACTTCTGGGGTATTGGACTCGTCTCTGAAGTATCAAACAATATTGATGCAGAAGAGAAAGCAAAGCTTGGTAAAATTGGTTACTATTTAAGCACCATTCGAACTGTAAAAAACGCTGAACCATTCCCAGTAAAAATCACTTACGACGGACAAGTATATGAAGACGAAGCTGTACTTGTTATGGTTGGAAACGGCGAATATCTTGGCGGTATCCCGTCCTTTATCCCAAACGTAAAATGTGACGACGGAACACTTGATATTTTCGTCGTAAAATCAACAGGCATTCAGGCGTTTAAAGATTATATCGGAAAGAAATTATTTGAAGGCTCAAATGAAAATGACATCTTCCACGTAAAAGCAAAATCCATTCATATTGAAACAGAAGAAGAAAAAGAAGTAGATACAGATGGAGAAAGTTCGCTTCATACACCATGCCATATTGAACTATTACAAGGGCACTTTACGATGATTTATAATCCTAATGTTGTGTAATAAAAAAAACGAGTGATATCACTCGTTTTTTCTCTTCTAATCTAATTATGTCGTTGTATAATTTTTTGTATTTCTTTAACTCTCTCTAAAGTAATTCCATTTCTTTGTTCCAGCGCAAGAGGATGATCAGTCGGTTCTAATTCGATGAACGGAGCCATTCCAACTTCTCTTATATGTATATTTGTCTTTAAATTTAGTGTTTCTGAATAAACTGGTATTTCTACAGATAACCAGCCAAAATAAGGATCACTATTTTCTCGTCCTCTTTTATCCCACTTTTCTAGTACTTTATCATAACTTTCTTTACTAAGTGATACCCACACAGTCCAGATAAAACTTTCATGGTAATCAATTATAGGAAGCTCTAAACACCCTCTAATAAAGTAATGTTCATCGTCCATTATGCAAAGATCTGATGTTAAATGGAAGCGTTCCTCTCTTTCATGAGGCGCTACTTCATAATAATAATATGGTGCTTCACTTCCGTAACATAAAGGAAGTGTAAAACGATTCATTTGTATTTTCCCTCCGGATTTTCTTCTTCTTTTCATCTCGCTCTCCTATCCATGTCATACACAAAATTTATCTACATTTTCCAGTGTGTATTAAAATACTTAATCTTCAATATCATCTAATTGAGCCTTATAATATTCATCACACTCTAATGCAGTCGGAAGAATCCCTCTTCCATCAGGTAACAAAACTCTTAAAACCTCCCGATCTAGCTCTATGAAAGACTTCATACTAACTGGATAGCCTTCAATAATATTTGTGTACTCTATTCCTTGTTCAAACTTTTTTCCACTCTTTATTTCTTCTATTATGGAACAAAAAACACCATGTGCTACTTCAGGATCCATATTTAATGTTATTTGTAAATCTTGATGACTAAAGTTTTCTCTTAGACCATGCGTATGATAATTAGCATGAATACCATCAATATCCTCTGCTAACACGATATGCATGTGCCACCCATACTCTTGTAGCATGTTTTCTTCCCATGCATCTGAACCCTCTTCTAAATCTTCATTAAGTAAATTCGGATCATACCACACATCCTCGTAATCTCTAGCAATTAAAAATCTCCAACCAGGTGGTAATCCTAAATACTTCTTTATTTCAGGTACCCATTCATCAATATGTTGAACGTGTAAAGGAAGAAAGAAATCTTCTTCTGTCCCCATTTCTTCACCATCCCAAATGTACCAACCTGTCGTTCCGTTTTCTACAGGCATTCGTAACCCATTAATCGGAACGATACCACTTTTCACATTTTGCGCTATTCCTAATTTCAAGTCATTCGGGGATTCTACATACTCTGCTCTATATTTGTCGCATATACTCATTTGCTCTTTTATGTATTTTTCCATCCTTTTAGCACACTCCCAAACTTCTGAAATATAGATTTCTTTGCCGAAGCACTCTCTAACTTCCATACCCCGCACGGATTATAAAATGGATCCTCTTGTTCATAGCGTTCATCTATATAATGAGCTAGACGATACATTGGGGAATCTTCTGTGAAACTAATTGTATCTCCATCTTTCAAATTAGGTTTTTCGAATATATTATGTAGGTTAAAATCATTTAATAAATCTACAGCTACTTCCGGATCTATTCCTCCGTCTAAAACAACATCTGGTAGATTAAATGCTTGCATTCCACACGAATAATAACCGCCCTCTTCATCTCCTACTAAAGTTACAAGGTGTGAGTACATAGGGAATATTTCCTTATCCTCTACAAGCTCTTTCCATTCTTCTTTCGAATAAGCTACACCTGCTGTTTCAACTTTTAAAGCAAGTCCACCTGCATTTAAGAGTTCCATTCCTACATCAATTACTTCTTGTAACCTCTCTGTATCGTCAACTTTCGCAATAACATACACTGTATAAGTATGCTTCTCCAATTCCCGAAGCAATTCTTCATCAAAACGCTCACCGCTTGCATAGAAAAAAGCTTCTCCTAAAGATGTGTCTTGTTCATATACATCAATTTCAAAAACAATCTCCTTCTCCTTATGGTGCATAATATTCCCTGCTAACATATAGTCACTCTTACTCGCAACTTCTTGTATTAATTCTTTTCTATCTTTCCATAAACCAGGTACTCCAATAACGATTTGTGTCTCCATTAACATGCTCCCTTTTCAATTAAAATCACTACAATATTTTTGGATGATAAAAAAGTGTAGCTGAATTACTTAGCTCATTCTACTAATCTTCTTTGAAATCCTTAAGAAATATGTAACAAATGTTTCTAATATATTGCTCTATATTATCCTCCAGTTATTTCTATCTTGCGATTTATACTACCTATTAATTAGCGCTACTCACTTTTATTAAAAATTTAATGAATTCTAGAAAGAAACTCAACTAAAAAAAATAAAATTTTAAAGAAAAATACCTATTCCGACTCTTTACTGACACTTTTCCATTTTCTATTTCATAATCAATCAAAATAAATTACAATATATTAATACAAAAACACATTGTAAACAAAGTGTAATATCTACCTTATTTATTAGTATTAAATAAGGTATTCACAAGAAAATCAAACAAAAAATCCCGTGTCAAATTGAATTATTACCAAAGTGTTCAACGATGATTTATAATCCTAAGCTTGTATAATCACTATTTCACTATAACTTTAACAATTACTAAACTTCGCATTTTTCAAAAAAATATAGTATGATGAATAAATAAAAGGTTGTTAACAAAACGTTAACAACCTTTTTTGTTTTTTCTAAAAAACTTTTCAATTTAAAGGAGCGATCACATGTATTGGAGAAAAAATGATAAACCTGTAGAAGAACCAGAAGCAATTGCTGTGTGGGAATGCGAAGCAGACGACTGCCTTGGATGGATGCGTAAAAACTTTTCTTTAGAAGATAAGCCGCAATGCCCGTTGTGTAAAGGCGACATGAAAAGCAGCGAACGATTACTACAGAAGTTATAATACCTTTCCCTCTTTATCTTTTATATACTGAAAAGATAGAGGATTTTATTTCTCCTTATCTACAGTACAAGTTGCTTCCTAATTATAAATAATGAAAGAAGCAGCTATTACGTAGAATAGCTGCTTCTTTCAATCTATAACTTCTTCATCGCTATAAATTCCATATAATATTCCCCTAAATTTATCTCTATTCATCATCCCCCTTACTCACTACATACTACACTTCTTTCGGAAGAACAATTTTTTTATACAATTGAACTGTAATGAAATAATAAAACACATAAATGACTAAGAAAATAATAATCGGCAGCCAAATACGGAAATATGGATTATCTATTAAGAACGAGAACATGCTCATTCCGACTAATACGTGCATTATACCTACGATCGCTGGGAACAAGAAAACTAAAAGTAACTCTTTATAAATTGATTTCGTTAATAGCTCATAACGCACACCAATTTTACGAAGCATTTGATAGCGAATAATATCTTTTGAAGCACCAGAAAGAATTTTAAACATTAAACAGCTTGCCAGCATCGCTAAGAAAGCTATGCCTAAGAAAAATCCCATAAATACTGTTCCACTGTAAGTACTGTAATATCCTTCATACAGCATATATTTACTCAAAAGATGTACGTCCTTCATATCTTTATATTTAGCTAGCTCTAATTCATCAATTTTTTTCCATTCTTCTTTATACGTTATAAAATTGTCCGTTTTCCCCAGTATTATAATTTCTTCTTTACCTTGTATCCCGTCATACATCTGTTGATCTACAATTTTTATCTTTTGACTAGGATTCATATATGTCTTTTGAAGAGACCTTAAAACATTTCCCCACTCTTCTGGAATTACATTGGTATTATCCTCATTTTTTTCTTGCCTATGGCTTAAAACGGCTCCGACAATTAGCTCCCTCGAAACAGGAACGAATCGGCTACTATTCTCGTCTTTTCCAGTACGTGTTAGCGGACGATTTCTTTCTAAATCTTCTTTCAATTGATAAATAAACTGCTCATCTACTTTGTATCGATATTCATTCTTTTCTTTAAATGTAATACTATCTAATATTTTCTTTTCTTCTGCTGTGGGATTTTTAATTTCGACATCATAGTATTCTGCACTCTCCACCATATTTGTGACATTATTTTTTAATGCCATACCACTGGAGATTGCACCCGCACCGAGAGCCACTAACATAGCAACTGTCGCTAATACTTTCGTTAAACTATTAATAGAAAAACTTAACTGTGCAAACGTAAACGCATTGATTCCTTTTTCACTACGATTTTTATTCGCTTTTAGTTTGTTAATAATAATGGGAAGGAATGATGCAAATAGCATATAAGTTCCTAGTGTTACTGTAATTGTAGCAATGATAAATCCTGATTCCTTTAACTCTTTCATATAAATCATCGAAGCATAACCAACTGCTAATAAAATAATTGATAAAAGTGCTACTATATTCGTTAGTTTTCCTTTAGTAGGCGTACGCTCTGTGTGACTATTGGAGTGAACGAGTTGTAATAACGAATTACGCGCTAGTTTCATACCATTCATAATTGCGGACAACATAAATAATGCAATGAAAAAGATGAAAGTAACAATAATTGATGGTATATAAAATGCATGATAACCACCTCCAGTAAACTCCAGCTCCTTCATCAGTAAATGCCCAACGCCTTGCGCCAAAATTATACCGACTATCACACCTACTATAAGAGATACTATTCCTAATACAATTGTTTCAATAAACATGAGCAATGTAATTTTATGCTTTTTTGCCCCTAATACCATATACATACCAAATTCTTTTTGCCGAAGTGATAATAAAAATGAATTGGCGTATAAAATATAAAATAATGTAATGAAACCTAATAAAAATGATCCTGTTTGGAAGACTGAAAAAATTCCATCCATGGAATTTCCTTCGATAAACGTTTTATTTAACGCTAACGTTTGAAACATATAAAAAATTGAAATAGACATAATAAGCCCAACTAATAAGACCATATAGTCTTTTCGTTTACTTTTTAGTCCCGACATGGAAAGTTTGAATAACATGTTGAACCTTCTTTCTTATGCTTTTTGTGTACCTAAATTTGCAAGCACATCTAAAATTTCTTTATAAAACTCTTCACGAGTACCTCTGCGATGAATTTCTTTATACAATTCTCCATCTTGGATGAATAAAATACGTCGGCAATAACTTGCGCTTAATGGATCGTGTGTAACCATCATAATTGAAACATCCTGTTCTTCATTTAAGTTGGTCATCGCCTCTAATAAACTTTTCGCATTTTTAGAATCAAGCGCTCCTGTTGGCTCATCTCCTAAAATTATTGCTGGCTCATGTACAAGTGCACGAGCCGCCGCCGAACGTTGTTTTTGTCCACCAGATACTTCGGACGGATATTTTTGAAGAATCTCTGAAATTCCTAACATCTCTGCTACCTTTTTCACATTTAATCCAATTCTTTTCGAATGAACACCTTGCAGAGAAAGCGGTAATGCAATGTTTTCATAGATTGATAAATTTTCAAGTAAGTTAAAATCTTGAAAGATAAACCCTAGTTTCTCTGAGCGAAAATCAGATAATTCCCCTTGCTTCATTTTCGTAATATCTGTTCCAGCAATTTCAACAATTCCACCTGTCGCTTTATCTAATGTAGAAATTACATTCAATAATGTTGTTTTTCCTGAGCCAGATGGTCCCATAATTCCAACGAATTCACTCTCTTGGATTGAGAACGATACATTCTTTAGTGCATGTGATTGACTCTCACCTTTTCTACCGTATACCTTTTGTACATTCTTTACCTCTACAACTGATGCTGTCATTTATATCCTCCTACACTTCTTTTTCCTATTTTTATTTTCCTTACATATTTTCCGAGCATTTCTTAACCCATTTCTAAGTATAGATAGCATTTCTTAATAAATAGCAGCGGATATTCTTAACATTTCTTTAAGAATATGAAAAAACCCCAAAGCTAGTAGCTTGGGACTTTTGGTTTCTATATTCTATTTTTGCTTGTTTCTGAAAAGCTGCATCTTCCATTTTATCTATAGATTTATGAACTGATTTTACTTCTTCTCGTACTTTTCCAAAAGCTTCTTTTTCTTTGTTCCATACTTTTTCTTATTCCTCTTAATCTTACTCTACCTAAAAAAAGAAATGATATTCATCTCTTCTTCACTTTTAATAGACACTATTCTTTGCTATCCTTTAGGTTCTACTAAAATGACATCTTCTAAATCATATAAATTCGCCTTTGGTTTTGCATAAATAATATGTGCAAGACCATATTTATCCGGCTCTTGATTTATTACCTCTGCTACTTCAAGACCAGGTGGTATTTTCTGGCTCAATTCAGAGGTAATAATGCTATCACCTATTTTTATTTCTTTCGCTTTATCTGATGGAATATTATCAATTCGAAGAGCTTGTTTTTCCTTATCATACCCTGTAACAAATCCTAAAATGGATGAGTTATTTTGGAAAGTGATTGCTAAACGATTTGTTCGTTCATCTTTCGTAATTAATTTCACAATAGATGTAAATTGATCTACACTCTCTACCTTTCCAATAAGACCACTCACCGTCATAACAGCCATATCAACCTTTACACCATGTTGTACCCCTCTATCAAGAGCGATTTTTCCATACCAATCTTCTGCTACACGTCTTACTACTGTAGCTTGAATTAAATTATATTTTCCTTGTTCCTTTAATTCTCTCGTCTTGTTGATAAGCTTAGTAAGGTTTTCTTTCTCCTCACTTAACATTTGTACTTTACTCTTTAACGATTCTTGGTTCTCGATTTTTTCTTGCAATAATTGATTCTCTTTATATACTTTATAAATGTCTTCTATATTGTGAACAATATTTTGTACATGCCTATTATTCGTACATACATACATCATCAATAAAACAAAAAGAATAATTGAAAGAAATAATAATATTTTCCTCTTAGAAACCTGCATAGTCATCCTGTTACTCCTTACCATTTTTTATCTACACAATATAGAATACTAGTAGTTGTATACAGAAGAAATGCAGTTTAGATAAAGTTCAGATAATCTTTATCTTCTTTATAAAAAATTTAAAATTCATCATATACTGCCACAAGAAACTTGCTCGTTACTTTATCCATGGAATGCAACTTATAATTTCTATAACTAATTATGTTTTATTTTTACTTTCTCTTTTACTTTAGTAGGTATTTCATCTACTTGCACTTCTTCCCATTTCATACCATAAGTCCCTTTAGACTTAATCTTTACATATGCTCCTATTCGTAAATGTTTTGAAGAAGTCATCATAATTTTTTGTTCTTTACCAGATTCATCATATCCTTTAAATTTATAGTTCCATCTACCAAAACCATTACTTTTGGCTTCATATTCCCCATCACTGTCGACAACAGCATAATAAATATCTTCTTTAATAAACGGATTGAGTTGATCTACAATCGGTCCACCTTTCACTACAAGTAATGTAACTCCAACTATAATCAATACGATAAACGCACTTAATTTTTTCATATAACTTTCGATTCTCCACTTCTCTGTTTTATTAGTCAAAGTCCACCTGAATGATGGAATAAGCCTCTCTCTAAATCAATAGCAACACTATCACTCATTCTTCCCTAATTAGAAGGTAACCGATATTTCTAATGCCCTTCTAATTAAATTGGTAATAAGATAATAAATTGAATAACCCCATTTTCATATTCTGCTCGAATTTCTCCTTTGTGCAATTCAACAATGCTTTTTGCAATTGCAAGCCCCAAGCCTGAACCTTCTACAGCTCTACTTCTAGATTGATCTTTTTTATAAAAACGCTCAAACAAGTTCTCTAACTCTTTTTTTGTAAATTCTTCACTATGATTTGCTATTGAGACTCTAATATGACGTTCTTCCCTTTGAATAGAAACTTTAATTTCTCTCTTTTCTATACTATATTTGATTGCATTTATTAAGAGGTTTTCAAACACACGCACCATTTTTTCCGAGTCCACAACGGCATATATACGATCTTCCTGAAATTTTTTCACGAATGAAAGATTATGTTCCTCCGCTTGTGGTACTAGCTCTTCTATTAACTGATCAAGTAGTTCATTCATACACACTTCTTGTGAATCTAACACCATATTTTCATCTGTTAGTTTTGTATACTCAAACAAATCCTCTATTAACATCTTCAACTGCTCTGATTTTGAAAAAGCAATTTTTATATACTCATCATACTGTTCTTTATTTTCATATTTCGCATCACCTAGTAAGCGTAAATACCCCATAATAGAAGTAAGTGGTGTTCTTAAATCATGTGATACATTTGTAATCAATTCACTTTTTTGTTTCTCTATTTGTTTTTCTTTTTCTATATTAGCCAAAAGTTTTTCTGCCATTTGATTAATCTTTGAAGTTAATACACCTATTTCATCTTGACCTGCCTGTTTGATTTTATATTGTAAGTTCCCTTTCGAAAACTCTCTTACTCCTTCTGCCATTGCTTCAATCTGATTCATCTTCCTTTTCGTTATATAAAAGAAAGAAAGTAGAAAAGTAATAAACCCTAGTAAAGATGGGAATGGACTACTACCGTTCACTACATACTTTACATTTCCTTGTGGTATACCACTTGCAATGACATACATATTTTTCGTATTAACAGTAACTGGATAAAAGGTTGTAAACTCCTTACGCTTTTGTTCAGCTCTATCTTGAATTAAATTTTGTGCTTCTACATATCGTACTTGATCCATTTTAAAATCCATTACATTACGCATCGTCTCATGAAGATTAATCTGTTCTTCCGGTGCTCCCTTTGTTTTATAAACGACTTTCCCATTCTCATCTATTATTAAAACCTTCAATTGATTTTGATGATTTAATTGATCAAGCAGTTCTTGTATATTAATTTCCTTACCCTCTTCTGTCATACTTTCAACAAGCCTTTGTGTCTGTCCATCAATGGCTTCCATACCTGATGCATAATCAATGATAGAAATTTTATTCGCATCCTCGAAAAAGGAAGATGAAGACCACCCTACTAATACACCAAGTAACGTACAGAAAGTAAATGTAGTAATTAGCTGTACACGTATACTCTTTTGCAAATAACTAACTGTTTTACCTATCATTTTTTTAAAACCTTGATTCATCCATATTATCGGTTCAAATATCTTTCTCAATCTTGTAGCCAACTCCCCATACTGTTTTAATGTAACGAGGCTTCCTTGGAATTGCCTCTATCTTTTCACGTATTTTCCGAATATGTACCATCACAGTATTATCAGATTGGAAAGCTTGCTCTTTCCATACTCTTTCATAAATTTGTTCTGCATTTAATACCATTCCTTGATTTCGTGCAAGCAATTCTAATATCTCAAACTCTCTCGGTGTCAATTTCACCTCTTCATTTGCAATAATGACCTGCCGCGTTGCTATATTTATCTTTATATCCCCAACTTCAAATACATTTTCATCTTTTACACTTGCCCCGCTCATTTTCATATATCTCCGAAGTTGTGATTTAATACGAGCAATGAGTTCAAGTGGATTAAATGGTTTTGCTACGTAATCGTCTGCTCCAGTTGTTAACCCTAAAATCTTGTCCATATCTTGCGTTTTTGCCGACAGCATAATAATGGGCATTTCCGCTATTTCTCTCACTTTCATACACATATGAATACCATCTATTTTCGGCATCATAATATCAAGTACAATTAGATGCACGTCTCTTTTCCTTACTATTTCTAACCCCTCTTCACCATCTCCAGCTTGTAATACTTCGTAGCCTTCATTCTTCAAATAGATGGCGATAAGTTTTCTAATTTCCTTCTCATCGTCCACGATAAGTATCGTTTCTTTACTCACAAAATCTCCTCCAGCATCATTTACCAAACTATGAATGTTGCTTTATTTCACTCACTACTGCATTCTTCTTATGCATATACACATAAGAAATACTAGAAACTATGATAACGATGCCACCCAAATATATACCATACTCGGTCACAAGGGTTACTATCATTTCTATATGCTTTCCAAATATAGAGCCTAGTACAAAGTAAACTAACGTCCAAACAAATCCTGTTACATATGAATAAATCGCATACGTTTTAAATGACATGTTATTCATTCCTACTAAATACGGTACGATATGTCTCACAACGGGGATAAAATAACTTATTACTAATGCATAATGACCATATTTCCCTACTATCTCTTGTGATTTTAAAAGGTACTTCGCCTTTTTCTTTTTCATCAATTTTTTAAGTACTTTTATGCCAAATATTTTCCCTAGTATGTAACCTAAAGAAAGCCCAGATACAACGCCTAAATATGTTAATAAAAACGCAGGAATGACACTTAATACGCCTAATGAAGATACAAATCCACCACTCATTACAATCATTTCATCTGGAATCGGCATACCGATAATACCAAGCCATAAACAAAAAAATAGTGCCCAATAACCATACTGCTCAATGTATGATATTAATTCATGTAGCGCCATTATGCATATGCTCCCCTTAGCTCTTTTTTACAGCTAAAGACGTAGGCTGGCGGGAAATTAAACCAAACTTTTTCTAGTGTAATTTCAGGGAAGAAATGCTGTATAAATCCTTTTTTTACAAGTGAATATTGAAATGTAATGAATTCACCACTCTCATGTATCGCTTCCATTGCGTTGTTTAAAATTCGTTTTGAAACCTCTTCTGGTAAAGATGTGAAAGGCAATCCTGATAAGACGTAATCAATGCATTCTATATTGAGCTCTTCCATATACGTCTTTATATTTTCAGCTGAACCATGTACAACAATGACATTCTGCTCATCTTTAAATTTTCTCTTTAGCTCTTTAAAAAACACTTCATTAATTTCGATAAGAAGAAATATTGTCTCCTTCTTCTTTCGCTTCATAATTTCTTTCGTAAAGACTCCTGTACCAGGACCTAATTCCACAATGCACTTCGCTCTATTAAAATCAATTACATCTACCATTTTCTTTGCTAATATTTTTGAACTTGGCGCAATCGCACCAGTATGTTTCGGGTGTTTAATAAATTCATGTAAGAATGTTATGAGTTGCATGTAAATCTCTCCCCATTCGTTCAATAGTTTTTAACTTGTGTTTAAGTATAACTATCGTTTCTTAATAAAAATTGAGGAGATTTCTTAAGATTTTATGAAGAAATCAAAAAACAGCTACCGCTTATAGCGATAGCTGCCCCCTTTATTACTTCGCGCTCACAATCTTATAATAAGAACGAACTGTTAAGAAGTAATATCCGATATAAATGACACCGTATACTCCGATACTAATTAGGAGCGGAATCATAATTTCAAATGGTAGTATGTTCCCTAAACCTTTTAATGCAAACAAACTGTGTAGAATTCCGATTACTAACGGAATCGCAAAGATAAAGCTTACTTGTTTTGCGATAGCTTTTTTCATTTCTTGTTTCGTTACCCCGACTTTACGAAGTACAACATAACGCTCACGATCAGCATTTGCTTCTGTTAATTGTTTAAAGTAAATGATAGAACCTGTTGCTAGTAAGAATACAAGTCCTAAGAACATTCCGATGAACATCATTAGTCCAGTTCCTTCAAGCCCCATTTGGAAACCAGTGTAAAAATCTCTAAATGATGGTACCATTTCTGATTCACCAGCTGGCATCACTTTTGTTAATTTTTCTGTTAATACTTTACTGTTTCTTTCATCTTTTACATCAATATTTTTTACAACACGTGTTCCAAATGCTTGCTTCGCTTGTTCATATGTTTCATCTGAAACGACAACAACTAGTTCACCTAAGTTCGTAATTGCATTATCATTTGCGCCTTGAATCGCTAATTTCTTCGTTTCATTTCCAATTTGGAATACCGCTTTATTTCCTTTATATTGAGGGCTAAACTCATGCCCTTCAATATAAGAACTATCATATATAAATGCTTCACCAGCAGCTACATTCACTGTTTCTGCATCGATTTTTTTAGCAAGTTTATTAAATTCAGATTGAGACATAAATTGATATTTCTCTGAGATACTGTAGTTCATATTAAGGATGAAATCAACTTTATCTCCTTCAAACTTTCCTTTTACAGGAACCATCTCAACTTCAAATTGATCTTTTACAGGATGATTCTCTTTCTCTTCAGCAAAAATCGCATTTACTTTCTTATCTAGTTCTGCATCTTTTTTCTCATAAGAATAGCTGTATGGCGCGAATGCTTTTGATTGTGTAAATGTGTTGTAATACATCGTAACTGACGTACCAACTGCTGTTAATGTTACCGCACTTAAAATAGAAATTGTTGCAAGTGACTTTGCATTCCCTTTAATACGATATAGTAGCTGTGACGTCGTTACCATATTCATACCGTTATAAAACGATGATTTATTATTTCTTGAACGTTTTAATACGAATACTGTAAAGAACATAAATAGTAAGTACGTACCTAATACTGTCGCAAGTAAAATATAAAGTGCAACTGCCATAAAGTCTGCATACTTAACTGCCTTCATGAACATTAATGCTAAGAAATAACCTGAACCGATTAAGAAAATTGAAATTAACGCCATAATTACAGATCCTTTTGGCATTACTTCTCCTTCGCGTTCTGCGCGGAAAAGTTCAATTAGCTTGAATCGATAAATTAAACGATATCCTTGAAGTGATGTATACAATATAATCACAAAGAAAATAATTGCTGTATCAACAATTGCAGCCATCGGTACTTCAAAATGAACATTTAAATTTAACCCCATCATACTTACTAGTAGTTCAAGGAATAGTTTTGAAAGAACGCTACCAATCGCAATCCCAATAATTAAAGACATTAATCCCATTAACATATTTTCATAAAAGAGCATTTTACCGATCTGTCTTTTTCGAATACCTAGTAACGAATATAGCCCAACTTCTTTTTTACGCTTCCGTGTAAAGAAACCGTTCGAATATATAATGAACACCGCTACGAAGATGATTAGCATGACACTTGAAACTTGAAACGCACCGCTAATTTTTTTAGAACCTTCCGCAGCTTTTTCCATTTGCGAATTATATTGTAGTGCTTTAAATGTAAAGTAAATTACAATACTAAAAATCATAGATGCAAAATATACAAAGTAGTCTTTAAAGTTCCGCTGTATGTTACGGAGGGCAATGCTAGATAAGGTCATCAGCCATACCTCCAGAAATGGAAGACATTACGTCAACGACTTTTTGGAAGAATTGTTTACGTGTTAATTCACCGCGGTGCAATTCTTTATATAACTCACCATCTTTAATGAAAATAACTCGTTTACAGTAACTTGCCGCAAAAGCATCGTGCGTTACCATTAAAATTGTTGAGTTATCATATTCATTTAACGACTTCATACTTTCAAGTAAATCTGTTGCAGATTTTGAATCAAGTGCTCCAGTTGGCTCGTCCCCGAAAATCATACTCGGATTTGTAACGATTGCACGTGATGCCGCGCAGCGCTGCTTCTGTCCACCAGATACTTGATATGGGAACTGACTTAAAATATGATCAATACCGAATTTCTTGGAGATTTCAAGAACACGGCGATCAATTTCATTAGCCTTTACTTTTGATAACGCAAGAGGTAAAGCAATATTCTCTTTCACTGTTAACGTATCTAATAAGTTATAATCTTGGAAAATGAAACCTAAATGATCGCGGCGGAACAAAGCTAGCTTATCATCATTCATCTTCACGATATCTTTTCCATCAATTAAAATTTCACCGTCCGTCGCATTATCAATTGTAGAAAGAACATTTAAAAGAGTCGTCTTACCAGAACCAGAAGGTCCCATAATTCCAACGAACTCACCTTCTTTTACTTGTAAGTTAATACCTTTTAAAGCTGCAAATTTATTCCCACCTGTGTCATATACTTTTTCAATATTTTTTGCTTCTAACACTGTTTTCATCTCGACATCCCTCATTTCTTCTATTCTCTATTTTCAACTATATACACTCTCTACTCTTGCCACTATCGATGTTTCTTACACAAACATGACAGTTATGTAAGGCACATAAGTAAAGACATAAAAATTTAACCTACTGAATGAAAGTACTTTGTTACTATAGCATTGGGATATCATGCCATCCATTCATTCTCCTTACAGGAACATTACATTTTTGTAAGGTTAAAAATGCCCCCTACAAAGTTGTGCATGAAATGTCGGATGGAGCTATTTCATTCTTGCTATTCTATATACAAAGGAGGTCATAGTATGGATTCACTTAAAAATATGAATGCGGCAATGCAGCATATTGAAGACAACCTTACACACGAAATTGATTTTAAAGAAGTCGCAAAAATAGCTTTCTGCTCCGAATATCATTTCAAAAGAATGTTTTCTTTTTTAGCTGGCATATCACTATCAGAATAT
This sequence comes from Bacillus mycoides, assembly GCF_018742245.1. Taxonomy (NCBI): domain Bacteria; kingdom Bacillati; phylum Bacillota; class Bacilli; order Caryophanales; family Bacillaceae; genus Bacillus; species Bacillus mycoides. The sequence continues at coordinate 4,501,996 of NZ_CP036132.1, forward strand.
ATTCGCTGTAGACGTCTTACGCTTGCTGCCTTTGAACTAAAAGATAGCAATGCAAAAGTCATTGATGTCGCTATAAAATATGGATACAACTCACCAGATTCTTTTACACGTGCATTTCAAAATTTGCACGGAATAACGCCTTCAGAAGCTCGAAGTACAATTCGTTCTTTGAAAGCTTATTCACCAATGACCTTCCAACTATCCATTCAAGGAGGAAATGCAATGAACTATCGAATTGAAGAAAAAGATCCATTTCGAATCATTGGTATACAAAAACGAGTACCGATTGTTTTTAACGGCGTAAACGAAGAAATTACTTCTATGTGGAAAAGTTTAGATCCGGGGGCCATTGAAACGTTAAAGTCCCTTTCAAATATTGAACCTACAGGAATTATTAGTGCTTCTACGAATTTTTCTGAAGGAAGAATGGAGGAAAAAGGAGAACTCGATCACTATATTGGAGTAACTACGACCAAAGATTGTCCGAAGCAATTTAAACAACTTGAAGTCGCTGCTTCAACATGGGCTATCTTTGAAGCTGTCGGTCCATTTCCTGACGCGTTACAAAATGTATGGGGGCGTATTTATTCTGAATGGTTCCCTTCTTCAAACTATGAATTAGCGGAAGGACCGGAAATATTGTGGAATGAAAGTAAAGACGTATCTTCGCCGAATTTCAGAAGCGAGATATGGGTACCTGTTTTGAAGAAATAATATAAAGGTCTAAACTGTTTCAAAATAAAGAAGCTGCTCTTCCTCTTTAAAGGAAAAGCAGCTTTTTATTTTATACTTCTTCTCGACTCGTTCTTATACAAGAAAAGAGTAATAATCGCAAGCACTATAACAACTACAAAAGTAAATACTCTGTAGTTCGAGATCGTAGCAGTACCAATTAACAAGGCAGGTATAACAGCCGTAATTAAGCCACCAAACATACCGACAAACGATCCTATGCTTTGTTTTACTATTTGAGTTTCTGATACCCAATCATAATAACCAAATCGATTATTAATAAAAATCCCCCATACTGCCGAAAAGAATGAATATGTTATCGGTGTTATGACGATTAAAAAAGAACTCCAAACATCTAGTTTTAACCCTATTATCAGTAATACGGCACTAATAAGTGATGCAGGTATACTTAATGAAAGATTCATAAGAATTTTACTGTCATAAATTATCTTTGGCGCTATAGGCAATGACTTTATAATCCATACATTTTTTCCTTCTAAAGACAATGACACACATGTTGTACACGTCATCGAAATCGCTGCTGCAATAGCAAATGGAGCAACCTTTTGCAACAGGGGCTCAATTCCTGGATACGCTATTAATTGACTTGGTCCTACTACAACTATAGCTAGCGCGAAAGCTAGCGCCATCACAACTCCCATTCCACTATTTATGACATACACTGTAGAAGAAAAGAAACGTTTCAGTTCTTTTTTATACAACGCGACCAATACACTTTCTTTTCTCATACCATTAATCTCATAATTTGAAAGCATATGATAAGTGGTAATCCCTGTGTTTATTTGCTTATATTTTAACGAAAGTATTTTTACAAAAAGATAATACCAAATAACCGATATCCCAACGAATAGGATGAAAGCTACAAGATCAGCATGAACAATTGCTTTTTGAAACATGTTAGCTAATGGGTAAACTTTAGTTAATTGCTCCGAAACAATTGCACCAATCCCGTTCATATCATTAAGGCTATATTGAGCATTTCCGTTTTTTAGCATAAAGAAACCGAATGTAATAATTACTATGAAACTTAAAATCGTAGTTATTTTATTCGTATTTTTAAATTTAGAAGCGATTGCCGTAATCGCAGCTCCAAAGACCGCTGCGATTGTTGTTGGAATTAAAGATGCTATAAACATACTGATGAACCACATAAAGTAAAAAGAAACTGATGGATTCTCATGTATGCCATAAACAACTCCCATTGGTAGCATGATTATGATTGAAAAGATCGTATTCAGCAAATATAAATACAAAAATCTACTTGTAATAACAGTACTTACACGAATCGGTAATGACATTAAAAGATCGTAGTCCTTAAAAGCAAAAATTTCTCCATTTGCCTTAAATATAGTGAAAAACAACGTCAATACACTGCTAATAACTAGTGCATAAACTGGGATAATTTCACTTATTCCTAGTTTCACCAACCCATATGCTGAGGCTCCGCAATATAGCATTAACATGACACCAACTAAGGCAATAGATGCTGACAGTAAAATCTTATTCTGCTTCTTTTTCTTATCTTTTTCGTATTTAAAAGTATTTAAACCGAGCTGCGTTATCAACCGGATTTTCAAAAGACCTAGACTATTAGTATTCATTAGCAAGCTCCTTCATAAAGAGCTCTTCCAATGATCCTTCCTTTATTAAAGAATTCACTTCCCCTGAAAGTGCTAATTTCCCTCTATTAATCATCGCTATTTTATTACATAACTTCTCCGCCACATCTAAAACATGTGTAGAAAAGAAAATCGCACTTCCCTTTTCACAAAGCTCCTTCATAATACCTTTCAATACTACGGCTGCCTTTGGATCAAGACCAACGAAAGGTTCATCTAAAACTAATAATTTCGGTTTATGCAAAACCGCTGATATAATCGCCACTTTTTGTTTCATACCATGTGAATAAGAAGATATTAAATCACCTAGGTGCGGTGTAATCTCAAAAGCATCTCCATACTTTTGTATCTCCTTTTCCCGATCTTTTGCAGACACCTTAAAAACATCCGCAACAAAGTTTAAATATTGAATTCCTGTTAATTGCTCATATAAATCTGGATTATCGGGAATATACGCCATTACTTTCTTACATGCAATCGGATCTTTTTTTACTGAATGGCCATCAACAAAAATTTCACCCTCTTCAAAATCTATAACTCCTACTAACGACTTAATCGTTGTACTCTTCCCCGCACCGTTATGCCCAATAAATCCAAAGATATCTCCTGCTTGAACAGTAATATTTAAATGATCTACTGCTTTTTTGCCACCTTTGTATGTCTTGCTAAAATTTATAATTTCTAACATGTGATTTCCCCCAAACTATCCTTTTTAACTGAATTTTCAGACCTAAAAGCAAAAAATTTACTCAGCGAGCTTTTTCATTATCCCCACTGAGTATTTAAATCTCTTAACACATAGAAACTATAAATATAAAATTTGACTAGTATAATTCAATCGCTTATTGCTCACAATTGCATTTCTTTTTTATATAAAACGTAGGAATATAAATTCGTTATGAGGACAGCAACTACTATAATCCCAAGCATCATATAAGATCTCCAATCAGCTGGAGCGAAAACACTTATAATCATAATAAGTCCTAAAGCCACAAATACTTTTCCGCTAAATCGATGTGTTTTCCGCCATACTTCTTCATTACTTAACGTCCAAGGATTACGCATCCCGACGAAAAAATTAGGCTTACACTGCGGTAAATAATTACCCATCACTAAAAATAAAACACCAACTAATAATTCTGGAACTCGATTAATGAATAAATTATATCCTAGTCCACTTGTAATAATATCTATATTTCCTACAAATAGTAGCAGGAGTATCCCGTTATTCATCATCATAAAAGCTTTAGCAAATTTCTCGTAATTTGCTTTCCTTGGATCAATCTTTGGTATCACATTTAGAAATACATATAATGCAATCATAATTCCAACCATAGAAATCATTCCGTAAAGTTTAGAAGAATAGCCATCTACCTTACCACCACTCCAATGTGTCGCGATTGTATCCGGCAAATGAGGCCAAGCAAACGCCCAAGCTAAACAAGTTGTAACAATTAATATAATTGCAAAAAGATGTTTTTTCACCTTTCCTGCACTCCCCTGTTTTTAATTCACTCATTCTATACTATTTCTTTTTATAAATAACATATGAATTTATTGTTGGTATGAAGGTACATATTCACATCACTCCAGCCAACACAAATTCTATATTATTCTATTAAGACCCTATCTCTTTCTTATAAGCCACATAAGAATATCCCATCGTTAATCCTACCGCCCCAATAATAATTCCAGCCATTAAGAAAGCTTTCCATGCTGCAGGTGCAAAAACACTTAAAATCATAATAACTCCTAGTACAACAAACACCTTTCCGCTAAAACGATGCGTCTTTCTCCACACTTCTTCATTACTTAACGTCCACGGTGTTTTTATACCTACGAAGTAGTTTGGCTTACATTGTGGTAAATAGTTGCCGATGACTATAAATAACAGACCAACAAGAATATATGGTGTACTATTCATCGGAATGTCATAACCTAATCCTACCCCAATCACGAGCATGTTTACTAGAAACAATACTACTAATACGCTATAATTCATTATCTTATAACTTCTAGAAAACTTATCGTAGTTCTTTTTCTTAGGATCAATTTTAGGAGTAATTGTTAATAAAAAATAGGTGAAAATCATAATCCCAAGTAGCAACAGCATTGCATTAAATTTGGAAGCAAAGCCATTCACACCTTCAGTCCCCCAATGAATTGCCATCGTGTCAGGCAAATTCGGCCAAGCATATGCCCAAGCTAAACCAGTTATAAGAATCAATATAATTGCAAAAAGATGCTTCCTCATTTCCCCTCTTCCCCCTTATTCGTAAACGTAAACACCCAAGTCAATAAATCCTGAAATACAGTTGTGTTCAAAGAATACATAACGAATTGCCCTCTTTTTTCATCTTGGATAAGTTCAGCATTTTTAAGCGCATTTAGGTGATGAGAAATACTTGGCTTCGTCATATTGAATTGTTCGGCAATTTCACCAGCGGTTAGATCGCCTTCTTTTAATAAGTCTAAAATTTTTCTTCTTGTTGGATCAGCTAATGCTTTGAATGCTTGATTCAATGTCTTTCTTCCTTTCGATAATTAGACATTTAGATATTTATCTAAATGTTAAAATGATTTTAGTTAATTGTCAATAATATATAAGGCCCTTTTTACTTTTTCCACTTTTGACCTATAAATACGCCACAGCTATGCTATATATAACAAACAGGAAACCCTATTCATTTGATTTCTTTGTTTTTACTTCGTACGGGGCAAAAAAGGCTCTGACCGCTTCTATGCATGGCTGGATCCTCTCTCTCCCCTAAAAAGATAGGTTTTATGTTATTTTTAAAATCTTTATATTTATATAGCTCTCATTTCAACATAATGAAAAGACGAGAAACACATGGTACACTATAGCTACAATTGTTTTTTTTAGGAGGAATATACATATGTATAAAATTTTAATCGTTGAAGACGATCCAAATATTTCATCATTACTACAATCTCACATTCAAAAATATGGCTATGATGCTGTTGTTGCGGAGAACTTCGATGATATTATGGAATCGTTTAACGCCGTGAAACCACATCTTGTTTTACTTGATGTAAACTTACCGAAATTCGATGGTTTCTACTGGTGCCGTCAAATCCGTCATGAATCTACTTGTCCAATTATTTTCATTTCAGCTCGTGCTGGTGAAATGGAACAAATTATGGCGATTGAAAGTGGCGCGGATGATTACATTACGAAACCGTTCCACTATGACGTTGTAATGGCAAAAATTAAAGGTCAATTACGCCGTATTTATGGTGATTATGCACCAAATATTTCTGAACGTATCGTTGAAGTAGAAGGTTTAAAACTATTCCCTGAACGTCCAGAAATTCATTTCGGATCTGAGCAAGTTCTTTTAACAAAGAAAGAAGCTATTTTAGCAGAAATGCTATTATCTAAATTCCCTCGTACAGCAAGCCGTGAAGATTTATTAGCTGCCCTTTGGGATGATGAGAGCTTCGTTGAAGAAAATACATTAAACGTAAACATTACGCGTCTTCGTAAAAAGTTTAATGAGCTTGGTATTGAGAACTCTATTGAAACAGTACGTGGACTTGGATATCGTTTTAACACAACTTGGAGTGAATAAGCATGAAGCTATTTTTACGTGATCATTTTGCATTTTTTCTACTATATGTATTAAACTTCGGAATCATTTTCGTTCTCTATGATGCAGTAGATGGATTTCAAAATAATAAGTTTTACTTCATCGTTTTAAGCTTATATTTATTCATCTGTTTCCTCGCTTATCGTTACGTTCGTAATCGTAGAATGTACCACAGATTAAGTGAACCACCAGAGAAAATGGAAGATGCGTTTATTGAAAGAGCGACTGCTCCTATGCCCCACGGTGTAAACGAGCTCGTTCGTACGCAATATCGTCTATTCCAAAAAGACCTACAAACATTTGAAGTAAAACAGCAAGAACACCAATTATTTATTAACCACTGGGTACATCAAATGAAAACGCCCGTTTCTGTTATGCAACTTATGGTGCTTGAAATGGAAGATGAACATTTAATCCCGCAATTTAAAAAAGAGTTAGAGCGACTAAATCAAGGACTCGATATGGCTTTATACATGGCAAGGTTAAACAACTTCCATGAAGACTTCCATGTTGAGACCGTTTCATTAAAAGATGCTGTAACAAAAAATATTAACGGATTAAAAGAACTATTCATTCGAAACGGGGTCTTCCCTGTTTTAGAAGTTCATTCAGATTTAAAAGTTGCTTCTGATGCGAAATGGCTAAAGTTCATCATTTATCAGTTAATGACAAATGCTGTTCGTTATTCTGGTGAACGCGGAAAGAAAGTTTTCTTATCAGCTTATCGAAATGGAAAAGATATCATTTTGGAAGTTCGTGATGAGGGCGTTGGTATTCCGCAAGAAGATGTTCGAAGAGTATTTGAACCATTTTACACTGGGAAAAATGGTCGTACATTCGGAGAATCTACTGGTATGGGACTTTATATCGTAAGTAAAATTTGTGATTATTTAGGTCATTCTGTAAAACTAGACTCTGAAGTTGGTAAAGGAACGACGATTAAAATCATCTTCCACAACGCTGCAAACAATCAAGCAGAAAATACGGAGAAGGTGACCAAAGCATGATCGGAACATATGCTAGCAAAATGTATGAGAATATACTCTCATACATTTTTTGCAATAAAACTGCATATTGGCCTTCTAACGGGAGGTACATATTATGACATTTTGGCAATTTGCATTTAAAAATGTAACGCGCAACTCAAGAGCTTATTTTGCCTATTTTTTAAGCAGTTCCTTTTCCATTGCTGTTTTCTTTTCGTTTGCTGTTTATTTATTTCATCCGAAATTACAAAATTTCAGTATGATCTCTGAAATTTCAGGATTAATGATTTTTTCAGAAGTTGTCATTGTACTGTTCTCTTTCTTCTTTTTACTATATTCAATCGGATCGTTTTTAAAAGTTCGTAAAAAACAATTTGGTATTTTAGCCGTTTTAGGTATATCGAAAAAGCAATTACATCGTCTCGTTTTTACGGAAAATATGTTAATTGGTATTTTATCTATCTTTTTTGGTATGCAGTTTGGGCTTGTCTTTTCGCAATTTTTCTTATTAGTGACGGCGAAAATTACGCACGTACCAGGGATATATTTATATATACCTACGAATGCTTTCATTTTAACAACGATTGTGTTTCTTGGTCTCTTTATCGCTGTATCTGCATTCACACCAATGCTTATTCGAACAAAAAAAGCATTGCACCTTTTAAAAACAAACAATGTAAAACAAAAAGAAAGAAAACCATCCATATTAATTTCTCTATTTGGTGCTATCTGTTTATTAGGTGGTTATATTTTAGCTGTAAATCCTAAATATTTCTTCTCAGTAAACCCGCAAGTAGGCGTTATATATATGGTTTCAAGTATTTTTGTGATTCCAGCACTTGTTACAATTGGGACATATTTTTTCTTTTCTCAAATTAGTTTCTTACTTATTTATATTTTAAAGAAAAGAAGAAGTTTTTATATGAAACGGATTAATATGCTTTGGATTTCTGATTTAGCAAGTCGTATTCGAACAAATATTAATATGCTTTTTATTGTAGCGATGCTATCTACAGTAGCCTTCACAATGATTACATTTCTATATGGATTTGGAAAGTTTACAAAGCTAGATGTTACGAGAAGTTCACCTTTTCCATTTTCTTATTTTTCATATGACGCAAATCCTTTTGCTAACAAGCATTTAACTTGGCTTGAACAGCAGTTACAAAAAGAAAATTTCTCTTATAAAAAGATAGAAGCTGATTTATATGAAACACCACTGAAAGAAGATGCAGGTATAACGACTTACAATGACATCTATGCAATGAAACAAAGTGACTATAATAAACTTGCAGCTTCCCTGCGAATGAAACAACTATTCATGAGCGATAACGAAGCATATGTCTTAAGCGGCAGCGCTTATTTCACCTTATTCAGCCAATTTGATCCAAGCTTCAATAGAAAATCCATTACACTTTCTAGCACAAATACGATATTACAAGTAAAGGGCTATGAACAAGCAGGGGCCATTCCATCTAACTTTTCATATCAAACTTTAATTTTACCTGATGTTGTTGTAAATAACTTACCAAGTACAACAAAGCATGTATCAGCGTACAATTATAACGTACAAAACTGGGAAAAAACGTATGAAATTGCTAATGATTTTATGAAAAAAATACAAAAAGATCGACAGGAATTCCAATACGAAGGCCCCCTTATACGCTCCTATGAATCAGCAGACTCATTATATAGAATCACATCAGGAAGTGCTGCATACTTCCTAATCGGGACATTCTTAGGTGTCATTTTCTTTATTGGAGCAGGTAGCGTTCTTTACTTCAGAATGTATACAGATTTAACAAACGAACAAGAAAAATATGTAGCAATTTCAAAAATTGGTGTAACAAATGCAGAGATGAAACGATCTGCAACCATTCAACTTAGCATTTTATTTTTCGTTCCATATGTTATGGCATCCATTCATACAATGTTCGCAACAAAAATGCTTCAAGATGTAATTGATTTATCACTATTCAAAGAAATTTCAGCCGTTCTTATTATTTTTGGCATAGTTGAAATCGTCTTTTTTTTATTCATTCGTTCCTTTTACATGCAAAAGTTATCAGAGTATACAAATGGTTAAGTTTTATGAATATATTAGTACAGGAAAAGGGTATCTCTTATATCCTTTTCCTCTTCACTCTATTAGGAGGTTCAGGTGAATGACATTTTGGCAGTTTGCCTTTAAAAACGTAACACGGAACGCCAGAGCTTATTTCGCCTATTTTGTAAGCAGTGCGTTTTCCATTGCTATTTTTTTCTCATTTGCGGTTTATTTATTTCATCCTAAATTGCATATGACAGACGTGAATTATGCTCTGAACATATTAATGACAATTTCAGAAGTTGTCATTGCGTTTTTTTCATTTTTCTTTTTACTATATTCGATTGGTACGTTTTTAAAAGTACGAAAAAAACAGTTTGGAATTTTAACAGTACTTGGCATCTCTCAACAACAATTAAAAAGGCTCGTCTTTTTAGAAAATATGTTAATTGGCATTCTTTCTATATTTTTTGGAATTCAACTCGGACTTGTCTTTTCACAGTTCTTTTTATTAGTTACCGCCAAAATTACACATGTACCTGGTTTATATTTATATTGGCCGACAAGTGCCATTGTTTTAACGACTATAACCTTTCTCGGTCTCTTTATTCTGGTATCTTCCTTTACACCAATGCTCATCCGTACGAGAAAAGCTGTACGACTTTTAAAATCAGGAAAACAACATAAAGAAAAAAAAGCATCCGTACTCGTTTCTTTATTCGGTGCGATATGTTTAATATCTGGGTATGCGTTAGCCGCAAATCCTCTGTATTTTATGTCGTTAGGTGACATCATTGGGCTTTTGTATGTCGTCTCTAGTATATTTGTCATTCCATCGCTTATTGCAGCCGGAACATACTTCTTCTTCTCACAAATTAGCTTCTTGCTCATTCGCATATTAAAGACAAGAAGAAAATTTTATATGAAACGTATTAATATGCTTTGGATTTCCGATTTAGCAACTCGTATTCGAACGAATATTAACATGCTCTTTATTGTAGCGATGCTATCAACGCTCGCTTTTACAATGATTACATTCTTATATGGGTTCGGGAAATTTACAAAGTTTGAGGAAATTAGGCAAAACCCTTTCCCGTTTACGTATTTATCTCATACTGAAAATACGTTAGCTGATCAACATTTAAACTGGTTAGAGCAAAAATTTAATGAAGAGCACTTTACTTATACAAAATTTAAAACGGATATATATGAAGTATCTTCGGCGGAAGAAAGCCCGCAGCTCTATTATGCCATTAAACAAAGTGACTATAATATACTGGCTAAGGCATTAAATTGGGAAACTCTCACAGTGAATAAAGACGAGTCTTATATCTTAATTAAAGATTTAGATGCTCAAGTCATTGGAACGCTTCATAATAAGGAAAAGAAAAACACTCTTACACTTACTCAAAACTCTTTACAATTGCAGGTGAAAGACTATACAAGTTATAGCCCGTTCCCAATTGGCTTAGTACCTCAATTAATCGTACTATCTGATGAGAATGTAGAAGCATTATCATCTATTTCGAAACAAATGAGTGTATATAGCTTCAAAGTTCTGGATTGGGAAAAAGCATATAATATTGGTTCAGCATTTATAACAAAAATCGCTAACGACAATGCGACGATTCAAGCAGAACATCCACCGTTCCACGCAAGTGAAGCAAGTGACTCTTTATACAACACGAAACTAAATATTGCTTCCTTTTTCTTAATCGGAACTTTCCTTGGCGTTATTTTCTTTATCGGTGCTGGCAGTGTTCTTTACTTCCGAATGTATACAGATTTAACAACTGAGCAAGAAAAGTATATAACGATTACGAAAATCGGCTTAACAGAAGCCGAGATGAAGCGTTCAGCGACAATTCAACTTGCTATCTTATTCTTTGTTCCATACATTATGGCATCGATCCATACGATGTTTGCGACAAAGATGTTGCAAGAAATATTAAATCTCTCATTATTCGCTGAGATTACAGTTGTACTTGTAATCTTTGGAACGGTTGAAATTCTCTTTTTCCTTTTAATTCGTTCCTTTTATATGCAAAAATTATCACAACATATTAAGTTTTAAAAATAGAAAGGTGATTATTATGGAAGAAGTATTACACATAAAAAACGTCTCAAAAGTGTATGAAGGAAAAGTCCCTCATACTGCTTTAAAAAATATAAATTTACACGTAGATAAAGGTGAATTCGTTGCAATTATGGGGCCGTCTGGAAGCGGGAAATCTACATTTTTAAACGTTATCTCTACAATTGATTCACCTACTTCTGGTGAAGTCATTATTAATGGAAAACAACCGCACACGTTCCGCAGAGAGAAGCTTGCTATTTTCCGTCGCCAAGAGTTAGGATTTGTTTTCCAAAACTTTAACCTATTAGATACACTAACAATCGGTGAAAATATCGTGCTGCCTTTAACGTTAGATAATGTCCCTTTGAAAGAAATGGACGAGAAGCTCGATAACATTTCAACAAAACTTGGAATTGATCATATTTTGGACAAGCGTATTTTTGAAGTTTCTGGAGGACAAGCACAACGTACCGCAGTAGCACGTGCTGTTATTCATCACCCATCACTTCTACTTGCGGATGAACCGACAGGAAACTTAGATTCGAAAGCGGCAATTGATGTAATGGAATTATTTACGAAATTAAATAAAGAAGAAGATGCAACAATTTTAATGGTTACTCACGATCCGTTTGCAGCAAGTTATTGTAACCGAGTTATTTTCATTAAAGATGGTGGGCTTTACAACGAATTACACCGCGGATTATATCGCGAGAAGTTTTATCAAGAAATATTAGATGTTTTAGCATTATTAGGAGGAAGACGTGGATGACGTTTTGGCAGTTTGCATTTAAAAATGTCTCACGTAATTCTAAAGCATATTTCGCTTATTTTGTAAGTAGTGCGTTTTCTATCATGGTTTTCTTTTCATTTACTGTATACGCATATCATCCGCGATTACAAATTATGAATAAATTACAAGAACGAGATCCACTCATGAACTTAGCTGGCATGGCACAGTTTGTTATCGTTTTGTTCTCGTTCTTCTTTCTCTTATATTCTATCGGAACATTTTTAAATGTACGGAAACAACAATTTGGCATTTTAACTGTTCTCGGTATATCTCAAAAACAATTAAAGCGTCTTTTGTTTACTGAAAACATGATAATCGGAATGCTCGCTATCTTTGCAGGTATTCAAGGCGGTCTTGTATTTTCTAACTTTTTCTTACTCGTTACTTCTAAATTAACAAATGCAAAAGGCCTCTATTTATATTGGCCAACAGAAGCTATTATCGTTACAACAGTAACTTTTATTATTTTATTTTTCATCGTTTCTACATTTACACCGATGTTCATTCGCACTCGGAAAACAACTCGATTAATTAAAAATAATAAAAAGGAAAAAGACGAAAAAAGGCCGTCTATACTCATTTCATTATTTGCCTTAATTTGTTTAGGGCTGTGCTATTATATCGCCGGTTATCCACAAGGCTACGTAACAGAAAAAAATGCACAAAACGGCTCTGTATACCTTATTATTTTATCTATTTTACCGCTCGTAATAGTCGGCACATATTTATTCTTTTCACAAACATTTCTTCTCCTTATTTTTATTTTAAAAAAGCGGAGAAAGTTTTATATGAAACAAATAAACATGTTATGGATTTCAGATTTAGCTAGCCGTACGCGTAGTAATATTAATGTGCTCTTTATCGTTTCTATGTTGTCAGCACTTGCATTTACAATTATTACCGGGTTATTTGCTGCTAATAATAATACGAAAGCATCGATAGTAGAACAATATCCTTTCCCCTTCACATATACGTCCAAAGGTGAAAATCCATTTGAACAAAAGCACATTGCTACAATTGAAACGGAGCTTACAAATGCTAATTTTCAATACAATAAGCATAAGGTTACAATGTTAAAAGATACCGCTTTAAAAGAAGACATTACTCTTATGAAAATGAGTGACTATAACACACTTGCGAAACAATTAAAGAGACCGGAAATAACCCTTGATTCTACACAAGTTTATATTATTTCTCGGTACTCGCCAGAACTCTTAAATCTTGTATCAAATCCATTTGCAAAACAAAATACAATTACACTCGGATCTAATAAAAAGGAATTTCATATTAAAGGATTTATTAATAAAGGGATCGAACCATCCTTTCTTTTCCCACATATAATTGTTGTACAAGATTATGTATTTGATAATATGATTCCTCATATTGAAACGACCATAGTTTATAACTACTTCGTTGAAAACTGGGAAAATGCAATTGTTCCGACGAAAAATATGTTAAAACATATTAGAAATGATACGGATAGCTTCTATAAGGCATATAAAGATCCAGAATTGGCTCCTAACGCCCCATTTGATATTTATACAGCTGCTGATGATCTAAACTACAGTAAAGGAAATTCAATTGCTACTTTCTTTATTTGGACATTTCTCGGCTTTATTTTCTTTATCGGGGCAGCCAGTGTTTTATACTTCCGTATGTATAACGACTTAACGACTGAAAAACAAAAGTACATTACAATTACAAAACTCGGCTTAACAGAATCAGAAATGTTTCGTTCTGCAACAATTCAATTAGGGATTTTATTTTTCATTCCTTATATCGTTGCTGGTATTCATACAATATTTGCGATTCAGTTTTTACAAAGCATGTTTTCTTTCTCTTTATTAAAAGAATTAGTGATTATACTTACTTTGTTCGGGATTATCGAGATTATTTTCTTCTTCTTAATCCGTTCTCTTTACATCAATAAATTATCACAGCATATTAGAACATGAATAAAATGGCCTTGTGCGTATTGCACAAGGCCATTTTCAATAGTTTTTAATAATTAGCAGTAGCCACCATAGCCGCCGCCATAGCCACCATAACCGCCGTAACCACAACCACCGCCTCCGCCGAAGCAGCTAGCACCGATAATGATTAATAAAATAAACAATACGATTAGAAGCGCAAAACCGCCTCCGCAGCCACGTCTACGGTCGCAATCATCATGTCTGTGTTCACACTTTTCGCTCATTACTCTATTCCTCCTTTAGTATCATTCATAACAAGTTCACCTTGCTCTAAATGAGGGGATTCCATTTATATTATGTTTTCAGGGCAAATAGGAAGCTTGGCATTCCTAAAAACGGGCTTGTTTTGAGAAATGGGCTGCAAAAGAAAAAGAAGATACCTTTAATTAGGTACCTTCTTTCTTTTAGTAAATATGTTCAGTTAAAGTGAAAATTAATACGTATATATCCATTCCCTATCTCTCTTGATACGGATTATTTTCATAAAAAAAGAGGGAGTATTCTCCTCCCTCTTCACTTTCTATATATCATAATTAACTACATAATGCTGCATTTCCGTATTGTAGTAGCCTTCACTATATTCAATTACTTCGCCAACTTCATCGTAAGAATAGCGCATACGTTTTAATAATGCTGTCCCTTCTTTTTCACCTAAATATTCCGCAACGAAACTAGGTGCAAATCCAACAGCGAATTCATCTCTGAAGTTTTCTAAATGTATACCTCGGTCCTCGACTAAATCATAAAGCGATTGTAAATCAAAGTCCGATAAGTCTGTACTTGCCATTCGCGCTGAAAAATAGTGCGTATAATGAATGTACGGGGCATCATTTAAAGCGTATAGACGCTCGATTCTGAAACTCTCTTTGCCAAATAAACGAAATGGCACTGATCCTTCTTCATTATGTACTACTTCTGCCTTTAACAATTTCTTTTGTACTTTATAGCCTTCTTCCACTAACACTTCTGTAAATTTTTTACCTTTTGAAAGTTTTGTCGCAGAAGTATTACGAATGACTTTCGTTCCTTTACCGCTTTTCTTTTCTAAATATCCTTCTTGAGCGAGTTCTTTAATTGCGTTTCGCACTGTAATTTTACTCACTTTGAACTCTTCTTCTAATTGTGGTTCAGAAGGAATATTCGTATGAATGGCATATACGCCATGTAATATTCGATCACGAATAATATTTTTAATTTGTAAATATAATGGTCCTTTTTTTCTCGTTACGTTCACCGTTACACCCACTACCTTTCTACATCACCTACTGATGCCGTCATTGCCCGAAGTATATCATTCTCTGATGACATTGGCGTATCACCGACGATTGTATGTGCAAGCATTCCAGCTGCTGACGCAAATGAAACAGCTTTCTCTGGTGCAAACTCTTCTATCTCGCCATGAATAATTCCGCTCGTATAAGCATCTCCAGCACCTATTCTATCATACACAGAAAACGTAAGTGTTTTTGCAAAAGTGAACGCTCCATTTTTACATATGAATCCGCGAAGTGAGTGTGTATTATCACTATTAATAGATCGATGAGTACCAGCAATTGTAGCGATATGATATATTTCAGCCACTTTTGGAATAAGGTCAACAAGTTGTGCTTCTCGCTCTGTCTCTTCTGTTTTCATTCCAAGAACGAACATTGCATCTTTTTCGTTCATCATTACAATATCAGCTAGCCCTAGCATTTCTTCATAATGAGGTTTCGCCTGTTCATACCCATCTTCTCCCCAAAGCGATGGACGATAGTTGCAATCAAAAACAACAGTACCTCCGTTTGCCTTAACTGCTTTCGCTAAAGACTTCATATGATGACGCACAGTATCATTCATCGCAAGTGTAATTCCGCAAAAATGAACGATATCAATCTCCTTGGCGATTTCTTCAAATTGGTACATCTCTTCAGATGCTGTGTTGAAACTACTTTCTAAACGATTGGAATACGTAACGCGGCTTGCACGTGCGCCAAATCCATTTTCTAAAAAGTACATACCAACATATTTACCGCCTCTTGAAATAAACGGTGCTTGAATCCCTAGTTTTTGAATGTGCGATACCGCTGCATCTCCAACTGAATTTTCAGGTAAAGTTGAAATAAGAAAACCTTCATGCCCTAGATGAGAAAGTGCGGCTGCAACGTTCACACCTGTACCTGAAAAAGAATAATTTAGCGTATTAGCTTGCGACAACAATTCATATCCTGGTACTTGCAGGCGCATCATTACTTCGCCGAACGCTGTAATTTTCTTACGCATATTGATCAACTAACTTCTTCACTACCGCTAATAGTTCGCAAACATCTTCTACTTTCGTATTGCCAGTTTCTTTATCAATAATAGAAGAGTACACATGCGGGATAACTTGCTCTACGTTTGCTTCAAGCGCAATACGTACAATTGTTTCAAAGTTCTCTTTATCAATTCCGCCTGTTGGCTCTAATGCGAATCCTTCTTCCGCACAAGCTTTCGCAACTGCGCGATATTCTTCTTCATGAGCCAAACCTTTCATCGGGAAGTATTTCAATGAATTTCCGCCCATATCACGTACAAGTGCGATCGCTGTTTTAATTGGAACGATCGCCTTTTCTTCTCCAGCCGCACTTATTGGCCCAGTAGAAATATTTACGTAACCTACTTTCCCTGTTGGTGATACTAAACTATTAATCCAGCTATCTTTTCCGCCAAGATTTGCGCGCGTTGCCCCAACTGAAGGGAACACTTGGTTAATATGACTACCAGGATAATACTTCGCAATTTCAGCTACAACCGCCGCTTGACGATTATCTCCAGCACCTAGTCCGATTGATACAGCGTCATCAATTTCTTTTCCGTATGCTTTCATCGCTGTAACTGCTTCTTCTACTGTCGGATAATCTTTTGATAAAACGCCGACTACTACATAACCTTCTGCTGCTTCAAAAATGTCTTTCGCATTTCGGATATTGTTCGCTAATACATTTAATGCCACGCGGCCTTTATAAAAACGTTTTTGAATGTTTGTCATTTTAGTTTCCCCCTACAATTTCTCTCATTTTTTCTTCAATCACATGTATATCATCACCTTGAAGTGGACGTGGATCAATATCAAAGAACCCTTGTCTTACTCCGTAATCACGTGTGTAAATTGCGATTTCCCCTTCGCGTAACGCGGTCACAACATCTTTTGCAGTTTTATTTAATTCGTTCTCGTTAATATGGATACGTGCTCTAAAAATTGCTCTTCCAGCTTCATCTTGAACGATTGTTACATTTACACCGTTTAACTCTTTCAGCGGCATAAGTACTTGCAACAATTCTTTTTCTTGTTCACTCTTATCTTCTTTCACTCCGTATTCATCCAGTGCTTGAAGTAAACCGAAAGTCGTCTCTTTCCCAACTTTCATACTTCTTCCGATGCAATGTAATTGCACCTTTAGCCATTCAATATATTTTCGTTTACCGCCAACAATACCAGAAGTAGGTCCTTCAATCGCCTTTGAACCGCTATAAATTGCTAGATCTGAATACTTCACATATTTTTGAATGTCTTCTTCAGCTGCCGCATCAACGATAAGTGGTACATTATTTCGCTGTGCAACTTCCCATGCTTCTTCAACAGAAATCATATTTTTTTGCACTGCATGATGGGATTTTACATAAAGAATAGCTGCTGTATTTTCACCAATCCCATCTTCAATATGCTCTGCTTTCCCTTCATTTGCGTAACCTACTTCAACGAGCTTACCGCCGCCTAAATAAATCATCGTTTCAACAGGAGCACCGTATTGTACGTTATGACCTTTCAGCATGATCACTTCATTTTTCACAATAACCTCTTGATGAAGCCGTTCACTTTTACGACGATTTCCTCCTGTCACAATACCAGCGATAGAAAGCGCAATTCCGCTCGATGCTGAGTTCACAACAACTGCTGCCTCTGAATCTAGAATGCTAGCAATATGGTCTCCCGCTTTATCTACTAAATCTGCAATCTCTACATAATTTTGTCCGCCATGTTTCATCGCATCCATGACTGTATTTGTCGGAGCGGATACACCTAAAATACTCATTCTGCCGCTCGCATTAATTACACGTTTTAATCCATACTTAGCATTCAATGAATGCCCCATTGATTACAACCCCTTTCGTATCAATTCTTCTTTCAGCAATGCGCTGATCCCCTTCTGAATCAATTAACGTAATCGGTTCATCTTTAACCGTAAACAAAGTTAAGTTCGCAATATCCCCTTCTTGAATGCGGCCAAGCTCTGGTTTTTTCAGCCACTCTGCCGCATTTTTCGTAACCGCATCAATTACTTCTTCAAGCGTGTAACCTAAGTAAAGGAATTTCGAAAGAACGTTAGCCATACTATAAACTGGACCATGTATACGGTTCTTCCGGTAAATATCTGTACTAATTGTATTAAAGGCAATACCGTGACGCTTCGCTGCCTCTGCTACTTTAAAAGAAAAGCTAGCATTACCATGCCCAACATCTAAATGCACGCCGCGATTCACTGCATCGATTAACACTGGTAGCGGTTTTCCTTCTTCATCAAATAAATTATTTTCTTTCCCGTTTAAGTAATGTGTAATCACATCATCTTTTTCTAGAAGTGGTACGACTTCCTCTATACGTGGAGGCGCTGAACCGATATGTACCATAATTGGTAATGATGTTTCGCTAGATAACGAGCGAGCCACGTGCAGCGGTTCAATTCCGCTATCACAAACAACACTTTTACTCATTCTCGCTTTTAACCCAACGATTACATCTTTATACTTTTCTACTGCATCTATTACTTTCTCTTTATCTATCCATTCCATATTGGATAATTCATCAATTCGTTTCAAACCGATGCGAGAAATATTTAAAAAGGCAAATAAATTCGTTTTTGCCTGCTCTCTACTTAATACTAAATCCGCAATGCGATCAGCTCCGCAGCTTCCCGCATCAACAATTGTCGTTACCCCTTGCTTAACGCCAATTTTATCCACCTCATCGCCATACGGATCAAACTCTGGAAAAGCATGAACGTGCAAATCAATCCATCCACTCGATACGTAAGTACCTGCGTAATCAAGAACCTTTCCACCTTCGCCAAAACCAGCTTTCGTCATCTGTGCGATTTTATTATTTTCAACTACAATGTCAATCTCTTCCCCGTTCACACGTTTCACATTACGTAGCACGAATCGTTCTGTCATTGTATTTCCACCCTTTTCTATAAGAAGCCATAAGAATACGCTTACATTAAAGTTTCATTTTTATATCTCTTTCTCATATTTAGAGTAGCACGAAAAAAACGAAAAGTAAATATAACGTTATAATGTTTAAATGTAAATTGTTTCGTTCTGTTAAAGAAGATTATAAATTAAAATCAACATTTTGGTGAGAGTTCCCAGTAAATATCAGGACAACCTATAAGCAGGAGGGATGTCCTTGGGATTTCGAATTTTATTATTTATAATCTTAATCACTTTGTATTTACCAATGACGGTTAGCGCAGATGCCCCACCACTCACTGCTGCATTTATTCGTGACCATCAGCTATGGATTAAAAAAAGAAATCAAGAAATACAAATCACAAAGAATCAATATGTGTATTCTCCAAAATGGTCGTATGATGGTAGGTTTCTTGGTTATATTGATAGTGATGAAAAGGGGGAAAAATCTAACCTATTCATTTATGATACTAAGGAGAAAATAAGCTATCAGCCTTATGTACAGGTCGTAACCTCTGACTTTAAATGGGCTCCTAACAAAAATCAATTGGCCTACACTGATCAAGGTGTATTAAACGTTACAAAAATAAAGAATGGTCGCCCACAAGGGTTTGAAAATGTATCACTTGGGATCAGTGATTTCGAATGGTTCCCGAACGGAAAAGAATTTATCGTTTCCTCACACTCCTGCTTGCGTCCTACTGGATGGGGTCCAATCCCACTTTATAGAATTCAAGTAGATGCAAATCTTGCTAAAGATAAAATAACACCTTTTTATACGATTCAAACAAATGAAACTGATTTATTTGCGATTGGTACTAACTATTTTAAGTGGAGTTCTGATGGAAAGTGGGTTAGCTTTTTGGCCACTCCTACTGCTTCCTTGTCAATGGATAGCAATACGTTATGTGTTATCTCATCAAAAGGGAAACACTTTCAAGCGATTGGTGAAATGCTAGGATTCAAAGATTGGATAAAGTGGGCTCCATCAGCCAATCAACTGGCCTATATTTCAGGAGAAGGAAGATTTTTTGTTGAAAATAAGAAAACCACAGTTGCAGATATACTGACATCAAAGCAACAAAAGGAATACACACCTGTAGGTTATGTAGACCTTGATTTGGAATGGTTCTCACCAGACAAAGTGATTGTGGCTCGTGCAAAGGAGAACAAAGAATGGACGGAAGGGCCTGTTCCGCCGATGATCACAACGCTTTATATTATTAATATAAAAACAGAAGAACAAAAACAAATCTCCTCCCCAAAAAAGAATGAACTTGATGAAGATCCTCAAGTTGTTGGATCTTATCTTACTTGGTTTCGTAAGAAGACAAATGTATATAAAGGTGATGTCTGGGTGAAGGATGGTTTACATGGTCAAGAATATATATGGCTGAAGAATATTGATGAGGCTCCAACCTTTTTTACTCTGAATGAAAGCCGTTGAGAAGATGTTAATTAAAATATTCTTCATATAAAGATTACTTTTTCTATTATTAAAAATTGTACCTGTTCCTCTAGTTTGATTCTCCCATTACAAAACGTTATCATGGGAGAATCAAACTTTACTTCAAAGAAACACCTATTCCTGAACCGTCACAATAACCCCGTCCATATTGTTCCCCGAGATTTCATACTGCTTATTCACCGGAACATTCACGTTCATACGATCTGAAACTTTATAATAAGAAACCGTATATTTCTTACCTTCCACATCCGTTGAGATCTCTTTTTTCTCTTTTAGAAAGTCCAAGTATTCCTCTAATGTAATTTTCTCTTTTTGCATAATCGCACTATGAGGTAAGCCTACATAGCGTATATGCCATGGCTCATATTGAATACCCGTAATATTACTTTTATTTTTCGGATAACGTAAAACAAATCCATATTTCCAGACGTTCTCTTCAATCCATTTTCCTTCAGGAGCCTTCTCCATTTTCTTCTGAGTAGACCCTACATCGAGTGATAACCCTAAATTATGTTCACTGTATCCTGCTGGAAGTGCATAATCGGATCCCATTTCTTTATATAATTTACTTTGTTCTTTAAAATCTCGATACCCGCTACTCATTAAGAAATGCTGTACTCCATCTTTGCCAGCTGCATCGACAACGTTTAAAAACTTTTTTACAATATCCTTTGCTAAACGAAGATTTCTATCAAATACCACATAACCTCTTACTAATTCACTATTGTGATTTACATTTATAATGTCGGACCTAATACTATCTTTTTTAACTGGGTAATCTTTATTAACTAATAATAGATTTCCCTTATAAATCTCTTCTTTTGTAACCTCTACCTTTTCAATATTCGCCGATTTTACCTTATTATCTTTTTCTGCAATTTTAACATCGATATCCTTTTGAAATAATGGTGATATATAAAAGCCTACACAGACTGTACATAATATAAAAAGAGAAATAAATACCCACTTTTTCATTTCTAGTTCCTCCTTAACGTAACTTACGTATAGAATAGAAAAAACTATTAAAATAAAAAGTGGGGTAAAGTTTAAATTTTTATTAAATCGCCTGATTCTCTTCTTTTGGTAATCTCACTTCAAATATCGTTCTAATTACATTACTTTCAGCAGAAATGGTACCGTTATGCTGCTCGACAATATTTTTCGCAATAAATAACCCAAGGCCTGTACTACCTTGCTGCTCCGTTCTAGCTTTATCACCTGTATAAAACATATCAAAAAGATACGGTAAATCTTCTTCTGGAATACTATCTCCGTAATTTATAATTTGTACAACTACCTCTTCACGATCAATATATCCGTTCACATCAACAAACTTTCCATCATACCCATAGCGAATTGCATTCGTTAAAAGATTTTCAAATACTCGTGCTAATAATTTTCCGTCACCATTAATAGGTAAATGCGGATTCATATTCAATCTCGCCTCTAAATCCTTTTTTTCTAATAACGGATACAATTCTTCCTCTAACTGTATGAGTAATTCACTTATATCAATTGGTCTTTTTTCAATTTGCAACATGCCATAATTCATTCTCGTTATTTCAAATAATTCATCAATTAAGCTTTCCAGTCTTTCGGATTTTGTAAAAGCAATTGTAGAAAAGTGTTTAATTTGTTCCTTCGTCAAATTCTCATCTTTAAGAATTAAATCTAAATAACCTAAAACAGATGTTAATGGCGTTCTTAAATCATGAGCTAAGTTAACAATGAGCTGATCCTTACTACTTTCCGCAAAATCTCCTCGTTCAACTGCTTCTTTTAATTTCTCACTCGCTACATTCATTTCGCGGGCGATATATCCAAACTCATCATTTGATGAAACGCGAACTTGATTTGTAAAATCTCCGTTCGCCAAATGATGAATCCCGTTTGAAATCTCATCAAAATACTTTAAATACGGCCTAGTAAGGAAGAAGAAAAACATAATGGACAGAGGGATGAAAATGATTAAAAAGAAATTAATATCCCCAATTTGTCTTACCATTGAACGCAATTGAGCTAAAGGATCCTCATAACGAACTACTAATTTATAATAGATCCGTAATCCTTCATAAAGTAAATACGTTACGCCAGCAGCTAATATCATACTTAACGCAAATAGCATAACCATCTTCAATCGAAAGCTTCTCATCTTTTTAGCCATTGAAAGTATACCCTACTCCCCACACTGTTTTTATTAACTTATTCTTTCTTTTATCTTCTCCAAGTTTTTTCCGCAAAGTACGGATATGTACCATAACTGTATTTCCACTTTCGTAATACCCTTCAGCCCATACTTGCTGAAAAATATTTTCCACACTGTACACTTTCTTCGGATGACTTGCTAATAAATATAAAATATCAAATTCTTTTGGTGTTAATTCAATTGGCTCTCCGTACACATTTACTGTTCTTCGCTCAGGATCAATAGCGACTCCGCCTATTTCTAAAGCAGATTTATTCTCCGCTACTTTCGGTTGATTTAACGTAAGAAATCGGCGTAATTGTGCATTTACACGTGCGACTAATTCAATCGGTGTGAAAGGCTTCGTCATATAATCATCTGCGCCTAGCACAAGACCTGTCACCTTATCAAAATCAGATGTTTTCGCACTTAAGAAAATGATTGGCATGTGGTGCTTGCCGCGAATCTGCCTCGTCACTTCATATCCATCCATTTTCGGCATCATAATATCTAAAACCACTAAGTCGATTGGTTGAGTTTGAATAATATGCATGGCTTCTTCTCCATCAGCTGCTTTAACGACGTGGTAACCCTCTTTTTCTAAATGTATCTCAATTAAATCAGCAATTTCCGCTTCATCATCAGCTATTAAAATTGAAATGTGCTTCATTTTAGTCCCCCTACCTCATTCCGTTTTCATACGCTCGATTGTACTGTGATAGTAAATGAAATTATATCGGCGATTTTCCAAATATATCGACCACAACTTGAATTATATCGGCGATTTTTCAATTATATCGACCGTAACTCGAATTATATCAGCGATTTTTCAATTATATCGACCGTAACTCGAATTATATCAGCGATTTTTCAATTATATCGACTTACCAACAATTAACGACAAAATCCTCCCGCTATTTGCGGGCATCCTGATTAAAGGTTCAATTTACCTCTCCAAAACAATCCGCTGCTTCGTGATTTTTTCTAGTCTCCCGCGGTCAACTTCATACTCAGCTTCAACACTTTGCGGCACAACCACTTTCCCGCCCTCAAGCATCACTTCCGGCGAAATAATATCCCTCTCCCAATGCCTATTAGAAGCAGATATATCTCCAGGAATCGTAAAGTTCGGCAATGAAGCAAGCGCAACGTTTTGCGCTCGTGAAATCCCCATTTCCACCATACCGCCGCACCAAACCGGGATATTATGCTCCATACAATAATTATGGATTTGAATGGATTCTGTTAATCCTCCCACTCGCCCCGGTTTAATATTAACGATTTGGCAACTACCAAGTGTAATCGCAACACGTGCGTCTTCTAAACTATGGATACTTTCATCTAAACAAATCGGCGTTTCAATTTTCTTTTGCAGTTGTGCATGATCAAGAAAATCATAATCCGCTAACGGTTGTTCAATCATCATCAATTGAAATTCATCTAGTCGTTTCAACTTCTCTGTATCCGCTAATGTATAAGCTGAATTTGCATCAGCCATTAACGGGATATGCGGAAACTCTTTACGAATTTCTTTCAGTAATTCGTAATCATGTTCCGGCTTTATTTTCACTTTAAAGCGCTCGTATCCTTCTTGCGCGTACTTCTCGAGTTGTTTTAACATAACCGGAATCGTATTGATCCCAATCACAACGCCGACTTCAATTTCAGTCCTAGTTCCACCAAGTAATGTCGCTAACGACTGCTTTTGGCGCTTCGCATATAAATCCCAAACAGCACCTTCAATTCCGGCCTTTGCCATTCGGTTTCTCTTTATATGTTGGAACAAAGACGGTACTTCATTCGGATGAGGGATTTCAGCTTTCAATAAATCTGGTAATAAAAAATCCTGAAGTACATGTAGCGCTGTCTTCACCGTTTCTTCCGTATACCAAGGCTCAGAAAACGCAACGACTTCCCCAAAACCAACATATCCATCCGTATCTTCTAATTCAATGACGATACTCTCACGTTTTTCGTAAGTTCCGTAACTTGCGGCAAATGGGATAACGAGCGGCATTTCCGTTATATAAAGTGTTGCCTTTTTTATTTCCACCTACATCTCCTCCACTAATTGTCTTAACTCTCGTCTTAACAATTTCTTCGAAGCATTTCGTGGTAATTCCTCTAAGAAACACGCTTTCTTCGGCACTTTATATTTCGCTAATTTCTCTTCGCAAAAACGAAGAATTTCTTCTTCTGTTACCGCCCCGCTTTTGACAACAAAAGCAGCTGGTACTTGGCCCCAACTTTCGTCCTTCATACCGACAACACCCGCTTCCACTACCGCTGGATGAGAGAGCAATACTTCTTCAATTTGAGCTGGATATATATTTTCCCCGCCAGAAATAATTAAATCACTGCGGCGATCTAATACGTATAAAAATCCTTCCTCATCTAAATAACCGAGGTCGCCAGTATGAAGCCAACCATTTCTGATCGCCTCACGCGTCGCATCTTCACGGTTAAAGTAGCCACCTGTTACGTTCGGTCCTTTTACAACAATTTCACCTTCAGCACGGGGCGGTACTACTACGCCGTCTTTTTCAATACGAAGTTGGCATTGAAATAGAGGTTTTCCAGCTGATCCTACTTTCGTTAACATATAATCTGCTGATAACGTACAAATTTGCGACGACGTTTCTGTCATACCGTACGTTTGATACACAGGAATTCCTTTTTCCACACACGTTTCTAATAACGGCTTCGGCGCTGGTCCTCCGCCAAGTAACATGCATCGTAAAGAAGATGGATATGTTCCTTCTCCAAGTCGTTCTAATAAATCTGTTAACATTTTAGAAACGACAGAAATAATCGTAACACCTCTCGTTTGAAGTGCTTTATGAATAAAATTAGCATCATATTTCGGAACGAGTAAAATGCGCATACCATACATAATATTTTTCATTAAAAGAGATAGCCCGCCAACATGGAACATTGGCATACAAGCTAACCAACAATCATCTTCGCGAAGCCCTAAATTAAGCGCGGAACCGACTGCACTTGCCCAGTGGTTACCGTACGTTAAAATAACGCCTTTCGGTTTCCCTGTCGTCCCTGACGTATAAATAATTGTCATCGCTTCTTCTAAAGAGAATTCTTCTTGTATAGATGCTTCCGCCTTCGGTCCTTGCATCACTTCAGCAAATGAATATACGGGAACATTTTCCGTCTCAAACTTTTGATCCGTCACTAAACAAACAACTTCAGCATCATCCATTTGCCAAAGTAGCTCTTCTCTTGAAAGACGCGTATTTAAAAGCACAGCTACTGCACCTACGTAAGATAAGGCGTGAATAACTGTAATCATCTCCATACCATTTTTCATCAGAACAGCCACCTTTTGCGCCCGTTTCACTCCTACATGTGAAAGTTGTTCACAAACAGATACTACTTTTTCATGCAGCTGCATAAAAGTAACCTTTTCATCCTCTATTTCAATTGCAGTGCGATCTGGTGTTAAAAATGCACGTTGCATTAACCAATTCGGCATCGTCTCCATCACTCATTCTCCTTTCATGAAAGAAAGAGACTTGATATAAAATCAAGTCTCTTAGTTGTTTTGTTTCCGGTTTGATCTTTGGTTGCATCTCACATTGTGTGCGGGGCAAAACAGTCGGCTCCGCTTTTGAAACATCCAGCTACAGCGGCTAGAACAGTCGGTCGTTTCACGCCTTCCTACGAGGCAAAAAGTGCCTCTTTGTCAGGAGTTCCAACGCCCTCTTGTTCTAAGCGAGCCGCTTCCGCTTTTGGTTTGATCACGGGAAACGAGGGAATTGACCGAAGTCCGGAGTACGTTTTTCTTTGAACGCGTCGCGGCCTTCTTTTGCTTCGTCAGTTGTGTAGTACAATAACGTTGCGTCTCCAGCTAGTTGTTGTATACCAGCTAAACCGTCTGTGTCTGCGTTGAATGCAGCTTTTAGGAAACGAAGTGCCATTGGGCTGTTTGCTAAAATTTCTTGTGACCATTGTACTGTTTCTGCTTCAAGTTGCTCTAATGGTACAACTGTGTTTACTAAGCCCATATCAAGCGCTTCTTGTGCACTATATTGACGGCATAGGTACCAAATTTCACGAGCTTTCTTATGGCCTACCATACGAGCTAAATAACCAGCTCCGTATCCACCGTCAAAGCTTCCTACTTTAGGACCTGTTTGTCCGAATACAGCGTTTTCTGCAGCGATTGTTAAGTCACATACGATATGAAGTACGTGTCCACCACCGATTGCATAACCTGCTACCATTGCGATAACTGGTTTAGGGATTGCGCGAATTAGACGTTGTAAGTCTAATACGTTTAAACGTGGGATTTGGTCGTCACCTACATATCCACCATGACCGCGAACTTTTTGGTCGCCGCCAGAACAGAATGCACGTCCACCTTCACCTGTTAAAATGATAACGCCAACATTTGCATCATCACGAGCGTGCGCAAAAGCATTGATTAACTCCATTACCGTTTTAGGACGGAATGCATTATGTACTTCAGGGCGGTTAATCGAAATCTTTGCGATGCCATTGTATGTTGAATAAATAATATCTTCGTAATTGCCTTCTTTTACCCATTCAATAGTCATTACTATTACCTCCTTTTATATTTCTGATCTCCTCTATAAGTGCAACTTCCTTCTTGCTGAAAAAAGCATCACTGCATAGTTTTTAGAAATCCCTTTACTATTGTATCAAACTTTTCCGGTTGTTCCACATGAATTGCATGGCCAGCACCATCAATTTTGACAAATTTCGCGCGAGGGATGCATTTTTCTATGTTTTTTAATAGGCGAAAGAACTTTTCATCGCTTTCTCCATTCAGTAAAAGGACAGGCATTTTTAAGTTTTGCAATTCGTTCCACCATGAAGGCTGAGCCCCTGTTCCCATGCCGCGAAGACTATTTGCAAGTCCTTTTGGATTATTAGCAAGTCGTTCTTTTCGCACCGCTTCTTTTACGTTTTGCGCTAAACGTTGTTGCGTTTCAAATAGCGGAATATTTTCCCACATCGATACAAAACTTCGGATGCCTTCTTGCTCGATTTTATCGGCAAGTCGTTCATCTTTTTCCTTGCGTTCTTTTCGCTCTTCCTCACTCTCAAGTCCAGCTGTACAGTTTTCTAAAAGAATAGAACGCACATATCCTGGATATAAGCATGCCATCGTAATCGCAAGTCTCCCGCCCATTGAATAGCCAAGTACATGTGCATT
The DNA here is from genome assembly GCF_018742245.1 of Bacillus mycoides. Taxonomy (NCBI): domain Bacteria; kingdom Bacillati; phylum Bacillota; class Bacilli; order Caryophanales; family Bacillaceae; genus Bacillus; species Bacillus mycoides. The sequence continues at coordinate 4,529,913 of NZ_CP036132.1, forward strand.
TTCAATATGAAGATGATCCAGTAGTTCTTTCATTTGCAGCGCCACATTTTGAATATCATAATGCGTCACATCTTCAGGACTTTCCGTTTTCCCGTGTCCAACAAGATCTACTAAAATGACTTGAAACTGCTCGCTCCAAGAAGGAATAAAGGAACGCCACGTTTCCATGCTTCCCGTAAAACCATGAAGAAGTAGAAGTGGTTCCCCGCTTCCGGCTACTTCATATTCATACGATACACCTTGCAATGTTACTTTCATTTTGATTCACCTTGCAAAGATGTAGTAATAACGTCCATTGTTTTTGCCCATAATTCACGATGTAATTTCAAGTTTTCTTCGCGATTCGTACAAATTTCCACAACGTGTAATCCTTTCGTTGTCGTTCCAGTTTGTACTTCTTCTCGGAAGTTTTCCCATCCATCCACACGGCTAAATGAGCCACCATACATTTTGACAACATGCTCGTAATCAAGCCCAATTGGTGTTCCAAATAATGATTCGAAATGTTCCTTTTTCTCGTATTGTGGTAAGAATGAGAAAATACCTCCACCATCATTATTTACAACAACAATCGTTATATTTAATTCATGTAATTTTGCGGCTAATAATCCGTTTAAATCGTGATAAAATGATAAATCACCGATTACTAATACGAGCGGATCACAAATAATACTCGCTCCTAAAGCTGTTGAAATGATTCCATCAATACCATTTACACCGCGGTTCGCCATTACTTGAATGTTTTTATCCGACGTGAAGAAAAATGAATCTGTATCGCGAATTGGCATACTATTACTTGCAAATAACGTTGCCCCTTCTGGTAATACACGTACAATATCCGTAATTACTTTTCCTTCAAATGCCGTTTCATATGTTTCCATCTCACGAAGTGTTTCTCGCGTTTTCTCGTTTATATGTTTCCACATTCCGAACCAATCATTCTTTTTCATAACTGGCATTTTATCTATTAATGCTCTGCAAAATTCAATGTCACTAGCTTGTACAACTTCTGTCGCAACTAGAGCTGGATCTCTCCATTGTCCAGATTCATCAACAACGATATGAACAGCTTTCGTTTGTTTTTTGATGAACTGCGTTAATGCTTTAGAAACAGGCATTCCGCCGAAACGAATTAAAACATCCGGCTTCCACGTTTCTTTTAACAATTCATTTCGTAAAAATGTATCATAACAATCTATAACCATCGTTTTATCATGATTACCACTACGGAGATTAGAAAGTGGATCTGCTAAAATTGGATACCCTGTTTTCTCAGCTACTTTCATAACAACTTCTGTGATTTCTGGATGATTGCCGTCTCCACAAATAATAAGCCCCTTTTCCATATGTGAAAGGCGCCCTACAAGAGAATCTACATATTCACTCGGCATCGTCACGTTCCCTTGCTGAACTACTCCTGTATATTCACCACGCCCTTTATCCCATAAGCTTTCTAATGAAAAATCTGGGATTAACGGCTCGCGAAGCGGAAAATTGAGATGGATAGGTCCTTGCGGTGCTAGAAGTGCGCTTGCTATCGCACGCTGTGTCGTCATACGAGCGTAATGATACATCGTTTCGCTCGCCTCCGGAAGTGCCATCTCCATAAATTGCTTCACAAAAGTACCGTATAAATTAAATTGATTCATCGCCTGTGGTGCACCCACATCTCGTAATTCATGCGGTCTATCCGCCGTTAATACGATAAGCGGCACTCGTGAATGAAACGCTTCACATACAGCTGGATAATAGTTCGCAGCTGCCGTCCCTGACGTACATAATAGTGCAACAGGACGTTTTTTTGCTTTCGCAATACCAAGCGCAAAGAATCCTGCTGATCTTTCGTCTACATGTAAATATGTTTTTATTCCTTCATGTTGTTCCATTAGTAAGGCAATCGGCGTTGACCGTGAGCCTGGACTAATAACAACATCACATACATTTAGACGCGTCAGTTCGTCCACGAACGCGCCTAAATAATATGATAATGCTTCTATATGATTGTTCATTTCATTAATTCCTCCAAAGCACCAAGCATCGGTCTAAACTTCAAACTTGTTTCTTCATATTCAAGCTGCGCTACTGAATCAATTACGATACCACAGCCGGCAAATAAGGATGCTTTCTCGCCGTTTAATAATCCGCAGCGAAGTGCAACCGCAAATTCACCATTTCCTTCATCATCTATAAAGCCAATTGGGGCACCATATAATCCTCTATCTAAAAGCTCTACATCACGGATTAATTTCAACGCCTCATGACGAGGTGTACCACCAAGAGCTGGCGTTGGATGTAATTCTTCTACCATCGCTAAAAGACTTGCATCGCCTTTTGCTTCTACTGGCGTATATAAATGGATTAAATTTTTCGTCGTTAATAAGCCCGGGCTCTCCGGAATATTAACAGATTCGCAATGCTCACTTAGCACACCTCGAATCATGTTAACTACATAACCGTGTTCAGCCAAATTCTTTTCATCATGAAGAAGCGTCTCACCATTTTGTTTACTTTCTTCTATAGAATTGCCATGACCAATTGAACCAGCAAGGCACATCGATGTAAACTTCTCGCCTTCTTTTCGAATCAATCGCTCAGGTGTCGCCCCTAAGAAGCATGCTCCTTTATAATCAAAAGAAAATACGTAACAATCCGGTTGCCCAATGCGAAGCGCTTCTAAAACAAGAACGGAATCAATATGCTGATCCATCGTTAATTTTAGCTCCCTTGCTAATACAACCTTCTGCACGTTCCCTTGCTTCATTTCATCCTGAACTTTTCCAATCGCATTCATCCAGCCCTTCGGATCAACTTCTACTTTAGAAGTAACTGTTAATTTTGATCCTTCTAGTGCACATTTACTCTCTTGTAAAATTCTCTCTTCTACAGAAATAATTTCGTTATAAAGAGTTTCTGCACAATCTTCAGCTGAAACGAACTGATTAATGGTTAACCACGCTTTTTCATTTTTTACAGTTAATAAAAATGCTGGTAGTGAAAATGTGGTATCATCAAATTCTTTCCAAAGATTCGTTTTTTCTTTTTCTTGGTCAAATGAAAATCCACCAAATAAAAGAGGACCTGTTCCAAATTCATATCCTTCTCTTTGTACAAATGCTTTCTCTTTCACTTTATCCCACTCGTCACGAGCAGTTTGAAAGCGTTTGTGAGAAGAATTTGCTATAGTGAAAACAGAGCCAATTCCAGCAAATATTACATGCTGAGCTGGGTCTGCAAAATAACATCTATTTTCGAATGAGACCCTTTTTCCTGCTGCATAAAACAGAAGTGGATCCACCCAATCTATTTGTTTTACAAAACTAACTAATGTTTTTTCATCAGTCGCACGCTTAATAGCTGTAACAAGAACTTCTTGTAAGCCTTTTTGTTTCGTTTGAATCACAATTGTCTCCCCCCTATGGGCGAAAAATAGTCATAATTACGCTTGATTTTAAGATACACCTCAAAGGAAAGGCCTGTCAACGTTTAGCATTTCTGAGAAATTCACCTTCTCTTCCTAGAAAATAAACGTTGACACTAAATGATGCTTTTTCTACACTTAATTGTGTACAATACGTGACCAAGGAGGGTTCAACATGGAAATGAACGTCGAAACGAATTCCTCTCCTACAGCGCAAAAGCCAAGTAAACAAACCGGCTGGCGCATTTGGTGGAGTTTATTACGTCCCCATACATTAACAGCAGCTTTCGTTCCTGTTTTCATCGGAACAGCTTATGCAATGCAGGTCGGAGGTATAAATCAAATACATCTTCCTCTTTTCTTTATGATGCTTCTTGCTTGCCTTCTCATTCAAGCAGCAACGAACATGTTTAATGAATACTTTGATTATAAAAGAGGACTCGATCATGAAGGTTCAGTTGGAATCGGCGGTGCTATCGTCCGCGATGGCATTAAACCAAAAACCGTGCTTAACTTAGCATTCGGATTTTTAGGCATCGCAACGCTATTAGGTGTTTATATTTGTATGAACTCTAGCTGGTGGCTTGCTGCAATCGGTCTTGTTTGTATGGCCGTTGCTTACCTTTACACTGGCGGCCCCATTCCAATTGCATATACACCATTTGGAGAGCTAACAGCAGGATTATTTATGGGTGTCATTATTATTGGTATTTCATTCTTTATCCAAACAGGGGCAGTAACATCAGAAGTGATTTTATTATCTATTCCCAGCTCCATTTTAATTGGTGCAATTTTACTATCTAACAATATTCGTGATTTAGATGGTGATAAAGAAAATGGTCGTAAAACGTTAGCAATTCTCGTTGGACGCGAAAGAGCAGTTGGTGTACTTGCTTCTATGTTCATCGTTTCCTACATTTGGACAATCGCTTTAATCATCGTTAACATCGTATCACCATGGATGCTTATCGTATTCTTAAGTGCACCGAAAGCATTTAAAGCGACGAAAGGCTTTATCGGCAAAAGCATTCCAATGGAAATGGTACCTGCGATGATTTCAACAGCAAAAACAAATACAATTTTCGGTCTCCTAATGGGAATCGGATTATTGCTTGGATACTTCCTATAGAAAGGAGCTGCTTACGCAGCTCCTTTTTTCATATACCAACTTCCCAGCTGAAATTCATCTCATAATTCCTACTCCGAACGCTCATACTATGTAAAGAAACCGAATTGTAGGAAGGTGGACGACTATGTTAACTCCACAACAAATAAATCAATTTAAATCTATTTTAGAAAAACAACAGCAAGAAGTTGAACAAACGATACAAACTCATGAAAATGAAAACCGTGCATCTGAACGTGATTCAGTAGGAGAATTGTCTAGCTATGACAACCATCCAGGTGATATGGCTACAGAATTGTACGAACGTGAGAAAGATTTCGGACTCATCGAATTTTGGCATAAACAGTTAGAAGATACGAAACATGCTCTGCAAAAAATTGAAGCTGGTACGTACGGAATTTGCGAAGTGTCTGGTGAGGAAATTCCATTTGAAAGATTAGAAGCAATGCCAACTGCTACAACGTGTATTCAGCACACTACAAATAAATTAGATATGAACACGCGCCCAGTTGAAGAAGAGGTGCTAGCTCCTTCGTTTCACAAGCACGACGAAGATCATTCTGTTGAATATGATGCTGAAGACGCTTGGCAAGACGTCGCAAATTACGGAACATCAGAAACACCCTCCGATTTAGAAAGACAGGATTCAAAAAACTATAACGGTATGTATGTAAATAGTGAAGAAAATGTTGGTTATGTAGAGGATTTCGAAAACTTTATCGGAACAGATATGTATGGAAAAAACCCACAAGTTTTCGCTACAGAGGAACATGAAGAATATGAACAATTGCTTGATGATTTTGAAGAACGCACCTTTAAAGGTGAATTATCTTCAGATGAGTCTAGTTCTAAAGCATAAAAAAAGCATTCCGAAGTTCGGAATGCTTTTTTTCGCTAGCTAATTAGTTTTTTGTAACGTTAGCTGCTTGTGGTCCGCGGTTTCCATCAACGATTTCGAAAGAAACTTCTTGACCTTCTTCTAAAGTTTTGAAGCCGTCGCCTTGAATAGCTGAGAAATGTACGAATACGTCTTCTCCGCCTTCAACTTCGATGAAGCCAAAACCTTTTTCGCCGTTAAACCATTTAACTTTACCTGTTTGCATGTCATGTACCTCCTAAATAAAAATGAAACTATGAATCCACATGAAAAGGTGGATATAAAGGACATGAATGTATAACAAGCTTACAGCCTTTAATACAACGTGCTTTATTTCCGTACCACATTATGTAGCTCAATAGTGTTTTCACTATATCACGCTGAATCCAAAACGTCAAATGAGAATACTTTCATCCTATCATTTTTTATAATCCTAGTATAATCTTAAATTTCCATTCTATTTTTATTCAAAAATTAACAAAACTACAGTATTTTAATTCCGTTGATTTCTGTACAATATAATTACTACATATGATGAGGTGAAAAAATGCAAGCACATGAAATCGAGTATAAATTATATGGCGATGATATGCAGTTTGTTGAAATTGAATTAGATCCAGAAGAAAGCGTTATCGCTGAGGCTGGCGCAATGATGATGATGGAAGATCATATCGAAATGGAAACGATTTTCGGTGATGGTTCTGGACCATCTAGTGGTCTATTCGGTAAATTAATGGGCGCAGGTAAACGTCTCGTTACAGGTGAAAGTATGTTTATGACTGTATTTACAAATACAGGTCATGGCAAACGACACGTATCATTCGCCGCTCCTTATCCTGGAAAAATTATTCCTGTTGATTTAACAGAATATCAAGGAAAAGTAGTCTGCCAAAAAGATGCATTTCTTTGTGCGGCAAAAGGTGTTTCTATCGGAATCGAATTTACAAAGAAAATTGGAACTGGTTTCTTCGGTGGTGAAGGTTTCATCATGCAGAAACTTGAAGGTGACGGACTCGCTTTCATGCACGCAGGCGGAACAGTATATAAGCGTGAATTGAAATCTGGTGAAAAACTTCGCATTGATACAGGTTGTCTCGTTGCAATGACGAAAGATGTTAACTACGATGTTCAATTCGTTGGAAAAGTAAAAACAGCTCTATTTGGCGGCGAAGGTTTATTCTTCGCAACGTTAGAAGGTCCTGGAACTGTTTGGATTCAGTCCTTAACACTTAGTCGCTTAGCAGCACGCCTTACAAGCCCAGCAGCTCAAAATAGCGGTGAAGGCAGCGTTTTAGGCGGACTCGGTCGCCTTTTAGATGGGAAAGAATAAAACACTAGAAAAAGATAGTCCCCTCCTTCATAGGGAACTATCTTTTTCTTTTGGACTGTATAAACCATTTTGAATCATATAGTATTCCATCGCTTTATTAAGCCATGTCTCTTCTTCCTATAATAAGATAATAAAATTGTTTAAAAAACAAATAAAAGTGTTATAAAGTATAGAAATAGTACTTGACGGATTTGTATTATATACTTATATAAATAAGAAATACATTTAAATGTGGGGCTGATTAAGTGTTTAAATATAACGTATGTTTCTTAAAAAGTAAGGATAAAGTCTTGATGTTGAATCGTGAAAAGGCACCGATTATGGGCGTGTGGAACGGTGTTGGTGGCAAATATGAAATAGGTGAAACTGCTGATGAGGGTGCAATTCGTGAAGTGTTTGAGGAAACAGGATTCAATGTAAATCAGTACTATTCAAAGGGGATCATTACATGGAATACTAGTGATCATAAAAAAGATGGATTATATGTGTATTTATTTGAAGTAGATACAATATTAGAGAGTGAATCTATAAAAAAAACTAGAGAAGGTATTCTCGATTGGAAGCAAATCGATTGGATACTGAATCCCTCTAATTTAGGGATTGCTGAAATGGTAAAAGAATATTTACCTGTTCTATTAGAAAAAGCGGGCGATTATTCATTTGAATATAAAAATGATATATTAATACTTGTAAAATAAAAGTTTTCACATACAGATTTCATAATTAAACACCTTTATTATCTATTTTAAATGAGGAATTTAATAAAGAAACTTAAAGAGTCTTGCTACATGTGAATTGTAATAAGGCTCTTATTTTGCTATTTAAAATTAAACACTTATATTCTCTCTATACACTTCCTCATTACAATTATATCGTACCATCTTATTATAATGTTTTATATAATCCTTCTACATCCTCTACTTTTTCACTTAAAGAATACACCGCCTCTTCTCCGCGGCATACTTAAGAGTTACCTTCATATGCTGACCAACAAAGTTTTGAACTTCTGGATCATCAACTGGTTTTCCAAATAGCCTTTTTTCAAAAAGAATGAATCAAGTCCCTCACTGCATATATTGAACTATACCTTTTCTTAAGGAGGGCTTTCTTGATGCGTACTCCTTTATCCTTCGATAAAGATACTGCCATACTGTTAGCATCTTGCTGCGATCTAACGTATGAACAATATAAACAAAATGGGATTTTTGAAATACCTGATGGATTCCAATATGTACAAGGCTTTCAAGGAAAAGCGATTCAAACGATGGAATGGTTTGGGTTCATATTAGAATCTGAGGATACGATCATTGTAGCTTTTAGGGGCACACAAACAGATACAGATTGGATTATCGATTCACTCGTCAACCAAAGGCCATACCCATACGCTTTAAATAGCGGAAATGTCCATAACGGTTTTCTTTCAATTTATGAATCTTGCCGGGATCCTATTATGGATATGCTCGTGTCATTACCAGCCCATAAGAAACTTCTTGCAACAGGCCATAGCTTAGGAGGTGCACTCGCTACACTACACATACTAGATGCACGTATAAATACTGCCTTCGCACAGTACGGTCTTTATACATTTGCCTCTCCAAAAGTTGGAGATATCGCCTTTCGAAATTATTATAAACTGCAAGTAGCTAGTAGCTTTCGTTTCGTCAACTTATTCGATGTCGTTCCACTTCTCCCTCCCCGAAACATAAATTTTAATGATCGTGATTGGGAATATGCACACGTTCATCACAACATGACATTTACGAAAAATACAAAATCCATTACGAATAATCATTCCATTACAACATACAAAACATGTCTGACCTCTCATTTTTAACCAGTAAACAATTGGAAATTCAATATTTGTATACTATAATAATCTATGAAATTACTTTCGGATGAGGGGACCTTACATGCTAAAATTTATCTTTGCACTTTTTCTTATAATAATTTTTTCGTTTACAGGTTTCTTTACATTTTCATACTTTGCGACAGGGGAATATGGCGGAACAGGTATAATATATACGTTCATGCCTTACCTTTCTTAAGCAAAATAAGTAAAACGAGCTTAATCTCATTAAGCTCGTTTTATTTTTCTAAGCAAGCGTATCCCTGTTTTAAAAGTGAATAAATAAAAGCCCCTTCAAAAGGGGCTTTCATCTAAAAAAGTTTAACAGTATTACCAATACCCCAAATTTCATTACTGTACTGCAAAATTGTTCGATCACTCGCAAAATGCCCCGATTGTGCAATGTTCAAAATCGACATTTCCAGCCATTTCTGCCTATTTTCGTATGCCCTTCCGACAGCTTCTTGTCTTTCAGCATATGGGCTAAAATCTCGAAGAACGAAGTATTCATCATTTTGAATAACGAGAGAATCATAAATCGCTTCAAATTCAGCTCCCGACTGTGCAAAGAAACCATTCGTTAACTGATCTACTACTTTTTTAATATGCATATTGTGGTGATAATAGTCACTTGCACGATATCCACCATTTTGGTAGTAATGAAGAACCTCATCCGCTGTTAAGCCGAAAATGAAGCAGGCATCATCACCGACCCGGTCTTTTATTTCAATATTAGCTCCATCTAACGTTCCGAGTGTAATTGCACCATTCATCATGAATTTCATGTTACCTGTTCCCGATGCTTCTTTACTCGCAGTTGAAATTTGTTCACTTACATCTGCCGCCGGGAATATATCTTCCGCTAAAGAAACTCGGTAGTTTTCTAGAAAGATAACTTTCATAAATTGACTTACGTACGGATCGGTATTTACTTTTCTTGCAAGCTCATTTATTAATTTAATAATTTTCTTCGCATAATAATAGCCAGGTGATGCTTTCGCTCCAAAAATAAAAGTACGCGGGTAAAATGAAAAACTAGTATCCTCTTTTAAACGATTATACAAGTACAAAATATGAAGAACATTTAATAACTGTCGTTTATAGGCATGTAGCCTTTTCACTTGCACATCAAAAATAGAATTTGGATCAATAGTGATCCCCATTTTATTATGAATGCGCTCCGCTAAAATAATCTTACGCTCTTGTTTTACCCCTGCAAGCTTTTCTTGAAAACTAGTATCATGTATGAAGTTTTGCAGTGCTTGTAGCTTAATTGGCTCTTTCTTCCACTCTTCACCAATCGCTTCCGAAATAAGATTCGTCAGCTGCGGATTCGCCTTCATTAGCCAGCGCCTATGAGCAATTCCATTCGTTTTATTATTAAACTTATCTGGATAAAATTCATAGAACAATCGCATTTCACGCTGCTTTAAAATTTCTGTATGAATTTTCGCCACACCGTTAACGCTATGGCTACCAACAATCGCTAAATGAGCCATTTTCACAAGGTCATGTGCAATAATGGCCATGTCCTCAATGCGCTTCCAATCGTACGAATAACGGTCCCAAAGCTCATGACAGAAACGTTCATTAATTTCTTCAATAATCATATAAATTCTCGGTAATAACGGTTTGAAAATGTGAATTGGCCATTTCTCAAGCGCTTCTGATAACGTTGTATGATTCGTATAGGAAATCGTCTGCGTTGTTATGTGCCAAGCTTCTTCCCATGTCAATTTTTCTTCGTCTAATAAAATACGCATAAGTTCTGGAATTGCTAGAACCGGATGTGTATCGTTTATATGAATCGCAATTTTTTCATGTAACTGACGAAGACTACCGTGTCTCTCCCTATGCATACGAACGATGTTTTGCAAACTTGCTGATACGAGGAAATACTGTTGTTTTAAACGAAGTATTTTCCCCTCATCATGCGTATCATCTGGATATAAAAATTCCGATACGGCCTCTGTTTCACGCTTATATTTCAAAATATCTTTGCAGTTTTGCGGGAAAGGAACTGGCTCCGCATTCCAAAGCCGAAGCGTATTTACAGTACTTGTTTCATATCCTACAACTGGAACGTCATATGGTACTGCCATAATAACTTCTGCATTTGTATGCCTGAACTCTAAACGTCCATCAATTTCTAGTGGTTCAACGTTTCCAAAATAACTTACTTCTACGGCTTGGTCATACCTTCTTACTTCCCAAACGTTTTCATGAAGAAGCCACTGTTCTGGAAATTCTACTTGATAGCCGTCAACAATTTTTTGATCAAACAGGCCATGCTTATAACGAATACCACAGCCATGTCCTGGTAAGTTTAAAGAAGCGAGTGAATCGAGGAAACAGGCTGCTAAACGTCCAAGGCCACCATTACCAAGGCCAGCATCTGCTTCAATCTCTTCTAACTCTTGCAAAGAAATTCCAAGTTCAGAAAGCCCCTTTTCACATACATCTCGAATGCCTAAATTTAATATGTTACTGCCTAGCAAACGCCCAAGTAAAAACTCAATGGATAAATAATACATTTGCTTTTGATCTCCAGAACGATAACTTTCATTCGTTGCAATCCATTGACTATTCATATACTCACGTACCATATGACCAAGCGTATTATACTGATCACGGGTTGTAGAATCTTTGAAACTTTTCCCATACATCATTTCTAATTTTTCTAGAAAAGCGGATTTAAAGCTTTCAACATGAGTAAACATTTTTTCACCACCTCAATGTTATTCCATGAGACTTTTATACAATTTCTTATATGCAAGAGCAGATTTCCCCCAGCTATAATCTTCAGTCATCGCTTGCTTTACAAGCTTATCCCATACCGGTTTATCTTGATAAAACTCAATTGCACGAAGAATTGTATGTAACATGTCATGCGCATTAAAATTCGTAAAGCTAAAGCCATTCCCAATTCCAGTTTCCTCATCGTAAGAATGTACAGTATCATTTAATCCGCCTGTTTCTCTTACAATTGGAATCGTGCCATATGCTAGCGCAATAAGTTGTCCAAGTCCACACGGTTCAAACAGCGATGGCATTAAAAACAAATCGCTTCCCGCGTACACTTGGTGCGCTAACGCTTCATTAAATCCAATATATACTTTTACCTTTTCTGGATATTCGTATGCCATCCATTCAAAGAACTGCTCGTATTCAGAATCGCCTGATCCCAAAATAATACATTGTACATCTTCTTCCATTATTTCACGGAATACAGTACGTACTAGATCAAGCCCCTTTTGCTTCGTCAATCGTGTTACCATCGAAATAACTGGTGTATCTTCTTTTTCTGGTAAACCAAAATAACGCTGCAATGCGCGTTTATTTTCACTCTTTTCCTCTAATGACTCTGCACTATACTGAGCCGTAATATATGGATCTGTTTCTGGATTATATACACTCGTATCAATTCCATTTACAATGCCACTAAGCTTATCGTTATGCTTTCGTAGCAATCCATCTAACTTCTCACCGAAAAACTCATATTGAATCTCTTCTTTATATGTCGGGCTAACCGCTGTAATTTGGTCAGATGCGATAATACCGCCTTTCATAAAGTTCACGTTTCCATAAAACTCAAGCTGTTCACTATGAAAATATTCATGACCAAGCTCCAGTAAGTCGTACATCACTTCAGGAGGAAATACACCTTGGAACTGCAAGTTATGAATCGTATATACCGTTTTAATATGCTCATATAACGGGTTATCTTGATACTTTTCACGAAGTAAGAAATTAACCATAGCTGTATGCCAATCATGGCTATGAAGAACATCTACTTCGAAATCAAGATGCGGAATACACTCTAAAACTGCTTTTGAAAAATAAGAAAAACGCTCCCCATCATCATAATGGCCATAGAGAGAATCTCTCTTAAAATAATATTCATTATCTATTAAGTAATACGTAATCCCATCCTGCTCACCTTTTAAAATCCCGCAATATTGGTTTCTCCATCCAAGAGGAACGTTAATTACTTTATGAAGCGTACATCCTTCTCTTAACTCTTTCGGGATAAGACTGTAGTTTGGAAGTATAATGCGAACATTCACTCCTAATTTTTTTAATTCTTTTGGAAGCGCTCCTGCTACATCAGCTAGACCTCCGGATTTAATAAACGGTACACATTCTGATACTGCAAATAAAATATTCACCTGTTGTTCCACTGCACGAAAAGCGTATACATCATAAATCGCTCTTCTTACAGCTTCCTCCCTTCAAGTTTTCATATAGAGTAAAACCTTAATTAGTGGGGGTTTTCTAAATCCCCCACTAATTATGCACCTGCTATTTACGAATAACTGTTGATTGTACTATTTTGTACACTACCTTTTTCTACAACATATGGCTCATCAGCACTTCCTTTTAACACTACGCCGTCGCCAAGTTTCACATCTTTATCAATAATAACACCGTCTATTATGCAATTATCTCCAATTTTGCTCTTTTGCATAATAATACTATTACGAACAATTGAACCTTTTCCAATTTTAACAGAACGGGAGATAACACTATTTTCCACTTCACCTTCAATAATACTACCGTTTGCAATCATCGTATTTTTCACTACTGCACCCTTCATATAACGAGTTGGCGGCTCATCTTTTACTTTCGTAAAGATTGGTGCTTCTTTCTTAAATAATTGCTTCCAAATAGTAGGCTGCAAAATTTCTAGACTATGCTTATAGTAACTTTCAATCGAATCAATGATAGCTACATATCCTGTATGCTCATACGTAGCAATATGCAGTGATTTCCCGCTCTTTTCTCTCACTACATCAAATAAACTGTATTGCTCCACATCTTTATATGTCTCAAATAAGTCTAGCAATAATTGTTTCTTTAACACATATGTTTGAAGCGAAACCCCTTCATGACAAACTTCAGTAATATCTGCAGACGTATGTATATGTCGCTCTAACACCGCTTGAAAGTTTAACGCTGTTACAAGATGGCTATTCGTAATAACAACATATTCTTCTCTGCTTCTTAGAAAATAATCAATATGTCTTCTAAAATGTGCAAAAGATCCAAATTCGTCATGATCACATTGGCAGTTCGGTGGGAATAAAAACAGTCCATCACGCTTTCTATCTAAATCCCACTGTTTTCCTGAACCGACATGATCCATTAAAGAACGATTTTTATGACTTGTAAAAACCGCCACGCTATGAATATTAGAATTCACCATATTTGAAAGCATGAAATCAATGAGGCGGTAACGGCCTCCAAACGGTAATGCCGCTAATGAACGATGCCCTGTTACTTTCTTTAAGGAAGGAAAACTTCCCGTTGCATTAATAATTCCTAACATTTTTTCTCCCATTCATTTCATCCCCCTTTTCTATTTTCCTTCAGCAATTAGTACTACATCATCAACATTTTTTTCTGGACGAATTATTGTCCCATCTTCAATAACCATTTCCGATCCAACGATCGCTCTTTCAATCACAACGTTTTTACCAATCTTTGCCCCCGGCATAACGACAGAATCGATTACCATACTACCTTCTTCCACCGTCACTCCTTGGAATAAAACAGAATGCTTCACGTCCCCTTCAATGACGCACCCTTCATTAATAAGTGACTCTTCTACTTTTGCCTGTTCTGCAATATATTGAGGTGGCTCGTTTGGATTTACAGAATAAATGCGCCAATTACGATCGTTTAAATTCAACGATGTTTCATCGCGAAGTAAATCCATATTCGCTTCCCATAAGCTTTTCACCGTTCCAACATCTTTCCAATATCCTTCAAACGGATACGCCATCAACTTCTTCCCTTCATCTAATAAAAGCGGAAGTACATCTTTTCCAAAGTCATTACTAGATTCAGGGTTTCTTGCATCCATCTCTAAATATTCTTTTAAAATAGCCCAGTTAAAAATATAAATTCCCATTGATGCAAGATTACTTCTTGGAAATTGCGGTTTCTCCTCAAATTCAACAACTTCCATCTCTTCATTTGTATTCATGATGCCAAAGCGACTTGCTTCATCCCATGGCACTTCAATAACAGAAATTGAAACATCTGCTTCTTTCTCAATATGGTAATCTAGCATTTTACTGTAATCCATTTTATAAATATGATCGCCTGATAAAATAAGGACATATTCTGGTTCGTACTGACTTAAATAGTTTAGGTTTTGATAAATAGCACTTGCCGTACCTGTATACCACTTCACACCTGAAGACTCCGCATAAGGAGGTAACACAGTGACTCCACCATTTACACGATCAAGATCCCAAGCGTTTCCGATTCCAATATAATTATGAAGTTCTAACGGTTGATATTGTGTTAAAATCCCTACCGTTTCAATACCGGAGTTTGCACAGTTACTTAACGTAAAATCAATAATGCGATATTTACCACCAAATGGAACAGCTGGCTTGGCTAAATTTTTTGTTAATGCACTTAAACGACTACCTTTTCCCCCTGCTAGTAACATTGCTACGCACTTTTGTTTTTGAGCCATCTTGTTTTTTGCTCCCCTTTCTCGTCTTCACTGGTCGTAATATGGATACGCCAAATGGTGGAATTGTAATTTCTACATGTGCCGCTTGATTATGATATGGCTCTAGAATCGTCTTGAGACGTTTCTTATTAACTTGCCCCGACCCGCCATATTGCACCGCGTCACTGTTTAAAATTTCGTTATAATACTCGAAATCTGGTACACCTACTTTATAGTTTTCATATGTAGCTTTCGTAAAATTACATACGACAACTAACGCATCTTCCTGATTATCCCCTTGGCGGATAAACGAGAAAATACTTTGCTCATTATTATTAGCATCAATCCACTGAAATCCTTCAGACGAGTGATCTAACTGCCAAAGTGGTTTTGAGCGCTTATACAATGCTATGAGCTCTTTAAAGTAATCATGCATGTAACGATGCATTTCAAAATCATGTAAATTCCAATCTAAATCTTCAAGATCTTTCCACTCATCAAATTGCCCGAATTCTCCACCCATAAAGAGTAATTTCTTACCTGGATGAGTAAAGAAATATCCATATAATAAACGAAGTTGGGCGAACTTATCCCAGTAATCTCCCGGCATTTTATTTAATAACGACTTTTTCCCATGAACGACTTCATCATGAGAAAGCGGCAATATGAAGTTTTCAGAGTGAGCATATAGTAAAGAGAATGTCATTTTCTCATGAATGTATTTCCGGTACTCTGGTGCACATTCCATATATTTCAGCACGTCATTCATCCAACCCATATTCCATTTATAATTAAATCCAAGTCCACCCTCGTATGTTGGAGCTGTTACAAGTGGCCAAGCTGTTGAATCTTCTGCTGTCATAAGAAACTCTTCATCTTCTGCAAACACAGCTTCATTTAACTCCCGTAAGAAAGAAACAGCGTGTTCATTGCTTTGCTCTTTTCCTTCTTTATTCCAGTACAGCATATTCGCAACTGCATCTACTCTGAAACCATCAATATGGAAATATCTCATCCAAAATAACGCATTTGAAATTAAGAAATTACGTACTTCTCTCTTCCCTAAATCAAAATTAACAGTTCCCCATACCAGGTTTTCTTGTACATCTATATCTTTATATTCATAAGTCGGTGCCCCATCAAACAAATATAAACCGTGAGCATCTTTACAAAAATGCCCCGGCACCCAATCTAAAATGACACCGATTCCATATTTATGACATTCATCGACAAAATACATCAAATCATGTGGCGTGCCGAATCTACTTGTCGCTGCATAATATCCCGTTCCTTGATATCCCCAAGAACGATCATATGGATGCTCAACAAGCGGCATAATTTCAATATGTGTAAATTGATGTTCCACCACATACGGAATGAGCGCCTCAGCCATTTCTCTGTAAGAATACAGAGCACCATCTTCTTTCTTTTTCCAAGAACCGAAATGTAATTCATAAACTGTCATCGCTTCTTTATAAATCGATTTTTTCTTTCTCTTACGAATCCAGTTTTTATCATTCCATTCATATCCCTCTATATCAAAAACTACAGATGCCGTATTTGGTCTTACTTCTGCATATACTGCGTAAGGATCTGCTTTTAAAATAACGTCACCGTCCATCGTTTCAATCGCATACTTATATATCTCATTCTCTTCAATATGCGGTGCAAACAAGGACCAAATCCCCTCTTCTGTCACTTGTAGCATCTTATGTTGCTTATAATCCCATTCATTAAAATCCCCAACAACACTCATTGCTTTCGCATGAGGAGCCCATACTGTGAATCGTACACCTCGCATCCCATCTTCCGTCACAATATGTGCCCCAAAGATGTTATAACTGTCATAGTACTTTTCTGTATGAAACTCATCTCGTTTCACTTCTTCACAATTTATTACATCCAATATGTTCACCTCACTAAGATGACAGAAATTTTTTACTCTTTATCATTTCTGCAAAAAACTGAAATATCCTTGTTGTTTTTTAAAAAATATTCGTTTTTTTCTTAAATTTCACTTAAAATATTTACGTTTATCGTGTAAAATATCGAATTTTGACGAATATTCATTGCAAACGCTTCATTTCCCTTGCTATTTCTCACCCTTCATTGTTGCTCAATATTACTTTATTGATTTCTCCCTGTTTTTCACACTATTTTTCACGTGAAATTCAAACAAAATAATCTGTTATAAAAAAATGTTTCTCAACATTTTTTGTCACGAAATTTATTGAAATGTAAAATTCATAAGCACATACTCGTTCTTAATAACGAACAATGAACTTTCGCAACTACAATTCATACTGAAATGCTATGTTTACTTATTTCATGCTCGTTGCGAATGTTTGCTGTAAAAATCAAACTAGATGGCTTTCTTATGTCATTGAAACAAAAAGTAGGAATGGGAGTTGTCACTGCATCACTAGGCTTATCACTTACATTTGGCGGTGTATTCGCCTATTTCAGCGACTCCGAAACATCGGGTAATTCATTTCAAGACGTCTAACACCGAAAAAATAACATATAAAAGCACTCTATTCGAAAATAGAGTGCTTTTTTCTATAAACGACCCTTATCCAGCAAAAGGGGTATATTGGGGATATACAAGGGAAACCGGAAAAGGAATTTATATTAATTTATATAAAGTGAAACTATAATCAGTGGGGCTTTTGTTCATCTCCCACCTAACTTCTTCGCTCCAACCAAATTTTGAGGTGGGAGTTTTACTGCCCGCAAATAGCGGGATAAATTCAGAGGTAGGAAGCAGTTTCCCGCCTCTGAATTATTTAGCAATTATTATAGTACTGGTGCCATTGTTTCTTTTAATACTTTTACAGAATGAGCGAATTTCGCTTTTTCTTCTTCGTTTAATTCAAGTTCTACGATTTCACGTACACCTTCGCGGTTAATAACAGCTGGAACACCTACGTAAGCATCTTTCTCACCATATTGGCCTTCAAGGTATGCAGATACAGTTAATACGCTGTTCTCGTTGCTTAAGATCGCTTTAGTTACACGAAGTAGTGACATACCGATTCCGTAGTAAGTTGCGCCTTTACGCTCGATAATGTGGTAAGCTGCATCGCGTACATTTTCAAAGATTTTATCTAAATCTTCTTGGTTATACTGTTCGTTGTTCGCTAAGATTGTTTCTAGTTTTTGTACACCTACAGTAGCATGGCTCCATACTGGAAGTTCAGTATCACCGTGCTCACCAACGATGTAAGCATGGACGTTACGTGGATCTACATCTAAGTAGTCACCTAACATGTAACGGAAACGAGCAGAGTCTAAAGTTGTACCAGAACCAATTACGCGCTCTTTTGGAAGACCAGATTCTTTCCAAGTTACGTAAGTTAAAATATCAACTGGGTTTGTTGCGATTAAGAAGATTCCATCGAATCCGCTATCCATAATACCGCGAACGATTTGTTTAAAGATCTTTGTATTTTTCTCAACTAAGTCTAAACGAGTTTCGCCTGGCTTTTGTGGTAATCCAGCAGTGATAACAACTAAATCTGCATCTTTACAATCTGCATAGCTACCGCTCCAAACTTTTGTTGGTGCTGGAGAGAATGGTACCGCATGGCTTAAGTCCATTGCTTCCCCTTCTGCTTTTGCTTCATTAACATCTACTAGTACGAATTCTTCAGCTACACCTTGGTTGATCATTGAGTAAGCATAACTACAACCTACAGCTCCTGTTCCTACTAATACTACGCGATTGATACCTTTTTTCATGTTAATTTCCCCTTTCAATTGTTTACATCTATTTTTTATTATTGTTTAAGTAAGTAATTAAAATACTAATTTAATGTTGTTTAACTTCTTTACATTCATATTGTAGCACGGATTATTGTGAATTACTTCACAAATTATGACCTATTTGTGAACTTTTTCACATAGAGTGTAAAGTTATTAGAGTGCGGGTGAAATCCATCTCAATGGAGGCGTTTTCTTTAGATTGTGAAAGGGGTGGACTTTGGTTTTTATCGGTAAGTGAAATTATATCGGCGATTTTCTGAATATATCGACCATAACTCCAAATATATCAGCGATTATTTAAATATATCGACCGTAACTCAAATTATATCAGCGATTTTTGCAATATATCGACTTACCGACAAAACCCGACAAGGATAGCACCATAAAGAAGCTCTCTCTTTTCTATTAATTAGACGATTCAAATAGAAAAAAGTATACAACATTTTTTAATCAGTGGGGCGGTTGTTCACCCCCACTGATTATTAGCCCACACCAATCGGGCTTTTACGAGCAGTTGATCTCCCACCTAACTTCTTTGCTCATGCCAAAATTTGAGGTGAGAGTCTTACTGCCCACAAATAGCGGGATAAAAAAAGCAGACTACTAATAGTCTGCTTTAAATAAAATATACACAACAAAAAAGAGATAGCAGATTATGCTATCTCTTTTAGTATGACCCGTACGGGATTCGAACCCGTGTTACCGCCGTGAAAGGGCGGTGTCTTAACCACTTGACCAACGGGCCAAAATCTGGCAGAGAAGAAGGGATTCGAACCCTCGCACCGCGTTCGCGATCTACTCCCTTAGCAGGGGAGCCCCTTGAGCCACTTGGGTACTTCTCTATAATATGGCTCCGCAGGTAGGACTCGAACCTACGACCGATCGGTTAACAGCCGATAGCTCTACCACTGAGCTACTGCGGAATAATTATGGTGGGCCTAAATGGACTCGAACCATCGACCTCACGCTTATCAGGCGTGCGCTCTAACCAGCTGAGCTATAGGCCCATAAAAAGCGGGTGAAGAGAATCGAACTCTCGACCAGAGCTTGGAAGGCTCTTGTTTTACCACTAAACTACACCCGCATTAAATTAAAAATGGTGAGCCATGAAGGATTCGAACCTTCGACCCTCTGATTAAAAGTCAGATGCTCTACCAACTGAGCTAATGGCTCATTTTGAAAGTGGTGCCGGCTAGAGGACTTGAACCCCCAACCTACTGATTACAAGTCAGTTGCTCTACCAATTGAGCTAAGCCGGCTTGCGATTTCAAAATGGTGGCTCGGGACGGAATCGAACCGCCGACACGAGGATTTTCAGTCCTCTGCTCTACCGACTGAGCTACCGAGCCTTTATGTAAAAAAATGGCGGTCCCGACCGGGGTCGAACCGGCGATCTCCTGCGTGACAGGCAGGCATGTTAACCACTACACCACGGGACCATTTGGTTGCGGGGACAGGATTTGAACCTGCGACCTTCGGGTTATGAGCCCGACGAGCTACCGTACTGCTCCACCCCGCGATGATATAATATTTAATTTAGAAAAAATGGAGGAGGTAGAGGGATTCGAACCCCCGCGCGACTCTCGCCGCCTGTCGGTTTTCAAGACCGATCCCTTCAGCCGAACTTGGGTATACCTCCGAGATATGAACTTTGAGTGGTGGACCTTGTAGGACTCGAACCTACGACCGGACGGTTATGAGCCGTCTGCTCTAACCAGCTGAGCTAAAGGTCCTTATGGTAGCGGCGGAGGGGATCGAACCCCCGACCTCACGGGTATGAACCGTACGCTCTAGCCAGCTGAGCTACACCGCCATAAGTGATATTCAAATAAGTGGAGCCTAGCGGGATCGAACCGCTGACCTCCTGCGTGCAAGGCAGGCGCTCTCCCAGCTGAGCTAAGGCCCCATATGTTGAAATATCGGGAAGACAGGATTTGAACCTGCGACCCCCTGGTCCCAAACCAGGTGCTCTACCAAGCTGAGCCACTTCCCGTTAATAAAAAACGCGCCCGAGAGGAGTCGAACCCCTAACCTCTTGATCCGTAGTCAAACGCTCTATCCAATTGAGCTACGGGCGCATATGGTGCCGAGGGCGGGGGTCGAACCCGCACGGTGGTCACCCACCGCAGGATTTTAAGTCCTGTGCGTCTGCCTGTTCCGCCACCCCGGCATGTCATATTGAAAATTGGAGCGGAAGACGGGATTCGAACCCGCGACCCCAACCTTGGCAAGGTTGTATTCTACCACTGAACTACTTCCGCAAGACATGTATGAGTTATTTTATTAAAAGTGCGGGTGAAGGGAGTCGAACCCCCACGCCAAAGGCGCCAGATCCTAAGTCTGGTGCGTCTGCCAATTCCGCCACACCCGCATATTATAATTTTAAAAGAAAAAATGGGGCGACTGATGGGAATTGAACCCACGAATGCCGGAGCCACAATCCGGTGCGTTAACCACTTCGCCACAACCGCCATGATTTTCTGGTGCCGACTAGAGGACTTGAACCCCCAACCTACTGATTACAAGTCAGTTGCTCTACCAATTGAGCTAAGTCGGCTAGAATGGTGGAGGATGACGGGATCGAACCGCCGACCCCCTGCTTGTAAGGCAGGTGCTCTCCCAGCTGAGCTAATCCTCCGAATTGCCTGGCAACGTCCTACTCTCACAGGGACAAGGTCCCAACTACCATCGGCGCTAGAGAGCTTAACTTCCGTGTTCGGTATGGGAACGGGTGTGACCTCTCTGCCATCATTACCAGACTGTATTCATTTAAGACAATAATTATCATAACTTATTCGACATTTAAAGTCAATAAGTTTTTTATATTCTTTCAAAACTAGATAACATCGCTTCATATTATATGGTTAAGTCCTCGATCTATTAGTATTCGTCAGCTCCACATGTCACCATGCTTCCACCTCGAACCTATCAACCTGATCATCTTTCAGGGATCTTACTAGCTTACGCTATGGGAAATCTCATCTTGAGGGGGGCTTCATGCTTAGATGCTTTCAGCACTTATCCCTTCCGCACATAGCTACCCAGCTATGCCCTTGGCAGAACAACTGGTACACCAGCGGTGCGTCCATCCCGGTCCTCTCGTACTAAGGACAGCTCCTCTCAAATTTCCTGCGCCCACGACGGATAGGGACCGAACTGTCTCACGACGTTCTGAACCCAGCTCGCGTACCGCTTTAATGGGCGAACAGCCCAACCCTTGGGACCGACTACAGCCCCAGGATGCGATGAGCCGACATCGAGGTGCCAAACCTCCCCGTCGATGTGGACTCTTGGGGGAGATAAGCCTGTTATCCCCGGGGTAGCTTTTATCCGTTGAGCGATGGCCCTTCCATGCGGAACCACCGGATCACTAAGCCCGACTTTCGTCCCTGCTCGACTTGTAGGTCTCGCAGTCAAGCTCCCTTATGCCTTTGCACTCTACGAATGATTTCCAACCATTCTGAGGGAACCTTTGGGCGCCTCCGTTACACTTTAGGAGGCGACCGCCCCAGTCAAACTGCCCACCTGACACTGTCTCCCGGGTCGATAAGACCCGTAGGTTAGAATTTCAATACAGTCAGGGCGGTATCCCACCAGCGCCTCCACCGAAGCTAGCGCTCCGGTTTCAATGGCTCCCGCCTATCCTGTACAAACTGTACCAAAATTCAATATCAGGCTACAGTAAAGCTCCACGGGGTCTTTCCGTCCTGTCGCGGGTAACCTGCATCTTCACAGGTACTATAATTTCACCGAGTCTCTGGTTGAGACAGTGCCCAAATCGTTACACCTTTCGTGCGGGTCGGAACTTACCCGACAAGGAATTTCGCTACCTTAGGACCGTTATAGTTACGGCCGCCGTTTACTGGGGCTTCAGTTCAGAGCTTCGCTTACGCTAACCCCTCTCCTTAACCTTCCAGCACCGGGCAGGTGTCAGCCCCTATACTTCGCCTTACGGCTTCGCAGAGACCTGTGTTTTTGCTAAACAGTCGCTTGGGCCTATTCACTGCGGCTTTCCGTTAAGAAAGCACCCCTTCTCCCGAAGTTACGGGGTCATTTTGCCGAGTTCCTTAACCAGAGTTCTCTCGCACACCTTAGGATTCTCTCCTCGCCTACCTGTGTCGGTTTGCGGTACAGGCACCTTTTATCTCGCTAGAAGCTTTTCTTGGCAGCGGGGAATCAAAGACTTCGCTCCATAAGGAGCTTCCCCATCACAGCTCAGCCTTCACGATAAGCGGATTTGCCTACTTATCAGCCTAACTGCTTGGACGTGCACAACCAATCGCACGCTTCTTCTATCCTTCTGCGTCCCTCCATTGCTCAAACGATAAAGAGGTGGTACAGGAATATCAACCTGTTGTCCATCGCCTACGCCTGTCGGCCTCGGCTTAGGTCCTGACTAACCCTGAGCGGACGAGCCTTCCTCAGGAAACCTTAGGCATTCGGTGGACGGGATTCTCACCCGTCTTTCGCTACTCATACCGGCATTCTCACTTCTAAGCGCTCCACCAGTCCTTCCGGTCTGACTTCACTGCACTTAGAACGCTCCCCTACCACTGATACCATTGGTATCAATTCGCAGCTTCGGTGGTGTATTTAGCCCCGGTACATTTTCGGCGCAGAGTCACTCGACTAGTGAGCTATTACGCACTCTTTAAATGGTGGCTGCTTCTGAGCCAACATCCTAGTTGTCTAAGCAACTCCACATCCTTTTCCACTTAATACACACTTTGGGACCTTAGCTGGCGATCTGGGCTGTTTCCCTCTTGACTACGGATCTTATCACTCGCAGTCTGACTCCTAAGGATAAGTCATTGGCATTCGGAGTTTGACTGAATTCGGTAATCCGATGAGGACCCCTAGTTCAATCAGTGCTCTACCTCCAAGACTCTTACACTTAAGGCTAGCCCTAAAGCTATTTCGGGGAGAACCAGCTATCTCCAGGTTCGATTGGAATTTCTCCGCTACCCACACCTCATCCCCGCACTTTTCAACGTGCGTGGGTTCGGGCCTCCATTCAGTGTTACCTGAACTTCACCCTGGACATGGGTAGATCACCTGGTTTCGGGTCTACGACCACGTACTAAACGCCCTATTCAGACTCGCTTTCGCTGCGGCTCCGCCTCTTCAGCTTAACCTCGCACGGGATCGTAACTCGCCGGTTCATTCTACAAAAGGCACGCCATCACCCATTAACGGGCTCTGACTATTTGTAGGCACACGGTTTCAGGATCTCTTTCACTCCCCTTCCGGGGTGCTTTTCACCTTTCCCTCACGGTACTGGTTCACTATCGATCACTAGGGAGTATTTAGCCTTGGGAGATGGTCCTCCCAGATTCCGACGGAATTTCACGTGTTCCGCCGTACTCAGGATACATTCAAGAGAGAACGAAGTTTCGACTACGGGGTTATTACCCTCTGTGACGGACCTTTCCAGGTCGCTTCGTCTACCTCGTTCCTTTGTAACTCCGTATAGAATGTCCTACAACCCCAAGAGGCAAGCCTCTTGGTTTGGGCTAGATTCCGTTTCGCTCGCCGCTACTCAGGAAATCGCATTTGCTTTCTCTTCCTCCAGGTACTTAGATGTTTCAGTTCCCTGGGTCTGTCTTCCATACCCTATGTATTCAGGTAAGGATACCATACCATTACGTATAGTGGGTTTCCCCATTCGGAAATCTTCGGATCAAAGCTTACTTACAGCTCCCCGAAGCATATCGGCGTTAGTCCCGTCCTTCATCGACTCCTAGTGTCAAGGCATCCACCGTGCGCCCTTTCTAACTTAACCAAACTAAAATTAAAAAAATATGAGCTACACTGTTATCTAGTTTTCAAAGAACATACATTTAAACTTGAGAGATAGTTCTCTCAAAACTGAACGAAACGAAACAAGTCAACGTTTATTGATGAACTGCGTTCATCAATTCTCCATAGAAAGGAGGTGATCCAGCCGCACCTTCCGATACGGCTACCTTGTTACGACTTCACCCCAATCATCTGTCCCACCTTAGGCGGCTGGCTCCATAAAGGTTACCCCACCGACTTCGGGTGTTACAAACTCTCGTGGTGTGACGGGCGGTGTGTACAAGGCCCGGGAACGTATTCACCGCGGCATGCTGATCCGCGATTACTAGCGATTCCAGCTTCATGTAGGCGAGTTGCAGCCTACAATCCGAACTGAGAACGGTTTTATGAGATTAGCTCCACCTCGCGGTCTTGCAGCTCTTTGTACCGTCCATTGTAGCACGTGTGTAGCCCAGGTCATAAGGGGCATGATGATTTGACGTCATCCCCACCTTCCTCCGGTTTGTCACCGGCAGTCACCTTAGAGTGCCCAACTTAATGATGGCAACTAAGATCAAGGGTTGCGCTCGTTGCGGGACTTAACCCAACATCTCACGACACGAGCTGACGACAACCATGCACCACCTGTCACTCTGCTCCCGAAGGAGAAGCTCTATCTCTAGAGTTTTCAGAGGATGTCAAGACCTGGTAAGGTTCTTCGCGTTGCTTCGAATTAAACCACATGCTCCACCGCTTGTGCGGGCCCCCGTCAATTCCTTTGAGTTTCAGCCTTGCGGCCGTACTCCCCAGGCGGAGTGCTTAATGCGTTAACTTCAGCACTAAAGGGCGGAAACCCTCTAACACTTAGCACTCATCGTTTACGGCGTGGACTACCAGGGTATCTAATCCTGTTTGCTCCCCACGCTTTCGCGCCTCAGTGTCAGTTACAGACCAGAAAGTCGCCTTCGCCACTGGTGTTCCTCCATATCTCTACGCATTTCACCGCTACACATGGAATTCCACTTTCCTCTTCTGCACTCAAGTCTCCCAGTTTCCAATGACCCTCCACGGTTGAGCCGTGGGCTTTCACATCAGACTTAAGAAACCACCTGCGCGCGCTTTACGCCCAATAATTCCGGATAACGCTTGCCACCTACGTATTACCGCGGCTGCTGGCACGTAGTTAGCCGTGGCTTTCTGGTTAGGTACCGTCAAGGTGCCAGCTTATTCAACTAGCACTTGTTCTTCCCTAACAACAGAGTTTTACGACCCGAAAGCCTTCATCACTCACGCGGCGTTGCTCCGTCAGACTTTCGTCCATTGCGGAAGATTCCCTACTGCTGCCTCCCGTAGGAGTCTGGGCCGTGTCTCAGTCCCAGTGTGGCCGATCACCCTCTCAGGTCGGCTACGCATCGTTGCCTTGGTGAGCCGTTACCTCACCAACTAGCTAATGCGACGCGGGTCCATCCATAAGTGACAGCCGAAGCCGCCTTTCAATTTCGAACTATGCAGTTCAAAATATTATCCGGTATTAGCCCCGGTTTCCCGGAGTTATCCCAGTCTTATGGGCAGGTTACCCACGTGTTACTCACCCGTCCGCCGCTAACTTCATAAGAGCAAGCTCTTAATCCATTCGCTCGACTTGCATGTATTAGGCACGCCGCCAGCGTTCATCCTGAGCCAGGATCAAACTCTCCAATAAAGTTAGTTTGTCTAGCATCTAAAAATAAAAATTGACGTTCACGTTGTTTGTTTCGTTCAGTT
Organism: Bacillus mycoides; assembly: GCF_018742245.1. Taxonomy (NCBI): domain Bacteria; kingdom Bacillati; phylum Bacillota; class Bacilli; order Caryophanales; family Bacillaceae; genus Bacillus; species Bacillus mycoides. The sequence goes on from NZ_CP036132.1 coordinate 4,556,286, forward strand.
TTCAAAGAACTACTTAGCCACTCATTTGCGACTTCCTTATGTTAACATCTTCGTTTTTCGATGTCAACTAAGTTTTTCAATTTCTTTTTTGTCGTTTTCTGCGTTTCCGCATCAGCGACGGTTATTAATATATCATGTAAAAAAATGAAATGCAACACCTTTTGAAAACTTTTTTCAAACCAACTACATTTCTTTTTTAATATCATATACTTAAACGAAATATCTCTTTCATTTCTAAGTAATTCCTACATATATTCTATATAAAGTCACTCTGCCAAAAAGCGTTTCTTTCTATATAAACGTTTTATTCATATACCATATCATACAAGGAGGAATATACATGGACTACACCGACTTATTAATAAAACTAGGTCTCTCGGCTATTTTAGGGTTCGCCATCGGTTTAGAGCGCGAATTAAAACGTAAACCACTCGGTTTAAAAACGTGTTTAGTTATTTCTATAATTAGTTGCCTCCTGACGATTGTTTCTATTAAAGCTGCTTACAACTTACCACATACCGATCATATGAATATGGATCCACTTCGACTTGCCGCTCAAATTGTATCAGGAATCGGTTTTTTAGGTGCCGGTGTAATTTTACGCAGAGGAAACGATAGTATTGCGGGATTAACGACCGCCGCTATGATTTGGGGTGCTTCTGGTATTGGCATTGCCGTTGGAGCTGGTTTCTATATCGAGGCTACTTTCGGAATGTGTTTCCTTATGATTAGTGTAGAACTTATACCCTTAACGATGAAATTCGTCGGTCCTAGATCATTTCGCCAACGTGATATCGCAGTGAAACTTGTTGTACGAAATATGGACAATATCCCCATTGTAATTGAAGAAATAAAAGAAATGGATATAAAGGTTAAAAATATGAAGCTTAAAACATTAGAAAGCGGCGCTCACTACTTACATCTTAAATTGTCTATCGATCAAAAAAGACATACTGCCGATGTTTACTATGCTCTCCAACATCTTGAAAGTGTTCAACAAACTGAAGTTGAAAGTATGTATTAATTATGAAACGAACTCTCTTTTAAATTAGAGAGTTTTTCTTTTTTCTATAATGGTAACAATGAATGTAGTCCTGAAACGTAAGGAGGAATAGAAACTTGAAATCCCGCCCGAATTTAGTAGATACATTTCGTGATTCCATTATTTTTCGTTTAATTTGTTTTATTATTGTACTTACTGCTTTTTCTGGCTTTCTTATACATACACTCGAGCCAGATCACTTCACCACATGGTTCGACGGGATTTGGTGGTCAATCGTTACCATTTTCACCGTTGGATACGGCGATTTCGCCCCCCATACAACGATAGGAAAAATTATCGGGATAGGCATCATTTTATTAGGAACGGGATTTTGTTCTTATTATATGGTTCTATTCGCTACCGATATGATTAATAAACAATATATGAAAATTAAAGGAGAAGAAGCTGCTACCTCTAATGGTCATATGATTATCGTTGGCTGGAATGAGCGCGCAAAACATGTTGTAAAACAAATGCACATATTACAACCGAACCTTGATATCGTTTTAATTGATGAAACACTTTCTTTACTTCCAAAGCCATTTCATCATTTAGAATTTATAAAAGGTTGTCCGCATCACGATCAAACTTTATTAAAAGCTAACATTACAACAGCTCACACTATATTAATAACATCAGATAAAGAGAAGAACGAAAGCTTAGCAGATACACAGTCCATTTTAAATATTTTAACTGCAAAAGGACTTAATCCAAACATTCACTGCATCGCTGAACTTCTTACTTCTGAACAAATCCAAAATGCAATGAGAGCTGGCGTATCAGAAATTATAGAAGGAAATAAATTAACGAGCTATGTATTTACCGCTTCTCTTTTATTCCCTTCCATTTCAGGCGTACTATTCTCCCTTTACGATGAAATCTCTGATAACAAATTACAACTGATGGAGATCTCCCCGTCCTGCACCGGACAATCCTTTGCGAATTGTAACTATACTCTTTTAAAACAAAATATTCTCTTACTAGGTGTAAAGCGCGACGAACAATATATGATCAATCCAGTTCATTCTTTCATTCTCATCGAAAGCGACATACTCATCGTTATTCACCATTAAAAAAATGACTTTCTAGTTCTTGTACTAGTACTTTACCAATATTGATATATTTTCTTTTCACGTCTCCATCGGGATCTTTCGGCTCAGCAAATTGATCAACTCCACTCGTTCCAGCTGTTAAAGAATTAACATTATCATCTAGTTCGTCTTGATATACGTGCGAAAGAATATACGGCGTTTCAAGACGGACTATTACCTGAGGCACATCTAGTTCTCCATCCACAGCTGTAAATGGTACTCGTAAAAATTGATAACCATCTTCTTCGTCGATTTTATAATCAAAACATCCTTTATCATAATCCCAATTACCACCAATACTATATCCAAGTGGTTTCATAATCTCTTCTAACTTATATAACGCATATGTACGTCCTTCTAAATTTGATTGAATCGGAATCAATCCCATCCCTCCTAGACTTTTCCTTTAGCATACCCATTCTAGTTTGAATATACCGGTGTACTTTTCAGTAAAATAATAAAAAGCGATCGGAGACCCGATCGCTTTTTATTATTTTAAACGCTCTTCTAATTCTGCTTTTAACTCTTCAAATCCTGGTTTTCCAAGTAGAGCAAACATATTTTTCTTGTACGCTTCTACTCCTGGTTGGTCAAATGGATTTACGCCTAATAGATAGCCGCTCATCGCACATGCTTTTTCGAAGAAGTATACAAGGTAACCGAATGTGTACTCGTTTAGTTCTGGAATGTTTACGATTAAGTTCGGTACTCCGCCATCGCTATGTGCAAGTAATGTACCTTCGTATGCTTTTGTGTTTACGAAGTCTATCGTTTCACCAGCAAGGTAGTTTAATCCATCTAAATCGTTGTCGTCTAATTCGATTTTTAGTTCGTGTGTAGATGTACCTACTTTAAGAACTGTTTCGAATAGGTCACGACGACCTTCTTGAATGTATTGACCTAATGAGTGTAAGTCAGTTGAGAAGTTTGCTGAAGATGGGAAAATACCTTTTTGATCTTTTCCTTCACTTTCACCAAATAACTGTTTCCACCACTCAGAGAAGTAGTGAAGTGCTGGCTCATAGTTAACAAGCATTTCAATTGTTTTCCCTTTATTGTATAGGGCATTACGAACTACTGCGTATTGGTAAGCTGGGTTTTCTTCAAGTTCTGATTTCGCGAAGTCATTATGACCAGCAGCTGCACCGTTCATCATCTCTTCAATGTTTAGGCCACTTACTGCGATTGGTAATAATCCTACTGGTGTTAATACAGAGAAACGACCGCCAACATCATCTGGAATTACAAATGTTTCGTAACCTTCATTGTCAGCTAATGTTTTTAATGCACCACGCGCTTTATCTGTAGTTGCATAAATACGTTTGCGAGCTTCTTCTTTTCCATACTTTTCTTCTAATAATTTACGGAAAATACGGAATGCGATTGCAGGCTCTGTTGTTGTACCTGATTTGGAAATAACGTTAATAGAAAAGTCTTTACCTTCTAGTACGTCCATTAAATCTTTCATGTAAGTGGAGCTAATGTTTTGTCCAACAAATAGCACTTGTGGAGTTTTACGTTGTTCTTTAGAAAGCGTGTTATAGAAAGAATGGTTTAACATTTCGATTGCTGCGCGTGCTCCTAGGTAAGAACCACCAATACCTACAACAAGTAAAATGTCAGAGTCATTTTTAATTTTTTCTGCGCATTTTTGAATGCGAGCAAATTCTTCTTTATCATATTGAAGCGGAAGCTCTACCCACCCAAGGAAATCGTTCCCAGCTCCAGTTTTTTCGTGGATTGCATGATGTGTTACTTTTACTGCATCACGTAAATAAGTTAGTTCATTTTCACCGATGAAGGATAACGCTTTAGAATAGTCGAACGTTACATGTGTACTCATCTTTTTCCCTCCAATTATGTATATGTATTTCTGTATTCACTTTAGCGAAACTAAAGTTGTAAATCAAGCGATTCAACAATTGTAAACGTAACCATTATTTATTTTTTAGAAAAAGTTCATTTTTTGCATAAAAATTCGCATTTTTCGGTATAGATGTATATACATCCTTTTTTCGTACATTTTTCATGTATAAAAACAACAAAACTATACCATTCTATAAAGGAGTTAAATTTTCTTATTAACTCCTTGCTTGCTCACGCTTCACATTAAGGGGGGACTTTTCATGAGTACCTTGCAACGTATCGCATTAGTCTTCACTGTAATCGGCGCTGTTAACTGGGGACTAATCGGGTTCTTCCAGTTTGACTTAGTAGCGGCTATTTTCGGTGGACAGAACTCAGCTCTTGCACGTATTATTTACGGCATCGTTGGTATTTCTGGGCTTATCAATCTCGGCTTACTATTTAAACCATCCGAGAATCTTGGTACTCACCCAGAAACACATGAAATTCAATAGTCAGTATGTCTTTTTCGCCTCCGACATACGAATATGATTGCATGCAATCATATTTGCAAATATATATATCATAAGTCACAGTAAAAGAGGAACGCTCATATGCGTTCCTCTTTTACTTTATTACCTCCGACTCTTCAATCCATTCTGCTAGCTTTTCTCGCAGCGTATTAAATCCGTTCTCAGATGGATTCGGTATAAGAATTCGTCCTTGCTTTCTTTTCGCCGCTTTTAACGATAAACTCATTTTTCTGTGTTCTTCATCAATTGAAAGTACTTTTACTTCTACTGTATCTCCGACCTTTAAAAAGTCATGAATGTCTTTTACATACCCATTTGTGATTTCAGATATATGCACAAGTCCTTGTGTTTCTGCATCCAAAGCTACAAATGCACCGTAATCTTGAATTCCAGTTACTTTCCCTGTTACAACCACTCCCGTTGTATATTGTTCTGACATGTGAAACACTCCCATACGTTTACCATTTTCTCTACAATTGTAAATAGCAAAGCAGATGTATTTATTGTTAAATATCCGATTAGTGAGTAAGTATCCTAAGTAAAACACCGAGGATACTCCCACCTTATATTAGTAAATTATACCACTTTGATAGAACTCATTCAAAATTCACGAAAAAATTTCCTGTAATACGTATAATTCTCCAATATTAGGATAGAATACTAACACATGGCTTTCTAGTATTCCCCCCCTTTTTATGGACAAAACGTATTGTGTTTTGTCCTTTTTTTATTCTCTATGAACCGTTCCATTCTCTTCATTGCTTCCATAAGTTGCTCAAGCGATGTTGCATATGAACAACGAATAAATCCTTCACCACTCCCGCCAAACACATTTCCAGGAACAACAGCCACTTTTTCTTCTAATAATAATTGTTCTGCAAATTCTGCTGAAGATAGTCCGGTTGAAGCTATAGAAGGAAAGACATAAAATGCCCCGCCTGGCACATGACATGTTAAGCCCATTTCATTGAAAGATGTCGTCATAAAGTTACGACGTTTTTTATAGCTATCTCTCATTCGAATTACTTCATCATTTCCCCCGCGTAATGCTTCAAGTGCTGCAAATTGAGACATCGTCGGTGCACACATCATTGAATACTGGTGGATTTTGAGCATTAATTCTGAAAATTGCACAGGGGCTGCAATCATCCCAAGACGCCATCCCGTCATCGCAAATCCTTTTGAAAACCCTGAAATTAAAATTGTATGGTCACGCATATTTTTAATACTCGCGAAACTCGTATATGCTTCGTCGTATACGAGCTCTGCATAAATTTCATCAGATAACACGATCAAATTATACTTCTCAACAATAACTGCTAGCTTTTCTAATTCGGATTTATTTAACATTGCGCCTGTTGGGTTATTGGGAGAACAAAGTAATATTGCCTTTGTTTTCGTTGTAATAGCTGCTTCAATTTGATCTGGCTGTACTTTAAATTCATCTTCTAATGAAGTCACTACTGGAACTGGGACCCCGCCCGCTAACGTAACAAGTGGTGCATACGAAACGAAACTTGGTTCAATAATAAGTATTTCATCATCAGGGTTTACAATAGCACGCATCGCTACATCTAGCGCTTGACTCGCTCCAACTGTAACAATGATTTCATCATTCGGATCATAAGATACTGCAAATTGTTTTTTTAGATACTTTGCTATTTCTTGACGGAGCTCCAATAATCCTGCATTTGCTGTATATGACGTATATCCTTGTTCTAAAGAACGAATACATGCTTGCCTTACATTCCAAGGTGTAACAAAGTCCGGCTCTCCCACTCCAAGTGAAATAACACCTTTCATACTTGCCGCTAAATCAAAAAACTTTCGTATACCGGACGGTTGTAAAGATTCTGCTAATCTAGATAGGTCAAATTGCTTCACGGTGTCACCACAATTCTCTTATCATCATCTGTCTTTTCATAAATAATCCCCTCATGTTTATACTTCTTCAAAATAAAATGAGTTGTCGTTGAAACGACAGATTCAATTGTTGCTAATTTCTCAGAAACAAACATTGCTACTTCTCCCATCGTCTTCCCTTCTAATGTAATAGAAAGGTCATATGTCCCAGACATTAAATAAACGGATTTCACTTCTGAATAGCGATAAATTTGTTCAGCTACTGCATCAAAACCCACACCACGCTTCGGTGTAACTTTCACATCAATCATCGCCGTTAAACCAGTATGTTCTTTCACTTTTGTCCAATCGATATGTGTTACATAGTCCACGATAATCTTTTCACTTTCTAATTTCGCAACCATTTTTTTCGCTTCTTCTACTTCTATATTTAACAACTTCGCTAATGTATCTACAGATAAACGACTATTCTTTTCAAGACAAGCTAATAATTCCAATTCTTTCTCTGTCACCATATAAATCATCCTTCCTTTTAGTTTGTGTCTAAATTATACAAATACTCTTTCCAGTTTGAAAAGAAGATTTTTTTTGAGAATTATGTCAAAATAAAGTGAAGGCTAATAATCAATGGGGGGGTTCATCCCCACTGATTATTAGCCTTCACCAATCGGGCTTTTACGGGCAGTTAATCTCCCACCTAACCTCTTTGTTTCAGCCTTTTTTTGAGGTGGGCGTCTTACTGCCCGTTAATAGCGGGGTAAAGTGAAACTTTAATCAGTGGTAGGGTTCATACCCGCTGATTATTAGCACACACCAATCCGGGTAAAGAGGAAAGGGGATGGAACCGTGAAACCAAAAGTATATATTGCCGAACCAGTTCCAACATTTGTAGAAAACTATTTATCAGAACACTGTGATTTTGAAAAATGGGATCAAAACGAGAAAGTACCTCGTGATGTTCTATTGGAAAAAATAAAAGATAAAGATGGGTTATTAAATTTCGGATCTGCTATAAATGAAGAATTATTGCAGGCTGCTCCTAATTTAAAAGTAGTAAGTAACATTTCTGTTGGCCATGATAACTTTGATTTAAAAGCGATGAAAAAACAAAATGTTATCGGAACGAATACTCCATATGTGTTAGATGATACAGTAGCCGATCTCGTTTTCGCTCTTATGTTATCTGCTGGTCGCCGTGTTTGCGAACTCAATTCCTATGTAAAAAATGGTGAATGGAACGCTGAAATCGGAAAAGAACACTTCGGACTAGATGTACATCATAGTACGATCGGTATTATCGGAATGGGACGAATTGGAGAAGCTGTCGCAAAACGAGCGAAATTCGGATTTGATATGAATGTCCTTTACTATAACCGTCGCCGTAAAGAAGAAGCTGAGCAAAAATTTGATGCTACATATTGTGATTTACAAACTCTAATCAAACAATCTGATTTTATTATTCTTCTTACTCCATTAACAGATGAAACGTATCATCTTATCGGTGAAAAGGAATTTTCACTAATGAAAGAAACAGCAATTTTCATTAATGCTTCTCGCGGGAAAACAGTAGATGAAACTGCATTAATTCATGCGTTAACAGAAAAGAAAATATTTGCAGCCGGCATCGACACATTTACACAAGAGCCGATTCAAAAAGAGAATCCGCTCTTATCATTACAAAACGTTGTAACTTTACCCCACATCGGATCTGCAACATTAAAAACTCGGCAGCAAATGGCAATGACAGCTGCTGAAAATTTAGTGGCAGGATTACAAGGAAAAACACCACCTAATATTGTGCGTGGGTAATTATAAATAAGCGAAAGGCAAGATGACGATGTCATCTTGCCTTTTTTTGTTAACATATTTTGTTTCTTGCCGGGAGATGATATGAACAAAAATCAATGGAGTGACAAAAAATGAACCATGAATGCAAATGCCCTTACTTCACTTTTTCCACTCGCGGGACTACTATTCATTACGAATTGTATGAACATAATACTAAAAAAGAACGACCTACTTTCGTACTCGTTCACGGCTTCCTCTCTTCCTCATTTAGCTATCGACGACTCATTCCTTTACTAACAAAGGAAGGTACAGTAATTGCCCTTGATTTACCACCATTCGGAAAAAGTGATAAATCTCATCTCTTTAAATATTCTTATCACAATTTAGCAGCTATTATTATCGATTTAATCGAACATTTATCTCTCTCAAATATTGTATTAGTTGGTCATTCTATGGGCGGACAAATTTCACTCTTTGTAAACCGACTACGCCCTGAATTAATTTCAAAGACGATTTTACTATGTAGCTCTAGTTATTTAGCACGCGCAAACTTCCCTTTACTGTACTCCTCTTATTTACCGTTCTTCCACTTATACGTGAAGAACTGGATTATTCGAAGGGGCATCGTTCATAATTTAATGAATGTCGTTCATGACCATTCATTAATTGACAATGAAATGATGGAAGGCTATGCTGCTCCTTTTTATGATGATCGTATATTCCCTGCTTTAACTCGAATGATAAGAGACCGTGAAGGTGACTTATCTTCAACTGAATTACAAAAAATCGAAACCCCAGTATTACTCATTTGGGGTGAAAAAGATCGCGTCGTCCCTGTACATGTAGGACACCGTCTCCATAAAGACCTACCTAATTCCACTTTCATTTCTTATGAAAATACAGGACACTTACTACCTGAAGAAAAGCCCGATCATGTTTATGAAGAAATTATTGCGTTTGCGGCGCAATAAAGTGAAGCTTTAATCCGTGGGAGGTTCTATCCCACGGATTATTAGCCTTCACCAATCGGGTTTTTATGGGCAGTTTGATTTCTCACCTAACCTCTTTGCTTCAACCGAGTTTTGAGGCGGGAGTCTTACCGCCCGTTAAAACGGGATAAAGTGAAGCTTTAATCAAACCGCACAAATGAAAATAAACAAAAAGGCTGTCGTAAATTCCGACAGCCTATAATGAACAACTTCCGCCTTCTTTTAGTACGAGTAACTCTACTGCTAATTTTTCGCATTTTTCAAGTGCAGGTACTTCTTCAAAAGACATAAAGTATATATGTTGAATTTTCTTTGCGATGTATTTCGGATCATCAAACACACTTACGACGTTTACAACATCGCTCGCTTCTGTTTCATAAAACTCCGGTCCCATTTGAAACGGATCCCAATTTTTCACAACCTCAATCATTTTGTCATATGCACCCATCTACTTCCCGCCTTTTCACTTTTTAATGCTTTTCTTTATCGTATCATATCAGCTATTCTATAAGAAGAGTGAGAATTTTCATAACTTAACAGTTTGACAGAAGAAAGGAGCAAACATATGCAACTATTTCATAAAACGGTAAATCGTCGCGGAACACATAGTACAAAATGGGATACATATAAAAATGAAGAGCTCATCCACGCTTGGATTGCAGATATGGATTTTGAAGTACCAAAACCAATTCAAACTGCATTACAAAAACGCACAGAACATCCTATTTTCGGCTATACACTTCCTCCTGAAAATATCGGGGATATCATTTGTAATTGGACGAAAAGCCAATACAATTGGGAAATACAAAAAGAATGGATTGTATTTAGCGCAGGTATCGTTCCAGCTCTTAGTACGAGCATACAAGCTATAACGAAAGAAGAAGAAGCCGTACTTGTACAACCTCCTATTTATCCACCATTTTTTGAAATGGTCAAAACAAATAATAGACAATTATGTGAGAGTCCCTTATTTAAACAAAATGGCATATATAAGATAGACTTCGAGCATCTAGAAACTCAATTTAAACAAGGTGTAAAACTAATGCTTCTTTGCAGCCCTCACAATCCTATCGGACGCATTTGGACGAAAGAAGAGCTAATAAAACTCGGTACGTTATGTACGCAATATAATGTAACCGTTGTCGCGGATGAAATTCACGCCGATATTATTTATAAAGGCCATACTCATACACCGTTTGCTTCTTTATCTGAAGAATTAGCAGCACGCACTATTACTTGTATGGCTCCGAGCAAAACATTTAATATCGCTGGATTACAAGCATCGATCATTATTATTCCGAATGAAAATCTCCGTAATGCCTTTATGTCTATCCAATATAGACAAGGTTTCCACGGATTAAATACATTTGCTTATACAGCAATGCAAAGTGCCTATACAGAATGTAATGATTGGCTAAATGAAATTCGATTGTACGTTGAAGATAACGCTCAATTTGCTTGTGAGTATATTCAAAATCACATACCAGCTCTTTCTGTAATTAAACCAGAAGGTAGTTTTTTACTGTGGATTGATTGTTCCCACTTGGATCTTTCTCAAGATGAACGAACAGCATTGCTTGAAGAGGAAGGTAAAATCATCGTTGAGCCTGGTGAGAAATACGGAACAGGTGGAGAAGCCCATATCCGAATTAACATTGGCTGTCCTAGATCTGTTTTAGAAGAAATTTTAAACAGACTACACCATACATTCTCATAACAAAAAAGGAGGCTATCCCAAAATGATTTTGGGACAACCTCCTTTTTTCGGTAAATCGATATAATTCCACTTACCATCATGTGGTTTTAGAACAAAATCTACCATTCGCGGTAGCTTCTATTTTTTCTTCATATCCGACGCTTTTTTAACAATAACACCGCAAGCGATTCGGCCACCAGATTTACCTGCTGGTTGTGTCATACCATCATCAGCGTTTTCTGTAATAATAATAGACGCTCCATCTTTTCTATGAATCGTCGTTTTTCCTTCTTCAAGCGTTATATGCGGAGCATCGATTTCTGCTTTAATCTTTCCAGAACCATCCGCCACTACATTCGGTAAATCACCATTTTCCGCACCTTTCGGATTCAAGAGCCCATGTTTTTTATTATCTGGATTAAAATGATTCCCAGATGATTCGAAACTAGGCGCTTTACATTCTCCGATTTCATGTACATGCAGCCCGTGTGGTCCTGGTGTAAAACCTTCCGCTTTAATCGTAATTTTCACTCCACTTGTTTGCTGCGCTACTTTTGCAGTCCCAACTTCATCACCTGAAGCATTATGTAATTTCACATCAATTTCTTTCGGCTTCCCTTGGTCACAACCCGCCATTAGAAACAATAAACAACAACTGAAAAAAAGCCGTCTTTTCATTCAATTCCCTCCAAAATACTTTCTGCCCTTAGATTGTCCGAGCATAGAGGGAAACATGCAAAAATGAATTACTGTTTCTTTTCAGCTAAAAGCTTTTCTTCTACTTTCTGTAATCGCTCTGCTTCTCGTTTTGATACACGAATAAACATACGCCACGTAGCAACCGCACCGATGATAAATAGAACGCAAACAATACCTGGAATAATATACTCCGTTTTATCTTCAGGAAAATATAAAGGCATCATACAGAACACTCCTTATCGAGGAATTTATGGCAAAAATAAACATCAGAATTTTCTGTTTTATCACCTTGAATTATAATTGAAGCCTGTCATATTCTCAAGGGGGGCGTTCCGAAAGCGAATGATTTCTTTGACTCCTTCGCGCACTTTCCTTACTATAAACTTGAGGTGAAAAATATGAGAGAAACATTTGAAATTGGTGAAATCGTTACTGGTATTTATAAAACTGGAAAATACATCGGCGAAATTACAAATAGCCGTCCTGGCAGTTACGTCGTAAAAGTATTAGCTGTTTTAAAACATCCAGTGCAAGGGGATTTACATAATGTAAAACAAGCTGAAGTACCATTCTTCCACGAAAGACGTGCTTTAGCTTTTCGTGAACAGACGAACATTCCAGAGCAAATGGTGAAGAAATATGAAGGAGAAATTCCGGATTATACAGAGTCACTAAAATTAGCATTAGAAACTCAAATGAATTCATTTTCTGAAGATGATTCACCTTTTGCGGGGCGTAGTCTAGAAACACTTCAGCAATTGAAGCAAGATTACAAACTTTAAAAAACAAAACGACCAAATTACATATTTTGCAATTTGGTCGTTACTGTGTACTTACTTTCTTTAACACTTTCGAAAAATCAACAAGTTCCCCTAATGTTGGAGGTGCTGGTTTGACTAAATACTCTTTATCTTTTTCTACTAACTTAAAAATATTATATGTCGTCATCGCATCATCAAGCGCACAATGATGCTTTCCTGTTCCTGCTTTTCCATACGCCTCAATTGCTTTCCACAGCCCTGTTTGATTTCTCTCTCCAAAAAACTTCTTATACTCAAGCGATAAATCACGACACTGTCCAAAGAATGGAAATTCTACTCCCGCCATTTCGCAATTATGCTTTAAGACTTTCATATCCATATTTCCCCACGTTACAATTGTCGGTTTACAACTCTTTTCATATTCTGCAAGTTTCTCAACAAGTTCATGAAAAGAAATTCCTTTGTCCACTACTTCCTGTTTAATTCCTAAAAATTTTTTACATCGATCCGTTAAAGACGGAAATGTTTTCGGTCTAATATGCGATGAATACGTATCTTCCACCTTACAACCAACAACTGAAACGAGTCCGACCTCAATAATTTCTGGGAAAAAACCTTTTGGCTTTTTTCTATGCTGGGGCATCGTAAACTCAAAGTCTAAAAACAAAAATCGTTGTTCATCCATACGATCCCTTCCTTATCATCTTTGTCATTCCTTTCTATTTGACACTCCTACACGAACAAGCTCGAATGCTGATTCGATTTTAAATATTCAGATTGGATGTATCTTATATATATGTCAAATGCCCACAAATATTTTTAAAAATAAGAAAAAATGACCTATGCAGAAAATATGACAAAATAAACCCTTTCATTTACATCCGCCATTTTTCTACTTTATAATGACGTTATGTGTGTTTCATCTAGTTAATTTTTTGACACACTAAGAAAAGTGAATGAAAGGAGATGAGAGTTTTGCACGAAACAACGCAAGAACTCGCAAACTGGCAGTATTATTTCGCTATCGCAGTCTTTTTAATTACATATGCCATTATTATTTCTGAAAAAATTAACCGCGCTGTCATCGCACTTCTTGGTGCAGCATTCATGGTAATTGCCGGGGTCGTTGACTTACACAATGCCTTTACGAAACATATTGAATGGGGAACAATTACATTACTCATCGGTATGATGATACTGGTAAACATTACAAGTAAGTCAGGTGTCTTCCAATACGTTGCCATTAAAGCCGCAAAAGGAGCACAAGGAAATCCAATTAAAATTTTAATTTCACTTTCCTTACTTACCGCGCTTGGCTCCGCATTTTTAGATAACGTTACAACCGTACTTCTTGTTGTTCCAGTTACTTTATCTATTACGCGCATCTTGCAAGTAAATCCTGTTCCATATTTACTTTCTGAAATTATTTTTTCAAACATCGGAGGAACAGCAACATTAATTGGTGATCCGCCAAATATTATGATTGGTTCTGCTAATAAACATTTAGACTTCAATGCTTTCTTATTCAACTTAGCACCTATCGTAATCATCATTATTGCTGTTACAGCAACAATGCTTTACTTCATGTACCGTAAGCAATTAATTGCTGATCCTGTACAAATTAAAAAGCTAATGAGCTTAGATGAAAAACAATACATTAAAGATCCAGTATTAATGAAAAAATCTTTAACAGTACTTGGACTTACTATTTTAGGTTTCATGACTCATTCCATCTTCCATATTGATGCAGCTATCATCGCCTTAACTGGTGCTACTGTCCTTATGTTAATCGGTGTGAAAGAACATGAAATTGAAGAGGTATTCGCAAGTGTAGAATGGGTAACAATCTTCTTCTTCGCGGGACTATTCGTACTCGTTGGAGGACTTATCGATATCGGTCTTATCAAAACGTTAGCTCAAAAAGTAATTGGAATAACAGGCGGAGATATTTCTCAAGCATCTATCCTTATTCTATGGGTATCTGGTATCGCCTCTGCAACAATCGATAACATTCCATTCGTTGCAACAATGATTCCGCTTATTAACGATATGGCAGTTGGGCTAGGTTTATCACCTTCTGACGCACAAGTCGATGTACTATGGTGGGCATTAGCATTAGGTGCTTGCCTAGGTGGAAACGGAACATTAATCGGGGCTTCTGCTAACGTAATCGTAGCCGGAATCGCAAGTCGTGAAGGACATAAATTCAGCTACATGGAATTCCTTAAAGTCGGCTTCCCAATTATGATCGTTTCATTAATCATTTCTCACATTTACATTTACTTACGTTACCTTATGTAATAGAAAAAAGGGCTGTCAAATAGGACAGCCCTTTTTTTGGTAAATGAAATTATATTAATGAATTTTCAAATATATCTATCACAACTTACAATATATCAACGATTCTACACAAAATATCGATTTGCCGACAAGGTGCGACAATAGTTGCAAGAAGCTGTTCCAAAACATCTTCGAAACAGCTCCCCTATATCTACTCGTTATACCTCTCCGGCTCATTCCGAATGATAAATAAATGAATCGGCAAGAAAACCGAAAATGTGATTACATGAATAATCGTAAATAATATAGCGTTCGTTCCGTATCTATCTAAAATAGCGTAAATGAGATAAATAGACAGTACAATCGATACAGCTGTTGCTAGTAAACTTATAATCGGTACGAAATTAAAGATGAAACATGCGACATATATGCCGAATACTTTCCATCCTGCTTCTTCTTTCAAGAAATCCGGTAATTTATCCTTCGCTAAGTCCCCCCACGTCTTACTATTCAAAAAAGGAATAAACGCAAGAACACCATCAGTTGCACCATCATTTTTCGCCATCGTATAAAGTGCAAAAGCTGTTAACAAATACGAAATAATTGCCCAAATTATTATAACAAGAATAAACGCAAAACTAAGAGCAAAGAAACCTGCTAGTACGCCTTGATCTTCCATCTTATCCTCTCCTCTCTCTTCTCAACATATTTCATTACAGTGCAAGTTATGTTTTAAAATTTAACCAAACTCTCTGTATAATAAATATAAGAAAGATAATAAGAGAGGAGAACGTACTTATGCATCCATTTGTAAAAGCATTACAAGAGCATTTCATAGCTCATCAAAATCCCGAAAAAGCAGAACCGATGGCACGTTATATGAAAAATCACTTCCCGTTTCTCGGTATTCAAACTCCTGAGAGAAGACAGTTATTGAAAGACGTAATTCAAATACATACTCTCCCAGATAAAAAGGACTTCCAAATTATCGTGCGTGAACTTTGGGACCTACCAGAACGTGAATTTCAAGCTGCCGCACTCGATATCATGCAAAAATATAAAAAACATATAAACGAAACTCATATCCCATTTCTAGAAGAACTTATTGTCACAAAATCTTGGTGGGACTCTGTTGATAGCATCGTCCCTACATTTTTAGGTGCTATCTTTTTAAAACATCCAGAATTAATTTCTGCCTATATTCCAAAATGGATTGCATCAGAAAACATATGGTTACAACGCGCCGCTATTTTATTCCAGCTAAAATATAAACAAAAGATGGATGAAGAACTTCTTTTCTGGATTATTGGACAACTACATTCTTCAAAAGAATTTTTCATTCAAAAAGCGATTGGCTGGGTCCTTCGCGAATATGCAAAAACAAAGCCCGATGTCGTTTGGGAATACGTGCAAAATAACGAGCTTGCTCCCCTTAGTAAACGTGAAGCAATTAAGCATATTAAGCAAAATTACGGAATAAATAACGAAAAAATAGGCGAGACTCTATCCTAGATAGGCACGTTCCTCTATTGAGATTTAAAAAAGAACGTGTTAGAATATGTTCATTATTAATATAAGTAGCGATGACGGACTTATAAGTACTTGCATAAAAAGCGATTCAGGGATAGTGAAAGCCTGAAGCTGCGAGGAAACGGCAGTCTCGAGCAATACGTGATAAAGTGGATGCACATTTTGTGTATCAACTAGGGTGGAACCGCGGGCAAACGCTCGTCCCTAGGCGATTAAGCCTTGGGATGAGCGTTTTTTTATGTTTTTTAAAGCATATATTTCCCGCTTCCAAAGTACCCATCACGTCATCGCCAATACGTTAACTTTCAAAAGGAGGATTTTATTATGTATTCAATGGAACAAGTTGTAAACTTAGCAAAACATCGCGGTTTCGTTTTCCCTGGTTCTGAAATTTACGGTGGTCTTGCAAACACTTGGGATTACGGTCCACTTGGAATCGAATTAAAAAATAACGTTAAAAAAGCTTGGTGGAAAAAGTTCATTCAAGAATCTCCACACAACGTTGGTTTAGATGCTGCTATTTTAATGAACCCAAAAACTTGGATCGCTTCTGGTCACGTTGGTAACTTTAATGATCCAATGATCGACTGTAAAAAATGTAAAGCTCGTCACCGTGCTGACAAATTAATTGAAGATGCATTAGACGCAAAAGGCATCGAAATGGTCGTTGACGGTCTTACTTTCGACCAAATGGCTGACTTAATGAAAGAACATGAAGTAAAATGTCCTGATTGCAGTAGTGAAGAGTTCACTGAAATCCGTCAGTTCAACTTAATGTTCAAAACATTCCAAGGTGTTACAGAGTCTAGCACAAACGAAATCTTCCTTCGTCCTGAAACAGCACAAGGTATTTTCGTAAACTTTAAAAACGTACAACGCTCTATGCGTAAGAAACTTCCATTTGGTATCGGCCAAATCGGTAAAAGTTTCCGTAACGAAATCACACCTGGTAACTTCACATTCCGTACACGTGAATTCGAACAAATGGAACTTGAATTCTTCTGTAAGCCTGGTGAAGATTTAGAGTGGTTCGCATTCTGGCGTGAAACTTGTAAAAACTGGTTACTTTCACTTGGTATGACTGAAGAAAGCATGCGTCTTCGTGACCACGGTGAAGACGAATTATCTCACTACAGTAACGCAACAACTGATATTGAATTCCGATTCCCATTCGGTTGGGGCGAACTATGGGGCGTTGCATCTCGTACAGACTTCGATTTAAAACGTCACATGGAACACTCTAACGAAGACTTTAACTATATCGATCCACAAACGAATGAGCGTTACGTGCCATACTGCATCGAGCCATCTCTAGGTGCAGACCGTGTAACATTAGCATTCTTATGTGATGCATATGAAGAAGAGCAATTAGAAAACGATTCTCGTACAGTTCTTCGTTTCCACCCTGCTTTAGCACCATATAAAGCAGCTATCTTACCATTATCTAAAAAGCTATCTGAAGGTGCTACTGAAGTATTCGCAGAACTAGCTAAAGACTTCATGGTAGACTTTGATGAAACTGGTTCTATCGGTAAACGTTACCGTCGTCAAGACGAAATCGGCACACCATTCTGTATCACATACGACTTCGACTCTGTTGAAGACAAAGCTGTTACAGTACGTGACCGTGACACTATGGAACAAGTTCGTATGCCAATTAGCGAACTAAAAGGTTTCTTAGAGAAAAAAATCCAGTTCTAATTATAAAGTGAAACTTTAATCAGTGGGGGTTTTGTTCATCCGCCATTGATTATTAGTTGAACCAATCGGGCGTTTACGGGCAGTTAATCTCTCACCTAACTTCTTTGCTCCAACCGAATTTTGAGGTGGGAGTTTTACTGCCCGTTAATGCGGGATAAAAAAGAGGCAGCTCATAAGAGCCGCCTCTTTTCTATTTTTCACGTTTTTCTTTAATTGCTACTGTACATCTTGATACGCATAGTAAATCATCATTTTCATCAATGATGCGAATATCCCAAACCATTGTCGATTGTCCTCTATGTATCGGTGTTCCAATTGCTGTTACAATTCCATCTTGCTTTGAGCGAATATGATTTGCATTAATTTCTAATCCGAAACAAATACATTTCTCTTGATCAATTAAATTGTATGAACCAACACTTGCCACAGTTTCTGCTAATGCAACAGATGCACCGCCATGTAAAAATCCAAACGGCTGATGCGTACGTTCATCAACAGGCATTGTAGCAACTACTTTATCCTCTGTCATTTCTAATAGTTCAATTCCAAGCGAATCCATTAAAGTTTTTGCCATATCGTTTTCAACCTCTCTCACTTTAAATCAAATGTATAATTTTACCTGTTTAATTTCAAACTACCTATAACACTTATATAAGGAGGTTTCACCTAAATGAAACAGAAATTTTGTATACTATTGCTTATGTTCTCCTTCCTGACTATTGTACCAAATTGTGCAATAGCAGCCAAAGCATCCAACCTGACAATCAATGTTAAGACTGTAACGCAAAAAGGTAAGAAACCTTATATAGAATATCAAATTAATAGGCCTTCCTTTCACAACTTTTCTGATTCAAAATTTCAAAATAAGCTAAATTCCTATTACAAAAACTCTACTGCTACATTTAAAAGTAAATTAGAAAAAGAAGCGAAGAAATATTATAAAGAAACAGAAGGATCTAGCACACCTTTTCATCCATACGTTGCAAATGTTGACTATAAAGTAGCTTTAAACAAACCACCTTTCCTAAGTCTATATGTGAATTACTATCAATATACAGGCGGAGCGCACGGACTTTATACGTGGAAGGCAAATACATTTGATTTAAACGAAAAAAAATTATTACACTTAGACGATTTATTTCAGCAAGAGGATAAATATAAAGAAATAATTCGCACAGAGATTATAAGACAAATTAAACACAATGAAAGCATTTATTTTCCTGATGCAGCCGAAAAGGTAACGAGCACTAAAAAGTTTCACTACTTTTTAGAACCGGATAATCTTGTAATTTATTTCCCTTTATATGAAATTGCTCCTTATTCAAGCGGAATTCCGCAATTTCGTATTCCATACACATTGCTTAGAGACTATTTAAAGCCTTCTTATCAAAATATTTTGATTGACAACAAGTAAATACTTTCGCTACGATAATGTTAACCTAAATACAACTGGAGGTTAACATTATGAAGAAGCTTCATGTTTTAGATTTAGCATTAGCTGCCATGTTCGTCGCTCTTATGGCTATTGGTGCAAATATTGTATCGTGGGCACCATTCTTACAGGTAGCGGGCGTTCCATTATCTATGCAACCATTTTTCGCAATTTTAGCAGGTCTTCTTCTTGGAAGTAGACTTGGGGCATTATCAATGACTGTTTACATGCTTGTGGGAGTAGCGGGTGCGCCAATCTTCGCTAACTTCAAAGCTGGATTTGGAGCACTTTTAGATCCTACTGGTGGTTTTATTATCGCATTTATTATCGTTGCTTACGTATCAGGAAAACTAGTAGAACAAAAAGAACGACCAACATTCAGCACCTTTGCAATCGCTTCTTTCGCAGGAATCATTTTAACTTATATTATCGGTACTACTTACATGTACGGGGCAGTCAATATTTTCATGGGTGGTAATATGAGTTATAAAGCTGCTTGGATGATTATGATGTGGTTCGCAGTAAAAGATATTGCGTTTACAATTATCGGCGCTATTATCGCACCTCGCATATACTATGCTGTACGTCGTTCGGCTTATCAGCATTCTCATTCGACGATTTCATAATAAACAAGGAGCTGTTCCTATAGGAACAGCTCCTTGTTTATTATATTAAGACTCTTGCTTCATTTGCTCTTCTAAAATTTTCTTCATCATTACTAGCATATCATCACGTAATTCTGGGTGTTGCAATGCCATTTCGATTGTCGTTTGAACGAATCCTAACTTTTCACCTACGTCGTAGCGTTTTCCTTCGAAGTCGTAAGCAAATACACGTTGAATTTCATTTAAGCTTTGAATTGCATCCGTTAACTGAATTTCGCCACCCGCTCCAACTTGTTGCTGTTCCAAGAACATAAAGATTTCAGGAGTTAAAATGTAACGTCCCATAATCGCTAAGTTTGAAGGCGCAGTACCTTGCGTTGGTTTTTCAACGAAATTACGAACTTGATAACGACGTCCCTCTTGCTCTAACGGATCAATAATTCCATAGCGATGTGTTTCTGCTTCAGGAACAGTTTGTACACCAATAACAGAAGAAAGTGTTTTGTCATACTCGTCCATTAATTGACGTAAACATGGTTTTTCAGCTTGAACGATATCATCGCCTAATAATACTGCAAACGGCTCATCACCAATGAATTTACGCGCACACCAAACAGCATGTCCTAATCCTTTTGGTTCTTTTTGACGAATGTAATGGATATCTACCATTTTAGAAGAAGCTTGTACTTTTTCAAGTAACTCATACTTTTTCTTCTCTAATAAGTTTTGCTCTAATTCAAATGCGTTATCAAAATGATCTTCGATAGAGCGCTTTCCTTTACCAGTAACGATAATAATATCTTCGATGCCTGATTTTACTGCTTCTTCTACGATGTATTGAATTGTTGGTTTATCTACAATTGGAAGCATTTCTTTTGGCATTGCTTTCGTTGCTGGTAAAAAGCGTGTTCCTAATCCCGCTGCCGGAATAATTGCTTTTCTCACTTTTTTCATGACAAATACCCTCGCTTTTCATTCTAATTCTCTTAGTAAAGTGCAAATTTATAACACTCGCTCGTAATAATCCTCTACATCAAACAAAACTACAAGAAAAGAGGAGGCCGTTCTCCGTTCTCCCCTTTTCCTATCAGTAGCACTCTATTCTATTATAAACGATTCATAATATCTTCTTTAATAGTAAGTAACTTTTGTTCACTATTTTGTAAGGAATCATCTTGTACACCAAAGTAGAATTTAATTTTCGGCTCTGTTCCAGATGGACGTAAGCAGAACCAAGAACCATCTTCTAATTGATATTTTAACACATTTGATTTCGGCAAGTGAATCTCTTCCTTATTTCCATCTTGTAACGTTGTAATGATGCTTTCCTTATAATCCTCAACTGCAACGACTGTTAAACCAGCTACTTCTTTCGGAGGATTCCCGCGGAATGTTGCCATCATCTTTTGAATCTGTTCGGCACCATCTTTTCCTTTTAACGTTAACGATACAAGGTCCTCACGGAAGAACCCATACTTCTTAAATACTTCTAACAGACCATCATATAACGTTTTACCTTGTGATTTGTAGTACGCAGCTACTTCACATGCAAATAGGACAGATTGAACCGCATCTTTATCACGGCAGAATGGACGGATTAAATACCCATAGCTTTCCTCATAACCGAATTGGAATTCATATTGTCCGCTTTCTTCATACTGTCTAATTTTTTCACCGATAAATTTAAATCCAGTTAACGTATCAACTGTATCTAAACCGTATGCTTTTGCGATTGTACGGCCAATTTCAGACGTTACGATTGTTTTTAAAACAACACCGTTTTCTGGAAGCGTTCCGTTTTCCTTCTTTTGTGATAATAAGTAATCAAGCATCAACGCACCTGTTTGGTTACCAGTTAATACTTGGAACTCACCATCATGATTGCGAACTGCTACACCTAGACGATCTGCATCAGGATCTGTTGCGATTAACACATCAGCGCCTACTTTTTCACCGTCGCGAATTGCATACTCAAACGCTGCATGCTCTTCTGGGTTTGGTGATTTTACTGTAGAGAAGTTTGGATCTGGTAACTCTTGCTCTTTTACAACTGTTACATCTGTAAATCCAACTTCTTCTAAACCACGACGTACCGAAATATTTGATGTTCCATGTAATGGTGTAAAGACGATTTTTAAATCTTTTCCTACTTCTTTCACCATCTCTTTATTAATAATGACATTGTTCAATTCTGCCGCATATGCATCATCTACTTCTTGTCCAATTATATGTAATAACCCGTCAGCTTTTAATTGCTCAACATCAGCAACTTCAACTGTTAATTCATTTTCTACTGCATTTACGTAGCTAATTAACTCATCAGCTTCTTTTGGAGGCAACTGCCCACCATCCTCACCATATACTTTATAACCGTTATATTCGGGCGGATTATGGCTTGCCGTAAGAACGATTCCACTTACTGTATGTAAATGACGAACTGCGAAAGAAAGCACTGGCGTTGGACGTAAGCTTTCAAATACATATGTTGTAATACCTTGTGCACCAAGAGTAGCAGCTACTTCCATTGCAAATTCAGGTGATTTATGACGAGAATCATACGCGACAACAACACCACGTTTTTTCGCGTCTTCACCTAATTTTTCAATAAACCTAGCTAATCCTTTTGTTGCTTTACGAACTGTATATACATTTAAACGGTTCGTACCAGCACCAAGTTCACCACGCATACCACCTGTGCCGAACTCTAGATTTTTATAAAAGCTATCCTCGATTTTCTTCTCATCTTGCTTCATGTTTTCTAGCTGTTCTTTTAATTCTACATCTAATTCTGCATATGAAAGCCAGCGACTAAATTCTTGTTTCCAATTCATACTTCCATCTCCTCTAGCCTGTCGTATCTTCATTATATGAAAAAAACAACCTGCATCTCAATATTTTTTAAAATCTAACAGGATTTTACTATAAATATTTGTATACACTATGGTTAAATACTCCACCAAAGGGAATGAGGATTATGCAAGAATGGGGCTTGTCAGAAGAGCTCAAAATAAAAACAAAGCAGATGATTGAAATTGCTGAAAAAGAATTATCAAACATGAAGCATGCAATCGATAAAGAAGATGAATGTATTTTATGTAAAATGGAAGATATTCATCATATGTTAACAAATGTACAGACGTTAGCAGCTACATATTATATTCAAGCATATTTATCACCTTATACGGAAAGTTCACATTTCATCACTACAGCTGTCCAACATTTAAGCGCTCGAAAACACGGTGCTCTTATTATCGTGGAACGAAGTGAAGCTCTTGATTCTTTCATTCAAACTGGAACGACATTAAACGCACACTTAACCGCGCCACTACTTGAATCGATCTTTTATCCAGGGAACCCTCTTCATGACGGAGCCGTTCTCATTAAAAATAATCATATTCTCTCAGCAGCTAATATTCTCCCATTAACAAAAAGCACAGAAATCAATCCTGAGCTAGGAACACGTCACAGGGCTGCAATTGGCTTATCAGAGAAAAGTGATTCACTTATATTAGTTGTCTCTGAAGAAACTGGTCGTACTTCATTCGCTTTAAATGGGACGTTATATACGATTTCTTTATAGAATACCTATAAAATAAAAAAAGCTGTTCCGGAAAGGTTCATTATGTAATGACCTTTCCAGACAGTTTTTTTTGCATTCTTTATTCTTCTCCGAAACGCTCAACAAGTGTTGCAAGTGTACGCACCATTGCACCTGTTGCCCCGGCCGGTCCTAAATCATGTGTTCCTGTTGTTTCAGATGTTCCAGCGATGTCTAAGTGTACCCATGGTGTTTCTTCTGCAAATTCACCAAGGAATGTCCCAGCCATAACCGCATGTCCTTCACGGCCTGGTGAGTTATTTAAGTCAGCAAATTTACTGTTTTTGACACGTTCTTTATCACGTTCAAAAATCGGCAATTGCCAAATTGGCTCATCCGTTTCCATAGAAGCCTCTAACACTTGTTCAAACAATTCTTCATTATTTGTCATTGCACCTGTTGTATGATTTCCAAGTGCAACAATTACACCGCCTGTTAATGTTGCAACATCAACTAAGTAATTTGCACCAAGTTTCTTCGCATACGTAATACCGTCAGCTAACGCTAGGCGACCTTCTGCATCTGTATTTAATACTTCAATTGTTTTTCCGCTCATAGATGTAATAACATCATCTGGCTTAAATGCTGTACCACTTACAACGTTGTCAGTTGATGGAATAACAGCAATTACATTTTGCTCTGGGCGAAGTTCACCGATGATCTCCATCGCGCCAAGAACAGCTGCAGCGCCGCCCATATCACCTTTCATACCAACCATGCCTTCACGTGGTTTTAAAGAATAGCCGCCAGTATCATATGTAATCCCTTTTCCAACAAATCCAATTACATCTTTCCACTCTTCTTTTCCTTTATAAATAAGAGCGATCATTTTTGGCGGTTCAGTAGATCCTTGGTTTACTGCAAGTAATGCACCCATACCAAGCTCTTCCATCTCTTCTTTCTCAAGAACCTTATAATCCATATCGTATTTTTCCGCTAATTCAACTGCATACTCAGCAAGCTTTGTCGCTGTTAATACATTTGGCGGCATATTTACAAGTGTACGAGCTGAATTCGTTGCACGTCCATGTACGTATCCTACCGTTAATGCTGCTTCAATTTCTTGTGCATCTTCTGCTGTAATAGCAATCAGTTTTTCTAACTCTACTCTTTCTTTTTCATCCGTTTTATATGTTTGTAATCCGTATGTACCAAGGCAATATACTTCCGTTGCAATATGAGCTACATCAATCGCATCTAATTTCTCTGTTACGAAAGAATCAAGTAAGATTGCTGCGTCTTTTACTTTTGCTGATTGTAACGATTTAAAAGCTTTACTAAGAGCCGCACGTAACGTTTCTGTTGTATATGACTCTTTCTTACCTAAACCAACAAAATAATAACGTTTAACATTTGTTTTTCCTAAGCTATGTACTTTTGAAATGGCTTTCTTCTTAGTTGAAAGTTCTTTTTCTTCTAATAAAACTTGTAATTGTCCTTCAAACGCTTTATCCAGTTCTTGTACAAAGCTACTCGTTTTATCTTCTTCAAATAAGGCAACAATTACCGCCTCATGACTTGCTAATTCTTTTTGTACTTGAAACATGTTCAGACCCCCTAAATTTCTCTATGTCCATTATAACTTTATTTTCGATAAAATGCGATAATTCGGACTTCTGTTTTGTATTTAATTCTCTGAATACTATTTTTTAAAAATAGTAAAAAGGGTACTTTAGAAACCCTATCTAAAGTACCCTTTTATTAAAAATACGTTTTATTATAAAGAATAGTTCGAGACTGCAAAATGATAAAAATATAGCATACTTTCAAAATTATTTATAATTATTAATATTAATATTAAACATAAAGCAACTACTTTTACACGTCTTATCACTTTAAAACCATATGCCAATAATAGCGGTATTGTAAACAGCATATGTGCACCATATATAAATGCTTCAGATGACCCAAAACCAATAATTCCGTGTAAAACGATATTAAATAATAAACATAAACTTAAAAATCTTACGAAAGGTTCTTTTATAAAGTTTTTCCATACAACTACCAATATAAAAGCATACACAGATACAATCACAATCCAACCAGTCATAGTATGCGATGGGAGCATATTTAATTGCGCAAATTGCTCACCTTGTCTTAAAGTAACCTCCGAGAATGGTCCAAAGATGAATGAAGATCCTAATAATAGATGAAATATTAATATACCTGATGGCTTAACGTATTCTGGTGAAAAATTCTGTTCTTGCGCAGCAAAGCCCATACTAGCCTTTACTGCTTCGATAAGAACTACATTATTTGCGTTCATTACTAATACAAACAGGACCACGACAATAACAATCGAAATACCAGTCCAAATAATTTTTTTCTGCAGTTTCTTATAACTCATCACACTACCTAAAAACCAGATAAACGAATTGGTTAATGTAACCCCTGTTATTCCTATTGCCAACAATACATTCGCAATACTAAATCCTATTTTCGCTTCTTTTTTCCCTGTAATAAATGGATAGCATACAAAGCACATAAGTACTAATGTGAAATTTGCATAGCTAAAAGATTCTGGTGTCCACGTAATAACTAACATAGTAGCTGAAAATCCATACATGACCGCTAGTAAAAAAGAAACAAGCGTATTCTTACAAATTTTACAGCATAATGTATAAATCATCACTACACTGAGCGCGCTTAAGAACGCTTGAATGAATATAATACCATGTATAATATTCCCTACTTTCACTGTCTCCAATATCCACATAAACCCTTGAATAAAATAATAAAGGAATGGATGTCGGAACCAGGTCACCGCTGTTATATCTACTTTTTCAAGGAAAAAGGAGATAATATAATATCCTTGATCAAAAGAAAAATAGGTATCAACCACCCACTCTTCAATAAAAAGCTTAGAGTGAGTATCCATTTTCCAGCCAATAAAAAAATAAAATGCCCAGTAAAAAACGAAAAGGACAAGGGCTAATATTCCCTTTCCTTTATAACCATTCCAAATATTCAATACTTCTTCTCCTTTCTAAGGTAAAAATACCATAATTAAATGTGCTACATACCCAATAACTGTTCCTAACATCAATCCACCAAAAATCTCATGCCAATGATGTCCTTGGCGCTCTCTTAATTTCTCTTCTTCCGAACTAATATGTTTATTCAACATTTTTGCATGTTTACCAACCGTACGTCGAAGTCCTGTGGCATCAATGATAACAATCGTTAAAATTGCCATCCCAATCCCAAACATCGGTGTATTAAAACCTTCGTGAAACCCTATTGTCATGACCATACTTGATAAAATCGTTGTATGTGTACTAGGAAATCCACCGTTTCCAACTAAACGAAAAGCATCTTTTCCAGAACGAAGATAATTCACTAAAAATTTCAATACTCCCGAAGCCACCCAAGCTATAAATGGAAGTACACAATATAAATATGTTCCCATTGCTTTACCTCCTATGATTTTGCGATAAATAGAATTCCAACCACTATACATACCATTCCAGCAATTTTCATGAAATTGATAGTTTCACCAAACAATAGTGCTGACGCAATAATAACAAATACATATCCGAAGCTCACCATTGGATATGCATAACTTAGATCAACCTTTCTCAGTACAATCATCCATAATAATGCACTTAAACCGTAAAAAGCTAATCCAAAAAAGTTTGGTAAATTAACAAAATTCATAATACCTAAAGCCGCTGAACTTTGCGATTTCATTGCACCAAACTTTAATAAAATTTGTCCTACAACTCCCATACCAACTGATAAGATAATCATTAAAAATTGTTGCATCTCTATACTCCTTAACTGTTTTTATTCCAAATAAAAAACGTTTAAGACACTCTTCTTAAACGTTTTAACAAACCCGAATAGAGTAATTAAAAGTTCAATAGTATAATAATAACTGTTATCGCGTATAACAACACCGTTATTAAAATATGCTGATCCTCTAATAAAACTTTATCAGGTTCTCCACCTTTATCTTCCATGTGAACTAAATATAAATAACGAAAGATCCCGTAAATTACAAATGGGATTGTCCACATTAAATAGATACTTTTCCCTGCATTAAAAGTAAAAATAGCATAAGTAACGATTGTTGCTGATGTAACAATTGTACTTAATTGATCTAATAAAGCAGGAGAGTAACTTTCTAATACTTTTCTATGAGAACCTTTATTAGCCTGTAACAACACTAATTCATGTCTTCTTTTATTAATAGCCAAGAATAGTGACAGTAATAATGTGCATAATAAAAACCATGGTGTAAATGGCACTTGAATGACTAATCCCCCGGCTAACGCTCGTAAAACAAATCCAGATGCGATAATTAAAATATCAATTATTACAACATGCTTTAGACGAATTGAATACGCTACATTTAAAGTGAAATATACAGCTAACACTAAACACAATAATGGGTTTAATACATATGAAACTACTAAAGATGCTACTAAAATCACACAACCTGCCGTAATAGCAAAATACGGATTTAATGCACCTGATGCCATCGGTCGGTATCGTTTAACAGGGTGTTGTCGATCCGCCTCAATATCCATAAAATCATTTAAAATATACACACAACCAGATATCGCACAAAATAGCGCAAAACAAATTGTAGCTTGTGCCACCATAGTTAAAGATACTTGTTTTATAGAAAAGACTAGCGCTGCAAATACAAGCAAGTTTTTAGTCCATTGCTTCGGGCGTAACTGTTTAAAAAACAATACAACTATATTCTGTTGAGATAAAGTTCCTTCTCTCATAATAATAAGAGAGCTTCTATTTCTTTCACTCTCTTCCGTCCCTCCCTATTCAATTGTTATTTCCTTCTAGTACAGGAAAGATTATAACATATAAACTTAACATTGAAAATCAGCTATTAAATACCGATAATAAAGGGCTCTCCTCTATATTAATATTTCTCAAAAATACAGGAGGAAGCCCTATCGATTATATATTCTATTTTAAATATTGTCCGCGAAACACTTGCATCGTTTCGTCTTGATTTAACATCGTTAACTCTTCTTCCGAAAACTTACCATTTCCTATTTTCACTATATACACATTTACTTTTTTCTTACCCCATTGGCTATAAACATCTTTCACCGTATCATAATATAAATCGAGACGATTTCCTTTTATAGCACCGCCCTTATCAGCTACAACACCATATCCGTAACCTGGCACGAATAGAATTGTCCCAAGCGGGAATACGCGCAAGTCAGCAGCGATTGTGGAATATAAATCCCTTTTTGCTTTAACACCTGAATATGTAATGCCATACTCTGGATGCCCCGGTCTCTTTCCAGTTGACTCTATACCTGATGTATAACCAGTTGCAGTCATTTCTATAACACGATATTTAGACCAGTCATTTGCCTGCTCTAAAGCATTTATCACTTCTTTACTCGGAGCAACTTTTTTCTCAATTTCTGCTGCATGTACTTCTTTTGCACTTGTTTCTTCATATGATTTTATAATCTCCAATAAAGAAACTCCTGTGAAAGCCTTCCATGTTACGCATAATGCGAATGCAAGTAAACAAGTCATCATAATGCGAATACAATATCGTTTTAACATTTTTATATTCCACACTCCTTCATCGTTAATCATTCCCTATACGATGAAGGAATATGCAAAAAAATAATCTCCAAATTGATTGGAGATTAAAACATTTGATATCCACTTTTCCGAAGTTTCTTAATTATGATTCCTGCTAAAGCAGCACCTACTAATCCAGTAGATAGAATAAACACATCTGCGTGTCCTAAATGCGATACACTCGTCCCAAATGAAGAAAATGTTTCTTTTGGCTTTGAAAAATAGTCCCATACACTCGCTTTATTAATAATAAGCATACA
The DNA here is from genome assembly GCF_018742245.1 of Bacillus mycoides. Taxonomy (NCBI): domain Bacteria; kingdom Bacillati; phylum Bacillota; class Bacilli; order Caryophanales; family Bacillaceae; genus Bacillus; species Bacillus mycoides. The sequence goes on from NZ_CP036132.1 coordinate 4,585,576, forward strand.
AATAATCGGATACACAATAACCATTACCCACGTAGCTCGCAAAATCATGTTGAGCAAAAATCCAATTCCAAAAAATAAAATAAAGAACAACATCATTGAAATAAGTAGTACCGGTATACTCACTTCTTCTCCCTCTCCTTCGCATACGCCGTAAACACATGATAAGCCGTATAACCAAATTGCTCTCCTGGATTTAATGTTTTGTCCATTTCAAAATGCGACTCTGCTCTTCCTTCTAATAAATATTTGATGAGTACAGAAGTATTTTGATCATCTGCAATATTTTCTGGATGTAAAAAAGCTACTTCCGACAATTCTTTCTCCTGTACGATAATGTCTTCTCCCTCTGGCTCTAGAAGAAAAATAATCATATTATCACTAATTTCATTATGAATAACACCTGAGCGAATACCAATAATCCCCTTTACATGAGAAACAATTCCTGTTTCTTCCAAAATCTCACGTTTCACAGCTTCATCAACAGTCTCACCTTCATTAACAAAACCAGCTGGTAAAGACCATTGCCCTTTCAATCCACCGTATTTTTTCTTAACGAATAGCCATCTCCCATCTTTTGTAGCTACTAAGCCACTGACAGCTAACCACACTTTCCCTCGCTTCCCCATAATATAACCTCCTCCACCAAACGAACAGAATATTCTTTCTTTTTTATATATTATACTATATTTTCAATACGAAAAAAGCAGAAACAGCTCATAGCCGTTTCTGCTTTTTCTACTATATATTAAAAGAACTTCAATTTACCTTTTTTAAGAACTAATAAAGGTCCGCCTAGTAAGAATAAGTAACGGTTGTCGATTACTTTCTTCATGAATGAAGCTTTCCAACCTGTTAACTTTTTACCCATAACAACGCCCATTGCATCGTCATGACCTAATGAACATACAGATCCTTTATTATCAAATGCGAACTTTTTCATTTCACCTTTACCGCGAACTAACACAGTTAAATTGTGTGCAATGTTATAACCTTCTTGAATTGCAATCTGTGCTGTTGGTGGGTATGGACGGTTAATCTCCTCATTGATGATTAACGCTGCGTCACCAACCATGAATACATCTTCATGACCCGGAGCGTGCATGTACTCATCCACTTTAATACGTCCGCGCATTGCTTCAAATCCAGACTCTTCCACAATACCGTTACCACGAACACCTGCAGCCCAAACTACAGTTTCAGATTTAAGAAGTTCAGCATCATCACCGTTTGCAACGATAATACCTTCTTCAGTTGCTTCCTTAATTGCTGTACCTATGCGGAATTCTACACCTTTTTTCTCAAGTTGTTTTACAGCGTACTCAACTAATGCTGGATCGAAACCAGGAAGTGCTGTTGGAGCAGCTTCTACACAGATGATACGTGCTTTTTCACGTGGAACATCGTACTCTTTGCAAAGTTCAGGAATACGGTTTGCAAGCTCACCTACGTACTCGATACCAGTAAATCCAGCACCACCAACAACGATTGTTACTAACTCATCACGTTTTTCAGTCGCATATTGAGCGAACTTTTCTTCCATATGCTCACGAATTTGACGAGTTGCATTAATGTTAGTGATTGAGAATGCATGCTCTTTTAACCCTTTAATTCCGAACGTTTCTGATTCGAAACCAAGACCGATTACTAAGTAATCATACTCTAATTCACCATTTTTTAAGATAATACGTTTTTCAGCAGCTTTAATCTCTACTACTGTATCTTGTACAAAGTTCACTTTATTTGTATCGATAACGTCTTGAATATCTAGACAGATTTTATCATCTTGTAATGTACCAGCTGCACTCTCATGTAACCAAGTTGCTTGGTAGTGATAGCTATTGTTGTTTACTAACGTAATTTCAGCTTCACTTACAGATAATGTTTTTTGCAGACGAACAGTCGTAATCATCCCGCCATAACCTGCACCTAAAACTACGATTTTTGGAGTCTTCACTAAATCACAACCCTTTTCTTTATATAATAGTAATAAAAAATAATACCAAGTACTAAAAACTCTATTTGTCAAGAATGTGGAATTTATCACATTCTATATCATAACAAAACGCAGTCAAAAAATCGTACGAAATTTGTCATAGAAATTTAACATAATACTTCCCTATATTAGTCGGTTTCATTCCATAATTCAAGCACCTAGAGAATTATCAATATTTTAAAATAACATAGCGTTTTCAAGGGTTTTTCAGCCTTTTTTTCATGTATTTTCCTTTCGCTATATTTTATACGATTCTAAAACATCTATGCGCAAACTTACTTATTATTCAGTCGTTTTCAGAAGTATTATTAACTGAAATATGCTATCATTTATTTGAATGTGTCATCATTTGCAGGATTTTCATGTACATATGAACAATATATGAAATCAATATTAAAATTCCATCATCTATAGGGGGAATGAAAATGACAGAAAATCAAAAAGTTTACGACATAACAATTATTGGTGGTGGCCCAACAGGACTATTCACTGCATTTTATGGCGGAATGAGACAAGCAAGTGTAAAAATTATTGAAAGCTTACCTCAACTTGGCGGGCAATTATCCGCATTATATCCCGAAAAATATATTTATGATGTAGCTGGGTTCCCAAAAGTGCGCGCACAAGAGTTAGTTGATAACTTAAAAGAACAAATGAAAAAGTTCGATCCAACTGTTTGCTTAGAAGAAGCTGTTGATACGCTTGAAAAACAAGCTGACGGTATATTTAAACTTGTTACAAATAAACAAACTCACTACTCTAAATCTGTCATTATTACTGCTGGCAATGGTGCTTTCCAACCACGCCGCTTAGAATTAGAAGGCACAGCAAAATACGAAAAGAAAAACTTACATTATTTCGTTGATGATATGAATAAATTTGCTGGAAAACGCGTCGTAGTATTTGGCGGCGGTGACTCAGCAGTAGACTGGACAATGATGTTAGAACCGATTGCGGACAAAGTTACAATTGTTCATCGCCGTGATAAATTCCGTGCACATGAACATAGCGTAGAAAGCTTAATGAATTCCCGTGCAGAAGTAAGCACACCGTATGTTCCAGTTGAACTCATCGGTGATGACACGATTGAACAAGTTGTTCTTCAGCACGTAAAAACAGAAGAAAAAGTTATCCTTGATGTTGATGACGTAATCGTAAACTACGGCTTCGTGTCTTCGCTTGGTCCAATTAAAAACTGGGGCTTAGATATTCAAAAGAACAGCATCCTCGTGAACTCAAAAATGGAAACAAATATTCCTGGCATTTACGCTGCTGGTGACATTTGTACATATGAAGGAAAAGTAAAACTCATTGCTTGCGGCTTTGGTGAAGCACCGACAGCAGTAAACAATGCAAAAGCTTACTTCGATCCAAACGCAAAACTTCAACCAATGCACAGCTCAAGTATGTTTTAATATAGAAATGAAAAGAACTCTTTTTACATGAAAGGAGTTCTTTTCACACTCTCTCCTTTTCCTAACTAAAATACATTCCAATTTTATAAAAAAACACTACTTCCTTCCAAAATATGTTACAATAAAAACAGAACATACGTTTCATTTAATAAAGGGAGGTTTTATTAATGAAAGAACCTATTCTCGTAAAAAAAGAAGCTTTCCAAGCAATCGGTGTCTCTATTACAACTACAAACGAAAAAGAAGCATCGACTGAAGGAAGGATTCCAATGCTTTGGAATCGCTACTTTCAAGAACAAATCATGCATCAAATTCCAAATCAACAAACAAAAGAAACATTCGCCTTCTATTCAAACTACGAATCAGATGAAACTGGTACGTATCAATTTACGATTGGTATGCCCGTTTCTTCATTAGAAGACGTTCCTGAAAATATGACAACTTTAACAATCCCTGCTACTACGTATGCGGTATTTACAACGAGAAAGGGACCAGTTTCTGAAGTCGTTTGCGAGGCTTGGGAATATATTTGGCAATGGTCGAAAGAAAACAAACGTGCCTTTACAACAGATTTCGAACTGTATGATGAAAAAGTAACAGATCCAAATAACGTACAATTGAATATTTATATTGCATTAGCCTAAAACATTAAAAAGAAGATGCCCTTGGTATCTTCTTTTTTTGTCGTGAAATAGCCACTGTGCAAATTCATTATTATTGTCTACAATGAGAAAGTGCAGTATAGAACTATTAGAAACTGTATAAAGTGAAACTATACTCAGTGGAGGGGTGATCTCCCACCTAACTTCTTTGCTCCAGCCGAATTTTGAGGTGGGAGTTTTACTGCCCGCAAATAGCGGGCTAAAACGATTATTAATAGGTTTTTCAGTCTAAAATCGGTACATAGAAAGGAAGCACTATGGAGGAACTACAACAAAATAAATCTGCTTTAGAAGGAAGCGGAAAACCGTTATTAAAAAATACGAACTTCCTTTTTCTTTGGGCAGCTACTCTCTTTTCGAGTTTTGCTTTAGCCTTTTTTACTTTTTCACAAACATGGTACATAGCAAAAACATTAAACCTTGAGGCTTCACTCGGTATTGTTTTCGTGGCTCTTAGTGTTCCAAGGCTCATCTTTATGATTATCGGCGGAGCATTAGCTGATAAATTCCCGAAAAAAAATATTATGTTTTACTCTAATATTATTCGCGCTATTCTTGTCGCAACTATTCTCACCTGGTTCATCGTCGGTGATGTAACACTATATACATTTGCTTTGTTCGCTTTGTTCTTCGGACTTGCTGACGCTTTCTTCTGGTCAGCAGATGGATCTATTCTGCCTGAACTTGTAGAAAAAAGCCGTTTAACACAAGCAAATTCACTTACTCAAATGACAAACCAAGCATCTGTCATTTTAGGACCTGTACTTGGCGGTATTCTCATTAAATTTACGAACTATGAAACAATTTTTTCAATTACAATCCTGCTACTCATTATCGCTGCAATACTCGTTCAAAAAATACAATTTACCATACCCGAAAAAAATGAAACAGATAAAGGCATGTTTACTTCTATTAAAGAGGGAATTTCATATGTAAAAGAATCACCATTTCTTTCAACTTTCCTCATATGTAGCGCCTTTTTAAACTTATTTTTAATCGGCCCAATGCAAGTAGGCTTCCCGCTCTTCGTCAAAAACGTTCTGCACGGTGATTCACTTCAGTTTAGTTACTTAGAAGCGTCTGTTGGCGGCGGGATGGCGATAGGAGCTGTCATTGTTGGATTAAAAAACATTAACCGCAGACGTGGTCTATTTTGTATTATCATGATGCTACTGTCTGGTATATTCTTCCTAACCATTAACTTTAGCACCGTACTTTGGCAAGCGTTATTAGCCGGAATGTTTTACGGTATTACAATTGCGATGGCTATCGTTCCACTTATGGCAATGATTCAATCAACAGTAAAAGAAGAGATGATGGGACGCGTTATGAGTTTACTCATGCTTTCATCGATGGGATTCATTCCGCTCTCTTACGCATTTACATCGCTTGCACTTGGGATCGGCATTCCAATTGTAACGGTTATGAAAAGCGGTGCAATCGCTGTTATCGTCTTTGTACTATTTGTAGCAATTCGTGTTCCAGTTGTAAGAAAGTTCGATTAGCTACTTAGAGTCATGTATTATACGCATGACTCTTTTTTAAATGGATCGAATAACGGTATTCCCTTACTTCTCCTTAATGCCGCTCCCCACTCTAATCCAATTTCTAAAAATAAATCTCGCATCGTACTATACAACAGTGCTCCAACATCTTTACGAATTTCTCCGTACTTATACGCTCTCACAACACTTTTCACCCTCCAAATTAAATTTCCACGCACTTCTTCATCAGCTAATATTCCCTCTAATACAGCACCTTGTTCTAGTAATCCGCTCTTTTTATAAGCAAGTTCCACCTTACTCCAAAATATATTAATCTTCTTCGGATTACTCGTCATCGGTATGAGCGCGTATATAAAAGGCTTCGGTATATCGTGACGACAATACGTTTCATCAAGCTCGTACGTTACTTTTCTTTTCTCTTTTATTTGTGGAATGTTTTTAGAAAGAATTGTTTCTCCCGCGCGTTTTTGCTCATTTCCACTACAGCCATCTGCACGATCATCACTTTCACATGCGGACATCTTCATACGGTCATCCATGCGGTCAATCGCAGATTTAAGAAATACATATAAGTTTGCACTATATCCGCCGCGCTTATATCTTTCCTTTGTCGCAACACGCTTTATAATTCCAAGCTCCTCTAACTTCGCAATCGAGCGGCGTACCGTACGAATACTCTTTCCAACATTTGTAGCAATTGTCTCCATTAACGGACAAGCAACACCAACTGTTTCGTTCTTCTCATTAACCGCATATTTCCCTAAAAAATGAATAACTAAAGAATCAGTCTTATTTAGTTGAAACTGATAACATTTAAAAACTTTTTTTTGATGTGCATTAAACTCTTCTTTACTTCGAAATTCACTGTATGGTTTCATTAAATTATATAAGCTTCCCATTTTTATCACCTCATTTATAAGTAAGAGGCAGGAAGAGAAATTGGCGTGATAGTTAATATTTTTTATTGGAGATGACAATATGATCGTAATTAGCGCTTGTTTAGGTGGTATCGCCTGTCGGTATGACGGCAACGATAATCTCGTTTCAAAAATAGAAGAGTTATTACAAAGGGAAGACACCATCCTCGTTTGTCCTGAAGTATTAGGAGGATTATCAACGCCTCGTCCTTCAGCTGAAATTATTGGTGGGAATGGCGATGACGTTTTGGACGGAAAAACGAAAGTAATGACAAAAGCTGGAGAAGATGTTACAGAAGCTTTCGTGAGCGGTGCTTATAAAGCTCTAGAACAAATTAAAGATTTACATCCAGAATATATTATTTTAAAAGAACGTAGTCCATCTTGTGGTAGTTCCACTATTTACACTGGAGAATTTAATGGAAATAAGCAAACTGGTTATGGAGTGACAACAGCGCTATTCCGGAGACATGGATTTACAGTAATTTCTGAAGAAGAATTTGAAAACAACAAAAGGAATTGACCCTGTTCGTCAATTCCTTTTTTCTGTCTTATTTCACACCTAATTTTTCTTTCACTTTCGCAGGAAGTTCATCCTTTTTCACTTCTTCCCAAGCTGTTACGCCTTTCTTATCTGAATGGAATACACGTAAGAATGCTTCCTTGCGAAGATTTTTCACAGCTGTAAATTCTAATTCTTTTTCTTTACCTTCTTTATCAAAGGCAGGTAACTTATACTCGAATGATTTATGCGGCTGACCGCCATCAGCTTTTTCATTCTTCTCAATTCCATCAGTTGTAATTTGAACGTAGTACTCATCTTTACCCATACGGTTTAAATCACAGCCAACTAAAAGGCTTGCAAATACAACTAAAATGCTAAAAAGTGCAATATATCTTTTCATTTCCTTCACCTCATATGTTTTTTCTTATATTCTTATCTTAAAGCCTGGGCTTTAAAGAAGAAATTCAAAAACATGACATGAACATTACACTTTTGTAAGATAGTAAAAATCCGTATGTACAACCGTTCAAATATAATTATTTCTTCACTCTAGAAATTGGCCTTCCCCTTCATGTATCCTCTTTAGCCTTCTTCTTGCATATATTCACTATCTTTGTCCTGCTCTTTTTCTTTTTAACGGCAAAAGAAAAGACCTTCCTAACGATTTGATTTCATCGCTAAGAAGGTCTTTTTATGCAACCTACCCATTCATTCCATTTAGAATAACGGAATGAAAAAACCTAGCACTCTTCCGGCTTACCAGCATTCGACGCTGTACGGAAAGATGATCCACATCCACATGATGCGATCGCATTTGGATTGTCGATTGTGAATCCACCGCCAAGCATAGATTGTTTATAGTCAACTTTCACTCCCTTTACAATCGGAGCACTTTCTTTATCGATAACAAATTCAACACCGAAAAACTCAAGAACTGTGTCGTCTTCCTTTGGTTCTACTTCAAATCCTAAGCCGTAAGAAAGACCACTACATCCGCCGCCATGTACAGCAAGGCGCACGTACTTCTCTCCATCTTCAGCATCTTTTAACATATCTTTAATTTGAAAAGCTGCTTGTTCTGTTACTTCAATCATGAAATACACCATCCTTTCTGTTCTCATTCTATTATACATCTTTACGCTTCTATCTTGTACTCATACACTCCGCGGCAAATTATTTCCGCAGGTCCTTTCATTAATACATTTCCTTCTTCTGTCCATGCGATCATTAAGTCGCCGCCTGCTAAGTGAACTGTAATTTCTTTATCGTGTTCCATTTTTCCATTTAGAATTGCCGCGACGACAGCTGCGCATGCTCCTGTCCCGCAAGCTTGTGTTACACCAGATCCACGTTCCCAAACGCGGAAATTCATCTCTTCATCATTCAAAATCTCGATGAATTCAACATTCACTCGCTCTGGGAACATTTCATGCGTCTCAAGAACTGGTCCTAACGTTGTAAGGGGCGCTTTTTCTACATCATCAACAAAAATAACCGCGTGCGGATTCCCCATTGAAACAGCTGTAAATGCATAACGGTGATTATTGTATAAGAAGTTTTCACGAATAAATGGTGTTTCTCCTTCACCAAGCATCGGTATCTCTTCACGTGTTAAACGAGGTGCCCCCATGTCGATTTTCGCTAATGTAACTTTGTCATCTTCTACCGTTACTTCTGCCGTAACAATACCAGCTAACGTTTCAATTGTGAAAACTTTACCTTCTACTAGTTTATGCTCATACGCATATTTCGCTACGCAGCGTAAACCATTTCCACAGCTCTTTCCTTCTGAACCATCATTATTAAACATGCGCATTTTTACTGGTGCCACGTCAGAAGGACAAATTAAAATCATTCCATCTGCACCAATACCAGTATTAATATTTGAAACCTTTTCCGCTACAAGTGCTAAATCTTCTTCTCTAATTTGTTCCTCAAACATATTTACATATATATAACTATTTCCAAGACCATGCATTTTTGTAAAAGAAAATTGGCTCATTTTTATTCACTCCAAAAATAATTTATTATTTCAAGTATAAAATGCATGCTTTTAGAACACAATATGAATGTCCCCCCTTTCTCATATTTGACAGTATTTTGGCAATAAGCCGTTCTTACACAAATCGCGTAAGAAAAAAGCCCTTCTAAAAGGGCCTTTTTTTTTCGAAATAAACACTCCTAATAAAGTGAAGGCTTTTACGGGCAGCCTTACTGCCCGCGAATAGCGGGATAAATGAAAAAAGAAAAACGTTGCCTGTTTGCAACGCTTTAAAACATTGGATTTTCATCCATATAATCATATACATTATTTACAAGTTCTTCTACTGTTGCACCTTGTACAACTTCACCATTTACAAGTGCAAATGGACCTTCAAAACAGATGCCACAATATCCTAAACAACCATATTCCATTACGTCTAAATTAGGATCTTTTTCTAATTTTTCTAAAGCTGCTTGCGAACCGCTTGCAAGGTTACCTACACAAAATTCGATTAATGGTTTAATCAAAACTCTCCCCCCTGTATCTCTAAACAAATTACCATTTACTTTAGCAAGTATGAAGCGCATACCTAATTTGCGAAACGGGTAAGTAACCCTCTCTACTTATTACCATTCCACTTTATTTATAAGAAGAAAACTAAGCTGTTTCTTGTTGTTTTCGTTATATATTCTAAACTATTTAGTTACTTCACTATTTCACTTCACAATAGATAGTATTCTTTATATAACATACTACTCATAATGAAATAGTAAATAGTAACTAGAAAATGAAAACAGTTTATTTTACTTTTCTTCTTATTGTACAACAGAGTATTCATTCATGCATTGTTATTTGTTCACAAATTCGATATAATTTGATTGAGTAAAGTCGAAATATTTTATTAATATAAAATTGTATGATTAGGGGATATTTCAACAGAAAAGGGGTAATCCATCATGAAACACCTCGTAATACTGGGTGGCGGCTACGGTGGAATGAGAATTCTGCAGCGGCTACTTCCGAGCAACCAACTTCCAGATGATGTACAAGTGACATTAATCGACAAAGTACCATATCATTGCTTCAAAACTGAATATTATGCATTAGTGGCAGGTACAATTTCAGAAACGCATATTCGCATACCGTTTCCTGAACACCCACGTCTTAATATTCAATACGGCACAATCACAAATATTGATCTTGAGACGAAAGCCGTTCATCTCGATGGCGGTGAAACAATCCAATATGATGATTTAATTATCGGTCTTGGCTGTGAAGATAAATATCATAACGTTCCTGGGGCGAAGGAATATACACATAGCCTACAATCAATTGAACAAACACGTAAGACATATGAACAATTAAATAGCCTAGAACCGAATGCAACAGTAGCTGTCGTTGGTGCTGGTTTAAGCGGCGTTGAAGTGGCAAGCGAACTTCGTGAGAGTCGTTCAGATTTAAAAATCTATTTATTTGATAGAAAAGATAGAATTTTATTCCCATATCCAGAGAAATTAAGTAGATACGTAGAAGAATGGTTTGTAAAACATAAAGTTACCATTATACGAAACTCTAACATTACAAAAGTGGAACCAAACATTGTATACAACCATGATGAACCACTTGAATGTGATGCAATCGTCTGGACAGCTGGTATTCAAGCAAATGAAGTTGTTCGAAATCTTCCAGTTGAACAAGATGGTAGCGGACGGGTTGTTTTAACAAAATATCACAATATTCCAAATAATGAGCACGTTTATGTTGTAGGAGATTGTGCAGCACTTCCACATGCACCATCTGCTCAACTTGCTGAAGGTCAAGGAGAACAAATTGTCCAAATATTATTAAAACGTTGGAATAATGAACCACTTCCTGATGAACTGCCTGTTATTAAATTAAAAGGTGTTCTCGGTTCTCTCGGCAAAAAACACGGATTTGGTTTACTAGCAAACCAACCATTAATGGGACGTGTACCGAGATTATTAAAATCCGGTCTTCTTTGGATGTACAAATATCATAACGGTTAATACTTTAAAGGCTGTCTACTATGTAGGCAGCCTTTTTCTATTCATTTTTTTAAAAAATAACTTTCTCAATATAGATTTATAAAATTTTTTATTTTAATATTAAAAATTATTGATGAAAAGTGTATGCTATATGTAATAGTTATTTTATTTAGGACCGAATACGTTCGGTCTTATTTTTTATGCTTTGAATACTACACATAATAGGAGGCATTTCATTTCACTTATGAACTTAGCAAAACTAAATAATCGAATAGAAGTGAAAAAGAAAGAATTAATCCACCTTGTTGAAAAATATGGATTTGCTCACGATAAAGTCATTTCTCTCAGTCAAGACTTAGATCGTTTGCTAAACTTATTAACGAAGCTAACTACTTCCGTCTCAAGACGATCTAATCCTACAAACAAAGAAAAGAGATGTTCCCTCTGAATAGACTTTACTTTTCTATTTTTCTCTCTTTTTGATACGATATAACTAGAATCAGAAAGGAGCAATTTATGTTTATATTAAAAGACATCATATATAAAGATATTCTACACATTCCTTATTTACAGATTCAAAAAGAAAAAACAACTTGTATTATTGGTGAAAGTGGTAGTGGTAAAAGCACATTACTTCGTATGCTAAACGATTTACAATCGCCAACATCTGGCACAATTGAATATAACGGAAAATCTATTTTAGATTACCCTCCCATTCAATTACGCCGTGAAGTTGTCATGCTCGGACAAACTCCGCCTATTTTTGATGGAACAATTAAAGATAATTTATTAATGGGACTTCGATTTTCTGAAAAGCCATTTCCAAATGACGATGCCCTGCGAGGCGCATTAACGACTGTTAGCCTGGATAAAAAATTAGAAGATAACGCCTCTTCTTTATCAGGTGGCGAAAAACAAAGACTTGCTTTCGCTCGCATTATACTAATGGATCCGCCCGTCTATTTATTAGATGAACCAACTTCGGCACTAGATGGTGATACAGAACGCCGCGTTATGAAAGAATTCACTCTACTCGCAAGAGAAAAGAAAAAAACAGTTATCTTCATTACACACTCACAACAACTTCCAGAAGAAATTGCAGACGATATTATTGAAATTAGTAAAACAAACGGTGCAACTAGAAAGGAAGTGCTATCAATTGAAGGGCGTTATTGAATTACAAATTTGGCAACTTGCAGCTGCATATATTTTCATCCTTATTTTAATCGGGCTTGTGAAATTAAAAGGAATACCACGTGAGAAACAAATTACAATTGCTACATTACGTATGACGATTCAACTTGTACTAGTCGCCTATGTTCTTACATACATATTTGAAAATAGTAATCCGTTTTATACAATAGCTCTCATTACTTCTATTACTACATTTGCAATTTTTAATATTTATAAACGAATTAATATTCCAATGTCAAAAGAATTAAAACGAGTAGCCGCCCTCTCCATGATTGCTGGATCAATCGGCCCTCTTCTACTATTTATCTTTGTCATTATCGGGCACGATCCTTGGTATGCTCCGCAATATATCGTTCCTATTGCCGGCATGCTAATCGGTAACGCTATGACAGGTATTTGCCTCGGGGCAAATACCTTTTTAAGCAGTATGAAATCACAAAGAGATCATATCGAAGGTGCACTTATGCTCGGCGCAACACCGAAAGAAGCAGCTGCTCCGCTCATTCGGGATGCTTTCGATTCTGCTATTTTACCAACAATTAATTCTATGGTCGGAATGGGAATTATAAGTCTTCCCGGCATGATGACAGGACAAATTTTATCCGGTGTATCACCATTTACAGCTATTCAATATCAAATTGCGATTATACTTGGCATTTCTGGAAGTACAGCTTTCTCTGTTATTATCTTCTTACAGCTTGGGTATAAAACGTTCTTTAATAAAAGGTGTCAGTTGAAAGAGGTTGAAGCACAATCATAAAAAAGACGCTCTGCAAGTTACTTACAGAGCGTCTTTTTTCTTTGCTAATCTTACGCCTTCTTAACGAACTGTGATTTTAACTTCATAGCTCCGAAACCGTCGATTTTGCAATCGATATCGTGATCTCCCTCAACTAGACGGATACTCTTTACTTTCGTACCAATCTTCACAACTGAAGAAGTTCCTTTTACTTTTAAATCTTTAATTACAGTAACAGCATCGCCATCTTGAAGAACGTTTCCGTTCGCATCTTTTACAACTTTTGCACCATCATTATTTTCAGCTTCCGCTTCTTGGCCCCACTCATGGGCACATTCTGGACATACGAAAAGAGCGCCATCCTCATACGTATATTCTGAATTACATTTTGGACAATTTGGTAAAGTAGCCATAAATTCATTTCCTCCGTTCATTATTTATACGTAAAAATCACTTATGATGTTTACATGTCGATAAATAAAATTTGTATAGCATTTCTTTATACTGCCACAGTCTCACGTTATTGACAAGCCTACCTCAAATTCTCATTTTTTATTGTATTTTACAAAATTTCAAGTAGTATGCCGCACCCCTACCATTATGTTACAGATTCTTCTTTTCCAAATAAACGAGTTCTCTCTAGAAACCCCAACTATTTTCTTCAATGTAAATTTGATACTCTTCTGCTTCTTCTTCACTTAACTTCTTATTGTTTTCATATACTTCTTGCCATTCAAAATAATCTTCACTGAAATAAATAGCAAATTTAATTTTCACTTTTTTCTTCTCTGTATAGTCATAACCAGTAAACTCTACTACGTCATAATCTTTTTCTTTCTTTACAAACTTCCAAGTTGGATTATCCGTCATAACCTCTAAAGTAAACCCTTCATCACTTGAACGAACAACATTTTTTATATTTGGTTCAGTTGGTAAAAAGGAGAGGCCGAACGTGGCTCCACCAAATACTACCCCTACTATAACTTGTAAACCAATCATACCAACAAAACTAGCGCCACCCTTTGATTGTAAGTAATACGCCTTCTCATGATCAGGCATATCTTCTGCCTTATGTAAAATACGAACAGCGTGCTTATAATATAAACGGTTTCCTTGCCATCCAGTAAATATCATAACTCCTAAATGAAGAACTAAATTTAAAGATAAATAAATTCCATCTGAAATATCTATAAAAGGAGGTACAACTATACTAGGTACCGACAATAATGTAAGTATAATAAACAACTTATACATTTTTCGATAAGCTAGCCAAAAATATGGGAAGAAAAAGGCTACCCAATTCCATGTATTTCCTTGCGCTGGATTTTCTACTTTGCCCCATTTAAAGTCATAATAAGCTGTATTCTTTTGAACAACTTTATGTAACTCTTGCGGAGAAATTGTTTCTTGTAAAACAGTGTCTTTCACGTACATCATCCTTCTCTTATTTCTATATAAATTTTATTGTAAAGAAATAAAACAAAGTAATCTAACAAAAAGTAGTTATATTTCATAAAATTGAACGAAAATCGAATATATTCCGACAATTACCTGTTTCTTATTTCATTTTACTTTTAAATATATTAAAATACTTATGAATGATGCATTTAATACACTAAGTTAAACATTTTACATATTTTATAACAAAAAATGTTTCACATGAAACTTCCCATATTTCGTATTATTTTTCTATCATTTTCGATTAGGTTCAAATGTGGGCTTCATATGAAAAAACTAGTAGAAAACAAAATTTGTTTTCTACTAGTTTTTTATCACAGTTCTACATATTTAGTCCCCTTTTATATCCTCCCTACGACTCCCAAGTAATATTCATTTCTTCAAACGACTCTTTACTCACTTCCAACCCTTCGCTATCATTTGTTCCAATCATCGCTACCTCCTCTTTAGACAACAAAATTTCCTCGTTTGGATTTTGGATTTTTCTCTCATAGACTAATTGTAAAAGATCTATTTGCGCCTCTGTCATTTCATACTCTTCTTCCAATCTTTCAATTGCAGATTCCGTATCAAGTAATGGGATTTCTAATAAGAATCCACCGTTCTCTTCCATCTCTTCAAATGAATCGATTGAATATGCACCGTTATCATCAATCCAAAATGCTGTCGTAATGAAAGGCACTGTTTCCCCCTCTACCTCTTCTAGTAAGTATTGGAGTGCTTCCTCTTTAGCAATGTCTACTACTTCCGAAGGCGCCCCTTCAAAATAATTTGCCGCATCAATCCACTCGTCAATTCGCTCACTATTCACATCTTGAAGACATACGATTGTGTACTTCGGATGAAAGGTAATTGTACCTCTTCCGCCTTGACTATCTTGCACACTATAGTTAAAACCATCCCACGAACTTTCATGTGAGAAATCAGGAGCATGTGCTACAAAAATTGCATCTGCAATCGATCTTAAAATACATCCTTTCCATAGTTGTTCTTTACTTATATGAAAGTTATATTTACTCATTCTCTTCCCCCGCATATATATGTTTTTGAATATTATCTTTCGACTTCTCATTCCTTGTAAAGTACTTTTTCATTATCTAAAAATAGTAAAAGCATCCTTTATATGAAGGATGCTTTTACTATCCACCTACCACTTCTCCCTGCACTCTTCAATCACACTAAGTAAATACCGCTTCGTCATATCAGCCCGTCTCCAACTAGAGAGCTTTCGCTTTTCCTTTGGATTATGCCGTATTCGCTCTACTTCTCTTAATAAAGGCTCCCACTTATGAGAGTAAAGTTCCAACATGTATTGCAATCCTCTATCTTTTGAAACGATTGTTTTATGATCTAACGTATATAAAATACGTCCCATCGTAACGACAGCTGATTCTACCCATTCTTCTATGAAAAATAAATAAGGACGCTTCGCTTTTTCAAGCCAGTAATGTTCTACGTTATATTTCATTGTATTTACTACATCGTCCCATCTTATTTGAAAGGGAAGGTCTTCTGCTTCTTTCCCGACAACTGTAATGCCTTGGTTTTTCAATGTCCACCATGTTACCGCGTTAATATCCCAATGACCAATATCAGCCTTACCATCTGCACAATACACGTACTCATTGATTTCATGATTGTATTTCCCTAAGTCATCAAGCGGAATATACATACCATCCATTCTTTTACCCAACGTACTTTTCCTAAGTTTTTTATGCAGCTCTATAATTTGCTGTTTTTCAGCTTTATTCACGGAATCACTTATTACCGTAACAAAATCCACATCGCTCGTTTCTATATGAAATGCTCCTAGCGCGATTGATCCGTAAATGTATACCCCGACTATTTTTTCATCCGAAAAAATTTCTTTTAATTCTACTATGTACTGCTCCATTAACTGTTTCACTTCTCCTGGTAAAGCATGTTTTATTCCATTCTCCACGTCGATCCCTCCAATAAAAAAAGCCTTCGCAAATTCGCAAAGGCTTCCTGATTTATAAATATTTCTCGATTTCTTCGTAAACATCCTTCAAACGAGGATTTCCTTCTCCAACAATTTCTCCATTTACAAGAACGACTGGATAAAATAAATCTTCCTCCACTACTCGCTCTGCGAATGTTTTTTTATCTTCATCTTCTTGTTCTTCTTGAAAATCAATATACTCAAACTTAAATTTATTTTCTTGTCCTTCATATTTACGACCAATCGCCGCTTGTAACCACTCAAACGTTTCTGTTGAAGATGGCATTCCAACGCAGCTCGCACAAATTACTTTCGTCCCATACACTTGAACATTAACCATTTCTTCTCCCCCACTTCTCGTTCTAACAGTATATTCAGATGTCTTATTGCATAAGCACATCATTTTACAAACTTATTCCATACCCCTATACTGAAAAAACACGTTGTATACATGATAAAATATTTCGACAATAAAACAAGAACAGAAAAAATAGATTTTCCCCTCTATCTTGATTATAATAAAACTGATGAAAGGAGTCGATAAAAATGGAAAACCCACATATGCAAGAACAAGTATTAGAAGTATTAGATAAATTACGTCCATTCTTACTTCGCGATGGCGGAGACGTTGAATTAGTAGACATTGAAGAAGGTATCGTAAAACTACGCCTTATGGGTGCATGCGGAAGCTGCCCAAGTTCTACAATCACACTAAAAGCTGGTATCGAACGCGCACTACTTGAAGAAGTACCAGGCGTTATTGAAGTAGAACAAGTATTTTAATTTAAAAGCGGAAGCGGCTCATTCAGAACAGAAGGTCATTGGAGCTCCTGACGAAGAGGCGCTTTTTGCCTCACAGGAAGGCGCGAAATGGCCGACTGTTCTAGCCGCTGGAGCTAGATAACATCTAAAAGCGGAAGCGGCTCGTTCAAAATGTGAGGGGGATGGAGCTTCTGACATAGAGGCGCTTTTTGCCTCGGCGGAAGAAGCGAAGCCACCGAACATTTTAGCCGCTGGAGCTAGACATTATCTAAAAGCAGAAGCGGCTCGTTCAAAGCTACTTCTAAAAAAAGAGACCATATTTGGTCTCTTTTTTTGTACGCAAACAAAACATACTCCCCTACACTATTAACATCATAAAACAAAATTGGAAATCCTTCTCAAAAAATGCGATAATTAATATATAGTGAATCGTTCACACATATAAAGCGAAAAACATAGGGGGGACGACGTATGCCAAAAATAGGGAGTACTTTTGTAACAATTCAAGAATTAGAACAGAAAAAAGAATATTTATTAAGTCTTTCACCCGTTATACCGACATGGAATACGAGCTATCAATTTTTATTTAAAGAAATACAACAAGAATTATTAAAAAAGGTAAATGAAAAAATTGAAAGACACCACATTATTTTAACTATATGTACAGATCAAAAAGTAGGAGCATAGCTTCTTATTATATAAAGATAGACACGGGTATCTTTTGTGGTATAAAAAAGAGACCTCAATTGGCCTCTTTTTTATACTTTTAAGATAGCCAATCTAATTTCCTAATGCCTAACTTATCAACTGGTAAACGAAATGACTCGTAAAAATGATTCATAAATTGCTCAGTGCGCTTCACATCATGTAAAATAATTTCTAAACGAGCTCTATATATGCCTTTTTGTTCTTCGTTTCCTGTTTGATAGTATCGTTCAACCGTTTCAAAGTAGTGAAGCGGGAACAGAAGCCTTGCGAATAATAAGCGCCAACCAAATGAAGAGAGCGAATAATTACGTTCATAATCTGTAATGAATTGAACTACCGTTTGCTCCCAATCTTTCTTTTTCTCTATCATCATATAGCGAATACATTCTGCTATATCCCTACTTGGGTGATCATATACCCAATCAAAAGGAAGTTTTAAGCGCTTCGTTTGATGCCATAATAGAGGTGTAAATCGTTCTTGGCAAATTGTTGCTGCGTCAGTTATTTGTGGTGTATCGTCCATTTCTGTATCGACAACATATTGAATTGCATTTTCTGCAACTCCTAAGTAATACGGGAAGGATTCAATAAACAATTGATCGAATACGTCTGAAGGATGATTCATCACTTGCGATTGCCAAAACCTTTCTAATTGGTCGAGCCTTTTTTCCCATAATGCTTTCCATTCGCCAATGCGGCTTAATTGCTCAACTTCTTCTGGAAAGAATGCACCACGTTTATGGAAGATAGAAAGCTCACTTCCTAATGATGTAGCATGTCGCTCTAACATACGCATACCTTTTAATAAGCAGTAATTTTTTTCTTCTATCTCACTTACATGGTAGCCGTGTATAGTCGGAACGAAAGTCGCAACAGTTATATCCCCTTGCTGGTTCATATAATCACTGAGCTTTTTCATCTCTACAAGTACTTCTTCCTCCATTTCTCCAATTGGAACAAGTACATAAATTTTGTTGCGAATCCAAAAGCTTTTATAGGGGCCAAGGGGGATTAATTCTTTAACATGCATGTGATAATGCTCATAAATATGCTGAATCATCGCAGTCGCCACCTATGGTTTTTCTTTATATATATGAGCTTGTGCTCGCCTTTCATTCCTATGCACATGATAAAGCAACGAAACGTATACAAATACTAAAAAGAAAAAAAGGTGATAAACATGAAAGACTCAAATCAACTACAAGAAAGAGCATTACAACTATTACAAGAACGCGGTGTAACAATTGACGATATTGCTGAACTTGTTCATTTTCTTCAAAAGAAATACCATTCAAATTTAGAGATGTCAGAATGTCGCTATAACGTTGAGCGTGTACTATCAAAACGAGAAGTACAAAACGCACTGATTACAGGCATTGAACTTGATGTCCTTGCTGAAAAGGGAATGTTAAGCGCGCCGTTACAAGATATCGTAAAACGCGATGAAGGACTATATGGAATCGATGAAGTCATCGCACTTTCAATCGTTAACGTGTACGGTTCTATCGGTTTCACGAACTTTGGATATATCGATAAGTTAAAACCAGGTATTTTAGAATACTTAAATGATAAATCAACTGGAAAGGTGCACACCTTCCTTGATGATATCGTTGGCGGAATCGCTGCCGCTGCTTCAAGCCGTTTAGCGCACCGTGCTGAGCATTCAGAGTAACGTGTCTAGGCCGTCAGTTTCATACTGACGGCCTTTCATATTCCATAAGCATAAATTCTCTTCCACGGCTCCAAAAAACAGGCCCTACTTGAAATCCAATATTTTTATATAGCCTAATCGCTCTCTTATTGAATGTCGCTACGCTCAGTCGAAACATTTTCGAATTCAATTCCTCAGTAGCAAATGCTATTCCCGCTTGAAAAAATATTTCCCCCATCCCTTTCCCTGTCAAATCCGGCTTCATTCCAAGTCCGATATCTACAACATCTTCTCCCTCATATAAATTGGCATCTCTTCCGCCCGGAACTTGTGCATTTTCTCCAAAACAAAAATAGCCGATAAATTCTCCATTCTCTCCGCAACAACCGTAATACGTCCCATCTAGCAACTCTTCTATTACTTCAGCATCTCCTGAAAAGCTATATAAATTGTACGATTCCTCATACGTCCACATATTTATCTCATTCGCTTCTTCCTCTGTTAATTTATGTATTTCCATTCCTCTCGCTCCTCATCAAATATTCTATATATATTTACTCATTCATTTTTCACATTCACTTTCCCTCTAATTACAATATGCATAATTACATGCGCACACCCATTTAAAAAATGCTAAAATTTATTTGAATCGCTGTTGTTACACTTCTTGATTAAGAAAGACCGTTAACCGGAAAATTAACGTCTTATCAAATTCAAGCAATTGGCACATGTTGTCATCATGAAAGACACTCGAAAGAGTGTCTTTTTTTCTATACCTGAGAAGGACCTGCTCATTTACAAAATAAATGCATAAATTAATATAACTCTTAAACACATTATTCCCTTTCTATATGTTGCGGCGTTCGTTGCGACAGATTCGGATAATAAAAAGCACTCCAGCCAGAGTGCTTTTTACTTTCAAACAAGGAGGTTACATATATGGATAGTACTCTTGTATTTAACTTTGGTATCGGTATTGTCATCATTTTATTCGTCTTCTTTGTACTTTGTATGAGCGGAGTATAGTAATCTTTTATGCTGATAACTCCTTTAAAGTGTCACTCAATTTAAACTTTCTTAATTGTAATGAAGCAATCATTGCTGCTCCTGCTCCGAGTATAATGCTAGCTAGTGCCAATATTAAAACTTGATTATACGGAATGATAATAACCGTTAACTCTAAGCTTGATAACACAATATAACTAAATACAATTCCACCTAAAACCCCAATACAACCAGCTATCGCTCCAAGTAAAGTGCCCTCTAATAAAACAATCCGTCTCATTTGCTTCGGAATAGCTCCTACCGCACGAATCATACTAATTTCAGCACGTCTTTCATGTAAACTTGCAACAATTGCATTCATTAGTCCTATACCTGAAATAATAAAAACGATTACAACTAATAAGCGAATTAACATCATCATTTGCGATAATAACTGCTCCTGCTCCTTCAATAAATCGTAGCTGTTAATAACCTCTACGTTATCTTTATTATTTGTAATTTGTTTTACTTGTTTCTTAATCTCTTCAAATGATTGATTAGAATTTGTCATAATTTGAATCGCTTCATATCCTTGTACATGAAACTTATCTCGGGCCCATTGTTCATTCACAAAAATATCTGATCCTCTTAGCCTTAATCCTTGCTCAATAATCGAAACGACTTTAATCGTTTGTTTTTCTTTCCCTTTCCCTTGTACTTCAATCGTATCATGTAACTGAATCCCTAAATTTTTAGCCGTTTCTTTCGTAACGACTCCTTCACCATCTTGTAATGGCTTATTTAAATTTTGCCCTGAAATCACTTTTGCCTTCGTTACTTTCTGATACGCTACAATATCATTACCTATAACTTCCATTGAGTCATAGTTAAGATTATTTTTTTTCACATGTTCATACCATTCTTGATTAGCTTTTTTAAAGTCATAATTTATAAGTTTTGCTGTGAAATCAGTAGCATTCCCTACACTTGCTTCTACACCGGCAACTTTTTTAATCTTCTCCATCCAACTAAACGGTAGAACCTCAATTCCTTGCGACTCCATCGGTACACGTACTACTAAATCCGCTGGTAAATGCTTTTGTAATCCTTTCTTCGTACCTTCATACATAGAGTTTACATACATTGTTCCAACAAGTGCTAACATAAAACCAAATGCTAATATAGCAACAGACACAGCTGCCTTATTCCGATAACGAATTACATTCCGGCTACTAATCGTCGTTTCAATTCGTAATATCATTTGAAACGGTTTTGCAATCACTGGTGCTATCATACGAATAAATAACGGAATCGCAAATAACAAACCAACTGCAAATAAAAGTGCTCCAATCGCACTTGGATTAAAACCGATATACTGTTCTAATACGTTACCTGCTAGTCCAATAACAGTACCAACAATTAAAATACTAAGGCTAAAAGCACTCCATCTCTTTTCTTTTTTCTCATTACTAGGAAGACCTGGCCGAAGTGCTTGAACTGGTGGAATCTTTCTAACCATGAAAGCTGGTATAATGGCACCTATGATAGACATAACAATCCCTAGTAAAAACGTAATGAATAAAATCTCACCTGAAATCGAGAATGATGCTTTCCCTGCACCCTCAATATTCACCCATTTGTTAATAAATGATGCTGCAATTGTTTGCGTACCTGCTCCAAGAAGGACCCCTGCTAGTGATCCGATTGCCCCAATACATAAAGCCTCTAATAAAACGACTAATATAATTTGATTTGGATTACTACCAAGTGCACGTAATAATGCCCATTGCTTAAATCGACTTCTGACAGATAAGAAGAAACTTCCCATTATTAAAAGGGCTACAACAAATAAGGCAATACCACCTAAACTAAAAATCAATGGCTTCATTACATTTAGTCGTTCAAATGCCTTATCTACATAAGTACGTTGGTCCACCTTTATATTTTCAATCTTTTTATGTACATCAAAAGCAATTGCTTTTTTCACATTTACATCTTGTACTTTCACTTGAACGAGATTGAATTGATTTGGTAAATTTAATTCTTTTTGAAGCCAATGGATTGGAAAATAAGCACTATGCCCCATTGACGCCATTAACGGTGGATTTAAAATACCGACAACTTTCACAGCCTTTTCACCATGCGGCGGGAATGGTAGTTTAATCATATCTCCTACTCGTATATTTTCACGGTCTGTATACCCTTTTGTCAGTGCTACTTCAGCCCCTTCTTTCGGATATCGACCTTCTAATATTTTATAAGAATGCATTTCTGGAGAATCTTGCTCAACACCCCAATAGGATGGCTTTCCCGATAACTCTTTATAATTTGGAAAAGGATAAGGTATAAGTACTTTCGATATTTTTTCAGCATTTTCTAAGCCATCTATTCCTTTTAAACTTTCATTATTTAAATACATA
This sequence comes from Bacillus mycoides, assembly GCF_018742245.1. Lineage (NCBI taxonomy): Bacteria > Bacillati > Bacillota > Bacilli > Caryophanales > Bacillaceae > Bacillus > Bacillus mycoides. The sequence continues at coordinate 4,608,442 of NZ_CP036132.1, forward strand.
TCATTTTTTATATAGCCAAATTGTAAATTATAATCTCCATACCGACTTACCACTTGTTCTTTCACACTTTGCTCTACTGATTGATTGCCTAGTAATAACATCGTCGCTAACATAACACCTAAAGCTGCACCGAGGGCAATCAACATATTTCGCAACCAATTTTGTTTCATCGATTTTATCGCATACTTAATTACCCATCGCATCACCTTTACCTCCTACTTTAAAGTGACGATTCATAATCTCTTGAATTTGAGTAACTTGTTGCGGGATATTTCGAAATTTCCATCCTTTACTTTCAGCATGTTCATGAATCACTTCACCATCTAATAAGAAAACGACTTTATCAGCATGGGCCGCTACGAATGGATCATGCGTTACAATGACAGCTGTTTGTCCTAACTCATCACAGGCATTGCGAAGGACCGCGATTATATTTTTGCTATTTTCTGAATCTAATGCCCCTGTTGGTTCATCCGCTAATATAATAGCTGGCTCATTTGCAAAGGCTCTCGCTATCGCAACCCTTTGCTGTTGCCCACCTGATAACTGTGCTGGTAAATGCTTTTCTTTTCCTTTCAATCCAACGAGCTCTAATAAACGATTTGCTGTCACCGTTGCCTTCTTTTGCGAGACATTATCTAACAGTAAAGGCAATCCTACATTTTCCTCCGCACTAAACACTGGAATTAAATTAAACTGTTGAAAAATAAAACCGATTTTATGCCTTCTAAACAAAGCGAGCTCTTTTTCTTTTAATGTTGAAATCTCTGTTCCATCTACTCGTATACTGCCTACTGTTGGAATATCTAATCCACCTAACAGCTGAAGTAAGGTCGTTTTACCCGATCCACTTGCCCCCATAATACAAACAAAATCTCCTTTTTGAATTTGAAGATTAATATCTTTTAAGATTTTTACTTTACTCTCCCCAATATCAAACGATTTTTCTAACCCTTCAATTTCAATAATATTCATCCCGATATCCCCTTCTCTCTCTATTTACCAATCTATATATTCTATCCAAAAATGCAAAATCCCTACTATTTTGTATTTTTTTGTCACATACTAACATTTATATTAACCGGCAGTAAGTGCCCGATTAGTGTGAGCAAATAATCAGTGCGGGATGGACACCCCCACCGATTAAAATTTCACTTTATTTCTCACGTCAGAAAAATTGACTCTCGTAAAAAAAGTAACCATAATAGTTACACGAATATATAAAAACTATTCACATATCCACAATTAGGAGGAAGAACAATGAAACATGTAATCGTTTATGCACACCCGAATACAGAAAGCTTCAATCATGCAATTTTAGAAACTGTAAAAAGTGAATTAGAAGGAAAAGGTCATGAAGTACGCGTTCGTGATTTATACGAATTAAACTTCAATCCAGTATTAGGTGCTTCCGATTTCATCTCATTTTCCCAAGGAAATACACCAGAAGATATTAAAGAAGAACAAGCGCATATCTCTTGGGCTGATAGTATTACATTCATTTATCCCGTTTGGTGGGCTGGTCTTCCTGCTATTTTAAAAGGATACGTTGACCGTGTATTTAGCCACGGCTTCGCTTATGCTTACAGTGAGAATGGTATTGAAAAGTTATTAAGCGGAAAAAAAGGATTGTTATTATCTACGATGGGAAATTCGAAAGAAGTATACACAGCAGGCGGTATGTTTGATGCAATGAAGAAAACAGCGGATGTTGGTATTTTTGAATTTACAGGCATTGAAACAATTGAGCATACATTCTATACAAGTGTTCCTTCTGTGGATGACAGTGTGCGTAAACAATATCTTGAAGAAGTTAAAGACGTTGTGAATCGTGCATTTTAATAAAAAACTCCGGTTATAACAACCGGAGTTTTTTATTTCATCATCAATTTCGGAATATATCTTTGAAGTATACTTTCTAATTCATTCATATCTTCCTGTCTAATAAGTAAATTTACATTGTCATTCATTTTTTCTCGCCCGCGATATAAAAATATATTTTCTTTTGGATTTTCCCATGTTGATGTTTTATAGCCTTTTAATTCTTCGTATGAATAAAAGTTCAATCCGTCTATTACACCTTTTTCATATATTTGTATACTTTTAATAAGATGGATAGCTATTAAAGTCATAAAACAACTTGCTACAGCATGAATACCTAACTGAACGAGAAACTGTTCAACTGTACCAATATCACCACTTATGTACTGAGCATATATATACATACATTGCCCGATGAAGTACGCTGGTCCAAGTAATGCAATCCAACGTCGCTTCACCCGAGGATATGTTGCAATAAGTTTTCCCACGCTTTTTTTCATTTCATTTATTTTATATATCTTCCATAGAACAAAGAATAAAACACATAATGTAAAAATAAACATAATACATGACATCCAGTACACTCTTATTCCCCCTTTGCATCATTACATATAAATTTTACATTTTACATCCCTATAGTACATATGCAATTGTGCATAAAAAAACAGGCAACCGCTCCGGTTACCTGCATTTCATTACATCTTCTCAATCCACTCCGTCAAGTTATGCACAACTTGCGTCGGTTGTACTTCATATTCTGTTAACTTCTCCACAGTTGTTACTCCAGTGTGGACAATAAGGGTATGCATACCAGCATTTATCCCCGCTAAAATATCTGTATCGTAGTTATCCCCAACCATTAATGCTTCTTTTTTTTCTATGCCAAGCACTTTTAACGCTTGTTCCATAATGATTGATTCTGGTTTTCCAATAAAGATTGGATCCACACCTGTTGATACTGCTACAACTGATGTTAATGAACCGTTACCCGGTAATAATCCGCGCTCGGTCGGAATCGCGATATCCCCATTTGTTGAAATAAACGTTGCACCGTTACGCACAGCAAGACATGCTTTTGCTAACTTTTCATATGTGATATCGCGATCTAAACCAACAACGACGAAATCAGGATTTTCATCCACAATTTCAAATCCTTTTTCCACAAGAGCAGCGTGTAAGCCCTCTTCACCAATCATATATACAGTTGCATCTTGTTTGCGCTCATAAATAAAGTTCGCTGTAGCCATGCTCGTTGTGAATACTTGCTCCGCTTTCGCTGGAATATCGAAACGAACAAGTTTTTCTGCAACTTGTTCTGGTTTACGAGTTGAGTTATTTGTAACGAATAAATATGGAATACCACGTTCTCCTAATGCTTTTACGAAGTCGCTTGCTTCTTCAATTTGTTCTTCTCCGCGATACATCGTACCGTCTAAGTCAATTAAATAACCTTTATACATCTATTTGTCTCTCCTTCTATGCTAACGTTCTCACCTATCATACCACTCTTATATTAACCCCTTTTTCAAAAGAAAAAAACGCTTTACCCTAAAGCGTCCCATAACGTTCATTTTTTCTCTTTTATTTGATAAGAGCAACTACAATCGCCCACGCACATGTTCGTTAACGTTTTCACATTTGCACCTGTAAATAACCGCTTGTACATATCTTTTTCATCTTCACACACTTGCGGGAATTTCTCCGCTATTTCCTTTAACGGACAGTTTTGCTTTTCAAGTATGAAAGAACGTTCCCCATCTCTCTTTATTTGAACCATATAACCGTTTCTCTCTTGCATAGCAGCTATTTCTTGGACTTTATATGCTAAATTACTTTGATTACTTATCTTCTTTTGCAACTGCTCTTCCATTCGTTTCGTTCTCGCTTGTAAAACGTAACGAAGCATTTTTTCATCGCCCATTCGAGCTAAATCATCTAGTATTTCAATAGCAAACTGCTTATATTCTTTCGGGAATGTATCTTCTCCCTTTTGACTTAATCCATACAAATATGTTGGTCGTCCAACATGCTGCCTTAGCATCTTTGAATAAATTAGCTCATCTTTCTCAAGATTACTTAAATGCCTTCGAATTGCCATTTCCGTAATTTCTAAAGCTTCGGCTAATTCTGCTACAGTATGCTCGCCCTTTACCTTCAACAATTGTACAATCTCTTCTTTCGTCGTACGTGCTTTCCCCATAACTCGCCCTTCTCCCTTTTCTCATATACAATATAAGATCCCCAAAGGAATCCCCGGGGATCTTACAAGCACAATTATTCTGGTACAAATGCAGATACAGGCCCTAATTCCTTTTCTAAATAACTGTGAATATTCGCTGGGTATTTCTCTACCACGGCGATATGTTTTTGAATCGTCTTATATAATTCATCATGATTCATTTGAATATAATCTTGCGTAAGCATTTTTCGAAGAAGAATAATTTCTTTAATATGCGCTCCCTCTTCTCCACTTATAACTCTCTCGTCCATTAAAATATCAATAATATCTTCGTAACTTCCTGGATCGCGCATAATAAATCCATCAATCATCGCATTCCCTACATCTAATATACAATCGATAATAAGATGCGACATGCGCTCTAATGCGTAGAATTCAAACTCGGTTTCATATGTCTTTTTCTCTTGAAATGTATTTGTTGCTCGTTCTAAACATACTAGCATTTGTTCTATTTTCTTTCTGTCTACGAAGTACATGAATGTCACCTACCTGGAAATTAAAGCATTTACATTTTAATTGTAACGCTTTCTTCTGAAAAAATCGACAATTTTTCGAATTCACCTTTTCCTCGTTATTTGTTATAGTTATATTTGTATGATTTTTGAAATTGGAGGAATGCAACCTTGGAACGTGAACTCGCACTAGAAATTGTCCGTGTAACAGAAGCAGCAGCCTTAGCATCCGCACAGTGGATGGGCCGCGGAAAGAAAAACGAAGCAGATGATGCAGCAACTACAGCTATGCGTGATATGTTCGATTCAGTAAACATGGCAGGTACAGTTGTAATCGGTGAAGGAGAACTTGATGAAGCACCGATGTTGTATATTGGTGAAGAACTAGGAACAGGTAACGGTCCAGAAGTAGATATCGCCGTTGATCCATTAGAAGGTACAAACATCGTTGCGAAAGGCCTTGCAAATGCAATGGCAGTTATCGCAATCGCAGATAAAGGAAACCTTCTTCATGCTCCGGATATGTACATGGAAAAAATCGCGGTTGGTCCAAAAGCAGCTGGTAAAATTAGCTTAGATGATCCAATTGAAAAAACAATTGAAATTGTAGCAAAAGCAAACAATAAAAAAATTCGTGACCTAACGGTTATCGTGCAAGAACGTGAACGTCATCAAGAAATTATTGACCGTGTTCGTGCAAAAGGTGCACGCGTAAAATTATTTGGTGATGGCGATGTTGGTGCATCAATCGCTACAGCTTTACCTGGAACAGGTATCGACTTATTCGTAGGTGTAGGCGGAGCTCCAGAAGGTGTTATTTCTGCAGCAGCATTAAAATGCCTTGAAGGTGAAATGCAAGCTCGCTTAGTTCCAATGAACGAAGAAGAAGAAGCTCGTTGTCGTGAAATGGGATTAGAAGATCCTCGTCAACTTCTTATGTTAGATGACTTAGTATCTGGTGATGACGCAATCTTCTCAGCAACAGGTGTATCTGCTGGTGAGTTATTAGACGGCGTGAAATTCCTAGGTGGCGATTTAGCTGAAACATATTCTATCGTTATGCGTTACAAAACAAGAACGGTACGATTCATTAAAACGCATCACCATTTAGATCATAAACCACACTTAAACTTAGATATTTAATAAAGGAGCCATGTGTATGGAAGAACGTTTCTTTCTGTACGACGATACTGTCGCTACAAAAACTCGTTTCGTTAGCTTTCTGGGGGAAAATGAGCGTCATGATTTAGCGCTTCTATACTCCGATCGTCATTACGGTAAAACGATAGTCCTTGATATGCAGAGCAACAAATTTGCTATCATCGGTCCTGACGATTTAAACGAACCAGGCTACTTAGAGCATGCATTTTCTATGTCTGAAGAAAATGCAGAAGAATTACGCTCATTTTTATTTGAACTTATATAATTTATCTGGTGCACCAGCTATTTTAGCTGGTGTTTTTTTACAGATTGAATTTTGAATTTTCAATCTTATGTGTTATACTTATGAACAAATCTATTTGGATAGAAAGGACGTTATCTACGTATGCCAACATTCACTTTGTAATGGACCAGCAATTGGATAGCATTACTCTCAAAAAAGCACCGTGCTTTTTCAAGGGAGTAGTCTGCCCATTCCCATTACGAAGGAACGTAACGCATCTGTAGTATGATGTTTACGGAGGTTCCTCTTGGGGGAATCTCCTTTTATTTTTGTCTACTTCTCATGTCTTCATACTACAAGACATCCAAATAGCTGTATTACGTTCCTTTGCCACTAATATAAGAGGTGAAGGAAAATGCAGAAAGTACAACTTTCTTGGAGTTTATATGAAAACGAGTTATCCACAATCGAAAAATATTGTAAGAATTGCAGACGTACTACCCTTTTTACTGATACGAACATTCGCAGGCATAACGCAAATGGAAAAAACATATACCGATTTGCAATTTATAAATGTCCGAAAAATCATACGTGGAATCAAAAGCTCCACATTTATAAATCATTTACTGATCATGTCGAAACTGTCGATATGGATCAGCAAGAACAAACTGAAACAAACACGATTATTTCTATTACAGAGTATAAAGAAAGTGGTATAGAAGAAATAACAATAACATTAGAAATTGTTCTCGGATCTCACCGAATTGATAAAGCATTATCCACATATATTTCAGATTGGAGCCGCGCTGCCATTGTGGATAAAATTAAAAATGGTCGTATTCAGTTAAACGGACGACACCTGAAACCAAACACAACACTCACTGAAGGTGATTTCATCTCAATTTGTTTATAAAGGAGACGATTATGCTAAAAATAAGAAAAGGCACAATTGATTTATTGGACGAATTAGATGTGATGTATGCCGAATGTAAAGAAGCACTCTTACAGAACAAAATTTATCAATGGGATGATTCTTATCCGTCGCGAGACCATATTTCCTATCATTTAAAACAAGATGAACTGTATTGCCTGTTTGAGCATGATTCACTCGTTGGTGCTGTCGTGCTAAACGAGTGGCAATCTCCAGAATATGAACGAATTGATTGGTCAGAAACAGACGGACGCTTTCTTATCGTCCATTCTTTCGTCATCCATCCTTCCGCGCAAGGAAAAGGATATAGCAAAGTACTTTTATCCTTTTGGGAAAGCGAAGCAAGACGGATAGGCTGCAAAGGAATACGCCTAGATTGTTTTACAGGTAATCCGGTTTCATTAAGCCTATATGAAAAAAATAATTATATTTGCCGAGGTGCTGTTTACTTTGTAAGTAAACAGCCTCCTCATAATTGGTATAACTGCTATGAAAAAATCCTCTTACAATCGTAAGAGGATTTTTTTATTTCTTCACTTTTCGTAATACGAAGTGTGCACAACCGAAGTTACAGTACTCGTATAAATACTCTGATAAAGTACTAATTTTCGTATCATATGTCGAACGTTGATTACTATCATCAAAGAAACCGCGCAATCTAAGTTGCTCGTAACCCCAGTCTCCAACGATATAATCATATTTATTTAAAATTTCTGCATAGCGCTCTTTAAATGCTTCTTCACTAAAACCGTCACGAAAGTTTTTAATTACTTCGTACTGAACATTATTAACGCTCACCGTAGTATGAATCTCTTGCTTTTGCTCCATTATGAACTTCCTCTCTAAGCATTCTTCTTTTTATCGTATCACAAAGCATAACAACCAACAATTTCAAATACAAAAAATTGAAAATTAGTGCATGCTATGGAGAAGGAGGTGATACATCGTGAAAAAGCAAATTATCCTCTCTCTTCTCACTCTTTCCTTATTTGCAGGCTGCCAATCAACTAATAAAGCCGAAATGGAGCGTGAAGAAGGAAGTCGTGTTCTTGTTTCCAACAAAAACGACATGTATCATACGGAAAACACAAATACAAGGTTAACTAGAGTCGGTTATTCTTCTAAACAGAAGCATGAAGTATCTAACAAACAAGTAGGCGCTATTAACCGTGAGAAAGTCGCCGAAATGATTACGAGCATGACAGTCAAACTTCCTGACGTCACCAATGCCGCTACACTCGTTACCGACGACGAAGTGTTCGTTGTATACCGTGCCAACACAACGGACCCAAAACTCGTAACAGATCAAGTATATAAAACAGCTTTGTCCATCGTCCCTCGCTATTATAAAGCATATGTATCAACAAACCAAAAGTTGATTTCTCAAATTCAAGGTCTCCAATCTGGTAGCTTAAACGATAAAGAATATGAACAAAGTCTTGATATGTTAAAACGTGAAATGAGCAAAAATCCTCATTTGAACAATACGGGGGATCAAACTTTGAATAATATGATTAAAAAATAAAAAGGTGGAGAAAACCTCCACCTTTTTACTATTTCTTACGATCCGCATAAACCTCCATCGCATCACACATAAACTGCGCTAATCCCCCGCCAAACTTATCAATATTTTTCGTAAAGCGCTCATCAGCAACATACATTTGACCGAGTCCCTTAAATGCCTCTAATGAATATTCACCGAAGTTTTGCAAGTAATCGTACCATACCCCGATTGCTTCTTGCGCCTCTTTAGAATCAGGTGCCCCATTTCGGAGTGTCGCTAACTTTATATATATATTATTAAATTCCTCTTGTTTCTCTTTAGACATACCCTTCGCTGTTTTATTTGCTTTATCTACAGCCTCATCTCCCCATCTTTCACGTGCTTCTTCTTCATATGGGTTATGGCTGAAATCGAATCCTTCAAATTTCTCTTTATTCGTCATTTCAATCTCTCCTTTTGTATGCTGAATTGTTTTATTAATCGTCGCTATCACTTTATCCAATCTAGCCCGCTTTTCAAGAAGCATTTTCTTATGCAGCTGTAATGCCTCTTCACGGTCGAATGAAGGACTCATGATAATTTCCTTAATCTTCTTTAAAGGGAAGCCAAGCTCTTTAAAAAATAAAATTTGCTGCAACGTTTCTAAATTTTCATTGGAATACAGACGATATCCAGACTCTGTCATCTCATCTGGCGTTAACAACCCAATTTCATCGTAATGATGCAGTGTGCGCACACTAATTCCAACTAAATTAGCTACTTCTTTTACCCTCATTGTCATGCATATCTCCCCCTTAATACATACGATAAAGTATGACGCAACGTTAGAGTCAATAAGTAAATTCATTTTATTGCTAAAAGTTTCATCTCGCCTATATTTCATGCATAATAGATATGTACATATATTAGAAAGCGGTGAAAGTATGGTTTCAAATACTGTAATTGCCAGCATCATAATTCAACTCGTTGTTTCGGTTCTGATCCCAATTATTGTACTCGTTTATTTCCGTAAGAAATATAATATTAATTGGAAAATAGTTGGCGTTGGTGTCCTTATCTTTATCGGGTTTACCCAAATACTCGAAACACCATTCCAATTATTCATGCGTGGTAATCCAACAATAGGTCCAATTTTAGAAAACCCATTTATTTTCGCAATATATGGTGGGTTGACTGCTGGTATTTTTGAAGAACTAGGTCGTTTCGTTGCCTTTTACTACTTACTGAAAAAATATCGAGATTATACAGACGGTCTTGCGTACGGAATTGGACACGGCGGTATTGAATCGATTTTAGTCGGCGGATTCGCTGGGCTTCAAACTCTTACCTTTGCAACATCTATTAACAATGGTAGCTTCGCTCAAATGGTTGAACAATACCCACAGTTGAGCCATATCAAGGACTTGTTAATAGAGCAACCTGCCTATTTTTACTTACTTGGTAGCCTAGAAAGAATTATGGCATTAGTACTGCAAATTGCCTTCACAATGCTTGTCGTATACGCGGTAAAACAAAAGAAATACATTTTCCTCGTATACGCTATACTATTCCACGCACTTGTAGACTTTTTCGCAGCACTTTACCAAACAAAAATGATTAACATCTTTGTCGCAGAAGGAATTACTCTTCTCTTCGCGATTGGTGGTTTCATTCTTATTCGTAAAATGAAAGAGAAATTAGTGAGTACAGCCGAGTAAAAAATAAACCACCAAAATTGGTGGTTTATTTTTTATGTGGATTTTCGTAACAGTGATAACTTCGGCCACCTCGAAGTTCCTTCTTTGTTTCTGCATCTATAACTATATATTTATGCAACTCATCTACTTCATCTTGAGAAAAGGATCCCAAAAAATAAACTTGGCGATCTGGATGAACAAACGAATCTTGAATCACCACTCTACTACGACAGCCGACAGCTGTTTTTTGTCGGAAGGTAAATTCTGCATCTTGTACTTCTTTCCATAAAATTTTCTTTCGAACGCTATACGCCGCATTTTTGTATTCCTTATAGACCTTCTTATCTAACTGTTCATAAAATAGATCTTCATTCACAAACAATTTGTTTTGATTGCTCGGGTATTCTAATTTTTGATTAGATTGTGCATATGCTGTGGACAATTGTATGAGAAAACAAATACTGAATACAATGCATATCATTTTTTTCATAATTGCACCTCAAATTTTCATTTATCCACATTACTTTTCCACATACTTAGATCACTATGCCCTTTCCAAGAAAAAGGAATTTTTCCCACATTTGTCGAAGTATATATCGTCAACTTGAAAGATGGGGATGAAATATGAAGAAAATTATTGTAATCAGGCATTGTTCAGCAACTGGACAAGAGCGTAACGCCGAATTAACAAACATAGGAAGAGACCAATCAAACACCGTTGCTACATTCCTCATGGAAAATCATCTACAAATAGATCATATTATTTCAAGCCCATTTGTCCGAGCTATCGATTCTATTCGGCCATATGCCCTCCAAGCTAATTTATCTATTCAAGAAGATGAACGGTTAGCAGAACGCATATTAAGCACTGTTTCAATGGATGATTGGCTTCAAAAACTAGAATACACTTTTACCAATATAGATATTGCCTTTTCGGGCGGAGAGTCAACAAAACAAGCAACAGACCGTGCCATCTCACTTATTCAGGAAGTTTTAAAACTAGAGCATGACACAACATTACTCGTTACACACGGCAACTTACTCACATTAATTTTAAAGCACTTTGATCATACTATTGGCTTTGAAGAATGGAAAACTTTAACGAATCCTGATATTTATGAAATTACACTTGATGAACAATCTATCATACAACGATTATGGGAAGCGCCATCCAAGTAATATCCCTTTCCAATACATTCAGTTGACACTGCGAGAAGATATGCTAGGGCTGCAGTAAAACATAGAGAGGGGTATCATTCAATATGTACGAAGACGTACTTTCTTTACTACATAAAACAAATGCTTCTTATGAAAAGTTTGAACACGAGCCAGTACTTGACTATGAGACTGATCGCATCGTTCGTGAAAGACTCGGCTTACAAGGTACGCCAAGTAAAAGCCTATTTTTAAAATCAAAAGCCGGGGCGTATTACGTATTCTTTACGTTAGAGGGAACTCGCCTCAACCGAGGAGAGATGAAAGAAATAACAGGAGAAAGCTTATCTCTCTGTTCTCCTGATGAGCTCAGAGAAGAGACTGGTTGCACGCCAGGATGTGTAGCTCCTTTCGGTTATTCACAAGATGTAACGATTATTGTGGACAGTTCAATTTATACTTACAAGAAAGTTTTAATCACACCTGGTGTACCTGAATTTACAATTGAATTATCCACAGAGGAATTAAAAAGAATTTTATCAACGTGTCAAAATACTGTTTTAGAGTATAAAAAAAAGGAGAGCTAATATTAGCTCTCCTTTTTCATTATTTCGCTTCTGCTACTTTTTCTTTCGCAGAACGTACTTGCTCATCCGCATGATAAGAAGAACGTACAAGTGGACCAGCTTCACAGTGGCTAAATCCTTTGCTAAGTGCAATTTCTTTAAGCTCTGCAAATTCTGCTGGTGGGTAATATTTAAGAACTGGTAAATGCTTCTTAGATGGTTGTAGGTATTGTCCAAGAGTTAAAATATCCACATTGTTTGCACGTAAGTCATCCATTGCTTCAATTAAATCTTCTCTTGTTTCACCTAAGCCCACCATAATGCTCGATTTAGTTGGAATATCAGGCTGCATTTCTTTTGCTCGACGTAAAAACTCTAATGAACGGTCATACTTTGCTCTAGCGCGAACTCGGTTAGATAATCGACGTACTGTTTCAATGTTATGGTTCAAAATATCTGGTTTTGCATCCATTAACATTTTTAAGTTTTCTTCTACCCCAGCCATATCAGATGGTAATACTTCGATAGATGTGAATGGGTTTTTACGACGTACAGCACGTACTGTTTCAGCAAAAACAGCTGCTCCGCCGTCTTTTAAATCATCACGTGCAACCGCTGTTATAACAACGTGCTTTAAGCCCATTTGTACTACAGAATCTGCTACGCGTTCTGGCTCTTGTAAATCAAGCTCAGTTGGCAAGCCTGTTTTAACTGCACAAAAACGACAAGCACGTGTACAAACCGCACCTAAGATCATAAATGTTGCTGTTTTCCTTACAGCCCAGCATTCATGAATATTCGGACATTTCGCCTCTTCACAAACGGTATGAAGATTCTTAGAACGCATCATTTTCTTTAAGCCTGTATAGTTTTCATTCGTGTTTAACTTAATTTTCAACCATTCGGGCTTGCGCTTATACTCTGTTTGTTTTGTCATGGTTATCAACTCCGCACAATATGAAATAGTTTACCGTGTTCGCTTCTTTCAATGTAACATATCTATTCTAACGTATGAAAGCGATTTGCTCAAATGAAGATTCTAAGATTTTTTCCAATCGTTCCCTATAATGAAATACTCCGTATATCCCACACTAAAAAGAGTGATGTTGTGAAAGGAGTCTATTTCATGCTTCGAAAAATTTCTCTTTTGCTTTCGATTTGCTTTCTTCTCCACCAAAACATCGCTTACGGTGAAGATAATCAGCAAAGCATATATGAAAAGCGCATGGCACTATATAAAGAAACTGAGCAATCTTCAAGTATTCCATGGTATTACTTAGCTGCAATGGATCAATACGAAAGAAACATACGGAGCGTAAGAAAGGATATTCCGAAAAAACCAGATGCCATTATTTCCCTTTATTTCAAACCTGAAATATGGGCTGGACCTGTTAATAGTAATGATACTCTCCCCCATACGATTTCTCTATTTGGCGGAATGGGTTTAGATGGTGACAAAGATGGATTTGCAAATGCAAATACCGATCGTGATCTTCTGCATACAGCAGCAACTATTTTAAAGAAACAAGGAACGTCAGAAGAACGTATTAACATTATGCTTTGGGAATATTATAGACGTGCAAAAACAGTTGAATTGATTACAGAATACGCCCGAATTTATAAACATTATGGACGCATTAATTTAGAAGGAAATGCTTTTCCCCTCCCGATTCGCAGTGACCATAGCTATCGTAGTACTTTTGGTGCTGGTAGAAGTTTTGGCGGCAGGAGGATTCATGAAGGAACCGATATTTTTGCTGGATATGGCGTACCAGTACGATCAACTTGCTATGGCGTTATTGAAACAAAAGGATGGAATCGTCTTGGTGGATGGCGCATTGGTATTCGTGACCTTCATAATAATTACCACTATTACGCTCATTTAGGCGGGTTCTCTAAAGAAATACAGCTCGGACAAATTGTCGAACCAGGAAAAGTAATCGGATTTGTCGGTAGTACTGGTTATGGTCCTCCTGGTACAGCTGGAAAGTTCCCGCCTCACTTACATTTCGGCATGTATAAAGACAATGGCTATACCGAATGGGCTTTCGATCCATACATGCATTTAAGCCTTTGGGAACGAAAAGAACGAGCAAATACAAAACGATAACCGTAGCGAATTGCTACGGTTATTTTTTATCCCGCTATTTGTGGGCAGTAAGACCCCTACCTCAAAATTCAGCGAAAGCAAAGAAGTTCGGTGGGGGCCTTACTGCCCGTAAAAGCCCGATTGGTGAAGGCTAATAATCAGTGGGGGACGAAGCCCCCCACTGATTAAAGTTTCACTTTATATTCACTAACTATCCGTTTTCTTTTTATCTGGTACAACAACCCTGCCACTTCCGTAATAAGTAGGCACTTCACCTTGAACGATGCGCGTCGCAATCGGAATGTTTTGCTTCACCTTAATTTCTTTCGTGCGTAACGGAATCATAACTTGTAAAGTCACTTCCACTTCCATAATAATTTTGATCGCTGTATTATTAATTCCTTGTGGCTCAACTAATTGTTTAATATCCGTATTCACATGACCAATTGGCGTAAAATTAATCGGAATATCCGGTCCTATATTACCAAGAAGCGCATTATCGGTTATGCGCCCAAAAGGAACTGACATAGATACCCCATTCTCTTCGAAAATACCAAGTGCTTTCGTATCCCCTTTTTCTACTTGTTGTAAATATTTCTCTATGTATGCAGTAGTCGATGTTAATATTTCGTTTACTTGTTTTGTATTTAAATCAATTGTAGATACTTTCCCGTTCTTATCCGTTTGTACTTTCATTAATGAATCTACATCAAACCCTTCATTAATTCGGTCTTTTACCGCTTTCGTCATAACTGCTGTTGCCATTTTATGCGTCTCTGTTTCCCCATACTTAATTAACGTTGGCTGAATACTTTTATTTACAATCCATAATCCTTGAACTACCATTACGATAAAAATGATAAACGAAATAAGCAGTATATACCGAAAGGAAATCGGTCCCCTTCGAAACCGCGAATTTTTCGAACGAAATATGCTCATAAGAAAACCCTCCTTCTTATATTATTTCTATGCAAGAAGGAGGGACGATATATGCTTATCTCATTTTTAATAGTGCATCTTTTCCGATTGTGCCTACCGGAATGCCTAAAGCTTCGGCTTCAATCGTTACTGATTCCAGCGGTGCTTCAAGAAGTTGTTCAATCGTTCTTACACCAACCGCACGGCCAGCAATAATTCCTCGATCGCCTAACTTCTCATTTAAAAGACCTACATCTAGAGCACCGCACATAATATATCCTTTATCGCTCATTACAGCTAGCAAATTTGTCTTCGGAAGTTTTACGCTAACAGCAATGAACGTATAGTTATCAATTATAATTGGCTCTACATTAACCATAGTTCACACTCCTCTCTTTCTTATCTTTATGACAAGAGAAAAATGAGTGTTACAAGTTAACTAGCCTATAGTTTGACTGAAGATGTATAAGTTATCAACATGTCTGTTAGTACATCTCTAAGTAATTCTGGCATATAATATTGTTTGTCAGAAAGTGTGGATAGCTCTGGGTATAAGTATCCGAATGTAAACATATCAATCGTTCCTACCGTATATATACGGTCTAATTCCAGCGATTCGCCGTTAATCAATACATCTTCTAGTAAAATTTTATTCCCTGGAATCGTATCTGGAATCACTTCCAACCCATCGTAAATCATTTTCCCCATTACTTTTCCGCGAAATCCGAATCCTTTCACCTCAAGATTCTCCATATTCGGGCGGCGCGCTTTCAAAATAACTTCTCTTAACGTTTTCCCTGGTACTTTTAATAGACATGGATTAATTGGATGTGGACAAATTCGATGAATATCTCCGCGCGTCACAACACCTTCATTTAATCCCTCAAGAAGTACACCAGCGTTCACCATCCCAACATCCGCATTACACCACTCTTTAAGTGCACTTGCCAACATATGAGAAAACATCGTCTCCTTAAACCAATCAACCGGCAATGATTCTTTTAAATGAACGACAGGCTCAGCCATTATCTGTTTACTTTCTTCCTTTAGCATTTCAATTGTGGATAACGGCTCGCTATAAGCACCTAACCGTTCTGTCTTAATCGCTCTACCGTCTTTTTTCAACAGTCTCTTCGTCTCTTTATCCACAGTAAGCTGAACGTGACCGACGTAATGCCCCCACTTTTCACAACAGCAAAGCAAAGTATTATCCACAAGAACACCGCGCTCAAATAAATGATGCGTATGTGCCCCTAAAATAACATCAATATCATAATGCTCCGCCATATACTCATCCATACTTTTTCCAAGATGAGAAAGCACAACCGTAATGTGAGCTGTATCCTTTACTTCTTCTAAAATAGATTCTAAATGGATGATTGGATCTTCAATATGCCAATCGAGCATTTCATAAAACTCTGGATAAGCTACCGTTAATCCAATAAAGGCAATCGTAATCCCATCTGTCGTTGTATGTAATTTATAAGGCTGCGCCCACGCCGGACGTACACCTTCTTTTTCAAATAAATTCGCTACGAGCACCTCAAACCCAGCATCATCATATAGACGATTCAAATGCTCCTTCGCCAATGTAATTCCTTCATTATTTCCGATCGTTACATAATCATATAACGCCTCATTTAAAAGCTTCGTATTCCCAAGTCCATTTGTCGCTTCCGAAATACTATGAAAACGATCCACATGATCGCCAATATCCACAGTTAAAACAGTCTCTCCCGCTTCCTGTCTTCGCTTTTTCTCCCCTAGTACAAACCGAGAAATTTGCGGCCAATTTTCAAAATGACTATGTATATCGTTTGTATGATAAAGGTGGATGATCGTTTCTTTATTTATATTCAGAGAAAAAACCTCCTCTCAGTTCCTTACTGCCATTTACGCTACACGTACGCAATAATCCTGTAAATACTTTTCGTCTTTTCTTGCTATTTTACATTGTACTCGCATTATAAGAAAAAGCCAAAGATTGCCCTTTCAATATGGAATTTTTTACATTATCATCTATGTAAGGAGGTGTTCTCTATTAATCGATATAGCTTTCTCTCACTATGGTTCTCATTAGCAGGAGGCATTTTATTTATTGCTTCTGTACTTTACTTGCCTAATTTATTTCTATTTATTAGCGTTCCACTCGTTATTCTCGGCCTCATATTCAGCATGATTGCCATAGCCAAAAACGAAACAAGTAAATTAAGATTTGTCGGTATCTTTCTCTTACTTATATTAGTTATTTTTATATTAGTATGCGTGCCTTTTATATTTGTAACATTTGGATTTTAGGGCTAGTTATTGCTGGCTTTTTTTTTATTGAGGGGGTATTTCTCCCGCTCGCTATGTCGTAATTTGTTGATAAGTCGATATTCCTTGTCGAACCGCTGATATATTGAAATAATCGCCGATATATTCCAAGTTGTGATCGATATATTTGAAAAATCGCCGATATATTTTACCGAACACCCACCTGGGTATCTCTTCCCAACCAGACCAGCTTACCCAACACAAAAAAGCGCCCTGCTATGCAGGGCGCTTTCTTCATACATATATTATCCAGTTCCAGCGGCTAGAATGTTCGGTGGCCTCGCTTCTTCCTGCGAGGCAAAGAACGCCTCTACGTCAGAAGCTCCATCCCCCTCACATTCTGAACGAGCCGCTTCCACTTTAAATATTGTCCAGCTTCGCCTCCTAACCCCTCATGTCTAAGAACCTTCCGCACCAGAAGATAAAAAGCATCTTCTGTGCGAAAGAACCTTAGCCAACGGGTCTGGACAGTCGGCTCCGCATTTCTATTTAACCAATAGAACCTTCCATCTCAAACTTGATTAGGCGGTTCATTTCAACTGCGTATTCCATTGGAAGTTCGCGAGTGAATGGCTCGATGAAGCCCATTACGATCATTTCTGTAGCTTCTTGCTCAGAAATACCGCGGCTCATTAGGTAGAATAATTGTTCTTCTGATACTTTAGATACTTTCGCTTCGTGCTCAAGTGAAACGTAATCGTTTTTGATTTCGTTATAAGGAATTGTATCAGATGTAGATTGGTTATCCATGATTAACGTGTCACACTCGATGTTAGAACGAGAGTTTTTCGCTTTTGGTCCGAATTGTACGATACCACGGTAAGTTACTTTACCACCATGCTTCGCAATCGATTTAGAAACGATTGTTGAAGATGTGTTTGGTGCTAAGTGAATCATTTTCGCACCAGCATCTTGGTGTTGGCCTTTACCAGCAATCGCGATAGATAATGTTAAACCACGAGCGCCTTCGCCTTTTAAGATAACTGCTGGGTATTTCATCGTTAATTTAGATCCGATGTTACCGTCAATCCATTCCATCGTTGCGTTTTCTTCACAAACCGCACGTTTTGTAACTAGGTTGTATACGTTGTTCGCCCAGTTTTGGATTGTTGTATAACGGCAATATGCATCTTTCTTAATGATGATTTCTACTACCGCACTATGAAGTGAGTTAGTCGTGTAAACAGGTGCTGTACAACCTTCTACGTAGTGTACGTGTGCGCCTTCGTCTACGATGATAAGCGTACGCTCGAATTGTCCCATATTTTCAGAGTTAATACGGAAATACGCTTGAAGTGGTGTGTCAACTTTAATACCTTTTGGAACGTAGATGAATGATCCACCAGACCAAACTGCAGAGTTTAATGCAGAGAATTTGTTGTCTGTTGGTGGGATTACTTTTCCGAAATGCTCACGGAAAATATCTTCGTTCTCTTTTAATGCGCTATCTGTATCTTTGAAGACGACTCCTAGATCTTCTAGGTCTTCTTTCATGTTGTGGTATACAACTTCAGATTCGTACTGTGCAGATACACCAGCTAAATATTTTTGCTCAGCTTCAGGAATACCTAATTTATCAAATGTTGCTTTAATTTCCTCAGGTACTTCATCCCAAGACTTCTCAGATTTCTCAGATGGTTTTACGTAGTACGTAATTTCATCGAAATCTAAGTCGTTTAAGTCGCCGCCCCATTGTGGCATTGGCATTTCATAGAACTTATCCAGTGATTTTAAACGGAAGTCTAACATCCACTGTGGTTCTTCTTTCATACGTGAAATCTCTTCAACGATCTCTTTTGTTAAACCGCGTCCAGCACGGAAAATCGAAACGTCTTTATCCTTGAAACCATATTTATAATCGCCGATATCTGGCAGTTGCTTCGCCATGTTGGTGTGTCCCTCCTTATATAACCTCGTTTTTAGGAACCTTTAACATTACTTATCTTCGTTTAAGCCCTTTTCTAACGCTTTCCACGCTAATGTTGCACATTTAATACGTGCCGGGAACTTGCATACGCCTTGTAATGCTTCAATATCTCCTAAATCAATGCTGTCATCATACTCTTTTCCTAGCATCATGTCAGAGAAAATTTTAGAAAGCTTAAGAGCCTCTTCAATTTTCTTTCCTTTTACTGCTTGTGTCATCATTGAAGCTGAAGACATTGAAATTGAACATCCTTCGCCTTCAAACTTCGCTTCTTGTACAATACCCTCTTCTACTTTCATCGTAAGTTGAATACGATCGCCGCAAGTTGGATTGTTCAAGTTAACGGTAACACTATCTTCTAACACGCCATGGTTACGAGGATTTTTGTAATGATCCATAATAACTTGACGATATAACGTATCTAAATTATTAAATGACATTTGTGAAATACTCCTTTGTCTTGATTAGCGATTCAACAAATGTATCAATTTCTTCTTTTGTATTATATAAATAGAAGCTCGCACGTGCTGTAGAAGAAGCTTTCAGCCACTTCATAAGTGGTTGTGCACAGTGATGTCCTGCGCGAACCGCAATGCCTTCTACATCTAATACAGTTGCTACATCGTGAGGATGTACGTCATCAATATTAAATGTAACTAGACCAGCGCGATGCTTTGGACCATAAATTGTAACGCCATCTACTTCTGATAGTCTCTCTAAAGCATATTGCGCTAATTCATGTTCATGCTTTTCAATATTATGAAGACCGATTTCTTCTAGGAAATCAATTGCCGCACCAAGTCCGATTGCATTACCGATAATCGGTGTACCTGCTTCGAACTTCCACGGAAGCTCTTTCCAAGTAGACTCTTGTAAATCTACGAAATCAATCATTTCACCACCAAATTCAATTGGCTCCATATTGTTTAGCAATTCTTTCTTACCATATAATACGCCGACACCTGTTGGTCCGCACATCTTATGAGCAGATAATGCGTAGAAATCACAGTTTAAATCTTGTACATCCACTTTCATATGAGGTGCACTTTGTGCTCCATCAACGATCATGATTGCACCGTTTTCATGTGCGATTGCTCCGATTTCTTTTACAGGGTTAATCGTTCCAAGTACGTTTGACACGTGCATAATAGAAACAATTTTTGTATTCGGTGTAACTGTTTGACGAACATCTTCTAAAGAAATTGTACCGTCTGGTTGAAGCGGAAGGTATTTTAAAGTTGCGCCAGTTTTCTTCGCAACTTGTTGCCACGGAATGATGTTACTATGGTGCTCCATGTAAGAGATGACGATTTCATCGCCTTCTTTTACATTATCAAGACCATAGCTAGCTGCTACTGTATTTAATGCAGTTG
This sequence comes from Bacillus mycoides, assembly GCF_018742245.1. NCBI lineage: Bacteria > Bacillati > Bacillota > Bacilli > Caryophanales > Bacillaceae > Bacillus > Bacillus mycoides. The sequence goes on from NZ_CP036132.1 coordinate 4,628,793, forward strand.
TCGTTCCGCGCGTGAAAATAATCTCTTCCATTGATTTCGCATTAATAAACTTGCGAACTTTCTCACGTGCACCTTCATACGCGTCGGTAGCTTTCGTACCGAGCGTATGAACACCGCGATGCACGTTAGAATTATATTCTTTATAATAACGTTCTAACGTTTCAATGACTTGAATTGGTTTTTGAGAAGTTGCTGCACTATCGAAATAAACAAGTTGTTTGCCGTTCACTTTTTGATCAAGAATTGGAAACTGTTTGCGTATTTCATGAATATTCATTAGCGAACTTTCCTTTCAATTACCTCAACAAGCTGTGCTTTTACTCCTTCAATTGGAAGCTCATTTACTACAGGTGCTAAGAATCCATGGATGACTAAACGTTCTGCTTCGCGTTTTGGAATCCCACGGCTCATCAAGTAGTATAATTGGTATGGATCTACGCGGCCTACTGAAGCTGCGTGACCTGCCATTACATCATCTTCATCAATTAAAAGAATTGGGTTTGCATCACCGCGAGCTTTCTCATCTAACATAAGAACGCGAGAAGATTGTTGTGCATTTGATTTAGATGCACCGTGTTCAATTTTACCAATTCCATTAAAGATAGATGTTGCACTATCTTTTTGTACTCCGTGTTTTAAAATCCAACCTTCAGAGTGTTTACCGAAGTGAACAACTTTAGTTGTAAAGTTTTGTGTTTGGTTACCACGGCCAATTGTTACTGTTTTTGTATCAGCATATGAACCGTCGCCCATTAAGTTCGTAACATTCTCTGAAATTGTGTTTCCGTCATTCATAAGCCCTAAAGCCCAATCAATACGGCCGTCGCGTCCAACAATGCCGCGGCGGTTAACGTAAGTTGTTACGTCTTTTGCTAATAGATCAACCGCACCGAATTTCACTTGTGCGCCTTGTTCCACGATTACTTCTGCTACGATATTTGCAATACCTTTAGCATTTTCATTTGCAACGTAGTTTTCTACATATGTTGCAGTACTGTTCGCATCAGCTACGAATAATACGTGGTTATATACGTTAGCTTCTTCGCCGTCTACTAAGAATACAGCTTGAAGTGGAGTTTCAAGAACAACGTTTTTCGGAACATATACGAATGCACCGCCGTTGATTAATGCAGCATGAAGTGCAGTTAGACGATGCTCGTCTACTTTCACGCCGTCTTTCATTAAATACTTTTGTACTAGTTCAGCATGCTCTGTTGCAGCTGTTACGATGTCTGTAAAAATAACACCTTTTTCTTTCGCTTCGTCTGCTAAAGAAACGAACGCAGTTGTACCAGTACGTTGCACTAATACGCTGTTATTTTCATCGATTAAGTTTTTCACTGCTTCTGGAAGCTCTGTTAAAGAACTTACAGGCTCTTGCTTAGCAGCGTCGCCTTTTCCGATAAAGTCCCATTTTTCAATTTTCGTTTTATCAGGCGTTGGCATTGGAAGTTCAGTTGCTTGTGCAAGAGCTTGTAAGCGGAACTCAGTCAACCAAGCAGCTTCGTTTACTTCGCTTGCGCGCTGACGGATTGTTTCTTGATCGAAAGGTAATGTACCGATTGTCATGTTTATGCTCCTCTCTTACGCTTCTTGCTCTGCTGTTTCGTCTTCAATACCTAATTCTTTTTTAATCCAGTCATAACCTTCAGCTTCTAGACGTTGTGCAAGCTCAGGGCCACCAGATTTAACGATACGACCGTTCATCATAACGTGAACGAAGTCTGGAGTGATGTAGTTTAATAAACGTTGGTAATGCGTAATCATTAGGCAACCGAAATCTTCGCCGCGCATTTGGTTAATACCTTTAGATACAACTTTTAATGCATCGATATCAAGACCTGAGTCGATTTCATCTAAGATTGCAATTTTTGGCTCGATCATCATTAATTGAAGAATCTCATTACGTTTTTTCTCACCGCCAGAGAAACCTTCGTTTAAGTAACGTTGTGCCATTTCTGGATCCATTTCTAGGAATTCCATGTTTTTATCTAATGTACGGATAAATTTCATAAGAGAAATTTCTTCGCCTTCTTCACGACGTGCATTAATTGCAGAACGTAAGAAGTCAGCGTTTGTTACTCCGCTAATTTCACTTGGATATTGCATTGCTAAGAATAGACCTGCTTGTGCGCGCTCGTCTACTTCCATTTCTAATACATCTTCACCGTCGATGATGATGCTACCTTCTGTTACTTCATACTTTGGGTGACCCATAATTGCAGAAGATAAAGTTGATTTACCTGTTCCGTTAGGTCCCATAATTGCGTGGATTTCTCCACCTTTTACTTCAAGGTTTACACCCTTTAAAATTTCTTTGCCATCAATTGATACATGTAAGTCTTTAACCGTTAATGTAGAACCAGCCATCTCAATACCTCCATTAATCCTATATATACATTTTAAAAATTACTAAAACGTTCATATTCTCATTTTATTCTCATTCTAATCTTATATCAAATAAAATGATATCGCAAACGCTGAAAAAATGTAACAATTTTTTCACAAATGTATATAAGTATTTCCCTTGCATCCTTATATGATACACTTTTCTTCTTATATATATAAAGAAAAAAGGACTGGGAATTTCCCAATCCTTTCCTGCACTTATTCATTTACTGGAAGTACAGCACCTTTATATTCTTTATTGATAAAGTCTTGAATTTCTTTTGAATGCAATACGTCTACTAACTCTTTAATTTCTTTTTTCTTCTCGTCACCTTTACGAACTGCGATAATATTTGCATAAGGAGAGTCTGATCCTTCAATTGCAATTGCATCCTTTGTTGGATTTAATTTCGCATCAATTGCGTAGTTTGAATTAATAAATAAAGCATCACCTTCATTGTTTTCGTACAGCTTCGGTGAAAGTCCAGGTTCTACGTCTGTTTTAAACTTTAAATTTTTCGGGTTTTCTACAACATCTTTTACTGTCGCTTTAACAACATCTACACCGTCTTTTAATTTAATAACGCCGCCTTTTTGTAACAACGCTAACATACGGCCACGCTCAGCTACGTTATTACTCATAATAACCGTTCCACCATCTGGAAGATCTTTTAAGCTTTTATATTTCTTAGAATAAATGCCCATTGGCTCTAAATGAATTTTTCCTGCGTTTACAATTTTATATCCTTTTTCTTGAATTTCTTTATCTAAATACGGAATGTGTTGGAAGTAGTTCGCATCAATTTCTTTATCCGCTAACGCTTTATTCGGTAACACATAGTCCTGGAATTTTTTAATCTCTAATTTAATACCCTTTTTCTCTAATATCGGCTGTGCCTTCTCTAAAATAACAGCGTGCGGCACGTTAGAAGCTCCAACAACAAGCTTATTTTCCTCTTTCCCCCCGCAAGCAGCTAATGTAAATACAGACAGTGCTGTAACAACTGACAGTATAATCTTTTTCATATGATGTCCCCTTCTCCCCTATAGTTATGTAGTTAGAAAAAAGAGCCGGCATACACCAGCCCTTCTTCAAACGATTATTCTTTTACAGGAACAACTGCCCCTTTATATTCTTTATTAATAAAATCTTCAATTTCTTTAGAATGCAGCACTTCTATAAGAGCTTTAATCTCTTTTTTATCTTTATCACCTTTACGAACAGCTACTACGTTTGCGTATGGAGAATCATTTCCTTCAATTGCAATCGCGTCTTTTTCTGGGTTTAACTTCGCATCAATTGCATAGTTAGAATTAATTAGAACTGCATCGCCTTCTTTATTGTTATACACTTGTGGTAATAAACCAGGCTCAATATCCGTTTTGAACTTTAAATTTTTCGGATTATCTGCAATATCTTTCGGAGTCGCTTTAACTGGATCTACTCCGTCTTTAATTTTTAAAACTCCTTCTTTTTGTAAAATTGCTAAACCACGTCCATGATCAGCAACAGAATTACTCATAATAATTGTCGCCCCGTCTGGAAGTTCTTTTAAGCTTTTATATTTTTGAGAGTACACGCCAATTGGTTCTAAATGAATTTTCCCCGCTATTTCAAAATCATATTTTTTATCTTTAATTTCTTTTTCTAAATACGGAATGTGCTGGAAGTAGTTTGCATCTAATTCTTTATCCGCTAACGCTTTATTCGGTAACACGTAGTCTTGGAATTTTTTAATTTCTAACTCAATTCCTTTTTTCTCAAGTAATGGCTTTGCCTTTTCTAAAATAACCGCATGAGGTACGTTAGAGGCACCCACAACTAGTTTCTTTTCATCTTTATCTTTCCCACCACAAGCAGCTAGCCCAAAAATCGAAGTTGTAATAAGTGCTGTAAGTAATAATTTTTTCATTTGAAATACCCTCCCGTTTTCATTATCTTTTATCTATCCGAGTCGTTACGCTATCCCCAATTAACTGAATTAAAAATACAACTAGCAATACACAAATTGTCGCAACGATTGTTACATCGTTATTTCCTCGCTGGAACCCTTCTAAATAAGCAAGTGTTCCAAGGCCACCAGCACCAACAACTCCAGCCATTGCTGTATAGCCTACTAAAGCAATTGTCGTTACTGTAATACCAGATACTAATGCTGGTAACGCTTCTGGAATTAATACTTTCAAAATGATTGTGCTTGTTTTTGCTCCCATTGCTTTTGAAGCTTCAATTACACCTTTATCAATTTCACGAAGTGCGATTTCAACCATTCTCGCGTAAAATGGTGCCGCTCCAATAATTAAAGCTGGCAGCGCTGCACTCGCTCCGAGAATTGTTCCAAGAAGAATCTTTGTAAATGGGATTAATAAAATAATTAAAATGATGAATGGTATAGAGCGGAAAATATTGACGAACGCTCCAATCACCGTATTAATCGCTTTATTTTCCCATAAATTATCTTTCGCTGTCATAAAGAGTAATAGTCCTAAAATAAGTCCTAAAACAAATGTGGCAAGCGCTGCGATTGCCGTCATATATAACGTTTCACCAGTTGCTTCTAACATTTGATTCCAATCAACATTTGCGATTAACTTATCCATGTGCAATCACCTCCAGCTCTACTTGATCTTGATGAATTCCTTCTATCGCTTGCTGGATCGCTGTTTCTTCACCATTTAAATGAACGACTAAACTTCCGTAAGAGCCGTTATTCGTTTGTGCGATATTTCCTTGTAAAATGCTAACTTCTATATCACCGCGCTGCATTAACCTTTGAAGTACCGGTCTTTCTACAGCTTCACCGATAAACTGCAAACGAATTACTTTTCCATCTGGATATTTTTCAATTAAGCTTTCAATCGTTTCATTTGTATCTTCAGAATCAGTTAACTGCTGTACAAATCGTTTCGTAATATCTTGCTGTGGATTACGGAACACATCAAGTACAGGGCCACTTTCTACAATCTTCCCTTTCTCCATTACAGCAACACGATTACAAATTTTGCGAATAACGTGCATCTCATGCGTAATCAATACAATTGTTAAGCCGAGACGCTTATTAATATCTAATAATAAATCTAAAATTTGATCTGTCGTTTCCGGATCAAGAGCTGACGTTGCTTCATCACATAAAAGTACTTGTGGATTATTAGCTAACGCTCTTGCAATCCCGACGCGCTGCTTTTGTCCACCACTTAGCTGAGATGGGTACGCATCGCCTCTTCCTTCTAATCCAACAAGATGAATTAACTCATCGACACGTTTTCTTCTCTCCGCCTTATCGACACCTGCAATTTCAAGTGGGAAAGCGATATTTTCACGTACAGTTCGTGACCAAAGTAAGTTGAAATGTTGAAAAATCATTCCGATTTCTTGTCTCGCCTTACGAAGTTCACTTCCAGTAATCGCTGAAATCACACGATTCGCAATTGTAATTTGGCCAGAAGTTGGTTTCTCTAACTGATTAAACAATCGGATTAACGAACTTTTCCCAGCGCCACTATATCCGATAACACCAAATATTTCGCCTTTCTCTATTTGTAAGTTGGCGTTATCTACAGCAGTGACATCACCGCTTTTTGCCTTATATATTTTCTTTACATTCTCTAATAGAATCATGGTGTATCACCCCTTTTTGATTAAAAAGCGCAAGCGGCTCGTTTAGAACAAGAGGGCGTTGGAATCCCAGACGTAGAGGCGCTTTTTGCCTCATAGGAAGGGATGAAACGACCGACTGTTCTAGCCGCTGGAGCTGGATTTCATAAAGATTTTGGATAGACTCCGCATTTTTTTATTTTTGATACGTGTAGTCCATCGTTATAGCTCCTCTTATTATTTGAATGTCCTCCGCATTCAAACAACAAAAAACCTTTCCGCTTCTAGAGAAGCAGAAAGGTTTATATGCGTATATAACAACATTATCCCTCTCTCTCATCTCTCAAAGCATTTGCTTTGCAGGAATTGGCACCATTTCAACATAAGTTGACGGTTGCCGGGCTTCACAGGGCACAGTCCCTCCACCTCTCTTAATAAGAGAAATCAGATTAAATTTTCGTCTGATTTAAAATTTATGAAATTGTCTATATTTTATGAATTGAATTGTATCAATATCCACACGCCGTGTCAACAGAAATTTTCGCAAAAAAAGAAACTTCAGAATTTTAAGCCCCGACTGACATCGGTTTACATATATGAAACATCGATTCAACTAATAACATCGTTCGATACGTTCCAGAATATTGTACCCGTCCATCACTCATTAACGTTTGCAACCTCATATTTCCAGTCACTAATTTTTGTACATCCTCTTCCTCTAAACAAACGATTTGTTCCGTTCCTCTCGCCTCTTTCAAAAGTTCTATATAATCTCTTGAAATTTGTAACGAACAGCATTCATCTCCAAAACGAAAATTAACAGTTCTTTCTCCTTGCCTTAAAAGCGGTTCTAAATGATATTGACCATTAGCGTAATTTACAAATGATTGAAGCAAAGAATATAATTTCATCCTAAATCACATCCCTCATATCACTTTCTATTACATACCATTCCCTCTTATTAAAGAGCAATCCTGTTACTTTCGCTCGACAAATACTGTATCTATCACGCATGTCGACATATTTCCCAAGAAATATGTCGAGGCGGCAAAAACTTTGCCGCCTACTTTAATTCCGTATATAAATATTCAACCGAATGAAATGCATATATTTTCTTCATCAGTGTCCCATTTTCAAAAACAAGTAAACACGGTACACTTTCTATCCCATACTCTTTCGCTAAATGCGGGGCATAATTTAAATCTAACATCCCAATTTTCAAATCTTCAATCGTCATCTCGACGACCGTTAACATCTTCTTTGCTAACTGGCATGTTCCACACATTGGTGTATACACATATAACACTGTTTTTTCTTCATTTCCTATTAGGTCTGTAGCTTCGGCACCTGTCCAATCAATCACTTCTATCATTCCTTACCGTAAATATTCTGTATAAACGTCAATGTCAGCTCCCCATAATACATTTGCTAAATGTGAAGAAGGTGCAGTCGCCACCTCGCGATACGAGCGATCAATATAAATATGCTCTGCTTGCGGAAATTCTTTTCGGAATTGTTTCCTTAACTTTTCTCCTGCATCATCAGCATCCACTAGCACATATACGTCCTTATCAAAAAGTTGATCAATGAGCTCATCCATTTTCGACAAACCAATTGTACCATTTGTACAAACAATTTCCACTGGTTCACGAATAATAGATTCAATCTTTCTTCTATCCGATTTACCTTCTACAATAATGACTTTTTCCACATAAATCATATGTCATCACCCGATCACCATATACTATACAACCTTTAACTTAGTATATAGTATATTCGTTATTTTCATGTTGTTTCCTGTTTATTTTTGCAAAAGAAAAGCGCAAGCGGCTCGTTCAGAACAGGAGGGCATTGGAACTCCTGAACTGGAGGCGCTTTTTGCCTCAAGTGAAGGCGTGAAATGACCGACTGTTCTAGCCGCTGGAGCTAGACAACGAAAAGCGCAAGCGGCTCGCTCAGAACAGGAGAGCATTGGAACTCCTGAACTAGAGGCGCCTTTTGCCTCAAGTGAAGGCGTGAACTGATCGACTGTTCTAGCCGCTGGAGCTAGACAATGAAAAAAGTTTTTTCAAAAACGTTCTCCTATATAATAATTAATATATATGTTTTTAAATTCATTATGTACACAACATAAAAAAGGACAGCACAAAGGCTGTCCTTTTTCTTCGACTATAATTAGTCTTGGTTTGTCATTTCTGCATATTTTTCTGCAGTTAATAACTTCTCAACTTGGCTTGCATCAGAAAGTTCAACTTTAACCATCCATGCACCCTCGTATGGAGATTCGTTAACTAGTTCTGGTTGGTCACTTAATTCTTCGTTTACTGCTACAACTTTACCACTTACAGGTGCGTATAATTCAGAAACTGTTTTAACAGATTCTACGCTTCCGAATGGCTCGTCAGCTTGGATTGTTGCACCTACTTCAGGAAGTTCAACGAATACGATATCGCCTAACTCACCTTGTGCAAAATGAGTAATACCGATAACAACCGCATTACCTTCTGTTTTTACCCATTCGTGTTCTTCAGAGTAACGTAAATTATTTGGAATGCTCATGACTGTACCTCCAGTGAATGTATTAATTATGTAAAAATACCTTATTGGTATTTTTTCCACACACTTTCAAACTGCTCTTCGTTAAAACCAAGTGTCACACTCGTTCCATCTGTTACAATTGGACGTTTAATTAACATGCCATCAGATGCTAAAAGCTCGTACATTTCGTCTTCGCTTGCATCCTTTAACTTATCTTTTAAACCAAGTTCGCGGTAACGCATTCCACTTGTATTAAAGAATTTTTTTAATGGTAATTCACTTTTCTCATGTAAATTACGTAAATCTTCTTTTGACGGTGGATTTTCAACAATATGAATCATCTCATATGCTACATCGTTTGCCTCAAACCATTTCTTTGCTTTTTGACATGTGCCACACTTTGGATATGAATAAAATGTTACTGTCATAAATTCACCTACTTTTTTACTAACCTTTACCTTTATCATATAGAAAACATTTTATTATTTCAAACGATTATTCGCTAAACTTTTACTTATTTCGTGATAATTTTTAATAATCCTGCTAATTTTTCTTATTTTTCCGCCATTTATTAAGAAAAAATAAATATATAATTTTTTAAAACTTTTTTCTCATCCCACGCCGAACATATATCTTAAACAAACGTTTATTTAATTTCATATTTTTCTACCTCAGCCTTTGGAATACGTAGATTCTTTCATACCGAACATATACCTTAAACAAACGTTTGATTAATTTCATGTTTTTCTACCTCAACCTTTGGAATACATGAATTCTTCCATACCGAACATACCTCTTAAACGAACGTTTGATTAATTTCATGTTTTTCTATATCACCGTTGGAAAACATGATTTTCTATACCGAACATATATCTTAAACAAACGTTTATTTAAAAAATAAGAAGCCCTTTTACAGGCTCCTTCATCATCGACTTAAATAGTCCGAAATGGTTTGAAATACTACTATATACATATTATGAATATTTTGATTGGAAACCGTATCATTATATAACCCTATACCCCAATATTGTCCTTCGGGTCTTTCCATATTCACAAAACCTTGCGTATACATCATTGCCCTATCCCTTGGAGCATTGTCAAAATCTAAATCTTTTTCAGTAAAAATCAAATACGGTCTATCTTGTAAACCAATAAAAAACACCGGCTTCTTTAACGATAAAAATAAGTCCGTATACTGTTCCTTTGATGCTTCTTGAAAATATTCTTTCATGACGAGAAAACCATCAACTTTTTCGGATTTCTCCTGCATCTCTTCTAACTTCACGTTTTCAAACTTTATATTTCTAAATGTATCTTTCGGCTTTTCACCAACAACTCCAATGGCGAGCGCTCTCCCGTTATATTCTAATGTATCTCCTTCATTATCCTTGGCACATCCAGTACCCACTAGGCATAACAATATAAAAACTAAGAAATAAAATGAACGCTTCATTTAGCACCCGCCCCCTCTTTTAAGTCAAGTGACAAAAATGTAAGGTGAATTCAAGAAAATGTAAGTAAAATCGATAGCCCAATTGGATTTTCTATATTATAATCAATTGAATTTATTTACATTACTAAAACATAGGAGATTATCATGAAGAAATTTAAACTTTCATCTCTTCTTCCGTTAAGTTATATACTTCTACTCGTACTCGTAAGTCCCCTTTACGATGTATTAAATAAATCTACTGTTCACGCAGTAGATGTCACAACTGTAGTAGATGATTGGATTCCATTTGTGAAAGCATTTATTATTCCTTACTTACTTTGGTTTCCATACTTATACGGTGCACTTATTTATTACTGTTTTGCTGATCGAAAGCAATATTATGTCACTTTAAGTAGTGTAATTCTTGGAAAACTTGCTTGTTTTTCGATTTACTTTTTTTGGCAGACAACTGTACCACGCCCAACCGTTGTTGGAACAGATGTATTTTCCGAACTAGTCCGCTATATTTATAGTATTGATCAACCAGTAAACTGTTTCCCAAGCATTCATGTCCTTACGACATTTGTAATTATGTTAGCTGCCTTTAAGCGTAGAGAACAGCATGCTTTTGAATATTACATTCTTACTTTCTTCGGTACACTTATCATTTTATCAACGCTATTTACGAAGCAACATGCATTTGTAGACGCCATTTCTGGAATGACGCTTGCAAGCGTACTATACTTCGGTGTTCAGCTATTATTAGCAAAAGAAACAGTACGCGTTCCAGTAAAACGAAATCATAAAATGTAAAAAAGCAGACTGTGGCTTCTTCAGTCTGCTTTTCTCTATATTAAGGAGATTTTCAAATTAAGATTGCGGTACAGTCATATCACCAGAGTGAATACGACCTGCTTTTTTAAGAGCGATGTAAAGTATATAAGAAACAGCTACTGGAATGATGACATAAGTGATTATCATCGCTGGGACAACTTCCCATCCTTGGCTGGAAATTAAATTAATTGGTGCGATAAGAGAGCTTAATCCAAGGCCTGCAATTTCTTTCCCTGCTTCCAGGTGGAAAATTAATGCTGATACTGGGCCTACTATAGCGCTGGCGACGACAGTTGGGACGAGAATCATTGGATTTTTAGTAATGTTCGGCAACTGTACTTTTGGAGTACAAAGTGCCTGAGCTAATATGCCACCTAAATTATTTTCTTTCGCTGAAATAACAGAGAATCCGATAAACTGAGCAACACATCCTGCAAGTGCTGCACCACCTGCAACACCATCTAAGCTAAGTGCTATCGCTAAAGCAGCTGATGAAGCTGGAGAGATAAGTAATAGTCCCCAAACTACAGCAATCACGATAGAAGCGATGAACGGGCTACCAGCTGAACTATCTTTAATGAATGCTCCAACTGTATTTAAAACTGGGCTAATATTTTGAGCTAACCAAATACCGACTAAACCAGAACCGAGTATTGCTGCAAATGGAACGAGCATCATATCTAAAGCAGTTTTTCCACTTAATCGTTTACCAATATAAACTGCTAAAGTCGCTGTTAATAATGCACCGATTGGTTCACCTGTTTTAATGATGAGACCAGCTTCAGTAATTGAAATTGAACCGGCTCCAATTGCTCCAGCTACCATCGCTGAGAAAATTACGAGTCCGTTTGCACCGAGCATAAAAGCAATCCCGGCTCCAATTGCTGGTGCCATAAGTGATTTTGCAACAACTCCGATTGTAATAAGTAATGGGATATCAACAATTCTTCCTATATTTTCAATCAGCAAACCAATTCCAAGGGATACGAAAATACCCTGTGCGATTCCGGCTGAAGCTTTAAACACACGAGACATTATATATTCTTTCATTTGTTTCACCTTCTCCTATAATTTAGTAACCAATTGTTTTCATATAATCGCGTAAAACATCGTTTGATTTTGCAAAGCGGCTTTCTTCATCTTCTAATAAGTTCAGTTCTACCACTTCTCTTATACCGTCTCTAGTAATAATTGCTGGTACTCCTGTACAAATATCGTATTCGCCATATTCACCATCTAAAATAGCTGAAACAGCGATAACACGGTGATCATCATTGAAAATTGAGCGAGCAATATAAGCTAGAGAATTTCCGATTCCATAATAAGTAGTTCCTTTACGCTTATAAATTTCCCATCCAGCTTTCGCAGTCTTCTCAACAATTTCATCTAAATCTATTTCACCAAAACGTTCTTTTTGTTCCTCTAAAATTTGCAGAATTGGCTTACCACCAACAGTTACGTGAGACCAAGCAACCATTTGAGAATCCCCATGTTCTCCTAATGAATACCCATGAATACTACGAGGATCTACATGTAACATTTCAGATAAAATTGTTCTTAAGCGAGAAGAATCTAGTGATGTACCTGTACCAATCACACGATTTCTAGGTAATCCAGATACCTTCCACACTTGATATGTAATAATGTCAACTGGGTTCGATGCGAGTAAGAAAATGCCATCAAATCCACTTTCCATTACACCATTTACAACACTTTCCATAATCTTAGCGCTTGCTCCTAAAGTGTCTAAGCGACTTTGTCCAGGCTTCGGCGCTGGTCCTGCTGTAATAATAACAATGTCCATATCTTTGCAGTCTTCATAACTTCCTGCATATACTTTTGTTCTTGTATTTGTAAAGTTAATGCAGTGCGATAAATCCATCGCTTCTCCAACTGCACGTTCATGATTTATATCAATTAACAATAGCTCTTCGCAAATCCCTTGGTTTACAATGGAATACGCACAGCTTGATCCAACTAATCCAGTACCGATAATTGCAATTTTTCTTGTGTTTCTTCTCATAGCAATCTCTCCTAATTGATCATATAATCTATTTTTTTGTTCTTTACACTCTTAATTATAGAGATTCCTACGATAGAAACCATGGATACTTTGTGAATCATTGAACAAACTTTTGTCCTTTTTGTGAATTGTCATATTCAATTTTCGTCATATTTGTTACAACTGGAAAAATATTTATTATGTATTTATTGACATATACAAAACAAAAACGAGCGAATCCATTCGCTCGTTTCATTCATCACACTATTCCGCACTTAATTGACTTTTCAATTGCTCTACAATCATTGGATTCGCAGGTGCTGCCGGTTTGTAATAACTCTTTTGCTTTGCGTATTCATACATATTACGTTGACGCGCCTCATCTTGATTACGAATTTGAATTAACGTTTGATGTAACTGTTCATTATCAGATTGAGAAATATAATTTGCATAACTTGTTAAACTTGAATTTAACCCTGCTAAATAATCATTTACCATATCTTTTTCATTCATTTCTCTCTTCCTCCTATCCTAAAAAAGTCATTAACTGCTGTTTCGTATTTCGTGCATCTTGCGCATCCTTTTGTAGCATTTGTTTCAACTCTGGATCTGTACAAGCCTGTGCATACTGGTCCAATTTGTTAATAATCGTCGCATGACCACCAATTAAATGACGTAAATTTTCTACTTCAAGCTCTGTTAAATTTTGCATAGAACATACCCACCTTTCTTTTTTCATTCGTCATTAGTATTTGGGGTTTTTTGGATTGTATGCATAAAAAAAGTCGCAGTATACAAAGCCTAATTTTCATTTTTTTACACGCTTGTTCGAATATGCAAAATTACATATTTTTAACTTTTATTTTCACATTAAAATATAGGCATATACTATAAAATAATTAACATGAAAATCCCTTTAAAATACTTCTCATTCTTTGCAATTCCACCATTTTTCTTATTCATCATCTCTCGTCTTCTTTTACACCAAATAATAAATTATTAATGAAAGGAGAAATGAACATGAAAACACATGACTTCCTTACAGAAATCCAGAAGGGCTCTGAACCTAATCCATATCAAGATCCTATCGCATTTATTTTCCTTTGTTTTTCCTTAGCCATATACACATTTTTAAAACCAGCAAAATAATATCATCTAGCAAAAAGAGCCTCAAAATTATTTGAGGCTCTTTCTTGTTAAATTCCTTTCCGCTTCTTCAATCGCCCGTTGCATTTGCACTAACGGATCTTTAATCATCTTCCCATGCCCTGTCGCTAATATAGACGGCTTATACTCCAGCAATTTCTGAGCACTCGTTAATGAAACTTCTGCATCCCACGTACCAAACATAGGAAATGGAAAAAGCCAATTTAATTGCCCTGCTACCGCTATCCCGCCTCTCGTTTGAAATGCATCTCCAACAATGAGTGCATCATTTCTCGTGTCTAAAAACGCCATTGATCCCGGTGTATGACCTGGAGCTGCAATCGCTACAAGGGAACCTATTTGATCTCCCTCTTGAAGAAGAATATCTGGAATCGTCTTTATCCTTTTTGACACACTTACTTTTACCTGCGTGTCTGGTTCCCCTAGTTGCAGTGACAAATCCCCTTCAAGTAAACTTGCATCTCTTTTAGAAATATAGACCGGAACATTCGGCAATTCTTGTTTTATAGCATCGAGTGCCCCTATATGGTCATCATGCGCATGTGTAATAACGATATTCGTAATCGGTTTTCCTATTTTTCGAGCCGCTTCTAAAATCTTCTTTGCACAAAATGGTAAAGCAGCATCAATTAAAGTTAATCCTGTTTCTTCTTCAACAAAGTAACAGTTAATCGGAAATAGACGCGGTAAAAATGCGATTTGGTGAACTGTTCCTACTCTTATTAACTTCATCTCCTTTACCTCCATTAAAAAAAGCCGTTTACAAATACATATGTAAAACAGCCCTTTTCAAGAATCCATCGATAAAAAAACCAGCAGCCAAACGGCCACTGGTTCCCCATCATATATTAAACTGTGTAACGCTCATCTTCTAAAATTTTCGCAGCAATTTCACGCTTCTTCGGAATTACGTTAAGTGGCGTGTGGCGAGTTAATTTACGTAATGATGATAACATCATGCGCAGCATGTCGCCGTTTTCAACTGCGATAAGTGTTTCTTTCGCATCTGCTTCGATTTCGTTGAATGCTTCTTGGCAAAATACTTCAGTGTATAACACTTTTTGTTTATTCTTTTCAAGACCAGTTGTTTTAATTGCTTTTTCTGTACGAAGAAGAGCTGATTCCATTGCGTAAAGGTTGCTTACGATGTCAGCGATATTCACAAGAATTTCTTGCTCTTTATCTAATGCTTTACCGTATTTTTGAGCAGCTAATCCAGCTACCATTAAACCGATTTTCTTCGCGTTCTTTACTAAATATTTTTGAAGTGCTAATGGCTCATCGCCTACTTCTTCTGGCATCATCATCATTAACTCTTCTTGTAATTTTTGTGCTTTTTGTAGTAATGGTAATTCACCTTTCATCGCTTTACGTAAGAACGTACCTGGTACGATTAGGCGGTTAATTTCGTTCGTTCCTTCGAAAATACGGTTAATACGAGAATCGCGGTACATTCTTTCAATCTCGTACTCTGCCATAAATCCGTAACCACCGTGAATTTGAACACCTTCATCTACCGTATAATCTAACACTTCAGAACCGAACACTTTATTTAAAGAGCACTCGATTGCATATTCAGCGATAGAAGCTGCTACTGCTTTACCGTCTTTTACTTCTTCTTCAGATAATGTGCTCATGCGGCTTTCGAATAAACCTACTGTACGATATACAGAGCTTTCAGCTGCATATGTTTTCGCTGCCATATTCGCAAGTTTTTCTTGAATTAATGGGAAACGAGCGATTGGTTGTTTGAACTGTTGACGTTGATTTGCATATTGTGCTGAAATTTCTACTGCACGTTTTGCAGATCCAACTGTACCAACACCTAATTTATAACGACCGATATTTAAAATGTTGAACGCGATAATATGACCTTTACCGATTTCACCAAGTAAGTTTTCTTTCGGTACTAATGCATCTTCTAAAATTAATGTACGAGTTGAAGAACATTTAATACCCATCTTCTTCTCTTCAGGCCCTGTAGATACGCCAGCATACTCTTTCTCTACGATAAATGCTGAGAAGTGCTCGCCGTCTACTTTTGCATATACAACAAATACATCAGCAAATGCAGAGTTTGTAATCCATTGTTTTTCACCGTTTAATACGTAATGTGTACCTTCTGCATTTAAACGTGCAGTTGTTTTTGCACCTAATGCGTCAGATCCTGAACCTGGCTCAGTTAATGCATATGCAGCTAATTTTTCACCAGTTGCAAGTAATGGTAAATATTTTTTCTTTTGCTCTTCGTTACCGAATAATACGATTGGTAAAGATCCGATACCAACGTGAGCACCGTGAGTGATTGCAAAACCACCAGCGCGAGAGAATTTCTCTGCGATTAACGCTGAGCTTACTTTATCAAGACCAATTCCGCCGTACTCTTCTGGTACGTCAGCGCCTAATAAACCAAGTTCACCAGCTTCTTTTAAAAGACGCACAGAACGATCAAACTCATGTTGCTCTAAATATTCAAGCTCCGGAAGAACTTCATTTACGATAAATTCCTCTGTCGTTTTTGCAATCATTTTATGCTCAGATGAAAAATCTTCTGGCGTAAACACTTGATCAATTGTAATCTCATCTACTAAAAAGCTACCGCCTTTAACCGCACTTCCTACTGTTTTTTCCATGAAAATTTCCTCCTTCATATTTTCATGAGCCGCTTCTCTCATTTTGAAAGAAGCTGGCTCTCAATTTTTTTTATACCCCTTTGTTGCTTCCATTCTTTGCTTTAGCGTCCTCTTGTTTTGAGCGAGCCACTTCCACTTTTTATCTAATCCAGTTCCAGCGGCTAGAACGTTCGGTGGCTTCACTTCTTCCTACGAGGCAAAAAGCGCCTCTTCGTCTGAAGCTCCATCCCCCTCACATTCTGAGCGAGCCGCCTGCACTTTTTTTATAATCTAGTTCCGGTGGCTAGAACAGTCGGTCGTTTCACCCCTTCCTGTGAGGCAAAAAGCGCCTCTTCGTCAGGGCTTCCAACGCCCTCCTGTTCTGAGCGAGCCACCTGCACTTTTTTTTATAGTAATTCAAACACTCCCGCTGCTCCCATTCCGCCGCCGATACACATTGTTACGATACCGAATTGTTCGTTGCGGCGTTTCATTTCATGAATAAGAGATAGTGTTAGTTTTGCTCCTGTACAGCCTAGTGGATGTCCAAGTGCGATTGCACCGCCGTTTACGTTCACTTTTTCTTCATCTAAACCAAGTTCACGAATAACTTGAATCGATTGAGAAGCGAACGCCTCATTTAGCTCGAATAAGCCGATATCAGATAGTTCTAATCCCGCTAGTTTTAACGCTTTCGGAATTGCAGCAATTGGACCGATACCCATTATTTCTGGTGGTACACCAGCTACTGCAAATGAACGGAATTTCGCAAGTGGCTTCATGCCATCGCTCACTGCTTTTTCACGATCCATTAATAGTACAGATGCTGCTCCATCACTCATTTGTGAAGAGTTACCAGCCGTTACAGAACCACGAACGTTAAATGCTGGACGTAATTTACCTAAAATGTCTAGCGTCGTCTCCGCTCTTACACCTTCATCTTGTGCGAAAATACGTGTTTCTTCTTGCAGTTTGTTGTTTGCTCCAACAGTGCGTAACATTACATCTACAGCTACTGTTTCATCCGCAAAGTTCCCTTCAGCTAACGCTTTTGCTGCGCGCTGGTGACTTCTTACCGCAAAAGCATCTTGCTCTTCACGAGAAATTCCATATTTCACAGCAACTTGCTCTGCTGTATGTCCCATACCCATATAATATTCTGGAGCTGCTTCTACAAGGCGACTATTCGGACGAACAACGTGTCCCATCATCGGAACTAAACTCATTGATTCCGCTCCGCCTGATAATACAGCTTCCGAGTGACCAAGCATAATGCGCTCTGCTCCGTAAGCGATACTCTGTAAACCAGAAGAACAGTAACGGTTAATTGTAATAGCTGGAACATCGTAAGAAAGTCCTGCTAGCCCGCCGATATTACGAGCCATATTTAAACCTTGTTCTGCTTCTGGCATCGCACAACCGAAAATTAAATCGTCGATTGGCCCTTCATAATTCGCACGCTTTAACGTTTCCTTTACTACTAACGCCCCTAGATCGTCAGGACGAACTGTTTTTAATGAACCCCTCTTTGCTTTTCCAATTGGTGTTCTTGCTCCCGCAACAATGACAGCTTCTCTCATGAACGATATCTCCCCTCGTTATTAGTTACGTAATGGCTTTCCTTTTACAAGCATGTGCTGCATTCTTGCTTGTGATTTCATCTCACTTACTAAGCTAATAAATGCTTCACGTTCTACATCTAATAAATACTGCTCATCAACTTCTGTTCCGTACGGCACTTTTCCGCCCGCAATGACATATGCAAGTTTCTTCGCAATGTGAAGATCATGTTCAGAAATGTAACCTGATAAATGCATTGCTTCTGCACCAAGTACAAGCGTTGCATATCCTGTCTCACCAACAACTGGTATCTTTTTACGAATCGGCGCTTTATAGCCCGCTTCATATAAAGAAAGTGCTTTTTGTTTCGCATCATATAGTAAGTGATCACCATTCACACTAATACCGTCTTTATCGCCTAAGAAGTTGTTCGATACAGCTTCTTGTGCTGATGTAGAAACTTTCGCCATCGCTACAGATTCGAATACTTTATTCGCAACTTTTTGTAAGTCGAATTCTACACCGTTTGCCATTTTGTTTAAGTGTTTAATGTATAGCTCTTTGTTACCGCCTCCGCCAGGGATTAAGCCAACACCTACTTCTACTAAGCCCATATATGTTTCGCTAGAAGCTTGAATGCTCGCTGCTGGTAAACAAACTTCTGTACCGCCGCCAAGCGTCATACCATATGGCGCTGCTACAACTGGCTTAGAAGAATACTTAATTTTCGTCATTGCATCTTGGAAGTTTTTCACAACCCACTCAATTTCAAAGTAGTTGTCATCCTGTGCTTCCATTAAGATCATTGCAAGGTTCGCACCAACGCAGAAGTTCTTCGATTGGTTTCCGATAACAAGACCTTTATAATTTTTCTCTACTTCATCAACAGCGTAGTTAATCATTTGCGTAATATCCATACCGATTGCATTACTCTTCGAATGGAATTCTAAGCAAAGGATGCCGTCGCCTAAATCAATTAAGCTCGCTCCGCTATTTTTCTTTAACACACCGTTTTTCGCTTTTAATTGCTTAAGCGAAATTGCTTTTTTGTTACGTTCGATTAGCTTATATTCACCATTGTCGTAATAGTAGCTATCACCATTATCATGTTTATAGAAAGTAGCAAAACCTTTCTCTACCATTTCTTTCACCCAAGCAGGAACATTTGCGCCGTTTTCTTCCATCTTTTGAATGGACTTTTCAACGCCGATTGCATCCCAAATTTCAAATGGTCCTTGCTCCCAGCCGAAGCCCCATTTCATCGCTTGGTCAATTGCAACGATGTCGTCAGCAATTTCTTTATGAAGTTTTGCAGAGTATAAAAGAGTTGGTGTGATAATATTCCATAACAACTCTCCTGCGCGGTCTTTCGCGTATACAAGCGCTTTCAATTTATTCGATAATCCTTTTTCTTGCTTACTTAACTCGATAGATGCAGCTTTTAATTTTTTGCGCGCTTCGTATTCCATCGTTTCTGGATTTAATTCTAAAATTTCTTTTCCTTGCTTTAAGAAGAAGCCTTGACCAGTTTTACTTCCAAGCCATTTTTTATCAAGCATGTCATGCATGAAAGCTGGTACTTTAAATACGTCGCGCTCTTCTTCTTGTACATTTTCATATACGTTATTTGCAACATGTACAAATGTATCTAAACCAACAACATCTAATGTGCGGAACGTTGCGCTCTTTGGACGACCAATTAATGGACCTGTTACAGAGTCAACTTCTCCAATGCTATAACCACGCTTAATCATTTCTTGAAGCGTTACAAGCAAGCCATACGTACCGATGCGGTTTCCAATAAAGTTTGGTGTGTCTTTTGCGATAACAACGCCTTTTCCAAGAACGTCTTCGCCAAATAGTTTCATGAAGCTTAATACTTGTGGATCAGTTTCTTTCGTCGGTATTACCTCTAGAAGTTTTAAATATCGTGGTGGGTTAAAAAAGTGTGTTCCTAAGAAGTGCTTCTGGAAGTCGTCTGAACGACCTTCTGCCATTTTTTCAACGGAAATGCCTGATGTATTTGAACTCACAATTGAGCCTGGTTTACGAACAGTATCTATTTTTTCAAATAGTTTCTTCTTTATATCTAAATTTTCAACTACTACTTCAATAATCCAATCTACATCAGCAAGACGCTCAAGATCATCTTCTAAGTTACCTGCTTCGATCAGTGCTAGATTACCTTTCACTGTCAGAGGAGCTGGTTTTTGCTTTAATAGTTTTTGTACAGCCGTATTACTAAAACGATTTCTCACACTTTTATGTTCTAATGTAAGTCCCTTCGCTTCTTCTTCTTTCGTAAGCGCCGGTGGTACAATATCAAGCAATAATGTCGGAATACCAATATTAGCTAAGTGTGCCGCAATCCCTGAACCCATTACGCCTGAACCTAGAACAGCAGCCTTTTTAATTTGGAACATCCATTTCTCCCCCTATTCTTGAATGAATGCTCATTCAATTTTTCGACATAAGTCGCAATCAATGAGTGAGCCTCTACTAATAAATATATGATACAGTTTGAATTTTCGCAATATATTTATTGATAAAATTTTCTGAAATAAATACTTTTCTTTCATTTGGCTATGCTATACATGTGTATTTTCTTCACTAAAATGCACTTTTCCTTTTTATAATCTGACGAAACTGGAGGAATATATATGGCAAAACTTAAGAAAAACCCTTCAAAAGCTGGAATTAGCGCAGCAAGCGTAACTGGAAATGCAGGTCCGCATAATCACGGTGTGGAAAAAGGGCGTCAAGGTAATAACCAACAATATAAAAAGCATAATATGGGCGAAAAATAACGCTATATTTTTGGGCAGAGAACGTGGCATAATGATTAATGGCTGCTTTTTCTGCCCAATTTATTTGTACATATGGAAAACAAAAGAGGGAACGACGATGAAACGAACAATAATTATGATTGTAATGATCGCCACACTATTTACAGGGATGATTTTCTTCTCTTATGCGCATAGGCAACAAGTTGTAAGAGCAGATCAACCTAACATTACTGGGCAATACGGGATTACAATTGATGCAGACACAGGGGAAATTTTGTATGGAAAACGTGAAGATGAACGCTCTTATCCGGCTAGTATAGCCAAGATGATGACAACTCTTCTCTTACTAGAGAATGTAAAAGAAGATGAAGAAATTACGGTTACAGAGAATGCGATTAAAACAGAAAGTCAAAGTGCAAAGATTAAGCTTCGCGCGGGTGAAAAGTTAAAACGTGATGAGGCATTAAAACTTATGCTTATTATTAGTGCAGACCCAATCGCTGAGTCAATCGCTGAACATATTGCGGGATCAAAAGAAAAGTTTGTGAAAATGATGAATGCTAGAGCGAAGGAACTTGGTACAAAGCATGCGACTTTCAAAAACGCAAGTGGTGCTGATGCACTTGGAAATAAAGTATCACCTTATGACATTGCTATTATTACGAAAGAAGCATTAAAGTATCCAATTGTTTTACAATATATGAATTCAGTAAATACAACTCTACATACTTCCGAACGCTCTCCAAAAATCGCAAACTATGGACGAGAAGAACTATATGACGATCCATATGCGATTGGAAGTAAAAGCGGTTTATCGGCACTCGGAAAATACACAGTCGTAACCGTTGATGAAAAAGACGGTAAACGCGTCATTAACGTCTTGTTATCTTCTACTCGTACACAGCTATACCCTGATACGAAGAAAATGGCGAACTACGCATTTCAGCAATTAAAATAACCAAGGAGTATTTTCTCCTTGGTTATTTTTTGATCATACCTTTTAATACGAACGCAACGTTTGCTGGACGTTCTGCTAGACGACGCATGAAATAGCCATACCAGTCGTTTCCATAAGGTACGTAAACGCGCATTTTGTAGCCTTCTTTTACTAGCTCAAGTTGACGCTCTGTACGAATACCAAATAACATTTGGAATTCAAATTGATCCCTTGGAATATTGTGTTCTTCGGCAAGTTTTTTCGTATATTCAATAATCGCTTCGTCATGTGAAGCAATTGCAGTGTAATTTCCATTTAATAAGTGCATTTTAATAATCTTTTTATAATTGTCATCTACATCTTTCTTTTCCGGGAACGCTACTTCTTCAGGTTCTTTATAGGCCCCTTTTACAAGACGTAAATTAGGATTATAAGCGTTTAAATCTTCCATATCCTTTTCTGTACGATATAAGTAAGCTTGAATAACAGTACCAATATTATCGTATTCAGATTTTAATTGTTTAAAGATATCAATTGTTTTCCCGCAGCGCGTATAGTCTTCCATATCAATTGTAATAAACACACCATTTTCTTTTCCAGCTTCTAAAATACGGCGCATATTGTTCATTACGATTTCGTCAGAGATATCTAATCCCATAGAAGTCATCTTTAAAGAAAGCTGCGAATTAAGACCTTCTCTTCCAATTGCACGAATCGCTTCAATCGATTCGCTAGCCATTTCATTTGCTTCCGCTTCGTTATCAACGAATTCACCTAAATAATCGATTGTTACACAAAGACCTTGCTTATTTAATGCTTTAATTGCAGCTGTCGCTAATTCAATCGTTTCCCCTGCGACGAAGCGACCTGCACCAAAGCGTAAACCGTACTTTTTAGCCAGTTTTGTTAGCGCTTTATTTTTAGATAAGAAAAGAAACGAATTTCGCATTAATTGTTCCATGTAATTCACCCCTATGACTATAATTTATCTGTTTTTTACCCCTCTTCGAAATTATATCACTGTTTAAAATTATTTGATACAAATAATTATTTAGATAATTTATAAAATACTATCAAAACATTTAAAACCCTATATTCTCGTTTGTAAATATGAAGAAAATATTTTTCGACATTCAGAAAAAACGGGTTTACTAGGGAAAAAATGAGCATGCCGAAAATATTCGACATGCTCACAAAACCATTTATATTTCATGTAAATTATATGAGGATATTAATAGCAAAAACTTGAGGTAACATTATCTCAAGCCTCCTTACTTCTCATTTCGCTTCTCATCATTCAGCTTTTTAATATTCGTAATTAACTGTACCATCTCTTCTTTTGCATCTGGATACGTCTCATTCCAATGTTTCACTAAAGCTGGCATCGTCTTAGCCATATAAGAATAAAGTGCCCATTTCTGTACCTGCTCTTTACGCTCTTCGTTGCTCTCTCCAAGTAATAGTTCCGTGTATTTCTCTAGCAAGCCATCAAACTGCTCATTAAACTTTTCACTCATCTTATTTTCCTCCTATATGAAAAAAGCAGCGAAAATCGCTGCTTCTCCTTATAATTTTGATCGAACAGAGTTTAATTTCTTCTCCATCGTGCTTACTTTATCACGACGATCATCGATACGAATTGTTGTCGCAACGCGCTGTGCACCTTTCGTATATGGAACTTCATGCATCTGTTGAATGACTTCTAAAATGACAGGAAGATCTCCTTCAATTACTGTATTCATCGGTGTTAATTGATACTTCACGCGATCAGCATTTTTCTCTAGCACCTTTTGTACTTCTGCTACATATTCACTAACACTTGGATTACCTGTTCCTACTGGAATAATCGATACATCAACAATTGCCATAATAATCTTCCTCCTATAACTGCTTCTTATATATCCATTATCTATTTTACCGAAATCCTCATCATTTTACTAATACGTTACTCTTCTACTTTAAACTGCTCAACCACTCTCTCTAAGTCCTGCATATTCTCTGTCAAACTTTCCATCGTATGAGCTACTTTTTCTAAATGATTCACTTGTGACTCAGTTGCTGCATTTACCTCTTCAGAAACAGCCGCGCTCTCTTGACTTGTGCTAGCAATTGTTTGCATAACTTCTGTAATGTCTTCTTGCTCGTGACCTATGTTATTTACCTCTTCTACAATTTTTCCAACTGATGTACTAATTGTGCTTACAACTGACATAATTGTGCGGAATTCAGCCTCTGCCTCTGTCGTAACTTTTTTTTGTACATCCGCAATGTCTTTCAATTTACTTACAACTTCTACAACTCGTTTTACTTCTAACTGCACATCGCTAATCATTATTGCAATCTCACTCGTTGCCTCTTTTGATTGTTCAGCTAATTTCCGAACCTCTTCCGCAACAACAGCAAAGCCCTTACCTTGCTCCCCTGCACGTGCTGCTTCAATTGAAGCGTTTAAAGCCAGTAAATTCGTTTGATCCGAAAGACCTTTTATAAGTGCCACCACATTTTGAATCGATCCAACCCTTTGCTCTAACTTACCTGATGCTTCTTCCGTATGAACAACGATAGAAGATGATTGTTCTCTTGTACGAACTAAATTCCGCATCGTATTGAGTCCCTGCTTAGATGCTTCTTCCGCCTTGCCGGTCACTCCCTTTATTTCACCAACGGAACTATTCATTTCTTCCATCGACTGCGCCATATTTTCAAGTTGCGCTGAAACCTCCTCTACACTATTAGCAAGAGTAGACGCGCCTCCGCTCACATCATCCATTGCACCTGAAACTTCTCTACTAGCTGCTACAGTTTCATTCGTTAAATAATGCAGATTGTGAGTCGATTGCTGTACTGTCGATACACTATTTTTAATTTTACTTACCATTTCATTCATTTGCTCAACCATATCATTAAAGTGAGTCGTAAGCGTACCAACCTCATCTTTACTTGTCACCTTCATTTGTAGTGTTAAATCACCTTCCGCTACTTTTTGAACGTGATTTGTTAATAGTTGTAATGGTCTTGCTAATCTTCTTGAGAATATATATGATGCAACTATTCCAATTAATAAACTTATACACGCCGTTAAAATAACCGTATTTCTTGTTTCTATTAGTAAGTTATCAATGGACTCTTTCGGATATACAATCCCGATTTTCCATTTCATCTTATCAAACAATTGACTATAGGCTACTACATCTTTTCCGCCTAATGTCGCCGCTGCAAATTTCGTTTCATCTTTATTTAAACTTTTAACAAGTGGTTCTTTCGAAACATCTTTTCCTACCTTCTCTGGGTACACAATGGCAATATTTTTATCATTTATAATAAACATTTCTCCGCCATTATTATATTGAATATTATGGAGTAGCTTTTGAATCGTCCCTAGTGATACATCCATTGCTACAACACCTAACACAGAACCATCTTGCCTGACAATGGCTTTTGAAACTCCAATACTTAACTTACCTGTCGCGATTTCATATTGTGGTTGTCCCCAAATAATCGATTTTGTATCTGCTTCTGACGCTTTATACCAAGGACGACTTGTTGGATCATATCCTTCCGGTACTTTGCCTCCTTCAGCAAGATTTGCGCTCAACGTTTTTTTATCTTTCGTCCCTATGTAGACATCTAAAATATCAGGATGATTCTTTTTAAACCTTGAAAATTCCTTTAAAATAAAACTCTCCTCTTCTGGAGTAACCCCATCTTGTAGCATGTTTTGAATATCATCATGAGTTCCATAATGCCCCATATCTTCTTCAATTCGCTGCATAAATGCAGTTAACTGCTCTGTCACAAGATCCATCGTATTTTCAGAATACTGGTCTAAGGAGTGCGTTTCTTTCTCTTTTTGCAATTGATACACAGCTGTACCTAATATTACAAACATCATAGAAATAAGTACCGAAAATACTACTGCAATTTTTAAACGTAAACTTCTCAACATCTTCCCTCAAGCATCCCCTTCTCGATGAAATTTAATCTTACTAATCACTATATTAAGTATAATAGATAAATCAGAAAGCTCAATCCATATAGTTTAAAAAATTGAAATTTATTCTCATTTCAATTAGCTTAGTTATTATCTCGACACTTGTGTAAAAACAAATAGTTCATTATCCTTAACATATAATCTCATTCGTTCGGAGGGAACTATGCTACAAAAATTCGGTTTCTCACAATATGAAAGCCAAGCTTATGAAGTTGTCGTATCAAGCAATGACCCATTAGATGCAACGACTATCGTTAAACATTCAGGTGTTCCAAAAGCAAAAATATACGAAGTGTTAGCACGACTCATTGATAAAGGGATGGTGATGGATTCTGTTTCTGAAAAGAAAAAATTGTATACAGCATTACCACTCAAGCTAGCAATTGAAAAGTTAACGACAGAATTCCAATCTAATATTAAAGAACTTGAAAATAATATTTCTAAAAAGTCATTTACAGATGACCGCGTTTGGAGTTTAAAAATGCAGTCTTCTATTAAAGTACAAAGTAGGCAACTTATAGAAGATGCGAAAGAATCCATACGCATCTCTGCATGGAATGATACCCTTTTAGAATATCTTCCTTTACTAGAACAAAAAGCAAAACAAGGCGTCCAAGTCGAGTCCCTCATAGTTGGAAAAGTGGAAACAGACTTAGAAAACATGCATTTTTTAATCCCAGCTCAAGAACCTAACGCATTAGAGCGTTACTTACTACTCATCGTTGACGATCGTGAAATTTTATTTGCTGGTGTAGAGCAAGGATCATGGCAAGCGATGAAAACAATGTCACAACCTTTCGTGAAGTTCTTTACGGAGTTCTTCTATCATGACGTTGCACTTGCGAAGATTACAGAGAAGCACCATGATCTCTTTATGGAAGATGAGGAAATTAAGAGTTTGTTGATGAAATTGAGGTATTAATACATTCCTATAGTAATTTCTCACATAAAAAAATCTGTACCAAAAGGAGTTTTACATACTCTTTTGGTACAGGTCTTTTTTATGCCTTCGCTAATTCAATTTTATGTAGTTGGTTTTTCGGATGGTTTTGATTTGTAAATACAGAACGTTCATTTCACGACTTCTTTTGCTCCTTTATCTCCCTCAAAAGCTCAATAATCTTCTCATTTTGCTCTACTTGTTTCTCAGAATTTTGATAGATGAAACGAATCCATCTAAATACAAAAATAATAAGAAATAATGGGACTAAAGAAATTAGAAAACCAATAATTGAAAAATTAGACTCCATATACTATCACCTCGCTATATACTCCCTTCTCCATTTCTCTACTAACCCCTGCAATTTTTCACACAAAAAAGAACCTATCAAATGATAGATTCTTCTTTCGTAAGCTGATTCGAGCGTCCTCTCGTAATAGAGAAAATCGCACAAAGCAGTGCCAATATAATAAAAACGCCGCCTACCCAAGCGTTATATATAACAGATGATTTTTCAATAACAACTCCGCCCACTGTTGAGCCAAGTGCAATTCCTAAATGAAGTGCAGAGTTATTTAAACCTTGCTGAATACCAGCTGATTCTGGTGCAATTTCAATTAAATAGTTTTGCTGTGCTGGCGAAATCGCCCAGCTCAGCATACTCCAAAGCCCCATCATAATGATGAAGAGCGGGAATGAGAATGTCATCATCGGCAACATAAAGATTGCACATGCAAATACGATAATGATGGAAATAATACTTTTCTTCGATCCCCATTTATCAGCAAGCCAGCCGCCAAGGCCACCTCCAAGTACCGCTGCAATTCCGAAAATGAAGTAAAACACACTAATCCAATTTGCTTCAACATGCATCACATCTTTTAAAAACGGTGTTAAATATGCGTATAGCGTTAAATGTCCTGTTAAAAATAAAAATGATGTTAACTGTGCACTTACAATTTTTTTATCCTTTAACGTAGCAATTTGTTCTCTTATTGATAATACCGATGTCGCTGGTACTTTCGTTAAGAACAACGAAATACAAGCAATCGCCATAACCGTTAATATTGAAATTAATACAAATGGTGCACGCCATCCATATGCATTTCCGAGCACAAGACCTAGCGGTACTCCAAGTACGAGTGATCCGCTAATCCCCATAAAAATGATCCCAATTGCACGCGCACGGAAATGTGGCTCTACTACACTAGAAGCAAGTGTTACCGATAGTGCAATAATAAGCGATCCACTCGCCGCACAAATTACCCTTGAAAACATTAACATCTCATAATTCACACTAAATGCCGAAACAATATTTCCAACTAAGAAAATTGATAATGCCATAACATACAATTTTTTTCTTTCAAACTTCCCTGTTAATGCTAATAAAACTGGCCCTGATAGAGCGAATACTACTGAAAATATTGTAATAAGCTGACCAGCTGCGCTAATAGATACTCCTAAATCATTGGCAACTAAATCAAGCGTTCCTCCTATAATTAGCTCAACCGTTCCGACTACGAAAGCCGCAATAGCTAAAATATATACACGAAAATTCAAGTCTTCCCCCACACTTTCTCTTTTGGTTACTACTATTATAGTAACCAAAAGAGAAAGTGGACGCAAGTATAATTTTTTTACAGCAAAAAAGGCAGGCGTATTATACGCCTGCCCTTCAATCATTAAACTCCAGTTTCTTTCTTCTTATTTAAGTACCAATACACCGGAAGTCCAGTAAATACAATTCCAATTGATAAGAAACAACTTACCGGATCATTAATAATCGCACTTCCAAGTACAAATAATGATCCTAAAATCGCAATGATTGGTACAATCGGGAATAACGGTACACTGTATGCACGCTCTTTATTCTTGTTACGCTTTCTTAAAATGAAGACACCAATAAACGTCATTACATAGAAAATATAAATAATGAATACGGAAATCTCAGATAGCTTATTCGGATCACTAATAAGCATTAAAATAATTCCTAATATGATTTCAACAGTAATCGCATTCGCTGGTGTTTTAAACTTCTCATGTGCCTTTGCGATAAACTTAGAAAACGGAAGGTGTCCACGCTCTGCCATCGACATCGGAATACGTGGGAACGTTAAAATCTTTCCATTTAAACAGCCGAAAATAGAAATGATAATACCGATACTAATAATTTTCCCGCCATATTCTCCAAGTAACATGCCTGCAGCTGTCGCTGTTGCATTTTCTCCAAGGTCCACAATTTTCGTTGCTGGTAATACATTTAATAACGCTAAGTTAATTAATACGTAAGCAGCTGTTACAATTAAAATACCAACTGTCATTGCCTTCGGTAATAACTTTGTTGGATTCTTCATTTCTCCGCCAATAGAAGCGAGTAAAATCCAACCATCATAAGCGAATAAAGTTGCTAAAATTGCCATCCCGATACTTTGATTTTCTGATATCGGTACAACTACGTTGAAGATATCACTATTCCCTTTCCAAAACCCTAGCACAACAATTAATATAATCGGAATCATCTTTCCAACTGTCGTAACCGTTTGGACGATGCCCCCATATTTTGTTCCCAAACTATTTATAACGCCTAGGAACACAACTGTTCCAATTGCGATTGGTAAATTCCATACTTTATCTAAATAGAAAAAATTAATCATTAAAGAACTAAAATACAAACCTAACGTTCCAATAATAGCTGGACCATATACAATCGTTTGCATCCAGCCAGATAAATACCCCCAAAAACTTCCGTAAATCTCCTCTAAATACGTATACAACCCACCATTTTTCGGAATTTGCGCCCCAATTTCGGCTACTGTTAAACCACTTGCTAACGTCAACAGACCACCAATTACCCAAGCAAGGATTGCCATATTAGAACTCCCCGAGTAATCTAATACGCTCCCTGGTTTCATAAACACACCAGACCCAATAATAGTTCCTACTACGATAGAAAGTGCTACTGTTAAACCAATTTTGTTTTTCTCATCATGATGCATGCTGCGTATCCTCCTTCCAATTCTAGTGTGATGCAAAAATGAAATAAAAAAACACTCCTCCCTAAAAAAGGGACGAGTGTTGTATTCGTGGTTCCACCCTTGTTTCAATTAGTAAAGTGACACACTTCACCAATTTCTCAAGTCTAAATAACGGTTTTTGCCGGCAAGCAATTACTAGATATCCGTTCACTGCTGCAGTTCAGAGGTGGTAATCGATTTTCCCGTATTAGGAAGCTCACAGCCAAAGGCCTCCCTCTCTGAGAATCGTAAAAAATTGATCATGTCCTCATCATCACTTCTTGATGTCGAATTTTGTAGTTATTGTTCATTATATTGAATTGTTAGAAAAAATCAATATATATTTTATATAACAAAAAAATTTTTCTCTTCTTATATTATAACAGAAGCTATTATATTTCCAATCAAAAGGACCGATTTCCAAATTAAGAAATCGGTCCTAAATATGTACCTTTCGGTTGCCCACACGAAAGATACTACATAATTCAATTATTTATCTTCGCTTTTCATGAACAATTTATGATGTGGCAGATCAACATTCAATTCCGCTAGTTGTTTCTTTTCATTTTCTAGAATCGCTTTCGCTTTTTCTTTCGCCTGGTCATCTAAGTTCGCAAAGATGTCTTCATGCTTTTCTTTCTCAGGAAGTTTCACACCTAATTTTGTTAATTCCTCTTTTGCTTGCTCACGTGTTAGTTTCCCGGATTTTTTTTGCTCTAAAATCGACTTCGCTTTTTCCTTTGTTGCCTCATCTAACCCTGCAAACATATCCTTGTGCTTACCCTTCTCTGGGAATTTCACACCTAATTTTGTTAATTCTTCTTTTCCTTGCTCACGTGTTAGTTTCCCGGATTTTTCTTGCTCTAAAATCGACTTCGCTTTTTCCTTTGTTGCCTCATCTAACCCTGCAAACATATCCTTGTGCTTACCCTTCTCTGGGAATTTCACACCTAGTTTTGTCAATTCTTCTTTTGCTTGCTCATGCGTTAATTTCCCAGATTTCTCTTGCTCTAAAATCGACTTCGCTTTTTCCTTTGTTGCCTCATCTAACCCTGCAAACATATCTTTGTGATTACCCTTTTCTGGGGATTTCACGCCTAGTTTTGTTAATTCTTCTTTCGCTTGCTCACGTGTTAGTTTCCCGGATTTTTCTTGTTCTAGAATCGACTTCGCTTTTTCTTTTGTTGCCTCATCTAGATTCGCAAACATATCTTTACGTTTCTCTTTCTCTGGAAGCTTTACACCTAGTTTCTCTAATTGTTTCTTTGTATCATCCATAATCGTTTTTACTTTTTGTTTTGTAGCGGCATCTAAATCTTTTTTCGCCGTTTTTGTAGGTTGATCCGCTGCTGGAGTATTCGTTGCCGCAAATGCTGGCACACCAATTCCTCCTATAATTCCAAATGATAAAGCACCTGCAATTGCTAAATACCCAACTGTTTTCTTCTTCATAGGAAATTTCCTCCTTCATCTGTCTAAAGCATGTACACTTTCGTATACAATGCCTATAGTAATGCTGGTTTCTTAAAATTTCCTTAACGAGTTAAATAAAATGGAACTTTAATTAGTGGGGGTGTGCATCCTACACTACTCGGATTGGGCTTTTACGGGACAAAAAAACACCGCTCATCACGAGCGGCGTTTATCTAAGCTTTTTGTAATTGTAATTCTTCACGTTCCATTACTTTTCTTAATACAATTGTTTGTGTCATTGTAAATAAGTTACCTGTAATCCAATACAATACAAGTCCTGACGGTGCCGCAATTCCCATAAACAAAATCATCGCTGGCATCATTATTTGCTGTATTTTCAGCATTTGTACTTGCTCTCCAGGCGTTATATTTGATTGGAACACCTTCATTTGAATAAATGTTGTTAACGCTGCGATAATCGGTAATATATGATATGGATCTGCATGTCCTAGGTTCACCCATAAAAATGAAGATGTACGAATCTCTTCAGTTCGGCTAATCGCATAATACAAAGCAGAGAAAATCGGCATTTGTATAAAGATTGGCCAGCACCCAGCTAACGGATTCCAACCGCCTGATTTCATTAGTTCTGACATTTCTTTTTGATACTGCTTTTGTTTTTCAAGATCTTTACCCACATCACCGTATTTCTGTTTCAGCTTCTGTAATTCAGGTTGCATTTTTTTCATTTTCGCTTGGCTACGATATTGCGAAACAGCTAATGGAATCATCGCTGAACGAACAACAAGCGTAATTATAATGATTGCAATCCCGAAGCTAGCTCCAGGTATATGATGAGCAACAAATTGAATCATAAATGAGATTGGATATACGAAATAATGGTTCCAAATTCCCGTACTATGTGAATCAATTGTACCTGCATTACTGCAGCCAGATAAAACAAAAACAAGTAATAATGATAAACTAATGAGCCTAGCTCGGTATGATTTTAACATGTTCATTCCTCCAATGTTTCGTAATTAATTAGCGAAACATTGGTGTATACGGACCTACCTCGTCACTCTCTCCACTCGATTCTTGTCTGCGGACAGAACGAATCATTCCATATTTATAAAAAATAGAAAATAGCGGTACATTTCTTGTACCCTCTTCACACGTATCAACTAGTTTAAACGCTCTCTGTCTACCGTTCGATGCTTGCTGACGCACAAAGCGAGAAACGTTAGCAAGAAAAAAGACTTCTAATAAACAAAGCGCCGTCGTTACAAACGATATATATAGAATTGCATCCTGCAATAAAAATTCCATCGCTTCACATCCTTAATAAAGTCATTTTAGCACATTCAACAAACATTCTCTATTTCCTTTTATTTTCAAAAAAGAATTTTGCATATTTTCTCAAAAAATTATGCTAGAAAACCAATGTATTCGCTTTCTTTAGTATATTCACACGTACCTTTGAATAGGTTTGATTTTTTAGAAATTTATAAAATTTTTGCATTATAATAAAACTATTGCCAGTTTTTGAAAAAAGCTTTATTCTCTTCTTGTAATCAAAAATGAATATGGAGATGAAACATACTATGGGTCAACTAGGAGACGCCGATTACGTTCCCGACACCGCCTTTTTATCCTTCCCAGCAGCTAAAACATTTCACTTAGAATTTATCATACAGTTAGTTGTTATTTTTATAGCTTCTATTTTGTATGCAATTTCTATGAATATGTTTTTTATCCCGCATAATATGATTAGCGGTGGGTTCGCTGGTGTAGGGATGATTATCGGTTATTTAATGCACTACAATATCGGAGCACTTATCTTTTTACTAAACATTCCACTTCTTATTTTAAGTCACTTTTACTTAGGAAAGAAGACAACCTTTTTAACGGCATACTTTGTAGCTGTATCATCTTTAGCGATGAACATTATCCCAGTACACCAAGTTTCAGATGATATTTTGCTGTCTTCTGTATTCGGTGGTGTCATCTGCGGTGCTGCCTCAGGAATCATATTCCGATTTGCTTCTTCAACAGGTGGTTTTGATGTTGTTGGATTGATTGTAGCGAAACATCGCGATGTTTCAATTGGAGCAATCATCTTTGGATTCAACTTAATCTTACTTGTTGCAGCAGGATTTATTTTCGGATGGGATATTACGCTTTATACGTTAATTAGTCGGTTTGTAGTCAGCAAAGTAATTGATGCCGTGCACACAAAACATATTAAATTAACGATAATGACAATTACAGAAAAAGGTGAGGAAATAAAAAGCTCACTATTACATCACGGCATACGTGGCGTAACAATGGTAGATGCTGTCGGCGGCTATACAAACCATAAGAAAAAAATGATTTACACTGTCGTAACTCGCTACGAGTTGGGCGAAATGAAACGTATTATCCGCCAAGTGGATAATAAAGCATTTATGAACATTACTGAAACAGTTGAAATTGTCGGCCGTTTCAAACGTATATAAAAAAGCGCAAGGAACTACAATTCCTTGCGCTTTTTATTTTTTACACTTATTACAAAATCAGATAATTCTATAATTGTGCCCCTAAATGTGTTATAATGAAAGCAGACTTACAAAAAAGAGTATATAGACTTGGAAGTTTCTCTTATTTTTATAAGCAAAAAGAAACGAGCAGTCGGGTATATTTCAGACACCATACACGTAACGGTTTTCCAAAAGCCGTTCATCTTAGTTATTCTTCACTGATCTTTTTATAAAAAGATACGTACAACTAAAATTCACTTCAATATACTATACCTACCTTTTTGACTTCCAAATCATCTTATTACATAAGGAGATGAACATATGAATCAATATATACGATACACACTAGCTGTCCTATTTGCCATCGTCGGCGGTGCAATCTGTTTCTGGACAAACACTGAGCTTGGAGAGAATATCATTTTTAATGGAATCGAAACCCTTGTAAGCGCTTCAATTTTAGGCGGATATATTTTCTTCCTCTTCAATCCAGAAGAAAATGCTCAAAAAACAATGTTATTAACAATGATCGGAATCGTTGGCGGATGTATTTCCTACTCAATGACAAACTATACATTACCACTTCAATTAAGCTCAGCTTTCTTCCACGGTCTATGGACTTGGTTTATCGCATTCTGCCTAGCAGACGTATTCAACCTATTACAAGACCACGAAGAAGAAAATGGTCAACAAATTGAAAGCAACTCTTAAGCTGGAAGATACTCTTCCAGCTTTTTTGTTTGCTATCCCCCCCGCACATACCTATGCTGGTATTACCTGAAATATATCAGCGATTTTTCAAATATATCGACGGTTCGACACAGGATATCGACTTACCGACATCTTTCAACATCCCTAAAGTACAACATACCCTATACCCCAAGCAACTTACTACCGAACTCCACAATCAAAAAGATAACTAAAAGAATCGCAAGTATCTTTAATGCTACATAAGTCACTTTAAAAACAGCATAAATGAGCAAGACTAACAAAATAATCGCTAAAATTTCCATATATAATTCCTCCAAGCTTTGCTCTTCTTATCTCATTTTACTCGCCCCGAACTTTTTATGGAACGGCAGAAGATTACATACAGAAAAGAGGATACCTCACCCATCGTAAGATACCCTCTCCTTCAACTGCTCAAACCATTCTCTCTCTAATTGTAAATATCCTATCTCACTCTTCTCAGCGCTCTTCAATTCTTTATCAGCTTTCCTCATATAAGTGCGTGAAGCTTCTAAATCACCCTCTAAATATTTAACAATTCCTTGTGTGCGGTAATACCCATTTAAGTCCATTTTTGTAATTGCCTTTGCATGTTCCTTCGCTTCTTGCAGGGAAAGATTTCCCTCCTGATACAGTACTTTATATAAAAGATACCAACTATGAAAGCTACTAACGAAAAATTTATTTTCTTTCATTACAGGTAGTTGAACAATTTGTTCTACATACGGTATCGCCCTTTCCATTCCCTCTTGATCAGCTCGGGCATAAAAGACGAGCATAAGTCCACTCATTATCTCGCTTATACTTTTATCCTCTTTTAATTTTTCCTCACTAAGTTCTATTAATCTCTCATCCCAATCTTCCGGTCTTTTGTAACTAAATAACTCACTCGATACTTGAATCGTGTATAAATGCTCTCTAGCCTTTTCATCATCTTTAATTAAAATGAGAAATTGCATACCATCGCTTAGTAGCGTTCCCTTTATTGGAATTGCTGTGACGACAAAGATTGCAAGGTGTAACACTGAAAAGTATAAAAGCATGTGGTAATAACTCACCATATATATGTAACCTGATACAATGCCAAATACGAAACTCGTTAATGGTCCGCTTAAAGTCATCCATGCCCATTTTCTTGAAAGGTTCGGTGTATGTGTGGAAGGCGGCACTAACATTGCAACGCCACCAACATACATCCATATTTTATTTTCTCGAATTCGTATTTTCCCCTTTTCTTTTTGAACAGTAATTGGTCCTACTGCCATAAACTTAAATTTCAAACCGACTATCAAACCACATATTACATGCCCTAATTCATGAATAGCTAACACTAGCAATGCAATCCCGAAAAAGGCCCATATTTCTATAATTTGCTGTACTTTTTCTATTCGAATGAATCCGTATAAAGCGGAGCAAACGAAGGCAACGAATAATGAAAAAGCAGGTCTTCTTAAAATATCCACCGTTTCTCTCCCCTTAATAAATCATCTTTTTATGCATTTCGTACATAAATTTCCCGATATGTAATATCCAAATAAACGAGATTAAGCCAAGCAACACGAAATTGATATCACTAGTCGCTGTATATATAACGGCAGCCCACCAAGCCAACGCCAGTACTGTATTTGTAAATTCATACGCTTTATATCCAGCCTCATGCACAATATGCTTTAACCCCTCATCTGCATTTTTCGTCCACATTTTCATCGATTCCATATATGTTACACCTTGTTCAGGATATAGCTTGTTATAACGATTCTTTGTTATGATCCCGATAATCACTACAATGGTTAAACAGGCAGTAGCAGCTACCAAATTCCAAACTGTAAATGAAACATTTTCGTCATGTATGAGTGCACGTCTACATGTAATAATTGCATATACAAACCATGCCTGCATCACTATATCACCTACACGTAAATACATGATTATAATGCCTAACTTTCTGCCTTGTACGCTCTCTTCTTCATCGCGTGCTTTCGCTAACATACGTGTATTCTTCCAAGTGTAATAAATCATTACTACTCCAAATATCGTACATACCCCTAGTAATATATTCGGTGATAATTTTCTCGGTTCATCCGAAAGCAAATCTAAAGCTATATAAGATGCAAAAAAGCCAAATATCATACTTAATAAAAACTTCCCCAAAATATTGAATTGTTTTTTTAGTCTACTCTCCATCTCCATCTTCATCTTCCTCTTCCCCCTCCACTAACATAAATATCTCCTCCACCGGCGCTCCAAAAATTTGTGCGATTTTTAGCGATAACACAATAGACGGCGCATAATCCCCACGCTCAATTAAACTAATGGTTTGCCGAGATGAACCAATCGCTTTACCTAACTCACCTTGTGATAAACGATGCTTTGCTCTAAATTCCCTCACTCTATTTTGAAGCTTCATGCTTTACCTCTTTTTCATTTATTTAATTAAAATTGTAAATAATATCCTTTCAAATGTCAATTATCATTGTCATTTTGACGTAGATACATGTCAAAAATGAATATATATTATACTAGACATAACGTATATAATAATTTTCAAGAACTACATAATTGAGGTCAACGTAAACTTCCTTATTACTGAAAATAGCACCTACCAAGGTTATAGCACTGGCTTTTCTAGTAAATTTAATAAAGTGAAACTTTAATCAGTGGGGGTTTTGTTCATCCCCCACTGATTATTAGCCCTCACCAATCGGGCTTTTACGGCCGGCAAATAGCGGGATAAATATGAACCTATGTCCATACTAAGCAACGATACGTACGAACTTTCACCTAGTAAAACGGGAACATATTATATAGTAGTGACCGGTTACGGTATCGAGGAAAAAATAAAAGCAAACTGGAAAACACAATAAAAAAGGCAGTGCTCAAAAGCACTGCCTTCCTAAATTTTGACATAGAATGGATTTCATATTAACTTGCGTTTTGTAACAGTACTCGTTTTAACTGTTTGCGGAAACGAATGCCTAGCGTAATTGCTACGATCACGATAACTCCAAAGATAATTTTACCGATATGACCTTCTAGCACCCCAAAAATATCCTGTAAGTTTCCACCTAACCAATAACCACCGATTAAGAAGAATGATACCCAAAACAGAGCACCTGAATAAATTGTAATCGCAAAGCGGCGAAACGGTAAGTTAATGATACCTGCAAAGTATCCTGTAAAATGACGTACACCAGGAATGAAGAAACCAATAAAGATAAGGAAATATCCATACTTATCGAACCACATTCTCGTTAAATCAATTTTTCTTTGTGTTAAAAATACGTACTTCCCGTATTTTTGAACAAAAGGCATACCAAGCTTATTTCCTAAAAAGTATTGGATTGTCATTCCTACACTTGTCCCAATAAAGGATAGGATAATTAAAATAGGTAAACTTAGATCACCCTTCTGTGCTAAAAATCCCGCATATGCTAATGTTGGCTCTCCCGGAAACGGAAGTGCAATATATTCTAACAGCAAACCTACAAGTACTACATAATACCCGTATTGCTGAAATAATTCATGAACCCATTCCATGTCATCTCCCCTTTCATCCACGTACAACTTGTTACTATTATTGTATAAAAAAATTGTCGAAATAACTATCACAATAGCTTACATTTTTATTACATTTTTGTAAGGCTCATGCTAAAGTTTTCTGTTCTTTATTTAATTATATAAATTATCGTTTTAAAACGGGATGACACCTACCTATTACAATGGCTAGAGTCATTAATATACAAATTTTATCCAGTTTTCAGCACTCGAAAATCGCCTCATTTTGTTCTCTATAAAAAACCATAACAAACTCATACTAACTTCATATTAGCTTCATATATGTATTGTAAGATTATATCGGAATTTGTTGAAAACTTTTACTACTATATTACCTAAACATTAAATTGAATAAATATAAATCGCTTTCTGAAAATGAAAAAAGGGAGAATAAGAATGGAAGCTTATAAAATGCACGATTTTATTAATACCAATATTGAATCTCATCCAAATGAAACGATTTTTAATTTACACATATGTGAAACAAATGAATTTGACGTAAGTTTAACAAAATCCACAACGCTATCTTTTGTCGTTTCTAAAAAGAATATTAAAATTGTCACGAAAAAATGGACTAATTCTAATCAAGAAAGCATGATTGGAAAAAGTTATATCATTCCAACGAAAGCGTTTCATTATTTCTTACCAATCATTTCTGAAACAGAAGATGAAATGAACATTCAAGTACAGAGCTTCGGACTATACGGTGAGCTTTTACTAAATGAAAGATTGCTCATTGATAAAAACAACAAACATAATACAAAAATCACTACTTTTTTTGAATCACTAAATGAAAACGTACATCAAGCATTACGAGTATTACAAATTCATTGTATGTAATACTACTAAAATAGTAAAAGGAGAATATCAATGAAAAAATTACTAGTAACTATTATGTTATCGTTAGTTTTTTTAACTGTTCCATATATGTCTGCAGAGGCAGCTTCAACTAACGAACAACTTATCGTTGACACGAAATTAAATAAAATGGATTTCTATCAAAATGGAAAGCTTATAAAAAGCTTCACTGTCGCTACTGGCAAAACAGCAACACCTACACCGAAAGGTACTTTTCAAGTGGTAAACAAAATTAAAAACCGTCCTTATTATACAGGCAAAATTAAAGGCGGCGACCCACGCAATCCACTTGGTGACCGTTGGCTCGGATTAAATATGGCAGGAACTTATGGAACAACTTATGCTATTCATGGAACTAACAATAATCAAGCAATCGGAAAAGCGACAACACTTGGTTGTATTCGTATGTATAACAATGATATACACTGGTTATTTGAGCGTATTCAGCAGCAAGCTACTGTCACTGTAAAATAACCTAAGAACACGATTTACGTGTAGCCAAGAATTTTATATCTTGGCTTATTTTATTTATTCAAATACAGTAGCAAAACAACTGTATTTACATATATAATGAGAATAGATTGTGTCAAATAACATCAAAACATTGATAAACATGGATATTAAAATTATACAGTTATAATATTTTATAAATTTTACAATACATACTATAATAGAACTACTGTAATTCTGAAATATTCAGTTTCTCTAAACAATTCCCCTTGCTGCTTTCATGATTATTTTATAGCGGGGGCTTATTATATGTATAAACAATTTGAGTCATCCGAAAAATGATGAATTCGAATATTTCAGTAAAAAGCGTTATTTAGGAGGTGTTACTATGACGCATATACTGGTGATTGAAGACAACCCAGATATACAAGAACTTATTCGTGAATTTCTAATGGCACAAAACTTTACCGTTGATGTCGTTGGCGCTGGCACAGAGGGTATTCTTCTTTTCCAAAAAAATTCATACGACCTTGTCCTCCTTGATGTAATGTTACCAGATATAGATGGTTATAGTATTTGTAAAATTATGCGTGGACAGTCTGATGTACCAATCATTATGTTAACAGGCTTACATAATGAAGAGAGTGAAATTAAAGGGTTTGAGTTGGGCGTTGATGACTATATTACGAAACCGTTCCATTACACGGTATTTATTAAACGCGTAGAAGCTGTATTAAGAAGGACAACAACGAAGGAAGCCGAAACTGCAACTATACTACAATTCCATGA
Organism: Bacillus mycoides; assembly: GCF_018742245.1. NCBI lineage: Bacteria > Bacillati > Bacillota > Bacilli > Caryophanales > Bacillaceae > Bacillus > Bacillus mycoides. Next base: position 4,668,899 of record NZ_CP036132.1, read on the forward strand.
ATTGATGTTAAATTCTACAGCATATGCGGCTTATGTTCATGGTAATCAAATTGAACTAACAACTAAAGAATTTGAGATTATATATACGTTGTTACAAAATCGAGGAAAAGTATTATCAAGAAGTGATTTGTTAAATAAGGTATGGGGCTATGAACATTATGGTGATGTAAGAGTTATAGATACACATATTAAAAATTTAAGGAAAAAATTAGGGATTACTTATATTAAAACGGTGAAAGGCATTGGCTACAAAATCGAAGCATAGTAAGGATAACATCACCAAAAATATTTTCATCAAAACCCTATTGTTTTGTGTTCTTTTATCAATTTGTCTTTATCAAATCATTTATTTTCTAGCTTTAAACTATGATAAAGGGCGTTATGCGAAAAACCCTGAAACTCAAACTGCGGAACATGCGGATTCAGTTACGAAAAACGAACAAAATAAAAGAGAACAGAATAAAGCTGTTTCAGAGGGTAGCATTTCAAATTTCCAGTCATCTATTATAGATTTCAAAACACTCTCTACGGCTATTAATCATCTTTTGCAACCTAGCCAAACTACAAAAGCAAAAGAAAATATAGCAAATCTTTCGGAGGAAAGTAACAAAACTGAATCACATACTAAAGCGGAACAAATAGCCGCTAACACTGATTCCTTACATACACAAAATGCAGCAAAGAAAACAAACGAAACACATGATAATCCTAGTTTAGCAGAGATAATGCAACAATTAGCTCCAAATATTGGTGCAACAATGCTTGCATTATCTCTGCTCGGTTCTTTAGTTTATGCCAAACTAATTGCCAAACCTTTTCAATATATGAGTGATACTTTAAAAGATATTATAAATCTGGACTTTTCAGATCAACAATCACCTAACAAAAATACAGATCAAACAGATTTTAATTTGCAAGTAGCCGCTTCACAAGTCCCAACCATTGTGAAGAATCTACATGAAACAAATACAGATTTACGAAATGAGCTCAAGAAAGAACAACAATTAGAACAATCTCGCAAAGAATTTATGTCTATGGTATCCCATGAATTAAAAACACCTATCGCAGCCGTTATGGGCCAACTAGATGGCATGATTCACGGAATCGGTGCATACAAAGATAGAGACAAATACTTAAAACGTTCCTACGAGATGATGCAGGATATTAACGTATTAACGGAAAATATGTCAGAATTATCCAAAATGCAAAATCCTCAATTCAAACCGAATTTAGAAGTTATTTCGCTATCTAACATCATTGAGGACGTTATAAAGAAAGTAGATTATTTTATATCTGTAAAGCAATTAAATGTTCAATCTAATATTAAGCAAGACGTACAAATTTTAGCTGATCCTAAATTTATTCAAACTGCTATTTTTAATATTATTTCAAATGCAATTCACTATACAATCGATCATCAGCATGTATATATAAAGCTTTATGAAAAACCGAACGGTTACGCATTAGAAGTATTAAATACAGGTTCACAAATTGATGAGGACAAACTCGCTCATTTATTTGAGCCTTTCTATCGCGCTAATCCTGGAAACAACGGTTTAGTACAAGGTAGCGGTCTTGGATTATATATTGTAAAACAAATACTAGATAAACATCAGTTTCCTTATGGAATACAAAACACACCTCAAGGTGTAAAATGCTCAATTGTCTTTCCAAAAGCAATGTAAACTACTACTATAATTTCATACCCCAAACTCATACTTCGTATGAGTGGCGGAATTTTGTAGAGTCTCTGACTCTGTTTCGTTCGCCCGTTGTCCTTATTAGGATAACGGGCGTTTTTTATTTATCCCGCTATTTTGGGGCATTAAAACTCCCACCTCAAAATTCGGCTGGAGCAAAGAAGTTAGGTGGGAGTCGGGCTAATAATCAGTGGGGGATGAACAAAACCCCCACTGATTAAAGTTTCACTTTATATAAGGAGGTTTTCACATGGAGAAATTTAAGTATTCATTACTAGTTTTATTCGGCGCTTGTAGCTACGGCGTACTTTCAACTATTTTTAAACTCGGATTCATCGAAGGATTTTCATCACCCCAACTACTAGGAGGGCAATATGTCTTCGGATGGATTGGACTCCTTTTACTCGTTCTGTTCTTTTCACGTCATAAAGTATCAAAAAAACAATTCTTTTCGTTACTAACAGTCGGCACAACAATGAGTATGACAGGTATTTTCTATGCTATTTCCGTAGAAGAATTGCCAGCCTCTATCGCTGTCGTTTTACTCTTTCAGTTCACTTGGATTGGTGTAGTCATCGAAGCGCTTGCGAACCGGACATTCCCAAGCCGTGAGAAAGTTATATCTATTATTATTTTATTTACTGGTACATTGTTTGCTGGTGGAGTATTTGAAGGTCTTGGACAAAACTTTTCTACGAAAGGTATTATTTTCGGACTATTAGCTGCCGTCTCTTTCTCATTCTATGTATTTGTAAGCGGGCGCGTTGCTACAGATGTTCCGCCTTATACGAAAAGCTTTCTTATGACGACGAGTGCTACTCTTATTGTATGCTTATTTTTCCCGCCTACCTTTTTAACAGATGGTACCTTACAAGCAGGCCTATGGAAATATGCTTTCTTCCTTGGACTGTTCGGGGTTATTATACCTGTCATTTGTTTTTCAATTGGGGTACCAAAAGTAGGAACAGGACTTGGTACAATATTAGGTGCAGCTGAATTACCAACAGCCATTATCGCTTCTATTACACTTGTTCATGAAGTTGTATCGCCAATGCAGTGGATTGGGATTGTGGTTATATTACTCGGTATTTTCACACCACAACTACTTACTGCTAGGAAAGAAAAAAAACATAATCGTGTGCATAGTGCGTGAAAACATCAACTTGTATATAAATGTGAATAAAGTTACGATATGTTAAACTTTATTTCTACCTTCAAAATAACATATGATATTGCGGCTATTATTCTCGTAATCCTTGCTGTGCTTTTCTTTTTAAAAGATAAGAAAGAGGGTTATACAGCATAACAAAAGACCTTTCATTTATCCCGCATTAACGGGCATTAAGACCCCCACCTCAAAATTCAGAGAAAGCAAAGAATTTAGGTGGGGGATCAACTGCCCGTAAAAGCCCGATTGGTTCAACTAATAATCAGTGGGGGATGAACAAAACCCCCACTGATTAAAGTTTCACTTTATTTGAAAGGTCTTTTCCTTATATTTCACTTTATCGCTCCATATAACTTCTCTACCTCATGTTCAATTTGTTTTACATCGATTCGCTCAAATAATGGCTGCACATTATCAATTCGGTTTGGCAACGTATTTTGAGGTTCCCAATTTACTTTAACACTCGATAATGTATTTCTAACTCTTTCACTTGAAAACGGTAAAAATGGTTCAAGCAGTTGTGCAAAGTTTGCTATCAGGTAAACACAATTATAAATTGTTTCCTCACATGGAACTGGGTCCTCTTCTCTTTGTTTCCAAGGCTGCTTTTCATCAAAGTATTTATTTGCAAAGCGTACTGCATCAAATATTGTTTCTAGTGCCACCTTAAATTTAGTTTGTTCAATCGCCTCTCCTACACTTTTATATAGTCCTTCTACCTTATCTCTCAGCTCTATATTAATATTTGCTTTTGGCACAATGCCATCATAATACTTTTCAATGAACTTCAACGTCCGGTTCACAAAGTTCCCGTATGCGCCTAATAGTTCACTATTATGACTGTAAATGAATTCACGCCATGAAAAATCAGTATCACGATTTTCTGGTGCATTTACTGTTAAAAAGTAACGAATAGAATCTGGATTATAGCGTTCCAATATATCAGGTACCCATACTGCCCAGTTTTTACTTGTCGATAACTTTCTTTTTTCTACTGTTAGATACTCATTCGAAACGATATGACGCGGGATCGCTTCTTCTCCTATTCCAAGTAATACCGCTGGCCAAATGATTGAATGAAACGGAATATTATCCTTACCATGTACATAATATGTTTTCGCATCTCTATCCCAAAACTCTTGATCAGCTTTCTCTGTTTCTTCAGCCCAGTGTTTACTCGCTGAATAATATCCTGTCACCGCTTCAATCCATACGTAAATTTTCTTATCTTCATATCCTTTCACCGGAATTGGTACCCCAATTGGTAAATCACGTGATACTGCCCTATCTTGTAATCCTTCCTTTAAATATCTCTCTGTTAATTGAATTGCATTGTCGCGCCATGTTCCTTTCTGCTTTGCAATTTCTACAGCCTCTTTAATTTGTTGTTGAAATTTATGCAATGCAAAATAGAAATGCTCTGTTTCCTGTACTGATGGCGTACTACCACATAACTTACATTTCTTTTCTAACAAATCGAGTGGATCTAAAATAGCGGAACAGGCATCGCATTGATCGCCCCTTGCTGCTTCATGGCAATGCGGACAAATACCTTCTACATATCGATCCGGTAAAAATTGCGTACACGCTTCGCAATAAGCTTGCTCAACTACTTTTTTATAAATATAACCTTCTTCTAATAGACGTAAAAAGACTTTTTGAACAGTTTCATGATGATGCTCACTATCTGTACGTGTATAGTAATCATACGTAAAACCAAGATTATGAAAACATCGCTCGAATTCTTCATGATATTGATCAGCTATTTTCTTTACTGTAACCCCTTCTTGTTTCGCTCTAATTGCAATCGGTGTTCCATTACAATCACTTCCTGAAACATACAAAACATTCTCACCTTTAGCCCGGTAATAGCGCGCTAAAATATCTCCTGGTAATAAACTAGCGATATGCCCAAGATGCAACGAACCATTTGCATACGGCCAAGCGCCTCCAATAAAAATACTCATCTTATATTCCTCCTTTAAAATATAAAAAGCCCCACCCCTATCTTAAAAAAGATAAGGGCGGGGCTGGATAAACAGTCGCGATACCACCTTATTTCGTCAGTTATTCACATAACTAACCTTAACAAGTACGGAGCTATATGCTCTTATACTGTGGTTTTGATAACGAGTACCAACTCTCGTCGCCGCCTACTATTATCACTTGATAAGTTCAGGACGAAGCTCAAAGGCCATTGTTCAAATGAATATTCTTGCTTCTTCTCAGCTACCGAAGCTCTCTGGAAAGAATGGTTTCATTCTACTTTTCCTTTTCAATGCTTTTATGTATAACACGTATTTTACGACTTAATAACAGAAAAATCAAACTTTAATTCAAAAAGAACAGGAAATCTCATTCTCCCGCCGAATAAATATACGTTCACAAAAGGAGTGATAACATTGAATCAAAAGCAACTAAGCACGATAAATGAAAGAAGCTGGAATACAGCTGCTTATGAAGCTTGGACAAATCGCCACGGGGCGCCAGAGGATTATGCGAAAAAGCTCATGGAAGATCCCGTGCGCGAGGTAGATCATTATTTACCCTACATACAATCTCCAAAAGGAAAGCGTATTATTAATTTACTCGGATCAAAAGGAAACAAGGCGGTTGCTCTTGCTCTTTTAGGAGCCGATGTAACAGTTGTAGACATTTCAGCAAGTAATGCTAAATATGCAACCGAACTAGCCGAAGCTGCTGACGTCTCTATTCAATATATCGTTTCCGATGTACTAGATTTAAATCTATCCCAATCATTTGATATCGTATTACTGGAACTTGGCGTGCTCCATTACTTTTTAGACTTAAAGCCACTCTTTCATATAATCTCTCACTTACTAAAACAAGATGGGACATTTATACTGCGTGACTATCATCCCGTTTATACAAAATTATTAGGAGTAGATCATCCATCATTTCGAGCAAATGGAAATTATTTTGATGAGGAACTTATTGAAGATGACGTAGCTTACAGTACTCTCCTTACGGAATCACAGAAATACGCTTTACCGAGAACAAAAATTAGGCGCTGGACACTAGGAGAAGTTATTACAGCAATGGCAGAAACAAATTTCAAGGTTGAAAAATTGATTGAAGAACACGGATCTCATCAAAGGTGGGTCTTCCCTTCTACTTCACCCGAAGGAATTGAAGAACGCATACCCGGTCTATATACATTAATTGCGACAACATGCAAAAAAGGATCCCTTCACGGATAGGATCCTTTTTGTTGCATGCTTACGCATATAAGTTGAGGTTGGAGATTACCATAATTCTGTAGAATAGGACACAAGATATTTCAACATTCGTCTCTGACTTACGTCGTCAAAAAGGGGTATGACCAACATAACGAAGAGTAATGTTCAGTTGATAGTGATAATCGTTATCAACTAATTAGAAGTATACAGGATGTTATTTCGAATTACAATAGTATTTCTTATTTTTATTTAAGAATTTTTGATATATAAATATATCCATTTTAATAATATTCACTTCTACTCATCTACCTATTTCCATTATCTTCTATAATTTTTATTGACCAGATTAATACCTTCATAATAAAGAGGGATTACTTTTCAGCCCGCTTTTTTCACGTTAAAATATATCTTTCTCTCTCTTCCTCTGTCTGCTATAATGCCTAAAGGAAAGAAGAAAGCTTTGTTCCTTTAGGAGTAAGGCTTTCTTTTAATTCGTTATATGAATTAATCCTAATACTAAGATTTGAAAAAGGAGGCTTTTTTATCATATGAATTTTATTAGCATTCGAAAAAAATTAATGTTCATGATGGGAACGATTTGCGCTTTATTTGGCATCGCATTAGCTTTTATTTTATTCTTTGCTGTTGACCAATCTCATAAAGCTGAAGCACTACAAAAAGATATTTCCCCTCTTGCAACAGAATTAAAAGAACGTGGAGACGCGTATCAAGTACAACTTTCAGCTTTAAGAGGTTATTTACTGCAACACGATCAAGTCGAATTAGACAAGTTTCATGAAATGAGTAAGCTTCTTGAAGATAATAAAGCACAACTTCTTTCTAACCCTAATGTATCCCAATCTGTAAAAGATACTATGGAACTAGGTTCTACTTGGAGAAAATTTGTTGAAGAAAAAGTTTTCTCTCTTGCAAAAGAACAAAAATGGGAAGAAGCATTACAACTTGCTTCTTCAGAAAATGGTACTGTTTATAAAGTTATTGGTGACTTCACAAACTATAGCAACGAACAAGCTAAGTTACGTGAACAATCCATTGAAAAAATTGATCAATCTTCACTGCTAATTGAATATATTGTTTTCTTATCACTTGTTATATGTATTATTGTTGCACTCATTCTTGCATGGTGGTTCTCTGGCAAGCTTGTTAAACCAATTGAACAAATTGATACGAAATTAAAAGAATTAGCTTCTCAAGAAGGTGATTTAACAGCACGTCTACAAGTAAATAGCAATGATGAAATCGGTGCAATTGCCACATCATTTAATAACATGTTAGAAAACTTGCAGCATATCATTAATCGTGTTCAAAAAACTTCTGTGGAAGTACAAAATGCTTCCGAAAACATGCTAGAAAAGACCAATACATCGCGTGATGCAACAATAAAAGTTCAAAGCTCGATGTCCAATTTAAATGCCAGCATCCAATCACAAACTTCTAGTATGGAAGAAAGCTCGACTGCAATGGATGATATGGCAATGAGTGTTCAGCGCATTGCAGAATCTGCTTCTTCTGTAGCCGAACTAGCTGTAGCCACGTCAGAACACGCTAACGACGGAAGTACTGTTATTCAAAAATCTATTTCGCAAATGACGACGATTCATGAAGCAGTAAATGCTACATCAGAAGTGGTCGAACGTCTAATCACTCATACGAAATATATTGATGCAGCTGTACAATCTATTTCCAATATCGCTGAACAAACAAATCTACTTGCTTTAAATGCTTCTATTGAAGCGGCTCGTGCCGGTGAACAAGGAAAAGGATTTGCTGTCGTAGCTGATGAAGTTCGTAAACTTGCTGAACAATCAAAAACAGCGGCAACAGATATTAACCAGTTGCTACATCAAATTCAAAATGATACAAAAACTGCTAGCTCTATGATGTCTCAAGGTCGCTCTGAAGCATTTGAAGGTATTAACGTCATTCGTGAGGCAGGCTCTTCTTTCTCAACAATCGTCGGTCAAGTGAATACAGTGTCTACTCAAATCCAAGACATATCAGCAACTGCTGAAGAAATGGCCGCAAGTGCTGAAGAAATGAATGCTTCACTTAATAACATCGCTTCAATTTCTAATGAAGTTTCAAGTGAGACTGTCGCAACAGCACAATTCGCTGCACAGAAAGTCGTTGTTATGAATGAAATGACCCTAACTGCAAAACAAATGAAACAAACAGTTGAAGAATTAGATCAGCTTGTATCTCATTTTAAAACTGAATAGCTTTCCAAAAAAATATTCCTCCTTTCAAGGGAGGAATATTTTTTTGAGCTCATTTCCTGTACTTTATACGCATATCCATTATAATGAGAATCGATATCATTAATATTTAGGGGGTGCTACACATGTCACAACAAGCATTTGAAGAAAAGTTATATGCGAACTTAGAAGCTGTTATTGACCCTGAATTAGGTGTTGATATTATCAATCTCGGATTAGTTTATGACGTTACAGCAGATGAAAATAATAATGCTGTCATTACAATGACAATGACTTCTATCGGTTGTCCAATGGCTGGCCAAATCGTATCAGACGTTAAAAAAATATTATCAACGAACGTACCCGAAGTAAATGAAATAGAAGTAAAAGTTGTATGGAATCCGCCATGGACAAAAGAACGTATGTCACGTATGGCGAAAATCGCATTAGGTATTCGTGACTAAATAAGGAAAAGACCTGACAATCCAGTCAGGTCTTTTTCTCTTATTATTTTACTCCTACAGCATCATAAGCTTTCGTTACAGCTTGTACAGCTTTAGAGTTTTTACCGTATAGATCCTCTGCTGATTGAAGTGCAGCTTGACGCATCATTTTGAAATCAGAGTTTGCAGTTAAATATTTTGTAAGAGCACGATAGTAAATTTTTTCTGTTGCTTCACGGCCCACTCCAGTTACTTTCACATTGTAATGTGTGCCGCCCTCAGACACTAAATACGCCGCCTTATTGTTAATACTACTGTTAATATGAACGCCGCCATTATCAGCTGTTCCAGTATAACGTTTATTGTAATGATCTGGGTAACCTTCACCAGGTTTTAATGGGTTTGGAATAGATGCTGGATCCTTTAGAGAACGAAGTGCATCTCCAGGTTTACCAGGTGTATAAATATCAGCACCTAAATCCCAGCTCTTCTTCTCAACCATGACACCCATGATATCAGATAACGATTCATTTAACGCTCCTGATTCATTTTTATATACAAGGTTTGCTGTATGTTCAGTTACAGCATGCGTTAATTCGTGGCCAATAACATCTAGCCCTGCTGATAATGGAATAAATGTCTTACCATCTCCATCACCATACATCATTTGCACACCGTTCCACGCTGCGTTATTCCAAGATTCACCTACGTGAACAGTAGAAATAAGTCTCGCACCTTTATCATCGAAAGAGTTACGGTTAAATGTCTTTTTATAGTAATCATATACTTTTCCTGCATTCACATGCGCATCAACTGCCGCTTTATCTTCGAAGAACTTAGATTTACTTACAACTTCTTCTCCTGTATATCCAAGAATTTGTGAGAAGAAATTAAACCAGTTTTCATCCATATTCTCTGCATCAAATGTATGGACACCTTGACCTCGTGTACCATCAAATAAGTTGAACGCTCCTGTTTTCGTATCTTGAGCAATTTCAAATGATTGTCTAGCCCCTAATACTCCGTAACCAAATCCAGTAACGTGATCTACAGCATTATATTTCTCAATAACATTTCCATTTGTTGCATCAACAAAATAATGCCAATATCCTGGAGCTGGTTTCGAAACCGACGCTTTTACAAGATATGCAAGATAGTATTGACCATCTTTTTCATACACATATAAATCTTTTTTCACACCATCATAATTCTTTACTTTACCAATTTCTTTCTCAATATTAGCTTTTGCAATCGTTTCTGCTTGTTCCGCACTAATACTTGCAGATGCAGGAATATTTTTATTATCTAAATTTGGAATAACTTGTCCGAAAAATGCTTTTACATTATTCTCTTTATCAAGCGTAACCGTTTGATCTGAACCATACACAGGAATGTTATTATGCTTCTCAACTAACTTCACATGTGTTGTACCAGACTCAGCATCTTTTTCTTCACCAACGATATTGAAATGCTTATCAATATTTCCTGCTAGTTTAAACATATCCTTCTTGCTCTCTAAATATTGAAATACTGTCTCTTTTTTATCTAGACCTTCTGGCGCTTTCCATTCTTCACCTATGTAAGCTGGTGTTTTGAACTCTTGGTGATACTGGATTTTTTGCTCTTCTGCTTTCGTCGTAGTTGCTCCAAATGCCCCAAACCCACTTGCGATAACAGTTAACGCTAATGCTGATGAAATTACTTGCTTTTTCAATCTAACACTCCCCATTCCCCTAAGAATTTTTGACACACTTATTACAATTCTAAATACTTATTCGTATACCTGTTTTTAAACATTGAGAAAGTTTTTTCTGATAATTCAACTCACCAAAAAGAGGACATCGTTTTTCGATGTCCTCTTTCCTATAACTTTTCATTCCGCTATTTATATACTGAACAACCCACTGATTAAAACTTCACTTTATTGCATTTTCATTTCAATTGCTAAATAGTGAGATTTTTCTTTCGCTTGAATGCGAATATCTGCTTCTACAGCCTCCGCTGCATCACGCATTACGAGTGTTTCACCGTTTACAACGCTACTACCTTCAATTTGTACAAGGTATAATTGGCGTCCTTCTTGAACAGGGAAATGAATCTCTTTACCAGCCTCTAATGATAAAGAATATAAATTTGCATCTTGGTGAATATGAATTGGTGCATCTCCATCAGAAGGAGATACCATATGGAACCACTCATTTTCACGTTTGCTCCAATCAAATTTAAACTCACCATAGTTCGGTTTATGACCATCGCGGTCTGGTAAAATCCAAATTTGCAATAAACGTAATGTTTCACTTCCTAAGTTATGCTCACTGTGAAATACACCAGTACCTGCACTCATATATTGAACATGCCCACGCTCAATTGTCCCGCGGTTCCCCATACTATCTTCATGTGTTAATTCACCATCTATAACGTAAGAGATAATCTCCATATCACGATGCGGATGCATATCAAAACCTGTTTGTGCCGCTATTAAATCATCATTCATAACACGTACTGCTCCAAAATTCATGTTGTTTGGATTATAATAATTTGCAAAAGAAAAATGAAAATGTGTATTTAACCAACCGTGATTTGCTCTTCCCATATTTTTATGATCAACTTTTCTAAACATACCCTTCACCTCATATTATCTCGAAATCGAGATATTTATTTTTAATTTTATTACTGCAACTTCTTCAGTAATTCTAATAATTGTTTTTGTTCTTCTCTATTTAACTTATCAAATTGCTCTGCTTGAAATGTTTCTTGCGGCGGGACTATTTCTTCATATAGAACCTTTCCCTTTTCTGTTAATGAAATATATTTCGTCGTACCTTCTTGTTCACGCTGAATCCAATCTAGTTGCTCCATCTTATTTAAAAGCTGAGTAACATTTCCTTTCGTAACAAACAACTTATTTCCAAGTTCTTGCTGCGTTAAACGATCGTGTCCTCCAATTTGAACTAATACATCAAACTGAGCGGCAGATACATTCCACTTTTTCAAATGCTGATTTGTCTCACGAATACTTCTATTATAAAAGCGTGATAAACGAAACCATAATAGTAATCCAAGTTTTTCCTCTGCTTTCATTCCATCACCTCGCTCATTTGATACTATTAGTTTAGAACTAAACTTAATAAAGGTCAACAACTTATTTTTAATTAGCAACAAATAAAAAGCACAGTGATTTTTCTCCACTATGCTTCAGATTAAATTTCTATTTTTGTATTCATCTAGCTTCCTCTCCGCGAAATGCCTCGCATCTTTCTCGATCCATCTTTCTTCGTATAGTTCATGTCCAACATATAGTACATCGTCCTTATGCTGCATCGCATGCCTGAATTCATGCAATAGCGTTTTGAGCACTTGCTCATACTCTTCCCACATACAAACGAAAATTAATTGTTTTTCTTTATGATAAAAACCACCTACCGGGAATAAAAACTCCTCTTCTTCTTCTCCTAATGATAAAAGTACATTATTCGCATCACACGTATCACAAAAAATAACTGGCGTTGCACTTACTTCAATAAGAGAAAACAAATCATTTCTTAACTTTTTGACATCCCAAGGAAGCTCCGAATCCAACACATACCAATTCTCAACTTGTTGATATACATTTTGAAACTGGAGTTCCATTTCTCTATAATCCCCTTTCCAAACTCCCTTTTCCTATATGTATGCCACAATATGGTAAATATTAAACATACTCTTTCACACTTTAAAAAATGACAATAAAAAAGAATCTATGTCAGCATAGATTCTTTTTCCGTAATCACTTTTTTTTCATCATTTTTTTTAATATAAAATAACCAATTGCACAAACAATAGCAGCAAGCGCAAAATATTTCACATATGGCCCAGCTACTTTATTAATACTTTCCCACTCTGATCCTAATTTAAAGCCTAAATAGACAAATACAATTGACCATGGAATAACAGCTAATGTAGTTAGCGTAATAAACTTAGCATGTGACATTTTCGCAATACCTGCTGGTATCGAAATAGCATGACGCACAACGGGAATAAAACGTGCGGTAAAGATAACACCAGTTCCATAACGATTAAACCACGCTTCCGCATAATCAATATGTTTCTTCTGAATCAAAATATATTTTCCATATCGCTCAAGAACAGGTCTTCCTCCGTATCGACCGATCCAATAAATAAATAGCTGTGCGATTACACCGCCAATCGTACCGAACGCAACAGCACCCCAAAATGTAATGCTTCCTGTTGATACTAAATAGCCTGCATAAGACAATACGATTTCACTTGGAATAACCTCTAACATCAATCCAAGCATAATTCCCCAATAACCAAGTCCTTCTAGAAAAACTAAAACTGAATGAATCAACTCTCCTAACATCATTTACCTCGCTTTACTGTTTTCATTGCAAAAAATAAAAGTACAAGCGGTAAATATCTTGTACTTTTATTTTTTAAAATTTAGTTTGCCTTCGTATCCCACTTAAAGATTTTATTTAAAAATTTATATACATTCTTTGACTCTTTCGTTAGAAGCGGACCTAAAATAGACAGTATAAGCACGTATAGTGCTGAGAATGGTTTCAATACTGACATTAAACCACCGGCTATACCGATATTGGCCATAATGATGGAAAACTCTCCCCTTGAAACGATTGTTAATCCAATATTTGTTGAAGCTTTATGAGATAATCCAGCTTGTCGTCCTGCAATCATCCCTGCTACAAAGTTTCCGATTATCGTCAGAAGTACAGCACCTAACGTTAACCATATCGCTCCGCCCAATGAGAACGGATCTATACTTAATCCGAAACTGAAGAAGAAGATAGCTCCGAAAAAGTCTCTAAATGGAACAACAAGATGTTCAATTCGATCACTATGCTCTGTCTCAGAGAAAACTAACCCTAAAAGAAGTGCCCCGATTGCTTCTGCAACGTGAATTGTTTCTGAAAAACCAGCAATAAAGAACAACGAAGCAAATACTACAATAATAAAGATTTCATCAGAACTAATATTGAGCAATTTATTTAATAACGGCGTAGCCTTTCTAGCTACTACGAAGAATAGAAGCATATATCCTAAAGCAATTCCAATTGAAGTGAGAGCACCTAAGAACGAAGCGTGATCCCCGAGGACTAAGCCAGAAACTACTGATAAATATACAGCAAGGAATATATCTTCAAACATAATAATTCCTAAAATTAATTCGGTTTCATTATTACCAGTTCTTCTTAAATCAACTAACACTTTTGCAACGATAGCACTAGAAGAAATCGTAATAATACCCGCAATAATTAAGATTTCTAGTAACGGGAATCCCATTATAAATCCGTATAATAATCCAAGTGAAAAGTTAATTAAAATATAGATTGTTCCGCCAATAGCAATCGAACGTCCAGATTTAATTAGTTTTTTCATCGAAAACTCTAGCCCTAGATAGAACAGAAGGAACAGAACTCCAATCCTTCCAAGAAAGGAAATTACACTTGCACTTTCAATAAATTTGAGATCGATAACACCTATTGTCGGCGCATGCGGTCCTACTAACATACCAAGAACGATTAGAAAAGGAATTACTGAGAATTTAAACTTTCCAGCAATTACCGCCGCAATTGCTACTAAAACTAAAGCTGTACCAACTTCAAAAATTAAAGTATCCATCTAGTCAGTCCCCCTATTCGAAAGTAATTCATTAATAATTTTTTTAATTTCTTCTCTCTCACCTGAGACTACAAGCATATCTCCTTCTTCAATCACCGTGTCTGGCCCTGGATTAAATAGCTTTTTCATGTTCTTTTTCATAACTGCAATTATCGTTACGCTATATGTTTTTCTTATTTCAAGATCACCAATTGTTTTTCCAATTGCTGAAGCTGCATTCTCCACTTTGAACCACTCAATCGCTAAACCTTCAAAGACCATTTCAACATTTTCTAACGCCCTAGGCTTATATACCATCCCGCCTAATATTGCTGCAATTTGTCTTGCCTCTGAGTCACGCAATGAAATACTTGAGATGCTTTCTTCATGGTCTGTATCAAAATGATACATTTCTCTACGCCCATCATCATGAATGACAATCACCATTTTTTCGTTACCTTTCGTAACGATTTGAAACTTATAACCAATACCTGGAAGTTCACTTTCTCTTATATTCATACTAGTTCCTCCTCAACAATAAATAATTTTTTATTTGAATTTTCTGTTTTTCTGTCTTTTCTTCAACCAACTAATTTTAGAAATTCTAACCAGTCAGGATATCTGTGATTTGGAAATCTTTTATTGTAATAATAAGTGGCTCCTAAAAAGATACTTAAAGATGTAATGATGAAAAATAAATTACTTCTCATTTTCAAACTCTTAAGACTTACTTTCAATAAAGATTCTTCTTTCAAATTATCCCCTCTTTCTCGCTTTAAATTTAGTTTTTTAAAATGTAAATAATTCTAAAAATATTACGATGTGACATAATCATAACACGAAAAGCATTTAAGTAACATCATTTTTTAGAAAAATTGATTCTGGTATATTTTTTGCATATAATTTTCTTATTACGAAAAAAAGGAAGTGTATTATAATGGTTGATATCTTTAGCAGATTCCTTGAGGTAACGAATAATATTTTATGGTCATATATTCTTATTGCAATGCTAATCGGCTTCGGTCTTTATTTCTCTTTCAAATTAAAATTTGTCCAAATTACTCATTTCGGTGATATGGTCAGTTTAATTAGTAAAGGATTTAATCGAAAAGAAAAAAAGAAAGATAGCATCTCTCCATTCCAAGCATTTTGCTTAAGTGCAGCCGCACGCATTGGTATCGGGAACTTAGCTGGTGTAGCACTAGCAATTTCAATGGGAGGACCTGGTGCAATATTTTGGATGTGGTTTATCGCGATTCTCGGTGCAGCTACTAGTTTTGTAGAATGTACGCTCGCGCAAATTTATAAAGTAAAAGATGGTCGTGGTTTCCGTGGTGGCCCTGCTTACTATATGGAAAAAGGTTTAAATAAACGTTGGATGGGGATTTGGTTTTCACTTCTCATTACAGTTGCGTATGGATTAATTTTCAATTCAGTACAAGCAAATACAGTAACAATAGCGTTTGAAAATGCTTTTGGATTAGAGCGAACAATCGTAGGAGCTCTACTAG
Organism: Bacillus mycoides; assembly: GCF_018742245.1. NCBI lineage: Bacteria > Bacillati > Bacillota > Bacilli > Caryophanales > Bacillaceae > Bacillus > Bacillus mycoides. The sequence goes on from NZ_CP036132.1 coordinate 4,684,756, forward strand.
CTTTACTAGTTGCAGTTATTATTTTTGGCGGTATTAAGAGCATTTCACGTATTACAGAGATGATTGTTCCTCCAATGGCAATCGTGTATATTGGTGTGGCTATTTTTGTCGTTATTAAAAACTTCAATATGTTACCAAGCATTTTCCTAGAAATATTTAACGGTGCATTCGGTTTAGACCAAGCCATCGCTGGTGGTATTGGAGCAGCAATCAAGTTCGGAATTCAGCGCGGTTTATTCGCGACAGAAGCAGGTATGGGTAGCTCTCCTAACGCAGCTGCAACATCAGATGTATCTCACCCTGTAAAACAAGGGCTTGTTCAAGCATTAGGTGTTTTCGTAGATACATTCTTAGTATGTACATCAACGGCATTTATCGTATTATGTTCTGGACTTTACAAAGGATCAAATTTAGAAGGTATTGAATTAACACAACAAGCATTAAGTTCACAAATTGGACCGTGGGCAAGCACTTTCTTAGCGATTATTATTTTCCTATTTGCTTTCAGTTCTTTACTAGGAAACTACTATTATGGTGAAACAAATATCGCATTCATTAAAGAAAGCAAAACATGGTTACTGATTTATCGTGTTGCAGTTGTCGGAATGGTTTTCTTCGGATCAATCGCTGCCCTTCAAACAGTTTGGAGCTTAGCTGATTTCTTTATGGGACTAATGGTATTCACAAACTTAATTGCCATCTCATTCCTTAGCAAATTTGCCTACGCAGCATTAGTAGACTATATAAAACAAAAGAAACAAGGAAAAGATCCTGTTTTCCTTGCAAGTTCTATTCCTGGCTTAAAGAATACAGAGTGCTGGGATGGACAGGATGTAGAAGAAAAGAAACAGGCTGTGTAACAAATAAAAGCGGAGGCGGCTCGTTCAGAATCGCAGGGCACTTCAAGCTCTCGACCTTGAAGCGCTTTTTGCTTCGAGCGAGAGAGCGAAATGACCGGAGATTCTAGCCGCTGGAGCTATATATCATTAAAAACCCCCTATTACTTCACAGTAATAGGGGGTTTTTATATACAACAGTTCATAATTTGTTCAAATTAATTCCAACAAAAGGGTTGATTTATACAAATTACTAGATTATAATAATTATAAATTAGTAATTCGTATAACATAATAACTCAAGAGGAGATTGATCATAATGAATACACAAGTAATCGAAGCATTAAACAAACAAGTAGCAAACTGGAGCGTTTTATTTACAAAACTACACAACTTCCATTGGTACGTAAAAGGACCTCAATTCTTCACACTACATGAAAAATTTGAAGAGCTTTACACAGAATCAGCTACTCACATCGATGAAATTGCAGAACGCATTTTAGCAATTGGCGGCAAACCAGTAGCAACAATGAAAGAATACTTAGAACTATCTTCTATTCAAGAAGCAGCTTACGGAGAAACTGCAGAAGGAATGGTCGAAGCAATCATGAAAGACTACGAAATGATGCTAGTCGAACTAAAAAAAGGCATGGAAATCGCTCAAGAATCTGACGACGAAATGACATCTGACCTACTACTAGGCATCTACACAGAACTAGAAAAACACGCTTGGATGCTACGTGCATTCTTGAATCAATAATATATTAAAAGCGGAAGCGGCTCGTTCAGAACAGGAGGGTGTTGGAACTCCTGATTCCGAGGCGCTTTTTGCCTCGAATGAAGGAGTGAAACAACCGACTGTTCTAGCCGCTGGAGCTGGATACAATTAAAAGCGCAAGCGGCTCGTTCAGAATGTGAGGAGGATGGAGCTTTTGACGTAGAGGCGCTCTTTGCCTCGCAGGAAAAAGCGAAGCCACCGAACATTCTAGCCGCTGGAGCTGGATACAACTAAAAGCACAAGCGGCTCGTTCAGAACAGGAGGGCATTGGAGCTCCTGACGAAGAGGCGCTTTTTGCCTCACAGGAAGGCGCGAAATGACCGACTGTTCTAGCCGCTGGAGCTGGATACAACTAAAAGCGCAAGCGGCTCGTTCAGAATGTGAGGAGGATGGAGCTTTTGACGTAGAGGCGCTCTTTGCCTCGCAGGAAAAAGCGAAGCCACCGAACATTCTAGCCGCTGGAGCTGGATACAACTAAAAGCACAAGCGGCTCGTTCAGAACAGGAGGGCATTGGAGCTCCTGACGAAGAGGCGCTTTTTGCCTCACAGGAAGGCGCGAAATGACCGACTGTTCTAGCCGCTGGAGCTGGATACAACTAAAAGCGCAAGCGGCTCGTTCAGAATGTGAGGAGGATGGAGCTTTTGACGTAGAGGCGCTCTTTGCCTCGCAGGAAAAAGCGAAGCCACCGAACATTCTAGCCGCTGGAGCTGGATACAACTAAAAGCACAAGCGGCTCGCTCAGAACAGGAGGGCATTGGAGCTCCTGACGTAGAGGCGCTTTTTGCCTCACAGGAAGGCGCGAAATGACCGACTGTTCTAGCCGCTGGAGCTGGATACAACTAAAAGCACAAGCGACTCGCTCAGAGTCGCTTTTTTCTATGGGGTAATCGCACAGAAATTATATCAGCGATTCCATCAAATTTATCGGCGATTTTTGCATTATATCGGCGATTTCGTCAAATTTATCAGCGATTTTTCCAATATATCGACTTACCGACAAATCACGACAAAAATAGCACTCCCCTCCACTATTTTTATCAATATATTACAATCTCTTTTATGTTAAAATATAGGAAACACCCTTTAGTAATTAGATCCAAAAAGCTTTTCCAAGTTCATCATTTACTACTTAAATGACGGGAGTGGTTCAGTTGAAAGACTACTTAATTAGAGCATTTTTCGCGTTAATAACAGTTGGGATTCTCTTACTCATAGCTAATATTTTCAATATACGTGTCGAGGTTAAAGACTATGCTTTCCTCGTTGTTGTAGCAATTGGTGGTGGCTGGGGTGGCTGGTACCTGTATAAGAAACAAAATAATAAAAGTGATAAAGGCATTCCGAAATAATATGGAATGCCTTTATTCTATATTACATAATTAAGCTTAAACCACTAATAAAAGCAGTCCCAAAAAACATCATAAAAACCCATATTCTATGGTAAATAAAAAGAATTCATTTTGAATATAGAAATAGTCCAAAATCTTGCATAACAGAGGTATGCCCCATTTGCCGCAACATTGTGGCTATATTCCCACGGTGATATGCTCCGTGGGTGACGACGTGTAGTATTGTTTCAGAAACCGTCGTATCCAGGTGCCCAGCATATGGATTATCAACCTCAAACACTTTTTCATAATCTTGTTGACTACTTAAAAGTTCTTTATATCGTTTAGATAATTCATAAAAACTAGTTTCCATTTCCTCAATATTTTTTGTTTCCAGCTGTTCTTTCAATTGGTCTGTGTGTACCATTGCATCACTCATGCTTTTACCAGAAATAATCTCAAGCCAGGCTAAATCTGTGAGGTATATGTGAGACATTACTTTTGCCACCGAAGAAAAACCACTCTTAACTTCCTTATGGAAAATGTCTTGCGGTAGTTCTTTTAAGCGATTTAAAATAACTTCATTTGCCCATAAGTGGTAGTCATACATTTTTAATACAGAATGCCCCATGATTATTTCTCCTCCAATTTTCATTTTAATGATTAGATTATGATACATAGCTGATTAAAAATCCCCAAAGGATTACATCTATAAAATTCATTCTGATTTCGATTAAAAAAACCTCTATTAACTTCATAAAAAACATTCCCTATCTTCCACAATCTGACCCTTTAACGGAACAATTCTATGTCACTCAATAATTCCTTATTCACCTTTTATTCAGATGTTCTTTTTTTAAGTCAGCAAAACATACCTCCATCTACTTCCCCTCTTCCAACGATTTCACATCTCACTATCAATATATTTAACCAAATTAAAAACACATGTCTTTTTAAAATGAATTTACATGTTCTTCCAAAAATCTATATAAAAAACAAAGTAATCAAAATGATAAAGGCATTCCAAAGTAATATGGAATGCCTTCCTTGTTATTTCCGTTTATAGTAAATAATGAAATTTAGACCACTTATCAAAACAATCCCAATAAACATATTAGAAGACTGCAAATCTCCGCCTAAACTATACTCATCAGCAATAAATCCTAACATAACAAGTGTTATCGCCGAAACACCGATACACAATACCGAAATAAACCAAAGTGAAAACTCATTAATAAGCTCTTTCTTCTGTCTTAAAATAATTAGCATAACAAGAATAGATGCTGCTAAAATACTTTTAAAAACAGGACGTAAATACACAAACTCCTCCATCTATTTCTCCTTTTCAAAAAAACATTATATCGCAACATTAACATATTTAACCAAATTAAAAACACATGTCTTTTCAAGATAAAATGACATGTGTTTCCAAAATCCACTATAAAAATGCACTATGATAATTGCTTCCACTTAGTCCCCAAAACAGGACGCTCGTAATTTTGGATTTTATGAATTAATTCGTCAGCCGTCTCAGCTGAAACGATTAACTCTTTATTCGATGGGTTCATAAAGCCTTCTTCAGCTGCGCGTTCAACCATTTGCAGAATTGGTCCGTAAAAGTCTTTAATGTTCAATAAACCAACTGGCTTATCATGTATACCAATTTGTGACCAACATACAACTTCAAATAATTCCTCAAACGTTCCGTATCCACCTGGTAATGCAATGAAAGCATGCGCAAGCTCTGCCATTTTCGCCTTACGCTCATGCATCGTTTCTACTTCAATTAATTCTGTTAGTCCTGTATGAACAATTTCACCACGGAATAAACCACGCGGCATAACACCTGTTACACGTCCACCTAGGCGAAGAACTTCATTTGCCACTTCTCCCATTAATCCAACGCATGAACCGCCGTATACAAGCTCATAATCGTTCTCAACAAATATTTTCCCTAACTCTATTGCCTGCTCTTTAAATTCTGGTCTCTCCCCTAAATTTGAACCTGCAAACACACAAATCTTTCTCATCCCTACACCTCGAAACTATATATTGTTATGATACAATGGGTATTGTACAACATATTGAAGGGATGAGAAAGAAATGGATATCGTCGCATTTCAAAGATGGGTTGAGGAATTTTACGAAAAACGAAGCTGGTCACAGTATAATTCCTTTATTCGCTTAAATTTCTTAACTGAGGAAGTTGGGGAAGTTTCACGCGTTGTTCGCGCAATTGAAATCGGTCGTGATCGCCCTGATGAACAAACAAAAACACAAGATGAGCTAAAACAAGAACTAAAAGAAGAACTTGGTGATGTCCTATCTAATCTTATTATTCTTTCACAAAAATATGATTTGGATTTACAAGACATTATGGAAACACACGTCACAAAGCTTTCAAAAAGGTTCGAAGTATCTAAATGAGAATATTATCAATTGTGATATAATGTTCTTGTCAAAATAATAAGGGGGATTTTATGTTATCTAAAAAATTGCACGACGCACTAAATGAACAAATGAATTTTGAATTTTACTCTGCCCACGCTTATATGGCAATGGCTGCTTACTGTACAGCGGAAAGCTACGATGGATTCGCTAACTTTTTCCTTGTACAAGCTGAAGAAGAGCGTTTCCACGCAATGAAACTTTACAACTACATTAATGACCGTGGTGAGCGCGCTATTATTACTGGGTTTGATCATCCTAATAACGAATATGAGTCTGTATTGAATGCTTTTGAAGTCGCACTTGAGCACGAGCGTGAAGTAACGAAGCGCATTTACAACTTATCTGATATTGCGTGGGATGAGCGTGAACACGCAACAATTACCTTCTTAAAATGGTTCGTTGACGAGCAAGTAGAAGAAGAAGCTTCATTCGATAGCATCATCCAAAAATTAAAACGTATTACAAGCGATTCAAACGCACTGTTTATGCTAGATGCTGAATTAGAGAAACGTACTTTTACGCCTCCAGCTGAATAATATTTTGATCACCTTAATGAATGTATTAAGGTGATTTTTTTATTTTCTCTCTAGCTTAAAATCACCTTAAATTTCCTTGTATTTGACATAGTACCAATAAGGAAATGGTATTATTTTCAATATAAAGTGAAACTTTAATCAGTGGGGTTTTGTTCATCCCCCACTGATTATTAGTTGAACCAATCGGGCGTTTACGGGCAGTTGATCTCCCACCTAACTTCTTTGCTCCAGCCGAATTTTGAGGTGGGAGTCTTACTGCTCGTTAATGCGGGATAAAATAATATACGAGGAGAGAAAAAATGAATCAGCGTGTAGAAGCTGTTGATGCAATCCGTGGTTTCGCTTTGTTTGGTATTTTACTTGTCAATATGACCTTAATTCAATTTGGATTCTTCGCCAGTGAAAAACCAACTTACATATTTGGAAAACTTGATGAAGGTGCTAATTGGTTTATTCAATTTTTCGGCACCCACAATTTCATGTCCCTATTCTCTTTTTTATTTGGTCTTAGTATTATTTTGTTGCAAAAAAGTATTATTGCGAAAGGAAAAAAATTCTTCCCCACATACATAAGACGTATTATCATTCTTTTACTACTAGGCTACATTCACGGCACCTTTGTTTGGGAGGGAGATATTTTATTTGCCTACGGGGTTATCGGGATTTTCTTAATGATGTTCATCAATCGAAAACCGAAAACATTGCTCATTTGGGCATCTATTTTACTAGCACTCATTATGCTCGCATCTTACCAATCGGAATCAACATCGAACCCCTATGATGATCTCGCACCTTATACCGAAAAGGAACATAAGGTCCATGAGACTGGAAGCTATATGGATCATGTCAACTTTAGACTAACTGAAAATCCTTTTGATTATATGGGGATTAACGGTGTATTCGGATTAGTTTTCATATCAGTTTTCGCAATAATTTTTATGTCTCCACTTTTCTTACTCGGAATGTATGTGGGGAAAAAGGGCTGGCTATTTGAGGTCGATCAACATATACCTACTGTTAAAAAAATTTGGCTTATCACTGGGATTTTCTCTTTTACAATTAAAATCTTAGCTATATTCGTGAAACATCCGATTTTAATTATGTTACAAGATAGTCTTACACCAGTAACCATGACCTTCTTTTACGGAAGCACGATTATTTTATTATTCCATTACAAAAAGGTAGCGCATTTACTAGCATACATGGCGAACATGGGAAAAATGTCGGTTAGTAATTACTTAGCGCAATCTATTATCACAACAACTATTTTTTACGCATATGGATTTGGCTTATATGGTAAAATTGGCTATTTCTTTGGTATTCTTTTAACCATTGGAATTTATACGATTCAATTATTCGTTAGTACCTATTGGCTACAGAAATACCGAATGGGGCCTGTGGAATATGTGTGGAGACTGGGAACTTATTTAGAGAGACCACGGTTTAAAAAAGACTTGGATAAAGCAAGTTAAACAAAAAGTCGTTTATCCTCCCTAAGTGAGAGATAAACGACTTCTTTGTTATTTATTAAAGCATAACCCCAACGATAACCGCTGATAATATACTTACTAACGTTGCACCGTATACAAGTTTTAATCCGAATGAAGATACAACGTTTGATTGTTTTCCATCGATACTCTTCGTTGCACCTGCGATAATTCCGATAGATGAGAAGTTCGCAAATGATACAAGGAAGATTGATAAAATACCTACTGTACGAGCTGATAACTCACCAGCTACTTTTCCTAGATCAAGCATCGCAACAAATTCGTTCGTTACTAATTTCGTTGCCATAATTTGTCCTGCTGTTAGCATTTCTGATGTTGGAATGCCCATTACGAATGCTAATGGCGAGAAGATATATCCTAAAATGCTTTGGAATGTGATTCCGAAAATTGAATCGAACACACCGTTAATTGCTGTAATTAATGCTACGAAACCGATTAACATCGCCGCTACTGTTACAGCGATAGAGAACCCTAGCATAATATATTCGCCTAACATTTCAAAGAATGTTTGTTTCTTATCTTCTTGTAATTCTAAAATGTCATCTTCTTCGCTCACATCATATGGATTAATAATATGAATGATAATGAATCCACTAAATAAGTTTAGTACAAGTGCTGTTACTACATATTTTGGATCAATCATCTTCATATAAGAACCAACGATTGACATCGATACTGTTGACATTGAAGATGCACAAAGTGTGTATAAACGATTTTTTGGTAATTTACTTAATTGATCTTTTACTGTAATAAATACTTCACCTTGGCCGACAATTGCCGCTGCTACTGCGTTATATGATTCAAGTTTTCCTAAACCGTTAATTTTACTTAATACGAAACCGACTGCACGAATGATAATCGGTAAAATTTTTATATGTTGTAAGATCCCAATTAGTACTGCTAAGAAAATAATTGGTAATAATACTGTTAAGAAGAATGGTGCTTGTCCATCATTTGCTAGACCACCAAATACGAAATTAACCCCAGCTTCCGCAAATTTTAAAATAGCTCCAAATCCATCTGCAATCCCTTTTACTAATACAAATCCGACCTTTGTATTTAGTAAGAAATACGCAAGTACCAATTGAATGACAAGCATAACTGCAATTGGTTTATATTTAATTTTCTTACGATCTGAACTTATAAGAAACCCTAGTACAAATACTACAAGTAAACCGACTAGAAACATTACTAACTTCATATGTGAATCCTCCACTTCCATGAGTTATCAGTCGTATAACGAATGACGTCTGACTATTGGTGTTAAAAAAATATGAACCCTTAAAATATTTTGAACTGTCTTCTAAAATCAGTAAGCGTTTACATAAATTGCAATTTATAACAGGTAGTCTCTTCTTTTCTACCGTATTTAACGTCTGAAATGGATACCACCTACAAATCAAATTGTAAGCGTTATCTAATTGAAATGCAATATAAATTTTAAAAGATTTTTATATGTTAATATATTCCTAACTGATTGGTTTTTTTATGTAAATTCACTATAAAAAATAGCCCTAGCTATGAGCTAGGGCCATCCTTTTTATAACATAACACCAACGATAATCGCCGATAAAAGACTTACTAATGTCGCACCGTATACAAGTCGTAATCCGAATGATGAAACAACGTTTGATTGGTTTTCATCAATCCCTTTCGTTGCACCTGCAATAATTCCGATAGATGAGAAGTTTGCAAATGATACAAGGAATACAGAAAGAATACCGACTGTACGAGCTGATAAATCACTAGCTACTTTTCCTAGATCAAGCATCGCAACAAATTCGTTCGATACTAATTTCGTTGCCATAATTTGTCCCGCCGTTACCATTTCTGATTGCGGGATTCCCATTACGAATGCTAATGGAGAGAAAATATATCCTAGAATAGCTTGGAATGTAATACCGAACACTGAATCAAACAAGCTATTGATTGCTGTAATTAATGCTACGAAACCAAGTAACATTGCTGCTACCGTAATCGCAATCGTGAAACCAAGCATAATATATTCGCTTAACATTTCAAAGAACGACTGTTTTTTCTTATTTTCTAACTTCAGTGTATCTTCTTCTTCCGTAATATCGTACGGATTAATAATATGAATAATAATGAAACCACTAAATAAATTTAATACAAGTGCTGTTACTACATATTTTGGCTCAATCATTTTCATATAAGAACCAACGATCGACATCGATACTGTCGACATGGAAGATGCACATAGTGTATATAAACGATGTTTGGGGATTTTACTTAATTGATCTTTTACTGTAATAAATACTTCTGCTTGTCCAACAATTGCAGCCGCTACTGCATTATATGATTCTAATTTTCCTAAACCATTTACTTTACTTAGCATAGTACCAATAGCACGAATAAATATCGGTAAAATTTTAAAGTGTTGCAGAATTCCGATTAACACTGCAAAGAATACGATTGGTAATAAAGCTGTTAAGAAGAATGAAACCTCTCCTTTATTAACAAGACCACCAAATACGAAAACGATTCCAGATTCCGCATATCCAAGAAGTGCTCCAAATCCATCTGAAATTCCTTTTACTAAAATATAACCAATTGGCGTATTTAATAAGAAATACGTTAACGCTAGCTGAATAACAAGCATAATCGCGATTGGTTTATACTTAATCTTCTTACGATCAGAACTTATAAGAAAACCGAGTACGAATACAACAAGTAATCCTACAAGAAACATAACAAACTTCATTAATAAAATCCTCCATTTAACTCTTCTTTAATGTTGAACGTCTGACCATTAGAAATACGAAATAAACCGAACTTTCCATTTACCCCTAAAACCATAGAAATGATTATAAAAAGTCGTCTAATCTCTTATTCTAAAGCCATTAACCATTCTAACACAAATTACAACTCACATCTGCATTTTTCTTTAAAAAAATTACATTTTATTATAAAATGCTCATTAATGTTCGTCTTTTACCTCTCTCCTTATTTTATTACTACAAAAAAAACGAGCATCAAATTTCTCTGATGCTCGTTCCTTTTGTATTATACAGCTTTTTCTTTATCTGCTACTGCTGGCTTGTCCCAGCACTCTGTATTGTTTAAACCTGGAATAGACTCCGCATAAAAGACTGGATCTTTTCCTTGTTTCTTTTGCTTTACGTAATCTGATAATGCCGCGAAAGCGTACTTTGAAAGGAATACAATTGCAACTAAGTTAATAACAGCCATAATACCCATGAATAAATCTGCTAAGTCCCAAACAATTTGAATTGTTGCTACAGAACCTAACATAACCATACCAAGTACCGCAATTCGATAAACATTTAATAGAACTTTACTTCCATTTAAAAATTCAATATTTGTTTCACCATAGTAGTAGTTACCTACCAATGAACTGAATGCAAACAAGAAGATTGCAACTGCTACAAATATAGATGCCCATGGTCCGATATGCTGACTTAACGCCTGCTGCGTTAATTGAATTCCATTTAGATCAGCTGCACCCGGTACATCTGATAAAAGAATGATAAATGCTGTACAACTACAAATTAATAATGTATCTGTAAATACCCCTAAAGTTTGAATGAAACCTTGTTTAACTGGATGTGTTACGTTTGCAGTCGCAGCTGCGTTCGGCGCACTACCCATACCAGCCTCATTTGAAAATAATCCACGTTTTACTCCTAGTAAAATCGCAGCTCCTAATCCCCCGCCCACTACTTCTTTAATTCCGAAAGCATGTAAGAAAATCTCTTTAAATACATGCGGAATTGCCGTAATGTTTGTTACAACAACAAATAATGCCACTGCTACATAAATAATTGCCATTACCGGAACAATCATTTCAACCGCGCGAGCAATTCGTTTCACTCCGCCGAAAATAATGATTGCAAGTAAACCAGCCATAAACAGACCCACAAGTCTACTATCCATTTTAAATGCGCCATCAAAAGCTGCCGCTACTGTGTTTGACTGCACGGCATTGAAAATCAATCCGAAACTCACTGTTATTAGAACAGAGAAGACAACCCCTAGCCAGCGTTTCTTCAAGCCTTTTTCCATATAATACGCCGGGCCACCGCGGAATGCATTCCCATCTTTTACTTTATAAATTTGCGCTAATGTGCTCTCTACAAATGCAGAAGCACCCCCAATTACCGCGATTAACCACATCCAAAATACAGCACCTGGACCACCTGCTGAGATTGCAATAGCTACACCAGCTAAGTTACCAGTCCCTACACGAGAAGCTGTACTCATACAAAATGCTTGGAATGATGATACACCACTTTTTTCTTTTTGCGCTTTTCTTGTCTTTGAACTCGCCCCGTCCCCAAGTAGGCGAATCATTTCTCCGAAGTAACGAATTTGAACAAATTTCACACGAAACGAAAAGTAAAGTCCTAATCCAATTAACATCGCAATAATGATATATGACCAAAGGACATTATTTATATCCCCAATTACATTAGTTAAAAAATCCATACTTGTATTGCCCCCTCTTCCTAACAATAAGAAAATTATATTCTAAAAACTTTTGGTAATCAAGAATTTTCGACAAAAGATGTTAGGTTTTATTACATAGAAATGTTAACTCATGTGACATATATGTTTTTTCTATAATGTACAACGGTAACTAGCGTACGCATTATTTGGATCCAATCCATCATTTCTGCATTTAATTTCTACAAATAATGAAAAGTGATTCCTTATCACTTTTTACCCTCCAGATTCTTATTACAATAAAAAAACGAGCATCGAATTCATCTCGATGCTCGCCTTTTCATTACACTGCTTTTTCTTTATCTGTTACCGCTGGCTTATCCCAACACTCTGTGTTCGTTAAGCCAGGAATAGAATCTGCGGTGAAGACCGGATCTTTCCCTTGTTTCTTTTGTCTTACATAGTCTGCCAACGCAGCATACGCAAATCGACCAAGAAGCGTAATCGCAATTAAATTTGTGATTACCATTAATCCCATAAATAAGTCTGCCATATTCCATACAACTTGAAGTGTCGCAACAGAACCGAATAATACCATTCCCACTACCGCAATACGGTAAATTGTTAACCAAGTTTTACTTTGTTTAATGAATTCAATATTCGTTTCACCATAATAGTAGTTTCCTAGAAGTGAACTAAATGCAAATAGGAAGATAATAATCGCTAAGAAGCTACTTGCCCATGGGCCAATTTGTGAGCTTAATGCATTTTGCGTTAGTTCAATACCTTCTAAATTTGTTGCTTTATATGCACCAGAACATAGTACGATAAATGCTGTTGATGTACATACTAAAAATGTATCTACTAATACTCCAATTGTTTGAATAAATCCTTGTTTAGCTGGATGTGTTACATCCGCTGTTGCAGCCGCATTCGGTGCACTACCCATACCTGCTTCATTCGCAAATAATCCGCGCTGAATACCAAACTTCATCGCAGCACCAATACCGCCACCTACAGCTGAATCTAAACCAAATGCACCTTTAAAGATTTCTGTAAACATATCCGGTATTAAATAATAATTTTTAATAACAACGAAAATAGCTACTGCAATATAAACAATTGCCATCGGCGGAACAATCATTTCTGACATACGCGCAATACTTTTCACACCACCAAAAATAATAACCCCAACCAATACCGCAAGTACAATCCCTACAACATAACGCTCAATACCAAATGCATTTTTAAATGCTAATGTAACTGTATTTGCTTGTACTGAGTTGAAAATTAAACCGTAACTAATTGTAATAAGGATAGAGAACCAAATTCCCATCCAACGTTTATTTAAACCTTTTTCCATATAATAAGCAGGACCACCACGGAAGCCACTGCCATCTTTTATTTTATAAATTTGCGCAAGCGTACTTTCTACGAAACTTGAAGACGCCCCGATAATCGCAATAACCCACATCCAAAATACTGCTCCTGGTCCTCCCATAGAAATAGCTAACGCTACACCAGCTAAGTTCCCGATTCCAATACGAGCTGCTGAGCTCATACAAAAAGCTTGGAAAGAAGATACACTGCCCTTCTTACGTGTCTTTCCAGTTAATCCATCACTCATTAATCGAATCATTTCCCCTAAATGAGTAATTTGTACAAATTTTAATTTAATAGAAAAATAAAGACCTAAACCAATTAACATTGCAATAAGAATATATGACCAAAGAATTGTATTCGTCGATGAAACAAATTGTTCTAAAATATTCATATAATGCCCCCCCTTTTATTCATAAATCGAATTATATTCAAAAAATATTCAAAAATCAACATTTTTCGACACCTTACAACTTCCAAATATTAGGGTCCACCTGCAAATACAATGCTCTTTTCTGACTCTACTTTCACTAGCTGCGCATACTAAAATAAAAAAATAATTTCATAAACAACACCATTGACAAAACCATAAACCTGTAACTATAATGATTACATCGAGTTGTAACAATCGTAATTACACTAAATTCATTCATTTTCACATACACACTTTAACAAAACACTTTGGAGGGATTCATTATGAAAATCGGAATTATCGGAGCAAGCGGAAAAGCTGGAAGTCGTATTTTAAAAGAAGCATTAGATCGCGGTCACGAAGTAACTGCAATTGTAAGAAATGCTGCAAAAATTACAGAAGAAAACGTAGAAGTTTTAGAAAAAGATGTATTCTCTCTTACATCTAACGACCTAGGAGCATTTGATGTAGTTGTAAATGCATTCGGCGCTCCAGCAGGACAAGAACATCTTCATGTAGATGCAGGAAATGTACTAATTGAAGCTATGAAAGGTGCACCTAATACGAAATTACTTGTAGTCGGCGGCGCTGGTAGCTTATTTGTAGACGAAGAAAAAACAACACGTGTATTTGATACACCAGGTTTCCCAAATGAATACCTTGCAACTGCTCAAAACCAAGGTAAAAACTTAGAAATCTTACAACAAACAAATGATATTACTTGGACATTCATCAGCCCTTCTGCACTATTCGCATTAGGAAAACGCACTGGCTCTTACAAAGCTGGTAAGGACAACCTTCTTGTTAACGCAAAAGGTGATAGCTACGTAAGTTACGAAGATTTTGCAGTAGCAGCACTTGATGAAATCGAAAATCCAAAACATGTAAACGAACGCTTCACAGTTGTTTCTGAAGCTGAGTAATAAAAAAAGCTCGTAAACATAGTGTTTACGAGCTTTTTTCATCATCTGTTATATTGATTCGGTTTATGTGGTTCATTTGGTGTATAGGGTTTATTTGGTTTATTTGGTTTATTTGGTTTATTTGGTTTATTATCATGACCATTTGCTTTTTTCCAACTTACAGCTAATTCTGGACTTGTTTTCTCTTCACTACGCTCAAGTAATACAACCGCATTTTGAATAGTCGGTGTACCTTTATGTGCAATTCCTTGTAATTTCGTTAAATTGCCTGATACTTTAAAGCTAAATCCACCCGCTGGCGTTTGTTTCGGAATTAAAATGCGGAATTTCTCTCCTACATTAAATTCTGTTTTTGCCTCGCCTTTTTCATTTACGAACTTCGCGCCTTCTGGTGCGCCAGTTGCTTGTACTTTATAAGTTCCACTTTTAGCGTTTGTTTGCACTGTATATAAACCAGTTTCAAAAAACTCATCTTTTAATACTGCTTCTTGTTCTTCTGTAGGAGTTACACTCATCGTAATTTCTTGTAGTTCTTCACTAGCACTTGCTTTTGCAACTATATCTTTCGTTACTTTTTCTACATTTTTATTACGGAAATCTAAATCATTAATATCAATTTGTTTTAACGCATTCCACACCGCAAGCTGCGTTGCGTAATGTGCATCTCTCCAATCAGAAACACCTAATTCTTGCGGACTCTTTTGTGGGTATCCGTTTAATAGTACGCGGTACACGTTAATATCCACTTTACCCATTTCAGGTAAATCTTGACCACTTGGCGATTTTAAATCTACATTTAAGCAAAAAGCAATTTTTCCATCTGCTGTTTTAATAAGCTCTGTTCGAATTGGTTTCTTCTTTGACCTACTGTAACTCCAATCCATTTGATACTTCGTATGGTCCATAACTTCTGCGAATGCTTTTTGAAGTGGGAATAATAAGTTCGCAAATACAAATAAAACACTCAAAAAAGTGGCCATTATCTTGAACGATCGTTTTATATTCATGTCTACAACCCCTTATAAAATAACAAATTTACTACTGTTTATTATTTAGTTAGAACATTTTTTTATGCATAGACAAAATAAAAAAGAGCGCAAACTTTTTGCACTCTTTGAACTTACCTCTATTAGAAATCAAAGTTATCCGGATCTGGACCGACGCGGTGGTTTTCATTTAAAGCATCAATCTTTTCCATATCTTCTTTTGTTAGCTCAAAATTGAAAATATCTGCGTTTGCAATAATGCGGTGTTCTTTCGTTGATTTCGGAATCGTTACAACTTCATTTTGAAGATCCCAACGTAAAATGATTTGAGCTGTTGTTTTTTCGTGTTTGTCTGCAATTTCTTGTAATGTTTCATTATCTAATAACTGACCTTGCATAAGTGGTGACCATGCTTCCATTTGGATACTTTGTTCTTTACAGAAAGCTTGTAGTTCTTTCTGCGTTAAACGCGGGTGATACTCTACTTGGTTAATCATCGGCTTAATTTCCGCACCTTCCATTACATCCTTCAGATGATGGATTTGGAAGTTACTTACGCCAATTGCACGCACGCGTTCTTCTTTATAAAGTGTTTCTAACGCTCTCCACGAATCTTTATATTTCCCTTCAACAGGCCAATGAACAAGATATAAATCTAAATAATCTAGTTCTAATTTTTTTAAGCTCTCTTCATATGCAGCAAGTGTCGTTTCATATCCTTGATCTGCATTCCACACTTTTGAAGTAATGAATAAATCTTCTCGAGAAATTCCTGCTTCTTTTATACCAGCGCGAATTCCTTCACCTACTGCTTTTTCATTTCCATAAATCGCCGCTGTATCAATACTGCGGTATCCAGCTTTAATCGCCGACTTCACAGCCTCTACAAGTTCTGGTCCATCTTCTACTTTAAACACACCTAAACCGAACCAAGGCATTTCTACACCGTTATGCAATACTGTTTTACTTTGTAAATGTTTCATTTTATTTTCTCTCCTTTATTTTGCTTGATCTCTTTTTTCTAATGCCATACTCCAAGCTGTTAAAATAACAGCGCCTACTACCATAATGCCGCCTACCCAAGCTGTATGAATTAACCCTAACGAGTTCGTTACAATACCGCCTAAATAAGCACCGAGGGCAATCCCTGCGTTAAACGCTGCGATATTCATTGCTGATGCCACATCGACAGCGCTCGGTACGAATCGTTCAGCCAAAATAACGACATATACTTGTAGTCCTGGAACATTCATAAACGCGAATAACCCCATAAAAATAATTGTGATAAGCCCCGCTACTTGAAACGGCGCTGTAAATGTTAGTACGAATAATACAATTGCTTGAATAAAGAACATGTAAAATAGTGCTCGAATTGGATTATGATTCGATAATTTTCCACCGACCATATTCCCAATCGCAATTGCAATCCCGTACACTAACAAAATGATTGTAACGGTACTCGATTTAAATCCTGTTACTTCTTGTAATAGCGGAGATAAATACGTAAATGTTACGAATGTTCCTCCGTATCCTAATGCAGTAATGACGAAAACAAGTAAGAGTCTTCCGTTCGTGATAAGTTTGAATTGATCACGAAATGATACTCGTGTACCCTTTTTTAAGTTAGACGGAATTAGCATGCTGTTTGAGATTAAGGCAACGATTCCAATTACTACAATTACCATAAATGATGCTCTCCAGCCAAATTGTTGACCAATAAACGTTCCAATTGGTACACCTGTAATCGTCGCAACGGTTAAACCAGTAAACATAAATGCTATTGCACTAGCACGTTTATTCTCTGGTACAAGTGCAGCCGCAATTGTGGATCCGATCGACATAAAAACGCCATGCGCAAATGCAGAGACAACCCTCGCGATAAGTAACACAGTAAAACTCGTTGCTACCGCTGCAATTCCATTACCGATAATAAAGACAATCATAATCCACATTAATAACGTCTTTCGCGACATACTAGCAGTTAGCGAAGTTAAAACAGGAGCACCGAATGCTACTCCTAACGCGTATAAAGAAACGGTTAAACCCGCTGTTGTAACAGAAACATGTAAATCCTCCGAAATAGATGGTAATAAACCGACGCTAATAAACTCGGTTGTACCAATTCCAAACGCACTAATTGCTAGCGCTAATAAAGCAAACATACTTCTTCGATTCGTCTGAACAGCCGAAGAAGATACTGTATATGAATTCAATTGAACTCCTCCTTAATACGAGAAATCCAATCATAATAGTGTGATAAAAAGGCCTTTTTATCTTCTACAAAAATAACTTTACTGCTCATAAATGCTATTATGAATGGCTTCACTCTTTTTTTGAAGAACGCACTTTAAAGTACGATAGGTACCAAAAAGTAACATAGGCACTTTTTAGTACCGTACTACTCATTTCCCTCTTACGTATGCTATTATGAAACATATTCAACACGATAAAAAGTACGTACTTTAAAGTGCTATAGGCACTAAAAAGTAACATTTAACTTATTTAGCTTCTTTTGTTGAAGAACTGAAATTCACATTCATCAAAGGAGATTTTCATATGAAGAAATATAATATTCCTGTTGAGGCGACTTTAGAGGTTATCGGTGGCAAATGGAAAGTCGTTATTCTTTGCCACTTAACGAAAGGTACGAAGAGAACGAGTGAACTAAAACGGTTAATGCCTGGTATTACACAAAAGATGTTAACACAGCAATTACGTGAGTTAGAAGAAGACGGAGTTATTCAAAGAAAGGTATACAATCAAGTACCGCCAAAAGTAGAATATTCTCTTACTGACTACGGATGGTCTTTAGAATCCATTCTCGATTCTCTTTGTACTTGGGGCGAATGCCATCTTGAAAAAAGCGGCAACACATCAATGCTACTTACAGAGGATGAACAATAAAAAAAGGAAAAAATGAACATAAATTTGTCCGTTTTTTCCTTTTTCCATTTATATATAGGTACATTTTTAAGATAGATAAAATAATTTATGCGCTTTCATTCCTTGCCATTACTAGGTTACAGGCTCAATATCAAATAATTAGGAATCATTTTTATGTTAACATACGTGTATATAGTATATAATATAGGATATATATTATATACACTTTCCGATAAGGGAACTTTCCATTATGCGGACAAGCCATGTATCGGACAGTTCATAAATAATAGGTAAGACGTTATGGTTTTAAATTTATGTTTTCAGCCTACTTGCTGTCATAAATTTAAAGGCATTTTATTGTGTTTTGTGAAACTTTGTATAAAGTTTCATAACCGTTTACTATCTTGCCTATCAAAAATAAAAGTATTGCTATCGTAAAGGAGAATTGGAGATGCCAGAAACTATGACTCAAACAAAGCCAGAACAAGAAACTGTACAAATTTCTGCTAGCCAAGGACAACTTGATGTACTTGATCAGTTGTTAAAACCTGAGGTACAAGAATCATTAACAACACTAGTAGAGCAGCTTCCAAAATTAACTGAGCTTGTTAACATTTTAACTAAGTCTTATGACTTCGCTCAAACTGTTGCTACTGATGAAGTATTAAAAAACGACACTGTTAGTGCAATCCAAGAACTTGTAGAACCTGTAAAAGATACAGTGAAAAGCATGGCTGCAACTGCTATCGAAGCGAAAGATCGTGCTGATGAAAGCAACGAAGTTATCGGCCTGTTCGGTCTATTAAAATTACTAAAAGACCCACAAGCACAAAAAATGTTCCGCTTTGTGAACGCATACCTTCAAGTTAGTGCAGAACGTAATAATAAATAATTTAACTTATAACAACAATTAGTAAAGACGGGGGATAACATACTATGTCAAAACAAATTGTCATCTTAGGCGCTGGTTATGGCGGTCTTCTTGCCGCTTTAAACGTACGTAAATACTACAGCAAATCAGAAGCACAAGTTACAGTGATCAACCAATATCCAACACACCAAATCATCACTGAACTACACCGCCTTGCAGCTGGTAACGTTGCTGAGCAAGCAATTGCAATGCCACTTACAAAGCTTTTCAAAGGTAAAGACATCGATCTTAAAATTGCAACAGTTGAGTCATTCTCAGTTGATAGCAAAGAAATCAAACTAGCTGGTGGCACTACGCTATCTTACGATGCACTTGTAGTTGCTTTAGGAAGTAAAACTGCTTACTTCGGTATTCCAGGACTAGAAGAAAACAGCATGGTATTAAAATCTGCTGCTGATGCAAACAAAATCTACAAACACGTTGAAGACCGTATTCGTGAATACGCGAAAACGAAAAACGAAGCTGATGCTACAATCGTAATCGGTGGTGGCGGATTAACTGGCGTTGAGCTAGTTGGTGAGCTTGCTGACATTATGCCTAAACTTGCAAAAAGCCACGGCGTAAATCCAAAAGAAGTTAAACTTCTTCTTGTTGAAGCAGGTCCGAAAATCCTTCCAGTATTACCAGACCACTTAATCGAACGTGCAACTGCTAGCTTAGAAGCACGCGGTGTTACATTCTTAACAGGTCTTCCTGTAACAAACGTTGCTGGTAATGAAATCGACTTAAAAGACGGTCAAAAAATCGTTGCTAACACATTCGTTTGGACAGGCGGCGTACAAGGTAACCCATTAATTGGTGAATCAGGTCTTGAAGTAAACCGCGGTCGTGCAACAGTTGATGCGCACCTACAATCTACTTCTCACAAAGACGTATTCGTTGCTGGAGATAGCGCTGTTGTCTTCGCTGCAGACGGTCGTCCATACCCACCAACTGCACAAATCGCTTGGCAAATGGGTGAGTTAATTGGATACAACTTATACGCAGCACTAGAAGGCAAAGCATTCGAAGAGTTCGCACCTATCAACTCTGGAACACTTGCTAGTCTAGGACGTAAAGATGCTGTTGCTACAATCGGAGCAAGCAATACTCCACTTAAAGGTTTACCAGCATCATTAATGAAAGAAGCAAGTAACGTTCGTTACTTATCACACATTAAAGGTCTATTCAGCTTAGCTTACTAATCTGAATATAAGCCCGAATCATGCCCTGCATGGTTCGGGCTATTTTTATCCGTAATTTTCTCTAACTTATTTATTCGGCAAAAGAATAATATAACCCTCTTTAATTATCAAAATATACTGACTTTTTTGTGTCGAAATTGTGTATATGAAAAGAGCAGAAGTAGATATCTTCCCTACTTCCACTCTTTCACAAGAACTATTCTCCTAATTCCACTAAGCTGTAGTTCTTCTTCCCTTTGCGAATAATAATAAATCTTCCATCAAATGAATTTTCTACAGTAACATCAGCGCCTACATCCGTTACTTTTTCACCATTCATAGATATAGCCCCATTATTAATATCTTCACGCGCTTGACGTCTAGAAGGTTCAATTCCTAAATCAACTAACCACTCTACAATGTTTTTCGTCTCTTTTGAAGACTCAAATGTCGGCATCTCTTTAAATCCTTGTTCAATTTCATCAGCTGTTAACGATTTAATATCTCCGCTAAATAACGCAGCTGTAATTTTCACAGCCTGCAAAAATGCCTCTTCTCCATGAACGAATTTCGTCATTTCTTCTGCTAATACTTTTTGCGCTTCACGTTTATGAGGCTCTGTTTCTACCTTCGCTGCTAATTCATCAATTCTCTCTTTCGTTAAGAACGTAAAGTATTTCAAGTATTTAATTACATCACGGTCATCTGTATTCACCCAGAACTGGTAAAATTCAAACGCTGTTGTCTTTTCCGGATCAAGCCAAATAGCACCACCTGCTGATTTACCAAACTTCGTACCATCTGATTTTAATAATAATGGAATCGTTAATCCGAATACTTTCGCCTCATGACCTTCTAATTTACGAATTAAATCTAAACCGCTCGTAATATTTCCCCATTGATCACTACCACCGATTTGTAATTGAACATCTTCTTCTTTGTATAAATGATGGAAGTCCATTGCTTGCAAAATTTGGTACGTGAACTCTGTAAATGAAATTCCTGTATCTAAACGACTTGCGACAATATCTTTTGCTAACATGCTATTTATGCTAAAGTTTTTTCCGTAATCACGTAAAAACTCGATAATGTTTATTTTATGTGTCCAGTCATAGTTATTTACCATCTTCACTTCGCTATTCCCGCCGAAATCAAATAGCTTTTTCATTTGCGCTGTTAACGCATCTACATTATGCTGGACTACTTCTAACGTTTGCAATTGGCGCTCTGATTGACGACCACTCGGATCACCAATTGTTCCTGTTGCCCCGCCGATTAAAATAACAGGATGATGGCCAGCTAATTGGAATCTCTTCATCATCATAAAAGGAATCAAATGTCCGATATGCATACTATCGCCAGTCGGATCCACTCCGCAGTATAGTGAAATCTTTTTCTCTTCTACTAACTTACGTAAACCTTCTTCATCTGTCTGTTGATTCACAGCACCGCGCCATTCTAATTCATCAATAATATTCATCTTTTGTCATCCCCCTTATTTTTTAAAAACAAAAAGTCCCTATGTCTACGATAGACATAGGGACGATTATTCACCGTGTTACCACCCAGTTTGCATAAATAGCATAGCTATTCATACCACTCTTAGCAATAATATCGATTGCTATTCCGCTTAGCATTACCTAAGATACTCCAGAGTGTAATTCACAAGTTTGTTTGTGCTAGGTTCCACCAACCCCTAGCTCTCTTTGATAACAGTGACAAACTGCTACTGGGCTCTTTCAACGTATATTTTATTTGTTAAATTATTAGCCATTATATTGAATCGAAAACAAATTGTCAACAATATCCAAATGTTATTTCGAAATAATTCATACTTTTATACGTTTTTTTCTTCAAAGGTTACTGTAGATCTTCTCCAATAATCCTTACTTCTCGCTCTAATTTCACACCGAATTTTTCTTCAACTGTCTTTTGTACGAAATGAATTAAATCAATGTAATCTTGCGCAGTTCCGTTATCAACATTCACCATAAATCCAGCGTGTTTTAAAGAAACTTCCACTCCTCCAATTCGCTTACCCTGCAGTCCTGATTCTTGAATAAGCTTACCCGCAAAATTATTTGGTGGACGCTTAAATACACTACCACATGAAGGATACTCTAACGGTTGTTTTGATTCACGCTTAAACGTTAAATCATCCATTTTTTCTTTGATTTCTTCACGCACACCTTCTTCAAGTTCAAACTTCGCTTCAAGAATAATGTAATGATTGTTCGCAAATACACTCTTACGATATCCAAATTCAAATGCATCTTTCGTTAAAGTGCATAGCTCTCCATCACCTGTCATTACAACTGCTTCTGTTAATACATAAGCTACTTCACCGCCATATGCACCAGCATTCATATATAACGCTCCACCAACTGAACCTGGAATACCACAAGCAAACTCAAGTCCTGTTAAATTGTGATCCAATGCAATTCGTGACACATCAATAATCGCTGCACCACACCCCGCAACAATCGTTGTCCCCGTTACAGTAACACCTGTAATATGAATTAAACTTACTGTAATCCCGCGAAGACCACCGTCTTTAATAATGACATTCGAACCGTTTCCTAAAAACGTAACTGGAATATTATGTTGATTCGCATACTTGATAACTTCTTGAATTTCAACATAATTTGTAGGCGCAACGAACACATCTGCTTTTCCGCCAACTTTAATATGCGTATGATTCTTCAGCATTTCATCTTGCTTCACATGACCTTCAGGCAATACTGTACTTAAATATTTATAAACCTCTTGCATATTCATTTTACGATTCCTCTATTTCTATAATCTTTTTATCCCGCTATCCACGGGCCCATAATATCCCCACATACATGAAATAAACCTAAAGTGGTGGATACAGTGTACCTAAAATCAATTCGAGACACCTATAAACCTCTTACATTATAAGAGGTGCCACTCATATTAAAATATATATCGCGTAATAAAGCAACCCAAATAGGCTACTAAACTTGACATGTAACTATATAGACAACAAATTGTAAAATATATAACTTTTACAAAACACTATCCCTCATTATCTTACTATACCATACGAAAGAAAAATGGTATTATTTTGTAATCTTTACTTTACTCACATCCATAAAAAAAGAGCACATCCCACAGAATGTGCCCTTTCTATACTCATTAAATTATTTTTCGTTCTCTTCTTTTTCCTTATCAAACCATAATAGCTCATCGTCATCAACTTCACCATTATAATTGATTAGAATCTCTTCTCCCGCTTTTATATCTTTGTAAGCAAAGAAGTTAAACGTATGATTCTCAAAGACAATATCATACGTTGCATTCGGATTATATGCATGATTAAATAACATGCCGTATCCTAAAAGGAATGCCGTATGATTTACCCCATACTCAAATGCGTAGTCAGCAAGTAACGTTTTCTCAATGTGTTCATGCTGTTCATTCGGATAAGAGATAACTGGTGCTGAGTGTATCAACTCACCCTTTTTAATATCACGAGTTGCAAATACACCTCTATTAAATTCTCCATCACTAAGTTCAGAAGTCTTAACTTCAATCATATGTGTCACCTATATATTTCTTTCTTCGAAGTATTTTTCTCCTTAAGCTTGGCAGAAAACGCGGAGAAAAGCAATTAAATTCCTACCAAGTATAAAAAGGGCACATTATTGTGCTCTTTTTAGGTGATATTCTATGAAGCCCCGCGCATCAATTATTTCAATTTAAATACCGCACTAACTGGGTTATGATCACTATTTTCAAACTTTAAGTCTTTCCCTTGTACATTTACAATTTCAACATTCGGTGAAACCATAAATCCATCAATAATAGTGACAAAGTTTTCATCTTCCACATATTTCTTCACATCATCCCTTACCGTCATAACAGATGGATCTACAGCCCATTGAAATCCTCCATCCGCAAAGTCCTTTGGTAACTCTACTAGCCATTCAGGGCGCTCTTTCACAAACTTAGGATCACTTAATTGAACATTAGAAAGTAACTGGTTCCAATCCCCACCTAATATTACGTAATCACCATTTTGATAACACTTGTTCATATATTCTTTTAAATACTCTGCTTGTTGCTTTCTAATTTTTCCGCCCTCATCATAAGCAGATAAATGTACATTTACGAGCCTAACATACTTCCCATTATTAACAGGGATTTTATGTTCAACAATCGCTCGATCTAAATCGAATAAACGCTTCGGCCAAGGCTCCATTCCGGGTAGTTGGAACCGCGTTGCTGTTTGAACTGTATATTTAGAAAATGTACTTAATCCGCCCTCAGCATATCCCAGCGGTTTTGTGACTGGGACAGGAACCCACTTAGTATCGTAGTTCTTCCCAAATGACGAAGCATAATCAGATAATCCTTTTTTCAAAAACTCATGCTCATTTACATCAAATGATCGGTGGGATTTTATATCAACTTCTTGTAACAATGTAAAATCGCTATTCTCATTTTGTAAAAATGAAAGCATATTTTTTAAGTTTATTTCAGTCTGTTCTTTACTACTCGAACCAGAACCTTTTCCACCGTCCATAAAGAAGTCTTGATCCTTATCTAATCCAGCATATCCAATATTAAATGTTGTAACTTTAAATTCATTTCCTTGCTGCAGTACACGCTCTTTGTTATTTTCAACCTTTACGTCTAAAACATTCGCTGGCTGCTCTTTTGTAAGTGTCATATAAGCTAAAAATCCACCTAGAATACCAGCTACTATTAAAATAAATATTAATACTATTTTTAAAAATTTCTTCAAAACACATGACCCCTTTTTTTGTAAAATAACATTTTATTTTTCTGTATTTTCAGTTAAATAAAGATAGATTAAAGACACAAGAAATATTTTACCATAAAGAAAAATTCATATCATTATATTTAGCTAACAAATAATCGTTGTTTCTCTCACTGCAATTATCTTGAAATTCAATCATAACATTTAAGAAGACAAGACTGTAAAGCAATTACAATCCACAACAGAGAAATTCCAACTTCAAAGAATATACAGATCCTACTTTTCGTTAACATATTTATTGGTAATCCAAAATAATATTTAGTACACTATAAATAGAACTTATAGGCGATGGAGTTCGCCGTAAATGCGAATTAGCTAATGACTCCTACCAGTATGACTACTGGTAGGAGTCTATTTTTTTTGAGTAAACTATTAGAGAGGTGAAGAAATTGAAATATATTATTGTTGGCATAGCTGGTATATTCGGAGCTCTTTCCCGTTATTATTTAGGTTTTACTATCGATACGCTTTGGCATCATGTATTACCACTCGCTACATTAACGATTAACTTAATTGGCTGTTTCTTACTTGCTTTGCTAACCACCTATATCGCTCGGTTAAACATCTTATCCTCCGAGGTTATTACCGGAATTGGAACCGGGTTTATCGGTTCATTTACGACATTTTCAACATTCAGCGTAGAAACTATACAGTTAATCAATCATTCATATTTTGGTATCGCATTTTTATATGTATCATGCAGTATGCTAGGCGGTCTAATTATGTCTGGTCTTGGCTATAAACTTGGAGATTTTTTACTACAAAAACACCTTGAGGAAGGTGAAATATCATGATTAACGCTTTATTAGTAGCAACAGGAGGATTCTTCGGTGCCATTACACGATTTGCAATTAGTAATTGGTTTAAAGAAAGAAATAAAACTTCATTTCCAATTGCTACATTCCTCGTTAATATAACCGGAGCATTTTTACTCGGATATATAATTGGCAAAGGGATAACTACAAGCTGGCAATTATTATTAGGCACAGGATTTATGGGCGCCTTCACTACATTTTCAACGTTTAAATTAGAATCTGTTCAGCTTTTCAGCCGCAAAAAATTTGGCGTACTATTTCTATATTTAAGTGCTACTTATATGATTGGTATCATCTTCGCATTCCTTGGGATGAAGTTAGGTGGAATATAAAAAAAGCGACTCTTTTACCGGTCGCTTTCTTTCATAAAAAGTATGTTGCACCATATGGAATTGAAAACAAACCAGCTGGATACACATCATAATGTATACTTTGCACAGGAAGCTGTGAATACGACATATACTGGCTCTGCATCATTTGCGCTACTTGTGCTTGTTGTTGCATTTGAATGGCCTGATGCACTGCCTGAATTGTCATCTGTGCCCCGGCCACTGTAATAGCTGGTCCTACTTGTCTTCCAATGTAAAAATAATGGTTCATCATTATTCAGCTCACTTTTTATTTTTCTTCCATATCATATGTCTCTATTTCATAGTAAGTGTTTTATCGCTCTTGCTTTTTTCGAAACATCGAGAAAAGTACTACAAATAAGATCGCAATAATCCCACTAAAGGCAAACAAATACGCTAATGGAATTAAGTAAAATGGTTCCACTAAAGTTCCATCTGGCTTCACTTCAGAACCAATTATATTAAACATAATTATACATAACACTCCTAGAAATATCGGACTAGACGCCAATAAATACTTTTTCTTCATCATAACTCCTCCTTTTTATACTCTAAAATGTCACCTGGCTGACACTCTAAAGCTTCACATATCTTCTCTAAAGTTGAGAATTTAATTGCTTTTGCTTTTCCATTTTTTAATATCGAGACATTCGCCATTGTAATTCCTAATTTCTCAGATAGCTCTGTCACACTCATTTTTCTTTTCGCTAACATTACATCGAGATTTACTACAATCGTCATAACAGAGCACCTCAAATCGTTAAGTCATTATCATCTTTTATTTCACTTGCTTTTCTAATTAAATGAGAAAGTAAGGAAGTAAAAATAGATATAACGACCGAGAAGAATAAAATAAGTAACAGAATAACTAAAACGCTCGTATGATACCTTCCAGCTACAAAAATATATAGTAATGCTCCGATATATAAAACCCCTTCAGTCATCGATAAAATACTAATCCTCTTTAATCGATTCGCATTTTTCACAGTAAAGGATTTGTCTGAAGCAATCTCTGAACATATTTTCCACCCTAAAAATAAAGCGCTGAAAAATGGAATTCCTGTGATCCAAATGAACAGTACGAATGGCTTATATAGTCCCTTCAAACTTTCTGAAGATAACAATACCGCTCTTCCCGTTTCTGGCCCAATATATATGCAGAACAATAAACCAAAACATCCGCAAAGAATGATAATTAACTTTAACCATAATGACAATTCGTTTTGTTTCACAAAAATCCCCTCCTGAACTAACAGCATTTATCTATCGCTGTTTTTTCAGCTTTGAAGTGATAAATCCAACTAGCAACATACCAATACCACTAAAGAACAATAGGTAGCTTACCGGTACTAGGAAAAAGAAAGGTTCTACTAGAAGCCCATTATCCGCCACTTTACTAGTTGTACCGTGTATTAATAAACAGGTAACTCCTAACGATATTAGTACGATAGCTAATAAAAAGTTATTTTTCATAATATATTCTCCTTTAATTTCATAATTAATTTTTCCGCATTCCTTTTGCTACCCTCATAATAAGCCCGACCACATTATAAGTCAACAACTATTTATCGTTTTGCAATAAATAGTTGTTGTTTTGAACAACAACAACAAAAAAAAAGACTATAGACAATCATTATCTATAGCCTCTTCACTCTAAAATATTCTTTTTGGAACATACACATTCTTATCGCATTATGATAGTTGCCATCAACGAAGAACTCATCTTGAAGCTCACCTTCTACTATAAATCCGACCTTTTTATAAACGTGTACAGCTTTTTCATTCTCTTTATCGACAACTAAATATATTTTATGCATATTTAATACGGAAAAAGCGTAATCCATTGCTAAACGCGTTGCATCAGCTGCATAACCGTAACCTTGGTAACTCGGGTCAATAATAATTTGGAATTCAGTTCTACGGTGAATATAATCGATTTCTACTAATTCGACCAATCCAACCATCTCATTATCTTTCTCAACGATAAATCGGCGCTCACTTTGATCATGTATATGTTTATCGTATAAATCCTGCAGCTCCACAAATGCCTCATATGGCTCTTCAAACCAATACGACATAATATGCGCGTTATTATTAAGTTCGTGTACAAACTTTAAATCTTCCCGTTCTAAAGGACGTAATTTTAATTCCTGACTCATTTCCATAACCTCCAAAGTAAAAGAAACCTCTTCACTTAATTTCTCAATTTTTTTCGATTTCAAACGTCCTACTTACATTGTAAACTTTCAAGTAACTTGAAGGTCAAGGTGTAAAAAATAGTGCAAACTTATGCCTGCACTACTACTCTTTCTTCAAATCCCTCATATTGGATATGTATAAAGCAATAACTAAAACGAGAATAGACCCTGCATATAACAACGTCTCAACCGGTTCATCGTGAGACACGATAATTAATCGAATTAAAGCCGTAATCCCGATATAAATAAAATAACGTAACGGGAAATGATAATTTGATTTAAAATACTTAATAATTAATGCGATAAACTCGAAGTATAAGAAGTAGACAATGATGCTTTCAACTAACTTATACGGTGTGTATTTCTTCGCTGAAAATATGTATTGAATAAACGTGATTGTCTCATTAATTAAAAAGATAGATAAAACAATGGATAATATAATTAGAGCTATATTTAATATCCATTGTAAAACACTCGCAATAAAATGATCGATGTTAAATGATTTCATTTTCTCTTTAAACTCCCCTTCGTATAAGTACTTGTTCATTATAACAAACTTACAATTATAGGAGTGTTAAATCAAATATGATCGTCCTCTTTCACTAGCACTTCACCATTAGGATATCTTTGCTTAATATAGTCGCTTCCCCAATCGCAAAGTACTTTTAAAACTTCTTTTAATGATTGTCCCTGTTTCGTAAGAGAATACTCAACTTTCGGTGGTACTTGATTGTATACTTTTCTAGACACAAGCCCATCTTTTTCAAGCTCTTTCAATTGCTCAGTAAGCATTTTTTGCGTAATACCAGTGACCAATCGTTTTAACTCGCCCGTTAATGCGGGATAAAAATCAAACGACTTTATTATCTCTATACAAATAGAGATTAGCAAATAATGTTACTATAACCTCAAAAAAAGAAATCTTATTTTAACTTTCCTATCGATAGGTTAACACGATAATTCCCGTACTTTAATAGTCGTCCTAGAAAGTTATCCAATTCTTCATTAGAAGCGAAATGTGTTTTTAATAAATAACACCCCTCACCACTTATACGGTGTACTTCAGAAATTCCTTCTTCTCCTTGAAAGAAATTCATAAACTCTTGATGATTAGCTGTTGTTACGAACAAAGTAACAAATGCAGTCACTACTTGTCCTAATTTGATTCGGTTTATTGCGATTGTGTATTGCTCAATAATCCCTAAATCCTCTAACCTTCGAATTCGATTTCCTACAGCCTGCCCCGTCATATGTATTTTCTGACCAAGTTCTTTCCATTGTATTCTTGAGTTTTCTCCTAATAATTTTAGTATCTCAAAATCTGTTTGATCAATGATATAAACCAATCCTTTCACCGTGAAAGTAGAAAGCCAGAAAGTGTTTCGCCAGCTTATTCTGCTTATCGATACAATTCACTATACTTAGTTTATCCTCTTACATCACATTATTTATCAGTTATATTCACTTATAACATAGAGGACGCAACAAAAAAATACATCTAGATTTAAAGGAGGTTACAAATATGTTATTACAAGAAATCCTATCGTTCAATGAACAATTTGTAGAAAATAAGGAATACGCTCCTTGTGAAGCGACAAAAATGCCTAAAAAACGTATGGTTGTTGTTTCTTGCATGGATGCTCGTTTAATTGAGCTACTTCCAAAAGCTTTAGATATACACGATGGTGATGCAAAAGTTATCAGAAATGCAGGTGGTAAAATTGCTTCTCCTTTCGATAGTGTTATGCAAAGTGTTGTAGCATCAGTATATGATCTAAATGCAGATGAAATATTTCTTATCGGACACCATAGATGTGGTGCAAGCCAAACTAATCCAAAAGGAACACTTCAAAAAATATTAGATCGCGGAGTAGCTTCACCAGAAATTTTATCAGCAATTGAATATGCTGGTGTTGACCTTGAAAAATGGTTATTTGGATTCGATGATGTCTGTGACTCAACTCAAGCTAATGTTGATTTAGTAAGAAATCATCCACTTATTCCAAAAGATGTTCCTGTACATGGTCTAGTTATTGATCCTCACACAGGCAAATTAGATTTAGTAGTTGATGGATATAAAAAATTAAATGGTATGGAACATTAATTATTACTTAAATGAAGGGAAGTTATTAGATATGAATAGACAAGAAGCTACGCAAAAAATTATGGAAGCAAAAATCGCAAAAGGTTTAACATGGGAAGAAATTTCAAAAGTAAGTGAAAACTCTGAGACTTGGGTTGTAACAGCATTATTAGGACAAGCTACAATGACACGTCCGGAAGCAGAAAAAATTGGTAAACTATTAGAATTAGATGAAGAAGTAGTTCAGGCATTAACAGTAGTTCCACTTCGAGGTCAAGTAATGCAAATGCCTCCTACTGACCCAATCTTATATCGATTATATGAAATGATGTTACAATACGCACCAACTCTTAGAGAATTAATCTTAGAAAAAGCTGGCGAAGGTGTAATGAGTGCAATTAACTTCAATCTAGGTGTGGATACACAAGAAGATCCAAAAGGTGGCGATCCTCGTATCGTTATTACACTTAACGGGAAATTCTTACCGTTCCGTACATGGTAATTAATTAAAAATCTATCTATATAACTAAAATGATTTTATAGATTTACAAAATCCATCCTTTTTAATCTAACTATATAGAAAGGGTGGATTTTTACTATGAGATTCTTTTTCGGCAAAGGAGACTAATATGAATAAAAAACACTTTAATACGAGCTTTAGTATTCTACAGTGGTTTGTGTTTCTATTAGCAAATGCAATTGCATTGCCTATCATTATTGGTGGCATATTCCATTTATCAATAGAAGATATTTCAACATTAATGCAACGAACTTTTTTAGTTGTAGGAGTAAGTTCATTTATACAAGCATGGTTTGGGCATCGCTATCCCATAGCGGATGGGCCAGCCGGTTCATGGGTAAGTATATTTGTCATATTGGGACAAGTCGCTATGCATCAGGGACAAAGTGCAAAGGATGTATTACAACTTTTAGAAGGCGGATTAATTATTGCAGGTATATTACTCTTCGTCCTTGGTATAACAGGGCTTGTGCATCGAATCTTACATTTATTTACCCCTTTAGTTACAGGAACTTTTCTTTTAATATTATCTCTTCAGCTTAGTGGTGTGTTACTAAAAGGAATGATGGGATTACAAGGAGCTGTAACTCATCCTGATTATACAACGGCTACTATTGCGCTCTTTGTTTTTGCCCTTATTACTTTCTTATCAATTAAAGGGAAAGGATGGATGAAAAGTTACGCTGTGTTACTTGGCATTTCATTTGGTTGGCTTTTGTATGCTGTATTAGGAAAATCATCTCATATGCCTTCACACACACCGTTAGTTAAGTTACCAGAGATATTCGCTTGGGGTATGCCTAGATTCGATATTGGAATGACTCTAACTGCAACTTTATTTACATTTCTTTTAGTTGCAAATACGATTACTGCTGTTTCAGCTGTAAAACAAGTGGCTCCGTTATCTAAAGAAAATGAAAAGCAAACATTGAACCGTGGTGTGTGGGCCGGAGGTATATCACATATTATCTCGTCGTTGTTCTCTACAATTGGAATTGTACCATTACCTGCATCAGCAGGATTTATTCAACTAACAGGACAAAGAAAAATGAAGTCGTTCCTTATAGCAAGTCTTATATTAGCAGGAATTTCTTTTATTCCTTCAATTGTAAACTTTATATCATTGCTACCAGGTCCTATTGCTAATGCCGCACTTTTAGCAACATTTGTCCAAGTAATAGGCATTTCATTTCAATCCATTTTACGTGAAGAATTAAATCAACGCCGATTAACTATATTAGGAATTTCATTATTAATCAGTTTGGGAATAATGTTTCTTCCAGAAAGTACATTTAGCGGAATTCCTTCTTCCTTACAATATGTTTTAAGTAATGGATTACTTGTGGGTACCATGCTTGTCATTCTATTGGAACAGTTTTGGAAAGAGTAAAATTTGTGACTAAGTAAAAAAGCGCCCTGCTTACAGGGCGCCTTTTTATACCTAATGACTAATACTAGCAGTTGGGTATAATGTTGTTCCTCCAATTGAAACTTTTATTTCATTTGTTAATGGAACATTTTGTTCATTAATAATTGTTCTCCACCATTCCCATGCAAGACCAGTACATTCTCTTGCTACGATTTTTATATTTTTTGAATTTGGTGGAAGAGGGATAACTGTAGAGTAATGAGCCGTTTTGTCTTTGCCGCTACCATCCCATGTTTTATGTGTTAGTACTTCTTTACCATTTTGATCAAATGTGAATTCATCCCAAGATACATCAAATTGCGCAACGTAAGCACCGTAATGATCCAGTGTCATTTTAGCACTTGAATATTCTGTAGTTGTCGTCTCGATATAATCTGTATTGTTATGAACAGCAGCAGTTGCATTATCTTTTAAAAAAGTACTTGTATATGAAATTGGGTATGCTGGATTTTTAAGACTTAATTCAGCATTATCTTTAATGATATTTCGGATTTCATTGAAATCTTTAGTAACAACCTTGTTATGCTCTTTCGCATCTCCGCCTAATACTACAGCAGTAAAGGTACTTTCTTCAAAAATATCTTTGTACTGTCCATTCGTTTCGACGCTGTTATTCTTAAGTAAGGCTTTAAAAGCAGCTTGTACATCTTTGCTCTTAGATGTTGTTTCTAATTTTACATAAACAGTTCTACCATAAGCTACATTTGAGACCATAACAGGTGGGGCCGAATTACTTACACCTTTACGAGTTAACTCACCAAAAGTAACACTATTATCAAAAAGATCTGATGGATTGTTAGGTAGTTCAGCACTTACGGTATAAAATATTTGCTTATATGCCGCTACCATCACTTTTTTCTCTCCATTTGCAATCGCATTAAAATCAATGTTTAGACTGTTATCAAGATATTTAGCGTTAACGTTAAGGGCACTTGCGATTTGTGATTTACTATAAACCATAGATTCTGTATACTGCATTCTTGCAGGTAACGTATGTGTTTTAGAATACTTTTCATTCCAAGTAGATACTAAATCATCTACTGCTCCAGCCACATTACCATATGTCGGATTTTGGACAGTAATTGTATTTTCTTTTCTCATGCCAGGTAAGTCTATACTAATATTCAAAGGCTTTCTCTTAGCCACTAATAAACTCGGTTGATTGTCTGCAAAAGCTTTATTTGCAAGTTGTACCGCTCCTGGATACGTACGATTCACCACAGAATCAATAATCGAAATATCGACTGGTGAAGTTGTAAGTGATTTTTTCTCGCGTTCCACTACTACAAATTTACCATTTGAATTGATACTTTCTTTCGGAACAAAACTCTCTACCTTATCACCATTTACAGCTAAAACCTCTTGATTATTATATTTAAGATTTGCTATACCAGTATCAATGCCACTAGCATTTTTGGTTACATCAGTTGTATTACCTGCTTGTGTTTCTGCGAAGGAAATAGATGAATAATTAATAGTGCATAGACTAACTAATAAACACGCAAGGAACTTTCTTCTTTTAGTGTTTTTCTTAATATTCAGAAAAATCACTCCATTCTTTTTTTAGTAAGATATGATAATGATTGATAAATGATAGCTAACTAATAAACCTACATAAATGCTTTCAAAAGTTCTTGAATTAACGGGATTACGCCACCTACAAATTTCAAAACTGCCATTGCGATTTCCATATTTTTTCCTCCTTTTTTATTGCTACGAAAATGTGATTTATCTTTATGCCCTCATTATAGTGACCCCTTACACTTTTATCAATACACTCTTATATGCAATATTACATACAAAAAAAACAAGCTGAATTCTTATAAAAAGTTATACAGAGATAATTTTTTCGTTTGGTAAATACTTGAAAATACGAAGCGTTCCTTTGCATTTCATGAGTAATTTACAAGTTTATTGTTGGAAGCATCGCAGGACCGGAAGTAATGAAATACATGCAGGACTGTTACGAGCAGCCAGAAATATTAAGAGTTATCATGGGCAACCGCATTAAAAAAAGCTGCTGCCTATAAAATACAGACAGCAACTTCAACTAGAGTAGCTGGCATGATTTACACAAGCTACAGTATTTTTTTGACATACTCATTTTTCACATTTTGTAACTAATAAACAGCGATTGGCCCATAAGGACCATTGATAATTTCAATTTTCGTTTCAAAAATATCTGTTAAAATTGTTGGGTCCATAACCTCTTCTACTGTTCCAAAAGCAGCAATTTGTCCATCCTTCATAGCACAAATTTTATCCGAATATTTGGCTGCAAAATTTATGTCATGCATAACAGTCAAAATTGTTCTTCCAAATTCATTAGCTGCACGTCTCAAATGCTCCATCATTTGAACAGAACGAGCAACATCAAGGTTGTTCAGAGGCTCGTCCAAAAGTACATATTCAGTCTCTTGGCACAATACCATCGCTACATATGCCCTTTGTCTTTGACCACCAGAAAGCTCATCTAAATATCTATTCTCTAAATTAGTTAAATCTAGAAAATCGATATATTTAGAAATAATAGCTTCATCCTCTTTAGTTAATCTTCCCTTTGAATAAGGAAAGCGCCCAAATCCAACTAATTGTCTAACAGTAAGCCTAGTTACAAAATGATTCTCTTGTCGCAATATAGTCAAAACTTTTGCTAGGTCTTTTGATTTGGATTCAGAAACATCCATATTTGCTACCTGAATTTGGCCTTCATCCATATCTAAAAGTCTGCCAATCATCAAAAGTGTCGTTGACTTTCCAGCTCCATTTGGTCCAATTAAAGAAGTAAAGCCCGCTTTTGGTATTTCAATATCCAAAGGTCCTATTTTTACCTTATCAGTATAGAACTTTTTAACATTATCAATTTTTATCATAAAGCCCTCTTCCTTAAAACTATAGTTAAGAATGTTATTCCACCAAATAATTCGATAATAACTGAAACTACACCTTGAGCATGGAATACATGATACATTAAAAAGTATGCACTCGTCATTATTAAAAATCCTATTGCAAAAGCCATTGGAAAAATATATCTATGATCATACGTTGACGCCGCCTGATAACTCAAAGTTGCTACTAAAAAGCCGTAGAAAGTAAGTGGCCCAATTAGAGCTGTTGAAATGGACATCAAAATAGCAACTAATACAAGCGTATAAATTACACTAGGTTGATATTTAACTCCAAAAGAAGTAGCAACATCCTTTCCTAGTGACAAAACATTCAAATTCTTAGAATGTGCAAAAATTAATACTGCTACAATTATGATCATAGGAATTACAATAGGAAAATATGCAGGATCTGCATGATTAACAGAACCAAATAATCTCGCTTGTAAAATATCAAATTCTGAAGGCGCAAGTAGTTTCCTCATGAAAGTTGACGCAGAATTTAGCCCGGTACCAATAATAATTCCAACTAAAAGCATAAGTTGTAAATTCCCGTATTTACCGGAAAGTAACCATCCATAAAGTATCAAACTCATAAAGACCATAACAACGACTTGAAATAAAAATGATCCAATTCCATTAAAATTTATCAATGCACTAGCACCAAAGAAGAATATTGTACTCGTTTGAATTGCTGAATAAAGTGATTCGAAACCTAAAAGCGAAGGAGTAATAATCTTATTATTCGT
Source organism: Bacillus mycoides (assembly GCF_018742245.1). Classification (NCBI taxonomy): domain Bacteria; kingdom Bacillati; phylum Bacillota; class Bacilli; order Caryophanales; family Bacillaceae; genus Bacillus; species Bacillus mycoides. The sequence goes on from NZ_CP036132.1 coordinate 4,721,133, forward strand.
AATAGATTGGAAAGCAACTGTCGACAAGCTATGGCAAACTGCAGCAATAATCATTGCAACAATAGCTACTATCCTTCTCTTAACAACTGGGATAAAAGAAGGTGAATCTATCGGAACTGGATTGTTATAAACTAAAAGTCCATATGAAGAAAGAAGACCTAAAGCAATCAATGTTATCAGTAAAATCCAATAACGTCTTGCTTCCTTCTTAGAACGAAAAGCACTAGCTGATCTATTTTCATTATGAAGGCTAGAATCGATTTCGACATTTTCTTTATTTTTATATTCTAATGTGATCATCGTAGCCTCCTTGGTTTTCTTTGCCTCAATAAAATAGTAATAAACACGACTGCTCCCACTGTTGCAAGTATTAAAGAAACAGGTACTTCAAAAGGCTTTATAATTGTTCGAGAAATGATGTCACAGGCAGTTATTGTCCCCATTCCGATCACGCACACCCAAGGTAAATTACTCCTAAGATCATCACCTCTAAACATTGAAACAATATTTGGAACAATTAATCCCAAGAAAGGTAAGTGTCCAATAACAGCTGCAACAATCCCAACTGCAACAGAGATAAGGCCAGTCCCAAAAAGAACAATTCTATTGTAATTAACTCCAAGGCTTGTTGCGACATCTTCTCCTAGTCCAGCTAAAGTCAATCTATTAGCATACATAAAAATAAGCAAAGTAATGATAACAATCAGCCATAAATATTCATATCTTCCAACCTGAACGTTAGCAAATGAACCTACAAACCAAGTTTCAATACTTTGCGTCATTTGAAAAAGGAGTCCCAAAAAAGTAGACACTGCAGAAATAACTGCTCCAAGCATCAATCCAATAATCGGGACAATTAAAGACGAACGAAGTTTAACTCTTCTTAAAAATAAAAAGAAAATCATAGTTCCTATAAAAGAAAAAATGATTGCACCAGTCATTCTTTGAACTAAAGTCGGGGCAGGAAATAATAAATATACAAAAAGCAGGCCTAAGCCTGACCATTCAATAGTCCCCGTTGTAGTAGGTTCAACAAAACGATTCTGTGTAATGAGTTGCATTACGAGTCCTGCCATCGCCATTGCAGCACCAGTAAGCATTAATGCAACTGTTCTCGGAACACGAGTTATGAAAAACATCTCCATTCCGTCCTCTTGTCCGCGTATATCATAAACTCCAGTAAACAGTGATATAATCCCTAAAATTATAACAACTATAATCGCTATTATAAAAGGTTTTGTCCATAATTTATTGTGATTATAAAACTGGGGTTGAGAAGTATTCTCAACCCTAGAAATTATATTTTTTGACACTGTTTCGTACTCCTTTACACTACTTAGCTAAAGTTTTTGCAATATTACCAAATAACTCTATGTAAGTCTGAATTGATTCATTTGTGTAAGTATCTTCTGGTGCATAAACAACCTGTTTTTTAGAAACAGCAGTTGTGTTTTGAAGAGCAGGTGATTTAGAAATAACATCTTTAGCAGGAGCTGAAGTAGCTGCATCAGATGTTGCAGCATCACGATCTAATACGAAAAGCCAATCAGGATTTGTTTGTGCAATAGCTTCAACAGAAACGTCATCACCTTTATGACCTGCAGTAGAATTTGAAACTTCTAGTGCTGGAACCCAACCGAAAATTTCATACATTGGTCCCCAAACACGACCAGAGTGAGGAGCAGCAAAACCAATATTCCCACCAGTAACAATAACACTCATAACTTTATCTTTTCCATTATAAGCAGATTTTGCAGTTTCAATAGATTTATCAAAATCAGCTACTAATTGTTTAGCTTCTTTATCTTTATCAAAGATTTTTCCTAAAGTAATTGTAGAACTTTTAAGTCCATCTACTAAATTTTTCCCAGGCGTAGTAGATTTCTCAGAAACATCAACATTAAGATCAATAACAGCTGCATTTGGCACTAATTTTTTGATTTCTTCGTAATGGCCAGCAAATCTTTGACCAACGATTACAAGTTCAGGGTTTGCAGCTGCTATAATTTCAAGATTTGGTTCGCGGTGATTTCCAATATTTTGAACTTTACTATCCTTTACATATGCTGAATCAGCAGGCATTACATCCTTTGGAGCTGCCGCTAATTTAATTCCCCAATCAGCTAAAGTTTCAAAAGTTCTATTATCTAAAGCAACTACATTCTTTGGATTTACAGGGACTTTAACAGTTCCATGGGCATCAGTGATTTCAACCGTCTTCGGCTTATCACTACTATTACCTTTATTAGCCTTTGAAGTTTCCTTACTTGAATCTGAGCAAGCTACTAACATTAAAGTGAAAACTGCTAGAATACTCACTAATTTTAAAAGCATAGATTTTTTCATAAATATACTCCTTATAATGTGATTTATTTCGAAAATGATAAAGTCCATAGATTGAATTAGATAGTAACTTTTATTCACCCAAATCGCTATTGATAATCATTTTCATTTGAACATCCTGTTAATTAGTATAGTCATTAATTATGTGAAAATCTTGTGAATGATGTGAGTTAATAAGATTAAACATAAATTGGATACGGCCTCAACTAATTCACGCTAGATTCGTCCCCTCCACACTAACCAATAGATGGGCACCTTATAAACCATGATTTCTCCTACAAAACACGCCCATTAATAGCTAATATTTTCATAATCCATTGCCTGATAGAAATATTCTTTTATAGTTTCCGTCTTTTAATATTTCTCAGAAACTATTTGATTATCAGATTTCATAGAAAAAACGAGTAAAACTGAATGAAATAGTTTACTCGTTTTTCTATTATGCTGGATATTGTTTATTATGACAAACTGTACTTGACCTATTATCTTATTTTTATCATTCAATCATTGAATAGCCCCTGCCATGTATCGTTTGAATATACCTGTCTTTCTTCTCGCACTTTAACTTTTTTCTTACATACCCAATATATAAGTCTACTACATTTGGATTTACTACTACGTTAAATCCCCAAACCTGATTCAAAAGCATTTCACGGCTCAATATTGTATTTTTATTCTTGATTAAAAATACAAGTAAATCATACTCGCGCTTAGTAAGCGAGAGATTTTTACCACCTTTTTTCACAATATTGCTAGATGCATCAACAAAGAGATCTTTAAACTGAAAAAAGTTTGTCTCATTTTGCTGGATACAGTCACTTCTCCTTAAAATAGCTTGAACCCTTGCTACTAATTCTTCTTTCACAAATGGTTTTCTTATATAATCATCCGCTCCTGCTTGTAACCCTGCTATGCAATCCTTACTAGAAATATTGTCGGTCACAATAATGATCGGTGTCGTTTTAACAAGTCGTATTTGTCTGCAAATTTCTGGTCCCGATATACTTAATGAATCCCAATCCAATATGATAATATCCCAATCTTGTTCATATATTATATTTAAACCTTGGTTTTCATTGTGAAGTTTTAAAATGAAATAGCCTTCTTGCGTTAGACCGCTTACGATTTTCTTTGCAAAAGACCGTTCATTCTTAATTACTAACACCTGCTTCACCGATGGTTCACCTCTACTTCAATATAACTTAGTTAGATAAAAAATTATCCCAAAAAAAATAATTTAAGATTTATAAATTTTAAATTCCTAAAAAATCCGTTATAACAGCTTATTAGGAGAACTCTATATAATCTTACAATAGATATGGATGAAAACACAAAATATATGAAGATTTAAATAAATATTATTTAATCATTAAGGAGCAGCTATAGTACCTACCTGCTTATCATCAATAACTATTTCTTCATTTTCTGTTTCAGGGGTACCGCCCCATCAACTTAAGCATTTTATAAAATCACAAAACAAAAAGAACCATAACCCCGCCAATCTGGCAAAGTTATGGTTCATATCATACAAAATAAAAAACCACCAAATATGTATTGGTGGAGACGGTGGGAGTCGAACCCACGTCCAAAAATATCGGCACTTAAGCTTCTACGAGTGTAGTCGATATATTAGCATTTCGCGAACTCTTCGGCCTATCGACAGGCTTCCAAGTTGCTAGTCTGATTGTTCTCTTCCTTCGCCCTCAGACGGCGAACTCCGGCGTAGTCCACTTAGTTTGAGTCCCTTACCCTACCACATGGACGATGGAGGGAGGAACCTTTAGTGCAATTAAGCAGCTAAAGAAAGATTGTTTTGTTTGCCAATTATAGGCTTTGACGTTTTAACGAGGCCGATCCCCTCGACTCGCAACCTAAGCTCGAACTATCCCTGTCGAATCCGTAACGTCCCCATGATAAAAATGGAGCATACGAAGAAATATCGTGATAGCTACTAAGAGCTGTTTTTCAATGTGCAACAATCTTACATAAGTTATTATATCATACGCGCGCCGTTTTACAAATGTAAATATCTGTATTACATCTTTTGACGATCACGGAACACGCGTGCAATTTCACGTTTAGCTTCTTTCTCTTTTAAATCGTGACGCTTATCATATTGCTTCTTACCTTTTGCTAAACCAAGTGCCATTTTCGCAAATCCATTTTTCAAATAGATTCTAACTGGAACTAATGCATATCCTGTTTCTTTTGCGTAACCTGCTAGCTTATCAATTTCTTTTTTATGAAGAAGTAACTTCCTTGTACGTAGCGGATCGTGATTGAAACGATTCCCTTGTTCATATGTATTAATATGCATATTATGAACCCATACTTCACCGTTATGTATACGTGCAAACGCATCTTTCAAGTTCACGCGTCCAGCGCGAATCGACTTAATTTCCGTTCCTTGAAGGACAAGCCCTACTTCGTATGTTTCTTCGATGAAATAATCATGAAATGCCTTTTTATTTTGTGCAATAACCTTACCTGTACCTTTTGGCATATAACGTCCCTCCTCTATTTTTACCATTGTAACAAATGTAAACAAAAAGCGAAAGTGGCTCGCTCAGAATGTGAGGTGGATGGAGCTTCTGACCTTGAGGCGCTCTTTGCCTCTCCGGGAAGAAGCGAAGCCACCGAACATTCTAGCCACTGTAGCTAGATTCAACAAAAAGCGAAAGTGGCTCGCTCAGAATGTGAGGTGGATGGAGCTTCTGACCTTGAGGCGTTCTTTGCCTCCTGGGAAGAAGCGAAGCCACCGAACATTCTAGCCACTGTAGCTAGATTCCAACAAAAAGCGAAAGTGGCTCGCTCAGAATGTGAGGTGGATGGAGCTTCTGACCTTGAGGCGTTCTTTGCCTCCTGGGAAGAAGCGAAGCCACCGAACATTCTAGCCACTGTAGCTGGATTCAACAAAAAGCGAAAGTGGCTCGCTCATAATGCGAGGTGAAGCCACTCTTTTCTTACTTGCGCTTTTTCTTTTTCTTCTTGAATCCTGGTACATTTTCAAAGAATCCTTTTTTCTTCTTGCCATTACTATTACTATTACTATTACTATTACTATCTTTTTTCCCTGGCTGACTAGCGGATGTGGATGCTGATGCTTTTCCTTGGCCACCACGATCAAACTTTCTTCCTGTGCCGCGTTCGCCACCGCGCTCATTACTGCGCTCGCTACGTCCACCGCGTTTCTTTCTGCCTGTTCTTGGCTGTTCAATCACAACTGGACGATCTTTGAACTTACGACGAGGTGTGCCTTTCATGCCAACGATTTCAAAGTCGATTGCGCGCTCGTCTTTATTTACGTTAATAACACGAATTGTAATTTCGTCACCGATGCGGAATACGTTACCTGTACGTTCCCCAATCATCGCAAAATGTTTTTCGTCATAACGGTAGTAATCATCTGTTAAATAGCTAACGTGTACAAGACCTTCAATTGTATTTGGAAGCTCTACGAATAAACCGAAGTTTGTTACAGAGCTAATCATACCGTCATACTCTTCACCGATCTTATCAAGCATATATTCTGCTTTTTTCAGTTCGTCTGTTTCACGCTCAGCTTCAACAGCACGGCGTTCCATATTAGAAGAGTGCTCTGCAATCTCAGGTAAGTTTTCACGCCATTTCGCTTGCGTTTCGTTGTCGACTTTACCGTTAATGATATATTCACGAATTAATCTATGAACAATCGTATCTGGATAACGACGAATTGGCGATGTAAAATGCGTGTAGAACTCAGTTGATAAACCGAAATGTCCTAAGCTCTCCGAATCGTAACGTGCTTGCTTCATAGAACGAAGCATAACTGTTGAAATGACTATTTCTTCCGGCTGACCTTGAACCATTTCAAGAATTTGTTGCAACGCACGAGGATGTATTTCATTCGCACGTCCTTTTACTGCATATCCGAAGTTTGTTACAAACTCGAAGAAACGCTCAAGCTTATCTTCTTTCGGATCTTCATGGACACGGTACATAAACGGTACGTTCATCCAGTGGAAATGCTCCGCTACTGTTTCGTTCGCAACAAGCATAAACTCTTCAATTAACTTCTCTGATACAGAACGATCACGCATGACAACATCAGTAGGTTTTCCTTCTTCATCTACTAGTACTTTCGCTTCTTTAAAGTCAAAGTCAATCGCACCACGGCGCATACGTTTTTCACGTAAAATTTGTGCTAACTGCCCCATTTCTTTAAACATTGGCACTAGCGGCTCGTAACGTTCAATTAGTGCTTCGTCTTCATCTTCTAAAATGCTTCTTACGTCAGCATACGTCATACGCTCTGTCGTTTTAATTACACTTTGGAAAATCTCGTGTTTTACAACATCACCTAGATTGTTGATTTCCATTTCACAAGATAGTGTCAGACGGTCTACTTTCGGATTTAATGAACAAATACCGTTAGATAAACGATGCGGAATCATCGGAATTACACGGTCTACAAGATATACACTCGTTGCTCTCTCCGCTGCTTCAACATCAATTGGAGAACCTTCTTGAACGTAATGACTTACATCCGCAATATGAACGCCAAGCTTATGGTTACCGTTCTCAAGCTTCGTTACTGTAACAGCGTCATCTAAGTCTTTCGCATCCGCGCCATCAATTGTAACAATCATTTGGTCACGTAAATCACGGCGATCTTTTATATCTTCTTCTGAAATCGTTTCTGGTACACTGTTTGCATGCTCCATAACTTCTTCAGGGAACGCTAAAGGTAAATGATGTTTATGAATGACAGATAAAATATCTACTCCTGGGTCATTTTTATGACCTAGAATTTGAATAACTTCACCTTCTGCGCTTAAACGGTTCTCTGGGTAGCCCGTAATTTTCACAACTACTTTATGACCTTCTACAGCGCCCATAGATGCACTTTTCAAGATAAAAATGTCACTTGTCCAGCGTTTATTATCAGGTATAACAAACCCAAAGTTCTTTGACTCTGTATATGTACCAACTAGTTCCTTCGTTCCACGCTCTAAAATACGAACAATCGCGCCTTCTTGGCGTGATCCACTTGATTGCGCGCTAACACGTGCTAATACTGTATCACCATGAAGTGCACCATTTAATTCTGTAGGCGGGATGAAAAGATCATCATCTCCTGTTTTCTTCTCTTCTGGAACAACGAACGCAAAACCACGTGCATGCCCAATTAATTTACCGCGTACTAAATTCATTTTTTCTGGAAGACCGTAGCGGTTACTACGTGTGCGGATAACAAGCCCCTTCTCTTCCATCATTACAAGTGCCTTTACAAAATCTTTAAAGCCCTCAGAGCCTTCGATTCCAAATGCCGATTCTAATTCTTGTATCGTTAACGGTTTATACGCTTCTTCCCTCATAAATAATAACAACTTATCAATATGTTCTTGCATGATTTCTTCCAAGCAGAAATACCTCCTTTAAACCCTTATATTATTTAGTGTATCCGAAAGATGGGGGATGTATAAAGTGAAACTTTAATCATCTCCCAATGATTTTTTACAGCTTTCATAAAGTGTAACTTTAATCAGTAAGGTTTTGTCCCTCCCCACTGATTATTAGCCCACACCAATTGGGATAATAAATTCCCTTATGAAAAAAAGAGGCAACTAGATCTTACCAATCTAGTTGCTCCAAGAAGTTATATACATCCTCATGTAGCACATCACGTTCTTTATCAAGTGTAATGACATGCGTAGAGTCTTCATACCATTTAATGTCTTTTAACGTAGATTCTACACCGTTATAAATAATGTTAGCACTATCTGTATTAATCATCTCATCATGACGTGCTTGTACAACGAATGTTGGAGCATAAATCATATCAACATTATTGCGTACGTCACGAATCAACTCCTGTAATGCTTTTAATGTATTCATTGGTGTCTGTTTAAATTCAAACATTTCCTGCTCAATTCGTTCTGGTGATTTTTGCTCACGCTTTTTATATTCGCGGGCATATGCCAATATACCTTGGTACATAATTTCTTCACTTTTAATGTACATCGGTGCACACATTGGTACAACACCTAAAATCGGTAATGTATAAGCAAGTTTTAATGAGAATACTCCGCCTAATGATAATCCAACCGCAGCTATTTTCTCGTAACCTTGATCTTTTAAATGCTGGTAGGCATTCATTACATCTTTCCACCAGTCTTCAGGGCCTGTATGAACAAGCTCTTGTGGTGGTACGCCGTGTCCTTTATAAATTGGCGCATGACAAGTATAGCCTTTCTTCTCTAAGAAACGCCCTAGCATGCGTACGTCAGCTGAGTTCCCTGTGAATCCATGTAATAATAAAACAGCGCGGTCTCCACCTTCAAATGTAAATGGTTTCGGAGATGCTAATTTCATCATGTACTTCTCCTCTTTCTCTTCTGTAATCTAGTCGTATTCTTTCTATTCTTAGTGTACCATATTTATAATTCTATAATCTAATTAGAAACTTTTTTTGAATAACAAATCAAAAAAAGAAGAACCATTAGCATAATCCGCTAACGCTTCTTCTTTTACTTTTATAAGTTTAAGTACGTAACAGCAATTGTTAGTACAAAGAACAACACAGCTAAAACAACTGTAACACGGTTTAATACCGCTTCGATTCCACGTGCTTTTTGCTTACCAAATAATTGCTCTGCACCGCCTGAAATTGCACCTGAAAGGCCTGAGCTATTACTAGACTGCATAAGTACCATAACAATCATTAAAATCGATACAATAATAAGTAAAACTGATAATAACGTATGCACTTGGCGTACCTCCTACAAAGATTCAGTTATTTTAAATGTAGCATAAATCCTATAGAAAAGCGAGAGCTATAGAATCACTCTCGCTTTTCTTCTATTACATGAACATCATTGCGAATAACGGTCCAAGCAAACATGTCAAAATTGCTGTTAATGTCATTGTTACCGATCCAATAACACCTTCATGCTCATTATTTTTCATCGCTCTCATAACACCCATAATATGAGACGCACATCCAAAGCCAATCCCTCTACCAACTGAGTTTGTAACACGGCTCCATTTTAATAAAATTGGTCCTGAAATCGTTCCAGTAATACCTGCGATAACGACGAAGGCAGCTGTTAAGGACGGGACACCACCAACTTGTTCAGACACACTCATCGCAACTGGCATTGTCACTGATTTTGGTAAAGAAGATAAAATTAAGCTTTTATCTGTTCCCATAAGTGTGGCGATAGCCAAATCACTTGCAATAGCAACTGTTGTACCTACTAATACCCCACCAGCAATTGGTACAACATATTTTTGCAGAACATGACGTTGTTTATAAAGCGGGATTGCAAATGCTACAACACCTGGTCCGAGTAGCTTCGCAATCCAGCCACCACCACTTTCCATATAATTTTGATATGGTATATCAAGCATTATAAATAAGAAAGCCATTAATGCTGTTGCAACAAGCATTGGAATGGTAAATGGTGTTGGAAATAATTTGTAGATTTTTTTAGATAATTGATATAATAGCACCGTAAAAAGAACCCAACCGATTCCGATTAATATTTGGCTCATTGTGTCTCTTTTTCCTTTCTATTCGCAAGATATTGTCCTGTATGTCCTGCGACAATAATAATTAAAAACGTACTCGCTACAACTGTAATGAAAAGAGAAATTCCTTTACTCATAAAAAAAGCACCGTAATTCATTAAGCCAAGCGTTGGCGGAATTAATAAAAACGGCATAATAGCAACGAGTGTTTCTGCTCCTAAATCAAACCATTTCACTGGAAGTACTTTTAGGCTAAGAAAAACAAGCAGGAGGAACATCCCAATCAAACTTCCTGGAATCGGAATATTCAACATTTCTTGCACCCAATTTCCAACCATATAAAATACATAAAGAGCAGAAATTTGGACAAGAATCTTTGTAAGTTTCATGTTCATCATCCCTCATGTTTATACGATCTTCTGTTAATATCCTTATCATAGTATAAATTGTAAAAACCTGCAATTTATCAAATCGACAACGAAAACCCACTATATTATACGCTTACACCCTTGATACGACTGCGTTTCCGAATGTATTTTACGTCAAAAACCTTGACCTAATATATAAAGTTTATATATTCTGAATTTTGGTGGTTATTATTTTAATAAAATAAAATCCTTCACTCCATTTTTATTCTGCCTTCTCTCGTCAAACCTCTATTCAATCATTACTACTATGGATATTACGAAAAAATTTTACCCCAATTAAAAGGCTGCCCTTTTCATGACACGATACCGATATTAGCTTTACTTGATAATTCTATGTTTACCTACTACAAATCACCAATTACCGTCATGACCAAATCTTACGCTCAAGGAGCAAGCATCGGTGATTTCCGCTCTTTAGTAGGATCAAGCCCATTCACCAATCGGCCCTCGCAGCAAATTGCTATCGATTTTGATTATAATCTCTTCTTTAAATACTTCATGTCACTTATGACGGACGAACAGTTTTAGCAAAAAAAAAAACAGACCGTGATTTCTCACGGTCTGTCGTTATTTTCTACAATTATCGTTTGATGTTGTAGAAAGATTGTAAACCAGCGTAAACAGCGATTTCGCCTAGCTCGTCTTCGATACGTAATAATTGGTTGTACTTAGCAATACGGTCAGTACGGCTCATAGAACCAGTTTTGATTTGGCCAGCGTTAGTTGCAACTGCGATGTCAGCGATTGTAGCATCTTCAGTTTCACCAGAACGGTGAGATACAACTGCTGTGTAACCAGCACGTTTAGCCATTTCGATTGCTTCGAAAGTCTCAGTTAAAGTACCGATTTGGTTAACTTTAATTAAGATTGAGTTAGAGATACCTTTTTCGATACCTTCAGCAAGTTTTTGAGTGTTAGTTACGAATAAATCGTCACCAACTAATTGTACTTTATCACCGATACGCTCAGTTAATAATTTGTGACCATCCCAGTCGTTTTCGTCTAGACCATCTTCAATAGAGATGATTGGGAAGTCTTTGCAAAGCTCTTCGTAGAAATCAACCATTTCTGCAGAAGTTAAGCCAGTACGGCCTTCGCCTGCAAGGTCATATTTACCAGTTTCTTTGTTGTAGAACTCAGAAGAAGCAACGTCCATTCCTAAGAATACGTTCTCGCCAGCTTTGTAACCAGCTTTTTCGATAGCTTCGATGATTACTTCTAATGCTTCACGGTTAGAACCAAGGTTTGGAGCGAATCCACCTTCGTCACCTACTGCAGTGTTAAGACCTTTGTCATGTAATACAGCTTTAAGTGCATGGAATACTTCAGCACCCATACGGATTGATTCTTTGAATGTTGGAGCACCAACTGGTAAGATCATGAACTCTTGGAAGTCAACGTTGTTATCAGCGTGAGAACCACCGTTGATGATGTTCATCATTGGAGTTGGTAATTGTTTTGCATTGAATCCACCAAGGTAACGGTATAATGGAAGACCTACGAAGTCAGCTGCTGCGTGAGCTACTGCCATAGATACACCAAGGATAGCGTTAGCGCCTAGTTTACCTTTGTTTGGAGTGCCATCTAATTCGATCATAGCACGGTCGATACCAGCTTGGTCAGTTACGTCGAAACCAACGATTTCTGGAGCGATTGCTTCGTTAACGTTGTTTACTGCGTTCATAACACCTTTACCAAGGTAACGAGATTTGTCACCGTCACGTAATTCTACTGCTTCGTGCTCACCAGTAGATGCACCACTTGGTACGATAGCGCGTCCGAATGCGCCGCTTTCTGTGTAAACTTCTACTTCTACAGTTGGGTTACCACGAGAGTCAAGGACTTCGCGAGCATAAACATCAATAATTGTTGACATAATAAATTCTCTCCTTTTTATATAAGCAAATTATTTAATAATTGTTTTACCTGTCATTTCTTTCGGTTGTTCCACATTTAAAAGTGTAAGCATTGTTGGGGCGATATCTCCTAAAATACCACCTTCACGAAGCTCTACATCATTTTTTGTAACGATGAAAGGAACCGGGTTAGTTGTATGAGCTGTCATTGGGCCACCATCAGCAGTTAACTCCTGATCAGCATTACCATGGTCAGCAGTAATAAGTGCTACACCATCTTTTGCAAGAATCGCTTCTACAACTTTTCCTAAACATTCGTCAGTTGCTTCTACTGCTTTAATTGTTGGTTCCATCATCCCAGAATGGCCAACCATATCACAGTTTGCAAAGTTAAGAATGATAACATCATGTTTATCATTTTCGATGTCATTTACTAAAGCGTCCGTTACTTCATAAATGCTCATTTCAGGCTTCAAGTCATACGTTGCAACCTTCGGTGAGTTAATTAAAATACGCTCTTCTCCTGGGAATTCAGCCTCACGGCCACCGCTAAAGAAGAATGTAACGTGCGGATACTTTTCAGTTTCCGCGATGCGAAGTTGCTTTAATCCCGCTTGCGCAACAACTTCACCTAATGTGTTATCAAGGTTCATTGGCTTGAATGCCACGTAACCATCTACAGTTTCACTGAAATGTGTCATACAAACGAATTCAGGAATGTGAGGTACTTTTTCACCACGATCGAACTCACGGAAGTCTTCGTTTGTAAATACACGAGCAATTTGAATTGCACGGTCTGGACGGAAGTTATAGAAGATAACTGCATCATCATTATTGATTGTTGCAACTGGCGTGTCATCTTCGTTAACAATTACAGACGGCAATACGAATTCATCATAGATACCATTTGCATAAGAGTCTTCTACACACTCTTCTGCTGATTTATAAGTAGGGCCTTCACCATTCACCATAGCACGGTAACATTTTTCTACGCGATCCCAACGCTTGTCACGGTCCATGGAGTAATAACGACCAGAGATAGTCGCGAATTGTCCTACTCCTGTTTCTTTAATTACTTCATTTGTTGCATCGATATAACCTTTTGCTGTTTGTGGTCCAACATCGCGGCCATCTAGGAATGCATGGATATATACTTTCTCCACACCTTCTTTTGCTGCTAAGCGAAGAAGAGCAAACATATGGTTCATGTGACTATGCACACCACCATCAGAAAGTAAACCGAATAAATGAAGAGCAGTACCTTTTTCTTTCACGCTTTTAATTGCATTTTGGAAAGTTTCGTTCTGATCGAACTCACCTTCACGAATTGCAACGTTTACGCGTGTTAAGCTTTGATATACGATGCGGCCTGCACCGATATTTAAATGACCAACCTCAGAGTTACCCATTTGACCTGCTGGAAGACCTACTTCCTCACCACAAGCTGTAAGCGTTGTGTGAGGGAATTTGTTCCAGTAACCATCAAAATTAGGTTTCTTAGCTTGTGCTACAGCATTCCCGTAAGTTTCTTCACGTAGTCCGAAACCATCAAGAATGATTAAAGCTGTTGGCTTTCTCATTTTACCGCCCCCAGAAGACCTAAGAACGAAGCAGGCTCTAAGCTAGCACCGCCAACTAAAGCGCCGTCGATGTCAGATTGTGCCATATACTCTTTAATGTTTTCTGGTTTTACGCTACCGCCGTATTGAATACGAACAGCTTCTGCAGCTTCTGGAGAAACAGCTTCTGCAACAACTTTACGGATGTGCGCACATACTTCATTTGCATCTGCAGAAGAAGAAGATTTACCTGTACCGATAGCCCAGATTGGCTCATAAGCGATAACAGTTACTTTAACTTGCTCTTCTGTTAAACCTGCAAGTGCTTTTGTTACTTGACCTGCTACTAGATCAAATGTTTTTCCGCTTTCGCGCTCTTCTAAAGTCTCACCACAACAAACGATTGGTGTTAAACCATGTTCAAATGCTGCAAGAGTCTTTTTGTTTACTGATTCGTCTGTTTCAGCAAACATTTCACGACGCTCAGAGTGGCCAAGTACTACGTAGCCTACTTTTAAGTCGCTAAGTGCTACTGGGCTAATTTCGCCAGTGAATGCACCATTTTTTTCGAAGTGCATGTTTTGTGCACCTACTTGTAAGTCAGTTCCTTCAGTATTCGCTACTAAGCGCTCTAAGAATAGAGCTGGCGAGCAAACTACTGCATCAACAGCTGAAGCTGCTGGGATTTGACCTTTAACTTCCTCTACGAAGCTAACTGCTTCAGCTAGAGTTTTATTCATTTTCCAGTTACCTGCGATAATTGGTTTACGCATGCTTTGCACCGTCCTTTTTCTTTGGCTGCTACTTATTTGTCGTTAAGACAAACTACACCTGGAAGCTCTTTGCCTTCCATGAATTCTAATGACGCACCGCCGCCAGTAGAAATGTGGCTCATTTTATCAGCCATACCGAATTTTTCAACAGCTGCTGCAGAGTCACCACCGCCGATAACAGAGTATGTATCTTCTGCATCTGCTAATGCTTGTCCTACTGCTTTTGTACCTTCTGCGAATGGAGTCATTTCGAATACACCCATTGGTCCATTCCATACAACAAGCTTAGAGTTTTTAATTACATCTGCATAAATTTCACGTGTTTTAGGACCGATGTCCACGCCTTCCCATGTAGAAGGGATAGAGTCGATACCAACGATTTGAGTTGTTGCAGTTTCAGAGAATTCCTCTGTGATTACAACATCAACTGGCATATAGAAGTTTACGCCTTTTTCTTTTGCAAGTTGCATAAATTCTTTAGCTAGTTCAATTTTGTCGTTTTCACATAGAGATAGACCAATTTCATGACCTAAAGCTTTAACGAATGTATAAGCAAGTCCGCCACCGATGATTAAGTTATCTACTTTGTCTAATAGATGACGAATTACACCGATTTTATCTTTTACTTTCGCACCACCAATGATAGCTGTAAATGGACGTTCTGGGTTAGAAAGTGCTTTACCTAATACATCTAACTCTTTTTCCATTAATAAACCAGATACTGCTGGTAGGTAGTCTGCGATTCCTGCTGTAGAAGCGTGAGCACGGTGAGCTGCACCGAATGCATCGTTTACGAAGATATCAGCAAGAGCTGCAAATTCTTTCGCAAGTTCTGCATCGTTCTTTTCTTCGCCCGCATAGAAACGTACGTTTTCAAGAACTAATACGTCGCCTTCGTTCATTGCTGCAACCATTTCTTGTGCAACTGGTCCGAATGCTTCGTCCGCTTTTTTAACATCTTTACCAAGAAGCTCGCCTAAACGTGCTGCTACTGGAGTAAGACGTAATTCTTCTACTGCTTGACCTTTTGGACGGCCTAAATGACTTGCTAAAATTACTTTCGCACCTTGCTCTACTAAATATTGAATTGTAGGAAGAGCTGCACGGATACGAGTTTCATCTGTAATTTTGCCTTCTTTCATAGGTACGTTGAAATCAACGCGGCAAAATACACGCTTACCTTTTAAATCTACGTCACGAATTGATTTTTTGTTCATTGGATTTCCCTCCGACTACTAGTTAGGATTGACAAAACCCATTCAAAAGCTTAACACATTTGCTTCTAAAACGAAAGAAGAGAGAGAGGGAACAAACCCTCTCCCTCGTTTTGTCATTGATTGCTTATATACTTAAGAATTAAAGACCTTTAGAAGTCATGTATGCAGCTAGGTCTACTACGCGGTTAGAGTAACCAGTTTCGTTATCGTACCAAGAAAGTACTTTAACCATGTTACCTTCCATTACCATTGTAGATAATGCATCGATTGTAGAAGAATCTGTGCAACCGTTATAGTCGATAGATACTAATGGCTCTTCGCTGTATCCAAGGATACCTTTTAATTCGCCTTCAGAAGCTGCTTTGAATGCTGCATTTACTTCTTCAACTGTTACTTCTTTGTCAAGTTCAACAACTAAGTCAACTAGAGAAACGTTAGCAGTTGGAACACGTACAGCGCCACCGTTTAATTTACCTTTAAGTTCTGGTAATACTAATGCTACAGCTTTAGCAGCACCAGTAGATGTTGGGATCATGTTTTCAGCTGCTGCACGAGCACGACGTAAATCTTTGTGTGGTAAGTCTAAGATTTGTTGGTCGTTAGTGTAAGAGTGAATTGTTGTCATCATTCCGCGTTTTACGCCGAATTTTTCGTTTAATACTTTAGCGAATGGAGCTAGACAGTTTGTAGTACAAGAAGCATTAGATACTACGTTGTGGTTAGCTGCATCGTATTCTTCGTGGTTAACACCCATAACTACAGTGATATCTTCGTCAGAAGCTGGAGCTGAGATGATAACTTTCTTAACTGATCCACCTAAGTGTTTCTCAGCGTCTGATTTTTTAGTGAAACGGCCAGTAGATTCTACTACTACTTCTACTCCGTAGTCGTTCCATGGTAATTGAGCTGGGTCACGCTCAGCGATAACTTTAATTTCTTTACCGTTAACAATGATGCTGTTTTCGTTAGCAGATACTTCTGCATTTAAAGTTCCGTGAACTGTATCATATTTTAAAAGGTGAGCTAATGTTTTAGCATCTGTTAAGTCGTTGATTGCTACTACTTCTACCTCAGAGTTGTTAAGAGCTGCGCGGAATACGTTACGTCCGATACGTCCAAATCCATTAATACCAATTTTAGTCATTTAAATTTCCTCCTTGGGGGATTATATTAAAGGGTATTACCCTTTGTTAATTGTTTTGCTGCACCTTCATCTGTAATTAGAATTGAAGTGTGCCCTTGCTTTATTACAGCCTGTATTGCTTTTGCTTTTGAAGAACCTCCAGCGACTGCGACAACGTGAGATACATGTTGTAAATCTTCAAGTTGCATACCAACTGTTCTTACTTTATGAACAACATTTCCTTGTTCATTAAAGTAGTAACCGAAAGCTTCGCCAACTGCTTCGCTTGCCTGAATCTTTAACCAATCTGCTTCTGAAGTATTTCTGCGACGTGCCATTGTTAACGCATCACCGATTCCATGAATGACGATATTGGAAGATCGAATCAACTCAAGAACTTCTTTCACGGAGGGCTCTGTTACAATAGACGCATATGCTTCGCTACTAACGTGATCTGGAACATACAATAAGCGATAATTACTCATCGTATTTTGTGCCATTTTGGCGCAAATGGTATTGGCTTCTAACTCAACACCTTCTCCAATTCCACCACGTGCTGGGACAAATAGCATATGTAAATCCTTGCAATCAAGTTGCATCATGTCCGCAGCAGCAGCTAGCGTAGTTCCTCCAGCCACAGCAACGATATTATTCGCTGTCAGACGGTCTTTTATACAAGTCACACAAGCACGGCCCATCTCCAGTTTGACCCAAGGTGATTCATCACTATCACCAGGGACAACGAAAACTTCATCCAAGTCTAATGTTTCCTTAAGTTGTTTTTCTAAAACCTTTAACCCGGAAATTTCTTTCATAAAGTCTTCCAAAGCGAGAACTAAAGCTGTTCCTTCTTCTGTCAAAGTCATTCCAGAAGAAGCGACGTGAACTAAGTTTTGTTCTTTCAAAACTTGAACTTCACTTCGCAATACTCGTTCTGTCATACCGAGACTTGCAGATAAGTTTCTTCTTCCAATCGGCTGCATAAGCCTAATGTACTGAAGTACTTGCATTCTCGTTTGCATAACAGGTAGCAGATCAGGTAATAATTTTTTTGTGTTCTGAATCCATGAGCGCATATCTTTTCTCCTCACTACATCGGTTCATTTCCCTTCGTGGTCACTTTATGTCCCGTAGTGACATTTTGTGTCCCACTTAGATTAAAAAAATAATCCCTGCTACGTGTATTATTGTAACAGGAGACAGAAACTTATTCAACTCTTAACTGCATTGTTTATATAGTTTATTATGACACCTTTGTGAATGTTACCATATTCTACTTGTCTCCCGCCTATTTCTACAACAGGAATCATTAGATGGTATTTCTCTAAAAGGTCATTATCTTCATATATATCTATTTCCTCAATTTGAAAAGAATATTCACATTGTACTTCCTTTAAAATTTGTTTCGCCTTCACGCAAAGACCACAATCTTTTTTTGTATATAGTACAACTTTCATCTTCTTCACCTATCCAATTGTTTTTCTTAGAGACGAAGCAGGAATATGCATTTGTTCTCTATATTTCGCAACCGTTCTGCGAGAAATAACGATCTCATGCTCTTCTTCTAATAATTTTGAAATCTTTTGATCCGAAAGTGGCTTTTTCTTATTTTCTGCTCCAACAAGCGTTTGAATGAATTGTTTCACACGCTTTGTAGAAATCGCCTCATCTTCCGTCGTAGAAATAGAATTACTAAAGAACGATTTCATCTCAAATAAACCATGCGGCGTTTGCACATATTTATTACGCGTCGCACGACTAATTGTAGACTCATGCACACCTAACTCTTCCGCCACCTCTTTTAAAGCAAGTGGTTTTAAATACTCTGGACCTTTCCAGAAGAAATCATGCTGTTTTTCCATAATAATATTCATCACTTGTAAGAGTGTTTGTTTTCTCTGTTTCAAACTGCGCATAATCCATTGCACATGCTGATACTTCTCCGATACGTAAGAAGCCACTTCACTTTCACTATTATTTAGTAACGCACTATACTCAGAGTGAATTTCAATTCTTGGCATATTTCTCTCATTCATCTGTAAAACGAGATGATCGCCATCTTTTTTTACCGCCATATCAGGCACAATATAAAGTGGTTTATCAGAAGAAAATGCAAGACCTGGTTTCGGCTGTAATGATGTAATACAGTTCACCGCATCCTGTAATTCCTCGTTAGTACACTTCAACACTTGAACGAGCTTTCGCCAATCTTTCTTAACGAAATAATTAAAATAATCATCTATAATTTCTTCCGCTAAACCATTTCTTCTTTGTAAGCGCTTCAATTGGATTGATAGACATTCCTGAATATTACGCGCACCTACCCCTGCTGGCTCTAACGATTGAACAAGCTCCACAGAACGGTCCACTACATCAATTGGCGCAGAAAGAAGCTCTGATAACTCTTCATTTGTTTCTTGTAAATAGCCATTTCCATCCATGTTCATAATAATGAAAGAAGCTGCTTTTCGCTCTTCTTCATCTATTTTATAATACTGTAGTTGATTTAATAAATGTTGCTGAATCGTTGTAGAATCCACACTGTAGATTTCCATTTGATTCTCGACTTGTTTGCCGGTACTTTTACTTGTGTTAGAGCTCTTTTTCTTCTCCCTCTCGAAACCACCTAACTCAATAAGGGGATTCTCTAACGATTGCTCATATAAAAACTCCGATAATTCTTGTACATTATACTGGAGCATTGTAATCGCTTGCCTTAACTCTTGTGTCATTGCCAAACGTAAGCTTTGTTCTTGTAAAAGACTTGCCTTCAAACTAATCTCCCCCTTGTTTCTATTGTACAATAAGTTTGGTAAAAGGAGAATCCTATCGCAGACACCCATTCCAAAATATTATTAATTTATATGTATTAATGAGATTTACATCTTACAACCGAAAAATGAATAATATTGAAAGAAAATAATAACGCATAAAAATTATTACCACATACTAATAGTAATTCTTATAACCAGATATAACAAGAGAGAAATAAAAAAAGTCCTAACCTACAAAATGTAAGTTAGGACCTTTTGACGCGCCCAGAGGGATTCGAACCCCCGACAGACGTGGTACCGGAAACCACCGCTCTATCCGACTGAGCTATGGGCGCATGATAAAATTTTATAAACCGTTTATTATCAAGGTTTTAAGCCTTCTTCTATTCCGCTTTTCCACATTTAATTTCTTGCGAAAAACCTCTAATAGAAGTGAAATACAACAAGTAAATACCTGCTTATTTTCTTCTCATAATAATAGCAATAAAATCCATCTAAATCAATAAAAATATCCCCTTAATCCTTTATATACCTTAGCTAGGAGCCTATAAAACATGTCCTTCCCCTAAATTTTCCAATCATAAATTCACCCAAACCCACAAATTATAATCTTTGAATTGATATTCCAAAGGGGGCTTCATTCAATGACTGTAATTACAAAACTAAAGCAAACTGTTTCTGGATTAAAAAGTGCACAAGCTAGCTTAGAGGGATTCGCTCTTGATACGGATAACCAACAAGCAAAGCAACTTTTCCAAACAGCTGCGCAGCAAACACAAACAATTATCGATTCTTTAAACCCGCGAGTTGAAGAAGTCCAGCAAGAAGAACCACAATACACACAGCAATAACCAAAGGTGCCATTGTATCTAATGGTACACAATTTGAGAAAAAGGGTGATATGCAATCATCCTTTTTCTCTCACATTACATAATGCAATAGAAATGGAATGATTATAATGCGAAAACTTGGAATCATAACCGCGTTATTTATGCTCCTATTCGGTTCACTTACCGGATGTGATAATAGCCCGTTAGATAAAAAGGTAAAAAAAGAAGAAGCAAAACGAACGGAAGAAGACAAGGGCCCTAAGTTAACAAAAATGAGTACAGAATCCTTTAATCAATCTATATCGCAAGAAGCTAAGAAAAAAGCTCTCGCTATGGAGGGAATTATAGAAGCTACCGCCGTTAATACAAATTTAGATCTTTACATAGCCGTCAAGCCTGAACATCACGAAAGATTTGGTTTAAAACCTTTACGAAGTAAATTAAAAAAGAAGATAAGTGATGAAAACCCTACTTTCGATATTCGTGTAAGTACAGACAAAAAGATTTTTATGCTCATAGAAGAACTTGAAAACAAAATTAAGAAAAAGAAAGTAAGTAAAGATGGCATCAAAAAACAATTGAAACTCATTCAATCAGAAATGGGATCTAATATTTAAGCTTTCTAAAAGAGAAGGAAGGATTCAAATGTCTAGTAAAGATAAAAACTTAACACCTGTACAACAAGAATATAAAAAATTCGAACAACAGCGCGAACCGAAGCGTCCCGTTTTAAAAAATTGTATTAAAGCTTTTTTCGTCGGGGGATTAATTTGTCTAATAGGCCAACTGATTTCCACTTTTTATATTACCTATTTTGATTTCACTGAACGCTCTGCCGGGAATCCTACCGTTGCAACTCTTATTTTTATCTCCATGCTACTGACTGGATTTGGCGTCTACGATCGTCTTGGGCAATTTGCTGGTGCTGGTACCTCAGTACCTGTTACTGGATTTGGTAACTCCGTTATTGCCGCATGTATTGAACATCGTACAGAAGGATTCGTTCTCGGCGTTGGGGGTAACATGTTTAAACTAGCAGGATCGGTCATCTTATTTGGCGTATTTTCAGCTTTCGTCATCGCTCTTATTAAAACGATTCTCTTTCAATGGGGAGGGCTATAAATGTTACAAGGACACCGAACATGGGTATTCGAAAACAAACCAGTTATCATTTCAACAGGTGTAGTCGGCGGCCCATTTGAGGCAAATGGAAAAATCCCTGAAGACTTTGATACCCTGCATGAAGATTTATGGCTCGGACAAGATTCCTATGAAAAAGCACATAAAATTTTGTTTGAAGAGGCTTGTAGCCGTGCTACAGAAAAAGCCAGACTTAGGAAAGATGATATTCAATTCGTACTCGCCGGAGATTTAATTAATCAAATTACTCCTACAAGCTTTGCTTGCCGTACACTTGGCACTCCTTATCTCGGATTATTTGGTGCTTGCTCTACTTCTATGGAAGGTTTAGCACTCGGTGCAAGTATCGTAAATGCAAAAGGCGCAAAATATTTATTAACCGGAGCTTCAAGCCATAACGCTGCCGTGGAAAAACAATTTCGTTATCCAACTGAATATGGTGGTCAAAAACCTCCTACGGCCCAGTGGACAGTAACCGGTGCGGGCGCAGCTATTTTAAGTGATACAGGACATGGCCCAAAAGTAACTTCCGCCACAATTGGGCGCATTGTTGATATGGGGTTAACTGATCCATTTAATATGGGAGGTGCAATGGCCCCTGCTGCTGTCGATACAATTGAAGCTCATTTAAGAGAAAGAAATCTCGATGCATCTCACTATGATTTAATCGTAACAGGCGACCTCGGACATGTTGGACGCGAAATTGCTTATGACTTACTACATAAACATGGGACAAAAGTAACAAGTGAAC
Organism: Bacillus mycoides; assembly: GCF_018742245.1. Lineage (NCBI taxonomy): Bacteria > Bacillati > Bacillota > Bacilli > Caryophanales > Bacillaceae > Bacillus > Bacillus mycoides. Next base: position 4,743,439 of record NZ_CP036132.1, read on the forward strand.
AATTTCAAGATTGCGGACTACTCATTTATAGAGAAGGTCAACCTGTAATAGCCGGCGGAAGTGGCCCAGGCTGTTCAGCAACAGTCGTATACGGTCATTTATTAAACCGAATGAAAAGAGGAGAATTCAAAAAAATACTCGTCGTTGCGACAGGCGCTTTACTATCTCCACTTACATTCCAACAAGAAGAAACGATTCCGTGTATCGCCCACGCCGTTTCGATTGAATTTGGAGGTGCAACGCAATGATTTTTTTCTGGGCTTTTGTAATCGGTGGACTTATATGTGTAATCGGACAACTTATGTTTGATGTCGGCAAGCTAACACCAGCTCATACAATGGCAACACTCGTTGTTGTTGGGGCTATATTAGATGGATTCAATCTATATGAACCATTAATTGATTTTGCCGGTGCAGGAGCAACTGTACCAATTACAAGTTTCGGAAACGCCCTCGTTCACGGTGCGATGGAAGAAGCTGCAAAACATGGAATCGTCGGCGTAATTACTGGTATGTTTAAAGTAACGAGCGCAGGTGTATCAGCAGCGATTATTTTCGGCTTCATTGGAGCATTACTATTTAAACCGAAAGGATAAGAGGTGTTTGCATGACTGTTATCGCTAGCGTAAAAACTTGCCTTGCCAGTGTAAGAGGGGCTCAAGCCAGTTTAAGCTCTCTTTCATTAAATTCACAAGACGAAGAATCAAAACGCGTATTTCATGAATGTATGTTAGAAATGGACAGCATCATCGCTGATTTAAAGGATAGAATTTCAGTATTAGAACGTGAAGAACCTCAATATAAAGGGTTTTAAGTAGACTGGAGGAAATGACTATGTCTCACCTGCCCGAATGGACACTCGTTATTCTTCGCTCTGTATTCATATTAATCATTTTATTCGCTATTACGAAATGGTTAGGGAAAAGACAAATCTCTCAGCTCTCCTTTTTTGAATACATAGCCGGAATGACAATCGGTGACATCGCTGCCCAAGTATCTACAGGGCTCGATTCAAAATTTTTCCACGGCGTCTTTGCGATACTCATTTTCGCTGTGGTACCTTTTTTCACAGGAATCCTCTCCTTAAAGAACAAAACAGCTCGGGACTTCTTTGAAGGGAAATCTACCGTATTAATAAAAGATGGAAAAATACTTGAAGATAACTTAAAGAAAGAAAAATATACAAGTGACGAATTACTTGAACTACTCCGAGGAAAAGATGCGTTCAGCGTAGCTGATGTTGAATTTGCAGTACTAGAACCGAGCGGTGAATTAAATGTATTATTAAAGAAAGATCGCCAACCACTTACAGCAAAAGACGTAGGCTTAAAAGTACCAAACGAGAAGGAACCACAAACTGTTATTATGGATGGAAATGTACTAGATGAACCTCTGTCATCAAGCGGACATAACCGCGCTTGGTTACATTCAGAACTCGAAAAACTCGGCGTTGTCATTGAAAATGTCTTTCTTGGTCAAGTTGACTCATACGGACAACTTACTATCGACATTTATAATGACAAACTTCAAATGCCTTCTCCTCAAAATAAACCTTTACTATTGGCATCTTTAAAAAAATGCCATGCTGATCTTGAGCTATTTTCTTTAGAAACAAAATCGAAATCAGCAAGTGAAATGTATAGTAAAAACGCGAAACAAGTCGAAACAATTTTAAATAAAGTAACCTATCTTTTAAAAGAATAAATACCGAAAGAACGCTTCAGTAAAAAGGCGTTCTTTTGCCTTTTCTACACCTTTAATCACGTTTAAATTTATGTAATTCGGTTATGATGTTGAAGATACATAAGCAGGGAATTTTAAAAATATAGCGAATAAATCATGATACAACTACATATTTTTTTGATTTAAAGTGGTTTCGTTTGACCTTTATTGACCATAATTGTATTATAAACTAAGAAAGCTTTCAAAGGAGGAAATAACAGATGAATTTAATTCCTACAGTAATTGAACAAACAAATCGTGGAGAACGCGCTTACGATATTTACTCTCGACTATTAAAGGACCGCATCATTATGCTTGGTAGCGCAATTGATGACAACGTAGCAAACTCAATCGTTTCCCAGCTTTTATTCTTGGAATCTCAAGATCCAGAAAAAGATATTCACATCTATATCAACAGCCCTGGTGGTTCTATCACAGCTGGTATGGCAATTTACGATACAATGCAGTTTATTAAACCACAAGTATCAACAATCTGTATCGGTATGGCTGCATCTATGGGTGCATTCTTACTTGCAGCAGGTGAAAAAGGAAAACGCTACGCACTTCCAAACAGTGAAGTAATGATTCACCAACCACTTGGCGGCGCACAAGGTCAAGCGACTGAAATCGAAATCGCTGCAAAACGTATCCTATTCTTACGCGAAAAATTAAACCAAATTCTTGCTGACCGCACCGGTCAACCACTTGAAGTTCTACAACGCGACACAGACCGCGACAACTTCATGACGGCAGAAAGAGCTCTAGAATACGGCTTAATCGATAAGATCTTTACAAATCGTTAATACTTAAAAGCGGAAGCGGCTCGTTTAGAATCGCAAGGCGATGGAGCACCTGATTCCGAGGCGCTTTTTGCCTCGAATGAAGGGGCGAAACGACCGGAGATTCTAGCCGCTGAAGCTAGATATAACTAAAAGCGGAAGCGCCCTGTCAACAGGGCGCTTTTTTTATTATGTACAAGGGCAACGCATACCCCACCTAGTATTTAACAGGATATATCAACGATTTTTCAAATATATCGACCGTAACTCAAATTTCATCGGCGATTATTTTAATATATCGACGTTTCGACACAACATATCGACTTACCGACAATTCTCGACAAGCACGTGTGTCCTACATACCCCCACCACTCAAACGCACCGCACCCCACAAATAGCAAAATAAAAAAACTATCGCACATTCGCGATAGCCTTTTATTGTACAGATGCAGCTAATGCTTCCAAAGCCTCTTCTGCATCTGAACCTTCTGTTGTAATTGTAATCATGCTACCAGTTCCAATTGCTAAGCTCATAATCCCCATTATGCTCTTTGCATTAACTGTCTTTCCATCTTTCTCAATGAAAATATCAGAATGAAAGCGATTTGCCTCTTGTACAAACAACGCAGCCGGACGTGCTTGTAAGCCGTTTTTTAATGCAACTTTAACCAGTTTTTGAACCACAGCTCCATTTCCCCTTTAACCTCTTATTTTTTTGCTACTGTTTCCCCCGCGCGTAATTTCTCTGCAATTTCATCGATTTTACGCAAACGATGATTAATACCCGATTTACTAATTTTCCCCCCGGATACCATCTCACCTAACTCTTTCAATGTTACATCTTGATAATCTCTTCGTAACTGTGCAATTTCTCTTAATTTATCTGGCAAAATATCAAGCCCAACCGTCTCATCAATATAGCGGATGTTCTCAATTTGCCTTAGCGCTGCACCAATTGTTTTATTTAAATTAGCTGTTTCGCAGTTAACTAAACGATTTACTGAATTACGCATATCGCGAACAATTCGAATATCTTCAAATCTTAAAAGTGCATTATGAGCACCTATAATATTTAAAAACTCTGTAATTTTCTCAGCTTCTTTCAAATACGTAATGTACCCTTTTCTTCTTTCCAACGTCTTACTATTTAAATCAAATCCGTTCATCAATTCACATATAGAATCATTATGTTCCTTATATAACGAAAAGATTTCTAAATGATAAGATGATGTTTCTGGGTTATTTACCGAACCACCTGCTAAAAATGCACCGCGTAAATACGATCGTTTACAACATTTCTTCTCGATTAATTCCTGCGATATATTTCGAATAAACGAAAAGTCATCTCGAACAATGTGAAGATCTGCTAATATTTCCCGAGACTTCTCAACAAGCCGCACGATATATACATTATTTTTCTTCAATCGCATTTTTTTACGAACAAGTAATTCTACCGTCACATCATATCCTTTTTTCAAAAGCGTATAAATCCTTCTTGCAATTGCTGCATTTTCCGTTTGAATATCGATAGATAGGCGACGGTTTGAAAAAGAAAGCGATCCGTTCATTCGAAGCAACGCCGATAATTCTGATTTCTCACAGCATTCCTTCATTTCAAGGTTGGTCAACTCTTTCTTTGTTTCTGATGCAAATGACACAGTCAACACCTCCTTATACTATTACTTTGGAACAAAAATCTTGTCCTATATGAATGAGGAGCGTTACCTCAAGCGAGGCAACGCACATTTATAACAATGAATATAAAATAGAAGCTAACTTTAATGTATCATGTCTTACAACACGCTCATCATATTTCGCTAATCGCTCTTGAATGATTTCGATATTATGTTCAGCAAAACGATCTGTATCCAGTGCAACTGGTTCCGACATTTCTTCCTCATATAACTTACGTAATTCACGAGGAATATCACGATTATTTACAATCGCAGTGTCGATAAAGGGTTTACCTAAATGATCATGTAACGCCTGCACATGATCAAACGCAGTATAACCCTTCGTTTCGCCCGCTTGCGTCATAACATTACATACATATACCTTCTTCGCTTTTGCAGCAAGAACAGCGTCGCCAATTTTGTTAACAACTAAATTCGGTAATATACTTGTGTACAGACTTCCTGGACCGAAAACAAGCAAATCAGCTCGTTTAATTTCCGCCAACGTTTCACATAACGGTTCTACATCTTCTGGAGTTAAAAAGACACGATTAATCTTCTTCCCGAAATAAGGAATCTTTGATTCACCTGTTACAATTTCTCCATCTTCTAATTCTGCATGAAGTACCGCACTTTGATTCGCTGCTGGCAATACACGTCCTCTGACATTTAATACTTTACTTGTTTCCGTAATCGCGTGGTAAAAGTCTCCTGTAATCGAAGTCATACCTGCCAATAGTAAATTTCCTAACGCATGCCCTTTCAGTCCGTCTCCAGTTGTAAAACGGTGCTGAAATAAAGCTTCCACTAATGGTTCTACATCCGATAACGCAACAAGCACGTTACGAATATCACCTGGAGGTGGAATTTCTAGCTCATCACGTAGTCTACCTGAACTGCCTCCATCGTCGGCTACTGTTACAACTGCTGTAATATCAACAGGATATTGTTTTAATCCTCTTAATAAAACAGAAAGTCCAGTTCCACCTCCCATGATAACAATTTTAGGTTTTCTCTCTTTTTTCATCCCTTAATGGCCCTTTCTCTTCTCCACATCACGATGAGATACATGAACGCTATACTCTGGTTTCAAATGTTTCCCAAGGTACTCTGTAAGCGTAACAGAACGATGTTGCCCACCTGTACATCCAATCGCAATTACAAGTTGACTCTTACCTTCTCTTTTATAATGAGGCAGCATGAAAGTGATAAGATCCGTCAATTTCTCTAAAAACTTATGTGTTTCATTAAATTTCAACACATACGACGAAACTTCTTCATCCAGTCCTGTTAATGGCTTCATATGTGGAATATAATATGGATTTGGTAAAAAACGAACATCGAATACTAAATCAGCATCAATTGGAATTCCGTACTTAAATCCAAATGACATAACATTTACACGGAATGCTTGCTCAGTTTCTGTTGAGAACAAGTGAACAATTTTCTCTCGTAATTCTTTCGGTTTCAAATCAGATGTATCAAGCACAATATTCGCTCGCGCCTTCATATCAGTTAATAGACCACGCTCAGCTTCGATTCCCTTTAACGGCAAACCAGTTGGCGCAAGTGGATGCGAACGTCTTGTTTCTTTATAACGAGTTACAAGTGTGCTATCTTTCGCATCTAAAAATAAAATATGAGGAATAATCCATGTACGTTCTGATAAATCATCAAGTGCTCCCCATAAATATTCAAAAAACTCTCGGCCACGTAAATCAATACCGAGTGCTACTTTATTCATTTTACCTTTTGAATCTGCCATAAGTTCAATAAACTTCGGCAATAACATCGGTGGTAAATTATCTACACAAAAATATCCTAAATCTTCAAAACTTTGTAACGCTACCGTTTTTCCAGCTCCAGACATCCCTGTAATAATTACCATTTTTATATCATTATTCTCTGTCATCGTATCCTCTCCTTGCAGGTTTAACTCGGATCTAATCGATATGAAAGCAACTCAAAATCTGGGGTATATACAAATGTACCGTAGATTATACCATTCCCTTTAATTAAATAATCAATAATGTGATAATCTCCTGGTGCCATTGCTAAATCATCAATTTTATCAAATGTATGCCAACCAATGATGCCTTCTTCGCTCTCTAATTTGTTTTCTCCTGCAAAATCTGTTGCTAAAAAGGAGAACATCATCCATTCAGAAACAACTTTATCACCTTCTTGGATGACAAAAGTGAAGACCCCTTTTAATGCTGGATTCTTTAAATAAATACCTGTTTCTTCACGATACTCGCGAACAACGGTATCTCTTACTGTCTCACCACGCTCCATTTTCCCGCCCGGTGCAACCCACCAATTTCGGCGAGGTTTTTGGAGTAAGAGTACTTCATTATCTCTAATTAACACACAGTTTGTCACTCTTTGCATGTTTCTTCACCTCAGCTACTTGCAGCAAAATTTCTCACTGCATACTCATTTCATTATACTATCAAAAACAGTTTGCTACAACGAAGGTGCCAGTCCCCTTTTGCTAAGCAATTGTAAAAAATCTTTCTATAACAAGCAATCAAAATACCTTACTTCCCATGAACAGTACATAAAAATCCCCTTAACGATTTTTATCGTTAAGGGGATTAAAACACTTATTTCTTACCGAAATAAGTAACAACCGCAAATCCTAAAATAAAAGTAATAATTGAACTTACAATTGAAATGCCACCAGTCGGAATGCCAGGGAACACAATGACAATCGACCCGATAACGAGCCCAATAATTGCCGCAAATGTCATACTTTTATAACGATCTAACAAATAACTAATTCCTTTACTACTTACAACAAATCCGGCCATCACGCCGGCACCGATAACTAGGATTAACGGTAAATTGAGTGTAGTTAAAGCGTTAATTGCTGTTGGATACACACCAATAATTAATAAAATAAACGATCCACTAATTCCAGGAAGAAGCATAGCCATACTAGCCATCCATCCTGCAAAAAATAAACCAATTGCATTTAAAATTGTTAACGTCGTAATCGGATCAGCTGCCTTATCTGGTTTAAAGAATGCTGTTATTGCAACAAGAATTGCTGCAATTATTAATAAGGTAATATGACTACCTTTAAACGTTGCCTTTGCATCAGCTTCTCTCATTAACATCGGTAATATACTAATAATTAAACCGAGGAAGAAAAATTGAGTCGGTTCATAATGATTTGCTAATAAATATTTAATAACGTGACTTAACGTTAGAAAAGCTGCCGCTACACCAGCTGCAAGTGGGATTAAAAACGCTAAATGTTTTTTCCATTCACGGCTAAAGAATCCGCTAATTGCTGCGAGCAATTGTTCATAAATCCCTAACACAACAGCGATTGTTCCGCCACTCACACCAGGAATTAAATCACTAACGCCCATACAAAATCCACGATATATATTACGCCATTCCATACTGAATAAATTCCTCATTTCTTATAGTGATTTTTTCCGTAAAGTCCAGTATATCAATAAGAAAGCTTATAATCCCAATTGTTTTTGACAAAACTTTGACATTTCCACAAAAAAAGAAAGCTCCTATCGGTAGCTTTCTTCTCAAAAGGTATATTACCCCTTATTTTTCTGTTACAGTCTTTAGTTCCTCTACTAACTCTTCTATATAATGCTGTGCACTCTGCGCTGCAATACTACCATCGCCTGTTGCCGTTACAATTTGACGAAGCATTTTTTCACGAACATCACCAGCTGCGAAAATACCAGGAACTTTCGTTTCCATACGCTCGTTCGTTTCAACATAACCATTTTCATTTGTAATACCTAGCTCAACAAACGGTTTTGATAGTGGTAGCATACCGATGTATATGAAAACGCCGTCAGTTTTAACTTCTTGTTCTTCTCCGCTGTTTACATCTACAAGTGTTACGCTTCCTACTTTACCATTTGCATCGTTAATTTCTTTTATAGTGTGATTCCAAATGAAATCTACTTTCTCATTTTGGAAAGCACGATCTTGTAAAATTTTCTGTGCACGAAGAGTGTCACGACGGTGAACGATTGTTACTTTTGATGCGAAGCGTGTTAAGAACACACCCTCTTCAACAGCAGAATCTCCGCCGCCAATAACAACAAGTTCTTTCCCTTTAAAGAATGCACCATCACATACTGCACAATACGATACACCGCGGCCACCAAGTTCTGTTTCACCTGGCACACCAATTTTTTTATACTCTGCACCGCTTGCAACGATAATTGCACGTGCTTTATATTCTTTTTTACCAGCAATAATTGTTTTGTACTCTTTACCGTCGATGATTGCTTTCACATCACCGTATGCATATTCAGCACCAAATTTCTTCGCATGCTCAAACATTTTATTTGATAAGTCTGGTCCTAAAATAGACTCATAACCTGGATAGTTCTCTACATCTTCTGTATTTGCCATTTGTCCACCTGGAATACCACGCTCAAGCATCAGTGTGCTTAAATTCGCACGAGATGTATATACCGCAGCTGTCATACCAGCTGGTCCTGCACCAATAATAATGACATCATAAATTTTTTCTTCTGACACACTATTCACTCCCATTCATTCATACACATTAAGTTACCCTCATTATACTGTTAGCATCATTTTTTTCCCAATGATTTGCCTACCCTACGTGTGCGTGCGCTTAACAGCCTGCACATACTTTCGTACAGTCGCTACAGATACATTATATACATCACCAAGCTCTGCCTGTGTCATCTTATTTCTTTGTTCGCCGCGCACAATATATTCAATTGCCGCTGACCAACCGTACACATTTGTAAAAGTCGCTCCAGATGTATATAAACGTATGAACGTACAAAACCAAAAATTTAAACACTCTTCGATTAATTCATCGTCTTTTTTCGTATAATTGTATAATGCATCCGCGATTCGTACGCACTGTTCAAATTGCTGTAAATCAGCTGGGATGCTTTTATGACTATTAAGTAAAAAGAAATATTTTGCAAGTTGCGATACGATTGGAACACCATTTTTCGCTTGCGTTACATCAAAGAAGAATCCAACCTTCTCTGGTGTTGACAATTCATTCATTAAATATAAAGCTAGCATTTTCTCTTCTAGCGTCGTACTTTTCTGAAATGATTTTCGTAACTCTTCAAATAAAAGATTTTGTCCTTCATCTGCTAAATTCAGTGCATTCCACGGTTCTTTTCCTTTTTTATCAGGATGCAATTCTACAACATGTTGCCACATTTTTTCAGCTACTTGCTGTTCCTTCACCATATACGCAGAGTATGCAAACCAGTAATAAAAACTAACGTCTCCTTCGTATCCTTGACGCTTTAATACTTTGAACCATTTATATGCAGGTTCAAAATGACCAATTGTTGCAAGCGTTGTTCCAAGTTTCAAACGATGCTCAAATGAAATTGGATATACCGAAACTAACTGCCCTGCTAATGACTCTACTTGCTTATGCTCTCCAATTGAATATAGAAAAATAAGCGTATTACAAAGCGCATGCATATTACCAGGACTTTTCTCTAAAATCATTTCTGTTAACTTAAGCGCTTGATCTACATTACCTGATTGAAAATGTGCAATCGCTAAATTATTATGGCCCGACCAAAATTCTGGATATTCTTTCGTAACAACTTCTAGTGTAGCAATCGCCTCTTCTAATTGTCCGTTACGAATGTAGCGGTTCGCTTCTTCCTGCATAACAATTAGCTCATCTTCATCCTCAATCTCTTCCTCACCCATTGTTTCTTCTTCCATAATCTCAAGCAATTCTAATGTATCTTCTACGAATTCTTTCTCTTTCGCAACTTCTAAATATCGCTCTGCATACTTCTTCGCCTGTTGAAACAAGCCCATATATGCATAATTATTTGAAATAAAATAATAGCATTGCTCAAGTTCAGGATTGGATCTAACAAGCTTTAGAAATATCTGATTCGACTCTTGATATTCACCAGATTCAGATAATGTTATTGCTAGTTGGCATAAAATAAATGGCTCCTTCTCGCTTTGTGCCGCTCTTCGAAAATATTTAATTGCATCTTGCAATTTTTGCCCTTTATAAGCCCTCATCCCTTTTTTATAAAAGAAGTCCGCTAACTGATTAAAAGAGATAACTTGTCCGCTCTCCTTATATATTCTTTGATTTTTCCCCATATATCCTCCAGTTTTTTGTTTTCTTCGTTCACACATTCTTCTATCTATAAGTATAAACGATTCCGTAAAAAACAAAACAGTATATTGTAATCAATTATTTCCTTTTTATTCATAAAAAGAGAAGGGAAATGTTACATTTTTAACATCAACCTTCTCTAGTGGCCATTTCCTCTTTCGTATAAATAATACGCATCGGATTTCCACCTACGAAAGCGCCGCCTGGTACATCTCTATGGACAAGTGTGCCTGCAGAAACGATAGCACCATCTCCAATTGTCACACCTGGTAAAATTGTCGTATTCGCTCCAATCATAACTTCATTCCCTATGACGATTTCTCCGAGTCGATACTCACGAATTAAATATTCATGCGCTAAAAGCGTTGTATTATAGCCGATAATTGAATTGTCTCCCACAGTAATCTTTTCTGGAAACATAATATCTGGCATTACCATAAGTGCAAACGACGTTTTCTTTCCTACTTCCATCCGTAAAAACGTGCGGTATAACCAATTCTTCACGGATAAAAATGGCGTGTAACGTGCGATTTGGATGATAATAAAGTTTTTCATTACCTTCCAAAAAGAAACTGTTTTATACACATTCCACAATGAATTTTCTCCTGAAACAGGATAGCGCGTTGTCCGTCGCACTGAACTCTCTCCTCTACTTATACAAAGTGACACTTTAACCGGTAGGAACCCTCTTCCCCACTGATTACTAACTCTCATCAATCAAGCATTTACAGGCAGGAATCTTACTACCCATTAATACGGGACAAAATCGGTAGTAAATCACTCATTTTATCTAGCACATAATCTGGTTTATACGCTTCTAAATACGCTCTACCTTTCAATGTCCATGAAACCGCTACTGTTTTCGTACCTGCATTTTGTCCACCGACGATATCATGATGATTATCACCAACCATCAATGTTTCTTCTGGCTTTGCATCTAATAATTTCAATGCTTTTTGAAGTGGTTCTGGATGTGGTTTCACATGTTCCACATCATCAATCGTCACGACAACATCAAAAAACTGATCAAGTTTCGAAAGCTTTAATCCCATTTCAACCGTCTGTCTCGCTTTCGTTGTAACGATGCCGATCTTATAACCTTGCTTCTTCAATTCTTGAACCGTTTCATATACAGTTTCATATTCTTCCACTAATTCATCATGATGCTCATGATTAAATTGACGATAACATGTAATCATCTCTTCAACCTTGCTTGCATCAATCTTACTAAAAGTGTCATGCAAAGATGGACCGATAAATGGCAATACATCTTCACGCTTATACTGATTAGAATAATAGTGATTTAACGTATGTAAAAAAGAAGAGATAATAAGTTCATTTGTATTAATTAACGTTCCATCTAAATCAAATAACACTGTATTTATTTTCATCGTCCTTAATCCTTTCATTACCTGAATATGAAAGAAGCAGCATCTTATATAAGATGCTACTTTTCTCTAATTTTCTAAATATCTTTTATCAGCTTGCCCCATTTTTCGTCTCACAATAATGAAAATGATAGAAATAACAACAATTCCAATAGACATTACTTGTGCAATACGAAGTGGTCCTAACATTAAACTATCTGTACGCAAACCTTCTACGAAGAAGCGTCCCACTGAATACCAAATTAAATATGTGAAGAATAATTCACCACGGCGTAAATTCACTTTTCGTAACGCGAGTAGTAAAATAACACCTGCAAAGTTCCATAATGATTCATATAAAAACGTTGGGTGATAATACACACCATCAATGTACATTTGATTAATAATGAAATCTGGTAAATGAAGACCTTCTAAAAACTGTCTCGTTACTTCATCACCATGCGCCTCTTGGTTCATAAAGTTTCCCCATCGGCCAATTGCTTGTCCTAGTAAAATACTCGGCGCAGCAATATCCGCTAACTTCCAGAATGAAAGCCCGCGTCGTTTCGCAAAAAGGATCCCTGTAATAACAGCCCCGATTAAACCACCATGAATCGCCAAACCACCTTGACGAATATTAATAATTTGACTCGGATTTTGCGAATAATATTCCCATTCAAAAATGACATAATACATTCTCGCAAAAAGAATCGCAATTGGTACTGCAATTAATACAAGATCGATAAATGTATCTTTGTGAATACCAAGCCTTTCTCCCTCGCGAGTTGCTAGCCAAAGACCTAATAGCACACCTGTACCGATAATAACCCCATACCAATAAACAGGGAACGGTCCAAGTTGGACTGCTATACGGTCAAGCTGTGGTACAGAACCTAACAGCATATATATGACCTCCCTCTCCAGAGTCTACTCTTGATTTCCTAACTCAATCGCACTCATTAATCGTTCAGAGAACTGCTGTGCCGCATTGACTCCCATACGTTTTAATCTGAAGTTCATCGCTGCTACTTCAATAATAACAGCCAAGTTTCGACCAGGACGAACTGGAAGTGTAATCTTCGTAAGTTCTGTATCAATAATCTTCATCTTCTCTTCATCAAGACCTAAGCGATCATAATTTTTCTTTTGATCCCAAATTTCAAGATTAATAACAAGCGTAATACGTTTATAATTTCGTACTGCCCCTGCACCGAATAACGTCATTACGTTAATGATACCTAGACCACGAATTTCTAATAAATGCTCAATTAAATCTGGTGAGCTTCCTACTAATGTGTCTTCATCTTCTTGACGAATTTCTACGCTATCATCCGCAACAAGGCGGTGACCACGCTTTACAAGCTCAAGCGCTGTCTCACTTTTCCCGACACCACTTTGACCTGTAATTAAAACACCCACGCCATAAATATCTACTAACACACCATGAACAGCTGTTGTTGGCGCTAACTTACCTTCTAAATAGTTTGTTAAACGACTTGATAATCTCGTCGTCGTTTGAGCAGAACGTAATAAAGGCACGCCTGATTCACGTGATGCTTGTAATAACTCATCCGGTACATCTTGATTACGAGTTACAATAATACAAGGCGTCTCTTCAGTACAAAGCGCTTTCATTCTCTCTTGCTTTTGCTCTGTCGTTAACGTATCAAAGAACGTAAGCTCCGTTTTTCCAAGAAGCTGTACGCGATCAGCTGGATAATATGTAAAAAATCCTGCCATTTCAATTCCAGGTCGTGATAAATCACTCGTATCAATCGGACGATGAATCCCTTCTTCACCACTTACTAACTCCAATTGAAATTGTTCAATTAAATCTTTTGTCCTTACTTTCGGCATATGTATAAACCTCCACTCCGCTGCGGGTTCAGTCTCATTTGATGTAAAATTCCATTCTATCGGATATTGTACCATTTTTTTCTGGAAACAAGAAACATGGTTCCTAATAAATAGAAAAAAACATTTCATATGAATCATGAAATGTTTTTCTTTTTGTCATTTTCTCTTTTTTTCATGTAATGGTTCAACAATTACTTTTTCAATTATCATATTAAAAATCGAAATACAAATTGCCGCAACAATCGCTACACCAAATCCAGATATATTAAAGGCGTCCCCTAATAATGAATCCGTCATCTTTAACGTAATCGCATTAATAACGATTAAGAAGAAACCGAAAGTTACAAGAGTAATTGGTAGCGTAATTAAAATTAAAAGCGGCTTTACAAATACGTTTAAAATCGCCAATATAATACTCGCAATAATTGCAGTTTGTATATTTGCTATGTAAAATGCGTCTGGTGCAACCCCTTTTAAAAGTCCGGATACAGCGATTAATACAACGCTATTTACAAGAAGTGATACAATCCATCTCATTTCCTTACACATCCTTTTAACATATATATTTCATCATACGCTAATAGATAATAAACGCAAGTAACACGCAAGCTCTTATACCAATTTATTCTATTCTTTATACTTGTATACCTACTAACAATCTTACCAGTTTTCCCTTAGTGAAATAAAAACCGAGTGTAATTTCCACTCGGTCTTCATTAACAACTTATTGCGATAATTCTACTTCTTTTATCTTCTCTTTCATTCTTGCTTTATCACGATCTAAAATCTCTTTTAAATACTTACCTGTATACGAGCGTTCTTCTTTCACTACTTGTTCTGGCGTTCCGGAAGCAACGATTTGTCCGCCTTTGTCTCCGCCTTCTGGTCCAAGGTCAATGATATAATCAGCTGTTTTAATAACATCTAAATTATGCTCAATTACAAGTACCGTCTCACCGCTCTCAACAAGACGTTGCAAAACTTCTAGAAGACGTGCAATATCATGTGCATGTAAGCCAGTCGTTGGCTCATCTAAAATGTATAACGTACGCCCTGTAGAACGACGGTGTAATTCAGAAGCTAATTTCACACGCTGCGCCTCACCACCTGATAACGTCGTAGCTGGTTGTCCTAATTTCATATAACCAAGCCCTACATCTACAAGCGTTTGAAGTTTACGCCTAATTTTCGGGATATTAGCAAAGAACTCTACCCCATCTTCAATTGTCATCCCTAACACTTCAGAAATATTCTTATCTTTATATTTCACTTCTAACGTTTCACGGTTGTAACGTTTACCGTGACAAACTTCACACGGAACATACACGTCTGGTAAGAAATGCATTTCAATTTTAATAATTCCATCACCACGACACGCTTCACAACGGCCACCCTTTACGTTAAAGCTGAAACGTCCTTTTTGATATCCACGTACTTTCGCTTCATTCGTTTGCGCAAATACATCACGAATATCATCAAATACACCCGTATATGTTGCTGGGTTGGAACGTGGTGTACGCCCGATTGGTGATTGATCAATATCAATAACTTTATCTAACTGCTCAAGACCTTTAATTTCTTTATGAGCCCCTGGCTTCGCTTTCGCCTTATATAACTTTTGAGCTAACGATTTGTATAGCACTTCATTAATCATCGTACTTTTTCCAGAGCCAGATACGCCTGTTACTGCTACAAATGTTCCTAGAGGGAATGACATCTTCGCATTCTTTAAGTTATTTTCTTTCGCACCGATAATCTCCACTTTACGTCCGTCACCTTTACGTCTTTCAAGTGGTACCGGAATAAACTCTTTACCGCTTAAATATTTCCCTGTTAATGAATTCTCGTCTTGCATAACTTCAGCCGGTGTACCTGCTGATACAACTTCACCACCATGAATACCTGCACCAGGTCCGATATCAAGTAAATAATCAGCAGCCATCATCGTATCTTCATCATGCTCAACAACGATTAACGTATTTCCTAAATCACGCATTTCCTGCAATGTGCGAATAAGACGATCATTATCACGCTGATGCAAACCGATAGAAGGCTCATCCAGAATGTAAAGTACGCCAGTAAGGCGCGAACCAATTTGTGTCGCTAAACGAATACGCTGCGCCTCACCACCTGATAGAGTTCCTGCGGCACGACTTAACGTTAAATAATCTAAACCGACGTTCACTAAGAACCCAACGCGCTCCTGAATTTCCCTTAAAATTAAATGAGCAATTTTCTGTTGTTTCTCAGTTAGCTCAACAGTTGAGAAGAATTCCTGTACTTCTTGAACAGAATATTTCGTTACATCGGCAATCGTTTTATCACCAACGAAAACAGCTAAACTCTCAGGCTTTAAGCGTCCACCTTTACACTTCGGACAAGCTTGCTCTGCCATATATTTCTCCATTTGCTCACGAACATAATCAGAACTCGTCTCACGATAACGACGCTCGATATTCGGAATAACACCTTCAAATAAAATCTCATTTTCCTTTACTTGACCAAATTCATTCACATAGCGGAAATAAACCTTCTCTTCCCCGCTTCCGTACAACACTTTATCAAATAACTCCTTCGGTATATCTTTCACTGGCATATCCATATCGATGCCGTAATGATTACACACAGATTTTAATAATTGCGGGTAATATTGTGAACTTGTCGGTTCCCAAGGAGCAATCGCATGTTCATTTAATGATACATCCCAGTTCGGAATAACAAGTTCTAAATCTACCTCAAGCTTTGAGCCAAGTCCATCACAAGAAGGACACGCGCCGAACGGACTATTGAACGAGAACATACGCGGCTCTAATTCTCCGATTGAAAAACCACAATGCGGACAAGCATGATGTTCACTAAATAGAAGTTCTTCCTCTCCCATTACATCAATTAAAACTCGGCCCCCGCCAAGCTTTAAAGCACTTTCCAGTGAATCTGCAAGTCGGCTGGCAATTCCTTCTTTCACAACAATACGGTCAATAACAACTTCAATTGAATGCTTCTTATTTTTATCTAACGTAATCTCTTCAGATACATCCAGCATCTCTCCATCAACGCGCACACGAACATAACCTTGCTTCTTAATATCTTCTAATACTTTCGCATGCGCACCTTTACGCCCTGACACGATAGGCGCTAGCACTTGCAACTTCGTACGTTCAGGATATTCAAGAACACGGTCTACCATCTGTTCCACTGTTTGTGATGTAATTTCAATTCCATGACTCGGACAAATCGGCGTACCAATTCGTGCGAATAATAAACGTAAATAATCATAAATCTCTGTTACCGTTCCAACTGTTGAACGTGGATTACGACTCGTCGTTTTTTGATCAATTGAAATCGCTGGAGATAAACCTTCAATCGTATCAACATCCGGCTTATCCATTTGTCCTAAAAACTGGCGCGCATACGCGGATAAAGATTCCACGTATCTGCGCTGCCCTTCTGCATAAATCGTATCGAATGCTAACGATGATTTCCCCGAACCAGACAATCCCGTCACAACAACAAGCTGATTTCTCGGAATGGTTACATCAATATTTTTTAAATTATGCGCTCTAGCACCTTTTACAACAATAAAATCTTTACTCACTCTTTTCACCCTTCCGCTTTTAATTCTAGTAGTAAATCTCTTAATTCAGCTGCACGCTCGAAATCTAACGCCTTTGCTGCTTCTTTCATCTCTGCTTCCATCTTCGCAATTGTATTTTCACGTTCTTTTTTCGTCATCTTCTTAGCTGGTGCTGCTTCATATGTTTCCGTATCCTCAGCTGCTGTTGTCGCACGAATAACGTCACGAACGCCTTTTTGAATCGTCTTCGGCGTAATACCATGCTCTTTATTGTAAGCTTCTTGTATACTACGACGACGCTGTGTTTCTTCAATTGCAATTCCCATTGATCTCGTTATGCGATCTGCGTACATAATAACGCGGCCGTTTTCATTACGTGCCGCACGACCAATTGTTTGAATTAATGAACGCTCTGACCGTAGGAACCCTTCCTTATCAGCATCTAAAATAGCTACAAGTGATACTTCTGGAATATCTAATCCTTCTCGTAATAAGTTAATACCGACAAGTACATCAAACTTACCAAGGCGAAGATCACGAATAATTTCAATACGTTCTAACGTTTTAATTTCAGAGTGAAGATAATTCACTTTAATTCCTACATCTTTTAAGTAATCCGTTAAATCCTCTGACATTTTTTTCGTTAAAGTCGTAATTAATACACGTTCATTTTTCGCAATCCGGTCATGGATTTCTCCTAATAAATCATCTATTTGTCCTTCAATTGGTCGTATATCAATTGGTGGATCTAAAAGCCCTGTTGGACGAATAATTTGTTCTATTGCTTTCGGTGACTGCTCTAACTCGTACGGTCCTGGCGTTGCCGAAACGTAAATAACTTGATTCGTTTTCTCTTCAAACTCATCAAACGTGAGCGGTCTATTATCTAAAGCTGATGGCAGACGGAATCCATGATCAACAAGCACTTGCTTACGTGCTTGGTCCCCGTTATACATCGCTCTTACTTGCGGAACCGATACGTGTGACTCATCCATAACAATTAAGAAATCCTCTGGAAAATAATCTAAAAGCGTATACGGCGTTGAACCTGCTGGACGAAGTGTTAAATGACGGGAATAGTTTTCGATTCCTGAGCAAAAGCCCATCTCGCGCATCATTTCTAAATCATAACGCGTTCGCTGTTCTATGCGCTGCGCTTCTAACAATTTACCGTTATCATTTAATTCTTTTAAACGCTCTTCTAATTCTTTTTCAATATTTTCAATAGCGACCTTCAGCTTTTCTTCACGTGTAACGAAGTGAGATGCCGGGAAGATTGCTACATGATCACGTTCTGCTAATACTTCACCCGTTAATGCATTTACTTCTCGAATACGATCTATTTCATCCCCGAAAAATTCAATTCGAATACAATGCTCGTCAAGTGATGCCGGAAAGATCTCAACTACATCTCCGCGCACACGGAATGTACCACGCTTGAAATCAATATCATTACGTCCATACTGTACATCAACAAGTTCACGAAGCAATTGATTACGATCCTTTTCCATACCAACTCGAAGTGAAACAACTAACTCGCGGTATTCTTCCGGAGAACCTAAACCGTATATGCATGACACACTCGCAACGATAATAACATCATCTCGTTCAAATAAGGAAGACGTTGCCGAGTGACGTAATTTATCAATTTCATCGTTAATTTGCGCATCTTTTTCAATAAACGTATCCGTATGTGGTACGTACGCTTCCGGCTGATAATAATCGTAATAACTAACAAAATACTCCACAGAATTGTTAGGAAAGAAATCTTTCAGCTCACTATATAACTGTCCTGCTAACGTTTTATTATGAGCCATTACAAGTGTTGGCTTCTGCACTTCTTTAATGACATTTGAAATCGTAAATGTCTTACCCGTTCCTGTCGCTCCAAGCAACACTTGCTTTTTCTTACCACTATTAATTCCCTCTACAAGCTTCTCTATCGCTCCCGGCTGATCACCTTGCGGGGAATACTCTGAGATAATTTCAAATGGATGTTCCAACTAAAAACCGACCTCCTCATAAAAATCTGTATTATTATTTTACCACGAATGCCCATAAAAAACCTAAAAAAACGAACAGATATTCGGTAAAGTTTTCGACAAGTTATACATAGAAAAAGGAAGGAGTAAATACTTCCTTCCTCTATCAATTTTATTTTTTAGGTATATATAATAAGTCATATCCATTGCGCCCATTTTCATTCGTACAATCTATTAACCTATAAGCCGTTTCTGATTCATGTTGCTCTTTAACAATCCTTTTACAACTATCTTCATATATACCTGTACGATTACCAGCAAATTGATCTTGCCTATTATCTAACACATGAAGTATATCTGTCCCACTATGCTCTAACATTTGAAAAACCGGATCACCTTCATGTGTATAATGTACAATTCTTATTTTATCAACTGCCCCTTGTTCCACATTCAAAACGAACTTTTCGAATTTATCTAGATTAGAAATTTCTCCCCCCTTTGCAATGACATCATTTTTCTTATCAATTGTACTAGTAGGTTGTGAGCATGCTACTAAGCTAAAGAGAACTAGGCATATAAAACCGCTTCTTTTTTCTATTGTCATCCTCTCCTATAAAAATTATTTGTATACCTAAAAAGCTACTTTCCTCTATGAAAGTAGCTTCTCGTTTCCTTTCTCCTTCTTCGGAAAAATCACATATGAAAATGAAATTGCAGTATCCGCTAAAAGAATAATAGCCCACACTTGGCTTACACGGCTTGCTGCTCTATTTAAAACGATTCCTGACTCTAACCAATTTCCCCACTGTTCTACTGGAATAAGCCCATACATGAAGAAAAAGAATATATGAACAGCAACAAACAAAATAAGATGTAAAACCCAATTTTTCATTTCCTGCTTCGCATGCGCCCTACCTGTTACTTCAAGTTGTTCTTCGATAATAGGCGCCGGTTCATTCCGCCACTTCGCAACTAGTTTTTGTACATATATATCTAGCTTCTTCAAATCCTTTTTCCCGTAAAAGACAGCATACAATAATATAATTACAGTAATGATTTGAAAATTAGAGAATTTCCCTGTTTGATAATAGTCCACTACTCCTAAAGTTAAAATAAACACTTCATTTACTAGTAGCACAATCCCCATAATAAAGCTCGCCTTTTTCAAGCGAAATCCATACCTTAGTAAAAAGAAACCGATAGCTGATAACCAAAATACAATCTCTGCCCCAATTAAAAAATACCAACGATATTCTGCGAGTATACTCATTTATCCCTCTCCCTTTCGTCATATATACGAAAAGCCTCATCCATATATAATAGAAGCTCTTCTTCAATTGGATACATACTCATTTTCTGTGAATCTTCTTTTGACTTTCTTACTTCCCACAATTTATCTAAAAATGCTTCATCACCATTAGCCATCTCTAAACACTTCAGCATTAATTTCTTTGTTGCGCCTTGTACCTCATCACATGATGCTTCCTTACCGTCTTTCATAAAGTTACGTAATTGCTTTAATACATCTACCCAATCTAATACATTCGGATCTTCTTCACTCATATTTGGTAAATTACGAAGTAAATCTTGCTCTTCCTTTGAAAACAATTCATTTTGGAATATTTCACGTATACGAGGAGACTGTTTCGAAAGCTGAATGAGTTCAAACATAACTTTCCAATCCAGTTCTCCCTCCACATCTACCGAATACACAACGGCTTGTAAAACACGCTCCATTCGATTGAATTTCTTTTGTTCTTCCTGTACAAATCTAAGTTGTTTTTCAAGCGAGTCTTTTAAGTTAAGTTCACCTTTTACTAACATATTCGTAATCTCTTTTAATGAAAAACCCATTTCTTTTAAAAATAAAATTTGCTGCAAACGAACAACATCTCTCTCACTATATAACCGATGTCCTCCATCAGTTTTCCCACTCGGCTTTAATAAATCGATTTGATCATAATAACGTAACGTCCTTACTGTAACCCCTGTTTCCCTCGTTAGTTCTTGAATTGAAATCAACTCCATCACCTCTTCTCCTTCATTATAAAAGGTGACGTAACGTAACTTTCAAGTAGTTTGTAAAAAAAATACAAAAAGCTGTTTATACCTTTTGTATAAACAGCTTTTATGGAAGTAACCCCTTTTGTATAGCACGTCCACAAGACAAAATAATTGCCCCAACAACAACACTTGTTGCTGTTTTATGGTAATCCGCTAACATTAATAAATAGTATGATAAACCTACAGCACCAATCATAATACATACACTTGGCCCTGGATTGCGAGAGAAGTTTTGCATCCCCCACAAAAGTGCAAATATAGCCGTAGCGACACATAACACCGGTAATCCCATCCCAGTTCCCCTTTATATATTTATTTGATTTCCCTTGTTGCTAATACACTCGTCGATGCCATGCTAATTACCAGCCTCTTTCTTATTTCTATATTTCCACTTCGGCCAATAATTCACAAAGAAATAAACAAACTGCCCGAGTACAAATAAAACAAATGGCATACCAGCATTTCCATAAACAATTAAATTGTACAAACTCCATATTGCTAAACTTATCACGAAAAATAATCCTACATATTTAAACGCTTTGTCAGATTGAAATCTCTCAAACTCGTCTTGCATTTTTCATTCCTCCTATCGCTATGCTCGTTTTCCCGCCATAACTCCTACGATGAGACTACCAGCAAATAAGAAACTACATACAATGAATATTTCTGGCGTAGGTATGGCATCTCTGCCTACGATTTTGCTAGCGCCAATGTAAACAATGAGAAGGACAAATGCGAATATAAGCGAGACATTTACATGCCTTTTTATATTTTCATTTACTCGCTCATCTATATCTGGAACTTCCTCTTTTTTGTACTTACGTTTTTTATAATACGTATACACTGTTAAAAGTAGAATTGCTAAAATGTTACTAACTATTAGCGATAACATCGGTATGGATGGATCCATAATACGAACTAAAACGTCCCCTCCACATAATCCTAAGACAGTAGCGATATACAACTTTTTAGTATCGTTCATTTTCTCTCCCCTTACTCCAGCGTAAATATTTCCTCTACCTTCATTCCAAAATATTTGGCGATTTTTAGGGATAACTCTAGACTCGGGTTATAGTGGTAGTTCTCAATCGCCACGATTGTCTGCCGCGTCACTTGCATCGCCTTTGCCATTTCAACTTGTGTTATATGATGTTGCTTTCGTAATTCTTTAATTTTATTTTTCACACCCATAGGCTCCACCTTCGAAAGTAAAGATATCTTTACTTTAATTATAAATATTTTCCAATTCTAAGTAAAGATATCTTTACAAATTTTAGAAAAACATTTCACTAAACACCTTCTCTAACACAGTAAGACAGGAATTAAATTTATATCGGCGATTTTTTAAATATATCGACTTACCGACAAATATCGACATCTGTAGCACTATAGGCATAAGAAAGAAGCTGTCCCAAAATATCTTTTGGGACAGCTTCTTCGTCTTACTACATAAATCCTAACGCATATACAAGAACGTACCCAAGTACCGAAAGGCAAACCGAGCCAATTAGCCCTGCCACGAATGCCCTACTTCCTAATTTACGGAACGTTTTAAACTCTACATTTAAACCTAGCCCTGCCATCGCCATTGCAATAAGCATGTACGCAATTACTACAATGTATCCGGCAACAACTTCTGGGATAATCCCAAGCGAATGCACCGCACTCATTGCTAAAAATCCGAAGATGAACCAAGGAATCGGAAGGTCGCGCCACGATTTTTTTTCTTTGCTTCCCTCGCTCTTGCCAAACCATAGTCCAATTAAAATCGCTACTGGCACAAGCATCGCTACGCGCGTTAATTTCACAATAACTGCGATGTCTACAGCCGTGCTACCTCCTGGTGCCGCAGCAGCGATAACATGAGCGATTTCGTGCAATGTCGCACCTGCGAACACGCCGTAACCATAGGGTGAGAAGCCAAGCACTGGGTATAATAGCGTATAAATAAGTGTAAATATTGTACCTAAAATTGCAATAATCGCTGCCCCAACTGCCGTCTCTTCATCTTTCGCTTTCACTTGCGGTGCAATTGCCACGACCGCAGCCGCACCACAAATCGCCGTTCCGCACGCCGTTAAAATTCCAAGTTTCTTTTCTACTTTAAATACTTTCGTTAGTCCATATACAACGAAAATTGTAAATGTAATCACAACCGCTGCGATGACCAATACTTTCGGCCCCGCCTTTGCAATATCTACAAGGTTTAACCGCATTCCAAGTAAGATGATCCCAAAACGTAGCAACTTCTTACTCGCAAAGTTCGTTCCCGCTATCGCTTCTTGAGGAATTCCGATTGCCGCGCGCCAAACCATCCCGATTAGAATAGCGATTACTAATTGTCCCATAATATTTAAAAATGGAAGCTCTGCTAAATATTTCGCGGCGATTGCGATTAATAACGTAATCCCAATACCTTGCGAAAATCCAAAGCCCTTCTTCTTTTGTATAACAAGTGTTTGTTCCACTTTATACCACCCCAATAATCGTATTGGAACATGCATGTTCTTTCTAGTTACATTATAAGAGAATTTTTATAATAAGTTTAATATCAATATTGAATCCCTATCATCAGAAATACTTATGATAAAATGAAAACAAAAATAAAGGGGCCTAACAAATGAACGTCGACATTTTGAAAATCTTTGTTACTGTCGTTGAACAAAAACATTTTTCGCGTGCTGCGGAACTATTAAACCTTTCACAACCCGGGGTTAGTATGCACATTCGCAACTTGGAAAATGAATTGGGGACTACACTTATTCAGCGCTCCCCAAAGCACGTCCAAGTTACCGAAGCTGGAAACATATTATACATACACGCAAAGCAAATGCTTTCACTTTATGAAGATGCGAAACAAGAAATTAATGAATTGCACAACGTCGTAACGGGAACGCTGCGAATCGGCGCTAGCTTTACAATTGGCGAATACTTACTTCCAAAAATACTTGCGCGCTTTGCGAATGAAAATCCGCACGTCGAAGTTCATACATTTATCTCAAATACGGAAGAAGTTTTGCAAAGCCTCCGCTCTAATCAAATTGATATCGGCTTAGTGGAAGGGCAAGTCGTATATGCTGACGTGGACGTTGAAACGTTTATGCAAGATGAAATGAAGCTCGTCGTCCCTCCAAATCATCCATTACTTCACATCAAGGATATAAACGAAACTACTCTCCAAGACCAAGTATGGGTATTAAGAGAAAGTGGCTCTGGGACACGTGCCTATAGCGATCGTTTCATTCATCAACATCATTTAAAAATGAAACGATTCTTTACATTTAGTAGCATTCAAAGCGTAAAGGAAGCCGTCGCTGCCGGGCTCGGCATCGCTATACTTTCTGACTGGACCGTGCGGAAAGAACTACTAGCCAAAGAACTATTCCACGTCGAAGTTCCAAATGAAAAGCTAATCCGTCCATTCTCCATCGTGCGCGGCAAATATTTTATCCCTTCTAAGGCTATTCAGGTCTTTTTAAATCATGTAGATTCTTTTGCGAAAAAACAGAGTTGACCTTCACATTAGTGTGAAGGTTTACAATATCTTTAAAAGGAGTGAAACACATTGCGAATTGGGGAGTTATCTAAAAAAACAGGGGTCAGTGAGCGCTCACTGAGACATTACGAAGAAAAGGGATTACTCCCTTCAAACCGCCTCACAAACGGCTATCGTGATTTCGATAAAAGTGCCATTGAAAAAGTAGAGCTTATTCAAATGTACTTACAAATTGGCTTAAATTTAGAAGAGACAGCACGAATGTTGCGCTGCCTCGAAATAGAACCACACCTATACGAAAATCCGTGCAGCAGTATCCTTGCACTTTACGAAGACAAACTCAGTGAGGTAACGAAACAAATCACATTACTTTCCAACATTCAAACGAATTTACAAAAACACGTTTCACTCCTAAAACAAACAAAAGAAAAGAGATGATTACATGTTCGTCATACACGGCAGTTCAAGACAAAACGGGAACACGGAAACTCTAACACATATGATGATTGATGGAATTGAAACAGAACAAATTTACTTACGTGATCATATCGTCCATCCTATTACAGATCAACGTCATGATGCAGAAGGATTTCAACCTGTAAATGATGACTACGAGCAGTTAATCGAGCGCATGCTAGAGCACGAAACTATTATCTTTGCGACGCCCCTCTATTGGTACGGCATGAGCGGTCATATGAAGAACTTCGTCGATCGCTGGTCGCAAAGTTTACGCGATAAATCCCTTCATCTCAAAGAAAAGATGACAGGTAAAAAAATGTATGTTGTTATCGTTGGCGGGGATAATCCGAAGCTAAAAGCATTACCGCTTATCGCTCAGTTCCAATACATCTTTGATTTTGTCGGTTCTTCATTTGAAGGCTATATTATTGGGGATGCGAATGGACTGGATGAAATCAAGAACGATGCTGAGGCGCTGGCAAAAGCACAACTGTATAATAACGAATTCAAAAATCACAAATACAAATAAGTTTGACAAACTCATTTGTATGCGCATACAATAAAAATAATATTATGAAAGGAAGGTACTTTGACCAATGAAGTTCTAATTCTCTTATTTATTTCATCCATCACAAATAGTGAACAAAAATGATGAAAACTAGCAGGGGATTAGTCTGTCCATTTGTCGATACTTTCTTTCGAGACGGTTATGTAAAAAATCGTTTATTTATGTACGATTTTTACATTCAAGGGCGACGTTTATCCTCTCTAGTGAAACTAGGGAGGTTTTTTTATGACCATTTTATTCGCAAGTAATATTGAAAAGAGCTTTGGTGATCGCACCCTATTTACGTTACCATCACTGGAAATTCAAACAAACGATCGCATAGGAATTGTTGGCGTCAACGGAGCTGGAAAATCTACGCTATTACAAATATTAAGTAAAGAAATAGAGGCTGACCAAGGTATAGTAACTCACCATAGTTCTATCGCTATCATTCCTCAGCTTAGCGAGGAACTGCCGGAAACCGCTTCTTCTCTTACAAAAGGAAAATGGAATATTTCAAACGTTGCAGATTCAATGAGCGGCGGCGAACGAATGCGCCTAAAGATTGCTCATGCTCTCGAACAAGATGCAGGCATTCTATTTGCTGATGAGCCAACAAGTCACTTAGATATGTTCGGTACAGAGCAATTAGAAAAGGCACTTTTATCTTATAACGGTGCACTTGTTTTAATATCGCATGATCGTGATTTTCTAGATACCATATGTACCAAAATCATCGAAATTGAAGACGGTACTATTCAAGAATATAAAGGGAATTATTCAAACTATCGAAAACAAAAAGAACGTGAGCGAATACAAAAGCAAGCGGAATATGAGCAATATGTACAAGAAAAAAATCGTTTAGAGCAATCAATTTTACAAAGAAAGCAACGTGCTTCTAGCATGACAAAAGTCCCAACGCGGTTCAGTTCATCTGAATCTAAACTTTATAAATTAAGTGGGGCACATGGCCAAGAAAATGTTAGCAAAGCAGCGAAAGCATTAGAGACACGTCTCGAAAAATTAGAAAAGAAAGAAAAGCCAAAGGATCTTTCTCAAGCTCATTTTGACGTGCAATACCATACACCCATTCATAGTAAAGTGGTGGTACAGCTTAATAAAGCAACAAAGAAAATAGGTGACCGCACACTATTTAAAAATATGAATGGAACTATTGCCCCTGGTGCAAAGCTTGCTATTTTAGGCGCAAACGGAAGTGGAAAAACAACTTTGTTCAATATGCTTCTCACAAACGAGCGCGGCATTCAGCTTTCGAAAAGCTGTAAAATTGGATACTTTGAACAAACACTATCAATTTTAAAAACAGATAAAACAATTTTAGAAAATGTTCTAGAAGAAACAAACTATACGGCGTCGTTCGTACGAACAATACTTGCAAGGCTCCTATTCCGCCGTGAAGATGTTCATAAACCTGTGCACGTCTTAAGTGGTGGTGAACGAATGAAGGTTGCACTCGCAAAAGTATTTTTAGGAAACTATAATATGCTTCTGCTCGATGAACCGACGAACTATTTAGATTTCACAACACAGGAAGAATTAGAAAACCTGTTACAAGAGTATCCTGGCACTATACTTTTCATTAGCCATGACCGCGCCTTTATTCGTTCTGTTGCAGACCATATTCTAAAAGTAGATGAGAGAGAGCCTAGAATATTCCACGGCAATTACGAGCAATACACAAAAAGAACAACTCAAGCTTCTGTAAATATTACTGAACAAGAATTATTACGGTTACAAACAAAATTAACAGAAATCATCAGCCGGATTTCTATACCAAATCCTCAAGATGACATCACATTTCTCGAACAAGAATACGAAAAATTATTAGTTCAAATTCAAAAATGTAAAGAAGCGCTCTAATGTCTTCCCTATATATCGACGGGATCTTCCGCATTTCCCAAGAAATATCGAGGCTTCGACATAGAATATCAACTTAAACACGATAACAGTATCAATAACAACAAAAAAGCCGTGCACCAGCACGGCTTTTCACTTTATCCCGCTATTTGTGGGCAGTAAGACTCCCACCTCAAAATTCTGCTTGAGCAAAGAAGTTAGGTGGGAGATCAACTGCCCGTAAACGCCCGATTGGTGAGGGCTAATAATCAGTGTGGGATGAACAAAACCCCCACTGATTAAAGTTTCACTTTATATACGGACAGCAGTCCCGCTCACAGCAACCATTAGCATCCCTTCGCGAACTACTTCGTAGTCCACATCGATACCGACAATGGCATTCGCATTTTTTTGTCTTGCGAGAGTTTTCATCTCTTCCATTGCAATGTCGCGTGCTTCTTTCAATTTACTTTCGTAAGCGCCTGCACGGCCACCGACAACGTCACGGACAGAAGCGAAAAGGTCACGCACGATATTCGCCCCCATAATTGCTTCGCCATTGACGATATCGATATAGTCAATAATCTCTTTTCCTTGAATGGTAGAAGTTGTTGTTACAATCATGCTTTATAGCCTCCCATATAAGATTTCCACTTACTTATGGTGCACTAATTCAGCAGAAATTATATTTACGAACTAAACTGTGCTTCGTATAACCTGCTATACCCTCCGCCACGCTCAATTAATTCAGCATGTGAACCTTGTTCTGCAATACCATCTTTATTTACAACGACGATGCGATCTGCATTTTTAATAGTTGCGAGCCTGTGAGCGATAACTAACGTTGTACGACCGACAGATAGTTCAGCAAGTGATTTTTGGATAGCAAGTTCCGTCTCTGTGTCTAGCGCAGAAGTTGCTTCATCTAAAATTAAAATTGGTGGGTTTTTCAAGAACATACGGGCAATTGCTAAGCGCTGCTTTTGTCCTCCTGAAAGTTTCACACCACGCTCACCAATAACTGTATCTAAACCATCTGGTTGCGAGTAAATTAAGTCCTCCAACTGGGCACGTTTTACCGCCTGCCAAATTTCAGATTCTGAAGCTTTTAAGTTTCCGTAAGCGATATTTTCACGAATTGTTCCTGAGAATAAGAAAACATCTTGCTGCACAATTCCGATTTGCTTACGAAGTGACGATAACGTCATCTCTTTCGTGTCAATGCCATCAATTTGAATCGATCCAGATGAGTGTTCATAAAAACGCGGTAATAAACTACATAGTGTTGTTTTCCCTGCCCCTGATGGTCCAACGAAAGCAACTGTTTCACCTGCATGTATTTTCAAACTAATATCGTTTAAAATCGGCTCTTTATTTTCATATCCGAACGTGATGTTATTGTATTGAATATCGCCGTGTACATGTTTAACTTCTATTGCATCTTTAGAATCTACAATATCCGGCTCTGTTTCCAGAAGTTCTACATATCTTTTAAAACCAGCGATTCCTTTCGGATAACTTTCAATAACCGCATTAATTTTTTCAATTGGGCGGAAGAAAATGTTCGTTAACAAAACGAATCCAATAAATCCACCGTACGTTAATTCACCTTGCAGTACGAACCATGTACCACATATTAATACAAAGAGTGTTACAAGACGCATCAGCATATAACTAATAGATGAATTTAACGCCATAATTTTATACGCCATTAATTTTGTTGTACGGAAACGAGCATTATTTACAGCAAATTGCTCTTTCTCAAACTTTTCATTTCCGAATGCTTGTACAACGCGGATACCACCAACATTGTTCTCAATACATGCATTGAAATCAGCAACGTCTGAGAATAAACGTCTAAACGTACCTGTCATTTTTTTGTTGAAGTAAAGTGCCAACCATAATAAGAACGGGATTACGAAGAATGTTAGAAGTGCTAACTTCCAGTTAATCATCATCATAAATGAAAATGCTCCGACTAAAGTCATAATGGCAATAAATAAATCTTCTGGTCCGTGGTGAGCAATTTCCCCAATTTCCATTAAATCGTTTGTAAGACGTGAAATTAAATGACCTGTTTTATTATTATCAAAAAATCTGAATGATAGCTTTTGAATGTGATCAAATAATTTCTGTCTCATATCTGTTTCAATGTTAATACCAAGCATATGCCCCCAATATGTAACGACATATTGCAAACCTGCATTTAACACATAAACTGCGAATAAACCGAAACAAGCCCATAAAATAAGCGTCCAGTTTTGCCCTGGTAATAACTTATCAATAAATTGATTTACGATAAGCGGGAAACCAAGTTCGAGTAAGCCTGCGATAACTGCACAGGAAAAATCAAGTATAAATAAACCTTTATACGGTTTATAGTAAGAAAAAAATTTACGTAACATATTTTCCCTCCCTTTTCCAAATTAAAAGACTCTCTAAATGATAACCATTATCAAATAATTATTCAAGTTATCCGTCTATGAAACTAAAAAAGTGAGCAAATCTAAAAAAGCCTAATCCCTCATTTATATCAATGAGAAATTAGGCTTCATTTATATATATTACTTATCGTATTCAAATAAATGTGCCCACTTATAACGTGCGGTCCTTCTATTTTTTCACAAATACATCTTTTAAACAATTCGAAACTTGTAATACCTTCGATACACCCTTTGCTTTTCTAAGTTCTTATCCGTTTATTTCCCACTGTGCAATAAACAGTTTAACTTGTAGATCTAAAGTTATATATTAACCCTCCCTAAAGTTTCCCCACTACATTTGGATTTGAAAATAGCGACGAACAATTTCTTCAATCTCATGTTTTTCTAGTTTTTCTTTTGTTTTTTCTTTTCCATCAACCATAATTAGCGTGTCTCCTAACAAAGTGATACGCCCATTTTCTGTCACTCTTGAAAGGAAATACATCTTGTTGAACATTGATTCTGGAGCTGTTTCAGTTAAGACACAGATTGGATGAATGTTCTCCAAGTTCCATTTATGGGAAGGCTGCTCAAATCGATATAGAATCTCCCATTCATCATCAGTCTTTTTTTGCAAATAATAAAACGATGTTGTTTCATCTTTATTTACTCGGTAAAGGCCATCACTATCTACAACTTCCTCTCCATTCAGCGGAACAGGAATTCGTGGCGAATTACCGCCCATACCTACATCCACCAAGTATTCTTTATTATCAATTGGTACGATTATGAATAAGTGAGCATTTTCAAGAGCCCAAATTCCTTCTCTTACATATACAGTTCCTGCCATAAGATACGGGTCAAAACCTAATTCTTTTAGCAGAAAATAAAATATTCCGTTTAACTCGTAGCACACGCCACCCTGTTTCGCATGAACAATTTTTTGATACAAATCTTCTTCACGCAAAGATAGCGGTTTTCTTGCCAGAATATCAAGATTCTCAAAATGAACGTTGAGTACATGTTGTTTTTGAAGATGAGATAAGTAAGAGAAACTTACCTCTCTTTTTTCAGATTGAATATGTTCTAAATATTTTTGAATATCCAAAAATCATCCACCTCATTTAACTTTTTATAATGTTTCTTTTCACACTCATATTATAAAATTGATTGTTGATAAACAAAAATATAAAATAACTATCATATTAATAACTTTGAGTATATAAGAGAAGGTGGACACATTTTATGGAATTACTGCAGCTCAAGTATTTTAAGACAGTCGCTCGTACGGAACATATAACAAAAGCGGCACAGGAACTTCATATCTCCCAACCAGCTTTAAGTGTTACTATCGCTCGATTAGAAGAAGCGTTAGGAGTTCCCTTATTCGATCGAATCGGAAGGCAAATTCGCCTAAACACTTTCGGAAAAGCTTTTCTCAAGCAAGTAGATACAGCCCTTGAGGCACTAGAAGTAGGCAAACGACAAGTTACAGACATGGCTGGATTAGAACGTGGAAGTGTTTTAATAGCTACTACGACCTTAAATCGAGTATCTGAATTACTAGCACCTTTTCTAGACTTATATCCACACATTAACTTCCGCATAACGCAAGCATCCACAGAAGAATTGAAAGTTCAACTTCTTGAAAAAGGCGAAATCGACTTTTGTCTTACTCCTTCACCTATTGATCGACTAGGAATCTATAGTCTTCCATTAATGACCGAAGAGATTGTACTAGCTGTGCCGAGTACACATCGTCTCAAAAATCGCCACCGTATCAAGCTAAGTGAAGTAGCAGATGATCCGTTCATCTCCCTAAAACCAGGATACAGCTTCCGTGAAATTACAGACAAGTTCTGCAGGCGGGCTGGGTTTACGCCCAATGTCGTATGTGAAGGGGATGAACCTGCAGCCATCAGCGGCTTAGTACGCACCGGTCTTGGTGTTGCCTTTTTACCAATTGCAGCACAAAAGGAATTACCCCCACTGACGCTTCTCCATATTGAAGAGCCCGTTTGCCAATGGACGCCTCATTTAGTGTGGAATGAAAAACACTACTTATCACTTGCTGCACAAACGTTTCGCGAGTTTGTTGCACAACATTATGCTCAAGTAAAACTGTAAATTGTAACAAAAAAGAAGAGGCTGTATAACTACAATGTTATACAGCCTCTTCTTTCGTTTCATTTTAATGATTACATCGCTTCCGAATCCCACTCATGCTCTTGCTGAACAAATACAACACCTAATTCATGATGTCCCCCGGCGTATAACGCCGTTTGAGCAAGACGAAGCTCACCATTTGTATCTACTACTTCTAATTTACAAAACGCCCCTGTCGTCTTCGTTTGAAGCGCATCATAAAACTCTTCGGTACTTCTTGGAATGACTCCATTTACTTTCGTAATAACTTCTCCAGGCTTTAAATTCATCTCCGCCCCAATTGTATTCGGAATTGTATCTAACACAACAAGTCCATCATTACGTGCTGCAAAGTATGCTGGTCTTTTCTCGTCTGCAATCTTCTCTTGCATCGAGATTGTAAAGCGCCCAAGCATTGCGACTCCCATCGCGATAATTGCGAGTACGTGCCACCAGTAACTTGCGACACCTAAAACGAGTACGAGCCCTGCTAATCCATAGACACGTCTTCCTGTAAATAATAAAGCTTCAGTCGGCTCATAACTTCTAACCTTTCTCATAAATCCAATTAAAAATGGAACGAGGAATAAAGAGTATGTAGTCGAACCTATTGAAACGACAGGCCACCAAGAAATAAATCCTGTCACCGCGTCTCCTGGTATAAGAATAAATACTGGTACAAGCCATAAACGATTTGATTCATGTAGTCCAATTCTCAAACCACGCTTACCCTTTTTAATTTTCGGCGTAGAATATCGCACTGCATTTTTAGAGATTAATAACCCCTCTACAACGAGCATAACGCCTAGTAAAATAGCAAGGGATACAATCGTACCCTCTTCACCTTCTCCAAGCTGTAAGAAGGAAACTGGCATCTTAGACGATAACAACACGAGTGCAATAGCGATTCCGAAAGTATAAGCTACAGATAAATATCGATACATAGCAGTTAATCCGAATAATAACGTCCAAAGTAAAATTGCCCATAAACTCGCTTTTGAAACAACAAGCCCAAGCCCAATCGTAATAATAGATACGATTAATCCGTACCCCATACCAGCAAATAGAGTTGTTCGTAGTTCAAACCAAATATCATATACTTTAAAAGAAAAATCTTTTCGTTCTCGTAATATACGTAAGTATCCAACGAAGATACTACTAATTAAAAATACATAGACAGCAGGGTGTAAGAAAAAACGTCCAACTGCTCGTAGTATTTCAAAAATCCATGCCTCCACGAATTCATTCACCACCATTTATATCATTCTTTCTTTTTATCTTATCATAACTAAAGAAACGTTTGTTTAACACATAAAAAAAATACAGGCATCAAAGTGCCTGTATTTTTTCTTATTTCGCTATTAATTTTAATGCCGTTTGTAATTGTAAATCATTTTCTCCAGAACGAATCTTTTCAATAATTTTATTTTGAAGCGCTTCAGCTGTCTTTTTATCGAGTTGTCCTGTTGCTTCCATCTCATTCGCATTTTGGAATGCTTTTAGTGCTGATTCTGTCTCTTTGCTAAAGTATCCATCTTCACGTCCTGGTACATATCCTAAGCTCTTAAGCATTTCTTGCGCATGTTTTACTTGTACATCATTTGAATTGTATGAGAGTGTCTTTTCAATTTGAATTGGTGTCGCATGATAATAATCTGGTTGCTTCACTTCTACAGTTGGCGCGATTCCTTTTT
The DNA here is from genome assembly GCF_018742245.1 of Bacillus mycoides. Classification (NCBI taxonomy): domain Bacteria; kingdom Bacillati; phylum Bacillota; class Bacilli; order Caryophanales; family Bacillaceae; genus Bacillus; species Bacillus mycoides. Next base: position 4,777,219 of record NZ_CP036132.1, read on the forward strand.
TATGAATCCAATTGCCATCTGGTGTTAACCATTTAAACATTGTTAATTTAATATTGCTACCATCTTTAAATGGAACAGCTTGTTGGACAGTACCTTTACCAAACGTTTTTTCACCAATTAAATCGTATCCTTCTCCCTCTTTTAGCGCACCCGCTAAAATCTCTGAAGCAGAAGCACTTCCATTATCAATTAATACTGAAATTGGATATGGCTTTCTTTCTTTCAATTCCGTAGAGAATTTCTTCTTCTCACCATTTCGCTGTTCTACTTGTAGCATTGGCTTTTTATCTGTCATGATGTCTCCTAGTATGTCTTCTACACTATTTAAATAGCCACCAGGATTGCCACGTACGTCAATAACTAAGCCTGCTATATGTTTCTTCTCTAACTCTTTTAACTGATCCTTAAATTCTTTCGCAGTATTTTCAGCAAAAGAAGTAATTTGCATATAACCGATGTCTTTTCCGCTCTCTTGCTTTACTGAACTAAATACAGTGAAAATCGGAATCTTTTCACGCTTAATTTTAAATACTATCGGATCAGCCACTCCTGCGCGCTTAATTTCAATTGCAACAGTCGTTCCTTTTTTACCACGAATTTTTAATACTGCTTCTTCACGTGATAAATCTTTCACACTATTTCCATCTACAGATAAAATTTGGTCATTCGGTTTAATTCCTATCTTTTCTGCTGGTGAACCTTTAATTGGCGATACGATAATAAGCTTACCGTCCGTTTTGTTCACTTCAGCTCCAATCCCTTCAAGTTCAGGATCTAGTGATTGACTAAACTGTTTTGCCGTTTCTTTATCCATATACGTGGAATAAGGGTCCTTCAGCGTAGACAACATGCCTTGTATTGCACCTTCAACTAACTTGTCGTCCTTCACGTCTTCCACATAACGTGAATCAATTAGTGCATACGCCTCATTAATTTTTGCCAAATTCCCTTGCGCTGTGCCAGCATTACCATTCGATACTGTTTGCGTTACATACGCTGGGTTTATCCCAAACCAGTACATACCACCAAACATCCCGCCAGCACCAATTAAAAATGCAACAACCATTCCAATAATTGCAACTCTACGTTTCAATGCGGAATTCCCCTTTCCAGAACACACAGGTGGTGTAGCAAAAGGCATCACACGATGTGTGATGCCTTTACCTATTTCTACTATATGATAAGCTTGTACGAATTATGTTTGCAACTTTTTATACTTTTAAGAAGCGACGAATTGACATTACACTTCCCCACATACCGATTAATGCACCGATTAACACTAATAAACCAGCTAATTGGAATACGAATGGGTTGTATGGTAGAAGCTCGAAAATTGTTCCTCCAAGTTTTTCATTAAACACACCTTGCAATGAATTATATATAACTAAAATTAGGCCAATTGGAATAATTGATCCTAATACTCCTAGGAATAATCCCTCTAACAAGAACGGCCAACGAATAAACCAGTTTGTTGCACCAACAAGTTTCATAATTTCAATCTCAGTACTACGAGCATAAATTGTAATTTTAATTGTGTTAGAGATTAAGAACATCGCTGTGAATAGAAGACCAGCAATTAACGCAATCCCGATGTTACGACCAGTTTTTACAGTATCAAATAATTTTTCAACTTGACCTTTACCGTATTGAACATTACTTACAAACTGCATTTTCTCAATCTTTTTCGCAATCGCCGCTGTATCTGTTGGTTCTTTCGCCTTTACAACAAATACATCTTTCAGTGGGTTATCTTGCTCAAATAACTCGAACGTTTTTCCACTATCGCCTAAGCTTTTAATTAAACGTTTCAACTCTTCTTCTTTAGAAGAATATTTAATAGAATCTACTTTCGCAATTTTACTCATATCTTCTTCTAATTTCTTTTGATCAGCTTCTTTTGCTGCCGGATCAATATGCACACGAATTTCTACATCTTGCTCTACTTTCGTCGCAAAATGGTTCATATTCATAATCGCTGCCAAAAAGACGCCTACAAGTAATAACGTAACTGTTACTGCACTTACAGAAGCAAATGTCATCCATCCGTTACGGGATAGATTTTTCACACCTTCTCGCAAATGTCGACTAAGGGTTTTAGCCTTCATATCCGTATCCTCCCTCAATCTCGTCTCGAACAATTTTTCCGCCTTCAATTGCAATTACACGATGACGAATTGTATTTACGATATCTGCGTTATGTGTCGCCATAACAATCGTTGTACCACGCTCATTAATACGTTTAAAAATACTCATAATATCAAGCGCTGTTTCAATATCTAAGTTACCTGTTGGCTCATCAGCAATTACAACCTTTGGTCTATTTACAATCGCTCTTGCAATCGCCACACGTTGTTGCTCTCCGCCTGAAAGTTCGCTTGGAAGTGCATCTGCACGATCATCTAGACCTACAAGACCTAACACTTCTGTAACACGTTCACGAATCGCATCTGGTTCTTCTTCAATTACTTCTAAAGCAAACGCAACATTCTCATATACCGTTAATTTAGGTAGCAATTTAAAATCTTGGAAAATTACGCCTAATTGACGACGGAAATATGGAACATCTCTTTCTGCTAATGTTTCAATTACAAGTCCATTTACATTAATTGATCCTGTAGATGGCTTCTCTTCACGATACATCATTTTAATAAATGTAGATTTTCCGGCTCCACTCGGTCCAACTACGTATACGAATTCACCTTGTTTAATGTTAACTGTGAGACCAGCAATGGCTTTCATACCATTTGGGTACTCCTTATAAACATTCGTCATTTTTATCATTATTTATCACCCAATACTTAATGATTTTTTTCGAAATACTTTTCTGTACATTTGAAAATAAAAGAAAAACCTTTATTTTCGCTCGACCATTCTTGTTGAAGGTAGCTTCCATACATGCTTTTTATTAGCAACGCTACTCTATGTAACATATTTCATCAAAATTCTACAAACCCCATTGTAACATCAATCGGTTTCCAATTCGGATACAATTTTGTTACAGTTATGTTACATCCCAAGAAAAGGTAAACGAGCTCATGTAATTACTTAACTCGAAGCACTTTTCGGTCAAGTTATACAATCAGCTCGTTTATTAATTACGTTTCTTATTTATGCTCCGCTAACCATTCAGCTACTTTTTTCGCATCTTCACCTTGAATAAGTCCAGGTGACATTGAGCCGCGACCTTTTTTAATAATTTCTTCGATATCTGCAGCGTCATACTTACTGCCTACTTTTCTTAAATCAGGTCCAGTTGCTCCTGCTAAATCTTTCGCGTGACAACCAGCACAACTTCTTTGGAAAATTTGTTCTGCACTATCTGTACTTGCAGACTGATTCGAAGACTTACTCTCTTCTTTATTTCCACATGCTCCTAAAGCAAAAACGACTGATGTCCCCAGCGTAATAGCCAACAATTTCTTTTTCACTTCTATCGCTCCCCATTGTTGATATTCTTTTCATTCATAACTAGACAATAATCTTCACAACACATTCAATATTCATTATAAGCATTATCTTTATATAGAAAAACCAAGGTATATTTCATATCTTTCACAAATATAGTGAAAAGCCTAATGAAATAAAGCTTTCACAAATTGTTTCAATTCTGTGAACACCTTAGAAAGTTCTATAAAGAACCTCTTTTTCCAAACAAAATCAGAAAAATCCCATATAAAGTTCTGCTCCATTACCGCTCTGTTTTACTATTTTCTACTTTTTACAAAACAATATACGGCATTATATGCTACATATAATCTCATCAAAAAGAGAAGTTGTCGCCTCCAACTTCTCTTCCTCTTTATTTCATCAATATAAATAAGATAAGCCTCTTTATATCCTCTTGGACCTCAGCATGTGCCAACAATTCTGTTGGCTTTTTCTCTTATTAAATACGAGAACGTAAATACGCATCAATAAACGGATTAATTTCCCCATCCATAACTGCTTGTACGTTACCAACTTCTGTATTTGTACGATGGTCTTTCACAAGAGAATACGGGTGGAATACGTAAGAACGGATTTGGCTGCCCCATCCAATTTCTTTTTGCTCTCCGCGAATCTCATCTAATTGTGCTTGTTGTTCTTCTAATTTCTTTTGATATAATTTCGCTTTCAGCATTTTCATCGCATGTTCACGGTTTTTAATTTGAGAACGCTCTGACTGACATGTTACAACCGTGTTTGTTGGTAGATGCGTTATACGAACTGCTGAATCTGTCGTATTAACGTGCTGTCCGCCTGCACCACTTGCACGATACGTATCTATTTTCAAATCTTCTGTACGCACTTCAATTTCAACTTCATCATTGAATTCAGGTACAACTTCACAAGATACGAACGATGTATGACGACGACCTGAAGAATCGAACGGTGAAATACGTACAAGACGATGTACACCTTTCTCCGCTTTCAAATAACCGTAAGCGTTATGACCTTTAATTAATAATGTAACACTCTTAATACCAGCTTCATCGCCCGGTAAGTAGTCAACCGTTTCTACTTTAAACCCACGTTTCTCAGCCCAGCGTGTGTACATACGTAATAACATAGAACCCCAGTCTTGTGACTCTGTTCCACCTGCACCTGGGTGTAATTCTAAAATAGCGTTATTTTTATCATAAGGATCGCTTAATAGTAACTGCAGCTCGTACTCATTCATTTCTTGAATTAAAGTTTTCACTTCAGATTCTAATTCTTCATGTAAATCTTCATCATACTCTTCTTTAAGTAGGTCATGCGTCATTTCTAAGTTTTCGAACGTCTCATCTAACTGACGGAACCTTCCAACCATATCTTTCAGCGCATTCGCTTCATTAATTACAGCTTGTGCGCCTTGTTGGTCATCCCAAAATCCAGCGCCCATCATCGTTTCTTCTAATTCTGCAATTTGTTTTTCCTTAGTAGGGAGGTCAAAGAGACCCCCTAAAAGCCGCTAATCTCTTAGCCATTTTTTCTAATTCTTGCCTAATTTCTACTAATTCCATTTCCTTCACCTCTATGTAATTGCTGTTACTTTCATATGAAAACAAGGGAAACTCTCTCCGCTTATTACAGAGAGAGTTTAAACCTTTGCATTATACATTTTTTGATGTAAAAGTTTGCAAAGCAGCCTGAACTACAGTTCCCTATTACTGTCCAATGCCACAACAGTTTTTATATTTCTTGCCACTACCGCATTTACATAAATCGTTGCGTCCCATTTGGTCACCTTTTACAACCGGTTTTTTCTTCGCGTCTTCGCCATCGCTTGATGGATGAACAGCTTCACCTTGAACAACTTCTTGGCGCTCTAAGTTTTGCTCAATTTCAGCTTTCATAATGTAACGAGAGATTTCCTCTTCAATAGAAGCGATCATCGACTCGAACATTGCGAATCCTTCCATTTGGTATTCACGAAGTGGATCGATTTGTCCGTAAGCACGTAAATGAATACCTTCACGAAGATGATCCATTGCATCGATATGATCTGTCCATTTCGTATCTACAACACGGAATACAACAACCTTTTCGAATTCACGCGTCTGCTCTTCAGGTAGAAGTTTCTCTCTTTCGTTATAACGCTCTACTAATTTCGCGATGATTGATTCGCTCATTTCTTCTGGAGCAAGGCGACGTAACTCTTCTTCTTTTACATCTCCTTCTTCAAGAAGGTTTGTATTTAAGTAATCGACAAGACCTTTCATGTTCCAATCTTCTTCGATTTCTTCTTGCGTATGAAGTGCAACAGCACGTTCTATCGTAGATTTCATCATACCTTCAATAATGCTGCGTAAGTTCTCTGAATCCATTACTTCTTGACGCTGCTTATAAATTACTTCACGTTGTTGACGAAGTACATCGTCGTATTGCAATAGCTGCTTACGTGCATCATAGTTATTTCCTTCTACACGTTTTTGTGCAGATTCTACAGCACGAGAAACCATTTTACTTTCGATTGGCTGTGAATCATCCATACCAAGACGATCCATCATCGCTTTCATATTGTCAGCACCGAAGCGGCGCATTAGTTCATCTTCCATTGATAGGTAGAACTGTGTTACACCAGGGTCCCCTTGACGACCAGCACGACCACGTAACTGATTATCAATACGACGGCTTTCGTGACGTTCTGTACCGATAACTGCTAGGCCAACGTTTCTAATATCGTCGCCTAACTTAATATCCGTACCACGACCAGCCATATTCGTCGCAATTGTTACAGCGCCTTTCATACCAGCTTCTGCAATGATATCCGCTTCACGCGCATGGTTTTTTGCGTTTAAGATATTATGACGTACACCTTTACGTGTTAACATTTTTGAAATAAGCTCTGATGTTTCAATTGCAACTGTACCAACAAGAATAGGTTGCCCTTGCTTATGACGATTTACAATATCCTCAACAACTGCATTGAATTTACCTTCCATTGATTTGAAGATTAAATCAGCACGGTCATCACGAATAATATCTTTATTCGTTGGAATTACGATAACATTCATATTGTAAATACTACGGAATTCTTCTTCTTCCGTTTTCGCTGTACCAGTCATACCAGATAACTTTTCGTACATACGGAAGTAGTTCTGGAACGTAATTGTTGCAAGCGTCATACTTTCATTTTGAATTTCTACGCCTTCTTTTGCTTCAATAGCTTGGTGTAAACCTTCGCTATAACGACGACCTTTCATAAGACGACCAGTGAATTGGTCTACGATTACGATTTCGCCTTCTTGTACAACATAATCTGTATCACGGTGCATAACAACGTGTGCACGAAGCCCCTGATTAATATGGTGAAGAAGTGCTACATGTTTTAAATCAAATAAGTTTTCAATATGGAAAGCTTTCTCTGCTTTCGTAATACCATCTTCAGTTAACATTACATTTTTCGTTTTCACATCAAATGAATATTCTTTTTCATTTTCTAATGTACGAACGAATGCATTTGCAAACATGTATAGCTCTGTTGATTTTTGAGCTTGTCCAGAAATAATAAGCGGCGTACGTGCTTCATCGACTAAAATGGAATCGACTTCATCGATGATAGCAAAATTAAGTGGACGCTGAACGCACTGCTCTCTATATAACACCATGTTGTCACGTAAGTAATCGAATCCAAGCTCGTTATTTGTGCTATACGTAATATCAGCAGCATAAGCAGCTTTTTTCTCTTCACGTGACATACTATTTAAGTTAATCCCTACAGTTAGGCCAAGGAACTCATGAAGTTGTCCCATTTCATTTGCATCACGTTGTGCTAAGTATTCATTGACTGTAACAACGTGAACACCTTTTCCTGTTAATGCGTTTAAATATACAGGTAAAGTAGATGTTAACGTTTTACCTTCACCTGTTTTCATTTCAGAGATATTTCCTTCATGTAAGGCGATACCACCCATTAGCTGTACGCCATATGGACGCATTCCAAGAACACGATTTGCTGCTTCACGAACAACCGCAAAAGCTTCAGGAAGTAGATCATCTACTGTCTCACCTTTTGTTAGACGTTCTTTAAATTCAATCGTCTTTCCTTTTAATTGTTCATCAGTTAGCGGCTTAATAGATGATTCTAATGCATCAATTTGCTCCACTGTCTTCTGCATACGTTTAATTTGGCGTTGGTTGACATCAAATACCTTTTTTAAAATACCGATCATAGGAAATACGCTCCTCTTTTATTAAAATAAAACTTCCGATTGCTTTCTTTTTCTCTTTACAATCAGTCGTTATAAAAATCAAATTTATGTTATGCCAATTTTTCTCCTAATTAAAAAAACTAAAATGTATAAACCTAATGATAATTGTAACACTTGTCTTGTAACTATGACAACAATCGTCCAAATGTCGAGCCATAGATTTAGAAAAAGTTTTTATTTTATTTGTTCCAACAAACTAATATTTCAAATTCACATTACAAATTTCGTATTAAATCTAAGTAGTATTCTTTCAAGTTCTCTTTTAAAGAAGATGGCTCAATTATTTTTATAGTTTTACCAAAACTAGCTAGATACGAGATGATAAAGTTGATTTCAGCAGGCTCATAAGTTCCTATTAAATATGTATCTTCACATTCTTCCCATAATTTCATCGAAGGGTATTGTTGTTGCTTGAATATCTCTATCCCCCTCGCAGTAATTGAGCATTTAAATTGAATAGCTTGTTCAGTTGCCTTCCAAAGACTATGTGCGTTATGTATATTTATATTTTCCAAATCCAGACTATCCTGAGCACCTACCATTTCTAACGACCTAATACGATCACAGCGAAACACTCGATAAGCCGCTTTATCTAAATCGTAAGCCTGGCAATACCAATAACCTTTCATTGCATAAATCGAAATCGGCTGAATACGGCGCATTGTCGTTTGTTTCGGTGTTACATAGTTTATAGTTAAAGCCCTATTTTGAACAGCAGCTAACAAAATCTCTTCTAGATAACCACATTCATGTGCTTGTTCCAAATGAAAAAAGGACACTCTTTTTTGCAAGTTTTCAATTTGCTCACGCTGTTTTGACGAAACACTATCTAAAAATTTCTTATTAATGGAACGAAACGAGATTTGAAAGGGAATACTTACAAAACTACTTAGTGCTTGCATTGCAAAATAAAGCGCAAAAACTTCATGGTTTGTAAATGAAATTGGTGGTAACGCCATCGTTTTTATTAAACGATATCCTCCATACCGACCATACTCTGCAAAAAGGGGTACACCCATTTCCTCTAATGATGCAATATCACGTAAAGCTGTCCTTTTTGAAATTTGAAATTCATCCATTAAATCTTTCAATGTGAATATTTGTTTTTGATTAATAAAACGTAGCATCTGATTTAAACGTTCAACTTTTTTCATAAATTCTCCCTATAGGTGTCGTATGTTGGCACCTTATATTTGTATAGTAATAAGTGTAAACATATATGAAGGAGGCAATACAATGAACTTTGAAGTAATCCCTTTTTTATCATTAAATGGGCAAGGCGCTAAAGCAATTGCATTTTACGAACAGTATTTAGGCGCAAAAGTTTTATTTAAAAAGAATTATAAAGAAATGAAAGAAATAGATCCTAATTTCACGTATAAAGAAAGCCAAGAACACTATATTACCCATTCCGTTTTACAAATTGGCACTAATAAAATTATGATTGCAGAACAGGCAGTGGATTCCACACGCCCTTGGCAATTAAGTAATAGCTCATCATTATGCATTCAATCTAAAGATTTCCAAACGATTGAAGCACTCTATCACAATCTAATTCAACATGATGAGGTTTATATTTTAACACCTTTTGAAAAAAACTCCTTCAGCCCGGGTTATGCCATTGTGCGAGATCCTTTTGGAATAGTAATACAATTGACCGTTACAAAACATGACTTCTAAATCTCATTACGAATGAGCCATTTAAATTTATATCAATATTACAAGATAGGAAGGCAAAAACATATAAAGCGAAACTTTAATCAGTGGGGGTTTTGTTCATCCCCCACTGATTATCAGCCTTCACCAATCGGGCGTTTACGGACAGCAGGGTCCCCACCTAACTTCTTTGCTCCAGCCGAATTTTGAGGTGGGAGTTTTACTGCCCACAAATAGCGGGATAAAAAAAGCGCAGCCTCATTCGGCTGCGCTTTCGAATTATTATTTAGTTTCGATTAAACCATATTTCCCGTCTTTACGGCCATATACAACATTAGTTTCATTTGTATCAGCATTTGTGAAGACGAAGAAACTATGTCCAAGCATATCCATTTGTAAGATCGCTTCTTCAACGTCCATCGGCTTTAAATCGAATCGTTTTGTACGTACAAGTTCTAATTCATCCTCTTCTACCGCATCCAGAACAGCTACTGCTTCTGGAAGGATAAAGTTAGTTTTCACAGAACCCTTTTCACGTAATTTACGGTTTACTTTTGTTTTATGTTTACGAATTTGTCGCTCAATTTTATCAACTACTAAATCAATCGCAGCGTACATATCGCTATTTGTTTCTTCTGCACGAAGTAATAAATCTGTAAATGGAATTGTCACCTCGATACGTTGCTTGTCAGAGTATACCTTTAAATTAACTTTAATCTCTGGGAATGTATCAAAATAACGCTCTAATTTACTTAGTTTTTTTTCTACATATTCCCCTAATGCTGGAGTTACTTCAATATTTTCACCACGAATGTTGAATTTCATAGATGAATTCCTCCTTTCAAGCCTATGTACTATAATTTCGACATTGGCTTAAAAACTCCTTCTAACTTTTTTAAAAAAATTAGTGGAATTGCGATTTTTTTATCGTTTTTTGTTGAAATGAAAAGATGCATCGTTTCTATCTTTATTTTATCCTATTAACATCGTGAATAACGAATGTAACTGTGGACAATTGGTTACAGAAAAGAAACAACTTTTTGACAACTTCCTCACAACAAAAAAGCCCTTGGTACGAGCAAGAGCTTTCACCATCTATATAATGCTGCTAAAAATACAGCTCTATCTTTTCCAAAAACTTAATTTTTACAGTTTCACAACATTAGCCGCTTGTGGTCCACGTGCTCCATCAACAATATCAAACTCCACTTGTTGACCTTCTTCTAACGACTTATACCCCTCTTGTTGAATAGCAGAAAAATGAACAAACACATCATCACCATCTTCACGCTCAATAAACCCAAATCCCTTTTCTGCATTAAACCACTTTACTCGTCCTTGCATGTTCATTCCATTCCCTTCACTCTTAAAATCAGGGCATCCGCCCCATATTTTGACTATAGCGAATGACAAGACTGTAAGTCAAAGAAGATCTGTCGTCTTTTTATTATTCCTTTCGACATTCACATATTAACCTCTACAAAGCGTCAAACAAGAAACTTCCCTCGCTCCTCGATCATACAAAAGGCTTCCAATTTGCCTAACAGTAATTCCTGTCGTATACACATCATCCACGATTAAAACATGTTGCTCATGAAACATCTCTTCTCCCTGAAAATAAAAAGGATTAACCCCCGATATCCTTTCTTTACGTTTCTTCTTACTTTGTTTTTCTGTTTCTATTCTTCTTAATGATGTACAAAAGATTTTGATAGGCAAACAAGAAGCTAGTAACTCCGCTTGATTAAAACCACGCTCGTATTCTCGCTCTTCACTAAGAGGGACCGGAATGGCAACTGAAACATTCGCAAAATATTTTTGAAAAAGACTTCGAAAAGGCTGATGAAAAATATGCACTAATTCAGCATCTCCTCGAAATTTAAACTGTGCTAATATTTCTTTCATCCCTTCATCATACACATACAACGAACGATTTATGAGAGGCGGAAACCTCTGCTCGTTCGTCCACCTCATGCAGTCCATGCAAATATCCCCGTTTTTATATTCAGCTGGTACAAGTTCTAACGGTCGGCCACACTCCTTGCAAATATCACCTATAATATAGGAAAGTTTTTGTTCACATCTATCACATATATACTTTTTATGAAGCTTAACAAAAAAAGTGTACCAACTAATCGCATATGAAATATACTCATCACAAAGTAGACAATGCATCAATCTATCAATCCTTGTTCTTTAGCATTCTTATTCATACTTTGAATATGTTTTTTCGCACGCACCATCGCCTCTGTCTTTCCATAATGAAAATAGATGACATCTCCATGCGGTTCATCAGAGCTTCTGCCAGCACGCCCTGCAATTTGAACGAGAGCACTTTCTGAAAATATTTCTTCCTCAGCTCCTAAAACTGCCACTTGTAAATTTTTCACAGTTACTCCTCGTTCCAAAATTGTCGTTGTAACTAATAAAGGGATTTCTCCCTTTCTGAAAGCTGCTACCTTCTCTTTTCTCGCCGGATCTTCTGCATGCACACCGTCAATTTGATTGTTTAATGATTTTAATAACTGACTAATTTCTTCTACATATCGCACATGAGGAACAAATAGAAAAATGGGGTATCGTTTAGATAAGTACATATTTAACCATTGTAATAAAGCACGAGGAATTTTTTTACGCATAAGACCCTTTTTCCAATTTCCGCACCACCGAAATATCGGGACTGGCAATGGATGACGATGATAACGTCCTGAAATAATAACCCCTTTTTGCTTACCATTCCGCAATTTACGCTTCCACTTTTCATCTGGAGTTGCAGTTAAATAAATACGTGCTGCCTCCTCTTTCATCGCTTCGTGTACTGCATAATGCAACATCTTATCTGCATGATACGGAAAAGCATCTATCTCATCTACAATCATGACATGGAACGCCCTATAATAACGTAACAATTGATGTGTAGTTGCAACGATTAACGCCGCATCTTTTTCTCGGTCTAAACTCCCTCCGTATAAAGCAGCTACATTTATATTTGGAAACACTTCTTGTAACCTTGGTGCTAATTCAAGTACAACGTCCGTTCTCGGCGTTGCAATACAAACTCTCTCTCCCTTTTGTAGTGCTTCTGCAATTCCGCGAAACAACATTTCTGTTTTTCCAGCCCCGCACACCGCCCAAATAAAAAATGATTCTTTCTGCTTAACAGCGTCAACGACACTTTGCGCAGCTAACTCCTGGCCAGCAGACAAAACACCTTCCCACTGTAACGGATTCAAATAATTTTCTCCGCTTATTTCAGCAATCCCGCGAACAAGTACAGCACATTCACTTACCCTGCCCATCGTTATGCACTTCCGGCAATACGTACATACTTTATTGCACCTTTTACATAGAAATGATGCAAATAGTCGCTGTTCTATATTTCCGCAGCGTTGGCACATATATTTTGAAGATTTCTTAATTACCCCTTGTACACAAACGACGTCTCGATTCTTTTTCAAATGCTCCAATTTATCCTGCAAATCTGAAGACAGTTCTTCTAACAATAACTGTCTACCAGCTAACATCATCAATAACCACCTCCAGCACTACTATAAATCCTTCTCTTTATCTCGTAAAAACTCAAAAAAGCCGATAACCTACTTATAAAATAGTAGGCTATCGACTTTATACACGTGTTTTATTCAATTATAAATCCTAGAATCTACCGTATCCTAAGAAATGTTTTTGGTTGTACGAACTGTTAATATCACCGTACGCAATCCCTTTATCACTCGCATGAATCATTTGTCCATTCCCAACATAAATACCGATATGAGACGGGCCTGCTTTATAAGTGCCTTGGAAGAATACTAAATCTCCAGGTTGTGGGCTACTTACTTTAGAAACTGAGTTCCAGTAACCTGCAACGTCTTGACGACCTACACCAAAGATGTAAGAAATGAATCCACTACAGTCAAAACCACCGTTTGATGGAGATGCACTTGCCCAAACATAAGGCATACCTAAATATTGTTGTGCTTTACCAATTACGCCACCCGCATTTGGAGCTGGTGCTGGTGCTGGCTTTTCTTTTTTAGGTGCTTCTTTTTTAGGCTCTTCTTTTTGAGCTTGTCCAGCATTGTTTGCTGGTGCAGCTTGCTGTGCAGGTGCTTGCGCTGGTGAAGCTTGTTGTGCTGGCGCAGCTTGTTCTGCTTGTGCTTCTTTAGCAGCTTGTTCTGCTTGTTTTTGAGCAGCAGCTTCTTGTGCTGCTTTTGCTTGCGCTTCTTCTTCAGCAATACGTTGTAATTGTAGCGCTTGTTTCTCAAGATCTTTCAATTGACCTTCCGTACTTGTCATTGAAGTTACAACTGTATCCATTTTACCGCTTAAATCATTTACTGCTGTTGCTTTTTTCTCTTTTTCAACGTCAAGTTCTTTCTTAGCAGTTTCAATTTGAGCTTGTGCTTCTTTTAATTCTTTTTGTTTTTCTTTTACTGTCTCAACATCTTTTTTCACGTTCGTTTGATCTTCTTGTTGAGTTTTCATGATATCTTCGTCAGACTCAAGAATTTTAGACACAGAATTTAAACGATCAACTAAATCAGCAATGTTTTTAGAGTTTACAAGAACTTCTGTTACAACGTTCGTGTTCGGTTGTTCTTGTAGTGCAACTAAACGTTTTCTTAATAACTCTTCACGTTTTGCAATCTTTGTTTGTAGTTCTGCAATATCTTTATTTTTATTTTCGATTAATTGCTCAGTATCAGAAACTTTTTTTGTTGTTTCATCAAGTTTTGAAGCGTTCTCTTGAACAGACTTATCCAAACCTTGGATTGTTTTGTTTAAATCATTCATTTGTTTTTGTAATTCATCACGTTCTTGTTGTTGTTTATGTAAAGTATCATTTTGTGTGTTAATTTGTGATTTCACGTCAGAAATTTTATCTTCTGCAAATACATTTGGTGTTAGCCCTGAAAACATTAACCCTGCAACTAGTGCGCAAGATGCCATTTTTAGCTTTTTCATTTTATTTTTTACACCGCTTTCTTTTTTCATTTTCCGTATATAACCTATTAAAATTTATACCATAATTCGGGAGTTTTTTTGCTAATGTTACGGTTTTGTAAAATAAATGTAACATTACATTTATCTCTATAGCAAAGTATATCTAAATTTGTATATATATGTAGAATTTCAAGAGCCTTATGCCGTTTTTTATAGAATTGAAAAAAACGTAAGGGAATCCCTTACGTTTTGAAAATACTCCAATATGAATGAGATAGAAACGTTACTTCATCCATTTCTCAGCCCAATTTTGGACCTCATCCATAACACTTTCCAACGCTTTCCCTTTATCAGTTAAACCGTACTCGATTCTAACTGGTACTTCTGGGTAAACATTACGAACTACAATACCTTCACCTTCTAATTCCTTTAAACGTTCTGACAACATACGATCGCTCATATTCGGTATAATATCTGCGATTTCTCTGAAACGTTTCGGCTCTTCAAGCAAAGATTTAATAATTAAGCCAGTCCATTTCTTACTAAGCATTGTAAAAGCTGACTCAAACTTTGGACATAAACAAGAATTATGCTCCATATGTTTCACCTCTCTTCTATTATAAGATAGTTTCTTGTAAAAAGTAAGTAATAAAACTTTCCTCATTATTTAATTTTACGTACATTTTACCATTTCCAAATATTAACTTGTCAAATCCACGTAAAATATCCGTAAAAAAACCCTCTTCAAGTAAGAGAGCTTTTATATCTTTATCACTTCGTATACCAGCCTAAACCAAGCGCACCTTCACCTAAATGCGTCCCAATTACAGCTCCGAAATAACTCGTACGAATTGTAACATGAGGGTATATCTCTTCTAATTCTTGTTTCCATTCATTAGCTTCCTCTTCACGATTCGCATGAATAATAACAGCTTCCATAGGCACACCTTTATTTGCCTGCTCATCAAAAATTTCAACGATACGCTTTAACGCTTTTTTACGCGTACGAATTTTTTCGAATGGAATAATTACCTTATCTCTAAAGTATAATACTGGTTTTACTTGCAACAAACTACCGATGAAAGCTTGCGCGCTATTTAATCTTCCACCACGTTGTAAATGATGTAAATCATCCACTACAAAATAAGCATCCATCGTTTGCTTCATTTCATCAAAGCGAGCGATAATCTCTTCTGGGGCTTTCCCTTCACTTACTAATTTCGCCCCTTCACGCACGTAAAATCCTTGTACTTCACAACTAATTTCAGAGTCGTACGTATATACATCAATACCATCTACCATCTGTCCAGCTGTCGTTGCTGTTTGGTATGTACCACTAATTCCACTGGAAAGGTGAATGCTAATAACTGCATCATATTCTTTAGATAACTCTTCATATAGCTCTAAAAACTTTCCAATTGCTGGTTGCGAAGTTTTCGGAAGATCTTCTTGTTCACGTACTTTTACATAAAAATCATTTGCTGAAACTTCAGCCTCTTCTTGATAAGATTCCGTTCCAAACACAACGTTTAATGGAATCATATATATATTGAGTTCATCACGAATATGCTTCGGTATATATGCTGTACTATCGGTAACAATAGCTGTTTTCATTTTCGTACCTGCCTTATAAAAATTTTTTATCCCCTAATTTTACACGAAAACTAGAAAAGGTGCATCCATACATAAAAATGCCGGTTAGAAACTATAATCACCCGCTCGACAAATTACAACAAAAAGATAAAATACTCACCAAAAATTTCAACATATTTGTAAAAAATGTTTGAATATAAAAACGCTCGCTTTTAAAATGTAAAGTACTAGTCATTTTGAAAGATAGGGGCGTATACCATTGTTATTACAATATTTAACAATTAAAGGCTACGGCGAGCACGAAATTGTCATTCAAAAATCAAGATTCATTTGCTATGTGAGTCGCGCCACAACGGAAGATGAAGCTCAAACATTTATACACAAAATAAAAAAACAGCATTGGAATGCAACACATAATTGTTCCGCATATTTAATCGGTGAACAAGATCAAATTCAAAAAGCGAACGATGACGGTGAACCAAGCGGCACAGCTGGTGTACCTATGTTAGAAGTATTAAAAAAACGAGGTCTAAAAGATACTGTCGTTGTCGTTACGCGCTATTTTGGCGGCATTAAACTTGGTGCTGGCGGATTAATTCGTGCATATGGAAAATGTACAAGTGAAGGTCTTAACCATGTAGGCGTTGTTGAACGAAAGCTAATGCGCGTTATGCAAACAGAAATTGATTACACTTTACTTGGCAAAGTTGAAAATGAATTACGCAATTCAGAATATGCCATTAAAGATATACATTACCTAGAAAATGTCACATTTGATACGTATGTAGAAGAGGACAAAAAACAACCATTCACAAATTGGATGATTGAATTAACAAACGGGAAATGTACAATTAAAGAAGGGGATATGTTGTACTTAGAACAAGATGTTAACTAAGAATAGCTAACGTATCGCCTTTAAAGATTAATGTAGTGAATTAATTCCCTACAAATGAACTAAGGAGATTATATATGGAAGAACATTATTATCATCTCCAAAATAGCAGAATAAAAAAGAAACGTAGAAGAAAGTTTTTCTTCTTTCTTATTTTCGCATTTTTATTTGGTAGTGTAGGACTTTATGTGTTAAATTCCTACACTTCTCTCATGGGGATGTACAGTGGATTTAACCGTGAAAAATCGGATTTAAGAGCCGAAGATGTAGAAATTACAAAGGAACCTTTTACAATCCTCATTATGGGGATAGAGGA
Source organism: Bacillus mycoides (assembly GCF_018742245.1). Taxonomy (NCBI): domain Bacteria; kingdom Bacillati; phylum Bacillota; class Bacilli; order Caryophanales; family Bacillaceae; genus Bacillus; species Bacillus mycoides. The sequence goes on from NZ_CP036132.1 coordinate 4,794,296, forward strand.
TTATGCAACAGACGGTCAAAATGGTCGTACAGATTCACTAATGTTTGCGACAGTCAATCCGAAAACTCAAAAGGTTTCGCTTATGAGTATTCCTCGTGATACTCGCGTTCCAATCGTTGGAAAGAACAAAGAAGACAAAATTAACGCTGCGCATGCTTACGGTGGAGAAAAAATGGCAATCAAAACTGTCGAAGGTTTTCTAAAAGTTCCTGTAGACCATTATATTAAAATCGATTTCCAAGGCTTTAAAGGTATCGTTGATGCTGTTGGCGGTGTTACCGTTGATGTCCCTTTCGATTTTTGGGAACGTTCTGACGTGGATTACTACAAAAAAATCCAATTTAAGCAGGGACAGCAAAACTTAAACGGTGAAGAAGCACTCGCTTACGTCCGTATGCGAAAGCAGGATCCGAACGGCGATTATGGTCGGGCCGCTAGACAAAGACAATTACTAGCCGCTGTTGCTCAAAAATTAAATTCCGCCTCTACTGTATTTAAAATTAAGGATTTAACGAATGTCGTTGGAAAATATATAAAAACCGACATTCCTATTTCAGACGGACTTGCTCTTTACAATAAACTATCTGGATTTGATCCTTCTACCATACAAACGTTAAAGATTGAAGGAGAAGACAAAAAAATAGGTGGTATTTATTACTTCCTTCCGGATCCAATCAGTGTAGAGACGGTACGTAAGGAAATTGAAAAAGAAATAGGGGAAAAAGAACAAGCCCCAACAGAGACTACGAAAAATGAGAATACAAATTCCGATGCAAATTCTAACTCCAGTGCAAAAGCAAAGAAGGAACCGAGTGAGAACAAAACACCACCTCCTCCTCCCCCTTCTACAAATGCTCATGCAGAGTGGATTATGAGGAATCATGAATGAAAAAAGAGCCAAATCGTATACGATTTGGCTCTTTTTATTTCCCGCAATTGTTGTGGGCCAATAATAAACGGAAGATGCAAACCCCATTTATTAAAGTTTCACTCTACTTGTTGAAGTGTTGTAAAATCGCTTCTACAATACGCTCTGATGCACGACCATCGCCGTAAGGGTTAGATGCTTTCGTCATCTTATCATGAGCTTCTTTATCAGATAACAACTCATCAGCAAGACCAAAGATTGTCTCTTCATCTGTTCCTGCTAATTTCAGCGTACCTGCTTCGATACCTTCTGGGCGTTCCGTCGTATCACGAAGGACAAGAACTGGCACACCTAGTGATGGTGCTTCCTCTTGTACACCACCAGAATCAGTTAACATTAAGTATGAACGAGCTGCAACGTTATGGAAATCGATTACATCTAGCGGCTCAATTAAATGAATGCGGCTATGCTCGCCTAAAATATCATTCGCTATTTCGCGAACAACAGGATTCATATGAACAGGATATACAACTTGTACATCTTCGTGTTTATCAACAAGACGCTTAATTGCACGGAACATATTGCGCATTGGTTCTCCTAAATTTTCACGACGGTGTGCTGTCATAAGTACAAGACGGTCATTTCCAAGCTTCTCTAGTACAGGATGACTATATGTTTCTTTTACAGTCGTTTTCAATGCATCGATCGCTGTATTTCCTGTTACGAAAATACGTGACTCATCTTTATTTTCTTTTTGTAAGTTCGTTGCTGATTTTGTTGTAGGTGAGAAATGAAGATCCGCCATTACACCTGTTAGTTGGCGATTCATCTCTTCTGGATATGGAGAATACTTATCCCACGTACGAAGTCCTGCTTCAACATGTCCTACTGGAATTTGATTATAGAAAGCAGCTAAGCTTGCAATAAATGTCGTCGTTGTATCACCATGCACAAGTACGATATCAGGCTTCGCTTCTTTCATTACTTTATCTAAGCCTTCTAAACCACGTGTTGTAATATCAATTAACGTTTGACGATCTTTCATGATATTCAAATCGAAATCTGGCGTAATTCCAAAGATATTTAATACTTGATCTAACATTTGACGGTGTTGTGCTGTTACAGTCACAATTGATTCAATCTTTTCTGGGTGCTTTTGCAACTCTAATACAAGAGGTGCCATTTTAATTGCTTCTGGTCGTGTCCCGAAAATTGTCATTACTTTTAAGCGTTCAGTCATTTCATTGCCTCTTTTCTTTCACTGGTTAAAACTTCTATTATCGCATATAAAAATATGCATGTGAAAATACACTTTTTAACGCGCCTGAGAAACATTACTATTACAGACGCCTTTTCGCCCAACTGAGTAATAATCTAATCCATGCTTCTCGGCATCCTCATTAGTATAACAATTTCTCCCATCAAATAGAATAGGTTCCTTCATAAGCTGTGCATACTTTTCTAGCGGATAATTTCGAATTGATTCCCATTCTGTTACGATAAAAACTGCATGCGCCTCTCTAATCGATTCATCTATACACTCAGCGTATCGTATCGTATTTCCAAATAAACTTCTTACATTTTGAATAGCTTGCGGGTCATATAAAACCACATCCGCACCTACATTAATTAATTCTTCTATTATAATAAGGGATGGCGCTTCCCTAATATCGTCAGTATTCGGTTTGAATGCTGCACCAAGAACCGCAATTTGCTTCTTCTTCATATCTATAATTTTCTTCGCTTTTTCAACTAACAACAACTGTTGTTTATTATTCACTTCAATGACTGCTTTCAACAAGCGAAAATCATGAGAAACATTCCCTGCAATTTGCACAAGCGCTTTCGTATCTTTTGGAAAACAAGATCCTCCATATCCGATGCCTGCGTTTAAAAAAGATGCACCAATTCTCTTATCCATCCCCATCCCTGTAGCTACATCTACTATATCTGCACCCACTTGCTCACATATATTAGAAATTTCATTAATAAAACTAATCTTCGTAGCTAAAAAAGCATTAGATGCATATTTAATCATCTCAGCACTTCGAATATCTGTAATATACGTTTCTAAGCTTAATTTGCTGTACAAATTCTCTACTTTCCTTGCCGCTTCTTCACTACATGATCCAATTACGATACGATCACCATGAAAAAAATCATAAATACCAGAACCTTCCCTTAAAAATTCTGGATTCGATACAATATATAATTCATGTCTACCTTGTAGTTTCTCCTCAATCCATTTTCTCATTACATCATTTGTCCCTACAGGAACCGTACTTTTCGTAACAACAATAATATCGTTATTCACATATGTTCCAATATCATCACAAGCACTACGAATATACGTTAAATCTGCTGTTCCATCTAATGAAGATGGCGTTCCAACTGCAATGAATATAAACTCTACATCATTAAATGCCGTTGATTTACTTGCTGTAAAAGTTAAATGATTATTTTCGTATGCTTCATTTATTAATTCATTTAATCCACATTCATAAATAGGTAACTCGCCTTGTTTAATCCGTTCAATTTTCCCACTATTTATATCAAAACATGTGACTGAATGTCCTAATCTCGCCAATCCTACTCCCGTAATCAATCCAACATATCCGGTACCTATTATCGTAATTTTCATTTTCCCTTCGCACAGGAATATACATAAGAAAATATACGAATACATATAACTCCCCCTGTGCTTCCCCCTCTCACACTAAGAATGAGAAAACTCTTTCACTTCTTTATTATATGAATTGTTTTTTTATTATTTTTTAAGATTTTGTAAAGTTAAATGATGCAATATATACAAAATGTAAATTCCCACATTTTAACACGGAACTTACTCATTTTTACGTGCAACACTTATAATACTGAAACAAAAGTCATCGCTATATGAGAGGGAGGTACAATGTCATATTACAAGCCACAAGATGAGATCAACCTTCTCAAAGGACACAACATTCCATATCCAATTGTCATATATTCTATTCGCTCCCTTTACAGCCAAAAGAAAAAAAGATTGAATTCTAATCTTTTTGTGATACCATATGTTATGAGCCTGTAAATAAACATCATAATTTTCAGATAAATACGATTGAAAAAATTACGTTAAACTATAAAGGGTGGGGTATTAATGGACTCACAAGTGATTTATGCCATTTTGGCATCTTTCATCACTGTACTCGTCGTTACTCCTTTAGTTATTAAATTAGCTTTCAAAATAGGAGCAACAGACAAGCCAAATGCGCGTAAAGTACACCAAAAAATTATGCCTCGTCTTGGCGGGTTAGCAATTTTCATCGGTGTAGCCGTAGGATTTGTTGTCGGTGGATTGTACGAACAAAGAATGTTATCGATAACTTTAGGTGCTATCATCATTGTTATCATCGGGATTTTAGATGATATGTACGAACTATCTGCGAAGGTAAAATTCGGTGGACAACTATTAGTTGCCATCATGATTGTCAAAAGTGGATTACTAGTGCAAGTATTATATATTCCAATCCTTGGAGATACTGAACTCGGATGGCTTGCTTATCCAATTACTGTATTTTGGATTGTAGGTATTACAAATGCCATCAACTTAATTGATGGATTAGATGGATTATCCGCAGGGATTTCATCTATCGTACTTGCAACGCTAGCATATATGGCCTTCACTAGCCCATGGGGTACTGGAGCAGCTATTATATTACCTCTAGCACTGATTACATTAGCAAGTACAATTGGATTTTTATTCTACAACTTCCATCCAGCAAAAATTTTCATGGGAGATACAGGCGCACTATTTTTAGGATACTGTATTTCTGTTATATCGTTACTTGGATTATACAAAAGCGTAACGTTATTCAGTTTTATCGTTCCAATCATTATTTTAGGTGTACCTATATTTGATACGACATTTGCAATTATCCGCCGTATCGTAAATAAAAAACCTATTTCAGCACCTGATAAATCGCATTTACATCACCGTTTGCTTGCAATGGGATTCTCTCATCGTAAAACGGTACTAATTATTTACGCATTGGGTATTTTCTTTAGTGTAAATGCAATCATTTTCAGTAGTGCAACATTATGGTTATCCATTATTCTTCTTTTCATTTTAATCTTCTTTACAGAAATCATTGCTGAAGTAATCGGTCTTGTACACGAACGTTACAAACCAATTATTTCCTTCTATAAAAAAGTGAAAAAAAGCGAAGACTAATTGTAGTATAACCTTTACTATTATGAAATATTCAAATAGCATCCTCTTCCTTGGAAGAAGATGCTATTTTTTGTTTTTTATTCCTTATTTCCTATTTCCAAAATATAGATTGTTTGAGAGTGCCTCTATTGGAGAAAGATATACGTATATCGAAGGTAACGAAAAAAGTATCAAATTTTCATTTTTACATCTTGATTGTCAAACTGAGGGTGAATGTTATGATCAAGCGATTACTTCAATGTATAATTTTATTTTTAACTATTACTATGTACGCATCATCTAATATAAAAGCAACTACAGACATTCAAGCAGAAGATCAGCAAAGCACTCAAACTACCTCTTCTACAACAAAAATTGCGTACTTAACATTTGATGACGGACCAAATAAATACACACCACAAATTTTAAATATTTTAAAAGAGAAGAACGGAAAAGCAACTTTCTTTGTTATTGGCGGAAAGGTGCCACATTATAAAAAAACGATGGAGCGATTGATTAAAGATGGACATTATATCGGTCTCCATAGTATGTCGCATGATGTAAAACGTCTTTATACTGGCGATCCATCTGTTCTAATTGCAGAAATGGAGCAAACCCAAAACATCGTCCAGCAAGTTACACATTTAAATACACATCTCGTTCGTGTCCCATACGGTAGCATGCCTTACTTAAAAAAGAATTACCGCGACGCACTCGTATCCGCCCAGTATAAAATGTGGGATTGGACAATTGATACATATGACTGGAAAAGCTATGATAATCCTTCCGCAATACTAGAAAGAGTACGAAATCAAAGCGATGAACAAGTAGAGGTTATTTTAATGCATGATTCTAGTGTCACAGTGCAAATACTCCCAAAAGTAATTGATTATTTGCACTCACAAGGATATAAACTACTTCCCTACAATCCATCTTCCCATCTCGAAGTGAATTTTTGGAAAGACACAAGATTGTAACAGCTTTAGTGCCTATGTACTAAAGCTGTTTTATTTTTCTCTTCCCACACTTCCCATTTTTGTGTAAAATTTTAAATAGTGATGAAGTTTCGAGGTGAATAGAAATGAAACGAATAGATCTCATTTTTAACGCAATACAAAAAGGGAATTATACAGAAGGTGTAACAGCATCAGAACTCGCTACACTTCTACAGTTAGATCGTGCAAATGTTAGTAGCGATTTAAACAAGCTTGTGAAAGATAATCGTTTATTAAAAACGAGTACACGCCCTGTCCGTTTTTATATAGAGACGAACACTTCATTGGAAACGCATTCAACAAAGGGCACTTCATTAGATACATTTGCTATTGAAAATACAAGCCTAAAAATTGCAATTGAAAAAGCAAAAGCTTCTATTCTCTATCCTCCAAACGGTATGCATACTTTACTACTTGGAGAAACAGGTGTCGGAAAATCGATGTTCGCTTCTTTAATGCACGAATACGCAATTGAAGTGGAACAACTTCCAAAAGATGCACCTTTTATCGTCTTTAACTGTGCTGATTATGCAAACAATCCACAACTACTACTTGGACAGTTATTCGGGATAAAAAAAGGAGCTTACACAGGTGCCAGTGATCAAAAAGGATTAATTGAAAAAGCACATGAAGGAATCCTTTTCTTAGATGAAGTACATCGCCTTCCTCCAGAGGGACAAGAAATGCTTTTCACCTTTATTGACCGCGGGGTATACCGCCGCCTTGGAGAAACAGAAAATGAACGTAAGGCACGAGTGTTGATTATTACTGCAACAACCGAAGAACCAAATTCATTTTTATTAAAAACATTTACAAGACGTATTCCGATGACCGTTACGCTTCCACCACTTCGTGAGCGAACACATAAAGAACGGTTTGCCTTACTACAGCTATTTTTCACAAATGAAGCAATTCGTCTAAGGAAAGAGATTCATGTTAGTCCAAATACAATGCGCGCTTTCGTCTTTTACAATTGTCCAAATAACATCGGCCAATTGAAAACGGACGTACAAATCGCCTGTGCGAAAGCTTATTCTGATTTCGTAACAAAAAAACGTGATTCTGTCTGTGTTTCAAGTACAGATTTACCTTGGTATATGAAAGAAGGATTATTTATTGAAAGAAAGAGCCGTCATCTATATCAAATACCAAATGAAACATTTGTATTTACAGGTGATGAAGGTTGGAGTAAACATACAATAAAACCCGAAGGAAGTCGCTCTTCTATTTACGATTATATTGATTATAAATATGAAGAACTTCAAGCACGCGGCATTGAAGAGGAAGAATTAGAATTATTAATAGAAAATGATATTCAAAGCTTTTTCGTCCAATACTTTAACCAAATATCTAAAAAAACAAGTCATGAAAATGTTTTTAAAATTGTGGATCGTAATATCGTTTCCGTATGTGAAAAAATTGCGGAACTAGCTGAAAAATATTTATCTAAAACTTTCGATGAAAAAGTGTTTCTCGCTTTAAGTTTACATGTACAGACAACTCTACAACGTTTGCACGGCGGGAAGCAAATTCACCACCCACAATTAAATCAAATTCGTACGAAATATAAAGAAGCTTTTTCCGTAGCTATGCAATGTATTCAGCTATTAGAAGAAGAATTACAAATAACAATGCCTATTGATGAAGCTGGCTTTTTAACAATGTTCTTCGTTGTTGATCCAATTCCTGCCTCACAAACAGAAGTAAAAGTATTAATATTAGCACACGGTAATGGCATCGCAACAGAAATGGCAAACGTGGCAAACGAACTTCTCGGTATCGATGAAGTAACTGGTATCGATATGCCCTTGCATGAATCACCAAAAGACTTCTTAGAGCGTGTTAAAGTGTATATGAAAACACTTCAAAATGTAAACGGGCTTCTCTTACTTGTTGATATGGGATCTCTCGCTTATATTGGTGATATATTAGAAACTGAATTCAAAATCCCTGTCCGTGTTCTTTCAATGACGAGTACACCACACGCACTAGAAGCAGCTCGAAAAGCTCAGCTTGGCTATTCACTAGATGCACTATACGAAACAGTGAAGAACTTAACGCCGTTCTATTTAAACGTACAGGAAGAAAAGAAAAAGCCACTATCGCCAATGAAATCCGTGATTTTAACAGCTTGTTTAACTGGCGAAGGAAGTGCTTTAGCAATTCAAAAAATGTTAGAGAACTATTTACGCTTTGATAAAGACTTAATTGAAATTATTCCGATTAGCATCGTTCATGAAAAAGATTTAACGAAAATGATCGAGAACATAAAAAAAGAGCGTAATATCATTTGTATCGTCACGAATTTCGATGTGCAAGTACCTTGCTTAACATATCATTTCCAAGACATTGTGAACTACACAGCTATTCAACCAATTCAAGAATTGATTACGTATGAAGAAACATATGCGAAAATGGCTGATATTCTTGAACAACAAATGCAGCGTAACGATGGGGCATTACTTATTAAAACAATTCGTTATGCATTAAATACAATTCAGGAATTGATTTCTTTACAGCTAACTCCCGACAGTTTAATGGGTGTGATTTTGCATATGAGCTGCATGGTTGACCGTCTTCAAAAAGGCGAAAGTCTCCTCCCTCATCCTGATAAAGAGAAACGAAGACAAGATGAGTACTGGATGTATATGAAAGTGAAAAAAGCACTGCAACCTATCGAAAATACATTTGAAATACAAATACCAGATGACGAAGTATTTTATGTAATGGACTTCTTCATCAAAAATCAACCTGTAAAAAGTTAAACTAGGCAATAGTGTAGCTTCTCTTTTCAAGTAGTATCCTAGTACGTAGTAAGTGAAATTATATTAGCGATTTTTAAAATATATCGACTTACCGATAATAATTTACAAAAACGGCAACCAGTATAATTAGAAAAGGCTGTTCCAAAATGTTTTTTGGACAGCCTTTTCGCTTACTTCTTTACTTCCCTTATTCTCCCCCTTATTTCTCCCTTTTTATTAGATTTCGTATAAACATTTACATATACATTTGCTTGCATTATCTCTTGAAACAAGCTGTCAAATGCTCTCCCCTGTAAAGGCCCTTCAAAATCTTCCACTTTAGCTACACCAGTAACGACTCCTTCATTCACACTAATTCCTTGCTCTAATGGACCAAACAAACTTAAAACAACTGGACCAATTTGATTCGCTTTCCCTAAATGAATTTGGCATGACGTGATTTTTTTTATGTTTTTTAATATGACCCGATATTGCAACTTCTTTAAATCTTCACTAAAAATGAGCTCTGTTACACCGTAAGCTTCTGTATTTACAGGAGGTACTTCCCTCTTTCCTGTTAACCTAGCAAAGAAATGTGTTGTCATACGGGCATTCTCCTCATATAAATTTCCCAGCACTACTTCTACTACTTTATGGTTTAGACATAATCATTTATGACTTTTTCAAATTTTAATTACAACTAAAAGATTCACAAAATCTTTACATAGAAATCATTTCATTCACTTTATTGCCCCTTGTATAATGCACTTAGAAAAACATTCTGGGAGGGTATCTTGAAAAATAAAAACTATTCTATTCAATTATTAATGGAGATTTTTCTCGTATCATTTAAATTAGGGCTTACTTCGTTTGGAGGCCCTGTCGCCCATCTTGGTTATTTTCACCATGAATACGTGCAAAAAAGAAAATGGATGGATGAACGAAGTTACGGAGACTTAGTAGCACTATGTCAATTCCTTCCTGGACCAGCCAGCAGCCAAGTCGGGATGGGAGTTGGATTATTACGAGGTGGACTATTAGGAGCCATTATTTCATGGATCGGATTCACTCTACCATCTGTGCTCGTTTTAGTTTTCTTCGCTTCCTTCCTTAACCAATTCGAACTTGGAAGTACAGGCTGGATTCATGGACTGAAGCTTGTAGCGGTCGCAATTGTTGCTCATGCAATATGGGGAATGGCTCAAAAGTTAACACCGGACCGAAATCGTGCGACGATTGCTATTGCAACTGCCGCAATCGCCCTATTATGGCCAAGTAGCTGGACACAAGTAATTCTCATTATAGTATCTGGCTTTATCGGCTGGTTTTTATATCGCGACCAACCCGTTAGCCAAGCAAATAAAATAAACGTACCTATTTCAAAAATGGTAGCCATGTCTTGTCTCATCTTATTCTTCGGACTATTAATACTGTTACCGATGTTACGACCATACTCTTATTTCATCTCTTTATTTGACAGCTTCTATCGCTCTGGTGCACTTGTATTCGGAGGAGGGCACGTCGTACTTCCTCTTCTTGAAAGTGAGTTTGTACAAAACGGGATGATGACAAAAGAACAATTTCTAGCTGGATACGGATTAACACAAGCAGTGCCAGGGCCACTATTTACATTCGCTTCTTATATAGGAGCAGTGCTAAATGGAACCGCCGGAGCAGTTATTGCAACGATCGCTATCTTTCTTCCTGCCTTCCTGCTCGTTGTTGGCGTTTTACCGTTTTGGGACAGTGTAAGGAGAGTATCTTACATACAAGGTGCACTACTTGGAGTAAACGCAGCCGTTGTCGGCATTTTACTTGCAGCTTTTTATGATCCAATTTGGACGAGTACAATTATGAATTCTGTAGATTTCGTTTTTGCTTCTCTTCTATTTTGCTTACTCGCTTTTTGGAAAACACCACCTTGGGTTATCGTTATACTCGGAGCCTTCGGTGGATATGTTCTATCCATTTTGTAAGCACAAAAAACGACGGCCCCATTTAGCCGTCGTTTTCCTATTAAAACTTCACAAGCTCTATTCCCTCAGGCAATTCGCTCTCCGTTAAAATACGCAACTCTTTCACGCGATCCATTACGTAAGAAGAACGTTTCACAAGCTCTGGGTCAATATAAGCTGGATGCACCATAATTTCTACCGTTTGCTCGTCCTGCACTCTTTCCTTTAACTTCACAAAATAATCTTCCGTCACACCGTCAGCGTAAAAATCACTGTAAAACACATCTGAAAATGGGTGCACCGCTCGCTCTTCTTCACAACGACGAATTGGAACATTATATTTACTTGCTAAACTCTCAAGAACGTCGTGTAAAAGCGGTAATCCATGCACATGATGATGACTATCTAAATGAGTTGGTGTTAAACCGTAAGACAAAAATTTCTCAATTTGAGCCGTCCACTCTCTTTCAACCTCTTCTGGATTTATATTGCCTTCCCATACAACACCTTGTTTATGAAACAATCCATCGCTACTCACAAGTGATGGAACGTCTTTAAGAAGCGGTTCTCCTGCCGTTAATACGAGATGCACTCCTACTCCTAACGTTTTATACTCTTTCGCTAAACGTACGGCATGCTCTGTCCCTGGCATATTCATCATCATCGTCGTTGAATTTACAAGCCCGTTTTTATGTCCATCAATAATTCCGTAATTCGTACCTTCTGTAAGACCGAAATCATCTGCATTTACAATTAGCTTAATCATCGCAATACCTCCTACTAGAATTAAAAAAAGCGGGCTAAATAGCGCCGCTTTATTTCTCTATCTTCTTAAAGAATTGTGGAAGATGTTCTTTATGAGCTTCTAACATTTCATCTAAAATTTGTTTTGCAACTTTATCTGATGGTACAAGTGGATTAATTGTCATAGCAAGCAGCGCCTTATGATAATCCCCTGTAATAGCAGCTTCAATTGTTGTGCGCTCAAATGATTTAATTTGCTGTACTAAACCGCGAACTGGTACCGGTAAGTCTCCTACCGCAATTGGTTTTGGACCTTCTTTCGTAATAATACAGTTCACTTCAACAGCCGAATCATGTGGCAAGCTTGCAATTGTTCCGTTGTTTCGTGTATTAACAGGCTGGATATCACCTTTATTATTGTAAATAGACGTAATTAAGCTACATGCTGCGTCACTATAATAAGCTCCGCCACGTTTTTCTAATTGTGGTGGTTTAATATCTAAATTCGGGTCTTTATATAACTCGAATAAATCATTTTCTAATTGTTTTACTACTTCTGCACGTGTACCTTTTTCAATCGAAGCTTCTTTCTCTTCTTCTAACATTTCACGTGTTTTATAGTAGTAACGATGGTATGGACATGGAATAGCGCGAAGACCACGAATGAAATCTGGCTCCCAGTTAAGCGCAGCGATGTTTTCCATCGTAATTTGCTTTTCTGGATCTGTTACAAGCTCTAACACACGATCCATTACACTTACTCCATCTAAGTATACATCTAATCCGTATACCATGTGATTTAAACCAGCGAAATCAACATGTACCCGGCTTGCATCTACTTCAAGTAATCTCGCAAGACCCATACGAATTCCGATTGGAACGTTACACAGACCAACTACTCTTTGAATGCTTGTATAACGAAGGACAGCTTCTGTTACCATACCAGCCGGATTTGCGAAGTTAATAAGCCATGCGTTTGGACAAAGTTCCTCCATGTCCTTACAAATATCTAAAATAACAGGAATCGTTCTCAGCGCTTTAAATAAACCACCAGGACCATTCGTTTCCTGACCAATTACATCATATTTTAATGGAATTGCTTCATCTTTTGCACGAGCTTCTAATAAACCAACGCGAAGCTGTGTTGTTACGAAGTCAGCATCTTTTAATGCCTCACGGCGATCCAGTGTTAAATGAATATCAATTGGTAATCCTGATTTTTTCACCATACGTTTCGCTAAGTTACCAACAATTTCTAACTTTTCTTTTCCTGCCTCAATATCTACTAACCAAATTTCACGAACAGGAAGCTCGTCATAACGTTTAATAAATCCTTCAATTAACTCTGGTGTATAACTAGATCCACCGCCGATTGTAGCAATTTTAATTCCAGTCATGCTTTATTCCCCTTTCGCTTCTAGCTTTTTATAAAGGTCAATAAATTCTGCTGCTAATTCTTTTACTGTAATAGAATTCATTAAATGATCTTGTGCATGAATTAAAAGAACACTAATCTCTGTTTTTTCTCCTCTTGCTTCTGATTGTATGAGCTCTGTTTGGAAATGATGCGCTTCATTAATCGCTTCTTTCGCCTTTACCATCGCTTCGTCTGCTTCTGCCATTTTCCCCTGTTTGGCAAATTGAAGTGCCTCCATTGCAAAGCTTCGTGCATTACCACTATTTAAAATCAATTGGAATGGAATTTGTTCTGCTGTAGTCATCATAATTACCGCCCTCTCTATTATGGTTCAACCGATTTAAATACCCCTTCAGTTTGAACATTTCTATTAAAGTATTAATTTATTAATGATAGTTTGGTGTTCTTATAGATGGGTCTCATCTTTTTGAACATGATATAAAGGTAATTGTTCTCACAGATAATGTTGTCTGTGAGAACAATTATTATGTTACATAGGTAAAGAGTTGTTATTTCCTTGTGCTGCTGCTTTTTCAGTACGAACAACTGAACGGTCAGATAACACAACGAATGGATAATAGATTACCATTGCAATTACAAAGTTAAATAACTGTAGAATCGCACCAGAAATATGTCCACCTGTTACAAGATAACCACTAATAATTGGTGGTGTTGCCCATGGAATCATCACAACTGTTTTTGGTACCCAACCAATAGATATAGCTGTATAAGAAGTAATTACTAATACAATTGGTGTTAGGATAAACGGTAAGAATAAAATTGGATTTAAAATAATTGGTGTACCAAAGATTACTGGTTCGTTAATGTTGAATGCACCTGGACCAATTGATAGACGCGATACACCACGTAGTTGTGCACTTTTTGCTACAAGTAATACCACTACTAAGAATGCTAATGTTGCACCAGAACCACCAAGATATACGAAAGTATCAAAGAATGGTTTTGTAATAATGTTTGGAACATCAAATGCAGATGTACCACCTTGGAATAACTTCATGTTTTTCTCTAATGCCGGTAAGTATAATGGCTCAATAATACCACCAACGATATTTGGACCATGTAAACCGAAGAACCAAAGAAGATGAACAAGGAGTACAATGACAATTGCACTTGGTAATGTCCCTGCTAAACTTTGCAGTGGTGATTGAATCGTATTAAAGATAAATTCATGAACACTTGTACCAGCTAATTTCACTGCTAATTGAATACCTGCAACTACTGTTAAAATAACAAATGCTGGAACTATAGCTGCGAAAGATCTTAAAACTGCTGGTGGTACTCCATCAGGCATTTTAAAAGTAATGTTTCTTTGTACAAAGAAACGGAATACTTCAGTAACAAGAAGTGCTACGATAATTGCTACGAATAACCCTTGTGCACCTGTCCAAGCTAAGTTCAATCCGCCTTCTTTCGGTGTTGTTGGCGTAAGAATAATTAACGCACCAAATGAAATAATACCTGCTGACAAACCATCAACGCCGTAAGATTTTGCTAAGTTATAACTTGTTGTAAATGCTATGATTAGTGCTAGAATTGCGAAAGAACCGGTCCACATTCCACCGCCAACTTGTTTCCACGTTTCACCAAACAAACCTTTCATGAAATCTTGGAAAGCCTCAGATGGAAAACCATTAATTAGTGATGCAAGTGCACCAACTAAAATAAGTGGCATAACTGCAATAAATCCATCACGGATCGCAGCTAAGTGACGTTGCGATCCGATTTTACCAGCGACAGGAACAATATATTTCTCCATAAATGCAATAAACTTTTGCATTTCGCTTCCCCCCTAATTATTTTTTAAGTGTTAATGCGTGATCTAAAACTGCTTCTCCATTCATCATGCCGTAGTGCATTGGGTTAATAACATCGATTCCAACGCTTTTTTCATCAGCAAGCGTTTTCATTGAAGAAAGCATGTAACGAACTTGCGGTCCTAATAATAGTACATCTGCTTGATCGATATTGTTTTTTACTGCATCCCCAGATACAGCCCAAATCTTACCTTCTAGACCGCGAGCCTTTGCAGCCGCTTCCATTTTTGTAACTAGTAAACTTGTAGACATCCCTGCTGAACAACATAATAAAATATTCATTTATAAATCCCCCTTGTGTGGTATAAAAAATTTATGTTTTTTATTTTTCTTTACGCTATTTATTAATGCAATTAGCGTGCCAACTTTTTAAAATGCCTAAAATCAGCGTTTTTTCGAGCAATTTATTTGTGTGTTACCGCTTTCAATCAGTGTGTCACCAAAGAAACACACAGTGTGTTATAAAACAACACGCTTTTAACACATAACTGTATGAAAATAGATTAGTGTTTAGTTGTCTAGTTATGTTTAAAATAAAAAAACACTAAATTTTTTTAAAGCGTGAAAATATAATAACGAAAAATATAATATTTCGACTCAAATCAAAAACAAATACCTATTCAAGATACTCGTCTAACTATTGTCCAGTCACACTCTATTAAATTACATAGAATAGAATAAAATAAAGTATTTTGAAAGGGGATTCCAATGCCAAAGCATAGAAAAAAGAATAGAATGAAAATTTATAGAATACAGTTTCAAAATAAATGGTATAAACATGAGGAGGGTTCTGAACTAGATTCAAACACGTATAAACTAGACAAACAGGACACTGAAGATACGCAAGACAAACAAGATAAACAGGACAAACCAGGTAAACAAGACAAACAAGATAAACAGGACAAACAAGATAAGCAAGACAAACAAGATAAACAGGACAAACAGGACAAACCAGGTAAACAAGACAAACAAGATAAGCAAGATAAACAAGACAAACCAGGTAAACCAGGTAAACAAGACAAACAAGATAAACAAGATAAACAGGACAAACAGGACAAACCAGGTAAACAAGACAAACAAGACAAGCAAGATAAACAGGACAAACAAGATAAGCAAGACAAACAAGATAAACAGGACAAACCAGGTAAACAAGACAAGCAGGACAAACCAGATAAACAAGACAAGCAGGACAAACCAGATAAACAAGACAAGCAGGACAAACCAGATAAACAAGACAAGCAGGACAAACCAGATAAACACGATAAGCAAGATAAACAGGACGAAGACCAGGATGAAGACGAGGACGAAGACGATAAGCAAGTACAATCGGAAGATGTAATAATAGTACCAACAGATTCGCACAGCTTAGATATATGGGATGAAATTTCACTAAAAGAAATACAAGCTGGCGAACATACAAGTTTATTTGAAGAAAAAAGCAATTATCAAAATATTAACTTACTCCAAGTAAGCGATATTCGTCTATATTTGGATAAACAGCTACAATTTAGTTCCGTCGATGAGCAAATCTATCATGAGGCACTAGTTCATCCGATTATGTCAAAGGTAATAGATCCAAAGCGTGTTCTCATACTAGGCGGTGGCGATGGCCTTGCTTTAAGAGAGGTTTTAAAATATGAAACGGTTATCCATGTAGACCTCGTCGACTTAGACGAAGAAATGATTAAGATGGCTCGCAATGTTCCAGAATTAGTCGCTTTAAACCAACGCGCATTTTTTGACGATCGCGCAAATGTACATGTATGTGACGCAAAAGAATTTCTGAAATCTCCTTCCTCTTTATATGATGTAATTATTATTGATTTTCCGGATCCAGCGACAGAAGTATTAAGCACTTTATATACGAGTGAACTCTTTGCCCTTATAGCTACGTTCCTAACAGAGGATGGCGCATTTGTTTGCCAATCTAATTCACCTGCTGATGCACCTCTTGTATATTGGAGTATTGGTAACACAATTGAACATGCCGGATTAACTGTAAAAAGCTATCATACAATTGTTCCTTCTTTCGGAACTGACTGGGGATTTCATATTGCTGCTAACTCCTCGTTTGCACTCGATCAAATTGAACAATTATACGTAGTACCAGTTCCTCGAACATTACCTTCTCTTCTTGCTCCTTTATTTCAATTTAAAGAAGAATATTTAGAGCACCGTAACAATGCCGTTTTAAATTCAGAATCTGATCTTATCCTACATCATTACTATCAAAAAGAAATGGAGTTTTGACAAGGAAGGTGCAAATATATGGAATATTCTACGTTTGGGCGTCATATAATAGTAGATTTATGGGGCGTAGATTTTTCTCTATTAAATGATATTCATTTTTTAGAGCATCATTTAGTTGCCGCTGCGAATCGCTCTGGTGCCCACGTTTTAAATGTAAGTAGCAAGGAATTCCACCCATATGGAGTTACGGTATTAATTTTATTATCAGAAAGCCATCTCTCTATTCACACTTATCCCGAAAAGAAATTTGCAGCAATTGATTGTTATACTTGTGGCACATCTGTTGATCCTCAAAAAGCTATTAATTCTATAATAAGCGTGTTAAAACCAGAACGTATGCATATAAAAAAATTAATTCGTGGTGTAGGAGAATTTGTTACTATCGATTAATTATCATCCCCATTTACTCATGAAGAAGGAGGCTTGTTAATATAAAAATACCATCAGTGGAACTTATAACACTCCACTGATGGTAAGCACACATACATATTCTATTCATCCCGCGTTAACGGGCAGTAAAATTCCCACCTCAAAATTCGGCTGGAGCAAAGAAGTTAGGTGGGAGATCCACTGCCCGTAGACGCCCGATTGGTGAAGGCTACTAATCAGTGGGGGATGAACAAAACCCCCACTGATTAAAGTTTCACTTTATCTTAATTGATGATTTAATTTTGCTAGTTTTCGTTTCCAATATAAAGTCAGCATAAACCTGGAAATAATAAATACAATCATCCATAAGTAGCCCTCTTTTCGTCATAACTGTCTCTTTTAAAAACATAAAAAAACCTTGCATACGCAAGGTTCATTCAGCTACTCACATCTTCCTATATAATTCTACAAATTCACTCGCCAATTCCTTCACTGTAATTGCGTTCATTAAATGATCTTGCGCATGTACCATCAGCAGGGTAACTTCTGTCTTTTCCCCGCCAGCTTCTTTCTGTATGAGCTCTGTTTGTAAGCGGTGCGCCTCTTGCAATTCATTTAACGCTTCTTGTAGTTTAGCTTCTGCTTCCTTAAATTCACCGCGCTTAGCAAAATCAATTGCTTCCATTGCACAACTTCTCGCATTTCCCCCGTGCAAGATTAAATGAAAAACTTTCGTCTCTATCGTATCCATTTTATTTCTTTACTCCCCCTTTTCTTCCGCTACTTTTTGTTTATCCCATATTTTTAAGAATGGCAAGTAAATAAAGAATGCAAGCGCAAAGTTAACGAGTTGCAAAACAACCCCTGAAATTTTCCCGCCTGACCCTAAATATCCACTAAACAGAATAGGTGTAGTCCAAGGTACAGCAGCTCCGCTCGGACGTGCAACCCATCCCCATTCCATTGCAAAATAAGAAACAACCGTTAACACGACTGGAACCAGTATAAATGGAATAAGTAAAAGTGGGTTCATTACAATCGGCATTCCAAAAGTCACCATTTCATTAATGTTAAAAATACCAGGTGCAATCGACAATCGTCCTAAACTTTTCAATTGCTGACTTCGCGCAAATAATAACATTCCTACAACTAAAGCAAGTGTTGCGCCAGAACCGCCCATATAAATCCATAAGTCAAAGAACTGCGCAGTAATCGTATTCGGTACGTCTTGACCAGCCTGAAAAGCAATTCGGTTTTGGTCCATTAACGACAACCAAATCGGGCTCATTACACCGCCAACAATTGCAGCGCCATGAATTCCACACGCCCAAAGTACATGGACAATAATAACGGCTATTACTGCGCCCCAAAGACTGGCACCAAGTGCACTAAGTGGTTCTTGTAAAATTTTCCCCACAATATTATGGATGCTGCCGAAAGAAGTATTTTCTATCATTAAGCGCAAGATCCAAATAACAGTTACAACAATAAATCCTGGAACGAGTGCTGCAAATGAACGTGTCACAGCTGGCGGTACCGTTTCTGGCATTTTTATAATCAGCTTTTTTTGTACAATAAATCTATAAAGTTCAGTAGATATAAGTGCTATAATCATCGCAACGAATAACCCTTGGCTTCCCATTAAAACAGCTGGTATAGCCCCTTCTACAAGTACACTTTCTTTCGTACTTGGTATTATATATGCAACTTGAAATGGAGTTGCAAGTAAGAATGTCACAAGTGATAACGCCCCTGCCGCTAATGCATCGACCTTATAGTATCCTCCAAGTCTGTAAGCGATTCCAAAAGTGGCTATTAAAGACATTATATTAAATGTTGCGCTAACTGGATACCCCAAAGCCTTTTGCCAACTCTCCCCAAACAATCCTGCCATAAAATCATTATATCCTGGTATGGGTAAAGCACTAATAATTAGAAAAAAAGATCCGATAATCAAGAAAGGCATCGTCAAAATAATCCCATCACGAATCGCTTGCAAATGTCTCTGCTCTGCAACCTTTCCTGCTACTGGCATCACATATTTCTCTAAAAATCCAATCATCTATCCCACTCTCCTCATGGTTTCATTGACAAAGCTGCTTGCAAGATAGCTTCTCCATTACAAAGCCCATAATGGACAGATTGAATGACATCAACAGGTATTCCTTTCTCCTTACATAATTCTTTCATTTTCGGTAATAAATAACGTACTTGTGGTCCAAGTAAAAGTACATCCGCATCATCGATATGATTTCGCACTTCTGAACCTGATACAGCCCAAATCTTTACCTCTATCCCCCTTGCCTGTGCCGCTTTCTCCATTTTTGTAACTATCAAACTGGAAGACATTCCCGCTGCACAGCAAAGCAAAATATTCATCCTGTTTCCCTCCCTCTTTTTCTAAACCTAAGTTATGGTGCAGCCCTTGCCACCACTAGGTTACAAATATATATGTCTAGATTTCTAACTGTATGCCGAGCTTAAAAACAAAAATTTCTCGGTTTTCACGCTATTCCATCTATCCGTATTTTCCTAGTAAAGAAGTCTCTAACTCGCTATAATGATTCAGTATGATTTTTTATAATCGATAGGAGGGTATATTTATGAAGGCATATCGCTTTCCGCTTATTTTATTATCTTCTATCCTAATTGGTGGTTTCATTGGTTATTTCATGGGTGCCGATGCAGTTGCTTTAAAGCCGCTTGGTGACATTTTCTTAAACTTAATGTTTACGATTGTTGTACCGTTAGTGTTCTTTAGCATCGCGTCATCTATTGCTAATATGGATGGATTAAAACGTTTCGGTAAAATTATGTCTAGTATGGCTGGAACTTTCTTATTTACAAGTATTTTAGCTGCTATTTTTATGATTATTATTGTGAAAGTATTCCCGCCAGCACAAGGTGTTGTATTAGAACTAACACAGCCTGATAAAGCTGAAAAAGCAGTTAGTGTTGCTGATCAAATTGTTGGTATCCTAACAGTATCAGACTTTTCAAAGTTACTATCTCGTGAGAACATGCTAGCTCTTATTTTCTTCTCTATCTTAATGGGGGTTGCAACTTCAGCAGTTGGTGAAAAAGGGAAACCATTCGCTACATTCTTACAAGCTGGTGCAGAAATTTCAATGAAAGTTGTATCTTTCATTATGTACTACGCTCCAATCGGACTAGCTGCCTACTTCGCAGCATTAGTTGGTGAATTCGGACCACAACTTCTTGGAACTTACTTCCGAGCAGCAATGGTATACTATCCGGCTTCTCTTATTTACTTCTTTGTATTCTTTACATTCTATGCATACCTTGCAGGTCGCAAACAAGGTGTACAAGTATTTTGGAAGAACATGGTCTCTCCTACAGTTACATCACTTGCAACTTGTAGTAGTGCCGCAAGTATTCCAGCGAACTTAGAAGCAACGAAGAAAATGGGTATTTCTTCTGACGTTCGTGAAACAGTTGTCCTTCTTGGATCTACACTTCATAAAGACGGATCTGTTTTAGGCGGGGTATTAAAAATTTCTTTCTTATTCGGTATTTTCAACATGGAATTCGAAGGACCGAAAACATTAGCAATTGCACTTGTTGTTTCTCTATTAGTAGGAACAGTAATGGGTGCTATTCCGGGCGGAGGTATGATTGGTGAAATGTTAATCGTTTCTCTATACGGATTCCCACCAGAAGCATTGCCAATTATCGCCGCAATTAGTACAATCATCGATCCTCCTGCAACAGTGTTAAACGTAACAGGAGATAACGCTTGTGCCGTAATGACAGCTCGTCTTGTAGAAGGTAAAAACTGGATCAAAAATAAATTTGCTTAATATATAGAAAGAGGATGCCCGCTTTGAGCATCCTTTTTTTGTTGTTATTTGTCAGTGAATCGATATATCGGAAAAATCGTTGATATATTGGAAATTACGATAGATATATTAGCAAAACCGTTAATATAATCCCATCCCGCCACAAATTTGTTATAATCTTCACAAATATTCCACACCTTTCATCCTTTCTCCGTACTATAATCATGTATGGAAAAGGAGATGAACACGATGACACAAAGCGCACCAGAATTTAAAGTTTTGCAAAGCATTGCATTTCTTGCTGTCGTTTTGCAAAGTTCCTTATTATATACAATGAATCAAGGAAATGTCTTACTCGAGCAATCCCTCATTATGGGTATGCTATTTAATCTTGCAAAATTTTCAGCACCTGCATTCATATTTATCGTCGGCTTCCATTTAATTCGGCAATATACGAAGCAACTCGTTTACAAAGAATATATTTATGAAAAAGCCACACATTTACTCATCCCTTATTTCTTCTGGTCTATTCTTTATCTAGTAACAACAAACGATGTCATTACACTACAAGGCGGAATAAAAAGTTTATTACTCGGAACGGCTGCACCTCATCTTTGGTACGTGATTATGATGTTCCAAATTCACTTATTGTTCCCGTTACTATGCACACTATTTTATTGGTTTCAAAAACGAATAGAAAATAAAAAAGACATATATAAATATATGACCATTTTCGCTTGTCTATATTTCTTCTTAATGTGGTACTCTTCTCACTACATTTTTAATGGAGAGAAACTGACTAGTTCAACCATTTTACATTATACAGATCGTTCCTTCTTCTTCTACTCATTCTATTTCGTCATGGGAGGAGTAGCTGCTGTAGCATTACAAACTTGGCGTATATTTGTCATGAAACATATTCCGCTTATAACAATCTTATTTTTCATCTTATTTTTATTCATCAATTATGAGTTATTTAGTTTTTACGGCGCCAATTCTATTCATTTAACCGTTTCTACCTATTTAAAACCATCTATGTTTCTATATATCGTATGCGAAATTATGATACTGTACGTGTTATCTATTATGATTGTAAAACGAAGAGGCTTATTATATAAAACGTTAAAATTTATCGGAAACTATACGTACGGCGCCTATTTAGCCCACTTTTTCTTTTTACATATAGGCACAAAGTTTCTTTCTCTATTTGCACTACAAGAAAACACAATATTATATAGTCTATTACTATTTTCAGTAACAGCCGTACTTTCTATATTCACAATGGTCATTTGCAGTACACTACCATTTCATATATGGGTTACAGGGCCTTCCCCTATGACAAATATGAAATGGGCGAAGATTGCCATTCGGAAAAATCATGAAAAAGTATTTAAACCATATATTTGATATACTAGTATTTCATATAAGAAAAGAAAGCAGGAGACACCTATGATTAATCAAATTGGACAAATTATGTTATATGTAAATAACCAAGATGAATCAGTACAATTTTGGACAGAAACAGTAGGATTCCAAATCGTTGCGGAAGAAAATAACGGACAAGGATTTCGCTGGATTGAAATTGCGCTGGCAAAAGAAGCTGGAACAAGCATTGTCCTTCACGATAAGGCGTTAATTGCGAAGATGCAACCTGAATTAAACTTAAATACACCTTCACTTATGTTCTTCTCTAATAACTTAGATCAACTGTATAAAGATCTTTCTGAGAAAAACGTTACGGTTGGACAAGTTGTAGATTTACCTACTGGTAGAGCATTCAATTTTGCTGATAATGAAAACAATTACTTTGCGGTAATGGAAAAGAAATAAGAAAAAAGTGCCACCCCTAGGGTGGCGCTCTATTTTTTACTCTTCTCCAATTCCATTTCAGCTAGAAGTGGTAGTACGTTATCGAAAATATGTGTATTATTATTCTCACCTGTTACATATCCACCATAATATCTACTAAATACATTATCATTTCGGAATGTAGTCATCCGCTCATACAATTCCTTCGCAAACTTTGCATCACCTGTTTGTAGTACGTACAAAATTGTTAATCCGTAAGATGCTGGTGATTCATAGTTCACAGCTTGTTTTCCCGTTTCTAAGTTATAACGTCCGTATAACTTTCCGTCTTCACGAAATTTCTTCTTTATAAATTCCAAATAAGCATCTGATGAAAGACCGCCTAAACTGCGATGATAAGCAACGTATGATTGATCAATAAGATTCACTTCTTTATCGTACGTAAATGTACCATCTTCTTTATACTCTTTCGGAAATGCCCAACCCTCTCTCGGATAATCAGCTAAAAACTGAACAACTTCCTGATACTGCTGTGCAGAAATTTTTCCGTACTTTTTCATATAAGAGAATGCATGAGGATTTATGTAAGATGTTGTTGTAAACTTATTTTGTTTACCTGCATCTGCATCATAATAATCCACGTAATAATTATCTTTTTTATTATAACGAAGTACAGCATTGCTCAATTGATCAGCAAGGTTTTTATAGCGCTCTTCCTTATACATTTCATAAGCACGATATAATTGTTCAATAATACGAAGATCATCTATAAGTGCATTTGTGGCTGACTGCATTTCTCCCTTTTCAGAGATTTTCCATAAAACGATGTGTTCCTTATGTACAAAATTATTTTGAATGACCTTTACTTGCTCATCAAATAGTGACTGATCATCTTTATCAAGCGTATATTGTAACCATAGTCCTGCTGATTCTGATAAAGCTTCACGGCCCTTCGCTTCACCCATTCCTGCCTTTGTATCCTCTAAACGGTACGTTGCAAGTGTCCCATTTTCATTTACCATATGCCTTAAAATAAAATGCTCCGTACGGTTTCCTTGTAAAGCCGACCAAAATACAATTCCGACTAATACGATTAAGAAAACAACTCCAAACCCTATATATAAACGTTTTCGCAAGCTTTTCACCTCCTTTTAAGGCTAACCTTAATTTTACCAGAACATACGCAAATATAAAAAAGACAATCCTTTAGATTGTCTCTCCCACCTTATCCTTCGCAAGCCTCTTTAGAAGGTCTATATAGCGATTCCACAAGTCGATCATATTCACGACGCGTAATTTCTTTATTATACAACTTTAATAATAAATCTCTATGCTCTCTTGAAAATGCCATCTTTTTAATGACTTCAGGATACATAAAACACCCTCTCCATTTCACATAAACTTCTTCATCCCGGAAATAGAACTTACGTTCGCATAAAAGATTATAAAAGATTCAGACCTAAAAAACAAATAAAATATTATCAAATTTTAATTTCTTTCTTTTCGGAACATTCCAGCATTATATTACCATACTCATTTTTTAAATACATATATATTTTTGGCAGTTTTTTGAATAAATCTTCCAATTCAATCAGAAAATAATGGCAAAAAAGAAGAGGAGTATACATATGGATACCGTAACATTAGCAAGGGCATTTTTTGGTTCTTCATTAGCATTCCACATTATCTTTGCAACGCTTGGAGTCGGGCTTTCTTTAATGATTTTTATAAGTGAAATACTCTATCACTGGAAGAAAGATTCCGATTATGCCATTATGGCAAAAAGATGGACAAAGGCTTTTGCTATCCTTCTCGGTGTAGCAATTCCAACTGGAACAATTGTTGGTGTACAAATTTCGCTTCTTTGGCCTGGTTTCGCCAAAATTGTTGGTCAAGTTATTTCCGTTCCGTTTCAAATTGAGATTTTCGCCTTCTTTTTAGAGGCTTTATTCATGTCTATTTATGTATATGCAGCTGATAAACTACCTCCAGTTATGAGATTAATCTCGCTATTTTTCGTTATGATTGGTGCCACTGCATCCGCCGTGCTTATTACATCAGCAAATACATGGATGAACACACCTGCGGGCTTTTCAATGGGACCAGATGGCTCAGTTTTTAACGTCGATCCGTGGAAAGCTTTCTTTAATCCAAGCTTTGGCACAAGTGCATTCCATGTCGTTATTACAGCCTATACAACTGGAGCAGCTGTTATCGCTTCTATCGCTGGATTTAAATTATTAAAGAAAAATTTAAGTGCGCGTGAAATTGCTTACCATAAAAAAGGATTACTGTTAGGGCTTGTCGTTACATTTATCACTGGTGCTACGATGTGGCTTTCAGGACACGAATCTGCTATTGCCTTACATAAACATTCACCTGAAAAACTAGCATCTGCTGAAGCTTTGTTTGAAACGACATCCCACGCTCCGTTATCGCTTGGCGGGGTTGTGGATCCTAACACACTTGAACTAAACTATGCCCTTGAAATTCCGAACATGCTTAGCTTATTAGTGGGACTAGACCCTAGCACCGTTGTAAAAGGTCTAAAGGAATTCCCGCAAGAAACGTGGCCACCATTTTACACACATACACTGTTCAACTTAATGGTCGGCACTGCTGCCTTTACCTTTGCAGTTGCAGCTATTGCCCTCTTATATTGGCACTTTGTTTACCGAAAAAAAGGAGTAGAGTTACCGAAGTGGCTTCTTTTGGGAGCTGCCGCATGTGGACCCGTTATGTTGCTCGGTATTGAATTCGGATGGATTTTTAGTTGTAGTGGTCGTCAGCCATGGACAATTTATGGCATGCAACGCACGGTCGATGCTTCTACACGCGCTG
The DNA here is from genome assembly GCF_018742245.1 of Bacillus mycoides. Taxonomy (NCBI): domain Bacteria; kingdom Bacillati; phylum Bacillota; class Bacilli; order Caryophanales; family Bacillaceae; genus Bacillus; species Bacillus mycoides. Next base: position 4,820,112 of record NZ_CP036132.1, read on the forward strand.
ATTTCGTCGGTCCTTTATTTGTTTTATTCATCATTTTATATATTGGACTCGGTATTTTAACAGTCTTTGTACTACGGACATTCTTTAAGAAACATCCGTTAAAGAATGATTTACATCACGAAGGAGGCGATTCTCGTGCATGAGGAAAGCATTGCAATCATCATCTTATGGGCTCTTATTTTCGTATATAGCATACTAGGGTCTATTGATTTTGGGGCTGGTTTTTGGGGTATGGTATACGCTAAACACCCGACGCTTGCTGCCAAGCTTGCTAATCGGTACTTATCACCAACTTGGGAAGTAACAAATACGTTTCTTGTCTTTGTTGTTGTCGCTTTTCTCGGTTTCTTTCCAAAAGCAGCCTTTACCCTGGCAACGGTTATGTTTGTACCAGTTATGTTAATTTTAGTACTCGTTGCGATTCGCAGTACATTTATGGTATTCGCTTACTCCCTGCCAAAGTACCAACACCTTCTTCGTATTATTTCAGGTATTACAGGGCTCTTAATCCCAGCTCTATTAATTACCGTGCTGCCCGTTACAGAGGGTGCCTATATTACGATGTCTGAAGGAAAAGAAGTGCTCCTTTACGGAAAACTTCTTTCTAGTCCCGTTATTTATTGTTATATGCTCTTTGGACTAACTTCGGAACTATTTCTATCCTCTCTCTTTCTTGCTGATTTTGCTAGGGAACAAGGTTCTGAAGATACGTACCGAATTTATAGGAGAAATGCCATCATACTTGGTCCTGCAACGCTCGTGACTGCTATTATCGCTCTCGTTGTAATGGACCCTGAAACACACTGGCTTATGCAAGGACTAATAAAGCAATTCCCATGGTTTACAGTCTCTATCATTTTATTTGTTATCGGATATTCCTCCCTTTGGTGGACAAATAAGAAGTATGGCACACTAGGCTTTCCTCGCATTGCAGTTTTAGCTGTCGTCGCTCAATATGCATTTGCAAGCTACGCTTACGGCGTCGCCCATTTACCGTATATCATTTACCCGGACGTAACTGTATTTACAAGCTTTACGACGGTCGAAACATTCTATGCACTTCTTATTCTTTACGCAATCGGGATTGCAATTTTACTACCAGGATTCATTTTCTTCTGGAATTTATTCTTGAAGGATCGAACTTTTTTGAAGGAAAAATAATAAATGAGGGGCATTCACACATAGAATGCCCCTCATTTATTAGACTCCTCTCCTAATAGTTATTACACTACTACTTATACTTGCCTTATTGCTCAAAATACACATATTCACTAGATTCAGGTAGATGCCTAGTCCTTCTTATTTTCTTTTGAATATAATGCTATATAAACTTGAGACAAGCTACATTTGTTCAAGGGAAAATAGAAAGGTAGGTTAAATATGAGCATTGAAATATGGATTACTATTATTGTTTTCTTCTTAACGATGATTGTTATCTTTTGGCGACCTCGTGGTTTAAATGAGGCTTGGCCGGCAGCAATTGGTGCTGGCATTATCCTCATTACTGGACTTGTATCAAAACCAGATGTCATGGACATTATAAGTAAAATTGGAGGCGCCTCCATAACGATATTAGCGACCATCGTTATGGCAGTTATATTAGAAAGCTTCGGCTTCTTCCATTGGGCTGCAGCAAAACTCGCAAATTTAGCGAAAGGTTCCGGACGCCGCCTATACTGGTACATTCAATTACTATGTTTTCTTATGACTCTTTTATTTAATAATGACGGTAGTATTTTAATTACAACTCCAATTTTAATCCTTCTTCTGAAAAATCTTCAATTAAAACCTCATCAACAAATCCCTTATTTATTAAGTGGCGCTCTAATTGCCACTGCATCTAGTGCACCCATCGGTGTAAGTAATATCGTAAACTTAATCGCATTAAACATTGTTCATATGACTCTTTACATGCATACAGCTATGATGTTTGTACCTGCAACATTAGGATTATTGTTTATGTCATGGCTCATGTATACAGTTTTAAAGAAAAAACTCCCGAAAAAATTACCTGTTTCTTCATATGATATTGAAGAAATTTTCTTCACGAAAAACTTCCATCCGTTAAAAGGAAAAAATTCTGTTGATACAAAACAAAAACGTACAAAATTCATGTTAAAAGTATTAGGCTTCGTCTTCCTTATGCGCTGTCTTCTATTCGTTGCATCCTTCTTATCGATTCCAATCGAAATTGTTGCTGTACTCGGTTCACTCGTTCTTCTCATCTGGAGATGGTACTACTTACGAACAAACCCAGTCGATATTTTGAAAAAGACACCGTGGCACATTTTAATTTTCGCTTTCTCTATGTATGTAATTATTTACGGGCTTCATAACGCAGGATTAACAGCGGCACTTGTAAGTTGGCTCGAACCAGTTGTAAGTCAGCATCTACTCTATGCCAGCTTTGCAATGGGCGGACTCGTTTCCCTCCTCTCTAACGTCTTCAATAATCACCCTGCACTTATGATCGGTACCATTACGTTAACAGAAATGGGCCTAGATCCAGTCACATTAAAAACTATCTATCTCGCAAATATCATTGGTAGTGACATCGGTTCACTATTATTACCAATCGGTACGCTAGCTTCCCTCATTTGGATGTATATACTGAGACAAAACAAAATTAAAGTGAAATGGAAAGATTATTTAAGCGTATCTCTCATCGTAATCCCACTCACAACAGTCGTCACATTATTCCTCTTATACTACTGGGTACAATTATTCTTCGCCTTATAAAGTGAAACTTTAATCAGTGGGGGGGTTGTTCATCCCCCACTGATTATTAGCCCGTACCAATCGGGCGTTTACGGGCAGTTGATCTCCCACCTAACTTCTTTGCTCCAGCCGAATTTTGAGGTGGGAGTTTTACTGCCCACAAATAGCGGGATAGACAACAGAAGCCCCCTTTGCTACCGTCTTAGCAAAGGGGGCTTCTTCTATATTTAAGTTAGGTACAGTGTGATCAATCAAGTAAAGAGGTGTAACGTATTATTGATATAAGTGACTACCAGTTTCTTTAAATTCTACCGCTTTCTCTTTCATTCCTTTTTCAATTGCTTCTGTCGTTTCTAAATCATTTTCTTTCGCATATTCACGAATATCATGTGAAATTCTCATACTACAAAATTTCGGTCCACACATCGAACAGAAATGAGCTGTTTTCGCTCCTTCTGCTGGCAATGTTTCATCATGATACTCCATCGCGCGCTCAGGATCTAAAGATAAATTAAATTGATCGCGCCAACGGAATTCAAATCGTGCTTTCGAAAGTGCATCATCACGCTGATGAGCCGTTTTATGCCCTTTCGCAAGATCGGCTGCATGCGCAGCGATTTTGTACGTAATAACCCCTTCGCGAACATCATCTTTGTTCGGTAAGCCTAAATGTTCTTTCGGAGTTACATAACAAAGCATCGCCGTTCCAAACCAACCGATCATTGCAGCTCCAATTGCTGATGTTATATGGTCATAACCTGGCGCAATATCTGTCGTTAACGGTCCAAGTGTATAGAACGGCGCACCCTGACAAATATCAAGTTCTTTCTCCATATTCTCTTTAATTAAGTGCATTGGTACATGCCCAGGTCCTTCAATCATAACTTGCACATCATGTTTCCAAGCAATTTCCGTTAATTCACCAAGTGTTTCAAGTTCTGAAAACTGTGCTTCGTCATTTGCATCTGCAATAGAACCTGGACGTAATCCATCTCCAAGAGAGAACGAAACATCGTACTGCTTCATAATTTCACAAATCTCTTCAAAATGAGTATATAGGAAATTTTCTTTATGATGGAATAAACACCACTGCGCCATAATCGAACCACCGCGCGAAACAATACCTGTCATACGCTTTGCAGTAATTGGAATGTAACGAAGTAATACACCAGCGTGAATCGTAAAGTAATCCACGCCTTGCTCCGCCTGCTCAATTAACGTATCACGGTATACTTCCCACGTTAAATCCTCTGCAATTCCGTTTACTTTTTCAAGCGCTTGATAAATTGGCACAGTTCCAACTGGTACCGGAGCATTACGAATAATCCATTCACGCGTTGTATGAATGTTTTTACCTGTAGATAAATCCATAATCGTATCTGCACCCCAGCGAGTCGCCCACGTCATCTTCTCTACTTCTTCTGCAATAGAAGACGATACAGCAGAGTTTCCGATATTTGCATTTACCTTTACGTGAAAATTACGTCCAATTATCATCGGTTCCGCTTCAGGATGATTAATGTTCGCCGGCAAAATCGCACGACCTTCTGCAATCTCCTTACGAACAAATTCAGGCTCTACCCCTTCACGAATCGCAACATATTCCATCTCAGACGTAATAATGCCATTACGCGCATAATGCATTTGCGAAACATTTGCACCTTGCTTCGCTCTAAGCGGCTTACGGTCCATTTGCGGGAAAACAGGTGTATGTTTTGAAGCAACTTTCACACCGTCATCCTCTGGTTTTACTTCGCGCCCTTCGTATTCTTCTACATCACCACGCCCCAGGGTCCAAGAGTGGCGCGGCGCCTGCAACCCTTTTTCCAGCTCCACTTTATACTCTGGATCTGTATAAGGTCCACTCGTATCATACACACGGAGTGGCGGATTTTGAACACCGTTCGTATCGCTTTGTTCAATCTCGCGCATCGGCACTTTCATACCCGCGCGTGGCCCATCCACATACACTTTCTTACTTCCTGGTAAACTCGATTTCAATTCAATTTGCTCAGCAGAAACAGACTGTTTCATAACCTTTATTGCCCCCTGTTCGTGACAAGGACGAGATATGGCCAGCGTATGCCAAAATAAAAAGAGCCAGGTCCATAAAAAAATAAGGACCTGGCTCATAAAGACATAATTATGTAAAGCCATTAACTTCCCTACGCTGGTACGAGCCAGATCAGGTCCAAAGGGTTAAGAAGTTCACACGCTTCTCTCTCAGCCTACGCATACGTTAGGCACCCCTAGTTTATCACTGATTTAATTTTCAATACTTTCCCATCATAACCTATAATCTGAAAAATGCAAAGGTTATTTCTTTTTTGTTTACGGAATCATCCACGTTAAATAATAAGCCTGCACATACGTCATAATCCCAATAATAGTAACGAAGAATAAACTATGCTTCAATGTAAAGCGGAACAAATCTGACTCTTTCCCAGCAAGTCCAACTGCCGCACAAGCAATCGCAATCGATTGCGGAGAAATCATTTTACCTGTTACACCGCCCGTTGTATTTGCTGCAACGAGAAGCACTTCAGATACACCGACTTGCTGCGCTGTAATTGCTTGTAAATTCGAGAACAGTGCGTTCGCTGACGTATCTGATCCTGTTAAGAATACCCCAATCCAGCCTAAGAATGGTGAGAAGAACGGGAATAGTCCGCCAGTTCCTGCAAGTGCTAACGCTAATGTAGAAGATAAACCAGAATAGTTTGCGATAAATGCGAATCCTAATACGAATCCAATAGATAGAATTGGCATTTTTAGTTCGTTTAACGTTTCTTTAAATGTTGCTACTGCATCTTTTGCACTCATTTTCAAAATAAAGATAGAAATGATACAAGCAATTAAAATTGCTGTTCCAGTCGCTGATAAAACATCTAATTTCAAGATTGCTTCATAAGGTGTTGGTTTATTTACAATTGGCTCTGCTTTCATTACTAAATTGTGCAAGCCTGGAACTTCAAATTTAAATACGAGACTTTCTAAAGCACCGCCCGGAGCGAATAATGCTTTAAAGAAACTTTGGCTCCAAATGACTACCATCACAGTTAAAATAATGAACGGAGACCATGCTTTTACTACTTTTCCTACTGTTAGTTTCGGCATAGATGTCGCCGTCGTTGCTGCTACTTCACTATTCGCTTCTTTAGACTGATAAATTTCTTTCGGCTGCCAAACTTTTAAGAATAGCGATAAACTTACTAAACTTACAAGCGCTGACGTAATATCAGGAAGTTCTGGCCCTAAAAACGTTGCTGTAATAAACTGTGTAATTGCAAATGAACTACCCGCTACAAATAAAGCAGGCCACGTTTGTCTTACTCCTTTAAAGCCATCCATTAAAAATACGATAAAGAACGGAACAAATAAAGATAAGAACGGTAATTGATGCCCAGCCATTTGTCCAATTTTATGCGGATCAATGCCTGTTACTTGTCCAGCAACTGTAATCGGAATCCCCATCGCTCCGAATGCTACTGGTGCAGTATTTGCGATTAAACAAAGACCTGCTGCATATAAAGGGTTTAGCCCAAGACCTGCAAGAAGTGCTGCCGTAATCGCTACTGGTGCACCAAATCCTGCTGCCCCTTCCAAAAATGCTCCAAATGAAAATCCGATTAAAATAACGAGTAAACGATGGTCATTCGTAATGGATAATACAGATGCACGAATGACATCAAATTGACCTGTTTTCACAGAAATTTTATATAAAAATACTGACATAATGATAATCCACGCAATTGGCCATAATCCGTATAAGAAACCGTATCCGGTCGCTGCCATCGCCATTGTGAATGGCATTTTATACGCAAATAACGCCACCAAAATCGTTAATACAACTGTAATAAATCCTGCCACATACCCCTTCATGCGGAAAACTGCTAAAGCTAAGAAAAAAAAGATGATTGGAATAAGTGCGACTGCTGCCGAAATCCAAATGTTACCGAACGGATCGTAAACTTGTGTCCATGTGTTCATTGTTCTCTCCCCCTAAAGAATCCCCTTTTAAATAGATATAACCTTATCAATAGACTATCAGGTCATCATACCTTTAAGTCTAAAAAATATAGAACGTTTAAGAAAACGTTTTCATTAATTTTATCACAACAATTTTCATTTAAAAAGATTTTTTTGAAAATTTTATCATTTAAACAGAAAATCTTACAAAAACGTCACGTTCTTGTAATGTTAATCGATAGGAAGCTTACCAAATTTACTGCATACTAAAGGTATAACAACGGAAATTACTTATGAGGTGATATATATGAACGGAAACAAAATATTAGCAGCTTTATCATACTTTAGTGTATTATTTGCGCCTATCTTATTCCCTATTATCGTGTGGATTGTGGGCGATTCTGAAACGAAACCACATGCAAAACGTGCTCTATGGACACATATCATTCCAAGCATCGCTTCATTTATTGGGTTAGTTATTTTAGGAATTATGGGCATCGGATCTGATCAACCTGACGTAACACTTGGAATTGGAGCAATCATCGTCTTATGCATTTGCGGAATCATTAGCTTATACTACTTCGTTTGGAATATCGTAAAAGGGATTAAGGTACTGAAAGCTTAGTTTTAAACAAACGTTTGATTAAAACTAAACTGTCGCATAATCATAAATGAAATTTTATCGGCGATTCGACAAGAGTAACCTACCTATTAATAAGAAAAAAACCGTCCCAAAATACCTTTTGGGACGGTTTTTTTTATCTTCTGCGTTTCTTCTTTTTTCTCATCATTTTCTTTCGGCGCGTATTCGCCTTATCCGCTATAATGTGGAGCGTACTCGCCACAACAATCCCCATTACAAACGTTACAATTTCAACCTCGTGTTCCTTCGCAATTTCTATTAAATTTCCGTCGAACGCTATTATATTTAATAGGAATAAAAACGGAGAAAACACGATTAACATGTATGCAATACGAATAATATCACCAATTATAATCGTATGTGTGAAGAAGGAACGATGGGGCATTACGCTCCGATATGGATACCAAAAAATGCGCAGGAATCCCCATTTATTATACGCATTACTGTACGTATCTAAATCCGGTGTTAAAAATGCAGTACCTACTAAAAAGCCAATTGCAAAAGTTAATAAAAAATCAAAATTTGTTAATCCATACGAAAAGAGCATAAACAAAACAACCGGAAGGGATATTAAGTTTATTTTCGTATGCGTTCTTCCTGATGGCATAATGCACTTCCTCGCTTACGTTCGCCCTGTCATCCGACAGGTCTCACCTATTGATCTAATTTTTGATCGATAAATGATGTGTCTATATCCGAACCAAACCATTCTGCCAACTTCACTCGTGCCTTATCTTTCACTTCTTCATTTACGTATATCGATGCTTGTAATAGTGCAGCCATTAACGCACCTAAATCATCCGTATAACCAATTCCAGCAACCAAATCTGGGATTGCATCAATCGGTGCAATGAAATAAGCAAGTGCTCCGATTACAATAATTTTCACTCGTTTTGGAACATCCGGTCTTTGCAAAACGTAAAACAACAATAAACTCGCATAGATTACCGACTGCCCTGCCTGCTTCGCAACATGTTTTATTTTCTTCCAAAACGCTTCAACTGAAAATTTTTGTTTCATTCAAAAGCCTCCCTATTTTTCAAAAGAAATAAGCTACAATATGTTATGTTATCAGTAAAAGTTCATCAAAATTACACATAATCTATCAATGAAATTTCATTGTAACAAACAAAACCAAAAAGAACAAGTGTTCGTTAATTTTTTCGTATTTTCCTTCATATAATAGTTTTCTAGACAACCACTTAAAGATTTCTATTCCATATTTCTCAACCAAAAAACTTTCAATTTCGCTTAACATTCTTTTCTATTTTTGTTATATTTTCTAGTTGACGAGCCTATAAACGAATGTTAAAGTTTTCTCTGGTGGTGACAAACCACATACAAAAAATGTAAAATGTTATAGTGTTTCTCAGAAATGAATTTTGTTGTATAATACAGAAATGACGTTATGCTTATGAGCAGCACAAGAAACCAAAAAGGGTATGCATAGTTAAAGTCGTATATGGGTGAATATAGAAACTCTAATTATGACCAAGAAAACTATGTATTTTTTATTTTAACATTTTTCGCTCCAAAATCGACCAAGCCTGATAGAGAAAGGGTGGAAATGAATGAAAGAAACCATGAAATCACAATTTCAAAATGTGCGTTTCACTTTATTCGTAGCTTTGGCCGTATGGCTAAAAACCTACATCATTACACGCACTAGCTTCGATTTAAAACTTGAATCTTTCATGCAAGAATTCATTTTATTCATTAGTCCATTAGCAGCATCATTACTGTTTGTGGGTCTTGCATTATTTGCAAAAGGGAAAAAACGTAACTATATAGCACTAGGAATTAACTTTATCTTAACGTTCATCCTTGTTGGTAACGTAATGTTCTACGGATTCTACAATGACTTCGTTACTTTACCAGTACTAGGACAAACATCTAATTTCGGAAGTTTAGGTTCTAGTGTGAAAGAATTATTTAACTTCAAAATCATCCTTGCATTTGCGGATATTATCGTATTCTTCGTTCTATTGAAGAAGAAAAAGAAAGATTTTGCACCGACAGAACGTGTAGCACGTCCGATGCGTTCCCTATACTTCGTGTCAACAGTTGCTATTTTCTGCGTAAACCTAGGACTTGCAGAAGCTGAGCGTCCAGAACTATTAACACGTTCATTCGACCGCGTTATGCTTGTTAAAAACTTAGGATTATATGTACACCAAGCATACGATCTTGGCTTACAAGCAAAATCAAGTTCACAAAAAGCGTTTGCTGATAGTAGTAAATTACAAGAAGCAGAAAACTACGTGAAAACAACACAAAGTAAACCAGATCCAAATATGTATGGTACTGCAAAAGGGAAAAACGTAATTGTTGTCTCTCTTGAATCATTACAAACATTCTTAATTGGTGCGCAAGTTAACGGACAAGAAGTTACACCATTCCTAAACCAATTTGCGAAAGAAAGTTATTACTTCGATAACTTCTTCCATCAAACTGGGCAAGGAAAAACATCTGATGCTGAATTCTTAGTAGATACTTCAATGTATCCACTAGACCGTGGTGCTGTATTCTTCACACACGGTAATAACGAATATACAGCAACTCCAGAAATTTTACGTCAGCAAGGATATCACACATCAGTATTCCACGCGAACAACGCAACGTTCTGGAACCGTAACATTATGTATCCGGCACTTGGTTATGATCGTTACTACAACGAGCTTGACTACAAGATTACGCCAGAAACAAAATTAAATTGGGGATTAAAAGATATCGAATACTTCGATCAGTCTATCGATATGTTAAAACAAGTGAAGCAACCGTTCTATACTCGCTTCCTTACTTTAACAAACCATTACCCATTCACTTATGATGACAGTACGAAATTAATCGACGAGTACAACTCTGGTGATGGAGTATTTGACCGCTATATGGTAACAGCTCGTTATTTAGACGAAGCAATGAAACACTTTATTGAGCGTCTAAAAGCAGAAGGTATTTACGACAACTCTGTTATCGTATTCTACGGTGACCATTATGGTATTTCTGAAAACCATAACCGTGCAATGGCACAGTTCTTAGGAAAAGAAGAAATTACTACATTTGACCATATGAACTTACAAAAAACACCGATGTTTATTCACGTTCCAGGTCAAAAAGAAGGTAAAACAATTTCAAAACCAACTGGTGAAATTGACATTAAACCAACAATTCTAAACTTACTTGGTGTAGATTCTACGAATCAAATTCAATTCGGTCATGACGTATTCTCACCAGACAATAAAGGATTCGTTGTTCTTCGTGATGGTAGCTTCATTACAGATAAGTACATGTACACAAACAGTACATTCTACGACCGTAACACAGGTGAAGTTCTGCAATTACCGAAAGAAGAGGCTCAACCACTTATTGACCGTGCACAAAATGAGCTAAATATGTCAGACAAAATCATTGAAGGCGACTTACTTCGCTTCTCTGAGAGCAATAAGATCAAAACTGGCGAAGTAAAAACGGCTATTAAAGAAGAAAAGAAGAGCGCTGAGTAATCTCAGCCTCTTTTTTATTTTCCTCTCTACAAATTCTTCTATACATTAACTTTAAAATTACATAACCTTCACCTAATATTTACACCAGATTAACGAAACATCTTTATAATAAAATATGCAAACAAGGTTCCACATATTTCTTATCTCTCATCTTCAATAAGATCCCTTAGAGAAATATGCGCATCATTTGTTTTCAACTTTCTTATAATTGTCTTTCCAAGTGTTTTGTTTGCATAAATGAAACCTTTAAAGACGATGTCCCTATGAAAGATAGCTACCCTCCTTGTGCAACATTCCATACGAATGTTGCTTTTTTTTTTCAAAAAGCAGGATTCTTATTTCTCATTTTCGAATTTGTATATACAAAATGCTATAAGTCACCACTACTTCTCTATGATTTGCAAATAAATACATATACGTCGTATGAAGAGAATTGCTTACATAAAAATAACTAGAGTGCTTTTTATTCATGTACTAACGAAAGGATGGGACGAAAATTGGCATACGAAAGATTTGTACTATGGAATGATGCAGTTATTGATACAACGAAACATCGCGCGTACATAGAACTTGAAGAAAGAGGTTTACAATTTGGCGATGGCGTTTATGAAGTTATTCGCCTCTATAACGGAAACTTTCACTTATTAGACCCACATTTAACAAGATTATATCGATCCATGGAAGAAATAGAGTTATCACTCCCTTTCTCAAAAGCCGAACTCATCACCTTGCTCTACAAATTAATTGAAAACAATAATTTCCACGAAGACGGAACCATTTACTTACAAGTATCTCGTGGTGTACAAGCTCGAGCACATGCATTCTCATATGACACAACTCCGACAATCTATGCTTATATTTCAAAAAAGGAAAGACCAGCTTTATGGATTGAATACGGTGTACGTGCTATATCAGAACCTGATACGCGCTGGCTCCGCTGTGATATTAAATCGCTAAATTTATTACCAAATGTATTAGCTTATACGAAAGCTGAGCGCAAAGGTTGTAAAGAAGCACTTCTCGTACGAAATGGTATTGTAACTGAAGGTAGCCACTCTAACTTTTTTCTCATAAAAAACGGAACACTGTATACTCATCCAGCCAATCACCTTATTTTAAACGGCATTATTCGTCAGTACGTCCTTTCTTTAGCTAACACTCTTCAACTTCCTGTACAAGAAGAGCTTTTCAGCGTTCGCGATGTTTATCAAGCAGATGAGTGCTTCTTTACGGGAACGACTATTGAAATTTTGCCGATGACCCATCTCGATGGAACTGCGATTCAAGATGGTCAAGTTGGCCCTATCACCAAATTACTACAAAGGTCATTTTCTCAAAGCCTTTTAAAATCCAACAGCACATCTTCCTAAATACGAATAATCTTCTCATTTCTCGCATCAAATATATGTATTTAAATGGAAATCAAGGTGTGGATTTATGCCTTGATTTTTTCTTGTAATCTTTTTGTCATATTCAGATTCCCACATAAGTCTTGACAGTAATCGACATGCTCTTTAGAATTTTTAACAGTTGGTAAATATTTCTTAACTACATTACAGACAGAAAGGAATCGAAAAATCATGAAAAAATACCTTGCCGGTCTTGCGGCAGTGTCTGTAGCAGGAGGAGCAGCCCCTACACTTGATAGCGTTCAAGCTGCCCCTGAACAAAACACACAAAAAGCTGCTACACAAACTGTCCAAGCTTCCGCATCAAACAGTTCATCATATACGGTGAATGCTAGCGTGCTACATGTTCGCGCAGGATCAAGTACTTCTCACGACGTCATCTCTCGCGTTTATAATGGTCAATCATTAAACGTAATTGGAGAAGAAAATGGTTGGTTCAAAATTAACCATAATGGACAAACAGGCTATGTTAGTGGCGAATTTGTATCAAAAAATGGTGCAAAAACAAATAACAATGTAAGTACAGGTGGCAACAATAAAGTTACTGCTGATGTATTACGTGTACGTACAGCTCCTAACACTTCTAGTTCTGTTGCAGGACGTGTATATGAAGGACAAACTTTAAACGTAATTGGAGAAGAAAATGGTTGGGTGAAAATCAACCATAACGGACAAACTGGTTATGTTAGTAGCCAATTTGTATCAGGCGCTTCTTCAAATACTGGCTCTACAAGCAATAACAACAATAGTAACAATGAAGCAACTGTTCAACCAGCAAGCGGAAACTATACAGTAAATGTATCTTCCCTTCGCGTTCGTACAGGTCCTAGCACTTCTCATCCAACTGTAGGTTCTGTTAAACAAGGACAAGTAGTACAAGTTGTAGGCGAAGTTCAAGATTGGTTCAAAATCAATTACGCAGGACAAACAGCTTACTTAAGCAAAGACTACGTAACAAAAGGCGGCTCTAACGAAAACGTTACTCAAGGTAACAACCAAGAGCAAAATAATAATGGAACTGTTCAAACTGGTGGTACTTACGTCGTTAACGCAACATCTCTACGTGTTCGTACAGGCCCTGCTGCTTACCATAGTGTAATTGGCGGCGTGTTAAATGGTACAACATTAAACGTAGTTGGATCTGAAAACGGCTGGTTTAAAGTAAACTACCAAGGAAAAACAGGCTATGTTAGTAGCGAATTTGTAAAATTCGTTAAAGGTGGCACTGCTACTCCTGAACAACCGAAACAACCTGATCAAGGTGCAATTGGCGACTACTACATTAATGCTTCTGCACTAAATGTACGTAGCGGCGAAGGTACAAATTATAGAATCATAGGCGCACTTCCACAAGGACAGAAGGTTCAAGTAATCTCTGAAAACTCTGGATGGAGTAAAATTAACTACAACGGTCAAACTGGTTACATCGGAACACGTTTCCTATCTAAAACACCAGTTGGTGGCGCAGTAGATAATAAGCCTAACGACAACCAAAATAACAATCAAAATAATAACAACAATAACAATAACACTAATAATAGCGGTGACAGTTCTTCTCTACTTGCATACGCGAAATCTATGCAAGGCGTACCATACGTTTGGGGCGGTACTTCTGCTAATGGTGTTGACTGCAGTGGTTATATCTACCACGTATTTAAGAAATTTGGTCATAACATTAGCCGCCAAAGTGTTGCTGGATATTGGAGCAGCTTATCACAAACTTCAAATCCACAACCAGGTGACTTAATTTATTTCAAAGACACTTATAAAAAAGGCCCTTCTCACATGGGTATCTACCTTGGCGGGGGATCATTTATCCAATCTGGAGATAAAGGTGTAGCAATCGCTTCATTAAACAATTCTTATTGGAAAAGCCATTTCTTAGGGTATACGAAAGCACCTTAAGTTATAGTTTCAGAGCCTTCTAGTTTACTAGAAGGCTCTTTTTATTATGCGTTCCCTATATCCCCCTCCTGTTACTCTCTATCCACGAAAAAATAATGTATCCATTTTCCTATTTCGTACACTATATTCCATAAAAATTGTCCAAAACGTTATCATAATGAATATATTTCCACAAAAAACATAACCTATTTCATGTCAATTCATTTCATATGTGTTTTTTCAAAGAATTTTCTTTTTATTTAAACTTTTCGTTAGACGTTTGACCTCCGATGTCCATTATGATAAGTTACTTAAGATGTTATATTCGCAAAAGTATAGACAACTGGTTTATACACTTTTTTACTATGAGAAAGGAGCATACACTGCATGAATATTTTATGGGGAATTGGCGGCGTGATTGGAGTATTAGCAATCGCTTTCTTATTATCTTCCAACCGCAAAGCTATTAATTGGCGCACAATTTTAATCGCGCTAGCATTACAAATGACATTTTCATTTATTGTATTACGATGGGATGCTGGAAAAGCAGGCTTAAAAATTGCTGCTGACGGTGTTCAAGGATTAATCAATTTTTCTTACGAGGGAATTAAGTTCGTTGCTGGGGATTTAGTCAACGCAAAAGGACCTTGGGGATTTATCTTCGTTATTCAAGCACTACTTCCAATTGTATTTATTAGTTCATTAGTTGCAATCTTATATTACTTAGGTATTATGCAGAAATTAGTTAGTTTCATTGGTGGTGCATTAAGTAAACTTCTTGGAACTTCTAAGGCAGAAAGCTTAAATGCAGTAACGACTGTATTTTTAGGACAAACAGAAGCACCAATTTTAATTAAACCTTACTTAGCACGTTTAACTAACAGTGAGTTCTTCACTATTATGGTAAGTGGTATGACAGCTGTTGCCGGATCGGTTCTTGTCGGCTATGCAGCGATGGGCATTCCGTTAGAGCATTTATTAGCAGCAGCAATTATGGCAGCTCCATCAAGTTTATTAATTGCAAAACTAATTATGCCAGAAACAGAAAAAGTAGATAATAACGTTGAACTTTCTACAGAACGTGAAGATGCGAACGTTATTGACGCAGCTGCACGCGGTGCATCTGAAGGTATGCAACTTGTTATTAACGTAGCCGCAATGTTAATGGCTTTCATCGCATTAATCGCTTTATTAAATGGTCTATTAGGATGGGTTGGTTCTTGGTTCGATATTAAACTTAGCCTTGATTTAATCTTCGGTTACTTACTATCACCATTTGCAATCTTAATCGGTGTTTCACCAGGCGAAGCCGTGCAAGCAGCAAGTTTCATCGGTCAAAAACTTGCAATCAACGAATTCGTTGCATATGCAAACTTAGGACCACACATGGCAGAGTTATCTGCAAAAACAAATATGATTTTAACATTCGCAATCTGTGGTTTTGCAAACTTCTCTTCTATCGCAATTCAATTAGGTGTAACAGGAACGTTAGCTCCTACTCGCCGTAAACAAATTGCACAATTAGGGATTAAAGCAGTTATCGCTGGTACACTAGCGAACTTCTTAAACGCAGCAGTTGCAGGTATGATGTTCCTATAAATTCATGAAAGCCTCCTTTTTAAAAAGGAGGCTTTTTTATATAGTATAAACATAATTTTTATATATATTAAACCCTTTATGTCTAGATGTATAGACAATATGTTACAATAATTAGTATGTCTGTTTATTTTTTCTTGTACAAGAGGGATACTACTTGATGTCGCTCGCTAAAAAAGGACTTCCAGCTACATGGTCCATTTCTTAATAATTGTGCATACTACAAATATCCAGCACGAATTATCTTTAAGGAGGAACGTTTCGTGAAAGATAAGTCCTATAAAGTCCTCTCTATGTGGATTTTACAAATTTTATTTTATTTTACTACTGTACATGTGACGAAATATGAGCACGCGCTCATTTTTACAATTATATATGTCATCATAAATGTACTATTCCTATTTTTAGCTGATAAAACAGCATTTATTTTCTTCATACTGGGAACCATTATTTCAGTATTCTATTTATTTTATGAAGCATGGCTTCACTTATGGAGTACATCAGATCAATGGGAATATATTATTACCCACTTCCTGATGGCAGCTAACTTCTTCATTGTTTATATTTCAACCCATCTATTAAAAAAGGTTATCCTTAAAAATAAAGAGTTAACTGAACGAGTGAGAGTGCTTGAGCAATACATTGGAGAATCAAAATTATTAACAAGACAAGAATTCGAAAGACGACAAGCATTATTAACAACTGCGATGAATCGTCGTAATGAAACAGGAATTATCATTTTCTTCGATTTCACTTCCTTTAGTAAATATACAAAGGAAAGCGTCATGGATCGTGTAGCTTCATTATTAGTTGATACAGTCAGAACTGACTTTGACCTTGCTGCTGAATATGACAGCAACACATTAGTCATTTTATTACAAAACACAAATAAAGCCGGTGCTGACATTGTAATGAACCGTCTACATCCAAAAATGAAGCAATGGCTTGCTACTGAAGCAATTCAAGATATTAAAATAAAACGAGAACAAATCAATACCAAAGGACATACCCCACTATGATGACACTCGTTATGCTTCTTTTATTTATTTTGTTTTGTGTACTTGTTTTCTGGATCAGCATCACATTTTCAATTAAATATGTATTGATTTTTACGGCCTTTCTATTCTCTGCTTTACTCGTTTATTACTCTTTCTTAACAATTGCGGGCTTAATTCATCGAAATAGTAAACGAAAAGATCGTACGCTAGAACATTATCCAAGTGTAGATATTTTAATACCCGCTCATAATGAAGGGGTTGTTATTAAAGATACATTGGAAGCGATGGCAAAGATTGAATACCCAGGCAAACTAAACGTTTATTTATTAAACGATAACTCTCAAGATGAAACACCTGAAATTGGCGATGATTTCGACAGAGCTTATGCTCATATTCATCACATTCGTGTACCACCTGGCGAACCGAAAGGAAAATCGCGTGTATTAAACTACGGCCTTAGCATTTCGGATGGTGAATATTTCTGTGTTTACGATGCAGATAATCAACCTGAACCACATGCACTGCGAATGCTCGTAGAACATGCTGAAACAACAAAGGATGCCGTTGGAGCAGTTGGACACGTTCGTACAGTAAATGAAAAAAGAAATTGGCTTACACGAATGATTTCATTAGAATTTCAGATTTTCCAGCTCCTTATGCAATCTGGACGCTGGCTATTATTCCAAACAGGTTCACTAACCGGAACAAATATGCTTCTTCGTCGTTCCGCATTAGAAGAACTTGGCGGCTATGACCCTTATGCAATCGCAGAGGATGCCGAATTAACATTAAGAATTACCCAAAAGGGCTATCTCTTACCAATCGTCCCGGAATCGATTACATGGGAACAAGAACCTGAGCATTTAAACATTCTTATTAAACAGCGTACACGTTGGCTTCAAGGAAACTTATACATTTTAGAAAAAATGTTTTCTTCGTTAAGCTTCTTTAAAGGAAAACTTCTCGTCCATTCCTTACAACAAGTTTTAGTGTATGTCGTATTTTGGCTATTCCTGATCATTTCAAACGTTTGGTTTGTAATTGGACTGCTCGGCATATTCCAAATTCAATATAGCATTCCATTACTATTTATGTGGTATGTCGCATATATTACATATGTTTCTCAATTATTTAGTGCCCAGAGCGTCGAACGAACCTTTACACCGACCAACATTTTCATAAGCGTCATTATGTACTTTACGTACGCACAGCTCTTTACGTATTTGTTTATTCGCAGTCTCATTCTTTACTTACGCGCAAAGAGCAAGAAACAAGTAATTGGTTGGGATAAAACAGTACGATTTAAAAAAGAAAAATAGATTTCATTAAAAAATAAGCACAGAGCGCCGTATGCTCTGTGCTTATTTTTTACCGTAATACTATATATCAGACAATACCCCTTAGCAGAAAGTTATTTCACGTCCATCCCCCAACGAACGATCGACCTTCATTTATATACGAAAAAGTGATTGCTATTTTTGTAGAACCAATTGCTTCTCTTGATGCTCTTTACGAGTTTCAGTCTTCGGTTCCGTGCTTTCTTGGGCATTTCGATGTGCCACACGTTTCAAGCAAATATGCTTCCACTTTCTTTCGTAACGTTTCATTATTCTAGTTGTCCCCCTTGAATGCGATTTAAAACTATTTGAAATCGCTTACAGGAAATAATATAGCACATATACATAAAAGTGACAACACATTTCCGACATATTTTTGTCACAAATATGAATATAATGTGTAAAATATCGGATATTGTCGAACTATATCGATTTTTCTTTTTAAATTACCGATATCTATAGTATTCCGCAACAAAGTAATGCTTTTCCTACAATAGTATAGAACAGTGAAAAAGGACTGCCGACATTCGACAGTCCTAATACTATTTATATATGCAGGATTTTTTTCTTCTATTATTAATGTTGTTTCATACGCCCTTCTTTTTGCAACTCTTTAAATAGTGCTGCAATCATAAAGAAAATAACAAATACAAATGGGAATGCCGCAATAATCGACGCAGTTTGCAGCGCCTCTAATCCACCGACATACAATAAGGTTGAAGCTATCGCCGCTAGAACAATACCCCAAACCATTTTGATGCGATTTGGTGGGTTTAAGCTACCATGTGTCGTTAACATCGCTAGAACAAACGTAGCAGAGTCTGCCGATGTAATAAAGAATGTTGAAATAAGTAAAATAGCTAACACACATAAAGCCGGGCCCATACTACCCATCTGGTCTAACATAGCAAACAATCCTACTTCTGTGCCCATTTCTTTAATTTGACCATATATATTCGCCCCGTCGAACAATTCCATATGAATACCTGTTCCTCCGAAAACAGAGAACCAAAGCGCACCAATTACTGTTGGTACGAGTAACACACCAATAACAAATTCACGAATTGTACGCCCGCGTGACACACGAGCAATAAACGTACCTACGAATGGTGACCATGCAATCCACCATGCCCAGTAGAAAATTGTCCATGACTGAATCCATTGATTTCCGCCTTCATTTAATGGACTTAAACGGAAACTCATACTTGGTAATTCTTGAATGTATGATCCGATTGTTGAAGTGAAATAATTCATAATAAAGTTTGTTGGACCTGCAAATAATACAATTATCATAAGTGCAAACGCTAAAATAATATTCGCATTACTTAAATATTTAATTCCTTTATCGAGTCCCGTTTGTGCAGATAGCATATAAAGAACAGTTACAATTCCGATGATTACTAGCTGCGTTGGTAATGAGTTTGGAATGGATGTTAAATAACTAACACCACCCGCAATTTGCTTTGCTCCAAGTCCTAATGATGTTGCCACACCAAATACTGTCGCAAATACAGCTAGAACATCAAACATATGGGCAATACGGCCATGTTCACCGCCTTTAAATAGTGGACCCACTGTCGCACTAATTGTACTTGCTCTTCCTTTTCTAAATGTAAAATACGCAATACATAATGCTACAAGTGCATATAATCCCCACGGATGTAATCCCCAGTGGAAAAACGAGAAACGAAGTGCAAGACGTGCACTCTCTTCAGTCGCACCCTCTCCAAACGGAGGTGTGTATAAATGATTCAACGGTTCTGCAACGCCCCAGAAAACCAAACCGATTCCCATACCGGCACTAAATAACATAGCAAACCATGTCATATAACTATAATCAGGTTCATCATCATCTTTACCTAAACGAATCGAACCGTACTTAGAAACAATTAAGAAAATAGCAATTCCTAAGAAAATAGAAACGGAAATAATATAGAACCATCCAAACTTACTAACTAGCGCAGCTTGAATTACAGTCGTTACATTTCCTAAGCTACCTTTTCCAATAATAGATTCGGGAATAATCCCCCAAAGTGTAAATGCAATGCATAATGTTAATGAGACAATAAATGTTTTCGTCAGTTTCCTCATCAAATCCCCCTTCGTATGTTTCATTTCTTGTGAATATCATAAATTCCGATGTGTTAAATCGGATAGAAAACCATAGTTTTTTGCGGTGATTTTCTTTCGGCTCTCTCAAGTTTGCCTTCACCAATTAGAGTTCTTATGGACAGCCTTACCTTCCGTACAACCTTTTCACTCTGCAAGAGCTACAAGATTGGAATACTACTGTCAAATTGTGTGAGAAAAATGCGGATGGGAAGAGATTTTCCCAAAAAAGGATGTGTTACAGTTTTAAAAAAGGCAGATTTATTCTTTATAACCCTTTCTTCTTGTAACAATTATGCGGTTTTTTTGCTAGTATATAGCGCGTGTTTATAACTTCACAAACGAGATGTTTATGTTTATATAACTATATTACCCATAAAACGGTAAAATACTCAAGGATTGTAACTGTATAGTAATCATTACGTAATACTATTGTAACATTCTTATTTGCACCGAAAAATTATGTTGTATTAAATATTTTGAATATAACTAGAAACCTACTAATTATATGGAATGAAAAACGCTTTCCTCTAATTCTAGCTATATTACAAATTGTTAACGACTTATTACGAATGGTTTGTAATTGTGTGTTTTCCCAAAATCCGAAAAAATCTGTTGCTATAATGAGGACACGAAAACAAACGCAATGGAGGCTATCATGAAAAAATTAATTGGAATAGCAACAGCAGCAGTTTTTGGTCTTGGGATTTTCACCGCATCTGCTAACGCAGAAACTGTTGTAAAAACAGACGTACTAAATGTACGAGAAAACCCTACTACTGAATCAAAAGTTGTCGGTAAATTACAGAATGGTCATAAATTAGATGTTCTAAATACAGAAAACGGATGGTCACAAATCAAATTAGATGGTAAAGACGCATTCGTAAGTACAGAGTTTACAAAGAACTCTTACTATGTAACAGCTAACGTATTAAATGTACGTGCTGAAGCGAACACAAACTCAGAAATTCTTGGAACGCTTAAGAAAGACGATATGATCGAAACAACGAACCAAGTACAAAATGAGTGGTTACAATTTGAATATAACGGGAAAACGGCTTATGTTCATGTTCCTTTCTTAACAGGTACAGCACCTGTTATTGAGAAACAAGAAACGCCTGCTCCTGCTAAAGCTGCAGCACCAGCTAAGGCTCAAGCACCTGCACCAGTAAAAACAGCTGCTAAGCCTGCTGTGAAAGCTGCTGAAACTAGCGAACCTTCTAATGGTCGTGAGTTAACTGTTGTAGCTACAGCATATACAGCTCATCCGAGCGAAAACGGTGGCACATACGGCGGCCGTGTATTAACTGCAATGGGTCATGACCTAACAGCGAACCCAAACATGAAAATGATCGCTGTTGACCCGAAAGTAATCCCGTTAGGATCTAAAGTATGGGTAGAAGGTTATGGAGAAGCAATCGCTGGTGATACTGGCGGTGCAATTAAAGGTAACCGTATCGACATTCTACTTGGATCAGATAGCGCTGCTAACAAATGGGGACGCAAAACTGTTAAAGTGAAAATTTTAAAATAACCAATGACTGCTAAATTACAGCCGGTTCTCTTTATTGAGAGCTGGCTTTTATTTTTTTATAATAGCTATAAGGAGGTTATGTCCATGAATGTACAAGCAAAAGTAGACTGGGTCGGTACACCAAAACCGTACATATATAAAGATGATGTAACATATGATGCAATCGCAATTGACTTCTCACTAACAAACGATGACAATCGCTATAAATTAATTGTGCTCAAGTCTGAAGAACATACACATTACAAACTCGTACAATACGGAATAAAACCAGGCTCTCAAAAGCCATTCCCTATTGATATTCCATTCGAGCAAGAAATGCTACCGCTCATAGAACAAATATTAAATGATCCATATGTACAAGCGATATTAAAGGAAGCGCGCTTCTAATTACAAAAAAAGAGGCTGTTCAAAGTTGAACAGCCTCTTTCTTATATCAACGAGTCGGACCAGATATTTCCTCTGATTTCAGCGTATTATTGGCTCCAAGAGAATAGTACAATATCTTGCCATTCCCATTAACCGTAACGATATGTTCATTATTAAAACTTTTGAACTTAACAGATCCATCACCGTAACGAATATGATACTCTTCATATGTCGTTACTTTATATTTCGTTTCACTTTGACGTTCTACATTACGAATATCCATCGTTAATAGATCTTCTGTAATTCCTTTTTTGTGTAGATATTGTAAGTATTCACGGTCTTCCTTATACGATGGCCCGCTTTTATCATAATTACTTTCAATTATGCTAAAATCATTTAATGAAATCGCGCGCACATTATCATAAATATGTGTTCGCACAAATTCACCAGCTGCTGAGCTTGACGTTTCTTTCGGGAACTTTAAATAATATGTGCTTTGTTCCCCAATTTTGATGCTTTCAGATTTAATGACACCAAGGTCGCTGTTTTTCTCTAAATGTACTTCAATCGTTTCATCTGTCGCTACAGGACCAAGTTTATAGCTTCCGTTACTTAATTTCCCACGCTTTTGACCGTTCACAAAAACAGCCGCTTCTTTTTCATCAGAAGAAATGGTTACATAATTTCCTTCAAGTGATAAATTCACTTCTACTGTCCCATTCTTTTCGTTTGCTAAATCCACTTCTTTTTCTGTCTCTAATTCAGTAAGCTCTGACTTCGCCTTTGCCTTTACAACATAAGCACCTGGGAAGTATGGTCCTAATTCTTTCGAAGTTTTACCACTAGAAAGCTCTGTTTCTTTTTTATCATTTACATATATTTCAGCATTCTTTGCAGTTGTGCTAACATTCATGTAATAAGATTTCATACTGAACTTATACTTTGGATATAAGAACCACTCTTTCCCGTCTTCTATAATTGTCCCATCTTGAAAAGATGCTGTATCACTTGCTGAATTTTCATCTACTGCCTCTTTTTGTAAATAGGACAATAATGTCTTATTGTACGAAGGATTATCTTTTAAATAACGTATGTATGCTTTAATATCTTCTGGCTTAACCTTTAGGCCTGGATCATCTACTTTCACAAACTCATCGATTGCACTAACATCTTTATTTTGGAATGCCTCGATCATTACATTTACTTGCTTTTCTTTTGAAAACTTATTTGCCCCAAATTGATATGCCCCAAATAATAAAGCAACAATTACGATGAAACCAATGATCAAAAATACATTTTTATTAATTTGCACTGGTCTTGTCTCTAATTGTATCTCCTCACTAGAAGCAGCCGTATCGCCCGATATTTCTTCTAATTTACTGCGGCACTTAGGACAAAAGTTCAAATGGCCTGCAACCTGCTTCTTACAAGTTCCACAAAACTTCAATATGCTCTCCCCCAATTTCCCACTAATTTCATTCCGGCATACGCTACAATAAAACCTATGCTTTTTCTACATTACACTTGCAGTCCTTTTTGCAACTGCGCAATATGTAACTTCAGCTTTCCTTATTCATTTCACTACCTAATTCCGACTATTTCTCTCCCTATAAACATTTTATATATTACCATGATTTCCGATTATTGTAATCCAAATTTCATTTTTTCTGTTTTGAGCATTTTTTGTTTATAATGGTAAAGGAAAGAAATCTGTGTACGGAGGAATATTATGCTGCAAGACTCAATTACGAAAGATGAAATTATGATGATTGCGAATGAGTTCGTTCAAGGGCTTGATCCACAGCAAGTTGCTGATCAGGAGCATGTCGCTACAGCTCGGCACCTATATCGTAGTGGTGTTGTCTATAACGTTGACTTTGATGGCTATACGCTATCCGGAACTGTAAATGCTGAAGGCAGTGTATATAGCGTTCACATCCCGATTCGTAATGTCACTGAAAGCTATTGCGATTGCTTCGCGCCAACGCAATGTCAGCATATGCTTGCTGTGTTACTATCTGCAGCTTCTAGTTTTGGGCAGGTAGGAGATGTATTAACTTTATTCAAAAATAATACAAAACCTTCTCTTCCTCCTATTCGAACTGCACGACAAGTATTGCAATCATCAGCTTTTGAAGAACTGGATTATAAAAGTTGGCAAACATACTTTGAAAATGAATATGAATCATTTAAAAAAGAACAAGCGCGGCTCACTTATAAACAAATGTATTTTCTTATGAGTCTTTTTACAGACTTCTATACAAAATTAGAACGGAAAGCTCCGCGCATCGTTGCTATTCATGAATTATTTAAGTTGCACGCGGCACTTTATTGCTTTCAAAAATTATTAGAAGAAATTCAGGAATTTGAAGCAAACAAACTATATTCTTATCACCAACCAGTTAACGTCGTTCGCCTATTCGTTGATAAAGTTGAATCTACCGTTAGGGACCTAAAAACAGAGGAGATTCCAGAAGAATCCAAACCGATTTTACAAGAAACAGCGCGGCTCATACATGAAGCATTCTTCTCTACCGATGCCTATACACAAGAGCGATTCTTCATTTATCGTCACGTATGGGGTGAACTGTTAAGAACAGAAGAGCAGCTACAAGAAGAAGAAAAACGAATCGATACTAAAATCAATCCACTTTCCAAAGCATTAGCATCTTCTCATCTGCTCTTTTTAAATAATGAAGACTTATCGGCAATGGAATTACTCAAAAAACAGCCTGCTTCTGTTGTGAGCCTTTACTTCTATTGGTTAGAAGAGTTATTAAGTGCGATGCAGTGGGACCGTGCTAAAAGCTGGCTTTCCTTTACTTATAAACAAGTAAAAGAAACGATAACGGAACAAGAGAATACCGTCTTCATACAAGATATCGTTCGATTATTTGTGATGATGTATGAGACATATGCAACGCATACGAATGAACAAGCGGGATTAGAAATGATTTTACAAGAACTATTACCGTATAGTTTCACAAATTATGAACAATATGTACTTGCGAAGAAACAATACCATGCATGGACGGAACTTCAGCTCTTATATGGATTCGAAGTAATCGAACTTTTGAAAGAACCATTGAAAGATATTGAAAAAGAAGCGCCCGAAGCAGCACTTCCTCTTTATCACCATGCCGCAATGGAAGCAATTGAAGAGCGAAATCGCAAATCATATAAACGTGCCGTTCGTTACTTAAAGAAATTACGTATGCTTTATAAACGACTGAAGCGAACTGATGAATGGGATGCTTTCATTATTCATATCGCTAACTTACATTCACGTCTGCGTGCACTACAAGAGGAATTACGGAGAGGAAAATTAATCGATGATCATACAAACTGAAGTAACAATTAGGCTCCAGCACGTTAGTCAAGGTTGGTTCCTTTGGGGAGAAGATGATAGCGGTACGCTCTTATCCGTAGCAACTTGGAAAAAAAATGCATTCGCATGGCACTCTACTTCCTTCTACGGAACGTTTTTAAAAGAAGCAACGTATGAGGGAAAACAAGGCGTTCTGTTAACGAATGCCCAGGCATTTGAATACATCGCAAATAAACCGATGAATTCATTTGCAAATATGCAAATGAACGGTCCTATTACGGCACTTACAAAGGACGCAAGTGAATTATGGGACGCTTTCGTCAGCGGCAGCTTCGCACCTGACATGAAGCATTGGTCTCAGCAGCCATCTTGGAAAGTTCAGAATACCTCAATTGAAGATGACGTGTTAGCATCTCTTTTCTCTGCCGCTGTGAACGAAAGTATTTTGCAAGATGCTCGCTCAAATGACGGATGGGAAGATGCAAAGAGACTATATGAACATTACGACTTTACGAAAAGGCAATTGGAAGCAGCACTACATGAAGAAGATTGGCTTCGAAAAATTGGTTACATTGAAGATGATCTTCCATTTACAGTCGGCTTAAGACTACAAGAACCGCAAGAAGAACTTGAAATGTGGAAGCTTGAAACAATCGTTACACCAAAACGTGGTGCGCATCGCATATATGTATATGAAAGTATCGATTCCTTGCCAAAACGATGGCACGATTACGAAGAACGGATTCTTGAAACACAAGAAGGATTCAGTAAGCTCGTACCGTGGCTAAAAGAGGACGACAAGTTCCGAGAAGAACTCTTTGAAACGGAAGCTTGGAACTTCTTAACCGAAGCAAGTAATGAATTACTCGCAGCAGGCATTACAATTCTACTACCATCATGGTGGCAAAATTTAAAAGCAACAAAACCGAGGTTACGCGTTCAACTGAAGCAAAGTACAGCACAAACACAGTCTTTCTTCGGCATGAATACGCTCGTTAATTTCGACTGGCGCATTTCAACGGACGGAATTGATTTATCAGAAAGCGAGTTTTTCGAACTCGTTGAGCAGAACAAACGTCTTTTCAATTTAAATGGTCAATGGATGAGACTTGATCCTGCCTTTATTGAAGAAGTAAGAAAACTAATGCACCGTGCTGATAAATATGGCCTAGAAATGAAAGACGTGTTGCAGCAACATTTATCGAGCACGGCGGAAACAGAAATTGTAGAAGACGATAGTCCGTTTAGCGATATTGAAATCGAACTAGACGGATATTATGAAGAACTTTTCCAAAAGCTTCTGCACATTGGAGATATTCCGAAAGTAGATACACCATCTTCGCTACAAGCAACACTCCGCCCGTATCAACAACACGGGATTGAATGGTTGCTATACTTACGAAAGCTTGGATTTGGGGCATTATTAGCCGATGATATGGGACTTGGAAAAAGTATTCAAACGATAACTTACTTACTATACGCTAAAGAAAACAATCTCCAAACAGGTCCTGCATTAATTGTGGCACCAACATCAGTCCTTGGAAATTGGCAAAAAGAATTTGAGCGTTTCGCACCAAGTTTACGTGTTCAGTTACACTATGGTAGTAACCGAGCTAAGGATGAGTCATTTAAAGATTTTCTTCAATCAGCAGATGTTATATTAACTTCTTATGCATTAGCTCAGCTTGATGAAGAAGAACTTAGTACGTTATGCTGGGACGCTGTTATTTTAGACGAAGCACAAAATATAAAAAACCCACATACGAAACAGTCGAAAGCAGTAAGAAACTTACAAGCAAATCATAAAATTGCTTTGACCGGTACACCGATGGAAAACCGACTTGCTGAGCTTTGGTCTATTTTCGACTTTATCAATCATGGGTATCTCGGAAGCTTAGGACAATTCCAGCGCCGCTTCGTCACACCGATTGAAAAGGACCGCGATGAAGGGAAAATCCAGCAAGTTCAGCGGTTTATCTCGCCGTTTTTACTGCGTCGTACGAAGAAAGATCAAACAGTCGCATTAAACTTACCAGATAAACAAGAACAGAAAGCTTATTGTTCACTAACTGGTGAACAGGCTTCCTTATACGAACAACTTGTTCAAGATACATTGCAAAATGTAGAAGGATTAAGCGGAATTGAAAGACGCGGATTTATATTACTTATGCTGAACAAGCTAAAACAAATTTGTAACCATCCAGCACTTTATTTGAAAGAAGAAGAACCACAAAATATCGTCGAGCGCTCTATGAAAACAAAAACGGTAATGGAGCTCATCGAAAATATAAAGGACCAAAATGAAAGTTGCTTAATCTTCACTCAGTACATTGGCATGGGGAACATGCTAAAAAGTATGTTAGAAGAAACATTCGGTCAGCGCGTCCTCTTCTTAAACGGGAGCGTACCGAAGAAAGAGCGTGACAAGATGATTGAGCAGTTCCAAAACGGAACGTATGACATCTTCATCTTATCGTTAAAGGCTGGTGGAACAGGATTAAACTTAACTGCTGCCAACCATGTCATTCACTATGACCGTTGGTGGAATCCAGCTGTAGAAAACCAAGCAACAGACCGTGCTTATCGCATCGGTCAAAAACGCTTCGTTCACGTTCATAAACTTATTACAACAGGAACACTTGAAGAGAAAATTGATGAAATGTTAGAACGAAAACAATCATTAAACAACGCCGTCATTACAAGCGATAGTTGGATGACCGAACTATCAACAGACGAACTAAAAGAATTACTTGGCGTATAAGGTGGATAAATGAAAAAGGAGCAAATCTCTAAATGAGATTAGCTCCTTTTTCTATGCCAAAACCAATTGCTTATTATAATTCCTGTTAACCCACCGCACGTATCAAGCAATGAATCTTGCCACATCGGTGTACGGTCTCCCGTAAACCATTGATGAATTTCATCAAATGTTGCATACCCCGCAACGAAAAGGAGGGCGTATGCAAAACACCTTTTTCTCGAATAACCCGATCGATGAAAAGCATAATACGTCAATGAACCGAGCATAAAGAACACCATAAAATGAGCACCTTTACGAAGGAAAAACTCAACAAATCCACCTACACCTTTATTTGCGATACTAACAGGTGTACCTCCGCCATAATCGATAGATACCCATGAAAAATGCTCTTTCACAAACTCAACATTTATATATTGCTCAATATCCGAGCGCATATCCTGTTTTTTATATGGCTGTGCTGAAGAATAGAAAATAATCCCCATCCATAGTAATACAGGAATCCAAAATAACCATTTACGATTCATTCTCCCGAAACTCCTCTCTTAGTCTTTTAAGAGTAACAAAAAAAAGAAAAAATTTCACGCCAAAACATGACATTTACCACCTATTTATAAAGTGAAAGGGGGTGATAAACATGGCAGTTGAAACAATCGTAATGGATTTAACTTTACGTCTCGTATTAAACGGAGGATTAGACAAAAACGGTAAAACAGTTTTTAAGAACAAGCAATTCAAACGTGTGAAAACAAATGCAGATTTAGGAAAAGTGCATGAAGTAGCACGCGCTCTTGCTTCACTACAACAATCATCACTTCACGCTGTACAACTTGTAAGCACGTCAGATCTTTCTAACCTGTAATTAAAAAGGAGGGAATAAAGCATGCAAGTACTAGAGTTAATTTTCGTGAAAGAAGATGGAAAAACAGTTGCCTTTTCTATCGATAATCCCATTACACCAGTAAATGAACAAGTCGTAAATCAAGTAATGGATACCATTCTTTCTTCATCTGTATTTTCATCAATTGGTGAAAATACTCGTAAAAAAGGAGCTCGCCTCGTAGAAAAAACTGTATCTGAAGTTCAGATCACTCCGTAAATCAAAAAGGCGAATCTGCATCATTTTGCAGATTCGTCTTTTTTCTTCGGCATTTCAATTGGAATAAAGATGTTTGAAAAACCAACACAAACATACTTATAATTCTCTCCGCCTAAATCAAACTCTGTCGTATATGTTGAGAAGAAAATATAATCATTTCGTTTTGTATAATGTTCGATTAATAATCCAACTTGTGGTTCAACATACTTATTTGCCAATTTCTTTCCCGCCGATGCTAAATCGCCAAGTATACCCTCTTTATTTTCTTTCTCAACCTCTTCTAGCTTCTTACTCACATCATTACGCTTCATAAATTGTTTTGCTGCCCAATCCGTATATTCTCCCTTACCCGGATTACTGTTTGCTAAATAAACTAAGAGAACAACAGCTAGAGCCATAATAATATACTTTTTCTTCATGCTATATCACCGCCTACTCTTTTCTATTTTCATATATATGTACAAGCGATGCAAATTAGAAAGACTATCATCTATTGATTGTAAACGAACAGTAAAAATTTACAATACGCAATAGAAGATTAATAATACTTTTACATAATTCGTATATAATTATATTCGAAATAACAAATTTTTATAAGGGAGGATTTAGAATCATGGATAATGAAAATGATATTTTTATTTCTAGCTCTACAATGATGCTCGAACCTTGTAAACACCCTTATTACCGGACAAAAATTATCGACAGTAGCGGAAACCACTTGCACTCTTGCCACACAAGTCTACAACTCATCAAGAAATATTGTCTAACACATATTCATTCTACTTACCAAGGTAGACGTCATGCAGTCCAAGTAAACTTTAAGCTCAAACAAAATGTTCCGATTCCGATTAATCACAAAGAATACATTTGCGTTTTCCCAACAGAATCTCCTTCTTCTCCAAACTGCATTTGGTTGTTCTATAACCATATAGAGGAGATAGGGTTTTCCAAAAAAACTAACAAAGCTAACATTCATTTTTTTAACGGAACTACCATAACAATACAAATAGGTTCTCATAAGTTACAGCAACAATTTTTGAAAGCTGGACATATATTATCCCGAATGAACATAAAAGATTCACTACACTTAAAAAACCCCTTGCCACATTTACTGCCTTAATGTAAATAGAATGGAACGCAATATTTCCTTTGCCTTCCATTCTACTTATTATTCTTATCCCCTTACACTATCTCTCATTTTCTCAAGCGCTTGTCGATATACCCATCTCGTTTGATAGTACGTCATCCCCATTTCAGCAGCTATCTCTCCCATCGTTTTCCCTGTAAAGAATCGCTCTGAAATGATGTGCCTCTCCCTCTCATCTAACACGCTCATAAAGTCCTTCGCCCTCGTTCCCACATCTTCATACCCAAATCGTTCACCATACTCTCCGGTACACACATACCTCTCTTGCACTACACATTCTTTCTTCAGCCTCTCCAATATATAACCACGTACTGTTACGACAGCATAAGCAGGAAAACTTCCTTTCTCCTCCTCATACCTTTCATACGCATGCCAAAGACCAATTAAACCACATTGATAATACTCTTCATAATCTTGGTAAATATGTAACCTCTTTATTTGATTTACAATCATACCTTCATACAAAACAACCGTATCTGTAAAAGTCGCTGGCTTCACACAGTGCCCGTTTCTAAAAGGTATACCTCTTTAGTATTCCGCGGTACCTCTACAATATAAAATGAGAAAGGAAATTTCATTGTGGGTAATTTCAAATAATACTGCCGGAATTTGAAATTACACTAGGCAGTATTCGAAATTCTGCTTGGGGTATTTGAAATAGGGGTAAAAATAAAAAAGGTGACTCTCGGAAGAGTCACCTTTTTTATTTTATTATTGGAACATACCTTGTAACGCACCCAGTCCAAGAGTTAAGACAAAGAAGACAATAGTAATAGTTGTTGCCTGCTTTTTACTTAAACTTGCCGTAATTTGAAGACCTAACCACGTTATAACAAATCCCCAAATTGTAAATACTTCAAATTTACTTGCAATACCTTTTACAACCCCGCTACTTGAAGCAAAGATAGGACCTAATCCAGTATACATTTCTTGTCCTGATCCACCTAAAACAAACGCTAAAACCGTATTCAATAATACGCCAAGTAATGAAATAATGCTTGAATATACGCTAATTGTTAATAATTTCTTATAAGAAGTATCATTGCTCATAAACATCATTAATACTTTATACACCGCTGCACTAATGAAGAAACTTATCCCCATACCTAAAGCACCAATTCCGAATCCCATACCAAACGTCACTGCAGGTGGAACGTCAAAACCTAACTCCTTATTAAGCTTAATGGCTTCTGGGGTTAAAGAGCCTACATAAGCAGCAAGTCCACCAATAACTGCTCCTAATAAAACAAGTATCCAAAACGCACCCCAAACCGCATTACTAGTCTTCATTCTCTCAAACTGCAAACCTGGAGATGTAATCATTCCTAATAATGATGGCTTCTTCGCACCTACATCTTGCGTATTAATATTCGCTTCCATTATAACGCCTCCTTATTATATTGGCATATTAGGTAAAAATGCCGCAATTAACATAACAATTGCCGCTAAGAATACTGCCTTAATAATGAATAAAATGATAATCGGAACAGCTGCTTTCACTTTACTTAATCCAGCTGTAACTTGTAATCCCAACCAAATTAATACTAAATTCCATAAATAGAACAATTCAATCGTATTACCGATTCCATATGCCATTGAACCTTGTTCAAATAATGGCCCCAAGCTTGTATATTGCGTTGCTCCACCATCTAAAATTAAAGCTATAACGCCATTAATAAGTCCACCAAGAATAAGAACAATATTCGTATATATAACAATCGTTAATATTTTTTTATAAGACGTATCATTTCCAAAGAACATCATAAATATTTTATAAATAGCTGCGACAAATAATGCACCAATCATTGTTCCTACAAAGCTTGATACACCACCATAAATAACTTCTGACGTAAGAGAACTCTTTCCAGAAAATTCACCTAATTCTTTCTGCAGCTTAATCATTTCAGGTGATGTGTTCACGACATAAGTCGTCAAACTGCCTACAAGTCCTTGTAACAATGCAACTAAGAAAAACATACCCCAAACTTTTTCGCTCGTCTTCATTCGCTCAAACTGTAAGCCTGGAGATGTAATCATTCCAAATAATGACGGCTTCTCTCCACCAACTTTTTGCGTAT
This sequence comes from Bacillus mycoides, assembly GCF_018742245.1. Taxonomy (NCBI): domain Bacteria; kingdom Bacillati; phylum Bacillota; class Bacilli; order Caryophanales; family Bacillaceae; genus Bacillus; species Bacillus mycoides. Next base: position 4,852,588 of record NZ_CP036132.1, read on the forward strand.
TCAAATTCGCTTCCATCATAACGCCTCCTTCTATTTATATAACCCGTTCTAACGGGCGGTTCACATCCTCATGCAAGAGGCTACGAACCGCCCACTAGAACGGTAATATGTAGTAGAGAGTTTTCCTCTCTACTACACTAGTAATTTACTCATAACGAAGTGCTTCAATTGGATCTAATTTCGCAGCTTTGTTCGCTGGAATTAATCCAAAAATAATACCAAGTGTCATAGAGAACAATACGCCCCCAACGACAACTTCCCATGAAACGAGCGGTGGCCACTTCGCAAATGTGGAAACGATATATGCCCCGCCATACCCAAGACCAATTCCGATTAAACCACCTAGAAGCGTTAACATAACGGCTTCAATTAAAAACTGTAATAAAATTTTACTACGTGTTGCACCAAGCGCTTTACGCACCCCAATTTCACGTGTACGCTCTGTTACAGATACAAGCATGATATTCATAACGCCGATACCACCAACGACTAATGAAATACCAGCGATACCGCCGATGATCATCGTCATAATACCAGTTACTTTAGAAACATTTTCTTGGAATTCTTTTAAATTCACCAGTTCATATTTACCTGGAATTTCACTTGGCTTACGACTATTTAATACATCGATAGCTTTTTTCCCAGCTACTTCTAAATTGTCTACATTTTTAGCTTGAATTGCGATATTTTGAATATTATCTGTTCCGTATAAAACAGGCCATAACGTAAGGGGGATTAACGCCTCTTCCATTTCAAATCCCATAAACTCATTATCAGATCTATACACACCAATAATTTGCATTGGCTGACCCTTCATCTCAATAATTTGTCCAACTGGGTTTACGTCCTTAAATAACGTCTCTTCTGTTTTTGTACTAATCATCACAACGTTATTTGCATGAGAAATATCTGATTCATTTAAAGTACGTCCCTTTACGACCTTTACTTTATTAACTGCAAAATATTCATTATCAAGACCAATAACATTCAGATTTGCTTTTTTATCATTTACATCAAGTACCTCTGAATTCTGGTTTGTCGTAATAACGTGTGAAACATCTTTCACTTGTCTTACTTCTAGAATATCTTCTTCCGTTAACTTCGGTATTTCAAATCCACCCATACTAAACTCATCATTAATATCCGGTTTAAACTGAATTGGCATAAGGTTATTACCGCCAGAACCTGCGAATTTCGACTTCAACATCGCTTCCCCGCCTTGCCCAATGGCAACGACAGTAATAATAGAACCTACACCAATGATAATACCGAGCATCGTAAGAGCAGATCGCAATTTATGAGCTAAAATAGAAGATAAGGCAATTTTTATACTATCTAGTAAACTCATACTGCACACCTTCTATCTTCTGTAACTTTCCCGTCTCGCAGTACAATGCGGCGAGACGAATAAGCCGCCACTTCCTCTTCATGCGTAACCATAACAATCGTCGTACCTTCTGCATTGAGTTTCGTGAAAATATCCATAACTTGTGCACCAGACTTCGTATCAAGTGCACCTGTCGGCTCATCGGCCATAATGAACGTCGGATTATTTGCAATCGATCTCGCAATCGCTACACGTTGCTTCTGTCCACCTGATAACTCACTAGGTAAATGGTGTACTCTATCTGATAATCCAACTTTTCCAAGCGCTTCAAGAGCTCTCTGACGACGCTCTGCTTTCTTCACCCCACCGTAGATGAGCGGAAGTTCAACGTTTTCCACTGCGGAAAGACGCGGAAGTAAATTAAAATGCTGGAACACAAAGCCGATATATTCATTACGAATTAAAGCAAGCTTTGACTCGTCTGCTGTTAAGATATTCACATCATTCAGCATATATTCGCCTTCTGTTGGACGATCTAAACAACCGATAATATTCATAAGCGTTGATTTACCTGAACCAGACGGTCCCATAATCGAAATGAACTCGCCGCTCTGAATCGTTAAACTAATACCATGCAAGATTGGCACTGCCAACTTCCCTTGATAATACGTTTTAGAAATATTATTTAACGTAATCATTTCTCTTTCACTTCCATTCCGTCATACACGTTGTCGGAAGGATTTTTAGCCACCTTTTGCCCCACTGTTGCGCCTTCAACAATCTCCGTCCAATCTCCATCAGTAGCACCTTTTTTCACATTTTGTTTACGAAGCTTTCCTTTTTCTTCGATATAAACAAATGCATCTTCGCCTTTTTCTACAATGCTCTTACTTGGAACAGCGATCATCGTCTTATTCTCTAAATTTACTTGCAGAGAAACGTGATAACCTGGAGATAAACCATCTTGGCTATCAAGACTTGCCTTATATGTATATTGAGACATATTTTGAGTTCCTTCACCAGCAGCTTGAGCCATCTCTGCACTCGTTGGGAATTCACTTACTTCCGTAATCTTACCTGTCCACTTCTTCTTATTATTTGCTTTCGCAGTTACAGTGAACGTTTGATCTTTTTGAATTTGTGATTTTTGAAGCTCTGTTAAAGTCCCTTGAACTTGGAACGGATCTTTAGAAGCAACTTGCAAGAATGCTTTCCCTTGACCACCTAACGCTTGAGATGAACTTTGTGCCGCATCTTTGTCTAACTTTTGTACAACACCAGTGAAATTACTATAAATCGTAAGTTCTTTCTGTTTTTTACTTAACTCTTCTTTTTGCAACTTCCCTTTTTCTTTCTCCAGGTCAGTTGTCTTTTGTGCCATTTCTAACTCACTTACTTGCTCTTCCATTGGGTCTGTTACTTCTTTCCCAGCCCCACTATCTTTTACCTTCTTAATTTCTTTCTTCAACGAATCAATCTTCTTTTTCCCTTGATCGTAACGCATATCAGCCATCTTCTGATCAAGATCAGCTTGCTTCATTTGAAGATTAATTTCTTCATTATCATAAGAGAATAATTTCGTTCCTTTTTCTACCTCTTGTCCTTCTTTCACCGCAATATCTTTCACTTTTCCTTTAGTCGGATCCGCATAGAAACTTTCAATATTTCCTGGCTTCACCTGACCAGAAATTAACTTCGTATTATTAAGCTTACGCTCTGTCACTTTCTCAAAACTTACAGCATCTGTCTTCGCCGTACCTTTCTTCTTACCTTGCATTACAAAAATATTAACTGCTGCTACAATAACAATTAGTGCAATAACTCCGATGATAATCCATTTCTTCTTCTTGTTTGGAGTACGAACCGTATTTGGTAACATAGTCTCTCTCCCTTTATAACTTAATAGTTTAATAAACAATCGAATTGTACAAAACTTTCTGAAAACAAATTACATATTATTACATTCTTTTTACAAAGTTTTACACATTCATTTATATTGTAACAAAAATACCAATGATTAGAAATATGACATCTTATCTTTTAAGATAGTTTTAAGGAAAGATTATTGTATATAGAAAAAGCCATCCAAAAAAATAATTGGATAGCTGTTTCAAATACAATATTACGCCGCTTTAGGATCTTTTCTCTCATGCCCACGTTGAACGATGAACAAGAAGACTGTTGATAAAATTGCACCTGTTAATAGTAAGATAAAGCAACCATCCCAGCCAGAACGATCAACAATAACACCAATTGCTGCGTTTGCTACAAGACTCCCGCCTACATAACCGAACAGACCACACATACCAACTGTCGTACCTACTGCAAATTTCGGTACTAATTCCATCGCACTTAAACCGATTAAGAACTGTGGTACGTAAATTAAACATCCGATAATAGAAACGGCAATACTTACAACAAGTACGCTAGTTGCTTGCCAATATACAACCGTACCAACAACAACTCCAACCATACTAATAATACACAATGGCATACGTTTCCCTTTAAATAATTTATCACTTAAAAGACCAACAATTAATGAACTTGGAATTGCCATACCTTCAAAGATTGCGTATGCTGCATGTGCTTCATTTTTTGAAAAACCTTTAACTGTCGTTAAATAAAGTGGAACCCAGTTAATAACACCGAAACGAATTAAATAAACAAATGCATTCGCAATACATAAGAACCATACAAATTTATTTTTCACTACGTATTTCATTAAAATTTCTTTTGGCGACATCTTGCTAGCATTATCTGCTTTTTCAAGATTTTCATAGTCATTACGATACTCATCAATTGGAGGAAGACCTTCAGACTCTGGTGTATCCTTCGCATTAATCCAAACAAGAACTGAAATTACCATTGCGATAATCGCTGGGAAAATAAATACGCCGCCTTGCCAATGATTTTCACCGAAAATACCTACACCAATTCCGACAAGGGGCGGCACTAGCATTCCGCCAACGTTATGTGAAATATTCCAAATACCTGTTTTCGTACCACGTTCTTTCTTTGAGAACCATTTCGTCATAACGATACTACAAGGTGGTGCTCCCATACCTTGTACAATACCATTTAGGACAAGTAATGTAACAATCATCCCAAATGAAGATGCAAAACCGAAACAAATATTCACAAGCCCTGATAAGAATAATCCAACTGCGATAAAGCGCTGGGCGAAAGCTTTATCTGATAAATTCCCCATAAAGAACTTACTAAATCCATAAACAATTGCCATTACTGAACCTAGTAATCCAATTTCAGCTGTACTAAAACCATATTCTTGTACTAAATACGTACTTGATAACGTAAAGTTACTGCGCACTAAATAATAAGCAGCATACCCAACTGAAATTCCCATTAGCACACGAATACGTAATAATTTGTATACCCTGTCAATCATATCCGCCGGCAATCTCTCAATTGCAGGTGCTGGCTTAAGCCATTTAAACATATTCTTTCGTCTCCTTTTCTCACTGCTGAGAGAGACGTTGTCTATTCCATATCTCGATTATCCCACTATTTGATATATTTTTGTTCGTCCTTCTAACCGGCTGACCTTCTATCTCTTTCTGATTCTTCGCAAACATCGTTGGTACGCCAAACGAAACTTTTTCTAAAATGTGCCCCGCTTCTTCTGATAAACAATAATCAATAAATAAATCCGCAATAAGACCACTCGGTGCACGTTTTAGTTTTGAAATCGCATTGACAGACAAACCTGTTTGCTCAGGCTCATTACTTACAATAGGAAAGCCTTGTTTCTGAAGCATTCTCTGATCTCCCGCAAAATTGATGCCTATCATATATTCACCGCTCGCAACCAGTTCTGCGGGCATATAACCATTCACCGTTACTTCACCAACTTGCCTTGCAAGATTCTTAACATACTCTTTCGCTTCTTCTTCACCTAAAGTATCAATAAGTGATTGAAACAAAGTATATGCTGTGCCGGAAACATTTGGATCAGGCATTGCAATCTTACCCGTATATACCGGATCTAATAAATCTTGCCATCTTGATGGATATGGAAGACCGAGCGGTGCTATTTCTTCATTCCACCGCTCTTTATTAATCGCAATTGCCAGTTTCTCCACTTCATAACCGTACCAATAACCATCTTTATCTTTAACAGACTTTGAAATACGGTTCGCATGCTGGCTCATAACTGGAATAGAAAGGTTCTTTTGCTTCATCATTTGATGCGCATCCACTGTGCCGCCAATAATAATATCCGCCTTCGGATTTCCAGCTTCCTCTTCTACTCTCCGAAGAAGTTCTTCTGTCGATAAGCGAATAAATTCATACGTACACCCTCGTGTTTTACAAAATGACGAAAGCAAAGCCTCACCAACTTCCTCGCGGGCCGCTACATACGCAACGAGATGACGATCATCCAAAATAGGGAGACCACTTTTATTATATTTAATAGAGGTTGTATCTCGAGAGCAACTAGACATCGCTCCTCCGATTATTAGCAAAAAGAAGAAAAAGGCTATCTTTCTCATAACACACTCTCCTTTACAAATAACTCTGCTAGGGAGCCCTTCATATACATGACATTCCCGTTATTATCACCGAGATATTGCACAACAAAGTAAGATGGATACACAGAAATAGTTAGAATATCTTCACGCTCATTCTTTATACGCTTACCTGTTTTATAAGCGGTAATATAAGCAATCGGCTCATTCTGTGATTGTAATAATTTCTGAATTTCTCCGTAATCTGTAATTTGCTTTGCGTATCGAATAGAATCAAGTATGTGCGTAAGATCTATAGTACGTATTACATCCCCTTGCCTCACTACAACTTCCTTTGCCTCCGCAAAGAAATTACTAATGCGCTCTGGTGTATAATACAGACTTAACAAATACGTTTGAAATGCTGAGATCATCGGATCCGTACCATTCTTTCCGTATACATTAGCCTCATACTGGAACAAGTCACCTACTGCAAAAGTACGCTTATGTCCATTCAAGTACGTTACTTCTCCAGTAAATACTTGTTCTTGATTCTTAGCTTCTCTCGGCTCTATTCGAATTCGGTCAAAGAATGAAACAATCGTATGCAAACGAACTTCATCCGTTACAACAATTTCTCTCCACTTCTCATGCCTTACTTTCACTTCAGTAGGAAGGGATTCATTCACTCTTTGTAAAACGGCTTGTTTGTCATCCACAATTGTGATTCGATTATATATTTGCTTCTCAATAACATAAAACAAAATAAGAGAAACGATCATACAAAAGACAAACATAAGAATTTGAAATGATAGCCTTTTCATTTCTGCCTACCTCCAAGATAAAAAAACGTTGTTTCGAAAATACCGCATAATTGTTTCATAAATGTATCATTTAACCGCTTTCAAGTTTTTTATGTCTTCCATCCGTCTTGGAAGTAAAAATGTCATACATATTGTAGTTCCCATTTCTTCACTACTCTCAATTCGCATACTTCCGCCTTGCTTCTTCATAATCTCCTGACAAATGTATAAGCCATATCCATTCCCGTAACTAGAAGGAAGCACCTTACCTTCCGGAGACTCATGCCATTCTGCAAGCACACCTTCATCCATACCAATACCATCATCATGAACAAAAACTTTCGCTTCCTGCTCATTTATAATTACATTCATACGAACTCGCGTAGCATCACTATATTTAATCGCATTATCAAGCACATTCAAGAAAATTTGCTTCGTCTTATCAAAATCCGCAACGACGTGTACTTCCGTTAACTCATTCATAACTTCAATTTCAAACTGCTGCAGGCGCGGTTTCACAATTGAAACTGCTTCTTCTGCTAACTCTTTAATATTCACGACTGTAGGTGACACTTCAAACGTACTCGTCCCGTACTTTGAAGACTTAAGTAATTCCTCTACAAGTGATAATAGACGCTCACTTTCTACAGACACATAACGGAGACTCTCCTGCACATCTTCCTTCGACTGTAACTTCGGAATTAAATCTACATAACCGATAATCGCTGTTAGCGGTGTTTTCAGCTCATGCGTAATGCGGTCCAAGAAATCTTTCTGTTTCTCTTTCTCTTCCTTCAGCTGCTTAATATGCAGCTCAATCCCATCAGCCATCGCATTAAAGGATGCTGAAAGCTGCGCAATTTCCACATACTCATTCAGCTCAATCTTACTTTCATAATCTCCATTCGCAAGCCGATATGCCATTTGCCTTAACTGATCAATTGGTTTATGAAGAGACTTCGCCAAACGAATCGCAAAGAAAATACCAGCAGCTACTAAACAAAGAGACGTCATTAAAAACGTCCAACTCACATTTGTTAAAACTTCCTTCTCATCCGTTAACTCATTTATAAAACGAATACTCCCAATGACATCGTTTCCATAATAAACCGGACTTGAAAACAAAAGAATTGGAGCTGGGTCTCCCTCCTCGAAAACATAAGATTTCTTTCCCTTCAAAGAACTCCCAATGTCAATATTCCGATGAAGTAACGCTCCCTTTTGTGTATCTGCAACAACATCTCCATTCTTCCCAATCATCTGCACCCGGACATCCATTCGCTTCGCTAAATACGAAGCAATTAAAAGCGAATTAGGACCTAGCGTCTCCACTTCTGCTTCCTTCTCTAAATAATTCATCGTATAAATTTGTGCTTCCACACTTAACTTTTCTAAGGAATCCGCCGCATTATGATACACATTCTTCTCCAGTGCAATATAAACAACCGCATACAAAAGAACAAGAATTGGAATCAACAACCCAACTATTCCAAACACCATATTTCGTTTTAAAGACATATCATCACCACTTAACAATCTATCTTATAGCCAACGCCATAAATTGTCTTAATATACTCCCCGTTCGAACCAAGTTTCTTTCGAAGCCTCTGCACCATAATATCAACCGCTCTCGTATTCCCTATATACTCAAAACCCCACACTTTCTCGAGTAACTCATCCCTCATGAATACACGCTGCGGATTTGAAACAAACAACTGACATAAATTAAACTCTCGGTACGTTAACTGAATCTCCTGTCCACTCACATGAACCTTTCTTTCCTTAGGACAAATCACTAACTCACCTGCGCGAATTACTTCATGACTTACAGTTGCCTCCTCCTTCTTCACACGCCGGCTCATATTCTTCACCCGAAGAATAAGCTCCGCATAATTAAAAGGCTTCGTCACATAATCATCAGCTCCAAGCTGAAGACCAAGCAACTTATCATTCATCTGACTCTTCGCTGTCAACATAAGCACCGGAATATCACGATCCTTCTCCCGGAATAAACGTAATAACTCATACCCATCCGTATCCGGAAGCATCACATCTAAAATAAGTACATCCGGCTGCTCATTCCATCTCTCTAAAGCTTCTCTCCCATCAGCCGCCGTCAATACTTCATACCCTTCCATCTCTAACTGCATCCGAATCAAATTACGAATACTCGATTCATCATCTACTACAAGTATTTTCATCATTCTCCTCCTTCCATCCTGTATTATAGTACAGTTTAGTATAGCAAAAATAAGACAAAAAAAGAGAGGGTATTGTCGAACATATTTTGTCGACGATACCCTCTCCTGTTATATATTCTCTTATACGCTCGCAATAATAAATTCAGCACGTCCTACAATCCTATATTCCCCAAAGTCACTTGGTAATATGAGATGATCTCCTTGCTCAAATGAATATTTCTCAGTTCCATGTACCAACTCTCCTTCTCCATCTATTACACTTACGAGAAGAAATGGACTTTTTTGCGTCAAGTTAACCACTCCGTCTAACTCCCATTTTCTCACTGAAAAATAAGAGCACTCCATAAACGTTGTTACATGTAAATCCTCTATTTTTTCATATTGAACAGTTCGTTGGTCTGAAACAAATGGTGTTTCTATCACTTCAATACTTTTCTCAAGATGCAGTTCACGTAATTCTCCCTCTGAATCTCTCCTATTATAATCGTATAATCGATAAGTAGTATCAGAGTTTTGTTGCGTTTCTAATATTAAAATGCCTTCACCAATTGCATGAACAGTTCCACTCGGAACAAAGAAAAAATCACCTGGCTTCACTTTTACACGTTGTAATAGCTTGTCCCACTCCCCTTGTTCAACCATATCTACTAGTTCATCCTTTGTCTTTGCATGATGCCCATAAATAATCTCAGCATCCTCTTTGCAATCAATAACATACCAACATTCAGTTTTTCCTAGCTCACCATTTTCATTTATACGTGCATACTCATCATCTGGATGTACTTGGACAGATAAATCTCGATTTGCATCTAAAATTTTTGTAAGAAGAGGGAATCGATCCCCCTCCATATTTCCAAATAACTCTCGATGTTCATTCCATAATTGTCCTAAAGATAAACCTTTATATTCTCCCTTCTTCACTACACTTTGTCCGTTCTGATGTGCGGAAAATGCCCAACATTCACCCGTTTGTTCTGATGGTATTTCATATCCGAAAGAAGTTAATTTCGTACCACCCCAAATTCTTTCTTTAAAAACGGGTGCAAAAAATAACGGTTCTGTCATGATTAAAATCCTCCATTTTATACGATGTCATCTAATAATTTATGTGCTTCCTCTTTCGTTTGGACGGATATTAATCTCTCTCTATAACTATCATCCATAAGTTTTCGTGAAAGCATTTGAAGAATCTTCAAATGTTCATTTCCTTCACTCTCTTTCGGAACTGCAATCATAAATATTAATTTTGCATCCGTTCCGTCTAAACTTTTCCAATCTACTCCCGATTGTTTAATTCCAAATACAACACTCGGTTTTTTTACTGCATCTGACTTCCCATGAGGAATCGCAATATTCATTCCAATTCCCGTAGTGCTCTCTTCTTCACGATTCATAATAGCTTTCTTAAATTCCGAGTCAGAATGTAAAGCACCTATAGTATTTAATTTCCCAATCATTTCATCAATAATATCGTCACGTGTCTCTCCCGCTAGGTTAATATCAATAAGCTCTAAACTCGTTATATCTGTTAACTTCTGAATTTCTACCTTTTCGGCTTTCTTTTCTATTACTTGCTCTTGAACTTCTGCTACTTCCTTTGTTGCTGAAACTTCTTTCATTTCTTTTGATTCTTGTATTTCTTCAACTTTTGAAATATCTTTCTTTAATACGTTCACAACGACTGCTGTTACAGTAGAACCTACAATAATAGCAACAAAGAACATAAATACATTATCCACTGCTCCCAGTACAGCGACAATTGGACCACCATGTGCTACTCTATCACCCACATTACCAATCATTGCAATAACAGCACCAGTCATTGAGCCAGCCATAATACTTGGAATCACACGTAATGGATCCTGCGCTGCAAACGGAATAGCGCCTTCTGTAATACCGAATAAGCCCATCGTAAATGAGGCTTTCCCCATTTCTCTTTCTGACTCTTGAAATTTGTTCTTTCCTATAAATGTAGCAAGTCCCATCCCGATTGGTGGAATACAAATTGCCGCTGCAATCGGCCCCATAATTTCATAATTCCCTTCTCCAATCATTGCAGAACCAAATAAGAATGCTACTTTATTTACCGGACCACCCATATCAAATGAAATCATTGCCCCTAAGATTAATGCTAAAAGAATTGAACTTGAACCTTGCATACCCGCTAACCAAGCCGTTAATGATTCAAATACTTGTGCTACAGGAGCACCTATAATAAATACAAAGGCTAAACCAACAATAAGCGATGTAAATACCGGAATGATAATAATTGGCATAATTGGTTGTAGCGCTTTTGGTACTTTTAACTTTTTAATTCCTAAAGCTACATAACCGGCTAAGAAACCTGCGATAATTCCTCCTAAGAAGCCAGCTCCACTCTCGCTACCATAAAAACTTCCCGTTGCCGCGATATATCCGCCGATCATACCAGGAACAAGTCCAGGTTTATCAGCTATACTATAAGCAATATATCCAGCTAGAATTGGAACCATAAATGCAAACGAAGCTCCACCTATTTGCTCAATTGTTTTCCAAAAAGACCCTTCTGGTATTACTAAACCACCAGGCGTTTTCTCACCACCAAGTGTTAATGCAATTGCAATTAATAATCCCCCTACCACAATGAAAGGAACCATGAACGATACACCATTCATTAAATGACGGTATATTGGATTTTGTTTTCTTCCTTGTGAATCATTTCCTGTTTTTTTCACATCCGAATGATAAACAGGAACATTACCATCTACTATGTTTTGAATTAGCTCCTCCGGTTTACGAATACCGTCTTTAACTCCTACAACTAGTAGCTTTTTACCTACGAATCTATCTTTATTTACTACTCGATCTGCAGCTATAATGATGCCATCTGCTTCACGAATTTCTTGCTCAGTAAGTTCATTTTCAACACCTATACCACCTTGTGTTTCAACTTTCATTTGAATTCCTAATTTATCTGCTGCTTTTTGTAAGTTTTCTGCAGCCATATAAGTATGGGCAATCCCATTTGGACACGATGTAATCGCTAGTACTTTCATTTTAATCCTCCTCAACCTTATGTAAGCGCCTACAAGTAATATATATCAATATTTGATTCATAAAAGTTTTCTTTTTTACCGTAACCTCCGGAAAAAACACTTTTTTACCGAAGCAAACAAAATAGGCAAGGCTTCTCGCCTTACCTATTCATATCTCAAATGAGATAAAAATTTCATTATATTCGTTTCCTTTATAAGCTTCTGAACAAAAATAGGTTGCTCACTTATAAAAGATAGCTCATGAAATAGTTGTTTCGTAACTTCCTTTCCATCACTCTTAACCGCCAGCATAAATACAAGCGATACCTTCTCTACTCCCCAATCCAATGGTTCCTTAAGCGTAGCGACTGCAATTACGGATTGTTTAATTAGCTTAGGACTTCCATGTGGGATGGCGACTCCTGCTCCAATTGTCGTTGCTGACATTCTATCTCTAGCAATTGCATTTTCAATATACTCTCTCTCTACATATCCCTTTTCATAAAGAGATTTCGCTAATCTTTCAATTAATTCATAACGATGTTCTACTTCTTGTTGTAGGAAGACCAGAAAAGGAGTCGTGTAATTCAATAACACAAAGTCCTTATTTTCATTAGAAAGTGGTTCATCTAACTTCTTCATAAAATCCTCTAATTTATTTTCTTCACTCTGCTCTAATAAAGGAGATACGACATAATGAGGAATCTTTAACTGTGGAAGATCAATCGTAGAAATTATAAGCTCTACCTTCTGATTTTTCATCAAATACTCTTCTAAATCGGACTTTGCTATACAATCCATCACATGAACATACCGAAACTTTCTTTCAATTTTTGTCCGTAATAATTGCGACATTCCTATTCCCATATGACAAACAATAATTACATTTTTCGATACCTTTTTATCACTTAAACGCTCCATCGCTGCCTGAAAATGTAAAGTAATATACGCCGCTTCTTCCTCAGGAATTTGTAAATTTAATATTTTATTTATATCATCCAACTCATGGATTAACATATCAAACATATACGGATACATTCGCTTAATTTCATGAAGCATTGGATTAGAAACAGAAAGATTATATTGCAAACGATTTAATGCCGTATACAGGTGCATCTGCAATCCTTCTAATAAAAATTTATCCTTCCCGAAATCGATTTCATTCAAACTAGACATACGCTCTATTAAATGCGATACAACTTGCGAAAGCACAGGACTACTCACATTGAGCTTATTTCTTTCCCATTCATCTTGATAGCGAAATTTCCCTCCTAAAATATGAATGGCTAAATAAGCCACCTCTTCTTCAGTAAAATGGACTGTAAATACAAACTCTAACCTTGTTAAAAAGTCTAAAGTCCATCCGTATTCTTTCGTCTCTCGTACAATTTTCAAATCCTCTTTAGGCATTGAAATTGGTTGTTTTAACTTCATTCTTCGAACCATAATCAATGTATGTAATAAAAGATTTTCTAACGTATCATCTGTAAAAAATGTAGAATATCTTTTTTGTAACGCTTTCAATTCAGTTATTACAAATTCAATTTCATGATACAAAAATTGCTTTTTAATAAATTGATTCATTAATTCCTGACTATGAATTAAATCGGACAGTTTAGCTAACGCTTTCCTCTTACTTCTCTCTTCTCCTTCTACTGTTAATCCTACCCTTTGCTTTGAAATTAACTCTAATTCCAGTTCCTCAAACCACTTTTCAATTTTATCTAAATCCTTCTTAATCGTAGCTCGATTGACAAAATATCGCATGGCAAGCTCCTGTACCGTAACCGTTTTGACACTCATCAACAAGCTGTACGCAATTTGCAATAATCTCTCTTCATCTGATTCATAACTTATATCCTGTCTTACAGCATACAGTCTATTGAACAAATTCGACTTATCATAATCCTTAATCTCTAAATACACACCTAAACCCGGTTTCCGAATAAGAATTGCATCTGAATACCTTTCTAAATACTCCTCAATCACTTTAAAGTCATTGCGAATCGTCTTCTCAGAACAGCCTACCCTATCAGCAAGCTCCTGCACTAACAAATACTCATTCGGCTCAGATAATAAAACATGTAAAATTTCCTGTTGCCTTTTATTCATCTGCTTCACCTGTCTCTTCTATCCTTTACAAACAGTACGTTACTAACTTAGTGTATTTATCATAACATATTGGTAGATTAGTGAATCGATGGATTTTATTGTTTGGAATTTGTTCATTTTTATATACACAAAAAAACCTCAAAAGTAGTCAAAAAACTACTTTTGAGGTTTTAAAAATTATTATTTCTCATAACCATTAGGTTTCTTCTGATGCCGATTCCACGCATGCTCGATAATCGTCTTTACATTTACATACTCAGGATTCCATCCTAACTTCTCTTTCGCCTTTTGAGAAGAAGCTACTAAGCGCGCTGGATCTCCTGCACGACGTGGCGCTACCTCAGCTGGAATCTCATGATCCGTAACTTCACGAACTGCATCAACAATTTCTTTCACACTGAAGCCATTACCATTTCCTAAATTGTAGAAATCACTTTCTCCACCATTTTGCAGGTCCTTAAGCCCTAAGAAATGAGCTGCCACTAAATCTTCAACATGAATATAATCACGGATACAAGTACCATCTGGTGTATTATAATCATCACCAAACATCATAATCTTCTCACGTTGACCTAACGCCACTTGTAAAACAAGAGGAATTAAATGTGTCTCTGGGCGATGATCTTCCCCAATAATACCACTTGGATTTGCACCAGCCACATTAAAGTATCTGAAAATCTTATAACGTAAATTTGAAGCTTGGCTATACCAATGAAGCATCTTCTCAATCGCTAACTTCGTCTCTCCGTACGTATTCGTCGGATTTGTCATCGTTTCCTCAGTAATAAGGTCTACATCTACCTCACCATAAGTCGCCGCAGTAGAAGAGAAAATAAACTTATCTACTTTAAACTCGTCCATTACTTCTAGCAAGCAAAGTGCACCGAACACATTGTTATTATAATATTGAAGAGGCTTCTCCATACTAACTCCAACTAAAGAATCAGCCGCAAAATGCATAACCGCCTCGATATTTTCTTGTTTAAAAACATCTCTTAAAAATGCTTTATCACGAAGGTCACCCTTATAAAACTTCGCACCTTCCGTAATCGCATCTTCATGACCAGTTTGTAAGTTATCTACTACTACTACAGATAAACCTTCGTCTACTAATTTTTTCACAGCGTGAGAACCGATATAGCCCGCTCCGCCGCAGATTAAGATTGAATTCATTGTTTTCTTCCTACATATATACTAGGATTTCTTAATTACTTTCTTATTATAAAATGTATACGATTTCTCGTATACATTTTATATATCATTCATTACTTAGCTACAAAATAATCCGTTACATATTGTGCCCAAACTTCATGCCCTTTAGCACTTGGGAAACCGAACTCCTCTTGTAAGTACGGTAAAATTGCTTTCGTTGTTGCATCAGGCCATGCTCCCCAATGATCAACATATGTATAACCATTTTGCGTCGCAAATTGTTTTAACGCTTCAATCGATTTCGGATAATTCTTCGCACCATACACTGGGTTTGGTGGTTGAATCATAATTGTAGCGCCCTTTGCACTAGTAGACAGTGCCTGTACAAACTTCTGTGTATTCACAACAGAATTTCCATTACCAGTTTTACTATTATCAGTAATAAATGGTGGCTCAAATAAAATTACATCTGGATTGTCCTTCGCAATCTCTTTATCACGTTTATTCGCGATTAATTCTTCTGTACTTTCACCCTTATATTCCTTTACCGTCACATTCCATATACCTTTACCATAAGAAGCCTCTAAATTAGCAGTTAACTTAGCTGCCCAAGCATCTTTTTCAGATGAAGAAGCTTGATCACCAACAATAACAAAATTTACTGCCTTTTTATCCTCAGCAGCCTTCTTTAACTTCTCTTTCACTGCATCTGGCAAGTTCTTTGCGTATGCTTCATTAAAAGATGCCTTTGCATCTTCTTTTTTCTCTTCTTTCTTCGCTCCGCTATCTTTCACTTCAGCCTTTGTCTTCGTTACTTCGCTCGTTTGCCCTGTTGCATTCGCAACTTTCTTATTCCAATACAATTTACCGCTCACAACCGAAGCAACAAACAGTACAAAAATGAAAAGGACAAGAACTGATTTCTTATTCATCGATTCACCTCATCTATTAATCTCACAACATATAATACTAATATAAATTCATGCAAAAATAAACCCAACTCCTTCCAAAGGAGTTGGGTTCAATACATATTACTTAGTCAATTCAAGATGCGCTTTTAACTTGTTTGTTAAATCTTGTTTTGCTGCATCTGGAACATAGTAGTACCAAATACCGTCAGCGGCTTTGTGACCGTCACCTGGGATTTGGATTTCTTCACTGTTCTGTATACAATCTTTATAGTTCTTTTGAATATCAAACATTTGATCTTGAGTTAGACTTGTTTTTACGTTTTTCTCGATTGCTTTTAATACGTCACCATAGTTTGCCAAAGAAGATACACTTGCACCCTTTTTAATTACTGCTTGGATTACTTGACGTTGGCGCATTTGACGACCAAAGTCACCGCGAGCATCTTGATATCTCATTCTAGAATATAGCAATGCTTTTTCTCCATTTAAATGCAACTCACCTTTTGCATAATGAACGCCATCAATTGTAAAGTCCATATCATTATTAATATCTACTCCACCAACAGCATCTACAATATCTTTAAATCCTTCCATATTCACTTCAATATAGTGATCAACAGGAATATTCAAGAAATTTTCTACTGTTTTTACCGTCATATTAATCCCACCAAAAGCATAAGCATGATTAATCTTATCTTTCTTTCCTTTTCCTATAATCTCTGTATAAGAATCGCGTGGAATACTTGTAATCTTCATCGATTTTTTAGCGGGATTTAGCGTAAATAACATTAAAGAATCCGAACGCCCCTGATCTTCACCACGTTGATCTACACCCATCATTAAAATGGAAATAGGCTTTTTATCAGCTACATCAACTTTTTCTGAACGTTTATCAGATTTATCACGATCTAATGGCTTATGAACTGCATCCAATGTATTAGTTACGTTAGAGTAAACATGATAAGCATATGCTCCTCCTCCAATAATGAGCACACCTATTATACCGAGAATCCAAAATAAAATTTTCTTTTTCATTCTTATACCCTCTTTGCTTATAATTACAAATAAAATACTAAGACCTCTTCATTATATTATAGCAATAACAATAAATGATAAAGCTAAATCATAAAATTAATGTGACCTATTCTATGGATGAGAAACAATCAAAGTCACATTTCCTTTTATAACAAAACTTTCAATTCCGGCTGGAAGAATAAAATGATCTCCTTTTTTTATACTAAATTCCCCACTTACGGTTCTTAACGTCGCTTCACCTTCAATTACACTGGCTAATTGAAATGGTTGATTCTGTTGAAAAGATGCTTCCATTCGAATCTCCCATTTATAAACCGAAAAATACTTTTCTTGTACATATTTAGTGATGATGGCGCCATTCTCTTTTTTAATTTCAGGATAAACCTTATAATCCTCATGAGGAATCATCGATACAGCAATTGATTTTTCAACATGTAGTTCTCGCTTATTTCCATCAACACCAACACGATCATAATCATAAACACGGTATGTAGTATCTGAACTTTGCTGCGTTTCCAACACTAATGTTCCTTCACATAAAGCATGGATAGTTCCACTTGGTACATAGAAAAAATCACCAGGCTTAATTGGTATTCGACGTAGCAATCGATTCCACTCATTATTCTCAATCATACCCTTAAATTCTTCTTTAGTTTGAGCAGTATGCCCGTACACCATTTCAGCATTTTTTTTACAATCAATAATATACCAGCACTCTGTTTTCCCTAACTCACCGTTTTCATGAATATTTGCAAAATCATCATTTGGATGTACTTGTACAGATAAATCCTTTTTTGCATCCAAAATTTTAGTTAATAACGGAAACTGATCAGCTTGATAGTTACCGAATAATGCTCTATGTTCATCCCATAGTTGCTTTAACGTTAAACCTTTATATTTACCGCTCTTTACAATACTTGGTCCATTTAAATGAGCAGAAATTCCCCAGCACTCACCGGTAGTTTGTGAAGGTAACTCATAGTTAAATCCTTTTAAAGATTCCCCCCCCCAAATCCGCTCCTGTAACACTGGTTGAAAAAATAATGGTTCTTTATACAAAATAACTCCACCTCTAGTTGCACTTACTACTAATTTTTACTTCTTTAAATAACAAACTTCCTCTATTTCATTCCATTGCATATAAATCCGAACAATATCTTCCTCAACTAATTCGCTACCTGATTGCACTTCAATAAATTCTAAATCTGTAACAGCCTTAATCGCATGTTTTTGCCTCGGCTGAATTTCTAATACATCCCCAGGACGAACAACTCGTATTTCATCATCTAATACAAAAATCCCTTCACCTTTTACTATTGTCCAAACTTCACTTCTATTATTATGGTATTGGTAGCTTAGATTTTTACTAGCTGTAATACCTATACGCTTTGTTAACACTTCATTCCCATCATCATATTTAGTATGATCTAGCACACGATACCATCCCCAGCGACGCTCTTCATACATTGGTCTTTGATCCCAATCTCCCACTAATTCTTTCACTCGAGGGCTTGCGTCCTTTTCTGAAACTAAAATACCATCTGGGCTAGCAGCTACAATTATGTTAGAAAGGCCTAATACAGAAACTGGGATATCTAACTCATTAATAATATGATTTTGCTCACATTCAATTCCCATATTTCCCTTACCAAGGACGTTCGTTCCCATTTCTTCCGTAAGGGTATTCCAAGTTCCAAGATCTTTCCATGAACCATTATAAGGTAATGCAATAATATTCTCTGTTTTTTCTACCACTTCATAGTCAAAACTTATCTTTGGTAAACTTGCATATTGTTGGACTAATACATCATATTGAACAGGAAGCCCTTTTTGATCTAATAAGGAGATAATTTTATCTAATTTAAATGCAAATACACCACAATTCCAAAGTGCATTTTGTTTTAGCAATCCTTCAGCTTCTGCAGTTACTGGCTTTTCTTTAAAATGACTTACTTGAATAATTTCCTGTGTACTTGCCTCTACATTGGGAACAATATAACCATATTTCTCGGATGGATATGTAGGTGTAACCCCCATTAAACCTAAATCTGCATTTGAAGAGTTTAGTGCTTTCTCTAAATCTAGTAACCTTTCAAAGAAACTATTTTCTACGTATGGATCTACAGGTAATACACCTACAACCTCATTCAAATCAACGTGCTCTTTAGAGTATAAATATGAAGCTGCAAGAGCAATTGCCGGAAATGTATCACGACGCTCTGGTTCAATGATAATAGGTACATCATTTCCTAACTGACTATTAATCATATCTACTTGAGATTTACTTGTAGCAATAACTGCATCATTTTCAATCCCTAAGCTTTTTAATTGTCCCCATACCCTTTGAACCATAGATTGCATTTCATCATTCTCATTTTTAAGTACTTTTAAAAATTGCTTAGAACGCGAATCATTTGATAATGGCCATAAACGTTTTCCTGAACCACCAGATAATAATATTAATTTCATATTTCCACTCCCTTACAAAAAATAAAAAAAGGTGAAGATATTATCTCCTCACCCTAGAAATTTTTCTTTATATTTTTCCTCTACAATACTTCTAATCTCTTCTCTAAATCTTTCTGGCGAAAATCTTATAGCATTCTCTCTACAATTAGATGGAGTAAACTTATCATAGCTTTGTTCAAATTCTTTAACCTTCTCAACAATACTTTCAATAGTCTGCTCTTTAAAGAATAGACCAGTTGGTTTCTCATGATTTAAATCTAAAACAGTTTCTGTAGCTCCACCCTTACCATATGTAATAACAGGTGTACCACAAGCCTGTGCCTCCACTGGTGTAATACCAAAATCCTCTTCTGCAGCAAAGACGAATGCTTTTGCACGCTGCATGTGTTCTTTCAACACCTCAAATGATTGATACCCTAAAATCTGGACATTCGCTTTAGCCTTTGCCTTCACCTTCTCAAAATCCGGTCCATCACCAATTACAATCAATTTTTTATCTGGCATATGGGCAAATGCTTCAACAATTAAATCAATTTTCTTATATGGCACCATACGTGATGCAGTCACATAAAAATCTTCTTTTTGTTCATGCAGTGTAAATGCAGAGATATCAACAGGTGGATAAATAACATCCGATTCTCTTCTATACACTTTCCATATTCTACGTCCGATAAACTTCGAATTACCTACAAAGTAGTCTACGCCATTTGCAGTACGGTAATCCCAATTTCTTATTTTATGTAAAATAGATTTTGTTAACAGTCCCTTAAGACCTTTTTCTAATTTTGCTTCTTTTAAATATTGGTGCTGTAAATCCCATGCGTAACGAATAGGTGAATGTACATAAGATATGTGCAACTGATCTGGTCCTGTTAAAACCCCTTTTGCTACAGCATGAGAACTAGAAAGGATAACATCATACTTTGATAAATCTAACTGTTCAATAGCCAAAGGCATTAAAGGAAGATAATTTCTGTATTTTTTCTTCGCGAAAGGTAACTTCTGAACAAATGTTGTACTAACCTCTTTGTTCTTAATAAATCCTCGCTCTTTTTCATCTAAAAAATCTACTAAACTAAACAAATCTGCTTCTGGAAATACTTCAAGCATCTGCTCTAATACTTTTTCTGCACCAGCGTATGTTACAAGCCAGTCATGAACTATTGCTATTTTCATTTTAAAATTCTCCTATAACATCTTTATATGCTCTAATAGCTTCATAGCTGCATCATTCCAATTATATTTCTCCACAAATTGCTGCGCCTCTTTTTTCGAATTCGAACTTTTCGATTGATCAACTAATTGGATTTTTTCTGCAAGGTCATTCGCATTGGTTGGATCAAAATATGTGGCATGCTCACCACATATTTCAGGGATGCAAGCAGCGTTAGAAGCGATAACCGGACACCCCATCGCCATTGCTTCTAATGGAGGTAATCCAAATCCCTCATATATTGAAGGGAATAAAAATACTTTTGCATTTTTATATAATGTGACCAACTCCTCGTCACTAACATATCCCGTCCATATAATATCCTGGTCGGATTCCATATTTTCATTTGCAAAAACTTTTGATTGTTTTCCTCCAACAATAACAACTTGTGCCTTAAGACTTGTCATACTAGTCATTGCTTCTGCAATGACTTTAAAGTTTTTATTAGGGTTCATACTACTTACAGCTAAAATATATTCCCCTGATGTCAACTGGTGTTTTTCTAGAATACTTTCCTCGGGTTTTCTTTCCCAAATATGATCTATTCCATTGTAAATAACATCTATTTTAGATTTCATACTAGGAAAATAACTAACTAGTTCTCTTTTCGAAAAATTTGAAACTGTAATAATTTTTTTAGCTGATTTCGACAATTTGCTATATAAAAAACGGTACCATAATAAAAATGCTTTTGAAAAGCCTTCTGGATAAGTACATACTGCGGCATCATGAATCATTACAATTTGATTTTTTTTATATATTGGTCCTGTATTGCAAAAGTTTATAAGTATATTATTTTGAGTATAAATAGGTAGAATTAATTGTTCCCACAAATGCCCTTTTAAAATACCTATTTTTTTTATTTTTATATTTTCTAACTTCAATGTCTTAATTGTATCTTTTGGTACTAAAATAATAACCTCTAATTCATTTTCACATTTAAGTGTATTTAATAATACATCTATTTCCTTTACAAGTTCTTCCGCTACCCTTTGAACCCCCGTAGTTTTTTGTGTTAAAAATCTACCATTTATATAAATTCTCATTTGACATTACCTCTTAACTAAAATTACCTACTTTTAAAACTTAACATTTTCTTGCTTCTTTTTTAAATAAATTAAATAGAAACAAAATATAAGTAAATTCACATTTAAATTTATTAAAAATAAACCCTTCATTTCAATTATTAAAAGATAAATACTTATGGTAGTAGCAATACTCATAGAAAATAAATTATATTTAAAAGCTCTTTGTATTAAAAAGATATAAAACCCATAAAACCCTATAGTCATAACTATCCCAAAATAAAACATTAATCTTAGATATCCAACATCTATATTTTTATAATAGGAAAATGATTCAAACCAATAATTATAAGTATCTCCTATTAACCGACCATCTCCAAAAATAAATGTTTTAGCATTATCGGGCAACGTTTTATACATCTCTAGAAGCTCATTGGTACTACTCGTACTTACTTTTCCAGTGCCCCCAAAGCTATACAATATCTCAAAGGCCCATTGAAACCATAGGAAATACGGACTATTTTGATCTACTAAGATAGATACTGCAAGAACTATCCCTACCATTATTATTATTAAAGAACCTAAAAATAACCTGTAATTTTCTTTTTTTTCACCTATTATAGTTTTTATAAAAACTATAATTAATGAAAGTGCTATACCTATACTACCAGTCCTACCTGCTAGCATTACACTAATAGCTATAAGCACATAAGCTATTAAATAAATCATTACATACTTTAATTGAATTTGTTTTAACATATAGACAATAAAGAATAATATAATAGATTGTACTATGGTTAACGAGAATGTAGTAGCTAACGCTAATCCATACCCTCTCATTTCATTGTTTTGCATAAACACTATCGCATCACTAAGAAAATTATTAGCAATTAAATTTCTAATATTTTCATTAAAAAACATTGCTAAAGAAATTAAGGACTGTATAAACCCAGTGAAAATAATGATGTTTAAAAAGGTATATTTATTCCTCAATTTCACATAATAACTATCAATAACACCAGCCATACCTATAAATAATATACTTATTTCAACAAAATAATAAGTCAGCCCTCGATCACCATGAGGAGGTGCTTGAAATAATATTTGTAAAATAGCAACCAAAATAAATAATCCTAGACAAATTATAATTTTGATATGCTCAATATTATATCCTTTACAATTATCAATTATATACTTCAAGAAAAAAAATCCTAATATTACCAATGGAATGTTGATTACCTTTCCAAAAACTATAGGACGTATATCATATAAAAATACAAAAACTAATAAAAAAGGTATTACATATTTATTAAAAAACATGCTATATCTCCTTGTTAAATATACTTTCTATTTGCTCAAAAGAATTTTTACTATCAAACTTCCATAAATCATTTGTGCAGTTATATAAAAATTTCTCTTTATTTTTAAAATCCCTAAAAATATAATCCATAGCATTTACTAGTTCTTCTTTGTTTTGTTTTTCAAATAGAATTCCATTTTCCATATGGTTTACTATTTCATTTACTCCCCCAACATTACTAGCTATTACAGGTACATTTAATGATAATGCCTCAATTAAAACGCCTGGTAACGCCTCGGTATTTGATGGTAGTACAAAAACATCACTTTGTTTTATATATGGATATGGATTTTTTTGATACCCTAAAAAAGCGACTCTATCCTCTATCCCTAAGGATTTAGATAATTCTACTAAGTTCCCTTTTTCATCACCTTCACCAATAATTAATAACTTAACATCATAATTTTTCTGGGTACTACTTACAGCCTCTAACAGTAATCCTATATTTTTTTCTGAAGATAACCTTCCTACAAAAACTATCTTATATTTATTTTTCATTTTCAACTCAATGTCCATCATCGCTTTTAGGGCTATGTCATTATAATTATTGGGATTGTATATCACCTCGAGCTTATCCCCTTTAAAAGGAAGTGGATAAATCTCTTTGACTTTTTCGCTAATATTTTTAGATACACATATTACTTTATCTATATATAGGTATAACTTATTCCCTATTTTTTTATGAATTATTCTTTTTAAAAAATTGGTTGGATTTTTACTCAAATCTGTATGTATCCATGAAATGGATCTGATTCCTAAATATTTATTAATTTTGGCAACTATATACGTCGGATAATACTCAGTATAACCAACAACTAAATCATACCCCTGAAATGTCTGTTTTATCTGCTTCTTACTAAAAAATAGCCTTAGTTTTTTATACGCTCTCAATATGTTGCCATTTCCATTCGAAATACATGATTCAACTCTAATCTCGTTAGGAATCTCATTAAGTAATTCACCATCATTTACAATTAAATATAAAGTAATATCATATTTTTGTTTATCTAATCCTTTTAAATAATCTATTAATGTCTTAGGTCCACCACCTATAGACATATCAGTCATAATAAATAAAATCTTTTTCTTTTTCATAAGTATTCCCTCTAATAAAATCTAGAAAATTCTATACCCTTATTTTTTTATAAAACCCTTTAAGCTTATCATAGCTCCAATATATAAGAGGTATAGATATAATTAAATTCTTAATTTTATATTTTAAAGATTTTTTTTCAAACTTATTATAATAATAACGAAAATCTTCTACTAAATTATAATTAAAACTCCCCTTAATCCCATCACTATATACTGAGTGTAATCCTCTAGAAATATCAATATTGTTAAATTTCGATTCTAAATTTAACAATAACTTCTCTTGATCTCTTATCATTCGTATAAACTTTTGAGGTTCTCTACTTAGCGATCCACTACATAGTCTATAATAAATTAAAGGTTGTTCTATCAAAGCTATCTTATATTTAAAGGCAATTTTCAACCACATTTGATAGTCTTCAAATACATAATCCGAACTATATCCACCTAATTCTTCCAATATAGATTTCCTTAAAAGAACAGAAGGTGCGGGAATAAATGAACCAAAATCAATTAGTTCCTGAAATACATTGCCTTTATATAAATTTTGCTCCTCGCTAAATCTACTAATAATATTATTATTCACGTCAAAAATTGAAGCCTTTTCTTTTATAATAAAACCATCACTATATACTAAGCCAATCTCTGAATCTCTTTCCAGTTCACTAACCTTAAATTCTATATTTGTCTCATGCATCATATCATCTGAAGCAAATATATATATATATTCCCCCATAGATAGTTCAATAGCTTGATTACAATTATAAATAAGGCCCTTATTCACAGTTCTATTAATATAGGTAACTCTAGAAAACCTATTCTCAAGTTCATTCATCCACTCCAAAATAACTCTATGCGAATTATCAGTAGAATTATCATTAATTAAAATTAATTCTATATTTTTGTAAGTTTGCTTAGTTATAGATTTAAAGTAATCCTCTAAGTACAATTCATGATTATAGACAGGTGTACAAATTGAAACAAGTGCACTCAATTATTAATTCCTACTTTCAAAAAATTTTTTAGTATAATTTTTTTATAAATTATCACCATCAAAAAGAAATACACTACATATGTTGTTGTATATGCAATAGTAGCCCCAATTTCAGGAAAATAATATATATATATGTGTGATGATGATATATATATCACGGAGGAGATAATTTCTGTGATAATAAATGTTTTTGTCATAGCTTTTGCGATCATTAAAAAGCCTAAAATCCAACTAGCCATTTTAAAGAAATCTCCTATTAATTGATATAGAAATAAATCTCTCATCTCATAAAATTCTTTTGTAAAGAGAATCGATATTATAATATCTTTCATGTAGTATATTAAAACACAACTAATGAACACAAATGGCAACACTAAGCGATAACTTTTTCTGATTTCTTCTTTTAATTCTTTAACTTTTTTTATCTCCGATAACCTTGGTAAATAATACGTTGTTAGGGCTGTTGTAACTACTAATAAATACATGCTTGATATCCGATTCATCGCTTCCCAATATCCAGCATACTGTAAAGAAACTTTTTCAATAATCATATTACGAATAACTAATTGTGTAATAGGAACACATAACATTGTAGTTAAAGACATTAATGAATACTGAAAAAACTTCTTATAAATTACCTTTGAATAAGCAAATTCCCAATTAAAATCCCCAATAACCTTTTTCTTATAAAAATAAAACCCTGTTACAATAACCACTATTGATTGGACTAATATAAGTGCAATTAATGCACCATATAAACCATAAAATATTGTTAAAAACGTACTTAATACTAACGAAATTATACTACCTAAAATATTTGCTCCGATATATATCTTTATTTCTTTTAATCCATTTAAAAGAGCTAGTAAATACGTATTCAAACTTATAAATAACAAATTAACACTTAAAACAACAAAAATACCCTTATAATTCACATTAGATAAAGAATATACAGCTAACCATTCTTGAAAAATAAAAATAAGTACTCCAATCAAAAGTGAGCAACAAATAGTTATCACCAAACTAGATTGAATAAACTGATTCCTTTTTTTTATATCACCATTATATTCTGAAATATATTTTGTAATTCCGGAAGAAATCCCACCTGATCCCAGTGTTACTAGTGAATTTAATATATTCTGGAATTGCCCAATCAGGGCAATTCCAGATGGTCCAATATATATAGCTATTATTTTATTTATTATTAAATTTGAAGCCATTTTAATCAAAGTTGCAATTCCAGATAAGAAGCTCGTCTTCAATAAATTCATAATATTCTACTCTCTACGAAATTAATATTGATTAATTTTCTCAATAATTTTTTCTACTTCTTCCATACTTATAACTGGAGAGATTGGTAAGCTTAAAACTTGTTCATGCATATTTTCAGTAATTGGATAACTTAAATTGCTCCACTCTTGATATGCTTCTTGTTTATGTGGTGGAATAGGATAATGAATCATAGTTTGAATCCCATTTTCTTGTAAAAACTGCTGTAGACTCGCTCTATTTTCAGTTTTAATAATAAATAAATGCCAAACATGAGATTTTCTATCACCGTTTTCTACTACAGGCAGTTCAACCTTAGGGTTTTTAATATTATTAAGATAGTATTCGGCAACTTTTCTTCTATGTTCATTTTGTTGATCCAAATGGCCTAATTTTATATTCAAAATGGCAGCCTGTAATTCGTCTAAACGACTATTCATGCCCTTAAATAAATTTTCATATTTAACATGCGAACCATAATTTCGTAAAGCTCTAATTTTTTCTACTAATACACTATCATTAGTTGTAATAGCTCCACCGTCTCCAAGAGCCCCTAAATTTTTGCCTGGATAAAAACTAAATCCAGCGGCATCTCCTAGGTTACCTGTCCGCTTCTCATTGTAAATAGCTCCATGTGCTTGAGCTGCATCTTCAATTACTTTTAAATTATATTTTTCCGCAATTTTATTAATTGCATCCATATTTGCGGCTTGTCCACATAAATGAACTGCCATAATAGCTTTTGTTTTTGAAGATACTTTTTCTTCAATTTGTTGAGGATTAATATTGAACGTCTCTACTTGAGGTTCAACTAAAATAGGAGTTGCTCCATTTGCGGAAATGGCCAAAATACTCGCTATATATGTATTAGCGGGTACAATTACCTCATCACCCTTACCTATTCCATATGCTCTTAAAATTAAAATTAAAGCATCCAAGCCATTTGCCACACCAACAGCATATTTTGTACCGCAATATGCTGCAAATTTTTCTTCGAATTCAGTTACTTCTTTCCCTAGAACATACCATCCACTTTCTAATACACGCTTCATCGCTTCTTCAATTTCATTTTTATGCTGCAAATTTATTTGTTTTAAATCTAAAAATGGTATCACCTTTTACGCTCCACTCTTAATTATTTTTGACAAATCTTTTTTACAAACTGAACAAGTATAATTACAATCTAATTTTTCACCACATTCACATACGTGACCTTTAAATACAGCCGGATTTCCATACCATAATGTATAAGGTGGAATATCCTTTGTTACTACAGAACCCGCTCCAACCATTGCATACTTTCCTATTTTATTTCCAGCAATAATAGTCGAATTTGCACCGATAGATGCATACTCCTCTACAATCGTTGCTTCGAAACTATCAGGATATCTCTTAGAGCGTGGTGTCAAATCGTTTGTAAAAGTAACATTAGGACCTATAAATACACTATTTCCCAACCTCACACCATCCCAAATATATACTCCAGATTTAATTGTTACATTATCTCCAAGTACAACATCATTTTCAATAAATGTATGATCATTAATGTTGCAGTTTCGTCCAATTTTTGCTCCTGCTAAAATATGTGTGAAAGCCCAAATCCTTGTATCATCTCCAATTTCAACAGATTCTACAAGTGCCTGTTCATGCTTAAAATATTTATTATTACACATAACTTTTACTCCCTGTGTATGATAAAAACTCTTCATAGTTCCTTAAATAATCTTCCTCATCATACAGTTCACTAGCTAGAACCATCAGCACACAGTCATTTGAAAAATCATACATTTCTCGCCAAATCAATTTATCAACATATAGTCCCTGAGCAGGAGAATCTAATTCAAAAACTTTTTTCTGATCGCCATCGTCTAACAATATTTTACAAGATCCATGTAAAACTATCAGAACCTGCTTCAAATCTTTATGCGCATGATATCCTCTTCTAAGTTCATTCTTCACATCATAAATATAGTAAACTCGTTTAATATTAAAAGGAATAGTATCATTTTCCTCTAAAGCTATTAATGCGCCTCGTTCATCTTTCATGATTGGAAAATCAAATAATTTTGCCTCCATTCAAACGCACCTCAATTCTTCAAGTATTTTTCTATATACCAATTAACCGTTTTTTCAATTCCAGTTTCAAAAGTTTCTTCAGGTTTCCACCCGAGTTCTGTCATTAGTTTAGCAGCATCAATTGCATAACGGAAATCGTGCCCTGGGCGATCTGTAACAAATTCTACTTGATTAAAATAACTCTTCTCTTTAGGGTACTTTTTATCTAAAATCCGACAAATTGTTTCCGCAACTTCCATATTTGTTTTTTCATTGTTTCCACCGACTACATATGTTTCACCAGTTACTCCTTCATGAAATACCAAATCAATTGCCTGACAATGATCTAATACATATAACCAATCTCTTACGTTTGTACCCTTACCATAAATAGGTAATTTCTCACCATTAAGAGCCTTACGAATCAGAGTTGGGATAAGTTTTTCATCATGCTGTTTTGGCCCATAATTATTTGAGCAATTTGTAGTAACTACATTCATCCCATATGTATGGAAATAACTTCTTACAAATAAATCTGATCCAGCTTTACTTGCACTATACGGACTATTCGGGGCATAAGGTGTTTCTTCAGAAAAGTACCCTTCCTCGTTTAAAGTACCATATACTTCATCCGTTGAGATGTGATGGAAACGTGAGTTTATATATTCTTCTTTATATTTAAACGGTTTATCCATCCACTGTTGTCTCGCACTTTCTAATAAATTTAAAGTTCCTAGCACATTTGTTTCTGCAAAGACTAAAGGATTTTTAATTGAGTTATCTACATGTGATTCTGCTGCAAAATGAATTACATGTCGAATATCATAAGTTTTAAATAATGATTTAACAAAATCTTTATCTCTTAAATCACCTTTAATAAAAATACTATTCTTATGCCCTTCAACTTCCTTTAAATTGCTTATATCCCCTGCATATGTTAGTAGATCAATGTTAACAATTCTATATTTTGAATACTTTTCTAAAAAATAAGGAATAAAGTTTGAGCCAATAAATCCAGCGCCGCCGGTAACTAAAATTGTTTCCATCTTCACACTACACCTTCCATGTTCCAATAAACTGTATTTTGTCTCTCTGAAGCAATATCTAATAAATAACGTCCGTAATCATTTTTTATTAAAGGTTGTGCTAATTCCATCAATTGATATTTTGAAATATATCCCATTCTATATGCAATTTCTTCTAAACAAGCCACTTTAAATCCTTGTCTTTTTTCAACTGTTTCGATAAAAGTAGATGCCTCAATTAAAGAATCATGTGTCCCTGTATCTAACCATGCAAATCCTCTTCCAAGTAATTCTACCTTTAATGTATTACTCTTTAAATACGATTTATTAATATCAGTGATCTCTAATTCGCCTCTTAAAGACGGTTCAATACCCTTAGCAATTTCTACAACCTTATTGTCATAAAAATAAAGGCCAGTAACTGCAAACTCTGATTTAGGAATATTAGGTTTCTCTTCTATTGAGATTGCATTTTGATTTTCATCAAATTCAACTACCCCAAATCGTTCTGGATCTTTAACTCTATATCCAAAGACTGTAGCTCCTGTCTCTCTTTTCGCAGCTTTTTGTAAAACCGTTGTAAAACCTGGCCCAAAGAATATGTTGTCTCCAAGTATTAATGCCACCGAATCATTTCCAATAAACTCTTCACCTATAATAAATGCTTCTGCTAGACCATTAGGTTCTTCTTGAACTGCATATTGCAAGGAAATCCCTAAATTTTGTCCGCTCCCTAACAATTGTTCAAATCTCGGAAGATCTTCAGGAGTTGAAATAATTAATATTTCTTTAATACCAGCTAACATTAATACAGATAATGGATAATATATCATCGGTTTATCATAAACCGGTAATAGTTGCTTAGATACTGCTTTTGTAATAGGGTACAATCTCGTTCCACTTCCACCAGCTAAAATAATTCCTTTCATAGCTTTACCTCCATTTTTCTATAAAATATCTCGATTCATATGTCATTCTTTAATATGCATCTTGTGAACCTAATAACAAGAATACTGTTTTACATATGATTTTCATATCAAACAAAATACTTCTTTTTTTTATATAGATTAAATCCAACTCAACCATTCCATCAAAATTTATACTACTTCTGCCACTAACTTGCCATAATCCTGTACAGCCTGGGGTCACAAGTAGCCTTTGTTTATCGTAAGCAGTATATTCTTTCACTTCTCGCAAAAGTGGTGGTCGTGGACCTACTAGACTCATTTCACCCTTTAATACATTTAATAACTGCGGTAATTCGTCTATACTTGTTTTACGAATAAATTTCCCTATCTTCGTTATACGAGGATCATCTTTCATTTTAAACATGGCCCCTGATACTTCATTATGTTGTAACAAATCTTTTAACCTTTCTTCGGCATCTGTTACCATTGAACGAAATTTATACATTCCGAATTCTTTTCCATCTTTTCCAACACGAATTTGTTTAAAAAAGACAGGGCCTTTCTTGTCTTCTAATTTAATTATTATAGCAACAATAATAAAAATCGGTGAAAGAAAAATAAGTCCACATATCGCACCAAATATATCCATCAAACGCTTCATAAACAAATACAATCTATCTTTGTTTATCTCTTTAGTAACCAGTAATTCCTGCTCCTTAGCAGTTCCATTTGATAATTTAGTTAAGGCCAAAGCCCTCCCACCTCACTTTATACATGTATATTTTCTTTTCTTACAATTTCATTCATATACCGCATTAATTCATTTTTCAACTCTTCATGTTGTAATGCCATTTCAATTGTAGTCTTAATAAATCCAAACTTCTCCCCAACGTCATAACGAATCCCTGTAAAATTATATGCAAATACACGTTGAATTTCATTTAATCTTTGAATCGCATCTGTCAACTGAATTTCTCCACCCGCACCCGTTTGCTGATCCTCAAGAAACATAAAAATTTCTGGTGTTAATACATAGCGACCCATAATCGCTAAATTTGATGGAGCTGCTCCTTGAGCTGGCTTTTCAACGAATTGACGTACTTGATAACGACGATCGTTTTGTTCAACTGGATCGATAATGCCGTAACGATGCGTTTCATTTTCAGGTACGGTTTGTACACCAATAACTGACGACTGTGTACCTTCATATTGATCCATCAATTGACGTAAGCACGGTGTTTCTGCTTGTACAATATCATCACCAAGTAATACCGCAAATGGTTCATTTCCAATAAATTTACGTGCGCACCATACTGCATGCCCTAAACCCTTCGGCTCTTTTTGTCTTATGTAATGAATATTAATTTTTGATGAAGCTTGTACTTTTTCAAGCATTTCATGTTTTCCTTTTTCTAAAAGGTTTTGTTCTAATTCAAAGGAATGATCAAAATGATCTTCAATCGCACGTTTTCCTTTTCCAGTAACAATAATAATATCTTCAATTCCTGATTCTATCGCTTCTTCTACTATGTATTGAATTGTCGGTTTATCGACGATTGGTAACATTTCTTTCGGCATCGCTTTCGTTGCTGGTAAAAATCTTGTCCCAAGACCAGCTGCCGGAATAATCGCTTTTCTTACTTTTTTCAATTGTGGTCCTCCTTATATTTTCTATTTATATGTAGCAATAATAAAAACCCTACCTACAGAGTCATAGTTATAACTCCATAGGTAGAGTTTCTATCATAAATAAATTGTGGGCATCTAACCCATCCTCACGTCATACTCCCGACGACAAGCGTCTAAGGTAGGTTCGAAATAAAAATTTCTACCCACAGCACGACCGAGTGCCTCCATTGATAACGGTCAGGAGGCATCACCTGTTCTTTATTAAAAAATACCGAATAATTTTTTACGACGAATTAGTTCTGGGTCTTCTTTATAAATTGCTTTTCCGCTAATTAATAAGTATGGATTTTCTTTTAAGTCACTCATAACGTTCATTCCGAATTCCTTTTCAATTAATTCGTAGCTTTCTGCTAGATGAAATCCTCTTGAAGTTGTGTTATGCGCATCTGATGCGACCATATGCGTTAAATTATGTTCAACAAGTTGTAGTGAAAATTTTTTAATCTTGTTACCGAACTTTCCAAGTAAACTCCCTGCCGTTACCTGTGTTAATGCACCTTTATTTACAAGGTTATATAATTTATCTGGCTGCTCGATTAACTCGGCATTACGTTCTGGGTGAACGATAATTGGAATCATTCCTTTTACACGTAATTCATATAATAGTTGTTCGGCATAACGGGGTACATGATTAGATGGAAACTCAATTAATATATATTTATTTGTTTCATTTAAAGTAACAATTTTACCAGCTTCATAGTCTTCTAATAAATCACCATATAACCTGACCTCTTGTCCCGGTAAAATTTTCAGTGGAATTTCATTTTGTTGTAGTTCATCATTTAGTTGTTTTACTTGATGAATAATTGGAGTACGTTCATTTATATATTTTCCATTTTGATGGTGTGGTGTTGCGACGATTGTATGTATTCCTTCTTGAACAGCCCTTTGTGCCATCGCTAAACTATCTGTTACTGTTTGTGCACCATCATCGATGCCATGTAAAATGTGACAATGTAAATCAATCATTTGTTTCATCCTCCCTCTCTCTTAGTAATCTTTTTTCCCTTGAATAGGAAATTCATTTCCTATTCAAGGGAAAAAAGGAGATATGTCCTTGCCATATCTCACTCTTTTAGTTAGTTTGCACCGTAGTAATAATATAAGCTTTGTTCGCTTTCACGGTCGTTCAGAACAACTCCTAATAGTTTACCTTTTGCAGACTCTAATAATCCTTTTGCTTTTACTGCTGATTCTTTCTCTGTCACTTCACTGCGAACGACAAGAATAGAAGCATCACATTGATTTGCCATAATTTGCGCATCTGTTACAGCTAAAATAGGTGGCATATCAAAAATAACTAAATCATACATACTATATGCTTGCGCAAGAAGTTCTTGCATTGATTTTGAACCTAATAATTCCGCGGGATTGGGCGGAATTGGGCCACAAGCTAGAAAGCTCAAATTCTCAACTGCTGTCGTTTGTACACATTTCTCTAAACGTTCACTATGCGTTAATACGTTCGTTAATCCGAAAATATTATCTACTTGGAACATTTGATGCATCGCTGGTTTACGCATATCTGCATCAATTAATAATACTTTTTTCCCTTGTTGAGCAAAAACAACTGCCATATTCGCTGTCGTTGTTGTTTTTCCTTCACTTGGGTTCGCAGACGTTACCATTAATGAATGTAAATTCGTATCTACAGCTGCAAATTCGATGTTCGTTCGAATATTACGATATTGTTCTGAAATGGGTGATTTCGGTTGTTGATGAGCAATTAATTGACGACGTTGACGGTGATTTTTTTTCTTTTTAAATAAATTAAGAGCCAATTGTTTGTCCCCTCACTTTTCTTGATGATGGAGCGTGTGATTTCACGTTTGTTGTTTCTTCATCCATACGAGCAACGATACCTAACACTGGTAAGCCAAGTAAGTTTTCTACATCTTCTTCTTTTTTCACTGTGTTATCTAAGTATTCTAGTAAGAATGCAAGACCAACTGAAGCCATTAAACCAACAACGAAAGCAATTACTACATTTAACATCGGACGTGGTTTAATCGGCGATTGATTTTCTGCAACTTCTGCTTTAGATAGTACTGTTACGTTATCAACATTCATAATTTTTGCAACTTCACCTTTAAATACATCTGCGGTTGCATTTGCAATATCACGAGCTAGTTTCGGATTTTTGTCCTCAGCCGTAACAGAAATAACCTGTGATTCTTTCTCATTTGTAACATCAATTTTTTCTGTTAACTCTTGTACCGTTGAGCTTAATTTCAAATTTTCCTTTACTTGATCTAAAATCACTGGACTCTTAATAATGACTTTATATGTATTCGTTAATTGAATATTCGTTTGAACTTCACCAGCTTGGATCATTGTTCCATCTTGTTTCTTCTGGTTAACAAGAATTTGCGTCGAAGATTGATAGATTGGTGTCATAAAGAAGAAGCTAATGATAGCACTTACTATAGCTGCACCAAAGGCGATTACGAGGATCATTGCTAAACGTTTTTTTAAGATATGAAATAACTCTTTTAAACTGATTGTTTCTTCCATAAGTTCCTCCAACTTTCTAAAATTTGCACATAAGAAAAATTATAACATATAATATTACATTTTTTTATTTTAGTAATATCTACGTACGATTGCTATTTAAAAACATATATAATCTTACAAAATAATCTTAAAAATGACAACACATTCCATCAAATTTCCATTACATCTTTTTTTATATAAAGCAATAAAAAGATATAAAGCTATGAAACAATGCAAAAAAGCCAATAAAAATACTTACTGGCTTTAAAAATTATTATATCATACATTAGTTTCTAATAATATCCATATTGTTCCTTTTCTTCTCGCTTGTCATTTAGTACGACACCAAGTAGTTTACCAGATGCCTTGTCTAATATTTGTTTTGCTTTCAATATTTTATCTTTTTCTGTTTTTTCACTACGCACGACAAGTATGATTCCATCACATTTGTTCGCAAGTATTTGTGCATCGGTAACAGCAAGGACTGGCGGTGTGTCGATTAAAACAATATCAAACATGTTATATGCCTCTAGTAATACCTCGTCCATTACCCGATTTCCTAACAGTTCTGCTGGGTTTGGTGGTATTGGACCTGACCCCATTAAGTATACATTCTCTATATCTGTTTTTTGAATACATTGCATTAATTTTGCTTGTCCTAATAATACGTTCGTTAATCCATTTGAATGATGAATTGCAAATAAGTTTTGTATCGCCGGCTTACGTAAGTCAGCTCCGATTACTAAAACTTTCTTTCCTTGTTGACCGAAAACAACTGCTAAGTTTGCAATTGTCGTCGTCTTTCCGTCACCTGGATCTGCTGAAGTGACAATAAGAGAACGAATATGATTATCTACAGATGTAAATTCAATATTCGTACGAATGTTGCGGTATTGCTCTGCAATACGCGATTTAGGCTCTTTATGTGTAATTAATTGTTTTAATGGCTTTCTTTTCTTTCTCCCGAACATGTCCTAGTCTCCTTTTTTAAACGCGACCCCTTCTCCCTATTTCTATACGCTCGATATACACGCCTATTTCATTCATGATCGATATATTACACTTATTCCCCACTTATTTACACTGTTAAATCCATCCATTCTCTCCCATATCTAACCATAATCCATGCCATTCTATTTTGTCCTATATAAAGGCCTTAACAATATGACAATAGCCTCATTTCTTTTATACCTTTATCATTTATCTCAAAAGCGAGATAAATGATAAAGTAATTATATGGTAATCCAAATTAGTTTGCATATTTCTTTTTATATCGATATATATAGTAAACAAAAAAATCTTCCTGTATTTTTACAAGAAGATTTTTTTATTCTATCTATTCTTTTTTATCACCAATTGCAAATGTAATTTCAGCTTCACACGCAACTTCACCATCCACTGTTGCGATTGCTTTTCCTTTTCCAATCGGACCACGCACGCGTGTCATTTCTACTTCTAGGCGAAGTTGATCACCTGGGCGTACTTGCTTTTTGAAACGGCAATTGTCGATACCTGCGAAGAAAGCAAGTCTTCCGCGGTTTTCTTCTTTCTTTAATACAGCAACTGCCCCAACTTGCGCTAATGCTTCTACAATAAGTACACCAGGCATAACTGCATAGTCTGGGAAGTGCCCATTAAAGAACTCCTCGTTTGCAGATACATTTTTAATTCCAACCGCTCTTTTCCCCTCATCCACTTCTAATATTTTATCAACAAGTAAAAACGGATAGCGGTGAGGAATGATTTCTTTAATTTGTTCTATATTTAGCATGTAACAATCGCCCCTTTTACAATATTGGTCTTACCACTTGGACATATTGTTATTATCCCATTTTGTTTATTATTTGTCATTATAAAGTGAAACTTTACTTCCTATTTATAAAAAAATGCACACACTCTATTCCATTAAAATAGTTGCACTTCTCAGCAACTGACACGGAGGTAGAAAAGAGTGTATGCCCAAATTAGGGAAAGGCAATATGTATTCGAACATTTTTTGCCTTAATGTCGTATTCGACTCATTATATTATATACGTTTTCAAATAAGGAAATATTAAATTCAACCATATATATGAATATTTTACCTGTTTTCTCTATTTTTCTTTATTTTTCTTCTATTTTCTCAATAAATTAAAAAAATATAAAGATATAAAAAAATAAAAAAGGACTAAGATTTGATACCTTAGTCCTTCTCACTTTATTTCAAAGCACGACGTGGTAATTTATCGATATTCTCTAACATAATACCTGTACCAACAGCAACACATTGCATTGGGTTTTCAGCGATTAATACTGGTACCTTTAATTCTTCTGCTAGAAGCATGTCGATACCGTGTAATAAAGCTCCACCGCCTGTTAGAATAACACCGCGATCGATAATGTCCGCAGATAGTTCTGGTGGTGTACGCTCTAGTACGCCTTTTGCAGCTTGTACAATAATAGCTGCGTCTTCTTTTAGTGCTTCTGTAATTTCTTCAGAGCATACTGTAATTGTACGTGGTAAACCTGTTACCATGTCACGTCCGCGAATTTCAAGCTCTTCACTGCGTGCACCTGGGAATACTGTACCAATTTTAATTTTAATATTTTCTGAAGTACGTTCTCCAATTAATAGCTTATACTTACGTTTAACGTAGTTTAAGATTTCCATATCAAACTTATCGCCAGCCATTTTGATAGAGGAAGAGGTAACAATATCACCCATAGAAAGTACGGCAATATCTGTTGTACCTCCACCAATATCAACAACCATGTTTCCGCTTGGCTGGAAAATTTCCATACCAGCACCAACTGCGGCTACTTTTGGTTCTTCTTCTAAAAATACTGTTTTACCACCTGAACGTTCAGCAGCCTCACGAATTGCTTTTTGCTCTACAGATGTGATATTTGTTGGACAGCAAATTAAAATGCGAGGTTTTGAAAAGAAGCTCTTCACGTCCAATTTGTTAATGAAATACTTTAACATTGCTTCTGTAATTTCGAAATCTGCTATTACACCATCTTTAAGTGGGCGAATTGCCACAATATTACCAGGTGTACGTCCCACCATACTTCTTGCTTCTTCACCTACTGCTAATACTTTTCCACTATTACGATCAATTGCCACAACAGATGGCTCATTTAACACAATACCCTTACCTTTAACATGAATTAATACGTTAGCCGTACCTAGGTCAATTCCGATATCTCGCGCAAACATTCCCGTCATTTCCTCCTCGATATTCAAAATCAGGTTATACCCGAATTCTTTTACACCTAATTTCTGATTTTATCATAAATTTAACAGAAACGTAATATTCGCAAAAAGAATTCTTCTGAAAAATATTACCGAATTCGCAAGGAATGTTTGCTATTTTAGATTTATTGGCGGACAGGGTTTTCTGTATCTTCTTTACGGTACTTCTGCTTTGTTGCTTCTCCTCCTCTTAAATGACGAATAGACTTATGATAATCAAGAATTTCTTTCACTTCATTTGCGAGCTCTGGATTAATTTCTGGCAAACGTTCTGTTAAATCTTTATGGACTGTACTCTTTGATACCCCAAACTCCTTTGCAATTACACGCACTGTCTTTCTTGTCTCCACGATATACTTGCCAATCTTGATAGTTCTCTCTTTGATGTAATCGTGCACACCACTCGCCTCCCTAAATTGGATGTGAGAAGTGTGAAATGAGACTCGCTGCATACGACTATGAAGTAAATGTGAGTGCTGTTTGTAAGCGTTAAACATTCTTGGATTTATAATGAAATGATTCACGATTTCTCACCTCAAACACTCTCTTTGCATTGGTTTATACCATTGTATTGCCCGCACTACTGATATATGCTACATGTTCACTATTTTTGCGGACTAAGTTAAGAAAAATTACGTT
This sequence comes from Bacillus mycoides, assembly GCF_018742245.1. Lineage (NCBI taxonomy): Bacteria > Bacillati > Bacillota > Bacilli > Caryophanales > Bacillaceae > Bacillus > Bacillus mycoides. The sequence goes on from NZ_CP036132.1 coordinate 4,891,075, forward strand.
TTTTTGTGAGAAATACGTTAACAATGACAATTATGGCGAAAAAAAAGTGACACCTCTTTATAAAAGGTGTCACTCTTCTCTTTCATACTCTTCTTCTAACAACTGATGGTGGGGAACTTCTTTCTTACCGGCAATATAATAGTATAAAGCGAATAAAACAAACAATAAAATAATAGCAATCGACAGAACAGATAAAAATGACATAGTATCCCCTCCCTTTTATAATATATATTCGGGAATCTCGTCATTTTTCCTTGTTATTGCAACTTTTTTCTCGAAATTGATTATTTTTATATAAAAATAAAAAAATCAGCTCTCCTAATGAGAACTGATTTTTTTACTTTATTATTCTTGTGAAGAAGAACCGTTAGATGATTCTGTAGAACCATTCGTTGATTTTTCTTCTTTTTGAGATTTCTCATCTTGTTTGCCGTTCGTCTCTTTATCACTAGTCGAGCCGCTTGTTGATTTCTCTTCTTTTTTAGACTTATCTTCTGTTTTACTTTCTGGTTTCGTGCTTGTTGACTTTTCTTCTTTTTGAGATTTGTCATCAGCCTTTTTACCTGAAGCATTTGTCGCCTTTGCAGCACCTGCATCAGCTTTAATTTCTGCTACTGATTTATTTAAGTAACGCTCAGGGTTCACAGCCACATTGTCTTTACGTACTTCAAAGTGAACGTAAGAACCTGCATCTTTATTCATTGCATTTAGACCTGATTTCCCTAACACTTCACCTTGCGCAACTCTTGCACCTTTTTCTACTTTCACACTGCCTAAGCTTTGATAAGATGCTGCTACACCATTTCCACTATCTACTGTTACAACATAACCAAGAAGTGAATCTTTTTCAGCTTTCGTTACTGTACCACTTAAAGCAGCTGTAACATCGAATTCTTTTCCGTTTTTCGCAGCAATGTCGATTCCTTTATTCGGGGAATATGTGTTGTTATAAAAGACAAGTGCTTTTTCTTGTTCCGCCTCTGATGCTGCATCTTCATAGAATTTCTTCTGTACTACTACTTCTGCATTTACTGCAGCTGGCATTTTCACTACTTCTGAAGATTTTGTTACCGGTACTGCTGGATCTTCCGATTGTGTATACGGTGTTGCTTGATCTTGGTTCGGAGCTTTCTTTGGATTAGCTCCTTGGAACCATAGCGCAACCATTAAGATTACCGCCGCACAAGCAATGTATAGTGCCGGAAACACCCATCTTTTTTGAAATAAATGTACTACCTTTTGTGACTTTTTACTATTTCTTCCTCGCATTCCATCATCACCTCAGCAATCATTTTGAACAATATTCACTCATCCTATACAACCTATAACTAATTACTTTTCGACAAAATATGTAAAAATATGTATAATATTCGCGGAATTTCCGAGGAAATGATGAAAAAAGAAAAAACTGAGCGTTTTGGCTCAGTTTTTAGTCCATTTGTTTCTTTTTATAAATGAAGAGCGTAATAGCAAGTACTGCAACTAACCAAATAGTTATGTTCAATAAATTACTAGTAATTGCACTAAAACCTTCACCTTTTATCACACCGCTGACTGCGAGGCCGATATGACGAGTCGGTAAATACTCGACTATTTTTGTAACAACCTCGTTTTTCACGAATCCTGCTATAAAATCACCAATAAGAAAGACCATTAGTATCGGTAACCCAATTGTTGATGTTTGCGGTACATTTTGAGCTATTAATCCAATACATGTTCCAATAAGGGTGAACATTAGCGTCCCAAGAACAAAGATGAATAATAACAATGCAATATTACCTTCTAATTTCCCTAAAATAAGTAGATTAATAAAACAAATCGCAACTGTAATTATGCCCGTTAATGAGCTTTTTCCAATTAATACTTCAATAGACGATGCTGGCGATAACATAAGAACACGAAGCGTACTTTTTTCCTTTTCTTCTGCGATAAGCATTGCCTGTATAAAGCCCCCAACCAAAACTAACGTCATTGTAATTAATGTACTTGCTCCAACTTCTCTAAAATTATCAGAACGACTATACAGTATCGCAAAGAAAATCGGCATTGCCATCATAATCAAACTCTGTGAATTCGTTTTAAAATCTTGTACCTCTTTCCGAAAAATAGCTGAAAATCTTCTCATTGAAAATGTCATTATAGTCCCCTCCCAGTAACTTCAATAAAGATATCGCCTAGCGTCGGTTCGTGTGAATGAATAGATAGTAATTCGCCTTTTTTCATCCATTCTGAAATGCGTTTTGCTCCTAATTCATCTTTTTGTACCGTTTCTTTTTGTTTATCTTTTAACACAACTTGTATTTGATCTTTCGCGTATTTTAATCGCAAGTTTTCTGGTGTATCAAGTGCTACAATTTCTCCCCCACACAGAAAGGCAATGCGGTTACAAAGCGTTTCTGCTTCCTCCATGTTGTGCGTTGTTAAGAAAATGGTTGTTCCTTCTTTATTTAAGTCTTTTAAGATTTTATGAATGTTTTGTACGTTTACTGGATCAAGTGCGGATGTTGGTTCATCTAAGAAGAGGATATCTGGTTTATGAAGAATTGCCCTTGCCAATGTGACGCGCTGCTTCATTCCTTTTGATAGTTTCTTTACTGGCGTTTTTTTATCATCTAATAAGTTCACTTGTGCTAGTACTTCATCAATTCGCTCTTTCTTGCAATCGTATAAGTCACAAAATAATAGTAAGTTATCATAAATGCTAAGTCTTTCATATAAGCCGCTATTGTCTGTTAAAATACCGATTCGTTTGTAATCAATACTACTTGGCCCTGTAATGTCTTTACCTAATACTCTTACAGTCCCAACACTATGAAGCAATTGAGAAGTTAATATTTTCACTGTTGTCGTTTTCCCAGATCCACTCGGTCCGAGGAATCCGAAAATTTCTCCTTGCTTCACCTCAATATTTACATTTCGAAGTGCTGTTTTTCCATCGAAACTTTTCATTACATCTTTCATTTCAATTGCCAATGTCATTTCGTCATCCCCTTTGTTTTTCTTTTTTATAGATGAAAGTCGCTTTAGCGCTTTTCGTTTGTTTGTTTCGCTTTTCTTGACTCAATCATATGAAAAACAAAGGGTAGGCGCAGTAAAATGCCGGTAAAAGGAGTATTTTTACCGGTGAATGAATCCTATTTTGAGCTTATTGGAGCACTTTTATAGCCCAATTACATCTTTTAATTCATCCATTCGTCCTTTTGAAAGTGGAATTGAACTTTTTCTTTCGTCATCCAAAATTAAACTAAAACTATTACGTGTCCATGTAATGACTTCTCGCACTCGTTGTAAATTAACGAGGTACGAGCGATGACATCTAAAGAAACCAAAACCTGTTAATCTCGTTTCTAGTTCACTTAATGTTAGTGCACATACAAAATCACCTTCACGCACATGAATATGTGTCACTCCGTTTTGCGTTTCAATGAAATGAATTTCCATTGGATCAAGTAAAATGATTTTGTCATTCACTTTCGCTGGTATCCTTTCTAATTTCATCTGCGGAATCATTTGAACGACCTTTTCTTCGTCAACTTCTTTCACTTCTTCTTGCTCAATTTCTACCTTTTTCACACCATTGTTGTTTAATATGTATACATCTTCTGTTAGCGAGAGCGCATCTGATAAGAAGGAGGACGTAATAAAGATCGCCTTTCCTTGCTCTTTCATTTTCATAATTGCTTTTCGAATAATAATCGTACTTTCTGTATCTACATTTTGCTCCGGCTCTTCCAAAATAACTAAATCCGGATTATGAATCATAACTCGCCCAATATGAAGGCGACGTTTCTCTGAAAATGACAGTTTTTCTATTTTAACGTTTAACTTATCTAGAAGACCGACATATTGTACAACTTCTTCTGTGCTCATATTTGATTCATAAAGCCCTAATAAAAACTTGAAGTACTCTTTCACCTTCAAACGGTCGTATGCTTCATCTTTCAAAAAACAAAAACCGATGCGTGAATAATTCTTCTTTCCAATCGCTGTGCCTTCAAATAGTACATTGCCAGTTGAAGCTTCTTCTTCACCGATAATGATGCGGTGCAACACTTTAGCTGTATGGTTATTACACTGCAAAACAACACATTGTCCCTTCTCAACCTCTAGCTCAATTGCCGGTAACTGGTTCGTCTTCCCTAACTGTTTCAACTCCAGTAGCGCCATTTCGTCTCCCCCAAATGTTTTTATCCTATTATACCAAACAATTAATGGAAAATTATGATATTTTAAACAAAAAAGAAGTAGGTATCAGGAAACCCCTGACACCTACTTCTTCACCATCAACTTTCCTTCATAATCGTTCATCGTCTTTATTTCAACACCTTTATAGTAATGAGCGACTATATCTGTATATTTCTTCCCTTCCGCTGCCATACCATTCGCACCGTACTGGCTCATACCGACGCCGTGACCGAACCCTTTCGTTGTAACGGTGATGTTATCTCCTTCTTGTTTCCACGTAAAATCTGAGGAGCGTAAGTCTAACTTTTCACGAACTTGTTTTCCTGTTAATGTTTTTCCTTGAAACGCTACATCCTTTACTCGCTTTCCTTCCGTAAGGTCTTTAATATTACCAACCTTTCCGTCCGCTAGTACTTTCACACCGAGGCGTTTTTGAAAATCAGCTACTGTGAATGTTTGCTCACTCGTAAATTTTGGAGAGGCTTGATCCCACGGACTATCTACACTCTTTAAGTACGGATAATCATTTCCCCAATAATCAGCTGCATTTTCTGTTCGTCCGTTACTCGTCGAGAAGAAGGATGCTGAAATTGGTTTTCCATCATACGTTAAAACTTGTCCTGCGGTTTTCGAAACGGCTTCCTCAATTTTCTTTAAATTACTTTCGTAGTTATTACCCCATTGTTTCTTCAATTCCTCTTTGCTTTTGTACACTTGATCTTTCACCGTATCTGTCACGTCCGCATTGTTTTTCTTACCACCGCTTAGCATACGCTGCACTACAAATGTTCTTGCTGCTAATGCCTGCGCCTTTAGCGCCTCTATTTCAAAGCTGGCATTCATCTCAGAAGCTACTACACCGGTCACATACTCCTCCATAGGTAATGTTTCTACCTTCTTCTGCTGATCACGATATACAGCAACTTGAACCGCTGTATCCACTTTCCCTGGAGCTGGTATACTTTCTATCGCTGGAGGAGTTTTAGAAGCTGCTTCTTCCCCTACTTTTGCTTTCGCAAACGGAATAACAAGAGCAGCAGGTACAATGATAACGAGCGCTATTAGGAGCGCTACTGTAATGAAAAGTGGCTTTGAAAATTTCATCCTATTCCCCCAATATAAAGTTGGATTCCTTTCATTCTTATGGAACTACGGGATTTTTTAGAACATACTTGGGGGTATCGATATAAAGTGAAACTTTAATGAGGTGGAGTTTTGAGGTGGGAGTCTTACTGAACGCAAATAGCCGGATAAAAAGAAAATTTTCTAAATATTTTTACTGAGACGTGCATAAGTATAGAATTTATTGACTATAACAGTAATAACCCAAAAAAAATAGCCTCTACGTCAAAAGACATAGAGACTATTTTAATTAAGCGTGAAGATCAGAAACTTCTTGTTCTTTCACTTCTTCTACTTTTTCGTTTACACGTTCAATAGTTGCACCTAATGCAGCTAATTTCTTATGGAAATCTACATAACCACGGTCAAGATGTTTTAACTCTGTTACACGAGTATAACCTTCTGATACTAAACCAGCTAAGATTAATGCTGCTGCAGCACGTAAATCAGTTGCGCCTACTTCAGCACCTTGCAAGCTACTTGGACCGTTCATAATTACAGAACGACCTTCGATTTTAATATCAGCATTCATACGACGGAATTCTTCAACGTGCATAAAGCGGTTTTCGAATACCGTTTCTGTAATCATACTTGTTCCATCAGCATGTAGTAATAATGCCATCATTTGTGATTGCATGTCTGTTGGGAAACCTGGATGAGGCATAGTTTTAATATCAACCGCTTTTAACTTATCTGGGCCGATAACACGTACACCTTCATTTTCCTCAATAATTTTAACACCCATTTCTTCCATTTTCGCTGTAATTGAGCGTAAATGTTCAGGCACAGCATTTTCAATTAAGATGTCTCCACCTGTAATTGCCGCTGCAACCATGAATGTTCCTGCTTCAATACGGTCAGGAATAATAGGGTGGTTTGCACCATATAATTTCTCAACGCCTTCAATACGAATCGTTCCAGTTCCAGCACCGCGTACTTTCGCTCCCATTGCATTTAAGAAGTTAGCTAAGTCAACGATTTCTGGCTCTTTCGCTGCGTTTTCAAGGACTGTTGTCCCTTTTGCTAATGTAGCTGCAGACATAATGTTTTCTGTTGCGCCTACGCTTGGGAAGTCTAAATAAATTTTAGCTCCTTTTAGTTCTCCCTCTACGTGTGCTTCAACAAATCCGTTACCAACTTTTACTTTCGCTCCCATTGCTTCGAAGCCTTTTAAATGTTGGTCAATTGGACGTGAACCAATTGCACATCCACCAGGAAGTGCAATACGAGCACGACCGTTACGTGCTAATAATGGTCCCATTACTTGAACAGATGCACGCATCTTACGTACATACTCAAATGGTGCTTCAATGTTTAATTCTTTAGAAGAATCGATTGTTACTTGGTTATTTTCAAATACGACTTCAGCATTTAAATGACGTAATACCTCGTTAATTGTGTATACATCAGATAATACTGGTACTTCAGATAGTACATTCTTTCCGTCACTCGCTAATAGGGCTGCAGCGATTATAGGTAATACAGCATTTTTTGCGCCCTCAACACGCACTGTGCCGCTTAACCGCTTTCCGCCACGGACGATGATCTTTTCCAAATTATTCCCCTCCGTGTCCTTTTTTCAGTATCTATTCACTCAATACTCAGAAGTTATGATCGGTGTGCCAACCACAATTGTATCTTTGTTGTTTGTAGAACGTATTGCTATTTGCACATTTATTTTCTCTCTATTTGTTGAAAGAGCGTCATTCCACTTTTTATTATATGCGGAGACTGATACAAATGCTCTTTCTTCTATCTGCTCGATCGCTCTTGCTGAAAGATCTTTCAAAACCTGATTGGTTTTATTTTGCAAAACACCTTCAATCTTATCATTCAATACACCTTGAACACAAGTGTAAATTATAGGTTTTTCGCTAAAAATTTCATTCATTCTCTGAACATACTTTGGGTCCCATTTCGCCCCGCTTACTTCAAATATAATGAAAGTGTTTTCTTTAGTATTTTCCTTACTCCAAGTTACTACTATTCGTTCTTCATGTGAAGAAGATTTTTTATAGGATGTAGCCTTATATCCATCTGGAGATTGTTCTAATTCCCAACTTTCAATGTTTGCCTCTTCCTTCACATCGTTTAACAGTTTTTGAAACGTATGTATATTAGAAATTGTTTTCGTTTCTCGCGCTAACCATGACCACCGCTCTACTTTTGCATCATTTTTCTCTAAAGCTGCAATCATGCTCTCCATTTTCTGTTCATCGCTTATAGGTTTCATCTCTTTATATCCAACCAAAAATAAAACAACACTCACGATAACGATAAGAATGGCTTTAAACTTCAATTTCATCCCCTCCTATCCCCATTGTTAACGGAGATATGAGGTTCTATACACTTACTTTACTAAATACGTTAAACTCTTTGAATAGCCTAAATAATCAAGGAAAAAGTTACTTACAGATGTCCCAATTGTAATTGTAATTAGGATGAGTAATACTCTCGTCTGCATCACTTTCCCAGACTTCATTAAGCGCTCAATGTGAATACCTTGTAAGGCCCACCACGTAATGGTAATAAATAATAAATGTGAAACAATGGCAATCAGTGCTTGTTGCCCTAAAAGATGTGCCAAAAAATCGACCCCTTTTTTTTGCTTGGCTACTACTTACGCAAAATGTAAAAAACGATACCATAAATAAGTAGAAGCCACACTTTTTCACACGCAAATAAGCATCTTACATTTTACATCGTAATTTTCTGTTAAAAAACATATACCTACAGGTGTTTTCATTTGCTGTTACTCCACAATAAAAAGCGTAGAGTACAGACTCTACACCTTTTATTTTTACTATTGTACCACGTTCCCTAAGAAGAAGAAATCTTTCATTAATGGAAAATATTCATAGAAGAAATTGTAACCAATCATCGGCATAATCCCCAGTATTACAATTGAAATTGCGCAAAGACTCATGACAATCTTTATATTTAACGGTAACTGAATTCTCTCGTCTGTCTCTCCATTACGGAAAAACATTTGCTGTAATATCCGGAAGTAATATACAAATGAAATAACTGTTGTCCCCATCATAATAGAAGCTAATACGTAATGAGCAGGCTCAACATGAAGTGCCCCTAAAAAGATGTTAATTTTCCCGATGAACCCTGCCGTCCCCGGTATTCCAGCTAATGATAAAATAAAGACCGTCATCACTATAGCTGTAAATGGGGATCGCTTGTATAACCCTGTAAAAATCGTCATATTTTCCTTATCATTTTGTAAGATTAATCCGTGAATGATTGCAAATGCGCCTATATTCATAAGCATATATGCAAGCATATAAAACCACATACTATCCATCGTAAACTGTGATAGCGCTACAAGAGGCACAAGCAAATACCCAGCATGCGCGATACCTGAATAGGCAAATAGACGTTTTACGTTGTATTGCTTTAATGCTACTACATTCCCAATAATCATCGTAATACTAGCTAGTACAGCAATGTATATACTCATACGCCCGTACAAAGATTGTGCGTCTCCTTGGATTGCCACGCCTGCAAACACCATAAGAAACAAACGCGTAATGAGTAGAAATCCAGCAATTTTAGAAATCGTTCCGAGGAAAGCAGTGACAGGTGTAGCCGCTCCCTCATACACATCTGGTGCCCACATATGAAATGGCACTGTTGCAATTTTGAATGAGAGTCCAACGAGCAAAAGTAGAAATGCGAGAGCTAACAATAATTGAATGCCCCCGGCCAATCCTTGCGTAAATACCTTTTGCATCTCCACTATGTTGGTCGACCCTGTAATACCGTATAAATAACTCATTCCAAAGAGTGTAATTGCTGTTCCAATTCCTCCGTTAATGACATATTTCATTGCAGCCTCATTCGATGCGCGGTTTCTTTTTCGGATTCCTACTAAAATATAGGAAGAAAGCGAAAGCAACTCTAAACCTACAAATAGTGTAATGAAATCAACACTAGAAGCCATGAACATCGCTCCAAGAAGCGCCATTAAGATTAAATAATAATATTCTCCCTTATCCCCGATAGGCTCCTTCTTGTCATCGCTCATTGCCATACATAAGATGAGAGCTACTCCGATTAATAACAACGTTTTAAATCCTTTTGAAAATCCATCTAACACAAACGATCCATTTAAAATATCTCCTGCCGGTTCGCTGTATAGCGAAATTAATGACACTATCGCTAACAGGGCAGCGGCAATTGCACTAATCGCTACGTACCTATGGTTCAGCTTAAAAAACAAATCACATATGGAAAGAAGGATGGCAGCTCCGAGAATAATAAATTCTGGTACCATGAGATGCCATGATAAGCTAAGTAATGTGTTCATATCCATCCTACTTCACCCCCAATGTTTTCAATGTAGTTTGAAGTGGATCCCCTAGTAGTTCTGGCATTACCCCTATTGCAATAATACAAACGATAAGCACTATAACAGGAACGTACTCCCATCCGTGTATATCAGATTTCACTTCCCATTCTTTCTTACCAAATGTCACTTGAAGTGTCGCTCTTAATACGTATACAGCGGTCAAAATAATTCCAAGTACACCTGCGGCAGCGATAACCGGTTTTCCTTGGAATAAACCGAGAAAGGCAAGGAATTCGCTAATAAATCCAGACATCCCTGGCATTCCAAGCGATGCCATACCGCCCGCTAGGAAGAAACCGCTAAGTACTGGAACACTTTTTGCAAGTCCACCAAGTGCTGTAATATCCGAAGTCCCGAAACGCTCTTCAATAATGCCAAGCAAGAAGAAGAGCAAGGCCGCAATTAAACCGTGAGACACAACTTGGAACAGCGCCCCTTGTGTACCTGGTGCATTTAACGCCGCAAGACCCATTAATACAATGCCCATATGCGAAATACTAGAGTAAGCAAGCACCTTTCTAAAGTCCGTTTGGATGAGTGCTAGAAAGGCCCCGTACAATAAATTAATGACTCCTAAAATCGCAATTAGCGTTGCAAACTCACGAAAATATTCTGGGAATAGTCCTTTCCCGAAACGAACAATACCGTACGCACCAATCTTCAGCAAAACCCCCGCATGAAGCATAACTACAGCCGGATGTGCTTCTATGTGTACATTGACCATCCAGCGATGCAAAGGGAAAACAGGGAGTTTAATCGCAAAGGCAATCATTATGGCAAGAAACAAGCCGAACTGTAAGCTACTTGAGACAGCCATTCCTCCCCCAGCACCTACACTCGTTAATATTTCTTTAAGCTCCGCAATATTTGTCGTACCTGTTTTCGCAAATAAAACCGAGAAAACGATAAGTAAAATAGCTGATCCAATACCGTTATATATTAAATAACTATATGCAGCCTTTTCACTCGACAATTTCCCCCACTTGCCAATTAATAAAAACATTGGCGGCAACGTAATTTCAAAGAAGATGAAGAACAGCATTAAATTTTTAGCAGCGAAGACACCGAGCATCCCTATTTCTAACATGAGTAATAGCATGTAGAATGCTTTCAAATTTCTTTTAATAGAAAATGCCGCAATAGCTGCAAGCATCGCTAGAAGGGCTGTGAGCACCATCATTACAAGCGATAAACCATCAATACCAAGCTCGTAATAAATTGAAAACCACCTTTTGTCCACTGCTGTGAAATCCCCAAATTTAATCCATTTCACTTTTTCATCAAATATCGATAAACTCTTTCCTGAAGCGTATGTACAAGCAAGGACGATAGCAATTCCAAATGGAAGCGCCGTTCCGAATAAACCAAGCGCCTGTACTGTACGCGATTCTCGTTTCGGCGTTAATAAAAGCAAGAGAATTCCTAAAAGTGGGGAAAAAATGAAGAACGTTAATAGCAATCCATTCATCGTAAATCCCCTCCCGTATATAACAAAATAATTAGGAGCACTGCGAGCGAAACTGCTGTTACAGTTCCATACACTTGTACATTCCCGTTTTGAAGCCGTGATCCTAGGCCACTCATACCTTTAACGAATCCAGCAATTAAAACTGAGATTCCTTCTACAACGTATACTTCAAATAAGCGAAGCACATGAGCGATTCCTTTCGTAATAGGAAGCACCGTCACATTGTATAGTTCATCCACATAATATTTTTCTTTCAAAAGGTTATAAAGAGGCGTCCCTTCTCCGCCAGCCCAATCTCTAGAGATAGATTTCTTACCATATATGAAATATGCGAGGGCAATTCCAGCGAATGAAACGAGCGTCGCAACAACCATAATCCAAACAGGTCCATGCACTTCCTTCACCTTGAATCCTATATCCTTCGTCAGCCAATCCCCAAGAAACGTCCCAAACCACGGTGTATTTATATAGCCTGCCACTACCGCAAGAACACCCAGGACAATCATCGGATACGTCATGGTGCGAGGCGATTCATGCACCTCTTCCTTCGTCTTCGTTTCCCCTGTAAAGACAAGAAAGTATAGACGGAACATATAAAATGCTGTTAGAAATGCCGCAATTACTGCTAAAACGAATAGAAAGTAATTGCCATTCATCCAAGCCGCCGCTAAAATTTCATCTTTACTAAAAAATCCGGAAAGAAGAGGAACACCACTAATTGCAAGTGTGCCTATTAAAAATAGTGCACCGGTTACTTTCATCTTTTTCTGTAAACCGCCCATTTTATTAATGTTTTGCGTATGGACTGCATGAATTACACTTCCTGCTGCCAGAAACAGTAATGCTTTAAAAAAGGCGTGTGTCGTTAAGTGAAAGATACCAGCTACATAACCAGCAGAGCCTAGCGCAAGCATCATATACCCGAGCTGACTAACTGTAGAATAAGCAAGAACCCTCTTAATATCTGTTTGCACTAGACCAATAGAGGCCGCAAAGATTGCGGTGAAAGCCCCAACGATTGCCACAGTTTGCATCGCTACCGCACTTGCTGAAAATAGCGGAAACATCGTCGCTACTAAATATACGCCGGCCGCAACCATCGTTGCCGCGTGAATAAGCGCCGAAACAGGCGTCGGTCCTTCCATTGCATCTGGCAACCATGTATGAAGCGGGAACTGACCCGATTTCCCCATCGCACCGATAAAAATTAATATCGCCGTTATTGTAATCATAGAAGGAGAGAGATCGCCCGTATGAATCGCTTTAAAAATCGCGTCATATTCAAAACTACCTGCGTGCCAAAAAATTAAAATCATCCCAACAAATAGCCCAACATCCCCAATACGTGTCATAATAAAAGCCTTTTTCGCAGCAGCCTTCGCTTCTTCTTTAAAGAAATAAAAACCGATAAGTAAAAACGAACCAAGACCAACTAACTCCCAAAATATATAAAGCTGTAATAAATTCGTCGATATAACTAGCCCAAGCATCGCAAATGTAAAGAGCCCTAAATATGCATAAAAGGTTGATAATCTGGCGTCACCTTTCATATAACCTTTTGAGTACACATGTACAAGAAAACTCACAAGCGTAACGATAAACAACATTAAAGCTCCTAATGCGGTAACTTCAAAACCAAATGATATATCTATATCTCCTACCCTAAGCCATACCCACTTATGCTTCACTGCCTCGGATGAAAACCGTTCTATTAGTACCACTACCGCGGATATAAAGGAAAGAAAGGTAAAGAAAATACCTAGTACACTACTTCCCTCTCTAATTTTCTTCCCGAACACAATAAGTAACAAAAACGAAACAAGCGGGAAAAGCGGTATGAGCCATGCATAATCGATCATTGTTTCCTTCCCCCTTTTCGGTCACAATGCTATCCTTTGAGCGTATCCATCTCATCTACATGAACTGTCGGGCGATTACGGTACAAAGCAATCAAAATCGCAAGACCTACCGCTGCCTCCGCTGCCGCTACAGACATCGTAAACAGCGAAAAAATTTGTCCTGTTAAATTCGGAAACAAGCCTAATTTACTAAACGCTACTAAATTTAAATTGGCCGCGTTAAGCATTAATTCGATACAAACTAGTACAATTACTGTATTTCGCTTTGTTAAAGCTCCAAATAAGCCGATGCAAAACAAAATAATCGCAAGTGTTAAATACGCAGAAGCTGGAACGCTACTCATGGGAATCCTCCTCTCCCTCATCCTTCTTCGCAAGGATAATCGCTCCTACAAGTGCTACAAGTAAAATAACTGAGGTTAACTCAAATGGAATAATATATTTTGAATAGAGAAGTGTACCGATTTGAAGTGTGTTGTTTTCATGGAGAGGTAAACTTCCTTGTGTGCTTTGATTTGAAAAATCGATACTATTAACAGCGAAATACATAACTGCTCCAAATGCTACAACTGCAAAGAAGATAATCCATTTTCGAAGAGTAAGGCGCGATTCATTTTCCGCGTTATGTTTCGTTAACATAATGCCAAAAATCATAATAATAGTGATCGCACCAGAGTAAAGTAAAATTTGTGCAACTCCGATAAATTCGGCCGATAAGAGAAAATACAAACCTGCAATGCTAAGGAATGTAAGCACAAGGGCCAACATCATATGCATTACTTTCGTTAAATTCAGCATAAGAACACCGCCGATAATCGCAGACAAGGATAATATAAAGAAAGCTATAAACTCGCCATTCATGCTTTATTCTCCTTCCTGACGTTCTCGTCGTTCTCGTCAAGCCACTGCAAATTTTTAAATAAATCATCACGTGAATACTCTGCGAGTTCAAAGTTATTTGTCATTACAATCGCCTCTGTCGGGCAAACTTCTGTACATAAATCGCAAAGAATACAAATTTCAAAATTAATATCGTACGTGTCGATAATTTTTCCTTTTTTCGTGGGATCAGGATGTTTTTTTCCCGTTAATTGAATGCAATCTGTCGGACAAATGTTGGAACACTGATTACAGACAATACATTTCTCTGGATAAAACTTTTGAATACCCCGAAAGCGGTCTGGTAATGGCAACGGTTGATTCGGATAATCATACGTCACCTTTTTCTTACTCAAATTACTAAGCGTATATTTTAACCCTTTAAATAGTCCTTTCATCTCTTACTGGCACCCCCTTTATAGATTAGAAGAATAGCTCCTTAATCAATGCCGTTAAGAAAATATTTGCAAGCGCGATCGGTAATAATACTTTCCAGCCAAACTCCATTAACTGGTCACCTCTTATACGCGGGAACGTAACGCGGAACCAAATTAATAGAAAGACCACACTGCTGAATTTCAAAGCAAACCATACGGCTCCTGGAATAAATCCAAGGAACATAACTGGATTCCATCCGCCTAAAAAGAGTACTGTAATTAAAGATGCCATTCCGAAGAAATATACATACTCTGAAAGCATGAAAAACGCCCAGCGAAACCCCGAATATTCCGTATGGTATCCTGAAACAAGTTCTGACTCCGCTTCGGGTAAATCAAACGGTGTCCTATTTAACTCTGCAACTGCCGCGATTAAGAAAATGACGAAACCGATTGGCTGTGCGAAAATGTACCATACCTTCTCTTGCGCCGCTACAATTTCATTTAAATTAAGGCTACCAGCTAACAAAACGACGCCAATTACACTCATCACAAGTGGAATCTCATAAGAAATCATTTGCGCCGCCGCACGCATCCCTCCTAAAAGGGAATATTTATTATTTGATGCCCATCCCCCAGTTACAACTCCGATCGTCGTAATCCCAGAAACAGCAATGTAATACAGTAACCCTACGCCAATATCCGCGAACTGAAATTTATCAGTAAACGGGATAACCGCAAGCACCATAAATGCTGGTGCGAATGCAATAACAGGCGCTAATATAAACAACGGTTTATCAGCAGCTTTCGGGATGCTATCTTCTTTTAATAACAGTTTCAAAACATCAGCTACCGTTTGGAGTAAACCGAACCGGCCCCCAACTTGGTTTGGCCCAATCCGTCCTTGCATAAATCCCATCACTTTCCGTTCTGCCAAAATACCGTATGTAACGAAGCCAAGGACTGCAAATAATAGAAGCACCGCTAACCCGAAAAAAATGAAGAAATTCGTCCAGCTTGAAGGTGATTGTAAGAGTGTCTCAATCATTAGCCGTCAACCTCCCCAAGTACAATATCAACCCCACCTAAAATCGTAATTAAATTGGCGATATTTTCACCTTTCAATAATTTCGGTAGGATTTGCAAATTATAAAAAGACGGTCTACGAAATTTCAAACGGTACGGCTCTTTCTTTCCATCACTAGCAATATAACAGCCAATCTCCCCGCGTGGTGACTCTATACGGACGAATGCTTCTCCCTTAGGTGCCTTAATAATTTTCGGGACTTTCGCCAGTACAGCGCCGTCTTTCGGGAACTGCTCGGCTGCTTGCTCAATAATTTTCAATGACTCCTCAATTTCCTCCATCCGGCAAACGTAGCGATCCCAAGCATCTCCCACGCCCCCAACAGGAACATCAAAGTCAAAACGATCATAAATAGAATACGGCTCATCTTTACGAAGATCCCATTTTACCCCCGTGCACCGTAAATTCGCTCCGCTTAAAGAATATGAAATCGCCTCTTCGGCGTTATATACGCCAACGCCTTTCACACGATTTAAGAAAATTTCATTTCCGCTAACGAGATCGTGGTAACCTGCCAATTGCTCTCTCATATATGGAACAAACTCTTTCACCTTTTCAATCCAGCCGTCTGGCGCATCCCACTTCACGCCGCCGACTCTCATATAGTTGAAAGTAAGCCTTGCACCGCACAATTCAGTTAATAAATTTATAATCATCTCTCGTTCACGAAAGGCGTATAGAAACGGGCTAACCGCTCCTATATCAAGCAAGTTCGTTCCCCACCAGACGAGATGACTCGCAACTCTCCCAAGTTCCATCGCAAGCACCCGTAAATATTCAGCACGCTCCGGAATCTCAAGATCCATCATCGTCTCTACAGCATGGCAAAGGACGTAATTATTCGTCATTGCTGATAAATAGTCCATTCGATCTGTATACGGGATAATTTGCGTATATTGCAAGCTCTCAGCAATCTTTTCTGTTCCGCGATGCAAATATCCAATAACTGGTGTAGCCTCTTTAATAATTTCTCCGTCAATCTTAATTACAAGCCGAAACACACCATGTGTACTCGGATGTTGCGGTCCTACATTTAAGAGCATCTCTTCCGTACGGATCACAAGCTACACCTCCACATCATACGGTTCATAATCTTTCCTAAGCGGATACCCTACCCAATCATCTGGCATTAAAATGCGAGATAAATTAGGATGACCTTCAAATACAATACCGAGCAAATCATACGCTTCACGCTCCGGCCAATCTGCCCCTTTCCAAAGCGGCGTCACCGATTCTACTTGCGGCGCTTCCCTATCCAGCTTTACCTTCACTGCTACTGACTGTTTCTTTCCATATGAAAATAAATGAACATACACTTCCATATGTGTCACAAAATCCGTCGCATGTAGCTCTGACATATAATCAAAAGCAAGTCCCTCATGGAATCGTAGCAATTCCATCACTTCATAATATTTTGAAGGCTCCACCACAAGCGTTGGAACATCTTTTGAAAGCTTATTAATATAGGAATCTACTAATGCATATTCCCCTATCTTCTCCTTAACAATCTCCACATAGCGATTTAAATATGGTTGGTTAACTGATGGTTCTTCCTGCTGCGGTTCATCTTCTATCTTATTTACAGCTCCCTTTGCCCTTGCCGCAGCAGCGGCTTTCGCTTTCGCGGCTGCAATTGCCTTCGCTTTGTCATCTCCAGAATCCCCATCACCTTGTGAGGCTTTTGCTTTCGCCAACGCTGCCGCTTTTGCTTTTGCAGCTGCTACAGCCTTTGCCTTCGCTTTGACTTTTTCTTCGTCCGTTACTTCTTCGTTTCCTTCTCGCTTCTGCTTCGCTAATGCCGCTGCTTTCGCTTTGGCGGCTGCTGCGGCTTTCGCCTTCGCTTTGACTTTTTCTTCGTCCGTTACTTCTTCGTTCCCTTCTCGTTTTTGCTTCGCTAATGCCGCTGCTTTCGCTTTGGCGGCTGCTGCTTTCGCTTTGGCGGCTGCTGCGGCTTTCGCCTTCGCTTTGACTTTTTCTTCGTCCGTTACTTCTTCGTTTCCTTCTCGCTTCTGCTTCGCTAATGCCGCTGCTTTTGCTTTGGCGGCTGCTGCGGCTTTCGCCTTCGCTTTGACTTTTTCTTCATCCGTTACTCCTTCGTTTCCTTCTCGCTTTTGCTTCGCTAATGCCGCTGCTTTCGCTTTGGCGGCTGCTGCGGCTTTCGCCTTCGCTTCTTCTACATTAATCCCCTTATCTTTTGGTAGCGCTTTCTCTTTTTCTCGATGTTCTCCTTCAAGTTTAGACATTTCCGCCTCATGTTTCGCAGCAAGACGTTTTCGCGCTTCCTCTTTCGCATGACGGGCTGCTTCTCTTTTCATACTTTCTAAGTCTTTATTTGGATCACTCATTTATTCGTCACCTGCTTCCCGGTCCTCGCCTCGTAACGAATTTTTTCTTTTAATTTATTAATTCCATAAATTAAAGCAGCAGGATTTGGAGGGCATCCAGGAATATACACATCAACTGGTACAATTTGATCTACACCTTTCACAACAGCATACGAATTCACATACGGACCACCGGCTGTTGCACAAGACCCCATCGCAATTACCCACTTTGGTTCAGGCATTTGATCATATAAGCGCCGAACAATAGGCGCCATTTTCTTCGTTACCGTTCCTGACACAATCATGACATCTGATTGTCTTGGTGAAGTCCGAAAAAATGACCCAAATCGATCTAAATCGTAATGTGATGAGCCTACTCCCATCATTTCAATCGCACAGCATGCCAGTCCAAATGTCATCGGCCATAAAGAGTTGCTCCGCGCCCATCCCTTCAACTGTTCCAATGTAGAAAAAAAGATATTTCTTTCTAATTCCGCTCGATCCCGCGGGTGTAATTCCTCAAAATTTATAACCATTGTAACACCTTCTTTTTCCAAGCATACGCTAATCCAACTAGCAACATCACAACAAAAATGAGCATTTCAATCAGTGCAAATAAACCCAGCTTGTCATATGCAACAGCCCATGGGTATAAAAATAAAGTTTCTACATCAAAGATGACGAACAATAAAGCGAAAATATAATAACGAGCATGAAACCGAATATTTGCATCATGAAAAGGCTCAATTCCACTCTCATACGTCGTCGCTTTCGCTGCACTCGGTTTATTTGGACGCAGCATTTTTCCTAATGTAAGAGCCACTACCGGCAGCAATATACCTAATAGCAAGAAAATCAAAACGATCATATAACTATTTTCATATACACTTGCCATTGTGAAACCCTCCCCCCTGAATTAAGAACAAGTTCACATAGTAAACAATATGTCTTACTTGCATTATTTATTATTTTTAAATTTTTCTAAATAATGCAACTATTTAATTCATTATAGCAAACTTCAAATTCCTATGTCGATATATTGGGAACAGAAACAACAATTAATACTTACTGAGCAAATCTATTTTTACAACTCATAATAAATGTGTAAAATAAATATAGAAGTTCTATATGTTTTTCAAGCAATCCTAAAAAACATAAACTACAAAAAGGTGGTTCTTATGTATATACAGTGGGTGATATAAATGAAAAAACAAACACATGTAAGTATTCTAATAAGCATTGCATTGTTGTATATAACTATTCATTACGTATCAATGCCTTTTTTATATGAATACGCACTTCCATTTCAAATATTAACTGGAATAAGTACCATATTAATTGATATTACAATTTGTAGTTATATATTTTACTTTTCCAATATGAAACAAGGGTTAGCTCGTTTATTTTGGATGATATTAACTATCGGATCTTTCTCTTATTTTATCGGCGATATAGTAGTTTCTTATCAACGCTTAATTTTGCATGACTACTATACATTCGTTGATCCATCAGACTTTTTTTACTTATTATTTTTAATTAGCTTTGCATTTGCCTTTCTATATGAAATTATTTATGGCCGAGACTTATTGGAGCAGCTTTTTACGATATGTGATATTTGTATTATTGTTACAGCTCAATTTACTTTAAGCTACTATTTGCTTATTGAAAGAACCATTCATATTTTTACAACATCATATATCGACATGTTTGTTCAACTCACGTATCCAATGGCTGATTTACTCTTTCTTTTAATAGGAATCAACCTCTTATTCAGGCCATTATTCTTACTACCAAAACAAGTTGGTGCTCTTCTTGGCAGCTCTTTAATTTTGTATGCTACTACGGATGCTATTTATGCTTATATCAAATACTTCCAGCCCGAGCACTCTATGTTCACAGTTGCCCCATTATATCAAGTAACCCTAGTATTAGTAGCAATCGCTTGTATACTTCACACAAAAGAGCCTGAAAAACAAGAACAAGTATTACTAACACCTCAAGTGGGTGAATCAATCCGATTATCATTACCGTATATTTCTGTAGTGATGCTTATTGTTTTTATATTGGTCGAAAATGTTTTTGCACCTATAGTAGTAATTGGACTTATAGTAACTTTCGCCTTCGTTCTCATACGCCATACGTTAGTTCGAAGACAAAATAAAATATTATTGCTAGCACAAATGCAATTCAGCTTAGAACTCGAGAAACAAATCGAACTACGTACAGAAGATTTAGTAGAACAAAAAAATGAGTTATATCATAACCAACAAATGTTTAAATCTTTATACGAGCATCATCCAGATCCAATTTTCACATTAGATTTGTACGGTAATTTCCTCAATGTGAACAACGCTGGAACTACTTTACTCGGTTATCAAACGAATGAATTATTAAACCAACCATACTATTCACTTATGTATGAAGAAGATTTGGAAGAGATCATTAATGCCTTTCGTCACGTTAAAAAAGGGAAATCTATTTCTTTAGAAATACGGGCATATCATAAAAATAGAGATATTTACTACTTGCATGTTACAGCTGTTCCCATCTTTTTAAAGGAACATATTTCTGGGGCCTATTTAATGATTAAAGATATTACAGAAAGCAAGCATCAACAAGAACAAATTAATTTCCTAGCATATCACGATACTTTAACGGAACTTGCAAATCGCCGTTCATTTCATCAGCAGTTAGAAGAAGCAATTGCACGAGCACAAATATCGAAAAGACCTTTTGCTGTTATGTTTCTAGACCTAGATCGCTTTAAAGTTATTAATGATACACTCGGTCACCGGGTAGGAGATCTCTTATTAATTGCAGTAGCAAAAAGGCTCGAACGAATATCAACACAGAATATGAAACTTGCTCGACTAGCTGGGGATGAGTTCACAATCCTTATCGAAAATTATCAAAAAAGGACAGATGTAAAAAGGATAGCTGATATGATTGTAGTAGCCATGAACGAACCATTCGAAATCGAAAATCAACATTTACGAATCTCACCTAGTATCGGGATTGCCATATACCCTGAAGCAGGAGAAGACCCACTATCTATTTTACAACATGCCGATATGGCCATGTATGAGGCAAAAAATAAAGGGAAAAATCGTAGCTCTCTTTACACGAAAGAACTATATAAGAAAATGGAACGTAAAGCTCGAATCGAAAAAGATTTGCCACTCGCTTTAGTAAACAACGAATTTTATCTCGTCTATCAACCACAAATTGATACGACAACAAATAAAATTATCGGTGCTGAAGCATTAATACGTTGGAAACATCCACTATTAGGTGACATTTCACCATGTGAGTTCATTCCAATTGTGGAAGAGACTCCGCAGGTCATCCCACTTGGACATTGGGTGCTACAAGAATCTTGTCGTCAACTAAAAATATGGCAAAGTTTTGGATACACAAACTTAAAAATGAGTGTCAATTTATCAGCGAAAGAATTTACACAAAATCAATTCATCGAAAATATTTCACGAATACTAAAGGACGTAAAGATTGACCCGAAAGATGTAACACTTGAACTAACAGAACGAATTGCGATGATTGATGAAAAGGAAACATTATCGAGACTAAAGCAATTAAAAGAATATGGTATTCAAACGTCCCTTGATGACTTCGGTACCGGCTACTCTTCTCTTGCTTATTTATCAATTTTCCCTATCGATACATTAAAGGTACCAAAAGAATTTACACAACTAGCCGATCATCGACCTGAAGAGAGAGCCATCGTTTCCACTATCCTTTCTCTTGCAAATACTTTAAATCTCTCTGTCGTTGCTGAAGGAATTGAAACAGAAAAACAGCTTAAGTTTCTGCAAAAAAACAACTGTAAATACATGCAAGGTTACTATTTCAGTAAACCTCTAACGAGTAAACAGTTTATAAAATTTTTACAAAAAACACCCAGTATGAACCAATAGTTCACACTGGGTGTTTTTTAAAGTGTTGGAATTTTTTTTTCGTAATATTCCTCTGCAATCTCTTCGTAAAAAGCTGCTGCTGTTGTATAAAAATATGGAATCAACCATAAAAATCCAATCCCTAATGTAATACAACTTAATATAAACCAACCAATAAAACTTAAACATAAAATGAAATACTCCATCTTATGTCCAGCCATCATACGACGACTTTCTGTAATAGCTTGATTTATTGAATACTCAGGATGATCATTTATAATAAAATACGTCATCGCATAAGAAAATGATTTAATAATGCCTGGAATAATAAATAGTAAGCACCATAAGAAAATATAAATGTTTACTACTATATATAATAAAAATGACTTTATAAACTTACTTCCTTCTGTAAACCATCTGAATATATGCCCAATACGCGCTTCTTTTTCACGAATTATATGTAGCGCTAAACAATAACCCCCCAGCGTTAAAGGCCCCACCAGCAATATTGTAATAACCTCTATTGAAAGTGAGCTATTCACTTCTTTCCACTCCCAAACCTGAGAGAGAATGAACTGAATACTAAAACTAAAAACTGAAGTAAGAATCGAAATAAGTAATGTTGCCCCAACAGCTAAGCCCCATTTTCCTTCTAGTGAATCTAGCGCTTCTCCTTTTAAATCACTAATCATAATTAGCCTCCAATACGTAACAATTCTATTAGTATAGCATGTTCCTACTGCAATTCACCTTTTGCAATATAGCGATAAAAATGTGCTGTCGTTGTACCTACATATGGACTAAGCCAAAGAAACCCTATTCCAAGAGTAAGAATCGCTAAAATAGCCCACCCTATGAAGCTAAGCCATAGAAGAAATAAATCTAGTTTATGTCCCTTCATAAGATTCTTACTTTCTTTCATCGCCTGTGAAACGCTATAATCTGGATTTTCAATCATCACATAATACGTCATCGCATAAGAAAAATACATTACAATCATGCCGACAATTGAAATAGCTAATAATACGAAGAAAGCAATTGCAAACGACGTATTCCCTTCTTCACCCAAAAACGCGAATAAACCTAGTAACAACATCGGAATCCATGTACCTGTATATAACAAAATCGCAAGCATTGCCCACATTGTTTTCATCATTCTTTTAAAACCACGAAACCCTTCAAATAAGTGATCTACTTTTGCACTGTCTCGTTTGCTAATTTGTAGCAATACATTCGTATAACCGTATGATGTAATACCGTATGATGCATTACTCAAAATGATCATTATGCAATAAAAGATCCCAAATGTAACACCTGCTCCGATTGATATTGTTTCCTCTTCAAGTGAGCCTGTTAAACCAGCGAATAAGAAAAATATAATAAGTCCTGGAATTAAAAGTATAAGCATTGCGGCCATTGAAACAACATAACTTAAAATAAAATATAAAATCGTTGATCCAACACCTAGTCCCCATTTTCCCTTTAAAGAGTGCAACGCTTCTCGTTTCATTTCACCGATCATTGATTCATCCCCTTTATGAAATATAAATTGTTGTACATTCTCTACTTATACAAACATCAATATAATTATACCATTTTTGTAAAATTATTCATGAACTATCATTTATAAAAAAAACCGTAAAGGCAAAGCCTTTACGGTTTTTTTACTTCATATCAGAAACGTTTAAACGGTTCACAGCACGCTGCAAGGCCATTTCTGCACGTCTAAAGTCAACATGTGCTTGTTTCTCTTGCATACGTTGCTCAGCGCGACGTTTCGATTCATTTGCACGATGGATGTCGATATGGTTTGCTTCTTCAGCAGATGATGATAATACAGTTACTTTATCTGGACGAACTTCGATAAAGCCACCGCTTACTGCTACATAATCAGTGTGCCCATCATGTTTCAGACGAACTGCACTAATTTTTAACGGTGCAACAGTTGGAATGTGACCTGGTAAGATCCCCATTTCCCCACTCTCTGCTTTTACACTTACCATTTCTACTTCTTTTTCGTAAACCGGTCCATCAGGAGTTACAATACTGACTGGAAATGTCTTCATAATTCGTCCCTCCTAAGGCCTTACGCCATCATTTTCTTCGCGTTTTCAATAACTTCTTCAATGCTACCAACAAGACGGAATGCATCTTCTGGAAGGTCATCATATTTTCCTTCTAGAATTTCTTTGAAACCACTAACTGTATTTTTTACAGGTACGTAAGAACCTTTTTGACCTGTAAACTGCTCAGCTACGTGGAAGTTTTGAGATAAGAAGAATTGAATACGACGAGCACGATGTACAACTAACTTATCTTCTTCAGATAACTCATCCATACCTAAGATAGCGATGATATCTTGAAGCTCTTTATAACGTTGTAAAGTTTGCTGTACTTGACGAGCTACTCCATAATGCTCTTCTCCTACGATTTCTGGCGAAAGTGCACGAGATGTAGATGCTAATGGATCTACGGCTGGGTAAATACCCATTTGTGTTAAACGACGCTCTAAGTTTGTTGTTGCATCTAAGTGAGCGAACGTTGTAGCTGGTGCTGGATCCGTATAGTCATCGGCTGGTACATATACCGCTTGGATAGACGTGATAGATCCTTTATTTGTAGATGTAATACGCTCTTGTAATTGACCCATTTCTGTTGCAAGTGTTGGTTGGTAACCTACCGCAGATGGCATACGACCAAGAAGGGCAGATACTTCAGAACCTGCTTGCGTGAAACGGAAGATGTTATCGATGAACAATAGTACGTCTTGTCCTTGCTCATCACGGAAATGTTCAGCCATTGTTAAGCCTGTTAATGCAACACGTTGACGTGCTCCAGGTGGCTCGTTCATTTGTCCGAATACCATCGCAGTTTTCTTAATTACGCCAGAATCGCTCATTTCGTGGTATAAGTCGTTACCTTCACGAGTACGCTCACCTACACCAGCGAATACAGAGATACCACCGTGTTCTTGTGCGATGTTGTTAATTAATTCCTGAATTAATACTGTTTTACCTACACCGGCACCACCGAATAGACCGATCTTACCACCCTTAATGTAAGGGGCAAGTAAATCTACTACTTTAATACCAGTTTCAAGAATTTCTACTTTAGTAGATAATTCTTCGAATGCAGGCGCTTGACGGTGAATTGGATCACGACGTACATCGGCAGGAACTTCACCATCTAAGTCAATTGCATCACCTAATACGTTAAATACACGACCAAGTGTTGCATCACCAACTGGTACAGAGATTGCTTTACCAGTATCTTCTACTTCTGTGCCACGAACAAGTCCATCTGTGGAAGACATCGCAACTGTACGAACTGTGTCATCACCTAAATGAAGTGCAACTTCAAATGTTAAGTTAATGCTTGCTCCGTTTTCGTTGCTTTGTTTTACCGTAAGGGCGTTGTAGATTTCTGGTAGCTTTCCGCCATCAAACTTAACGTCTACAACCGGACCCATGATTTGCGTAACGCGCCCTTTATTCATCGGGTTCCCTCCTAGCTTTCTTTTAATTAGCCAGCTTTCTAAGAGAAGTCGGCTTTTAATTTTTATTAGTTTATAGCTTACGCGACCCTCCTGTTCTGGACGAGCCGCCTACGCCTTTTATTGAATCTAGCTCCAGCGGTTAGAATGTTCGGTGGCTTCGCTTTTTCCTGCGAGGCACAAATCGCCTCTACGTCAAAAGCTCCATCCCCCTCTCATTCTGAACGAACCGCCTACGCTTTTTACTGAATCTAGTTCCAGCGGCTAGAACAGTCGGTCATTTCGCGCCTTCCTACGAGGCCAAAAGCGCCTCTTCGTCAGGAGCTCCAATGCCCTCTTGTTCTGAGCAAGCCGCTTCCACCTTTTATTACTATTCTAACGCTGCTGCTCCACCAACGATTTCCGTAATTTCTTGCGTAATCGCTGCTTGACGTGCACGGTTGAATGAAAGTGTAAGTGAATCGATAACTTCCATTGCGTTGTCTGTAGCACTCTTCATTGCTGTCATACGCGCCGCGTGCTCACTTGCTTTACCGTCTAGTAATGCACCGTACACTAAGCTTTCTGCGTATTGTGGCAATAATACTTTTAAAATTTCTTCTTCAGAAGGTTCGAATTCATAAGCTGTCGTCGGTTTGTCAGACGCCACATCCGTAAGCGGTAAAATTTTATTCTCCGTTACTTCTTGTGAAATTTTACTTACATAATGATTGTAGTAAATGTACAGCTCATCATAAGCACCATCTGCGAACATCGCAATTGCTCGAGAAGCAATATCTTTAATATCAACAAATGATGGGTGGTCAGATAATCCAACTACTTCATCAATGATGTTAAAGCCGCGACGTTTTAAATAATCACGTCCTAGTCGTCCAAGCACAATAATTGAATATTGGTTTGAATCCATATTATGACGTTCACGAATTACGTTACTTACTGTACGTAATACGTTACTGTTATAACCACCTGCTAGTCCGCGATCAGATGTAATAACGATGTATCCTGTACGCTTTACAGGACGCGCATTTAGCATTGGATGATTAATCCCTTTACTTCCTTGCGCAATGCTCGCTACTACTTCTTGAATCTTTTCCATATACGGAACGAAAGATTTAGCATTTTGCTCTGCACGGTTTAACTTAGATGCAGATACCATCTCCATCGCTTTCGTAATTTGACTCGTTTTCTTTGTCGAGTTAATCTTCGCTTTTATATCGCGTAAAGATGCCACAGGTTTTCACCACCTTTTTTCCGGAAGTTGGCACGATTAGTAAGAATCCTCTTCCTAATCTACGTTGCAAGATATTCTTGCTCATGATTGAAGGAAAAGAATAGGTGCACCTACTCTTTTCCTTTACATAACCGTCAGCAATCTCAAAAGCTGAGATGCCTTTATATGATCTAGCTCCAGCGGCTTGAATGCTCGGTGGCTTCACTTCTTCCTACGAGGCAAAAACCGCCTCACATTCAGGACGAGCCGCTTCCGCTTTTATTTATCTAGTTCCGTCTCCTAGCCCCTTTCGTCTAAGAACCTTCCCCACCAAAAGGTAGAAAGCACCTTTTGTGTGAAAGAACCTTAGCCGATGGGGCTGAACAGTCGACTTCACTTTTAATTATTATTCAGAAGCTACGAATACTTTTTTAAATCCGTTAATTGCTGCTGCAAATTTGTCGTCATCCGCAAGTTTCTTAGTTGTGCGAATTTCGCTTAATAAGTCAGCTGCATTTGAATCTAACCAAGCATGGAATTCTTCTTCGAAACGAGTGATATCTACTACTGGGATATCATCTAGGAATCCACGTGTTAAAGCGTAAAGAATGATAACTTGTTTCTCTACACGTAACGGTTTGTGTAATCCTTGTTTTAATACCTCAACTGTACGAGCACCACGGTTTAATTTCGCTTGTGTTGCTTTATCAAGGTCAGAACCGAACTGAGCGAACGCTTCTAACTCTCGGTAAGATGCAAGGTCAAGACGAAGTGTACCTGATACTTTACTCATTGCTTTAATCTGAGCAGATCCACCTACACGAGATACAGAAGTACCCGCATCGATCGCTGGACGTACGCCAGAGAAGAATAGGTCAGATTGCAAGAAGATTTGTCCATCCGTAATAGAGATTACGTTGGTTGGGATGTAAGCTGATACGTCCCCTGCTTGTGTTTCGATGAAAGGTAGTGCAGTTAAAGAACCGCCGCCTCTTGCATCACTTAATTTTGCTGCACGCTCTAATAAACGAGAATGTAAGTAGAATACATCCCCTGGATATGCTTCACGACCTGGAGGACGACGTAATAGTAATGAAAGCTCACGGTAAGCCGCTGCTTGTTTAGATAAGTCATCATATACTACTAATACGTGTTTACCATTGTACATGAACTCTTCACCCATTGTTACACCAGCATAAGCAGCTAGGTATAATAATGGAGCTGGTTGAGAAGCTGATGCAGTTACAACGATTGTGTAATCTAATGCACCGTGCTTACGTAGTGTTTCTACTACGTTACGTACAGTTGATTCTTTTTGTCCGATAGCTACATAGATACAAACCATATCTTCATCTTTTTGGTTAATGATTGTATCAAGTGCAACTGCTGTTTTACCTGTTTGACGGTCACCGATGATTAACTCACGTTGACCACGGCCAATTGGTACAAGAGCATCGATCGCTTTAATACCTGTTTGAAGTGGCTCATGAACAGATTTACGATCCATTACACCTGGTGCTGGACTTTCGATTGGACGAGTGTTTGTTGTATTGATTGGGCCTAAACCATCAACTGGTTGACCTAATGGGTTTACAACACGACCGATTAGTTCTTTTCCTACTGGTACTTGCATAATGCGACCAGTACGACGAACTTCGTCACCTTCACGGATTTCTGTGTAAGGTCCTAAGATAATGATACCTACGTTGTTTTCCTCTAAGTTTTGTGCTAGTCCCATAACGCCGTTAGAGAACTCTACAAGTTCACCAGCCATAACGTTATCAAGACCATGAGCACGTGCGATACCGTCACCAACTTGGATAACTGTACCAACATCACTAACTTCGATTTCAGACTGATAGTTCTCGATTTGTTGCTTTATCAGTGCGCTAATTTCCTCAGCTCTGATGCTCATGTGCTTCACCCCTATCTATTCTTCATTAATTCACGCTGAATACGTGCTAATTTTCCTTGTAAGCTTCCGTCGTAAATGCGATTTCCAATACGTACTTTAATGCCGCCTAGTAAATCTTCATCTACAACATTTTTCACGCGAATTGCATCTTTTCCTGTTTTTTTTGCAAATGCTTCTGCAACGTTAAGTTTTTCTTCTTCTGATAGAAGACGAATAGAATATACAGTTGCATCCGCTACGTTACGTTCTTCATTAGCAAGAACAACATATTCATCTGCAATTTCAGGTAGAATATCAATACGCTTGTTATCAATTAAAATATATAACGTATTTAAAATAGATTCAGAAACAGATGCGAATACGTTTGCAAGAAACGTTTTCTTCTGCTCTTTTGAAATGTTCGGTTGCGTTAAAAAGCTATGTAGTTCTCCGTTCTTTACATAAACGTTTTGTACAAGGCGTAATTCCTCTTCAAACATTTCTAATACGTGTTTTTCTTTTGCAATTTTGAAAAGAGCGACAGCATAACGTTTTGCTACAATCCCATTGCTCATCGCGCTTCTCCTACTTCTTTAATATAATCGCGAATTAACTTCACTTGATCTTCTTCTTTTAACTCTTTTTCAATTACTTTAGAAGCAATTTGAACAGATAAAGAAGCGACTTGTTCTTGTAAAGCAGCAATCGCTTGCTCTTTTTCGCGTTGAATTTCTTGTACAGCAGATGTTTTAATTGATTCTGCTTCTTCTTTCGCAGCAGCAACAATAACATCTTTTTGATCCACAGCTTGTTTTTTCGCTCTTTCGATTAACTCTTGTGCTTCAACACGCGATTGTTTTAACATTTCACGTTGTTCTTCTACTAACTTCTTCGCTTCAGTGTTACTTCTTTCTGCAGCGTCGATTTCATTAGTAACATGCTCTTCACGTTCTTTCATAATTCCCATTAAAGGACCCCACGCAAATTTGCGTAGCATTACTAATAGAAGTAAGAAAATGAACAATGTATAAGCAATCGTTCCAAATGGAATGGAAGCACCTAATAATAAAGTTGGCACAAGGATTCACTCCCTTCAAAATATCTAAATTGATCCTATGAAAAAAAAAGACATACATTTCGTTCATAAAGCAATGGCGAAGAAAGTTCGGAAAAACACTCTTCGCCATCTATGTAAGGGGAGTCTCCCTTATTTGTTCATTACGATGAAAGCAATAACTACACCGATAATTGGAAGTGCCTCAACTAATGCAACCCCGATGAACATAATTGTTTGAAGTGCGCCTTTTAATTCTGGTTGACGAGCAACACCTTCGATTGTACGTGATACGATAAGACCGTTACCAATACCTGCACCTAATGCTGATAAACCAATTGCAATTGCAGCTGCGATTACACCTAAACTCATTTAATTTGTCCTCCTTTGTATTATAAAAAAATAAATTTTTTCTTACTTAAATTATATTAATGGTCATGGCTTACTTTATGAGCCATATAAACCATCGTTAACATTACGAAAATAAATGACTGGATTGATCCAACGAATACACTGAATCCCATCCATGCTAACATCGGTACAAGTGCACCTAATGCTCCAAGGAATGATGCTCCGCCTAACTTAGCAAGTAATCCTAATAAGATTTCACCTGCATAAATGTTACCAAACAAACGAAGACCTAACGTTAAT
This sequence comes from Bacillus mycoides, assembly GCF_018742245.1. Lineage (NCBI taxonomy): Bacteria > Bacillati > Bacillota > Bacilli > Caryophanales > Bacillaceae > Bacillus > Bacillus mycoides. The sequence goes on from NZ_CP036132.1 coordinate 4,920,949, forward strand.
GTGTTAGCAAACTCCTCAATAACCTTTAATGGGAATAAGAATTTCATAGGTTGGAAATAACCTTTAGCATATTCTTTCGTACCCTTCATCTTAATTCCATAATAATGGGTGAGGGTAACTACCATCACGGCTAATGTTAATGCAACTGCTGGATCAGACGTTGGTGATCTCCACCATGCAATATGTTCGCCAGCCTCAACTGTTGAATACATGAATGGTAAACCAAGGAAGTTCGATACGATGATAAACATGATAAGCGTAACGCCAAGCGTTAAGAAACGTCCACCTGTTTTCCAGTCCATCGTACTATTGATAATCCCTTTCACGAAGTCAAACACCCATTCCATGAAATTTTGCATTCCGGTTGGGCGAAGCGCTAAGCTGCGAGTTCCGATAACAGCGATTAAGAAAACAATAACTGCTGCTACAGTAACCATCATAACTGATGACAAATCGAACGTTAAACCTAGAAATTCAACTAATTTACCGTGTTCCACTAGTAATTCACCTCTCTTCCCTGCTCGTATACTCTAAATAAAGAAAATCTATGATCATGACAAGGTATCCTGTCAGCAATCCTACACCTAAGCCCCACATCGCAATTAACTCTTGATATTTGGCTGCAAATAAAATTAATAATCCAATCGTGGCGAATCTTGAATATGTACTTACCGCTGTCGCCTTAAACTTCACGTTTTCTCCATTTGTTACGCGATCTAATAGCTTGTCTGTTCTACGTGCAATGATGCGCAAACTAAGAAAACTGAAAATCGTTCCGATAATCAGCCCAAGAAATACATCCTTGTAAGAGGTAATTCCCCATCCTAGCACTAGAAGCGCAAGCAAGTAGTACATATATTTCTTTTGTCTTTGGACAAGTCCATGTACGTCTATCATCATTGCTCTCCCGAATAGTAATGTTGAATGAGTCGAATCATTGCGTATACCCCTGTTCCTAACCCGAGTAATAACCCTATAATAAGAAACAACGGAAACGTTCCAACCTTATTATCAATCCATTGCCCACCAAAGATTCCAATAAGAATAGAACCAACTAACTGAGCAAGTATTCCTGACATTAAAGCATACGCTTTTATATGGCTGCGATCGTTTTTTTGCAAGGATTCATCCCTCCAATATGTAACCTCATTCACGATGTGTTAATAATAACTCATTTTTCTGCATAAATTCTATACAAAATAAAAAGTTTACATTTTCGTCACGGAATAGATGCATTTTTGTCACTGAAAGCCCTACCATCTATCCCCGTTGTTAGCATACAATAGGGTATTAACAGTGTCAACGAGAAATCGTAAAAAATCAAAAAATTTGAGTATTAGGCATTTCCTCCCAAAAATGAAAACGTTCCCCTTCTAAATACTGGCTAGAGATATGCAATTTCTAACAGTTCCCTCTTTATAATAGAAGAAAATGTTCACAAGTTTGTCACTATTATATTTTTAAGATATAGCGCTTTCCTTCCATAATATAGTGTTCTCTAGACGTAAGACTTCTATATTATATGTGATGTGTATATAACTTATGTTGTATATACCCTGTATATTTATCTCCCCCTCCCCCGTGCGCTGAGGGCGAAAAAAAAACGAGAGGGGAATCCCCCTCTCGTCTGTTGTCTTACTTCGTTCCGAATAAACGGTCACCAGCATCACCAAGACCTGGAACTACATAACCATGGTCATTTAACTTCTCATCTAATGCTGCTATATAAATATCAACATCAGGATGCTCTTCCTGTACTACTTTTACTCCTTCTGGAGCAGCTACGATACACATTAATTTAATGTTCTTTGCACCGCGCTTTTTCAGAGAATTAATTGCTTCAGCCGCAGAACCACCTGTTGCTAGCATTGGATCTAGTACGATAAAGTCACGCTCTTCTACATCCGTTGGAAGTTTCACATAGTATTCTACCGGTTGCAATGTTTCAGGATCACGGTATAAACCAACGTGTCCTACTTTTGCTGCTGGAATTAATTTCAGAATTCCATCAACCATTCCTAAACCTGCACGTAAAATCGGAATTAAACCAAGTTTTTTACCAGCGATCACTTTTGTTGTCGCTTTGCTTACAGGTGTTTCAATTTCAATGTCTTGAAGTGGAAGGTCGCGAGTAATTTCGAAAGCCATTAAGCTTGCTACTTCGTCCACTAATTCACGAAAATCTTTTGTACCTGTATTCTTATCGCGAATATATGTAATCTTATGTTGAATTAACGGGTGATCAAATACATACAGTTTTCCCATGTGAATCTCTCCTTTAGATGATATTCATGCGTTTACACGCTTTTTTGCACTATTTACGATTGTAAAGAAAACGCTACTAATATTCAAGGGCAAATTTGGTAAAATCGTGAATTAGAATGAATCTATCTAGTATCTTTACCAATTATGGGAGCTGTATCCTTCATTATATCGCCAAAATTTATTCATCATTTGTATACATACTTTAAAAATAATATATGTCCACAAAAAAGACTGCCAAAACAATTACGTTTCAGCAGTCTTTTTCAATCTATTATAGATCTGTATACATTGGGAATTTGCTCGTTAACGCTTCTACACGCTTACTTGCTTCTTCTAATGCAACTTCATTCTCATGATTTTTTAATGTATAAGCAATAAGTGCCGCAATTTCATCCATTTCTTCTAAACCGAAACCACGAGATGTTACAGCTGCTGTACCGATACGTACGCCGCTTGTTACAAATGGGCTTGCTGTTTCAAATGGAATTGTATTTTTGTTCACTGTAATACCAACTTCATCTAATACGTGCTCTGCTACTTTACCTGTAATTTCTAAGTTACGAACATCAATCAAGATTAAATGATTGTCTGTTCCGCCAGAAACAAGTGTAAGTCCTTCTTTTTGAAGACCTTCAGCTAAGCGGTTCGCATTATTAATGATATTTTGTGCATATGTTTTAAACTCATCTTGTAGTGTCTCACCAAATGCAACAGCTTTTGCAGCAATTACGTGCATAAGTGGACCACCTTGAATACCAGGGAAGATTGATTTATCAATTTGTTTTGCAAATTGCTCTTCACATAAAATCATACCACCACGTGGACCACGTAATGTTTTATGTGTTGTCGTTGTAACGAAATGTGCATGTGGTACTGGGTTTGGATGTAAACCAGCAGCTACTAAACCAGCGATATGTGCCATATCAACCATAAAGTATGCACCCACTTCATCTGCAATCTCACGGAATCGTTTGAAATCGATAACACGAGGATATGCACTTGCACCTGCAACGATTAATTTTGGTTTATGTTCTTTCGCTTTTGCTAATACATCATCGTAATTAATACGGTGAGATTCAGCATCCACGCCATACTCTACGAAATTATATTGTACTCCACTGAAGTTAACAGGGCTTCCGTGTGTTAAGTGACCACCATGAGATAAATTCATACCAAGTACTGTATCGCCTTGCTCTAAAATCGTGAAGTATACTGCCATGTTCGCTTGTGCACCAGAATGTGGTTGAACATTTACATGCTCTGCGCCGAAAATTTCTTTCGCGCGATCACGTGCGATATCTTCTACTACGTCTACGTGTTCACAACCACCATAGTAACGTTTTCCAGGATATCCTTCAGCATACTTATTCGTTAAAACAGAACCTTGCGCCTCCATTACTGCTTCACTTACGAAGTTTTCCGAAGCAATTAACTCAATCTTTGAACGCTGTCTTCCTAGTTCTGCCTCAATTGCAGCAAATACCTTTTCATCTTGACGTTTTAAATGATCCACCAAAATCCCCCTTTTCTGAACGAATTACATCAATTCCCAATAGTTTTTTCTCATTTATTCAGAAAAAACGAAAATTCAGGTTGTAATTCTTTCGAACCTTCATGTTTTCAACTACATTCTAACATGACTTTCTATATCATAAAAGAAAAAAAAAGACCAAAATTGGTCTTTTCTTTCTTCTATTATAAAGTCAGACTACATACCTTTTAACTTTCGATATAAAGCTGTTATAAGACTTTATAATTTTTCATGTTTAACGGCAAGGAATAGCTTCTTCGTTTGCCGCATAAACAGCACGTGCTCCGCCTATTAGTTTCCCACGTGTTTTCGCCATCGTTACATGCGCACTTCCTATTTCCTTCACACTTGTACGAACCGGTACAGCTACATGCTTTAAATGCATACCGATAAATGTATCGCCGATATCCATTCCTGCATCTGCTGTAATAAACTCAATTACTACCGGATCTTTAAAATTGTGATACGCATACGTCGCTAATGCACCACCTGCTGATCTAACAGGCGTAACTGTTACAATTTCAAATTGATATTTCATCGCTACATCTCTCTCAACTACTAAAGCACGATTTAAATGCTCGCAACATTGAAACGCCAATTCAATACCTGTTCGCTCTTGAAATTGTTTTAATTCAGAAAAAATCGCCTCTGCCACTTCCATCGTTCCTGATGTTCCAATTCTTTCACCTAGCACTTCGCTCGTGCTACACCCCACTACAAAAATTTGGCCTCTTTGCAGCGTGGCTTGTTCTTGGAAATCAGAAAGCGACATTTGCAGCTGTTCTCTTACCTTTACGATTTCTGTCATTACGCCTCTTCCTTTCACAGGTTGGTTCACCAAATTATATTTCATAATACTTATAGTTAGAATCTATTACTTTGTTTCATACGTTTTAATTTTTCCTACGCGGTTTTCATGACGGCCACCTTCATAGTCAGTTGTTAGCCAAATTTTTGCGATATCACGCGCTAGACCAGCTCCAATTACACGCTCGCCCATTGCTAACATGTTAGTGTCATTATGCTCTCTCGTCGCTTTCGCACTGAAAGTATCATGAACTAATGCACAACGAATACCATTTACTTTGTTTGCTGCGATTGACATACCAATGCCTGTCCCGCAAACTAAAATGCCACGATCCACTTCACCATTTGCGACCATTTCTGCTGCTGGAAACGCAAAATCAGGGTAATCAACAGAACCAGCTTCACATTCACAACCTAAATCAATATATTCAATATTTAACTCTTCTAATAAACTTACAAGTTCTTTACGGATATTCATACCGCCGTGATCAGATGCTACTACTACTTTCATTTTTACCCCTCCAAAGTTTCAATCAATTATCTTCATTTCACACTCGCTACCTTAATGGAACGAAGTGATCTCCAATATCGTATTATACACGAAACATCAACCTTCTGAATGTTTTTTCAGTAAAGTTTGTACAAGTTTTTCCATCTCTTCTAACGTTTCTTTATAAATAGAAAGCGATTCGCCAAATGGATCTGAAATATCCTTACTTACACCCTCAGTTAATCCATATAATGTATCCAATTTCTTTTCAACACTCGGATAATGCCCAAGTACAATTTGCTTATGATTTTCCGTCATTGTTACTACAATATCCGCCCAATCAACCAACGTATCGTTTACCTGCTGTGCAGCATGATCGATTACAATTCCTTTTTCAGCTAGGGCTTCCTTTGCATGTACCGACGCATCGCTTCCAGGATAGGCGAAAACACCAGCAGATTGCACTTCAAATTTACCTTCTCCATAATGACGAAGCAAAGCCTCAGCCATCGGACTACGGCATGTATTTCCAGTGCAAACAAATAACACCCGTTTCATCTAAACCCACCCCTTTTTTTCTGTTTCCTACCATTTATCATAACGTACATTAGAATAGAACAAAAGAAATGTGAATATACGAAAGGCGCATTTCTCTTATATTTTTTCTAAGAAAAATGCGCCTTATCCACGTATATGTGAAACCCTATTTCCAAGCGCCCAAAGTATTTACCATACATAATGAACACACTACGAAACAAAATAAGGAATCCATTTCATACGAAACAGATTCCTTTCATACAATAATTATTTCATTGTAACTTTCATTACTTCTGTTGAACCTTTTGTAGCTGTTACACCTACAGTTGTCTTAATAGACTCAGCTGCATCTGTGTTTGTAATAACGATTGGAGTAATTGTGCTTTTCGCTTTTTCACGAATTAATTCTAAGTCGAATGAGATTAATTTATCTCCAGCTTTTACAGCTTGTCCTTCAGAAACGTGAGCTTCGAAACCTTCACCTTCCATTTTTACAGTTTCTAATCCAACGTGGATTAAAATTTCTGTACCGTTTTTCGCTTTAATTCCAATAGCATGTTTCGTGTGGAATAATTGTACGATTTCACCATCAACTGGAGATACAACTACACCTTCAGTAGGATCGATTGCAACACCGTCACCCATCATACGACCAGCGAATACTGGATCTGGTACTTCTTCAATATTTTTCACTGCTCCAGTTAATGGAGCTACGATTGTTTCTTCATTTGTTTTTGAACCAAAACCGAATAATTTTTTAAACATAGGATAGTCCTCCTTATAATTTACCTAAAAGTTTATAGGGCAATCTCTATTCAAGATCGAAATACACGTAAGACTTCATACTTCGAATGTTATACTGTAAAAACGCTTTCGAAATAAATCATGTCATTACTACTAGACTCTTATTGTAGCGCCTCACAAAATTCCAGTCAATTCTGATTGTCTGAATAACAATAAGAAGTTAACTTCTACTTATATTTTCTCTTTTTTTCACTTACTTGTCTAGAGGTCTTTACTACATTTTATTTTTTGTTGTTAATTTGTAAAACTTCTTTCAAATTTTTGTTGAAATCCACTTGACTAAAGTAAGTAACTATTTTATTATTACTTACATAAGATAAGTTAATAACTTTTAGGAGGTTTTTAAAATGATGGATATCGGTCTTCTTATTATTCGTCTTATTATAGGAATTACATTCATGGGTCACGGTGCTCAAAAATTATTTGGTTGGTTTGGTGGCTACGGGCTGAAAGGAACAGGCGGCTGGATGGAATCAATCGGTTTACGCCCTGGTGTATTTATGGCATTTATGGCTGGCGCAACTGAACTATTAGGTGGTTTCTTATTCGCAGCAGGTATTTTCACTGTAATTGGTTCATTATTTATCGTTGGAACAATGTTAATGGCAATCTTCACTGTTCACGGAAAAAATGGTTACTGGGTAACACAAGACGGATTTGAATATAATTTAATTTTAATCGCCGTTGCAGTTGGTGTAGCTTTAATCGGTCCTGGCGCATACGTTTTACTTTAATATTTATCTCTATTTCGAGATATTTACCTAAAAAGAGATTACTTCAAATTGAGGTAATCTCTTTTTCACATCATCAAAAAAATATTATTTTCAGCAGGAGATTCCCATTGATATCTTGTAAACAAACAATAAGTATTCATATTTAGAAAGGGGATTACAACATGTTATCCATTAATCCAAACGAACAAACCGAAAAAGATAATTACAAATTACTAACAGGAAGTATCATTCCACGTCCTGTTGCATTCGTTACTTCTGTAACTAAAGATGGTGTATTGAACGGTGCGCCATATAGTTATTTCAATATCGTCGCTGCCAATCCACCACTTATCTCGGTTTCCGTACAACGCAAAGAAGGAAGACCGAAAGACACTTCCCGAAATGCAATCGAAAAAGGGGAATTTGTCGTACATATTTCTGATGAATCTTACGTAGAAGCGATCAATGAAACAGCAGCCAACCTACCTCCTAACGAAAGTGAAATCGAATTAGCAAAACTAACACCAATCGACAGTGATGTCATTTCAGTACCAGGAGTGAAAGAAGCAAACATTCGAATGGAGTGCGTATTAGAACGCGCTATCCCGCTCGGCGGAACCGAAGACTCACCAGCTTGTGATCTACTAATTGGCCGTGTCGTTCGCTTCCACGTCGCAGAACACTTATACGAAAACGGCCGAATTCACGCCGAAGAACTAAAACCAATAAGCCGCCTAGCAGGACACAACTACGCAAAACTAGGAGAACAATTTGAATTAGTGAGGCCACTTTAAAGGCGCAAGCGGCTCGTTCAGAATCGCAGGGCACTTCAAGCTCTCGACCTTGAAGCGCTTTTTGCTTCGAGCGAGAGAGCGAAATGGCCGGAGATTCTGGCCGCTGAAGCTGGATACAACTAAAAGCGCAAGCGGCTCGCTCAGAATGAGAGGGGGATGGAGCTCCTGACGTAGAGGCGCTTTTTGCCTCGCAGGAAGGCGCGAAGCCACCGACCATTCTAGCCGTACCACCTAAAAGCTTCAGCTTCATCACTCAAACATAAAATCCCCCGCTTAAAGCGGGGGATTTTTTCACTGTAATTCTTCCTTCTTCTCCTCTAATGCAGGTAATTTCTCTTTTTTAGATCTACCCAGCTTTATTACAAAGAAATATAAGGAAAGTAACGTAATAAGGAAAACAATTAAAAATGGATACGGTGAATAAAATGCACGCGCCGCCTCCGATTTTCCTGCAACAAATTTTAATGATTCGATATCTAAAAACTCAGCAAACATTTGTACACCGAGCATACTAAACCAAAAAACAAAAAAACTAATAATAATACCAAAACCTTGCTTTAATCTCGTCATTTGTACCACCCTTTCTATATTTGTGGAGTATTGTATTCAAATGCATAGAAAGGAATTAACTCACCATTCACGAATCAATTTAACCCAACCTAAAACCGCAATTTGTAAAATAATGCCCCAAAAGATAAGCCTACGTAACCACCTTGGAAAAAAAGTTATAAATACGACATACCATTCCAGCAACCTATTCATGTTCTCCACCTTCATATAAAATTATATAGGAAAAAGGAGATACAATCCAAACCCAACAAGAATAATACCACCTACTATTTCACCGTATGTGCCAAGCATATTTTTGGCATGGCTACCAAGCAATAAACCCATCCAAGCTAATAACATACTTATTAGTCCGAACAGTAATATCGTAATAATTGTCTCTGCTCCGTAAATTCCAAGACTAAGCCCTACTGAAAAACTATCTATACTAACACCAAATGCAAATACAAATAAACTAATTCCAATTGGAGCAGTTCTAATCTCTTCCCCTTCTAAAATAGACGAATATACGATATAAAACCCTAGTCCAATTAATAAAATAGCTCCTGCAAAATTCGCGAAATCCCCATACCTCTCTGATAGAAAACGTCCTAGTACCATTCCGATAAATGGCATAATAATATGAAATATCCCAATCGTCATACCGATATAAAGGATTTGTCTTAACTTTAATGTTACCATCCCCATACCGAGGCTCACTGAAAATGCATCCATCCCCAGGGCGAATGCCATAATTATTAAAGGTATTAATTGTTCAAGTGTCATTCATATCCCCCCTCGGACGTGCTACTTCACAATATGCTTATCCAAGGAGAAATATTCTGTTTGCTAAAGGTACATTATCATTCAATAATAATCTGATGTCCCGCAGCTTTTGTTAAACGGTTCATAATTGCATTTCCTATGCCTTCATTCGGGAATGATTCACTAAAAATAACATCTACTTCACTTGCATCAAACGTTCTAAGCACATCATATAACTTAGTCGCAACGCTGGCTAAATCGCTTCGCACACCACAAGACAATACAACATCTGCACTATACACATGCTGATACTCTTCTGTCGTTAATACACCTACTTTAAACCCTTCTTTCTTCTTTTCATCCACAATACGTTGAATAAACTCACGGGACCCTTCAACAATACTAAGTGGCGCTTTCGGTGCATAATGTGTATATTTCATTCCAGGTGATTTCGGTTTTTCTTTCTCATCCTTTAAAGCTGGATCTAAAGAAACATTTCCTATCACTGCTTCTAATTGCTCCTTCGTAATCCCACCTGGACGTAAAATCGTCGGAACCTCGCTCGTACAATCAATTACAGTTGATTCAACTCCTACTCCTGTTGCCCCGCCATCAACAATACCAGCAATTTTTCCATTTAAATCTTCATATACATGAGAAGCTAACGTTGGACTTGGGCGTCCTGAACGATTCGCACTCGGTGCCGCAACAGGCACGTTTGCCTCTTCAAGAAGAGCGAGCGCTACTGGATGATCCGGCATCCTCACTCCGACTGTATTAAGTCCTGCCGTAACCCTCTCTGAAATCCCTTTTTTTCTCGGTAAAATGATTGTTAATGGTCCTGGCCAAAAATGTTCCATTAACTTTTCTGCAACCGGCGGAATTTCTCTTACAATACCATCTAACTGAGATTTTGTTCCTATGTGGACAATCAGTGGATTATCGCTCGGTCTCCCTTTTGCTTCAAAAATTTTCGCTATCGCTTCATCATCCATTGCGTTTGCTCCTAACCCATATACCGTTTCTGTCGGGAAGGCCACCGCTTCATTTTCTCTTAATAATCTCGCTGCTTCTTTTAATTGTGGATAATATTTTTTTCTTTCCACAACATTATCCACAATCCACATATTTGTATGCATTTTTTCCCACGTCCTTTTCTACCATGAAATACTTGTCTATTTTTAGTTTACTATGAGATTTATCCAAAAGACAAACAAGGTTTATCCACAAAATGTGGATAAACCTTGTTAATCCGTGGATAACTTTGTGAATAGCTGACAATTTAGTATTATTGCATTTAGCTCTTTTATATTTTTACAAAAGTGTTCTAACTGTCGAATTCCCTCTGGCACTTTCTCTTTCTCTATAATGACAAAGTTAAAAAACTGAAAGATTGTCACAGATTGTGGATGATTTGTGAGTAAGTACAATTGTCGAATATCTTTTTCTTTCATATACTGCAAAAACATCTCAAAAAAATATAAGAAAGTCTGTTTATCCACATTAGGTGTGAATAAACAAGAACGGATAAGTGCATTTTCTTCACTTTGTTCATATCCAATTACCGCTCGTATTTCTCCCGCCTCTTCCAAGATCATAAATTGTGCGTACAACTCATTTATTTTATCATCTTTTTTATTAGCTTGTCCGAAAAAAGAATGCAATCTTTCTACATCTGCTTTCGTAGCAAAATACACGTTCTTCATAGTAAATCCCTCCTCATTGATATATATGAGGAAGGATTTATTAATAGTACTATTTAGAGAATAAAGCTGTAAAAGCTTCGACGATAAATAATTTAACCTCTGGTTTTTCTTCTTCCTCATCTACTGTTACATACTCATTTTGCTTTTCTTGTTTTTGCTCCACAGGTTTCTCCGCTTTTTCCACAGCTTTTGTTTCTACTTTTTTTACAGGCTGTTCTTCTACTTGCGTTTCGTGTTTTACTACTTTCTTTTCCTGGGCTGTTACTTTTTCAGCTTTTTCCGGCTTTACTACTTTCGTTTCTTTCACCTTATCCTCTTTCTTCTCCGGTACATCCACTACTTCCTCATCTGGTTGTCTCACCTGCTCCTCTTCAGGAGATTCAGCTTTCACAACATGTTCTTCTTTCCTTACAGCTGTACCACTTGAAAAATCTAAGAAACACATCGGTGGAAATAATACACACCACCAGTTTGCACCTTCACCTTTTCCAATTGTAATAAGTACCGCTTCATATTCTCCTGCCGGATAAATAAAATTCCCATATACCTTTGTAGGAAACTTCACATTCTTACCGAATTTCACTTGAAACGCCTCTTTACTTCCTTCTCTTTTCAGCGTATTCTCCACTGTCTTTTCAATTTCAGGAATATGATTTTGAATTACTTTTCGAGCTTCTTCAAATGACGTTAAATCCGCTACCCATCCATCAATTTGCGCTTTCACTTCATCACGTACTTTACGTTTTAATGCCTGATCTTTATCGGAATCACTATTAGCTAAAATACGTAATCGAACGGCCTCTTTCGGAATAACAGTAGGCCCTTTTGCATCAGCTTTCATATATCCAAACTGCACAAGTAACTGTGCACCAATTAATAATAAAAGAAAATAAGCAATAACTTGTTTTTTCATTTCCTCCACCGTCCCCTCTAGAAACAGTGTGGACAGACTTTCATCTTTCTAAACTATTAAATTCAAAATCTATGTCAACTCCCCCCACTGAGATGAAGCGTTTCAATGGGGGCTTGAGTTAGAACTCTAGGTCTTTTCATCTATCGCTAGACAGTTTGACGCTCTAGAATTCATGCCACCTTACGGTAACACCCCAAGTATGTTTTTGGTTGGTACTGGCAACGAACTATTGTTTTCCCACTTGCACCACCCTTTCGAAAAAGAGCAATTCTTCCTTATGGAAGAAGCCACCACTCAGATGAACCCGGCGTGTGCTACAAGCCCCGATAAGTCGAGTGCACATGGATGGTTGACGCACCCACTAAGCTATGCGCGAAGCAACAGCCTTACGTTTTTGCACTTCTAATAGAATCGGCGTTTTCACTTTGAGATTGTCATCCAATTCTACAACTCTTGATTTTTGCAATGTATTCAATGCACCATTAATATCAGCATGGATACATGTTCCTGCTTTACTTTGGTACAGACCACGAGTGATTCGTTTGCCACTAAAGAGATAATGTGTTCTATCCTCCTTAGACCAAACTGGAATCGGATCTTTATCTAGGAAACTAGCTTTTGAAGTATAGCTTTCTTCTTGTTTCAAAAATCGGATACCTGCTTTTACACATTTATTCTCAATTGCTGCAATCAGTTTATGAAATGGGATTTGCACAAATTTTTGATTATTCTTTTTCCCCATATCAGATTTTTGTTTCCAACCAGCGTTATACCCTACGACAACCGTATCTATGTTGCATGCTTTCACTTTTTTGAACAACAGGCCTACAGTTTGTGAAATATAACCATTTATTTGTCTTTCTCGTTTATGCCAAAGTACGGCCATTTTGTTCGTTACAACTCGTTTAGAAAGTCCATTTTCCACATTTTTCAGTTGCAGATTACGTATCATTTTGTTGAAGTACTGGTTAATGGATTTTAATTTTTTCCCATCAATTAAAAATGCATCACCTGTATTTGTTACGCAACTTAATAATCTATCTACACCTAAATCGCAACTCAAAGCGTTACTAGTAGTCGTGGATTGTTTCTTCATTTGAGAAACGTGCATTTCATATGTGTAATGCACCTCAAAGAACCGACCTTTTTGCTTCGGTACAATCTCAATGTAGGAGATTTTTTTATTTCTTAAGTTTTTAGGCATACGTATTTTAATGGAACCGAATTTTTTTCTAAATGCAACATTCATCGGAATCATCCAATACCCGTTATCATCCACTTTTGGAACTTGATAGATTTCAATAATTCGTTTGTCAGTTGGACGAGAATAATTCGGAAACTTAGGACGACCTGTGAAAGTTTCAGGTTTTTTCTTCCACTGTTCCAATGCTTTAAAAAAGCTTTTTATTTCTGTAAATAAGGCTCTACGAATCGCTTGAACAGAGTTTGATTGAATGCCCCAGTAGTTCATATCGATTTGCATGGCAGTATCCACTTCTTTTACAGTAGCCATTTTATTATGGTTCAAATAACTTTGTTTAATCGTGTACAACCCAACATTTCGCAACGCTTTTGAACTATGTGACATGCGTTGCAGTAAGCGGAATTCTTTTGCAGTAAGGCAAGCTCGTCCTATATTCTGTTTTTGAGTGAATCGTTGTATGGTTTCTCTTTTCTTTTGTTTTCGTAATACTTTCACTGCTTTCTTTTTAGCCATTGTTTTCACCACCTTTCTCAGAGAGTTTATTAAAATTATTTCTTTCCTAAGATAATGTTTTATCTTAGGAAATCTCGTTTCACGAGACAAGAACTAACACTTTTGTAACTGTTAATCGCTTTTGATAAATCAATATTTGGAACTGAACGGAACAAAATGTGAACATGGTCTTCATCGTAATTCCTTTTGGTTCAAGTAACCGAATGATTATTATTATCCAATTTCGTTGTCGTACAATCTATTCCCTCCTTATCTACGACAGATTATATCGTAAGACAAAAAAGAACAAATGCTCCCTTTAAAAAATTGTTATGAACGAAACAAAGGTGTTTGGTCTACCTTCTGACGGCAATTCATCTCCACCTGAATTGTTGGGTTTCATCCGTAACACAAATCAGATGGAGTCTTCTTGCCGAAAAGGATAAATTTTCCCACAAAAAAATAGAGTAAGGTGTGAACCTTACTCCATCTCTGCAAATACCATGCGATCTTTTCCATTAATGTCAAATACAACTTCAACTTGAGCGCGCGGGAAAGTTTGCTGTAATAATGCTTTCACATCTTCACCTTGCCCTACACCAATTTCAAACGCCACAATCGCCTTTTTCTGTAATACATTCGGCAATTCCTCCATAAAACGACGATAGAAATCTAGTCCATCTTCCCCACCAACAAGCGCACGCTTCGGCTCATGCTCCTTCACAACAGTAGAAAGACCACGCCAATCTTCCTCTGGTATGTACGGAGGATTGGAAACAACAACATCTAACTTCTGACCTGTTTCATAAAACGGAGACAGTAAATCGCCGTGATAGAAAGTTACATCCGCCCCTAAATTTTTTGCATTTTCTTTTGCAACTTCAATCGACTCCTGTGCGATATCTACTGTATACACATGAAGATTTTTATTTTCTAAAGCGAGCGTAATAGAAATCGCTCCACTACCTGTTCCAATATCCGCTATGTGAAGCTCCTCATTACTGAAATGGCGCTCAATTCTCTCTAGCACTCCAACTATAAGTTCCTCTGTTTCCGGTCTTGGTATCAATACCTCTTCATTTACAAAGAATGATCGGCCATAAAACATTTCATAACCGAGCATATATTGGATCGGAATACCTTCTACGTGCTTGTGGATAAATTGTGCAAAACTTTTCTCTTGTTCCGCAGTTATTTCTTCACGCATATTCATGAGCATTCCGGTTCTGTTCGTCTTTAATACATGACAAAGGACAATTTCTCCCGCATTTTCATCTCGTCCATTTTCCTGTAAAAAAGAAGAAGCCCATTTCAGGGCTTCATAGACACGCATTACTCAGCTGCCTCCATCTTTTGAGCCTGATCTTCCATCACTAAGGCATTGATGAAATCATCTAACTTACCTTGTAGGATTTGATCTAGCTTTTGAATCGTTAAACCGATTCGATGGTCTGTAACACGGTTTTGCGGGAAGTTATACGTACGAATACGCTCTGAACGATCTCCCGTACCAACAGCTTGTTTACGGTTTTGATCATACTCAGCTTGCGCTTCTTGTCTAAACTTATCATAAACACGTGCGCGTAATACTTTCATCGCTTTTTCTTTATTCTTAATTTGTGATTTTTCATCCTGACAAGATACAACTACACCAGTCGGTAAATGTGTTAAACGTACCGCTGACATCGTTGTATTAACGCTTTGTCCACCAGGACCACTAGAAGCAAACGTATCAACACGAACATCTTTTTCATGAATATTAATTTCTACTTCTTCTGCCTCTGGTAATACAGCTACAGTTGCTGTAGATGTATGAATACGTCCACCAGATTCCGTTTCAGGAACACGTTGTACACGGTGAGCACCATTCTCGAATTTCAGCTTCGCGAAAGCACCTTTACCGTTAATCATAAAGATAATCTCTTTATATCCACCTAACTCTGTATAGCTCGCTTCGATAATTTCAGTTTTCCAACCTTGCACCTCAGCATAACGGCTATACATACGATATAAATCACCAGCAAATAAAGCTGCCTCGTCACCACCAGCAGCACCACGAACCTCAACAATAACGTTTTTATCATCATTAGGGTCTTTTGGAACAAGTAAAATTTTCAGACGTTCTGATAATGTTTTCTCTTGTCCTTCTAATTCAGAAACCTCTTCTTTTACCATGTCACGCATATCAGCGTCTAACTTATCTTCTAACATTGCTTTTGCATCTCGTAATTGCTCACGAACATCTTTATACTCACGGTACACCTCTACCGTGTCCTGAATATCAGATTGCTCTTTTGAATACTCACGAAGCTTATTTGTATCACTAATAACCTCTGGGTCACTTAACAACTCATTCAACTTCTCATAACGATCTTCTACAGCTTGCAAACGATCTAACACACCATTCACCTCTACATCCTAGTATCTAATACAAATAGTATATGGTACTTAATCAAAAAAACGCAAATTATATTTAAAAGCGCAGGCGGCTCGCTCAGAATGGGAGGAGGTTGGAGCTTCTGACAGAGAGGCGCTCTTTGCCTCGCAGGAAGAAGCGAAACCACCGACCATTCTAGCCGCTGGAGCTAGATAATATTTAAAAGCGGAGGTGGCTCGCTCAGCTCTGACTGGCTAAAGTTCTTAGCTGTGCGAAGAGCTGGCCACCAATCTTCATCTATTTTCGAAAAAAACCCGCTCTACATAGCGAGTTTCGTTTATCTTTGTTTTGTAGGTACTGCATGACAATGACGGCAACGTGGTTCATACGATTCTGAAGCCCCAACTAAAATAATTGGATCATCAAATGCCGCTGGTTCTCCATCGATTAAACGTTGCGTACGACTTGCAGGAGATCCACATGCAGAACAAACTGCCTGCAATTTAGTTACATGTTCAGCAATCGCCATCAGCTGAGGAACTTGTCCAAATGGTAGACCACGGAAATCTTGGTCTAATCCAGCTACAATGACACGATAGCCACGATTTGCCAATACTTGCACCACTTCCACAATGTCCCCATCAAAAAATTGTACCTCATCGATTGCAATAACATCCATTTCTTCTGTTACATGGTTAAATATATCTTTTGAAGCTGAAACAGGAACTGCTTTAACCTTTAATCCATTATGTGATACAACATCTTCTTCACTATAACGATTATCAATACATGGTTTAAATACAATCGCATGTTGTTTCGCAAATTGCGTACGGCGTATACGGCGGATGAGCTCTTCTGATTTCCCAGAAAACATACTCCCGCAAATCACTTCAATCCAACCATTTTGATTCATTAAGTACATTGAGCTCTCCTTTCATCTACTTTCCTAATCCAAAGTAGGGTAAAGGTTTAATATTTTCGCAAAAAAAACAGACAAGCGAATACATACACTTGCCTGTTTTATGTTCTTTATTACTTAATACCGTATTTCTTATTGAAGCGGTCAACACGTCCGTCTGCAGTAGCAAACTTCTGACGTCCAGTGTAGAATGGGTGAGAATCAGAACTGATCTCAATTTTTAGTAATGGATAAGTGTTACCATCTTCCCACTCAACAGTTTCGCTAGAGCCTTTTGTAGACCCGCTTAAGAATTTGAAGCCAGTGTTCGTGTCCATAAATACAACTTTATTGTAATTTGGATGGATTCCTGCTTTCATTCTTTTCATCTCCTTCCGCCCTGAATCATTTTCGAAACAGAGTTTTTCATCTTCAGCTGCTTACACAACTATATTGATGAAACACATATGATGAAATTATAACAAGGCTAACTCCATTTTGCAACTACCTGTTTTTGTCTTTTTAAAATTAAAAGTGGAGGCGGCTCGATTAGCTCTGATTGGCTAAGGTTCTCTCGCACAAAAGGTGCTTTTTACCTTGAGTAGCGGAGGTTCTTAGACACGAAGAGCTAGCCGCTGGAGCTGGATATACCAAAAAGTGGAACCGACTGCTCAGGCCCGGTGACTAAGGTTCTTCCCCACAGAAGATGCTTTTTATCTTCTCGTGGGGAAGGTTCTTAGACGCAAGGGCCTAGGAGGTGGAACTAGATATCAATTAAAAGCGCAAGCGGCTCGTTCAGAATGGGAGGAGGTTGGAGCTTCTGACAGAGAGGCGCTCTTTGCCTCGTAGGAAGACGCGAAACCACCGACCATTCTAGCCGCTGGAGCTGGATATACCAAAAAGTGGAACCGACTGCTCAGGCCCGGTGACTAAGGTTCTTCCCCACAGAAGATGCTTTTTATCTTCTCGTGGGGAAGGTTCTTAGACGCAAGGACCTAGGAGGTGGAACTAGATATCAATTAAAAGCGCAAGCGGCTCGTTCGGAATCCAAGACACTTCAAGCTCTCGACCCAAATATGATTTTCATCTCAAAAAACAAAATTTTTCCCATATATTACTCTCTCTAATATTCCCTTAAAAACATAAAAAAACTCGCTTACTACGAAATAAGCGAGTCCCAATCTTTTCCCTTTACTTAGTGGTTACATACCTTTTTGAGTCTGCAACAATATTTTGTAAAAATTCTTCATTTGTCTTTGTTTGACGAAGTTTACGTAAGAAGCCTTCAACAAAGTCTGGTGTATCACGCATTGTTTTACGAATACCCCATAACTTGTCTAAATGTTCTTTCGGAATTAATAGGTCTTCTTTACGCGTACCAGAGCGACGAATATCAATCGCTGGGAAGATACGGCGCTCAGCTAGTGAGCGATCTAAGTGAAGTTCCATATTTCCAGTTCCTTTAAACTCCTCGTAAATTACATCATCCATACGAGACCCTGTATCAACAAGCGCTGTTGCTAAAATCGTTAAGCTACCGCCCTCTTCGATATTACGCGCAGCCCCGAAGAAACGCTTCGGTCTATGAAACGCAGCTGGATCAATACCACCTGATAAGGTTCTACCACTTGGTGGAATAACAAGGTTGTAAGCACGCGCTAAACGGGTAATACTATCCATTAAAATGACAACGTCCCTTTTATGTTCTACAAGACGCATTGCACGCTCTAATACAAGCTCAGCTACTTTAATATGATTCTCTGGCACTTCATCAAAAGTAGAACTTACAACATCACCTTTAACAGAACGTTCAATATCTGTTACTTCCTCTGGACGCTCATCAATTAAAAGTACAATTAATTCTGCTTCCGGATGATTTGTTGTGACACTGTGTGCAATTTCTTTTAACAGACTTGTTTTACCAGCCTTTGGAGGCGCAACAATTAAACCACGTTGTCCAAATCCAACTGGTGCGATTAAATCCATGATGCGTGTCGGTAACTTTTTCGTTTCCGTCTCCAATTTCATTTGGCGATCTGGGTATAACGGTGTTAATGCAGGGAAATGTACACGCTCTTTTGCTGAGTCTGGATCATCTCCATTTACAGCTTCAACTTGTAGCAATCCAAAATAGCGCTCATTTTCTTTCGGAGGTCGTACTTTACCAGAAACCTTATCTCCATTACGTAAATCGAAACGACGAATTTGCGAAGCCGAGATATAAATATCTTCTGAGCTTGGAGAATAATTGATAGGACGTAAGAATCCAAATCCTTCTGATTGAATAATTTCTAATACGCCTTCCATGAAAAAGAAACCTTCTTTTTCTGCTCGAGCTTTTAAGATAGAGAAGATTAGCTCTTTTTTCGTTAACTTGCTGTAATACGAAATCTTAAATTCCTTCGCAAGCTCGTATAACTCTTTTAATTTCATGTTTTCTAATGCTGCAATTGACAAATTCATTCAGACACCACACTTTAACGTTTTTCTCTTTTCACATGGGTAAAGGGGAAAAATACGGAAGGCAAATAAATAATAATGAAAGGCAATAAGTTCAAGTAGGGTAATATTCACTATTGTAACCCTTTTATCTAGTTTTAATCAATACGTTGAAACACAAATACAAGAAGCGAAGACAAGAAAATTTATCTTCGCTTTTCATATTTCTTTCTTTTTTCTACTCGCCTGATTTTAAGGCAGAATAGATAAGGCATTTTTTCTTTTATTTAATCCAGCTTCAGCGGCTAGAATGGTCGGTGGCTTCACTTCTTCCTACGAGGCAAAAAACGCCTCTATGTCTGAAGCTCCATCCCCCTCCCATTCTGAACGAGCCGCTTGCACTTTTTATTTAATCCAGCTTCAGCAGCTAGAATGATCGGTGGCTTCACTTCTTCCTACGAGGCAAAAAACGCCTCTACGTCTGAAGCTCCATCCCCCTCCCATTCTGAACGAGCCGCTTGCACTTTTTATTTAATAACCAAATTCGGTTTTTTATTTAAGCTATGGCGGCCGTCTACGAAGCGTACTGTGCCTGATTTCGCACGCATAACAAGGGATTGTGTTGTCCCAACGCTACCTTTAAATTGAACGCCTCGTAATAGTTCTCCGTCTGTTACACCTGTTGCTGCAAAGATTGCATCGTCACCTTTTACTAAGTCTTCCATACGAAGGATACGATTGATATCTTCAATGCCCATTTTTTTACAACGTGCTAATTCAGCTTCGTTTTGAGGTAAGAGCTTCCCGTGAATTTCTCCACCTAAGCATTTTAATGCAACCGCAGCTAATACACCTTCAGGTGCTCCACCAGAACCGAATAGAATATCTACACCAGTACGGTCAAATGCTGTATTGATTGCTCCAGCTACATCTCCATCGTTAATTAATTTAATACGAGCACCAGCTTTACGAATTTCTTCGATAATTGCTTGATGACGTGGACGGTTTAAAACTGTCGCTACAACATCTTCGATATCTTTATTTTTCGCTTTCGCAACTGCACGTAAGTTGTCGATAATAGGTGCGTCAATATCAACTGCACCAACCGCTTCTGGACCAACCGCTATTTTATCCATGTACATGTCAGGAGCATGTAACAAATTGCCGTGATCTGCAATTGCAATAACAGCAAGCGCATTCCAGCCGCCAGCCGCTACGATATTTGTCCCTTCTAAAGGATCAACTGCAACGTCTACGCGTGGTCCATATCCTGTACCCAATTTCTCTCCGATATATAGCATTGGCGCTTCATCCATTTCACCTTCGCCAATTACAACTGTACCTTTCATCGGAATTGTATCAAATACATCACGCATAGCTGATGTTGCTGCACCATCTGCCTCATCTTTTTTTCCGCGCCCCATCCAACGCGCTGATGATAATGCTGCAGCCTCTGTTACACGTACTAACTCCATAGATAAACTTCTTTCCACAATAATCCCTCTCCTTTAAGTCTTTATATTTCTGCCGTATTTTGTGAACCGTGTTTTTCTATAAAGTGCACTTCCGTTAGTAGTGATTCTTCGCTCCCCATTAACGGAAGTATCACCACCTTATCCCGATTGGTGAGGGCTAATAATCGGCATGGGATATCCCATACTGATTAAAGTTTCACTTTATGCATTCTTCATTTCTTCAATTTCTTGCTTTGTCATTTGTTCTCGCCAAATGTTTGCACCAAGCCCTTTAAGCTTGTCTACTATATTTTCGTAACCTCGATCAATATGATCAAGTCCCGTTACTTCTGTAATGCCATCTGCCATTAAACCCGCAATAACAAGGGACGCACCAGCTCGTAAGTCACTCGCTTTCACCTTCGCACCTTGCAATAAAACAGGTCCAGTCACAATCGCTGAACGGCCTTCTACTTTAATCTGTGCGTTCATACGGCGCAATTCATCAATATGCTTGAAACGTGCGCTGTAAATTGTATCAGTTACAACTCCTGTTCCATGCGCTTTTGTTAAAAGCGTTGTAAACGGCTGTTGTAAATCTGTCGGAAACCCTGGATATACAAGCGTTTTTACATCAACTACTTTTAACTTTCTATTGCCGTTCACTGTAATTTGATCATCGTTCGTTTCAACTTGAACACCAGCTTCCCTTAGCTTCGCAGTAACGGATTCTAAATGCTGAGGAATAACATTATCAACTGTTACTTCTCCTCCTGACGCTGCTCCTAAAATCATATACGTACCAGCTTCAATACGATCTGGAATGATAGTGTGGTGACAACCATGTAAAGAATCCACACCATCAATTCGGATTACGTCTGTACCAGCACCTTTAATACGTGCTCCCATACTCGTTAACAATGTGGCTACATCAATAATCTCTGGTTCTTTCGCTGCATTTTCAATAACAGTTCTACCTTTCGCTCGTACAGCCGCTAGCATAATATTAATCGTAGCTCCTACACTAACAACATCTAAATAAATACGCGCTCCACGTAGTTCATCTGCTCTTAAATAAATGGCACCTTGTTCATTTGTAACATGTGCCCCTAACGCTTCAAACCCTTTAATATGCTGATCAATCGGTCGTGGCCCTAAATGACATCCACCTGGAAGCCCAATAACAGCTTTTTTAAAACGGCCAAGCATTGCACCCATTAAATAATAAGAGGCGCGCAATTTTTTCACTTTTCCATTTGGTAAAGGCATCGCAACCATGTTAGAAGGATCGACTACCATCTCTTCTTCCTGCCCATAAGTTACTTTCCCTCCAATTTCCTCTAGTAAGTCTCCTAACATTTTCACGTCCGAAATATTAGGAACGCCACCGATAGTTACTGGAGTATCTGCTAAAATTGTCGCTGGAATTAGTGCAACCGCACTGTTCTTTGCACCACTCACGCGAATTGTTCCATTTAAAGCTCTTCCGCCTTCAATTAGCAACTTTTCCATATTGAGCTCCCTTCTTGTGAATGTATTTATCTTCTACTTCTTTATAAGAAGTAGAAGATTCCCCCTTAAGAATCTCAATCACTCTTTCCATCCAAACTCAATAAATAGAAAACCATCACCTGTAGCTCCCCTGCTGTACAAATAGATGAAGATTAACTATTCATCGAATCAAATTCCTCAATTCAGATACTTACCACATTTATTAATAGGACTATGCACATTATTTTCTATATTTGCAAACTAAAAATTCACTTTATAAAATCTTTAGACTTGTTCACGCTTTCATTATACAACGAAAGGAAACCGTCTAAAAGACTAGACGGTTTCCAAAACGGAATTTTATTCTTACGCTTTACCGTTAGAACCGAACTCACGCATTTTACCAGCAACAGTTGCTTTAATAGCGTCGCGGCCAGGTCCAATATATTTACGAGGATCGTAAACTTCTTGGTCTTTGCTTAATGCTTCACGAACAGCTTTTGTAAACTCAATTTGGTTCTCAGTGTTTACGTTAATTTTTGAAGTACCTAAAGAAATAGCTTTTACGATATCAGCAGTTGGGATACCAGTACCACCGTGTAATACTAAAGGTACGCCAGTGAAGTCACGAACTTGTTCCATTTCAGCGAATCCTAAGTTAGGCTCACCTTTGTAAGGACCGTGTACAGAACCTAAAGCTGGAGCTAGGCAATCGATACCTGTTGCTTCAACAAGGTGCTTACACTCTGCTGGATCAGCATAAATTACGCCTTCAGCGATGATGTCGTCTTCTTGTCCGCCAACTGTTCCAAGCTCAGCTTCAACAGATACGTTACGAGCGTGTGCGTATTCTACCACTTTTTTAGTAGTTTCAACGTTTTCTTCGAATGGGTGGTGAGAAGCGTCGATCATTACAGATGTGAAACCTGCATCGATTGCTTCTTTACATTTTTCGAAGCTTGAACCATGGTCAAGGTGAATCGCTACAGGAACAGAAATGTTCATTTCTTCGATTAAAGCTTTAACCATAGCTACAACTGTTTTGAAACCAGTCATATGACGAGCTGCACCCTCAGATACACCTAGGATTACAGGAGATTTTTCTTCTTCCGCAGCAGCTAAGATAGCTTGAGTCCACTCTAAGTTGTTCATGTTGAATTGACCAACTGCGTATTTTCCTTCTAGTGCTGTGTTTAGCATTTCTTTCATAGAAACTAAAGGCATGGTGAATCCTCCTAAAAAACGTTTTTTGTATCCGATAAATTCTTATCGCTGGTAGTATGACCAGAATAAGGTAAAATATGTATATTTACATACCGGACTTCTTTCTACACTCAATAGGATAACAACTTGTACTCAAAAACTCAACTGTATTCACCTGCTCAATAGCCCATGTAAACGCTTTTTTCCATATTTTTTATAAAAAATTCATTTTTTAAGCCTCTACAGCAAGCTGATCTCTCACTGCTTGACGAATCTCATCAATATCAAACGGTTTAGCAAAGTGCATTAAAGCTCCTAAATCTTTCGCTTCTTGAATCATATCTAGTTCTCCATAAGCAGTCATTAAAATCACTTTAATACTCTCATCAATTTCTTTTACATGTTTTAAAATCTCTATACCATCCATACCTGGGATTTTCATATCTAAGACTACTAAATCTGGATTATCTTTTTTCACGATATCTAAAGCTTGAAATCCATTCGCTGCTTGGAACGTCTGATAACCTTCTTTTTGGAACACTTCATGCAATAAAACACGAATGCCATATTGATCATCAACGATTAAAATTTTCCCTTCCATAACTCCCAACCTTTCTGTGTAAGTACAAGATTTAAAGCTTCTTATATCTTATCGGTTTATTTTCGCTACTCTTTGCCAAATCCCTTCCTATTCTTTCTTATTTTACCGTTTCCTATTTTGTTATGCCACCCTACTATTTCCCCTTTCCAAAAAAAATAAGCTATAATGAGAACCAGCTAACACGAAAGAAAGGAGCAACAACATGTTAAAAATTTTTTCGACTCAATTAAGTGGATATTTCTCCAAAATTTCTCAAAAAGAGGAAATGAATATAGAAGATAGCGCTCGTCTACTTGCCCAGGCATTAGTTGGCGACGGCTTCATTTACTTGCATGGTACAAACGAAATGGAGGGTATTGTTTCAGAAGCATTATTTGGCGCCGAACCAATGAAACAAGCAAAATGTTTAATAGAAAACGGTGAACTGGCGGCAGTGACTTCTGCGGACCGCGTACTTCTTATTAGTCGTTTTTCGACAGATGAAGAAATTATAAACACCGCGAAAAAACTTCATGAAGGAGGCCAATCTATCGTTGGAATCTCGGCTATTCAAGAAGGTGCTGAATCACTGGAACAATATACAGATGTACATATTGATACAAAGCTGTTAAAAGGTCTTATTCCAGATGATGAAGGTAACCGCTACGGGTTCCCAAGTTTAATTATAGCCTTATTTGCTTATCACGGATTGAAATTTACAATTGATGAAATGTTAAACGAATATTAAAAAAAGCGCCCTATTTCAGGCGCTTTTTTTATTACTTGCTCTCTTTATTCGTAATAGAAGCACTTACGAAGTCATGGAACAATGGTTGTGGACGGTTTGGACGAGATACAAGTTCTGGGTGGAACTGTGCTGCCACGAACCAAGGGTGATCTTGTAATTCAATAATTTCCACTAGACGACCGTCTGGGCTTGTACCAGAGAATACAAATCCAGCTTTTTCCATATCTGGACGGAATTGATTGTTGAACTCATAACGATGACGATGACGTTCATATACAACCGGCTCGTTGTAAGCATTGTAAGCATTCGTTTCTTCAGCAAGCTTACATGGGTATAGACCAAGGCGAAGTGTACCACCTAAATCTTCTACATCTTTTTGTTCTGGTAATAAATCGATAATTGCATAAGGTGTGTCAGGATTAATTTCAGAAGAGTTAGCCCCTTCTAATCCTAATACGTTACGTGCAAATTCGATTGATGCAAGTTGCATACCTAAGCAAATTCCTAAGAATGGAACTTTGTTTTCACGAGCATATTGAATTGCAACGATTTTACCTTCTACACCACGATCGCCGAAGCCACCTGGTACAAGGATACCATCTGTGTCGCCAACTAATTCTTTTACGTTCTCTGCTGTTACGTGCTCAGCGTTTACCCATTTCACTTCTACATCTGTGTCGAATGAATAACCTGCATGACGAAGTGCTTCTACAACAGAAATATATGCGTCTTGAAGCTCTACGTATTTACCAACAAGAGCGATTTTTGTTTTCTTAGAAAGGTTACGTACTTTATTAACTAGTGCAGTCCAATCTGTCATATCTGCAGCAGGATTGTCTAATTTTAAGTGATCGCAAACGATTTGGTCCATGTTTTGTTCTTGAAGAGCTAATGGAACCGCATATAAAGTATCTGCATCGCGTGCTTCGATAACTGCTTTTGTATCGATGTCACAGAATAATGCAAGCTTGTCTTTCATGTCCTGAGAAACAGGTAATTCTGTACGAACAACGATAATGTTCGGCTGAATACCTAAGCTGCGAAGCTCTTTAACGCTATGTTGCGTTGGTTTTGTTTTCATTTCACCCGCTGCTTTTAAGTACGGGATTAACGTACAGTGAATGTACATTACATTGTCACGACCGATGTCGCTCTTAATTTGACGAATTGCTTCTAAGAATGGTAGAGACTCGATATCACCAACAGTTCCACCGATTTCTGTAATAACAACGTCGGCGTTTGTTTCGCGACCAGAACGATATACACGTTCTTTAATTTCGTTAGTAATGTGAGGAATAACTTGAACTGTTCCTCCTAAATATTCACCACGACGCTCTTTTTGAAGAACTGAAGAGTAAATTTTACCTGTTGTTACGTTGCTGTATTTATTTAAGTTGATGTCGATAAAACGCTCATAGTGACCTAGGTCTAAGTCCGTTTCTGCACCATCATCTGTTACGAATACCTCACCGTGTTGGTATGGGCTCATAGTCCCTGGGTCTACGTTAATGTATGGATCAAACTTTTGAATAGTTACGTTTAAACCACGATTTTTTAAAAGTCTTCCAAGAGATGCTGCTGTAATACCTTTACCTAAAGACGATACTACACCGCCTGTTACAAAAATATACTTAGTCATGAAAATACTCCCTTCTACTTCGTTGTTATATAATCACCGTTGCAAAGCGCAACGTATGTAGATAACACTGTATCTATCTTATTGTTAGGCTCTTTTTATTTTCTAAACAAAAAACAAAAAAGAAAATTGCTCCCCTCATCACATAAAGTAATAAGTAGGGAGCAATTTTCTTTTATATTTACACTTTAAAAGTATTATCGTCTTTTTTTAAAGAGCCCAAAAATGATTCTACATGGACGATAATGAAAAGTCAAGAACTACCGCTCTTCCTCTTCTTCTTCTTCAGTTTCATCGTACTCAAGTTCTTCTTCTGCGAAGTCTTCATCATCTTCTTCTAAATCGTCAAGATCATCATCTTCATCATCTGCGTCTTCTTCTTCAAGAACCTTGTCCAAATCTTCTACATCTTCTACATCTTCTTCTGCATCTTCTACATCATCATCTTCTTCAATGTAGTCGTCAAAACCGTCCTCTTCAACTTTGCGTTTCTTCTTCGGTTTTGGCTGAGGCAGAATCTCTTCATCAATTTGCTCATATGGGTACCAGCTACGTAGCCCCCAACGATTTTCGCCTAAATTAATGAAACGTCCATCGATGTTTAAATCTGTATAAAATTGTGCGAGTTTCGCATTAACTTGTTCTTGAGATAGTCCCAGCACTTGAGCGATTTCTTGAACCAACTCGTTGAATGTCGTTGCTTGTCTTTTATCCCCTAAAACGCTATGTACAACTTCAATCATTGAACATTCTTTTAGCTCTTCTGGTGAATATTGCTTAAAATTCACTTATGCGGCACTTCCTTTCTTCAAATATAACCTTATATACAACGGTCTGCTTAAAAAAATCCATACTATTCATTATAAACAAAAGTCGCACAAATATGCTACAAAAAAAACGGGAAACTTTTATCCCGCTATTTGCGGGCAATAAAACTCCCACCTCAAAATTCGGATGGAGCAAAGAAGTTAGGTGGGAGCCCTGCTGCCCGTGAACACCCGATTGGTGAGGGCTAATAATCAGTGGGGGATGAACACAACCCCCACTGATTAAAGTTTCACTTTATATGGTAATAAAATTATAATTTGTCTATTCCTTATTTCGGAAGCATGTGCGCCCCTTGCATTACATACCTAATTTGCATTTCAGTATATTCTTCGAGCGTATACAGTTTTTGCAGTGCCCAGCGTCTAAATCCCCACATTTGTCCTTGTATGAAAATATTATGTGCAAGAAGCTGTATTTCCTTTTTATTTAGTGTAAATGTCCCATTTTCCGTACACTGCTCTAAAATATTCTCAAACATCCCGACCATTTGAAACTCTTTTTCTAATACATATGGGAGTGATTCTTTCGGTAAAAAACGTACCTCTTGATACATAATTAATACTTCTTCTTGCAATTCATCCATCACTTTAAAGTAATTCGTTATCGCTATCTTTAAGCTTTCTATACTTCCCTTCTCTGTACACACTACTTCCTCTAACCGCTCTTTTACATGTTCATAAATACTATCACAAACTAAATATAATACATCATCTTTTGTGCGAATGTATTCATAAAGTGTTCCGATACTAAATCCAGCCGCTTTCGCAATTTCTCTCGTTGTTGTACGCGGGAATCCTTTTTGCTTAAAAAGCTGCACTGCACCTTTAATCATTTGTTCACGCCTTAACGCAACTAATTTTTCATCTTTCACTGACGCATGTACATTATGTTTAACCATCCCTTCACCTCTCTCTATTATTTTTGGAAGTAAAAAGCGTAGGAAAATACCTACGCTTTCGTTCCTACTTCGTTAACATACGAGAAATTACAAGCCTTTGAATCTCTTGTGTTCCCTCATATATTTGTGTAATCTTTGCATCGCGCATATAACGCTCTACTGGATAATCTTTCGTATAACCATAACCACCAAATACTTGTACTGCTTCAGTCGTTACCTTCATCGCTGTATCACCTGCAAATACTTTTGACATCGCTGACTCTTTCCCGTACGGAAGCCCTTCAGATTCAAGCCAAGCCGCTTGATATGTTAAAAGACGCGCTGCCTCTACATCAGTTGCCATATCTGCAAGTTTAAAGCCAATTCCTTGTTGCGCCGCAATTGGCTTCCCAAACTGATGACGTTCTCTTGCATATTCTACAGAAGCATCTAAAGCGGATTGTGCAATCCCGACCGCTTGCGCCGCAATACCATTACGGCCGCCATCTAACGTTTGCATCGCAACTTTAAATCCTTGGCCCTCTTCCCCTAGCAGATTCCTTGCAGGAATACGGCAATCTTCAAACATAATTTCAGTCGTTGGAGAAGAGCGAATTCCTAACTTGCTTTCCTTCTTCCCAACCGAAAATCCTAGCGTATCACTCTCCACAATAAATGCACTCGTGCCGCGCTGCTTCGAATCAGGATCTGTTAATGCAAAAACAACATAAATATCAGCAATGCCGCCATTTGTAATAAAGATTTTCGAACCATTTAAAATGTAATGGTCTCCATCTCGTTTTGCAGTCGTCCTCATTCCGCCAGCATCTGATCCAGAGCTTGGTTCTGTTAAGCCATATGCACCAATTTTCTTCCCTTCAGCCATTGGGCGCAAAAACTTTTGTTTTTGCTCTTCCGTTCCAAATTTAAAAATTGGCCATCCAGCAAGTGAAGTATGCGCAGACAACGTTACACCTGTAGAAGCACAGACGCGGGATAATTCTTCAACAGCAATTACATACGCCAAGTAATCGCTTCCAATTCCGCCGTATTCTTCAGGCCACGGAATACCGGTCAAACCAAGCTCTGCCATTTGATCGAATAAAGCTCGATCAAATCGCTCTTCCTCATCACGCTCTGCTGCTGTCGGTGCTACTTCATTCCTTGCAAAATCCCGAACCATTTTCCTTATCATTTCATGTTCTTCTGATAATTTAAAATGCATTCCCGTCTCCCCCTCTGCCTTTTTATAAAGCTCGACTAATTACAAGCTTTTGTATTTCGCTCGTTCCTTCATATATTTGTGTAATCTTCGCATCACGGAAAAATCTTTCTACTGGATAATCTTTCGTATAACCATAACCACCAAATACTTGCACTGCTTCAATCGCAACTTCAACAGCCGTCTTAGAAGCAAATAATTTCGCAATAGAAGCTTCTTTACCGCATGGTAATCCTTGTGCTCTTAGCGATGCCGCTCTGTATACAAGTAATCGCGCTGCTTCTACGCTAGTCGCCATATCTGCAAGTTTGAATCCGATTCCTTGCTGCGCCGCAATTGGCTTTCCGAATTGCTCACGCTCTTTCGCATAATCAATCGCACTTGCAAGCGCCGCTTCCGCGATCCCTAATGCCTGCGCTCCGATTCCAATTCGCCCAACATCTAAATTCGCCATTGCCACCTTAAATCCTTGTCCTTCTTCACCAAGTAAATTCTCAGCCGGCACTTTCATATCTTCAAACGTAAGTTGCACTGTGCGAGAACCAAGAAGCCCCATCTTATGCTCATCTTTTCCGATGATTAATCCTGGTGTATCTTTCTCTACTATAAATGCTGAAATCCCGCTTTTCCCCGCCTCTGGATTTGTAGACGCGAAGACGATATATGTACTTGCTTCACCACCATTTGTAATAAAGACTTTCGATCCATTAATGATGTAGTGATCGCCTTTCTTTACAGCTCTTGATTTCAAACTGCCTGCATCTGATCCTGCATTCGGTTCTGTTAGAGCAAATGCGCCTAAATATTCACCAGTCGCCAGTTTAGAAACATACTTCTGCTTCTGTTCTTCTGTTCCGAAATACAAAATCGGATTCATTCCAACTGACGTATGTACAGCTAAAATTACACCGACCGTTGCGCTTACCTTTGAAATTTCTTCAATCGCTAGAATGTAAGAAATAAAATCCATTTCTGCCCCGCCATATTTTGCAGGCGCCGGAATACCCATTAGTCCAAGCTCACCCATCTTTTGCAAAATCTCTTTTGGGAACACCCCTTGTTCCATACTAGGAACAAAGGGAGCTATTTCCTTCTGCGCAAAATCTCGAACCATTTTCCTCATCATTTGTTGCTCTTCAGTAAAGTGAAAATTCATGTACTTCGCCTCCATTTGCTATATATCTTTTTAATAATTTGGTAAGACCACTACTTTAATAAAGGGAGGAATTTATTCGTAAACGTAGAAACCACGACCCGTTTTACGTCCTAACCATCCTGCATTCACATACTTACGTAATAATGGACATGGGCGATATTTACTATCTCCTAATCCTTCATGCAACACTTCCATAATGTATAAACACGTATCTAAACCGATAAAATCAGCTAATGTAAGTGGTCCCATCGGATGATTCATACCGAGTTTCATTACTTCATCAATCGCTTCTTTCGTCGCTACACCTTCATATAACGTATAGATTGCTTCGTTAATCATCGGTAATAAAATACGGTTCGAGACAAACCCTGGGAAATCATTTACTTCAACTGGCACTTTCCCGATTTTTTTCGTAATATCCTCAATCGTTTCGTACACTGCATCATCTGTAGCTAAACCACGAATAATTTCAACGAGTTTCATAACTGGAACTGGATTCATAAAGTGCATGCCGATTACTTTCTCAGGTCGTTTCGTTACCGCTGCAATTTCCGTAATTGGTAACGATGACGTATTCGTCGCTAAAATTGCGTGTTCTGGAGCAATTTCATCTAGATTCGCAAAAATTTTCTTTTTAATATCCATTTTTTCAACAGCTGCTTCAATAATAAGATCAGCTTCTTTGACACTATTTAAATCGAGCGTCCATGTAAGACGATTTAAAGTCGCTTCTTTCTCTTCTTCCTTCATACGACCTTTTTCTACTTGGCGGGCTAAATTTTTCGAAATAACAGCTAGCCCTCTATCTAATTGCTCTTGCTTTAAATCTTGCACTTTCACATCATAGCCTGCCATTGCACACACTTGTGCGATACCTGAACCCATTTGCCCTGCACCAATTACAACTATTTTTTGTACACCCATTCTTTCTTCCCCCTTAATATAAGTTGTTAATAAACCGAAAATTTCCTGAACGTAAATTAATGAACCTCAATCATCACTGCATCACCTTGACCGCCACCGCTACAAATAGAAGCAATTCCAATTCCGCCGCCGCGCTGCTTCAGTGCATGGATAAGTGTAACGATAATACGTGCTCCGCTCGCTCCAATTGGATGCCCCATTGCTACAGCACCACCATTTACATTCAATTTTTCCGGATCGATTCCTGCGATTTCTGTACTTGCAATTGCTACCGCCGCAAATGCCTCATTGATTTCAAATAGATCTATGTCTTCAATTGTCTTACCTGTCTTTTTCAGCAATTCATTAATTGCATAACCTGGCGTTCTTGGGAAATCCTTCGATTCTACCGCAATCGCCGTATGCGCCAAAATTGTCGCTAATGGCTTTCTTCCCTCTTGCTTCGCTCTGTCCTCGCTCATTAATACAAGTGCAGCACCGCCATCATTTAGTCCAGGAGCATTACCAGCTGTCACCGACGACGTCTTATCAAAAACAGGCTTTAATTTCGCTAATTTTTCAATCGTTGTATCCGCGCGTGGTGCCTCATCCTTAGCCACGACGATAGGATCGCCTTTTCTTTGCTGAATTGTTACTGGTACAATCTCCTCTTCAAAACGACCTTCCTTATGTGCCGAAACCGCACGTTGATGGCTACGATATGCCCATTCATCTTGTGCTTCGCGGGAGATCCCATCCTCGTTTGCAACTTCTCCGCCATAAACACCCATGTGTATACCTGAAAATGCGCATGTTAAACCGTCTGCAACGTTTAAATCGATAACTTCGTTGTTACCCATTCTGTATCCCCATCTTGCCCCTCGTAAAATGTAAGGGCTGTTACTCATCGATTCCATTCCACCAGCTACAATCAGTGATTGATCACCAGTACGAATAATTTGATCCGCTAACGTAACTGCGCGAAGTCCTGATGCACAAACTTTATTTACTGTTTCTGTCTGCACTTCCCAAGGAATGCCGGCCGCTCTTGCTGCTTGGCGTGATGGAATTTGTCCTTGCCCTCCTTGGATAACCGTTCCAAATATAACTTCTTCAACATCACTAGCGGAAACATTCGCTCTTTCAAGCGCTGCCTTAATTGCGATTCCTCCAAGTTCTGTTGCTTTCACGTCTTTTAAAGTTCCTCCAAATTTTCCAACCGGTGTTCTTGCAGCACTTAAAATAACTGTTTTACTCATGTTTCTTTCCCCCATTTCTTTTTTTAGCACCGAGCGCTCGCTCGGCATTCCTACGCTTCGAAGAGGTGCAATTATTGCACCTCTTTCTAAAGTTGGATGCATTCCTACAAACTACATTGCTTCTTTCTTCTGTCCGATAACTGAGCGTTCTAAAATCTCTGTTACGTCCAGAGTTTGAACTGTTTCTTCAACTTCTTTCGCTTTCGTACCGTCACTAATCATCGTTAAGCAATACGGGCATCCTGTACCGATAATTGACGGCTGCACAGCTAGCGCTTGTTCTGTACGAGCAACGTTAATACGAGAACCTGCCGTTTCTTCCATCCACATTAGGCCACCACCCGCACCACAGCACATTCCCGTTTCACGGTTACGCGCCATTTCTACAAGGTTTACACCTGGAATTGCTTTTAGAATATCGCGCGGTGCTTCGTATACTTCGTTGTATCTTCCTAAGTAACAGGAATCATGATACGTAACTGTCTCTTCAATAGAATGGACAGGTTTTAAACGTCCTTCCTTCACCCACTGAGCTAGTAATTCTGTATGATGATAGACTTCTGCTTGTAAGCCAAAGTCCGGGTACTCATTTTTAAAAGTGTTATAAGCATGAGGGTCAATCGTAACGATTTTCTTCACTCCTGCTTTTTCAAATTCTTCAATATTTTTAGTCGCCATTTCCTGGAATACAAATTCATTTCCAAGGCGGCGCGGTGTATCACCAGAGTTCTTTTCCTTATTACCAAGAATTGCGAATGAAATGCCTGCTTCGTTCATTAGCTTCGCAAATGATATCGCAATCTTCTGACTGCGATTGTCATACGAACCCATTGATCCAACCCAGAATAAGTATTCAAACTCTTCGCCAGCTTTTGATTTCTCCTTTACAGTTGGAACTGTTACTTCATCGTCACCTTGGCGCCATGTTTCACGCTCTTTACGATTCAGTCCCCACGGATTCCCTTGACGCTCAATGTTTGTCATTGCACGCTGCGCTTCCGCGTCCATTTTCCCTTCTGTTAAAACGAGATAGCGGCGTAAATCAATAATTTTGTCAACATGCTCATTCATAACTGGGCACTGGTCCTCACAGTTACGGCACGTTGTACATGCCCAAATCTCTTCTTCTGTAATAACGTCTCCGATTAAACTTGGATCGTACGCTAGCGCTGTAGCCGCTGATTCTTGTTGTCCTTTTCCAGCTGCCATCATCGCTAACTGATTTCCTTGTGTATTATTAAAAGCAACAACTGGAACCCACGGTGCTTTTGATGTTACCGCTGCTCCTTTATCAGTTAAATGATCACGAAGTTTTAAAATTAAATCCATCGGTGATAACATTTTCCCTGTTCCTGTTGCCGGACACATATTTGTACAACGACCACATTCGACGCAAGAATATAAGTCGATAAGTTGATTTTGTCTAAAGTCTTCAATTTTACCAACACCGAATGTTTCTTGCGTTTCATCTTCAAAATCGATTTTTTCAAGTTTTCCTGGATTTGAAAGACGACCAAAAAATACGTTAACTGGTCCAGCAATTAAATGCGCATGTTTTGATTGTGGTACATAAACTAAAAACGTTAACAAGATTAATAGATGCACCCACCAAGAGAAATAGAACACTGAAATGGCTACGGTTTCATTTATCCCTGAGAAAACGTAAGCGATTGCAGAAGCGATTGGTTCACTCCACGAAAGCTCTTCGCCATGCCATATAATTCCCATCCCATTACCAATTAGCACAGAAATCATTAAGCCACCGATAAAGATAAGGACAAGACCTGATTTGAAATTACGTTTTAAACGAACAAGCTTTTCAACATAGCGTCTATGAAAAGCCCAAAAGACTGCAATTAAAATAACAAGTGTGACAATTTCCTGGAAGAATGTAAATGCAGGATATAGTGGTCCAAGTGGAAGATGTGATCCTGGTGCGAGCCCTTTCCAAACGAAGTCAATTGCTCCAAATTGGACAAGAATAAATCCGTAAAAGAACATAACGTGAATGATGCCGCTCTTTTTATCTTTCAGCAGCTTTTTTTGACCGAAAACATTGACCTTAAGGAGATCCCAACGTTCTTTAAAACGACGGTCAAATTCAATCTTTTTTCCTAATTGTATGTAGGCCATCCTCGTTCGTATAAGATATACAAACAAATATCCCGCATAAGCAATAACAGCAATGGCAGCCAGCCAATTAATGATTAGTAAGCTATTCATTTTATGCTACCCCTCTCTTTGTAAGCCCTCTTCCTTTTTTAGAATCTTCGAAAATATATAATTTTCTGAATTGTATCCCCTATTCCCATTATATAATGAGTGAGCATTCAGTCAACAGTTTTTTGTTATACAACAACACATTTTTTAATAAAGCTGTTTATTTCGGTGAAACTATAAAGTGAAACTTTAATCGGCGGGGCTGTTCATACCCAATGATTATTAGCCCACACTAATCGGACTTTTACGGGCAGCCCGCAAATAGCGGGCTAAATTGAACTTTTGATTTGTAAAAAATTGATGGTGAAAAGACCGTGAAGGAGGGAATTTACTTATGTTCTTCTTATCTCTCTTGTTATTAGGCAGCGCTCTCTGGATTACAATCGACCTTTCATACGGGAGAATTCTTCATTTAAAGCGCGTGCGTTCCCGTTCTTTCTCTTTACGTCAAAGTGATTTTCGCCTTTATACATACGGAAATGATCTGTACGATGCTCTCTTTACTGATATCAAACAAGCTAAACACCATGTGCACGTCTTATTTTTTATTGTAAAAAACGATGACATAAGTCGTAAATTTTTAAAGTTACTTATCGATAAAGCACAAGAAGGAATTGAAGTAAGACTTTTACTCGACCGGTTTGGAAGTCATTATTTATCAAAAGAAGCGGTTTACTCCCTACAAAAGCATGGTGTCTCTTTTTCATTTTGTCACAAAGTAAAATTTCCTTTTCTTTTCTTTTCTGCCAATCAAAGAAATCATAGAAAAATTACAGTTATTGACGGGAAAATTGGTTATATTGGTGGATTTAATATCGGCGAGGAATATTTAGGGCACAATCAAAAGTTAGGGTTATGGAGAGATTATCATTTACGTCTTACAGGTGAAGGGATACAAGATTTACAAAAACAATTTTTACATGACTGGTTTGATGATACGAACCAAAACTTATTAGATTCCTCTCTTTATTTTCCAGAACAACAACCTGGTGCTATTCTACATCGCTTCATCCCTACTGATGGTGCCTATTTACAAAATACATTTTTACATTTAATCGAAAGCGCGGAAAAAGAACTCTTTATCGGTACACCATATTTTATTCCTGGAAAAAAAATTATGAACGCATTATTAAAAGCACGAAAACGTGGGGTTCAAATAACTATTCTCGTTCCACAAAAGGCAGATCACGCCCTCGTTCGAGAAGCAAAATTCCCATATTGCCGAAAGTTAATACAAGCTGGTTGTAATATTTACGCTTTTCAGCAAGGATTTTTCCACGCAAAAATTATTATAGTAGATGATCATATTTGTGATATCGGAACTGCTAATTTCGATATGAGAAGTTTATATAGTAACCATGAAATCAATTGCCTTTTATACGATAAACATTTCATACAAGAAGTAAAAAGCAAATTCGAGGAAGATTTGGGACGCTCCTCATTACTTTCCTTTGAAGATGTCAGCCCTCTCTCCATTATTGATAGAGGAAAGGAATGGATAGGAACGATACTCGCGTTCTTTTTATAGGGAAATTTCAAGAGCCAAAGAGGTGAATCACATATGATAATGCGATTTGGATATGTCTCACATGCTACGGCATTATGGGACTGTTCGCCTGCCAAAACAATGACATTTACAAGCTGGAAAAAACTAAAAAAACAAGAGCGTGAAGATAAATTATATAATGTCACACTGCAAAATCTAGAACACACAATACGCATCCTTCATTACAATATTGCACACGAAATTCCATTATATCGTTTATCATCTTCTATCGTCCCGCTTGCAACACATCCTGAAGTTGAATTTGATTACATTCAACTATTTGCTCCACTATGGCGTAAAATAGGAGCATTAATTCAAGCACACAATTTACGCGTAAGTTTTCATCCCAATCAATTTACGCTATTTACAAGCGACAAACCACATATTACAAATAATTCCATTACAGATATGACCTATCATTATAACGTGTTAAATGCTATGGGAATTGCAGATTCTTCCTACATTAATATCCATGTAGGTGGCGCGTATGGAAATAAGGAGAAGGCAATCGAACGTTTTCATGAAAACATACAACAACTTCCTTACCATATAAAAAGACAAATGACTCTTGAAAATGACGATAAAACATATACAACTTCTGAAACTTTGGCTATTTGTCAAAAAGAAAAAATCCCTTTCGTGTTCGATTATCATCATCACATAGCGAACCTTTGTAATGAATCGCTAGAAGAATTACTTCCTATGATATTTAAAACTTGGTCACATACAAATGTCCTTCCTAAAGTTCATATTTCTTCTCCTAGATCTGAAAAAGAATTTAGGGCCCACGCAGATTATATTGATTTAGAGTTTATTAAACCTTTTTTGCACATTACAAAAAAAATTGATCATGATTTCGATATTATGATTGAAAGTAAACAAAAGGATTTAGCACTTCTTCAGTTAATAGATGAAATCGCTTCTATAAGAGGGATAAAAAGAAAAAACGGCGCAACGTTACAATGGTAATTTGTAACACTGCGCTATTTTTTCAAAAAAAGTAATTCTTATAGCAAAAAACATCCCAATTTATATGCTATTATTTAAATTAGCATTTTCCCCCTGCGATTCAACTTTATTGAAACGGAGTCATAATATGATTAATCAAAAAAAATATGTACAATTTGTCATGATGTATATAATTATATTTTCTCTTTGGATATTCCTTATCCCTAGGGATTTAAATATAAAAGAAATTGGAATTCTCTTCTTATTTTGGTTTGCTACACTCTTTTCTTGCTATTGCTTATATAAAGCAATTAAAAAGATGAAGCACGGTGACAAACTATTTTGGGTTCTAGTACTATGCACTTGTATATGTGGATTAGCTATGGAGATAACTTTATTTCTTCATTCACTTTCTATATATGATCAAGTCATATTCTCCTATAAGGCATTGCCTTTTTTCATCATACAATATATTTTGCTCTTTTCTGGCTTTGCTATAAAGTTTATAAAACATTACTCTATTAGAGGCCTTGCTCAATTTTCATTCGATAGCATCTTTATTGTTATTATGAATATTTATTTTACCTTAACTTTTATTTTGGATCTTTCGAGCTTTCGTATGTTAACAACAGATACGTGGTTTTTAATTGGATACTTTATTGCACAATCATTAGTGATTTACGCCGTTATTAGTCTATATAGAAGAGAACAATATTCTTCTAGTAGAATTTCGTTAATTATCGGCTTTACTATCATACTTGTATACGGATATATACACCTATTCCAGTTAAACTCAGGAATGAAACCTTCTTCTGAAGTCTCTTACTTAATACATACTGCTTCAATTTTATTAATCGGTTTATCATCCATACTATATATTTTGGATACACCCATGCAACATGAAACGAAAGCGAAATATTATCGATTCGATTATGTGCGCTTTATATTACCATATTTCAGTATAATCATTACCTTTGCCTTTATTCTTATTCAACCTTGGGATGATAAGTTCATGTTAATCGGTCTCGTATTATCACTCATCTTATTATTCCTACGACAACTTTACATGTGGAAAGATAATCAAGTACTAATCGATACGTACGAACAGTTGACTACACAACTAGAAGGAAAAGTTGAAGAAGGTGCATCTGCGTTATCAAAAAGTGAACAACGTTATACATCTTTATTCGAAGATCATCCTGATGCCGTTTTCTCTTTAAATATGAATGGCATTTTTCAACAATCTAATAAGGCTTGTGAAAGCTTATTTACTGCCTACTATTGTGAAGTCGAAAGCTATTCCCTTCTACACTTTATTGATTTAAAAGACCATGATCTATTAAAGAGAGCTTTACAAATAACTAAAGAAGGTAGACCACAGACTTTAGAGGTTCGTACAAAAGAAAAAGAAGGCTACTACTATTACCTTCACATTACACTCATCCCTACTTTCATAAATAAAGAAGTTGTTGGGATGTTCGGCATAGCACGTGATATTACAACTTTATATGAAAAACAAAAACAAGTGGAACATTTAGCCTTTCATGATGCACTTACAGGACTACCGAATCGCCGGAAATTCGAAAAAGATTTAAAAACGATTTTAAATACAGCTCAAAACAACACTAATGACGTTGCGGTCATGTTCCTCGACCTAGATCGATTTAAAAAAATTAACGATCGACTCGGCCATGATGTTGGGGATCTATTATTAATTGAAGTAGCAAAAAGATTACGTGGATGTTTGCGTTCAAAAGATATCGTTGCCCGCCAAGGCGGAGATGAATTTACGATTCTATTACCAGATATGTACTCTGAAAAAAGTGCTTCTTTTATAGCTGAACAAATTTTAACTACCTTAAATAAGCCTTACTTTATTAAAGATGAAGAACTTTCTGTTACACCGAGTATCGGAATTGCAATGTACCCTGACTACGGAACCGATGTAACCGAATTAATGAAAAATGCAGATATGGCTATGTATCGAGCAAAGGCAAATGGAAAAAACAGATTCGTTTTCTTCTCAAAAGAAATGAGTATTGC
This sequence comes from Bacillus mycoides, assembly GCF_018742245.1. Classification (NCBI taxonomy): domain Bacteria; kingdom Bacillati; phylum Bacillota; class Bacilli; order Caryophanales; family Bacillaceae; genus Bacillus; species Bacillus mycoides. The sequence goes on from NZ_CP036132.1 coordinate 4,960,344, forward strand.
TCAAAATGAAATACACTTCCTAGAAGGTGAGCTTTCAAAAGCACTACAACAAAATGAATTTTTCCTTGAATACCAGCCACAAGTAAACACAAAAACAAAAAAAATTATCGGTTTTGAGGCGTTAATTCGTTGGAAACACCCAAAACTCGGGATTGTATCACCTGTCCAATTCATCCCTCTAGCAGAGGAGACAGGATTTATTATTGAACTTGGTAATTGGATTTTACGTACAGCCTGCTTAGAAGCAAAAAAGTGGCATAACCAAGGATTTTCTCACTTAAAGGTTGGTGTGAATTTATCTGTTGTTCAATTTAATCACGCAGATTTAATATCAACTATTTCAAAAGTCTTGGAAGAAACAGAACTAAAGCCGGAAGCGCTAGATATTGAGATTACGGAAAGTATCGCGATTAATCAAAATCATTCTGTAATTGCTAAACTAGAAGAACTTCAAAATCTTGGTATTCAAATTTCAATTGATGATTTTGGAACTGGTTATAGTTCTTTAGCTTATTTAACGAAATATCCAATCAATACATTAAAAATTGCTCGAGAATTTATTTGTGGAATTACAAATAGCCCTTTAGAAGAAGCCATTATCGCTTCCATTATTACGCTATCAAAAGAGTTAAATTTAGAGGTTATTGCGGAAGGTGTAGAAACAGAAGAACAATGGAAGTTTTTACACGAACAAAACTGTGACCACATTCAAGGATTCCTCTTTAGCAAGCCTGTTTCTAGTAAAGATGTTTGGATGTTACTCCATAAAAAAACAACCGTCTAAGTAAGACGGTTGTTTTTTAATACTCAAAAGGTATATCTGAAGCTAATTGTACCTCTTGATCATTATGAGAAATTACTTGACTTTTCTCTAAAGCTGTATCTCCTAATGAAATACCCCATGCCATTGCTAACGTTAATAGACTACCAATAAGTAGTTTTTTCATATTCCATCACCCGCATTTTTTCTTTAAATATATCATGAAAATTTATCCACATCTTATGCAATTATGCATATTTGTTTTTTAGGTCTTTTTTATTTCTTCATTTTTTTTATAAGTGATTCTTTATACGCATGGATTCCTAATATATCGAAAAAGAAGCAAGCTTTTTCATAAGCATCTTCAATCTCTGTCCTATCATACTCTAGCCTCTCTAGGCATTCACCTTTTTGATAGTATAACTGTCCAATCAATGCCATACTATTAATTCGACACGATAGTTCAATGGCTTTATTTGCGTGACATAGCGCTTCTTCGTATTGATTATCTAAGTATAATGCTTTTGCATGATTATGTCTCACCTTCACATCAAACTCTTTATTATCATGTAATGCCTCTAATTGTTTTAATATATCTTCAAATAACTCAATACTCTTCTTAAAATAGCCATTTTCAGCATAAATGTTTGCAATTGCGTTTTCAATATAAAGATTCTGATATACATCTATTCCTGCCAATTGTTGATTGAGCAATTTCTTTAATTCTAAAATACAATATTCGTAATCAATTTTTTTCAATATGTAAGCAGCTACATGATATTGCCATTGAAGAAATTGCTGAAGCTCGGGATGATATTCTTCCTTTTTCAGTTCATTCCATGCTTTATTATAAATTTCTTTATATTTCTTTTGCTTACAAAGCATAATGATTTGATCTTTTAACTGCTTTTTCCTCTCGATATCGGAATAAATGAGTACCTCATAAAAATGAATAATGGGAACCTGTAACTTCGCTGCGATACCTTGCAATATATCCATACTTGGGTATACCGCGCCCGACTCAATTCTGCTCACCTCCGATTGATGACATACATTATCGGAGAGTTGTTTCTGTGTTAATCCTCTCATTCCCCTAATTTTCTTTATTTCGCTTCCTAGTTTTTCTGCGTGCATACTTGCTCACCGTCCCATTATAACAATCTAATTTTTTAAGTTGTCATACCACTACAATAATGTGAATTCGACAATTTTTGATATGAAATAATGCATAATATATATAAAATTCGGCAAATTCCTCATACAATTCATCTCACATACACAATACAAGATTAGGAGTGTTATAGATGAATTATAGAAAACTTGCTAGTGCTTTCGTTACATTCGGTCTTCTTTGTCCTTTATCAACAGAAGCTATTCACGCTCAAGAGTTAGATAAAAATGAAGTGAAAGTTGAAATTGCTCAGCCTGGTTTAACAATCGGAAAATTAACACAACCTCAAAACGATACAAAAGAGAATATTGCTAAAAAGTATTTAAAAGGTGAGGTAAATGGGGCTAAAGCTCAACAAGAGCAAGTTACTACTGAAAAGAATGTCGATTTTCAACCTACAAATACAGAAACAAAAGAAAATCAAACCGAATTACGCCTTGCACAAACATACAAAAACTATAAAGTATATGGTCAAGATCTCATTGTAAAAGTAGATAAAAATGGAGTAATTACAACTGTTAGTGGTAAAGTTGCCCAAAATTTAGACCAACAACTTAATCTTACTATAACAAATTTTTTGTCGAAAAATGAAGTAAAATCTAAATTACGCAATATACTTCAAATTCCAAGTGATGCGACAGAAACAGAATTTTCTAGCGAAACGGTAGTTTATACGAAAAAAGATGGGCACTATACATACGCAACGGTCCTTACATTTACTTATGAAAACAATGAACAAGTTATAAACGGAAATGCAATCATGGACTTACAAACTGGTGAAGTACTTTTCCAAGAAAAGTTTATTAAAAATAAAGAGAATAAAACTATTAATCAAGTAACAGCACCTAAACTATCACCAGCGAAAGAACAAGGAACTGGGAAAAATGCGCTACAAGAAAATGTATTATTTAATATCGCAAAAGGTACTGACGGAAAATTTTATTTAGCTGATTTATCCCGTGCAAATGGTATTTATATTTATAACGCAGACTATGCTGACTCTCTTGGTGGCGATAGCCAAGCCGGTTATCCAGGGACACTTATTTCAAGTAACACTTCGAACTTTGCAGATAAAGAAGCAGCTGGTGTTATGAAAAACATGAGTAATATTTACGACTATTTTAAGAAAGAACATAATCTAAAAAGTTACGATAATAAAGATTCAAAAGTTGTTGCTAGCGTCCACGGATTTGATTCTACTGAAGTTAGTGATGGTGTAAAAGAAAACTATGTAAATGCGTTTTGGCATCCAGGTTGGAATCAAATGGTCTTTGGTGACGGGCTAAATGGAAAATTAACCTCTGCTCTTGACGTAACAGCCCATGAATTTGGACATGCTGTATTTAGTGGTACAACGAAAAATAAAATTGTGCGATATCCAAGTGCTGAAACATCTGCGCTAAATGAAGGCCTAGCAGATTTTTGGGGTACACAAATAGAATATTACGTAAAGAAAGATAAAGGAAATTGGATTATGGGTGATACGTTAGGTGGTCTAACAATTCGTGACATCCCAGGGGAAATTGGTGACGGCGGCAACAAACTATATACAAACTTACAAGATTTCTATAATGATGGAAATGATCAAGAATCTCATGTGAATTCCGGAATCATTAGCCATGTATTATATCAATTAGCTGAAGGTAAAACGTATAACGGTATATCTGTTCAAAGACAAGGAAATGAAAAAGTAAGTAAAGTTGTTATGCGTGCATTGCAAAACTATGCAACTTCAGCAGAAGATTTTGAATCACTTCAATCTCACATTGTACAAGCTGCAAAAGACTTATATGGTAATACGACAGCAACAGAATTCGAAAAGGCTTTCCAAGCACATGGATATAAAGCACTAGCAAAAATTAATAAAGTAGTAGAAGTACAACAAGGAAAATAAGAAAAAAAGAAGTTTACCGACTATAGGTAAACTTCTTTTTATATCCATCCCTTTTCTTCCGCAATTGTAATTGCCTCAATTCTATTTTTCGCGTCGAGCTTCGTTAACACTTCGGAAATATAATTACGTACTGTACCCGGTGAAAGATAAAGTGTTTTCGCAATTTCATTTGCCGTCTTTCCTTCTTTAGCAAGTAACAATACTTCTTTTTCACGATCTGATAATGGATTTTGCTCCTGCCATAAACCAAACATTAAATCTTGAGAAACCTCTCGTTTTCCCTTCATTACATTACGAATTGCTGCGGCTAAATCTTCACTCGGACTATCTTTTAACAAATATCCGTGCACACCAGCTTTCATCGCCCTTTCAAAATACCCTGGCCTTGCAAATGTTGTTAAAATCATTACTTTGCATAATGATTTTTCTTTCTTTAAAATTTCAGCAACATCTAAACCACTTTGAATCGGCATTTCAATATCCATAATACTTATATCCGGCTTTAACGATTCAATTAATTTTAACGCCTCTTCCCCGTTCGCAGCTTGCCCAATCACTTCCATATCATCTTCTAAATCAAGTAGGGCTCCTAATGCACCACGAAGCATCCGTTGATCTTCCGCAATAATAATTCGAATCATGCCCTCACCTCATCTTTTCCTGTTCTAATGACAACTGGTACTTTTACTGTTAATAGCGTCCCCGGATTAATCGTATCTATCTCCACTAGACCGTCAATTAAGGCAATTCGTTCCTTTATACCACGAATGCCGTTTCCATCATGATTTTGCTCCTCTAAACCGACGCCATTATCTTCTACTTTTAAAATCAATTCACCTTGTGATTCTAATATAGAAACAATGCACACTGTCGCCTTACTATGCTTCACTACATTCGTAACTGCCTCACGTAAACACATACCTAAAATATTCTGCTCGATTGGCGATAACGAACTAGAATTAGCCTCCTGCTTTACTTCCAATTCAATATTGGCTGCTTGCAAAATCGCTTTTATTTGCTCAAGCTCTTCTTCTACTGTAATCATGCGCATATCAGAAATTAATTCCCTCAGCTGCTTTAAAGCGGTACGAGATGTTTGTGTAATTTCCTTCGCTTCCATACTTGCCCGCTCCGGATTTTTCACAATTAACTTCTCAACAAGCTGACTTTTTAAAGTAATAAGAGATAGTGTGTGTCCTAATGTGTCATGAAGATCTCTTGCAATTCGCTGACGTTCTTCACGTTTTACTAAGTCTTTGATTTGCTCGTTTGCTTCGTTTAGTTGATTTCTTAACATCTTTTTTTGGTTAAAGTTGCGCATTCCAAATGGTGTAAGGAGCATTAAAATAAACATTGGAACTATATTCACTAAACTTGTAGTTGTTAGTTGATTAAAGTTTACAAATGTAAAAGCTCCCAGCATTACAATTAACAGGCCCCACAACAATCGAAATACTTTTTTACTTGGTGCAAATCCCATCGCACTTGCCGTAAAAAATCCAAAGAAAATCATAAAAGGATTATAAAATACAGCAAATAAAAAGGTTAGTAACATTTGAATACATGCCCATAAAATGAACGTCTTTTGAACGAAATAAAGTTGACGGTATGTGACAATGAAAACTATCAACATACCGATGCCAATTACAAGCTTCCATCCTGATACTTGTGTTAAATTATAAATTGGAAATAGCAGATACACGAGCCACATATATGGGAAGAATCCCATATATTTTGGAAAAATCTCAATCCTCTTCTTCTCTATCATTTATACCGCTTCCTGTCTTTTTCTTATATATATTGATACTACAACAAATATAAGGAAATAACCTCCTAGTACCGCGATATTTTCCCATCCAATTGATTTTCCAGCTACAATATCCCATGCCCCGCTACCAAAATGATATGTTGGTGTCCATTCTCCAATAGTTCTTAATACTTTTGGGAATACTTCAATTGGCATCCATAATCCGCCAACTACAGCTAAGCTCATATTTAAAATATTAGCCAGGCCAGCAGCTGCATCCGCCTTTTTGATTGAACCTATTACTGTTCCGAGTGCTAAAAATGGTGTCACGCCTAATAATAACCATAATCCGGCACCAATCCATTGACCTACTGTTAACTCGACATTATTAATTAATATTCCTGCCATAAAAATAACTAAGATTGAAAAAGCATTCACTACTGTTTGAGCAATAATCTTTGCTGCTAAATATGCTCCCTCTGGAAGTGGTGTAATTTTTAAAAGATGTGTCCATCCTTGCCCTTTTTCCTGAGAAAGTCTCACACCGAAACTAAAAAGTGCAGTCCCTACAATACTGAAAGTCGCCATTGAAATTAAATAATGAGCTTTCCAAGCATCTCCGTTTTGTGGGACTTGAATAACATTTGTGAAAATATAGTAAAACATAACTGGCATTAATAATGAGAAAAAGATAAATAATTTATTACGGAACGTACGCAAAACCTCTATTTTACATTGCATCCATAGTGCTCTCATGCGATTTCCCCCTTCTGATTTGCGACAAACTGTTCAAATGCTTCGTCGAGACTTCCACGTTCAACTGAAATATCTGTTACAGGTAAGTTCTTTTGATAAATTGCTTGTAACGTGGCATCAGTATCCTCCGTTGTTAAAATAATCCGCCCCTCATTTGACTGTACTCCTGTTACATTCGGCAATTCCTTTAGCAAGCCCATAGGGATACTTTCTTTTGAATAAAACGAAATCGTTTTTCGAGAAATCGTCGCTTTCATTTCATCTGGCGTACCATCTGCGATGATCTTTCCGTTCGCAAATAATAAAATCCGATCCGCTAAAGCATCTGCCTCTTCTAAATAGTGCGTCGTTAAAATAATCGTTTTCCCTTCACTTGCTAACTTTCTAATCGTTTCCCAAAATGTTTTTCGAGACGTAATATCCATTCCAACTGTCGGCTCATCTAAAAATAACAACTCTGGATTTCCTGCAAGTGCCAGTGCAAAATTTAACCTTCTCTTTTGGCCACCCGATAATTTCTCACATCTTTGCTTTCGCTCTGATTCTAAATTTGATAACTGAAGTAATGTTTCTTTCGCTACTGGATTCGTATAATAACTACGGAATAACTCGATTGCTTCTTCTACCGTGATACTATCAATCACACTTACTTCTTGTAGCATCGCACCGAGGCTATTACGAACATCTCTGTGCTTCGGACTCTTTCCAAATATAGAGACATTCCCCTCTGTCGGGTCTTTTAATCCGAGCATCATTGAAATTGTCGTTGTTTTCCCCGCACCATTTGGACCGAGTAATGCTACTATTTGCCCTTTATTTACATGAAATGAAACGTTATTTACTGCTTTTTTATGTTTAAATGTTTTAGAAACACCATTTACTTCAATAATCTTTTCCATCTCTCCACCCCCGCCGTTTCTTATATTTACATTGTATTCCTTGGAAAAGTTAGGAAACAGTATGATGCGTCATGACATCAATATGACAATTGTCATGTATTCTCTATGAGTAGAATCACCCCGCATACCGCACGCAAGTAGCAGGAGCAAAATAAACATGATACAATCGGATAAGATATCTATTCGAGGAAGGACAGTGGTTTTCATGATTATTCGTAATGAACAAGATTTAGAAGGTTTACGAAAAATCGGCCGCATCGTTGCACTTGCACGCGAAGAAATGAAAAAACAAGCGAAGCCAGGTATGACAACGAAAGAGCTTGATTTAATTGGTAAAAAAGTATTAGATGAGCATGGTGCTATTTCAGCGCCTGAAAAAGAATATAAATTCCCAGGTGTAACTTGCATTAGTGTAAACGAAGAAGTTGCTCACGGCATTCCAAGCGATCGCGTATTAAAAGAAGGCGATTTAGTAAACGTAGACGTATCGGCAGCACTTGACGGCTATTATGCAGATACAGGTATCTCATTTGTTCTTGGAGAAGATGAAGAAAAAGAAAAGCTTTGCCAAGCAGCAGTAGACTCATTTTGGGAAGCAATGAAAAAGGTAAAAGCTGGATCAAAACAAAATCAAATTGGTCGTGCTGTTTCTAACTTTGCACATAAAAGTGGATATAACGTTATTCAAAACTTAACTGGTCACGGCATCGGTCTTAGCTTACACGAAGCCCCAAATCACATCTTAAGCTACTATGATCCAATGGATAATGCACTTCTAAAAGACGGCCTTGTTATCGCTGTAGAGCCATTTATCTCTATGAAAGCTGATCATATTATCGAACGCGGTGATGATGGTTGGACATTCGTTACACCAGATAAAAGCCTTGTTGCACAATGTGAACATACAGTTGTTGTCACTCGTGGCGAGCCAATTATTTTAACTCAACTATAATAAAAAAACAGCCGTTTTGTAGATTCCTTCTACTAAATCGGCTGTTTTTTATTATTTTTAAGTATGTAACATCCCTATAAACAAAAAGCTTATACAAATAAAAAAGTGATACATCAAAGTATCACCTTTTTAACGGGGTGAGGCTGTCCAAAAGTACGGAAAACTCTTGAACAGCCTCGTATTTTCATATGGATGCCTTACATATATCACTGATGATAATTATGAAATGCGGAAACATATTTACCATCACATGATTCAAACAAAAGAAAAGAAACCCTATAACGGATCTCTTTTCCCTACATAATCTAAAGTTTGGGTACACTAGATTCATGCAATGTAGGAGCCTTCTAAGCAGAAAGCGATCCTTCATTTAAAATGATATCATACATATATCCGCTAAAAATATGCAAATGTACATATAGCGTTTTTTATTTCTCAACATACATTTATTGAAAATTCATACATATAAAGGTAAAATAAGGTCGTTATCCGTCTTCTTTTGTCAGTCAGAGAGAATAGAAGAATGGGAGAGGAAAAAATGAGAAAATCACTGAAACAAAAAATAGTAAGCTCCTTGCTTGCTGTATCACTCGCCGTTAGCTTAGCTCCAATCGGACAAGCAAAAGCTGATTCCACGTCAGAAATTACACAGACTCCACCTATTACAAAACAAGTTGATGCAAACCGCGCCATCGAGCATATCCGTTTCTTATCCGAAACAATCGGTCCCCGTCCAGGTGGTACAAAATCAGAAGAATGGGCTTCTCGCTATGTTGGTATGAAACTTAAATCATTGGGATATGAAGTAGAGTATCAGCCCTTTCAAGTGCCGGATCAATACGTTGGATTTATCGAATCACCATTAGGGACAAAGCGTAATTGGCAAGCTGGTGCTGCTCCAAGTGCACTAATTTCTACAGAGGCTGTTACAGCTCCGCTTATCTTTGTTCAAGGTGGTACAAAATTGGACGATATTCCAAATGAGGTAAACGGAAAAATTGTTTTATTCGAAAGAGGGGCAACAGTAGCAGATTATAATAAACAAGTTGAAAATGCTGTTAGTAAAGGGGCAAAAGGTGTTCTTTTATACAGCTTAATTGGAGGTCGTGGAAACTACGGACAAACTTTCAATCCTCGCTTAACTAAAAAGCAGTCTATCCCTGTCTTTGGTCTTGCTTATGCTCAAGGAAATGCATTTAAAGAAGAAATCGCTAAAAAAGAGACAACAATACTTTCCCTAAAAGCGAGACATGAATCTAATTTAACATCCCTAAATGTCATCGCTAAAAAGAAACCCAAAAATAGTACAGGTAATGAAAAAGCTGTCGTTGTAAGTTCACACTATGATAGTGTCGTTGGAGCACCTGGGGCAAATGATAATGCTTCTGGTACAGGATTAGTATTAGAATTAGCTCGTGCTTTTCAAAATGTAGAAACTGATAAAGAAATTCGTTTTATTGCTTTTGGTTCTGAGGAAACTGGCTTACTTGGCTCTGATTATTATGTTAATAGTCTGTCCCAAAAGGAACGCGATCGAATTTTAGGTGTCTTTAACGCAGACATGGTTGCAACAAATTATGATAAAGCAAAGAATTTATATGCTATGACCCCTGATGGTTCAACAAACCTTGTAACAGATGCTGCCTTACAAGCAGGTAAACAATTAAATAATGATCTCGTTCTTCAAGGAAAATTTGGCTCTAGTGATCACGTACCATTTGCTGAAGTGGATATTCCTTCTGCACTATTTATTTGGATGGGCGTCGATAGTTGGAATCCATTAATCTATCATATCGAAAAGGTATATCACACGCCTCAAGATAACGTATTTGAGAACATTTCACCAGAACGTATGAAAATGGCATTAGAAGTCATTGGAACTAGTGTTTATAATAGTCTTCAACCTACTGTGAAAACAGGACAGAAAGCTGCTTAATACTATTTCAAGCCACCGACTAATCGGTGGCTGTTTATTGAGAAAAAATAAATATGCATAAAAGCATATTTATTACATGGTATTATCGCGTATAATTAAAATCGTAATATATAAATAAAAACACATTTATTACATAGCATTATCATGTAGAATAAAAATTATAATAATATTGATTACATCTAACAAAGAGGTTTTTCAATTATGAAAAAATTATTCTTGCAGTTGTGTGAACTTTAACTTGAATTTCAGGAATTAATGCTTTTATTCCTGAAATAAACGTTGCAGCAGCTACTCAAGAATAAAGCTTTCCAAAATACTATTTCTAAATTAGCCATAAAAATGGCTATGCATTCATCCAAAACTTAACGGAACATGGTCATTGACCTTAAATTACATGAGATAGGACACCACATTCTAAACTTATGGTCCAATGGATAATAGACTTATTGAAAGCGGTTTCGTTATTACTTTAGAGCCGCTTATCTCTATGAAAGCTGACCATATTATTCGGCCGCTGATTGAGCCCAACCTGAAACTGTTCTCTTTTTTCTATAAAAAAACCCTTCAGGTTGCATTCTTCCCTTCACTTTATCGTGAAGTGTTTTTGAATACTTACCTAAAGGGCGTAATATCAATAGTAATTTTTTAATTTGTCTGCTACTCAGATTACAGTGTAATCAATAATCTAAATCTTTTTTATTATTTTATTCGCTGACGAGCGAGTAGGATTCCACCTAAAAGGAATAATACAATACCTCCAAGAATTGAACTCATTTCTGCTGATGTTCCTCCTGTGTTAGGAAGTAATGTTGGCTTATCATTTTCTGTAGTAGGTGGAACTTTTGAATCGCTATTTTTGTCTGTATTTGTGTTTGGACCTGTGCTTGGATCTTTTGGATCTACATTTGGATCTTTTGGATCTTTTGGATCTTTTGGATCTTTTGGATCTTTTGGATCTACATTTGGCTCGTCCTTGATTTTTGTATTTGTGATGTCATAACCTTTTACTTCGGATTTATATCCCGTTACTGGTTGTTCTTTCACTTCATACTTGTACGCTACTCCATTTTCATCGTATGCTTGGAGCTTTTCAAACGTATACTTCCAGTTTGTTTCTGCTGTTACTTCTTTTGTGTCTACTACTTTACCGTTTTGTAGTAAGTCTACTTTAATCGAACTTGGACGATCTGTTGCATTGTTATCGTTCCACGTTTTTGTTCCTTCTACTTTCGTTTCGCCTACTTTTGTATTTGTGATGTCAGTACCTTTTACTTTGGATTCATATCCTGCTACCGGTTGTTCCTTCACTTCATACTTGTACGCTACTCCATTTTCATCGTATGCTTGGAGCTTTTCAAACGTATACTTCCAGTTCGTTTCTGCTGTTACTTCTTTTGTATCTACTACTTTACCATTTTGTAAAAGGTCTACTTTGATCATTGTCGGACGATCTTTCGTGTTATCGTCGTTCCATGTCTTTGTCCCTTCTACTTTCGTTTCGCCTACTTTTGTATTCGTGATGTCATAACCGTTTACTTCGGATTTGTATCCGTCTACCTGTTGTTCTTTCACTTCATACTTGTACGCTGCTCCGTTTGCATCATATGCTTGGAGTTTTTCAAATGTGTACTTCCAATTTGTTGCTTTACTTACTTCTTTCGTGTCAATTACTTTACCGTTTTGTAGTAAGTCTACTTTGATTGTGCCTGGACGATCTGTTGCGTTGTTATCGTTCCATGTTTTTGTTCCTTCTACTTTCGTTTCGCCTACTTTTGTATTCGTGATGTCATAACCTTTTACTTTGGATTTATATCCTTCAACTACTTGTTCTTTCACTTCATACTTGTATGCCTTACCTTCTGCATCATACGCTTGTAGTTTTTCAAACGTATACTTCCAGTTTGTTTCTGCTGTTACTTCTTTTGTATCTACTACTTTACCGTTTTGTAGTAAGTCTACTTTAATCGAGCTTGGACGATCTGTTGCGTTATTATCGTTCCACGTTTTTGTTCCTTCTACTTTTGTTTCGCCTACTTTTGTATTTGTGATGTCAGTACCACTTACTTTGGATTCATATCCTGGTACTGCTTGCTCTTTCACTTCATACTTGTATGCCTTACCTTCTGCATCATACGCTGCTAAATCTTTGAATTCGTATTTCCAGCCTGTTGCTTTGCTTACTTCTTGCGTCGCAATCACTGTACCATTTTGTAAAAGGTCTACTTTAATCATTTCCGGACGATCTTTCGCGTTATCGTCGTTCCATGCTTTCGTTCCTTCTACTTTTGTTTTGCCTACTTTTGTATTTGTGATGTCAGTACCATTTACTTTGGATTCATATCCTGCTACTGGCTGTTCCTTCACTTCATACTTGTATGCCTTACCTTCTGCATCGTATGCTTGGAGTTTGCCAAACGTGTACTTCCAGTCACTTGCTGCTGTTACCTCCTTTGTATCTACTACTTTACCGTTTTGTAAAAGATCTACTTTGATCATTGTCGGACGATCTTTCGCGTTATCGTCGTTCCATGTCTTCGTCCCTTCTACTTTTGTTTCGCCCACTTTTGTATTTGTGATGTCATAACCTTTTACTTTGGATTTATATCCTTCAACTGCTTGCTCTTTCACTTCATACTTGTATGCCTTACCTTCTGCATCGTAGGCTTGTAGTTTTTCAAACGTATACTTCCAGTCACTTGCTGCTGTTACTTCTTTTGTATCTACTACTTTACCGTTTTGTAGTAAGTCTACTTTAATCGAGCTTGGACGATCTGTTGCATTGTTATCGTTCCACGTTTTCGTTCCTTCTACTTTTGTTTCGCCTACTTTTGTATTTGTGATGTCATAACCGTGTACGTCAGATTGATATCCCGCTACTGGCTGTTCCTTCACTTCATACTTGTACGCTACTCCATTTGCGTCATATGCTTCTACATCTGCAAATGCATATTTCCAGTTTGTTGCCGCTGTTACTTCTTTTGTATCTACTACTTTACCGTTTTGTAGTAAGTCTACTTTGATTGTGCTTGGACGATCTGTTGCGTTGTTATCGTTCCATGTTTTTGTTCCTTCTACTGTCAATTTCGCTACTTTTGTATTCGTGATGTCAGTACCACTTACTTTGGATTCATATCCTGCTACCGGTTGTTCCTTCACTTCATACTTGTACGCTGCTCCATTTTCATCATATGCTTGGAGCTTTTCAAACATATACTTCCAGTTCGTTTCTGCTGTTACTTCTTTTGTATCTACTACTTTACCATTTTGTAAAAGGTCTACTTTGATCATTGTCGGACGATCTTTCGCGTTATCGTCGTTCCATGCCTTCGTCCCTTCTACTTTTGTTTCGCCTACTTTTGTATTTGTGATGTCAGTACCATTTACTTTGGATTCATATCCTGCCACCGCTTGTTCCTTCACTTCATACTTGTACGCTACTCCGTTTGCATCATACGCTGCTAAATCTTTGAATTCGTATTTCCAGCCTGTTGCTTTGCTTACTTCTTGCGTCGCAATCACTGTACCATTTTGTAAAAGATCTACTTTAATCATTTCCGGACGATCTTTCGCGTTATCGTCGTTCCATGTTTTCGTTCCTTCTACTTTTGTTTTGCCTACTTTTGTATTTGTGATGTCAGTACCACTTACTTTTGTTTCATATCCTGCTACTGGCTGTTCTTTCACTTCATACTTGTATGACACTCCGTTTGCATCGTATGCTTGGAGCTTTTCAAATGTGTACTTCCAGTTTGTTGCCGCTGTTACTTCTTTTGTATCTACTACTTTACCGTTTTGTAAAAGATCCACTTTGATCATTTCCGGACGATCTTTCGCGTTATCGTCGTTCCATGTCTTCGTCCCTTCTACTTTTGTTTCGCCTACTTTTGTATTTGTGATGTCAGTACCACTTACTTTTGTTTCATATCCTGCTACCGGTTGTTCCTTCACTGTATACTTGTACGCTACTCCGTTTGCATCATACGCTGCTAAATCTTTGAATTCATATTTCCAACCTGTTGCTTTGCTTACTTCTTGCGTCGCAATCACTGTACCATTTTGTAAAAGGTCTACTTTAATCATTTCCGGACGATCTGTTGCGTTATCATCTTTCCATGTTTTCGTTCCTTCTACTTTTGTTTGACCTACTTTTGTATTTGTGATGTCAGTACCACTTACTTTTGTTTCATATCCTGCTACTGGCTGTTCTTTCACTGTATATTCGTAAGCCTTACCTTCCGCATCATATGCTTCTAAATCTGCGAATATATATTTCCAACCCATTACTGCGAATACGTCTTGTGTTTGAATCACGTTCCCGTTTTGCAGTAAGTCTACTTTGATCATTGTCGGACGGTCTGTTGCATTTCCGTCGTTCCATGTCTTCGTTCCTTCTACTTTTGTTTTGCCTACTTTTGTATTTGTAATGTCAGTACCATTTACTTTGGATTCATATCCTGGTATTGCTTGTTCTTTCACTTCATACTTGTATATCTTACCTTTTGCATCATAAGCTTGTAGTTTTTCAAACGTGTACTTCCAGTTTGTTTCTGCTGTTACTTCTTTTGTGTCTACTACTTTACCGTTTTGTAGTAAGTCTACTTTAATCGAACTTGGACGATCTGTTGCATTGTTATCGTTCCACGTTTTTGTTCCTTCTACTTTCGTTTCGCCTACTTTTGTATTCGTGATGTCATAACCGTTTACTTCGGATTTGTATCCGTCTACCTGTTGTTCTTTCACTTCATACTTGTACGCTGCTCCGTTTGCATCATACGCTTGTAGCTTTTCAAACGTGTACTTCCAATTTGTTGCTTTACTTACTTCTTTCGTGTCAATTACTTGACCGTTTTGTAGTAAGTCTACTTTAATTGTGCTTGGACGATCTGTTGCATTGTTATCGTTCCACGTTTTTGTTCCTTCTACTTTCGTTTCGCCTACTTTTGTATTCGTGATGTCAGTACCACTTACTTTGGATTCATATCCTGCTACTGGCTGTTCCTTCACTTCATACTTGTATGCCACTCCGTTTGCATCGTATGCTTGGAGATTTTCAAATGTGTACTTCCAGTTTGTTGCCGCTGTTACTTCTTTTGTATCTACTACTTTACCGTTTTGTAAAAGATCCACTTTGATCATTTCCGGACGATCTTTCGCGTTATCATCTTTCCATGTTTTCGTTCCTTCTACTTTTGTTTCGCCTACTTTTGTATTTGTGATGTCAGTACCATTTACTTTGGATTCATATCCTGCTACCGGTTGTTCCTTCACTGTATACTTGTACGCTACTCCGTTTGCATCATACGCTGCTAAATCTTTGAATTCATATTTCCAACCTGTTGCTTTGCTTACTTCTTGCGTCGCAATCACTGTACCATTTTGTAAAAGGTCTACTTTAATCATTTCCGGACGATCTGTTGCGTTATCATCTTTCCATGTCTTCGTTCCTTCTACTTTTGTTTGACCTACTTTTGTATTTGTGATGTCGGTACCACTTACTTTGGATTCATATCCTGATACTGGCTGTTCTTTCACTGTATATTCGTAAGCCTTACCTTCCGCATCATATGCTGCTAAATCTGCGAATATATATTTCCAACCCATTACTGCGAATACGTCTTGTGTTTGAATCACATTCCCGTTTTGTAGTAAGTCTACTTTGATCATTGTCGGACGGTCTGTTGCATTTCCGTCGTTCCATGCCTTCGTTCCTTCTACTTTTGTTTTGCCTACTTTTGTATTTGTGATGTCAGTACCATTTACTTTGGATTCATATCCTGGTACTGCTTGTTCTTTCACCTCATACTTGTACGCTGCTCCGTCTGCATCATATGCTTGGAGCTTTTCAAATGTGTACTTCCATTCTGTTGCCGCTGTTACTTCTTTTGTATCTACTACCTTACCGTTTTGTAAAAGATCCACTTTGATTATTTCCGGACGATTTTTCGCGTTATCGTCGTTCCATGTCTTCGTTCCTTCTACTTTTGTTTCGCCTACTTTTGTATTTGTGATGTCATAACCATTTACTTTGGATTCATATCCTGGTACTGCTTGTTCTTTCACTTCATACTTGTACGCTGCTCCGTTTGCATCATAAGCTTGTAGTTTTTCAAACGTGTACTTCCAATTTGTTGCCTTACTTACTTCTTTCGTGTCAATTACTTGACCGTTTTGTAGTAAGTCTACTTTGATGGTGCTTGGACGATCTGTTGCATTGTTATCGTTCCACGTTTTTGTTCCTTCTACTTTCGTTTCGCCTACTTTTGTATTCGTGATGTCATAACCATTTACTTTGGATTCATATCCATCTACCGGTTGTTCTTTCACTTCATACTTGTATGCTTTTCCATTTTCATCGAACGCTACTAAATCTTTAAATTCATACTTCCAACCTGTTTCTTTGCTTACTTCTTGTGTCGCAATCACTGTACCGTTTTGTAGTAAGTCTACTTTGATGGCTTTATGCTCTTCCTCTGTACCACCTTTCCACGTCTTCGTTCCTGCAACTGATGTCTTGCCTACTTTTGTATTCGTGATGTCATAACCATTTACTTTTGATTCGTATCCGTCTACTGCTTGTTCTTTCACTTCATACTTATATGCTTTTCCTTCTGCATCGTTTATCGCCAAGTCTTTAAATTCATATTTCCAGCCTGTTGCTTCGCTTACTTCTTGCGTCGCAATCACTGTATCGTTTTGTAGTAAGTCTACTTTAATCATCGTCGGACGACCTTCCGCATTTCCGTCCTTCCATGTTTTCGTTCCTTCTACTTTGGTTGTTTGTACCACTTTTGTATTTGTAATGTCATAACCATTTACTTCTGTTGTGTATCCATCTATCGGTTGTTCTTTCACTTCATACTTGTACGCTACTCCATTTGCATCATAGACTGCTAGGTTGTCAAATTTGTATTTCCAACCATCTGCCGCTGTTACTTCTTTCGTGTCTATTACTTTCTCATTTTGTAGTAATTCTACTTTGATTGAACTTGGACGATCTTTCTCGTTATCGCCTTTCCACGTCTTCATCCCTGCAATAGATGTAGTTTTCACTTTATTAGAAATCGGCAACTTAATTCCGTTTACAGCATCTGCTTTCACTTCAAACTCTACTTTTGCCTGTGGATCAAAATCAATATAGTTTGGAGCTGAAACTTCTTGCACATAATATTTACCTGGTGTTAAACCTTTGATTTCGATTATACCTTTTTCATCTGTTGTATATTCATCTCCAACTTGTTCATCCGACGCTTTATACAACTTAAACTTGACATTCGGTATTACTTTTTCTTCATTTCCTTCAAGGTGCTTAACAATTCTTAGCATTCCTTTTGAAGGTAAGTCACCTCCAGCACCACCGCCAGATTCTACATTTTTGACTGTGGCGCTATCTGTTGTAGAAACTTTGTCTTTGTCCACCACTTGGTATTCAATCTTATAATCATTCTTAAAAGATTCTAGTTTCTTTCCGGCTTCCGTTATAGTAGCTGTATAACCAATTGAAAATGCGTTACCACTGGCTTTATCTTTATTAATCACAACTTTAAATGACTTATCATCAACAAACGTTATCTTCCCATAACCTTGCGTTTCAAAGGTTTCAAGTGATAAGTAAGTAGCATTATTAACGTATATATAGAAACTGCCTTTATTAAGCGTTTGACCTTCTTGCAAACTATCAGTCACAACAATATCAGAATTTAATTTTTCTTTGTTATTGTTTATTCTCAAGAACCAACGCACTTCGTCTGTATTGTCTGGCTGAATGTCACCAACTTTATCAGAAAACGATTGCTCTCCAGGATCTGTACCACCACCACTAGTTGGACCAGTAATCGTTACAGTTTGCTTCTCTACATCTGTACCTAAATTTGTTTCAACGTCTTTCTTTTGGTCCGTTTCTACATTAGTAGCTTGAATTGTAAAATTAAAGTGTCCTTTAATATTTTCACGTTGTTCCACCTTGTCATTAAATGTACATACCACCTTATCTCCACTTACTTGACAAGTACCATAATCATCTAACTGTATCTGTCCCTTAAACCCTTTTAATTCTGGAGGCAGTGTCAATGTTAGTGTGTCCCCAGCCTTCAGCTTAACTTCAGCTTTTTCACTGAAGGTTACATTTATTTTAGTCTGTTCCCCATATTGTAGGTTTGTTTTATCAATCGTAAAACCATCCACAAGTCCTGCTGTATTTAACTCTTGTGCATTTGCTACTATACCTAAAAAACTCTGACCTATAGTAAACATAAAAATCATTATAATCGAAAAAATAGAAGTAACTCTTTTTAAATACATATTTTATATTATCCCCCTATAAAATTAGAAATAGATAGATCCTGGTACAAACATACTATGACAAAGATTCTATTATTCAATGTCATTAAGCTATTTTACTTAAATATTTTTGATAGCTATTATCATCTTTTTCTCTTTTTTCAACCCTTCTATTACTTAGAAGCTTGAAGTTTGACTTTTATATAGATTCATCTAATTTCTCCGACACTTTATTTCTGACCTATACTGTTTAACAAAAACAGATACAGAACAGGACAAATTTTGATAAAGAAATTCAAATTACAAATACACATAAACGGACCATAGAATAACTTCAAAGTCAGAAGAAGACAATTCGAAAAGCACTTACGATAAAACTCATGACAGTCATTCGTCTTATTATGCTGTAGAGTTTCCGGAATCCCTTCACACAACGCAAACGTTCGCTCTATAAATGCAAAAATTTCATTGCTGGCAAGTATGAACGAGCTACTTCACAGTAACTATGCATTTGGTCAACTTCCTTACTTATCCTCCTAAAGAATAACAAGAAGTACCATCTATAATCGAAATTAGCATATCAGCCGAGGAAAGTTACAACTGTGAAACATACTTGAATACTCGTATTCTAAAAGATGTTATTGAAGATGCGTTTTCTGCCATTATAAGTTGAGGTGAAATTGGCCATATGTTAAAACGTTTTGTGTTTAGTTACACAACCGACCTACACACCGAAACAAGTAGAACAAGAAGCGTTCCACCGCCAGCAGTATATAATTAAAAACGCTCTGGATGAAGTATTGTTTGCCTATGCAAGATGATAGTCATATTCTCCAAATTTGAATACAGTGGACCGAATTTGGGGGTAACTAAAAAAGAGTATGATTGTCAACTGATTTCATGTAAATCGCATAGAAATACGAAATTCAGCCTTTTCATTTTTGGAGTATATAAATGAGTGTCGAGAAAAAAACTTTGTCTAATGGGTTCCATGGCTATGTCGAAGAATTAAAATGAGCTTATATATGATGATAATATCAAAACCGAGAGATTTATATCCTTTCATTATTTTTTATCAAATCATGAAAACTTTAATTGTACTATATGTACTATCTTAAACATCCCCCCCTAGTTTCTTGACTAAGCTGGAAGTTTTCAAGATTAATTACTAATTGGTTAGATACTTGGTTAGATGAATTGTTATTTTAGTATTCAGCATAGCTGTAACAATGTTTTTTACAACAATCACACCATTTCCTAGTAACATTCCACCAACTAATAATACATATATGGATTTTTTGATAATCTTACCCCCAACAGTCTATTATTCTAGAATCGTTCCTAAAAATCAATAGTTAATTGGTATTTTACTATTTTCACTTCATCACCATAACATATATTTGTCACATGTATTTATATTAGAAAACTGAAAATAAAAAAAGAGACAGCTCTGCCATCTCTTTTTTTATTTCAGTTTCCCCTCATCAAGACGTACGTGAGGTTCTCCCCCATACGTCTTTTCGTTGGTCTTGTTTTTTGACATCTAATCAGTTTATAGACTGATCAGATGTCTTTATATCAACTTGTTATCACTTCTAAACAAAAATAAGTATCTTTTCTTTATTACATTTTTTCTGGTGCAGATACTCCTACGATTGCTAATGCATTTTGAAGTGTAGTGCGTACTGCTTTCATTAATTCGTAACGAGCTTTACTTAATTCTAAGTTATCTTGGTTTAATACTTTTTCTGCATTGTAGAAGCTGTGTAATGCTGCTGCTAATTCAAATGCATAGCTTGTAATGCGGTGTGGCAGACGTTTTTGCGCTGCATCCGCAACTACAGCTGGGAATTCACCAAGTTTTTTCAGTAACTCTACTTCTTTCTCAGAAGTAACAAGTTTGTAATTCACGTCTCCGCCTGTAGCTAATCCTAACTCTTCACCTTGACGAAGGATACTGCATACACGAGCATGAGCATATTGTGCATAGTATACTGGGTTTTCATTAGATTTTGATACAGCTAAGTCCATATCGAAGTCTAAATGAGAATCACCGCTACGCATTGCGAAGAAGTAACGCATTGCGTCCACGCCTACTTCTTCCATAAGCTCACGAAGTGTAACTGCTTTACCTGTACGCTTACTCATTTTCATTTTTTCACCATTTTGGTACAGTTGTACCATTTGGATGATTTCTACTTCAAGTGTTCCTTTATCGTAACCTAGCGCTTGAATAGCAGCTTTCATACGAGGAATGTAACCGTGGTGGTCAGCACCCCAAATGTTGATTAGCTTATCGAAACCACGCTCTAATTTATCACTGTGGTAAGCGATATCTGGCGTTAAGTATGTGTAAGAACCGTCATTTTTAATTAATACACGGTTTTTGTCGTCACCGTAAGTCATTGAACGGAACCAAGTTGCTCCGCCTTCTTCAAAGATTTCGTCACGCTCTTTTAATACAGCAAGAGCTTGATCAATTTTTCCGTTTTTGTATAATGATGTTTCTGAGAACCACACATCGAAGTTAACACGGAAGCTTGCTAAGTCTTTTTGAAGTTTTGCTAACTCATATTTTAAACCGTATGAACGATAGAATTCATAGCTTTCCTCTGCATCAGCTTTTGCATAACGATCACCAAATTCTTCTGCTAAACGTTTACCGATTCCAATGATGTCCGCACCATGGTAACCGTCTTCTGGCATTTCTTTCTCTAATCCTAAAGCTTGCATGTAACGAGCTTCAACAGAAAGAGCTAAGTTATGAATTTGGTTACCAGCATCATTAATGTAGTACTCACGAGATACATCGTATCCTGCTTTTGCTAATACGTTACATAAAGTGTCCCCTACTGCCGCACCACGTGCATGTCCTAAGTGAAGATCGCCTGTTGGATTCGCAGATACGAACTCAATTTGTACTTTTTCACCTTTACCAGTATTCGTTTCACCGTATGCTTCACCAGCGTTAACGATTGTTGGGATTAAGTCTGTTAAGTAGCTATTATCCATGTAGAAGTTAATAAAACCAGGACCAGCGATTTCAATCTTTTCAATAGAAGCTTTTGCTTTATCGAAGTTTGCAACTAATTCTTCTGCAATCATACGAGGTGCTTTTTTCGCAACGCGTGCAAGTTGCATTGCCATATTTGTAGAGAAGTCACCATTTGTTTTATCTTTTGGCGATTCTAATACAACGTTTGGAATTTGTTCTTCTGTCGCTAATTCTGCCTTTAATACAGCAGCTTGGATTTCTTCTTTAATCAATCCTTTTACTTGTTCTAAAGAATTCATTATTTTGCCTCCTTCAAATTAATTGTAATTGTATATCTGCCAGCTTCTTGTTCACTTAGAAGCAATGCGTACGTTAAGAAGAGTTGTCCTTTTTTCTTTTCATCCGACCATTTAAAAAGAACGTTATCAGTTTTCGTTTGCAATGCAAACGTACCAAGTTCACTCGTATACGTACCAGTTGTCCATTCACCTTTCACATGCGTCTGACGCATAGAAATAGCACCTGAACGCATAATGAGAACTTGTTCATCTTGAATTTTAATAATTGTTTTCACTTCGCCTTGTTCGTTCGGCTCTTGGAATGTTATATATGTACCTTGACCTTTTACATAGTATTGACCATTTGCTTCAAAAGCAACGGCTTCCTTTCTCGCCCCTTCACGGATTTCTGTTACGAAATGAACGTGTACCGGCAAGCCTGCAAGTTGTTTCTTCACGTCTTGCACACCCTTCAAATGTTATAGATATTAAATACTACTTATAATAAATCACTTTTCCTATCATATCAAAAAAAGACTCTGTCTGTCTGCTGAAAAATCAGGAAAACTCCTTTTCAAAAAATAATTCACCTTCACTTTATTTCATATGTTAAAATATTTTTTAAATCTAAATATTCTTTCATTTAAAGGGGTGAATTTGGTGCTACTAACAAAATTAAAAAAAGGTGATGAAATAAGGGTTATTTCACCATCTTGTAGTTTAAGTATTGTCTCAAATACGAACCGAGAGCTTGCCACAAAAAGATTAACCGATATGGGCTTTCACGTTACATTCTCAAAAAATGCTGAAGAAATAGATCGCTTTTCTTCATCCTCTATTGCTTCACGAGTTCAAGATCTTCATGAAGCATTTAGAGACCCTAATGTAAAAGCAATTTTGACGACACTTGGCGGATACAACTCTAACGGTTTATTGAAACATCTCGATTATGATTTAATTCGAGAAAATCCGAAGTTTTTCTGCGGTTATTCTGATATTACCGCTTTAACTAACGCGATTTATGCTAAAACAGGCTTAGTTACATATTCAGGTCCTCACTTCTCTTCATTTGGAATGGAGAAAGGCCTCGATTATACGACCGATTACTTTTTAAAATGCTTAACTTCTAATGGGCCTATTGAAATGTTGCCGGCTGAAACATGGAGCGATGATTCTTGGTATATTGATCAGGAAAATCGAGAATTTATTAAAAATGAAGGATATGTTTCAATTCAAGAAGGAGAAACTACAGGAGATATTGTTGGTGGTAATATGAGCACATTTAATTTACTACAAGGTACGCCATATATGCCTAACTTACAGGACAAAATTTTATTTCTTGAAGAGGATAGTTTAACAGAAAAAGCTACTCTTAAAACTTTTGATCGATATTTACATTCTCTTATGCAGCAACCTGACTTTGAACATGTAAAAGGCATTGTTATAGGAAGAATGCAAAAAGGAGCAGAATGTGCGATAGCAGACATTCAAGAAATGATTGCTTCAAAGGTAGAACTTAAACATATACCTATCATTGCAAATGCTAGTTTTGGGCATACAACTCCTATTTTCACTTTTCCCATTGGCGGAAGAGCAACAATCACTTCTAATACAAAGAGCACATCTATTACAATTTTAACGAATTAAAAAAGGAGCGATTTGTTCGCTCCTTTTAAACTTTTTCTATTTTTTGTAATGCCTTTTGCGGGATTGATTCTTTCGGGATTTCAGCCCATCCTTTTCCTTGCATACCCTTTGCATAAATTTTTATAAAATCACCTGTATGCAATTCACGGTTCACTATTCTTTTAATAATTTGTAGCTTTCCGTCTTCCGTATACCCTTTAAATGTATACAAATATTCATCGTCTTTTTTCTCACCTTTATCTATAACTGCATAATAATCTTGTATTTCTTTATTTGAAAAGAAGTTGTCTACAAAAGCATGTACCCCTTCTGTTTTTGTGTTTAAATAATATGCTGTTCCCCCTAAAATAATGGCGAACACAGCTAAAACTTTAATGACCAATTTCATAAATGCGCCTCCTGTTTGCACTTCTTTCTCACTAACCGTATGTCTATACCTGTATTATACGAAAAAAAGCATACTATACTCCATCGAAATGTCTTACACTTCCCTTACATTATTGTAAGGATTTTTCACCTCACAGCAATTTCCGGGCAAAAAGTTTTTCCGTTTAACAAACTTTTATATTATTATTGAATGATACGAATTTTTATTACAAAAATCAAAGGAGACAGTTTTCAAATGGCTATCTTGCAAGGTTTAGCACTATTACTTGTTGTACTCTGTCTATTTACACTTTTTAGTTACCGTGCTCCTTACGGAATGAAAGCAATGGGTGCTTTAGCTAATGCAGCAATCGCGAGTTTTCTTATTGAGGCATTTCACCGTTATATCGGTGGAGAAATGTTTCATAATGACTTTTTACAATCAGTAGGAGAAGCTTCTGGTAGTATGAGCGGTGTCGCAGCGGCGATTTTAGTAGCATTAGCAATCGGTGTTTCACCCGTATACGCTGTTTTAATCGGTATAGCTACTAGTGGGTTCGGTATTTTACCAGGATTTTTCGCTGGATACGTTTGTGCTTTCGTCGTGAAATTTCTCGAAAAGAAATTACCAGCTGGTGTAGAATTTTTAGCAATTCTATTTATTGCCGCACCAATTTCACGTGGAATGGCCATGCTTATGGATCCACTCGTTAACGCAACACTCGGTAAAATCGGTTCTATGATTTCAGTTGCAACTACAGAAAGTCCTATCATTATGGGTATTATGCTTGGTGGATTAATAACAGTTATTTCTACATCTCCATTAAGTTCTATGGCACTAACTGCAATGCTTGGATTAACTGGTTTACCAATGGCAATTGGTAGTCTTGCCGTAGCAGCTTCTGCCCCAATGAACTTCATTTTCTTTAAACGACTAAAAATCTGTTCAAAGAAAGATACAATCGCTGTGGCAATCGAGCCGTTAACACAAGCCGATGTTGTCTCAGCAAACCCAATTCCTATCTATATGACAAACTTTGTTGGCGGTGCGCTTGCCGGTATTATTACGTCGCTATTCCAGCTCGTTAATAATGCACCAGGGACAGCATCACCAATTCCAGGACTTCTCGTATTGTTCGGATTTAATGATGTAATAAAAGTAACGATTGCTGCCGTATTATGTGGAATCGTTACCACAATTGTTGGATACTTCGGTTCCATTGTGTTCCGCAAATATCCAATCCGTTCTGCTGATGAAATTCGCGGAATTGCTTCGGAAGAGAAAATCGCATAAGAAAAAGAGCTATTCTCACCGTTTGAGAATAGCTCTTTTTTGATGCCGCGTGAAGGTAAGTGAAACTATATCGGCGATTCGACAAAGAATATCGACTTACCGACACATAACGACAAAAGGTAAAAAGAACCTTAGTCACCGGGTCTAAACAGTCGGCTTCACTTTTACTTTATCCAGCTACAGCAACTAGAATAATCGGTGGCTTCGCTTCTTCCTTCGAGGCAAAAAGCGCCTCTACGTCTGAAGCTCCATCCCCCTCACATTCTGAGCGAGCTGCCTCCGCTTTTATTTCACCCAACCGAGCAGCATTTCCCGCACGAATTTGCTTGCTGCGATTGGTGTTTGATCACTATGATCGTAGACTGGAGCTACTTCTACTAAGTCTGCTCCGACTACTTTTATATTTGAATTTGCAATTGCTACGATGGACTCTAATAGTTCTTTAGATGTGATACCTCCAGCTTCTAATGTTCCTGTTCCAGGAGCGTGAGCTGGGTCTAATACGTCGATGTCAATTGTGACATAGACTGGGCGTCCTGCAAGTTTCGGTAATACTTCTTTTAACGGTTCTAATACGTCAAATTTATATAAGTTCATACCTACTTCTTTTGCCCATTCGAATTCTTCCTTCATTCCAGAACGAATACCGAAAGAATATACGTTTTCCGGACCAATTAAATCGCACACTTTACGAATTGGTGTAGAGTGGGATAAAGGCTCTCCCTCATATGACTCACGTAAGTCAGTATGAGCATCCATATGGATGATTGCTAAATCCGGATATTTTTTTGCCATTGCCTTAAAAATTGGCCAAGACACTAAGTGCTCTCCGCCGAGACCTAGTGGAAACTTACCGGCATCTAATAGTTTTGCTACATATTCTTCAATCATGTCTATGCTGCGCTGTGGGTTCCCAAATGGTAATGGAATATCACCCGCATCAAAGTACTTTACTTCTTCTAGTTCACGATCTAGATATGGACTGTATTCCTCTAGTCCAATCGATACTTCACGAATACGTGCAGGGCCAAAACGAGAACCTGGACGGTAGCTTACTGTCCAATCCATTGGCATCCCGTAAATAACTGCCTCTGACTCTTCAAAACTTGGATGACTTTTAATAAATACTTTACCTGAATAAGCTTCATCAAAACGCATATTCTTTTCCTCCTTATGTGGAACTTAAGGTATCCCAACCTTTCACTATTTCTCAAATTTGGAGCGTACTGCTCCTCTTTCTCGATTTACCGGGGTCTTCTTTTTTAACGATAAGAAGACGATTTTCTTTACAGGAGTGCAAGTAGCTAGCATGTTCAAGTCTTCTGGACAAACACCTTAAATGAACTACTTGCACCTTATTTGTTCGAACTCGATTTTCTTACTTAATTAAATCGCCAACAAATTTCGGTAGTGCGAATGCTGCATTGTGTAATTCTTTTGTGTAATATTTCGTTTCGATTTCATGGAAACGTTCTTCACTTACTTCTAATGGATCATGTTTTTTAGATCCGATTGTGAACGTCCAAAGTCCACTTGGATACGTCGGAATGTTTGCTGTGTATAGACGAGTAATTGGGAAAATCTCTTTTACGTCTTTAAATACAGTTGTAATTAGTTCTGGTGTAAACCAAGGATTGTCCGTTTGAGCAACGAAAATACCATCTTCTTTTAACGCTTTCGAAATTCCAGCGTAGAAGCCTTTTGTAAATAGGTTTACTGCTGGGCCTACTGGCTCAGTAGAATCTACCATAATTACGTCATATTCGTTTTCGCTTTCTGCGATGTGTAGGAAACCGTCTCCTACTTTTACTTCTACACGCTCATTATCTAATGCACCTGCAATTGATGGTAAGTACTGCTTAGAGTACTCAATTACTTTTCCATCGATTTCAACAAGAGTTGCTTTCTTCACGCTTGGGTGTTTTAAAACTTCACGAATAACACCACCATCGCCTCCGCCAACAACTAATACATTCTCAGGGTTTGGATGTGTAAATAAAGGTACGTGCGCTACCATTTCATGATAAACGAACTCGTCCTTTTCTGTTGTCATAACCATGCCATCTAAAATAAGCATGTTTCCAAACTCTTCCGTTTCAACCATATCAAGTTTTTGGAATTCTGTTTGCTCCGTATGTAATGTGCGGTTAATACGCGCCGTAATTCCAAAATGCTTTGTTTGTTTTTCAGTGAACCATAGTTCCATCGTACAATCACGCCTTTCGCTGCAAATTTATAATAGGGACATCATTAATGTCCCCTAACAAAAATAAAACAAAACATCCAAAAAGTATAGTTAAAAGTACAAAAATACCGAAAATATATTTTAGTCAGAGGGTTCTAACATATATGCGAAAAGGGTTTGCTCTGTAATAGGAAAGAAAACCCTTTCTTAAGAAAGGGCTTTTGTCTCTATTTCTACCGGTTTACGAATCGGAATTAAGATCATAACGCAACCAACTAACACAACAATTCCACCGACTAAAAACGGGCTTTGCGGCGAAACTGTATGACCGATAACTCCTGATAAAATTGGAGCAATCGCGCCTCCTAACCAACGAACGAAGTTATAAACACCTGATGTAATAGATCTTTCATAAGGTGAAATATCCATTACATAACTTGTAAATAACGCATTATTTAATCCTGATGCTAATCCAGATAGAACGATTAACACGATTTGTAACCACATAATTTTTACGAAGAATAGTGCAATTAATAACATCGCAAATACGAGTAAACTACCCTTTAACACTGTTTTCGGTTCATATTTACCTTCTAGCTTATGTGCTAAAATTGCTGATCCGTAAGCTAGCGCTAATCCCCATCCACAAAATACAAATCCTAATTGAATAGCAGATAAATGCATAATAAGTGGTGAATATGCTAAAACGACGAAAAATCCGTAGTAATATAACATCCCTGAAATGGCACCTTGCATAAACGGTTTATACTTCACCAAGTTAAGTAATTCCCCCATGCCCGCTGCTTTACGCTTCACTTTTCGCTCCGGTTCTTTTACAAAAAAGAAAACTAAAATAAATGCTAAGAAAATTAAAATACTCGTCGCGAAAAATGGGTAACGCCAAGAATGTCCACCTAATATCCCGCCTAATAACGGTCCACCTGCCATCCCTAAACCGATAGCTGCTTCATATAATCCTACTGCTTCATGAACTTCTTTACTTAATGCAATTAATAATGTCATCGCCGTTGCGAAGAACATCGCATTTCCTAATCCCCATCCTGCGCGGAAAATAGATAATTGAGCAATCGTTTGCGATATACCGCATATAAAAGCAAATACAGTTACAATCGCAAGACCAATTGTCATCATTCGTTTATCACCAAATCTTGATGCAAATATTCCAGCTGGTAACATCATAATTGCCATCGTTAAAATATATGCTGTAAATAACATCTCGACTTGCCAATGTGTTGCACCAATTTGCTCAGCAATACTTGGTAAAATCGGGTCGACTACCCCTATACCTGAAAAGGCAAGGAAGGTAGCGATCACTGTAATCAATTTCCCTAATTTTTGTTTGCTCTCCATTTTGATTACTCTCCTTTTGTACTCTCTAAAAATGTCACTGCACGATGTAAACTGTCCTCGAGCTCCGCCTTCACGCGCTGCATTTGCTCCATTTTCTCGTCTAACGTTTGCACTTGGTTTTCAAGCATCTCTTTAATCTCTTGAATCACTTCGCGGTCACGAGGGTTCTCACTATTTCTTCTTTGCTCCATTCTTTCTTTTAATGATAAGAAATGTTGCATTTCTTGAAGCGTAATTCCTAGTACTTCTTTTGCTTCCACAATCCTTTTGATTTTTGCAATGTCCTCGTCTGTATACAGGCGAATATTCCCTTCACTGCGTTCTGGGGGATGAATTAAACCAATTTCCTCATAATAACGAAGTGTACGCTTTGTTAAACCAACTTGCTTTGTTACTTCATCAATTTTATACATGTGTATTCCTCCCTTCACCGGATTATTACATTTTACGTTAACGTTAACTTTTGTGCAACTATTATACTTTTGTAAATGTTTTCATATGAATTGTATTTTTCTCAAAGCAGTTTCATAATGAAAGAAAAGAGATGATAAGGAGATTTCCAAATGAATAAACCACTTATTTTCGCTCATCGCGGGGTAAAAGGAACACACCCAGAAAATACGATGATTGCCTTCCAAGAGGCTGAACGCATTGGTGCTCACGGAATTGAACTTGATGTTCATCTATCAAAAGATGGTGAACTAGTTGTTATTCATGATGAAACAGTGGACCGTACAACAAATGGCGTGGGACTTGTTTCTGAGAAAACTGTAGAAGAATTACAAGTTTTAGATGCTGGTAGCCATAAAGACCCTTCTTTCCATGAGGCAAAAATCCCAACGTTACGAGAAGTATTTATTTGGCTCTCTACAACAAATTTACAACTTAACATTGAATTAAAAACAGATGTTATTCACTATCCAATTATTGAAGAAAAGGTCGTCGCTCTCGTTCGTGAATATCATCTATCCAATCAAATTGCATTTTCATCATTTAACCACGATTCCGTTTCATTATTAGCAGAAATTGCTCCAGAAATTCCAAGAGCGATTTTGTACGATACACCACTTGCAGATCCTATTGCTGAAGCAAAAAAACGTGGGGCAACTGGATTACATCCAAACTTTCAATTATTAACGAAAGAGTTTGTCCAATTAGCACAGGGGCAAGGATACGTTTTTCGTCCTTACACCATTAATGAATATAAAGATTTACAAACTATGATTGATTATGGCGTAGATGTTATTATTACCGATTGGCCAGCGCGTGCTTTTGAGCTCCTTTCTTAAATGAAGGGGCTCTTTTTTTTTTGGAAATTTCATTGTTTAAAATAAACGAAAACCCTCAATACTAATACAATAATGCTTGTATTAATGAGGGGCTGAAAAAGATGGATCAAACTATGAATCCAAAACTTAAAAAATATAAACGTCTTTTCTTCACCGTAATGTTTTCTTGTGTTCTTTTTTTCGTTTTTTCCTTTTTTATTATCATTGTAGCTGCAAAAATTATGGGACCTCCCCCTGTTGCGGTTCCGCAAACGAGTGTCTTTTACGCTAATGATGACACTGTTATAGGACAAAGTAATGAAATGCAAAAACGCTATAATGTATCTCTCGATGAAATTTCTCCTTATGTAAAAGGGGCGACACTATCTATTGAAGATCAACGATTCTACAAACATCATGGCTTTGATATGAAGCGCATTGCTGGTGCCATTGTTGCCGATTTAAAAGCAATGGCAAAAGTACAAGGTGCTAGTACTATCACACAACAGTATGCTCGTAACCTATACTTAGATCATGATAAAACGTGGAAGCGTAAACTATTAGAAGCAATGTATACCGTTCGTCTTGAAGTGAACTATAATAAAAATCATATTTTAGAAGGGTATTTAAATACAATTTATTACGGGCATGGTGCTTACGGAATTGAAGCTGCTTCCCGCCTGTATTTCGATAAAACTGCAAAAGAATTAACATTAGCAGAAGCTAGTATGCTCGCAGGCATTCCGAAAGGACCTAGTTTCTACTCTCCCTTTTTAAAAGAAGAGCGTGCTAAAGGGCGTCAATCTCTCATACTAAATGAAATGGTAGAACAAGGGTATATTACAAAACAGCAAGCTGCCTCAGCAAAAAAAGAGACACTTACTTTTGCCTCATTGGATACGAAAAAAGTTGCAGAAATTGCACCTTATTTCCAAGATGCTGTACAAGCTTCCCTTCTTCGTGATATCGGATTAGATGAGCAAGCCTTACAGCGAGGTGGTTTACGTATTTATACAACGCTAGACCCTAAATTACAATCTGTAGCAGAGCAAGCTGTAAAAAATCATATACCTGAAACAACAAACATCCAAACTGCCCTCGTCTCTATGAATCCAAAAACGGGTGAAGTGGCTGCCCTTGTTGGTGGAACTGATTATAATACGAGTCAATTTAACAGGGCTACACAAGCCGCTCGTCAGCCCGGGTCTACATTCAAGCCGTTCCTATATTATGCAGCCTTAGAACGAGGATTCACCCCTGCCACACGCTTAAAAAGCGAATACACGGTATTCACTTTAGGTGACGGTGTTTCAAAGTATAAACCAAAAAACTATAAAAACTATTATGCAGACGATTTTGTGACAATGGCACAAGCACTCGCTGTTTCTGATAACGTATATGCTGTGAAGACGAATTTATTTTTAGGCGAAGACATTCTTACAAAAACAGCGAAGCAATTCGGCATCACTAGCGCATTAAAAGATGTTCCGTCTCTCGCCCTCGGCACATCTCCTGTAAAACCAATTGAAATGGTCAATGCTTATAGCATGTTTGCAAACGGCGGGAAAGAAGTAAAACCAATCTTTATAAGGCGCATCGTTGATCATGAAGGAAATATGCTATACGATGCTCATTTAGAAAGTAAACAAGTTCTAGATAAAAGCAAAGCCTTTGTGATGGAAGAAATGATGACAGGTATGTTTAATAAAAAACTAAGCAGTTATGCCGCTGTGACCGGTCAATCGATGTTATCAAAACTATCAAGAACATATGCCGGGAAATCTGGCTCTACAGAAACTGATAGTTGGATGATTGGATTTACCCCGCAACTTGTAACAGGGGTTTGGATTGGATACGATCAACCTAAATCCATTTCAAATGTAGCAGAACAAGGATACGCGAAAAAAATATGGACCGATACAATGGAAAAAGGATTAGATGGACAGCCTAAAAAAGAGTTCAAACAACCAACAGATGTTGTTGCTGTCGACGTTAACCCTGAAAACGGTAAGATTGCGACAAAAAATTGTCCCATTTCTGTGAAGATGTATTTCGCAAAAGGTACAGAGCCAACAGAGTACTGTATGGATCACGTTGATGGTAAGGAAGAGTTCGAAAAGGTTAGTGAAGAAAAGAAAAAGACGGGTTGGTGGAAAAAATATCTCCCGTGGTAAGAAAGAAGGCTATTGATATTCCTTGTCGAATCGCTGATATATTTTCATATCCCATAGTCCTATTCACAAAATAAAAAGGATGCCTCACTAGTCAAAAATCGACTAATGAGACATCCTTTTCTTTTATTCACCTAATAATGCACGTCGCAATTCTTCACTAGATTCATTCCAAATTGCTTCATTATGCTCTTTTAAGAATGTACCAAGTACTTTTTTAGATGATTCATCCATATGATCAATCATGATGTGACGCTTTAGTGATTTATCCATTTTGTTTACATGCTCTGGAAGTGATTTATATCCGCGTCGAATTTCACGATCAACTGTCATTTCACAAGCAGTTACACCTGCGTAATATGCACCGTTTGGTGTTCTTTCAATCGTTACCCAAACGAGCCAAAATGGTTTTCCGTTTGGAACTTCATCTTTATTTGTTAAAAACTTAATTCCTTTTTCTACTGTACTACGTGCATGCATCGCACCGATATCAACGAACGCAGTTTTCTCTAATACATCAACAAATACAGGAGAAATATTTTCTAGGCTTAATGCCCCAACACCAAATCCACCATGTCCATCTGTGGAGTCATTCTTCACGATATTAAAACCGATTTTTTTCTTTTTCTCTGTCATATGTAAATTCCTCCTCACTTAATAATTATAGGAGCCCGAAAATAGGCGCAATGATACTTTGTAAAAATACTAATACATACGGAATAACTACATTGAAAATAGGCTGAATTGTGTAATTGCTAAGCGGTGTAATAACAAGAATTAATAACGCAATTGATCCATACTTTTCATACTGTGTCATTTTCGCACGAATATTTGCTGGTGCTAAATCTTCCACAACGCGATACCCATCAAGTGGTGGAATCGGTAATAAGTTAAATACAAGTAAAACAATATTAAGCCCAATGAAAATTTGGAAGAACTGACTTAACGTATCTGCTACTGCAGGTGGAACCGCATCTAACACACCAAACGTTATTAAGCTATACCAAATAATTAAACCAATTGCACTTAAAATAAGATTACTTATCGGTCCCGCAATAGAAACTAATATTCCCGCAAGACGCGGTCTTTTAAAGTTATACGGGTTAACAGGCACTGGTCTTGCCCAACCGAATCCAAGAATTAATACAGCAATCATCCCGATAGGATCTAAATGAGCCATCGGTGATAACGTTAACCGTCCTTGTTTCTTTGCTGTATCGTCTCCAAATTTATATGCAACATACGCATGTGCAAATTCATGCACAGATAGCGCAATAATAATCGCCATTGCTACCAATGGAATTTGGTGCAACGGATATCTAAATAACTGATCCATAGTTCATCTCCTCTTCAATATGTCCAAAAAAGAAATTATTTGTTTTTCCGATTGTTCTTCCTCATAATCCGCTATAATAAGAGTGTAACTTACATAAAAGGAGCGATTGTACATGCCATACGTAACAGTGAAAATGCTAGAAGGACGCACAGAAGAACAAAAGAAAGCTCTTGCTGAGAAAGTAACAGCAGCAGTAAGCGAAACAACTGGTGCTCCTGAAGAAAACATCGTTGTTTTCATCGAAGAAATGTCTAAAAACCATTATGCAGTTGGCGGAAAACGCTTAAGCGACAAATAATTTCAAGTTTTTTCATAAGAAGCAGCTCTTAGCTGCTTCTTATTTCTTTCCTTCTAACAACTCGATAATTCTCTCTTTATATTTTCCTTTTCTTCCATCTTCATAGATTAAATCATGTGGATAGAATAGCTTTTGATCCGTTCGCTTCTTACCTGTAATCGCCTCAACAATATCCGATTCACGCGAAAGCTCTCTAAGTTCCCCGTTCGGCATAAGAAGTAAAATTGGCAGACGCTCTTCTTCTTCTCCTGCGCGGTAAAAGTCATACGGTAAATCCGATGTTGAATCAACAACTAAATAATACTCTGGATCTAGTCCAATCTTTTTAAATAAGCTACTTAATTCCATCCAATTATCTAAACCGTGTTTATCTGTAAACTCTACATATTTAAATAGATTTCGATTCATAAAACGGCGACATAAGTCACTTAAAATTGGATCTTCTTCGTCTTGCCATACTTGGAAGTAATAATACATTACGTTCTCGTCTAGCTTTAAATAGTCCTCTACTGTTACTTCTTCTTCAAATAAAGAATAGAAATGAACAGGATGATATTTAAACGCATAATACTTCTCATGCAGTGATTTAGCTCGGTGTAAAATCTTCGTTAAAATTACTTCTGCACTACGTGTTACTGGATGGAAATATACTTGCCAATACATTTGATAACGACTCATAATATAATGTTCTACAGCATGCATACCACTATTTTTAATGACAACTTGATTACCATACGGGCGCATGACACGCAGTATACGTTCCATATCAAAGTTCCCATACTTTACACCAGTAAAATATGCATCTCTTAATAAATAATCCATACGATCAGCATCAATTTGGCTTGAAATCATACTAATCGCTAATTTATTAGTAGATGTTTTCGCAATTACATCTGCTACCTTTTGAGGGAAATCTTTATCCACACGGCTTAATACACGATTAATTTCCGTATCACCAACGATAATCTTTTGCGTAAATTTCTCATGATCTAACGAAAATACTTTTTCAAACGAATGAGAAAATGGGCCGTGACCAACATCATGAAGTAATGAAGCACATAAACATAACAATCTATCTTCAGCATTCCAATTTGGTCTGCCATCAAACACATCATCAATCATACGACGAATAATTTCATATACACCTAACGAATGAGTAAAGCGACTATGCTCTGCACCGTGAAATGTAAAAAATGTCGTTCCAAGCTGCTTAATACGGCGCAAGCGTTGAAATTCTTTCGTTCCGATTAAATCCCAAATAACGCGATCACGCACGTGCACATATTTATGTACTGGGTCTTTAAACACTTTTGTTTCGCTGAGTTTGTCGTTTAAATATACCACTTTCCGACATCCCCCTTTCTTTACTGCATTCTTACTATATATTATAAACGATATAGGAAACAGAAAGAAATGAAAGACTATATTAATTCCTGTTATATAAAGAAAAATCACTTTTACCGACGTAAAAGTGATTTTTCTTTATATATTATTTTCCTAAAACAAATTCAGCAACTTCGTCTAGGATCATTTCTTTACCTAGTGGGAAGTATCCTTTGTTTAGGTCTTCATTGCTAATTGTGAATACGTGATTATTTTTAACAGCGTTCATGTTTTTCCAAATTGATTCTTCTTGGAATTCTTTTAGACGCTGAGAACCGTCACCAGTTGTAAATACGAATAAGTAATCTGGGTTGTAATCGATTAAAGCTTCTTTTTGTACTTGTACTAGCGGTTTATCAGTTGGTGTACCTTTAACTGCTGGTAATTTTAAGTCATTAAAGATTACGCTACCGTAACCGTAGTCACCGTATACGCGGAAAGCATTTGGATATGCAGCCATTTTCATGAATGTTGCATCACCAGTTTTAGCGATGATTTTGTCATGTAATTTGCTTGCTTTTTCATCATACTGTTTGAACCATTCTTTTGTTTCTTTCTCTTTACCGAAGATTTGACCTACTTCTTCGAATTTTGGACGCCATTGGTCTAATGGAGTTTTTAACATAACTGTTGGTGCAATTTTAGATAATTGATCATAAATCTTTTCTTGACGATTGTTTACAAGAATTAAGTCTGGTTTTGCAGCAGCTACTGCCTCGATATTAATTTTATCGCCCCAAGCAGAACCTACTGGTTTCACACCTTCTAATTTCTTTGCAATATGTCCATCAATTTTTTCTTGTGTTGTATTTGCAGTAATAATCGGTTTCATGCCGAAAATTAATAATTCTTCTGTTGAACCACTAAGGTCAGCAATTTTCTTTGGATTTGCAGGGATTTTAATTTCCCCTTTTGCGTGTTGTACAGTGCGCTCTTCAACCTTCGCATCTGCTTTCTTTTCTTCTTCTTTGTTAGAACAAGCTGCAAATAGTACAGAAGTAACAACTAGTACCATTGTTAATAGTGCCATTTTAAAATTCTTCATATTCCCACTCCTTCTAGCTGTATTTCTCTTATAATTTGCATGTAACTATAAGAAACGAAAACAACATTTAATTAATATATTTTTATTAATTGTTGTTTATAGCCCGTTCTAACGGGCGTTCAACTTCCCATCCATGGGTAAGAAGTTCAACGTCCATTAGAACTCCCCCTCTCACCTCTTTAAGAGGGGGACATTCTATTAATTATGCTTTTTTACGCAATTGATTATTAATCATCGCTAAATCGTATGTTAAACAAATTGGTTTACAGTTTACTGGACATGGAACGAT
Organism: Bacillus mycoides; assembly: GCF_018742245.1. Lineage (NCBI taxonomy): Bacteria > Bacillati > Bacillota > Bacilli > Caryophanales > Bacillaceae > Bacillus > Bacillus mycoides. The sequence goes on from NZ_CP036132.1 coordinate 4,996,662, forward strand.
TTGAGCTTCAATCTCAAATACATTTCGAAGCGTTTCACTTGTCATAACCTCATCTGGCGTTCCTTGTTTCATTAACTTCCCAGCTTTTAATGCAATCATATGATCAGAGAAACGAGAAGCATGATTTAAATCATGAATAACCATAACAATCGTTCTTCCTTCTTCTTTGTTTAACTTCTTCAGTAAGTTTAATACTTCAAGTTGATGAGCCATATCTAAGTATGTTGTTGGTTCATCTAACACGAGTAAATCTGTTCCTTGTGCAAGAGCCATCGCAATCCATACACGTTGACGCTGACCACCTGATAAAGCTTCTGCTGGACGATTTGCGAATTCTGTCATCCCCGTCACTTCAAGTGCCCAATGAATGTAGCGATAATCCTCTTCTTTCAATGTTCCAAATCCTTTTTGATGAGGAAAACGTCCATATGAAACAAGTTCAAACACAGTAAGGCCTGTTGGCACTTCTGCAGTTTGTGGTAAAATCGCCATTTTCTTTGCGATTTCTTTCGTTGGCTGTTTCTCAATTGCTTTTCCATCAAGATAAACAGTACCTCGTTTTGCTTTCAAAATACGAGAAGCCGTTTTTAATAATGTAGATTTCCCACAACCATTTGGTCCAATAATCGTTGTAATTTGCCCTTCCGGAATTTCAACTGTTAATCCATCTATAATTAACCCTTCATTATAGCCAACAGATACCGCATCAACTGCTAAAGTTGCCATACAAAAAGCCTCCCTTTATTTTGTCCTCATAAGTAAATATATGAAATATGGTGCGCCAATTACAGAAATAACAAGACCGACCGGTATTTCTGAAGTTGGTAACACACTTCTTGAGATTACATCTGCAAATAAAAGCAAGAACGTTCCTATTAATGCAGCCGTTGGTAACATAATTTGATGTTTACCACCAACGAGGCTTCTCGCTAAATGCGGAGCCATTAAACCGATAAAACCGATTCCGCCCGCAACAGCAACAGATGCACCAGCTAAACAAACTGCAATAAATAATAATTTACGTCTTTCTTTTTCTACGTTTACACCAAGGCCAACTGCTGTAGAGTCGCCTAAATTCATTACATTTAATATGTGCGCTTTACTAATGGCAAGTGGTAAGAAAATAACCATCCATGGGAGTACACTTAATACGAACTTCCAATCTGTTCCCCATAAACTTCCTGCCAACCAAATTGTTGCAAAGCGGAAATCATTAGATGTCATCTTCATAGAAAAAATTAAACTAACAGCACCAAATCCGGCTGCAACAGCGATACCAACAAGAATCAATCGAGTGGATGAAACACCGTCTTTCCATGCTAGTAAATAAATAATAATCGCCGCTAATATCGCTCCCACTAGTGCGAAGAATGGAAGGATAAATACAGATAAAAATGTACCAGTTCCAACTTTCCCAAAGAAAAAGTAGACGAATACAACAACTGTTAATCCCGCTCCGGCGTTAATACCTATAATACCTGGATCAGCAAGTGGGTTTCGTGATAACCCTTGCAAAATTGCACCTGACATAGCTAACGCAGAACCAACTAATATAGCTATAACCATACGTGGCATACGAAATTCAAATAAAATAACAGATTGATCTTCTGCACCTAATCCAACCAATGACTTTAATACATCTATTGGAGGTATTTTAAATGTTCCTGTATTTAAACTTATTAAAAATATAGCAACGATTAATCCTACTAAAATCGTTAAAATAGAAACGTTCTTTTTTGTTAAGACGCTCGTCCTCACATTTTTCCTCTCCCTTCGTTACGTGCTAAGTAGAGGAAGAATGGCACCCCAATTAGCGCTGTAATTGCTCCAATTGGCGTTTCAAATGGTGGATTAATAACGCGAGATAACATATCTGCACATTCAATTAACAATCCACCTAAGACTGCAGAACATGGAATAACCCATCTATAGTCTGAGCCTACAAGGAAACGAGTCATATGCGGAATTACAAGTCCAACGAATCCAACCGATCCTGCCATAGAAACCGCAGAACCTGTTAATACAAGAACAAGTACTGTTCCGATAAATTTAATTAATGTCGTATTTTGACCAAGTCCAATCGCAATTTCTTCACCAAAGCTTAAAATTGTGATATATCTCGACATCATAATTGCTATAACGAGACAAACAAGACCAATCGGTACTAACATATTAATACTTTGCCATTTCACTCCGGCAACACCGCCTGCATTCCACATACTTACCTCTTGGGCAAGGTTGAAATACAATGCAATTCCAGATGAAATTGCCCCTAATAAAGCACTAATTGCTGCACCAGCTAAAGCTAATTTCACAGGCGTTAATCCACCTGGTGAAGAAGACCCAATACCATATACAATGCTCGCTCCAAACGCAGCTCCAATAAAAGATGCGATAACGAACATTAAATAAGGTGAATTAGGGAAGAATGCATACATAATTGCAATCCCGAATACTGCACCATCTGTAATCCCCATTAACGATGGGGATGCAAGTGGATTTCGTGTCATACCTTGCATAATTGCTCCTGATACCGCTAAAAAGGCACCTGCAACTACGCCCCCTATTGCTCTAGGCATACGAAGTTCTTGAATTACGTTATGATGCGTTATAGACCCATCAAACTGAAATACAGCTTGCCAAACGGTCTTTAAACTAATATCTGCTGCACCAAACGAAATAGAAACTGCCATGCTTAAAGCTAACAAAATTGTGCCTGCTATTAAAATAATAGAAGCAACGAGCGGTCTGCTCTTAATCTCTTTAACATTCACATCTTGCTGTTCTATACTCCTTGCGCTCGCTTCCATCCCTCAACCATCCTAACCAACAACATATATTTAATAAAATGAAATTTATTCTCAAATAATAATAAAAAAATTAGGTGAATTGATACTCTCATGATAATGATTCTCAGAATCAGATACTTTCTATTCTACCTACCACGTCAAAAGACTGTCAACCATTATTTTGAAATACGAATTCATACAAAGCGCTATCTTATGGACATAAAAAAAGAAGAGTAATCTGTTCACTCTTCTTTTTCTTACTTATTTAACTTTGCTTCAATTTTTACAATTAATTCGTCTTCTGTTGGAGCCGCAACTGGACGATTATTTACAAACGCGAATGATTTTTTACGACCAGGGCCACAGTAAGACTGACATGCAACCTCAATCGTTGCACATGAATCTACTTTTTTTAACTTCGGAATCAACGTTTTAACGTTCGTTGCCTGACAATCATCACACACACGAAATTCGTTTCCCATTATATATAACACTTCCTCTATTTTACACTTTTCACAAGTACATTTAAAAATAAACACTAAATGGTATTTTACCGCTCTTTGAAGCTTGTTGCAAGTCTCCGGGCGTAGCTCTATTCCTATATAAGGCTACCTATTATTTATATTTTCCCCTTCAAAAGCTTCCATCATTCATAGCCATATTTCTTCTCTTCATTGAAATCTACCATATTTTTAAAAGCTTTGTATAAAAGCTCACTTTTTTGCCCATTATAAAAATAGGAAGTTCATAAAAAGAAAGGGAGTTGAATCTATGAAAGTAAGACAAGATGCTTGGACAGACGAGGACGATTTATTACTTGCTGAAACGGTGCTTCGCCATGTTCGAGAAGGAAGTACTCAGTTAAATGCATTTGAAGAAGTAGGAGATCAGTTAAATCGTACATCTGCTGCTTGTGGTTTCCGCTGGAATGCTGTTGTTCGCTATAGCTATGAACAAGCTCTTCAACTAGCAAAAAAACATCGTAAAGATAAAATGCGTGCTGCGGGCGGTGAACAGGCAAAAAAACGTTTGCTTTATACACCACCAGCTTCAGCGGCGATAACTGATTATGAAGAACACGTACCGTATGAAACAGCTGTTCAATATACAGAAGCTATTCCATATCAAGAACCGACTGTTCCTGCTTCAAAAAACTCAATAACAATGCAAGATGTTATTTACTTTTTACAAACAGTTGGATCTTCAAATATAAAAGTAACAGCTCTTGAAAACGAGAATACGAGATTGAAGCAAGAAATTAAAGCGCAGATCTTGCGAAATGAAGAACTAGAAAAGAAACTAGAAAAATTAGAACAGCAATCTCATACTGTACAAGAGGATTACGAAACACTTATGAATATTATGAACCGTGCTCGTAAATTAGCAGTAATGGATGATGAGGAACGCTCACAAACATCTTTCCGCATGGATCGAAACGGTAACTTAGAAAAAATTGCAGAATAAAAAGGATGCATGCAATGCATCCTTTTTATTCTTTCACTTCAAAATCCCCTTTATATCCGAGAAAACCCCTTTCTTCATTTTTTGCTATAATAGAGGTTGTCATTTTATAAATAAGGGGTTAGTTATATGAGCAATTCCCGTTCGATTTTATCTCAGCCAGAGTGGCGTATTGTGGACCAGTCTAGTTTAGGACCAACATTCCATGCACTGCAGTCATTCGCAATGGATGACACGTTATGCACAAGTATTGGAGATGGTCTATCCGTTGCAACAATGCGCTCTTGGGTTCATCACAATACAATTGTTCTTGGCATTCAAGATTCACGCCTACCACATTTAGAAGAAGGTATTTCCTTTTTAAAAGAAAACGACTTTAATGTTATCGTTCGTAATTCCGGTGGACTTGCGGTCGTACTTGATGAAGGTGTTTTAAACGTATCACTTTTATTCCAAGAAACAGAAAAAGGTATCGACATCGACCTTGGATACGATACGATGTGGCATTTAATTAAGGAAATGTTAAAAGATTACGATGTTACTATCGAGGCAAAAGAAATTGTTGGTTCTTATTGTCCTGGTAGCTATGATTTGAGCATTCGCGATCAAAAATTTGCTGGTATTTCTCAGCGTCGTATTCGCGGAGGCGTTGCTGTACAAATTTACTTATGTGCGACAGGAAGCGGATCTGAGCGTGCCGCACTCGTTCGTGACTTTTACAACGTAGCAATTCAAGGCGAAGAAACACGATTTACGTATCCTGAAATTGTGCCGAGTACGATGGCTTCACTATCTGAATTACTTGGCGAAACAATTACAGTGCAAGATTTAATGATGCGCCTTTTAAAAACGTTGCAACAATTCGCTCCAAAGTTAACACCATCTCAATTAACAATAGATGAAATTCCTTTATATGAGACGAATTTACAACGTATTATTGACCGTAATAATAAGGCACTTGGTTTAGAAAAATAAAAAAGACCACCCTCATTTCAAGAGAAATAGGGTGGTCTTTTTTCATATTAATTCATTATAGAATTAAAGTGCTTGAGCTGCTGTAATTAAAGCTAACTTGTACACTTCTTCCTCGTTACATCCACGAGATAGATCATTTACAGGCATGTTTAAACCTTGTAAGATTGGTCCTACTGCTTCGAAGTTACCTAAGCGTTGAGCGATTTTGTAGCCGATATTACCAGCTTCTAGGCTTGGGAATACGAATACGTTAGCATCACCTTTAATTGTAGAACCTGGAGCTTTCTTCTCAGCTACAGATGGTACGAATGCAGCATCGAATTGGAATTCTCCATCTAAAGCTAATTCAGGAGCCATTTCTTTTGCAATGCGAGTTGCTTCTACAACTTTTTCTGTTTCTGGAGATTTCGCAGAACCTTTTGTAGAGAAGCTTAACATAGCAACGCGTGGGTCAATACCGAATAGTTCAGCAGTTTTCGCACTTTCGATACCAATTTCAGCTAAATCTTGGCTGTTTGGTGCAATGTTAATTGCGCAATCAGCGAATACATACTTCTCTTCTTCACGTACCATGATGAATACGCCTGAAGTTTTTGTAACGCCTGGTTTTGTTTTAATAATTTGAAGTGCTGGACGAACTGTATCAGCTGTAGAGTGAGCTGCACCACTTACTAAACCTTGTGCTTTGCCCATGTATACAAGCATTGTACCGAAGTAGTTTTCGTCTTTAAGGATTTTACGAGCGTCTTCTTCCGTTGCTTTACCTTTACGGCGTTCAACGAAAGATGCTACCATTGCATCCATCTCTTCGTATGTAGCTGGATCGTAAATATCAACGCCTGCTAATGTTAAGTTCATGCTAGCAGCTTTTGCGCTAATTTCTTCTTTATTACCAACTAAAATCGGTTTTACTAACTCTTCTTTTGCTAAACGCTCTGCAGCGCCTAAAATTCTTTCATCAGTTCCTTCAGGAAGTACGATAGAAATGCCTTTTCCTTGAACTTTTTCTTTTACTGCTGTAAATAAATTGCTCACGAATAAACCCTCCTACAAATGTTAAAAACTCTACCTTTAAGAATACTTCTTTTCAGCTATATTTTAAACTTATAGCTCCCAAAAAATAGATAAAATGAAAATGATTATATTTTCATAAAATTCAGCCGGAAAATAAAGCCTACTTAAACCTTATTTTCTCCCGTTTTCCAGTAAATATAAATGTGACAGTTTTATGCACCGAAACTTTATGTAGATGTTTTTAATCCTATATATGCTATAGTTAACGTGTAAAATATCATTAACTGAGGTGAATAGAATGAGTGAAGCAACAACAACGTTAGATGGCTGGTATTGTTTACATGATTTACGTTCTATTGATTGGGCAGCATGGAAAACATTATCTAGTGACGAACGCGGACAAGCAGTGTCTGAATTTTTAAATGTCGTTGAAAAATGGAACGAAGTAGCTACTGCAAAAAAAGGCAGTCATGCAATGTATACAGTTGTTGGTCAAAAAGCAGATATTATGCTTATGATCTTACGTCCAACAATGGAAGAGTTAAATGAAATCGAAACAGAATTAAATAAAACAACATTAGCTGAATATTTAGTTCCTGCATATTCTTACGTATCTGTTGTTGAACTAAGCAACTATCTTCCAGCTGATGAAGACCCATACCAAAACCCACAAGTCTTAGCTCGCTTATATCCTGAGTTACCGAAAGCAAATCACATTTGCTTCTATCCAATGGATAAGCGTCGCCAAGGTAATGATAACTGGTATATGCTTCCTATGGATGAACGTAAGAAACTTATGTACAGTCATAGCAAAATCGGTCGCCAGTACGCAGGTAAAGTGCGCCAAGTTATTTCAGGATCAGTTGGATTTGACGATTTTGAGTGGGGCGTAACATTATTTGCTGATGATGTTCTTCAATTTAAGAAACTTATATATGAAATGCGCTTCGATGAAGTAAGTGCTCGCTACGGTGAATTTGGAACATTCTTTGTCGGAAACATTTTACCAAGCGAAAAAGTAACAACATTTTTAGACATATAATATAAAAAAGGAACGAAATTCGTTCCTTTTTTTATTACCCTCTACATTTACCTGCAAAAACCTTCTTTTCTCTGCAAATTTGAACAAAAATCGACAAATTCTTTTCAAATTTCTTGTAAGATTGTAACCTCTTCACATCCAAATTTATGCTAAAATGGTACGAGCTATATGCTAATAACGATGCGAAGGTGATAATGTATATGAAGAAAATCTTGTCTATTTCACTATTGTTTCTATTGTCATTTTCTTCCTTAGGAGTAACAACATCCCATGCGGAAGAAAAAATACATATAGAGGCAGCTGCTGCACTTCTATTTGATGCAGATACAGGAAAAATACTGCATGAACAAAATCCAGATGAACTACTAGCTATCGCTAGTATGTCAAAATTAATTGTTGTTTATGCCGTATTAGAAGCAATTAAAGAAGGAAAAATCACTTGGGATACGAAAGTAAACATTTCTGATTACGCTTATGAAGTTTCACGTAATAATGAATTCTCTAACGTACCGTTCGAAAAGGGACGCCAATATACTGTAAGAGAATTATATCATTCTATCGTTATCTTCTCTGCGAATGGATCTAGTATTGCTTTAGCAGAATTACTTGCAGGAAGTGAAAAGAACTTCTTAAATCTTGCAAATGAACATGCGAAAAAACTAGGGTTAAAGAAATATAAATTTGTAAACGCTACAGGGTTAAACAACACTGATTTAAAAGGAAAACACCCTGAAGGAACTGATCCGAATGGAGAAAACTCCATGTCAGCTCGCGATATGGGTATTCTTTCAAAAACAATTATTACAAAGTATCCAGAAATGCTAGAGGATACAAAACAAAGATTTAGAAACTTCCCAGATAATCATCCGAAACCAATTCGTATGGAAAATTGGAACTGGATGTTACCAGGTGCTGCTTTCTCTTATGAAGGAGCTGATGGTTTAAAAACAGGAAGTTCTGATACCGCTGGATACGGATTCACTATTACAGCAAAACGCGGTGATTTACGTCTTATTTCTGTTATTATTAAAACAAAATCAATGGACGAACGTTTCACAGAATCTCGCGCATTAATTGAATATGGGTTTAATAACTTCGAAAAACAGAAATTAAAAGTAGATAAAAATAACAAAATTTCTGTAGTAAAAGGAAAAGAAGACTACGTAACAGTTGCACCAGAAAAAGAAGTAACAGTAGTTACTGCAAAAGGTAACAAAGCACCTTACAAAATTTCAGCTGAAGCCGATAAATCACTTGCTGAAGATGGGCATTTAATTGCCCCTATTAAGAAAGATGCAAAAGTAGGTTCAATCGTTTTAGAATCAACTGATAAATACGGTTTCTTAGACGGAAATAAAAGTATGAAAGTTACTGTAAAAACGACTGAAGAAGTAGAAAAAGCAAATTGGTTCGTATTAACAATGCGTTCAATTGGCGATTTCTTCTCAAACTTATGGTCTAAAGTATTTTAATGATGAAAAGCTAGCTCATGCTAGCTTTTTTTATTTTCCCCCCTAGATGTAAAACTTCGTTTGGTTGTCATATCTGCGTCCTTTTTCTCATACGTATGAACTAGTAATTGTTCCACACTTCATCTAGAAATGAACCTCTTTCTACAAGGCATTCCAAAAAGAGAGGTGACACATAATGGGTGTTATCGCGTATAACGAAGAAGATGTTAAGTTATTAGCTAGACTGATGCGTGCCGAAGCCGAAGGAGAAGGCCAACAAGGGATGCTAATGGTCGGAAACGTTGGGGTAAATCGTGTCCGCGGAAATTGTTTAGATTTTAAAAAAATACGTAATTTACGTCAAATGGTTTATCAAAATCCTGGTGGTTTTGAGGCAACTCAAAAAGGGTATTTTTATCAACGAGCGAGAGAACAAGATATCGCATTGGCAAGACGGACTATTCAGGGACAACGTTTTTGGCCCGCCAACTTTGCCTTATGGTTCTTTAGACCTGAAGGCCCTTGCCCACCGACTTGGTATGACCAACAAAATTCTGGTCGCTTTAAAAAGCACTGCTTCTTCCAACCATCTGGTGGAGATTGTCCAGGCGTATATTAAGGAATGAAAATGGGGAGGGATTTTTGAATGGCACAGCAACAAAACCCGTACTACGGAACAGGTTTTTATCAACCATCTGGAACTTATGTACAACCGCAACAAATGACCCCACAACAACAGCAACAGCAACAACAACAGCAAGCGATGCAACAACAAGCCACTCAGGCTCAACTTGCAGTTTCTCAAGGAATGTTACCACTAGAGCAATCGTATATTGAAAACATCCTTCGTTTAAACAAAGGTAAACCAGCTACAGTTGTAATGACTTATGAACGTGGTAGTTCGCTTGGTACACAATCTTATACTGGGATCATCGAGGCAGCTGGTCGTGATCATATCGTAATTAGTGAACCGAAATCTGGAAAGCGCTATTTACTACTAATGATTTACTTAGATTATGTAGAATTCCCAGGGGAAATTACGTATTTACCTAGTCAACAAGCAACTTATGCTCCAAGACCATAAAAAAAAGCTGGCAAATGCCAGCTTTTGTTTTTTATAACCCTTTTACAACTGCAGTTCCGACTAAAATCCACGCCACAATAAACGCTACACCACCAAGAGGTGTAATTGGGCCAAAGAATTTAATACCTGTTGTACTTAATGCATAAAGACTGCCTGAGAACATAATAATCCCAGCTACCATAAGCCAACCCGCAGTGCTTAAAAGTGATGATTGCATTTTGTCCATTAATAGAGCAACTACGAATAAGCCACCTGCATGAAACATTTGATATGTAACGCCCGTCTTCCACACTTCTAACATTTTTGCAGAAATTTTATTTTCTAAACCATGTGCTCCAAAAGCCCCTAATGCAACAGATAGTCCCGCTGCAATACAACCTAGTAAAAAGAAAATTTTCATCTTAATTCCCCTTTTTTACCTTTATCATAAGCAATTTTTACATATAAGCCAAACGATTTTACTTTTAAAAGTCAAATAAAGATTTACCGTTTGCATCCTTTTCTTTTATATATACTTTTTCCCCAGAAACCGGCATAACTGGTTGAACTGTCGTCATAGGCTGAGACCCGATTACTTGTGTTTGAACTTGTGGTTCTCTATACGTAGAAGGCTCCACTTGTTCATCCAATAATAAATCACATAAAGCACGTACAACTAATAAGTGTTCTTTTGATTGTTGTCCTTCACTACTTTTTGCCTTTGCAATTTCATTCGCCATTTTATTTAAAATCTTATCACTAGATACTTGCATTCCTTGTCACCTCTTACTTTGTAGTTCTTTCTCAAATTGCCCCAGTTTCTCCACTGAACCAAATACTATTATCATATCATGTTCTTGCAGTTTTTCCTGCCCCGTTGGATTATGGATAATATCCCCATCCCTTAAAATTGCTAAAATTGTTACATCAAATTGATTCCTCACATTACTCTCTAATAACGATTTACTAGCTAAGATAGAATCTTTACCAACTTGAATTTCTTCAATTACAAATGATTGTTCTATTCCATACAATACTGTATCAATATAATGAACTGTTAACGGATTCGCAATACCTTTTGCGATATGAATACCTGCCATACTAGATGGATTAATAACCTTATTTGCACCAGCGCGCCGTAATTTCTCTTCTGTTTCTGGCTTTTCAGCTCTTGCTACAATTTTAATTGCACCATTAAGCCCTCTTGCCGTTAATGTAATAAATACATTTTCAGCATCGTTGGCTACGATAGCAACTAGGCCCGCTGCCTTCGAAATTCCGGCATTATGTAACACTTGATCTTCAGTTGCATCCCCATGGACATATAAAAGCTTTTCCTGTTCGAATATACTTTCATCTTTATCCACAACTACAAATGGGATTTTCTTTTCCTGTAATTCATGTACAACTTGAAGCCCTACTCTTCCACAACCACATACTATAATATGCTTTTGTAACTGCGCTATTTGTTTATCCATCTTCTTCCTCCGCACTGCATGAAATAAGTTACCCTCAATGATCATAGCTGCTACTACCCCCATTGCATACGTAACGATACCGACGCCGACAGGTATAATAAGGAGCGCAAAAAATTTCCCTGCCTGTGTTACGGGCACTACATCACCATATCCAACCGTTAATACAGTAATCATCGTCATCCAAAATGCTTGAAACAAACTAATTTCTTCAATTGTCATAAATCCTAGCGTCCCCAGAATTACAACAAAGGCCATACATATAACTGCTATCCATAATTGCTTACGTGCATTCATATTATATTTCAACTCTTTTCTCTATCTACAATCTTTGCCAAAGGAAATGAAATACCTATATACTAGAAACGGAATCTATGAAAGAGGTTGATATAATGAAGCTATTTCTTTCTGCCTTACAATGGGCACTATTTATTTTAGCTGGAAGTCTTATTGTACCAATTAGTGTCGCAACTAGTTACGGCCTTGATGGTACTGAAGCTATCGCGTTTGTACAAAGGACATTATTTGTTCTCGGTTTTGCCGGCCTACTGCAAGCTATATTCGGTCACAAACTTCCTATTCAAGAAGGTCCCGCAGGCCTTTGGTGGGGAATTTTCTCCCTATATGCAAGTTTGGGCGTCGTATTATTTGGATCAAGCAATGAAACACTTAAGGTCCTTCAGTACGCTTTCCTACTAAGCGGCATTATTTGTATTATTCTTAGTGTTTTTGGACTTATCGATAAACTAGTTCGCTACTTTACACCTACAGTAATTGGAACGTATTTATTCCTTCTTGTCGCACAACTTAGTGGCTCCTTCTTAAAAGGCATGTTTGGCCTTGATGGACAACATACAGAAGTACAGCCAAAGGTATTTATTCTTTCACTCATTGTTATTTTACTATCTTTTTTCATTATGAAGCTACCTATTATTGGACAATATTCCGTTCTTTTCAGTATCGTCTGCGGCTGGATATTATTCGCGTGCTTCGGGTTATCTAATCCAGTAACACCTGTGACAGATATAATTCGTCTTCCATCTCTATTTGTTTTCGGAATGCCCCGCATTGAATGGAACATGGCAATTACGGTAGTTTTCGTCACACTATTACTTCTAACAAATATGTTAGCAAGTATTCGCGTTGTACAAAAGGTTGTTTCTAAGTATGAAGAAGATGCTGCGGAGAATCGCTTCAAACAAGCTGGCATTATAACAGGAATAAATCAATTGCTAGGCGGTCTATTTTCAGCCATTGGTCCTGTTGCCATTTCTGGATCCGCAGGATTTATTGCAACGACAAATATTTATAAGCGCCTTCCATTTATGTTAGGGTCAAGCTTTATCATTCTTGTTAGTATATTCCCAAAGATTACTTCATTCTTTGCAGCAATCCCCGTTGCAGTTGGGTATGCCGCAATTTATCCTGTATTTGCAAGCATGATTGGTCTCGCTTTCCGCGAATATGACACTGTACAAAATAAAGAACAATTATTTAAAGTAGCAGGTCTTTCAATCTTTACGGGAATCGGAGTTATGTTCGTTCCAGCTGGAGCATTTTCTACGCTGCCGCCATTTTTAGCATCATTTTTAAGTAACGGTCTCATTCTTGGATCTGTAATGGCTATTTTGCTCGAAATACTATTTTCTCGTTCGCACGAAAAACAACTATCGTAAATTGGAAAACTTCCATTATTGCACTCTACCTTTAGAGTTGTTACGATAATGATAAAGTGAAACTTTAATCAGTGGGGGTTTTGTTCACCCCCCACTGATTATTAGCCCACACCAATCGGGCATTTACGGGCAGCCCGACTCCCACCTAACTTCTTTACTTCAGCTGAATTTTGAGGTGGGAGTCTTACTGCCCGCAAATAGCGGGATAGATTGTCATGGGCAACACGCTCATGATAATTTATACTAACAATGCAGAACTTCTCCTAATTTCATGTAAAGAGGTTCGATGTCTTACTATATATTCCCCAATATTTTCATAAAAATTTATTTCTATTCCAACAAAGAAAGGAATTTTCTATATGACTTATAAAATGATTGTTTTAGATTTAGATGATACTTTATTACGCGATGACCATACCATTTCACCTCGTACGAAAGAGGCTTTAATGACAGCACAAGAGCAAGGAGTTAAAGTTGTACTTGCTTCTGGGCGCCCAACATTCGCAATGCGTGCGATTGCAAAGGAATTACATTTAGCGGAATATGGAAGCTTTATTCTTTCATTTAACGGTGCAAAAATCATTAACTGCACAACGGATGAAGAATTATTCAGCAGTACATTATCTCCTGAAATCGTTCACAGTTTATATGATATTAGTAAAGAAGAAAATGTATGGATTCATACATACATTGGTGACGATATTATAACTGAAGAAAATAACTCTTATACCGAAATTGAAGGTCAAATTACTGGTATGCCAATCGTAGAGGTAAATAACCTTAAAGATGCTGTACAACAACCAGTTGTAAAAGTTCTAATGGTAGAAAAGCCAGAACACTTACAAGTGGTAGAAACAAAACTACAAAAACAACTAGAAGGCCAATTAAGCGTTATGCGCTCTAAACCATTCTTCTTAGAATTTACTGAATATGGTGTTACAAAAGGAACGAGCTTAAACCAATTAATCCAAAAACTTGGTATTAAACGCGAAGAAGTTATCGCAATGGGCGATAGCTATAACGATCAAGCGATGATTGAATTTGCCGGTCTTGGCGTTGCGATGGGCAATGCACCAGATGATATTAAAGAAATCGCAAACTATGTGACAGATACAAATATGAACGATGGTGTTGCTAAAGTTGTAGAGAAATTTGTACTAAAAAGCGAAGCGCTTGTTTAATATTTTCATTCATAAAACCTATTTGAAGTCAAATACTTCAAATAGGTTTTTATTTAAATTACATTGCTTTTGTGACTATATTTTGAACTTTGCACTATTCTCGTAGTGTAAAGTTTCTTTTTGTATATAATGAAACAAAATAGACTATTTTATTTTGAAAAAGAATACAAATTTACTATATACAAGCATACGTTAAAGGAGGCTATTTCATGTTATCTACACCGATCGGACGATTAAGAGCAATCGGCTTAGTTGAGGGTATTTCTTTCCTATTACTATTATTTGTAGCAATGCCGTTAAAATATTTTGCAGGGTTTGCAACAGCTGTTAAAATTACAGGTATGGCTCATGGCGTTTTATTCGTACTATTCATCTTTGCGGTAATTCAAGTAACAATCGTACACCGTAAAACAATTTTATGGGCACTTGGTGCACTTGTTGCATCAGTTATCCCATTTGGTACGTTTGTACTAGATGCAAAACTAAAAAATGAACAGTAATAGTAAAAAGGTAGTTAACAATTGTTAGCTACCTTTTTTGCGTTTATATATTCGGAATTTGCCAATCGATTTCTTTTTCATCCATGTTAGATAAAATCTCATTTACTTTAGAGTACGGCTTACTTCCAAAGAAGCCACGTCTTGCTGATAATGGACTTGGATGTACGGACTCGATAATATAGTGATGTGTATTCGTAATTAACTTCTTCTTCGCCTGTGCATGACGTCCCCACAATATGAAAATAACTGGTTTTTCACGTTTATTTAATAACTCGATTACGCGATCTGTGAAATGCTCCCATCCTTTTCCTTTATGAGAATTTGCTTCAGCTTGACGAACCGTCAATACCGCGTTTAATAATAAAACTCCTTGCTCCGCCCATTTTACTAAATAACCGTTATTCGGAATTTCATAACCATATTCATCTCGAAGTTCTTTATACATATTTAACAATGACGGCGGCGTTTTAATGCCAGGTTGTACAGAAAAGCTTAGGCCATGCGCTTGATTCGGTCCATGATATGGGTCTTGTCCTAAAATAACGACCTTTGTATTTTCATAACTTGTATACTGAAGAGCGTTAAAAATATCTTCTTTCTTTGGATAAATCACATGCTCCTCATACTCTTCTTTTAAAAAGTTAGCTAAAGCTTGATAGTATTCTTTCTCAAATTCCGGCCCCAGTAATGGTCCCCAATCATTCTGCAAAATGTTTTCCATTCCTTCACTTCCTATCCAATTAATTCACCATATCCTGCCTTGTAAATACTACAAATGAAATGATAAGAGATACTACTGCCCAAACCGTTAAATTCATTAAAGAAAATCCCATTGATAATCCTTGCAATGCAGGCAGTTTTCCTGATAAATAATCCGTTAACGATAAGTTGACACTAAAAATGTATTTCGCACCTTCCCAAGACGTTGCGAACGAACTTAAAATGCCCCCTGCGATTAACGCAGCTAACATAACGCCCATTCCAGCTGGTGTATTTCGAATTAAAACAGAAACCATAAATGATATAGTTCCAACCACAATGGCAACAAACCAAGCTAATCCGTACGCCATTAAAATGTATTGCCACTGCGGAATAAGATGGACAAAGTTCGTATTCAATGTCTCCTTATCAATGACGAATCCTGTTAAAACAGGTAAGTTCCATCCAGAGTATCCAAATACAATCCCTGATAATGCGTAAGCAAACACACCGACAAGAAGCAATATCAGCGAAATGAAAAATAACATCGTCACATATTTACTAAGGAGTATTTTCCAGCGCCGAATTGGCCTCGTCAGAAGCATTTTCATCGTACCATCGCTTCGTTCTCCTGAAACAATATCAATGGCAACAATCATAACGAGCAATGGAATAAATAACGTTATTCCTTGTTCAATAAACGCCCTCACAAATGTTGGTGCCCCTGGCGCAGTCGGATTAATATCATGATCTAAATAATATTGTTGCTGTTCCACTCTTACTTTTAGCCAATCACGCCATTCTTCTGGCAATCTAGAATTGTTCAAGCGGTTTTGGGAATCAACAATTTGTTGCTGTAATGATACTTTCCAATCGGTCGTACCAAGCCTTTTTTGCGTTGTTTCTATTTCACGATACTGAGCATACACAAAAAGCGGAATCAAGATTGCTAAAATAAGCATGACAACAACAATCCGTTTCTTACGATAAATCTTTTCTGATTCATTTAAAACTAGATTCGCAAATTCACGCATGTTGCTCACCCCTTGTGAGTTCAATAAATAAATCTTCTAGCGTAAATACAAGCTCTTTGACGCTATGTACATCTATCTCGTTTTCTACAAAGTGCTTATTCCAAACACTAATAGACGCAACATCCATACGACATAGTAAACGCTCATCTTCTATACTAACTTCCTCTACCTCTTCAGCAGCGTCTAACATGTCTTTCGCTTTGGAAACCGGTGTAACGACCCATTCCACACGATCACTCGCTGTTTTGATCAACTCTTCAATAGGTGCAACTGTTATCATTTTTCCTTTATGAATAATAGCCACACGGTCACATATCATTTGCACTTCACTTAACAAGTGACTCGAAATAAATACACTCATATTTTCTTCTTTTACAAGCTTATGTATAAATTCCCTAAGTTCTCTAATCCCAGCTGGATCTAAACCATTCGTCGGTTCATCTAATATGAGCAATTTCGGATTTCCAAGTAGCGCCTGTGCAATTCCAAGGCGCTGCTTCATACCAAGGGAATATGTTTTTACCTTATCGTGAATACGCTCATCTAAATGAACCATTTTTGCAATTTCAATAATACGTTCATCTGATATATCACCAAGCATGCGCGCAAATTGCTTTAAGTTTTCCCATCCTGTTAAATATGTATAAAGCTCTGGGTTTTCAACGATACTTCCAATTTGACGCATCGCTTCTCTGAAATTTTCCTTAATAGAATAACCACCAATCGAAATAGTGCCTTCTGTCGCTTTAATCAGTCCGACTAACATTCGAATTGTTGTCGTTTTCCCGGCTCCGTTCGGTCCTAAAAAGCCAAACACTTCTCCTTGTTTTACATCAAATGAAATGTCTTCTACAAGTGTCTTCTTTCCAATTACCTTCTTCACGTCTCGTACGGAAAGTATCATCGTCATTTTATCCCTCCTTGTTCTAGTTTTAATTTACTTACGACGTTTTGGACTAATCGCTCTGCCATATATGTGTAGCCGACTTCATTCGGATGAAAATGATCGGAGTATAGTAAATCTTTTCCGCGATTTTGGAATAAATCAAATGTCGGTGTAATATATACATTTTTATCATTTAATGCTAACTTCTCTAAAGAGGCATTCCAATCAACAACAATATTTGATGAACCTCTTAAATCTTCTACATCCTCAAAAGGATTGTATAAACCTAGCCAAAAAATAGGGCTATCTGTATTTAATTTACGAATTTCTTCTATAATTTTCTTTGCCTCATTTTGAAATGTTTCCGTATCAGGACGATACGTCTCTAAATCTATTTTCCCGAGCGATTCCCATCCTGGGAACAAATCATTTCCTCCAATTGTTAAAACAATTACATCTGCTTGCTTAATTGAATATTGAGCTCCGCTGCTTTCAATTTGTTTTAATAAATCGGGCATTTTCGCACCACTAACTGCCAAATTGGTTAGTGCAACTTTTTGTTTATAATCTTTTTGTAAATCTTCTTTCATTCGTCCAATATAGCCAATTCCTTCTTTATCACCAACGCCGCGCGTTAATGAATCACCTAAACTAACTATTTGTAACGTTCCCTTTTTCTTTTTCCCTTTTTCCACTACGCCAGTCTTCGTAATTAATTTTGAAGCTTTCGGATTTAATACATCATTCACACCCGAAACAAAACCGTATGCAAATAAACAGAAAGATGCAATTGTAATGAGTAGAATTACTTTTACTAATTTTGATCTCATATCAAAACCCCTTTTAGCCCCTATAGATTGTCCATAATTATACCAAACGAATTTTCGAAAAGCGATTTTCACACCTTCTCTATTATGTCGTTTCCCTATCTACCAAATTTGGTAATAACTCTACATGTTTCACATCTATTTCCTCATCATTAATCTTTTCATATAATAATTCAAATGCCTTTACACCAACATTTTTACTAGAATGAGAAATCGTCGTAATACCTAATATATCTGCTACCTCTTGATCATCACATCCGATAATCGTAATATCCTCTGGGATACGAATTCCTTGTTTTTTCGCCTCCGTTACCATTCCTGCAGCAATATGATTGCAAGATACAAGAAACGCCGTCGGTTTTACAGACATACTAGCCCATTCCCTGACTACATTGCGCCCATCTTCCACCGTAAAACAGCCTTTAAACTTCCAGGCATCTAACGGTGTTACAACAATCTGTTGAAGTGAATCCTCATACGCCTTTTTTCGCCTCTGGCTATTAATACTATTACTTCTTCCAATGCAATATCCGATACGTGTATGACCAGCATCTATTAAGCTTTTCATCCCGCGCAAAAATACTTTGTAGTAATCAATATGTACACTCGAAATGAAATTCGAATCTATTTCTTCACACATCACAATTGGACCAAACTTCGTATACTCTTCAAGTTTTTCCTTACTATTTGTCCGTGAACATATAATTACTCCATCAAGCTTTTTCATTTTTAACATATGTAAAATTTCAAGCTCTTTTTCTTCGCTATAATTTGTCTGGCAAAGCATCATATTATAATTGTTCTTTGCGGTTTCCTTTGATATCCCCCCAATAATGGCACTGTAATATTGATCATTTACGTGCGGCAATAAAACGCCAATTACATTCGTTTTTCCTTTCACTAAATGAATAGCATTCACATTTTGCGTATAATTTAATTCTTCAATAATCGCTAAAATCTCTTTTCGTTTCTGTTCATTCACATACGGATGATTATTGAGTACACGTGAAACAGTTGAAACAGATACCCCAGCAAGTTCAGCAATCTTTCTTATGTTAGTCATCTCATTTTCCCCTTCTCACAAAAATTCTCCCTTGACCTGGTAAGCTTTCCACAGTATATCCTTTCCTAGCAAATACATTTTGAAAGGATATACAACTATGCTTCGATTCAAACTAGAATATATATTTTTCATTGGCGGTTTACTCATTCTCGCCATCGGTATTAATATGATGACGACAATTACTTCCTTTGGACTTAGCCCTTATGATTCCTTCTTTATTGCACTATATCAAAATTTTGGGATAAGTATTGGTTTTTGGATTTTCATGATTAACTTTGTTTTTACCCTGATCGTACTCTTTTGGGACAAAAAACAAATTACAATCGGCACAATTGTAACGATGATTCTTATTTCCCTTTTTGTTGATTGGGTTGGTTCTATCACGACTATTATGGACGCTATCCGCTCTCTTCCAAAATATATAACACTTATTTGCGGAAATCTATTCGTCGGAGCCGGAATTGGTCTTTACGTCTCTACAAACCTTTGCGCAGCACCTCAAGAGGCTTTTGTTTTAACTGTTGCCGAGAAAAAGAAATGGACATTTAGAAGAACAGAAATTTCATTAGCTTTTTTATTTTTAACATTAAGCTTCTTATTAGATGGGCCAATCTATTTTGGAACAATTATCTTATCCTTTACAACAGGTTGGATTATTCAAGCTTTTATTCAAGTTGGTACGCAGATTTTAAATAGAAAAAACCCTATTAAGCAAGCCGCTTAATAGGGTTTTTCGTTTTATTAGAAGAGATACTACTTAGCATCTCCTTCAATTCGATAGTTTGCTTTCACACAATCTATTTCTTCATACGATTGCAATGTATGTAGAATGTACTCATAATCCGCAAGAGAAGCACGATGCGTTACAATTACGATTTCTGCTTTCCCTTTCTCTTCAAGTGGCATTTGAATAATCTTTTCAAAACTAACACCGCGCTCAGAGAACAATGATGTAATTTTTGCAAATACACCAATTTCGTCTTTCACATGAAGTCTTAAAAACTTTTTCACAATAATTTCATCTGACTCTTTTAGTACCTTTTTATACTGCGGGGATACCGCACTATTTCCGTTTACACCTAGCCTAATATTTTGCATTACAGCAACTAGGTCAGAAACAACAGCTGTCGCTGTCGGTAAGCTTCCTGCTCCCGGACCATAAAACATCGTTTCTCCTACCGCTTCACCATACACATAGACAGCATTATATTCATTTTGCACTGCCGCAAGAGGGTGTGCATTTGGAAGTAAAGTTGGCTCAACTGTAACCTCTAATTTCTCGCCATCTCGCTTTGCAAGACCAATTAATTTAATTGTATAGCCTAAGCTCTTACTATATTCAATATCTTCTGCTGTAATAGAAGTAATTCCTTTTACCTTCACATCTCCAAGCTCTACATTTGTAGAGAAACCGAGAGTAGCCAAAATCGTCATTTTTCTTGCCGCATCTAAACCTTCTACGTCTGATGTTGGATCTGCTTCTGCAAATCCAAGCTGCTGAGCCTCTTTTAACACGTCGTTATATGCTCTCCCTTCGTCTGACATTTTCGTCAAAATAAAATTTGTCGTTCCATTTACAATTCCCATTACTTTCGTAATAAGATCTGAAGAAAGTCCTTCTACGATGCTTCGTAAAATTGGAATCCCTCCAGCTACACTTGCTTCGTAAAATAAATCAGCCTTGTTATCTTTTGCTACCGCTAAGAGTTCCGCTCCGTGTAACGCCATTAAATCTTTATTTGCAGTCACAACGTGCTTCCCGCCTTTTAGAGCTTGTAAAATATATGCTTTCGCATCATCAATGCCGCCCATTACTTCGATGACAACATCAATATTAGGATTATCTAAAATTTCATTCACATCTTGTGTTAATAGAGTAGAAGGTACCTCTACCTCTCTCTCTTTCTCAATATTTTGCACCAACACTTTCGTTACTTTCACTGGACAACCTACTTGGTGTATAAGTCGTTCTTGATGATCTGTAATAATACGAACTACACCACTACCAACTGTCCCAAGACCTAATAACCCAACTTGAATTTCTTTCATAATACTGTCCACCCCTCAAAAATTGTGTTTAGATGCCATTATATAGACAAAAAATCTGAAAAACAATGTATTTTGAACATTCGGAAAAATAAGGGTTAATCTTTACAAATAAAACGCTACCACGTGTTACACAATCATTATTTACAATATATAAGGGGTTTCTTGATACACGTAATAATTCAGCCAATTAGAGAATAATAAATTCCCATGACTCTTCCACCTAACAAGTGGCTTCTCATCTGGATTATTATGTTTAAAATAATTTTTTGGCACATCAATATTTAACCCTTTTTGTCGGTCCCGTTCGTATTCTTCCTTTAACGTATCACAACTATATTCACTGTGTCCCAGTGCGAAAACTTGCCTTCCCTCTTGCCCAATAACAAGATGAACACCCGCTTCTTCAGAATTGGCTAATAACGTTAATTCTTTCACTTTTTCAATATCGCTCTCTCGTACTTCTGTATGACGAGAATGCGGAGCAAAAAACACTTCATCAAACCCTTGTAACAATTTCACATGTTGCTCGCGAACCTCATGTTCAAATACACCAAACATTTTTTTCGCAAGGGGATACTTCGGCACACCATAGTGATAATACAAACCAGCTTGTGCCCCCCAGCAAATATGAAGCGTAGATGTTACATTTGTTTTTGAATACTCCATAATACGTCCAAGCTCTTCCCAATAATCTACTTCTTCAAAAGAAAGAGTTTCAACTGGTGCTCCTGTAATAATGAGTCCATCAAATTTTTCATTCTCAATATCACGGAATGTTTTATAGAAGCTCGTTAAATGGTCCTGCGCTACATTGCGAGACAGATGCGATTCCATATGAAGTAAATGAACATCTAATTGCAGCGGTGTATTTCCAATTAAACGAAGTAATTGCGCCTCTGTTTCTTGCTTTGTAGGCATTAAATTTAATATAGCAATTTTCAAAGCACGTATATCTTGTGTTGCTGCTCGCTCCTTCGTCATTACAAAAATATTTTCCTTCTGCAATACTTTGCGAGCTGGTAAATCTTTATCAATTATGATCGGCATGTTGTTTGCCTCCGACTAGCGCTGCTTCTAAATCTGCAATAATATCAGAAACATCTTCTATACCGACCGATAAACGGATTAAATCAGATGTAACGCCAGCTAAACGCTGATTTTCTGCGCTTAATTGTCTATGCGTCGTACTAGCAGGATGTATTACACAAGTTCTTGCATCAGCTACATGCGTTACAAGAGTTGCGAGTTTTACATTTGCGATAAATTCTTTTGCCGCTTCTAATCCGCCTTTAATACCAAATGTTAAAACTCCACTAGCACCTTTTTTCAAATACTTTTGTGCTAACGAGTAATTTTCATTACTATCTAACCCTGGATAATTCACCCATTCAATGCAATCATGATTAGCAAGCCACTTAGCAACTTCGAGAGCATTTTCACTATGACGCTCCATTCGTAAATGCAATGTTTCCAGACCAATGTTGCTAATATATGCATTGAATGGGCTCATACAGTTTCCGTAGTCTCTTAATAACTGAACGCGTGCTTTCACAATATACGCTGCTGCTCCAAAATTTTGAACATAGCTTACACCGTGATAACTCGGATCCGGTTCAACAAGCTCAGGGTATTTTCCATTTGTCCAATCGAAGTTCCCTCCGTCTATTACAATGCCGCCTAAAGAACTTGCATGGCCATCAATATATTTCGTTGTGGAATGGACAATGATATTTGCCCCATATTCAAATGCCTGGCATAAATAAGGCGTCGCCAATGTATTATCAACGATAAAAGGTACTTCTAATTCTTTTGCTGCCGCTGAAAGTTCTTTGAAATTCAAAACGTTCATTGCTGGATTTCCTAACGATTCTGCATAAACAAGTTTTGTCTTATCATTAGCAAGTGCCGCAATTTCATCTGCCGTTAAATTAGGATTAAAGAACGTAACATCAATGCCAAGCTTGCGTAAACTCACTCCAAATAAATTAAACGTTCCTCCGTAAACAGTTGAAGAACAAAGTAAATGGTCTCCACTACTGCAAATATTTAAAACCGCAAGCATAATAGCTGCCTGCCCAGAAGCTGTTGCAACAGCCCCTACACCGCCTTCTAAATCTGATAACTTCTGCTCAAATGCAGCTAGAGTAGGATTTCCAATACGCGTATATATATATCCTTCTGCCTCTAAATTAAATAGTGCTGCTAAATCATCTGACGTATCGTATTTATACGTTGTACTTTGATAAAGTGGCAAAACACGCGGTTCACCATTTTTTGGCGTATAGCCACCTTGCACACAAATCGTTCCCTTTCCCCATGATTCCCCCATCTCTCATTCTCCCTTCTTTTAATGCAAAATAAAAAACTGCTCCTTTCCTGAAAACAAGAAAGGAGCAGTTTGAAGACACGCTCTAAGGCTCTTTCTTATCTCTCAGGATTATTACCTGCAGGATTTGGCACAATTCCGTTATACGGCTGTTGCCAAGGTTTCATCGGGCCTGTCCCTCCACCTTTTCTTGATAAGACTATGCAATTACCGTTGATTTTATAGCAATAATTTCCTAATGTCAAATGGTTTTTCTGAATGTTCTAAATTAAATGTAAGGAATTTAATTTAAACAACAAAAGAAATATATTCCATATTCATTTGAAAAAGACCTTTTAAAAACTCCGATCACTATATAGAATTAAATAAGTGGTTTAACCGCGTTGGTTTCAAATTTTTATGAGATCTCAATATATTGAATAAGCCAACCTCTCAAAAAGATACTATATATATTCAATTCATTTCACACTAGCATATTCAATCCTTTCTACATTAAAACTTACATAATGGAGGTACAACATGACAAATAAAAAGGACATGCACTATATACTCGTCTTATATGGCCTTCTTTTGGGCTCTATAGTAGGAGCTACAGTCTGGTTATTTTTAGTTACAATAAATATCGGAATTCACTTTATTTGGGGATACTTACCTACTATTTTCTCTTCTCCTCCTTATTACACCATTTGTGTAACAATCATCGGTGGTATCCTCGTTGGTTTAACACAAAAATACTTCGGCACATACCCACGTCTTATGCCGGAAGTAATGGCTGAATATAAACAAACAGGTAGAATTGAATACAGTTTTGTACATAAAGCTACTTTAACTGCGATTATCGTTTTAATATTTGGAGCTAGTTTAGGACCAGAAGCTGCACTTGTTGGAATTATCGGTGGACTTTGTACATGGGTAGGAGATCGCTTTAAATTTGCTTTAAAGGGAATGAATGAACTAACAGAGGTTGGAATTGGTGCTACTTTAAGTGTCATTTTTAATGCACCATTATTTGGTTACTTAGCTCCGAATGAAAATGAGGGTGAACAAATTAACGAATTTTCTAAAGGAAAAAAAGCAATTGTATATTTAGCTACCACTTTTGCTGGTTTTTCCATTTACTTATTACTTAGTAAACTCGATAGTCGTGGATCCTTTATTGTTGATTTCGGAGAAGGGTCTCTTGCTCTTAATGAATGGATCGCCTTTCTACCACTTGCTAGCATTGGTGCTATAGTTGGTTTCTTTTATTTCAAATTAGAATTCGCATTAGAGAAATTAATCCACCCCTTCAGGGAATACAAAGTATCACTTGGAATTATCGGCGGTATTTTACTCGGGGTTACTGGAACTTTCCTCCCGTATACGTTATTTTCAGGGGAACATCAATTAAAAGATTTAGTCGTTGAATGGAGCCATTTATCCTTCTGGGTACTACTTCTTTCAGGAATTTTAAAATTATGTATTACTGCCGTTTGTTTAAATACGGGTTGGCGCGGTGGACATATTTTCCCCATTATATTTGCTGGATCAAGTATCGGATACGCTATAGCTTCTATTCTGCCTATAGATCCAATATCTTCCGTAGCCATCGTCACGACAGCTATTTCAAGCTATGCATTAAGAAAACCAATAGCTATAACATTACTATTACTCATGTTTTTCCCGCTCAATTTATTATTACCGATGCTCGGGGCTGCGGCAATTGGCAATGCATTTCCGCTTCCTAAACATAACGAAACTACAAATTAATAAAAATAGGCAGTGGGGATAAAAGTTCCACTGCCTATTTTTGTTACACATGCTGCTTTAATAGTGCGTATAATTCTTCAAAATTATGCACTTCATATGTTGGCATAATCTCGCTATCATTTGATTTCTTTTCTGGATTAAACCAACAAGTATCAATTCCTGCTACATATCCACCTTTAATATCGGCGCTTAACGAATCACCAATAATAAGCCCTTCTTCAGAAGCGAAGTTAGGAATACGTTCAAAAACATAATCAAAATACTCTCTCATCGGCTTTTGGAATCCCGTGTCTTCAGAAACAAAAATATCTTTAAACAATGAATGTAATCCTGCATTACGCAAACGTTTATCTTGCGTTTTAGAAATACCGTTTGTCACTATATATAAATCGTACTTACTTTGAATTTGATTTATAAATTCAAACGCACCTTGCATGAGTTGGTTTCCTTCTTCTAAGTAGCTGCGATAATTATTTTCGACTAATATTCCATCTACTTCTTCCCCGTACTCTTTAAACAAAATGGAAAATCGTGTATTTATAATTTCATTTCGCGCTATTTCACCTTTTTCAAAAGAATCCCAAAGGCTTTTATTTATTTTTTTATAACGATCCTCTATTTCATCGGTTAAAAGAAGCCCCTTCTCTTCAAAAAGCATCCGTAAAGCGATTTTCTCAGCCTTTTGAAAATCTAGTAACGTATCATCTACATCAAATAGCAATGTTTTATATTTTTTCATAAACCCCTCACACTCTCTTTTCTCCAAAAACAAATTTACATAAATCGTATCATTCTTCCTTGTAAAAATAATAGGAGATATCTCATACTACAAACAGGGGTGAAAATATGAAAATCAGCAAAAATGAGAAAGAAATTTATCAACACATGCAAATTCACCAATTTCATACTCTTTTTTCCTTTAATGTCTTACCATATGTAGAGCTGCATTCTTTTCAAAAGAAAGAGATGATCTGTAATGAGGGAATCGACCTCCCTTATCTCTATTACTTAATTTCTGGGAAAGCCAAAATATATATGAGTCACAAAAACGGAAAGGTTTCATTAATTAACTTTATTCAAGCACCTTCGTTCATTGGGGAATTAGGATTAATTGGCGTAGAATCCGTTACGAAAGCGGTTGAGGTAATTGAAGATTGTATTTGCTTAGCGCTTCCCCTTAAAGATTGTCAGCATCTTTTATTGCAAGATGCTACCTTTCTACAGAAACTATGCAGATTTATTGGAGAAAAAACAATTACCAGAACGGAAAATTACGCCAAAAACTATAGTTATCCGTTTGAAAATCGATTAGCTGCGTTTATTCTATTAACGGAACAAAATAATTGCTATACAGAAAAACATACTGAGGCCTCAGAATACTTAAACGTCAGCTATCGCCATCTTTTATATGTATTAAACCAGTTTTGCCAGCAAAACTACTTAAAAAAAGAAGGAAGAACCTATTACATACAAAATCGAATTCAATTAGAGAAACTGGCTGACGAACTTAAAATATAAAAAAAACAGCATTAACATGTAAATGTTAATGCTGTTTTTTCGAGTGACGATTATGTTTTTAATTAAAATTTACTTGCTACTTTAGCCGCTTCTTCAAGACCTGCTGTAATGATTTCTTCTGCTTTATCTGGGAATTGGTTATGTCCTTCGATAACTACTGTTTCCATGTTTGTTGCGCCGAAGAAGCCCATCATGCTTGCTACGTATTTAACAGCCATTTCTACTTCAGCTGCTGGACCTTCAGAATATACGCCGCCGCGTGCATTTAATAAAGCAATCTTCTTATCTCCAATAAGCCCAACTGGACCTTCTGGTGTATATTTAAACGTTTTACCAGCGCGGTTTAAGTAATCAATATACGTGTGTAATACGGCCGGAATCGTTAAGTTCCATAATGGGAAACCGAAAACTACTTTATCAGCTTCTAAGAATTGATTTAAATACTTATCAGCTACTGCTACCACTTTTGCTTCTTCTTCTGTTAAATCAAATCCTCTACTTGCTTTGAATGTACCATTAATCATATCTACGCCTACATATGGTAATTCTTCTTTATATAAATCAAGTTCTACTACTGTATCATTTGGATGTGCTTCTTTATAGTTTGCTAAAAATGCCTCGTATAATTTCACACTAACTGCTTGTTCCGCTGGGCGGTTGTTTGCTTTTACAAATAAAACTGTTGCCATGATTCTTTTCCTCCTACTACTCACTCTTATGTTGTTATATATTACTTACGAAAAAAGGGTACTCCCTTGTAATTGTTGTTGCTTACAAATATATTTTATCTTTATATCAAGACAATTTCGTCCTCACATAGACGTATTTTTCCATAAAAAAAGTCCACCTTCTAAAGGCGGACTAGGTCTTACGACTTTCGTCTTATACAATTCCATTTTTCACTGCATATAATGCTGCTTGTGTGCGATCGGATAAATGTAACTTACTCAAAATACTACTCATATGAGCTTTTACCGTTTTTTCTGTAATAACTAAAACAGAAGCAATTTCTTTATTGCTCATCCCTTTTGCTAACAGTTGTAACACTTCATTTTCCCTAGCTGTTAATACGTCTACATGAATGAAGTGTTCCTCTTCTTTCTCTTCCTCTGGTAATGTTTGGGAAAGAAGCGCGTTTGCTATATCTGGATGTAGTTGTATATTCCCTTTGTACGCACTGCGAATCGCTTCAACAAGTTGATCTGGTTCTACATCTTTTAGAATATACCCGCTTGCTCCCGCCTTTAATGCTGGTAAAACATGTGCCTGATCAGAAAAACTAGTTAATACAATTACTTTCACATTCGGATATTCTTTTTTGATACATGCCGTCGCCTCAACGCCATCCATTTCGGGCATGTATAAATCCATTAATACAACATCAGGATTTGTTTCTCCTACTTTCACTAATGCTTCTTTCCCATTATTTGCTTCTCCAACTAACTCTAAATCTTCCTGTGTACTCAGAAAAAATGCCAATCCTTTTAAAACAACTGTGTGATCATCAACTAACAATACTTTTATTTTCACAAACTTCCCTCATTTTCACATCATAATGGTACATTTACTTTTACACTTGTTCTTTTCTTATCACTTACAATTTTAATTGTTCCACCAACTAATTCTACTCTTTCACGCATCATAGTCATACCAAGCGATTTCTTCTCTTTTATATCCTTTTCTTCAAAGCCGTTTCCTTGATCGATTATTTCTAATGATACATTTTTCTCCGTCACCTTGAAATAAATCGTCGCTTCTCGTACATTCGCATGCTTACTTACGTTATTTAAAGATTCTTGTCCAATTCGCCATAGCGCTTCCTCTACTACGCGTGGCAAATCACGAACACCAGTAACCTGTTCCCGAATTTTCAATCCCAAACTTTCGCCATATTGCTTTAGAGCTGGTAATAACCCCTTCTCTAATCCTGCCGGACGAAGCTGCCAAATCAAGGTCCTCATTTCTTTCAAAGCACCTTGCGCTAGTTCACGCATCTCATACAAAGAACTATCTACCTTTTCATTTTGGCCTTTTAAAACAGCTTCAGCACCCTTTGTCATAAAAGTTAATGAAAATAATTTTTGTGAAACTGAGTCATGTAAATCTCTTGCTAACCGATTTCTTTCTTCCATCCGTACAAGTTCACGGCGTTGCACATTTAATCTTAAATTCTCTATTATTAACGAAATATGATTCGATAGAGCTTGCATTACATCTATTGTATTAACATCAAACTCTCCATTATTTGAACTAACACACAAGACACCAAACATATGACTTTGAATATGTATTGGCGTAGCGATAACGGCCCTATTTGGATGTACAATATGACCAATTTGACGTTTTAATAAAACAGGCTCATCTTTTTCTAATGCCTTCTTTGCTGCTTCTTTCACATCGTCCTGTAACTCTTCCTGACCATAAGACGCTCGCAAAGATAATTCTGTTTCTTCTCTAATAAAAAACGCCACTTGATTCCATTGAAATACTTCACCCACGTGATTTACCACCTTCTCAGGTAATACATTAAACTTATGAATCGTTTTTAACGCTTGAATAAAACGTTCCAATTTCACATAATAATGTGCTCTTCGTTTTTCATTTTCATATAATTTGGTTCGCTTTAAAGCCGTCCCGATTTGAAAAGCAACGGATTGGAGCAAAACCAATTCTTCTTCTGAAAAATGTGTTTTACCTGGGCTTGCAACATTTAATACCCCGATTTTTTCCCCTCCGGCCTTTAAAGGAACCGTAGCATGATGAAGAATTCCTTCCGTATCTCCCCAATTATATTCAATTGCATTATTAATTCTTTTACATTCAATAATATTAACCGCGCGCTCTAGCTTCCCATCTACAAAACCACGTAAACACCAACACTCACCTTCACACATTGGGCGTTTATTTTCATATGTAAGTGCCTCTGGTAACTGATAATCAATTAACTTTGTATACCTCCCATTTTCATCCGCAAGAAAAATCCATCCTGTCGTTAAACCTGTTACACTTAGTAATTTTTCTAGGACCGCTTGCAATACATGGTAGGTATCATTTGATGTATTTAGCGTTTCTGCAATTTCTTTTAATATAACTAATTCATTTGTACGATTATCTCGAAACATATCAAGTCTCCTACATACAAGATTTTAAATCGCTTCTCAAGTAAATCATCTACTTTTCACTTTGTACTTATTCGTAACATTGATATAATAGTGAAAACATAGTTTTCATTATATCACTTGAGGGGGCTTTCATAATGACATTAAATAAGGCACTTACAATCGCTGGTTCTGACACAAGTGGCGGTGCTGGTATACAAGCAGATTTAAAAACATTCCAAGAACTTGGCGTATATGGAATGACATCTCTTACAACAATCGTAACAATGGACCCACATAACGGTTGGGCACATAACGTATTCCCAATTGCGGCTTCTACATTAAAACCACAATTAGAAACAACAATTGAAGGTGTTGGCGTAGATGCTTTAAAAACAGGTATGCTTGGATCAGTAGAAATTATCGAAATGGTTGCAGAAACAATTGAAAAGCACAATTTCGAAAATGTAGTAGTTGATCCTGTTATGGTATGTAAAGGAGCTGACGAAGCATTACATCCTGAAACGAATGATTGCTTACGTGACGTTCTTGTCCCAAAAGCATTAGTTGTAACGCCAAACTTATTTGAAGCATATCAATTAAGTGGTGTGAAAATTAATTCTCTTGACGACATGAAAGAAGCTGCAAAAAAAATCCACGCTTTAGGTGCTAAATACGTACTGATTAAAGGTGGTAGCAAACTAGGCACAGAAACTGCTATTGATGTGTTATATGACGGCGAAACATTCGATCTTCTAGAATCAGAAAAGATCGATACGACAAATACACACGGTGCAGGTTGTACATATTCTGCTGCAATTACAGCAGAACTTGCAAAAGGAAAAACTGTGAAAGAAGCAGTAAAAACCGCGAAAGAATTCATCACAGCTGCAATTCGTCATTCATTTAAGATCAACGAATACGTAGGACCAACACATCACGGTGCATATCGCAAATTCGTTGCACCGAAAGAACTTGTCTAACATAACGCTTTTTATTAATAAATTTAAAAATAGATTAAAACCCACAGAACATTTATTGTTCTGTGGGTTTTAATTATTTTGCAGAAATGTTTTAAAGTACTCCCCGAATCCCTATGATGCTGAACTAACCTTGTTTCTACCATTTCTTTTTGAATAATATAATGCATCATCCGCTGATTGAATAAATTGATCAGGTGATTTTTTATACTCTGAAATTCCGACAGAAATTGTGATTTTAATTTTTTTTCCATTTTTCAGTTGGAATGAATGATTTTCAACGGCTAGTCGAATTTGTTCCCCTATACGAGTTCCAAATGCTAATCTCTTTTTTGGTAACAACAGAGCAAACTCTTCGCCACCCTTTCGAAAGACTAAATTTGGGAATGGTGCATTCTCTAACAAAATACGCCCCACTTGTTTTAATACCTCATCCCCAGCAGGATGTCCATACGTATCATTTACATACTTAAAGTGATCAATATCGATAAGTAATAAACAAAGTGAATCATTTTTCATATACTTGTTACCAATATGGCGATTCATCTCTAAATCAAACTGCCTTACATTTCCTAGATTCGTTAATGCATCTATCGTTGCATAATGCTTCATCTTTTGAAACAATTCATTGGATTGCAATACGTAACTTGCACTTACAAATGTGATGTATGCTGCTACAATACAACAAACTAAATATAATACCACTACATATATATCCTTAAATAAAATATAGAGTGGTAGTATTAAAATAGACAAACTGTACACGTTAAACCATATCCATTTTGTAAATATAGAAATCTTCATCCGCCAAATGAGGGTAACGCCAATCCCTATTGCCACGATAGTATATCCGGCCAATTCAGAGGCTAAAGAGTACTCAGTAAAAATTATCCGAGTTATTAAAATGATCATAACTGTTATACTACTAGCTATTGGGCCACCAATTATAACTGCCAAAATAACTGCTAAATAACGTAAATCCAACATAATATTTTCAATATGTACACCAAAATGCATCAATAATATACTTAATATTCCAGTTAAAATACCGACCAAACATTTCTGCCAAAAAGAGAACCCTTCTTTTAACGGCTTATCTCTTAAAAGCTGAGCACCTACAAAGATAAAGGAAAGAATGATTGTCATATTTACAAATAGATCTCTGAACATAAAATAATCTCCCTACTTTTTCTTTTCCATCTATCACTTTCTATATGTTATTGTATTACGAAATACCTATAATTCCCAAACTTTTTTATTTTATTGTTCCACGTGGAACAGCAAAAAGCAAAATAAAAAAGGAGACGAAATTTCGTCCCCTCCATTAACAACATCGCGATATCTTTCCGCCTTTTGCATTAAATCTAGCTTCTTGTGCCTCAGCAAAAAATTGCTTTTGACATAGAATTTTCTCTTCTGGATGATGTACTTTCATGTGATTTACATACGTTTCATAACTTGGAACTCCAACAAGTAAACTAATAAATTGCTTTCTCTTTCCCCATACGTTCCGTAAATTTTTAAGCATAGTTCCTCGACTCACTTTCATCCCTTGGAATATATGGTGCCTCTTTTAACGGCATCGGCTTATTTCTTAATACTTGAATCCAAATTCGAAGTGCAGAAATTAATACAGCGATTACAACTATCATAAAAATTCCACAAAGCGCTGCATCAATATAGTCATTCAAAATAATTTGTTTCATTTGCGCAAAATTTTTAGCTGGAGCTAATACCTTCCCATCATCTAATGCTCCCTGGAATACTTTCGCATGTGATAGAAATCCTATTTTGGGATTTTCATGAAATAGCTTTTGATAACCTGCTGTCATTGTTACAATAAGCAATCCGACAGTTGGAATAAGTGTCACCCAAACATATGCCTTTTTTCCCATTTTGAACAAGATTGTCGTTCCAAGTAATAATGCAATACCTGCTAACATTTGGTTTGCAATACCGAAAAGTGGCCATAATGTATTAATTCCACCAAGCGGATCTATTACCCCTTGGTATAAGAAATACCCCCATCCTAGTACACATAGTGTTGTAGCTATCACATTTGCTAATGTTGAATCTGTTTTCGCAAACGGCTTATATACATGACCTAAAATGTCTTGAATCATAAATCGCCCTACGCGTGTTCCCGCATCAATCGTTGTTAAAATAAATAGTGCTTCAAAAAGAATAGCAAAATGGTACCAAAATGCCATCATCGCCGTTCCGCCCATTACTTGCGAAAATATATAAGCCATACCAATTGCTAATGTGGGTGCACCACCTGTACGTGATAAAATGGTCTGTTCTCCGACATTAACAGCAAGATCTTTTAATTCATTCGGTGTAATAGCAAATCCCCATGAAGAAATAACTTGAGCTGCCTGCGATACATCCGTGCCGATAAGTGCTGCAGGACTATTAATTGCAAAATAAGTTCCTGGTGTTAATACACAAGCTGCAATCATTGCCATCGCTGCTACAAACGATTCCATTAACATTGCTCCATAACCGATTGGCTTTGCGTGGCCTTCTTGTTCAATCATTTTTGGCGTCGTACCAGATGAAACGAGAGCATGGAATCCAGACACTGCACCACAGGCAATCGTAATAAATAAGAACGGGAATAAATTGCCGGAGAAAACAGGACCTGTCCCGTCGATAAATTGCGAAACTGCTGGCATTTTTAAATCTGGTGCTACAACTAAAATACCGATTGCTAACCCAAGTATCGTCCCTATTTTTAAAAATGTACTTAAATAATCACGTGGTGCTAATAACATCCAAACCGGTAATGCCGATGCAATAAATCCATATACAATAA
Source organism: Bacillus mycoides (assembly GCF_018742245.1). Classification (NCBI taxonomy): domain Bacteria; kingdom Bacillati; phylum Bacillota; class Bacilli; order Caryophanales; family Bacillaceae; genus Bacillus; species Bacillus mycoides. Next base: position 5,030,336 of record NZ_CP036132.1, read on the forward strand.
GCATAATAGCAATTGTCTCACCACTAAAAGTAAACATACTTGCAAGCGTTGGATTTTCTGCTACATATTGTCCTCCAATAAGAGATAAGATTAGCAGAACAATACCGATTACTGATCCTTCTCCTACTCGCCCTGGCCTAATGTAACGCATGTAAACTCCCATTAAAATAGCAATTGGAATCGTTGCTGCGATTGTAAACATTCCCCATGGGCTTCCAACAAGCGCCTTCACAACTACTAAAGCTAATACCGCTAATAAAATGATCATAATACCTAAAATACCAATCATTGCAATTAATCCTGTAACAGGACCAATCTCATCTTTAATCATTTCTCCTAATGATTTACCATTACGTCTCATTGAAGCAAATAAAATTACAAAATCCTGTACAGCTCCAGCAATAACTACCCCAACAATAATCCAAATTGTCCCAGGTAAATACCCCATCTGCGCCGCCAAAATCGGTCCTACTAAAGGACCAGCCCCTGCAATCGCTGCAAAGTGATGTCCGAATAAAACCCATTTATTTGTCGGAACATAATCCTTGCCATCGTTTAACGTATGAGCAGGTGTTTGTCTATTATTATCTAGACCAAAAACTTTCCTCGCTATAAATCTACTATAAAAGCGATACGCAATCGCATACACTGATACAGCAGCAACTAATAGCCATACAGCATTAATTGTCTCACCTTGCGATAACGCTATTACACCAAAAGCAGATGCTCCTAGCGCTGCAATAACTCCCCAAAGTAAAATTGACTTCAATATTTTCACATACAATCCCCCCATTACTACTTCTTAGTGGAGATTGTACTAAATTTTCTGAATACTTAACTTAAATCCTCCTTATCATGAAGGATTTTTAGATTATCATGTTGAAATTCTCTCATTACTTGTCACAGTTCAATTTTATTTCGAAGTCGTTTTACATAATTGCGGCTTACTGGAATCGGTTGCTCATCGTACCTGTCTAAATGCAAATTATACGTGCCATTATAATAAGGTTTCAGTTCTTGTACATACGACATATTAATTAAATAGCTTTTATGTACACGTAAAAAATCATATGCATTTAGTTTATTTTCTAATTCTTGGAGTGTATATGTTGAAATATACTGATTATTCGTTGTATAAATTGAAACGGTTTTGTTTTCCTTATTTTTACTTACATATACAATATCTTCTGGGAAAATATATCTAATCCCCTCATGGCCTTCTATCGGCAATTTACGCAAATGACTCTTTGCTTTCTCACCTTGTTCTTTCCCCATTTTATATAAAATGAACTGTAAATCTTCTTCACGAAATGGTCGTAATAAATAATAAAATGCTTGGAAACGAAAAGCTGTAATTGCCTCTTCTATATCCTCACCAATAAAAATAAATTTCGTATAACAATTCACTTCTCGTAACAAACTCGAATATTCAAAACCAGTACCATCCATTAATTGCGAATTTAAAAAAACAAAATCAGGTGTATGTTTTTTCATTATTAGCAAAGATTCTGTTCCAGTTTCCGCTTCAAAACATTCTACATTTCGAATGTTTTCAGTAAAGTTCTCAACTAATTTTCTTCGCTCTTCTGTTTCTCCCATGATAAGTAAGATTTTCATTTATCCAGCCACCTAATTCCTTTGTCCATACGTCTTGTTGTATACATTCGCTTTAGTAAGAAACAATCCCTTTTTCTTACTATACCATTATTTATCTAAAAAAACAGAAAAAAGGAAACCGCTTTGGTTCCCCTTTTCTTTTATCCCGATTGGTGCGGGCTAACAATCAGTGGTTGATGGACAAAACACCCACTGATTAAAGTTTCACTTTATACTAATTCCCTCTGTTTCGTTTCTTGACCAAGTATAATGACAGCAAGTGCCCCAATTAAAATTGATCCACAGAAAATCGTAAATATTAGCGATAGTGACGCTTGTGAAGCAACTAAATACCCTACTAATAGTGGTCCAAGAATACCACCAATACGTCCAAATGCCGCTGCCATTCCTGCACCTGTACCGCGAATAGTTGTTGGATACTGTTCCGGTGTATAAGCGTATAATGCACCCCAAGCACCTAAATTAAAGAAGGATAGTAACATACCCGCCACTATTAATGCTGTTAATGAATCCGCAATTCCGAACACATAAGCACTACATGCTGTACCAATTAAATACGTAACCAATACAAATTTGCGACCAAGACGTTCAATAAACCATGCAGCTGTGAAATATCCTGGAAGTTGAGCTAAAGTCATAATAAGTACGTACTGAAAACTTTTTATTAAACTAAAGCCTTTTAGTACCATTACACTAGGTAACCAAAGGAACATTCCATAATAGGAAAAGACAACACAAAACCATAGAATCCATAACATAATTGTTGCTTTACGATATTCTCCAGACCAAACCGATTTTATATTTTCAATAACAGATGGCCTTTTTTCAACCTTTTGGAACCTTGGAGAATCGGGTAAATTCCATCTTAAATATAAAGCATATAACGCTGGAACTGCACTTAATACCATAGCAACTTCCCAACCGTATTTAGGAATAACAAAATATGAGATAAGAGCTGCGATTAACCAACCACCAGCCCAAAAGCTTTCTAATAGTACAACTATTTTCCCACGTTCGTGCGCTTCAACACTCTCCGATACAAGGGTAGATGCAACTGGAAGTTCCCCGCCAAGTCCCATACCAATTAAAAAGCGTAAAACGAGGAACATCGCGAGTGTCGTCGTTAAAGCCGTTAAGCCACTACCGATAGAAAATAGTAATAATGTAATAATAAAGACCGATTTCCGTCCTATTTTATCTGATAGTATCCCAAAAATGAGCGCCCCTACAGCCATACCAATTGAGTTAATACTACCTATCCAACCCATCTCTTGAGTACTTAATCCCCACTCTTTTTGCAACGCCACTATTACAAATGAAAGCATTCCAACATCCATTGCGTCAAATAGCCAGCCAAGTCCAGCTATACCAAGTAGCTTTCGCTTCGAAATTTCTTTTACCTTGCTCACAAGAAGTCCTCCTTACACAGGTGTCTTTACACATCATTTTACATTTGTGTATTGCATAAGTAAAATACTTTCGTATAAAAAATTCTCCTTCATCATTCCCAAAAAGTAAAATGTTTATCAAAAATAAACAAATAAAAAAGTAGCGATGTTCCGCTACTTTTTTGAACGCATTACTTCTTTTAAAAACTCGGCTAGTACTAACTGACGACGCCAGCGTGTTGGATTACTACATAATCTGTAAAACCACTCTAAATGAATAGCTTGTATCCACTTTGGTGCACGCTTTACCTCTCCAGCCCACACATCTAAACTACCGCCTACTCCAACAGCCATTTTCGTTTCTAAACGATGCTTATTATTTTGGATAAAGTTTTCTTGCCTTGGGAAGCCAAGTGCAACAAGTAATAGGTCTGGTTTTGCCTCTTGAATACGTGAAACAATATTCTCTTCTTCTTCTTGTTTAAAATATCCATCTTGTGTACCCACGATAGATGCAGCCGAATATGTCTTCGTTAAATGATTAGCCGCGGCTTGTACAACATGTGGTTTTGCACCTAATAAAAAAACAGATACTGATTTATTCTCTTCTGATAACTTTGCAAATAAATTGCTCATTAAATCAAATCCCGCTACCCGCTCTTTTAAAGGTGTACCAAGCATACCACTTGCTTTTACAACCCCAATACCATCAGGTGTAATTAAATCTGTATTTAATAATATTTTATGGAATTTTTCATCCTTTTTTGCGCACATAACAATTTCAGGATTTGCTGTTACCACCTGAAAAGTATGAGCTTGCTCTAATTCTAGTTGCTTCTTTAAATGTTGGATCGTTTCATCCATTGTCATTGTAGAGAAAGGAACACCTAGAATATCAACCGTTTGTACTGCCATATTTAACTATCCTCTCTATCATTAAAGGTTTTTTGTTATTAATTGCTTATATGTTTCTTTCGTATCTTCATATAATTTTTGAAGTGAGAAGTTCATAGTCGCATGCTCATAAATATGCTTGCCCATTACTGATAACTCTCCAGTTTTCCACTTATCATACGCCTCTTCTAGTGCCGATGCCAATGCTTTGCCATCACCAGTTGGTACAATCCACCCATAAGTTTCATCTGCAATTAACGGTTCGATTTCTCCTGCTCTAGTCACAATTGATGGTACACGTTGATTTGCCGCTTCTAATAAAACTAATGGAAATCCTTCACTATGGGAAGTTAACAAATTGACATGGGATGAAGCAAATAATTGTTTCACATCTTGACGATGCCCTAAAAATTCAACTTTATCATTAATCCCTTTTTCAGTAGCTAAGGCCTTTAATTCTCCTTCTAACGGCCCATCACCAACTAATAACACTTTAATTTTTTCCAATTTCGTTTGTTGTAACGCATCGAATAAAACTTCATGTCCTTTAACAGGATGCAGACGCGCTACTTGGATTGCCGTAAACACATCTTCGTCAATATTAAACATTTCCTTTTTATTATAGCCATCTGCTTTTTCCTGATCATATTCAATCCCGTTATAAATAACATGCATCTTTTCATTTGAAATACCTAATGCCGCTAAGCTTTTTTTCAACCTATTCGTTACAACAAAAAATAAATCTATATTTTTTAAAGCTTTCAAATTTAACTTAGTGAAAATCCAGCCTTTTAAGCCTTGTTTAGTAAAGTCTTGAAATGGATCACTATGAATTGTCGTTACCCATTTTGCCGCGAATTTCTTCTTCATTAGAGAAACAAAGAAATTCGCCCTAGGACCGTGTGTATGAACTACATCAAATTTTTCTTTATTAATGAATTCACTTATGTTCTTTAAAATGGATAAATCATAGCGAGATTTTTGTGAAAACACATGAACTTTTATTCCTAGCTCTCTTGCTTCTTTCGCAACAATTCCATCCTCAAATACTGCTAATTCTACTTCACCAGTTGGGAACTGATCGAGAAGTGAAATAATATGTGTTTTTCCTCCACCATCTTCTGCTCCTGCATTCATATGCAATATCCTCATATTTTTTCCTCCTTTAAATCCTCGCTACATTTCCATCTATCTTTATTTTACTGTACTAAAAAATAAAAGCTAACAAAAGTTAGCTTTTATTTTTATCATTCAATTTCTAAGTCTACAATTAGATAAGCTAACAACACTACAAAGTAAATCCCAACTCCTGGTGCCGTCAAAATATGTCCTGCGATATATGCAATACCTAGTGCTAATACTAAGCTTGCTGTAATCATTCCATATTTTATATTAAATATCTCTTTAAATCTTGTAATAAATGCTAGCAGAATTCTTAAGCCATAATAAATAAATGGAATCATTAGTAATGCAAAGCCAATAATTCCGAAATCATAAAACCAATCATGGAAATCCATTTCAATTAGCTTCGGATCTGGCTGCTTTTGTTCATTATATTTATAGTTACCTGCGTAACCCATTCCTAACAGTTTCTGTGACATCGGCGCTTCTTTAAAGAACTGCTTATGTCTCTCTTCATATACTTGACGTCCACTGAAAATAAGATTTTCTTGATTTTCTTTCTTTTGCTCTTTCTCAAGCTCTTTCTTAACTTCAGCTTCTACCTTCGCCTTTTCTTCTGGTTTCTCAACTTTGTGTTGCTTTTCTTCTTTTTTAATTTTCTCTTTAATTTCTTTTTCTTTTTGACCTTGCTGCGCTACATTTTGTTCTGATAAATAGTTGTTATGAATACCCATATTTTGTGCTAATGGCGTCATTTTAAACGTTCCGACAACACCAGCTAATAGGACAATAGCAATTAATCCATTAAGTACAAGAGACTTTTTGTTTGGATTTCTTCTATCAAATAATAATTGTAGTACGATAATCCCGATTGCTGCCGCTAACGTAGCACCAATTGAGCCCATCCCTACTTTCGTACCAACTTGAATTAAAGAGTAAATCATTAACAGCGATGGAATCCAGTATAAAATGTGTTTCACGCTCTTTGTTTTTTGAATAGAATATAGTACCACAATAGGGAAAATAATAGCTAAGATTGAACCTAGTTCATTACCTGCATAGAACCATCCTCGGGAACCAACTTTCATCCACTCATAACTTCCAAAGTCTGTAGAAGTTGTAATAGAAATAACCATAATAACATTAATAATTAATGTTGAATACACAATGTTATTTCTAACTTTATCGCTAATATTTACTGTCTTCTTCAGTGATTTTAAAGCTAAAATGTATGAACTAAGCATAATATATATATATAATGCTTTCCCAATGAATTTAACTTCTTCTGTGATTACAATAGGACTCTTGATTAACTTGTTATTAATAAATCCTATTCCCAATATAACTCCTAGTAATACAAGATAAATCAAAAACTTCCTATTTTCTCTTTCTTTTGCCTGAATTAAAATATAAATACCACCCATTGCCATAATGAGGAATCTCACCATAATTCCAACTGTCGCATTTACTTTTAATAACTCAATGCTAAGAGAGGTTAATAAATCCAAAACAGGCTGTAAAATAATAAAAAAGAGCAAAAAATGCTCAAATCTAACCCTAGCTTGATTTGCTAACATTCCAAGACCTCCATACAAAATCTTTACATTATCTTTTAATCATAGTTTTCTATCGTTTAAACACACCCAGCAATTATAACATAACTCATATTTAAATTGAGAACTATTTTTTATGCCTAAACAAGTCAAATCAAGCATTATTAATAACAGAAAACATTGTGCTTTAACTATCCTTCCCTGCTCCAATAAAAACTATCTAACACACCTTGACTCATTTTCGACAACAACAAAATACTTCTTATCATTTTATAATAATATATAAATCATTCCATTTGTAACACCCTTCAACTAATCCACGGTAAAAACTACAAAATTAATCTTTCCGCACTTTTTTCAATTTAATCAATTGCTACTTTCTAAACACTTTCAAACGCTTTCTTTATGTATTTCATCCATTTTTCTACATGTAGCGAAAAGTAATTGTTATTTCCAAAACTTTAGTGTATATTTTTTCTCTGGAACATCTTTAAGGGGAAGGAATTAAAGCCATGTTATTAATCGATATATTTACGTTTCTTGGCATTATCGCCGCTGCCATTTCTGGTACATTAGTTGGTTTGAAAAAAGATCTAGATTTATTTGGTGTCCTTTGTTTAGCTGTAGCTACTGCGCTCGGCGGCGGTATTATTCGTGATATTATGATTGGTAACCTGCCTCCTGTCGCATTTGTAAAACCAATTTACTTTTTCGTAAGTGTACTATCAGCATTATTCACATGTATGTTTTTTGAGCGTATTAATAAACTTCAAGTTGTTATTATGCTTTCTGATGCTGTTGGTTTAGGTGTATTTACAGCTATTGGTGCAAATGCAGCAATGTCACATCACGTTGACGCCTCGTTTTTAGTCGTTTCAATGGGAGTTATTACAGGTATTGGGGGCGGTATTTTACGCGACATTTGTGCTCAAGATATCCCGTATGTATTCCGAAAAGAGATATATGCAATTGCTTCTATTTTAGGAGCAGTTAGTTTCCTAATTACACATGCAATGGGGGCACACGTATTAGCTTTCTATGTTTGTTTATTAATAACATTCGTTATTCGTGTAGTCACCGTAATATATAATGTACATTTCCCAGTTTTCTTTAAAACACATGCAAAAATTAATAAAGGCCATTAAGAGAATTCTACATAGAATTCTCTTAATTTATATACAATTCCACATACTATAGAGTAATTGTATATAAAAATATATAATTACATTAGAATACAAAAATGAAAACGTTTTATAAACAGGGGGAAGAATGATGCTTGGGGTTTTAAAAAAAAATAAAACAAACACCAGTATAATCGAATTAAGCGAAGGCCAACAAATCATATTTAACGTGCCTGCTAATTCTGAACTAAAAACTCAAATGGATATGCTACATATTTCAAAGGAAGATTTACAAATTGTAAAAGTATTACAGCCATTTATTTATGAAGAAATAGATTGGATAACAGAAAAATTCTACACCAACATCACAAAACAACCTAATTTAATTGCTGTTATTGAACGCTACAGCTCTATTCCAAAATTAAAACAAACTTTAAAGACACATATTAAAGAATTGTTCAGCGGGAATATGAATGAAGATTTTATTGAACAACGTGTTAGAATCGCAAAAAGGCACGTACAAATTGGTTTACATAGAAAATGGTATACTGCTGCGTATCAAGAGTTATTCCGCTCCGTCATGAAGATTTTGCAAACGAAAATTTCAACGCTAGACGACTTTTCATATTCTATAAATGTAATAAATAAATTATTCACATTAGAACAAGAACTTGTTATTGCAGCTTATGAATCCGAATATGAAAGAATTCAAAAAGAACATGAAAAAGAAAAAGAACTGACCGCTATGACGATTACACATATTGCAACAGAACTAGCGGCAGTATCTGAAAAAACAAGCTCTTCTATTCAACAGTTAACATCTAAATCAGAAAGTATCGTAGGGATTGCAAAAACAGGTACATCATTAGCTACGACATCAGAAGAAAAGGCCAACAAAGGAAAAGAACAATTAAATCTGCAAAACAAACGAATGGAAAGTATTCAAACGAATATGGAAACTATTATTACTGATACTCGTGAACTTCTTGATATTTCTAACAAAATTAACGAAATCATTGATATTGTAAAATCAATCGCCGAGCAAACAAATTTACTAGCATTAAATGCTGCCATTGAGTCTGCACGTGCTGGCGAATTTGGTAAAGGTTTTTCAGTCGTGGCGGGCGAAATCCGAAAGTTATCAGAGCAAACGAAAGAATCCATTTTCAACGTTACAAAACTCGTTGGAAAAACGAATGAACAAATTATACACGTCTCTTCTTCCGTGGAACAAATAAGCTCTCTCGTATCTGAAGGGACAGATAGTATGCATGCGACAGATCAATATTTCCAAGAAATCGTAAAAGATATGTCTAACTCTAAAGAACAAAACAAAAAAATTGAAAATGAATTAGAAACTATTTCACAAGTAATGAAGAGTATTCAAGACGATTCCTCGAAAATGGCCTTAACAGCGGATAATTTACAACTAGAACTAAACCGATAGGCAAATCGATACAAAGCGGAGATTCTTCATCTCCACTTTGTATTCATCCTTATCACCCATCTACAAAAAAAGAACCCCAAATGGGTTCTTTTATTTTCTGAAAAAGATTTTTTGGCAATAAAAATAACTCATATAAACACCAAAGCTTTGTAAAATAAACAAAGCTGGCATAATAATATTATAATATGCCATATCAACTCGAAAGAGCCTTAACGATACATATCCGATAATTAATAATACAAACAACATATATCCTTCATTTTGCTGTTTCTTAATTAGAAAATGTAATAAAGCTATGGCCATGAATAATGTCACCACTATATATATAAGCTTTTCACATTTAAAAATAATAGAATTTATTCCCTCATCTGAAAACTGGTTAATAACTGGTTTTAACAGTTTAAATCTTTCTACTTCCATTTCTTTTAACTCTTGATCAATGTGTTCTTTTACACTTTGATTTTTGGATGTTTTTTCTTCATTTTGACTTTTTCCAATTAAAACAGATTGAACATAAGTCTGATTAGAAATTGTATACTGTGACATTCCCATCATCTTAATACCATAGCTCACACCAAAATGAGTACTATAAAACAGAATAAGTATTCCTATCATTTTTAATAGTAATTTTTGTTTCGTTGCTGATTGAAATAATTCAATTAACAGCACATATACAGCTATAAAAATAGGTAAAAATAACCCCATCGGTAAAATCATATTGCTGAGCGCAAATAAAACGGCTGAAATTACCCACATATAAGGATGATCTAATCCTTTATATAAAAGTATGTAACAAGCACAATAAAATAAAAATATTGCGAGTGATTCTGCCGTTAATACAGAACTCATAAATATATTTGGAATATATAAAGCGTAAAACATTGACGCAATACGACCACACTCTTCCCCAAAGACCATTGAAGCAATGCGATAAATGAAAAATGCAGTTCCTGTACAAAATAAAATATTAAATAGTTGTAAAGCGAATACCGTATCACCAAATATACGGATGATGATCGATTCATAAATAATAAAAGGTAACTGTGCTACATTCTCTATATTATTACCAATTGCAATCTGCTTTGCAGACTCATACATAGCTTTCATATCACCTATCATGGGAGCATCTACAAATAGAACTGTGATAAACCTTACAACTATAGATATGCTTATAAGAAAAATAAGAAACTGTTTATCTGTAAAACGATATTGCAAAATTGATGCTACTAACAAAATAAGAATAACAAAAATCACTAATACGATTGTTATACTTGTTGTACTTCCCTCAAAAAATTGCTTACTTGCTTCAAAAGCCGACCAACAACTATAAACAAAAAATGCGAGCATCGCACCAATCATTATTTTACTGAAAAAAGATGAAAAATTTGTTTGTATATGATTCATATGTCCATTGCACCTCTATTTCCATTCATAACAAAACGATTCTATCATGAATAGGCACAAGGTTAATAGGGAATTTCTATGACAAATACATAGTCATTACTTTTTCACTTGCAATGTAAGCGAATCCTCTTTTACACTACATTTTATATACGATAAATTTTCTTTCAGTTACATGAATACAAATACAGAAATTTCAATAAAGTGAAACTTTAATCCGCGGGGGTTTTGTTCATCCTCCACTGACTATTAGCCCGCAAATAGCGGGATAATCCTCTTTTGGAACACTTTACTTCATTAAATATCTAATATGAGTACTCCACTTACACATGTCACTCTGATTGAAAACAGAAAATAGGGGCTGAATATATGGAAAAGAAATTCATGCGAGAATCAAAAGCAATTAAAACAACACGTGTTTTTCCTAACGATTTAAATAATCACCAAACACTTTTCGGGGGGAAATTATTAGCAGAAATTGATAGTATCGCTTCAATTGCAGCTGCAAGACATAGCCGCAAACATTGCGTAACAGCATCTATCGATTCCGTTGATTTTTTAACTCCAATTCACCAAGCAGATTCTGTTTGTTATGAAGCATTCGTATGTTATACAGGAAAATCTTCAATGGAAGTTTTCGTAAAAGTAATTGCGGAGGATCTACTAGCAGGCGAGCGTAGAATGGCCGCAACGTGTTTCATTACATTTGTTGCATTAAAAGACGGAAAACCTTCATCTGTACCACAAGTAATTCCTGAAACAGAGGAAGAACATTGGCTACATACAACTGGTTCAGAGCGTGCAGAAAATAGAAAAAAAGGGCGTTTGAAAAGTAAAGAAATGGCTGAAGTATTAACTTTAAGTAAGCCTTGGAATATGTAACATTAGGATTTTATCTTATACATGCACAGGTTTTTTCTTCCTTGCATGTATTTTTTATTATAATAAAGTGTTGCCTTAGCATTTTTATTCGATGCCTATTCCCTAAAATCACCCATCAGCTTTTCCTTTATTTTGTTATACTATTAATGGTATATTAAATAATGTTCGTTTAAAAATAACCATAATATGATTAAGTATATAAGGGATGGTGCGGTAATGTCTATTGAGGTACCAATTTCAATACCAAAAACGTTAATTATTATTCCAGCGTATAACGAGGAAGAAGCAATTGCAGATACATTAACAAGATTATTAGAACTAAAACAGCATTTTACAGCATTAAGCATTTGCGTTATTAATGATGGATCAAAAGATAAAACAGCTCAAATCGTAAAAGATTTCCCTGTTCATCTTGTTAATTTACCATATAATCTAGGTATCGGTTCAGCTGTACAAACTGGATATAAATACGCTTATGAGAACGGATATGATATTGCGATTCAGTTCGATGCTGATGGACAACATAATCCTGATGATTTATACAAAATTATAAAGCCTATTGCCGATGATCAATGCGATATGGTGCTGGGTTCACGTTTTACAGAAAAAACAGCATATAAAGGTAGTATTTCCCGAAGAATCGGTATTTTTTATTTTACCGCTCTATTGAAAGTACTAACAAAACAAACATTTATGGATCCAACTTCTGGATATCGTGCTATCAATCGAGAAGTAATTAAGATTTTTGCACACAATTATCCAAAAGATTATCCAGAACCAGAAGTCCTTATTCATTTAAAAAAGAAAAAACTTCGCATTAATGAAATATCTGTAAATATGCAAGAGCGACAAGGTGGACAATCTTCCATCACTCCCCTTAAATCTGCATATTACATGGTTAAGGTAAGTCTTGCTATATTGATGCAAAAAATTGTGAAAGGTTGATAATGAATGCATATAATTACCTTTTCATTCATCTTTATTTTATTACTATTCTTCTCAATTCTAAATTCCATTCGTCGTGGGAATTTAGAAACAAAATATGCCATTTTATGGATTTTCGTTTGTATTGCAATGGCTATTTTAAGTTCTACGGATAAAATTATAAATTGGATTGGAAAACTATTAAAAGTAGAATATCCTCCGTCCATTTTATTCTTATTCGGACTATTATTCTGTTTTATCTTAATTTTTGACCTGACGAGAAAAATCTCCAAATTACACCATCAACTTGTAACATTAACGCAAGATTATGCATTATTAAAACAAAAATTAAAGATAACAGATAAAGAATAACTTCCTAACTAAATACTAATATATTAAAGCTCCTGAATTTTGCTTGAAAAATTCAGGAGCTTTTATCATTTCAAATTATTTCTTTCTAAATTATACGAGGTACCACAATAGAAAGTTGATTTACAAAGTTTATATGCGGTAAACTTATACAGATGTTCTTGTAATCATCTTCCTTTTAAAAGGCTTATATATAAGTGTAAAACATAAAAAATTTGAGGAGATAATAATTATATGATGGAAAAAAAACAAATCGTTTCAGTTGTTATCCCGCTGTATAATGCGGAAAAATACATCGAAGAGACGATGGAATCAATACTAAATCAAACATATAAAAATATTGAAATTGTAATTGTAGATGACGGGAGTAAAGATCAATCATCTTCTATTGTAAAAAATCTTGAACAGAAATATCCGGGACAATTAAAATATGTCCCACAAGAAAATCAAGGCGTTTCAGTTGCTCGTAATACAGGAATTGAAAATGCTAGTGGAGAATATGTTGCTTTTCTTGATAGTGATGATTTATGGCATCCAACAAAAATAGAAAAACAAATTGAAAGCATGCATAAAAACAACATGAACGCTTGTTATTGTGGCTATATGAACTTTTACGAAGAGACTGGGGAAAAAGTTGAGCATACGACAAACTTTATTAAAGGTGATATGACAAAAGCTTTCTTAACACATCAAGTTGTTGCTCAAACGAGCACTTGGATTTTCAAAAGATCTATCGTGATGGATCATAACATTCGTTTCACACCAGGATGTAGCTGGGGAGAAGACTTAGAATTTCTATTTAAATTAATGAGTGTAACAAATGTATGCTATGTAGATGAATATTTAACATATTATCGAATCTTATCAGAAGGAAATCTTTCTTCAAAGTATAAAGATTATGAATTAAAAACAACAAAAGAATTAGAAGTATTTAATCGAATGAAAGATTGGGTTCATAATAAATCAAAAGACTTAATCGTGAATGATTCTACAGAACTTATTGAAATCCTTGAAACTTATCTATTCCCCTATACAGTCATTAACAATGCTTGTATATACATTAAAGGAAGCTCTAAGTTAGATAAATCACAAGTTCAATTAATCAAGGGCGATATAAATAAATACTGTCGCAAAATTTATCCGAAAAATGGAAAACGAAGCAAAAAGCTATACGCGATGCTTTGGTTTGTACGAATAAAGTTTATGTTTTCTTAAATAAAGAATACGCTTTTAAACATACTTTCCGTAAACAAAGCAAATTTACAAATAGGACGAAGTGCGTCCTGAAAAATAGAAAGGTCTTGTTCCATGAAAACAAATAAAATCCTTAAAAACGCCTCCTACCTATTTGTAGGAAATATTACTGTTCGATTTGTACTTGCTATTGCGACCATTTTCTTTGCAAGATATGTTTCACCAAAGGAGTATGGGATGTTTACAACTGCTTTAGCAGTTTCCGCTGTTATTTGTTATTTTACAGATGCAGGTTTGACACATACATTTATGCGTGAAGGAACGAGAAGCAACGCTAACATTAGCGTACTAATTAGTAGTTATTTACGTATTCGTTTAGTATTAGCTATCGTAATTTCTGTGCTCTTCGCTATTTTCGCTCAGTTCTTCTATCCTGATGCTTACTTACGTGCGATGGTATATTGGGTTGTACTGCCGACAATGTTTGGAGCCACTTTACAAGGTGTTGGGATGGCTTACTTCCAAGTAACAGAACGCATGCAATTTACAGCGATTATTTCTGTAATACAAGGTGTAACAGCCGCAGCTGCTCTTCTACTAGGAATGTCCTTTAAATGGTCACTTATGATGGTCGCTGCCATGTACGGGATATCCAGTCTCGTAACAGGACTCATCGCCTTTATAATGGTAATTCGCCATACAACAGTTCATAAGGGCTGGGATAAAGGCATTTTAGATCAATTGCTCATTTTCACAATCAATGGCATTATCATTATGCTCTTACCACAGTTAGGGCCTATTATATTAGAAAAAGTCTCAACATATGAGCAAGTTGGATTCTTTGGCGCTGCTTCCAAAATACCTGCTGTACTTTATCAAATACCCGGCGTAATTGCAGCAGCCTTTTATCCAAAATTATTTGCTTTTGGAAATGAAAAGAATATTGATGAACATAGAAAACTATCTCAGTTCGAATTAAAACTTATGTCTTTCTTAGGAATGGGAATCTCCATTCCATTTATCGCTGATCCAAGCTTTTGGATTGTTACTTTATTAGGTGAAGAATATGCACCAGCTGGTGATGCTCTTGCAATTTTAGCCTTTATGGTCATTTTACAATCCATCAACTATCCACTTGCTGATAATTTAACAACAATTGGTCAACAGTGGAAGCGTGCGACAACGATGGGGATTGGATTAGCTGTTGCCATTATAAGTTACATCGCATTAGGTAGCCAATTTGGAATGATGGGCGCTGCTGTGGCTGCTATCATTACCGAGATTACATTATTAATTGGATTTACTTTATTCGTTCGTAAAGGCTTTACATTACTATTCAAAGGAATAATATTCAATACACTAGCATTTATAATCAGTTACGCGATATACCGCACAGTATTAATTAACTTACCACCACTGGTAGCTCTAACACTTACTGGTATATTATACGGTATTATTGGCCTTGCAATTGATCCACAAATACGCGGGTTAATTTTAGGATTTGTAAATAAAAAGCTAGGTAGATAAACAGTATAAAAGACAAGTTCCTCTTCCAAATTGTGAAGATGAACTTGTCTTTTTTTACTTATATACAATTTTCTTTTATGTGCACAATCGTTCTCTTTAATCCTTCATAATAGGAAGTTCTAGGCACAATTCCAATATACCTCTCATATTTCTCTCCGCTTAATACAACAGGATTTTCTGTCAAATATAGCATTTCCACGAATTCTTTCATCTGCTTATCAAATAGTCCAATTAAATTTATCATACCTTTTTTTACTGTAATTACTGGTTTTGTATATCCCGTTAATTCTTGTATATGTTGAATCATCTCTTCACCTGTAATGACACCATAACCTGGTATGTTCCAATTTTGTCCATAGGCCTCATCACGTAAGGCTAATTCAATCATTGCTTTTGCACCATCTGGTGTGAAAATATATTCACGAGCAATCTTTTTATCTCCAACAAAGCTTGATAACTTATTTGCAAGTACCCCATTTAAAGTATGATGAACAAGTGTACTTTCTGCATTTGGACCATAAAAATCAGGAAAATGTGCAATAAACATTTGTACACGAGCCTGTTTTGCCATCATCTCTAGTTGTAACCGAATTTTCCCTTTCTTCGTATGTGGTGCCTTTTTAACTTCTTCCACTACAGGTTCTTCCCCTTGCCTCCCATACGCATAAATATTATCAACTATCCCTAACTTACTGTCGTAATACCTTGCTACTTCTAATATATTTTTTAATAATTTTGGTTGCTTCTTCTCCCAATCTGAATATGGAATGTTTACAGCATGAAATATAATATCAACGCCTTTCGCAGCTTCCATTATATCCTCCTGTATAAATACATCTCCCGCTACAACTTTCACATTTTCTTCTCCAGAAAATAATATCTCTAATTTCTCTTTATTCCTCGCAAAGGCCACTACATGAATTCCTCTGCTACATAATTCTTTTACAATTGCATACCCCATTGATCCAGATGCTCCTAGCACTAAAGCTTTTTTCATTATAAATCCCCCCTAAATTAATTAACCACTGTTTAATTAATATTAAAAAGAAAATCACTTACATAAGAAGCGATTTTGAAATAAACTCCACGTGTACTTTAGCTAATCCTTTTACTTCTTCAAATGTTTGATCATTCCCACAATAGTGTGCCACAAACCCATGTAATGATAGAAAAACAGACCATATTGTCATTACATTTACCTTCTCATTACACAAAGAAGATACAACAGTAGCAAACTTTTCATAACTAACATTTGGGCTATCCGCTAAACATTCTTTTAACTCGTCATCCCTAATTAAAAACATAATTTCATAATGACTTTGATTTTGCAAACCAAATTCAATAAAACCAAATAAAACAGCTTTCAATTGTTCCTCTTGCGGTAAATTTTGATCATTAATCTCATCTAATTTTTGATTTAGCAATTGAAAATCTTGCTCTACCATCGCATAGAAAAGCTCTGCTTTATTTTTAAAATGATAATAGATGGCACCATGGCTATATCCTAATTTTGTTGCAATTTTACGCATTGAAGTATGCTGATAACCTAATTTTATAAATAAGTCTCTTGCTACATTCATAATCATTTCTCTCGTTAATTCTTGTTTAACTGCCCTTCTTGGCGACATTTTTCATACCTCACAATATAAATTGACCACTGTTCAATTTATATTGTAATCCTTCTCCAAAAAAAATACAATCATATTCTTACAAAAAGATACATTTTGAAAGGATAGCATTATACGCAATAATTTAGTATCATGATTCAAGACACTATTTTGAATTGGACGGAGGACACAATGAGCTTATTAACAGTCGAAAAATTAGGCCATACATTTGGCGATCGCACATTATTTAAAGATGTATCCATGCGTTTACTAGCAGGAGAGCATGTTGGATTAGTCGGTGCAAACGGTGTTGGTAAATCAACATTTATGAATATTATTACTGGTCAACTTATCCATGATGAGGGTCGTGTAGAATGGACACCTGGTACGAATTACAGTTACTTAGACCAGCATACAATTTTAACACCAGGTCGTACAATTCGTGATGTATTAGCTGACGCGTTTTTACCTTTATTTGAAAAAGAAAAAGCTTTAAATGAAGTTGCAGAAAAAATGGGAACTGCAACACCAGAAGAATTAGAGGCACTTCTTGAGGAGATGGCGGAAATACAAGATGCTCTCGAAGCAGGTGGTTTCTATTTGCTAGATATGAAAATTGAAGAGGCAGCAAGAGGTCTTGGAATTGATGCAATCGGTTTAGATCGTGATGTTTCAGCACTAAGTGGTGGGCAACGTACAAAAGTATTGCTTGCAAAGCTATTACTTGAGCAACCAGAAGTGTTATTACTCGATGAGCCTACTAACTATTTAGACGTTGAACATATTCATTGGTTAACGAATTATTTAAAAGAATATCCACATGCATTCTTATTAATTTCTCATGATACGGAATTTATGAACAAATGCGTTGATGTTATTTTCCATCTAGAATTTACAAAAATGACGCGCTATACAGCGACATACGAAAAATTCCTAGAGTTAGCCGAAATTAATAAAAATCAACATATAAATGCTTATGAAAAACAGAAAGAGTTTATTAAAAAGCAGGAAGACTTTATTGCAAAGAACAAAGCTCGTTATTCAACGACAGGTCGTGCAAAAAGTCGTCAAAAACAACTTGATCGCATGGAGCGTATTGATCGCCCGGAAACAGCAATTAAGCCAGAATTCTCATTTAAAGAGTGTCGTGCAAGTAGCCGTTTCGTCTTTGAAGGCGAAGATGTAGAAATCGGATATACACATCCATTACTACCAAAGCTAACAATGACAATTGAACGCGGTGAAAAAATTGCCATCGTTGGTTGTAATGGTGTTGGTAAATCAACATTACTAAAAACGATTTTAGGAAAAATTAAACCTTTAAGCGGTAAAACAAGTCTTGGTGACTTCTTAGAGCCTGCATACTTCGAGCAAGAAGTAAAAGCTGATAATATAACACCAATTGATGACGTTTGGAACACATTCCCTAGCATGGACCAACATCAAGTTCGTGCAATGTTAGCGAAATGCGGATTAAAAAATGAGCATATCTCTCGCCCGCTAAATCAATTAAGTGGTGGCGAACAAGCAAAAGTTCGTTTATGTAAGCTAATGGGTGAAGAAAGTAACTGGATCCTATTTGATGAGCCAACAAACCATCTTGATGTTACAGCAAAGGAAGAACTTCAAAAAGCTCTGAAGGCATATAAAGGGACAATCCTTCTTGTATGTCACGAACCAGAATTTTATGAAGGCTGGATTACAAAAACTTGGAATGTTGAAGAATGGTCACAAAATAATTCTTAATTATAATAAAAATCCTTGCGTTCTATATGCAAGGATTTTTTATATTATAGTATGCCGTAAGCCTTAATCGAAACTCATTTAAACCAGGATATACCGCTAAATTAGCAAGCATACCTCTAATGACTGGAATCCTTGGGTTTTGCAATTTCATTTCTGCTTCCAAAACATCTAAAGTTACAAGTAACTCATCATTTTCTAATTGATCAGCTAATGTTCGTTTAAATACAATAATTTCACTTAAAAAATGTTCCTTCACCTGTTCCTTAATAAGCTCGGAACTACAAAGAAATTCTCCAAGTCTCTCTTCATGTAGGACAGGTTCCTCCGAAGATTCTAGAAGCCCCTCTACTAAATTGTCTATCCTTTTTAAAATAAAAGCTGAGACATAGGACAAATCAATTTCTGGCGTATTTAAAATAATTAATTGTAAATAGCCGTGGCATATCCCTTCCACCATAATTACCAAATCTAATAAATATGGACTGACCTTTTCACCATAAATAGACAGTAGGCTATTCCGATAAAATGCATGAGATTCTAACTTCATCCGCACCATAAACTCTTCTACTTCTTTATTAAATGGAATCGCATTTTCTCTTGCATGCATAATAATAAATTCTTTATGTTTTTGCACATCAGTAAACTGAAAATATAATTGTTTTTCAAATTTTTCACGTGGTAATAACGACTCTTTTTCAATATCCAGCATTTTCTTTTGGATTTTGTCATAATAATATCGAAGTGTTGCTAATAAAAGCTCATCTTTCGATTTAAAATACAAATAAAAAGCCCCTTTTGATATACCACAAGCTGTGACGATCTCTTGTACTGATGTTGCATTTACACCCTTAGTCGCAAATAACTTCATAGCCATCTCTATAATTAAGCGCTCTTTTTCTTTCATATCTTCTCTCCTAAACTTAATTTCGCATCTTATGTAAATTTAAATTCAATTTAATCTTATATTAGCAAGTAGCAAGACCCCTACCCAAAAATTTAACGGGACAAAAAAATTATTTTGAGGCCTATTATCTATATAGAAGCTCAATTAATAAAAGCTAATGATTCAGTAAGGAATAGTAAAAAATCTCCCCCCTTACAGTTTAACTTCATTATACCATCTCTTTTCATTGACTACTGACCGACCAGTCAGTTATATTATGTATTAGACTGACCAGTTGGTCAATACAATAAAAAGGGAGCGCAAACATGAACAAACTCATTAATTTCTCGTTAAAAAATAAGTTCGCGGTTTGGCTACTAACCATTATTGTTACCATTGCAGGCATTTATTCTGGGATGAATATGAAGTTAGAAACAATCCCTGATATTACAACGCCTATTGTAACAGTAACTACGGTTTATCCTGGTGCTACACCAGAAGAAGTAGCTGATAAAATTTCAAAACCAATGGAAGAGCAACTCCAAAATTTAAGCGGTGTAAACGTTGTTAGTTCATCATCTTATCAAAATGCATCTTCTATTCAGGTAGAATATGATTTTGATAAAAATATGGAAAAAGCCGAAACGGAAATTAAAGAATCGCTCGCAAACGTGAAACTGCCAGAAGGTGTGAAAGACCCGAAAGTCTCACGAGTAAACTTTAATGCCTTTCCTGTTATTTCATTAAGCGTAGCGAGTAAAAATGAATCTTTAGCTGCCTTAACAGAAAATGTAGAAAAAAATGTTGTTCCTGGATTAAAAGGACTTGATGGTGTCGCATCTGTTCAAATCGCAGGTCAACAAGTAGACGAAGTACAGCTTGTCTTCAAAAAAGATAAGATGAAAGAATTAGGTTTAAGTGAAGATACGGTAAAAAATATGATTAAAGGTTCGGACGTATCGTTACCACTTGGCTTATATACATTTAAAGATACGGAAAAATCAGTTGTTGTAGATGGTAACATTACAACAATTAAAGCATTAAAAGAATTAAAAATTCCAGCTATCCCTTCATCACCGAATGGTCAAGGTAATCAAAATGCTGGTGCTGGAACACAAGCACCACAAATGAATCCAGCCACTATGAACGGCATACCAACGGTTACATTAGAAGACATTGCTGATATTAAAGAAGTCGGAAAAGCAGAGTCTATTTCTCGAACAAATGGAAAAGAAGCAATTGGAATTCAAATTGTGAAGGCTGCTGATGCGAATACAGTTGATGTTGTAAATGCAGTTAAAGATAAAGTAAAAGACCTTGAGAAAAAATATAAAGACTTAGAGATTATTTCAACATTCGATCAAGGTGCGCCTATTGAAAAATCAGTCGAAACAATGCTTAGCAAAGCAATCTTTGGTGCTATCTTTGCGATTGTTATTATTATGTTGTTCCTGCGAAACATTCGAACAACGCTAATCTCTGTCGTTTCTATACCACTTTCTCTATTAATTGCAGTTTTAGTCATAAAACAAATGGATATTACGCTTAACATTATGACACTTGGAGCAATGACAGTCGCTATCGGACGTGTCGTCGATGACTCCATTGTTGTTATTGAAAATATTTACCGACGTATGTCGTTATCAGAAGAAAAATTACGTGGAAAAGATTTAATTCGTGAAGCTACGAAAGAAATGTTTATCCCAATTATGTCTTCTACAATTGTAACAATCGCTGTATTCTTACCTCTTGGGCTTGTAAAGGGTATGATTGGTGAAATGTTCTTACCATTTGCTTTAACAATTGTTTTTGCCCTACTTGCTTCCTTGCTTGTGGCAGTTACAATTGTGCCGATGCTAGCACATTCTTTATTTAAGAAGGAAAGCATGCGAGAAAAAGAAGTACATCATGAGGAAAAACCAAGCAAATTAGCAAACGGCTATAAACGTATACTTGAATGGGCTTTAAATCATAAAATCATCACATCAAGTATCGCTGTCCTTCTATTAGTTGGTAGTCTTGCACTTGTACCAATTATCGGTGTCAGCTTCTTACCATCTGAAGAAGAAAAAATGATTATCGCAACGTACAAACCTGAGCCAGGTCAAACGTTAGACGACGTTGAAAAAATTGCAACGAAAGCTGAAAAGCATTTCCAAGATAAAAAAGACGTCAAAACGATTCAATTCTCATTAGGCGGCGAAAACCCAATGAGCCCTGGTCAAACAAATCAAGCAATGTTCTTCGTTCAATATGATAACGATACGAAAAACTTTGAAAAAGAGAAAGAACAAGTCGTTAAAGATTTACAAAATATGTCTGGAAAAGGCGAATGGAAAAACCAAGATTTCGGAGCAAGTGGCGGTAGTAACGAAATTAAACTATACGTTTATGGAGATAGCTCTGAAGAAATTAAGCCTGTCGTGAAAGACATTCAAAATATCATGAAGAAAAATAAAGATTTAAAAGATATAGACTCTAGTGTTGCAAAAACATATGCAGAATATACTTTAGTCGCAGATCAAGAAAAGTTAAGTAAAATGGGGCTAACTGCTGCTCAAATTGGAATGGGACTTTCTAATCAACATGATCGCCCTGTTCTAACAACAATTAAAAAAGACGGTAAAGATATCAATGTATATGTCGAAGCTGAAAAACAAAATTATGAAACAATCGATGATTTAACAAATCGTAAAATTACAACACCACTTGGTAATGAAGTTGCTGTTAAAGATGTTATGACTGTAAAAGAAGGTGAAACTTCTAACACAGTAACACATCGTGATGGCCGTGTTTATGCGGAAGTTAGTGCAAAATTAACATCTGATGACGTTTCAAAAGCATCTGCCGCTGTTCAAAAAGAAGTGGATAAAATGGATCTTCCTTCTGGTGTAGATGTTTCTATGGGCGGTGTTACACAAGATATTCAAGAATCATTCAAACAACTTGGCTTAGCGATGTTAGCTGCGATCGCCATTGTATACTTCGTTCTTGTTGTTACATTTGGCGGTGCCCTTGCACCATTCGCAATTTTATTCTCGCTACCATTCACAATCATTGGTGCACTCGTTGCCTTATTAATCTCTGGCGAAACGTTAAGTGTATCTGCGATGATTGGGGCTCTTATGCTAATTGGTATCGTTGTAACGAACGCAATCGTTCTCATTGACCGTGTTATTCATAAAGAAAATGACGGCCTATCAACACGTGAAGCTTTATTAGAAGCTGGTACAACACGCCTGCGTCCTATCTTAATGACTGCAATTGCAACAATCGGGGCTCTTATCCCGCTTGCATTAGGATTTGAAGGTAGCGGCTTAATTTCTAAAGGACTTGGCGTAACAGTAATTGGTGGATTAACAAGTTCAACGTTATTAACACTTCTTATTGTTCCAATCGTTTATGAAGCACTAAGCAAATTTAAAAAGAAAAAAGTAAAATAAAAAAATAACCTCGCTGACTGCGAGGTTATTTTTTATTTCCGAACAAAATTAGGAAATCACCATATCCTTCTTTCTCTAAATCTTCTCTTGGAATAAAACGTAGCGCCGCTGAATTAATACAGTAACGAAGACCACTTGGTCCTGGGCCGTCTGGAAATACATGCCCTAGATGTGAATCTCCTTCCTTACTTCTCACTTCCGTACGCGTCATATTATGGCTAACATCCATTTTTTCTTTCACACTAGCTGACATAACTGGTTTCGTAAAACTCGGCCATCCACAGCCGCTATCGAACTTATCAAAAGAAGTAAATAATGGTTCACCCGAAACAATATCTACATAAAGCCCTTCTTCTTTGTGATTCCAATATTCATTTTGAAAGGGCGGTTCAGTTCCATTTTCCTGTGTTACATAAAACTGCATCTCGTTTAATCTTTCTTTTAAATGAGCATTATTCTTTGGCCAATGTTGTTTAATAAAAGCATCTCGCCCCGATCCTTTACGGTATAACTCATAGCGGAATGTGTTTTTATTATGATAGCCTTGATGATATTCTTCAGCCAGATAAAACGTAGTAGCTGGCAATATTTTTGTAGCAACCGGCTTCGAAAAACGTCCACTCTTCTCAAGCTCTTCTTTTGAAACCTCTGCCTTTTTATGTTGTTCTTCATTATGATAAAAAATCACTGTTTCATAAGACTGTCCACGGTCGTGGAATTGCCCCCCCATATCAGTCGGGTCAATCTGTCTCCAATATATATTTAACAACTCTTCATACGGCATTTTATTTGCATCAAATGTAATTTGTACTGCTTCATAATGCCCAGTTGTTTCCGAGCACACTTCTTTATACGTTGGATTCTCTTTATGGCCACCTGTATAGCCTGAAACAACCTGTATAATCCCTTCCATCTCTTCAAACGGCGAAACCATGCACCAGAAACACCCACCAGCAAATGTAGCTAATTCCTTCTTTTCATTTATAGCCATTATTTCACCCCAATTGTATATTCTTCTTACAGTATGGCATAGAATACCATACTTTATAAAAGAAAAAGCATCGAATATCGATGCTTTTTCTTACTTTATTTTTTAGAAAAATCCTTCTCAGTTTCATCACTTGTCACATCTAAAACATCTAATAAGAATATGAAGATTGGGATACCGATAATAAGCCCCCATACACCTAAGAAATGCTCAGAAAAGATTAACACCATAAATGTGTAGAAGATTGGTAAATTTGTTTTTTGTGACATAAACTTCGGATTTAATACATAGCTTTCAAGCGCATGAATTACTGTTACGATAACTACAATATAAACGACATACATAATACCGCCGATATTGTAAGCAATCATACAGAGTGGGAATAACGAGATAATAACACCCGCCACTGGAATTAAACCAAGCAAGAAAATCATTAACGCTAAACCTAGTAATTGAGGGAATCCTAATATCCATAATGCGATAACAGATAAAACACAGTTAACAATTGCAATTAAAAATTGTGCTTCGATTACTTTTCCGAATGAACGTGCAAATTTCTTTCCGAAATACTCTATTTCGTTATAAAAAATTGCAAGTCGACTTTCTTTAAATTTCGAAGTAAAAGCAACGATACGTGCTTTTTCAAGTAAGAAAAATAAGCTTAAAATTACAGAAAGTAAAACTTGAAGGCCAAATTTCCCAACATTCGTAATAGATTTATACAAAATGTCTACGCCTTGCCCTACATATTTAGAAAGCTCCATATGATTCACAGCATTAACTGCATACTTAATTAATTCACTATCAGGTGGATTTCTTAAAAATACATTGAATTGATAAATCAATTGTGAAATTTGTATTGTTAATACCGGTAAATATTTAAATAGCGTAATGGCAATTCCCGCCACTAACATTACATATAAAAGCGCTATAATAATTTTCCGATTAATTGGCATGAAATGATCTAATTTACGAGAAATAAACTTTTGGAATCGATCCATTAAATACGTCAACATAAACGTAATTAAAATTAAATTTAACATACTTTGCATCCCATACAATATGAGAGCAAGTAATACTAATACGATTAACCTCTGAAATCCTTTGCTTTGAAACAGGTTTTTTATTTGCATAATCGACGAGTACTCTCTCCTGTCCTATAAAGTAAAACTTTAACAAGTAGCTCTCTCTCTATTCTCTACTTATAATTATCCTTTAATATTAAAGCCATTGCGAGCAATTTATCTTCAACCTTAACCGCTCGTTAATTGTGCTATATATTATGTTACTTCTTATTTTACAATACAATGACCTATTTCAAAACGCATTATGCACAGTATTAATGAAGATTTAAGGAAACTTTTATTCTTCAATAGGTCTTACCACTACTGTAACATAAAAAGCAAGCTATCAGTAGAAATCCGTCCTACAAATAGCTTGCTTTTATAATTTTTTAAGTAAGTTATATTACCCAATGAATGGCATAAACATCGGAATGACAACTACTGTTACAACCCCAACTACTGTTACAGCAATACTTGCCATAGCTGCCTCTACTTCACCCATTTCGATCCCTACAGCAACCCCTAATGCATGTCCCGCTGTTCCAAGAGCTAAACCTTTAGCAATCGGATGTTTAACTCTAAATGTTTTTAAGAATAAAGCTCCTAATGCGTATACGATAACTGCATTAAAGATAACTGCAAATGATGTAATTGCTGGAATACCACCGATACTTTCAGAGATTGGTAATGCAATTGCTGTTGTTGCTGCCTGCGGTAACATTGAGTTCATTACAGCTGTATCTAGACCAATTGCTTTTGCGACAATGAACACAACAACCACTGAACAAATAGATCCAACCACGATAGCCGATAAAATTTGCCACCAATATTTTTTTAACTTATCAACTTGTTTATATAATGGAATTGCAAATGCGATTGTTGCTGGTTCTAAGAAGAAACTAATCATCTTTCCGCCCGTATTATATTCCTCAAAGGTAAAGTTACCTACCTTTAAAAATACAATCCCTAATACCATTGCTACGAATAATGGTGTAAATAAGAAGAATCCTTTTGAGTGTTTGAATAAAAACGTTCCAATTCCGTATGCAATTAATGAAACGACGATCCCGAAATATGGAGTCATTGTGCTTGTCATGTTCATTACCTCCTAACCATGTATGGTCTAAAATAGTTACGCGACTTTTCCGTGTTTGCTTCCTTTGTTTACAACTTTCAACTCTTTTGTATCTTTTGTTTCTTTGTCATCTTTACCTAAAATCAATTGTGCAAATAAACCTGTTACAGCAAGTAAAATAATTGTTGCGACAACGATTACAGTTAAAATTTGTACGAAATATTGGCTCATTACACCAAGAGAGTTAATAACTGAAATACCTGATGGGACGAAAAGGAATCCGATAATACCTGTTAAAGCTGTTCCGAGTGATTCAACTTGCTCCAATTTAATAACCTTT
Source organism: Bacillus mycoides (assembly GCF_018742245.1). Taxonomy (NCBI): domain Bacteria; kingdom Bacillati; phylum Bacillota; class Bacilli; order Caryophanales; family Bacillaceae; genus Bacillus; species Bacillus mycoides. Next base: position 5,056,921 of record NZ_CP036132.1, read on the forward strand.
AAACATAATAGACTAAATAAAACGACTAACCCGATTACTGATGAAGGCATCGGAATTGGTAAATGGGTTGAGATAATATTAGAAACTAACATAATAGCTGAAAAAACGAATATTTGTGATAGAAAACCATATACTTTTTTTGTGCTCATTTTGGCCACCTCTTTTGATTTGGTACCTTTATTTTATAGGATATAAACATCAAAGTAAGCGTTTACATAACAGGATGTCAAATATATACAGCCAATTACAATAATCATACGGTGAAATACAAAAGCTGCTTCTTAAATACGAAGCAGCTTTTTAAGTTCTTTTGCATATGTACGGCTAACTGGGACTTTGGATCCCTCTTTCATAATTAAGTTATAAGTCGAATTAAACCACGGCTGTATTTCAGAAATATGATTAATATTAGCAACGAAACTACGATGAACACGCATAAAAATTGTTTGTGGTAATTTCTTTTCCAAAATGACAAGCGTATCATGTGTTACATATGTTTCTTTCATTGTTTTTACAGTTACTTTCCCATCTACAAGCCCCACATAAATAATATCTTCAATGTTAACAAGTACAATTGATTCCTCAATCGGTAATGCTAATTTATGCATTTCGGTCGTTACATCTACACTCTTTACATCTTGCTTTGTTTCTAATTTTATTTGCTTTTGTTTTTTATATTTCTTTAATGTCTGTACGATACGTTCTTCATCAAATGGCTTTAAAATGTAATCTAATGCATCTACTTCAAATGCTTGCAGCGCATATTGATCATATGCAGTAGCAAACACAATTGAAGGTGGATTTTTCATTTTCTTTAATATATTTGCGATTTCAAATCCGTTATCATCAGATAACTGAATATCTAGAAAAACAATATCTGGTTTGTTTTTCATTAATTCTTCTAATGCATCCTCTACACAATCCGCCTCACCAATTATCTCTACTTCTTTTGTTTGCTCTAATAAATATTTCAATTCATCCCGTGCTAACATTTCATCATCAACTACTAATACTTTTAACACTCCGTTTTTCCTCCTCTACTTTTTTCGGAATTACAAAGAGGATCTTTGTCCCTTGCTCCAATTCACTTTCAATTTGAAGCATTGTCTCTTTCCCAAATAACCCGATAAGTCGTTCATTAATATTATATAAAGCTGTTCCAGTCCCTTTCTTTGATGGAACTACCATTTTTCCTAATTGCTCTAGACGTTCAATCTCAATCCCTTGTCCATTATCCTTCACTTCAAAGTGAACCATTCCTTCTTTTTCAAACACATGTACCTCGACTTGGCACACTGGCTGCTTTTTCGGAAAAGCATGGCGCAATGCATTTTCAACTAATAACTGAAGCACAAATGGTGGAACTAAAGTCACCTTTAGCGCCTCTTCAATGTACATCTTCACTTCATACTTATTCGGAAATCTCGCTTGCTCTAACGATAAATATGCATGTACATGATTCAACTCTTGTTCTAATGGAATAAGTAATTGTCGTGCCCCTTGCAAATTACAACGAAAATAAACGCTAAGCTGCAATAATAATTTTCTCGCCTTCTCTACATCTGTTCGGCATAAAGCTGATACTGTATTAATTGCATTAAATAAAAAATGCGGATTGATTTGTGCTTGCAGCGCTTTTATTTCAGCATCTTGCAATAACTTACTTTGTAACTCAGCTTCACCTAACTCAAGCTGTGTGGAGAATATTTTCGCCAGACCTTCCGCTAACTCTTCTTCAACACGACTTAATTGATTAGAGTTTTTAAAATAAAGTTTTAATGTTCCTATCGTATTTCCATGTGAAGTTAATGGAATAACAACTGCCGCTTGTAATGGACACCCTTCATGTTGACAATTAATAATCTCACGTGATTTTGCCTTCATTATTTCCCCTGTTTTTAATACTTCTTTTGATAAACCTGTTATTAAACTGTGTGAAGGAATATGATGATCTGATGCTAATCCAACGTGAGCTAAGATTTTCTCTGTATCTGTTAAGGATACCGCATCTGTTCCCGTAAAGCGGTGAATAATTTGTGCCACATGTTTACAAGACTCTTCTGTTAACCCTTGGCGGAAATATGGTAACGTCTTATCAGCAATTCGTAATACTTTATGCGTTTGCAAAGCTTTTGCGTTTTCTTCTTGTCGTAAAATGGCTAGTATCATCGAAAGTAAAATAAAACTGCCAAAACTATTTACAAGAATCATCGGTAGCGCAATTGTTTTCACAACACTAAGTCCATCTTCTATAATTAATAGAATCATAAGCATTTCTAAAGTAACGATAAAAACACTTAAAACCGCAGAAAATTTAGGTGTAATAGTACGGTTATATTTTTTGAAGATGTATCCAATATAACCTGTTATAATCCCAGCCAAAATTGATGAGATTGCACAACTTACTGCCGTGGTCCCGCCAAGCATATAACGATGAATACCCGCAATAGAACCTACTCCAATTCCGACGATAGGACCACCTAGCAACCCACTAATTCCCACACCCATAATTCGTGTATTCGCAATTGTGCTGGATGATGAAACACCTTGTAACCAATTTTCATTCATAATAGTATTTCCTGCTATTTCAATCCCTGTGTAATTGCTCACAATTGTAAACACTGAAAAAATACAAATAAGCTTAAACTTATCTACATATCCGTCTTGCTTATGAAGAAGACGCCGGAACGTTTTAATATGAGAAAGTAAAAATCCTAAAATAACAATAAGTCCGACGCGTTCAATCATCATAAGTACTAAATTTAGCATCTGTGATTCATTCCTTTTTATATTAGTTAGTTTTATTATGGGAAAATAATGAAGTGGGCGTCAAGAAGAATGAAATGTTTTTTGAAATATTTTACACATAACAATCTCCCCTTTATTTGACAATCTAACAGAAGAGTGCTAAAAATAAAGTAATATAATACAGTCCTTTAACCCAGCCCCGTGAGGTTGAGAAGGAAGTCGGAATATAATATACGTATGTTCTTTTTTAAGGGATACGTATGCTTTTTTGGCCTTCTCATCATATCAGGTGAGAAGGCCTTTTGTTATTCTTCCATAGCGACTGTAGAAGAAAATAAGGAGGAGTAATAATGAACATTACTACTGATGTACAATCATCAACAGAGGAGACGAAAGAGAAAAGATATAAAACATTATTTGGTTCTGCGCTAGGATACGCTGCAGAAGGACTAGATATGTTGCTCTTATCTTTCGTACTTGTCTACATTCTAAAAGAATTTCACCTTAGCCCTGTCGAGGGAGGGAACTTAACATTAGCCACAACAATTGGGATGTTAATTGGTTCCTATTTATTCGGATTTATTGCTGATTTATTCGGTCGTATTCGTACAATGGCCTTTACAATCTTACTATTTTCACTAGCAACCGCACTTATTTATTTCGCAACAGATTATTGGCAATTATTAATTCTTCGCTTTTTAGTTGGAATGGGCGTTGGTGGTGAATTCGGGATTGGAATGGCCATCGTAACAGAAACATGGTCTAAGGAAATGCGCGCTAAAGCGACATCAGTTGTTGCACTTGGCTGGCAATTTGGCGTCCTGGTTGCTTCACTCCTTCCAGCATTTATCGTCCCGCATTTTGGATGGAGAGCTGTTTTCTTATTTGGACTAATTCCAGCTTTACTAGCTGTCTATGTACGTAAAAGTTTAAGTGAACCGAAAATATGGGAACAAAAACAACGCTACAAAAAGGAATTGTTACAAAAAGAAGATGAAGGTAATTTAACGACTACTGAAGCAGAACAACTAAAACAAATGAAAAAGTTCCCACTTCGAAAGTTATTTGCAAGTAAAAAAGTAACAATAACAACAATTGGTCTTATTATCATGTCATTTATCCAGAACTTCGGATATTATGGAATTTTCACATGGATGCCAACTATTTTAGCGAATAAATATAACTATACATTAGCAAAAGCAAGCGGTTGGATGTTCATTTCTACTATTGGTATGCTAATTGGAATTGCAACCTTTGGTATTCTAGCCGATAAAATTGGCCGCCGCAAAACATTTTCATTATATTATATTGGCGGTACTATATACTGCCTCATTTACTTCTTCCTATTCACAGATGCGACATCATTGTTATGGGGAAGTGCCCTACTTGGATTCTTTGCAAATGGAATGATGGGAGGGTTCGGAGCGATTTTAGCTGAAAATTATCCTGCTGAAGCTCGCTCTACGGCAGAAAACTTTATTTTTGGCACAGGGCGTGGGTTAGCTGGATTTGGACCGGTTATTATTGGATTACTCGCTACGGGCGGCAATCTACTTGGAGCGTTGTCCCTAATTTTTATTATCTATCCAATCGGATTGATTACGATGCTATTATGTGTACCCGAAACAAAGGGAAAAGTGTTAGATTAAGCATAAAAGAGGAAGCATCTCACTTAAGATGCTTCCTCTTTTCAATGTTTGTTTATTATTTACTTTGATTTACTAGCTTTCTGGAATAAGAAAGCTGTTTTATCTTTTTCTTCTACAATTCCTTGCTTTAATGCTAATTCACCTGCAACTTTAGGTGCTAGCCACAGCATCGGGAATAATAGAATTGATACAGGAACAGCCGTCACTACAATAAAGGATTGTAGTGCATTAATACTTCCCTCACCCATATATAAAAGAATTGCTGCAACTGCGCCCATAATAAGCGACCAAAAAATTCGCAAGCTAATTCTAGGATCTCCATCTCCCGTCACTGCCATTGAAATGGAATAGGCCATTGAATCTCCTGTTGTCACTACAAATAAAATTGTTAATAAAAGAAATGCTGGTCCGATAATATTAGAAAGTGGTAATTGTTGCGTAATTGCAATCATAGCCGCAGGCATACCAGATTCACTTAATGCCACCGAGATAGAGCCTGGCTTCATTAACTCATAAAACACACCAGATCCACCCAGTATAGTAAACCAAAACGTTGTAATAATAGGTGCGATAATTCCAATTGCAACGATTATTTCTCGAATCGTTCTTCCTCTTGAAATTCGGCTCACTAAAATTGCCATCATCGGTCCATATCCAATAAACCATCCCCAGAAGAAGATTGTCCACGACCCTAACCAGCCTGTATCACCACGATATGTGCTTATTGGAATAAATTCATGTATATAAAATCCAAACGAAGAAACAAATGAATCAATAATAAATCCACCTGGTCCAAATAATAATACGAATGCCATTAATAAAATTGCTAGTCTAACATTTAAATCACTTATAATTTGAATCCCTTTATCAATTCCCGTTACCGCAGATATAGTAGAAACGGCCACTACACAAATAATAATTGCTAATTGAGTAGTAAACACATCAGGAATTCCAAACAATGCTTGTAAGCCATAACTTGCTTGTAGTCCTAAAAATCCGATTGGACCAATTGTTCCTGCAGCTACCGCAATAATTGCAAATACATCAATCATCGTTCCAAGAAAACTCTTTCGCAATTTCTCCCCAAAAATAGGATATAAAAGCGTTCGAGGTTTTAACGGCATACCTTTATGATAATGCCCATACATCATAACTACTGCACTAATTGTTCCTAAAATCGTCCAAGCTAAGAAACCCCAGTGCATATAACTTTGTGCTAAGGCAGGCATGACTGCTTCTTTCGTTCCAGCAGATATACCTTCATGTATTGGTGGCACCGTCATCAAATGATACATTGGCTCTGCTGCTGCCCAAAAAACGCCACCCCCGGCAAGTAATGTAGACATAATAATAGCGAGCCATTTTGCCGTACTAATCTCAGGTTTTTCTAATCCCCCAAGTTTAACTCTCCCATATTTCGAGAACGCCATACACATCGCAACAATAAATGTACCAATTAATAAAACCTGCCAAAAGGCACCAAAATATTTAATTGAAGCTGCAAAACTGCTATTAATGACTCCCTCTACATAACTTTTATTTAAAATAACTGCAATTACAAATAATAAAAGTGAGCCACCACTAATAAGAAATACAGGCCAATCCGTTTTTTGACTCTTCATCCTCATTTATCTTCCTCCTTCCTCAGCAATCTAAAAAAACAACTTCATTATGTTTTATTGTTTATATTCCACACACAATAATTATATAAGTATAATGCTTTAGTGATTTCACACACTTATGTTGTCCCTAAAAATATGCTAAATCCTTTATTTTAAAAGAATATTCTATTCCTCTTACATAAAAACGCAAAACAAAAGACCTTATATTTCTATAAGGTCTTCGAAACAGAAATTTGATTATAACACAAGGAAATGGCCGTTTCAAAAAAGGGCGTGCTAAAAGAGCTAGAAGTAAAGGCTTCCAACTGCTATCTAATAGGAATTAAAAAAAATTTAAATTTCACGATTGATACCTTTATATTACAAACTACTTATGGAAGAAATTAGGCGCGATAATGTCATTTGGATACGGTTTATGATAAATATGAGTTGCAGCAGGTGATAACGGAGGAATTAACCATACCCAGTTGCCAGTTACAACCCGTCCACAAGCAACTTCTTGCTTCTCAAACTGCTGAAATTGCTGGGCGGCAGTATGGTGATCTACAATGCTAACCCCTTGTTTTTTGAAAGAATGTAAAACAGCTATATTTAACTCAATTAACGCTTTGTCTTTCCATAACGTACTATTTCTAGAAGTATCTAAATTCATCATCTCTGCAACTGCTGGAAGCAAATTATAACGGTCATGATCCGCTAAATTACGAGCACCAATTTCAGTCCCCATATACCATCCATTAAACGGGGCTGCTGTATAAGAAATACCACCAATTTCTAAACGCATGTCTGAAATCATCGGTACCCCATACCATTTTACTTCTAGTGATGAAATTGGGTACTCTGGATGTTCAATTGGTACCTCTTTCACTTCTTTTTTAGGAATTTCTTTATATACAGGATCCTTTCCATCAACAGAAAATACAAGCGGTAATACGTCAAAATGTGTACCTTCTCCTTGCCACCCAAGACCTTGACATAAATCAGTAAATGCGGCGGAGTGTGAGTCACCAATCACTCCCATTTCCGTTTTGTATCCTGCATATCGAATTAATTGATGATTATAAAGTCGTATATTATTCTCTTCACCTTGATATTGCTTAAAAATCGTAATTGTCGGTTTAACTTTCCCATCATTCGTCGCATATTTAATATGATGAATTAATGCATTATATACACCTTCCTCATCATTTACTTCACGCGCATCTAATATGTGCATCTTACTCCAAAATAATCTCCCAATGCATCTATTACTATTACGCCATGCCATTCGTGATCCATGAACAAGCTCTTCAAATGTATGCTCATACGTTCCAGTCTTTTCTATCTCTATTAAAATTTCGTTCATACGCTCTTTTATTAATTTCTCTTTATTAAGTTCCTTATAGCAAACGGTAATAAAATTACTTGCTTCCTCTATTAATTGTTTCGTTTTGCTCATAAACAATCTCCTTCTATCTCAACAAGACACTACTACTTTACAGTATAAGCAAAAAGGATACGAGTCACAAACGAAATCAAAAGTGTTACTTTTATCGTAATATTTTTCAGAAAATTTTTAGGATTTTTGTTGACTTCCGAAAAAAATAAGTGTATTTTTTTACTTAAGTAAACTATTTTTACCTAGACCAACTTTTTAGGTGGAAAGGAGGTAATTTCACGTCTTCATTTCAATTGCCCAATCTTTCATAGGACTATGATGAACTAGATCCATACATTGGTGTGATACATTAGCATTCATCATACATGTAAGGTAAATTTGGTAATGTAAAACTAGTATTGTTGAAATCCTCCAGAATCCCCTGGATTGCCACCGGGGGATTTACGATTATTTCAGTATATTTATGTAATGCTGTAACACATTTTTGATTTCGGTATTTAATTCTCGGAACGGAAATCCTAATTCGCGAGCCTTTCTATTATGTAACGTACAATTAATTATTTCATTATAAGGTGCTATATTCTCTCCCGCTTCTTGAATAAGAGCTTTTGTCCCACTGTTGTCTTCTATGAAGCGAATAACTTCTTCCATGGAAATCACTCCGTTACTACAAGCATTAATTGGACCTTCTATATTTTCCATTCCGCACCATGCTAAAAACTCTCCTGCTTCTTTTTCATGTATGAACGATAACTGTCCATCTACATCATCGACAACAATACACTCTTGTTTCACAACATTTTCAACGTAAAATTGTAATCTCTTCGTATAATCATTTTCTCCAATAACGACGGGAAATCTTACCGCAACGACTGGGAATGCTGCCTGTTGAAACAACACCGCTTCCGCTAATTTCTTTCCCTCACTATAAGTAAAATTCCCTCTATCTCCATACGTAATCGAATATTCATACGGGTTGAACTCTTCTTCTTGCAAGTTTAATGCAGGCTCATATACCGCCATTGAGGATGTCATAACATATTTTTTCACTCTACCACGTAATACTTTACATATAATTTTCGCGGCGTTCGGGCTATAACATAAGTTATCGTATACAATATCATAACTTTTACCTTCTACGCGCTCTTCCAGTAATTTCTCGTCTTCTCTATCTACTACAATTCTTTTTACCGTATCCCCAAAAGAATCCTCCGTAAATCCTCGTGTTGCAATTGTTATATCGTGCCCCTCTTGTAAAAGCGCTTCTACTAATTGCTTACCAAAAAACCTTGTTCCCCCTAGAACCAACACTTTTTTCACTTTCATCATCCCCTTTTTTGTAAAATACTACCTTAATTATAAACATGAATATAAATAAAAGCATGGAATCATTATCAAGATTCCATGCTTTCTTACATACGATACTTTAACGTACTCGATATTTAAAAATACAATAGCAGCAATATAAAATAGAAATTACTGATACATAAACCCATAGTTCATATACGAATCCCTCTCCCCATACTCCCATAAAATAAAAGAGTGAAGGCAACGTCAATGTTACCCATGATTGTACAAAAGCAATTCTGCCAAGATATTGATTGATATTCTTTTTTTGTGCATTTAACACAAAGAATAAATACCAAAGTAATGCCCACATAAACCATGTTAACGCATTAACAACATCGTGGAATTGAACAAATGAAACAACCATATAGAATAAAGCAATAATTGCTACCCAAATACAGAACCAGCCTAGTCCACTACTATCCATTCCTTTAATAAAAGTAACGCCTACATATAAATAAGTTAAACCAAATAAAAAAGTAGCTGCATACGAATATACCGTCCAATTACTTTGATCAGAAATCATAATCAAATAGAACGGAATGATAATTTGTAATGCCCCCACAAATAAATTAAAAACACCTGCGCTTTTCATCTCTACTTTGCCTAATATGACAAGACTATTTAAAAATAAAGCTGCACCTGAAAGTAATAATCCTACGTAACCCATATATATTCGTGTGAAAATCTTTCCCTTTCACACTTTTAACCTCCCCACAATATAAAGTAATCCTTTATTATTTTTCTTCCTATTTAAAACTACATACATAATTTTTAACCTAAATAAGTCAGACTTCCTACCTTAAAAAAGAACAGATTTAAAACGCTTTCAATAATAAATAACCCTATCAGAACATTAAATAGGATTCCTTGATTATAAACGTACTCTAACCATGATACAAGTATTGGAATTCTTTTCAATATTACGTTTTTTATTTCTATGAAAAATTAGTAGGATGATGCATTTCCCCTACCTCACTCTACTAATTTCTAACATAGAATATTATAAAGTGAAACTTTAATCAGCCCTCACCAATCGGGCGTTTACGGGCAACCTAACTTCTTTGCTCCGCCTGGATTTTGAGGTGGGAGTTTTACTGCCCACAAATAGCGGGATAAAATAGGCTGGTCAGTAATACATTCATCTTTATAAGACAATCGTATTACTGACCTAAACTGTCATAGTCACTCTTGATAGTCTCTTATTCCGAACAATTGCTATTTATCATAAATATCATTCGGATTAATTGTGGGAATAAATCCATTTATAGAACTATATTTTTTAGATACGGTATTTGGAGTAACGGTAAACGTTACAATTTTATTACTTTGTTGTTTAAAATAGCGCATCCAATTTTGACTCCATTCATCTTTCGCAATAACTTGTTTATTGAAGTCTTCCCACAATACACCATGTATAAAATTCAAGGATGTATTTTTGATTGTTTCAAATCCCCAATTCTGTATAAGAAGCAGGTTGGAATCAACACTTTTAATTTCTTTTAATAAATTTACATATGCTTCTTGAAATTTCCCTTGTGTAGCTGGCTGATCATAAAAATAGTCATCAATATCACCAGCTGTATCTAAAAACACCCCATCTATGCCTTTGCCAATAATTTGCTGTTTTACTTTATTAACAACAATCCCACGGTAATGTTCATCAGCTAAGTTCATAATATATGTATTCCACTGCTCAATCTTCATTTTCTTACCGTCTCTATAATAATAGTCTGATTCAACTACTTGCGATTTATGCCACGCTTCTAATTCTAAAACACTAACATAACCAAGGACTACCGTTCCTGATTTTTTTAATTGCTGAACCTGTTCTTTCGTAAATGCATATGGCTCTATAATAACCATGTCATACTTTGAAAGTCTCTCAATTACTTGCTCATTTGCTTCACCATAATAAATTTTATAACTTCGTACATTTTTTAAAGCTGGTTCCACAACATTTGCTTGTGCGGATGTACTTGAGGAAAAAATAAAAGAAAATATAGCTAAAAAGCATATAGAACGTTTCCACTCCATAGTAATATTACCCCCTATACAACTGTAATTTTCTATCGTTTTAAATTTTAACACCTTTAAATACTAATACAAACATAGTAATTCCATAACATTTCACATTTTTTTAAACTCGATATTTTTATGAAAATCCCAATAAATACAATTCATTAACAAAAATTAGAATTTATTTCACTTGAATTTACTACATCCCTGTTGATAAAATGATTTGGGCTTTATATATTATATATCTCAAAATAATTCTTTTAAATTATGTATTTTATTTCAGTGTACTATTCCTTAAAATTAAATTTGCAAATGAAAGAAGGAATTTATTTATGTACTATAAGCAATCCAATTCATTCCAAAAAATGATTGAACCTACAGTTTTATTTGTTGCACTATTTTTTCTCTCAATACTAACTGATTTTCTAACACCAACGTATGAATACTTCTTAATCTTATTTATTACATTAATTATTTCTAGCCGGTATGGCATATCTATTGCCCTTTTCGCCTTTCTGGAAGCAATGATTTATATTTTTATAAGCGGTATATATAAAGAAAATGATATATTGCTGTACTTTTATTCATTAGATTACTGGATAAGTTGGATTTTCTTACTTGTTATTAGTTTATGTTGTGGACTAATGAGTACTTCACAAAAAGAACGTTATGAAGATGTACATATGATAAATAACGAGCTGAAGGCTGAAAATAAAGAATTAAAACATGTTGTGAAACAATTGGATGCAACACGTATTACACTACGTTCTCGTGTACTTGAATCAAATAATCATTTATCTAAAATGTATCATATGTTTAAAGCTTTAAATCATACACATCCTGAAATTGTACTCGATGAAGGAATAAATGTATTAAAAATGTACTTTGGAGCAAAAAAAATTGGTATCTATCACGTCGATAACAATAAACAATCGCTTCGTATTAAATTAAGATCAGAAACTGGTAAAAGTACATTATCTCAATCCATTTTTGTTAAAAACGCTTCGTTAGTCATCAAAAACGCTCTAGCACATAATCGACCTTTTTTCCGTACAGATGAAGATTTTCAAGATGCTCCACTTTTAGTTGGTCCCGTCCTATTCCAAGATGATGTACAATACGTCATTATATTAGACGAAATCGAGTTTTCAAAAGTAACTTCTGAGCAATTCGAACTTTTCACATGGTATTTACGCTGGATGGGTGATCGTTTACAGAACGCTTCTAATCTTTGGCTATCGAGTCAAGAGGATCGCACATTCCCTAAAACAAGCATTTATTATGAAGATGAATTTGAACATTTACTAAAAATAGAAAAAAAGCGTTACGAAACATTATCTTATCCATATTCCTATTTTGAGTTCAATGCTCCGCAAGATTCTTTAGAAATGATAAATTCTATTTTAAAAGACCATTTACGTAATATCGATATATTCGGTTATAATGTTACCAAACGAAAAATTATGATTTTATTACCTGGCACTGAAGAAAAGTTTTTACTACAAGTTCAAACTCGTATACAAAATGCTCTTTCTTCTAAAGGAGTGACGTTCTAATGATTTTGCTCCTTCTCTATTTTATTTACGCTATTTTAGTTTTTCTTTTATTTCGATTTACAAAAGGTTTAATTGCTGAAGATAAAAAAGGGATTATTGAATTTTGCTTGATTATCTCTCTTCTTTTCCCACTTATCGGACTTATTGTATCAGCAATCATGTTATTACTTAATATAAGACGCTCCAAAACCGAGTGGTTACAGCAATACTCTGATTATGTTGCCTTTCACGTTGATAATTACGAAGATATTTTGGAATCAGCAAAACAAGATATGGACTTAATTTCATTTTCTTCTGGATTAGAACTAGATAAGCCTGAATTACATAAACAACTCATTGTACAGCTAAGCTCCTCCTCTATTTCTAATGAAGGAGGCTTATTGAAAGAAGCCATTCACCATAAAGATCCTGAAACTGTGCATTACGCAGCAACTACTATTAATTTACTAAATGAACGGTACGAAAAACAGATCGAATACTTAAATAAGCAATTTCTACAAAATCCACAAAATGAAATTGCAAAAGAATTGGTTTCTAGCTATTTAAGATATATAAACAGTGGTCTTCTTTCTAATCAGCAAAAAGAAAAAATAATCGCTGAATTTATGAATTTTATTACACAAGGTGTAGAACTATTCCCTAACGAACCTCTTTACCCTTTCCATCTTGGAAATCTGTTTCTACACACAAAACAATATGCAAAGTCTGAAGAACAATTTTTAAATCTTATTCATTTCTATCCTGAATCATATTACGGCTATGTTGGATTACTTGAAATATATTATGAGCAACAGTTATGGGACCAGCTCTATAACTTAATCAATAATCTAACAGATGTAAAAAGAGTTCATATACTACCGCGTAAATATCAATTATTTGTAAGGCAGTTTGGAGGCGCACACATTGAAAAAGGGGATTAATATATATATCGGGATTATTAGTATCATTTTATTTCTCTTAATTTTATCCATCCTTATATATCGAACAGAAAATTTTTATCAAAAGTTTTCTGTTCCTAAAACTAAAGAAACAGATACTGTTAAAACACTCAAAGCAAAAGATGTAACTCAAAATGGACAAAAAATGGAATTATACGTTTTAAAAACGGATAATACATTAGGGCAACAAGTCGAATTTAATACGAAGAAGGCAATGGATTACGCACACCTACACTATAAAGATATTACAGCTAATGAAATTAAGGGACTTACTCCCTCTCCCTATACAGGGATTATTATTACAGGTGAAATAATGGAGCAACTTCCACAAGCTGATATTCAAAATTTTGTACAAATGGGCGGAAGGATTATTATCGCAAACCGACTTGATTCAGATCCTTCCTGGAACACATTATTTGGTATTACAAAAAAAGAAGGCTTCAAAGATGCGAAAGGATTAACCTTTGAAGAAGTTTTATTCCCTGGTTATCCAGATCTCCCAAGTTCTTCTCCATTGTTTACTCATAGCTCAATGAATATTACGCTAGATGAGAATACAACTAATACTTGGATTACAGCGGAAGATACTCCCATCCTCTGGACCAATGACTACGGTGAAGGAAAAGTCTTATATTGGAATACAACAGCATTGAACGATAAATTAGGTAGAGGTATGTTCGTTCAATCACTGGGTACTATTTTCCCGACTTTCGCTACAGCACAACTTGGAGCGGAGATTATGTATATCGATGACTTCCCATCTCCAATTCCAAGTGGAGAACTAAAAAACTTAACAACAGAAAAAATTTCTGTTGAAGAATTTTATAAAAAACATTGGTGGAAAAATATGAAGGATATCTCTGAAGAGCTTGATATTAAATATACGGGTGTTGCAATTGGGACATACCAAAATAAAGTAACGCCACCTTTTGAAGATTTCACAGGTAAAAATAGAAATACCTATTTATTATTTGGGAGAGAATTATTAAGTCACGGCGGGGAAATAGGCATTCATGGCTATAACCATCAACCTTTATTATTACCACCAGACCCAGTAGATAAAGCACTTGAATATGTTCCATGGAATTCAAAAGAGGATATGGAGAGCTCCTTAGATGCTCTACAAAAACTCGTGTATAACTTCTTTCCAAATGAAAAGTTAAAAACCTATGTACCACCATCCAATATTATAAATACAACTGGATTAAGTGCATTAAACGACGCAGTTCCAACTATAGAAACAGTTGCTTCTCTATATGTGGGGAGTAAAAGTAACGGTAGTTTAATTCAAGAATTTGGACCAGATGAACATAACAAAAACATTTATCACTTCCCGCGTATTACGAGTGGCTATGCTATCACAGATGAAGAGCAATTTATCTTAACTGATGTTACCGCAAATTTAGGGGTTATCTCACATTTCGTCCATCCGGATGATATCCTTGATGAAAAACGCTCGGGTAACTTAACATGGGAAGAATTATTTAAGGCTTATAAAACGACAATTAAAGAAATACGAGAAAGATATCCTTATATAAAAAGTATGACCCAAAGTGAAGCAACTGCTTCTATGAAAATTTATCAAACTGGTGACCTAGATGTCTCTTATGAAGATGATGCTGTTCACATTGCATATAAAGGGTTACCAAACCATACTTCAACAATTATACGTGTAGAAGAAGGTAAGAAGATACAACCTGGCTCATTCTCTTACGGTACAGTTAAAAAGCTTGATTCCCAAATTTATAGCGTTACGTTAACGAAAGCCAGCGCTACGATCCCAATTAAAGGAGAATAACAGATGAGAATAGGTTTGGTCGTTGAAGGCAGCTACCCCTTTGTAAGTGGAGGGGTAGCAAGCTGGGTTCAAATGATTATCCAGCAGTTTAAAGAACATGAATTTACGATTTTTGCGATAGTCCCTCAAGTAAAAACAGAAGATGAATATCAATATGAAATTCCAAGCAACGTAAAAGATATCATTATGATTCCTTTGCAATCAGAAAATGAAGCAAAACATATAAAAACTAATTTAACTGAACAAGAAGTGCAGACACTTCAAAAATGGTTTACATTTCAAGCCAACGATACAACAGCATTACAAATATTAGGTAATAAACAAAAGCTAGGAACACTCCATTCCTTCTTCGAAAGCCGTGAGTTTTATGAGATTGTTAAAGAAAGCTATTTATATGAAGAAAGTAGTGGATCCTTCTTAAATTACTTTTGGATGTGGAGATCTATGTTCACACCAATCATTCAAATTTTACAAATTGATTTTCCTGAATTAGATCTTATTCATTCTGTATCGACAGGATATGGTGGATTACTTGGTGCTGCAATTAGTGCCAAGTCCGATATACCATTTATTCTAACTGAGCACGGTATTTATTCTCGAGAGCGTGAAGAAGAAATACTACAATCTACTTGGATACCAATTGAATACAAAAAAAGATGGGTTTCTTTCTTTCATCACTTGTCTCATCAAGCATACGAACAAGCTGCTGATGTAATTACGTTGTTCGGCCGAAATAGTGCATATCAAAAAGAATTAGGTGCCCCGGCTCATAAACTAAAAATCGTTCCAAATGGCGTTACTTTATCTGACTATAAAGGGTTACGTAAACCAAAATACAATTCGGATAAACTCATCATTTCCGCTATTATACGAGTTGTGCCAATTAAAGATGTAAAAACAATGATTTATGCAGCTAAATTATTATTGGAAAAAGACATTCCATTTATATTTTACTTGCTAGGTCCTGATACGGAAGAAGCAGAATATGCTCAGGAATGTCGTGATTTAATTCAACAATTAGGATTAGAAGAGCATGTAATAATGACCGGCAAAGTAAATATTAAAGATTACTTAAAACAAACAGATCTTCTCGTATTAACAAGTATATCTGAAGGACAACCATTAGCTATGTTAGAAGGAATGGCAGCAGGATTACCATGGGTTGTTACAGATGTCGGCTCTTGTAAGGAATTAATTTACGGACAAGATGGAGATCCTTACGGACAATGTGGATTTGTTGTACCACCTGTATCTCCTGAACAAGTTGCCATTCATTTAGAGTGGTATTATCGTCACCCTGAATCCATTCAACAATTTGGTGATAATGGGCGCAATCGTATTGAAGCGCACTATCAATTATCAGGCGTCGTTGATAGTTATCGTAAGCTTTACTTAGAAAGAGGTAAAAAAACATGGCAGGAATAGGATTTCGTTTACAAAAATTATTCCAAGAAGACTACTATTCTTCAAGAATAAAGGCGTACGGATTTTCATTATTTGTTACAGCTGGTCCGTGGTTAGTCGTTATTTTAGCAGTAACAGCTATTCGATACATTTTAAGTTTGTTCCATTCTATTCCAACCGAAGAACAGCGCCTTTTCACAATTTCAATTTCATACTGCTTTATTTTTTCTCAAATCATATATGGTGCCTTGCAACTCATCGTAACTAGATATGTGGCTGACCTTTTATACGAGCAAAAAGCTGATAAAGTATTTTCTTCCTTTTTAGGAATGACGAAAATCACACTTTTCTTAGCTATTATCTTATGGCTTTTGTTTGCAATTTTTACACCATTAGCCTTGTATTATAAAATCGTGATGCTATTTTTATTTTTAGCTTTAAACATCATTTGGATTCAATCCATTTATTTAACAGCAGCTAAAGATTATCAGTCCATCGCTCTTGCATTTTTAATTGGTTCCATTTTCTCCTTATCTGGAATTGCGCTTATCGCTTACTGGCATCCAACACTTGGAATAGAACATGGATTTTCCCTATTACTTTTAATTTCTTTTACAATCGGGACTTTCATTACATTAGTGTGGTTAAGTATAGTTATTGTACGAATGTTCCCAAATAGTGATGCTACCGAACAATTTACCTTCCTTTCTTACTTAGATAAATATCCGGAACTATTTTGGTCAAGCTTACTTTACAATATTGGCATTTGGGTATGTAACTTTGTTATTTGGTTCGGAGAAGGGCGAGGAAATATTGAAAACACGTTTATTTATCATCAAATGTATGATACCTCTGTTTTCTGGGCTTATTTAAGCATTATCCCAACCTATATTTTCTTCGTAGTATCCATTGAAACAAGGTTTTATGAACGGTATAAGAAGTTCTTCGGTTCAGTTAACAATGGGGCGACATTAAATACAATTTTACAATTAAAAGAATCAATGAACTTTGTCCTAAAGCAAGAAATGGAACGCATACTTCGTAATCAAGGTACTTTTTCTTTACTTATTATTTTTATAATATGGATGTTTAGTTCACAATCTGGGAACGTGACACTTGAATACTCTATTTTGCAACTGACTATAATTGGTGCTTATGCAAACGGGATGGTCCTTGTTATCACGTTACTACTCTTATATTTTGAAGATCGTAAAGGGGCATTTCGAACATCAGCCCTGTTCTTTTTTGCAAACCTATTATTAAGTCTTCTTCTACTTCCATTTGGATTCAATGGTTACGGTATTAGTTTTGCACTCGGATCTTCTATTACATTCTTATATGCTATTTCTAGACTCTTTACTTATATTAAAGATATTGATTACTATACATTTTGTCAGTCAAACGCTCCTATAAAACGACGAACTTTCTTTACTAAATTTGCTAATAAACTTAATGGAAAATAAACAGATAAAAAATGACCTCTTGCTTATGCAAAGGTCATTTTTTTTATCTGTTTATTAAACTTCTAGATAGCCATTTTTATTATTTGATTGCCATCTCCAAGAATCTGCACACATCTCTTCTAATCCGAGTTTTGCTTCCCATCCTAATTCACGCTTCGCTTTCGATGCATCTGCAAAACATACCGCAACATCACCAGGGCGACGATCCGTAATTTTATAAGGAACTTCCTTGCCCGAAACCTTTTCAAATGCTTCAACCATTTCCAACACACTATAACCAGTACCTGTACCGAGATTATATGCATCTATCCCAGTAGTGCCAAGTACCTTTTCAAGCGCCTTTACATGACCATTTGCTAAGTCTACAACATGAATATAATCACGGACACCCGTGCCATCTTTTGTTGGATAGTCATTTCCAAATACACTTAATTCCTTTAGCTTACCTACTGCTACTTGTGTTACATATGGCATTAAGTTATTTGGAATTCCGTTTGGATCTTCTCCAATACGCCCACTTTCATGCGCACCAAATGGGTTGAAATAACGAAGTAATGCGATACTCCATTCTGCATCAGCAAATGCTACATCACGCATAATTTGTTCAATCATTAATTTCGTTTGACCATATGGATTTGTTGCACTTAATGGAAACTTCTCCGTAATTGGTGATGTTTCTGGGATACCATACACTGTTGCAGATGAACTGAAGATCATCTTCTTCACATCATGCTTCTGCATCACTTCACATAGCACTAATGTGCTTGTAATGTTGTTATGATAATACGTTAATGGGATTGCCACTGATTCCCCTACGGCCTTAAAGCCTGCAAAGTGAATAACAGCTTCAATTGTATTTTCTTCAAAAATCGTATCAAGTGCTTCTCGATTTAAAATATCTTCTTTATAAAACTTAAACTGTTTTCCTGTTATCTCTTTCACTCGATTTATAGACTCTACTGAGCTATTCGAAAGATTATCTACTACTATAATTTCGTAACCGTTTTTTAGTAATTCTACGCATGTATGACTACCAATATATCCTGCTCCACCTGTTACAAGTATTGCCATAATTATAGTCCTCCATATTTCATTCATTATAAACTTATCAAAGTATATCACATATTTCTTATCATATGTTTATTATGCGAACACAGAAACTTACATTTTATCCCATACTTATTTTGTACAATATACGATTCCAATTAGGTAATAAAAAAACGCCACATAACAGACATCGCGTGGCGTTTTTTGATCAAATTACGTAACAATATACACTTAGAAAATGTGCAAGACTACCTAACAATACAAAAACATGAAAAATTTCATGGTGTCCCATATATTTAAACTCCAACCATTTTGGCTTCGCACCGTAAATAAACCCACCAATTGTATAAAAAATGCCTCCAAGTACTAAGAAAATAATACCTCCTGTACTTAAATTCTCAGCTAGCGGTGCAAAGAATAGAACAATTAACCAACCCATCAGAAGATAAATTGCTGTCGATAACCATCTTGGACAATTAAACCAAAACATTTTAAAAACAATACCACAAATCGCAGTTGCATAAACTAAACAAAATAATAGTAAACCATTTGCCGAATTTAATGTAATTAAGCAAAAGGGTGCATATGTACCTGCAATTAATATAAAAATCATAGAATGATCTAGCTTCCTAAAGAAATAAATAACACGTTCACTGGCTACAACACTATGATACACAGCTGACGCCATATAAAGGACCATCATCCCGATACCAAATAAAATAACAGCTGTAATTGCAGCAAAAGATGGCATCTTAACAGAAACTTTCACAATCATAGCTAATAATGCAATAAATGATAATACAGCTCCTCCTAAGTGAGTAAATGCATTAACTGGTTCTCTTACATAAGCATTCATATAAACACCCCTCATATAATTACATGTAGTTTTCATAACTACATGTAATTATATACATATTATTCATACGGGTCAACATTTACATTTCATTTGTTTCGTAATACCATATTTAAAGATATACTAAACATTAAGTTCCACTAAGTTATAAAAGTGAGGGATTCTACGTGGAAAATATAAATAAATTACTTGAATCATTACATCTAGAAAAAAACATTAAACTTGAGGATATCCCAAATGTCGACTTATATGTAGACCAAGTTGTCCAACTATTTGAGAATACTTATGCAGATACAACGAGAACTGATGATGAAAAAGTATTAACAAAAACAATGATTAACAATTACGCAAAGGGGAAATTATTCATCCCTATCAAAAATAAAAAATATTCAAAAGAACATATGATTTTAATCAGCTTAATTTATCAATTAAAAGGAGCTCTTTCCATTAATGATATAAAAAGCTCCTTAGAAAATATAAATGCACCGTTAATAAACGATGATACATTCGAATTAAATACTCTATATAAAGATTACCTTTCTCTTACTGACACCAATGTGGGCAGCTTTAAGCAAGACGTGAATAACCGTGTTAAGGAAGTAAACGAGGTTTCTTCCTTAGAAGATCCAAAACTAGAAAAATTTTTATTACTAACATCCTTCGTGACTATGAGTAATATGTATAGACGTTTAGCAGAGAAACTAGTTGATGATCTCAAAGAATCGTAAACAAAAAACTATCCACCTGTTAGAGTGGATAGTTTTTTTGTTTACTTAATTGCTTCATGAACCTTTAATTGTTTCCCTTTAATCGTTGTGTTTTTCATGATTTTTAAAACAAGTGGTCCTTTTCCGTTTAATATTTCAACGTAAGAAACATTGTCTTGTATTGTAATAATTCCTATATCTTCTGCCGTAACACCTTTAATTTTAGCAATTGTACCGACGAAATCTACCGCCCTAATTTTCTTTTTCTTCCCGCCATTAAAGTACAATTTCATAATTCCTTTGTTTAGGTCTGCATTTTTATCTTTCTTTATAATTGGTTTAGCATGTATCTTTTCCTCAAATACTGCTTTCCCTTTCATAACTTCTTCTTTTGAAGGTGCAAGTGCCTTTGGAATTTCAAAGCCAATGTACTCCTCAATCTCTTCTAAAAATCTATTTTCATACGGCGTCATGAATGTAATAGCTTTCCCGTTATTACCAGCTCGTCCCGTTCTTCCCGTACGATGTACATAACTTTCTTTTTCTAATGGAATATCATAGTTAATAACATGTGTAATATTATCAATATCAATTCCTCTAGCCGCTACGTCTGTCGCTACTAAATAACGGAACTTTCCTTTTCTAAAATCGTCCATAACTTCAAAACGATCTTCTTGTACCATACCACCATGTATTTTGTCACAAGGATAGTTAACGCGATCTAACTGTTTAAATACGTGATCTACATTTTCTTGTGTACGGCAAAAAATAATACAACTATCTGGATTCTCAATCGTTGTTACATCTTTAAGAAGTGAAAGCTTCTCCTCTTCTCTCGTCTCAAAAAGTGTATGTTCAATTTTATCTGTTGTAATCCCGGCAGCCTTAATTTCAATATGTGTTGGCGAATCCATATACTTACGAGATAACTTTTCAACATCTTCTGGAAGTGTTGCTGAAAATAGCATTGTCATTCGTTTTTTAGGTAATTCGTCAATAATTGCCTCTACTTGATCGATAAAACCCATATTCAGCATTTCATCTGCTTCATCAATAACTAAATACTTCAAACACTCTAAAGAAAGGGTACCTTTTTCAATATGATCTAACACACGGCCAGGAGTCCCAACTACAATATGTGTTTTTTGCTTTAACTCTAATTTTTGACGTGCAAATGGAGATTTACCATAAACTGCAGCGGCCTTAATTCTTTTGAAGCGACCTATATTCGTAATATCTTCTTTTACTTGCACCGCAAGCTCTCTCGTCGGTGTTAAAACTAAAGCTTGTGGCTTATTCTCTTCCCACTCCACCATTTCACAAAGTGGTATGCCAAATGAAGCGGTTTTTCCACTTCCAGTCTGTGATTTCACGACAAGGTCTTTCTTTTGCAAGGCAACTGGAATAACCTCTCCTTGCACTTCCGTTGGATGTTCATATCCTAAACCAGTAAGTGCTCTTACAATTTCTTTACTTAATGCATAATCGGTAAAGCTTCTTTTACTCATGTAATAACCTCATTTTATTCTGTATTTAATAATTATATTTTTTATCCCCTACATTTAATTATACTAGGATGATATATCAAACTAATATTTGTAGTTCGTTAAAATATCAACTTAACCTAATTATAACTCTTTTTATATTATTTTTTAAAACAACATAATAAAGGGCAGCCTTAATAATAAGTCTGCCCACCTACATAATATTAAAAAATCTCTTTACGGAACTAGTCTTTTTACAACTGGTATTCTTTGCAATACTAAAGTTATTACCATACTAAGAACAAGTGTAATCATTACATTTATGGGTATTGCCAATATTGCATGTACATGTGCATTCACCTTTGGAATGACTATGTATAGATAATTATTTAATAAGAAAAAGTGAAGAATATAAATCCCAAGACTTGCTTGGTTTATGCCACGTAATAAAAATGGCAATTGCTTTTCTGAATTTTGGAAAGCATATTTAAAAAAGACAAATAACCCAATTGCCATAAGTACAACACCTGGCGCAAAATATTCATACCAATATTGATCCAGCTGTCCATTTGCTTTCAATGTATAATGGTATGTCATAAAGAATGTACCAATACATCCTACAACTCCCCCAATATAAGAAATATTCCGCCATTTTTTCGCAATATCATAATTTGATAAGTAATAACCAAGTAGAAAATATCCTACATAATTTGTAACATAAAATAATTCAATATTAAAGTTGATAGGATAATAATAGTTTACTAGTTTAACTATTACAGATGCATATAGCCATAAAATTAAAAAATATTCTATCTCTCTCTTCTTAGCATTTTTCACAAATACTTTCAGTAAAGGTGCGATTAAATATATTCCTACAATCATATATAAGAACCATAGATGTAACCCGATATTATTTGTTAAAAAGTACTTTATCCCTTGCTTTAAAGAAGCCGGAAAATATCCTATGCAAGCCCCATAGATGTAAAATATAGCACTCCAACCTATAAAAGGTATAATCACTTTACTTGCACGTTTCTTTAAAAATTCCCCAATAGAAGTATCTTTTGTTCCCTTTAATAATAGGGCTCCACTAATCATTACAAAAATTGGTACACTAGCACGCGAAAGTGAGTCGTAAAAATTACCAGCCAGCCAACGCGACACGTTATTTGAATCTAACGTAGAAACATAACCAGCAGCAACGTGAATTGTAACGACCGCAATTGTCGCTAATACACGTAGCCAATCCATATACACTAATCGTCCCATAAAATCTCCCCTAAATTAATATATTTAACCATCCGTACCTATACATAATTTTACATTGAATTGTAATATATTGAAACAATTTTCAGCTATATCAACCCACAATATGAGTAAATAAACTTCAATTTTCAAATATAAACATTAAAACCTTTGACTTATTACTAAAAATACTGTAAATTATCATTTGGACGAACGTTTTTAAAGAAACTAAATAAAATATTCGTATTTTAGGGGTGCAAATGATGGAAAATGTATTTGATTATGAAGACATTCAATTAATTCCTGCAAAATGTATTGTAAATAGCCGATCTGAATGTGATACAACTGTCACTTTAGGAAAACATAAATTTAAATTACCTGTCGTACCTGCAAATATGCAAACGATTATTGATGAAAGAATCGCAACTTATTTAGCTGAAAATAATTACTTCTATATCATGCATCGTTTCCAACCAGAAAAACGAATTTCATTCATTAGAGATATGCAATCACGTGGATTAATTGCTTCAATTAGCGTTGGTGTTAAAGAAGACGAGTATGAATTCGTACAACAATTAGCTGCTGAGCAACTTTCACCTGAATACATTACAATCGATATCGCACATGGTCACTCTAATGCTGTGATCCACATGATTCAACATATTAAAAAACATTTACCAGAAAGCTTCGTTATCGCTGGAAACGTTGGAACTCCAGAAGCGGTAAGAGAATTAGAAAACGCTGGTGCTGATGCAACAAAAGTTGGTATTGGACCTGGTAAAGTTTGTATTACTAAAATTAAAACAGGCTTTGGAACTGGTGGTTGGCAGCTAGCTGCACTTCGCTGGTGTGCAAAAGCTGCAAGTAAGCCAATTATCGCTGACGGTGGTATTCGTACACATGGCGACGTAGCTAAATCAATTCGATTTGGAGCAACTATGGTTATGGTCGGTTCTCTATTCGCTGGTCATGAAGAGTCTCCAGGGGAAACAATCGAAAAAGATGGCAAACTTTATAAAGAGTACTTCGGCTCAGCTTCTGAATTCCAAAAAGGTGAGAAGAAAAACGTTGAAGGTAAGAAAATGTTCGTTGAGCATAAAGGTTCTTTAGAAGACACTTTAATCGAAATGGAACAAGATCTTCAATCCTCTATTTCTTACGCTGGTGGAACAAAATTAGACGCAATTCGTACTGTAGATTATGTAGTCGTGAAAAACTCTATTTTCAACGGCGATAAAGTATATTAATTCTTAAATTTAACTCGAAGGACAAGCATTATTTATGCTTGTCCTTCTTTTTGCATGTAAAAAACAGGCGAATATTTTATCTTTACTGAATTTTCTAGTATTATATTTTTAGATACTTAAAATAAGGGGGATATATTAAATGAAACATGTAATTGAGAAACGTCCTATTCGCGAAGAAGTTCCTACTGAACTAAAATGGGATCTTTCAGACTTGTATAAGTCTGATGATGAATGGCACACTGCACTAAATGTATTAGAAAATGATATAAAAAGATTCGATGCATTTAAAGGACAATTACACACTGGCCCCGCTACCTTATTAAATTGCCTACTTTTAGAGGAAAAGCTTTTAATGCAGCTAACAAAACTTAGCACATATGCATATTTAAAAGAATCCGCTGATCGTACAGATCCAGTTATTCAAGCGAACTCTTCCAAAATTTCCACTTTAGGGACGAAAGTACATGCTGCACTATCCTTTATTCATAACGAAATCCTCTCATTTGAAGAAGGAACAATTGAAAAATATTTAACTGCGGAAACAAAACTCGAACCTTTCCGTAAATCGTTACTCGAAATACTTAAAAAGAGGCAGCACACACTCTCTCCTGAAACAGAAGAAGCTCTTGCTGCACTCGGCGAAGTTCATAGTTCCCCCTACAAAATTTACGGCATGACTAAATTAGCCGATATGGATTTCCCTCCTATACAAGATGAACAGGGAAATGATTTGCCTGTATCATTTGCATTATTTGAAAGTAAATATGAATTTTCTCCAAGCGCATATATACGTAGAAAAGCATATTCATCATTTGTTTCCACATTGAAACGATATAAAAATACAGTTGCAACAACATATGCTACTGAAGTAAAAAAACAAGTGGCGCTTTCTCGTTTACGCAAGTACGAGTCCGTTACCCATATGCTTTTAGAACCTCAAAAAGTTCCACTTGAAATGTATAACAATCAACTAGATATTATTTATAACGAATTAGCGCCTCATATGCGCCGTTTTGCAGATTTAAAAAAGAAAGTATTAGAGCTTGACCAAATGCTTTTCTGTGACTTACACGCACCTTTAGATCCTGAATTTAATCCAACAATCACATACGAAGAAGCTGGTAAATTAATTCAAGAATCTTTAAAAGTATTAGGACCTGAATATAGTACTATTATTGAAAAAGGATTTAAAGAGAGATGGGTAGACCTTGCAGATAACGTAGGAAAATCAACAGGTGCCTTCTGCTCTAGTCCATACGGTTCTCACCCATATATTTTAATTACATGGCAGGGTACGATGCGCGGATGTTTCACATTAGCTCATGAATTTGGACATGCTGGTCATTTTTATTTAGCAAATAAAAATCAGCGCATTATGAATGTACGTCCTTCTATGTACTTTGTTGAAGCTCCATCAACGATGAATGAATTACTGTTAGCTCAGCATTTACTTGCGACAACGGAAGATAAGAGAATGCGTAGATGGGTTATTCTGCAACTACTCGGCACGTACTACCATAACTTTGTTACCCATCTACTTGAGGGAGAATATCAAAGAAGAGTATATGCTATAGCAGAGGAAGGACAAGCACTTACAGCCACCACTTTAACTGAACTAAAAACAAATGTCCTTTCTACATTCTGGGGAGATTCAGTAGAAATTGATGAAGGTGCTGGTTTAACATGGATGCGTCAACCTCACTATTATATGGGCTTATATTCTTACACATATTCAGCAGGCCTAACTGCATCTACCGCTGTAGCCCAAATGATTAAGGAAGAGGGACAGCCTGCTGTTGATCGCTGGCTCAACGTACTCCGAGCAGGCGGTACGGTAAAACCACTCGAATTAATGAAACACGCCGGAGTAGATATGTCAAAACCAGATGCAATCCGCAAAGCTGTTTCTTACGTTGGTTCCTTAATTGATGAATTAGAGCGTTCTTATCAAGAATAAAAATAAGCCCTCACTTTGAGGGCTTATTCTATATTTACTTTCCAAATCTTTTGCGGTATCCGCACTTTCTACACAGTTCTTCTACTGCAACCCTTTTTGAAAATCCATCTACAATATTTTGCGCTCTATCGCCTTCAATAATATTAGAGAATGAATCATTATTAATATTTCCAAGGTTAATAATTCCCTCACCATCTAAACAGCAAGGAATAACAGTTCCGTTCGCTAAGATTCCAGCCTGATTTCGAAGACCATGACAGAATCCTTTTCCATCATCCTCTTCTTCATGTAATGCCGGCCACTGGAATTCATAATCTTGATTAATAAATACACGTTCCGCAATTTTTATACCTTTTCCTGGTGTGAGCTTCTCTTCAATTTGATAGGATAGATCAAACTCATTTTCAATTATGGATAATAAATCCCTATTTTTCTGGATTTCAGCATTTGTTTTATTATCCTGAGTTAAATTCCATAATCTTAGTGAAACAATTAAATCCGATTGACTCGTTGCCTCTCTAATGAAAGAAAGTATACTTCTTACATAGCCCTCTTTATCTTGCGAACCTGGGTGTCCATCAAAACTGTGTAGTGAAAAATTCATTTGTCTTAACGCAGGTTTATTTAACAGTCTATGCCTTCTCTTATTAATTAACGTTCCGTTCGTTGTAATATTAACTTTAAACCCTTTTTCATGGCTTAAATCTAACAGTTGATCTATTTTCGGATGGAGCAATGGCTCACCCTTCACGTGCAAATAAATGTAGTCTGTATGAGGTTTAATTTGGTCTAATCTTTTAGCAAAATCCTCCACAGAAATGAATTGCTTCTGCCTTTCCGTCGGCGGACAAAAGCTGCACGCAAGATTACATACACTCGTAATCTCCAAGTAAAACTTTTTAAACTTCTTCACCTTTAATTCCTCACTTCTATGACTACTTATACTTTTTTCCTCTTCATATTACAACACACTTTTTTATAAATAGAAACATACTTATTTTAGGAAATCTATATACCAACTAGTTAATGTGTAAAAGACCATCGGTGATTTTTGTCCAATGGTCTTTCCCACTATTAATTAGCTTTAACCTCTTTTACATACTCCCATGTTTCACCTTGATTTTTAGATTGATAAAGTATACTACTATTACCATTATAGTCTCCATCTGATCCTTGCCCAACTAACATGTTAAAAACCCCATCCTTCTCATAAGGCATATTAGGAAAATCAAAAGGGGTTATTAATTGTCCACTCTCTAGCTTCACTTCATGATTTATATAGCTCACCTTTTTAAAAGTTATACCCCCATCATCTGTACGGTATATCCCTCCTTCAGTGCCAGAGGGTCTAGCTGCCCTTAAAAATCCGAGTTTCTCATTAAAAAAGATGATTCCTGATGCACTACCAACTGCTTCATTGAATGGGTCTTCATTTATAACTGCCCATGTTTCTCCACCATCTATTGTCTTGCTTAGTGAATAAAAGGTACTCCCTAATGCTTTATCTGTAACATGTAGTTTATAACCCACTTCTTTTGAAAAGTAAAATTGCTCATTATCATTAGTTAAATCCTTTTTTTTCTTTTTAAAACTACTTTCCTTACTCCAATTTGGATCACCTAGCAAATTATATCTAGCAGGTACTATCTCTTTCTCTTTTCCAGGGACAAATATAGATACTGTATATCCAATTATTTCGGATTTTGCGTCTTCTAACTTCTCCGATTTCCCATCTTTATTAATATTAATAATTCCTTCTCTATTGTAACCCCAATTCCTTTTCCCGTAATAAACCAGTCCATACTGATTTTCATTCCACTTACTAACAGTTTGTTTAACTGGAATGGCTTGGACTGTTTTAATTAAAGGTTTTACTAATTTATCTTCATTATAATCAGCGTTAACATACCCATTTAGTCCTACAAAAATATCTTTTGATTTATTTTTATTATAAGATATTAAGTAGCTTTCCTCTTTTCCAGCAGTGTTTTTTCCATAAAGAAAGGTATCAAATGATGTAATTGTTCCATCTGAGTTAAATTCTAAAGTAAAATCATCCGACATATATAACTTCTTTGGCAAAGTATATTTCTTACTTATATCTTCCAAAATACCCTCTACACCATACTTATATATATTATCACGCTCAAATTCAACTGATCTTTCGTTTTTTACACTTTCTATAAACCATGCTAGCTTACCACCATAATTCGTTGCACTTTTATAAATTTTTATCCCATAAAAAAACGTTATAAAGATAAGGATGATAACGGAAATGTATTTCCATCCCTTTACATTTAATAATTTGGACGATTCATGTTCCCCATTTTTTATAACTTTAATTGTAGTAACTATAATGATAAGGATTAAAAATACTACACATAGTAACAGAATATAAATATTATTATTCATTCTCCCATACATACATAACAAAGCTAACTCATAACAAAAAATCCAGTACCCAATTATTAATAATGGATTTTTTAGTAATGATATAAGTACTTTTTTCATATTTCCCCTAACTATGTTAAGCCCCCCTAATTACATCTAATACTTCTTTTTTCCTACATTGATTATGCTTTATTTCACCAAATACTTACATCTCCCCCTTTTAATTATGTATCGACTAAATCTAAAATAATGAATTACATATAGAAAAAAGCACTCTATCCTGTAAAGATAAGTGCTAATTTTTTGATCATATTTTTATTACATATACAACCAATTATAATTTATTTTAATAAATAGGGCATTATTAACTTTCAATTATTACCCACTATTTATGATACGGTTCACCGCGATTAATACGAAACGCTCTATACACTTGCTCAAGCAATACTAATCGCATTAATTGATGTGGTAATGTCATCTTTGAGAAAGAAAGAGATTCATTTGAACGCTTCATTACTTCAGAACTAAGCCCCAGTGATCCACCAATTACAAATGTGATTTTGCTCTTTCCATATGTAGCAAGGCGATCTAAGCTTACTGCAAATTCTTCTGATGATTTTTGTTTCCCTTCTATTGCTAACGCAATGACGTGCGTATCATCAGAAATTTTATCCAGTATACGTATGCCCTCTTTTTCTTTTACAATTAACATTTCTGCTGCACTTAAATTTTCTGGTGCCTTTTCATCTGGCAACTCAATTACTTCTACTTTTGCGTAAGAAGATAATCGTTTTAAGTATTCTGCTATACCTTGTTTTAAGTATTTTTCTTTTAATTTTCCGATTGAAATAATCGAGATATTCACATCTATTCCCCACCTTACAAACACGTTATCCACAGGACTTATCCACATATCCACAAATGTTACCCACATATTGTGTGAGAATCTGTGTTCGATACAACATATGTCGCCTCATTTTGACAAAATTCACATGTTTTTTTCTCTTCTTTAGAGTTATCCACATTGTTAATAACCGGTGCAACTTCACACTCATCCACAATGATATCTAATGCTAATTCAACATGTTCTAAACAACAAGGTAAATTCATATTCTTCACCTCACTTTTCTACAATAGAAAACAGGAGGTAGGTCCTCCTGTTTTTAATACTTTTGAATGCCTAATTTCACCGTTGTTGTCGCTCGTTTTGTACCACGATAAAACGTAAGAGTCATTTTATCATTAATTTTTTTATTATATAAGGCCGTGCGGAACCCAATAATATCGTGCACCGCTTTTCCATCTACCGCCACAATAACATCATGTTCTCTAAGACCCGCATCCGTACCTGGCGAAGGACTTTTCACATCTAAAATGCAGACTCCTTCTGTTACGTTACCTGGTAATTGTAACGTTTTTGACCAATAGTAACTCGGAATCTCATTTAATGATCTTAGTTCAATCCCAACGTAAGGTCTTCTTACTTTACCGTACTTTTCTAGTTCATTCATAATAGGCACAGCTCTCGTAACTGGAATAGCTAGTCCAATTCCTTCTACTTCTTTTGCTGCAATTTTCATTGAGTTAATACCTATTAATTGTCCCGCTACATTTACAAGCGCTCCACCACTATTACCTGGATTAATTGCCGCGTCTGTTTGCAATACTTCTACTTGCCAATCGTAATGTCCATCTTGATCTAAATCTACAGGAACAATACGCTCATTAGCCGAAATAATACCTTGTGTGACAGTTCCGGAAAATTGTAACCCAAGTGGATTTCCAATCGCAATAACTGGTTCTCCTCTACGAACGGTATTAGAGTCGCCAATTTCAATCACTTTCTTCACATGCTTCGCATCTATTTCTAGTACCGCTAAGTCCGTGACTACATCGGTTCCTAATACTTTACCTGGAATTTTCTTACCGTCACTTAAGCTCACTTCAATACGATTCGCCCCAGCAACAACGTGGTTATTCGTTACAATATACGCATGTCCATCTGTTCTCTTATAAATCACACCAGAGCCTGTACCAGCCTCCGAATCAGCCTCTGAAAAATCGTCTCGTTGAATATTAATAACACCAACAACAGCCTCTGAAGCACGATCAACAGCGTCTACAAAGCTAATCTGTTTAACAGGAACATTTCCACTTTGAGCTTCAGCCATATTTTTTTCACTTGCTTCAGCTTGCGGAAGCTTACCTGCATGATTTGAAAATAAAGGAGCTCCAAATGCAAATAATGAAGCCCCTACAATTGTCCCCGCTATGCTAGAAATGACAATACCTTTATGTTTCTTTTTCCCTGCGCGTTTAATACGATATTTTTCTTCATCAATAAAGGACATATTTGTTCACCTATCTTCCTGAAAACAACTATATTCACCTTTATTGTTTACTAAAATGAAGAATTATACGTATTGAATTTTCGTAGGCATTTTTTGATCCGTATCATGTATTTCAAAGGATTCTCCAACCCCAAAACCTTTTTCCTCTAATACTTGTGATACAGACATACGCGCTAATTCTTTCATGTTATTATCTAAGCTTAAATGCGCTAAATAAATGTGTTTTGTCTCGTCTGTAATAACATCAGCCATCGCTAATGCAGCGTCCTCATTACAAACGTGGCCAACGTCGCTTAAAATACGTCGCTTAATGCTCCATGGATAGCGTCCCATACGAAGCATTTCCACATCATGATTGCTTTCAAATACGAAAGCATTCGCTCCCTTAATGACACCTTTCATACGGTCACTTACGTAGCCCGTATCTGTAATAAGAGCTAACTTTCTATTATTGTTATGAAAAGCATAAAACATCGGTTCCGCTGCATCATGAGAAACACCAAATGATTCAACTTCAATATCCCCAAATGTTTTCACGTCCCCTACTGAGAAAATGAATTTTTGATCAGTTGGGATATTACCTATTAAATGTTCCATTGCATTCCATGTTTTCTCGTTCGCATAAATAGGTAAATCATATTTACGTGCCAATACACCTAATCCTTTAATATGGTCACTATGCTCATGTGTTACAAGAATACCTGATACGTCATTTATATTCAGTTCAGCTTGTTTAAATAAAGCCTCTGTCGCTTTACCACTTAAACCTGCATCGACGAGCAGTTTTTTTTCATCTGTTCCTACATATAGCATATTCCCTGTACTTCCACTCGCAAGTACACTAAAGTGCATACTCATTCTTTCTCACTCCATTATGTTCTTCCGGCACTTGAGTTTCCCCTAATTCCATAACTTGTCCTTCAATTGCATTCACAAAAAAATCCTTTTTCTGCTCTGTCTTTAAGTTCCATGTTGGAGCAAGCACTTGTATATTAGAAGAAGACTCCGCGAGAGTTGCATATCCAATCTGCGCCTCTTTCACGTGCGTATTTTCTGCAATTTTATTTTTCAAATATATATTTTCTAAAGCTGTTTGAGCAGTAATAATTTCTTGTTCTTTCGTCTTTTCGCTTTCGCCCATTTCCTTCAAATCCGTTAACATTGTTTGTGTATACGAAATAAGCTCATTTTTTTCATTTAAATCTACAACAATCATCGCACGATTATTGTAGAAGATTGGTTTATCTTTATACTTTTGAAAGAAGTAAATTTTTGAGTCCTTTATTGCTCCAAACTCATATTTTTGTCCATCCAGCACATAATTTTTCAAAAAATCATTATACTTATCTTTTGACGATGATTTTGTATTTAAAAAAGGCTCTTTTAATTTACTCTCTATTTGATATTCGTCTTGCACATGCGCCGTCTGATTTTTTAAAGATTGTACATCTTCTTCTTTGAAAACCTTATTTTTCGCCATTATAAATGACTCTTTTTTCGGTTCTTTAGGAAAATTCCCCATAGTAATTTTTTCAGCTTTTAATTGTTGATCGATTTTCGTTTCCGTCACAAGTTCTAATTGATTACTATCTTGCTTTTGAATGAACTGAAAGATAAGAAAGAGGTCTAAAACAAAAAAGGTCACAATAAATATTGTTTTAATTCGATCCCAATCCATTTAGTCCCCCCTCACTCCACTCATATATTTGTTGCTTACCATCTTCTTCACATTTTACATACCATATCGGCTGTAAGACAGCGATTCTCACATCACTAATGGAAGGTTCCAATGACATTTTATAACCAATACCAACATCCTGAATTGATTTTTTATCAATTTCTGGATTATTCTCTAGTGATGTCATCACTGTATGACCTGATGCAAGAGAAGTTGTTTGTTGTTTACTAGGCAAAGTAATACTGAACTCAAAAAAGGGTCTTTCATACTGCATAATTTCACCTGAACCCCATACTTGTTTTAATTCCGCTATTCCATTTGCATTAAATACAGGCAAACCATCCTCATACAAACGGAATGAAGTTTTTCTCCCATTAATATAATCAAAACGATAGGACTTCAAGGATCCACTATGCCCACTTACAAAGTCAAAACTTTTTTGTAAAATTACCGCATTATCCGTAGATTTATCACCATGTACAGCGGAATTTTTATATTTCAACATTGCATCCAACTTATCAATTTCCATAGAACGGATGCCATCCGTAAATGTTTCCTTTTCTTTCTCAGAAATAGGACTTAAATAACGTGGATCACTAAATAAAGCATTTTTGAATGGATCCACTTCTAGTTTAGCTGTAATATACTCTACCTTACTTAATTCCGTAATCCCATCTGGTAAAAAAAGTTTTTTTGTATCATTTATTTGATATTCAAAATATGGTCTTGCTACTGTTATAAGTTGATTTTGAGCATTTATAATATCCTTTATATAAGCACCACTCAATGTTGCTTGATATATTTTATGAGGAGTATCACAGGAAACAAAGCTAACTTTAATTTCTTGGTCCTTACTTCTAGAAGGATCAATTATAATACGATTAAAACTTCTGTTACTTTCTATGTTTTTATCTTTAATATTAAACATATCTTTAATCGTATCTAACGGGATATTTGTAGGAAAAACAAATTCAATTTTTTCTTCTCCGTGTACATAAGACAGAAAATCACCTTTAGGGACTGTCCCCGTTATTTCCCTAAAATCATGTAATTCTCCGTTTTCAAGAATTTTATAGATTGAATCCACATTTGCCTTCTTTTCGCTTACATAATGATTTTTCTCTTTATGAATAACGACAGAGGATGGGCGAACAACCTCCGAAATCTTTACCTGATTTATATCTTCGTTACCTTGAACGAACTTGGTATTTTGCATAGAAGTGGAATCAGGAACATATGTCCATAAGTTAAAAGTAAGAAATAGACTAATGACAACCAAATTAATTAGAACTATCGTTTTAAAGTTTTCCATACTCATTCCCAATCGTCCTCTTCATCTGTCGCCATTGGCAATGTGAAATAAATAGTTGTCCCTTTTCCTTCCTCACTTTTCGCCCAAATCGAGCCGCCATGTGCCTCAATCATTTCTTTCGCAATAGCTAACCCAAGACCTGTACCACCCATTTGTCTCGAACGCGCTTTATCTACACGATAAAAACGTTCAAATATTTTATCTACATTTTCTTTCGGAATTCCCATTCCTTGATCACTCACACTAATCTCTAGTAACTCCCCGCGGTCACGTAGGCGATATGTTACTGTACCACCTTCTGGCGAATATTTTAGTGCATTGGAAATAATGTTATATAAAACTTGTGTAATTTTGTCTGTATCCATATCAATAAATCGAGATTTTTTAGAGAAAGATCGTTTGAAGCTTACATTTTGCTCTTTAGACATTTCAAAGCGATCGATAACGTTATTAAAGAAGTCAGTAAAGTCGACCCATTCCTTCATTAAGCGATGTTCTGTACTATCTAGTTTAGATAGTTGTAACAATGCATTTACAAGCCTGATCATTCTTTCTGTTTCCTCTTGTGTAACCGTTAAAAATTGCGGTGCAATATTTGGATCTTGCCATGCTCCATCAGTAAGTGCTTCTAAGTAACTACGCATCGTTGTTAACGGCGTTCTTAACTCATGAGATACGTTCGCAACAAACTCACGGCGCTCTTGTTCTATCCGCTCCTGCTCTGTTACATCATATAATACAGCAATTAAACCATTTGCCTTCCCTGTTTCTTTTTGAATAACAGAGAAACTAGCACGTAAAATATATGGTTCATTTCTCGTACTAAAATCTAATAAAACTGAATCAGGTTCTTCATATAAATGATCAAGTGTAAATTCTTCTTGTATTCCTAACACTTCTAACACTGATTGATCTAGCGCCGTTTCACGCGAAACATTTAACATCTTTTCCGCAGGATCATTTAATAAAATGATATCCCCTTTTCGATCAGTAGCAATTACTCCATCTGTCATATGTGATAAAACGGATGATAATTTTCGTCTTTCACTTTCTGTGGAGGAACGAGCTTGTTGTAATTTTTTAGATAAATTGTTAAAAGATAATGCTAATTGTCCAATCTCATCGTGACTATGCACCTTTACTTTTCGCGAATAATTCCCTTTCGCCATTTCAATTGCTTGTCTTCGCATATCTGAAATTGGTCTCGTAATTGTTTGAGCCAATAAAATTCCAAGTACAGCTGTTACTAATAAAGCAATTACTGTCCCCGTTGCAAAAATTTGGTTGATGTCCTTCATTTGTTTATACACATCTTCCATAGATGCAACGATATGAATGACGCCAAGTACATCTCCGCCCGGCTCTTTTAGAATAGGGGTAATCATAACTTGAACTCGATGACCTGTATGTCCATCTTTTTCAATCTTTGACTCTGGTTTCTTTTGTACCATTACCCGTTGTACAGCCGTATCTGCTGACGTTCGTCCTACCTTATTTTGCTTAGACGCGTCTGAAATTGCCATTAATTTTTTAGTAGAATCAATTACACTTACTTCTTGAATATCTCTCTTACGATCTGATGCAAATTTTTGAATCGAATCATTAATAGCTTTATCTACTGATTCTGTTTTAGGACGTTCTTTTACAAACTCTTGCTTCAAGTTATAAGAAAGTAAGTTTGTTTGCTGCGTTAAGGAATCTTGAAAGCCTTTTACAAGGCTTTTTTCTAATTCCCTGACGAAATATACACCAATTACTTGCATTGCTATTAATATTAACAGCATATATATGAGCACAAATTTTAAATGAATAGATTGAAAAAAACCAACTTTCTTCATATACTATTCCTGTTCTGGGTCACGCAAGTAATACCCTACTCCACGTCTAGTTACAATTAAAGTAGGATGACTTGGATTATCTTCAATTTTTTCGCGTAAACGACGTACTGTTACGTCTACTGTACGTACATCTCCAAAATAATCATAACCCCAAACTGTTTGTAATAAATGTTCACGAGTCATAACTTGACCTAAATGCTTCGCTAAATAATGTAGTAATTCAAATTCACGATGTGTAAGCTCAATGCTTTCTTCACGCTTCGTTACACTATAAGCGTTCGAATTAATAACGATTGGTCCAATAACCATTTCAGTATTTTCTTCTTTCTCTGCAGAACCACCCTGCTGATGGCGACGTAAATTCGCTTTCACACGAGCAAGCAACTCCCTCGTACTAAATGGCTTCGTTACATAATCATCTGCCCCAAGCTCAAGCCCTAATACTTTATCAATTTCAGAGTCTTTTGCTGTAAGCATAATAATTGGCATTTCTGAGCTTTTACGTATTTCACGACATACCTCTAAACCGTCTTTTCCCGGTAACATAATATCTAATAAAACCATATCTGGCTGTTCTTCATTTGCTTTTTCAATCGCCTCATCACCATCATGCGCCATTACAATTTCAAAACCTTCTTTTTCTAGGTTGAACTTCAAAATATCCGCAATCGGCTTTTCATCATCAACTACTAAAATTTTCTTTCCCATCATCGTCTATTTCCTCCTTATAAAAATATGATCAATAATCCTCAAACATATTGGTGTTTCTATAGTATGTTCCTATATGACAACAATCTTAGTCTAAGTATTTCTCCTCTATTCTCATAGACTCATGTATCATCCACTTTTACACGGAATCCTATACGATCTATAGAAAAACCTCTAGCTTCAACTGCTAGAGGCTCCTCATTCTATTGTAAAATAACTACCCACTTTTGTAAAACTGGACAAAATAAAAAGGATATTAAGTGGGCCCACTTAATATCCTGAGAGTGGCTCGGGACGGAATCGAACCGCCGACACGAGGATTTTCAGTCCTCTGCTCTACCGACTGAGCTACCGAGCCAAAACTATATATAAAACCACTAATGGTGGTATAAACAAAAGTGGCGGTCCCGACCGGGGTCGAACCGGCGATCTCCTGCGTGACAGGCAGGCATGTTAACCACTACACCACGGGACCAAAAATGAACATAAAAAAACATGACCCGTACGGGATTCGAACCCGTGTTACCGCCGTGAAAGGGCGGTGTCTTAACCACTTGACCAACGGGCCACGAAAAATAAAATGGTGAGCCATGAAGGATTCGAACCTTCGACCCTCTGATTAAAAGTCAGATGCTCTACCAACTGAGCTAATGGCTCATACTCACCAACGTCATATTTTCGTGACGACAAGACATATCATAACATGTTATCTTTTATTTTTGCAATACCTTTTTTTATTTTTTTATAAAAGATAAGAAAAAACTCATGAAAACATGAGTTTTTTCTTAAAAAAATCAATTTTTTATATCAATTAAGCTTCGTATACATTACGAACGATATTTGTTTGATTACGATCTGGTCCAACTGAGAACATAGATAATTGGATTCCTGTTAATTCAGAAACACGTTCTACGTATTTTCGTGCATTTTCAGGAAGCTCGTCTAATGATTTTACACCAGTAATATCTTCTTCCCAACCTGGAAGCTCTTCGTATACAGGCTCACATTTCGCTAAAATGTTTAAGTTAGCTGGAACTTCATCGATAACTTCTCCGTTGTATTTGTAAGCAACACAAATTTTAAGAGTTGGGATACCTGTTAATACATCGATAGAGTTTAATGATAAGTCTGTTAAACCACTAACACGACGTGCATGTCTTACAACAACGCTATCAAACCAACCTACGCGGCGCGGACGACCAGTTGTTGTTCCGTATTCACGACCAACTTCACGAATTTGATGACCGATTTCATCATTAAGTTCCGTAGGGAATGGACCATCACCAACACGGCTTGTATATGCTTTACATACACCTACAACGCGAGTAACTTTCGCAGGACCAACTCCAGTTCCAACTGTTACACCACCAGCAATTGGGTTAGAAGATGTAACGAATGGATACGTACCGTGGTCGATATCAAGCATAACACCTTGTGCACCTTCAAATAATACACGATGATTGTTATCTAGTGCATCATTTAATACGACAGATGTATCGCATACGTAATGTGCGATTTGTTGTCCGTATTCGAAGTACTCTTCAAAGATTTCTTCTACGCTGAAACCTTCTGTATCGTACATTTTTTCAAACAAACGATTTTTTTCCACTAAATTGCGCTCAAGCTTCTCTTTAAATGCTTCACGGTCTAAAAGATCAGCCATACGGATACCGATACGAGCAGCTTTATCCATATATGCAGGACCGATACCTTTTTTCGTTGTACCGATCTTGTTATCACCTTTACTCGCTTCTTCTAACTCATCTTGTTTTAAGTGATAAGGTAAAATAACGTGCGCACGGTTACTTACACGTAAATTATCAGTACTTACACCACGATCATGTAAGTATTTTAACTCTTCAAGTAATGCTTTCGGATCTACTACTAAGCCGTTTCCGATTACACAAATTTTCTCTTTATAGAAAATACCAGATGGAATTAAGTGTAATTTATATTTAACTCCGCCGAAAACAATTGTATGTCCCGCGTTATTTCCACCTTGATATCTTGCAACTACTTCCGCATGCTCAGAAAGAAAATCAGTGATTTTACCTTTTCCTTCGTCGCCCCATTGTGTTCCTACAACTACTACTGAAGACATTATTAAAGCACCTCCGCAATTTTCAAACGATCTATTCAAACAATATAATTGTACCAAAACAGAAAGAGAAGTCAACCAAAAAGCGAACATTTTTTTATCGAAAAACGTTTTCGTTCGTAAGAATTACATATTCACCTTATGAAAGCCCTATCTTTCATATAAAAAAAAAGAAACACATCTTATTATAAGAAATGTGTTTCTTTTTTATACTGCCTTTATGCGTGCGGTGCATGTCCATCCTCAAAGCGGCGTTCTAAGTTGACGAATTTATTAAATTCCTTAACAAACGCAAGCTCTACTGAACCTACTGGACCATTACGTTGTTTTGCAATGATAATTTCAATTGTATTTTTATTTTCTGTTTCACGATCATAGTAATCTTCACGATATAGGAAGGCTACAATGTCAGCATCCTGCTCGATACTTCCTGATTCACGAATGTCAGACATCATCGGACGTTTATCTTGACGAGATTCTACACCACGAGATAACTGCGACAAGGCGATAACAGGTACTTGCAATTCACGTGCAATCCCTTTTAATGTACGAGAAATCTCAGATACTTCCTGCTGACGGTTTTCTCCTGATT
This sequence comes from Bacillus mycoides, assembly GCF_018742245.1. Lineage (NCBI taxonomy): Bacteria > Bacillati > Bacillota > Bacilli > Caryophanales > Bacillaceae > Bacillus > Bacillus mycoides. Next base: position 5,096,351 of record NZ_CP036132.1, read on the forward strand.
TCCCACTTCCTTGAATAAGCTGTAAATAGTCAATCAAAACCATCCCAAGACCTTGTTCTTGCTTTAATCTACGACATTTTGCTCGAATCTCATTTACTTTAATCCCTGGTGTATCATCAATATATATACCAGCATTCGAAAGGCTACCCATCGCCATTGTTAATTTCGCCCAATCATCAGAAGTTAATGAACCGGTACGAAGTCTTTGCGCATCAATATTTCCTTCTGCACAAAGCATACGCATAACAAGCTGATCAGAGCCCATCTCCAAACTAAAAATCGCTACATTTTCATCCGTTTTCGTCGCTACGTTCTGTGCGATATTTAATGAAAATGCAGTTTTCCCCACCGACGGACGAGCTGCTACAATGATTAAATCATTTCGCTGAAAACCCGCGGTCATCTTATCTAATTCAGTAAATCCAGTTGGTATCCCGGTAACTTCACCTTTTTGATTATGCAAAAGTTCAATTTTATCATAAGCATCTACAAGAACATCTTTAATGTTTTGGAATGCTTTTGCATTTGTTTGATGTGATACTTCTAATATTTTTTTCTCAGCCTCATTTAAAAGGCCATCCACATCATCTTCTCGCTCGTATCCATCCGATACAATATGAGTTGCCGTTCGAATTAAGCGACGTAAAAGTGCCTTTTCAGCGATGATGCGTGCATAATATTCTACGTTAGCAGCTGTTGGAACAACTTCTGCTAATTCTGCTAGATAGGAAACCCCACCAACTTCTTCTAGTAACCCTTGATCAGCCATCGCTGATGTCATTATTACTAAGTCGATTGGTTCTCCCTTATCAGACAACCCAAGCATGACTTCAAAAATCTTTTGATGTTTCGTTCGATAGAACGAGTCAGGTAGTAACAGCTCTGATGCTGACGTTAATGCATCTTGATCAATCAATATAGCCCCTAAAACCGCCTGCTCTGCTTCTATATTATGCGGAGGGGTACGATCAGCCAGTACATCACTCATGCGCAATCCTCCTTGCTCAATTTATTTTTATTGTTCACTAACATGAACTTTTACTGCCGCTGTTACTTGCGGATGCAATTTTACAGTGACGTTTGTATAACCTAATGCACGTATTGCATCGTCCATTTCAAATTTACGTTTATCAAGTTTAATCTTGTGTGATTTTTGCATTGCATCTACAATTTGTTTGCTTGTAATAGAACCAAATAAACGGCCACCTTCTCCAGATTTTGCCTTTAATTCTACAGTTAATTTCTCTAGTGTTTCTTTTAATTGTTTTGCATTTTCAAGCTCTGCTGCTGCATCTTTTTCCTCTTTGCGCTTTTGAGCATCTAAAGTTTTCACACTGCTGTTTGTCGCTTCGGCAGCTAACCCCTGTTTTAGTAAGAAATTATTTGCATAACCGTCTGGTACGTTTTTTATTTCTCCTTTTTTACCTTTACCTTTTACGTCTTTTAGAAAAATTACTTTCATGATTGTGTGCCTCCCTGTAAATAGTCATCAATAACAAATCGAAGCTTCTCCTCCGCTTCATCTACTGTAACATTTTTCATTTGTGTGGCTGCATTTGTTAAATGCCCGCCACCTCCTAAATTTTCCATAATTAGCTGTACATTCAATTCACCTAAAGATCTACCACTAATTCCAATGAAATTTTCTCCACGTTTTGCAATAACAAATGATGCAATGATACCTGTCATTGTCAATAATGTGTCTGCTGATTGTGCAATAAGTACTTGGTCATAATATTCATCACCATCAACTTTAGCAATCGCAATTCCATTTTTATAAATGTACGCATTTTTAATGGCTTTTGCAACTCGTAAATACTGACCCATATCTTCTTTTAAAAGTTCTTGTACAAGTACAGTGTCTGCGCCATGCGAGCGTAAATAAGAAGCGGCATCAAATGTACGAGCGCCTGTACGGAATGTAAAACTTTTCGTATCAACAATAATACCAGCTAACAATGCCGTTGCTTCTAACATGGTCATCTTTAAATTTTTCGGTTGATACTCAAGTAACTCTGTAACAAGCTCTGCCGTTGAAGAAGCGTATGGCTCCATATAAACAAGTAATGGATCTTCAATGAAATCTTCTCCACGGCGATGATGGTCAATAACTACTACATTTTCAATCTTATGTAACAGTTTTTCATCCATCACCATTGAAGGTTTATGCGTATCAACAACAACAAGTAATGAATCATCATTTGCAAATTCCATCGCTTGCCCTGGTGTAATAAAATGTGACCATAACTCTTCATTTTGTTTCACTTTATCCATCAAACGTTTGATTCCTTTATCAGAATCATTTTCATCTAATACAATATATCCTTTGCGCTCATTTAATTGAGCTACCTTTAAAATACCAATCGCTGCACCAATCGCATCCATATCAGGGGCTCTATGCCCCATTATAATGACATTACTGCTTTCTAATACTAAATCCTTTAATGCATGCGAAATAACTCTAGCACGTACACGAGTACGCTTTTCGACCGGGTTCGTCTTGCCACCGTAAAACTTAACTTTACCCGTTGCTTGTTTAATAGCTACTTGGTCTCCTCCTCGTCCTAATGCAAGGTCTAAACCAGATTGAGCCATCGCTCCAAGCTCCGATAAAGGTAAATCACCTGAGCCAACACCAACACTTAATGTAAGTGGTATATTCCTTTTTGACGTTTCTTCACGCACTTGATCCAAAATACTAAATTTCCCTTTCTCCATTTGCGCTAAAATACTTTCATTTAGTACAACGAAGAATCTTTCTGAAGATGCACGTTTCAAATATGCACCATACTTAACGGCCCATTCATTTAGACGTGACGTCACAAGACTTGTTATATTCGTACGTAATTGATCATCTAACCCTTGTGTAACTTCATCGTAATTATCTAAATAAATAACAGCCAAAACAGTGCGCTGATCCTCATACATTTTTTCAATCTCTGTTTGCTCAGTTACATCAAAAAAATAAATTAGTTTTTCTTCTTTCCTTACAAACACACGGAACTTCCGACTATTTAAAGATACTATATCATCAGAAGTCTCTCCTTTAATAAAAAGGAGTAATGTTTCTGATACATCGTACAGATGCCACCCAGCTAATGCGTGTTGCCCCAAACATGAAGACAAGTAAGGATTTGCCCAATCAATCCCATACTCCTTATTGTATAACAATATACCAATTGGCATCTGGTTGAATGCTTCGTTACTCACTTTTTTTACCCTAGTAATCATATCTGTCGTATACTTTTCAAAGTTCCTTTGAAAGGTAAGTTCAAATCGTATAACTAAAAAGAAAACGATGCTAAAAACAAAAAAGGAAGATATCCCCATAATTAAGTGGAAATAACAGAGAATCGAGATTAGCACCAACACAAAAAATGCCAATACGTAAACAGGATATAAAAACCACTGTTTCTTATAAAATTCAGGCATGTATACAACTCCTATAAAGTAAAACTAACTCACCTTCCAGTTAGTTAAACAAATTAAAATAGTGTAAGGAATATTATTTTATTCCCCTATTTTAGAACGCAATGAAATCCCTAAATCAATTATACCTAAGATTGTCACAAGAGGAAACAGCATTGGAATAAACATACATATAATAAAACTAATAATAGGAATACCTCTCGTAAAACCTTTTCTGTGTGCTAAAAAGGTGATAAACGTTAACCCTTGCAAGACGAGCAGCAAAGCAAAGATTACATATAGGTTAGAAAATACCATATGTAAATATGATGTTGGTTCTACTTTTATAAAAGTTGCTAACAAAATAAATATGACGTAATACCAGACAATACTCTTTGGCAATTGTATATCTTTAAATTTAGGCCAAGGTGTAACGTCGTGCTTTAACTTTCTCAAAACACTACCTGATATTAGCACTGTAATCCAAGAAAAACATACAGAAACTAGCACAAGTATACTTGGAAGTAACGTTTGTGATATATCATTCATTTGTGCAAGTAACTCTTTTTGTTCCTTACTAACTGGCATACCAGCAGCATTTGCTATCTTTTCACTTTGCGCCACGCTTTCACTAAATATATTTTGCATTTGCTTCATTAAATCTATGTTGAAAAATTTTATACTTCCAACATAAATGAGCATTATACCAATTAAATACGCAAGCGTTCCAGCTATCAATATCTCCACTGGTTTTTTCCCTTTTTTATACATATATCCTAATACGACACCTATTAACCCAAACATCACTGTCTTTATGAGACCAATCGGCTGACTCACAATAACTGTAATAAAAAGTGCCGCTACAAAAATCACGAGTATATTAGATAGTTTATGTCTTACTGTTAATAATATAAATGGTAACGGCAACACAAACGTTACCATTGTGCCTAAAATTGGAACATACCTAGATACAAGTAACAAAATAGCATATGTAGCCAATAACGCTGCACCCTCAGTAATAAATCTTGTATTTTTCATCATCTAACCTCTCTCTCAAAAAAAGAAAAGCATAGCAAAATGCACAGTAGAGTCCGACTCTACTGTGCATTTCATACGCTATTATTCACCAACATATGGTAAAAGTGCCATTTGACGAGCACGTTTAATTGCAACTGTAAGTTTGCGTTGGTATTTCGCGCTTGTTCCTGTTACACGACGAGGTAAAATTTTACCACGCTCAGAAACGAAACGTTTTAATAAATCAACATCTTTATAGTCAATGCGAGTGATGCCGTTAGATGTGAAGAAACACACCTTACGACGCTTCGCACGTCCACCTTTGCGTCCTGCCATGTCTATTCCCTCCATTCTTTGTTAAAAATATCCGATTCATACCATTAAAATGGTAAATCGTCGTCCGAAATGTCAATCGGTTGACCAACATTCGAAAATGGATCGTCATTCTTCGTAAATCCAGAGTTACCAGTGTTACCTGAGTTACCGGGATTACTAGATTGACCAAATGGGTTAGAGCTTTGGTTACCGAAACCAGCTCCTGATGGTTGCTGATTGAATGAACCACGTTGCTCCCCACCGCCATTACGCGGCTCTAAAAATTGTACGCTCTCCGCAAGAACTTCTGTTACATATACACGTTTACCATCTTGTCCATCGTAATTACGAGTTTGAAGACGTCCGTCTACGCCTGCTAAGCTACCTTTTTTCAAATAATTTGCCACGTTTTCTGCTTGTTTACGCCATATTACACAATTAATAAAGTCAGCTTCACGCTCACCTTGTTGATTCGCAAATGCGCGATTCACAGCTAACGTAAAAGTAGCTACTGCAACACCATTGGGCGTGTAACGTAAGTCAGGGTCCTTAGTTAAACGACCAACGAGGATAACACGATTCATCAATCGAACCACTCTCCCTTATATATCAATTATTTTTCTTCTTCTTTAACAACGATATGACGAAGGATGTCTTCGTTGATCTTAGCTAAACGGTCGAATTCGTTAATCGCTTCTGCGTTAGAGTTCACGTTTAAGATCATGTAGAAACCTTCACGTAAGTCGTTGATTTCGTAAGCTAAACGACGCTTACCCCACTCTTTCGTGTTAATGATTTCTGCACCATTGTTTGTTAAAACACCTGCAAAACGTTCAACTAAAGCTTTTTGAGCTTCTTCTTCAACGCCAGGACGAATGATGTACATAATTTCGTACTTTCTCATTACACTTTCACCTCCTTTTGGTCTAAACGGCCCATAATGGGCAAGGAGCAATTAATTTATAGTAATTACTCACGAGTTTAGATTATATCATAGTAAGTTATATGAATCAACTCACCAATACGTAAAAAACTTGGCAAACATATAATATATTTGCCAAGTCCATATCTTTATTTTTCCTAGGAAATATTAAATTAAACGTTAAAGCGGAAGTGCATAACATCTCCGTCTTTTACGATATACTCTTTTCCTTCTAAACGTACTTTTCCAGCTTCTTTTGCAGCTGTCATAGAGCCATTTGTCATTAAATCAGTATAAGAAACTGTTTCCGCACGAATAAATCCACGTTCAAAGTCCGTATGAATAACACCAGCACATTGTGGTGCTTTCATACCTTGTTTAAACGTCCATGCACGTACTTCTTGCACACCAGCTGTGAAGTAAGTAGCAAGTCCTAATAAGTCATATGCAGCGCGAATTAATTGATCTAAACCAGATTCTTCAATACCTAGTTCTTCAAGGAATACTTTCTTCTCTTCCTCATCTAACTCAGCAATTTCTGATTCGATTTTTGCACATACAACAATTACTTGTGAATTTTCATTTGCTGCAAATTCTTTTACCATTTGTACATATTTATTGTCAGAAGGATCCATAATATCATCTTCACTTACGTTTGCTACGTATAGCATTTCTTTCGTTGTAAGTAAATGAAGGCCTTTAACAATCTTCATTTGCTCTTCTGTAAATTCAACAGTACGAGCTGGTTTTCCCTCTTCGAAAGCTTCTTTTAAACGAACTAAAATTTCATGCTCATATACAGCTTCTTTATCTTTTTGTCTTGCTAACTTCGCAACTCGTTCGATACGTTTATCAACAGATTCCAAATCCGCTAAGATTAGCTCTAAGTTGATTGTTTCAATGTCATCAATTGGATCTACTTTTCCTGAAACATGCGTAATATTTTCATCTTCAAAACAACGAACAACTTGGCAAATTGCATCTACTTGACGAATGTGAGATAAGAATTTATTTCCTAACCCTTCACCTTTACTCGCACCTTTTACGATACCTGCGATATCAGTAAATTCGAATACAGTTGGAACAGTTTTTTTCGGTTCTACTAATTCCGTTAATTTATTTAAACGCTCATCTGGTACTTCTACAATCCCTACGTTTGGATCGATTGTACAGAATGGATAGTTCGCAGATTCTGCTCCTGCTTGTGTAATTGCATTAAATAAAGTGGACTTCCCTACGTTAGGTAATCCAACAATCCCAGCCGTTAATCCCATATTTTTCACTCCTATGTCTCAATCTTTCATCATTATAGATAGTAACGAAAAAAATGACAAGTTTCCACCAAATGAAAAAAAGCAACGGCTGTCTACTGCAGCTGTTGCTTTTTCACTATTCTTCATGCTTCACAAGTATTTTTTTTACCTTACGATCAAACTCTCTTCGAGGAATCATTACCGAATGGTCACACCCCTCGCACTTAACGCGGATATCCATTCCCATACGAATAATCTTCCAGCGATTTTCACCACATGGATGGGCTTTCTTCATTTCCACAACATCGTACAAGTTATATTGCTTTTGCTCCATTCTCCAAATCCCTCCCACTATTAAATTGCTTTTTCACTAACTAATTCTTCGCGACTATATAAAACCATACGTGGGTATGGAATTTCAATCCCATGTAAATCAAGACGATTTTTAATCTCTTTGCGAAGAGCCCTCGCAATAACTGCATGCTGCATCGGCTCAACTTCAGCAATAACACGTAATACAACTTCAGACGCTGCCAATGTTTGAACACCTAGCAATTGAGGTGTTGTTACCATCTTCTCATATTTTTCTGGTAATTCAACTAATAAATCTTCAATAACTTGCTCCGCTCGTACTATATCACTTTCATAAGAAATAGATACATCAACAAATGCTACACTATTGCTAACGGAAAAGTTCGTTACTTGTACAATACTACCATTTGGTATTATATGAATTTCACCTGTCCAGCTCTTCATCTTCGTTGTACGTAGTCCTATTTCCAAAACGGTTCCTTCAAATTGACCTATCCTTACATAATCACCTACTGAAAATTGATCCTCTAACAAAATAAATAATCCTGTAATAACATCTTTAACTAAACTTTGTGCACCAAAACCGACTGCTAAACCAATTACCCCAGCACCGGCTAATAGACCTGACGCATTAATATCAAACACACCTAAAATTGCAATTAACATAATGAACATAACAACGTATGCCACAATATTTTCAAGCAACTTCGCTACCGTAACTGTACGACGTTCTGAAATTTGAATCGGCGAACGGCTTCCCATACGAAACGCATTTCGTACAATTGCCCTCGCAACTCGCACAACGATTGCACCAAGTATTAAAATAACGATTATTTTTAGTGATTTCACACCTATATTCGTCCAATCAATGGACTGAAACCATTTCAACGCTAAATCCATGTCCCTCTACCTCTCCAGCTAAAATTTCTTTTTAGTTATCCTTATTATTGTATCAGAACTCTCTCTGATTTCTGAAAAAAATTTATGACTTTAATTCCATTTGTTAACTTCCATTCAGGTATAAAATGAAACGAATATATATATACTAGTACTATTATTTCTGTTTTCATTCACAGTTTGCAAAAAGTATGCACTTATAATTTTCCATTTCATACACCATATAACATATTGTGAAAATTTATTAAAAGGATGGGTGCTTCATGAATATTAGAAGTTTTCGCTTACCTTTTTTTGAAAAAGAAACTCAAAATGTTATGCATCATGACTTAGAAGCCTCTGAGACAATCAGTAATTTCTTACTTTCCCATATTCCCATTAAGACTAATATGCCACTCATTCTCGTTTGTATCGGAACAGACCGTTCCACCGGTGATGCACTTGGTCCATTAGTTGGTACTAAACTAGAACAAATTGAAATCAAAAACCTTCAAGTATTCGGCACACTAGACGAACCAATACATGCACTAAACTTAGAAGATAAAATTCAGAATATACAGAAAGAAAACCCTACTTCATTTATTATTGCTGTTGATGCATGTTTAGGAAAATCTCAAAGTATCGGTTCTATAACTACCGGAAAGGGCCCCAGTAAACCTGGAGCTGCGATGAATAAGAAATTACCTGAAATTGGTGATCTGCATATTCATGGCATCGTAAATTTAAATGGTTTCATGGAGTTTTTCGTACTTCAAAATACAAGACTAAGTTTAGTCATGAAGATGGCTGATGTAATTGCACAAAGTATAAAAGAAACAGACCAAAAATTATCTGCATTAAAAAAAGCAAACCATCTATAAACAATAAGATGGTTTGCTTTTTAATTTCCCTTTGATAATAATTCTAAAATTCGATTTAAATCTTCTTTATTAAAAAATTCGATTTCGATTTTACCTTTTTCTTTTTTCGTTTCTTTGATTTTTACATCCGTACCAAACTTTTCTCTTAAAAATGTTTCACGCTCTACAAAAAATATATTTCTTTCTTTTTTCACTTGTTGTGTTTCACGTGAAACACGTTGATTAATTTCCTGGACAATTTGTTCCAATTGGCGAACATTCAGTCCTTCTTTTTCAATTCGCTTCAATAAAGATTTCAACTGTTCTTCATCTTTTATTGTAAGTAAAGTTCTTCCATGAGCCATTGAAAGCTGACCGTTTGCAATCATATCTTGAACGAATGAAGGGAGGCTTAACAATCGAGTATAATTTGCGATATAAGGCCTGCTTTTACCAAGACGTTTTGCTAATTGTTCTTGTGTCACATTTAGCTCGTTCATTAACATCTGATATGCCATTGCCTCTTCCATAGGATTTAAATCTTCTCGTTGTAAGTTTTCAAGCAAAGCAAATTCCATCATTTGCTGCTCATTTAATTGCCTTACGACAGCAGGCACCTTCTCAAGTCCGGCCTCTTTAGCAGCACGATATCTTCTTTCACCCGCAACTATTTCATATCCTTTAATACTCTTTCGAGCAATTAACGGTTGCAATATACCGTGCTCTTTAATAGACGCCGCTAATTCCTGAATCGCTTCTTTATTGAAATGTTTACGTGGTTGATATGGATTCGGCCTTAATTCAGTTACGATAATCTCCTGAATCGTTTCTTCTTCTTTCACATCTAAATCTGGAAAAAACACATTGATTCCTCTTCCTAATCCCTTAGCCACCTGCAATCACTTCCTCTGCTAAATCTAAATATACTTCTGCTCCTCTTGATTTAGCGTCATACTGCATAATTGGTTTTCCATGACTTGGTGCCTCACTTAAGCGAACATTACGAGGAATAATCGAACGATATACTTTATCCCTAAAGTATTTTTTCACTTCATCTATAACTTGAATTCCTAAATTTGTACGAGCATCCAACATCGTTAACAATACACCTTGAATTGCTAAATTTTTATTTAAATGCTTTTGCACAAGTCGAACTGTATTTAATAGCTGACTTAACCCTTCCAGCGCGTAATATTCACACTGTACAGGAATAATAACAGAATCTGCTGCTGTTAATGCATTAATCGTTAATAATCCTAAGGATGGGGGACAGTCAATAATAATATACTCATATTCATCACGAATTGGCTGTAATGCTCTTTGCAAGCGTACTTCCCGGGAAATGGTTGGTACCAATTCAATTTCAGCACCAGCCAATTGAATTGTAGCGGGTAAAACATCTAAGTTTTCAGTTGCGGTTTTCCGTATAACACCTTGAACATCTGCATCTTCGACAAGAACATTATAAATACATTGATCTAATTCAGACTTTTCAATCCCTACACCAGTCGTTGCATTTCCTTGAGCATCAATATCTACGAGAAGGACTTTTTTTCCTACTTGTGCCAATCCAGCCCCTAAATTAACGGATGTTGTTGTTTTTCCAACACCGCCTTTTTGATTAGCAATAGCAATGATTTTTCCCATGATGTCACCTACTTTCAACCTTTCTTATTCTAGAAACAATTATATTTATTGTAACATGAAATAAAAGTTTTTCTTTTACGTCCTTATTAAACTTCAAAATTTATTTCTAAACTCCTTCTTGCTTTAACAAGAAAATATAGTAAAAGAGACCTCTCCAATAGGATAAGGTCTCTAGCACGTAATTATTTTTTCTTCGGAATTTTAATCGTAATTTGATAGTATTCATCAAACTCTTCTTCCGCAGAATTAACATTCAAACCACTGTTAGCAACCATTTGTAATGATTGTCTAATTGTGTTCATGGCAATTCTCGCATCTCGACTTACTGCTTTTTGCTTCGCTTTGCGCTTTGGTTTTACTTCTTCTAGTAACTTTGCAATTCGTTCTTCTGTTTGCTTTACATTCAATTGCTTCTCCACAATCTCTTGTAAAACCTTCAGTTGTAATTCCTCATTTTTCAAAGGAATAAGGGCGCGAGCATGCCGTTCTGTAATACTTTTTTCTAATAAGGCACTTTTGACTTCTTCAGGCAATTTTAATAATCGCAATTTATTTGCGACTGTCGATTGTCCTTTTCCAAGTCGTTGTGCCAATGCTTCTTGTGTTAAATTATGTAACTCAATCAGCTTTTGATATGCCACAGCTTCCTCAATTGCTGTTAATTCCTCACGCTGCAAATTTTCAATTAACGCTACAGAAGCTGTCTCAGTATCATTTAAATTCTTTATTATTGCAGGAACTTTTTCCCACCCTAACTTTGTTGCTGCGCGGAAACGCCTTTCCCCGGCAATAATCTCGTACTTATCATCCTCATACTGTCTCACAACAATCGGCTGGATAAGCCCATGTGTACGGATCGTTAATGCTAGCTCCTCAATACGTGCATCGTCAAAAACTGTCCGTGGTTGATAACGGTTAGGGGTAATGTTTACTATCGGAATTTCCTGTATTTCTTCATATACCTTTTTAGCTATTTCTTCATGGCTTTCGTCTTGTAATTCGAATTCGCTCTCTTTATCTCCAAAGCCAAATAAACGAGAAAACGTATTTTTCATACATATTCCACCACCTTTTAGGCCTATTGACTGTTCTACATAAAATGTTTCCTATGAAACATTTACGTTTTCATTTATATAATTTAATCTTACGTCTAATAAGATTTATTTTTCAATAGGTAATTTATTGGGCGTTCCCGGTTTGCGTGGATATTTCTTTGGTGTCTTGCGCTTTTTCTCGATTAATAAAATATTACGCTCACTTTCTTCAAACGGTAATTGGAACGTAGACATTTCTTTCAATTCTCCGCCAAGTACCTCTAAAGCATATTTTCCATTTTCGATTTCTTCGTTCGCCGCTGCACCTTTCATTGCAATGAATGTTCCCCCTACTTTTACAAGTGGTAAACATAGCTCACTTAATACAGAAAGACGTGCAACTGCACGTGCCATTACAATATCGTATGCTTCACGTACATCTTCTTTTTTTCCAAATGTTTCAGCACGATCATGACAAAATGCAACATCACTTAATTCTAACTTTTGCGCTAAGTGATTTAAGAAATTAATACGTTTTTGTAATGAATCTACGATTGTTACTTTTAAGTGCGGGAAACAGATTTTTAAAGGGATACTTGGGAATCCAGCTCCTGCTCCAACATCACAAATAGAAAATGGTTTCGAAAAATCATAATAAAAAGCCGCTGTAACAGAATCAAAAAAGTGTTTTAAGTATACTTCTTCTTTCTCCGTAATAGCCGTTAAGTTCATTTTTTCATTCCACTCTACTAACGTTTCAAAGTAGATTTCGAACTGCTCTAACTGTCTAGAAGAGAGGGAAATACCCTTCTCTTCTAGCATAGATTGAAATTGTTCTATGTTCATCTAGCAATATCTCCTTACTATGTTATTGGTTCGATACTCGTGCAATTTTTCCTTGTTCAATGTAAATAAGCAAAATGGAAACATCAGCTGGATTTACGCCAGAAATACGTGAAGCTTGCCCCATCGAAAGCGGACGAACATCTTTCAATTTCTGTCTCGCTTCTGAGGCAAGGCTAGAAATCGCATCATAATCAATATCCACAGGAATTTTTTTGTTTTCCATTTTCTTCATACGCTCTACTTGCTGTAAAGACTTCTCGATATATCCTTCGTACTTAATCTGAATTTCAACTTGTTCTGTAATTTCATCATTTAATTCTAATTCACTTGGTACTAAAAGATGAATATGCTCATATGTCATCTCTGGACGACGTAATAAGTCACTTGCACGTATTCCATCTTTCAATTCGCTTCCACCAATACTACGAATTAATTCTTGAACTTCAGGACGCGGTTTAATAAAAATACTCTCTAACCGTTCCTTTTCCTGTTCAATTTGTAGTTTTTTATTTGTAAATCTCTCATAACGATCTTCTTTAATTAAACCAATTTCACGCCCAACCTCAGTTAGACGAAGATCTGCATTATCATGGCGTAATAATAAACGATATTCTGCACGAGACGTTAATAAACGGTATGGTTCATTTGTGCCTTTCGTTACAAGATCATCAATTAAGACACCAATATATGCATCAGCGCGACCTAAAATAACTTCTTTTTTACCTAAAGAACGACACGCTGCATTAATTCCAGCCATAAGCCCTTGTCCTGCCGCTTCTTCGTAACCAGAAGTCCCATTAATTTGTCCTGCTGTATATAAATTTTTAATTTTTTTCGTTTCAAGTGTTGGCCATAGTTGAGTTGGTACAATTGCATCATATTCAATTGCATAACCCGTACGCATCATTTCAACATTTTCCAGGCCAGGAATTGTTCTAAGCATTGCACGCTGTACATCTTCTGGTAAACTCGTCGATAAGCCTTGTACATATACTTCTTGCGTATTACGTCCTTCTGGCTCTAAGAAAATTTGATGACGTGGTTTATCGTTAAATCTTACTACCTTGTCTTCAATTGAAGGGCAATATCTAGGCCCTGTTCCTTTAATCATACCAGAATACATAGCTGAGCGATGTAAGTTTTCATCTATTAAACGATGTGTTTCTGTACTTGTATACGTTAACCAACATGGAATTTGATCCATAATAAATTTTGTCGTTTCAAAAGAGAAAGCACGTGGCTTATCATCACCTGGTTGAATTTCTGTTTTACTATAATCAATCGTATTACTGTTTACACGGGGAGGTGTACCTGTTTTAAATCTAACAAGATCAAAACCAAGTTCCTCTAAGTGTTCAGATAACGTAATAGATGGTTGCTGATTATTTGGACCACTTGAATATTTTAAATCTCCCATAATAATCTCACCACGTAAAAATGTTCCCGTTGTAATTACAACTGTTTTCGCTGTGTATTCAGCACCAGCTTGTGTAATTACCCCTTTACATACACCATCTTCAACAATTAAACGCTCTACCAAACCTTGAAACAACGTTAAATTTGGTGTTTCTTCAATTGTTTTCTTTAACTCATGCTGGTAAGAGAATTTATCAGCTTGTGCACGAAGCGCGCGTACAGCTGGTCCTTTACCCGTATTTAACATACGCATTTGAATATGTGTTTTATCAATATTGCGTCCCATTTCTCCGCCTAATGCATCAATTTCACGAACAACAATCCCTTTTGCTGGTCCACCAACAGAAGGGTTACATGGCATGAACGCTACCATATCTAAGTTAATTGTTAACATTAATGTTTTTGAGCCCATTCGTGCTGCCGCAAGACCAGCTTCACATCCTGCATGACCTGCACCGATTACTATGACATCATATGAACCGGCATTGTATCCCATTGTTTATTCCTCCTAATAACCTCTATCTTACTAAATCATCTCTGATTAAAGTTTTACTTTATTTTCCTAAACAAAATTGAGAGAACAATTGGTCAATTAAGCTTTCATGGACAGTATCACCAGTAATTTCACCAAGTATTTCCCACGCTCTTGTTAAATCAATTTGAACCATATCAATCGGAACACCATTTTCTATCGCTTCAATTGCATCGTTAATTGTTCTTCCTGCTTGTGTTAATAATCCGATATGTCTCGCATTAGACACGTATGTCATATCCGCAGAATCAATTGTTCCTTCAAAGAATAAATCAGCTATTGCCTTTTCAAGCTCATCTATTCCTTGCTCCTCAATTAAAGATGTTGTAATAACACGATTGCCTACCGCTAAATCTGTAACACGTTCCATATCAATTTCTTGCGGTAAATCTGTCTTATTTACAATGACAATGAAATCTTTTCCTTGTACGGCACGGAATAGATCCTCATCTTCATTTGTTAAAGCCTCGCTATAGTTCACTACAATTAACACTAAGTCTGCTTGGCTCATCATTTCCTTCGAACGCTCTACACCAATTCGTTCAACAATATCTTCCGTTTCACGAATTCCGGCTGTATCTATAAGTTTAAGTGGTACACCACGCACATTAACGTACTCTTCAATAACATCACGAGTTGTTCCTGCAATATCAGTTACAATTGCCTTTTTCTCCTGAACAAGACTATTTAATAGCGATGATTTCCCAACGTTAGGTCTACCGATAATCGCGGTAGAAATGCCTTCACGTAAAATCTTTCCTTGCTTCGATGTTTCTAATATCTTTGCAATTTCAGCACGGACATGTGTAGCTTTCTCAATTAAAATATTATGCGTCATCTCTTCTACATCATCATATTCTGGGTAATCTATATTCACCTCAATATGAGCTAATGTTTCTAATATTTCTTGACGCAGATGGCCGATTAATTTAGATAATCGTCCTTCCATTTGGTTAATCGCTACATTCATAGCACGATCTGTTTTCGCGCGGATTAAGTCCATAACAGCTTCTGCTTGTGACAAATCAATACGTCCATTTAAAAAAGCACGTTTTGTAAATTCACCAGGCTCTGCCAGTCGTACTCCTTGTGCTAAAATAAGCTGTAATACTTTATTTACCGAAACAAGCCCACCATGACAGTTAATTTCTACTATATTTTCACGCGTAAAAGTCCTTGGTGCACGCATAATGGATACCATAACTTCTTCAATAACTTGATTTGTATCTAAATCGACAATATGACCATAATGAATTGTATGAGAAGAAACCTGTGTTAAATCCTTCCCTTTAAAAATACGATCGACTTTCTCAATCGCATCATCCCCACTTACTCGAACAATGGCAATTGCACCTTCCCCAAGTGCTGTGGAAATTGCGGCAATTGTATCAAATTCCATGTCCTTTCACCTCACTTGCTTATTTATCTCTATTTCAACATGAATTTTTTCCGTCACTAAATTATTAGGATACCATAACGAACCTATCTACAAAAGAATAATAACTCATTTTATTATGTCCTTATGTAAAAAACACTAAACTTATTCACAGTGGATAAATCTAGTGTTTTTTAGTTATCCACATTTATTTTCCCCTCAAAAAAACCGGCACTCAATTGAGTAACCGGTCACTTGGAAGATATTACAACATACCGATGTGGTTCTTTCCCTTCAGAAGTTGTAATGATATTTTGATGATTAGATAATGCTTGGTGAATAATTTTTCGTTCAAAAGAAGGCATTGGTTCTAGAACAACTCTTTTTTTCGTACTCACTACTTGTTTTGCCAATCGATAAGAAAGAGATTCTAACGTAGTTTTTCTTTTACTACGATAGTTTTCAGCATCCAGTGTAATACCAATATATTGCTTTGTATTACGATTCGCAACAAGCTTTGTTAAATACTGTAAAGAATTCAACGTATTACCTCTTTTGCCAATTAAAACACCAATGTTTTCACCAGAAATTGTAAATTCAACTTCGCGTCCTTTTACAATTTTTCTAATCTCAACTTCCACACCCATATTTTGAATAACATTTTTTAAATATTCTTCACATTCTTGGATTGGATCTTTTTTCAATACAACTTCTACTACAGCGAGGCGATTCCCAAATAAACCTAGGAATCCCCTCTTACCCTCATCGATAATATTTATATCTACTCGATCTTTCGAAACATTTAATTGTCTTAAAGCATCTTGTACTGCCAGCTCGACTGTTTGTCCTTTAGCAGTAATTATACTCACTTGCTTGATCCTCCTGCCTTACTAGCCTTAATTTCAGGCCCTTTGATCAGATACATTTGAGCGATACCAAAGATATTACCAACTACCCAGTACAATGATAGTGCTGCTGGGAAGTTAATTGCAAAGACTAAGATCATAATTGGCATAAGCCAAATCATCATTGCCATTTGCGGATTTTGCCCAGCCGTTCCTGCCATTGCAAGCTTTTGCTGAATAAAAGTCGTAATAGCCGCAACGATTGGAAGGATATAGTAAGGATCTGCCTGTCCTAAATCAAACCATAAAAATGTATGTTTACTAATTTCTGCCGTTCTCATAATCGCATGATAAAAAGCGAATAGGATAGGCATCTGAACAAATATTGGTAAACATCCTGCTAATGGATTTACACCATTTTTTTGGTACAACTGCATCATTTCTTGTTGTAATTTTTGTTGTGTTGCTTGATCTTTTGAGCTGTACTTTTCTTTTAATTTCACCATTTCTGGTTGTAACGCCTGCATTGCTTTCGTACTCTTCGTTTGTTTAATCATTAATGGTAATAATGCAAAACGAATGATAAGAGTTGTAACAACGATTGCTAAACCATAATTACTGCCAAATAAATTTGCAAAATACGTGATTAACTGAGAAAGCGGGTATACGAAATATTCATTCCAAATCCCTGTGCTTTTCGGTGTAATCGGCTGATTTGTTTCACTACAGCCGGTAGCGATTGCCATTAACATAATAACCATGGCTAATAAACCTATTTTCTTTTTCAAAGCCTGCTCCTCCTTGTTTCGGTATGTATATAGTGTAATTCATTTCCTTACGCTACTTTTTTATTCTTTTCATACCAGAGCGTTTAAAGACATGAATTAAGCTTTTCTTTAACTCTTCATATGTCATCTCTGCACAAGGCTTCCTTGCTATTATAACAAAATCTTTTCCAGAATCTATCTCATCTTTTAATTCTATAATCGATTGGCGGATCATACGCTTAATTCGATTACGCACTACTGCATTTCCTATTTTCTTACTAACAGAAAGACCAATGCGAAAATGCGGCTGTTTTTCTTTATCTAATTTGTATACAACAAACTGGCGATTGGCATTCGATTGTCCTTTTTGGAAAACAGCCTGGAATTCATCATTCTTTTTTATACGATTTTTTTTCTTCATATCATTTGACACTCCTGTATTTCATCAGCGGAAACTCATTATTATTAGAAAAAAAGACCACTGAACGATCAGTGGTCTACGCAGATAATACTTTTCTTCCTTTACGACGACGAGCTGCTAGCACTTTACGTCCGTTTGCTGTGCTCATACGGCTGCGGAAACCATGTACTTTGCTGCGCTTACGTTTATTTGGTTGGTAAGTTCTTTTCATTATATGACACCTCCCTGAGGAATATCTGTTAAAGACAGTCTAATAAATTATAGTAAATCAAATAGGAAAATGTCAATGGTTCTCGAAATTTTCATCAAATATTCATTTTTAACCTATTCACATACTTTTTCACAGTCCCTATATTTCCTTGTGGATAAATTTATTTTCTCTTTTTTGTATCCACAAACTCTTTTTTTACTTTTACACAGTATATCGTGTTGTGGACAAGTTTATTCCACAAGGTATTGATTTTGTGGATAACTTTCTTAAATTCATTGCTATAGCTGCTTTTTTTTGATATTATAGTTGTGTTTTCACTTTGAATAAGTTTTCCACACCTTTATTTTATCCACAATTTGTGTATAACATGTGGATAGTTTAAATCACATGTTGGTAAATAGTTGTCCACATGTGTTATTTTGTCGAAAACTCTATCTCGGATACTAACGACGTTTTTATATTTTAAAATACGTTTCGTATAAATATGCATTAGAAATATTTACAGGTTGTACAATTGTTGCGCAACCTTATTCTTTTACCATCTTTAGTAAAGGAGGGACACCT